>CAVPIY010000014.1:0-77400 GCA_963705125.1 uncultured Bacteroidales bacterium | reverse complement strand
CAGGATCAGCTCCTTCATAAACGCCTTTGAAATAGCATTCCTGGGCAGCAAGCAACAATTTCGAAACCATGTGCCAGTATATGCTTCCCAATCCTTCGTACCCATAAAATGTACCCGACCGGCCGGTAAACGACTGGTGGTCGAAAAGCTCTTCGAAAATTGCTAAAACCTTTTCTTTTTCTTCGGCAAGAAGATGGGCATATTTAGCAGGATCAAGGTGGTTCAAGGCATTTTCCAAAACGGCAGCATTACGGAATGTTCCGTTAAAGTGGAAATTACCCAGATCATCTTTACTTAATAATGGACGAATCGGAATCGGCAATTAATTTGCTCAGAAGTTTTGATTCCTTAACCTTACTGCCGGGGATATTATTTTTCTGGTGAAAAGAGGCAATTGCCTGTCGGGATAAAGCAGGTAACTGTACTGATCGCGACGGAATAAATTACTCCATTTCAACGAATTAAGCACATCAAGGCTTTCCTCAACCGATAAGTATCCGGAGCTTAAAACAGCTACCTGTCCTTCGAGCATTTCGTACAAATGACGGATTGAAACACTCTTGATCAGAGAATGAAATCAGGTTATAGGCATGGTAAAGTCCATCCTCCCGTTTGTTTACTTTTATGGACTGATCCATATATTCCAAAGCGAGTTGCGTGAATTCAGACAAAGCTTTTACCTGAACCACCATTTTCCGGCCTGAGAAAGATTTTTCGTAAATGGAGTTTCTGTAATCGCTTCCGGCTTCCCCAAGGCTATCTGCAAAACGACGCCTGTCGGCATTTGAAAATCCGGTTTCGAGCAAGTGCTGTATTTTCAGCAAAAAGTGTAAATATCCTGTCGAATAAGGTTTCTACTTCTTCTGAAACAGTGATTTCCTGTATTGCATGATTCGCTGAACCGTTCAGACCAGAATTTCAGGAAACGCCTTAAATAATAAAGCGTAACCATCGAAACCCCATTACCCACCAGGGCATTGTTGGCATCGTTCCATTCAGGGCGTTGGGTGTTGAGCCAGATGCCTGCTTCGGGTATAAAATTGCTAAGCTTGGCAAGCAAGGTAACCAGTATTTTTTCAGTAAGATTAACCCTGTATATTTCATTATCCCTGCCTCTCAGCAAAACTCCGTCAGCACCGGTTTTACGGGTCAGTTCCTTAATTTTATCATTTAAATCAAAATCAAAGACAATGGTATCCTTCGGATTTTTTACAATTTCGGTGTATGATTTTATGCGGTAAGGAATATTGGCATAAACAAACATTTCCTTTTTCAGCAAGGCATCCAGGGTGCCCGGATGAAATTCATCGGATAACTCGAGAAATTTCTGGAGGTAAATAATCTGGTGGTCGCCCCAGTAACCAATATAGGCCCATGGATCGTGCGGATCGGGACATTCCCAGTCGATGCCTTCGCGGGTAACACGGTATGGATTGTAGCCATCGGCGGTTGTGGCATTTAAAAACTTGCTGATCATACCTTCCAGAAACTCAGGATATGAAAGGCTGAGTGCTTCCCAGTTCTGAAAAATATCGCGCCAGTTTCCCTGGTAATTCAGTTTTACGGAGCCATCCGGATTTTTTGTTTCAATCGAAAACTGGTTCCATGGGCGGCTTGGATCGCCATGCCTGCGGCTGAAAGTAAGAGGCAGATATTCGTAGCAAATCCGGATCAGGTCAAAATCCGAGGTGCTTTCGGCAAGCCTGATCAATTCCAGTATAGTTGATTTCTTCCGGAAGCTGATCAAGCCAGATTTTATATTTTGCTGATATATCCTTATTTATTTGCCCTGACAAAAAGGACAAAGTCTGTTTTATCAAGTGTATAATTGTCAGTGAAAATTCCACCCCTCATTACATTGAACAAGGTATTTGAGAAATGGCGGGCATAGCTTAACTCGTCATTGCCCATCTGCATTCCATCGGCTTTGGAAACAATTTTCTTCAGGTTCGATGTTCCTTTTTCAATATCAGCGTCAACCTGTTGTTTCATGTTATCCGTGGTTTTTATGGCATTGCTGAGGTTGGCCACATCGCCGCTTTCCTGGTTGATTTCAGCAACGATCATCCATTCTTTACGGGCATCTTTTTCAAGTTCAAGGCTTGTATTCACATAATATGCGCCGCGGGTTGCCCTGATATCGGTTTCTGTTTCAACCGCCTGTCCTTTTTTGAAGTTCTCAACCTGGTGGTTGGAAATAAGAATCTTTGCATCATGATTTAGCCCGCACTGACCAAACGGTTGTTGCTTTAAGCGATTCGCTCGGTTCGGCGCGATCAACCGGAATTGAGCTCAGCATGTATAAGCCCAGTTTGGTTTCTTCGAGCAATTCACATTTTTTATAGGCATCAAGCAAATTACTGAATGCATTCTGAAAATCGTAATCCACTCCATTGGGCAGAATATTCTTAATCCCATCGAGTACATCAACCGTAACTGATCCGGTATTGTGATTGCTGATGACCGACTTCTTTACGAACCCGAATTTTTCGCTGCTGTACCAGCCGTATCGAAATCCGACACCCAGGTCAACATTGATCTCTTCGAAAATGATTTTATTGCCGTAAATGCTTTTATAGAGATTTCGTTCAATTGTGTATATTTTCTCTGACTCGGTTGAAAAAGGTTCCCATAAATATGTTTTCTCATCCTTATCTACAAGCAGGTAGGTTTTACTTCCGGTAATACCTCTGTTATCATGAATTTTATCAACGGTATAATAGGGAAACAAAGCGTTGTTTCGGTCTTTCCTTCCGGCTGAAAGCGAGCCGTTACTCGAAATAAACATCCAGTGATCGGAATCACTCACAATGGTCATAAAGAAATCAGGCATCTGGTTGCAGTTGCTGATTTTGTAAAATTTTTCGTTTTCAATTTCTACAAATTGACCTTCAACCTGAGGCTTGTGGACTTTATCTCTTTGTCTCCTAAATAAATAGCTTTCTTGTTCATTATGCATCAAAAAAAAATTCTTCTTACAGATGCCGCTGAATTGAGTTTATGAATAACCAAATATAGATTGACTTGAACGTAAAAAAGAAATTTAGAGATGCATCAAATATTCATCTTGCATAAGCTATACATTACATCATTTTTACATCAAAAAAATTGTATATAGCTGTTCATTAATTATTTATAAACAATTAATATAAACTTGTTGCATCAAAGAATATCTGCCTATTAAATCTTTCATAGTGCAGGAGGATTAGTAAAAGAAAAGAAATTGCTGGCGAAATGAGTCTGTCAAATATCATATCAATTTCCAGAAAAAAAAGAGGAAAATATCGCTCAATAAAAGGTTTTCATTAAAAGTTAATCATGAATTCTGTGAGGTTAGCTTCGCGATCCAATCTGAGTTTTTTTCGTATACGATAACGGCCTATTTCAACACCCCTGGCACTGATATTCATTAAAGTTGCAATTTCCTTACTCGAAATATTCATTCGGAGGTAAGCACATAAGTTTAATTCGCGTGGCGTAAGATCAGGATATCTTTCTATTAATTTTTTAAACAAATCTTCATAAACCAGTTCAATATGCAAATTGAACACTTTCCATTGTCTTTCATTATCAATTTCCTTATCTATTCGATTTATCAGACTGATTATCCTATTTTTTTCCGTATCATTTCCAAGCGATAAATATATATTTCGTAAATCACTTTGTAATTTGTTCAGGATATCATTCTTCCTAATTAAAAGCATAGTGGAATTAGCAAGCTCTTTTTCTTTATGGATCATGTCAAGTTTTAAAGTCTCGTTACGAAGTCGTTGCATTTCTTTTTCAGCTATTAGTGCCTCTTCCTTTGATTTCTGCTCACAGCTAAGGAGTTTTTCATTTTGCTTCAGGTATTCAATAAGGCGTGATTTCTCAATTCTATAATTTAAATATCTTTTCCCCAGGTATATCAGAACGATGAACAATACAAAATAAATAATCAAGGCATAAACTGAAAGATACCACGGTGCTAAAATAATGAATTTGAAAGATAGCTCAGAAGGAGTCGTCAGGTCGTTGTTACGGGCACGAAGCATCAAAGTATATTGTCCGTCAGGCAGATTTGTGTATTCTTTAAAATTCTGGGTTGTCCATTCAGACCAATTTTCATCAAAACCTGCTAATTTATATTGAAAACCAATTTCAGGAGACTCAAAATTGTTTGCTGCAAAAGAAATGGAAATATTATTATTTTTATACTTAAAAGCTGGTATTAAAGTTTGACTTAATTTCTTGCCATTATACCTGTAGATGCCTTCCGTTGTATCACTTGACCTGAGATCGCTTATATAGATTGTACAAAGTTTAGAGTAATCTTTGTTATATTTTGAAACATAATTTGCAAATCCCCCTTCAATACCAATAAGAACATTATTCTGATCCAATTCTTGAATATGTTCAAATGATGGGACAATCTGATTGGCAAGTTTTAAGAATGGAATTGTAATCTTTTTAAAGGAACCATCTTCCTGCAAGCGCAGCACTCCTATATGTTTATCAGCAGAGAACCATATATTTTGCTCCGAATCCTGGTATAGATAATCAACTGCCATTTCTTTATCGAAATATGATGTAAATCTTGACACTTTCTCAAACTTTCCGGTTTTATAATCGAATGCAAATATTCCTTTAATTGAAGCAACTAATATTTCGGATTGAATCTTGAATAGCAAATTTGACTGATCAGAAGGCAGACCATTTTTTGAAGCAAAAAACTGTTCGTCCAAAACATTTCTCCATGAACTATCAATTTTGATTCTGAAAATACCTTTATATGTTTGACTGACCCAAATATTTCCCATCTTATCATCCTGAACAAAACGCGACGACTCGCTAAAACCTTTGATGATATTTCGTAATTGCCATAAACCACCATGATTTTCCAATACGGACAGACCCGTATATGTTCCTACCAGAATGAGCCCCGTATTATTGATTTTTAGAAAATTCCATGCTCCTGGTATGGAAGATATTTTTATAGCTTTATTCTCCTGAACTTGAAATACTCCATTTTTATGACCGCAAAATAGTGTATTATCAATCACAGATAGTCTCCACACCTGGCCTTCTGTGCCTTCAATCAACCTAAAATCAGACTTTGTCTTAGAAGGATCAATAAAATCTTTTACTTTGATATAGAAAAGCCCTTGGTTAGTACCAAGGTAAATATTATCCCCAAACTTAGCTGACGCATACAAGGTTCCTATGCTAAAATAATTTTGAAAGTAAGAAATAGGCGAATCAAATTCAATCATTGAAATACCATTATCAAGGCACAGCCAAATATTACCTTGATAATCCTGGCCAATATCCAAAACTGTATTATTCTGCAACCCACGCTCTTTGTTCATTTCAAATACAGGGTTACCTAATGTATCGGTAACTATTAAACCATTCTGAATTGTACCAAAGGCAAAATAATTGTTCTTAAGTTTTTTTGCCGAATATAGCTGGTACTTTTTCAGTTGTTCATTTATTTTTGATCCCCAGGGAGTTACTGTGCGGCCGTTGCAGCGAAATATACCGTTTTTATTGGTACCTATTATAACTTCATCATTGTTCAAAGGCAATATTGACCATATTTGTGTTCCGATAAAGTAATCGCCACAGGGCACTGTCCTTACTTTACCATCCCGGTATTGCATAAGCCCCTGTTCTTCATCATATACCCATAATATGCCATTTACATAATATGAAAAGTGAAAGTTCGACGAAGGATATATAATGTTTATTTTTCCGTTCTGGTAAATAAATATCGCTTTAAATGATTGAAAAACAATACCGAAACTTGTTTTATGTATCCTCCATATTTCATCAAAATCTCCTATCTTACCCTTTATTAAATGAGTAAGAGAATGATATTGTAAAGTACCTCTTTCATTATCTTCATAATAGCCAAAATCATTAAAGGCTCCCACATAAATCCTGCCGCTATCTGCGCATACAACCCTGTTAACTGCCCTTACTGATTGGTATAACGTCCATGTGGTTCCATTGTATTCAAGCAGGCCACTGTTATTTGCGAAATACAATAGCCCATATTCAGTTTCTGTATACGACCAGGTTTGAACTCCCGCAGAATACTGCGATCGCGAAAAATTTCGAATACCGGGTATGCCATAGAAGAGTGGAGAAGCATGAATCTCAAAATTAATTACAGAAGCCAGCCATATGATCAGAAATATTTTTATTGCTTTAATAATCATAATATTTCATTTTTGAACCATCCTAAAACAGAGTCTTGAAATAATGAATTCCGGCTCATTTATAGAGTAATGCCGTTCCGTGTACTTTAGCACCCGGGCTTTTACATCCTCAACCTATCCGGAAACATGGTTTATCAGATCAATTATGACTTCCCCTACGTTTTTACAATCAAGCAATTAAATCACACCTTCATTTCAGGTATCAAAGTCATTTAAATCATCACTAAAGTACATTAGAATTTACAATTTCAGAAATATTGAACCAATAATAAAAGGCTTCAGGGTTGGCTGGAAAAGAAAGATAACCAGACCACATTTGGCCAGATAAGTTGCAATCAATAAAAATAGCATTATTACAGTGATTTAATTCAGGCTAAAGAAGTTGATTCCCTATGTTCAAAAGAATGCGGAAAAAAACGCTGAAAAGTTTAACAAAATCCCAGCCTTCATTAAGAATTACTTTGCTGGACATTCATTTGCGATGGCTGAATTACTGCAAAATGAAACTCCTTATGCCACAGGAATAAGTACCCTCATGATGTTATAATTGCCGGGACTCTTCTGCATGCTTCTGAATAACCAAGAAATAAATGGTAGTGGAAGGGATCTTGGCATTCATGCGGCACTTTATGTTGCGCGGGTGCATTCAAGAATAAAAACCGACAAAAGGTTGCAGTTGTCATTAACCGGAGTAATAAGAATAAGCGACTGAATATCAAAGTGGAACATGCAAAAAAATTATTGTCTGAGAGACCTCACATAGCCTCAACCTTCAGAAGACGGGAAAATTTTCCCCGGATGCTCCGCTGGTCTCTACCAGGGCTGATGGTCCCTGATAACTTAAGGACTCCAGCAGCCCGAGCTCTCCAAAGCATCAGATATCTTTTTATACAAGGCATACTTCCGTTCATACATTGGAAAGTTGGCTCTTATGGGCTCAATTCTGCATTTGATCCTGACCATGTTTTGTGCCGCTTCCTGCAGGTCTTTAAACACACCCGCTGCCACTGCAGCCGCCATGGCACATCCCAATGTTCCCAGCTCTTTTGTTTCTATTATCTCAACCGGAAGTTTAAATACATCAGCAAATATTTGCGCCCAGAACAGGGAATTTGCCGCGCCACCGGCAAGCCTTACTGCGTTGGTTTTAGTCCGGTTTTCCAGTAACTTCTCCATATGGACCATATGACAAAAGACGATACCCTCTAGAACAGCACGTATGATCTGTGGCCGTGTATGATGACTGTCAAGTCCGACAAGAGTAGCCTTAGCCTGAGGATTATAATTTGAACCGTAAATATAGGGCAGGAAAATGATATGCTGCTCATCGGCAGGCACCTGTTCAGCCAGTCTGTTGCAGTACTCAAATACATTCATGCCGGATTCCCCGGCCTTTTGTTTTTCCTCTGCCAGGAACATATCAATAAACCATTCATAGTTGCTGGCTGAGGTCGGACTGCATTCCTCGATCAGGTAATAACCCGGCATACAATAGAGGGAGTTCATCATGATTGACTTATTCATAACAGGTTGCCTGGAAATATATTCGTTTATGCTCCAGGTGCCTGCAATCACACAAATATTGTCATCATTTACAATATTCATCGCAATAGCACAGGCATCAATATCAAACATACCGCCGGCAACAGGTGTGCCTTCTTTCAGTCCGGTTTCCTCAGCTGCTTTTCTGCTCACGCCACCACAAAAATCAGTGGAGTATTTCAAGGGCGGCAACGCATCGTAAAGATCAGCCAATCCATATTCGTTTAATAATTCGCGGTCAAACCGCACATCTTTCAGGTTAAGCATATTGGAACCCGAATAGTCGGTTACCTCGGCAAAAGCCTGACCTGTGAGCTTAAACCGGATATAATCCTTTACCTCAAAAATCCATCTGATTTTTGATATGACTTCCGGCTTATTGTCCTTCAGCCAGCAAAGGAGTGAAACAGGCTGACAGGCCAGGATCTTCTGAAAGGTTTTTGAAAAGACCCTGTCAGCAGTACCATCAGCATACCATTTTTCAGGATACATCCATGCCCGGCTGTCGGTTGACACAATTCCATTATAGCATGGCTTATCATCCTTGCCCCATAAATACAGCCCCTTGCCATGGCCTGTACAGCCACATTCCCTTAATATCTTCCGCTTTCAGATCACTTTTGGAAATGACCTCCCTGATCACCTTGCAATTTGCCTGCCAGAGTTCATCCATATTTCGTTCTGTAAAACCTGCCTGAGGAGTGATCATATTGAGCCTGGCCGATGCAGAAGCAATTTCATTTCCGTTTATATCAAATATTACTGCTTTACACCCGCGACCCTCCGTTGTCAATTCCCATAAAGTAAGTTGTCATAGTATTCCTCCCTGTTTATTTATTTTTAAATCCGGACCGTATAAAACTATTTGCAGATTCCAGCTGATGGCGCCAGTCATCTTGACCGTTGTACCAGAATTCAGCAACAAAAATCTTAACTCCCATCGCACAGGCAGTCTCAATTGCACCCGTAAAATCAACATGTCCGGTGCCAAAGGGAATATCCCTGTATTTACCCGCAACTGTCTCTTTTAAGTGCATGGCCACCAGATGTCCTTCCCCCGATCTCAAATCATCCGAAACCCTGTTTCCATAAATTCCTGCAGCATTGGTAATGTTGCCCAGATCAGGATATACCTGCAGGTATGGGGAATTAAGGATATTTACATAAACCATGGCCTTCCCCACCGTATCCATAAATTCGGTTTCCATGGTTTCAAATGCCAGAATAACGCCTTTTTCAGTCGCCCAACCGGTACTTGTCCGCAAATTTTCAAGGAAAAATCCTTTTGTGATGTCATTGGATGGCCTGTAATACTCATCATAACCGGCGATCTGAATTATTCTCAGGCCCGTGTCGGATGCAAAACGGATGGCATCGGACATGATTTCCATACCTTTTTCCCTGACTTCCTTTACTTCACTGCCAATGGGGTATTTCCTGTGACCGCTCAGACACATGGTTCTGATCTCTGTACCGGTTTCCCATGTAACAGCTACGAGCTCCTGCTTCTGCTTTTTGCTCCATTTTAACCGGGCAAGTTTCTCTTCCGATTCGTCAACGCTCAGTTCCATGAAATCAAAACCAGCCTTTCTGGTCTCAATCAGCTTTTCACGGATAGTAAGCGTATTGGGCATTGATTTCTCATAAAGCCCAAGAGAATAAGTATTTGTCGCATTTTTTTTCATCCTCACCGCTCGACAAGTATTTGCAGGCCATCCGGTGTGATCTCAACAGGTTCGCCTGCTTTCAGGTTCTTTACACCGGTAAAAGGGCTGTACAGTTGTACCTCCCGGACATCTCTGTGGGCAAAAGTCCAGTTATATGAAACCGTTTGCAAACCATCGTTCACAATTACCATGGCCCTTTTGCCGGTTTTATGATTCCCATGTATTTTGAACGCGAGATTCCGTGCATTACTGCTTGAATCTTTACCCTTGCCGGCAATCATGATGCTCCCACCCTGGTCATCAAAATAATCACCTGTGAAAATATAATCCGTCAATTCCGTGCGGATCCGGTTGATTTCTTTGATATAGTTGGCAAGGTCCCTGTAAACGGGCTGATCGAGCGAACCCTGATAAGTGTCAGGCTCAATGCAGAGAACCGCTCCGGTAAGCACTGCCCCATTGATACCGCGGAAATCACGCGGGGCACTGATATGGTTACAGGATGTCCATTCCGGGAATACATAGCGGAAAGTGGAAATCTCACTTCCGTATGAATTCCGGTAACCCACATCAAAATAGGGCAAAAGCCGGTCATAACCGAATTCTGAGGCTATCCTGAAATCGGGATTAATAGCCCTGCATTGCCCGTAAAGTCTGTCAATAGCCTGAACAAGTCCTTCGCACAAGGCAACATCCGGTTTCAAGGTATTCAGGGGATTGAAGTCAAGGGCTGCACCAACGCATACCTTGTCCATCTGGAAACCATGGGCGCCGTCCCTGATCAATTCCATGAACTGGTCAGCCAGGATTTTTTCAATCTCCGGCGTCACGGACGACCGGACATGATACCGCACGTTCATGCCCGACCGGGCCAGGAAGGTGCTTTCGCCCCATCCCATCCATATATTTTGCTGACCGAACTGATCCTGCTGCTTGTATTTATATAAATCATTCTTATACCACTCCGTATTCTGATCAAGAATATTATAATTGTTGAATACCAGGCATTTCCCTCCATGCATGTCAATTGATTTCATCAATTCCCTGAATCCTTCCTTTCCCCCCAGTTTTTCTTCAGGGGTGTAATTGGGATAATTGCGTTCGAGGCCTCCGTTATTCCAGCCAATCAGTTCAAAACAGTTTATCCCGTATTTTTGTGCGTCCCGCGTCCATTGGTCGTAGGTCTTATAATCGGCAATTACCTTATCCTCAGGCTGGTAAATAATGGATGTAAACCAGGCTGACTCTTTTCTCAGCCAGCTGTCTGATTTATCAAACGGGAAACGGGCCAGAAACCAGGTCCTGTAAAACTGAGAGCCCTCATGCCAGTCCCCGTTGTGGATCCTGATAATGAATTCTCCCGATTCAAACGTCTCGCCTGCTTGAACATAGGGATACCGGATATGCGAAAAGATCAGTCCGACAGGTTTACCTGCTGCCTGTTCCCGCGAAAGCCAGGCATCCTGTCCGCCACTGGTGTTTGGCATGAGGTAAGTATGCCAGGAACTGAACCGGAAAATGCTGTCATGGTAACCCATATAGAGACCTTTCCCAGTTGGCTGATCATACAGATCCCACCAGGGCATTACCATTCCGGGATAAGTCTGTGACCATTCGGCAGCCTCGGCTCCAAGGCCCCTGCTACCGGGATAATTCCTGAACAGGGAAACCTCGTGCCGGGAATTCCGGTTATAATTGGGCGTGGCCAGCAGAGCATCCCGGTTATTGCCAAACTGGGTCCAGCCTCCCAGCCTCGGAAACCAGAACTCTGAAACCGGTTTCAGATATCTGTTGGTCAATCTGGCCCTGAAGCTTACATAATCCTCATGAAGGGTAATGGTATACTGTAAGTCAACCGGGAATTTGCCTTTTTCCGAGGTCATGTCCGAAAATTCGGCCACAATGGAATTGCCTGCCCGGTATATTCTCTCTGGCTTTTGCAGCATGCCATCAATATAATTAGCCTGGTAGTCATCAAGCGGCACCCCTATCCTGAAATTACTCGCCAGGGCTGGTTCGCCGATCATTTCGCAATCCATTTCCCGGATATAAAAAGAGGTTATTGCCCCTGACAGGGGATCAATTTTTATACTGATCTGCCTGTTTTCCAATACCAGTAATTTGGAGGCCTGGGCAGTCAGCATACAGCAATTGAACACAAGGTTCAGGAAAACCAGAGAAATTCCGATACACCCGAATCGTCTTTTCATTAGTTTGGAATTTATTTGATTATCAATCAGTTTAATTCTATCTGCTTTTTAAAAATATCAGGTTCTGATCATCTCCTTTTCAATTTGTTCCAGTGTTTTCCCCTTGGTCTCAATGAGGTATTGCATAACGAAAATGAAACACAGCACACACATGACGGAGTAAATCAGGAAAGTAAATCCGCCTTTCAGGTGGGTTAGCAGAAACGGAAAGCTGAACGATACCAGGAAGTTGGCAGCCCAGAGGCAAAATACGGACAGTGACACGGCATGGCTCCGAAGCCGGTTTGGAAATAGCTCACCGATCAACACCCAAACAATGGGTCCCAGTGAAAGTGCAAAGAAGGCCAGGTAACCCATGATAAAAACAAGGACGATAACTCCGGTAAAGTGACCGGTAAAGTACGCCATGGATATGGCGGCAAGAAAAACGCCCATTCCGACAGATCCGATCAGCATAAGCAACCTCCGGCCAAGTTTTTCGATCAACAGAATGGATATTATGGTAAAAGTCAGATTCACCAGACCCATGATCATGGTTTGAAATAAGGCTGATTCATTTCCAAGCCCGGTGGATTTAAAAATAGCCGGGGCATAATACATGATTACGTTGATCCCGGTTACCTGCTGAAAAACGGCCAGGAAGATCCCGATGAACATCACCTTTCGCATTCTGCCTTTAAACAGCTCACTAAATTTTCCAACCACTGTTTTTTCTACCGATTCTATTATTTCTTTCAAATCATGCTCTGCCGCTGCCGGTCCGCTTACCTTCGCCAATACTTTGAAAGCCTTTTCCCTGCGGTTTTTCAATACGAGCCATCTCGGACTTTCAGGGACAAACAATAGAAACAGCAGGAACAGTCCAGAAGGAATGATCATAATACCGAGCATATAACGCCAGTTATCCACCCCATTGAGCTTGTATAAATAATTATTGGATACAAAAGCCAGGGCCTGTCCGGTAAAGGTGGCCAGCTGGTTGAAAGAAACCATCCTCCCCCTCCACCTGGCCGGTGTAATTTCAGAGATGTACATGGGCGCCAGCATCGAAGCGGAACCTACTGCAACACCGGCCAGTATCCGGTAAAAAATAAAAGAATTAAAATTGTGAGAAAGTGCACATCCTAAGGTGGAAACAAGAAAAAGGAAGGCTGTTGCCAGCAGCATTTTTTTCCTGCCAAAAAGCTGGCTGGGCTTACCTGCCAGTATGCAACCGATCATGCATCCGATAATAATGCAACTGACAGCCCAGCCCTTTTGGATTTCATCCAGTCCAAAAACACGGGGAGTTTCAATGAACTCAATGGCTCCTGAAATGACAGAAGTATCAAATCCGAAAAGGAATCCGCCAACGGCAGCTACAAAGCAAACCAGGATGAGGTATAGCCGCATAATCCTACCTTCCGTAACGATCTATGAGGCTGTTTAATTTATTCCGGTAGTATGTGAAATTTTCAAAATCCACATCGGGGGGGATCAGGTGATCACCAAAGGGGACATACCCTCCCGTCTTTAAAACAGCATCGACCGGTTCAAGTATTTCATCAATCCTTTTTTTACCATGTTGAATTTCGGATTTGGGGATGCCTCCAAACATCTGAAGTTGTGGATACTGTTTGCGAACTTTTACGATATCCATTCCACAATTCGTTTCAAAAGGATACATCCCGGTTACTCCGGCCTCTATAAAAAGGGGGATCAGTTCATTGCAATCCCCATCCGTATCAAGCAAAAGGACATTGACACCCTTTGATTTGAGAAAGTCACCGATCCTTTTAATATAGGGCAGCATGAACTCCCTCACCATGTCATTGGAGATCATGGATCCCTTGCCAAAAGAAATGTCCTCCCATATATGCCAGTGATCAATTTCCACCTGTGATATGACCTCCTCGAAAACAGCCAGCCATATATTGGTAAAAGTGTTCAGGATATCGCGGATCAGATCCGGCTTCATACAATACCAGATAAACAGGTTTTCATAACCGATCAGGTGGGCCAGGGTACCAAAAAATCCCTGCGGATATCCTCCCACTGCCAGCGGATAATCGCGATTCCTGTATTCCTTCAGCAGGGTATCCCAGTTGGCCGGGAACCGGTCTTTAAGATTTTTCAGATTTAATCTTTCCGCTTTCAGCTTTTCCCAGTTTTCCTCATCTTTAATTGGCCATACGAGTGAAGAAGGAATTGTGGCCTCGTCCTTTAAGAAAACTCTTTTTACCCCGTCTATATCTACATATACAAGTCGCTCTGCATCATCCTGAAGGATTTCAACGTCAAACATCGGACAAAAGTGAAGATTCACATCCACCAGACGTTGTGAAAAGTCCATGTTGTAATGCTGCCTTACATCCCTGTCCGGTGGAAATCCCTGCGAAGGCCAATATAAGCCCCCGCCCAGAACCGCAATACCCTTGGGTAAAGCATCCCGTTTGTCATGCGTCCAGGCCGCGCTGTATAACGAAGAGGTCGGTGTGGTAATAACCGGATCGAGCACGGGGTAGTTTATTTTGGGCAAACCCGCTTTGTACCAGTTGTCAATAGTCTCACCCCAGTATCCAAATTCCCATTTCAGGGAATGAACACTGTGACTAAAATTCATTGTTTCAAGAAAACGCTCTCTTGTATTCATATCTTTGGAATTAATGAAATGTCAATACTAATTATGAGTCTTTAAAGTGATGTCTGATCCCACTTTAATTTCAGGAATAAGCACCCATGCCCATGACCTGTCGCCGCTGTCAAAACAGGAGTAGGCCTTCTTTTTCCCGTTCATACTTATGTTGATGTTTTTTGTACCTGTTGGAAACGGTCCGAGCCGAAAATGTACATTCACCAGGTCGCCTCCTGAAATGACTTTCAAAGAACAGGTTTGTTCACCCTGTATTGGCCAGGTAACTTTCATGTCAATATATGCTGTATAGCCCAAACCGTTTAAATATACCATGACGGGATAGTCCGTAATTTTCATATCCCATTTTTGAGGTAACCTGGGCATTATTTTCAAAATTCCGGGGACATTATCATCCATGCCTGCACACAACAAGATGGTATTGATGGTTTCCGCCTGCTGATAACCATTCCCCACATCTCCCTGCCTTCTGATGATCCCTCTTTTTACATCGATACTGGCACATTCAGGTACGATATATGGACCGGGCAAACGGGGAGAGTAACATAGAAGGGCCAGGTTCCTCATCCACCTGGTAACCTCATCCATCCTGTCGAGCATCATGGCAGTCTGCGCGATCATGCAATGATCATACCCCACTCCGGCGGGGCCAAATACTCAGGCCGCTGATCCCTTTCTTTCAAATAAGTATTCAGGGAGCGTTCCATCCATTCGTCCGGGAGTTTGCCCGTCAGATCAAAGCCCTGGTATTCTTTTAATGTCATCAGGATATTTTCATGGTAAAATCCCACTTTTCGCCAGATTTTTCCATACACCGGATCATCGGCGGAAAAATAAGCTTCCATGCTGTCTTTCAGTTCGCGGGCTGTTGTCTTCCAACTCAGGTCAGATTCCTTTTCTCCGATTGAGTCAGCCATTTCAGCATACATCAGTAATCCGAGATAACAGGGGAAATTGCAGTACAGGGAATAATCGTTCATGGCCGCTTCGCTTTCGGCATAAAGCAACCCATGTTTTGAGAACGACAAATCCGGATTGTCAAGATGCCAGAGAATGTAATCTGCGGCTTCCTTCAGGTAGGGCCACCTGTCCTTGACCCATTCTGCCTTTCTCCCGCTGTTGTGCCAGGTTTTCCAGTGCGACATCATGGAATGACCATGGCCATCGGTTTCGGGATTTCCAAAATCACGGTAATGGCTTCCGAATTTCTTAAATGTATACTGTGTTGGCCATCCCACACCGGTCAATACATGGGAATATATGAGCGGTTTGTTGGCGATCACGGTCCAGTGACCCGGTATTTTTTTACCGCCCAGTTGAAGAGCGGGAAAGTTCTCCGGGAAGTACATCAGCTGTCTGTCCAGCAAGGCCAATGCACGGTTTGATTCTTTAATATAACCCAGATCGGGTAAGATCATGATGGTTTTGTTACGGGTATAATAGCAATCGTAATAGGAACCATTTTTCTCTTCACCCATACCGATGGCATTGGTCCAGGTGCCAAAACCATCATAGAACCAGGACGGGGATTTCCAGGCCGACTCGTGCACAAGACCGCTTGTATCAACCCGGCTGACCTGATCAGCCAGATTATGATAGAAAACACTGCTTAGGATATTCGCCTCCGGCTCACCGGAAAACATGATGGATGGACCCTGATAATCTTTGGGAACATCAACATCCGTTAAATTCTCATGATCAAAATCAAAGTAATACAGCAAATACATCAATCTTCTCAGATTATGCCTTACCTGGAGGGGATAAGGCTGGATTGTATCCACCGTATGGTTGTCATAAAATCCTTCCTCTGCATCTGAAAAGACTATCAAAGACAAACTATCCGGAAGGTGATTCTCACTGCCAACACCTGAAAGCTGGAATTTCCTGAACTTTACGTACCCCTCCTTCAACTGGTTATCATAATAGTCGATCCTGCGGACAGCGGAATGTCTCAGGCGGATCCGCAAAACATAATCGGTCTTATCTTCATAAATATGATTCAGATAAAGCGTACTATCCAGAAGATGCCTGGCATCGATATCCGAATTAAAGGGTTCTTTGCTGTTTGTCCAGCCATTCCTAAACCAAAGTGTATAGCCATAAACTAGGGGAATGGTATCCGTGACCTGATTATCATAACTTACCCTTAATTCACCAGCATAGTCACCGATCATCCGGAACTTTTTCGGATCCGTCGTTCCCCAGTCCACAGACCCCTTATCAATGTTGTCAATTCCACCGGAAATATACAGATAATCTGCCCACAGCCTCAAGGGCGCTTCAAAAACCCAACTTTTAAAGAGTTTCAAATCAGCATTTCCGGACAGCGGTATTTCAATTGCGGAAAGCAGATCTTTTTCAGATGCGGTTTTTCGCGCGTTTCCTGTGCAGCCTTGCAGGACTAATGTGGAAACCAATACCAGGTGGACCAGATTTATTTTATTCATTTTTAGGCCAATATGCATTGTCCGGACCAAAATGCTTCAAAATGACCATGGGTTCAAATTTGCTGAAATTACTGATTTTCACCCCTTCTTTGGCTGCACTTTCACTTACAAAATATTCGTCATTGCTTGCCTGTCCGAAACGCAGCATGATGGCAGCTTCAGCATCGTACACGCCAAACTTTCCATGTCCCTGGATCATGATGCATCCGTAGGCGGCATTATCCTTGATTATGACAGTTTGTCCGGGATAGATAGTCAGTTCCTTTGCTGCAATATACTCATTTCCATACGTAATCCATTTTTCTGAATATATTTCATCGTCATGAATCGTGATCGGGGCCCTGAAATAGTGCTTTTTATAATTTGGATCAATGTTCTTCTCCCAGTCCATGAGGCTGATCACATAATCTATATCAAGTTTTTTGTCGGGGGGACAATTCTCAACCAGGAATTCGTATGGATACACTTCACTGGAAGTGATATTCTCATATACTGAGTTTACATCGCTGTTCCATTGTGGCTCATAAGTCAGGTAGGAACCGGGGGCATGAACCACACCGGGAGGTGTGTACCATCCGGTTCCCAGTTCAATACGGTAAGCCCTGGAAAGTTCAGTGATCCGAATATCTCCGTTCTCATAATTCAGCAGCCGGTCCCTGATCATGTCCTTTGTCACATCCGGGTCAAATCCGAAATAGGTATGGGGAAATTCTCCCGGGTAATTGTTCATCTGTGGCGGATAATAATAGGCTTCGGGTTTGCCAAGCCGGCCAACCCGTTTTGCATCCTCAAATCCGAGGTGAAGATGATGAAACAGCGGGGCCTGGAAATCAAAGAATTTGGAATACATGGGCCAGGTCCCGTATTTGCTGTATAAGGCATGGCCAATAATTCGCTCTTTCAATTCATCCACAGTATCCCTGAGTGTAAATTTTTGTTCCAGTTTGTCAGAAAAGGGCAGAACATAGCTCATGCCTTCATCAGCAGGTGCCAGCTCTCCGTTCATGGCTGGAATTACAGAGGAGAACCAACGTTCTTTTATTGATCCCCGCTTGGTACCCAGGGCATAATAATCGTGCGGATGCAGCCTTAACCTTAAACCGGCTTTACTGAAGCGACGCGGTACGAAAACAGGTATCAGTCTTAAGATACCCTTCCCTTTCTCGAAGGTCTCTTTAATTAGTTTATTTGCTGACATACATTTATCTTTGTTTAATTAAGTAGCTATTCTTCCAATTCGGCCGTTGCGGCCACAACACCAAATGCCGGCATCACGCCGAGCACCTCAAATACCAGGTAATCGAGTTCTCCCGGTTTTTCCAGGCTAATTTCAACTACATTCATCAGGCATGATTCGGAAACAACAGGCAGGCTGGTCGACCACCATTTTGATTGCGGAAATGCAGGAGGCATGCCCTCTTTCCAGTCGGTCATTTCACCATGCAGCAGGGGCAATAGTTCAAACCGGTCAGACCTGGGTTCGCGGAAGGACGCAAAACTGGTGGGATTCCTGTCAGGAACCCAGTAATCCACGTCCCCGGGATAATTCAGGGTGCGTGAATAAACGATCTGACTGTTGCTGTATGCTGTTACACGGGCAACCGGCGAGAACATGGTATGGTTATCCACAAAGGGCAATACAAGCAGGTATATCTTTTTATATTTTCCCTTTGGAAGGGGTATCTTAGCGGAAACCATTCCGGCCAGGTGGGAAACCGGAAGAAATTGCCTTCCGGCCAGATTGAACTTCAGTCCGGGAATCTGCGGCACGTCAACTTCCTTTGTGTTTTTAAGTGCTTCCATCGGCCTTGGCCATCCATAATTTGTAAAAGTGAAAAAGATGTGGGGAAAGCCTGGCATAACACGCAGGGTATTCCAGAGTGTATCCGCAATCAGGTCTTTGTCAGGTAGCAATATAGGCTCAAAATGTGCCTGATGGGCTGGTCCTTTTGCTGTAAAACGGACGATAAGGGGCACTTCACCGTGAAGGGAGATCATGGCCAGGTTATCTCCCGAGGTTAGATCTTTGTCCTCCGGTAACGGGATATCCAGTTTCTGATCTGACCGCGGGGGAAGATCTACCTGTACCTGGTAATCGTTATTGGATATTGTAATACCGGCGGATCCGGTTAAGTTCTTTTCAGTATTGTTCCGGATTATGACCTGCAACTTGTCCTGCCCGTTATCCTGATCGGGCACATTGGTAGCCTGAGCTTCAAACCGGGGCAAAATGTTCATATCCACGGCGGCGATAAAGGGAATTCCGCCATCAGTAATGCAGTCAATGAAAAAAGTACGCCGGGAAAAATTCAACAGGCCGAGCTGGTTAAAACCAAGGTATGGCTCCAGCAGGGATCTCCTGACGCCCGATGAAAGGGAGGAAGCAGATTTTACGGACAGGTTCTCCAGCACCCCATACCGGTCGGTAATCTTTGCAATAGTGGCACCCTCAACTGCCAGATCAAATTGCTCTCCTTCAGCAATGGAGTGCGGCACATTAATCTTATAGGGCACAGGTTCGAAATCAATATGCAGTGCGGTTTTTTGATCCGGCGGGTATATCAATGCACAGCACAATATGGTTAACTCCGGGAACAATTGTATAAGGAACTGTCCTGTTGTTCACCGTGCAGCTCCGTATCCTGGAGACCGGAAGCCTCCACCTGACCTTAGCGGCAGATCCTTTGCCGATTCAATGGAATAGTCCATTACATTCCCGTTCCGGGTGTACCTGACCTTATAACCCGGGAGGTTCAGGCTGGCATAGGGCCAGTGATCTGGAAATGAGGGGGAGATCTCAACATATCCCTCGGGTGCATGACCCTGTATCCCAAAAAGAGTCTTCCGCAACGGCAACAATGTATAAACCGGCGGGTGGAGTAAAGTAGGCCGGGGTAGGTTCAGGGCCCGTCTCCGGCCATGAACCGCGGTGGTTGATGTCCTGTGCCCATATCAGCCATTGCTTTAAGAGGCTTCCAGGTTTCATTGTTCAGGCCGGCTTTGGAAAATCCCGCCGCCGCCCAGGGCTGCTGCGCTAATCCGCTTTGCATCCCCCATGTGCTGACATTTCCTGTGGCATGCCAGGCAAAGTTGTTGGAAAGAAAAACAGCGCCGTCTTCACCGGTCAGCCGGTCCCTTAAATGCCGCAAACCTGAATACTGATCATATTCGTCAACGATATCATAAATCAATGGATACAAATACGTCTCGTATTGTCCGTCAGGCATAACCGTTCCGGAAGGATCCTTATAAAAGGCAAAGCGACCCAGGTCATTCATCCATAGTTCTTTATATAATCTTGTCTTCACAATAGACGCCTTGTTCATCCATACCGAAGTGCTTTTCATATCACCGGTAAACCGGGACAGTTCCGCACGGGTCATGAACATATTGTAAAGTTCCATGGATGGGACCGAACCATTGTAGGGATTGCCGATAAAGTCCTCCTGGTTTCCGATCTGCAAACCCCACATGGCAAGCAGGTCCCCATCCGGATCGTATTCCTTCAGGGTCTGACCGATTACCGTGTCAACATATGGAATGATCTCCCTCGCAAAGGCCATATCGCCGGTTTGATTGAGATAATGCCTGATCTGCCATACCCAGTATTGGTTTGATCCCCCGAAATCCTTTTTCGTGGCCCGGTTGGGCATAAACTGGGGAACGGATCCATCTTTCAGCAGGTGATGGGCATGTTCGAGTATGCACGATCTGGACCTGTCCTCCTGGCCGATGAGGTCAGCCGCTGCGCCAACCTGCATGTGCCAGAGGGCCAGCCAGTGGTGGAGACATTCTCCCCAGCCGAAAGGTTCGAACCAGCTGTATTCAAGGTTATACAATGCCGAAGTAAAAGCCTGGTTCATAACCGGTTCCGGAGTTTCAAGCGATGTGCGGTTCAATTCATTGTAATAGTGGGTCACCTTGTTTTTTTCTGCCTCAAAATTCAGTTTTCCCAATGCTGGCCATATCACGCAGCATGATCTGAAAATGCTGTAAGAACATATCCTGAACCACCCGGGAAGCGCACATAAGCCTGCCTGCTGTTGCCGGCCAGATTCCCGGTTACCAGTGGCGCCGAACTCTTCACCAGCACATTCAGGTCTCCTTGCCGCTGCGAAATCCGATAGTCTCCTTATTAATCCGGGAAATGTCACCGATATCAATCGTGCTGTCCTTCACCATAAATGAAGTGGGATATTCCCAGTACAGGTTCAGTGATGTGCCTTTTCCGAGCAAGGACAAGCACTTCGCGGGCAGGTGAAGTGGCTGACTTCATATAAAGCCGCGCCGTTCCATGTTTTTGAACCCCTGCCCACCAGCAGGGGTGTAATGCGTGTAACGATTTTTGTATCTTCATATGTAAAGGATGCCTCAACCCCTCCCGGAAAGTCATCTACTTTAACATCTTTGAAATCAGACGGATAAATTAACTTACCATTCAATGACATGCAGGGCATCAGTTTTACAAGAAAGTTATAATTCTGGTAATCAGCCTGCTTCACGGGGTAGGTTAATACAGCCGAACTGGGCTGAAATTCCCCGGTACAGACCACGGAGAAATGATATCCGGCCATTCGCTTGTTCGCGACCGGGTTCGGGGCCTGTCCTGAAACAGAAGTCCACGGACCGGACAAAAAAAATGCATCCAGGAGAAGTGCAACAGTCAGAAAAGTTCTTTCTTTCATACGGTTTTTTTGTTTCATCTCAATTTGTTTTTTCCGGGGTTACGGTCTGGGTACTATTTGATCAAATCTTTTTTAGTGATCAGCTGAAATGGAATGTAATTGATATGATCTACCTTCTTCCCCTGGCATAATTTTACAGCCAGGTCCAAGGCCAGTATTCCCTGTCCCCTTGCATCCTGGAAGACCGTTGCACACATTTTTCCTTCTTTCACCGCGATGAGCGCATCGGGAATGGCATCAATTCCAATGACGAGGATCTCCTTCTGTAATCCAGCGGCCTCAATGGCTTTCTGAGCCCCAAGCGCCATCTCATCATTTTGTGCGATCACTGCCTGCAGGGATTTTCCGGTTGAGAGCCAGTTTTCCATGAGTTCCAGGCCCTGCGTACGGTCCCAGTTACCCGACTGGTCAAAAATGATCTTCATCTCCGGGTTCTGCTGAAGCACTTCCATGATGCCTTCGGTACGCTGAATTTCCGCAGAATGTCCGTTCGGTCCCCGGATGAGCGCTATATTTCCTTCCCCGTTCAGTAATTTCGCTATGTATCCTGCAGCTATCCTTCCTGCTTCCTGGTCGTTTGAACCCACATACGCCCCGGCCTCATTGAGGTTCACAACCACGGCATTCAGAACAACCACAGGTTTGTTTTCCCTTTTGGCTATGGAAACTACCGGGGCTGATCCATACTGATCGAAAGGATTCAGATATGATGGCGTCCACATCAAGAGCCAGAAAATTCTCGACCTGTGAAATCTGATTTTCAGCCCTTCCCTGGCCATCTACCTCAATAAGCCTTACATTTAATTCTTCAGCCCTCTTTCTCAATGCATCCTGTATATTGATCACGAATTCATTTTGCAGATTCTGATAGGTTACGCCTATGGTGAGACGGGTATCCCCTGAATCACGGGATCTGCATGAGAGCATGATCAAAACAAAAGCCAGAAAGTATATCCTGATGCCCATAGATTTATTTCTCCATTAATACCATTGCTGACAAGGCTTTGATTTCAAACTTACCATTGCTTTCTTTTGCATCGGGAACCTCCGGACTTGCCAGGAGGTAATGCCCTGTTCCCTTTTCAAGTTCGACCCGCACGGAAACTGGCCGGTCATAGTTAGTATTGGAAATGACCACTGCCCTTTTGCCCGTCACATGATCTGTAAAAACCGCATAAGAAACGTTGCCATCCTTGTCAACAGTCACTTTTGCGCCTTCCGTATCCATGAATTCGGCATTCCAAAGAAAATTACTGTATTTTTTCCGAAGGGCATCTACCCTGGTTCCATATTCAACGGTAAGCGGAAATTCATCCAGGTGCCCTTTGAAATTCCTGGGTTCATAGCTGATGATATACCTGTAAAGCAATGCCTGGTTTATTGTATTTCTGTCGTTGTGACCGATTACAGCGATCATCATATTGGCCTCCGGAGCCACATAACGGTGCATGGGTGTATAATTCCGGCCAATGCGAAAATAGGAAATATTGTAACTCCTTAGCTGCAAATCACGGCAGGCTTCCCCGGCAAATAGGTATTCGGGACTCAGCTGGCTGGTTATTTTCCTGAATCCATCTTCAAGAAGAATATCCCCGGAAAAAACATGAGCAGGTACATGATGCCCATGGTTGGGATCAAAACAATAAAAACAGGGATAATGATGCTGGCACTCATCATATAGCATTCCCGCAGCTCCAAGATCGATTGCCTTTTTGAATTCGGTATTGGCTATATTTCTCCATTCCTCACTTATATGACACATGGGTATCAGCCTTCGGGTATTGATATCAGCCAGCTGAACGGCAGTCTGGTATTGATAACCCGGATGTTTATAATAATTCCCGTATGGATCCTTTGCAGCATATTTTATCAGTTCCTTTTTGAACCAGGGCTGGCTTTCATCGGCCCAGGTATATTTACTGAAAAGGATAATATATACCCCTATTTTTTTATTCTCTTCGATCGCCTTCTTCAGATCTTCCCAGGTACCCAGACGCGGATCAATGTCATGCGATGGATTACCCCTGTCCTGCCCTCCCAGATTCCATCCTGTCAACTGGATCGCTCTTACGCCGTGCTTTGCACATTCTTTGCCAAACTCTACAAGATCCTTGTAAGTGCACCGGGGGTAGTCTTCCGATGAATTGATATGAAACTGTATCCATGAATGAACCTCTTTAGCCCAGGTTGGACCAGGTAAGGCTCTGATCCAATTCTTCCGCCAGGCTTTGTAATAATTTGCCCCAATGTGCCAGTCACCTAAATATGGCTGTAGTACCAGCGGTTTCAGCTCAACTGTTTCACCAGGATTTGCATAGGTAAAATGAACGCAGCTGTATTCAATGTGAACCGGTTTCCCGTTGATACTATCCCCTGCAGGCACCGTTCCCCAGTCCATGCCTTCAGCATATTCATAGCCAGGTTTCAGTTCAAAGGTAAAATTTACCAGCTGCTGGTCGGTGGTATCCTGATAACCCACGTACATTCCTTCGCTGCTATTACCCAGTAGTCCAAAATGAGAGTATTGGGTATTATAGGTTTGAATGGGATAATCAACGCCATAATATCCTTTTTGATTCCTGAAATGGGGATAAATAGAGCCTGCAATTAGGCCACCTCCGTAATCAAAATACATCCAGTTCAGGATCATTTGCTTTTCCGGCACATTCACATCCCCCAGGTAAGGCCAGTATACTGCTTCCACCGTGAATGATGACTTGTTGTTAATGCTTGCCGAGAACTGAAGTCCATTGGGGGTTAATTCAATGATCCCTTTGAACTCTATATCAAGTTCCTGTCCACAATCACACTGCAATTTGTTCCAGGTGAATACTATTTTTTTATTGTCATTGGATATTTCAACATTTCTGAGCACTTGCCGCTCTCCGTAAATCCCATTGTTTTTTCTGTCTGGCATAGGAACTGCCAGCCGAAAAGAACGGGCCAAATAACCCCGGCCCTGTATCTGCCAGTTTGTTTTCTTGCTGATCAGGCTCACCAGGCGGCCAGTTTTCTTATCAAATACGGCCCTTAATGTTTCATCTTCCAGCACAAACGGAACAATATCCTTTTCATTCAATACGGGAACTTCGGTAATCAAATCCTGAATAGGACAATTACCGGAGTTCTCACCCGAAATGAATTTCCCTCCCGTGGTTTTGCATTGCATGAAAACCAGTGCGGATACCATGAAGAAAAGTAATGTGTTTTTCATTTTGATGATCTTCGTTCAAGAACTACGGCCACAACAATAATGATCCCTTTTACAATCTGCTGCCAGTATGAGGAAACATTCAACAGATCAAGTCCATTATTCATCACCCCGATGATGAGAGCCCCGATGATTGTTCCGAAAATAGTGCCCACTCCCCCGGTTAACCTTGTTCCGCCGATCACCACCGCAGCTATTGCATCCAGTTCATAACCCTGCCCGGTAGAAGGTGAACCAGACATAACCCGGGAAGACAATACTATTCCTGCCAGTCCGGACAACAGCCCGGCCAGCGTATATACCCATACAGTTACCTTACCCGTGATAATCCCGGATAACTCGGCAGCGGTTTTGTTTCCACCGGTTGCATATACATGCCGGCCAAATACGGTCCTTGACAAAAGGAACCATCCCGATACCACTATGATAATAAAAATGATCACCGGAACCGGAATACCCAGGAAATAACTGCCTCCGATTGTATTATACTGATCGCTGAGTTCAATGACCGGTCTTCCGTCTGTATAAACAAGAGCGGCACCCCGTGCGATTGTCATCATGCCCAGGGTGACGATGAAAGGTGCAATTTTTCTCCGGGCAATAATAAAACCATTCACAAAACCGCAAAGCGCTCCGGTCAGCAATCCGAAAAAAACCGGAACGATTACCGGGTATGTACCCGGATGTGCGAACGAAGTTGCCACCACAGCTGCAAGGGCCAGCACCGAACCGGCAGACAAATCAATTCCTGCCAGGATGATCACAAATGTCATACCCACTGCCACAATCCCGTTAATGGACGTCTGACGAAGAATATTCATGATATTCGTGATTTTCAGAAAGGCAGGAGATAAAATCGCCATAATGATGATCAGGACAAGGAAGGCGATCAGAATCGCGTACCGGGACAAAAACTGAAAGCCGGCTTTTCCCTTCATTTTTTGAAATTGATACGGCATATTCATGGCATTATAGCGGTTAGGATGTGTTCCTGGTTAAACTGTGTCTGATTAAATTCACCTGACAGGCAACCTTTCCTGATTGTCAGAATGCGATCACACATTCCGATAAGTTCAGTCATTTCGGATGAAACCATCAGGATGGATATTCCCCCGGCCACCAGTTCGTTCATAAGCCGGTATATTTCAGATTTTGCACCAATATCGATACCCCGGGTCGGCTCATCGAGTAATAATATAGCAGGCTTTGACAACAACCATTTTGCAATCACTATTTTCTGCTGGTTTCCGCCGCTCAGATTGCCAACACCCTGCTGGAGATGGTGTGCTTTGATATGGAGCTTTTGAATAATGTCATCTGCATGCGCCAGTTTCCGCCTTCCGGTTAATGATCCCCAGCTTGTTGGCGATATTCGCCAGGGTGGGCAAGGTGATGTTGAATATCTACCGATGCCTGCAGGTTAAGTCCTGATAATTTCCTGTCTTCCGGCACCAACGCAATTCCATAACCGATCGCATCAAACGGTGAATTAATTTCAACCCGTTTCCCACCTACCTGAATTTCGCCGGTGTCGGCAGGGATGAACCCAAAAACCGATTCCAGGATTTCCGTTCTGCCTGACCCTACCAGTCCGGCCAAACCAAGTATTTCTCCCTGCCTGACAGTGAAACTGATTTCTGCTAAATGCCTTCCCCCTGCCCAGCTTTTCAACCTGCAGAACAGGCTCCCCGATGGTTATATCCCTTTGAGGGTATAACTCCTTTAATTCACGGCCTACCATGCTTTTGATGAGTCCACCCCAGGTAACCTTGTCTGCACGCTGCGTGGAAATCCATTTACCATCCCGTAAAACGGTGATGCGATCACTGATCACGGAACACCTCATCCATTTTATGCGAAATATAAATGACTGAAACACCATTTTCTTTGAGACGCTGCAAAATCACCAAATAAGAACCGGGCATCATTTGAAGAAATGGCAGATGTAGGTTCATCCATGATCAGCAGATCTGCATTGCATGAGACGGCCTTTGCAATTTCAACAAGTTGCATTTCCGATATACTCAACTCCCTCATCTGCTTATCAGGATCCGTGGTAAGGCGAAAATCGCCCAGAACCTTGTGTGCCATTGAATTCATTTTACCCCTGTTGAGGATACCAAATGTGGATGGTTCACGTCCCGCAAAAATATTCTCAGCCACAGTCATGTCCGGAAAATTGTTCAGTTCCTGATGAACCATGGCAATTCCCAGTTGAAGGGCATGAAGTTCATTCTTGATTTCGGTAGGGACACCTTTCAGAATGATCTGTCCACTGTCCTTCTGATAAACGCCTGCCAGTATTTTCATCAGCGTGGACTTACCGGCTCCATTTTCCCCCATCAGGGTATGAATCTCACCCCGGTATACCGAGATCCCAACCTCATCCAGGGCAACTACCCCGGGAAATGACTTGGATATAGCCCGCATTTCAAGCATGCATTCGGTGGAATCAGAATTTTTCAATATTCCGGGATTCTTAGTGTGGTCTAAACAAATATATAAGGATTATCAAACAAAGGCATCATGAAATTTAATCAATACTGATACTATTTTAATGAAGATATAGGAAAATTTTAAAATAAAGTATTATATTTATTCTTGCTCATTAAATGAATTTAAATTATGAAACCCTTATTTGAAAAGGTATTGCTGTCAGAGGCATCCTTTCTGATCAAAGAGGAGCATTTCAATCGCTTTGATATCAGTCTTGGCATCTTCATCCCGAGTTTGAGTTATCCTTTCTTTTTCAGGGAGAAGGAAAAATAAATGTTGGCGATCATATTTCCGAGATCAGTGATCAGGAGTTGTTATTGCTTGGTCCAAACCTTCCACACAGTTGGTTCGGGAGCAGGAATACCCGGTCAGGATCTAAGTCAAAACAGATTGTTATCCAGTTTCCGCAGGATTTTCTCGGTAAAGACTTCTTCCATCAACATGCCTTTACAAAGATCAGTGATCTGCTTCACCGGTCGTCAAGGGGCCTGAGTTTTGGTGATCCGGATAAATCCAGGGTGACCCGTAAGATCAGGAGCATGCTTCACATGCCTGATTTTGAACGAACCATGGAATTGCTGAATGTGCTTGCATATTCTGGCCCAGAGTAAGAATTACCGGATCCTGTCCAGTATCGGTTATTCCAGCCAGCTAAATGAACACGAATCTGCCCGGCTGAACAACATTTATAAATTCATCCTGGACAATTTCAGAAGTGATATCGATCTCGGACAGGTTGCCAAATTTGCCAGCATGACCCCACAGGCATTCAGCAAGTATTTCAGGGAAAGGACCCGGAAAAACTACATTACCTTCCTCAATGAGGTCAAGATCGGATATGCATGCAGGTTAATCACCGAGAAAAAAATGAATATTTCCCAGATATGTTATGAGTGCGGGTATACCAACCTTTCCAATTTCAACCGGCAGTTCAGGCGCATCATGGATCTCACCCCCACGCAATATGCGAGGCAGTTTGAGTAATGAGCAATGGCAGTTTGCCATTAAGTTATAAACTATAATCCGGTTTTATGCATCTTCTTCACTGTAACCGGACCTGTTCATACTTTTAGTTTCTATTTTAATAAATTTACTATGCTGGTTCCGATAAGGCCAAATTCTACATCGGCTGCATGTATCTCGATTGAAAACGACTTCAGTGTTAACCGGGCCAAAGGCTTATCATATCTTTTTTCTATGAGAATGAGTTAATGAAGAATACATTTATTAAAAGAATTGAAAGGAAGATCCTCATCATTTTGAATTTATTGATTGAAAAGTATAAAATCAGCAGAAAAGACCGAATGTATATAAAAATCCGTTTACAAAGTCTCCCTCTCGCCCCAACCTAAAATCTTCCTGATTATATTCCATTAACAAATCCTTGAGCTTTGTGACTTGCGCCGTGATCCCTTACCAGGGACTCCGAATAAAATTTGTGGACTTTTTAATATTGCGTTTAAGACACTAAAGTGCTTAACAATTCAATTACGTTGTTAATAACTGATAAAGGGACCTTAACAATAAATTTTGCCTTTCTTTTTTTCCAATCAAGGCTTTTAACCTGATCGGCCAATATCACCCCCTGAATTTTTTTTTCTTTGATTTTTACTTCAAAAGGATAACCCTTTTCATGGCTTGTAACAGGGCAAAAAATAGCCAGGCCAACCTTTTGATTATATGCTTTTGGGGATAGTGTTAATGCAGGTCTTCTTCCTGCTTGTTCATGCCCGGATTGCGGGTCAAATTGAAGCCAAACGAGATCACCCCGGTCAGGAACATACATTACCATATTTCGCCTCCTATATGATCTCCTGTTGAAACTTCGGAATGAATGTTCTCAATCGTTACATATTTTAAAAGCTCTTTTAATGAATATTCTTTGGCTGATGGACTAAGAATAATATTTCCATCCTCTACTATTATATTAATGTTGCTTCCCTCAGATAGTCTTGTATCTTTGGTGATATTTTTAGGTATTCTGACTGCCAGGCTGTTACCCCATTTTTGAATTGTTGTTTTCATCATAGTACAAGTTTAAACATTGTATATACAAAAGTAAAAATAATTACTTAAATTCAAATAATTCTTACCAATTTTTTGAGCACGTCCATTTAAGTGAGTCAGGCTGTAGGAAATCCTGATATAAAACTCGTGAGCCCTGTGTCTTGCGTCATGCCCCTAGCATCACTTACTAATTTTTGGTCATATTTCGTTATTGCGGCTTAGGGAGCTTAATTACAATCTGGCAAAGCGTCTGTTTGACCAACTCAGACTGATCGGCCAGAACTACATGGGTGACTTTTACCCGCTTACAGTCTATAGTCTGCAGAACAACGTCTGGGTGGCCTGGCAATACAATCTCCCTGACGCCGGTGAGGGTTTGATTCAGGCTTTCCATCGTGACGGTTGTGACCTTATTACCAAAGCCTTCGGCTCAATGGTCTTAACCCGTCAACAGAGTTTGAGGTAACGAATTTCGATGTACAGGGTTCGACGAAGGTTTCAGGCAAAGAACTTATGGAAAAAGGAGTGACAATAGAGATCAATGACAAACCTGGTTCGGCAGTGATTACATATAAATTGTTCAAAAAAAGAACTAAAGTTTCGTACTTACAAAAATGTTGATAACATTATGATTTGAATTAAATAAAGCAGCATGAAAATTTACTCAATACACTGAATAACAGTATATTGTAGGTGTAATCCAAAACCAAAAATCATACTGCCAAACAAAAGTATAAAGAATATTTGGGAACTTAAAAACAGTTTTACCCCTTCATGGGTAAATCCGGATTTTATTTTCAGGGAATTTAAAGCTGTTAAGTTTTCCAGAATCGGAAAAAGCTTCAATGCTTTTAAACTAAGGGGGTATTCATTCGAATCAGTGTTTACCATATTGATTACCCTTGTTTTATTGGGCGAAGCCACAATAAGTTCATTGACATGCAGAGTGTGGTAACCGCAGGTGATTCATGCCATATTCCTTGAGGGTGGCCATCAGTTTTGTCCATCCTGCTTCCGCATCCATAGGCGGATGCCCGGTGAGAGGCCATATGGCACACTCCAGGTTTCCACGAAGGAATATTTTTCTTCCATTGAGAATGAAATGTCTTTCATCGTTCTTAAAACTCATTAATCCGAACCGGGCTGAATCCCTGTCTATTTCTTTGCTTATATTTTTCAATGAAAGATGTACAATTTGCATTACCGGTGAAAATTCGTCCCATCGTGCAGCATTCGCTGCAATTGGGAGTTCAATCCGGTGAATGCTTATGCCTTTGCCTGCAGTCAGGGTGGACGTTACATTATTCCTGTCTCGTGTCGCGACAGAAACCTCCAGGGCTAATGAAATGTCCTTGCCGATATGGTTACTGATCGTAACCAAAGCTGCGGCTTTAAGACAATCATCAGTGACTTTCACCTGAATATTCTCTATAGAAATTAAAGGACCTGCCGCAAGGTTAATCCGGCCGATGATGCCATTCCAGTTACCCTGTGTTTCATCCGTGATGGCATGGGTAAACTCCCAGTCACTCAGCGAATGATGGATCAGGTATTTCAGTCGATTATCAACGCGAATAGTGATGCGGTGCCTGCCCGGATCCAGCAGTGCTGTCAGATTGTAAGTGTGCGGAACGCTCAGACTTTCCTGCATACCAGCATAAATGCCATCAATCCATACCTGTGATTCCCATTGCACTCGCTCCAGTTCAAGCGATACAGCCTTTTTATTCCAGGAAGGCGGAATTGTAACTGTTGTTTCAAACCATATAGCACCACGGTATTTATATGCCCGGTTGAGATGAAACTCTGAATTCTCCGGGTTTATTGGTCCGATCCCCTTGTATCCGTCGTTCCAGGAAGTTGCACCAGTCCATCAGAGGAGAGAGCTTTCTTATACCATTCCTCCAATATACCCAAATCATTCCTTTCAATCCGGTAGTTCCAATCTCCATTTAAGGAGATGATCTGATTCTGCCGGGCATAGGAAGTAAGACCAAACATCAGCAAAACAGCCGAGAAAAGGCATGACTTCATGTTAATTAAGTTTTCATGTCAATATGCATTTGATAAAATAGTAACCGGACCAAGCAGACCGGAAGGTTTCAATCGATCACCCGGCCTGTAGGGATTGTTGGGTGTCCATGTCCCCCGCGCATTATCAGGCAACCTGCTGTCGCCGATCAGGCGGTTGAAGTGCCTCCTGATCTATGTTTTCTTCAGAGTGTGAGTTTCCCTGGCTACAACCCGCAGCCAGCAATACAGGTAAAGCAAAAGCCATCAGCATTGCCTTTCTCAAACAAGTACTGTTGTTCATTATATTCCAGTTTGTGGCGGGTTTTGGTATTAAAACAATTTTGACATATTTATTTTGTCTCCTGCATTTTCGTCCTGTATGTCCCGTATCGAATAATCAATATCTTCAGTCAGACTTCCCGCGGCCCTGTATAAGGCCAGAATATTTTCAAGGGGCGAACCAACCTGAATGGCGTGGGTGGGACCCAGAAACAATCCTCCTTTCCGGAACAGATTTTTCCGGCGTTCCACCTCCCGGGTAACCTCTTCAGGTGTACCAAATGCCAGCGTAGTTTGAACACTCACGCTTCCACAGAAGGTAAGATGTTCACCAAAATCCTTTTGCAGAACAGCAATGTCCATTTCAGGCGTGGTGGGTTGCACCACATCATATACATCCAGTCCGAGTTCTATCAACCGCGGAAAAAATGCCCTCGCGCAACCGCATATATGCATCATAGTCCTTGCCCCGTAGCAGTGGACCATGTCAAAATACTTCCTGAATTTCGGGGCAAAATGCCTTTCGAAAATATCAAAATCGATCACCTGGGCACTTTGGGTACCCAGATCTTCCCCGATATGGGTAAAATCAATGAGTCCCCCTGCAGCCTGAAGCGCTTGCTCATGCATTTCATAGTAAAACCTGAAACGGGCATCCATGATTTCCAGATAAACCGGGTCATCGGTGATCAGGTCGATCAGCACCTGTTCCGTTCCCCTGGCCCGGGCAATGCTGTTGATAAAATCCATGTCACCTGCTGTGCCAAAGCACACGGCAAATCCCTGATCACGGATCTTCTCACATTGCTGCCTGATTGTTGAATAGTCAAACCAGTCGGCCGAAGGAAAATGTGACCTGTCAAGATCTTCGGTTTTATGCACATTGGCAAAGGGCAGATAACTTGGCTTCCAGGTACTTACCTCCTTCGAATTCAGCATATTTATATCTTTCACCCCAGTATCCCTCCACGCTTCCATCGGGAAAACTTCGAAGTTCCGGCCCGGTATAAATCGGTTCAACATACCGGAAATCGTCACCAACAACACGGAGCAGCTGCTCCATGTTCTTAAGCCCAAAATGATCCATGATCATTTTGTTAATTTCTGGTGTGCCTTCATGTTTTACAGGGATCCTGTCGTATCCCGTTCTGTTGAAAGCTCCCAGCACTCTTTCTCTGGATGTCATATCAGGGATTTTTAGATGTTATCCGCATATGCGGGAATTAATTTCCGAGTACCACCTCCACCCGGTGGGTTCCTTTCATGGAATCCAGCAGCCATTCTCCGTTTGTCTGCTTCAGATCAGTTCCGTCATACATGATCTTTTGTATCCTTTTGCCATCCCCTTTCCACCGGAAATGATAAACTGCCTGCCTCCAGCAAAAATTCTGCAATTCAGTAAGCGGCAGGTTGCCCACCCTGCCAGGATTGGAAATGACGATCCCGTCCTTGCTCTTTTCAAGGCCATAAAATCCGCAAACCAGCATGTGAAAATAATTGCCATTATCCCAGCTTCTGCCGGCACCTCCGGTCAGACTGCCATATACACCGGCGCCTTCGGGGAATAATATACCTCCGGCATCGAGCGAGTGCTTTATCAGCAAATCATAAATCTCCCGGCGGTTCTTTTCGTATCCCTTTTCACCCCGAAGATAGATATCCAGAAAGGCCAGCCAGGTAACACTGGAGCAATCCATCACGCTTTTTTCATTGTGACCGGCCGGAGCGCAATACATGGGTCCATAGGTGAGGTCATAGATCTTACTGAAATTATCATCGAGTTTCCGGAATATGGCCATATCCTGCGCATGATCGGTCATTCCACACCACATGGGGACAAGGTTATCATAGGGAATAAATTGCTCTTCGATATGCTCTGAACCTTTAACAATACTCCGCATTTGCACATAATATCCGCCTTCCCCTTCCTTTTTCCATAATCCGCCCTCTTCAACCGGTTTGTTCATAGTTTCTTTTATGGAAGCGGCCAGTTTTTCAAGCCTTGCTGCATAACTCTCTTTGCCAAGCATCCGTGCAAGCTGAGCCACCTTTGTATAGGCCAGGCTTGTTTTTGCGCACATCAGGGGTTCTTCATTGCCCAGTTTCAGCCACATATAGTCATAACTTCCCCAAAGTGCATCCGGCAGAGTGTTGCCATCCGTGTCAAGCAGTTCAAGTGTTTTGGTCACATAGGTAATCTCACTCCATATGGATGCAATAAAAGCACTGTCACCACTCAGCTTCCAGTAATTGTAACTTAACAGCAGAAAGTCAGCCTGCGATTCCGAACACCAGGGAAAAAAATCCATCGCACAATGCAGTCCTGTCGTAAATGCCTGCGGAATGTAGAACCGTTCATCATGCAAAGGCCATACCTCGCTCTGACCCAGGGCCTGGTTCCTGTTTTTGGCAACGATAAGCACTTTTATCGAAGACTTCATCATGTCGAGTGCTTTGTCATCGCCTGCCTGAGCCCAACCCAGAAATCCCCAGTACAGGTCACGAGTCCAAACGGAAAACTGCGTTCTGCCGGATGCCAGATCACCTTCTACCTTATGTATACCTTCATCCGTGCACTGAATAGTGAGAATTGGCATTTTCACACCATCAATATTTTCACTTACTATATTATGGGTATATCCGTGTAAAAAGGCACCGTCAATTTCCGCAATAGTCTTTGCTCGTAATATGACCCGGAATTAATGATGGCGCAACGGATGGCTGGGCATTACTGCCCGGGGAAAAAGACAAAAAAATAGCACACAGGATATGCAATCCTGCCAAACTCATTTTATTCATGTCATCCAGGTTTACCTGTTTACTGCTATATAATGGCATTAATCCATATGAAATACAGGTTCAAGCGGAATGGTGACCGGTGAATTGTCAGGATTCGTTTCCATGATATCTGCCATGTATTTCCACCATTTCTTTACAATTTCCGTGGTTCCTAAATCCTGTGATGAACCTTTACCCGAAAGATACTGAACCGCAAAAAGAATATTGGTTTGTTCATCCAGATAAATGGTATAGTCACTAACTCCTGAATCCTCTATCATCTTTTTTAATTCAGGCCAGATGGCATCGTGCCTTTTCTTATATTCCTCTTTCATGCCCGGCTTCAAGATCATTTTAAATGCAAATTTTTTCATGGTAATAGATTTTTTGGTAAGCACTTATGTATGTCAATAGCAAGGTTTATTTCATAAAACCACCTTAATGCCCTTGGGTGCTTTATAAACTGTTTTTATGGAACCATCTGACTGTTTCTCGTTTCGAACCCAAATAACACCGGCAGGTGTAGGAAAGGTCCCCTCTGCCCATTTCAGGTCACCCAGATGCGGGCTGATCCGGATAGTCTTACATCCCGGTTCAGCCACACTGATTCCCAGCACATGTTCGGTAAGCCATGAGGTTGGCCCGGATGCCCAGCCGTGGCACAAGCTATGCCGGTGTCCGACATAGCAATATGCTCCGTAGTCTCCATGTATGTCCTTTTTTCCCTCCGGTACAACTTCATCTATCCGTGACGCATTCACGGTCCAATCCAGGTTAAAGTCCTCCCAGAATGTCGTTGCACCCAGGTCGAGCATAGCCCCCCAGTAAGATCGTATCGCATCCAATGCCCCGGGATAGTTGCCTGCTTTGGCCATGGCCTGCAGCATATAATATCCATAGAAGGTTGACATACGCCTGGCTCCATCCACGGCCAGCACTTCCCGATTTGCCTTTTCCGCGGGGATCAGATCTGCCAGGGCAAGCAGGGCAGCTGCCTGCTTGGAATCATTGGGTGATGGAATGTGCTTTTTCAGTTTTTCGAGCGTTTTAAGGCATTTATCTTTCATTTCCGGCTCCTGTAATACAGTACAGATATCTGATCCGGCTTTCATGGTCATGACCATGAGTGCCTGAAGGCCGGCATGCACCGCTTCGGGATTTTCACTGGAGGGCCAGTCGAGAAATCTCGCCCCATCGAATTTCTCCTTACCCGAATCATCGATTTTTCCCATCAGTTGATTCAGCAGACTCATCATATAGGTCTTTTGTTCCAGTAAATAAGCCCGGTTACCCTGGTACATATACCAGTTATGATGATTGAGTATCCACCACATGGAATACGAGCTGATACCGTTCATCCATCCGGGCAGGGGTGTGCTTTCACGCGCCAGATCAAGACTTTTCGGTACAACCTCATTGTATCCGAAGACGCTGTTTACACACATGATTTCAGGGTGCAAATCGCCCACCCAAACCAACCGGTCACGCTTGATACCATCCCAAAGATATTCCTGCATATTCAGGTGTACGGTGTATGCACCGGTCTCCCATATCCGGTTCAGACGTTCGTCACTGCATGTAAATGAACCCAGGTAGGGGATATCGCGGTAAATAAATGCAGCATTGATCTCCTTCAAAACAAGAACGGTATTCCAGTCCGCCAGATCGATTCGCACAAAGCGGAAACCGGAGTTGCCAATCTCAAAGCTTCCCAGCCAGGGGAGTTCCACTTCGAAGTCACGCATGGCATGATCATTGGTTGCACCCTTTGCGCCGACATCAGACATGGCTTCACTCACAGATTCGCCAAACCGGATGCGAACCCTAACGTGTCTGTTACAATCATCAATGGAAGTGATAAGCCTCACACCACCCTGCAATTCCCGGCCAAAGTCAAGAACTACAGCACGGTTTGGTATGATTATCACTTTTCAGGGTGAAATATTGGCCGGTATTGAGATCAGCCTGCCCATTGCCCCTCTTCAACAGATTTTCGGCGTTGGAAATATACTTCCCGGAAAGATCCGACTGCCAGACGACGCGAACCGGGGGCAGGTATTGTTTTACAAGGGGGCTCTTCTGTGCATTTCCCGGGTCAGCAGGACTGAATACCGGTGGTAACTGGGCCGCCAGGGTAAAACTGATCATGGCCGACAGGATTAAAAAACAGACTTTCTTCATTTGGTTTTTTTGAAATTAGCCATGCTCACATTGCTGAACGTCCCATCCTCCCAAAAAATCCTGGCTTTTATCCGGGTAGTTTTAGAGAGGACCAGCGCTTTAGTGTATACGGGAGAATTTTTATCCGGCTCTTTGCCCTTCGTTGTATACCGGATAATCCCTGAAGGTGATAAATTCAGGATTTTCACGGTCAGCGATTTGACGAATACGTTGGTATCGCTCTCAAAGACCGGAGCTACATAGCCGGCATTGATCCTGGCAAGTTTGACGGGATCAATTTTGGTAATAGCCCGGTCATAGGTCATCAGACCGTTCACCTCACCCTCCACGTCTGTTGTTTGCGTATATACGGCAGCCGAAAGACCTTTCATTTTCATGGGCATCAGTTTGGTGATCAGATCGGTATAGGAATCGGCCAGTTCCTCCTTACTATTCAGGTTGCGATAACCCCAGTTGTTCTTCGACTGCCAGGTATGTCCCTCCAGAGGCAAGCCGAGTCCACCAAACTCACCCAGTACGATGGCACGGGCAACCTGTGGTTCCGGCATGGCAGGTCCGGGATACTGATGTATGTCAAGGATGTCTCCGCTTCTTCTGTCCGTCCAGCCACTGGCAACATTTACAAGCCGGGTCGGATCCTGTCCTTTTATGTAATTGCCGACTTTTATGGATGCCCACTGTCCCCATCCCTCATTAAAAGGGACCCAAACCACGATGCTGGGATGGTTGAATTTCTCACGCATGAGTTCATCGAGTTCCAGCATAAATTGGTACTGCGATTCCGGTGACCGTTGTATATCCTCATCCTGCGGACCTATAAAGGCATCCCCGCTGGGCATATCCTGCCAAACCAGCAATCCAAGTTTATCGCACCAGTAATACCATCGTTCCGGCTCCACTTTCACGTGCTTTCTGGCCAGATTGAATCCCATTTTTTTTGTCATTTCAATATCATACCGCAGCGCTTCATCGGTTGGAGCTGTATATAGACCATCCGGCCACCAGCCCTGATCGAGGAATCCAAATTGAAATACAAATTTATTATTGAGCAGGATACGGGTTAACCCCTCCTGATCCTTGCCGAGTGAGATTTTCCGCATCCCAAAATAACTGGTCACCGAATCAATGATATTTCCATTTTTATCACGCAGCACCAACTTCAGATCGTATAAGATAGGGTGAATCCGGTGACCATAGTTTTGCACTGGGGCACAGCCAGCTTCAATAATTTCATGGTTGAGGCATTCCCTTCGGAGATTTTATTCTGCCTGTCAAACACCATCGCATCGAATTGAAAAGTTTTGTCAACTCCAACACATATTGCTTTTAAAGCAACTGTATCCCTGTCAATATCCGTGACGATTTTCATCACCTCGATGTATTGTTTTGGAAGGGGTTCCAGCCACACAGTCTGCCAAATACCTGTTACCGATGTGTACCATATGCCCGAAGGATTAAGGACCTGCTTGCCCCTTGGCTGGGTACCCGAATCCACGGGATCCCATACAGAAATAACAATCTCCTGCAATTCTTCCTTGTTAATATACGGGGCAATATCAAAAGCAATCCGGTCATATCCGCCGCGGTGTGAATCTACGATGTTTTCCATTTACCCATACGTTGGTTTCCCAGTCAGCTGCTTCCAGCCGCAGTATGATCCTGGGTTCGGTCCAGTTTTCGGGTATTTCAACAAATCTCCTGTACCAAAGTTTATTGTCGGGTCCCACTGGTTTTTTAACACCCGAAAGGGCAGATTCAACGGGAAAAGGGACCAGAATTTTGCCATCATACTGAGCAGGCATTTCCTCTTCTTTAGGCAGAATGGCATAGTCCCACAAACCATTCAGATTAAGCCATTTCTGTCTTACCATTTGCGGTCTTGGATATTCCGGCCAGGCATTATCGGGTGTTACCCGTGAAGTCCATTTGGTATTAAGCGGATTCTCAGCGGGTTTCCACTGCGCACTGAGGTTCACGGCAGGCATGACCAGGAATATAAAATCAACATAAGTATCTGGATATGTCCGGTTTTACAAAAGCACTTTTTCGCTTACCATATAGTTGACATATAAATAAAATTACTGCCGAGACTAAATAACTTGTCAATACAAGTTTAGGATTTTATTTTCACATCGCAAAGCTTTTAGCAATTATTTCTTAGAATTATGGTTTTTTTAATAATCATTTAGTGGATAGGAAATTTAGGCTGTTGGGATTTAGGCCGTAGACCAGTGGCTGAGCCAGGGGTATATGAGGACTTAGTGGATTGCTCCGACTCAAACTAAGACTACCCAAGAACCTAACTAACCCTTATCCACACCAAATACAGCCTATTGCCTACTGCCTATTGCCTATTTCCTTCAACCCAAATAATTTCCAAAAATACTCCCTTAAAAATTTCTTTTATGAACGAAGTTTATATATTTGTCGGATATGCCTCCAATTTATTTACATGATTATCAATTTGTAATTTGGATAATATGACAGCAAAACGGGAACTCCTGAAAGAAACCATTGAACATATCGATATCAAATCCTTCGATGCTTCGGCATATCATTGAATCCATGAAAAAGATGTCGTTTTCATCACGTGATACTGCCAATGCTGCAGAGATCTTTTTAAAGATGATCAGGGATAAGGATTGCACCAATATACTTACCCTTGCCGGAAGCACCAGTGCGGGCGGATGCATGCAGGTATATGTGGATATGGTAAAGAACAACATGATTGATGTGATCGTAGCCACCGGGGCCAGCATAATCGATATGGATTTCTTTGAGGCTATTGGATTCAAGCATTATATAGGCCGGACTGATATTTCTGACAAGAAACTCAGGGAGTATTATATCGACAGGATATATGATACCTTTATCGACGAGGACGATCTGCAGGTGTGTGACGGAACCATCAAGACCATTGCTGATTCTCTTGAGCCCAGGCCTTATTCATCCCGCGAATTCATCCATGAACTTGGAAAATACCTGGTGACCCATTCTGTGAAGAAAGATTCCCTGGTTCAGGCTTGTTATGAAAATAATGTACCCATTTTCTGCCCGGCCTTCTCCGACAGCAGTGCGGGATTTGGTCTGGTTAAACATCAATGGGAAAATCCTGAAAATCATGTTACGATTGATTCTGTTCGTGATTTCCGGGAACTGACCATGATCAAAATGGAAGCGGATAACTTCCGGATTGTTTATGATCGGCGGCGGTGTACCCAAGAATTTTGCCCAGGATACAGTGGTATGTGCTGAGATATTGGGGAAATCGGTACCCATGCACAAATATGCCGTTCAGATCACGGTAGCCGATGCACGCGATGGTGCCTGTTCATCCTCCACACTCCAGGAAGCATCTTCGTGGGGCAAGGTGGACACCAAATACGAACAGATGGTTTATGCCGAAGCCACCACAGTTCTGCCACTCATCGTCAGCTATGTTTATCATAGCAGGGCGTGGGAGAAGAGAAAGCCGAAAGAGTGGAGCAGGTTGTTTGAGAAGAAGTAGGATGATAGTCTATTAGGCTGTTAGGCTGTTAGACATTTAGACTGTCAGGGTTTAATGCAAGTGAGATTGCTAAGCAATCAGTTATTGATTATACCGAAATTCTCTAATTAAGCCAGCAAGCAATTTTACTGCTTCAGTCAGTTTTTGATCACAAGCATTTCCATGCTATTACTTGTACATAACCCAACCTGTTCGAAACACTAAACTGATAATGCAGTTCTTTCAGGGAAACATATGCAACCTCCAGGAACCGACATCGCTTTCCCTTCAACACACTATACCCACACACTACAGCCTATAGACTACAGCCCTGACTACCATCAGGCAGGCTACAGCCTTAATTCACCATCTGATCCAGCTCAATGCAGTAAATTTCTGAAGTTCTTCCTTTGCCAGATTATTTCCGTTTCCATTGCCATTCCCATTCCCATTTCCATTTCCATTGCCTTAAACCGTTGTTCGGCTGTCTGCAATATCAGGCTCAGCATTTCAGTGTATTCCAAACCCTTAATACCTGCCATTTTGGCCAGGTGGCCATCCCAGCACCAACCCGGATTGGGATTAACTTCGAGCAATTTGGGAACACCATGCTGGTCAAAGCGCCAGTCTAATCTTGCATAATCGCGGCATTCGAGACGTTCGAACAGTTTCAGGCATTGTTCGGTGATCACTTTTTCTGTTTCTTCAGGCAGGTTAACGGGAACTGACCGCAAGTAGTTTGAAATAAGGCGAACTCTCGATCCATTTGGCTTCGTATCCGCAAATCTGTGGTAAGTCTGCCGGTAACTGGGAATAGTCCTCCTCCGCAAAAGGCAGGAATGTATAGGATTCCGGCGGATTTCCGATAATTCCTATTGTAACTTCCTTACCGGGAAGGAATTCCTCAACGATGATCGGCTTGTCATAACCCAGGTTCTCTCTGATCCTGATGATGGCATCATTCAATTCCTCGATATTATTGGCCACATTATCGGCCGTGATGGCAATGCTGCTGTCGCCATAATTCGGCTTGGCGATGACGGGAAAGTCGATGTTCATTTCAAAAACATTGTCTTCCGCCTTGATGAAAATGGCATCGGCCACCGGAATTCCCAATTCACGGGCAATACCTCTGACAAGCGACTTGTCATAGCAATAGGCCAATGCCTGCGGATTGGCTCCTGTATAAGGTATATTCAGCATCTCGAGCAATGCCGGGATATGCAGTTCCTTCCTGGGTTCATTTGTAAAACCCTCATCACACAGATTAAAGACAAAATCAATCCGGGGCTTTAGCTTGATCAGATCATTGAGCATTGAATTGTGGTTGCTGAGGTAGGTAAACCGGTAATCCTTGAGACGGCTCAGGGCAATCTTCAGCTGCCGGATGGTTTCATAATCGGCTTCAGCAAAAATACCTGCCGGTTTAACAATATCCGGCTTTTCCGGATCACCCATCAGGACCACGACATTCTTCAACTCAGCCCTTTTTGCTTTTACCGGTGTCCATTCCTTGGAAGCCTGGGCGGTAACGATTATCCTTCTTTCCATCATCCCCAGGTCCTGGTTCCTTTTGGAATCGGTCTCGAGGTTACCGTGAAAGCTGACCTGGCTGTATCCGGTCCGGTCAAACATTTCAGTCAGGCTTTCCTTGTTATACAATCGTTCCGCATAGAACTGGTCCAGTATCACCCCCTTATAGATGTTTGTGATGACCTCACGTGAAATCAAGCCGCTGATTATCCGATGCCAGGGAACGTTCACGGCAGACAAAATGCTTGTTATCAATCCATTCCCAGCTTCTGGGATTATAATTGTCGCGCAGGTAATTCCCATCTGCCACATCAATCAGAAATTTTCCAAAGGGTTTTAATACCCTGAATACTTCACGCAGTATTTTAATATCATCTTCCGTACTTTCAAAATAGCCGAAGCTATTTCCCAGGATCATCACAACATCAAATGTATCAGCCGGATATGGAAGCTTTCGTGCGTCTCCTTCCCGAAAGTTAACATTAAGCTGTTCAGCAGTGCATATATTTTTAGCCTTCCGGATCAGGTAATGCGAACGGTCAAGTCCGTTTAAGTTCTTGAAGCCCCTTCTGGCCAATTCAAGGGAATGCCTTCCCTGACCGCATGCCAGGTCAAGAATGGCCATATTTTTCTCTAGTCCGAGAATATCCGTGAAAAGATCCACCTCCTTGCGTGTAATTTGCAAATCCTCCACGACATCCGCGTCCGTTTTCAGGTACATCGAATTGAAGATCCTCCTCCACCAGTCGGGCTGCAGGTAATGTTCCAGGTTTTCTACTGGTCCCAGGGATCCATTAGGCACCTGGCCGTTTTTCTTTGAACGGGTGCCATTATTTCCGTTGTGTTTCATCGGATAATTTGAGTTTTTTAACGATTTCAAATAAAGAAAACTATGCAAGATTAATGATGTATGGAATAAAATGAAAGCAATATTTCCAATTGTTAATAACTTATTTTTTTGTTCATTATTGCCATTTCTAACAAGTTATAATACTGATAAATAGAATGGGGATAATGAAAACATTCCGGAGGCCGGAAATAGTTATTAACAGCTTAGGAACAGGAAATACTGGCTACTAGTGCGGAGGAAGAATTCGCCAGGCAGTTCATGGAATGATCAGACTTGTTTTTCATAACAAATAAATGGAATTCGCTGATAATTGGCCTGAAATGATCCAATTTCCTTAAAACTCAGCTTTTTGCAGAGTTGTCTTGCATCTTCAGCGGACTGAAAGATATCCAGCCGGATACAGGTAAATCCTTTTTCCCTGGCCATTTTCTGGGCAAAGTCAACCATCATACCGGCAATACCCTTCCCTTGCCATTTGGGATGCACAGCCATCCGGTTCAGATAAAGCGGTTTCGCATCAGTTGCCGGGAATTTCATCTCCCGGTATTCTTCCGGTTCAATGTCGTTCAGTGTAACCATGCCTTTACAGACACCTCTGTCTTTCGCCAGATAAATATTACCGTCCTGCAGGTCCTTTCTGATCTGCTCATTACCGGGGAATGCACTGTTCCAGTGTATAAGTCCCTTTGCATTCATATCACCTGATGCATACCTTAAGCAAATACAGGACCTCAACAAGGTCGGAGGATTTAGCCTGTTTAATTTCCATTGAAATAAAGGTTTCTCATATCCGGTCAAATACCGCCGGTTCAAAGATAAAAAATAAAGGACAAATGAAAAACACCTATCAACAATCACACCAATAATTCCATTATTTTTGTCGGAGATTACAAAATTTTTCATTGAACCATCCTTTATACCTCACCCCAACCCTCTCGCCTAGCAAGCTCCCAGAGAGGGAGTTCTCCCCTTCTCTTTTAGGAGAAGGGGCTGGGGGATGAGGTGTACAGGCCAAATGACCTAGAATAACACGTGAATCACTATTCGCTATTCTCTCTATTATTCTCCTGATCATTCTGTCAGCTGCCATTGGCTGCAAGAAGGACGATTTCAGCAGCAGCGACAGCGGTGAGCTTGGATTTTCGAGCGACACAGTCACTTTTGATACTGTGTTCACTACATTTGGATCAGCCACGCTCAGTTTTAAAGTCTACAACCTGGGCGGCAAGCCCTTGCATATCCGGTCGGTTTCCCTCGCGGGAGGAGAACAGTCCTTTTTCAGGCTGAACATTGATGGTGAGGCAGTCCGCATGGTCAGTAATCTGGAGGTCCCGCCTGATGACAGCCTCTTTATTTTTGTAGCAGTCACCATTGATCCGTTGGATTCTGATAATCCGCTTGTTGTAAAAGATTCCGTTTTATTTGACCTGGACGGGACAATCCGGGATGTGAAGCTGATCGCTTACGGTCAGGATGTTAACCTCATCAATGGAGAAATCATTGAATCGGAGACCTGGACCCGGAACAAACCCTACCTGATCTATAATTCGATGGCTGTGGATACCGGTTCCGTACTCACCATCGAAGCCGGTACACAGGTTTATTTTCATAGGAATTCAAGCCTGATCGTCTGGGGAAAAATACTGGTAAACGGGACGATTGAAGATCCGGTTGTATTTCAGAACGATCGGCTGGAAGAGTTTTACGATGTTATCGCCGGACAATGGGGTACCATATATATCGATCCGATCAGTACCGGTAATGTGATCAACCATGCCATCATCAGAAATGCCATTGCCGGTATCCAGATCGGCTTCCCTTCAGATTATCATGTACCGGACCTCGAACTAAGCAACACCATCATTCAGAACATGTCATTTACCGGCATCTATGCATTCGGGGCCAACATAAACTGTTATAATACCGTGATAGCTGATTGTGCGGGGGCAGCTGCAGCCTTGCTGCGCGGGGGCAGTTACCGCTTCATGCACTGCACAGTATCCAATAACGGATTCCTGGGCAGTGCACGGACCGATCCATCCATCCTGCTTACCAACGTATTCTATAATCCCGAATTCGATGAACCCACGGGTGAATATGTGTATGTAACTTATGACCGGAGATCTCACTGAGGCCACCTTTTCAAACTGCATATTGTATGGCAATATCAATCATGAGTTTCAGTTTGTCAACAACCAAACCAGTCTGTTCGAATACAGGTTCGATCATTGCCTGGTGAAAGCCGATGAAGACTCTGTGGATACGGATGATACTCAACATTTCAATGCCCTGATCTTCAACGAAGATCCTAAATTCGTCAATGATTCCGATCGCTATCATCTCGATTTCAGTCTGGATACCCTCTCTCCCGCACAGGATACCGGGGATCCCATGCTGCCCGGCCTATATCCTTATCTGGTGAATGACATTACCGGACTTTCCCGAACTATCCGATGGGAAACCGGATCTTGGGGCGTATGAGCGAAAAGAGGATTAATCCGTTAAGAACTTATTGATCATGAATCTTCCTGTCCTTTCTTTTGCCATAACGGGACTTCTGGCTGCAATCCTGGCGGGTTTTTCACCTGGCTGCAGAACAGGTCACGCAGTGCATGACACCGACGGTCAAATCCATTACCGGATTATGTTCTATAACACTGAAAACTTATTTGATACCTGGAATGACAGCCTCACAGCCGATGATGAATTTACACCGCAGGGAGACTTTACATTGGAATTATAACCGGTACAATGCCAAACTGAACAACCTCTATAAGACTATCGTTGCTCTGGGCGGCTGGCAGCCTCCGGATATCATCGGAGTCTGTGAGGTTGAAAACAGATTTGTGCTATCGGAATTGATGAGCCGAACGCCCCTGTCCAAATATCCCTACCGCATTATCCATAATGACTCACCTGACAGGCGGGGCATTGATGTTGCACTGCTCTACAACAGCAAAACCGTCACTTTCCTCCAGAGCAGGTATATTAACTATCAACAAACCCGGTCTGTTTACCAGGGAAATCTTGTATTTCAAGGCGTTAATACACAGGGATACCTGTCATTTTCTCATGAACCACTGGCCATCCCGCTCTGCCGGTCAGCTCCGGACCGAAACCGACCGCTCTGTCAGCTGCATTTCGGTTGCGTTCCATTGTGGATTCAATATTTACAAGCCGTCCAAATGCCAAAATCATCATCATGGGTGATTTCAATGATGAACCACAGGATGAAAGCTTGTCAGTCACCCTCCTGGCTGCAGGACAGATCACAGTGGTCCCCGTCCCGCTGCACTTTATAATCTGAGTCATGGCTCCCGACTCAGGCAAATTCAGGGGTACTGTTAAATACCAGGGACAATGGAATCTGTTTGACCAGGTAATAGTTTCCGGAATACTACTCCAAACAAACCCGGGTTTATGGGTTCTCCCTTCGGGATACCAGATATTCGGCCCATCATTCCTGCTCATGGAAGATGATCAGTATAACGGATTTAAACCTTTCCGTACATACAACGGGTATAATTACCTGGGTGGCTTTTCCGATCATTTACCGGTGTATGTAGATTTATTTGCAGGAAAGTAACGAGGGACGAGGGACAAAGGACGAGTAAAAAACGAAATCCGGGAAAGCAAAAATCTTCGGTATTCGGTGTTCGGTAATTTGTGATTGGTAATTTGTGACCCGTGACTGGTTGGTGCACGCAGGAATAAAGGGCATGCCCCAACTCGCACACACACTTGCTTGTCCCTTGTCCCTTGTCCCTTGTCCCTTGTCCCTTGTCCTACTTTTTTAATAAATAATACAGATCATTCCACCTTAACTCCTTCTTCATTTCGCTGACCGTGGTATTTTTCCCGATGTGAATGAACTCAACTCCGGCTATTTCGGCGAAATCTTCCAGGTATTGGGCATCAAGGGCCTGGCTGAAGGCAAAGTGGTGGGCGCCGCCTGACAATATCCAGGAAGCGGCTCCGGTTTTCAGGTCGGGCTGTGGTATCCACAGTGCACGGGCCACTGGCAGTTTGGGCATGTCGGCATCGGGCTTCACACAATCCACGGAATTGACAATGATCCTGAATCTGGGACCCAGATCGATCAGGCTGACATTTATTGCCGGGCCTTCGGAGACATTAAACACCAGTCGGGCCGGATCAGCTTTGCCACCGATACCGAGGGGATGAACTTCGAGCCGGGCTTTGCCTTTGCCAAGGCTTGGGCAGATCTCCAGCATATGCGCACCGAGTACTTTCATGCCTTTGGGATTCAGGTGGTATGTATAATCCTCCATGAAAGAGCACCCGCCTTTCAGTCCGGCACCCATGACTTTCAGTGCACGTACCATGGCTGCATGTTTCCAGTCGCCTTCTGCACCAAAACCGTAACCGGCATCCATCAGGCGCTGACTGGCCAGACCGGGCAACTGCTCCAGGCCATGAAGATCTTCAAAGCAGGTGGTGAAGGCACCAAATCCGCCGCTTTCCAGAAACCGTTTCATGGCTATCTCAAGCCTGGCCTGATATTGCACGTTATGGTGAAGCAGTCCGCCGGGTTTTCCGGTTTCTGCCACCTCGAACAAATTGAGGTATTCCTGAACAAGTGTGTTAATTTCACGATCAGATACCTCGTTTACCAGTTTCACCAGGTCACCTATGCCATAACCGTTTACGGAAAAGCCGAACCTGATCTGGGCATCCACCTTGTCTCCTTCGGTTACAGCCACCTCGCGCATGTTATCGCCAAAGCGTGCCACCTTTAAAGTCTGAAGGTCATGCCATGCCGCCGCAGCCCTTGTCCAAACCGCAATCTGTTCCTGCACCTCATCCTCCGACCAGTGTCCTGCCACTACCTTTCGGTTCACATTCATCCGGCTCATGATATACCCGTGTTCCCGGTCGCCATGAGCAGCCTGGTTCAGGTTCATGAAATCCATATCGATATCCGCCCAGGGCAGGTCGCGGTTAAACTGCGTATGCAGATGCAGAACAGGCTTGTGCAGAATTTTTAAACCGTTGATCCACATCTTCGACGGGGAGAAGGTATGACACCAGGTGATCACGCCAATACATCCCGGGGCCACATTGGCTTCCTGAAATGTGTTGAATATCTCATCCGGTGTTTTAACAACCGGTTTAAAAACTACCTGAACCGGAATTTTAGCTGTTTTTCCGAATGCTTTCACAATATGCTGTGAATCGGCTGCCACCTGTTTCAGGGTTTCTTCACCGTACAGGTTCTGACTGCCGGTAATGAACCAGATTTGGAGTTTTTTTAGATCTATCATTGCTTTTTATTGTTATGGTTATTTAGTTTCTGTTAGTCTGATAGGCTGTTAGGCTGTAGGCTTAGGCTGTTAGGCTGTGTAGTAGGCTGAGTTAGGCTTGTTATGGTCTTACTTAGATCAAGTCAACTAATTAAACATATAACCACCTCACACCTAGCCTACAGCCTAACACAGCTGAAGCCTACAGCCTACTTCTGTCCGTAATACGATCCCGGTCCGTGCTTCCGCTCAAAATGCTTACTGATCAGTGTATCCTTTAAGCCGCGGTGCATCCGGATTTATCTGTTCAGTGAGATAGGCCATCTTTGGCCAGTTCTTCAAGCACGGCGCTGTTGTGTACTGCTTTTTCCGGCGTTTTTCCCCAGGTAAAAGGACCGTGGCTGCCCACCAGGATCATCTCCACCTCCTCATATTTCATTCCCTTATCCCGCATGCATCGGATAATCTGGTACCCGGTTTCATATTCGTAATTTCCATGTATCTGGGCCTCCTCCATGGGTGGGGCACAGGGTACATCACAAGCCAGGTAATCGGCGTGCGTGGTTCCATAAATGGGTATATCCCGTAGACTTTGCGCCCAGGCAACAGCATAAGTGGAATGGGTATGAACAATTCCCCGATAAGGGGCCATTCCTTATACAATACGGCATGGCTCAGGGTATCAGAAGAAGGTCGCAGGTCACCCTCCACGGTTTTCCCTTCAAAATCGACAACCACCATCTTATCGGGAGTAAGTTCTTCATAGGGCAATCCACTGGGCTTTATGGCAAATACCCCAAGATTCCTGTCGGCTGCACTCACATTTCCAAAAGTAAACAATACCAGTCCCAACCTGGGAAGCTGCATGTTGGCATCATACGCGGATTGCCTGATCAGGGCATATTTATTCATTTTTCAGTGATTTTGTGAGAACCGTTCAACATACCCTCCGGCTTCACCATACAGGGCATACAGCTTGGCATAGGCATCCGCATTTGCCTGAATGGGCTTATATTCCATCTCATACCCGTTGCCCATCGCTTTCTGGGCATCCAGCACAGTGGGATACAGACCTGCCACGGTAGCTGCTGCCATGGCTGTACCCAGGGCACAGGCCTGCTCGCTCCGGGCCACCAGGATGGGCATATTCAGCACATCGGCCACTACCTGCATAACAAAGGGTGATTTCTTGGCAACACCACCGAGGGCAACAATGCCATCGATCCTGACTCCCTCGCTGATAAAACGGTCTGCAATTTTTCGGGTACCAAAGGCTGTAGCCTCCACAAGTGCCCTGAAGATGCGGGGTGCATCCGAGCCCAGGTTCAGACCAAAAATAGCTCCTTTCAGCAACTGATTCGCATCGGGTGTACGCCTGCCGTTCAACCAATCGAGTGCCACAATGCCCGATTCCCCAATGGGAATGGCAGCAGCCTGTTTTGAAAGTTCCGGGATAATCTGGTCTGCTATTTCCGAGATCAGTTTATCACGGGTTGACGGGTCAACCAGGATGGACCTGGCCAGAAGTTCATTCAACCGGCCAAAGCAGGAGTTCCCGGAACCAGGCATAGATATCTCCGAAAGCTGACTGGCCTGCTTCCAGTCCCAGCATTCCGGGTATAATGGAACCATCAACCTGTCCGCAGATACCTTTAACGAGCCTGTCCCCCACCTCTTCCATCGGGGCCACAAGCATATCGCAGGTGGATGTCCCCATAACCTTGCTCATGTAATAGGGTTTGATTTCTCCGCCGATGGCACCCAGGTGGGCATCAAAAGCACCCGCCCCAACCACTACCGATTCGTGGAGCCCAAGCCTGGAAGCCCATTCCGCAGTCAGGTTACCTACCTTAACATCACAGGTATAGGTCTCCTTAAAAAGCCTTTCGCGCAATCCTTTTAACAGCGGATCGAGCTGCACCAGGAATTCCTCAGGCGGGAGACCGTTCAAAATCCGGGATGCCACATGGCCTTGTGGCCTGCTGCACAACGGCTTCGTTTCAGCGTGAGGGGATCCGTATTACCGGTCAGTATGGCCGGTATCCAGTCGCAATGCTCCACCCATGAAAATGCGGCCTCTCTAATCTTTTCATCTGCCCGCAACACATGCAGTACTTTCGACCAGAACCATTCAGATGAATATACCCCGCCTTCAAATTTCGTATAGTCAGTTACCGCCCCATGATCCGGGCCAGCTGGTTGATCTCATCCGCTTCCCGGGTGGCTGTATGATCTTTCCACAGTACAAACATGGCATTCGGGTTTTCCTCAAACCCGGGGAGAAGGGACAGGGGTGTTCCGCTTTTATCCACGGCAACCGGCGTCGATCCGGTGGTATCCACTGAAATGGCCACTATATTTGCCGCCACTCCGGAAGGGCATTTTGCCAGTGCCTTCCTGACTGTTGTTTCCAGTCCTTCCAGGTAATCGAGCGGATGCTGCCGGAACTGGTTCTGTGAGGGATTGCAATATTTGCCTTCCTTCCAGCGGGGATATTGAAAAACATCGCCGGCTATTTCTTTACCATTTCCGGCATCCACGATCAGTGACCTGACCGAGTCAGTACCGTAATCTATTCCAATGACATATTTTGACATATATATTAATTTAATTCTGATTCCGATTGAAGAATATGATTTTAATTCTAATTCTGAAGAATATTTTTTAAGATTACTGTGGATTGATTAATTCTAATGCTGAAGAAAGATTCTTATCAGGATTTAATTAAGAATTTTCCATCAGAATCAGAATTTCTTTCCTACCAGAAATATATATAAAATCCTACACAAACCAATACCACAATCAGCGAAGTTATTACATCTACAGTGGACCAGCTGGCTCGTGTCTCTGCAATTTGTTCAGGTGACTGGGAAAAATAGGTAAGCCCCTGGAGTTGTGCTTTACCTGCCCTGGGTGTGAAGAGACTGATCACTGCCATAAGGGCCATGGTAAAAAAAACAAAAATACACAAAAATTCAAGCCAGTTATATCTAACAACAAACTTGAAAATACCATATCGCAAGGCTCGGATCGGTGACGAGTTTGTTGGGTTGCCGCATCAAAACTGGTTCCCGGGTCAAATACCATCAATCCCAGTCGGAACATCCCGATCAGAAAACCTATCAGAAGTCCCCATTCACCGGCTTTTGGGGTAATTTTCCGGTTGAAAACCCCAAGTAAAAATACAGCTGCAATGGCCGGGGCTATCAAGGACTGAACATTTTGCAGGTATTCATACAATACACTCCCCAGGCCTTTCATGATGGGGATCCATACCAGTCCCAAGAGATACAACGGTAATGGTAGCTATACTCCAATCCATACCAGCCGGTGCTCGCTTGCCTGAGGACGGTAATTCTTGTAAAAATCAATGGTGAACAGGGTAGCTGATGAATTGAAATGGGCTGCCAGCGAGGTCATCAAAGCGGCTATAAAACCTACCACCACAATACCCTTTAATTCCCATGGGAAGTAAAGCGCCTACCAGACTGCCGTAGGCTTCATTATTATCGGTGAACAAAAGCTTGCCCTGTGACCTTAATGCGGCAGCTATCATGCCGGGGATCAAAAACATGAATACCGGCAATACTTTCAGAAATCCGGCCAGAATGGTTCCTTTCCGGGCATGTGTCAGATTTTTGGCAGCCAGGGCCCGCTGAACAATATGCTGGTCAGTGCACCAGTACCAGAAACCAATTATGGATGCCCCAAAAATCACACTCACGCCCGGGAAATTTATCATACCAGGGATCTCCTTTTGGATGATACAGGTGGATATTGCTGCCGGCATGCTTAACCACCTCCTCCCATCCATGGATTATACCTCCTCCACCTGCCTTAACAATCCCAATATCAAAATGGGATGGAACCAATGATAAGAATGGGGGTCTGAATAACCGATATCGGTCATGATCCCTTTCATGCCGCCCAGCACGGTAAAGATTCCTGTCAGCAATACCAGTCCTATGGCTCCGTACCAGAAATCGATTCCTATAACTGACTGAAGGAAAATCCCTCCCGTAAAGGCTGTGACTGACACTTTGGTCAGCACATAGCTGATCAAGGTAATAACGGATAAGGTGGAAGAGGTATTTTTGTTGAATCGTTTGTACAGGAATTCGGGCATGGTAAATACCCTGCTGTGTGCATAAAAAGGGACAAATACCCATCCCAGGATCAGGATCATCCAACCCTGCATTTCCCAGTGCGCCATGGCCATACCGCTTTCCGCACCGGCTCCGGCCAGACCCACCAGGTGTTCAGATCCTATATTTGCCGCAAATATTGCAGCTCCCACTGCCAGCCAGGTCTCGCTTCTTCCGGAGAGAAAATAATCACTCGTGTTGTCTTTTTTGTGTCTCATAACCCACCAGACGATACCGAAAAGGCTCATTAAAAAAACAATCAGAATTATCCAGTCAAGTGTTGCCATGATTTTGGAATTATGAATTATGAATTATGAATTGATATTGATAGTTGATAGTTGTTAATTGATACCCTGGTTAATCACTTCAATTATGGGAACCAGACTGGTGTGCAAATCCTTTTCCGGAATCAGCTTAAATAGATACGCCCCTTTCTTTGACTCCGATTTATCCTTTTTCCCTGTGCTATGTAATACCCCCAGGGAAAGCATCTTTTTCCGGAAATTACCGGCATCGATTTCACGCTGAAATATCGCCTCATACAACCTTTTCAGGTTGGTCAGGGTAAATACATCTCCCAGCAATTCGGGTCCGATCAGTTCTGTTCCCGCCTTTTTCTGCAGCCGGAGGAGGGCGTTCTTAATCATTTCCCGGTGATCGAAAATCAGTTTCGGCAATTTGGATACCGGCCACCAATGGGCGCCATGCTCACGAACCAGATTGGCATCCTGCTGATCGATGCGGATCAGCGCATAATACGCCACACTGATTACACGACCTGCCGGATCCCGGTCAATTTTGGAGAAGGCATACACCTGTTCCTGGTAAATATTCTGGAGTCCTGTGGTATTGAATAGGATTCTTCTGGCTGCATCACCCAGGGTTTCATTTCCGTCAACAAACCCACCCAGCAGCGACCATTTACCGATGGCCGGTTCAAATCCCCTCGGATATAGCAACACTTTCAACTCCCCGTTTTCATAACCGAAAATCACACAATCCACAGCCACATAATGCCTGTCATAGTTCTTGTATATGTTGTTTTCCATGTGGATTTTGTTTGTGTAGGTTCCGCGGTATAAATATAAAAAGTATTTTTAACTTTTAATAATATCTTTTAAAGATTTTCACACCTCAGCATAGACCGGATTACATCCCTGTATAAAATTACCCTTTCATAATTATGAAGTCCCGTCAGGACGTTATAAATTTGCACGTAGAATTATTTATACAGAATATCCTATGGCGAATCCGGTAATCACATCGATAACAGAGCAACTCATCAGTTGCAGTGACGAGAAGACACGAAGCTCAAGTCAGCGTTTTTTTAAGGAAACAATTCAATGTCATGGTGTGAAAACTGCTGTGATTGAGCGGATCGGCAAGGATTTCTATAAATCCGTTAAGGATCTTCCTAAAACCAAGATCTTCGATTTGTGTGAGGCACTCTGGAAAACCGGTTACCTGGAAGAAGCCGGAATAGCCTGCTACTGGTCGTATTACCAGCGCAAAGCCTATCAGCCGGATGATTTCAGAAGATTTGAGAAATGGGTGGATCTGTATGTCACCAACTGGGCTACCTGCGACGCCTTCTGCAATCATTCGGCAGGCACCTTTGTGGAAATGTATCCGGAATACCTCTCCGAACTGAAAAGATGGGCCAAATCAGCAAAACCGCTGGATGAAAAGGGCATCTGCCGTTTCACTCATCGTACCTGCCCGAAAGGGGAAATTCCTGCCGGACATCCTGGAGATCGCTGATATCCTGTTGTCCGACAAAGATGACATGGTGCAGAAAGGCTATGGCTGGATGCTGAAGGCGGCAAGCCAGGCAAATCAGCAGGCGATATTTGATTATGTAATATCCAAAAAAGCCGTCATGCCCCGGACATCCCTGCGGTATGCGATTGAAAAAATGCCGGGGGAGATGAAGAAGAGGGCAATGGAGAAATAATGCCCTTCTAGAGTGTAAGTGTAAACTATTTGTTTAAAATCTTGTTATAATTTTTAGACAAAACAAACAATTTATGAAAACAAAACACATCCTGACCACCCTTGTCCTAGTCACCTCCACTCTCCTCACCTATGCCCCGCTGAAAGCCCAGTTCGGTATCGATGTTGAAAGCGGTGCAGTTTTCACCGGTTACAACAACGTCCGGATCCCGGGGAATACCGGCACGCTGTTTTCCTTAAAGGATGACCTGGAGCCGAAACCTGCGGCCTTTATCCGTTTAAGGGTGGGGTATACCCTTGGGACAAGGCATACCATATCCTTGCTGTATGCCCCTTTGACGGTTAAATCAGACGGAGAATTTGACACCCCGGTGTATTTTGAAGGTACGACATTCCCCGCAGGTATATCCACCCATGCTGAATATACCTTTAACTCCTATCGGCTCACCTACCGGTACGACATCGTAAAAAGACCCAAAACTGAATTTGGGCTGGGTTTTACGGCCAAGATCAGGGATGCGGAAATTGCCCTGGAAAGCGATGAAGCATTTGCCAACAAAACCAATGTCGGCTTTGTACCCATCGTCCATTTCAGATTCCATTACAAATTGAATGAAAAACTGGGTCTGCTTCTGGAAGGTGATGCCCTGGCTGCCCCCCAGGGTAGAGCGGAAGATGTATTGCTTGCCGCCACCTATAAACTATCTGACAACCTGACCATCAAGGCAGGCTATCGGATACTCGAAGGAGGGGCAGATAACGATGAGGTTTATAACTTTTCCCTGTTCAACTATGCAGCAGCCGGTTTAGTCATTACATTCTGACAGAGAACCTATAAACCGTCAACTGCCTGTATCGCTCTCCCGGCCTGAGTATTGTGGACGGGAACTGCGGCTGGTTGGGAGAATCCGGGAAGTGCTGGGCTTCAAGACACAGGCCATAGTGTTTATCATACCGTATGCCGTTGACACCAGTGAGAGAACCGTCCATAAAGTTGCTTGTGTAAAACTGTACGCCCGGTTCGGTGGTAAAGCCTTCCAGTACCCTTCCTGATGAGGGTTCAAATACTTCTGCCATCTTCACCAGCTGTCCTGCCGTATTTCTCAGCTTGTAGTTGATGTCATAACCACCGGGCACTTCTCCGATCCTTTCACCGATCCTGTGGGCAGTTGTGAAATCGAAGGGTGTGCCGGCAACTGCGGCGAGAATGCCGGTTGGTATCAGATTTGCATCGGTGGGAGTTATGGAATCGGCCATCAGCACAAGTTCATGATCCAGGATGTTCTCCTTGCAGCCGGTGAGATTAAAATAGCTGTGGTTGGTGAGGTTTAATACGGTGGGTTTATCGGTTTCGGCCTCATACCAGATTTTAATTTCGTTGTCGCTGCTGAGGACATAACGCACAGTAAATTCCAGATTACCCGGATAGCCTTCCTCCATATCGGCACTCAAACCCGATAACTGAAGCACTATGGAATCCGCCGCTGCAAATGCCGTGTCAACCTCAAGCACTTTTTTGTCAAAGCCCTTTATCCCTCCGTGAAGATGATTCACGCCGTTGTTCCGGACCAGGGTATAGGGATTACCATCCAGTACGAATTTTCCTCCTGCGATGCGGTTGCCAAACCGGCCCACCAGACTGCCAAAAAAAGGATGCTCTCCTTGGTACGCAGCTAAATTGTCGAAGCCCAATACTACATTTTCCATCACCCCGTTCTTATCGGGAACGACCACCGAGGTGATGATCCCCCCGAAATTGGTGATTTTAATCTCCATGCCGTTCCTGTTGGTCAGGGTATACAGGAACACCACCCTGTCCCCGTCCTGTCCCCAGATCATTTCATTCAGTGAGGATACAGATCCCGGCTTGGGTTTGCAGCCTGCTATGACAAGCATAAAGATTGTGAAGCCAACCATGATTGATCTCATATTGCTATTTTAATTAGTATTAGAATTAGAATCAGTATTTCATTCTATTTTCCATTCATCTTTCCATTCGATCACCATGGAGTCATTCTCAAAATGCATGGGGAGCCATGCATACCGGGAATCCGGAAGGTCCAGTTTATTCCACCGGTCAAACAGGGCGATATAAACATTTTCTTTGCCCTGAACGGGAAGAATATAGGTGCTCTGCGCAAAGAAGGTCTTATCTGCATCTTTGCCACGGCATGGATTTCCGATGATCCTGTAATCACCCATAATTGAGTCTGCCACGCCATAGGCAGCGGGATTCGGATCCCATCCCGTACAGCCCGAGGAGAGAATATAGTATATGTTATTATGCCTCACCACTGCCGGGGCTTCACGGCTCAAGCCAATGAAAACACGCCTGTACACACCGGATGGCTTCAGGTAATCATCTGTCAGCTCATTGATATACAGGGTTTCGTTATTCTCCGAAGAGCAGATCTGGTAGGCCCTGCCATCTGTATCTTTAAACAGGGTCTGGTCACGGCTCATCTGCCCGTTGGGCCTGACGCTTCCAAGATAAGCATATGGGCCTTCCGGTTTATCGCTTAAAGCTACCCCGGCACGGGCATATTGATAATCCTCCGAATCGATATGCATCCACATCACGTACTTCTTCGTTTTATCATTGTAAACAACTTTCGGACGTTCGATCACCTTGCTTGTATGGATATCGCTTGTGCTGTCTGTAAGTTCCGGGGCAAGTGCCAGACTTTCATATTTCCAATGATACAGGTCATCGGAGGAATAACAGGACACCCCGCCTGCATTCACCCTGTAGCACTCCCAACCGGTGCGCTCCACCAGCCAGGTTTTACCGCTCTTGACCTCCCCGAACCAGTAATACTTTCCGTTGTCGTACAACATGCCGGCACTGTGCGCATTGATCGGATTTCCGTCGGTATCCATCCACACCTGTCCGGGTTTAAAGACCGCTTTCTCCTGCCTGCAGCCAACTGCAAAACAAGGAATAATGGCCAAACTTAAAATCAATATTTTCATTTTACGTTTTTTACTTGTCCCTCGTCCCTTGTCCCTTGTCCCTTCTTCCTTCTTCCTTCTTCAATCCTTCATCTTCAATCCTTCATATGTCATCCCCAGCACATCTACTTTAACTGTTTCCACCTTCCCTGCGGCATCGCGCTGAAAAGTGACTACGGAACCACTCGCATCGGTGAACCTGTCCTTTTCACCCTTAACCGGGTATAATTCACCTGTGTTGGCATCGGCTGACAATAGAAGTTTTCCCTGTTGAAGGCTGATCTCAATCAAATCCACCATCCCGCCTTCAACTTTGTACTTCCCGGCATATTCCGTAAAATCCGCAGTCTCATCCGGGATGATCCTTTTGGCTGCGAACTGCCAGGTCCCTGATCCGAGTCGTACGGTGACATACCCGTCAGCCGCACCGGTCACTTCGATGCCACTCACCTGGGTCAGGGCCTTGCCTCCTTCTGTCACATCCCCTGCAGAAGCAGCCGGTATGTATATGGTTGAAGAGGTATTGGCCGGAATTTCAATATCCAGCAGTATCCGGTCTTTCTCTATATTCCATTTGCTGCTGAGGGTGCCGTAATAGGTTGCCAGACTGGCCCCTGCATGGGTAAATCCTCCGCCGATATGGGGTCTTATCATGCTGTGCTTATAACCGACGCCATCCTCATATGTATCCAGGCCTGCCATAACCCGGTACATCCAGTCGCCAATGGCCCCATAGGCATAATGGTTAAACGAGTTCATCGTGGGAGTCTGGAAGGTGCTATCGGGTTTTATGCCATCCCATCTTTCCCAGATGGTAGTGGCACCCATTTTCACCGGATACAGCCAGGAAGGATAGCTTTCCTGGAGAAGCAGTTTAAAGGCCTGGTCGTGTATATCCAAAGCGTGTCAGTACCGGGCACAGGTAGGAAGCACCCAGGAAGCCGGTTGTGAGGTGGTTTCCATAGGAAGTAATGTTTTCCGACAACCTGGCTGCAGCCTGTCCGCGCATGGATTCCGGCAGCATATCGAAATTCAGGGCCAGTACATAGGCAGTCTGTGTACCCGAAACCAGTCGTCCGCTGGGGGTAACATATTCCTTCATGAAGGCTTCCCTGATCTTCCGCAGGAGTATGGTATAAAAAGCCTCATCATCCTTTTTACCCAGCACTTCCGCAGCCTTGATCAAGCAGTTGTGTGGAATGGGCATAAAAGCATTGGGCAATAAGGTATTTATCCGTTACAGCTGATCTGCCGTCATTGTCATCAAAGGGCCGGTAGAACAACCAGTCACCAAAATGAAAACCTGTATTCCACAAATCATTTTTGGCTATGCGGCGGATGCTTTCCACGTAAGCCTTCATCGAATTATACTGCTGTTCCAGCATCCTTTTATCCCCATATGCCAGGTACATGTTCCACGGAACGATGGTGGCCGCATCTGCCCACCCGGTGCTGCTTGAAGCAGGGCCCAGAACATTGGGCACCACATAGGGAACGGCTCCTTCCTCCTGATCAGCCTCCAGATCCTTCAGCCATTTGGCAAAGAAACTGTTCACATTCATATTAAATGCTGCCGTGCGCGAAAAAACCTGGGCATCACCGGTCCATCCCAGCCGTTCATCACGCTGCGGGCAATCGGTGGGCACATCCAGGAAATTGCCTTTCTGACCCCATTGTATATTATGCTGAAGCTGGTTTATCAGGGCATTTGAGGAGGTAAAGGAGCCGGTGGTCTCCATGTCGGAATACAGCACAATGGCAGTGAAGTTTTCCGGTTTGATCTCACCGGGATAACCCTCAACCCTGAGGTAACGGAATCCATGCCAGGTGAAATGCGGTTCAAAGATCTCCTCAGCGCCTCCTTTGAGGATATAGGTGTCCTGTGCCTTTGCCGCCCTGAGGTTTTCTGTATAGAAATTGCCGGCTTTGTCGAGGACTTCTGCATGTGACAAAACCACCTGGTCCCCTGCCTTGCCGGTCACTTTCATCTGCACCCATCCGACGAGGTTCTGACCAAAATCGATCACCTGTTCACCTTTCGGTGTTTTGAATATTTTAATCGGTACAAAGGTTTCCTGCTTTTTTACCATTTCATTTTCAGTGGCAACCAGGATATGCATGGCATGCTGCGCTACCTTAACCCCCTTCCAGTCTCCGTCATCATAGCCGGGTAGTGTCCATCCGGCTTTGTCCAGTCGCGCATCGATGATCTCGCCGTTATATATGTCGGAATACCTGACAGCACCTGTGGAGGATTTCCACGTATTGTCCGTGATGATGCTTTCAGTGGTACCATCGCTGTAAATGATATCCAGCTGGCAAAGCAGGGCTATGTCCTTCCCATAAACACCGGTATTGTTCCTGAATCCGATGGTTCCGCGGTACCATCCGCTGCCCAGCATAACGCCGATGGCATTGGGTCCGGTTTTCAGCAGGGAAGTAACATCATATACCTGGTATTGCAGCCGGTATTTATAGGCAGTCCATCCGGGCGTAAGGTAGGCATCCCCCACCCTTTGCCCGTTGATCTTGTGCTTCATACATGCCATGGGCCGTAATATAAGCAGTTGCTGATGCCACCTTTTTGGTAAGGCTGAATTGCTTTCGCATCAGGGGACTGGGCGGATTAACCGGATCCTCGGCATACCCCGGTTCAATCCATTTGGCCTTCCAGTCGGATAACTTCAGGAAAGCCATCTGAAAGGTAGCAGGCTGTGCTCCAGGCCGAAGCTTTACCGCTGTTATCCCAAACACGGACCTGCCAGGTATATTTCATGCCTGATTGCAGTGCCGGTCCGCCATAGGGCACATGAACCGACTGATCTGATGATACCTTTTCCGTGGACCAGACGATATTCTTGCCCTGGGTAACTTTCAGCTCATAGGCGGATTGCATCACATTTCTTTTTTCGGTGACAAGCTGCCAGGTAAAGCGGGGCTGGGCCATGTCCAGTCCAACGGGATCACTCGGTTCTCGGTCAGCAGGTGGTTCACACTGAGCTGGGCAAAGGCCAAATGGCCCATCAACAAAAAGAGGGCGGCAATATAAAATGGCTTTTTCATAGGTTTGAAGAATAAAGTTCTTTAATAGAGGATGATCAGCTTACAAGGTCAATCTCCTACTCAAACCTAAGAAAAATTGATGAGCTTATCAAGTTATTTCCGGGGATTGTTTTACATTAAGTTGATTGTAATACCTGAAAACAGTAAATTATATCCTGTACTTTCTTCCCATGTGTTGTAATTAGCGAACCGTATGCTGTACTCCGGTCTGTCATATAAAAGGGGATCATAAAGGTTCAACAGAACATCATACACTCCCTCCATTTACATCAGGGGGCAAGGTGGCCGAAAAATCAACTGTTACATTTTCTCCTCCCTGCCAGAACCGCGGATCATGGCTGTGGTCAGTGGGTATGCTCTTCCCATCGGTCAGGTGAGACGATGCAATTCACCGGATCGCCTTATTCCGTAACACTATCTCAAGGCCGCGTGGATTATGCGGAGCAGCCCATCCGTCATTACAAACAGTAAAACTTATTGAAAATGTCCCTTCCTGAGATACTGTTGCAGGAATCCTTGCTTGCACCAACCTGAATCTGTATCCTAAACTATGGGCAATTTCATCATAACAACCGCTATTTTTCCATGCCGTGTTTGCTGCCGGGGAGGATTTATTTCCATAACTCACGTTCATATAGCTCCAGTGTGTTTTTTTAAGGAGCCATCGCATGCGGTCGCACGATGCATGGTTGGGGTATACATAACCGTCTTTGTCCGAATCATTGGGATCAGTGTCTGTGCCAGGATCTCCTGGTTCACCTCCCTGAATCACATAACGGTTATCCTGTGCAAGAAAATCGATAACCTCCTGTGCGTTTGACCGGTTGTTATTCCATGTTCCCACGTTCCACTCTCCGCAAACCAGGCAATCGTCCATGTGTCCCCAGCGCGATTTTATGCTGCCGGTATATGCTTCCGATTCCTGCATGGGGGAGGTAGGTGTATCGGATGTGCCGGCTCCGATAATACCTGAATTTCCAGAATGGATATCTCACCATAATCATTCGTTCTGTTGGAACGGCTTGAAAGAGGCTGCTGTGAATCTGCCATGTTTTGTCGTTTGGCTCCCACATTCCGTCAACCAGGCCATTGCAGGAATGGTGCTGCTCCCCCCAGCATCCGATGAGTCCAAACTCCACAACATGGATCACATCCACATTCTGTGTAAAAACCGGTTTCAATTGCTCAATGTGCTTCAAAACGATTTCAACAGATGCATCCGGCCCACCCATGGGCCAATTATAGGCAAACCTGGGGATCAATTTAAATCCGGCTTTTCTTGCTATTTCAAAATCGCTGTTTAACCTGGAAATAAATGCTGCTGATAATTCGCTGTTCCGAAACTCAGCAATATGATAGCGTATCATGACAATAGAATGGCCCCTGGTTCGCCACATTTTCAACGAATCCAAATTCAAGGCTGCAGTCCAGGCTTCATACGTGTAGCCATCGCATTCCTGAAATCCCCAGGTTATCGGGGTGGTTGGCCAGGGAGGATCAATGCTTGGAGCAAAACCCCGTTCCGGATTTGGAAAATTGGTTATAGTATCAGCCAGATAGGCTTTTGCGATTACCTGGGCATTCCTATCTAATATGGACAGACATTATTCAATGCAATTGAGTATGTAGTGCAGAATTTTTCCTTGCTACTACCTGTTAAGAATGCAACTATCAATATAGAAGCAAATCCTAGTAGAATTTTTCTTTTCATGCTTTTTATCATGTTTTAATGAAATCCGAAAACTCTTTCTTTACTTCTTATGAATCTGTTTCTATTCCGGTAACAAGCCTTTTGTCATTTTCTTTACCTCAGGAAGATAGTATTTTTCATAAAACTCAGGGTCGTTTCCTTTCTTATCCCATAGCTTTTCCAGCCTTTCGATATAAGCTTTGTAGTGTGATTTATCCTGACTCCTGCCGTTATGAAGGATCATGACCAAATCCATTTGTAAAAGGGTTAGTCCGTGCCAGGGCTCTGTCCATGTAGTTAATGAACCAATGCCATTGGAAACGCGGTATGGCGATCCGATATATTTCGGATAAACCCAGTCTTTTCCCTCGCCAACCAATAGTTCTCCTCCAAAGGTAGCATCTGCATAGCATTCAATAGCAGGTATTTTTATGCTCGGATCGCCCAAAGGGGGTATACCGTTGTATGGATGTCCGGTATTATGCAGGACAATTACACCGTCGGGAAAGATTTCCCTGGTAATTCGCATTTCTTCATAGGCCACAATCCACTCCTGTGAAGGAATTCCATCAAAGTAAATACCATCCAGGGAGTACTTCTCCTTTAATCGTTTTGCTTCGCCTGCAAATTCAGCTGCGTCCCTGCTGTAGTAATAATATGGGCTGGTGTAAATTATTGCGCGCATACCGGCAGATTTTATGGCAGCTACGTTATCGAAGATTTCCTTGTCATTATGTGCAACATGCTCACGTCCGTAGCTAAAAGCCCAGGTTCTCTGAATAAAGTCCCACAAAAGAACGATATCTGTGTTTTCCTTCCATTTTTTAAAATCAACAGGCTTGGCAATCTGAGACCTTTCGAGGTACGTGAAATGTGTATTAAATGATTCCTTCCATGGAAATGGTTTTGGGGGAAAGACAGAAATTGCAATTCGTTCACCGGGACTTATGTACCAGCTTAGTTTCCATCCCGGTTTAGCCTTGCTGATGAAGGTAAGATTGTCAACCATATCTGTAAAATCTATACCTCCGGGGACCACCCGACCCGGCTGGACGTCCGTTCCGGCAAAAATACGCGCCTTTCGGCCGCTGCCAAGCGGGATATCGGGATTAACTGCATAACCTCCCCATTCATCAAGAACAAGTACATTACCCGCAGACAGACGGTTCCATTCTCCCCCAATCTTGCTTTTGCAGGTAAGCATAAGTTCATTCTGTGGCGAAATCATTATTAATCCATCGCATTGTATTCCGATGGTGACCTGGTCGTTTGCGAGAACACATTCTTTATTGTTATGTATAAGCACTTTCAGTCCCTTGAGGGATAATGACGATTTCCACACTGAAACATCTCTTTCTTTTTCCAAAAGTTGACTTGCGGTAATGGAATCACCAAGGGTCGAGAAGGTATATAATGCTCCAGTTACCTTAACTTTGATGTTCTGGTCATTTGTCTTTACATCTTCGATACGCATGGGTAATTTACCCGGTCCTCCCCTGAAGGTAACGCCCTCCCCTTTCGCATAAGGTTTTAGGGGCTTTTCGGACAATTCGATAAAAGCAATATCAGCAATTTTCAGGATACCGTCTTTTGGAAATTCAAACAAATTGGCAATAAAATGTCCATGAACAGCTCTTTGGTCGGTGGTAAATTCCCATTGCCATCGTTGCCAGCCATCTGTTTTATTTGGAATCCCGTTCAAATGCCACATCACCTGTTTGCCTCCACCGTCGATAGTTTGGATTCCCATATTCACCTCCGCAGGTCTGGAAAAATTAGCCTGTAAAAGAACCGAAATTATATAACTGCGATTTGGAAGCAGTGGCAATGTATTGATTGATCTCACACCTTTGTTCATCTCGATAAATGAAATGTCATTTTCATCTTTTAATAAATTAACTTGTAATAAATTACCAGAAGAATCGCCCTGAAATCTGATCAGATTCTTTTGAATATCAAGCTCATAGATGCGCATAAACTTTCCATCCTCCGGATTGATTTTGATATTTAGCAATTTATCTCTGTGAGAACATGAAAGGGACAGTGCAATAATGGCTATGAAAACCACAAAGATGGAAATAGTAGTAATTCGCTTCATTTTTTATGTTGCTAAATTAATAAATGGTATTATTTTTTCTGCAATCGTTTCATTATTAACATAATACAATAACATCAACCAGAGTACCCGGATTGTCTTACTGGTAATGGCGTTTAAAATGTTCCCGACTACAATTTTCTCTGACAACTTAATGCTGAAGATGGTGATGGTTTTTACAAAAAATCGCCTACTTTTCATTGGTAAAGATATTAATGACCAAGTATTTGAACTATACATCCTATTGCCTGTGGATGCAAATCCAGAGAGATATAAGCATAATTGCCTGATATCCGGGTCTGCAATGGCTTATTGTTCCAAACGTCATAATAGGCAGCACCCCTGACATGTTTCACTTTCATTATTTCTTCTCTCACGGTGGTATACCTCTGATTGTAAATGGTCCAGATTGTTCTGCCTTTCCCCGGGAATTTATTTGCCATAATACCCGACTTTTCTGTTGGTACAAGCGGTTCGGGAGTTTTAGAAGTGAAGCAGTCGGCATATTTAAGCTTAATGTCGTGCGACTTCACCATAAACGCTTCAGCCTTCGATTCATCACGCATCCAGAAATTGTCATATACAGCATCGCCATTCAGGAAGGTAAATTTCAACATGTTCCAGGAGTAGTTAAAGGCATCGTTTGGTAATACAAGCTGCACTATGCCGGGAAATACAAACTTATTCAAACTCATGCATGGCACCAGCATGCCTGCATCGGCTGACTCCAGGTCATATGCAATGTTATCCCTTCCGTCCTTCAGCTCAGTTCCATAGGTAGACATGTAATAGGTAATATTGGCGTCATAATACTTTGTATTCACATCCACATCGGGATATTCACCGTAGAGAGCCGCCCTCTGCGGAACAGCAGTGCGAAGTTCGCGCATATAGGTATTCACTTCCAGGTTCATATTTGCCGGAACTGCATGTCCATGCTCTTTACTATAGCAGGTAAATGCTGTTAAAGGAACGTGCCCGTTCATGAATGGGGCAGCCCATTCATCCACATAGAGTATGCTTACTCCAAGATCTTTGTTCACCCGCTGGTAGACTTTATTCATGTAATCTCTCCAGGTTTTGGATCCCGGACACATTCTGTAAGCAAGCCCGTAATCCCATATGGGTTTGCCTTCCGTATCCTGCATTGCTTCGCTTAAACCAATTTGATTGGCAACTGTTGTATTGCATAAGCTGGCATCTATATAGAGTGATGTTTTTACTCCAAATTCTTTTTCTGTACTTGCAATGGCATTTTTAAAGTTCTGAATACCTCCCATTTTTTCGTATTCTCCGTTTGCACCATAGGCGCCCCAGCGTGAATAGCCTTCCGGCATATTCTGGGTCCAGCACCAGAAATGCAGGATATCCGGATTACGGCCCACGGTCTGCTTGTGCTCATCAAGTATATCACCCATACGATAATGTTTTTTAATGGTGTCGTACCAGGTAAAATCAGTGTGCATATAGGACAGGTCGTAGGGAATATTATCGGGGTACTCACAAAGCAACCAAAAGCACTCTCTGTACCATTGCTTATCCTGCGATTTATAAGGTTTGTACCAGGTAGCGAGCCATTGTTGGTATGTTTCCATGGCAGCATGCCAGTCGCCTTTGTGCACACCAATTGCCGTTTTGCAAAGCGTAAGCGGAACATTTGTTTTCAGCAAGGTGTTAAGTTTCGGATATTCTATGTAGTTCATTATGCCATCTGCATTTTTCCGAAACCCGTAACGACGCATTTCATCCACATCGGTTTCCCTTGTTGCCAGGTAATAACCACCACCCAAAGCCGGGTTGTACACATCGTAAAACTGCACCGGGAAGGACAGCGAATAAATATGGTCAAAAGTGCCATGCTGATTGCTGAACACATTGCGATAGGATGGGTAATAGTACCACACATCTTCGGCATTACCCATTTGTACTCCGTTTAGTATCGGGAAAACCACTTTTGCCTTAATATCCTTTGCCGAGGAATTTATAGCTGTCATCTGCATCCCAACTTCCGGTTCAGCGGATACAGAAAGCTGAATTTTAAATTCCAGATCGGGCTGCTTGCACTTTTTATTCCGTAATTGAGTGTGATTACTTTTCCATGATTACCGGTAATCTCCGAAACGCTCAGCAACTTGATTTCCTTTGCATCAATATTGTCTTTCTCCAGCGCTACCTGGAAACCCGGGTTCGGATTCAGTGTAATACCTTTTTCGCCCAGCCATTTATTTTTAAAATCAGTAATCGTAAAGGTATTTTCAGCATCTATTGTCATTTCTAACAAATGAGTTACCGAGTTTAATAATTCCATTCTCATCTTTAGGTATGGGGCCATAATTTCCGGCGAAGGTACACTGGGCTCCTGTAAAGGCTTAGGCCCAGGTTCCCCAGCAAGCTGAGGAAAAATTCTTTTCTGCTCTTTATTAATTGTTACCGCTCCCAGGTAATAATTCTTCCCGAACGTGCGATTATGAAAAACGACTTTTTTAAGTGGCCTGCCGCTTGCCGGAATAGCATATGCTCCCATGGTTCCCTGGATAATATGCTTCTCGTCCAGTATAGAATAGGGAAAGGCGAAATCAATTGTCCCGTCTTCATAAACCAGTTCCACGGCAAAAGTCTCAACGTCCTCAACTTTAAATGTCAGGTACTTGGGGTTGGTTAAACATGTTCTGGGGTTTTCGGCACAAAGCAGGAAATAAATTTCGCTGACAGGTGAATTTACATCGATCGCCAGGGTATCATCACGGCTGACGGGAGCCACCAATCCACGGCGTACACGGTATCCCAGATGAGATATGGTATCATGGTTAGCTTTTGATTCGGCGGGGAAATCAAGTAAATTCATGCCGTCAGGTTTAACCTTAAATGGAATACCGTTTATTTCAATATCCGATTCTGAAAAATATTTGCCTCCATCGTTATTATAAGGAGTCAGATTAAACATTGCCTTTTTGCACATCAGCAAAGTTCGCATTGAATCTATTTGAAATATCAAGACTTTGCAGCGATGGATTTTCTGATCCGCCTGGCTTTGAAAAGTCAATGCATCCGGTGAATTCATTTTCGGATTTTACAAAATCAATTGACTTGATAAGCAGCGAAGCTTTTGAGCTCCTGGTATTCATGCCCACTGACATTTTTTGCAAGGTGCCGGAAATAAAACCCTTAACGATGATTGTATGTGGACGACCGTCAGCAATCAGGTTTAACGTTCGGATGACGCTGGTATCTTTCATAACGCCCTGATCAGTACTATAGGTTAAACCAATCACCTCATTGTATTGATCATTGAGCCAATTGGCCTGGTATTCCACTACCATATAAGCGTAGTCATCAACCTTAAATTCATTGATTTCTTTAGTCCATTTTACATATCTCGACGAGCCGGGTTACCGGAAATGGAAAATTCCAAACCTCCGTCTTTCTCAATGACCTGATAATTAAATGAATCAAGTACATCACCGGCCTGTTCAGAAACGTGCGTCCAGCTCTTGGGATTTAATCTGATGTGTTTCTGTGAGCTTCCTCCTGGCTTACAGGCACAAACCATGATAGCGAGTAAAAGGATAATAACCGGTTTCGCCAATTTATTGTGTGTGTGTGAGTTTGCAGCCATGGTAAAACAATAACTTTTTTACAGATATAACTATTCAATAAAATACCAATAGGTTTCCTGTGCCAGACCTTCTATGGCGTAGGTTGGGACTCCTTCTGACAATACCTTGCCCGTTTCAGCATCCATAACTTTCAACGCATCCTTTGGCAGTTGGAAATCATATATGCCCGACTTTAATGCATGGTAGGAAACAAACCTCCCGCTCATCCGCAGTTCACCCATGGATGCAGGGCCGCATCGGTATGCGCCTGCCTCCTGTGCAATATTGTTCATCATTTCGCCTGCCAGTGCATTGGGGGCTGCAATATATATTGAGGTCCAGTCAGGAAAACGTTTTACAGCCATGGCTGTTTTGTTATCTTCCTTATAAGTGGCAAGTGCATTGTCGTAATCGCTTTCGATCCAGAATTTCTGATAGCGCGAGGTACCGGGAACAACCGTATAGCCAAACTGTGCCATAAAGGGTTCGCGGGTCTGCACAGGTCCCGAAGTGGTGAAAATACCGCAAAGTGCTTCGGCCATTCCCTGGAATTCCGGAATTTTTATATAGCCTTCAGCACCACCTATCAGTTTATCGTTCACCTGTAATGCCTGCAATGGAACGTGTATATCCATCCGCCGTTCTAATCGTCATGCCTGTTAAGGCAGATAAAGCATCAATGGAATAACCTTTTTCGTTAACGTATCCGGCATCGTACATCCATACCAGGGCGCGATTGCCTTTCTTTAAATTCCTGCTTATCCATTCCCTTTCCTTCTCAGATAGGAAGGAGTTGTTATGGAAAATATACACTTTGTATTTTTGCAAAGCAGGTTCAGCCATGATATCTGACAGGTAATGCACATCAAAGGGTACGCCGCTGGTTTCAAGCATCATGTACTCCCATTGCACGGTGGCGCCCACCACATTGTCAACGGATGAACCATAATACCTGCTTTCGGCTCCAAACCTGACCAGGCATACATCCGGCCTGAAATCCACCCCTTTTCGCGTAACCAGTTTATCGGCAATCTTTTTGACTACTCCAATTTCATTTAATACCTCTTTATCAATAAACTGTTTTTCCATATCATAATACCAGAACCCTTGATTCTGAGCCAGGGATACTCCAACCAATTTCCTGTGCATATTGCGCCAGGCTGAGATATTTGGCTGAAATCCGCACCACATTTCAATCACCTCATTCATCCATCCCGAAGCTGAATTATATCGTCAAATCCAGTTCCTGGATAAACCCGGTATTATGAAAGCCAAAAGACTGCTCCGGATGATAGCCTGAGGCAAACCCCGGCTGTCTGTATGGATAATAGGACATACTGGCAATCAAATCATTTGCCTTGCCTTTCTTGCCGGCCATTTTTATAAAACACTCATGCTGATTTTCCATCGGCATGCCATAGGCCGACACAAAAACAGGCTTTCCGGCTTCCTCCTTTACTGCCCTGGCAAAATATTCACGGGCATCAAACGCCGTAGCTTCGCAGAACTGCCTGTAATCTGTAAGAATACCCTTTTGCATGATGGGAGGAAATGTTTCATGTTCCGAAGTTGCATCGGCTATAGGAATATTTTCAAATCCCTGCATAATCAGTATTCCAAGCCTTGTTTAAGGTATTGATATCTTTATATACATCTTTTAAATATTCACGCCAGGCCCTGACATTTCCAGGGGCATAATCTGCTGCATATTCGCCAATCGCTTTGGTCCAGAACTGACCATCGTGTCCGCCAACAAGCTGAACGCCTACGTACAATTTTCCAATATCCGTGTTTCTTCATGTCCTGAATAAGCTGCCGGATCCGGCTGTCCCCGAATTTTCTCCAGTTCACGGAAGAATAGCTGCATCGGGGATAATCCATTTTCTTGCCAGCTCTTTGTTTCCCATATATCATCAGGATGGTCATTGGCCCATTTTTCACTGGGGTACAGCATCAAATCCAGCAACAATTTAGCATGCGGATTTTTCCGAAGAATATCCATTAAAAGCGAATCGTATTTTTCCCAGCGATATTCATCCGGCAGGAGATCCATCCATACATTATTGATTTCAATACCCTGCGCTCCAAAACCTGCAGGATCTGCCTGGGTGGGGCTTTTGCCATCATATATTGTCGAGGAACGGTAAAAAATCGGCCATGCTTCCTTCCCATTTAAATAAAAGTGGTGATCCCCTCATTCCCTGCTAACAAATGCACTTTCCTCTTTCCTTCCGTCAAGAATTTTTTTTACCTGTTCTTCGGAGTAAGTATAACCGGGATTTTCAGGGCTTAATGTTGCTGAGCGTTTACCTTCAACAAATTCAAAATCATCAATATACACATCGAATGGATTTCCGTATAGCATCACCTGGAAGTAAATCTCCTGATCCTTATCCGTCTTGTTTTCATAAATAACCACACGCTTTATCCAGTTTGCTGAATCGGCATCAGGGGAGTTTCGCATAAGCGACTGGGAATCGTAGTCGTACCCTACCCATAAAGCTTCCTCCGGGATTTGCCACGGTAACTGAAGCATTATCAGGACCAGCCGGGGAATCAAGAATGAAGTTACCTGGGCATTGGATGAATTAAACCAGAAACGCAGTGTGTATGTTTTTCCAGCTTTAACCTGGACCGGCTTTTTTGATGACAACTGAAAATATCCAAATGAATTAGTCTTGCTGAGTTTAATGGAGTTTTTCCCGCTTCGTCTGATATCGCTGTTGACAGCTCCCGTGAACCTCTGGCACCCATGATGGCTGGATACTTCCCAGGTTTGCCAATGTTTTCTTCGAAAGCCCGGGTTTATTAACAGTAACATTTGCACCGTGAGTCGCCTTTGCTTTTTTTTACGCATCCTTCAAGAAAAGGGCCAGACTGGCAAAAAAAAGTTGCGATTGATATTGTATATTTTTTTCATCTGGGTTATTTTATCTTTAATTGTTTCATCAACTGCCTGATTCATGTTTATTCAAATTTCAACACTCCAAAAAATTCAGGGGTATGCATATCAACATCATGACGATCAATATCTACAAGATTCCAGGATGCATAATGCGGATTTGAGGATTTATGCGCAATCTTGTAAAAGTTAGCCCTCCAGGTAACACCCCTGGCAGGATGGGTAACCTGCGAATATTTCTCCAGCATGGACAGTGGTATTTTGTATTCAAGCGTCCATGTCAGTGGTCCGGGTATTTCCTCATCGTTTAAAGGTGTATAAGAATGTGCAATTTCAATTTTTTTTATTTCTTCCGGTTTCAGATCAATAATTTCCTTGCTTGCAACAGCATTGTAATGCATCAATGGCACACCACCGCAGTTGATTTCGAGGTTAAAATACCTGAGCGGAATAATTTTGCATCAGGCGCAAAGAAAAATTCAACACAGTTGTCTTCCCATACCGGACCGTTAATTTCCTTGGTCACACAACGTACAAAACATCGTTTACCTGAAAAATAACATACAGATTTTTGTCATCATACATCATTTTAGCCTGCACGGTTGGTTTGAACGATGGCGTATTGCCCATATAATTATTTATCTCAATGGCTTTTATGTTTTTCCACTGGGGCTTATCCCAATTGCCATCAATCTTCATTGTTTTCTTAAGCCTGGATACTGCATATTCCGATGGTTTCTTAATCTCTTTAAAAGGAATTCCCAGTATATCTGGACCGATGGGTAAGAGCCTGATTATTTTTCAGGGCCGAAGGATCATACTTTAGTTCATATTCAAAAGGCATAAAATACGCCAGGGACGACCATCCCCAGAACGGGTTCAGCCCGTTTCCGGAACCGGTTTCGGCATTGTAGTATTCCCGGGTTGTTTTATTTTTAACAAAGACCATGTCAAATGTTTTCTGAACCAGTTCTTTAGCCAGATCGGTATAGCCATAATCGAGGAGACCATGAAACACCATATAATTGGTAGGGATCCATGCTGTGCCTCGCCAGTTGCATTCGCCGTGTGTAAGAGGATATTGCGCATAATCCGGTTCTGTTTTGGCATAGGCCGGAATAGGAAAATCAGTCCAGAACTCATTTTTATTCAGCAGATGTTCCTTAATCAGCCGATCAGCCTGCTGTTTGGAAGCGGCACCAATATACATAGGCATAAAACCTGCAACCGATTTAACTTTTACCGGTTTACCTGTTTGCTCGTCCCTGTCGTAATAAAACCCATCTTTCTCATCCCAGAAAGTTGTCATTTATCTGTTTGATCAACAAAGCGGCATGGTCATTGTACATTTTTACATCTTCGGGCAGACCTAATTTTTTGAGCTAAGCCGCCATTGCTATTAGTTCACGGTATAAATAGCAGGCCAGGTCAACCCCTTCAAAACGGAAGGCATTCATATCACCGGCCCGGGAAATCTGGTTGTCCATGCCGCTGTGGTCGGAACTGTTCCAGACCGGCAAGCCGTTCTTATCAAAATCCTGGTACCAGAACCAGAACTTGATATACTCTTTCAGACGGGTATAGTATGAACGGTTGTTTACAAAGTTTGCTTCGTTCATTACACCACCTTCGGCAATACCTTTGTTTTTAGCTCCATCTGTCACTTCATTTAACCACAGATAATCATTTTTTTGTATCGAACCCAGTAAGGCAATCTGTGCCAGGAAAGGCTTAAAATGCTGATAGGGGCGGGGTTCTTTGAGGGTGCGCGAAACAAACCCGTTGAGGTGCTGCCGTTTTAAAAATGCCTTTAGATTGGTAAAACAATATTCGCTAATGCCATAATACGACATGTAGATATTTTCGAAATACAGGTCCCAGTCGTAAAATTCGCCGTAGGAATACCCTGTCAATAAATTTGAATTTTCCTGGGGAAAGATATTTGATCCCGCTTTTTCTCAATTTCGCTGTTTACTGTTTTTAACCTGAAAACAAGACTATCTAAATTCTGAATGTTAAAATCGTCTGCAACTTTTTTCAATACATCCTTGCCATTGATTTGACTGAATCCATTTATTGAACAGAAAATGGCAAAAACCAAATACAGTGTTTTCTTCATAATTCCAGGAATCTCATTTTGGAGAGTTATTACAATGGGGAGAAAAACGATTGCGTCAACATACAAAAAAGCATGGTAAAACCTCACAGGTTTTTAACCTGTGAGGTTTCATCCATTTGAATCCAACGGGAGTTATTGATATTTCGCAAATTAAATCCCGGGAAACCTTCAACTAATTTAATTGAGATTGGGATTAATCTGCTTTTCGTTGAAGGGTATCGTTGTAAAGTAATACTCTTTTGAAGGCTGATTTACAAGAGGAAGTTCCCATTCATGCCTGTTTGAGTTGGCTTGCTCTACCCTTTCAAGACGAACCAGGTCGAACCACCTTTGTCCCTGTTCCGGACCGGCAAATTCCCATGCTCTTTCCATTACAACAGAATCCCTGAAGGCTGTCTGGGACAGGCCCGGAGTTAAGTCAGGCAGCCCGGCCCTTTGCCGTACTTCATTGATCTCCTTATACGCAGAAGCATCGGGACTGGCAGACATGGCCTGTGCTTCGGCATAAATCAGTTTCACTTCGGCAAACCGCATGATCTGGGCGGTCCGGTTTGAGCTGTAACTCCAGTAATATGGATTATCATAATGGTCATACAAGTTATCAGGATTCGAGCCATTGGCATACCGCATCTTCATATAATAAGGGTGTTTCATCGCACATTCCTGCCAGGGTACAAATACTCCTTTGCTGGTCATCATTTTGTCTGAAAGGTTGCATCTTTCCTAGGTCCGGCAGGAAATGCATTGAAAAAATTAATTTCACTGAAATATTCATCCCATCCTTCTCCATCATCTCCTGGCTGTCCCATCATAGGAGCTCTGTAATTGGGATCGCATCGGTTGAGGATTGAAGAAAGCGCCTAAAACAAGCTCATCATGTTTTTGATTATCCAGCCATAGTTCCTGGAAAGTCATCCAAAAGCCTGTATCCGTAAGCAACGGCATTATCCAGTACTTCTTTTGCTTTTTGTGCAGCAAGGGCATAGCCGGAAGCATCGTTAACAGGATAACCTGCCATATGGAGATAAACTGATGCCAGCACCGATTTTGCAGTTCCTTTTGTTACCGCCACATCCGTCTTCCCGGCTTCCATCCGGCCAGGTGTCGGGTAACATGACTTCGGCCTTCTTCAGGTCCTCAACAATCAGGTTGTACACATCCGCCGTCGGTGTTTTGGCATATTCTCGTCTGCCACGTTGGTGGTCACCAGGGGAATCATCTTTCCATAACCTGGTGATCATGAAATAGGCCCAGGCACGCAAACAATAGGCCTGTCCGGCAGCCTGGTCGCGCACTTCCTGTGTTTCGTCCACAGCCAGTTCATAATTATTGATGATGAAATTGGCACAGCTAACTACGGAGTAGAAGTATCCCCAGCAATTTACATTGCACTCGTTTGCATCTTTGTTTGGATAAACATATCATAGTCCCTGAGTTTTTCTTTATTGCTGCCGGGCCTGGTGGTCAGATCATCAGCGCCGCAAAACAAGGCCGTGGATTCCTCGCTGTAGTTGGTCTGTCGAAAGGGTTTGTACATGGCAGTAAGAGCCATGTCCAGTTCGGCTTTGTTTTTGCAAAAGCCATCCGATGTAAGCTGTCCTTTAGGATCTTCCTTCAGAAAATCCTCTGAACAGGCAAACGCATAAAATGCTACTAGTAATACGGATATTATCTTTTTCATATGTTGTCTTTTTAGGATGAATTAAAAATTTATGGTTACGCCTACTGTATAAGTCTTGACGGAGGGATAAGTTCCCATATCGAGACCACTGTCCACATCTGAACCTCCGGTGGATGAAGCTTCCGGATCACTACCTATATAATTGGTAATGGTTAAAATGTTCTCCCCGCTCACGAAAAGTTTCAGATCGGCAAACCTGGTCTTTTCTTTCGACAGGTTGTACGACAAACTCAGGTTCCTGAATTTAAGATAACTTGCGTCGAACAGCCATTGCGATGTGTGGCGGAAAGCATTATAGGTAGGGCTCAGTATATTGGCAAATTTTGCATCATCATTGGTCGGTGTCCAGTAATCAGCCCCATCGGCCAGGGTCACTGTCCTGCCTTCGCTCGTTAATACGGCAGCCATTGAATAACTGTAATTGTAGGTTACTCCTCCTGAAACAGCTTCAATTAATGCATTTAAGGTGAAGTTCTTATAACTTACAGTAGTATTAAAGCCAATTCTCCAGGGTGACACAGCATGCCCGATAACCTGGTTGTCATGACCACCGATCGATATCATCCTTGTTTAGGTCTTCAAATTTATTGTCTCCGGGCTGGGCACCATACTTGGCAGCTTCTGTAGCTTCGGATGACCGCCAAACGCCCAACCACTTGTATCCCCAGAATGATCCCAAGGGTTCGCCCTCCTTAACAGCAAACCACTTTTCGCCAGTACCACCATAAGAATTCCCCGGGAAAATCATATCCTCATCTCCCACGATATCTACTTACAGTGTTTTTTGCATAACTGATATTGAATGCGGCATCCCATCTCCAATCAGTTTGCTCCACAGGAACGGCATTTATCGATAATTCAATCCCTTTATTCTCGATTTCGCCCAAATTCTGGTAAACAGTTCCGCCGCCACTGTAGTCAGGCAGAGCCACCGACTGAAGAAGACCTGAAGTCAGTTTCTTGTACAAATCCAATGTAAAATTTAACCTGCTTTTCAGAAATGGATGCATCCAATCCGATGTCTGATTGCGTAGTCTCTTCCCACCGAAGGTCGGGATTTGACGACCCGTAAGGCTTGTAACCGGGATAAATGCTCCCCGACCCATAATGATAATCTTCCTGGGTTAACAAACTCATCGTACCATAGGGGCCGATAGCCTGGTTCCCTGTTTTTCCCCAGCTTGCACGCAATTTCAGGTTACTAAAAACACCCATATTTCTGATAAAATCTTCTTCCGAAAGCCTCCAGCCAAGACCCACCGACGGGAAAAAGCTGTACTGGTTATCACCCTTGAATTTCGACGAACCATCAGCCCTGAAGGTGCCTGTAAGGAGGTAACGATCCTTGTAACGAATAGCTTCCCCTTGCAAAATAGGAACTCAAAGCTGAACTGGAGTAAAACGAATTAATGTTTTTATTCGTATTCATGCTCAGGTTGTAATACCCTACGGAAGTAGTAGCCATAACTGTTCCATCACCATTAAATCCTTTTCCGGTATACTGCGATGCTTCAATACCGCCCATAACCGAAAAATTATGAATATCGTTTATGGTTTTTGCATAAGTAAGCGTATTACTCCATTGCCAGGAGTTGGAATTGGAATACGATTGACCTGAACCTGTTCTGCCGCCAACTGAGCCTGAGAATTGCAAAATATTCATTATTGTAATAGCCACCATTGTAATAACCTGCATTCAGACCTGCATTGGATTGAAACGATCAAACCTTTAACTATCTCCCACTTAAGGTTTGCACCAAGTTGCCCGTTTGTGCCCAAACCATCACGATTCATATTGTTCATGAGCATAGCAGGATTGGCGAGGTAGGCAACCATAAGGATCTGATTTTTTCCAGGTACCATCCGGATTTTTGAGGCTTTCAGCAGTCCCCCAGGTAGGTGCCAGTTGTACTTCTTCATAAGCGGCTTGCAATATTGTGTGACTTATTTTGGATTGCGGTAAGGTTCAAACCAACAGATAACTTTATTCGATATCTGGGTTGAAATATTTGAACGGAATAAGTACCTTTTTAAATTGGTATTTACTACGGCGCCATCTTCGCTTTGAATTCCTCCCGACAGTGAATATTGTGTCATCTTTGAGCCCCCTCTTACCGATACTTCATAGTTTTGAAGTATGCCTTTCTGAAGCATCTCATCATAACAATCAACAGGTGCAGTACCCTGAAGTGCATTAATCTGATCCTGCGAATAGGCTCCGGGAGTACCCAGATTAACCGTTTCGGCATATAGTACAGGATCCATCATTGTATAAGGATTTTGGCCATTTTTGAAACTCAGATATGAATTGAGCTCTACTATTGCACGCCCTTCTTTGCCCTGTTTTGTGGTGATAAGAATTACCCCGTTTGCACCTCTTGAACCATATATTGCGGTAGAAGAAGCATCTTTTAAAATATCCATGGATTCAATGTCATTTGGGTTAATATCCTTTAAACTGATACCACCCTGGATACCATCAACAACAAGCAATGGGTCGTTACTTCCTAAAAGTGAATTAGCCCCCCTGATCCTGATCTTGTAATCACCACCGGGTGCACCCGAAACCGTTGTAACGGCTACCCCTGCAGCACGTCCTTTTAAAATTTGCGCCGGAGTGTTTATTATTTGATGTTCAAATTCACTTGTTTGAACAGAAGCGACCGAACCTGTGACATCTTTTCTCTTCATGGTTCCATAACCAACAACCACAACTTCATCCAGCATCTGAATATCGGGACCCATGGCAATATCAATAATACTTCTCCCATTCACTTCAATCTTCTGGGTATTGTAACCGACATATGAAAAGATTAAAGAAGCATTGGGAGCCACTTCAAGAGAATATTTTCCATTGGCATCAGAAACAGTACCCGCCTGGCTGCCTTCTATCTGGATATTGACCCCCGGAAGCGATTCACCCGTGCTGGCATCGGTTACATTGCCGGTGACTTTCGTTTGCTGCAGCAAGCTTTTTGGGGTAATGACCACAAAATTATTGTCCATAACCTTGTAGGTCACAGTTGTATTATCCAGGATCAACGATAACAAATCATCAATTGATTTGTCATTGGTAGTAATAGAAACCGTTCTGTTCAGGTCTGTAAATTCATCATTGTAAAAGAACCTGAACTTGCTCTGATCTTCAATGTTCTTCAGTACATCGCGTACCGTCTGATCCTTGATATCCAGGTCAAAGCGTGCTTCCTGTGAGTACACCGAAGCCATCATATTGACCGTGAAAACAAAGGTGAGGAGAATGGACAGTTTCATAATGCGCAGTAGTTTTTTGGGGAGTGGCAGGATATTAATACAGTATCCCCATGAATGGTTTTTTTTCATACATTTGCAGTGTTAGGTTTTAAATTCATTTTAAGACTTAATCAGACATTTTCACTGGAGGGAGTAGGTGCGAACTACTCCCTTTTTTTTCGTCAGGGTGGTTTCATAGGCTATGTTTTAGTTGATTTGTTGAACTGTCTCTCATTTCTTTCTCGTCATGATCCGTCCGAATTCTTTCTCATAATCCGCATTTAGCGTAAGACTGATCGTGTCCCTGCTGATCTGATAATCAAGCGGTGCCGTCAGTCGCAACGCGTTCATGATCTGATCCACCGTTTCGTTCTCAATGGTTCCGGAGAATTTGTATTCCTTCAGTTCTTCGTTTCTGAATACAATCTGCAGATTGAAACGGCGTTCAAGCATGGGCGTGAGGGATC
>CAVPIY010000013.1:0-76647 GCA_963705125.1 uncultured Bacteroidales bacterium | reverse complement strand
GACTAAACTGTCGTACCGGGTAAAGTTCTTTCAATTTTTAGTGATGATTATTTCAGTTAATAGCATTGGAGAGGTGGGTGAGTGGCTGAAACCAATCCCGACAAGTCGGGACTAAACTGTCGTACCGGGTAAAGTTCTTTCAATTTTTAGTGATGATTATTTCAGTTAATAGCATTGGAGAGGTGGGTGAGTGGCTGAAACCAACAGTTTGCTAAACTGTCGTACTGGGTAACTGGTACCGGGGGTTCGAATCCCCCCCTCTCCGCAGTTGAATAAAATCCCACGGCTGTGCCGTGGGATTTTATGTGTAAGGGGGACTCAAGTTTGCTTGGAGTCCCCCTTACACATAAAAGACCGCCAGCGCTAAGCGATGGTGGGATTTTATGTCAACTGCAGGGATCTCCCCGAAGGGATCACGGAGTAACTTAGCGAAACGTGATACACCCCGACAGGCATAGCCGTCAGTTTAATATTCATAAATAGTTGTATATACTCGAATTAATAAATTTCTAAGACATCTTAAGGGGCTTTGCCCCTAAAATGTGATAAAGTTTACATAATACAACCCAATAATTAATGCCTAGTTGATGGCGAGTTTTGTTTTAAGTTATAATCCGCTTACAATAAATTAAGTGTACCAAACTTGGCATCAATTCTTAATTTAGTTGATTTAACCGGCGGTATATAATACAGAAACCAGGATGTCTGTTCGGGAGTCGGTTGATATGTTGACTGTAAAAATTTCTTCTCGGGAATGTAACAATCTTTCGTAATGATGAGCGGGCAATATGACCCATTAATCCTCATATCAAAAGGATGATTTTTTTTGTTATTGATCAATATATCAGTTGCATAACTGACTAAAGCCAATTCTATTAACTTTTCACCATAAGTAAGTTTAAAACTTCCATACTCGGTATTCATTGACAGTTTCCCTGAGACTTCATTAATTGAAACATTGGCATACTTGGTTTTAATTTCGCCGGTAAGAGCAGATTGAAAACAATTCAAATCTCCGACTGAGATATTCATATGAATTTCACCCTTATATGCTTGAAGTAGCATATCGCTATACTGTAGATCACCATGAATTATCCCGCCGATATTTTTTATGGTTACCCGTCCAAATTTATTATTTATCAATATGTTAATTTTTTTTGGTACACGAATTTCGTACCTGGCCCAAATAATGCTCGATATCGCATCATTTTTATCGGCATCCGGCAGTACCATTTTGTTATTAATGAAAACGTTACCTCTGCTCTTCACCAGGTTGTACCGCATATATCCCAATTCCTGTTTTGCCAATTCTATATTTGTATTTTTGACAGTAATGGTAAGAACAACACTGACTTCATTCCTATCCCAGCTCTGAATAGAGATATCCCCTCTTTCGGCATCGATGATGATCTGGCCCTTGCTATCAAATTCGAAATTCTTTTCCGTTTTTCGGATGACAATTTTGGGAGAATCCTGTGCTTGTAGCTCAAAATGAACATTTAGTATTACTGCGAGAAACAAATATATACAGGTAATTTTCTTCATTAAAATCCTGTTTTAAAACTATTTAAGAATTTTCATCAGTTTCGAATTTGAATCAATGGCAAACCCCGCTCTTATTCCTATCATTGGCATAAATTCCTGTTTGCCAGCTTTCCTGACACGATACTCGAAATAACCATTCCCTTTATCTATGAATACAACTTTTTCGGGTACTTCTCTTACCTGGTAATTCATTCCTGCAAAGACATCGAAATAACCAATATTCCCGATCCTGCGCTGCAATCCGTACTTTATTCCTGCTCCATAGGTAACCATACGGGCAGAAACAGACATGGTAAAATCTGGAAATGAAGGATCCTTAAAGTCATAAGTATAGCCTCTGCAACTAGCGAACAAACCGATTGAGAAATAATCTCCTGTAAAGCCGTGGTTTTTGCCCCCCGGTTTCTCATGCTTTATTAAGTTCAAATAATACTTAAATTGCTGTTCAAGTTCAAGCTCTGTAGAAGGATCACCACTGGTATCAAGAATGGAACCAGAGGCACGTGAAGAAGGCTTCAACTCCACACCCAATTTAAAATAACTATCTGATGACCACAATTTGCCCAGTTTTTGTTCTAAGTCGAGGTTTGGCATGAGTATGGCCAGGTCAACCAGATTTATCTTCCACAGGTGACTGATCTCCGGTTCCTGATCTTTTACAAACATTTTATATAGGGTGTCATATTTGTCATCCTCCGGATGGTTCTTTCCTTCCGAAACCATGATGGTGTCGGACTGCGAATACCCTGTATTCATCCATACAAAAATCATAAGAAGCGGTAATACATATTTTACCATGTTTTGTGGGATTTAGGATTCCATGACTATTTTCACCATTTTTTTTTCAATTTCAACTCTCAGGTTTACAAGCCTGTAATAATATTTCATCATTTGTGGATCCCCATTCCGTATCATAGGTTTCATTAAAACAAGCTCTCCTTTCACTTCATTTAGTTGTTTATCAAGCGCTTTAAATAAGACCGTATTGCATATTTGGGGATTGCCCTTGCATAAAGCCGGATTCCAAATTGACTGAATTTCCATCTTGTCTTTGGAATTGGTATCAATCTTATGTAATTCAGCAGATTCATGTAAGGATTCGGATGTAAACTCATGTTTTATAAACATTAGTCCAAATCCAATAGAAAGCACAATGAAAGCTGCTGCAGCAACTCGTTTCAGATAATAAAAAGATTTTAATTGCCTATTGTTTTGTCTTTTGTTAAGGTTATATTCCACCCTTTCCCATAAACCATCCGGAGCAGCCTTTTGGTAAATCGGTTATAAAATTTCCAAATTGCGTGTTATATTTTTTATTCAGTTTGTTATCAATTCTCTCCCAAAAATTAGATACTTCAAGTTTAAAGGTTGGCATTTCACCAATCGCCTTTTTAAGTATATATCTGGATTTTGCTTTCATGGATCAATACCTTAATTCTTCTAATTTCTGTTTCAGAATTACTTTTGCCTTCGAAAGCTGTGATTTCGATGTACCTACTGAAATGTTCAACATCTCTGCAACTTCTTTATGTTTAAAACCTTCTACTTCGATTAGTAGAAAAACAGTCCGGTAACCCGGACTAAGCTGGGAAATTGCTTTATCCAGCTGTTCTCCTGTTAAATTCACATCCCATTCTAAGGGTACATTCATTATGTCAGGCTCCTCACCATTCTTTACAGGTTCATTCTTTAGGATTTTCAGGGCACTTCGAATCATAATTGTTTTTATCCAACTGCCCAATGTGGCTTCAAATCGATAATTGCCCATGCCGGTAAAAACCTGAATAAATCCTTCCTGAACAGCATCCAAGGCCAGCTCTTCATTGCGCAATATTCTGAATGCCAAAGTATACATTGCATCTTTGTACTTTTCAAAGAGTTTCTTCTGGAAATGCCTGTCATTTTTAAGGCATCCTTGTACCATTTTTTTTGTGGTACCATGGTTTGAAAAGGCCATTCTAGATTTAATTCATCCTAAAGTGTTAAGAAATGTCAATTTGGTTGCCTGCATCTCAATAGAAATATCAAAATGATTGCATTTCAACTTATTTAAAACGTTAAATCATTCACGACTTGTTCATTTCCTGACTGAAATCAATGAGTATTGATCAATATTCAATCGAAATTGAGGAAACCCCAATCAAAAATTACTCATATTTCCTCAGAATATTACTCAAGTTCTTGATTTACGCCTTACCACCTTACCATTTAATTATAAAAGTAATGCAATTTGGAGATTCGCTGAGTGCGGTGGCTTGTCCACGAACGGTGCATTGTATCCTCTGAAGCGTCTGCGAAGGAGGAGAAAATTGAATTGCACGGCCTTTGAAAAAGTAATGAGTAATGAGAAATGAGCAATCAGTGGGCATACCCAAGAAGACATTTGCAATAGGCGGGGTTTCGCTCTCCGCAGACAATTTAGTGGTTAAAAGAAGTCCAGTGCTCCGAATAAACATTTGTGCTGAAAAGCCCGCTCATCGCAAATATGCAAACCGTTAGCAGTATTCATCAAAGACGACACAACCTTGAATTTCTTATAGCATGACAAATCATACTCATCAGTTTACTCTTCATTTCATCAAGACCGAAGTTATTGATAAAGAGCTCGGAAGAGTATTTGTACAGCTTTTTGACTGGAGACAAAAAGGTGATTATGGTGATTTCTATGACTTTGACAAGGATAAAACCTTACCATTATTCCATCCTGTAGAATCACTACTTGAGAAAGTTGAACCCTAATCAAAGACAAAAATAAAAGCGCAATCTGACTCGGACTGTTTGCTGAATTGCCTTTGCCAGCCCGGACTAATTCTTTATTGACCCCAAAAGTCTATACGAGAAAAATTCAACCCAAATAGCTTTAAGATAATAAGAAAGTAACTACCGCCAAGCGCTAATACGCCATGCGGGTTATAACGCAGTTTGCTGCGATGAGCTTCAATTAAGAATTGATAATATACACGGATTTGAAAACATAAACACATCCGAGCGCATCCGCCACGCTGACCGCAACTCGATCTCCGCTGGGAGAGATGGCTACACGAACAGGTTGAGTATTGCTGAATACCGGGTCCCCATCATCAGGACTGATCATCAACCTTCCTGCCTCGCGCAGTCCGGTTTTTTCACCATAGTGGAAGAGATTTCCGAGATCCCTGGGATCTCCTGAGACTCCGTAGGCCTGTCCAGCGGCCACGGCTATCTGATGAACCGGACCATGCACTCCTATTGAACCAAGTCCGTAAGTCGATTTTGTCTTTTCATGAAACAATGCCACACAGCCGTCATCAGTTCCGATTATCCATGAATCCTGGTTCCATCGTGCCCATGCGGATATCCGTGCCTTGAACTGTCTTCCCTGGCGCGAAGGCGGATGCGCCTCTTTCAGGGTCTCCGGAATGTTGCCTTTATCTTCCGGTAAGGTAAATAAGGGGTTACTTTTTTCAAGGGACTGAAAGTCTGACTGTGCATTTGTGCTGTATATGCCTGAGGGAAGTTGCAGTATTAAGGTATCCGGTCCGGCCCATTGCAGATTTTGCACCAGAGAGGCAGTACCACGTCCGAACTGCCGCCAGAGCCTGATCCCAAATGCCTGCTCAGACTGGACTCCGGAATTGGCTTGATTTTTAAGAAAACTTGCGTATTCATCATATTCCTTTTGAAGAGCCACGTATGGGGCAGCAGCTTTCTCAAAGTCATCGAGTGGATAAGTATCCTTCCCGTCGCTATAGGGCAGGTAAGCAAATACATCCCGGACCCGCTCAGCCCGCCGGAAAGTTCCGTCTGTCATGCTTTGCTGAAGCATGCGGGTGTTGACTGCAACTATTCCGGGCATATCCTCACCATGATTGGAATCGGCAATATGGAGCACATCATCGCTATCCATATGCATCTCACTGACGCAAGCGGTAACCCGGTCTGGTATCCCGAGCAGGCCAACGTACTCAGGTTCCTTTCCTCCCATGATGTCCCAGCGATAAAGGTGTGCCACAAAGCCAACTCCTGCATTCAAAGGGCACAATGTTGCATGCCAGAGGATCCCTTTTGAATCGAATGCCAACCCCTTTTGCATCATCCATGGGGCCGATTGAATAAAGGAGGCCGGGCGGTAGTCCCCAAACCGTTCGAATTTCAGAGTCTCAGGATCAAAAGCATACAACCAGTCGCTCCAGGCCACGCTGACCAGAACCCGTCCATCCGGCATGTCGGCATGATGTGACAGTATCCTGTGTGCCCGCCAGTTTGGATTCTTTTCAGGCTCCCTTGCAAGTATTCCAAGGTCAGTAATTTTGTAGTTTTCAGCGTTAATATGAAATACCGTTCCGGACCGTGTTGAAATTAATATGTTGCCAAGCCGGTCTTTAACAAACTTATATGATCCGAATTCAGTGATCTGTCCAAAGTCTTCCACCTTACGGGTTTCCAGGTCAAGCCTGAAGAGGTGCCCGCGGAGATAGGTACTGAACCATAAAGCATGGCGCTTTTCATCATAACACGCGCCGTAAATACTCTCCCGGGCAACCGGGATACCCAGATTTGAACACTGGCGTGTTGCAGGATCCCAGACAAGAACATGAGATCCGGGAAATCCTTCCCACTGATGAGTATAATGCTGGTCGAAAAGCCAGTATTGATGTGCTGCACTACGCGCCGTGGTATGCGTTGTCATGAGCACTTTGCCGTCACGTATCGGTGTGATGGATGTGTGTATCTTGCTGGGCGGAATCATCCTTGGATCTGCCATGGTCTCACGTCCGGCATCGAAGCAAAACTCCAGGCTACCCGTTTTACGGTCATACTCGAAAAGCATGACGTTGAGAGCATTACCCAGCTCGCCGCATAAAGCCACATACATCCTGCCATCATGTCCCCAGTTGAAGTCCCAGATGGCATTGTGTTTCGTGTTGACCGGAAACTTCGAATATCTGACGGCCTGCTGGGGCAGCAACTCGAAGAACCCTTCCGGCATCGAAGCACACCTGAATGACAGATCATCTTCGCTTGAATTTTCCGGAGATGGCCTAAAATCAGTTTTATTAAATGCTTCTGGCCGGTCATTTGCATTTAGTAGCGAAGATTTGTATAATGTCAGTCCGCCAGCAGCCAGAGTTGAATTGATTAAAAAGCCCCTTCTTTTCATATTTTCTCTGATTTATTTTAAAAATTCTAAAATAGGATATTTTTGCACTTGTATCCTACTAAAATAATAAAAAGAGAGTACTCCCCTTTGGTTTTCCGCAATGTTTTAATTCTTTTTTATTAGCGGTGCAGACGATACGACGGTGGTCAACATCCGTCGGAATATACAGGCAACTAAAAAAATGTCTGAACGTTCAGATAAATTGCTATATTCGCAACGGGAAAAATAAGCGGTCACTGTGTAAGGATTTATTTGTAACCTAGCCTAATAATCCATGTTTGATTTTGAAAAACTTGATGTATATCAAGTAATTAGAAATAATAATTCCAAGGTATTGAAATTTGTATTTAGCCATTCCACACTCGATTTATATTTGAAAGATCAGTGGAAGCGGTCAACGCTGAGCATCCTGCTGAACCTTGCTGAAGGAACAGGTAGAATGACCAATCCCGATAAAAAACATTATCTTACTGTTGCCCGTGGCAGTGTTTTTGAATCGGTAGCCATACTTGAGGCAGTTCATGATTTGGGATTCATTGAGGAATCAAACTTCAAGGAGTTTTACGACAGCTACGAACAGATAAGCAAGATGTTGTTGGGAATGATTCGCAGCTATTCAACATAATTATCGGGGTGTAGCGCAGTTGGCTAGCGTACCTGCTTTGGGAGCAGGTGGTCGCCAGTTCGAGTCTGGCCACCCCGACTTTGCCCGCTGAAGCTCCGGTTCCTATGGAGCGACGGCGGGCTTTTTGTTTGCTGAGGCGCAGTTGGCCGGCGTATCCCGACCATGGGTCGGGATGGTCGCCCCGATTGCAAACATCTCCTGGAAAATGGTGTTGATCTGCGTTTCATACAGGAGTTGTTGGGACACAAGAGCAGTAAAACAACTGAGATATATACCCATGTGACGACCAAGTCCATTGAAAAAATAAAAAGTCCTTTTGAGAATCTTGATTTGTAATAAAACAGCTATTTTTATATTGGATAAATCAGAAATGAAGATTACCTTGAGAGAAAAAAAGTCAATAAAAGTAGAGAAAAACCGCTTATATACACCCAAAACCGGGTGTATAGAAACGGTTCAACCGATTATATAAACGAGTTGAACTAAACCGCCCCCTTTCGGAGGCGGTAATTTGATGGTAAATTTGAAGTTACAACTTTAAAATCTACCATCATGAAAAACAAATTTTCTCTATTTCATTGAGCAGCTCATCCATGAGATGCAGCTTGCGCAACTACAGCACAAGAACAATTCACACTTATGGTGTTCTCTTATCAAAGGTAGAATACTTTTTCGATATACCTCTTGATAAGATTTCGACCCAGCAGTTTAAAGATTACGTTCATCATCGTATTACGACCGAAGGGATTTCGACGTCGATGGTCAATCAGTATATCAGCGCTTTTAAGATTTTACAGGTTGATGTGCTAAAGCGTGACTGGGAGCAAATCAAGGTCAAACGACCCAGGCGTGAGAAAAAGCTTCCTGTTGTTTTATCATTGAGCGAAGTAGAAAGACTAATCACTGTTACCCGCAACATAAAACACAAAGCACTCCTTATGCTGGCTTATTCTTCGGGACTCAGGCGACAGGAACTTCAGTTAATCAAACCTTCTGCCATTGACTCTGCACGTATGCAGGTACATGTGGTACAGGGCAAAGGAAGAAAAGACAGATATACTATTCTTTCATCAAAGACCCTGGATCTTCTTAGGATGTATTACAAGTATGGAAACCTAAATGTTTTCTTTTTGAAGCACAGGGAAAAAAGGGACCATTTCTATCCGATACAACCCTTAACTGTATTGTTAAAAAGAATGCAGCAAAAGCAGGCATTAAAAAACAGGTCTCCTTTCACACCCTCAGGCACTGTTTTGCCACCCATTTGCTGGAGAAGGGAGTCAATTTACGCCTGATACAACAATTTATGGGACATATTTCACTGAAAACCACTTCGGGTTACCTCCACCTGGCAAATATTAACCCGGCAAGTGTAATCTCTCCTTTGGATTCAATGAATGTTTAAATCCAGAGTCATGGAGAATAAGAGACAAAACATTGAGCTTGCTGATATTTTCAGCAGTCATGCCAGAGATTTTTTTCAAAACCACAAACTGTGACCTGAGCAGTAAAAAGCATTTGATGCAATCATAAAATTGCCGCACTGCCGTGTTGGGTGGACATATTGACTGTTGCGAAAACTGTGGATACACCAGACAATCATATAACTCTTGCCGCAACAGACATTGTCCAAAGTGCCAGTTCGTAAAAAAGGTGCAGTGGGTAGACAAACTTGCTGCCAGTCTGCCTCCAGTGAAGCATTTTCATGTTGTTTTTACCATTCCACAGTGTCTGCATAAGCTATTTTACATCAATCAGGGCAAGGCCTACGGTTTGTTTTTCAAAGCAGCAGGGAACGCTTTGCTGCAGTGTGCATCAAATCCCCAGTTTCTTGGCGCACAGACAGGAGCTGTTGCCATATTGCATACATGGGGACAAACCCTTAGTATATCATCCACACATTCATATGATTGTACCAGCAGGTGGTCTATCAGAGGATCAAATGGAATGGATCCCTTCCAATAAAAAGTTCTTCCTTCCGGTGAAGGTGCTTAGTGCCGTTTTCAGAGGGATACTCTGCAGATTCCTGGAACAGGCCTTTGCTGATGGTGACCTCATAACTTCCTGACGGAGCGATCGATTTCGTGTCGATAAAAACGCGATGTTATCAGAAAAAGTGGGTGGTATATTGCGAAAAATCCCTTTCCAATACTGACAGTCTGGTTCATTACCTTGGTAATTACACGCACCGTGTGGCCATCTCTAACCAAAGGATCATTGAACACCATAATGGTAAAGTTGACTTTTGGTATAAAGACTATAAGTCTGCCGGCATAAGCAGAAGTATTTCACTGGATGCAGAAGATTTTATCAGGAGATTCTTTCAGCACGTTTTGCCTGCAGGGTTTTACAAAATCAGGTATTTTGGGTTTATGGCCATATGCAACATCAAATCTAAACTTTCTTTATGCTTTGATCTGATTGAGAGGTCCACCTTCCTACCTGCACTTGAAGGTCTTACTGCTGTGGAAGTATGGCGTATTCTTACCGGCTGTGATCCTTTGTGCTGCCCAAAATGCAGGTCTGGAAAAATGAGACTTCAAATGAGCTTATCCGTCAGTGTAATAAAATCAGGATAAAGAACTTTTACTGCAGGTTCCTTGACTGGATGTGATCCAAATTAGTGGCCCTTATCTGCCATCATGGGAGCGGTATGCATGAACGTGAATGAAAACTATGAATAAGAAACATTATAAATCCGCTTTTCCCCGACAAATAGTAATTATTAGCATACTTTTAAACTCCCAAATCCAATATCTCCTTAAAGAACTCCCATAGTATAGCGGCATAGTCCAACTCGGTTTTATTCATCATTCTTTGTCTGTCTTTCTATTTACTTTTCAACAAATTAGCATCGTTCCGTTGAATCTGTTAAATTTGTATAAGAACGATGAATAAAACGCTATTACGTTGTACACTATTTTTAAAATAAGAATCCTGACGATTTCAAAATAATTTAACCAAATAAAGACCCAAAAAAATGAAAACAAAACTTGACAAGGGAACTCTTTTTTCCATGAGCAATAATCCGATTAATTGGAAAGGAAGATTTTATGTTAACCCTAAAGATCCCAGAGTATTTGTCCCTAAAATTAAATCGACATATGCTTGGTCTTTGAATTTTGCAAAGCCAATTTCCTATGTGTTAATTATAAGCATCATTTTGGCAGCAATTGCCTTAATATTCTTGATAAAATGAGGAATAAAACAGTGTACAACAGCGTGTATAATCAATTGCTTGGCATCAAGTTGCGAGCAGTATCACTTTGGGTTGAAGTTGTGTATCCAGATACAGAATCAATTTGGCAGCGCAACTGGTCATACACGCGAACGTTGGCCACAATTTTAACAAAGTTCTACAACACATGAAATTTACACCAGAATATTTTGTATCGGGACTATTTATAGTAATAGGATTACTTACCCTGATTTTTAAACCATTTTACGAAGATGATAAACGGATAAATTTGATAAAGGCATCAATTTATCAAGGTTGGGCAATGCTTATTTTTGGATTGTTTTTACTGTTCTTAAAGATTGGATTAAGTTTTATTGGATTATCAAACTGGTGGCCACTTGGATTATTTGTTGGTGTGATAGCTTTGGTGATAATTATGTTTTGTTTAAAGAAAGCTTGTTATATCAAGGATGAATCTGAGAACTTGACATTTAGTCGTGGAATACAACAAAGAAAAGCCAAAATTACAAAACGATACGCCTTGATTTTTGCGATTGGATTAACGGTTTTTATATTTGCAAGCATGATTATTAGACCTTCAATAAAAATTGTAGACAACAAATTCAAGGTTAGTGGTGGATTTGGATTTGAGTATCCAATCAATGAAATAGTTGAGATTGATACACTTCAAGGTTACCCGCATGTGGGATTGATGTTGGGTGGTTCTGGATTTGCGGGGATTTATAAAGGTAGATTTGAGTTAGATGGTTATGGAAAAGGTAGACTGTTTTTAGAAAAAGGTATACATCCCTTCATTTATATAAAATTTAAAAATAATGATTTTGTATTTTTAAATTTAAAAACTTCAAAACAGACAATTGAATTTTATAACGAATTGATTACTAAAACAAAACAATAAAAACTGTGGCCAACACGCAATATAAAAAATTGGGGGTTAATAGGTTATTCAAGGGTTGTGGCTCGCATCAAGTGCATTGTACCTTGATAGATAATTGCTCCGAACTCCCCAACTTTTCATATTGCCATCCGTTAGCAACCACCTTAAAAGACACAATTTGAGACGATTAGCAATAATATTGACAACACTACTACTCGAACACTTCTGTCTCGGGCAGACAGCTTCACCAGATATGAAAGTTGACAGTATAAGCTTTGAAAGTCTTTCAGACAGTCTAATAAAATGTGAAATCGCTTCTTTTACATATAAAGGTGCTTCCTTAAAAAAGACAGCTTCTGTATACTCGGTAGAATTAACAGAAATACCTGTTCGCAACTGTACTGACAAAAATGTTGACTTATGGTGGAGTACATTTACCAGTTCAGTAAGCACATTTATTCATTTTTACTTTAATGGAGAAATTCCCAACAAGACATTGGATTCTATTTCTGTGGTGACACATTCTCACTTTTTGGTTAAATTTCCTAAAAGCGTATTTCAAGGATTATTTCAGTCTAACACTTGCAACTTTAGCGGTAATGGAAAACAAGACAAATGCTTATCTCCATACTTCAAAGCATTTTACTCAGAAGACAAAAAACGACTTTATATTTATATGCTCGGTGGGACAGATTCAAATAAATACGAAGTGACTTGGGTAATCATAAACGACAAATACTATACTCGTCTTATAGACAGAATTTCTTGACAATGAACAACTAAATAAAAGGCGGTTACTAATAAATAAGGCTTCGTGTGGTCGCTTTTCGCGACCCAACATGAAGCCGTGTTGCACGAAATCCGCTCCGGATGCACCATAATGAGTATTTAAATACTATGGGGATTCAATAATTCAGGTGTATTACAAAAGAGAAGTCATGTTGGAATTTTCAGGTAGATGACGGCCCGAAAATAGTTAAGTATGACCCTATACAAGGATTAGGATACAAGGCCGATCAGTATTTTGTTGGTTGTATGCAATAGTATATCATGTTCTTCTCAGAACGGTTTTAATGATTATAACGGTTTTACAAATGATTCCAATAAAGCAGGCGGAGACAAAGGAGGTGGACGAGGGCCAAAAAGCATTTCAATGGTAACCATATTACCTTTTCCACAGATAGGGCATCTATCGGGGTTGTAGTTCAGGTGTTCGCGGCATATATCCTTCCAGTGTTTGTTTTCTTTAATTTTCGGGATCTGGATTCCAAAGGCATGTTGAAGTTCACGGAGCTGTTCCGGGCGCGCAGTAGAGAGCAAACCGAAATGTCGTATACGGACAAAACCCCTGGGAAGAATATGTTGGCAAAAGCGCCTCAAAAACTCAGCGCCTTCAAGGGTCATAATTTTTACTTTGTTGTCGCGGTAATCACGCCAGTGAAAACGTACGCCGGTATCATCAATGTTTAACAGCCGGGGATTGCTGATGGCAACCTTTTATCATCCAGTTCCTGGTAAAGATTTCTGAAGCCCCTTACCTGATGAATAGCCTGTTCAACAATTGTGAACGACTTTTTTCGTAGCTTTGATTGTGTCTCCATATTTAAATGAATTTTGGTTGAATTCATTAAACATGGCTGATACAAAAAGTGCTATCCCACCCCTGAAAAAGGGGTGGGATTTAGTGCAACAACGGCTATATTCAATAAGGGTTTCAGAGGTAATTCAAGCATTCTGCCCCGCTCAAACATCGGTGTCGGTGGATAGGAAAGTAGCCCGCTATCCCTTACTGCATATAGCCTCAACCGTTGTGGTTCATTTTTAAAACTGCACATAGACGGATTTTCGTTATCTTTGGTAAAATACATCTATTATGGAACGCATTGTAAATCTGCATATAGAAAAATTACCGGAAGGCTTTTATCTTGCCACCTGCGAAAATATTCAGGGCCTTGTAGCGCAAGGGAGAACTATTGCTGAAACAATTGAAATAGCAAAAGACCTGGCCAAAAAGCTTATTGAAGCACAAGAAGACCAGATTCCTAAATTAAAAGTATTTAGTGACAGTTTCGATTATCCATTAGTAATAGGCGTCTAACATGGGCCGTCTTTCTGGATATAGGTATCGTGATATTATAAAAATATTAAAGCGGTTTGGATTTGAGTTTTTTAGGCAAGCAGCTGGCATTCATGAAATTTGGCATAATCCAACAACAAAACGCTTTACGACTGTACCAAATCATACTGGTGATATGCCTGAAGGTACTTTAAGGGCAATCTTAAAGCAGGCCGATATAGACGTTGAAGATTTCATAAAATCAAAATAAAACTATTCACAATAAATAGGGCTTCTTACGGCATGCAATGCCAAGCAGGAAGACCCGGTTGAACTACATCCCGGGCAAATCTGTTATGGACTTATCAAGGATACAAAGGTTATTGGAAGGTTATAAAATGAGCTAGTGTCAAGTCAACTGTCATGCTGATCCCGACAAATTCTGCCATAGAATTGATTGGTAAACAATATTATGTTGAGAAGACGGCTGTTCCGGTATATGAAGGTGAAGATGAAGAGTTTGAATATATAGTATACACAAATAACAAAAAAAGAATGGCACTATTTAGTTTCAATGAAGGGGATATGACAGTCAAACAAAAGATAAAGTCACAAAAGAATTGCCTCAAGGGTAATCTTGGTGTTAAGTACCTTGGAAACAGGGCAACCGGTCTTTGCAATTTCCGTGAATTTTTCAAAATCTTCCCTGCTCACACCAGGGACTTTAGCCTTTAACACCAGATGTGACAAGGTGATGGTTCCACCTTCAATCGTAACGGTTGATGAGGTTTCGATGCTTTCAGGCACAATACCTTCTTTGCCAAGTTCGGCACTCAGGGCCATACTGAAACATCCGGCATGCGCTGCCGCAATTAACTCCTCGGGCGTAGTGCCACCCGATCCATCAACAAACCGTGATACAAATGTATAGGGGAGTTTTTTAAAGAGACCACTTTTGACACTTATATGTCCTGATCCATCTTTCAGAGAGCCTTTCCACTGGGCGGTTGCTGTACTTTTCATAGTTTATGCTTAATTGTATTTCATTTAAAGATCCTGCTTACCATTATTTCAACAGACTAATTGCCATTTTGTTCGATCATTTATTTTATGGCTATCGCTGCACTTGCAGGACCTGTTAAAGGCATTACATAACTGTTATTAAAGCCTGCGTCGCGCACCCATTTATTAAAATCAGCCCCTGTATAATCGTAACCTTCAGCAGTTTCTATCAACATGTTTAGTGACATCAATAATCCCATGGCATTCTCACGTCTTTCATCATCAATAATATTTTCGATAACTACAAATGCCCCTCCATCCGGCAAAGCATCATATGCCTTACGAATGAGCTTCTTCTTATCCGATGTGCCCCAGTCATGCAATATGTTGCCCATGGTAATGACATCTGCCCTGGGGAAGGGATCAGTAAAAAAGTCCCCTGTCCTTATATCTACCTTATTGGCCAATCCCATCCTGCTCATATTTTCCAGCGCAATCGGGCCAACCGGTGGAAGATCAAATGATATGCATCTCATGTGGGGATTGTTCATCACCACCTGTGCCGATAATTGCGCTCCTGCACCGCCAATGTCGCACAATGTCTTGTAACCTGAAAAGTCAAAACGCATGGCAAATGTTCTAAAATTTCCTGCCTGTGCGCCACTCATGGCATTTACAAATTCGCGTGTTTTATTTTTGTCGGTATAGATTTCATCAAAAAGATTCACCCTGCCTGTTCTGATCTCATTTTGAGGAGTACCTGTTTTTAAGCCTTCTTCAAGGTAATTCCAGAAAGGATATAAGCGATTATTGGCCATTTCAAGGATTCCTCCCATATAGGTAAGTTTGCACTTGTCAAGATACAACTCCGCATCCGGAGAATTTGAATACATGGCAGTTTCCTTATTCCCGTTTTTTTGTAGGAATCCCAAAGCCACCAGGGCATCTAAAAAATCATAAAGACCCCGGCTATGCAAACCCAACCTGTGTTTAATTTCATCGCCGGATAACGACTGCGTTGCCAGCTGGGTGAAGAGCTCCATCTTTACAGCGGTCAAAAGTGTTTTTGAGGCCCAAAATCCCATGCCTATCTGAAAAATCTTTGAGGGGTCAACCTGTATGGCCTCTTTTACCTGAATTTCCGGGGAAGTTTTCATAGTTAATTAATTTAAAGGTTAATATGTGTGCAATTATTTTCATTAATAGCATTGATAATTCGTGTCTTGCGGATCTGCCTGCTATAAAACAATTATGGCAATCAGAATGTTCAGGCTTTTTTTTAAGTGTGACAAAAGATTCTTTTCAGCAAGTGCAAAAAAATGGCCTGGGTCCCGTGTCAGATTAAGTCGTAGCCAATTCAAGTTATTTTTGGATACCATAATATCTGTTTGCCAATTAATTATTACCTTCAATTAATAATATTAATCATCTGTACAATGAAAACTAAGTCTATTGAAAACAAAATTGGTGAATTCACCAGGCAGATCAAATCCATAAAAATGAAGGGTGAAAATTCCCAAACAGGCCGGACAATGGCAACTTTGCAAGCCATGGAATCTGAATTGGAGACCATTCTTAATTTGCAGAAGGAGGTTCAAGAGTTAAAGGATAACCTGAAAATCAGGAAAAAAGAACTGGAAGCTGGGATTAAAAAACTGAATAAAGGAAGCAAAGAATTAAAGAAGGCCCGGAAAAATGATAAAAAGGCTGCAAAAGTTGTCAAAGCAGAAAAAAAGCAAAAGAAAACGCCTCAGTCAAAAACCCAGGTACCTGTTAAAACCAAAAAGCAAACAGGTAAATCTGTTAAGAATGAAGGTAAACCTAAATCATAGTCTAACAAGAGAAACCAAGGGCATCCGTTAACCTGAAATATTGAAAATCATTGCTTTATACAATGTTAAGGGAGGTGTTGGTAAATCGGCTGCAGCTGTTAATTTTGCCTATCTGTCTTCGGATTCCTCTCTTAAAACCTTACTATGGGATTTGGATCCTCAAGGTGCAAGTACTTATTGTCTGCATAAGAAAGAAAACGGGTTGAGATTGAAAGAGTGGATCAAGGGTAAGGAAAAGCTTTCAGACTATGTCATTAAAACTTCTTACAGGAACCTTTATATCATACCCTCAGATTTTTCTTTACGCAATATTGATTATTGCCTCAGGGGAGAAAGCAAATCAAAACGTCTCTTTAATGATGCCCTGGGTGAATTACAGAATACATTTAATTTAGTCTTTCTGGATTGTCCTCCAGGCATTTCAAAACTTGCGGAGCATGTATTTCATTCAGCAGATTATATTCTGATACCCATCATTCCGTCCAGACTTTCACTCCGGTCATATCAGCAGGTAATCCAGTTTATTGATCGCAAAGGATTCAGCCCCAGCCGGGTCATTCCTTTTTTTTCCATGGTGGATATGCGCAGAAAGATCCATAAGGATTGTGTGCTCGACCTGCAGAGCAGATTGCCCAATATTTGCCATAGCCTTATTCCCTACCTTTCAGATATTGAAAAAATGAGTGAAACACGGAAGCCTGTTGCTGTTTCCAGGCCGGCATCCAGAGCGGCAATGGCTTATGGGGAACTGTGGAATGAGATTAGAGAATTAACGTTTATTCATTCATAAAGACCATACAGGAAACAATCAGATTAATCATCAACCTATTAATCAGGTATTTATTTATGAATATTATGTGTAGTGTGTAGGCAAGGCAGAATGAATACCAACCTGTATTTTTAGCGCAAGGTATTTACCCAATAATACAGAAGATATTGCTTTCCGTTAATTATTTGCTAAGAAAACGTTAAGAAGAGATCACTCGGATCTGTCTGTAAATTATAAAAAAGGTCTGAAAATAGTTCTCTTCCACCAATACATGAATGAAAAACTCAATTAGTTATCTAATGTATGCCGTGCATGGCAAATAACTTGATGGTGAAAGTCCGTTATGGAGGCTTGTAGTTGCCAACCATCAGTAAAAAACAAGGACTAAAATAGAGCAGCACTTGCCATAAATTTTCGTTGAAGGCTTATTATCAGTCTCCATACACAACTGATAGGACTCTGTCAGTCTTAAATATACTGTTTTCAGCTTGATATGTAACCTGTCAAAGTATTTTTGCGTATTTGTTAACACCTTTGCACATGTAAGAAGATGATTCATTAAAAACTAAGTTCTGACAAGTTATATTTCAATGGAAATATTTCATTTTCATATTCAAGTTTAATAAACCCTTATTTCAATGTCTTATGAGTAAATCAAAATTACTAATTGATGAGCTAATCAGAATTAAGGCTCAAGGCAACACTTTTCAGATTTACAATGTAAAAATGAAACTGATGTTTAAAGGTGTTATAGTTGACAACATAACCGATGCCACACCTGATACACCTGAAATGCTGGACAAAATCTTCCAGGTTGCAAAAGAATTCAATGTACAATTACCAAAGATGTAAAAAACAGAATTATGAAAGTAAAAACAGCGTATTCGCAAAAAAGCAAGATTGAAGCAGTAATTGCAGATATTAAGCAACAAATCGGTACATTTGATGCAAGGTTCATTCAGTTTTTTTCCTCAACAAAAATTGATCCGGAAAAGATTAGTCCGGCCATGCAATCGGCCTTTCCGAAAGTTCCCATGCTTGGCTGCAGTACTTCAGGTGAGATCATTACCAGCAAAATGCTGGACGATTCAATAGTCGTTATGGCATTTGGACCTGAAATCATCGGAGAATGTAAAGTAGAGGTCCTTCAAAACATTGATCATGACTCAATGGCAGTGGATAAGGCCTTTGTTTCCCTTGCCGGCTATTTTAAATCACCGATGCAAAACCTGGATCCTGATAAATACCTTGGAATTGTCTTAATAGACGGGCTTAGCGGGATGGAAGAAAAAATCAATGAAAGAATAGGGGACCTTACAAACATATCTTTTGTTGGCGGATCTGCAGGTGATGATCTCAAATTTAACCGGACCTTTGTTTTTGCAAATGGAAAAGCATATTCGAATGCGGCTGTAATTGCTTTAATTAAAAGTAAAACCAGATTTGAAGTACTGAAGACACAGAGCTTTGTTGCATCAAAGAAAAAAGCGGTAATAACGAAGGCTGATGAATCAAAAAGGGCAGTACTAGAATTGAACAATAAACCGGCCAATATGGAGTATGCCAGGCTAGTGGGAATAAAAACGGAAAAACTGGTCGATGCTTTTGCCACAAACCCTTTGGGATTGGTCTTTGAAAAGGAGATATATGTGCGCAGTCCGCAAAGAGTGGAAGACAATAAAGTGTATTTCTACTGTGGCATTAAGGAAGGAATGGAGTTGAGCCTGCTTGAAGCAACCGATATAGTTTCCGATACAAGAAAGGCCGTCGAAGTGCGGTTGAAAAAAGCTGGCAAATTATCGGCAATTGTCAACTTCAACTGCATACTTAGAACATTGGAACTGAAAGCCAAGAAACAAACCGATGATTATGGCCAGATATTCTCAAGTATTCCAACCATCGGCTTTAGCACATACGGAGAAAGCTATATCGGGCATATAAATCAGACATCAGTTATGTTGCTTTTTTCATGAGTAGAGGAATCTTTATACTCCCAATAAAGTATGGTCAATGCACAATTTCGAAAGGATTTAAGCGAAACTTGAAACATTTATTGGGTTTCTTTTTCTTCAACTTAGCTAATATCTCTAGAGCCCCTTAAAATGCCTTGTACATTAAGGGGCTTTAAATGCAGCTTTTTCATTACAAGATTTTAATAAATATTCATCTAACATTTACGAATGTGATAAACAATAATTGCTGTCCAAAAATAGATGTTTGTCCGATTTTCGGAAAAAATATCTTACATAACGAAAGAGTAGGAGAAACTTACAAGAATTTGTATTGCCTGCAAAATGAATTGGGATTCAATAAGTGTAAACGTTTCCAGGTTTCAAAAATGAATCCCGGTAAAAAAATTCCTGAGAATATTATGCCAAACTCGTCTTTCAGCATTGAAGACATTGTTGATCGGATTTGCGGTGCAGATAAATAGAATTATCAACATATTTAAAATCTTCTAGCCTTGAACTCTTTTTTCAAATTGAAATTGAAGTTAGAGTTGTAACTATTTTTTCACTATTGTCCACTAAAACATAAAATCAATAAATTTACTCAGTAAGATACTGATTTTCAGTTTATGTTTTCCTGACTTGTGACAATTAGTGCGGTAGAAGTTTCCACCTTCTCACCAATAATGCTAACTGGCTATCCATTAATTCTGTAGCAGGTGAAGTAAATTTAAAAGTTTCCCCGGTACGCTATCACGTATATGTGATTCATTTATGTTTCACACCAGAAGCCTTATATTTCTCAAGGTCATTTGAGTTGTTAGCTCCAGGTATTTTTCGATGATCAATGCCAGAAAGCAAATCAGAACGTGCGATCTGATTGCATCTTCCTTCTGATGATAATGACAAAAATATACAACACAAATGGCAAGTTACTGTATTGCTTAGAAAGCCAATCTTCTATTCTTGAAATAGATGTAAAATCCTTACATCCGGGTATCTATATTCTGAAAATTCTGACTTCACAATCAAGCTTTGAGGAAAAAATAATAAAATTGTAGAAATTTCTACATCGGGTTATTTCTTAATTAACTCCACCCGCCGGTTCTTTGCCCTGCCGGCTTCATCCGCATTGTCCGCAATGGGCTTATCCTCGCCAAAACCCTTGCTGCTCAACCTGTTATTGCTGATACCCCCGGAGATAATGGCTGTCATAACGGCCTTAGCCCGGTTTTCCGATAAAGTCAGGTTGGATGCATTATCACCCTGGTTATCCGTGTGGCCTTCAATACTTAAATTTATATTGGGATTGTTTTCTAGCAGCTGGATGATCTGGTCGACTATGGGTTTTGAATCATCCCTGATTGTAGATTTGCCGGAATCGAAATTGATATATAGAATGGCCTTGCCGGTCGAGTTCAATTGCTTCAGTATATCGCTGGCCGTTATTTCCTGCCGGACGTCAGCCTTTTCAACAATGGTAATGGAGTAGGCGTAATCCTCAGCATAGACTATTGCCCATACTTCTTTGCCGTCTTTCCTTATATTAATATGAACTGTATTTCCAGTATACTCATAAGTCTTACCTCCGATTTCCTTTGCTGCATTTCCATAATTTCGGATAACCTTCAGGGGTGCAACCATTTTCTCGCTTTCATAATAGATATACGTTTTTTCCCCTTCAACCATGATATTGTTTTCATTTTCATCGTAAAATTCCTCTGCACCGAATTCCTCATAACTATAGTCGGTAATTCTGAAACCCTCCATGCGGTTAAACATGGGATGATCCTTTGATCCTTCAATGTCCTGCGACGACAAGGATATGGGCCATAAAACAGCCAATAGTGCCAGTAAAAAATGTGGTTTCATGGAGTGTTGGTTTTTGGTTCAATACAAGTTATGAAATTTCCGGTACAAGAGCGCATATAGGGTAGATAAATCATCAGATTAAATTTGTGTTTACCGGATAATTTGGTATTTTTAATACATCATTGAAATGTCAATAACTGCTTTTCAGGAGCAGCATATATATGATTGTATTTTTGTATAATACTTAAACAATTGAGGTAATGAAGAATTACTTTTTTCTGGTTTGTGCACTGTTGATTGCATCCTGTAATCAGGCTGCCAAACAACTTGAGTCTTCACCTGCTGATGCAAAAAATATGTCTGTTTCAGATTCGGTGAGAGACGGAGTCTTTATCCATATTTCGGAGGGTTATAATGATCCGCACAAGGCTTTGATGCCGCTGAAAATGGCAACCCTGATGGCAATGGACAAGGATGTCATCGTGTATATGGATATCCATGCTGTGGAGCTCCTGGTAAAGGGGGCAAAAGACCTGCAGTTTGCCGAATTTGAATCGGCCCAGACCTATCTGAATAGACTGGTAGATAAAAAAATAAGGGTTTATGCCTGTCCCACCTGCCTGAAAATTGCCGGTTTCAAACCTGAAGATTTGATGGAAGGCATTCAGGTAGCGCAAAAAGACCGGTTTTTTGATTTTACCAAAGGGAGAATACTGACGCTGGATTATTGAAAATACGCAGCTTTAACTGATCAGGCTGTCTTCTCAGCTATCTTCTGCGATATCCACATTTACTCCCGCTTCAAAAAGCTGATCAAATTCAGCGGTCTTTATATATTTCTTTTTCAATGTTTCTAAAATATATTAAATATAATAACAATGTTGATCCATTGTAAATGATGCCAATAATTACTTGACATTTACAGTTCTATTTCATATATTTAGGTATGTTTTTTTCAACGGCATTAAATGACCCTCATTGTGCTTTTAAAAACCATCCCACCATGAAAAAAATTTCCCCTGATTCCATCCCAGGACTAGCAAGCCTTTGCCTGCTTTTCATTCTCCTCTTCCTGTATGGTGATCATGGACCATTCAGCCAAACAGACAGGAAAACCAATGTTTCTGAATCCGTTCGCCCGGTTCCCTCTCCGAGGATTATCACAAAGATCCCTGACTATTTTGAAGCTAATCTGGGTCAAACCCATGAAACCGTGAAATTCCTTTCAAAAGGGAGATCGCATACCCTCTTTCTGACCCCGTCTGGCGCAGTTCTCAGTCTGACAGGCACCAAGGAAAAAGAAGAAAAGGCTGTTCCTTCAGGCGAAAAACCGCTTCCAGAAACAGAACATGCACAGATCAGCCTGCTGCTGGAGGGATCAAACCCGGCACCGGAGATTGAAGGGATCAATAAACTGCCTGGAGTCAGCAATTACCTGAAAGGCAATGATCCGGGCAAGTGGCGGAGAAATGTGCCGCATTATGCCATGGTGAAATACAGTGATGTGTATGAGGGCATCGACCTGGTGTATCATACCCGGCAGGGTAACCTGGAATACGATTTTATCGTTGCTTCCGGTGCAGATCCGGGAAAGATCAGGCTGAGGATTGAAGGTTCAGAAATGCTTAAGAAGGATGCTTCGGGCAATCTGGAATTGCAAACCAGTCTGGGAGATCTCCTGATCAAGGCCCCGGTGACCTATCAGGAGGTCGGTAAAGAAAAGAAATATATTGCATCGGATTATGAGATTGAAGGTGACCTTATTTCAATCCGTCTTGATTCCTACGACAGGACCCGGCCGTTGATTATCGACCCGGAACTGGCTTTTTCCACCTACCTTGGGGGCAGTGCAACGGAAGGCGGATACGGGATCGATACCGATAATGATGGGAATGTCTATGTTATCGGGTCCACAACTTCGGCCGATTTCCCGGGTTTCGACGGTTCTTCCCTGGCCGGCGAAACGGATGTGTTTGTCACCAAACTGAATACCCTCACTTCAGAACTAATCTTTACAACGATTCTTGGCGGAAAATACTCTGAAAAAGGTCTCTATATTGGGATAGATGACAGTAAGAATATCCTGGCCGCCGGAGAGACCTGCTCAGGTGACTTCCCGGTCAAGAATGCCATTCAGCAGGAATTGGGAGATGTCGAGGCAGGGACTTATGATTTTGGCGATATTTTTGCGTTTAAGCTTGATCCCACGGGTTCATCCCTGTTGTATTCCACCTATCTTGGCGGAAAGGAGGATGAATGGTTGCATGATGCTGTTTTTGATGAGTCGGGGAATACTTTTTTATCAGGTACGACAGACTTTTATCTTGAAGAGAGCGATTGTGTAAACCATTTTCCACAATATCCAAAAATATACAGGGAAGATATCTGTTTTTATACGCACTTCGTGGTAAATATAAATGCAGATGGGGATCTTCAATATTCTACCCTGTTTGAAGGTACATCTGCGAATGATAATTGTCTGGCAGTAAACCAGGCGGGCAATGCCTGTTTGTTGCGATGGTCACCAAGTGGGATCAATTATCTACCCTGGGAGCTGGTGTCGATAGTTGAGCTAAATAGTACCGGATCAGGAATAGTTGATTCTGTAGCTTTCATGATGGCACCCGAAGAAAACCCGGGGACATGGATCAACGACTTTCAACTCGATGAAGAGGGCAATATCTATTTGGCCGGAGATACCCAGGGTGATCTGGTTCCGGCCACATCGGACGGATTCCAATCCACGTACAATTATGTCGATGGTTTTATTTACAAACTGAAGCCGGATGCTTCGGAGTTTCTCTATGCCACATACTTCGGGGGTGCCGGTTACGATTATGCGAATAATATTCAAATTGACAAAAACGGTAATATCCTGGTATACGGACGTACTCAGTCAGATGATTTTCCCACACGGAAGGCTTATCAGTCTGAATTCGGAGGAGGAAGTGATACTTATCTTGCCATGATTGATCCGTCAAAAAAGGGGGATTCATCCCTGGTATTCTCCACCTATTTCGGTGGGGAATCGACAGATATAGACATGGGTTTTGTTGTAGATGCCAATGATGACATTTACCTTACCGGCTATACCTGGTCGACTGAATTTCCGGTCGAGAAACCTCATACCGGTACTTTAGCGGGAACCACTTCGGCCTTCGTGTCGGTTTTTGCGCCCAATCTGCCCATTGATCTGATCTATGATGAAGTGGTAATAGCCGGATGGCCTATATTCACACAGTTATTGCCGCCGTTTACCCAGCAGGTATTGCCACAGTACCTGATCAGGACTGAGCATGACACAGTGCTCTTCCGGTTTGCGGGGCGCAGCACCGATGGCCGTGTCGGGCTGCGGGTCGCCAACACCCTGGTGAATATTGAACCACCCCTTACCCTGGACATGGCTGTATTTGATCCGGATGAGGCGGAAATCGCGACCTGGACCATTTTCAATCTCGGTGAAGGAAACCGTGGCGTGCAGTTCGATGTGACCAGGAATGGGTTTTATACTGTTAAGGTATGGGCTGAACCAGAGTCGCACAAATTCCCTGCACCCTTCCAGATCCATCTCTCCGGCAATGTCGGCTGGCCTCAGCCACTGCTGTATCCCATTCCTGATCCTCCACCGAATGGTTATCCCGATGATATCAGGGCTACCCGACAGGATATCCTGATCAATAACACCGCTCCGCGTCCCCAATTACTAAGGGGCAGCCTGGGTGATGTGCTTTTCGATCCGGATGCCGAAGTCGCACAGACATCGTTGTTCAAGTTTACCAATATTTTCCAGGTGTCGGAACATGCTGTTGCGGTATTGGCACCCTTCAATAAAATGGGATTTGAACCGGGAAGGGCTCCGGTCAGGATGCCTGATCCTAACCCGATGCCGGATATTACCACGCCAACAGCGCCCTTTAATAGTACCGCGTTTTTCCCGGGGGGCGGCTATGTGGTAGATTTTACGCAGGTCCCGATTCCCGCGGCTATCAATGTACCGGTCCAGTTGCGTATGGCAGCCGTTCTGGGAAAGGAAGACGGTATTTCTGCCGAAATACCGGTGATAATCCCGGGTAGAAATTTCAGGCTGACACCCACGTATACGATCATCCTGGACATGGGTTCCGGACAGGAGATCGTGGATGGCGAAGGCAACGATTTCCTTGTCTATTCACCGGATGGTGACTACCGTGTCGCTGTCAGCAATACAATTTTTGACCATTCCTTTATTCCGATCGGGGAAATATTTTCCGGTGACCAGGAATTCGACCTGAATGTTACCTCCCTGACTACAGTCCGCTATATCCGGATCATTGCGGAACCCCTGGCTTATATAGATGCCGTCAGGGCTATTAACTACTTCTGCGATGAGGTGAGAAATGACATTGGCCCGGTTTCAAAAGTGAGCTATGTAACCCTCACTGCCCGCAGGTCAAAGGCTCCCCAAACCCCGCTGGATCCCCTGATGGAATTTATAGGTCCGGACGGGGCATTGAATGCAACCAATGAAAGCGGGTTCGGTGATGACCTGTCATTAAATCAAAGCGATGCAGCGTTCATAAACATGGAGCTGAACGAGGAAGGATTTTACCGGTATCTTGTAAGAGGCTATGATAAAACACCCGATGCAGAATCGTTCGGGACATTTTATACCCGTTATGAAAGTGCAGGTTCCTATGATGCAACTGAAATAATCATTAGTGAATCAGAACTGACAGATATCACTGCCCAACGGAAGATCAGCACAACCAACAAAAGGCAAAGGGACTCCTATTTATTCCAGGCAGCGCCCAATCAGATAGTCAACATAGCGGTCTATTCTTCTGAGATCGACGTCATGCTTGAGCTGTTTGATCCTGAGGAATTCCTGATTGATGCCTGTGACAACCATGTTGGTTGGGGAACAGATGCCCTGATCTCGGTTCAGCTTCCTGACTCCAGCTTTATGGGCCAGAGCCCCCTGCCTGCCCTGAATACTTACCGTGTTGTGGTGAGTGCCATGGATCAACCGGGCACGAAGAAATCCACCCAGGAAGGGAGCGCCTATATCCGGCAACCCGCAATCGGAGAATACGAAGTGAAGGTAACAACCAGTGATGAACTGGTTGGCTTGAATGACAGAAAGACAGGTGATCTACTTGCTCTTGACAATTACCCCAATCCGTTCAGCCAGTATACTGAAATCAGGTATGATCTGTATTCTGCCGCCTATGTATCTGTTGAAATCTATGATCTGAAAGGTGACATGGTCCTTTCACTGGTTAATGAAACAAAGACCGCAGGAAGCCACTATGTTTACTGGTATGGAAACGACAGATATGGCCACCGGATACCCAATGGTGTATACATTTGCCGAATGAGGGCCGGAAAGAACCTGGTATCAAAGAAAATAACCTTTAACCGGTAAGGGATGCAGACAGATTTTTTATTTGAGAAACCGCTTTAAATATAGAAATATCCCTAATTTGGTAGCTTAAAATACACTGTCATGAGTAAAAAAGCCATCCTGTCTGTCCTGATCTGTTTCGGTTTTTCAGGAATCTTTGCCCAGAATAATCCCGGCAAACTTCCGGTTCAGTATGAGGAAATCACTGCGCCTGATTTTATCCGGGCCGTTGAGCAGTCTTCCGGCGTTTGTCTACTGCCATTTGGAATCCTTGAAAAGCACGGGCCACATCTTCCGCTTGGTACCGATCTGTTCGAATGCCGGAAGGTTGCCACCACGGCAGCTGAAAAGGAATACTGCGTGGTATATGCACCTTATTATATGGGGCAGATCAGTGAAAGCCGGCACCAACCCGGGGCAATCGCTTACAGCCCGGAACTGATCTGGAAAATACTGCAGGAAACCTGTGATGAATTGTCCAGGAACGGATTAAAGAAGATAATCATCGTAAACGGACACGGTGGAAACAATGATTTTTTGCGGTTCTTTTGCCTGTCCCAGCTTCATGGTCCAAAGGACTATGTACTGGTAATTTTCGAACCGGAAAATGACAAAGCCACAGCCGATAAAATTGCAGCCTTGCGGAAGACTACAGAGGATGGGCATGCAGGTGAAGAAGAAACGTCTATGATGCGATATATCCGTCCTGACCTCGTTAAAGTTGAAACTGCCGGTAATCAGTCGGGTGCCGATCAGTCCAGGCTGGCTGAAATTCCGAACCAGTATACCGGTATCTGGTGGTATGCACAGTACCCTAACCAGTACGCGGGTGATGGCACAAGGAGCAGTGTTGAGCTTGGGAAACTGCTGATCGATTCAGAGGCCGATCAACTGGTAAAACTCATTAAAACGCTGAAGCAAAACAACAGGATTGAGGAACTTCAAAACCAGTTTTACAAGGAATCAGCAGATCCGCTGAGGACGAAACAATAGGGACGAGGGACGAGGGACGAGGGACAAGTGGGTGTGGGCATGGGCATGAGCATGGGTATGGGTATGAAAACCCACGTGTCATTAGTAACTCATAACTTGTAACTCGTAACTTGTAACTCGTAACTTGTAACTCGTAACTTCCTACACAGGTACCAATCCCTGGCTATGGCCTGTAATGCACTGGCCACCAAGAGGCGTGACAACAAAGGTATTTTCAATCCCTACCATGCCTACGTTCGCTATCCCTTTCTTGGGTTCTAAAGCCAGTACCATGTTTTCTTCCAGGGGATTGTCAAAACCTTTGGCAATAACCGGTATCTCATCTATCACCAGGCCAATGCCATGTCCCAGGAATTTTACCTTCCGGGTGCCGAATCCCATGAAGTTTTTGAGAAATGAAGGAGGCAGGCTGTCCAGGATCTTTCCGTAGATGACGGAAGGGATGGCACCCGGCCTGATCTCTTCTGCCAGTCTGTCCTGTATATTCAGGCAGATCTGGTGTTCCCGGAGGACTTCCATATCGGGTTTCTTGCCAAACAGGTAGTTCAATGTTTTATCGGTATGATAGCCATCCACGCCGAAGCCAATGTCGATAAAAACCAGGTCCCCTTTCGCCAGCTTTCGGTTCCGGTTCCCGAGGAGCGGAACAGCCGGCCCCATGCCATAATTGCCTCCGGGGCCATTGAAACTTGTCGGATACAGGCTGCTTTCACCAAAGGCGATATGGCCCAGCGCAATTTCTGTATCGAACATGCCAAACCGGGCAACCCCGTGATGTCCGGCCTTCAGCATTTCTGAATACAGGTCTCCGGCCAGGTCAACCTCACTCATGCCCTCACACAGTATTCCGGGCACCCGATCTTCCAGTACAATGCGGTGCAATTCCCCGGACTTTCTCATCAGATCAAGTTCAAAAATACTTTTAACCGCTCTCACGGAGGCTATCTGGGAATCGAGGGGCAAAGCATCACGGAAAGGAAAGTATTTCTGAAAACGCTGCAGGAAGGCAAGCGGAATGATCTCGGATTCGATATGCACAACAGCAGGAAACCTGGAAATACCTGTAGCTGCATCACGGAAACTGTCCATGGGTTTGATAAGCGGGAAAAGAGATTCGGACATGGCACGTTCATAACTGCGCCGTACCCAGTAAATGGCCTCATCATTCCGGGGGATCAGCAACATTCCTTCCTGCATGGTGCCTGTCAGATAGTATAGGTTGATCTTGCTGAAGAATACAGCCATTTCCCAGTTTGGGCTGCTGACATCCATGGCTGCCCTGAAACGGTCTAATCGCATGCGTAACTCACTGAACGGGACTTTGGTAAACATAACCGGTTATTTTGCTGTAAAAATACAGAAAGTTGCGAATAGCGATTTGCCTGCTGGCAGATTTGTTAAGTCAGGAAGGCATAAAAGAAAATATATCCTTAAATTTATCCTAAGGCTTTCTTCATCACATTCATTAAAAGGTCATATTATGAAACCTGACATCATTCGCGGCGTTCTTCTGTTCATTTTGATAAGTCCTGTGTTCCATGCACTGTCGCAGCAAGGTGCCCTGACCCTGTATGAAAAGCAGAAAATAGCTGTGCAAGAGGACTGGCTGGTAGAAAAGGTGAATTCCACTGCTTCCTTATATCAGGATAAGTTTGGGAACCTGGTGCTTTCAAATGGTCTGATATCACGTGTATTCATGCTCAGGCCCAATGTGGCGAGCATTGAGCTGCAGAATCTATGCAGTGGTGAATCCTTCCTGCGTGCCATTAAACCAGAGGCCGAAATCAGTATCAACGGCATTCATTTGAATGTCGGCGGCCTTACCGGGCAAAGTATATTGAATTATCTTCTGCCTGAATGGGTTGCTTCTTTTCAGGCTGATCCACATGCATTTACGATGGATGCGTATGATGTAAGGCCCGTAAGTGAGCGATTTCCCTGGAAAAAGCGGATGGTATGGCTTCCGGGTGATGTTCAATGGCCGGCCCCGGGCCTCCATCTTGTTTTCCAATACAAAGCGACTGATGCCATGATAAAATCACTGGGTAAAAAGGGTGACGAAGATAAATTCAGCTATCTCAGGGAAGTGACCGTGCAGGTTCATTATGAAGTATATGACGGAATTCCGGTATTTTGTAAATGGATCACGGTTGAAAACAATTCCGGTATTCCGGTTACCATTAACACATTTAAAAGTGAGATCCTGGCCTGTGTGGAAGCTGAAAGTGCCGTGGACAACAAAACATACTGGAAGCTTCCCAACATTACCCTGGAAACCGATTACCGTTTTGGTGGCATGAGCGATGACAATGTCATGGAAACCAGCGTAAGCTGGCGTGCTGACACTGCCTATACCACCCAGGTAAATTATGAATTAAAGACTCCCTGTCTGCTTGAAGTATATCCCAAAATTGGTCCGGCCTGTGAGCTTAAACCGAAAGAGGTCTTTGAGAGTTTCAGGACATGGGAACTTTTGCATGACAGCTGGGACCGGGAGCGAAAAGGGCTGGCCATCCGCAGGTTTTACCGGATGCTGGCTCCCTGGGTTCAGGAAAATCCCATTTTGATGCATGTCAGAAAGGCTGATGATAAGTCCGTACGGAAAGCCATTGACCAGTGTGCTGAAGTGGGTTTTGAAATGGTGATCATGACCTTTGGCAGTGGCTTTGACCTGGAAGACACGGATGCGGCAAATATTGTCAGAATGAAAACGCTGGCTGATTATGCACACGCAAAAGGGATTGCTCTGGGTGGTTATTCCTTGCTGGCAAGCAGGAGGATCTCACCTGAAGATGATGTAGTGATGCCAGCCGGAAAAACTCCCCGTTTCGGTAATTCACCCTGTCTGGAAAGCCAATGGGGCAATGCCTATTTTAATAAGCTGTATGCTTTTTACAAATTGACCGGAATGGATGTATTGGAGCACGATGGATCCTACCCGGGTGACGTCTGTGCTTCGGACAGGCACCCGGGCCATAGCGGTCTGGAAGATTCCCAATGGAACCAGTATCAGAAAATAAAAAAATTCTACCAGTGGTGTCGTGCCAACGGTATTTATCTCAATGTGCCGGATTGCTATTATATGGCCGGAAGCACAAAGTCGGGCATGGGCTACCGGGAAACCAACTGGTCGCTACCCCGGGAACAGCAGGAGATCATAGAGCGGCAAAATATTTACGATGGCACATGGGATAAAACCCCCTCGATGGGGTGGATGTTTGTTCCACTGGTGGAGTACCAGGGAGGGGGAGCGGCAGCCACCATTGAACCGCTCAGGGAACATCTACCCCATTACGGACAACGATTGGCCAATCTTTTTGGTGCAGGGGTTCAGGCTTGTTACAGAGGGCCACAGCTATATGACTCCCCCGAAACAAAAGAACTTGTGGAAAAATGGGTGAGTTTCTATAAAAAGCACCGCCAGGTTCTGGATGCCGATATAGTTCATTGCCGCAGGCCGGATGGACGGGATTATGATGCCATTCTGCATGTTAATCCTATGGGGAGGGAAAAAGGGCTTCTGATGGTTTATAATCCGCTGAACGAGATGGTTAAACAAATCCTGCGGATCAATATTTATTTTACAGGTTTAAACTGCAAGGCCATGGTATCGGTAAATGATGAAAAGCCCTTGGAATTTTCTGTGTCCGGTGACCATATACTTGAACTCCCGGTGGAGATACCTGCCCACAGCCAATGCTGGTATGTCATGACTTCAAATCCATAAGATTTTTGTAATTTTGTATGTTTATACGAATACGACATTTCGAATATGCTCAATATATTCAACAAGCCATATCCGTTTAGTGAGGATTTAAAGTACACTACCCGGTTAATCTTTTTTATCAGCATTGGCGTGTTTGTGTTCTTGTGGCTTTTCCAACCATTTGATATCAGTCTGCTGGACACAAAGAAGAAATACTATCTCATGTTGGGCTTCGGATTTATTACTTTTCTTTCGCTCAGCCTGAACCTGCTTTTTATACCGAGTCTTTTCCCGAAAAAATTCTCCTCGGCCGTCTGGAATATCAAGAAGGAAATTTTCTGGAATCTCTGGATCCTATTCACCATCCTGGTTGGGTTATTTCTTTTACACCAACGCATTGGGGGTAATGAAATTCAATTTCTATACGGTGATCAAATTGATCCTGACGTCCATCCTGCCTATATCCGGTGTGATCATAGTCAATCACAACAAAATGTTGCGGTCACATTTAAAACTGGCGGACGAATTAAATAAAAAACTGAAAGAGCATAAACAGGTCCAGGAGAAGATCATTCATTTTGTTTCCGACTATCAGAAGGACAGCCTTGCCATTAAAGTAAGCACTCTTTTAATTATCCGTTCGGCTGATAATTATATCGAGGTTTTCTGGAAGGAAGGGGAACTGATCAGAAACCAAATGGTAAGGTGCAGCATGATAAACGCGGAAGAAGTCATAAAGGAACACAAATTCATCTTCAAGTGCCACCGTTCTTACATGGTGAATATTAATTACATAGAGAGGTTTGAAGGGAATTCACAAGGTTATAAACTCTTTTTTGAAAGTATCAGTTTTCCGATACCTGTTTCAAAAAGCTCGGCCAGTAAATTACGGGAATTACTCTGACGAAGAATTTTCTGCCTGTACAACGGTACCTAAAACCAGGCAATTCGCCCCTAAAAGATACATTGATACCTATAATTATCCATTAAGCCCTTTTTTTTTAAGGCTATATATCCTGTCGGTAATTTTGCGTTGAAAATTAGTTAATCAACGCTATGAATACATTAACAATCGGGGATATTGAGGTAAAGGTTCCAATAATACAGGGAGGTATGGGTGTGGCCATATCCTTGTCGGGATTGGCGTCTGCTGTGGCAAACGAAGGGGGTATCGGCATAATCTCGGCTGCCTGCATCGGGATGAATGAACCTGATTATGTACGGAATTATCGCGAAGCAAATAAAAGGGCACTACGCAGGGAAATACGACTGGCAAGGAGCCTGACAAAGGGGGTAATCGGTGTAAACATCATGATGGCGTTGACCGATCATGAAGAACTTATAAAACTTGCCGTTGAGAGAAGGTGGATTTAATTATCCTGGGTGCCGGATTGCCTTTAAGAATACCGGGCATGCTCGCCGACGCTGGTTTTGCCAGACCATCATACCAAACTGGCCGTGAAGGTGTCATCAGCCAAGGCGGCAAGGCTTATTTTTCAATACTGGGCCGGTAAATACAAGCAGATACCTGATGCTGTGGTGGTTGAGGGACCGCTGGCCGGCGGGCATCTGGGCTTTAAAAAGGAAGAACTCACTGAAACACCTGTTCCGTTGTATAAGCTGATCGAAGAAACGGTAGCTGCAGTTCGTGCATTTGAAGAACTGTTTGGAAAGAATGTGCCGGTCATCGCTGCAGGAGGTATTTATACAGGCAAGGATATATTTGACATCATGCAGGCAGGTGCCAAGGGTGTCAAGCTGGGAACCCGGTTTGTGACAACCCATGAATGTGATGCCTCGCTCGCTTTTAAGGAGACTTATCTGGCCTGTAAACAAGAGGATATTACCATTATCGACAGTCCGGTCGGATTACCGGGCCGTGCGATAAATAATGAATTCATTGAAAAAATAAAACAGGGGAATACCAAACCCTTCAAATGTGTGTGGCATTGCCTGAGCTCATGCAATTTCAGGGAAGCGCCCTATTGCATTGCCCAGGCTTTATTTAATTCGGCCAGGGGCCTGATGTCAGAAGGATTTGCATTTTCTGGCACAAACGCGTACCTCGCCACCAGGATTCAACATGTGTCGGAAGTCATAAAAGAACTGGTGGCAGAGTATAATTTTGCTCTTGCCGGATTTCAGCTTGCAGAATCGAGAAATAACCCAAACCTTTTACGTTACAATAAAGCTGTTTAATAGACTAACGGGTTGTTATTCAACCCTGAAGTCAATACTTTGATATTATGATTCAGAAAACAAAAAACATTCCACAAGAGGACAGGTCGTGGGAAAAGATCATCATGAAATATAACCGTCCTGACCTGCGTAAAAGCATCTGGCAAATCCTGAATACCCTTATTCCCTATGCGGGGATCTGGTATCTGATGGTCCTGAGTCTGCAATATCCATACTGGATCACGCTGTTGCTTTCCTTGCCGGCGGCCGGATTGCTTATCAGGGCATTCATCATCTTTCATGATTGCGGGCACGGATCCTTTTTCCGCAGCCAGGAAGGCAAATGATATCCTGGGCAGGATAATAGGAGTACTGGTGTTCACACCGTATTCTCCCTGGCACCAAAGCCACAGGATACATCACGCCACATCGGGAAATCTTGATAAACGTGGTGTGGGCGATGTATGGACACTCACGCTGGAAGAATACAAGACACGGTCAAAACAGGACCAGTTCCTTTATCGCATGTACCGGAATCCATTCGTCATGTTCGTGCTTGGTCCCGTTTATATGGTCCTTTACAGGAACCGGGTTACCACAATTAAGAATGAGTCGTCAGGATCGGTTGGATGTATATACCACCAACCTGGGATTGTTTCTGACTGCCAGTGTATTGAGCCTGCTGATGGGTATAAAAGCCTACCTGCTGATCCAGGTTCCCATCATTATGATCGCCCATTTTCTTGGCATCTGGTTGTTTTATGTGCAGCACCAGTATGATGAGGTTTCCTGGGAAAGGGGACAACAATGGGACTATAAGACAGCCGCCCTTTCAGGCAGCTCATTTCTGAAGCTTCCTGCTGTTTGCAATGGTTTACGGGAAATATCGGATTTCATCATGTCCACCACCTGAGTTCCAAAATACCCAATTATAACCTGGCCCGTTGTCATTATGAAAATGACCTGTTCCAGGTAGTTAAACCGATTACCCTTTTAACCAGTTTCAGATCACTCAGGCTCAGGTTATGGGACGAAACCACACGCCAGATGATCAGTTTCAGGAAGATGACAATTCTTTGCAGGTAAAGGCATAAATAGTATATCTTTATGCCGAAAAACACCTATCAGGATGACATTAACCTTCAGAAAACCAGCACTGATCTTATTATTGACCTGTTTACCTGTTCCGTTTTTCGGACAGATGCAGGAACAGCATGTAACAGTGATCCAAATGTCATTGTTCATCGTATGCAGGGCGGTATAGGCGCTTCGTGGCATGCCATGAGCAAGGATATTCCGCTTGAAAATGAAAAGTATGATTATCCTGTAAGGTTTAGCAATAACCGCGGAAGCGCATACGGGGGCAATCCCCCGCTTTCCGATACATCTGCCTGGAATCAGATGCTGCACCATGCCCGGTGGCTGGGACTGGATTTTATCCGGGTGGAGCTCAGTCAGCGAATGTATGAGCCGGAGCGGAATGTATTCGACTGGAACAATGAGGAAATGCGGGCACTTTATCGCATACTTGACTGGTGTGAGGCGAATCATGCGGATGTTTTCCTTCAGCAGATGTGGGGTCATGTCGAATGGAATGCATATCCGGGTGTGCATCCCCTGCTCAGTGCGCCCAGGTCACTGGACGATTTTGCTGACGGCATCGCCACGTTGCTTACATATCTTACCGTAACCAGCAAATATACCTGCATCAAATATTTCTGCATCACCAATGAGCCACCGGGGGGCACCTGGGGTTATTGGTGGAGCTATGGCCAGGGCTCGGGTACAGTAACCAGTGCATGGAAGAAAGTGAGGGAAACCCTGGACAGGGAGGGTATTCCTATTCCTTTGTCAGGACCTGACTGGACCAGTCTTGCCGCCATTTGATTCCACCAAAATCGATTTTGATGCCTATATCGGGGCTTATGATATCCATTCCTATGGCGGTATTGATTACGAAGGCGAGGAAATCATTGCCGCGTTGGTCAAGCTGGGCCCACGCACATGGAAAGCCATTCTTTTTGTCTGAATTTGGCAACATGAATCTGGGGTGGGGCGGAACAAATCCGGGTCCAAAAAGTTTTGCTGCCTCGCTCTCCAATGCATCCGATGCTGTGAGATGTTTAAACCTGGGCACCGATGCCCTTAATCGGTGGAGTTTTGTAAACCGGGGTGACCTGGATGGACAGTGGCAGCTTATCCATACATGGGATGCGGAAAAAAAGAGACATGTTCAGCAGATTAATCCGGAACCGGAAGCCTATTTTGGATTTGCCATGTTGACCAGGTTTATGGGGAAATATCCTGATCTTATCTTCTGGCAAACTGACCGTTGTATTGACGGGGTTAAGCTCACTGCCTACAGGAACCGCGATAAGAGCATATCCGTCCTTTTTGTTAACCAGGAAAAACGACCTGTCCGGGTGAGCGTTTCAATTACAGGTCCCGAGGATAAACTGAAATTCAACCTGTACCAGGTAAATGAAGGAAGTGTTGAAACAACCCGGATTTCAACTCAATCCGCAAACAGTTGATCATGCCCGCAAACAATCACGGACGATCGTGCTTCTTCCGGAAAGTATCAGCCTGCTGACCACCCTGCAACTAAGGCAGGGCGATCCGGGAATAACCGACCAGTAATTACGCTACCAGCTTATTCAGGTATTCAACGGCACCCTGCGGATCGGGCGAGTAAAAATCTGCGCCGATCTTGGTGCAAAATTCATGACTTACCGGTGCTCCGCCGATGAGTATTTTTGTGTCCCGGGCAACTTTTCGTATTTCCTGGACAATTTTTTCCATATTCACCATGGTGGTGGTTAAAAGTGCTGAAAGGCCCACTGCACTGCCGGGTTTTTCCTTCAGGGCAGCTATGAATTTCTCTGCATTCACGTCCACACCCAGGTCAACCAATTCCCAACCCGCCCCCTCGATCATCATGCCAACCAGGTTTTTCCCGATATCGTGCAGATCACCGGCAACCGTACCGATGATTACCGTGCCTTTTCTTTTCACGCTGCCTGACAGAAAATAGGGCTTGATATGCTGCATGGCAGTACTCATGGCCTTTGCTGACATAAGCATCTGGGGTACAAACACTTTATTCTCGGAGAATTTCTTGCCGACCCTTTCCATGCCAATGACCATGCCTTCATTTAATATCCGGCCTGGGTCAATGCCCTCAGAAAGTGCTTTTTTTGTCAATTCATCGGCGCCTTCCTGTCCGCGCATGTCGGGTGGATAGGGTGAAACGGCATTGATTTTCCCGAATTCAATACAATGGGCAATTCGATCTATTAGTTCACTCATAATCATGTAATTTAAGAAGTTTCACAAATATATCCGGTTAATTGAGTTTACTGGTTTATGGACCTGGTTATGTCAATTGTTTACAAATGTAAGTATTTGATCAGGTTTGTCTGACAATCAACTGTGGAAAAATAATATGCTGTTCCAAAGGCCCGGCTTTATTCCCTTTTTCTATCAGTTGTGCAGTCTGAACAGCCATATCCCTGTACCCGCAATCGATCACGGTAATGGCAGGATTAAAAAATTCGGTCAGTTCTGTGTTTCCATAGCTAACAATGGATATTTCCTGTCCGATTTTAACCCGCTGTTTCTGCAACCGGCCGATGATCCTGACTGCATCGGTATCTGCACAGCATAACACACCGCCAATCCTGTTTTTTTGTATAAATTCATAATTGAATTCTTTCATGTTCGGGATCACGAATACTTTCCTGTCAGCGTAATTGGCAGAAACAATATTTGTAAAAGTCTGTTCCATGAATTCATATAACAGATTCCGGCCCTTCCAGCTTTCGTTCTTCACCAGCAATAAATTCTTCCCGGTTTTTGCGGCCAGGTAATCGATCGCCCTTTTCACACCCAGGTCGTAGCTTTGAATGACATATCTGAAATAAGACCCTGACATGGTGTTGTCGACCAATACCACGCTGGTATTGCCAAATATAAGCTTTCGGTAAAACTCTGCTGTCAGCGATTCGTCGTTATTTGGCACAACGATCACAGCTTCATATCCCACGAGTATCATTGAGCCAACCAGCCGCATTTCCTCCTCCGGGTTATTGTATCCAAAGAAATAGGTCAGCTGCCGTCCCCGCCTCTGTGCTTCATGATCAAGATAGTTGATCAGCTGCTCCATATTGGAGGAATAGAAAGGAATGACCAATCCCCATATCTTTTTTGTTTCAGCAAAGGGAGTGACAAATGATCCCTTGCCTGCCCTGGAGATGATCAATCTTTCCCGGATCAGCATTTTAAGGACAAGCTTCGATGTTTCCCTTGACACGCCATGCCTTTGCATGATCCGGGTAATGGAATCGATCTGATGGCCGGGTTTAATTTCCTGGTTTACGATCTTGCCCTTATAATGATCGAACAGCTTTTTATAGATCGGTACAAAAGACGTATTCATCCGCACAAGGCATAAAAACAGGTACAAGGTATAAAATGAATTGAAAAAAACCTCACCTTACCTTAAAGTAATTGATATTTTAAAGCTTTATTGTTGTATTCATGCAAGGCATTATAAAAAGCACGGATATTGGCTGCAGGTACTCCCGGAGGTGTATCACAGCCCGAAGAAAGCACAAAATTCCGATACCCTGAAGCTGCCTGCAGCAGGTCGGTGGCCATTCGGTAAAGTTCAGCCGGTGAGGCCATCTTGAAAGCACTCACAGGATCAAGATTACCAAATACCAGTATATGACCGGGCACCTCATGAAGTGTTTTTATCATATCGATCCGGTTGCCGAAATGTAATCCCAGCGCGCCGGTACTGATCATCGATTGGGTAACATGACCGGTATTCCCGCAATTGTGGAGAATAAAAAGGAAATGATCGTCCTGTACACCTTCAACGATCCGTTTAATGAAGCCGGAGGAGAACCTGTCGCACATGGATTCATCCAGCAGACCTGCTGCTGGCTCTGCCATGATTATGCCATGCATGCCCGACCGTTTCATTTCAAGGATATAGTTGAGGAGAAAAACCGTGCATTTTTCAATTAATGCCTCAATGGTCTCGGGTTCCATAAAGGCTGCAGTCATGATCTCGGTCATATCAAAAAGCCTTCCCGCCAGCGAAAAAGGTCCGATACAGCCGCCCAGCACTGGTTTGTCGGATATTTTCCCTGCAGCCAGACGCCCGGCCTTCAGGTATTCCCCAATCCTTCCGGAATCCAGGGATGGTATTGCCAGTTTCCTGACTGATTCATGACCATAAACAACCCGTTTAAGCACCGAGGGAACCTCATCCTCCGCGAAACTGATCTCGCAGCCGAAAGCTTCAGCCTCCACGGTCAGGTCCATCATCATGGTAGCGGCAAGTGTGGGGAAGTGGGTTGCCATGGCCCTGATTGCCTCAAAATGCACTTCACCGTTGGTTACTGCATCGATTACCTTTTTCCCGGTCATGTCAATTCCGGGATGTGTCATAATGGGCATGGCAAATCTTTCCTGCTGATTCAACAGGTGAATAATCCACTCCTTCATATTTCGCGTTGTCATGTATGCTTGTGTTAAGGTCCTGTTATTTTCCAATCCAAAAACTGGCACAATATACGGAATGCTCTGCATAAAACATCACATTACATCACACTAATTTGCAAAACGGCACATCCAGGCGGCTATGTCTGAAGATATTGAAACGGATTGCTTCATTTATTTGAATTATATTTACTGAAAAAGGAGAGATCATGCTGCTTAAGAAAAGAAAGAAAAACCGGAAAATAGACTCGAAAGAAGTTGGCCTTGAACTGGGTTTACGCATCTTTAAGTTTTTCCTGCAAACTGAATATTTACATTATGGGTATTTTAAAGATGGACTGGAGCCCGTTATAACCAACCTGAAAAAAGCGCATGAAAACTATGCCAGTCTTATATTTTCCACCATTCCTGCAGGTGTAAAAACCATACTGGATGTGGGCTGCGGATCGGGAAAAACAGCACAAGAGCTTGTATCCAGGGGATATATTGTTGATTGTGTATCGCCTGGACAAATCCTGACGGATTATGCCAGGAAAATGCTCGGTAATTCGGTGAATTTTTTTCAATGCAAATTTCAGGATATCCCGACCGAAAATAAATACGATCTTATCCTGTTCAGCGAAAGTTTTCAATATATACCCATGCATACTTCCATACCCAATGCGCTGAAAATGCTTAATCCGAACGGCCATATCCTCGTGAGTGATTTCTTCAAAAATGATCCGGAGAATAAGAGCAGGCTGGGCGGAGGTCATCACTACAGTGAATGGCTAACCATAAAATCAACTTTTCCGGTTACCACTGTGGTTGAAAAGGATATTACCCGGGAAACGGCACTCACCATTGATCTGGTAAATCAGTTTAACGGTGAGGTTCTTGAACCGGTATGGAAATCGGTTTGGGCGCTGGGTGAGGATCGTTACCCTGCCCTGATCAAGTTGACACGCCGGCTGTTCAGAAAATCCATTGATAAAATGGAACATAAGCATTTCTCCAATCTCCGTACCGGTGAAAACTTCATGAAGTACAAAAAATATATGCTTTATTTGTTCAGGGCCACTTAAACTCTTGGCCAACCCGTTTGTAGGAATGAATCAATACTTTCCCCCGCTCCGTAAGTTTTATTAAAAAAAATAGTCGGACAGTATTAGAAAAATATGTACTATAATTCTAAATTTAGATGAGATTAAGAATGTTTGAGTATAAACCATTATAAATAAATTATATAACTAGTATCGTTATTTTACTTAAGTGTAGTTATTAAAAGAATTGCCGAAATAATGTTCAATGATTCTAATTAAAAATTAAACAAAATAAATTTTTCGTTGTTTAATGTTTAAACTAAAAAATTAAACAACGATGAAAAATCTAGGATTGAATTACCGACTGATGCTGATCGCATCAATGGTTCTTGTACTCGGATTTACTGCCTGCAGTAAGGATGAAGATACCGATAGTATGGAACAGCCAAAGAATATCATTGACATTGCCTCTGCTGATCCCAATTTCTCAATCCTGGTAGCAGCCCTGAAAAAGGCCGACCTTGTAAGTACACTTGAGGGTTCCGGTCCGTTCACGGTTTTCGCTCCGACCAATGCAGCCTTTACCAGTCTGCTCGCTGACCTTGGTATTTCCGGTCTCGAGGACCTTTCAGCCGAAACCCTGAAACCCATTTTGCTCTATCACGTCCTGGGTAATAAGGTTATGTCAAATGGTCTGGCCGATGGTTATGTAAGTACACTGAGTTCTGGTCCGGATCAAGCCAAAATTTCCCTTGGAATTGATAAGCAAAATGTGAAACTGAACGGTTCATCCTCGGTTACTGCAGCGGATATTACAGCCAGTAACGGTGTGATCCATGTCATTGACAAGGTGTTGCTTCCACCAACCGTAGTGGGTATTGCCATCAATAATCCTGTCTTCAGTATTTTGGTTGAGGCTGCCGTGAAAGCTGACCTTGCCGGAACACTCAGCGGAACTGGTCCTTTTACTGTATTTGCACCCACCAATACGGCTTTCCAGGCTTTGTTCTCAGCATTGGGTGTATCGGGAATAGCTGATTTAACCAGGGAGCAACTTACACCGATCCTGCTGTATCATGTTGTAAGTGGAAATGTACGGTCCGGTCAGCTGACGTCAGGTGATGTAAGCACACTGAACGGCAGCCTGTCCGTCAGCGTAGGGTCATCTGTAAAACTTAACGGCACAACAAGTGTAGTATTGGCTGATGTCCAGGGTACAAATGGCGTGGTGCATGTCATTGACCAGGTGCTGCTGCCTTCTTCAAAATAGGCAGGACTCATCCAATTATTGCAGCTCAATGCTTGGCAAGAATATTGAACAAGGAACACCGATCTTAAAATTACAAAGGTCCTTCTTCGAACTTCAACATTCGATGTTCCTTGTTCGATATTGTTTATTTTTTATTATTATTTGGCTTAATTCTAATAATTTTCCTCCCTCACCTGCATAAAGGCTTTCGGATGCTGACAGGCCGGGCAGTTTTCAAGTGCTTTTTCCGATTCGTATACATACCCGCAATTCAGACATTTCCACCATACCTTGCCCTTTTTCATAAATACCTGGTCTTCGGAAATACTTTGCAGCAGTTTCAGGTAACGGCGTTCATGCTCAGTCTCCACTTTTGCGATCATTTTGAAGGCAGTGGCCACCTCAGGAAATCCTTCTTCGCGGGCTATCTCCGCAAACTGTGGATACAGGATCGTCCATTCCTCATGTTCCCCTTCAGCAGCGGCTTTCAGATTCTCACGCGTTGTACCGATCTTGCCGGCCGGATAAGCTGCAGAAATCTCGGTCATGCCTCCTTCCAGGAATTTAAAGAACTTCTTGGCATGTTCCTTTTCCTGGTTGGCAGTCTCCTGAAAAATATTGGCGATTTGTTCATAGCCTTCCTTCCGGGCTACCGAGATGAAGAATTCGTAACGGTTCCTGGCCTGTGATTCCCCTGCGAAGGCCTTTAGCAGGTTTTGTTCGGTTTTTGTACCTTTGAGACTCTTTTCCATAGTTTGTAGTATTTGATTATTTTAAGTCTATTAGTCTATTAGTCTATTAGTCTATTAGTCTATTAGTCTGTTAGTCTGTTAGGCTGTTAGGCTGTTAGGCTGTTAGGCTGCATACCTAATCACCTAATCACCTCATCACTTCTTACTAAAATCAACCTTCTCCGTTCCGCATGATGGACAAATCCAGTCTTCGGGCAGGTCCTCAAACCGGGTTCCCGGCGGGATACCGTGCTCAGGATCACCGGCTGCCGGATCATACTCATATCCGCAGGCTGTGCAGTAGTATTTGACAGCAGCCGTTTCAGATACCGGCTTTTTCAGTTTCTCCGGATCCACATATGTGGGAGCATTCTTCGGGGCCTTACCTTTTTTAACTTCCCGGTAATAGGCATAGGTGAGCGGTTCCCCGTCCGGATCCAGCAGATCACCATCCACTACCTTTCCAATAAAGAGGAGATGGGATCCTGTATCAATGGTTTGTTCAACCTCACATTCAAACCAGGCGAGCGCATCATCGAGAAGGATCGGTGCACCCTTGCTTCCCAGCCTGTAATTAAATTTGGCGAACTTTTCGATATCCCTGCCCGACCGGTATCCGAATGTGCCGATGATATCCGCACGGGTTTCGCGCTGAAGGGCGGATACGGCAAATACATGACTTTGCCTGATCATACCGGCAGTATGGTTGTTTTTACTGCAAGCTATGGCAAAGCGGGCCGGTTCGGCCGTTACCTGAAATACCGTGTTGGACACGTAACCGTTCAGTTTATTTTCATGACACGTACTTACGACGTAAAGTCCGTAAGTAACCTTAAAGTAGGCTTCAATATTCATGATTTCAGCTATTGTTTCACAACCGGCTCGTGAATGCTTGTTTTACATTGAACTGAATATAAAGATAATTGGATTTTGGCGGTTTTTCAATTCAACGTTAATATTTAGAATGCTTATAAATAAATGGTTTCCGGTTTTCTATTACAGGACAGACTTCATGGGAGAAATTAACAATTGTTAATAACCCCGGTGCATATCGGGTTCATATATCCAAGGGGGAAAAAGTACAATCTGAAGAATTGTGTTGTATTTTTGGTATACCAGATGAGCGATAAAGGGCTGCTCGAAAGAGCCGGAGTACTTTAACCAGCATTCCGTCCCGGTAGGTTCTCCTTCGGGAATACCGAAAGGACAGTCCCAAAGCGATGCCCTGAAAAGCATCACCGTAAGGCAGGGGTTGTAACCCGCGGATCTCAGATCTGCAGATACAGCCGGCCGCAATAACAGTAATCTGGCATGGACTGTAACTACGGTTACCGAAAGTGGGATGGGAACTATTTGTCAAGAATGGTTCCCATTCGTGTTTTTAAAAAACACCATAACCAGTATGAAACACGTATCATGTAAAGCGAATGGATTTTGGAAGATCCCTTGCCTGCTTCTGGCATTGGCGACCACATTCAGTTGCAGGGACCAGGTTGCGGTCACCGAAGTGCAGCAATGGACAACCCATGAGATTGTTCTTCATTCGGTAAACACGTTCGATAATCCATATACGGATGCAGAGGTATGGGCAGTGTTCCGGAACGACCGGAGAGATTCCCTGATCAGACCTGCCTTCTGGGATGGAGGCAATACATGGAGAATACGTTTCGCACCGCCCGATACCGGCAGCATATGGACCTGGATTACCTATGCGTCTGTGGCGGATGAAGGACTGGCCGGCAAGGCAGGAATCATGCATTCAGTCACCTATACCGGTGAAAACAGTCTGTTGAAACATGGTTTGCTCCGCATGTCTCCCGGAAAGCGTAATGTGGTACATGCCGGCGGAAAGCCCTTTCTGGTGACAGGCGATACACCCTGGTCCATCCCTTTCCGGGCCACTCCCGACCAGGTAAGCGTTTATGCAGCAGACAGGCGGCAAAAAGGCTTCAATACAGCGCTTCTCATGTCGGTGCAGCCCGACCGGTTTGCGGAAGGTCCGGAAGCCAGGAACACACCGATGGGATTTGACCGGGCGTTTGAGGACCTGAGAGATGGGCACCTCAACAGGCTTAAGCCGGACTATTTTCAAACCCTCGATACACTTATTCAAATCCTGGTCAGTGAAGAAATTGTGCCTGTGTATCAGCCTGTTTTTCATGGATTCGGTTGGAAGGGACTGACTGTGCTTGGTCCGACTGCTGATCCGGCTGAATATGCCCGGTACTGTAAATACCTCGTAGCCCGGTATGGCAGCATGCCGGCCTTCTGGCTGGTAAGCGGTGATTCACACGGAAAGGATCCCGGTGTTAAACCGGGAGGTGAAACAATAGAGCTTTGGGACGCTTACAGGCAGCCCACCGGGATCCATTACAATCCGGCCGACGATTACCTGGCTTCATGGGCCGGGAGCGACAGTTCCCGTTGCTTTCATTTCAACCGGACCTGGCAGGAAGAGCCCTGGCTCGACTTTCAGTGGGCACAAACCGGTCATGACGGCAAACACCTGTACCACAAGGTCGAAAGAATGTATAACAACCTTCCGGTTAAGGCAAATCTCAACGGAGAGCCTACTTACGAGAGCATGGGTGGCGGCAGATATGGCCTGGGATGGTGGCAGGGCGAAGAGGCCTGGAACCAGCTCATGTACGGCGGTACCATGGGCGTGGTATACGGGGCAGTTTGTCTTTGGCAGTGGAAGAACACCGCCGATGAACCCGGCTGGGACGAATGGACGAATGCGCCTTTGTCATGGCGTGAAGCACTTGACTTTGAAGGAAGCCGTTATGTGGGTTTCGTTTCCAGAGCCTTTGAAGGCTATGATTTTACCGACATGGAGAGAAGATGGGACCTCACCGGTGGCAAACAGCCCCTGCTGGCACTGGAAGGCAGGTTTTACGTTAGCTATCTGGACCGGGGAGGAAGGGTCCGGATCAAAAATGTACCTGACGGACTGCCCTTTGTTTGGTACGATCCAAGAACCGGTTCTATCGGACAGCAGGGAAAATCAACAGATGACGGGTGGTTTGTTGCTCCGGATGAGAATCCCTGGGTTTTAATTGTTGGGGAGAAGAGATTTTAAATAAATCAATGGTGAATTATATTACCAATATTTTAACAATCCGGGATGGGGAAAATAACCAGGCGAACGGATCCTGGGAAGCGCTTCCACGGTATGCATGGTGCCCGGCTTGCAGAACGGGCACGGGTATACATCAAAACCGGTTAACCTTTTAATCAGCTGCTGCACGGTTTCCCAGGGTTTTAAAGTAAGTTTCAATTTCACCACTTGTTTATTTTTCAATGCCCTTGCCCTGCTGCATTAAATGCCATAGCGACTTATTTTACTAAAGCGATGAGACAATATATGCAGGCAACCGTTAGGCGTAAGTTAGAAAAAGACTATACTCATTGCATAGTACGGATGAATTGCATATCTTTGTACGTATGAAATAAATTAAACATGGATACAAAACTGACATTAAAACTAGATAAGTTCGTGATTGATAAGGCAAAAGATTATGCTACGACTCATAAAAGGAGTCTCTCACGAATAGTCGAATCTTATTTGAGATCATTAGTTAACAAAAGGGACCCAAAGGATAGGGATGATATTGAAATTTCTCCATTTGTTAAAAGTATGGCTACCGGTGTTAATATTCCTGCGGATTTCGATTATAAAAAGGAGTATGGTGATTATTTAACACAAAAGTATAAATGATTACTAAGCTATTCATTGATACAAATGTAATGATGGACTTATTAGGAGAACGAGTACCTCATTACGATGCTATTGCAAAAATTGCCACTCTAGCTGACAAGGGAAAAGTTAAAATGGTGGTTTCAGCTTTTTCCTATCCTACAGCTTACTATCTACTTACGAAATTTGAGAGCTCTGAAAAGGTGACAGAGAAGCTGAGGAAATTTAAAATTATTTCAGAAATATCAGACTTAGATGAGAAATAATCCAAAAGGGACTGTCATCAAACTTTTCCGACTTTGAGGACGCATTACAATACCATTGTGCGCTAAAAGCTGATTGTAATATACTAGTAACGAGAAATGCCAAAGATTTTAAGGAATCGGCCATACCTGTAATGACTGCTGACGAATTTTTAAATAGTCTAAGAAATAATTAACCTATGTATAATAAATAGGACTTCTTGCGGTATACAATGCCAAACAGTGTTAATTCAATTGTAATGGTTAAACCATCGGTAGTACCAGTGCCGGTGGTAATTCTGTAATCACTGCTGTCCGGTTAAAATTCTATTACGTCCCTGACGGGACATTTTGTAATTTGCATCTTGCTTTCTACCAATATATTGTCCCTAAAGGGACAGTCCCGGAGGGACGATATATTGGTAGCACAGAATGTGACTCCATGTATGAGTCCCATAGGGACGCAATAAATACATGAGTTCTATTGATTTCTCCGCTATTTACCCGGACAGTAGTGATTCTGTAATACGTAAATTAACGGAAATATGTGACTTACCTGTAGTTCTTATTCTGTAGTCAGCAGAAGTGTTTTATCGCCCAGATTTAGTAATATTGTCTTATGAATAAAGTTACCAGATCTGGCCTCCGGTACGCAGCAAATCTTCTGTTCCTGCATGCAATTGTATTCTCTGTAAATGCTTCCGATATTACTGAAGTACTTCCACTTACACGGAATATCATCATGGTTCATTTTTATGATGGATATGGCATTTACCATAAAACTGGTCAGCCGCGCAGCGATGACAGGGTGGTGGTTTCTCCCCTGGATGTCACAAGGGCCCGGCAGGAGGATAGCTATGCCATTACCAGTGCCAATGACCAGGCATATGCTCATCCCCTGCCTCCACTTACAGTAGGCCGTAAAACCAAGGGCGCCGAATTTACCTGGATGTGCCAGGGATGGGACAATACCCTGGGATGCATCAATACTGACCCCGACCGGGTGCTGGAACACTGGATATACCTTGTGCTTCCTTCCCCGATGATATCCGGCAAGACCTACACCATTGGGACCGGCTCACTGGCTGAGAATGGTTCATCCTGGTCTTTAACCTTTGAGGAAACAGGTACACGTTCTGAAGCTGTTCATGTGAATCTGGTCGGGTATGTGCCCTCAGCGCCCGAAAAATACGGTTATGTCTATCACTGGATGGGTGAACTGGGCGGACTCGACCTGGCAGATTTTACCGGCAGTCCCTTTCACCTGATGGATTACAGGACTGGTCTGACCGTGTATTCCGGAGAACTGGCATTCAGGAAATCAAAGACCAATCCCGAAACCGGTCAGACAACAGAAACCCCGGATGCCAATTTCCTTTCATGTGATGTATATGAATGTGATTTTTCTGAATATAACAAACCTGGCATCTATATTTTGGCTGTAGAAGGGTTCGGTTGCTCCTTTCCTTTCAGGATTGATGCGGATGTATACAGGATGCCGTTTTATACAACCGTTCGCGGTTTATATCATAACCGCAGCGGTATTGCGCTTACCGGCCCTTACACTGAATTTACCAGGAATGTACCGCATAATCCTCAAAAAACACCAGGATTTTCAGGAAAACTCAGGTATACTTCATCCCGGTTTGTTGACTGGAATAATGGTGACAATGACCCTGCCGATAAACCCGACATTGAGGCAGGGGATAAAGGACCCCTGAATACCTGGGGCTGGTATCAGGATGCCGGAGACTGGGATACTTACTTTTCCCACCTGAATGTACCCTGTATGCTGATGTTCATCTGGGAAGCGGCACCGGATCATTTCAGCGATGGCGAGCTGAACATTCCGGAAAGCGGTAACGGAGTTCCGGATATCCTGGATGAGGCTTCCTGGCTTCTTCGTTTTTATTACCGTACCCGTCATGAGATCATGGACAGGGGATATGGAAGCGGAGGGATCGGAACCAGGGTCTTTGGTGACCTGTGGGGCGGGGATGAGTCCCCGGATGGCAAAGGCCGTGGGTCCTGGCAGGATAATACACGAACCTGGTATGTATCAGGCGAAGATCCTTTTTCTACTTACAAGTATGCTGCATTGGCGGCACAGATGGCTTTCTGTCATAAAACGGCGGGTCTGACCGATACCATTGACTGGACCCTTGAAGCCACCGAAACCTACAACTGGGCAAAAAATCATACAGTAGCGGGGGATGAAGGGAATAAACCGGCCATAGGGATACCCCTCAGGGATATCCGGGCTTATGCTGCTGCCAGTTTGCACCGTCTGACCGGTGAAGCAGAATACCTGTCGCAACTGAAAACCGACATGGCAGCCTTAACAACAACCACGGTTTTGCGCGATGATGCACGATGGGCACCCTACCTATATGCTGCCATGCCTGACAGCATGGAAACCGATTCAGAAATGCTCAGCAGTATACAGGGGTCCATCATCACCACGGCTGATCTGTTTGCTTCAACCTCTTCAATAAGGGCCTGTCGGTTCGGAGGAGATTATTATATGCCCATGCTTGTCGGTCAACCCACCACCCCCCTTGTCTTTGAGGTTATCATGGGTTACAGGCTGCTTCAGGATTCCGATCCGAACAAAGCCCGTGAATATCTTTCCTGCCTGTATACTACCTGTGATTACTTTCTGGGATGCAATGCGCTGAATACTACCTGGATAACCGGACTTGGCCTGAGGCATCCCTCACGGATATTTCATATGGATTCATGGTACAATGGAAAGGTTGAAATGGCACCCGGAATAACACCTTACGGACCCTGGCGGGTTGAAAGCTGGGCAACCGGGCAGGGAGCCTGGGATCTGAAATGGCCCTACAAATCCATTTATCCTGCTTCAATTTCACAATGGCCCGGACATGAGCGCTGGTTTAACAACTACACATGTCCGCTGAATGCAGAATTCACCATTCATCAGAACACCGTTCTGAATGCTGCTACTTTTGGCTTTCTGTGTGCTGATTCCACCGGTGGATTTGTCCCAAACCGGCGGCCTGAAATAAGATTTACCTCACCTGATACCGGAGAAGTGCAATCCGATACCGTTCACCTGGCGGTTTCGGTAACTGACCCGGATGGGGATTCTACCGTATATAAGGTGGAATACTATAATGAAAGACATAAAATCGGAGAATCATACCATGCACCATACGCTTTTGATTGGCATAACACAGGAGGATCAAAACTTAAGCTTACAGCAAGGGTAACTGATCAGTACGGTATGATTGGAAGGACTGACACGCTGACAGTCAACAGCATTATGAACGCAGTTCAGGTCAGTACAGGAAATGTAATATCCTGTGCTGCGTATCCAAATCCCTTCTCAACAGCCATTCAGATAGAGTATACCTTGAGAAACAACAGCTTTGTGAGTATTGAGATCTATGACCTGGCTGGAAAAAAGGTCGATTCATTGCAGAAAGGATTCCAGAAGGCCGGTAGTCACAGTGTTAAATGGAACGCTACGGATGTCAATCATTATCCTGTTAGCCCCGGTATCTATCTTTGTCATTGGGAGGTCAGGGAAAAACTGCAATACAGGTCTGAAAGCACGAAGATCCTGCTTGTGAAAAACCGCTGATTTGATTATTTTGGTGTCAGCCGGACCAGCAAATAATCCCGAAAATCCACCCTGAGTTCAGGTTTATTTCCAGTAATCGTTCCCAGTTCCTGATCACGGCCATAGTCATAAACGGAATAGGTCATATTCTTTTCCAGTCCCCTGAGCTGAATGATATTGTCTTTTCCCCAGCTGTCGGCATAGATCCCATAATATAGCGCATCCCCTTTCTTTACCACATGGATCTCGGGTTTGTCGAACGCGATATCATACAGATTCACATATTCCGCGCGACCCAGGTCCAGCTCCCTGTATTTCCCGATCCATTTTTTCCATTCCCTGAACTGGGCAGAATCCAGGTCTTTATAAAAGGTGGTTGCCTGGGCACCGGTACCCAGGGCACTTTCAAAGGACTGCCGCGATGAAAAACCATCATATTCATCTGCGGGTACCTGATAACAATCACCCACGCAAAATGTGGGTCCATGGATGGCTTTTTCAACTTTGATCCTGCTCCTGACCTGGAACTGGTTCACCGGATCAGAAGCGCTTGCAATCTGATAGAAGGGCATATTATAGGGGGAGTGGGGCGTTGCACAGATACACACTTCATGCAGTGCATCCTTATTCTGTTTCCTGAGTGTTTCATCAATGACCCTGAACATTCCGGGTATTTTCCGGTAGGATTCCAGGGGTGACTGGTGGTGATGGGCCTTGTTGTAACATGGCGGCACCGCGGCAAGTCCCCTGGTATCGGAATACAATCCGTCAAAGCCCCAGGTGCCGGTGAAACGGGTAACCAGGTCCCCGATGTATTGCAAAGCCGGTTCATAGGCCGGGCAGAACTGATATAGACCCCTGGATTCGAGCGGATAGCTGCCGTCTTCAGCCTGAATGAGCAGGTCAGGTTTTTCACTGGCCAGGATGCTTTGGGGGCTAACACCCAGCGGATACCACCAGAGGTTGGTTTTGAAGCCCTGTTTGTGGATATTTTCCACAAAGCGCATGATATCCTTATCACCGCCCGGAAATTTGCCGGGTGAGCGGTTCACATTCCAGTCGCCATAGTATTCAAACCAGCCATCGTCGAGGTTGGCTATGTGAATCCCGACCTCTTTCAGCTCCGGCAGTAAGTTATAAATCTGGTTCAGCGTGAAGTTCATACCGAATCCCCAGCTTTTCCAGTATGACTCGTATGCTTTTTCCGGAGACGTTTTTAAAATTCCGATTCCCCGGCATCTCAACAGGTTTCCATATGTGCTTAATGCATCGTGGAAATCCAGGCGGTGAAAAATAACCGCATTCAGCACGGTCTGAAAACTATCTGCGGGATTCAGCCATGCCTGCATGCCCAGTTTTTCATCCGGCTTTTCCAGAATTCCCAATTCGGTTCTTCCGTCCTGATGCATGGTAACCGGAAGGCTCAGCCATTGGGGTTCGGTTTCAAGGTGTGCAATTGCAACCCCCATGGTTTTGCACCAGACATCCACGAGCGGCATACCGCCACCGATCACTTCATTATTTGTTGTAGGATGCATGCCCTGGAAATTTTCCTGCCGGAATCCCGGTTTCAGCCATATCAGGGCATAGTCCCGTCCCCATTCGTTGATACCTCCCTGAAATGAGGCCAGTTCAGCGGATTGCATTTCAGGTTCTGCCAACCGGTGGTCAAGGAGTATCCGTTGGCTGTATACACTGTCGATATGGATGCGTTTGTTACCCAGGTTACGGTAAATGGTCCTGAAGATGGCTGTCCCCTTGAACTGATCCGGCAGAAAGAGCCGAATCTCACGTTCGATCTTCAGGTCTCCTTCTTCAAAGACACCTTGAACAAGGGCTTCCAGCCCCAGCCCGAATTCCTTGTCCACACGCTTTCTTTTCGACAGGCGGATATCTTTGCCAAAGTCAAAGCAGGGTTTCCCGTCTGCAATGATGCCGGGCTGAATGGCTGTATCAAAGACAACAAGCGAATGGTCTCCTGCCGGAATCCATTGGAGATTGCAGTAAAGGTTCTTGTCAAATCCGGCCGTAATGTCATCGGAACGAAGCCGGAAATTACCGGAAGAACATGAAGTAAGCAGAACCGGGATTAATAATCCGCAGATTTGTTGAATTCTGTTAAGCATTTGGACAGGTATTTGATGGTTTATTCTTGATTTAAATTGCCGGCGATTTTATATGGCTTCATCAGGCCAGGGGGCTTCCCTTCCGGTGCTCTTCATCCGGGGTCTTTGTGCATGAACATGCCGGAGGTATTCACCCAGTCTTTTGGCGAGTTCTCTCACCAAATCGGGTTGCTCCCCTGCCAGATTGTGTCTTTCACCGATATCATCCGCCAGGTTGAAGAGTTCAAACCGCTGATATTTATACCAATAGACCAGTTTCCAATCATCCGCTGCGGATTGTGCTCGTTGCACCTATCCCGGGTCCTTCAGGACCCCATTTGTTGGGGTAATGCCAGAACAGGTCCCGCTTCAGCGATGACGATCCTTTCTGCAGCAACATAGGCATGAAACTAAGGCCATCCACTGGCTGTACTGTGCTGAAGTTCCTTATGCCGGCCATTTCGAGCAAGGTCGGGAAAAAGTCCTCCACGATCACGTAATCGTTGCACACCGAGGCCGGCTTAACCCTCCCCGGCCATTTCACGATCATGGGTTCGCGAATACCGCCTTCATAGGCTGATCCCTTACCACTGTTCAGGGGCAGGTTGTGGGTATGGGGCTGTCCGCCCCTGGCATGGGCGCTGAGGCCACCGTTGTCTGACATAAAGAGTATGATGGTTTTGCCAGTGATCCCTTTATTGTTGAGCCAGTTCATCAGATCGCCCAGGCTTTTGTCCATGCCTTCGATCATGGAAGCATACCTTGCCTCAGGTTCCTCAAGTCCCATGGCCTTATATTTTTCATAAAACCGTGTGTCGGCTTCCAGGGGTGTATGTACAGCATAATGTGCCATATAGAGAAAGAAGGGCTTTCTGGCATCCAGGGCCCGCTCCATGGCCCCGATCGCTTCACGGGTAAGCACTTCGGTCAGAAAAATGCTGTCTCCGTGGTACTTTTCCAGTCCGGGAACACCCCAGGGCAGGGTATAAGCACCTTTTACGTCATTGCCGAAATTTCTTTCACCCAGGTAACTTCCGGGGGCACCGGCGGCGTGACCGGCAATATTCACATCAAAGCCCAGGTTCAGCGGATTGGCCGATGGGGTATTCATGGCACCAAAATGAGCTTTCCCGCAATGGATGGTGAACCATCCGTTATTCTTCAGAATCTGGGGCAGGGGAGTTGCCTGGACCGACCGTTCAACCGAATCTGCCGTTTGCATGCCATTAACATTCCAGGGCGGGAAATCCAGCAGGTCATCGGAGGCATCGACCGGAGTATTGCGCTGCAACGTCCAGTTGGTGACCCGGTGACGGGCGGCATTCATCCCGGTCATCAGGCTTACGCGGGTGGGAGAACAGACACTGCAGGCATAAGCCTGGGTGAATTTCATGCCTTGTGATGCCAGTTTTTCCATGGCAGGCGTATGGTACAACCGGTTGAACGGGGTTTCCGTGCAGAATGGTACGGATGTATCCTGCCAGCCCATGTCATCCACCAGGAACAGGATGATATTCGGCTTCTGTTCCCTTTTGATCTCCTGCGCATGTGAATAAAATGAACTCATTACGCAGGCTGTGAATATTCCGATTCGGAATATGGGATTCATTTGATGCTGTTTCGTTTCAATCTGTGAACACGTATTTATTTTTTCCTAAGCAGCAAAGCGATATCTTCTGAAAAGGGAGGTGTTTCCAGTGAGACAGTTCCTGGCTGGTTTACTTCGATCTCCTGCGCGGAACGTTCGCCGGTTATGGTATTGATCCAGGAAACCGCATACCGGCTGGCCGGAAGCTCCAGGGTGAGGTGCATGACCTCGTTTTTCGGACTGTCCAGACTGTCGACAGATTCCGTACCTGTCTGTGCTGTTTTGTCGAGGTAAATGAGATATTGCCCCTCCCCCGCCAGGACCCTGGCCGTTGATGAATTCATGAGTGTATCCGGAATAATCGAATTTGCAGGCTTCATGGATATGAAGTTGATTTCATTAAAGACCTGTCTGAGGATGTTCATTTGTAACCTGAAACTGTTGCCGCCACCACCAGGTTGTTTTTCTGGAACCTGAAAACTGCCATCTTCATGGTCCACGGTAAAGGAATAATCCAGGTTGTTGAACAGTCCACCACCAGCTGTCAGAAAGGCCCATGCTTCCGTCCGGTAATGAACATCTTCAATGCCGTCAAAACCAGTTTCGTTGTCGCCTATCACTTTATTTAAGCCAAAATTCATATCCACGGTAACGGGAGGCTTGGCATAGTGGAAATTGAATATGGAAACCAGGGGATTTGGATTTTCAATCTTTTGGGAACCATTTTCTATGTTCTTGGATATCAGGTGTTTATGTCTGAAGTCTTTCTCAGCATCTGCAATAACCGATGTCATATGCTGTTCCCAGGCCTCGAGTGCTTCAAGATCACCAAAATAGGGCTCATTACACACTTCATAGTACAGGTTATCATATTCCTGCAATGATTCAATGATCTTCCTGACCATTTTTTCCTGTACAGCAAGGATTTCAGGATGTTTCAATGACAGGATCTCTTTATGGTCGGCGATATTTCCGATCTGGTTGATATTGTTGTCAATATAGAGTGGACTTAACTTCCATTGGATGGTATCATAGAAATTTGAAAAGAGGTCAAGCTCAACAACAATATTGCGTTTGCCTGCTTCTGAAATAAAATTTTCCAGTCGCTTAAAATATGCCTCATCCCATTCATTCAAATCGAATTTGTTCCCGCCGTTGGCATAACCCGGTTGTTTGCTGCGGGCCCAGGGGCAGATCAGTTTATCTTCTGCAGGGGCCAGCGTATTATTCACAATGCCAAAGGCTCCCTGAGGTTCAAGGTAAATACCTGAAAACGTACGGGTTACATTTAAATTATGAGATGCAAGCTCATCCAGATAGGGGATAAAGTCAAAGTCAAGGTTGAGGACTGCCCCATAATGTTCTGTTGACCCGATAAGAATGGTCGGTTGACCCCTGAAAAGGAAATAATGCGGATTATCAGGGTGGAGACTGATGGGGACATTGTTTTTACTGCATGATGTGATCAGCATGATGATGACTAAAAAAAGTAAGCTGATGAAGGTTTTTCTCTGCATACAATATATATTTTCACTACTGTCCGGGTAAATAATAAGGAAATCAATAGAAACCTTTTATTTATTACGTCCCTATGGGACTTATAATAAAAGGGGGTCACTTTTTTACTACCAATATATTGTCCCTAAAGGGACAGTCCCGGAGGGACAATATATTGGTAGATACAAAAATACAAAACATGATAAAGTCCTGTAGGGACGAAATAGAATTTAACCTGGATACAAGTTATATATTTTTAAAGTATTGCCAGCTTTTAATATCGCTATATTAACGAATATTTCAGATTATTTTACTATCATACACTTATGGAATAAGAGATGATCATCATACCTATTGTATAAAATGAACAGTTTTTAAAAAGAACCTGAATATAGATATTGGTTATCTGATAAAAAAGGAGTAAATTAGATTAGAAAACCTACCCTGAATCAAATCAGGACTTGGTTGTCAGGGATATTCAAAAAAACTAATCAAAAACGCCATGAACACATTTTTCTATCTGAGTGTTTTGCCGGAAGCGCTGATCGCTTCCATGTTACCACCCAAGGATTTTGGTGAATATATGGCCACAGGGACAAGAAAAAGAACCCAGGGACAGGCTATTTTTTTCGAAGTTGACCAGGAAGCTGCAAAGAATATCATCCCCATGGATTATGTGAATAAGCGTTGCGTGAGAAAGCCCGACGGTTCACCAAAAAGTTCAGTATATCTTTCAGTTTACCGCGTATTGGAGCAGTTGCCATTGAAATCCCTAAAGGACCTTTATCTGGTAACCGATGACGGAAGAATTCTGGAGCTGAAAAAGGGCAAATATGATGTGAAAAGCGAAAAAGAAGGCCGTCTCCATTTGTACCAGGAGCTTTGTCCGGTTACGCCTGTAATAGCCAGTACCCTGACTCCTTCTGTGTTTGCAAAAGAAATGACATCAGAAAACCAGCAGGTTCATATTCCGAAGCTCATGTTCGTCGAGTTGCTGCTTGATCAGCTCGCAACTGATCCGGTACGCGGATCCGCCAACAATTTGCCCTATGCCAACATCGGACATCTGCGCGATTGCCTGATCATTTTGCGGAATGAACCGGATAAATACCGGAAGACCGTACAGCGGACCTTCAATGGAACCCTTTTGTACCGCACCTGCACAAACGGATTCTTTGTGGCTTCGAAAGATGAATTTCTCTATTACCCCTATCCTGGCATGCAGCAGATGGAGGAAGAGAATTATGATTTCTGGCGGTCATTCTGATAGAGAAACAAATCCATCATTCAACGGGTTTTTTCCTGGTTTTTTAATGTATCTTTCCACCGGACCGGAACTATGCTGAACCGGAAGATATCCTGGAAAATGGAAAAGAAGTGATTACAAACTAAACCTTTTCTTTGTATGAAAGTCATTTATTTACAGTTCAGAAAAGTGTGGCTGGTTTTAGCAATGATTGCGGTCTATGCTTCATTGTACGGGCAGGTCACCGTTACCGGAAAAGTCATCGGGGCTGATGACAACCAGGGTATGCCCGGGGTAAACATTACCATCAGGGGAACAAACCAGGGAGTCATTACCGGTAATGACGGAACCTACAGTATCTCCGTACGAAATACAGGGGATGTGCTGGTATTTAGTTATATAGGTTATAATACTGAGGAAGAACAGGTTGGGAGCAGAACATCCATTGATATTATTTTGATTCCGGAGATCAAAGAGCTGGAAACCGTTGTTGTTATGGGCTACAGCACCAAGAAACGAAGTGAAATTACAAGTGCTGTGGCGACTGTTTCATCTGAAAAGCTGATGGATGTGACAACCAATGATATCGGCACCATGCTTCAGGGAAAAGTGTCAGGCATACAGGTAATTAACAGTTCCGGTGCGCCGGGAGCGGCTTCCGAGATCAGAATCCGGGGAATTTCCTCCTTCAGTGCACCACAGGGACCCCTGTATGTAGTGGATGGCATAATAGGCGGAACATTTGATCCGAATGATGTGGAAAGTGTTACCGTGCTGAAAGATGCAGGTGCAACAGGTATGTACGGGTCGCAGGCCAATGGTGGTGTGGTGGTCGTTACAACAAAGACAGCCAGGGCAAGTAAGCCGCAATTCGAATTCAAAGCAGTAACCGGCCTCCGGGTTGCCGATCATGGAAATGTCCGCATGATGGATAGCGAAACCTTATATGGGTATCACAGGGAATTCTTCCGTGATCCTGTGGAATTTGTTGTAGATGACAGGAAATTCAAGGCTGCCAGACCGGATTCACTGTTGAACATAAATACGGACTGGCTTGATGAGACTTTTAATCCGGCCCTGGTCCAGAATTATTTTTTGTCTTCGGCAGGTAAAAGTGACAAATTCTCCTATTATGTTGGCGCAAGCTATTACAATGAAGAGGGGACCTTCATCAATTCCAACTTTCAACGTGTCAACCTCCGTGCAAACAGCACATACAAGTTTTCCGACCGGGTTTCCATGACAAACAATATCAATCTAAGCGGATCAAAGAACCGTGGCGCTGATTATATGAATCTCTATTATGCTTATGTCAGTATGCCATGGGATGATCCTTATGACGCAGCAGGCAAAGTCCGGAGTTTTAAAACAGCCGAAGGGATCTGGTCAAAGGATAAGATAAATCCCATACAGGCGGCCCAGAACTCGGAGCTCAGCAATAAATCATTCAGTTTTGACTATGATCTGGATTTAAACATAAAGATCCTGGACTGGCTGACCTTCTCCACTACAAACCGGATAAGTGCTTATACCACCATGGACAAGACATATTATGCCAAGGCAGCAGACAATATTGTATATTACGGACTTGGATATACCAGTACCCAGAGTAATTTTGCCTATAGTGGCATTACCACTGATCTGCTGAAATTCAATTACACCTGGTCGGAGCATTCAATCAGCGGACTGGCTGGATTTGAGGCCCAGGGAGGGAATGATGATTATATATTTGGTTCTGGAATGAACATACCTGAAGGATTGAGCGCTCCATCGGTAGCATCCAGCCAATACCTCATCAGTGGCGCTCCATCTAAATCGGTCATGCAATCCCTTATTTCACAGGCAAATTACAATTATTCCGGCAAGTACTTTGTATCCGCTTCCTACCGGGTCGACCAGTCTTCACAGTTCGCCCCGAACAAGAGGACAGCCCGGTTCCCCAGCGTATCGGCGGCCTGGTTGCTTAGCAACGAGAATTTCATGAAGAATACATCAGTTGTTTCGAATTTGAAACTGAAAGCCAGCTGGGGTAAAACCGGGATGAAAGATATTGGTCCTTACCGGTACATGGAAATGTTCAGCTTCTCGTCCCAATACGACGGGGAACCCGCTGCCGTTCCGACACAAATGGCAAATCCTGACCTCACCTGGGAGCAGACAGATCAGTTCAATATCGGTCTGGAGATCGGGTTGCTTAACAGGATCAACCTGGAATTGGATCTTTACCGGAATATGACCAAGGACCTTTTAGTTGAACGTGCCTTGCCTCCTTCCGGCGGATTCAGAACCCAATGGCAGAACATCGGCAAGGATCTGAACCAGGGTGTTGAACTCAGCGTGAATGCAGACATGGTTAAAACCCGTGATTTCAACTGGTCATTGGATTTTTCCATCGGGTATAACAAAAATGAACTAAGGGATTTTGGAGGTGATACCATCATAACTGCCAATAATTACGGCGTCTCACAGGTTTATCATGACGGTGCATCACTTTATACATGGTATGCCAAGGAGTTCTATGGTATTGACCCGGACAATGGATCCATGCTCTGGGTGGATAAAAACGGACAGACCACACACGAATACCAGGATGCCAGGTATATTGAATATGGCACACCCATGCCGAAATTCCAGGGTGGATTCTCAACCCTGATCAGATACAGGGCTGTATCTCTCAGCGGAAGCTTTTCCTACTTGTCGGACAACAAAATATTCAATTACTTCAGAAGATATGCCGACCATGACCTGAATGAGACACAGTTTAATGCCATGATGCCACGTGATGATTATAAACTTTGGCAACAACCAGGCGATAATGCCACGAAGCCTCTACCGCAGAATGCCCGGAATTCATTCGATCCGTCGACCCGTTTCATAGAGGATGGAAGCTTCCTGAAGGTAAGAAATATTACACTGTCCTATGACCTGCCATCTAAGCCTGGTTACCAAAATGAAACTGACCGGTCTGACACTTTCCCTGTCAGCTGACAGTCCATTTACATTTACGAATTTCTGGGGTCAGGATCCTGAAGTTTCCGTTGATCCGGCTTACGGAAATCTTCCGGGATATACCGAGTTTAAATATCCCAATAACAGGCAGTACTTAATAAGTTTACGCGTTCGTTTCTAATCTAACCTATTCAATATGAAAAATATACTAAAATATATCGGTCTGCTGCTTGTTTCATTTCCACTGACTGAATGCGAATTGGACGTTATCCCCGAGGATGCACTCACAAGCGATCAGATTGTAAATACCTCAGATGGGCTCCCGAGTCTGGTGAATGGACTGTATGCCATTTTCAAAGAGTCTGCTGATTACGGCAGTCATTGCTATATACGACAGTTTTACCAGATGAGCGATTTTGCCAGTGACGATATTGCCTGCGCCTATAAAACAGAAGATGACCTGATCAATAGTTTCAGGTTCAGGGACAGGACGGCAGAAAAATCAAATATTAACTATTTCTGGGAGATGTCCTACAAAATCGTCTATGGTGCCAATGTAGCCATATCCATGGCAGATGAAAAGGGGGATGATCCCTTAACGAACCAGCTTAAAGGAGAAAGCTATTTTCTCCGGGCCTATGCCATGCATAATCTGGTCAGGTTCTTTGCAAAGCCATACAGTGAAGCAAATAAGGGTATGCCGGGCGTGATCATCCGCGAGGATAAAACGGACAACATGCCCAAGGCAAGGGCTACCCTTGAGGAAACCTATGATTATATTATCAGCAGTCTGGAGACAGCAGAATCCCTTATGGAAGATGACATGCCGGATGGCCGGGTTAATGATAACCACAAATATGCCGGCAAGCAAGCTGTCTGGGCCCTGCTTTCACGTGTATATCTCTATATAGGCGATCTGGAAAATTGCATTACCTATGCGGATAAGGTCATCAATTCAGGGTATTTTACCCTGGAAACGGCAGAAAGTTATCCTGCGTTTTTTTCTTCGGCAAAGACAGGAAGTGAAGGCATATGGATTATTTCCTTCAATCCGGTAGATGATCAGCTTGAGGGCAGTGTGGCATCCATGATATACAATGGCAACAATTGCTGGGCCGAAGAGGGGGCTACGCCCTCATTGATGGATGACATGGGTTTCGGAACCAATATGGTTGATATCGACCAGCGCTGGAAATATATCCTTACGGAAGAACCTGTTGATAAGAACGGTATAACCATGTATTATATCAGCAAGTTTTCGGAACAGGACGGATCCCCTACACTCAGTTCACCCGTATTTTTACGCCTGGCCGAAGTTTACCTGAACAGGGCAGAGGCTTATGCAAAACAGGGGGAAGTTTCCATGGCTGTTGCTGATTTAAATACGATACGTGAAAACCGGCTGATTGTGCCTGAGGGCGAAGTCATTGATGATTACCTGTATGATGAGGCTGCCATTGGCAGTGGTGAAATACTGGATGTTGTCCTGAAGGAAAGAAGGATTGAACTTGCATTCGAAGGACACCGGATATTTGACCTCCTGAGAAACGGGAAAGACATTGTTCGCAATTACTGGGGTTTTCATCTGGATACATATAATGGGGTGCCTTCTACCAGTGAGCCGGGTTTGGATGCCGGCGGTGTCCTTTTTCAGGCGGATGATCCTGAGGTAATTTATCCGATCCCGTCGAGTGAACTCAGTACGAATAAGCTTTGTATGCCAAATGAATAAAGATCGATCCTATGAAAAAATATATAAAAAATCAGACTTATCTTGCTGTATTGATCATGCTTGTATTCATGGCCTGCAGCAAAGAGGGCGAATATAACCTGGAAGATACGCCGCCGTTGGATTTTCGTTCCTACTATAACGGACTGACGGTAACCTTTGCCAATGCCACGGAAGGAGCGACAGGCATATCCTGGGATTTCGGTGATGATACACCTGATGCAGATGGAGACTCTGTGGAGCATACCTATGCAGAAATCGGCAACTATGTAATTACCATGAATGGATCCCTGGACGGCACATCATATATCTTTCACACGGTAATCAGGGTGGATAAACCATCTGTAATTGACCTCGAAGATGGAACATTCGACGATTGGGAGGGTGTGACTTATCCTGATTTCCTATTGTCGGGCAAGGGTGCCGTGGATACAGCCAAAGTTGATTACGATGCCAATTTTGTATATATATATGTTGCTTTCGATTCTGTTGAAGAATATGCAGGGCTGGCGGACCATATCTTTGGCGTGTATATTGATGCAGATGATGCTGTTTCAACCGGATTTTCAATGAAAGAAATGGGAGTTGATTTCAGTTGTGAGGGAAATTTATATGATGGCGGATGGTTTGCACCCGGCTATGTGGACCTGGCAAACGGGGATCCTGGCTGGCCCTTTATGGGATTTGAAAATGAGAATGCCATAAAGGCCGGTTACATAACAAAAGAAGGTAATACGATTAAAATGGAATTTGGTTTATCCAGGGAGGTATTTAAAATAAGTTCCGATGCTGTTTCTTTCTCTATGAGCATTATGAATGCCGACTGGTCCGATGTGGGGAATCTGGTCACTCCCCTGCCGGAATTCAGTGAAAGGATCCTGGTGAAGATGGATAAGGAATGATTGAATGCAGCAAGCTGGTTAAAGCCGGATTAGCCGGATATTCCGGTTGACTTTTGATCAATATTCTTCTCCTGACAATAGGATCGTATCATGTCAAGCAGATCAGGCCCGAACTGATCTGCTTTCTTATTGCCCATACCTTTAACAGTTTTCAGGGAAATCATGGATTGGGGAAGGAAGTTCACCAGTGTGACCATCGTCTTTTGGGGCAGGATCATGTATTGCGGCAGGCCTGTTTGCAGTGCTTTCCCGGTGCGCCACGATTTTAACCGGTTGAATAAGGCAGGATGCAGTATAGTACCTGAATTATCCTCAACAGACCTGGACTGTTTGAGCTTGGGGGAAGGCAATTCCACTGAAGCCCTGGCTTTGGCATCCAGGTATTTTTTAATTTGAAAGCCTGCCTGACACGCCTGAAGACAGGCCAGTTTCAATGAGGCTTCCGCTCTCAGTTTCTCCAGGGCGAGGTTAACTGATTTCCTGATTTCTTTATTATCAGTCTGCCAGTCTATCCTGTTCAGTCTTTCACACACATTACCCGCGATTATTCCGGAGAAGAATGAACAGGCTTTGGTTATCCTCTCCTGCAGGAGATCATTGGTTTCTGAATCATCATTCATGGAGAGCAGGCGGAGAAGCTGTGGATTGAATTTTCCGAAAATCTCCGTCAGTTCGGTTTTAACACATACGGAAATTTGTTCAAGTTCAACCTGAATATTCCCCAGGATACTTTTATGGTGGTCATCTGCAAGTTTTAACCCGTATAATGCACAGCGCTGCAGTGCATTAAAATCGAATAGTTCAGTGATGAGCAAGTGCTGGTATGCCTTTTTCGATTTCTTCAATACCTCCTGATCCGGCCGGTTATGTTCTGCTTCCCGGATGAAACCCGAAACGGAGGGATCAGTAAAAATACCATTGCGGGATAAAGGTGTACTTAAGACAATTCCCTCCAATGTACGGCAGCGGCTTAAGGCAACATATACCTGACCGTGTGCAAACGCCGCACGTGCGTCGATGATGGCATTGTCAAAGGTCAATCCCTGGCTTTTGTGGATGGTAATGGCCCAGGCCAGTTTCAGCGGATACTGGGTAAAGGTGCCTATGACAGTCTCCTGTATCTCTTTGGTTTCTTTATCCAGGGTATATTTCATATTCTGCCATTCCACGCGCCCGACAGCAATAAGTTTATTATCCTCCGGACATTGCACCTGGATACAATCTGCTTCGAAATCCAGGATCCTGCCAATCTTGCCATTGAAGTAAAGTTTGTCCTTTGACAGGTCGTTTTTGACAAACATGACCTGTGCATCCCTTTTAAGCTGTAGTTCAAAGGCCGTGGGATATGCATATTCAGGAAATTCACCCTGAATATCGGCTTTAAAGGAACGCACCTTATCCGGGAGTTTAGCAAGCCGGCTGTCATTCAGGACCTGTGACTGCGCATTATGGGTTGTCAGCGTGATATAGCCTCCTGCCACATTGGCATCAAAATGCGGATCATACCGTTTGTTGAGTTCCTGCATGGACTCTGCGTCCAGCTGGTTGTCCCGGATCCTGTTCAACAGGTTGATGAAGGCCAGATCCCTTTGCCTGTATACATGCTGAAGTTCAATTGTTACATAGTCGGTTTGCCGCAAAGCATGACAGCCAAAGAAAAATGCCGTATCATAATAGTTGCCCAGAATCTCCCAGTCTTCCTCCTTTACGACCGGGGCCAGTTGCTGCAGATCACCGATCATCAGCAGCTGAATTCCGCCAAATGGTTGCTGTCGGTCTTTATACCGCCGGAGGATGAAATCCACGGCATCCAGTATATCAGCTCTTACCATACTGATCTCATCAATGATGAGCAGATCAAGACTTTTAATTATGTTAACCTTTTCCCGGCTCATTTTAAAGGTGGAGGACTCCTGTTTTTCCGGAGAGGTCCGGAAATTGCCCGTTTGAAGATACAATGCCGGGATGTATGGATGAAAGGGTAACTGAAAAAACGAGTGGATGGTCACACCACCTGCATTGATAGCAGCAACTCCCGTGGGGGCTACAACGATCATCCGTTTGGGAGATGATCGTTTCATGCTATGCAAAAAGGTTGTTTTTCCGGTTCCGGCTTTCCCGGTGAGGAATACATGCCGGTTGGTAAACTGGATAAAATCGGAAACAAGCTGGAGTTCTGGATTTTGAATGTTTTCCATGAAGGCAGTAATGAGTAAACAGTAATGAGTAATGAGTAATGAGTAATGAGTAATCAGTGGGTCGTGAGGTTAGGGTTATGAGTGTGATTATCAATTGGTTTTTTTACAATCTGCGGAAATCTGTGAATTCTGTGTGCCAACCACACCCAACTCCCAATTCCCAAATCCCACTCCTTACTCATCACTCATTACCCATCACTCATCACCCACTTGTCCCTGGTCCCTGGTCCCTCGTCACTTCTATTCATCTTCCTGTAATCACTTGGTGTACGTCCGGTTTTTTCCTTGAATAGTTTGCTGAAATAAAATACCGAACAGAAACCGAGGTTGAACGATATTTCCTTCACACTGAGATCACTGTTTGTGAGTAGGTATACGGCTTGTTTCATGCGGAGCGAAGTGTGGTATTGCATGGGCGACAAGCCGGTATATTTCTTAAACGTCCGCCTGAATAATGAATAATTGATATTCAGTTCCCGGGCCAGTTCTTCAATATTCAGGTTCCTGGCCGGATTGTCACGGATGATCATACATGCTTTCTGAATGGCTTTTTCAACCTGGCTGTGCAGGAAGTTCTCATTCTTCTTTATCGAAATGATCTGTCCAAGGATATAAAACACCAAACCGGTGCATATCTGGTGATAGCCGGGTTTCTCACTGATTGCATGATTGAAGATTTCATGGAATGAATTAATGATATTTTCCTGGAATCCGATATGTATCACAGGTGAGTCGTTCAAAATCTCTGAGGAATTGAATATACGGCTCGCTATCTCTCCTGTAATTCCCACATAATGTTCCATCCAGCCTTTGTCCTTCAGGGGCCGGTATCGATGCCATTGGCAGGGTTTAAGAAGTATTACCGATCCCTCACGGATCGGAAATGACCCGTCACGGGTCTCCATGATGCCCTCCCCTTCGGTAATATAATTTATCTGGTATTCCTGCAGGATCCTGCCGTTATACCAGTTAAAATGATAACCCGTCGGATGCCCTGCAGGCGGATAATCAGCCTCGGGTTCCACCCTGGCGGAACCGGCTACGGTGAGATAGGCACCCCAGCCTTTATCTTCGGCGTTGTGGGTGAGATATTTAAAGTTATTCTTCATGAAAATGTGCCATTTTGTACAAAGAATTACCCAGTTTATATATTGAAACTGAGCTAATGGAATAGTATATTTGACTTTTAGTGAAGCCAAATTACTAAATTTTTATTAAACCATGAATTCCATTCTGAGTATTGGCCTTATGGCCATCGGCAGTATATGCGCTGCCAGCTTCTATGTTCCCATAAAGAAAGTGAAGGGCTGGTCCTGGGAATCCTATTGGATCGTTCAGGGCGTTTTTTCGTGGTTGATTGTGCCTTTACTTTTTGCCTGGCTTACTGTTCCCTCGGGCACCCTGGGATCCATCATCAGCCAGGCACCGGCTTCTTCAAAATGGTGGGCTGTATTTTACGGTGTCTTGTGGGGCATAGGAGGACTGACATTTGGCCTCAGCATGCGGTATCTCGGTGTTGCCATGGGACAATCCATAGCCCTGGGTCTGTGTGCAGCTATCGGAACACTCGTACCACCAATCGTTGCCGGGCAAGACCTGTTTTCGGACCGGGCCGGGATCCTGATGATCATCGGGGTTTCAATTGGTATAGCCGGGATTGCCATTATCGGATATGCTGGCAGCCTGAAAACCAAAAATATGTCTGAGGCCGACAGGAAAAGCGCAGTTGCCGAGTTTGCCCTGAAAAAGGGAATATTAATTGCCATACTTTCCGGGATCATGAGTGCATGTTTCAGTTTCGGACTTGCAGCAGGAAAGCCCATCCAGGAATCAGCCATCAGCATGGGCACGAATCCGTTATTTGCTAAAAATCCGGTTATCCTGTTTGTTACCCTGGGGGGATTAATTACAAATCTGTTGTATTGTGTATTCCTGAATATTAAGAATGGCACCGGAAGAGATTACCTGTCGGTTTCTCCTGCGGTTCTGCTTAATAATATCCTGTTCTCAGCCATTGGCGGAACCCTCTGGTACATGCAGTTCTTTTTCATGGGCATGGGCGAAAGCAAACTCCCGGTTGCCATGATGGCATTTGCCTGGAGCATACTGATGGCCATGAATATTACCTTCAGTAACATCTGGGGAATAATCCTGAAGGAATGGAAGGGAGCAGGCAAAACGACCATTGCTATTTTGATAACGGGTCTGATTATTCTGGTCATGTCTACATTTGTAATTAAGCTATAGCAGTAATTTGAAAATTAATTAATTTGAAGATTTGAAAATGGTTATTCGATCTTTAATTTTGACATTCTCAAATTTTCAAATTCTCAAATTCTCAAATTTTCAAATTCTCAAATTTTCAAATCAATAAATCAAACAATCATTAAATCAAAAAATATGAATAAGGGTCAAATTTTACAGGCATATGAATATGCAAAAGAGCAATACGCCCTGCTGGGAGTGAATACAGATGAAGCCATTCAGAAACTCGACCAGGTTAAGATCAGCCTGCACTGCTGGCAAACCGACGATGTCGGTGGATTCGAAACGCCCGATGCGGAACTTGGAGGGGGCGGCATTATGGTGACGGGTAACTATCCCGGCAAAGCACGAACGATCGCCACAACTTCAGCAGGATATCGAAAAAGTAATGAGCCTGCTGCCGGGTAAGCAACGTTTGAACCTGCATGCCATGTACGGCGATTTTAAGGGCCAGAAGGTTGATCGTGACCAGATCGAGGTGAAGCACTTCCAAAGCTGGATCGACTGGGCAAAGAAACAGAAAACCGGACTTGACTTCAATCCGACCTGTTTTTCACATCCTTATGCGGATGATGGTTTTACCCTTTCGAGCAAAAATGAAAAATACCGCAAATTCTGGATCGAACATGTGAAACGCACCCGTGCGATTGCTGCTGAAATGGGCAAACAGCTAGGTTCTCCTACTGTTAACAACATCTGGATACCCGACGGATCAAAGGACACTCCGGTTGACCGGTATACACACCGGGCGCTGCTGAAACAATCCCTTGACGAAATTTTTGTGGATGAATATCCCAAAGCATATCTGAAGGATGCTATCGAGAGCAAATTATTCGGCATCGGTTCAGAATCCATGGTGGTGGGATCTGCTGAATTTTACCTGGGATATGCCATTAAGAACAACAAGCTCATCTGCCTCGATAACGGCCATTATCACCCTACCGAACAGGTGGGAGACAAGATATCCTCGGTTTTGCTATATGTGGATGAACTCCTGTTGCATGTAAGCCGTGGTGTACGCTGGGACAGCGACCATGTAGTAACATTCAACGACGAAATTCAGCTGATCGCACAGGAAATTGTAAGGGCAAATGCCTTAAACCGGGTTAACGTGGCATTGGACTATTTTGACGCCAGTATTAACCGGATCGGAGCCTATGTTGTTGGAACAAGAGCGGCCCAGCTGGCCTTTTTGTTTGCCCTGCTTGAACCAGCAGAAAAGCTCAGGGCTTATGAAGAAACCGGGAAGAATTTTGAACGGCTTGCCCTGCTTGAGATCATGAAAACCAAACCTTTTGGCGCAGTTTATAACTATTACTGCCTGATCAACAATGTACCGGTAGGTGAGGACTATATTACAGAAATTCAGCAATATGAAAAAGATACATTGCCTAAACGCAGTTAGTAGCCAGAATCTATGAGGAGGGAGGTAATAGCCGTTTTTGACATTGGGAAAACGAATAAAAAGTTCCTGCTGTTTGATTCATCGCTGAACCTGGTCCACCAGGATGAACAAAAGTTTCCTGAAATTACGGATGAGGAGGGCTTTGGCTGTGACGACATCGTGAAGATTGAAAAATGGATGAAGGATACGGTTACGGGTGTCATCCGGGATGATGCATATTATATAAAAGCGCTGAATTTTACAACATACGGTGCGAGCCTGATGTACCTTGATGGTACTGGTGAACCACTGACGCCAGTGTACAATTATCTAAAACCCATGCCCGAAGGTGTGTTGGATGGCTTTTATGAATCATACGGCGGCGTGGAGGAATTCAGCCGGAATACAGCCTCTCCGGCACTGGGGATGCTGAACTCCGGTCTGCAGGCCCTGTGGCTGAAGCGAAAAAAGCCGGAAGTCTTTGCCAGGGTCAATACTGTATTGCACTTTCCGCAGTACCTGAGTTACCGGTTTACAGGGAAAAAGGTATCCGAGTATACTTCAATCGGATGCCATACCGCCATGTGGGATTTCGACAATCACGGCTATCATCCCTGGCTTCATCGGGAAGGTATAAGTCTTCCCCAGCCCATTCCGAATTCAACCGTGACGGATGTTACAATTGAAAACCAATTGATAAAAACCGGCATTGGCATACATGACAGTTCTGCTTCGCTGGTACCTTATTTCAAAGCCACGAAGGAGCAGTTCATGCTTTTATCGACTGGTACATGGTGTATCCTGATGAATCCTTTCAACAGCGAGCCACTTACAACTGAGCAGCTGCGAAAGGATTCCCTCTGCTATATGAGTATTCAGCAACAGCAGGTGAAATCATCCCGGCTGTTTATGGGACATATTCACGATGTGAATGTGGAAAAGCTAAGTAAGCATTTTGGCCTTGAGGCGGGATATTATAAAACAGTACGGACCAACAGCGAAAAGGTCCTTAAAATGTTGAACCGGAAACATGACCGGACCTTCTTCCGGCAGGGCATCCCTGCAGATTATATCGACCATCATGCTAACCTGTCGCTTTTTGCCAGCTTTGACGATGCATATCACCATCTCATGTATGACCTGGTGGATCTGTGCCTTGACTCCCTCAGCCTCATCATTCCGGCTGATGATAAATCCAAGGTGGTATATATCTCCGGCGGCTTTGCCCGGAATGAATTATTTGTGCGCCTGCTGGCCTCCCGGTTACCGGGTAAAAAGGTATTAACATCAGAAATGGATAACTCCACTGCACTTGGCGCAGCGATGGTGGTTTGGGAGAGTGCGTTTGGCACGCCGCTACCTGCTGTTGATCTGGGTCTGAATCAGGTAATCGGTATTCGATAGACGGTATTCGGTGTTCAGTATTCGGTATTCAGTTCCGGTTTAGACCGATTACCGAATACTGATTACCGAATACTGATTACTGCATTCCCTGCCATATCCTGGTAGATTGTACTTTCAAAATCATGATTCTATGACAGAGATACTGGATACCAACCTGATGCATCCGCGTGACCAGATCACCATGATCATCAGCCGCATCTATAGAAGAGGTCTTACCACCACTTCAGGGGGCAATATCTCGGTCATTGATGAAAGCGGGGATGTATGGGTGACGCCTTCAGCTGTGGACAAAGGATCATTAAGGCCATCGGATATCGTATGTGTCAGGCGCGACGGAAGCATTACCGGCAGGCATAAACCTTCATCTGAATTTCCATTTCACAGGGCTATTTATGATATACGCCCCGATATCCGGGCCATCATTCATGCACATCCGCCTGCCCTGGTTTCTTTCAGCATAGTTCATGAGATACCGGATACCAATATCATCAGCCAGGCGAAGTATATTTGCGGCCCAATCGGCTATGCGACTTACGAACTACCTGGCAGCCGGGTTTTGGGAGATAAAATTGCCGTCGAATTTGCCAGGGGATATAAGGCCATAATCATGGAAAATCATGGGACAGTGCTCGGAGGATACGATCTGGTGGATGCCTTTCAGCGGTTTGAAACCCTTGAGTTCTGTGCCCGTACCATTTTATTTGGAAAAACAATCGGCACACCACTTTATCTTTCAGATAAAGAGATTGAGGAATTTGAAGACCAGATGCCCGGTAACCTGCCTGAAATGGATCATGTTGAATTTCCATCAGATGAACGGGAGAAACGAACTGAGATCTGTAAAATTGTTCACCGGGCATGCGATCAGGGTCTTATGATCAGCTCTTACGGTACCGTTTCAGTGCGGTGGAGGGGAAATGATTTTCTGATCACCCCCACCAATGTACCCCGGTGGGATTTGCAAATCGGTGATATTGTACAGATTAAAGGAGGCAGGCGGGAACCGGGCAAGATACCGAGCCGTGCCACCTGGCTGCACCAGGAGATATACGACCGGAACCCTTCTATAAACTCCATAATATTTACCCAGCCGCCCTACCTGATGGCTTTCGGGGTAACACATACCCTGCTTGATGTCAGGACTATTCCTGAAAGCTGGATCTTCCTCCAGGATATCCCTTCCCTCCCTTTCGGAATTCACAACCAGAAAAACCAGGATATACCCGGGTTGCTGTCTGGAAACAATCCAGCTGTGATCATCCGGAATGATGCCGTGCTGGTCACCGGTGATAAACTGCTGCAGACCTTTGACCGGCTTGAGGTAGCCGAATTCAGTGCCAAATCTCTGGTCATGGCCAAACCCATCGGGCAGCTGATCCCCATCAGCGATAGGCAGGTGGAGGAACTGAGAAGGGCGTTTTTGAAGAAGAGTAATTAAAGTACTTAAAGTACTTAAAGTACTTGGAGTACTTAGAGTAATTAGAGTGTGCAAAAATGATGATATCTGTCTTATGAAAAAGATACTCTCCATTACTTGGTGCTTTTTTCTCTTAACCGGTTTGTTACATGCCGCATTGCAACCTGTTCAGCTGACCTGTGAATATCTGGTAAATCCCATGGTTGTGGATGCCCTTACTCCCCGCCTGTCGTGGATAAATCTGGCAGGGGAAAACGAACGCGGTCAGATCCAGACAGCCTGGGAGATCAGGGTGGCCGGTTCGAAAGAATTGCTTATTGCAGGCAGGACTGATTTGTGGAATAGCGGTAAAGTAATTTCGGGCCAATCAGTCAATATCCCATACGCCGGAAAACCTTTGATTTCCAGACAGGATTGCTGGTGGCAGGTGAGGGTATGGGACAGGACGGATAAGGTATCCCACTGGAGTGAACCGGCTTGCTGGAGCATGGGCTTACTGAGTCCTGATGAATGGAAAGCGCATTGGATCGGTGCACCGTGGCAGGGTGAGGAAGCCTTGCCCAAACCCAGTAACAGGCCTCCCAATCAGCCCCTAAAGGAGGATGAGTGGCCACCCCCTGCGCCCCTGCTTCGTAAGAATTTTGTTGTGGATAAGGAAGTCCGTTCTGCCCGTATATACCTGGCCGGTCTTGGTTTATTCGAATTGTATATGAACGGGCAAAAGGTGAGCCGAGGATGTCCTGGTCCCTAATTTAACCCTATACGGGAAGCGTCCAGGATTGGAAGACAATTACATTTCACTTGAGGATAATTTCCATGAATACCGTGTCATGTATCTGTGCTATGATGTAAGAGACCTGTTGAAGAAAGGAGATAATGTAATCGGGGCCATACTGGGTAACGGATTTTACAATGCGCCGGTTCACTGGACCCATTCCTACGGCTCACCCCGGTTCATAGGGCAATTGTACATTACCTATGCAGATGGCACTGAGCAGGTCATTGTCAGCGATCAGAGCTGGAAAGCCTCTAAAAGTCCCGTAATTATGGATCTCATATTTGACGGTGAGCATTACGATGCGAGACTTGAGCAACCGGGCTGGTGCTCTCCGGGTTTTAATGATTCAACATGGGAGCAGGTGGTTTTCCGGAAGGCACCTGAAGGCAAAATGAAAGCGCACATGTCACCCACCGACCGGGTCATGGAAAGCCTGGTCCCGGTAAAAATAGAAAAGCTGGGTGAAGGACATTACCAAGTTGATTTTGGACAGGAAATCTCCGGATGGCTTCATTTGCTCAATGTAACCGGTAAACCCGGTACCAGAATTGACATCAGGTATATTTGTGAATCACCGGTCGGCACGAATTCCTATACCTTAAAGGGGGAAGGGCCTGAATCCTATGCGGCCCGTTTTTCCTGGTTTGTATTCCGTGAAGTGGAACTGACCAACTGGCCCGGAGAGCTCAAGCCGGAGCAGCTCAGGGCTGAAGCGGTGTATACCAACGTGGAAACAACCGGACGATTTGAATGCTCCAATTCCCTGTTCAATACCATCCATAAAATCTGGTGGCGGAGCCAGACCGATAATATGCATATGGGTGTGGCCAGCGATTGTCCCCACCGGGAGCGGGCACCTTATACGGGTGACGGACAGGTGTCGTGTGTCACGGTCATGCATAACCTGGATGCAAGGGCTTTTTATACAAAATGGATACAGGATATGCTGGGTGCTCAGAATCCCAAAACAGGATACGTTCCAAACGGAGCTCCATGGCAACCGGGCTGCGGAGGCGGAGTGGCATGGGGTGCAGCCATGAACATCATGCCCTGGGAGTTTTACCTGCACTATGGTGACCTGGATATGCTTAAAAACAACTACGAAGGGATGAAGGGGTATATCCGGTATATGCTAACCTGGACCGACGAAAAGGGAATCATGTTCTCACAGGCGCCTGATCAATCGAATCCCAACGAGTGGCTGAACCTCGGTGACTGGGTGGCGCCCGGCAACTTACCCCCGGCTGATATGGTACATACATTTTATCTTTGGCGTTGTGCCGATATTACGGCAAAAACTGCCGGTATGCTCGGGATGGATGCTGAAGCTGGGGAATACGCTCGACTGGCTGATAAGGTCAGAAATGCATTTCACCAAAAGTATTATGATCCGATAGCCGGATCATACGGGCCCTGCGGCGGTAATATTTTTGCCCTCAGAATGGGTGTTCCTGCCGGTCAGAAGAGCAGGGTAATTTCTGCACTGAAATCTGATATACTGGCCAACGGAGGTCATCTGGATACAGGTATCTTCGGTACACAATTCTTCTTTGAGGTGCTTTCGGAAAATGGCCTGCACGAAATGGCTTATGAGGCCATGAATAAACGTACACAGCCCGGATATGGCTGGTGGATCAGCCAGAAGGCTACCACTACATGGGAACAGTGGGACGGAGAAGGTTCACGTAACCATCCCATGTTCGGTGGCGGGATTGTGTGGTTCTACAGAAAGCTTGCCGGGATGAACACGGATGAGGATCAGCCCGGATACCGCCATATCATTTTCCGCCCGCATGCCGGCAAATGACATTTCCTATGCTTCCTATTCAAATCTTACACCCTTTGGAACAGCTGCTATTGACTGGAAGAAGGAAAATAACCGGTTTGAACTGAAGATAAGGGTACCGGTTGGCAGCACTGCCACAGTCTATGTACCGTCAACCGACAGGAAATCTGGTTACCGAAAATGGCAGAGCGTTGAAAATGTAAAGGAATGTCCTTTATGAAGGTATGAAGACGGATATGCTATTGTAAATGTGGTTCCGGTGATTACTCCTTTTTGTCGACACCCTGACAGGGACAGCTGTCTGAAATAGTCCGTGTTGTCTTATTCCGTACCTGCCTGATTTTTAAATATTTCAGCAATTTTTCCTTAAGTTTCATGAATTATGCGAATTACGAGTTGAAATTAAAAATGTGTTAATTATAAGTCATAATAAATTGCCACAAAGTGGTTAAATCTCAATATCCGTGGATGTTAACCCACGGAATAAACTTTGAAAACCTATCAGCCACGTAGTGGTTGAACTTTTGAATGAAATGTTCAGCCCACTTCGGGGCTGATGACTTGAGTGTATTATTACCGTGGGCTTCACCCATGGTTATTCAGATGACACCCTTTCAGGGTTTACCGGGTTTATTTGCATCTTTTTCAACTCTTAATTCATATTAATTATTTGTATTACAAATACAAGCTAATTTGTATTAACAGTACAAATTATTATGGCTTTTTATTCACAAAGGCCTGCAAAGTTAAGAACCTCATTTATAATCAAATTTGAAAAGTGATTATACGAGTTGCATATTATGGCCAATACAATAACTTCGTGGTATCAACCTTAATAATCCATAACAAATGAATCCATTGACACATTTCCATGCGACCGTGCTGCTTTCTTTTACGTTCCTCATCGGACTGTCACGATCCTGCAACCTGAATGAGGACAAAAATTCGTTCACCATCGGGGAAAACGGCAAATTAAATACTATCCTGATACCGCAAGATGCGGATGCTGTTGTTCAATTTGCAGCTTCTGAGTTGATGAACTATATAAAAATGATAACAGGCCGCGAACTGCAGATTAAGCGATCCGATGTCAGGCATCAGCAAAATGCAATTCAACTTCGTGTTGAGAGCGATCCCGAACTGAAGCTGGACGGTTTTAAAATTGAATTAACCGGCAAGGGGATATCTCTTAGTTCAGCTGAGCCACGTGGTTTATTATATGCTGTTTACACCTTGCTTGAAGAAATGGGATGTTCTTTCTTCTATCCCGGACAAGCAGAAGAAATTGTGCCTCAGATAAGTAATGTCGTTTTAGGGGCTGATACCCTTATCTTCAATCCCTTGCTTGAACACCGGGGGCTGGCACCCTATGGATTGCATGCGGAGACGGTGGAATCCGGCCGGAAATTCTTCGACTGGATGGCCAAGAACAGGCTGAATTACGTGCTGGTCTCCGAGGACCGGCCGAGTGATTGTGCCGGACAGGCCCATGCCATGATCTGGAAGGATGTGCAGGCAGAATTGTTGCCTGAATTGCAAAAGCGTGGCTTTACGATCGAAATGAGCGAACACTGCACGCCGGTTTTCTTCCCGCGGTCGCTTTACCAGGAACATCCCGACTGGTTTGCCATGAATGATGGCGAAAGAAAGCTCGGACCACCTCCCTATTCAGGGCAGATGTGCTATTCGAGTAAGGAAGCCGTTGAATATTATGCCAATGCAGTGGCCGCCTATGCAGGAAAACACCCGGAGTTTCACGTGATCGGCACCTGGCCGCTGGATGGAGGGGAGTATTGCGAGTGTGAGTCATGCAAAGATCCCGAAACCGTTTTTAAAGCAGCCATGCATGTCGCTGAAAAGGTAAAGCAGGTGCGGTCGGATATCCTGGTGGAACATCTGGCCTATCATAAGCAGACATGGCAGCCTCCGGCCATGGCTAAAATCCCGGCCAACATGTCGGTATTGTGGTGTCCGGACGCGGGAGACATGGATCCCCTGGCACGACAATGGGTTAAAAAAGCGGAGGATGCCGGTGGTGTTTATCAATTTGAATATTATATGGGTGACAATTACCGGACCAGGGCCAATCTCTGGCTCAGACCGGAATACTCTGCCAGCGTGGCCCGGTATGCAAAAGATATGGGGTTCCGCGGGATCATATCTTTGTGTATCACCATTGACACCTGGTGGCGCAGCTCTTTCAACAACTGGTTCTTTGCAAGAGCTTGCTGGGATCCGGATCTGGACATTCAGAAGAATCTGGGGGAATACTGTGTGCGATATTACGGCGACCAGGCAGATCAGGTTAAGGAAGTATTTGATCTTATTTTTCATGATCTGCAACCTGAACCCTATGCAGATCAGATATATAGTGCAGCAGACCGGATAGAACAGGTAAAATCTGCATCAGATGTAATATTGGGTAAGCTTGACAGCATCCTTGTCACAACCGGTGATAATGCAGTTCAGGAGAGGATCCGGCGCCTGAAAGTTTATGTTGAATATGCCGGATTGCATTGTGAGGCCATGATAAAGCGGAAGCCGGAGGACCTGAAGCGACTGGCGGATTACAGCCGGAATCATCCTGACCAGCAAATGGTAGTGATCTATCCGGATTATATTGTGTGGCGGAATACAGAGTAATAGAAAATACTTAATTTCACAGGATATTTACAACCCCCGGGAAGTAGAGTATGAATCCTGATTTGAAACAGTATTGGACAGGCATTGTTGAGGGAGATGAGCATGCTTTGGAGAAACTCTACAAACAGGTCTTCCCGTCTCTTGTCCATTATGCCTCTTCCATTACCGGTCAGGCAAATCTGGCCGAGGAAATCGTACAGGATGTACTCATGAAGTTATGGCAAAACAGGTCAATTATTGTTGTGCAGGGATCCTTCAGATCATATTTGTTTCAGGCGGTGCACAACCATGCCCTCAATGCGTTACGACAGCAAAGAACGCTGAAACAATCCGTCAACCAGCCCGGTACAGAGGAATTGTGGAAATTTATAGCAGACCATTATGATTTGGACGATCACCTGATGGATAAGGTATATGCTGAAGAAACCGGGGAATTAATAGAAAGGGCAGTTGATGAGCTACCCGATCAATGCCGCCGTGTGTTCCGGATGAGCCGGTTTGAATCATTGAAAAATGAAGAAATTGCCAGGATCCTGGACTTGTCAGAGAATACAGTGAAGACCCATATATACAGAGCCCTTCAGAAGATATCCGAGGTATTGAAGAGAAATTCCTGAGATTTCTCTGTCCCAGGCAGAAAACCACATCGGTTCTTTTTTTGGTCCTTCTGTCATCAAAATCTGAATATTTGGTGTCATAATATACAGAGGAAGCATTATGAAAAACTTTGAGTTATTAGAAGAGGACATTAAACTACTTATAGTCAGTTATCTGACAGGTTCAATAGTTCAGGATGATTTGGTCCGTCTGCAGCACTGGATAAGTGTCTCTTCAGAAAACCGGGAATATTTCAATGATTTGAAGGATTCATGGATAGTCTCCGGAAAAAAGATCGTCTCTACCTCCGATCTTGAGAAATCCTGGAGCGTGTTCAAAGAGAAACTGGAATTGCCCGGTGATCTGGAAAAAGTTAAAGAAGGAAAGAAGATCGAAATGCAGAAATATCTGCGTCTGGCGGCCTCCTGGATCTTGTTTTTTGCCATGGGTTCCGGACTTACCTGGATCATTTCGAACAAACCCAAGGAAACCTCCGGTAAAATCATTGAGGTAGCTGCTCCCCTGGGTTCCCGCAGTGTAATTAAAATGCCGGATGGGTCAAGGATCTGGCTCAATGCAGGCTCCACCCTCACCTATAATGAAAATTACGGAAGGGACACAAGATCGCTGAATTTATCCGGAGAGGCTTATTTTGAAGTGGCAAAGGATAAATCCCATCCCTTTATCGTCAATACCACTGAACTGGTTGTCCGGGCTTTGGGCACCCGCTTTAATATAAAAGCCTATCCGGATGAAAAAACCATTTCCGCCACACTGGAAGAGGGAGAAATTGATGTCAGGATTCTGAGAGAAGGCAAAGAAGGCAAAGAGGTTGTACTGAAACCGAAAGAAAAGATCGTTTTTTTTAAAGAGATCAATAAATCAGAAACATATACCGAAAATAGGGATGAAAATGTGATTGCTGGTTCGGATTCTCAAAACAAGCACACTACCCTTAGGAAAGATGTAAATGTATTGGCCAACGTAAATACAGAATTATATACATCCTGGAAAGACCCGCGTTGGATCATACAGGGAGAAAGGCTCGG
>CAVPIY010000012.1:0-954264 GCA_963705125.1 uncultured Bacteroidales bacterium | reverse complement strand
TAAAATTAAAGATCACTATTTCGAGATTAAAGCAGGAATAGGCATACATAAATCCCCGCAGCTATACGGCGCATTTCCAACTGATGCCCATTCGCATACCCCCGGGAATGCAGGTGCACAGCAGCCAGGCATGACCGGACAGGTAAAAGAAGACTTCATCTCACGCATGAAAGAATTAGGAATTCACATACAGGATGGGAAAATTTCATTCCAATCCAGCCTGCTTAATCCCGCTGAGTTTCTGAATCGGAAAAGTACTTTCGAGTACTTTGATCTGAAGGGAGAACTGCAGCAAATAATCCTACAGCAAGGACAATTGGGATTCACTTTCTGCCAGGTTCCGGTTTTATACAGTTCATCGAACGAAGATAAAATTTCTATTCTATTCGCTGATGGGGAAAAGACTTTTTTAACAGACCACACCATCGGGAAAGAAATGAGTTCAAAAATATTTCAGCGTGCAGGTGAACTGATTCAGATTGACGTGTCATTCAAGAATTTAGTCAATTAGATATTTATTGATCATCATTTGAATTGTAGAGAAAATCAAGATGTCGGTTAAAAGTGATCAAATACTTTTTTTGACGGGTCAGGAAATTACGAATAAATATGAATCTATTTGAAACATTGGGACTTGCCGGAGGAAAAGGAATCTGCTATTCAGGATACAGGGATGGGCAATGCCCTGAATCCGAAATATACCCTACCTATGAACAAATAAAGGAAGACCTGCTGATCCTTCAAAATCAGTGGTCATACCTTCGCTTGTATGATTGCAGCTTACATGCCGAAACGGTTTTAAAAGTAATCGATAAAGAAAAGCTCAACTTTAAAGTAATGCTTGGGGCTTATATTGGTGCAGAGTTAAACAATTTTGGCTGCCCTTGGGGCACAATATTCAGCAAGGAAGAACTGAAAAGAAACACAAAAAACAACCTGAGAGCCAAATCAGGAAACTGATTAAACTTGGCCAATCAGTATCCGGATATCATTTTTTCACTGTCAGCAGGCAATGAAGCTACCGTTGACTGGACCGATCATTATGTTTCAGTTGAAAAAGTGATCTGTTATGTGAGAATGATAAAAAAGGAAGCCAAACAGCCCGTTACCTTCTGTGAAAATTATGTCCCCTGGTACGACAAACTGAAACGCCTTGTCGATGAGGTCGATTTTATTTCAATTCACTCATACCCGGTTTGGGAGTACAAACACATTCACGAGGCCATGGAATACACCAAACAGAACTACCAGGGCATTGCTGACAGGTATCCTCATAAGCCTGTTATAATTACCGAGGCAGGCTGGGCAACCAATTCAAACGGACGAGGCATAAATCCTAAAAATGTGAGCGAGGAATTTCAGGCCATATATTATAAGGACCTTATTAAGTGGAGCGAAAAGGAAGGTATAATGACTTTTGTTTTCGAAGCATTCGATGAGCCCTGGAAAGGTTCGCCCGAAGCCCTTGAACCAGAAAAACACTGGGGCCTGTTTACAGTTGACCGGAAACCTAAAAAAGCAGTCATGAGAAACGTGTGCCGACAAAGTAACAAAAGTAAAGATTACTACCGATGATAACCTGACTAATTATAATACTAATCTCTAATAACTTACTCAATGGAAATTATAAAACAAAGAGAAAAGATGTTGTACCACTGGGACAAAAGTTAGCCTTTGGTGCAGGAAGTTTGGCAAATCAATTATTCCCTGCGGCTGTCGGAGCATATATGGGAGCAGTTGTAATTATTTTTGGAATGGATCCGTATTTAGCGGGTATCTTATCTGCTATACCCCGCTTTGTGGATGCAATCCTGGATCCGATAATGGGTTATATTTCTGATAATACCCGTTCGCGGTGGGGACGCAGGAAACCTTATATTTTCATAGGTTCTATTGTTACCAGTATTTTATTTATTCTTGATGTGGCAGATATTTATTGAAAATTCTCACACTTTCAATTTTTATTACATACTTATTATTTCATTATTCTTTTACATCGGATTAACTGTTTTTGCAGCACCGCTGATTGGTCTTGGATATGAATTGAGTCCTGATTATAATGAGCGTACCCGTTTAATGGCAGTATCTCAATTTTTAGGTCAGTTTGCCTGGATGATATCGCCCTGGTTTTTATACATTATTTATAATTTCTATGGGAAGGACCCCGATGCGGCGGCCGAAGGGTCCAGGCATCTCGCTTTTTATATAGGGTTTTTATGCTTGATACTTGGCGTTTTACCAGCTCTGGTGTGCAAGGAAATTGACCAGACAAACATTACCGGTCAAACGAGATTGTCGCTAAAGAATCTTGTTGAAAATATGAAACATTTTTTCAAAGGATTTGGAGAAACTCTTAAAAACGGGCCTTTTTTGCGTCTCTGTGGAGCTACATTCTGTGTATTTAATGGTTTTCAACTGGTTTCATCATTCAGCATTTTTATCATTATGTATTATGTTTTCCCAGGGCAGGAAGTTCAGGATATTTCAAGTCTGTGGATTGGTCTGTTTGGCACCGTAAGTTCATTTGCTACTGCATTTTTAGTAATTCCTGTTATTACTTTTATGTCCGTTAAAATAGGCAAAAGAAATGCCTTTATTATATCCATATTAATTTCAACTGTAGGTTATATTTTGAAATGGTGGGCATTTCAATATGCTATAGAAACGCACTGGTTCATGTTTGTGCCGCTTCCTTTAATTTCGTTCGGAATTGGTGGTTTATTCACATTGATGATGTCGATGACTGCTGATGTGTGCGACTACGATGAATTGAAAAACGGGATGCCTCGTAAAGAAGCCACTTTTGGTGCAATCTACTGGTGGATGGTAAAACTCGGAACTTCACTTGCTGTTTTATTTGGTGGGGTGGTTCTTAGTGTAGTAGGATTTGACCCTGCTCTTCCTACCCAGTCTATGGATACGCTTACAAAACTCCGTCTGGCAGATATCATTATTCCGGCAGTTACCGGATTGCTTGCGATTTTAATTATGTGGAAATATGACTATTACCGAAAAAAGGGCAAAAGAAATACGGAGATTGTTAGTTGAACGCAGAGGAGAATTATAATCGATAAGGCACTTTATCATTAAGTCTAATCTTAAAACAAGATATGTCAGTCAGAGAAGGAAAAATTATGACTTTGGCAGGCGGAACAGATTTTGCCAATAAGACCAAAGAAGAATTACAGGATTTGTTCATAAATATCCTGAACAAAGGAATGCACGGACTCTGCTTTAGCCCATACGAAGAAGGGCAAAAGCCGGGCGATATTCTTTCTGAAAATCAAATAAGAAGAAGAATGGAGATAATAAAGCCTTACACAAAGTGGGTTCGTTCTTTCTCCTGTATCGAAGGCAATGAGCTGATTCCGAAAATTGCAAAGGAATTCGGCATCAAAACCCTGGTTGGCGCCTGGTTAGGTAAAGAGGCTGATAAAAATGAACAGGAAATCAGGGGGCTGATCAAATTGGCAAAAGAGGGCTATGTTGATATAGCTGCGGTCGGTAATGAAGTATTATATCGTCATGATCTGACCGAAAATGAGCTTTTAGATTGCATTTACAAAGTAAAAAAAGAGCTTCCGGACTTACCCGCAGGATATGTTGATGCTTATTATGAATTCACTGCCCGTCCAAAAATCACGGAGGCTTGCGATGTTATACTGGCAAACTGTTATCCTTTTTGGGAATGCTGTCACATGGATTATTCCCTGATGTACATGAAACAAATGTTTTACCAGGCTCTGCATGCAGGCGAAGGCCTCAAACATGTCATTATATCGGAAACCGGCTGGCCAAGTCGGGGAGAAGATTATAAAGGAGCGCTGCCTTCCATGGAAAATGCAATGAAATATTTCATCAATACCCAATTGTGGTCACAAGAAGAAGATATTGATATCTTTTACTTTACCTCATATGATGAATCATGGAAAGTAGCTGCTGAAGGTGATGTGGGAGCATTCTGGGGAATATGGGATGAGAATGGATTACTCAAATTTTAGAATAGCAGCCCATAAGAGAAAACGGAAATAGGGAAACTGATTCAAATCTTAAATAAACCAATAACTCCTAAAATAATACCAACATGAAAAAAACTTTGCTAACATTTGCTCTTTCCTTGTTTATAACAACTGTTTTTGCTCAGGCAGACAAAGTCTCAATTGTTATTAACAATGAAGGAGTTAAGCTATTAGTCAATGGAAAAAACTTCATGATTAATGGCATGAATTGGGATTATTTTCCAATTGGGACTAATTATTCATATAGCCTGTGGCAGCAACCGGATGATTTTATAAAAACTGCACTTGATGCAGAAATGCCTCTGTTAAAAAACATGGGGGTAAATGCCATTCGTGTATATACCGGTATTCAAACAAAGTGGATCAAGTATATCTACGAGAAATATGGCATTTATACCATGATAAATCATTCTTTCGGCAGGTATGGTTTAACCTTGAATGGCACATGGGTCCTGAATACTGAATATTCTGATCAGCGTGTACACGACCTGCTCCTGAAAGAAGTAACGAAGATGGTGGAAGATTATAAAAATACTCCGGGTTTGCTTGTGTATTTATTAGGTAATGAAAACAATTACGGTCTTTTCTGGCAGGGAGCCGAAACGGAAAATATTCCGGTAGAACAAAGACAGTCTACTATTCGTGCCAAAGCTATGTATAAACTCTTTAACGAAGCGGTTGTCGCTATGAAAGCTATCGATGCATCCCGTCCGATAGCCATATGTAACGGAGATTTACTCTTCCTTGATCTCATTGCCGAGGAATGTAAGGATATCGATATTCTTGGCTGTAATATGTATCGCGGTGCTTCTTTTGGAGACGCATTTCAAAAAGTAAAAGAAGCATTCAACAAACCAATCATGTTTACCGAGTTTGGTGCAGATGCTTTTAATACCATTAGCAACGAAGAAGATCAGCAATCTCAGGCATACTATTTTATAAACAACTGGAAAGAAATTTATGAAAATGCAGCGGGTTTGGGTAAAGGGAATAATTGTATCGGTGGATTTACTTTTCAGTTTAGCGATGGTTGGTGGAAATATAAGCAAACTGAAGATTTGGACATTCATGATATCCATGCATCCTGGGCAAATGGAGGTTATCTAAACGACTACGTGGCAGGAGAGAATAATATGAACGAGGAATGGTTTGGTATATGTGCAAAAGGTCAGACAGATGAAAGAGGACATTATCAGTTATATCCTCGTGCTGCCTATTATGCATTACAACAGGTTCATCAGCTGAATCCTTATGCCAATAATGTAACAGCGGATTCGATAGATCAGTATTTTTCAAAGATCCAAATCATAAACGAAGTTATAAAAGCCAGAGGTGATAAAGCTTCTTTGGATGGTGAAATGGCACACAAGATACGCATTAGTGGCTTCAGGGCAGAAATAACCACGTTCAGCACTGGCGGCAACATGATTTCCACACCGGATGAAAAAAATACCAGTGTTGTAACACCGACTTATCCGAGTTATCTTGGTTTTGACCATATGGAGTCCTATTATGTTGGTGTTGAAGCAAAACCTACCGAAAATGTGAAAGCAAACGTATCTTTCAATATTCTTGGAAATGTAGCCGAAGTTCCGATAGATGAAATATTTTATGAGAACCGCGGGCGCACTCAGACAGTAGAAACTAATCAGGGTACTCTGGCTTTAAGATCACTTAACCGGGTACAAGTATATCAGGGTGATATTACGTGGGATTCCAGGTGGTTCAATCTGAAAAGTTTTTATCGCACTGGTCATTATCACTGGGGATACGAAGGGGACTTTTTCGGATTGTATCCGGAAGCAAATTACGGACCAAACATTGATATATATGACGGCACAGCGCCCTTTGGTTTTGAATTCGAAGGTAAAAAATCATTAGATGGTCTGAAAGTTGCTTTTGGCCCTGAACTTTGGTGGGGTGCCAACCCGGCCCTGCTACTAAAATACAGCCGAAAAGTAGGCGTCTTTGATATAACCGGAATATACCATGAAGATCTGGACCAAAATACTTCGGCCCAAAGTTCCTTTGCGATCCCAACTCTACAAACACGCAGAGTTTCACTTCATGTAAAAACAAATTTAGGAAAACTAGGCGTCAATCTTGGTGGTATTTGGGCAGGTCAGCCAAGAAATGGCGAAATTTTTCAGCTGGTTGATGGCAGCGAGGGAAACTACACGGTATATCAAGACAAAATAAACTCAAAAGACAACTGGGGAGGAAAAGTTAAACTGACCTATTCATCCGGACCAATCAACTGGTATTCGCAGGGAGCGGTGATGGGTTTGGTTGCCAATGGGGGAGCAGATTATACAAAAACTTTTACCGGATGGCGTCTCAAAGATAGTGGAAGTGGTAACCAGTATAACTTTTTAACCGGCTTCACATTTACAACAGGTAATTTTCAAATAGCTCCGAACTTCCTGTGGCAAAAACCAATTGAAGGCCCAATATCAAAAGATGTTCCCGCACCTGCAAGGCCAAGAAACATTCTTGATGACCCGTTTGCCGTGAGGAGCAACAGACAAACTACGGGAGGTGAGCTATTGATTGCCTATGATCCTACACCTGCCACCTGGATGTGGGCATGGGATAATGATGAGATGGAAGATGCTCCATTTGCGATAAGCGTAGATTTTGTGTATCGTCATCAGCCCACTACCCAGGATGCTGCAATAGGAATTATGGCGAACGGACGCACAATTTTCGCATTCCCCGGTGCTCCGCCCGCACAAGATTTATGGGAGATAAGCTCACGGATTGTGTCAAGATTAACTCAAAACCTTGGATTAATTGTAAATCTTTATGGTGGTAATGCTCAATCAAATGGAAGTGACGAAAGATTGATTCAACGTTTTGGTACTGATGTTAGAATGATTTACAAGAAAGTCAAATTAACGTCAATTGTCAAAGTGAATGACTGGGGACCCTACGATTATCATCGCGACTTTAACTTAACATACCCGCTCCAGCTTATGGCAGATTTGTCATACTCTGTTGCAAAACGCAAATGGTTTATTCTGCCGGAAACACGAATAGGATTGCGAGGAACCTGGCGCAGCCTTAACCAATATTCTCCGAGATATAGCCCCACAAAAACGATGAATAGTTCAGGCGAATGGGTACCTGATCCTGCTGCAATAGGATATGGAAATGGTAATGAATGGGAAATAAGAACCTATATTCACTTTAGTATTGGTAAATAATCCTAAAAACATTGACACAAATGAAAAATTTAGAAACTAAATATGCAATAGTTGCTCTGATAACAATTCTAATAATAGCAGTTAGCTGTGAAAGAGAATTTGAAGGACTGGAATTGGCAACCTATCCTGTAATGCCTGAGGTTTTTATTGACGGATTTAGTTCCGGATTGTATTATTCTGCTTATGGAACCTCAAAAGTAACGGCCTTCAGTGTAGATAAAGAAGTTAAATATAGTGGCACGGCTTCGATGAGGTTTGACGTTCCCGATCAGGGTGATCCAAATGGTTCATATGTCGGTGGAGTTTTTGGGACAAATCCGGGTCGGGATCTGTCCGGATATAATGTGCTTACTTTCTGGGCAAAAGCATCTCAGCCGGCAATACTTATTGAAGTAGGCTTTGGCAATGACATGGGAGAATCAAAATATAAGGTTTCTGTCACAAATTTAGCCGTTAACTCAAATTGGATGGAATACTATATCCCTATTCCCGATCCATCCTTACTTACACAAGAAAGAGGCATGTTTACTTACGCGGCAGCACCGGAAAATGGAAGAGGTTATACATTCTGGATTGATGAACTTAAGTTTGAAAAATTGGGAACAATTGCGCATGCCAATTTTGGAATTTTAAACGGGCATGATTCGATTAAAAACAATGCCGCAAAAGGTGAAGAATATCAAATTGCGGATTTGTATGCTACATTTAATCTGCCTACTGGTATCGATCAAAAAGTTAGTTTATCAGGTTCGTACTTCACATTTACCTCATCCAATCCTTCTGTAGCGGCGGTTGATGATTTGGGAATGGTAATAATAGCGGATAGTGGTTCGGCGGTTATTACGGCTAAAGTGGGGAATATTGATGCGAAGGGTTCATTAACAATCAATTCAATAGGCCAACCGGTTGCACCCACCGAACCTGCTTCAACTCCTGCTATTGACAGTAAGGATGTAATCTCATTATATAGCAACGCCTATACAAATGTTACAGTGGATACATGGAATACATACTGGCAATATTCAACAGCAGAGAGTGAATTTATTCAAATCCAAGGAGATGATGTGATACATTATTGGAACCTTAATTTTGTGGGTATTGAGTTTTCATCACAACCGGTCGATGCCAGTGCTATGACTTATTTCCATATAGATATCTGGACACCTGATCCTGTCAGCGGCAAAACGTTTAAGTTGTTGTTAGCTGATTTCGGCGCAGATGGGGTGTATGGTGGCGGTGATGATTCTAATTCTGAGGTCTCCATTTCCAGTCCTCCTCTGTCTACTCAAAACTGGATTAGCCTGAATATTCCATTGTCAAACTTTTCGGGATTAACAAGCAAATCTCATTTGGCTCAATTGGTTCTTTCAGGCGATTTACCAAATGTTTATGTGGATAATGTATATTTCTATATTGGTGAGACCACTCCAACTGGACCAACTACGGCAGCTCCGGTTCCGACTTTCAATCTGACGGACGTTATCTCGGTATTCAGCGATTCCTATACCAACGTGGACGGAACAGATTTAAATCCAAGCTGGGGGCAGTCTACTGTTGTTTCGCAGGTTTCTGTCGATGGAAATAATACCCTTAAATATGCCGGATTAAATTATCAGGGAATTCAGTTAGGCAGCAATCAGAATCTTACTGACATGGGTTATCTGCATTTGGATTACTGGTCAGCCAGTTCAACTTCTCTGAACGTTTACCTGATAAGTCCCGGACCCAATGAAACAGCTTATCCTTTAACTGTTCCTACATCAGGGTGGACAAGCGTGGATATTCCATTATCCTCTTTTTCAACCGTTGATTTGTCAGATGTATTCCAATTTAAATTTGACGGGAATGGAGATATTTTTATAGACAATATCTTTTTCCACAAATAAATTTTAACGCCATTTAAGTCATTCATCAATAACTAATGTTATGAAAAATAATAGCTTAAAAATTGTCCCGGCAGCCATGTATTCATTATTGCTTATTATGCTGTTCGGATGTGAAAAGGAAAATGTTCAAAAACTTGAACAACGCAACTGGCAATTAATTTGGAGCGATGAATTCAATGGTTCAGCCGGAGAATCGCCTGATGCTGAGAAATGGATATTTGATATCGGAAACGGACCAAATAGCGACGGTTGGGGCAATTCGGAATTGCAATACTACACAAACCGAACTACCAATGCCTCTTTGGATGGCAACGGTAACCTGGCGATTACCGCAAAAAGTGAGGTATATTCCGGTTCAGCTTTTACTTCTGCCCGGATTAAGACATTAGGGTTATTTGAACAAGCTTACGGACGTTTTGAAGCACGCATTAAAACGCCCTGGGGGCCGGGTATCTGGCCTGCATTCTGGATGCTTGGCTCCAATGCAGAGACTGAAGGATGGCCTCTATGCGGAGAAATTGATATTTTGGAACTCCGTGGACAGAAACCATACGTGATGAATGGTTCGGTGCATGGTCCCGGATATTCAGGAGCTGCAGCAATTACAAAAAGTTTTGCGTTCGAGAGTGACAGATTTGATGTTGACTTCCATTTGTTTGCCATTGAATGGGGAAGGGATTATATTGATTACTTCGTTGATAACACACTATATCAAAGGATTACTCCAGACAAAGTGACCGGAAACTGGGTTTTTGATCATCCCTTCTATATTATTTTAAATGTCGCTGTGGGGGGTAATTATTTAGGTTTCCCTACAAGCCAGACTCCTTTTCCTCAAAGTATGCTTGTGGATTATGTTAAAGTTTACATGGAAGTAAAAGCTGTTTAATCGTCTGATGGGTCAGAACCATTAAAAAGAGAATGAAAAGATTTAAATTTTACCTGGCAAATTCTCTAATTATCATTTCGATGAGTTGCAGTATGAAGCAAAACAAGCTGTCAGTCGATGTATTTGAAACTTCTGCAAATGGCAATAAGCTCAAAAGGATAACTGAATTTCCTTCAGGCGGTGAAGCAATATCCGTTCAGTTGTTACCTGACAATAAATTTCAAACCATCACTGGATTTGGCGGGTCTTTTACGGAAGCGTCTGCTTATTTGTTAAACCAATTAAGTAAGAAAAACCGCGATCTGATTGTAGATGCTTATTTTGGAGCTAAAGGGGCCAAATACTCCTTAACACGTACACATATTAATTCGTGTGATTTTTCATTGGGAAATTATTCATATGCACCTGTAGAAGGAGATAAGGAATTAAAACATTTTTCAATAGACGAGGACCGGGATGATATAATTCCGATGATCAGGGATGCAATGACCCGTTCAGAAGATGGTTTTAAGATTATCGCCTCACCCTGGACTGCACCGCCCTGGATGAAAGACAACAACGATTGGCGGGGAGGTAAATTACTGCCCGAATACTATGATTGCTGGGCTTTATTTTTCTCAAAGTATATTAAGGCATATAAAAAAGAAGGTATTGATATTTGGGGATTAACCGTAGAGAATGAACCTCTGGGAAATGCTGGCAACTGGGAGAGCATGATTTATTCACCTGAAGAAATGGTGGATTTTGTCAAAAATCATCTCGGTCCCAAACTGGAAGCTGACGGACACGACGTAAAAGTCCTGGCCTATGACCAGAATCGAGGAGAGGAATTGGAAAAATGGGCAACGGTAATTTACAAAGATGAATCATCATCAAAATATTTTGATGGCTTTGCAATTCACTGGTATGCCAGTACAGTCGATTGGTTTCCGGAATCATTGAATTATACGCACAATAAGGCTCCCGGCAAGCATCTTATTCAAACTGAAGCATGTGTTGATGCGCAAGTGCCTCGTTGGCAGGATGACAAATGGTACTGGTCGGAAGAAGCAACCGATTGGGGATGGGATTGGGCACCTGCAGATCAGAAAAAGCTTCATCCTAAATATGTTCCCGTGTATCGGTATGCCAGAGATATTATCGGCTGTATGAATAACTGGGTGGATGGTTGGGTAGACTGGAACATGGTTTTAAACAGACAAGGGGGGCCTAATTGGTTTAAAAACTGGTGTGTTGCACCTGTAATCGTTGATCCCGAGAAGGACGAAGTCTACTTTACGCCTTTGTATTATACGTTGACACATTTTAGTAAATATATCCGACCTGGTGCAGTACGCATAGGATTTGAAAACACGGACCCATCATTATTGCTAACTGCAGCACTGAACCCTGACGGATCTGTTGCTGTCGTGATTTTAAACATGCATACAGAATCAAAAAATGTAAAGCTTACACTCGGTGATCGTTCGGTTGAAGTGCAGATAAGTGCCCAGGCAATTCAAACAATCGTAGTTATGTCTTAACCAAGAATCCCTTGAATATAAGAAAACTAAATGCCGGGTGAGTTATATGCCAGGCGCAGTTTACCCACTATCGCTGGTGAGATTGCTTCGATAAGTTCAAACTACGCCCAACATGATAATTACACCTTGCGGTATAAAACTACGTCTGGCATTGCAATTACTTCCTGGTGGCAACCAATGGCATGGCACCATCCGGAGTATTTACCGTTCCGGTGATCTTATTGCCGGCAACTTTAGCTTTTACCTTGATATAATTATACTCAACATACAATTCAAGGATGAGCTCATCCTTAACCATAGTCACAGTCTTGACAGCGATTTGATTCCCCGTGTCGAACTTCACGGTCCCGCTTAAAAGGCCATCTTTTTCGGAAATGGTTAGTGTACTCTTGGAATACTCATAAGGTGCGCTGTTTACTTCAACTTTCCAGCTGCCGACTACATCCTTGTTCTTCTCATCGGCCAATGCGAGGCGGGCAGGAACCACCGTTAAAAAAAACATCATGGCAATCATTACACGTTTCATACATGAAAATTTAAAGGTTAATACTAATTTGTTTTGAGACTACTTATTAATTTTTAGACTATTGAGATTCCTGAAATCCGGAAAATGATAAAACCCAGGCATAAGTGGATGCATGTGGCCATGTTCCTGATTTGGGCAGGTGAATTATCGTACCGTTATCACATTTTTCCCACCGGACTTCAGCTGAGGACCCCAGTAACCTGACAGAGGCTTTATTTGAGGGCATAAGGGAAGTGATAACGATCTGTTCATGTAACCGGTCCCCTTCTTCAGCGAGGTATATTGCATAAAACTTCCCATTTTGACCCCGGGTAAACCGGAACCTGCCTTCTTCAAAATGTTCCATTCCCCGGGTATTATATATAGCCTCACTGTTTATCTTCATCCAGGAACCGATTTCTTTCAACCGTTCATAGGCTTGCTGGTCCCATTTGCCATCAGGGCCAGGTCCGATGTTGAGAAGCAGATTTCCTCCCTTTGATACGATGTCGGCCAGGGTATGAATAAGTTGCCGTGCGGACTTATAATTGTCATTGGGTGCATAGGACCAGCTTCCGCCCATGGTCATACAGGTTTCCCAGGGATAGGGAAGCGAGGTATGCGGAATCGTCTGCTCCGGTGTGAGGTAATTCTGATTCGGACCTTCCACCGCACGGTCAACCACGATCAGTCCGGGTTGCTTAAGCCGGGCATCGGCCACCAGTTTATCCATCTGAACATCCTGGTTCTGCGGAATGCGCAGCATGGTATACCCGCGTTCGCTGTAAAGGGAATTCAGCGTCTGAGAAAAAACAATTTCCTCAGGTTTGAGAGGCTGAACCCATCCGCCGTCAAGCCAAAGGATATCCATGCTTCCGTAATTGGTCATCAGCTCACTGATCTGGGTATGCGTATAATTCACGAACTGCTGCCAGCGTTCCGGATATTTACCGATATCATAATTGACATTCCGGTCGGGCGTGGCGAATTTAGGCCACCAGAAATATTCGCTGTGCCAGTCGGGCTTTGAGAAATAGGCACCCACCATGAAGCCCTGCTGCCTGAAAGCATCAAAGACAGCCCGGGTCACATCGGCTTTCGGATTGGTATGGTACGGGCATCTGTCAGCAGTGATCTTATAATCAGTTGTCCGGGTATCGAACATGCAAAAGCCGTCGTGATGCTTGGTTGTGAAAACCACATACTTCATTCCGGCATCCTTTGCTGCCTGAGCCCAGGAAAGCGGGTCAAAGTCCGTTGGATTGAAGGTCAGGAGAAGCTGTTCATATTTCTGCTTATACGCAGCATAATCATCACCCCGGTAACACCAGGGCTGGTCTTCGGAACAGATTGACCAGGATTCCACAACACCCCATTGGCTGTATGGTCCCCAATGCATCAGCAGACCGAATTTCAGATCCTGCCATTGTTCCAGCTTTTTCTTTACCAGTGGATCTTCCACGGGATAATAACGCTGTTGTGACTCCTGTCCATACAGGGAGAAAGAAATTACCAGAAGCCCGATGGCTGCCAGCAAGGCTGAATTCATGGATATTCTTCTATTCATGTACCGATTGAATAAGGTTATTTAGAAATAGTAACGGAAGCATCTCTTTCTTTATCCAGGAAGAACTCCAGCTTCCTGGTTGAATTCATTCCCGAGGGGGAAATAATCAGGTAACCCTGCTGGCCTTCGCCTGGCTGAATGACTGCGTTTTGTCCTGCCGGACTTATTGAAATGCTTTCCTTCACCAGCCAGCTTAGATTGGGAACATATACCAGGGTGGGGGCCTTTACGGATGGCGACTCTGTCCATGTACAAGTAAACTTCCCGCTGTCCGGGTCATAAGAATACGAAACCAGGTCACCGCTAATGAAGGGGGGATACGCTTTTATCAATGCACGGGCAAAGAGGGCATCATCCGTGATCCCGTTATAATAAGCCCAGAATGTATTCCCGAACTGGTACTTTTCAAAAAGACCCAGGATAGTACGTAAGGATCTGACTGTTCCCTCGGAGCTGCCGTGCATGGCGCCCCATTCACCAACCAGAACGGGAACATTTATCCGCTCTGAGGTCTCGTTGATACGGCTGAAGATAAGGGCCACCCGATCGTTGCTCTGGCTATCCACCAGTTTTGTATCGGTCAGCAGATCATATCCATGTGCCGCATAAGATACAAGAGGATCAACGCGGCCATCTTTCCGCTTCACAGGACTTATGCCGCTGCTGATACCAGTGTTGCTGAAATATGCATGTTCCAGGAAGAGAATGTGGGTTGTATCTACCACCCGGATGGAATCGCTTACCCGCTGATACATAGCCTGAAGCTGTGTTTTTTCAAATTCCTGCGAGAGTGAAGTTGCCACATCGATCACCCGTTTATATTTATCCGCACTTTCCATGCGGGATAGTGCTTCCAACCTGCGCTCTTCGGAGGACCATATTTCCATTACCTCTTTTTCAGTAAGGACCCTGCCGGTTTCTTCGGCCAGCATTTTTGCATATTCGCCGAGAATCAGGGGCAAAATATATAATCCCTGTGAGCCATTGAAGGGTTCATTCATGATATCATAACCGATTACCCCCTTATTATGGGCAAAACGCCGGGCGACATGTTGCCACATTCTGGCATAATGGTCCTGCACACCAATGCCATCAGAAACCGGCGTATTGGCCCAGAAATTATCAAAGGCTTTTTGTACGGCCGGGCTCAGGAAGTAGGAATCGCTCCATACTTCGCCCCTGACATGCGGCTGGTTTTCGGTAAGAGTGGCCCAGACAGGTGCACCATCCCCTAAACTGGTGGTCCCTTCTCCAAATGAAACGCCAAACAGATCCTGGTGCATGTCAAGCAGAACATATAAGCCGTTCTCTGTTGCCCACTCAACCTGTTTTTCGAGTTTGTCAAGGTATTTCTCATCGTATTGTCCGGGTTGTGGCTCAACACCATCCCAAATGATGCCCAGTCTGATACAGTTGAATCCGGACCGATTGAGCATGGTGAAGAAATCTGCGGAGTCCGGATCGGAATAATTCATTTTGGGATCCTTATTCACCCGGTTTATCCCATGAAAGATAACCTGTCTTCCAAAGGAGTCGATGAATTTTGTACCTGACACCGAAATTCCGTTCAGACTGGTTTTACTGATATCCCAATCAACAAAGGTTTTCTGCCTCCTGCAATCTGAGAAAGACAGGATCAGCAGGAATATAAATAAGATTCGGATCATATGGTAAAACCGGTCAGGGTTTTGGAATAAAGGTGATGTGTATGAAGTTGGTGGGTAACATCATCATTTCAACATCTTCGCCATATCCGTAGCCGCAAAGCAGCATGGCTACGTTCATTTTGGTCGGTGTGATTTCCTTGATGATGAACCTGGCCGTGGTCGGAAAATCAAGAATTCCGAAAAATGCACCTTCTGAAAGGGAAATCCAGTTCTTGCCCGGGATGGTGACAACTCCGTGTACCGGTGGAACATCTTCGGTATTGGGATCGGTTATGGCATCCACAACATAATCAGAAGTATTCAGTGTCCAGGTGGATGATGACGGAACCGTATAGCTGGCGGCACACATCCCGATGTCATATGCCGGATCGCCGACAATGGTCTGGGTTACCACACCGTAAACGGCGCCAGCCAGGGCATTTCCATTTTTTAAATCTATTTCATATGTGCCATCGCTATAAAAGGTATATTCATTATCATATTCCGCAACCAGGCCGAACATATCCAGTATGTTTTCCGCACTCGGAAGCAGAATTGGCATCTCGGGTATGATCGGACCGCCCCCGTCTTCACCGGTCGTATAGGCTGTGCTCATGATCCAGGTTTTGCCATTGGCAGCATCCGTGCCACCGGTCAGCAACTCCTCAATGGATGCTGCTATGGTAACAGACTTGGTCGTCGTGGCCTCACCGCCGTCTCCTTTTACAGTCAGCATTACGGTATAAGTTCCCGACATGGCATATTCATGAACCGGGTTTAGTTCAGTGCTGGTCCCGTCATCACCGAAATCCCACAGATAAGTGCTTGCATCGGTAACTGCCGGTTCAAAGGTGACCGTATAACCATCGATGGTTGCATAGATCTCTGCCGTGGGGGCAGGAGTATCCTCCTTGCAGGAGGCAATTGTCATTCCGATAATTACCGGAATCAGATAAAATACAGTTTTAGTTCTCATACTTAAAATTGATTTATTGTTAATTGTTAATTGTTCATTGATTAATTGCCTCTCACATCCCACCAGACCGGTGTATCGATCATATCGGGACCCTGCCGCTGTATGGCCTCTTGCAGGTTGGTTTTGTTGGTGAGGTATTCGCTTGAAGCATATTTATATCTTTTCGGTAAAAACCCGTCGGTTACACCAAGGGCATACAGATTGGGGTCGGTCCTCTGCGGGATCTCCGGGTAACCGGTCCTCCGGATATTGCACCATGCCTCAGTGAAGTTGGGAACAAAGGCAATCCATGCCTGGGTGGATATTTGTCTGAATTTGTTCTCGTCTGAACCATTCAGGGTGGCTTCCGGTTCAGTGGAAAGGAACAGACTGGCTTTGTCTGCGGGCACATCCCAGAGCAGGAAGTTCATTTCGATCCCGGTCCTGTAAAGCGCATTGGCATCTCCAGGTCCTAATCCAAACAGGGCGGCCTCTGCACGGAGGAACCAGATCTCGGAAGCACACATCAGAAACTGCGGGAGTGATTTGGAAAAGAGGATGGGATTGGGACTGGAGTAGTTATTCCAGGGATAACTACTAAGCATCCTGTCATTCAGTCCATTCGGAAAACCTAAATATTCCCCTGAGGCTGTAGTATCAGCAAGAACCTCCAGCCGGGGATCATTGGTCGATTTCAGCCAGTCCACAAATTTTTCACTGATCCTGAAGTTCTGGTATTTACGGAGATCGTACCAGGGATTATAGAGTTCCGGATTCTCACTTTCCTGGTGAAGAAGGACAAAATTCTGGTCGTTATTCTCAATGAATAAGCCCTCATTGACGCTTTCACTAATAACGGCAGCGCTGCCTGCAGGATCTGCAAAGCGAATCCGCATGGCCAGACGCAGGCGCAAAGAATTTGCAAAGCGGGTCCATTTAACAAGGTCGTTGTCGTATATCGGATCAGCGCCCTGATATCCTTGACCTTCACCGGCATCTTTCAGGATAGCAACAGATTGCTTTAACCGGTCCATCATATCGACATAGATAGCCTCCTGGGTGTTGTAAACCGGATAGAGAATCCCATCCAATCCCAAACCACCCTGGGTATAGGGAACATCGCCAAAGCAATCCGTTGCGTGTGCAAAGTTGATAACCGCTATAATTTCAGCCATGGCATGGCGCACCGGATCAGCGAACTCTCCTCCGGAAGTAAGATCAAGGACCCTGGTGATATACCGGATGGGTCCCGTAAACGTGGTTGCGAACATTTCCTTATAGATGTCCTGGGAGTGGAAATCGTCATATCCGTCGGCCCTGCGCATCTCGGAGTTGGTAACAAAGACATGTGCGTACTGTGAACCGAAACGGGCATCGTGGGAGACATTCCCGAAAGACTGACGGACTGCATTTGTGAAAAGGTATTCATCCGGTATGGCTGACAGAGAGAGCGGATTAGTATTCATCTCCTCCATCTTTTCATCGCAGGCAGTAAGCACAAATAAGATCAGGGAAAGGATTGCGAACCGTTTGATTATATATTTATCCATTGCTGTGATCATTTTATCATGATTATTATTTCTGTTATCAGAAGCGGACCTTCAGGTTAAAACCAAAACTGCGCGTGGAGGGGATGGAGTTGTGTTCAAATCCCCCGCCGGTGTTCCCGCTGGAGTAACCTGATTCGGGATCAATATCCTTCATGGCATTATAAAAGAAAAACAGGTTACGCCCCACAACCGAAATGGTAATATCATCCAGGGGTGTCTTTGAGAGTAATGCGGATGGCAGGGTATACCCCAGCTGAATTTCGCGCATCCTGGCATTGGTGCCATCCATCATCCATTCAGCACCGATTTCCTTCGCCCATATATTGTACCAGCGATACAGGGGATCAACCGGCACGGTATTCTCTTTTCCGGTATTTTCGTTAATGCCTGATTCAACATAGCCATCAGGTGTCACACCGGGCAAGGGAACAGAATACTGATAGTCCGGATCATGGGTGGCATACCACTCTTTGCGACCTTCCAGCGTAAGCTCGGAAGTACCGAAAAGGCAGCGGTAGGCTTTCCCGATAGAATAAACATCCCCTCCCTTCCTTATATCAATTAGAAAGGAAAGCATCAGGTTTTTATAGGTGAAGCTGTTGGACAAACCTCCGATCCAGTCGGGATTGATATCCCCCATGGCCTGATAATCACCTTTTACTGCAAAGCCTTTATCATCAATCAGTTTACGTCTCTGGTTATCCCGCTTGTAATCGTTGGTATAGATTGTCCCATAGGGCATTCCGGGCCGGGCCTGGATGGTGGCAAACCATTGATCATCGAGTACAATGGATTCCAGGTCCTGGTAAAGATCAACTACCATTGATTTGTTCTTTGACCAGGTCAGGGTGGCATTCCAGTTGAAGTTCTTTCCCCGGATAAGTGCTGCATCCATCTGTACTTCAAAGCCCGTATTCTGAAGCTGGGCGGCATTCATATTTTTGCTGGTGAATCCGCTGGATAAGGGAAGCGGAACATTCATGATCTGGTTATTCGATTGGTTATTGTAGTAAGTAAGGTCAAGAACGAGCAGGTTGCTCAGAAAGTTCAGGTTGGTACCTATTTCCCAGGAATTTGTAATTTCCGGTTCAAGATCATATGAGGCAAGCACATCACTGAAACCTCCGATCGGATAGGGGAGCTGGGTTTGATTAACCCAATAATACTGTTGGGTCATGTATGGGGATGTGTCATTTCCTACCCTGGCGAAGGAGGCTCTCACCTTTCCCGAGGTCAGGATATTTGATTTGATATTGAATGCATTGGTAAACAAGAAACTCAGGTTTTCGGAATGATAGAAATAGGAGTTATTTTCTACAGGCAGCGTAGAAGACCAGTCGTTCCTCAGGGTGAAATCGAAATAGAGCCATTCCCTGTATGAGAGTTGCCCGAGACCATAGGTGGAATATACGGCTTTTTCGTTAAACCATTCCCAGGTGGAATAGTCTGCTGCGTTTGAGATGGCATAATAGTCTGCAATACGGAGATTGGTCCCGGATTGTCCGATGCCCTTGCCTGTGTTGTAGCGGTAGTTTCCCCCCAGGCTGAAAGAATAGCCATAGATCTCCCTGGCCTTACCGGCATAATTCAGGATAAAATCACTGTTCCATTCAAGGTAGGTGTCGGTGGAATTGCTGATGTAGCCGTTTACATTATTGCAGGTACTTCCTTTGTTTACCTGGCTGTGATATGACCGGTCGGTGTAATCCATTCCACTGCGTAGGATAAGGTTCAGCCTGGGATTAAAAATAACCTTGGTGGAAAATACACCCTGGACCCGGTGTTTCTCATCGTGGTTGGTGGCATTATACAACTGCCAGTATGGATTACCTGTATAGGAGTCGCTGGTCCATACCCTTTCCCTGCCATCTTCTGTCCACATGTAATCCTTCAGGTCGTTATTGCGCATATTCCGGGGCATTATTGACAGGAAATAACCCGGATTAGCAGCACCTTCTGCCACTTCCGGACGGCCATTTGCATCGCTGTGTATATATGTTACCTTTCCATCCAGTTCAAGCGCATTTTTCATTTTGGTGAAGCCCCTCAGGTTAACGGTCTGACGGTTCAGGTCGTTTAGCGGCAGTATGCCGTCACTGTTTTGTGTGGTAACCGAACCGCGTACCGATGAAGTCCCATTGCCCGACTCGAGAGCCAGTGTATTGATTAGGGATGAACCGGTGCGGAAGAAATTCCTGTAGTTGTCCGGTTCGGGTTTATAGGAGGATTGACTTCCTGTAAAATCGGGCAGAACCTGTCCTTCCATTTTCGGACCCCAGCTCCAGCCCCAGGGGAAGCCATCATCCGGTATAGTTGCCGGATAGGTTCCATAGGCGCCGTGCCCGTATTCATTCTGGAAGCTTGGATATAACAAGGGTTTCTCAAAAGAATAGCTTGTATTCAGCGTAACGCCCAGGCCTTTTCTCATACTGCCCTTCCTTGTAGTGATCAGGATTACTCCGTTTGCTCCCCTGGAACCATAGGCAGCGGCAGCACCGGCACCCTTCAGAACGGAAATGTTCTCCACATCATCGGGATTAATATCAGAAAGTGCGTCGCCATTGTCCTTACCTCCCCAACGGCCACCACCACTGTGACCTGCATCTACCGGTATGCCGTCGACCACTACCAGAGGCCTGTTATCGCCCAGGATGGAGGCCACGCCCCGTAAAATTACCCGGGTGGAACCATCGACTCCTGTGGCCGATTTGGCAATCTGCAGACCAGCTACCCTGCCCGATAAAGTATTGATCAAATTGTTCTCTTTGGCCGTATTGATGTCATCGCCCTTCACTGTGGAAACCGAATAACCCAGGGAACTCTTGCTCCGGTTGATGCTCAGGGCGGTAACAATTACTTCCTCAAGCGCCTGGATATCCTCGACCATTGTGACGTCAATGATGCTTTTACCCTGCACAGCAACTTCTTCGGTAAGATAACCGATAAAAGAGAAAGTGAGTATCGCGTCTGAAGGAACCTGTATTTGAAACTCCCCGTCCATATTGGTCATTATTCCGGTATTTGTACCTTTTACGACCACATATACACCCGGTAAAGGCAATCCATCGCTGGCTGAAACAACTTTCCCCTTCACCGGGATATTTTCATTGGGAAGTATACTGATCTTCTCTGTCTGGGCCAGCAGCTTTCCTGGAACAAAAGCAAACAGGAACAACAGTATAGGGACCAGATTTGTATTTGATTTTGTTTTTCCCATACCCGATAGCTTTATTGTTTCATATAAAAGAACACAGCTATTGTAATCCATGCATTTGCCTGGCCTGTTCGAAGGATCTACGGCATTGGATATGAGTGCAAATATATAACATTCTGGAAGCTACCCCATAGGTTTCAGATAATTCCCAATATGAATGGACTTTTTTCAGATGAAACCGGACTGTCAAAATGTACAAACCCTATATCATTTTGTATATTGATATTTTGGAAATGAAATCGTTACTTTAACATGGCCTTGCGCTGATTGTCCGGTTCCATATGGTAAATTCACAGGGGGCTGGTTTATAACTTAAAAATTGTTGGCATGAAAAAAAATGTATTGCTGTTCATGATTTGTTCTCTTGTTTACCAGGGACTTGCACAACAAAATGATAAAAGTAATGTGGCAATCCGAAACCTCAGGGTGGATGACTGGGTTGCCACAGATGCCCTGGGAAGAAAACTTCCAACCTATGAAGAATGCGGTCCGGTGAAACAGGACCGTTTTGTGGGAATGTTCTATTTTATGACACATATCAATCCGGGTGAGAAAGGGACCCTATGATGTGACCAAAGATCATACAGGCCAACCCGGCCAATCCGCAATGGGGGGACGGGGATCATTTCTGGGGAGAACCGGAAAACGGCTATTACCTGTCCAATGAGAGGTGGATGATCCGCCGTCATGCAAGCATGCTTGTCAGATGCCGGAGTGGATGTGATCATTTTTGATGTAACCAATGACAGAACATATCCTGAAGTATATCTTCCTGTTTGCGAGGTATTCAGGGAAATGAGGGCAGTGGGCGAGAAAACACCCGATATTGCCTTTCTGGGTAGTGAAATTTCCGTGCATAAAATATGGAATGAGTTTTACCGGAAAGCCCTTTACCCGGATCTTTGGTTTCAATGGAAGGGCAAGCCGCTTCTCCTGTTTGGCCAGCATGAAATACCTTCCCGTAAATTAAACAACGATGTTGTTTTTCCGGATGAGATCCGGAACTTTTTCTCCATCCGGCAGAGCTGGGCATGGACAACACTTCCATGGTACCAGAGCTGCCCATGGGGGAAGGATAAATGGCCATGGGTGGATCATTATCCACAGGCCATCGGCTGGCACGACTCACCCTCTGAAAAGGAGATGGTGCCGGTGGCAGTGGGACAGCATCCATTGTCAAACATTGGAAGGAGTTTTCATAATTTCAGCGAACCTCCTACCGATAAATATGACCTAACCCCGGTTACCCCCAATGGATTGTGTTTCCAGGAACAATGGAACCGCGCCCTTGAGGTTGATCCGAAATTCGTGTTTGTCACCGGCTGGAATGAATGGAGTGCCGGTGCACAAGTGATGGGAGAGGACAAGGACAAATCACTCAAGGTCTGGTGTTTTTATCCCGGTGCTCATTTGGGAAAAGCCGGCAGAGAGTTGAAAACAGGTGACTACTATTTTATTGATCAATACAACCAGGAGTTCAGCCGGGATATTGAGCCCATGACCGGTGGTCATACAGATAATTACTACTATCAGCTGATGGCCAATGTTCGTAAGTACAAGGGAATGGAAAAACCGCTTGCAGCAGTTCCTCCGCTTGCTATTAACATCACTGGAGATTTCGGCCAATGGAACAAGGCCCTGGCCGTTTATTTTGACCATACCGGTGATACAGAACACAGGAACAGTAAAGGACAGGGCCAGGCAGGCCCTTATGTGAACAACACCGGAAGGAATGACCTGGTGACGATGAAAGCGGCGTATGATACCAGGAACATCTATTTCTATGCTGAAACACGGGATGCTATAACACCCTGTACCGATCCCAACTGGATGATGCTCTTCATTGATGCAGATCAGAATAAGGAAACAGGCTGGGAAGGATATGATTATGTGATCAATTCCAGGGTGGTGGATGCTAAAAACACGACGCTCGTCAGTCTTGAAAAAGACGGTTCCTTTGGAAAAACTGTTTCAATACGCTGCCAGATGAAGAACAACAAACTCATGTTATCAGTTCCCCGGTCAGCTATCCAGGAGACAATGACCGTGGCCCTGGAATTTCATTGGGCAGACAATATTCAGAAGATCGGGGATATTTCGGAGTTTTTCATCAATGGTGACAATGCCCCGGAACGGAGAGCAAATTATGTACTGGAAGAAAAATTATGAATTATGAAAAACAAACTCTTTCTCCTTCCGGCATTCGCCCTGTTACTGATGTCCTTTGCTCGTCCTGACAAGGAATTCAAAATATACCAGTTTCCCCAAAACCAAACCCCCCGGATAGATGGTGATTTTTCTGACTGGAACATTGTTCCCGATTCATTTATCGTGGGAGTGAATGAATTGGTCAATACAGAATATGGAGTAGGCAGGGACCAGGATCCCAAAGATTTTGATCTCAATGTAAAGGTGGCCTGGGTAAAGGATCTGAACCGCCTGTATTTTTATATTGATGCCTTTGACGATTACTGGGATTTCAGTGATCCGGTGATGAGACAGGACATCTTTGAATTGGTAGTTGATGCGGATGTTTCCGGAGGGCCTTTCATTGATGATAAAAACGGAAACATCAATAAGATGACAAAAAATGAACTGTATTTTAAGGGTCACGGAGGCCATGCCCAGAATTATCATGTATTTACACCTGTTAAAGACAAGGATTGGGCCATGATATGGGGCGCCACACCGTGGCTGAAGGAATTCCCCTATGCCCAGGTTGCTTATCAGTACAATTTCAAATCAGGTGAAAGTGGAAGACTGCAAATGGAATTCTATATCACTCCCTGTGATTATGCTTCGCATGATGGATTTGACAAATCGGTTGTTTCGCAGTTGAAGGAAAACGAGCTGATCGGACTTTCCTGGTCCATGCTTGATTTTGACGGCAAACAGTGTGAATCATTCATGAACCTGTCTCATGACATACGGATGATCAGTGATGCATCCTACCTCTGCGCATTCCGGCTTATGCCGCTTGATCCGTCCTTTAATAGTGCCCTTGCCGCCAACTGGAGATGGGTTGAAGAGGACCGCTCACAGCGCATTTTCAGGTTTTATGACAAATCAGATGGTGAGGTGCAGAAATGGCACTGGGACTTCGGGGATGGTAAGTTTTCTGAAGAACAAAATCCGGTGCATCAATACAGCAAGGGCGGCGAATGGACAGTGATACTGACGGTTGAAGGCAAGGAGGGCAAATCGGTCCGTTCAAAAGTTTGGGATGTGGTTACCAGGTAATGAACAATGTGCCGAAGGCATCCCTTCGGGACTTCGGGAAAAAACGAAAATTGAAAAACGAAAAGTAAAAAGAGGATTATGAAAAATAAACATGCTATGTATATCATAAGTTTTGGCAGGCCTATGGCTGTATTGGCCGTAATCGTTTTATTAAGTCCTGCCCTTGTTGCCCAAACTGTTTCAAGTGACCAGTGGGCAGCCACAGATGCCCTGGGACGAAAAGTCCGGGAATACAGTTCATCTGATGTGAAGAAAAAGGACAAGTATGTGGCCATGTTTTACTGGACCTGGCATCAGGGGAAACAGGATACTACCTACCCGGTGAAAAACATTACCGAAATTGTGAGAAAAAATCCGGAGGCCATGAAAGACTACAATCATCCGGCCTGGGGTGACAAAAAACCGGGTTCCTTCTATTGGGAGCAGCCGTTATTGGGATATTATAAGACAACGGATCCATGGGTCTTGCGCAAGCATGCCGAAATGCTGGCCGATGCAAGGGTGGATGCTGTATTTTTCGACTGTACAAACGGCAGCCTCACCTGGCAGGAATCCTATGAAGCCTTGCTGAAAACATGGGATCAGGCACAAAAAGACGGGGTCAATGTGCCAAAAATTGCCTTTATGCTGCCGTTTGCTCCTGTGCCACACGGCCTTATATCCCTTCAACAGCTTTACCGGGATTTGTACAAGCCAGGACGATACCGGAATCTTTGGTTTATGTGGAAGGGCAAGCCCTGCATCATGGGATATCCTGACAACCTGACCGATTCGGATGAAGACAAAGAGATTGCTTCTTTCTTTACCTTCCGTCCGGGACAACCTGATTATGTCGATGGTCCCAAACGCGATGACCATTGGGGATGGCTGGAGAATTATCCACAGCATGGCTATGTGCCGGATAAAAATGGCAAATTCGAACAGGTTACGGTTGGCGTATCACAAAATGCATGTCCTGCAACCAACGGGCATTGCAGTGCCTTTAACCTGCCTGGTGCATTTGGCAGAAGTTTCAGTCAGAAAAAGGGATTCGATCCCAGAATTGAAGGATACCTGTACGGATGGAATTTCCAGGAGCAATGGGACCGTGCCTTCGAAATTAATCCTGAGCTGGTATTTGTAACCGGGTGGAATGAATATGTTGCCGGCCAGTGGTTGCCTGAACACGGGTGGACCGGTGATCCGTTTTCATTTGTGGATGAGTTTGACTGGGAACGCAGTCGTGATATAGAGCCAAACAAGGGCTGGGGCGACAGGGGTGACGTTTACTATCTTCAGTTGATCGATAACGTAAGAAAATATAAGGGAATGGATGCGCCTGAAAAACCATCAGGTCCGAAAACCATCCATATTGGAAAAGCCGATGGATGGGTGGATGTTGCCCCCTTGTTCAGGCATTATAAAGGAAATACAATGCACAGGGATCATAGGGGTAGCAGCGATCAGTATTACAAAAACAATACCGGAAGAAATGATATCACGGGGGCCAAAGTTGCACGCGATGCGGAAAATATATTCTTCTATGTTGAAACTGCGGAAAAGCTTACCCCCGCTAGCGATCGCAACTGGATGATGCTGTTCCTGGATACGGACCGGAATAAGTCAACCGGCTGGAACGGATATGATTTTGTGGTTAACCGCATCAGTCCCAAAGGCAAAATAATAACGGTTGAAAAGAACCTCGGCGACCGCTGGGAATGGGAACCGGCCGGTGAGTCAACATTTGCGGTCAGTAATAATAAACTGGAGATTGCCATTCCAAGGCAAATTCTGAATCTGAATGCCAATGACATCAACATCGAATTCAAATGGAACGACAACATGCAGGAGAACGGGAATATAATGGATTTCTATGTGAACGGTGATACAGCACCCGGTGGACGGTTCAATTTTGTATATTCAACAAAGATAAATCCTTGAAAATGAATCCCGCCAAATTGTGCAGATTGGTTTGTTTATCATTGGTTATTCTCATTCTGGTCGGTGTCCCGGCGATCCATGCCGTCCAGGATGGCGGGTCCGGATTTGCAACCTCATCCGGTGAAGGACAGTATGCCAGCCCGGACCTGAAATGGGAGCGCATGGCTGAGTGGACGATAGAATCAAAGAAGGAGTATGCCGACCCTTTTAATGACGTTGAAGTTGATGTCGTTTTCAAACGGGAAGGACAGAGCTGGCGTGTGCCAACCTTCTGGCGCGGAGGTAATAAATGGACCGTTCGATTCGCGCCGCCGGTACCGGGGGAATACAGATATCACTACGAAAGCACCGATCCGGACAATCCTGCTCTCAACGGTCATCAGGGTCTCATCACCATTACCGGATATACCGGCGATAACCCGCTTTTCAAACACGGAATGTTACAGATCAGCGCCAATGGTCGCTATTTCGAACATTCCGACGGCACACCCTTCTATTGGCTGGGTGATACCTGGTGGTCCTGTCTTTCCGACCGCATTAGCCGGGAGGGCTTTCAAAAATTATCGGCGGACCGCAAAACCAAAGGTTTCACTGTAATACAGATCTGCGCAGGGTTGATTCCCAACAACGAGGAGATGGCGCCGGTGGATCCGGGCTTTCATAATGAAGGAGGATTTGTCTGGGATCCCGAATTCAGGCGGATCAATCCGGCTTATTTTGACTATGCAGACCACCGCATCCAGCACTTACTGGATCAGGGCATGGTCCCGGCACTTGTAGGCGGATGGCGCCAGGTGCTCGCCCAGATGGGCGTGGACAAGATGAAACAGCATTGGCGGTACATCATTGCCCGTTACGGAGCTTACCCCGTGTTTTGGATCGGTGGAGGAGAGTTGTTCGATCCTTCCGAAGTGGCCGGGCAAAGGCTGGGTAATACCGGACTATTCAAATTTTTGTATGCGCCCGGTTGGACTGAAGTTGTGCGTTACCTTCGAGCCACTGATCCCTATCATCATCCCCTGACCGTTCATGAGGTCGATGCACCCTTCGACTATCCTCTCCAGGACGAATCCCTGACTGACTTTGACCTGTTCCAGGCGGGCCATCGCGGTTGGCCCAGTATCGCCACGGAAATAGCCCAACTCAACAAGCATTATGCGCGGACTACCATTACCAAGCCTCTGGTGATCGGTGAGATCGGTTACGAAAAATTATGCGGTGGGAATTTCGAGGACTATCAGCGTGCGGCATTCTGGCTGGCGATGCTGAATGGTGCCGCCGGTTTTACCTACGGTACCCTTCCGGTGGCAGAGGCGTACACGGCTGACAAACCCATACATCGCTATGGAATCTCGTCCCTTCATACCTGGGATCAGGCGATGACCTTTTCGGGCAATGCACAGGTCGCCATGGCCGCCAGGCTGTTGAGGAAATATTCGTGGTGGAAGATGGCGCCCCATCCGGAATGGGTGGAGCCGCATGGAACCACACTCCTGGAGCCCAACAGCCTGGTGAATGGTTTTGATATTGATCTGATCGATGCACTGTCGCGGAAGGAAGTGCCTTCCGATGATGATTTGCCCCTGGGAGAGTGGCACGAAGCTCACGGCGACTGGCGCCTGCCCTACGCTGCAGGAGTGCCGGGGGAATTCCGCATTATATATCTTCCTTATTTCCTGTTTGCCCGCTATAGCCCGATACCGGCGGTACAAGAGCTCGAGCCTGGCATTTCCTATCACACCTATTATTGGGATCCGGTTCTGGGTGTAAAAGTTGACCTCGGAACGGTGGAAGCCGCTTCCGGGACCTCAGAAGGAAAGATCAATACCGGGAACCGGAACAGGAAACTCTATGACGACAACGGTCGGTACCGCGGTGAATTAAGTAGCAGCGGATGGGATGAATACGGCACCCATCAGCACATTCACGGAGACACTTTTGAACCGGAACGACCACCGACAATGGGAGACTGGGTTCTGGTGCTGGAGGTGGAGGACCAATAACCATGGATTTTTATAACGGTTTGCAATAAACAAGAAGGATGAAAAATCATTTGACAGTGACACATGCATCCCGCCTTACTGTATGGTTGATGCTGCCAGTATTGATGGAATTGGGCTCATGTGCCAGCGCAGGAAATAGGGTTCCTGAACATCCCAATATCCTTGTCATCACAACAGATCAGCTAAGTGCTTCCATGATGTCGTGCAGCGGTAATAAATGGCTGAAAACGCCTGCAATGGATGCCATAGCCTCGGCAGGTATACGTTTTACCTGCGCTTACGCGACTAATCCGGTTTGTGTTCCTTCGAGGTTTTCATTACAAACAGGGCGATTCCCTTCAGAAATCGGGATGAGGGAAAATGTTGGCCTGGAAATTGACACCGCCAGGATTCTGTCCCTGTATCCCAAATCAATTGGGAATCTTTTTCAACAGGCAGGATATCAGACCTATTATGGCGGAAAAGTACATTTACCCGTGAACGGTTCAGAAATTAAGCCCTGGGGATATGAACTTCTGACACTAGATGAAAGAGACAGCCTGGCTATTGCATGTTCTGATTTTCTGATGAACCGTAAAAAAGAAGAAAAACCTTTTCTGCTTTTCGCTTCATTTATCAATCCACATGATATCTGCTATGATGCCATCAGGTGGGCATCACCAGAGAGTGACCTGGCAAAACAGACACCTTGGGAACTGGACGAGGCTTTAAAAATTCCAGGAGGGATTTCAGAAGAAGAATTTTTTGAAAAATATTGCCCCCCGTTACCGGATAATCACCTGCCAATGCGGGGAGAGCTCAGCAGTGTCGACAGCCTGATAAAACTCAGGCCGTTTCGGAATATCGTGCGGGAACTATGGAGCGAAAAAGACTGGAGGATGCACAGATGGGCCTATATGCGGCTCACCGAGCGCGTAGATGCACAGATAGCCATTGTAATGGATGCACTCAAAAGATCGGGACTGTCGGAAAATACGGTCGTAATTTTCACCTCCGATCATGGAGACCTGGATGCTTCACATAAACTGGAGCACAAAACCATACTTTATGAAGAAGCAGCGAATATCCCCTTCGTGATTTCCTATCCATGGATGAAACAAAAAGGGATCGTTGATAATGAACACCTGGTAAGCAATGGATTGGACCTTTTGCCAACCTTATGTGATTTTGCGGGAATTCAACCTCCGGCCGGCCTGATGGGCAGATCCGTTGTTCCTTTGACCAGAAAGGAAAAACTCACTGACTGGCGGGATCATATTTATTTGGAAACAGAAACCGGTTATATGATTCATACCGGTCGTTTTAAATATGAGCTCGACGATATCGGGAAAATCCGTGAAATGTTTGTCGATCTTAAAATAGACAGGGGCGAAACAAAAAACCGGATTGATAGTCCGGAATATAAAAATACCATTGATTCTCTCAGGTCAAAATTGATCAATAGTCTGAAAAACAGAGGTATAATTGTTGAATAATCGGATTTTTAAATGAATTCAAATTCCAGGGTAGGGATCGTCACTAACAAATAATATCAAAGAATGGAACGACGGAATTTTCTGAAAAACACAACAGCAGTTTCTGCCTTTGCAATGATTAAGCCGGATATTGCGCTGGATTGTGGTGCCATACAGGAGGCCCGCTTTTCAGATCCTGAAAATGCAGAGATCGCTTATAACCGCAAATGGGCTGAAGAAGCATTTTCAAAAAGCATCCCGTTCTCATTCGTCTATGGCGGGCGTAACTCATCAGAGTTTCTGGATAAGTGGAAGAGAAGGGTAAGTGACGAGAAAGTGGATGTCACCCGGAACCGACGGACCCTTACCCTGAATGATCCGGAGACCGGGCTTGAGGTCCGTGCGGTTGCAACGATATACCTGGACACGGCGGGGGTGGACTGGACGCTCTACTTTACCAATACCGGGGGCAAGGATACGCCAATCCTTGAACAGGTAAAGGCAGTGGATGTGAATATCAGGCTGACGGTGAATGATGATCTGCCCGTGTTGCACCGGATCAACGGAGGTACAGGGTACGCCGATGACTGGATGACATTTGACGAAACCCTGGTTTCTGGAAGCCGGACAGAGTTTGCCCCTACTGCAGGACGCTCATCTTTTCACAATACGCCGTGGTTTAACCTGGAGTGGGATGGCGGTGGTGTGATCACAGCCATCGGCTGGACCGGTCAGTGGAAAGCTTCGGTCGAGAACAACAGCGGTGTGTGTAATATACAGGCCGGGATGCAAAACCTCCGCACAAAGCTGCAGCCCGGAGAGAGCATCCGAAGCCCGCGGATTCTTCAGTTATACTGGTCCGGAAATGATGAGCTGAGAGCTTATAACCTCTTCCGGCATACGATGCTGGCTCACATTGTGCCAAAGGTTGAGGGTAAACCCATAACACCGCCCATTGTCCACCTCAGCACGGCATTTTATGAGATGGACAAGGGGACGGAGGCAGATACACTGTCTCATCTGTCTGCAGTAAAAGATCTGGGATTCGAGTACTTCTGGGTGGATGCATACTATGGGAAGGACGATTTTCCAACTGTCGGAAACTATGTTTTCCCGTTGGAGCGGGGATTTAATTTACTTCGTTATCCCAAGGGTATGAAGCCTGTAGGTGACGCTGTCCGCCAGGCAGGCATGAAGTTCCTGATGTGGTTTGAGTATGAGCGCATTTGTCCGGGAACCCTGATGGCCAATGAGCACCCTGACTGGGTAGTCCTGCCCGGAGGAGAGGGATGGGGAATGTTCAACCTGGCTGTTCCCGAAGCGCTCGAATATATAACCCGGTATTTGTCTGAATCAATCAGGGAATACGGGATCAGCTGGCTTCGCATTGACAACGCTGTTTTTTATGAAGGGTTGTGGGCACAGCTCGATAAGGACCACCCTGACAGGGTGGGTATATCCGAGATACGGTATGTTGAAGGACATTACCGCCTTTGGGATGATTTGTTAAAGGAGTTCCCTTATCTGGCCATCGATAACTGTTCCGCTGGCGGGCACAGGGTTGACCTGGAAACATGTTCCCGCTCGATTCCTCTCTGGCGAACGGATGGGACAATCGGACCGCTCCTGAACAAGGACTTCAACCAGGCTGCACTGCAGAATCAGGTCATGACCGCCGGTATCGGCCGGTATGTTCCGTTCAGCACGAGCGGCCAGATGGGTGCTATTCCTTATCTCTTCAGGAGTGGTTTCAACGGCGGGATATCTTTTTGTGAGGATGTGCGCCCGGGCGACTATCCGCGGGAGATGCTTAAACAGGCCATATTAGAGGGAAAACGGATCAGGAAATACTATTATGGCAATTTTTACCCGCTAACCCAGGTAAGCACGGACCCCTTAGCCTGGTGTGTGATACAATACCACCGGACAAAGGAAACAGATGGCATGATCATGGCATTCCGCCGTCCCCAGTCACATATTACCCGGTTCCCTCTCAGCGGACTACGGGAAATTGACCCGGCTGCAAAATATGAGGTTATCCGCTATCAAAGCTATGAGCCCTTGCCAGCCGAAACAATCACTGGCAGGGAACTCGTACGATCAAAGGCTGAGATCACGGAAACTCCAGGATCGGTTCTGATTGAGTACAGGAAAATCAACAATACACAATTACAGCCATGAAAGGATTAATATTCTTGACCTTATTATGTCTCTGGGCCTGCACGGCTGATAAGGACCAGGGAACTGACTATGCATTGCTTGCCCACAAAGATGACTGGATGAGGCACCCGGTATTAGGCGACCCTTCTTTTGACAGTTTCAAAAGATATGAGAAGAATCCGGTTCACCGGGGCACTCCGCCTTTCAACTGGCCGGTAAATGGCTTTTATTTTGAAGATCCGGTTTCCGGAAATGAATACATATATGTAGGAGAATATCGTACCGGTTATGCCATGGGGGAGGACAAAAACAAATCGGAAATTGGCAGTTCCTGCGTGGCCTATTGTTCCGAAGATAAGGGCAAAACATGGAAATACAAGGGACCGGTTTTCAGGGATGACAGCGTAAAACTTGAGGGAGAAGACGGAATAATCATTTTCGCACCGGATGCATCAATCGTTTATTCAGACGGGAAATATTACATGGGTTTTGATTATGCAACCTCAGCATTCACCTGGGATATTAAAGGTCTCATGCACGGAGGGATTGCTGTGGCTGTATCCGACAAGCCCGAAGGACCTTACAGCATTTACAGCAAACCGGCCATTACAAACAAATTTTTTTATGATAAACCGTATAATGGAAAATACAACAGGTGCTATGCTGCAACACTAATGAAACTGAAAAAACAATGGGTCATTCTTTTTGATCTGGATTCAGGGCCTTATTTCAGCTGGGGACTAACAGCCATAACTGCTCCATCACCAGAGGGTCCGTGGTCCACACCGGTTTTACTGAACAGCACTGAATATGATCAATACTATCCGTCGTTGCTTGAGTATTATCCGACGTTTTTGTTTAATGATACCGTATATGCCCCGGCTACCTCAGTGGCCAAGAACAGGAATTATCAATGCATATTCAGGGTTTCATCCGAAGATGTGATGAATCCTGTAAAATGGACGTTATGGAAGGAAGGATCGGTTTGGCATAGCATAGGGGTTGAAAATGAGTATGAGGGAATCTGGGGACAGACGTTTTCGGGCTTTGTCAATAGGGAAAACAGGTTGAAAGTAATGTATCCCAGCCGGGATGAAGAAAACAAGGGAACCATCAACCTGGCGCAAACAGAGTGGAATAAAACACAAAGAGATACCGGCTTTGTATTTTCAGGCCATAGTGCCCCTTCATTCACGGCAATTTCCGGATTTTACAGCCAGCCTGAAATGAGAGCGTCCTTTTCATATTATGGTACAATGGCTATTTTCTGGAATTATCGGGCACCAGTAGGTCCTGACCAACCAAAATCCGACGCAGAATTACATTCTCTCATGTTTGCTTCACATACCAGGCTACAATTATCTGATGATCAATGGCTTTTATTGGAAGCTTCTCAGGAAGGACGGACCGATACCCTTGCAAGGGGCCCACTTCAAAAAACCCCGAACATCCTTTTGGATATCAGGCACATAAATCAACAAATCATCATCTCAATAAATCATCAAATCATCAAATCAACAAATCAAAAAAATTATGGAAAGTGCGGCTTGTTTGCCATGAAACATTCCGGTGTTGAAATGCATTCCTTTACGGTGAATGGGGATAACAGGCCAGGTTATACAAACTGGTTATATACAGAGGGTTTACTGAATTCAGGTTCAAATTTGAAAGACTGGGAAACGATTGAAAACAGTCCCTTATTCACCTATGGCATAGGTGCTGTTTCAAAAATTGATACAGCCCGTGCCAAGTGGAGTTTCACCGGGAGCGGTTTTGATCTGTACTGCCCGAAATTACCTGCTTTGGGAATGGCACAAATCATCGTGAATGGTGAAAACAGGGGTGAAATAAATCTACATGCAGAAGTACCTGAAAAAAGTACAGTGGTGTTTTCAATTCGCTCCCTCACGCAGAAAAAAAATGCTGTAATCATGAAGGGGAAAAACGGCAAAATTGCGCTGGATTGTTTACGCGTCTATGAATGAAATAAATTAACCAAAGATTAGCATATGAAAGAAAGATTGCTTTACCGGAACGTTGTGTTGCTGTTTTATGCTGCTTCCCAACTATTTATCCTTTTTGGCCTATCAAGTTGTCAAACCACTGAATCCTTGTCAGGTGAAGAAAGTTACAGGGATCTTTATTCTGATACCTGGGTGGCCTCTGATGCCCTGGACCGGAAAATGCCCTCCTTTGATGAAGTTGGTCCGGTTAAACAGGATCAGCGCCGGGTGGTGGGCATTTTTTATATAACCTGGCACAGCGATAATCTGGCTAACATGAAAAGCCCGTATAATGGCTGATGTTACAAAGGTGCTTGCCGGTGATCCGAAAGCACGGTTGGATCCAAACCATCCGCTTTGGACAGAGGGTTCTTATCATTGGGGCGAACCCGAAATGGGCTATTTCCTGAGCCGGGACGAATATGTTATCCGCAAAGATATGTCCATGCTGGCCGATGCCGGTGTCGATGTGCTGGTGATGGATGTGACCAATGCCGTAAGGTACTGGGATGAATGGGACGTCTTATTTACGACCATGCAGAAGATGAAGGCAGAAGGTAACAAGGTTGCCGCAATTCTGCTTCTGGGCTTTCAATGGTCCGGTGATCACCGTGGTACAGGACCTGTATGACAGAATCTTTAAGACAGAAAAATACAAAGACCTCTGGTTCTACTGGGATGGTAAACCACTTTTACTGTATAACGATACGCCCAGCGTGGATGCCAACGGCCAGGGGGTGAAGCATCCTAATCCGCACTACGAGCCGGCAGCAAAGGCCGATACGAATCATCCGCATTATGGGGATCCTGATTACACCGAGGAGTTCTATAAGGATTACACGAAGGAGGTGAAGGAGTTCTTTACCCTCCGGAATATGTGGTGGGGATATTACGAATGGGCCGGCAAGCGATTTATCGGGACGGAAGATAACTGGAGTTTCGGGTATGATCTGGGCAATGAAAAAGTGAAAGCCATGGATCCCATGGACCTGGTTTCACTGCACAACGGAATAAAGGAAGAAGCGGCAGTTACACCGGGACAACATCCCTCAAGTCTGGTCGGAAAGTCATGGACCCGTGAAAATGATGAACCGGCGTTAAATGAATATGATCTGCCCGATTCAGCTTATGTGCCCTGGCTGGGTAAAACAGTAAGGAATCCGGAAGGATACGGTATCTATTTCCAGGATCGCTGGGACGAGGCCTTGAAGGCAAATCCGCAATTCCTGTATCTGAACGACTGGAATGAGTGGACTGCCGGGAAGTATCCCCCCTTCAGCGGGGATTATTTTCCTTTTATGCGCAGGAAGAGCAAGTATTTTTTTGTGGATCAGTACAATGCTGAATTCAACCGGTGCATACAGCCCATGAAAGACGGGTATACTGATAATTATTACATGCAGATGGCCCAGAATATCCGTCGTTACAAAGGAGTCAGGCCTATTCCGGAACTGAAGGGATTACGAAAGATTAAAATCAATGGTGATTTTACCGACTGGAAGAAGATTGACATAGAATACAGAGATACGAAGGGTGACGTTTTTCACCGTGATTACAAGGGTTACGGCGGATTGCATTATGTAAATAATTCAGGTCGCAATGATATCATAACAAACAAGGTTGCCGTTGATAAACAGAACATCTATTTCTATGCAGAAACTGATCAGGCCCTGACCCCATATACGGATAATAACTGGATGCTGTTATTCATCGATGCCGACCAGAATCCAAATACAGGATGGTATGGGTATGATTACCTTATCAATAAAAAGGTGACTGGTGAAAAGGCCACCCTGCTTATGCAATTTGATCCCGGTAATCCCGGTAATCCATGGGTTGAAAAAACAGATATAATTTACAGGTTCAGCGGTAAGGCGCTTGAACTTGCAGTTCCCCGGGATATTTTAGGCTTGACGGGAAGTGATTTTCGCTTTGATTTCAAATGGTGCGACAACCCGGCTGACCTGAAAGATCCGATATCCCTCTGCACCGATGGCGATGCAGCCCCGAACAGACGGTTCAATTACCGGTGTATTTGGAAACAAAGATGACAATCACAGATAAAATATACGATATGAAAAGGAGATGCTATTTCACGGCTTGCCTGATTTCTTTTTGGATATTGCTGTTATATATGCCGGAGGTTTTTAGCCAGAAAGACCATCCGCTCCAATACAAGGTCGGCTTTCTGGGTATTCCATATTCAGTGGAGGGCGAAATGCACGTACCGGTCGAATGGAATGAGGCAAACTTAGACAAACTGAAGCAGCTCGGTTTTAACATGGTCCAGATTAACGTGGCGTGGGGGTCGCGTCCTGGTGATGAACCCCTTAATATTGAGGATGTTGTGGAATTGCCGCCTGACATCCAGGCGCTGTATCCGCAACCGGTGCCATTGCGAAGCAAACCTTCACCTGAGAGCCGGGAACAGCGCCGGTCGGATTTGCGCCATCGAATCGAGCTATGCAGGAAAGCGGGCCTGAGAACATTATTTCATTTTGGGGCTCCCTATAATGCGCACTCCCGCTATGGGGATGCACCTCCCAATTGTATTTCGGATCCGAAGGTCTCGCAACGGTATATATTCTTGCTTGAGATTTTCACCAGGGAGTTCCCCGGGGTGGACGACATCCTGGTATATACTTATGACCAGGATGCCTGGCTGTGCAGCGAGTTTGGCCCTTGCCCGAGGTGCACGGGAGTTCCGTTGCATGAACGCCTTGTGCCATTCCTGGACCAGTTGTCTGCTGCCTGGCAGCGGTTAAGCCCTAAGGGGCGTTTCTGGTGGGAGCCCTGGGAACTGTCAGCCGGGCAAAGTCTGGAATGTGTTGAACATGTGAATTCCGAAGGATTCGGACTTATGTTACACTGCAACACCGCCGAGGTGATGGCTGCACTGCCGGTGGACCGCTGGTTCAAAAATATGTGTTCTCTGGCCTCGAAAAGAGGGATTCCCGTTGTCGGGGAGTATTTCCTGGGAGGCGCCAGTGAAGAGCTCGAGCCGTTTGTTAACCTTTCACATCCCCTGGTTACATTGCGGGGTCTGAAAGCACTTGCCTCCGTTCCGGGTATCTCCGGTATCAAGGAATACTATGGCCTGGCACCTGATCGCGAGGATCCGAACCTTCGGATGACCGGACTATTCTTCAGAAATCCGCAGATAGCCGAAAGTGAGGCTTTACAACTCCTGGCAGAACCCTATGGGAAGGCAAAGGGAGACATAATCCGGTTCTGGCAATTGACAAGCGAAGGTATGGAATTGTTCCCCTGGGAGACGTCATGGCTTATACGTGAGGTTGGCCGAAGCCGGCCCGATCATAGCTTGTCGGCAGCCATCCTCCGTGGTATGAATGTTCCTACGCCCAGCTGGCGGTCAACACGACACAGTATTTACATGCGGATAGAACCGGCTGCTCCTCCCGACCCATGGATGCTGGAAGATGTGCAACTCCGGTGTGAACTGGCTGCGAAAACAATGGAGCAGGCATTGGAAACAGGGAACAAGATCAGGGACAACATTCCGCAAAGTCTGCAGGGAAGATTCGATTTAAACCAGGATGAATTGGCAGCATTTCGACGGCGGGCTATGGCCTATGCTTACCACCTGCGGGAGACCAATCTGGCTTTCCTTATGAGAAATGCCATTGAACGAGGCCAACCTGTGCCCGATGAAATGACGACCGAATTGCTGATGGTTATGAAGAATGATCTTATAAATTTCGAAGCCGGGCAGGCTTCGGTTTGGAAGGAGATGGAAAATGCCATCGGGTTGCTGCAAAAAGATGTGGATGCATTTCTTAAAACGTGTTTCCTGCCTGCTGCAGATCAAAATTCAAAGGGAATTTTCAGTGTCACGTCACCCTGAAAGATATGGTTATCCTTTAGATTAGTTGTTGATGTGAAAGTTACCGATTTCGGTTATTCTGGGCAGTATTCCTCATCTTTGAAGGAGAAACGCCGATCTTTTTCTTAAAAAGCCGGCTGAAATAAAATTCCGATTCAAATCCAACTTCGTGACAGATTTCCTTAATGATCTTATCTGTCGACAACAACAATTCCTTGCTCCGGATGATTTTCAGATCAAGCTGGTACTGAACCGGGGGTAGTCCGGTGTACATTTTGAACATTCTTCTGAAATAGGAATAGGCAATATTATTGTTTTCAGCATAATGTTTAAAATCAATCTCCTTTTGGAAATTTTCACGAATCAGGCAACAGGCTTTCTGGATGATTTTTTCAATCCGTGATTCAGCAAAATTGAGCTGTTTTTCAATGGAGATCAGGTACCCAAGGAGTTTCATGATCATACCGGCTGAAACCTGCTGGAATCCAGGTTTTTCATCTTTAACAAAATGGTAGATCTTATAAAAGGTATCAATGAATTCTTCCCGATCCCCGATATAAACTACCGGACTTATTCCGGCAAGATGCGGATTGCTGAACATATGTTTTACCATCATGCCGTTGAATCCCACGTAGTTTTCTGTCCAGCCTGTATTGTAATCCGGTTTATAACGGTGCCAAATACCGGGCTGTATGATAAGCAATGAGCCGGATCTTATGATGTGTTCTCCCGAAATATCTTCATATATGCCGTTGCCGTCTGTAATATAGACAATTTGGTACTCATGAAGGATCCTACCTTTTTCCCAGGTAAAAAAATAACCACTCGGATGATTTGGGCTCGGATAAACTTTACCTGGCTGAATTATTGTTTTACCTGCAACATTCAGGTAAAGGCCCCAATCAATATCATCTTCCCCGGGGGTAAGGTATTTGAAGAAATCCTCCATGCGATAATGAACAATACTTCCTAAAGGTAATCAATTCGTGGTACTTCAAAGGATTAAATAATGTAAAAGAAAGGGCAAAATGTGAATTGTGGTAACGCAACATTACACGTATCTTTGAATATACCCTGGAAATTACTTATCTGTCAAATCAATCGAATAGTGGTATGAAACATTACATCCTATCTCTTCTGACTGTGCTCTTTTTTAATATATCATTTGCACAAAATATAGATCTGCCGGGACCTATTACAGACAGATATGCCATTTCCAAAAGCATCCCTGAAGATGCCAGATCGATCATTCTGTTCATTCGTTTGAAAAACAAGGATTCAAAGAATCACCGGGGTTCATTAATGGTGGATATCCGGAATCAGGGAGGGCAGAGGTTCTATCAAAATGAAAAGAAAATTCTTCTGGATACCGGAAAAACAAGCGAGTCCAGGTATGAAATTGTATTTGAAAATCCAGGCGAATATTCCATCCGGTATACTTATTCAGATGAGTCAGGTCAGATAATTGACAGAACATTTTGCTGGGATACCAGGCCCGTGAACTTCTTTTACTCATTTGCGACGCCTCACAGGTTGACAGTTGCTTTACCTGATAACAGCAATAAGACCTTACTCGATGTGTACAAGAGTAAGCTCGAGATTTCCTGGACGTATGATAACCTGGTCTATTATCCTTTTGACGCTTTCCGGGTTCCGCGGACTGACTGGAAACTCAGCATACAACCGCTTATCAATGATAAACCTTTTAGTGAAAGTACATGGGAACGTTCAGAGGCTTACCTGCCGGTTTTAAAGAACAGCTATGAAGACAAGGATGCCACAGCGGTATTTGAGGTTTCCGGGGCTGATTCAGCAGCCATCGTAAAAATCATCCTCACTAATAAGAGCAATATTACTCAGCGCATTAAAATACCTGTTGTATGCCCGGGAGGATGGAAAGGGTATAATCCGGGATGGATAGATAGCACTTTACCGACGGATTATCTTTTGGCAGGATGGAATGCACCGGCTGATAAAATAATCGTATTGGGAATCGGTGCGGATCGTTTTCCGGTTGACCTGGCAGTTACTACCCAAATGAACATGGAGTGGGTGCTTAAACCGGGAGAAACCAAAACTGGCTGGCTGATCAGGCCCTACAACAGCTTTGCCCGTGATGCAGCCCATCTGAAAACTTTGGACTGGGAGAAAAAATTAGATCAATCCAAAGAAATTTGGAAAACACTGATTAACCGAACCAGCCGGCTGTTAATTCCTGATTCCGGAATAGTAAATGGTTTCTATGCCTCCGTTGCTGATATTTTTGTTATGCGGGAACCGATCGGGAAGGGATATATCGGAGTCGTGCCCGGTACCGAAGTTTACCGTTCCTGTCCTAATCCTTTTGAACCGGCAATTGCCACGGTAGCCCTGGATCAGATTGGCCTTCACCGGGAAGCAGAGCTTGGTTACAGGGTGAACTGGGATATCCGGGAATCCAATGGTGACTGGAGCGAACCGGCGGGTTGGGCGCATTTAATGTGGGGGGCGGCAGGTTATAAAGCCTGGGCATTGATGGAACATTTTTATAACACCCGCGATACAGCCTTCCTGGTAAAACGTTATCCGCAAATGCTGGCCTGTTCAAAATGGCAGGAAAGGGAACGCCAAAAAACCAAACTGTATGTTAATGGCGAAAAATCACTCACATATGGTTTAATGCCTCGCGGAATGGGCGACGGAGGCTTGAAGGATGGCAATTCCTATTACGGGATTTTTTATACCCACAACATCTGGGCCGTTTTTGAAGACTCTCTTGCATATCGTGCTGCGTTGATTTTAAACCGACAGGAAGAAGCAAAAGAGCTTAGGGGTATCTATGAAAGATCAAAATCAGATTTAATAACCTCCATGGAACGGGGAGCTATTGTGAGTACTGATGGCACCCGCAGACTCTCCTCCTTGCCGGGGAAAAACTCGGGAAGTTGCTGGGGTCTGTTAAGTGCAATTTTCCCGACCGGAATTCTTCCGAAAGATCATGAACTGATGAACAATACAATCAATTATATCGAGAGAAAAATGAGCCCTGGCGGAATACCGGTTCATACAGGCTGGATGGCAGACGGAATGTGGGTGGCCATTACACTGAATGACTTCGCCGAAGCACATCTTGCCCGCAATGAGGGAGATATTGTCAATGCCATGTTATATGCAACGTTCAACCATGGTACGCCTTTGTATACCTGGTGCGAAGAACGGGGTCAGGACCCGGATACAAAAGAAACATCAGGTGACCTGCAGCATCTCTGGACGCCCGTCGCAGTAGTACGGTGTACCCGTGATATGATGATTATGGAAGAAGGAAACACGCTGCATCTCCTGCGCGGAATTGCCCGGGGATGGCTTGCAAGCGGAGAAAATGTGGGTATTGAAAATGCCTCCTCCCATTTTGGAGATATCTCTTTTAAAATCCGCCTTGATAAAAACAAATCTCAATTAAAAGGAGAACTCCGTTTCCCGAAAGAATATCAGCATTTTGAAACCATTCTGCATTGTCCGCTTCCTGGTAAAATGAAAATAGTGAAGGCTTCCGGGGCGACTGTCCTGCCAGATGGTTCGGGGATAAAGTTCGATAAATGCTGGGGAGACATTTCATTTACAGCAACCGTTAAATAATAGATATTATGAAAAAGCGATTTCTGATTACCGGTGTGCTTTTGTCCTGTATTTTATTTAATGCAGAGAGTCAGCCGGTAAAGGTAAAACTTGCGAAGGGCAATGTAGTTCAACCCTTTGATTTTGGGGATGTTCAACTTTTGCCCGGATTGATGTATGATGAATTCAGGGAAATCAAAGATTACTTCATGAGTTTGTCTAATGATGATATGCTGTATGGGTTAAGAGTTAAGGAGGGTATTCCGAATCCTCCGGGGAAAGCCATCGGTGGTTGGTACGATATGCTCTCAGCACTTACTCTTAACCAGTGGATTTCATCATACTGCAGAATGTATGCTGCTACGGGTGATGCAGCATGCAAGGAAAAAGCGGATTACCTGTTTGATGAATGGTGGAAATACTATACCAGGGTGGATAACAGGGGAGATAATGACAAATGGATTATCACCATGTTGGATCTTTATCATTATTGCGGGCGGCAGGATGCTTTGGAGAAAATGAACCAATATGTCCTGAGCGGGCAACAGGATATAAGTAAACAAACCGGTGAGGGGGGGTATTCTTCAAGGGCTTTACAAGATACCATTGCCTCGTTCCGGAAATTCGGTGATAATTCAAGCGAATGGTATACTGCTGCATGGCCACTCCACCTGGCTTATATGCAGACCGGCATGGAACAGTATAAGGCCTATGCGAACTTTTGGGAATATCGTGATTGGTGGGATTTGTTTGCTGCAAATCCGGTTAAACCCTTTGCAAAAACCCCTGTTGCAGGTTTAAACTCCGAATGGGTACATGCCTATAGTCACATTAACTCTTTCAATGCCGCAGCAGAGGCCTACCGTGTTAAGGGCAACGAGTATTATCTCGATGCGATGAAGAATATATATGAATGGCTCCAGGATTATCAAACATTTGCTACCGGTGGTTTTGGTCCTGAACTTGAACATATCATGCCAATGGACAGGGTGGTTGCAACCCTTGCAGGCCGGACTGACCATTTTGAGACACAATGCGGAAGCTGGGCAGCTTTAATGCTCAGTCAGAACCTGATCACCCTTACCGGCGATGCGAAATACGGCAATTGGATAGAGCGCCTGGCTTACAATGCAATCAATGCAACCATACCCATGACGCCTGAAACACATGTTATGTACTACTCAAACTATAATATGAACGGTGCCAGCAAACTGAACAGGCCTATTGAAGGAACATGCTGTGCCGGTACAAGACCCCTGACTGTGATTCAGTATTGCATCAATACATACTATCATGATGGAGATAATATTTATGTAAACTTATTCACACCCTCGTCAGTAAACTGGAAACGCAAAAACAGCATGGTAAAACTGACGCAAAGGACCAACTTCCCATATGCTGACGCTACTGAATTTACTATTTCAATCGTAAAACCCGAAAAATTCGGCGTAGGCATCAGAATTCCAGAGTGGCTTGCATCTCCTATGAATGCCACGGTTAACGGTCAGCATGTTGAATGCAAAAAAGAAAACGGATGGCTGGTCGTTGACCGCCCATGGAGTAATGGCGATAAATTAACAGTAACAATGCCAATGGATTTCTGGCTGAATGTGCTGGATAAAGGTGAAGGGAGGCCTACGGCTGTTATGTACGGTCCGCTTGTCATGGCATTTACCAGTGTGGATTTGACACTGCGTACTTCAGCATATAACGAATGGTGGTCCTATGAAGGTTCCCTGGCAAAAAATCCGGACAAAAATAAGCTCGACAATATCGATCTCAGGAACATTAAAAACCTGCTAAGGCCGGCAGGCAATCATCTGGAGTTTCAGGTCAGCCATACGGATATGCTGCTTAAACCATTCATGAATTACGGGAAGGGGGAACTGTATTACATGTACCTCGACCGGTGATTGTTTCAAACATTCAGCCATGAAACGATTGATCATTGTTCTTATATCACTAATCTCGTGTTTTGCCCAGGCGCAGATCACAAAAGAGCAATTCATGAATCCCGCATCCAAATACCGGCCTCAGATATTCTGGGATTGGATGCACGATATGGTTACCCGGGAAGGAATAACTTCCAATCTGGAAAGCTTTAGCAAATTTGGTTTATCGGGTACCCTGGTCATGATTATTGGTGAGGCTGATGCGCAGTTTAATCCGGCTCACGAGATGATGAATCCTATAAAGCCCATGAGTCCTGAATTTTTCGATGCCTGGAAATTTGCGGCTGAGGAGTCCCATCGATTAGGTCTTACCATGATATCTCAGATGGGGCCAGGATGGTGCCATAGCGGCGGACCATGGATAAAACCGGATCAGGCGATACAGCATATTGCATTTACCGAGATCAAAGTAAGGCTGGATAAAACTGAACCTCTAAGACTTTTACTCACCTATCCCGACAGGAATACGGATTCACAGGCACATGCCCATGAATACAAGTTACCCTATCCTGCAGGCAATGATTTCACAAAAGACATAGCCATACTTGCTTACCGGGAAACGGATAAACTCGATGTGAAGGATATTGTCAATATGTCGGATCAGATCAGTCAGGATGTGGTTGAAAGTGTTTTTCAGCCGGGAACCTGGATCATCCGTCGCTATGCCATAAAAAATGCAAATGCGTATAATCGCGTGGCTCCTCAGGGAGGGATTGGCTTTGAATGTGATAAACTGGATACGGATGCCGTTCTTGCGCAGTATGAAGGATTTGTGGGGCGTTTTGTAAAACAATCCCCTGAACTGGCAGGTAACACGATCATGGGGATGGAGGCTGACAGCTGGGAGGTCGGTAATCCTGAGTGGTCTGATAAATTCACTGAGGAATTTACCAGGCGACGTGGTTATAGTCCTCTCCCATGGATTGCATTCCTGAAGAATGACCAGGCGGCATTGAATCCTGACCTTGTCGATCGCTTTAAGAATGATGTTTATATTACCCAGAACGATTTGTTTGCGGATAACTTTTTTTCAAACCTGTATGATGTTGCTGAAAAGAACGGAATGCAGCTCTTTACTGAACCTTATGAAGCTCCCTTTGATCCTGTGAAAGCAGGAGGCCGTGTGCATGTTCCGATGGGTGAATTCTGGGCCAGGGGCGATTTGATGCATACCGTTCGCTGGGCATCCAGCGCAGCTAATACGTATGGGCGTAAAACAGTTGCTGCTGAGGCCTTTACAGGTAGATGGAGCGATGAACCCTGGAAAATGGATCCGTTTGGTCTGAAACGAGTGGGTGATCTTGCATTTTGCAACGGCCTCACCATGAGCATTCTGCATGGCACTGCCCTACAACCCTGGGGGACCAGGGTAAAGCCGGGGATGCCAATGGCTTTGTGGGGTACCATGTTCCTTCCCGGCCAAACCTGGTTTGAAACCGGCAAAGCCTGGACGGATTATCTGAGCCGATGCCAGTATATGTTATCGCAGGGGAGGAATGTGGCGGATATTATTTATTTCATGCCCTCGCTCAAATGGAGAGAGGTTATTCCCACTGGTTTACATAAGCTGTATAATTATGACCTGGCTACAGAGGAATTGCTGACAAAAGGCATGGATTGGAAGGATGGGTACTTCGTTTTGCCTTCGGGGGCACAATATAAAATTCTTATACTACCCAAAACCCATGGGACAATGGAACCGGACATCCTTGCCAGGCTGATTGATCTGGCTGAAAAAGGCGGAACTATTGTTTGTCAGGACAAGCCGGCTAAATCGGCCAGTTTGTCGAATTATCCGCAATGTGATGCTCAAGTGCAGAGGTTAGTTAAGATTCTTTGGGGGAAGATGGATGGAAGCCAGGTTTTTGAAAACAAGCTGGGTAAAGGGAGAATAATATGGATCAAAAGTATTTACAGTGAGAAAAATGATCCTGAATCAGATTGGGCATTACGGAAATTTCCGCTGGGCGCTTTTTATGGTGTCCCGGCTCACACCATGAGATGGTCGGATTCCTTAACCACATTTATGAATAACAATGGAATGGAACCCGATGTGGAGGTATCCGATATTACCGGCAAAGCCATGATGTGGGGCGGATTGGAGAATAGTCTTTGCGGAAAACGCAGCGGAGAGGATGCCGTAGCCTGGATTCACCGCAGGATTGAAAAAAGCGAGGTGTATTTCATATCGAACCAGACAACGGATCCGATAAAACCTCTGCTCACCTTTAATGTAAAGGGCAAAATACCTGAACTCTGGGATCCGGAAACAGGAAAAATATACAGGACAAATGATTATAAAGAGGAGAAAGGAAGGATAAGTCTGCGAATCAATTTATCTTCCTTTGCTTCACTCTTGGTGGTATTTAAGGATAAGACTGATGCGCAGGAAGTTATTCCGGTATATGAAAAATTCGATAAACAACTTTTCCTTGACAAGGCATGGACTATTCAGTTTCCTTCCGGGTGGGGTGCTCCTGCACAAGTTCTTTCCCAGCTTAAATCTTTAACGGATTTTACTGAAACAAATATCAGGTACTTCTCCGGAACGGCTACCTATACCTATGATTTGGAAATAAGTGGCAAAGATCTCCAGAAATTCCGGAGAGCCTGGATAGATCTTGGAAAGGTAAAAAATATCGCCGAAATAAGTATTAACGGGAAACTGATCGCAACTGTATGGAAACCCCCGTTTTGCCAGGATATATTCAGTGCTCTTCAAAGTGGAAAAAACCTGATCCAGGTGAAAGTGACCAATACCTGGAATAACAGGTTAATCGGAGATGAGCAGCAACCCGATGACTGTGAGTGGGGACCTCTGCAATATATGGCCAATGAAAGTGCAGGACATCGTGTTTTAAGGATACCGGACTGGGTATTTGAGGGTATTCCGAGGCCATCCAAAGAACGATATGCTTTTACAACATGGAAATTTGTTGAATCCTATGATCCGCTTATCGAGTCTGGATTAATGGGACCTGTGTCAATAAAGTTTCTTGCTTTCTGAGATGTTGGACACCAGGGCACATCAGACAGCAGTATTCATTTCGAATAGCTGGTCCACACATGGTAAAAAGGGTTAAATAATGTAAAAAAAGGCGCATAATGTAAATTGTAAGAGAATACCTTATACCCTAAATTTACATTACCCGTAAATGGCCAGGAAAAATTAGTTTTTCCTAAAGAAGGAACTTATAAACTGTGATTTTATGAAAGTATTTCATATTGTTTGCAGGTTGCAGCTCACTGTTGTACTTATATTTTTGCTAATCCATTGTGAAACTGCAATAACACAGCCCAGTTCGATCCCTTCAGGAGAGAACGTGGCACTCCTTGGCCGGATTGCCTCCTTGCGCGACAGCCTAACACGTGTCCGCATGATTTCTTTTGAAAGTGTTACCCTGGCCAATCAACTTAAGGCTGCCGGCATTATTGAGGAATTGTTAAACCGTGCAGAGGGAAAGATCTTTAATATTCTGCCTGTCGGACGGTTTGCGTGGAGCTGGACCGGTTTTGATCCACCCGCGGGCATGGTTTCCCAGGCATCGGATTTGTTAAAAGTCTTATCCACAGGTAAAGATCCGTTCGATGGTAAATACTCAGAGCCAGGCGGTTACGTAGTTGACCACGCACTAATCAAGAAGGATGGAGTCACCCATCTTTTTTACATCCGCGGAATAGCTGCAACCAACTGGCCGGAATACCCGCTGTTCAATTTTGGACATGCCATAAGCCGCGACCTGAAAAACTGGGATATTCAGCAGCCGGTTTTACAGTGCCCGGAAACAGGCTGGGATGTCTACCAGGTCTGGGCCCCTCATATTATTGAGCATGAAGGGACCTATTACATGTTCTACACCGGGGTGAACCGGAATGTCAGTCAGGCCATTTGCCTGGCCACTTCTGGCGATCTCATTACATGGCAGAGATTTGAAAGGAATCCGGTCATCACATCCGGTCCGTGGGCTATCTGGGATACCGCAACCTGGTCCGACTGTCGTGATCCGATGGTATTCCGGGATGGTAATATTTTTTATTGCTATTATACGGCTGCCAGGAAAAATACAGATAGCGGACAACCGGAGTTCTGCCTGGGTATTTCCTCTTCATCAGATCTGTTTCACTGGAAAGATGAGGGATTTATCCGTCTTGAATACAGCCTTGCCACACCGCCGGAATCCCCCTTTGTCTTCAGGCACAACGGATTGTATTACCTGGAGTATACCAACTATAAATACGGGATTGTTTATGTGACCAGCAAGGATCCGGTGAAAGGCTGGAAAGAACTGCCGGTGGAAAAGATGGTGCTGATGCACGGTGTCTCTGCCAGTGAAATATACCAGGACGGTGACAGGTTGTACATGTCATATATATCCCACCAGAAAAACGGGTTGCATTTTTTTGAAATTAAGGAATTGCTTTGGAGTAAGGATGGGGGAGTACAACTAACAACTAACAACTAACAACTAACAACTAACAACTAACAACTATGATTAAAGTCGGACTTTTTGGAATTGGCCTGGATACTTACTGGGGACAATTTGGTGGTTTACTGGATAATCTTACCAATTACCAGGCACAGATCAAAAACAGGATCTCCGCATTCGGGGTTGAAGTGATTGATGCCGGTATGGTAGATAACCCCGAGAAAGCACAGATCGCTGCCACATTTTTAAAGAACCGGGATGTTGAAATTGTTTTCCTGTATGTTTCAACCTATGCTTTATCTTCTACCGTATTGCCGGTAGCCCAGAGGTTAAAGGTGCCTGTTATCATTCTTAACCTGCAACCTGTGGAACAGCTCAATTACAAGGCATTCAACGCCCTTGGCGACAGGGGTAAAATGACAGGCGTATGGCTCGAGCACTGCCAGGCCTGCTCTGTTCCTGAAATTGCCAGTGTCTTTAACCGCGCCGGGATAAGCTATGATTTCATAACCGGTTATCTCAACGAACCGGAAGCCTGGAAGGAAATAGAAAGTTGGGTATCTGCAGCCAGCGTGGTAGCCGGTATGCGCAACAACAGGCTGGGAATATTGGGACATTATTACGGAGGTATGCTCGATGTTTATACAGACATTACAAAGCAATCCACCGTATTTGGCACCCATATGGAACTGGTTGAAATGTGTGAACTTAAAAAGCTCCGTGACGAGGTTTCAAACCTGGAAATTCGTGAAAAGATCCTTGAATTCCATAAATCATTTGATGTAGTACCTGAATGTGCTTCTGATGAGATTGAACGTGCTGCACAAACCTCAGTAGCGCTTGATAAATTGGTAAGGGCCCATAACCTGGGTTCACTGGCTTATTACTATGAGGGTACTGCCGGAAATGATTATGAGAATATCGTGACCTCAATAATAGCCGGTAATACACTCCTGACTGGTAAAAGCATACCTGTGGCAGGTGAATGTGAAGTGAAAAATGCACAGGCAATGAAAATCATGTCTCTTTTCGGAACAGGCGGATCCTTCTCGGAGTTTTACCTTATGGATTTCAAGGATGATGTGGTACTCCTGGGTCATGATGGTCCGGCCCACTTTGCCATTGCTGAGGGCAGGGTGAAACTGGTCCCGCTTCCTGTTTATCACGGAAAACCAGGTCATGGACTGTCCATTCAGATGTCGGTTAAGCATGGTCCGGTTACCCTTTTGTCTGTCGTTGAAGGGAAAGACGGTGTATTTCTCCTTACTGCAGAGGGCGAATCAGTTAAAGGTCCTGTTCTGGAAATTGGCAATACCAACAGCCGGTACCGGTTTTCAATTGGAGCCCGGGAGTTCATGAACCAGTGGTCGAAACAGGGTCCGGCGCACCATTGTGCGATCGGAGTGGGATATATTGCCGGCAATATTCAAAAACTCGGACAGATACTGGGCATACCGGTAGTGAAAATTTGTTAGAAAATTAATTAAATAAAAAGATAATCCTATGATCAACAGATTGATCCTTTTAATCGGTATGGCTTTGTCATTCACATCCGACACTGCTCAGCCCGTATCTGACGGTACCGAAATCTTCCATGGATACGACATTTATGCATCCACGATTGTTCGGGAAGACTCTGTATGGAAACAATGGTTCGCAGGCTGGCTGAGCGAATCGGATAAGCCATGGGACCGGATCTACTATTCTGAATCGGCCGACAGCGGTTCCACCTGGAGTGACCCGCAACCGGCCTTTACAATACAAAATGTTCAGGTCAATGACCCCAGCGTATTGAGATTGTGGGATACTATAAATGAAAGTTATTATTACCGGATGTATTATACCTATTATCCCAGCGGGTTGGGTGACCCCACAAATTACATCGCTACTTCTGTGAGTTTGGATGGATTGAGCTGGAGTCATGAAGGAGTATTAATCGGGTCCGACAATGGAATTGACCTTGACGGGGCATGGGCTCCGTCCGCCATAACATTTGATTCAACAGGGAGTGAAGTTTATTTGTATTTTCATAATAATCACCCGGATGGAAGAATTTTCAGAACAACCCTGCTTACACAGGGATCAGTTTTTAATAAAGCAACCACAATCCCAGTTACCACAGCCTCAGGACTCCGGGCAAACCCTGATATTTCAATAAATCCGGATGGAAAATGGTGGATGTATTATAACGGATCGAGCTTGACATCGGATAATAAGGGCAATTTCAATACCTGCAGGATGTATTCAGATGACGGGGTAAACTGGAAAGAAAGCAGCAACAATCCCATTCAGCAGTTTGATACCATGGCAACCTGCACGCCGCATGTGGTTTGGTGCAGCGATACCACTTACCAGCTGTGGTATGGATTTGGAACGCCCACATTTCTCGACTTTTCAGTATACAGGCAGTTCCTTGTAAATGAGGCCGAAATCACTGAGACTGTATATGCATCTTCTCAGGCATTGGATGTAATGAAGGCGGCCAAAGCCAGGGACAATGACCGTTTTACATTTTGGTCTTCAGTAGGTTACGTTGGTTCGGGACTTCACACGGAATGGATTTACTTCGACCTGGGCGGCCTGACTACAGTTTCACAGGTAAATGTGCTTCCCAGGCTTGTGTCACTTTCTGCCATGTGTTTTCCTGTAGATTTTAAATTTCAGAGCAGTGATGACGGGGTAACGTGGTCGGATATTGAGGGACAATCCTATACTGCTTACCAGTGCAAGGATACAATTGAACAGAAATTCTTTTTCGGCAGTCTGGTTGAAACGCGATACATAAGATTGTATGCTACAAAACTGAGCGCTGATTCCTATGGAAATTATTATTGCCAGATCGCTGAAATCAATACGGCCATATTGCCTACCGGTTTATCGGAGTTGAAACCTGATGAGAATTGTATGCTTCAAAATTATCCCAATCCTTTTCATGCCGGCACAACAATATCTTATTCTCTCAAGGGAGAGGCAAATGTGATTTTAAAGGTATTTGACATCGCGGGGAAAGAGGTGGCAGCCCTGGTTCATGCCGTGCAACCGGCAGGGACACATCAGTTGGAATGGAAAGGAACGGACTCCAAGGGAAGGCAGCTTCCCTATGGATATTATGTTTGCAAGCTTTCAGTGAATGGAGTATGGTCCACCGCAAAAATGATATTTACAGAATAATCCAAAACAATCTTACTATGAGAATATTTATCCTGGCATTGGTATCCATTTTAAGTACAGCCATTCCGGTGTCAGCACAAAATGAAGGCACAGATCCGCTATTGCTCTGGCCCTCCGATGATACTGCTTCCAAAGATACCCATGTTGCTTTCCGGGGATTATTTGATGTGCCGGCGGATGGGAAGATTGATCTGCAGTTGTCCGGCGCTTCATGGTATGTCGTTTGGCTTGATGGAGAGTATATTTATGAGGGACCGGACCGGTATTCAGCACAGTATCCGGAATATCAGTCCAAATCGCTGGAACTGGCACGGGGCAGTCATTTAATAGCCGTTGAGGTGCACAATGAAGGCATTGAAACGCGGATTCTGGATGCTATCCATCCATTTCTTTTTTGCCAAATGGTAATTCAGGGGAAAATTATTCCCATTACATGGAAATGCCTCACATTGGATGGATATGAACATACCGGTTTCAGAATTAATGCACAATTGGGTTGGATTGAATGGGCGGATACACGGAAGATACCGGCAGGCTGGCAGGACATTCAATTTGGTGATGCGGGCTGGAAAGCCCCGGTTGTCGTTGATCGTGCACTCGGACAATTTACAGAATCGAAAATTGGCAATGTGAAGGCCCTGGAAATAAGCGCGAAATTGATGGCTCAGGGAAACCTCGCCGAAGTATACGGCTATGAAAAAGACAATCCTTCAGCACGGTTTTTTCTCCGGGATCTTGTTTGCGATAAATTGCCTCCGCAGGGTGTATGGAAACGGTATGACCTTGGTCGTGTGAGGCTGTCCAGGCCGAAATTTGTACTTGACCTGCCTGAGGGTGCGGTCGTGGAGTTTGCATATAGCGAAGTACTGAGTCATGATCGTGTTGCGCCATGGATTACTCTATCACTCAGCGATTCATACAACCTGGATCATTTTGTGGCACGGGGAGGCAGACAGGAGTTTTTCCCCCTGCATCCCAAAGGTGGGCGATTTGTGGAGATACACATCCTGGCAACGATAAAGGACATCAAATTCATCGAAGAGAAATTTATTGAACGAACTTACTATGACCAGCCGGAGGGTGATTTTCGTTGCAATGACGAGCTGCTGAACAGGATATGGATGACAGGTATCGAAACCTACAGGGCCTGTTCCGAAGATGCCCTGATTGATAACCCCACCCGTGAAAGAGGCCAGTGGATCGGCGATATGGGTGTGGGTGGAATGAGGATAGGCGCATCGGGATATTCGGATATCCGCATTTGCCGGAGGGGACTGGTGCAGAGCGCCCAATGTGCACGAAATGACGGTATGGTAGCCGGTCTCTGCCCCGGGGGAGAAGGATACCTTTCATCGTTTTCTGCACAATGGGTTCCGGCCTGCGTGAATTATTACAGGCTTACCGGGGACAGGTCACTGCTGGAGGAATTGTATCCGGCAGCAGAGAAAAATGTCGCCGCTTTTCAGCGTTATCATGAATGACTGGGGTATAAGTTATGATGCCGGGTGGGCCTTCATCGACTGGGGTTATGTCCCCAATCCTGAACCTGCCGACATGGGATTGAACCTCCATTATTACTTAGCCCTGCAAAACATGGTCAAATGGTCAGGGCTGATTAACCGGAAAGACAGGATCGCTGAATATGAAAGGCTGGAAGCCCAGATATTCACCATCATTCAAAAATGGTTTGTAAAAAACTCGGAAAATGGCAGATATCTATGGGACAAGATCGGCTATCACCGCATTGTGCTGGGCATACTGGCCGGATTTATTCCGCCTGATCAGCAAAAAGAAGCGGTTGCTTTTGTAAAAAAGCACATTCTGAATTGCTTTCCGAATAATCCGGATGCACCCCGTTTAAGTGATCCGGGCGCCAACAATCCGCAACTGATTACGCCCTATTTTTCTCATTTTGCCTTCCAGGTGCTGATCGAACAGGGAGAAATGGATTTTGTGCTGAACCAGTATCGCAAATGCTGGGGATGGGCCCTGGAAGATGACCGCACCACCTGGCTCGAAGTTTTTGATACCCGCTGGTCGGATTGTCACCAGTGGGCCGGTAGCCCTACCTGGCAGCTTTCAAGGTATGTGCTTGGACTGCATCCGCAGTTTGACCAGCGTGTGAATCAGTTTAAACTAGACTTGCATACCGGGGATCTGATCCGTGCCAATGGGAAGGTTCCACTGCCCGATGGCAAAACCATTCAGGTGAAGTGGGAAAAGGTTGACAATACGATCCATTATCAAATAATTGTCTCCGAACCCGTAACGATCCAAATCCCCCGTGAACTGAAAGCTTCGAAAAAGGGGAACATTACCGTAAAGGAAAGGCTTTTCATTTCTATTCCCATTTCTCCGGATTGAAAGTAAGGAGTAATGAGTCCCTCAGCATTTGACAATTTGGCCCCATGATGAATAACATTGCAAAAACAATCATATAAAAAGAATACTATAACCCCTCCGGGGTATTGGAGAGATTCAGGATGTTATTTATTACAATACTTTATGCCCTCCGGGCAATTCATAGTTGCTGACTGATAAATCAGTGCAATTCATCAATACCGCGGAGTGATTCGATTATTTTAGAAAAATAAAGCAAACCATAGTTTAATTCCCCGGAGGGGATTAACTTTTAAAATGGATGTTACATAAAAGGGAATATATCCAGGCACCCTTCAAATCATGGAAAAACATTAAATAACTGAAAAAAACGTATGAAAACTAAATTCTGGTTGGCTATTCCTATCATCACTTTGATCAGTATTTCCTGCTCAGGTCCGGTAGATGTATATGATCTACAGACTGAAATGCGAACCGATCCTGTGGGTGTTGACGTTCAGCAGCCACGCCTATCCTGGAAAATAAATGCTGCTGTGCGAAACGTGAACCAGGATGCCTATCAGGTTATGGTAGCGCTTTCTCCAGGTGATCTGAAGAAAGAAAGAAACCTGATATGGAACAGCGAAAAGGTGAACAGCAGCAACTCTGTTCTGGTCCCATACGGGGGCACAGCGCTCGAGTCAAGAAAAACCTATTACTGGAAAGTGAAAGTCTGGACCAGCAAGGGCCAAAGCATTACCAGCAAACAAGGCAGGTGGACCATGGCCTTTCTGTTACCGGATGACTGGAAAGCCTCGTGGATTGGGTTGGACAGCATGATGAATGCAGGGGATAAGATAAAAGACTCAGTCAAAACCCGACTGGCAGCGCGCTACCTGAGAAAAGAATTTCAATTGAATAATGAAGTGAAGGCCGCCAGGATCTATATTTCCGGTTTAGGTCTGTATGAATGCTACATCAATGGAAAGAAAATAAGCAATGACATTTTTGCACCCACAGCAACCGACTATTCCAAACATGTTAACTATAATATATATGAGGTAGGAAATCTGCTCAAGGGGAGTAACCAGAATACGATTTGTGTTATGCTTGGAAATGGCAGGTTTGTTTCCATGCGCATGGCGATGGATGTAAAATGGGGCGTTCCTCCTATCCAGAACTACGGGTATCCAAAGCTGCTTCTTCAACTTGAGGTAGACTATAAAAATGGAGAGAAGGCGGTGATTGTAAGCGATACCAGCTGGAAAATCAAAACCCATGGGCCGATAATCACAAATAATGAATACGATGGAGAAGAGTATAATGCCAATCTTGAACTCACGGGATGGATGGAAAATGGTTACAATGATGATGCCTGGCCGGATGCTAGAGTTGTGGATGCCCCCGGGGGAAAACTCATTGCACAGCGCAACCCGAATATTGTTACCATGCAGGAAATCAAACCTGTCGCAATTAAAGAAGCGGGAGAGGGTAAATACATTCTTGACATGGGTCAGAATATGGTGGGCTGGCTAGCCATTCATCTGGCGGGTAAGAAAGACAGACCGATTAAAATGCGCTTTGCCGAAAGTCTTAAAAGTGATGGGAATCTATATATGGATAACATTAGGGGAGCAAATGTAACCAACATATATACACCTGCTTCAGATGGTGAATTTGTCTGGGAACCCCGTTTCACATACCAGGGTTTTCGGTATGCCGAGATAACCGGTATTGACGATATACCCAAGTTGTCCGACTTTACGGGAAAAGTCAACTATGATGCGATGGAAAACACTGGTTCCTTTGAATGTTCCGACTCAACATTAAACCAGATCTATAAAAATGCCTGGTGGGGCATACGGGGCAACTACCGGAGCATGCCCACAGATTGTCCGCAGCGGGATGAGCGGATGGGCTGGCTGGGCGACCGTGCCACAGGCTGTTTTGGCGAGAGCTTCATGTTTGGCAATGCATTGCTTTACGAAAAGTGGTTGCAGGATATTCACGATGCCCAGCGGGAAGGCGGGATCATACCCGATGTAACTCCAGGATACTGGGATATATGCACGGATAATGTCACCTGGCCCTGTGCCTATATTCATGCGGCAAACATGCTTTATGAGCAGTTCGGTGATACCAGGCCGATTCAAACACACTATGAATCCATGCGCAGCTGGGTGCTGCATATCCGGGATGCCTTTATGCAGGATGGTATCATCACCAGGGACACTTATGGTGACTGGTGCATGCCCCCCGAAGGTCCCGAAATCATTCTCTCAAAAGATCCGGCCAGGATCACACCCGGACCGGTACTTGCTACCACTTTCTATTACCGGGTGCTTGAACTCATGGCAAAGTTTGCTGCGATTGCCGGCCGGCCATCTGATGTACGGGAGTATAATCTTTTAAGTGAAGAAATGAAGGAGGCCTTCAATAAAAAATACCTGGATACAGAAAAAGGACAGGTTGGGAACAATACAGTAACAGGGAATATCATATCTCTGATGACCGGAATGGTACCCGACAGGGAGAAAGAAAAAGTATTCAACAGTATAGTGGGAAAAACGGAAGGCGAGTTCAATTCTCACGTGAGTGTCGGCCTTATTGGAATACAATACCTGATGCGGGGGCTTACGGAGTATGGGCGGGGAGATCTGGCATACCGTATTGCTACCAATACGACCTATCCCAGCTGGGGCTACATGGCCAAAAATGGTGCCACTACCATTTGGGAGCTGTGGAACGGGAATACAGCGAATCCAGCCATGAATTCCGGGAACCACGTCATGTTGCTCGGCGACCTGCTGATCTGGTATTACGAAAACCTGGCAGGCATCAAGACTGATCAAAAGGATGTGGGATTCAAAAAAATTATCATGAAGCCATTCTTCCCGGAGGGTCTGAGTTTTGTAAAGGCTTCGCACAAATCACCATATGGTGAAATCCGGAGTGAGTGGCATAAAGAAACACAGGTTCTTTCGTGGAATATCACCATACCGCCCAACAGTTCTGCCTTGGTTAGCATTCCAGCCGAATCAGCAGCCCAGTTGACCGAAAGCGGTAAAGCGGTTGGCCAGTCAGAGGGCACTACATGTATAGATGCAAAGGATGGTATTGTAAAGATGGAGGTGGCATCCGGGAATTATCAGTTTAAAGTAATGATCAAAAACAATTAAATCATAAGCCATGAGCACAAGAAAGATTTTCTTACTAATTATGATGCTTGTTCTTTTCTCTGGATATGCATTTTCACAGGAACGATTAGAAACCCGGGGAGAGATTCCCATCCTGGCATGGTATAGTATTCCTGCCAGTGAAACAAGCGTTTCACGTTACCAGGAAATGAAGGATGCGGGTATAACGCATTCACTCAGTTTTTACGCTAGCGCTGACGAATTGAAGAAGGCACTTGATGCGGCAGCCAAGGTTGGAGTCAAAATCATTGCTTCCTGTCCGGAATTGAGAACAGATCCTGAGAAAACTGTCCAGCGGTTTATGAAACATCCGGCCCTGGCAGGTTATCACCTGGGTGATGAGCCGAATATAAAAAAGATCCCTGAATTAGGGGCCTGGGGTAAACAAATACAAACGGTTGACAATACCCATTTTTGTTATGCGAACCTGTTCCCGAATTTTGCAGATTCCAATCAGCTGGGTACAAAGAGTTATGAAGAATATGTGGATGCGTATGTGAAAGAATTGCCCCTGCAATTTATCTCATTTGATTACTATCCGGTATTTAAAGACCATCTGGCCGTCAGCTGGTATCAGAATCTGGAGCAAGTAGCGGGTGCAGCGAAGAAATCAGGATTGCCATTCTGGGCATTTGCACTCACAACCAATTACGACGAAGATCATGTGACACCTCAAACCATTGCGGCCATGAGACTTCAGGTATACAGTGATCTTGCCTACGGGGCTCAGGGAATTCAATATTTCACCTATTGGTCCGCGACATCTATTGACACACCTCCGGGTGAGGACCAGCGGGGAGCACCCATCAGCGTTACTGGTAAAAGAAGTGTTGTTTACGACAGGGTGAAACTGATGAGCCGGGAGATACAAAACCTTTCCGGTGTTTTCCTGGGATCAAAAGTAGTTTCGGTACGGCATGCCGGTTTAGGCCGGATACCCATTGGCACCATACGGCTGACCAGTCTTCCTTCGGCCATCAGGGTCCTGGACTCCAATGGGGCGCCCATTCTCGTTTCGGTGTTGGAAAACGGTGCAAATTCCTTTCTGGTCGTTGTAAACAAGAATTTCCTGAATAGCATTAATCTTACTGTTTTCGGTGACGAATCAGTAAAAAGAGTGCTGAAAGACGGGACTATCGTTCCCGCCAGTGTTTATGACAGTTCGATGGAACTGGATGCGGGGGATGCGGCAATATTTATGTTTCCAACAGTCAATTAGTATAAAAGAATGCCCAGAATGCATATTGATAGGATGGTTCCTGCTTCCTAAATTTAATCGAATTTAATCCAATAATTATGAGACTTTTCACATGCTTTATTTTCGCTTCCTTAATAAATGTTTTATCAGCTATTGCCCAGGCCCCATCCTTTGACAGTGATAAACCAGGTGCAACTTTTAACACAGAGTACAACCAGACTTTTAACAGCACGGAAGGCTGGAACTATACAAAGTTCTATGGTCAATGGAACGCCATGGAACAAAATATATTTACTGCCTCCGATATTGCCTCGGGGTATCTGCAGTTTTCCTGGATCCACAAGCGCCTGATCTGCTCCAAAACAAAATACAACACCCCGTATATTATTCAAACCGATATAGATTACTCTGCCGGCAGCAGCAGGGGAGGAGTGGTAATACGGGCCAACCCTTTGGCACCTGACCAATTACAGGAACCAGCAGGGGGTGATCCAGGTTTTAACCGGGAAGGAATTGCATTTTATCCATCCGATGATGGGACTGCCATGATAGTCCAAACCACCGGTGCCTACAGTGGAGATGCAACGGTAGCCACACGGATTTCTGTGCCGGCACCTTCGGGTGTTCCCAGCGTTAGAGACAGGGGAACCTTACGGATTGAAGATTTTGGGATCACCATCTATGTATATTTTAACGATGCCCCGTACATCCGGATTGACCTTGGAGGCATAACAGGAAGTCTCTATACCTCAGGTACAGTATATAATTCCGACATGCAGGTCGTCGGCACCTTTAGCAATATGGAGGTAGAAATTACCGGAAAGCTTGCCATTGCCGAGCGGGATGCAGCCCTCAGGCTTTACAGTGCTTCCATTGATTACAACATCGTGGTTGAACCCCCTATTGATACGGTTGCCGTGGATAGCGCTTACCGAGATCTTTATTCCGATACCTGGGTAGCTACCGATGCTCTCGGACGGAATCTGCCTTCATATGATGAAGTGGGTCCTGTTAAAGATGACAAGAGGAGGGTAGTGAGCATATTCTATATTACCTGGCACTCTGAGGGCCATTTTGCCGACATGACAAGTCCCTATTCTGCTGATGTATCAAAAATTCTGAAGACCGATCCATCTGCCCGCCTGGATGCAAATAATCCGCTTTGGAAAGATGGATCTTATCATTGGGGAGAACCGGAATTGGGATATTTTCTCAGCCAGGACGAATATGTGATCAGGAAGGATATGGCCATGCTATCAGAAGCCGGTGTGGATGTTCTGGTTATGGATGTTACCAATGCGGTAAGATACTGGGATGAATGGGAAGTGCTATTCAAGACTATGCAGAAGATGAAGCTGGAAGGAACCAAAGTACCGAAATTCTGTTTCTGGGCCTTTAACGGCCCTGTAATTTCTGTTGTTCAGGATCTTTATGACCAGGTTTATAAAAACGAACGTTTCAAGGACCTTTGGTTTTACTGGGACGGGAAGCCCCTTATCCTGTACAATGGAACACCTATGTATAACGGTGGCGGAGAGCCAGTACTGAATCCAAATCCGCATTACGACCCGGATGCGTTAACCAATGTGAACAATCCGCATTACGGTGATCCGGATTATACATCAGAATACTATACAGATTATACAAAAGAAGTAAAGAATTTTTTCACAACCCGGTCGATGTGGTGGGGATATTATGAATGGGCCGGGAAAAGGTATGTCGGCACTGAAGATAACTGGAGTTTCGGCTATGATCTTGATAATAACAGTGTGAAGGCCATGAATCCGGATGACCTGGTTTCAACCCATAATGGCATAAAGGAACAGGCAGCTGTTACCCCGGCACAGCATCCCTCCAGCCTTGTTGGCAAATCATGGCGGCGCCAGACTGGCGAGCCGGTTCTGAATGAATTCGACGAGCCTGTAAGTGCTTATGTGCCCTGGCTTGGCAAAACAGTGGAGAACCCTGAAGGATATGGCATTTATTTCCAGGACAGATGGGATGAGGCTTTAAAAACTGATCCGGAAATGCTTTATATCAATGACTGGAATGAATGGACCGCAGGAAAATATCCTCCTTCCGGCGGCAGTTATGTCTCGTTTATGCGTCGAAACAGCACATATTTCTTTGTCGATCAGTATAATGCAGAATTTAACCGTTGTGTGCAACCCATGAAAGACGGTTATAGCGACAATTATTACATGCAGATGACCCAGAATATCCGGAAATATAAGGGGATCAGACCGGGCATGGAGCCCCAGACTTCCCATGCCATTGCGATTGACGGACAGTTCGGCGATTGGCAGGATGTGAACAATGAATTCCGCGATGTGAAAGGAGATGGGTTTCATCGCAACCACAACGGATATGGCGGACTTCACCATGTGAATGAAACAGGCAGAAACGATATCATTTCATGCAGGGTGGCATTTGATGATGAGAACATCAGCTTCTATGTTAAAACAGCAGCCCCCTTATCGCCATCCACCGATCCGAACTGGATGCTCCTGTTTCTGGATGCAGACCGGAATAAGGGAACAGGCTGGGAAGGTTATGACTACATTGTTAACTACGGCATGAAATCAGACACAGAAACTACTGTTAAACAATGGGATGGCGTAAGCTGGGCAAATGAAGCAGTAGTTCCTTACTCGCTAACCGGAGATGAAATGGAAATCAGCATTCCCCGCAGTGCAGTTAGGATGGAAACGGGTACACCCGAATTTTATTTCCATTGGGCCGACAATCCGCAGCAACTGAATGACATCACCTGCTTCTTTACCGACGGAGAATCTGCTCCCGACAGGCGATTTAACTATAATTTCAGCACCTCGAAAATCCCTGTCGTTCCGCAGACGGCTTTTAAAACACTGAATATCCCGGGCACCATTGAATTTGAAGATTTTGACAATGGCGGCGCCGGAGCAGCCTATAAGGATGCAACCATCGGAAATTCAGGCAGTGCATACCGGAATAATGAATCTGTTGATATTGAAGCGAAAGAGGGAGGTTATAACCTTGGCTGGATCAATTCGGGAGAATGGCTGGAATATACTGTAAACATAAACGCTATCGGGAAATTCACCGCCGTGATACATTATGCCGCGGATTCAAATGACAACGAAGCCATCATGTATGTGGATGATGCCGATAAATCAGGCGTGATTGCATTTCCGTCAACCGGTAATTCCCTAACCTGGTCTACACAGGAAGCTGATGTCGTATTAAAAGCTGGTATACACCATCTCAGGTTTATTGTACAAAAGGAATCGGGCAATTTTAAACTGGATAAAATCGAATTTATTGAAAAAGAAGTCGCTTTACCGGGTGACGGAACCGGACTTTTAAAAAGCTACTGGACTGGCTCAGCCGGCGGCAGATTATGGTTTCAGGATTCTATTCATTCAGAGATCGGCGCTGTTGTTGATGAGGCATGGGCTGATGTCAGTCCTGGTTTCAATATCGGTAAGGACTTCTGGAATATCAGGTGGGATGGCCAGATTGAGACCCTGTTTACCGATACCTACACCTTCTATCTTACAATGAATGACATGGGACGATTATGGATAGATGATCAGATTATTGCGGACGGCTGGACATCCTCGAGCACAGGAAAAACCTATACAGGAACCATCGATTTAACAGCGGGTAACAAAGTGCCTATCCGGGTTGATTTTGCTGAAAAAACAGGAGATGCCTATGTGAAACTGGAATGGAGCTGCACCTTGAATCCGAGAGAAGTGGTTCCCCAAAGCCAGCTCTATCCGTTGAGCCATGTCCACAAAAATATCCGATATAAATAAGGCTGGAATTTTGATCTATCCAAATCCGGCAAGGAATCAGATAACAGTGAACAGTGAAAAACTAAAAGTGGAGGAAATTGTAATTTACGATATACAGGGAAGATCAGTCTACTCTCTTCATGAAACATTCACAGGAATCAAATCCATACCTGTTTCTCTCGAAAAGGGGATTTATTTCATGAAATTATTATCAGGTGACGTTCAGTTAACGATGCAGAAAATAATAATTGAATAAGATGAAAAACAGGCATTTATTTTTTGTCTTTATGTTGTTTGTTCTGATCCTGACTGCATTTGAACTTGCTGCTCAGCAGAAATATCTTTCTCTTTCAGATATTCATATCCGTGATCCTTTTATAGTAGCGGATAAATCATCAGGAACCTATTATATGTATGCTTCCATTTCCAATCGCCTGCATACTATTGATTCAACCCAGGGAGTTGAGGTTTACACAAGCACGGACCTGATTCACTGGAATGAACCTAAACCGGTGTTTATTATACCCGGCAATTTCTGGGCACACCATTTTGTATGGGCCCCGGAGGTTCATGCATTTAATGGCAAATATTATTTGTTTGTCACGTTTACATCGGTTGACAGTCTGCCCTCCCTGCCCGGACGGCCGCCCCAGCAAAAAAGAGGCACACAGGTTCTGGTGGCGGATAAGCTTACAGGCCCCTTCACGCCTTTCCAGAACCGTTCTCATACGTCCACAGGCTGGATGGCACTGGATGGTACCCTTTGGGTTGAGGATGGCATACCCTATATGGTTTTTTGCCATGAGTGGATCCAACTGGCGAACGGAACCATCGAGCTGGCCCGGCTGAAAAATGACCTGTCTGACCTGGCGGAACAGCCGAAAACCCTTTTCAAGGCCGGTGATGCACCCTGGGTAACTGATCTGAAGTTGAAAGATGAAAAGGGAAATGTTTGTCTGACGCTGGTTACAGATGGCCCTTTTTTATACAGGACTTCCAAAGGGAAATTATTGATGATCTGGTCGAGTTTTGGGGTGGATGACTACTCAGTAGGCATTGCTGAATCACTGAGCGGAAAGATCGCGGGACCCTGGAAGCAACAGGAAAGACCCCTGTTCACAGGTGATGGCGGACACGGTATGATATTCAGGACCTTTGACGGGCGGCTCATGCTTTCGCTCCATAAACCCAATAATGATCCGGATGAGCGCGCCGGTTTTTATGAATTGAAGGACACGGGCGATTCATTGTTTCTGTCGCGGCACTGAACGAAATTCCGGTAAAACGAATAACCATTTTAAATTCTCAAATCGACAAATCAACAAATCAAAAAAATCTTATGCCATGAGATTTCACCACTATTTTCTTATTCTGGTTGCTGTGCTTTTTGTTGCCTCATGCAACAAATCACAGGTAACTACAGATGACTATAAACAGGTTCCAGCACTCTTTAAAAATCCAACTGCCGAATATACCTCGGCGCCATTGTGGGTTTGGAATGACCAGGTGACAAAAGAGGAGATCAAATCGCAGCTCGATGATTTTCATTCCAAAGGGATCGACCAGGTATTTGTGCATCCGCGACCCGGGCTTGTGACGGAATACCTTTCAGCGGAATGGCTTGATCTTTTCAAGTATGCTGTGGAGGTTGGAAAACAGAACGGGATGAAAATCTGGATTTATGATGAAAACAGCTACCCGTCAGGTTTTGCAGGCGGCCATGTTCCCGCTGAAATGCCTGAATCAAAGGGACGTATGATCAAAATGAGCCAGATGGAAACACTGCCTCCTGATTTCAAAAACCATATCATCGCCATCTTTCAATCCGATAAAAACGGCCTGAAGGATATTACGGCTGACAGTGCATCCCTTCGCAGCCGGAAGGGCAGGTACCTTGTATTTTACCTGGTTGAGCCGTCCCCCAATCCATGGTTTGCCGGCTACTATTATGTTGATGTGATGCAAAAAAAGGTAACTGAAAAGTTCCTGGATGTGACACTCAATGCCTATAAAAAGGTGGCCGGAGATGAATTCGGAAAAACAGTTCCGGGTTCTTTCCAGGATGAGTGCAATGTTCTTACAGTATGGGATCCGCCGGTCATGCCCTATACACCTGCATTGTTTGATGCATTTAAGGCAAAATGGGGATATGACCTGAAGGATAAATTACCGGAAATCTTCCTGGATACACTGGATTATAAAGCTGTGCGGCATAATTATTACTCCGTATTGCTTGATTTGTTCATCGATAACTGGTCGGTTCCCTATTATGATTACTGTAAGGCCAATAACCTTGCATTTACAGGCCATTACTGGGAACATGAATGGCCAAAACCGGCATCACCGCCAGACAATATGGCCATGGCCATTTATACGGATATCCCGGGAATTGATCAATTAATGAATAACTGGGGGAACGGCCCGGGTGCCCAGTTTGGAAATGACCGCGCTGTGAAGGAAGTTCGCAGCATTGCCAACCAGCTTGGGAAGAAAAGGATATTATCCGAAACATATGGTGCTTCAGGATGGGAGATTTCATTTGCCGACCAGAAACGCATTGTGGATTGGGAAGCAGTGCTGGGCATAAACCTTGTGGACCAGCACCTTCAATACATGACAATTGCCGGGGCGCGGAAACGTGATCATCCGCAATCATTTTCATACCACGAGCCTTGGTGGGATAACTATAAGGTCATGGCTGATTACATCAGCAGGCTCTGTGTTTTCGGATCAAGCGGTGAACAGGTCAATCCTGTCCTTGTTCTTGAACCAACAACTACCGGATGGATGCATTATTCAAGCAGTGATCTGTCACATTCGCAAAAAATAATGGATTCACTGGCAGTTAGTTTTCACCAGTTTGTGCGCCGCCTCGAAATGGCCCAGGTTGAATATGACCTGGGTACCGAATATGCACTGGAGAAATTCGGCAAGGTTTCTGACAAAGGGCTTGTGATTGAAAAGCGCAGTTATAAACTGGTTGTGCTGCCTCCGTTTACCGAAAACCTGAATTCATCCTCTGTGAAGCTCCTTGAGGAATACCTGAAGCAGGGAGGAAAGATCCTTGCCTATGAAATGCCATCCTACTTGGATGGAATTGCCAGTGACGCAGTGAAGAAGCTCTCCCTGGATTACAAGGATCAGTGGACAATCACGAATTCTGATGGAGCAGAAGCCATTAATGAACTGGTTACTCCTGGTGTAAAATTTGCATTTTCCGGTGAGGGTAAGGGTATTTTTTACCATCAGCGAAGGATACTTAAAGATGCGCAGTTGCTGATGCTTGTAAATACAAGCGATAGGGACTGGTCAACCGGAACTTTGGAGATACCGGGCCAGAACATTGAAAAATGGGATGCATTCAGTGGTGAGATATTGCCCTATGAAAATACTCCTGGCGGAAATTCGGTAAAAGCCACATTCAATATAGCTCCAAAGGGAAGCCTTATATTGTGTGTGCATGGGAAAAACTCCGGAAATACAGTTGTTCAAAATACAGGCGAAAAAACTGCATTGAATCCGGTTGAGACAGTTAAGATTAATCGCCTGTCACCCAATGTGCTGACTGTGGATTATTGTGACCTGAAACTGGGCAACAAGGTGGAAAAGGATGTTTATTTCTATAAGGCCAATCTGAAGGCATACCAGTATAATGGATTTACCGGCAACCCGTGGGATAGTGGAGTGCAGTACAAATCACAAACTATGGATGGAGATACCCTGGGAGCGGGAACAGGCTTTGAGGCCGATTTTTGGATCACCCTCGGAAAAGGGGTCGATACAACTAACCTGGAAGCGGTCATTGAACGTCCATCCCTTTTCAAAGTTTTGGTCAATGACCAGCTGGTTGAACCGGTGACCGGGAAATGGTGGCTTGATGAGAAATTCGGGGTGTATAAAATATCATCCCTGGTAAGGGAGGGCAAAAACAAGATCACTATCATCTCCTCACCATTCAGGGTCTTAAGTGAACTGGAATCAATTTATATTTTGGGCAATTTCAATGTCGACAAAGCAGCAAAGGGATTTGTTATTGTACCGGCAAAGCCAATGACCATGGGTAGCTGGAATATGCAGGGCCTTCCCTTCTATGCAAATAAGATCGGTTATTCTGCCTCCTATAACAACGCCGGGGATGGTTCCTCCCTTTTTACAGTGCGCATGAACAAGTGGAATGGCACTATGGCGGAGGTGATTGTAAATGGAACCAAGGCAGGTGTGGTTATAAGTGAACCTTATGAACTTGATGTCACCCGGTACATGAAGAAGGGTATTAACAACGTCACCGTCAATGTTACCGGAAGCCTCATCAACACCCTTGGTCCGCATCACAACAATCAACCCCTGGGCATGGCCTGGCCGGCGATGTTTAAGGAGGGCAATCCGAAAGGTTATCCGGCTGGCAGTGAATACCGGTTTGTGGATTATGGTCTGATGGATAATTTCGAGTTGCTGACCGGAAAATAAGAAATTGCATTATAAATTAAAATTAAGTATATGAGAAAATTAATCAAGATAAATCTTTTGGTGTTAGTAACCCTGACCGGGATATCCTGCAGCAGTGAGTTAAAAGTTAAGTCACCCGATAGTAGCAACACTATTACCCTGGAGCTTGATGACAACGGAAACCTTTTTTATACAATTGTTTCAAATGGCACAATAGCAGTAAATAAATCGGTGATGGGAGTGGATATTGAGGATACTGCTCTTTATTTTAACTCCGGGCTCTCCTTTCAGAAGGCCGAAGAGTCGCTGATTGATGAGACCTATACTTTGCCAACAGGTAAGACTTCTGTTTACATTAACAGAGCCAACCAGACTGTCTTCACTTTTAAAAACAGGCACAACAGACTGATGAAAGTGATTTGCCGGGCATATAACGATGGAGTGGCATTCCGCTATGTGGTTGAAAGCCCGGATGAGATAGTTATAACAAAAGAGAAAACAGCCTTTTCAATTCCACTGAATACACTCTCCTGGATGATGGATTATACACCAGCCTATGAAAATATTTTCCGGAAGAGTTTGTTAGATACAGTTGGGCTGAGGCCTCTCTCTTATCCTGCACTTATGCAGGTTGAAAGCAGGTTGTGGATGCTGATTACCGAAGCTTCTGTTTACGATCAGCCTGCAACCCATTTAATAAAAAGCAGTGATGGAAATGAGCTGGTAGTTAAACTTCCGGAAGACCAGTATTCTGTTTCATCAAAGTGGGAGTCTCCATGGCGGACTTTTATCATGGGTACTGACCTTGCTGCCATTGTTGAATCTGTTATGGTGGAAAACCTTAACCCTCCATCTTCATTTTCCGATATGAGCTGGATTGAACCTGGTGTATCTGTATTTCCATGGTGGGGTAATTATATGGCCAATAGCTATATAGATACATTAAAAATGTATGTTGACCTGGCTGCTGAAATGAATTGGGAATGGATTGAGTTTGATGTTTCCCTGGTCGGTTCTCCTTTCAGGACATCAAAACTATGGGAGACAACGGATTGGTTACCTGAATTTACTGCTTATGCAAAATCAAAGGGAATAAATGTTTACGGGTGGGACGAGATCAATGTTTTGAAAACACCTGAAGGACGTGAGCACATTTATGGTGAATACCGGGAATTAGGGATTAGGGGGATTAAGATAGATTATATTGATTCGGACAGGCAGTATGCCATGTGTTTCCGTAATGATGCCCTCCGGGATGCAGCACATGAAAAACTTATGGTAAGTTTTCATGGTGAAACTATGCCGCGTGGTCAGCGACGTACCTATCCAAATGTAATGACACTCGAAGGTGTCAGGGGGGCGGAGTATTATACTTTTTCAGGAGACAAAGCCCCGACTCCGGGGCATAACTGCATATTACCGTTTACACGTAATGTTGTTGGCTCAATGGATTATACTCCGGTTACTTTTACTATACGCCCCGAAAATCCGAGAATTACCACTTATGCCCATGAACTGGCACTGGCAGTGATTTTTGAGTCCGGATGGATGGTTATGGCTGACCGGCCGGAAGCATACCTCAATTCTCCGGCCAGGGATATTCTGAAAGAGTTTGAATCATCATGGGATGAAACTGTTTTTATAGAAGGCTTTCCGGGCGAATATATCTGCCTGGCCAGGCGTAAAGCTGACAAATGGTTTATCGCTGCCATTAATGCCGGGAATGAAAGAACTCTTGATGTTTCGTTGGATTTTATTGGTGATGGAAACTATTACATTGAATCTTATGAGGATAAGCCTGGAGAAGAGATGACAAATATTAATATCCGTAAAGAAAAAGTTATTAAGAGTGATGTTTTTTCTGTTACATTGTTGCCTAACGGAGGATTTTGTTCCATCTTAAAGAAATTTTAACACTGTAAAAATTAAAAAAGTCTAAAGAAAATGATGACCCCACGCGAAGATTTACTCAGGTGTTTGCGCCGGAAGGGATTTGATAAAGTGCATACTGATTATGTTTTTTGCCAATCGCAGATTGAAAGATTCAGAGAGATGTATGGCAGAATATTTTGGCGATGTTTGCAACCTGCCCATCAGCCAGGGCACTATTTGTGACATTCTTGAACGTTTTGCCCAAAAGGCAACACCGGCATACAGGCTCATTGGTGATAAAGTTCAGGACAGCCATGTTGTAGGCTCTGACGAAACCGGTGCCAAGGTAAACGGTAAAAATGGCTGGTTTTGGACATGGCAAAGCAGATTGGCCACATTCATCGCATTTTCTCAGAATCGGGGTACCGCTACCATCAATGATAATTTTGCAAATGGTTTTGAAAGTGCTGTACTGGTTCATGATTGTTGGAAAAGCCATTTTGAGACAAATTCGATAACCCATCAAATTTGCACAGCCCACCTGTTGCGGGAACTAAACTTCTTTGAAGAACGTTACCAATCTTCATGGGCAAGGGCGTTCAAAAACATCTTATATGAGGCTATTAACCTGAAGAACATCCTTTCACCCGCTGATTATTACTACCCAATAAATCAAAGAACTGAACTTGAGGAAAAACTAGGTCTGCTGCTGCAAACTTCAATACCCCAATACATGAAAGAAGTTTGTTCCTTTCAAAAACGCATAACTCGTTATAAAGACTACCTCTTTACCTTTTTATACTATCCAGAGGTGCCTCCGGATAATAACGCATCCGAAAGGGCGATCCGCAATATCAAAGTCAAGCAAAAAGTATCCGGCCAGTTTAAAACAATAAGAGGTGCGCAGATTTATGCCATCATCCGGTCTGTTACTGATACCTGTATCAAAAATGGTCAAAATGTCTTGCTGGCTTTTCATACTATTGCTAAATTGCATCCTGAATAGTTACAGTAAAAAGATGGAACGTAAATATTTTTTGAAGTATTCAGCCATTATTGCCTGCGCATTGCTGGTATCCGGGTGCAAAACCGGAATGAAGGACGCTATTGAAAAGCCAAACATCATCTTCATCACAACTGATCAGCAAAGTGCCTCCATGATGTCGTGCGCCGGAAATACCTGGTTGAAAACCCCTGCCATGGATTATATGGCACAGAACGGTGTGCGATTTACCCGTGCCTACACCACGGACCCGGTTTGTTCTCCCGCACGGGTAAGCTGGATGACAGGAAGATTTGCGGGGGCATTTAAGGATGATAAGGGCATGCCGGTTATAGAGAATGATGGATCAATGAGGATACGCGAGATACCGGAAGAGGTGAGACAGACTACCATCGCTGCATTTTTAAAGAAAACGGGATATGAATTGATATTTGGAGGCAAGCAGCATCTTCCCCCTCCGCTTGCTGCTGACTCGTTGGGATTCAGGGTAATTACAAATAATGACCGGGATGGTCTTGTTGATCTGGCAATAAAGGAAATCAAGGCCAGTCATGATAAGCCATATTATATGCATGTATCGTTGATTAATCCTCATGATATTTGCTACATGGCGATCCGGCATTTTGCATCCTCTGCCGAAGAAAAAGCGATAATTGAAAACGGTCGTGTTGAATGTGCAACGCTGGATATGGCACTTCAAAAACCTGCAGGTGTCAGTGACGAGGAATTCTTTGCGAAATTCTGTCCTCCATTACCACCAAACTTTGAACCCCAGGTGGGAGAGCCGGAAGCGATAAAATCCTTACTTACCCGGAGGCCATTCAGGGAGAATGCCCGCGAGGAATTTACCGGGAATGACTGGCGGATGCACCGATGGGCTTACTGCCGGTTGACAGAAATCGTTGATAAGCAAATACAGGCTATTTTGAATGCAGTAAAAGAGACGGGTCAGGAGAATAATACGCTGATCATCTTTTCAAGTGATCATGGCGACATGGATGCGGCCCATCGGATGGAACACAAAACAGCACTATATGAAGAGGCAGCCAATATCCCCTTTATCGTGATGTGGAAAGGTCATATTCCGGGAGGTAAAGTGGATAGTACCCATCTTGTCTCCAATGGCCTTGATCTGTTGCCAACCGTTTGTGACTATTCCGGGATTCAGGGTATTGCCGATCCAAGAGGCAGAAGCCTGCGTCCGCTTTTGGAAGGAAAGGACAATGTATGGAGAGAAACTTTGGGAGTGGAGAGTGAGATAGGACGTATGGTTGTTAGCAAGGATAAGTTAAAATATATCAAGTATGATGCGGTTGGAATTGAAGAGCAATTGCTTGATCTGAAAAGGGATCCTTATGAGATGACCCAATTTGCAAATGACCCGGAATATCAAGGGAATCTGGAAGAGTTGCGTAAGGCGTTTGAGACGGTATGGTTCCCGGGATATTGAATCGGTCCCGGCAATGTCGATTGCTGGTTGTCAATTGTAATAATCCTTAAAATTATCCCATGAAAATCAGAAAAACGGTAATGATCCTGTGCACTTTTTTTGGCATAAGTATGCTGGTCATGCAGGCACAGCCTCCCGGAAAACTCACCACAGAGAATATTTCCAGGGTTATTGAGGAGACCAGCAGGAATGCACCCTGTGATTCATTACGACCCGGATACCACCTGATACCAAAGGCCGGTTTCATGGGTGATCCCAACGGGGGACTATACTACCAGGGATGGTACCACATATTTTACCTGTACAACCCTTTCAGTAATATGCCGGGGCCCTTTTGCTGGGGTCATGCAAGAAGCAGGGACCTCGTGAAATGGGAACTTCTTGCGCCCGCCTTACTGCCGGCTTATGATCTTGGTTTGAATGATACAGGTTCCGGATCAACTATTATTAATGAGCAGGGGAAACCGATTGCGATCTATTCCACGGTCAGGGATGGATCCATGAAATTCTGGCGTGCAACGGGAAGCAGTGACCTGGCGGACTGGCATCATGAAGGCCCAAATCCGGTATTGTCTCTGGATCATCCCGGCTTACCGAAGTTTGACAACTATTGGAGGGACCCCTTTGTTTTCAGGGCAGGCGGGCGAACCTTTCTGAACTGTTGTGCCGATCTGTTTGATGATGAAAATGTTAATGTTCCCATTTTTGAAGCAAAGAATGCTGATCTGACCGAATGGGAATACAAGGGAATTTTGTTTTCTTGGCCGAAACATAAATTGAGGAACCTGGAGGTGCCTGAGCTCAGGAAGCTGGGTGACAAATGGCTGTTACTGGCATCCTGTGATGCCCCGGTGGATTTGACCTATTGCTTTGTGGGGGACTTTGACCTGAAAAATCTGAAATTCACGCCTTCTGCAGAGGGTCCCCTTGACTATAGCGGCCATTTTTATGCCCAGGAAACATTACCTGATGATCAGGGCAATCTGAACCTGATAGCCTGGATACCAGGGTGGGACAGGGACTGGATGCCAAATTACCAGGGTTCTTTGCTAAGGAATACAGGCAAATGGTGGAACGGATGTTTCTCTATCCCACGCCAGTTGACCCTTGATGCTAACGGTTACCTGATCCAGCAGCCGGTAAGCTCCATGAAACAACTGCGTGCAGAACATTTCACCTTGGGCCGCATGGAATTACCAGTCAAAAATGTTATTGCCGGATATGATGTACTTACAGGGATCAGGGGTAACCAATTGGAAATCAATCTCGAACTGGAACTGGGATCTGCTTCATTTTGCGGCATGAATGTTCTTTGTGATAAAAATGGTATGGGCGGTATGTATATCCTATGGAGCGGCAATGAGATCAATGTGGATGGTATTCGCATACCTGTCAAAGAATGGAGCCCCGGGAAGCCTTTGCAACTACAGGTATTTGTTGACAGGGTGTATGTTGAAGTCTTTATCAACGGAGGACGTTATTGTGTGACCCGGAAAATCATGGAGAAGAATATCAAGGGTGATTATGTGGCATTGACACGCCTGGGAGGGCATGCAGTTCTGAATAAACTGGAAGCATGGAAACTGAAAACGATTAACAGGAAATAAACTCATTATAAAATTTCATTCTATGAAAAACAAACTCATCTTTTTATTGGTCTTTCTCAGTTTCTTTCTTTTCAACTGTTCAAAGAAAACAACAGATCAGAATCAGGATCTGAAAATTGATGCCCTGAAGACAAGCTTTAAGAATCCGGGCCCTGAATGGCGGGCGAAACCATTCTGGTCGTGGAACGGAGACCTTGAGAAAGATGAACTTATCAGGCAAATTAGGGTGTTCAAAGAAATGGGCATGGGAGGATTCTTCATGCATTCACGGGTTGGACTTCAGACAGAATACCTGGGAGACAAATGGTTTGATCTCATCAATTCCTGCGCCGACACAGCAGAAAAACTGGGAATGGAAGCCTGGCTTTATGATGAGGACAGGTGGCCTTCCGGAATTGCCGGCGGACTGGTGACCAAAAACAAAGAATTCAGGATGCAATTCTTAACCGGTATTCAAATGCCGGCTGAAAAATTCTCATGGAGCGATTCCACACTGGCAGCCTTTGTATGCAATGTAGATACGATTAGTTTCTCAAATGCCCGTCGGATTAAGAAAGATTCCGACATGAAATCATATGCCGGACAAAAAATACTGGCATTTGTTCGTACTTACGACAAGCCCAACGATTTTTATAATGGGTATACCTATGCCAATACAATGGACCGGAAGGCTACCGATGAATATATCCGTTTGACACATCAAAAATATGCCGAAAAGTGTGGTGACCGGCTGGGAACTTCAATCAAAGGCATATTTACGGATGAACCCCACAGGGGTGCTGTTTTTGGCAATCCTGCATCATGGGATGTTCCATGGACATATGATTTTCCGGAGAAATTCAGTAAAAAATATGGTTATAATATTCTCGAAAGGCTTCCAGAACTTTTTCTGAGAAAAGATGGTCAGAGAGTAAACCAGGTTAAGTGGCATTATATGGAACTCGCCCAGGAACTGTTTATTGAAAACTGGGAAAAGCCTTATGCCTACTGGTGCAAAAAAAACAACATGATCTTCACAGGCCATGTATTACATGAAGATAATCTCATGGCCCAATCCATCATGCAGGGTTCGCTTATGCGTTTTTACGAATTTCAGGACTATCCCGGGGTTGATGTACTCACAGAAGGAAACAATAATTATTGGATAGTAAAACAGGTTTCTTCCACAGCCAGGCAGATGAATCAGAAATTCATCCTTTCGGAGTTATATGGATGTTCGGGATGGCAGATGAATTTTGAAAGCCACAAAGCCACGGGAAACTGGCAGACACTTTTTGGCGTAAACCTCAGGTGCCCGCATCTGTCATGGTATACAATGCTGGGCGAAGCAAAAAGGGACTATCCTGCCAGCATTTCTTTCCAATCGGGATGGTACAAGGATTATAATTATGTTGAAAATTATTTCTCACGGCTTGGCATGATGCTTACCCAGGGAAAACCGGTTTGCGACCTTTTGGTCGTAAATCCGATCGAAAGCGACTGGAGTCAGGCTAATGTGGGGTGGGCGAATAACCTCACCGGAAACACAAAAGAAATACTGCAAACCGACAAGAACTACAGCAGCCTGTTCTGCTGGCTGCAGAATGCACGCATTGATTTTGACTACGGTGATGAAGAAATGATGAGCAGGCTTTCTCATTTGGGTAAAACTGATGACGGAAAAGCTCTTTTTTATGTGGGAAGTGCTTCGTATAAGGCAATCCTTGTAGGCAACATGACGACAATACGAACCTCCACGCTGGAACTTTTAGATAAGTTTGTCAAGGCCGGCGGAAAGGTCATTTTCGCAGGGGATCCGCCCGCATTTGTTGATGCGCTTAAATCAGAAAAAGCTGCTAAACTTGCCTCGCAGTCAATCAAAATCCCTTTTGAGAAAGATGCGATCGTTAATGAAGCCAGCAAATATGTTGAATCATCGGTACAGGTGATTGACAGGGCTACAGGCAAGGGTATTGACAGTGTATACTGCCAGGTCAGAAAAGATTCCTACAGGAAATATGTTGTACTGATGAATATGAACCGGGTAAAAGGATATTCCGATGTGCTCATCAGGATACCTGGCCAGGGTTTAGTGACTGAATGGAATTGCACCAGCGGCGAACCTGTAAAGATAAATACCGGAGTGAAAGACGGCTTTGTTGAGATTACCGCCGACATACCTCCCTCAGGCGAGCATGTATTCATCGTGAGTGACGAACCCCAGAGCGACATGAAAGAAGAAGTGAAATATGTTGTCAGCAAAAAAACCGATATAAAGGGGCCATTCGATTATTCATTAAATGAAAAGAATGTCTGCGTACTAGATATGGGATCGTATTCCGTGAATGGAGAAAAATTTTCAGGGCCGACAGAAATACTGAAGATCGACATGGCCATCCGAAATCGTTTTGCGCTGAAATTAAGGGGTGGAAGTATGTTGCAGCCATGGTTCTCCGCCAAATATGAGAAAAAGCCGGAGGTAAAGGGCAGGGTGGCAATCAGTTTTCCCTTTCAGATTGAAGTTCTTCCTTCCGACAGTGTATTTCTTTGCATGGAAACACCCGAGGCATTCTCGGTAACCGTGAACGGTATACAGGTTCAATATGAAAACAAGGGATGGTGGATCGATCCCTGCATCAAAAAAATATATATTCCTGTAAATGTGTTGAAAAAGGGTAAGAACGAAGTTCTGCTTAATATGGATTTTTCATCCGACAAGAACCTCGAAGCCTTATTTCTGACAGGTAATTTCGGCGTAAAGCTGAACGGCATCAGCAGGATCATTACAAAGCTTCCAGAAAAACTCAATACCGGGGATATCGTTTCCCAGTATCTGCCATTTTATTCCGGTGCAATTACCTACCATATAACGGTAATGGATGAATGGAAGGGACAAAAGAATATCTTCCTGGGTGTACCCGGATTTGAAGCTGCCTGTGTTAAAGTTTCCGGTGTGGGTTCACCTGTAAAGATGATAGCCTGGCAACCCTATCAGGCTGATATATCAGATATTGTCAGCAGTGCCAAAGAAATTCTGGTTGAAGTGGTATTAACACGAAGAAACACTTTCGGGCCACTTCACCAGCTTCCCTTGCGACCCTGGGCCTATGGACCATTCAGTTTTGTTCCGGAAGGAAAGTCCTATTCGGAAAATTACACGCTGATCCCTTCGGGATTGCTGGCTGACCCGGTTATTAGTTTCTGCACCGTGAACGAAAGACAGACTTCTGCAAATAATTGATTTATGCTAAAAGCCCTGTCCTTTCTATTCAGTTTGACATTATTGGTCTTTCCTGGCAAATACACCAATGCCCAGGATGAATCTGGAGCTCAATTACCTGTTTCCGTGTCATTGGCAGGAGAATGGCGTTTCAAGCTGGATCCGCAAAGTTTGGGATTACGCGAAGAATGGTTTAAAAAAACGCTTCATGACCTGATAAAATTACCGGGATCTTGTGAGGAACAAGGATATGGAGAAAAGAACATAAAACCTGAAACCGGCAGGCTGACAAAACTGGTCAGGTATGAAGGTTTTGCCTGGTATCAGCGTGAAATTGTGATCCCGGAGAATTGGGATGGAAAGCGGACTGAACTTTTCCTGGAACGATGTATGTGGGAATCTTCGGTCTGGGTGGACGATCAAAGGATCGGTACGGAGAACAGCCTGTCAACGCCGCATATTTTTGACCTGGGTATTTTGTCACCCGGGATTCACCGGCTGACAATCCGCATCGATAATACTTATAAATTGCCTATTGGTACCTGGGCACATGCCGTAACCAAGGATACCCAGGGAAGATGGAATGGCATTATCGGCCGGATTGAACTAAGGGCCACTGATCCGGTATGGATTAGAAATATACAGGTATATCCGGATCAGATAAGTGTAACTGTGGGAAATCAAACCGGCTTGTCAATAGAAGCTGTGCTGCAGTCAGTGAAGTGTACCATACCGGCTGGTGGTGGAACTGTTGTTATCCCTTTTGCTGAAAAAGAACTGACATGGGATGAATTCTCTCCCGTTATGCACCATCTGACAGTCACTCTTACGTCGGGTCGTTTCAGTGATCAGCAAACTGTCAGTTATGCTGTAAGAAAGATTGGTACTCAGAACAGGCAGTTTACATTGAACGGAAAACCTGTTTTGTTCCGTGGGCCGGTAGATGAATGTATTTATCCGCTTACCGGATATCCGCCCATGGATAAGGCTTCCTGGATACATGTACTCAACATTTGCAAATCTTACGGTTTTAATTTTATGCGCTTTCATTCATGGTGCCCTCCTGAAGCGGTATTTGAAGCCGGTGATGAGCTGGGGTTTTGTTTTCAGATTGAACTGCCTTTATGGACCATGGATGCACCCCATTTCGGTCAGGATTCAGAGCGTGATCAATTTATCCGCAATGAATTGAACCGCATACTCGATTCATACGGGAATCACCCATCTTTTGCCCTGATGGCCATGGGAAATGAATCCGCCGGAACGCTTGATGAGCTGACACGGATCGGACGGGCGAAGGATAGCCGCCATCTCTATCGTTGTGAAAAAGGCAATACAACCGAAACCGGCGATTATTTCGAGATCGGCCAGCGGGGTATTGCAGGACCAAGAACTGACTGGGATCGCTGGACGTCCATTGAAGGTTGGATTGTTAATGGTGACAGCAAAGAAGCAAAGGATATGCCCCAGGTACCGGTACTGGCCCACGAGGTTGGCCAATGGAACATGTACCCTGATCTGGACGAGGTGAAAAAATATACCGGTATTTTTCGGGCGTTTAATTTCGATGGCTACAGGCAGTCGCTGGAAGCACATCATATGATTGACCAGGCCGGGTCTTTTAAAAAGGCGAGCGGAGCCCTGAGTATGGTCTTATATAAAGATGAAATAGAAGGAAGCATGCGTACCTGGCCATATGGTGGTTTCCAGGTTCTGGAAGCACGTGACTATCCCGGACAGGGAACCGCAATTGTCGGTTGGCTCGACGCATTCTGGGATTCCAAAGGACTCATCACGCCTGCAGAATTCCGCCGTTTTTGTGGCCCAACAGTATGCCTGCTAAAAATGCCTAAACGGGTATATACTGCAGATGAGTCATTTGTTGTCCAGGCAGAAATTGCACACTATGGTCCTGCAGACCTGCAGGTTAACCCGGAATGGAACATAAAAGATTTACAAGGGAAAACAGTGGCGTCGGGAAAGTTTTCACCGGCAACGATCCTCACAGGACAGATAACCGGATTAGGAGAGATCAGGGCCTCACTCGGAAAAGTCACTACCCCTGCTAAATATATTGTAACCCTTGGTTCAGGTGAACTTTTCAATTCCTGGGATATCTGGGTATACCCGGCAAAGGTTCCGGATCAAATACTGAAGAATATACACATCGCCCATGCGTTTGATAAAGACACCAAAGATGCCCTGGAAAACGGGGAAACGGTTTTGCTGTTTTCGTCGCCAAAAGAAGGATTGATACAGTTTCACAAGGGGATGCTGCTGCCTGATTCATTACGGGCTCTTCCGAGAGCGCAGCGCGGACAAAATGCCGTACCAGGCAGTTTCATGCCCGTTTTCTGGGATATACGGTTGTTTAATCAGATTGGAACCCTGGGGATTTTGTGTGACCCAAATCATCCGGCATTTAAATACTTTCCAACGGAATTTCACAGCAACTGGCAGTGGGCTGATCTGCTGGGTCATTTCACTGCTGCCAATTCATTCCGTGTGGCTGGCGCACCGGAACAAATGGCACTGGATCTGGAGAAAGGCGCCGGGGATGTGGGATATCGCTCAAAGGTAATCATTCTTGATGAAACACCGGCTGATTTCAGGCCAATTCTGCAGGTAATAGATAACTATGATCGCAATGTAAAACTGGGTTCCATCTTCGAAGCTAGCGTAGGAAAAGGAAAACTGCTGGTATGTGCTCTGGACCTCGACACCGACCTCGCAAACCGGCCTGCGGCTCGTCAATTGCTTTTTAGCCTGACGGAGTACGCTGCAGGAAAAGAGTTTAATCCGGTTTATGCATTGTCAGTCGAATTGCTTGACAGATTATTGCAGCCCTGATGTATGGAATTGTGGGTAACACAAGGCTGTTTCAAAATATTATATTTGATAATGAATAAGTTAGTAAATTATTCACCATGAAAAGAACCCCGGTTGCATTATGGAATTGGTTACCCTACAACAGGACCTGGTTGATGTGGTTCCTGCTTCTTTTGTTGATCTCCTGTTCTTCGGATTATCAGCAGCTGAAGAGAGCATTTATTACCCCGGAAGCTGATGCAAAACCATGGGTTTACTGGTACTGGATGAATGGCAATGATACAAGAGAAGGCGTAACCGCTGATCTTGAAGCCATGCATGACATTGGAATCGGCGGCGCCCTCATGATGTTTATAGGGGATACGATTCACCGAAAAGGACTTGATACCGCCTATTCTCAAATGAGCCCGGCATGGTGGAATCTGGTTCGGCATACTTTTAATGAGGCAGAAAGGACAGGTGTTCAGGTCGGTATGAGTGCAGGCGATGGATGGGCCACTGCCGGAGGACCCATGATAGATCCTAGACATGCCATGAAGAAACTGGTTTGGAGCCTTGCTCCGCTTGAGGGTGGACAACAGGTTGCCCAAACGATTCCTATGCCTCCGCTGTTTACAGGAACCTACCAGGATTTGGGCAATCCGCTTCCAGTCGGGTACAGGTACTACAGAGATATAGCCTGTTATGCCATTCCCGATGCCCCGGGATTAACAAGTGCCATGACGGATTACAAATTTACCTGCCAGACCGACATTCTACGTTCGGACTTACACCGGCTTTTTGACGGGAACACCAAAGAACTGGCATTCATGGCAAACGGCAAACACTATATTCAGCTTACTTTTGATCAGCCCTTTCTTTGCCGGTCAATTCGCGTATTTGCACCTCTTTCTTTTACCGCATATCCCTACTACGCAGCCATCATGGAAGTTGAGGCAAGCCTGGATGGCAAGAAATTCGACCGTATTGCCATTTTAGAACCCGATCAGCATTCCTGGTTCGAATTCGGAACCCCTGTCACTTTTCGAATCCCTGAAACAACAGCGAGGATTTTCAGATTGGTTTTTGACGCGGGTGTAAGTGTACCGGTTACCATGCGATATGTTGGGGCAGTCCAAAAATCGGTAGTTTTAAGTGAGATTGAACTTTCTCCGTTCCCCTGGATTGACCATTTTGAGGCTAAAGCGGCCTATCGCTGTAGGATAGCGCCTGAAGTCAGGGCAGGAGGAACTCCGTCATTCTCCTTAAATCAGGACAACATTATCAATGTCTCTGAGTTCCTTGATTCAACCGGAACACTCAAATGGAACGCCCCCAAAGGCAAATGGACAATTCTGCGGCTGGGTTATACGCTTACGGGTCAGGAGAATAGTCCGGCAGGAGGAGGCAAGGGACTCGAATCAGACAAAATGAACAAGGAAGCCACCCGTATCCTTTTCAACGGCTGGCTGGGCAAAACATTGGATGAAATTGGCAAAGACAGGGCAGGAAAGACTTTCCCGGTGGCGCATGTCGACAGCTGGGAAGCCGGTACGCAGAACTGGACCGATGATTTCATCAGCGAATTTCGCAAAAGAAGAGGGTACGATCCTGTCCCATGGCTTCCCGCCCTGGCGGGATTGCCAGTTGATTCAACTCCCAAAACGGAGAGCTTTCTGTATGATTTCAGGCTTACCGTTGCCGAGCTTATGAATGATAATTTCTATGGGGGAATGGCCACCCTGGCACATGAGAATGGCCTGCGGTTCTCAGCGGAAGCAACCGGACCGGTCATGATTTCTGACGGCATGCTGCACCACAGATATGTTGACTTGCCCATGGGTGAATTCTGGAGAGACGATCCTCCCCCGTATGATAAACCCGAAGATATCCTGGAAGCAGTTTCAGGTTCGCATATTTACAACCACCCAATCGTTCAGGCTGAATCATTCACCGATCTGGAATCCAAATGGTACGAACACCCTTTCGCGTTAAAAGCTCAGGGGGATTATAACCTGTGCAAAGGGGTTAACAAAATCTTTTTCCATGTATATGCCCAGCAGCCTTTTACCACAAAACAGCCGGGCATAACACTCGATCATATAGGTCTTCACTTTAACCGTGGACAGACCTGGTGGAATCAGGCAAAAGGATGGATCGATTATATCACCACCTGCCAGTCAGTACTTCAAAAAGGGCACCAGGAAGCCGATATCCTTTGCTTTACTGGTACAGAAATCCCAAGACGTGCTCTACTGCCCGACCAGCTTAATGTTAAGATCCCGCAGGGATTCCATTATTTATGTATAAATTCTGATGCACTCCTGCACCAGGTCACAATGGATAACGGCACAATGAAACTGCCCAATGGGGCATTGAATAAAATACTGGTATTGCCCGATGATGCATTTTTTGGCAATGGCAGGTATAGCCTTGAACTTGTCAGAAAACTGGAAGAATGGGTAAAGTCGGGACTAATACTCGTCGGACCAAAGCCTAAGGATGCCATTGGGTTGAAAAACTATGATTCAAACAAAAAAGAACTTGATAAGATTGTTTCGACCCTGTGGGGCGACTGTAACGGAAAAGAGGTTGTCGCTCACCCTTACGGAAAAGGCAAGGTATATTGGGGCGAATTACTCGAAAACATACTGAAGAATGAAGAAATTCAGCCGGATCTGACTTTTGGTGAAAGCGACTCGCTGGAATATACTCACCGTAAATTTGGCAGGGACGACATCTATTTCATATCCAACCAGGAGAACAGGGCTAGAAAGGTGCTTTTCAGTTTCAGACAGAGCGATAGGATACCGGAAATCTGGAATCCCCTGACCAAAACCATTCAGAAAGTAAATGCCTATAGCCTTGAGAAGGATCGGATCAATTTCCGGGTTGCACTGGCTCCCTATGAATCGCTTTTTGTGGTTTTTGGCAAGCCTGCAAAAAAGGAGAAGCATCTCTCGGTATGCAGGCTCAATTCTGTCGTTGTAGATGTAGTTGCAAACAGCAACCTTTTTATACCTTCTGAATATTATACGGACAGGCCTATATTCCAGATTTCTCAGCCCGGGAATTATGTTCTTCAGTTTTCAGATGGAACGGAAAAAAAACTGAAAATTGGCGATGACTTTAAGGTTTTTCCAATTCTGAGCGGTTGGAAAATTAGTTTTGAAGCAAACAGAGGATTGGATGCAAACTTTGCGATTCTCACAGATACACTGTTTTCACTGACAAAGCACCAGAATCCGGATGTAAAGTACTTTTCCGGAACTGCAAAATACGAAACCATTTTTAGTTTCGACGGTCAACCCGGGGCAAAGGGTATTATCTATAACCTCGATCTGGGGAAGGTTGACAATATTGCCCGTGTGCAACTGAACGGAACAGATCTGGGTTTGGTATGGACAAGTCCATTTTCAGTCAACATCACAAAAGCATTAATTCATGGAGAAAACAAGCTGACCGTAGAAGTTACGAATACATGGAATAACAGAATTGTCAGGGATATGGATTTACCTCTTACGGAACGGGTGTCATATTTAGTGCATTATGAACAATACCCCAAAGCCGGCGATAATAATCCCGTTTTAAGGAACAGTGTATCCAGAGATCTCCGTGATACGGGTCTTTCCGGTCCATGTGTTATTAAGGTTCAACGCTCTGTCGACCTGAACTGAGGGGCTTTGATGAAGCAGGTTAATTTTATTCGCTATATTTATTAACCATCTGTCCTTATTTATTTTCACTGCCTGTACGCATGAATATCACATGTCAGTGAATGGCAACGATCAAAACCCCGATCCGTCGGCGGCACCATACCGGAGAAATATATCTCAATGGCAAGTCAATGTATGAGGCAGATTCACTTTCAAAGGTGTATGATCCGAAAAGGGTAGTAAATCCGATTATGATCACAACCAAAACCGATTATGTTGGAGATACATATTCATGGTATTGTGAAAGCGATGACAGGCAAACCACCATCTATGCAAACTTCCATGAACATGATCCCAATCGTGAGTTGGTAGAGATCAATGTACGCGAAAGTTGCTTTTATCCGTCAGAACCGGAAAGGAATTATTTTACAGTGAGTGGATTTCATATCAGCCAGGCAGCAACACAATGGGCAGCACCGACTGCTGAACAGCCCGGACCTGTCGGCACGCACTGGAGTAAAGGCTGGAACAAGGAAAACATCGGTTCCCACATAGTTCGCAACAATACAATATACAACTGCGGGGTTGCAGGCATCTGCGGGAGTCTCGGTGCGGCTTTTAGCCAGATAACAAATAACCATATTTATGATCATGCACCTGATCCAATGCAGGTGGATGGCAATATATACCTTCACGGTGCTCTTCACTTTGAAGGTGAAAAAAATTATGTTGAGAGAACGGATCTTAACCCGGGTATACAATTGATTGAAGAGGACAGCCAGGTTGTTCTTTTGATGACGATTGAAAATTTTTCAAAGAACTACAAAAATAAGTTTGTTACAACGGCACTCCTGGACAAGGTAAAAATCCCGGACTGTGTATATGAAAATCCCGACGGAACACCTGTGAAAATCGATACTGATTATTTCGGACATAAAAGAAACGAATCCGATCCATCTGCCGGACCCTGTGAGCATATCAGATCCGGGAAAATCAAGCTGGCAGTTTGGTAAAGATTGGCAATTTAAAGACCTCCAAGGTTTCCAAAACCTAGGAGGTCAGTATCATTTCAATAAAACTGACCGGAGATGCTGTTTTAACCATGCAGAAGATTGTTGTAGAAGAGTAATCCTATAAATCTTGAGTCCACTCCGAAAAGCCAAAACGTCATTGCGAGAGCCCCGATAGCTATCGGGGGACTGAAGCAATCTACTGCATATGAACAGATTGCTTCGCTAGGTTCGCAATGACGCGACCCCTTGTAGACTTATCGAAGTAGACTCAATCTTAATATAATAGAAAATATTTATGCATGATTCCCGATAGGCATAATATTATTGTATATTTGCATTATATATACATAAAAACTATTGTATTTTAGCATGAAAAGAGAAATAATACAATATTTAAAAGAATGGAAAAACCGAACGGAGAGGAATCCATTAATACTAAGGGGTGCCAGACAGGTTGGTAAAACGTACATAATTGAGGAATTTGCAAATGTGGATTTCAAAAATTGCCTGAAAATAAATCTGGAAGAAAAACCGGAATTTAAAAAACTATTCTTCGACAATGATGTAAAACGTATCCTGACTGAACTTTCAATTTTATTGAATGAAGAGATAAGTTTCGGGGACACTTTATTTTTTATCGATGAAATTCAGACCTGCCCTGAAGCAATTCAATCATTAAGATATTTTAAAGAAAAGATTCCTGAACTTCATGTAATTTGTGCAGGTTCATTACTCGACCATACCTTAAATGAAATGAAATTGCCAATGCCTGTAGGACGTGTTGAATTCATGTACATGTATCCAATGAACTTTAAAGAGTTCCTTGTGGCAAATAACCAGGAAAAACTGGTTACATATATCCGGGAATATGATTTCACGCGACCATTCAGCGAAGTTATTCACAATCAGATTGCACAACATCTCAGGTTTTACTTTTTCGTTGGCGGGATGCCTGCAGCAGTGAAAAATTTTGCAAAAAATACCAGGCTTCCCGATATTCAGAAGATACAGAATAATGTTTTGACTTCTATTCAATACGATTTTGCAAAATACGGAACCCGCAAACAACAGGAATACCTGCAGATGGTTCTTAGGTATTGTGGCCGTTATCCGGGCAGGAAAATCAAATACAGCAATATCGACAGGGAAATAAGGTCAACCTATCTGAAAGAGGCTCTTAAAAAACTTGCATTAAGCCGGATCATCCACATTATAAAACATAGTAATGCAATGAAGGTGCCTCTTACAGAACATGTGAAGGAAGATGTATTTAAAACTGTTTTCCTTGATATAGGTTTTGTGAATCAGTTAAATCAAATTGAACTCACAGGGCTGGATAATCTGGTCACCGCCAATGAAGGAATTCTTGCTGAACAATTTATTGCACAGGAATTGCTGAGTATTCAACCTGCATTTCTGAGCCCTGAGTTATTTTACTGGTCAAGGGAAGAAAAAAGTTCAAATGCAGAAATCGATTTTATTTTTCAGTATAAAAACAAAATTTATCCTGTCGAGGTAAAAGCAGGGAAAACAGGGACTTTGAAATCCATACAAATGTACTTGTATGAAAAAAAACTCAAGGAAGGCATACGATTCAACATGGATCTTCCCAATAAAGGAACTTTTCAAGCAAAGATTAATGCACCGGGTAAAGATGCGGAACTTTCATGGACACTTTTGTCTCTGCCCCTGTATATGGTATCTGAACTGAAAAGATTAATTGATATTGGAATTATATAAATTGAAATCAGATTATTATGAAGAAGATTAAATGGTTTTACCGGAACTTCGTGTTCACCCTGGTCATGTTTTTGCTGGTATCCGCAATCCCGTCTGTTGCCCAGCAAACATACAGGGATCTTTATTCCGATACATGGATAGGAACCGATGCCCTGGACCGTAAAATGCCAACTTTTGAATTGGTGGGCCCTGTGAAAAAAGACCAGCGCCGGGTGGTCGGGATCTTTTATATCACATGGCACACCGACGACAATGCCGGAATGAAAAGCCCTTACAGTGGCGATGTTACCAGGGTGCTTGCAGCCGATCCAAATGCGCGACTGGACCCTAAAAATCCATTGTGGACAGAGGATTCCTATCATTGGGGCGAGCCCGAATTAGGTTATTATCTCACAAAAGACGAGTATGTAATACGACAGGATATGTCCATGCTTACTGATGCGAGCGTGGATATGCTGGTGCTGGATGTTACCAATGCGGTGCGTTACTGGGAGGAGTGGGATGTTCTTTTTGCCGTGATGCAGAAGATGAAGGCTGAGGGTAACAAGGTCCCGGAATTTTGCTTCTGGGCTTTCAACGGTCCGAGTGCTACCGTGGTGCAGGACCTGTATGAGAAGATCTATAAAACCGGGAAATACAGGGACTTTTGGTTTTACTGGGATGGAAAGCCTCTTTTACTCTACAATAACAACCCGACAGTTGATGCCGTTGGTTTCGACATTAAAAATCCAAACCCACATTACGATGCGACAGCCAAAACCGACAAAAACAATCCCCATTATGGAGATCCTGAATATACTGAAGAGTTTTATCAGGATTATACCAGGGAAGTAAAGAATTATTTTACCCTTCGGACGATGTGGTGGGGTTATTATGAATGGCTGGGCAAACGCTTCATCGGTACGGAAGATAACTGGAGTTTCGGCTACAGCATGGCCGATCCGAAGGTGAAAGCCATGAAACCGGAAGAATTAATTTCAACGCACAAAGGGAAACGCGAAGAAGCTGCGGTCACCCCGGCGCAGCATCCGTTTACCATGACCAAAGATTATATGGGCGTTGGCAAATCGTGGTCACGACAGTATGGAGAACCCAAACTGAATGAATACGATCTGCCTGATTCGGCTTATGTTCCCTGGCTTGGGAAAAAAGTGAAAAATCCGGAGGGTTATGGCATCTATTTTCAGGAACGATGGGATGACGCCATTGCTGGCAATCCTGAATTTCTCTACATCAATGACTGGAACGAATGGAAGGCCGGCAAGTTTACGACGGATCGGTTTCCGAAAAGTCAGCTTCTGGCCGCCAATCCGGATTGGACGTCCGACCAGTTTCCCGATGGAAAATACTATACGATTCCATGGATGGGACGGGACAATCCCGTCTTTTTCTGCGATCAGTACAATGCCGAATTTAACCGATGCCTGCAACCGATGAAAGATGGATACACCGACAATTATTATATGCAGATGGCTCAGAATATACGTCGATATAAAGGCGTGCGGCCCATTCCCGAATTGAAGGGACTTCATAGCGTGAAAATAGATGGTGATTTTACGGATTGGAAAACGGTGAATCCCGAATACCGGGATGCCCGGGGGGATGTTTTCCACCGTGACTACAAGGGTTACGGCGGTCTGCATTATATTAACAATTCCGGCCGCAATGATATTGTAACCTGCAAAGTGGCTGTTGACCAGGATAAAGTCTATTTCTTTGTGGAGACCGGCAAAGCACTCACTCCGCATACCGGTGATAACTGGATGTATCTGCTGATTGATGCCGATAAGGATCCCGCTACCGGATGGTATGGTTATGATTATCTTGTTAACAAAAAGGTTGTGGATGAAATTACCACCACCCTGATGGGCTATGATCCGGGAAATCCCGGCAATCCCTGGGTTGAAAGGGCAAAACTGAATTACAGAAATAAGGGGAATGAGCTTGAACTGGACATTCCACGCAACCTTCTCGGATTATCAGGCAGCGCCTTCACCTTCGATTTCAAATGGTGCGACAATCCGGCAGACCTGAATGACCCGATATCCCTTTGCATTAATGGCGACACTGCACCGAACCGGCGGTTTAATTACCGTTGTATCTGGGGGAAATGATCCGGATGAACGAGCCGGTTTTTATGAGTTGACCGATAATGGGGAGTCGTTATTGATTAAAAAGAGGTAATTACTACAATTGAAGAAACATTATATTTAATGAGGAAAGCATTAATAACTCTATGGGCCTTTTTTAGCCTGAGTTCAATAGGCCTGCAGGCTCAGCCTGCTACAAAGCTCACCTTTGAGAGTATTTCCAAGGCAATCGAAGAAACCAGTAAGAACGCGCCGTTTGATTCATCCCGTCCCGGGTACCATCTGGTTCCCCAGGCAGGATTCATGGGCGATCCGAATGGGGGAATTTTCCTGCAGGGATGGTACCATATTTTTTACCTGTATAATCCGTTCAGCAATTTGCCGGGACCCTGGTGCTGGGGACATGCCAGGAGCAGTGATTTGTTAACCTGGGAACACCTGAAACCAGCATTATTGCCGGCCTATGATCTTGGCTTAAATGAAATTGGCTCCGGATCAACGATCCTGACTGAAAATGGACAATTCCTTGCTTTCTACTCAACTATGCTTGATGGATCCATGAAGTTCTGGCGTGCGACCGGAAGCAACGATCTGATGAACTGGAAACACGAGGGGCCAAATCCTGTCATGTCACTGGATCATCCCGGCTTACCGAAGTTCGACGTATTCTGGCGTGATCCTTTTGTTTTCAGCGCTGGCGGGAGAACCTTCCTGATCTGCTGTTCCGACCTGTTTGATGATGCCAACGTCAATGTGCCCATCTTTGAAGCAAAAGATGCCGGACTAACAGCATGGGAATACAGGGGAATTCTGTTTTCATACCCGAAACACAAATTGCGGAACCTTGAAGTACCCGAGCTCAGGCAGCTGGACGATAAATGGGTGCTTCTGGCATCCTGTGATGCCCCGGTGGATATGACGTATTGCTTTGTCGGCAACTTCGACCTCAAGAATCTCAAATTCACGCCAACATCCGAAGGCCCCCTGGATTATAGCGGACATTTTTATGCCCAGGAAACCATACCGGATGATCAGGGCAACCTGAACCTGATAGCCTGGATACCTGGTTGGGACCGGAACTGGATGCCGAATTACCAGGATATGGAAAAGAAAAACACGGGAAAATGGTGGAACGGATGTTTCGCTCTACCCAGGCGGCTTATGCTTGATAAAAAAGGGTGTCTTGTTCAGCAGCCGGTAAGCACCTTTAGACTGCTTCGCGAAGAAAACTTTATCATGAGACGGACGGAATTACCCGTGCAAAATGTAATTACCGCATATGATGTGCTCGCCGGGATCAGGGGTAATCAGTTGGAGATCAATCTCATACTAGAGATTGGAACCGCGTCATTCTGCGGGTTGAATGTCCTGTGTGATAAAAACGGCAACGGCGGGATGCATATCATGTGGAGCGGCAACGAAATTAATGTGGATGGAATTCGAATACCGGTCAAAGAATGGATTCCTGGGGAACCTTTGCAGTTGCAGGTATTTGTTGACCGGGTATTTGTTGAAGTATTCATCAACGGCGGGCGCTACTGTGTGACCCGGAAAATCCGGGAGGAAAATATCAAAGGTGATCATGTGGCATTAACCCGGCTGGGAGGACATGCTATCCTTCGCTCGCTGGAAGCATGGAAACTGAAAACCATCAATGAAAAATAAATCATGTATTATGACCCAAAAAACTATTATCAGCCTGTTATTGCTTTCGGGTTTCCTGCTTACCACCTGCAAGGAACCGAAGCAGGTTTCAACGGATCTCAACGCCAGCGACCTGTTAACGAACTTTAAAAATCCCGGCCCGGAATGGCGCGGAAAGCCTTTCTGGTCCTGGAACGGAAATCTTGAAAAAGATGAACTTATCCGGCAGATAGGGGTGTTCAAGGAAATGGGCATGGGCGGGTTTTTCATGCACTCGCGTGTGGGTTTACAAACTGAATATCTCGGTGACAAGTGGTTCGACATGATCAATACCTGCGCCGATGAAGCCGAAAAGCTTGGCATGGAGGCCTGGCTGTATGATGAGGACCGATGGCCCTCTGGTATAGCAGGCGGAATGGTGACCAAAGAACCAAAATACAGGTTGCAGTATTTATCATGCCTTCGGATACCGGCAGAAGAGTTTACCTGGAACGATACCATCCAGGCGGCATTTTCCTGCAATCTGAAAGAGATGGATTTTTCAAATTCCATGCGGATCACCCGGGAATCGAACATGAAATTACTGAAAGGTAAAACCATTCTGGCCTATGTGCGCGATTACGAAAAACCCAATGATTTTTATAACGGCTATACCTATGCCAATACCATGAACCGGGAGGCAACCGACGAATACATCCGGCTGACCCACGAAAAATACAGGGAAAAATGCGGTAACCGGCTTGGTAAATCAATCAAGGGAATCTTTACCGATGAACCTCACCGCGGTTCCGTGTTCGGCACACTTTCAAACGGCAATGATAACATAGCATGGAATCTGCCCTGGACCATTGACTTTCCTGAGCGATTCAAGGAGAAATTCGGGTATGACATCATGGAGAAACTCCCGGAACTATTCCTTCGCAAGGAAGGTGAAATAGTCAACCCGGTAAAGTGGCATTATATGGAACTGACCCAGGAACTTTTTCTCGAAAACTGGGGGAAACCCTATGCCGATTGGTGTGCAAAGAACAATATGATATTCACCGGGCACGTCCTTCATGAGGACAACCTGATGGCCCAGGCGATCATGCAGGGATCGCTGATGCGGTTCTATGAGATCATGGATTATCCCGGAGTGGATGTACTTACCGAAGGAAATGCCAATTATTGGATCGTTAAGCAGGCTTCTTCGGTTGCCCGGCAGATGAACCAGAAATTCCTCATGTCCGAGTTATATGGATGTTCAGGCTGGCAGATGACCTTTGAGAACCACAAAGCCACGGGGAACTGGCAGGCACTATTCGGGATCAACCTGCGCTGCCACCATCTTTCTTGGTATACCATGCAGGGGGAAGCAAAAAGGGACTATCCGGCCAGCATATTTTACCAGAGTGGATGGTACAAAGATTACGACTATGTGGAATCCTATTTCTCACGACTGGGTCTAATGTTGTCGCAGGGTAAACCGGTCTGTGAGGTGCTGGTCATAAATCCGGTGGAAAGCACCTGGTGCCAAGCCTTTGCAGGCTGGGCATCCGGCCTTTCAGGCGCTACTCCGGAGATCCTGGAAACAGAAAGGAAATATGCCAGCCTTTTCAGCTGGTTGCAGGGCGCTCGCATTGATTTTGATTACGGCGATGAAGAAATGATGAGCCGGTTATCCAGGATCGACAAGTCAGATAACGGACAGCCGCTTTTATATGTAGGTCATGCACCTTATAAAGCAGTTCTGGTTGGTAATATGACTACCATCCGGAAAACAACCCTGAAACTCCTCGGGGAATTTATGCAGGCTGGCGGTAAGGTTATCTTTGCCGGTGAAGCTCCAGGTTATGCTGATGCCGCTGAATCTCCTGAAGCCAAGAATCTTGCCGGGAAGGGGATACAAGTACCCTATGAGGAGAGGGCTATTGTGGAGGAGGTTAAAAAAATCATCACACCTGTAGTCGAGGTATTTGCACCAGTCACCGGAAAATCTATTGACAGTGTATACTGCCAGGTTCGGCAGGATAAATACCGGAAATACGTGGTAATCATGAATATGAACCGTGATTCCGGTTATGCCGGCGTCCGTGTAAGAATCCCTGGCCAGGGACTGGTTACTGAATGGGATTGCGCAAACGGGACACCATTTAAGGTGAACGGAAGAATGGAAAACGGATATGTTGAATTGATCACCGATATACCACCTGCAGGCGAGCATGTGTATACCCTTTCTGAAGAAAAGCAAGTGGGATTACTGGAAAAACAAGGCTTTACACCCACCGAAAGAATTCCCGTCTCAGGACCTTTCCGTTATAGCCTGAATGAGAAAAACGTGTGTGTGCTGGATATGGGTTCCTATGCTGTTGATCAGGAATCATTTTCACGGCCTGCGGAGATATTGAAGATCGACCGGGCGTTGCGGAATCGTTTCGGACTGAAATACCGGGGAGGTGATATGCTGCAACCCTGGTTTGCTGCAAAATTCAAAGGAGTCCCCGAGATAAAGGGCAGAGTTAAAATATCCTTTCCCTTTTTGATTGAAGATATGCCTGAAGACAGCGTTTTTCTTTGCATGGAAACACCCGATTTATTCTCGGTCAGTCTGAATGGTACTCCTGTTAAATATGATAACGGGGGATGGTGGGTTGATCCCTGTATAAAAAGGATTTATATTCCCAACCAGATTTTACGGCCGGGTAAGAATGAAGTGCTTCTGGCTGTTGATTTCTCCGGGGAAAAGAATCTCGAAGCCCTTTATCTCACAGGCAACTTTTGCGTAAGGCTAAAAGGATCCGCCTCAGTCATCACCCGTCTTCCGGACAAGCTGGATGCCGGGGATATCGTTTCACAGGGACTGCCCTTTTATTCAGGAACGGTTACCTATTATCTTCCTGTGGAGAAAGAGTGGAAGGGAATGAAAAAACTTATGTTGAATATCCCTCAATTCGAAGCAGCCTGTATAAAAATATCGGGCCGAAACACCGCGGAAAAAATGATCGCCTGGCAACCATATCGGGTGGAGATTGCCGATTTGGTAAACCGGGAGGAAGAAATCAGGGTCGATCTGGTACTTACCCGGAGAAATACATTCGGTCCCCTGCATCAGCTTCCTCTTCGGGACTGGGCCTATGGCCCCTTCAGTTTCGTAAGCGAGGGTAAATCCTTTTCAGAGAATTACACACTGATACCCACCGGTTTGCTGGATGATGCTTTTATTGATGTCTGTAAAACAAATTAGGCAGGATTAAGCCAGCAGATTATTGTTGCATTTGATCATAGGATTGATAGAGCAGGGATACAGCCTCGTTCAGCGCTGTTGCGTTTTCCGCTGTATCTGGTCGAAAGTATATGGATATGTTGGAAGGCTTATCGGTATAAGAAAACTGAAAGCGTCCGTCATCGTGAACCTCCAATGTACATGGCCGAAGGCTATTCTCCAGAATCCTGTCCGTGGGTTTGACTTCACTGTGCTTCTTTATTCTGTAGCCTCCTCGTTCTTCCTTCACCAATTCCCGGTTTGTGGCTTTGAGCCATACCGCTGTTTCCCAAAAGTGGAACTGATCCATACCCCTGGCTTTGCCTTCCCCGAATGGAGCTCCCTTTTCCATGGCCCGTAAAAAGTCATGCTGCAAACCTTTATTAAAAACATAATCCAGATAACACTGCAGCCTGGGAGACATCTCCTTCAAAAAATCCATTTTGCCCATTCGCCAGTAAGTATTATTCACGTCTTTCATAAAAGCACCATCTTTTCCGGCACAAGGATACAGGGCTATTGGAAGCCCGGATCGAAGAAGCCGGGTAAACGCGAAAACATCCAATGCGAAAGGTCTTTCATTTTGTCCGTCTCATTACTCATGGGGGTCATCGGTCCCGTTGCACAGGGAATGTTCCGGTTAAAAATGTAATTGAGCTGGGCTACCGGGATAATGCCTGCCTCCCGCGGACCATTTGGATCGTGCCCGAGCCATGGATGATCGGCCGTGTCCTTTCGGAATGCGTCGGTAATATCCAGGATAACTGCCTGCAAATCAACATCAGGCATGGCAAAACCGTTGATCAGATCGAGATTATCACCGGGATCCTGATGAGGATGGTACAGATCTGTTATCACCACCAGCGGTATTTTCATAAAACCATCTTTCTCTTCTTTTTTGCTGCATCCCCATAAGAGAAAGCCCAAAAGTAAAATGACCTCTGCCTTCATATATTTCAGGATTAATGGATAATAAAGATATCAATTTGACTCATTTTGTATAAAAGAAATTTCAAAATAGATATTAATTTAGGCTTGCCAGATGGGTAATTTTAAACTTAGCCGAAAAGCAAGATACCTGAAAATACCTTAACCTAACTTTTATATTATAACATACTGAAAGAATTATTAACCGGAAATAAGGCCAAAATATGAAATATTTCAAAATGGGTTTCTGCTTCGTTGTCTGTCTTGCCTGTAACAGGCCAGCCATACGGGAATTGACCGATAGGTCTCCGGCACCTCAGCCTTATATTTATATTGCAGCAAATAATACAGGTACTGAAATCTCACTTTCGCCTGATCCGCTGGTTGGCTGGGAATGGGATACCACAGATGCTGAAGATGAACTGCAGGTTTATACCCTGAAACCTGTAAATGTATGGACTGAAAGGCCCGGGTCATTCAGGGATCTGAATTCTGCCATACAGGTAAATACCCGGATTGCCGTAACGGGCACAGGTGACATAACATTCGATTTCGGGCAGGTAAACGCCGGCTGGCTTGAGTTTGATTCAGAGGACCTGGACGGACATGTGGAAATGAGTATCAGCGAGTACACCGAACCTGCCATTCTGAATACAGGAGCACAGAACAGGATTAAAACCAAGGCTCCGGTGAAGTATGGCAATACTTACCGTCTGGAGTTAAATGATGAGTTGTATGAAGGTGTGCGCTATGGCTGGATCCATGTCAGGACTTTTAAAAAAGAATGGCATATCGACCATGTGCGCCTGGTGTGTCAGGTTAAACCGGTCAATTATAAAGGCAGTTTTTACTGCAGCAACCCGGTGCTTACAAAAATATGGTATACAGGCGCTTATGGAGTAAAGCTGAATCTTTTAAAAGATTATTTCGGAGCCATCCTGATGGAGCGCAGTGATCGCTATTCATGGACGGGAGATGCTCATCCGTCACAGGCTGCTGCCCTGGTTGCATTTGCGAATTATGATTTCATCAGAAAGAACGTTGAACACACGGCAGATATGAATAATGGAATTCTCAGCTATTCCCTCTACTGGGTCCTGAGCCTTGCCGATTATTTTTTCTATACCGGGGATACAATTACCCTGATGAAATACATAGATAATGCTTCACGGAAACTGGATCTGGCCTATCAGCATTTTGGATCCGACCCTCCCCTGGGTTTCTTCGGATGGGATGAAAGAATAGGCGCCGGATTTGAAGATCCCGGATGCAGGGAATCACAAAATGCCTATAAAATGCTCTCAATCAGGTCATGGGTTGTTTTTGCAAAAGCACTTGAAAACATGGGAAAACATGATCTTGCTGAAAAATATATGAATTATGCATCCGCAAAGATGGCAGAGCTGAGGAAAGATCCTGCCTGGTATGAAAACTTTGGTGTACATGCTGCTGCAGATGCAATCAACACAAAGCTGTTAAGCTCAGCCGAACAGGATTCGATGTTCCGGAACGATTTCAAAGACAGGTTAAACAGGCTTTCTTACTCGCCTTTTAATCAGTATTTTATCATCCAGGCTCTGGCAGGAATGGACAAGTACGATGAAGCGGTTGAAACGATCCTCGATTGCTGGGGGGGACAAATAGACTACGGGGCGACAACTTTTTTTGAAGTATACAGGCCATCCTGGAACCAGGTATTGACCCGCAATGAAGCACCTCCGAACAATCAGTGCGGTTATACAAGCATGGCCCATCCATGGGGGGGTGGTGTGGTAAAATGGCTTTCAGAGGAAGTTCTTGGAATTAAACCTGTTTACCCCGGATTTAAGACGGTTATGATCAAACCTCATCTGGGCAGGTCCTTGACGAATGTAAAAGGTTCCATGCCAACTCCTTACGGAACAATACAAGTGGAGTTTGATGTTTCCAAGGGTTATGCCAGAGTGGGTATTCCTGGGGGCGTGAGGGCTACAATTGCTATACCCAAAACTGAAAAGGAAATTACTTCCATCAGGCTGAATGGCACAAAAGTTCATTATAATAAACAGGATGCAGGTTTGAAAAACACGGTCAGCGAGGATGATGATTACATTTATTTTAACAACAGGAGTGGAGGAAAATATGCATTTGAAATTGAATATGACGGACTGACCCCCGCGTATCAGCCCGGAGAGTGGATTTATCCTGCAGTCTTTGTAGGAGAGGACAGGGTTACATCTGGAAACTGGAATGAGAAATACGGATCCGGAGGATTTGTCTTATTCAATACTCAGAAAAAAGACGGAAGGACCGTGAATTTTAGCTCATTGCCAGTATATATAAGTGGTGTTACCACAAGATTAGACGCTGATACAACCTGGGCGGTGGATACCATAGACGAAAGGGCTGTTTCCGCGGCGTCAGGGAGCCACCTGCCCAGGAGTATCGGGGCTATTCTAACACGGGATCCGGAACCTACCAAGCAAACCATGACAATTGATGTGGAAGTCAACCCGGAAACCGATCAGGAGATTACCTTGTACTTTGTCGATTGGGACAAACAGGACCGCAGAACAGCAGTTGAGGTATTTGATCTGGAAACCCGTCAGATCATATCTCCGGTCCAAGTGGTAAGGCACTATGAAAAGGGGAGTTATTTAACATACCGATATAACAGGTCGGTACGATTCCGGATAAACCACATACGCGGTCCCAACGCTGCAGTCAGTGCTATCTTTTTTGACCAGTTTAAATAAACTATATAAACCACTTTAATGAAAAAAAAGTACTTTCTCGGTCTGGACATCGGGGGCACGAAGTGCGCTGTTGTTGCAGGTACTGTAGAAATGGAAATTCTGGAACGTGTTCAGTTTGATACAGAAACACAAAAAGGCGCTGATTATGCCCTTTCGAAACTACTTGAGATTTCAGTTTACCTGGTTCTTAAATTATCAGATTGCCATCTTATTTCAATTGGAATCAGCTGTGGAGGACCCTTGGACAGCAAAACCGGAATCATTCAATCACCACCCAATCTGCCCGGGTGGGACAATATTGAAATTGTCCGGATTTTCAGAGACAAATTCAATGTCCCCGTGTTTCTGCAAAACGATGCAAATGCCTGTGCCCTTGCTGAGTGGCGATTCGGTGCGGGGAAAGGTACCCGGAATATGGTTTTCCTCACATTTGGCACCGGAATGGGAGCGGGTTTGGTTCTTGATGGAAGAATCTATTCAGGTACGAATGATCTGGCCGGGGAAGTGGGTCATATCCGGCTGGCGGATGACGGTCCGGAGGGCTATGGCAAAAAGGGATCATTTGAAGGATTCTGCAGTGGTGCCGGCATTTCAAGGCTGGCCAGAACTATAATTTCAGAGAAGCTCAGGAAAGGTGAAAAAGTATCATTCTGTAAAGATGAAAATGAACTTGCTGAGGTAACTACAAAAATACTGGCCGATGCAGCCAACCGGGGAGACAGAACTGCACTGGAAATTTTTGAAATATCGGGGCAATACCTGGGGAAAGGTCTTTCCATCATCATTGATATCCTTAATCCGCAACGCATCGTCATCGGAAGTGTTTTCGCCCGAAATCCCCATCTTTTTGGAAGTGCCTGCAAAGAAGTTATTGACCGGGAAGCACTGAAACCTGCGCGTGAGGTTTGTGAAATTGTACCGGCCGCGCTGGGAGACCAGATCGGTGATTATGCGTGCCTGAGTGTGGCGATGAACAATGAACAATGAACAATGAACAATGACCAATGAACAATGTGAAATGAATAGTGAAAAGTGAAAAGTGAAAAGCAGAAGAAGGGGGGACAGACTAATATTATATTATAAATGAAGCATATTTACTGGGTTATAGCATGTCTGCTTTTTGGCATGTGCTCCCAAAGAGAGGAAGTTAGTTTACTTCCTGAAACCATGAATAAACCGACTTCGAAGAAAACGATTACGTTGAATTCAGACCAGAAAGGAGACTGGACTCTTTATTTCGGCGTTCAGGATAAAGATGTTCCCAATACCCCCGGAGAGCTTAAAAGATCGAATTTTCAACATATTGATGCAAGCGTCCCGGGCAATGTGGAAATCGATTTACTGAAGGCAGGTATTATTCAGGACCCGATGAAGGGCGATAATGTCTACGACCTGCGTAAATACGAAACATACCAGTGGTGGTATCAGCGAAGTTTTAAGAAACCTGAAACCAGGGACGGAGAGAGGGTGGAATTATGTTTCGATGGGATTGACTGTATTGCTGATATTTGGCTTAATAATAAAAAAATAGCACATACAGAAAATATGTTTGTGGAGCACCATTATGATGTAACTGATTTATTGGAAAAGAACAACGAAATTTCAGTTTGTATTTATTCAACTTTATTAGAAGCCCGCAAGCACCTGCGGAACAATTTTGGTGTTCGTTACGATGCATTGGCTGAGGCTGTGAGCATTCGGAAAGCTGCACACTCGTTTGGCTGGGACATTTTGCCGCGACTTATGAGCGCCGGTTTATGGAAAGACGTAAAACTCGAAATCATTGCTGCTGATTACTGGGAATCTGTTTATTGGGTTACAAAAAGTGTGAATGTGGAAAACAAAACTGCCGATTTATACGTGGATTGGCAATTCAACACCGACCGTTTGAATGTGGATGATTTGACATTGAAAATTTCAATGTCACGAAATAACAAAATAGCTTATGAAAAATCAATAAAAATTTATACGACTGTTTCCCGTGAGCATATTTCGGGACTGAAAGATGTGGATTTCTGGTGGACACGCGGACTTGGCGAACCTGATTTGTATGAAGCTAAATTACAGGTGATTGACTCAACAGGTGAAGTTCTTTGCGAAAATGTTCAAAACATGGGTATCCGTAAAATTGATTTGGTTGTAACTCCGATTAACACAAAAGAGAAACCGGGCGAATTTGTTTTTAAGGTGAACGGTGAAAAGGTTTTTGTGAAAGGTACAAACTGGGTTGCCCTGGACGCGCTTCACAGTCGCGATATTCAGCATTTGGACACTGCCATGAATATGCTGGTTGACCTGAATTGCAACATGGTACGACTTTGGGGCGGTAATGTATATGAAAATGACAGGTTTTACGACCTATGTGATAAAAACGGGTTCATGGTTTGGCAGGATTTTACCATGGGCTGCACAACCTATCCGCAAAACAGAGAATTTTCTGAAACCATTCGCAAAGAAGCCACAAAAACAATTGTTCGTCTGCGCAATCATCCTTGCATTGCCTTGTGGGCCGGCAATAACGAGAACGATGTATCGCTCGAATGGGGCGACGACCAATCGAATATAGACCCGAATACTGATGTAGTAAGCCGTCAGGTTTTACCGCTTGCCGTTCGCGAGTGGGACCCGAAAACTCCCTACTTACCGAGTTCGCCTTTTATCAGTTCCGAAGCGTTTAATGCAGAAGAAAAGATCAATTCCAATCTGTCCCCGGAAATGCACCTCTGGGGTCCTCGGGGTTACTACAAAGCGCCCTTCTACACTGAGAACGGTGCCAAATTTGTCAGCGAAATCGGGTATCACGGTTGCCCGAATCTCGAAAGCCTGGAGAAAATGATGGATCCCGATTTTGTCTATCCCTGGACCAACGTTGACAGAAAATCAGGTAAACAGACCATTTCCGGAAACGATATTGCCAACCTGGTGTGGAATGACCAGTGGCAATGCAAGGCAACCTGCACGCACCCCAGCGCAGAAACGAACAAACAAAGGAATCATTTGATGACCAACCAGATCAAATGTGTTTTTGGTGAGGTTCCAACCGACCTGAAGCAATTTATCACAGCTTCACAAATTGTACAGGCTGAGGCCATGAAATATTTCATTGAGTTCTGGCGCATGAACAAAGGCGACCGAAACGGTATTCTCTGGTGGAATCTTCGCGATGGCTGGCCTATTGTTTCTGATGCTATTGTTGATTATTACGGGAGTAAAAAACTTGCCTACCAATATATTAAAAGAGTTCAAACAGATGTGTGTGTAATGGTTGGCGATGCCAGAGACAAAAAACACCCTGTTGTCGCTGTAAACGATACACGTGAAAATATAAGCATTGCGGTCACAATAAAGGACTCAGATACTCGAAAAACCATTCTTAGTAAATCCTCGGTAATACCTAAAAATGGTAAATCACAGATAGGCTTTATTCCGGAAACTAATACAGCAAAAATGTGGATTATCGAGTGGGATGTAAACGGCAGGAAGTTCTTCAATCATTACCTGGCCTATAATCCAACGATCGGTTTGGATGAATATATGAAGTGGCTTATATTGCTTAATAAAGAATAAGAAATTGTTTTATCGACGATTGCAGTCGATAAAAAAGGGAGTAGTTTCATTTGCTTATGTCAATTTAAAACAACAGAAATCATATGGAAACTTTAAGTCTTTTCAACAAGAAGCGATTAACACGAAGGGGTATCTTAATACTTTCCTTGGTTCTTCTAATCACTGGCCTGCTTTTTCCTCAAAACACCAGGATAGAGCATAACGGCAAAGCGATTTTCCTCAGCGGGGCAAATGTTGCCTGGATAAATTTTGCGCACGATATTGGCGATCCTGATGCACCAACGGATACAGCGCACTTCAGGAAAATATTCAGGGAAATTCACGACAACGGAGGCAATAGCATGCGACTCTGGCTTCATACCAATGGAACCGCAACTCCGGAATTTACTGGAAACCTTGTAACAGGGCCAGGCACCAGAGCTTTCTCTGACCTTAAATCCATTTGTGATATTGCTGACAACAATGACATCGGGCTGATTCTCTGTCTCTGGTCTTTTGATATGCAGCGGATTAAGGATGGAGGACTTCCGGCAGACATCCTGGCCCGGAATAAAAATATCCTGACTACCGATGATGGATTGAACAGCTACATTGAGAATGCATTGATCCCTATGGTTGATTCAATGAAAGAACACCCCGGAATTATTGCCTGGGAGATATTTAATGAACCGGAAGGGATGACGGAAGTCGGGAATTGGGATATTACCCAGCATGTAAGTCAGCAGAATGTGATGAAGTTCATTAATAAATGTGCAGGTGCCATTCACCGCACAGATACGACTGCAAAGGTCACCAACGGAGCCTGGTCATTTTTTGCTGCATCTGATGTAGAAGGGGGGACAAATTATTATTCGGATGCGAGACTGATCGATGCTGGCGGAGATACTGCAGGTATTCTTGATTTTTATACGGTGCATTACTACGACTGGGACGATACCTCTCCGTTTCTACACCCTTATTCTCACTGGAATTTAGATAAACCTCTGGTGATTGCCGAGTTTTTTACAAACTGCAAATATTGTTCCGCCAAAAACGAAAATCATAAGACCCTTTACCAGTCTGGATATGCCGGAGCAATGGGCTGGCAGTACATTGAAGAACAATATAGAAATGGCATTTTAAATGAACTTCAAAGAACATTCGACTTATTTGGTAATGATATCATGCCCAATGATCCGCACCTTCCTTACCTGCCTTCTGCCATCATCACAAGACCTGCAGATGGTTTCGTTTTCAGCAGTGGCGACACGGTAAATATTGAAGTCAGCGCAGCAAAATACAATGGCAACGTTGTAAAGGTGGAATTTTTTGAAGGAGGGAATAAGCTCGGGGAGGATAATACCGAACCTTTTGCTTTTGAGTGGATCGATGCGCCGGACGGATTTTATAAAATTCAGGCAAAAAGTACGGACAATGACGGAAACTTTAAAACCTCCTTCCCGGTGAGTATCATAGTGGGAGAACCGCCTGTTTATAAGTACGAAGCGGAGGATGCCATTCTGGAAGGGGCTTCAGGCATAGTGTCAGGCAGCACCGCGAGTGGTGGAAAATTTGTAAGCATGACAGACAATAATGGAAAAGCTTCCATCACCTGGATCATTCCCAATTGTCCCGCTGATAGCACCTATGAATTGATTATTGGTTACCGGACTCCAAATGGTTTTAAAGCACAGAATTTATATGTTAACGATTCGCTTGTTGGTGAAAATCTCGGTTTTGAGGGAGACAACAGTACGGATTGGTTTGAGAAAAAAATACCGGTGGCACTGAAGGCAGGACAGGACACCATTAAAGTAGTTGCAAGCTGGGGATGGATGGATTTTGATTACCTGTGGGTGCCGTTTCCAAAACCTGCCATAGTTCATGTGAAGTCAGTAGAGATAACGAGTGAAAATTTGCGGGATTATATTAACGAGCAGGATGGAGAATTGCAGCTTTATGCCATTGTATTGCCCGAAGATGCAATTGATACAACAGTTAACTGGGCATCGGACAATACCAGTATAGCACTGGTTTCCCAGAAAGGACTTGTCCATGCAAAAAGTGATGGTGTTGTTACGATTACAGCTGCTTCCAATGACAATCCGGCCATTCATGACACCTTTGTCATCACAGTTTCCAGTCAGGTGACGGGTATCAGTCAATCCGGACCTGATCAAAACATCAGGATTTATCCTAACCCTGCATCCGATAAACTTTATATTGCACACCTGGACCAGATCAATGAACTGGATGTACTTACAATTACAGGAAGTAAGGTTCTTAGTAAAACCATTCATGAATCTGAAATAGAGCTGGATATTTCAGCTTTGTCCCCAGGCATATATTTATTAAAGTTGCGTAATGAAATGGAGGTAATCAGCACAAGTAAATTATTTATAATACGGAATCATTAAAATCTTCAGCATTGCCGGATTCCCTTATGTTTTAACTTTAACTGCTATGGTTAACGGGATGGTTTTCGATATTCAGAAATTCGCTTTGCACGACGGGCCCGGAATACGAACCGCGGTTTTTCTCAAAGGATGCAGGATGAAGTGGCTTCCCTTGCTTGTTAGGGATAAATGAAATGTGAGAATGACCTTGTCATTGTTTTTATTAAACATATGTTTTAGGATTTTAGACATATCAGGAAATCATATCAACGGGAATACAATAATTTAGACGTTATAAAAACAGCTTTAAATCCGACTTCATTTTATCACTTGTACAAACCTGTAATAAAAAATTTGTGCTAAATAGATCTTGTCAAAAAAAAATTACTAACTTTCATACAATAAAAATTGACCCAGAATGCAATTGGATAATATATGTTTATATATATATTTGCATACCTAATAAGAACCCCTAATTATGAAAAACTATATGAAAACTTTTACTTTGTTCTTCCTGCTCTTGTTAATTATTCCCGGTATGTTGTTCGCAGCAGAAACCGGAATAATAAAAGGTATCGTTGCTGATGCCCAGACAGGTGATCCCTTGCCTGGCGCTGCTGTATTAATTAAGGCAAAGTTTCTGGGAACATATGCGGATGCAAATGGAGAATATATTCTGAATAATGTTCCGGCAGGATCCAATGTTGTTACTATCAGTTATCTGGGCTATAAGGAACAGGAAATAACGGTTGAGATCGCAGCCAATGAAACAAAGACCGTTGAGATTAAGCTGGATGTATTAAGCACTGAGGTAGCAGAGGTGATCGTTACGGCGCAGATCCGGGGTCAGCGGGCCGCCATAAATCAGCAGCTGGCTTCGAATACGGTTGCCAACGTTATTTCATCTGAAAAAATGCAGGAATTACCGGATGCCAATGCCGCGGAAGCAATTGGAAGACTGCCTGGTGTTTCTTTAAAAAGAAACGCGGGAGAAGCGGATAAGATCGTGATCCGGGGTTTGTCGCCAAAATACAGCAATGTGACCATTGAAGGGATCAAAATGGCTTCAACCAGTGACTTTGACAGAAGTGTTGATTTAAGTTTAGTGCAGAGTGAAATGCTGTCCGGAGTCGAAATATCAAAATCATTGCGTGCAGATATGGATGCCGATGCCCTGGGTGGCACGGTCAATCTGAGATTGATGGAAGCACCGAGTCAGAGACAAATCGAATTTAATTTAGAAGGAGGTTATGCCAATCTGAACCAGAGTTTCGGAAACTACAAGGTATCAGCTGGTTACAGTGACAGGTTCTTTGACAAAAAAGTGGGTGTCAGCCTGAGAGCAACCCGTGAACGGAAAGATATGCCCTCCCAGCGGTTTAATGGAACCTATTCCGGTGCATATTGGGTATTTGAATCGGACCCGGAGGGTGCTATTATTGATTCTTCGCTCAATACCAGAACAACCCAGGTGGGCCTTATTGATCAACAGCAAATACGTACGCGGACCAATGGCAGTCTGATCCTGGATTATCGCAAGGATTGGTGGACAGTAAAGTTATTCAATATGTTCAGCCAGAAAAATGATGATGTCCTCACCCGGGATAATCAATATAAATTCCTTGTATCCGGTACTCCGGAAAACTACACATTGCAAGTTACAGAAGCGGCATGGAAAACATTTACCCGGACCCACACATTACAGAATACATTCCGGTTTGGCAGTTCGAAAATTGATGTAGATCTGTCAGCAACTTATGCAGAGGCAAAAGAGAACGAACAATACTTTCCGTTCGTTGAAGCCAACGATTGGGGCCTGAATCAAAACGAACTGGTTTACAGGCAACCCAAGTCAATCATGACTCAAATTGGCGGTCCTGATTCTTTGAAAATTGCGGATAGCTATTTACAGCAGCTAAATTTGGCTAATCAGTCATTAATTGATAAAGGCTATGATGTAAAACTTGATTATGAGCTGGCATTTTCTTTATTCGACAGGATCTCCGGTAAATTGAAGCTGGGAGGTAAATATCACCAGCTGAACAGGACGAGTGACGGAACCGGGAGGTACATGGACCTGCAATGGGGCGGCTCGGTTGCCAGGCGTCAGACATTTTTGGCAACCTTCCCATGGGTGACTACCAATCTCAATTCCCAACGGGGAATAAGCGCCCATAATTTTGTGGATGCCGGGTATGATCCCGGTGAATTTTTAAATGGAAGATATGACCTGGGCTGGACTGCAGATATTGATCTGCTGACCGATATGCAGGATGAAATTTATAAGGGTCCGACTGACGGAAATTATACTATCAGGGGTTTAGAGAGTTATCAGCGGGATTATGAGGCTACCGAAAAAGTGGGAGCCGCCTATGTTATGGCAGAATTGAATATCGGGAGCAAACTGATGCTTCTGCCTGGTATCCGGGTTGAGAATTACAATACGGAATATTTTGCCTACCATATCAGGCTAAATAGCGGCCTAACCGGCATTGATGCAAATCCTGATTCAGTAACTACCAAAACGGACAATACAAAATGGTTTCCCTCGCTGAATATGAAGTTTAAGGTTAACAATGCCATCACTATACAGGGTGCAGTCTATAAAAGTACTTCAAGACCGAGTTTCCGTGAGATTTCACCCCTGGTTGTTTATCCCAATACGGGAAATGATATTACATCCAACAATCCATACCTGTTCCCCTCAACGGCCTGGAATTTTGATTTGGGTGTGTCTTTAAAGAATGAAAAGATAGGCCTGTTCACCGTGTATGGTTTCTACAAGGAATTAAGTGATCTTATTTTCACTATGAACGATTACAAACCCTATAAAAAGGGATTGATCGTAGGAGGTCCGGCTGACCTGAATGACCGCATTCTGGGTGCTGAGTATTATGATCCCTTCTATCTGAAAGCAGACGGGACAACCGACGTGCCCTATAACAATTCGGAGAAGGCCTATGTGAGCGGACTGGAATTTTCCTGGCAGACCAATTTCTGGTATCTGCCAGGCGTATTGAAAGGCCTGGTGCTGGATATCAACTATACCATCCTGCAAACCAAAACCAAATATCCGTATTTCCAAAGTGTAAAGGTCGGTGTGGATTCGTCAGGATTTATCCCACAACCCATCTATGGTCAGCAATATAAGACAAGAAAGGGTCCCATGCAGGATCAGCCTCAATCGATCCTGAATATTATCCTGGGATGGGATTATAAGGGATTCAGCTCAAGAATTTCTTACCGGTATCAGGCCAAAACCGTGGAAAGCCTGGATGCACGCTATTCTGTTTTTGACAGTTATTATGATACGTTTTCCTTGTGGGATCTGATGCTGAACCAGAAGATCACAAAGAATATATCCTGCTATGCAAACCTGTCAAATATCGGAAATCATATTGATGACTACTATTATGGGGAACAGCCGGGAAGGCCGTCCTTGCCCACCAGCAGCCAGTTTTATGGTTTCCGTGCACAACTTGGTGTAAAAATCAATCTGTAAAAAAGGAGGTATAATGAGAAAATAATGCAAAATCAAAAAAGTAAAACAAGAAGAATTAAGTATTAATTAAAAAACCGAAAAACATGAAACTAAAATCTTTACTATTTTCATTCGCAAACTTGCTGATAGCAGCCACCCTGGTTGCTCAGGAAGACATCATTGTAATCCCGGGTGGTTTGGAAAATGGTGGATTGCTGGAAGCAACCATCAATGGCGATACAACCGCCGCCGGTGAAAGAAACAATCCAAACCGGATTTATGAATTGGAGGCCAATTCATTCTATCTCGAGCATGGACCCATCATTGTTGATAATCCGGATGGTGTGATCACAATCAGAGGCCAAGAAGGGGGTGCAAAACCCGTTATCCTCAAGGTACCCCTTGAAGAAGTTGCAATTGGCCAGAGCACGATAAACAGCAGCTTTGTTTTCCAGAATATTCAGTATCACAATATGGAAACAAACAATGCTTTGCCGTGGGTGACATTTGCTATTAACGGAGACAACCATCATTTACTTGTGGAAGATTGTCTTCTTGAAAATTCTATGGGTATAATATTTAACGCAGGCAATGTAACACAAGGTGCTAAAATTATTCTCAGGGGCAATTATTTCCGTGATCTGAATGATTTCTCCCAGTGGTGGGGTGCCAGAGCAGCTGAGTGTAAATATGCAATCGATACCCTGATCATTGAAAACAATACCTTTTCCGGTGGGGGTCTGACTTTTCTGAGTCAGGAAAGTGTCACTGATGTGGCCATAATCAATCACAATACCTTCATCAACAACCACAAATACCCACTCTTAAATCAGTATTGGAGAGAATTGTATTTTACAAATAACCTGTTTGTAAATGCCAATATGGTGGGTGAGGATATGGAAAATGTTGCCACGGGCGGACAGGATCCCGATGCATTGATGCATGGTATTTTCGGCGTGGATACGATTGAAGCCACCCTCAACATACAGCCTTACTTTCTGGATGGTGATGTGCTTGCCGATGCAGTCAATGAAATATCTGATTATGTTATCTATGCAGCTGATAATGTTCTGAGCTACAGCACTACACTGGATGATTATTATAACGGCACTGTGGATGGTATCTGGGAAGATGCTCCGGCTTCTTACCTGACCTGGGGTGGAGGTGTAGGACCATACCGTGTTGTAAACGTTCCCGGTATATGGGAAAATGAAAGAACAACAGCCCTGGATGCAGCCTATGAGAACATCAAGGAAGAGAACAACCACATCTATGAATGGACAGCAGACGAACTTGGTCTCGGAACCGATCCTTTGCCACAGGAAGCAGCTGATCTTTTTATTGCATGGAACCGGGCCCAGTGGGGTGTTCCGGATGCTAGTAGCTCCCACAGATTTTACCGCTTATTATTTTGGTGATCATAATCCGCAAACCGTTCCCGGCGTGGAAACTGAAAACTCAGCCAGCAGTGGTATTACCAAGATCTCTGATATGGTTGAAGATTTCTCCTATACTGCTGAGCTTGTTTCAGAAAGCGATGGTTTACCAATCGGTGCCTTGCATTGGATTGATATGGCGTATGATCCTGCAGCATCTCTGACGGCCATCAAGGCTAAATACAGTGGCGTATCCGCTGTAAAACCGATTAAGGGTCAAAGCATGTATGTTTATCCGAATCCTGTAAGGGACATTATGAACGTACAAGGCTCCAAGAATGCTGACATCACCATCTTGAACATGGACGGTCGCGTTGTAAGAAGTGCAAGGAATGTATCCAGCGTGAATGTTTCCGACCTGGCCAATGGTATGTATACTGTTACCATTAAGGAAGGAAATAACACGTCAACACAAAAGGTACTTATTTCCAAGAATTAACATTTGCATTTACAGCAATATTCACTAAATTACAGGGTGGCATTTGCCACCCTGTTTTTTGTTATTATAATGTATATTCATTATCCACGGCCTTCAGGCCGTGGATAAAAAGAATCAAATCTCCTGTGGGGCTTAAGCCCCTGATTCTTTTAATTTATTTATTCAATTTCGGGGGTTAAAACCCCCGGGTGGGGTATCTTTACCACCTTTTTTCCCCGGCTTGAAGACCGGGGCTATTAACAGGACTACAACTCACTGATTCTAAAAAATTATCATTATATTTAATATGAAATTGAACATAATCTAACTCTTATTTCTCTCAGGCTATGTTTAACTTAATAAACCATCTTGGCCTTCGATTGGGGACTGTAAAAACCTGTCCTGTTCTTTTTAAACTGTTCAGGAGAATCGGATTCATCTTTCTTATGGCATTCTTTCTTACCGGTGTAATGAACGCACAAACCTTTGTGGATTTTGAGTCGGTTGAGAAGACACCCGTTTTATCCAACGGTTCCGCCGTGGTTGTGGATAATCCGGACAAAACCGGTATAAATCCCAGCAGCAAATGTGGTAAATACGATAAAGCTTCCGGCAACTGGCACTATGTGAGGATGTCCTTCCCAGAACCCGTTTCATTCGGTAAAAGCACAACCATGACCTTTAAGATCCATTGCTCAACGGTCGGGAGGGTCTATTACAAATTCTGGAACGGGTCTGATGTGGTTATCGAAGCATGGGCACATAACTGGAACGAAATGCCCCCTGCATGACGCCTGGGTTCTGCTGACCATGGATGTCAGTGCAGCCCAGGGAAAGGTGTTTACCGAACTGGAAATTGCAGCGGGTGTGGACAACGACGCTGAAGCCACCGTATATTTCGACGATTTCAAATTTTCCAATCCCCTTGCGGAGGAAGGTATTCCGGTTATCGGCCTGAAAATATCACCGGAAACAATATATTCAAACAGTGATGTGACCTTTGATGCTTCGGGATCATTTGACTGGAATGACCTGGAACTTACCTATGCATGGAATTTTGGTGATGGAGACACGGTAACCGGAAGCGATCCGGTCATTACCCATCAGTATGCCCAACCGGGTATGTATGCTGCGACTCTCACACTGACCAATACAAATGAAAAAACAGCAATAAAAAGCACTAACCTTTTTGTGTTCAATGCCGGTGACCTATTCAGCGGGCTCACGTTTACCAATCCCGTCAACGAAACAAATAGCAAGATAGAAGGGGTATTCCAGCTGACCAGGCAATACGGAAATGCGTATGATCCGGATACCGTAATCCTGGATGCCATTATAACCAAACCCGATAATTCCCGGGATACCGTCCCTTGTTTCTACTATATCAGAAGCCTGCCTGTGGGTCAGAACTGGATAAATGACTCAACCTATCAGTGCTGGATGCTCCGTTTCTCATCGGAACAACCGGGTGAGCATAGCCTTGTTCTCAGACTGAAAGACAGGTTGGGTGAGACTACTTCAGATGAATACCAGGTAACCATCTCGTCCGCTGATCACAAGGGCTTTGTTTACGTTGACCGGAACAATAAGCAGTATTACCGGCATTCAACCGGAGAGCCCTATGTTCCCATAGGGGAAAACGTTGCCTGGAGCTACAAAACTGATAAAATAGCTGATTACAAGGACCATATCACCCAGCTTGGCACCAACCATGCCAATATGCTGCGGTATTGGACGGTTACATTCGGGTCACAGGCCCTCGAGGGCAGCAAGGGATACTCCTATTATCAGGGCCTCGGGGACTACAGCCAGCAGGCAGCCGGTCTGCTCGATTCGGTATTCAACCTATGCCGGGAGCAGGACATCCGGATCATGCTGGCGATCTTTCAGCATGGCATCCTTTCCGAAAACGTGAATCCGAACTGGGATATCAATCCCTATAACGTGGCAAACGGGGGATTCCTGAACAAGCCCGCGGAATTCTTCTATAATGAAAAAGCCAGGAAGCTCACCAAAAACCTGCTCCGGTACTATGTTGCCCGGTGGGGATATTCCACCAGCCTTTTCAGCTGGGAATTCTTCAATGAGGTGGATCTTACCGGGAATACAGAAAGCAATCCTTCTTCCTGGGTGACCGATGTGGACAACTGGCATGAAGAGATGGGGGCTTATATCCGGGAGATTGACCCGTATGAGCACATCCGCACAACCAGCCTGAGCGGCTGGATGGACCATCCCCTGGTGGCGGCATTTGGAAATAACGAACAACTCGATCTTTTGCAGTTCCATTCCTATGATGCAGATGTAAGCAGGGGTATTCTGACGCGATATGCCAATATTCAGAGAAAAACGGATTTGCCCGTCATGTGCGGTGAATTCGGAAAATCGGAACTTGCTGAAACCGGTGATGAGGTGAGAAGAGCCTGCTGGACCGGTTATTTCAACCACTTGCCCAGCCTGCACTGGCAATGGGATAAGGCCATACTGGAAGGCTGGTATGCCTATTTCTCCGGCATGGCATCCTACTTCGGGACGATCGACCTGGTATCGGAAGGCAATCCGGTTACCAGCAGCATTTCCATACTACCCCAGGGGAATAACCTTGCTGCCCTGGGCATGAAAACCGATACCGGCAACTTTTACTTTTACATTTACAGCAAGACATTCAGCGCGGATATTTCCGGGGCAAGGCTCGAACTTGAAGATATCCCTTTCGGAAAATATAAGCGAACCTGGTATGATCCTGTGAATGGATCGATATCTGAACCTGATACGATCATACTGGCCAATTCCTATATTGACTTCCGGTTACCGGTATTTTCCAAAGAACTGGCAGTGAAGCTGCAATACCTGGAAGACTATGTTCATCCGGTGGCCATGGCAGGAAGGGATCAGATCATACCACTTGGCGAATCCTTCATGCTCGACGGATCAGGCAGTACGAATCTCAAGGATCTTCCCCTTACGTACAGCTGGGAGATCATTTCACAACCACAGGGAAGCACGATCTCGATTGCTGATCCTGGTTCCGTCTCTTTTTCCATGACCCCTGAAATCGCAGGTGATTACCTTTTCAGGTTAACCGTTTCCGACCCTGAAGAAACATCACTGCCGGATACAGTGACGATAGATGTGGCGGCACCGCCGGTTGCCGGGGCAGGAGAGGATATGTCCGTGATGGTTGGAACCGGGGTGACACTGGATGGATCTTCCAGCTATGATCCTGCCGGAATGAAACTGACCTATAAATGGGCAATGATCTCAAAACCTGAGAACAGCAAGACAATTCTTAAGAATATAAACTATGTGAATCCAATACTGACCCCGGATCTGCCAGGTGAATATACAGTGATACTGGTAGTGAACAATGGACTCTCCGACAGTAAGCCGGATACGGTGGTCCTCACCTCAACCCCGGTAACAGGAATCCTTGCTCCTGAGTTGAATGGCTCCCGGATATACCCGAATCCGGCTAAAAGCCACTTTTATGTTCAGGTGAATACGAATGCAGTAATCCCGCTTACGGTGGAAATTATTGATGTAACGGGTACATTGCGCTATGCAACAACCGCGTTTCATTCGGGCAATACAATAAATGCCATTGATATACCGGGTTCAATAAATAACGGACTTTACATCATCAGGGTTAAGGATAAAGAAGCGAAGATTATCAGTACTGAAAGGGTTATCATTAACAAATAATACCGGAATTATAAAAAGCATGAGAAATCTGCTGCTGCTGGTTCTGATTGGTGGTTTTACTCATCAGGCGGTTGGTCAGTCGTATAAACCCTATGCCATCTGGTGGTGGATGGGCAGTGCGGTAAACGAGGCCGGAATTTCAAAACAGCTTCAGGCTTTTAAGGAGACCGGTATCGGGGGGTGCCGCGTGATCCCGATTTATGGCGTAAAAGGATTCGAAGACCAGGAAATACCTTACCTCAGTAAAGACTGGCTGAATATTTTCGATTTTACCCTTACAGAGGCCGGTAAACTGGGGATCGAAATTGACATAGCCCAGGGAACAGGCTGGCCCTTTGGTGGCCCATGGATCAGCAGGGAGAACTCTGCTCAGAAGTATTCAGGCGGCTTTTTGGCTTCCGTATCAGGGCCGGCTACTGTAAATATGCAGGTATTTGATCCGACAGAAGAAAACTCGGAATTTCAGGCTATTCATGCATATCCTGCAGATGGGGAATCCATGGATCTCAAGGAATTAGTAAATGATCAGGGTTATTTGCAATGGAATGTTCCGGATGGCTCGTGGAGGATATATCGTTTGTTGTCCGCTTCAACCGGGCAACTGGTAAAGAGGGCTGCACCAGGGGGAGAAGGCTGGGCTATGGACCATTTTGACAAACATGCCTTACAAGGCTTCTGCTCTGTTTTTGATACAACTCTTATGAAGGTCCCGATGAACAGGGCCCGGGCCTTGCATTGCGATTCATATGAAGTGTATGGAGCCAACTGGACCCCGGATTTTTTCGATAAGTTTAAGATCCGGTATGGCTATGATCTGAGAAATCATCTGAACGTACTTTTCGATTCAGTGCAGGACGTAAAATCACAGCGGATTTCCTGCGATGTGCATGAAGCAATCGGCCAGTTCTTGCTGCACGATTTTGCTGAACCCTGGTCACAATGGTGCAGGTCAAAGGGCATGATTAGTACCTATCAGGCACATGGTTCCCCGGGGAATCTGCTGGATCTCTATGCCACTGCCGATATTGCTGAAACAGAATCCTTCGGGAACAGCGGATTTCAGATCCCCGGATTCAGGGTAGATCCGGATTATGAAGTAAGCCGGTTTGGCAGACCAAGCCTCATTTCCATGAAATTTGCCTCGTCAGCAGCATCCTTTTATGGTAAAAAACTGGTAAGTTCAGAATCATGTACCTGGCTGGCCGAACATTTTAAGGTGGCTTTTTCACAAATTAAACCACAAATTGATGAAATATTCATGGCTGGAATAAACCACATATTCTATCATGGCATCGCCTATTCGCCGGAATCAGAACCCTGGCCCGGCTGGTTATATTACGCTTCAACCGATTTCGGACCAAATTCAAACCTGTGGCAGGATCTGCCTTTTTTTAATCAGTACGTGGCAAATTGCCAGAAAATACTGCAGGGCAGCAAACCCGACAATGATCTCCTGATTTATTTCCCTATCCATGATATCTGGATGAACAAGCCTGCCCGGTCAGCCCCCTTTCTGTTTGAAGTACACAACATGACCTGGTTCAATGAAACCCGTTTCGGTCAATTATCACATCAACTTCTTGATCAGGGTTATACGTTTGATTTTGTATCAGACAGCATGATAGGGCAATTGGTTGTCAGGGAGGGACGCTTACATTCTCCGGCAGGTTCATTTGCAGCCCTGGTTGTACCGGAGGTTCAATGGATTAAGGCGGAAACCCTGGCCAAATTAAAGGCGCTTTCCCTGCAGGGCGCCAGGATTATCTTTTCAGGTCAATTGCCTTCAGGGATATCCGGATATGCAGATCAGTTACATCAGGACAACAATCTGAATGATATTATCCTGGATAATAATTTCATCATGGCTGATTCAGTTACGATTGTTCTTTCTGAAACAGGAATTCTTCCGGAGTCCCTGACACAACAGGACTTGCAATTTATCCGCAAAAGGGATACCTTAAACAGGCCCGTTTATTTTATTGCCAATCTATCCGCACATCCAGTGGATGATTATGTTGACCTGCTCAAAATCAACAGCAGTGTTTTTTTATATGATCCCATGACCGGAAGAAAAGGAATTCCGGCAAATGTGAATGGAAGGGGAAACCGGATCAGGCTTCAGCTGAAACCCGGCCAGTCGTGTTTTATCATGCCTGCAGACAATAAAAAGATTCAGGATTGGATTTATGCAGATGAGGGGAACCTTATTGCGGAATTCAATACAAACTGGGACATCCGTTTCGAAGGCTGCAACAATCCGGCGCCCTCAGCCCGGCATCTGGATTCTCTGGTTAGCTGGACAAAATTTGGAGATGACCGGAATCTGTATTTTAATGGTACAGGAATTTATACCCGGGATTTTTTTCTTCCGGACAATACACGTGATGAGGTTTATTATTTACTTGATCTTGGCGAGGTTCGTGAAACAGCTAGAGTATTTATGAATGGTGTACAGGTCGGAAAGGCAATTTCTTATCCCTACCAAATATTCATTGAGCCCGGAATCCTGAAGAAAGGAAAAAACAAAATTGAGATCCGGGTGCGTAACCTGTCTGCTAATCAGATCATCGGAATGGATAGACAACAGGTGAACTGGAAAAAATTCAACGATATCAACTTTGTTTCCATACAATATAAACCCTTTGATGCATCTGGCTGGGATTTTGTATCATCCGGACTGCTGGGGCCTGTCCGGTTAAAGCAGATTGTATCACCATAAGACTACAACAAAAGATCCTCCATACTTTAGCGGCTCAGAATGGAAAATATGCTTTTCCTGCTTCCGTATCGATTAATTTTGCATTTCCCTGGTAGCTGACAGTACATTTCCCGCCATGATGTGATATAATCCGGGAGTTGACAAGTTTTCCCCCTGCCCATTTCATATCCACCTCAAAACCACCCCTGGCACATAAACCCTTAACTTCTCCCCCGGACCATGCTGAAGGCAAGGCAGGCAGCAACCGGATTTCACCGTCATGACTCTGAATAAGCATTTCTGCAATACCTGCGGTGGCTCCAAAATTCGCATCCATCTGAAAGGGTGGATGTTGACCGAATAAATTGGGACTTGTGCTTTGTAATAGCACGACATCGAGGCTGTTTTTTGCCAGATCCGATTGTCCCAGCCGGGCATACTGACTGATCAGCCAGGCAGCGCTCCATCCTGTATGACCGCCACCATTTTCTATCCGGTAATCCAGGGATTTCTTTGCAGCCCGGGCAAGTTCCGGCGTTTTGTGAAGACTGATCTGGGACCCTGGATGCAAGGCAAACAGGTGGGAGATATGACGGTGGCCCGGTTCAACCTCAGGAAATTCCGCTGCCCATTCCATCAACCTGCCATCCCGGCCAATTTGTGGTCCTGCCAGCTTTTCAATGGCTTCCTTCACCCGGACCGTAAGTTCATCAGTTTCCTTCAGGACTTCTGATGCCATGATAAAATCATTGAACAGATTCCATATTACCTGCTGATCGTGGGCAGGCCCCATACTTATCTGGCTTTTTGAGCCATCAGGAGCCAGGAATGTGTTCTCCGGTGATACCGCAGGTCCGGAAACCAATTTACCGGTTTGCGGATCGGGCACAAGCCAGTCGAGGTAGAAGCTTACGGAAGATCGCAATACAGGGTACATTCTTTTCAGGAATTCCCTGTCCTGGGTGAAATGGTAGTGTTCTGCAATATGGGAACATAGCCAGGCCCCGGCCCCCACATGCATTCCCCAACCTGCCTGCTCACCGGGTGATGTATATCCCCACACATTGGTAATGGGGTGTATCGTCCATCCACTGGCATGGTAATGGATACGGGCAGTCTTACTGCCTGGTTCTGCAAGCGATTCGATCAGGTCGAACACAGGAAGATGCATTTCACTGAGATGGGTTACTTCGGCCGGCCAGTAATTCATCTGGATGTTTACATCGGTATGGTAATCACCGTTCCAGGGAGTCTGGATTTTGTTGCTCCATATGCCCTGAAGGTTGGCTGGAAGCGTGCCTGGCCTGGAGGAGGAGATCAGGAGGTAGCGGCCATACTGAAAGATCAGTTCTGCCAGGTGGGTATCTGATCTGCTTTCTTTGAATTGTTCAACTCTTCTATCTGTCGGAACCGTATCGGGGATTTCCGGGCCGATGCCAAAGCTGATCCTGTTGAAGTAGCTGCTGAAATCCTTGATGTGATCCTGCAAGAGCCTATTATAGGGTTTTCGGATTGCTTTGGTCAGATTATCTTCCGTAATGGACACATAATCCCTGCCCCTGTAATCAGGATAATGAAGTACATAATCCGTGGATGCAGAAAGAAACAGAATGACTTCGTCGGCTTTGTCCACTATCAGGTCTTTTTCCAGGTAAGAAACGCTGCCACCCTTATTCCTGGCTGATAATCTGGCCATATAATTCAATCCGGGATTCCCATGGCCATCATTCAGCGAACCATACATGACCAGCTGGTTATTATCCCTTACAGTGGTGAAACGTTCCGGTCTGTTCATGGTACATCGAAAGGAGATCATCCCGGGTTTGTCGGCTGTAAACCGGGCCACCATAACCTGATCGGGGTAACTGGTAAACACCTCACGCTGGTAATGAACACCCTTCTGAACATATTGAATCCGGACAACAGCCTCGTTCAGATCCAGTTCCCGGTAATAGCTGTAAAAAGGTACCTTTTCCGCGAATTCGATCCAGAGGTCTCCCAATGTCTGAAAACTGCCATACGGAACATTCGTTCCGTTACCATTTCCAGAGCCGGCGCCCTTGCATACCTGTGTGCGGTTGGTAAGTTCGGTGGCCTCCCTGTATCTGCCTTTGGACAACAGGCGTCTGATTTCAGCCAGGGAGGGGTATGCTTCCGGGTTGTCATTATCCTCAGGACTTCCCGACCACATGCTTTCTTCGTTGAGCTGAATCCGTTCCAGGTTTACATCACCAAAAACCATGGCCCCCAGAGAACCGTTTCCAAGCGGAAGCGCTTTCAGCCACTCCCTGTCATTGATCCAGCCGTTCTTATCGTCAGGGATGGAAGCATCGGCCGGATTTTCATACCAGAGCTTCAGGTTCTTATTGCTGTTTTGGCTCTTGTGGCAGGATACTGTAAAACAGCACGCGGCAATTATTAGTGCCAGTCGTGACAATAATATACAACTTGATTTCCTGATAATCATAACTATCTCTTCTACATTGCTTCCCGAATGTAATAATAATTTATGTATGTTTGTAGGAGTACTGACGTCAATCTACTGATTAAAGATGTACATGCATTTTAATTTGAATGACTGGAAGATAAAAGACAAACGGTAGAAGTACTATGAACACTTTGAAAGCAATAGTCGCTGGTTATATTTTAATTATCCTGACGTCAACCGGGATGCTTATCGGACAAAACCTTCAGTTCGACCATATCACCGTCGATGAAGGGCTGCCCAATGGCAGTGTTCTGGATATTTATCAGGATGCCTCAGGATTTATCTGGATAGGAACAGAAGGTGGTATCAGCCGCTATGATTCGTATACCTTCCGTACCCATCAGAATATAACCAATGATACAAATTCGATTGATAACAATGCTGTTTCAACACTATGCGGTACCTCCGGAGGGGATTTTTTAGCCGGAACCTTTACAGGTATAAATTATTACCATGCCGACAAAGAAATATTCTCCAGAATTCCCGTTTATTTCCTGGATGAGCTGAAATACCCCAAAGTTTATAAAATATTAAGGATCAGCGATAACCTTTATCTTGCCGCCACTGCTGAAGGCTTATTCAGCGCTGATTCAGCATTGCAGAGATTCACAGAATACAGGCCTGCCGGTTTGTCTGAATCCATCAGGACAACCCATACCACCTCACTTTTCCAGGATAAGGATGGTATATTGTGGATTGGTACGCACAACCGGGGATTGTATTCCTATAACCCTGAAACAAAAAGAACGATTGAGATTACCCATTATATAAACAGCCAGAACACGTTCAGGGACAATAAAATAATACACATAACAGGAGATGGCCAAAACGCTGTATGGTATGGTACCAATATGGGCCTGTATAGATTTGATAAAAAGGATTCTAAAATTACCCGATATACAAAAGATGATGTAAATCCCAGGCATCGTATCACTGACAATACGGTTTTGCATGTGGCTGAGAAAAATGATGGCAAAATCTGGATCCTGAGTAAAAATGGCCTTTCCATATTCGATTATGCCACAGGAAGCCTTTCCCATTGGTTCCATGATCCTTATGAGGGTAAATCCTTAAATAGCAACAATCTGAATGTTGCTTTCGAGGACAGGCAGGGTAATTTCTGGATCGGAACCGTGCAGAGTGGTTTAAACATCTTAAGGAATTACCCGCATAAGTTCAATTCTATCAAATCGCATTTCTACAAAGGGAAACTCGCCAATAATGATTTCGTAAATGCAATATTGGAAGATTCGGACGGGAAAATATGGCTTGGTACACATGATTATGGCATCAATATTCTGGACGAGAAATCCGGGCGGTATTACAGTCTGAATTCGGCCAATACACCTGCCATTAAATCAAATCATATTCAATGCCTGATGGAGGATTCGAGGGGTATAATATGGATTGGCACTTACGAAGGAGGAATCACCGAGTTCAATCCCCGAAAAAACAGTTTCAGTACGTTTACCCATGATGAGTTGGATAGCAGCTCACTATGCAATGACATTGTGAACTACTTTTTTGAAGACTCAAAAAAGCGTATATGGATTGCCACACACGGTGGCATCGCTCAGTTTTTACCGGATAAGCGCAAGTTCAGGAATATTACTTCCGGTAACGCCAGCATAAGTTTTACCAATAAAATAACCGAGGACTCACAGGGCAATTTGTGGATCAGCTCATTTGAAGGACTGGTAAAGTACCATCCGGACAAGAATATTTCGAAATTATTCAGGTATAAGGGTGACAGGGATTCCTTAAGCGATAATTATGTTTATACTGTTTATTGTGACAGGAAAGACCGGATATGGATTGGCACGTTGAGTGGTTTGAACCTGTATGACAGCCAAGCCGGCAGTTTCCAACTTTTTAACAAATCAAATGGCTTGCAGAGTAATTCAGTCCTTACGATTGTGGATGATGAGGATGGTAACCTGTGGCTGGGCACAACATTGGGGTTATCGAGGTTTGATCCTGAAAGAAAAGTATTTACCAACTTTAATCAAAGAGATGGTCTTGTACATAATATCTTCCTGTATAATTCCTGCTTTAAAAGCAAAACCAATACCTTGTATTTTGGAACAAGTAATGGTGCCGTGTTCTTCGATCCAAAAGAGGTTAACAGCATACCTGCTTCCGCACGGAACATTTATATTACCTCATTCAACATTTTAAATGTACCGGTGATCCATGGAGAAAATTCCGTAATTCAGCAGCCAATCAATGAGGTCGGCAGAATTGTGCTGAAGTACACACAGTCCTATATATCATTTGATCTCACGACCTTTAATTTCATTAATCCGTATAGCGATCATTATTCCTATTTTCTGGAAGGTTATGATTTTGGATGGATTGATATGAATAACGAACACCGGATAACCTATACCCGGATTCCGCCCGGGAAGTACACGCTCAATATTAAAGCTGCGAATAATTTCTCAAATCTGGAATCGATAAAAAAAATTGAACTCATAATCCGGCCACCCGTGTGGAGATCCGGGGTCGCGTATCTGATCTATTTGACCCTGTTGATATTAACCTGTTATTTGCTTTATTCCTATTTCCGGTCAAAAACCATATATAAGCATAACTTGCTTCTGGAACGTCTGGAAAGTGAAAAGCGCAACGAAATAAACCAATCGAAGATCAGATTTTTCATAAACGTCGCGCACGAATTCAAAACCCCTTTAACCCTTATTCTGTCTCCTTTGGAAAGGCTGCTCAAAGACGATGAGCAACTTGATAAATCCTACCGCAGACAACTGGTTGGCACGATCTATAAAAATGCAAAAATGTTGAATAAGCTGATCAGCCAGATCATTGATTTACGAAAACTTGAAACCGGAAAAGTTACCCTGGAAGCCCAATACCTTGAGATAGTTTCCCTGTTAAGGGACATTTCCGGTCATTTCAATGATTATGCTTCAAATCACTGCATACAATTTGAATTGGAGTCAAATCCCGGTTCAATTTATTTGTGGATTGATCCTGAAAAAATGGAGAAGATATTCCTGAATCTGCTGTCAAACGCTTTTAATCATACGCCCGACGGAGGTCTGATCAGGGTTGAAACTGGTCTCTCCCATGAATTATCTGGTGGTATACCTGAAGGCCCGGAACAGCCAAATCATGTGTTCATTCGTGTATCTGATTCTGGTCCGGGTATCAGGCCCGATTTTAGGGAAAGGATTTTTGAGCGTTTCTTCAGAATTGATGATGGAACCCTGGTAAATCCTTCCGGATCAGGAATTGGCTTATCTATTGTAAAAGATTATGTAGAATTGCACCACGGGAAAGTTCTTGTCGAGAGCCAGCTAGGGGAAGGCAGTACATTCACGGTACTGATTCCGCTTGGCGATTCTCATATAAGAACACAGGAAAAGTCAGATGTCAAATACTTCAAATTGTCGCAGGACTATTCCGCCTTCACAATTATTCCCGCTGACAGGATAACAAAAAGTACAGTGCAGGACGGCCGAAATGCCAGGATCCTGGTTGTGGAGGACAACTTTGAGCTAAGGCAATATATGCTGGAGAGTCTGTTCAGGGACTTTGATGTGTATGAGGCCGCTGATGGAGCAGACGGATTGCGTATGGCCCGGGAACTGCTTCCTGAAATTATTATCAGTGATGTGATGATGCCAAAAATGAATGGTTTTGAACTTTGCAGGGCAATCAAAAGTGACATCCGCACGAGTCACATTCCCCTGATTCTATTAACCGTTTTGGATGCAAATACAGAAAAAATATATGGATTTGAAGAAGGCGCGGATGATTACCTGAATAAACCCTTTAATATGGATGTCCTCATGGCAAGGATAAATAACCTGATTGAGTTGCGAAATAAGCTAAAGCAACAATACTTATCGGGAACCGGCCTGAGTATGATCAACCTGGTAAATACAAAAACGGACAGGAATTTCGTGGATAAGGCAAGTGAAATACTGAATAAAAATCTGTCCAAATTCGATTTCACGGCGGAATACTTTGCAAAAGAAATTGGCATGAGCCGCAGTAATCTGCATTTGAAACTGAAAGCCATCACAGGCTGTTCCACAACGGAATTTATACGTGATGTCAGGCTCAGGGAATCAGTAAAGATTCTTTTGTCAGGTAAATATAATATCTCGGAAGTTGCCTATCTGGTAGGATTTAATAGTATTTCCTATTATAATCTTTGTTTTAAGAAAAAATACAGCAAAACTCCATCCCAGTATCTTGATGAGGTCCACGTGAAGATTGTACCGGATATTCCGCGCCGGCTGTGAGGGAGCATAGAAATCACTAACCCATAAATCAATTGACCATGAAGAAAGTAGTTGTAACCGGGGCAGGTGGCTTCATCGCCGGCCACCTGGTTGTCGCCCTGAAAAACAAGGGCTACCAGGTTCGGGCTGTGGACAAGAAGCCTGTCAATCAATGGTATCAGGTTTCGGAGGGTGTGGACAATCTGGTGCTTGACTTAACCATTAAGGAAAACTGCTACCAGGCAGTCAACGGTTATAACGAGGTATTCAATCTGGCGGCCGATATGGGTGGTATGGGATTTATCGAAACCCATAAGGCAGAATGCATGCTCAGTGTTTTAATTAACACGCACATGCTCATGGCAGCAAGGGATTGCGGTATTGACCGCTTCTTTTACGCCTCATCTGCCTGTGTATATAATGGTGAAAAACAAACCGATCCCGATAATCCGGGACTTAAAGAAGCCGATGCTTATCCTGCACTGGCTGAGGACGGCTATGGCTGGGAGAAACTCTTCAGTGAACGCATGTGCCACCATTTCACGGAAGACTATGGCCTGATCACCCGGGTTGCCCGTTTTCACAATGTTTATGGTCCTTTCGGCACCTATGACGGTGGCAGGGAAAAAGCACCGGCAGCCATTTGCAGAAAAGTAATTGAAAAGGAATTGTACGAAAAGGACGAAATGGTCATCTGGGGTGACGGACACCAGACCAGGAGTTTCATGTACATTGATGATTGCATAAAGGGGATCATTGACATCATGTACAGCAACATAGAGGAACCAATAAACCTGGGGAGCAGTGAAATGGTATCAATCAACCAGCTTGTCGATATCGTGGAAGGTATCGCAGGCTGCAAACTGAAGCGCACCTATGACCTGTCCGCACCCAAGGGAGTTCGCGGAAGAAATAGCGACAACACGCTGATAAAGCATTATCTTGGTTGGGAACCATCTGTTTCTCTGAAGGAGGGATTGACGCATACCTATGCCTGGATCAGGGAGCAAATGATCAGGGACAAAGAAATGCAGACAGACATTACCCGTCGGGCAAAACAAGGCCATTAAACAACCGGAGATGAAGCAGAAAAAAATCATGGTAAGCGGCTGCTTTGATCTGATTCATGGCGGACACATCGCTTTTTTCAAAACAGCTGCCAAATACGGGGAACTGTATGTCATTCTGGGACAGGATAAAAATCTGCTTGGGCTAAAGGGCAAAGCACCCTATTTTTCACAGGAAGAGAGAAAATATATCGTGGATTCCATCCGGTATGTTCATGATGCCAGGATTGCAACAGGCAGGGGTATGCTGGATTTCGAGCCTGACATGCGCGACATCAAACCGGATATTTTTATTGTAAACGAGGATGGTGACAGTCCGGGAAAGCAGAAACTCTGTAAGGAGCTGGATGTGGAATACATAGTTCTTAAGAGGATCCCGGAGCCCGGATTACCGGCACGTTCCAGTTCTGCTTCAAAACAGGAAATGCGCTTTCCATATCGTATTTGTATTGCCGGAGGCTGGATGGACCAGCCCTGGGTGTCTGAATTTCATCCCGGCTCAGTTGTGGTGGCCCAAATATGGCCGACCATCGATTTCAATGACCGGTCAGGCATGGCCACCAGTTCACGGAAAGTCGCCCTGGAACTCTGGGGAGGTAAGATCCCGGGCGGAGATCCGGTAAGAAATGCACAACTTCTGTTTGGCGCTGAAAATCCTCCGGACACGAAGTATGTGTCTGGTTCACAGGACCATCTCGGACTGCTGGCCGCCGGTATAAACCGGCTTTATTACAACGGAAGTTACTGGCCAGCCAGAATCGAATCCTGTATCAACCCGGATATATGTGACTGGCTGTCCCGCGTCCTTCAACTGATACCGCTGGATCCGCGACCCGAAGGATATGATCCGCTGAAGGTTAAGAACCTGAACCAGGCTTTGGTAAAAGACCTGGGTGAAGCAGGCGACCTTTGCTGGGAGAGTATCCTGAAAAAGGATGTTCACGACCTGGGAATTTCCATGACCCGGTCATTCCTGGCCTGGAAGAAAATGCTGCCCTATACAGTGCCGGACTGGGTAATGCAGGAAATGGAGGCGAAATATCTGCCCTATTATCCGGGGGCCAGTACTTCGGGCAGTGGCGGTGGTTATGCCATGGTTGCTTCGGAACAGGAAATACAAGGCGCTATCCGGATCAAAATAAAATACTAAACTATGAAAGCTAAGTTAAAATCAGTTTTCCTCGCTACCACGCTTGTATTTGTTTCATTGCAAGGCCGGGCACAGGAATTGTATCAACCTACATGGGAATCCCTGTCAAAATACCAGTGTCCCGACTGGTTCAGGGATGCCAAATTTGGTATTTTCATTCACTGGGGTTTGTATTCAGTGCCGGGTTTCGGCAGTGAGTGGTATCCCCGCTGGATGTATCTTGATTCAACAGTATGGGGTCTGAATTACTATCAGCACCATGCCAGGACCTATGGAACACCCGATAAATTCGGGTACAAGGATTTCATCCCTATGTTTAAGGCGGAGAAATTCGATGCAACCCAATGGGCGGAATTATTCCGGAAATCCGGGGCGAGGTATATTGTACCTGTTGCCGAACACCACGACGGATTCGCCATGTACAATACAAGCCTGTCACAATGGAATGCCTCAAAAATGGGGCCCAAACGCGACATAATCGGCGAACTGGCTGAAGCGGTCAGGAAAGAGGGTATGGTTTTCGGTGTGTCATCCCACCGCATCGAGCACTGGTGGTTTATGAATAACGGGAAGAAGATCAATTCGGATGTGAACGATCCGGCCTATGCTGATTTTTATGGGCCCGCGAATAGTGAAAGTGAACAGCCCAGTATTGAATATATGAACGACTGGCTGCTGCGATGCTGTGAACTGGTAAATAAATACAAACCGCAGGTATTCTGGTTCGACTGGTGGATCGAGCAACCGGCCATGGAGCCATACCGGAAATCTTTTGCGGCTTATTATTATAATCAGGGTTTGGAATGGAACCAGGGTGTTGTGATCAATTTCAAAAACAGATCATTTCCTGATAACGTTGCCGTATTTGATATTGAACGTGGCAGCAGCAGGGCGACCCGGAAATTTCCCTGGCAGACTGATACTTCCGTCGGAAAAAAGTCATGGGGATGGATACGGGATGAAGAAAACAAAACACCCGATGAGATCATCGATGCCCTGGTCGACATCGTAAGCAAAAACGGTAACCTGCTGCTCAACATCGGCCCGGAACCGGATGGTACCATTTCACAGGAGCAGACTGATGTTTTGCTGGCCATCGGCGAGTGGCTGAAGGTGAACGGAGAGGCTATATATGGATCACGTCCCTGGGATATTCCAGAAGAAGGAACCACTGAAGCTGCAGAGGGTTCATTCGGGGACTCCAGGGCCGTTGTCTATACCGCTGAGGATATCCGGTTCACAACAAAGGGGAACATCCTGTATGCCATTGTGCTCGACTGGCCCGGCAAGGCAGTAACCATTAAATCGTTGCCAAAAGGGAAAAATCTGTGGTTTGGCGATATAAAGAAGATAGAATTGCTGGGCAATTCTGCCCCGTTGAAGTGGATTCAGAAAGACAAGGGAATTGCCATTCAGTTGCCGGAACAACCGCCCTGCCAATATGCCTATACGCTGAAGATATCGGGGGAGTAAGGGACAAGGGACCAGGGACGAGGGACGAGGGACAAGTGAGATTTGGGGTTTGTGCAGGGGGCATGCCTTTTGCTTGGCATATTCCATCACTTTCCATTCGTCAAAATTCACTTGACTTCAGCTTTGAATTGTCGTAACTTGTTTTTCCAAATAACATAAATCCATTTATTTCCATTATCCAATTAAAGCAAATCTCTATGAAACAAAAACTACTTCTTGCTTTATTGTTTTCTATATCTTCTGTTGTCTCCAGCGCACAGGTGATATTTGATCCTGCCACTTATCCGCAGGATTCACTTCCTGCAGGTATGACCCTGGATACCATTGATGGCAGGGTATATGTTCAGGTCATCCTGAACGGATGGAGTTCATATATTAAAATCGATCCCCAGGTTGCGATAAACGAAAAGGCCACTCATTTTCGTGTAATTGCCAAATATGGAGCCGGGGTATCGGGATTTGAACTTTCAAAGATAAAAACCTTCCTCAAACTGGTTAATCAGGACTACGCCGAACTGGCAGCTGCAGCCAATACCAGCAGCGACAGCCTGATCTATTACCAGGTGAAACTGGCCAAAATCGATCAGGTTGGGTACATTCAGGTTGCCGGACAGGAAACCGTTGGCTGGACTGCTGTTACAGGAGATACCCTGTGGCTGGGAAAGGTAATGGCTGTTGAAGTTGACCCACAGGCCATTTTTGATCCCAATGCATATGATCCTGACTTATTGCTCGAAGGCGATAGTATTGTTGAATTGGATGGAGTCAAATATTGCCGATTGATTCTGCATGGTGGTTATGAGTACTTTCCAACTTTTCCCTTCACTATTGGCGATGACATCACGCATATCAGGGCAAAAATGAGATACGGTGGTGGGGTATCCGGTTTAAATGAAGATAATATCGGTGTGGAAATTATACTGTACTCCCCTGATGGTATTACTGCTTTTGATTATTCAGGGGCCATAAGTGCAAGCACAGAATTTGAGCCCTATAAAGCTTTGATCAAAACCAAGGGAGCTGTTGGATATCTGCAGGTTTATGCATATGAAAAACCTCAATGGAATTTACCGACTGGTGATACGGTTTGGCTCGGAAAAGTGAGGGCCATTACCGTTGAACCCGAGGTAGTATTTGACCCTACCCAGTATGACCCGGATGAATTGCCTGCCAGCATGGAAATTGTCAGCCTTGGCGGCACAAAATACCTGCAAGCGATTCTGAATGGCTGGAGTTCTATCTTACCCGTTGATCCTGTAAATGCATCCGCTTTGTATACACACTTTAGCACATACGCTAAATATGCTGTCGGCTCCTCCGGCTTTGAGCTGGGCAATATAAACACCTTCCTCAAGCTAACCACGGCTGAAGGGACTGAACTGGCTGCTTCGGGAAGTGCAAGCAGCGCTGAATTCAAAAAATACAGTGTTGCAATTCCAACACAAGGACTCGTTGCCAACTTCCAGTTTGCCGGCCAGGAAAAGACTGGCTGGACCGCTGTGACCGGTGACACCTTGTGGATAGGGAAGACGTTTTTTGAAGACATGGTGGCACCCACTGCACCGGGTAACCTGACCGCCACTGTCGACAGCTCAACCGTGACACTGACCTGGGATAAATCGACTGATAATGCCCGTGTCAGCGGGTATATAATTTCTCAGGATGAAACGGTACTGGATACGGTCACTGCAAAAACGTTTGAAGTTACCGGTCTGGCTGACGGCACGTACACCTTCAGTGTGGTTGCCATTGATGCGTCCGGCAATCATTCAACGGCCAGTAAAGCTGATGCCACCATTGGTCCAACTGCAGTTCAATCACAGACTGCTGAAAAAATCATAGTTTATCCAAACCCGGTTACTTCAACCTTGTGGGTAAATCGTGTTCAGGATGTCGTTGAAATAAACGTCATCAATATTACTGGTACAATTGTAAGGACTGTTCACAATAAAAACACGGTAGATGTTGCTGATCTGAGAGAAGGACTTTACCTGATACGGGTAAAAACTCCCACCGGGGTTTATGCTACTACTTTTATAAAAGAATAGAGGTAATTCATTTAACTATGAAAGGCTGCCTATTGATTAGGCGGCCTTTTTTGGTTCCCAGTCCCTGAGCTCAGCTTATTAATAAACTATGATGGACTCGGGGGGAATATCATGGCAAAAACTCTTAATTTTGTCTGAAGCCATGGTATATCTGTAATAAACTACCGACACGGTTTAATGAAGATATCCCAGGCAACCAGCTTTTAACCCTTAATTTACCTAATGTATGAAAGGAAAAATGATTACGCTCATCGGGGCAACAGGATTGATCGGGGGTCATCTCCTGGAATTATTGCAGCATGATGATTATTGTGAAAGAATCAAGGTTCTGGTAAGAAGGCCTGTTTCAATCAATCATCCTAAAATTCAGGAGGTGGTTATTGATTTTTCTGATGAAGTAGCTTATAAAGCAGGAATTACAGGCAGTGAAGCTGTTTTTTGTGCAGTAGGCACAACAAATCACAAAGTAAAAGGCGATAAGGAGGCCTATCGTAAAGTAGATTATGACATTCCTGTAAATGCAGCCAAATTCTGTTCCGAAACAGGTTGTCCCCACTTTCTGCTTGTTTCATCAGTGGGTGCGAACAGCAAAAGCAATAATTTTTATCTCAAGTTGAAAGGGGAGGTTGAAGACAGCGTAAGAGTCATGAGTATACCGGCGGTCTCCGTTTTCCGCCCGTCCATGCTGTTGGGGAAAAGGCAGGAATTCCGGCTGGGTGAAGTTATTGCACAAATTTCGATGGTACCGGTTTCATTTTTAATTCCCCCCATGTACCGGCCCATAAGAGCTTTTGATGTGGCAAAATCAATGGTTGCGGCTTCCAAAAAGGATACACCCGGATTTCACATTTATCACTATAAGGAAATGAAAAACATTCTGGAAGTTTGAAGATGGTAAGCATAACACCTTGTGCCCCCATCGCTCGGCTTAGTTAAAAACTACGCCGGGCATGGGAAAGCATTACAGCCTGAATTGTTCACCGATCCGGTAGAGGCGTACAGCATTGTTTTGCAGCATATCTGTGGCAAACTCCCGAAGCTGAGTGGTGGAAATCTGTAAGCTGTTTTGCTGATTAAGTAGGATTTCTGTCAGGATCTCACGGGTAAATAAGGATGAACCTGTCGCCATCTCCACACTTGTGCTGTCATGAGCCAGCATAATTTTATGGACCGGCACATAATTCATCCACATACTCAGGGCTTCACGCAGGTATGCCGGATTCAGGACCGGCATCCAGCAGGTATCAATATAAATGTTAGGGACATGTTTGGCGAGGTATCCGGCTTCTTTCAGGAAGGGCCAGCAATGGATCATAACCAGGTTCATGTCAGGATATCTCTTTGCCAGTGCTTCCAGCGGCAGGGGACCTGATTCGGCAATATTGTTTGTGCCCACATGAACCTGGTGCACCCATTTTCGATCATTTGCCTGCTTGCAGCATTCGTGCATCACCCAGTCCTGAAAGCAGATGATCTCATTTGCGTTCAGTTCACCACGAAAAGTAACTTCCGTATCCTTTCTGGGCAGAAAATGAAGTGGTCTGCTGTAAGCCTGCAATTGTTTTATACCCGTGGTCTTGTTTTTATGAGCCAGGTCGAAAATACCGGAAATGAATTCACGCCAGCTTTTCGCATCAACAGGCTCAATTCCGGCGATTCCGGAAAGGGCCTCACGGCGAGGATTCTCATCAGTCCACAGATCCAGAAAAGGATCGATGCGGAGTATGGTGTGGGTAAAAGAAAGTTCTTTTTGTTTTGACCGAGGTGTGTCCTCCTGAACATAAAACTCCGGATGCACCGGACGTATGAGTTCTGAAAAATTGGCCTTCTTCATGGCTTGCTGATACCAGCTGAAAATATCAGCATAGGCTGCCTGTATTTTGGCGTCCAGATTCTTCCAGTCTTCCAGTTCGAATTTGGCGATATCCGTTCCATATAATTCCAGTATGCCTTTGCGCGTACACTGAAAACCTCCTGTCAGCATGGATGAACCAACCATTTCCTTGTATGAGTTTAACGCGTCCAGGGGGGATGCCTTCCACCATTCCTGTATTACGTTATAACCTGCCCTTTTCGCTCCTGCATGGGGATCCCGGCCACTGGCCGATAACCACCAGCCCTGATACGGATCGAGAATAAGATCCCAGATTGATGCAGGTTGAAGGGGTTGGGCACCAGCTGTCGTATCACACCGGAATCCGCTCTGTTCCGGGGCCTGTCCAATCGAATCAAGGCTGCCCCAGTGTTCGTGGCTGCAAAAATTGGGAATTGATTCGATTCCCAGTTCACCCAAGGTATCCCTTTTAGCAATTTGCTGGTTTTTATGCACTGCAGTTTCAGGGTCGAATGGGGCATCAGTCGATTTTAATGAAAGCGGTGATAGTATACCACCCAGGATCAGCCCTGAATGCTGAATGAAAATCCGGCGATTAAACCTTGTCATGATATTTCCTTTCATGTAATGTTGTGCCTGATTGAATGGCTAATCCTCATCCTCATCCTTCCCACTGTATTTCTCCGGGTACTTTTCTTTCCCTTTAAAGGCAAACCAGAGAATACGGTTGAAGAGGTCGTCATTGCCCTTGTCAATGCCGTCGAACTGGGGTTCCAGGCTTTTTTGTGCATAATGAAGGGCGTCATCCTTCAGGGCATTCAGGGGCGGATTCATTTCATCCAGGGGAACCAGGTTCTCAACTGCCTGGTAAGGAGTCAGATCGATGGATGTGGTGAAACAATCAAACATGGGCATAGCTGTGGCATCCATGATGTTCATGGGCGGAATCCCGAGGATCTGTTCGATTGTCCGGATCATCGAAGGCTGGTTATAGTTGGTATGAAGCAGATTCCCGCCCCTCGAATAGGGACTGATCACCAGACCTACTGTCCGGTAAGCAGATACATGATCCCATCCGGACTGCGAATCATCTTCAGTCACGAAAATGACGGTATTATTCCAGAACCGGCTCTTTGACAATGCCTCAACGATCCTCCCGAGTGCCAGGTCATTGTCGGCCACCATGGCACGGGGTGTAGGCATGCCCGGCCTGGTTCCTGTTGTATGGTCATTTGGCAGCGAAATCACCATCAGTTCAGGCAGCTGGTCACCCTCCATTTCCTCGTAAGACCTCAGTTCCCGGATGAATGTTTCGGCCCTGAGAACATCCGGAATTCTCATATCATCGCCGGCAGGATAATTCTGACTCAGGATGTTTTCGACGGGTTTTATGGTGGTGGTGTTTCTAAACTCGAATTTTTCATGGTTCAGAAAGCCGTTGTAGATGGATGTCCAGTTACGCATTCTGTCATATATCGTTGATGAAGCCTCCCCGTAAATTCTCACCCTTTTCCCGTACTTCAGGGCATTGTCCCATATAAAGCCCGTCGGAGCATAAACCAGGGCATCCTCCTGCACATGTGGATAGCTGCGTATCCATGCTCTTACATCCTTTTCAATGTAATCGGTCACGATTGAAGCATCAGTCCATTGATGGCCTTCGGCAGAGCATTTTCCGGATACATAAAAATTGTCAAGCAGCAGAAATTCATCACATAGTTTGTGGGTGTTGGGGGTAACTTGCCTGCCAAAAACGGTGAGCGTCGAATCGCCATCCCCTTTTGTCATATCGCCTAAAACCTGGTCATAGGTCCTGTTTTCCTTGATGATGTAAAGAACATGCTTAAATACGGAAGGCTCACCGATCCTTTCCGGGACCGGTAAGGGAGTCATCTGTTTCCTGGGCATCTCCGCGGTAAGCGCAAGCCTGAAAAGCTGATTCGATTCCTCCACCTGTCTGGTATAGGATTTTAATGCTTTGTCTACGGGAACAGGGATCACGGATACCGAGGCCATCATCCGGTGTGCGTTGTATACCGGATTGGATAAGTCCTCTCCATAAGAGGGGACAATGGCTCCCTCTGCCTCTATATTGGCGACGAACAGCTTGTTGCGTGATATGGAGACTGCCCCGGGATATGCTCCGGTGGGAATAAATCCTTTAATATGACTGGCATTTTCACGGGAATGACTCGAACATGCCTGTCCCAATGACACCACAGCGACGGCATTATCCATACCATTGGCCACATACAGAATCTTATCCTTCTTTGAAATAGCCAGGCCATTGGGGGAGTCGCCCCAGTAAGGGTTCCTTTCAGCACTTAACCGGACGGAAATTCTCTCGGTAACCTGATCGGTCATGGTCGAAATAGCGGTCACCTCATCACTGTTTGCATTGGCAACAAAGACAAATCTTTCATCATGACTGGCAATAATATCGTTGGGATGCAGTCCTACCGGGATTTCTTTCAGCACGGTACCTGTTTCCGGGTTTAAAACCGATACAGTGCCTTCGCGGGTGGAACCATTCTGCGGATCTACTTTTGCAAGGCCCCAGGGTACACCGGCTACATCTGGGTCATTTATGTCCGGAATGCCGCCAGCCCAGTTGGTGATGTAAATCTTACCATTGGCCCGGGCTATTCCAAAGGGGGCAATACCCACGGGTACGGTCCAGACTCTTTCTTTTGAATTGAGATCCATCTTCACTATGGTGTTGTTCCCGTTTAACACAACATACAGGTACACTCTGCCGTCTTCATTCTGAACAAGCACCTCATTGGGCAGGGCTGATAAAGCCGGTGCGACTGCGCGGAACGGGATGCGAACAGTAAATGATAGTTTTTCGTTATCCCATTTCGCCTGAATAACATAGGAGGTGTCTGTATCATTTACGACACTCCAGAAAAGACTATACTGGTCTTCATCCCGGATCCAGCAAATGCCGGAGAATGTGTTCATCATGCCCTGGCCTGTAAAAATCTCTTCCAGAGACAATTGGGCAATGATCTCACCGGCGGGAACCGAAAGAATGACCACCTCATAACGACCTTCAATGGCCAGCCATCTTTTATCGGGCGAAAGAGCCACATCCAGCGCATGGTTCTCTTCCTCCGGATTACCAAAATAGACCTGCTTACCTGCAGGTGAGATCCACCGGTTATAGGGCAGCAGCATCGGGATGTTCGACGGAGAAAGGTTTTTGTCCTCATAGCTGCTCATATATCGGGCTTGTTCTTTATTGGTGTCTGGCTGGGAATAAAGCAAAACTGAAACCGTCAGGATCAGCAGGCTGGAGATCTGTGTTTTCTGGAGGTGCATTGTCGTCCTTTTAATTTCTATTTTTTTAGTCTGCTCCGAAAAGTCCTCACGTCATTGCGAAGGAGCGAAGCGACTGAAGCAATCTGTTCATTTTCAACAGATTGCTTCGCTACGCTCGCAATGACGTACTGTATATTAGACTTTTCGTAGACTCATTTTTTTAAACCGCATTTCAATACCGTGAAATTACAAAATATTCGCGGTTCTCTTTTGTTGTGTAAACAATTGATTATTTTTGACTAATATCAAAAAGAAAGTGAATTTACAATCATTACAGAAAGTATGAAAACAAGACAAACCATTATAGACAGGCAGCCTGTGGTTATGCTGTTTATCGGGATTTATTTTCTGCTGTTCAGCTGCACCGGTATGAAGAATGAAACAGAAGTATATGGTCTGCTTTGCGAAAATCTTGTCAATCCGATGGGTATTGGGACAAACAGTCCTCGGCTCAGTTGGAAGATAAGGTCGGAAGTGAACGGTACCCGGCAAACGGCATATCAGATACTGGTGGCCAGTGACAGCAGCAAGCTGGATGAAAAAAAAGCAGATCTCTGGAATTCCGGCAGGATTTCATCTGCAAGCAGTATATTCGTTCCATACCAGGGTAAGGAACTTCAATCAGGCTCAGCGGCTTACTGGAAAGTACGGATGTGGGATGAAAACGACAAGGTTACATCCTGGAGTAAAACATCTTGGTTTACAGTTGGATTGCTTGACTACCAGGATTGGCATGCGGAATATATCGGATTGCCGGAAAATAATGACACGACGGGATCGCCCATGTTAAGAGCAAAGTTTACACTCGCCCGACCTGGTAAGAAAATCCTGCTGTATGTCAACTCCCTGGGTTATCATGAGATATATATGAACGGGATGAAGGTGGGAAATGATGTTCTTTCCCCAGCAGTATCCCAGTTTAGTAAGCGATCGCAGGTGATTACCTATGATGTTACATCCATGGTAAGGCCAGGAGAGAACGATCTGGTCATATGGCTAGGCAGGGGTTGGTACAGTATGGGACTGCCAGGCGTTATCCACAAGGGTCCGCTTGTAAGAGCCCAGTTGGAGGAACTGGACTCCGGTGATCGGATAACTGTTTTATCCACCAGTAGCGCTACCTGGAAAGGCAGGATGAGCGAATATTCGCTGATGGGTTCATGGAGGCCCCTTGAATTCGGCGGAGAACTGGTTGATGGTAACCGGATCATCACCGATTGGTCAACCGAAGGATTGGATCATTTAAGCTGGTCCCCCGTCACCCAGGTTATCGTCCCCGAGCATATGGCCACAGCCCAGATGGTGGAGCCAAACCGGATCCGGGAAACCATACTGGCAGATACGGTGATATCCATTTCAGACAGTATTTTTCTGGCTGATATGGGAAAAAACCTGACAGGCTGGATCAGGGTTAATTTTCCCGTGTTACGGAAGGGACAAAAAATAACCCTGGCTTATTGCGATCATTTGGATAAGAAAGGCGGATTCGTGGACAACAATCAGGAGGACATGTATATTGCATCAGGAAACGGACAGGAATCCTTTATCAATAAGTTCAATTATCATGGATTCAGGTATGTCAGAATTTCAGGTTTAGACAAAAAGCCGGGCAATGAAGCCATTACAGCCTATCTGATTCATACGGATTATAAACTGTCGTCCGGGTTTTCCTGTTCGGATGAAGAGTTGAACCGGATACATGACATGGTCTTTTACACACTCCGTTGTTTAAGCCTGGGAGGGTATCTTGTGGATTGTCCGCAGCTTGAACGTCTGGGATATGGTGGGGACGGAAATGCCTCCACCGCGACCGCACAGATGATGTTCGATCTGGCACCCTTGTATGCCAATTGGCTGCAGGCATGGGGTGACTGTATCCGCGGGGACGGGGGAATGCCGCATACTGCACCCAATCCGTACCCGGCAGGAGGAGGCCCCTACTGGTGCGGATTCATCATTTCTGCCACCTGGAAAACCTACCTGAGTTACGGAGATACCCTGGTGCTGAAGAAATATTACCCGGTCATGCAGCAATGGTTGAAATATGTAGAAAAACATTCTTCTTCAGGTATCCTGAAACGTTGGCCGGATACTGATTACAGGACCTGGTACCTGGGCGACTGGGCGAGTCCGGATGGAATCGATGAGAAATCAGAAAATTCCATCAACCTGATAAACAATTCCTTTATATGCATGTGTTATGACTACATGCAAAAGATTGCCGGCGTATTGGGGAAGGATTCTGATATTCGATATTATGCAAAGAAGAGTGAGGATCTGAAAAAAACGGTTCACCAGTTATTCTATAATCCGTCGAAAGCGATATATGCTGAGGGATACCAGATCGACCTGAGCTTTCCGCTGTTGGCAGGGATCGTGCCGGATTCACTGGTTAACAAGGTGAAGGAGAGCCTTTCCTTTGAGATCGAAAAGAACCGGAATGGTCATGTTGCATGCGGGCTGGTCGGAATACCGGTTTTCACGGAATGGGCGATTGAAAATCAAGCCGTGCAGCTTGTTTACAATATGCTGAAGAAAAAGGACTATCCGGGGTATCTGTACATGCTCGAAAACGGGGCCACCACCACCTGGGAAAACTGGAGCAATCCAAGAAGTTACATTCATAATTGCTTCAATGGGATCGGAGCCTGGTTTTACCAGGCCATTGGCGGTATTCGTATGGATAAGACATTTCCGGCCTATCAGCAGGTTATAATACAGCCGCAGATCCCGGAAGGGATTACCTGGGCCAACACGACCAAGGAAACACCTTATGGTCCTCTCGTCGTAAACTGGAAGTCCGGAGGAAAAGAATTCAACATGCATATAGAGATCCCGGTCGGGGTGAGTTCGAGGGTTATAATTCCGGATGCGATTCAGCATTACACACTGAACGGGAAAAGGTCGGCTGTTGCTGCAGATGAAACAGCCATTAAGTTGGTGAGTGGAAGATATGATCTGTCCTACTGACGAAAGCATACACAAAGTATTTATGGCAGAAACTACAGAAGGTATAAGGGGAAACGACCAGGTTCTTGAGGAACTCACGAAAAGATACCCGCAATTGCTGAACCTTGAACGGGAGATCCGGGAGGCTGCCAGTTGCCTGATCAGTTGTTATCAGCATAGCGGGAAAGTACTGGTATGCGGCAATGGCGGAAGTTGTTCCGATTCAGACCATATCGTGGGCGAGCTGATGAAAGGCTTCGAAAAAAAACGTCCGGTCGGGGAAGACCTGAAAAAGCATCTGGTGGCAATCGACACAGAGCGGGGAAAATATCTTTCGGAGCAGCTGCAGCAGGGTTTGCCGGCCATTTCACTCACGGCACACGGCGCCCTGATCACGGCGGTGGCCAATGATATAGATGCCGACCTGATTTTTGCCCAGCAGGTTGTTGGCTATGGTAACCCCGGTGATATCCTGATCGCGATCAGCAGTTCAGGAAATTCACGGAACATACTGGATGCAGCCATCACTGCAAAGGCGAAGGGAATGTCAATAATTGGCTTGACCGGTGAAACCGGGGGAAAGCTGAAACCTTGGTGTGATATCCTGATCAATGTCCCCGGAAAAAGTACTCCGCTTATACAGGAATTACAAATGCCCGTTTACCATACTCTTTGCCTGATGGTTGAGCTTGCTTTCTTTGCTGATCTGTAAATCATACCTGTAATCTTATCTTCAGCCACTTATCTTTAATATAAATAAAATGAGTAATTCAAAAGTCGGACTTCGGATCCTTCCCGTTTTCATGTCATTCATTGTCATGGGATTTGTCGACATTGTTGGTGTAGCCACCGGATTTATCAAAAAGGATTTCGGCCTGACTGATGATCTGGCCCAGCTCATACCATCCATGGCGCTTTTCTGGTTTTTTGTTCTTTCGGTTCCTTCAGGGATACTGCAAGACAAATTCGGCAAACGGAGGATGCTGAACATCGGGATGCTCCTGACCGGGGTGGGCATGCTTATTCCGTTCTTCCATTATTCCTTCCCGGTCATGCTGGCGGCGTTTATTATGCTGGGTATCGGGAATACGATCGTCCAGGTATCTGCCAACCCCTTGCTCCACGACGTGGCTCCCCGGGAGAAATTCTCCAGTTACATGAGTCTGACACAGTTTTTAAAGGCAGTTGTTTCCTTGCTGGGTCCTGTTATCGCGACCGGGATGTCGGCTTTATTCGGCAATTGGAAACTGGTTTTTGCGGTTTATGCCATTACATCTGCCGTGGCTGTATTGTGGCTTTACCTGACTCATATTGAAGAAACGAAATCCGGTCATGGTGCAGCCACATTTAAAAGCTGCTTCAGTTTGCTGAAAAGCAGATTTATTGTTTTGATGGTATTGGGGATCTTCGTGCTGGTTGGTTCAGATGTAGGCATGAACTCAAATATTGCGAATTTCCTGCAGAACCAGTTCGGACTTACGCTTGAACGGGCCTCCCTGGGTATAAGTCTGTATTTTACAGCGCTGATGATAGGCAGGTTCTCTGGTGCAGTCATCCTGAACTGGATCTCTGCCAGACGGTTTTTGCTCTTAACTGCCATTGTGGCTTTGATCAGTATTATAGCCATGTTGCTGACCCGGTCGGTTTTTGTGGTTCAGATCGCCATTTTCATGGTCGGGCTCGGTTCTGCCAATCTTTTTCCACTGATCTTTTCCATTGCTTTGGAAAAAATGCCTGACCGTTCGAACGAGCTTTCCGGGCTGATGATCATGGCTGTATCCGGAGGGGCCTTTGTCCCCCCGATCATGGGATTGATCAGTGCCAATGTCAGTGTCAAGGCCGGTTTCCTGGTTATTGTGATCGGAATGATCTACCTGGTTGGTGCAGGAATATATGCACTAAAAAGATAAATTGCATTTCCATGAAAAAAGAACGCCTGCAAAAGATCCTGGAAGATATCAGCAGGGTGCGGATTACCGTGATCGGGGATTTTTGTCTGGATGCCTATTGGTTCATCGACGAAGCCATGAGCGAGATATCGGTCGAGACCAACCAGGCGACCAGGCCTGTTCGACAACAACGATATTCCCTGGGGGGTGCGGGAAATGTGACGAACAATCTGGCAGCCATGGGTGTCAAAGATGTTCGTGCTTTTGGTGTGATCGGCACAGATCCGTTTGGCGCAGAGATGGTTCGGATCATGCATTCAACCGGCATACAAACCCAAAACCTGCTGTTACAGGATGAAGCCTGGCATACCCATACCTATGCCAAACCGTATATTGAAGACCGGGAGTTGAACCGGGTGGATTTCGGGAATTACAATCAGCTATCGGCATCAACGGCTGATGCATTAATTGAAAACCTGGAAAGGGAAATTCCGCAGGTGGATATTATACTGATCAATCAGCAGGTTCCCTCAGGCATTCATACGGAATACTTTAAAAAGAGGCTGCTCGATGTGATCCGGAAATTTCCCGGGAAATTATTTATAACAGACAGCCGTAATTTCAATGATTTTTACGAGGGTACCATCCGTAAAATGAATGATACGGAAGCTGCGCGGCTTTGCGGTGTAAAAAAGGATCCGGATGAAGTGGTACTGCATACCGAAGTGGTATCTTTTGCCAGGATGCTGTTTGAACGATTCAACAAACCCCTGTTTATTACACGCGGAAGCAAAGGATCCCTGTCAATTGATCAATCGGGTATTTCTGAGATTCCGGGTTTACTGATCCTTTCGAAAGTGGATACCGTCGGAGCCGGAGACAGCTACCTGGCAGGAGCCTCATCAACATTGGCTGCCGGATATGACATGGAAACGGCGGCCATCATCGGTACTTTTGTAGCCGGTGTTACAGTCCGGAAATTATTTCAGACAGGGACTGCATCGCCGGAAGAAATACTCTGCATAGGGCAGGATCCTGATTATGTATATTCCTCAGAACTGGCTGATGATATACGACAGGCTAATTATCTGATGAATACTGAGATAGAGATCATTCACAAATGGAAGGAAAAGCCACAGATCAGGCATGCTATATTTGATCACGACGGAACAATCTCAACCCTTCGCGAAGGATGGGAAATGATCATGGCTCCCATGATGATCAGGACAGTGCTTGGGGATAAATATAAAGAAGCAGACGAGGCAGTATATCAGAAAGTACAGATCCGTGTGCAGGAATTTATCGACAGGACAACCGGAATTCAAACTCTGGTCCAGATGAAAGGTCTCCTCGATCTGATCCGGGAATTTGGTTTTGTGCCGGAAGGGAAAATGCTCGACGAATTCGGGTATAAGCAGATTTATAATGAAGAACTGCTGAAGATGGTGAAGCAACGTGAAATGAAGTTGAAGCGTGGTGAGCTGGCCCTGGAGGATCTGACGGTGAAAAACGCGGTTCCGTTTCTGCAGAAACTCCATGATGCCGGCATTAAACTATATCTGGCAAGTGGCACTGATTTCGGGGATGTGAAAAATGAAGCCAATATTCTGGGCTACGATCATCTTTTTGAAGGGAGAATATACGGCGCTGTGGGAGATATTACCAAAGAAGCAAAAAAAATCGTGCTTGACCGCATATTGGATACAATCGGGGAGTCTGCTTTCGGAGAGATCGCTACATTCGGGGATGGCCCTGTAGAGATCAGGGAAACCCGCAAAAGAGGAGGAATTACGATTGGAATAGCCAGCAATGAAGTGAAACGATTTGGCCTGAATGAGAACAAACGTTCAAGACTGATCAAAGCAGGCGCAGATATAATCGCTCCTGACTATTCCCAGTGCATGCATTTGATGGGCTTGCTTAATATTGCATAGCAAAATGAGTTACCCCAAAATGGACAGAAGCCGGCTTGTAATCAGAAAGCTGGCGGAAAGAAAAAACAAGGTTTATATTGAAAGTGACCATATACCGGCTACCCGAAAACCGGCAGGTATGTCTCCCTCAGTCCAGGTACTGATCAGCAAAACGGCAGATCATATCCGGTGGGCAAGGCAGGAAAAAAAACCGGTAATGCTCACTTTTGGGGCACATACCATAAAGAATGGAATGGCCCCTACACTGATTGCCCTGATGGAAGAGGGCTGGCTGACCCATCTGGCTACGAATGGCGCTGCTATCATTCACGACTGGGAGTTTGCCTTTCAGGGAAAATCAAGTGAGGATGTACGGGAGAATGTGGAGCAGGGACAGTTCGGGATTTGGGAAGAAACTGGATTCTTCATTAACCTTGCATTGAATGTGGGAGCATACGAGGGTTTGGGGTATGGGGAATCCGTCGGTAAAATGATTTTGCAGGAAGGTCTGCAAATACCGGAAGTTACTGCCTTGTATAACAAAGCAGTCGATGTGATGAAGACAGATCCGGAGCTTGCTGCTGCAGCCATTGACCTGGCAGGGATCATTCAAGAATTCAGACTGGAACAGGGATTTATGCCAATTCCCCACCCCTATAAAAAATACTCCGTGCAAGCCCGTGCATATGAGCTGGGAATTCCTTTTACCGGCCATCCCATGATTGGCCACGATATCATCTATAACCACCCGATGAATCATGGAGCTGCTCTGGGAAGGACCGCCATGCATGATTTTCTGTATTTTGCCGCCAGTGTCAGCAACCTGGATTACGGTGTATATATGTCTATCGGATCGGCAGTGATGTCACCCATGATCTTTGAAAAATCACTGGCCATGGCACAGAATCTGAAGATACAGGAAGGGAGGCATATTGATAACCATTTTATGCTGATCGTGGATTTGGCCAAATCGGACTGGGACTGGCGGAAGAACGGCGAGCCACCCATGGATAATCCAGCCTATTATTTACGGTACTGTAAAACCTTCAGCAGAATGGGCGGGGAGATGCATTATCTGACCGCTGACAACCGGGACTTTTTATTGGCCCTATACCGGGAACTATCGGAAAAGCAGGTATTCTGACCATATAAACAGGTAAGAATCATGAATAAGAATGATATTGTTGAATTAAGAGTTGAAGCGGAAAATCATCTGCTCAATGAGCTGTTGCCTTTCTGGATAACCCGCATGAAGGACAACACCAACGGCGGTTTTATTACACACTTTGACAGGGACGGAAACGATACCGGCGAAGACGAAAAATCATTGATTGCCCAGACCCGCTGCCTGTATACCTTATCTTCAGCGCACCGGGCTGGTTATGGTGCGGGAGAATATGCCGCATTGGCCCGTCATGGCGCTGATTTCCTGATTGATAAAATGTGGGACAGGGAGCATGGTGGATTTTACTGGATGATGGACCGCCGGGGAAATGTGAAGATTGATCAGAAAATAATTTATGGGCACAGCTTTGCCATGTATTCGCTCAGCGAATATACGCTGGCAACAGGTGATTCGCGCGGAATAGAATATGCCGGAAAGGTCTTCGATCTGATCCAGAAATACTGTGTCGATTCCATGTACGGGGGTTACTGGGAAATGTTCCGCCGCGACTGGACACTCTGCGGACCGGGAAGCCAGGGGGGCGACCGAAAGACCCTGGATGTCCATATGCACCTGATGGAGGCCTTTACAACCCTGTATGAATGTTCCAGGCTGGAAGTGCACCGGCGGAAATTGCTGGAGGCAATTGATCTTCTCCTGCACCGCATTATCCACCCCGTCCACAAAACCGGGATTCCGCAATTTTATAAAGACTGGTCAGTTGCTCCGCAGATTAAATTTGATATAATCTGGGGATGGGACAGGTTCTCAGCGGAAGGGCAAAAAGGCAACGCTACCGACAACACCTGCTACGGGCACAATGCGGAATTTGCCTGGCTCCTGATCCATGCCCTGAAGATCCTCAATATTGATCCCGGAACTCATGCAGACGTTCTCAGGACCATTTTCAATCACATCATCAAAAACGGGATTGATTGCGAATTCGGGGGAGTATATGTTGAAGGGCCACATTCAGGCGGAGTGTATGATAAGGAAAAAGAGTTCTGGCAACAGGCCGAGGTTCTGATCGGCCTTCTTGATGCGGTGATCCTGTTTGGTGACGAAAAGTATTGGGAGGCCTACATCAATGTACACCGCTTTGTATTTGACAGGGTGATTAACAAAAACGTGGGTGAGTGGTATCCTTTGCTTTCTCGGCGCGGTATACCGATCTGGGCACACATGGGACATTCCTGGAAGATCAACTATCACACGGTCAGGTCAATGATCCAGAGTATCCGGCGGTTGGATCAGATCCTGGATATCCACAACCGGTCATATACATGATGAACCTGTCACTATCTGTCGTTGATTGGCTCGTTCTCTCAGTTGTAATGGGCGGAAGCCTGATTTTTGGCCTGTACAAGGCATATCGTAAAAAAGCAGGGCAGAACAGTTCCAATTTTTTTCTGGGCGGAAGATCCATACGGTGGCCGGTAATCGGGGCATCCATCTTTGCTACAAATATCGGGGCCGAGCATTTGGTTGGACTTTCCGGAGACTCTTACCGGTATGGACTCTCTGCCGGTTCAGTTGAACTTACTACGGCGATAACCCTGGGATTTGCCTGTGCAATATTGTTTCCATATTATATGAAAAACAGGATTTACACAATCCCGGAGTTTCTGGAATTGCGATATAACCGGCGGGCCCGGACTTTTTTCTCAGGTTTGATGCTGGTAATCAGTATAATGACCAAACTGGCTTTCACTTTGTTTGCCGGAGCTCTTGTACTGAATAGTATACTCGGCTGGAATGTCATGACAACGGTATTGTATATCGGGATTGCTGTAGCTTTCTTTACCATGGTTGGAGGTTTCACTGCGGTTGCCTATACAGATGCCATTCAGGTCATAGTTATGATAGGAGGCTCGGTTGTTATGCTTTTTTTCGGTCTGGATAAAGTGGGCGGCTGGAATGGTCTTATGACAAAAGTACCTGAAATGATGTCCATAGCCAGGCCATATGATGATCCGGTATACCCGTTCTGGGGCATATTGGCTACCGCATTTTATGCAGGCATATTTTACTGGGGCATCGATCAGGTGAATGTACAGCGTGCACTTGCAGCTCCTGATCTGAAAAATGCAAGGTGGGGAGCCATGTTTGCCACCTTTTTAAAGCTTTTTCCCGTATTCATCTTTGCTTTGCCCGGAGTTATCGCATACGCGCTTTTCCCGGGAGAACTTACGGGTGATGAGACAAAACAGACCTTTGTGCTGCTGCTGAACAAATTGCTTCCCACAGGTTTGCGGGGACTTCTCCTGGCATCACTGATGGCCGCCCTGGTCACTTCACTGATCGCTGTTTTAAATTCTGTTTCAACGCTCGTGGTGCGAGACTTTATCGTTGAGTTCAGGCCGGACATACCTGAAAAGAAGCAGGTTATTCTGGGCAGGTATGTTATTTTACTGGCGACTTTCCTGGGAATTTGGGCTGCCTATCTTGTTTACAGAAATGAGGAAGGTTTATATAAATACCTGCAAACCATTACTGCCTATCTGGTAATACCGGTTTTTCCGGCTATTTTTTTCGGTATTGTAAGCAAAAAGGTTACCCTTCAGGGTGCGGCCATATCTGTCGTTGTTGGGATTTTGCTCGCAACGGTATTTGTAATTGACCAGTTGATAGGACCCGAAGCGGGGAAGGAGATATTCCCGTTTCTTCACCATAAGCTCACGCTGAATTTCGGATACAGGGGACTTTGGGCTGAAATGCTGATCACTGCCGTGCTGTTCGCCGTTTCGGCCTTCACCGAAAAGACAGCGCCGGAAAAACTTGTCAAGACAACAATTAATTATACCGGGGGAATTGCAAAGCTCGAAGGAATAACTGACTGGAGATTGCATCTGGGAATCCTTTCCCTGATAACAGTCTTTCTATATATATGGTTGAGCTGATATGTCTTTGATTAAAAGCGATAAGAAGAGAAGCCGGATGGAGACAGGGTTTCATTTTATATAAAAGAAAGCCATATTAGCCATTGACCTGTAAGCAGCCAAGGTTTAATTTTAATGGATATTTACAATCACGCCATGAGATACTACCTTGCATCAGGTCTGACTGTCCTTTTATTGATGGCAGTCATTGCACCGGCATTCACACAGGTGGATCCGGATACATTAACCTTCAAACCCTTTGTCTGGAAATCCGAACCGCCGGCCGATTGTCCCTTTGAAATATCCCCTGATCTGACCGGGATCAGGTTCCTCGGAATGAAAAGTGGATTCCATGTGGCTGATACCTGGTACCCTTCCTGGGCGGAAGATGATAAACTGTATTCACCCTATACCGATGGTCCCTGTCCCCGTCTGGACGGGGGTATCGACCTGTCTGTCTCCGACGGGAATGCACCGCAGGGATACAGCCTGGAACATACATCAACCGGACAGGCAATCATGGAAGGGGATGACCCGATGAAACTGAAGGTCTACAGTCTCGGGTTGTCGTTTGCTTCGTCCCTGCCTTATCATGGCCGCTATCCGTGTGGAAGCCTGGTTTATAACAAGGTCTGGTACTACGGCACGTATTGCCTTGATCCGGCCGGCAGCACACCTTATGGTGATATGACCTATAACTGGCCCTGGATGGGACCCTTTGTCGGTTTCCGCTATTCCACCGATTTTGGACGGACATGGAAGGATTGTCCCCATACACCCGCAAAGCCCCTCTTCGGGGAAACCGGATTACATGGTTATCCCGTAAAGATCGGCTCACCCCATTTTGTCGATTTTGGAAAAAACATGCAATATTCACCTGATGGGAAAGCATACCTGGTAGCCCATGGTGCCGATACGGGTGATGCAAAATGGCGTTTTTACAATGATAGCTGGATTACGGGTGATCAGATATACCTCCTGCGTGTTACACCCAATATTGAAAACATGAATGACATTTCGGCATGGGAGTTTTATGCCGGCAGGGATGAAAAGGGCAATCCGGTCTGGACCCGGGATTTTAGGAAGATCAGGCCCCTGCTCGAATGGAACAACAACATGGGCTGTGTAACCATTACTTACAATGCCCCGCTGAAAAGATACCTCATGTGTGTGACTGATGGGGGCAACACCTGTGCCAGGATGAATACCTATATCCTTGAATCGGCAGAGCTCACAGGAACGTGGAAACTGGTCACTTATATGAAGGATTTTGGCGAGCAGGCCTATTTTGTAAATTTCCCGTCAAAATTCATCAGCAAGGATGGAAAGACGGCCTGGCTGCTGTATTCAGGCAATTTTGCCCCCGACTGGAACGGGATGAGAATTCAGGCAAATCCTCCGGGAAGTCACTATGGACTGGTGATGCAGAAGATTGAGTTTATTAAGTAAATGTCTAAACCAGGAAATGACACCTCATCCCCTGACCCCTTCTCCCAAGGGAGAAGGGGAAACTCCCTCTCCCCTGGGAGAGGGTCGGGGTGAGGTGTAAAAAGTTGACAAAATGAAGGTATTATATCTGTCCGGATTGTTTCTTGTGTTATGTAATTTTCAGCATGCCGCCGAAGTCGAAAACCTGCGCTGTGAATACCTGGTAAATCCGCTTGGGATTGATGTAATGTCTCCCCGTTTAAGCTGGTCCATGGTGTCAGACAAACGGGGTGACTTCCAGCAGGCCTGCCAGATCCTCGTTGCTTCATCACCGGAAATTCTGGCTGGAAACAAAGGGGATATGTGGAATACTGACCGCCTTGAAACGGACCAGTCCATTCAGGTCGGTTATCGGGGAAAACCCCTGCAGTCGGGCAAAAGGTATTACTGGAAAGTCAGGGTGTGGGACATGTACGGAAAACCTTCCGGGTGGAGTGAGCCTGCCACATGGTCCATGGGATTGCTAACCAGGGAGGACTGGAAAAATGCACAATGGATCGCATTCAAGATGGGTGAGCAATGGAAACGGGAGTGGAAAAAGCATAAGGATGATGAATTAGCTGGTCTTCCACCGATGACCTGGCCCAACACATCCTGGCCCTGGCTGACCGGAAAGGACAGTACGATCTTTACCCTGTATGATATGCCGGAACCCCGATATGATCCTTCCCCGCTGTTCAGAAAGGAATTTGACCTGTCCGGGAAGGTCAGGTCGGCTACCCTTTACATTTGCGGGCTGGGTTATTATGAGGCCTTCCTGAACGGGGAAAGAGTGGGTGATCATGTGCTGGACCCTGCATGGACCAATTATGAGCAGCGGGTGTTGTATGTTACACATGATGTCACGGATCGGCTTGAACAGGGTATCAATGCGATAGGCATCATGCTGGGAAGAGGACAATATAATCCGCTCTGCAACGATATCTGGGGCCTGAGCAAGTCGGCCTGGGTGGATCAACCCAAGGTGATCGCCCTGCTTCATATAGAGCTCGCCAATGGTACAACTCTGGATGTGATCACCGACAAAAGCTGGAAAACGGCCCCTGGTCCGGTGGTATATGATGATACCCGTCATGGTGAACTGTATGATGCCCGGCTGGAACAAAAGGGGTGGTCATCATCCCGCTTCAATGAAAGCGGCTGGAATAATGCATCCGCTGTGCAATGGAATGCCCGGCTGGAATCACAGATGATGCCTCCGGTACGTTGTTTTGCTCCCCTGGCTCCAGTAAAAACAATTATAAAGAGCAGGGGGATAAATGTATACGATATTGGCCGAAATATTTCAGGATGGGCGAGGGTGACCGTCACAGGCCCCGCCGGGGCGAAGGTACTGGTCGAATACTGTGAAACCCCAGCAGACCGTGAACTGATTCCCGATCTTACCCATTCCCGGTTCCAATACCAGGTGAGGGACAAACATTATGCAGCATTTTATGACAAGTATGTGAATGTAAGGCAGCAAAACGGCTATATTCTGAAAGGAGTAGGCAATGAATCCTTCGAATGCCATTTTTCCTATAAAGGATTTCAATATATACGTGTTACTGCAGACAAAGGAGTGGAGGTCGGACATGTGGAAGGAATACCGGTACATTCGGATGTGGAGATTGCAGGAGAATTTACCTGTTCAAATCCATTGATCAACCAGCTTCAGAAAAATGCTGTGAACAGCCTGCTCAACAATTACCACAGCATCGCCACAGATTGCCCACACCGGGAGAAACAGGGATGGACAGCTGATAACTATATGTCGGCCCGGGCAGCCATGTATAATTTCAACATGGCTGCATTCTATGATAAATGGCTAACCGATCTGGCAGGCACGCGGAGTGAGGTAGGCGGTTTGGGCACGGTTGCTCCTGCTACCAACTATGATATGAATGCTTCAACAGTCTGGCCTGCTGCTATTGTTTACATACCCATGGATCTTTACAGTTTTTATGCAGACACCCGGGCTATGGAGAATAATTATGAAACCATGGTCCGATTTGCAGGAAGCAGTTTGTTGAGGCAGGTGGAAGGAAAACCGGAGATTATCCGGGATGTGCTGGGCGACTGGCTTGCTCCCTTCATGGAGATCAATGATACTGCCCCTAACAACACCATGGCACCGCCCGAAGGCCTAACCCTGTATGGAACCGCCTCACACTTCCAGGTTGTAAAAAGATTGGGAGAAATAAGCAGAATACTGGGCAGGCAGAAAGAAGCCCAGGAAATGGAGGTTTGGGCCGGCCGGATCGCCAGGAATTTCAATGTAGAATTTTTCAACCAATCCCGGCAGATCTATCAGGGTGATATACCTACGGAATACAGGCAGTCTGCCAATATTGTCCCGCTTGAGTACGGACTGGTCCCAAAAGAAAAGCACGATGTAGTGCTGGGCAACCTGATCCGCGATATCCATGCAAAGGGAGACCGCTTAAGTACCGGCTTTTTAGGCACTGCATCCCTGATGGAGTATCTCCCGGTAAAGGATCCCGAACTGGCTTATACACTGGCTACCCAAAAGTACTATCCAGGCTGGGGATATATGATCGATCAGGGCGCGACCTCCATGTGGGAAAGCTGGGATGGATACAGTTCCCGGAACCATACGCCTTTCTGCCTGATCAGTGCGTATTTTTACGGGTATCTGGCCGGTATTCAGCCGGATTATATTGCCCCCGGATTTAAGCATGTGATCATCAATCCTTCCGTTGTTGGAGACCTGGAATATGTGAATGCACATCATGATGCTCTCACAGGCCGCATCAAAAGCAGCTGGAAACGCGAAAACGAAAAACTTATCCTGGAAGTTTCTATTCCGGCCAATACTACAGCCACAATATATGTACCGGCAAAATCCGGTTCTGCCGTTATGGAGTCGGGGAAGCCTGCTGATATGCAGGATGATGTTGTATTTCTGAGATATATAAAGGGCAAGGCTGTTTATAAAGCAGGATCCGGAAATTACTCATTTCAGTCGATCATTGAATAGTTATTAATTTCTCCATTATACAATCCAGATACCGTTTTCACATGAAAAAAGTTGCTTCACTACACTTGTTCTTGTTCTCTGCATTATTAGGTTACGCCGGGCAGGTCTCAGATATGGGCAGGATCAATAATTTCAATTCTCATTGGCGCTTTCACCTGGGTGAAGTTCCAGGATTCATGGCGCCCGAATTCGATGATGGAGCGTGGCGTGAACTGGAACTGCCGCACGACTGGTCCGTTGAGGGAGATTTCAACCAGTCAAATCCCGCCGGCGAATCGGGGGGATATCTTCCCAATGGCATGGGATGCTACCGAAAGTCGTTCATTTTGCCGGAGAGTCTGAAAGGGAAGCGAATATCTGTACGGTTTGACGGAGTGTACATGAACAGCACGGTGTATATAAACGGTATATACCTGGGAAACCGGCCCTATGGATTCAGTAGTTTTGAATATGACCTGACACCCCATGTGAAATATGGTGAGCAGAAAAACATCATGGCCGTGAAAGTGGATCATTCCTTGCAGCCTAGCAGCCGCTGGTATACAGGGTCCGGTATAAACCGGAATGTCACTTTGCTGGTAAGAGCCCAGCAACATTTTAAATCCAATGGGATATTCTTCCGGACTGAGGATATTTCCGGGAATCAAGCAAGGTTAAAGGTCGATCTTGCTCTTGTATCTCATCATTATTCGGAAAGCCGGCAGGTGGTTTTTCAAACGCATCCCGACAGCATCAGAAGAGTTAAGAAGCCTTGCCGGATCGTCTCACAGCTTGTCGATAAAGATGGTGTTGTCAGGGCGGAGGCTGAAACAACATTCCGCTTAACGGATTACAGCGAATGGTCCGGCAGTCTTGATATGCATGTTGAGAATCCGAAGTTGTGGGCAACTAATACGCCCTATCTTTACAAACTGAAAAATCAGCTCTTCATTGATAATGTGCTGGTTGATGAGGAAATTATCAATGTGGGCATCCGAAAGATTGAGTTCAGCAGCAGGGATGGTATGCTGGTGAACGGAGAGAAAACCATCATCAAAGGAGTATGTCTTCACAAAGATGCCGGATCGTTTGGAACCGCTGTACCCAAAGATGTCTGGCGGTATCGCCTGCAAAAGCTGAAGCGGATGGGCTGCAATGCCATACGCACGCACGGACCGGTTGATCCGGTATTTATTGAAGCCTGCGATGAAACGGGCTTTTTCATGATGGCAGAGGCCTTTGATGAATGGAACACCACCTGGCAATGGGGTTTTTCGGAAAATCCGGCAGGTAAAAGGCCTGCCAGCTATCACTTATTTTTTAACCAGTGGGCAGAAACCGATCTGAAGGATATGGTGCTTCGGGACAGGAATCATCCGGCTGTTTTCATTTATTCAGTCGGAAATGAAGTGCCGGATCAGCGCATACCGGAAGGACCGGGAAAATTGTCAAAGCTTATTTCCTGGGTCAGGGAAATCGACAATACCAGGCCCGTGATATCGGCCTGTGACTGGTCACCCTTTGCAAACCGGTCTGGTTTCATGGATACAATGGATCTGGCCGGATACAATTACATCGACCGTTATTTTCCTGGCCTGTATGCTGATGAGCATAAAAAATACCCAAACCGGATCTACCTGGGCACAGAGACCTATGCGGATCTGAAGAACTGGCTGGCTGTCAGGGATAACCCATATGTTACCGGGGAATTCCTCTGGGTAGGCATCGATTACCTGGGTGAAGCCATTAACTGGCCCCGCAGGGGTTGGGAATATGGCCTGATCGATCTGGCAGGCTTTGAGAAACCGACTTATTATATCCGGCAAAGCTACTGGTCCGACAAGCCCATGGTTTATATTGCCGTGAACCTGAAAAGAAAGGACACCTTTCCATGGTCATGCTTTAATGTTACCTCACACTGGAATTTTGAGAAAGACGAGGTGGATACGGTCTTTGTATACAGCAATTGTGAGGAAGTGGAATTGTTCCTCAACAAAAAAAGCCTGGGCCGGAAAAGGGTGAATAAAGACACATACTTTGCCCTATACCTGATGAATTACAAAGAAGGTTCATTAAAGGCATTTGCATTTGATAAAAATAGTCAGGTCGCTGAGCATACATTGATCACAGCTGATAAACCCCATCATCTGGAAATGATTCCTGACAAAGAAATGGTTGCCATGAATTCGGGGGAACTGCTGTATATTCCTGTTGAGATACGGGACAAAAACGGAGTGCGTTGCCCCGAAGCAACCAGCAACATCCGGATTACGGTTGAAGGAGCAGGGGAATTGATCGGTCTTGACTCCGGAAATCAATATAGTCATGAACGCTATAAGATTGATAACCGGAATGCCTTTGAAGGCAGGATCATGGCTACTGTAAGGCCGACAGGATCAGGCGTGATCAGGCTGGAGGCTTTTTCGGAGGGTATTGGATCATCAGTAAGGACCATAATAGTTAAATAGTATATATGTAATCACCTCTAAAATGAAAAATTCCGGACTTCTTATGGCATTATTGTTGTCAGTTTACGCTTGTAAACAATCTGCCACCGTGCCTGCCAATACCAATGAAATCACCGTGGCAGCTTACTATTTCCCGAACTATCATACGGATGATCCCCGTAACATTATAAATAAGGGCGCCGGATGGAGTGAATGGGAGCTGGTGAAAGCAGCCCGTCCCAGGTTTCCAGGTCATAACCAGCCCAGGGTGCCGGCATGGGGTTATCTGGATGAAAAAGACCCGGATGTGATGGCAAGGAAGATTGAGGCCGCTGTCAGCCATGGAATCGATTGCTTTATCTTCGACTGGTACATGTATGAGGATGGTCCGTTCTTAAACCGTTGCATCGATGAAGGTTTTCTGAAAGCCAAAAACTGCAGTGAATTGAAATTCGGACTGATGTGGGCCAATCACGACTGGTTTGACATCCAACCCTATACCCGGGGAGCAGAACAGAAGCTGCTCTATCCGGGCAGATTTTCTGCAAAACGGTTTGATGAGATCTGTGACCATATCATACAAGCGTATTTTTTAAGACCAAACTATTGGAAAATCGATGGCAAGCCCTATTTTTCGGTTTATGATGTTCAGAAATTCGTTGAAAGCTTTGGCAACCTTGAAGCAACCAAGGCTGCCATGGACCGTTTGCGCGAAAAAGCAATTGCTGCGGGACTGAAAGGTGTGCACTGGAACCTGGTGGCCTGGGGTAATCCAATCCTTCCATCCGAAAAAGCTCCCCCCGGTATCTCCCAACTGATTGACATGCTGGGCTTTGATTCAGTCACTTCCTATGTTTGGGTTCATCATGCGGATTTGCCTGAAAGACAGACCGATTACAACCAGGTCAGGGACCAATACATGACTTACTGGGAAAAGGCCAGGACCGGATACCGGGTTCCCTATTTCCCGAATGTAACGGTAGGCTGGGATTCGAGCCCGCGTTGTGACTTGCAGTCAGAATGGGGAAATTTTGGATACCCTTTTACGAATATAATCAGCAACAATACTCCGGAAAATTTCAAAGCCGCCCTCCAAATGACAAAGGATAAGCTGCTGGCTGATCCGGACGGCCCCCGGATCCTGAACATCAATTGCTGGAACGAATGGACAGAAGGCAGTTACCTGGAACCGGACACGGTTCATGGCATGGCTTACCTGGAAGCGGTAAAGGCGGTATTCGAATAGATATCTTATCAGTTGAAATTTGAGTCTGCCCCGAAAAGTCCTGTCGTCATTGCGAAGGAGCGAAGAGACTGAAGCAATCTCCTGCAAATAAATAGATTGCTTCGCTGAGCTCGCAATGACGCATTGCAATAGAGACTTTCGGAGTGGACTCATTGTTAAAGAAGAAATTATACACCACTTTAAAAGTACTGACATGCATCTAATCATTAGAAAATTCATCTGTTTTACTGGAATTATAGTTTTATCAGGATACTTGATAGGCTATGCAAATGCTTTGACCTTGATTAGTCAGGAATCACGAAATTCCAGTTCTGGTGGAATTGACGATCCAAAAAAATCAAAATGGTTCTGGGGTTTTGACAGGTTTAATGACAGGGAAGGATGGACGCTTCCGGTTATATTGGGCGGGACCGTCAGCGGAGGCGCAATCTGGTTAACCATCCAAACAGAAAAAACAGAGGAAAGCGGGGCATCATGGCAGGGTCAGATCTGGGGTACATCACCAAACTATGAGTTGGTCTCTCCAAAAGGACTGATGATCCCGGCAGCCGAATATAACAAAATCGTGATCCGGCTGAGAAATCTTTCCCCGGAAACCGATGGCTTTGTTCTCTGGCAGACAACACAGAAGCCGGATGTGGATACGGGATCTGTTCATTTCACGATGAAACCCGATTGTAAAGAATGGCAGGAGGTTGTTTGTCACATGGATGGCCAATGGAAAGGGACGATAGACCAGATTAAGATCCTGCCTGCACAAATGTGGAAAAGAGGGGATATCTGGATCGACTGGATTTCTGTTACCAGGGGAGAATTTAAACAGGCAGGCCCCCGTCCGGATATATGCAGTGATGGTGTTGTTCCGCAAATACATTTGCCCGGGATTTCACAAAGTGATTTTAAAGATGCTTTTATGGTGCTGGATGAATGTATGGTTACGGATGTTCCTTTGCACGGTTTTAATTATCCCTTTATGGCACCCGGCGGAGCATATGGTTCAAACTGGTGGCAGCTGGATGGCAGTCTGAATATTGCCGGAGCAAAATGGACGAACCAGAAATTCGTGGAAGATATTATCCGGGGTTTTGCAGAGGTCCAGTCACAAAACCCGGATGGCCGGATTGACCTTTGGGGCGGCTCAACTACCAGGGGCCAGGTTGCAGATGTCAGCAGCCTTCCCCGATACTTTGAAGCGGCTTATGATGTTGCCCGGCGCAGTGATGATTCCGTGCTGCAGAAGATCATCCTCGAATCGATGACAAAATATCTTGAATATTGGTTTTCTCCGGCGAAAAGAGATCAAATGACCGGACTGATTACCGGTGTATTTGAGGAAACCTTCAGCAATATTCATTCCGAAGTGGGATCTCTTGCACCCATTGACCTGAATGTTGCGGTTGCCATCGGGTGTTATAATGCTGGCAGGCTTGCTGAATATTTGGGCAAAGCTTCGGAAGCGGACAGGTTGAGCAATGATTTTAAGCAACTTGCTTCAAGTATCAATCAGTACCTGTGGAACGATGAAGACAAGGTATATTACAATTATTTAATTCATGAAAAAAAGCATGACAGACGATTGATATGTACAACTTTCGATCCTTTGCTTCTCGGTATTGCCTCTCCTGACCGGGTGGAGAAATTACTTCCGGTTTTATTGAATCCTTCGGTTTTCAATTGGGGCAGTCGCCCCGTAACAACAATTGCCAGAACAGAACCGGGATATGTGGAAGCAACCGGAACTTATGATGGCCGTGGCTGGTTCGGAGATATCTGGACTTTGAGAAACCTGCCGGTTATAAACGGTCTGGAAGATGCAGGGAAACATGAACTGGCCGCTGAATTAACGTGGTCAACCATAAAAACCTTTAACGCCAATTATTGTGAATTTATCGTTCCCACTACAGGTTCAGGCGAAGGAGTGCAAAGATATGGATGGTCAGCGTCGCAATATATTCAGGCCATTGTTGAAAATCTGTTCGGGATTGATTATGATTTTCTTGAAAAAAGACTCCGCATAATACCCCATATTCCGAAAGAACTCATGAAACAGGAAATCGAAATCAACAATTTAATAATACCTTCAAAAAACGATCTGAGACTCGATCTTAATATTATCAAACAGAAGAAGCGAAAGCAAGATTACCATTACATTGAATGGAAAATTACCGGAGGAAATATGGAAATATGCCTTCCGACTGATCATGTGAAGCAGTTACCATAATAAACAATAAAGGGGAAACGACGCTACCTGTAACACAAATTGGCAGCCAGAAAGGCGTTGCTGGCATGAGGATGAAAATGACGGAAAATATCCGTTTAATTTTTAAATGACTCGAAGTAATCTGCTATTTATAATAATACTTCATGAAAATCAGAATTTTATGTGCAACCGCCTTACTGGTTTGGAGCATAATGCTCATTCCAACAGCCTGTACAAAAGATGAGATGAATGTCGATCCTTATCTGAAAATCTGGTACAACCATCCCGCTTCAGTTTGGGAGGAGGCTTTACCAGTTGGCAATGGGCATTTGGGTGCCATGGTCTTCGGAACACCGGAAATGGAATTGATCCGGTTGAATGACGACTGTTTCTGGTCCGGCAGTCCTTCCAATAACAACAATCCCGAAGCAAAAGAATATTTCAGAAAGGTGCAGGACCTGATCGGACAAAAAGATTACAGGCAGGCACAGGATCTGGTTCATGAGAAGTTTTTTGCAACCAGTCATGGTGCCGCATATCAACCGGTGGGGGACCTTTGTATGCGATTCAGCGGTCATGACAAGTATACGTCCTACCACCGGGAACTCGATCTGAATACTGCGCTGCAGACTACCACATACCAGGTGGACGGGATAACCTTCAAACGGGAAGTTTTTGCATCCCTCAGCGATGATATACTCGTAATTAAGATTTCCGCTGACAAAGCCGGTCAGGTTAGTTTTATCTTGTCGTTTAACACCCAGCAAAAAGGCAAAAAATCGGTGGTCAATAACAATGAGCTGGTTTTGGCAGCTGAAAATCCTGACTGGGAAGGCATACCCGGGAAGCTGCGGGTGAATGCAAGGGCCCGGCTTATTCCTGCTGGCGGACAAATTAGTATCCATGACAGCACACTGTCATTGCAGGGAGCCAGCTCAGCTGTTATTTTACTTTCATCAGCCACAAACTACAGGAACTACAATGATATTAGCGGGGATGAAATAACAAAAGCCCTGATTCCTCTCGAACATGCAGGTTCAGGTTCCTTTGAAAAATTGTTCTCCTCTCATCTGGAGAAATACCGGTCACAGTTTACCCGCATCAGCATGGATCTGGGTGTGACCGATGCCGTGAATCTGCCAACCGATGAACGTATCAGTGCGTTTTCAGAAGCAGATGATCCGCAGATGATCTCTTTGTACTATCAGTTTGGCCGTTATCTGCTGATCACCTCATCGCAGCCGGGAACACAGCCTGCCAACCTGCAGGGGATATGGAACAAGGACAGGGAGCCAGCCTGGGACAGTAAGTATACGATCAACATTAACACGGAAATGAATTACTGGCCGGCTGAGGTATCCAACCTGTCAGAAACACAAAGACCCCTGATCGAGATGATGAAGGACCTGAGTATTACCGGACAGTCGACTGCAAAAGAAATGTATGATGCCCGTGGCTGGGTGGTTCATCACAATACCGACCTCTGGCGTATTACGGGTCCTGTTGACGGCGTATGGGGCATGACACCTTCATGCGGAGCCTGGCTTTGCCTGAATATCTGGGAACCATATCTTTTTAATGGTAATCTTGATTATCTGAAGGAAATATATCCTGTACTGAAAGGTGCCTCTGAATACTGGCTGGATGTGCTTTGGCAGGAGCCGGAAACTGGCCGTCTGCTTCCATCTCCCGATGCATCCCCCGAAAACTCTCCATTTGACGGATTATTTACATTTGCCGGCACTACCATGAGTAATCAGCTTGTATTTACCTTGTTTAACAACACGGTCATCGCCGCTTCCAGGCTAAATGCAGATAAGAATTTTGTGAAGCAGTTGCAGGATGCCATTGCCAAGCTGCCTCCGATGAAAATAGGACAACACGCACAGTTGCAGGAATGGTATGATGATTGGGATCGTGTGGAGGATCATCACCGTCATGTGTCACACCTGCTGGGCTTATATCCGGCCAATCTGATATCACCTTTGAGAACACCCGAACTTTTTGAAGCCGTCAGAAATTCGCTGGAGTACCGCGGAGATATTTCAACGGGTTGGTCAATGGGATGGAAAACATGCCTGTGGGCGCGGCTGCTCGATGGCAACCGGGTATATAGTCTCCTGAAAAACCAGATCAGTCCGCCGGGCAAACATACCGGGGAGTCCGAGCACAGTGGGGGTACCTTTCCCAACCTGTTTGATGCGCATCCGCCCTTCCAGATTGATGGTAACTTCGGCTGTGCTGCAGGGATTGCAGAAATGTTCATCCAGTCGCATGATGGCGCAGTGTTCATTTTGCCGGCACTACCGGATAACCTGAAAAGTGGAAGAGTAAACGGGCTAAGGGCCAGGGGAGGATTTGAGACCGATATGGAATGGAAGAATGGCAAAATTACCCGGTTGACAGTAAAATCAGCTCTGGGGGGAAATCTAAGGTTGAGAATGTATAATGGCATGATACCCGAGAGATTCTCAGTGAATTTAAAACCTGCCAGGGGATTAAATCCGAATCCCTTCTATGCTGTTCCAGATATAAAAGATCCGGTCATTTCAGGAAAAGCCGTACTAAAAGGTGTGCAGCTAAAACCAGTTTCTGAATTTGACCTTGAGACGGAGGCAGGAAAGGATTATTATGTTTTCCGATAATAATGTAGAGATTCAGGAACAATAAAAATATCTCGCAGAGACACAAAAAATACAGCCCATTTTGTACAAAAGAATGTGCAGAATACGCATTGATTTGAAGTCCGCCAGGTTATAATTTTAATGAATCATTAATGGACAGATGATCTTCATCTGTTCAGGGATTTTCCTTTTTGTTTCCTCGAATGCATATACATAAAATAATTACCATGAAACCTATGTACAGATCTATCCTTCTTTCGATTATAAGTTTTTCGGTTCTGACTTTGGTCTTGCAAAGCTGTTCCCACAATAAGGGCGACAAGACTGCTGAAATGCTGGCATCAGGTTTTCAGACGCCTCCCGACTCGGTCAGGCCAGGGGTGTACTGGTATTTTATGGATGGGAACATGTCGAAAGATGCTATAACTGCCGACCTGGAATCAATGAAGAAAGTTGGCATTGGCACTGTTTTGTTTCTGGAAGTAAACGTGGGTATCCCCCGCGGAAAAGTAGATTTTCTGGGCGAAGAGTGGCAGACCCTGTTTACGCATATTGTACGCGAGTCCGAACGCTTAGGTATTACAATTACACTTGGTGTTGGTCCGGGCTGGACAGGCAGCGGAGGTCCGTGGGTTTCAGGTGAGCAATCCATGAAACACCTGGTATTTAGCTCAGTACAAGTTTCGGGAACTGATAACAAACCAATCGTCCTTGCCAAACCTGTACCTATGAATCCCTATTTTGGGGAAGCTTCTTTTACGCCTGAACTTAAACAGAGATGGCTCGATTATTATGAAGATGTTGCAGTGCTCGCCTTCCCGACTCCCTCCGGAAATTTTAAAATAAGCAATATAACCGAGAAAGCCTTGTATTATCGCGAGCCCTACTCTTCAAAGGCCGGGGTTAAGCCGTTTCTTCCGTCGTTTGCAAACTATGGTGAATCTGCAAAAGGAACGGCAATTTCAATGGAAGAAATAGTTGATGTTTCTTCTTATTTAAAACCGGATGGTACATTGGAATGGAAAGTCCCAGGGGGTAATTGGACCATCATGCGATTCGGGAGCAGGAACAACGGCGCTGTTACCCGCCCTGCTCCAATACCGGGTGTGGGTTTTGAAGCCGATAAATTTGACACCTCAGCGATCAATGCACACCTGGAAAATTTCATAGGGTTGTTGCTTCAAAAAACCGGAATTCCGGATAAGAATCTTCAGGGTGGCTTAAAAATGCTGCACATGGATAGCTGGGAAATGGGCGCTCAAAACTGGACTTTACAATTTAGAGAAGAATTTAAAAAACGCAGAAGCTACGATCCGCTTCCTTTTTATCCGGTTTATGCCGGAATGGTGGTTGAAAGTCTTGAAAAAAGCGAACGGTTTCTATGGGATTTGCGGCAAACTGCGCAGGAACTTGTAATTGAAAACCATGCCATTCATCTGAAAAAGTACGCTCATAAATACAATATGGGCTTCTCTATTGAACCATACGACCTGAACCCCACAGCTGATATGGAACTGGGTGCTGTTGCCGATGTTCCCATGTGTGAATTCTGGAGCAAGGGCTATGGATTCAATACCTGGTTCAGTTGTATCCAGGCCGCGTCCATTGCTCATATTGAAGGGAAAAGGGTTGTTGCTGCCGAGTCGTTTACTGCCTTTCTCGATGCATGGAAGCAATATCCCGGATCGATGAAAAACCAGGGCGACTGGGCTTTTGCTGCCGGCATAAACAAATTCGTGTACCATACCTATCAGCATCAGGTTTTGCCGGATAACCTCAAGCCGGGAATGACCATGGGGCCCTTTGGTGTGCATCACGACCGCAGCCAGACCTGGTGGCCAATGGCCGATGCATACCATAAATATGTCTCCCGCTGCCAGTTCATCCTGCAACAGGGACAAACTGTGGCCGACATTCTTTATCTGACACCGGAAGGGGCACCACAGGTTTTCAGGGCTCCGGCATCCGCATTGACCCAGGATAGTCCCGAAAATAACATCCTGGGCCTTAGTGAGGGAGATGTAATTTCCGGCGGCAAGTCATCGGCTGAGTTTTTACCCGACCGGAAAGGTTATAATTTCGACGGATGTTCTCCTTCCCAATTATTAAAAGCTTCAGTTGCTGATGGTAAAATTGTTTTCCCGTCCGGGGCATCTTACCGTCTGCTTGTATTACCGGCAACAGAAACAATGACACCTGCCTTGCTCGCTAAAATTGAATTGTTGGTGAATGAGGGAGCAGTCATCATTGGTAATCCTCCACAGAAATCACCCAGCCTGGTAAATTATCCGGAATGTGATAAGCAGGTGGCGGATAAAGCCAAATTAATGTGGGGCGAGACAACTGCTCCTTCCAAGATGTCTGATCGAGTACTGGGTAAAGGCAAAATATACTGGGGTGGTGCTTTTTCTCAGATTAGTCTGCCAGAACTTTATCCTGATTATGATGCCACCGCTTCAATACTCCGGGAAATGGGTATTCCTGAAGATTTTGAATCAACTGGTTCTGTAAGATATACGCATCAATTGATCCCTTCCGGAGATATCTATTTTGTTTCAAACAAAACCAATGCTGCAATAGACGTGAGCTGTACATTCCGGGTGGGCAAAGGAACGCCCGAATTATGGAATCCTATGACCGGAGAAAGGAGAGATCTTCCTGATTTCGGAATAAAAAAAGGTCAGATACAGATACCGCTTCAATTTGAAGCTTACGAAAGTTATTTCATTGTTTTTAATCACGATAAAAAAGCAAGGGCAGCCAACTCCAGCGGGCTGAAAAATTTTGCCCGACCGGAAGTTTTGTTTGAAGTAAATACCCCGTGGAAGTTATCCTTCGACCCGAAATGGGGCGGACCTGAAAATGTTGTATTCGATTCGCTTGCTGACTGGACTTCAAGACCTGAAGAAGGCATAAAATACTATTCAGGAATTGCTACCTATCACAATACCCTAAACCTTTCTGAAGATGTTTTTGCAGATAAAAACACTGAACTATTCCTTGATCTGGGAGAAGTAAACAACCTGGCACGGGTGCGGATGAATGGCAAAGATATGGGTGTTGTCTGGACTGCTCCTTTCCGGTTAAAAATTACCAGTGCAGTCGTTTCCGGTGAAAACCAGGTAGATATTGAAGTGGCCAACCTTTGGCCAAACCGGTTGATCGGTGATGAACTGAAACCGGATGACGGCATTAAAAACGGGCAATGGCCGGAATGGCTGCAAAACAACACGCCCCGCACTTCAGGCCGGTTAACGTTTACAACTTATAAACATTATAGCAAGGATTCGAAATTGTTGAAATCCGGATTAACAGGTCCGGTTAAAATTCTAACGGCAAATTAATGAGTCCACCTCGAAAAGTCTGCAATGCATCGCGTCATTGCGAGCGCAGCGAAGCAATCTGTTCATCTGCAGCAGATTGCTTCAGTCCCCCGATAGCTATCGGGGTCCTTCGCAATGACGCGATGCATTGCAGACTTCAGGGACTCAATAAAAAAAAATATTGAGATTAATTCATTTAAATAAATACACATCATATGCAAAACAAGATTTTTTATCTCCTGGGGCTCTTATGGCTCCCCTGTTTGCTGAACAATGCTGTACCGCAGTCCTCTGTTCAGTCAGGACCCATCGATCAACCGGTTATCCTGACAGATGCAAAACCGCAATATAAAAGGACAAATTATTCAAACCAGTCTGTCCTGCTTAAAAACGACCAGATGCAGGTGCAGATGTTCCGCCGGATCGGGGGATGGGGATGGGGCGAAATTTCTACGGGCACAGGAAAGCTTATGGCCATCCTGGATCACCTGGGTGAGATCATGCTCCGTGACCAGGATATTCCCATGCGATTCGAAGCTGAGAGTGTAGAACGCAAAACCGGTGAAAGAGGTGAAAGCCTGGTTTTCAAAGTGAAGTCAGTAGTCGCCCGAAACAATCTTGTCGGTACTTCCTTTGAAGAATGGATGAGGTATCCATTCACCGAACCAGCCATAACAGGCGAGGTGACAATCACCCTGGCTAAGGACCAACCACTGTTGTACCTGCAGTACCGTCTTACAGCCACCGGTAACTATTATGCGCGGTATATCCGCGGGCCCTGGCTTAAGGTAGGTGAAGCTTCATTCGGCACCAAAAAGGATGATTCCATACTCCCCGGAGTGGAATGGACAATGGGCGATGAATGGTCAAGCGGGATCGACTGGTTCAAGGATCCATGGGCTCTGCGTTCGGTACCCCATCCCTATAAGGTTACTGCACCCCTGATGGCCCTGAGCCATGAAGGTAGCGGGATTGGCCTTTCCTGGGATCCGAACCAGGTGGCCACACGCTGGTTCAACTACCGGACACAAAGACCACAACCCGTTTTTGCCACACCCAATTTCATCGACAGGATGAACAACAGTCTTATGGGACTGATGGTTCCCGATGCAACAGTCGAAGGGCACGAAAATGAGGTATATTCTTCCCTGCCGATTGAGCTTAAGATCGGCCAGATGATCAATTTCGACGCCGAGATCTGGCTGAGTAAAGGAAACAGTCTGGATGTCATGCTCGACTGGGTAAAAAGGAATGGGATGCCTGAACCGCCCGCACCCAAATGGAGCTATAAGGAAACCCTCGATAGGATTGCCAATGCCTATAATACCAACTTCTGGCACGAGGGAGAGGGCTTTGGGATCAAACAAAGGGAAAAGGATAAGGTCCATCCGGGTGTTCCGGCCTTTCTCAGCCGGTATATAGCCGAAAACAAGGGTACCAAACTGGCGAAAGAATTGCAGGCCAAGGTTGACTGGTGTAATTCGCAAACCAGTCCTGTCTCAAGAAAAAAACTGCCCGCTGACTTGGCCGGAATGATCAGGTATGGTGATGAATTAATGAGCATCCAGCAACCGGATGGTTCCTTTTATTTTGATCCTGAAGGTAGACATTATACAAAAGATGATTTCAAAGTGGCCGCTGCTCTTTTTGAACCAATGGGACTGGCCTATGATAATGCACTGGACATTGTGGTGGTACCAGCCCTTGCGCTGCTGGATATTGCAAAGGCTACCGGCAGGGAGGTTTATATGAACGGAGCAAAAAGGGCACTGGATTACTGTATGAACATGAAAAGACCCGAGGGTGGAGATTACTGGGAAACGCCACTGCATGCGGCGAACCTGCTGGCTGCAGGACATGCTGCCATTGCATATTATGAAGGTTTTCGGGCTACCGGTAAGGAGGAATACAAAGAAAAATCCATCCATTGGATCCGTACCCTTCTGCCATTTACGCATTTGTGGGAACCTGCAGATGTAAAGATGATGTATAATACCAAGCCGGTGCTCAGTTCAAGCGACTGGTACTTTGCCAACTGGGTAAGGGACCATGTGCAATGGGAGGTCCTATCCGTATTTTCCGAGTCTGCCAGTCGCGGTATCCGCTGGGATCTGGCTGATCCGGAAGTAGACTGGAAACGCTTCCATGAAGGTGTTACAGTCGCCGCGATCCGATGGATCAATATTCATACCGAGAACAACTGGCGTCCGCACAATATTCCTTCAACCTACGAAAATTATCTGAAAGGCGACTTTGACTACTGTTATCCCGATACGCACAACAGCACCACCGGCAATTATGGGGGCATGTTCATCATGCCTGATCCCATCGCGGTCAATATTTATTCGGTATTGGATAATAAGAAACAACCATGAGATATTGTTTTTCTGCTGCAGTTTTGTGGATGATCCTCACATTGTCCTTCTGCTGCAAAACACAATTGATTGCACAACCTCGCGCTCCGGAAAGGGATCGTCCTTGTTTCATCTTGCTTTTAACGGATGATCAGTCCTATCATCTCTCGCTTATCGGGACTCCGGGCATCAAAACTCCCAACATGGATGTATTGGCAAATAAGGGGATGTTTTTCACCAATGCCTATGCAGCTGCAGCATCATGTTCACCCTGCCGAAGCGTCATTCTTACCGGAATGTATCCACATTCCAACGGGCACTGGAGAAACACTTGGGGTCCGGGTCTGGGAGATCCGGATGTACAGTTTAGCAGGCAATCTACTGTGGCAGATTCGGTTGGCGTACATGAAGACCTCCCCACGCTTATTGAGATCCTGACTGCCCATGGTTACATCACCGGGATAACAAACAAATTTCATTTGAGCCCGCCTTGGAAGTTTCCTTTTCAGTACCGCTACCCTGATGGAAATGCCGATGCCTATCAAACCACTGCTCAATTTATAAAACAGGCGGAAGGGAAATCATTTTTTCTGCAGGCAAATATTGGATATACGCACCGTCCTTTCCGAAGGAATACATCCGAAACGGGATTGCCCGAAGTTTCGCCCGATGATGTGCAGATTCCGCCTAACTGGCCTGATACAAAGAATACCCGTGAGGATTATGCAGATTACCTGGGTGCTGTTGAACTTGCTGATGATGCTATCGGACAGATTCTTCGGGCATTGACGGAATCAGGCAGGGCAAAAAATACAATTGTGATTTACACCAGCGATCAGGGATTCTGTTATCACCGTGCCAAGGCCACTACCTATGACTGGGGCGTCCATGTGCCGCTATCATTCACCGGACAAGGGATTATCGGTGGCATTCAGACTTCTGAACTGGCCAGCCATATTGATATTCTGCCAACCGTGCTGGATTTTGCAGGTATTGATATTCCGGCAACTGTTCAGGGAGTATCTTTACGCAGCCTGCTTGCCGGGAAAACAAATACAACAGGCCGGGATTTTATTTTTTCAGAACACAATGCCCACGGCCCGGATCCGGTAGAATATTATCCGACGCGCACGGTTACCGACGGCCGCTACCGTTATATACGCAATCTGCGGTACGAAAGGGTTCCAGATTATCCGATAGAGCGGTTTGTTAGAGATGAAGTGTTTGCCAATACAAACAAAGGACTTGCCTGGTTACCGCTCGATGCCACACCAGGCGGTGTCTGGGGCAACCTGGCCTTTGCAGAGGTCATCCTGAACAAGGAGCAATTCCCTGTACAGTATGAATTGCTCAGAGCTACTTTCTTCAGGCCAAAAGAGGAGCTATATGATTTGAAAAGTGATCCGTATGAAATGAAAAACCTTGCAGAAAATTCTGAGTACAAAAAAACCCGCGACAAATTGGGCGAAGCCCTTGATGACTGGATGAAACAGACCGGAGATGATGGTGATCCCCGAAGTCATCCGCGACGAATCAGCCATTAATATAACTCCCTGAAATGAAGAAGAAAATTTTATACACGCTGATGGGTAGTCTTATCTCCAACATTTTGTTTATGACAGGAGTACAGGCGCAGAATCCGATATTTCCACCGGGACTGTATATCGCTGATCCGTCATCCCATGTATGGAAGGACGGGAAACTGTATATCTACGGATCGCGGGATGAGAATCCCGCCTGGTATTGTTCGCATGATCATTATGTGCTGTCGACAAGTGATCTGATCCATTGGGATATTTTTAAGGATGCATTTGCTTCAGCCGGCAAAAATGACCAGGTTTCCTACAGTGACGATTTTCTGTATGCTCCCGATTGCCAGTATAAAGACGGAACATACTATTTGTATTATACCCTTGCTTCGCCGCTCAATACCGAAGGTGTTGCCACCAGCAAATCACCGTCCGGGCCGTTTACCAATGGGAAAGTTATAGACCTGGAAGGAATAAACGAGATTGATCCCTGTGTGTTTATTGATGATGATGGCCAGGGTTATTATATCTGGGGTCAGTTTTCTGCCAAAATAGCCAAACTGAGACCCAACATGACTGAAATAGATAAATCCACGATCAAAGACGGCATTGTAACTGAAAAAGAGCATTTCTTCCACGAAGGCGGGTACATGGTAAAGCGAAACGGGATCTATTACTTCATCTATGCGCACATGGGCAGGGCAGGCATGCCAACCTGTATCGGGTATGCCACTTCAAAGTCACCTATGGGCCCATTCACATATGGTGGCGTAATTGTGGATAATGATCATTGTGATCCGGGCAATTGGAATAACCATGGTTCGATCATTGAATTTAAAGGGAACTGGTATGTATTTTATCATCGTTCATCGCATAATAGCGTGACTATGCGCAGGGCCTGCATGGAGCCTATCACATTCAATGCCGATGGCAGTATCAACGAAGTGGAAATGACCACCCAGGGTGCCGCAGGACCCCTGGATGCACTCTGCAGCATGGATGCGGAAAGGGCCTGCCTGTTGGAAGGCGGTGTGTTTGTACGGGCCTTTTCTGCAGATAATGAACAGCTTACCGGCATCCGGAACAGGGATAAGGCCGGGTATAAGTACCTGAACTTCGGTCAGGGTGTTGACAGCATATCCGTTCGGGTAGCCCCAGGATTGCATAGCGGCAGGATCGACATCGGGCTCGACAACAGGTGGGGACCCTCTATTGGCACAGTGGATGTCCCGGGCAACGGGGATGGCAAAACATGGATCACTGTGAAGGGAAAAATCAGCGAGGTGAAGGGAGTTCATGCCATTTGGCTTCGGTTCAGCTGGTACCGGAGAGGATCTGTTCAACATTGACTGGTTCAATTTCTCATCCAATACACGAAAATGAAAAAATCAATTTTCGTCCTTTTATTTGTGTCTGCCTGGCAGGCATTTGCACAGCTTTCTCCATCTGGAAAAAGCATCACCGATGGTTCGATCCATGTGCTGGGCAATGGCAGCATGTGTATCTATGAACTGGGACCTGATATAGTCACTTCCTATACCGGCCCCTATTCCACACCTTCATACTTTACCCTGCAATGCCTTTCTGATCAGAAAAATCTTTTTTCTGTACGGAAACCGGGTACGGCTATTTGGACACATACATTCAAAAATGGAAATGACAAATCGGCCGGGCTGGAGGATTTTGTAGATGCGGAAATTCCCTGTTTTGTGCGCCATGTGCAAACCCCGGACAGAATGATTTTCAGGATGACACTGGAGAAATATGTACAGCTGATTGATAATTCTGCACGGCTGCAAGCCGGAGGAAAGGCATCAGGCCGGTTGATGATCGTTCCCCCCGGCACCACCATTTACCAGACGTATGTTTTTCCGCGTTTATTGTACGGTCAACTGGCCGTAACCGGAGCTGCCCGGATCGAGGCGGTTCCTGATTCTGCAATTCTCCGGATCATTTGTGAACCAGGGGAGAGCTATATCTACCTTGTGGGCGGGCCCGGATACGCCGATGTGATCAACAACACAAATCATGCTTTGTCAGCATCCCCGCAAAATATGCTTGACAGAACAGACAAATGCTGGCAGGAATTCACCGCACGAAGAACTGATTTCAATAAGATTTTGCCTGCCGCTCTTCCCCGGCGTGATAAGCTGATCCAGACTATTGATGATGTGGCCGTGTTGATCAAAGCCCAGCAAAGTTCGGAAGGAGCTGTGCTGGCCGGGTATCCCTATCCGCTGGGATATGTGCGCGACCAGTATGGCGTTTCCAGGGGATTGCTGGCGCTTGGGCTGAACGAGGAGGCAAAGTCAATCCTGAACTTTTACTGGCAGATATGGAAAAAATACGGATTTATCCATAATGCCCAAGCCATTGGACGTTGACGGTATTTTTCATATTCATGAAAATGATGAGGTTGAAATTACGGGGTATCTGATCCTTGCAGGCATTTGACCTGCTTAAAGGCAACTCAATGATACTGCATTTCTGGACGGAGATCGCACCGATGCTTGACTGGGCCTTCGAGAGCCAGAAAAAATATCTCGTGGATGGGATGTTACCATTCAACGGCGATGAAACCTATGTGGCCGGCGGTTTATTGCCCCGTTCAACGCTGAATGACGGTTCAGCCGAAGCTACCATGCTCTTTGTTGAAAGCGGTCAGCAATTTCTCGAATGGGCATCCGCCACACACATTTATGGACCAGCCGCCAGGGTTGCGGAAAATCAGTCCCTGCTCACCCTGGTTAAGAACAAAATTCAGTGAGAACTTCTGGAAGGATGGGGTGCTTTGGACCAATAATCCCGACAGGGCCAGGTCAGCAGAACTTGCCCTTAGTTCCGTCATGGCGTATGTGAAATGGCAGGCCCCGGTTGCCTGATGTCGAAATACCAGGGAATTGTGTGGACGGAAAGGAATGAAAACGACCGCTATCTGTGTGCAGCCTGCATCAACGGAGCGAACCTTCCCAAAGGCAGAAGTCAAAGCAGTATAACCTGTTGTCGGTCGCCCTGGCTCCTTTTTACATGGAATCTCACAGTGATGCCTTTTGAACAGCTAAAAGGAGCGGTGTGTGAAATCCGGGACAATTTTATTACAACCGGCGCCATGACTTCAAAGCAGGAAATGGCAAACCAGAAAGATGAGATCCGTACTGTCGGGTATGATTACGGATTTCTGCTGAATGCCCTCACCATGCTTGACAGTGCAGATGCCAGCCGTGTGTATGATAAAACTCTTTCCGTAGTGGATCAGGAAGGATCCTGGTCAGAATATTATCTGAACGACAAGCCAAGTGGTACACGCTGCCGGCCATGGGAAAGTGCGATCAATATTGAAGCCGTGATCAACTGGGCTATGAAGGCAAAACAATAACCTAAAATAAATGAAATGAAAACGCAAAAAGAACCTCACGATATTGTCGGGTACCTGGGTACTAGGAACAATACTCGCTTTGCTGATGGCCGGCTGCAATACCGGAAGGACTGAACAGACCGATCCTGTATCACCCGAACAGCTTGCGCAGGGATTCTTAAATCCGCCCGATTCGGTCAAACCCTGGGTCTACTGGTACTGGATCAGTGATAACATCTCCAAGGAAGGTATTACAAAAGATCTTGAAGCCATGGCAAGCATCGGCATCGGCGAGGCCTTAATCGGTAATATCGGTCTCGGGGAAATGTCGTATGGTAAAGTGTCTGTGCTCAGCGAAGAATGGTGGCAGCTGATCGAGCATACCATTCGCGAAGGAAAGAGAGTGGGGGTGAATATCGGGATGTTTAACTGTCCGGGCTGGAGCCAGTCGGGCGGACCCTGGGTGAAATCCACTGAAGCCATGCGCTATCTTGTTAGCAGCGAAATTGTAATAGAGGGCGGAAAAAAAATCGAGATGAAACTAAACCAGCCCAAAACCATTTATCAGGATGTAAGGGTCATTGCTTATCCAGTTCCTGAGAACGATGGATTAACAATGGCCAGTATGAATCCAAAAGTTACAACCATCCCTGCCCTGGGCAATCCGGAGCGGGTGCGATGGGGACACCTCTACAATTTGTTTGTTCAACCGCGCAGGTAACAGCAAGACCATCACCATTGATATGGAAACTTCTGCTCCTTTTACCGCCAGAAGCCTTGTTTTATATCCTGCAAGAACACCCTTTGCTGCAGATGTTGACCTGCAGGTTGCTGAGAACGGCACCTATCAGCAGCGTTAAAAACTTCCGTTTTGACCGCAGCAATCCCAGTGTAAGTGTCGGGGCTATTCCTTTTGGTCCGGTTGCGGTGGCTATCCCGGAGATTACCGGTGAGAAATTCAGGCTTGTATTCAGCAATTTTAACCTCACAAACTTCCTTATCTGCCGGCTCTGCTGCCGGATTGAATGTGGGAATGGCAGAAATTGTACTTAGCGCCGCACCCCGGCTGGATTCTTACATAGAAAAACAGCTTGGAAAGATGTGCCAGACACCTTTTCCCTTGTGGAAGGAATACCAATGGGAGTCCCAGCCGGAGACAGGTGTGACAGGACATGAAAATGGATCCCATGAAAGTAATTGATCTGACTTCCAACTTGTCCGCAGACGGCACCCTTACATGGGATGCCCCTGCAGGCAGGTGGATCGTGATGCGCATCGGAGCCACGCCAACAGGGACGAAGAACAGTCCGTCAGCTCCCTATGCCACAGGCTGGGAAGTGGATAAAATGAGCCGGGAACACCTGAAAAAGCATTTTGATGCTTTTATCGGGGAATTGCTGAAGCGGATGCCGGCTGAAGATCGTACTGCTCTGAAGCATGTGGTGCTGGACAGTTATGAGCAGGGTTCCCAGAACTGGACGGAGGATCTGGATAAGGACTTCCAGGAACGTTATGGGTATGATCCGATTCCCTGGTTTCCTGTTCTTTCTGGCAGGATTGTTGGTTCGGCTGATCAATCCGACAGGTTTCTCTGGGATTTGCGCCGGCTCATTGCTGACCGGGTTGCCTATGATTATGTAGGGGGATTGCGCGACCTGAGCCAGGAACAGGGGCTCAGGGTGTGGCTCGAAAACTACGGTCACTGGGGCTTTCCGTCGGAATTCCTGATGTATGGCGGACAGAGCCACGATATTGCAGGAGAGTTCTGGAACGAGGGTGAACTGGGCAATATTGAGTGCCGTGCCTCTTCCTCGGCTGCCCACATTTATGGTAAAAGGCGGGTTTCCGCGGAGTCTTACACTTCAGCAGGTCTGGCCTATCAGCGTTTTCCCGCCATGTTGAAAAAGCGGGGAGACTGGAGCTATACGGAAGGTATCAACCATGTTGTGCTGCATTTGTATATTCAGCAGCCATATGAAGATAGAACGCCTGGGATCAATGCACCCTTTGGTACAGAATTCAACCGGAAAAATACCTGGTTCAATCAGTCGAAAAAATGGATCGATTACCAGCGCCGATGCATGTTCATGTTGCAAAGGGGTTTGGCAGTAAATGATGTCTGCTATTTTATCGGCGAGGATGTTCCCAAAATGACGGGGACCCGCGTTCCGGAGATCCCGGGAGGCTATTCCTATGACTATATTAATGCCGAAGTGATCATGAACAGGGTGACGGTAAAAGACGGAAGCCTGGTATTACCTGATGGCATGAGCTACCGGTTGCTGGTATTGCCTCCCCTGGAAACCATGCGCCCGGAATTACTCCGGAAAATCAAGCAGCTCGTAACAGAGGGCGCATCCGTTACTGGGCCCGCCTCCGTCCCGTTCACCCAGCCTGCAGAATTTCCCTGCTGCGGATGAGGAAGTTAAGACCTTGACGGCTGAATTATGGGGTAATGTTGATGGCAAATCAATAAAATCGGCAAAGGTCGGAAAAGGGTTGATCATGAACGGAATGGATATGCAGGAGGCACTGGATCAGGCCGGTGTTTTACCCGATGTTGATGCAGCCCCTGATTTGCCGCTGCTGTGGATCCACCGTCAGCTGAACAATACGGATATATACTTTTTAACCAACCAGGGAGATCACCAACTGCGCATGCAAACCGGTTTCAGGGTGAAGGACAGAAAGCCTGAGCTGTGGGATGCCGTGTCCGGAAAAAAGCGTGATCTTCCGTCCTATGAACAGGATGGTGAGATCACCAGGGTAGCCATAGAGCTCGAACCCTATGAAAGTGCTTTTGTTGTGTTTGCCAGGACAGGAAAGCCTGATCCGGATAATAAAATCCTGAATTACCCTGAACCCCGGGTATTGGTCGAAATGAATGCACCCTGGGAGGTCAGCTTTGACGCAGCGATGCGCGGGCCGGAAGAAACTGTTACCATGCAGGATCTGCTTGATTGGTCTGCAAGTCCGAATGCGCAAATCCGGTATTATTCCGGTACTGCGGTATATAAAAACACTTTTAAAATGGATGAGATACCCTCAGGCGAAACCATTTACCTGAACCTCGGAAGGGTGGGTATCATGGCTGAAGTGAAAGTGAACGGACAGCCAGCCGGCGGTGTGTGGACCGCACCCTGGCGTGTGGATATCACCGGCCTGGTGAAGGCGGGCGAGAATACACTTGAAGTGGAGGTTGTCAACAACTGGATAAACCGGCTCATTGGTGACAGCCGGCTGCCCGTAAAAGACCGTAAAACCTGGATCAATGTCAATGTGATCAGGCCTTCGGATCCGCTTCAGTCTTCCGGGCTGATTGGACCGGTTTCCATTGTAGCAGTTAAATACTAAGTAAATCCATGAATTCATCATTGCTTATGAAGTTGGTCCGAAATATCAGCTGCCTGATTATTCCGGCAGCCATACTGAGCCTGGGTTGTCAGAAACCTACCATGGTTCTTTCCGAACTGAGAACTGAGTATCTGACCAATCCCGAAAATATTGACGTGAAATTTCCCTGTCTTAGCTGGAAGCTTGAACCTGCTTCACCTGAATTAAGAAACCTTAGCCAGAAGTCATATCAGGTCCTGGTTTCAAGCAGCCGTAAGATGATTGATAAAAATACCGGGGATCTGTGGAACAGCGGAATTGTGGAATCATCCAGTTCAACACAGGTTATCTATGCCGGGTCCGAGCTCAGGTCGCGCCAGCATTGTTATTGGAAGGTCCGCATCTGGGACCAGGATGGCAAACCTTCATGTTGGTCAAAAACCGCAACATGGAGGATGGCTCTTCTGACGAAAGATGACTGGAATGGGGCAGAATGGATCGGTCCTAAGGAGGATACCCGAACATCTCCGCTCAGTGAAAGACCTTTTCAGAATTTTCTAATGAAAGAACCGGTGATGAAAAAATCCCATCCTTCTCCTTTGTTCAGGAAGGAATTTACCGTCACCAAAAAGATCCGGAATGCCATGGCGTATATTTCGGGCCTGGGTTATGCCGAATTATATGTCAATGGGAAAAAAGCAGGTGAAAATGTGCTCGACCCGGGACAGACCAACTATGATGTATTTTCCCTGTATGTGACGCATGACATTACGACCATGCTGAAAAAAGGTGAAAACGCCGTTGGCGTAATGCTGGGCAGTGGCTTTTACGGACAAAACATCGGTTTTGCCGAATGGCTCAATTATGGTTCTCCCCGGATGAAATGCAAAATATGGATTGAATACAACGACGGTACCCAGGACAGTCTGGCTACCGGACCCGACTGGAAGGCTTCCACCGGTCCGGTTTTGTTCGATAATGTGTATGGGGGCGAAAGTTATGATGCCCGGGAAGAAAAAGAGGGCTGGACAGATGCCGGTTTCGGGGATGAGTCCTGGCAGCAGGCCATTTTGGTGGATGCACCTGCCGACAGCCTGCGGTCCCAGTTGCTGCCTCCCATTAAAAGGATGAAAACCCTCACCCCTGTGAAGATATTTCAGTCGGCCAGCGGGAAATGGATTTTTGATCTTGGGCAGAACATCGCCGGATGGGCCAGGATCCGGGTCAGGGAGCAAGCCGGCAGGCAGATCACCATGCGCTTGGCTGAGAACCTGGATGCAGCAGGCCGCGAACTGGATTTTGCCTCCCTAGGGCATCAACATACCGGCATGATCCAGACCAATATCTATGTTTGTAAAGGCAGTGGCCTGGAGGAATGGGAGCCCCGGTTCACCTATGCCGGATTCCGGTATATCGAGGTCGATGGATTGACACAACAGCCGGATACCGGAACCCTGCAGGGAATTCTGGTCCATAGTTCCGTAGAGAGGACCGGCAACTTTGCCTCGGCTGATACCCTGCTGAACAGCATCTATGAAACCTCGCTCTGGACGATCGTGGACAACCTCCACAGCATAACCGAAGATTGTCCGGCACGCGAGAAATGCGGATGGCTTGGTGACGCGCACGGCACGGCTGAAACAGATCTTTTCAACTTTGACATGGCCCTCTTTTTTACCAAATACATGGCTGATATTAAAAGTCAGCTCGGCAGAGGAGGGGAGACCTATCTCGGGGAACCGGCAACTCCCGGCATCCCGGGGAACATTTCCACGGGGAAGCGGATTTGCCAGGAAGCCAGGGTCGATTGGGGCGCGGCCATTGTATTTATACCCTATTACCTTTATCTGTATAACGGTGACATCAGGGTATTCAGCGATTTCTACCCGCATATGAAAGATTTTATTACCTATACCCTGCGCTACGAAGACAAGAATGGTATTATCCAAAATGGTTATGGGGACTGGTGTCCGCCGGGAAGCAATGAAAAAATGGAATGCCCGCCTGAGCTTACTTCCACGGCATTTTTTTATAAAATGCTGGATATACTGGAATTCATGGCCCCTAAATTCAAGGATGAACCTTATGCCGTCTGGTGCCGCCAGAAAATGGATGAGGTAAAAGCGAGCTTCAACAAAGCCTACCTGAGGCCCGTCAAAGGCACAGAATACTGGACATATGGAAGCCAGACCGGTATCGTATCGGCATACAGGGCTGGCCTGATCCCTGAAGAGAAGATCGCTCCCGTCATGGCCGGGCTTGTAAATGACATCAATGATTTGCATCAGGGTCACCATGCCACGGGCATTCATGGCCAGCGGATTTATTCGGTTTTATGTGAGAATGGAAAGGATGAGCTCGCTTACCGTATCATGACTGTTCCCTCATTCCCCAGCCTGGCATATTCACTATCCTGTGATCTGACCACATGGCCGGAGGTTCCTTTGGATTATAAAGATCCATCGGTGAAAAGGGAAGCATCCTTCAACCATCCCATGAATTCGGGTTTTGCTGCTTTCTTCCACGAGTGTGCCGGAGGTATCAGACCCTCACCGGATGAACCAGGGTTTAAACATTTCCTGGTAAAGCCGTGCTTAACCGGGCAGCTTCAGTGGGCCAAAGCTGAAATGGAATCACCGTACGGAAAAATCGTGAGCAACTGGAGGAATGAAAACGAAGCATTCAGCCTGGATGTGACGATTCCGTGCAATACCACAGCGGTCCTGTATATTCCTTCGGGGAATCCCGACGGGGTGTCTGAAAATGGAATGCTGGTCGGAAAGAACGCAGACTTGAAGGTCATCGGATATGAGAATGGCAGGACGATTTTGATGGTAGGGTCGGGGGAGTATCATTTCAGCGTGAAGTAAACTAAGTTTATTGCATAAAATGAAAAACAGAGCGCGTCATTGCGAGCCACTTTTCTGGAATTTCAAATTTGTGAAATCACATGCCTATTTGTGGCGAAGCAATCTGCCTGAGTACCCTAAACTTATCCCAAGTACCCTATCCAAAGTTACTCCGTTTTACCCTTTCAGATTGCTTCGGACTCCATCATCTTTTGTTAAGGGGCCTAGCCTTGTAAACGGAGTCCTCGCAATGACGTATCCTGTTATACATTTTCCTTTCAGCGAAAATCCAGTATTTATCCACCAAAATACAGTGACACCATGAAAAAATGTGTTGTTAAAATATGTTTATTATTAAATCTCATCTGGTTCTGCACCGGCGCTCCAACGTTCAGCGCCACCATCATTCTCACCAGTGATCAGCAGTTGTCTGATCTAATGGATCCCGATAAAAAAATCGATTTGTCAACCGGATTTGATAAACGTTTTGCCAGTCTGCGTGAGATCTGTGAAGAAGCCAGAAAGAGGGGTGATAAATCCCTGGTGATCGCTTTTGATGAGTTCTTCAGGCAATACCGCGAACAGGCAGGGACTGTGCGCAGGCTTACTCCCGACATGGATGAGTACATCATGAAAATCAAGAAGATCAGTGATTTTGCAGCCAGTTACAGCATGGGGATCGGATTAAGCCTGCTCAGCCCGCTTGATATCGGTCCCGGATTTGTTAACAAGACAGGCCAAGGCGGACGCTGGATGCATTACGCAGTGGGGGTGCGCGACTCCCGGACAGGGCGGTTCAATGTTCAGCTTTGGCGTCAAATATACTGGACCAACAACAAGGGCAAGATACTGCTTAAACTCAAAGGTGTGCAAGCCTTTGCATTCAGGGAAAAGGTCATTGCCAATGGCAGGTACAGCGTGGTGAACCCGGATGATATCCGGCGCATCACATCCGGTGTCAATATCGAATTTTATGACACCACTTCCATCATTCCGGCCTGGGAACCTTCCAGCCTGGCCACAGACGTCACCCTTCCCATACAGCGTGTAAACATATGCAGTGAGGGGAATAACCAGCTTCCCGGTTATGATCGGGTTCTGGTCATGCTGGAATATGAAACCCCGGAGATGGATTATTTCAGCCCGGAGGTCCCCGGGTTCTTAAACAATATGCTGGAAAAATACTATAAAAACGGTATTAACCTTACCTCACTGTATTCGGATGAAATGCATATTCAACAGGACTGGTATTATTACAATCACCATGATAACGGCCAGCTCAGTGTGCGATACATGACCAAAAATATGGCAGCCCAATATGCCGCATCGTTTGGAAAGGAATACACGGATATGGATAAATACATGCTCTATTTCGTTTCCGGGCCCAAATCAATTACAAACAGTCCCTATGCTGTGAATAATACGCAATATGTGATGGGTGAAACAGCTGAAGCCATCCACCGCACCATCCTGTTCCGGGATAGATATTATAAAATGCTGAATAACAAGGTTGTTGATATTTTCATTGCGGCAAAAAAATATGCTGAATCCATGTATAAGCGCGAACTGCATAATGGTGCCCATGCATCCTGGGCTCAAAGCCCCACCATTGATCTTTGGGACGCAGGGAATCTGAAAATGGAAGCATATCAGTACGAATACACCTCAAATTTTATCTGGTCGAATGCGGTACAACAGGCCGCTGCAGCTTGCTACGACTATTTCAAATGGGGAGATTATCTTCAGCCCACCGGCAACGATTTTGCCGAGTGCGGGTGGGCTGACCGCGATTATTACGGGGCAGCCATGTCGGCATCCATTGGAGTTTTGAACAAATACCCCAATGCCTATGCTGCATTCTGGGGAATGCCTGATCTGGTAGCCGAAAGGAAATGGGCCATAAACAGCGCCTTTGGCTGCAGTGCTACTCCAACGATCCGTGCCATTACCGATAATCTTCACAGGGATGTGAATGTGCTGATCCTTTACCCTATGAACCTTGTTGCAGCCGAAGAACGATTCGGCAGCTGGATGAGCCAATATTCCTATGCAAACTATATTACGGCTGAAAAGCTGGTAGAATTGGGTAAGGTAAATACAGAGGGGTTCATTGAAGTGAACGGACGGAAATATTTTACACTCGTGACGTTGTTTGAGGTGATCCCGCCTCCTGCACTTCTGGATATGATGAAACAACTGGGCGAATCAGGCGGTCGGGTGATCTGGTGTGGTCCCCCGCCGGTGCTGGATAACCGGGGTATATCCTGCATAGAAAAGTGGAATGCACTTTTTGGAGTCACCTATACACCATCCTGGTTTCCGGGCCAGGTTGCCCCGGGAAAGCAAGTGACCTTCATTAACCAGTTTAATAAGGTTCCCTCCCAGGTAATTCTTACGGATTTTTTGGTTGACCACGTATATCCGGTCACCTTGAATACTGGATCCGAACAGGAAGCTGAAGTGGATGGAATGCCGGTTGGCTCACGAAAGATTACCGGTAAAGGGGGAATGTATTATTTTGGTTTCCGTCCCCGTGATGATCAGTCGGCCAGCCTGGGTTATGAAACCGGAACGCTTTTTGGGATCCTTGCTGCTGCAGGAGCATATCCGTCGACTGAAAAGTTTAAGGATGTAAACGACAATACAGAATACGTTTCACGTACATCCGACTATCTTGCTACCCGGTTTCTAAACGGTACCACTGTTATAGCAAGGCATTACAGAACTCACCGCGAAAACTGGCCGGATGGTTTTTCCAGGAATGATTCACTGGATAACCTCGCCCTTCAGGAAAATCCCCTGCCCACCGACCAGATTACACTGAAGGATTTCAGGGTGAATGGACATATTGTAACCTATTCCGGAAGACTCATCACAGCTTTCAATACAGGCCCTGATGGACGGCTGACTTCATTCGAAGGGCACCAGTGCAAAGAGGTGACGGTGGATGGCAGGTCATTTAAACTGAGTGATACGGAACAACCAATCATCGTGTGGACAGGTGTAAGTGAACAGGAAGCGGCAGAACTGAAGGCGATTGCTAAGGTGTTTACCGAAGGAGCCGGCAGGATATATATTCCGATTCGTTCGGGGATAAAGGGTGTCCGGCTTGTTACAAGGCAGGGTAAAGCCTTCAAATCCCTGCGGTTCAGCCTGGATCATGATGCCGTAACCCTGGAGATCGATGCAAATACATCAGGGAAATGGATTTATATATGCGAACGATAAAATCCGGATAATGAATAATTCAACCTCTACGAGGTTGCAAATAAATATGTAAATAATTATGCTACAAAAATATATCCTCTACGAGGATATAAGTCAATTTCATAGTATTTGCATTACTGTGGCATATACAATTGCTGGCTATCAATCAACTTCATAGAAGTTGCATTACTGTAGCATGTATATAATAAAGTCTATCTATTACAACCTCGTAGAGGTTGAATTATTAAAGGTGAATGAGAACTACCATAATTTAACCGGACACTAAAAAATGAATAACTCAAAACGTTTTACTATACCCGGAAAATGTTTGCTTCTTTGCCTGGGGTTTGTCCTTAGCGGATCATTACATGCACAGGAGCCCTTCAACCGGGTTAATGTCATTGATTTGTCAACCCTGGCAAAGGAATTCCTGAATCCTCCCATAAAATACCGGATGCTGCAAATCACACATCAGCCTGCGCTCGACGGTATCCTCGACAGCCTGAAAAAGTACGGATACGGCGGGGTGGTTTCCAATGTGGGATTCAGTAATTATTTGCAGGACGAAACGGAGTGGCAGCTTTTCCTGGATTACATGAAACAATGCCGCAGCCTGGGCATGGATTTCTGGCTTTATGATGAAAAGGGATATCCCAGTGGCAAGGCTGGTGTATTGACATTAAAGGATCACCCTGAATATGAGACAATTGGTGTTGTGTACAGTCGTACAGAAGGGTGGGGTAAACTTTCGCACCAATTGCCTTCCGGCAAGCGCTACAGTAAAGAACCCCTGCTCATTTGTGCAGCTCCGGTAAAAGACGGGTTGTATGATTTCTCAAAAATGATTGATCTGACCGGTTACAAACGGATCAATCATACTTTGGAATGGACCGCTCCTGATAAGGCACAATGGGGTGTTCTTTCTTTCCTCATCAAACGGATGTATGAAGGAACACATATCGTAGCCAATGTCTCCGATACTAACCGGTATATCAATATACTGGACAGGGATGCCATGAACCGTTTCATCACCCTAACTCATGAGGCCTATAAGGCAAGAGCACCGGAAGAGACCAGGAACTACATACGCGCTGTGTTTACTGATGAACCCTCTTTAATGACCTCTTACCTGAAGAGTGAAGACGGACTGCTTCCTGCCATACCCTGGAGCCGGACCTTCCGGGAAGAATTCAGGTATAAGTACGCATATGATCCGGTTTCAATCCTGCCCTATCTGTTCGAGGATGGGGGGCCGGAGACGATATACAGGCGCCTTGATTTCTGGGGATTTGTTTCTTCCCTGATCGAGGAAAACTATTACGGACAGATCCAGAGCTGGTGCAGGGCAAACGGACCGGCAGCATCAGGGCATGCCCTTCTGGAAGAAAGCCTCTACTGGCATGCAGTATATGAAGGCAATTTATACAGGGATCTCCGGAGAATGGATCTTCCGGGCCTGGATATGCTTACATCCGATCCCATGGCACTGGCCCGCTCCACCCAGATCCCGGTTCCAAAATTTGTGAGCTCGGTAACCCACATGACTGGTTTATGGGAGAACATGAGTGAAACCTCCTCTCATCAGGAAAGGTCTGTGAAGATGCCTGTTTCATTCGATATGCGGCTGGCCACTGTGGGATACCAGTATGCCCTGGGTTTGACGCGGGTGACTTCCTATTATGGTTATGGTGAATTCACGGATAAAGAAAGAAAAATATTCAATGATTTTACTGGCAGATTGGGGCTGGTCTTGTCAAAAGGAAAGCACGTTGCGGATGTGGCGGTCTATTACCCAATCCAGACCATGTGGGGCAGTCTGACCCCCACGGCAAAAACTACCTGGGAACCTCCCGATCCTATGCGTACAGAATCACCGGTGGCTGTCAACAAAAAGGATAAGCTCTACCTGTACACACATATCATTCCCTACACTCCCGATTTACCCAGTGCCCAACGCGTTGACGCCGCATTTGGTGAAGTATCCGGAGAACTGCTGGCCGCACAGACCGATTTCGATTACCTCGATGACCAGGCCTTACTTGAGTCAGTCATAGTGGATGGCCGGCTTGCTGTGACCGGAGAGAATTTCAGCTGCCTGGTATTGCCCGAGACCAGGATCATCCCGCTGGAAACCTACAGGAAAATAGCCGCCTTTGTTGCATCAGGTGGATATGTGGTTGCGCTTGGACAACTCCCGCAATTGGGTTTGAGTGCTCAGGAGACCACGGTTATCCGCCAACTATCGGGTGAACTGAAGCAATCAGACCATGTCAGAATCGTAACCCTGATCCCTGATGTTTCGAAGGCTGCTAAAACTTTTTGCAGACCGGATCTGACCCTGGATAAGTCCTTCCGTGAGTTATTTTACAACCACAGGAGAGATGATCAGACAGATGTTTACTATCTGATCAACCTATCTGATCAGCCGGTACAAAGAAATGTTACCTTCAGTGCCACAGGCAGTGCTGAAATCTGGGATCCCCTGATAGGCTCGATAGAAATCGTCAAAGGCAGCCAAAGTGGCAGCAGGACAATGTTGCCGGTACATCTGGATCCCTTCGGATCCACATTGATTGTTTTCAAACAATAAAAAATCAATAGTATGAATTCGAAAACAAGGGTATTAAAAGCTTTCAGAAAGCAAAGCGGAAATCCGGACAGGATTCCGGTACAATTCGACCTTTGCAGACAGCTGACAGAAGAATTTGGCAAAAAACTGGGTATTCAACCTGATTATGCGCTGTCGTATTACGAAGATCTGACTTACCGGATATCAGCCAATGAGATCAGAACAAAGCTCGGCAGCGATGTTGTGGTGGTTGGTGGCACGGTGTCAAACGGTTATGTCCCTGAACCGGTAAGTGAAAATATCACAAAGAATGAGTTTGGCATGTTTATGAAGCCCACTCCGCTGTATGTTGAAGTGGTAAAATGTCCGCTGGATCACGCTGAATCAATTGAGGATATTGAAAAATATGCTTATCCGGATGCCTATGCCCCGGGAAGGTTTGAAAAGGCCAAACGGGACATCGACCGGTTTGGAAAGGACTATTTCATAATGGGTGATGTGGAGATATCCCTTTTTGAACTGGCCTGGCATCTGACCGGGTTGGAAAAGTACATGATGGCCATGATGTGCGAAGAACCCTGGCTTGACCTGCTGAATGACAGGGTGGAAGAATGGAGCACCGGACTGGCGCTTCAACTTGTAAAAGCCGGTGTTGACGCCGTATGGCTTGGGGAAGACCTGGGAAGCCAGACTTCCACACTTATATCGCCTGATGACTGGCGGGTGAAATTCAAACCACGGCATAAGCGTATGATCGAAAAAATGCGTCAGGTGAACCCCGATATCATTGTAATCATGCATTCGGATGGAGCCGTGGCACCGCTCCTTGACGATTTCATCGAAATCGGCGTGGATGTATACAATCCTGTACAGCCCAATGTTCCGGGTTCTGATCCACAAGAACTTAAGGATAAATACGGGGACAGGGTCTCCTTCTTTGGCGGAATCGACCAGCAGGATCTGCTTCCTTCAGGCAATGCAGAGAACATCCGGCAGGAGATAAAGAGAAGGATTGATATTCTGGGCAAGGACAGGGGATACCTGCTTGCTCCGGCCCATATCCTGCAGGCTGATGTCAGCATGGAAACCGTAGAAGCGATGATTCAGGCTGTCAGGGAGTTTGGTAAGTATTAGCAAGCGGCAGGCATGAAAATTATCAGGGTATTTTCTTAGAATGATTTTAATCCAATTCTTCATGAAAAACAGAAAATATTGTCTATTCATCCTGTTCCTGTTGTTGCCATTCTTTCCAGGCTGCAATCATAAAATCCCGTTTCCTGATTCCAAACAGTTTACCAATCCTGACCCGGTTTACAGGGCATACGCCGGTCGCGAATTTGATCTGAGAACCCTGGATATTGAAAGTGCAACGGATATGATTCATGATTCAAAGGAAAAAGGCTACGGAGGTGTTTTCATCGTTTCAAACAATGCAAATGCTGGTGACCTGGATAAGGGTTATATAACACAGGCAAATCCCCACCTGAGTTTGGGTGATAAAGGGCTGGTTTATTTAAGCGCCGAATTTCTTAATGTTTATAAAGCTGCTGTGGAGGAAGCAAAGAAGTTCAGGCATGCAGGTTATACTGTATGACGATTATGCATTTCCGACAGGCACCGTGGCAGGACAGTTTTATCAGAAGTTTCCTCAATTGATGGCTTCCAGGCTGGATAAGGTGGAAGCAGACAGGAAAGGCAAGGGTACATTGATGATTACTTTTCCGGAGGGTACTGTTCTCGGTGCGGTATTGATGAACCAGGGTGATAAATCATTAAAGGATGTCAGCGATCAGATTCAGGGAAAAATGCTGAGTATCCCTGTTGCCAAGGCGACTGGAAACTCATGGGATTTTATCTGAACCATGAAGCGGTTTTAAAGATCCGAAATCCCGGGTATCATTAATTATATTGAAATGGAATCGGTAGAGAAGTTCCTCACTATTTCCTACGATAAATTTTATGATGCCGTAGGCGAATATTTTGGCACGGTGATCCCGATGTCATTTTATGATGAGCCTTCCCTGCATTGGCTGGATGGCAGAATGTGGTCAGCAGATCTGAATACAAAATTCACTGAAAAATATGGTGAATCGCCGATAAAATATTATCCGGCCCTGTGGTATGATATCGGGGAAAAAACCGCATCAGCGCGAAATGCACTGCATGGGATTAAGGACTGAAATGTACGCTGAAGCTTTCATAAAGCAGCTCAATGACTGGTGTGCAAAACATAATCTCAGACTATCCGGGCATATGGATCAGGAAGAGATTCCCAATCCTGTGATGAGCAACGGAGATTTAATGAAGATATTTGAATATCAGGATGTGCCGGCTGCTGATGATATATTCTTCTGGGGCAGGGCAAATACGGGGTATAAGATTGTTACCTCCGCTTCCTACAATTATGACAAACCCGTCACCTGGGCGGAGACATATGCTGCCTATGGCGTAATTAATAAGGATACCGCCTACAGGGTTGCCATGGATCAGTATGCCATGGGCATCAATATGCAGACTCCTTTCCCTTCCGGGATTGAAGAAAAAATGAGCCTGGGTGAAACGCAGGATTTTAATAAATATATCGGGCGGTTGAGTTACATGTTGCAGGGGGGCAGACATGTTTCGGATGTAGCCGTATTATACCCGATTGCTTCTGCCATGGCTTATAATGTGTTTGGCGAGGGATGGGAATATGCGTATCTGGGGGGTAAGATGCCAAAAGAATTTGACTACATGACAGTAGGCGAATATCTTTTCCGGATGCTCAGGCTGGACTATACTTATCTGCATCCTGAAGTATTTGATGCAAAATGCAAAATTGAAAAGGATGAGATCCATCTGGCAAATGCAAAAAATTCTGAAGATTACAAGCTCATTATTTTACCCGGAGGATCAACGATCAGGGCAAGCAATGCGGAAAAGCTTCTGGCCTATTATAACCAGGGAGGAAAGATCATTGCTACCAGTATGCTTCCGTATTATTCAGCAGAATTTGGGAAGGATGAAGTCGTCCGGGATGCCATGATGAAAGTTTTTGGAATTGACAGAGAAGCCTTGCTGAATAACAAGTATACCATGACAGGCAAATATCTGGAGAATTCAAATCAACAGGGAGGGAAATCCTGTTTCCTTCCAAGTCCTGCGCCGGTCTTGCTTAATGAAGCAGTTGACCTGTGTCTGCCGGTCAGGGATGTTACGTTTAAGGAACTTGAGCTTGGGAATCCCTATGAAAAAATGAGATCAATCAGAAACAAAATCGGAGAAGTTGATTTTATTTTCTTCAACAATGATTCGATCAAGAATTACCATGGAGCGCTGACTTATACCCATAAGGTGAAAGAGGGTCATGACATTTACTTCTTTTCCAATTCCTCAGGGGATCCGGTCATTACAACCATCCGGCTGAGGGGTAAACAGGATCTTGCCATATGGGACCCGGATACAGGTGAATCACGCCCGGTTGAGTGCAAACATAGTTCTCAAAACGGGATCGTGCTGACAGAATTCCAGCTCGATCTGGGGGGGTCGCAGGCTTTGTTTTTTGTGAGTAATGCGAATTAAGAGTTGAATATTTAGAAGTATATTGAAAAACCCTAAAAGGGTTTCATCTGAATAACCGTGGGTGAAGCCCGCGGTTAAGTGGTTTGCTCAGATTACCAGCCCCGAAGTGGGCTGAACTATTTCTAAAAGTTCAACCACTTCGTGGCTGATATGTCTTTGCAGTTTAATCCGTGGGTTGACACCCACGGTTATTGAGATTTCGCCACTTTGTGGCGGAGAATTAATACCTTTAATTCGATATCTTTTTAATTTTCTGCTCTTAACACACAATATTCATATAATACATTAGTACAATGAAACCCATCCTGTTTGTTATCGTCGCGGCATCTGCCCTGGCATCATGCAAAAACAGCCGGATTGTGTCTGAACAGCTCTCAGATTCAATTCAGGTAAAGGTCTCACTCGAAGTGATAGAGGGTGTGGATTCTCCCGTTCTTACAAAAGGAATTGCCGGTACAGAGGATAACAAATACGGTTTCGAGGGGGGAACAGTAATTCAACAGCCCGACGGATATCATCTCTTCAGTGCTGAAATGGTGGGCGATCCGCATTGGGTGAAGATGAAACTGGGACATTGGCTTAGTGCAGATGGAAAGACCTGGAAGCGGATCAATACGGTGTTCGAGTCTAGCGGCAATTTTACGGGCAGTGATCCAAGGGCAGCTGTGTGGTCACCCATGCCTTTTTTCAATAAAAAAGAAGAACGCTGGAATCTGTTCTATGTTGGGTATAAATCAAAGCCCGACAGTGGTGGTATGTGGTTTGGCAATTACGAAGGAAGAATATTCAGGGCGGTATCTAAAACGAAAGGTAAAGAAGGACTTGCAGGTCCTTATGAGGATGTCAACCTGATCCTGGAACCTGGAAAGGATTCGGACCCATGGGAAGGTTTGCAGGGTACTGACTCATTTTTCCCTTACCAGGCATCAGATGGTAAGTTTTATGGATTTTACGGCAGTGCACAAACGCAATATAAACCCATTCCGGCATGGCAGATCGGATTGGCCAGTGCAGAATCACCTGAGGGTCCATGGAAGCGTCGCAGTGAGCTGAATCCCTTAAACAACGGGCTCAGTTTTATTGAAAATCCGGTGGTGACCAAACTGGATAACGGACTGTATGTGACTGTCGTGGATGCGGGTTCTGATTCTTCCGGACTTCAACGTCATGCTTTTGGTTATTTTTGGTCAAGGGATGGCATTCACTGGTCGAAAGAACGCCTGTGCTACCTCGAAAATAAGGTCCCGAAATGGTGGAGCTGGATGCGAACCCCGCTCTGTCTTATCAAAGAGAATGACAGTATTTATACCGTATTTCACACCGCATATGACAGGAATAATTATGGCTCTTTGGGTATGCTTAAGGTAAAAGTCAGGATTGATACGGTAGCACCGGTCAGATACCTCGATAACAGGTCAACGGCAAAGTACAGGATGGATGCTGAGGATGTGGGTATTGTACTGCCTTATGGCAACGGTCCGGATTCCTGTGATGCATTGGGGGCGCGTGAGGCAATCATTACAAAAGACAAGGGTATCTATTACCTGTTTTACGATGGTGCAGGTTCAAAAGGCTGGCTTGCCTGCCTTGCCACGAGCAAAAACCTGGTAGCCTGGGAGAAAAAGGGAAAGATCATCGATTTCGGTAAAAAAGGGGATCCCGACCAGGCCGGTGCCTGTTCACCATGGATCGTGAAAGAGGGCGATACGTGGCACATGTTTTACCTGGGTACTCCCAATACCACCCCGGCGCCTGACTATATTCCCGCATTTCCATATCTCACACTGAAGGCTAAAAGTGAAAAAATCGAAGGTCCGTGGAAAAAGCAGCCGGGGGTGATCCCGTTCAAACCTGTAAAAAACTCTTTTTACAGTTCAACCTGCAGTCCCGGATACATCATCAAACACAACCAGGAATACCTGATGTATTTCTCTGCGGCTGATTTTTCAATTAAGCGTACCCTCTGTATTGCCCGTACGAAAAACCTGGATGCAGCCTGGAAGGTTGATTCTCTTCCCATTGTCCCACAGAACGAACAGATTGAAAATTCGTCTCTTTATTTTGAAGAAGCAAACCAGACCTGGTTTCTGTTTACAAATCATGTTGGCCTTGATAAGGAGGGTGAATATACCGATGCTGTGTGGGTATACTGGTCCAAAGATCCTGAAAAATGGGATGCTGAGCACAAAGCCATTGTACTGGACGGAAGCAATTGCAAGTGGTCGCACAGGTGCATCGGCATGCCAACGGTGGTCAGGTATGGGAATAAACTCGCTGTTTTGTATGATGCGCCCGGAGGCAACAGCGTTAGCCATATGCGGCGCAGTATCGGACTGGCCTTTCTGGATCTACCGCTTAAGGTACCGGCAGAATAGCCTGGAGTAGTTTTTTTATTAAATGAATAATAGAGTGAAGAAACCAATGAGCAATTTTTATGGCCGGATTTTTCTGGTCTGTTCGCTGTGCATATTCATCCAGGTAAACGGGCAACGCCAGGATCATGCCAATACAAGGGTAGTGAAGGATGAATTATCAGCTCCCGTTTTTTCATCTGTAAAGATAAAGGGTATGCTGGGAGGCAAGATTGATCAGTGCATTCAGCATGGGGTAATGGCCAGAAATTTCTTCCTCTATTCTGCCGCATTTATAAATAAACTCGATGATGGGGGTGGTTTTACCGGTGAATTCTGGGGAAAGTGGTTTACTTCTGCTGCATTGGGGTATGCATATCAACCCACCGCTGGCAATAAAGCCATTTTAGATAAAGCAGTTTCAGAATTGCTTAAAGCTCAGGACGCTGATGGACGGCTGAGCAGCTATTCAAGATCGCAGGAATTTGGATTTTGGGATATTTGGAGCCGGAAATACGCCATGCTGGGGCTTATTGCATATTATGACCAGACAGGAGAAATATCTGCGCTTAAAGCGGCCTGCCGTGCAACTGATGCCTTGATTGACATATCCGGACCGGGAAAGAAAAAACTCACTGAAACCGGGCTTCAGATACTGGGTTCGCTGTCTTCCGTTTCAGTTCTTGAACCCGTAGTGCTCGTCTATGAGCGGACGGGAGATAAAAAGTATCTCGATTATGCCAAATACCTTGTGAAGTTATGGAGTGAACCGGACGCCTATAATCCCAAAGGACTCCGGTATATCGAGGATGCTTTGGCCGGGTTGATCCCGTGTTAATGACAGCACCTAAGGCTTATGAAATGATGTCGTGTTATGAGGGATTGTGCGAGTTATACCGCGTTACTGGAGATCAGCAACTGTTGGATGCTGTGGTTAAATTTGGCGAAAGTGTGCTGAAGAAGGAAATTATGATTGTAGGTTCCGGATCGAGTGCGGAATTGTGGTGCGATGGTGCCAATCGCCAGACAGAAATGATGGAACAGCCGATGGAAACCTGTGTAACTGCCACCTGGATGAAATTGTGCTATCAGTTGTTAAAGCTCACAGGGGATCCGGTATGGGCTGATCAGCTTGAAATATCCTTATATAATGCCTTGCTTGGCGCGATGTGTGAAAGCGGTACCTGGTGGGCTTATTACTCACAGCTTGCAGGAGAACGAATGCCAAGTCCGATGCAGGTCCCCGTTTGCCAGTCGAGTTGCTGTGTGGCCAATGGCCCCAGGGGACTGCTGATCACCCCGGGCTGGTCGGTCATGGGCAGTAAAAACGGACCTGCCATTAATTTATACAGTGCAGGCAGCTGGCAACATCAACTTGAAAATGGTACTATTGTGGGTATTACCCAGGAAACAGATTATCCTGTTAATAAGGACGTCACGATTCTTGTTGATCCATCCAGTTCGGCGGAGTTTACGATCAGCCTGCGAATACCGGCATGGAGCAAAAAAACGTTTCTGACTGTAAACGGAGAGCCAATCAGCACAGGAGCCGGTGCTTATGCACACATTCAGCGGAAATGGAACAAAGGAGACAGGATACACCTTGAACTGGATCTTCGTGGCCGGATCATCAGGGCTCCGGGAAATGTCAATGACATGGCTGTAATGAGGGGACCGGTAGTGCTGGCATTGGACAGCAGGATGGTTAAAAGTGAGAATTATAATTTATGGTTACTGCCGGATAGTACACAATGGACTTATAAGGCTGAACTAGGAGGGCTAAAATATGTTTTGCCCAAACCTGCTCTTACAGCTGATGACCCGATGCAATATATTGATATAAAATCTGTTGCTGATAAGCCGAAGAATGTATGGATGGCATTTGAAGTACCTTTTCTTTACCGGTATACTCATTTCTTCGATCATAAACAGATCAACCTGGTGATGTGTGATTATGCATCCGCCGGGAATCAATACAGTACCAGTAATCTTTTCAGGGTATGGCTGCCGCAGCCCTTGTATATGAATGACCTCTTTCCTGAAAACACCTGGCGTATCCTTTACAGGGAAGGGGATATAAGGCCGGTGATCCCCGGAGAAGTGAAAAGTGAAAAGTGAATAATGAAAAATGAAGGTAGAATAGTTGGCGACCTCCTCATGGTAGGGAGCATTTTTGGATTAGCCTTGGCCAAACCTGTAATGGCGCAGGCACCGGTTTCGGGAATCCGGGATGTAAACCGCCCCAACATTGTTCTGTTGCTTGTGGATGATCTGCGTTGGAATTCCCTGGGATGTGCAGGTAATCCTGTTGTGCAGACGCCAAATGTGGATCAGATTGCCCGCGAAGGAGTGCGGTTTTCCCATGCCTGTGTGACAACATCCATTTGCATGGTGAGCAGGGCGTCGATCCTGACCGGACAATATATGAGCCGGCATGGCATCGATCGTTTTCTGCAACCCCTCTCCGATGAGGCAATTGGAAGAACCTATCCTGCCCTGCTGCATGGTAGCGGATATTATACCGGGTATGTCGGTAAATATGGTGTAGGCAATATTAAGCCGGGACAGTTTGATTTTGCAACGGAATATGAAGGTAAGCACTGGATCAGGGATGAAAAAGGAGATTCAGTTCATGTGACCCGAAAAAACCTCAGGGATGCCCTTGTCTTTTTACAGCAACGTCCATCCGACAAGCCATTTTGTCTAACAGTGGGTTTTTTTGCCACCCACGCAGAGGATGGTCATCCGGACCAATACCGGTATCAGCCACAGAGTGAGCGACTTATTCCGGAACACGGTAATTCCTTTACCGGTAACGGCTACCCCGGAATATCTGAAATTGCTGCCGCCCTTTATCAGCAGTGAGGAGAATGAAGGCAGGAGACGCTGGCACTGGCGATTCGATACACCCGAAAAGTATCAGCGATACATGAAGGCCTATTACAGAATGCTGGCCGAAGTGGATCAGGCAGTCGGCTCAATAGTTGCCGAACTGAAAAGGCAGGATGCCTATGATAATACGATTGATTATTTTCATGGGTGACAACGGTTATTTTCAAGGTGAACATCAACTGGCTGACAAATGGTATCCATATGAGGAATCAATCCGGATACCACTTGTGGTAAAGGATACCGAGGATGCCGGAGAAAATAAAAGGTTCGGTCAATTGACGAACTGGTCCTGAATATTGATATAGCGCCCGGATTGCTGGGAGTCGCCGGAGTGCATTCCTTACCCGCAGAAATGCAGGGCCGGGATTTCAGTGACCTTTACAACAAGCGGCAAAATTCCTGGCGCAAAGAATTCTTTTATGAGCATCCTGTGGTCTTGATAAAAAAAGAATTCCAGCCTCACAGGCCATTGTTACAAAAAATGCAAAATATATCTGGTGGCCTGATTACCAGGTTGAAGAATATTTCGACCTGAAGAAAGATCCTTACGAAGTTCATAATTGTATTGCTGACGTGAAGTACAGGCAGGAGATCACCATATTGAAAGAACGATTCTCTCCGCTGAAAACATCTGTAAAATAAGGATGAATCTACTCCGAAAAGTCCAAACGTCATTGCGAAGGAGCATAGCGACTGAAGCAATCTGCTGAAAATGAGTAGATTGCTTCGTTACGCTCGCAATGACGCGATGCCTTGTAGACTTTTCGGAGTGAATTCAAGGATTAAAACCAGATCAATTAAACAATATCATATAAACAAACCACAGTGAATGAGCATTTGAGCAGACGGGAATTCCTGGAGACAACCGGGAAAGGACTGGCGGCATTGTCAGTGGCTCCCGTGATCCCTTCGTTACCCATGGAGCAGAAACCAGGACGGCCCAATCTGGTTTTCATTTTTTCTGATCAGCATTCGCGTGACATGCTGGGCTGTTATGGCAACGAAGATATCCTTACACCCAATCTTGACCGGTTTGCACAAATGGGATCCGGTTCGAACATTGTGTATCCTCACAGCCTGTTTGTACACCTTTCAGGGGCATGATGCTGACCGGTCAGCATCCGCTGTATAATGGTGCATTTACAAATGATGTTCCCCTGCTGGCAAACAATGGCAAATATTTCGGACATGTATTGGATGAAGCTAAGCTACCGTACGGGGTATATCGGCAAATGGCATCTCCTGGGCGGAGACCGCGAACAGGCCGATTCCTGAAGGGAAGATGCGGTATGGTTTCAATGGCACCTTCCAATCCAACAATTGTCATGTGGATTTCCGCCCGGGCAATTGTTTTTTCTGGAATGAAAATAATGAAAAGGAATACTTCGACGAATGGGAAGTTTACGGACAAACCCGCCAGGCTTTGAAGTTTCTGGATGAATGTAACCATGATGAGCCTTTTGCCCTTTTTGTCTCCTGGCATCCGCCGCATGATTGGGGTATTTACACCGATGAACTGGTATATAAATATGATACCATTCCGGAATTAATGGACCTGTATGATCCGCAAAAAATAAAGCTGCGTCCGAGTGTGAAGGACAGTCCACGGGTACGGCAGGCTTATCATGGGTATTATGCCATGTGCAGCTGGCGTGGACAGGGCCTTTGGATGGCTGATGGACAAGCTGAAGGAAAAAGGATTCGATGAGAATACCCTTGTGGTATATACTTCCGATCATGGTGATAACCTGAATTCCTATGACTTCAAGATCGCTAAAAATCACCCGGAAGATACTGCTACCCGGATCCCTTTCCTGGTGAGGTGGCCGGATAAACTCAGGGCCAAGCAGACCAGTTCGCTGCTGATAAATCCCATGGACATGATGCCATCCGTTCTTGGACTCATGGGTCTGGATATCCCCGCAAGCGTTCAGGGACAGAACCTTTCCCATGCCATTCTGAAGCATAAGGATGATGTAATCGATTCAGTCCCGCTGTTCTTTTTCAATCCCTCCTGGCGGGGTGTTTACACACGGGATGTGACCTATGGTCTTGGAGTTCTGGAGCACTTTATCCTGGATGCTGAGGGTAAGCTGGCCTTTAAGGAAGTTCCGGTGAGAAGCCTCTATGATCGCCGCAGGGATCCTTTCCAGCTGAATAACCTGTATGGGACGCAAGGTGCACCGCCCTTCAAAAGGAAATGGAGAAACTCACGCGGAAATGGATGGAACACTTTAACGACCGGGGTGCATCGCCGGCTGAAATAAACCGGGCATATGGATATGCGGATGGCAGATTTCCTGAGGATACGCAGGAAGAGGGGTTCAAGGGGAGGCCGGTGGATGTTTTGTAGATTGCAGATCGAAGATTGCAGATGCAAGAAGAAGAAAAGGATTATTATTGTGATTGTTTTGGTTTATCTGGTTGTTAAAATGAAATAATCTCATCTTACAAGGAGATCAGCTTCGGTTTCTGAATAATTGGTGATTTCGAAATTTTATACTTATCTTTATGTTCAGTATATATCAATGACATTGACTTTCATGGGTATTTTATAATCAATCAGCATCATTATAAGTGAATTGATTCGCGATTGAAACAATAAACTCTTTATACATATTGTATCATTTTGTATATTCAAAAGGATAAAAAGTATAAAAGAAAAAAGCAAAAAAAATTGACAGGTGTGCAATAAAATCTTAAACTTGTATTAACAACCATCTCGGATATCTGATCATAATTTTGACATGAGATATGTAGTAATGATCTTTAACAGTATTCTCAACACTAAACTAATCGAAAGAATTATGAGAAACCTATTTACCCTGTTAGTTTTAATCATTTTCAGTTCATCCACTCTCCTTTTTGGACAGGCAAAGACACAGGTGAGGATCAGCGGGAAGGTGACTGATGCAACTACCGGAGAAGCGTTACCGGGCGTAAATATACTGATAGAAGGGACCTTTAGCGGTACCACGACCGGAGTTGATGGCCGGTATTCTCTTCTGGTGGATGGACCGGAAGCAGTTCTTGTATTTTCCTTTATCGGTTATGCCACACAGAACGTAACTGTGGGTACACAAAGTTCAATTGACATTATGCTGGGACTCGATGTCCAGGCGTTGGAGGAAGTGGTGATCACGGCGCAGGGGAGGGGGCAGAAGCAGGCTGTTCAGCAGCAGATCAATTCGAATACGATCAAGAACGTGGTGGCGCCTGACCGTTTGCAGGAGAACCCGGATGCCAATGCCACGGAGGCCATTGGCCGTTTGCCGGGTATATCGGTGATACGTTCGGGAGGTGAGGGTACGGGACTGGTGATCCGCGGGCTTGAACCGCGGTATGCATCGGTTTCCCTAAACGGAGTACAGATGGCCGCAACGAGCGGAGAAGGCAGGGGGACGAACATCAGCGGCATATCACAGTATGCCCTGCAGGGAGTTGAAGTATACAAATCCCTGACAGCGGATATGGAGGCGAATTCCGTGGCAGGTTCAGTAAACCTGAAGCTGAGGGAAGCGCCGCAGAATTTTCATGTGAATGTGATGGCCCAGGGGGGCTATAATCAGCTGAACGATTACTGGGGCAATTACAAGCTGTTGGGCGAAGTCAGCAACCGGTTCCTGAATGACAAACTTGGGGTATTGGTTTCGGTCAATGCCGAAAGGGTGAACCGGAGTATCCAGACCATGAGTGCCGGATTACGGAAGGCACTGATCAGGAAGGGGATATTATTGCTTCAACATGTGACCTGAACGATATCTCTTCTCTCATATACCGGAAGTCGGCCATGGTTTCCCTTGATTATAAGTTATCACCGGGTACGACCCTGATGTTATATGGTATGTATAACAATTCAAAGAATGAATTTGACCGCCAGTCGAAAAGCTATGGTGTGATCGGGGCAGGATATGTGGGATATTCTTTCGATAGTCGTCCCGACAATAAAAGCGATATTTTACAGACTTCCCTGAGCGGTGAATCCAAATTGAAATTTCTGAATATTAAGGCGGATTACGGTATTTCTTATTCTCTGGGTTATGCCGGTAATAAGGATGCCAGAAGCTGGAGTTTGACATTTAATAATGCATCCTCTACTGAAATTACTATATCGAGCAACGGAAGATGGATCCCACGGAAATCGTGCCCCTGTTTACGGATGATCCGAATAACTTTGGATTGCTGGCTGAATGGATTATGCAGTAACTGACAGTAAAACGGAAGATAAAAATCTAACCACTTATCTGAATTTATCAATTCCTTTTAAAATAGGAGAACTGATAAAGGGAATGTCAAATTCGGAGGCATGTACCGGGAAAAAAACAGGTTCAGGAATGACAGGTAGGCACCGGCAATTTGAATCAAGTGTAAATGTGATAGGCCCGAATTTTTATCCGATTCAATTGGACTTGGTCACCTTAAACGATGATATTAATATTTCTGCTGTCGGTCTGGGGGTGAGGAAAGGTAAATGACTTTCTGAACGGGGACTACAATTTTGGATATAACTTTAATATGGACAGGATGAATCAGATGTTACGACGAGTGGATGGATATTAACGAAGTACTTTTCTGGATATGGGGCCCGCCGATGCTCTTCCCATTATCTTTGATTACAGGAATATTTGCTTTTCATTCAGGATTACCCGGGTGCATGATAAATGACCAGGATATAAAGGAAGATATACTGCTGGCTATATTATGCCGGAATTTAATATCACAAAGTATGTAATGTTCATGCCCGGGTGAGTTATGAAAATACATATGCCGACATGAAGGGTTTCTATGCATTGCCTCCTGCAATATCCTCCGTCATTTTGAACCTGGTCCGGGTCAGGATACAGCAGCCACGAGGTCAGATGATTTTTTTCTGCCGATGATCCATCTGAGGATAAAACCGGCAAAGAACTTCTATGTGCATTTCTCATTACACGCAAACTCTAAGCCGGCCCGATTTCAATGCCATATCACCCAACTATTACGTAAATACCGGCTGGGTACCGTTTACATACACAGCCAACAATCCTGCATTAAAACCTGAACTCTGGACCAGCTACGATGCCCAGTTTACCTTACACGGGAATAAGATCGGGCTTTTATCGGTCACCGGTTTTTACAAAACGGTGGAAGATAAAATATGGAGCAGGACCTATCAGCGCATCAAGGGTGACCAGCTGATCGAACCCTTTCAGATAATTCTGTGGTTAATGTTACCGTCTGGGAGAACCACCCCTATACTGCTTTTGTTGAAGGCATTGAATTTGAATGGCAAACATCCTTTTTCTATCTGCCAAAACCTTTTAACTTCTTCACCCTGTACGCCAATTATACCTATACCCATTCGGAAACCAATTACCCGTATACCCGCATAGACAATGTTGTTCCTCCGGGAGGCGGGCGTCCTGTGGCCGTGAGGGTTGATTCAACCACAAAAGGCCCGATGCTTTATCAGCCGCAGCAAATTGCCAATGTTTCGCTGGGCTTTAACTATAAGGGATTCAATGCCTGGCTTTCCTTCCAGTATAATGGTCTGATCTATACCGGGAAGAATTACCGGGGAGCACCAAGACTGGATTCACAAAAGGATTACTTCTACAGATGGGATTTGCAGTTGACACAGAAATTCAGGATCGGGAAGGTGAAGGGATTTGAAGTGATCGCCAATATTGCCAACATCACCGATTTTACAGAATCACAAAGGCTCAGGGGTGATCCGCGGCCCACCTACCAGGAGAATTTTGGCATGACGGCTGACCTGGGAGTACGATACAGGTTCTGATCAGCTTTAACATCAAAATAACATTATTATTTATTATTAACTAAAAAAGAAAGGAGTAAGTGACTAATTTTAACTAACTTTAAAATTATTTTAACTGGACTTATCTAAACACTAATTTAAAATCAAAGGAGATTACAAAATGAGAAAATTTTACATGATTACATTTCTGGCATTCCTGTTTATCGGGAACATCGATCGCCCAGGAAATCCTGGAGGTTGATCCCGGTATAGGAACATTGAATGCTGCTGTTGCCACTTATGGCGGTGATAAGATCTATGAACTTACCGCCGGCGAATGGTATCAATTGGATGCACCGATCGAAAACGTGGATTATCATTTGCAGATCATTGGCAGTGAACCTGCTGAACCGGGAGGAATGCCCGCAACGCTGCAAACCGGTAGCGATGTAAATGGTGCTGTTTTTAGTAACATGTTCGATGCCAAGGGTGATATAACCCTGAAGAACATTTACTTTGTCAATGCAGACCTTAATGCCCAGGTTGCCAATTGAGTGGCTTGTTAGAAAGCAAGACCGGTGCCCGCATTGTCATTGATCATTGTGTACTTCATCCTATGGGTGTTGGCCAGGCTATCACCGGATCAGGTGGTGGCAATAAATGCTACTTTACAAACAATCAGGCTATTGACCATGGTCACATGCTGAGCCCGAATGATGGCCATATCTTTAATTTCGGTAATACTACCGGTAATGGTTTTGATTCCTTGTGGGTTGAAAACAATACATTTGTTTGTGTGGGTATGAACTTTTTCTCAGGGAAGTTTCGCCGTACATGGTAAATAACGTATGCTTGTCAATCACAATACTTTTGTTTTTGCCAAAAGTCAGATTGACTGGAGCCACTCAAAAAAATGGAACAGTACTGGACAAACAACCTGATGTTCGATGTTCAGGTTGATCCTTACGCAAATAACTGGCAACCCATGCCGGGTGGCGATCCGAGTATGCCCAAGCCTAACCTGATTTATGCAGATACCCTGCCTGGTGAAGTTATGCCTTCCGAACGTCCTTCTTTCGTTGTAATATAATTCGCTTTACAGGGCCCAGGGTTTCTATGACCTGGTTGACGAGATGAATGTATTCTGTGCAGAACAGGAACCTCCACTGCCCGGTGTTTATCTATATCCTCTCGTTTGGCCTCCGGATACACTTAACATCCAGAGAAGCTCAGATGTTTGCGCAACGATACTGACTGGCCAAATTTCAAGTATGGCAATTACATAGCAGATGTGGATCCTGCAGTGGACTGATGCAACTATTTATGACCATGAAGCTAATTTCATTGAATGGGCAAGTCCTGCAAATTATATTCATGCACTTGGACAACCTTCGGAAAATTATCCTCCCGCAACTGAATGGCCGCAATATTGGTGGATTCCCAGTGGTGATCTATCCCATAACAGCGTATGGCCTGTATTTGACGGAACCTACACAAATGAACAGACTTTAAAAGGTTCAATCGAAAAAAATGTTCCGCTGGGTGACCTGAACTGGTGGCCGGAAGCAAAAGCTGCATGGGAAGAACAATAATGCTGAAATCTGGGCGCACATGCAGGCTGGTAATGAAGAGCAGATTGATATCGGATATGGCACAACAACCACTACTGTTGTTGATATTATTGTTGGAAGCCCCGATCACAATACACTGGAAACCGCTGTCATCGCTGCCGGATTGGCTGATGACCTTTCAGGTGAGGGTCCCTTCACCGTGTTCGCTCCCACAGATGATGCATTTGCTGCGCTTCCCGAAGGCACTCTGGATGCCTTGCTCGCAGACCCGACCGGTGCTCTGGCCAATGTTCTCCTTTACCATGTGGTAAGCGGGAAAGTCATGTCAACTGATCTTTCCGACGGCATGGTGGCCACTACCCTGTTGGGTAAGGATGTTACCGTGACCATCAATGGCGACGGCGTCTTTATCAATGATGCCAAGGTAACCGTTGCTGATCTCGAGGCAGATAACGGTGTCGTTCATGTCATTGATGCTGTATTGATTCCGCCTGCTGGTGAGCCTGCCTCATTCCCAATTGACTTTGAAACCGAAACGGATGCAGTCTGGACTGTTTTTGCCAATGGTACCGCTGGTCCTTCTGATTTCATGGTTATAGACAATCCGGATAAATCAGGAATCAATACCTCCGATAAAGTATTGCAATTCATTGTTAACGATGACGCAGATCCTTGGGCAGGTGCATTTTCAGATTCATACCCTGTCGTTGGATTTACTGAAGCTTCGCATACGGTTACCATGATGGTTTGGAAAACAGGTACCGATCCGGTTGGATTTAAGGTCGAAGCAAGTACAAATGGTGGCGCTGTAACGGAAGTTAAAGTTCCGGTTACCCTAACAAATCAATGGGAAGAGGTCACTGCTGACTTTAGTGCCCTCATCGGATATAACTATGCGAGAATTGTGATATTCCCTGATTTTCCGGATACCAGGACCTCTGGTACTACAGTTTACATGGATAATATCGCAGTACCTGTGGCTACTGGCGTTGTGGATGTTAAATCTGAGGGTTTATTTGTTTACCCCAACCCCGCAAATGACATTCTGAACGTGAAAGGTGCCAAAAATGCTGACATCACGATCATGAATATTGATGGTCGCATAGTCAGAAGTGCAAAGAATGTATCAAGTGTGAATATTTCTGATCTTTCCAATGGTCTGTATTCAGTTACCATGAAAGAAGGAAATAATGTTTCACAACAAAAAGTAATTATCGCCAGATAAGCACTTGAATTGCAAATGATCAGTTTTAACGAAGTGAGGAAAGGCACTGCGTTAAAAGAGTAATGATGAAAAGGAGAGTAACTGATTTTACGTACTCTCCTTTTCTTTTATGTAATAATTTTGCCCGTTTTTTACAGCGCTGAAGGTATTATTACTGATAAACTGAAATCAATCATGAAATTAAAATCCAAATTTCAAATGGCCATAATGGGGGGTCTCATTATGGGAAACCTTGCCTGTACGGAAAAAGCTTTTCTGAAAGACTCAATTACAATAAAGGCGGACAAGAATTACAGTACCTATGGGGCGTTCAGTAAAGGTTACAGCTCATCTCGTAATTAAATCGGGTAATCAGGCTGGTGATTACCTGCTGCTTCCCTATGTTAATCAACGCAGATGGGGATCTCATGAACGGCCTGATCAGGAAGGTAATGCCACATTCCTTCTGCCCTTGCCTAATCCAGGCAAGGTGGAGATTCAGGTTGTTGCTGTGAAGGCAGAGCCAAAGAACTGGATGGGTACTTCAAACCGGGAACTTCTTATGGTCGGTAATCTGATCCCGGATACGGGTATTTTTTCAAACTGCACTCAATATTATCGTAAATAAAAGAACAATGCCCGCCTTATCCGGTAAGGATCACCTTTTCTGTGTACAATGGGAACCCTGGTTCATCCCGGGTCCGGGTTCATGGACCACGGCCGAAGCAGTTCCGGTAATTGGTATGTATGATTCGTATAATGAAAATGCTATGCGTCAGCATATTCTCTGGTTTATGGATCTGGGTGTTCATTTTATTATGCCCGACTGGTCCAATCATATTTGGGGAAAAAAACACTGGAACGAAATTGATGATGGGGCACGCGCAATCGTTCATGCCACTACCTGCTTCCTTGAGGTATTGGCCAAGATGCGTGCCGAAGGATTGGATGTCCCCAGGGTTGCCTTGATGCCTGGTCTGAGCAATGGCCCGCCTGCCACAATGACTGCCCTGAATGAACAACTGGAATGGATTTATCAGAATTATGTTCTGAATCCGCGGTTTAAAGGTCTTTTCCAGGACTATGACGGCAAGCCGCTTATGCTTATCCTGGATACGGGCGCTGTTGGACATAAAAAAGGCACTGCAAAATCAGCCTTCACAGTACCCTTTTTCGAAATGACATTGTCGCTGAAGGAACAGGAACTGGATGCCTTCCGTAGAACACAGGGACCAGTGGATGATTCGCATTTTACAATCCGCTATGTGTCTTCACAAAATCAGGTAACAAGGCACCATGAACTGGGTTACTGGTCTTGGATGGACGGACAGCTGGAACCCCTGGTGACCTATAAGGACGGAAAAGCTGAGGCTATCACCGTAACGCCCGCATTCTTCACACCTCAGGGCTGGACAGCCCCGGATTCATATGGAAGACGAGGAGGAACTACCTATATCGAGTCATTCAGGTTTGCTCTCAAATCAAAGCCGCGTGTTATATTCCTGCACCAGTTCAACGAGTTTGCCGGGCAGGCTGAAGGTCATGGCTATGGTAAAAACCATGATATGTACCTGGATGAACACAGTATCGAGTTGAGTGATGATTTTGAACCTGTTTCACTTACAGCTCCCGGTTATCGTGATAGCACAGGAGGCTGGGGTTTCTATTATCTGAATATGACCCGGGCATTGATGGACATATTCAATGAAAAGGATATGAACAGCACCGTCATGGCTGCCACGGTTGCGGATGTAAATAACCAAAATGTAAAACTGAATTGGTCGGTGGCAGGAGCAGAACCCAAAAGCTATACGGTTGAAGTAGATGGTAAGGTTGTTCTTCAGGAAGTAACCGGAATGACTTGTGAAATTCCGGTCAAAGATCTGGCAAAAGGTAACCATACTATCACGATCACAGCCAATGAAGTGCATACCTATTACGCTCTTTCAAAAACAGCGTATGATGAATTACCGGAAAAACCTTTGCCGGTTACAGTAAGTAAACAGCTGACAGTGAAATGATTACATCAAAAAATGCATTTATATTTTCAATCTTAAGTCCACTCCGAAAAGTCTACAATGCATCACGTCATTGCGAGCGTAGCGAAGCAATCTGCTCAATTTCAGTAGATTGCTTCAGTCACTTTGCTCCTTCGCAATGACGTTTAGACTTTTCGGAGCAGGCATAATCTTTATTTAACAATACCATGAAAATGAATATCAGGATTGCACTTTCATTGATCGTATTCATTTTTTTATTCCCGGTTGCAGCATACAGCCAGGAGTGGAAAATCACCAGTGATCAGTGGACTGCTACGGATGGCCTCGGCCGGAAGTTACCGGAGGTGAACCAGACAGGATCTGCAAAAAATGACAAGTACATAGGTATGTTTTATTGGACCTGGCATACTGACGGCAATGCCTATTTTTCCCCGGTTATGAATATTACCGAAATTCTGAAACAATACCCTGAAGCAGCTACGGATAAAGATCATCCGGCCTGGCAGGGAATATCCCCGGGAGTATTCTGGTGGGATGAACCCTTGTTCGGCTACTATAGGACCACTGATGAATGGATCCTCCGCAAACATGCTGAAATGCTTGCCGATGCCGGTGTGGATGTGGTTTTCTTTGATTGCACAAATGGCAGTCTTACCTGGAAGATCATCTTATACGGTGTTGTTCCAGGTTTGGGATCAGGCCAGGAAAGACGGTGTTAAAACACCCCAGGTTGCTTTCTTACTCCCTTTCAGTGCAGGATCAAATTCCCTGGCATCCATGTATCAATTGTACACCGAAGTGTATCAACCTGGTTTATATGAAGATCTGTGGTTCAAATGGAAGGGCAAGCCTTTGATCATGTCTTATCCTGAAAGTCTGGTACCCCAAAGCGGAAATAATGCCGGATTGAAATTTACGGCCACCTGCCACTTTTTATGCAATTAATGCTACCTGTCCCAGCTAGAATAACAATATCGGAAATATGACTTTCCGGCTATATAAATGGAATACGAATTATGCTACAAAGCATTGCCGGTACGCCTATTGCGGAGAAAACCCATGTTAACTTCAACGATAACCAAAAACTCGAATTAACATTTGACGCGCAGGAACCAGGTGATTATGTATGGGAATTAAGCAATGGCACTGAGGAAGTTGGAGTTTGGAAGTGGACTGACAGTAATGATCCTGTTGTTAGTTTTTATCGCAGGAAGCCAGGTTGCCGGAAATTACGAAAGTGAGATTTCTTATGACCCGCAAATAGTTTTTACCCCGCTTACTGACAGGAACCAATCATACTCCCGTTGCAGTTACCGGTTCGATTGATCAGCAAGCCGTAAATGCCATGAAGGAGTTTTTCACCTTTCGTCCGGGACAACCCGATTATGTGAACGGACCAAGCCGCAATGATCATTGGGGCTGGCTTGAAAATTACCCGCAACATGGATATGCTCAAAAAGCAGAAGGAGGCTTTGAGCAGGCTACAGTCGGTGTTGCCCAGAATGCTTCTGATGCCAGTGGCGGCCATGCATCAGGTTTTAATACTGCCCTTACCTATGGAAGGAGTTACACAAAAGCAGCCGGACAGGATCCAAGGCCGGAAGCCTATTTAAAGGGCCTTAATTTCCAGGAGCAATGGAGCCGTGCTTTTGAGCTGGATCCCGACCTGGTATTTGTTACCGGATGGAATGAATGGATTGCCGGTCGCCTTTTCAATTGGGACGTGCAGCCTTTTGCATTTGTTGATGAATACAGTGCGGAGAAAAGCCGTGATATTGAACCGGTTAAATCCTGGGGCAATAAAGGCGATGCATATTACATGCAACTGGTCAGCAATGTACGTAAATTTAAAGGAATGCAGAGCCCCGACACCGCCTCCGGTTCCAAAACCATTGTGGTGGATGATCTGGCCGGTTGGGCCGGTGTAAAACCGGAATACCTCTCCTATGAAGGAAATACTTTGCACCGGAATCATGCCGGCCAGGGAACTGAACTGGTCTATACCAATACAACGGGAAGAAATGACGTTATTGGCGCAAAGGTTGCCAGGGATGCCGATTACCTCTATTTCTATGTGGAGACAGCTGATGACCTGACTGATAAGGCCGATCTGAAATGGATGCGACTTTTCATTGACATAGATCGAAGTAAAAGCACAGGCTGGGAAGGATATGATTTTGTCGTAAACCGGTTGAATCCTGAAGATTCTGCCTATGTTGAAAAAAGCGCAAGTTCATGGAACTGGAATGTTGCCGGTAAGGCCGCTTATGTGATTAACGGAAAAACACTGGTCATTAAAGTTAAACGCTCAGTTTTCAACCTGACTGCAGAGAAGGGTATCGATTTTGAATTCAAGTGGAGCGATAACATGCAGGATGAAGGCAACATCATGGATTTTTATGAAAATGGTGATGCAGCCCCCGGTGGAAGGTTTAATTATGTTTATAAGGTTGAGTGGTCAGATGACAGGTACCGCAATGCGGAATATCCTGAAGGAATAAACCTGGGACTGAAATGCGAACAATATGACGGTGATTTCGACACTGTACCCTCATTCTATGATCATAAAGTTACGGGTACAAGTTACCCGGACAATTTTAATTTTCCGGCTACAAGCAAAACTGATTTTGGTCTGAGGTATACCGGGTTCATTGATGTGCCGGATAAAGATACCTATACATTTACACTTAATACAGACCTGAATGCTATATTATATATAGGCAATGCCCTTGTTGTGGATGCAGTTGCAGGAAAGCAATCCGGTACGATCCGGCTTATGCCCGGGAAGCACCCAATCACGGTAGATTATATTACCAGGGCAGAGAACACTAAACTGCTTGATATTGAAATTGCAGGCTCGGGCCAGGAAAAGAGTAAGGTATCTCCTTCCATGCTTTTCAAATACAACGAGTCGCCTTCTGTCTCCCTGCAATTCAATGCCACCCAGAATTACTTCAGTACGTTCGATACGGTAGCCATAGTCCATGCGACAGATCCGGATGGTGTGGCAGAAAGTGTGAAGGTGTATGATAATGACGAGCTCATTACCGAAAATACCGAACCGGATTTCCCTGTAAAAGATCTTGCCCTGGGTTCTCATACCTTGACAGCCAGTGTTCAGGATAATGACGGAGTACTTACCGAATCAAATGTATTGAGCCTTACTGTAAAAGCCTCCATGCTGATACCCGGTTCACTCACCCTGGAGGACTTCAGAATAGGGAAGAGCGTATCAATAATGAATTCTACCGATAGTGACGGCGGCAAGAACATCAGGGTAGCCTATGGTTTTGTTGATTATCCGGTCAATGTAGCCGAACCAGGAAACTATGATATCAAGTTCCGTGTTCCGGCTGCCAATGGAACAAAATTGATAATTATAAAAGCCAATGGTGAAGAAGTTGCCACCGTGGATGTTGGGAACACGGGTACTGCGCAGTCATGGTATGATGTTGAAACGGATATCAGTTTAACGGCCGGAAACCAGATCCTGAGATTTGACTTTGAAGGCGTAGTTATCGTGCACAGGATTGAAATCACATCCCTTCCCACCAGGATTTCCAATGCAACCGAAAATTCAATCGTTGTCATGCCCAATCCTTCATCCGGCGAATTTGTGATCCATTCGCAAGATCCAACTGACAGGTTGGAATTGTATGATCTTTTGGGCCAGCTTACGGATCTGCAGCCAATCAGAAATGGTTCTGCAACAAGCAGGATCGGGTCTGATCTTCAGCCAGGCATCTATTTGCTGGTAGTGAAAAGTACTGACGGTTCCAAAAAAGCGATCAAACTGGTAAAGAGAAAATAATTAATACAAACACAGCATGAAAACAGATTTATCTTTTTTGAAAAAGAGCATCCTGCTTTTGTCAGTTGCTTTCATTTTCTCACAATGTCAAACTATGGAGAAGAAGAAAGCCGAATACGGAGTTCCAAAATTATCCATGACCACGTGTCCGGATTTTCCCCTGGAAGGATGGGAACGAAACTATAAAACGGCATTTGAAGGGTTCATGCATGCGTACAATCCATGCATTGTCGAGGTACCCGATAGTGCTTATCCTTATCGCATGTGGTTTTTCGGATGGATTGTGGATATAGGTAACACAGATATAGCAGGCATGGATGCCATCTACTTCGCCAGGGGAAAAGATCTCGATACCTGGGAAGTATATTGTAAAGATGGAAGCTGGGATGCAAACAAAATAAACACCAAATGGGCTTCTGTTTTGTATGCTTCCACCGATTCGGTGAATAATTACTACGATACTTTCCATGCCGGAGATCCTTCGGTAGTTTACAGGGACGGGATGTATTATATGGCCTATAGTGCCACATCCAAGGCATTTACTGATCCGAACAGCAAGGAGCCGATTGAACCTCCTGAATTTTCGAACAAGGACATTGAAGGATATCCCTCGCATATGATCCAGTGTGTAAACGGGGCAACATCTGCCGATGGCATTCACTGGACGAAGACCGACAAACCCTTGCTCATTGCAGCGGTAGATAATAAATATCCGCCTGATCCTTCTCCCACCCGGATCGGTGATTTTCATCGTCCCTGCCTTCGCTGGGATGATGAAGCAGGAAACTGGCGACTCTATTTTGATTATTACAATGCCGCTAACCCCGGGCTATACATGGGCCTGGCTTTAAATAAAGGAGATTTCAGAACGGGGAAATTTGAATTTGCCCATCCCCTGGAAAACCCCTTACTAACCGGATGGCCGAATCCTGAAGTGGTGAAAATCGGATCGTGTTATTATGCCTTTTCAGATGCCCCGGGTTATACAAAATCAACTGCGCCTGCCGGGAAAAAAATTGATTCCGGCTGGCAGGGAAGACAGATTCGCATGGCCAAATCAACTGACGGGATCACATGGGAAAAAATGTACTTTATTGATCCGGATCCCGGTATTGATGCCAATCAGATCCCCCAGGCACTGGTAACCTATCCGGGAAGGAAAATGGTGGCTGTATGTGTTTTATGCCACACAGGTAGGATGGCGAAAGGGCGAGAAAAAATATCCCTTCTTCAAGGAGGACGATTATAACTGGTTTTACGACCAGATCAGGTATATGCGGCAGGAGATTAAAACTGAGTAAAAAACTTTGTCAATGAAAAAATCCGGGATTCTTATTCTCGTTTGTATTGCACTCACTGCATGCCGTCCTTCGTCGAAGGAAACGGATCAGTTTACTCCTTTAAATCCCAATTCAATTCATTTCACAGGCTATTTTGAAGACTATATACAGAACTCCATAATCCACTGGAATAAAGGGGTAGTGCCATATGCAGGATTTGTACAGAAATTCAGGACCGGAAGAGAATTTTTTGCACAGGGAGAAATGTGGGGGAAGGCGGTCCGGTCGGGTTGTATGTTTTATCGTTATACACAGGATCCTGAATTAAAAGAGATACTTCAATCTACTGTTTACGATCTTTTATCTGCAAAACGCGAAAATGGCAGCATCAGCTGTTCCCCTGTTTCTCAGCAACCCGATGGTCCGGGAGGTGATTTATGGGAAAGAAAATATGTTTTGTTAGGCCTGGATGAATATTACAGGCAGGTGAACCAGGATACGGCAGTATTACAAGCCATGATCGATCAGGCGGATTGCATCCTTGCGCAAACAGGTCCTTACCCAAAGGTCCCGATCCTTGATCAGGGTTGGAGCCCGAACCATATAGAGTCAAGTACGGTCCTTGAACCGATCCTGCGTTTATATAACCTGACAAAATATGAACGGTATCTCGATTTTGCCCGATATATCGTTGAAACCGAGGGAGGCGCCAAGGGTTATCGGATCATTGAAGACGCTTATAACCATGTAATTCCGATGAAAATTGGTGGTGTGTATCCAAAGGCCTATGAAATGATGTCACTATTTGAAGGGCTCACGGAATACTACAGGATTACCCGGAATGATTACTGGAAGCAGTCAATTATGAACCTGTATCATAATATCATAAAACAGGAAATTACCCTCATTGGAAACGGCGGCGGAGATCAGCCCTATCATCCGGCTGTGATGGGTGAGGGGTGGGATAATACAGCACTTGAACAAACAAACCCGGATATGCAACGGATGATGGAAACATGTGTCGGCGTAACCTGGTTAAAATTGTGCAGCCAGATACTTGCGGTTAACCGGTGATCCTCTGGCCGTGGATATGATTGAAAAGTATGCCTATAACGGATTGATCGGAGCGATGAAACCTGCAGGGGACGGATTCAGTTATGTCAATCTTTTAAATGGGGTAAAAACAAATCCCGAAGGCTGGGGCGGAAATGTAGATGGCGTTTATGTTACCTGCTGCAATTTAAACGGTCCGATGGGATTGGCCTATCTGCCGTTTGTAGCGGTTATGAATTCGAAGCAGGGCCCGGTTATAAACCTGTATAATGCAGCTGTTGCAACAGCACAGACACCGGATGGTAGGGATGTAAAACTGGAAATTAAATCAGACTTTCCGTTATCCGGAAAAATATTATTGCTGGTGACACCACAAAAATCAGAGAAGTTCAGTCTCAGGTTGAGGATCCCCTCATGGAGCAGGGAAACAATTCTGAAAATTAATGGAGAACCGTTGCAGGCTTTGGCAGGTACCTATGCAGACATAAACCGTAAATGGACTGCCGGGGATCAGATTGAATTATTGCTTGACATGCGATGCCGTGTGATGGATGCACCAAAGGGGAGCAACAGGAAAGGAGATCATTTTCAGGCCCTGGTAATGGGACCCATAGTTATAGCCAGGGATGAAAACATCGATCCTGATTTTGACAAGCCCGTCACACTTATTTCAAAAGATGGTTATGTGGATATTAAAAGTGAAACACCCATCCTGAAAACAACAAAAATGCAATTTCTTGTTCCCACAACTGATGGCATGATCCATATGACAGATTATGCTTCGGTGGACAGCTGGAAGGGGAAAAAGATCTGCACCTGGATTCCGGAAAAATAGATACTCATACTATGAAACAGACCTTTATCATTCTGGGTTGCTTATTGGCGACATCTTGTGGTAGCTGACATCTTCGTTATTCATTATTCGATGTTCCTTGTTCAGTGTTATTTGCTATAGAATAACACCGAACAAGGAACGCTGAATGTCGAATTCCGAAGAAGTTTCAGCAAACAGCTTAACAGCCTAGTTGTCCAGCTCCCGGGTGATACTGATGGCAGCAATTGTCCCATCGGCAATGGCTGTTGTGATCTGCCTGTACTTCTTGCTCCTGACATCGCCGACTGCATAAATCCCATCCAGGTTGGTATGCATATCTTCATCCGTTTTGAGGTAACCCCATTTGTCGGTTTCCAGTTTGCCGCCAAACAGGTCGATATTCGGTTTTAAGCCGACAAAGATGAACACCCCGTCCACGACCAGCTTCTTCAATTTACTGGTGCTCAGGTCCTCTATGGTAACAACCATTCTGTCGCCTTTACGGCTGAAGGACCTGGGTTCATGGCGGAACAAGACCTTTACCTTGGGATTGGCCAGCAATTTCTCCTGGGCCTGCTTGTTAGCCTGAAACTTGTCGAACTGATGAACAAGCGTGACTTTGGAGGCAAATTTGGTAATAAATTCAGCCTCTTCCACGGCTGAATTGCCACCCCCGATGACCAAAACTTCCTTATCAACATAATATTTTGCATCACAGGTTGCACAATACGAAATTCCCTTGCCTTTAAATTCCTTTTCTCCCGGAACATGGAGATAATTGGGCGAGGTGCCTGTGGCAATGATGATCTTTCTGGCCTGAATCGTCTCGAATTCGTCGATTATAATTTGCTTTTTCTCCAGGTCAACCCGTGTGACATCCACGGCAACCTTGAATGTGCTCCCGCATTTTTTGGTTTGTTCTGACATATTGTGTGAGAGAAGGTATCCCGGTTGGGGATCAATGAAATCCGGGATAATTGGAAACCTGGTGGGTGAGGCTGACATGACCGCCGGGCAGGCCTGTATCGATCAATACCGTATTGATGCGCGCCTGACAGAGATATAATCCTGCTGTGAGTCCACCGGGACCGCTGCCGATGATGGCGACATCATAATCGGAAGTAAAAGGTTTAAGTTTGCTCTTCAGGGCCGAAACCCTCTCCGGGGCCAACATGGCATTCAGGTTAACCATGATTTCCGATCGCTTGATCCCTCCGGATAAGCGGATGCCCACTTCTTTGCCGTGATCAAAAAAGACCAGGGTTGGGGAGCCTGATACACCAAGCCGTTCAGCCAGGTCGCGGTTCTGTTGCCTGAAAACCTTCAGGAATTTGATGTCTTTGCCATAAATGGCAGCCAGGGATTCGAATTTTGGCGCCAGATGCCTCACATGGCGGACATTCGGAGGAATAAAAATCGAGGACCACTTTATCAGCCTGCAATACTTCGGCTTCAAAATCAGCGGTAGCAATTTCTTTCATGATGTTTAAGGATTTAATTTATGTTGTTGAGGATTCTTCTCTTCAAGTTCGGGAGTAAAGGGACATTCCCAGTTCCAGCAATTCTTTGACCGGCCTGCAGTCAGGTGCATGCAGTTCTTTTTCACGGTTATAGGCAACACTGGCACAACCTCCGCCGCAGGCCAAACGAAGGTTGCAACTCCCGCATGCCTTGATGCTAAGTACATCCCGCTGCTGCCATTTTTCCACCAGTTCACCGTTCAGATTTACCTGCGGATAAAAAGCACCCAGCTCCTCACCCGGCTTGCCCACGGTGGCTGTGCAGGAATATATTTTACCGGTATAGTCGAACGCCCATTCGGTTTTGCATCCCGGACAGGAATCAAACAAGGGGGAGGGAAGTTCGCCGTTCTCAAACAGAAACTTCTGACAGAATAAGCCGGTTTGTGGAAATCGAGAATGACCGGATTTTCCAGGATGAGGTTATACAGGTCTTTGTAAAGATCGATCCTGGAATATAGCCTGGACTGCTGCGACTGGCAGTAATGCAATTCATAATTCCGGCCCAGCTGGGTTTTAAAAAGAGGTGACTCTGTCCAGCCTTTGTCTGCTGCATATTGTGCAAGCTCAGGTAATGCGGCGATGTTTTCCCGGTCAAGCACTACCCGCAGGTTCACCGGCAATCCGGCTGCCAGGGCAGCATCAATACCCCGGACTATGGATGAAAATGTTTCACGCCCTCCTTTCAATTGACGCCGGGTTATTGTGGACAGATTCAGGACCGTCGAGTGTAACCTGTATTTCGCGAATACGGGTACCGGACAGAAGGGCAATATACGATTCAAGATGGTAACCATTGGTAACCACGGCCAGATCGAGGTTATTTTCGCGACATTGCCGGACAAAATCGTGTCAGGAATTTCCGGTTGCCTGTTCCACCCAACAAGGGTTCTCCGCCAAAAAGAGTGATATACTTCTGCCGGTTCTGAAAATGGTTCCGGATATAGGAGAAAAATGCAGCGGTTACGGCAGGGTCATTTTCGCTCCCCCCTGCCCGTAGCCGTCCTGATAACAATAGGAACAATTGAAATTGCAGGCATAGGAAGGAGCATAGAAGAGCTGAATTTCATCATTATCCCGGGTATCCAGGAAATCCAGATACTTCCGGCGATACAGCCTTTCTTCCTCAACCGGATCGACAACATATCCTTTTTCAATGTATTCCGGGTCACCGTTTACCTCATTGCTGAGATAACGCTGAGCTTCTGCCGGAGTTAAGAATATCTGCATTTCCTGAAAGTATATTGACAAGAAAGTATTCATCTGACTGATGAATTGCCGAGAAAATATTGTGTCTGGAGCGTTCCATGGTTTTTACAGGTTGCCGGATAAGGCACCTGATTAAACCGCCATGATCATTTTTAGTCGTGGCAGCCGGCAACTATTTTAGAATTCTTGGCACAGCATTGTGCAACCTTACGGGTTTTTGCCTGATTTTTCTTTTTGGTTAGTGATTTCATGATGTGAACTATATTATTATGAACAACAACTGCATTTCTTTTCTTTTTTCCCAAATATAGTAAAACTTGCGATTTCTGCCTTACCTTTCTGGTAAGGTTCGCTTTCTTCCAGTATTTCTATACTGTTAAATCCGGTTTTAATCAGTGTTTTCAAATATTCTTCACGTGTAACGGCTCCTGCCCAGCATTCGGAAACAGCCACCGGATCATTCCTGTATTCATCCGGGATCACGGTGAACAGCATAAATATCGCTCACCACAAATCTGCCCCCGCTTTTCAATATGCGATAAATTTCCTGCCATACTTTATTCTTGTCGGTTACGTGATTGATTGTGCAATTGGAAATGACCAGGTCAGCGAATCCGTCTGCAACGGGAAGGGTCTCCAGGTCGGACCGGATAAAACTGACATTGGAAATGCCCAGTTTGGATGCATTTCTGCGGGCTGTCTCCAGCATGCCTTCCGACACATCCACACCGATCACAAATCCCTTTTCACCAACTTCTTCAGCCATGCGGAGAACATCTGTTCCCACGGCCACTGCCAAGATCAACACAATTTTCTCCCGGAAGGGGCCCGGCAAAATGATTGCCCCGCCGCAGGAAAGGCAGCAGGTTTGTTCTGCCAGGGCAGAATAACGGATATCGATTGATGAAGTATCCATGGTTAATATTTGCTGCAAATATATAAAAATATAGATATATATATATAGATAATTGTATTTAGAATGGTTTTAAATTAGGCTGTTAGACTGTTAGGCTGTTAGACTGTTAGGCTATTAGGCTGTTAGACTGTTAGGCACTGTTAGGCGTTAAGACAGTAGCAGATTTTAACGCAATCTTCGTATTCAGGAATGGCAGACTCCTCAGCGCTCAAGTACTTTCGATTCACAGTTAAATTGCCTTCCTGATTCTTAATGTATCCTAACGAATGATAATCCAAATTGGTAATGCAACTCCCTATGTGATCCAAAGGCCATTTCAAGAAATCTACAATACTCATTTTGACTTACGGGCACATCCTTCAACGATATTTGATGCCACTGATACACCAGCACCCTCATTTGTGATGTTAATCCGTATATTTCATCTTTTGGAAACCTCCGGGTTATTTTATAGATCATGATTGCTGCTTCATCGGCAATTCAAATGCCCTTAATTTAGTATGGTCTCTCATTTTTTTAGGTTTTTTGCAAATAACATATAAAGTACATTATATTCTAATAAAAATAGAAATTAATTACCCCTAACAGCCTAACAGCCTAAAGCCTACAGCCTAAAACGTCATCGTAAACACCGTTTCCACTTCCGGTTCTGAATGGCTGTAATGGTGCCGTTATGCAACCTCAGGATCTGTTTGGAAAGACTCAGTCCGATGCCCGATCCGGATGGTTTGGTTGTGAAAAAAGGAATAAAAATCTTATCCAGCACATCTTTCAGAATACCCGGTCCGTTGTCGGTCACCTGAAGGGTCACCCTTCCTCTTTTGTTCAGGAATCCAAGCAACTGCATCCTGCCGTCTGGCCTGCCGTTCAATGCATGCATTGAGTTCTTCAGGAGGTTGATCAGCACCTGTTCAATCAGCTGGTCATCAGCGGTGAATTGCAGATTTTCGGGTTCAACCCTGACAATGAATTCAAATCCGCATCGCTTCATCTCCTCCTCCATCAGTTTCTCGATATTGTTGAAGAGTTCCTTTACCTGACAGAGCCTGAAATTGGGTTTGGGAATACGCGTCAGGTTCCGGTATGTATTGACAAAATGCAACAGACCTGTACTCCGTTTGTTGATGGTCTGGAGGGCTTCCTGAATTTCACGAAACCGATTCCTTATCTATATTCAGCTCTTCACCGTTTCCCCCGGCTACCATGCCTTTCAGCATCAGATCGAGCGTGGATGACAGCGAGGCGATGGGGGTAATGGAATTCATGATCTCATGGGTAAGCACACGGATTAGTTTCTGCCATGCTTCAGTTTCCTGTTCCTCGAGCACATTCTGGATATCCTTGATGGTAACCAGATAAGATAAGCTTGTCTTTACCTTGATGGTTGATGCATAAATAGCCAGCTGCAGGATATCATCATCGTATTGCACTTTGACCAGTTTGTTCTCGCCCGGCTTTGATGTTCAGCAGGGTGGCAGACAAGCTCAGGGCTGAGTGTTTCCAGTGCCTTGATATTTTTGATGCTGGCCAGCTGAAAAAGTTTTTTGGCAGTTTTATTGATCAGTTCGATATTCCCGTCGGCGCTGTAGGCAATAACACTTACATCAATATTTTGCACGATGGTTTGCAGGTAATGAAAGCTTTCTTCCTTTTCGGCCCGGACCTTTCTGAAAATCCTGCATCACCTCATTGAAAGCCTTGTTCAACTCATTAAATGTGCCGCCCATGCTTTCTATCTGAAATGTCCGGGTAAATTCGGAGAACCGGATTGATTCAAGAAAACTGGTCAGTTCCCGGTTTGTTTTATCGAGATACCGGATCAGTGAGGCTATCTCAAAAATTACGACTACTGCCACAATGACAGGTGCAATGAAATAGTCGGACCTTAAAATATAGAATAGAAGGTAGATGGACGCAGCCAGCAGGATGACGCGGATAATAATATTCAGCCTGAAATTTCTAAAAACCATATTTCTCCATCCTCCGGTAGAAAGAAGTTCTGGTAAGCCCGAGTTCCTGTGCTGCCTGGGAAATATTGCCCTGGTTCTGTTTCATCACTTTTTCAATAACCCGTCTTTCAATTTCATCAAGGTTATAGGTGTCAAATTCAAGATCGCCTGATTTCTTACGGGGTGGGGAAAGATAAAATCTTCAGGTTCAAGCGAGGGTGTTTCTGTCATGATAACAGCCCGTTCAATGGCATGCTGCAATTCACGCACATTACCCGGCCAGCCATAGTGCATCAGCTTTTTCAAAGCAGCAGCAGTAATCCCCCGTAAGGATTTCCGGTATTTTTTAGAATATATTTTCAGGAAATGGATTGGATAACAATTCAATATCATCGCCGCGATCACGCAGAGGGCGGCAGGTGTATTTCCACGGTATTGATACGGTACAACAGGTCCTGTCTGAACAGGTTATTGCTCACCGATTCATACAGGTCACTGTTGGTGGCACAGATCAGCCTTACATCAACGGAGACCGGTCGGTTTGCACCCACCCGGGTGACTTCACGACGTTCAATAACCGTGAGTATCTTCGATTGCATCGGGAAGGTGAGGTTCCCGATCTCATCGAGGAAAAGGGTACCGTGGGAGGCAATTTCAAACCGTCCGGGTTTTTCCTTTTTGGCGTCGGTAAATGCACCCTTTTCATGACCAAATAACTCACTCTCAAACAGGGTTTCACTCAACGATCCAAGGTCAACACTGATAAATACCTCATCGCGCCTGGGTGAATTGCGGTGCAGGGCACGGGCCACCAATTCCTTACCGGTACCGTTTTCTCCCAGTATGAGCACGTTGGCATCGGTCTGGGCCACTTTTTTAATGGTGTTGAATACCTCCTGCATCCGGGTAGAACTGCCGATGAAATCGACAAAGGGCTGATCCATCACGGCGCTGATCTCCTTTTGCTTGGCACGCAGTTCATTGGCTTCGAGCCTGGACCGCCTCAGTTTAATTGAGGAGGAAATGGTTGCCAGGAGTTTCTCATTTTGCCAGGGCTTTCAGACAAAATCAGTGGCGCCTGATTTAATGGCTTTTACAGCCCTTTCCGCATCACCATATGCTGTGATAAACACCACCACAGCCTGGGGATCGATTTCCAGTATTCTGCCCAGCCAGTCGAATCCCTCCTGTCCGCTAATGGCGTCCTTGTTGAAATTCATATCCAGCAAGATCATGTCGAAATATTCCTTGGTCAGCATTTCCGGCATCTTGTCCGGACTGTTCAGGGTGGTTAGTTTTTCGACATGAGGTTTCAGCAAGAGTTTTAACGCAAATAAAATATCTTCGTTATCATCAACTGCCAGAATGTTTCCAATTTTTTCACTCATTTGATTGTTTGCATTTCATTATCCTAACAAATGTATGGAAATAGTTTGAAAAATACAGGGCGTATAATTGCTTTCTGCATGCTTTCATGCGGTCTGAAAGTGTCCGGTTCCGAACGACTGGTGTTTCATTTTTGTACAAAATAATTGAATAGTTACCAGACACAAAATTAAATAAATAATTGTATTTTAACAGTTTATTATAATTGGCATAATTCGTGTACTTTTTTGTTATTTTTAACTATTGATTTAAGCTTTTTCAATTGCACCAATGGAAGGAATGGATCGTAAAATCGAGACAAAAGGGCCTGAAAAAAAAGCATGTTTGGATTGGGATTGGTGTGCTGGTTTTTATCCTGGTTGCTTTACAACTCGTATTTGGGGATAAAAGCTCCAAACTGAATGTGGAGCAGGACAAGATTGCCATCGGGGAAGTTATTGCCGGCAAATACCAGGATTACATCTCCGTGAATGGAACTGTTGAACCCATCAAAAATGTTTACCTGGATGCAGTGGAATCAGGAAGGGTTGAAGAAAAACTGATCGAAGAGGGAACCCGTGTTAAAAAGGGTGATGTGATTTTGAAGCTGAGCAATTACAATCTTTTACTCGATATCTCAAGCAATGAAGCAGATGTTTCGCGGGCCGTGAATGACCTGAAAACAGCCCGCATTAACCTCGAGAACCAGAACCTGCAAACACGTTCCAACATTCTTCAACTGCAATATGGTCTGATGAAGCTTGAAAGACAATATAAAAACAACCTCTTGCTGTATTCACAAAACCTGATCTCCAAAGAAGATTTTGCTTATTCGAAGGAACTCTTCGAGGAAAACAAATTGCAGCTGGAATTGCAGAAACAAAAATACAACCGGGATTCGATTTACTTTAAAACCCGTATGGCAGCAGATGAAGAATCCATTGATCGCATGCAGAAAAACCTGCACCTCACACGGCGCAGACTGGAGAATCTGGATATCAAAGCTCCGGTTGACGGCGAACTGGCCACACTGAATCCCGAGGTGGGTGAGGTGGTCAATTATGGCAGTCACATCGGAACAATAAATATTCTTGATTCATATAAAATGCGTGTGCTGATCGATGAACATTACATTACCCGGATAGCCACGGGGATTACCGGCTGACTTTGATTTTGCCGGACAAAAGAACTCACTCCGGATCATGAAGGTCTATCCTGAGGTCAGCAACGGAACGTTTGCCGTGGATATGGAATTCACCAGCCAGATTCCGGCACAGATCCGGATCGGGCAAACAGCCCGCATTCATCTGGAGCTTGGAGAATCGGAAGATGCCCTTCTGCTTCCCAGAGGAGGATTCTATCAAAGCACGGGCGGACAATGGGTCTTTGTCATCGATCCGTCAGGCGATATGGCTTATCGCCGGAAGATACGGCTCGGGCGCCAGAATCCGCGTTATTATGAAGTCCTGGAAGGACTTTCGAAAGGTGAGAAGGTCATCATCTCTGACTACGAGAACTTTGGTGATGCGGATAAACTTATCCTGAAAAAGAATTAACCAGAAATTATATAACCTAAAATTTCCGATATGATCAAAACAATTGACCTCGTAAAAGTTTTTCGCACAGACGAAGTGGAAACAACTGCACTGAACAAGGTAAACATCACCGTGGAAAAGGGTGAATTTGTTGCCATTATGGGTCCGTCAGGATGCGGAAAATCAACGCTTCTGAATATACTGGGATTGCTGGACACTCCTTCAGACGGACAGTATTATTTCAACGGTGAAGAAGTAGCCAGATACAGGGAGAAACAACGGACCAACCTGAGAAAAGGAAATATCGGCTTCGTTTTTCAAAGTTTTAACCTCATTGATGAGCTTACTGTTTACGAAAATGTTGAATTACCCTTCCTGTACCTGAAAGTATCAGCTTCCGAACGGCGTAAGAAAGTGGAAGATGTGCTTGAACGCATGAAAATTACGCATCGGAAAAAACATTTCCCCCAGCAGTTATCCGGAGGTCAGCAGCAGCGCGTGGCCATTGCCAGGGCAGTTGTAACCAGGCCTCAGCTGATTCTGGCTGATGAGCCGACAGGAAACCTGGATTCAGCCAATGGTGAAGAGGTAATGAACCTGCTTTCCGAACTGAACAATGAAGGTACCACAATCATCATGGTTACCCATTCACCCTCGGATGCCGACAAAGCCCACCGCATTGTACAGCTGTTCGACGGACATATAGTCACTGAAAATATCAGACAAATCTTATAATCTGTGATGACGTGAAAGAGATCTGTATTCCCATTCCATACCTCAAAGACAAAGAGGTTGCCGAAGTTGAAGTCCTTCTGGCAGGTAAGAAGATACGGTATGATTTCAGGATTGAATCATTCCCCTGGGAAGAAGAAAACGAATTTTCCAATCTTTCTGATCCACTCGAAAAATCATTGGCCCGGATTTATAAGCTTAAGAGCGCCATTGACGGATATGACAAGGATTGGGAATTGATACAGATATTTAATCCCGATGAGCATGCCGATCATATCCATGTGTTATACCGGAAAAAAAAGAAATCGTAATATTATTACAGCCAACTATATAAAAATCAATGATATGAGAAAAGTAGTGTTATTTTTGTGCCTGCTTGTTGTTTCAGGCTTCATGCCTTTGCAGGCACAAAAAGCATGGTCGCTGGAGGAATGTATTGCATATGCACTTGAGAATAATTTACAGATCAAACGGCAGGAACTGAACGTCCAATATAATAAGAACAATCATAATCAAAGTTATTTCAATACATTACCCGATCTGAACGGGCAAATCAACTATGGCAAAAGCGACGGAAAGACCATTGACTACTCCAGTACAATTCCGAAATACATCAATGAACAATACTGGTCAGGAACGGTTGGTCTCAACAGCAGTGTGACGTTGTTCGGGGGTTTTCAGATTATCAACAACATAATGAAAACCAAGTATGATTTCTTAAAAAGCAAATCAGACCTGGAAAAATCAAAAAATGATATCGCACTTCAACTGGCACTGGCCTATTTGCAGGTCCTTTTTTCCAAAGAGCTGGTTGAAGTATCCCGAAGCAAGCTTGACGTAACTGCCTTGCAGGCGGAACGCACACGCAAGATGCTGGAAGTTGGCAATGTAGCGCAGGGTGAATATTTGCAGATCAAAGCACAGGAATCAAATGACAAGACCAGTCTCATCAATGCACAAAACAACCAGGAAATCGCCTATCTCGATCTGACCCAATTGCTGGATCTGGATTCGACAGGTGGTTTTGATGTCGTTATTCCCAGTAATATTGAGGTTGAGTTACTGGCACCCCTTGAACAGGTTCAGGTTATTTTCACTGAAGCCCTGAATACCATGCCAGAGATCAAAAGTGCCGAATTTGCCCTGAAGAGTTCCGAAAAACAGCTTTCCATGGCCTGGGGTCGGGTAAGTCCCTCCATTTACATGAATGGTAACCTGTCCAGCCGGTATTCCCAGGTCGCCAACTATCCTTTGGATCCGGAAACAGATTACCAATTCAAGGATCAGATGAATGATTTCTTTTACAAAAATCTGAACTTTGGTGTATCGATTCCTCTTTTTAACAAATTGGAAGTCAAAAATTCAATAAGCAATTCGAAATTGCAATTAAATGATTACAAGCTTCAGCTTGAAATTGCGAAAATGGCCCTTTATAAAGAAGTCCAGCAGGCTCATACCGATGCTTCAGCTGCAAGGGAGAAATACTATTCCAGTGTGGAGGCGGTAAAATACAACGAAGAGGCCTTTAAATACACCAGCCAGAAACTGGAGGTAGGCCTGGTGAATTCTGTGGATTACAATATCTCTCAGAATAACCTGATCAGCGCCAAATCAAGCATGCTGCAGGCGAAATACGAATACATTTTTAAACTCAAGATCATTGATCTGTACATGGGAAAACCCATTGTGCTGTAAAGAGGGGGTTATGTAGTGGAGGGTGTCTCAAAAGCCGATAAAACGTCATTGCGAAGAAGGTACGACTGAAGCAATCTGTTAATTTACAACAGATTGCTTCGCTTCGCTCGCAATGACGTTCTTGAGATCAGGGCTTTTAAGACACCCTCTTTTTTTCCTGATATACCCTCCTGACAGTGGATCAACCTGGATTATCAATTTCTTTACATGGCAATAAATCTAAGATCTTATTAAATCGGAATTGATTAATTGCAGGAAATTACTAATTTCAATTTTTCATTATATGACCATCATGAAGAAGCAGGATAAACTGGAAGGTTCGCAGATCAGCAACCACTTTCCAAATGACAGGCGGAGCTTTCTCCGCAAATCTGCCCTCGGCGGATTGGCCATGGGCACTTTCCTTACACAAAATTCAGTTGCCCGGGAAATTGAATTCGCTACCCAGAAGGTAAGCCGGTACTCTGCTCCATCTGATCTGAAGATCACGGATATGCGCATAGCATGGGCTGATAATGTGCCGATCATAAAAATCTACACCAACCAGGATATTTACGGGCTTGGGGAGGTTCGTGACGGCGGAAGCCCCACTTATGCACTATTTCTGAAAAGCAGATTGCTGGGTAAGAATCCCTGCAGTGTGGAACAGATATTTAAAAACCTGAAGCAGTTTGGTGGACATGGCCGCCAGGGGGGGGGAGTTTCCGGCATTGAAATAGCCCTTTGGGATCTTGCCGGTAAGGCTTATGGGGTACCTGTATATCAGTTGCTGGGTGGTAAATACCGTGACAAAATCAGGATGTATGCCGATACGCCCTCCTCTGAAGATCCCGAAGTTACCGCCAGCAGAATCATTAAACGAAAGGAAAAAGGTTTCACCTTCTTTAAAATTGATTTCGGACTGGAATTGATCCGGAATGTGCCAAATGCCATAGTAGGAAGTAAAAACCAGGACCTGAACAAAGCCTGGACGGATGAATGGATGACTTATGGACAAACAAAACATCCCTTTACCGGACTGCAGATAACCGAAATCGGATTTCAAAAACTGGAAGAATATATTGCAAGAGTTCGTGATATTGTAGGTTACGAAGTGCCGATCGCCGCTGACCATTTCGGGCATTTTGATGTCAATACGGCCATACGACTCGGGAAAGCCGTGGATAAATACAGGCTGGCCTGGCTTGAGGACCTCATTCCCTGGATCTATACTGATCAGTGGAAAGAAATATCGCATGCTATTGAAACACCCACCCTTACCGGCGAAGATATATACCTGAAGGAGGAATTTATTAAATTATGCGATTCTCATGCCGTGGATATGGTTCACCCCGACCTGGTTTCCTCCGGTGGAATCCTGGAGACCAAGAAAATTGGTGATTACGCTGAAGAAAAAGGAGTAGCCATGGCATTACATTGGGCTGGCTCACCTGTTTCGCTCATGGCCAACGTGCATTGTGCTGCAGCTACACAGAATTTTATGGCACTGGAGCATCATCATGTGGACGATGAAAACTTCGAAGATATGGCTGAAGGGATTCAAAAACCAATTCTTGACAACGGATTTATAAAAGTGCCTGATACACCCGGACTTGGAATTGATCTGAATGAGAAGGTGATCAAAGAACGCCTCAGGAAGGGAGAAGACTATTTTGCACCTACTCCCCAGTGGGATAAGGAAAGGAGCTGGGACAGGACATGGAGTTGATCTGCTGTCCGTCCTGCCTGATTTGAAATACCGTGTAAAAACCGATCTTGAATTTCATCTATGAATAAGACACAAATTTTGTATAAATCTGCTGTTGGTGCAGCATTGATCCTGCTGATAATTGTATTATACCTGATATTTACCGGCGGACTTGCTGCCGCAGGACCCTTTCTTATTACAGCCCTGGTTTTTCTTGCCATTGGCGTAAGGGGGTTTAAATTGTTTAAAAGCCTTTCCTATACGATCTGGATTTTCGCTGCAGTTGCCCTGAGCATGTATTATCCACAGTATTTTCAGAGGGCAGGTGATTTTGAACTGAAAAAAATGATTGTTCCCCTGCTGCAGATCATCATGTTTGGTATGGGATCGCAAATGAGCGTGAATGACTTTACAGGTGTCATTAAAATGCCAAAAGGGGTTATCATCGGCATCTCGGCACATTATATCATCATGCCCGGCGTGGGATTTGCCATAGCAAACATTTTTAACTTCCCTCCCGAAATTGCGGCAGGTGTGCTTTTAATCGGTTGTGCACCCAGCGGCCTGGCTTCTAACGTTATGTCATATATTGCCAAAGCTAACCTTGCACTGGCAGTTACGGTTGCTGCCATTTCCACCTTACTTTCACCACTCCTTACACCGCTGCTGATGAAACTGCTTGCAGGTCAGTTTATTGAGATAAATGTCTGGAAGATGATGCTGGAAATTATCAATATGATCATACTTCCGGTTGTGGCAGGCTTTGTTTTTAACCTGTTCTTCCATGGAAAAGAGACCAGGAAGAACGCGATAATTCAGCTGATCGTGTATTTCTTCATCATCATCCTGAAGAATTCCATTCTGCTGAAGACCGGTGAAACCAGCCTGTCACATCTGGCCGTGGCCTTCCTCAAAGATATCGGATGGTTCGTCTTACTTCCGGCCGCAGGCGCCTATATTTTAAGCCGCCTTACAGCAGGGAATAACCAATGGATGGAGAAGATCCTGTCTTTTATTTCCATGCTGGGTATTGCGGTGATTATTACCATCATAACTGCCGCCGGACGCGACAGTCTCCTGCAGGTCGGTGGCTTGCTTCTCCTGGCAACCCTGATCCATAACCTGTCAGGTTATACCCTCGGATATACCTTTGCCAGGTTGTCAGGAATGCCGGAACGGGATAGCCGGACAATCGCTTTCGAAGTGGGGATGCAAAATGGTGGCCTGGCTTCGGGACTGGCCATGCAGATGGGTAAGATTGCCACAGTGGGACTGGCACCGGCCATATTCGGGCCACTGATGAATATTACCGGTTCAACCCTGGCCAATTATTGGCGAAACAAGACAAAAGAAACTGAAACCAATTCGTAATTGTTATCATAAAATATGATCGAAATGAAGAATATGAAGATTTTGTTTTTTGCAGCCTTAATACTGGGTGCTGCCGAAATTCTCGGACAAACCGTGATTTCCGGAGATCTTATGCAGTTCTATACTTTACAGTGGGACGGTGAACGGTTGAAGGACGGTCGCCCGAAAGTGCCCGATGAGCTTATCGCCCGGTTGAAGAACCTGTCGATCGAAGAGGTGTGGGGTACTTTGCGGAACAAGGGTTATAACAACCAGTTTGAAAGCGGATGGCAAATGATCTATGACGACATGCCCATTGCAGGCAGGGTATTGACCGCTCTCTATTACCCAAAGAGACCGGATGCTGAAAAAAGTATACTCGACAAGGGTCATGCTGAGGGCAGAAAGGGTGCATCCAACTCCTGGCCCATAGATATGTTACAGGATGGTGATGTTTATGTGGCAGACTGCTTTGGAAAGGTCATTGATGGCACCCTCATCGGGGATAACCTGGGAAATTCCATATTTACAAAATCACACCGGGGTGTGGTTTTCGACGCTGGTGTGCGGGATCTCGAAGGACTTCAGAAGATTAACGGATTCAATGCCTTTGTTCGAGGTTTTGATCCTTCGTTTCTGACGGAAACCATGCTTATGGGCATCAACGTTCCCATACGCATCGGGAGAGCATTGGCTTTCCCGGGTGATGTGGTGCTGGCTAAAAAAGAAGGGGTGATTTTTGTACCACCGCATCTGGTTGAAGAAGTGGTGCTCACGGGAGAGTTTATCATGATGAGAGACAAGTTCGGGCACCAGATGCTCCGGGAAGGCCGTTATTCACCCGGACAGATCGATGCACAATGGACTGACGAGATAAAAAACGCATTTATGGAATGGCTGGAGAAGAATCCTAAGGAGATGTCCATGTCACGCAAAGAACTGGATGAATACCTCAAGGACCGGACCTGGTAAGGACAATATCTGTAATGTAAAATACATAGTTTACCGGGAAATACCGAAGGCATTCCAGAGATTATCGTCTTCCGGCAATCCGGCTGTAATTTCAACATCCTCCTTTGTTACCGGATGCGTAAAGCTGATCTTCCGGGCATGCAGGCTGATGCCCCCGTTCGCATTTGACCGCGGGAAGCCGTACTTCAGATCACCCTTGATGGGACAGCCTATATGTGACAATTGTGCACGTATCTGATGATGACGGCCGGTTCTGAGGTTAATCTCAAGCAAAAAGTAATTGTCTGACCGGCCAATAAGACAATAATCCAGGATGGATTCCCTGGAATCCGGTTTCGGTGTGTCGCTGCAATAGGATTTGTTTTGTTTGGTGTTACGCACCATATAATGTACCAGTTGTTCGGCTTCTTTTGGAGGCTGATTCTTTACAATGGCCCAATAGGTTTTTTTTATCCTGCCCTCCCGGAACATGCCGGTAAGACGTGTCAATGCCTTGCTGGTACGGGCAAAAAACACAACGCCGGTGACCGGCCTGTCAAGCCTGTGCACCACACCCAGAAACACCTCACCGGGCTTGTTGTACCTTTTCTTCAGGTATTGCTTCAGTTTTTCATCCAGCGACAGATCACCGGTTGCATCCTTCTGAACCAGGTCGTGATGCGTCTTGTTTACCGCGATGATGTGGTTGTCTTCGTAGAGGATGTTTATGTTATCAGACATTCTGTAACGTTAATAAAAATATTGTACTTTGTGTACAATTAGTAATGAGTAATGAGTAATCAGCGGGTTATAGGCTCGGGTATTGGGTAAAGCGTAATCAGAAATAATCATGCACAAATCCCAACTCCCTAAACCCGCTCATCACTCATCACTCTTTACTCGTCCCTACTCAATACTGTTCCTTCTCATTCGGGAATTCCAGATTTTTAATATCGTCAACGTAATTGGTCACAGCTTTGGTAATCTCCTGGTAAAGATTGTGATACCTTCTCAGGAACCGGGGTGAAAAATCCTGCGTTATACCAAGCATATCATGCAGCACCAGCACCTGCCCATCAACATGCCGGCCTGCACCAATGCCGATGATGGGTATCTTTATTTCCTGTGCTACCTGTGCTCCCAGTCTGGCCGGTATTTTCTCAAGCACGATGGAAAAGCAACCGGATTCCTCAAGCACGTGTGCATCATCCACCAGTTTCTGGGCTTCCTGCGTCCTCACGGGCCCGCACCACAAATGTTCCGAATTTATGGATCGATTGGGGAGTGAGTCCCAGATGCCCCATTACGGGAATTCCGGCTGACAGGATGCGGATAACGGATTCCTGGATCTCACGGCCACCCTCAAGTTTTACCGCACTTGCCCCGGTCTCTTTCATGATCCGGATGGCAGAGTTAAGGGCTTCCTTGGAATTTCCCTGGTATGAACCAAAAGGCATATCCACAATAACGAGTGACCTTTCCACTGCCCGTACCACCGAGGCAGCATGATAAATCATCTCATCCAGGGTAATGGGTATGGTGGTTTCATGGCCTGCCATCACGTTTGAGGCGGAATCACCCACCAGGATCACATCAATCCCTGCCCGGTCAAGTATCTTTGCCATGGAATAATCATAGGCAGTAAGCATGGATATTTTCTCACCCCGTATTTTCATTTCCTGCAACACATGGGTGGTGATTCTTTTTGGTTTTTCAGCTGAAGCAACTGACATAATGCGTAATTTAAATAATACCTGATATTCAAAGTTCATAAATAAACACGGATTAACCAATAAAATATTCTGTCAATACTGTCGTTTTGTCACGGCCATGCAATACCGGGAATATCACGGTCATAGTGCAATAATATGGCGCAATTCTGTCAGCAGTTGCGCAATTGGCACAATCCTTGTCAAACGAATAGTCAATAATACATGAATATATAACCAAAATAAATAAAACAGCATGAGCAAAATAATCGGAATTGATCTGGGGACGACCAATTCATGCGTTGCAGTAATGGAGGGTAATGAACCGGTTGTAATTCCCAACAGTGAAGGTAAGCGGACCACGCCTTCCATGGTGGCTTTTATGGACAATGGAGAGAGAAAAGTTGGTGATCCTGCCAAACGTCAGGCCATTACCAATCCTGTTAAAACTGTCTCTTCCATCAAGCGGTTCATGGGAGAAACCTATGACAAGGTACAGAAAGAAATTCAACGTGTACCCTATAAAGTATCCAAGGGTGACAACAATACACCGCGTGTCATGATTGATGACCGAAAGTTTACACCGCAGGAAATTTCAGCACTGGTCCTGCAGAAAATGAAGAAAACAGCTGAGGATTACCTCGGCCATGAAGTTACCGAAGCGGTCATTACCGTTCCGGCCTATTTCAGTGATTCCCAGCGTCAGGCGACCAAGGAAGCCGGTGAGATTGCCGGGCTTAAGGTCAGACGCATCATTAATGAGCCTACAGCAGCTTCACTGGCATATGGTCTCGACAAGAAGCACCATGATATGAAAATTGCCGTGTATGACCTGGGCGGCGGAACATTTGATATCAGCATTCTCGAACTCGGAGACGGTGTTTTCGAGGTGAAATCAACCAATGGTGACACCCATCTGGGAGGAGATGATTTTGATCAGTGCATAATCGATTGGCTTGCCGAAGAATTCAAAAAAGATGAGGGAATAGACCTGAAGCGGGATCCCATGGCCCTGCAAAGGCTTAAAGAAGCTGCCGAAAAGGCCAAGATCGAACTGTCCAGTTCAACACAGACCGAGATCAACCTGCCCTATATTATGCCGGTTGACGGAATTCCCAAGCACCTGGTAAAAACACTCACCCGGGCCAAATTCGAAAGCCTGGTTGATCATCTGGTTCAGTCAACCGTTGAACCTTGCCGGAAGGCTCTGAAAGATGCCGGATTGACAACATCAGATATAAATGAAGTTATCCTGGTTGGGGGTTCTACCCGTATACCCGTTATCCAGGAAGTAGTGGAAAAGTTTTTCAACCGCAAACCTTCCAAAGGGCGTAAATCCCGATGAGGTGGTTGCCGTGGGCGCAGCCATCCAGGGTGGTGTGCTGACAGGCGAGGTGAAGGACATCCTGCTTCTTGACGTAACACCGCTTTCACTGGGTATTGAAACCATGGGGGGAGTGGCTACCAGACTGATCGAAGCCAATACCACCATTCCCACCAAGAAGTCGGAAACTTTCACTACGGCATCAGACAATCAGCCCTCAGTTGAGATCCATGTATTGCAGGGTGAACGGCCTATGGCTTCCGACAACAAGACAATCGGCCGCTTCCACCTCGACGGTATACCCCCTGCACCCAGGGGCATCCCGCAAATCGAGGTCAGCTTTGATATCGATGCCAACGGCATCCTGCATGTTTCCGCGAAAGACAAGGGCACCGGCAAACAACAGAGCATTCGTATCGAGGCATCATCCGGACTTACCAGTGAGGAGATTGAAAGGATGAAACGCGAAGCCAAGGAAAATGAAGCAAAGGACAAAGAACAGCGCGAACGGGTTGATAAACTGAATGCTGCCGACAGCCTGATATTCCAGACGGAAAAACAGCTGAAGGAATTCGGTGATAAACTTCCCGCTGATAAAAAGGGTCCCATTGAAGAGGCACTTTCCAAATTGAAGGATGCCCACAAGAGCCAGGATATTGCAGCAGTAGACAAGGCCACAGCGGATCTTACCACGGTATGGCAGGCTGCCTCGGAGGAATTATACAAACATAGCCAGCAGCAGCAGGCACAGGGTCCGCAGGACGGATATACAGCAGATGCAGGTCCCTCTGCCGGCCAGCAACCGGGTGGCGGAAAGAAAGATGACGAGGTGACGGATGTGGATTTTGAGGAGGTGAAGTAGGATCATAATTATACACTTGTAGGGGCAGGTCTCGACCTGCCCCTTGAGTTTTTTGTCATTCAAGTGCCTTTCTCATGGCCAGCAAATTCCCGGCAGGTGTATTCACGGTTATTTCGCATCCGCCGCTGCAGATGAACCTTTTGTTTTTCTCATTTTGCATGAGTTCACGGACTATGGTATAAAGTTCTTCTTCATGCGCATCCTGGATTTTTACGGGGTTGATGTTGCCACAAATGGATACATTATCCCCGATTATCCGGTGGGCTTCCTCAAAATCAACCTGCCAGTCGATATCCAGGATGTCAAGCCCGAGATCTTTAAGGGCTGGGAGCAGATGTGTAATATTACCACAAATATGAAGTTTCACTTTGCCGCCAATCGATTGAATGAAATCCACCAGGTCAATATGCCGGTTTTTTACATAGGTGTTGTACATTTCCAGGTCGATCTGTGAGCAAATGGCGTCACCCATACCGATCACGTCACAGCCTGCCTCAACCTGTGCCCTGGCAAATTCACGGGCTGTCACCATGCATTTATCCATTAGCCGGTTTGAAAAATCAGGATCCGACATCAGCATCATCAGCATCTCGCTTACACCTGCCAGATCGCATGCCTCGGCCAGCGGACCTTCAATCCATCCGAATACCGGGACCGTTCCCTTCAGCATTTTCTGGTATAATTCAGCACCCCTGATCCGGTCAAGGGTGCGGGCTGATTTATAGACATCCGGATTTTTCAGGGCAAGGACATCGTCTAGGTTCTCGACGATCTTTTGCAGGCATTTGGGAACACCCTCGGGGACATATTCGATGGCGGCACCAAAGGCCGTGGTTTCCCTGTACGGATCCGAGATCAGTTCAACCCAGTCAAGATCAAAATACTCCAGTGCTTTGATGTTGCTTTCTACCAGGACACGGTAATCGGAAGCAAATTCACCGTAGGTGGACTGGCTGAACCGGGCTGCAAAATGCATCAGGATCGGGTGGAAGGGAATATATCCCCTGACAGGCCCCTCTTTCAGAAATGAATCAAACTTTTCTTTTTTAGACATAGGAATGTTAGATGGTGGTTATCGGAATTTAAACATTTGGGATACTTTAAATCTACTCAATCTTTACAGATTATATTCAGGGGTGACGAAAAAATAATATTGGATTTTTTTGGGCATTTTGTTTTGAGAACCAGCGTATTTTTCTTACATTATAAACAGCAAACTTGATTAGATTATAATCAACACACACAACACACAACTATCAACTATCAACTAACATCCTGTTCCATGGAAAAAACCTACAAATTCTGCCAGAGCTGTATGATGCCTTTCAAGCAGGACCCGCAAGGCGGAGGGACCAATGCTGATGGTACCAGATCCGCTATGTATTGCAGCTATTGCTACCAGAACGGCCAGTTCTTCGAACCCGACATGACCAAGCCGCAAATGCGTGATTTTGTGGTGGACAAATTGGTGGAAATGAAATATCCCCGGTTTGTTGCGAAGTTCATGACAATGGGTATGGGCAGGCTCGAGCGGTGGAAAAAGTAATACAATCTGCTGAATACTGAATACTGATTACTGATTACTGATTACTGAATACCGGTTACCGCTTCTACACCTCCTTAACCCCCCACCAATCCTTAATGCTATGAAAAGGTATTACATTGGCCCTTGCAAAAATCCGCCTGACTGATTCTATTTTTTCACCCCTGATCTCTATTTCATCAAGCGTATCAGGTTTCATGCCCGATTTATGGGCGAGGTCGAAGGTGGGGACCTCACCGGGTTCATAACCCATGGTAGCTGCAGCCACCATATCGGTGGCCAGGGGATTGGTGCCGGCAATGATCAGATCTGTTTTGACCAGCGGGCCGCCTGAAGGGCCATCTCCTTCCATGGACATGGAACCATCGATGACAGTCAGTCCCATTTTATTGGCCTTCACCATGTCAAGTATCTCATAGGCAATACCGGGTGATCCGCCCTGCTCGGCCTCTGCATGCACGCAAGATCTCACCGAACAATAGGCTGTTCCCGGGTAGAGGCCTATCACATTCTTTAATCCCAGAGTAACGGTGGCCAGTACATGAGTCTTCATCATGGGTACCGAACACAACAGGTCGATATCCCGCAGGGAGCGATGTATGGTTAGCTTTTTAAAGTAATGGGCATCCGGGACCTCCACCTCAACCATTTCACCCGTATGCAGGTTGATCAGGGGGATACCAAGCTCCCTGGCCAGATCCGTATACCCCAGGGTATCGAATACCTGTTGCTGCATTTTATCAAGCAATTCAGGATTCCGGGTGAAGTAAATCCCGTTATCGTCTGCATTGATTCCTCCTGCAGCCGCTGATCCTTCACCGATCAGCACGTCTTTACCGGCTGTTTTCATCATTCTGGCAAGGGTTTTAATGACAACCGGTTTTGTGGTACAGTTCGGATCATCTGCCACCAGGTTGGGTTTCAGCATGATCTTCTGTTTGTGTTGTGTAACCTGTTTGATGCCGCCCAGCAGGTCGATCGCCTTCTCAACCGCATAATCCACCCGGTCATCCTGTATTTTCACTATACTGACCACCGATTGGGAAGCAGTAAAAAGTTGATCAAAAGAATTAATAGCCGGTGCAGCAGCCAATGCGCCCATGGTAACCACACTTTTTTTCAGGAATTCCCTCCGGTCAAGACCGGAATGTCTGGTTGTTTTCATAAGATAGATTTCTTGGAGTTAAATTGACCCTGTCAGGGTGCCACCCTGACAGGGTAATAAGATACAAAATAATGAAGCCATTGTCAAGTAATTTGTCAAAAATTTCAGAATCAATACTATAACTACATCGAGGTAACATATGCTGAACACCCCTTTTTTGCTATCTTTACACCCTGATCAGCAATATCCCGGAAAAATGCGTTTTTCTTTCATAATTACGTTATTGATGTATACGGCTTTCATTGTACAGGCCCAGAATGATACCCTCTTCAACCAGACTGATGCCCGCAACCTGAAACAGGGCTGGTGGAAAAAATCCTATTCCAACGGCAATCTGATGTATAAAGGATTTTTCAAGGATGACAAACCGGTTGGGGAAATGCAGCGTTATTATGAAACCGGGGCAAGGAGGGCTGTGCTGTTCTATGACAACAAAAGTGAATGTGCCCATGCCAGGCTTTTTTATGCCGACGGTCAGCTTGCAGCCGAGGGATGGTACTATAATTCGCAAAAGGACAGTACATGGTCTTATTACAGCTATTATGACCATACGCTCACATCACGTGAAGTTTACTCAAAGGGTCTCCGGAACGGGCTTATGCTTCATTATTACAACAACGGGAACCTCTCAGAGAAGCTTACCTGGGTCAACAACAAAAAAGAGGGACCCTGGGAGCAGTATTTCAGCAATAATATCCTTAAACTGAAAGGATCCTATCATGAGGACAGGCTCACAGGAGACTTCCTGGTGAACTATGACAAGGGGAATCCTTATTTAAGGGGTGTATACAAAAATGACCTCCAGGACGGAAAATGGATATTCTTTAAAGAGGATGGGACTGTAGACCTGGAGCTGGAATACAAAGATGGCATAACAGCGAATGAAGATAAGCTGAATGAAAGACAGCAGGAGCTATTCCGGATGATTGATGATAACCAGGGTAAATTTGAGGAACCTGATGAGACGAATTTTCTTGCGCCTTCAGGCAGGTAATACAGGCCACGGAAGGATTTTGCCATTCCATAGGATACTGGTTGCAGGTACGCTGTATCTCTTCTTGACACAACCGGGCTTTGCCCAGGTATTTTTTGAGGAGACCGCTCCACAGCGATACCGGATAGAATTCATAAACAAGGATAATAATCCATATTCGCTTGATACCCCACAGGAATTTCTTTCAGAAAAATCAATAGAAAGAAGGCAGAAACAGGGAATTTCATTGGAGTACAAGGATCTGCCGGTTTCTCCTGTATACATTGACAGCATCCGGTCAACCGGTGCTGAAGTACTCACCATTTCAAAATGGTTCAACTCAGTTACCATAAAGGCAACATCAGACACTATACTCCAACGGATTGCCCGTTTTACTTTCGTAAAGAAGAATGTAGTATACGGGATCAGGACTTCCACAATAAAGAAGATCCAGGATACTGGCAGGGCACAATTATTTAACCATCAGTATCTCAACTATGGTGTATCAGAATGGCAAACTGCAATTCACAAGGGGCAAACCCTGCATGAACAGGGATTTACCGGACAGGGTGTTACGATTGCCATTCTCGATGCCGGTTTCTACCACGTGGATCAGCTTCCTGCTTTCAGCTATTTATGGGAAAACGATCAGATCCTGGGTACGCACGATTTTGTTATGGCAGGCAGCAATCTTTACGAAGGACATAGCCATGGCATGGTTGTGCTTTCGGTTATGGGCGGTAATCTGCCGGGTGAACTGATCGGAACATCCCCGGATGCTGACTTCTGGCTGCTGCGTTGTGAGGATGCAGGTTCGGAATATCTGATCGAAGAAGATAACTGGGCTGCAGCTGCAGAGTTTGCCGACAGTGCAGGTGCAGATATCCTGAATACATCGCTGGGTTATTCGCAGTTTGATAATCACCTAATGGATCATACCTATGCTGATATGGATGGCAATACCACGCGTATTTCCCGGGCAGCGGATATAGCAGCTTCCAAAGGCATGCTGGTGGTGGTGAGCGCGGGCAATCTGGGTGCTGGCAACTGGCATTACATTTCAGCTCCCGCCGATGCTGACAGTGTACTTGCCGTGGGTGCCATCGATGCCAATGGCTATATTGCCGATTTCAGCAGCAGGGGTCCCTCATCAAACATGCGGGTGAAGCCCGATATAGTGGCCATTGGCAAGGGAACCTGGGTGGCCGGTTTTGAAAGCGGAGTCAGGCAGGGAAACGGCACCTCCCTTTCAGCGCCTGTTATAACCGGCCTGGCTGCCTGCCTGTGGCAGGCCAATCCCGAAGCAACTTCCATGGAAGTGCTGAACGCGATCAGGGAAAGCAGTGACCGGTTCACACAGCCTGATGCTGATTACGGTTACGGCATTCCTGATTTTAATCTTGCCCATGTTTTGCTGAACCGCCTGGAAGAAGGATTTCCGGAAAATGAGAGTATAATTGCATTTCCCAATCCATTTGGCGTTGAATTTTACATTGTTTTTCCTTCCCCGGTGGATGATCCGGTTGATGTGAGTATGATAGACCTGGCCGGAAGGGAAGTATTTCATGAACTTTACCCAGGCTTTGCGGGAAGAAAATACATTGTAGTTGAGAATGACCTGGCTGGTCTATACAAAGGAATTTATACACTGAAGGTAACCATTGCTGATCGAAGCAGTTTGTCCAAACTGATCAAATTCTGAGTCATGGAAAATCAGTCATTATCACTATACCAACTCCTGGGTCAGGTAAGATCGAGCATCAAAAATAATCTTCCTTTTGCATTCTGGGTGGTTGCTGAGGTCAGCGAGCTAAAAGTCAATTATAGCGGTCACTGCTATCTTGAACTCATAGAAAAGGAATCAACCGGAGAATCCATTTTGGCCAGGGCAAGGGCTACGATATGGTCTTCGGTTTACCGAATGATCCAGCCTTATTTTGAAACCACCACGGGTACACGCCTTGCTGCCGGTATGAAGGTCATGGTTAAAGTCACTGCAGAGTTTCATGAATTATACGGGTTTAGCCTGAATATCACCGATATTGAACCCTCTTATACGATCGGTGAGATGGCCCGGCAAAAGCAGGAGGTCATTAACCGGCTGGTTGCGGAGGGTGTATTTGACATGAACAAAGCGCTTGCCCTTTCTGAACTGCCACGCAGGATAGCCGTTATCTCATCAGAGACCGCAGCCGGACTGGGTGATTTCATGGACCAGCTCACCGGGAATGCTTTTGGCTACAAATTCTATGTGAAATTATTTCCTGCGGTCATGCAGGGTGAGGAAGCCGAACAGTCAATCATAGCTGCTCTCGATGCTGTTTTTACGGTTGAACCGTTATTCGACCTTGTGGTGATCATCCGGGGTGGAGGCGCCCAATCGGAACTCAATTGCTTTAACAGCTATTGGCTTGCCTATCACATCTGCCAGTTCCCCTTGCCCGTCCTCACCGGTATCGGACATGAACAGGATGAAACCATTGCGGACCTGGTAGCACATACCCGCTTAAAAACGCCTACGGCAGTGGCCGAGTTTTTGATCGGCCTGTTCAGACAGGCAGATGAGAAAATCAATACGCTATCACTGACCTTGACCGATGCTGCCCAATCCCTTGTTGAAGAAGCAAAGAACCGGCTGAACATCTACCTGCTAACGCTGAAACCGGTATCAAAAGAATGTCTGATCAGGGCCTCACACCGGATGACAATCAAGTCAGGGCAAATCCGGGAAAGCAGTCTTGCCTTTCTGAAGCAAGAAAAACATACACTGGACATGCTTGATAAGAAAAACACATACCTGGACCCATTCCAGATCCTGACAAGAGGCTATTCTGTAACGTATTATCTGGGCAAAGCTGTGAAGGATCCGGCAACCGTTCCGAAAAACGCGGATCTTACAACCCGTGTCACCGGGGGAATACTGAAAAGCAAAACAACCTGAACATCATACCATGGCAAAGAAGAACCTGACTTATACGGAAGCAGTGACTGCAATCGAAGACATCCTTCACCAGATCGAAACCGGGGAACTGGACGTTGATGAACTGGCCGAAAAGGTGAAGCAGGCCTCAGAACTGCTGAAGCTTTGTAAGGGTAAATTATTCCAGACCGAGAAGGATATCGAGAAGATTTTGGAGGATTTGGATGACAGTAACAGGGACAAGGGACAAGGGACAAGGGACAAGTAGGGAATTGGGTTTTGGGTGCGGGCAGGTCAGGTCTTATAGTAAGTCGTAACTTGTAACTTGTAACTTGTAACAGATTAACTCTTCCGGGAGCGGATAAGGACCGTACGGGTAATATATACAAGAACGATCAACAGGGAGAAGAAACAGGCTGTTCGACCAAGATAATCGCCATTTTTTACATAATAGGTCATCTTGTCATTCGCGTTCAGCGTACCTTTAAGGGCACCCCGTTTCCACCAACCCAGTTCCTGCAGCACTTCGCCGCGCTGGTTAATCAGACTGGATATGCCGGTATTTGCAGAACGGGCTATACTGCGGCGTGTTTCAATTGCACGGAGGCTGGAAAAAGAGGCATGCTGATGGTAACCTGGTGTATCTCCCCACCAGCCGTCGTTGGTTACCACAAAAAGAAGATTTGCCCCGTTCCTCACGTATCCTGTGACAAACTCACCATAGACGGATTCATAGCAGATAATGGGACTGACACCTGTTGAATCGATACATGAGTAAAATACTCCCCGGTAATCCTGCGTACCCCATCCACGCATCGTACCGCCCAGTTTCAGTGTTAACTTCTCCAAAAATCTGAGGTACCTGGCATAAGGCATCTTTTCAACACCCACGACCAGTTTTGATTTGAAATAAAAGGGTACATTCCGGGTGGAGTCCAGTTGAATGGCAGCATTAAAGCTTTCGTAATACATGCCGGTTCCCGGTATCTCACGTGCATTGCCGGAGAGCTTCTCTCCGGGTTTATATCGCTTATAACACTGAATTCCAGGAATATAAGCTGCCCCGGGATAAGCGGATAGAAATTGCCTGATAAGCCGGATATCAGGGACCGCTTCTATCTCATCCATCCAGATGTTATTGTTGATGGATGTTTCCGGGGCTATAAAATAATCGACTGCGGAGTCAGCCATTTTGGCTGCCTCGATCAGCTGAACATTGGTCTGGTCCAAACTGGGAATGGAAACGAATTTTTGATAGGGATCGATGTTGGGCTGAATGACCACAACATTTTTCGGAGCCGGCTTTTCTGTATATGTATAGAATCTGACCAGGGAAATGACCACAGGCCCGGCAAGAATGACAATTACAACCGCAAGTTGGGCGAAAAACCTTCTTCCCGGATTTCCTGTATAACCTTTTATCAGATTGAATATTAATATATTGAGTAACAGAACCCACAATGATCCGCCGAGTACTCCCGTATACTCATACCATTGGATCAGCCTGATGTTATAGGCAAAACCATTGCCCAGGGTCAGCCAGGGCCAGGAGATCTCTGAATTGTGGTAAAAATATTCCCAGGTTATCCAAAAGAGAATGAGGCTGAAGTATCCGAATTGCGGGCCAAGTCTTCTTTTGGCCAGATGAAAGAACCAGGCTACAATGGACCACATGAAAGTATTGATCAGAACGGCAGCTATTACCCCAATCAGGGTAGCATAAAAGATCCACCAGGTTGTGGCGGTATTCCATATGAAGAAAGTAATGAGGGCATATATAAAGAAGGTACCCGAACCATATTCATTTTTATGCTGGTCAAGGTAATCTTCTACAAAAAGCAATGGCACAAGGGCTATGATCAGAAAAAGCCCATGTCCCCATTCATACCAGGCTGGTGTTAACAGCAAGCCGCTGATAACAGATAGCAGAAGACGCTTTTTGGTATTCATGAAGAAAAAGAAGTTAAAATATGTCTATGAGACGGTCAAAGATAAAAGAATTTTCGATTTACCGGAAATTATAAAATGCCTGGCAGGCACCTTCACCGGACACCATGCATGCTCCAACCGGATTCACAGGTGTACAGATGCTGCCGAACAGGACACACTGATCCGGTTTTTTCAAACCCCTGAGTACTTCCCCGCAAAGACAGCCTTTTGGTTCAGTCACAGGGTCCGTACTGAGGTCAAAATGCAGGCTGGCATCAAACCGGCTGAATGCAGGCCTGATTTTCAGACCGCTGCCTGGAATTATGCCCAATCCACGCCAGGAATCGTCTGCCGCTTCAAAAACATGGGATACGAGATCTCTCGCTTTTAGATTGCCTGAAGGAGTAACCGCCCTTTTATATTGAATAAGGGTACCAGTTCTTCCTTCTTCGGCCATGCATACCAGCATATAAATGGTCTGCAGCAGGTCGACCGGTTCAAAACCGGAAATCACAACGGCAATGTGGTATTTCTCTACCAGTTCATTGTACATGGATGCACCGGCAATGGTTGTGACATGTCCCGGTCCGATATATCCGTCGATCATTATGCCCTGGTCGATTAATCCTGCCATTGCGGGAGGCATGATCTTATGCATGCTGAGGAGATAGAAATTGGATACCGCCTGTTTTGCCGCCTCCATAATGGCCACTGCACTGGAAGGTGCTGTGGTTTCGAATCCTATTCCCAGGAAAACAACTTTACTGTGTGGATTGGTCCTGGCAATTTCCAATGCATCCAGCGTTGAATAAACGATGCGAACATCTGCTCCCCGGGCTTTCTCCTGGTTCAGGCTTGAATCAGAACCCGGAACCCGGATCAGATCACCATACGTGGTGATAATTACACCCGCTGTGCGGGCCAGGGTTATCGCCTTATCAATGGATGTGCGGTCGGTCACACAAACAGGGCAACCCGGACCGGACAGAAGGTCAATGGTTTCAGGAATCAGATGCTGGATTCCATATTTACGTATGGCCATCGTGTGCCCGCCGCAAACCTCCATGATGCGTATCTTTCGCCTGGATTTACGCCGGATAGCCTCCGACAGTGTGCTGACCAGCTGCTTATCGCGGTATTCGTCAAGGTATTTCATCAAGGGATTTCCTGTTCAAGTTCCCGGATGATCCGGATCATCTCCAGCGCCTCTTCATCACTGATCTTCTGCAAGGCAAATCCGGTATGGATCAGGATGTAATCTCCGACTTTCACATCGTCCACCAGGTGAAGACTGGTACGAATTACAGCCCCACCCACTGAAGCCTGTGCGGTATTGCCTTCAATGGATAGAATTTTGGCAGGTATGCTTAGACACATGTAAGTAATTAGTAATTAGTAATTAGTGATTAGTGATTAGTAATTAGTAATTAGTGATTAGTGACTTGTCCCTTGTCCCTCGTCCCTTGTCCCTTGTCCCTCGTCCCTTGTCCCTCGTCCCTCGTCCCTTGTCCCTTGTTACTTCCTACTAGCCGCCACAGCTAACTGTCCAAGTGCCACACCACCGTCATTGCAGGGGACCTTGCTGTGCGAGAACACGGCGAAGTTATCTTTTAGCAATTTGTTTTCCAATAATTCAAACAGGTATTTATTCTGAAAGGTACCACCCGACAAAACTACCTTTTTGATTCCGGTATTCCGGGAAATATGCTGAACCATTTGCCGTGAGGCTTCAGCCAGTGTATTGTGAAACCGGGAGGATATGATATCGGTTGTGATCCCGGCCGCCAGATCAGAACAGATTTGACGTATGGCCGGCAAGAATGAGATGTTGGTATTTATCTCAAAATCATAGCAATCGTGAATATCCGGATTAATACAGGATTCGAGCCTCATGGGTGCTTCGGCATGAAACAGGGCATTGATGCAAATCCCTGATATGGCTGCAATGGCATCAAACAAGCGGCCCGCACCGGATGTAAGCGGACAGTTTATTTTCTTATTGATTGCTTCAATGAGCTTCCAGGCCTTTCCGGCATCAACCGATCTCAGCATCGGAATATCCATGTCGAACATCTGGCTGCCGAATGCCTGATGGAGCAGGGACAGGCCCATCCTCCATGGTTCTTCAGCAGCCCTGTCACCGCCTGGCATCGGCATATAGTCGAAATGACCGTGCCTGGTAAATTCATTGTAATCACAAACCAGGAACTCACTCCCCCAAATATGCCCATCAGTTCCAAATCCTGTTCCGTCAAAGGCCAGTCCGATCACGGGTTCATCCAGACCATTTTCGGCCATACATGAGGCAATATGGGCATGATGGTGCTGCACCTGCACCATTTCAAGTCCAAGATCACGGGCAAATCGTGTGGAAAGATAATCGGGGTGCAGATCTGCCACCACCAGGCGGGGTTTAATCCGGAACAACTTCGTGAACCGGTTCAGGGTTTCTTCATAGAAGGCATAAGTTTCCTGGTTCTTCAGATCGCCGATGTGCTGGCTCAGGTAAGCCCTGTCTCCTTTGCCCAGGCAGAAGCAGCTGGCAAGTTCAGCACCTGTGGCCAATATGCCATCGGCATCAAAGGGAAGTCTCACGGGAGCAGGTACAAAACCGCGTGAACGTCGGTATATCCGTTCCCTTCCTGCCATTACCCTTACCACCGAATCGTCGGTACGGTTGTATATCTCCCGGTTATAGGTCAGTATGCCATCGGCAATCCCTGAAAGTACATCAAGTGCTACACGGTTTTCCGTGATAATGGGTTCTTCGGCAAGGTTACCACTGGTGAGCACTACAGCACTTGCCTGGGAACGTTCAAAAAAGAGGTGATGCCAGGGCATATAAGGCAAAAAAGCCCCCAGTGTATTTAGTCCCAGTGAAATGCCATGAGCCGGCTGATGTGTGGCTCTCAAAATGACGATAGGCCGTCGCCAGGAATTCAGGGCGATTTCTTCAACTTCAGACACTTGTGCAAAGCGACGTATGCTTTCCATATCCCTGAACATGACTGCGAAAGGTTTCCCTTCCCTTTTCTTGGATTTCCTGAGACGGTCAACTGCTTCATCATTCAGGGCATTGCACATCAGGTGATATCCGCCGGTACCCTTAACGGCAATGATCCCTCCGGATTCGACCAGGGAACTCATGGTTAGCAGAATTTCTGTCAGATCACCGACAATCCGGTTACCTGTATGCAAAGTGTATACCGGTCCGCAATGGTTACAGGCGACGGGCTGTGCATGAAACCTGCGGTTTAGTATATCTTCGTATTCCGTACGGCATTCCTGGCACATGATGAAAGACGACATGGTGGTGTTCAGCCTGTCATATGGAAAATCACGGATTATGGTGAACCTCGGTCCGCAATTGGTGCAGTTGATAAAGGGATAATCTATCCGGTGAGTTTGCGTTTTCAAATCAGCCAGACATTCAGAACAAACAGCAATATCCGGACTGATTTCTGAAGTTTCATCGGTAAGGTCCTGGCTCGCCAGGATTAAAAAACTGTTCAGACCTTCCGGGAAGTCCTGTTCGATCCTGATCTCATCAATTTGCGATACCACCGGGGCTTTGAATCGCAGATCTTCCACAAAGCCAGGCAGGGAAGAAGCAGGCCCTTCGATTTTCATGGTAAGGCCATCTGTGCGGTTAACCACCCATCCGTTTAAACCGTATTGCCGGGCCAGACGGTAGACAAAGGGTCTGAATCCCACCCCCTGAACCAGGCCTTCAATGCTTATCTGAAAAGCGATGATATTTTTGTCCTGACCGGAAGACATAAGAGAATCTGCTAATTTGCTAATGTAGCAAAGATACAATATATAATCTACAGCCTATCCCGAAGGGATGCCTTTGGCACAGCCTACAGCCTACAGCCTACAGCCTAAATACCTTTTAATCCCTAGAAGTATCAAAATTGATCAAGCAATTCGTTGCCCGGATTACTTTTCTGTGAGTATTGCAGGATCATATCAAATGAAAAGATTATTATTGCAGATATAACGGGTTTACGCCATGAAAAAGCGCTGCTTACTTCTGATCCTTGTCCTCATGGGCCCCTGGATAATTACTTTCCATCTCTCAGCACAGGATTACAAGGATAGTGATGCATGGTATCTGACCACAGGCTTGTATTTCTGGAATACCGGAACGAAGGGAGATTTTACGGTCAGGGGTGTTGATTACGATGCAGGTTATGTATTTGAAAACATGGCGAACTTTAAAAACGGCTCGCTGAATTTATACATCGAATCCGGTAAAAATAACATGGCAGGTTTGACCCGTGTCCGCTACCAGCATTTTTACGTTGATGAGTCCAGTGAAGAATTTTCGGCCAACGTTCTGCTTTTTGAACTCGCAGGAGGTTACTACATCATACAGGATCTAATCGCCTTTGCAGGGATTCGGTACTACAATTTCAGTGGTGAGTTAACCCCGTTGACTGGAACATACCAGAGTGGAAACATGGGTTGGGTTGAGCCCATGCTGGGTGCTCGATATTCCTATATGTTTCTGAAAAAACTGGGTGGACGGATCCGGGCGGACATCGGCGGATTTGGAATTGGCACCCGATTCAGCTGGCAGGTTAATCCGGCTCTGTTTTATCAGATAAACCGGCTTAATGTGGAACTGGGCTATAACTTCATGGATGTAAAGTACTCGGAAGGTGCAGGAAATGATGAGTTTAAATATGATGCACTCACCCAGGGTTTTTGGATAGGATTCTCATACAGGTTTTGATTATGAAGCACGTACAGATAATATACCGGGTAATCACGGTTCTGCTTGCAGTATTCACTTTGGCTGAAGCCAACAGCCAGACTCTGGCTGCTTTTCATGACAACCAGGACCGTTTCTTCATTTTTGATGGCGGTAAAATCATCCAGGCGGAATACCTTCCGGTAAAAAGTTTCAGTATTGGCGGTAATTGTGTATTGTATATCAATAACCGGGGTAACCTGAAAATGTACTATAAGGGTGCAATATCTGACCTTGAGGTAGGGGGTGTAAGCCAGTTTGTGGCCATGGATTATCTTGCTGTGTATTCAATCGGCGATATTGTGAAGATCATTGAGAACGGGAACGTGATCACCATCAGCACACATGCAGTAAAATATCAGGCTGAGGACAGCCTGGTAGCCTTTTTTGATGCGTCCAGACAGATGCTGGCAGCCTATTACAAGGGTGAAATCCATATGCTGGAAGACGGATTGGCCGGGAGGACCGTGACCCAGTTTCGTGCTGCGGATAATATGGTGGCCTATGTGTCATCCCGGACGAATGACCTGAGTGTGTTTTATCTGGGTCAGAAACATGAAGTGGAACAATTCCTTCCGGCAGGCAGTTTCAAGGCGGGACGCGGAATTGTTGCCTATATTTCTCCCTCTGAACAACGATTCAAAGTGTATTTTAACGATGAGGTATATGTTCTGGAGGATTTCCCCCCGATGGCATACCAGGTGGGTGATGAAATGGTGGCCTATGTGGATAATACCGGGTCCTTCAAGGTCTTTCAGGATGGCGAAACAATCCAGATATCCTCCTTCAAACCGGATTTTTATCAGGTTCACAACAAATTGATCATTTACGGAGAACAGGGTTATTTTAAGACCTGGTACAATTACAGGCCTTATTTGCTGGAGACCTATACTCCGTCTGACTGGAAAGCGGAATGGAACACAATTCTTTATCGCGATTTAAACAAAAATATCAAGTTTTTCAGCCAGGGGAACGCCAAAGTACTCACATACGACTTGACTGAAGGGATCGAGCTTTACCGCGATGTTATCGTGGTGAACAAGGGTATGAACAACTGCAATGTATATTATAAGGGAAAGAAGTATTGAGAAAGTGTAATTCTGATTCTGATTGAAGATTCCGAATCAGGATGTCCCTGTCAGGATTCCCTGTTGTGAAGCTTGCCTAAATCAGGCTCTCTGCCTGGAAATAGTGAGACAGGTAACAGCTAAAAACGGAGTTACCTTTTGTCAAAATTCACTTGACTTCGTCCTTATATTGTAGTAACTTTTACAGAAATTACAGTTTCTCAGGCGTTAACACCTGAATTTAACCGCCATGAAAAAACTTGTACTTCTCACTGTATTGCTGCTAATCGGCAGCATTATGCTTTTCAGCCAAACGCAAAACATCATATTTGACAGGATTACATATAAGGACGGATTAAATCAGTCTTCAATAAATGCCTTGTATCAGGACCATTTAGGATTCATTTGGATAGGAAGTTATGGAGGTTTGCAGCGATATGATGGTTATGAAATTGTTGATTTTTGTAAGTTACAGGATGCTAATATTATATCTATTACAGAAGATAAAAGAGGCTTGTTGTGGTTAAGTTCCAACAGGGGGATCTATTTAATGAATCCAGAGAATGGGAAGTTTCTGAATTTTAATCCCTTTTCAAGAGGTTATATATATGAAACCATTGAAGATCAGGATGGAATAATTTGGGCTTCTTCCCAAAAAGGTTTACTGAAAATGGGACCAAATGAGGATCAAAAGGATCGGTTAAAAGAAACAATCTTCGGAAAGGGATTAGAAGCCTTTTTCAACGTTTCACTTTATCAACCCAATCCATCAGTTTCAACCCTCGCAGCAAATCACTTATATGATATATATATTGACAGTAGGGGAAAAATATGGATTGGAGGCCTCGCTGGCCTGTTTATTTTTAACAGTACCACAAATGAGTTTATACGTATTGATGATGACAGCATTGGAAAATCTAGACTTATTCATCCCCTGGTATTTGATATGGCTGAAGAAAATCCTGATAATTTATGGGTACAGACTTACCAGGGCTTTAACAAGATATCAAACTTAAAAGAAGCGCTTTCAGAAACTAATGTCGATGTAAAAGCTTTGCATTTTGATAAATACTATCTATTCAGAGATTTTTACGGAGTTTCTGCGGGCAGTAAGTTTTTCATCGACCGTAATCATAATATATGGACCAGAGGTCTCCTTTCCGGATTAATTAAAATGAGTCTGGATAAAAAAAATCAGGCGGTTTTTGAGGAGGTGATCTCTGATCCTCTTGGATCAAAAGGTGCTGAATTGGGCAGTGCAACTGCAGGTTTGGTTGATCGAACAGGTTTACTTTGGATTGGTTTCGAAAATGGTGGAATTGAAAAATTCCGTGATGAAAACAACATCTTTGCTTCAAAAATGGGACTGCTCACCAATTTTAATTTATTAAAATTTTCGTTTAACCAACTTTATGAAGACAATAATGAAAACCTCTGGGTTTGCAGCTGGGGCAATGGAATATTTAAAATAAGCAAGGAAGGAAAAGTTACAAATTTTCAATTGACTCATAACGGAGTGCTGGATACCTTGGGCAATGCAACTATTTCAATTCTGGAATTAGAAAATGGCATCTTATGGGTCGGAGCAGTAAATGGTTGCTGGCAGATTAATACAAGAACGAACAGAACGCAAAGGATTATGACTGAATTTATGCAAAACTTATTTCCTGCAGGTATTTATGCCTGGCGAATGCAGAAGACAGATCATTATGTTCTCATGTGCCCCAACAGGAGTGGATTGTGGATTTATGATTTGAATACTCGAAAATTAGATAAATATCCAATTGATCCAATGGACAGCTTGAATGAAAAATCCCATATTGCCTCTTTCGATATAATCAATAATGGCGATATATGGGTTAGTACGGCTGGTCACGAAATAAAGAGATTGACTATAAATAAGAAAACGGGCAAACTCCTCCTTCTGCAGCTTCCTGAGACTATGACAACTGACAATAAGGATTTAATTGAGAAAAGCGGATTGATTTTTCAAATATATGAAGATATAAAGGGATTATTCTGGTTCTGCACAGAAACCGGGCTAATTAAGCTGAATCTGCAAAACGGAGAAATAAGAAAGTGGACTGAAAATGATGGATTATCAAGCAATCAAATAAATTCCATCGCTGAAGACAAACATGGCAATCTATGGCTGGGAACAGCATATGGACTTTCCATGTTAAATCCGGAAACTGGTATCATCAGGATTTTTGATGAAAATGATGGCAGACCTGTAATAAAACATACAACAGGAATTCCTTCATTTAAGAATAAAAAAGGTCTAATCTATTTTAGCGGAGAAGGCGGTTTCTACAGTATCAATAGTGACAATTTATTCAGGAATGATTCGGTTCCTTCGATTGTCATAACAAATATCAGGCTTTTCAATAAACCGATAACTGTTGATTCAACCAGTAATGTGCTGCTAAGAAAGTATATTTCCTATATTCATGAAATTAATCTGAAATTTAATCAGAATGAACTTTCATTTACATTTGCAGCCCTTGATTTTAGTCATCCTGCACAAAACAAATACGCCTATAAACTGGAAGGCTTCGATAAGGACTGGGTTGAAACAGATGCAGGTAACCGGATTGCTACCTATACCAATTTACATCCGGGAAAATATGTTTTCAGGGTGAAGGGTTCTAATAGTGATGGCGTCTGGAACGAAACCGGCAAGGAAATTCAAATAATTATCCATCCCCCTCCCTGGTTTACCTGGTGGGCCTATGTGATATACGGTTTAATTTTATTGCTTTTGATTCGCTGGTACAGGGGATTTCTCATCCGGCGGGAAAAGATCAATGCTGAACTCAGGATCAAGGAGCTGGAAATAAATAAGATACAAGAGTTTGATCATCTGAAATCCCGGTTTTTTGCAAATATCTCCCATGAATTCAGAACACCCCTCACTTTAATACAGGGCCCCATTGAAGAATTGGAAAATCAGCTGCCCGGTTCTCCGGAAAGATCCCTGAAGTTGATTCAAACGGTAAAAAGGAATACACGAAGATTGCTAAATTTGATCAATCAGCTACTGGATATCTCAAAACTGGAGACAGGGAAAATCAAACTGCAGGTTTCTGAAGGTAATCTTGAAGAATTTGCAAAAGCAATTATACTATCATTCCTGTCCCTTGCAGAAAGTAAAAAAATAAGGTATGAATATGAACTGCCCAAATCAGGCAGGATGGTTCTTTTTGACAACGACAAACTGGAAAAGATCCTTACCAACCTGATCTCCAATGCATTCAAATTCACCAGCGCAGGTGGTAAAATATACATAAGTATTCAATACGTTAAAGTTCCCGGGAATAAAACGCATGAGTTTGTTGAAATTAAAGTTTCTGACACCGGAATAGGGATTCCTGCTGATAAGCTGGATAAGATTTTCGATCGTTTCTACCAGGTGAGCGATTCCAATGCCCGGGAGGCGGAAGGATCCGGGATTGGCCTTGCCCTGACAAAAGAGCTAACAGACCTCTACCGTGGAGAAATTAACGTTGAAAGCGAAGTAGGTAAGGGAAGCACTTTCACAGTAAAACTACCTAGTATCTGAAGAACTGTTTAGCGTGGATGAAATAGTATTCTATCCTGTCAGAAAAGAATTTAATCAGGAACAGATTCAACCGTTCCTCGATCTGAAGGAGCCTGAAGATATCCAAACAGATACGGGTCAAAAGGATAAATCAAGTAAAGGTAAGCCGGTCATCCTTATTGTTGAAGATAATGCTGACATGGGGAATTATATTTCCCGGAACCTCGAAGGCAGCTATTGTATTTTATCTGCAGAAAATGGAAAGATGGGTTTGGATAAAGCGCACGAATACATCCCCGACCTGGTCATCAGCGATGTGATGATGCCGGCAATGGATGGCATGGAAATGTGCAAACATCTGAAAGCAGACGACAGAACAAATCATATTCCGGTTATCCTGTTGACTGCCATGGCAGACAGGGGAAGTAAACTGGAAGGATTGGAAACCGGGGCTGATGATTATCTTATTAAGCCATTTGACACAGAGGAATTGAAGGTTCGGGTAAAAAATCTGCTTGAACAGCGGCGGAAGCTGAGGGAAAAATTCAGGATGGAATTCCCATCGCACTCAAAAGATAAAGAATTGCCACCACAAGATCAGTTTATAAGGAAACTGTTTGATATCTTCGATCAGCACATAGCCGACTCAGAGTATACAATCAATGAACTATCCAAAGATTTAAACCTTAGCCTGTCTCAGGTTCAACGGAAAGTAATGGCCATTACCAGCTATACTCCCACCGAATTATTTCGTAACCACAGGTTAAATAAAGCGGCTTCATTATTCCGCAGCGGACATACTTATGTAGCCCCGGTCATGCATCGTGTAGGATTTAACAACCAGTCCTATTTTACCAAATGTTTTGCTGAATTTTTTAAAATTACTCCCGGCCAACTCATTGCCGCCAGCAAAAATTAAGAATTCCTTACCGGATGCGGTATTCCTGTTAAACTTTGCGGTTTCTGTTATAGACTTACCCCTTATCAGAATCGTATCTTCAGGTAAAGATATGCGTTCAGTATTTTACCTCATTCTTATGTTTAACCAAATAAAACAACCATGAAAACAAAACTACTTTTTGTTTTGTTGTTTTCATTATCTTCTGTTGTCTCCAGTGCACAGGTGATATTTGATCCTGCTACTTATCCTCAGGATTCACTTCCTGCAGGTATGACCCTTGATACCCTTGATGGTAGGGTTTATGTTCAGATTATTCTGAACGGATGGAACTCCTATATTAAAATCGATCCCCATGTCGCGATCAACGAAAATGCAACTCACTTCCAAACTGTTGCCAGATTGGGTGCCGGCGTATCGGGATTTGAACTTTCCAAGATAAAAACCTTCCTCAAACTGGTTAACCCGGACTACACCGAACTGGCTGCTGCAGCCAACACCAGCAGTGCAAACCTGGGCTATTATCAGGTGAAACTGGCCAAGATCGATCAGGTGGGTTATATTCAGGTTGCCGGTCAGGAAACTGTTGACTGGACAGCTGTTACAGGTGATACCCTGTGGCTGGGAAAGGTAACGGCTGTTGAAGTTGATCCACAGGCTATTTTTGATCCCAATAATTATGATCCTGACTTATTGCCCGAAAACATGAGTATTGTGGAATTGAATGGTGTCAAATACTGCCAGATAATTTTGGAAGACAGGGTCTTCTATACATTTGCAACCTTCCCCTTCACCCCTGTGCACTGGCATCAATTATCTCAGAACGAAAATAAAATACGGTGGCGGTGTATCCGGTACTGAGCTGTCAAAAATTACTCTCTGGATTTGGATTTCAAACTTTCGCGGCGGAATATCTTACGCAAAAAAATACAGGAATTCCAGCCATTCCTGAATGGACAATCTATAAGACAGAGATCTGGAAAGGCTTTAACGGAGTTGTTGAAGACTATGTTTTGAAGGATTCACTATCGGAATGAAACTCCTGTCTTTGGTGATACGGTGTGGATTGGGAAAGTGAGGGCCATTACTGTTAAACCCGGGGTAGTATTTGACCCTGCCCAGTATGACCCCGCTGAATTACCTGCCGGCACAAAAATTGTTACCCTTGGCGGTACAAAATACATGCAGGCTCTTTTAAATGGCTGGAGTTCCTTCATACCTGTCGATCCGATAGATGCAACCGCTGCCCATACACACTTCAGCACAGATGCTAAATATGCAGTTGGCTCCTCCGGTTTTGAGCTGAGTAATATAAACACCTTCCTCAAACTTGACAACTGCAGACTGGACTGAAATGGGTGCTGCAGGCACTTCCAGCAGTGCTGAATTCAAAAAATACAGCGTCCCACTTCCGACAAAAGGACAGGCTGCTATCTTCCAGTTTGCCGGTCAGGAAACGACCAACTGGACCGCTGTGACGGGCGACACACTATGGATCGGCAAGATGTTTTTTGAAGACAAGGCTGCACCCACAGCACCGGGTAACCTGACAGCCAACTGTCGACGGCTCAACCGTAACATTGACCTGGGATGCATCAACCGATAATGCCAATGTCAATGGCTATGTGGTTTCTCAGGATAGAAACAGTACTCGATACGGTAACTGCAAAAAAGTTTGAAGTTACCGGTCTTGCTGATGGCACGTACACCTTCAGTGTGGTTGCTTTTGATGCGTCCGGCAATCATTCAACGGCCAGTTCAGTTGATGCAACCGTTGTTCCGTACCAACTGCAGTTCAATCACAGACGTGCTGAAAAAATTAAAATTTATCCAAATCCGGTTACTTCAACCTTGTGGGTAAATCGTGTTCAGGATATCCTTGAAATTAAAATCATTAATATTACAGGTTCAATTGTAAGGACTGTTCACAATACGAACACGGTTGATGTTGCTGATCTGAGAGAAGGACTTTACCTGATACAGGTGAAAACTCCTTCAAGGGTTTTCTCCGCTAGTTTTATAAAGGAATAAGATTGATCCTTTTAACTATTGCCGGAGATATTCAATCCTCCCACCCCGACGGGGTACCCCGTCGGGGTATGGGTTCGCTTAAAACAGACTTTCTACCTGCATCTGGCCATAACAGTCGATATGTTGGATCTTTTACCGCAGGGAATCAGGTGTAGTAGAAGAGGCTCTCCAGTTCATTCCTGAGATTGACATGATTCACCTTCACCTGATCGGGCACGCGCAGAACAACGGGTGAGAAGTTTAAAATTGCCCTGATTCCGGCACCGACCAGTTTGTCGCATACTACCTGCCCTGATTCTTCAGGAACGGCTATTATCGCCGTTTTGACCTCATACTGCTGAACAATCTCCTCGATTTTATCAGTCGGGTAGACAGGTATAATGCTTTTGCGGTTGTATTTTGAAGGGTCCAGATCAAATCCGGCTATGATCCTGATGTTATTTTCTGCAAAACCCAGGTAATTAACCAGGGCATGACCAATATTGCCCATGCCGACCAACACAACCAACCTGTCACCCTTGCGTTTGAATAGATCGTTGATTGAATCGAGCAGATGATTGATCTCATATCCTCCGCGCTTGCTTCCCTTTATTCCTGCAACGGAGAAATCCTTTCTTACCTGTTCGGCAGTGACCCCGGCTTCCTCCCCCAGGGTATAGGAAAAAACCCTTTTAAAACCAAGACGCCGGAATTTTATAATACACAGACGGTAAAGCAGGAATCTTTTCAGGATCCTGTATGTGATTATGGGTTTGAGTTGTATGCTGTTCATAAAAGCAACTACTATGTATGGGGAATACAATTAATGTATAAGAAATATTTTATGATAAAAACTTGACAAAGTTATTCTTTTGTTTTAACTTTAGTTATCATTTGTGAAAAAAAGCACAAAAAGGTGGATAGTGTCGTTCAGATTTCCGGATCAAACTGGCATTTATTCCTGCAAAAGATCTCACAAGAAATGAATGTTTATGTGCCTGTTAAGGATCATATGCATATAGATTATAAACATTTTGATCCTGATGGCCCTGAACCTGAATACAACAACCCTCTTCCTGTCACTCCCCTCAAGTTATTTTTTCTGCCTGTTAAGGAAAATGTAGTAATTAATGAAGAAATTCACAATAAAAATCTGATCATCGGAATTCCGGCATGTGATCTGAAGGGACTTGAGCTGCTGGACGAAATCTACCTGGACGATAAATTCCCCGATCCGAAATACCGGGAAAACCGGAATAATACAATTCTGATCGGTACGGACTGTCATGATATACTGGAAAACTGTCATTGTATGACTTACGGAGTCAACCCCTGCCCGGATGTAAATGCAGACGCTACGCTGGTTGCAATGGATGGCGAACTGATCATCACGGCAAAGACATCAAAAGGGAAGGGACTGATTAACAAATGCAAAACGGAGTTTCCTGTATCCGGGCCAGACTCAGAACTTCTGGAACTGGCCGAAGCCCGCAGATCTGCTGTACTGGAAAGGTTGGTCAATCAAAACCGGTATTTGCCCGATTATACCTCATCCGGTGAGTTGATCAGCAGATCAGATGAGGCAATCTGGATGAAACATGCCCGCACCTGTGTTTCATGCGGTGCTTGTGCTGCGATTTGCCCAACCTGCACGTGCTTTTTACTGATCGACCGTCCGGACTTTGAAAAAGTCAGACAGCTGGATGCCTGCCAGTATCCCGGATTTGAAAGGATCGCCGCCGGAGAGGACCCTTTGCACGGAAAGCCTGACAGATTCAGGAACCGGTACATGTGCAAATATGTATGGAAACCTGAAAAATTCAAAGCACTGGCCTGTACCGGATGCGGGCGGTGTATTGATTGCTGTATCGGAAATATAAGCAAGAATAAAATCCTTGCCGAATTGTCAGAATCTTCATAGAGGAGCTACCATGTCAGATAACGTAAATATATACCGGCCTTTAAAAGCTTCTGTGGAGAAAGTGATCATTGAATCTCCCCTTATCCGCTCTTTTGTTCTGGTCCCTGAACATGATTTTTCGTTTAAGACCGGGGAGTTTATTGAATTAACCATCAATGGTTATGGTGAGGCTCCTTTTACTCCTTCGTCCTCACCCCTTATAAGCAAAAAACTAGAGATTACTGTAATGAAAGCCGGTTACGTTACTGAAAAGATCCATCAGTTGAAAACCGGCGATGTGGTGGGGATCAGAGGACCCTTTGGACAGGGATATCCCATTGAAAGATTTTATGGCAAGGAAGTACTGATACTGGGAGGCGGTTGCGGGTTTGCACCCATCCGCTCGTTGTTGTATAATCTGATTGCTGAAAAAGACAGGTTAAAAAAAGTGATCCTTTGCTATGGTGCAAAGACACCCGAAGATTGTATTTATAAGCCCTTTGTGGAGGAACTCAGGAAAGTGGATAAGTTCGAGGTGCTGCAAAGCGTTGACAGGGCCAACAGTACCTGGAATGAGAAAGAAGGCGTCGTTACCCTTCTCCTGGATGATATTCATGTAAATATCCCCGAATCAGTTGCCATTGTATGTGGCCCACCGGTAATGATGAAGTACGGAACATACAAACTTCTGGAAATGGGATTCCCTGAACAGGATATCTACCTTTCCATGGAAAAGAACATGTCCTGCGGTCTGGGCAAATGTGGACACTGTATGATGGGAAAATACTATGTGTGCAAAGACGGACCGGTATTTACCTATGCTGAGATTAAGGATCAGGCCCAAATCTGGTTATAAGCCTACTAATGCATAAAAAACTGCTCATCGATCTTGCCAGACTCCGGAATTTTAAGGATATACCTGTGGAGGGTGTCCTTAAACAAGGGGCTTACTCCACAACTTTTAAGACCATACGTGAATTGGCTGCTTTTCAGTATACCTGTCGCAAATGTGAAAAAGCACCCTGTATTGGAGCCTGTCCAGTTGATGCGCTTGAAAAGGATGAACAGGGTGTCATCCGGCGAGCCTTGTTCAGGTGTGTCCGCTGCAAATCATGCGTTGTGATTTGTCCCTTCGGAACAATGATGGACAATCTGTTTACAGTGAAGACGTCAGGCCGCAGGTTCATTAATCTTTGCGATGAAAGCTGCCTTCAGGAATTCGCCCTTTTTTTCCCGGACGATGTGATAAGCCTGGTCGACAGGGAAGAAAACCCGGCAGAAAATATTTACCGGTTACATGATGACATCCTGATCAAAGAACAAACCTGGCAGTAGCATGGCAAGAGACCTGATATATTATCTGGTTTTTCCCGGATTCCTGTTTATCGCGATATCCGGAGGCCTTTTAAGCTGGACCGATCGCAAGATCACTGCCTGGCTTCAGTTCAGAAAAGGTCCGCCCTTGTTTCAGCCTTTTTATGATTTTTTCAAGTTGCTGCTTGTAAAGGAAACCATATTGCCCGCAAAGGGATCACCTTTAACTTTCTTACTTGCTCCTCTATTTGGCCTCACAGGGGCTGCACTCTCGGGTGTTCTGATTTTTTTGCCTGCCTTTGGATTTAAACCAGGATTCAATGGCGATATTATTGTTGTTTTTTATTTACTCACCATACCGTCCCTGACCTATATAATCGGCGCCCTGGCAGCAGGCAATCCGCTTGCCTCGGTTGGTGCATCACGTGAGATGAAGCTGATAATCAGTTATGAACTGACTTTCCTGCTCATTATCGCCGCAGTTATCTTCAAGGCTGGCATGGCTATCAGGCTCGGGGATATTATCGCTTTTCAGCAAGATCAGGGTGCCTTTGCCGGAAGCATCTCAGGCGTATTGTTGTTTGTTGCTTACCTGTTTTGTATGCAGGCCAAGCTGGGTTTGGTGCCGTTTGACATGCCGGAGGCTGAAACGGAAATCACACATGGATGTTTCATTGAGTATTCAGGAACTGCCTATTCAATGATAAAACTTACCAAATACATGATGCTGTTTGTATTGCCTGCTTTCATGTGTGTTGTTTTACTGGCGGGTTTACGGTGGGACGGGATCCACCTGTTGTGGACCATATTGAAGCTCGCGGGTGTATTGCTGCTGATTACCCTCATCAGAAATACGAATCCGCGATTGCGCATCGATCAGGCCATGCGGTTCTTCCTGATCTGGATGAACCTGCTGGTTATTGCGGCTATCATCTTAAGCTACTATAATCTGTAATACCGAATTAATTGGGATTTAAAGAGTATTGTTTCAAGAAGTCACTGTGGGTCTTTCACTTCGGCGGAGCATCCTGTAACAATTGTGATATTGAGATCCTCGATTGTCTCACGCCTCGCTATGATATTGAGCGGTTCGGGATGCAGCTTGTCGGAAGTATACGGCATGCAGATGTCCTGCTTGTGAATGGTTCAATCAATCAGAAAGACCGGATCAGACTGCTTGAAATATACAAACAGGCTCCGAAACCGATCCTGGTGGTGGCCATCGGTGCCTGCGGTTGCACAGGCGGGATATTTGCAGAAGGGAACACCTTTGCCGGCCCTGTAGACCGGATCATACCCGTGGATGCTTATATACCGGGCTGTCCTCCGAAACCCGAAGCCATTATTGCCGGAATAGTCAGATTAGTGAATAAATAACCGCGTGTTAATAACAGATCAGTGATGTATAATTTATCTGTAACAGAGGATTTGAAGAAGCAGTTTGGTGAAAATGTGCGGGATGTTCTTGTCCGGAATGAGACCAGGATTACAGTAACCGTTGATCCGGCCTGTATTGTTGAAATAAGCAGGTTCCTTTTCATTGACCGGCATTTCAGGTTTATTATAGCAACTACATTGGAAACAACCTTTGGGATTGAGATCCTGTACCATTTCAGCAGGGATGCCACCGGACTGATTCTGAATATCAGAGTAGTACTGGACAAGCATAAAACAGAAATTGAATCACTGACCGGGTTGTTCGAAGCAGCTAACTGGATTGAAAGAGAGATGCATGAGATAATGGGTATTCACTTTAAAAATCACCCCAACCTGGAAAAGCTGATATCTGACGGTAACTGGGCAGAGGGGGTTTTTCCTTACAGAGAAAGTGACTAGTGACGAGTGACAAGTGTGATTTGGGTTTAGGGTGTGTGTGTAATAAATTGCAATTAAATGAGTAGGATTATTCCCATAGGGCCTTATCATCCACTGCAGGAAGAACCTGAACTGTTCAAACTGTATTGTGAGGGAGAAATCGTGAAAGATATTAAATGGGAAACAGGGTACAATCACCGTGGCATTGAGAAGTTAAGCCAGTCGAAAACCTTCGACCAGGTATTCTTTCTCGTTGAAAGAATCTGCGGAATCTGTTCCACGTCGCATCCATTTGCCTTTGCCAATTGCATGGAGGAGATCGGAGATATTGAAATACCGGACAGGGCCAAATACATCCGCACGATCATCGGAGAACTGGAGCGGATCCACAGCCATTTGTTATGGGTGGGACTTGCAGGCCATTTTCTGGGGTATAATACGGTTTTCATGTGGGCCTGGAAATACCGTGAACCGGTGCTTGATCTGTTTGAGATGATAACCGGTAACCGGAACAGCTATGCCATGTTTAAGATCGGAGGTGTAAGGCGGGATATCGAAAACTACAAAATACCCCGGATCAGGGAAACCCTGGACATCATCAAAGCAAAAACTGAACTGCTGACGGGGGCAGTCCTCGATGACCCGGTAATTCATGCCCGTACAAAGGGTGTTGGTGTGCTGACCCGGGATGATATTGTCAATTATGCTGCGGTGGGGCCTACTGCCAGGGCATCGGGCGTTGCGATAGACATACGCAGGGACGATCCGTATGCGGCATATCCCCTGGTGAACTGGAAGGTGATCACCGCTGAGGAAGGAGATGTTTTTGCCAAGGCCAGGGTGCGTCTGCTCGAAATATTTGAATCGGTTTCCATTATACAACAGTGTCTGGATGGCCTGAAAAAGGAAAAAGAAGGGGAGACGGAGGTGGTTGTCAAAGAGATCCCGGAAGGTATGGGGACAGGCCGTGCAGAGGCTCCGCGCGGGGAAGTCTTCCATTTCGTGAAAACCGATGGATCGAATTATCCTGTAAGACATAAGATCAGGGCGCCAAGCTATGTTAATATAGCTACCTTCCGTAAGTCGTGCATCGGACAATCCATCTCCGATGCAACGATTTCACTTGCTGCCGTTGATCCATGCTATTGCTGTACGGAAAGGATGGCAGTGCTGTATGATATCCATTCAGGGGAGAAAATAATGGATGGTAAGGAACTACTGGAATTGTCCGCTAAAAGAACCCGGGAAATGAAAGCTTAATTTATGGGGAATGAGATCCTGTATATAATCATCATTCCGGTTTTGGCCGGCTTGCTTCTGCTGCTGGTGCCAGTCACAACCAGATATGTCAGGGAGTTAGTCTCGCTTGTGATTGTGGTTATTACCGGCTATCTTACGATCTTAGCCTGCGATTCCGATAGGACCCTGGTTGCCCAGGGTGGCCTGATCAGCTTTAACATCGACAGCCTTAGCAGGCTAATTGTCCTTTTGATCGCCTCTTTCGGTTTGCTGACATTGAGCTATGCCCTGGTCTATAACCAGGTAAAGAACAAAAGCTTTTACGCATGGTTTCTGATCACGATGGGCGCATCATATGGTGCCGTACTTGCTGATAACCTGCTGTTTTTTATCACCTGCTGGGGAGTGCTGGGCCTTACCCTGTATAAACTGATACCCGGCGATCATGAAGAGAGTTCAACTGCAGCCAAAAAGACACTGATCATGATCGGGGCGTCCGATGGTATCCTGTTACTGGGGATAGCCATGATCTGGAAAATTACCGGAGAGCTGGATATGTCGGAGATCGCACTTCGTACAGATAATGCTCTGACCATCTCTGCATTCCTGGCTTTCATTGTCGGGAGTTTCACAAAAGCAGGTGCCTTCCCCTTCCATTCCTGGATACCGGATTATACACAAGCAGCCCCTGCATCATCCTCGGCTCTGCTGCCCGCTTCACTTGATAAATTGCTGGGCATATACTTTCTGGCCAGGACAACGCATGGCTTGTTCGAAATGACGGATGGCATGAAACTGCTGCTTCTTTCACTGGGCGTAATAACCATTATCGGGGCTGTATGCATGGCGCTGATACAACATAATTACAAACGCCTGCTTGGATTTCATGCTGTTTCACAGGTTGGCTACATGATCCTCGGTTTTGGTCTGGGCTCTTGTATTGGCGTTGCAGCTGGTCTTTTTCATATGATTAACAATGTGATTTATAAATGTGGGCTTTTTCTGGCAGCAGGCAGTGTAGAGATGAAAACCGGAAAGGAGAACCTGGAGGAGCTGGGTGGATTATCGAACCAGATGCCGCTTACTTTTACCGCTGTTCTGATTTTTGCATTGTCCATTTCCGGAATTCCCCCGCTGAACGGATTTGCGTCAAAATGGATGATCTATCAGGGAATAATTGATTTCGGTTCCGGGACAGGTATTGCAAACAAATTATGGATCCTATGGCTTGGAATGGCCGTCTTCGGATCTGCCCTGACGCTGGCCAGCTTCATCAAGTTCATGGGCGGAATCTTTTTAACGCGCCAGAAACCAGGGCTGACGGGCGTGCACGAGGTCCCTGCACTGATGTGGATGCCGATGATCCTGCTCGCCCTGTTTTGCATCATACTGGGGGTATTTGCTACCAGCTTCTTTGTGCCGGAAATCCTGATGCCGGTTTCGGGTCATTTTGAATTCAGCGGTGTCTGGAGCTCTTCTTTTGTGGCTGTTCTGGTGCTTCTGTCCATTCTGCTCGGGATTTTAATGTATATGATTACAGGGTTCAGGAAATTCAGGACTGAAGACAGTTTTGTGGGAGGTGAAAACCCGCAGGATCAGATGGATTATCCTGTCACAGGATTCTATGAGACGATCAGGGAATTCAGGTTGATTTCCTGGTTATTCAACAAAGCAGGGGAAGGGTGGTTTGATCTGTATGAACTAATCAAGCGATTGACCCTGTGGTTCAGTAAGCTCATGAGTTCCGCACATACCGGAGTTTTGCCGGTATATACAATCTGGGTCATCGCGGGACTGATTATTATGCTGATGATCATGATATAAAAAACAACCATGGAACTGGCAATAATCATTATTACGGGCTTCATGATACTCGGTGCCATCTATGCGATCCATGCAAGGGATCTGCTCTCAGCTGTAATAGCTTGTGGAATTGTAGGTTACGGTCTGGTTATATGTTTTCTTCTGCTGAAGGCCCCGGATCTGGCCATTGTTCAGATTGTCGTGGATACCATTACCCTGATCATCATGGTTGCCGTGGTGCTGAACAGCTCCCGCGAGGAGGAATATACCAGAATGGATGCCCAGGGATATATCCAGGCTGTGATTAGTCTGATTATTCTGATTGCATTTTTCTATTTCTTTTACATTTCAATCAGCGACCTTGATCTTCTTGGTAAAGGATCACTTCGTATGGCAAAAGCATATATTGAAGGAGCAGCGTGGAAGACAGGCAGTGCCAACCTGGTGACCGGGGTGGTATTCGATTTCAGGGGCTATGATACCCTGGGAGAAGCTACTGTTCTGGTCACAGCAGTTCTTGGTGTTATTGCCATTTTAAGATTGAAAGGAAAAAAGTAGCTATATGAAAGGAATGACCGTAATCGTTAAAAAAACAACCCAGCTGATGGCGGGTATTATATTCCTCTATGGTGCTTATATCATTATTCACGGACATTTGACACCCGGAGGAGGATTTGCCGGTGGTGTTATCATGGCAGGAGCATTTATCCTGGTTACCCTGGCATTCGGAAGCGATTTTATGAATCTGAAAAAGGAAGAAACCGGTTCAACAGCTACAGAGAATCTGGCAATTCTGGCAGTTATTCTTTTATCAGTTATTGGATTATTTCTGGGTACAAAAGTCTTTTTTCTGAACTTCCTGCCAAAGGGCACCGTGGGAGAACTTGTCAGTGCCGGGGCCTTACCCTTGTATAACATTTTTGTGGGTATCGAAGTGGCGAGTTCCATCTTTATTATTTTTCTTGCTTTGATCATTTTTAAAGAGGAAGAATCTTTATGATAACCTATTGGATGTGTTTCATACTTTTCCTGACAGGTTTATATGGGGTGATTACCCGGCGGAATCTGATCAAAATAGCTATTTCTATGTCCATCATGGAAGTGAGTACCTTCCTCTTCTTTGCACTGATCGGCTATGTTGACAATGGGATAGCGCCCATTGTAGATCCTGCGGCACCTGATCAGATTTATGTTGATCCGCTTCCCCAGGCGCTGGTGCTGACTGCCATCGTGATCGGGCTGGCTACGACTTCATTGTTGATGGCCGTGATCATCAGAATATACCGGAAGTATAAGACATTTGATATCCGGGAGATCAGAAATTTAAGGGGATAAAAGATGAATACGTTGATACCGATACTGGTTATTGTACCGCTTGCAAGTGCCTTCCTGATCATGTTGCTTGGCAGGGTGATCGGGGATATGCCCAGGTATTTCGCTTCGGTTATCATGCTTTTTTTATTGCTGGCCAGTTTCTACACCCTGATGAACACGGGATCTGAAATATCTGTATATCAGGTTGGCGGCTGGGGCCCACTGGATAAGATTCCCATTGGAATAGTTATGGTTCTTGATGCTTTCTCGGCCATAATGCTTTGCATTATCAGTACAATTGGATTTCTGTCGGCTGTCTATTCCATTTCCTATATAAGGCGTTACACCGGTGAGAATTATTTCTACGCCCTTTTCTGCCTGATGGTGGCCGGTATGAACGGTGTGGTCCTGAGTGGTGATCTGTTCAACATTTTTGTATTCCTCGAGATCTCCGTAATATCCTCTTATGCGCTGGTGGCATTCGGTGTTGAAAAAAATGAGCTGGAGGCATCATTTAAATATCATGGTACTGGGGGGCCTTGCCTCCTTCCTGATACTTATGGGTATCGGTATGATTTACTGGCAGACCAGAACACTGAACATAGCGGATATCAGGGTAGTATTCCTGACAGGTTCTCACAAGACATTCTATCTTTTTGTCCAGTTACTGATACTAAGCGGATTTGGACTTAAGGCAGCGATAATGCCTTTCCATGCCTGGTTACCTGATGCGCATTCTTCTGCTCCCTCCCCCATTTCTGCCATGCTTTCAGGCGTTTTTATCAAGGCGGTCGGAATATACGTGATCCTGAGACTCTTCTTTGATATGTTCATAATCAGTGAGGAAGTTGCTGTTCTGATTACCGTGCTTGGAACCCTGTCAATGGTAGCCGGTGTTTTCCTGGCAGTAGGACAGTGGGATATTAAACGGTTGCTCGCATACCACAGCATCAGCCAAATGGGATACGTAATACTGTCAGCCGGTGTGGGCATGATTTTGCTGTCACGCAGTGAAAGCCCTGAAGTGGCGGCTCTGGCTATTACCGGTGCTTTGTTCCATCTGATCAACCATGCTGCCTTTAAGGGGTTGTTATTCCTGAATGCGGGGGCAATTGAATACAGCCTGGGTACAAGAAATCTGAAAGAAATGGGCGGCCTTTCAAAAAATATGCCTTTTACCTCGGCAACATCCTTTGTCGCTTCAATGGCTATCTCCGGGATGCCACCGTTTAACGGTTTCTTCAGCAAGCTGATCATCATTATGGCCTGTGTTAAGGCTGGATTTTACCTGTTGGCCGTATTGGCCGTAGTTGTCAGCATTGTTACACTGGCATCATTCTTAAAACTGCAGAAGTATGCATTTTATGGCAAAGAATCCGGCAAGAAATTGCGACAGGTCAGGGAGGTATCCGCTACCATGATATTCAGCATGATAACGCTTGGCATATTTTGCTTTCTTTTAAGCCTGCTTGTTCTGCCTTCCATGCGGGAGGCCATTCTTCAGCCAGCTATTGATATCCTGATGAACGCGGATATATATACTTCTAAAATTATAGGCATGTGAAATGAGATACGTAACTTTATTTATCCTGTCCCTTATACTCTGGTTGCTGTTAACCTGTAAACTGACCTTGCCAAACGTCATTGTCGGTGCAGTTATTTCAATCATTACCTCATGGATATTCGGAAGGTACTTTTTTCGCAACGTGTATAAATTTCTTGAGCCGCACCGGTACTTCTGGCTATTCATTTATTTTTTCATTTTCTTATGGGCTTGCCTTAAAGCTAACATTGACGTGGCCTACAGGGTTCTTCATCCTGCCATGCCAATCAGACCGGGAATCGTTAAAGTGAAAACAGGGCTGAGATCCGATTTTGCCCGGACCATTCTGGCCAACTCAATCACCATGACTCCCGGTACCATATCGGTTGATATCATAGGGGATTATCTGTATATTCATTGGATATACGTTCATTCAGAAGATCCGGAGGTTTATACCGGCTTGATATTGGGAAATTTTGAGAAATATATTAAAAGAATACTGGAATGACATACCTGAACATACTGCTTTACATACAAATAGCCTTAAGCGGCATTTGCCTGTACAGGATTATCCGGGGGCCCACAATACCCGACAGGATGGTTGGGATAGATATTTTCGGTATCCTGGTGGTTGGTATTTGTGCGATCATTTCGATCGAGACGGAAAAATCCTTTATACTCGATATCGGTATAGCCTGGATCATTCTGAGCTTTATCGGAACCTTAACACTGGCCAAGTATTTGAGTGGTAAAAAACTGAATGAATAATATGCTGACTCTTATTCTATTGTGTATCGGAATCCTGTTTAACCTTTTCGGATGTATCGGATTGATCCGGCTACCGGACGTATATAACAGGTTGCAGGCGGCAACCAAATGTGTCACACTGGGTACGTGCAGCATCCTTGTCGGCGTACTGTTCCATTTTGGTTTCAATGATGCGGGAGTAAAGGCTCTCATCGCCATACCCATCTTATTCTTTGCATCAACCGTATCTGCACATGCACTCATCCGGGGAGCCTATCATTTTGGTATTAAACTGGGGGAAAAAAGTGTTCGGGATGATTATAAAGATGCAGTAAAATGAGATATCCCAAGCTCAGAGAAATAGGAGAGGCGCTGGTATCCTTGTTTTCGCCAGCCTATACAACCCGGTTTCCAAAAGAGCCACATGTTCCTTTTGAGAACTTCAGGGGGAAGCCGGTTGTTGATGATGCCCATTGTGTGGGATGTGAGACCTGTGCAAACGTTTGTCCCAGTAACGCCATTTCTTTTCATGACAACAGCGGGAGAAAGATTAGGATCATTGAAAGAAATTACGGCCTGTGCTTGTTCTGCGGACAATGTGCCGAACATTGCATTACAAAAAAAGGGGTGAAACTCAGTGACAGGCTTTATGACCTGGCTACCTTTGACAGAAAAACGCTGATTGAGATCCAGGAAAAGGAATTGTTGATATGCTCGAATTGCAAGGCTGTAATAACCACAAAGGAACATTTTCAATATCTGCATGACAGGCTCGGCCCATCTGCCTATGCATCCATCCTTAACCTGAATATGCTGAATGAACGACTCAGGCTGGTGGAAGATGATGCAGTTTCTGTGGAGATAACTGATGACCTGAAACGCAAGGATATGTTCAATGTGCTCTGTCCCGATTGCCTGAGAAAGGTCTTGCTAAAATCGCTCTAGCCATGTATCCCCTGTTGAGAAAACTACTTGCCGCCAATCATATGCTGAAAGTATTTGTTGGCATTGGCAATGTGCTGCACCGTGACGATGGTGTCGGTGTTTATATGGCAAGGAAGATCCGTGAAAATCAACACATCCGGGTAATCAATGCTGAAGTCAGCATCGAGAATTATATAGGAAAGGTCAATGCAATCAATCCTGCTGTGATTATCCTGATTGACAGCATGTTTTTTGGACGAGAGCCTGGATATAGTCAGCTTCTGTCCGCGAAAAGACTGAGAGATTCTTGCACGCACACGCACAATATCTCACTCAGGATGATCACGGAATTGTTTAAATCCGAAATACTGATCCTCGGAGTTCAACCCGCCACTGTTTCATTTGGAGAAGGACTTTCAGTCCCGGTGCAAAAAAAGGCCGACAGGCTCGTTTCGGTAATCAATACCGATTATTTGCTTTTAGCCGGGAATTTTAGTAACTTGGTATAAAATTAACGACCTGAAAGGAGGTGTTTCAGCATGTCACAACAATTAATTTCACTTAAAGTAAAGTGTCCGTCGTGCCACCAGTCCTTGATGGACTATACCCATTTTCTCAATGCCAAACCCAGCATAAAACTCAGCATTGAAGCCGGGGGTAAACATGGCGTGATTCATCTGTGTTCGTCCTATGGATGTTATGACAAATCCAGCAACATTGAACTGGTGAAGGATGATATTGTCAGGCTTATTTGTACGCACTGCAAAAAGCCCCTTCCCTCATTGGCCAACTGTGAAGTTTGTCAGGCACCGATTCTGGATTTTGAAATGGACAAGGGAGGTAAATTACATGTTTGTTCAAGAATAGGATGCACAAAGCATTATGTATCCTTTGATGACATTTATACAACCCTTACCAGCTTTTACAATGAATATGATTATGGGGCAAAGGATACAGATTTCTGAATGACCTGTCCTGGAAATGATGCCTGGATCAGGGCAGAAAAGTTATGGCAATCCTGTTAAATGTTATTTGACTAACACTATTTTTTCCACATTTGATACATTCCCACCTTTTTTTCATACTTTCGTTGCATAATGTCAGGGAATAACCATGATTTTCTTGAGTTTTACTGAAATCCGGATATTTGCAAGGTATTACATGTAAGCACTTTAATACCTGAGCTTAAACTCATTCTAAATTTCTGGTTTCATTTGTTATTTCGGGTTTTCTATTCTATTTTAGTTGTGAATAAATTAACAATAATTGAAAGCCTTTATTCAGAGCTATTTTGACTGTTGTTGGCACTTGTCCGACCCGCCAGGCGGGTATTTTAAATTACTAAACAAAAAAGCACAGAATGAAAACAGGGGTTCAAAAAATTTTAGAGAAATACGGCAAGGATAAAACCCGGCTCATGGATATCCTGATTGATGTTCAATCGGAATATGGTTTTATTCCTCGTGAAATAACCATTCAGATAGCTGAAGATCTTGGCATGTCCGAAGTGGATGTTGACCAGACCATTTCATTTTATCATTTTTTCTCTCCGAAACCGACCGGGAAGTATCAGATCTTTCTGAACAACAGTGCAGTTGCCATCATGATGGGCAGGGAGGATGTGGCTGCAACTTTTATAAAGGAACTGGGAATTAAATTCAATGAGGTTACACCCGATGGTCTGGTGGGTCTGTTCGAAACCTCCTGTATCGGGATGAATGACCAGGAACCTGCTGCAATTATTAACAACCATATCTTCACCCGGCTTACGCCATTCAGGGCAAAGGAGATTGTCAGGGACATCAAGGAAGGGAAAAGCATAGAAGACATGGTAGTGGCCGACTATGGTGACGGGGAAAACCGGTCTGACCTGATTAAGTCGGTCGTTTCGAATAACATACGAAAGATTGGCCCAATCCTGGAACGTAATTACAAGGTAGGTCAGGCCATTGAGAAGGTCACCAGGATATCTCCGGAACAGGTAATTGAAGAGATCAAGAAATCAAATATGCGTGGCAGGGGTGGGGCAGGGTTTCCTACCGGACTGAAATGGGAATTTTGCCGGAATGCAGCCGGTGAGAGAAAATATATTTTTTGCAATGCGGATGAGGGAGAGCCGGGAACGTTTAAGGACAGGGTAATCCTCACCGAACGACCCAGGCTATTGTTCGAGGGTATGGTAATTGCCGGTTACGCTGTTGGTGCTACCGAAGGTATTCTTTACATCCGTCACGAATACAAATATCTGCAGCAGTATCTCGAATCCATTCTTCAGAAGGCCAGGGAAACAAATTACCTGGGGAAAAACATTCAGGGGAAAAAAGGATTCAATTTCGAAATTCGCATTCAATTTGGTGCCGGGGCTTATGTTTGCGGTGAAGAATCAGCCCTGATCGAATCTGCTGAAGGGAAACGCGGAGAACCGCGTGACCGGCCACCCTTCCCGGTGGAAAAGGGTTATCTTGATATGCCCACCGTGGTGAATAACGTTGAAACTCTCTGTTCGGTTGTGAAGGTCGTTTTAAATGGCGGAGAATGGTATAAATCCTTCGGAACAGCAGAATCGACCGGGACCAAACTTCTCAGTATATCGGGTGATTGCAAGTTTCCGGGAGTATATGAAGTTGTCTGGGGTTTCTCAGTGGATGATATCCTCGATATGGTCGGCGCCAGTAAGGATAATGTACAGGCCGTGCAGGTAGGAGGGCCATCCGGAGCCATTATTGCGGCAAATGAATTTAACCGGATGCTGGGATATGAGGACCTGGCCACCGGGGGATCATTGATCATCATTGGCAAACATCGTGACATTCTGACGGACATTGTGCTGAATTTCACTGAGTTTTTTATTGAAGAATCCTGCGGCAGTTGTTCCACATGCAGAATCGTGCCCACACTGCTCAGGAATAAGCTGACCAAGATTTTAAATGCCCGGGGTGTGAAACAGGATATTGAGGATATGATTGATTGGGGTAAAATACTGAAAGCCAGCCGTTGCGGACTTGGGCAAACGGCTGCAAATCCGATACTTTCCAGTATAAGGAATTTCAGGTATTTATACGAGGAGAAAATTCAGAAGAACAAAGTATTCGACAATGGTTTCGACCTGAGCATGGCTGTGAAAGAATCGTGCAGAGTAACCGGCCGGGTCCCAAATATTTAAAATAATCACATTATGAGTCAATTCGTTAGATTTACCATTGACGGAACCGAGTGCATGGCCACCCGGGGCCAGTATCTTGTTGATGCTGCAAAGGAGAACGGAATCTATATTCCAACCCTGTGCAATTATCCGGGTGTCAAACCCAAGGGTGGTTGCCGGATTTGCACGGTACGTGTCAACGGCAAGTTCATGACAGCCTGCACCACACCGGTAGCTGAGGGCATGAATATTGAGAATGAGGTAAAAGATATCGGTGAATTGCGGAAATCGATCATCGAGCTTTTTTTTGTGGAAGGCAATCATTTTTGTCCGGCCTGCGAAAAAAGCGGGAATTGTGAGCTTCAGGCCCTTGCCTATCGTTTCAGAATGCTTGTACCCCGCTTTCCTTACCAGTTTCCGGTAAGAAAAGTGGATGCCTCCCATCCCAAAATCATCAAGGATCAGAACCGTTGCATCCTTTGTAAACGCTGTATAAGAGCCATAAAGGATGAAAACGGGAAAAGCATTTTTGCCTACCGGCGCAGAAGTGCAAGTGTGGAAGTGGTGGTTGATCCAAAACTCGGAAAACAGCTTACGGATGAACTGGCACAGAAGTCCATGGATGTTTGTCCGGTCGGGTCCATCATCGTAAAAGAAAAAGGATTTGTGACACCAATTGGAGAAAGAAAGTATGATAAGTCACCCATTGGCAGTGACATTGAGAACATGCAAATCACAACAATCTAAAGAATACATTCCATGAGCAAACCAATCGTAGCAACTACATCACTGGCCGGCTGTTTCGGATGCCACATGTCCCTGCTTGATATTGATGACAGGATACTGGAGCTGATTGAACTGGTTGAATTCAATAAATCACCCATCAATGATATCAAGAAATTTACAAAGAAATGCGATATCGGAATTATTGAGGGAGGATGCTGTAACAGTGAAAATGTTCATGTTCTGAAGGACTTCAGGGAACACTGCCGCATCCTGATTTCTTTAGGAGAATGTGCGATCATGGGAGGACTGCCCGCCATGCGGAATGGCATACCCATCCAGGAGTGTTTCGAAGAGGCTTACCTGAATGGCCCAACTGTGGTTGGCAATGATGATAAGATCATTCCCAATGACCCGGAGTTACCCATGTTGCTGGATAGGGTATATCCCTGTCATGAAATAGTCAAGATCGATTATTTTTTGCCTGGTTGTCCGCCTCGTGCCGACCTGATTTGGGAAGCCCTCGTTGCCCTGGTGACCGGAGATGAATTGAAATTACCCTATGAAGTTGTCAAATTTGATTAAATCAGCATATTATGGGACAGAAGATCACCATTGAACCGGTAACCCGTGTGGAAGGTCATGGCAAGGTTACCATTCACCTTGATAATGAAGGAAATATCGAGCAAACCCGATTGCATATAGTTGAATTCAGGGGATTCGAAAGGTTCGTGCAAGGGCGGCCCTATTGGGAAATGCCGGTACTTGTCCAGCGGCTTTGCGGAATTTGTCCGGTAAGCCATCATCTGGCCGCTGCCAAAGCTACTGATGTCATTGTAGGGGCCGGAACAGGGGAAGGCCTCACTCCGACCGGGGAAAAGATGCGCAGGCTGATGCATTACGGACAAATGTTCCAGTCGCATTCCCTGCATTTTTTTCACCTGGCTTCACCCGATCTGCTATTCGGTATTGAATCTGACCCGCTGAAAAGAAATGTTATCCAGGTTGCTTTGCAACATCGTGACCTTGCCGTACAGGGCGTGATGATGCGGAAATATGGCCAGGAAGTCATCCAGGCTACAGCCGGTAAAAAAATACATGGTACAGGAGCGGTTCCGGGTGGTATCAATAAACATCTTACCGAAGAGGAGCGTGAATACCTTCTGCATGGCGATGATTATATGGATATCGATAAAATGATCAGCTGGTCGCAGGATGCCCTTGAATTCTTCAAGGCATATCATAAGAAGAACAAAGCCGTAATCGACGATTTTGCTGAATTCCCCTCAAGCCATCTCAGTCTGGTACGCAAAGACGGAGCGCTCGACCTTTATCATGGCGTTTTGCGTGCTGTTGACCATGAAGGCAAAAAAATACTGCATGATGTGGATTATCAGGAGTATTTCAAATATATCGATGAGGAAGTCAGATCCTGGAGTTATATGAAGTTTCCCTATCTGAAGGAGATAGGCAAAAATAACGGATGGTATACGGTCGGTCCGCTGGCCCGCATGAATACAGCCGAATTCATCGATACTCCGCTGGCGCAGAAGGAATTTGAATTCTTTAAACAGTATAACGGCGGTAAACCAAGCCATAAGCCTATGCATTCGCACTGGGCCCGTCTGATCGAAATCCTGCATTCAGCAGAAAAAATCAAACAACTGCTTCTTGATCCTGATCTTATGGAAGGGGAACTTGTAACCCGCGGAAACAAGCAATTCGAGGGTGTCGGACTTATCGAGGCGCCCAGGGGAACCCTCTTTCATCATTATAAGATCGAGGAAAATGATATGATCTCCATGGCCAACCTGATCGTATCCACTACCAACAATAACCAACCCATGAATGAGGCTGTGCGGCAGGTTGCCACACGTGTAATGACCGGCCGGAAGGAAATTACAGAAGGTATGATGAATGCCGTGGAAGTAGCCATCCGGGCTTACGATCCCTGTCTGAGCTGTGCCACGCATGCACTGGGACAGATGCCACTGGAATTTGAACTGTATAATTCTGATAATAAGCTGATTGAAAGGAAATATAAGGGTTGACGCAACACGAACCGAGAATACTTGTTTATGGTTATGGAAATCCCGGCCGGCAGGATGATGGCGCTGGTGTGCTGCTTGCAGAAAGTATGGAGCAATGGGCTTGCGATATGAAACTGGATCAGGTTCATACCGATTCAAATTACCAGCTTAACCTGGAAGATGCAGCCGGGATTGCCAATTATGATCTGGTTATCTTTGCAGATGCTTCCCGGGAAGATATTGAGGATTACCGTCTGGATCTGCTTATTGCTTCGGAAAGAATTGAATTCACCATGCATGCCGTATCACCGGCCTTTATCCTTCACCTGTGCAGGGAGGTTTTCAACCACCAGCCGGAAGCCTACCTGATCCACATCAGGGGATATGAATGGGAATTCATGGGCGGCATGACGGAGAGAACCGGCAAAAATCTGGCGGGTGCCCTGCAATGTATTCAGGAATTCATACTGCAGTATCTGAACAATTGGAAAAGATCATAGTTTGTAATAAATAAAACAAATAAACATGGATATGGATCTATCAACTACTTTTATGGGTATCAGAATTGCCAATCCTTTGATCGTGGCAAGTTCGGGTCTGACCAGCTCGGCCGATAAAGTGAAAGAATGTGCCGATGCCGGTGCCGGTGCCGTTGTGCTCAAATCACTTTACGAGGAGCAGATCGTAACGGGCAAGAATGCGATTATCACACAGGACGACATGTATTTCTGGTATCCCCAGGCCATTGACTTTGTCAACAACTTTTCAAAGGAGGAAGGTATTCATGCCTATCTCAAGCTGATTGAAGAATCAAAGAAAGCAGTGTCCATACCTGTCATAGCCAGCATCAATTGTGTAACTCCCTGGGAATGGCCCAAATTTGCCGCTGAGATTGAAAAATCCGGAGCAGACGGGATGGAGTTGAATATATTCATACCCCCTACCAACATAAATCTTACCGGTTACAAGATTGAGGAAACCTATATGGATATTATCCATGAGGTCACGAAAGAATGTTGAGATCCCGATTGCTGTGAAAGTGGGTTTCTACTTTACCAGCCTCTATCGTACCCTGTATAAAATAAGCAACCTGGATATTAACAGCCTGGTGCTTTTTAATCGCTACTTCCGGCCTGATATCGATATTGAAAACATGCGGGTGGTGGCCCAGAATGTATTTAGTTCACCTCATGAAATTACACTGACACTCAGGTGGATCGCCCTGCTGTACGGCAAAATTAACAAGGAACTGGTAGCAGCGACGGGAATTCACGATTATCAGGGTGTGATCAAACAGATCCTGGCAGGTGCCACCGCTGTTCAAATCTGCTCTACATTGTATAAGAACGGCCTGGGTTATATCCGCAACATACTCGATGATGTCCAGCAATGGATGACCCAAAAAGGATATAGTAACCTGACCTCATTTCGCGGATTGGTCGCCCGAAATGAAGAGAATACGGCTGCATTTGAAAGAGTGCAGTTCATGAAGAAGACCACAGGAATCTGACCAGGGGTTTGCGGTTAAAAAAATCTCACAAATTTCCGGATTTTTGGAGCCATAATTAAATAAAATAATTAATAGCTTTAAATCGGAAATAAAAGTCTCAATTTAAACCCTTCATCATTATGAAAACACGTTTGAACGCTGTTCTTATCATGTTTATTTCCTTTACACTGTTCATGGGATGTAAACAGGGAGGGAGATCTGATCTTGCAGGAGGATCCGATAGCATCAGCCTGGGTGACATAAAGCCCCTTGTTCATTCCTATGATACACTTGGCGAGGGTTTACCGATTTTCTATAATATGTATTTGTCGGTTGAGATGTCCACTTTGTTCCAGGCGTCCGGCGCTGTCTTTAAACCCGAATTGCTCAATTCTGCAGACAATATGAGTGATTATGTGACCAGCTCAAAAAAGGCGCTTAATTTGGGCGTTTATGCTGTGGATCTGAGTTATTCCAAAGTATTTGAGCAATATGAGACTGCATCGATATACTTCAGTGCCATGCAGAAAATGGCTGAAGAACTGGGTATACCTGCTGATTATTTCAAGAACACGGCCAATCGTTTCGAACGGAATATCAATAACAAGGATTCTCTTATCACCATTGCCAATGAGGTGTACATGGAAACCGACAAATATCTCCGGGAAAATGAACGATATAGTGCCGCTGCACAGATTATCCTGGGGGGCTGGGTCGAAGCAATCCAGATCGCAGTTGATGTTGCGACTTCCACCCGGGATATCAACATAATTGAACGACTTGCTGAACAGCGGACTTCATTGAAGAGTGTGATCGACATGTTGAATGATTATTCTCAGGATGTGGCCATTAATCAAAATTTGCAAAAACTGAAGCAACTTCAGCCTATATTCGATTCATTTATCATTAACGTGGATGACAAATTTGATCCAGCCTCAGCCAGTGGCAAGAAAATTATCCAGGATTATCTGGTTAAAGTGGATGAAATCGGGAGACAGATTAAGGCTATCCGCAAGGAGATTGTTTCGTAGAGGCGCAAAATCTTGCGTCTCTACAATATTTTTTACAATTTCTTGACAATTTCCATTCCCCGTTTAAAGGCATCTTCATTAACCTGAATGAGGTGGTGGTGTCTTGCAGGCAGGGAGTCTTTTATTCCTTTAACTACATTTTCCGGTGTAACCAGGGGCTTGATCTTCAGGTAGGCCCCCAGTACAATCATGTTAAAAGTTTTGGTAGTCAGCATTTTTGCTGATTCTGCAGCCGCTTCAACCTGGTAAATCCGGATATCCTTACGCTGCGGGTGCCGGGTAATTCCATTGCTATCGTACAACAACACACCATCAGGTTTTATAGCGGATTCAAATTTGTCCATCGATTGCTGATTCAACAGGATTGCGGTATCAAACTGGTTCAATATGGGTGAGCTGATCCGTTCATCGCTCAGGATAACTGTCACGTTGGCAGTTCCTCCGCGCATTTCGGGCCCGTATGAAGGCATCCAGCTTACTTCCATTTGTTGCATCATCCCGGCATAAGCCAGGATCTTGCCCATTGACAAAACACCCTGACCACCGAATCCTGCAATAATGATTTCCTCGTTCATGGTAATCTTTTTTGAATTTATTCAGGTTTTTCAGCCTTCCTGACAAGTTCACCGTTCAGCTTGATATCGCCCGGGGGATAAAAGGGAAACATATTCTCCTCCATCCATTTGTTGGCTTGTATCGGTGTCATTTTCCAGCCCGAGTTGCAGTTTGACACGATCTCGATAAATGAGAGGCCTTTATTCAGCTTCTGATTTTCAAAAGCTGTTTTCACTGCTTTCTTGAATTTTCGGACACTCAGGGGAGTGTGGACAGCATGTCTGGCCACAAAATAGGTACCGGGCAAAGTGGCAACCAGTTCAGTAATTTTCAAGGGATTGCCCATCAGTGATACGTCCCTCCCATAGGGTGTGGTGGAGGACCGCATGCCCGGAAGGGTGGTGGGGGCCATCTGACCTCCTGTCATGCCATATATTCCGTTATTCACAAAAAAAATGGCGAAATTCTCACCCCGGTTGCAGGCGTGTATGGTCTCCGCTGTGCCAATGGCGGCAAGGTCTCCATCTCCCTGGTAAGTAAACACATACTTCCCCGGCCAGCATCGCTTTATACCGGTTGCCACGGCAGGAGCCCGGCCATGTGCAGCTTGCTGCATATCAATATTCATAAATTCATAGGCAAGTACTGAACATCCTACCGGGGCAACGCCAATGGTGTCAGCCTGAATGCCCATTTCATCGACCACCTCCATGATCACTCGGTGTACAACACCATGGCCACATCCGGGACAAAATGATAACGGCTTATCTGTCATAAGTCCGGTCTTTGTATAAACCAGGTTTTCTGGTTGTATCATTTCTTCCAGCTTCATATGCTTAACCTATTGGTCATCCGATTGAGAAACTCTGTAATAACGCTTTGAAAACGTCTTCGGGTGAGGGGACCATCCCTCCCATGCGGTTATGCAGGGCAACTTTCACCCTCCCCTCCACAGCCAGGTTGACATCTTCAATCATTTGTCCGGCACTGAGCTCTACCGTAAGTATACCTTTCAGTCCGCCGGTCAGTTCGCTGATCTCCCTGTAAGGGAACGGATACAGGGTAACGGGCCTCAGCAAGCCTGCTTTAATGCCCCTTGCCCGGGCAAGCTTGAGTGCTTTCTGGCAGATACGGGCACAGGAACCATAGGCAACGAACAGGTATTCTGCATCGTCGCATGCTGTCTTCTCAAAGCGGATTTCATTTTCACACATATTCCTGTATTTGCCCTGCAGCTTCTCGTTATGCTTTTCATGTTTGGAAGGATCGAGGTTTAAGGAAGTAATTACATTCTGCTTCCTTCCGGGCGTTTTTCCGGTGGTAGCCCAGCTCTGGTCAAACTCTGCAAACCGGGGTTCCTGGGGGAACAATTCAACCTTTTCCATCATCTGACCGATGATACCATCCGACAACATAATTACCGGATTCCGGTATTTAAAGGCCAGATCAAAACCGAGCTTGACAAAGTCCGACATTTCCTGAACCGATGCCGGAGCCAGTACAATCAACCGGTAATCACCATGTCCTCCTCCCTTGGTTGACTGGAAATAATCTGACTGCGAAGGTTGAATGGTTCCCAGTCCCGGACCTCCCCGCATAACATTCAGGATGAGGCAGGGCAATTCACTGCCGGCCATGTAGGAAATGCCTTCCTGCATAAGGCTGATCCCCGGGCTTGAAGATGAAGTCATCACTTTCTTACCGGTTCCGGCCGCACCATATACCATGTTAATGGCTGCCACTTCACTTTCCGCCTGCAGAAGCACCATCCCGGTACGTTTATGCGGTTCCTGAGCTGCCAGGTATTCCATTACTTCTGATTGCGGGGTAATGGGATAACCGAAATAGGCATCGCATCCTGCCCGGATAGCGGCTTCGGCAAATGCCTCGTTTCCTTTCATTAGCTTAATGTCGCCCATAGCGGAAGTATTTTCATTCGTTCATCTTTTTACGGTACACAGTGATCACCCCATCGGGGCAAACAACTGCACAGTTGGCGCAGCCAGTACAATTATCAGGATTTTCCATATAGGCAAAATGATACCCTTTGCCATTCACACTTCTTTCCATCCTGATCACATCGGTTGGGCAGGATACAATGCAGATCTCGCATCCTTTGCACCTTTCAATATCAATAACTATTGCTCCTTTTATCTTTGCCATCAGTATATTGCTTAAATGAGAACCATTTAATCAAATGATAAAAATAGGAAAAATCATGCATGATCCATTCTAAAAAGTGACAGTCTTTCCTCCAGCAATGGGAATAAACCGGGATTTACCTGGGAAACGCATGCCCGTAACCCTTCTGTACGGTCACTGCCCGTAATATCCAGCGTAATGGCACTGATGCCATAGTATAAAAGTTCTTTCAGCAACTCTGCTCCTGTAAAACCCGGATACGATATGGTAAAATAAAAACCATCGGCCAGGGGAACATCCAGATCCCTGTCATACACAATCCGGAATCCGTTTGAAATAAACATCCTTTTCATGATCATGGCGCGGTCACCATATTGCCGTATATCTTTTAACAGGTTATAATGCCCGTCATTCACTGCCTTCATGATGGCAGCAATGGCAAGCTGGGCTGAATGAGAGGCTCCGGCCGACAAGGCATAGAGCGCACCATATATGATGGTATGTCCAAGTACTTCGGAAGTATAATACCGTTTCAGATCAGGATATTTTCTGTTGAACAGATGGTCTGAAACGGCCATCATGGCAATTCTCTGTCCGGCATAGCTGAATACCTTTGATGTAGAAACCAGCAGGATATAGTTATCGGTATATTTTGCTACCGTTGGTTGAAAAGGCGGTTTTCCGGGAATGGAGATATCTTTTCGGAAGTCCATGCCAAAATAGGCCAGGTCTTCAATTACAACCACATCATATTTTGTGGCCAGATCCCCGATAATATCAAGCTCTTCCTCGTTGAAGCATATCCACGACGGATTATTGGGATTGGAATACAACAGGCTGGAAATTCTGCCGCTGTCCAGGTAGCTCTTCAGCTTATTCCGGAGTTTCCTGCCCCGGTATTCATATATATCAAAAGAATAGTAATCGTGTCCAAGCACCTTGCATTGCTGCTTGTGGACCGGAAATCCGGGATCAATGAATAAGGTGCCTTCCTTGTTACGGTTGGTGCGGTTTACCGTAAGAAAAGCAGCGCAGGAACCCTGCATCGAACCGCATGTAGGTATACAGCCTGCAGGATTGATGTCAATATCCAGGAAATAGCTTCAGAAAGCGGGATGTTTCCTGCTTGAGAACTGCCACACCCTCAATGGGCGGATATACCGCAGCAACCCCTGTTTGCAAGGCCTCTATTTCTGCCCGTGACTGCAATCTCAGGAGAGGGTAGTCCCGGAACACCCATTTCCATCCGTATGAACCGGATACCACTTGATTTTTCAATTATGGTTTACCAGATTTACTATTTCCCGGATTGAAGCCTTCCCGGGTGATACAGATGCCTATGCCCGCAGAGATTTCCGATACTAGATCCCGGGAGATGGGTAGGTCCATAACTGTATGGCAGGATTATGTTAATATTTTCTTTTATCAATTACCCGTTTTGATTTTCCTTCACTCCGTTCGATGGTCTTTGGTTCAACCAGGGTGACTTTAATGCCAATCCCAAGGGTACTTTCGAGGCTGTTCTGGATTTTCTGACGAAGTGATTGCAACTGGCTGATCTTGTCCTGAAAGAATTCCTCATCGACTTCAACCTGCAGTTCAAGTGTGTCCAGGTTATTCACACGGTCAACCAATCAGCAGGTAGTGTGGTTTGATTTCACTCATCTCGAGCAGTACACTTTCAACCTGTGACGGGAACAAGTTCACACCCCGGATGATCAGCATATCATCACTGCGGCCGAGGCATTTCTCCATGCGAACCAGGGTACGGCCACAGGAACATCGATCATAGGTAAGCCTGGTCAGGTCGCGTGTACGGTAACGTATGAGTGGCAAGCCTTCCTTGGTGAGGGTGGTGAACACAAGTTCGCCGGTTTTTCCCTCAGGCAAAACCTCCAATGTGTCGGGATCAATAATTTCAGGGATAGAAGTGATCTTCACTGATATGCAGCCCATTCTGGACAAGACATTCGCTGGCAACTCCCGGACCGATCACCTCACTCAGCCCATAAATATCGATTGCTTTAATGCTGAGTTTTTCTTCAATTTCCCTGCGCATGTTTTCTGTCCATGGTTCTGCCCCGAATACGCCCACCCTGAGTTTCAGTGATTCGCGGCTGATGCCGCTTTCCTCGATCGCTTCAGCAAGAAACAGGGCATACGAGGGCGTACAGGCAAGTACCGTACTGCCGAAATCATGCATAAGCTGCAACTGCCGGGTTGTATTACCTCCTGAAACAGGTATGACTGAAGCTCCGATCTTCTCTCCGCCATAATGCAAACCCAGACCACCGGTGAAAAGACCGTACCCGTATGCCACATGGATAAAATCATGCCGGTTTGCCCCGGCACAGGTCAGGGTGCGTGCCATCACCTCTGACCAGGTAGCAATATCGCGCCGGGTGTATCCCACTACCGTAGGTTTGCCTGTGGTGCCGGATGAAGCATGTACCCGGACGATTTCACTCATGGGAACGGCAAAGAGTCCGAAAGGATAATTATCCCTTAAATCCTGTTTGGTGGTAAACGGCAGTTTGTGCAAGTCATCGGCGGATTGAATGCTTTCCGGTCCCAAACCTGCTTCCTGCATCTTATTGCGGTAATAGGGCACATTAAAATATACCCTTTCAACAGTTTCCCGGATCCTTTCACTCTGAACCTTCCTTAGTTCGGGCCTTTCCATGCATTCAAAATGCCTGTTCCAGATTTCCATGCTGTGCTGAATAGGTTTGATGCTAATAGTCAATATATACACGTCATAATAACCGATTCCTAAATTTTATACAGATCACTGGCCCTGAGCAATTCGAGTTCATGTTCTTTAAGTGACCTGGATGGCCTCCTCCGTATTGCTGCAACGCAGAATAATAATGGATTTGTCACCGATGGAATAGGCATATGTATATTCAACACTGATATCCAGGTCGGACAGGATCTTTAACACCCTGGCATAATGACTGGCTTCATTGGGAGCCATTATCGAAATCACCTCAGTAATGTTGACCGTGAACAGTTTCTCCCGGAGCAAATTCTCTTGCCCGTTCAGGATCGGATACGATCAGCCGCAGGATTCCGAATTCCGACGTATCTGCAACACTCAGTGCAGTTGATTTTTATGTTTTCATGACCCAGTGCCTCCAGAACTTCTGTAAGCCGCCCTGATTTGTTTTCAAGGAATACTGACAATTGTTGAATGATCATGGCCTGCAGTTTTGAATGATAAATTTAGATTGGTCGAATATAAGCAAAATAGCGGTTCATCAGGTAAATTATTGAAGCTTCCTTTTTTCGATCCTGATCCTTGCATCCACCACGGTAATATCCGCTGTATTGCCAATAAGCGGATTGAGATCCAGTTCTTTGATCTCTGTGGCAAAACGCAGCAGGCTGGATAACCTGACAATGATTTCGGCGAACCGGCTTTCATTGATCCCGGTTTTCCCACGGGTGCCGTGTATGATCCTGTAGCTCCGCAGGCTCCTGATCATGGACCCTGCTTCATCCATTGTCAGTGGGGCCAAGTCCCGAAGAAATATCACCCAATACCTCCACAAAAATACCACCCAGTCCACACAGGATAATATGGCCAAAACGGGGTTCATAGCTTGCACCGATAAACAGTTCAATTCCGGATAACATTTCCTGTATCAGCACACCTTTTACCCCTTTTATTTTCATCATTCGTTTAAACTCGGCCTGCAGATGGGTATCAGATTTGATATTCAGTGTAACACCGCCGACATCCGATTTATGAACAGGTCCTATTACCTTCAAGGCAACCGGATAGCCGGTTTCTTTGGACAGTTTCATCAATTGTTTTCTCGTACTGGCCGTACCCTCCTTTACCAGGGGAATGGAAGCTGCCTCCAGAAGTTGCTGAATTTCCTCAGGTTCCAGATACCCGTCTTTTGCCCTGTCGATTATTTGTCTTATCCGTGACACATCCACCTGGTCGAGGAAGATTTTTTCTTCCGCAGGGTAGGGGGTATTTGAAATCCGTGTAAGTGCCCTGGCCAGTACTACTTCATCAGGGAAGTTCACATGTCCCATATTCATAAAATATTCAAGCTCTTCACGGGAACTGGTTATCGAGGGCAGGATCGGCAGGACCGGCTTATTGCATCCGAGGATCTTATTGTGCAGCAAAGTGTATATCTCCCGTATATCGATCATGCCGTTGCTGCCGAATATGACGATCATCCCATCAATATGACTGAGATGCTTATCCACATATTCAATCACCCGGTTAAGCTGATCCGATGTCGCTGTGGCAATCAGATCAATGGGATTATCAGCTGAGGCGCCCGGATTCATCATGGATAATAGCCTTTCACGATCTTCCCCGGTTATCCTGGGGATGTTCAATCCTCCGGACGACAAGGCATCCGTAAGCATTACCGCAGGTCCGCCGGCATGTGTGACAATGGCGATATTTTTGCCCCTGAATGCCTTATGTGTGAAAACACAGGCTACCGTTGTCAGTTCCTCCCGGCCAAAACACCTTACAATGCCGGCTTTCCTGAATAATGCCTCTACAGCAAGATCGGAAGAGGCCATGGCACCGGTATGCGAAGTGGCTGCCCGACTTCCTGCCTCTGTGGTGCCGGCTTTTATGGCTGCAATATGACATCCCTTGCGGATCAGGGATGAAGCATGATGCAAAAGTTTATCCGGATCCCGGATATTTTCAATGTATAATAGTTTTATGGCCGGACTTATGCCGGCTTCATAGGTCAGATCCCAGTATTCGAGAATTTCTTCAATGCCCGTTTGAGCACTGTTGCCAACAGAAAAAACACTGGCAAAAGTCAGGCCCTTGGGCAGGGCAGATTCAATAATAAATACCGCAGTGGCCCCCGATCCGGAGACAAAATCACAACCTGAAGGACTCAACCTGGGAACGGGTGAAGTAAATACACCATGGTAAGCCTGTGTGATCACCCCAATACAATTGGGTCCGATCAGACAGGCATCATATTCATTTACGATATTTGTGATCTCTTGTTCGAGCAGTTTGCCTTCCAGGCTGTCCTCACTGAATCCGGCGGAGAGGATAATAAATGCCCTGGTTCCCTTTATTTTCTGCCAAGGAGCGGACTGCTGCAGGACATTGTCTGGCTCCGATGGCCAGGATTGCCAGATCAACCTGGGGCAGATCATCTATATCCGGAAGAGCATCAGTACCCTGGACTCTCTTGTCCCTTGGATTCACCACATACAGGTTGCCTGCAAATCCGCCGGCCAACAAGTTTTGCAGGATCCGCCCGCCAGGTTTGCTCAGGTTATTTGATCCTCCAACAACCACGATTCCGGAAGGTGAAAGCAATTGTTTGTTTATCATATTGATTTACTTACATCTTATCAAATTTAACCAATTACGTGTATACATATCATAACAAATGTCATGGACGTCTGTGATCTTTATCAGAGATGCCAGGAATCAATTATTCCGGATTTTATTTTTAATTTGCCAGGGTATTCTGTAAATTCGCTGGTCACTGATTTCACGTACTGATTTAATATAAATATATGAATTTAAGATCAATACTGTTTCTGCCCTTGTTTTTTGCTGTAAACCTATTTAGCCAGAGCAGGGTGGAAAGCCTTTTCAGAACGGTTGAGATCCGGACCGATACGGCCACATTCAGTTCATACAGCCATGTGGTGACCTATGATAATGAGCAATGTCTGTATTTTATCTATGACGATGAAGACGAGGTAGCCGAAGTAACCTTGTATCCCATTGGCACCTCGACAGTATGCCGATGTGTCCATCTTGCCATCAGGTGATTATGATGTGGTGGATTCTCTGCAATTCTATGAAGATGCCTGGCATTGTAAGATCCGGTTTCGTAACCTTACCCTGTCCCAATTCCTGAAACTTCAGATCAAAGCCAAAAAAGACGGGGAGGAAAGAGTGGGAATAATCCGGCTTTTGCCATGCACCCTCACAACGGTCAGCTTAACACCAGGCAATGATGAATTGTTTATCGGTGAGGAAAAGGTCTTTGATTTGTTTACAAATAGAATCGATAATCTTCGTTTTTCAACAGAATGGACCTCAGGAATGGCTGTCGATTATCGGATTGAAAAGGCAGATAACCAGCTTCGCCTGCATGTGATGCCCAATGTTCTGGGATTTCACAAGGTAAAGCTGAATATTCACACTGAAAAACCCTATGTGATATATTGATCCAACCAGCTTATTGCCCAGCCAGCCCCGGTCGAATATACCTTCAATGTGAAGACCAGCCGTTTGAAATTCCTTAATGTTGATAAACGGGATATCACCCTGGCATGAAGATAACAGAAGACAGGGGACAGAGATTCAGCTGGATAATGCCCGGCTGCTTGAATTGAATCGGACATATCGTATTGAAGATCAGGAAAACCCAGGAGGAGCACTGATCGCCGAAATTTTCACCCGGAGCTTACCTGTCAACCAACAAGGTACTGTGCAATGTCCGGACATATAACTATCACCGGACCACTGAAGGATATTTGTATATCAAGGACAGGGACGAAGCCTTGTTTATTACCAACTTCAACATTACCCCGGCAACATCAATAGAGAAAGTATCCATATTAAGGCCAGGGGTTGAATGGACTACCGATCTGGCGGTTTACCCCGGTGAAACCGTACAGGTAAAAATAGAAGGCCAGGCCTTATATAAAGCGAAATTTCACTTTGAGGAACTTACGGATGTAGCAACCGATTCACTCATCCTGAATGAGAATGAAGTGAACCTGAAGCTTCAGGTACCCCTGTCGATCAGTAAAAAACGTGTGGCCCTTTATAACAGCGGCAATCCTACCACCTATGCTCTCAGTGTGAAGGAATATGAGTTACCGCGGCCCTTTGATTATATCCAGATGAACTATGGAGATATAAACCGAGTGCTGTCAGGAGTTCATGGTCCGGTCCTTTTCAACCGCACTGTTCCTGATGTGGTATTTACATTCAATACTGACCGGATCGATTCCGAAAATCGTTTGTTTGGTCGGCAATATCTGATGCTTGATGTTCGGATAACCGGACCAAACAATGAGCTGGTCGATATGAGATCAATCGGCAACATAGTCGTTTGTCCTTCCGATAAATCGCCCCGTTACAAATATTATGACAAACGCAACTGCGCATCAAACGAAATCAGCCTGAACAAGTACCTTCGCAGAAGTACCAATGATCTGGATGACTGGTCGAGAATATACCTGTCAGTCAAAACAAATCCGGATAAATACGGAGGTGAGTCACAGGAGAAGGATCTGGAGATCGTACTGAAGAAAAAAGTCAAATTTGACATCGATGTGTCATTTCCCGCCGGATTGATCACGGTCTCCAAAGACCCTGGACAACCCGGACACCACCACATTCAGCAACCTTTACGGGATCAGTATGGCCATGATTGGCCAGTTTGGCTTTTACCATCCCGAGAAAATAGCAAAGCTTCGTCCATTCAGGGTTGGTGCCGGATTTCTGGCCCTTGATGCCTTCAACTTTCAAAGTGAGACCCAGGACCTCGCCGTGGTGGCATTGGCCAGTCTCTATCCTATGACACGTGATAAAAAGCTGGCCTTCCCGCTTTATATCGGAGGTGGCTATCAGTTCAAAGCACAGAAATGGATGTTGCTGATCGGACCGGGAATTAGTATAAAGTTGTAGTAACAAGTAATGAGTAATGAGTGACAAGCGGGCAAAGAGAGTTGGGCATGTGCACCTTTACTCAATCTCTATCCCTTTCCCCCTCGTTACTTGTCACTTGTTACTCGTTACTCTTCTTATAAAGTGCGCCGAGTCCCCCCATTCCCCGTACGCGATTTCATGATCAGCCAGGGCAATACGGGTTTCCAGGCAGGTTTTACAATCCCGGGCATTTTCGTCTGTACAGGGCTTATCCTGGTATAGCAGGTAATCATCCCGGTACTTTCCGGGTGTGATATTGGGCATGATCACATTGGCCCCGATTTTAATTGCCTTTTCCCGGCCCAGTTTGTCGATGGCCTGCAGAGCGGTTGTTGCGGCTATGTTGATGTCTTTCATCATGATACGCAGTATTGCGATCATTTTAAGTGTGAGCTGGAACCGGTCTTCACGGGGTAAAAGCAAATCCCTGTAACTGTATAATGGCGTTTCAGCATGCTCAAGATAGGGCCCCATTCCCACCATATCAATATTAAACTGTTCCATGAACAACAAATCAGCCGCAAGGTCATCCATTGTCTGGAACGGTAATCCGATCATAACCCCGGTTCCAACCTGGTAATGGCATTCCTGCAGGCTGACAAGACAATCCAGCCTGCGTTGAAAACGATGATGATCATCTTTTGGGTGAAGCTTTGAATATAATTCAGGATTGGAAGTCTCAATACGCAGCAGGTAACGGTGAGCACCACATTCATACCAGCGTCTGAGTGTGTCTTTTTCCTGCTCTCCGCATGCCAGGGTTATGCGCAGTTTTCCGCCGGTCAATTTATGAATGTCTTTGAGTAGCTTTTCCATGCGTCGTGTGAAATTCCGGGTTTCAACCTCGCCCGATTGCAGAACAATTGACCCGTAGTTATTCTCAGCAGCAAACTTTGCCGCAGATAGGATTTCTTCATCACTGAGGCTGTAACGGCGAACAGCATGATTACCATGCCGGATACCGCAGTACAGGCAATTTTTCCGGCAGTTATTTGAGAATTCGATTAAACCCCGGAAATATACCCGGTTACCAACGTGCTGTTCCTTGATGCGTGCAGCATGCTCAAATAAACGGGTTTTCTCCTCACCCTGCAAGGTTCAAGTAAATACATGATATCAGTATGTGATAGATTGAGTTTGCTGCAATATGTGATCTACTTGAGGCATCTCACTTCATGATAATCATAATACTTCCTGAATACTCTCTTTCACAAAAGGTTTGATCGCCCTTTCGTAAACGCCCTGCATATATGCAATGGCCATACCATAATTGGTTATGGGGATGCCTGCATCGATGGCCGGCTTTAGGCGGTTCACCATTTGTTTGCGGGTGATCATGCAGCCACCGCATTGTATCACAAGGGAATAATCTGTCACCGGTCGCCCAAGGTGGTTCAATCCGCTTACCACGTCGAATTCAAGCCGTTTTCCGGTGTAACTGTTCATCCATCGCGGTATTTTTACTCGGCCTATATCGTCGCAGGACACTTGATGGGTGCATGATTCAAGCATCAGCACACGATCACCATCATCGAGATGGCTGATGCAGGGAGTACCTTTCAGGTAGTAATCAAACTCCCCTTTATAGCGGGCGAGCAAAATGCTGAAACCGGTAAGGGGAACATCTTTTGGAACTGAAGCATCCGCTTTCAGGATAACCGATGTGTCGCAAATAACAAGTGCGGGTTTGATACCGGTTCTCCGAAGAAAGGTATCGACTTCGCGTTCCTTGATCACCACCGCCACACAATCATTATCGAGCAGATCGCGGATCGCCTGCACCTGGGGCAGTATAAGCCTGCCTTCCGGAGCTTCAATGTCGATGGGTGTAATGAGTAATACTATATCACCATAGGATACCAGGTCCCCAAGCAAGGATGATTTTCGCCAGACCGTTTCGGGCATTACCTTTCGCACTGTGCTGATCAGTTCATCCAGGTTTGCCGGATCTGTAGCGCTGAATCCGATGACCGGAGCGCCGGTATATTTCACCAGTTGATCCCTGAAATCAGGTTTCAGCGGAACCAGATCTGATTTGTTATGAATAAACAGGTATGGAACTCCTGATTCATACAAATCATCCATGAGTTTTTGCTCATGTTCGCCCAATTCGTTGTTATTCAGGACCACCATGGCAAGATCGATTATTTTCATCACCTGCATGGCTCTGTCAACCCGCAAAGAACCCAGATCTCCCGAATCATCAATGCCGGCAGTATCTATTACGATTGCCGGGCCAATGCCGGGAATTTCGATTGACTTCTTAACCGGGTCGGTGGTGGTTCCGGGCAGCGCTGAGACGATGGCTACATCCTGTCCGGTGATAGCATTGATCAGGCTGCTTTTTCCAAAATTACGCCGGCCGAAAATGCCAATATGCGGTTTATTCTCCCTGCCCTTCTCCATAATTTTCCAATATGTCCTGTATACTATAGCCTTCCTTCAGCAAGGTATGGGGCTCGATAATCTTCAGCAACCGTTCTTCCGGCATAATTCCAAGTAATCTATTGGCTTCCAGAATATTGATATTTTTTATTTTCATTTCGTGTGCCAGCCGGGCCGACCGGTTATAGCCGATATAGGGAAGCAAGGCAGTGCTGATGGCGGCGCTGTAACAAAGATGGTCAGTTGCCAGTGTTGAATTGATCTGTAGCCCGCTCATCAGGTTAATCCTGAGTGTATCGTCACATGCAATCAACAATTTTACGCTCTCGATCAGGGCATGGCCAATTACCGGGATGTAAGCATTCAGGTCGAGACAGCCCTGGGCGCACAAAGTGCAGATGAGCTGGTCGTTGCTGTAAATTTTATGTGCGGCACTGATCACAAATTCAGGCACGACCGGGTTAACCTTTCCGGGCATGATAGAACTGCCAACCTGCACACAGGGTATTTGCACCTCCCTTTCATGCAACAGATCAGAGGAAAGCAGCCTGAGATCGGAACCTATTTTTTCAAGGTTCACGGCATGGGCCTTTAAAATAGCATGCACTTCTACCATCGCATCAAGGTTACAGGTGGCATCCTGCAGGTTTTCAGCCCGGGTAAGGGGCAAGCCGGATATTTCCTGCAGGCTTTGAACAACCCGGGAAATATAATATCGGGGAACCGTAATGCCTGTACCAATGGCGCTCCCTCCCAGATTAACCGGTTTAATCCTTTCTGCACATTTTGAAACTCTCCACCAGTCACGTGACAAAGCATCACAATAGGTACTGAACAACCTGCCATAAGAAGAGGGCACAGCCTCCTGCATTTGGGTATAGGCAATACGCAACAGGTCCCTGGAATTTTTTTCCTTTTCTTCCGTGACGGACCGTAAGGCATTGATGGCATCTTCCAGTGTCTGAAAAAGTCTGAGCAGGACAACTTTCAATGAAGTAGGAACAACATCGTTGGTCGACTGGCAGATATTGGCATGTTCAATGGGGTCAATTATCTGATATTCTCCGGGGTGATGCCCGGTAAGCTCCAGTGCCCGGTTAGCCAGGATTTCATTCACATTCATGTTGATGCTGGTTCCTGCACCGCCCTGGATAGCCGGGACGATGAAATGCTCTATGTGATGTCCGTCTTCTATTTCATTTGCAGCTGCAATAAGCGCATCTGTGATATGGTCATCGATTGGTTCTGTTGCCAGGGTGATACCGGGATGTTTCGATCTGACTGCGAGGATATATTTCTGATAGGTCAGGAGGCATGCTTTTTTCACTGTGCCAAGTGCCCTGAACCATTCCGTATGAAACGGAGTCGAATCAGGAAAATTATGGGCGGCACGTATAGAATGAATGCCATACAGGGCCTGATCCGGTATTTCGACTGAACCTATGAAATCTGTTTCAATGCGCATGGGGGAGTAGTGAATAATGAACAATGAACAATGAACAATGAACAATGAAAAATGAATAATGAACGATGAACGATGAACAATGATCAATGAGCGCCAATTCGGCCTGCAGCCTTATTTAAAAATACAGATCCCGTTCTCCGGCCTTTATTCTCTCAATCCGGCTGTGGATTTCAGCAGAATTGACGTTACCATTCATTTGCTGAATATTGCTGTGAATAATATCCCAGCCCTTCCTTGCCGTTTCCGGTGAGGCATAATCCTGAATATACTCAGCCAACGTAAGAATGGCATTGGGAGAACAAAAGTTCTTTATGAAGCCCGGAACGGAAAATTCCATAAAATGTTCCCCGGTGCGTCCGTTGCGGTAACAGGCTGTACAGAAGGATGGCAGATGTCCGGTATCGATAAGTTCTTCGATGATTTCATTCAGGCTCCGGTCATCATTGATCCTGAACTGTTCCCTGTCAAGGTTTTGTTGCGAGATACCGGGCTTTGCATAAGAGCCAAGCTCAATTTTAGTACCTCCGTCAATCTGGGATATTCCGTAATGCATGAGTTCGGTACGCAAGGATGCCGGTTCCCTGGCAGTTAAGATCATTCCCGTGTAAGGCACGGCAAGCCTCAAAATGGCTACCATCCGGGCGAAGTCATCATCCCTTACCCGGTATTTTTCATTTATCATCACCGAGGACGCATCCTGCAGGCGGGGGAAGGATATGGTATGAGGTCCCACATTATAGCAGGCTTCCAGATGATTGGTATGCCGGATCAGGGCCATAACTTCAAAACGCCAGTCGAACAATCCAAACAGTGCACCAATACCCACATCATCGAGTCCGGCTTCCTGTGCGCGGTCGAGAGAAGTCAGCCGGTAGTTGTAATCACTTTTTTTCCCGGACAGATGGTACAGTTTGTACGCTTCGGGATGGTATGTCTCCTGGAAGATCTGGTAGGTGCCAATCCCGGCTTCCTTTACAATACGGAATCCTTCAACATCCAGTGGGGCAGCGTTGATATTCACACGCCTGATCTCACCATGATCTTTTTTAACCGAATATACCGTGCGGACAGCATCGGCAATATACTGCGGGCTGTAATCCGGATGCTCGCCGAAGACCAGGATAAGCCTTTTCTGCCCCTGATCTTCCAGGGCTTCAACTTCAAGGATGATCTGTTCCTTGTTCAGGCTTGTGCGCAATGCATCCAGATTGGATGCCCGGAAGCCGCAATACCTGCAGTTGTTGAGGCATTTGTTACCAATGTAAAGGGGAGCAAATAATACTATGCGGTTACCATATACCGCTTGTTTCAAACGGCTGGCGCCTTCTTTTATCTCAAGCACCAGGTCAGGTTCCCTTGCATTCAGCAACAAGGCTGTTTCGGCCATACTGAGCCGGCGCTTATCCAAGGCTTTCGCAATGATATCCCGAACAATGACCTTGTCCGGTTTCGCGTGTGTCAGCAACTGTTCTATTTCATCCGCATCAATGAATGGTTTCATCGGTTCATCAGGGATGCGGTATTTTTCCGGCAGGAAATTCATTTTTAATGTGCTAATGTGCTATTATATTAATTGGCAAATTGGCATATTAGCAAATTGATAAATTACTCCTTGGCTAATATCGCCTTACTCGTTATTCCTTCCAGTCTTCCCACCTGTCCTGAAAGCGTACTGATCTCATCTGTGGTCCCTTCGACCACCAACGAAATCACGTTGAACCCTCTCTCCCGGACAGGGATACCCTGTCTGCCTATGATGATGGAGGCATGCCGGGTGAGGATGTCATTCAGCTGGTGAACATGGTCTTTTTCTCTAACCAGGATAATGATGGCGCCAATTCTCTTTTCCATAGGACATACCTTTGGGTCAGACTGTTTTATTCAGGGTCTTTGCTGAAGGGTATTCCGCAGCGCAGACAAAGAATGTGTAATACCAAGCGGTAAAAGTAGTAATATTCTTGTTATTCAAATCACAATCTTCCTACAATTGCTTTCATCTCTTCGTATTGTTCTTCCATGCTCAGCAGCAGCTTGATCTGTGCGCTGGACCGTTGCAGGTTATGCAATGGATGGTGTATTTTATAATAAATATCTCCGTTCAGATAGTCGGCCAGAAATCGCAGGCATTGCATATAGGTGATCATTCGTCCCGAAAGGGCCAGGTATTCTTTTTCAACCGGGTTGAGCATTTTTCCGGTCACTTCCAGAAATCCCTTGGCAAATGCTTCGAAGTACCTTATATTCATGGTCACATTATCAAGATTGGTATCATCTTCTTCCCCAGTGTTGGTGAAGGTACGGATGGCATCCCCAAAATCATCATGTACATATCCGGGCATCACCGTATCCAGATCAATAACGCAAAGGGCTTTATCATCTGTGGAATACAGGACATTGTTTATCTTGGTATCGTGATGTACAATGCGCAAGGGTATTTTCCCTGCACGGCCAAGGCGCTGTATGGTAAGCATCTCGTCGGCCCGGGCCTGTAATAATTTAATCTCATGATCGGTTTCCCTGATCCTGTCCTTTCTTCCGTTTGCCAGAGCATCATTGAATTGATGAATGCGCCATTCAAGATTATGAAAATCAGGTATCGTTACCCGTATGAGATCTACCTGCAAATCAGCCAGGTAATACAGGAATTTTCCAAAAGCTTTTCCTCCTTCGTAAACCTGGTTGTAATGAACTGCTTTATCATACGATTTGTGATCGGGAATATACACAAAACAACGCCACACGTTTCCTGCAGGATCGATATACATCAGGTCTCCATTCTTCAGCCACACTGGTGTAAGTACTTCCCTTTTCAAATCAGCACCGGCTACCTTTTCAAGCTTGCTGCGGATCAGTGTTGTGACAATCCTAAGGTTTTGCATCACAGCATCCGGATCGCGAAACACATGGGTATTGATCAGCTGAAGAATATAGTCATCCGACTCCGCAGGCATTGTACGGACATGAAAGGTCTCGTGAATATGACCCGATCCAAAGGGACTGATTTCGGCAATATCACCTTTCAGGTCAAATTGCGCAGCTATTTCAGTAAGGTTGTGCATTATTTGCTGATAATTTTAGTCATGAATTCCCGTGCCATTTTTAACAACCCCCATACCCCGACGGGGTGTCCTGACCCAATAAACTCATCCCGTCGGGGTATGGGGTATTTTACTTTTTCTCAAAAGCAGCGTCAAATGCAAGTCCTGACGATCTGAAATCGATACTCTTTACATATTCACACGATTCGGCAGCGCCGGCTTCCCTGTCCATGGCTGAATCTTCCCATTCAACTGACAGTGGACCCTGGTACTGAATATCATTTAAAGCCCGGATGATTTCTTCAAACTGAATATCCCCGCGGCCGACACTCCTGAAATTCCAATTCCTGCGAGCATCACCAAAGTTAACGTGACCGCCGAACACACCTATGGTACCGGGATGTTCCTTCCAGTAAACATCTTTCATGTGGACATGGAAGATCCTTTCGCGAAATCGGTATATAAATTCTACATAATCCACACCCTGGTAACCAAAATGGCTGGGATCGTAATTGAAACCAAAGGCCGGATGATGTTCGATCGCCTGCAAGGCTCTTTCAGCTGAAACAATATCAAAGGCGATCTCCGTTGGATGTACCTCCAGGGCAAATTTCACTCCAATCTTCTTGTATTCATCGAGGATGGGTTTCCATCTCCGGGCAAAGTCCTCATATCCTTTGTTGATCATCTCCGCAGATACCGGAGGGAAGGAATATACATAGGGCCAGATTGAACTCCCGGTAAAACCGTTTACTGTATCAATTCCCAGTCTTTTGGCCACATGACCAGCGGCAATGATTTCCTTTGCTGCGCGTTGCCTTACACCTTCGGGATCACCATCACCCCAGACATAGGCGGGCAGGATTCCCTTGTGCCGCTCATCAATATGATCGCAAACCGCCTGTCCCACCAAATGTGAGGAAATGGCAAAAAGTTTCAGCCCGTATTTCCCGAGGAGCTTTTTGCGGCTTGCACAGTAGACCTCATCCGCTTTATCAATTTCCATATGGTTGCCCCAGCAGGCAAGTTCCAGGCCGTCATAGCCGAATTCAACGGCCTTACGGCATACTGTTTCAATGTCAAGATCGGCCCATTGGCCGGTGAACAATGTTACTGGACGCATAATGTTTCTCAATTAACTTGTTTTTATAAAAAGAATAATACAATTTGACTGCATGACCTGCCTCCGCCAAGGCTACGGCAGGCGAAGCTGCATGACTATTCAACCATCTTCACCCACTTGGGTGAATCAGCGTATCCCGACTGAATTACCGTATCGATGAACTGCATACCCCTGATCCCGTCGTCAACCGTTGGAAAGTCCAGCCATTCCGGTGACGGTTTTCTGCCTTCCAGTTTTGCCCTGACGGTCAGCGAGAAATTCCGGTATATATTGGCAAACGCTTCAAGATACCCTTCCGGATGACCTGCCGGCGTACGGGTATTGTGCTTTGCAATTCCGCTCAAATATCCCTGTCCGGTGCGCAACATTTCAACCGGTCTGTCGGTCCACTTCAGCCAGAGTGTATTGGGATCAGCATGTGACCATTCAAGCCCGCCTTTGTTTCCGTACATCCTGATCTTGACCACATTTTCCTCACCGGCAGCGATCTGGGTGGCCATTAAGACACCCCTTGCACCATTGTTGAAACGGATCAGTGCAGCGCCATCATCATCAAGTAAACGACCGGGAACTAAAATATTGACTTCAGCACAGAGTTCAGTAGCCCTCAAACCGGAGATATATTCGGTAAGGTGAAAGGCATGCGTTCCAATATCTCCCATGGCCCCTGCCTTACCGGACCGCTTGGGATCGGTACGCCAGGAAGCCTGTGGATTGCCTGTGTCCTCCAGCTTAGATGAAAGCCATCCCTGCGGATATTCAGCATATATTCTTCGTATTTCACCGAAGTCCCCCCTGCGCACCCGCTCACGGGCTTCTTTCACCGCAGGATAACCTGAGTAAGTATGGGTAAGTGCCAGGGTAAGGCCGGTTTCATCAAGCTTTTTCTTCAGTTTTTTTGCTTCATCGAGTGAAAAGGTTATGGGTTTATCGATTACCACATGAAAACCATTTTCAAGGGCAAGCATGGCAGGCTCAAAATGCACAAAATTTGGTGTAACGATGGATACGAAATCCATTCGTTCTGTTTCAGGCAGCCCGGCTTCATTTTCAAACATGTCCCGGTAGGTTCTGTACACCCGGTTGTCGGGCAGGAAATAGGATTTACCCGAGGAGATTGAGATATCAGGATCAACGCTGAAACAGCCACATACGAGTTCGATCTGGTTGTCCATCAGGGCTGCCAGCCGGTGAATGGCGCCGATAAATGCATCGGTTCCGCCACCGACCATCCCCATCCTTAGTTTTCTGTTTATCATTTTTCAGATATTTTAATATTTATTCATTTTCAGGCCATATCCCATTGTTCACGCAGCAGTTTGAGTGCTGCCGGTATCACGGTTTTCTTGTCACCTTTGGTACCGCACTCAAAACTTACATGATGCTGGTAATTGATCATCTTCAAACCCCTGAATCCTTCAACATAATTATCCCCTTCATCCTCGCCCGGGGTATTCCGGGTTTTGCGGCTTGCCATGTGGACGTGATTGAGGTATTTACCGGCTGAGATAAAGGCACCCATATCACTGGTTTCTTCCCACGTCATATGCCAGAAATCACCCATACAGGTAACCCCGGCACTGTTTACGTCGCGGCAAATGGAAGCAGCATCGGCAACCTGGCGCAGAAACCATGCTTCCTCCCTGTTCAGCGGTTCCAGCATAACCGTTGTTTTGTGCTGCAAGGCGAATTCTCCCAATTCCTTCAGATACTCGATCAGAACAGCACGGGCCTCAACAGCAGGCAAGGAGGGTTGCTGACCATTGAAACCAGGTACCAGTATCATGCCATAGGATCCAAGTTCGCCAGCAGCCTGCAGAATGATTTTGGAGGTTTCCATGCATTCTTTCCGGTTCTTTTCATCCTGGGCTAAAAACCATCCGGTAAAGCCAGCACAAATGGCACCTACTTCAATTTTCCGGTTCTTCAATGCATCCTGGAACTCGGTAATTCTCTTCTCAAGTCCTCCACCCCATATCTCAAGGCCTGTTACGGCATTGGATTCCATAAAATCGAATTTTTCAGCAAGGGTTTCTCCGGGTGCCACACCTTCCTGAAGGGATAACTTAAGCACAGGGGAGGGATTGACAGTTTCCTTTGCTGCCGGAACCTGTTTACAGGAGGATTGGCTCAAGAAAGCAGCTCCGCCTACACCGGCCAGAATACCACCGGTTGTTACTGATTTTAAGAATGATCTGCGGTCAGTCATATTAAATTTTTTTAGTTAACAGGATTCATTTGTACTGGGAATATTGTCTCAAATATAAGGAAATGGGCAAATACCACCAAGCAACCGCATCAAATGTGACAAAAAAAAAGTCCAATTTAACCTCAGGTTAAATTAAATCAGAAATCCCGTTCAGGGTATCCGGATGTTTATTAAATTTATTGTGTTCAATCATCATGCTCAGTAATCACATTTCTAACTTAAATCGTATTGTATGAAAAAACCATTGTTGTTGTTTTCTTTAGCCATGCTGTTCATTAATCTTCATCTTGCAGGCCAGGATAATAAGGTCCCTGCAGGATTCACCTCCCTTTTCAATGGCAGGGATTTTACCTTCTGGAAGGTTCCGGTTGGCGATAACGGCCACTGGAAGATCGTAAATGGGGTGATCGATTATGATGCCGAAAGTGAGGCAGAAAAGGACAAAAACCTGTGGACTGAAAAGCAATATAAGGATTTTATCCTGTATGTTGATTTTCGCATCAAGGCTACTCCTTATAAAAATCCAAATGTACCCGTAATTCTGCCATCTGGACTTCACAAGCGCGATGAGAACGGAAAAGAGATCACCATGGTAGTCCCTGATTCGGATTCGGGTATCCTCCTCCGGGGCAATTCCAAATCACAGGTAAATATCTGGTGCTGGCCAACAGGTTGCGGAGAAGTTTATGGATATCGGATGGATGAATCCATGTCTGCCGAGGTACGTCGCGCCGTAACCCCAATAACCAATGCTGACCGCAATATCGGAGAATGGAACACTTTCAGGATCACGGTAAAGGGTAATGTATTGAACGTAGAATTAAACGGAATCCAGGTTTTGGCGAATGCAATCCTGCCTGGTCTGCCTGAATCCGGAGCCATTGGCCTGCAGCATCATGGAAGCAAGGTAAATGGTGAATGGAACAGTCCTCCGGCCCTGGTTCAGTTCCGGAATATTTACATTAGGGAATTGTAGTTTGTTCTTAAAGAAATTCCATTACAACCTACAACCTTGAGTCTACTCCGAAAAGTCCAAACGTCATTGCGAAGGAGCGAAGTGACTGAAGCAATCTACTGAAAATGAACAGATTGCTTCGATACGCTCGCAATGACGGACTGCCATGTAGACTTTTCGGAGTAGACTCAACCTTCATCTTAAAACATTAAATTTACAATCTAATTACTTTACAACTACAATCATGAAACGTCGTAAATTCATTTCTGCCACTGCAGCTGCTGCCGGATTAACCATAATACCCCGTCATGTGCTTGGAGGAACCGGATACGTGGCCCCGAGTGATAAACTGAATGTTGCCTGTATCGGTACCGGAACACAGGGAACACGGGTGATGTTAAATCTATTAAAAATCAATGATATACAGATTATATCCATTGCCGATCCGGTAAAAGAAGATACACGGTACCAGAACTGGGGTGAATTTGAATTGCGGAATAACATCCGAAATGCAATTGAAGAGCCCAACTGGGATGAAGGAGTTAAGGGATGCAGGGCCGGCAGGGAGCCGGCGCGACAGATCGTGGACACCTGGTATGGCAAGCAAAAGGGCATGACTTTCAAAGCCTGCACGGCATATGAAGATTTCAGGGAATTACTGGCCAGGGAGACAGGTATTGATGCAGTGATAGTCGGGACACCTGATCATCAGCATGCCCAGGTGGCCGTCAAAGCCATGGAAAAGGGCAAGCATGTTTTTTGTCAGAAACCGATGACTAACGCCATTTATGAGGCCCGTTTAATGGCAGAAAGGGCAACAAAAACAAAACTGGCAACCCAGGTTGCAACGGGCAATGCTTCTGATGCAGATGTAGACCTGCTGTGCGAGATGATATGGAGCGGAGTTATCGGGCCGGTCAGGGAGGTCTATAACTGGTCAAACAGGCCGGTATGGGAAAGCGGCTTTACCGAGTTACCCGCGGAAGAGAAAATTCCCAAAGGCTTTAACTGGGATTTATGGCTTGGAAGGGCTGCTTACAGGCCATTCAGCTATAAATACACGCATACTGTATTCCGTTCCTGGTATGATTTTGGTACCGGAGCCCTGGGTGATATGGGGTGCTATTCCTTTGCAGCCATATACCGGGCGCTCCGGCTGGGTGATGTAAGCACGGTTGAAGCATCCGGTAATACGATTGTCGGTGTGGTAGATGGCAATCCCAGGCAACTTCAATATGTATCGCATCCCCATGCCATGAATGCACATTTCACTTTTCCTGCAAGAGCCGGAATGCCCGCGGTTGATCTGTACTGGATCGATGGTGGCATCAAGCCGCCGCGGCCGAAAGAGTTTGATGAGGACGGGATGGATTTCACACCCGACGGTCTCATGTTTGTGGGGGATTACGGCAAGATCCTGTGTGAGTTTCATGGTGGTAGTCCGAGTGCTTATTCCTGCTTCAGCCAACAAGGGTTACATCAAGCCGCCTGCAACCATAGAGCGTTCAAAAGGACATATCGAGGACTGGATAGGTGCCTGCAGGGGAGGCAAGCCTGCGCGCTGCACATTTGAATCAGCCGCTCCTGTCACGGAAGCCCTGAACCTGGGTGTGATCGCCATGCGAACCGGCAAGAAGCTGACCTGGGATCCGGTGAAGATGCAAACCAACAACGAGGAAGCCAATAAGCTGCTGAAGCCGGATTACCGGCCGGGGTGGGAGATTTGAAGAAGTGACGAGTGACGGGTGACGAGTAACAAGTGGGTGTGGGTGTGGGAGTGAGGGTGGGGGTGAGTGGTAATCTGTATTCAGTAATCGGTAAGGAATACACCCAATCCGTTCACACGCTATACCCCATACCCAAAACCCGCTCATTACTCGTTACTCGTTACTCGTCCCTACTCCAAAAGCCTCATCAGCTCCTCCTGGTCCCCAGCCTTTAGCGGATTATTGCTGCTAATAAATACGTCAGCGAGCCGGGATTTTTTGTCCTGCAGCTGGTGTATTTTTTCTTCAATTGTATCCTTTGCAATAAACCGGTAAACAAACACATTCTTCTTTTGTCCCATCCGGTGAGCCCGGCTCAGGGCCTGATCCTCCACGGCAGGATTCCACCAGGGATCGAGGATAAACACGTAATCCGCAGCAGTGAGATTCAGACCGAATCCGCCTGCCTTTATAGAAATAAAGAACAGGTGTACCTCCGGGTGTTCCTGAAATTTCCTGATTATTGCCTCACGCTTCGGTTGGGGCACTACCCCGGTGAGTAAGGTATAGGGAATGTTATTGTTGTCGCAATACGTAGTGTACAGCTCAAGATGTTTGACAAATGAGGAGAATATCAATGCTTTATGGCCTTCTGCCAGCAGATTTCTGATGTTTTCAATGATGACCTCCTGTTTTCCCGAATCATCTGCATATTCCTCACCGATAAGGGCAGGATGATTGGCCGCCTGACGCAGTTTGGTCAGGGATTGCAGTATCATGAATGAAGATTTCTCGATACCATGTATCCTGATATTGTCGAGAATTAGGTTTCGGGCCTTTGATTTTTCCGTTTCGTAAAAGGCCTGCTGGGACTCCGACATTTCACAATAAATAATCTGCTGTGTGAGGGCCGGAAGTTCCCGGGCCACTTCGTTTTTGGTGCGCCTTAATACGAAAGGTCTGATAAGTGTTTGGAGGATACGGGTTTGCTTTTGATCGTGTCCTTTTTCAATGGGCGTGACGAACTGGTTGCGAAAGAAATCGAAATTGCCAAGCAGTCCGGGATTCAGAAAATTCATCTGAGCCCAGAGATCAACGAGTGAATTTTCAATGGGTGTACCTGTAAGAACAAGCCGGTGTGTTGTTATCAGGCTGGTCACTGCTTTGTAGGTTTTGGCATGCGGATTTTTAATCACCTGACTTTCGTCAAGAATGATATACAGAAAATCATAACTTTTTATGGATTCGAGGTCATTCCTGACCAGACCATAGGATGTTATGATCAGATCATAGCGGTTGTAATACTGGTCAAACGGTTTGCGGTTCTGACCGCCATAGTAGCCTGTTTTCAAATGTGGGGCAAATTTTCCGGTTTCGTTGATCCAGTTATGTACCAGGGACGAGGGTACTATAACCAGGGAAGGCTTGGTTTTCACCTGGGCAGCCTGAGGGGCATCAAAAATGGTGAGTTGATGGTCGTATACTGACTTGGCCGGGCCGAAATGACGCTGCTTCTCCTTGTTCATCACATACTGGACCAGCGTGAGGGTTTGGAGGGTTTTTCCCAGTCCCATGTCATCTGCCAGGCATCCTCCAAAATCATTGGTATATAACTTCCACATCCAGCTGAAGCCTTTTTTCTGGTAATCCCTCAGATCAGCCCTGATCTCGCCGGGTACTTCAATTTCCTGCCATACTGACGTATCGAGCCATTTTTTGACCCTGCCCGCATAGGAATCATCCAGACCCTGCAGGCTTTCTTTCAGCAGTGAGAAGTGCTGTTTTTCCAGGGCCAGCCGGTCATGGTTTTCCCGGGCAAATGTAAACAGGTCCTTGAAGCGGGCAAACCATTCTTCCGGAAGCACGGCTATGCGGCCATCGGGCAATTCATATTCGCGCCGTCCTGTGAGAATATGGTTTCTGAAACGGGTAAACGGGATTTCGGCTCCTTCGAGCTGAACAACAGCCAGGATGTCAAACCAGTCGTTTTGATCTTCCGTGATCTTGAGTTTTAGTTCCACCTTCTGGAGATAGTATCGGTTCACGGGAAGGGACTGTTGTATTACAACGCCAAGTTTCAGTAGCTCATCGATATTAAAATTAAGCCAGCTGACCAGGTCGTAGGTAAGAAAAATATTCTCGTTTTTATTTACCCTGAAAGGGAGGAAAGAGGAGGCATTGGAGTTTGCCAATCCCGTTTCGAGCAGACAGGATATGATATGGTTTTCAAATTCATAATCCCGGTTAAGCCGGTGAAACTCGATTATATCATTGGATTCCAGGAGTGTTACAAGCAGTTCAGATTTTTTATTCGCGAAATAGACTGCCTTTTCGTTGTATCTGAAACGCAGCATGAATACCGGCATCCCTTTCAGGTCATGCTCAAGTGACAGGATGGGTGTTGGTTTAAGATGTTTGTCTATAATACTGAAACCTGAAGCATTTACCCGGTATTTCTGAATTACCGGTTTGGCAAAAGACTCGAGAAATTTCCGCTCCATATCCGAACGCACGCTGATTGTCTGTCTTTTAAAGAAAGGCAGGAGTTTTTTCCCGTCGATATCGTCGAAAGGGATCAGGTTATTGCCCAATACGAGGAGACAGGGGTCATTCACCAGGATGAAACCAGGCTGACCGGTAAGCCTTATATTCTGGTCAGCGTAGCTTACGGTGAGAAAATATTGCAGGCCTTCAGGCGTCCGGATAAAATTGAATACCACGTCGGCTGTTTCATCCTGCAGCCATATCCGGTCGGTTTCGTAAATATTATTGTGCAATTTTTTAAGATAAACCGGTATGTCACTTCCGGAAAGTACATCCGTACAACGCAATAATCTTCTCTCAATATAAGGCCTGAGTTGACGTTCGTAAAGGTTTTCGTCCACCGATGACAGGAAATCCTGCGCACTTGTTCTTTTCTTGGTAAATACTTTAAGAAGCTGGTTATCACTGTATTCTTCGATGATCCCAACCAGCTTAATATGTTCGGGAGAGAGCTGGCTTTCATATTGACGCAGGTTGGCCATGGAAAGGCGGTCGCTGACCGTGAAATATTCACGGTTGTCACTGGGTGTGATCATCACCGGGTTGAAAAGGGGACCCAGGATTCGATGTGTAGTCAGGGTCAGGGCGAATTTTCCTTTCATACCACAAAAATGTATAAAAGTATTGGGTTTAAGAAAATTTTTATCGGATTGTTTTGTAAGCATGGGAATTCGGTATATTTGTTATGCATTGTTCATGAATACAGCCGCCATAATCAAATCCGCCATGAAACATATTGTAATGCTGATCTTTGCCATGAATTTATCAGGCTCTGTTTTAGCACAGGATTTACAATCTATTGTATTGCTCGCCCCGGATAACACACGGGGTTTGCCGGTCATGCAGGCATTAAGTATAAGGGCCTCCGTTCGGGTGTATTCTGTAAAACCGCTGGCTCTGCAGGATCTGTCTGATCTGGTTTGGGCAGCCAACGGCATCAACAGGCCGGATGAGGCAAAGCGCACGGCTTCTTCAGCCTTGAATGCACAGGATGTGGATGTTTATGTGGTCATGGAAGAAGGTATATATATTTATAATGCGGGAGGCCAGGCATTGGATCCGGTTGTCGCCGGTGATTACCGTGACCTGGTTGAGAAGACGGATGCGCCGGTAACCCTGGTCCTGATTTCTGACGTGTCACGTTTCCGGTTTGGGGATGATACGCAGCGGTCAGGATGGGCAAATATTGATGCAGGTATCGTATCGCAGAATATTTCCGTTTTTTGTGCAGCAACCGGACTAAAGACCTGTCCAAAGGCCAGTTTCCCCGGCATGGATAAGCTCCGTGAGGTCCTGAAGCTGAAAGACTCCCAGCATGTCATTCTCAATCACCCGGTAGGGTATGAGAAGGATTAGGGGGCGCGGAGTTTATAGTCTGACAGCCTTGAAGCAGCATAAGGAGGAGCAAGAGGAGACCTCATCTGCCTTAACACATGGGATGAAGTAAACAAATCAGGATAATGCTACAGATAAAGAATTTATAGGCATATAGATAATGAAAACAAAAATTAAAATGATAAAAAGCTATCATAATTTTAATACACATGGACTGCATTAATTAAAAAAAAGGAAACATTGAAATGTAAAAATGCGGATTTGCGAATGTCGACTCTCTTGCATGCCTCTCCGGTCCCAATAGACGGATGTGATTTGACACGGCAACTGATCGTACTTATGGTCGTTATCAGCTATTTCATATCGTAATTTTTCAATGGATGATTATAACAACTGACCTGATGCTAAAAAAATCAACCCAATCAAAATGAAAGCCATTGTATGCACAAAATACGGAAAACCAGATGTTCTTCAGCTCAAAGAGGTTGAAAAACCTGCCCCTAAGGACAATGAAGTACTGATAAAAATTCATGCAGCATCTGTAAATGCATTTGACTGGCATATCCATAGAGCTGACCCCTTCCTGGTGCGACTAATGGGTGTAGGGCTTCTAAAACCAAAAATCAAAATACTCGGAGCTGACATCGCAGGGCGGATTGAATCGATCGGTAAACACATAACACAATTTCAGCCAGGTGATGCGGTATTCGGAGATCTGGCCAGATTTGGTTGCGGCGGTTTTGCCGAGTATGTATGTGCTCCCGAAAATGCATTGGCGTTAAAACCGGCTAATCTGTCGTTCGAGGAAGCAGCTGCCATACCTATGGCGGCAGTTACCGCACTGCAGGGTCTTCGTGATAAAGGACAAATTCAGCCGGGGAAGAAAGTTTTGATTAATGGAGCATCCGGTGGGGTGGGAATGTTTGCAGTGCAGATTGCCAAATCGTTCGGGGCTGAAGTCACTGCCGTATGCAGCACGGGGAAAATGGAAATGGCACGCTCGATGGGTGCTGAAAACGTCATTGATTACACGCAAGAAGATTTTACAAAAAAAGGGCAGCATTATGACTTGATTCTTGCTGCCAACGGATATCATCCGATTTCAGTCTATAAGCGCATGTTAAGTCCCAGGGGGATATATGTTATGACCGGAGGTTCTATGGCTCAAATGTTCCAGGCCATACTACTGGGGCCCTGGATTTCAATGACCGGGAGTAAGAAAATAGGTGCCCTGACCGCTGAACCAAACCAAAAAGACCTTGTTTTTATTAAAGAACTAATTGAAACCGGCAAGATAGTACCTTTCATAGATAGACGTTACCCGTTAAGTGAGGTTCCTGAAGCGCTACGATACCTTTATGAAGGACATGCACATGGGAAAGTCGTCATCACTATATGAAGAAAACACCCCTGTTTTCAGATACAAACGTCAAACCGCATTAACTTTTATTATGTTTCCAGACACTCAATAATAATTATTATGGTAACGGATATTCTTCTTCTTGACAGGATTGAGCATATTCTTTCTTCCAAGGGTATTAGGTGGACAGAAAAAAAAATGTTTGGTGGTGACTGCTTCATGGTGGATGAAAAAATGTGTTTTGGTACCTATAAGGGTGGCTTAATGGTTAGAGTGGAGCCTGATGAAACGAGCAGACTCCTGAAAAAAACGGGAGCCACCCAGATGATACATGTTGGGAAACCAATGACCGGCTATCTTTTTATTGAGCCCATTGGATATGACAATGACCGGGATCTGGAATTCTGGATTCAAAAATGTTTGGACTATAATCCCAAAGCCAGATCAAGCAGGAAGAAATAAGTCTTCAAAAGTCGCAACGCCACTGGACCTGTCTGCCGAACAGGCAGGCATTAGCCCTATTAGCTGTGTCTTATCCCGGACAACAGTGAAATTTTAAAAAAAACGGTACTTAAAAACACGTAGGTGCAATGACTAAATACCTGGCATTTTTAAGAGGCATTAATGTGGGTGGGAAAAAACTGATAAAGATGGATGAATTGCGTGAAATGATGACCTCCACGGGATTAATTAACGTAAAGACTTATATTCAAAGCGGCAATGTGAGTTTTGAAACCGAAGATATAGGCATTAATAGCATACGTCAAAAGATTGAAGGTGAATTACAAGAACAACTGGGCTATAAGGTTGATGTATTGGTCAGAACATATAAAGAACTCGAAAATATCGTAAAAACAGATCCTTTTGGACATCTTGATGTTCAAGGAAATATTAAGCTGTATATTTCATTCTTGGAAAAGGTGCCAAAGTTCAGGGTTGAACTTCCGTTAATAAATCCAAAAGAGGGGCTTGAAATAATCAAAATAGAAAAGCAGGAAGTCTATATCTTAAGTCGCGAAGTAAACGGCAGGTTTGGCTTTCCGAACAATTATATTGAAAAAGAACTCAACCTGTTAGCCACAACCAGAAACTGGACAACCATTTTTAAAATAGTTAGGCAGATTGAAGCAAAATGCTAATTTTGGGATGCTGATTTCATGATTAGATAAAATATAGATAATGAATCATCTTACTTTATTTGAATGATGGATAAACCTGAATCATACTGCGAAGCCATTGCGAATCTTGATATTTCCAATGTCCACCGACGTTATCACGATACTGCATATGGTTTTCCGATTGCAGATGACAACGAATTGTTTGAACGATTGATACTGGAAATCAATCAGGCAGGCCTAAGTTGGACAACCATATTAAACAAACAGGATAATTTCAAAAAAGCCTTTCACAACTTTGACATTAAAAAAGTCGCAGGATATAAAGAAGCGGACAGAGCCCGACTTTTAATTGATGCAGGAATTATTCGCAATCGTTTGAAAATTGATGCTGCCATATTCAATGCGGGTATCATAATTCAATTGAAAAAAGAATCAGGCTCATTTAAGAATTGGCTTGATGGCAATCATCCAAGAACTTTGCAGGAGTGGACAAAACTGTTCAAAGGAACCTTCAAATTCACCGGAGGCGAAATTGTAAATGAGTTTTTAATCAGCACAGGATATTTAGAAGGAGCCCACATTTCGACCTGTCCCGTTTATAATGAAGTATTGCTTTCAAATCCTGCCTGGAAGCAAAAACAATGAACAGCGGGTATGTACCTGGTTTAAATCCTCTTCAATTTGATACTTTTACCGAAATGGCCTCACATTCATACAAGGAGAATGAAAAAAACAGTTTTTTTTATTGGGATACTGGGGTTACTTACTGTATTTGATAATGTAAATTGTCAACATTCTTCAGGTCGATACCACCAGATGGATCCGGTGTCTATAGCGGCAAGTACACCTGCCCCCTTATACCGGGACCCGGTCTTTGATGGTGCTGCTGATCCGGCCCTGGTTTGGAATCCTGATAAACTGACCTGGTATATGTTCTATACCCAGCGCCGGGCAAAAATTGATGTGCCCGGAGTTGAATGGTGCCATGGAACTGAAATCGGTGTGGCCGAATCAAAGGATCAGGGATTCTCCTGGACCTATATCGGTACCTTGCCGCTTTACCATCCCGACAGTGCTTATTCGTTTTGGGCACCGGATGTGATCCTCGATGATAAAGGGGTATTTCACCTTTTTCCCAGTTATGTGCCCGGTGCGGCAGAAACACACCGTGATTGGGGTGGTGAGAGGCACATCTTCCATTACACTAGCAAAGACCTTTGGAACTGGGAATTTCAGGAAAGGGTGCCTCTGAGTTCGGATTATTGTATAGATGCAACACTTTTCAGAAAACCTGATGGAGTATGGCGTATGTGGTACAAGGATGAAGGTCATGGTTCCCGGACACTGGCCGTAGACAGCCGTGACCTGGACTCCTGGAGGCCGGTTGAGGATCCCGGTGTATCAAAACTCTATGGAGAGGGTCCCAAAACCTTCTGGTTCAAAGGTCACTTTTGGCTGATCAAGGATCCGAACAGCGGACTTGATGTATACCGGTCGGCAGACCTCGAGAACTGGACCTATCAGGGTAAAATACTGGATCAGCCGGGTATCCGGAACAGTGACGGAACCATCGGCAAACATGCCGACGTTGTTGTATGCGGCGATCTGGCCTATATTATTTACTTTACACATCCATATACGGAGAATGCTCCGGTGAGAAACGGAATTTCACCACTTTCCAACCGTCATACAGCTTTACAGGCTGCAGAAATTGAGGTTATTGATGGCAGACTGGTTTGCAATAGGAATAAACCATTTTGTATGATATTACATCCACCCAAATAAAAGTGCATGATCAATGAGAAACAAACAGCAAATCCACGAACAGCACTGCGATATGCGATTTAGAAGGTGCCAAAAGAATTAAAAACCAGGGCTATGGAAAGATAGATATATCATTGGAATTTCTTTCCTTCATAAATCAGAATTTTGTAACTTAAATGGTTTATTCTAGATCTAAAATATACTGAAATGAAATTAGTTGCATTAATTAGTAATATCACATTATCTGGGCAATGTTATCAGCAATATGGAATTATCTTGAAACCTGAGGAGGTTAACGACTGTGATGGATGTCGTGCTGACACGGGAAGGATATTTTCCGGGTGCATGAATTGTCAGATCAGGGAATGTGCTATTCGAAAACAGATTGAAAGCTGTGCCTATTGTCCTGACTATGCATGTGATAAACTTATGAAACATTTTTCTATCTACCCTGATGCAAAAAGCAGGCTTGACGAACAGAAAAGAATTAACCAGCGAATATGTTAAAATCTACAGCAACCTGCCTGCTTTTCTTTTATACCTGTTTGTTTTTGCAGGGACAGGACAAATTCAATAAAATGTATGAGAGGGAGAATTTTTCGGGTATGGGTTGGGATGTGATTCAGACGGCAGATATGGACTATGCTGTTGTGGGTCAAACCTGGCTGACTGATGATGATATCATCCTTATTAAGACCAATGATACTGGTGATACAGTATTCACCAGAACATACGGTGGTTCTGGTGGAGACTACGGATATTCTGTTCAGCAAACGGCGGACAGCGGATTTGTTATTGCAGGATCAACATTTAGTCCGGGACCCGGAGAACCTGATATCTGCTTATTAAGAACGGATAAGCTTGGCAATACTTTGTGGATAAAGACATTTGGCGGAGATAATGGGGATACAGGGCAAAAGGTGCTGGTGATGCTGAACGGGGATTTTATTATTCTCGGTTTAACCTATAGTTATGGCATTAACTATGGGAATGTTTACTTAATAAAAACTGATCCGCAGGGAGAGGTTATCTGGACACAGGTGCTGGGTCTCAAATCCGGCGGCATTGCCGGATGGGACATTATAGCATCCTCTGAGGGAGGATTTCTCATTACAGGTGCCGGACCTGATCGCCGTGTTTTCCTCATGAAAACAAACGCGTCCGGCGATACGACATGGACGCGGGAATATAATTTCTATGCTGAAAACAACAGCATGTCCGTAATTGAATCACCTGACGGCGGGTATGTAATGGCAGGCTATGCCTATTCATACAGACAGGACGGCGGATACCAAAGTGATCTGCTGGTTATTAGAACTGACCTTTATGGAGATACACTATGGGTCAGGAAATTTGGCGACATAGGTTATGATTATGGATATGCGGTTGAAAAAACGAAAGACGGAGCCTATGTGATTACAGGGTCCATTTCTAATATGGAGGTTTACCGGCAGGAAGTTTGTTTTATGAAAATCAACACATCAGGTGATACAGTATGGACCAGGTCATATGATCTTATGGGCGGGCTTGGGGAGAGACAGGAGGGCTATTCAGTCAGGAATACACATGACGGGGGATTTATCCTGACCGGTGTTACAGCAAGCCCTTCCAGGAAGCAACAGATATTTCTCCTGAAGGTGGATAGTTTGGGCTATTCAGACCTTAAAGCTGATGAAGATACAACTACCACAAACCATTACCCTATAAAACAATCAATTGAATTGGAAATTTATCCAAATCCGGTTACCGATTTTGTGAAGATTCAGCTAAAGGAGCATGCAGAATACACTTTGGAAATAATGGATATGTATGGAAAATCAATATACCGGGAAAAAACACAGGGCAATCTTGTAATGGTTCAGGTTAACGAATATCCGGATGGGCTGTATCTGGTGAAATTAAAGACCAAGGGCCAGGTTTATACGGCTAAGTTCTTAAAATCCAGTCATTAGTCCTGCAAAGCGATTGGTCATTGCCCGATGACGGCTAGCAACAATTTTTCATTCCTTTTGTTTATATACTATTATCTCTAAATCATGACAACATGGCAAGCGTGAGCACATATCTTAATTTTCCCCGCAATACTGAAGAGGCATTCAACTTCTATAAATCAGTCTTCGGCGGAGAATTCACCGGAGAAATTTCGCGATTCAGCGATATCCCGCCTTCAGAAAATACGCCACCCTTAGCGGAAGCGGACAGAAATCTGGTAATGCATATCGCATTGCCTATTCTGGACGGGCATGTATTGATGGGAACTGACGCCCCTGAATCCATGGGTTTTAAGGTGAATTTCGGTAATAATGTTTACATCATGCTCAATCCCGATACACGCGAAGAAACAAAGCGTTTGTTTAAGGCCCTTTCAGAAGGAGGTACCATAGAAATGGAATTGCAGGATATGTTCTGGGGCGATTACTATGGAAGCTGCACGGATAAGTATGGTGTGCAATGGATGTTTAATTGTGCAAAACAAAATACCCTTACCGGCAATAGTAATAAACTGTAAATATGGAAGCAATTGACAAAAAAGTAATAATTGTTGAAGCATCTGTCCATGCTCCGGTTGAGATGGTTTGGAAATATTGGACAAATCCGCAGCATATTATTCGGTGGAACTATGCATCAGACGAATGGCATACGCCAAGAGCAGAAAATGACCTTCATAAGGGTGGCAGATTCAATTATCGTATGGAGGCCAGAGACGGCAGTTTCGGCTTTGATTTCAGTGGGGTGTATCTTAAGGTCGAAGTAAATAAGTCTATTGAATACACACTCGATGACAGCAGAAAAGTACAGATATATTTTCTCTCGGGTGACAATGAAACAATAATCAGGGAATCCTTTGAAGCAGAACAGACAAACTCACTGGAATTACAGCAGGCAGGATGGCAGTCAATTCTGGACAATTTTAAGAAATATGTCGAATCTGTTGGGCAATTTGATTAGCCACTTCTGTAATGATACGGAACTGAAACCGATATCAGCAAGGTAACGAAAAGACTAATTGTCAGATTTAATATCAATAGCACATTTTTATCTTTCAATAATATCAGGAATGGTTGAAAGTTCTAAATTTGGACAGTATGCAAAGAATTTTCAATGACTGAGGATAATATAATCCAGATCCGTCTTTATAACCAGCAAATTACCGGGAATAAATCTAAAACGGTAAAGGAACTTGTTGCACATATGGGCGCCATGCAGGCCCAGGATTTTAGCATGGTTAAATGGGCAGTGGGTTTACGGCATAAGGGTTCATCGGAGAGACTGGTGGAAAACGCCATGGGCCGGGGAGAAATTTTACGCACACATGTAATGAGGCCCACGTGGCACTTGGTCTCATCCGGAGATATATACTGGATGCTTAAACTTACTGCACCACATATCCAGGCATCATTGAAATCACGGCACAGGGAACTGGAGATCACAGATTCGGTTCTTAAGGTGAGTAATTCGGTTATTGTAAAGGCTTTGCAAGGTGGAAATCATTTAGCCCGGGAGGAATTGATCAGGATATTCCAAAAAGTTGGAATAAGCACGGATGGTAACCGGGCATCGCACCTGTTGCTTTATGCTGAACTGGAGTGTATTATTTGCAGTGGTATAACAAAAGACAATAAGCCCACTTATGCTTTGTTCGAAGAAAGGGTGCCGAAATCAGATACAATCCCCCGGGCAGAAGCTTTAGCAAAGCTTGCGTTAAGGTACTTTTCAAGTCATGGCCCGGCAACATTACAGGATTTCACATGGTGGTCAGGTCTGCCGGTGAAGGATGCAAGAAAAGCCCTGGAAATGATTAACTCAGATTTAATATCTGAAACTTCAGGGCGGGAAGTTTACTGGATGGCCGATACCTTTCATGGCAAAGGTGCCGGAAAGAACTTTGTCCGTTTCCTTCCTGCCTATGATGAATTCCTGATCAGTTATAAAGACAGAAGTGCCTCTCTATCTGGACCGATTAGCAGGAGTGTGGTGTCAGTTAACGGGATTTTTCGACCTGTTATTTTGGTCAACGGACAGGTAGCAGGCATATGGAAACGTGCAGTGAAAAACAGACAGATTACGATTGTGGCAGAGCTCTTTGTTAATCCGGATAAAAACATCCTGGCACAGTTGGAGAAATCGGTCACGACTTATGCCAGTTTTACCGGAGTGGCCATAAAGCAAATTCAAATATATCATGGAGATACTTCGCACAATCTTCAATGACTTAAATATTTGAAAAATATATTTTAGTATCATTGCATATAACTATTCATAATCCGTTGAAGCGGGATAATTCATTTGATTGGCGTCTAGAACTCTGATTATCAGATAATATGAACCTGGAAAAGTTATTGAATTTTAATCCGGTATTGCTGGCCCTTTTAGCAACCTTGTTTACATGGGCTGTAACAGCCCTGGGGGCTGCCATGGTATTTTTCTTCAAGTCCATCAACAAAAAGATCTTAAATTCCATGCTCGGTTTTGCTGCTGGTGTTATGATTGCAGCCAGCTTCTGGTCTCTTTTAAAACCTGCCATTGAAATGGCTGAGGCAAACGGAACCAGGTCGTGGATTCCGGCACTGATTGGATTCCTTTCGGGAGGCGCATTTCTGTATTTAATAGACAGATTATTACCGCATTTACATATAGGACTTTCAACTGAAAAGGCAGAAGGCATTAAAACAACCTGGCAACGAAGCATTCTGCTTGTACTTGCCATAACCTTGCATAACATCCCTGAAGGATTAGCGGTCGGTGTTGCATTTGGAGCCTTGGCCAGTAATCCCGATACCGGAGCATTCACAGGGGCTTTAGCTCTTGCAATTGGCATAGGATTACAGAATTTTCCCGAAGGAGCAGCCGTGTCAATACCCTTGAGAAGGGAAGGATTTTCCAGACTAAGGGCATTTAATTACGGGCAGTTGTCAGGCGTTGTTGAACCGATTGCCGGAGTGCTTGGTGCATATATGGTGCTGGTCGTAAAGCCCCTGTTGCCCTATGCCCTGTCATTTGCCGCCGGAGCCATGATTTTTGTTGTCGTTGAGGAACTAATACCGGAATCTCAATCCGGAAATGAAACGGATTTATCAACCATTGGTGCGATGGCAGGATTTGCAACCATGATGTTTCTCGATGTAGCATTGGGTTAGTTTCATTTGCCTCGGCATTACCAAAAAATTAAAAGAAAATGGAAAAATTGATAATTAACAGTTATTCAGAATTTGAGAAATTCGTCGGGAAGAATATAGGGTCTATCTGATTATCACAGGATTACTCAGGAGCAAATCAACTTGTTTGCCGATGCTACTCTGGACCACCAATGGATTCACCTGGATACAGAAAGGGCAAAAAGGGAAAGTCCCTTTGGAACAACAATAGCCCATGGATATTTAAATCTTTCCATTTTGCCCTATTTATGGAGGCAGGTCGTTGAAGTAAACAATATAAAATTACTGGTAAATTACGGAATTGAGAAACTCAAGTTCAACCAGCCTGTTTTGGTGAACAATGAGGTCAGACTGAACGCCAAACTGAAGTCACTTATCAATTTAAGAGGGATAACAAAGGCTGAAATCAATGTTATCCTTGAAATAAAAGACAATGCAAAGCCTGCCCTGGAAGGCACATTGATATTCCTGTATCATTTTATTTGATACAGAAAAACGAACACAAATATGCAGGGTCATCAGACAGGCCCTTAACTACCTTCATTTGTACGTTTTCGTACACTGATCTCCGAAGCCGTTCACTTTTTTGATTTGATTTTCTTCTGTCATTATATTGTAATATCATTGTATATAAATACTATACAGTTTTTGGTATGAAATATGCGAATCCACATTTGGATCCAGGGATTAGACCATTAACCATTACCAAAAACTTTAGTATACATGAAAGCGATTGTAAAAAAAATTGCCTCGGCGGGACTATGGCTGTTTTGCCTTGTATTACTGCCGGGTTTCAGTGTCTTTGCTGAAACCGATAATGGGACCATTACCGGAATTGTTCTGGATGACAGCACATCTGCACCAGTTTCCTTTGCTTCAGTTGCCTTGCTTAATGCAGTTGATTCAAGTTTATTGAGTGGGGTTATTACAGATGAACGGGGTAAATTTCAGTTTGACAATATACCTTATGGCAAATATAACCTCAAAATTACCTTTGTTGGTTATAAACAGTTTATAATCAGAAATGTAGAGATCTCAAGGCAAAAAAAGATTGCCGATCTTCGGGAAATGAAGTTGGTTGAGGATTACAAAACACTGGATGAGGCGGTGATTGTCGGTCAGCGTCTCAAAGGGGAGGAAAAGATTGACCGGACCGTTTTTACACTGAACGATGACATACGCAAGGCATCAAATAATGCACTGGATGCCCTGAAGCATATACCATCCGTTTCGGTTGATTTTCAGAACAATGTTTCACTGGAGGGACAGACCAATATTCAGTTTTATGTAGACGGCGTTCTCAGAAACAAGGAATTCATTTCTCAGATCAAGTCGGATATGATTGATAAGATTGAACTGATCACGAATCCCGGCGTCAAGTATGATGCTGACGTTTCCGGAGTGATCAATATTGTGTTGAAAAAGGAGATGCATTCAGGCGTGAGTGGATCAGTGAAGCTTCCGATTCCTCATCCGGCAAAGATCGTTGCTGAACCAAGTGCGAGTCTGGAATACGGCAACCAGCGATTCAGGATTTACGTGGGGGACCAGCTGCATTTTGAACGATTTGAAAGCGCCGAGAAGCTAACGACCCGGGCCGAAAGCCAGTCGGTTGATCCCTACCTTTTCAGGAAGACGGGCAAGGGCATCAACAGCTGGCAGAATAATTATATGAACTATGGCTTTGACTGGTTCATTAACGAGAAAACATCATTGAATTTCCTGGGTGAATGGCGCAACTGGAAAGGCTTAGCTGATGACTACCAGTACGACAGCAGGGTCTATTCCGGTCAGGACCTGACTGAGTTTATAAAAACCGGGCTAAACAACCTGGACAGGAATGACAATCTTTATTTTTCCCTGTTCTTCCTGAAAAAGCTCAAAAAAGAAGGGAATGAGATCAAAGCCGAAGGCTATTATAATACGGAAGAAGGCACATCAAGAAACGATTACAAGGAGATCTATATCGATCCTAGACGACATGACTTCAGTTGACAACATTGTGGACAGGATGGATGTGACCAATAACCTGCGGAAAAACGCAGAGGTCAAACTGGATGCAACCTTTATTTTCAAGAACATCAGGAATGAAGCTGGCCTCAGATCTTATGGCTCATGGACCAACAACGACTTCCGGAACCGGTATACCATTGAAGATATTACAGAGGAGCAGCTGCGATGAATTCCAATACCGTGAAATGCGTCAGACGGCATATTATAATCTGTCCGGCAAAGTGAAGAAATTGTCCTGGCAGGCAGGTCTGCGCGGGGAATATTCCTGGATTGATATCAACTCAACATCCACTTCCGATTACCTCGTTTTATTGCCCCAGGTTAGCATAAGCCAGGGATTGCCCAAAGAACAGAGCCTGAAATTTACTTACCGTAAGCAAATTTACAGACCAACGGCCAGCCAGCTAAACCCGTTTGAAGTGTGGTCAGATTCCCTGCACCTGAGATACGGAAATCCCAACCTTGAACCAGCCATTGAAAATAAACTCGAGCTTGCCTATACAAAAAATATTAAGTCCAATTACCTATCGCCCAAAGTATACTTCCGATATACCAACAACGGTATACAGGATGTTACCACCCTGAGCCAGGATGGCATTACCCGGATCACACAGGAGAATATCGGCAAGAACCTGGAATATGGTGTGGGATTAAATGCTGCACTGCAGATCATGAAGCGATGGAGGTTTAACGCCAATGTGACGGTATTCGACAGGATATACCGGACTGATGAAGACTTGACCGGGCACAGCAAGGAAGAAATGATCAGTTGCCGGTTTAATTTCAGCCACATCATCACACTGCCTAAGGATTACACCCTGTTTATGTTTGCCAATTATGGCAGCCCGAATATAAGCTACCAGCGCAAGTTCACGCGTGATATGCTTTATTTGTTCGGCGCTGAGAAGAAATTCTCCGAAAAATTCAGCATGGATGTATTCTATAATCCGTTCATTAAAGATTTCACTTACAGCAAGGTTGAAACCACTGCTCCGCATTATTACGAATCTTGGGAAGGTCATGTGAATGCAAGTCAGTTGTTCTGCTTCTCGGTTACCTATAACTTCAATCGGGGTACCAAGATCAACAAAATCGAACGGGCTGTGGAATATGAGAGAAATGAGGGTAAGGGGGGATTGTAAGAGGTGATGAGTGACGGGTGACGAGTTACGAGTAAGTGTGGGAGCGAGAGGTGTTATGTGTGTGGATTTGCGGATTGGAAAATCCCTGACGGGCGCTCTTTATTCACATAAATTTAACAGTCGAAATACCAAAATATCAACTATAATCACTATCTTTGCGCCCGACTATTATATGTATAAATCAATAAATCATACCGCCTTCTCCCGATAAATCGGGATTTGGCGGGCAAAGCAAATCATCAAATCATCAAATAACTATGAATACGAGTAAAATTTTAAACAAAATCAATTTTCTGTTGATAATCGTGACCACCCTGCTTATGTTGTCTTCCTGCAAGGGCGGTAACAAACCGGCTGAACAGGATCAGCTTATGTCCGATAGCCTGAGTAAAATGCTGCTCGCAGCTGAAATTCAAGAAGTATTATTACCGCTTCCCACACCCTTCGAAATGACCAAAATGCTCAACGAGATTGGAGCAACCTATTCAGCAAAAAACATGAACGCGGCCAATAAGGTTGAGAAATACATTACCGAAAGCAGCAAGGCCGTAAACCTGGGTATTTATGGTGCAGACCTTGTCTACGCTTCAACCTACGAGCAACAGCAGGATATTCAGGTATACCTGAATGCCATTAAAACCCTGGCTGATCAGCTCGGCGTGACCTATGATTATTCCACGCTTCTTTCAGATGAATACAAGGAAAAGCTGAATAACAAGGACTCACTCACCAGTATTGTGACCAATACGATCTTCAATACTTATCAGTATCTCGATCAGAAGAGCAATCCGGATCTGGCTGTGACCATGATCACCGGTATGTGGGTTGAACTGATGTACATTGCCACGAATATTTCCGAGAATTCTTACAACTTTACCGGCCTGGTGGATATCATCAGCAAGCAGAAGGTATCCTATGAAAAGGTAATGGAACTGCTGGCCTCCAAAAACACCAATACCGATATTAAAAGTCTCGAAACCAAGCTACAGGTCTTGAGACCGGCTTTCGACAAGGTTGCAGCCGGACTGTCGGAACAGGACTACAGCCTGATCCTGAAGACCATAAAATCGGTCCGGACTTCCCTGGTATAATCCGGAACCTTTACTATTGCGAATATTGCACAGCCCTCTGCGAATCGCGAGGGCTGTTTTGCTTAAGAAGTGGTTCCCATGAATGAGTCGATTTTAAAGGCGTTAATGAGGCTGTTCGCGATTGTTTCCGATATGAATAAGGAGGGACAATCAACCAGCAGGCGTAATATTATCATGGATTACCTCGACCGCCAGTACAGCTTTGACATTGTCCGGAAGTACCTCGATTTCTTTGATCAGCAGGTAAGGCAACTCCGTAAGGTAAGCCAGGATCCGGAAATGGCTGATTTCTCCCTCAGAAAGATCCAGGCTGAGAACCGGATCATTGACCTTTGTGAGCAGATCAATGAAGAACTCGAGCATGAGCAAAAAATTATCATACTCATTTATTTGCTCGATTTCATTCAATGCGAAAGTAAACCAACCCGCACGGAGGTCAGTCTGGTAAGAACAGCAGCCGCCTATCTGAAGATCAGTGAACACGAGTTCCTGGATGCCAGGGCATTTACCTTTGAGGAGATTGACAAGATCGTGCACAAGGACTGGCTGCTTTTTATCCTCCCCGCCGGTTCACCCGAAAATCAGGATGTCAAGCAGCTCTTCATTGACAAGCTTGAAGGACAGATCATCGTATTACACATGCCCAGCGCGAATACCTTTGTATTCCGTTATTACGGCAGAATGACGCTTCTTATGAACGGACACCGGATCAAAACCGGAAGATCTTACATCTGGCCTGTCGGATCCGTGATCCGGAATACCAAAATAGGTTCCATTTATTTCATCTGGGTCATCCGGCAATTTATTCAGGCGAACGCCGAGAATTCATTCATATTCACAGCCGAGGATATTGTCTTCAATTATTTTAACAGCAAAAACGGGGTTAAACGGTTTAATCTCACAGAGGAGTCAGGCAGACTGGTGGGCATTATCGGAGGGAGCGGATCAGGAAAGTCGACACTTTTGAACGTTCTGAACGGTAATCTCAAACCCCGCAACGGCTCAATCAGGATCAACGGCTGGGATATCCATGAAAACAAGGAGATGGTGAAGGGAATCATTGGTTATGTTCCCCAGGATGACCTTCTTATCAAAGAGCTTAGCGTCTATGAAAACTTATATTACAATGCGAAGTTATGTTTCGACGGCTATACCGGTGATGAGATCCATGAGGTAGTTGAAAATGCCCTGGTTGATTTTGATCTTGTTGAGGCACGCGATCTGCATGTTGGGGATGCATTTACCACTATACTGAGCGGGGGACAAAGGAAACGGCTCAATATTGCACTGGAACTGATACGGGAGCCCTCCATCCTGTTCATTGACGAACCTACTTCAGGTTTATCTTCGGCAGATTCTGAGAAGGTGATTACCCTGCTAAAACGGCAAACGATCAAGGGTAAGCTGATCATTGTCAATATGCATCAGCCTTCTTCCGATATTTTCAAGATGATCGACAAGCTCCTGGTGATGGATCAGGGCGGCAGGGTTATCTATTACGGGCATCCCATAGGTGCAATTACCTACTTCAAGCAGGAAGCTCATTATCCCGATGCAGAAGAGACCGAATGCCTGAGCTGCGGGAATATCAATTCTGATGAGATCCTTCGTATCGTAGAAGCGCGGGAGGTGGATCCGAACGGCCGTCTTACGCGGAAAAGAAAAACAAACCCGGAGGAGTGGTACCAGCGTTTCCTGGAAAAGATAGATTCAAAAACAAAGCTGATCGAACGGGAGCATGACTCATCCGTTCCCAAAAACAACTTCAGGATACCGGATCATTTCAACCAGTTCCGGATCTTTCTCAAACGTGACCTGCTGGCCAAATATTACAACAAGCAGTACCTGGTCCTGCTGGCCCTGGAGGCTCCGATACTGGCCTTCACGCTGGCCTTCTTCTCCAAGAACTTCACCTTTGTAAACAGTGTCCCAAAATATATATTCGGTGAGAATTATGTTCTGCCGGCCTTTCTGTTTATGGCGGTAATTGTAGCACTGTTTCTTGGTCTTGTGATCAGCGCTGAGGAAATATTCAAGGACAGGAAGATCCTGAAGCGGGAAAAGTTCCTGAACCTGAGCCGGTCAAGTTACCTTTTCTCCAAGATCAGCATTTTATTTATGATTTCGGCAATTCAGACGTTTGTCTTTGTGATGATCGGGAATTCCATGCTCGAAATAAACGATATGCTCCTGCGATACTGGATTGTTCTTTTTACAGCATCCTGCCTGGCCAATATGGTTGGACTAAACATTTCCTCAGGATTCAATTCAGTGGTCACCATTTATATTCTTGTTCCCCTGATCCTGGTGCCCCAGTTGCTATTTAGCGGTGTTGTGGTAGATTTCGCCAGGATGCACAACAAGATAGCCAGCGACAAACAGGTGCCGGTAATCGGCGATATCATGGCATCCCGGTGGGCCTATGAAGCCATCGCAGTAACCCAGTTCAAGGATAACAAATACGAAAAGTATTTCTATCCATCGGAAAAAAAAGCCAAAAATGCCAATTATTACCGGTCTTATGCCATTCCCGGTTTGATTGAGATTGCCGAGGATACACGCGATCTGTATTTCAATTACTACGGACAGTATCCGGTATTTCAACAACCTCAAAGTCCTGCATTCGGAATTGAACAGGATCAGCCGGGACATTAACCTGTCCCTGCCGGCTTCGGCAGACAGTCTGGACCGGAGCCTGTACAAACCTGACTTGAATGCTTCCATTAAGGATTATCTCGACAAGGCAATTCTGATATACAGGAATCGCTATAACAAGGCTGTGGCCGAAAGGGATGCCATTTACGCTGAACTGGTCTCAGCCTTGGGCGGAGAGGATGAGTTCATGCGGTTCAGGAGAGATTATTACAACAAGCAGCTGGCGGCATGTGGTGACCAATGAAATGGAGATTCCCAATTATTCTGTACATGACGGGGAAATGGTTCCCATTAAGGATGCCGTGTTCAGGGATCCTGCCGGGGAAACCTGGAGGGCACATTTTTATGCTCCGGTAAAGCTTTTTTTCAAACTGAAAGTTGATACTTTCTGGTTTAACCTGGCTGTGATCTGGATATTCAGCGGATTGTTGTTCGTCCTGCTGTATTATGATATAATACGCAGGGTGCTGACTTACATTGAAACCTTGCGCCTGAACAGACTGAACCGGCTAAGATTGAACCGGTTGCTGAAAATAACAGAGCAAAACAGACCCATCAGGACGGGAAGAAAGTAAAATATAGGTAAAACATTCATTGTCAAATATATTAGTCTATAAGATAAACCTTATTTTATATTCAAACCTTCGTTGAAAACATTAGGCCAAAAGCCAAACCTTATTACCTTATTTGAATATGACCATGATTAATGCGCTAATAATAAAGTAATAAGTCCCTCAATATGTTTATAAATATGGTCCCTAAATGAATAACTGAAAACACCCAAATTCCTCAACTTTCTTTGTCTTGAAACAAAGAAAGTTGCAAAGTAAATTCAAGTCAAATCGATGCTTCCCCCCACATCCTTGCCGATTTCCGGCCGGCACACATCCCACTTAACGCACGCCGATCGGCTGCGTCACGCCACACCAGGCCCGCCGATTTGACTGGCCTGCGCCGCGGGGCATTGATTAGCATTTGGGGAATGCATAATTTGATTTTTAATTTTTTTTGAGTAGGATCAATCTATTACATGTCGCCGGGTGCGTGGGGTGTCCACGGACGGCGCAGAAAATTGAATTGCACGGCCTTAGTTAGCGAAGGCCTTGTGCGACAGGGCAATTCAATTTTTTCGTCCGTGGTGGCTTTTTCTGACCAACTCTTTTGTGCGGCAGACAAAAGAGAAAAAATAAAAAATATTGAAATTAATATTAGATTGATTATCTATATTTTAAATAGTAGTTACATAAGAGGTCAATTAGTATGCTTAAATTATTGCTCTTATATAACTAGATTATAAGTCACAAATAATCAATAATATATCTAGTTATTTTTTTGGGGCAATATTGAAATGTACTGAGGGACTACTAAGGTTTGGGAATGCAAATAAGGTTTTTGAAGCCACATTAACGAAAATGTAAAATTTGAAAAGTATATTATTGGAACTTTAATCTACAACATCGAAACACCAGCACAGCCAGAATAATCATAAAAACAGCATACGATACAATAAAAGAGATCATCACAGGCCGGTTTTCATACCTGAAAGTCACCTGATGCCCTCCTGCCGGCACGAGGGCTGACAGATACATGAAATTTGAAGTGAAGTGTTGAGCCTCCTCCCCGTCAATGCTGATCTCCCAGCCGGGATAATCAGCCTGCAGAAAAGTTATCACTGAGGCCGTATCCAGGGTGTAGTTGACTGTACAATGAACCGGACTGAATGACATGATCTCCGGCATAACATGGGTCGTGTTCTTTTTTAAGTTGACTGGAAGTGAGTTGAAAACAGGTTCTGATACAAACAGTTCTCCCCTGTCAAATCTGATGTCCTGTACCTGCGCTCCGGAGTTTCTTTTTATCCTTCCTGAAAGATAAACCGGTGGATTCCCAATCAGGACATCTCTCAATGCAGGCAAAGAATCATCCAGATAATTATAGGGTTTCAGGATAAACGAGGAAAAGCCGTCATAGGACAGTTTTTTTGTCAGGATCCCCATATTTCGCCATAAAGGATCATGCGTCAGATTTTTGTCCGAATTATTCATCACGGCAGTATTTTCCGGAACCGGGAAGCCGGAAGGCTGGCTTTTCATGAACTCGTGAATATGCTGCGGATGAACGTTTGAATATACCGTGAAATAGCTGTTGAAGTTAACGGCCAGTATCATTTCGATACAAACCAGAATAAAGATGGCCTTTCCCAGATAATGCCTGAATTTGTCCACTTGCAGGAACACCAGCAGGCAAAGCAGGAGTATAAGCTGAACCGGGGCCTGGATCACAATATGCTCATGGAAGTTGAGTGACTGAATATATCCGGATGTCTGTTGAAACAAGCTGTGAACGTCCGGAAAACCAGGCTGGACGTGAAATATGGAAAAGGCCGTCAAGGCAGTGACCAGGATGATGGTCAGAACCGTTAATCCCTTCAGGACTTTCCGGTTTTCAGCATGTTTCAGGATTTCAGGAAGGTGAATACCGGCAATCAGGATTACGGCAAAGGAGGTGAACAGGTTGAAATAGGCCGGCATCCTGAGCATATTGATGAACGGAAGATACCGGAACATCAGCTTGTGGACAGGCAGCATTCTGCCAAATGATGCAAGCAGACATACCCCGCCGAAAAGCAGGATCAGCCACTGAATGCCGGTTTTTTTCCGGATAAGTCCGGATACAAAAACCAGGAGCATGATCAGTCCGGCGTGCATATTCCGCATGGAAATATCGGTATCAAAAAACTCCGGGTATTTCACCGTGGCAAAGGGAGTTACCAGGGATATCAGGCTCTGCCAGGTAAAGGAACACACAATGGACTTGCTATAGCTCAGTCCCGCACCAATCCGCTCATTATAGTCTGAGACCTGGATCACCGGCAAGATAAGGACCATACCAAGCAAAAGAATCAGAATGAATAACAAGGCATTGTATTTGACCAGTCTGACTAGTATATCCGGGCTTTGGCGATGAAAGGCAAGATAATAAATCAGCATGGCCAGCAGAAGATAACCGGTAATGACCGATATGAACTGATAGCCGGTTGTGAGCATCAGAAAGATAAATACGGCGAGTTTCAATGTGTGGATTAACGAAGGATTCAGGCAGTTTTTGATCATGTACAATACCACCCAGGGAAGGAAGGCCGCACCGATTATGGAAAAGAGAGCCTGTCCGTGTCCGACGAAGAATCCGCTCAGCATATAGGTTATACCTGTCAGCAAAGCAAGCATCCTGTGACCATTAAAGAACAGGGTCAGCCTGTACATGCCATACCCGGCCAGTACGAGATAGAATATGAAAAGAAAATGGAGCGTATAAATTGAGTAACCGGTGGTAAGTCCGGTGATCCACATTTCCGGCGAAAAAAGCGGATATTGCAGATCGGCGCAGACCGGCACCCCTGTCAGCTGGTAGGGATTCCACAGCGGAAATACGCCATTCCCGATGCACTCACCTCCAAAATACCGGAAAGGAAACACCACATCCAGCATGTCCCATTTGAACGTGTAAACGCAAAATGCTATGGGCCAGTAGGCAACAACTGCGGCCAGCAGAATGATCAACAGCGGATATTTGGATATTGTCCGTATATACATAAAATTATTTCAGCCTGATTACCTAATCACCTAATCACTACTGTACGACTAATTTTATAATTCAACCTCTACGAGGTTGGAGCATTTTTGCAAATTATTCTTCTACAATAATTTATCCTCTACGAGGATGAAAACAGCAAATAGTTTTTAATCATTCGAACTGACTTGTCCCTTGTCCCTCGTCCCTCGTCCCTTTTACAGATTCTCCATCACAAACCTGGTCAACAGGGTATACAGATGATACCTTGTATTTCCGCCCGTAATATTATGATTCTTGTTTGGATAGAAAAATACCTCCGGTTGTTTATTGTTCCGGATCAGCTCATCCAACAGTTCAACCGAATTCTGAAAATGTACATTGTCATCGCCGGTCCCATGCACCAGTAATAATTTGCCCTTTAGCCTGTCAGTAAAGTGTATGGGAGAATTCAGATCATAACCACCGGGATTTTCCTGAGGGGTCCGCATATATCTTTCTGTATACACCGTGTCATAAAACCTCCAGTTGGTAACGGGAGCAACAGCAATTCCCATCCTGAATAGCTCTGCTCCCTTTGTCATGCATAACAAAGTCATAAATCCCCCATAACTCCAGCCCCATATACCGATCCGGTTTTCATCGATCCAGCTTTTACGTCCGAGATATATGGCTGCATTGATCTGGTCCTCCGATTCCAGCTTACCCAGGTTCATATATATGCTTTTTCTGAATGCTTCGCCCCTGCCGTCAGTGCCCCGGTTATCGATGCAGGCCACGATGATCCCTTGTTGTGCCAGGTATTGCTGCCAGGGCATGTCATCATCCCAGCTATCAGTAACATCCTGTGATTCAGGCCCGCCGTAAACATCTATAAACAAGGGGTATACCCGTGAAGAATCAAAATCAGGTGGCAAAACCAGATATGCGTTTAACGACAGGTCGCTCTTCACCGGGATGGAAATAAACTTCTTTGGCGTAAAACCATGGATTCTGAGATCATGCAATAACACAGCATTGTCTTCCAGCACACGGACAAGCATGCCGTTGATTTTGTTGACCGTGATCCGGGGCGGGGTGTTGGCATCTGACCATGTGTTTACATAATATGTATAGGTCTTGCTGAACTTTGCCGAATTCGTTCCTGCCTGATCTGAAAGCTTTGTCTTGTGCGAACCGTCATATTTCACGGCATAAATGCTTTGGCGAATCGGAGAACCTTCGGTGGAAGTATAATACAGGGTGTTGTTCCGGTCATTGAAACCCAGCACACCGACAGTCTCCCATTCGCCCCGTGTCACTGTGTGAATGAACCTGCCGGTGATGGAATAGAGATAATAGTGGAAGTATCCTGTACGTTCGCTGCGAATCAGGAAATACCGGCCATCCTGGGTGAAATGAATATAATCATCTTTTATCTCTGAAATAAACCAGGGACTTGTTTCACTGAACAACAGACCGGATGATCCGTTCTGCGCGTTGCAGCGCAAAACATCCACCTTGTTCTGCAGGCGGTTAAGCCGTATGACACAAACTGTATCAGACGAAGCTGTCCATTTTACCCGCGGAATATACTGGTCGGATTCCTGTCCCACATCCATGGAGACTGTTCGACCTGTTCCGGTATCATATACCCTGACCTGAACCACCGAATTCTTTTCACCGGCTTTGGGGTATTTGAAGCGGAGGGTCTTTGGATAAAGATCTGTGTACACCGTCATATCAAATTCCGGCACCTGTGTTTCATCAAACCGGTAAAAGGCAATCTTCCGGCTGTCTGGCGACCAGCAATATGCCTGGGTTAAGCTGAATTCCTCTTCGTAAACCCAGTCTGGCGCACCATTGATTATGCTGTTTATGAGCCCGTCGGTCGTAATCTGTGTGAGTGTATTATGAATAAGATCCTTACAATACAGATTATTGTATTTCACATAGGCCACCTTATTCCCGTCCGGGGAAAATGTAACATACTGGATCATTTCAGAATCAGCCAGCGCTGTTTTTTTGTTCACGAGGTCATATATGTAGTACTTTGCTGCAAAGGAATACCTGTACTTTTTGGTTTTATCTGTGGTCAGCAGGATCCTGGTTTCATCCATGCTGAATGCATAATCGTCGATGCTGGTAATGGGTTCATCATCCACCTGGTCTAAGGAAAAAATAACATGCCTGTCTTTACCTGTTTTATAATCATACCGCACGATGGCCCTGTCGTTTTCCAGCATGGTATAATTCTCCCCGTCAGCCATGGACTGGATACCATCCACACCGGCGGGTAAAAACTGGTATTCCGAATATATCTTTTTCAGGCTTAAGGGGATATAATTCCCGGCAATGGCGAAAAAGCCGGAAATGAAAATTATAAATGAGGTGATGGCGGCTTTGAAGAACCTGTCCATGTTTGTGTCATTTGATTTGACAAAGGTATGGTACTAATTAATGCTGAAAAATAGCCGTTTTTTTTTATCTTTGCACCTCCTTAATAAAAAAACAGTTAAATGATTAAGATCACATTTCCCGATCATTCGGTAAGAGAATATGAAATGGGTATAACCGGACTTGATATTGCAAAAAATCTGAGCAACAGCCTGGCCAGGGAGGTAGTGGCTGTCAGCGTAAATGGAGAAATTCAGGATGCCACACGGCCCATTCTTACGGATGCATCTTTGGTATTGCATAAGTTTGACTCATCTGAAGGTAAGCATGCCTTCTGGCATTCTTCTGCCCATCTGATGGCAGAAGCGCTTGAAGCCTTGTATCCGGGCATAAAATTTGGCATTGGACCAGCCATTGAGAATGGATTTTATTATGATGTTGATCCCGGCGAAGGCGTGGTGATCACCGAATCTGATCTCCCGCGGATTGAAGAGAAAATGGTTGAACTGAGCCGCAGGAACAGTGAATACAAGCGGGAGGAGATCGGGAAAAAGGATGTGCTTCAGTTGTTCAGGGAAAAGGGGGATGAGTATAAGCTTGAACTGATTGAAGAATTGCAGGACGGCACGATCACGCTTTACAGACAGGGCAACTTTACCGATCTTTGCCGTGGACCGCACCTGCCTGATACAAGCTATATCAAGGCCATTAAATTACTGAGCATTGCCGGAGCATACTGGCGGGGTGATGAAAAACGCAGGCAGCTAACCCGTATTTACGGCATTTCGTTTCCCAAAAAACAGATGCTCGATGATTACCTGGTCATGCTCGAACAGGCCAAGGCACGGGATCATCGCAAGCTGGGCAAGGAACTCGAGCTCTTTACTTTCTCGCAAAAGGTAGGGCAGGGACTTCCCTTGTGGCTTCCGAAAGGAGCCCAGCTGAGGGAACGGCTGGAAAACTTCCTGAAAAAAATCCAGTCCGAATATGGCTATCTGCCGGTGATCACGCCCCACATCGGACAAAAGGAACTGTACATTACATCGGGGCATTATGAAAAATACGGCAAGGATTCCTTTAAACCCATTCATACACCTGAAGAAGGGGAGGAGTTCCTGCTGAAACCCATGAATTGTCCGCATCATTGTGAGATTTATAAAAGCAAGCCCCGTTCATATAAAGATCTGCCTGTACGATATGCAGAGTTTGGCACCGTATACCGTTATGAGCAGAGTGGTGAGCTTCACGGCCTGACAAGGGTTCGGGGATTTACACAGGACGATGCCCATTTATTCTGCCGGCCCGATCAGATCAAGGACAGAATTCATCAAGGTGATTGATATCATATATACCGTTTTTAAAGCTTTTGACTTTCATGATTTTGTGGCACAGGTTTCTCTGCGCGATCCGGAGAACCGGGAGAAGTATATCGGATCGGATGAAAACTGGGAAAAGGCAGAGCAGGCCATACTGGAAGCCACACAGGAAAAAGGGATGCAAACCACGATTGTAAAGGGTGAAGCTGCCTTTTACGGACCGAAGCTCGATTTTATGGTAAAGGATGCCCTTGGGCGTAAATGGCAGCTGGGGACCATCCAGGTGGATTATAACCTGCCTGAAAGATTTGAACTGGAATATACCGGCAGCGATGACCAGAAACACAGGCCGGTAATGATACACCGTGCGCCTTTCGGTTCCATGGAACGATTTGTTGCAGTCCTCATCGAGCATACAGCGGGTAAGTTTCCGCTTTGGCTTACGCCAGATCAGGTTGTGGTGTTACCGATCAGTGAAAAATACCATGATTATGCGGAAAAAGTTTTAAAATTCCTAAATAATTACGATATTCGCACCCTGATTGATACCCGGAATGAAAAGATCGGTAAGAAGATCAGAGACAATGAGTTAAAAAGGATTCCTTACCTCCTTGTTGTGGGGGAAAAAGAAGAATCGGAGGGTACAGTAGCCGTAAGGCGACAGGGCGAAGGGGATAAGGGAACCATGAAGCTGGAAGAATTTAAGGATTTTATTAAAGAAGTGAAGAACAGTTAGAATATTTAGATAGTTGATAGTTGATAGTTGATGTTGTAGAAAAACAATGACAACTAACAACTAACAACTAACAACTAACAACTAACTAACCATCAACTATTAACTAACAACAAAGGAGGACAGACGCATAGCAACACCAATTTTCCGCCGTGGAATCAGAAGGGAAGAAGTAGCCCAGTTCGCGGTTAATCATGAGATTAAAGCACCTGTAGTCAGGGTGGTTGGCGAAAATCTGGAAAATCCCAGGAATATTTCCGATCAAAGAAGCCATCAGAATGGCAGAGGAATTGGAACTCGACCTGGTTGAAATATCTCCGAACGCAAATCCCCCGGTTTGCAAGATAATTGATTACCAGAAATTCCTTTACCAGCAGAAGCGCAAGCAGAAAGAGCTGAAGGCTAAAACTGCAAAGATTGTGGTTAAGGAGATCCGGTTTGGACCCTACACAGACGATCATGATTTCAATTTTAAGCTGAAACATGCACAGAAATTTTTGCAGGATGGTGCCAAGGTTAAAGCCTATGTGTTTTTTAAAGGAAGATCAATTGTATATAATGAAGATGGTGAAGCATTGTTGCAGCGGTTTGCCAGTGAATTGAGCGAGTTGGGCAAGATGGAACAGGCTCCGAAACTCGAAGGAAAACGGATGATCATGCTGATTACCCCCTTGCCAAAGAAAAAGTAAGTAATAACCAAATAGATAGTTGAACGGATGCCAAAAATGAAATCGAATTCCGGTGCGAAAAAAAGATATGATCTTACCGGAACCGGAAAAATAAAAAGGAAACATGCTTATAAAAGGCACATTCTTACAAAAAAATCAACCAAGCGGAAGAGAAACCTGGGTTATTCAACCGTGGTCGCTTCCTCAGATGAAAAGAATGCCAAACTTCTGCTTGCGGGAGGATAATGTTTAGTAATTCAAAGAGTATTAACCGAGTGTATTAGCCACAAAGATTCCGCTGATGCGGAACGCTAACCATTCAAAAACCAGATGAATTATGCCAAGATCAGTTAATGCAGTAGCTTCAAGACAAAGAAGAAAAAAGATCCTCAAACAAACCAAGGGTAATTTCCTTTCCAGGTCAAATGTTTGGACAGTTGCCAAGAATACATGGGAAAAAGGACTGAGTTATGCCTATGCCGACCGCACGGGCCAAGAAAAGGAATTTCAGGTCACTGTGGATTACCCGTATCAATGCCGGAGTCAGGCCACACGGCATGTCCTATTCCGAATTTATCGGCAAGCTCAATGAAAAAGGGTATTGCCCTCAACCGGAAAGCACTGGCCGACCTGGCCATGAATAATCCCGAAGCCTTCGAAGCCGTGGTGAATGCGGTGAAATAAAACTGGATGGATTTGTAATATATTTGTAGAGACGCATCATGATGCGTCTCTACGTATTTATACCAATCATATTTTACAAAATAAGATCCATGAAAATTGCCATTTTGGGTTACGGCAAAATGGGCCGGGAAATCGAGAAAATAGCCCTGGCGCGTCATCACCAGGTAGTGCTGGTGATGGATGCATTTAACCTGCAGGACCTTACCGGTGAAAACCTGTCCCGTGCGGACGTTGTCATTGATTTTTCAACGCCTGCCTCTGCTTTTTCAAATATTATGGCATGCTTTGATGCCGGTGTTCCGGTTGTGTGCGGTACAACCGGCTGGCTTGGGAAATTTGAAGAAGTGAAGCGGATTTGCGCTGAGCGTAACCAGACATTTTTTTATGCATCCAACTTCAGCCTGGGCATGAATGTCTTTTTTGCCCTGAATAAGTACCTGGCCGGACTGATGGATGCGATGACCGATTATGATGTGACCATAAAAGAGATCCATCATGTGCATAAGCTCGATGCTCCCAGCGGTACGGCCATCACGCTGGCAAACGATCTGATTTCGCAGCTCAGGCGGAAAGACAGGTGGGAACTCAATCAGGCTGTGGATGCGTCTGCCCTGAAAATCACCGCTGTGCGGGAGGATGAGGTACCCGGAACCCATATCGTCACCTATGATTCCGATGTGGACACCCTGGAAATCACACATACGGCCAAAAGCAGGATAGGCTTAGCATTCGGAGCTATCCTTGCCGCGGAATTTGTGTACGGAAAGAAGGGGATTTTCTCGATGCAGGATTTGATTAGGTTATGAGGTGATGAAATGATGATGTGAGGGGGTGATTGGGTGATGGGGGAGAAATTGAATTTTGTTACATTCGCCGAGTGCGTTGGCACGTCCACGACTGGCGGAGAAAATCAGGACGCACGGCCTTTGTTAGCGTAAGCCTTGTGCGACAAGGGCGGGCCTGATTTTTTCACTCGTGGTGACTTTTTCTGCTACTCTTTTGTGCGGCAGACAAAAGAGTATAAATAAATAAACACATATTATTGATTAACAATACAATAATAATGAGTTTTATAGATCAGGAAATAGTATGCTTTTCTTAATCTCTTAATCCCATAATTCTTTCAACACTAATTGCCAAAAAATATTACTTTTATCACAAAATAAATTACATGAAAGCTGATCGTAAAGACTGGATGTGGTTTGGCATTGTTTCCGTGATATACCTCCTATGGGTAATCTGGATAAGCAATTACTGGTTCTTACTGGGTTTGGGCGTGATCTTCGACCTGTATATAACCAAAAAGGTAAACTGGACATTCTGGAAAAAACGGGACGGACAAAACAGCAAGTTCATCGAATGGATCGATGCCCTGATTTTTGCCGTCATTGCTGTCACCATCATCAATATTTTCCTGTTCCAGAACTATAAGATCCCGACCGGATCAATGGAAAAGACACTGATGATCGGTGATCACCTGTATGTCAGCAAAGTTGCCTACGGTCCGCGTGTTCCCAACACACCCCTTTCATTTCCTTTTACACAGCATACAATGCCCCTGACAAATGGCGTGAAATCATATGTGGAATGGATCAAACTGCCCTATAAGCGACTTGCAGGATTTGGCAGGGTGAAGCGGGATGATGCCGTGGTCTTTAATTTTCCTGCAGGAGATACCGTAGTGCTGGCTCACCAGAATATGAGCTATTATTCAATTGTGCGTGATTCAGCTGAAATGCTCAGACTGAAGGACCTGTATTATAACCGACCGGCCCGGTCTGCGCAGGAATATTATAACCTGGCCAGACAAAGGGTGTGGAACAGTTATGAGATTGTGGTCAGGCCGGTTGACAAACGTGACAATTATATCAAGCGTTGTGTGGCCATTCCGGGTGACACACTGCAGATCATCAACAAAAGAGTTTATACCAATGGCGAGCCCCAGAAAGAATATCCCGGTATCCAGTACAGCTATTATATTTACCTGAATGAAGGGGAAAATATTGCCGACAAGGTTTTTGAACGGATGGAAATATATGATATCCAGCGGTCCGGCAATGTGATCCATGCTTATCTTACCATTGATGAAGTTAAAAATATACGGGCATTTAAAAGTGTGAGGGAGATCATTGGCAATGATTATTTTGATGCTTATTCGCATGCGATTATTTTCCCTATGATACCAATTACCGGTGGACACTCAATAATTTTGGTCCTTTGTACATCCCCAAGAAAGGAGCCACAATACAGATTGACACCCGGAATCTCTGCCTGTATGAGCGTGTTATTTCCTATTATGAAAAGAATGATTTGCAGGTGAAGGATGGACAGGTGTATATAAACGGACAGCCTGCCAGCACATATACATTCAAAATGGATTATTACTGGATGATGGGTGATAACCGCCACAGCAGTCTGGATTCACGGTTCTGGGGATTTGTACCGGAGGACCATATTGTCGGCGAGCCCAAGTTCATCTGGCTGTCCCTCGACAAGAACAAGAAGTTCTACAATAGCATCCGGTGGGAGAGAATGTTTAAAGGGGTGTAGGGGGAAGTGAAGAGTAACGAGTGACAAGTAACGAGCGGGTAATGGGTATGGGCATGTTAAACATGCTAAACCAAAACTGTTTGATTAATTCAAAACTGATTCCCAAAAAAACCTGACGGATAAATTCTGCCAGGTATTTATATCATATCAAATCCCGTGCTCAAGACCCAAATCCCACTCGTTACTCGTTACTCGTCACTCGTTACTCGTTACGCGTCACTCGTTACTCGTTACGCGTCACCATCCTACTACTCCCCAACTATCTCAAACGGTATCTCCACATGCACTTCCTTATGAAGTCTGATCTGGGCGTGGTAGGTACCCACTTCCTTGATCAGGTCCTCTTTGAAGGTAATATTTTTACGATCAATCGCGAAGCCCTTTTCTTCCAGTGCTTCAGCAATCTGAATGGCATTTACCGAACCGAAGATCTTCCCCTTGGTGCTGGTTTTTGCACCGATGGAGAGCGTTACTGCCTTCATGGCGGTCGGCCATTTCCTGTGCTACCTGCTTGATCTTTTCCTCTTTATGAGCGCGCTGTTTCATGATCTCATTGTGGGATTTCAGGGCAGAACCGGTGGCCGTAATCGCCAGTCCCTTCGGGATCAGATAATTGAGGGCGTATCCGTTTTTGACATTCACAATGTCATCTTTGTATCCGAGATTCGGAACATCGTTTTTCAGTATAACTTCCATGACCTGTCTCTTTAATTATTTCATCAAATCAGCAACATAAGGCAGTAATGCCAGGTGACGGGCTCTCTTGACCGCTGTGGCCACTTTGCGCTGGTATTTCAGCGAAGTACCGGTAACCCTGCGGGGAAGGATCTTGCCCTGCTCGTTCAGGAATTTTTTCAAAAATTCAGGATCCTTGTAATCCACATACTTGATCTTGTTTTTCTTGAACCGGCAATATTTCTTTTTCTTCACTTCTACCGCCGGGGGTGTAAGATAGCGGATTTCTGACTGACCTGCTGTTGTCATATTTGCCATGGCTTATTCCTCCGTTACTTTGGTTGCTGACTGCTTCTTGTTCCGTCTCTTTTCTGCATACTCGCTGGAGTATTTGTCCAGCCGGGTTGTGAGAAAACGGATAATCCTTTCGTCACGTTTGTACTCAATTTCAAGGGATTTTACCAGGTCGCCCGGTGCCATGAATTCAATCAGCGTAAAAAAGCCGGTTGACTTTTTCTGTATGGGGTAGGCCAGCTTTCGCAATCCCCAGTTCTCTTCGTTGATGACCTCGCCACCTTTGGTGGTGATCACACCTCTGAATTTTTCAACCGCTTCCTTCATCTGGGCCTCAGACAAAACGGGAGTTACAATGAAAACGGTTTCGTACTGGTTTAACATATTGAATTTATTTTTTATGGGTTATTTAAAACAGGTCGCAAAGGTAGGAAGATTTTTTGTATTGAAAAATTTGAGGAGATTTTTTTTGGGATAATAAATGACGGATTCCGGAAATCTAATGTTGGTTGTATGTTGTAAGTTGTATGTTGTAAGTTGTATGTTGTAAGTTGTATGTTGTAAGTTGTATGTTGTAAGTTGAACAACCTCCAATCTGCCTGCCGTCAGGCAGGCCTACAACCCACAACCTACAACCTACAACATTCAACTCACACCCCATACCCACACCCACTCATTACTCCTTACTCCTTACTCATTACTCCTTACTCCTTTACTCCCTACTACTACCTCCTCCCCCCATTCCGGGATCACAACCTCTCCAAACCCGTTTTCCTTCAGCTTTTCACTGAAAAACTGCGCCGCTGAATATTCTCCATGCACCAGGATCATCTTTTTCACACCGCGCCTTGTCCTGGCATTCCAGGAAGCGGATCATTTCACTGTAATCGGCATGTCCGGAGTACGAGTCAATCCGCTCGATATCCGCTTTCACCGGGTACACGGTCCCGAATATGGAAACTTCTTTGTCACCTCTCAATATCCTGGCACCCAGGGTCATGGGTGAACAATAACCTACTGCCAGTACGGTATTGCGGGGATTGGAAATGCTGTTGGCCAGATGGTGTTTTACCCTGCCGGCTTCCATCATGCCCGAAGCGGATATGATGATGCAGGGTTCATCGGTGTCATTCAGCTTTTTCGAGTCCTCTACCTGCTGAATAAAATACAGGTCATTGAAACCGAAGGGATCCGGATCGGTTTCCATCACCTCAAGCATGTTGTCATTGAAACACTCCCGGTGCAGCCGGAATATGTTGGTGGCATTCATGGAAAGGGGACTGTCAACATAGATCTTTATCCGGGGTAGCCTGCCGCTGTTGTAAAAATTGTTGAGAGAATAGATGACCTCCTGGGTGCGGCCCACGCTGAATGAGGGAATGATCAGCTTGCCTTTTTTTTCCACGCAGGTCCTTTTTATAACATCCAGCAGTTTGTCTTCAGCCACCAGCAGTACTTTCGTGTAACCGGTTGCCGTATGTGGATTCGCAAATGATGATATCCGCTTGCGGAAAGGGTTGCGGCGGCCGCAGGATCCGGTTCACCGGTCTGCCGATATCACCGGTAAAGGCAATCCGGGTTGTTTTTTCGCCTTCCTTGATCCGCAGGTTGACCACTCCGCCTCCCAGCAAATGACCGGTATTGGTAAAGGTGACCCTGACGCCCTTGGTTACCCGGTAAGGGTTATCATAGGGCACACCCACAAAAAACTGCATGGATTGCTCGGCGTCAGCCTTTGTAAATATCGGCTCTACCGGCGGAAGTTTCTGGCGGGCTCTTTTTTTATTGTGCATCTCGGTATCGTGCTCCTGAATCTTCCCGCAGTCAGCCAGCATGATGGCACACAGATCACGCGTGGCATGGGTGGTTATTACGGAGCCCGCAAAACCCAGCTTGACAATATAGGGGATCAGTCCGGAATGATCAATGTGGGCATGGCTCAGGATAAGGTAATCGATTTCCTGCGGATCAAATCCCAGCTTGCGGTTCATGGCATCCGTTTCCATGCCTTTTCCCTGGTACATGCCGCAGTCGAGCAGGATCTTCTTTCCGTTATCCAGCGTTATCAGGTGTTTGCTGCCGGTAACCTCCCGGGCAGCTCCCAGAATTTGGATTTTCATGATGGTGTATATTTGTCGCTGTTACAAACATAATTATTTTATCAATGAAAATAATTTCTATATCGTCCCTATGGGACTTCAATGTCTATGATGACATATTTCTACCAATATATGACCTCTACGAGGTCCAACAAAGTGCCAGAGGCACGACATAATGGTAGAAGTACCTGTAAGAAAAAGCAATTAAGTCCTGTAAGGACGATATATGTGGCTGTCTAATAATATTGGCTTCCAGTCAAACAGAAAATCCGATAAAACTTAGCGTAAATATTACGCTAAGTTTGGAAATGATGATTCTTTCTTTCTAATTTGGTGCAAAATAATCCGGCAGTGATTAATTTAAATCCCCATGTCTCGGTCGATTGTGTGATCTTTGGCTTTGATGCCGGAAAGCTCAAGGTATTGCTGATCGAGCGGGAAAAGATACCGCACAGCCGTTTACGGGGACATAAGCTTAAACTGCCCGGCAGCCTCATCTCCGAGAATGAAGATCTGGACACCTCTGCCATCCGCACACTGAAGGAACTGACGGGTCTTGATAACATCTTCCTGAAACAATTTGGCGTTTTTGGTTCTCCCGACCGGCTCAGACCTGCCGAGGACCTTGCCTGGCTGCGAAAAACGAGCGGCATGAACGTCGACCGGGTGGTAACGATCGCCTATTATTCCCTGATCAAAATATCGGAAAGCAACATCACCAGTAAAACCATCTGGCATCCGGTGAATGAATTGCCCGACCTGATTTTCGACCACAACGGGATCATCAGCAAGGCGCTGGACGTACTTCGCCGTGAGATCCGCACCGAACCGCTCTGTTTTGAACTGCTGCCCAAGAAGTTCAGCATACGGCAGATGCAGGACCTGTACGAGGCCATCCTGGGCGAAATCCTCGATAACCGGAATTTCAGGAAGAAAATCAGACCGTTGAAATTTCTCCTTCCACTTCCTGAAAAGGAAAGGGGAGTCAACCACAAACCCGCGCGACTGTTTAAGTTTGATAAGAAACTGTATGAGAAACACAGGAAGGTAAAGAGTGGATTTGAGCTATAGGCTTTAGGCTGTAGGCTATAGGCTGTAGGAAGTGAAAAACGAAAAGTGAAAAACGAAAAGTGAAAATGAACAAATTTGGAAATTTGAAAATTTGAAAATGGAATGACCAAATCATATTTACATGACTGCATGACTGCACGACTGCATGACTTACATGACATAATTCATAATTCATAATTCATAATTCATAATTCTAATCATGTTACTCGGTTACGACATCGGAAGCTCATCGGTTAAAGCGAGTCTCGTGGAGATTCAAACCGGGATTTGCAGGGCAAGCGCCTATTCACCAAAAAAAGAGATGCCGATTCAGGCAAAGCAGCCCGGATGGGCGGAACAGGATCCGGATATGTGGTGGCAGAATCTGAAACTTGCCACGCAGGAGATCCTGTCGGCCATAGGTTCCAAAAGTGCGGATATCAAAGCCATCGGGATATCCTATCAGATGCATGGACTGGTATGCATTGGTAAAAACCACCAGGTACTGCGGCCCTCGATCATCTGGTGCGACAGCCGGGCGGTGGGTATTGGAGAAAAGGCTTTCAGCGCCATCGGAGAAAAAAAATGCCTGGAGCACCTGCTCAATTCACCGGGCAATTTTACGGCATCCAAACTCAGTTGGGTGAAGGAAAATGAACCTGCCCTGTATGAAAAGATCTTTAAGATCATGCTCCCCGGTGATTATATTGCACTCAGGCTTACCGGTGAGGTATGTTCCACTGTCTCGGGACTGTCGGAAGGAATATTCTGGGATTTTCCTGAAAATAAACCATCGGAAATGCTGCTGAATCATTACGGGATTGATCCCGGGCTCCTGCCTGTCCTGAAAGGCACCTTCTCCGAACAGGGCAGGGTGACTCGGGCTGTGGCCGGTGAGCTTGGCTTGCCTGAAGGCATCCCTGTGGCATACCGGGCAGGTGACCAGCCAAACAATGCTTTTTCGCTGAATGTGATCGAGCCGGGTGAAATTGCTGCAACGGCAGGCACTTCGGGTGTTGTGTATGGTGTTTCGGGAGTCGTTAAATATGATCCCCAGGTCGCGGGTCAATACCTTTGCACACGTTAACCACACAGATAAAAATACCCGGCTGGGTGTCCTGCTTTGCATTAACGGAACAGGCATTTTGAATTCCTGGCTGAAACACAATGCCGGGTTTGATGCGGCCGGATATGAGACCATGAATGCGGAGGCCGCAAAGATCGGGATCGGATCTGACGGACTGGTTATCCTGCCCTTTGGCAACGGTGCTGAGCGTGTGCTGGGCAACAAAAATCCGGGAGGTCTATTCTCGGGTATCGACTTTAACCGGCATACCCGTGCCCATCTGGCCCGCGCTGCCCAGGAAGGCATCGTGTTTTCCTTCCAGTACGGCATGGAGATCATGAGGCAAACGGGGATAAAACCCGCTGTGATCCGGGCCGGACAGGCCAATATGTTCCTGAGTCCCGTATTCCGTGAGACCCTGGCCGGTGTGACCGGGGCCACAATTGAGCTCTATGATACCGATGGCGCACAGGGCGCAGCAAAAGGCGCAGGTGTCGGCGCAGGATATTATAAGTCGTTTGCTGAGGCGTTCTCAGGCCTGAATAAAAACCTGACCGTACAGCCGGACACTGACAAAAAGGCTCAGTATGAGGAGGCGTATCAGCGGTGGCTGGGGGTGCTGGAGAAGATTGTCACCTATTAAACACCTCACCCCCTACCCCCTCTCCCAGGGGAGAGGGGAAAGAAAGTAAATAGAATCAGTGATTTAAAATTCTTGAATAAAGGATTTTATAAAATTTAAATATCAGTGCATAATCATCTGACTTAAATACTACGATGAAACCTCTTCCCCTCTCCCCTGGGAGAGGGGTAGGGGTGAGGTGATACTGGCAGAGTATGAGTTTGATTGATTACAAAATATAGAATAACTCTATTGGGAGGAGTTTATGTAATTGATAATTCTAAATTTAAAATCATAATTATGAATGTTTTAACTGGTAACAAAGAATTCTTCCCGGGGATCGGGAAAATTCAGTTTGAAGGCCACGATTCAAAGAATCCGCTGGCATTTCGGTGTTATGATGAAAGCCGGAAGGTGGGTAAAAAAACCATGAAAGACCATTTCAGGTTTGCCGTGGCTTACTGGCATACGTTCTGCGGCACCGGTGGCGATCCTTTCGGACCAGGCACCCGTATTCTGCCCTGGGATGCAAGTCCTGATCCGCTTCAGCGTGGAAAGGATAAAATGGATGCTGCATTTGAATTCATCACCAAGCTGGGTGTGCCCTATTACTGTTTTCATGATATCGACCTGGTGGATGAAGGCGATCTGTTCAAAGATTACGAGAAGCGGCTGCAGACCATGGTCGACTATGCAAAACAGAAGCAGAAAGCCTCCGGTGTAAAGCTGCTCTGGGGCACGGCCAACGTGTTCTCCAATCCGCGTTACATGAACGGGGCATCCACCAATCCTGATTTCAGGGCCCTGGCCTGCGCAGCACTGCAGGTAAAGAATGCACTCGATGCTACCATTGCCCTGGGGGGTGAGAATTATGTGTTCTGGGGTGGCCGCGAAGGCTATATGAGCCTCCTGAATACCAATATGAAAAGGGAACAGGAGCATCTGGCCAGGTTCCTGGGTACTGCCAAGGACTATGCCCGGAAAAACGGTTTCAAGGGCTGGTTCTTTATTGAACCCAAACCCATGGAGCCAACCAAGCACCAGTATGATTTTGATGCGGCCACCGTGGTGGGTTTTCTGAGACATTTCGGACTGGACAAGGATTTCAAGCTCAATGTGGAAGTGAACCATGCCACACTGGCCGGACATAGTTTTCAGCATGATCTGCAGGTTGCTGCTGATGCCGGCTTGCTGGGCAGTATTGATGCCAACCGGGGTGATGCTTTCAACGGCTGGGATACCGATCAGTTCCCGATCGATCTCTATGAGCTTACTGAGGCCATGCTCGTTATTCTCGAATCAGGCGGATTGCAGGGCGGCGGTGTGAATTTCGATGCCAAGTTACGCCGGAACTCAACCGATCCCGAAGATCTTTTTATTGCCCACATTTCAGCCATGGACGCATTTGCCAGGGCGCTGACCATTGCGGATAACATCCTGACGAAGTCACCATACATGAAAATGCGGAAGGACCGGTATGCATCCTTCGACAGCGGGTGACGGCAAGGCCTTTGAAGAAGGCAAGCTTAGCCTGGAAGACCTGCGCAACCTAGCCCTGAAAAATGGCGAACCCCGCATGAACAGTGGCAAGCAGGAATTGTACGAAGCAATTATCAATATGTATATTTAACCACAATGGCATTTATAGATGCATCTGCAAAGTCCACCGGAACTGCCTTTGAGAAAGGGAATCCTGTTTACATCATGGTACTTACCCTTGTTGCCACGCTGGGGGGACTGCTGTTCGGTTATGACACAGCCGTCGTGAACGGCGCAGAAAAATCACTGGTAGGGTTGTATATCACAAAAATCCTTGATCCGGCCAACGCAGCCTATACACTTTCTCTCATCAGCCAATACAAGTTGCTGATGGTATGTGTCATCTACCTGGTGTTTATCATCATATCGGGTCAGATCATCCGGCTGATCGGACTAAAAAAGGGAGTGACCACAATTGCCATTATCATCGCTGCAGTTACGGTCTGGGCCCTGTTTTTTCTAAGGAAAACCATTCCGACACAGGGTCCTGACCTTCAGGAGACAGCCGATGCAATCAAGGGCTTTGTCATTGCCAGTGCCTTGATCGGATGTGTTATTGGCGGTGCATCGGCCGGTTTCATTTCAAAATCGCTCGGCAGAAAGAACGGGCTGATCATCGCAGCCTTGGCATTCTTCCTTTCAGCAATCGGGGCGTGGAACCCTGAGTTTTTCAATGTATTCGGAACGCTGCCTGTATATTCCTTTGTGGTATACCGCATCATCGGCGGAATAGGGGTAGGCATTGCCTCCATGATCTCACCCATGTACATTGCCGAAATTGCACCGGCCGGTATGCGTGGCAAGCTGGTGTCATGGAACCAGTTTGCCATCATTTTGGTATGCTGGTGATCTATTTTGTCAACTATTTTATTGCCAGACAGGGAAACGAACAATGGCTGATTGAGACCGGCTGGCGCTGGATGTTCTTTTCAGGTGCCATTCCGGCTGTCCATATTCCTGATCCTGCTGTTTTTTGTCCCCGAGACACCCCGATACCTGGTGATGAAGGGCCAGAATGAGAAAGCCCTGAAGGTGCTGAGCCGGATTGCCGGTACAAAGGATGCTCCGGTCATACTTCAGGAGATAAAGGATACAATACAGGAAAAAAGTGCTCCCTGGCTGTCATTCGGTTTCTTTGTCATTTTTATCGGCATCATGCTCTCGGTATTCCAGCAGTTTGTCGGAATCAACGTGGTTTTGTATTATGCCAGCAATATATTCAGGAACATGGGTGCTTCCACAAATTCATCGCTGCTGCAGACCATCATCATTGGATGTGTCAACCTGACCTTCACGATACTGGCCATCCTGACCGTTGATAAATTCGGACGAAAACCACTGATGATCATTGGGGCACTGGGCATGGCCGTGAGCATGATCGCACTGGGCTTTGCTTTCTATTCGGGCAATACCGGACTGGTCGCCCTGATCTTCATGCTTACCTATACGGCAGCCTTTGCCATGAGCTGGGGACCGGTTACCTGGGTACTGCTGTCGGAAATATTTCCGAACAACATACGCGGTGCCATGTCCATTGCCGTGGCAGCACAATGGATCGCAAACTGGATCATCTCGCTGACGTTTCCGATGATGAATGATAACCAGTGGCTCACCCGGCTTTTCAATCACGGATTCTCCTATTGGATCTATGGTTTGATGGGTATCCTGGCTGCAATTTTCATGTGGAAACTTGTACCCGAAACCAAGGGGAAGACGCTGGAGGAGATTGAGAAACTGTGGAAGAAGTAACGAGTGACGAGTGACGAGTAACGAGTGACAAGCGGGTAGAGGGGTTAGTGATTGGGGTGTGTATCCGGTTGCCTACCCTGGCCCATGCACAAATCTCACTTGTTACTCGTAACTCGTAACCCGTTACTCATCACCCGCCACTACTATCCAGAATCATTCTAAATAATAAATCCAAATATTTAAATATCAACATATAAGAATAAGATTACTTTCACAAGCTTGCGTTTCAGATAGGTTTGATTTAATTTTCCGGCAGGTTTGAATGATTTATTATTTTGACATAAAGAGGCAAAACGTCATTGCAAATGAGCAAAGCGAGTGAAATGTCATTGCGAGGGAGCAAAGCGAATAAAACGTCATTGCGAGGGAGCGGAGCGACCGAAGCAATCTGCTTCAGGTTAACAGATTGCTTCGCTACGCTCGCAATGACGTATCGCTCGCTCGCAATGACGCTTTAAAGTGTAGGTGGAATAGTGGCGGAAATAGTACTCACAAAAGGATCTACTAATGAGAAATGAATCGTCATCACATGGGAATCAGGACAATGTAATCTTTCTTGGTTTGGATATCGGATCTGTCTCCCTGAACACGGTCTTACTGAATTCCCGCTATGAAGTGCTGGAGGAGTATTATGATTTCACCCATGGAAAACCCTTTCAGGTTTTGCACACGCGCCTCACAGGAATACTGGAAAGAATACCGTCAACCCGCATTGCCTTCATTGCCCATACCGGCACGGCCGGGAAACTGGCTGCAGATTTCATCGGGGGAGTTTATGTAAATGAGATCATTGCCCAGGGTACCTCTGTGGGTACGCTTTACCCCGACGCGCAAACCGTGATCGAGATCGGGGGAGAGGATTCAAAGCTGATCACGCTGGAGAAGGACCCTGAAAACGGGCATGCCCGGCTTGTGGATTTTGAGATGAACAGCATATGTGCAGCCGGTACAGGATCTTTTCTTGACCAGCAGGCACGCCGCATTGGTGTCTCCATCGAAAAGGAATTCGGGGAGATGGCATTGCAGAGTGCCAATCCTCCGCGCATCGCAGGCCGGTGCAGTGTTTTTGCCAAAAGTGATATGATACACCTGCAGCAGATCGCTACCCCGCTGCACGATATAGTAGCCGGTTTGTGCTTTGCACTGGCCCGCAATTTCCGCAGTACCGTGGCACGCAGCAAAGATCTGAAGAAACCGGTCGTTTTCTCCGGTGGTGTGGCTGCAAATGCCGGTATGGTGCGAGCCTTCCGGGAAGTGCTGAACCTCACGGACGGAGAGCTGATCATCCCCAAACACCATGCATCCATGGGAGCCATCGGTGCAGTTATGTACGGATGGAATAACCAGGTCCCCTCGACACATTTTAAGGGACTGGACCGCACTGGAGGAATATCTGCAATCAGGTGGCCTGGCATCTGCCAGTCTGCCCCGGCTCCTCGAATCTGAGGCAGAGTACCACAAGGAAGTACATTTCAAAAAGAATGGTCAGGAAAGACTCCCGGTTTATCTCGGGCTCGACATCGGTTCACTCAGCACAAACGTGGTACTGATCGATAAAGATCACCGGGTGGTATCCCGGCGTTATCTTCCCACGGCAGGGAAACCGCTCGAGGCCATACAGAAAGGATTGAGCGAGATATTTGAGGAAGTTGGCGAACACGTGGAAGTTGTGGGCGTCGGTACTACCGGTTCAGGAAGATATCTTACCGGTGATTTCATCGGTGCTGATACCATACAGAATGAGATCACCGCACAGGCTACCGCAGCCATCGATTACGACCCGACCGTGGATACCATCATTGAGATCGGCGGACAGGATTCCAAGTTCATCAGCATTGAAAACGGCGTGGTGGTTGATTTTGAGATGAATAAGGTATGTGCTGCCGGTACAGGATCCTTCCTGGAAGAGCAGGCGGAAAAACTCAACATCAACATCGTGAAGGAATTCGGTGACCGGGCATTGAATTCGGAATGTCCCGTAAAGCTCGGTGACCGGTGTACGGTATTTATGGAGTCCGACCTAAACTCCTTCATGCAGCGGGGTACGGCCCATGATAACCTGGTAGGAGGACTTGCCTATTCCATTGTATACAATTACCTGCAGAAAGTAGTGGGGGAGAGGAAGATCGGGCAAAAGGTATTCTTCCAGGGCGGGGTGACCAACAACAAGGCAGTTGTAGCTGCCTTTGAACAGGTGCTGGGCAAAAAGATCATCATTCCGCCGCACTTTGATGTCACCGGTGCCATTGGCGCTGCCATTCTGGCCAAACGGAGCATGACGGAAGGACAGAAAACACGCTTCAAGGGATTTGATGTACGGAATGTTCCCTATTCCATCAGCATATTTGTTTGCAATGCATGCACCAACCATTGCGAGATACGCAAGGTGAATATCAGCGGAGAGAACAAAGCCCTTTTCTATGGCGGCCGTTGCGAAAAATACGAGACCTCCGACCGGAAGCGGACAGGCAGCACCATTCCCAACCTGTATAAGCAGCGTTATGATTTGCTCATGGGCGACCACACCAATATCCGCGAAGAGGGGAAGATCACGATCGGCATCCCCCGCGCGTTGATGATATTCTACCAGCAGTTTCCATTCTGGAGGACCTTCTTCCGGGAACTGGGATTCAATGTCATCATCTCAAAGGAGTCGGATAAGCAACTGGTGACCCGGTCTCTGGAATCCATTTCCACCGAAACCTGTCTCCCCGTTGAACTGATGCACGGGCATGTGCTCGACCTGGCTGATCAGAAGGTGGATTACATCTTTATCCCCTTTATCGTGAATGCCAAGGCTGCACCGGACAATCCCACGTCCAACTGCAACTGCCCGTGGATACAGAGTTATCCTTTTATGGTTAAAGCTTCGCTGAAAGGCAAGATTCCGGAGGAAAAACTGCTGATCCCGGTATTGCATTTCCGGTATTTCAACCATGCACTCAAGATGGAGCTTGGCCGCTTTTTCCACTCAAAGTTCGGATTGGGCATAAGCCGGATTAAGGAAGCCATCATGAAGGCTGACCAGGTGCAGGTGGACTTTGAATCAACACTGGTCCGCACAGGCGCTGAGATCCTGTCAGACCTGCCCAAAGACTGCAGGCCACTGATTATTCTCGGCAGGCCTTACAATGCCACGGATCCCTTCCTCAACCTGGCCCTGATGGATAAGCTCATCGGTCAGAATGTACTGCCCATCCCCCTCGATTTTCTTCCCCTCCCAGTCAGTGAGGTCTTCAAGGATTACAGGAGCATGTACTGGCCCAACGGACAGAAGATCATGGCCGCTACCAGGATGGTAGCAAAGGATGATCGGTTGCATGCCGTTTATTTGAGTAATTTCCGCTGCGGCCCCGACTCCTTCATTGTACATTATGTAAATGAAGAAATGAAGGGCAAGCCCTATCTTCACCTGGAGGTAGACGAGCATTCTGCGGATGCCGGTATGATCACGCGAATCGAAGCCTTCCTGGACAGCCTGCATGGAGCGGAGAAAAATAAGAAAAAACAGGAAACTATTTACAGACCCCGTCCCGGAAGTCCATCACCAAGCCGTGACCGGATACTGTATTTCCCCTATATGAATGACAATGCTTACGCCATTTCTGCTGCAGCCCGCAGCTGCGGAATTCCTTCCGAGGTGCTGCCCATGCAGGATGCAAAAGACCTCGAGATCGGACGGAAATATACCTCATCACGCGAATGCTTCCCCATGATATGCACCACCGGCAGCTTCGTCAAGAAACTCATGGAGCCCGGCGTTGATCCGGCTAAGGTCAGTTTCTTCATGCCCGATCACAACGGCCCCTGCCGTTTCGGCCATTACAACCACCTGCAACGGGTGATCTTCGACAGGCTGGGTTATGAGAAGGCCGAGATCCTCACGCCTTCAAATGACTCTTCCTATGCGGATATTGCCGGGGATAAAGCACCGAAGTTCCGGTTCAATGCCTGGAAGGGATTCCTGGCCGTGGATTTTCTGAGGAAACTTTTACAGGAAATAAAACCCTATGAATTGCAGAAGGGAACAACGGATGAGGTTTACCAGAGGTCACTCGCCCGGGTTATCAAATGCATCGAATCAGGGACCAAAGGACTGCATAAGGTCCTTGTAGAAGCTACGGATGATTTTATGGCGATCCCGGCTGACCGGACTCATCGCAAGCCTGTGGTGGCTGTGATCGGCGAGATCTTCATGCGCGATAATGCTTATTGCAACGGGGGTATTGTTCAGCGGCTCGAAGCGCTGGGTCTCGAAACCCTCATCGCCCCCTTCTCGGAGTGGATAAGCTATTCCACCTACCGGTACAAACGGGACAGCATATGGAAACGTGACCTGAAAGGCCTGATTAAATCAAAACTGCAGGCGCTTGCCCAGGATTTTTCGCATCACCAGCTCCTGAAAGATATTCACGACAAGGTGGACCACAAAAAGGACGTTCCCCTGGATGCCATGCTGCAACTCTGCAATCCGTATGTTCACAAGGATTATGATGGTGATCCGCCCATTGCCATGGGAACGGCCATGTTCCTGGCAGATAAGGGTATCGCCGGCATCGCCGCTATCCTGCCCTTTACCTGTATGCCGGGCACCCTGGTGGCCTCGGTCAGTGACAGCTTCAGGAGAGATCACGACAACATGCCCTGGATCAATATCGCCTATGACGGACAGGATTCCGTCTCCCTCGAAACCCGCCTGCAGGCCTTTGCCTTCCAGGTGAAGGAGTTCGCGAACACAAAGGGAAAGGGGAAGCAGGATGTTAAGAAGCGGGAATTGGTGGAGGTGGGTAAGGTTGGAGAGTAATCAGTATTCAGTAATCGGTATTCAGTAATTGAGAACATAAAAACACCGATTACTGAATACCGAATACCGAATACCACACACATTAGTACTTCAAACCAAACTCTGCATACCCCTCCACGCTTCCTTCAAACACATCCATCTTCTCAACCCTTGCCCGTGGCGGGCCCTCCCTGCACCAGGCAATGAATTCGTCCATTTGCACCCGGATGCCTTCAGCCTCGATATACACATCCCCGTTTGACAGGTTCCGGACAAAACCCGTTATTCCTAGCAGGGAAGCCATATTCCTGGCAGCATACCGGAACCCCACACCCTGTACCCTGCCGGATAGCGGATGTTTCTGTGGATCAGATCGGTTGATCATGAGGAGGATTTCAATAAAGTTAGGAAAATTCTGATTCATGCTATCAAGCTAGGCGTAATTGCATCTACGTTTAGCAGTAAAGTATTTTCATCTACTGTTAACATGAATCAAATCATGCCAGATCCCTGGCACATACCCTCCAATCACCAGTCACAAATCACCAATCACTAAAAATAAACCATTTCCCCCTATCTTTGTTAAACATAAAAACATTATTATGAAACAAAAAATAGCATTCTTCTTTATGATGGCCATGGCCCTGCCCATGTTTTCAACAGCAAAAGCCCAACAGGTTAAATCGTTTCACGATTTCACCGTCCTGGATATCGACGGAAATCAATACAAGCTTTCTTCGTTAAAAGGCAAAAAGGTGCTTGTGGTAAACGTCGCTTCCAAATGCGGAAATACACCGCAGTATGAGGATCTTGAAAAACTGTACCAGGAATTCCAAAATAAAAATTTCGTGATCATCGGTTTTCCGGCCAATAATTTTGGCAAGCAGGAACCGGGAAGCAACGAGGAGATCAAAAACTTCTGTACATCAACCTATCATGTGACCTTTCCGATGATGTCGAAAATATCGGTCAAGGGTAGCGATATGGATCCGCTCTATCAATGGCTCACCTCAAAAAAACTGAACGGTGTGATGGATTCGGAAGTGGGCTGGAATTTTCAGAAATACTTGATCGATGAGAACGGCAGGCTGGTTAACATGGTAGCCCCGAAGGAAAAGCCATATTCGGATAAGATTGTGAATTGGATTAAGGGAAGTTGAAACCTCACCCCCCGGCCCCTGTAACACCTCACCCCCGGCCCCTCTCCCAAGGGAGAGGGGAGATGTACTGCAGGATGTCAGTCAGCCTAAGATATGAGGAAATTCGTTTAATAACCTCTTCCAGATTTTCGATGATTTCGATGTTTTTGAAGCGTATTAATTTGATGCCCAGGTTTTCTAGGGTATATGTGCGTCCATCATCATATTCCTGGTGATCTGGCAAATCATGAATACCACCATCAATTTCAATAATTAGCCTGGCTTCATGACAATAAAAATCAGCAATATTTCCTGCAATAGGATGTTGTCTTCTGAATTTAAAGCCATTAAGTTTCTTATTTCTTAATTTATTCCATAATAACTGTTCAGCTTCGGTTGAAGTCCTTCTGAGCATTCTTGCATTGGAAAAATCTATTCTTTTAGCTCCCAAATACAAAGAATTATCTGTTTTTTTGAATCCCATAACTGATTATTATTTCGAAAATTACACCTAACTTATCCTGTAGAATTTTATAACCAATACAAATATAGCTTAATATTTGTACTAACCCCTCTCTTTTAGGAGAGGGGGCAGGGGGTGAGGTGTTGCAGGGGTGAGGTGATACAGGGCAGGGGGTGAGGTGTTGCTTCCAATTACCTCTCCCTCAAATACCGATCAATCTTCTCAAAAAACTCCTTTATTTCAATCGGCTTTGTGATGTGGTCATCGCAGCCCGCTTCGCGGCATTTCTGCAATTCATTTTCCTGCACAAAAGCAGTCTGGGCTATGATGGGTATTTTGCGGTTAAATGTCCTGATCTCCCGGGTTGCCTCAAATCCGTCCATTTCCGGCATTTTCAGGTCCATCAGCACCAGGTCGATCTTGCTGATCGAGCGGCACAGTTCAACAGCCTGTGCGCCGTTTGATGCATGGAGGATCTGGACACCCGTGTCCTGCAATACGGCTTCGAGAAACCTGAAATTGACCTCATCGTCCTCCACGATGAGGATCACCTTGTCTTTCCAGGTATAGGAAGGTATCTCTGATTCCTCTTCGGGTGCCAGGATGTGGTAGCTCTCGGGTACCTCTTCATGGGGAATGGTAAAATAGAAAGTGGAACCCTGGCCCGGTTCTGATTCAACCCAGATCTTCCCGCCCAGCAGCCTGATGAGGTTTTTCGAAATGGTCAGTCCCAGTCCGGACCGCTCCGGTTTCAAGCCCTGGGATTCATCTTCAGCAAAGGGACTGAAAATGTTCTTCTGAAACTCCTTTGAGAGGCCGATCCCTGTATCTTTTACATAGAATTCAATCTTTTGCTCATTCACCGGTTTATAGCCGATCTCGATCCATCCTTTTTCGGTAAACTTGATCGCATTATGGATCAGGTTGGTCATGAGCTGTTGCAGCCGGCCCGGTCGGTGAAGAACACCAGTCCCCGTTTCGGCGGATAGTTGATCCGGATATCCAGGTCCTTGTTCCGGGATTTCTTATACCGGTTGAAAATAACCAGCAGTTCATGCAGGAGCAGATCGATATTGCAGGGTGACTTGCGGATGGTGATCTTTCCGGTCTCGATCCGGGTAAGCTCGATCAGGTCATCGATCATCCTGAGAATATGGATACCCTGGTTCTTAATCGTTTTCACATATTCATGCCGTTTGTCGTACGGCAGGTTGCCGATGCTCATCAACTCGCTGAATCCGATGATTGAATTCATGGGGGTCCTGATCTCGTGGGAGATATTGGCCAGCAGCATGTTTTTCAGTCTTTCGGCATCCTCTGCCTTATCCCTTGCCCGGATCAGGTCTCTTTTAAGCTTATCCTGCCGGGATATATCCGTTACGGAGCCAATGATCATGTCCGCTTCAGCTGCATTAGCCGTTTCAGAGAATCCGGTCAGCTGCATGTCGATCAGCCTGAATTCCCTTGTGTCACCATCTGTACGGGCTATTTTCAGTTCAAGTCCCGTTGATTTGCCTCCGTGGCTTATATCACTGACCGTTTTCTCAAACAGTGACCGGTCTTCAGGCAGGATGATATTTTTAAAAGAATCCCAGGTTATCTTGTCCCCTGACATGCCCAGGATCTCTTTTGCAGTGGATGAAAGCCAGAAAACAGCATTGTCAGCCGACCTGATCCAGAATCCGATGCAGTTCATTTCCATCACCCTGGAAAGGACTGGTAGGGTATAATACCGGCTGTCCTCCCTGCTTTCGTGCATGGTTTGTGTCTTCAGCATCCGGATCTCCGCCTCACATGCCTCCAGTTTCTGCTTCAGCTCAGTTATTTCCTTTTTTCTGTTTCCGAGTGCCATTTATAAATCTATTTCTTTTATTTCTCGCAAAGACGCAAAGACGCGAAGTGGCTATTATTTTGAAATAAAAAGTCTATTTTCATATCTTATCTTTGCGCCTCTGCTCCTCTGCGAGATATCTTTTCCATGACCAGTTCTCTTACGATACCAAACAATAATACAACCTCTCCGAGGTTGGAAATACTTAATAACCATTATCCTACAATAATACATCCTCTCCGAGGATGTTCAAATTGGACTTTTTTATATTAACCTCGTAGAGGTTATATTGTTGTAGAAAGATAATAATCACATTTTTCTCAACCTCGTAGAGGTTGAATTATTCACACCCATTCTCTTTCCAAAACCCAAATCCCACCCGTCACTCGTCACCCGTCACTCGTCACTTTAAAAAACCCTACATACGCATTCTCCCCATCCACCCTCGTTTTGCTGAGCAACATGTCAACCCGTTTTTCTTTACCCTTGCTGTCAATTATCATGGTCTTCTTCAGTTTTCCCGTGATCTTCTGGTCACCTGGACGGGTAAAGCTGCCCACCAGCTCATCCTCCTCCGTCAGTTTCTCCGGGAACAGCACACTGACATCCTGGCTGATCACCTCATCCCGCTTCATATCCCAAAGGTGTTCGGCAGCCTGGTTGAAGAACATGATGCGGTTATCATGACCGGTGGTTACGACGGCATCAGGTGAATCATCAATAACCCATTCATGAATTGATTTCAGCCGTTCAGTTTCTTTCAGCCGGTTTTGCATTTCTGCACGGCTTTCACGAAGCTGCCGGGTTAAATCCCTTTCGGAATCCCGGAGCATCTTTTCCAGTTTCCGGAGTGACTCGGACTTGATCTTTGCTTCCGTTTCCAGACTTTTTTCGTTACTTACGTCAGAACCGGCAAACAGAATGAGACTGATCTCGTGTTCCGTGTTATGCATACCGGCAAATGAGCCATTCATCCATTTCTCATCCCCGTTGGCTGTTCTGATCCTGAACAGTCCGTTAGTTACGGTTCCGCTGGTTATGCTGTCCCATTGTTTATTAAAGGTTTCCAGGTCAGCCGGATCGATCAGATCGAAGATAATCATTGATTTCAGGTTCTTCTGCTTGGTTTTCACCATCTGCAGGAAATAAGGATTACAATCCTGGAAGTTACCATGTATGTCAAGTTCAAACCTGATCCCCTGTTTACCCGCAAGTTCACTCATGATCTCATTTTTCTGAGTCCGGAAAACTTCTTCCGAAGTATCCAGGGCCAGGAAGATGACTTTGTCATTTGAATCCTCTGCGCTGGGGGTGGACACAAGTGCTGCCATGGTCCACAGATCATTTCCGGAGCGGGTTGTGTGTTTCAGATACCCGCTGAACGGGATGTTGTTTTTCTTCAGTTTCTTCCAGTTTTCACGGAACGATTCCACGATATCCTCGCTGATGAAGTCATGGATTGATTTTCCCTGTATGGCAGAGTCCGGGAGGTATCCGAATTTGGTAAAGAACAGGTTATTGGCTGACATGAACCTGCCGTCGCTGCTGAATTCTGCCCGCATCAAAGATTGGTTGAGGGTTTCTTCAAGCTGCAGAAAGCGGTGTGTCTGCCGTGTAGATTCTTCCTGTGTGGCCTGCAGTTCCTCCAGGTTTTGCCTCATCTCCTCTTCCTGCGATGACAAGGCCTCTGTTTGTGCCTTGGATTCTTCGAGCAGACGTTTCGTGGTGATATTTGTGTTAACGGCAGCGAGGGTAGAGGCAATGCTTTCAGCCGCCTGTTCTATCAGGGTAATATGCCTGGCTTCGAATTTATTGAAAGTGGCGAATTCGAGAACACCGTAGATCCTGTTTTCATATTGCATGGGCACAATGAGAAGGCTGCTGGGATTGGCTTCCCCCAGACCCGATGTCACACTGATGTAGCTTTCAGGTATGCTTTTCAGGTGGATCACCTTTTGCTCCATGGCACAGGTACCGATGAGACCATCTCCCCATTTGATCTGCTGGTCAGCAAATTTCCTGCGGTCGTAAGCAAAAAAAGCGATGAGGTTAAAAAATCGGTTTTGCGGATCGGTATCTTCGAGTTTATAAAAGCCACCCTGAATGGCATTCACATATTTTGTCAATTCCTTGATCACGTTAAAGGCCAGATGATCAGGGTTATGCATGTTATTCCGGAGAGTTGCGCTGATCCCCGCCAGTCCCTCGGAGATCCATTTCCTTTGTTCTTCCTCAGCCATGAACTTGCGGTTATCCTCCCTGTTCACCCGGAGTTTATCGCGGAGACTGATCAGGGAATTACCCAGGGTGTCATCATCACCTGTGCGGGTATAATCAACCTCCAGGTTATCCTGATAAAGTTCCTGGGTGAATTTATGGATTCTGTGCATGAGGTCCTGGTCCTGGTCAATGCGATGCTGTTTTTCTTTCAGCTGCCGGGAAATTCTGACGGATACGAAGTATACACTGGCCGGCACCAGCAAGGCAAATATCAGCAACGGAAAGAATACCGGATTTTCGAGAAAAAGCACAAACACGCCGGAAAAAGAATAAGTAGCCTCCTCACTGACGGTTAAACCGATTACAATACAGGTGAGCAGAAACAAGGCTGAAATAACAGCGGAAATATAGGAATATTGTGAGATTTCTATTCTGTTTTGTGTTTCCATAACCTGTAATATGGCGATTGAATGCTGAAGAAAAATAAAAGTAGTGATTATTTTGTAAAGTTAGAAAACTTTGGGAAATTAGGGGGGGGAATAAGGCTATAGCAGTTTAGGCTGTCCCAAAGGGATGCCTTCGGCGTAGGCTGTAGGCTGTAGTGTGGGTGTGGGTTTTGAGTAGGGGAATTTGAGAGTGGCAAATCATTAATATCCAGCATATTTTATATTAACATGTTAAAGGAAATAATTATGAGAGGCCATACAAAACTAAGAGCATTTGAACTAGCTGATGATTTAGCTGTTATAATTTACAAAATGACAAGGAAATTTCCAAAAGAAGAGATATACGGTTTGACATCTCAAATGAGAAGAGCCGCTGTTTCTGTTCCTTCAAATATCGTTGAAGGATGTGCCCGTGGAAGTCAGATTGAATATCATCGGTTTCTTGAGATGGCATTTGATTCGCTTAGGGAATTGAGTTATCAATTTTCTCTTGCCATTAGGTTGGAATTCATTTTAGAAAATGATTCTAACGTTCATAACTGTAAAGCGAGACTAACCGAGGCTGAAAAAGTCTTAGGTGCTCTTGTACGAACTATGCGGTAAATATTAATTTACTTTGCCCAAAGCATCCGGTATGAAACCTACAGCCTATCCCGAAGGGATGCCTTTGGCACAGCCTACAGCCTACAGCCTCTACTATGATACAAAAACACCCTCCTAACAACACAAAAAAAGCCACCCTGTACCTCCTGCTCGCCTCCTTCTTCCTCGGCAACGCCATTCTCGCCGAGCTTACGGGAGCCAAGATCTTCAGCATGGGTAAGCTGCTGCAGCAGATTTTCCCGGGGGGCACAATTCCGGATTTTACCAATCACCTGAACATGAGTATCGGGGTTGTGATCTGGCCGCTTGTATTCATTACCTCGGATATCCTGAATGAATATTTCGGCAGGGCCGGTGTGCGCAGGATCAGTTTCATCACGGCTGGCCTTATCGCGTATGCATCACTTTTCCTGATCACGGGGAATAAACTCCCGCCGGCTGATTTCTGGCTGCAGAACAATCCGGTTGATCCTGCAGGGAATCCGTTTGATATTAACTACGCATACAGCATTATTTTCAGGCAGGGTGTCAATATCATTGCAGGTTCACTGGTGGCCTTCCTGGTGAGCCAGCTCGTGGATGCCTATACCTTTCATTACCTCAAAGGGATGACCGGGCACCGGTACTTATGGCTGCGGGCTACAGGTTCAACCATGATATCGCAGGTGATCGACAGTTTCCTGATCCTGTATGTGGCATTTTACTGGCTGGGTAACTGGTCGCTGGAGCAGGTGATCCGTGTCGGGTTCGTGCAGTACCTCTATAAGGTATCCTTTGCCATTGTCTTAACCCCGTTGATTTATTTGGCGCATTGGGGGATTGATAGGTATCTGGGGAGTGGTAAGGAGTAGGGAGAAATGAACAATGAACAATGAACATTGTATTTTTTAAAATAGGGTACCTTAAGGAATAACTGATGAGACCTGAATAATTTTCGGGACATTCGCTGAGTGCGTTGGGTAGTCCACGACTGGCGGAGAGAATCAGGACGCACGGCCTTAGTTAGCGTTGGCCTCGAGGGAAAAGGGCGAGCCTGATTTTTTCAGTCGTGGTGGGTTTTTCTGCTACTCTTTTGAGCGGCAGACAAAAGAGTAGAAAGAAGAATTATTAAGAAAAATATGAAATCATTGCAGAACAATAGATTATGCCTTTGACTGCACGATCCGCCTTCGCTTCGCTACGGAAGGGCAAAGCTGCATGACTGCACGACTTCCTGACTGCAAGACTGCACGACTTAATCTAAACACAAAACATTGCGTAGAAAGGTAGGCTCCTTATATTGTTTTCATTTCCAAAATTCTTTTCTGATACCCGGTATGAAAATGGAGGTGAATAACGCCTGATAAATTCTCCGAGGCTTCTCGACCGGACATTATCAGAAGCTTTTACTTCCACAGGTATCACATGCTCACCTGCCTGTATAACAAAATCTACTTCTGCCTTGCCATTCGACTCCCAGTAATAAAGCGTATAGCCCGCTGCTTTAAGTGATTTAGCTACGTAATTTTCTGCCAGTGCTCCTTTAAATCCGCTGCCGGTTAGGCTTTCAGCAGTAAGGATCTTCTCTGTAAGTCCAGCCATTGCAGAAAGTAACCCTGTGTCCGAATGATAAAGTTTAAAAGCACCGGGATCAGAATACGCACTGAGAGGAATATGTCCTTCAGAAATTCGCTGACAGGCCAGTACAATCCCTGAAGCTTTCAGCCAGTCAATTGCAGAACCATATTCGGCGACCCTGGCACCACTCTTAATTACTTTGTATTGAAACTTGTGATTCTCCTTAGCCAGTTGAGCAGTCAATGAGCTATAAACGGATATGATCCGCACTGTCTCAGCTTTTCCTGCATACCTGGCCATATCTGCAATATATGCATCATTGATACTTCTCTTAATTTCCCCTGTCATCATCGGATCATGTGTCTCCACATACGCTTTTACTACCTGTGGCATACCCCCGGTAAAAAGATAAGTGCGGTAGTAGTCGATAAAGGTCTTATGTACCGAACAAGGACTGAAAGTGCTAAACGAATCATGTATTATCCCGGTGGCTTCTTTCTGACCAACAGCCCACAAAAACTCTTCAAAGTCGAGCGGGTACAGGGTAAGCGAGGCAACTTTCCCTACAGGATATGAACTTTCATCACGATTAATAGCCACTCCCAACAGGCTGCCGGCAGCAATGACCCTATATCCCGGTGTCTCTTCTGCAAAGTATTTCAAAGATGTCAATGCCTTGCTGCAAGACTGTATCTCATCGAAAAAGATAAGGCTGCGCTCCTCAGTAACTGTCTCACCGGCCAACACCGACAACTCACGCATTATCCGCCGCGGGGAGAGATCACGTTCGAAAATCCTGTGAAGCTCTCTGTTACTCTCAAAGTTAAAATATAAAACAGAATCAAACCGCTTGCGTCCAAATGAGAGAACCGAATAGGTCTTTCCTACCTGCCTGGCTCCCTGTACTATAAGAGGCAACCTTCTCGGGCTCATCCACCACTCCTCTAATTTAAGATCTATCTTACGTTCCATTTATTGTCCCATTTTTACACTATAAGGTTCTTAATTGTGTAAATATATAACACTTTTTATAATTTAGATGATCATTTCTTCGAAATTAATTATAAAATGTTCAAGGTTTCAATTACACTTATAAGAACTTGGTATGTTATTTGGCGCTGTTGTCATATTGCAATCTATCCAACTTGATGAAGGATATTCCAATCATAAAATGATTTCGTGTCAGTCGCTGAGTGCGTTGGGCTTCCACGAACCTGTTCGACTGGTCAGGCAGGCTCTGCATGACCGGACGGGCAGGTGTGGGTGTGACAGGGGATTTAACCTTGCAGGATTATATCACTGTCGATATTGAGTTTTATGTGCAATGCTCGTGCTATTTTAATTGTAATATCCCTCTTACCATTCAGGTATTCACTAATCCGGGATGTGCTGGTTTCAAGCAGCACGGCTAAATCCTTTTGCTTGAGCTTCATTTCAAACATACGCAGTTCGATAACATCTTTTAAAGATGGGGTACCAATAGGGTAATGTTCAGTTTCGTAATTCTCAACAAGGTCAGAAAGAACAACAAGCTCATGTAGTTTTAGGTCATCTTGCGGAGTATTATTGTTTATAATATTCAAAAGCTCTTCAATTCTTTCGGACGCTTTTTTATAATCGTTCTCACTTATTTCCTTCATATCTTATATTTTATCAATGTTCTTAATATTATTATAATCTTTATGGTTACCAACCCAACGTATATAAACTCTTTTTACTGTAAAGAGTATTTGAGCAATAATACGATAGTGATTCCCCTTAACATTAAAAACAAACCTCGAATTACCTTTGGAATCAACTGAGTTAAAAGTTTTTTTTATATCAGAAAAGTTGCCCCAATCAGCTTTACTGGCTCTTTTATGCCAGTCTTGTAATGCAACTTTAGAATCTGGGGTCTTCTCAAAGAACGCTCTCAATTTTCTAAATGAAATAATATGCATAAAGAATAATATGTTACAAATATATAAATAATATTCTATAATTGAAATATTATTACACTAAATGTAAATATATTAATTATGATTTGTGTTAATCAGATATGCATAACTGCCCATCTCCCCAACTCCATGACCCACCTTCACTGCGTTTCGGTGGACGAAGCCGCACGACTGCACGACTTCCTGACTGCACGATCCGCCTCTGCTCTGATACGGGCGCCTACGCTAAAGCTTCGGCGACAGCGTGCGGGCATAACTCATAGCCAGGTTCAGCCGGTTGCGCCCTCCTCTGTCGCCCATGTATGAAATGGTACTGCCGTTATGGTTTTTTTGTTAATGATGAACTTATCGGATTGGTTATGCGTAATGATTGTCCCTTTATCCGCCTTAAAAAAGTCCATTGCCTTTGTCAACCCGGCCAGTTCCCGGTCAAGATTCTCCTGGTCCAGTTGCTGGCATACCTGGTATAAACCTGAAAATTTCCCCTTTTCAAATACTACGAAGTCGCACTCATTTATCTCCTTAAAATAGTATATCTCCTGCGTCTGACGCCGCAATTGCATAAATACCATGTTTTCGAGCAAACGCCCTTCATCGTTACTGAAGGATATTGAATTGGCCTTTATCAGACCATTGTCAATGGCATATACCTTTTTGGGATTTACAATTTGTACCTTCTGTGAATAACTGAACTTTGAGACAAAAAAGAAGAGATAGGCATCGCTGAAATGCGACAGGTATTCCATAATGCTCGAAGAAGAACCTATTGAAAATATTTGTCTCAGGCTATTGCCGCTTATGGGTTTACCTGTATTAGATATCAGCCACACCGCCAGTTGCTGCAAAGCGGAAGTGTTTCTCACATTGTATCGCAGGGCAATATCCCGGATCACTATGTCGTTAAAAACGTGCATCAACACTTCGGGCATATCTGTTTTAAGCATTTCGAGAAAACCTCCACGTTGCCTGTATTTATCAGCAGATGAAGCATCGGCACATTCACCTGTAAATTTAAGGTATTCGTTGTAACTACCTGACCCACCTCCGCTCCGCTACGGACGGGCAAAGCTGCATGACCCGCCTTCACTTCGCTACGGACGGGCAAAGTTGCATGACCGCATATGTCCCATTACCCAAGATCCTGGAAATTAATTAGTTTGATCCTGTTTCCATAAGGTTTTTTAATTCACTAATCGCATACAACGGTAAATTGGTGAGCCAGTCTTGTTTGCGAAAATCGGACATAGAAGTACGAATGGAGACTGTTGGACTGAACTTTTCCAGGTAAACTTTTAAGCTCTTAGCCTGTAGATTTTCTTCCGCTTTGACTTCTACAGGGACAACCAAACCCTTATACTGTAGTAAGAAATCGATTTCGGAAGTAGAGCGTTCGGCAGACCAATAGTAAATAACATACTCATTTGTATTATTAAGTTGCTGATAAACATATTGTTCGGTTAAAGATCCCTTGAATTCAGTGAAAATGGTGCTTCCTTCAAGAAGTGTTTTGGCATCTACATCACCCATTGCAGTCATCAATCCAATATCTACCAGAAATATTTTGAATGCGCTTCTGTCTTCATAGGCTTTCAAGGGTATTGAAGGCTTAGTTACCCTGCACACTTTATACACCTGTCCGCAATCAATCAACCACGATAAAGCAGATTCATAATCCTTTGCACGCGAACCCTCTTTAATTATTCCATAAATGAACTTACGGTTCTCTTTTGCCAATTGTCCGGGAATTGAATTCCATATCATACGGATACGCGGAACAATTTCTGATGGAGCATGTTTTGAAAAATCGTGCTCATAAGCATCCAAAATTTGTTTTTGAATTTCACGAACCTCGTTAAAATTATTATTTTCAGTGAATTTTAAAACAGCCTCGGGCATACCGCCAACATAATAGTATTGCCGTAGTCGTTCAATGTACCTTGATTTATACGCAGATATCAATTTCCAGTCTGCATTGTGTAGTATATCTATAAGAGCGTGTTCTCCAATGGCATCAAGAAACTCCAAAAAAGTTAAAGGATGCAAATCCATGAAAATTACCTTGCCTACGGGAAAAGAAATATCAGAATGAATGGCTACTCCCAGCAAAGAACCAGCTGCAATGATATGATAATCAGCTGCATCTTCCTGAAAATATTTTAAAGCAGTTATTGCTTCGGGTACAGCCTGTATTTCATCGAAAATTAATAGTGTATTCTCAGCATGTATGGTTAAACCTGATTCGGCCTGTAAGGCCACTATTACCCTTTTTATGTCAAAATCATCATCAAACAGGGCTTTTAAGCGTTTGTTCTTTTCGAAGTTAACATAAACTGTCTGAGCATACTGAGTATTTCCAAATTCTTTCATCAACCATGTTTTGCCAACCTGTCTTGCTCCTCTTATGATTAGGGGTTTTCGTGATGGTGAATTTTTCCAGGTAATCAGTTCTGCAAGTTTTGTTCTTTTCATCTTTGATATTTTGCACAAATATACAAATAATCAAACGACTATTTGATACTACGCACATTTTTACAAACGACTATCGGTATCAATTTTAACAAATACTTCTCTGATAACATAAAATTCTCTTACACCTGCACGACTACATGACCGCACGACTGCACGACTGCATGACTGCACGACTGCATGACTGCATGACTGCACGACAGCATGACCGCATTGGCTTTCCGAACACCAAACACCGAACACTGAATACTGAATACCGAATACTGAATATCCCCGCCAAGACAAAGGCCTGGCTAAGTCAGGCGGGGTAGTGGACTTTTTCTGTTACCTTTTTCTCGTTTTCTAAAAGAAATCATTCACAGTAAGACCTGACTGACGAACAATTGAACGAAATGTACCTACCGGGATTTCTTTTCTTGGTGAAGGCACGATATTAGACATGAATCCGGGTTTCACCCACAAGGGTTTCTTCAATGTGGGTGATTGTATATAAAGCTTCTCTGTCCTCAAAATAAAGCGCCAATGCTTCGTTTAAATTGTCAATTGCTTCTTGCACCGTATTCCCAAAACTTGATACATCCACGTTTAGACATTGTGAAACGTAGTACTTACCTTCTTTATGAACGATATATTTTAGTGTTTTTGTCATCGTTCTTTATTTTAGTTCTTGATTTTGAATCCCCGCGAGCGCATTCCCCGTGGCTAGCCGCGGGGTTAGCGAGCATAAAATATAAAATACCTATTTGGGGATCGAAGATTCCTCGCAGCTTGCTGCGAGGAGCTTCAATTCAAAGTTATGATTTTTTAATGATTGAATGATTGAATGGCTAATTTATTGCACCTGCTGCACTGTTTCAGGGAAGGACTTTACCAAAGCCGCATGACTTGTACGACCCGCCTCCGCCAAGGCTACGGACGGGCAAAGCTGCACAACCCGCCTTCGTAAACATTTTCCTATGTATTATACAACTAATAATCTCGCCGAGCGTGTTGGATCGTCCACGGGCGGTGTGAAAATCGGGTCGCACTGCCCTTGTTAGCGAAAGGATGTGCGGCTAGTGCGAGCCCGATTTTTTCGCCCGTGGTGACTTTTTTTGTTACTTTTTTGTGTGGCAGACAAAAAAGTAAAACGGTGAGTCAGAATATAAAGTGCAAGTGGAAGTCCAGATCCTGCCTTTTCCTTAAGCATTATATGGAAACCCCCCAACAGGGTTTTCCGACGCCTGACTGCACGATTTCCTGACTGCATTCTTCTTTCATCCAACATTCTGCATCATTCGTCAAAGCAATTGATACATTGGTAAATATGATCTGAATTATGGAACAATGCTGATGTAAATTTGTTAAACAATGAACAGCAGTTTATTGCATACCCTGACAATTAAACCCTAATGTTGAATGGAAAGCTATTTTCAATATGTTCACAATTTAAAAGGCGGTTGGAGATTCGAGAAATTCAGGCCGGCAGCAAAGTCTGCCATCGTTTCTTATTATATCCGGGAGCTGGAAAACCAGAATGATCTGGAGCGTGCCATTCAGAATGAATCGGATTGTGATGTGTTCAGGTACATTTCCGAACACCTGGATCTGAAAAAATATTATAAAAGCATAGTTCTAACGACCACCACATCATCATACGTGGATGATGTAGACTTCAATAATATTCGGGCAATCATAAACATGCGCCTGGTGAACAGCATCCAGCATCCCAATAAGCTTTTCCGGGCAGTCAACACACTATTGCCCGGGGGGGGCATATATTTAGGCCGGCTTGAGTCCTATAATGAACGGAAAAATTTGATTTACGGATATTGGGGAAGGTATCTGGGCCAGATCCTGTGGCTTGCGGATTTCATGCTGAACCGGGTCATACCCCGGATCCCCTACCTGGATGATCTGTATTATTTACTGACAAACGGTGAATTTCATGCCATTTCCCAGGCTGAAGTCTTGGGCAGGCTGGCATATTGCGGCTTTGATATCGTGAATTTTAGGAGGATCAATGGTTTATCATATTTTGTAGCTAAAAAAACACGGGAGCCTGCCGAGCACGGACATCCCACATACTATCCCATTATCAGTCTTAGCCGGATCGGAAAAAACGGAAAGATGTTCAAAGTATACAAATTCCGTACCATGCATCCTTACTCCGAGTACCTGCAGGATTATGTAGTCAGGTTGAACGGGTATAATGAAAAGGGTAAGCCAGCCAAGGACTTTCGGGTTACACGTTGGGGAAAACTATTCAGGAGACTTTGGCTTGATGAATTACCCCAGCTCGTCAATGTTTTAAAGGGAGAAATGAGACTGGTGGGATTGCGGCCTTTGAGCCAGGTCCGATACAACGAATTTCCCGAAGACCTGCAGGTTGAGAGAATCAAATACAAGCCCGGATGCTTTCCGCCTTATGTGGCCCTTAACATGCCCGATGATAAGATGAATATTGAAGCGGAACGGATCTATATCAATGATCTGAAAATGCATCCACATACCACGGATATCCGTTATTTGCTGAAAGCGGTGTATAATATTCTGACCAATAAGATCAGGAGCTCGTAAGAAGGAGGTGTTTAGGCTGTAGGGGTTTAGGCTGTAGAGTGTGGGTGTGGGCAGGGTGTAAGCCAGAATACCATACCGAATACCGAATACCGAATACCGAATACCGAATACCGATTACCAACCACCGGCCTACTTCTCACCAATCACCTGCCCGCTCACTGCCTTTAGCTCCCTTTTTTCATTCCCCCTTGAATAAAGTCTATTCGTCAATGTAACTGATTCTTTGGTAAATAATATTTTTTAGTCAGCGGTGAAGGTTGTATTTTAGTTGAAAGTATATGTTTCAATTTCACATCCAATCATCTCATTCCTACCCTCTCATGGATTCCTATTTTCAATATGTGCACAATTTAAAAGGCGGTTCAAAATTCGAAAAATTCAGGTCTGCGGCCAAAGATGCCATTATTTCCTATTTTATTCGGGAACTGGATAACCAGAATTCCCTGGAACGCGCCATTGAAAAAGCATCGGATTGCGATGTACTCAGGTATATTTCCGAACACCTTGATCTGAAAAAATATTACAAAAGTATAATACTCACCACCAACAAATCATCTTACGTGGATGATGTTGATTTCAACAATGTGCGGGCCATCATAAACATACGCATGGTAAACAGCATCCAGCACCCCAATAAGTTGTTCCGCGCAGTCAACATACTATTGCCCGAGGGGGGCATATATTTCGGCCGGCTTGAGTCCTATAATGAACGGAAAAATTTGATTTACGGATATTGGGGAAGGTATCTGGGCCCGCTTCTGTGGCTGGTGGATTTCATGCTGAACCGGGTCATACCCCGGATCCCCTATCTGGAGGATCTGTATTATTTACTGACAAATGGCGAATTTCATGCCATTTCCCAGGCTGAAGTACTGGGGAGGCTGGTGTATTGCGGCTTTGAAATCGTTGATTTCAAACGGATCAATGGTTTATCATATTTCGTGGCCATGAAGACGCAGGAGCCGGCCATGCACAGGCATCCCTCGTACTATCCTATCATCAGGCTTAGCCGGATAGGAAAAAACGGAAAGATGTTCAGAGTATACAAATTCCGTACTATGCACCCTTACTCCGAGTACCTGCAGGATTATGTAGTCAGGTTGAACGGGTATAACAGTAAGGGAAAGCCTGCGAACGATTTCAGGTTAACCAAGTGGGGTAAAATATTCAGAAAGTTATGGATGGATGAGTTTCCCCAGCTTTTCAATGTATTGAAAGGGGAAATGAAACTGGTGGGACTGCGACCTTTAAGTCGGGTGCGGTTTAGCGAATTTCCCGAAGACCTGCAGGTCGAGCGGATAAAGTACAAACCCGGCTGTTTTCCTCCTTACGTGGCGTTAAACATGCCCGATGACAAAGGTAATATTAAGGCCGAGCGGATCTATATTCGGGATTTGAAGAAGCATCCTCATAGCACGGATATCCGGTATTTTTTCAAAGCGGTTTATAATATACTGGCGAATAAGATCAGGAGCTCTTAAGAAGGAGGTATTTAGGCTGTAGGGGTTTAGGCTGTAGAGTGTGGGTGTGGGCAGGGTGTAAGCCAGAATACCATACCGAATACTGAATACTGAATACTGAATACTGAATAATGCGAATTAAGGGTTGAAATAGATTAAGTTATTAACATATAAATTGCTGATTGTCAATAAATTATGATGTTTTTATTTGGTTAAAACCTTGGAAATCAATATATTATGGCATAACTCCAAATTATGTCAGGCAATATGATTCCCAAGGTAAAAGAACTCAAACTAATTTCTATCTATTTGTATATCTGTGATATATATGATTCAAATTTAAGAAGCCTCTGTGAGCGCTTCAGCAATAACAATCAGCCTGATTTTACAGATCAGGAAATAATGACAATCTATCTATATGCCATGCACGTGGAACAACGATTAAAGATAAAGCAAATCCATCAATACGCAAGTGATCATCTGCGATCCTGGTTTCCATTGCTTCCAAGCTATGTAGCATATAATACGAGAATAAATCGCTTAAGCGAGGCATTCCGGCATTTATCAGAATTGGTGCTTTCCGGATATCGTCCCGATGACTGTGACCTGGATGCCAGTTTAATCGATTCACTTCCCATAATTACTTGTTCCGGAAAACGGATTCCATCTGTAGCCAGAGAATTAACGGATAAGGGATACTGTTCAACTAAAAGCATGTATTACTTTGGTTTAAAGCTACATGCACTGGCATATCACAGACCAAATCATCTTCCATTCCCGGAAAACATCGTGATTACGCCTGCATCTGAGCATGATCTGAACGTGCACAGGCAAAACTGGAGTAATATACCCAACAGAACCTTCTATGGAGATAAGATCTACTGTGATGCGGAACTTTTAAAGGATATGGAAAGCTCTTGTAATTCAAGAATACTAACTCCGGTTAAGGCGGTCAAAAACCAACCTGAGGTTCTCAGGCAGCGTGATAAAGCAGCCAATGATATTTATTCCAGGGCAGTATCCAGTGTCAGACAACCAATCGAATCGTTGTTTAACTGGATTATTGAAAAAACAGATATTCAAAGAGCGTCAAAGGTGCGGTCCACAAAAGGTTTGTTAGTTCATGTCTTTGGTAGGATCGCAGCTGCATTCATATATTTAATTTTTAACTCTTAATTCGCATGAATACTGAATACTGAATACTGAATACTGAATACTGAATACTGAATACTGAATACTGAATACTGAATACTGAATACTGAATACTGAATACTGAATACTGAATACTGAATACTGAATACTGAATACTGAATACTGAATACTGAATACTGAATACTGAATACTGAATACTTCTTACTCCCCGGGCTTCTTACCCCGGAGCATGAATCCCAATTCTCTAAATACAAGACCAAAATTTAAACTTACGAAGCTCAGATATTCTGGATAGGATGGCCCCAGCCAATCGTTAAAAATCTCGGATTTCTGCATTTCATATCCGATCCCGATGTTAATTGCCATTTTTTTCGATACATTGAAACCTATCCCGGCAGCTGGATTAAACATAGGGACCACATCATAAATTGTAAAATCCATAGTAATATCCAATAAGTATCCGAAGGACAAGGAAAAATAGGGTCTGACTTTATTTCCTGGCAAAAAAGCCTGGAAACAGGCATACAAAGGGATTACTGCATCTTTTTCATCATGGTAAAACCGTATGCCACTGCCCAGACCCAACGATAAAATGGGATTGAGATTATATCTGGCAGTAAAATTCAGCTTAAGGAAATCGGTTCTGTAATCATACTCAGCACCAATCGCATAGCCCAGTTCAGCATCAGCCTGGATCCTTTCCATGAACAGGGTATGCTGATCAATCTGCTGAGCACAAATGCAAGTATTTACTATCAACATCAAATGAAATAATAAATACTTCTTGCTTTTTTTCGAGTATACATGCATCTACTACGACTTAAAATGACAGTTAGGCTTAATACAAAATCGAATACTGAATACTGAATACTGAATACTGAATACTGAATACTGAATACTGAATACTGAATACTGAATACCAATCACCAAATCCCGCTCCAAATCCTGCTCAATCCAGCATTCCCCATAATCAATTTCAGAACCCTCCAGGAGGTATTGCTGATCTCATAATCCGGGGGTATCTGCTTATAGCTTCCCTGTTCATGCTGGGCAATAGTAGTCCGGATCGACTGGAGCACAGTGTCCGGCTCAAAACCGGTCAGAATGATCGTTCCGGCATCCTGGGCTTCCGGACGTTCCATGGATTGGCGAAGCGAAATGGCAGGAAAGGAAAGAATGGCAGACTCCTCGCTGATCGTACCGCTATCGGAAACGGTGCAGGTGGCATTTCGCTGCAAATGAATATAATCACTGAATCCAAAGGGCTTCAGGAACCTGATCTGATCGTTTTTCATCTTATCATTTCTTGCTTCCAGTCTCTTTCTGGCACGGGGATGTGTGGATACGATCACAGGCTGACCGTATTCCTGCTGCAGTTTTTCCAATACAGCAATAATCTTCTCCAGGTTAGCAGGATTATCTACATTTTCCTCACGGTGCACTGAAACCATAAAATAGTGACGGGTGACGAGTGACAAGTGACGTAAAATCTCTGACTGATCAATTTTTGGTTTGTAAAAAGTCAGTACTTCGTTCATTGGGGAACCGGTGAGGTAAATGCGCCGGTGGGGAAGTCCCTCGCTGATCAAATGCCTGCGGGCGTGTTCAGTATATACCAGGTTGAAATCAGCAATGTGGTCAATTATTCTCCTGTTCGTTTCTTCCGGTACGTTTTCATCAAAGCAACGATTACCGGCTTCCATATGAAAGATCGGTATATGCAATCGCTTGGCCATATAAGCGGATAGACAGGAATTGGTATCCCCCAGCACAAGCAGGGCATCCGGTTTTTCTTGTTTCAATACTGTTTCCGACTTGCGGATAATGTCACCTATGGCAGCACCCAGGGAGGAGGTATCCACATTGAGAAAATGATCGGGCTTGCGAAGTTCAAGGTCTTTAAAGAATATCTCACTCAGTTCATAATCGTAATTCTGACCGGTATGTACAAGTATATGGTTAACATGCTCATCAAGCAAAGTTATAACGCGGGAGAGGCGGATTATTTCGGGCCTTGTGCCCAGGATTGTCATTACTTTCATACTTTGTAAATGTTTAACACAAAGATCACAAAGAAATTAACACAAAGAACACAAAGAGAATTTAACACTAAGAAAACAAAGAAGATAAAAATTCTAACACAAAGGGCGCAAAGGAAATTCAACACAAAGAACACGAAGAAGATAAAAATTTTAACACAAAGGGCAAAAAGGAAATTTAACACAAATGACGAAGGCATCCCTTAGGGAGAACACTAAGAAAATCAAATGATTTAACACAAAGAACGCAAAGAAAAATTATCACAAAGGGCACAAAGTTCATAAGATAACCCGTTTAATACCTTCTTTTAATAATTGCACATTAAAATTAATTAAATATCCAAGGCGAAAACCTCCAATTTTCAGATAAGTAAGTACCTGGGCCAAATGTATATCATTTAAAGCCTCAACAGATTTGATTTCAAGCAAAATTCTATTATCAACAATCAGGTCTGCCCGATAACCGCATTCTAACTTTAAATCATTATAAATTAAAGGTATTGGTTTCTCTTTTTCAACATAATAGCCGCTACTCGCAATTTCATGAAACAAACATTCTTTATAGGCCGATTCAAGTAACCCTGGTCCAAGTGTTTTATGGACAAGTATCGAAATTCCAATAATCTCATGTCCAAGTTGTTCTGTATGAAAATCCAAAGTCATTCTGATTTTCTTCTTTGTGTTCTTTGTGAAAAACTTTGTGCCCTTTGTGGTTAAAATCTTTGTGCTCTTTGTGGTTTAAACCTTTGTGTCCTTTGTGTAATCCTTTGTGGTCTCCCTAAGGGATGCCTTCGTCATTTGTGTTAAATTCTTATTTGTCTTTTGTGGTTATCTCTTATACTGCTTCGTAGTATGTATCCGGGTCTCCCGGATCAAAAAACTCATTGATCCAAAATATGGTATACAACTCATCCTCACCAATGTTTGTAATATTATGCGTAAACCAGATTGGCATATCCACATACGAGGGCTCATTTCCGTCCAGTTCAAAATTTATAACCTTATCCGTGCCAATCCGCCTTAACTGTATCCGTGCCTTTCCTTTAATGACCGCGAACCGTTCAATTTTCCGGGTATGAAAATGGTTGCCGCGGGTAATGCCGGGTTTGGTGGTTGAAAAGGAAACCTGCCCTCCTAGTTGAGTTTTTATAGTTTCAACAAAACTTCCCCTATCATCGGTATTTTTCGAAAGCTTTACCGGATAATGCCCGTCAATATTCATGTAGCAGCGGAAAGTGTTGAATAAATTCAGTTCAAATTTATCATGGATTTCAGGAAATATGCCTTTTTCGCGATACTCAGTATTAAACCGGATCACCTGTTCCAAAATTTCGGAAACCTTTTTTTCGCTTGTGTATGGTACCTTATACTCCTTTGCTGATATCTGATCGCTGACGACTGACGACTGACCACTGACCGCCAACCGCTGACCGCTGACCGCTTCATAAACTACATTAACCAGTTCCCCAATATATATAATCTTCAATACAGCATCCATTTCTATTTTGGGCTGTTCGTTGTGGGTGACCTGGTGACAGAAAGTAGCCACCACGGAGTTATAGTATGGATGACCAAAGGGACCAAATACATTGGGAATAACAAGTCCGGTAAAAGCAGCATTGTTCTTTTCCGCCCATGCTGCCAGCATTTCCCTGCCTTCCCTTTTTGATTTGCCAAACATGTTGTCTCTTTCTTCCTGTGTGGATGAGGCAAAAAAACATGCGGCCTGGAGCCGGTTTTATCCATTGCCAGCAATGAGTTTATTCACCAGCAAGATGTTGGTATCATAAATGGTTTGCGGATCGTTATGCCGGTTCAGGGCAGCCAGGTGAATGATGACATCGCACTGGCTCACAAAATCCTCAAGTTTAGCAGGATCATCGAAATATTCATCAAGGAAAGGGATAAGGATGACTTCCTCTTTTTTTAATCCGAAATAATTATAAAGATGGGTTCCGATGAAACCTGCTTGTCCGGTAATACCAATTTTATTCATTCTATTTTAAAGCAAAGAATAAGAAAAGTTCAACACTGAGAACATGAAGAAAATTTAACACAAAGAACACAAAGAAAAGATTAACACAAAGAACACAAAGAAAAGATTAACACAAAGCACACAAAGGGAATTTACCACAAAGTGCACAAAGGGAATTTAACACAAAGAACACGAAGAAAAATTAACACAAAGTGCACAAAGGGAATTTAACACAAAGAACACGAAGAGTTTAACACAAAGAACAGGAAGAAAAGATTAACACAAAGCACACAAAGGGAATTTACCACAAAGTGCACAAAGGGAATTTAACACAAAGAACACGAAGAGTTTAACACAAAGAACACGAAGAAAAATTAACACAAAGTGCACAAAGGGAATTTAACACAAAGAACACGAAGAGTTTAACACAAAGAACACGAAGAAAAATTAACACAAAGTGCACAAAGGGAATTTAACACAAAGAACACGAAGAGTTTAACACAAAGAACACGAAGAAAAATTAACACAAAGTGCACAAAGGGAATTTAACACAAATGACGAAGGCATCCCTTAGGGAGAACACAAAGGAAATAAAACTTAGTGGCCTTTGTGAAATCCTTTGTGTCCTTTGTGGTTAATATCTTTCTAGTCCTTTGTGATTAAAATCTTTTTGGTTCATATCATGGTTCGAACTTGGGATCGAGCTTCTCCTTCAAAACATCCTCCCTGATCGAATGCAGCTTTAACAGCAGCTTTTTGGTCTCTTCCACATTCAGCCGCTTTGTGTTATGTGAGTTATATTCTTCAACCGATGCCATCTTCGATTCACCTTCCGTAAAGAACTTGCTGTAATTCAGATCCCTGGTATCAGCCGGAATACGGTAATAATTCCCTTCATCAATGGCTTTAACCATTTCTTCACGGTTTACAAGCGTTTCATACAATTTCTCACCATGCCGGATCCCGATGATCCTGGTTTGCACAGTGGATGCATATAGTTCTGTAAGTGCCTTTGCCAGGTCGGCAATGGTTGAGGCCGGTGATTTTTGTACGAATATATCGCCGTTTTTTCCATGCCCGAAAGCAAACAACACCAGTTCCACGGCGTCTTCAAGCGTCATCATGAACCGCGTCATGTTGGGATCAGTGATGGTGATGGTCTGACCGGACTTAATCTGGCTGACAAAGAGCGGAATTACCGAACCCCGCGAGGCCATTACGTTACCATACCTGGTGCCGCAAAATACGACACCTGTTTCGTTCAGTGACCTTGACTTTGCCACCATCACTTTTTCGCTCAGTGCTTTGGACATACCCATGGCGTTAATAGGATATACAGCCTTATCGGTGCTCAGCACGATGACCTTTTTCACTTTATACTGCATGGCAGAGTCGAGCACATTTTCGCAGCCGAGTACGTTGGTCCTGACTGCTTCGGTGGGGAAGAACTCACAGGAAGGCACCTGTTTCAGTGCGGCAGCATGAAATACATAATCCACGCCTGTCATGGCATGGTCAATGCCGTGCCGGTCACGCACATCACCAATAAAATACTTGATCTTCTGACTTTTATAAAACTGCCGCATGTCGTCCTGTTTTTTCTCATCGCGGCTGAAGATCCTGATCTCTGAAATCTCCGTATTTAAAAATCTGCGAAGAACCGCATTTCCAAATGAGCCGGTACCCCCTGTAATTAAGAGGCATTTGTTGTTAAAATCCATAATTACGACATTAGGTTAGCTTGAATAAAAAGTCAAAAACAGTGAATTACCCGACAAACAGTCATCATATATTTTTCCGCATTTCACCCTTACCCTCATTGGCAATATAAAAGCCTACCGGGGTATCTCATTTAACCATTTCCAAACCGGTTTAATCAATATTGTTTTATTTTCTATAATTAATTCATCAGATTCTGAAAAGGTTAATATATAACCTGTTTCCAAATTGAAGTAATTCATTGCTTCCGTCAATCCTTCAATTTCTCTCTTGCGGGTAGATTCTTCGTGCATATCATAACAAACCTGGAATAGTTTTCTATCCATATTTCTATCTATGTGTATAAAATCACATTCGCATTTATTTTTAAAATAAAATACTTCCCCTCCCTTACGCTTAAGTTCTATAAAAACCAAATTCTCCAATAATCGTCCTGTATCAGAACTATTCCGAAAACTAATGATTTTTGCCAATGCAATATCTATAAAATAGATTTTGCGTGGCGCCAACAATTGTCGCTTTATCGACTCGTCATATTTAAGCAATGTAAAAACCAGATATGAATCTTCGAGATAAGTAAGATAATCTTTTATGGTTGAGGAGTTCTTTATGCCAATTATTCTGGCCAGGCTGTTCTGGGTTATTTCTTTAGAAACATTACCTGCTATAAAGTATAATAGTTCTTTAATTTCTTTTTCTTTTGTAAGTTTATGCCGGGTCAATATATCCTTATATAATATCCCTTCATAAAGACTTTTTAAATATTCTTTATTATTGGTCTTTATAAATTCAGGTATTCCCCCGGTTTCAAAATACATAGTAAATAACCGCATCCACGTAGCTTTCCCCTCAGTTGTTTCTGCAACATCAGGAACATATTTGGCACATTGGGCAGCTGAGTACTCATTGAACGAAAAGGGATACAATTCTAACTGTATGTACCTGCCGGTAAGGTGTGTCCCAAGTTCCCGGCTTAACATTCTTGCATTCGAACCGGTAATATAAATCTTATTGCCCATATCATGCAAACGCCTGATAAAGCGCTCCCACCCTTCAATATTTTGAATTTCGTCAAAATAGAAAACGTTTTGTTTTCCAAATTTCTCAATAAATAATTCTAAAAGCAGTTGAAAATCAGGGGGCTTAAATTCAATAAGCCGGTCGTCATCAAAATTAAGATAATAATCGCGATGCTCATTAAGCAACCGTATTTCATGTAATAAAGTTGATTTACCACAACGCCGGATTCCGGTAATAATAGTAATCAGGGATGATGAATCATGAAAACGGAATTTCTCGTACCGTGACACATATCCTTCTGTTGCTGAGAATAAATGTTGATCTGATAAAACCTCAAGTAATTGCGAACGATTCATGTAATACCTCTATTATCAATGCAAATATAAGCATTAAAACTTCTATTAACAATAGAATGAATGATAATCGGTTATCAGCCTTCCCTTTAAACACAAAACATCGCATAAAACGGGATACTCCTTATGTTGTTTTCATTTCCAAAGTTCTTTTCTGATACCCGGTACGAAAATAGAGGTGAATAACGTCTGACAAATTCCCCAAGGCTTCTTGACCGAACATTATGAGAAGTTTTCAGTGTAAATCGTCAGCAATTTCAAATGCCCTAAGCTTCGTATGGTCTCTCATATTATTTCCTATAACTTAATAAAATATACCAGAAGCTTCCAGCCCTTGGCCATTAACCTACTGCAATTTGCCTTGCCCCATGCCCACATCTCTAACCCCACACGCTATAGCCTACAGCCTAAAGTCTACAGCCTTCTTCCAACAGCCTTCTTCCTGCAGCCTAAATCTTCAATCCATTCCGGACAAGTTCAGCATCTGTCTTCTTCCTGAACTGAAAAGAGCTGCCCTCTTCAGGCTTTTCAATGTATTTTTCATTGGTGCTTTGATATTCCGGCACAAGTTCCTGGCAGTAATTTACCACATCCTGCTTCGTGAGGGAATATAAGTTGTTTAGCAGGTTATCGATCCGGGCAAGTGACTCCGCTTCATCCAGTTTCTCAACCCGGGCAATCTTTATTTTCGGATGGTGGGTGGGTTTTGTGGTTTCCTGATCCGACAGCAGCTCTTCATACAGTTTTTCTCCGGGACGAAGACCCGTGAATTCAATTTTGATATCTTTTTCCGGAACAAAACCTGACAGCCGGATCATCTGTTTTGCCAGATCGATGATCTTCACCGGTTTACCCATGTCAAAAACAAAGATTTCCCCGCCTTTTCCCATAAATCCGGCTTCCAGAACGAGCTGGCAGGCTTCGGGAATGGTCATGAAGTACCGGCTTATTTCAGGGTGGGTGACGGTGACCGGGCCACCCGTCTCGATCTGTTGGCTGAAAATCGGAATTACCGACCCATTCGATCCCAGTACATTGCCAAAACGGGTGACGATGAATTGAGTCCGGTTCCCCGGTTTTTGTGCTTTCAATTGAATGATCATTTCGCATAAACGCTTCGAAACACCCATGATATTAGCAGGATTAACAGCCTTGTCGGTTGATATCAGGACAAATTTCTTTACACCGTAGATCACAGCCAGTCGTGCCATTATTTTTGTACCGCCCACATTCACCCGGATGGCTTCATGCGGGTTCTCCTCCATGAGGGGTACATGTTTATAGGCAGCGGCATGAAATACTATTTCGGGGTGATAGTCCCGGAAAATATGTTCCATCTTTTCCGGATGGGTCACATCGGCCAGAATGAAATGAATGGGACATTGCAAACAAGCGTGTTTGAGCTCTTTTTCGAGATTGAAAACGGGTGTTTCTGCCTGGTCCACCAGGATCAGCCGGCCAACATTGAAATGCATGAGTTGTCTTACGATCTCGGAACCAATGGAACCAGCTGCCCCGCTGACCAGGATGGTCTTACCGGTCAGTCCTATCCCGATCGTTTTCATGTTCAGCTGGATCGGTTCCCTTCCCAGCAGGTCTTCCAGTTTTACCTTCTTGATCTGTTGCACGTGAAACTGACCGTTCAGCCAGGTATCAACAGTGGGTGCTTCGAGTACCTCCAGTCCAAGGTCAAGTGATGACCGGATAACGATGCTCTTATCGGCAGGCGTAATTTCATTCGTGGCAAATATAATGGCTTCAATGTTGTTTTTCTCCACGAAGTCCCCGGTAAGGATTTTGGGATTATATACAGGTATGCCGTTCAGTTTTTTACCCTGCAGTTTTTTATCGTTGTCCAGGAAGCCTGCAATCTGGAAACTGCCATTTGCATCGCTGTAAATAACCCGTTTGACAACAAAGCCCAGGGTACCGGCACCGAAAATCAAAACACGCTTCTTTTTGGTATCTGAGCTAGTCATCAACCTGTATATTATTTTGATCAGGACCCTCACAAAAAACTGCCAGACCGTGATGGACACAAAATGGATGATCAGGATGGAAAGGGGGACGATGAGTATAACACTCAATCCGATCCATCTGCCAATCAGGGAGAGGGCAAAAAGCACTGTAAAAGAAGAACTGGTTGCCTTAAACACGGTAAATATATCCGTAAGGGTGGTATGCCTGATCAGTCCGGAATAAGAATGATAGACTAAGGAAAATACAATATATATACTTACTGTCAGTAAAGCATGGTCAATTGCCAGGTTCAGGTCAAAATCGGAAAGCACAAAATTAAACCGGAGCAGATAGGCAAACAGGAAGACGAGAAAAACAGCCAGGTTATCCAGTGTAAACATCATCCAGCGGGGTATGGAATAATTCTGGTAAAGCCACCTGATGCTTTGCTGAAGTCGTTCCGGTAATTGTGAGAAATTAACTAACATAACGGTTCAGGGTTTGGGATCAGCCTCATATCATATGAAATGATATCATCCAACAATAAAGGTTTAAAGTTAAGCATTTTATCAATACAAAATGGTTATTTTATGATATAATTAGCATTAACACACATTGGTTAATCCTATATTAAAACCTGGCCAGAAATCGAAGGAGTTCAGAGGCTATCAGCTGCCTTCCCTGGGCATTTAAATGTCTTCCATCGTAAGTATATTCCGGAACCAAACCGGGAATTCCAAAACCATACTTATTCGTTGTACCATCTGGGGATATTGCTTCAATTTTTGCGATATCAAATAATTCATTTTCTTTATATCGATTCCGTAATAGTTTATTGTATTTATTCCTGGGCACATTATTATCCATACCTAGAATCAATTTAACAAGACCTTTAATGCCTTTCTGCCGGATTGTGACGGGTACTGTAAAATGAATGATCCTTACCTGTGGATATTTTTCCTGAAGAATACCCACCGAAGTCTGATAATATTCGAAGAGCTTGTTGATATTTGTATGCCGGTCAATATCAACATAACACAATTTCATAAAAACTATGTCCACCGAATCTGCTAATCCGCTTTGCAGGACAGCGACAAAATCATCTATTTTCGATTTTGGATCTGAATTTTTTCCGACAAAAGTATGGGCGAATAAAGGATGTTGAAGATCTGATTTGTTTCTTGTTTCGAGAATAACAAATTCATTTACATTGCTTCCATTCTTCAGATCATTAATCCCTTCCACAATATCCTGGCCAACAGATTGATGACCAAAGAAAATCCTTTTTTCAGAAAGTATGGCCCATTCACTTTCAGTCGGTTTATTCATGTAAAATGTGTTTGTATTGGTTTTTTTTTCCTTTGTATTACAGCTTGATAAAGTGATAAAAAAGATAAATAAGACTTGTCCTGATAGCAAATGTTTTTTATACATAGTATAAAATTCTGTCTGAGTGGTATATTGTAAACAAAAAAAGTAATCAGGAGTTCAAAAGAAAAGAATTTTAGCCTACAGTCTATAACCTATAACCTATGGCCTATAGCCTATAGCTCCTACAGCCTTCTTCATGCTTTATTGTACAACCATTTTCTGATTATACCAGGTTGAATCACCTGATCTCATTTGCACAAAGTAAACACCCGGAACAAGATTTATTGGAATTTGCAGCTCGTTTTTCTCGGAAATCAATCGATCTTCAAAAACAATATTACTTGATTGATTGATAATTCTGATATAAATGGGTTTTACCATTTTTTCACCCAGAATAGAGAGATTTATAAAACTGGTGGCTGGATTGGGATAAATAAGAATAATAGGATGATTAAGGTTGTTTACCTTTGGGGAATGCACGTTTACCGGAAGCTCAATTTCAACGTTATTTGTAACTGGGCTGTCAGCTATGCTTTCTGCTTGCCCGCCCGAGTCAGACTGTAACGGATTAATTTCTGGACTGGTGTAAGAAACTGTAATCACATCATTATAAACAACAGAACCAGCCAATGTCAATATGACATTACTGTCGTATATTGCAAGCGCATTAACGCTTCTTTCTACAGAATTGATTGTGACGGCAAATGAAGACACGGAAGGCAGAACATTAGCCAGTACCAGATCATAAGTAAGGATCAAAGTGGATGGTGTTGCATTTTCTATAACAGCCCCCACTAAGTCTGGTATAGTTTTTTTGATGCTGTTTGTAACTGGATTCAACATAAATGTTTCTGCCAGACCTCCTTCGGCAGTTTGCATCGGATTAATTGCAGGCTGAAGATATGTTACCAAAATAGTGTCGGTATGTTTTACTGGTCTGGTTATTGACAGGTGCACCTTGTTACCCGAAATGTCAACATAATACACAGGATTAATGACGGAATTCATCCTGACTGCGAACGAACCGGTACTTGGAATGATTGTACTCACCAGATTTAAATCATATTCTAATAATACCTCTGAAGGATTTTCATTTAATACAGATGCACTTTTTAATACTGGTTTTCTGGCATTGGTAGCATCATTTGATTCAAAAGCACCTATATCCGGGGCAATACCTTTAAAATTCAAACCGACATCAATACCGGCATCAATTAATTTGCTCCCGGGAGCCAATTTCATGAAATTAATCTCCGGAAGTGAGCCGTCTACTTCTCTTTCCTGGTACAATTGCATGGTATCCAAACTCACAAAATCATCTGCAGAAACAGGTATAGGCACATCCCAACTGTTATGATCGTGGATATCATTAACACCCATATCTCCATCCTTGGTATAGTTAGCATAAGCTAAATTATTCTTCAGTATTTTAACACATGTACCTGCCTCCATATCAAATCCATCATTACGGTTGTAATAGGCTGAATTGTTGTACAATTCCAATTTTAAACCCAAGAAATTTTGTGCAAATCCAACAACACCATTATTTGATGCAATACAATTTCTTACAATTCTTGCGGTTTCATAACTTACATCCATATGTAACGGTCCGAGTTTAAATCCGTTACCACCATAATATCCATTACCAAAGGACCAGCATTCATCATAAGTTACCAGTCCATCAGTCCAATAGGTGTCAAAACCGTCATCAGAATTGCCCCATGCCCGACATCCCTTATAAACAACTAAACTACCTAGGTCAAGATCGTAAGCACAAAATCCATCAGCATTTCCGCCAGGAACATTGGGCAAAGCGGTATAAGGATCAAAATTGTTGTAGGAATCACAATTTATATAAGTATAATGTCCAACACCGTTTAGAGATTTAAATCCAGCACCTTCTATATTGTGAGCAACACAATTTTCAACAATAATATAATCACAATCCTTAAATTGAAAACCAGTTGCTACCTTAGTACCTAACGTGTTTTGCAAAACGTTTTTAATTGTTAATCCTTTTAGATGCCAATATTTTGCATTCTGAAAGTAGATACCATCACAAATTGAACGAGATACATCATAACAATCTAAAATTGGTGTTTCGCCAGGATAATTGACAACAGAAATGTAATCTGTGGTAGTTTGATTAATTCTGCTTGCATAAACCACTGCAGTTGCAACTGGACGATTATCCGGAATCCTGTAAATTCCTCCTCTGATATAAACCATATCTCCAGGTTGAGCCTCTTCAAATCCTTTCTGCCACGAAGCCCAGGGTTGATCAAACGTACCCGGGTTATTATCATTGCCGTTTGTAGCTACATAATAATCAGCACCCAATAATGGTGTGCCTCCAAATACTGCGCTTGATAGAATAATAAATATAATAGTTCTGATAAAAATCTTAATCATAGGGACAATAACAATTAACTTAAATAACTCTTTATCAAACTTTTATCGAACAATATAAATCTGATGAATAATACAACCAAATTTAGAAAAAATACTAAAAAACTAATACTTCGTTAATAAATCAGTAATTTTTGACTTTTTTGCCTGTAAGTAGGCATATTGATGATCATTTCTTTTCAAAAGCACCCAGATCCGGCGCGGAACCCACAAAGGGCAATCCGACGTTTGATCCTGCATCGATCAAATCGCTACCGGGTGTTAGTCTCATAAAATGAATTTCAGGAAGTGAGCCATCTCCTTTTCTTTCATGGTATAACTGCATAGTATCCAAACTCATAAAATCAGCAGCCGAAACCGTTACCGGCAGATCCCAACTGTTGTGATCGTGAATATCATTTACACCCATATGCCCATCTTTAACACCATTAGCATATGCCAAATTATTTTTCAATATTTTAACATTGGTTCCAACCTCCATATCAAATCCATCATTGCCATTATGATAAGCCGAATTATTGTATAATTCCAGTGTCAGACCTAAAAAATTTTGAGCAAATCCAACTACACTATTATTTGAAGCAATACAATTTCTTACAATTCTTGCAGTTTGGCTAATCGAAGTACTATGCAACGGTCCGAGTTTAAATCCATTTCCACCATAATAGCCATTACCAAAAGCCCAACATTCATCATAAGTTACAAGTCCATCAGTCCAATATGTATCAAATCCATCATCTGAGTTTCCCCATGCCCGACATCCCTTATAAATAATTAAACTACCAAGGTCAAGATCATAAGCACAAAACCCATCAGCATTTCCGCCCGGAACATTTGGCAAAGTTGTATAAGGATCAAAATTATTGTATGAATCACAGTTTACAAAGACATAATGTCCCACTCCATTTAAAGATTTAAATCCCGCACCTTCTATATTGTGAGCGATACAATACTCAACAATTATGTTATCACAGTCTTTAAATTGGAAACCACTCGTTACATTTGAACCATTTGTTTTTTGTAACGCATTAATAATCGTTAATCCTTTAAGATGCCAATACCTTGCATTCTGTAAATACATGCCATCACTGACTGAACGTAATGCAGTATAACAATCTAAAATAGGAGTTTCTCCAGGATAATTGAAAATACAAATATTTTCAATGGATGTTCCATTTTTAAAACCGGCATATGCGCCTGCACTGGGAACCGGACGATTTGCCGTGATCCCATAAACTCCTCCCCTGATATAAACGGTATCTCCCGGCAACGCAACTGAAAATGCTTTCTGCCATGAAGCCCAGGGTTTACTAATGGTACCAGGATTATTGTCGTTGCCGTTCGTGGCTACATAGTAATCTGCTCTCTCAAATATAGAAGGGTAAGATTTACCATCATTTTTACCTGTTATCACATTTGGATCCTCACAACCCAGAATAAAAATCAATGAAACAAGGATTACCATAACGAATAGTTTCGCTTTTTTCATAGTAACGTTAAATTATAAGATAACCAATAACTTTCAAATTTCGCTATTTTTGACAAACGCACCAAAATCGGTGACGAAAGTTTATAAATTAACGACTAACCTATGAAAAATATTATATTGTTATTTTTTTAACTACTTATTTATTCTTGTTTTAAGTAAGGAAATATCCCTGTATCCTGTGTATTCAATACCCCTTTCCCAATCTGTCTTTTTGAGCCAAAACCCTTCCCATGCAAGCTAAAAAAACCAGGTAATTCACGCTTAAATAATATGAAGTTAAGGAAGATTATTCAATTGACCGGCCCGGAGTAATTTTTCTTTCCCATTTTATGATTCGCGGAGCGGCCGGTAATACGGTGCTGTTATCGGGTACATCGGTAAAAACATTCGCATTAGCCCCGATCACGGAATTGTTTCCAATGGTTATATTGCCCAGAACTACTGCTCCTGCATAAATGGTGACATTATCCTTAATGGCTGGAAAGCCATTATAATACCCAATGGAGACCATATGGCCTATATGGCAATTTTTACCGATAGATTTAGCGCTGATACCGGTTGAAAAGCCATGACTAATGTATAACCCTTCTCCAATCTCTTTTGTTTTAATATAAAGCGTTGACAATTTGGGACAAAACAAATTCAAAACATGGTGTGATTTCCCAATTCTGTTATAGAACACATTTCTGAACTCTCGAAAAAAACTGAGTAAATATATAAATCCGGTTATTATTCCATATTTCAGGCATTTAATCTCGAGCCATCGCCGGATATCTGCTTCAACAAGTTTCCTGTTTTTATGTACTAAAAAGATAAGCAGATGCGGAAAACAACGGATAAAGTTTAACATGATCACAAAACCTACCAGGATTGAACGCATGTTATTTTTAATTAATGTAGTAATATGATTATGAAGCTATCCCAAAAAAAATCACTGATCTGTTCTTACGGCTGTTTGGTTTGACCTATCAATGGACCTGGCATATTGCTCATTTTCGGGTTTGCCATTGTAATTATGATTTGTACTATTAAATTCAGGAACATACTGAACGAAAAAATCAATTACTTCCTGTTTTGATAAAGAGTATAAACTTATTCCAAGTGTATTTATTTTAGTAATAAGTTCCTTATTATTAAAGCCTTGAACTCTGGCAATTTTAATTTTAGGATGATGGGTCGGTATTGTATTTTCGTTTTCGGTAAGCAATTCTTCATGTATTTTTTCGCCTGGTCTCAGGCCCGTAAATACTACCTTGATATCCTTTTCGGGAACAAGACCCGAGAGCCGGATCATTTGATGAGCCAGATCAGCAATTTTAATGGGTTTTCCCATTTCAAAAACAAAGATCTCTCCTCCCTTACCCATAAATCCAGCTTCCAATACCAGTTGGCATGCTTCGGGGATTGTCATGAAATACCTTGTAATTTCAGGATGCGTTACGGTTAATGGGCCACCTTCTTCGATTTGTTTACTGAAAATAGGTATTACAGAGCCATTTGATCCCAACACATTACCAAAGCGGGTAATAACGAATTGTGTTTTTATATCTTTTTGTTGGGCTTTCATCTGTACAACCATCTCACAAATCCGTTTGGAGGCACCCATTACATTGGTGGGATTTACGGCCTTATCCGTAGAGATCAGTACAAATTTCTTTACTCCATTTTTCACAGATAGCTCAGTAATAATTTCAATCCCTCCAATATTCACCCTGAATGCTTCATGCGGATTTTGCTCCATCAGGGGAACATGTTTATAGGCAGCGGCATGGAAAACGATCTCAGGATGATACTCCTGAAATACTTGTTTCATTTTTTCAAAGTTTGTTACATCAGCCAGAATGAGTTCAACCATAATGTCGTTGCATTTTGCCCGCAATTCATATTCCAGATGAAATACAGGTGTTTCAGCCTGATCCACCAGGATGAGTTTTTTGATTTTAAAGCGCATAAGCTGACGTACGATTTCGGATCCGATAGAACCGGCAGCGCCTGTGACCAATATGGTCTTTCCTGTAAGCCCGATACTAATCCTTTTCATATTCAGTTTAATAGGATCCCTGCCCAAAAGGTCCTCCAGTTTTACCTTTTGGATCTGTTTGATCTGGAGTTTACCATCCAGCCAGGTATCTCCCGATGGAGTTTCACGAACTTCAATTCCCATATTTAACGCTGAACGTATAATTTGGCTTTTTTCCGAAGGCGAAATGTCATTTATAGCAAAAATAAGGGTCATAACCTTTTGCTTTTGGAGGAATTCTGCAGACAGGATCTTGGGATTGTAAACGGGTATGCCATTAATTTTTTTCCCTTGAAGTTTCTTATTGTTGTCAAGAAACCCTGCGATCTGGTATTCACTTTTTACATCGCTCTGGATTACCCGTTTAACTATAACCCCCAAAGCACCTGCTCCAAAAATCAGCACTCTCTTTTTGTCTCCTGAAGCACTTGTTATCAATTGATAAACAACTTTAATAACGATACGAACAAAAAACAGATATAAGGTTATTGTAACATAATGGATTAAAATAATAGAAATGGGAATATTTAGATTTTCACTCCAACCAATCATTCTGCTAAAGTGTGTAAGACTAAGGAGTGCCATCAAAGAAAAGCTGGTAGAAACGAGAACATGAAAAATATCAATGATGGTGGTATGACGAATAAGACCTGAAAAGGAACGGAATACAAGGGCAAATGCAGCATAAACACAAAGGGCAATTAAAGCCTGATTAATTGCCAACCTGTAGCTAAAATCTTCAAGTACAAAGTTAAACCGGAGCAGATAGGCGAACAGGAATGTAAGGAAAACAGAAAAATTATCCATCCCGAATACCATCCACCTGGGAAGGGAATAATTCTGAAACAGTTTGATGGCTTTGTTCCGTAGAAATTCCAGCCATTTTGGATAATTTTTAACCATGGTTATATTGGTTTGAGGAAGGTCATTACCGGAACATATTAATAAATAACAACGGACCAGTTGGCTTCAAAAGAACACTTTTGGTCTATTATGGTACGAAAATACGGATATTATGATAAAATTCCTTTTATTGTTTGACATATATATTTCAATTCTTCATTTTTTAAATCGGGATAAATGGGCAGCGATACAGTACCGTTCCAGATCCTTTCCGTATTTGGAAAATCCTCCGGGTTCAATTTATAGGTTTCTTTATAATATGTCATGTTGTGCAAAGGTTTATAGTGCACTGAAGTACCGATCTCCTGTTTTGACAGGATCTGAATGAATTCATTCCGGGATACTGGAGATCCGGGCCGGATTACAATCGGGAAAAGATGCCAGGAGTGATGTTCTTTTGGCCCATAACAAACAGGCAGGTCAATGGCAGGCAGATCTTTTAGCTCGTAGAGGTAAAATAAGGCACAACGTTGCCTCTGTTCTCGGAAATACCCGGCTTTTTCCAGTTGGGCAAGTCCGATGGCTGCATTGACATCCGGCATATTGTATTTGAATCCCGGGGCTATTACATCATACTCCCATGATGATTTTTTGGCAGTGAACCTTTCCCAGATATCACGGTCAATGCCATGCAGTCTCATGGTTTTTGCCCGTTTGTATATGTCTGCATTGTCGGTTACCATCATACCGCCTTCGCCTGTTGTAATAGTTTTATTGGCATAGAAACTAAAACAGGTCACATCACCGAAAGAACCAATATAACGATCCTCAAATTTTGTGGGGAATGCATGGGCGGCGTCCTCAATGACCATAATATTGTTATCACGGCAAATATCGAGGATCCCTTTTCCGTTAAAAGTTGTCATCATGGCAGCCTGACCACCGTAATGAACAAGCATGAGTGCTTTAATTCCGGGATTTGCTTTGATAGCAGCACCGAGAATAACAGGTGTAATTAATCCGGTTTCATATTCCACATCCATAAACACCGGAACAGCGTCGAGATACCTTAATACTTCAGCCGTAGCGGTAAATGTTAATGAAGGTACAAGTACCTTGTCATTTTTTTTAATGCCAATGGCTTCAACAGCAAGATGTAAAGCAGAGGTACAGGAATTAACGGCGCAGGCAAACTTAGCACCTACATATTCGGCAAAAAGCTTTTCAAAACGAAGGGCTTTTGATGAAGTTGTAAGCCAGCCACTTTCCAATACTTCATTGATATACTTTGATTCATTACCCGCCATGGGAACTTTTGAATACGGAATTGTCATGGTATTTGCTATTATTGAAATAGGTGAACGAAGGTCTTCACAATCAACTTCATATCTCCAATAAACGAATGATTATGCACATAGTATTCGTAAAGAGCAAGTTTCCTCGGCAGAATGATCTCCCTGTAGGTTTTTTCCGGATCATCAGATGCAGCCAGTAATGACTCTTCATTATGAAACTCAATAGAGGCAATGTCGGTTATCCCGGGCAATAAAGAGTGGACCAGTTCCCATCTTTCGGGATAAAATACCGTCCATTTTTCAACTTCGGGCCGGGGACCAACAATTGACATTTCTCCTTTCAAAACATTCATTAACTGGGGTAATTCATCAATTTTTGTCTTTCTTAGAAAACGACCGACACTGGTAATCCGGTTTGTGTTGCCCGGTTCAAAGGTCCCCTCTGTTGCCGGTTTATGTACCCGCATGGACCGAAATTTGTATAAAACAAATATCTTTCCAAAACGGCCAACCCGCTTCTGTCTAAAAAACATGGATCCTTTGTCATTGAGCTTGATACAGAGCCCTATTATTAATAAAAAGGGGGATAAAATGATCAAACCCAGAAGGGCTGTAATAAAGTCAAATGATCTTTTCATCCTTGATCAATATATACCGATTCATCATACGGCCTCTGGTTTTTTTAAATGTGCTCTCCAGTTGAAAGCCGTTTTTAACATAAAAGGCGTTTACTGGATCATTATTAAATTTATCAGTGATCAGATAAACGGCATCGGCACCTCTCAGAAAAGCCTCCTGACAAAAGGCCCTGAGAAGTATGCTCCCAAATCCGCTATTGGACGTATCCGGGTTTACAACGATGGAGCTGAGTAAGGCAGCATTGGTTAATTTTTGAGGCCGTTCGCCACGATATTGTATGGCGAATAGCAGTTTCCGGGAAACTGAGGCCGGGTTTTTTAGCAAGGCTTTGCGGGCATAAAAAAGGTAGAAATGCCACCTCTGCCACAACATTTTTTTAAAGAACCCACTGGGATTCAGACTACCAACTATAAAACCGTTGATCTGACCTTCACATTCGATCACTTTACAAATAGAGTTTGCTTCCTTCATGAAGTCGTTGTATAGCTCGAACAGGAAACCACCTCCAAGGCTGGTAAGGAAGAATTCAGGAAATGATCTTATGTGAAGCCGTACAACTTCATTCAAGTCATCCTTTTGCATATTTCTGATAAAAGGTTTGGCCAAATTGAAAGTTTTTCAAAGATGAAATTTAATGCAAGCGTGAGTCAGAACTAAGAGTAAGTGACTCACTGATAATATTTACCATTTTCTTTAAATTCTTGTTTCTTGAAAAGTTATCCCGGGCATATTTTAATCCGTTATTTCCATATGTAAATAAGTCTTCCTTGGGCAACGTTGTTGCATATCTCATCGAGTTACCCAGTTCCGCTGTATCTTCCGGTGTAACAACCCATCCACAGTTTGCCTGCAGAATAGCCTGGGCCGTGTCACTTTCCTTATCCACACAGGCCAAAACAGGTTTTTCAGCAAACATGTAGGCAACCAACTTTGAGGGCAATGCATATTTGGCTGCACCCTTTTGCATGCTCAGTACCAGTACGTCGGCCTTATCCTGAATTTCCGGAATTTTCAGCATGGGAGCATCCCAGAACTCAATCAATAATCCCCTGGAATTATCTGCCAGGGAAACCAGCATTTCTTTTTGCGATCCATTCCCTGCTATAACCAAGCGGGAATTTTTAAGGCCGCTGTTTATAAAGGCCGTTATGATCACATGGATAGCGGCAGTTCTGCTTAGACTTCCAACGAACATGAAGGTAAAACAGGACGTATCCCTGTTTTTCTTTACCGATTTACTGTAATTCAAAAACAATTCATCGTTTTGCCAGTTAAAGATCACTTTAACTTTCTGATCTTCAAGGTTGCGTGTATTAACAAGGTAGGATTTCATACTGGGAGAAATCGTAATAACCTGGTGCACGTGATGAAGGACGTACTTGTCAATAGGGAGCAACAGCCTGATTAAAAGCTTCTTGAAAACCGGCAGTTTTTCCAATAGACTTTCCGGGTATATATCCTGAACATGCAGAACTATGGGAATCGAATACTTCCCCGCTGTTTTAACTATTAAGAATTGGGCCAGTAATGGCCATGCATTAAAGTAGATTCCCTGAATAGTATTATGGTTTTTGTGAATAAATTTTGCAGCATGTTTTCCGAAACTGTAACTCTCTCTCATCCGGCCGATGATCTTTGATTTGGGATAGGTGAGGGACTTCAGCACTGTATGTCCGAATTTTCTCTTTTCCCCGGTATTCTCCGTGAAGGAAAAGCCCAGGGGACGCGATGACATGGGATTGATCACAGTTACGAGATAATTTTCCGAAAGTGCAGAAGCCAGATCATGGGCTAAATTTGCAGAAACAAGGGGTTCAGGAGGAAAGACTGAGGATATGATCAATAGCATATCAATGGAATTTGTCACTTATGGACAGTGCTTTTCCATACACTGCTGTATTGTTCGGCTATTTTTTCCATGGTATAATGGGTTAATACACGGTCGATACCATTTTTACCCATTTCTTCAATTTTCAAAGGGTCCAGCATTAGTTCCCTGATGGCTTCCCTTAATTTTTCGACCTGTCTGGGTGGAACGCAAATTCCACAGGGCCTGCTTCCCTGAACATCCAGCATTTCCGGGATCGCTCCCACATCGGTTGCAATAATGGCACACCCCATCGCCATACCTTCGAGCACAGCATTGGGAAATCCCTCAGTATAACTAGGCAACACAAGTACAGGTTTATTAATAATTTGTTCCAGAACCTGGTCGCTGTTTAACTCTCCAAAGAGGTTCAGCCATTCACCGTTATCACGGTGGCCGGCTATCACCCTTAATTCCTTACTTACATCATCCTCACAGGGTCCAATGAGAGACAGTTCCTTAATAACCGACAACTGCGAACAAGCATCCACCAGTTCATACACCCCTTTGCTTCTTACAATATGTCCTACGAAAATTAACTTTCCCTGTTGCCTTTGTAAATGCCTTTCATTGATAGCCCTGGATTTTTGTTCTAAATCCAACCGAAGTGGATTCGGGATATAAACAACATTGGTAAATCCAGCATCCTGCAAAGTGTAATAGGATTTGGAATCAACAACGATTGAAAGTTCACTTTTACTGATAACCTTTTTTAAAAGTCTCCATTCCCAATTATCCTGAATGGACAGCGAAGGTATTCTGCCAAATCGCCAGTGCATAACTACCGGTATCCCGATCACTTTAGCAAGTCCGATCAGCAGATAGTCCTTATAAAGGGCCAGTGACGAACTGCTTACCAGGTGAATTAGTTCAGGTTTGCTGAATTTTACTAATTTTCTGAATTCCAAATTGATCCAGAGGAAATTGTAGATACCCGAATAATATCTTTTAAAAAGCGAATTTGAAGTGATCGATTTGCCTTTCAGTGCTGAATTCAATAATGTTAGTTGAATATGATATGCACTGTTTTCATAGTATTTGATTATGTTCGGTGTCCAGGATGCGATACCTCCTACGGGCGGAGGTAAGGGCGAAACCAATAATATCTTGATTGCCAATTGATCCTGGTTTGCAATACCTGCTGCAGTAATATCGGATGAAACATTCGCCTCCACAACATCTTTTCTATTCTTGTTTTTTAAAACAGTATTTTGTCTAACTGCGATATCCCATAATTGCTTGAAATCATCTGCTATTTTTTTGATGGTGAAATTATTCAGTACCTGATCAACTCCATTTTTACCCATCTTTTCTGTTCCTGAAACATCCAGTAACATGTCCTGAATAGCAGCAGCCAATAATTCCACCTGCCGGGGAGGAACACAGATGCCGCATGGTCTATTCCCATTAATATCCAGCATATCAGGGATTGCACCTACACTCGTAGCCAGGATGGCGCACCCCATAGCCATACCTTCAAGCACTGCATTGGGAAAACCTTCGGTATAACTGGGGAGGGCTAATATGGGAGAGATAAACATTTGTTCCAGGACCCGATCATTTGGCAATTCACCTATAAGGTTTAGCCATTTGCCGTCTTCCCGCTTGCCTGCTATGGCGATTAAATCCCTTTTTACATTTTCTTCGCAAGGTCCTATAAGCAACAATTCAGTTACAAGAGAAAGCTTCGAGCAGGCTTCTGCCAGCTCATATACTCCCTTACTTCGCACAATATGACCTGCAAAAATCAGGCGTCCGGTCTGTCTGTGATTTGTACTCCCGGCAACCGATCTCACTTTTTGTTCCACATCAAGACCCAGAGGGTTTGGAATATACTTCACATTGGTAAATCCCAATTTTTCGAGCGTATTAAAGGATTTAGAGTCAATGACGATGGAGACTGTGCTTTTGCCAATAATATGTTTCAATAGTTTCCATTCCCAGTTGCGTTTCACTGCAAGTGCCGGAATTCGTCCAAAATGCCAGTGAATAATAATCGGAATTCTGTAGTATTTAGCAATGAATATGATCAGATAATCTTTGAAAAGTGCGAAAGATGAACTGGAGGCTAAATGAATCAAATCAGGCCGTTCTTTATTCACGTAATAGCGGATTTCTAGAAATATCTTGATGGAATTAAAAAAACCGGTAAAAATTCTCACTATAAAGGATTGAGAAGTAATAGATCTCAATTTCAATGTTGTATTGCAAAGTACCAGTTCAATCCCGGCCGGATCCGATTGCAGATATCCGATCAGGTTAGCCGTTACTGTGGCGATCCCTCCTACAGGGGGTGGCAAAGGTGAGGCTAATAATACTTTCACTTGTTATTATAAATACTCGCGATGGTTTCCCTGGACAGGCGCTGATTTGAGGGATAAAGGATCTCTTCGTGCCTGAGGACTTCCTCCAGACTCCACCTTTGTTTTATCACTTTGGCAGGTACGCCGCCTACAACCGTATATGGAGCCACATTTTGAACTACAACTGCTCCGGCTGCCACAATTGCACCTCTGCCAATTCTTACCCCATTCAGTATGCTGGCTCCCGATCCTATCCATACATCATTTTCAATGATGACGGATTTGTCGTCTGAGTCAAGTTTATCAGATTTTTTATAATCCATCATGAATTTACCAACGATGTGAGTTGAATGGTTTCCTCCGATGATAGATACATTGGGTCCGAAAAGCACCTTTTTACCGATTACAATTGAACTGTCAGTGGCCAGGAACATAGCCCCGGGGCCAATATACGTATTGCTGCCAACTTCAATTGTTTTATAATAGAAATAGGATCTTGTGGGATAGAAATGCACATGCTTTCCACATGATGCGAACTGTTCCCTGTAAAGGAACATAAGAATGCGGTCGTAGGTTTTATCAAGTATTGAATGTATTCCAGATATTGCTTTGAAAATCGAATGCTTCATTTATTCATCAATTCTAAATAACGGGTAACAATTCCTTCTTTCCTGAATCGTTCTTTGGCAATGATAAAATTTTTTAACCCAATCTGTTCTAATTGATCCTGTTTTAAACTGATCAGATAACTCAGGGCCCTTTTGATTGATTGTTGGTCGGCAGGATTGCAAAGCAGGTTACTATTATGAGACAACATAACCGGTAAATCGGAAACGGATGAGCATATTACCGGTTTTCCGCACGACATACTTTCGCATATAATATTGGGAAGACCTTCATAAAAACTAAACAAACCAACTGCATCTGATTTCTGAATGATAGCGGTAATATCATGAGTTGCCGGGTAAAATCGGATGACATCCGTGAGACCATATTCCACTATTTTTTTTTTGGCCTCGATAATTGAGTCGTCAATATAGGGTTCTGTTATACTATCACCATACCAGTCAATTGTAATTTTACTTAATTCCTGTTTGTCAAGAAGTGAGAGTGCAATGAGCAGACCATTCAGGTTTTTTCGATAGCATTGACTGGCAGCGATCACCAATTGCAGTTTTCCACTCCGGCGTTTTGATTCTTCCAGGTTAGGCTTCCACCTTTCAAAATCAACGATATTATAGATTACTGTACATTTATTATCCTGCAGCAATTGATTAACCGATCGCACAAGTTTTAAATTAACATGGGAATTGGCCACAATATGGTCGGCAAAAATATGAAGCCAACGGTAAATTCTTAGTTTAAGAGATTTTGAAATTCCTGGATTGGCATTCCGTTCCCCAACGATCAGCTTCCATTTTCGAAAGGGAAGTCCGGCCATTTCACAAATAAAATTAGGGGCTTCTAGAAAGGAAAGTACCGCATCAAATTTACCCTTTCTTATAAATTTTCTCATTTTAAGAAGCCGGCTGAAATAGTTTGGTTCCTGTATGCAGGCTATTTGAATTGCAGCCTTATCAAGCACATCCTTAAAAAAAGGATTGAAATGATAGGTCAGAAAGGCAATCGTATGTCCTTTTTCCTTGAAACCCAGGGATAACTCAACCATTTGCCGTTGGGCACCTCCCGAACCAATACTATCAATAACACAAAGTATTCTCAAACTCTATAAAAATTGATTAGTAAATACACTATTTTTCAGGTCATTACTAATTAGAAGTTATATTAGTAAAACTCATTTCAACGATTTCATTTTTTAATTATTTTGAATTATGTGCGAACTTCTATATTAGTTTCAAACCGGTCTTATAGTCCATTATCTTTTCTTATAATGGATCTGACCCATTCTTTCGGATTTCTTCTTAGACGAAAATACATACAGTTCATTAACAATAACAATTAGCAACAGGAGAAATATTCCAGGAAATGATTTATACAAAACCAATTTTATGGTTTTTTCATTATAGTTTATATTCTTATATTTATGATCAAGATTTTTTGTATAATATGATCTATGGTTGCTTTCTGAATATTCTGCAATCATATCCATGGTTTTGGGAGGTTTAATGGCAGGAAAATCAATGCTTACTTCAATAGGGTTTCCAGTAATTTTTAACCTCTTTATTTTTGTAATTTCTTCTTTCCGCTCACTGATAATGCCGTTTGGAATTATATCGATATTGCAATTTGAGATAAAGGAAATTTTAATGGAATCAACGGTTTGGAGCAATACTTGTTTAGTGCTCATTCTAATAATCTTGATCCTGGGATGCACATTGTAATAAGCTACCAGTGAATCGTCAGGTTCGGTGCAATCTTTTATTTGAATACTTGAAGGAGGATCAATATCCAGAAGTCGTGTAATTGATTTGTTTCCCTTATAATACTTCACCCCTGAAACAGATAATTTTTTTTCATTGGTTCGAAAATTCACAATATTTAGTTTCGATGCAATCGGTTCATTATAAAGTGGGTTCAGAAAGCTAACGGTTGATTGAGATTTCTCAGTTAAGAAAAACATGCGTTCTTTTGATTTGTCATAAGAAAAGGCACCTGTATTTGAGAATACTGGTTGATTTACATACAAATAGACTGCCAGGTCTTCCGGTAATTTGTGCACATTCGGAGGCGTATGAAGAGAAACATATAACAAGTTGAAATTGATGTTGTCAACAGACCAATTTGCTCCAACCAATTCATTTGAAAAATGAAAATATCGATTTTGTGGAATCACATCCTCTTTCAATGTATCAATAATCTGTGTTGAATAGCCATCTCCAAGGCCTTGCAGGAAACCGTCATTTGTTGCTACTATTTGAATAAAACGCTTGACTTTGTGTAATTCATTTTTTAAATATTCAACTGATCGTAAGTTTTCTATAGCCTTAATTTCTGTTATTTTTGTAAACTGATGATAAATATAGATCCAGTATTCTGAAGCAGCTTCATAAGTCGCTCCGTCAGATCCAATATAATAAGGGATAATATCTGTCAATCTTTTATCGAAAACCGCTAAAATATTTTTTTTCAAACTATCATTTTTTATTACACCCGCTATTTGCGCTTGACTTCTTAATTGCATTATTCCATGATTAGTTTGCCATTTGAAAAACTTACCATCTAGAAGGAAACCAAGGCAGATATTAAAATCTTTGGCTAGAGCGTTCAACAATTCCTTTTTCTCAGGATAGTACTTTTTAATGAATGTTGAAAACAGCGTAATGAATTGAATTCTTTCTGAAATGGCATGGTCATTTACACTCATTGTATTGAGTGAAAATGGATTGATAATTTCTTTAAAAAAAAACAGATAAATATTTTCTAAAATGTCGACCTCCCGGTCGCTCAATATTCCATTTTTATAATGTCCACAGAGAAATTCACTGGCATATCCCATTGAAAACAGTGAAAGGCTGAGACTCGGATGTAAACCTTTTCTGTTGATTAAAATAGAGTTTTTCTTGTTTATTAATACCTTTTCAAAACCTTCCAATGCGAGATAAGGCTGTTCACCTATTATCTCGAGTTTTGCATTGAGTGCATTATCCGGTGATATTGAATTAAAAACTTTCCCAAAATCCTCCAATTCCACGCTTTTTTTAAGTTTTAAAAAGGTTTTCTTGAGATTATAAAACCTAATTGAATCAATAAAAAAGATTATATATATAACTAGACCTATTAAGCCTATAAGATATATAAAAAACCTTATATTGCTTTTTACATTTCGAAGGAACATCTATCTGTTAACTTTTTTAAATATTGAATCCCATAGGAAGATATTTTGGAATTATTTATTCTCCGGTGATTCAGGGTGTATATTCCCTGAAATATATGCAAATATGACCCATCCGATTTTTACAAAAAGTATCTGTCCACTTAATAACAATCCAAGAACAGGTATTATTAATAACAACGAAAGAATTAAATTCTCTGTCTTGTATAAAAAGTAGCTTCCCTTAAATATCCTGTAAAGAAACATCAGATAAAAAAAAAGACCGGTAATACCCGTCAGGCAAAGGATTTCAATAAATACATTATGCGGACTGGTAAAATGTCCGAAAGTTACTTGGGTGAACTCGGCATAACCAGTTTTTCCTACTCCAAAAAACGGATTACTTTTGATAAGCGGAAGCAATCTTTGCCAGATAATATCTCTTTCTGACAGGTCCCCTTCTTCTAAACTGAGCAATAGACGAGTATTTAGTACTTCAATATGCATGAGAAATTGCCAGACCGCCAGGAAAGCCAGGACTCCAATTCCGAGCACAAGTATTTTAGCCCAAACCTTTTTTGTTTTAAAGAGGAATCCTCCCGCTATAAAAGCTAGAATAAACGATAGGAAAGCTACACGTGATCCTGATTCTGCCATGAGTGTAAGCATAATGGGAATAGGTATCAGCAATAAATACTGAAATTTCCTCATTTTCAGCCGGTTTTGTAATACTGTAGTCAGCAATATGATGGTAGAAATACTCATTCTAAGACCCACATTATTCTGATTATCGTTAAAGAGCGTCACCCTGTCCCCCTCAAAGCCTAATCCAATGCCGGCATTGAAAAGCAATGCCAGTGCGACTGATCCCATTGCAAAACTGAGCATACCTTTTTCAAGAACCAAAGGTTCATATTCCTCATGATTTAACAGGATCCAAAACAAGACAATGTTCTGAAAAATGGAAAAATCGAAAAAACCGTATGAAGTGGCATTGATATTAACAATACTTACAAGGGTGAGCAGACCAAAGAAGATTAAAACGGGATTTAAAAGCTGTTTGATTTTATGGCTCGTGGTGTTATGAATGATCAGTGGAATCATCGTTAACAAATAGATATATCCTGTAAGTTTTGACAAAGAAAATATTCCACCGGTATGAAAGGGATCATAAACCTCGAAATTGATGGAGAAAAAGAAAACATAAAGTGCTATTCTCTGTAATTTTCTCATGAACTACCTTGTTACTTCATCCACAAATTGAACCACATTTGAAACTGTAACAATTTCCAAATAATATTGGGATCATACAATTGCCCCTTCAAGAAACGCTTTTTCAACTTTTGTACCTGTACTGGATTGAACAAACCGGCTTTGGCTAAATTAGCTGTGTTCAGATGTTCTTCCAGCAGGTAGGCTAAATCCTCTTTAAGCCAGGATAGAACCGGAATGGAAAAACCTGTTTTTGGCCGGTCCATCAAATGTTTTGGAACATAATTGTAAACAATATCTTTGAGTATCATTTTTTGAGTACGGCCGAATTTAAAACTGCTTGGCAATTGTGCCGCAAACTCAATGATCCGGTGGTCCAGAAAGGGTTCTCTCCCTTCCAGCGAAACCGACATGGTTGCCCTGTCCACCTTTACTAATATGGCATTTTGCATATACATACTGTAATCCGTAGCAAGTGCAATAGATAAGTTATCTTTAAAACGTGAGAAATCCTCGTCATAAACTGTGCTTTGAGATATTTCGTTATTGCAAAAAAGCTCCACCTTTAAGTTCTTGTTTAAAACAAAGTAATTACGCAGCAGCAGCTGAGGAATTTGTTTTTCGTTTGCATTTACAATGTTTGCAAAAACAGCCAATTTTTGATTAAGAAAATTCTCAGGTAAAACGGAAGCACCGATACTGGACAACCGGGCAACTGTTTTCCGCAGATATGGTGGTATTTTGTTGATGACGACCAAATTTCTTGTAAACGTGCCATAATTGTCGTAGCCTGCAAATATTTCATCTCCGGCATCGGCCGATAAAGCTACGGTAACACTTTTTCTGGCCAGTTTGCTGACCAATATGGTGGGTATTGCAGAACTGTCTGCAAAAGGCTCATCGTAAAAAAAAGGGAGGGTAGGGATTATTTCTTTGGCTTCCTCGGTTTTACAGTAATACTCAGTATGTTCTGTTCCAATATAATTTGCTATTTGCCTGGCAAAAGGAGCCTCATTGTTGCCTTCTTCAAATCCAATGGTGAAGGTTCTGAGTTTGGTGGTTCTGTGACTTTGCAATATAGCAGTCACAGCTGTGGAATCATAACCCCCGCTTAAGAAGACTCCCACCGGAACGTCAGAGACCATCCGATACTCAAAGGCGGAGTGCAGTAATTTTTCAACTTCTGCCTGCGCTTCGGGATAGGAAATATTTAAATCGGGCAGGCTATAGAAGTCGTTGATATCCCAATATTTTGAAATCCTAAATTCCCTTTTATCTATATTAAAAATAAGGAAATGCCCCGGATTTAATTTGTGGCAGTTTTCGAAAATACAATAAGGTGACGGTACATAACCGAAATCCATGTATTGATGAACAGCATTCGGATTCAATTTTTTTATAAAACCTGGGTGCTGATGAAAAGCTTTCAGTTCAGAAGTAAACAGGAACAAACCATTATGCCAATAGTAAAACAGCGGTTTAACGCCAGCCCTGTCCCTCACCACGGTTACTTCGCTTTTTTTATTATCCATTATCACGAAGACAAACATGCCAATAAATTTTGAAATGCAGGAAATGCCCCACTCTGAAAATGCATGTAAAATCACCTCCGTATCTGATTCCGAATTAAAAGTATGACCTGAATTCCTGAGTTCGCTCCTGATTTCTTTGAAATTGTAAATCTCGCCATTCAGCACAATACTTAAATCATGAAATATCATAGGTTGATGGCCCGCCGGTGAAATATCCAAAATAGACAAACGGGAATGTCCCAGTCCGATTGTAGCTGAATTCGTGGGAAATAGTTTGCACCCGTTGTCATCAGGTCCTCTGTGATGCAGCGATGCTACCATCGCATTCAGTATATCAGCAAAGTTGTGTGAACCGTAATCAATAAAACCGCAGATACCACACATATTTATTTTTTTTCATCAATCCTTAAAAGCGGTTTTATTATAAACCTTTCCTCACCAAGGCCTAAGAGTAATTTCTTTTTGGATTGAAAGTTCATTTTACCGGTGCCAACATCAAAGGCTTCCATTTTTTTTATATATTCTTTGGTCGAGCCAATTATTCTTGCTGGATTTCCACCAACAATAACCCCGTCTGGTAAGCTTTTTGTCACAACTGAACCGGCAGCAACAATTACATGCTCTCCTATTGTGACACCAGGCATAATAATCGAATTTGTGCCAATATAAGTTTTGTCTTTAATAACAATTTTACCGAACGTATCAGCATTTCGATCTATTATTTGTTTTACCCACATTCCCCCATGTGTCAGAAAAGAAACATTGGCAGTAATTTGCACATCATTGCCAATAGTAATCAGATAAGGTTCGGAACTAAAATTCCGGGTATTTATCCAACAATTCTTACCTATTTTAACACCTAAATGGCGCGCATATTTCTCACATGAATATAGATATATTCTTAATGAATATATTTTTTTCAAAAAGGAGATTCTCATATTTTCTATTTTAATTGAATTTGCCCTACAGAATTAATATAACCCTACTATTCACGTGATAATGAGTAAAATTGCCCTGCCACCCGGGTAATATTATACTTTTCCACATCATGTACAATAAACTGATTATGGTAGTCGCCATCCAGGAATTCATTTATGGTAGCAACAGGCAAAGCATTTGATGGAATACTTAAAATAGGCCTTTTAACCATGGCATAATCTATCAGTTTACTGGGTAAATGGATATTTGTATTATTTTCAAAATTTACCAGAAAATCCATTTTACTGAGTTCATACAACAATTCTTCACGGGGAACATATCCACGGATTTCAATTTTTTCACCCAGGTGTTCCTGAAAAGGAAGGATGAACTGAACGTTTTTTGTATATACGATGAACTTAAAACCTTCATTCAAAGTAGTCAGATAGCTTAAAAAAGAGGAAGGATTTCTAATCCCGGAATAGAAGACACCTGCGTATGCAAAGGTAGGTACTGCATAGGTTGGTTTGGGTTCGCATAACCGGGTATCATCAAAACGAAATCCTTGCGGTATCACTTTGATTTTTTTTCTAAACTCGGCATAATATCCCTCTTTGGCCCCCTCAAAAGGCAGAATGATATGATCTGCAAGGTTACAAAACCACTTCTCTGGATATTTAAAATAGAAATATTTGCCTTTTTCCCCCTTTATTATGTTACCCATATAGGGATCACCGCAATCTGCCGCCCATATTGAAGGAAACGATTTTTTATACAGTTGCTTTGAAAGCGCGCATCCCCAATGAAGCGGATAGGGTGCAGCCACAGAAACCAGCAGGTCGACATTTTTTTCTGACCTGATAATGCGCGGAATCCTGAACATTAATTCGAGATCGGGGTATTCAAGGATTCTTCTCAGCAGTTTATTTAAAACCTTATCAATTATATTGTTCCGGATTTTCTCATCACTGTTGTAAGTAGCAAAAATCATTCTGCCCAGGTTTCTGACTTTAAGATGATACTCCGATTCAAAAGCAGAATAATCATATTTGCCGAGCACACCGTACAATACCACTTCATGCCCTTGCCGGGCCAACTCTTTGGCCAATTCGGTGGCTCTGTGGGACCTTGGATTTTGGGCCGGGAAGATTAATCGGCTGATTATGAGTATTTTATTTCTATGCATTACCAGGAAAAGCCAGAATCATCCGTTTCCTGAAATATTAATTTCATTGTAAATTGCAAGCCAGTCTTTAATTGCGGTATTCCACGAAGACAAAGCTGCTGTTCTCGTTTTGTTTTCAGGACTATGCAACTTCAATGTTGCTAAGTTTGCTATGGATTGGGAAATAACTTCCGTAAGGGATGCCAGCGATGTTTGAATAAAGAATATTCCGTTTTCACTCAGTATCTGATAGGGCAGCCAATCACCGGCTATCAGCATGCCTCCGGCATAAAGCTGTTCCTGTATCGCGGCAGATAAAGCATCGGTTTTCTGAATGGTAATGGCGATGTCACTCGCCAACCTTAATTTGCAAACTTCAGGGAGGGTCATTGAAGAAGAAATCAATTTATAGGGCATGTGAAGGGACTCAGCTTTCAACCTTACAGTTTCAATATAGGGCTGGGTTGCTCCATAGGTTAAGGGGATGAGCAAAAATATCTGAGCTTTTATCTCAGCAGGTAATTTCTCAATGGCCTCAAAAATCACGGAATGCTGATGTCCGCTGCTTCCGTTGAATCCGCATACTAATATGATCTTATCCCCAGGGAGTTGCATTTCAGTCTTATATACTGCGACATCCCGATCCATGGAAAGATCGTCAATGATCTCAAATTGCCGGATCCCGAAATGGGCGTATCTGATCTTTTCATAAAATTCAGGGTAAACAGCCAGGAAGTCTTCCCCAATCTGCCTGGTCTCAATTTGGATGGCATTCACGAGCGGATAAATTTTTCTTTGCTTTTCCCTCCTTTCCTTGTCCACTCTGTAAAAATCGGAGCCCCAGATGGTAATCTTCACAGCGTTACCTCTCTTTTTCAGGTTTTTGATTACATCATCATACAAGGGACTAAAGAAATGGATATCAATAATATCATACTTTGCTGACAGGAAGGATAGAATTTTTGTCCTGAATTTTAAAATTATAAAACCCCTGACTTTTGGTATTTTCATGAATGCCTCAACCACGCTGATCAGGTAGGGTTTTCGGTTTTTACTATAATTCCGGAATTTCCATGTTATCACATTCAGCGAATCGGCCGAAACATCTTGTTTTCTCAGATTATTACAAAGAGCATCAATGGTTTGGTCATGAATATCGAACTCAAAAAGGATTAATACATTCATTATTTTCAGGGAGATAATTCTATTTTGAATAATTGCTTAAAACATTCAGATACTCTTTCATATCCCCGATATCCAGCCAGCTGGATTGCCACACAGGAAATACACCAACCTTTCGGCCCTGCTCCTGAAGTTTTCCGATAAGCTCGGTTATATGGTAGATCATGTCACCGGGGATTTCCTCTATCAAATGGGGTTCAAGGATATACATGCCACTATTGACCTTGAAGGTAAGTTCAGGTTTTTCTACCAGACTGATCAAATTGCCATTTTCTCCTGTTTCAATTGCACCATAAGCAATTGAAAAGTGTTTTAAGGCTGCCACAACCGTGATTTCATTCTTATTGACCCTATGATATTGCAGGATCTCCGAATAATCCTGGTCAACCAATATGTCGCAATTGCTGATAAAGAAGGTCTGGTTTATTTTGCCTTTCAGCAAACTCAAACTGCCGGCAGTACCTAATGGCCTGTCTTCCTTAAAATATTGGATATCATAGTCAAGGTTCAGGCTTTGAAGATAATACCGGATGAGATCGGCTTTGTAATTTACAGATAGATAGAACCGGTTGCAGCCATATTTCGAAAAACGGTAAAAAATCTCTTCCAGTATTGTTTTTTCACCGATAGGAATCAATGGTTTTGGAATAACATAGGTTAGTGGCTTAAGCCGGGAACCAACTCCTCCCGCCATAATCACCACCGGCAGATCAAAACGTGCGATTGGTTCGGGTTTCTTTTCGCTGAAAAGATCTTCCCAGAAGTATACGTTTATCAGATTTCCAACTTCATCAACAACCGGCATGAATTCAGTGCGGAAGTTGAGCATCATTGTTTTTATATCCTCGATACTGTCCTCCGGTTTTGCGATAAGGCAATCCTTACGCAGGATTGAACCAACGGGGCTGTTCAAATCAATGTTTTTAATAATGGCCCGTTGAATATCTCCAATGGAAAGCAGTCCTGCAAAGGTCTCCTTTTCTGCAACCAGCAGCAGCTTACGATCGATTTCATCCATATGTTTTAATGCAAACAGTATGGTAGTATCGGCAGTAATGCTTATGTGAAGAAAACTGGTTATCATCTTAACAGCATTTTACTATCCGTTTCCGAGAATTCTCTTCAGATTTTCAGCAATGTACGTTACGTCACTTTCATTCAGTCTGGAATACATGGGCAGTGTAATCAAATTATCCGTTACATAATCCGTTAAAGGCAAATCGCGGTAAAAATCCCGGTATATTGAGAATCGGTGAACAGCCGGATAATGCACGCTGGTCTGTATTCCTGCTTCAGCCAGTTTATTCCGGACATCCTCGCGTTTTTCAAAAGTTGAGTCTTTGAGCACAATGGTAAAAATGTAGTTCGACGAAAACTCATCAATGTTGGCAAAGGGAATAAAAATGCCTTCAATATCTTTCAGCAATTGAATGTAGTGCATGCGGATCCCGGCGCGTTTTTTCAAATCGGCCTGAATTTTATCGAGTTGAACCAGACCGATGGATGCATGAATATCATCCATACGGTAATTATAACCGAGATCAATCACGTCATATGAGGTTGAATGCCCTTTTGACCTTTCATAGGACAAAGTGGTCATGCCATGCGAACGGAGCAATCTGGCCTGGTTAAAATATGCTTCATTGTCAGTAACTAACATCCCGCCTTCTCCCGTGCTGATGTTCTTATTGGAGAAAAAACTAAAGCAGCCTATGTCTCCAATCGTTCCCAGTTTTTTACCTTTATATTCCGATAAAGGTCCATGACAGGCGTCCTCAATAACTTTAAGATCATATTTGGCAGCAAGGGCCATTATCCGGTCCATATTGCATGCAAAACCACCATAATGCATTACAAGAACAGCTTTGGATCTAGCCGTTATTTTACGTTCAATCTCATCGGGATCAAGGGTTAGATCGGTGCAACTTTTTATGTCGGCAAAGACCGGATTCGCATCCAAATATCGAATTGCATTGCATGTAGCCACGAAGGTGAGGGAGGGGCAGATCACTTCATCATCAGGCTCAATGCCCACCAGTTTCAAAGCCAAATGTAATGAAACAGTGCAGTTTGATAGAGCAACGGCATGATCCACATTCAGCATCTGGGCAAACCTTTCTTCAAAGGCAGCTGTTTTAGGGCCTGTGGAAATCCATTTCGATCGAAGGGTTTCTGCCACCGCTTGTACTTCCTTTTCATCGAAATTCAAATCAAAGAGCGGGATATTATATTCCATATATTTATTCTGTTCAATTCCTGTACTGCTGATCCCGGAATTCCTGTAAATGAAACAGCTGATTACCTTGCTGTGGATTCCTGCTTAAAACTATGAAAGGCGCGAGGAGTAACTAATCTCATAATTACCGTATTTGTTCTCATATTTTAAAGAATCAGCATATAATCCTATCTTCAATGCATCAACCAGTTCTTTAATACCATCCTGAACCGTATGTTTCGGCTCAAAACCAAGCTGGTTCCTTATTTTGGAAAATGAAACTTTATAGTTCCTTGGATCACTTCCGTTTGCGCCATACTTCACTTTTCCTCCGGGAACATGTTTCAGGATTTCATCTACAATCATTTTCTTGGTAAAATTATTTACATCCCCGCCAGCATTAAAGACCTCAAAATTTACCTTACAGGAGTCCGCATTCAAAACAGTTTCCAATATTTGTGCAAAATCCCTTACATGACAATAAGGTCTCCAGGTATGTTCATCAAATACCACTAATTCCTGGCCGAGGAATATATCACGGGTAAATTCACTTACACTTAAGTCAAAACGCATTCTGGGCGAAAGTCCAAATGCCGTTGCAAATCTCAATACGACGCCCGTGTAGTCAACTTTGCCCTTTTTCGACTGTAGATAAAGCTCATTGCTGACTTTGGCTTCCGCATAAAAAGAAAGAGGCTTCAGTTCGAAGTTTTCATCTGCAACCTCATTTTCCCTGATGAGGCCATAATTCGAACAGGTAGAAATAAATACAAGCTTGTTAATGCCTTTTCCATTAAAAAAATCAATACATTTTTTCACGCCAATATCGTTAATAGCACGTGATTCTTCCGGGTATTTTTTAGTTATCGGATCACCCACCAACCCTGAAAGGATAATTACATCAGTAATATTTTTAGAAGCTTGTTCGAGATTTGCCTGCATGCACATGTCGCCGAAAATAAAGGTATAATCAGGATCTCCCAGATAAGGCTGTATTGCAAACTGATGATCATAAACGAAATTATCCAGGATTGTTACTTTATGACCCAATTTTAAAAAGTGTGAACTTAACACGGTACCCACATAACCTGCACCTCCAATTAATAAGATATTTTTCATTTGCAGAATAGTTATTTTGAAGAGATTTTGCTGGAGAGATTATTTCCATTCAGTTTAACGAAGAACATATCATATATTACCTGCCTGTTTTTATCGATGCGATTTTGCTATTGAAAGTCTTTGCAGGAAGTTGGTTTTCAAAAAGATATACTCTTCGATCTTCAGCAATTCACCGGTGGAAAATACTATTGCTATACCGCTAAGTATTTGCAATACCAGGGTTATTACCGGTTTAAATGAACTGAAGTAACCTATGGTAAACACAATTAAGGCCATTGAAAAAGCCAGTAAGAAGCTGGGCAAAATATCATGTAATTGTTCCCGGATCGGATAATTCAAAACTTTATTGGATTCATGATTAAAAATTATGTAACCAAAAATTTCTATTACAACCATTCCGGCTATAAGGGCTTTAATACCAAAGAAAACACCTATGAAAATATTGGGGATTGTCAGCAACTGCATAAACAATTGCAGTTTCAGATATAGATCTGACCTTCCTACTACATTTAATATGTTCACATTCATTGAAGCTAATGGCAACATAACTCCAAACAGGCATAACATTTGAAGAAGAACCGCCGAAGGCAACCATTTTTCACCAACCAAAGTAAGGATCAAAGCCTTGGCTATGGATAACATACCAGCCATTAAAATAGCAATGATGAAAAATGTATTGACGAACATTTTCCTGAAAACCACTTTCATACGAGGCCTGTCATCCTGTATTGTTGCCAGAACGGGATAACCGACTGAAGTTACGATAGACGATACATTTTCACTCGGCAGTTTCTGAAACATTTCAGCCCGGGTGAAATAACCCAGGTCCTGGGGTGTAAAAAACTTGGCAATGATAATATAATTAATATTCTGAAGGGATGTACCAATGAGTCCGCTTATCAACAATTTTGAGCCAAAACCGAATAATTCCCTGAACGACTCAATGCTGAAAACCAGACTGGGTCTCCACCGGTTCCAGATCCAAAGCATTATTGAATTAGATCCCTGATTTATCAACGATTTGGCAACCAGGCTCCATACACCAAACCCTTTGTAGGCCATGGATATGGCAATGGTCCCTGAAATTATTGAAGCAATTACGGAGATTTTTGTCTGAAGCTTGAAATCAATACGTTTGGTGAGTCTGGCACTTTGAATAATAGTCAGGGAACTGATTATCAATCCAAGGCCAAGAACTTTGATGAGCGGTTTAAGTTCGGGGTTTTTGAAGAAATCGCTAATCGGACCTGCCGTGAACAATAATAAAAAATACAGGAGAATACCTACTGCGAGATTAAAAAGAAAGACTGTAGAATAATCCTTTTGAGTGCAATTCTGCTTGCGAATAATAGCCTGATTGAATCCACTATTTATAAAAACACCCGAAAGCACTATTACAACCATTATGGTTCCAATCAATCCGAATTCTTTGGGTGTAAGCAACCGTGCAAGCACTATGCCAACAATAAATTCAATACCATATGACGTGAATTTCCCGAACGTATTCCACAAAACACCGCTTATAGCCTGATCCTTAAGCCCCATTGTATTATCTCGCGGTTTGAAAATATTTCGAAATTCTTATTCAAAAATGTTTAAGTTGTATCATCGGGAATCAAATAGTATGAATTTCTTCCGGCAACCCCTGTAAACAATCCCCAAGGCAGTTCTGATGCTGAAAAGTCTGGCCACTTCTATCAAACATCGATATTTGTTAGTCATGGATAATTCCAGTTTTTTCACACGTACCTGACCCATAATGCGCATGTTACGAAAATGCAAGATTATTTCATTGTTCTTACCACTGTTTTCAACATGACCGAAGTGTATTTTTGCAATCATTAGATATATCCATTTTTCATAATAATCTAATATATATTCTGTAAGCTGCAAATCAGCTTTATATTTTTCAACCATCAACTGGATTTGATTTAGGATAATAACTTGATTTTGAATATACTCTGCAGGCTTCAAAGTACCTGTTAATGATTCTGTATTCTTATAATAAACATAATAATTCTCTGGCAATAAATAAATGGATTTTGCTTTTAAAAATATTTCAAAACTGTATAAAAGATCTTCTGCAGAATTCACTCCTATGGTTCCTGAAATCAGGTTTTCTGTAAGTTTTCTTTTTACTATTTTACTAACGGCAGATCCAACAAAGTATTTCTGTACCTTTTGTTTATCAGTCGTCAATAATTCATTCTCCATAATATTCATTCGTTTTGAGTTTCCTTCATTATCTTTTTGAAGAATCCCAAATTCAACAACGTCAGCATTAGTTTTCATGCATTTCGAATGCAGATTTGCAAAAGTATTTGGCAATATCCAATCATCCGCATCAACATGCATAATAAAGTCCCCGTTTGCCGCATTCATTCCTGATGACCGTGCAATTGAAAGCTTTTTGTTGCTTTCGTGGGTGATTATTCTCAAACGATCTTCATTCCGCTGGTAAGCCTGCAATATCTGCAAACTGTTATCCCTGGAAGCATCATCTACTGCGATGACTTCAAAGGTACCTGAGAATTGCTGGTTAAAAATCGAGTCAAGGCACCTGACAAGATATTTTTCGACATTATAAACCGGAACTACAACTGAAATATCCATTTACCAGGAGTGAAACAGAAATCTTGAAATAGGACTGATAAGATGTTTGTTGCAGGTTACCAGAAAATTATGCACAAACAAATTCTGATAAATAAGATACCAGAGTAACTTGTCCCTGAACTTTAGAATTTCAAACCGTTGCCTGAAGATCTCTTTTCTGATCTTAATTCCGATGAGCCGGTCTCTCAATACATTCCTGAAAAAATTTCTCTTTATGGTTCTAAATTCTTTCTTGTGGAATTTTAAGTTGTTTTCTGCCTGATCTAAAGTCTTCAAATGCTGCAGATAGAAATTCAACCTGAAATCCAGATTATCCATCCTGTCAGTCCACGAACCTTTCAAATTTACCCTATATACAGCCATGGTTTCGTTGTAATAAAGTGCTCCACCGTATAGTGATCCCAAGATTTGAAGATAGTAATCCCCAACAGGTGCTTTAATATACCATTCCGGCAAATTCTCAATTACTTTCCTGTTCAGGACCAGACTGGCAGTAGGCATAAGGCCACCTCCTCCCATAATTACATCAGCTGTGCTCAGAACTTATGACAAATCACCGAAATGTGCAGTGACCTCATTGCCTTTGGACCCGGTTTCATCCACTTCCAATGTTGGATGAAAACAGATATTGCATTCAGGGTATTTAGTTAATATTTCAACCTGCTTTTGCAGTTTGTGAGGATCGGTCCAGTAATCATCGCCTTCGCAAAGAGCTATGTATTTGCCCTGGGAATGGGGCCATACAAATCTTGCATAGATGCTGCCTTGTTTATTTGAATTTTGATTTTCTTTTTGAAACAGAGGCACGATCTTTTCCGAATATTTTTTTGCATAATCCCTTACAATTTCTGCTGTTCCGTCGGTTGAGGCATCATCATGAATAATGATCTCAACCGGAAAACTTGTTTTTTGCATCAGAAATCCATTAATGACATCTCTGATATAATTTTTTGGTTATAAGTAACGCAACAGATACTGACCAATATATGATTTGAATGATCTTCCAATTCATTATATGTTTGGGGCCTTAATAGTTAAGAAGAGAAATTCATCATAGTGTTCAACCTCCTGAAAACCGAATTTCAGATAAAGGTTAATAGCTCGTTCGTGTTCTTTCCTGACTTTTAAATTAACTGCGCTTAATTTCAGCTTTTCAAATGCATAGGAAATAATTAACCGGGTTGCCTCATAGGCGATTCCTTTGCCCCAGTAATTCTTCTCACCGATAAAAATATGATATTCAGCTTCTTTGTTGGCAATACCGGTTAATTGAATATTGCCCACATATTGATCGTCAGCCATAATGGCAAATCATTTTTCATGATCGCGTTTTAAAGCTTCTTGGATAAATTGAAATTCATCCTGATAGATGGTATCAATCAGTCCGCTTATAAGTAGCTTACTTCCAAAACCAAATAGTTCCCTGAAGGAATTCATGCTGAAAACCAGATTTGGACTCCACCGATTCCATATCCACAGCAGGAATGAGTTTAACAATTGTTTGGTCAGCGTTTGAATGGCTAAGCTCCATACACCAAAACCATTATAAGCAAACAGAATTGTGACAATACCTGCAACTGATGAAGCAATTACGGAAATACGGGTCTGCAATTTGAAATCAATGCATTTGGTAAGGATTGTCCGTTGTATAATTGTAAGGGAATCAATGATGAGAACAAAGGCAAGTACTTGTATAATTGGCTTTAATTCAGGCTCTTTAAAAAATATACTGATTAGAGAAGCGAAAAACAGCAACAGTATGAAAAATACAATTCCACTTCCCAGGTTATAAAAAAAAACGGCGGAATAATCAGTTTGTGTACAGTCCCTTTTCCTAATCAAGGCATTTGCAAAACCGCAATCAATAAAAGATTGTGAAACAGCAATGAAAATTGTCAGCATGCCGATCAATCCAAACTCCTTTGGAGTGAGAAACCTGGCTAATATAATACCAAAAATAAATTGAATTCCCAGGCTGGCAATATTGTCAAAGGAGCTCCACAGAAGACCGGAGATTGTCTTTTGTTTTAGAGACATCAGGAAATTTTGAGAATTTGACGCAAAGACAGGCCTATATATCAGGTTAAATTTGAAGCGATTTTGTACCGGAATTCTGTCTTCATTTTAAAGCTTCGCCCCGTCAGTCACAAGAAAGAGACCAAAAAGGAGTATTCTGTATTTCTTATAATTCAATATCGGAATGCACGGATTTTATCCCGGATGCACCCATACTTTCTCTTTCATCAATTTCCAGCCTGCTAACTTCGAAAAGAGTACAAAATCCCATTTTAGGAAGCGCCCGATTCCTCTTTTAGGTCATTTATTTTATAAGGCAGTAGATAATTCTTTACTCTTTTTCCTTGAAGATGATTGGTATAAACGGCATACTCACATTTTTGCAGCTTTGAATGCCATGCAGGCCGCATAATATCTGAAAGGATTTGCATATAATTCATTAACAGTATAATAGAGTATTATTTTTTATTATATCCGTATCCATAACCGTATTGATCGCGAAAAACCCGGTTATCATTCATTAAAACACAAACATTTTCAATACCCTTTTGTTTCAAATCCTTCATAATCAAAGAAAAAACCTTTTTAGGAGTATGTTTATATCGAACAACAATAATTTTTATATTGGCATAATCCATAAGCAAAAAGGCATCCGCAACCTGTGCGAGTGGAGTGGTATCCATTATTATGCAATCGTAGAAGCTTACTAATTCGGAAATCAGCTCTTTGGTCGTATCAAGTGCAAGCAATTCAACCGGATTGGGTGGAATAGGTCCTGAAGGAATATAATCCAATTTTGGGTGGGGTGATTTAAGGATAATACTTTCGAGGTTGCCTATCCTGTCTGTTAGGTATGAACTTAAGCCAACTATGGATTCTCCCTCTTTACTGAAAAAGCCGCTGGGTTTCCGTAAATCGAAATCAAGCAGAATCGTTTTACGACCTAACTGTGCATAACTCATTGCAAGGTTCAGCGCATTGAATGATTTTCCCTCACCTGCTATACTGGAAGTTACCATGATCACCTTCTGCGGAATTCCTTTGAAATGATAGTCGAGGTTGGTGCGAAAGGCCCGGTATGACTCTGAAATACTAGATTTGGGATATTCATGCATCACATTGGTGCTTTTTCTGAAATTGTGCATAATTTTGCCAAGCACCGGTATATCTTGAGGTGTTTCCAGATTTTCATGGGATTCAATTTTATTATTTATAACACCTCGTACCATCAAATACAGGAAAGGAATGCCCAATCCTAAAAATAGGGCGATCAGGTAATTCATTCTCTTATTGGGGAAAACCGGACCTGTTCCCACCAATTTAGCTGGTTCTATGACGATATTGTCCGGCAGATTGGATGCCTGGGTAATTTTGGCCTCCGCCCGTTTCTCAAGCAGGTAATTGTAAATGGCATCATTCAGCCTGTACTTTCGTTCGATTCCTCCCAGCTGGCGCTGGGTCTTTGGCATGCGGCTTATTTGTGCTTCCACCTTACTGATCCGCTTTCTCATTTCTTCTAACGAGATATCAGTGGTCTTTTGCACTGCGGTAATATTTTCGGTTATGGTCTTCCGGGTATTTTCGATCTGGATCGTTAATTTTTGTACGAGGGGATTTCTTTCCTGTTTGTTTTCGATGAGGTTTGACCGTTGGGCCTGGGCAGCTATTAATTCTGACATCAGGCTGTTAAGCAACTGGTCCGGTATTCCCATGGAGGCCGGCACGATCATATTTGAAAAATCATTGTTTTTGGCCAGATATTCGGAAACGTAATCATAATATTTTTTACGGGTAACCAGTTCGGCCATCTGGTTTTGGAGGTCCATATACTGGGCGGATATACCTGTGGCCTGCTCGGCAAAATTCAGCAGCTGGTTGGATGAGCGGAATCTTTGTAGATTATCTTCGGTCTGGCTTAATGAGTCGGAGATCTCATTCAGCTGCTTTTCAATATAATCAATGGTAATATCAGCAATGTGATTTTTCTGGTAGAGGTTCTGCTGAGAATATACATTCATCAATTCATTCAGGATATCTTTGCCTTTTTGTATTGATTCTGATTTATAAACTATTTCAATTACCGTAGCCAGTTTATCGATTACATTAAATTGAAGACTATTTTTAAGGCTTTCGGTTAAGGATGTTTCATTCGAAATGGTGAAACTATAAACAAACTCATCTTTATAAAATACCTGACGGCCCGTATCTAGTTTCACCATAAAAGCAAGGTCACGGATCTCCATCAGTTTCCCAAATTTACCGTTCTGTTCAAAATCCCAGTTCTCCTTTTGATAGCTTATTTCATTAGTAACGAGATTCAGAAAATTAACATTCTTGGATTTGGCTTTTATGGTGAAATTTCCCTTGTCCTGGATAGAAATGGTGAATCTTACATTTACCGGCTGAACATGGTTGCGCAGCAACAGGATCCGGAAAGGCAATTCATCATACGCATCCCGGTATTGAAACCCTTCTTTGAAATAGTAACTTACGGACAGATCAAGGTTATCAACCGTTTGCTGGATTACAGGGGTTGACTTTAATACCCACAAAGCATTCTGAAAATTCTGATTCGTTTTAAATAAATTGCTGTTCAGGTAATCATTCACGTTTCCATTTTGCGACCGGGAATCTTCTTTGATCAAAATGGAAGAGGAAACTTTATAAAGAGGTTTTGCATAATGGTTGACCAGGAATGCGAAAATGACAGCAACAATTACATAGATTATGAATAACTTATAATTCCTGGAAACCAATTCGATTATCCGGGTCAGATCTGTTTCTTCCTGTAAGGATATGTTTTTTTGTGCATGCATCTTGAGGTAGGATTTACTGGAAAAGAAACCTATTTAATAACCGTATATATCAACAACGCAGTGGTTATAGTACCCAATATCACTGTATATGGGAACTGGTCCATTCCCCAGAATCTTTTCCTGAGAGGTTTTATATACACAATATCATTCGGTCGCAGATTATAATATTCCGAAGAGAGAATATCGGACCGGTTGAGATTGACAATGATCCGGATATTTTTCCCGTTTTCGTTCCGTGTAAGGATGACTTCTTCACGGTTACCGAAGACGGTAATATCTCCTGCAAGGGAGATTGCATCATAAATAGTAAGCTTTTCCTGGGCATAGACAAAATGACCTGGATTCCGGACTTCCCCCAATACTGAAACATAACGGTTTACCAATTTCACAGTAACAACAGGTTGACTCAGGATATTGGTCAGCGACTCCTTAATTTGTTCCCTGACTTGGGCAGTTGTTTTATCTTTGGCAGAAATCTTACCGATTACGGGTAAAAGAAGATAGCCGTCTTTGTCAATTGCATACGACATCAGGTATGCCCCATAAGGATCCATTGAACCTACATATAAGGACTGTTGTGAGCTTGTGCTGGAAAAAATATTTGCTGCAGCTTCATCAAGGCTATTGATTTGAATATATAGTTCATCGTTGATTTTCAACTTGTAATCATCAATCAAAGCCTCAGTAAATGTCTTCGAAGTTTTGTTTTTGTCCTGTAAATACTCAAGATCGCGTTGGTGAACGCAGGATGAAAAAAAAATCGCAACAAAAATAAATGAAAAAAAGGCAATTCTTGCAAATATATGTAGTATCAGTGATTTGTTGTTCATCTTTGTTACGGGTTAGGATTAGGTCTAATTTACCATTACAAAAATAATTGAATAGAATTTAAAATCTATTTATTGAGTTCTGTATTTGACTAAACACACTATTTTATGGCTAAAATACAGGAGATCTGTGATTAATCGCTTCGATTGAATTTTTATGAATCGCTTGTATATCAACCAACTATTTTACTTAGGTAGTTGCCGTACAAAATGTGCAATTTATTTATGACCTTGTTCTGAAAAGGGTTAATTCTTGTTCATGGATTTTTGAGTTAATATTACCCGGATAATCCCTGAATTGTCTGTAACAGTTTCAATTACCTTGTTTGATCCTGCCCTTGCGCACAGCTTGGCTATAAAATCGCCTTGTCCGGCTCCCACTTCAAAGATCAAATACCCTTCCTCCGTTAAGAACTTTGGGGCTTCGCTGATCAATTTCTGAATAATATTTATGCCAAGCATTCCCCCGTCAAAAGCCAGAACCGGTTCGTTGGATGAAATTTCCGCCTCCATTTTCTGTATTTTTGAACTCGTTATGTATGGAGGATTGCAAATAATCAGATCGATTTTTTCATAATATTCATCTTTGTCAAAGGCAGCCATTAAATCTCCCTGTTTTACCCAAACACGTTGATCCAGATTCAAAAAACTGATATTTTCCTTTGTTAATTCAACTGCTTCAGGAGATATATCCGTAGCATAAACAAGGCAATTTGGATTGAAATAGGCAATGGCAATGCCCAGATTTCCAGATCCGCAACAAGCATCAAAAATATGTACGATGTCCTTTGATCTGGCAATTTCTTTGGACAACTCAAGCGCCCTTCTGCCGAGTATTTCAGTTTCTTTACGCGGAATTAACGCTCTTTTATCAGAGATCAATTCAATTCCCATAAAATTCTGCCGGTTTGTGATATGAGCAAGAGGCGTGTTATTGATCCTAAGTTCGATCATCTGATATAACTTTTTTATCTGGCCTTCTGTCAGATCAGGTAATGAAAGTTTAAGAGCATTTTCTGCAGAAACTGCGAATCCGGCGGCCAATAACCACAATGCTTTCAATGTTGACTCAATGGTCTCCTCCGGCTTGTCTTCCAGGAAGTGAAGAATGCCCGTAAGTTCTTCCCTGATCTTATTAAACAGGTCTTTCTTATTCTTCATTAAAATGGATTCTTTTAAGCTCTATTATATCAATTTTTCCATTGGAACTCTTTGGCATTTCGCTCAAAAAAACAATGCGTTTTGGTACCATGAATGTCTCCAATTTGGATGTACATTCTTTTAGTATGTCTTTTTCAACCAATTGCGAATTATCATGCTTCGTTACAAAAACAATAATGGATTCTCCCATTATTTCATCGGGAATACCCATAACCGCAACTTCTTTGATTCCGGTTAATTTATATATAACATTTGCAATTTCAACCGGACTTACTTTCTCGCCCCTGGTTTTAATAATATCATCAGTCCTTCCCAGAAAATACAAAAATCCCTCTTCATCCATTTTAAACCAGTCATTTGAACATAGAATTCTTTCTCCAGGCAAATCTCCCGGCCTGAGCATTTCTCTGCTGAGGTCTTCTTTGTTCCAGTATCCTGACATAACATGCGGCCCCCGGATATGCAATATGCCATGTTCGCCCCGGGGCACCGGTTTTCCTTCCGTCGACAATAAGAAAACTTCAGTTCCGGGGATTGCTTTACCAACCGATTCTGGTTTGATATCAATTAATTCTGGTTCCAGATAACAAACCCTCTTGCATTCCGTTAATCCATACATTTTGAATATCAATGCATTGGGGAAGATATTTTTAAGATCAGGTATGAATTCCGCAGGTAAGGCAGCAGCCGTATTTGTGACTTTTTTAATGCAATCGAATGATAAGCCTGTTTGCTTGTTTGTTGCAATCATCAGGGCAAAGATCGTCGGTACTCCCGGGAAAACCGTGGGTCTGTATAAATCAATATGTTCGTAAATGGATTTCTGAAAAGCAAATGATTCTTCAACAACCAATGAGCCTCCTATTGTAATTGCCATGATCAGTTGATATAATCCATAATCAAATGCAAGAGGCAAAATTAAAAGTATACGGTCATCCTCTGATAGTCTCAAATATTCAATAAGGCTCCATGTAGTGAATACCATCGACTGGTGTGTCATCATTACTCCCTTTGGAAATCCCGTGCTGCCTGAAGTGTAAATTAATGCCGACAGATCATTCGGGATGATTTTTGGTAAGGGTAATGTGATATTATTATCTGAGATTATATTATCATAACTTACTGATTTTAAACCAGAGAACCTTGTTATTTGGCCAGTATCTCCGGAAATGATTACTTCCTGAATGGATGTTGAACCTGCCAAAGCTTTTGATATTTCATTGCATAAAATATCTTCAGATATCAATGTTTTAGCACCACTGTCTTTTAGTATATACTGTAATTTATTGGCCCTGGTTTGAGGATTAATAACCAGAAATACCGCTCCGGCCAAAGTTATGCCGAAAATCGAAACTGTGCTTTGCCAGGAGTTGTTCATATACACTGCAACCCGGTCCCTCTTTTTAATCCCGGAAAGTACCAGATGACAGGCTAACTTTTCCGCATTTTCTTTCAGGCAGGAATAAGAATATTCCTTTGAATTAACAATAATCGCTGTTTTTGAAGGGTATTTTCCGGCGGAAATTAATAACGCTTCGCCAAGCAAACGCTGTGGTATTGTAATCATGGGATGTTCAGCTTATAAGGCAACCAGAAAAGATATTGCGCCTGAATGAATCTGTTTTCTCAATATTCAAAAATATATTCCAACTATTTAAAGCCAATTGAAAATCTTATAAAGCTTTACCATTTTTTTTTCTGATAACAAAGTCAGCTATGGCTGATATTGATTCAAAATTCCTTTCAACAAGATCATCATTACCGGCTTTGATATCAAATCTTTCTTCCACAAAGTCGATAAGCAAAACAAAACTCATGGAGTCAAATATACCTTCCCTGAAGAGTTTTGTTTGTGCATTAACTTTGGTTATATCGGAATATGTGTTTTTTTCAATAAAATTAGAAATCTGCTGTTCAAAATGTATTTTATTTTCAGCCATTTTAATTATATGTAAGTTTTGACGGTATAAAATTCTGAAAAAAATCCAGATATATATAACAAACACTGTATTATTTAACCAAGTACGATAATTGTATGATAAACATTAATAAATAATGGATGAAAGGATACAGGAAGATGGAATTATCGCGAAATCTATAGCTTAATTCGAGACTAATAAACAATAACTACTTCTGCATTTCACGCAAACTTGATAATTGAATAAATCAAATTCACTTTGGTATTGACAAAATATCTAACTTGTGGAACTACCAATAATTATCAAGGTCAGCAACAGGTTCCCGGCGACTGATTGAAGCTGCAGCACAATGATTGTCACATTACCAGCATATTTATACACTGAACATTGATTTATCACCGGCATTGAAAACAGCATAGATATATCATTTATCGAGGATTGCGGTTAATCTGTTTTCTTTCAATCGTTTGGCAACTCTCCCCGAAAAGAAAATAGCACCTTCTTCGTTTAAATGGTAGGGATCCTGAAAATATCGCGGTTTACTCAGGAAATCCGGATCATTGAAATAGTTCCAACAGGTAACACCATTCATATCAGCTAGATTTTCAACCATTTCTGAGTCTTTTGCTGGTTGCACAAGACCAAAAATGGGAGATTGTATAAAAATCAGGCGGATGTTGTTTCGTTTGCATAGCTGAATGATATCCAAAACCGAATTCATCAGGTTGGTATCCACTGAGCCCCCCGAAAGATCAATTTTCCGCATCAGGGAATCGGTTATCTGGTGTGTAAGCGGAGTAAAACCCTTTCTGTCCATTTTCCGGGCCTTATTGAGTTCCATATTGCCAATAATTATGTTCGACAGGCAGGAATTAAAGGGATAAATAGAGGAAATTAATTTAACCCTCTCAAACGGGCTCCTGAGCTCAACCGTAGCCCGTATTTCAGGATGCGACCTGTAATAAGGCAGCAGGGATGAAAGATGGTCATATCCGGCAGCATCATAATACAGTTCTTCCGGACTAATATCAAATAGAATTAAACGGGGCGTGTAACGCTGAAGAATTGATTTGAAGACAGCGTAGTTGAATAAAATGTAATTGCCATCGCGCCCCGTGTTGTAACAACTCAAATGCAGACTGTCCTCAAAAACATCCGGTACATAATGGTGGTCGGCCCGTGAAGAACCGAAAATCAGCATATCAGCCCGGGTGCTGTCAATGGCATAGGTAGTCCGATAATGCAGACCCGACATTTGCTTAAAATAGTAATGCCGGAGCAGATTCCCAACCACCTGATCTGCAATCCCTATTATAATTAACAGGAGGATGACCTTAAAGAATAACCTTCGATACTTATTTAACTCTTTATTCATAGTAAATCGGATCGTTTAAAACTGAAAGTAAATAAACTGCCCGCCATCAAAAACACCGATCAGCAAAATAATAATAATGATCAGGGTATAACTAACCTGACGGACCCAGGTACGGGGGTGATGAAAGAATAAGAACCTTTCTTTGAAATATTCGGTTTTTAATTCAATAAACAACAGGAACATGATCCCGAAAACCGAATATATGGCCATGGCCGGAATCCCTATGAACAAGGGACCCTGGAACCTGATCATTTTGCCTAAAATAGCCATCGCCTCCGGAAGTGAACCCGACCTGAAGAATACCCAGGCAAAACAAGCTAGGATAAATGTGATCAGGATCTGCAGGAAATTATGGAGTACTGGCAGACGGTCGATTAACAGAAAATGATTAATGCGCCTCCGCAAATTTGCGGTTACAATGGCAAATACCAGATAAAACCCGTTCAGCGCCCCCCAGATGATAAAAGTCCAGTTGGCACCATGCCAGAGACCACTGATCACAAATACAAATAGGAGGTTAAAATACCATCTGGGAATGGAAACCCGGTTGCCCCCCAGTGAAATGTATAAATAATCGCGGAACCAGGTGGAAAGTGAAATGTGCCATCGTTTCCAGAATTCCGAAATGGAAAGGGAGAAATACGGACGGTTGAAGTTGGTCATCAGGTTAAATCCCATGACCCTGGCAGCACCGATGGCAATACCGGAATATCCCGCAAAATCGCAATAGATCTGGAATGCAAAGAAAACTGTTGCCAGGATCAGGGTGATCCCACTGTGTTGTGCTGAATTGTTATAAACAGCATTTACATATATGGCCAGCCTGTCAGCAACGACAAGTTTCATGAAAAAGCCCCAGAGCATCAGTTTTAATCCCTCAACAACCCGGTCATATTCAAAAGTATGTTTTTCATAAAACTGATGAATCAGGTTCTGGGGTCGTTCAATGGGCCCTGCAACCAGCTGTGGATAGAACATCACATATAAAGCATAAATGCCGAAATTATGTTCGGCTTTCTGGCGCCCGCGATAAACCTCAATGGTATAACTCATGGCCTGGAAGGTATGAAAAGACAATCCGATGGGCAGGATGACGCCCAGGTGAGGAATAATGTTCTTATATCCTATTGAATTTAATAAAACGGAAAGGTTATCATTTAAAAAATTGTAGTATTTGAAAACAGCCAACACACCGATATTTGCAATAAGACTGGCGATAAGGAAATATTTCCGCTTTTTATCTTTTGTTCTTTCAAGCCATATTCCTGCAAAATAGTCAACAACGATGGTAAATCCCAGAATAAGTATGTAAACCGGTATGAAGGCCATATAGAAATAGCAGCTGCCTGCAAGCAGCAGAATCCAGCGAATTCGGTGAGGAAGTACAAAATAAAGGGTTGTCAGTACAAAAAAGAATATTATAAAGTGGACGCTGTTAAAAAGCATATTTCAGAAAATAAGAAAAATGAAAATAAAATCGATATGTTAAAAACAAAGTTAGGCAAAAAGAAAAATAATTTAATAATTATGAAGGAGGGTACAGGTTCTGTTAATTTAAAACCGGAAGAATGAGGTTACTTAAATTCTTTTCATCATGATAAATGCGGATGGTTGATTTCTGAAAGTCATTTTCATTGGCCTCGTAAATATTTATAAACTTTTGCGGATTCCTGTCCACCAGGGGAAACCAACTGCTTTGGATCTGTACCATTATGCGATGGCCCTTTCTAAACGTATGTGCAACATTTGCAACATTAAAACTGATTTTTTCAATCCTGTGGGGTACAAAGGGCTCAGGAATTTCAAAACTTTTCCTGTAACGGCCCCTGAATACCTGCCCATATACCAGCATCTCATACCCTTTCATGGGATATGCTTTCACAGGTTCATGGGCCGGATAATAAATACTTGTATTCGCAGGGATGCTATCAGGAAATACATCAATTAATTTAACAACAAAATCAGCATCGGTGGTTGAAACAGATGTGAAAAGGTTTGCTATTACATTGCCGGTTATGGTAACATTTTGTGATAATTCCCCTGTTCCAAAAACAAGTACATCAGGCCTTCGTCCGGCAAAGCGCTGGTCATCTGTCATGTACGTTGTTGTCCTTTTAAAATGTACATCTTCGGTATATGGAACTGGCTTAGCCGGATCACTTACATATTCACTGAAACTTAATTTCGCGAGGGGTTTTTTCCAATCCAGTTTCCCCGTTGGCTGCAAATATAAAATCATGTCCTCTTTGCCCGAAGGTGGCCATTGGTCAAATTTTCGCCATTCATTTGTCCCTGTAATAAATATTGTTGCTTCTGCCATACCGGAAACATTGCCTTTACCTTTGAGAAAATAATTGAAAAAAGGTATTTCAACATTTTGCTGATACCATATGGATGTATTACTGCCAAAACTCACATTTCCAAGGTGTGTGCCATCATTTGACCGCCATTGTTCGTGATACCAGGGACCCATGACTATCTTATTAAATTCTTTGCCAGGATTGGTTTCTTCGGCCGAAAAGTATGAATTCCATGCCCCCCAGTTGTCTTCTGCATCGAATAATCCACCAACCCATAACATGGCAGGCCGCAGATTCCTTACTGCGTTTCGGGCATCCCTTGCTTGCCACCAGGTATCATAATCCGGATGCGCACATAATTCCTTCCAGAACCCAATGCTATCACCTGTCAGTTTTGAAAATTCAGCAACGGATCCTGTTTCCAAATAAAACTTGTAGTTATCCTGAACGGGGAAACCGGCCGAAATGGGTGCTACCGTTGTGGGTGCACGATGTGGCACACCAAAGCAAAAACCCAATCCGGAATAAAAATAAAAAGCATCCATTAAGAAAAAGGCACCATTATGATGCCAGTCGTCGCCAATGAACCAATTGGTAACCGGTGCCTGCGGGCTTACTGCCACAATTGCAGGGTGATTGCTGGCAGCTGCCATTACCGCATAAAAACCACCATACGAAGTTCCATATATACCAACTTTGCCGTTATTGTGCGGTATATTCCGGATCAGCCATTCAACTGTATCGTATGCATCGGTAGACTCATCAATGTCCTTGCTGGATTTCTTTACGGGAATGAACGGACGGACATCCATGAATTCACCCTCGCTCATCCACCTGCCCCGTACATCCTGGATTACAATTATATAGCCTTCCCTTAGGTAAGCTCTGAAATAGGAGTTCCAGAAATCTTGAAAGTGTTTTTCTCCATAAGGCTTGCAGGAGTATGGTGTACGAAATAACAGAAAGGGATGATCTTCCGATGCATCTTTTGGTACATAAATGGCAGTAAAAAGTTTTATTCCATCTCTCATGACTATCTGTTTCTCCATTTTCTCATAACTTTTTACGATCCGGATCTTTTCAATCCGGCGAATAAGCTTCTCTTTATACTGAGAGAATTTGAAATTATCCCCGGAAGAATAAACAGGTCTTTTATTGTTACAGCCTGATGTAAAAAAAAATATAGCCGATGAAATAATTAAAACTATTTTCATTTCTATTATTATGCTTTAATATATGAATTATTTGCCATCAACTGTGTCAATGGAAGACCTGTGATTATATCTTTTTGTCAATTCCCAATGCTAATTTCGGTCCTTTCAGGGAACAAATATCTTCATTGTCCTCCTGATATTCCTTTCTGAAAGAACAATCATATAAACTCCCGGAAGCAAGAATGAAATATCAATTGAATAATTGTTACCGGAGAAATTCTGATCTATGACGGGATTGCCAAGCATGTTATAAAGCCTTATGCTGCTGTATCTTTCATTATCACTTATTTGAAAGGTTATCCCCGATTTATTGATTGTGACTAAGGATGGTTCAATATCATTAATTTCTAAATAAACAGGTAAGTTTTGATCATCAATGGTTATTGTTAAAATACCATAAATCCCGGAACCATCATTTGCTGTTGCCCTTGCAGTAATTTCACCGTAGGAGATGGCTGTTAAAAGGCCGTCCTCACTTATTGAGGCCTGGCCGGTTCCATTCTGAACTGACCAGGTTACTGTTTTATCCGAAGCATTTTCAGGCTGGATATTAGTATGTAATTGAAGTGTACTGTCCGGTGATTCAATGGATGTCTGTTGGTTACTTCCATATACCGCAATGGCAGACACCAAAACCGGATCGGCAGATATCGTTATAACCAGGCTCCCGGATACGCCCGAGCCATCGGTCGAAGTGGCAATGGCAGTGACAGTGCCGTCCGCAATGGCGGTTACCAGCCCTGTGTCGCTGATCGAGGCTTGTCCGGTTCCGTTTTGCAGACTCCAGGTTACCGATGAGTTGGTGGCATGGGCAGGTGCAACAGTGGCCAGCAATTGCAGTGTTCCTTCAATTGTTGTGATTGTATTTGCCCCGCCTTCTCCGGTAACAGTGATGCTGGTCACAGCGACTGTTTGTCCTGAAATGTCGATAACCAGGCTCCCGGATATGCCCGAGCCATCGGTGGAAGTGGCAATGGCAGTGACAGTGCCGTCCGCAATGGCGGTTACAAGTCCTGTGTCGCTAATGGAGGCTTGTCCTGTTCCGTTTTGCAGACTCCAGGTTACCGATGTGTTGGTGGCATTGTCAGGTGCAACAGTGGCCAGCAATTGCAGTGTTCCGCCCGGCGAGTTGATGGAATTTACCCCGCTGGTAGCGGAAAGGGTAATTCCGCTTACCGGTACCTCGTAAGTGGGAAAGGCATCTGCAATGGCTTGTGCAAAAATGGGCCCTACATATTGATTTGCAGCTAGATTCGGATGTGAATCGGAATCAGTATGACTCCATTCATTATCATATTTCAGACAATACCTGACGCCATTTACAGGGACCTGATCAAGTTCTGCCACCAGACTGAAAAAATCAAAAATAACTATGTTGGGATGTGAATTTCCATCTTCAGAAAGCCAATCGGATTTTACCCATTGAACAAACTCAAATGCCCGCGAAGCCATCTCGGGTGAAGTGGCCAATCTATGCAACGGAGCCAGAGTCCATACCATGAATTTGGTGTCCGGATATGAGTCAAATAACAATCTCAGAGCCCTGTATTGCACTTTATAATTATCCAGGGTCTGAATATCGGAACTTACATCCGGGTTTCCATTATTCGGTAAAATGCTGGCACCCGGAAAGCAATGCTTAAAAATGATCATATCATAATTCGAAGCCAGCGTATTCAGGCATTCAATATCAGGATCCGAGGAATTACAGGAACCATCAATCCATAATTTCCAGTAATCATAGGGATAATTGCTCCAGGTCCATGGCGTGTTGGGATAACTTCTTTCAGTGACATGCAATGATCTAGTATGGGCAATATTGTAATTGTTTATCCAGTCAGGAACATTGCCCTGGTTGAATACATTTCCCCCGGTTGAATGGTGCAGAAAAATAACCTCCTGTGAATAACCTGCTATAGAAATAGCAAAGAAAATGCCTAATAATTTTATATAAATTAAACTTCTCATAAGGCTAGTGGTAAATTTCTGGTAACCTATCAAAGGTAAAATACATTATTCCAATATGAAAGGGATTGGATGAATTTTTTGGAATGGTGTTTGGTGATTGGTTGTTGTGGTGTGTGTATGTCATTCATTAGCCTACAGCCTATCCCGAAGGGATGCCTTTGGCACAGCCTATTTCTTCACCTTCTTCCCCGTTGCTGTAATCATGATCTTATCCTTCAATTCAACGATCTGGGGTATTTTATACGAGGCAAGTCGTGCTGCACACCATGATTTGATGGAGTCGGGCGTAACGGTTCCTGCTGATGATTCCTTCACGATCACCGTGGCCTTCATTGTTTCACCAAGGATCTCATCGAATACTGCCTCAATACTGCAATCAATCACCTCGGGCATGGAAACGATCACCTCTTCGATCTCCTTGGGGCTCACCCTTCGGCCGCCTACCTTGATGATCTCTTTTTTGCGGGCTGTTAAATAAATATAACCCTCCTCATCCACCGTGGCCAGATCGCCGGTATGAAGCCAGCCGTTTACCAGGGTCTGGCTGGTTGATTCAGGATCTTTATAATAGCCCGGCATGATATTGTCGCCATAAGCCAGGATTTCGCCGGTATAACCCCCTTTCACCGGGCTGCCGCTTTCGTCTGTAACTTTAAGTACAACACCCGGGATTGACTTGCCGCATGAACCAATTTTCTCCGGAAGCATTTCCGGGGGCAACCACGATAACCGGGCTGTTGCCTCGGTTTGCCCGTACATCACATTAAACGCTATATCCGGAAATGTTTCGATAAACTCACTGATAAAGGCATTGTGTAGCTTACCGCCTGCCTGGGTAACGTACTTCAGATCAGGGAAACCGGTTGTTTTAAAAGTATCCGATTTTCGCAGCAGGATCTGGAAATGGCTGGGAACGCCTGCAAAGCCGGTGCACCTGAATCGTTTCAGGTCATTGATCACCCCGCCCAGCATGATGAACATATTGTTCAATACGATGCTCCCGCCTGCCCGTAAATGGGTGTGGAGCAATGACAATCCATAGCAATAATAAAAAGGCAGAACCACCAGCATGGTATCATCGCTGGTAAGCCCGAGATATTCCACAATTGAACCGGTATTGGCGATCAGGTTTTTATGACTAATCATCACTCCTTTGGGTTCTCCGGTGGAACCGGAGGTGAATATAATCTCTGCAAGGTTATCAGATCGGTGTTCGGTATTCGGTATTCGGTGTTCGGTAATCGGTGTTCGGTGTTCGGTATTCGGTGTTCGGTGTTCGGTATTCGGTGTTCGGTGTTCGGTAATCGGTGTTCGGTGTTCGGTGTTCGGTGTTCGGTGTTCGCCCAGATGAAAAATCTGCATTAAATCCTTTTCAGTCAAAATAGAGGAGTCACTAAAATTCAGTTTTTCACAGATTTGTGGTGTTGCAAAAATTAATGTCGGTTCACATTTTTTATGAATGAAATCGAGGTTACTTTGTTCAATTTCAGAACTTAAGGGTACAACCACATTGCCTGATTTGAGAATAGCCAGGTAGGCCACCATGAAAAATACCGAATTGGGAGCGAGGAGAAGGATGTTCTGATTCTGACCAATGGTTTGGTTCAGATAATCGGCCAGCTTCAAACTTCTATCATACAAATCACAATAGGATATAGTTTCCTTTGGTCCCAGGAGGAAGAGTTTTTCCAGAGAGTAAGTATTTTCAAAAAAGTAATCGAAAGCATTCATTGCATAAGGTTTATAAAGTTGTAGCCGTCATTGCGAGCCACGCAAGTAAAAAAAACAGCATAAAAATGAATAACACTGCGTGGCGCGGCAATCTGTCAAAAACAGCAGGATTTTACAAAGAGTTTTACCAAAGGACATTTTGTTTCAATTTAACAGATTGCTTCGTCGGCAATTCAATATTTCACGGCAGAATAATTCTGCAATCCTCCTCGCAATGACGGTTCATTCCAATCCTCCTCGCAATGACGGTTCATTCCAATCCTCCTCGCAATGACGGTTCCACACCCAAATCCCTATGCCCAAAACCTACTCGTCCCTTGTCCCTTGTCCCTCGTCACTCTCTGATCGGCGCCATCCTTAAATACTCCGTCGTCTTATACTTCCTCTCAAAATTCACAAATACACTCTTCACCTGTCCCTCTGTCATCCCCATCACAGTTGCAACTTCAGCCGGATCATAACCATTCTCATAGCCATACCACAGCAAATCCATCTTCAGAAAGGGCATCTGATAGAAAAACTCCTCCTGGGTTTGTTCGGCGGAATATGTATCGGTGGTGGGCGTGCGGTCAATGATTTCCTGCGGGATATCCAGGTAACGGGCCAGCTGGTATACCTGGGTTTTATAAAGATGGCCTATGGGCATGATATCCGCTCCGCCGTCACCATACTTGACAAAGAATCCCTGTTCCACTTCATGCTTATTGGGTGTTCCGATAACTGCATAATGCAAACGTTCCGCATGATAATAGAGCATGGACATCCGGCAACGCTGCTTGAAATTCGAGGCTGCTTCAATTTGTTTGAATTCAGCTGCCGGAAGTCGTTTTGATTGTTCACTGCCTTTGCTGTCAATTATGGTTACTGAAAAAAGGGGGGGAGGTTGGTATAAAGTCCTGAACTTTTTACACCAATTTTCATTTTATAATCAGCCGGATCATATTCGGGAAAGACTCTTTTAACTGCTTCATCACGGCGCTTATAACAATCAAATCCCTGCAATGCTCCGGTAATATTTTCAGTAATGGCCTTTACACCAAATTTGTCCGCCAGTTTTTGTGCAAACCGGGCACTGTCTCCGCTGGAATCCTTTTCCGGCAACATGATTCCCAACACATTTTCAGCACCAAAGGCCTTGGACAGCAAGCGCCAGGGATACCGAAGAATCAATACCGCCTGAAATTCCAACCACTCCACCAACACGGTGTAAACGTTGAAAGACATTTTCCCTGAGTCTGGAAGCGATCCCGTCGCACTCTGCTTCTATGTCATCAATAACCAGAATATTCTTACTAAAAGGTTTCTTATTTGTTTTTGCATAATTATTGTATTTAATCAGGAATAGATTGGTTTTTGTTCATAGATAACCTGGCAATTGTTCAGCCGTGGAATTTGTGGTCGGAAATTATCTTTTAATAACATACTGGTGATACAACAGCTGTGTGGAAATAATACCCGCCAGTGCCATATTCTCCATCTCAGTAACCAACTGACCAGTTGAAATTTTACTCAATAATTTCTGAACTGCATCAGAATGAAAAAAGCCTGTCTGGTTTATGCCCTGTTCTGAAAGCAGATCCATGACATATTCCCTGGCAGGTGATGAAAAAAAGCTGCCTGCAATGGGAGCCCTGTATGCCTGTTTCGGGCGTTTGAGCACACTGTCCGGCAGCCTGCCATGCATCATTCGCTTCAGAATGTACTTTTCATTCAGCCCATGCATTTTAAAATCAGGCGGGAGGGTGGCTGCAAATTCAATTACCCGGTAATCGAGAAACGGATAGCGTCCTTCAACGGAATTGGCCATGGCAACCCTGTCACCCTGCGATGACAACAGGTAACCCGACATAAAAAGTACTGATTCAAGCCATTGTGATTTACTGAGCCGGTCATACCGATCAAAATCGGGCAGGGAGCATTTTCCTTACTTCTTCATACTGATCATAACCATTCAGTTGTGATTTCAATTCCTCTGAAAAAAAGTTCTGGATATTTGATGTGTTTCGCCAGCGCAATATGTGCGAATAAAACGGAGAGGCAGTATCCTGAAGCTGGTAACCGAAAAAGAACTTCAGCATGCTTTTGTTCTTTCCCTGAAATTGTGCCAGGTAAGGATACAGTTTCTGGAACAATAAGGGTCTGTATTTTGAGTTGGGTTGCCGCGACCAGAATTCGCGGATGATTCCTTCTTTGAAGATATCATACCCGGCCAGCATTTCATCGGCACCCTCGCCGGTAATCACTACTTTAATGTTGTTTTCCCTGTACCTTTTTTGACAGGCAAAACATGGGTACGGGTGCGGTGCGTAATATGGGTATTTCGGAATGCCATACCACCTGCGGAAAATAATTGCCTATATCCTCCCGGGTACAGGTAAACGCAGTGTGCCGGGTATCCAGGTATTTGGAAACTTCCTGCTGAAAGGGTGTTTCATCAAACTCGCCATCTTCAAATCCTATAGAAAAGGTTTGAAGAGTTTCCGGGGCAACCTTTTTAATCAGGGCAGTGGTGGCACTGGAATCCAGGCCTCCGCTCAGGTAAGCAGCAACCGGCACATCAGCCCTGAGCCTGATCCTTACAGCATCCGTCAGGATACTTTCAAGTTCTTCTGCTGCATCTCCAGGAATGAACCTTTGAAATATTCTATTTCCTCTTCAGGAAACTTCAAGTGACCAGAACCTTTCAGGATTTGCATCATTTCCGTTTATCCTCATATAATGTCCGGGAGGAAGTTCAAAAATGTCTTTAAAAATGGTTTTCGGTGTAAGGGTCGTCCAGAATGTGAAAACCTGGGACAGGGAGACGGGATCAATTTCAGCCATTGACTCCGGGATGTTCAAAAAGAGTCTTAATCTCAGATCCGAAAATAAAATTATTCCGGATCCAGGTATAAAACAGTGGGCGAATACCAACCCGGTCCCGCGCGATAAACAATTCCTGTTTTTCGTTATTCCAGATGGCAAAAACAAACTGACCGTTTAACCTGTTCAGACAATCAGCTCCGTATTCGAGGTATGAGTTCAGCAATACTTCAGTATCACTTTCGGTCCTGAAGGAATACCCAAGGCCTTTCAGTTCAGTCTTTAGCTCAATATAATTGAAAATCTCCCCGTTGAAAACAATCCAATGTTTTCCATCCGAAGAAGACAGAGGCTGTTGTCCCGATTGAATATCAATAATACTTAACCTGACATTCCCAAGTGCAACGTGCTTATTTATATATATACCACTTTCATCAGGCCCCCGGTATTGGATCCGGGCAAGCATGTTTACCAGTATCACTTCGGGATTCAACAAGGGTCCTGAATCACTGTAAATGCCAGCTATTCCGCACATATTTAAAGGATTAGGTTACAGGATAAAACTCATGCGGCTTTTGCTGTCTTTTTTCTTTGGATAAAATTCGTGATGGCGGCAACCGATTCAAAATTCTCTTCGATAAGATCATCATCGCCGGCTTTGATATTAAAATCCTCTTCAAGAAAGTCAATCAGCAATACAAAACCCATTGAATCAAAAACACCTTCCCTGAAAAGCATTGTTCCCGGACTTACCTTATTTATATCGGTGTGAGAATTTCTACCGATGTACTCAAAAATTCTTTGTTCAATTTGCGCGATATCCTCAACCATATAGCTAGAATTTAGTTTTTTTTTTAATGCTATAAAATTCTGAAAAAAATTCGGATTTATACTGTAAACCTATTAGTTTTCAATTAATAGGGAAAAATGTGGGATAAACCTTTAATATTAATAGATGAACTGTTGAAGAACGGGGGAAATAACCTGTTAAAGTAAACTAACTTCCCTGGGGCAGAATTTCTGCTTTGCAGTCGGTGTCAATTAATTCAATATTAATAGATTTCCGAGCCAAAAGGAAGGCAATCAGGTTGTTATCAAATGCTTCCCCGGGTTGCGGAGGGACTAATAAACGCAATCCTTTCCCTTTTAGATAATTGATCCCCTGACTTAGATTGTCGCATTTAAAGCATATATGATGAAAGCCGCCACCCCGGTTAATAAAACCAATCAGACTGGTATTTTCTTCTGTCGGTGCAATGAGTTTAACTGTCAATGAATGTTGCTTCTTCATGAAGACAACTTTAACTTTTTGCCTCGTATTGGTGACAGGTTTGGTATACTGCTTGTAGCCAAATACATCTTGCCAGAAAAGTACACCTTCATCAATATTTTTCACTGCAAAACATATATGATCGATTATCACGGCTTATTCAATTTAAAATTCTCAGTTCCGCTCTCACCTGAGAAAGATACAATATAAATTCCTGATTGCAAGGAGGAAATATTGAAAACGGCATTGCTTTGCGTGATGTTTTGCTGAATAATCGATCGGCCCAAAAGGTTATAAAGACGAAAGGTCTTAAACCTGCTGTCATCATTGACCATTACAAATAGGTTCTCACCGTCGGATGTCCAGGTGAATGGCGGATCAGAAATCTCTTTGACGCTTGTTGGAATTGTCTGATTGCTTATTGTAATTGTTAAACTGCCAAAGATACCTGAGCCGTCAGTAGCCGTGGCCGTGGCTGTTACAGAACCATCGGCAATAGCCGTGACAAGCCCGTTTTCACTTATTGCAGCCTCTCCGGTACCGTTTTGCAATGACCAGGTAACAGTTTTTAATGTTGCATCAACCGGTAAAATATCCACCTTTAATTGTAAATTACCCTGGGGGGTTGAAATACTGCTTTCACCAGTTTCAGGTGAAACAGAGATGGATGTTACTTCTATTTGCTTTGTATTTTCAAATGTATTAACTATTAATTCAGCTAGAATTGGACCAACATATTCATTTGCCATGGTGTTTGGGTGTGAATTAAATTTATCGACATGGTCAAATTCATATTCGTATTTGAGGCAATTCGTCTTTCCGTTTACCGGCGAGGGATCTGCTTCGGCAGTATATCCAAAGAAATCGAAGATCTTAACATTTGGATGCGGCTTGCCATCTTCCTGTAACCATTCATTTTTCACCCAGGCAACGAACTCAGCAGCTTTGGTGGCACTATATTCATTGGTAAACAATCGATGCAGCGGAGCCAACGTCCATACAATGAACTTATTATCAGGATATGTATCCAGCAAATCTCTTAAGGCCCTATACTGCAGTTTATAATTTTCAATAGTTTTGTCAGGGGAACTTACACTGGGCGTGTTGTAATCCGCTATTATACTTGCACCCGGATAGCAGTGCTTGAAAATGATCATATCATATTTTGAACAAAGACTACCCAAACATTCAATGTTGGGGTTTTGGTCATCGCAGGCATTATTGATCCATAGATTCCAGTAATCATACGGATAGTTATCCCAGGGATATGGTGTATCGGGATAGGCCCGTTCTGTAATTTCATAGTGTGTATCATGCTGGCTGTTATAATTACTGATCCAGTCTGCCACATGACCTTCAGAATAGACATTGGCCCCGACGGAATGATGCAGAAAGATTGCCTTCTGAGAATTCGCGGGCTGATACAGAACTATCAAAAGGAAAATCGAAAGGAAATTTATTTGTTTCATAACTAAGCTTTTAAGTTAGATATATGAATCACAAATGTAGGCATGTGGTATGGTATTTTGAATTATGGATTTAACTTGTAAAGATAGGTGACAATCCTTGATCTATTGCATTTGTTTAACAATTGAAGAATACAAGATTCATAAATTCATCATTAATTAAATTCTTGTAGTAAAAACAATATAACGTAAAAATTGTTCCATAATTTTGCTGTATTATTGTAATCTTTTATATAAGAATGAAATCGAAGCTAATCATAGTATTATTGATGATCATATCTCTTTCATCATGCAACCGGTCAAATCCATCATCTGATATGCGTATCATTTTTCTTCACCACAGTACAGGTAATTGTATCTGGAACGGGGATCAATCCAAACCGGGTTTTTTGCTAGGGAAAATATTCCGAAAAATTAGCGGAAAACCGAACAGACATGCCCTGATACCTTCCCTGTTGAAAAGATATAATAAAGATCATGGATCGAACTATTTTATTGATGAGAGAAGTTTCCCTTCCGATCAACCTTATGGCTGGCATAATTATCCTTTTGACTATTATAATATCTGGGTTAAGAATGCCGGGCATTCATCATTTTTGGAAGAACCAACACTGGAGATCCTTTCACAAGACTATCAGGTGATCATTTTCAAGCACTGCTTTCCGGTGAGCAGCATTCAACCTGATCAGGATACTGTTGATATAAATTCAGATTATAAGTCACTGGACAACTATAAGCTTCAATACATGGCTTTGCGTGACAAGCTTCACCAGTTTAATGATACGAAGTTTATCATATGGACCGGTGCGGCATTGGTAAAATCACAAACGAATGAAGAAGAGGCGAAGAGATCCCGCGATTTTTTCACCTGGGTAAAGAATGAATGGGATCTGCCGAATGACAATATTTTTATTTGGGACTTCTATGAACTTCAGACTGAGGGACAATTGTATTTTCAGGATAAATACGCCCGGTCACCGGAAGATTCACATCCCGGTTATGCTTTTTCAGATCGTGCAGGACGATTGTTCTTCAACAGACTTATGGATGTTATTACCTCAAATGGTTCAACCACAAGCTTAACCGGTGAATTAAGGTGAAGCTTGTTTTCTTTGAGCAAATTCATTTCCAGGATCCAAATTAACATATAAGCATCATGGCAATTAGAAGAATTGACTTTAACGGATGGTTTTTCAAGCTGCTATTTAAATACCGGATAAAATGCAATATCCTCCTTTTCAATAGGTTAATTCATTTTCTTTGTTACATTAAAAAGGTAAAGATTGGCCATAATGTCAGATTCAATGGCTTTCCGGTGGTACGCAGGTTTCCGGATTCAAGAATCACAATCGGGAACAACTGTTTATTTAATTCTTCAAAAAATTCAATTATCGTTGGATTACAAAGGCCATGTACTTTTTTTACCCTGATGAAGGGTTCAGAGATTATATTCGGCGACAATTCAGGTGCTTCAGGATCAACAATAGTTGCAGTCAGCAGTATCAGAGTAGGTAATAACGTTTTAATCGGTGCGAATTCCACGATTGTTGATAACGATTTTCATAGTTCTGATCCGTCACAAAGAACGCAGGACGAAATTCCGGCCAAGCCGATTGTTATCGAAGATAATGTGTTTCTGGGCTTCAATTGTATGATACTGAAAGGAGTAACTATTGGTGAGAACTCTGTCATCGGGGCAAACAGTGTTGTGATTAATTCCATTCCTCCCAACTCCATTGCGATGGGTAATCCTTGTAAGGTCATCATCAGGAAGAATTGGAATAATCAGGTTACAACAGAGAATAATTTCATAGCACCTGAATCGCTTTAAAATTTCCTGATTTCTTTTAAAATGCCCCTTTCAGCTGCCTGCCGTTCCCTCATTTTCCTCTTACCTATTCGTTGATATCTGTAGCTCTAATTGTAGATTATTCAATTTCAATGAAATAAGTTTACTGTAATCAGTTGAAACTTGTTTTGATGAATTCAATCTCCTTAGGTTAGAAGTTAATAAGCAGTCATTAAATTGCTTACATAAAAAAAGCATCAATTGACAGTTTAGGAATAATATTTTTCACGAAATCACCGTTTCTTAGAAGAAGATAAACGGATAACATGTCTAAGAAAAATATCGTTTTATCATAATAATAAGTTTATTCGTCACTAATTTCTTGCAGTTAGTCAAATTTGGAATTAATAGATTATGTAGCCAAAATAGCCAATTAATTAAATACTGTTCCGATATGAAAATCGCTACAAAGTACCCGGTCTTTTTGTCAACAATATTGGTATCCCTGTCTCTGTTTTTTACTGCAAGTAATTGTAAATCAGCTAAGAATAGTTCTCCAGATCAGGAAAATATTAATTTAAAGGCTACATCCCAGGGTACAGGCCAACTGATATTGACGGATGAAAGGCTGGATTATCTGAGGAAAGAATATGCAACAGATAAAACGCTTAAAAAGTATGTAGATTATACCATAAATAATGCCAACTCTCTTCTTTCTTCAGAGTTGCCCAGTGCAAATAATGATATGTTATGGGAGGCTTTCAATGCTTTCAAACTGGCCACGAACCTTGGATTCGCGTATAAATGGACGGGTGATGATAAATATGCAAAAAGAGTTCAGGAATTGCTATTGACGGTTTGTTCTTTTTCAAACTGGAATCCTGCTCATTTTTTGGATGCCGGGGTAATGGGTATAGCTGTATCTCTCGGAATGGACTGGACAAAAGATTATTTAGGTTCAGGCAATGTAGGGATCATTAAGCAGGCACTGATTGATAAAATTCTTAAACCAGGGATTACCGGGATAAATAATAATGCGTACTGGACCTATATTGACAATAACTGGAACATTATTTGCAATAGCGGGCTGATCATATCTGCACTGGCAGTCAAAGATTTTGACAATTCCTATGCCGATATTATTATTCCCGAGGTAGTTAAAGAACTATCCATACCCCTGGTCAAATTTAATCCCGATGGTACATGGTATGAAGGTGTTGATTATATGAGGCTATGCATGGACATGTATTCCTATTGTGTATCGGGCTTGCTTACATACCAGGGCGATGATATGGGTCTATTGGATTATCCCGGCTTGGGTAATGCCGGCAATTTCTTTATTTCTTGCGAGGGAAAGAATAGTGCAATGCTCTGCTATTCGGATATTTATGGTGGCACTACACGGAAATTGTCTCCCAGCCTATTCTTTCTTGGGAAGATGTTTGATAATCCAGGGATTATTGCGGATGAGCAGGAGTTTATTTCCCGGAAGAATAGCAGCGATGTTTTTCATATAATCTGGTATGAAAAATCCAGTGTGCAGTTGCCTTCAAATGGAAATAAATATTACGGTGGTGCACAATCTTTTTTATTTTTTGATGCTGACAGAAAGGATAACGATGCGATCTATGTAGGTATGAAGGCAGGACAGAACGGTACTTCACATGGTCATCTGGATCTGGGGAATTTTGAGTTTGACGCTTTGGGAGTCAGATGGGCAAAGGACCTTGGATCGGATGTTTATCTGGATGGTTATTTCGATTTTGTCGGGGACGGTGGAAAGCGATGGACTTATTACAGGACAGGTTCACTGAGCCATAATGTGCCTACTATTAATAATGAAAATCAATTTTGGTCAGGAAAAGCAGAATTTACAAAATTCAACCTGGGGGAAGATCCTTCTTGTATCATAAACCTGACAAATGCTTATGAAAAATATGCAAACCGAATGTATCGTGGTTTTAAACTTGCAGATAACCGGAGGAGTCTGATCATTCAGGATGAATATGCACTGAAGGCTTCAGAGGTCTGTTCCTGGGGCATGACCACTGATGCACAGATTGAAATTGCAGATGGTAGAACCGCAATATTAAAAAAGAACAATAAAGAATTAATTGTAAAAATTGTAACCCCTGAAAATTGCTCATTTGAAGTTATTTCAGCTTATCAGAATGCTCCTCAAAATTCTAACAACGGGATAAGTCGGTTAATTGCCAAGAAACCAAATGATGGGATCACTGATTTTACAATTACTATACAATTATCACCCAAGTGGAATGATTATTCTTCTGCAGTTGAGGGTTTTATCCCGCTGGATCAGTGGGATTCAGATGTTCCTGATGCCCCAACAGAACTGGAGGTGAGTAGTATTCTTCCTACACGGGCTGATTTAGTCTGGAATTCGCCTGAGAATGGTACAGATATTCAGGGATTTAATGTTTACAGAGATAGTCAGTTGGTTGGCACCACTGAATCTGTTAACTTTTCTGACAATGGTCTGAATCCGAATACAAATTATCAATATCAGGTCTCTGCCTTTAACACGGAAGGCAATGAAAGTCAGAGAACCGAAGAATTATCAGTCACGACCTTACCGGATGATAAAATGGTCTACATTATTCCGGAAAATGAAAACAGGGTTCAATTAAATGTTTATCCAAATCCAAGTAATGGAATTTTCTCATTAAACCTAATTGGGGATGCGGGTGCAATATCGAAAATTGAAGTATATGACATTAACGGAGTAACCGTATATTTAGATAAAATTCCAGGCCGAAATATGATGGATTTGGATCTGCAATATTTGACGAATAATATCTACGTCATACATGTTGATACCGCTCAACATCATTACATCGGCAAATTAGTAATAAATCACTGATTACCAATCAAATAATGTTTTATTTTTAAAGTAAGCCATCGCAATAGCAATCTGACAAGTCCAAAAAAAGCCATGAAGTATTTTTTCGAAAGCCGTTTGGGTTCCTGCACAAGTCGGTAAAGCCAGCGCAGACCAATAGTTTTAACCCATTCAGGGCTAATTTTAGTTGTTTCTGCAAGATAATCAAAAACACCTCCAACGGCAATCATTATGCCATATTCCAGATTCTTATGGAAATGGTAAATCAGGTAATCCTGCTTTGGACTGCTTAAACCAACCCAAACAATATCAGGTTTGCACTGGTTTATTTGTTGAATATCATTCGAAATGTCCGGATTATTTTCAATCTTGTCGAGTCCTAAAGTGGGGGGAGAAGCATAACCGGCGATAATTGAATTCGGGTACTTTTCTTTCATTCTGATGATCATTGTTGCTAAAGAAACCGGATTACTTCCATAAAAGAAGTGCTTTAAAGGGGTACTCAATAATTCTTTAATGAGCCAGTATCCCGAAACGGTTGAAATACCTTTAATTCCTTTTAATCTGCCAATAAATTCGATGGATTTACCATCCGGCAGGGTCAGGAGAGAATTGTTCAATATTTCTTTTAATTTTTGATTTTTTTGTGCGACAATCAATACAGATAAATCAGGCAGACAGATATAATGCGTATACCTGAAGTCATAATTGATGAGAAAATGAATGGTTTCCTTAAGGTTCATTTTTGAGATCAGGACACCCAGTATTGTAAATCGCATAAATTCAAAGTATGTTTTTAATGAATCTTGCCGGATTTCCAGCCCATATCTGATTTTCAGGAACAGTTCCGGATACAACACTTCCCGCTCCAATTATTGAATTATCCCCGATCTGAGTACCTTTTAAAATGATAGAAAAAGCACCAATAAATGCATTATTACCAATTATTACCGGTTTGGCTACAAAGCCGGCATTTGGATTATTCAATCTTTCGGTTGAATTAAGCGGATGAAAATCGGTATCCCATATTTTTGTACTGCCACCAATCATGGTATTGTCGCCAATTACTATGTTTTTTGCGCAATATATTGCTGAATTTGATATTCGAACATTTTCACCCAGCTTTAGGAATGCATCCTTTTTGACAATGATGCTTGTCCGGTGATCTCCGCCAATAATATTCTTGAAACGGCTTGAATTAATCCTTACACGATCGCCAAATTCAACTCTTCCTGCATTGGAAATGAATAAGACACCCTTAATAACTATTCTTTTATATCTGACTTTTGAAGATTTGAGTATTATAAAATTTAATAAAGTCAACGGAAAGAACAATACTTCCCTTATAAATTCAGCTATTACTTGCATATTATTCCGAAATTGTATTATAATATATTTGTTCAATTCTATTAGCCACAATATCAGATAAAAAGTGACTTTGTGCATAATCATAATTATACAAGGCCATTTCTTTCATCTTTTCCGGATGCTGAAACATCAGTTCAAACAGCCCGGCAAATGCAGACGGTTCAAGGCTTTCGGTAAGATATCCCATTCTGTCATGTTCAAAGAAATCCTTCACACCACCAACAGGCCTTGTAATAACAGGTAATCCAAATGCCATGGCTTCAAGCACAGATGTTGGCATACCCTCTGTGTATGAGGGGAAAAAGTATACATCTGCTTCTTTGAATGTCCTGGTAATTTCCTTACCTGTCTGAAATCCGAGAATGCTGACATTTTTTATTGCCCTGTCAGATATGTACTTCCTGATATTATCCAACTCAAGGCCATCACCTGCAATCGTTAATGACAAATGAGGGTATTTAACCTTCAGTATTTCAAATGTCTTTATAGCCTCATAAATACCTTTTGATTTTTCTATTCTTGCCAGGAACAATATATTGGCAATATATTCGGAATTTTGATATTTTTTAAGGATATCCTGTACATGATAATCCCTGGTTAATTCCTTATCAACCAAAGTGGTTTCTACATAGACAGGTTTTTTATATCCCCATTCATTCAGTTTGTCCTTAAATGATTGAGCCAGAACAATACATGTATCAGCTTTGAAATAAATGAACCTGAAAACTGGTAATAACCTCTTTTCTATTTTCGACTCAAGTTCTTCATCCCAACCGTGAAAGAAGACTATCGTTTTCTTACGGAACAGATTTGCAAGCAAAATATAGGCAGAATCACGTATAATACTGTTTCTATAAAGCGAAGTATTGGTTTGCACCAGGTCGTATGATTTGAATCCGATATGCCATAGGTAGACAGTGAGGTCTTTGATAATTCTGAAAATATCGACTAGGAAAAATTTCCGGTTCGGATAACTTCGGTTGCCACGCTCCAGGTAAAAAACATTTTGTGTAAAATCTCTTTTGAGTACCTGAAAATAAGTGGTTACTCCGCCACGGGCCGTAATTTCCGGTACAGCAATAAGTATTCTTAGAAGCTTTGACATAATATCAAACAATTGAAAATAAATCCCGAATTCACTTTTTATGTTCTAATTTTCAAAACAATTCTTTGCATATATATCACGACCAGGATGTACATCTGTCATTAATTAATGCTGATACCCTGTTCAGTGTACATTTCCTTTACCATTTCAGGTGTATATGATGATCCGACAAGTTTTAAATGTGTGCATAGTTCATCATAGGAAAATCTGCATTTGGTTTTATTTATCGGATGGCCCGCATTAACTGAATAAGGCAGAATGCTTTTAGTTACCAGGGATCCGGCCCCAATAACTGATCCTTCGCCTATCTTCACACCTTTCAGAATAGTAGAGCGTGAACCGATCCAAACATCATCCTCAATTATCACGGGGATATTCGATCCTCCGGCTTCAACCAAAGCCATAGGCTTGCCTATTTGTGTAAAATTATGATCACCAGGTATAATCATCACTTCGGGTCCAAACATAACATTATTCCCTATTTTTACATTAACCACGGTTATTATAATTGAACCATCACCAATAAAGACATTATTGCCGGTTTCAATTAAGCGATGATCAGAAAGTTGACATCGTGGTCCAAGTCTTAGTCTTTTCCCTGAAGTTTTTAATGAACTTTTAATCATGAATACTTTTGCAGGCCACAGAAAATTGGGTATGGCACGCAAGATCCAGTTCAACTTTTTGGGGGAAATATTAATCATTCTATTTTATTGTATATAAAAAGTTTAAAAGTAATTTGCCGTTGGTTAGAGGATTAAAATGCTCAAGGCATTTCATCTGACCATTTTTTCCTATCTCCTGTGCTTTGTCCTGATTGTTCACCAGGAATAGTAATGCACTGCATATCTGATCAGGGTTTTCAGGATCAACGATCATTGCATCACTGGAATTCTCGAGATATAGATCGATATCGCATACATTGGAAGTAATTACCGGCCTGCCGGTTGCCAGATATTCACCCAGTTTGAAGGGGAAACCTGCATTGGCAAATTGCATATTATTGCGTGTTATGCATAAAATATCAGCATTGGCCAGAAAATCATAAAAACTGCCATCTGGTATGTAGCCCATATACTTTATTTTTTCACTCTTCAGATGCTTACTGATATTTTCAGGGTTTTTTGATTTTCCCGTCAAGTATAAACAGGATTCAGGGAAGTCTTTGGTAAAAGCGACGAAAGCGGTTATCAATGCTTCCAATCCGTCCTTGGCACCAAATGTGCCGGAATAAGCAATTATAACCGGCTTTCCAAAGGGTCGGACTTGTTGGTTAACAGATTGAACCAAAGCAGATATGGGAATATGCACGATTGGGATTTTCTTTTCATATTTTCTGAATTTTCTGAGCAGATAATGTGATATCACAACAACACCTTGTGCCAGGCATGGAAGCGTACGTTCCAATATTACGTTAGAATAGTTCTTTATTTTTATTCCAGCCGGGAGTTTACCACCATAAAAGCTTAGATCTTCAACATAATCAACGACAATCCTATAACCTGTAACACGTGCAAATAAAACAACAATCAGGTTTTCAATAGTAATACCATTGTATACATAGAGGATGTTCTTCATTTTCTTTTTTTTCCATCTCCACAGAATTGAACAGGATGATAGTAATGTTAACGGGATTTGAAATATATTTCGGATCGACATGCCAAGTTCTGATCCCAGGATGGCATATTCGATCCCATGATTATTATTGATAATTTTTCTGTGTTTATCCGGATAGCTGATCTTATGAAGAAGCAAAACCCTTACCCTGTTTTCTTTTGCAAGATAATCAATAAAATGCTGGATCCTTTTAGTCCCGGCCAGTCCTTCCGGATATGTAAATTCACCCGTAAAAACTACGTTCAGCATGTATCCTGATTTATGGTTTTGAACCCAATTTATTATTTCTAAATACTTGTATGTTAAAGCGATTGATCCTGATTGAAAAACTATGGATTCGCCACAATTCATCCCTGATGATCAGAAAGACCCAGGGCAATCCTTGTTTTTAAATACAGATCAATGATATCCCTGTTTTTAAACAGAACAATACCCTCAGGTCGCTCCACAGCATTACTTGCTATTACGGTTTTGTTAAAATAAAGTGCCTCTCTGATACTTATGGCATCACCATCTGAATAGGTTGGTCTTAAGAACAGATCGCATTTTTTTAGCAATGGCCATAATTGCTGACTCCCGGAAATGAAAAAGAAACTATCCTGCAGCTGATATTCGCGTATGAGTCTCAGCATATCTTTAAGATCAGGACTTTCATCTTCAGCAATGAAAAATGCAAATCCTATATTATCAAAGTCTTTTTTTAAAAGATTCGTTAATTCAATACACATATCTATGCCATATAAATCAATATTCCTGTATTTTTCGAGTCTGACAGCATTGGCGATCAGCAGGGGCCTTTTATCTTCAAAAATTTTTATGATCCACTCAGGATAGCCGGCCATGATCTCCATTTCTTCATCCAAAGGCGGGGGTAAGAAGGGATTTACAACTTCGACCTTAGTTTTAATATCTATCCCGTAATCCTGATAATACCCGATGACAGAGGCATTAACAACATTGATTTTGTTGATGCTTTTGATAAATGATAAGAAAATTTTTTTTTCTAACCAATTGGTATTTTCAATATACCTGAAATTATGGTCGTAAAAAACGATTTGCTTATTAAATGGCCTGATTAACAATGAAAGGAAAACCAGCTTATTCACATGATTTACATAGAAGTCAAACTTTCCGGGTTGAAATGCCAGTCTCAACAATGCCAAAAGTTTATATAAGATGGTTAGTCTGCTATAGTCAACCAAGCGGATTTCATACTTATGCAAGTTGTGTTTAATGAATCTTTGGATATGGACTCCAACACCCCCGATTGGAGGAGGCAAGGGTCCGATAATGATTAGTTTGATCTTGGGATTCTTCATTATGTTACCACATCGTTTATGCTGACTATCAATAAAAGAAAATATATCCAGGTGTGTTGTCCAATGATCATGGAAGAAATCAGACACGGTATTAGTACCAGCATGATTCTAAATCTTGTGTTTTCATAAATTGAATAATTTATTAACCTGATCAGCTGATAAATAAATAATGAAACAAATACGATACCACCATAATAGAGCATTCTCAGGAACAGATTATGTGGATCGCGGTATTCTCTTCCTGTAAAGAAATGAATCGAATCGTACCCGAATACCAATCTGTTTATACTTGATGTTGAATATTCAAAGAAGCTTATCCATCGGTTTAACCTGGAATATTTTTCAGATAGAGACAATTCACCAACTGTATTTTGTTGGCTCAGGCGGTTCAGGATGAAATCAAACATACCCATTTGCCAAAGAATGGCCAAAAATGTAAGGATATAAACTGAGTACTTAACCAGTTTTTGTAGTGATGAAGTCTTCCAGAAAGAATACGTCAGGATTATAATCAATGTCAATACTGCCATCCTTGATCCTGTCAGGAATACACCCGTCAGGGAGACTGCAAGACAAATCAGGGCATCTTTTCTTTTATAGATTTTGGTGATATCAAAATAAGACAGGCAAAAGGCAAATATCATATTAAACAAGGCTCCCATCACGTTAAAGTCCCCATCGGCCAGAAAGCCTGAATTTCTCATGAATTCGGGCATTAGGATATTTTGACGATACTCAAATTCAGTGGAAAATCCAACTTTAAATCCCATAAAGAACAAAGGGTAAGCAAAAGCGACGGATAAGGCCAGAATCGTGATCGAAACAACAATAGCCTTGAAGATCAAACGGTCGAACATTTCATTATCCATTTTTCTTACCAACAGGCTGAGTGGAATCCATCTGATAATATTCCTGATACCCTCGATATATGGATTGAAATCCTTATAGAAAGGTAAAATTCCGAGATAAGCATGGCGAAAATCGGAATACAACAAATAAGCCAGAAATATATAAATAATGCGCAATGAAATTCTCCGGATCGTGGTTTGTGGAATATCTGATTTCCAAAATATCAGATGATAAAAGGCAACCATAAAAAGAATATTGGTATAGCTGACCGTTCCCAGGACATTATAAGTGCTTGGAAGGATCGTGTTTATTGGCAAAAATACCACATACAGAAATATTGAGATATCCCTTTTGTAAAGTGCGAGCAGGATAAGAACAATGAAAGCCAGTTGGGTGATGTTTAAAATCATTTTTCTAAATTCAGTTGCTTTTCATGTTCACTGATTTCTTCTGCACTAAAGCGATATTTAATCACCCTGGCGGGATTTCCCGCTACCAGTGCATATGGCGGTACATTTTTTGTAACTATTGATCCTGCCCCGATCGCAGCACCCCTGCCCACGATAACGCCCTTTAGGATGATTACATTGCAGCCAATCCACACATCCGTTTCAATACGGACATCTTTGTCATTTTCTGAATCCTTGATGCTTGTATCTATGATATATGTACCTACTTTATGAATATTATGATCACCTCCCATGATAGTCAATTGCGGACCTATAACAACCTTATCCGCTATGAATATTTTTGATTCGGAAGCCCATAGTCTGGCTTGTTCTCCGATATATACATCATTTCCAATATATATATTATTAAAAGAAAAGCTGCCTGGATATATTATTTGAACGTTCTTACCGACCTGGCCGAATTTATTCCGGAAAGCGAACCACCATATTTTTTGTCTGAATACCCGGTATCGGTTCCAGATTTTTCTGGTCAATAGTCGAATCATGATAATTGGTATTTGCTATTATTCATTGTTGATTCATTTTTTGTATCACATAATGGCAGGAGGGCCAAACTTTTCTATAATTCAGAGAGAACAAAGTCATAACATTTTAATAATATAGCAGGAATGGTTCCTTTGTGATAATGCTTTTTAGTTTTTTTCCTAAATAGAAAGGACTTAATAAAAACAACAATTTATATATCCTGTAAAATTCTCTTTTATTGCCTGAAAGTATTGTCAGATTCCTGGCCAGAGAAAATAACAGGTAATGCAAAAAAATGATTGGATGTTTCAAGAAATATACATTTCCTACATATTTACGGATTATTCCGGGATAGGTCTGAATGTACTTCTTATTAAAAAAACCTTTGTTGCCTATATTTGTCATTGATTCACTGTGTAATCTGTAGGACACAGTAACAGATGGCATAAAATTCAGCTTGTATCCCCGGCCTGAAATTTTTAGTAAAAGGGGATAATCTTCAATAAAATAGTCCTGATCAAATCCATTCATCTCCTTTAAGAATTCCCTCCGGAAAAAATCAGTTGGTGAACACACATAGCTGCCGAATATTAAATATTTGAATTGGTCTTTTGCCGGCAAGGAACAAAATTTCGCGGAATGCATATTCATATCGGATTCCATACCTGCAAATTCACCTGGTTTCTTTGCATGCTGATCAATAAGTTCAATCCTGGAGAATACAATGCCAATATTTGCTGATTTAATGTAAGTTACATTATTTTCAATGCAATCATGTTTTAGTAAATCATCTCCTGCAATATATTTGATGTATTCTCCCCGTGAAACTTCCAATGCTCTGTTACAATTGCATGATATGCCCGTATTTTTTTCAGATTCCAGTATCACCGTACTTTCAAAGCGTTCCTTGTTTTGGTCGATCCAATTCCTGACGATTTCAACAGTTTGATCTTCAGAACAATCATCTGAAACAATTAATTCAAGGTTATCATAAGTTTGCAGTTTTGCGCTTTCAAGGGTATCAAAAACATATCTTCCGGAATTATAGGTTAATACAATTATTGATACCAGTGATTGCTCCCTCTTATTCATGGCTATTGTCTTTTAGTACTTTCAAAAAAATAATCACCATGGCAATCAGATAAATAAAATAATTCAAGGCATAGGCATAGGTGGTACCAACTATGCCAAACCTCTGAACAAAAAAGATGGTCAGGAAATAATATAACGTACCAAAAAGTATTTCTGTGATGATGAGGGTTTTGGTCATAGCTTTGGCCAGAAGATTGTAAGCAAATAGCCAGCTGGTTATTTTTAAAAGGTCGCCCAATAATTGATATTTGAACAAGGGCAACATGGGCATAAATGAATCAGTATATAGAATTCTGATAATGAAAATCTTCAGAATATACATGATTACGCAGGCCGATAATGTTAGGGGAATAATAAAGGCACAGCCTTTCAGGATTTCAACTTTCAATTCAGCATTGTTTTTAATTTCTGAAAGTCTCGGCAAATAATACAAACTTAATGTTGTTGTAATAACCATAAGGTATATGTTGCTGATTCTCATTATCCCTTCCCAATAACCGGCATCAGTCACTGAAACGTTGCTAATAATATGATTTCTGATCCTTAATTGGATGTAAGTGACAAAGATGGCTGATACAAAAGTCATTAGTGTGAAATTGGATAATTTCAGTATAGCTTTTAAATCAAAATACCTGAGGAAGGATTCACGGGTCAACCAGCTTGATTTCATAACCGCACCAATCAGCACAAAGAAAATTAAGGTTTGACTGAGAATAATTCCCAGTAAAGCCCCAAAAAGTCCAAAACGCATAACCAGCAAAACTGCCATTGCAAGACTGATCAATGATCCAAGGATATTTCTGACAATAATTATCTTAAACTCCTTAAAACCGTTTAAAACTGCTATAAACAGTGAGTTTAAAGTAAACAACAGCAAAGTGGAAGAGAATATGATAAAAATAGAAACATACTGTCGTGTATGCAAAATGGAATCTGAAAAATATTTCCTTCCAAAAAAGACAACAAGACTGGAGATGAAAGTGCCAATTAAGGTAAGGTAGAATCCGGTACTTAGTATCCTGTTTCTTTTGTCAACCTCTTCTTTAAGTTCAGCAATATACTTTGTAATGCCTGTATTTACACCCAATGTTGCAAAGGACATGACCATTGAGGTAAAATTATTGAACTGTCCCAATAAAGCAATTCCACTCGGTCCAAGGTAGATCGCAATGATCTTATTGGTAACCAAGCCTGTCATGAGTTTGATAACGGTTGCGATCCCATTCCAGATCGCAGTTCTGAAAAGGTCAGTCTTAAAAAAGGTTTTAAATTTAAATCTTACCATTAAAATCATTCAGTTTATTAACAATTGTTGCCACTTCTTCAACAGAAGTGACAGGGCTTATGGGTAAACTTAGCACCTCTTTATGTATCAATTCAGTGATGGGCAGGCTTTGGTCCTCAAATTCAATATATGCCCTCTGCTTATTGGGTGGGACAGGATAATGAATTAGTGTCTGAATGCCGGAATCAGCCAGGTTCTTCTGAAGAATTTCCCTTTGATTGTTTCGGATTACAAACAGATGCCATACATGAGATTTACAGTCAGTTGCCGAAATGCAATCCATAGATCTGCTTATGCCTGGCAACCGTATCAGGGGATTATGAATGTTTTCAAGATAATAGGAGGCAATTTCACGACGGTATTGATTATCACTGTCCAGTTTTTTAAGTTTTACGCGCAGAATGGCAGCCTGAATTTCATCCAGACGGCTGTTGACTCCTTTGTATTCATTAATATATTTATGTTCAGAACCATAATTCCTCAATTTTCTGATCACTTCTGCCAGTTGATCATCATTTGTAGTAACCGAGCCACCATCTCCCAAACAACCCATATTCTTACCGGGATAAAAACTAAATCCGCTTGCATCTCCCAGGTTACCGGTTCGTTTTCCTTTATATACAGCACCATGCGCCTGTGCTGAGTCTTCTATTACCTTTAAGCCATAATTCTTTGCAATTATATTTATTTCATCCATTGCAGCTGCCTGACCATATAAATGAACCGCAAGTATAGCCCTGGTTTTTGAAGTGATTCTTTCTTCAATTTTACCGGGATCAATATTGTAGGTATTAATATCCGGTTCGACCAAAACGGGATGAAGCCTGTTGGCACTTACTGACAAAATGGAAGCAATATAGGTGTTGGCAGGTACTATAATCTCATCACCTTCCTTCATAATGCCTAATTCAATATAGGCCCTGAAAATGAGTATTAGTGCATCCAGACCATTCGCAACTCCAATGCAATATTTTGTTCCATTGAACGTCGCAAATTCCTCTTCAAATGATCTTAACTCGTTACCTAAAAGATACCATCCCGCATCCAAAACTCGCTTTATGGATCCGGAAAGCTCAGGTTCGTAACAGTCATTTATTTTTTTTAAATCAAGAAATTTAATCATGATGGAATGATTACATGATATACCAATGATCTTACTTTTCTTTGCAGTTGATATATACACAATACCAGATCAAATGAATGGCTCATATAAATGACAGCGATTGAAGTGATTTGTATTAAAAAAAAACTCCTCTGCATCATAACTGCTTAAACAATGTATGTTTTATACTGGCTGTACACCCAAAATCTTCTTTGAAATTGCACAACCCGTAGTTTGGTAAGCCATTTTCAGAGGAGATCCCTAAATCAAGGTATTTAATGTTGTTTTGGGTATAATGTCTAAAAAGATGATAAGCCAGAAAACTCATGGGTTTGTATTCTGTGTATTCTCTTAAATCGCCCCAGTAAATAAATTGAACAATGCTCCTGGAAACATGATATACTATAGCAGAAGCAATGGCAATATCCTTACAACAAACCAGGAAATAGTCGACTGGTATGAATCGTTCAGTTTCCTGCAATTGTTCAAATGACAAGTGCAAAGGACGTCCTTTGAGTTCCTTGTTTGCTTTAATAATTGTGTAAGCTACATACTTAAGTTCATTTTCGGTAACCTGGTTAAATGTCAGCCCAAGGTCAATGGCTTTCCTAATATTTCTTCTGGTTTCTCTGTCGATTCCCTGGTCAGTAAACTTATTCAGACTTTCAAAATAGAAATGATGATTAATATTATAATACAGGTGAGAAAAACCATTGCTGATCAGGGCATAATGTGTTTTGGTCACATTGTTCTCATTGTAAAAAAAGGGTGGTAGAATGAACCTGATCGATTTTATATTGTCATGTACGGATAATTCAACCAGTTGATTTACAAAATTTTCAAAGTACTGTAACTTAATATCTGATCTGTTAGTGCTAAATCCCCCATGGGGAGCTGAAAAAGGGGACAACAGTTCTTCCTTAATTACGCCGGCAATAAGTCCTATTTTATATTTTTTTTCATGATAAACCAGATAAAGTATCCGATTGCATTTGTTTCTGTTCAGTTCATTAAATTCTACGGAATTAAAGACGTGATCATGCACAGGGAAGTGCAATGCGTATTCCTTTCCGGTAACTTGGTCAATTGCCATTATACATTTCTTTAAATTGTCTATATTCCCTGATATAATCAGATTCGTCATATTGAGTGGAAGCCAATACCAGGCAAATCGCACCCGAAGAAAAATTTACCAGTTCTCTCCAAATACCCGGAATTATATATAATCCAATATAAGGCCGGTTAAGATTCACCACTTTCCTGTTAATACCATCATCGATCAATACATCAAAGCTACCGCTCGCTGCAACAATTAATTGATGCATCTGTTTATGGGCATGCCCGCCACGAATTGATCCTCCAGGAATATCATACAAATAATAAATTCTTTCAATATTAAATGGAAGATGCACATTTGCTGATACCGGTGTAATGTTACCTGACCTGTTATGGATCAGAGGCAATTCACGAATTACACAGTCGTAAATACTAGACCGATTTGGCATCACTTAATTGCTTAAAGTTATGATAGTCATAGACATAATCTTCATAAAGATAATCATTGGAGGCCAGGATGAGACATAATGCATTTGTTGAAAAGTTTTCCAACTGCCTCCAGATCATGTTGGGAACATATAAACCATAATAAGATCTATTTAATGAATAGACTTTCTTTTCCTTACCATCATCAAGAACAACATCAAAACTACCTGAAATGGCAATAATAAACTCATGAAGCGTTTTGTATGCATGACCTCCCCGGATTTCCCCTCCGGGAACATCATAAATCCAATAGGTACGGGATATTTTAAATGGAATGTGCTTACCACCCTCAATAAAAGTAAGATTCCCCCGATCATCCAGAATTTTCGGAAGGTTAATGATTCTTATTTCCTGGTTATTCATCTGATAATTAAATAATCATGAATATTAAAACCTATTTTTCATAATAATCATACCCATATTTGGATTTCTTTATGAGCGGTATATCATTTATTACCATACAAAGGTTCTTCATCTTTTTCGCCTTAAGATCACTAATAATGGAATAGAACTCTCTTCTGGGAGTCTGGTTCTGCCTGACAACGTATATATTCAGGTCAGCTTTGTCCATTAAGACATAGGTGTCAGACAAAAGACCGATAGGCGGGGTATCAACAACAATATAATCATATGTTTCCTTCAAAATACTAAATAATTCCGTTGTTTTTGCGGAGGCGATAAGCTCTGAAGGGTTTGGTGGAATTGGTCCTGATGTGATAATATCCAGGTTTTGCTGATTGGTATGCTGGATAATATCCTTGATACCAGCCTGATTACTTAGAAAAGTACTGATGCCAATCTCGTTTTTTATATTTTGTTTATCAAGTATTTTCGGTTTTCTTAAATCGAATCCCAGTATTACGGTTTTTTTGTCTATTGACGCCAGTGAAGCAGCCAGATTATTGGATATAAAAGACTTTCCTTCCTGACCATAAGTGGAGGTAACTACCAGAATGGAGGTTTCGTTTTTATTCAGGAAGTAATTCAGGCCGGTTCTGACAATTCTGAATGATTCGGCCACATGAGATTTTGGAAAACTTTGGACAACAAGTTCAATATTTTTGTTATTTGTATAGATGTTGCCAAGGATAGGCAAATCCGTAAGTTTATTGATGTCTGTGTTTTCTGTGATTTTATTCTGCAAAACATCTCTTACCCTAAAAAAAGCGATGGGTAAAAGAAAACCCATTAACAATCCAACAATATAAGTCAATCTCTTTTTTGGAGCAATAGGACCATTACCTATAATGTCAGTCGGCTCTATAATTTCAGCTCCAGGCATATAGGAAGCCTTTTTTATTTGAGCCTCTGCCCGTTTTTCCAAAAGAAATGTATAAATGGCATCATTCAAATTGAACTTCCGCTCATATCCCAACAATTGACGTTCTGTTGTAGGTAATTTATCTATTTCGGCATTAAGACCATTAATGCGTGTATTTATATCCTGCAGGGCAATCTCCGTGGTATTGATAATATATTTTATATTCTCGGAAATTGTATTCTTTAAGTTGTCAATTTTTATATTGATTTGTTTTAAGTACGGGCTTTTATCCTGGTTGTTTTCTACAAGGCTTACCCTCTCAGCGTTTAATCTGGTCAGATCCTGAATAAGGTTGTTTAATAGCGGATCTTCGATACCCATTGAGGAAGGGGCAATCAGGTCTGAAAGCTCCTTATTCATTTCAAAGTAATCATTTATGTACTGATAATACTTGAATTTGATCATTAGATCTCCTTTTTCTCTATCCAGTTCCTGCATTTGATCATAAACCCTGCCCGATTTTACAGATATGTCCAATACCTGGTTTGATGTTCGAAAGCTCTGCAATTTCATTTCTGCCTTGCGCAATGAATCACTGATAGCACCTAATTGATTATCAATATACTCAATTGTTTTCACGGAGGAATGTATTTTTTCTTCAACATCTCTTGAGAGATATTCATTGGTTATACTTACAATAAGATCAAGAGCCTTGGAAGGCGTTGTTGACTTGATAGAAATGCTGGCAATTGAGGTTTCAAGATCAATTGGTTCGACTATTATCTGAGACTGGTAGGCCTTGACCAATCCGATCGGATCATTAATTAGAAAGAAAAACTTGTTTGACTTGAATTCTTCCAGACTAAAATTCTTATTGAGTATGAGTTTGAAATCATAATAATCCGATTTAATTTCCTCTCCAAAGTAATGTGTTTCATTAATTTTAAAGCTTTTAATCTTCTGTATAACAGTTTCTGATGTATAACTAAACAAATTTATTTCATCTGATATTGCTTTAATGCGGAATGACTGATCATCCAGAATTGTAATTTTGAACTTCAGGTTAATGGGTTGGGGATGATTCTGATTCAATACAACAATAAAAGGGGAAGTTTTATATAATTCCTGGTTTTTAAAAAAGGTATGGCTCAGATAGGTAATTTGAAAATCAAGATTAGAAATAGCATCACTAACAAGCGGACTTGATTTCAATACCTGAAGTTTATTCTGAAATTTATCTTCTTCAGTGAAAAGCCCAAGCCCCTGGAATAATTCCGTTGCAGCTTGAGGTGTCGAATTATCATTGGTTTTAATAAGAATGGAAGCCCCGATTTCGAATACAGGCAATTTTATTTTATTATATATGTAGGCTGCACCAAAACCAATAAACGTGCAAGCGGCTATAATATACCAATTTTTTTTTATTGTGGTATAGATATATTCCAAGGTCAATGATTCCTGCTGGCTTCTTTCTAATGTATTCATTACTTTTAAAGTTATGGGATTATAAGAATTTTGTTCATTTTGGTTTAACTGAATTAGATCATTATTCAGTTTATTATTATTGTTATAAATACCATTTAACTAATAAAAAATGCACCTGTAATTCTTTGATATGTATTTTTATAAATAATATGCAAATTGGTCAACTTGTTTTCTTACAATGATATTATGTTCATCATGAGAAATATACCTAATACACTTTTCAGACTATTGAAAATAGCTTATTATTAATATTGCCGTTGTTATGGATGATAACACCAGCGTAATGGGAACAGAGATAACATTCCATTTTATTGATCCTCTCGGATTGACATAAACTATATCGTCAGGTCTGAGGTAATAATTCTCACTGAACAAAATATCATCTTTTGTCAAATCAACTTTAATTTTCATAATGGAATCGTTAACCGACCTTATTATGAATACATTTTTCGGTCCCCATGAACTGTCATATCTCCACCATGACCTATTGCCTCAAGAATATTCATCCGTTCACTTGTAAAAAAGAATGTACCGGGCCTGATTACTTCTCCCATAACTGTTAATTTCTTATTCACGAATTTTATTAAGACTGTCGGCTGATTCAAGTATTCAGTTAATAAATTCTTTAGTTTATCCGTGGCTTCCTCTATTGTAAAATCTTTCACGTAAATAGGCCCAATCATTGGAAAATAAATATAACCTGAGTCATTCACGATGTAGCTAATCAGGGAAATCGAAACATCGTTGCTAAATGTCATGTAATTTGAATTTGTCTGTGTACTGAAAAAATTATATGCTACATCATCAAAGCTGGAAACCCTGATATATAGTTCATCATTTGGCTTGATCGTAGCTTCGACCTTTTCATGTAATTTATAAATATTCTGATCCAATAAAGGATCCTGCATGTATTTAAGTTTTTTTTGTGGGATGCAGGAAGAAAGCATCAGAATGGTTAATGCGCAGAGAAATCCATAATTTCTCATACTGAAAGTTTTTTTTGATTTCATTTTTATTCTGAGGTTATAGGCTGATAAACTTGTAAATACCAATTCATGAATGCATGGATCCCCTCCTGTATGAAGGTTTGCGGTTTATAATTAACGTGATTGATCAGATCTTCCACATCCGCCCATGTCCTCCTCACATCCCCCGGTTGCATGGGCATCATTTCCACAATGGCCTTTTTCCCGGTCTCATGTTCAATTGCCCTTATGAAATCCATCAGTTTCACGGGTTTGCTGTTGCCAATGTTAAAAATCCGGTATGGGGCAGGAGAGGAGGAGGGATCAGGTTCTGTACCGCTCCAGTTTGCATTGGCTTCAGGCTCTTTCATGAGAATTCTGAAGATGCCTTCGACAATATCATCAACATAGGTGAAATCACGCTCCATCTCTCCATTGTTGAATACCTGTATGGGCTTGCCTTCCAGAATGGCTTTGGTGAAAATGAACAGGGCCATGTCGGGTCTGCCCCAGGGACCGTAAACTGTAAAAAAGCGAAGTCCGGTGGTAGGTAGATTATACAAGTAACTATACGTATGTGCCATCAGCTCGTTGCTCTTTTTTGTCGCAGCATACAGACTTATCGGATGATCCACATTGTCCTTTTCCGAAAAGGGTATTTTTTCATTCAGCCCGTAAACGCTCGAACTGCTTGCATAAACCAGGTGGCGGATCTGGTTATGCCGGCACGCTTCCAGAATATGGATGAAACCAACTATGTTACTGTCGATGTAGGCATAGGGATTTGTCAGGCTGTAACGCACTCCGGCCTGCGCAGCCAGGTTACACACCCTATCAAATTTCTCGCTTTCAAAAAGTGCCATGATGTTCTCCCGGTCCCCGAGGTTCAATTTAATGAACCGGTATTTATTGAATTTCTTACTGGTGACCAGTTTGTTGTACTCAATCTCTTTTTCTGAAATACCCGCTTCATGGAGCCTGGCAAATTTCAACCTGACATCATAATAATCATTGATACTGTCCAATCCAATAACTTCATGCCCCTCGCTTAACAGTCTGTTTGCGAGGTGAAATCCGATAAAACCCGCTGTACCGGTAACAAGAATCTTCATGGATCAGGGTTTGATGTCAGGCAAAATGAGAATGATAAGTCTCAAAATTATTACAAAAAAGGACATCTGATACGCTGACTTGATTACTTTGAGGATTATTTTGATTAATGAACAATGAACAATGTGTAATGAACCATGTACAATGATTAATGGATTGGAAGTTGGAGATTGGAGGGAGGGTCTTTGTAAGCGGCTGCATGTTGAAGATTACCAATAGGCGGAATTGAGAATTCCGTTATAGTCAAAATGCTTTAATACTTTCTTTCTTCACTTACTTTTTTGTCTGCCACACAAAGTAAGTGATGAGTAACAAGTAACGAGTAATGAGTGGGGTATGGGCTTGGTGTGAATGTAAAAACACAAGTCTCTGATCTCATGCACACTGATTACTCATTACTCTTCACTCTTTACTTTCTTAAAGGCCGTACAGGCTGATTTTCTGCGCCGTTCGTGGACACCCTACGCACCCGGCGACATATAATAGATTGATCCTTCAATAAAATAATTTTTAAATCAAATTATGTATACCCCAAATGCTAATCAATGCCCCGTGGCGCAGGCCAGTCAAATCGGCGGGCCAGGTGTGGCGTGACGCAGCCGATGGGCGAGCGTTAAGCGGGTTGCGTGCTGGCCGGAAATCGGCAAGGAAGCGGGTGGAAGCATCGATTAGTCTTGATTTTTCTTGCTTCGTTCTTTGCATCAGGCAAAGAATGAAGTGAAGTTTCGGGGCAAAGCCCCGGCAACATGGTTATTTTAGAAAGTTAGTTCAGGTACGCATCTTTATGATGATCCTTTTACATGAATCATACGATTTTTCAGTATGGATAAAAAAGGAATCAATTTCTTCAATTGCTAATTTTATGTCATATTGACATTTAAGCACTTTTTCGTTCATAGATAAGCTGCTTTTCCCGGTCAACTATTCGACGAAAAATTGGATTTCTTATAGCTTGATTTTCAACCAGATCAATAGGGCGTTTCAGTAGTTTTTCAAGTTCCTCTTTGAAATCCATATAGTTAAAGACTGCAAGACTGCACGACTTATTCCTACAGCCTATAGCCTAAGGCCTACAGCCTCTTTTCCTTAAGCAATACATGGAAACCCCCCGACAGGGTTTTCCAATCCTAAACCCCTAAACCCCTAAACCCCTAAACCCCTAAACCCCTAAACCCCTAAACCCCTAAACCCCTAAACCCCTAAACCCCTAAACCCCTAAACCCCTAAACCCCTAAACCCCTAAACCCCTAAACCCCTAAACCCCTAAACCCCTAAACCCCTAAACCCCTAAACCCCTAAACCCCTAAACCCCTAAACCCCTAAACCCCTAAACCCCTAAACCCCTAAACCCCTAAACCCCTAAACCCCTAAACCCCTAAACCCCTAAACCCCTAAACCCCTAAACCCCTAAACCCCTAAACCCCTAAACCCCTAAACCCCTAAACCCCTAAACCCCTAAACCCCTAAACCCCTAAACCCCTAAACCCCTAAACCCCTACTAAAAAAGGGTACATTTTTTGTAGTAAATTTAAGCCTACTCCGAAAAGTCTACAAGGAATAGCGTCATTGCGAGCATAGCGAAGCAATCTGTTCATTTACAGTAGATTGCTTCAGTCGCTTCGCTCCTTCGCAATGACGTTTGGACTTTTATGAGTGTGCTTAATTTTTTGTCTTTAACCTTTACTGAACAATGATCCTGCTCTCGATACTCTTAACCATGGTCCTCACCATCCACCCCATACATGTTTCGGTGACCAGCATCGAAATCAACACCGAAAAGAAAGAGGTTCTGATAGCACAAAAAATGTATACAGATGACTTCTCCCTGTTATTTTATCACCTGTACGAAAAAAATATCAGGCCTGAAACCGGGAAGGATTTCACAGCCGCTGAACTGGAACTGATCAACAGGTACTTCTCCTCCGCATTTGTCATTGAATCGGGAAAGTCAAGCCTGCCCCTCCGGTTTGTCAGAAAGGACCAGGACGAGGAGTCGACCTGGCTCTATTTTACCAGCGAACTGCCTTCGGACAAAATCAGGACCCTGATGTTGACCAATACATTGATGCTTGATCTGTTTGAAGATCAGACCAACCTGGTTATTATTACGGATGGAGTGGCTGAGAAGGGATACACCTTCGATTACAACACCCGGCATATGGAAATTAACATACTACAGGAATCAGCATCAGCATCAGAATAAATTCGGGCTTATGCAAAGAATTACTAACTTTGTCAAGATGAACAGGCTTTACACCATATTATCCGCTATTCTCCTGTTTTCCGGCGTCACCTATGCCACCCATAACCGGGCAGGCGAGATCACCTTCAAGCTGGTGTCCGGTTTTACATACGAAGTTACCATCACCACATTTACCTACACCCAGAGTGCGGCAAACCGTTCCCAGCTGTCGATCGAATGGGGTGACAATACCACATCCATTGCACCGCTCGTAAGCCGGACCGTTTTGCCCAACTATTATTACCATAATATATATACGACCAATCATACCTTTCCCGGTCCGGGGATCTACCAGATCCTCATGCAGGATCCCAACCGGAATTTCGGGATCCAGAATATACCGAATTCCGTTAACGTGATCTTCTCCATCAAGACCACCATGATCATCAGCCCGGAAGTGGGCAACAACAGTACACCGGTGTTGCTGAATTTCCCCATCGACAAGGCCGCCCTGGGCCATATCTTTATCCATAATCCTTCGGCTTATGATCCGGATGGCGACAGCCTTGCCTACAAGCTGACCGTTTGCACCGGACAGGACGGAAAGCCCATCACAAATTACACACTTCCTACTTTCACCGATACCTTTTATGTGGATCCGGTTGTCGGCGACCTGGTGTGGGACACCCCCAAGGATACCGGAAAATTCAATGTGGCAATGAATATCGAGGAGTACCGCCAGGGCGTGAAGATCGGCAACATCACCCGCGATATGCAGATTGATGTGTACCGCACAGATAACAATCCGCCTGTCAATCCGCCCCTGCGCGATTTCTGCGTGATGGCCGGCGAACTGATCGAGTTCCAGATGACAACTACGGATGCTGATCTGGATTCTGTGAAGCAGATCATGACCGGCGGTCCCTTCGTGGTGACTTCACAACCCGCCACTTTTACCAAAGTGGCCAGCGGAAGGGGCTTTGCCACGTCCACCTTCAAATGGCAAACAAGCTGCAACCATGTCCGGAAGCAACCTTATCTGGTGACGCTGAAAAGTGAGGATGTTAACGACGATATTTCACTTGGTGGATATTGACAATTTTGAGATCAGGGTGTTGGCTCCGGGTCCCGGAAACCTGCAGTCCACCGCCACCAGCACTGAAATAGACCTGGCCTGGGACCAGAGCGATTGCGGCAATATTTCCGGATATTATATCTACCGGCGTGAAGGTAACTATGAATTTACACCGGATAGCTGTGAACCCGGAGTGCCCGCCTATACCGGATATAAAAGGATCGCCGTCCTGAAGGGGAAAACCAACACGGTATTCACCGACGACAACAACGGGGAGGGCCTTGTTCAGGGGATCCAGTATTGTTACCTGGTCACTGCTTTTTATCCCGACGGGAATGAGAGTTTTGCTTCCAACAGGACATGCAGTTCCCTGGTGCCCGGATTCCCGGCTATCCTGAACGTCAGTGTGACCGGCGTGGATGAGACCGCAGGCAGCATTTTTGTAGCCTGGGCCAAACCCCGGAATTTTGATACAGTCAATGCTCCGGGGCCCTATGTTTTCAAGATCTTCCGTTCAAGAACCCATGAACCTGCCGATTTTGTCCTGATTGATACAATCCCAACGGTGAGCCTGAATGATACTACGTATACCGACGCCCCGCTGAATACGCTTGTTTTTCCCTATTATTATACGGTAAAGATGTTCAACAATACACCGGGCAACCGTTTCGAGATGAAACCGGGTGAAAGTGAGATAGCCTCTTCTTTATACATTGAGATAACACCGGGCGATAACCAGCTTACACTCGATATCCGCAAAAAAGCCCCGTGGATCAATGACAGTTATGTGATTTACCGCCAGAATGCATCATCGGGCTTTGATTCCCTTGACCACCACCGACGTCAACAAATACGTGGACACGGGTTTGAAAAACGGGGTAACGTTTTGCTACCAGGCTAAAAGTATTGGCTGGAGGCCTATTGAAGGTGTCATTTATACCAATGCCAACCTGTCGCATGTGAACTGCGGTACCCCTGTGGATGTCACACCCCCGTGTGCACCCTTTCTGACTGTGGTTTCGCAATGTGACAGCTCCGTCAATGTGCTTACCTGGACGAATCCCAACCGGACCTGTGCCAATGATGTGATCCGGTACAACATATATTATTCCCCCGAGATCGGTTCAGATCCGGATTCGCTGACCAGCACCTTCTCCGCAGCAGATACGTTTTATTACCACCGGATCAGCGAGGGTCTTCAGACTGGCCGGCTGCTATGCGGTAACCGCTGTGGATTCCTTTGAAAATGAGAGTCCTTTCTTCGCCGTAATCTGTGTGGATGAATGCACGAACATGTATATGCTGCCCAATGTATTCACCCCGAATGGTGATAATGTCAATGATACGTATTTGTCAAGCAACCTGAATAATGTTATTGAAAAGGTGGACATGAAAATCTTCAACCGTTACGGACAACTTATTTATGAGACCAATGATCCTGCCATTAACTGGAATGGCAAGTATAAAAATACGGATTCAACCGTGCCTTCCGGGGTATATTACTACATATGCGATGTGTATGAACCACGGATCAGCGGTACGGAGATCAGAACGCTTGTCGGTTTTATTCACGTATATGCAGAAGGATATGCAGGAGAGACAACCAAATAAAGCAAGATTATTCCTTGCTCTTGCTCTTTCTTTTTCGGGCCTGATTTCAGCCCAGACGCCCGATGCCAGCTTGCTGGCAGGCTGTGCCAGTCTGAAAAAAGGGGATTTGCCACAAGCCATTGAGAATTTAAATGTGGCCATTGTCACGGAACAATGCCGATGAGCGGATTTTCGTTTACCGGGGACAGGCCTTCCTGGGACTCAGGGATTACGAGAATGCGATACGCGATTTCACCGAAGCCAATGATATTGTTCCGGGTGTTGCCGATATCTGGCTTGCCAGAACACATGCCCTGTCGGGTGATGAAGAAAAGGCCCTGTCGTTTTTAAAGAACCATCTCGAATCAGGCTTCCGTTTGCCTGAGGACAGCATCCGGAAAGATCCGGCTTTTCGCAATATGCAAGCCAGTCAGGGTTGGGATGCCTTGTGGGAAAAGAATTGGTACAGCCCGGAAGAGAAAGCCGCCGCAGAAGCAGTCTATTACATCCGCAAAGGACTTCCGGAGAAAGCTGTTACCCTGCTGGATGCTGAAATAGGCAGATCTGATTCACCGGCCAGCCTATATATGCTCCGGGGCGAGGCAAATTATCATACGCGGGAATTATGCTGCAGCCATTGCCGATTACACCTCAGCACTTGATTTGCAAAAGGCTAATACAAAGAAAAAATATCCTTCTCAGGAGATCAGCAAATCAACAAATCAACAAATCAACAAATCAGCCAATCAGCAAATCAACAAATCATTGGTGGCAGATGGATCTGCAAGCTCTTCGAGGCAAAGCCTACCTGAAGGCCGGCCGGTATAAGGATGCCGTAAACGATCTCACCCGGGAGCTCAGGGATAATCCCGTCAGTTTTCCGGCATACCTGTTACGGGCAGAGGCAAATGCCGGTATGAAATCCTATGATGCGGCCATCAAGGATGTTCAGACCTATCTGAAATATTTTGATGATGATCTGCAGGCTGTTTACCAATGCGGGGAGTATCATTATCTTGCCGGTGATTACATCAACGCCCTGAAATATTTTAACCGGAACCTGAAAGAAGATCCAAGCAGCAGTCTAGAATTATAAGGCCAGGGGGAAGACCTATCTGAAATCCGCCACGTACCGGTATGCGATCAGTGACCTTTCCATGTCGCTTGATCTCAATCCCGATGATGCCGAGACCTGGATGTACCTGGGTATTGCCAAAATACAATCGGGTGACAAGGAAAACGGTTGCTCCGACCTCGAAAAATCCCGGCAGATGGGGAATACAGAGGTGGTGAAGTATATTGTGGAGAGTTGCAGGTAAGATGAAGAATACTGATGCTGATGCTGATGGAACATTCGTATGCAGCTATGCAAAGTTACATGTTCGGATAGAAAACAGCAGATTCCAGTCCTACCGCAGAGCGGTTATATTATTGTAGAAAAGAATGTTATGGTAATTTATTGATTCCCCGGAGGGGATTAACTATATTTTCAATTATGACTATCGGCAATCATACACAAAATTTCCCTTGCTGCTTAATATGATTAATATATCGCCCCCAATGGGGCTTTTGGAATTATCAATATTTGTTTTTCCTACCAATATTCCGACCCTAAAGGGTCTGTTAGAAACTGCCCCTTTAGGGGCATCATATTGGTAGATAATAAGATATGATACAAATGTAAAAGTTCCATAGGAACGATATATTGAAAGTTATTAATAATTGCCGATAGTCATAATTTCAATTATAAACCCTTATTTGTAATTATTATGAAACCAGACACCTACACCCAGATTTACATTCATCTTGTTTTTGCAGTAAAATTCCGTGATGCTGCTTTGAACCCTGACATCCGTCAAGGTATTTTTAAATACCTAAGTGGTATTTTGACAAGCATGAAACACAAATCAATAATTATTAATGGTGTGTCAAACCATGTACACGTTTTTTATGGTTTGAATCCAAAAATATCCGTTTCTGATACAGTTCATGAATTGAAAAGAAGTTCAACATTATATATTAATTAAAATGGACTTTGCAAGAGTCATTTCGCCTGGCAGGATGGATATGGCGGTTTTTCATATAGTAAATCCCAAATCCAGGATGTATATGATTATATAAGGGATCAGGAAATCCATCATCGTAAAAGGACTTTCAGGGAAGAGTATTTGGGTTTTTTAATCAAATATGGAATTGAATACAACGAGAAATTTTTATTTGATTTCCTTGATTATTAATAATATAACCCCTCCGGGGTATTGTGCTATTTCATAATGAATTATTTCTACAATAGTCAAACCCCTCCGGGGTAGGGATTTGTGTTGTGAAATTATTAGCTACATTAGAATAACTACGTTTTTAGTATCAGCATCAGCATTAGCATAAGAATTATTCCTCTTACCTTATATTCCTCCTCAACTCACCAATAAACTGCCGCATTTTGTCGGTGTTTTTTTCCTTTACGATCTCGCGGAGGTGCTCGAGCTGATTGCTGATCTTTTCGAGCTGTTCGAGGGTAAAGGGACTGAACATGATCTCGGACAGGAGAAAATCATCTTCGGAAAAAAGTCCCCTGGCTATTTCGTGGTGCTTCCGGAAGGTGGTTCCCGGTGCTGCCTGTTTTTTCATGCAGGCGGCAAAGACCATGGTGGAGGCAAAGGGTATGGACAGGGAATAAGCAATGGTCTGGTCATGCTCCACAAAGGAATATTCAAAAATATTGAGGTTAAATGACTCAAAGAAGTCCTTGAAAAAAGCCTTGCCTGCTTCATCCGATTCGCGGATAATGATGGCACTCTGTCCGGTAAGATCCTTGATGTTGGCAAAAGTCGGCCCGAACATAGGATGTGTGGAGACGAAACGGCGACCTGATTCGAGATAAAAGTCCTTCAACCCGTTCTTCACCGATGTGATGTCAGCCAGTATGCAATCCTGACGCACATAGGGAAGGATCTCCCGGAAGACCGGGATGGTGATTTCCAGATTGACTGCATTGATCACCATATCCGGATCGAATTCCCGGATCTCTTCGGTGGATACCAGTTTAACCGTATTGAAAAAATACCGGAGGCGGGTAAGATCATTGTCATAGGCTGCCACTTCATAATCGAGACACAAGGATTCAATCAGCCATGATCCCATTTTTCCCGCGCCTACTATCAGTATTTTCATTTGTAATATGTATTAAAGTATAATCTATTTACTACTTAATATGCATTCTTAGGCTGTAGCGGTTTAGGCTGTAGGCTGTAGTGTGTGGGTGTGGGTAAGGGTGTGGGTGCTTCATTGCGAGGAGTCGTCCTGAATGATTCTGCTAATCATGAGATCGCGACGACGAAGCAATCTGTCAGCAAAGGTAGGATATAATCAAAACCTACTCCCCAATGTCACTTCGTTACCAAGCGACAGATTGCTTCGTCCCGATTCCATCGGGACTCGCAATGACGTTTCTACAGCCTATCCCGACAGCGGATGCCTTTGGCACAACCTACAGCCTACAACCTATAGCCTACAGCCTTCTTCCTACAACCCCCTCCTGCATCATCAGATCCGCAAGCACAATCGCTGTTGCCGCTTCCACAATAACCGGCACGCGCAATGCGATGCAGGTATCATGACGGCCCTCGATCTCCAGATCAACCATCTCTCCGGTCTTTATGTTCATTGTATTCTGCTTTTGATGTGTACTTGATGTCGGTTTGACGGCCACCCGGAAAACCAGGTCATTGCCGTTCGTGATCCCGCCATTGATCCCGCCGGCATAATTGGTGGCAGTCTTACCGTCCACCGATATCAGCTTGTCGTTGTGTTCGCTGCCCCACATCCTGGCCGCAGCAAAGCCCGATCCGAATTCCACGCCTTTAATGGCGGGAATGGAAAACAGGATATGCGCCAGCAGGGATTCCGCAGAATCAAAGAAGGGTTCCCCGAGTCCTGCAGGAACACATGAGGCCGTGCAGGCAATGATGCCACCCAGACTGTCCCGTTTTTCAACCGCCTGGTCAATGGCCTCCTCAATGTTCGGATTACCGCCGACTTCAACGATACCGGCATTTACCTCTACCGGGGCAATGAGCTTTTTGGCAATCACGCCCGCGGCAACCAGGGCGAGCGTCAGCCTGCCCGAGAAATGACCTCCTCCCCGGTAATCTTCAAAGCCACCGAATTTCTTCATGGCGACAAAATCAGCATGCCCGGGCCGCGGAGTTTCACGCAGTGCAGCATAATCGCGTGACAGGGTATTGGTATTCTCAAACAGGATGGTAATGGGCGCACCCGTGGTATGATCATTGAAAACGCCGCTCATGATGCGGGGAATGTCTGCCTCCTTGCGTGGTGTGGTTCCTTTAGCCCCGCTGCGCCTCCGGTTAAAATCGGATTCAAAATCTGAAAATTTCAGGGGCAATCCGGCCGGGCAACCGTCGAGCGTCATACCCACACATGTTCCGTGTGATTCGCCGAATATACTGATCCTGAATATTCTTCCGAAAGAATTCATGGGTTTTAGATTTGCTGAATGTCAATAAAAAACTGATTTAACCGGGTATAGCTGATCTGGCCGGGAGCCGTTGCATCTTCATCCGACAGGGAGGCATACGTAAATTCCGCACCCAGAAAAGGCGCCACAATCCGGCTTATTTTCCCGAGCTCACCCATACCAATGGCCACAAGCCGGCCGGGAGCCTTATAAAGGGACAGAATTTTAGAATTGTCGCGGTTTACTTTGACCAGGGTTGCGATCTTGGCCAGATCGGCACCCAGCTCAAAGCAATGGCACATGATCCGCTCCAGTTCGGGCAGTGATGGTGTACACTCATAATTATGATAGGAAATGATCACGTCGCAATGGCACTGGTGTGCATAATCCATCATCGGAATCCTTACATCATCAGGAGCTTCATATTCCAGGTCGACGAAGGTGGCTCCCGAATCGATGGCGACCTTCAGCCTGTGCATTCTTTCAGCGTCCGGATAATTACCCGGGCGACAGGTTGCGATCAGTTTTTTCCGTGCTGAGAAAATCCGTATGATATCCTCATCCGTAAAGCCGTTCAGATCAAGACGGATCTCGGCCATTTCAACCTTTTCAAGGACTTCCAGGCATTTAGCCGGATCTTTTTCTGCCAGACTAACGCAAATCATAGATCATATTTTCAAGTTGTTCAAAGGTCAATTTATGGATCAGGGCATTCCCGATCTTATCGAGCAGGATCATGCTGATTGAATCACCTTCACGTTTCTTGTCCTTTTTCATGGCCTTCAAAACAGGCCGGAGATCCGTGTCCAGGGACACCGGTAATCCGAATTTTTCAATCAGATCCCTGATGCGCATGGATTCTGGTTGCGACAGATAACCCAGTTTAACGGAAAGGGAGGAAGCAAGCACCATACCGATCGCAACAGCCTCGCCATGCAACATGCCCGTTATATGTTCCAGGGCATGGGCAAAAGTATGGCCAAAGTTCAGCATTTTCCGCTCTCCCTTCTCCCGTTCGTCGGCTTCCACCACGGCAGATTTAATGGTAATCGATTCGGATATCAGTTTTTCAATTACAACCGGATTGAGATGCAGGGCTTCAGCATGGTTTTCTTCCAGATAGGCGAACAGGTTTTTATCTTTGATCGCAGCCGCCTTTATTATTTCGGCAAATCCGGCCCTGAATTCCCGGTTGTCCAGTGTGGCGAGCATGGAAATATCACATATTACAAATTCGGGCTGGTTGAACACCCCGAGCATATTCTTATAACGCCTGAAATTGACCCCGTTTTTACCACCAACACTGGCATCGACCTGGGCGAGCAGGGTAGTGGAAACAAATCCGAACCGAAGACCCGCGCATATATACCGAAGCGGCAAATCCACAGACATCACATACTATACCGCCGCCAATACCCATGATAAACGTGGACCGGTCAGCCTCATATTCGACAAGTTTATCGAAAATGAGCTGCAGTGTTTTGAGGGTTTTATGCCGTTCTCCGGTCCCGATTGTGATGACCGGAAAGGGTGGGAGGGCCGCGGCATAATGCCGGAGGATATTGTCATCGGTAATGATGATGCATTTCCCCGGTGGCAGGTACTTCGGCAGGTTTTTCAGTTGCTCGCCGAGGAGGATGGTGGATTCCCGGGAGTCGGTGTGGATGGTTATTTGCTTCATTTTTCCTTATTTATATTCTTTAGACTTGTAGGCTGGCCAAAGGCATCCCTTCTGAGGACATTGGGATAGAGCTGTGGTGGTAAGGTATTCAGTAATCAGTGTTCAGATGTTCGGTGTTCACAACTCACACCCACACCCACACTGGTTAAATCACCTACAGCCTAAACCGCTACAGCCTATCTTCCTACTCATTCATCACCCTCGTCTGATGGTTAATCGATTCCTCATGGATTGCCCGGAATACCTTGATGATGAATTCCTCGCTCAGTCCCTTTTTACCTGCCTGGTCAATCCGGTGCCTCAGCAGTTCGTCCCATCGGCTGGTTTGCAATATGGTGATGTTGTTCTGCTTCTTGCACTCGCCGATCTTTCGGGCTACCGACATCCGGTGTTCAAAAATATCCATGATCTTGTCATCATATTTGTCGATTTCATGGCGCAATTCTTCCAAAGTTGACAGCAGGACATTGTTGCCGATATCGGCATGCCTGAGTACAAGCTTTTTGATCAGCTTGTTAAGGTTTTCAGGTGTGAGCTGCTGCTGGGCATCGCTGAGGGCTTTATCGGGATTGCAATGTGTTTCAATGATCAGCCCATCGAAATCAAGGTCCATGGCTTTTTGTGAGACCTCAAACAGCAGGTCGCGGCTGCCGCAGATATGACTGGGATCGGTTATGATCGGAAGATCCGGGATCAGTCGCTTCAGTTCGATGGGGATTTCCCACTGCGGATTGTTGCGGTACAGCGTCTTGCTGTAGATTGAAAATCCCCGGTGGATGGCTGCCAGTTTGGTAATACCGGCACGGTTAAGTCGCTCAAAGGCACCGATCCATAGCTCAACGTCGGGATTGATGGGGTTTTTGATCAGCACGGGCAGGTCCACTCCCCGAAGGGAATCGGCAATTTCCTGCACGGCAAAGGGATTTGCAGTGGTTCTTGCACCCAGCCAGAGGATATCAATGCCGGATTTCAGCGCGTCATAGACATGCTTCACATTGGCCACCTCGGTAGCGGTATACATACCCAGTTCTTCCTTGACCCTTCTCAGCCAGGGAAGTCCTTCCTTTCCCACTCCTTCGAAGGCGTCAGGCCGGGTACGTGGTTTCCACAGGCCGGCCCTGTATATATGGATTCCATATCCTTTCAGCTGCCGTGCTGTTTCCATCACCTGTTCCTCGGTTTCAGCGCTGCAGGGCCCAGCCATGATCAAAGGTCTTTCCTCCGGAACACCTTTGAATGTGAACTTATCTAATTTCAGATCTATCTTCATGATTATTCGAGTATTGAATTTCCCTTTATGTATTCACCCAGAATGTGAAGGTCCTGCGTGAAGGGTTTAATTGCCTCAATGGCTTGCTTATAATGGGTATAGTTGTCGATTTCCACATCCATGAAGAACTGGTATTCCCAGTCCTTGCCAATGATCGGCATCGACTGTACCTTGGCCAGGTTAATATCATAAAATGAGAGGATGGATAGTACCTTGGACAGGCAACCGATCTTATGGGCCAGGGCGAAGGTCAAGGATGCCTTATTCACATCGGGGATGGCCTGGCTTTCTCCATTCCTGCCTTTCAGGATAAGGAAGCGGGTATAATTCATCTTATGGGTCTCAATTCCTTCTGCAATGATGGCCAGCTTGTATTTTGATGCAGCCTGGGAGGAAGAAATGGCCCCGGCACCCCATATCTTGTTTTCAGCGATTTCTTTGGCACTCAGAGCAGTATCCATGCTATCGATGAGCTTAATCCGGGGATGGTCATCAAAAAACCGCTGACATTGCAGGATGGCCATCGGATGAGAACGGACTTCCTGGATGTCCCGGATGGTTTGTCCGGGCAGGGCCACCAGATTCTGTTTGATCCGGAGATAGATCTCCCCGACAATGCTGAGTTTTGAATCGAGCAGCAGGGTATAGTTGGGAAGAATGCTTCCGGCGATGGAGTTTTCAATGGCTGTGATGCCAAAATCGACCTGGCCCTGCTTCAGCGCTTTAAAGAGATCCTTGAATGTATTCCGGGGTACGATCTCGATTTCCTGGTTCTCAAAATAATGGTTGGCGGCAATTTCATGGAAGGCACCGTAACCACCCTGAATAGCGATGCGCTTAACCTGAACGGAAGCTGTTTTTGTCTGTTCCATCTTCATATAAATTAAAGGTCAATATTCGCAAAAAAAAAGTCCCGCTCTTCACGGGACCCTCTTGATATAATATCAGTCATTATACAAATAAAGTCCCTTCAGGTTTTCCAGAAATAAAAGTAAAAGAAGAAGTAGACCTTATTTGACAAATTGTTCATGTATCTTAAAATTGAAGTGCAAATATAGGTAGAATGTTTGGAAAATGCAAGGGGAATGAGGAAAATTTGTTGTATGTTGTATGTTGTATGTTGTAGGTTGTATGTTATGTAGGTTTAGGGTAGAAGTCTTGTAGTCATGCAGTCCTGCAGTCGTGCAGTCGTGCAGTCGTGCAGTCCTGTAGTCAGGAAGTCTCATAGACTAACAGACTAACAGACTAACAGACTAACAGCCTAATATTAAACAATAATACTAATTTTGCCTCTATAGTAATACTAACACTTGAACACGCTACATGACAACCAAAGAACGCTATTCCAGAACCATCAACTACTTTCGGGAGAACATGCCCGTTGCCGAAACGGAATTGCAGTATATTGATCCGTTCAGCCTGGTTGTTTCGGTTATTCTGTCGGCCCAATGTACAGACAAACGTGTGAATATGATCACTCCGGCCCTGCTGGACAAGTACCCGACACCTCAGGCCATGGCGATGGCAACGTCCGAAGAAATTTTTACATTCATCCGCAGTTGTTCCTATCCGAATAACAAGGCCAGACACCTGGCTGGCATGGCCCGCAAGGTTGTGCAGGATTTCGGGGGAAGGATACCGGAGACAGTCGATGAACTTATGACTTTACCCGGGGTAGGCCGGAAAACCGCGAATGTGATAACCCTGGTTGCATTTGGAAATCCGGCCATGCCGGTTGACACGCATGTTTTCAGGGTATCGGCCAGGCTGGGACTGACAACAGGTTCCAAAACCCCGCTTGAAACAGAGAAACAGCTTGTCCGGCATTTTCCCGGTTCCCTTCTGCCCATAGCGCATCACTGGCTGATACTTCATGGCCGGTATGTATGTCTGGCACGAAAACCGAAATGCGGGGAATGCGGACTAAAAGAATGGTGCAGGTATTATAAGGCTGTAGGTATTTAGGCTGTAGGTTGTAGAAACGTCATTGCGAGTCCCGATGCCATCGGGAGAAGCAATCTGTCTGCAAAAGCAGGATGTAACCAAGACGTACTCCTGAAAATCACTTCGTTACCAACATGTAGATTGCTTCGTCGCCTAAACATGTATGCAATACTGAATTATTCAGGACGACTCCTTACAATGACGCACACACACAATACTCACACCCACACCCGCCTACAGCCTAAAGTCTACAGCCTAAAGCCTACAGCCTCAAGCCTACAACCTATCCCGAAGGGATGCCTTTGGCACAACCTACAACCCTTTACACCCTTTGTTAAAAAAAAATAATAAAACAGTAACTTTAGCCGTAAATAGTCGTTAAACTAACTTGAAAATGTACTAAATTTACTATAACAATGATTCTTATGTATTTAAGAAATCAACAAAAAAACCACAACTCATGCAGCGCTTCTACTTCAATTTTAGGTTTCTAAGTATTGTTTTTCTGGTTGGATTTTTACTGGCTGGCAGTTCCTGCAAATCGTGGAAGGACAGACAGAAAAACAAGGAGGCAGGTTTGGGGGATTTTCTGACGGAAGAAGATATTTTTGATGATATTGACAAGGCCAAGAAGATCTTCTATTCTCTTCCTTCCCCGCTTGAAACAGCCATGTTACTGAAGTCAGCAGGTGTTACTTACAATGAACAGGTATTGAATGATCTGGGCAATGTTGATAAGTATTCAACCAACAAAAGCAAGGCCCTGAACCTGGGAATTTATACAACCGACCTGAGTTTCGCCAGTTTGTTCGACCAGGCCCAGACATCACTCAAATATATGGATGTTACAAAAAAGCTGGCCAATGAGATGGGTATCAGTGATGCCGTGGATGAGGAAACCATGAAGAGACTGGAGCAGAATTTAAATAACCGGGATGTCGTCATGGATGTCATTTCAGAGACATTCCTGAATTCGAGTTCATATCTGAAAGAGAACGATCAGCAGGAAGTGGCTGCCATGGTGCTGGTTGGTGGATGGATAGAGGGACTGTATATCGGAACACAAATGGTCAGGCAACAGTCCGGTCGAAGGAAACAAACTGGTTGACCGCATCGCCGAACAGAAATTATCTTTCAGCATAGTAGAACGGATGCTGCAGGATAACAAGCTAAACCAGAAAGGTGAGGAAAACCGGGATATCATTGAGCTGATCAATGAACTGCATGGTATAAAAATGGCATTTGATAAAATTGAGGTACAAACCTCTGCTGTTAAAGTTGAAGAAGGAACTGAAAATGAAGGAGATGTACTTAAATCACAGACGAAGATTAAGGTTACCCCGGAGGCTTTTCAGGAACTTCAGGCTGCTGTTCAATCATTAAGGAATAATTTCGTTCAATAAACCAGAAACGTATGAAAAAGTATCTGCCCTATATTGTTTCGCTGACTTTTGTCCTATTGCTTGCTGTTCCGGTCCAGGCCCAGTGTAAAGGATTTGCAAAGAAACTGTGCAAACTTGAACTCACCGGATATATTCATGATGGTAACTATCATGCCGCCATCCTTACGGAAGGAGAGGAAGCAGAATTATATAAAACATTTTTTTCCGGACAGAAGTACCGTCTGGCCATTTGTGGATCAGAAACATTACCCGCTATTGAATATCAGGTGGTTGATGCTTATAAAAATGTTCTGTATGACAATTCGCAGCACAATATGGCAGGTACCTGGGATTTTACGCTCGAATCAAGCCAGCAACTGAAAATACTCATTAAGGTTCCGGTATCGGAAACAAAATCAGAGTTCCCCAACAGCGGATGCGTATCCATCATGTTTGGGTTTCTGGATAAGAAGTAGGATGTAGTAGCTATTTAGGCTGTAGGCTGTTAGGTGTTTAGGCAGATTAGGGTGTGGGAGTGCTAATTTGCTAATTTGCCAATTTGCTAATAAGCAACAATCAATCACCAATCACTGAATACCGAATACCGAATACCGAATACTGAATACTGAATACTGAATACTGAATACTGAATACTGATTACCTACAGCCTATCCCGCAGGGATGCCTTTGGCACAGCCTACTTCAACTTCCTCCTTAAAAACCTCCCCGTATACGAACTCTCACATTTCACCAGTTCCTCGGGTGTGCCTTCAAAAACCAGATAACCCCCCGCATCGCCCCCTTCCGGCCCCAGATCTATGATCCAGTCGGCCGTTTTAATAACCTCCGGATTATGTTCAATGATAATAATGGTATGTCCTTTGGCGATCAAGGCATTAAATGCATCCAGCAATTTCCGGATATCGTGAAAATGTAAGCCTGTTGTGGGTTCGTCAAATATAAACATCAGCTGCGTGTCAGTTTTCTCTACTCCCAGGAATGAGGCCAGTTTTATACGCTGACTTTCGCCCCCGCTCAGCGTGGAGGATGATTGTCCCAGTTTTACATAACCCAGTCCGACGTCTGCCAGGGGAGTAAGTTTACGTGCAATGGTCTTTTCCGGGGAACCCTTATGCGATCCGAAAAAGGCAATAGCCTCATCGACTGTAAGCTCCAGTATATCGAAAATACTCCTGCCATGAAAAGTTACTTCCAGCACATCGTCCTTGAACCGTTTACCATGGCAGCTGTCACATACCAGGTGCACATCGGCCATAAACTGCATTTCCACCTTGATCTCCCCTTCGCCCTGGCATTCTTCGCATCGGCCACCATCCACATTGAATGAAAAATGCGAGGGACTAAAGCCATTGTACTTTGAAAGCTGCTGATTGGCGAATAATTTCCGGATCTCATCGAAGGCCTTGATATAGGTCACTGGATTCGACCGGGAAGATTTGCCGATCGGATTCTGATCGACGAATTCAATGCCGCTGATCAGGTGAATATCTCCTGCGAGATTATTGTACTGCCCGGTTTTTTCTCCCGATCCGTTGATCAGCTTGCTTAAAGCCGGGAACAGGATGTTTTTCACCAGGGATGATTTTCCTGACCCGCTGACACCGGTAATCACAGTCATGATATTCAGAGGTAGTCTTACTGTGATATTCTTCAGGTTATTCTCCCTTGCACCGGCAATTTCAATATAATTGCTCCATTTCCGCCGGAATGGTGGAACGGCGATCTGCCTGTCTCCACGAAGATAACTGGCCGTCAGCCCTTTATCCTTCTGAATCAATTCGTGGAAAGAACCATGATAAAGCACCTCACCGCCAAGCCGACCGGCCAGGGGACCGATATCTACAATATCATCCGCAGCCCGGATTATCTCTTCCTCATGCTCAACCACGATAACGGTATTCCCGATGTCACGCAAATTTTTCAGGACTTTGACAAGCAGGCCTGTATCCCGCGGATGCAGACCGATGCTGGGTTCATCGAGGATATACAGGGAACCTACCAGACTGCTTCCCAGGGCGGTGGCCAGATTTATACGCTGGGATTCTCCGCCCGACAAAGTGGAAGAAAGCCGGTTAAGGCGTAAGGTAACCGAGACCTACTTCATTCAGGAATTGCAACCGGGTCTTGATTTCAATGAGTATCCTGCCGGCAATCTTTTGTTCGTGGGGTTCGAGGGTGATCGAGGCAAAGGTATCACGTAACAGGCTTACGGGCATCAATACCAGATCATGCAGGCATATATCCGTTAATCTTTACGTACGATGCTTCCTTTTTCAAGCGGGTTCCCCGGCACTCCGGACAGGTGGTCTTTCCCCGGTAACGGGCCAGCATAACCCGGTACTGGATCTTGTATTTCTTGGTTTCTAGATAATCGAAGAAGCTGTTGATCCCTTTAAAATGACGGTTCCCCTTCCACAAAACTTCCCGTTGTTCAACGGTCAGTTCAAAATAGGGGCGATGGATCGGAAAATTGAATTTATCAGCATTATAGATCAGCCTTTCCTTCCATTTGACCATCTTTTCACCTTTCCAGCAGACGACAGCGTCTTCATAAACGGAAAGCGTTTTGTTGGGAACCACCAGATCTTCATCAATACCGATGACTTTTCCATATCCCTCGCAAAGCGGACAGGCACCAACCGGATTATTAAAGCTGAACATATGCTCGGTGGGTTCTTCGAAGCGCATGCCATCTGCTTCAAACGTGTCGCTGAATATCCGTAACCGGGTACTGTCTTCTGCCGCCTTTACCATGGAAATGCCATCACCTACCCTGAATGCCATCTGGGCAGAATCGGCATAACGGCCCCTTGAATCCTCATCTGTAGCAGCTGTAATCCGGTCAATCACAATATTCACAATGTCATGCTGATCCGGTGCATATTTGACTATGGCCTCTTCAAGTTTCAGCAGTTCATCATTTATTTCAATCCGTGTAATACCCTGTTGTTTCAGGTCCTCAAGCTTCTGTGCAAAACTCAGGTTCCCGTTCCCCTGCATCGGGCAGAGGATCAGCAGTCTGCTGCCTTCGGGTTGTGAAGTGATATAATCCACAACATCTGTCGGAGTTTCTTTCTTCACCATTTTTCCGGATACAGGAGAATATGTTTTTCCAATGCGGGCAAAAAGCAGCTTCAGATAATCATAAATTTCAGTGGAAGTACCCACCGTGGAACGCGGATTGCGTGTATTTACCCTCTGTTCAATGGCAATCGCCGGGGGCAATCCCTTGATAAAATCCACTTCAGGTTTGTTCATCCTGCCCAGGAACTGGCGTGCATATGAAGACAAACTTTCAACATAACGTCTCTGTCCTTCGGCATAAATGGTGTCGAATGCCAGGGATGACTTGCCCGATCCCGACAGCCCGGTGATAACGATCAGTTTATCACGGGGAATGCTCACCGAGATATTTTTCAGATTATGCACCCTCGCGCCTGAAACAATAATGGCATGATTTTCGTATAAAGGAGTATGAACGGACATAAAAAATTATAGGAAAAATAAGCAGGTTTGTATTTGTTGAAAATTTGAATATATTTTGGGCAAAATTATTGCTTTATTTTATATAAAGGCGTAATCTTTTAACTAAACTAACAACCGGAGGGCTGCCTATCGCTGCAATTCTACTTTGCTTTTTAACCTAAAAAGGAGGTAGTGTTGAAAAATTTGTATTTAACTGACAATGAACTTGTAGACAAGTTCATCAGTGGCGATGTGAACAGCCTTGAACTGCTTAATCAACCGGTATAGGAAACAGGTTTACACCTACATTTTCCTGCTCGTTAAGAATCAGCATCTTGCAGAAGACGTCTTTCAGGATACTTTTATAAAAGTCATTAAATCATTGGATGACGGTAAATACCGTGACAATGGAAAATTCCTGGCCTGGGTTCTCCGTATTGCCCATAACCTGGTGATTGATCATTACAGGAAGGAAAAACAGCTGAATGTATCTTCACGGGAGGATTTCGGACTGGATATCCTGAACTCACACAAATTTGCTGCAAGACCTGCTGAGGACAGCATGATTGACCGGCAGATCAGGAAAGATATCCGGGAACTGGTTGACAGTCTGCCTGAGGAACAAAAAGAAGTGTTAATTCTCAGACAGTACTGTGAATTGAGTTTCAAGGAAATCGCGGAACATACCAATGTGAGCATCAATACAGCCCTGGGCAGGATGCGGTATGCCCTGATCAATCTGAGGCGGATGGTGAAGGAAAGGAATCTGACGCTGACTACTTCGTAAAAGTGATGAGTGACGAGTGATGAGGGACAAGGAGATATAGGGATTTGGGGAATTGGGTATGATAAATTTCTCTCAGATTACACATATAATACAGATTATCAAAATTTTATATAGAATATCTGCGAATTCTGCGGGAGAAACACATCCATAACACATGCCCAAATCCCGCTCATTACTCGTTACTCGTTACTTGTTACTTTTCTTCCATTTGCATAAATGAAATTATTTATTATCTTTATCACAATTTCTCTTTAATTTGGTACGTTCTTTTCTGTAGTTTTATTATTAACGCTAATAATTCACTTATGAACAGAACCTTTACGATGGATGGTTCAACCAAATTCTCCGATGAAAGTGAAAACGAGCTGATAAAACTTGCAGGGTTCCTCGAAAGTGAGGAATTGGAGGTTGTAGGATCATACCTGAAAAGCCTTCAGAATGACGTGGATGATGATGTGATCAGAAGGATTGTTGATTTTTCCAGAAATTACACCCGGAAGAATCCTGCAAGAGAGAATGCGGCCTATTGAATCGAAATGAACTGTTGAAAGGAACCGTTGGATTTATCTAACGGTTTTTTTCTTCCAGCTTATCCAGAACCTCCATCATTTCTTTTACTGCGTTGGCACTTTGACGAAGTTGTTCGTTTTCTTCGTCGGTAAGGTTCAGTTGAATGATCCTTTCGATGCCATTTTTCCCCAGCACAACCGGAACACCGACAAATACATTTTCCAGTCCGTATTCTCCTTCGAGCTTGACGCAACAAGGGAATACCCGTTTGTGGTTACGGGTGATGGCTTCAGCCATGCGCGCGGCAGCTGATCCCGGAGCGTACCAGGCTGAGGTTCCCATTAATTTTACCAGTTCGCCGCCACCGAATCGGGTCCGTTCAGTAATTGCATCAATGCGCTCTTTGGGTAAAAGTTCAGTAATCGGAATGCCCGAAACGGTTGTATAGCGAGGCAGAGGGACCATGGTGTCTCCGTGTCCCCCAAGCAGCAGGGCGCTGATATCCTTGGGTGAAACGTTCAGTTCATCTGCGATAAAAGCCTTATAACGGCCCGTATCCAGTATCCCGGCCATCCCCATGACCCTGGTGCGGGGAAAGTGTGACGTGATATAAGCCTGGTAGGTCATCACATCAAGGGGATTTGATACCACGATAATTATGGCACAGGGTGAATATTGTATGATCTGCTCGGTGACACTTTTTACGATTACTGCATTGGTCTCAATAAGATCGTCGCGGCTCATCCCGGGTTTTCTGGGCAGACCTGAAGTAATGACGACGACACTTGAATTAGCAGTCTGCACATAATTGTTGGTCACACCGATGGTTCTGGAGTTAAACCGATCGATCGGTGCGCTTTGCCAGATATCCAGTGCTTTGCCCTCAGCAATCCCGGGCTTGATATCGACCAGAACAATTTCATGAGCAGCATCCCGGTGTGCAAGTACATCTGCACAGGTTGCACCTACATTACCGGCTCCGACAACAGTAATTTTCATAAAAGCAGTGTTTAAATTATATTCACGTTAGTCAAATTTGTATTACAACAAATCGAAGTACAGATAGTTTGCCAACTTATATCAAAAATAAGGAATAATTTTTAAAAATAATCCTGTAATTTATCCCGGTAAACTCCAGCCTTGCCGGTAATTGTGTTTAATATACCCCCTGGCAGTCTCTTTGGCATTGAGGGTGGCATATTCCGTGTTAAAATGCGGATGTCCGTCGATCACCTTGAATTCATCCACAGTCACGATCTTCAGCTCATCACTGTCAGAAATATTGGAGAACTCCATCTTTTCGCCATTCCAGTCCAGTATCTTATTCAGGCTCTGCAAACGGATCGCCAGGACTCCCAGCAAGACCATTTCATTGAAGGGACCTGAATACGAAAAATTGGATGTTGCTTCAGTCCGGTTATCCGGCGCTTCTTTGCAGGCCCGGATCCAGTCCTGTTCATGGGGGCCATCCTTGTAACCTTTCGCATCCGGAATTCTGCGCAGGGTTTTTGGTACCTGGAGTATCCTTCCTGACAGCAAACGCCTGTTCACACCGCCGCAGCTGCAAAACAGGGTATCCTTGCTCCCGACAAAGATGCATCCGCCCAGTCCGTCTTCCATCAGGGACTGACCCGGTGGCAACAGGTCAGGTCGTGAAGGGAGTATGCCCCCGTCATACCAGAACACCCTTACCTCCGGCATCGCCAGTCTTGGCAAATTGGGCCGTGCAGGAAAGCGGAACTCCACGGTTTCTGCCTGGGGTGCACTTTCTGTATTCAGGAGAGTCGAGCTGCCGGTTATCTGATCAGGATATCCAAGTTTTAAGGCTGAATATACCGGATCGAGCACATGGCAGGCCATATCCCCGAAGGCTCCGGTCCCGAAATCCCACCATCCTCTCCAGTTCCAGGGAGTATATATCTCATGGAAAGGTCGCATGGGAGCGGGGCCGATAAACAGGTCCCAGTTCAGGGTTTTGGGTATTTTCATGGAAACAGCAGGACGTTGTAATCCCTGCGGCCAGATGGGCCGGTTGGTCCAGGCATGCACTTCCCTGACTTCGCCAATTTCCCCGTTCCAGATCCATTCACAGACATCCTTAACATCTTCTCCTGAATTGCCCTGGTTGCCCATTTGGGTTGCCACCCTGTACTTTTTGGCGAGATCTGTAAGCAAACGGGATTCGTATATTGAATGGGTAAGCGGTTTCTGACAATAAACATGCTTACCCAGGGTTAACGCGTGAGCTGCAATGATGCCATGTGTATGATCAGCCGTAGCGATCATCACGGCATCAATGGATTTGCCCATCTCATCCAACATCATCCGCCAGTCCCAGTACTTTTTGGCTTCCGGAAAGTCACTAAAACAGGATTTGCTGTAATTCCAGTCAACATCACACAGCGCAACGATATTCTCTGTATTCATGGCCATCAGGTTGGGGTGTCCCTTTCCACCCACCCCGATGCCAGCAATATTCAGTTTATCGCTGGGAGCCTTATGTCCGAGCCCGCTGATCACCTTTGAGGGCAGGATGGTAATACCCATAGCGGCCATGGAGGAAGTCCGCAGAAAATCACGGCGGGATTTCCGGGGAGATGTAATTTTAGTCTTCATGATTCAGGATTTTTTGGTGGGGTTTCTCTCCTGATAAAGATAAAAACCTTTTTCGGGATTGCAAAGGGAGAGAGAAGGTTGTAATCTATGACGAGAAACGGATTTTAAATAATATAAAACCAATATACCCTGAAAGGGTATTATCTAAATAACCGTGGGTGTAACCCACGGACAAGTGATGCACTAAAGTTATCAGCCCCGAGGCGGGCTGAACATAGCCTATGAAGTTCAACCGCTTCGTGGCTGGTGTGTTTTAGTGATTTTCTCCGTGGGTTACACTCACGGTTATTCAGATTTTGCCACTTCGTGGCTGTTTAATATTCTTAAAACGAGCATTTTTATAATAATTTTCAACTCTTTATTCACATAAACTCAAAAAAAAGAGACGCAATTCCTTTGCGTCTCTTTACTTGCCAATACAGCGTTATTTCAAAAATACAGTTTACTACTTAACATAATCCGCTTTATTCAGGAAATCAAAAGATTGTTTAACACCTTCCAAAGGCGTGGTAGTATATTCTTCCTGCTCAACGATCGGGTATTTCATGCCGGATAAGGCCGCATTTTCAAAAACGGTCTTGAAATCCATCTTACCACTGGCACCCAGTTCCTTTTCATCCTTTACATGCCAGAGCGGGAAACGGTTCGGATAGTTTGTAAAATAGCTGATGATATTTCCCCCTCCTTCCTGAAGCCAATAAAGGTCCATCTCGAAAATAACCTTGGATGAATCGGTATGCTGAAGCATATAATCATAAATAACCTGTCCCTCCAATTGTTTAAGTTCAGCCTCATGATTATGGTAGCCAAACCGAATCCCTTTGGCCCTGCATTTTTCGCCAACGGCATTGAAATAGTCGCAATACCGCTGTAATCCCACAAGCGATTGATAACCAACACTATCCATAAAAGGCTGAACAATATATTTGACGCCAACCTCAGCATGTGCCGCAATGCATGCATCCCACCAGGCCATCACATTGTCCCATGTTGAAGAATCGGGCACAGCCATCCCGGTATGTGAGCTGATGATAACCATACCGTTGTTCCCGACCAGGGTTTTAAATTCTGCAGCAGACATGCCATAGAATTTACCTTCGGAATAGCCGGCTGGTTCAACGAATGTAATAACCCATCTTCCCGACTTCCTGAACAGTCTTTACCGGATCGGTACGCATACTGTCACGCAGGGAATAAAGCTGCAATCCGATGTTTTTCTTCATATCACATTTGTTGCAGGAAACAGGGAGAAGTATTGCTGCAACAAATATAAGCAGAATGTAGTTGAATTTGATTTTCTTCATAAGAGTATGTTTTTTTTGTGCGCTAAAGTTATATGATTTTGCTTATTGTGAAACTATTTTCATAAATAATTACACCGGAATACCTGAAAACCGGCTGATTAAGTTCATAATTTCCTGAAAAGTCAGATGAAATAGTTAATAATTTATGGCTTAATTGTTTTTATAATGTTACTTGATGTAATAACTTGCCAACATCCATAATTGACACGTACGATGAAGAACGCGACGGCAAAATATCTCAGTTATTCAGAAAGTATCGGATAATCAGATTGTTAAGACTATTCGCCTGCATATTTTCTTCTTCGGAATGTTTTCCGGAAGTACTTTTGGGCAGGCAAACTGGTACAGCTACCAGTCGGGTAACTGGAACAATACAGACTGGCGCACCTGGACTTCCGATCCATCAGGGACCACGCTGATCAATCCTGCTCATGTTCAGCCAGGAGCCACGGATAATGTGGTTATTCTGAATGGCCGGATTGTAACCATACCAATCGGTACAGCCGGGCGGATTGTCGCTTCTGTTACCATACAGGAAGGGGCTGTATTGGATATTACCAATACGACCGGGCATAACTTTGGTGCCCAGTTGAACGGTTCCGGATTGCTGCGCTTATCAACCGCATCCTTTCCACCCTTTGCAGCTGGCACTTTTGTTCAGGCCGGTGGCGGAACGGTGGAATACTATGGCCTTGCAGGCGGTTTTACCCTGGGGCAGTTTACATACAATCATCTGATATTGAATTTATCAGCAGTTACGGATGAAGCCTTTTATGATAACGCGACCAACCTGACCATCAATGGCAACCTTACCATAACCAACGGTACGCTAAGGATAGGCAGAAGCGCTGCCCTAGGTGCCGCCAGGACTGTGCGTATTACCGGTCATACCAGTGTAAGTGCCGGCAGACAGATCCTGGTAGGTGCCCAGGCATACCGGCACCAGATCTTCATGGGCGGTGACCTGACCAACAATGGAAACGTCCGGTTTACCACACTTGCTGCACCAAATTATATTGGTAATCCGGCTGCAGCCGAAGGGTATTCTGACGTTATATTCAACAATGCCACTGCAGATCAGCACATTATTTGCAATGGTCCGACCTATTTTTACCGGATTGAGATTGTAAAGGGAACTGATCAGACCTTTATTTTGCATATTGATGCGGATGCCAATAACCGGTTCTATTTGTATGGCAGAAACGATCAGCAGGATTATAACTGGACTAATTCACCCACAATTCCGAATGACAATGCCCTGGGCCTTGAGGCCGGGACAGTCAGGCTGGGTCCGAATATCGTTCTTCCCAGTCTGGCTACCTGGACAGGTGCCAACAACTGCTATACCATTGATGGGGATGCGGCACTTTGGCTTGATGGCGCCAATGTAACTTTCACAGCAACACCTGTCGGATCCCAGACCGGTTTTCGTTTTTATGGTACCCTCCGGGTATCCGCCAATTCAATTTTGGATATGGTGAATGTGTCAACCGCCATGCGTTTACGGGAAACCGGAAAGATCATCATTGAAGGGGGGACGGTCACTACACCTCACCTTACAAATGCCACCATTCCAGGGACCCACCGGGGCGGCTTTTTTATGAGCGGGGGCACACTCAACGTCACCGGGGCCAATATGCCTGCAGAGCATGCCAGCTTCAGTCTCCCACACAGCACCAGCTCTTTTACGATGACCGGCGGAACGATCAATCTGCCGCTGCCGAATCTGTCTGGCGGCGCAGCCAGCCGGTTCTGCCTCCTCCTGGGCATGGATATAAAGAATTCTATTGTAACGGGCGGTACAATCAACATCACCATTCCGGCATTAAGTGATGTGTATATCAATTCCACCGTACCCCTGCCCAATCTGAACATTTCGAAGCCTGCAGCCTCCGCTTTCGTTTGCCGGATACAGAATTATGCCGGCTTTGCGGGTCCTCCTGCCGTGCCGGCAATCGCAGCCCAGAACCTGGTGATTGTAAATGACCTTGCACTGCAGAATTTCGCCCGGTTCAACAGCAATACAACAGGCGGATTAACCAGGGATATCTTTGTCGGTCATGACTTTACCATAGCTGCCAATGCTTTTTATATCCCGAATGCCAACACCACCGTGTTTAATGGCGCAGGGACACAATTATTCGGGATGTATGGCACTGTCACGGGAAACATAAATAACCTCACGCTGACCAATGCCAGTGAACTGACCATTGACAACGCCAATGTGATCAATCCGGTAGTTATCAACAGCAATCTCCTTATTGACCATGGTTGTACCCTGATTGACAACGGACGTACGCTGCAGGTAAACGGAAATCTTACCAATTCCGGAACGCATTTCAGGCCTGTAAGCGGAGCAGGAAGCATACAACTGACAGGTGCCGGAGCGCAGACTATCGGAGGGGATGGCACAGGCCGGCTGAACAACCTGACACTGAATAAAACCACGGGAACGGTCACCCTGAGTGCCAACATGACCATCACCGGTGAATTAAGACTGGCCAATGTTGCAGCCCTTTTAAATATTGGCTCTTATAACCTTTTGTTGGGACTGAACGCAGATGTATATGATAACCTGACAGGTACAGGCAAGGTGTTCGATGCTGCACGGATGATCCAAACCAGTGGATTCATATCTGACGGTGGGGTAAGCAGGGTGTATAGCAATACATCCCCTTTCGTTTTCCCGTTTGGTTTTTACAATGCAGCCAATACCACGTATTACTATATGCCGGCATCAGTACAATTCAGCTCGGCGCCTTCAGGATATGGTACCGTTACGACCAGGCCGGTAAATGCCCGGCATCCCCTGGTGCAAAGTGCGAATTCCCTGGCATGTTACTGGAAAACCGAAAGCAGCGGATTTACCGGAGTACCAGCAAATTCTGTTGTTCATAAGTATTATTACGATTTTGCCCGTACGAATTACTTTGTCGCAGGCTCCGAGGGCAATTATATCCCGGGTGTATACAGGGCATCGGCCGGATGGACTTCCATCAATGATATCAACAAGGTAAATGATGGGACAAATGAAATTGCCTATGATACGGCCTATACAGCAATCGGCGAATACACAGCCGGCGAACCGGCTGCATTTGCAGCTATAGCGGTTCGATACAGCACGGGTGTAAATGGAGACTGGGATAATACAGCTACCTGGTCAGCTGCTGCTGTCGGAGGCCCTGGTGGAGCTTCGATACCCGATGGAAATACCATTGTTGTCATCGGTGATGCAACGCATAACCATACCGTGACGATCAATGCCAGCGGCAAATCTGCCGGAAGTCTGACAATTTATAACGGTTCTACCCTGGACCTCAGGGGTACTATTAATCACAACTTCGAAGCCTTTCCGGATAAGGGTGTCTCCGGAACAGGAACCTTGCGTATCGCTGCAAGCAACTATTTCCCCAGGGGTGATTTTGGTGATTTCATCGGTGAGACGGGAGGTACCGTTGAGTATTATACCATCGGAGGCAATGTTTCCATTCCAACAACCTCGGACGTGACAGGCCTGATACTGGATCATTATTATAACTTAAAGATCAGTCCTACAGTAGGATTTACCATTACCCTGCCCAACAGCAATCTCACCATCTATAACGACCTGACAACTTCGGATGCAGGACAGGTTTTGACAAATACCGCTGCTGTCCATGCCATCACCGTGAACCGGGATTTCAATGTTTCGGCCGGTACATTCCAGGTCATGAACCCGGTCATACAGACTATCCGGGTGAACCGGAACCTGAATGTTGACGGAACTTTCCAGGTTCAGAGTGCGGCTCCTGCCGTTAATCATATTCTCGAACTCTATGGTAACCTCACCGGTACGGGTACTTTTTTGTTAAATCGTCCTAACGGGCGGGTTCAAACTTATTTCAAGGGTATTAACAACGCCATTATTTCCGGCAATACCAAAACTTTCTATTCCCTTGAACTCAACAAGGGGACTTCCCAGGCATCCCTGCTTGATGTAACAGCAAATATTACAAGCGCTTTTGATCCTGCCCTGACCATAACCAATGGTACATTCAGATACAATGTTCCGGCAGGGACATTTCCCGCATCTACGGCGGCCGGATTTACTATTCCGGCTACAGGTTGTTTATCGGTTGCGCAGGGGACCGTAAATGTGGTTACGGCTGCCAATAACAATGACCTGCTTTTATACGGAAAGCTGGAAATGCTCGGAGGAACCTTAAACATAGGGACCAATGGCAACAACAACAACAACGATATTGAATACTCCTCAGTCGGAAAACCCGTAATTGACATTTCAGGCGGAACCCTGAATGTCAATGGCCAGATAAGACGCAACATCTTTGTGGTAGATGGCGCTTTAACCTACACACAATCCGGGGGGGCTGTGCGTATCTATGGCTATAACTATACTGCCACACCGGAACAGACTGAACGTGCCAAATTCGAGATCTGCAATGACAGCAGTTCATTTAGCATGAGCAACGGAACCATTCAGATCTACAGGGGGGGAGGGACCAGCTTCGGTGATCTCTATCTTCGACCAAGCAGCAGCAATGTTACCGGGGGAACCATTACCCTGGGTCCATCCGCAGGATTCGGCAACCAGACCTATAATCTGGATGCAACCTGCAATCTGCATCACCTCAGTATTGCCAGTATCCTGCCTGCAGGTAATACTGCCACAGCCCGGATCATGGTATATCCGCTCGTTCTTACGGGAGATCTTTCGATCAGTGCAAACGGCGGTACCCTGAATTGTAATAACAAGAATGTCAGTATTGCCGGTAATTTTACCAATAACGGCCTGTATTCAGCCGGTACCAACATTACCACATTTAACGGGGGCAATGCACAAGCCGCTGTATTGGGTGTGAATACTACTTTCCGTAAACTGGTGATCGGCAAAACTGCCGGCTCGGCAATCACTTTCTCATCAGCCGGTGGGTTTCAACCCACCATCACCGATACCCTGGCCATCAGCAGCGGCACGCTTACCAATGCCGGAACACTGAATATTATTGCACAGGGCAACGTTATCAATAATGCTATCCATACGTCCACAGGTGCCGGCAGTCTGACCATTCAGGGTACAAAGAACCAGGTTATTTCGGGTAATGGCAGCGGGCAGTTTGGTAATGTGAATATCACCAACGGGGCTGCCAATGGCGTAACACTTGCCGGTGACATCACATTGAACGGAGTCCTGACCCTGACATCCGGATATCTGTACACAGATGATTATGCCTGTAACCTAAGCGCCACGTTTTCGGTCAATGCTGTGCCTGCTCCCGGAAATATGGCAAGTAAGAACTGGATCATAACCAATGGTGTTTTAAGTGATAAAGGTATCATACGGAATTTTCCGGTTTCTTCACCTTCAACCTTTACTTTTCCGCTGGGCGTAGCCAATAAGTATACTCCGGTTACCTATACCCTTAATTATAGCGGTGCACCCGGTGCCATAACGGTGAAACCAATAAATAACAAAATTCCGGCTTTGACCGATGCCCCGTTCAACGAGCTGCAATATTACTGGAATGTTTCCAGCACTCCCTTTGGCGGTCTCACTTCCGTGAACCATTCCTATAAATACCTGCCTATCCGATATCCAGGGTGCGGTTGAAACAAATGCAACATTCGTTGGGGCCCGGTACTATACCAATACATGGACTAATCTGGGCCATGGTGTCATCAATACGGCGAACCACAGCATTGATATCAACGCTGCAGCCTATATTGATGGGGAATATACCTGTGGAGAGGCAGTCAATTTTCTTACCAAACCAGTCTATTACAGCTATGATCTGGCCCCCAATATAACCACCACGGGTGCCGACTGGAATACGGCCGGTTCATGGGCAACGGGGAGCCATAATGGCACACCGGCTGCCATACCACCCGATGGCAATGCCTTGATCATTAAAACGGGTCACAGGATCAATGTGGCAAACGATGACAGGAATGCTTATTCGGTGCAGAATAGCGGCATTCTTAATCTTGGAAATACCACCGGACATAGCTTTGGACATGTAAGCGGTTCCGGGAGGATCATCATGAACAATACAGCAGCAGGGCAGTTTGTTTTCCCGGGTGGGGATTTCACCAGCTTTATGAATACATCCGGCAGTACGATTGAATATTATGGTGCTACCGGTCCGATGAGCTCCAGTATTTCGCCTATTATAAAAACTTATCAAAACCTGGAATTTACGGGACCCATTAACAAGAGTATGTCTGCTGTGAATATCCTCGTTAAGGGCAATATGCTTATCTCAGTCAGCCAGCTTTTAAATACTGCCTATAACAAGAATATTACCCTCTATGGCAATTGGGTCGATAATGTTGCAAACGGATTTGTCCCCGGAACGGGACTGGTTTCTTTTGAAGGATCCGTATTGCAGACGATCACCACACCGAATCCGGAACATTTCTATAATTTCCGGATCAATAACGCGGCTGGCGTCACCCTGAACGGAGCAGCGGAAGTTGCGAACCGGCTTTATCTGGACAACGGGAGAATTAATACTACAGTTACCAACCTGCTTACACTCACCAGTTCTGCCACAGGCGTAATTACCGGGGGCAGCGATGCCTCTTTTGTCGATGGCCCTTTGCGCAAACGGATTCTGCTGGGCCAGTTTTTTAATTTCCCGGTCGGAAATTATAATGCATCGGCCTCCAAAGCTGCCAGGTATGGCAATGTCAGGCTATCAGGTGTAAGTGCAACCAACTATTGGATTACACAGTATGTGAATGCAGATCCGGATGGCTCTTACAGTCGGGCAAATCTGCTGTCACCTATTACCTCCGTCAGTGATAACGAATACTGGGTCATTACCCGGCCCGGAGCCAATACGGCAAACGTAAGATTAAGATGGGATGAGGTAAGCGATATAGCCTCGGTATTTTCAACGCGGGTTACGGAATGGGTTACCCCAGCCAACCGCTGGGAGGAAAAGGGTGCTGCTGTGAGTGGTACCATCACAGCAGGCACTGTGGCTACTACGACTCCGGTTTCAACAAATAGTTATGTATTCACACTGGGCGTAAGCGGTGTAACGGCAAGAATTACCAATGTCAGTCCAGCTACAATCTGTAATAATGGAGAAGTGGTAACAGTCACTGTAGCACTTACCGGAACGCCAAACTGGACCCTTACTTATCAGGCAGGCAGCAATACATTTATACAATCAGGGATCGGATCCGGAACTTATAATATTCAACTGACGGGGACTGATCTTGGAGGCCCGGGTACGCGAAACATCCAGCTGACCGCCGTTTCGGATGTGACCGGACCGGGTGTTGTGGATGCCACGGTATATCCCGTTGTAGTTAAAGACACGTATATTCCTGATATTCAGGGTGTATTTACAGTAGGCGCCGGTGAAGTCAGAAGCTATCTGACCACAAACAACGGCAGCACATATGCCTGGAGCTGGGTGGGAGCCAGTGGTGGTACGATTGCCACACCGGCCGCGGCTTCGACCAATATTACCATAACCACGCCGGGTTCCTTCCCGACAACCTACCAGCTGCAGGTTATAGAAACCAGCTCCAATGGTTGTGTGGCACAGGATGTACAGTCCATTACCGTGGTAAGTACCCCGACACCCAATATTTCTCCTGACGATGCCAACCAGTGCCAGGGTAATGTGATAACGTATTCAACCCCGGAAATAACGGGTCATACCTATTCCTGGACTGTGGTTGGCGGAACACCGGCCACCGGTACAGGATATTCGATAGCAGTCACCTGGAATACAGTTGGAAACGGATCAGTCACCGTAGTAGAATACAACGGTCCTGTTTTTGGAACAGATGTTGTCAACGTTGTTGTAGATCCCTTGCCCAACACCGGACTCATTGTTACAGCCCCGGCAGCGGTTTGTGATAATAACATAGCCATTATTACAGTGGAAAGTTCGCAGCTGGGTTTCAGCTACCAGTTGCGGGAAGGTGCCATACCAGTGGGTACTGCCGTTGCAGGGACAGGCGGTAATATAGGTCTGTCCTCGCTGCCGCTGACTTCATCTACAACTTTCAACGTTCTGGCCTATAATAACGGATGCAGTGAACAATTGACGCAAACCAGAACAGTGACAATCGCTCCTGCTTTCATCTCCGGGGCGATAACCGGAGAGGCCAGTGCCACGCAGTGCTACAACTATGACCCGGCAATCATGACAGCCAACCCGACTGGCGGCTCAGGCACATATGCCTACCAGTGGCAGTCGAGCCCCGACGGATCGACGTGGTCGAATATTGCCACGGCCACAGCTGCCACGTACAACCCCGGAGCAATAACCGCGACAACACATTACCGGGTGATGGTTGACCCGACAGGCACACCGGACTGCGGCGGACCAACAGCCAGCACGAATACCATTGTGCTTACCATACTGACGAACTTCAGCGCGGGAGCGATAACAGGCGAGGCCAGTGCCACGCAGTGCTACAACTATGACCCTGCAATCATGACGGCCAACCCGACTGGCGGCTCAGGCACATACGCCTACCAGTGGCAGTCGAGCCCCGACGGGACCACGTGGTCGAATATTGCCACGGCCACAGCTGCCACGTATAATCCCGGAGCGATAACCGCGACAACACATTACCGGGTGATGGTTGACCCGACAGGCACACCGGACTGCGGCGGACCAACAGCCAGCACGAATACCATTGTGCTTACCATACTGACGAACTTCAGCGCGGGAGCGATAACAGGTGAGGCCAGTGCCACGCAGTGCTACAACTATGACCCTGCAATCATGACAGCCAACCCGACTGGCGGCTCAGGCACGTATGCCTACCAGTGGCAGTCGAGCCCCGACGGATCGACCTGGTCGAATATTGCCACGGCCACAGCTGCCACGTACAATCCCGGAGCGATAACCGCGACAACACATTACCGGGTGATGGTTGACCCGACAGGCACGCCGGACTGCGGCGGACCAGCGGCCAGCACGAATACCATTGTGTTTACCATACTGACGAACTTCAGCGCGGGAGCGATCACGGGCGAGGCCAGTGCCACGCAGTGCTATAACTATAACCCAGCAATCATGACGGCCAACCCGACTGGCGGCTCAGGCACATACACCTACCAGTGGCAGTCGAGCCCCGACGGGACCACGTGGTCGAATATTGCCACGGCCACGGCAGTCACCTATAATCCGGGAGCGATAACTTCAACAACACATTACCGTGTTATGGTCGACCCGACAGGGACGCCGGACTGCGGCGGACCAACGGCCAGCACGAATACCATTGTGCTTACCATACTGACGAACTTCAGCGCGGGGGCGATAACCGGAGAGGCCAGCGGAACGCAGTGCTACAACTATGACCCGGCAATCATGACAGCCAACCCGACTGGCGGCTCAGGCACGTATGCCTACCAGTGGCAGTCGAGCCCTGACGGTACCACGTGGTCGAATATTGCCACGGCCACAGCTGCCACGTACAACCCCGGAGCAATAACCGCGACAACACATTACCGGGTGATGGTTGACCCGACAGGCACACCGGACTGCGGCGGACCAACAGCCAGCACGAATACCATTGTGCTTACCATACTGACGAACTTCAGCGCGGGAGCGATAACAGGCGAGGCCAGTGCCACGCAGTGCTACAACTATGACCCGGCAATCATGACGGCCAACCCGACTGGCGGCTCAGGCACATATGCCTACCAGTGGCAGTCGAGCCCCGACGGATCGACCTGGTCGAATATTGCCACGGCCACAGCTGCCACGTACAACCCCGGAGCAATAACCGCGACAACACATTACCGGGTGATGGTCGACCCGACAGGCACACCGGACTGCGGCGGACCAACAGCCAGCACGAATACCATTGTGCTTACCATACTGACGAACTTCAGCGCGGGAGCGATAACAGGCGAGGCCAGTGCCACGCAGTGCTACAACTATGACCCTGCAATCATGACGGCCAACCCGACTGGCGGCTCAGGCACGTATGCCTACCAATGGCAGTCGAGCCCAGACGGTACCACGTGGTCGAATATAATTGCAGCCACGGCATCAACGTTTAATTCTGGTCCAATCACAACCACCAGACATTACCGGGTGATGGTTGACCCGACTGGCACACCGGACTGCGGCGGACCAACAGCCAGCACGAATACCATTGTGCTTACCATACTGACGAACTTCAGCGCAGGAGCGATAACAGGCGAGGCCAGTGCCACGCAGTGCTATAACTATGACCCCGCGATCATGACGGCCAACCCGACGGGCGGCTCAGGCACGTATGCCTACCAGTGGCAGTCGAGCCCCGACGGATCGACCTGGTCAAATATTGCTACGGCCACAGCTGCCACCTATAACCCCGGAGCAATAACCGCGACAGCACATTACCGGGTGATGGTTGACCCGACAGGCACGCCCGACTGCGGCGGACCAACGGCCAGCACGAATACCATTGTGCTTACCATACTGACGAACTTCAGCGCAGGAGCGATAACAGGCGAGGCCAGTGCCACCCAGTGTTACAACTATAACCCGGCTGCCATGACGGCTAACCCGACTGGCGGCTCGGGCACGTATGCCTACCAGTGGCAGTCGAGCCCTGACGGATCGACGTGGTCGAATATTGCCACGGCCACGGCAGCCACGTACAACCCCGGAGCGATAACAGCCACAACACATTACCGGGTGATGGTAGACCCGACAGGCACGCCGGACTGCGGCGGACCAACGGCCAGCACAAATACCATTGTGCTTACCATACTGACTAACTTCAGTGCGGGAGCGATAACAGGTGAGGCCAGTGCCACGCAGTGCTACAACTATGACCCGGCAATCATGACGGCCAACCCGACTGGCGGCTCAGGCACGTATGCCTACCAGTGGCAGTCGAGCCCCGACGGATCGACCTGGTCGAATATTGCCACGGCCACGGCAGCCACCTACAATCCGGGAGTGATAACCGCTACCACACATTACCGGGTGATGGTTGACCCGACAGGCACACCGGACTGCGGCGGACCAACAGCCAGCACGAATACCATTATGCTTACCATACTGACGAACTTCAGCGCGGGAGCGATAACAGGCGAGGCCAGTGCCACGCAGTGCTACAACTATGACCCGGCAATCATGACGGCCAACCCGACGGGCGGCTCAGGCACATATGCCTACCAGTGGCAGTCGAGCCCCGACGGATCGACCTGGTCGAATATTGCCACGGCTACGGCAGCCACGTATAATCCCGGAGCGATAACCGCGACAACACATTACCGGGTGATGGTTGACCCGACAGGCACACCGGACTGCGGCGGACCAGCGGCCAGCACGAATACCATTGTGTTTACCATACTGACGAACTTCAGTGCAGGTGCGATAACCGGAGAGGCCAGCGCCACCCAGTGCTACAACTATGATCCGGCAATCATGACAGCCAACCCGACGGGCGGATCAGGCACATACGACTACCAGTGGCAGTCGAGCCCCGACGGATCGACCTGGTCGGATATTGCCACGGCCACAGCAGCCACGTACAACCCCGGAGCAATAACCGCCACCACACATTACCGGGTGATGGTGGACCCGACAGGTACACCGGACTGCGGCGGACCAACGGCCAGCACGAATACCATTGTGCTAACCATACAGACGAACTTCAGCGCGGGAGCGATAACAGGCGAGGCCAGTGCCACGCAATGTTATAATTATGATCCGGCTTTGATGACAGCCAACCCGATAGGCGGATCAGGCACATATGCCTACCAATGGCAGTCGAGCCCTGACGGTACCACCTGGTCGAATATTGCCACGGCCACAGCTGCCACCTACAACCCCGGAGCAATAACCGCGACAACACATTACCGGGTGATGGTTGACCCGACAGGTACGCCGGACTGCGGAGGAATAATGGCCAGCACAAATACCATTGTTATAGATATTACACCTTCTGTTTCTATACCGATATTTACGCTGGGAACTATATCAAGCCGTTGTCAGGGGGTTGGTTCGGTCATTTATACCGCAACTGCCGATAATTCCACTGGTATTGTCTACAGTCTGGATGCGGCTTCAATAGCAGGGAGCAATACCATTAATGCTGCCACCGGTGAAGTAACTTATGCAGCCGATTGGTCCGGCATTACAGAAATTACGGCAACAGCATCCGGATGTAACGGACCGGAATCGGCTATACATACCGTGACGCAAGTCAGTGTAACCACCTCAACTATTTCAGGCGAAGCATCACCGACCTGCATGGCCACAGGAATAGTTTACAGTGTGATATCAACCTCCGGTTCTGATTACAGCTGGGAAGTACCTGTTGACGCCGTTATCACTTCCGGTGCCACCGGTCCGGATAACAACCAGATAACTGTTGATTTTGGTATCCAAAGCGGGAGCATAATCGTAACTGAGACCAATTTGTTTGGATGCCAGGGTGATCCGGTCCAGCTAAGTATTCTGCTCCAAGGCTGCGATTTAACAGTTGATTTCAGCGCCAGCAAAACAAACCTTTGTCTGGGCGAGGAGGTTACTTTTACGGACCACACACAAGGTTTGTCCATGGGAGCAACCTATCAGTGGGATTTTGGTGATGGTGCCGACCCCTCATCTGCAACACTTTCAGGTCCGCATGTTGTCACCTATACAACACCGGGTTTAAAGACCGTTCGGTTAATCATTACCGATATAGTAACCGATACACTTTTACTGACTGATTATATTGAAGTAAATCCGGCTCCTGTTGCTGTTCTGGAAACCGCCGAACGTTGCGGTCCCGGAAACGTTGAAATTATTGCCACGCTGACAGATGCTGACCGCGTTGAGTTTTCGCTCGATGAAGGTCTGGCCATTGCGGGGAGTGATGATTCTGCTCCTTACTCTTTTAGTCTGACCCTGGGTGAGTCAGAAACAGTTCAGGTGTGGGGACGGGCTTATCATTCCACAAGCGGATGTTATGGAACCTGGGAAAATTACACTTTTGCCATTTCACAACAATTACCGGTTACTGAGAAAATTGCTTCCTCACATCCAAGTGCTTCAGTTCCGGGATATGTTGATATCGTTTGTTCAGGTCAGCAGAATGTATTGTATTATGTGAGCGGGGAGCCCGGAGCAACATACAATTGGCATATATGGGGAAATCAGGTATTGGATATATCTGCTGACAATGTCACGGAAGTTGAAATAGATTGGGACGTACCCGCAGGCGACTACTTCATTGAACTTCAAAAGACATCTGCTGCAGGTTGTACGGGTAATGTCAGAGATACAATGGTCCTGGTTTCACAACCCCAACCGGATCTCGGAGGTGATGTCACTTTATGTGACGGGAGTTCATATACATTCAGTCTTGATGAAGAATATGCAAGTTATGAGTGGAGCGACTTTTCAACTGACCCAGCACTTACTGTTTCTAATTCGGGAGAGGTATACGTCACGGTTTGGGATGAATATGGTTGCTCCGGCTCAGATACGGCCATGTTGCTGATCAGCAGCAGACCTGTTGTCAACCTGGGTAACGATACGGTTATTTGCGGAGATAATGCGCTTGAGCTGGATGCCGGTGATTTCGCCTCTTATCTGTGGTCGACCGGTGAAACCACGAATCCCATTGAGGTACGTGAGGGGGCAGGAGCGGTCAGCGTAACCGTAACGAATGATGAAGGTTGCGAAGGTTCAGATGAGATAGTAATCAACCCGTGTGATCCGGAAAACCTGCTTGGGGTCATTCCAAATACTTTCACACCAAATGATGATCAGGTCCATGATAGCTGGGAGATCAAGAACCTCATTCTTTTCCCGGATGCCAGCATTCAGGTCTTCGACCGGTGGGGCAGAATTGTGTTTAAATCGGATGGCGGGTACAATAATGATTGGAAGGGTACAGACTCAAATGGCAAGGACCTGCCGGTTGACACCTATTATTATATAATTGATCTGAAAATAGAAGGTGCTGAACCCATAACCGGTGATGTAACCATTATGCGATAATTTATGAAACGATATACAACAAATTCCATGGATAAAATGCGGACGACTTTACTGACTTTACTGATTGTGACAGTACAAGCGGGCTGGCTGCAGGGCCAGCAACTGCCTGTTTACAGTCAGTATACCTTTAATAAATTCCTGCTGAATCCGGCTGCTGCCGGGAGTGATGGTTATACAACCATTAATCTGGTTGCACGCGAACAATGGGTGGGTTTTGAAGGCACCCCCAAAACGCATGCGATTATGATTGATTCAAGATTGCTTCGCAACAGTTTTATTTCCAAGAATGCATCTGTCCGCAGAAAAAAAAGGCATAATTCCCGTTCAGGTAGGGTTGGCTGGGCTGCACATGCCTATAATGATCATACGGGAACACTTGACAGGACTGGTGTGGAAGGTACATATGCCTATCATCTCGAGATGGGTGAGGGACAATTGTCATTCGGGCTTTCCGGCGTGTTTTATCAGTTCAGACTCAACAAGGATAAAGTGATCATGGCAGACGATCAATATGATCCATTAATTGATGGCGAAAAAAGTACCATGTATGTTCCGGATGCAAATTTCGGGGTGTACTACACTACTGCCAAATATTACGGCGGTGCATCCATCATGCAGCTCTTTCAGTCGTCCATGCAATTTGGCGAAAACAGCGGAAGTGACTATAGCCTCAATAGGAATTACAACCTCATCGGTGGGTATATTCATAGATTTAACGAGACATTCACGCTTGAACCTTCATTTTTACTTAAGATACCGACAGCCTCTAAGCCCCAGTTGGATCTGAATGCCCGGCTTTATTACAAGTCAGACTATTGGGCAGGACTGGCATACCGTACCGGCAATGCCATGATCTTTTTCCTGGGTGCCCGGTTTGACCGGTATTTTGTCGGATATGCCTTTGATTATAACTTTAATCCGTTGATGAAGCATACCTATGGTTCACATGAGTTTATGGCTGCAATGAAGCTTGGTGATAATGCCCGCCGGTATCGTTGGCTGAATACATATTAAAAGCACCCTGAGTCGGAAATGAAAAATCGGTCAGGTAGATCCATTTCATGAAAGAGAGTAAGATCATTACACGAACGATCTGGATCGTTTCGTTTATCAGTCTTTTCACCGATATTGCCAGTGAGATGTTATACCCGGTTATGCCGGTCTTCCTGAGAAAGATCGGATTTACCGTGGCCCTGATCGGCATATTGGAAGGCATGGCCGAAGCTACTGCCGGATTATCCAAAGGCTATTTCGGAAACATGTCTGACCGGTTGGGGAGGCGGGTTCCTTTTATCAGGCTCGGGTATGGATTGAGTGCCCTCTCAAAGCCCATGATGGGTATTGTGATCACTCCCGTCTGGATATTCATGGCAAGGGCACTTGACAGGGTTGGCAAGGGTGTACGCACCGGTGCAAGGGATGCATTGTTGTCGGAAGAATCGTCTCCCGGGAACAAAGCACGGGTTTTTGGGTTTCACAGGAGTCTGGATACGCTGGGGGCCGCAATCGGGCCATTGGTAGCCCTGCTATTCCTGTATTATTTTCCGGAAGAATACCGGTGGTTGTTCATCATTGCCTTTGTCCCGGGTATTCTGGCAGTTTCCCTTACCTTTCTTCTGAAAGAAAAGAAATTAGCAGTTCATGCAATTAAGACACGCACTCCGTTATTTGGATTCGTTTCTTACTGGAAGAAAGCACCCTCTGGTTATAAATATCTGGTGTGCGGACTGCTTGCCTTTACCTTGTTCAACAGCTCTGATGCCTTCCTGCTGCTTATGTTAAAGGAAAAGGGATTTAGTGATTCTGCCCTGATTGGCATGTATGTCTTCTATAACGTCGTATATGCCCTTATGAGCTACCCTCTTGGTTCACTGGCAGATAAGGTTGGTTTAAGAATTGTACTGGTATGCGGATTGATCCTTTTTGCTATCGTATATGGAAGCATAGGATTTGTGGAAGCGTTTGGACTGATAGTCCTGGTTTTTCTGCTGTACGCTTTGTATGCTGCAGCGGTTGAAGGAATTTCGAAGGCATTGATAACCAATATAGTGTCAGGATCAGATACCGCAACAGCCATTGGCTTTTACACAGGTTTCGGAAGTCTGGCCACCCTGATTGCTTCCAGTATGGCAGGATTTCTGTGGACGGCATTTTCCCCTCAGGTTATGTTTGTTTTTTCCGCATCAGGGGTAGTATTTGTGGTGATCTATCTGTCGTTTGCATTTTGGCATGATAAGATCCCGTTCATTAAATCGGCATAAACACCATTCAACTATGTGGCAGCTTTTTTTTGGCAGTATATTGCTCAGTCTGGTACATGCAGCCATCCCCAATCACTGGTTACCCGTGGTTGCCATCGGAAAGGCTGAAAAATGGACGCAGTATGAAACGATAATTGTGGCTGGCATAAGCGGATTTGCGCATACCCTGAGCACAGTGATCATAGGCATAATTATCGGTTTTATCGGCCACCGGTTGAATGAGAATTATACCTTTATCTCTGAGAAGGTTGCACCGGCCTTGCTCATCCTTTTAGGCCTGGTATATTTGAGTATAGATCTTCTCAAACATCACAGGCATACACATGGCATTCCTTCTTCCAGGGTAAAAAGCCGGTCCAAAGTGGCCATCATTGCATCCTTATCCATCGCCATGTTCCTGAGTCCCTGTCTTGAAGTGGAAGCTTATTATTTTCAGGCAGGTGCTGCAGGCTGGAAGGGAATATTTATGGTGTCGGCCGTATACGTGCTTGTAACGGTTTCAGGCATGCTTTTACTGGTTTATCTGGGAAACAAGGGTGTCCATGCGATCCGTTCCCATTTTCTCGACCACCATGAGAAGTTGCTTTCAGGGGTTGTGTTGGTTTTATTGGGGGTGATTGCACTGTTTGTAAATTTTTAGGAGTGGAATGTTTGGTGTATTGATTAAAAGAAATACAGGTAGAGATTAGTTGCTGGTAAGGCAAATACCTGAACCATAAAACCTTATTACCTAATTTCTAATGTCATGGAAGTAGAGTATAGTAATTTATGGTTCATCAAAATAATCCGTACCTGGAGTTAGTCAGTTTACTATTGCTTATGTATTGTTTATGTTGATTTGGTTCAGAATAAAACAAATTTATTTTTCATCCACCTTCTTTGCCACGAAGTGGCTTGGTGAAATAATTGATGCCTTGCATTTTATATAATCTTTCAACTCTCCTAATATGGCATTTATTTGTTTTATTGACTATCGGCAATCATGAATATTGATACTGAAGAATTAGCTGCTTTCTATTGCCGTCAGCTTTAGCTGACGGATAAAATATGATATGTGATTCCTGGCTTTAGCCTCATTCTGTGTCGAATGCGGCTAAAGCCGAAGAGTTTATATCCAGATTTACAATTCGTTGGCTAAAGCCAACGGCAAAAGATATCTGCCAATTCTTAGTTACTTATTTATGATTCCGATACTCATAAAATAATTTATCCTTAACAAATTCTTGAATTGGTTGTTATAGGTATTAAATTAAATCCAATGCTTATGAAAAAGAGAATCTTACCCTTCCTAACACTCATCTGTATAACAAGCATGAGCTTTGCACAAAAGCACACCATAATCGTGACGGTACCGGATACCGTTATTGTGTGTTATGCAGCCGGTGATTTTAATAGCTGGAATCCATCGGCACACCCGATGACCAAGATTTCTGATTCACCAAAGAAGTTTTCTTTGGATTTTTATGCGGTTGACACTACGGCAAAGAAGTATAACTATAAATTTTTGTCGGGTCCAGATTGGAAATACCAGCAAAAAAAGTCAGCAAACTTCGTGTTTGCAGCCGATAGCATTACTGCCGTGGTAGACACTTTCATGGCGATTTTCGATCCTTTAAAAGTTGGTGATATTTATATTATTATCAACCCCTATCCTGAAGGCACATCGGAAATGTGGATTATTGGCAGTTTTTGCAACTGGTCATTGGATGGTGCCATAAAAGCTTATTATTCCGAAGAAGGCTATTTTAGTGCACGTATACCCATGGTAGAGGACATTGAATATAAATGCTATAATTATCCCGACTGGCCGTATGAGGAGGCTGCCAACGCTGAGGGCAACCCGGTCCCGAACAGAACTGCTTCTTTTGGAGGAGATTATGCTTATGTAAGCGTTGCCTTCTGGAAAAAAGTATATGGTACTCCTACCGGTATTAATGACCCAATTTCGGCAGCGTATAAAATGTATACAACCAATGGAACCATTGTAGTGGAAGGAGTAAATTCAAATGTTACCATTTTTGACCTGGATGGAAATGTGATCCAGAATGTTCGTGTAAAAGGAACCTTTGTTTCCAATAACCTGCCCTTGGGTCTGTATATTATCCGCGTGGATAACAAGGCTCAGAAAATCGTGGTGAGGTAATATTCAAGGTATTAAGGAAACTTTTCTCAGATTCTGCGATCCCTTTTCAATCGTTATCAAACAAGGGGCTTCATCAGCCCCTTGTTTTGTTTTAATACTGCCGGTAATATAAGGATTTTAACCACAAAACCAGCCCCTGATCAAAAGTCAACCAATCCGGCTGTCTGTCCACATTCACTTTTCCGTTGATGGTGATAATTTCCATTGCTTATAGATTTCTGGATCAAATATACATAATAGTGGGTTAGAGCAAAATTCATCCAGTTAGTTTTTATTTATCTGTTCCGATACTCAAATAATAATTTATAGACTTTCGTCATTCATGAATATTGATATTGAAGAATTTGCTGTTTTCTATTGCCGTTAGCTTTAGCTGACGGCTCGTGTTTGGCTATTTTCTGAGATAAAATAAAGCTGAAGATAGTAAATTTGCTTTATTTTTTTGGCTTTTAATCCTGAGTTGTTCGTTCACTAAGCTTGAGAAATTACAACCTAATGCCTTTGCCCATAATTGAGTTCTAAGCAGGTTAATCAGATCTCCACTTGTTTGCCTTTGTGGATTTCTATCTAGATCTCATACAGTTCTGGGCAATGATGATTTATTACCATTTTTAGTTGCCCTATGACTAGCCAGGAGAAGAAAGGCATACATGGCAACGATAAAAGCAGGGATTTCTTGCACTGTATTTTCAGTTCTTACTTGAGCTTCTCCGCAGCCCAATAATGTTTTTTCATCTCTGAAATTGACTTCTATCTCCCATCGCCATAAGTAAGCTTGAAAGAGCTCTTCAACGCTTAACCCCAGATCCGTACAGATTAAGTAGGCTAGTTGACGATACAGCATTCTGTTCTTTTTCGTAAGTCTGTATCCCAAAGTACGGATAATCACCACTTGTAAATCATACTGTCCACCAGCTGCACGCTAACGAACATCTCGAATGACTTTTGATCGAACATATGTGTTTTTCCGGCAGCCCAAGCCTGGATACTTTGCCATGTATACTGATCCGATTTACAGATTTGTTCGGGCGTGGGAATACGGTCTCCATAAACCCGCTTTCTACCCACACCCGTTGATGTATCTGGTATGGTATAAAGTTTTGTGTCTTTGCGTGTTCTACCTATTAGTGTAACTCCTTTGGGTAAAGGTTTTAAAACAGTGTTGTTCGTGTAACTTCCATCCACACTGATGAGCATCTCTCTTTCCTGTAGCCCATATTGGTCAAGTTGCTGTCGTAGCATTTTAATTCTATCTCTTCCCTGTTTGCTCAGATTGTTTTTATTTTTCTCCTATTTGTAAGCATCCCATTCCCATTTTTCTGCTTGCTTCCCTGTTCTTTTTGGTGTTGAGCAATAATATAAGTCTACAGAGATTGCCCGCGATTGAGAACAGTATGAGTTCTCAGGAAGAGCCATGTAGATTTGTAAAAATCGCTGACCCCACACGAAATTGGTATGAAAAGGTGTCCCTAACGGATCTCTGCGCCAAGCACTTCCACTAACCTTCTTCCCTGTCTTTCTTAATATTGTATCATCCATATGAGCTATAATCTCATGATCAAATCGTACCTCTTTTATTACTCCACCAAGTGCTATCTTAAAGAGCTTGTCTGTTTTTATCCTTTTTTGTGCAAATAACCTGTAAGCAGATGTCCAGTCAACAAACTGCTGACCTGCAGCTGTTATCATTCCTGTAACAGTATTCCTGCCAAGGTAAGTTAATGCCCCAAAAGCTAAATTCCTGGCAAGTGTAGCCGTTCGTAGTTGCTTAAAAGCTTCATTTGATTCCAGCAAAAGATATTCAAATTCCTCTGCTAAGGTTCTGTCCTGAGTTTTTTTTTGCTTTCCTCGACAGCTTTATCACTGCGGACTAAAACCATTTTTTTACGGTCTTCAATTAACCATTCCACAATCTCCCCTCGCTGAAAATCCATCGCTTGCGCAATCGCTGATAGCAAATTAACATACCATTTCTCACTCTTTTGTCCTTTAATGAGTTGCATTTTTGTCATGTATCCCATGTCATATCTAGTTATATTACTAGATACTAATATTAAAAAAAATTGTCATAAACACTAAGTTTTATGCCAACAAGTTATTAACTATTCTATCTTTATCTAGTAAATAGCCAAACTAAAACCGTCAGCTTTAGCTGACGTAGAAATTCTAAATATGATTAGTCATTCCTATCTTTAACCTCATTCTGTGTCTAATACATCTAAAACCTAAGAGTTTATATCCAGATTTACAATCCTTTATCTAAAACCAACAACAAAAGATATCTGCCAATTCTTAATTTTTATTTATCTGTTCCGATACTCAAATAATAATTTATAGACTCATATTTTTTTACCAATGTTTCTCACAATAGAATCATGTTAAACATAAAAATACTTAAATCACAATCCAAACTGCATAATCATTCTTCCACCACCTCCAATTTGCCGTCAGGTAAAATACGCCGGTAGTAGCAAGTTGTATGTGGATTTCCGTCTGACTTAACGCATGGCAGGCACCATGGCCTTGTGGTACTACCAGATACAGCAGGGAATTCTGTTCACAGTTGATCCTGATCTCCGCTACCTTCAGGTAATCTCCCGATGTCTGACCTTTTTTCCAGATTTCATTCCGGCTGCGGCTGAAAAAGGTAGCATAACCGCTTCGGACCGTTTCTTCAAATGCTGCTTTATTGCTATAGGCCAGGATCAGGACATCCTTGCTGCTGTAATCCTGTGTGATCACCGGTACAAGCTGGTTACCATCAGGACCAAAATCAAGAAGTAACTCATTGGTGTATTCTTTTACCATGGAAATAGGTGTTTGTACAATTTGCCCTAAATTATTAAAAAAGAAATGAAAAAGGTAATACGTGCTTTTTCTATCCACTTTACTCCTAGATTATCAACCCGTTAACAACTGCATTACTTAATCACCTGACCACTTAATCACCCCCTCATCCCCTCACCCAATCCCCAATTCATAATTCATAATCCATAATTCATAATTCATAATTCATCATTCATAATTCATAATTCATCATTCATCATTCCATAAACTCTTTCGGAAAATTCACCAGGTAAAGTTCATCAGTTGCCCGGGTCACTGCAGTATACAGCCAGCGCAGATATTCCATGATCAATCCTTTCCTTTGGTACGAATCCCTGATCCACATATACGGCTTTCCACTGGCCGCCCTGGGCTTTATGACAAGTAATGGCATAGGCATATTTCACCTGGAGGGCATTGAAAAAGGGATCTTCTTTTACCATTTTGTATTGCCCGGAACGGGATTTTATGTGGCTTTGATCCTCCAGTATGCTGAGTATAAGTTTTTTATTGTCCTCAGTACTCATTGCCGCAGATTCAGTTGTGAGTGTATCCAGCATGATCCATGCATCAAACTCGATCTGATAATCCACCAGCCTCAATGAATACGAAGGCAAACCTGAATCCATAACGATCTGTATACTTTTTCACTTTCAGGAGTTCGATGCAATATCCCCATTTGCCATAAATTCAATTTCGGGATTGCCTGTTACCCAGTGATAATTATTCTTCACCACCATGAGGAGGTCACCGGGTTCCAATTCTTCTTCCCGGAACAATACCTGTTTCCGTATCCCGCGAATTATACTGGTTTGCTTTTTTATTTGAACGGCATAGAATAATATTCTCTTCAATGCCGTATTTCCGATAGGTACTATCCAGTATTTCGGGCAGTTCATTCCCATGGATGAAACGGATATCCGTCAGACCTGCACTGTTTAAAAACCGGCATGTACAAGATCCCTGTTTGTGATCTGTTTCCGGAGCATGGTTGCATTCTGCAATATGCCCGAATGAACCGACTGTCTGACAATGTCAGTCATGGTATACTCTCCTGCAACCGGAATATAGCCTGTCAGTTCTGTCCGGTCCAATGCCGGACTGAGATTAATGCCCACCGGCGGAAGCTGGGCAGTATCACCGATAAGGATAAGCCTGCATTTTACACCATCCCTGACAAAGCTGATCATGATCCTCAAGCAACCGGCCTGAACCGAAAACAGAATCTTCCGCATATGCATTCGATATCATGGATGCTTCATCCACCAGGATGATCAGATGGCTGAACAGGTTTTTATTCAGGACAAAAGTTCCAAATCCGTCTTTGGCAGATTTCTGACGGAATATCTTCCGGTGAATTGTATAGGCCGGTTTTCCTGCATAGGCAGAGAATACCTTGGCTGCACGACCGGTAGGGGCCAGTAAAAGAGTTTTGATCTGCAAGTGTTCAAGTGTCCTTACCAGTGCGCTGATCAGTGTTGTTTTTCCTGTACCGGCATAACCCTTTACAATAAAGGCATATTTGTCTTCATCCATGATGAAATCCGCCATTTGTCCGATCAGTTCCTCCTGACCGGCTGTGGGCTGATGACCCAGGTTTTGCCGGATCATGGAGATCATGATGGTTTTTAAGCATCTCCGCCTGCTAATTATGAGTAGTCCGGTGAAATGCAATTTAGGGAAATAGTATCAATACGCGTCCATCGCCAGTGAAGTTATTTTTGATCATGAAATGGGGATGTTTCTTTTTTAGCTAAATTCGCAGATAGTGTTCAAGTCATCATAAGAGAGGTAATTATTTGAACCTGAAGAGAAAACTGATCTTTCATGCCTGAACTGAATTTTGTCGACAGGTCTTTTAACAAAGACAACACGGCTAATTATCATTTATCCATACAAGCTGACCGGAATGGATTGGCCTATTGCATACGTCACAGCAGGCAGGGGGATTTCATCGTTTTCAGAAAATACAGGTTTGATCATGTTTACCTGACCAGTGATCTGGTGAGGCAGGTGATCTCTGTGCTTGACAAGGATGATATCCTGAATCTGCCTTTTCAGTCTGTGCATTTCATGGGTTACACACAGCAATCGACCCTTGTTCCGGCATCTTTTTTTAGTCCCGAACAATCTGACAGATTATATCGAGTTTAATACAGGCGGTGCATTTGATGGTGAGCTTGTTCAGCAATCATATCCGGCCACTGGATACATTACAGCGTATTTTCATTGCCCAGGGCATTGGTATCCCTGGTTACACTGCATTTTAAAAAGGTTGAATTCTCAAGTCAGACCACCCCGTTTTTGTGGAATATTACCCGAAATGCCAACTTCACTTGATCAATACACCATATATGTTGGTCTGAATGCGGATTTTTTCGATATTGCCGTTACAGGGAATGGTAAGTTGTTGCTGTACAATACTTTTCAATATGTTAATGAAACTGATCTGCTGTATTATGTATTGTATGTATGCAGGCAGCTTTCGCTCACATCACAGGATATACCCCTGAAACTTTCGGGTGAGCTGAGCTCCAGGCTTGTGTATTTCGAAACGCTTAAACAATATTTTCCGGCTATTGACTATGATGAGGCATGCGGGTCTACCGCCCGTTTCGTCCGGATTATTGCCGGTTGTAACCTATAAGTACCTCAATATCTTTAATTTGCAGTCGTGCGAATTGTCGGCGGAGAGCATAAAGGCAGGATAATTGATGTCTGCAAGGATTTTGATGCCCGGCCAACAACTGATTTTGCGCGGGAAGCACTTTTCAATATACTTTCCAATCACTTTGATTTTAATGAGATCAGTTTTCTTGACCTGTTTGGCGGTTCAGGCAGTATAAGCTTTGAGTGTAGTTCCAGGGGTTGCCGGGAGATTGACCTGGTGGAAACCAACGGCCGTTTTGTGCAATACGATCCTGAAGACAGCCTCCAAAATGAATATGACGGGAATTCACCCGGTACAACATGGATGTTTTCCGCTTTCTGAAATTATGCAGGAAACAATATGATCTGATCTTTGCGGATCCTCCTTACGAATTGAAGAATCTGGCTGATCTGCCTGAGGCTGTTTTGGGGAGGGATCTGTTACTGCCCGGGGGATGGTTTATTCTGGAGCATTCCCGAAAACATAATTTCAATGAGGTACCGCTTTTTTTCGACGAAAGAAAATATGGAAATGTACATTTTAGCTTTTTTCGGAAATGAAGTAAAGAATGCCCTGTCAGAGCCAATCGAAATGCTCCGCCACTGGGATTTACACTTTTCATTGACCTCTGTTCCTACCTCAGTGGCATATGAGAGCCGAACCTACCCGGGCACTAAAAAAATGTATGTCACCGGTGGCAACAGTTTTGTTGCCGCAGTTGAATTTGGTGAGAAAATTGATTGAGTATATGATAAAGCAATTAAAGCAGTACGACAGGTTAAATGAAACTGTATTTCTGGGAAGCGTAGCGTTTTGTGCCTGGCTCTTTCTGTATTCCGGTTTGTATATTCTGACACGATATCTTTCTTTTCCTGAACTGGAATTTGTTTCTCGCCTTCCTTCCCTGGCTTTTCAGCACAATACTGGTCATCTATCCAAATCTTCAAAAAAGCAAGCTGATAGTAACCGGATTAATCCTTTTATGGTTGTTGTTCTTTCCAAATTCACCCTATATCTTAACCGATTTATTTCACCTGGGATCATTCCCATCCATGCCGATCTGGTTTGATCTGGTATTGATACTTTCCTTTGCCTGGGCAGGTTTGCTATTCGGGTTTATGAGCCTTTGGGATATTGAGAAGATCCTGTGTCAGTTAATTGGCAAACGGTTCATGCCACTGACTTCCTTATGTCTGCTTTTTCTCGGGAGCTTTGGTATTTACATGGGCAGGTATCTGAGATGGAACAGCTGGGATATAATCAGGGAACCCTTTGCCATCTATTTTGATATCAGTGACAAGCTCATCAATCCCTTTCAGCATGCAAGAGCCTGGGGAATGACGGTGTTCATGTTCATATTCCTGAGCATGATCTATTTTTCATTCAGATTTATTAAAAAACGGAGTTAAAAAACCTCTCGTAACAAGTCATCTTCCCAAACGCCGCTTTCGCCTGTAACATTACCCTGATGCATCAGGCGAGGGTATACCAGATTTTGACGTGAACCGGCATCTTGTGGTGGATTGGCGTACCAGAAAGCCGTGCTTCCCCATATGCTTTTCATGATTTCATTTGGCCACCACCATATTTCCACGGCAATTTTAATATGTTGTGTAAATTGAAACGCATCGTTCAGGTGGTATGAATAAACATTGACATTACCCGGCCTCATTTTTATGTATCCGGATATGGCTTTACGGTCGAAATAGCACCACCCTGAATTAAAATATTCTTCAGTGCCGGTACCATGGTAGGAAGGGGGAAAGCCTTCCTCGTCCGTCCAGAACAGCCAGTCACCTTCCCCCCACCAGATATCCTTATGTGGCCAGGCTACATGCAATAAGGTTCCGACATATTTTCCCGGACCGCTGTTTTTTTCAAGTGTAACGAGATAAGGTTTAGGACTTTTGCCATACCGGGGCAGGCTGTCGTAATTTTTATCATAGGGTTGTACTTCGCTGAAGGTGGCATGAAAACGGCCAACATTAGGTTGTAAGCTTTCTTTTTCTTCTATATTCATTTTGACTTCTAATTCAATATCCTCTCTGTTTTGATTGCAGAAGACAATCTTCGCCCCTTTCTCAAACGGCATTGGAAACATTGAATATGCTCCGTCCGCTGTTATTCCCGTAAGCATGGAATTGTACTGAAACATGGATGCATAATCTGCATTTCCGAAGAAATAACCAAGCGGCACATCAATGCTTTTTGATTTATTCCCATCCCAGTAGATGATAAGACGTGTATTTCGCCAGGCTTCAGGTTTATTTGGATTAGCTGAAACATATAGCTGTCTTATAATGCCTGTCTCTTTTAAAGTAATCTCTCCATTCTCTCCTGCCTTGATTCTTATTTTCTGATTAAATGGCCATTTCTCAGGCATTACCGGAAGGTTTCGTTCTGCATTCAGCCAGGTTTTTACCACCTTTTGTATTTCTTTATTCTCAGAATCAGAAAAAGGATAAGTAATGCTTTTTACTTTTACATTTTCAGGGTAACTTGTATAGGCCACCTGCCAGTAATTGCCCCAGTTTTCAGAGAGTGAATTATACAATTGTACTTTTATGTGTTTTTCATACGGTATAGGGAATAATATCCCGGGGTATGTTTTATTTGAGGACAGGGGATAAGGAAATGGACTTCTTACCGGATCAAAAAGATCACTTACCGGCACATCGAAAACCGGTTTATTGTGTCCGTCTGTAAATATCTGTAAACGTGTATTATGCGTCTGGTAATAGGATGTACCTGTAAAAATACGGTGAATGCATCCCGGACCATCTTTGTCTAAAAGAATATATACTGTATCATGTATTGCTTTATAACAATACCCGTCATTGTTCAGGCCGTTTGTATCCCAGGTGGATGACATGGCCGTATGCGATGCTTCCAGTTCAGGTAAATGATCCAATGTTCTCAGCCTTTGGAGAAAATAGGTCAGGTCACGCTTGCCACTATCCATATCGTTACTTTCCTGCTCTTCAGGAACACTTTTGCAGGCAGACATGCTTGTCATTAGGGTTATTATGAATATCAGTCTCATAACAAGAAGATTTTGTTTAACAAACAGGATTATGAAAATTGTTGATAATCAGATGACCCAAATCTAGCGAATTTAATTCTTTTACCTGTATAAGCCATTCCGCCAATTAATGCAGCATTTTGTACTGAAGTCTGTGGAATTTGAAGGAAAAGTGAAACAATATTCCCAAATTTGTACAGGTATTTATTCGTGAAACTCAAATTTCAAAAACGAAGTGCATTGAAATTTGTAAGTTGAACGAATCCCGATAGCGTAGCGTATTGGGATAAATGAGTTTAATACGCCGATGCTTACATCGATAGAAAAGAAACTCAAAATTGATACCTCGACAGCTTGCTGCGAGGTAGTTCATTGTATCGGACGGATCTGCCTAAATCCTTTTATAGGTGACGGAAAATTACTCTTTGACAGCTTCATAGGTGAATGTATGTTTCAATAACTAAATCCCTAAGAACATGAAAAAAGCGATCAGTTTATGGGCTTTAAGCCTGCTGTTTTTCTCCCTCTCCGGGCAGGAAGAACAATCGGTTGAAATAAAAAGCAATGAATTTGGAGTTCATGCTGGTTTTGTCACCGGCCTGGGCCTGTCATACAGGCATTGGTTCCAGGATGCAGGAATTCAGCTGACAGTTCTTCCAATAAAAACCCAGGATTTTACCTTCGTCAGCACGGGATTCAGTTTTCTGTACGCTTTATACCGGGCCAAGTATATTATGGTTTACGGTTACCTGGGCAATCATTATTATTATAACGAGCATGACGAAGATATCTATAATCCGAATACCGGTCTTTATGTAACGGACAAGGTTATCGAATCTGGCTATAATATTGGTTTCGGACCAGGATTTGCCTTTGGAAAAGTTGTTCGTTTTAACATACAGGTCGGATACGGATTTCATGATGTAACAGATGAGTTCAACCTTTACCCGACAGGTGAAATGGGGGTGTATTTCCTGTTTTAATCTTTTAGCGCGGCCCAGGATTGAACTGGGGACCTTATGATTATGAATCCGAGTTATAAAAATCTGGAATCTTGCATTCCAAAATAATGCTTCTCTAGGTACACTGCGTGTTTATTGGCCCACAAGACTTTTAGAAAATATTTAGTCTTTATGTTAGCTGCCCCTGCAGTCTTAAGGATTGAACATTTTCATACAAAATGAAGCATAATCAGACTCTAAAAACAGACTCCAGGTTTTTAAAATACCTTCATTTTAACTGTCAATTTTTGCTATTTTCAGAATATGCTTTCATTATTTATTCGCTTATTATGTTGTTGGGTTATCAATTTTCACCAATCCAGCAATAAACCTGGTAAAATCGCTGATATCCTGCTTAACACTTACCTTTTCAAGGGCAGCCACATATTCAAAACGTTTTTCAACGGGTATAACAGTCCATCGATAACCTCCTGAAGCAAGCATTACGTTCATTAGGAAGCGGGCAATTCGGCCATTACCATCCATATAGGGATGAATATAAACAAATATAAAGTGTCCGAGTACTGCACAAACACATGGTTCTGTTTCCTCTTTCAGTAAATCAAATAGCACTGGCATGGCATCTCTGACTGCATCAGGATTTAGTGGTGTATGTTTAGAACCCTTGATATATACCTGACTATTTCGATAACCCGCCAGATCAGATGGCTTCAGAATGCCAGCAGATACGCCAGGTGAAAACAATTCCCTATACCAAGTTCCATGATCATTATGGCTCACTTCCCCGCCATTCTTTCCTTCAAGTACAGATTTTATGCTTTCTTTGACCTTCTGAAAAGCCAGCCAGTATCCCCGTGCAGCCATGGCATCTTTCTGTTCCCAGTCAGCGTTATTGCCGTCTGGATTCCAGTTTCCGCTTCGAACCTGTTCTATTAACTTTTCAGTTACCTGATAACCCTCAATGGATAAGGAATTATAAGCATCGGTAATATAGATATCGTCTACTTGTTTCAGGTAGCGTTCCTTATCTGCTGCAATTTCATTTTTACCTGGAAAATTATCGATTACAGACTGCCTCTGGCTATGCCACATCAGCCTTATACGGTTAGCATAGGGTGATACCTCACGGCTGCTCAATGTAACAGCTAATTTTGTTTGAAACGGATCATCCTCGCGAACATCATACCCGGCACCTTTCATAGTGGACATGATTTCGTTGGCGATTTTATCCCTTCCGATATTTCGGAATGCCCCGGCAAGCCTCCCCGCCTTTACCTTATGCCCCCCATCTAATAATAGAGACAGTACCTGTGAAGAATCTTTTATGGTCGCCAGGCAGGTACGTGCATCCGTAGCGTTTTTTACAAAATAGTCAGGCGAGCACGATAAAAGTCCGGCTGCTAAAGAATAAACCTGAATGCCATTAATTTCTTCACTATAGAAAAGTTGGTAGCCATGACCACAAGTAGTCGAATATAATTGACCACCCTAAACATGTGCAGCACTAATAAAAATAGGAATTGAAATGAACTTTTTATTCAATGTATACCTTTCTGACAATTGAACCTAAATTGCTGGTGAGTTTTACCAGGTAAACACCTGTGCCTTCCATGTGAATATTGTTTGCACCACTGCTTATGAAAGTATTCATTACCAGCCTGCCACTGATATCATAAATTGTCAATTGTGCATTGAATGGCGATTTTATGCATATTGTATTGTAATAGGAATATAGGGTAAGATCATCAGATAAGATATTTTCGTTGGTCGTGAACAATTTCACTTTTGTATTGGAGGTTTTTAACACATTCGATCCGATAAAAGCAGGAAATGCCGCATTGGTCATTTCACAATAAATGCTGTCCTCCTGTGCCGTTAGAAAAACTGTCCTGCCATTAGTAATTGTATAATCGGTTCCTTCAACAAGCGGCTTCTCATTTTGGGTTTTCCAGTTATAGACAGTTAAATATTCATTAACAAAAAGTTGTTTGCTTAAGTCTAGTTCAATTCCCGTGGTTACATCCTTAACAATGAAAAGTAGCTGCTGTGGGGCATAAATATAGGCCGTCCAGGAAGCCTGCTCAAGAGGCAAAGTGGTAAAAGTAAGGTTGTTAAAGTCACAGCGGACAGTTTTCAATACTGTATCACTACTTATATTTATGCTAATTAGTTGATTATAACTGCAATCAATATTAGATAATTCCGGATTTTTGCTTAAATCCAAAGTTGTTAGCTGGTTATATTTGCAGGAAAGGGATTGTAAAGCAGTATCATTAGCTAAATAAATCCAATTGATCTGCATATCATCACAGTTAAAATAAGTTATGCCTGATCCATAGATAATTATGGTTTGAGAACTAACAAGGGTATCAAACATTGATATTTCAGATGAACCGATAGTATCATTTACAGGAAAACCATCTCCAAAGTCCACTTTAATTGGGGTATTATCTGCACGGGCTTTCAAACTAAAAGATATTGCTGAGCCAATTGGCTTTGTAGTTTCCATAGTGATGGCGGGAGTTTCCTGTCCAGTAACCTGCATATTGGTAGTTTTTAACACATCAGGCCCTGCAAAATCCGGAAATACAGAATTGGTCATTTCACAATAAACACTATCAGACCGGGGTCTTAGAAAAATAGTTTTACCATTGTCGATTTCATAATCAATTCCCTGAACAAGAGTTTTACCAGTCCGTGTTTTCCATGTAAAAATTGTATTAATTCCGCTAACATTAAAAAGGTAGCCAAGATCAAGCATCTCCCCTGTACTCAATGTCTTAATGATGGGAATTGGATTTTGTGGTGCATACCTATAGGTCCAACATGTTGGATGTTGTACGGGCATCGATGCAAAAGTGAGGTTGTTGTAGCTGAAATATAACATTGACAATGCATTGTTATTGCTTACATCTAATTGATTAAGAAGATTATTATTACAGTTCAGATAGTCCAAAGTAATATTCAAGCTTAAATCCAAATTTGAAAGATTGTTATTGTTACATACAAGCTTATTTAATGAAGTATTGTGAGCCAGGTCCAAAATGGTGAGCTTATTATTATCACAAAAAATATTCTCTATAACCTTATCATTGCTAATATTGAGTACAGTGAGCCGATTATTGCTGCAATGCAGTTCTACTAATTCATCAGGGCTATTTGTAATTAATGAAGTGATTTGATTGCTATCGCAGGCAAGAAAAACCATTTCACGGTTCATACTTGCATCCAGGATGCTAAGCTTGTTAGAACCACATGAAAGAACCTGAAGTTTAATATTCTTACTAATATCCAACTCATTAAGTAGGTTATTACTGCATCCCAAAACTAGTAAACTGGTATCCTTACTTACATCCAATGCAGAAAGCCGGTTATTATCACATTCGAGATTGGTCAATTCAGTATTTTTAGTTAAATCCAATACCGTGAGCTTATTAGAAAAGCAATAAAGGTAAGTCAGGGATAGATTATTACTTACATGAAGTGAATCAAGCTGGTTATCATAGCATATTAGGAACTCTAATTTACGATTCTGGCCAACGTCCAAAGAAGTAAGAGAATTTGAATAGCACCTGAGCGAAACTAAATCAGAATTGTTACTAATATCCAATGCAGTGATTTTATTATTATTACAGTCAAGAGAAGTGATTCCTTCCCCGTAAATTTTAATTGTTCGAGAACCGACCAGAGTGCCACTGACTGGGGTGTATGATTTATTAATGGTTTCATTTACGAAGGTTCCATCACCCCAGTCAACCTCAACAATAGTAGAGTCCTCTAAGGCTTGCAGAATAAAAGAAAAGTTAGCGCCGGTTTCCTTTTCTGTTTCCATTGTCATCGTAAAGTTTTGCCCTTTTATTGTACCCAGAAATATGAATAGTGTGAGCAGTAAAATACTAATTTTTTTCATTGTTTGAAGTATATTCAGGGTTGGGTATGTTTCTTAAAAGTAATAGCAATCAGATCTCGAATTGAAAATTTACCGAATACTTTCCTCTTATCAAAAGAATTATTGCATTAAAGTAAAAAATTCAAACTGATCAAATTGATATTTCATTCTAACCTTTATTCAGGTAACTGAAATATATTGCAAAAGGGTAATTTATGAAATGTATGTCAAAATATACTTATTGATTATCAATAAAAACGGGAGATTATCAATTTTGGAAGGAGATCTAACAATTGCTACCGGAGCTTGTATATTTTTTAGTTTATGTCAATAAAATGAGAGATTAACACGAATGTTTAAAAATCGTGTCTTAACTGGAAAAATCGGTGTTAGGGACCACTGCCTGCCGGAGTATCATGACCACTCAATTTGAAAGCTAAAGTATTGTTAATTTGTTATTTGTAAAATTGAATTATTTCCGGCGAATGGTGGTCAATTGTACCGATTTTTCCAGTCAGTTATAGAAATTTATAGATGAAAGAAATAGCAGTAAATCAGAATCAAAAAAATCGTTTCTACAAACGAGTTGAACACTGTATTTCTCAGGAGGATGTCCATATATTAAAAAATGCTTTACTTAAAATTCTCTTACTTGCTATTGCTTGGTCTTTAGTGATCAACTTATCATGTAAGAAGCAATCCGACGAGGAATCAAATATTTCGACTTTACCTCCTTTTAATGATCCCATTCCTTATAGTCTTCTCGGGCAGGGTAAACTGGTTTTCACACGAATTGGCCCATTGGATAACGCATACAGCGGCATCTATGTCATTGATGTTGATCAACAACGCTGCTGGAATTTCGACTGCGGCGTGGTTTTTGCACCTTCAGTTTCACCAGACGGAGATAGAATTTCTTACATGAAATGGGGTACTGATCATACAGCATGGGATATTTACATCATGGATATTGAGGGTAAAAATCAGAGGAATATAACCAACCTGGTTGGCAAAGAAAACGATCCCAGCTGGACTTTTGACGGCTCCCAGGTTTTTTTTAGCCGTGACTATCCGGAAGATAATATTGTGGGATTATATCGCCAGTCTCCAGTGCCTAATCCTACTGACCTCGTCCAGGTCATAGATTATAATTCAGTTGATCCCCTCAACTTTATAACGAGATGGCTTGTTTCCTCCTCTTCAACGGGGAAGCTGTTAGTTATGCTAAATGGGCTTAGTACATTCGATGCAGACGGATCAAATATGCAGCAGATTCTTCCTTTCGATGAAAACAGTGACCATTTAATATATTCCCCTGCCTGGTCGCCTGACAGAAGCAAATTAGCCTATCTTTCATTTAAAAGGAATTCAGATATTGCGGTCGTGCTTCTCGATCCAGGTGGTACCAATCCTGATACTTTGGTCTCAGTTACTGCTGCCGGGGATAGCGATTGGCTAGGATTTCACAACCAGATCTCATTATGCTGGGCACCCGATGGATCCAAAATTGCCTTTACCCGGCCTGACGGTACAGATGTTGGGTCGCATATTTATACTATCGGAACGGATCATACAGGGCTCACACAGGTCACATTTGATGAAGGAGTAACTGATTTTAGTCTGTCATGGAGTCATTATTAAAAAGCCTGTCTCAACAGAATCATAGACACAGCATACAAAATATTGTATAACAATTGCTGACTGCAGAGTTTGCGAATAACACATCTCTTGGGTGCCTTGTGCTACATAGACAAAAAAGCGCTCTGGCAATGCAACTGATCATGCACGCGGACTTTAGCTGCTATTTTACATCAACATATAAAAAGAAGGTGAAAATGAAAGCATCGCAACTTAAATTCGTCAATGCCATTTTTTTGGCTTTATTGCTTTTGGTTGCTTTTGGTTGCCAAAACCAGTCTGAAAAGACACAGCTAGATAAGTATAAAGCAGCGGCCCAAATTCAAGAACAAAATAAAGAAATTGTTCGTGAAGTAATCAATGCTATTGACAGCGGGGATCTCGACAAACTAGGAAATCTTTTATCCGATGACTTTGCGCTTTACTCTCCTGGTTCACTTCAACCATGGAGGAAGGAGGCCTTATTCAAAGCCAGAAATACACATTTTGCTGCATTTCCTGATTGGATCCACAAAATTGAGATCATGATTGCTGATAGTGATAAAGTTGCAGTGAAATTAACTCAATACGGAACTCACAAGGCCAAATATAAGGGTATTGAGCCAACCAGTAAATACGTTACAGTCCCAGCCACACATATTATGAGGATTGCCAATGGAAAAGTTAAAGAATGGTGGGCACTGGAGGATAACTTAGGGCTTATGACTCAACTCGGGATGGAGCTAAAACCTAAAGAAAATATGAAATAGAAAATAATATTGAAAATATCACAAACAGCAGCTAAAAAATTGGACTTCGTGCAGCATATAAGCAGGTACGAATTATTATGATGAACCATTGGAATAAGCAAGTAATGTATCGGAGATTTGTGGGCTTATGCGTCTGGCGAATAAAAAAAAAGTAGAATTCAGGAGGGTGTAATTAAAAAAAGCTATTCTGTGAGCTATCATAAAACCCTAAAGTTGATATGTAAAATCCACCCCAGTTAGCTTATTTATGAATTCCAGAAAACAATCGTTCAGGTATTTAGTATGCGTCCCTTATTAAATGAACTCTCAAACGTTGCTCCTGAAATCACCACACAGTTGAAACATGACCTCTGTCTTATTCCCTGTTATGCCTATGATTTTGATAAAATAGGATTAATGGAAACGAGTTGGATGAAATTTAAGTGTTAAGTATCCGAAACTGATAATTTCAAACATGGAAGATAAAATATGAATAAGAGAGACTGGTTATTTATTAATTTGAGAGGGAGTATAAAAAGTAGTTGTATGCAAATCGTATGAAAATGATAAAACCACCTTCCGGATAAATCCTTGTAAATCATTCATTTTCAGTGTAGCGCGGCCCAGGATTGAACTGGGGACCTTATGATTATGAATCATACGCTCTAACCATCTGAGCTACCGCGCCCTTTGTCCGCCGAAGCCTTGGCGAAGGCGGAATTTGTCCGCCATAGCTTTAACAAAGGCGGGTAATTTTTCGCCCGTTGATGCTTCATGCGAAGGCGGGTGCAAAGATATAATTTTTGGTTAAGATTGAAAAAAAACTTTTATGTGACGCAGGTTGACAAAAAGCAGGAAGCGAGCAGGAAAAAGGTCTCTTGATTATTGGCAAATATTTAAATCCCCAGTTTATCCGATATTGTCAATAAATTCCACAGGTTTATTAAAAGTATTCATCTATTTTCCAATATTTTTTCGTTATATTCGTAAATACCAAACCAATCCAACATGAAAACTATAGATTTTACCGCCACGCATTCTACTCCGGCAGTCAGGTACCAAGAAGACGGCAAACTGATAATCAAAGGCCGGTCTATTTCGGATAATGAAGTTAGTTTTTATCAACCCCTGATTGACTGGGCGTGCATGTTGAAGGTTGAGGCATTGGTCGTTGATATTGACCTGGAATATATAAACAGCGGTTCTTCCAAAAAACTGTTTTACCTGCTGAAAGTCCTGGATGCCAATACCAACATCAGGAAACTGATTGTAAACTGGTATTATGAAGAGGGAGATGAGGAAACCCTTGTAAAGGGGCAGGTTTTTAATGAATCCTTGCCAAAAGCAGAATTCAGATTTCATCAGCAGAAGGATGCGGTTTGAAATAAGTCCATTTTTCCCCTGCCATTTTACAGGGAGATTTTGAAGCCGGGAATGTGTTTGATCTTGTCAGATCTATTCGGTTAGCCTTCCTTTACAGCATAAATTTTAACTGCTTGTTTAGGAAAAAATACCATTTTTTTTCCTAACTTTTGTTTAATATTAACCAGAATTTATTTGATTTCGTGAGCAGAATTAATTGGATTTATCGATAACTTACTCTGAATAGGAAAGTATATGAATATTTTTAACTAAAACCTTCAAATTTATGAAAAACAAACTCTGCCATTTTGCCTTTTTCATATATAAGGGGCAAAAAAAATTACTTACGATTATGAAACTAATACTTGTCATTAACCTCCTGTTTATTACCGCAGTGGGGGCTGCTTCTTTCTCGGATGCAACCGTATCAACTCTTCAGCAAATCACCGTTACCGGTACTGTAACAGATGGGGAAACCGGAGAACCCCTGCCAGGGGTGAATATATTGCTGGAGGGTACACTGACCGGAACGGTAACTGATATGAATGGCAAGTACAAAATTGACCTGCCTTCAGCGACTGCTGTACTGGTTTTTTCCTATGTGGGTTATGCTTCCGAAAGAACAGCCGTTGCAGGCCAGACGGTTATTGATGTCAACCTGCAATTTGAGGTCCAGAAGCTGGAGGAAGTTGTTGTGGTTGGTTATGGAACACAGAAGGTGAAGGACTTAACATCATCCGTTTTTACAGTCAAATCTGATGATATTGTTAAATCTCCCTCCGGACAGGCAATGCAGACCTTGCAGGGAAAAGTATCAGGACTTCAGGTAATAAGCAAGGGATCACCCGGTGAATCCCCGACTATTCGTGTCCGTGGCATCGGTTCATATCCGGGTAAGGACAATGAAGCGCCGCTTTATGTTGTTGACGGGATGTTTTTTGACAATATTGATTTCCTGAATCCTTCGGATATAACCTCAATTACAGTATTAAAAGATGCATCAGCAGCAGCAATTTACGGAGTAAGGGCAGCAAATGGTGTGGTTTTGATTGAAACAAAATCAGGTGCGTATAACAAAAAACCTGAGATCACATATGAAGGGTATTATGGCACCCAGATATCCCAAAACGTATTAAAAATGGCAAATGCCGAGCAATTTACGAATATGGCGATTGAATCCGGGTCGCCGGCTGATGCCAGCTATATTTTAAATGCCATGCAACTATATGGCCGAAGCAGGATTAATCCCAATGTGCCGGATGTTAATACCGATTGGTATAATGAAATCATCCGTCCGGCTACAATTCAAAACCATAGCCTGGATGCTTCAGGGGGTACACAGAATCTTTCCTATGCTATTGGTGCAAATTATTTTGCACAGGAAGGCGTACTTGATATGAAGAATGAATATGATAGATTTAACCTGCGTGCGAAAATCGATGTTAAAGCTACCAATTGGCTGACTCTCGGAGGCAACATGATTTTAAGCAATGCAAACAGATACCTGGATGAAGCAGGAGCCTGGAAACTCGCTTATTTTGCGGTGCCCATTCTGCCAGTGTATGATGAAAACAATACTGATGCTTTCCCAACGAGATATGCAAGCGCCCAGGATATGGGTTATCGCGACGGACAGAATCCTTTCCCCTATCTTGACAATTATGATCATCGCCATAAAATCAGAAAAACGCTGGCCAATTTCTATGCACAGGTTGACTTCATCCCCAATAAACTGTTCATTAAAACAACCTATAACCTGAGTTATACATCACTGGATATCCGTGATGTAATCCTTCCCTGGTTTCTGAGCAACGGGTATAAGGTTGTTAATTCTTCAGTAGTGAAGAAAGCAGAAGCCTATACCAATCAAATCTGGGACAATGTTCTGACATACACAAACAGTTTTGATAAGCATAATCTGACATTAATGGCCGGTATGTCCTATAGGGACGAGGCATATAGCATGCTTACAGCAAAGGGAGAGGATTTTCCAACTGATTATCAGCAATCCTGGTATATACACCAATCAGGAACGATTCCTGTAGATGCTGTGGACGACGATGGGCGGAGGCAATACGGGCTATCTTATTTTGGAAGAGCTTCCTACAATTATAATGGCAAATATCTGGTATACGGCACCATGCGAGCTGATGGCAGTTCGAAATACCAGCAAAAGTGGGGTTACTTTCCCACAGTGGGTGTTGGCTGGGTCATCTCAGAGGAAAGCTTCCTGAAAAACAACAGTGCAATTAATTACCTGAAGCTTCGGGCCAGTTGGGGAGAACTTGGAAATGACAAAATCCAGGCCAGTGACGGTGCAATTACGACATCTGTAATTAACACTGCCATTAATGGTATACTGGTTTCCGGAACAACTACATCCAGTACTTACTCTTCGCTTGAATGGGAAGTTACCGAAGAAATGAATTTTGGACTTACTTCAAGCCTGTTTGATGATCGTTTGTCACTGGATGCTGATTATTATATCCGGGATACAAAGAACGCTGCAATTAATGTCAACAATCCCGCTATTGGCGGAAGTGTGCTGAAAAATGTGGGCGTTATCAGAAACTCTGGTTTTGAGATGTCATTAGAATGGAAAAACAGGGTTTTAAATGATCTTGATTATACTATTGGTGCAAATATTACCACGCTTAAAAACGAGGTACGCGAATTGTACGGACAACCATACATTGATGGCGGGATGGCAGAATTCCGTCAGCGTACCATTGTTGGTGAACCACTTTTGGCTTTTTTCGGTCGGGAAGTAACCGGTGTATATCAAAATGAGGCCGAGATCCTGGACGATCCGGTCGCAGTTGAAAACGGACTTGTTCCTGGTGATTTTAAATATAAAGACCAGAATAAGGACGGTAACATTGACGATGACGACAGGGTGGTTCTGGGATCCTATTTCCCTACCTTTATGTATGGCGCCAATTTTGGAATATTATATAAGGATTTTGAAGTAACCGCCAGCATAATGGGACAAAATGGAAATAAAATACTGAACCGGAAACGGGGTGAATTGATCTGGACGAATGATGGCAACCTGGATGCAGACCTTGCCAAAAATAGGTGGCACGGTGAGGGTACTTCCAACAAATACCCATCCTCTGCAGGCCTTAGAAAGGGATGGAACCAAAAGATGAGCAACTATTTTGTTGAAGATGGATCATTTTTCAGGATTCAGAACGTTCAACTGGCTTATAATATAAGAAACAAACAGGTGATGGGAGCAAAAATGCCTGATTTAAGAATAACTTTGACCGCTGAACGTCCGTTAACCCTGTTCAAATATAACGGATTCAGTCCCGAGGTTGCCGATGGTATCGATATGCAAACATATCCGATCCCTGCAGTTTATACTGTTGGTCTTAGTGTTAAATTTTAACCATGAAAGGAAACTGAGATGAAACCACTAAATTATTTAATAAAACTCACATGTATTATTGTGGCCATGTTGGCAACCTCAGCATGTAGTGACCTGTTGGATGAACCTGCTGAGAACCGGGCCTTCACTGAACAAACCGATTATACCATTGCCAGCAACATGATCCAGCCCGTAATTGGTGCTTATGCCGAATTCCAGAATTTTGCCTGGGAAAATTTCCCACTCATCAGCGTGAGAGGCGATGATGTAAATGCGGGCGGCCTTGGCGATCAGCAAGATTTTGCTGAAACCGACCTGTTCAACTATAATAAGGATTACTGGATGTATAATTCGCTCTGGCAAAATCTGTACAATGATATCTTTACGATGCATTCCGCCATGGAGCAAGTAACCTTGTATCAGAAAAACGGAGCTGATGCCGCGAAAGCTGCTCAGTATATTGCGGAAATTAAGGTCATTCGTGCATGGGAGTTGTTGCTGCTTTCGCGCGTATGGGGAGAGATCTTTATTCCCACCAGTTCTGACCCTTCGGAATTACTGGTGGCCTCATTGGCATCAAAAGATGAAGTGATGCAGCATATCTCTGATCAGATGGATGAAGCTATGCCGAATTTACCGGATATGCACCCGAAAGACCGTACTGACATTACCGGGGGTGTTACCAGGTATACTGCACTGGCCATTAAGGCTTTGGCAAACCTTGAATTAAAAAATTATCCGGTAGTCGCAGAGGCTGCCGGGCAAATTATCAGTTCGGGAAGATTCAGCCTGGAACCTGATTTTTATGAGCTATTTAAAATTAAGGGCAAGTTGAACACTGAAAATGTGTTTGAAATGCAATATTCTGACTTTGGCACAGGGGCAGGTGACAATTACAGTTACCTTTATGCTTTTTTTGGCCCGGCCGACTGGGTTCCAAAAGTAGCAGGTACTTATGGCGGATGGGGTTTCTGGGAACCCAGCCTGAAATACATCAAGTTCATGCTCGACAGGGGCGAGAACATCCGGCTGGAAACAAGCGTACTTTTTACCAATCGAGGTATAGCTGAAATTAAGAAGGATCCCAATTATGCTGTTTTACCTGCCTGGATCACCAACGTAACCCGATCCGGTGACCAGATCAACGATTTTGCACGGGAAATGTTCTGCAGCGGTAAGCATTATCTGCCCACAGATCAGCTCACACCGGGCCGAACTGAATATGGTACAAATAAGAACTTCACCTGTATCCGGTATGCTGAAATTCTGCTGATGTATGCAGAAGCCCTGACGTCAGGTGCTTCAGGCACAGTCATGACAGCCGACCAGGCCGTGAATCTGGTCAGAGCAAGGGTTAATATGGCACCCTTATCGGGTGTGACCAATGACCAGGTCATGGAGGAGAAATTTGCCGAATTGGCCATGGAGTGGGGAACACGGTTTTACGACATGGTCCGGCTTCAGAAATACGATGTTTTGAGTTATGAGGGAAGGACTTTCTCAGAGAGCAAGATCTTCCTCCCTTTTCCTCAAAATCAGGTCGATTTGATACCTGCACTGGGCATTAATTAAAATATACTGAACAATTAAACTATGCAACTATGAAAAAAATAGTATATTTCTTTTCTGGTATAATTGCCATAATTATTGCGGGAGCCTGCAATGAAGGTATTGATCCGATTTCAAGCGTTGAACCGGGTTCCGATCAGACAGCTCCCGCAGTAACAATTACCTACCCTGAGGAAGGCACGAAGATCGAAGTTGTGGATGAAATTGCAACTATCAACATCCAGTTTGAAGCCGTTGATGATATTGAACTTCAGTCAGTCTCAATTGTATTTGATGATACTGAGATTCAGAATTATACACAGTTTAAAGACTACCGTCGTCTCCTTGCTGAGTATGTATATGAATATGCAACCAAGGGAGATCATGTGCTGACCATAACTGCAACTGATCTTTCAGGTAAAAGCACCTCACAATCAGTTAATTTTCAGGTGGGATCTGGTTCGGGTCAGGATTATACACCGAAATATGACGGTGAGATTTTTTATATGCCTTTTGACGGAGAGAACAAGGAAATGGTAAGCAAAACCGATCCAACTGTTATAGGAACGCCTGGATTTGCTGGCGAAGGAAAACAGGGGGGTGATGCATATGCCGGAGCGACAGATTCGTATTTGGAGTTTCCAACCACATCATTGACAAACAGTGAATTCAGTGCTGTATTCTGGATGAAGATCAATGCTGCACCGGAAAGGGCCGGTATTCTCATTATGAGTCCACCGGATGAAGCGAATCCAACAGCCCAGAATAACCGTTTGAATGGCTTCAGGTTCTTCCGTGAAAAGGTGGGTGAAAAACAACGGTTTAAATTAAATGCGGGTAATGGCACAGCTGAAACCTGGTTCGACGGGGGTTCAAAGGCTGATATTGATCCTAATGTAAGTGAATGGGTTCATTTTGCGTTTACCATATCAAGCAGTGAATGCGTTTTTTATATAAACGGACAGATAGCAAGTCAGGGCACCTTCACCGGTATCGACTGGACAGGTTGCGATGTTCTTACGATTATGTCGGGTGTACCGCGTTTTACAGGATGGGAACATTTTTCAGATCTGAGTTACCTGGATGAATTGCGCATTTTCAACAAAGCCCTTACGCAAACTGAAATTCAAACCATTATTGATGCAGAAAATGTAAAATAATGAGGCAATGGTTGTTTAGTCTGTTGATAAATGGGAAGGCTGCTTCAGATATTATGCTGAAGCAGCCTTTTAACCTGATTTAAATTCCTATCCAGTATCAAAAATGAGATAGCATGCCACTAGATAAAAATAATGTTTTTCTTGCAACCCTTTTATTGACAATAATAGCATGTTCCTGCTCAAAGGAACCGGCAAAAGAGGAGGAAACCGGTCCATTGCTACTTCCTTCTGTAAGTGTAGGAGCAGTTGAATTGTCATTGACCGGTGAAAATACGGGTTTGCCTACCAATCAATCCATTGTTATCCGCTTTGCTTCTGCCCTGGATACTTCCACTGTAAAGGATAATATTCAGATCATTGGTAATAATGCTGAACCTGTTCAGGCAAATTATTCGTATATCGACAATTTCAAAACAGTTTCGCTCTTCCCGTTGAATGAACTGAATGAAAATTCTGTTTATCAGATAGTCATTTCCAATAAGCTGAAAGGAAGTTTGCAGGAAGCTTTCGAAGGCTTATCCCTGTCATTTGCCACTTTGCAGCGTCAGCTGGTGCTGCAATCCTTAATGTTAGGTTCGCGTCAATATTACCAGACAATCAGGATGGAAGATATTGACGTGCAGCCTGATATTATTCTTACTTTCTCTTCTACCGTTTCACCGGATGAATTAATGGCAAATTTTACTTTGTCCGACGGAAAAGCAAGTCCACCACTGGAAATGATCTCCTCAACCGGCAAGTCCCATACCATCAAACCAGTTTCAAAACTAAACGGACTATCAGAATATACCTTTATTATTTCAGATAAGCTTGTATCGGAAGCAGGAAGTGCTTTTGAAGGATTCCAGGGAAGCTTTTATACCATGCCTGATACTACTCCAAAATTCCCGGTAGTATCCGATGATGAATTGCTTACGATTGTGCAAAGACAGACTTTTAAATATTTCTGGGACTTTGGTCATCCTGTCAGCGGTCTCGCCCGCGAACGCAATACCTCGGGTGAAACTGTTACCTCCGGTGGATCCGGTTTCGGGCTCATGGCAATCCTGGTTGGCATCGAAAGGGGATTCATTACCCGTAGCGAAGGAGTTGACAGGATTATAAAAATCGTTGAATTCCTGGATAATGCCGACCGGTTTCATGGCGCCTGGTCTCATTGGCTAAATGGAACCACGGGCAAAGCGCAGCCTTTCAGTACAAAGGACAATGGCGGAGATCTTGTTGAAACCTCCTATCTGATGGCCGGATTATTAACAGTCAGACAATATCTCAATCCGGCTGATCCGTCTGAAAAACTCATCATTGACCAGATCAATGCATTATGGCAATCAGTTGAATGGGATTGGTATACAAAGGGTGGCAGTAATGTTCTTTACTGGCATTGGTCACCAACTTATCAATGGCAAATGAACATGAGAATTGAAGGGTACAACGAGGCCCTGATCACGTACGTTTTAGCGGCTTCATCTCCCTCTCATGCCATAAACTCTGAAGTGTATCATCAAGGTTGGGCAAGAAACGGGAGTATCACGAATGGCAAGGAATTCTATGGATATTTACTTCCGGTAGGTTATGATTATGGCGGACCTTTGTTTTTTGCACATTATACTTTCGTGGGATTGGATCCGCATAACCTGAAGGATAGTTATGCCGATTACTGGCAGCAGAATGTAAATCATACTCTCATAAACAGGGAATATTGCATCGATAATCCCAATGACTATATCGGATATTATCCAAATTGCTGGGGACTTACCGCCAGCGACGAAAATGCCGGATATTCAGCCCATTCGCCAACCAACGACAATGGTGTCATTTCACCTACAGCTGCTGTCTCGTCTATTCCGTATACACCTGAATATTCGATGGAAGCCATTAAATTTTTCTATTATACCCTGGGAGACAAGCTATGGGGTGATTATGGCTTTTATGATGCATTTAATGCAACCGAATCCTGGTATGCTGATTCCTTTCTTGCGATTGACCAGGGACCTGTTATCATTATGATCGAAAACTATCGTACCGGTTTGCTCTGGAATTTGTTTATGTCATGCCCCGAAGTACAGACCGGTCTGAGTGAACTAGGATTTACCTATTAGTTTTAAGAATAACTATTATGAAAAGCAAAATAGTTCTTTTTTTGGTGACTGTCTTGTTAATCTTAGGCAGTATTATCACGTGTACAGGTAAAACCAGCAGAAATGCCGGCAAAGATTCCCAAAGTGCTTTTTCTGATGACTCCCTTTTAAACCTGGTGCAATACCAGACCTTTCAGTATTTCTGGGAGGGCGCTGAACCGGTCTCCGGTATGGCACGTGAAAGGATCCATTTGGATAATATTTATCCGCAAAACGACCAGGATGTTGTAACACTGGGTGGTTCAGGATTTGGAGCAATGGCTGTTCTTGTAGGGATTGAACGGGGTTTTATCGCCCGGGAACAAGGCTTTGCCCGTTTAAAACATATTGTGGATTATCTTGGCAAGGCCGACAGGTTCCACGGTGCCTGGCCTCACTGGCTCGACGGACCAACCGGAAAGGTGCATCCGTTCAGCCAGAAAGACAATGGAGGTGATTTGGTGGAGACTGCTTTTATGATTCAGGGATTGCTCACAGTAGCTGAGTATTTTAAGAACGGTAATGAATCGGAAAAACAACTGGTCACTGATATTAACAGGCTATGGCATGAGGTGGAATGGGACTGGTATACAAGGGGAGGTAAGGATGTTCTGTATTGGCACTGGTCGCCAAATTACAACTGGGACATGAACTTTCCGGTGGGGGGGTATAACGAATGCCTGATTATGTATGTTTTGGCTGCATCATCGCCCACCCATCCCATTAAGAAAAGCGTTTATGACAAGGGATGGGCGCTCAGCGGAGCCATAGCAAATGACACGGTTTATTACGGATTGAACACGGTATTGAATTTTTATGAGCATAACAATGATCCGACCGGTCCGTTGTTTTGGGCACATTATTCTTACCTGGGGCTTAATCCCAAAGGCCTTGCGGATAAATATGCAGATTATTGGAAATTAAATCAGAACCAGGCACTTATTCATTATAAGTATGCGGTTGACAATCCGAAAAAATATGAGGGATATGGGGAAAAACAATGGGGCCTGACTTCAAGTTATTCGATGGATGGTTACGCGGGCCATCATCCCGGGAATGATGATCTGGGAGTGATTTCCCCGACTGCCGCCTTGGCCTCTTTCCCGTATACGCCCAAAGAGTCCATGCAGTTCTTACGGTATTTATATACCGAAGCTGATTCTTTGATCGGCAAATATGGTCCTTATGATGCTTACAGCCTTTCCCACAAGTGGTATCTTCCAAGATACCTGGCAATTGACCAGGGTCCTATTCCGGTAATGATTGAAAACTATCGTTCAGGTTTGCTGTGGAAACTTTTCATGTCAAATCCCGATGTGAAAGCAGGTTTGAAGAAGCTCGGTTTCAGCAGTCCCAATATATGATAATCAGCAATCTAATAATATCTTAAATAAGTTCATGAAGGAAAGCATAAGCAGGTCAGCAATACTGTCTTTTGGCTTTTTCCTCGCTTTGCATGGATTATATGCACAGCAAAAGCAAACGACATATTGCAATCCCGTCAACCTGGATTATGGATATACGCCAATCCCTGATTTCAGTAAATGGGGAAGACACAGGGCTACTGCTGATCCGGTAATCGTTAACTACAAAGGAGTTTATTACCTCTTCAGCACAAACCAGTGGGGTTATTGGTGGAGCAATGACTTGTCAGACTGGCATTTCAATTCACGCCGGTTCTTACGTCCCTGGAATGAGGGTTATGATGAGCTATGTGCCCCTGCTGTCGGCATCATTGGCGATACCATGCTTGTTTTTGGATCAACCTATACCCGTGATTTTACGATTTGGATGAGTACCAATCCCAAAGAGAATGATTGGAAACCTCTGGTTGACAGCTTTGATATCGGAGGCTGGGATCCTGCCTTTTTTACTGATTCTGACGGGAGATTATATATGTATAATGGAAGCAGTAACAAGTACCCCTTGTATGGCGTTGAATTAAACAGAAAAACTCTGCAACCGCTCGGTGCAAGAAAGGAAATGTATCTCCTCGAACCTGAGCGATATGGGTGGCAACGTTTTGGTGAGCACATGGATAATACCTTCCTCGATCCTTTTATTGAAGGCGCCTGGATGACAAAACATGAAAATAGATATTACCTGCAATATGGTGCCCCTGGAACAGAGTTAAGCGGCTATGCTGATGGTGTTGTTGTGGGCAATACACCCCTGGGTCCCTTTACCCCCCAATCTGATCCGTACAGCATGAAACCTGGCGGATTTGCCAGGGGAGCTGGACACGGCGGTACTTTCCAGGATAACTCTGGAAATTACTGGCATACGAGCACAATCCAGATCAGTGTAAAAAATAATTTCGAGAGAAGGTTAGGTATCTGGCCTGCCAGTTTTGATAAGGACGGGATCATGTGGTGTAATACATCATTTGGTGATTATCCGACATACTTACCTGAAGAATCAGCCCGGCAAAATGCTTACCGTCCTGACTGGTACCTGTTGAATTATAAGAAGGCGGTTCAGGTCTCATCTACATATGGCGGCTTTCATGCGAATAACCTGAATGATGAGAATATGAAAACCTACTGGTGTGCGTCAACCGGTGATGAAGGCGAATGGGTCCGGTCTGATTTAGGCAGTATTTCAACAGTTTATGCGGTGCAGATTAATTATGCCGATCAGGATGTTGATGAAGATCATCTGGGTAAGGTAAATGGAGGTAATCAATATCATCAATATAAACTATTATACTCAGCGGATGGAAAATTATGGAAACTACTGGTTGACAAAAGCCGAAACAAAACCGATGCCCCTCACGATTATGTTGAACTGGAAGCGCCGGTTCAGGCCAGATTTCTGAAAATGGAGAACGTGCACATGCCAACCGGTAAGTTTGCCCTGAGCGGATTCAGGATTTTTGGTAACGGAAATGGACAAAAACCAGATCGGGTGAAGGATTTTATGGTTCTCCGGACAGAAAAGGACAGGCGGAGTGCCTGGATCCGCTGGAATCCGGTGACAAATGCATTTGCATATAACATTTACTATGGAATCCATCCGGATAAATTATACAACTGTGTTATGGTTCACGATGCCAATGAGTATTGGATCAAAACCATGGATAGTCAGAAAACCTACTATTATACAATAGAGGCAATCAATGAAAATGGGATGTCTGAACAGGATAAAATTTTGGAGATCAAATAATACTTTGGTGATACCTGGCACCTATCAGAATCTTTTCAATCAAGTCCGGATTTAATGGTTATTTCTGAACCTGCAATACCGTCCACTGATGTACTAACGGTAATATCACCTTCCTCTTTTTGGGATTTAATGATGACCAGGCATCTTCCTTTCCAGGCTCGGCGCCTGGGCAGCTGGTAACTTTCGGTGCTCATGGGATCAGCGTTCCCCACGCCAAGGATTGTTCCAGGTCCGGAAATCTTGAAATCTATGCTATTCACTGCTTTTGGATCAGTGCGTCCTTTTTCATCAACCAGTTCAATGGTAATATAACTCAAATCCTGTCCGTCAGCCTTGATTTGTGACCGGTCGCACGTCATTTTAAGGAAAACCGGTTTCCCGGCAGTTTCAAGCTTCGTTTCCGCAATCCTTTTATTTTTATTAAAACCTACTGCGCTTAAAACACCTGCCTGGTATGGGACCTGCCATGTTGCCGTGTAACGGGTAGACATGCTGGTTTCCTTCTTACCCAGCGATTTGCCGTTCAGGAATAGTTCGGCCATTTCAGAGGCAGAATAAACCACCACATCCATGAGACGGTTTTCATAACCACTCCAGTTCCAGTCCGCAACAACATCCTTCCAATGCCAGAGGCTCCAGTATTCCCTTTTCGGATTTTCCGGGAAGGAAGGTTCAGGTGGTTTAACGAATATGGAGATTTTGTTGCCTGTATTCCACAGTACATCACGGTAATAGGACTGCGGTCGTTTCCATCCGCAGATATCAATATCACCGCAAAATGCCAGTGTCCAGGGATAGAAATCCTTTTCCTGCAGGTATCCGCGCCAGCCGATACTGGCTTCACCAATGTAGTCAAAGGATGTCCAGACAAAATCCCCCAGTACCCAGGGGTACTTCACGGCTTCTGTCCAGTATTCGAATGCCTCCAGGGGAAACGATTCTGTACAGTACATAATACGTTCCGGAATCCGCTCATGGTCGCTCAGGTAGTGATCCCTTGCATAATTATAGCCAGCCACATCCAGGGCTGAAAAGAAGGGATCTTTCTTGTCATTTACCGAATTAACTGCTGCAGTCACCGGCCTGGTGGGTTCAAGGCTGCGTACATAGTCTGCCAGATTATTTGCTACGGTTACGATCTCGGGTGACTCCATGCCCTGGATCTCATTTCCAATGCTCCACATGATAACGCACGGATGATTCCGGTCCCGGAGGATCATGCTCTGTATGTCGCGCTGCCACCAATCGCTGAAGTACAAATGATAATCATATGGATTATTGGGCCTTATCCACATGTCAAATGCTTCATCAATCACCAGCATGCCCAGTCTGTCACAGGCATCCAGGAAAGCAGGTGACGGCGGATTATGTGCACACCGGATGGCGTTGAATCCATTTGCTTTCAATATTTCTACCCTTCGTTCTTCGGCTCGGTCATATGCCCTTGAACCCAGCGGACCGTTATCGTGATGCACGCATCCGCCTTTAAACTCAAGTGGTTCACCGTTCAACAGGAAGCCCTTCTCTGTGGTAAAGGCCAGCGAACGGATGCCGAAGCTGGTTGTCAAGTTATCAACCAGTTGGCCGTTATAATATACATAAGAAGCAGATGAATAAAGTGCAGGCAGGGTGGTGGACCAAAGTTCAGGGTTACTGATACTGGCACTCTGGCTGAATTCGACGGTTTTACCAGCCGGAATGATCTCCTCCGATTTACATAGGGCCCTTTCAATTCCTTTTTTATCCGTCACTCGTGTAACAAGTTCAACGGTACATGCAACATTTGTCATGTTACTGATGGTGGTATTCATATTTACCCTTGCAGAAACAGCAGCAACTTCAGGTGTTGTAATGCAGGTTCCCCAGGGTACAACATGCACCGGATCTGTAACCTTCATCCACACGTGCCGGTATATTCCGGAACCGGAATACCACCGGCTGGTTGGCCCTTCATTCCTGACCTGCACGGCAAGAACATTTTCTTTATCATATACAAGCTGCCCGGTAATATCGTACCAGAAACTGGTATATCCGTATGGATGGTTTCCCAGGCGTTGACCATTCAACCAAACGTCAGCATTCATATAAATGCCATCGAACAGAAGGTAGGTATGCCTGTCCTTTTGCTCAGGGCCCATCATGAAGGTTTTCCGGTACCATCCGGTACCACCGGTGGTGAAACCGGAAGAAACCTGTCCGACAGCATCGGGCTGAAATGGAGATTGTGTGCCCGGAAGATCTTCAATGCTCCAGTCATGCGGCAGATCAACCATGCGCCAGGATGCATCGTCAAAATCAGGCCTTTCTGCTCCCAGGGCACCTCCCTTGTGAAAACGCCAGTCGAAATCGAAAAGTTCTGACGTCCGGCGAGAAACAGTCCGTGAATTCAGGGGAAGATTTACCGGCTGACTATTGCCAATACAGAGCGAAGCAAACAGAAAATACATGCCCGCCAATGCATACCTGAACATGAGGGTTTCTTTCATTTGGCTGATTTCTCATTAGTAACATATTCGAGGGCTCCAATATCATAGGCGTTGCCTTGCGGGACGGAAGTACCTGAAATATCCGCATCAATGGGATAAGCTCCGGCAAGATTGTGAATATCAATTCCTGCATTAATTATCGTTGACCCCTCTAGCGGACAATAGCCTGCAAGGTATTGGCGCTGCAATTGAACCGGGTCCTTTATCTTAATTTTGCCAGGATCCTTTAACAGGGGATCGGCATAAATTCCGGTGAATTTTCCGTCCGACATTTCTTTACCTGTGGTTCTGGCCCACTTCTCCAGGCTCTGATAACCAAGAAAGGAAGACTGTCCATTCAGATTCCAATATACATTGTGTTCAAAAATTTCATTTTTTATTTTATTTCCATGTACCAATACGGATCCGTTATAAACAAAAATATTGTTCCTGAAATTGAATCCGGTCCAGTTATTCATAAAACACAGGTTTGGTCCCGTGCTGTTATAAAAGGTATTGTTATAGATTTCACAATTCCGGATGGTGCCGCCAGCTTCACCCTTCCAAACAGCGATTGACCCGGGACCATTTGTGCCGTCATTCTGACTGATGTTGAAACGGATGATGTTATTCTCCCAAACCTTGCCGGCCCCAAACTCGAATAATCCGATTCCCGCCCCCTGGTTATTATACGACAGGCAAAACTGAATAATGGAATTGGACACACCGCCATCCAGATCAAATCCTCCTCCATCTGCCGCTCCGGCAGCAGTCTTGTTATCATGGGAGATGCAATGCTGGATCACAAAATCAGTGCAATCCCAGATCCAGATGCCTACCGGGCCGTTTCCATGCCAGGGCATGTCCCAGCCATTGTTGAAAGATTCGCAATATTCGATGGTTCCACCCCTGACCGATGAAGCGAGGATACCATTTCCGCTGTGGTTATTGAGAACGGTCGGATCGCCGGGATTATTTTCTGCAATGCAATTTGCAATATAGATATTGTTGTTGTCATATTTATCTTTATCCCAAATGGTTGTGCCTGTAACATGAATCCCGGAAAATCCGTTGTCATGCGCATATACATGGGATATACGTGTATTGCTGCATTTGAAAATACTTAGTCCGGAATGCTGAAATCCGCTTATTTCAATTGAGTCGATTTGAACGTCATTACAACCGGCAATGTAAACTCCGTCTGATTGGTTTCCCTCTTTCCTGCCTGCGCCCTTGAAGTGAAATTTTTTAATGGTGAGGTATTGGCTGTTCTCAGCTTTCAGGGCCAGGTTGTTTCCGCCATCAATCGCGGCATAACCTTCGCCATAGGATGACAACGCGATAGGTTTTGTTGCATTTCCGGAATCTTCGGGATTAAGTTCGAGTGTTCCGGAATAGGTGGATCCGCCTTCAAAAAGCACAATGTCCCCCGGAGCCAGCTTACATTCATTGACCCTGCTGATTGACTTCCATGCCTGGGAGATGCTTCTACCCGAGTTGGCATCGTTTCCGGCTGGGGTAACAAAATAGGTATTGAAATATGTACCTCCCTTCTCATCACTGGTACAGGATAAAAATGGAAGAAGGGTGAGTAGCATTGCAACTGAGAGAATCCAGATTTTTATCATTTTTGCAGGGATAAATTAAAAGTTACAAATTGAAGCCGTCATTGCGAGCCATAGCTTTTAAATTTCATATCCATTTTTATTTCTTCAGATTGAAAACGAGGGTGTCTTAAAAGTCGAAAGAACGTCATTGCGAAGAGGCACAACTGAATCAATCTGTTGAATTACAAAAGATTGCTTCGCTTCGCTCGCAATGACGTTCTTGATAATAGGACTTATAAGACAGCCTCTTTATTCTAAATTTCTGGTAAATTCTAATTTTTAATGAATCTGGCCCTGTATTCAATTCCTTCCTGATCTGTAACCCGAAGGATATAAACACCTTCAGAAAGCCCTGAAACATTCAGCTGGCCATTTGGTTTGCTGATGGTTCTGACCTCCTGACCCAAAGAATTGTAAATACTGGCCTGGTCAAGTATTCTGGAAGTCTTCAGATACAAAACATCTGATACAGGATTGGGGTAAACATTGATCGGATTGTATTTATTCAATTGATCCCGAATACTTGTGGGCATGCCATAGTCGAAGTCGTCAAAGTAGGTAATTGTATCTGCACCTGTACCTTCAGTGGCTCCCAGGATCATGGTCAGCGTACCTCCAATATCACCCTGCGGATTGGTCCATCCATAACTGAAAGGCATCCATTCCTCTGAAGCCGGCAGGTCAAACATCAATGCAAGGGGTTCGACTATCCAGTTTGTATCAACTACTTCGATTACATATGTCGTATCATATTCAGTGTGATCAAGTGCATATGTATTGGTAACTTCCGGAATATGCAGAATATAAGACTCTGCCCCGAGGCCATCAACAGAATATCTGCCCTGGAAGTCATCAACATATCCGGCAACATCCCAATTGTAAGCACCAATAAAAGTAAATCCCACTGAAACCGGTGTTGGTATTGAATGATCAGCAAACCAGGTATCAATTTCGGCGGCAAAGGAAAACTCTGTCCAGTCACTGGCCTCAAGGTCCCAGTGGATGGCACCGTCAACAGTTATCGTGGCATTTGCCGGAACCAGGCCTGCAGGATCTTCTTCCAACGGGTATTGAAAGTCACGTCCCACAAAAAGATCAAATTGCAGACTGCCTTTATACATAAAGCTAATGGAGTATGCCTTGTCGTCTGCAAAATCAGGTATGCTACCCCAAACGCCGGACCAATCAGGATCACCGGGGAGATACAAAGCATGGTAGGGTGAGAAGAAGTTCCCTTTAGGCATAACTGAAGGCCAGTCCGGGTAAAAATAATTCGACCACTTGTCTGCAATCGGATAAGGCGCCTCATTGATTTCTTCGAAGTTCTGTATGCCCATTAATTCAGTAAGTACATTGGCAGTGTCAATCACAGAAATCGTATTTCCGGTAGGTGTACTTTCAAGGATTTGCGTATGATCAAAAATGGGCATGGGTGTAATCACAATATCAACTGTATCTTCAACAAATTCAGATATGGAGTCAACCACCAGTTTAGCGTTTTCAGGTACCGGAAATTCCTCAGTTCCTATACCATAATCCTCATAGAAGCTTAAGCTCACAGTTCCCTCATTTCCTTTATGCCAGAAGCTCAGATTCATATTATGACCCTCGGCACCCAAAACCGGCATATAGTAGCTGGAAGTATAATCACTCCACAGCTGCAGGCTTTGCAATCCAAGATCTGTGTGGTTCTCGTCGGTGTTCACAAATTCGGCCGGACTTCCAACAGAAGTATTAATAAGCCATTCAGTCCCCAATCCATCAGCCTCAAAATCAGCATTCATTAATCCGATTTCTTCTTCCCCATTATAGATACAATCAAAATCCACACCGTAATAAGCGTCATCAATGAATCCGGGAGTGAATTCGCTCCAGAACATCAGTGTCATGGCAGGTCCAATAATCGAACCCGGATAATCAAATTTATACTCGAAATAAGTCCAGTCCTGTGCTGCCGGCATTTCAAAGTAGAGGGCTTCCTCATCTGTTGTTCCGGCAGTCAGGGTAATATAGGCTGTGTCAGCCCCTACTAGATTTTCAGGTAAGGGTGGCCTTATTTCTTCCGGAGTAAGCAAAGCATCCCGGTAGAAGAACATCCAAAAGGCCATTTTACCATTTGGTGCTTTGTACCAGAAACTCATTTTCATCGATTTTTCTTCAAAACCAACTGTTGTAACTCCCGGCCATATCCATGAGTTGGCGGTGATTACAAGGCATTTATTACCTGAATGTGTTTCTGTGGTATCAGTCACCCAGAATTCGGGATGGGTATAAGGTTGCCATGCACCCCAGCTGATCCAGTCAAATGCGCCGGTCCAGACCAGAGGGCTTAGTTTGTGCTCAAAATTCGGATCCTGGAAATAATTGGGCGGGATCTCGCATGTCTGTGAAATGCCACCGATCCATAAGCTGAATAAGAGCATTGAAATTGTAAAGATTTTTTTCATGGTAATTGATTTAAGTTAAACAATTAAAGTTAGCAATTTGTAAGAAATCATTTTAATTTTAAAGGTAAATACCAATTGTTCGGATCCATTAGTCGGCTCCTTATTTCCTCTCTTTTAACCGGATCAGTGAATTTTGATGCGATCATATCGGCCAGAAAAGCCGGATTATTCTTATGCCGGGCCACCCTTATCAAATCAAACCATCTGTGACCCTCGAAGGCCAGTTCCATAGCACGCTCATCCAGGATCAGGTTTTCAGCTTCATTGATATTGCCCGGGTTAACCGGGGTGACATTCTGCAGATTCACGCGGGCCCGAATCCCAATACCCCAGGGACTGTTATACAATTTTCCCTGGTTCAGGTGTTCAATGGCATTTACGGTTTGTCCAAGCCTGCAGACTGCTTCACAACCATTCAAATGGAAGTCTCCGGAACTATATATCAAAATGCCGGCATCGTCATCAAAAGGTTCCCTGAACAGGGCATATTTCGAGACCACGGGCAATCCGTCTATACTGTCATAAGACACACCTGGTCCTCGGTTCAGATCACCCGGCGTACCTGATTCATGGCCCGTCTGTAACTCCCAGTTCACAATTTTTTGTGCCTGAAAGAGATTAATAATAAAATCGGTCGGTCTCAGTAAATAAGAACCGCCTTCTCCATAACCGAAAAATCTCTGCAGGTTGTGTTGCTGGTTATATAGCTTTGAAAAGGGTATTACGAAAATAGCATGCGATTCAAAGTCTCCGGCACTATAATCACAACGATAAAAATTCTTCCAGTTCACATTGTTGAATGCCAGTGTATTTACCCAGGGCATCCGGTATACACCAGCCCAGCCTTGTGATGATATCAGATCGATCACTTTAAAATATGCTTTCTTGGCGGCCAGGTAGTTGTTTCGCCACAGATGGATCTCACCCTGAAGAGCCCAGTTCATCGATCTTTTTGCCCTGACGGAGAAATAGGGACTTGGTTCATTGATGTTCAGGTTGAAGGTATCCATGGCAACGAGTTGTTTTAGTAATGTATCCAAAACATAATCCTCGTCCTGAATCGTTTGCAGATTATCCTTATCATGGCTTTCATAATAGTCGCTCACTGGTTCCTCAAAATAGGGTACACTGCCATAGATCTTTACCATGGTAAAAAAACACCAGGCCCTGATGAGAATGAGTTCTGCCAGATACCCGTTCATTTCCTGGTCAGTTATTGATTTGTCAGACTCCTGTGCCCGGTGGATTTCATGTAATACTTCATTGCAATTAGCAATTACCTGGAAGAAACCCGAAGGATCAGCATACCTGTTATTCATATCGACCGAATGTTCATTTACCTGTATCAGGTCCTGATCTGCATTCTGGGTAACCGTAATTAGATCTCCCTGCAGTTCTCCAAGTATTACATATTGTTCAGTTATGTTCTGCAAAAGGGCATATACACCCAATACTGCTGATCGTGCTGAAAAATCATCAATGAAGGCATCCTTTTCTTCCACAAAATCATTTGAACCCACATCCAGAAGATCGTCACAGGCATAATTCGCAAAAATCAGGAAACATATCCCATACAGAAAGGCATGACCTAACCTTTTAATCGCTAATTCCTGTTTATTTTCAGACTTGTTCATTTATTCGTAATTAATCGATATGATATATTATAATCCAAGCTGAATACCCATTATAACGCTGTAGGGATGGGGAGTTTTACCAAAATCAATACCCTGACCCAATGCGCTGTCAATATAACTGAACTCTGGATCATACCCTACGTAATTCGACCATGTAAAAAGGTTCAATCCCGAAACATAAACCGTCAGATCACGGATAAATAGTAATTTACCCGGATATGAGTAGGACAAGGTAAGGTTATTTAACCTGATAAATGAGCCGTTTTCCAGCCAGCGGTTTGAGAATCTGGCATTGCCCATGGGATCGCCATAGGCTGATTTTGGCACGGCAGTCTCCTGTCCGTTTTTAATCCACCGGTTATACACCGCTGCAGACTGATTCTGAAAACCAGACATATCCTCGATCCTGGTACGCATATAGTTAAATACTTCATTGCCAAAAACATAGGATATCTGAGCGCTTAATGAAAAACCGCGATAGGTCAGCTTATTGTAAAACCCTCCAAAAAAATCGGGATGAGGATTGCCGATAATGGCTTTATCTGATTCATTGATTATATGGTTACCGTCCATATCTTTAAAATGCAGGTCTCCACCGCCAAAAAGCCTGCCTGTTTTGTCAACCAGGTTTGCCGCATCGGCCTCTTCCTGGGTAGTAAATACACCCAGTGATTTATATCCGTAAAACATACCGAAAGGTTCTCCGGCAATTGTTATTTTTTCACCTCCGGTGAATCCTGTAATGATCTTATCCTGTCCGGGTGTTATAACTTCATTTCTGTAGCTGGAATAATTAAGGCCAGTTTCCCATTTGAAAGTTCTGTTGATTATTTGTGCATGCAGATCAAGGTCCAGACCGTAATTGAGGCATCCACCCCCGTTACCGATGAATTGATAATAGCCATAGTAGGCCGGCAGATCCAGATGTGTTATCATATCATAAGTATGGTTCCGGAATACATCAGCAGAGAAGAGCAACTTTTCCCCAAAAAGTGCAATGTCTATGCCGGCATTGGCTTTCCGAATCACTTCCCATTTTACTTGCGGATTGGCAATACCCCCCATTTGAATGCCAGTAACAGTATAATAGGATATTGATGTATAATAAGATGTACCCGTATAATCAAGAAAATCATCTGAACCCGAGAATCCATAGGATGCCCGCAGTTTTAACTCGTCCATCCACCTTATATTTCTCAGGAAGGGTTCGCCGGAGATTCTCCAGGCTAAACCAAGGACGGGCATTACTGAGAAAGGATGATCGTACAACCGGATGCCTTCGGCAACTTCTTTGCCAAACCGGGAAGAACCATCCATGGAAAGGAAAAAAGTTGCCAGATACCTGTCTTTCAATTTATAACGTATGGAAGTAAAATAACTGATCCATGAACTCTGGTGATCATATCCTCCAAAGGATACTTCATTACTCTTACCTGTATTCAGGTTCCGGAACTCATCGGTGGCTGAATTCTGAGCCAGCCCGTATTCCTGGGTTATATGATCTGTCGAGATCCTGGCTCCGACATCGGCGGAAAGATGGTGAATGTTGTTAAAGGTATTGTCATAACTTAAATAATTCTCATTCAGGATGGAACTATACTGATCCACTTTGCTTTTCATTGATCTCTCGGCTGAACCGTTTCCCTGTGGCGCAATACCCCAGGAGGGGATAAAAAGACGTTCATTGGTTTTATCGCGATTGAGCCCGAATGTAATCTTGAATGAGAGTTTTTCATTGAATTTGTAATGAAAATAGGAATACCCCATGAAACCGATACCATAGTTGGTTGCACTAACCTCGTGCACCAGAACAAAGGGATTGCTGAATCCGAATTCATCCTCATCCTCCGTGACCGGCAGGTTAATCCCTTCCTGATCCTGCTGGTATACAGCCAGAAAGGGAGCTTTGATCAGGCTGGCGTATACGGGATTTGTCTGATACAGGGATCCTGATTCTGCCAGATTAAACTTACTGTTGGTAAAACGTAGGTTTATACCGATATGTATCCGTGCAGAGACATTAACGAGTGAATTAAACTGAAAATTAAAGCGCTTATCTCCAGTATTGTTTATGATCCCGTTATGACTGAGTAATCCCCCTGAAATAGAGTACATAGCCCTTTCGTCCCCTCCTTTCACCTTCAGATTGGCCTCTGAAATAATCCCATTGCGGAATATCTCATCCTGCCAGTTTGTATTGTTGTTATAATCTTCAAAATACAGATAATCCGGATCTTCCTCCATGAAAGGATACTTTAAAAAAATCTCTTCACTTGACATCCCGGAACCATACATCTGTTCCATCAGGTAAGATCTGAACAATTCCGGATTCATTAAGGGTATCCGTCTTTTAAAGGATGCAATCCCACCGGCTATGTTTACATCCAGGGTTGTTTTACCGGTCGCCGGCAGGTCGGTATTGATAAGGATCACGCCATTACTCCCTCTTATACCATACCATGCGGTTTCAGTGACATCTTTCAAGACGGTGATGCTGGAAATATTATTCAGGTTGATATCTGACAATGGATTGTTATGGTAGCCATTGATGATGGAATTATCAAATCCTTCATTTCTTATGATCATTCCGTCAACTACAACCAAGGGCAGGGATGAGGAATACAAGGAATTATAACCCCGGATATGCAGGAAAGAACCTTCCCCGGGCATCCCGGAACGTCCAATTACCTGCAGGCCTGCAACTTTTCCCTGCAGATTTTGTTCAAATGAAGGAGTTGTTGTTTTATTCAGTTCATGGCCTGCCAGTGTTGCGACAGCCCCGGTCAGATCTCTGATGGAAATCATTCTGCCGGGAACCTGAATTTCTTTGAAAGGAGATCGCAGGTTCAATGGAGTCATCCATATCGTGATTTCCGATTGATTGTAATCAATTAATCGGGTTACGGGATGATAACCGGGATATGAAAAGATGATCTCCTGATATCCCTGTGCCAATCTTACTTCGAAAGCTCCTGTGGAATCAGTGCTCTCCGGTTCCAATGCTGAATTGGGAAATGAAATGTTAATATCCTTTAATGGTATACCGGAATCAGATGACCTCACCACACCCCTTACGCGCATAGAGTCAGCTTGCGCCAATGATTCCGGAGCACATGGGAAAAAGCATATAAAAGCCAGCAGAAGATTAATATGGGGTATCAACCACCTCATGGAAGTCAGGGAATATATAGTTCATCGGGTATTAACTTAAAGTAATCGAGATATATTGAATTATAACCTGGAATGGTTTGGATAACAACGGTCATCCTGATCTTTTTTGAACCAAACGTGTCGAAAGTATAAGAACCGGCTACAACTGGCTTGAAATTACCTTTGTAGTAGTTATCAACAGGTTCCCCCAAATTGTTACCTTCCACGGAAACCTGGTATGATGACCCACCCAGTGCGGGACCTGTCCAAATGACCCAGTATTTTGTGGCGAGAGTCATGTCTATCGTGAATTCAATATAATCACCCAGCAATTTGCATCCGTAAAAGAAATAAGTGCCATTGGTAGCCCGTGTATCACTCCGTATTTCAGAAGGATAAACGGTGTTGGAAAGCTTTCTGCCCGTCTTGATATCAGCTTCAATTATGATGGTGTAAAGAAAAAACTCCTTGGGAATATTGAATTCACTCAGAATATGTATCATGCCATTGCTCATTTCAAGATCCACCTCTTCCGAGAAAGCCAGGTCCTGAAGCGTAAGGCTTTTTCCCTCAACTGAGACCATGGTATCCGGCAGCTCATCCTGCCTGTAGGTTCCTTCCAGAAAGGCAGCACTATAAGCAATCGACAGCAACTTGAGGAAATCATTCTCATTCAATTCACTCACATTGCCAAAATACCCGCTTGCCTTATTCAGTGCCTGCATAATCTGTTCATCCTTAATCAGCAGACCGGTATAGCTATCGTTTTCACTGTTGATATGGGCAATATTGTCGAGATAACTGTTGCTCTTCACCCAGACTGTATCATAGATGGTATTTCCGGATTCATCCACACCAATTCTTACACTTTTATCATAATCCATTTCAATTATATCCATGGAGTTTATGTATTTCTTGAACAGGCTGAAATCGTCGCCCAAACTCATAACATATTCGTAAATATTCTTTTTCGGGATGAGGAGCTGGTTTATTTCATGCAATACCCCATTGGAACAATTCTGATCAGTCTTTTCCATTATTATCGATGAATTGAAAATAGAATAGTTATTATTTCCTTCATCGCTTATATTCAGATACTTACCAAGAATGCTCAAGATGTTTTTGTTTCCGAATTCGCGTGAGAAAAAACTTTGATAGCAAATATGGAAACCTATGATGTCTTTCCACTGTTGCAGGGAGTATTCAGGAATATCATTGAAAGCACTGTTGTTTGGAACAAAGAGCGTGAAATACTGGTTTTTTATCAGGATTGAGTCAAATCTGGTTTCCAGAACCTTTTGATAAAACAGGCTGTAGTTTTCATTCTCTTTCAGCAACTCGAGCAGGGTACTGCCTAATTGTCCGGATGACGGATTGTAATATTTATCCCATTCTTTATTTACTGTACAAGCAAGGGTAAGGATCAATACAGCAGATAGGGCTGATACTGCTTTAGGTAACCTTATATATAAGCTTTTCTTCATGCTTTCATTTGTTGAATTCCGCTATTCCAGAATACTTGTCAGGCTTCACTCTGGCCAGAAGCTCAGATAATCAAATTCACCCAGGCCTTCGGTCAGTCCGAAAAATTTAATTTTATGGGGTTTGGTTTCATCCAGGATCACCGTCCCCAATTCCATGGCAACCCGGATATCATAAAGCCACTCCGGTGGAGTTACGGGGGGACGTATTTGCTGTCGCATGGAAAACTCCGGCCCGAAAATTGCTCCATCCCAGAATGTCTGGACAGCTTCAGCCCTGTCAGCATCAGAAACCCAATGCAGATTTACCGTATAGCGGCCCTTCACGATGGGAGGCAGATCAAACTCAACTAACCATCCGATATTTGCGGTGGTGGTTTCAAGGTAGCTTGAGTCTTCATCAAGCAGAGACATCCGATACCAGATTCCGGTATTTTCTGTTGTAATCCCTTTAAGGGACTTCAGTTCTTCCTTTGTATAGGTTTTTCCCAATTCAATACCCTGATAGGATGTCAGGTCAAATATAAAGTAAACGGGTTCAGGTTCGTAAAGATCCAGTACCTTATCAATCGAATGAATAACACCATTCTTTGCTGACTTATTGGAAAGGTCCCTGACAACCTGTATAAAATATTCAACGGGTATTTCATCCTCCAGCACTGTGTGCCAGTTCAGTAAGACCTCACCGGTGAGCTTTACATTTAACAGTTTATTTGGAGCCAGGGTAACATAATTAAATGAATCTATCTGATTCATATAGAACAGGCCTGGCAGGCAATGGTAGGCCATAAATTTATTCAATCCATTTGCAGGGTCTGACAAATCATCCGAATCAGTGTAAATTGCTTTCAGGTCATCCAGGGAATGAATTCCGGCATCATTAAATACTCTGTCAGATTCGCAAAACAAAGTAAACCTGGTTTTTATGTTTACTTCGGGGTTAAGGGGAACATAGATACTGCTGAGCGTGTCATACAAACCAGTAGCCTCCAGAGCTTCTACAAATATACTATAATCACCAAGCACCTGCAATTCGTCATACACAGAGAGAAATACCGGATCGAACACCTTGTCCACCCTGTTTATAAATCCATTTGCCACCCGGATATCCCTTTCGGTAATCTGTGATTCTCCATTGACGGTTAATGTATTAAGACCTCCTTCTCCGAAGGTAAATACAAGATTATCACCTGTAAAGGTTGTGTCGTCCAGAACACCATTGGGAAGATAATTGGTTTCGATCTCTTTGCCGATCAGGTGATACCGTATAAGTGATTCTAGAAAGCTGACCTCAAAATCCCGGATGGAAGTGTGGCCGTAAGCACTGATAAATTCATCAAAGGCATCATTGTCAGGAGCAAAGAAGGTATAGTGGCCATAAGCATTTAGGATGGGTTTGATACCCGTTATCTCGAGTACCTCAAGCAGGGTGGAATACTTTTCAGTATGTGTCTCGAGATAGGCAGAGATCAGCATTTCATCTTCACTATAAAAGACTTCAATGGGTTCATTCCGGTTGCATTGCATAAAGATCAGAAATGTTGTTCCGGCTGCAAAGTATTTTAATATTTTTATTATTTTACCCATGATTAACTACTGATTTACATAATAGGGGTTCTGAAACAGGTTTGAATTCTGATCAATCTCATTTTGATTGATGGGAAGAAACCAGCTATCTGTGTTGGAATATTTGCTTCTCAGTACTTCCTTTATTTCCAAGGGTTTATTTGCAATAAGAATATCTATGAATTTGTCCTTGTTTTCAAAATTATTTCTTTTTCCAAACCGTATCAGATCAAACCACCGTTTGCCTTCGCCGGCAAATTCTTTGGCTCTTTCATCGAGCAGTGTTGCCAGAAGTGTTGATTTATTAGCTGATTCCGGGATTCCTTCAATTCCCGCCCGCTTCCTGATCTGATTAATCAATTGCACTGCAGTAAAATAATCACCTGATTCAATATTGGCTTCCGCTTTCATTAAAAGGATATCCGCGTACCGATATACAATCCAGTTTGCATCACTCTCCCGGTTTCCGTTTCTTGGGGTCGTGATAAATTCACTTGTGCTTGTACCGATATATTTCCATAGCAAATAGTGATTATTACCGGGGTTAAAAGGAAGGTATGTTTTATTTCCGGCTCTTCTGTCACCTTCGAAATTGTTGAACAACTTAACCACAAAGGGTGAAAACCTGAACTCATCATTACCGTCAGGGTATGTGTTGTCACCCGGAGAGGGTGCGGTCATACTATATAGCTGGTTCAATTGATTCTGGTCCTTGTCAAATTGAATTTCGAAAATGCTTTCATTTGAATTCCCGGGGTAGAAATTAAAGAACCAGTCTTCACCATCGATGAGTGCAAACTGGTGAGAATTGATAATCTGATCGCAGTAAGTTATGCATTCCTGGTAATTCTCCATGTAGAGAAAAATATCCGCCAGGAGAGCATATGCTGCTGATTTGGTCGCCCGACCCTTGTCATATTCCAGCTTTCCGTAGGTATTGGGGAGGTATCTTACTGCATCTATCAGATCTTCAACAAGAAGTGGAAGAATTTCAAGTTCTTTCGAGATGGTCGGGTAATAATCCTGGTCATCGGTCAGGGAAGCATCTTTAACAAAGGGTACATCCCGGAATACCCTGATTAGATAAAAATAGCACAAGCTCCTCAGGAAAAGTGCTTCTGCTTCAAGTGCATTGCTTTCATTCTCCGTGAAGGTCTGATCACGTTCCAGTACTTTGGGAGAAAACTCAAGTATGGTATTGGCATAGTTAATGGTCCGGTAAAATCCGTCCCATACGGTCAATCCGTTTTCGGGATAGATATTGCCCTCCATAATATTCCGGTCGTCAATATAGATGCGGCTGCCCGGTACCAGGATATCTCCCCTGAGTTCTCCCCATTTGAAACAATTAGTTACAGTACCAGCAAGCTCTTTGTATGCACCACCGACAGCAGCTTCGACATCTCCCTGGGAACGCCAGAATTCCTCCCGTGTCAGATCACTTTCCGGTTCAAGCTGAAGCCAGTCGGAGCATGCACTTAACCCAAAAAGAAGGGAGACAATCCAGAACCTGTGATTAAGCATGGCTGATCATTAATTTGTCCAAAACTAAAATCTGACACTCAGGCTAATGATAAAATCTTTGGGCGGAGGCGTGTCAGATCTATCTTCGCCGATAAAAAACGGATCCGTACTGATGATGGGCACCTCAGGGTCAACTCCCGTATAAGTTGTCCATGTATACAAATTATATATTAGAAAATTTAACCTCAGTTCACGGAATTTTAGCTTCCTGGATAATTCCGTGAAAGTGTAGCTTAAACTTGCACTTTTGAACCTCAGAAAAGATCCATCCTCTACGAAGCGGTCAGAACCCAGCCAGTTATATCCCTGATTGTATAAAGCCCTGGGAATATAGGTGATATCACCGGGTTTCCGCCAGCGATTAAGAACTGAAACACTTTGATTATTACGGCTGTACATATTTTCGTTCTGCATTTTTGTCCGGTTTACCACGTCATAGCCGACCCTGTAATGAAAGAAGAGATTCAGCGTGAAATTTTTATATTCCAACCTCGGTCCGAAGCCACCGAAGAAATCAGGATTTGAATCACCGATCTTTACAATATCAAGCTGGTTGATCAGTCCGTCGTGGTTTATGTCCTGATATATGGCATCTCCTCCCCTGAACCGGTAACCATCTGAATTTCCATAGCGCATATATATGGCTTTGCCGGTCAAATCATATAAAGGATTCCCGTTCTCATCATGGCTTATGGCATCAGCATCGGTGGGATATACTCCCTGGTACTTAAAACCGTAAAACGTTCCAATGGCATTGCCGACCTGGGCACGGCTTGCATATTGTCCATTGGCTGCCTCATTTCCCTTTTCAAAATCGAAGTTTTTAGGGATCTCCTTGATTACATTCACATTACGTGCAACATTGAAATTAAGGCTAACCTTAAGGTTTTCCCGTTCCATAACCCGAACATCGGTGCTGAACTCCCAGCCATGATTGTTCATGGCCCCCCAGTTGCGGGTAATACTGGTAAAACCGGAAGAGGATGGCAGACTCAGATTTTCCCAAATCAGATCCTTACTATTTTGTTCATATATGTCAAAATGAAAGTCCAGTCGGTTCTTAAAACCTGTAAAATCGATACCCAGGTTTGATTGTGCATTCTTTTCCCAGCGGAAATTATCGAGTTGTATACTCTGCGGTATTACTACAGGAATATCGATATACTGGCCATTTGTTGAATACCGGCTGAAGTATCCGTAATTCGTATAAGGCTGATTGCCATTGATGCCGTAACTATATCTGACCTTCAGATCATTAATGAACTTGAATGGTTGCATGAATCTTTCCGAAGACAGGCGATATGCCAGTGAGACAGAAGGAAAGGTCCCCCACCGGTAATTATATCCAAAAAGAGATGATCCCTCCCTCCGAATATTGAATTGTACCAGATAACGGTCCAGAAGGCTGTAATGAAGGAAACCAAGAAATGCAGCCATACGACTCTCGTTATAATCATCCCCGATCCAGTATACCGGGGCAGGTTGTGTATAATTGGTGATAAATACAGACGGGGTATTGGATGTGCTTCCGAAATACCAGCCGCTTTTGCTGTCAGAAAGAATAAAGGCTGACATTGCGGTGAGTCGGTGATTACCCTTGGTAAAGGTATACGTCAATTGACTCTGTGATTCAAGCGATGAACTTTCATAATCCATCCCTGAAGCAAGATTTATGAAGGTTGATGTCCAGTTTGTACCGGTAGCCTGATAAGGAAGGAATTTACTGGATGGCTGATTATTAAGATCGTAAGCAACAAAACTTGTAAAAACAAGATCCTTCAGTATGTTGTATTTCAGGGACAATTTTGTTCTTATCCTATGGTCTTTCTGAATACTGGAGGCTTCTTTGGCCATGGCAACCGGATTGATCCATTCATAGCCCTGGCCCTGATAATTCACTTCAGGTGTGAAATACTGGCTGGTCATATTCCCATTTTCATCGTATTCATAAATGCTCATGTTTGGCGCTTTCACATAGGCAACTGCACGCACTGTATTCCAAAACTCATATTGATTGTCCTCCCTGTAAGTTGTTCCAGGGTAGCTCATCTGGTTATGCCCATAGGTATATGAAAAATCGCCTGAAAAAACCAGTTTGGAAGATACATTGTAGTCGAGATTGAACCGGGAAGTAAAGCGGTTGTATTTAGTACCGATAGTGGTGCCTGATTGATCAAGATATCCTACCGAGAAACGATACAATGCATTCTCCCCCCCACCTGACATAGAAAGATTATGTTCCTGGGCGATTCCGGTCTGGGTAATTGCATCTACCCAGTCCGTGTTTTGAGAATAATTATTATAATCCTCATTTTCTTTGTCATAGGCAAGTTCAGGGGGAACCTCTATAATACCTGCGTTGAAAATCTCCTCCAATTGCAGCATGGAGTAAGAATATCCATCCAACAGGGGTATACTACGGGGTTTTGGATTAACGCTCAGTTTAAAAAGGTATTCGAATGAGTTTTTGCCCTTGGTTCCGCGTTTTGTTTCGATCAGGATAACTCCGTTGGCTCCCCGGGAACCCCATACTGCAGTCGCTGATGCATCTTTCAATACCTGTATGCTCAGGATATCCTCGGGAGTAATATTCAGTAAACCGCTGAATTTTTCCTGGGTGGCTCCCGCAAAGTCGAAATCCTGGTTCAGGTTCGTTTCAAATGGTACACCGTCCACAACGATCAAAGGTTCATTTGACCCGCTGATTGAGGCTGTGCCCCTTATCCTGATCGACATTCCTGCTCCCGGATCACCTGAAGACATGGTTATGTCCACATTGCTGCTTCTGCCCTGCAATGCTTCCCCGATATTGGAAACCTTCATGTCTTCTAAGTTCTTCATATTAATGGCATCTACTGATCCAGTGAGGTCTCTCGAGGAAACAGGATTTAATCCGCCCACTTTTTTTGATTCTGCTGTTATGACTACCTCCTGCAGCATTTGCAGGTCTTCTTCAAGTTCAATATTCAGGAATTCAGTTTCCTTCGGTTGAATATTCACTGTTTTATATCCGATATAGGAAATTTTAAGCAGGGGACTTGGATTTGTAATGAGGAGAGTGAAATTCCCATTGCCATCCGTTGTGGTACCATTTAAGATGCGGTTATCCGTATTCACCTCAATAACGGTAACACCTATGAGTGGTGACCTGTCTGTCTTATCGGTAATTTTGCCCTTGATTGCAGGCACGCCTTGTGAATAGCTGTCAATTGACAGGAGAAATAAAAGTATCAATATGGTCCTTAATGCATTCATTGGTTACTTTCAATAGAGCAGCAATGAGTCGATCGTATGAATTACGCCGTTTGAGGTCATGATGTCTCCGCTGATTACCTGTGAGATATTTCCTTGATTATCCTGTACCCTCAGATTATGCATCTCATTCATTACCAATATTGTTGAGTAATTATTAAATGTTTCATCTGCATACCTTGTGGTTTTGAATGTTCCACTATTTTTACCATCCGTGAAAACAGTTCCTTCAATAAAATAATACCTGAGGAATTGTTTTAAAAGCTCCTGCCCGGCAGGTATCAGTCCTGTGGATATACCTTCAATTATAGCCTGGTTGGTAGGGATCATGCAGGTGTAATTTACACCGGTAGCAAGATTGGAAAGTACTGTGTAATTGAAATCGTCATCGAGCAGGATCAATCCCGAAGTCTGCAGTAGTTTATAGAATTCCTGGAATTCAGGATGCTTGTTCTTATCGCTGATAACCTGCAACAAATCCAGCGAAGGGGAGATAAGCATATCTTCAACGGGATACACCCTGCCGTTTGTCCCGGTCCCTTCGGGCGGGCCAACGGTAACAACATCTGTGTTACCACCTCCGAATATTCCTTCTGTTGTGATACCTATATACGTACCTTGCGTTGTCCTGACGAAAGTTCCTGCTTCGAAATCACCCTTCAGCATATCATCTGCGACAATATGTGATTTGATCAGGTCAACTGCCCTGCTTCTTGGCACTGGTGAAAGGGGATTCTGGGCATGATACAGGCCGAAACCTCCCAGACCGTCTCTGGCTGAATATCCTGCATCTGCCATGGCTTCATTCGTAGGTGCAAATACCGTGTAAAAAATATCTTCATTGTTCAACAGAATATCTACATCGTAGAATATCAGCAATTCACAGAACCATTCAAAGTCCTTATTGCCAAATATTGGTCCGGCAGCTGTTTCGAAGGATTTGGGAAGCAGGTAGGTGTTGATGCCATAAAACTGACCGTTGCTGGCCATCTGGGAGAAAACAATATTGCTTTGCGATATATTGCCTTCCCGTGTTACTGAGGCCAGGGGCATTTTCCATTCGGTGGTCATGACCGCCAACTGGGTAGGCCAGTAATTATAACCGATATAATGAACCAGATACCAGTTGATCCAGTACTTATCAAAATCCTGAATGGATGAATAGCCCCTGGTGTTTTCTGCCATGAAAAGTTGCAGTGCATTGTTGTCCGGCACAAACAGGGCGAGTGTCAGGTTTTGGCCATTTCCCCCAACGTTTTCATCGTCCAGGGAATACGTTTCAGAATTAAAGTTATAGGATTTTGTAAAAAGTGAGTCGATATCGCCGTCATTGTTTACATCACCATCCCCTTTCTGTTGTCGGGTAGCCTGATCATTGTAAACATATATTGCCCTGTCGTTCAGTAATTCATAAAACGCACCGAATTCGGCATGCTTGTTCAGGATCTGCTCGTGATTATCCGGAGGAACCAGTACCTGATTAACCCTGTGTATCCATCCGTTTTGTGCCGGAACATCGTACTCTTCAATTCCGGCATGGTCCACGTTAAGACCGGTAAATGCAGAGCCCGGATAAAAAAAAGAATAGTTAAGGCCAGCATCCAGCTTGTGCTCCAAAAAATATTCAGAAGAAAATACTGGAAGATATTTATATCCATGGTATACATTGTAGCTTCTTCCTTTGGAATCCTCTTCAGTTGTAACAAGCGGTTTGTATCTTGTCTCTTTCTTGAAATAATCGGTCGTGTACTCCGCGGTCTCATCTTCTATTCCCAGTCCATACAGCAGTTTGTATTTGGAATAGGACCAGAAAACAATATGATACATGATTATACTCCTCAGCTCTTCTTCCGGAATATCTTCCAATGTATTGTATCCTGTTTCCTTGAAAAAAACACCAAACGCACTGTCATCAGGAGCAAAAACTGTAAAGTTGCCCGTTTTGCCGATAATATCTGCATAATCAACCATTTCAAGGGCCTGACAAAAGAGAGTATAGTCTCCGTTCTCTTGCAGGACGTCCAGCACGGTTCCGATAAGATCATCGGGCACCTTGTAATATTTGTCAAACTCTTGCTCGCATCGCAAGAAGATGAGGATAACCAGAATAGTCATGAAAACCGATATTGCTTTTTTTTTCATGGCGGTCATCTGAGGAAGGAAAGTAAATCAAATTCCAGTAGAATGTTACATAATATTCAAGAATTACCTGACGTTTCAATAAAGCAATTTAAATGTAGTAAATACTATTATAATAGTATCTAGTTTTCACTATTTTTTTTAATTAATGAAGAACATTAGAGATCGGTCGGTATTCAAACGATCTCTTTTCCTGTCAGGTTGTTCAGAAGTTACCGTATGTGCATTTCCTCGCCTCATCCGCAAATGCACGGATCAGATTCAGATCGGCATCGAAAAAGTGGTCTGAGGGAGACAGGATGAAGCCTCCTCCTTCACCCGCCTCGGTAAAGCATCTCCGCACTTCCTTCCGGGTTTCTTCTTCACTGCAGTTGTTAAAGAAATGAAACTGGTCGAACCCGCCGATCATACATACCTGATCACCGACCCTTTTCTTGGCCTCGCGTAAAATAACATCACCGCCCATTGCTGCAGGAGTGAAGGTTTCCATGGCATCGGGTTTCATGGATGCAATATCTTCGAGAATGGGCATCATCCCGCCACAGGTATGGTAAACAATTCGCTGTCCGGCCTGATGTGCCGCTTCGATTAGCTGACTGTCATAGGGTATGATAAAATCCCTGAAAATATCCGGTGAGATCACCGTGGTTGAGGCATCACCTCCTCCGAGCTCGAGCAGGTCGTAATCTGCCCCTATCAATGAATTGATATAAATTTTTTTACGTTTACACAGCACCGATAAAAAAGTATGCACCCATTCAGGATCATCAAAGGTTGCCATGATCAGGTTCTCAGTCCCGAAGAGACAGGAAGCATCCTGCCAGCATCCGGGCTGTCCGAATCCCTCAAAGGCCATGATATGACCCCGGATCAGCCCGCGATTGCCAAATTCTGCGGCTGCCCTGTTAATTGCCGGAACATCGCAAAGCGGATAAGTCATGTATTTGGCAATGCAGTCGATATCCTTTTTCTCTTTTACCAGGTGTTCCTTTAACCAGGTGGTGTGTTCATTGGTCTGCAAAACCATGGACAGGGTTTTGTCCGGGGTTATGATGCTGAAGCGATGCGTTTCATATTCATATCCGCCCAGGGGCTCAATTTGAACTTGCCAGTTGTCGGAACATACCCTCCGGGCCTCTAGGAATCCGAGCGATGTGTGAGCAGGGTCATGATATTCGCCTTTGTCCGGCGAGCAGGCATAAGCCATAACCCAGCTGATCGGATCAATTCCGAATGTGTCGAAGAATACCTGGCTGGAAGCATTGCTCATATAATGCTTTAAAAATGAAGGCATAATATGATGCGTGGTGACTGGCAGCCGGTCAGTTGCTTGCCGTGTTAATGCCGCGATAAATCTTTCTTTTGCATTCATAGTCCTAACCAGAAACTCATCTTTACCATAAATACATTGGTAGCCGGAATACCATATAATTCCCCGATATTGTAATCCAATGCCGGATTATAGACATTATCCAGGCCCGACCGGTTGTGGCCCCAAACCAGGTAAAGCGTTGAGCCTGGCCGGTATTCCCATCGGGCTACCAGGTTCGACCGGAATTCACGGAAGCTGAAGTCAGGATTATCAAATGTATAGGTTTCAGAACCTTCCGTTACCGTATAGGTCTGTGAAGATGCATCCAGGGCAATTTCTGCATCGGTGAATGTATGGTAACGCTGTTGTATATCATAATCCCCGGCTTCATCCACACGCTTAAATTCATCATAAATTCCGGTTGAAATGAATGGACTACCATAATATTGTACAGAGATATCCGGTGTAAAGTTATAATTAAATCGTAGCACGAAATTATGGGTTTGTTGTCCAATCCTGCCCAGGATATAACGGATGTCCTGTTCCAAAGGCTCTTGTGTTACATATTGCGTATTGTCAACATTGCGGACGTATCGGTATTCAGTCATGATATTAATATGATTCCCGATCCGGAAATCAACACCGGGTTCAAGCATATATGAGTATGATATACCGTCGGAGCTTACCATACCCATGTTGTGAAGTTTAAAGGATATCCGCTTTGAACGGTCCGTATTGATGATCAGGGAATGCTCCCAGTAGGGTGGAATCCTGAAGGCAGGACCTCCCCGAAGCAACCGGGTGGAAAGGCGGGAAGGTACAACGTTTCATAACAGACTGATCTCCCACTGGTTATTAAACATGGTAAAAAATTCTGCGCCAATATCACTCCGGGTCCGGACACCACCAAAATTCCACGCATTCGTCTGATACAGGGAGAGTGTATAATTCCGGAATAATTTTCGTGGTTCAGTTTGCCTGTAAGCGATCTGGGTATTATTTTCAAACCAATCAGCCATGTGCAGATATCCCATGTCATTCAGGTCAAAGCCCGGAGACCACCAGCCTACCTTTTCCGAAAAAATGAATCGCCGGCTGCCCTGGCGTCCCACCTTCAGCCGTCCGCCGGTTCCGGAAAGTGACCTCCGGCTGCTGTCAACTCCCAGGTAGCCTGATGCATCGGGACGCTGGTAATAATGAACGGGATTCTGCTGCAGGTACAGCATAGCTTCCTCTTCTCCATTTATAAAGCTTGCCATACCCTTGAAATCCAGGTAATAATCCCTGTTGGCCGTATATTGCAAAAAGTCGATACCGGCAGTATAGGCATTCCGGTTCAGGTAGTTCAGGTGAGGTTCATGGATAAGCCGGTTTGTGGAAGTGAGTATGGTCCCGAATATCGTATTGCCCTTGTTGGCTATTTTCTGGACACGTCCCACCAGGAAATTGGTGAGGGGTTCAACCACAGTCCTGCTTTCCTTGCCATTTTCTGTTACTTTTGCCGTTTCCTCCTGTGTTGTACTCTGCAAAATGCCTACTGTTACTCCCTTGCGGGTTGTGCCGGTAAGTTTGATGGCATTGATAATGCTGGTGTATTCAGGTACTTTGGAAAACGATGCAACATTGTCCACCTCGGGCAAATAGGAGGGTGCATGTCCGATGCGCCGGGAATAGAATATCATGTTGTCATCGGGAGAAAAGTCGAAGATATGCTGTCCCTCCAGGAAAAACGGACGCTTTTCTTCATAGAAGGTTTCAAATGCCGTGAGGTTCATGACCGAGGGATCTGCTTCAATTTGTCCGAAATCAGGATTAATGGTAATGTCCATGGTAAAATCACCCACACCGATCTTGCTGTCGATACCGGCATTGCCGCTCCACCTTGTACCACTGGAATAAGGGCTGCCCGGTATTTCGGGTTCCAGTGTGACCTTCCCGGCCATATAGGGCAGAAATTCCACCAGCCTGGGTTTTTGTAAACCCTGTAAACCATACATCGTACCGAAAGAATACACGTGGCCGCTGTTTTTACGCGGGATCAGACTCCATTGGTCAACCTCCGCAATTCGGCGGACAATGCGCCGGACATGCAGTCCCCAAACCATTCCGGAATCACTGTGGTTATAACGAAGCTGGTTAAGCGGGATCCGGAATTCCACCGTCCAGGAGGAATCATTTACCGCGGTTTTGCCTTCCCATACGGCATTCCAGTCGAGGTTGACATCCAGCTTATCTGTGACGATGAGGTCGGTTTTGTTACCTCCTGCATTGATGTTAAATTCCGTTGCCGCCCGGGAGTCATGATAGGAATCAAATGCCACACTGATCAGGTCGCCGATAGAATTATCATCGCGGTCACCCACAAAGCGGTTTATTTTATCAGGTTCCGGATCCCATGCCCTGAGGGCAAAATAGATATTCTTTTCATCATACAGGATCTTTATCCGGGTGGGATAAGTAGGCAGGGCCCGTTCTGCCGGTGTATTCTGAATAAAATTCAGCGACCAGGTACCTTCAGTGATCCAGCAGAGATCATCCAGCCTCCCGTCGATCACCGGAGGTTGGTCCTGAAGTCTGACTGTATGGTAGGTTCGTTTGTAAGCCTTCTCAAAGGGAATAATTGAATCGGGTATCTGACTGAATGCACTGATAAAATCAGATAACAATAAAATGGCCAGAGCCGACACCAATAATTTACGCATCATGCAAAGTAATCGATGGAAATGGTTACATTCTGGTAAAAATATACAAGATTGATATTGGTTGTTCACCAATCATGCAATTTATACACAAATGAATGAACAGGATAAGCGTGACGAAGTATTTAGAAATGACTAACCGATTACCGAATACCGATTACTGAATACCGATTACCCTTCCCCTTCAACGCCCTCACATACTTCTCCACATACTCCTGCTTCATCCTGGCCCTGTACTGCATAATGTAGCGCGGATGTTCCAGGGCTATGATCTTTTGAAAAAACCGGTGTTCCGTATTGAGTGTTTTCAGAAAATCATGGTTTTTTCCGGTTCCCAGGCAAAAGCATACAGAGGTATCGATCCCGAATTTCAGTTGTCTTTTCAGGGTTTCAACGATGAAGGGATATACCGCAGCGGTGAGGGTCCTGCTGTCGTAATAGTTGTAGTTCACCCGTTTGTCGTTTTTACCCTTGAAGGTAAAGCCCAGCGGGCATATGGCACTGATCAGGAATTTGCTGTAGAATTCAGGAACACCCCCAAATGCATCGATCATGTCATACATAAAAACCGAGGAGGGTTCATGGGTGTGAAAATCGCTGAAACTGATCCCGCATTTCTCATTTAACCGCCGGGTATCGGTAAACGGAATGCCCGTGGCTCCGGCACCAAAACGGCCGGGATTAATGCCCAGGATCAATTGCCTCGGATTATGGTCAGAAAAGAATTTGGCATAAAACTCCAGTATTAGCCTTTTTACGGCCGGATTATCACGGGATGGGACCATAATCTGAACTCCCGCTGGCAGACTGCCGGCAAAATCCAGGTTTTCATAGAAGTCAATTACCCTTTCTGCAAATGTCATATCTGATCACTACATCATTACATCTCCCCATCCCCCCATCTTCAATCTTCAATCTTGAGTCTACTCCGAAAAGTCCAAACGTCATTGCGAAGGAGCGAAGCGACTGAAGCAATCTATTGCATATGAACAGATTGCTTCGCTGCGCTCGCAATGACGCGATGCTTTGCAGACTTTTCGGAGTGGACTCAATCTTCAATCTTCAATCCTCTACACATAACTCGAACCATCCCAGCAGTGCGTGCAAAGCTTCTCTCTGGGCAGGCCGATGGCCTCTACCAGGTCATCCAGTTTTTGATAGGTCAGCGTGGTCAGGTTCAGGTTTTTTCTGATCTGCTCAACCATGATATTGTATTTTTCGTTCCGGATATCGGAATACTCCTTCATGTCAAATTCATCCTTTCCTTCAATCTTTCTCACCGCTGTATGAGTGGCCAGATCAAGGTTTGATCTGGAACGGCTGAAATTCAGGTATTCGCATGGATAGGTAAGGGGAGGGCAGGCGATTCGCATGTGGACTTCCCTGATCCCTGCTGCATGCAGGTTACGTACATTGTCCTTTAGCTGTGTGCCACGTACAATCGAATCGTCTAGAAAAACTCCCCGTTTGCCCTTAACGACTGACTCATTCGTAATCAGTTTCATACGGGCAACCAGGTCACGGGTTTCCTGGTTCTGGGGCATAAAACTGCGGGGCCAGGTTGGTGTGTATTTTGTATAGGGACGCTTCAGCGGCAAACCACGTTCATTGCTGTAACCCATGGCATGACCGATGCCTGAATCCGGTATACCGGCCACAAAATCAACCTCGGCCGTGTCATGTTTGGCCAATGCGGCGCCGCACCGGTACCGGCACTCATCCACATTGATCTCCTCATAAAAAGAGGGTGGATAGCCATAATAAACCCAAAGGAAAGAACAGACCTGCATTTTGTCTCCCGGTTTCCGCAACTGTTCATAACCATCTGCCGTCAACCGGATTACCTCGCCCGGACCCAGGCATTTATCCGGTTTAAAAGACAGGTTCGGGAAGGAACATGTTTCAAAAGCTACTGCCCAGGCATCCTCTTTCCGTCCGAGAATAACCGGTGTTCTTCCCAGCCTGTCGCGTGCTGCAATAATGCTGTCCTCGGTGAGGATCAGCATTGAACAGGAACCTTTTACCCGTTTGTAGACATTTTCAATGCCTGACAGGAAGTCATCCGCTTCGGCAATTAATTTGGCCACCAGTTCAGTGGGATTGATTGAACCCTGGCTGGTTTCAGCAAAGGTCTGGTGTTTTTTCAGGAAATAGGATTCCAGTTCATCCAGGTTGATGATCCTGTTCACTGTGGCCACGGCAAAACGTCCAAGATGTGTGGTAACCTGAATCGGCTGCGCTTCGGTATCACTGATCACGCCAATGCCCAGGTTGCCCGAAAAGCCCGGCATGTCATTCTCAAACTTGTTCCGGAAATAGCCATCCTCCAAACTGTGTATGGCACGCTGAAATCCGCTTTCAGGGGAGTAAAATGACATACCTGCCCTTTTTGTGCCCAGGTGTGAATGATAATCCGTGCCGTAGAAGACATCCGAAACGCAATCATGCTTTGAGATACTGCCGAAAAACCCGCTCATAGGTTATTGTAATACATGGTTTAAATTTGACAGAATAAATGTAAAAAAACTATTGCACAGAAAAAGCAGCTGTTGATAAATGGTTAGAATCTGAAAAGCATTCATGCAGCTTTGCCCGACCGTAGCAATGCGGAGGCGGGTCGTGCAGTCGTGCAGTCGTGCAGATACCTTATCAATATATTACATATTGGCAAATTAGCAAATTGGCAAATTAGCATATTCCCCGTATAACACTAATTTTACACCAATAATCATTTTGAATCCGGTTATGCCCATAAGATCTGATTTTAAGAAAACAACTGAACAGCCATCCGTTTACAGGCATCTGGAAGTTATGACCGTCCGGGAATTGCTGGTCAGTATCAATAACGAGGACAAACAGGTACCCCTGACCGTTGAAAAGTCAATCCCGCAGATTGAAAAGCTTGTGGAAGCCATCGTGGACAATATGCTGGCCGGCGGGCGCCTGTTTTATGTGGGTGCAGGTACCAGCGGAAGACTTGGCATTGTGGATGCCAGTGAATGTCCGCCCACTTTTGGGGTAGAGCATGGTCTCGTAATCGGGCTGATCGCCGGGGGAGACCGTGCAATCCGGAAGGCCGTGGAGTTTGCTGAAGACGATACGGAACAATGCTGGAAAGATCTTGAGGCATATCACGTAAAAAACAGTGATGTGGTGGTCGGAATTGCCGCCAGCGGTACCACACCCTATGTTCTGGGAGGGATGAGAGCCTGTCGTGCCCAGGGCATCATTACCGGAGGGATCACCTGCAATGTGGGCTCACCACTCTCGCAATGCGTGGATTTTCCTGTGGAAGTGGAAGCAGGGCCCGAATTTGTCACCGGCAGTACGCGTATGAAAAGCGGAACTGCACAAAAACTGGTGCTGAATATGATTTCCACCTCGGTGATGATCCGGCTGGGCAGGGTGGAAGACAACCGGATGGTGAATATGCAACTGACAAATAACAAGCTGGTCGATCGCGGCACCCGCATGGTTATGGAACAAATTCAGCTTTCGGATTATGAAAGTGCAAAATCCCTGCTGCTGAAGGCGGGGAGTGTGAAGAAAGCAGTGTTAAGCAGGGACAAGGGACGAGGGACGAGGGACAAAAATAATTCTGATTCTGATGGAAGATTCTGATTTGGGAATAAGAATTAGAATCAGAATTTATCAAGACTCATATTATTCAATACCGGATTGGCATACAGTTTTAACAAAATCTCAATATATTCCTGATTGTCAATTTTTTGACTAGATAATTCGCGATGCATATAATCAATAAATTCATCCTTCTGTGCAGCGGTATAAAGCGTTGAGTATGTTGAACTTTCACTCAGCAGATCATAAGCAATATAGTTGGTGGGCCACAGGGTATAATGGCGGTAGATTTCCGTATCGATGCGGGATGCCAGCTTGTTGATCCTGTCATTATAAACGGTCATATCGCGGCTTTCTGCCAGGAACCGGTTGACCGGCGGACAAACGGAGAGGTGGATCCGGCCTTTCTGCTGGGTGATACCTGCAATAATGCTCATCAGATCTTCATGTGGTGCCTTGTGATAGGTCAGCCCTTTTGAAGTCACACTGACTTCCTTGACTTTCAGGGCACAACAGGGTTCATATTCATATGACATCGAGAGGGGAACCATGTTCAGTTCGGCGAATGACTCATCAAATTCACAGGTACCGCTGATGTTGAACATTTTCAGCAAGCCTGATTCGGTTTTGTCGTTTCCGTCTTTGGTCCGCCCGTTCCGCTGGGCAATCCAAGCAGAGGTACGCTTTTGGGTGATGGTGTGCCGGATATAGGCCGAAAGCAGTTGCGAATTCCGGAGAAGTTCAAGCCGGTTTCCGCCACGATACACTTTGAACATGCGGTTGACTTTGCCCAGGTCGATAATAAACTGACTGATCATCAGGTTGCTTCCAAACGTGATCTCCGAAGTCAGGTGACCATTGTCCAGCAACAATACCTGCAGTATTGCCGAGTCAAGCACAATGTCACGGTGGTTGGCCACAAACAGGTAAGGAGTAGCGGGTTCCAGATATTCAAATCCGCTATAAGTAAGCCCCTTTGACGTTTTATGAACGATCGAGTTCACCAGGGGATGCATGAACTGTTTCTGGAAATCGAGGGCAGTCCGGATCTGTTTCAGTTCACGGATGATATCGGTTTTGCTTCTTTCGGGGAAGAGGAATTCCAGGATTTTACCAAATTCCGGTACAGCTGTTATCCTGTAAAGGGCAGCGTTGATCTCATCATCGTAATAAGGACGGATGTCTTCAAAATCCAGTTCTTGAACCATAATGGCCAGATTTGGTTAGCTTTTAATCGAGCTCCCCTTTCAATGCAATCATTTTAATGGCAGTCAGTGCGGCTTCATCACCCTTGTTGCCATGCTTTCCGCCTGCTCTTTCAATGGCCTGTTGCAGGGTGTTTGTGGTGAGTACACCAAAGACCACTGGTATCTTATAGGTTAAATTGAGCTGGGTAATTCCCTGTGTAACACTCTGGCAGATGAATTCGAAATGCCTGGTTTCACCCTGAATTACACAACCCAGGCAGATGATGGCATCAAAATCATCGGTTTCTGCCAGCAACTGTGCACCCAGGGTGAGTTCAAAGCTACCGGGCACATGTTTGACGAGGATTTTTTCCGGCGATGCACCATGCCTGGATAGTGTATGGAGGGCTGCATCGCGCATGGCATAGGTTATTTCATGGTTCCAGTCTGATACAACAATCCCGAATCTCATTTGTGCAGCATCGGGTATCCTCTGGGGATCATAATCGGACAGATTTTTCAGTGCGGTTGCCATGGCATCAGGTAATAAAAAAAGTACCAATAAAAAGATTCATTGATACTTTATGTGTTTTCAGAGCAAATCTTTACTGCATTTTAATCTTCAGTGCAGCAATGTATTTTTCGATCAATTTCCCTTCGTCTGAAGCCGGATAGTCTTTTTTGATGATCTCGTAAGCCTTAAGCGCCTTGTCATACTTTTTCAGGTCTTCGAATACCATCCCGGCCTTTTTGAGGTAAATGGGTGAGGTAAAGGCATTTTTCTTGCGCTGACCGGCTTTCAGGTAAAATGAGGCCGCTTTTTCATATTCATTGAGCTCAACATAGCAATCGCCGATTGCACCCAAAGCTACCGTAGCAATCATGATGTCTTCAGCATCAAACTTCTCAAGGTTCTCAATCGCATCTTCATACTGCCCCGTTCTCATATAGCAGATACCGGCATAATAGCGGGCCAGATTGGCAGCATGTGTAATGCTGTATTCATCAATGATATCCAGGAATCCGTAATTTGCTCCATCACCATTCAGGGCCAGTTTAAATGAATCCTTTTCAAAGTATTGTTCGGAAACATACATGGCAGATTGGGCTTCCCGGTTGGCGGGCTCAAGGTAGAACTTTTTATATCCGAGGTAACCGCCAACCACCACAACGATGGCCAGAATGATGATTGACAGGCTTTTTTGATTCTCTTCAATGTATTGTTCAGTGCGGCTTAACGCATTCTCGACACTTTGAAATCCGGCGCCGTTTTCTTCAATTTTTTTGCTCATTACTGCTTCGATTTTTCAACAGATCGCAAATGTAATTTTTTTTATTATTTCTTGAGAGGTAAATGGATACTTTTATTTTCTGATAAGCGGGGTATTGCATCTTTTTTTACGAATTTGATTATCTCAATTGTCTTATATACCATAATTTGTAACACGGCGAAGGGTTCATCCGTTAACAGGTATTAGCACCAGCATAAAAAACCAGTGAAATGAGCAGCATGGAAGAATGGAAAACAGATGCTTCCGCACGGGGAAAAAAGACCTTGCTTTCCCGGTTAGGATCCATAAGCATTCGTTGGAAAGTAAGGATCGCATACCTGGCAGGCATCCTGTTGTCAGCATGTATTGTCATTCTGATGGTAAGCCTGTTTCAACGGAAAGCTGCCATTCGCAATGCTTACGACAAAGTATATCTGTTGCGAACAGCAAAAGCCAGGCTTGTTGAAGCCTATTTTGAGCGATTATCCGAAAAAATCAGGGTCATTTCTGCCAGCCAGCAAACCCTGGACATGCATGCACTACTGAGTGAGTCATTTATGAATATTGAAAGTGATAATTATGCCACACCCGGAGCCGGGACTCCCGAGCAGATCGGTCTGCTCGTGGAGGGATACTATACAACCGAAATCCTTCCGTTGCTGGAAAGCCGGATGGATAAAAAAATACCACTGACTTCACTTATTCCCCGGGACAACAGGCAGCAAATACTCCAGTATCTGTATATAACCGGCAATACCAGGCCGGCCGGATTCAAGTATTCCTTCAATAAGGCGGCTGACGGCAGTTCATACAGCGGGCTTCACAGCGGTTATCACCCGGCTATGGTGCAATATGTCCGTGAAACAGGTATTTCAGACATCCTCCTGGTGGATTACAAAAGCGGTTATGTGGTATACTCGGTGAAGAAAAACCTCGATTTTGCCACCAATCTCTATGAAGGACCTTATAAAAATACGACACTGGGTATGGCATTTAAATCCGCGATCGGGTTACCCTCGGCCGGATCATTTCAAATTACCGATGAGGCTTTGTATGCACCTGCACTGCTTAAGCCAACTTTTTTTATTTCAGCGCCCCTGATTTCGGGCAGTGAAATAAAGGGAGCCATAATTTTTGCAATGGATGCGTCCATTCTTGACCAGTTACTGGCCCAGGAAAACAACGATCTGATGGGCGAATCCGGATTGAAATCATTTATAGTTGGTGATGATCTGTTTTACCGGAACAATGATCCGGATATGTTAACGGATCCTGACCGGTATGTCCGCCGGTTAAAAAGATTTGCCCCGGATGGCGCTGTTTCTCTTAAGGCCGACAGGTTAAGAACAACCGCAATGGTGCAGCCTTTAGATGATGTAGTCTTTCAGGATGGTATACATGGAAAGGAAAGGTTGACGGAGTACAGCACTTCAACCGGAAAGCATGTTTTGTGTTCCTATGGTCCGGTAACTATACCCGGAATGAAGTGGATACTGGTCAGCCAGCTCGATAAGAATGAAGCCCTCAGGCCTGTACACAGACTGACCTGGTATCTGGGCATCCTGACCGGACTGCTGGTGCTTATGGCATACCTGGTGGTGCATGTGCTGAGCGACAGGATGGCCAGTGGTTTCAGGGGACTGGGAGATTTCCTCCATACCCTTGCAATAGGAGGGAAGCCAGAAAGACCAGAGGTGATGCATGCGGATGAATTAGGCCACTCGGTAAATGCTGCCAGTTTGCTGTCGGACCGGCTAAACCGGGCAACTTCCTTTATCGATGACCTGGGCAAGGGGAATATTGATCTGGAATTTGAACAGCTGGGTGCCGGTGACAGACTGGGCATATCCCTGAATAATCTGAAGAACAGTCTTTTACAAAACCGGGAACAGGCAACTGTACGCAAACAGGAAGAAGAGATCAGAAACTGGTCTGCCCAGGGAATTGCCCTGTTTAACGACATCATTCGCATGGACAATGATAATCTCCAGAAGCTATCCATGAACATTATCCGAAATATCATCCAATATCTGAATGCCAACCAGGGCGGACTATTCCTGATAGAGGAAGACGAGGGTACACAATATCTTGAGCTGGTGGCCGCCTATGCATTTGACCGGCATAAATTTCAGAAGAAACGGATTGGTATCGGCGAGGGACTTGCGGGTACCTGTGTGTTGGAGAAAAAGACCATCCTGCTCAGCAGGATCCCGGAGGAATATATTGAAATAACCTCGGGGCTTGGTGGGGCAAAACCCGGTTGTCTGCTAATCGTTCCTTTGAAGAAGGGGGAGGAGATCCTCGGTGTACTTGAAATGGCATCGTTCAATCCGTTCAAACCTCATGAAGTTGAATTCGTAGAAAAGGTTGCGGAGAGCATTGCGTCCGCTTTGATCACCGTGAGGTTGCATTTACAAACCACTGAATACCTCGAAAGATTCCAGCAGCAGGCTGAAGAAATGAAAGCCCAGGACGAGGAGCTGAGGCAGAATATTGAAGAACTGCAGGCCACGCATGAGCAGATGGAAAAACTCAAGCAGGAAGAGAATGAGCGGAACGAACAAATGATCAGGGAAATTCAGGAAAAACAAAAAGAGCTTGAAGAAGAAAAAGCCTTACTTGACACACTGCTAAGCAACGTTCCTGAATGCATTTATTTTAAGGACGAGAAAAGTCGTTTCATCCGCTTCAGTAAATCCATGCTCGATCTTTTCGGGCTTAAAACTGCGGATGAGTTGATGGGAAAAACTGATTTTGATTTCTTTGATGAGGAACACGCCAGGCCTGCTTTTGAAGATGAGCAGAATATAATCAGGACAGGGCAGGCCATTTATGACCTGGATGAGAAGGAGGTCCAGGATGGAAAAGAAAGCTGGGTAAATACCACCAAAATGCCATTAAGAAACCGTGAGGGTGAAATTGTTGGTACTTTTGGCATTAGCAGAAGCATTACAAAATTGAAAAGCCTCGAAGCGCAGGTGGCTGAATTGAAGACGGAGTTGGAGAGGATGAAGAGAATGTAATTGGTGATTGGTAATTGGTGACTGGTGGGAATTGGGCATGGGTTTTGTGCATGATCACCACTTTTGATTTAATCCTTGTGCTTAGAATTTGAATTTTGCTATTTTTGCAGCCTTATCATGGGTTCAGGAAACTATTTCAGATATCAGAACTGATGTGTTTGAAGGTTTTGTCTTAATTCTTACATCTTCAATCTTCAATCTTGAATCCTACCAAGGTTCCGTAGCTCAGTTGGATAGAGCAACAGCCTTCTAAGCTGTAGGTCGTGCGTTCGAGTCGCACCGGAATCACACCGGAAAGATAAGTGTTAATGGCCACCTTTGGTGGCCTAATTGTTTTTAAACTGACGGTGTGATCACGAGCGGGCTGTGTTATGGCCTGCGGGAGCGAGTAATCACACCGGAAAGATAAGTGTTAATGGCCACCTTTGGTGGCCTAATTGTTTTTAAACTGACGGTGTGATCACGAGCGGGCTGTGTTATGGCCTGCGGGAGCGAGTAATCACACCGGAAAGATAAGTGTTAATGGCCACCTTTGGTGGCCATGTTGTTTTAAACTGACGGTGTGATCACGAGCAGCAAGTGGGTGGGCATGTGGGAGTCGAGTAATCACACCCCGTTCGGCTGAGGCTTGGCCTCAGCCGCAATATCCATCCAGGCTTTGCCTGTTTGTAAAATGTATATTGCTTTGAAGACAGGCCAAGCCTGTCAGCATAGTGTCGACAGAGGCGCAACCTGTACCGCAACCATGCGGTAGCCTCTGCCGAACGGGGTAAGAAAAGTCAAGACAAAACGACCCCTCCCCGCTCTGCCGCAAGGCAGGAATTTCGAATAAAGTAATCGCACAAAAGGCCTACAGAAATTATACACAAGAATTAATTTCGTTATCGTCCTTTTGTGCTAAAGCCAAGGCCCTTTATTGAAATTCCAAGCCTTGCAACATTCACACCTCGGCGCCACCGCGTTTTGTCAGGGCCAGCCCACTGTGCTTCGATGATTGCTGCTGCTACTTAATGACCTTCATTTGACCAGGATACAGGTGATCAAACGTTACTACAAAGATTGCGGAGCAAAATTAAAAATACCATATCAGACGGCCTGCCGTTCAAACGAAGTCGAGGTACGAGACGGAGTGCGTTCAGGCCGTTAGTCCTCTTTGGTTACTTTCTGTGACGACAGAAAGTGACAATAAAATCTTGTGAATATTCAGGATAAGTATACATTATTATGATGATCCAACAATGTAACTTCGGCCATGGCTGGTCAATTTATTCCGGCCGCATATGGGGCATTATTGAATATAAATGATATTATATGCATTCCCGATCAAATCAAGATAACATACAGACAAATTCTGAAGATCTGATAAAGGAATTGGGCTGGGTAATACAAAATCATAAATCTCAGTATTGGATTTTGCCTCAGGATTTTCCCATAAAGTGCCTATTTGACACAATTGTTTGCCCTGGTTTCCACTAAGTTGCAGCATTGTTTGATATACATAATTTTCAGCCTTAACGATAGAATTACCCATATCTCTGTATTCTACTGAAATAGAAATAATTTCATTTTGATTATTTGTATGAACGGTCGGTTCAGCCAATATGAAAAAATGTTTTGCATTTATATTTGAATAGTTCAATGTGTAATTCTTTGCATCAAGCGTTACAGTGTATTTCCCTTTCCCGAATGGTAAAAAGGCTGATCCAAACGGATATCCGGGAGGAGGAGGCGTTTCTCTTTGAAAAAAGGCTATAAAGCAATCGGGACCGGTGGCGTAATGGGTTTGCCTTATGTCAATATAGGGTGAGGCTTCCGGTCCAGTAATGGCTATATTTGAATTTGACGGGATCAAAGATTTGCCACCGGCAATACGTAAGGCGTAATTAATATAAAAATTGGCGGTATCATTAATTTGCGGAGGAGAATCGTTCAATCCCCAGGAGCCGCAATAAATATCGAAGATTGTACTTATATTAAAGTCTTTTTTGTCAAGAACATCAGGAATACCATCATTATCAGCGTCTATATTTTTGGATAATGATTCGTAATAAACTCCCAGTTCTTTATACCATGCAATTTCTTCCCCATTCAGATTAATTTCATTGCCAATTGGATTATTTTCAGGTATAACACTGGTTCCTTCCAATGTTAAATTGCTCAGATCAATAACTGTGTTATCCCCGTTTTTTAAACTCACCAGAGGCAAAACGTTTAGACCACCTGAACATAAACAACCGATGTAATTATTTTCCTCGTTAAGAAAGGCTAGCGCAGTAGCAGTTCCTGAAAGGGCTTTTACTGTGAAAGAACTGTCTCCGATGTCAAAAAGCTGATATCCGGTACTGTTAAATACCAGTATTTTTTTAGCATCGGATAGCAACAATGAATTAGCCGATCCTGATCCGGTACTTTTTAGGGTACTTCTGGAAATCTTCCCCTTTATAACGATTCTGGAACCATTCCAATTTGATTCATTGTCTCTGCTGCAACTTATCGCTACTACTATGAATGCAAACACCAAAATCAGATTTCTCATCATGTTTTTTCTAATCATACTCTATTCCTTAAGTTTTGTTGCATTAAGGTATTGAATAAGCTACGACTTTATCTGATACTTAACGGAAAACCCGGTCATCATCTGACCGGGTTTATAAATAAGTTACAAGAAGGCTGCTGCAAATCAAATTAATCCATACGGTTTGTTTCAAAACTCGGCAATCAGGGATAGCCATTTACAGGCGGATGATCCCCAAACCTCCTTATAAGTGGCCGTATTAATATTGGGGCAGTAAGGCGTATCCTCATTGAACCGGGACTGCATGCCAACAGGTATTTCACCAACTGTTTCACCCGGCAGGGCCGTGTATTGCTGAGCATAATTACTGCCTTCACCCCATATCAGGGATTGTCCGAAAGGATTTTTTCCCACAATCCAGAACAACTGTTGTTCTGCAATATTGATCAACTCTTTATCATTCAGGAATTTACCACACATAGCTGCTGCCTTCCCGGTTGCCAGTTGAACGGCTGCATTGCCTCTAAAGGAGAACCATACGGGGAATACACGGAGAAAATGTTCTTCATCCAGTTTTACCCCGTTCTCCAGCTGTTCTTTGAAGTCATTGGTTACATCGTGATCGATCCAGACCTGCGTTATATAAAAATTGACAGAATCCTTTATTTCATCCTTATGGTAAACACCGCTGGGGATCATGCCGTAGGGTTTAACATACTGATATATGTTTTTCAGGTATTCTGCGTATAGCCTGATGGAATTCTCCCAGGTTTTATAATCCGGATGGCCCGGTTGGGTCCGGCAAAGCTCGGTTAATGCCTGCATGTAAACATGGTCACGTGATTGATGGTTAAAATGAACAATGGTTTTTTTGTTCAGGTCACGATAGAAAAATCCCCTGGTCTTGTTGGGGTCCTTCAGGGGTTCCGTACGCTGGCACCGGAGGGTATATTTTATATAATCAGCAGCTTTACCTGCATAAAATTGATCCTTTGTCAGTTTGTACAACAGGCTGGCCGCCCAGGATACGGTGGCCATATACTGGCTTTGAGAGGCCATATAGGCATGCCCGCCTTCTATCCTTTCATTATATCCCAGTTCTTCAAATCGCGTGAGGGCAAATCCGAAGTCCTCCTTTGCGATTCTGCGGAGATGCCCTTTCAGCATGGAATCTCGCTCAATGATCATCGAAGCATAAGCTTCTATGCCCGAGTACAGGAAGTTCTCAAAACCGCTGTTGTTCACCTCTAATCTGCGCCATCCGGTATCATCGACCGTTCCGATCAGACCATCGGTCCACAAATTGGTTCCCCAGCCCTGCATTCTGTAACCACCTCCAAGACGGGTTTTAACTATAAAATCAAGTCCCCAGAGGGCTTCTTCCATCAGTCTGTTATACAGGTCAATATTGTTCTTCTCCTTTGCACGGCTTGCCAGTTCAAAAAGTGAAAAGGCAATTTCACCGGTTTGGAGGGTCTGTTGTGACATATCAGCGGCATCATGCCAACCACCATTCACTGTAAACAGATGTCCGTTGAACTCACCATTCATGTCGCCATGGCAAGCTCCGTGTTTTCCGGGAACAGGATAACCGCAACGCTCACAGAACATGAAGTTCATTACCCGCCAGGCTGAGTTGTCCCATACATTCCGGTCAATGAAGAAGGGTTGAGAGATAACGGACCCGATCCTGATCCTGTATTGTCCTTCGCGCCTGAAATCTGTAAAATCAAGGGTTTCAAATTCTCCCAGACGTGTTTTGGCAGGCTTCCACCCGCTGACCACTTCCGGATTCTCAATCATCTGCAATTCAACCGCATCGATATCAAATTTCAGTGAATCACCCATGGTTTGTTCCTTCCCAAAGACTTCAATGGCAAAAGATATCCGGGTGACTTTATCCCTGGCCAGTTCGGGTATCTCCACAAAACCCTCATTCCACTGCCCGTTGATCAGGTTTATTTCATGAATTCCCTCCCGGCCATACCGGTCGGGGACTTTTATTTTCCCGTCGTTCTCAATGATCAGGTTCAGGTATATGCTGCGCGCACCTTCGCAATCGGGAAAGATGCTGAAATGTATCCTGTTGTATCGCTCCCAGTTTATCCCGCCCACATCGAAGCTGGCCATGGAGGTCCCCCTGCCCAGTCCCCAGCCAAGAAACCCGGTAACGAGGGTGGGAGCGTGCAATCTCAAACTATGCTTTCCGGAAATGCTCCTTTCAGAGGTCTGTTCCATGCCGCCGATACCCTTGTGCGACCATCTGCCCATATCCTCCATATCGCAGAGCATGTCAGAAACCAGTATTTTTTTGGTAAGACCGAATTTTTCAAATGATTTGCTATAGTCCAGGGGCAAGGGACTATGTACAAAACCGGTATGGCGAATGTCAGATTTCAGCTTTTCATCTGGCTGGGCCAGTAATAATATGCACTGAAAAAATAAGAGAAAGGTAAGTCCTGCAGGTTTTTTCATGGAAAATTGAATTATACTTCTCTTACAAATGTAAGGATGCAATATCTATTTCAATGCAAATTGAATAGAAATTAACTGAATACAAATCCCCGGAGGATCCTATCCGGGGATATTAGAAAAAGCTGTATTTGTTTTGTTGCCCATTATTCATGAGCGTTTCCAGCTTCTATTTCTTTTCTTTGGCTTCGGCTTTGTCCATAATTTCCTTTAATGGCATATAATCCCAGTATTCATGAATTTCAGCAATCTTGCCGTTCTCAAATCTTTTAAACTGCATTAAATATACTTTCACCGTATCCCCCTGATAATCCATGGTTCTTGCAAACCTTGTGGCTACCCAGTCGCCTTCAGCAACCTGCTGTATGACTGAATCCTTTTTGTATGAATTACTGGAAAGGTATTCCCGGTGGTTTTCCCTGTTCCATGTATGCAGATCCTTCGCGGTTCGACCCATAAAATTATCTGCAAGGATGGAATCAATATCATTTGCATTTAATTCATGGTACCTGGCAGAGATTTCTTTGTTTTTTTGGATTTCATTGCATTTCAGATCAGTTTCACTGCTCTTCTGATTATAGGAACAACCAAGGAATAAAATCAAGATCGTGGTTAAAGCAAAAAGAAGTTTACTCATAATTTTGAATTTTAAGTTGGTTAATGAATAGATACAATATATCCGCGAAAGGAAAATATACGATGAAATTACAACAAAAAATCCGAATCACATTCTGTTTTCAAGATTCACTCGACTTTAACTTATTTATCGTAACTTTTACCTCTGTATGATTAAAGCAATTCTATTTGTATTCATTAACCTAACACCAAAATTCAAACTATGAAAGCAAAATCAATTTTTTATGTAATGATTTTAGTTATCGTTGCTGGTTGTACACAACAGAAAAGTATGTTACCCCAGGGTGCATGGCAACTGGTTTATGCGAAATGGACAATGGCAGATTCGCTAACGTATGAGTTTCCAGGTAGTACCACCGGAAGTGATATTAAAATGTGGACAGAAAATCATTTCCTTACTGTTGGGCGGTTTCAGATGGATACGACATTTATGGATAATGGTGTTGGAGGAACTTACACACTTGACGGAAACCGGTATGAAGAAACAATTTTGTATATGCCTGGCCAAAATGGGACAGGTCAAAAGGTAAAAATGCTCCTGGAACTCAGAAATGATACCTTAATTCAAACCTGGCCTGTAGACGAAAACGGACAAATTGATAAGACAAATTTTTCTGTTGAAAAATATATCAGATTGGAATAATTTGATTCATTAGTAAAACTATTCACAACAAAAACCCGGTCATCTTCTGGCCGGGTTTTTCTTTGTGTGTCAGGTTTATTCGTTGATCTTTACATAACTTTTTGGGATGCCATATACAGGCAGATCAGGATCAGTCATCATCGTTACTGTTTCCCTCTTCGAGAATGGTTGTCATATCTCCTAATAATAACCACTTGCCACCTTCTTTGATATAGAACTCGGCATTCTGCCCATGGGAATTGCCGGTTTCCTTTTTTTCTCCCCGTGTTATTGTCGCATCGATACTATAATAATAGTCAACAACAGCGGCATTTTCTGTTATAACGATTCTCGCAGGATTTAAACTGAAATAGTTAATCTTAAAAATATCCTTAGTTTCCTGAGCGCGCTGTATCGCCATTTCTTTGGTCATGGGTAAGGGTGATTGATCATTCCAACCCTGGTACTTTTCATGAATATAGGATGCAGGGCCCTGAATATCACCGGCTTTCCACTTTGTCCAGCTATCCTCGACAATCTGCCAGACTTCTTTTTGTGCTTTTGTCCATTCCTGGGTATAAGCATTAGTTGTTACAGCAATAAAGGTTAATGCAACCATTGCAAATCTTAATGAAGTTTTCATTTGATTGGGTATTGGTTAAAAATTGGGAATAAAACAACAGAAGGTCAATTATATTATGAAAGTTACGACAATAAAGTTCCGAAGTCAAGTGTATTCAGGAATATTTATATAAAACCCCCTGCAATTTACATCTAGGTTATTCAATTTAAGTGGGATAGTGAGAAATACGGACGGGTGGTCATCAGCATAGTTTCGTCAAAATACACTTGACTTCGGCCTCATATTGTCGTAACTTATGCAATACTTTTGATCTTCTGTTTGGAAGATTCTAACAAAGAATTACGCACTGGTCTCATCCGGATTAATAATTTAAAAAAGGAGGCCAAAATGAATACATACATTATTTTAATGAAATTGACTGCTCAGGGAGCAAAGGATCTGAAAGGAGCACCGAAAAGAGTTGAGGATGGGATTAAAGGGTTTGAAAAAATGGGCGGAAAAGTAATTGGTTTTTATTCAACCCTGGGACAATATGATTATATCAGTATCGGTGAAGCACCAAACGATGAGGTTGCTGCTACATTCAGTCTCGCATTAAGTTCTCTTGGGAATGTAAGTACAACAACCCTCAGAGCGTTTACGACCAAGGAATTCGCAGGTATGATTAAAAAAATACCATAAACAGGCAATTTTTATTATTGGTTCTGAAATTGGATGTACCAGTGCGTATTTCATTAATTAAATCACTTCAAAGCACGTCTATCACATGCGTATAGTGTTTATAAATAAAAGACAGGCAAAAAAGCAGAAATAGTATTAAAATAAAAGTGCTGAAAAATATTGACTTAAAAAATTATTTGTATTTTTATCCTGATTGGTTTTCCTTCATTGCTCTATGTTTGTGAATTTTTCACCTTTTTCTTGCCATGTTTTGCATGTATTCTATTGATAATAAATCTCATTAATATTGGATCAGAACAGAAGAAAAACTGTAATTATGCGTTGTCCAGGACGCAACAATATTTTAACCAAAACCTGAAATCATGATTTCTACAAACCATTTTCATCCTATGTTGGTGCATTTTCCCATCGCACTGGTTGCTCTGGGATTTCTTGCTGAGTTAGCTTCTGTTTTTATAAAGCAGGAGGTATGCCTGTATAGGACCAGTTTTTACCTGCTGATTTTCGGTACGTTATCAGCTCTATTTGCCTGGTTTACAGGGTTATTTTTTACCGCTGAAATGTCGGGTACTGCCGGTGATATCAAAGAAACGCATGAACTTTTTGCCTGGATTACCCTGGGTCTTTTACTTGTCACATCTGTGTTAAGGATTATATCACAGTCACGTGAAACCGAAAATAATAAACTCAAATGGTTAACATTTGCACTATATGCTCTGGCTGCCTTATCTGTATCTGTTACTGGATTTTTCGGCGGAAATCTGGTTTATAATTATATGATGCCTTTATAAATTCTAACTCTAAAAATGATTGCTATGAGAAACATTTTAATTTTTGCAGTAATTGGCTTAATTGCTTTTGCGGGTTGCCAATCACCCAAACCGGCCAAAACCATTGAAAATCTCAAGGCTGGTATTAAGGGAGAAACAACGGCGAGTGCCAAATATGCTGCTTTTGCGCAAAAAGCCCGGGAAGGAGGCCTGGATACCATTGCCAAGCTTTTTGATGCTGCATCAAAGTCAGAGTCAATACACGCTGCAAACCACACCAAAGTACTGGAAGAATTAGGTGAGAAAATGGATGCATTCACACCGGAATTTGAAGTGAAGACAACCGCAGAAAATCTTCAGGCGGCCATTGACGGGGAATCCTATGAGGTAAGTACCATGTATCCGCAGTTTATAACAGATGCTGAAACAGAAAAGGTGGAAAAAGCTAAAAAATCTTTTACTTGGGCCAGCGATACGGAGAAGAAACATCAGCAGTTTTATTCAAATGCATTACAGGCTTTAAAAGAAAATACAGAAAAAACGTTACCTTTTGAATATGCCGTTTGCCCGGTTTGCGGGAACACATATAGCAAAGCTGCCATGGATGAAAAATGCGCTTTTTGCCAGACCAGCAAGGATAAATTCATAATGATTTAGAATAATACGTTGAGGTTGTACTAAAAGCAGGCTGCAAAGGCTGATTAGGTTGCAGACACTATATTTAGGCTTCCGCATACCTGAATGACAGGTTGAACCTGATGCGGTTATGTTCCCCGGAGCACTGACTGTAATACTATCAAATGGGGTGCGTCTCAAATTTACTTGCTGAAATTCAACACCAGTTTGTTATCCAGGCAAATAGCTTTTGTTTTGTTTGCTGTTTGCTGATCAGGCAGGCATAGATTCCCGTGTCCGTTGATAAAAATACCCTAATGGCTTGAAATAGTAAGGTCAGGTTTATCTATCTTTGTTTGAGCTTAAATTCAACATCCATGAACAAGTCATTCCTGTTGACAGCACTTTTGGCAGTCTTTGTATCGCAAAATGTTATTGGTCAAGGACTTAAAATCAATGAGACGACAAAGAAATATACTGTAGAGAATGAAATCTCAAGTGAGACCTTTGTAAAGGATACCTTGTATAGACAAACGCTGAAATGGCTTTATCAGAAGTTTCCGGAAACCGGCGATAAAGGCACTTATATAAATGCTTCAAAAAATAAGATCGAATCCAATCAGTTTTTCATGCCTGAACCTGAGGATTATCGCGATCTCACGAATCTCAGGATTGGTTATGTGCTGACATGCATGTTCGATGACCGGAAATTCAGTTACAGTTTTTCCGATTTCTATTATTTCAGCTCCGGAGATGGCAAAGTCTCTTTTGACTCGCGCAGATTCAAACATTACGACATACTGATCCGTGATAAAATGCTGAAAGATGCCGATCAGTACGTGAAAAAGCTGGGGACAGAACTTGCTGCCTATCTGCAGAAATACAAAAGCAAAAAATAGGTGCCGGGCCTTCAAAACAAAATACGAAGGGGAATTGTTATCATTGTAAAAATGTATGCATCCTGTTTTCCAAGAGAACATTAAAGAAATCGGCAAACCATACAAGGACCTGCTTTTCCTGCTCAAATGCCTGTCAGATGTGCTGGAAGCCAATAATGAGAAAACACTTACCGGTTTCATTCCCTGGCTGAATGAGGAAATCGCACTTCCGCCGGCAGGCAGGGAAAAGTCCCTTGTACACCTGTACTCAATTTGTTTTCAGCTCCTTAACTTGTGTGAAGTCAATTGGGCTGTACAAAGCAGGCGAAGCAAGCAGCAATCCATGGGACCGCAGAGCGTGAATGGCAGCTGGGCTCAGACTTTCTCTGAACTCCTGGCCAGGGGCTTTGAGCAGGACACCATATTGGAAGCGCTTTCACAACTGCAGGTTGAACCCGTGCTTACCGCTCATCCCACAGAAGCAAAGCGGACCGTGGTTTTAAAATATTACAGAGAATTATACCTGCAGCTCGTCATGCTCGAAAATCCGGTATATACCTATATCGAAAGACTCAGTATCAGGAATGAGATTAAACAAATTCTCACCCGCCTGTGGTTTATTGATGATATTTATCTTGAAAAACCCAAGGTAGAAACGGAGCTGGAAAACATGCTATATTATCTTACAAGCGTTTTCCCTGATGTTTTCGATCTGCACAACAAGCAGCTTTTACAGGCTTGGACAGATGCCGGTTTTAACCCGGAGGAGCTTGAGGATTACCGCAATATGCCTGGTATTTCTCTGGGCACCTGGGTGGGGGGTGACCGCGACGGGCACCCGCTGGTGACCCCTGAGATCACAAGCTATACATTAAAAAAATTCCGTGCCGAAGCCCTGCGACTGACACACCAGCACCTGATCAAACTGGCAGAAAGTCTGAGCATTTATACTGAAGAGACCAGCCTGCCTCCTTTCTTTCTTCAGTATAAAAACACACTGGCGGCACAAATGTTGAGCTTATCCGGTTCGGAATGGCTGAATACAACAAAACATGAACCCTTCAAGCAGTATGTTTTGTTGCTTGCCGAGAAATTGCCAATCATGCAGTATAAAGCGGATGAGAGCAGCCTGCTGGACTTTTCTGAGAGGTATTATAAACAATCGGACATGTTGCTTGCTGATCTGGAATTGCTTTTTCGGGCGATAACCCGGTGGGGAGCTCCCACTCTCGCAGTAAATGAGGTGGTGAAAACCATCCGTTTCGTGAAAAGTTTCGGTTTTCACCTGGCGCATCTTGACATTCGCCAGAACAGTACCTATTATCAGGAGGCTTTTCTGGGTTTGCTTGAGGATGTTGACTGTACAAGCTATTCGTTGAATCCTGACGGTTCAATTGACAAAAAATTCCTGTTGCGTGAATTGTTGTTTTACAGGCCATTTACCCGATCCTATACCGGAAAGACTACTGAAACCATCCAGGTGCTTGGATATTTGCAGGTACTGGCCGATCATGCGCTGAAATTCGGTCCCAATGCACTGGGACCGCTTATTGTCAGTATGACCCGTAAAGTTGAAGACCTGTTTACCGTATTTCTGATGTGCCGTGAAACCGGCCTGTATGTAAAAACACGCCAGGGTCCTGCTTGTCTGATCCCAATCGTACCCTTATTTGAAACCCTGGATGATCTTCAGCATGCTTCTGCCGTTTTCGATGAGTTTTTGGCCAATCCCGTAACCCGAAATACACTGCAGTTGAATATGCAGTTTAAAGGACTCAAACGGCCGGTCGCAGAGGTAATGATTGGTTACAGCGACAGCAACAAGGATGGTGGTATTCTGGCCAGTCAGTGGTACCTTTTTGAAGCCCAGCATAAACTCACTGAAACTGGTAGAAAGTATGGTGTTGATGTGCGCTTTTTCCACGGTAAGGGAGGCAGCATAAGCCGGGGTGCCGGTCCCATGCACTGGTTCATGCGTTCACTTCCCCCGGCGTCACTATGCGGAAAGCTTCGTCTCACGGAACAGGGAGAAACCATAGAACGCAAATATGCCAACAAGGTAAATGCAGCTTTTAACCTTGAACTCCTCGCTTCGGGCACCTTGTTCAATACACTTTTCAGTGACTATACCATAAATGAAGAACTCTTTGAACTCATGCGGTATATGGCCTCTGAAAGCCAAAAGGCATATACCCGGCTTACCCGCCACAAGAGCTTTATCCGGTTCTTCGAACAGGCCACCCCCATTGATGTCATTGAAACCAGCAAAATTGGTTCACGGCCCGCAAGGCGAACAGGCCGGCGTGGACTGTCCGACCTGCGTGCCATACCCTGGGTATTCAGCTGGAGTCAGAGCCGCATTAACCTTACAAGCTGGTATGGGGTTGGCAGTACTTTAAAGCAATTAAAGGAAAACGAACCGCAGAAATATGAAGTGCTTCGCAGGCTGATTCCTGACCACCCGCTTTTACGGTATATATTTACGAATGTAGATTCCGGACTGGCATCTACTGACCCGGCCATTATTGAATTGTATGCATCATTAATAACTGAACAAAAGGTTAAGAACGATATTCTGCCACTTATCTTGTCCGAATACCAGTTAACGCAAAGCCTGCTGGCAGAACTGCTTCAAATACCCTTTGAACAAAGACGAAAGAACCATTTTTATTCAACCCGGCTGCGGGCAGCTGCTTTGGAGCCAATGCATGCGATTCAGGTTCATACCCTGAAAAAATGGCGCGAAAGTAAGGATACCGACGACCCAAACATCCATGCACAACAGAATATCATTTTGCTTAAAACCATCAATGCCATAGCCAATGCACTTGGCGCAACCGGATAACCCGAAAAGTGATTCATCATCGTTTGGATATACCATGCATAAGATACTTCAAAAATACTTTGACCGGTACAAGACCATGTCAGAAGCCGCACACAACGCGGTTCTGGCAATTGCAGAACAGGAGGGTATTGAACTCAACAAAATTATCATTGCCACTTCTTTCTGTTTCGACGAACTGAACCATCAGCCAGCCAAAATGAACCTTCCATCACCGCAAGGCACCTTTATTATGGGGGGGCTGGCAGGATATCCCTTTGTTGGTGAAATAGGGATTACAGCCTTTTCCGACCATATCCCGGATGGCGGGGCTGCCCTGTTTATCTTTGGCCCCCACATCGGCATCTCACGCACCGGAGAGATCGGCAAAATAAAACGCGTGGGACAGCAAAGGCATACCAATACATGTGGTGCCCTCATGATGGTGCAGGAACACCTGCTGTCAAAATCCATTCATCAGATAGATCCGGCAGATTATTCTGAATTTCAACCTGAATTCCTGGCTTTGCGGTTGCTCCCAAAGGTGAACGAAATAAACAATGCGCCGGTACCTATTTTGCAGACTACCCAACTTGTTTACCAGGAAATTGAAAAGGAGATGCTGAGTCTAATATTCCGGCATCCGGACCTTTTGCAGCGATTCCCGATTTACATGCTCGGTGGGATCATTATCAATACCGATGAAACCCTCCCCAATTATTTTTCACAAAGAAAATTCGGGAAAGTTGAAGCAGGAATCTGAGGTATCGGACTTTTCAATTATTTCCAAATCCACATCGGAACGGAGCTAAAGATCATGACCGTTCCAATTACTCTCTGCGTCTTGAAGTGATCAATTTTACTCTGGTAGAATTCGGCTGTCTGCCCATTGATCCTTAAGGTGCAAGTCAGGAGCAAGGTCATGGTGACAATACACCTGATGGTTTTCATTTCTAAAAATGAAAAATCCTTGTGGCAAGCCGGACAACTTAGAAAGTCAGCCGTGTTCGTTTTCATCTGTATAAGATATAAAATTCTGCCTCCAAAGTCAAGTACATTCGTATTTTAATTCAAAAAAAAGTGTAATTTGGGGGGCGGGAATGCAAGTTCCCGCAAATTTCCATATCAGGATTATCACCCAAATTATGAAAAAGATGAATCAACTAAAAGCGATCAGCGCTGTCTTGATTTGCACATTGTTTATTCCGGCATGCACATCAAAAATATCAAAGGATGAATTCAAACATCCCCCTATTCAATATTGGCCAAGGCCCTTGTGGTTCTGGAATAATACGACTGTGGACGAACATGGGCATCACAGAGCAAATGCAGGCACTCCGTGATCTTTGTGGCTACGGCGGTTTTGGTGTGGTCCCCTTTGGGAAGAACTTCAGTCCGGAATATCTGTCTGAAGACTATCTGAAATTGTATGGCATCATGCTGAAGAAGGCAAAGGAACTGGACATGACCATCAGTCTTTACGATGAGTTCGGTTTTCCCAGCGGTTCAGTGGGCGCTTTTGCGGAAGGTGACGGGAAACCCCGTTTTCAGCTGAAATATCCCGACCAGACGATCAGGCGGCTCGATAAGGCAGAAGTTGAGATTGCAGGTCCTTTTTTATATGCAACAAAGATCCCGGAAGGCAAAACTAATGGGTGTTGTGGCGATGGAAACAACCTCCAGGGAAAGGATTGACATCACCGGTAAAGTCTCGGGCGGAATGCTGAAATGGGATGTTCCTGCCGGAAAATGGAAAATCATGATTTTTACCTGTGTTCTCGATGGCCATCCAGTTGTGGATTATCTGAATCCCGATGCTTGCATCAAGTTCACCCGGATGGTACATGATGTATATTTTGACAGATTCAGGGAATATTTCGGAACAACGGTAGGCGGAACATTCTTTGATGAACCATCCATGTTTAATGCGCAGTTCAGAACCTGGACAGATATGTTCAATGAAAAATTCGAAAAGAAACATGGATTCAGTCCGGTTATACTGTATCCCGCCCTGTGGTATGATATCGGCCCTGAAACCCAGTCGGCCCGGAACTATCTGTTTGGTTTCCGCGCTGAGTTGTATGCTACCGGATTTGTTAAGGTGGTGAGCGACTGGTCGGTGGCCCATGGAATAACGGCTACGGGACATAACGCACCAGAGGAGGCCTTAATTCCTGTGAATGCATCCGGCGATCTGATGAAATCTGCCAAATACCTGGAAATACCAGGTATCGACAAGATTGGCGGACATCGCTATGCTGAGCGGTTCTACAAGCTGATCAGCTCAGCAGCCTACAACTGGGATAAAAGGCTGGTGATGTCGGAAACCTATGGAGCCATGCCCAACTATGATGATCCGGCCAACCTGAAATGGAATGATTTTTACGCCATTGCCATGGATCAGTATACCAAGGGCATCAATATGCTCATTCCCCATGCTGTATGGTATGACAATACCAAAGTGACTTATCGGCCGGAACTGTCGTATCGTAATCCGCTTTATGCCGATAGTCTGAAATTTTTCACGCAATTCCTCGCTCGTCTCAACCTTATGTTACAGGAAGAAGGACGCCATGTGGCTGATATCGGGATACTTTATCCCATTTCTTCACTGCAGGGGCAGCATTTTTTTGACGACCGCAAAGGCCCTTCCAATATTGATGGCCCGCCTGATCCTTCCAATGAATTCTACAAAGAACAGGTTGCTGAGATCGATTATGTTGATGTTGCCAACCGGCTTACCAATGTGGCCGGGAAGGACTTTACCTTTATTCATCCCGAAGTGCTGGATGAGAAGTGCAGTATTGTCGACAGGAAACTGCATCTGGAAAATATTACCAATACGGAAGATTTTAGCATCCTGATCATCCCTTCATGCAAAACTATTTCGGTCAGCAATCTGCAGAAAATAACAGATTTCTATAATACAGGAGGGATCTTGATTTTTACCACCAGGCTGCCTTATAAATCATGCGAAATTGGACAGGATCAGCAGATATTGCAGTTGGTAAAATCAGTGTTTCCGGCTGCGGATATAGCTGAAAATGTATGGTATTCCAATACCAACGGAGGCAAGGCTATTTTTATACCCAGCCCGGATGGTGACATTCTCAGAAAGACCTGTGAAGGCTCTGGTATATGCTTTGACGTGGAATATCCTGAAAATGGAAACATTCAATATATTCACAAAGTAGGTCAGGATCAGGAATTATACTATTTTGCGAACCTGGGAAGTTCCCCTGTCAGAACGCAGATTACCCTGCGCGGTGAATTATCCCTGGAAGCCTGTGATCCCCGTTCAGGTGAGATCGGGCCTGTGAAAACCGAGGTCTTGCAAGGAGACAAATCACCGGTTCCCAGAACAAACGTTCATCTTGATCTCAAACCCTTTCAATCTGTTTTTTGGGTCGGTAACAGAATGGAAGGTAAATAAACCGCATACAGATAACCTAAAATCAACCGTATGAAAAAATCCCTGATTGTAATTCTCGTAATCCTGGTTTCTGGCTGCCAGGATAATGTGTACAATCGCCTGAGAAGTTACATTGATACGCTTAAAATTGTAGATGCCCATGAGCACCTGCAAACGCCCTCCGATTCAGCTAATTTCTGCCTGCTGAACACGATCTCTTATTTTCCCGGTGATCTGCATTCTGCCGGAGCACCTGGATTTCCGGATAAAAAGGAGGGCAGGTGCAACATGGACAGTGTGTGGGATCAATTTGCACAATACTACGCTTACTGCCGTACCACAAGCTATCACGACCAGTTCATGAATACCCTGCGGATCTTGTATGGATTCGACAAACCCTTTCTTACCAAGGAGGATGCCCTTGTGTTGTATGATAAAATGTTCACAAACCATTACCGGAATTACCCGGCATGGTTTGAGGAGGTATACCGGAAGGGAAATTTCGAGACCATGGTCCTGGATCAATACTGGGATCACTACAATACAGATGTTGATACAGCTTATTTCAGTCTGGTGTGTAACATCAACAGTCTGGTTTCCCTGATCGGAGAAGCAGCCCGTGATAAAAGATCAGATACGAATAAGAGCCTTTTAAAGCTGATGAACCGGGAAGTGCTCATTCTGAAGAACCTGGATGATTATATTTCGCTTACAGATTCCGTACTGGCTGTCTTTAAGGCCAGGGGAGCCGTATGCATCAAGAATACACTGGCCTACAGCAGGTCCATCGATTTCGAAGACATTGATTATGCCGAGGCCAGGGCAATTTACGCCAAACCAACCCCTTCGGATGAAAAAGAAATAAAGAAACTGGAAGATTTTCTTTTTCACCACATTGTACAGCAGTCCATAAAGCTGAAATTGCCCATACAGATCCACACCGGTTACCTGGCAGGCAACAACAGCATGCTCGACAACGGTCATCCCATGAAGCTGCTTAATCTTCTTATCAAATATCCGGAGGCCAAATTTATCCTGTTCCATGGCGGATATCCCTGGGTTGGTGACTTTACCGCCATCGGAAAGCAGTTCACCAATGTGTATCTCGATATTGTCTGGTTGCCCCAGATTTCGAAAACTGCAGCAATCCGCGGCTTGCACGAAATTCTGGACGCTGTTCCCTATAACAAGTTGTTCTGGGGTGGTGATGTTACAAACATAGATGACGCCATTGGTTCTCTTGAACTAGGCAAAGAGGTGGTGGCGACCGTCCTGGCCGAACGCGTGGAAAAGGGCTGGATTACCGAAGGACTGGCCCGAGACATTGCGAAAGCGATTTTCTATGATAACGGTGTCAAAATGTTTCAGCTGAAGAAATGAGATTGAGAAAGTAAAAAACCAGAGTCACTCCTAAAAGTCCTTGATGAAAAGGTCATTGCGAGCGTAGCGAAGCAATCTGCCAACTGGAAATAGATTGCTTCGGTCGCTTCACTCCCTCGCAATGACGATTTAACTTTCCGGAATTGACTAAAGAGTAGATTTATACCGTTCCCGTAGCATTTCCATCATATATACATTTATTTCCCACTGATTTGCGACAGGCATTCCGGTAAAGGGCAGGTGCTGCATATAGGGATATGGACCGAACTCCGGTGTGATGGTAAGGAAGTCCTTCCCTTGCTGTTTGAAATTCCCGACGACTTTATCCCAGCATGATAAATGATATTGCATGGTTTCTTTCCATTCGGGCAGGCGGGGATCCGTAATTTGCGGTCCTTCGGCATGACCTACCCGGGCATGGATATGACGTGTGTGTTGCAGGGCAAGATCTACTGATTCACCCTGATCCTGAAGCAGCGATTCTGCCACATTGCACCAGTGCGACAGATCAAGCCCAAGTTCAAGACCGGGTACTTTTTCAAGATACTGGCGGGTAATGTGTACAGCAAAGCTGAATTTCCCGCGATGGGTCTCATGCACCACCGGTATTCCGGTTTCCTGTGAAATACTGAAAGAAAGTTCGAGCAGATCCTTGTTTTCACTGAAAGAGAAATAATCCTTCCCGGTCTGTGAGTTGATGAGCAAAGGCCTTGCCTCGGCCAGGTTATACAGATGCTTCCGGAAGTTCTCCTTATGCAGGCGCGGATCCGGATCGGCAGTTTCAAAATGCTGTGCAACCAGTTCCAGTCCTGAATCGTTTAGCAGCGCTGATATGCCTGACTTTTCCGCTTTATTGAAAGGCAGGCTCATTTCAACCCCGTCATAACCCGCTTCTTTGGCTTTTTTGAAGAACTGGTCATATGGAAGAGCAGAGGATCCCCAATAGGGACAAAAGAACTTTATTTTTATCATTATCCATTCGGTTTATCATCAAATAGCAAGGGGAAGAACTGTCCTTCCAGCTTCTGCCCTTTCCTGAATACAGGCACACCATCAAGCAAAGGTTCGTCAGAATCTGAAAGAGTGCCATCGGCAAATACATTGATGACAAAAGCCCTTCGCGGATACTCAGAGGTATTCTCAAAGGAGCCATGCACCAGCAGGGGATGGTGGAATGTGCCATAACCTTTTTTCATCTCAATGGGAATGGCATTTTTTAATTCTTCCTGCTGTTCATCATTGAGAAAGGCTTTCAAGCCTTCCATTTCTCCGGTCAATACCGGTTTGTCCAGGAAGCCCCAACGGTGACTTCCGGGAACGTAATGCAGGCATCCGTTTGCCCGGGTAGCGTCATCGAGCCCGATCCATGTGGTAAGATGCTGCATGGGTTTTGACCTGGTCCAATAAGAATAATCCTGATGCCAGGCTACAACGCCGCCGTGTTTTGCCGGCTTACAGAACAACTGATCATGCCAGAAGCGCACCGCTTTGTGCCCCAGCAATTGATAGGCTGCCATGACAAAGGCAGGATTCCATAAGACATCATGGAAACCTGGGGTCATACCGCCAGTGTCCCAATGCATGAAACAATACCTTGTCCGGATCGGCGGATTCATTGGTATGGAATTCGTACAGCAGATCATGGTCCGGATGGCCGGGGTCCATCACTTCTGTCAAGCTCACGGTTTAGCTGGTCTACCTGCCATTCCTCCAGCAACTTAATACCGGAAAGGTAGCCGTTGGCGTGGAAAAACCCTACCTGGTCTTCAGTAAGCTTGTACTGTTCCCATTGCCCGGAAGATCGCGGCCAGGTGAACATTTTGGAAACCAGACTGTCATAATTGGAAAGGTCTCTTGACAATTTCATTGGACTACCATTTTTGATATTAACAGGTTGCGGGATTTTTTGTTCCGGAATCCGGAATTGAAAATGAAATTTTCCCTGAATGAGTCGAACTTTTTACTAAATTGTGCCTCAATCCCGCCAACAAGATTGGCAGATCATTCATTTTATCAATCATCCAAATGAAAAATGCGCTTCAGATATGTTGTTTTCTGGTGCTTGGCCTTTACACAGCCTGCTCCAGGGATAGCTTTCCGGTTATCCCGGACAAACTGACCTGTAATTTCACGGATTGCCCGATGAATATCGGTTCAGACGGTCCGGGTTTCTCCTGGCAGCTCATATCCGAATTGCGCAACCAGTCACAGTCGGCCTGCCGGATCCTGGTATCTGATAATCAGGAAGACCTGTCATCCGATGTGGGTAATATTTGGGACTCCGGACCTTACCAGTCAACCCAATCCATTCTGGTGAAATATGCAGGCCCGGAACTGAAGCCCGCACAAACCTACTTCTGGAAGGTAAAGGTATGGAATCAGGATGGGGCTGAGTCCGGGTGGAGCAAGGTCGCGACCTTTCATACCTCGCTTTTTTCTCAGGCTGACTGGAAGAATGCACAGTGGATCGGTTTTGAAATGATGGATGAGTCAAACCGGCTCGTACCTGGTGTGCATGGCAATGGTGACGATCTGGATAAACAGGCCTTGCTGAGACCGGTGATACCCTATTTTCGCAAGGATTTCAATGTGAATAAACGGGTTGCAAAGGCTATCCTGTATATCAGCGGATTGGGCCAATATGAGGCCAGTATTAACGGACAACAGGCCGGAGATGGTTTTCTGACACCCGGATGGACCAATTATGAAAAGACTGTACTGTATAATGTACTGGATGTTACCGGCTCCGTACACCAGGGTTCCAACACCATCGGTGTTCTTGTTGGGAATGGCTTTTATAATATTAACCGTGAAAGATACCGCAAGCTGGTGATCGCCTATGGAATGCCCGGGATGATCTGCCTGCTGAAACTGGCTTATGCTGATGGATCATCCGATGATATCATATCTGATAACACCTGGAAGACTGATCCATCGCCCATAACCTACACGAGTATATTTGGCGGTGAGGATTATGATGCCCGTTTGGAGCAGAATGGCTGGAACAAACCGGGATTTGATGATTCGGCATGGCATAATGCACTGTATATTAACGCACCCGCCGGAAAACTAATGGCTGAGACTGATCACCCGGTTAAAGTGATGGAGTCTTTTAAACCCGCCAAGATAACAAATCCCCGCCATGGTACCTATCTGTATGATTTTGGACAGAATGCATCCGGGATCATTGAGTTAAATGTGCAGGGGAAAAAAGGCCAGGAAATTCGGCTGATCCCTTCGGAACTGGTCACACCTGAAACCTTGCCAATCAGACAGCCAGCGGCTCACCATATTATTTCTCATATATCCTGAAAGGCGAAGGTGTTGAAACCTGGAGGCCCCGCTTCACCTATTACGGATTTCGTTACCTGCAGGTGGAAGGGGCTGCTCCGGACACACTGCCGGGAATGTCAGGTAATCCGCGCATCGTGGTTTGAAATTGCTGCATACCCGCAATTCGACACCGGATGCAGGCAACTTTACGTGTTCATCGGATTTGTTCAATCAGATCAATGAACTGATCCGCTGGGGTATTAAGAGCAACCTGCAAAGTGTGCTCACCGACTGCCCGCATCGTGAAAAACTGGGATGGCTCGAACAGACCTACCTGATGGGGGGATCAGTACATTTCAACTTCAACCTTTTCCGGCTTTACGCCAAACAGGTGCACGATATGATGGAAGCACAGACAGAAGATGGCCTGGTTCCGGATATTGCCCCGGAATATGTGCCATTTGAAGGGGGATTCCGCGATTCCCCGGAATGGGGCAGCGCTGCCGTAATACTGCCCTGGCTGATCTATACCTGGTACGGGGATACATCAGTTATGGAAAAGGCATGGCCTATGATGATCAGATATGTCAGGTACCTGGAGACCAAATCTAAAAACGATCTGCTTTCGCATGGACTGGGGGACTGGTTCGACCTGGGCCCCGGAAGTCCCGGACCTTCCCAGCTTACACCATCCGGTCTTACCGCAACTGCCATTTACTATTATGATCTCAGCCTGCTGACCAGGATGGCGGATATCCTTCAAAAAGACGAGGAAAAAGTTATCCTTTCAGCATGGGCCGAAAGGGTAAAATCAGCCTTCAATAACAAGTATCTGAACAATAAAACCGGCGTATATTCAACCGGCAGCCAGACTGCCATGTCGATGCCACTGAGTGTCGGGCTGGTGGATGACAGTATTTACGATAAAGTGATGGACAACCTTGTGGACTCTATCATTGCCGGTAACAAAGCGCTGACGGCCGGTGATGTCGGTTTTCACTTCCTGGTGGAGGCTTTGACCCAAGGTGGAAAATCACAGCTGCTGTACGAGATGAATGCCCGGGATGATGTTCCCGGATATGGTTTTCAGCTGAAAAAGGGTGCCACAGCGCTTACGGAATCCTGGCCGGCACTGGAGAATGTATCGAACAACCACCTGATGCTGGGGCATCTGATGGAGTGGTTCTATGCCGGACTTTGCGGGATAAGCCAGCGTGACAGCTCAGCGGGATATAAGGAGATCGTGATCAAACCACAAATTGTGAATGGTCTTCAGCATGCCGAAGCCAGATATCAGTCGCCCTATGGTCAGGTCAGTTGCAGATGGGAAAAGCAACAAGATGGGCTCAGGGTAGAAGTGGTTATTCCTGTCAACACAACCTGCAGAATATTTCTGCCTGCAAGCTCCAAATCAACTGTGACCGAAGGCGAAAATGTGGTCGGGACGAACCCACAAATTCAGATACTGAACAGGGATGAGGAAAATCTTGTCTGCTATGTGGGATCTGGGAGGTATGTGTTTAGGGTTGGTGAATAATACTGCATAATTCATTCAATAATTAAATAGAAAAAAAAGAGTCTGCATTGAAAAGCACAAACGTCATTGCGAATGAGCAAAGCGAATGAAGCAATCTGCTAAAATGAAGCAGATTGCTTCTCTACGCTCGCAATGACGAATACAATAAAGAAATTTCAGAACAGATTTATTATTTAAAATCAAAGAGATGAGAATGAATTTTCGAATCGCAAACAAAGTATGGATGATACTCTCTGTATCCTTGATTGTATTGTCCAGCTGCAATCCAGGAAAGAAACAGGTCAGCCAGTCAATTACCACCTATGAGCAGTTGAAAAGCCGGTTTATAGATCCCCCTTCTGAATACCGGAGTGTACCCCTGTGGGACTGGAACGATCAGATCACGAAAGAAGGCATTGATTTCCAGTATGGAGAAGTTCAAAGCAGGAGGCCTGGGCGGGGTATTCGTGCATCCGCGGCCCGGATTGATCACCGAGTACCTTTCAGAGGACTGGCATCAGCTATTTGATCATACTGTTAAAAAGGGAAAGGAGTTGGGTTTGAAAGTGTGGATATACGATGAGAATTCCTATCCGAGCGGCTTTGCCGGCGGGCATGTTCCGGCGCAAATGCCTGATTCCTATATACATGGTACCGGCATGAGTTGTGAGGTACAGGATGTTCTTGAACCGGATACCAACCAGTACGATATTGTATTGAAACAGGAGGGCAACGGATTCAGGGATATTACAGCAGACATGGAATCTGAGAAAGGCAAGCAGGGGTTGTATTACCTGTTCAGGAAAACATACAGCCAGAATTCATACTGGTATGGAAATTATCCCTATGTGGATTTGCTGTACCAGGGCGTAACCCGGAAATTCATGGATCTTACCATGAAAGGTTACGAAAAGTACAACAAGCCTGATTTCGGCAAGACACTGATGGGGATCTTCACGGATGAACCAAACCTCGAGGCCGCAATGGGTCCGAATTCCGCCTTCAGGTGGACGCCTGATCTGTTCCCGGAGTTTGAGAAGCGCTGGGGTTATGATCTGAAAGTTAACCTGCCCGCTCTCGCAGATGAAGTCGGTGACTGGAAAAAAGTCAGGCACGATTATTATGACGCTCATACTGGAAATGTTCCTCGACCGCTGGGCAAAGCCCTGGTATGAATACTGCGAGGACAATGACCTGGCCTGGACAGGCCATTATTGGGAGCACGGCTGGCCGGCACCCACAGAAGGTATTGATGAAGCGGCTTTTTATATGTATCATCAGCAGCCCGGTGTGGATATGCTCGGAAACGAACTGTTACCTGGCGGTAATGGCGGCCAGTTCGGGAACACACGTGCTGTGCGCGAATTGGGGAGTGCGGCCAACCAGGCAGGGCATATTCGCACCCTGAGCGAAACCTACGGCGGAGCCGGATGGGAGATCAACTTTACGGATTTCAAGCGTTTGGTCGACTGGCAGGGCGTGCTGGGTGTGAATTTCGTGAACCAGCACCTGTCGTATTATACCATCAAAGGAGTCCGCAAATTTGATTATCCGCCATCTTTCAGTTACCATGAGCCCTGGTGGAAATCATATAAGGCCATGGGGGATTATATCGGACGTATTTCGATGGCCATGGCTTCGGGTCAGCAAATAAACAAGATCCTGGTACTTCAGCCAAATACCACGGCATGGATGTATTTCTCACGGAAAGTCAGAAATGTCTGTGATTGATTCCATACAGAACAACTTCAAGCAGTTTGTATACAGGCTGGAACGTAAACATGCAGAATATGATCTCGGATCTGAACATGTAATAAAAATGATCGGATCTGTGAAAAAAGCCAGGCTGGTTGTCGGGGAGAGGGCGTATCATCTGGTGGTGATCCCTTCATCGATGGCCAACATGGACAACACCACCGGAAGACTATTAAAAGAGTACCTTGCCCAGGGAGGCAGGATATTATCCTTTACCCGGGAAATCCCTTATATAGATGGCATAGAGGGGAAGACCATGCAGGATACTCATGGAAACCTATTAAAGCCAATGGACTTTTGCAACCAGTACAAATGATCCTGTTTTCAATGAACTGCTTAAACAGGATGTATTTTTCCGTGACCGAATCCGATCCGGAACAGGGAGAATTGTATTTCCAGCGAAGAATAATGGATGACGGGCAATTGCTGTTTTTTGTGAATTCCGATACCCTCTACCCGTGCCAGGGCATCCATTGCTGCTGCAGGCCAAAGCCTGGTCAGAATGGACCTGGTCTCGGGAAAATGTTACCAGGTACCTGCAGAACCTGAAAAAGGCATGATCTCTTTTGAGATTGATCTGCCACCGGTGGGCAGTTCGCTGTATTATCTGGCTGATCATGCCTTATCGGAGCCTGTTGAGAAAATTCCGGGTGCAGCAATTGCGAATCCGTCCCTGCCAAAGGGGATATGACAGTCCGTGCTGAAGCAGACAATGTCCTGGTTATAAATTACCTGGATATTAAAACCAGTAAATTCGATGTGAAGGATGTATACTTCATGAAAGCCATGCACATGTTGTATGACAGCAACGGATTTTCCATGGGCAATCCCTGGCAGCATAAGATCCAGTATAAACAGGATTATCTTGCCTTGGATACTTTCAGTGCAGGTTCCGGATTTGAGATGAATTACCATTTTTGGTTTCGGAAGATATAGATTTAAAGGCACTGAACCATTTATCGGTTGTGGTGGAACGGCCGGAACTGTGGGATGTCTTTCTGAACGGGAATAAGCTTGAAAAATCAGAACAATGGTGGACTGACCGTGATTTTTTCCGGTTTCCATTGACTGATAAATTGAAGAAAGGGATAAATACCCTGATGGTAAAAGCACAAAAGATGTCCGTGCATGCCGAACTGATGCCAGCCTACATTATCGGAAATTTTGCCCTGAAACCAACTAAAAAGGGATTTGAAATAATGCCCGGAAATATCACAAAACCGGGTTCATGGAAAGCAAACGGGTATCCCTTCTATGGGCAGGATGTTTCTTATTCCCAGACATTTGATATAGCAGATGAGGGAGCGTGTACAAAGTTGATGCTGAACCAATGGAACGGCACACTGGCTGAGGTATTGGTGAACGGGGCATCGGCCGGGCTGATCATGTGGCCGCCGTATGAACTGAACATCAGTTCCGGCTTGAAAACAGGGGAGAATGAGATTGTGGTTAAGGTCACAGGCAGTCTGAAAAATACGTTCGGGTATTTCTATAAGAACAACAAGCAATGGATCAACGGTCCCGGTGACTGGGATACCGCTCCCGACGGAAATCCTTCTGCAGATAAAGTACTTCCTGATGAATTACGGATTGTTTGAACCGTTCAGTTTGGTGAGGGTTGAGTGATTGGTGATTAGTGATTTGTGATTTGTGATTGGTAATTGGTAATTGGTGATACATAGAGGAAGCTTAGCCAGGCGTAGTTTTAGACTACGCGTGACATTTTAGCTTAACTTACTGTTCGGATAAAACTAACAGTTCCAGTGCTGCTTTGTATAAATATTAAACAAGTGATATGCAGTCAATATTTTAAAAGGTTACAATTCAAAAAAAAAAATTAAGTTTGTTGCCAGGTAATTTAAGCCGGGAATTGCGGATAATTACGTTTGTGTCCTCTTTCATGAATTAATATGCGAAAATTAAAAGACTTCTTTCAGGGTATAAATTCCGGAAAGAAAGCCTGGATGGTTTTACCCTGACAGGCATTGTGTTATGCATACTTGTTCTGGCCCTGTTCGGTAAAGCATCACCTATACTTCAACCGACCGGTATTGCATGTCGTGTCATGTACATACCCATGCGGATAAATCCTGGATGCTGGGTTCTCACCATAACAACCGCTCCGGGGTATTCGTGCATTGTGCAGAGTGCCATCTTCCCCCGAAAGGAGAAGGGTATCTGTATGCCAAAGCCAAACACGGCATGATCGATCTGTATGGGTATCTTTTAAGGACAGTTCTGAATATCACTGGGAATCAAAACGAACGGTAGAGAAAGCCGATAAATTCGTATACGAGGAATCATGTATTAAATGCCACCAGAACCTTTTTCCGGTTACACTATCTGCCAAGGGCGATAATGCTCATCTGTATTTCATTAACCAGCCAGAAATTACGTTGCATCAACTGTCACCTGAATACCGGACATTATGATAAGAATGCCAGACATGAGCAGAATCTGGATTTTGGACTGGCTGAGGAACATGCAGGAAATCATGTATACAGAAGCAGCCCAAGTTACCCGGTTTGAGAATTACCGGGAAACCATTCCCGGGACAGGTGTTGCCTTTGAGATGGTTGCCATCCCGGGTGGAACCTTTAAAATGGGTAGTCCAAAAGAAGAATCCTTACGCGACAATGACGAGGGTCCGGTGCGCCAGGTAAAGGTTTCCGGTTTCTGGATGGGCAGGGTGGAAGTTACCTGGGATGAATACCACGCTTTCTTCAAGGCTACATCCTCTCAGGGCAGAACAGAAGGCCAGGTAATAAAGAATAGACAAAGTGGATGCCATCAGCGGCCCCACGCCACCCTGGGGAGCACCTGACCAGGGTTGGGGAAGAGGTTCCAGACCGGCCATTACCATGACCTGGCAAGCTGCCAATGTATATTGTGAGTGGTTATCCCAGGTTACCGGTAAGAAATACCGGTTACCTACCGAAGCGGAATGGGAGTATGCTGCCAGGGGAGGATCGGAAAAGCCTTATTTCTTTGATGGTGATCCCGGTAAGTATACATCCAAAGGTTTCCTGAAGAAAATATTTGGCACGGATACAAGCCTCATCAGCTCGAATGTGATATACAAGGAAAACAGTCTGGCAAAAACCCAGGAACCCGAATGCAGTTAGGGCAAATCCTTTTGGCCTGAAGAACATGCTTGGTAATGTGGCCGAGTTCTGTTACGATTACTATGCCCCCAACACGTATCAGAATGATAAGGGAAAAGTGGCCGAAGATCCCAAAGGACCCTCCCGGGGTTCCGAGCATGTGATCCGCGGGGGATCCTATAAAAGCGATGCAAAAGATACCCGTTGTGCGGCACGTGATCATACCCGGACACGGGACTGGCTGATGACTGATCCGCAAATGCCCAAGAGTATCTGGTGGTATTCCGATTGTATCGATGTGGGTTTCAGGGTGGTGTGCGAAATGGATCCTGATCTTGAAAATAAATAAAAGTAGTCTATGGATAAAAACCTCAAGAATATCGATCGCAGGAAATTCCTGGAATCAACAGCCCTGGCCGGGATTGCAAGCCTGACTGCAGGTGTTGTTTTACATTCATGCAAGAAAACTCCTGATCATGCTGAACTGGGTTTGCCCCCCATTTTGAAGGGTGCCCCGAAAGGCAGGAAATTAAGAGCAGGCCTGGTAGGCGCCGGTAACAGAGGTACTGGTGCCGCGCTTAACTTCATTGGTTGCGGACCCGATCTGGAATTGGTTGCCATTGCGGATGTATTTCAGGATAAAATCGATAGTTGCCGGGAGCGCTTTACCAAATATAAAACTGATATTCCGGTCGAAAAGTGCTTTACCGGTTTTGACGGATATAAGCAGCTCATGGCACTGGAAGAAGTTGATGTTGTTATCCTGGCCACACCACCGCAATTCCGGCCCGACCAATTCCTGGAAGCCGTGAAGAATAAAAAGCATGTTTTCATGGAAAAGCCGGTAGCAGTTGATCCAGTTGGCATCCGGTCAGTACTGGCGACGGCCAAAAAAGCCGAAGCACTCGGGCTTTGCGTGGTGACTGGCACGCAGCGCCGTCACCAGGAAGATTATATAGAAACCTATAAGCAGGTGGCATCCGGGGCCATAGGTCAGATTGTATCAGCAAAGGCCTTCTGGAATCAGGAACATGTTTGGTTCCGCACGCGGGAAGAGGGCTGGTCTGATATGGAGTACATGATCCGCAACTGGAATAATTTCTGCTGGTTATGCGGCGATCACATTCTCGATACCCATGTCCATAATATAGATGTGGTCAACTGGTTCATCGGAAAACATCCTGAAAGTGCCCTTGGTTATGGCGGACGGGTTCGCAGGGTAACCGGCGATCAGTATGATTTTTTCTCCATTGACTTCGACTATGGGAATGGCGTGAGCTCACACAGCATGTGCCGTCAGATTGACAGCTGTGCCAATGGCACCGGCGAAATGATCATGGGTACCCGGGGTTATACCAATTGCCGGAATACCATCTGGAACCTGGACGGCAGTGTAAAATGGAAGTTCGAATATCCGAATGATGAGAATGGTAATCCCATGAACCAGGTCAAAATTCCGCCCTATGTTCAGGAACATATGCACCTTGTAAAGGCAATACGCCATAATGAATATGTGAACCAGGCAGAAGAGACAGCCTTATCTACTTTGACCGCCATCATGGGCCGCACGGCAGCCTATACCGGAAGTCTGATAACCTGGGATGAGATCTTTAAATCGAATATGGACCTGGGGCCTTCGAAAATTGAATTTGGTCCTGTGGATATGCAATTTGATGTTCCTTTACCCGGAACACCCGTAAATATTTAATTCAAATACAATAAAACCAATACATTATGTCAAACAAATCATCCAGAAGGGAATTTCTGAAAAAGTCGGCATCCACGGCAGTGGGCGTCCTGGTTTTACCTCAGATAATTCCATCGTCAGCCTTGGGATTGAACGGAAAGACCCCGCCCAGTGACAGGATAGTGATGGGCGCAATTGGTGTCGGGTCCATGGGACAAGGCAACATGAGCACGTTCCTGCAAAAGCAGGTTGTTCAGTTTGTTGCAGTCTGCGATGTCGATACAAACCATAACCTTACAGCAAAACAGAGGGTCGATGAAAAATATGGCAACACGTCATGCAGGACATATGCTGATTTCCGTGAGTTCCTGGAAAAAGAAAAGCTGGATGCCGTATGCCTGGCTTTACCCGATCACTGGCATACCATTGTTGCAGTCAGTTGTGCCAATAAAAAACTTGATATATATGGTGAAAAACCCCTGGCGAGAAGCATCCGCGAGGGACAGGCCATTGTTAAAGCCGTGGAGAAAAATAATGTGATCTGGCAAACAGGCAGCTGGCAGCGGTCAGTGGAGAACTTCCGCATAGGGAGCTGAACTGGTATATAATGGAAGGATCGGCAAAGTGAATTATGTTGAGGTCGGATTGCCCAATGGAAATAAATCAATCGGAACCCCGCCGGTGATGCCTGTTCCTGAAGGACTCGACTGGGAGTTCTGGCTTGGCCCCGCCCATCAGGTACCCTATCGCGGCGTCAGCCATTGGGACTGGAGATGGATACAGGATTACTCGGGCGGACAGCTTACCGACTGGGCAGGACATCATATCGATATTGCACACTGGGGTCTCGGATTGGATAGAACAGGACCTGTATCCATTGAGGGAAAAGGTGTTTTCCCCAGAGAGGGCATATTTGATGTGGCTGTTGAATATGATTTTCTGTGTGAGTATGCCAGCGGAGTGAAAATGCGGGTTGCCAACGCTGCCCGTCTGAAATACGGTATGGGCACGGTATGGTATGGCGACAAAGGCTGGATCTATGTCGACCGCGGTGATATTCTCCAGGCATCTGATCCTGCGATTCTGAAGGAAAAAGTGAGATCAGATGAAAAGCCCCTGTATAAAAGCAACGACCATCATCAGAATTTTCTGGACTGTCTGCGTTCAAGGAAAGAATCCATAACACCTGCCCAGATTGCACATCGTTCCATTTCAGTTGGTCTTCTCGGTGAAATTGCCATGCTTACCAGTCAGAAGATTCAATGGGATCCTGAAAAAGAGGAAATCATTGGCAACGCTTATGCGAGTCGCCTGCTTATGCGTCCCTATCGTCAACCCTGGTCCATTCCTGAAATTTAATACACGCAAACCATGAAGAAGATTCTATATTTCCTCTTAATAACAGCATTATTCACTTTTTTTAATGCCTGCAAAAAACAACAGACCTATCATGCTTTAATTGTTACAGGTCAGAATAACCATAACTGGCAGGCAAGCTCTGAGATCCTGAAACAAATACTTGATGAGACCGGATTATTTGCCACGGATATTGCTGAGTCGCCTGCGCAGGGTAAGGATATGGGCACTTTCAGTCCTGATTTCAAAAAATACGATGTGGTGGTCATGGATTACAACGGTGACACCTGGCCCGGACAGACAAAGGCTGCATTCGTGGAGTATGTGAAAAACGGTGGAGGCGTGGTGATTTATCATGCTGCCGATAATGCCTTTCCTGAATGGCAGGAATATAATGAAATGATTGGGTTGGGTGGCTGGGGAGACCGGAATGAGAAAGATGGCCCCTATATCTACATGGAAAATGACAGCGTCATTACGGACACAACCCCGGGTAATGCCGGTTCACACGGAGAGCGGCATGAGTTTCTGGTCAAGACCCGGAACAAGGAGCATCCCATTACCATGGGTTTACCTGATTCCTGGATGCATGCCGAAGATGAGCTTTACAGTCAGCTGAGAGGCCCCGCAAAAAATATGGAGATCCTGGCCACAGCCTATGCAGATACCGCAAAACATGGTACCGGTCGTGATGAGATCGTTCTGCTGACGGTTAATTATGAAAAAGGAAGAATATTCCACACGGCATTGGGTCATTCAGGAAACGATACCGCCTACTATCCTGCCCTGGAGTGTGCCGGTTTTATCACTACTTTTCAACGAGGTGCAGAATGGGCTGCAACCGGTGCCGTAACACAACCTATGCCGCAGGAATTCCCGAATTCAGCAAGCGTGGTTCAATGGCCGGATTTCAAACCCCTTTCCCTGGAACAGATTATGGCCAGGATTGAAAAGTATGACATCAACAAAAGCCGGAAATACTTCTACGATCTTCAGAACCGGATACGGTCATCGGACGGAAAGCCGGAAACCCTTCTGTCTTATGAGAAAGTCATGGTGAAATCGTTGAAGAAGAACAGTACATCAGATTATGCAAAGAAATTACTGATCAGGGAGCTAAGCTGGATGGGAAGTGATTACTGTGTGCCGGCCCTGAAAGCATTATTGGATAAACCTGAATTGAAGGACGAAGCACAGTTTGCCCTGACACGGCTGGAATCGAAATGAACCGCATATAGCAGATGCAATGTTTTCACTGGTAGTACCCATATACAACGAAGAATACCTGGTTGATGAGCTCGTGTTGCGCTCAGTCACTGCCATAGAAGGTTTTACTGCCGATTACGAAATTATCTTTGTTGACGACGGCAGCACAGACTCGAGTCTTCAAAACCTGCTGCTGGCCAGGCAAAAAAATTCCAGAATCAAAGTTCTGAGTTTGTCAAAGAACTTTGGCCACCAGGCAGCATTCACCGCCGGACTTGAACATGCAGTCGGGGATACAGTAGCCATGATGGATGGAGACCTGCAGGATCCTCCTGAATTGCTGCCAGACATGTACAACAAAATACAAAAGGAGGATATTGATATTGTCAGTGGTAAACGGATTGGTCGGAATGGCAAACGAAGCATCCGGTTTTACACATTTCTTTTTCCATTTGCTGTTTAAGAAATCTGGCCGGCATTCAGAATATTGAGAATACCGGCAATTTCTCCATGATGAACCGGATTGCATCTGAATGCCCTTCTCACGATGCGTGAAAAAGTGAGATATATGCCCGGACTGCGGTCATTTATCGGATTTAAGCATGATTTTATCGAATACTTCCGGGAAGACCGGAAAATGGGAAAGACGAAAATGAATCTGAGACGACTTTTCATTTTGGGGACAGATGCCATTTTTTCATTTTCGAAATTCCCGATCCGGTTATGTCTGTTACTGGGCATCGTTGGGACAATCTTCTTCATGGCTGCAGGCTTATATGTAATGATAGCCCGGATCCTCGGTTTACCGCTTACCGGCTGGTCATACATCTATGCTAAGCATTTATTTTATTGGTTCCATTCAGCTTGTATTTATGGGCATTATCGGAGAATATGTTTTCAGGATTTATAAAGAATCACAGGGAAGGCCCATTTATTTTGTAAAACAATATTATTCGGGAGAAAATCCAATCCGCAACTGTAGTTTATAGACAGTGTCAACCAGGTTTTTAAAATACATGTTTTTTATTTTGCTGGTAATCCTGCTGGCCTTCATGATACAAGCCAGCAGGGATGCCGGTATATCGGGTGATGAAGAGGTCCATTACAGGCAATCTGAAATGGTTTACCGCTACTTTGCTACCTGGGGCAAGGACAAATCATCCCTGCATACACCTTCCACCCACCTGCAATATTACGGGCAGTCATTTGATAATATGGTAACCATACTGGTGCATTGGTTTCACATTGACAATATATATGGCTTCCGTCACGTGATGTGCTCCCTGGCAGGGTGGCTCACAGTTTTGGTGACAGCCTGGCTGGCCGTTTCCATTTCAGGTTATGGTGCGGGAATATTGACCGTATTGTTGTTTGCCGTCTCCCCTTCCTTTCTGGGACATGCCCAAAACAACCTGAAGGATGTTCCCTTTGCCCTGGCTTATATTGCTGCTGTTTTCTTTATGATCAGGGTTATTTTCAATAAGGATAATCGTTTGGGTATTTCCTGTATTTTTCTGACCCTCAGTCTGTCTTTGGCCATCGGGATCAGGGCCGGCGGACTCATGCTTATCGGGTACCTGTTTCTTTTTACCCTATCCGAGATGCTTTACCGCTTTTTGATCTGAAAGGCAAATAAGCTGGGCACGTTACAGGAAAAGGATCGTGGCTGTACTTCTTATCTCTGTGGCCGGATATTTCCTGGGGCTGTCCTTATGGCCTTTTGCACTTGAAAATCCGTTTATAAATCCCTGGAAGTCTTACGAGGTGATGGCACATTTTCCTACCACCATCCGCCAGATATTCGAAGGCAAGGCTATTTGGTCCGATTTACTCCCCTGGTACTTTTTGCCCAAATCCATGCTCATAACCATACCCGTTTTGGTCTGGCTTGGCCTTGGGCTGTTTCTGATTCCCTTTATCAGATCCCTGAGAAATGATTCGGCAATTCTTTATTCATTCCTTCTTTTCACCGTTCTTTTCCCGCCTGTATTCGCAGTTCTGAAACAGGTCAATCTGTATGGTTCATGGCGGCATTTCCTCTTCATTTATCCAGGCATGGTACTGCTGGCAGCCGTGGGATTTACCAGTTTCTTCCGGCTAAAAAAGCATTATCTCCTGAATCTAGCTGCAGGTGCTGTCCTGCTTTTGCTGTCCCTGCATCCCTTCCGGTTCATGGTGCGAAATCACCCCTATTACTATTTGTATTATAATCAATTTGCGGGAGGGCTCAGGCAGGCATACGGCAATTACGAAACCGATTATTATTATCATACCATGCGCAAAGGATCAGAATGGCTGATTCGGTACCTGAAAAAGGAAGGTGTTCAGCATGCTGTTGTGGGAGCTAATTTTTCCATTGCATGGTATCTCAGGAACGAAACCGGGCTTCAATACCGTTATTTTTCCTGGGACAATCGCTGCCAGACTGACTGGGACTATGCAGTGGTGGCCAACAGTTACATACCGCCCGGTCAGTTAAGAAAAAGAATATGGCCACCCGGAAATGCAATTCATGTGGTGTATGCTGATGACGTGCCGGTTTGTGCCGTGCTCAGAAGGCAAACCAAGGACGATCTTGCCGGGATAAATGCCCTGAATGAAGGCAGAACTGAAACAGCTGTGCTAAAGCTGCAAGCAGCTTTGCGTGCAGATCCTATGAATGAAGTAATTTATTATCACCTGGCAGTTGCCCTGAAGAAGACAGGCAAGACAATACAGGCTGACAGTATCCTGATCCAGGGACCTTCAGAATCATGAACAATATGAACCGTCACTGCTCCTGCTGGCAAAAAATTCCCGGGAACGGGGTGATCTGCAAATTGCTGCGGAGTATTGTGACAGACTTCTTTATGCAAACCCGAAATATTTCAGCGCTTATGTATTAAGGGCTGAGCTTTATGGCGAAACGGAGATCCCAAAAGCCAGGAAGATCCTGAAGGCATGTCTGAAAATCAATCCTAAGTATAAACCTGCTATATTTGCCCTGGCGGATACTTACAGGAAAAGTAATCCGGATATTGCAGAAAAATATGATAATCTTGCAAAATCAATACCGTAATATATAATCAAAAAAGCTGACAAAAATGAAAAAAGAAGTATTCATGTGGTCCCTCCTTGGGATGTTGTTTTTGGGTAGTCTGAACGCCACATTGGCACAGGATGAAACCACCGATAAGAAGGATTCCGTTTCCATCGATGATGCGGATCCTGTGTATTACGATGCCGAAGAGGATGAAGGTGGCTCTGGGGGAAGTACCGGAACCATTCTGGCAATTGTTGGCGGTGTTGCAGTGATTGCTATCGGGGCCTTCTATTTTATGAAGAAAAAGAAGGGTTAAGAAATACGAGGCTGTCTAAAAAGCCGATTAATCGTCATTGCGAAGGAGGTACGACTGAAGCAATCTGTTAATTTACAATAGATTGCTTCGTTTCACTCGCAATGACGTTCTTGAAACCAGGCTTGTAAGACAGCCCCAGGTTCGGCGGAGTTTGCAACTCCGCCGAAAATTATGCCTATTGAGACAATCTATTCATCTCTCTTAAACCAGCATCATTTGCTGAAAAAATACGCTGCCGTTACTCCGAATACCCTGTTTTTGATTCGATATCCATCGCTTTTGTCCGACGCCATATTCGCCAGGCCCAGTTCATAGAACAGGCCGGCCTGGATCTGACCCAGTATAACGCCTGCCCCGAAATGCAAGCCTCCGTCAAAACGTTTAAGATCATCATTGTCCGGATCGTTTCCCCATTCTGTTTTTTCAGTATCTGATTCGCTTTCTCCGCCATATTCAATTTTATACTTGGTCTTACCGGTGATACCGATACCGATGTAGGGACCTGCAGCACCATAGAATTTAAGGTTGCCTGCATCAAAAGCATACTTGGCAAGCAGGGGAATGTTTAATATAATACAAATTAGTCCAGCTCCTTGATTCGTAATCACCATCCTTTACAACTAATCTCATGCCTTTCAATGATACAAGCAGATCACCCTCAAGAGAAAAAGCGTCGCCCAAAGCGTAGTCTATTACACCGCCCATGTGAAATGCGGGCCTTAATTTGTTGTTGTCAGTATAGGTCTCCGCGTCATCCTTAATCATCATGGTGGGGAAATTCATGCCTCCTCTTACGCCAAAGTTCTGGGCGTAAAACTTATGGACCGGAACAAGGACAAACAAGGCAGCAATCAGAAAATGTTTTTTCATAATGAGAATTTTTTGGTTGTGCTTACTCATGAGGCTTTTCAGCTTCCGCCTTTTTATCAGCAATGGTTATTACTAAATTACACTTTTAATAAACCAAAGTCAATAGCTCGCCGATAATTATTAAATTGCCTACTTTTATGCTCGGTAAGTTGATTTCCGTATTTCTGACAATTAACCACGTGATCATGAAAAAGTGCCATTTTCTGACAATGCTGTGTTCAGCCTTTTTAATCCTGATAACCATGATGACATTTCTGTCTTCCTGTGACCGGGTACCCACGTATCCTGGCTATCGTCTCATTGAGAAAAAATTCGTTGGCGAGGTCAACGCGGACTGTTATCTGTTTGAGCACATCAAAAGTGGTGCCCGCGTTCTGAAAATAGTTAACGATGATCCGAACAAGACTTTCAGCATTGCCTTTAAAACCATTCCGGAGTCCGATGCAGGAACTCCCCATATCCTGGAGCACTCCGTGCTGAACGGATCCAGGAACTTCCCGGTGAAAAGTCCCTTTGATGTGCTTTCAAAAGGCTCACTCAATACCTTCCTGAATGCAATGACCTACCCTGATTTCACGGTCTACCCGGTAGCCAGCATCAATAACCAGGATTATTTCAACCTCATGCATGTTTATCTTGATGCCGTCTTCAATCCGCTCCTGTCCAGTGATCCCCGCATCTTCATGCAGGAAGGATGGCACCATGAACTCACCGCAAAAGAGGCACCTCTGGAATATAAGGGGGTCGTATACAACGAAATGAAAGGTGCATTCTCAAGTCCTCAGCGTGAATTGTGGTACCAGATTCAGAAGAACCTTTTCCCCGGGAATGGATACCGCTTTTCCTCCGGAGGTTATCCAACAGCCATACCCGCGCTGACATACAGTGACTATGTTAATTATTACAAAAAGCATTATCATCCCTCAAACAGTTATATTTTCCTTTATGGCGATGCTGATCTTGGTCAGGAACTGGCTTTCATCGACAAGGAGTATCTTTCAAAATATGATAGAGCTGAAACAAGCATAGATGTAAAACCTAATCCCCCATTCACGGCTATAAAGGAGGTCAGTGCATTTTATCCGGTAATTGAGGGAACACCAACGGACAAGCAGACTTACCTGGCTATGAACTGGGTGATTGGTCAGGGTTATGATCCCGTTACTGTGATGTCACTGGATATCCTGGCAGACGTACTTGTGAATCAGGAATCAGGGCCCATCCGGAAAGCCTTGCAGGAAGCCGGGATCGGTAAAGACATTTTTGCTACTTCGCAAAATATGCTCCAGAATATGTTCAGCATTGTGGTGCAAAATGCGAATCCTGCTGATAAAGACACTTTCCGGTCGGTTGTTATGAAAACAATGGAAAAAGTGATCACTGATAAAATTGACAAAGAGGCCCTCCAGGGTTCCCTGAACAGGATGGAATTCAGGTTACGGGAAGGAGATGATGCACAAAAGGGATTGTCTTACAACATCAGAAGCATGACAGGATGGTTGTTTACCAACGATCCTTTTCCGTCCCTGGAATATGAATCCCAGCTCGAAGAGGTGAAACAATCGCTTACCGGTACCCTATTGGAGGACATGATCAAAAAGGAGATGCTTGAGAATCCTTATGGCCTGGTGGTTACGCTGGCGCCTAAACCAGGTCTCGAAAAAGAAAATGCAAACAAGATCCATGCAGAACTGGCTGAATACAGGAAAAAGCTTAGCCTGGCTGAAGTGGATACAATCATAAAATCCACACAGGAGCTGATGGCCTACCAGCAAAGGGATGATAGTCCGGAGGCACTGGCTACCATCCCGGTACTGAAGTTGTCCGACATTAACCGGGATGCACCCTGGTATGAGGTTTCCGAAAACAAGGTTGACGGAGTACCCCTGCTCTACCACAACGAATTCACCAACAACATCGTTTACATGAATTTCTGGTTCGATCTTCGTGCGCTGAGCCAGGATCTGATCCCCTATGCAGCTGTGATGTCGGAATTGCTGGGCAAGATGGATGCCGGAAGTTATCCTTACGAGAAACTGGACAAAGCCTTGAATATCAATACTGGCGGCTTTAATACCGGGCTCAATGTATTTATTCCCGGTTATGACGATGACAAGATACTTCCTGAATTCAGGATACAGATGAAAACCACTCCTGAAAAACTCGATTCGGCATTGAAGCTATTGGGTGAAATATTGACGAGAACACAGCTTGATAACAAGGACAGGCTAGGGGAACTGCTCAGACGGCACCAGTCGCAGATTGAATCTTCGTTTAAGCAGAACGGATATGGTGTAACGCTGAACAGGCTTGAGTCATATTACTCCAAACGCGGGGCGTTTAATGACATGATCCGTGGAGCAACGTATTACTGGTTCTTAACTGATCTGGTCAGGCAGTATGAAACAGATCCCGATCAGGTCATTGCCAAACTGGATAAAACTAAAGAACTTTTGTTTACCAAACCGAACATGAAGGCCGGTGCAACCTGCAGCAAAGAGGATTTCAGGACATATGCGAAGATGCTGCCAACCTTGTTGTCAGGCTTAAGCGATACTCCCGTGACCTATTATACATGGTCTATTATCCCTGAGGTTAAAAACGAAGGGATACTTACTGCTTCAAAAGTGCAATATGTTTTACAGGGTTATGATTTCAGGCGACTTGGTCTGGAATGGGATGGGAAATGGAATGTACTGAGCCAGATCCTGTCGACAGACTGGCTTCAGACCCGTATCAGGGTAGTAGGCGGAGCATATGGCGGGTTTTCAGGTATAAACAGATATGGTACTATCTACCTGGCCTCCTACCGGGATCCAAACCTGAAGGAAACGCTTGATAATTATAACGGTACCGTTAATTACCTGGCCGGATTCCAGGCTGATTCAACCGAAATGACACGATATATCATAGGAACGATAGCCAACCTGGATTACCTGATGACTCCGTCAGAAAAAGGAGACCTGGCATTCCGCCGGTTTATGGAAAATACCAGGCAGGAGGATGTTCAGAATGACCGGAACGCAGTATTGACAACCACTGCTGAAGATATCAGGAAGATGAGTGATATAATAGCCAGAATTTTGGATCAGCAGGTATTGTGTGTGTACGGAAATGAAGATAAATTGAATGCCAACAAGCAACTTTTCAAAAAGCTGGTACCCCTGCAAAAATAATACCGGCCTGTTTTTAATTAGATACCTGATTTACATGTCACTGAATTTACGACAATATTTGGTATTCATCATTTTGATTGTTTCACAAACCGATAATTCCGGCGGGCAGGTTCTGCAGGATGCCCAGGCAGTCGATAACTTACGGAAGGGCGTTAATCATATATACAATTATGAATTTGATCAGGCCCAGGCCGTGGCAGTGTATCTGGAGAAGAAATACCCGAACCATTCCGTTTCCTACCTGTTCAAAGGCATGATCATTTACTGGCAATACTTCCCGGTCATTCCGGGAACCTGGGCCGCGAAACAATTTGAGGATAATCTTCAGAAAGGGCTGGAACTGGCTGAGCAAAAGCTTAAAACAAATGGATTGAATGCTGAGAATGTGCTGGCGGCGATAGGAAATGCAGGCTTACTTCTGCTTTTTTATGCGGATAACGGGCAGAGCGGGAAAGTGATATCCATGGCTCCCAAAACCTACCAGTGGGTAATGAAATCCTTCGATTATACGCATACTTACAAAGATTTCTATTTTGTGACCGGCCTGTATAATTATTACCGGGAGGCATATGCAGATGCACATCCCATATATAAACCCCTTATGGCTTTCTTCCCCCACGGGGATAAAAAGCTGGGTTTAAAGCAATTAAAAATCGCTGCGGATTCGGCCATCTTTCTGAAGGCCGAATCCGTTAATTTCCTGTCAGGCATTTACCAGAGTTTCGAACTTGATCCTGCAAACGCTATTTTATACAGCCGGAAACTCAGGGATGCATTTTTACAAAATCCCCAGTTCAAGTCAGGTTATATACGCGACCTGCTGGTAATACAAAAATACGGTGAGGCTGAATCTCTCCTGAACAACATAGCCTATTCATCCCTGAATGCCTATCACCAGGCTCAGGCTGACGTATTCAGGGGTATTATCCAGGAAAAAAGATACAATAATCCGAAAACGGCCGAACCATTATACTGGTCGGGTATCAGCAAGGTAAAGGCATATGGAGAGTTTGGGGAAGAATTTTCTGCATACGCTTATTATGGACTGAGCCGGATTTATCTTAAGGCCGGTAATACCAAAGCATCCAGGCAATATCGCAAACAGGCCAGGGATTTGTCAGTTTATGACCATGTTAATTTTGATCAATAAGGGTTTTAAACGCCAATGGCAGAGAGCAAAACGGATATTTCGGACTTCCTTCAAAAAAGCATGACCTGGCCAATCATGGATGTAAGGTCACCGGCGGAATATTCACATGGCCATATTCCGGGTGCAGCAAATCTCCCGCTCTTTACCAATGAGGAGAGATCAATTGTCGGGACCCTTTATCTGCAGAAAGGATCCGCTGAGGCCATGCTGAAAGGATTGGAAATGGCAGGCCCCAAATTGAAAGAATATACCATGCAGGCTTTCCGCCTGGCACCCGCAGGGGAGATCCTGCTATATTGCTGGCGCGGGGGAATGCGCAGCAACAGCATGGCCTGGCTGCTTAATACAGCCGGAATGAGAGCTCTTACACTGGATGGAGGTTACAAGGCTTACCGCAGTATTATCCAGGCACATTTCAGTCAACCATACAATCTGGTTATTATTGGTGGCATGACCGGCTCAGGTAAGACTGAAATCCTGGAGGAAATTGAAAAGTCAGGTCACCAGGTGATTCATCTCGAGCGGCTGGCATCCCATAAGGGTTCAGTATTCGGACATTTGGGCATGCCCGGACAACCGACAACGGAACAATTTGAAAATAATCTGTTCACAGTCCTTCGTGCACTGGATGCCAGGAAACCGGTATTTGTTGAAGATGAGAGCCTTGCTATAGGCCGGGTATTCATTCCGCAGTCGTTTTACAGTCAGATGTCCACAGGATTGTATATCAGTCTTTTGGTTCCGTTTGCCCTTCGGGTAAAACGGCTCATTGAAACCTATACGATGACCGATAAAGAATTGCTGATAGCGGGTATCAGACGGATTGAAAAACGGCTTGGAACGGAGAATGCAAATCTCGCCATTGGATCAGTCATTGAGGGGAATATGGAAAGGGCAGTTGAAACCGTTTTGGGGTATTACGATAAGGTATATAAGCGTAGCATGGGACTTGCTCAAAGGAAGGAGAGCATGGAGATGACAATAAGAAATGATAGACCGGAAGAGGTGGCCGCGAAGATATTAGAGACTGTTAATAAGGCTGTAGGCTTTAGGCTGTAGGCTGTAGGCTGTACAACCTACAACCTATAACCTATAACCTATAACCTACAACCTGCAACCTGCAACAATGATATCCTCAAACCTAAAACTCACACAATTCAGTCCGGGTGCCGGATGTGGCTGTAAGATCTCACCGGCTGACCTGCAAGGAATCATCAGTCGTGTCCCCGATAGATCAGCATTCGGTCATCTCCTGGTGGGATGCGAATCATGTGATGATGCGGCCGTATATGATATGGGGAATGGTACCGCTTTGATCAGCACTACTGATTTCTTTACCCCGATCGTGGACGATCCATACGATTTTGGCAGCATAGCCGCTGCCAATGCCATCAGTGATGTATATGCCATGGGAGGAAAACCATTGCTGGCGATTTCCATCCTGGGCTGGCCTCTGGATAAACTGCCGGCTGAAATGGCAGGTCGTGTTATTGAGGGAGCTGTTGATACATGCCGGTCTGCTGAAATACCTCTGGCCGGTGGTCACAGCATTGATATTTCCGATCCGGTTTTTGGACTGGCTGTCACAGGAACCGCAGAGGTCGTAAATATTAAAAGGAATAATACCGCACGTCCCGGTTGCCGGCTCTTTCTGACCAAGCCTCTTGGCATGGGCGTTTTGAGTACTGCAGGTAAAAGAGGCTTATTGGACGAACAGGATTACCGGAATTCCGTTTTCTGGATGACCATGCTCAATTCAGCTGGAACAGCACTTGGACAAATGGAGTGTGTAAGGGCCATGACCGATGTTACCGGTTTTGGTCTGTTGGGCCATTTGCTTGAAATTTGCGAGGGAAGCGGAGTATCGGCACATTTATCTTTCGGTGCCATTCCGAAAGCTGATCATGTGGAATCCTATATTGCCAGGAATTGCATACCAGGAGGCACTTACCGGAACTGGAAAAGTTACGGGGATAAGATCGGTGAGATCACGGAAAACCAGAAACTGTTGCTTGCAGATCCGCAAACCAGTGGAGGTCTGCTGATCGCGGTGGACAAGGAGGCTCCTGATTTTGATACATTTGCCCGGAAGAATAGCTTTGTGGAGATCGGGTATCTTGCGGAAATCTCGGGCGAAAAGATGATAGAGATTGAGTAATTTATTAATTTATTGATTTGCTGCGCCCGCCAAATCCCGATTTATCGGGAGAAGGCGGGATAATTTGCTTTGTCCTCCGACCCTTTAGCGAAGGAGGGATGATTAGCTGATTTTGATTATATTTGAATTACCTTCTAAAATAGTCTGGGCAAATCTGATTAACCATGAGATCCAAAAGACTTCCATTTAACCTGGCCCTGCTCTGTTGCTTATTTGCACTTTTATGGAGCTGTATCGAGTGTACCATAACCACCCAGGTTATGCCTGATGGCAGAATAATTCGCAATATTACAGTGAAGGGCGATTCCGCTTCTATTTTTCGGGGCTCATTCCGGGTACCGGCTGATTCAGGCTGGAATGTTACCACCCGGTATGAGAAGCCTGCCGGGAAAGATTCTGTCATGGGCACCGTATTTGTTTATGAGGCCAGGAAAGAGTTTACGGACTACCAGGCGCTCAATTCCATTTTTTACTGCGATCCGACAGTCAGCGACCACATGATTGCCCATGTTAGTCTGACTAAGAAACAAAAAGGATTTTTCACACACTTTGAATATACTGAAACCTACAACCAGAATGCATTTGATGATTTTTGCCGAAAATTCAAGGCCCCTGCATTGGCACCGGAAACCTTTGCCAATCAGGTCCTGATGCCCGGAATGATCATTCATGCCAATACGGTCAATATCATGGGTAACCTGGCTATCTGGAATTTTAAGGTCGGGGATTTCTATGCATCAGATTATGTCATGACCGTCCATTCCCGGATCGTGAACAAGATTGCCGTTGTAATTGCCGGAATTATTCTGGTGATCATGGTGGGATTGATATTGATGCGCATGTTCAGGAAATAAAAAGAGGTTGTCTCAAAAGACCTGTTTTTCCAGTCCGTCATTGCGAGCGAAGCGAAGCAATCCGTTGTAAATTAGCAGATTGCTTCAGTCGTTCCTCCTTCGCAATGACGTGTAATGATCTTTTGAGACAACCTCCCGACAAGCACTTATTCCACTGAAATCAATTGTGCAGGTTTATTGACGAAAGCCTCCCTTTTTGGTAAATGTACCGTAAGAATGCCATTCTCATATCCGGCTGTAATTTTCTCTGAATCAACTTTTTCACCTGTCCTGAATACCCTTGATGCTCCGCTAAAATCAAACTCACGCCGGGTGAACAGTTCACTATCCTTATTTTCATCCTTCCTTTCCACGCGGACAGTAAGGTATCCCTTTTCATGCTGAATGTGGATATCTTTCTTGTCAACGCCGGGCAGGGCAATGGAGAGACTGTATTCCGAGTCTGTTTCAGAAATGTTGGATGCGGGTATTGGCTGTGGATTGTATCCGTTGTACTCTGAATTGAACCTGTTGAGTAATCCTTTGTTTGCGTCATCAACGCTTTCATCCCTGTAACAGGGAACACCTGAATTGTAAAATCTGAATATTGACATATTGCTTTTTTTAAATGTTTTTAAAAAGACCGTTTGCAATATGGGTTTTCAATTGTGGTGCCATTGCACAAAATACGCCATTATGACAGTTAAAATTGAATTATTATATGACATAATGGCGGTAATTTTCAGATTTAATGACTCTTCATTATTCATTATTCATTGTTCATTGTTCATTGTTCATTTTTAATACATTCCGGGTGTTAGGGCCTTCATTAAACAACAGGTCGATGATGCTCAGGTTGGGAAGAAAGCCATATCTCTCCTGAAATACCTGCATATACGGAAGGGGTGTAAAATGCTCATCAGATTTGTGAAGTCTTGCCTTGGGATGAATGGACTGCCGGAGATCGTGAACAGGAGCCGGTTTCTTTTCGTATGTCCGGGATACATTCACATTCACTGTAATGTTGAGTATTCGGAGAAAATAATGCAATAAATGAGAGTTCCATTCGAACAATTGAACAGTCTCCTCCCTGAAGAATGCATTGAAGTCATCCGCATAATATTCATAGAAGGGTGAGGTGCGATAAGCACTTTGAATTGATTTCAGGTGAATATTCTGCCAGGGTTTCCCGTAATCAATTTCCACTTCAGTGATGGGTGTTTTTTCGCCATGTTTTTTTTTGATGGGAATTACAAGGCACTGCCGGCCATTTGCTCCGTATATATAGCATCTGTTGCGATAGGATTGCTTCTGGTAATTTTCATGTTTCTCGATACAGACTGTATCCGCATTGAGAAATTTGCCGATATATTGAACCGGGGGCAGATAGGCCGTAGATAAAAGAATGGGGAGGTTATTTGTTGATTTGATGATTTTAAGATTTATTGAATTGTTGATTACAACCTATTTATCATACTCGCTAAAAACCCTGCCCCGAAACCGTTATCAATATTGACCACGCTGATCCCGCTGGCACAGCTAGTAAGCATTCCAAGCAATGCAGATAATCCCCCGAAATTGGCTCCGTATCCTATGCTGGTTGGTACAGCGATCACCGGCTTATCCACAAGTCCGCCCACGATACTTGGCAAGGCTCCTTCCATGCCGGCTACCACAACATGGACCCTGGCCTGCCGGATGAGGGAAAGCTTGTTGTACAGCCGGTGAATGCCAGCAACACCCACATCCACAACCCGTTCAACCCGGTTGCCGAAAATCTCGGCAGTCACAGCTGCTTCCTCGGCTACCGGCAGATCGGATGTACCAGCCGTAATGATACTGATGAAGGTTTTTGGCTCGGTTGTCTCAATTCTTTTCACAGTAATCGTCCTTGCCATGGAATTATAAACGGCATCCGGGCAGATCTTTTGTACTTTCTCATATATTTCTTCATTCACCCGGGTAGCAAGAATGTTGTTCTCACGGGTAAGCATGAATCCAATAATACCTGCCACCTGTTCCGGTGTTTTTCCCTGTCCGAATATCACCTCGGGATATCCGGTGCGCAGTTCACGGTGGGTATCAATGCTGGCATATCCCAGATCCTTCGTCCCGAAATCCTTCAGCTGTTCCAATGCCTGATCTACGGTCAGTCTGCCCTCACTTACACTGGCAAGCAGCTTACTGAGTTGTTTATGGTTCATAGATTACCTCCTTTTCTGCCCAATTGCTGATCCACCTCACGGTAAACCTGGTTAACCGGTATTCCTTTCTCACGGGCTATTTTTATGCAATCTTCGTATTCGGGCTTGGATTTGATACAAACGCCCTGGTAATACGCTGATTTTATGCGTACTTCCCCAAGATGTGTGGAAATGGTCTCGATCTTGCGTTCGAGCATGGTTTTTTCGATCCGGTATTTTCTTACCCCAATGGTGGAAGTCTCCCTGAAAAGGACTTCATTCACGCGGCCTTCGGCATCGGGGGTGCACAGGACAGACAGCTTTACAGCAGGTCTGGATTTTTTCATGATTATCGGCGTGATATATACATCCTTTGCCCCGGCCACAAATAAAGAATCGATTATATAATCATAAAACTCAGGATTCATATCGTCGATGTTGCATTCGATGATATAGGAAGGTATGGTTTCCGGGTCATGCAGATCATCCGATTCGCAAAGGAACACCCGCAATACATTCGGAATATCTGCGTCCCTGGTTCCGATTCCATAACCGGTTTTTAGTATGCTGAAATTGCTTTTATCCGTGAATTGCTGCACACAGGCTGCCAGTATGGCCGCCCCGGTGGGAGTCGTTGCTTCATAATCCACAGTTCCCTTCCGTACAGGTATATTTCTCAGGATCTCTGTTGTTGCCGGAGCCGGAACAGGATATATACCATGGGCACAATGAACTGATCCGCCTCCCAATTCAACGGTTGAACACTGAACCATATCCGGACCAAGCTTTTTCAGGCAAATTGCTGCACCCACAATGTCTACAATTGAATCGATGGCTCCCACTTCATGGAAATGAACCTCCTCCACAGGTTTATTGTGTATCTTGGCTTCAGCAAGGGCTACCTTCTCAAAAACAGACAAGCTCATCTTCTTTACCTGATCATCCAGTGTGCTGGATAAAATGAGATGCCTGATCTCGGCAAATGAATTGTGTTGATGCTGATGATGCCCCATGCCATGCTCATGATGGTGATTGTCTTTATGCAGATGCCGGTGATGATCATCAACAATCACCTGCACCCGGGTACCGGTTATCCCTTTTCTGATATCTTTTTCCACCCTCAGCTCATAACCATGTACAGGCAGACGGGCAAGTTCCTTCTTCAGGTACTCCTCATCAATGCCCAGGTCAATCAAGGCTCCCAGGTTCATATCACCCGATATGCCGGCGAAGCAATCATAATAAAGAATTTTCATCAGGTTGAAATCGTTTAAACAAGAGGGTGAAATTACAATTATTTTTTATTCAAGTCTAAGAATTGATATTTCCAAATGTACCTGTTCACTTGTTCATGAAAAATATGTAATTTTCCCTGTTATAACCTGACTCAACCCGTATTAATCATCCTTAATCCGGTAATTGCCATGAAAAGAAGAGATTTCATCCGGAATACCGCCGGTCTGGGTATTTTATCAGGAGCTTCCCTTTCTCTCGGAAAACTGGATACCATGATGGCCCCGGAGGTTACCGGGTTTCAGTTGCCGTATGATCTGGTTGCTGTAAAGGGTGGTGAAGCAGCAGCCATGTTTGATAAGGGCATGGCGTCCCTGGGAGGCATGAAACAGTTTGTAAAGGCAAACCAGACTGTGGTCATTAAACCCAACATAGGGTGGGATGTACCCCCTGAACGGGCCGGCAATACCAATCCCGACCTTGTGGCCCGAATCATCGAACAATGCAGGATGGCCGGTGCCAAATCGGTCTATGTTTTTGACAATACACTCGGTGAAGCAACACGATGCTACAAAATGAGCGGTATTGAAGATGCGGTAAAGAAAGCCGGAGGCACAATGGTATCCGGAAATAGCGAGAGTTATTATCATCCGGTGAATATCCCGAAAGGGCAAAAGACTTAAAAGTACCAAGGTTCATGAGCTCGTTCTTGAATCGGATGTATTTATCAATGTACCTGTGCTCAAGAGCCACGGGGGAACAACATTGTCAATTTCCATGAAAAACCTGATGGGCGTGGTGTGGGACAGGAGATTCTGGCACAGCAATGACCTGCATCAATGTATAGCCGATTTTCCGACCTTCCGTAAGCCCGACCTGAATGTAGTGGATGCTTACCGGGTTCTGAAACGCAATGGCCCGCGCGGCGTATCGGTAGCTGATGTGGTTACCATGAAATATCAGCTGATCAGCAAAGACATCGTTGCCATTGATGCCGCAGCGGCAAAGATATTTGGACTCGATCCCGGAGAGGTAAGTTATATTGGACTGGCTGAGCAGTCAGGGGTCGGGAGCAGTAACATCGATGCCATGAAGGTCAACAGAATTAACATGGGGGCATGAAGCAACGTCATCTCAGAATTCTCAGGATTATCACCTCTGTTTCCTTTCTGCTTCTGATCTCCTTCCTTTTTGTGGATTTCCATGAGTCGGTATCTCCGGAATGGATGGACCGGATTTTATTCCTGCAATTCGTACCCTCGGTAATCAGATTTCTTACAATACCTGCCCTGGCTGCGGGCGGATTTTTTTTTATCGTGCTGCTTACTGCCTTTTTTGGCAGGGTTTATTGCTCTGCCTTTTGTCCGTTGGGCGTATTACAGGACATATTTACCTGGATCTCTAAAAAGATACGTCTCATTAAACGGTTTAGGTTCACCAAAGCCATTGATTATCTGCGTTATCCTTTGCTGGTGCTGGTCCTTGTCGCGGCAATTTCCGGCAGCCTGTTTGTGCTGAACCTGTTTGATCCATACAGCAGCTTTGGACGTATTTTTTCAGACCTCTTACGCCCTGGCGTTTATCTTATAAATAATGCTCTGGCCGGAATACTGGAAAAGTTTGACTTCTATTTTATATACAGGCTTAATATTCAGTTGATTACATGGCATACAGTATGGATACCCATCATTACGCTGATCTTGGTTATCTGGTTGTCCCTTTTCTTTGGCAGATTTTACTGCAATGCCATTTGTCCGGTTGGTACATTCCTGGGCCTGCTTTCCCGGAAGTCCTTGCTAAAATTAAAAATAAATCCTTCTACCTGTACAAAATGTGGTAAGTGTTCCTTTGTCTGTAAATCCTCCTGCATCGATGTAAAAAACCTGAAAATTGATTTTTCGCGTTGTGTTGCCTGCTACGATTGCATTTCGGAGTGTCCCGAAAGAAGTATTGCATATGCATGGTCTGTACCTGCCCGCAGGCAACCTGATCCAGTCAATAGTTCAAAGCGCGAACTATTCAGAAAGACATGGATATATGGGCTAACACTGGCAGGTATTTCAAAAAGAGGATATGCCTTAGTTAAAACGGACAGGCCGGCCGGAAGGATTCCGAATAAAAAAAGTCATCCGGTCTCTCCTCCGGGGTCTGTGAGCCTGAAACATTTTACCGACCGGTGCACCGCCTGCCATTTATGTGTGTCAGCATGTCCCACCGGAGTTCTTCAGCCCTCTTACCTTGAATATGGCTTTACCGGCATGATGCAGCCCCACATGAATTATCTGGTGGAATACTGCAATTTCGAATGTACAATTTGCGGAGAAATCTGTCCCACAGGCGCCATTCTTCCTCTAACTACAGAGGATAAGAAGCTGGAGCAAACCGGCCAGGTGACTTTCATCCTGGAAAAATGCATTGTATATACCGATAATACGGCATGTGGTTCTTGTTCGGAACATTGCCCGACACAGGCGGTCAGGATGATTCCATACCAGGGCAAGCTAACCATTCCGGAAACGAACAAGGAAATATGCATCGGTTGTGGTGCCTGTGAATTTGCCTGTCCTGTAAAACCGCATGCATCTATTTTTGTGGATGGACATGCGGTACATCAGGTTGCCAGGAAACCTGTCCTTGAAGAATTGAAGGTTGAAACACAGGACGACTTTCCCGTTTTAAATGTCATCCCGAGCGATAGCGAAGGATCTTTATTTGTAAAGAAGCTTCCCTTGGGTCAGCATGACAATCAATTGATCGTTAAAAAAACCCTTACATCCCTTATTTTATCAAAAAATATTTGTAATATTGCGACCTGAATTTTGAAGACTGACGATCATAAAATATTGAATCATGGACTTAATAAAAGCTGCTGAAAATCAATTTGACATAAAAAAGGAATATCCTGCATTCAAAGCCGGAGATACAGTTACCGTTCATTATAAGATTATTGAAGGCAATAAGGAGAGGATACAGCAGTATCGTGGCGTGGTTCTTCAGCGCCATGGCACCGGGCTTGGTGAAACATTTACAGTACGGAAAATGTCAGGTAATATTGGTGTTGAAAGAATTTTCCCATTTCCTCCCCCTTTATTGAGAAGATTGAGCTTAATAAACATGGCCGTGTTCGCAGGGCTAAGATTTTCTATCTGCGCGGATTAACAGGCAAGAAAGCCAGGATTCAGGAAAAAAGGATGAAACTGGTCAGTGACCTGGTGGAACAACCGGAAATGGAATAAAAAAAGCGGGAAATAAGAGGCTGTCTTAAAAGTCACATTATCAGAACGTCATTGCGAGCGAAGCGAAGCAATCTTTTGTAAATCAACAGATTGCTTCAGTCGTGCCTCCTTCGCAATGACGTTTTATCAACTTTTAAGACAGCCTCTTTATTTGTTGAGTAGATGATTTATTGCGCCAGCAAGCGGTCGGATTGTTCCTTTGCAGCCTTTAACACAGCCTCAGCTTTCTCATCAGCCTCTTTGATGATTTTTTGTGCACTATCTTCACCTTCCTGTCTGATTTTCTTAGCCCCTTCTTCAGCCAACCTTTTTGATACCGGATCCTTCGCCTTTCCGACCAGTTTATCAGCATTTGAATTGGCTTCTTTTCTCACAATATCCGCAGCATCAGCAGCATTTTTACGGATGACATCAGCCTGTTTCCCGGCTTCTGCCATTATTTTATCCACTTCGGCCTGCGCTGCAGCCCTGGCTTCTTCTTTCTTCAGATCGATCTGCTCCTGAACGGCCTGGATCACCTGGGCCTTGATCTCTTCCTTGGCCTGCCTGGTATTCTCTGTCATATCAAGTCCAACCTTGGGATCTTTGAAGGTGCCGGTTACTTTGGCCCGGATAGTCAGATTCTCCATGGGATCAACTTTCAGACCAGCTGCATGTGGCTTTGCTGATCAGGTTATCAATGGGGGCATTGGCAGCTGCACCCAGTTCAGCCCGGGGTATGCTGATACCAATTACATAATTCATGGTCTGATCAAGTCCCTGATCGCCACCAACCAGCAATGTAGTTTTACCTACCCGGGTTTCAAATGGATTTACCATCAGTCTGCCATCGCGGATTTCAAATTTTACAGCCCAGATTAGTAAGGGTTAAATTGCTGAACGCTTTGGTATTTAATGCATTTCCAATTTTGTCGAACAGGGTGGAGTTTTTCAGTCCTATCACGTCGGATGTGAAATTTCCCTTGCTGATAACAGAATTTAACCGGGGCATCATACTGTGTGTCGAGGTAACTCGTGTATTTCATTCCCAGGGATACTTTACCTACTGCCTTTCGTGCGATCGGGTGCAAACTTCTGCAGGATGGTAAAGGATTCAAATGCAGCCGGGAATATCAATGGCGCTGGCTTTAAAATCCAAATCCACCATGGGATTTTTTATATCCTTGGTATTGTATTCGCCTGAAAGCTGCATCGAGCCTTCCAGCATATTCATTTTCAGTCCGTCAAATATAACCCGGCTGTCTTTTACCAGAATGGTGCCAATTGTATTTTCAATCTGCAATTTGTCATAGTACATCTTATCAATTCTCGAGACCAGCCTGAAATCGATATTGCCGGGCACCTCGATAAGTTCCAGCGGGACAGTGTCGGTTTCCGGCGTGGAGGCAACATCATCAGTCATGAATTCATTCAGGTCAAGTACTCCCGAAGTGAAAATAAAGCTACCGCTGATGATTTTGTTATTAAAAAAATAGGGTATGAAATCTTCCAGCTTGCCTGAAACATGGAAATCGCTCTTTCCCATAACTGCATCAAAACTTTTTACATCCAGGTACCGGGGTGAGAATACCATTGAAGATTCAATGATTCTTATATCCCGGGGTAAATCGGGACTGCTGTAAGTAAAATTCTTAATCATCACATTGCCATCAGCCCTGAACTTTTCATATTGCTCCTTTTCTATATCCGATATGAAGCCCATGAAGTCGAGACCGGCTTTGATTTCTCCATCCAGGGTGGTGCTGTCGAGTGGGATGACATCATTGATTGTAGCCAGGTTCAGGTCCATTTTCACGTTGCCATTGACATGCATATCACTGACGGGGGTTTTAATATTGAGTGTCATGTCCACCGGATTTCCACCCAGCTCTATATGAAATTTATTAATATCTACAGTGGAGTTATCATTCTGCACCCCGTCAAAGAAAAGTTTAACATCAATACCAATATGGTCGGCCGATTTGGGAAGTTCCGGATATTTAAACATCCCATCATTCACCTGCAAGCTCAGGGCAACATTGGGCATTATTTTTTCATTATAGGTCCCCTTTACGCTTCCGTTCAGCTGAAGCTGTCCTGTCGTTTGCACATCCTGGAAATCTTTCATGTAAATAGCCGGGATCAGGGACAGCAATGATTTAAAATCGGTTTTATCAAGGCCGTATTTCAGATCAAAAACCATGTCTTCATCATTGGGAAGGCTGATACTGCCGTCGAATTTGAGTAACAGAGTCATTCAGGTTAAAGGTATTATCCCGCAGGGTATAGATGGAATTCTTCAAATCGGCATCAACATCCATCTTCAGGGTCAGTGATGCATCTTTCAGATAACGGATCCTGTCAAAAACCAGATTTAGCAAACCTGTAGTGGAATGGATGGATAGGGTGGAGAAATCCTGCGATAAGTCTCCGGTCATCACAAAGTCCAGATCCTGAAGGGAGGCACTCAAATTTCCTTCCTCATCATTATACCGGATAAAGGCATCGCGTAATTCGAAACGTTTTAGTTCAATCCTGGGATTTAGGTCACTTGTGGTGGTATCTTCAGCTCCGCTACCGGTATCTTTTACAATATCCCAGTTTACCCTGCCATCCGGGAGAATCCGGGCATAAACCCTGGGCTTATCTGCGAAGATCCGTTTTACCTTGATATTCTCGAGTTTTATGGCACTGATCAGGTCAACCACAACTTCAAACTCCTGAGCACTGAATAATGTATCCGCTTCAAATTCATTGATCCCCGCGATATACAACTTTTTTACACCCACTGATACGTTGGGGAAACTGCGAAACAAGGAGAGGGACAATTTATCAAAATCGGCTTTTGCATTCAGGTTGTTATTTATCTGATCTTTGACCAATCTGATGATTTTACCCTGAAAAACGAAGGGTAATGCAATCAGTAATATCAGAAATGCAAGGATAACGATACCGGTAATTTTTATGAACTTTTTCATATTCAGCTTTTTTACACGATGAACCCTATTGTGAGAAAGTTGGTTAAAGATACGAAATTACCCTATCAGAAGTTTTATGATGCGTTTTTTGCTTACAGGATTCATGATTTCTTGTGTAAGTTTGTTTAAATTCGTTTTTCAGTTTTGCCTTATGAGAAGAAATACCCTGATGGTCATCCTGGTTCTCGTTACGTTCTTTGTTATATCTTTTCTGACAAACGTACTGGGTCCGCTTATTCCGGATATCATTGATAATTTCAGCCTGAGTCTGGGATTAGCCGGATTTCTCCCGTTTTCCTTTTTTGTCGCTTATGGTGTGATGTCGATCCCGGCGGGTGTTCTTGTTGAGAAGTATTCAGAGAAACCCATACTGATCGCTGCTTTTTTCCTGGCATTCTGCGGCGCTTTACTGTTTGCCTTGTTTCCGGGATTCCGCATTGCATTGATCTCCCTGTTCCTGATCGGCATTGGCATGGCCATGCTGCAGGTCATAATCAATCCCTTGCTCAGGCAATCGGGTGGAGAGTCGAACTATGCCTTTTATTCTGCAATGGCGCAATTGATCTTCGGACTGGCCTCATATTTAAGCCCTCAGCTTTACAGTTACCTGGTACACACGGTCCATACCGGAAATACTGCATTCTTTATTGCCCTTCTGGATAGGCTTGTGCCTGAAAACCTGAAATGGGTATCCTTATACTGGGTATTTACCCTGATTACCCTGGCCATGATTATGCTTATCAGTTTCATCAGGTTTCCCAGGGTTGTATTGCTGGAGGATGAAAAAATTGTGATTGGCCACACATTCAAAGAACTGCTGGCCAACAGATATGTTATCCTGTTTTTTATCGGGATTTTTGCCTATGTGGGTACTGAACAGGGAATCGCCAACTGGGCTTCAAAGTTTTTGCAGACTTACCATGGTGTTGATCCGACGACAAAGGGTGCTGATGTCATATCCTGGTTCTGGGGTCTCATGACGGTGGGTTGTCTGCTGGGACTTCTCCTGCTCAAAATTCTCGACAGCAAAACGGTCCTTCTAGCTTTTACAACGGGAGCAATCATAGCCCTGCTGGCCGGACTTCTGGGTACGAAGGAAATAGCTATGATCGCATTTCCACTGACGGGTTTCTTTGCTTCGGTGATGTATCCGGTAATTTTCTCCCTGGCATTGAATTCGGTGCCAAAACACCACGGTACTTTTGCAGGCATTCTCTGTACAGGTATTGCAGGAGGGGCGCTTGTTCCATTGGTCATTGGGGGTCTTGCAGAATTGCTTGGTTTGCGTATAGCCATGTTCTTTATTTTTGTGACCATGGGTTATATCTTCAGTATTGGCCTCTGGGCAAACCCGATTGTGTCAAATGCAACCATAACCCTTAAAATAAAGGACTTGTTCCGATAATATCGCACCTTCAGGTTGTTTTTCTATCTTTGCGAAAATTCTTTATCCTGAAAAAGAGAGCTGTTGTTGGTATTTCCGGAGGTGTAGACTCAAGTGTTGCAGCTTATCTGCTTAAGCAGCAGGGATATGATGTCATGGGATTGTTTATGATCAACTGGCATGATACAACCGGCACGCTTGCCGGAGATTGCCCATGGAACGATGACCTCATATTTGCAGAACTCGTAGCACGTAAACTGAATATCTCGCTGAAGACAGTTGATTTCAGTGAGCAATACCGTAAGCGGGTAGTGGATTATATGTTTGCGGAATATGAGAAGGGCCGCACACCAAATCCTGATATCCTTTGCAACCGCGAAATCAAGTTTGACCTGTTCATCCAGGCCGCACTTGAAAGCGGGGCAGATTTTGTTGCCACCGGACATTATTGCCGCAAGGCCGAAACGCAATTGGCCGGAGAAAAAATATACCGGTTGTTGCAGGGCATAGATCCGAACAAGGACCAGAGTTATTTTCTCTGCCAGTTGTCACAAAAGCAGCTGGAACATGCATTATTCCCGATCGGCGGAATGATGAAGCAGGAAGTGAGGGATATAGCCCGGGATCAGGGCCTGGCCACAGCAGAAAGAAAAGATTCACAGGGTATCTGCTTCGTAGGCAAAGTTGACCTGCCGGAATTCCTGAAACAGAAGCTCCATACAAAACCGGGAAATATTCTGGAGGTTCCTGCCGGCTTGCAGAAATTCGCAGATTATACAAAGTTGCACCGTGAGTACCTCAGGACGGGAAACGGAATTGAATTGCTGGCAGCTGAATTTCTATTTACGCCTTCAGACGGGATACCGACCGGCAAGCATAACGGTGCACATTTTTATACGATCGGTCAGCGCAAGGGACTGAATATCGGGGGGAAAGCCGAACCCATGTTTGTCATTGCCACCGATACCATAAACAATGATCTGTTTGTGGGAATGGGTCATGATCATCCCGGGCTGAACCGGTGGGGCCTTTTCATCCCGAAGCAGGAAATACACCATATCAGGCCGGATCTGGTATTGCATGCCGGGGAAACCAGGCAGATGCGGGTACGCGTCAGATACCGGCAGCCCCTGCAGCAGGCAGGTTTATTCATGAAGGAAGAGGGATTGTACATCATCTTTGACAAAAAACAACGGGGCATCACCCCGGGTCAGTTTGCTGCGTGGTATGACGGGGAGGAGCTGGTAGGGTCGGGGGTAATACAGTGACGAGTAATGAGTGAAGAGTAACGAGCGGGCAGAGAGATTAGAGTCTGGAGTGTGAACTGACACAGTTCAATGAATACCCTTACACTTTCTGGACGGTTCCCCACACACAATACACAAATCCCGCTTGTCACTCGTTACTCATTACTCGTTACTCACAGGGGTTCCTGCTGACTCAGACAATGCCAGCTTCCCAGGCCCCAGATGATCTCAACCGAGTCAATGCCGATTACCGGACGATCCGTAAAACAGGATGACAGGATTTCAAGGGCCAACTCGTCCTGTTTGCACTTAAAAACCGGGACCATCACCCCGGCATTGGCTATATAAAAGTTGGCATAGGAGGCCGGCAGCCGCTGACCGTCGTAATACAAGGGTTCAGGCATGGGCAATTCAACAACATTCAGTTGTCTGCCGTTAATCAGTCTGAAGGTATTCAGTATTTTCAGGTTTTCTTTCAACGGAACAAAGTTGCCATCTGATTTATTGTGTTCAACCATGGATACAACAGTATCCTCACTGACAAAGCGGGTTATGTCATCCACATGTCCGTTTGTATCATCGCCTTCAATTCCGTCACCCAGCCACAGTACCTGACCAACGCCGTAATAATCAATCAGGAATTTTTCAATCTGCAACTGGCTGAGCCCGGGATTCCTGTTGGGATGCAGCAGACAGGAGGTTGTCGTGATCAGTGTGCCATTCCCGTTAAAATCCACAGCTCCACCCTCCATGACAATACCCGGGTGGAAAACGGGAAGCCTCAGTATATCCCCTATCCTTGAGGGTATCGTGGTATCGAGTTCAGCGGGGTACTTGCCGCCCCAGCCGTTATATTTCCAGTTCACGATCGCTTTTGGATGGCGGGCCGATGGATTGATGACAAAGGCAGGGCCGTGATCCCGGCACCAGGCATCGTTTGTAAGGAGCTCGTGCAGGATAATGGCACTCATTTGTATATTGACCTGCCGGAGTGATTCTTCAACCGTTTCCCGCATTTCGTGACCGGTAACATTGATATTCACCCTTTCCCCCGTTGCCAGATGCCGGATAAATTCGTGGTAAAAAGGAAAAATCGTATGTATCTTACCAGGCCAGGAGGCTTATTATGGGGATAGCTTAGCCAGGTCGAGGCATGTTTTTCCCACTCGGCCGGAAACCGGTAGCCCATTTCCGCAGGTGTACGTTTTTCGGTTACGATCATGAACCTGATCAGGATTTGATATACCGGTTTAGCAAGGGTTTATAGGTATCAACGCGACGGTCACGCAAGAAAGGCCAGTGAGTCCTGTAAAAACCGGACAATGCAAGGTCGAGTTCAACTACCTTAGCCAGTTCCTCATCGTGTGCTGCCTGGTAAAGAATCTTACCAAAGGGATCCGCCACAAAAGACCCGCCCCAGAAATTAATCGAATTTTCAAGTCCTGTGCGGTTGACCGCAACCACATGAACTCCGTTGGCAATGGCATGGGCACGTTGAATGGTCTGCCATGCCTGAAATTGCTCCAGGTTCACTTCACTGGTCTGAGCCGTAGCCCAGCCGATGGCTGTAGGATAGAAAAGAATCTGAGCACCCATGAGACTGGTAATCCTGGCGGCTTCGGGATACCACTGATCCCAGCAAATCAGCACGCCGATCCGGGCATACTTTGTTTTGAATACGCGATATCCGCTATCTCCGGGGGAAAAATAGAACTTTTCATAAAATCCGGGATCATCGGGAATATGGTTCTTTCTGTATTTACCCAGGTAAGTACCGTCAGCATCAATCACCACAGCAGTATTGAAAATAGATCCCTGCATCAACTTTTTCAAAAAGAGAAGCAATGATGACCACATCAAGTCCGGAAGCCAACTGCTGTAATTCAGCCGTGGTGGTTCCGGGAATACGCTCCGCCAGGTTGAAATTGTCGTAGTTTTCAATATCGCAGAAATACAGTGAAGAGTACAGTTCCTGCAGGCAGATTATTCTGGCTCCTTTGGCTGCAGCATCCCGGATAAGACCGGCTGCTTTTTGCCTGTTTGCTGATACGGATTCCGAACAGGACATCTGTACCAGTCCGATATGGACCTTTTCCTTTTTCAAGGGGGTTAATCAAGTAAATGAGTCATTTAATATCAACTTCAGTATACATCATGCAGTTCGACAGGGAGTAAAGATAACAATTTCAAACTCGGAGATAAATAACTATTTCAAATTCGTAAAAAAATGGTATTTTAAGATTTCTAAAACACAGGGAATAAGTTAGAAATATCATGCTTAGAAATTGCAGGCAAAAAAGATAAGTTTTTTTATTATTAATGATGTAAGTTGTGAACTTGCAGATTTTAAATTTTAAAAATGGTAATTTTAATTTGTTTTTGTAAAATTTTGGATGAATATAGATGACAAAGATATTATCAATGGAATAACCAATGGAAATAAGGCGGTTTTTGACCTTGTTTTCAGAAGGTACTATTCAGGATTATGCACTTTTGCGAATGATTTTATTCATTTTTATGATCTGGCCGAAGAAATTACACAAGATATGTTTGTGTATCTGTGGGAAAATCATGGCAAAATTCAAATAAAGAATTCTCTTAAGGCCTATTTATATCGAAGTATTCATAACCGGTGTCTTAATTATCTCAGGGACAATAACTTTTCACATAAAACGATCAAAATTGATTCCATAAAGGGTCGGGCGGATTCAATTTTCAATGAAATTCCTGAATCGGTTTTCGATTTGGCATTCTCCGAGAGTATTGAACATGAATTGGAACAAACAATTGAGAATCTACCTGACCAATGTAAAACGATATTTCGTCTCCATCGTTTTGAAAATATGTCTTATAAGGAAATTGCAGATAGACTGGATGTCTCTACGAGCACAGTACGTACCCAAATATCAAGGGCATTGAGCAAAATTCGGGATAAAATGGGAAAGTTTTTATAAACTATTTTTCATTTGGTTTAATAAAATTTCAAGGATAATTGTAGACAAAATATAAATTTTTGTGTCTCTAAAGCATAGAATGAACTATGGATACAAGGGTAAATGAAAATATTGATTTCAAAAATTTGGTTATCAGTTTTCTAAATGGCAATATTTCTTCTGAAGACTCTGACAGGTTAAAGAATTGGGTATACCAATCAAAGGAAAATTTGGATGAATTTTATAAAATGAGGGTATCTTGGTTAGCTTCATCTCAGATCCAGCAAACCAGAAAGATCAATGTGGAGGAGGCACTTTCTAAAGTAAATCAGAAAATCAACTTAAACGATAAAAAAGTGTCCAGGGACAAAGTATTTGCAATTCGGGGCTTTGTCAAAATAGCAGCTTCTTTGCTTCTGATGGTTGTTTTAGGTGGCCTTGGAACATATATATTCATGAAATACGGAACTTCTTCCATTTCCCGCGATAACTTATTATTTGTCTATGCTCCAAAAGGTTCAAGAGCGATAACCATTTTACCTGACGGTACCAAAGTATGGTTAAATGCCGGAAGCAATCTCATGTACAACCCCAATACATTTTTAAGAAGAAAAAGGCATGTAGTATTGATTGGTGAAGGGTACTTTAAAGTCTTTCCAAATGCTGCAAAACCTTTTATTGTTAATACAAAAAATTTGGAAATAGTAGCTTTGGGTACAGAATTTAATGTTAAAGCATATCCTGAGGAAGATGAGATCGAGACTACATTAGTTAATGGCATAGTAAAAATTAACGGAACAAATCAGCATAAACAGTCTTTTTCTATTGTATTGAAACCCAATCAGCAGTTTACATTGCTCAGCGGAAAGTCTTTCATCCATGATACAATATTAACTGATCCTGAAAAGATAGAAGCAAAAAACCTGACTGAAATTCAATTGGAAGAAGTACAATCTAAAAAACCGGTTGAGCCTTTGATAACTGATCTGGAAACAACTGCATTAATTACATCATGGACACAAGATAACTGGATCTTTAATGGCATTGATCTGGGTAGTTTGGCTATTCAGTTGGAGCGGAGATATGATACGAAGATCATTTTTAAATCAGAGGAACTTAAAAAATATACTTTTACCGGGAAATTTCAGAATGAAACCATTGAACAGATCATGCAGGTATTAAAACTAACTACCCCGCTTCAATATGAAATCGGAAAAGGAGAAATAGTACTTACCCTTGATACAAAAATGAAAAAGAAATATGAAAAATACATTTATTGACACAAACAATAATACTGTTTTATTTCATACAACTAATCAGAATAGCCTATGAAATAACCCTTACTTAAAAAAAAGTTGGAACCATCCCACTGGCTCCAACTTTAATACTGAATTTTAGACATTCTTAAGTTCAAGAATATCTTTCACTTTGTTTAACTAAAACACGACAAATTTATGAAAAAATTATTGAACCGGGGATTATTCCCCGCATCTTATATCATTCAAAAAATACTTCTTATCATGAAACTATCTATAGGTATATTATTTTTTGTTGTAGTTCAGGCAGGGGCAAATGTTTCTTCACAGAATATATCCATTGATATCATGAATAGTAGCATGCGGGATGCCCTTAAAATGATTGAAGCACAGTCAAATTATAGATTCTTTTACAACGATCAGTTGGCAGGACTAAATAATACGGTAGAATTGAAGGCTGAAAACCTGTCCATCAACGATGTGCTAAGTCAATTATTGGATAATCAGCAATATTCTTTTACAATTCTTGAAAATAGAATGGTTGTGATTGCTCCAAGAGAGCTTTTTCAGCAAAATATTGTCTCTGGTATATTAACTGATAAGGAATCCGGTGAACGGTTACCCGGCGTGAATATTGTAATAGAAGGCACTAATACAGGTGTTATATCGGATGCCAATGGCAAGTATTCAATCGAGGTTCCCAATGAAAATGCCATATTGGTATTTTCCTATATCGGATATTTATCAGAAAAGGTTTCCGTACTTGGACAGAAATACATTGATGTAAAACTTAATTACGATGTAACCCAACTTGAAGAAGTCGTGGTTGTTGGTTATGGTACAGTAAAAAAGAGTGATTTAACCGGATCTGTGGCTTCGGTGAATTCAAAGGATCTGTCCTTATATCCATCGCTTGATGGCGTTCAGGCTTTACAGGGTAAGGCCGCAGGCGTTGTGGTCCAATCACCAAATGGTGAACCTGGAACAGACTATAGTATAAAGATTCGAGGAATTACCTCTATTAATGCCAACAGCGAGGCTCTGATCGTTGTTGATGGATTGCCAGGTGCAAGTATGCCGGTTTCTGAGGATATAGAATCCATTGAAATTCTAAAGGATGCTTCCTCAACTGCCATATATGGTTCCCGTGGAGCAAATGGAGTAATTATGATCACAACAAAAAGTGGGAAAGGCGGTACATTTAAAGTAGATTTTAATGCTTCATATTCGTTTCAAAAGGAGATTAATCGACTGGAAGTCCTTAATGGAACAGAGTTTGCAGAATATATCAATGAAGTTAATCCTGGATTTTATGATGATCCTTCTTCTTATGGAGCAGGTACAGATTGGCAGGATGTTTTATTTCGACAAGGAAATCTTCAGAACTACCAGCTATCTATTTCCGGAGGTTCGGATAAAATTAATTACTACCTGTCAGGGTCAATTTATGATCAGGTTGGTGTTTTTACAGGATCCGAATTTCAGCGGTATTCACTGAAAAGCAACGTCAATGCCAAAGTACTTGACTGGGTAAATGTAGGTGCTAATTTATTTGCACGGCGCACCAATCTCGATGGTGTGAATTCACAGTCTGGACCGGGCACTACTGCAACTAAACCGGATTTTATAACTTCTGCATATGGTTTTCCTCCGACACAAGGGATTTATGATGAAAATGGCGAATATTCTGTTGCAGAGATCGGTTTTCCCACTGATAATCCCTATGCACTTGCCCATGAACTGGAAAAGGAAACTGTAAGAGATCTTTACCAGGGAAGTTATTATATTGATATTGATTTGCTAAAGAATTTAAAATTCAGAACCATACTGGGAACTCTATATACACATGATAGATCGGGCGAATATTATCCCAGCACACTGGAGAGGGGGAAATCCGTGAATGGTGAGGCAAGTCTCAGTTTTACGAAAGATCTGCAGCTTATCAGCGAAAACTATCTTACCTACACAAAAAATTTCTTTGATAACCATGAAGTTACTTTGATGGGTGGATATTCTTATCAATCTTACCGTGAGGAAAACATACGAATTGAAGGAGCAAATGGTTTTATTACTGATGCCTTTTCGTTTTGGAACCTGGGAGCGGCCACAGGCACACCAATATATGATTCAAGACTGATCACGTCTAAAATGTCATCCTTTTATGGTCGGGCTAATTATGCTTTTAAAAGCAAATATCTTTTTACTTTTAATGCAAGGTACGATGGATCTTCAAATTTCGCCAAAAATAAGAAATGGGCATTTTTTCCATCAGCAGCCTTTGCCTGGGATGTCGCTGATGAGAATTTTTTTGACTCATTCCAGGATATTAGTCAGTTCAAGATTAGGGCTAGTTACGGTATAACCGGTAACCAGGCCATTGAACCTTATCAGTCATTGGCTTCATTTACAGATGTATTTGCAACTGACCGCGGAAACATCGTACCCGCCATCAGACCTTTGAATCTTGCAAATCCCAACCTGACCTGGGAATCAACAGCCCAGACCGATATCGGTATTGATATTGGACTCATGAAGGACAGGATTATATTGACAGCAGATTATTATAATAAAATTACATCAGATCTCCTTTTCCTGGTGCCTGTTCCAGCATATAGCGGATCCTTCTCCCAACTCCAGAATGTAGGGAAGGTTCAAAACCAAGGATATGAATTCGCAATCACATACAGAGTTCTGACCGGAAAGTTCTCATGGACAACAAATGCCAATATTTCGGTTAACAGGAATAAGATACTGAAACTTGTTGAAAATGACACGGAAGGCAACGATATTAAATATTCAACAGTACCGCTCGAAGGCGGAGGAGGAATGGAAAGTCAGATTCTTAGAGAAGGAGAATCAGTCGGTGCCTTCTATGGATATATTTATGAAGGTGTGCTTCAGGAGGGTGAAACGCCCTTGATCAATGGAGAAGTTGTTGGCGGAGAAAAATTCAGGGATGTTTTTGCAGATGATACTCTGAATGCAAATGACAGGACCATCATCGGCAATCCACATCCGGATTTTACATGGGGTTGGAACAACAATCTCAGTTATGGTAACTTTGATATGAACATTTTCGTTCAGGGTTCCCAGGGTGGCGATATTTTAAACTATACCCGGATGGAGTTGGGTCTATTAAACGGTCGAAGGAATGCAACAAGGGATGCTCTCGACCGCTGGACGGCAACCAATACCGATACTGACATACCAGCTGCACGCCGTACAAGAACCTTTGTGGTATCCGACCGTTTCATCGAAGATGCAAGTTATATCCGATTAAAAAACATTTCAATTGGATATAATATTTCTGCTTCCTTGCTGCAAAAGATCAAAATCCGTTCGATACGAGTTTTTATTAGTGGTCAAAATCTTGTCACAATTACCAAATATAAGGGAGTTGATCCTGAAGTCGCATATTATGAAGGCAATACGAGTCTTGGCCTGGATTATGGTAGTTATCCAAATACCAAATCCTATACCTTTGGTCTGAATGTAGGTTTTTGAAAATTCACATGAATAACTAAATCATTTTAATTTTTTTATTATGAAAAGGAATTTGAAAATTCATATTATAAGCATTGTAGTTGTTCTTGCAGGATGTACTGACCTGGAAGAGGTTCCCATAGGTATACTCGCTCCTGAAGGATATTACAAGTCATTATCAAATGTAGAAGCCGTATTATATGGTGCCTATGGTAATATGGCTTCATCCAATTATTATGGGGGTGAGTTAAGTATGGCGTTGGAGCTGCTAAGTGATATGACTGATGTTGCGCTTAATTACTCAGATTATGCGGATTTAAGTCCGTTTATTCACACCGCAAACAATAGTTACCCTTTTGATATCTGGGCCACATCCTATGAATTAATAGGTATCGTCAACAATGCCATTTTTGGTGTCAGTGAGGTCAATGCCTCCCAGGAAGACAAAGACCGGTATGAAGCAGAAGCCAGGTTTATCAGGGCGACGATATACTACCATTTGGTCATGCTTTTCGGTGAAATACCTTATATAGATAATGTTGATCCAGGATTACTTTCCGAAGTAACCAAATCATCAGTAAATGATGTATTTAATGGAATTGCCGAAGATCTCATTTTTGCAAAGGAGCATCTGCCCATGCAGCACCCCAATAATGACCAGAGAACGAGACCATCAAAAGGTTCTGCTGCTACAGCCCTGGCATCTGTATATCTTACGATTGGGAATTTTGAAGAAGCTTACAATAACGCAAAATGGGTAATTGACAATAAAGCTGAACTAGATTATGACCTGGAGCCTGATTACCAGGATTTGTGGAGGTATGATGTGCAAGATCTTTCTAAGGAATACATATTTGCTGTTGACTTCCTTGGAAATATGCGGGGTGATAATGATGCACCAAATTATACGCTTGAAAATGATCATGGACTTGGTGCTTGTCAGGGAGTTGAAGGCGCCTCAGTACCTTACAGGGGATGGAGCATGCTTGTCCCAAGTCAGAAAGTATATGACGATTGGGACTCATTAGATTACAGGCGCAAGGTATGTTATGATGATTCGTTGATGTTAAAGGATAAGTTAATACATCCTTATACTGATTTCGAAATTCCGCTCCCCCATGTTGCCAAATTCACCAGATTCTGCGGTGTTAGAAAAAGCAATACGGCAGGTTGGAGATCAGACATGAATTATGTGGTTTACAGGTATGCCGAAGTACTCTTAATTGCTGCTGAAGCAGCCAATGAAATTGGAAAAACCGAGGAAGGTGCAGGTTATGTAAACCAGGTTAGAGAACGTGCAAGACGAGGAGGAGTCATCAACTTTGATGGTAATGGCTATGGTATATTTGCTCCCAGTGCTGTTCCTGCCGATGTGTCATTGGGCATGAGCAAGGATGATTTCAGAACGATGGTACTGGAGGAAAGAAGGATTGAGTTAGCCTTTGAGTATAAAAGATGGTATGATATTAAACGGAGAGATCTTGGTGAAGAGGTTTTTGGCCCCAATGGCCGTGAACCGCAACCCAGGTTTGACAAAGCCAAACACTATTTATTGCCGATTCCACAGAAGGAACTTGATGTTTCACCGAACCTGAATCCTCAAAATTTCGGGTATTAGTTGAACAGGTTATCCATTAGCTGATCAGATGCAAATGGAAAACAGGGACTAATACTTAACGCTGAAATGGGCTATATATATATGAAACGTTTAACCATTCTTTTTTTTCCCTTCCTGCTTTTGGCAGGTAATAAATTTTCTTTGGCGCAGAAACAATCTATTGGAGGATACAAGGTATTTTATGGCCTCTTGCACAATCATTCCAATGTTATCGAAGGGTTAGGTACACCACAGGAGTGTTATTATTATGCTAAGACGATGGGAAGGCTCGACTTTTTTGGGATAACAGACCATGATTTTGGAATTGATACGGTGAAATGGATAACTATAAAAGAAGCTGCTGAGAAATTCAATAAGGATGGAGTTTTTGCAACATTCTGGGGCTTTGAATGGTCCAGCGATGTGGGCCATGTTGCTGTCATTAATTCAAATGACTTTTGTTCTTGTCAGGCCATACCAACAGATACATTCAGTGGATTGGTAAATTGGTTACAAGGCAGGGAATGTGTTGCATTCTTTAATCATCCTGGCAGAGAAGATGGTGCAGGAAATGAATTCGGGCATTTTTCCGGTATTCCTTCGGAGAAATTTGTGGGAATTGAACTATGGAATGGCAGGAATGATTTTAGCCGTTACTATTATAATGATGGATACTATCCAAATGACGGAAATAAGTCTTTTTATTCCGAGGCAAATGAAAGGGGATGGAGAATAGGGGCATCCGGTTCAGAAGACAATCACCGTGGAGACCCAGGCAATTATACACAGAAACGTTTGGCCATATTGGCTGATACACTCACCAGAGTAGCTTTGTATAATGCATTGAAGGAGAGGCGATTCTATTCTACACTGGATAAGAACCTGGCCCTTTCTTTCAAAATTGGCGGAAAGGAAATGGGTAATATTGTAAAAAGCGGTAACCATCCGATTCAGATTCAGGCAACCGACGCAACAAATGATCTTTTTACCATGATTCAGCTTTACAAAAATGGATCCTTGCATAATACATGGCATACCATTGAATACGAGATCAATATTAAAGACATAATTAATACATCCGATGGCGACTATTATTATGTTAAGGTAACCCAGGAAGATGGAAATGAGGCTATTTCTTCACCCTTGTTTATATCGGATAAGTGAGCCAATGCCTCCTTATAAAAGGGAATTCATACAGCATTTAATTCAGATTGTATTGATTTGTTTTTAGAACTTACAAACCTTTACTGAAAGAAATCAAATTGGAAATAATAAAAAAGTTGAAGGAACCCGGCCAGTTCCTTCAACTTATAACCCGTTATTTTATAATGAGAACTTTTGAAACTACTGATTTACCATCTTGGGCTACCACAATATAAGTTCCTTTTGCCCAACCATCAACATTAAGTTCAACCTTATTGCTTTTTCCTGGATTAATCACTTTGTTGAATACAACACTTCCGTCCACGCTATAAATTCTGGCAACAACCTGTTTTTCATTTTTGCCAAATTCGAGGGTAACAACATCCGACACAGGGTTTGGATATACATCGAGATTGATTGCTTTGGTTGATTCATTTTCATCTATTCCGGAAATACCACCACCCGTGTATTTAATGTTAAGAACAGGAGCAAGCTCGGGTTCATCATCAAATGCATAAGCCGTTCGGGTAGCACCTGTTCCAACCGGGCCACTTATGATAATGGCAATGCTATTACCTGATTCCCAGCCAGATAAGTCAATTATTTCCTGGATTATTGTTTTCAGATCTGGTGTAGAATCGTTCTGATCAATCAAATCAGCCCATGACTGGGGTGACCATTCTTCAGAGGCTGTTGTAAGAAGTCTTGCGGAAATATTGCCTGCAACTTCACTAAAGGTTTCTGCATTTGCAGACTTCTCACCATTAATGGTTAATGTAATATCTCCGGCTATTGGTTCCTCTTTAACCAGGAATTTAACACCGGCATAAGTTATTGTTGCACCTGCAGGTATGGAGGCATCGGTAAAACGCATGCCAACAATGTAGTGATCAATTTCTTCTGTACCGTCATAAACCATTTCCAGGTCACTGCTTGTTAATTTCATTTCATTGTTGCCAACAGATTGTTCAGCATCATCAGTACTTGCTGTAATGGTTAATTTTAAGGCTGTTTCTCCTGGTGCAGGCACTGTATATTTTATGGTAAGAATAGGAGCCAGCTCGGGTTCATCATCAAATGCATAAGCCGTCCGGGTAGCACCTGTCCCAACCGGTCCACTTATAATAATGGCAATGCTATTACCTGATTCCCAACCAGATAAGTTAACTATTTCCTGGATAATCGTTTTCAGATCTGGTGTAGAATCGTTCTGATCTATTTTGTCAGCCCATGATTGGGGTGACCATTCAACAGAGGCTGTCGTAAGAAGTCTCGCGGAAATATTGCCTGCAACTTCACCAAAAGTCTCTGCATTTGCCGACTTCTCACCATTAATGGTTAATGTAATATCTCCGGCAATTGGTTCCTCCTTAACTAGGAATTTAACATCTGCATAAGTTATTGTTGCACCTGCAGGAATACCGGCATCGGCAAAACGCATACCAACAATATAGTGATCAATCTCTTCTGTGCCATCATAAACCATTTCCAGGTCACTGCTTGTTAATTTCATTTCATTGTTGCCGACAGATTGTTCAGCATCATCAGTACTTGAAATTATGGACAATTTTAATGTTGTTTCTTCCTGGGAATATAATAAGGAAAGATTGCCAACAAAACAACATACAAAAAAACAAAGTAGAATTTTTTTCATCTTTAGTAAGGTTTTATGGTTAATAAATAAAATTTACATGCATAAGTAAGACACAAATAATCATTTTATGTCTACAAATCCGCTATTAAATTTTGGTGAAATACTGAATTCAATTTCAGAATTGCTTGAGGAATTCGGAAATATTGCGGATGATGCCTTCCATCAGCCTTTCCCTGGATTCTCTGCCGGCCCATGCAATATGGGGTGTAATGAAAAGTCTTTCAGGTTGTTTAATATGAAACAGCGGATTGGACTCATCAGGCGGCTCTTTTTCAAGTACATCCAGGGCAGCGCCGGCGATAAGTTTCTCGTTGAGTGCACTGGCAAGAGCTTCCTCATGAACAATACCCCCGCGGCCGGCATTCAATAACAGGGCATTTTGTTTCATCATCCGGAATTGTTCGTATCCGATAAGATCCCGGGTGGTGCCGGTCAGCGGACAGTGTATTGAAATAACATCACTTTGCTGCAGCAGCTCACTGAGTGGAACACAGGGATATCCGGCTTCATGGTTTTTACCTGTGGTGGAGAAATATATGACCGATGCACCGAATGCAGTGGCCACTTCCGCAACTCTCCTGCCAATGGTGCCCAGGCCGATAATCCCGAACTTCTTACCGGCCAGCTCAGAAAAAGGACGTCCGTGGTGTGTGAACAAGTTACTGCGAGCGTAATGTCCTTCCTTAACATATTGGTCGTAATAGGGCAGGCTTCCCATCAGGTAAAAAAGCATGGAGAAGGTATGCTGAACCACACTTTCAGTGGAATATCCGGCCACATTTCTTACCTGTATGCCTTTTTCAGCGGCACGATCCAGGTCGACATTGTTCATACCCGTGGCAGCGATACAAATGAGCTTCAGGGAAGAAACGGCATCCATCACCTGCCTGTCGATGATAACCTTATTGGTGATAACGATTTCCCTTCCCTGCATGCGGTCAATGCGCTGGTCGGGAAGGGTGGACTGATATACAGTGAGATTTCCCAGGCGGGAAAGCTGATAATACCCGGATACCTCACCCAGTGTTTCTGCATCGAGAAATACGATACCGGGTCGTTTTAGCTGGTTCATAACCGTCTTATAGTTCCAGCATGATCTGGTTCTTCAGCAAGTCATCCAGTGTTTCACGCTGCCGGATCAGGTAGTCCCTGCCCTCATGAATCAGTACCTCGGGTGGCCGAAGTCGCGAGTTATAGTTCGATGCCATGGTGAAGCAATAGGCGCCGGCATTGAGAAAGGCCAGGTAATCGCCTTCACGAATGTCATGGATCTTACGGTTCCAGCCAAAGGTATCGGTTTCGCATATATACCCCACAACGGTGTAAATGCGCAGTTTACCTTTCGGATTTGATACATTCAGGATCTGGTGATGGGCATCATAGAACATGGGCCGGATCAGGTGGTTGAGTCCTGTATCCAGTCCGGCAAATACGGAGGATAGGGTTTGTTTGACCACGTTCACCCGGGCAAAAAAGTAACCTGCCTCGCTTACCAGGAATTTGCCAGGCTCAAATACGAGGGTCAGTTCACGGCCATATGCCTTGCAGAATTTCTTAAAATGCCTGGTCAGGTCCTTGCCCAGGCTGTCAATGTCGGTAAAATAATCGTCAGGTTTATAGGGTACCTTGAATCCACTGCCAAAATCGACATATTCCAGGTCAGGAAAGCTGCGTGCCACATCGAGCATGATCTCAGCCCCCCTGAGAAAAACTTCAACATCCAGGATATCTGATCCGGTATGCATATGCAGTCCCTCGACCAGCATGCCCGTTGCTTCAACCACCCGGTGAACATGTGGCATCTGATAAACGGAAATGCCGAATTTTGAATCAATATGACCGGTAGAAATTTTATCATGTCCGCCGGCCAGAATATGCGGATTAATACGGATACACACCGGAATTCTGCCTCCATGGATATTGCCGAACTGCTCGAGAATGGAAATATTGTCTATGTTGATCTTTACGCCCTGTCTGACGCCTTCGAGAATCTCTTCGATGGATACGCAATTGGGAGTAAATATAATATCCTGTGGCTGAAATCCTGCCATCAGGCCAAGCTCCACTTCCTGGATTGACACGGCATCGAGCCCGCTGCCAATGCTCCTGAAAAATTTCAGTACATTCAGGTTATTCAATGCTTTACAGGCAAAATTGATCTTAACCCTTATATCCCGGAAGGCATGCAGCATCTTATCGTATTGCTGCTTCATTTTTGAGGATTGGTAAACATATACCGGGGAACCGTATTTCTCAATGAGTTCAATTACGTCGAGACCATCTATCATGTATCGGTTGTGCACCAGTTTCATCGATCACAGGGTTGAAGGGTTAATTGTGTTACTTTTTCTTTGCCGGTTTTGTCGTACGGTATCCGCTTTGTTTGGCCATATCTTCCAGGCGTTTCTGGAATTTGGATTTTCTGACCGGTTTGGCCTTTTTTTCCTCGATCTTTCTCAGGATTTCCTCTTCATCCACGAATTGTTTGAACAGGTAATTCTGACCGATTGTGATCACGTTGGCCAGAAAATAATAATAGGTAAGTCCGGCAGAGAAGTTATTCAGCATGAACATGAACATCACGGGCATGATATACATCATGCTCTTCATGCCGGGTATCTGCTGGGAGGAGGATGTGGTATCACTCATCTTCATGCTGATTATGGTGGATATTGTCATCAGCACGGTAAAAAGGCTGATGTGATTCCCCAGTACCGGAATTGCCTGATTCCAGGTGATAATGGCATCGTACGTGGAAAGATCCTTGGCCCAGAGAAATCCTTGCTGGCGTAATTCAATGGAAGTAGGGAAAAACCTGAACATGGCGAAGAGAATGGGGAACTGGAGAAGCATCGGGAGACAACCGCCCATCGGACTGACCCCTGCTTTTTTATAGAGGGCCATGGTAGCCTGCTGTTTTTCCACTTCCTTGCCCTTGGGATACTTGTGGCTCAGTTCATCCACCTGGGGCTTCAGCACCTTCATCCTGGCCTGAGACAAATAAGAACGGTAGGTGAGAGGTAAAAGTCCGATTTTAATGATGATGGTGAGCAGCAAGATGATGAGACCGTAATTGGCCATGAAACGACTGAGCCAGTCGAATATGGGAATGATCACAAACTGGTTGATCCAGCGGATAACCCCTTTCCCTAAAGACACCAGCTCTTCGAGCTTGTAATCCTTGTATTTTTTTAGCAGCCTGAATTTATTCGGACCAAAGAACAATTTCAATCTGATGGTCTCATTGTCCAGCCTCTGGAAGGGTAGTCCAACCTCTGCCCTGAAGTTTTTCAGATATTTGCTGGTTTCCGGCAGGGTAACCGACTTGAGCAGGGCATTGGAGAAGGAATTATCAGCAATCATGACGGAGGAGAAGAACTGATTCTTAAAGGCAACCCATTCCACCTGCGTGGGAATATCCTGCTGTTGAACATCTTTGTTCGTGCGCGCCCGGAAGAAATCTACATCGTCTTTGAAATGTCTGAAATACACGGAAGTGTATTGAATCTCATTTTTCTTCAGCTGTTCATGCTGGGGTACATTTATTTGCCAGCTCAGATCGAGTGAGGCCGGATCGCGTGTAACAATATCTTTCATCCCAACGAGCTGCAGGTTAAAATCCACCATATAGCTACCCGGATAAAGAACATATCGGTATTCAATATATTTGTTTTCACCAACAACAAGCCTCATGCTCAGGCTGTCGCTATGCGCTCCGGCTATCCGGCTTGTCAGGGTATCTCCGGGCTGAAAGTAAAGCTGGTTGGTAGAAATCGCCTTATTCTGATTATAAAAGGTGAGGCCAAACTGGGTTGAATCGCCATCAAACAAAACCACCGGATTGCGGGTGAAAGTCTTGTATTGTTTGAGCTCAACGGAATAGGGCCTGCCGCCTTTACTGGAGATAACAAGCCTGATCAGGTCATTTTCCAGGGTAAAGAATTTATTCTCTCCAAAGGCAGCAGTTGAAAATTCACCCAGTTCATCCTGGACCTGTTTGCTATCCGTTACATCCTGAACAGGAACCGGACTAATGCTGGCAGCAGGTCCAGGAGTTACCTGTGTTGTATCGGGCACAATTTTGGATTGATTCACCACAGCCAGTGAATCCATTCTTTTCTGACGTGCTTCCAGTTCTTTTTTACCGGGAGACTGTACAACACCCCAGATAATTAAAATTGCGGCTATCAGTATAATTCCAAGAATCGAATTTCTATCCATGTACAAATCGTTACTTAATAAATGATTCTATTTAGTTTACTATTTTCAGCAGATCGTGGATTTGATAAAACTTACAAACAATGGATGGGGTTTTAGTACGGTGCTGCTGTATTCGGGATGGAACTGAACACCAATAAACCATTTATGTGCAGGAATTTCCATGATTTCGACAAGGGATGTTTCCGGATTGACACCAGCCGCGATCATTCCGGCATCTTCAAATGCCTTCAGATACCGGTTATTGAACTCATACCGGTGACGGTGTCTCTCATTTACTTCCAGCGTACTATATGCCGTGCTGGTTCTTGTACCTGCTTTAATCACACAGGGATAGGCACCAAGACGCATGGTCCCGCCCTTCTCGGTGACACCTTTTTGTTCCTCCATAAGGTCGATAACAGGATCAGGCGTTTTAAGAGACATTTCGGTAGAATGCGCTTTTTCAAGTCCGAGGACATTCCGCGCGAATTCCACCACAGCACATTGCAGCCCCAGGCATATACCAAAGAAGGAAACATTGTTCTCACGGGCATACCGGGCAGCCAGGATCTTACCTTCAATTCCCCGGTCACCGAATCCGGGTGCCACAACGATACCATCATATCCTTTCAGCAGATCAATGTAGTTGGAATCATCGATGTCTTCGGAATGAATGTACTGTACATCCACCCGGCAATCATTCATGGCGCCGGCATGTTTAAAAGATTCATTTATTGAAATATAGGCATCGGGTAACTCAACATATTTGCCTACCAGTGCAATCCGGGAATGGAATTTCGGATTTTGAAGCCGTTTCAGAAATTTATTCCAGGGACCCAGATCAGCTGTACCAGAATAGTCCATATCCAACTGTTTCAACACCGTAATATCCAGTTTCTCCTGTTGCATCCGGATCGGCACTTCGTAAATGGTACTGACATCGATCGATTGGATCACAGATTCAGCATCAACATTGCAAAACAGGGCAACTTTTTTTCTGAGATCTTCACTGAGTTCATGTGAAGTTCTTAACACCAGGATATTCGGTTGCACTCCGTTTTCAAGCAACATTTTTACAGAATGCTGTGTGGGTTTGGTCTTCAGTTCTCCTGATGCCTGCATGAAGGGAACCAGGGTGAGATGAATGTTCAGCACGTTCCGGTCACCCATCTCCCATTTTAGCTGGCGTACTGCCTCAATATAGGGCAATGATTCAATATCACCTACTGTGCCTCCAATTTCGGTAATCACTATATCATATTTGTTCCGGCCACCCAGTTGTTTTATCCTTCTTTTAATTTCATCGGTAATATGGGGAATTACCTGAACGGTTTTACCCAGATAATCACCACGACGTTCCTTGTTAATGACCGACTGATAAATCCTTCCTGTGGTTACATTATTTGCCTGAGATGTAGGCACACCCAGAAACCGCTCATAATGTCCCAGATCAAGGTCAGTTTCAGCCCCGTCTTCAGTCACGTAACATTCCCCGTGCTCATACGGATTGAGTGTTCCGGGATCAACATTGATATAAGGATCCAGTTTTTGTATGGTTACCTGGTAACCCCTTGCCTGGAGCAATTTGGCAAGTGATGCAGAAATAATCCCTTTTCCAAGTGAGGAAACTACTCCCCCGGTTACAAAAATATACTTTGGTATCAAATTACCTTACTTAATTTATCAGTTCAATCATCCAGTTCATCGATCATGTTGATTTTATGGTTGATCAACTCGATGTTTTTCTTTGTGCTTTCGATTTTCTGCTCAACATCACGGATCATGGTTTCTGCATTCCGGGAACGGGCAAAAAAACCAATGTTGTTTTCCCACAGTACAATATCATTTTCCATTTGCTTCAGGCGGATTATGTACTTTTCACGCTCCTGCCTGATACGCTGGATGCCATTGGATTTCTCCATGTAGCTTTCCAGCTTGTTTTTGAATTTGAGCATGTTGCGATGGCTGTCATCGATCCGGAGTTCATCGAATTTACGGTTAATGGCTTCCCGGTATTTTTCGTGCACATCATCTTTGTCCTTTATGGGAACAAATCCGATCTCGGACCATTGTCGCTGAAAATCCTTCAGCTTATCGAGACTTTCCAGGGCATCGCCAATGGTGAATTCCTCAATCATTTTAATCAGGTCCAGTTTCTTCTGCAGATTGTTTCCGAAAGAATTATCGATCTCCGAGAAATGTTTGCTCTTCCTTTCAAAAAAACTGTCACAAGCTGTCCTGAATCTTTTCCAGACCCGGTCAGACTGCTTGTGGGGAACAGGGCCGATTTCCTTCCACCGATGCTGCAGGGATATCAGTTCTTCTGTGGTTTTTTTCCATTCTGTACTCTCCCGTAATGCTTCCGCCTGAACACACAGATCAATTTTCAACTGGAGATTGTTATTCTGTTCCTCCTTGAAAATCCCGTAAAATTCTCGCTTCCGGTTAAAAAAAGCATCACAGGCATCACGGAAACGGGCATAAACTTTGGCATTGTCCTTTTTAGGTGCAAATCCAATGGTTTTCCATACCTTTTGCAGTTCCATCAGCTCATGTGAACGGCCTGCCCAGTCTTTGTTCGACTTAACCTCCTGATTGCAGAGTTCCTCAGCTTTTTCGCATAAAGCAACCTTGGCTTCCAGGTTTTTCTTCTGTTCATTCTTCAGACCAATGAAATGTTCCTGATGCTTTTTATTTATCTTGGATGTTGCTTCCCGGAAACGATTCCAGATCTCAACCCGCATCTCTGCCGGTACCGGCCCGATCTCACGCCACTGATCGTGCAGTTCCTGAAGCAGTTTAAAAGCATCCACTATGTTGGACTCAAACAGGAGTTCCTCTGCTTTTTCGCAAAGAATGATCTTGGCTTCCAAATTCTTTTTCAGATCCAGATCCCGCAATTCCTGGTTAATGCGGATATAATCATAAAAAGCCTCTATGTGATGATGATAGGTCTCCCATAAATCCTTAACATTTTGCTGGGGTACCGGTCCAATGGAACGCCACCGTTTTTGAAGATCACGGAATTCCTGGAAAGTGCGGTTTATTGACTCTTTATTTTTAACCAGATCCTTGATTTCTTCAATGATTTTATATTTATCAGCCAGGTTTATATGTTTATGCTCATCCTGCGATTTGTTGTATTCAGCCTTCAGATCCCTGTATTTTCTGAGAAGTTCCTTCATATCATTTTCATGTGGATCATCTTCCGCCTGGAAATCCTCCAGTTCCCCCCCCTGTTCCACAAAAGCCTTCCGCTTTTTTTCAATTTCAGCCTTGTGTTTTTTGTAATAATTGATCTTGATATTCTCAACATCATTGATAATGGACTCAATGGGACGGCTGTCGAAGCATTTCCCGGAGCAATACAATTAATTCCTCCTTGCTCAAAACGGCAAAGTTTACTATTTCCGCTCCCGGAGTCTCGTGAATATCTACTGCAGAAGCATCAACAGCATGTAGGGGGATCTCATGTTTTTCATCCAGCTTTGTGAAGAAATCCTGGAAATCTTCTGTTTCATGTTCAGTAAGACCCGGGATTAAAGTTGGATGAAGAGACTCATCGTCCTCATGCATATCGGATATAAAGGATGAATCCAGATCCGGTCCTGCGACGGGATCCGGAGGTGCGTCCCCGGCCTTTTCGGCATCGGGTGTTTCATCTGTGACAGGCTGTACGGGCTCCGTATTATCGGCAACACCTTGGGTATCGTCGATTTGTTCATTACGAACAGAACTATTTAGATCACTCATCTCCAGTTACTTTGATAAAAAACTCCCCATGAAAAACAATCTACGAAAATATACATTAATGACCAATAGTCAAACTTTTTTATTTTAAAATAGCCCTGTCAGCATTATTCTTTCATATGCAGGCCACATTCCTTGTGGCCCTGGTCTTCCCACCACCACCTGCCGGCCCGTGGATCCTCACCCTGGCTGATTGACCTGGTACATGGCTGGCAGCCGATACTGGGAAATCCTTTATCATGCAATTCATTATAGGGAATATTATTTTCCCGTATATAATCCCATACCATTTTTTCTGTCCAGCGGAAAAGCGGGTTTATCTTGATCAGGCCATAGGTATCATCCCATTCCACCGCACGAGTATTGAAACGGTTCAGGGTCTGGTCTTTCCTGATCCCGGTGATCCAGGCCTGCATTCCGGCCAATGCCCGTTTCAGCGGTTCAACTTTACGGACATGGCAGCAATATTTCCGGTTATCCACACTTTCGAAAAACAGATTTATCCCCTTCTCCCGGACCATTTTCTGTACTTCTTTGTAATCAGGGAAGAATACGGTAAAGTCAGCCTGGAACTTACTTTGGGTTTTCTGGATCAGGTTCAGTGTTTCAGGAAAAAGTCTGCCTGTATCGAGTGTAAATATCCTGAAACCGGGATTAATATTCAGCAGCATATGGGTGAGTACCTGATCTTCAGCACCCATACTGGAAGAAAGACATATTTTGTCTCCAAATTCGTGATTAAAAAATGCAAGCAATTCCTGAGCCGGTGTATTTGAAAACCGATCGGCCCAAACGGCAACTCTCTCATTCATATTCAAAATCCTCCTGCATAAGTAACAAATCCGGCCGGCAAATGCTCAGTCGGAATCTGCAAAAATAGAGTTTTTCCCATTTAAATGTGAAAACGCCTGAATATGGCATGAATTTCTGGTGATTTGTTTAGCCTGTCCAGGTTTTCAATCCGGCCGAACTCAAACCAGGAGGTTTCATTGTGCTTAAAACCGAGAATGGTATGCTCGCATGCGAGCCGCAGGTATAGATCCGTCAATGAAAAGGCACCCGTTTCAGTCACCAGGCTGAACAGACGGGGATCAATCACGTGGATTGTGCTGAAGGCCAATTTATATGTATGAGCAGATGCTCTTGCCCAGCGGGTTTCGCCGGATATATTATTATGCCAGCCACAGAGGCGATCTTCGGAATCAAAAATGAACTCACGGGAAGTTTCACGTTGTTTTACAGCGAGTGTAACCAGGGGGTTGTGGTCAATGTGGTGACTGTACATCAAATTCAAATCCAGGTCAGTGATCACATCTGAGGCAGTCAGGAAGAAGGGTTTTCCGTCATCAAAAAACCACCTGGCTTTGAACAGCCCTCCTCCTGTATCCAGCAGCGCTTCACGCTCATCTGAAACGGTTATGTGTAACCCGAAAGAATCGTTTTTTTTCAGAAAATCCATGATCTGGTCGGCCAGGTGATGTAAATTGATCATAATTTCATGCACACCAAAAAACTTCAGATAACGAATCGTATGTTCAAGTAGTGGTACTCCCTGAACCTCGACCAGTGCCTTTGGCTTGGATTCAGTTAAGGGACGCAGCCGTGTTCCTATTCCGGCTGCCAGGATCATGGCTTTCATACACTCAGATTGAGACCGTCATATTTTCCGTGGTTTGCACAGGTGTTTTTCCTTTTTGGCTTTTGTGCCGCATTTATTACAGGTAAATTTCATCTTACCTGCCGTTTCCGGTGTATCCGATTTACACATGGTTTTACTCATCGTGACTTGTTATTTCGAGTTCCTGGTGATGAATAACAATATTGAACCGGCCTTTGTTCTTTAAACACGCAGCCAGGTGTTCAGCCATATAAACCGACCGGTGCTGTCCGCCAGTACAGCCGTAACTGACCATCAGGCTGTTAAATCCACGCTTGACATAAACATCCAATGCACGCTCAACGATCTGGCAAGTCAGGGAAAGAAAATCAGCCACATCTGACTGTTGTTCCAGAAATTCAATTACGGGAGCATCTTTTCCGGTAAGGTTTTTATATTGATCATATCGTCCCGGATTATTCAGATACCGGCAATCAAATACAAATCCACCTCCATTCCCTGTATGATCCTGCGGTACCCCGTTTTTGTAAGCAAAACTGGAGATATCTAGTGTAAAGGGACCTGGCTTAACATCATAAGTCTGTATTTTCGGCATGCAAATCAGCTTCTCAAACACGCCGGGCAGGCTGACCAGATTCAGGGGCATGGGGTTGTTCTCTTCAAGCCAGGCAAGAGTCCTTACCGCATGAGGCAGACTTTGCAGGAACAGGGGCTTTCGTTCGATATATCCCCTGAAACCATAAGCCCCCATAGCTTGCATCAGGCGGAGATAAACAAAACCATGGTAATATTCCAGAAACGTTTCCGGATTGAACCAGGGGAAAGCCCTATTAAAAACATCGAGATAATGGCCGAGCAATACCTGCCTGGTTTCAGCAGGAAGGTGCGTCTTGGCTTCGAATAGCAAGGAAGCGAGATCATACTGGAGAGGACCCTTTCTTCCGCCCTGAAAATCGATGAAGTACAATTCCTGATCACAGATCATGATGTTTCTTGACTGAAAATCTCTGAACATAAATGAATTACGCTCAGCTTGTATCAGCCAGTCCACTATTTTTCTGAAATCATCTTCCAGGTCCTGCTCATAGAAGCCTATTTTCAGGGGTTTGAGCAAACAGTACTTGAAATAATTCATGTCCCACATCATGCTTTGCACATCGAACTCAGCCCTGGGATAACAAACCGAGTAATCGACGCCATTTGCAGCTGCAACCTGTAAACCGGGCATGGCTTCGATCACCCGGCGGTAAATGGAAATTGTTTTTTCATCCTGGTCCGTGTTCCCCCTGATTTGTTCAAGGTAATCAAGCAGGGTAGTATCGCCCAGATCCTGCTCTATATAGATATGCTTCTCCAGATCCTCACAGTATATCTCAGGGACACGGCTTCCGGTTTTCTGCAAATGTCGGTCAAGGTAAATAAACGCATTGTTTTCACGGTTATCCGTGTTGTAAACACCCATGGCCGTCCTGGAATGATCCGATATCCTGAAATAACGCCTGTATGAACCCGATTCCGGAAGGGGTACGATGGATGTGGCACGTCCGTGGCTCCAGGTTGAATATAGTTCTCCGAGAAGGGCTATGGGCATATCCTGTGTCATATCATGCAGTTTTATAAGTTATACACCGATGCTGCCTTTTCAACAATAAGATTCCAGGCTTTCTGCACATGGTTTAGTTCAACATGCGTCTGGCCTGTGACCATCCGCAGCGTATATTTCTCCTTCAGCTTGGTATGGGTGATATACATTTTTCCGGTATGGTTAACGGCCAGCAGCAGTTGTTCATTTAGCCGGTTCAGTTCAGTTGTGTCGTCAATACCCCTTGGGTGAAAACGGAAACATACGAGGTTAAAGGTCACAGGTGCAAGCAACTCAAAGTGTTCATGCTTTTCAATCCAGGTTTGCAGTTCCCGGGCCAGGGCAATATGGTGTCTTAATTTTTGCTGTAATCCGCTTAAGCCAAAAGAGCGGATAACAAACCAAAGTTTCAGTGCCCTGAATCTTCTGCCCAGCTGAATTCCCCAGTTCGAATAATCATTGACATGGTCGGGGATCTGCGATCTCAGATACTCAGGCACCAGTTTAAATGTGTTGATCAGGCTTTCACTGTCCTTTACAAAATAGGCCGAACAGTCGAAATTGGTAAACAGCCATTTATGCGGATTGAATACAAAACTGTCGGCCTGTTCGATTCCCTGCAGCATCCAGCGATATTCAGGCAGCAACAAGGCAGATCCGGCAAAGGCCGCATCAATGTGCAGCCAGATTTTGTACATGGAACAGATGGATGCAGATTTCATCAAGCGGATCCACTGCTGTTGAGCCGGTTGTTCCGAGGGCAGCCACCACGCAAACCGGTTTAAGTCCGCTTTTTATATCCTGTTTTATGGCCTCTTCCAGCAAAGCAGGTATCATCCTGAATTCCTTATCAGTACTGATTTTTACCAGGTTTTCCCTGCCGATGCCGGCAATTTTGACTGCTTTCTCCATTGAGGAGTGGGCCTCATCAGAACAATACACCCGCATGCCAGGGTAGGAGCTTAATCCATTGTTGTTCACACTGAATCCTGTCAACTTCTCCCTGGCCGTGAGAATCGCACACAAGGTAGAAGTGGAGGCTGTATCCTGGAGGACTCCTTCGAAATAGTCCGGGAGACCGGTCATTTTTTTCAGCCAGTTCATCACAGCTTCTTCCAGCTCTGTAGCAGCAGGGGATGTTTCCCATTTCATACACTGTGCACCCAGGGCTGAGGACAGCATTTCTGCCAGCAGAGAAGGAAAACTTGTATTTGACGGGAAATAGGCAAAGAAACCGGGACTTTGCCAATGCGTGATGCCTGGCATGATGATATTTTCGAAATCCGAGAATATACTGCGCCATATCCTCCGGTTCAACGGGAGGTGCGGCCGGTATGGCCGAGAATACAGATCCCGGCCTGACAGAGGATTTTACCGGGTATTTCTCTATATCGGAATAATAGTCGGCTATCCAGTCCACCAGTCTTGTGGGCTTCCTGCCTGAAAATATCAACATCCATGTCTATAAAGATTTTGGACAACCGGCTAAAAATAATGAAAATATCGGCCGCCAGACCAATTATTTTGAATTATGCGGTATATTTAATACTTTTATATAACCATTGTACAAGCCTGTAAGATTATGCATATGGAGTTATACAATGCTGATTTTCTGAATTTCGTTGAGTTCAATATTACGGGTGATAATGATAATTATCAACGTTGCGATGTGGAATCCAGATATCTCGACAGCTCCGTCTTTTATCTGTTTCAGCACTGCTTCGAAAATGCCAATTCCACTTATGATTATTTCTCCGGTACCAAGTATAATGCCCGTAAGATTATTGTGTTACGTAATGATCTCCTGAGCAACCTGCACCAGTTTGAAGCAGTCAACACAGTTCAGGTTTTCCGGGAAATGATTTCCAGCCGGTTTATGGGAATGGAGTTCCTGGCTGAACTCAGTCAGGAAGACAGAAATTGGGAGGACAGGTGGGAAATTTATAATCAACAAATTATCCGTGTAAATAAGGATCTGGTAGAAATGACTGAGAAATGCGCTTATGATGAGCGGGTGCTCTGGGTTATTGGATATTGATCCCACTTCCCTGCAACGTCGGATACTTCATCGCTTCATCCAGGAGGTTCAGGAAGGTTTCCCTGCCGACTTCCTCAGCACCCAGGGATTTTAAGTGATTTGTTGACTGCTGTGCATCGATAAATTGAAACTGATGGTTCAGGGTCCAGTTCACCAGACTGTTGAGTGCAATTTTGGATGCATCCGTCATGTGATAAAACATGGATTCACCAAAGAAAGCCCTGCCCAGGCTTACCCCATAAAGTCCGCCTACCAGATTATCCTTGTAATAGGTTTCAAACGAATGGGCAAGTCCTGCATTATGAAGCGCCAGATAGGCATCAATCATTTCATCCGTTATCCAGGTGCCCGTCTGTCCTTTTCGCCTGACCCCCGAACAATGACGTATTACAGCTGCAAAGTCATGGTCAGTCCTTACCATAAAATGGCCGCGATTTATTTTATGTTGCAGGCTGGCAGAAATCTTAAATTTCTGTGGGAACAGGATAAGTCTGGGATCGGGAGACCACCAGAGTATCGGTGAGTCTTTGTTATACCAGGGGAAAATGCCATGGGAATAGGCAGTTATAAGGGACTGCAGGCTTAAGTCCCCGCCCACCGCAAGTAAACCGTTGGAATCTGCGAGATGTGGATCAGGAAACTGATATTCAATTGGCATGATACATGGTGCCCAGGACAAGACTCGAACTTGCACGCCCTGTAACAGGCGCCAGCCCCTCAAGCTGGTGTGTCTACCAATTCCACCACCTGGGCATTTGAATTTGTTGATTTGTTGATTTGTTGATTTGTTGATTTATTGATTTCAGGATTGACTGATTTCAAATCATCAAATCATCAAATCATCAAATCAGTCAAATCATTAAATTAACTTGTGCCTGGAACAGGACTCGAACCTGCACATCCTAACGGATACTAGTCCCTGAAACTAGCGCGTCTACCAATTCCGCCATCCAGGCATATAACCTTTTAAAAACAGGAGTGCAAATATATAAATTAATATGAATAATTGACAAGAAATTAACAAAAAGGCCGGTTATTTACCGGCCTTTTGCTTCATTGGGTTCGATTTCAACAACGCTCTATCTGAGCTGTATCTTACATAATTTTACTTCATTTTTGCGACGGTTTTCTTTTTGCCGGCCTTAACCTGTTTTTTTGATTTATACGTAATTATCGGGGCAGGGTTCTGATAAACCCGGAAATGTTACCAGAAAGAGGTAAATTCTATCAATATGGAATTGCTTAAATTATCCTTCGCGTTGTCAGATCTGTGAATAATCAGCCGGAATTAAAAATGTTTTGTATATATTGCTTACCGTGTCGGTATATTCCGGTTTTACCCGCATCCTGTTCCACTCTTCATGTTCACCGAACTTCTTCCAGGTTGCATCCCGGTCCGCCATATCCTTAAAACCAACCATATAGGTCAGTGCCGGCATATACTGTCCGGCCAGTATTTTACCGAAGAATACCGGCATCAGGCCCACCTTGAGAAATAGCGCAATTTCTTCATTATTGAACATGGCAATCTTCCTTCTTCCGGCATCTTCATTGGCGCTTTCATATGTCCGCAGTTCAAACAAGTTTTTCTTTTCTGCAGGAATGGCCAACGAAGAGAGTTTATCAAATGCTTCAAGCAGGAATGTTTCATATCGGGAATATACTGCTTCCGCTGCAGGGATGCTGTTGTAGCTGGCTGAAGCTTTCAGATATGCCTCATCACTCATATATGTCAGACTGTACAGAAAGGTAAGCGGCAGGGATCGGGAAAAGCAAGCAATATGTAAAGTTTAGCGGGTTCTTCGAGGCTGTATTCATTAAATGCACCAAACTTTACATTCCGTTTATTGAGAAACGGAATCAGGGCTTCTTTGAAATACTGTTCAAGACGGTTTCTTGCATTAGCCGCACGGGAAATATGATATACCCGCAATTCAAACATGCTTTTGGTGTTTATTCCGGCTGTCTGGTGGCCATGACAGGAACAGCAAATGTGGCAGCTCCTGCTGCCACGGCCGAATTTTTCAGGAATGTTCTTCTTTTCATGACTGGTTGGAATCTTTTTAAGATTCATCTAATGTAAAGAAGATTTCTGAAATAAGATATACCGGAATAACACAATTTCTATTATTTACCTGCTTCTCAGCGGCCGTATCCGCCTGACCAGCTCCTCTTATTTCTGTTTAGTTCGATTGGGTCTTGCATGGTTACGCTGGCAAGCCCTGGTGAGATGGTCTGATATATCAAGGTTTCATTTGCGGTTACGGGAAACGGATGGTCATCAACAACAGGTATCTTTCTGTTGATCAGTTTTTCAATATCCTTCAGATAGGCCTTCTCCTCGGAATCACAAAATGAATATGCCATTCCGGAAGCACCGGCCCTGCCTGTTCTCCCGATGCGGTGCACATAGGTTTCAGCAATATTCGGGATTTCATAATTGATAACAAGTCCCAGGTCGTCCACATCAATTCCCCTGGCTGCGATATCGGTTGCCACCAAAACCCGGATTGTCTGTGTTTTGAAATTGGCCAATGCACGCTGACGGGCATTTTGTCCCTTATTTCCGTGAATGGCTTCAGCTCTGATATTATTTTTTACCAGAATCCGCATTACCTTATCAGCACCGTACTTTGTCCGGGTAAATACCAATGCGTTTTTAATGGATTTATCCCTTAAAATTTCCATAAGCAGTGCACTTTTATTCCCCTTGTCTACAAAATAAATAAATTGTCCGATGATTTCAACGGTGGAGGCCGAAGGAGTAACTTCAATCTTTTTGGGATTGTTCAGAATGGTACCGGCCAGTTTTACAATTTCAGGAGGCATGGTGGCTGAGAAAAAAAGTGACTGCCTTTTGGCGGGCAGCGCCGCGATGATACGCCTGATATCATGGATAAAGCCCATGTCCAGCATGCGATCCGCTTCATCCAGCACAAAAATTTCTATATCCTTGAGTGTGATAAAGCCCTGGCTCATCAGGTCGAGCAATCTGCCTGGTGTTGCCACCAGGATGTCTACGCCATTTTTCAGGGCGGCGGTCTGCTGAAACTGATTCACACCACCATAAACCACTGTTTGGTTGAGACCGGTGTACCGGCCATAAGTCCTGAAGCTTTCGCCAATTTGTAAGGCCAGTTCGCGGGTAGGTGTAACAATAAGACTGCGGATTTTTTTCTTTTTATCGTATGATTTTGATAAACTGAGTATCTGAAGAATTGGAAGGGCAAATGCTGCTGTTTTTCCGGTCCCGGTCTGAGCACAACCCAGCATATCGGTTCCTTGCATGATAACAGGAATGGCTTCGTGCTGAATGGGAGTTGGTACTGTATAACCTTCATCCGACTAGAGCATCGAGAATAGGTTGAATAAGATTTAAAGATTGAAATGACATAAATTGTTTTTAATAAATAAATGGAAAAAAACCTGAAATTGTCAGGTAATGAATAATTTTTAGCCTAACATGGGACAAAGATAGTCTTTTTATTCATACAGCCAGTTTTTATTTTTCATATGCAATTTCATACTATTTTTATCCCGGGGAAATCAGGATCAGATTTCTCCAAAAACAATTTCAGATGCTTATCCTATGAGAATCCTATTTTACATTTGCATTTCCCTGCTGGTCCAGATGGCATCAGCACAGAGTCAGCCGGACTTCGATCAGTTTTTCACAGATAAAACCCTGCGCATTGATTATTTCCATTCGGGTGATGCAAAATCAGAGTATTTCACCCTGGATGAGATCTACCTGCAGGGATCCTGGGCAGGAAATCCCCGGCAGTGCCTTCAGCCTTTCGAGATGGGAATGTATATTGTTGAGGTTGATGATATTGTAACAAACCGTCTGATATACACAAAGGGTTATAGTACAATATTCGCTGAATACCAGACAATTGGCCCTGCGATTCAGGGAGTTATGAAAACATACCATGAATCAGTTGTCATTCCCTGTCCCCGCAGATCTTTCTTGCTTATCATTGAGAAGAGAAACAGGCAAAATATTCCTGCACCGGTATTCACCAGGAGAATAGATCCGGACGATTACCATATAAATACAGAAACATTTTCTTCCGGCCCTGATGTGATCATTCCGGTTTTGAAAAGCGGTGATCCGCATACCTGCGTTGACCTGGTTATCCTCGCCGAAGGGTATCGGTTCGAAGAGCTGGACAGATTTATGAAGGACCTGAAATATTATACTGATTTGTTTATGAGTGTGGAACCCTACAGCACCCGGAAGAAACTTTTCAACATCACCGGAATATTCAGTCCTTCAGAAGAGAGTGGTACCGATGAGCCCAGACAAGGCCAGTATAAAAACACACGGTTCAGCAGTTCATTTAATACTTTTGATCTTGACCGGTATTGTCTTGATGAAGATAATAAAAGTATCCGTGATGCCGCCGGACAGGTTCCTTATGATGCCATTCTGATCATGGTAAACAAAGATCGTTACGGCGGTGGAGGAATCTTCAACTGGCAGACCGTGTTTTGCACCGGTTCTCCCTGGCGTGACTATGTATTTTTGCATGAATTTGGTCATGCCTTTGCCGGACTTGGTGACGAGTATTTTTCTTCTCCGGTGGCTTATGAAGATTTTTTTACCCAGGGAGTGGAACCGCTTGACCCCAATATTACCATTCTTCCTGATCCGGAGAATGTAAAATGGAAAAAATATCTTTCACCTGGTATACCGGTTCCGACAGAATGGGGCAAAGTCACTTTCGACAGCCTGAATAACCGGATGACATACCTGAGGACCGAAAAGGACCAGGTTTTGGAAGAGATGAATAAAAACGGCGCTGATGCTGCTGAGATTGAGAAAACGGCAAGGGATTACAATGACAGGCTGAAGCGGATAAACCAGGAATTGGATGATTTCATCAATCATCACCCATTGAAAGACAAGGTCGGGGTTTTTGAAGGGGCCTATTACATGTCAAAGGGATTTTATCGACCAACTCTCATGTCGCTGATGCATAAGTTCAATGAACATGATAAATCCTACGGGGTTGTCAATGAACAGGCCATCATATCTGCCATCAAGTATTTTACAGACGAATAAACTGATGTACCAGTAAGCACAGAAATGTCTACAGTGAAAACCAGTAGTTGAATTTGATCAGAAAAATATTACCGGGAAACACATCCCATAGTCTGCCGAAAGGATTCTCCCAGCGAGGCAGTAGCAGGTTCAGCATTTCCGGTGCGCTCACTCGACCAGACAAAATAAAGGAATGATCCGGGCCTGTATTCCCATTTGGCAACAAAATTCGAACGGAACTGGTGAAAATTGAAATCAGGATTATCCATGGTGTAATCAGCCAGACCATCCATGTTTTCATCCAGGTGATATACCCCGTCAACCAGCACCGGATCCTGATATATGACAAACCGGTTTTCATACTCGGTGTTCTTCGGATCGCTCACATACTTGAATTCAGAATAAAGTCCCTTGGAAATAAAGGGGCTGCCATAATACTGGATGGAAAATTCAGGTGTGATGCTGTAGTCTAACCTGAAGGTGAGTCCCATGGTTTGCTGATCGATTGTCCCAAGAATATAGCGGTCACCTGTGCTGAGTTCCTGCGTATTTATATATTGCAGCTGATCGTAATTTTCAGCATAATTCGCACTCATCCCAATTTTTAAGGTATTGAAAGGCCGGACTGTTATTCCGGGTCCGATACTGTAACTGTTCGCCGATTGATTGCCTTTGTACTCGATAATCATACTCAAGTCCGGCCGATACCCGTTTAGAATGATCAGTGTTAATTCCTCCAAAAGACATGAAGCCACCAGGGAGAAACATATCATAACCTCCACGCAGAATACGGGTATCCAGTTGCTGTGTATGACCGATCAGGTTGGTCTGAAAGCCCCATTTATTTTTGAATTCTGCATTGAACGATAGATGTAGCTCCTGATCCCAGATAGCTGCCATTGAAATTCCAGGTGTTGAATTGCTCGAGGTTAATTGTATAGGTGCGGAAAATGGAAACAGGCTGGTTGACAAAGTAGGAGATGTTGCTTTCCTGGCGGATCTCATCGCTCGATTGCATATATCCCAGATCATTCAGTTCAAGTCCGGGCGAAAGTGTGGTGATGCCGGTATTGTATCGCCACAAACCTGATCCCTTTCCGATTTTAAATCTCCCGCCATATCCGCTAAGGTTTGTGCGGGTGGTGTCATAATTGAGGTAATCCGCATCCGGACGCTGATAATAGCGGGCTGACGATTCCTGCAGATACTTGTATGGCATCTTCAGATCCTTTAATATAGCTTCCCACCAGATTGGCATCGATATAATACTTTTTGTTTCTCCATTGGTGGAGAAGGTCAAGTCCGCCGGTATATGCCTCACGGCTCAGAAAATCAAGATGTGTATCCTGAATGTAGCGGTTTGTGGATGTTAACATTCCACCCAGCATGGTGGTTCCATGGTTATAGTCTTTTTGAATTCGTGTAACCGTATAATTGGTGAGGGGTTCAACCATAATTTTGTCCTGATGGCCTTCTCCATCATCCGTTCGGGCATACTCCGGGGCATTCAGGCTTTGGATTAATCCAACACTAAGCCCATCAGCTGTTTTTCCGCTCAGTTTAACTGCATCGAGGATGGTTGTATTCTCCGGTGGTTTAGCATACTGGCCCTCTGGAGGAGAATAGTTATAGGAGGGAGTATGTCCAATCCGCCTGGAATAAAAAAGATTCAGATCATCGAAGTCAAAGTTAAAGATGGTTTTTCCCTCGAGGAAAAAAGGTCGTTTTTCTTCATAAAAAGTTTCAAATGCTGTAAGGTTCATTACCGATGGATCGGACTCGACCTGGCCGAAGTCCGGATTCACTGTAACATCAACGGTAAAATTGCTGCTAAGGCCAATCTTGGCATCCAGGCCAAAATTTCCACCCCAGGATCTTCCCTGGTCTGCAAAAGGATTTCCTTCTTCCTTTTCAAATGTATTCAGCTTCCCGAGTGCATAGGGCATTATTTCCAGGCGGCTGGATTTTTTTAAACCCCTGATGCCGTAAAGTTCTCCAAAATTATAGAGTACACCCGGACCGGTAAGTGTTTGCTTCTCCCAGTCGCTTTCTTCCTGAAGGCGGCCAATCCAGCGCCAGGCATGTAATCCCCAGACCTGTTCATCTTCATTGCTGTAACGCAGCTGACTTAAGGGGATTTCCATTTCAGCCACCCAGGCGGAATCTTCAAAACCTTCCTTGCCTTTCCATACCGGATTCCAACTGGCATCCCAGTTCATAGGATTGGTCAGTACCAGGTCTATCTTTCTGACCATAGGCGGTCAGGTCAAACTCAAATCCGGTACGGTGATCATGGTAACTGTCGAAGTTAATCCCCATCATGTCACCTGTAAATTCATCGCGCATACCGGCATACCGCTGAATTTTTTCCGGCTCACTATCATAAGCCCGCATGGCAACATATATATTTTTATCATCATACAGGATCTTCATCTCAGTAGGCTTGGGAGGGTTTTGCGCCTTCATGGGTATGAACTGGATGAAATCACCGCTCCATTCTCCGGTATTCCAGCATGCATCATCCAGTTTTCCATCAATAACGGGTTTTAGCAGTTGATAATCTTATGGTAGTATAAGTCCGGAGTTTGTCACCTGTTTTTATATTTGCAGATGTATCCCGGGAAATATTCGAAATCAGGTAAAATGACCTGAGTATATGCATATTGCAGTGAACCTGCCCATACAGGTGAATATGATGAGCAGTATAGGGTGGAAGGTGAAAACGCATGAAAAATGAATAAGTAATCCGTGATCATGGAAATTTTGGCTAAAAATAGAGGAATAATCCTGTATTTTCAGTTTTTTGTTTAAAAATGTCAGGAGTAATTATTCAAAAGGAAATGTTTGTCGGCCATTCGCATGAGCGGCTTTTTATCCGAAAAGCCATTTATAAAGGGGATATATTACAGAAATTACCGGAATATCATTATAAACACGATAGCCTGATCTCATTTTCTGTGTTATTTCGGGGAATTGCCGGAACAATGGCCGGGATGCGAATTTACCGAAATAAAGTCGAGAAATTGCATGACCAGACTATCGAAGATGATAATGGAAGTTATAACAAACTGGATTGAGTCAGAAGTGCTGATATTAAAGGGTTCTAAGCTAAAGTCCGATGCCAGTACAATGGAAAATATCCAAAGGATAATCCTGAATATCAAACCCATACTTAACAGATAACTGAAATTCGACCTTGTCCGGGTGACTGCCAACAACAACACACTCACCAGGGTGCCAACTGTAATTCCTGCGATAAACCGCCATACGATACTGGAAATAGGGAGAAACAACAGGCAGTACAGGAGGGCTGTCAGTTTAATCAGCGTGCTGACCGAATGCAGAACAAATGCCTTTCGCGATCTGGGTATAAGCACAATGATATTCTGATTGATATAATTAACATTGTGCTGCCGGAATCCACCTGTTCTGATTTTCAAGTCCTTCAGCTTAAGCAGTTCAAGTTTATAGGGTACGGAATCAGCAAGTTTAGCAGGACAATAATAACAAGGTTGCTCTGCAGGATGGGCCTGGGTATACAGATCCTTAATCCGTCCGGGTGAATAATAGAATCTTCCCGGCATGAGGTAATTCTTACGATTATCGTGGATATACCAGCCAATGATTGCCGCAAACGGCCAGGTAATAAACGTCAGGATCATCATGATCCATCCATTCACGATCGCCACATAAACAGGCAGGATCAGCAGAAACAGGAAAAGCAGGATGCCGGTAATCCGGATGGATATTGTCAGTAATAAACCCAGATCAGCAATACCACTGGTCTGAAAGGCCTCATGTTGCTGCCTGAATTTTTCATACTTCATTTTCGCCTGCTGTTGAGCCCTTTCGCGGACCTCCTGCCTGAAACGTTCATATTCCTCAGAATGATGATAGGTGGCGTATTTCTGATCCCGGGTTCCGGCATCCGGATAAGCTGATGACTGCCGGGGCCAGTGATTCATCAGGAATTCATAGGCTTCGGTAATTTCACAGAACTTTTCGTGCGCGTCGGCCGATTTATTTACATCGGGATGGTATCTTTTTGCCAGCTGGCGATAGGAGGCCTGTATTTCCGACCGGTTTGCATTTTCAGCAACCTGCAAGATTGCATGATAATCTTTCATGCCTGATGTGCTTTTTCTGGTTCAGATACTAAAATAACCCAAATATCCGAATAATACAGGATATCTGGGTTATATTTCTGAGCCAAAGGCTAAAGGCCAGAGGCGAAGGTTTAATAGTTGAAGTCGATTTGCAAATTACCGATTACTGCAGGATTATAAGGAACCAGGGTTTTAATCCGCGTTTCCAGTTCAGCATAATTCCCATCCGGTGCAATGCCTCCCCTTATAAACCCGTTGTTGTTAAAGTATCCTGGCGCATCAGCATTTTTCAGATAAGGAGTAATATAACTGGCTACTTCATCCGGCTGGAGGGTAAGCCCTGCAGAGGCATATGCTGCAACAACAAAGTTGGTCATCTCCCGGGTAAGCACCTTTTTAATGGAATTGTCTTCGAGAATGGCCGCTCTGGTGGAAAGATCTGCAGTGCTGGCAGGCAGGCCTACTTCAGCGACTGCCAGATCATTACCCTGATCACCGGAGGCAACAAAGGCCCAGTTGAAACCCCTGGTTTCGGTATCATAGAAATTGAACCTGGCATTCGGGTGATTGGAATTACCAATGACATCAATCCTATCTCCCTTTTTCCCTACGAACATTTTCATCGATTCCGGTGCGTAAGGATCAAGGGCAGCATTGGGCAGGGGGAGTCCGGCGATTTGCACTATCATATATGACTCATATTCTTCCGTTCCCTTTTCCGAGTATTCAATACTGAATGCAGTTTGGGGAGCATCGGCATTCTTTTTGCGGTCAATATTGTAAGGCTTTAAGAGGGCAATACCTTCCACAGGATCTCTGTTCCAGAATACCTGCATACCGATACCACCATCAGGTTGGCCTTCCGATTCTGCATCTGTGATTGTAAGCTGATAGGACCACAACCGGCCCTGGAATTCAACATCCGAAATTACATCCAGGTTTTTTACGCGATTATCCTCTTCACTTGTATAGCTCAGGCTGATCACATTTTCAATCTTGTAGGCACTGATATGCCACATGATGGCTTCCACCAGGTCAGCTGAACCTTCGCCAATGGCAATAAAGACATTCAGGTACCAGTAGATGTGGTTGCCGTTTAAGGTGTCGGTAGTTGCAGATTTGAAGGATGTAGATTTCAGATCGCCATTGCTCAGGGAATTGGGGATATCCACCTTGAATTTCTCCGGTAATATACCATAATTGGTATCCTTTTGATCCAAAAGGTTGTTTTCGCAGGATGAAAATAACAGGACAGACGAGGCTGCCAGCATACAGATAAGAAGATTTCTTGTTTTCATGTGATAATTTTTTATGTTTATAACTGGTTTCATGAATACCACACATGAAATAGAATTTACCCTGATGATGAGAAAAAAATATTCTCATTTTCTGGCAGAACACAGGCTCTTTTTAGCTAAGCGAGAGATTTATTCGAAGCGGGTTGTATCGGATACCACGGCTGATGCAGCGAACCATCCCCGAATACCGTGGTGAAAATTGGTTGGCACATTTCCCTGTTCGGAATCAAACAGTCCGCCCCGCCAATCGGTTTCAAGCAGCATGGCTCTGATAAACTGCTGATGTGCATCACCCAGCGAATATTTTCTTCGGATAACATCGGTTCCTTTTGGAAATGGAATGACGAGCTTTTCAGGTGCAAACTCTTTCGCAGCATCAATATTATCCAATGTATAAAACACCTCAGCAGCCTGACAGGAACCATATTGTTCACAATAAGGAGGACTGGCTGACCAGTCATATTGAATTTCCATCATTGAAGACAGGGGGCTGTCATGGTATACGAGATGAAATAAGGAATCATAGGGTACAATATCGGGATCTTCAAGCGGACTTACACCGGTCATTTCAGCCCAGGCAGTATCGGCCATACTATCAAATGATATCGTCAGCCGGTATATGCGGCCTGCCGACACCCGGAAGGGTATGGCAGAAACATAATGACCTGGTTCAAGAGGATCTTCCAGAAAAACCACCTGAATATCTCCATCCGTAACTTCGATCAGAGCATCCCGGATGCCAACCGGGTCTTCATTTAAGGAATTTACTGAAAAGCAGAGCCTGATTTCCTGGTACTTCAACTCATTGGTCAGCATACATTCAGCAACCGGGAATTTATCCGACTTTAGCAGTTCCCAACTGGTCTGCTTTTCACAGGATACTATCAGCATCAGCACAATTAACCCGAAAGGGGACGGAAGCAGCTTTTTCATCAGAATCTCAGGTTGTAGTTAAATGAAGGAACCAATGAATAGATGTACCGGTAGGTTGAGATCTGTCCCTGCTTATTGAGCCGGTCGGCCGGCACATAGAACTTGCCATCCCCGCTCTGAATTTTATTGAAGTTCAGAAAAGCATAATTGTGTGTCGAGAAAATATTGTATAGTGTCAGAGTCAGGTAATGTTCAAAGGCCTTTTCGGCCTTATTCAAACGCCAGGTCGAACCCAGATCAATCCTGCTATAATCGGGCAGGCGGTCATTGTTCAGTTCGTCATATACCGGAACTTGTGTTCCCCGGTAATAGAAAAAACCGGTTGGCGTGGATAAAGGCATGCCAGAAGAATATAATGCATTCAAACTCAGTAACCACCTGGATTTGATCTGATACTCAATTGAAAATGAGATATCAATGGGCCTATCCTGGTGTGAAGGGTATGTTTTGCCACCATTCAGTTCTTCGATTTGGAGCATGCTTCGGGTAAATCCATAGCCCAGCTGACCGGTTAGTTTTCCGTGGGTCTTCCGTAAAAGGATCTCAAAACCACGGGCAAATCCGTCACCTTGCCGCAGTTCACCTTCAAGATAAGGATTGAGGAACATTTCAGCATGGTCCTGATAACCCATCTGATTATACATTCTCTTATAATAGACATCCAATGTCAGATCAACGGACCGTCCTGGCCAGAATATGGTGTAACCGAGGTCAGCGATGTCAGCAAGCTGCGGCTTTATATTGGGCCCGGAAGGAAGCCATACTTCAAGGGAGTTGAACGGACTGATGCTGTTGCTGATCTGGTTGATATGCTGTGTTGTACGGTTATAGCATGCCTTGAATGACGCATGACGGCCCGTTTTAAAGGAGATTGAGATCCTTGGTTCGAGGAAGGTCCGCGAATAATAGCGTATCCCTTTCGCGTATTCCATCATGGATACGGGATTATTATTTTCGTCATAAACGATACTGAATGCTTCACCATAATTACACCAGTTCGATAGCCTTAATCCATAATTGATCTTCAACCGGGAAAAAGGTTTCAATTCATTACCCGCATAGGCAACAAGTTCGCCCGAATTGATTTCTGAAACCCGCATTGTATCGAGATTTGCGCTGGCTGCATTGTAATTGCCGGGATTGAAAAAATATCCCCCGACGTTAACGCCAAACTTAAACGCATTGCGCGGATTGACATACCAGGTAAATTCCGATTTCAGGTTTGTACTGGTAATATCCGAGTTCCAGGCCAGTTTTTCATCATAATTCGTATACAGTGAATAGTCGTATTTGCTGCCATAGAGTGTCGTACTGGAGAACAGTCTGCTGCCGTATACGTGTGACCACCTCAGGGTTGCTGCACTGTTGCCCCATTCAAGACCGGTTCTGACATCCCCGGCTTTATTGATAAAAGCGTCTTTTCCTGAGAACAGGGTCAGGTACAGCCTGTCTCTTTGTCCCAGTTTCAGATTAAACCGGGCTGTAAAATCAGCAAAATGGAATTTATCCACATCGGGATTGGCTGCTTTAACAAGCAGACCTATTGTGGAAATGCGGAATGAAATAAAATAGGAGCTGGCATCCTTTTTGAATGGGCCTTCCACGTTGAACCGTGCAGATACCGGACTCAGGTTCACGCTACCCGAAAACCGCCGCATATTGCCGTCTCGTGCACGGATATCAATTACCGAGGATAGTCTTCCACCATATTGAACCGGGAAATCAGCCCGATACACTTCGGTATTTTTAATGGCCTCGGGAATGATGGGTGTAAAGAGGCCCAGGAGGTGTGTCGGATTATATATGGGAGCTTCGTCAAGCAGGATCAGATTTTGATCACGGTTTCCACCTCTTACACTGAAATAGCTTGAGCCTTCACTCTGAAAGCTGATACCAGGCAAGTTCTCCAGTGATTTAAGCATGTCAGTTTCACCCAAAGCAGCCGTTTGTCTTTGAACGGAAGCAGGATCCACATGGATCTGTGCAGCGGATGAAGTTAAAATCCGGTCCTCAAGGCCGGTCGAAGGAATCACAATCTCCTTCATCAGAAAGGGAACCGGTTTGAGTTGAATATCCCGGATCAGATTGCCGGACAGTTCCAGTTCTCGGATGGCCGTGGAATAACCGAGGAAGGAGGCCCGAAGTGTATAGCTGCCACGGGGGAGGGTGAGGGAGAAAAATCCGTAACTATTGGTAATAACACCAATGCCGGTCTCCCCGACATAAACTGCTGCACCAATCATCAATTCATGGCTGGCCGAGTCGATAATTGTTCCGGTGACTGAAAACAGTTCGGACTTTACCGGTTTAGCGGAGCTTGCATCCTGCCGCACCGGTGTAAGAACCAGATAGCCACTGACTATTTCGAACCGTATCCCTGCCTGCCTGAATATATCCTCCAGAACTTGTCTGAGTGGTGCATTGTCTGCATGGAAGGTGATCTTTCTTTTGGCCGGGATGATTTCCCCGCTGTATGAAAACCGGACTTGGGATATCCTGGTAAGATCCTGTAATACAGTATCAAGTGTTACACCGGCATACCTGACGGTTATTTTCTGGTCCAGGTTTGGCTCCTGTGCCTGTACCAGGCTTGCCATGATCAGGACCAGGGTAATCAACAGTGACCTGCCCGTGAGAAACTTAGTTGTATGGAAGGGATTCAGCATCCTTTTCCCGAAATGGCAACATGCCTGCCTTTTGTTACCAGCTCCAGAGCCAGGGTTGATTTCAATACTGCAAGAATTGCAGTGAGTTCCTGGTTTTCAAAATGTACGGTTACCGGGCATTGCTGAACAGCCGGATCTAAATCAATCTCTACATGGTAGGTATTCCTCAGTACACCGGCCACTTCAGATAAGGATGTGTTCTGGAAATCCATGATCCGGGTTTTCCAGGCCAGTTCATTCAGGTTCTTTGTTGGCTGCTTTGTGACCATCCTTTCTGCACTAAAGTATGTACCGGTCTCCCCTGCAGTCAGAATTTCACTTTTCATGGGTTGCCCGGCTGCGTATAGTTGAACTTCACCCGAAGTAACAACAACCTTAATTTCATTTTTCTTCCGGTATGCGTTAACATTGAATTTAGTACCGGTAACACGGATACGCGATTCCCCGGCTTCAACAATGAACGGCAAACGGTCATTTCTTTTCACCTCAAAGTAGGCTTCCCCCTTCAGTGCAATATTGCGGTGTGTTTTACCAAAACCTTTTTTATAGGTGGCTTTTGATCCTGCATTCAGTGAAAGGACAGAACCATCGGGCAAGACAAGAGAAGACAGCTCTGCTGAAGGAGCTTTTTCGGTTTTGCCGCGGGAGACTTTTAAACCTGTGAGAGCCAGGGCTGAGACCAGAATAACCGAAGCAGCGATCTGCAGGACACGGGCCAGATGAATTGTTTTGGTCCCGGAAATGGCTGTTTCCATTTTTCGCCATTCAAGATCAATATCCAGTTCACCATGTTCAGTTACCTTCCCTGTAAGCGCCCACAGTCGGGCAATGCTTTCAAACTCTGTGCGGTTTGCGGGATCAGCCTCAAGCCAATCATCCACCTGCTTTTTTTCATCAGGGGTAGCTTCTCCTGAAAATACCTTGGGTAAAAGTCCCCTTGTGTCAATATATTGGTTTTCTGTATTCATAGTGCCGGTAATTATAACACACATCACATGGGTTATACCCTTACCAGTGAATCTTGTTTTTTAAAAGAAAAAGTAACAAAACAGTCAGATAATCCCGAAGCGCTGTTTTGAGTATGACCAGTGCTTTCGACATATGCGTTTCAACCGTCTTAACCGATATGTTCAGATGAGTGGCTATTTCTGCATATTTCATTCCCTCGAAACGGCTTAATTCAAAAACCTCCCTGCATTTTTCAGGCAATTGGAGCAAGGCTTGTTTGATTCTGGTCTCCAGTTCAGCGGTTTCCAGCTTGTCGGAATAAACCTTTTCATCTGTCATCAGGTTCTGGGCCGCTGCTTCTTCATGAGTCAGGAATTTTCGGTTGTCCCGGATGAAATTCATACTTCTGTTATAAACCGAAGTGAACAGGTAGGATCTGGCCGGCTTTTCCCAGTCAAATTCCCTGCGATTTTCCCATATCCTGATAAACACCGTGTGGACGATCTCCCTGGCCATATCGAGATCGTGGGTATATTGTCTTGCAAAATAGCACAATCCTGTGAAATGTTCCCGGAAAAGCGCTTCAAATTTGCGTTTTAATATCGTATCCTGGTTATTCAAAGATCCAATCTGCTCAAGGGTTTACAATAATCACTTCAGCAACAATATTTTTCAACTCAATGACAGGAGATCAGTCTTTCTGATCGGCTTGGGGATATAATCATCACATCCTGCATCCAGGGCTTTCATTCTGTCCTCGTTCATAGCATACGCGGTCTGTGCAATGATGGGCAGATCAGGTTTGACTTGTTTGATTCTTTTTGTTGCTTCATAACCGTTCATACAGGGAAGTTTAATATCCATTAAAACCAGATGAATATCATGGTTGTTACTGCACATGTCCACAGCTTCTATACCGTTACAGGCACGCAGGATTCTTACATTTGCCTTTGCCAGGGCAGTTTCCAGGTAAAGATAATTTGTATCATCGTCTTCTGCAATGAGCACCAATTTTCCATGAGCCTGCAAACCTTGATATGTATCCGGCACATTTTCCACTGTTTCGGAACCAACGGGATGATCATATGGAATGGTAAAATAGAATACCGAACCTGTTCCCGGCTTAGATTCAAGCCATATTTTACCACCAAGCAGTTCGGTCAGTTTTCGTGAGATAGATAATCCAAGTCCGGTTCCCCCATGATTATAGGATATTTCTGTTTCTGCCTGCAGAAAAGGTTCGAATATTTTCTCATGTAATTCGACAGGAATACCTACTCCGGAGTCGCGCACGTAAAACTGCAGATAATCACCCTTTGGAAGATATCCGAACTCAATTTCACCTTCTTCAGTGAATTTCAAGGCATTGTTCAGCAAATTGGTAAGCACCTGCCTTAGTCGGGTTTTATCCGTGAATATTTGGCTGGCTTCATGACTGAGTGAATTCACGGAGCGAAGCAGGATATTCTTTATGGCGCATCTGGGGTTCAAAAAACGCAAACAGGATCTGAATCAATTCATTTATACATACTTCCTCTCTGCTCAGAAAAACCAGTCCTGCTTCAATCCGGGATATATCAAGAATATCATTCACGATGGAAAGCAGTTGTTTGCTGCTGTCAATGACTATTTTAGCATATTCAGCCCTGCGCAACGGATCCAGCTTGGGATCTGACATGATCTCAGAAAATCCGATGATTCCGTTCATGGGTGTCCGTATTTCGTGACTCATATTGGCCAGGAAGGATGATTTCAGCCGGTCGCTTTCCTCCGCCTTCTGCTTGGCAGCCTGAAGTTCTTCATTGATTTTCTGAATCCGTTCGATGCTTCTGATCAACTCCTCGTTCTGTGTCAGATATTCCTCGTTCAGAGCCTGGTTCTCATCCATCTGGGCTATCAGTTGCGATTCGGTTTTCTTCTGTTTGGTGATATCAATATGGGTGCCGGTCAGGCGCAAGGGATCACCATTTTGGTCTCTTTCAACCACCATACCACGGTCAAGAACCCATACCCAGTGACCCATGCTTATGCCGCATGCGTGTCTCACATTCATAAGTCTCAATCTTTCCTTGCAGATACAAATCGAGTATTTCATCTGACTTAATAACATCAGCCGGATGTGTCAGTTTTGCCCAGGTCTTAAATGATAAGGGCTCCAATTCCTGGATCGTATATCCGATCATATTGGCCCACTGTTCATTACATACAAACTCACCTGTGCGATATGCCAGTCCCATAATCCAGCACGTGTACCCTGTATGGCCAGATTTAGCCGTTCCTCACTTACCCGGATGTCCTCATTGATTACCTGTTTTAAAAAGGAATATAATACAAAGGCCCACATCATGGGTATCATGGCCCCGACAATATTCTCTGATGACTCAAGCGTATGGTTGATCTCCAGCCATTCGGTAACCATAAAAGCCTCATAGCCAAGCATGCAAAGCATAAGCAGGATTATCAGCAAGCGGGTATCCTTATGCAGTTGCTGTTTCCTGGAAGTTATCACCCATAATATACCTGATATGAGTGCCAGGACTGATACCATATCGAGGAATGCAGGGAGACTCATTTTTGCATTTCCTCCTGCTTATTACCGGGAAATTTGCCGGCACCATGCTGCCATGATCAAAGCACTGGCGGAATAGGAAATATGTTCCAGTATATTGATGAACTTCTCCGCAAAAAATCCCTCCAGAATTGTGAAAAGCCAGCCTGCCATCATAAAATAAAAAGAAAGCGACAACATTTTCCAGGCATAAATGCGTCTGATCTTCGAATTGTTGAGTATGGTTAAAAAAAGAACACCAGTTCCCAGAATCAGCATGATTAGCTCATTTGCATACAGCATTTCAAGAAATGTTTTATATTCATCATCACAAAAAACCAATAAGCAGGGTGATGGTTCCGGTTTGCACCACCTGCTGTGGATTCAACCATATTAAGCTTTTACGTGATAAAGCCGGTAAAGTTTTGGATATTGAGTCATATACTCCGGTAATTTTCCATGATTATTTAAATTTGTGTGCCTTTGTTGATTAATCCCAATCTTGCCATGGTTTCCTTGCCATTTCTGAAAGAGATAGCAGACATTTTACTGCAGCCCGGTTCTTATCATCTGTCGGAGACCTGTGTGGTTTTCCCGAATAAAAGGGCACGGCTGTACCTGAGTAAATATATCGGCGAGCTGACAAACAAGCCTGTGTGGGCTCCGAAGTATCTCAGCATCAATGAACTGATGGAAAGTTTATCGGGATTTGTTTATGCAGATCGCCTTACCATCGTGTTTGAATTGTTTGAGGTTTATAAGCTTGCTACACAATTACCGGAAAGCTTTGACAGTTTTTATCATTATGCCGAACCCCTGTTGTCTGATTTTGATGAAATCGACAAATACCTGGTTAATTCGGGTGATCTCTTAAGCAATCTTGCCGGACTCAAAGCCCTGGAAGGCCGTTTCAATTATTTATCAGATGAGCAGGTTGCAGCTATTCAGCAGTTCTGGAACACTTTTGATCCGGATAATTCATCTGATGGACAAAAAACCTTCATTTCATTGTGGAATGTACTTCCTGAAATGTATTCAGGCTTACGGGAAAGCCTTTCGTCCAAAGGACTGGCTTATGAGGGAATGGCATATCGCAAGGTCGCTGAAAGCCTTTCTATGAATAAGGATTTGTTTAGCCTTCAGAGTCAGAAGTATCTCTTTGTTGGTTTTAATGCGCTGAGTACTTGTGAGGAAAAGCTTTTCCGGTTTCTGAAAAATTCCGGAAAAGCTGAATTCTATTGGGATTATGACAGCTGGTATGTTGACAATGATATTCATGAGGCAGGCCATTTCATGCGCAAGAACCTTCGGAACTTTCCTCCGTCAAGCAAACCAGCCATGAAAACCTTACTTCCGGCGAAAAAACACATTTATTTTCTTCCTGTGCCTTCCAATACCGGTCAGGCTGAGTGCCTGCCCCTGGTATTTGAAAAACTCAACATGACACAATCAGGATGAAATTGATCATACTGCCCTGGTCCTGGCTGATGAGAATCTGTTGATCCCATCACTGTATGCAATCCCGGAATCTGTAAAAAAATTGAATATAACCATGGGGTACCCGATAGCGGGTTCTGCTGTATTCAGTCTGATTGATTCACTGTATGAGCTTGGCAGAAATCGCAAAAAAGGAATGGATGGTTTGACTGGCTATTATTATAAGGATGTGCTGTCCATCCTTAATAATCCCATGCTGAAGCCAGTTTATGGACAGGCCGGAGACCGGATACGTAGTCTTGTTGAATGAAAAGAACCTCTTTTATTTAACGGTCATGGATATCCTGCAGGATAACCAGGAAGATTTCATATTTCAGGAAGGTCCGGACAGGGATGCCAGTCATTATCTTTTGTATGTTGTGGAACAACTTATCCGGCGCCTGGTGGCGGAGAAGGACCTGGAGCAGATCCGGTTCAGCTTGAGATCCTTTACCAGGTATATACCTTCCTTACCCGGCTTAAGGATATTCTGTTCAGTTATACATTCAAGCCGGATCAGGAAACACTTTTCATGCTGATCAGAAGGATGTTGCGAATCCTGCATATTCCGTTCAGCGGCGAACCGCTTTCGGGTATGCAATTACTGGGCATACTGGAGACCCGTACGCTCGATTTTAAGACATGTTATCATTCTTTCCGCGAATGAAGGTGTTTTTCCCCGATCAGCCGAATTCCCTTCTTTCATTCCGCATAATCTGCGGTTTGGGTTCGGGCTGCCCACGCCTGAGCACCAGGATTCGATCTATGCCTATTATTTCTACCGGCTTATTCAACGGGCATCCAATGTGGTGTTGCTATATGACAACAGTACAGGGGGATTGCGCACCGGGGAGTGCAGCAGATTCCTGCATCAGTTGCAATATGAATCACCGGTAAAGGTGGACTGAGATCAAACCGGAATTTTTCATCGCAAGGTTACCAGTGAAACCCATCCAGGTGGAAAAGACAGGGGATATCAGCAAAGCAGCTGCTGCGATACTCGGGCAGGGAGGCAAAACTACTGTCTCCTTCCGCCATGAATGAATTTCTGGATTGTCCACTGCGTTTTTATTTTCACCATATTGCCGGTCTTCCGCAACCTGATCGAAGTAACTGAAGATATTGATGCCCGGATATTTGGTACTTTGCTGCACAAGGCCATGCAGATTTTGTACGGGCGGTTCGGGGATACCACTGATCACCCGCGAGCAATTGCAACAACTGGATGACCAGGTCCAGGAGGAAGCAATCGACAGGTCTTTCAGTGAAGTATTGTTTGGCGACAAAGAATACAGGAGTGCCCGTAAGATTGAGGGATTTAACCTGATTGTCAGACAGGTAATAAAATCCTATATGCGGAATCTGATCAAAGCAGACGGAAAATGACGGACCCTTCCGCATTTTAAATCTGGAACAGCGTTTTGCTGTCTCTTTGCCATTGGAAGTGGAAGGGCATACGTTGATTTGCAGGTTGGGGGAACGATTGACAGGGTCGACTTTTCACAAGACCGTATCCGGATCATTGATTATAAGACCGGGACAATAAAGAAGAACCTTCGGCTCGGTGCAGCCTTATTTGATAATAAGCAAAGGGTACGCAATGATGCTGTATTTCAGGTTCTTATGTATGCCATGGTATATTCCAGGCATCAATCCCGGCAATATTGTTGTTCCTTCCCTGTGCTTCGTGAGAGGCAGTCATGCAGATACTTTCTCGTATAGCATCCAGTATGGGGAAAAAAGGAAGTTCTTGAATTTTATGATGAGGTTCGGGAAGAATTTGAGAAGATGCTTTTTCTGCATTTGTAGCGGTTATTCGATACATTAATGAACCATTCACCCAGACTACCAATCTGAAGATATGTCAGAATTGTCCCTATGCTGTGCTATGCAGGAGGGAGGGGATAATGTGAGTAACGAGTAATGAGTGACGAGTAACCAGCGGGTACAGGGAGTGTGCATGGGAGTTGTATCATATCATTTTTCACACATAAAACCCTCACCCACACCCACTTGTCACTCGTTACTCGTTACTCGTTACTTTCTTCAAGCAGATCCGGACGGAGTTTCATGGTTTTTTCCTCTGACTGGTGATGTCGCCAGGCATCAATTTTTTCCTGGTGTCCGGAAATCAGGATATCAGGAACCTTCCATCCTTTATAAGTCGCGGGCCTGGTATAAACTGGCGGTGCAAGCAGGTTATCCTGAAAGGAATCGGAAAGGGCAGAAGTTTCATCTGAAATACTACCGGGCAGAAGCCTGACAATGCAATCTGTTATGACTGCAGCAGCCAGTTCGCCGCCTGACAGCACATAATCACCAACAGAGATTTCACGGGTAATCAGGTGATCCCGAATCCGCTGGTCAACGCCCTTATAATGACCGCAAAGAAGTATGATATTCTTTTTGGTGGCCAGGTAATTGGCAGTTTTTTGAGAAAAGCGTTCTCCATCCGGGGAGAGATAAATAATTTCATCGTATTTACGGTCACCCTTCAGTTTGGTAATGAGCAGGTCGACGGGTTCGATGCACATGACCATGCCGGCACCCCCGCCAAAGGCATAGTCATCGACCTGTTTTTGTTTTTTGCGGGAATAATCGCGTATATTATGCAGTTCGATTTCAACGATTCCTTTTTCTTTTGCCCGCTTAATAATCGAATATTCCAGGGGACTTTCGATTAATTCAGGCAAAATAGTAAGAATGTCTATACGCATGTTTTTCTTTGCTTGTCCCTGGTCCCTTGTCCCTTGTCTCTTTACTTATTAGAACCTGATTCCTGTGGTAGCCATAAACCTGTATTGAACAATGCTAAGATTTGCCACGTTTTCGAAATACAGGTTGTATTTCTCGTCATGGGCCATTCTGGAAAAACCCAGGTCAAAGAAAAAGTGCTCGATACGATAACCCACGCCGGTCGTGAATTCCCAATAGGAATCGGGTACGTTGCCGATATAGGAATAGATATCCGGTGTTTTGATGGATGAACAGGGACTGGGGTAATAACCACCTCCCATGCGGAGAAACAGGTTGTTGAACCTGACCTCACCACCCACTTTTAGATTAACAACCGATTTGTACACTTCCTCGATATCCGAGTTCGATCCGCTAAAATCCATATAGCCGTCATCTTCCTCCAGGTGCATATTGGCATAATTGATGAACTCAAGATCGGCAGATACAATACCCATTGTGCCAATCTGGACACTTAGTCCACCCTGGACTCTCAGGGGTGTATTCAGTTTATAGCTGAAGTTTCCCGCTGCCAGTTCGTCGCCGTAGGCATCTGTTGGCAACACATCATAATGGTCACCGTTATCAAAGTCAGATGACAGGGTATTGTAATAATACTCCGTGATATGGTAATATGTGGGTATCTGCAAACTTACACCAATGCGCATGATCTTCATCAGCCGGACCATCATACCCATGTTCATACTGAATCCGTGTCCATCCACATCCAGATCTTCCCTGAAATGAAACCGGGAAAAATCATTCTGATCGGTATCAAATTCGCTGTGTACAGAGTATCTGTTATATCTCAACTGTTGAAATCCAAATCCAATGCCTGCATATACAACATTACTGAAATTCAGACCAAAGGCAAAATTGTATTCACCAACACCACCCTTGATGTCAATTGTTTTTGTCTGATCAATAGGCAGGAGAACGGGGGTCTGATAATTAACCGGCATTGCCCGGTACGGTATCGATGATATATCCGTCAAATGCAAGCCTTTCATAAAAGGCATCCAGATCCTCAGGATCATTGCCTTCAGCATTGATCATAAAGTAGTCGGCCAGTGAATTATCCGGGTTCCTGCCGCGGATACTGGTATTGCTGTTGAAAGTATTCCGCCTGATATAACCGGTAGCAAAGGAAGCACTTACCAATCCCTTATCTTTGTTGGTATTGTATGTTCCAACATAGCCCAGGCTGCCAACGTTAAAATGATATCGGATGTCTTCACTATTTTGACCCAGGTAATCTGCATCGGTTTTAGCATAATTCAGAACCGGGGTAAACTGGAATTCCGATTTACGGTAAAGTCCGAGCCCGGCGGGATTGTTATAGGTCGAGGAAAAATCTCCGCCGAGGGAAGTAAATGCACCGCCCATCCCCATGCTGCGGGTGGTAATGGCCGGAAAATTCTGCGAATATCTCAGGGCATCGGTAACATATTGACCCTGTAGTGTTGTATAAAATACAACTATGCTGATAAGAAAAACTAACCTTTTCATTGTTCAGTTATCATGAAGTTATTTGAATCCGAATAGGTATTATACTTTCTGGCACCGATTTCGTTATCATCAGTAACAACGAAGACACGTTCAGGTTATTGTAACCTTTGAAGATGGTATGTATGTTATTACCTTCTGGAAGGAGATGACGAACCCGATCGGGAAACGCTTCCGGATGAACCCGATGAGACGGATCTGCTGCTTCCGGAGCTGAAAGAACCGGAAGAACTGCTTGATCTGCTGTACGATGAACCGGAAGAACTGCTCGGTCGGCTGTAAGATGATCCGGATGAGCTGCTTGACCTGCTGTAGGTTGATCCGGATGAGCTGCTTGGCCTGCTGTAGGTTGATCCTGAAGTACCGCCTGACCTGCTGGTGGAAGGTGATCCAAATGATCGCGAAGAGTTACTCTTTACATTGCCGGAAGTGCCGGAATAGGATGGCCGGCTTTGCGATGTGGTTGAGCTGGGCCTTGTATATACAGGGCGTTCCTGTGTGCTGTATGAACCCATTGTTCTGGAACTTTCTGCAGTACGTGAACCGGGGGTTCCGGTAGAGTATTGCCTTTCGGATGACGGATTGCTGGTCCTGCTGTTGACACCGGCTGTTCCGTAAGGTCTGCGTTCGGTGTAGCCGTTACCTGCAGGCCGGGTTGATTTCGTTACACTATTTTCTGAAGATCTACCGGATATTGAATTGCCGGAAGACAGCGTCCTGTTTCCGGAGCCGGAATTTGAACCTGAGGCGACCCGACTGGTTCCACTTCCTGTCGTACTTACACGACGGCCGTTGACCGCTGTGGTTTTCATGGCTTCCGCCATCCGGTTGGTCTCAATGGAACGGCGGGGTCCGTAATATACGGGCCGGTGATCGGGATAGTACATTCCACCGCCATTGTAACCATAATAGTACCCGTCATAATAGCCATGATTATACCCGTGCCAGTATGAATCATATCCCCAGTAAGGATAACCATAGTAAGGATAATAGCCATAGCCATAGTAAGGATAATAATCATAGTATGGAGAATACCAGGATGAATACCCGGGCCAGCCATATGACATGCCGAAACCCATATAGGGATAACCGAAGGACATACCGAATGACAATCCGGATGAGTAAGGGTAATAGCCATTACTATAGGAATCGTAACCCTTGTAATAATTGTTGGTTATATAGGTGTTGCCATCCTTCTCATAATATTCTCCACCAACATAATTTGGATCCTGGGCATATTCAAGTGAATCACTGGAATATTCAATCTCCGTTTTCTGAAGGTGCTGGTTATCCAAACTGTTAATATATTTCTCATAGTCAGTGAGCCCTTCAGTGCTGGCGTCGGATTTAACCGTTTCCTGCTTTTCTGCTGATTGAACGGATTTATTATCCGATGGTATGTAATACATGTCATCGTATTCTTTGGAAGTTTTCTGGCCCATCGCGCTGGCTAAGGCAGCGAACCCAAGAACCAGAACCATATATAATGAGTACCGTGTTTTCATGACCTACCTCCGTTTAATATTGTGTGAATATATGATTTTATTTCTTTATTTTGCAGCCAAAATCACGTGTAAATTTAAATACAAATACTATACCAAAGTTCAATTATGGCCAAAGAATTAACAAGCAGGCAGGAAAACTATGCCCAATGGTACAATGATCTGGTGATAAAGGCTGATCTCGCGGAAAACTCTGCTGTACGGGGATGCATGGTAATAAAGCCTTATGGTTATGCTATCTGGGAGAAGATACAGTATGAGCTTGACAGGATGTTCAAGGAAACCGGCCATGTCAATGCCTATTTTCCGCTTTTTATCCCGAAATCATTCTTCAGCAAGGAAGCCGAACATGTCGAGGGTTTTGCCAAGGAATGTGCGGTTGTTACCCATTACAGGCTAAAGAATGACGACAATGGTAAGGGTCTTGTTGTGGATGAAACTGCCAAACTCGAGGAAGAACTCATTATCAGGCCGACATCTGAAACCATCATCTGGAATACCTATAAAGGCTGGATACAATCATACCGTGACCTGCCGATCCTGATCAACCAGTGGGCCAATGTTGTGCGATGGGAAATGCGTACCCGGTTATTTCTGCGGACAACGGAATTCCTCTGGCAGGAAGGTCACACGGCACATGCAACTCGCGAAGAAGCGCTTGAAGAGACGCTCAGGATGCTGGACGTGTATGCCACTTTTGCCGAAAAATTCATGGCTCTGCCGGTCATCAAAGGTGTAAAGACAGAAAGTGAGAAATTCGCCGGGGCAATCGATACATATACCATTGAAGCACTGATGCAGGACGGTAAAGCGCTGCAGGGAGGAACTTCCCATTTTCTGGGACAGAATTTCGCGAAGGCATTTGATGTGAAGTATCTGAGTAAGGAGCAAAAACTCGATTACGTATGGGCAACTTCCTGGGGCGTGACTACCCGTCTGATCGGGGCTTTGATCATGGCACATTCAGATGATAACGGCCTGATTCTTCCGCCAAGACTGGCACCCATCCATGTGGTGATCATTCCCATACATAAAAATGAGGAACAGCTGGCCCGGATAACAACAAAGGCTGAAGATATTAAAAAGTTGCTGATCAGCCAGGGAATAGCTGTAAAATATGATGACCGCGAAACACATAAACCTGGATGGAAATTTGCCGAATATGAGCTGAAAGGAGTTCCGATCCGACTGGCTATCGGACCACGCGATCTGGAAAACAATACGGTTGAGCTTGCCCGCCGGGACACATTGGAGAAAAAGATCGTACCGGCAGAAGGGATTGAAAATCTGATTCCCAACCTGCTTGAAGAGATCCAGGAAAACATATACCATAAAGCATTGCAATTCCGTGAAAAGAATACCTATATCGTCAATACATGGGAAGAATTCAGGGAAGTGATCGAGGTGAAGGGCGGTTTTGTTTCTGCTCACTGGGATGGCACAGCTGAAACGGAAGAAAAGATCAAGGAAGAAACCAAGGCTACAATACGGTGTATTCCCTTTGATAACGCCACTGAGGATGGTACCTGCATTTACAGCGGCAGACCGTCAAAGCAAAGGGTTTTGTTTGCCGTGGCGTATTAGAAGTAACGAGTGATGAGTAACGAGTGACAAGCGGGATTTGGGAATTGAGAATTGGGTGAGAAAGTATGCTGTCCCACCCAACACTCTTCTCTCAAGCCCCGCTCATTACTCATTACTCGTTACTAAAAATTATCATACCAGCTCTTTGCTTTGTTATACTTCACATCACGCAGGATAGACGACTTGGCATTAATGGTAAATGAATAGCTGCGTCTTTCGCCAAAGGGCACAACATTGAAACGCATTTCCCAGCAATGCAGATCACGGTGTACACTTATATTTGTGGTAGTAACCTTTTTACTGACCATATCATACCCCGAATTCAGACCGATCTTCCATTTTGGCGTGATGCTTATATCACCGTTAATCCGGATGGTGTGTGTATAGGTTGCTTTCAGGGACTCCTTTGAAAAACTCCAGGAATAGTCCATATTGAAACTCCAGGGTATGCTGAAATCAACATAATCATCTGCATTATAGCCAGCTGATTCATCAAGCATGTCAAGGGTCGGATTGGTTTCATCGGTAAAATCTTCCGTTGCCCCCGGAGTGGATTTGCTTTTATCCCCTGCGGCGGATTGAAGATTGAAGCCGATATCTATATATCCCCGGGTTGTTCTGAACAGTTTGCCCTCCTCATGGATCAGAAATTTGTCAACTTTCCGGCCGGCTGAGTCTAATGCATAGGGATTGAATGTAGCTCCAAACCGGACATCAACCTGTTTGTTAAACAACCTGGTGGATCCGGTCATATTTACCGGAGACCATCTAAATTCCTGAACAAATGGATTATATGAGGTGTTGAAGTTGAAATTATCCAGGATACTTACTTTTTTCTCTTCAACGGTGGAATCGGTTTTTGCCCTGACTTTCATTTCCAGATTGTTATTAAGGCTCATGGACACAGATCCGCTTCGGCCGTTCACCGTGGGGGTACCATAAATATATCCCTCATAAATCGAGTATTCTTTATGTTGTGAGGGCAGTGTGATACTATTGGGGGAAGCAACATCCCGATAATAGTCGGGCATTATACCCGACAGATCAGGTGAAAAGTTGAAGGCCAGGGAGGGGGTTAAAACATGACGAACTGCTACGACGCGGGAATCGGGATTGGAGGACAGGAACATGCCATATAATTTCGGAATAGCGGATATACCCAGAGAGGCTGAAACCGAATGGGCATAAGTAACTTTGCGAATGGTATCCGTAACGACCTGATTCAGGAAAATTGACGTATCATAGGCATTTTTTTTGTTCAGATAACTGGTGTATAAGACGCCATTATAGCTAATCCCTGGTGTTATATTGATGAATTTGAGCAATTTGATATTTGAAAGAGAAATGGGAATGGAATGAGAAAAGCCATTTTTCATGGTATTCAGGGTTTGCTGGGTAAAGAAAAGTGAATCAGGAGCGCTGATCCGGTTCTCAAGCTTCGAATTGTAGCTGATCTGAATATTCTCAAGCCAGTTGTATTTTCCATCGCTTTTCTTGCCCCGGAAAGGATAAACCCGGTTCATATTGAGTGTCATGCTGGGCAGGGTAAGATTGATTATACTGGTTTTGCTGTTTTGTGACTGCTGTATGTTGGCATTCAGGTTGAAAGGACTTCCGGGCCATGCCTTGGCGAACGAAATGCTGGATGTTTTGGTATTGGTAAGGTAATCGTTCATATTGTAGCTATTATTCTTTTCATAAGATGTGGTGGAGAAATTGACATTGGCAGAAAATTTCCGGTTCGGATTGGCCTTGGGGTCCTGTGAATGATTCCAGCTGATCCTGAAGTCCTTGGAGGGTGTAAAACTGGGATCATCTTTTACCTGATTATTCATAAAGTCCACATTAAACCGGCCACTGAACCGGTACCTGACCTTATATACAGATGATCCTGTTAAACCCCAGCTTCCACGGGAATAAACCGAACCCAACACGGTAAAATCGAGATAATCGTTCAGAGCAAAATACCATCCTCCGTTTCGCAAATAGAAGCCGCGGTTCTGTTCTTCACCATACGTAGGGATGAGCAATCCGGAAGACCGTGTTGACGTGCTTGGAAAAAAGCCGAATGGAAGGGCCAGGGGCATGGGGATATCTTCAAGTACCATATAGGCCGGGCCGCTGACAATTTTCTTATCCGGTATGACAATGGCCTTGGTAAGGCCTATATAAAAGTGGGGATGGGGATCGTCACAGGTTGTGTACTTGCCTTTGCTGACGTTGATCTCTCCGTTCTCAAGCCTTTTCGTCCGGTTGCTGTGCAAATAACCTTCACCCTGCTTGGTGATTATATATTTGATTAATCCCTTATGCGTATCGAAATTATACTGGATCGTATCGGAGCTAAACTCTTCAGCGCCCTGTTTGAATACAGGTTTACCGGCTATTTGTCCTGAGGTATCGACCATTCCGTTTGCTGAAACGGTATTGATATTCATATCAAATTCGATATAGTTTGCTTTCAGGTCAATATTCTGGTAGTTCACTGACGCATTCTTATACAGATATAACTTTTGTTCGCCGAGAGAAATACTCATTGAATCCTCTGATGCATATTTAACTTCGGATTCCAGGGGGTTTTTCTTCTTTTCCGTATCCTTGATGGTCAGGGTATCTGTGATCACGCTGTCAGGATAATGTCCGGATGAATCTGCAGACATGATCTGCAATTGGTCCTGGGTCTCTTCAGTTGTTTGCTGTGCCAGGCAGGGAAGGAGGGTGAGCTTCAAAAGCAGACCAATCAGAATCAGCTTTGGAAAGATACATGTTGAAAAATGATGATTAATATGTTGGGTATTTATTGAAAACATACAAACTTTGATTCCCGGAAAATGCTTCCTATTGAAATCAAAACGGAAATGCTATTTTTGCAAATCTTTTGATTGGTCACAGGCTGCAAAGCTAATAAAATAACGTGTTGAAATGAATAAAAAATATACGGGTCCGGTTTTTCCGGTGATGTTGTTCTGGATATTTATTTATTCTTTTGGCACATCATCACTATCAGGTCAGGAAAAGGATACGGGTTACAGGCTCAAAACGGTTGTCATTGATGCAGGACATGGTGGAAAAGATCCCGGATCTACCGGAAAAATCACCACAGAAAACGAAGTAGTTCTGGGTATTGCATTAAAACTGGGGAGATATATTGAAAGCCAGATACCGGATGTACAGGTTGTTTATACCCGTAAGACTGATGAATTCATCCCGCTTCATCAGCGGGCAGAAATTGCCAATGCCATTAAGGCAGATCTTTTCATCTCCATTCATGCCAACGGAAATCCAAATTCACTGGTCACCGGCACGGAGTCACTGGTTCTTGGACTTCACCGGGCCGGTGAGAACTTTGAAGTGGCCAAGAAGGAAAACGGTGTAATCCTGTTGGAGGATGATTACAGTACCCGCTATGAAGGATTCGATCCGAATTCACCCGAATCATATATCATTTTCTCCCTTATGCAGAACCTGTATTTTGAGCAAAGCATCAATATGGCTGCACTGGTCCAGGATCAGTTCAGGGAAAGGGCCCAAAGAAAGGACAGAGGTGTGAAACAGCAGGGATTGCTGGTACTGGCGAGAACTTCAATGCCCGGCATATTGATAGAGACCGGATTCATTACCAATCCGGATGAAGAAAAATACCTGATGTCGGAAGAAGGGCAGGATTTGATTGCATCCGCAATCTTCAGGGCATTCAGGGACTACAGGAAAATAATCGAAACAAGATCTTCATTTGCCATGGCGTCCAGGTCAGGTAAACAGGCAGGTGATGCAGACTCAGGTAATACAATTGGTTCAAATACGACTTTCTCAATGATGCAGAAGACCATCCGGATGTGGATCCAGAAGAATATGCCCCTGGTTGAATTCAAGGTTCAGATTGCGGCTTCCACCAAACCGATCTCACCTGGATCACATATTTTCAAAGGACTGACCGGTGTTTCAGAATACCATGTCGGTGATATTTATAAATATGCCATTGGCAGCAGTTCCAGCTTTTCAGGATATCATTCCGTACAGCAAACAAGTCAGGGAACGTTTTCCAGATGCTTTTATTATCGCTGTGAAGGAATCGGGTATTATTCCACTTGATCAGGCTTTGCAGGAAACACAGCTAAAAACTTCAAATAAATAAATCATGAAAATTTCACGGGAATTCAAAATTGGTCTGGTTGCTCTTATTGCCGTGGTTCTGGCCATGTGGGGTATTAATTTCCTCAAAGGGATCAATGTACTCAAGCCCACTGATAAATATTATGCCGTGTATGGCAATGTTAAAGGACTGATTGAGTCGGCCGTGGTTTACCTGAATGGATATAAGGTGGGCAATGTAAGCCGTATTGAATTCGATGAGAAAAACCTGAAAAGAGTCGTCGTGGAGATTTCGCTCGAAAAAAAGATCAAACTTCCGAGGAATACCAGCATTGTGATACGAAGCGGAAGTCTGATCTCCGGTTCCAAGGATATCGATCTCTTACTGGGTGAAGGTCCGGGATACTATGAGTCAGGTGATACCCTGCCTTCGGGTATACAGGTTGAACTTGTCAGATTATATCGATCCTATCAGGGCACAGGTAGAATCACTGATCACTTCGGTTGACACCTTAATGGTTTCACTGGGTGAACTGATTGACAGCCAGACAAGGGAAAACCTGCAGGGCACAATTGCCAGCCTGAATGAAGCGATGCACTCTCTCAAGCTTTCTCTTCAACCTTCCGGGCCCTGTCTCAATCATTTACCAACCTGGCCTCCATTACCGATAACCTGAAAAAAAGCAACGCCGAGATCTCAAACGTACTGCATAATTTTTCTGCAGTGTCGGATTCCCTGCGTCAGGCGGATCTGAAAGCTCTTATCAAACATGCGGATGAGACTTTTGCAAGTACTTCCGAGATCTTTGATAAGATCAATCAGGGTGAAGGTACAGCCGGCCAGCTGATGGTAAATGATTCCTTATACAATAACCTCAACAGTGCCCTGGCAAGCCTTGATTCCCTGCTGATCGACCTGAGGGAACATCCAAACGATATGTTCATCTTTCCGTTTTCGGCAAAAAAGATAAATAAGGATTATTTAATTCGACAGGCGTCACAAAAAGGAGTTATTAACAATAAGAAAAAACGACCGGAAATCTTATTTAGAATTATTTTAATGTAATTGATATCCGGATTATAGTGAAATTAACACTTCAATTGTTATTCAATAAACTTCTAACAGCCAAAATTATAATTCACGATAATATGTAAGTTACTGATTATTAATATATATAAATTATTTTTAAAAAAGTTATTTTTTTAAAAGGCTGACATCAAAATTGATAACTCATTTTCCATATTTTCAAGCGAAAAATGATTTTTTTATTCTCTTTTTTTTCACAATCTTGCTTCTAGAAAACTTGAGACGCCGAATTTTACCTATTGACCTATAATTTAACCAAATACCAGTATGCACAAAGAAGTATGGAATAATTGCCTTAAAATCATCAAAGACAACGTTCCTTCTATCAGTTTCCGGACCTGGTTTGAACCTATCATTCCGTTAAGGCTGGAGAACAAAGTGCTTACGATTCAGGTTCCCAGCCCCTTCTTTTATGAGTATCTTGAAGAGAAGTACATTGATATCATCAGCAAGACGTTAAGGAAGGAACTTGGTTATGATGCCAAGCTTGAGTACAGCATTGTCATGGAGAATCCCGGACAGTCCAGCTCAAAGTTCTATACCATTAAACTTCCTGCAAAAAACCAGGCTGAAATAAAGAATAATCCGGTCAGCGTCCCGCTTGAATATTGAAGAGAACACCATTAAGAATCCCTTTATCATACCCGGGATCAAAAAAATGAATATTGATCCCCGGCTTAATGCTGAATATTCCTTTGACAACTTTGTGGAAGGTGAATGCAATCGCCTGGCCCGTTCTGCAGGTTTGCAGTCTCCAATAATCCCGGGGGGACTGCCTTCAATCCGCTACTTGATATATGGTGACTCGGGTTTGGGTAAGACTCACCTGGCACAAGCCATTGGAATTGAAATTAAAGATAAATTTCCGGACAAGACCGTACTTTATGTTCCGGCAAACCGTTTTCAGACGCAGTTTGTCGAAGCTATCCGAAGCAATACCAAGAATGATTTTCTGCATTTTTATCAGATCATTGATGTACTGATCATTGACGATGTGCATGAATTTGCCGGCAAGGAAAAAACACAGGATATTTTCTTTCATATTTTCAACCATTTGCACCAGTCCGGCAAGCAACTGATTCTTACCTGTGACAAACCACCTGTTGAATTACAGGGTCTTGAACAAAGACTGCTTTCCAGGTTCAAATGGGGTTTATCTGCTGATCTGCAGATCCCTGATTATGAAACACGGGTTGCCATTCTGAGACAGAAAACCTATAAGGATGGAATTCTTTTGCCGGATGAAGTAGTTGAGTATATCGCCACACACATTACCGATAACGTGAGGGAACTTGAAGGGGCGCTTATTTCGTTGCTGGCCCAGAGTACCCTCAATAAAAAGGAGATCACGCTTCACCTGGCCAAGGAGATGATTGACAAGCTGATCAAGAATACGAAACGCGAAGTTTCCATTGATTATATACAAAAAGTGGTTTGCAATTATTTTGATGTACCGATGGATTCCCTGCAATCCAAAACCCGCAAAAGAGAAATTGTGCAGGCCAGACAGGTGGCTATGTATTTTTCAAAAAGCCTGACCAAATCTTCTCTGGCCACCATTGGATCTCAAATCGGCGGTAAGGACCATGCCACTGTCCTGCATGCCTGCAAGACGGTGAATAACCTGGTTGAAACCGACAAACAGTTTAAAACACAGATTGAGGAAATAGAAAAGAAACTCAAATTCTGATAACAAACAGGTTCAACAATTGAACCTGTTTTTTTTGTGCTGTTTGCACCATGGATGACTCATACAGGACCCTTGAGAAACCGGCTGAAGGCGGTTACCGGGAAAAAGGCAGTCGTTTCATTGCATTTGGATTTCCGGTGAATGCAGGAAAGTGAGATTAAGACATTCTTGGCTGGCATCAGAAAGAAATATCACGATGCCAGGCATCATTGTTATGCATACAGGCTTGGTCACCGGAATGAGGTATACAGGGTAAATGATGACGGTGAACCCTCGGGAACTGCAGGCAAGCCGATATACGGACAAATGGCATCAAATAACCTGACCAATATCCTGGTGGTTGTTGTCCGGTATTTTGGCGGAACACTACTGGGCACCAGGGGTTTAATACATGCTTATCGGTCAGCAACTTCAGACATGCTGTCCCGGGCATCAGTTGTAACCCGTCTGGTGGAAGTGAGGCTACGGCTCATTTTTCCCTATGAAATGCTCAACCCGGTGATGAAAATACTGAAGGATGAAGCCCTTGTACCGGAAACACCTGTGTATGAGGCAACCTGTTCCATGGTTCTGATGGTGCGGGAGAAAATCGCAGAACAGGCTGGTTGGCAGGCTTCAAGCCATTCCCGGTCTTACCTGTGAATCTTTGCCAATCGACGATTAATATCATTGCTCATGTTCACAAAATGCCATAAATTGAGTTTCAAATAACAAAAAAGTAGCCCTGATGAAAAACAAAAGTTTGGTTTCCATAACCGATTACAGCAAGGAAGAGTATCTCAGGATAATCGCGCTTGCACGGGAATTTGAAAAGCAACCGAATCAAATGATCTTAAAGGATAAGGTTGTAGCAACCTTATTTTTTGAACCCTCAACCCGCACCCGGTTAAGCTTTGAAAGTGCCGTGCTTAAACTGGGCGGTAAAGTGATTGGCTTCAGCGACTCAAGTTCTTCGAGTGTTACTAAGGGTGAAACCCTGTATGACACCATCAAGATTGTCAGCAATTACTGTGATCTGATTGTCATGCGGCATCCGCTTGAGGGAGCCGCCCGGTTTGCCAGTGAACTTACCAGTGTTCCGGTCATCAATGCCGGTGATGGTGCCAATCAGCATCCGACACAAACCCTGCTTGATCTTTATTCCATTTTCAAAACCCAGGGAACCCTGGAAAACCTGACCATTTTTATGGTGGGGGATCTTAAGTATGGCCGTACGGTTCACTCCTTGCTCATGGCCATGTCTCAGTTTCAGGCGACGTTTTATTTTGTTTCACCCGATGAACTGAAGATGCCGGAAGAGTACAAGTACTATCTCAACTGCCTGGGATTGAAATATACAGAGCAGAAGGAGTTTAACAACAATATTGAAACCGCTGACATCATATACATGACACGCGTTCAGAAAGAGCGTTTCTCAGATCCGATCGAATATGAAAGGACAAAGAACGCCTATGTTCTGAAAAGCAAGATGCTGGAAGGTACACGGGAAAACATGAAGGTTCTTCATCCCCTTCCCAGGGTCAATGAAATAGATCAGGATGTTGACCTGAATCCCAAGGCATACTATTTCACCCAGGCATTGAACGGGGTATATATCCGGCAGGCTATCATCACATCCATTCTGGGATTAAAGTAAGAATTAACAGGAATAACCATGCATATGAAAGATAAAAAACTGGAAGTCAGTGCTATTGAAAATGGAACTGTCATTGATCATATCCCGGCCAAAGCCTTGTTCAAGGTCATCTCAATCCTGAACCTCGAAAAAGTGGATAAACAGATCACCTTTGGTACCAATTTCGATAGCAAGAAACTGGGTAAAAAGGCCATTGTCAAGTTGTCTGATACTTTTTTCATTGACAAGGATATCAATAAGATAGCCCTTGTTGCGCCCCAGGCAAAACTCAATATTATCCGGAATTATTTGGTGGTTGAGAAAAAAGTGGTAGAAGTACCTGAGGAGATTATCGGAATTGCCAAATGCATGAATCCCAAGTGCATTACCAATAATGAGAAAATCACCACCAGATTCAGGGTAGTGTCAAAACGTGAAGTTAAGCTGAAATGCCATTATTGCGAAAAGATCACAGACCAGGAGCATATGGAGATCATCTAGTGGATCACCGGATGCGGTTATAGGAATTAACAAGCATTTCATCATGATGAATGGCCCGATAGGCCATAAAATTCATGATAATGGCCATTATTGGAAATATCACGGCCAGCCTGAAAGCATGCAATGAGTGATCCAGTAAATATCTTGTGCTGATGTAATAGATGATCATGATAATCAATATGATCATCAGCAGGATGAAACCGATCATACAAAGCCTGATTTGCAGGAGCCTCTTTTGAAAGAAAAAGATTTGACAAAGCTGAGTGCACCGGTAATGATAACAAGCAGAAAAAGCGGCAGGGTTTTTCTGTATTTCTCATAGTCGTCGGATGAGGTATATTTTTTTATGGACAGGGAGGTAAAAACAATCGGTTTACCATCCCGGAGGACTATTTCCGCATATGGCCTGACCAAAAGAAAGCTCATCAGTATAGTAATAAGCAACAGGTAAACAGATTGTACTCGCTGGATCATGGATAGAGAAATTGTTTATTCAAATGTAAGAAACTTTTTGATACATCAAATTGGTTTGTTCTGGCTGAGTGAAATACAGATAGCCCGATGTTAACATTTTGTTTGGCAGGTCAGGTTGATTATTACTATTTTTGTGTTATTCAAGACTATTCAATATGGACAGGAAAGAAATCATGGCAATGATTGCCCTGCTTGATGATACAGACGAGGAAGTACTCGTGGCCATAACCGGTAATCTGCTTAAACAGGGTCAGGAAGTGGTACCGGAGCTAGAAAAAGCCTGGGAAAGCACGATGGACGAAAAGTTGCAAAACAAGTTGGAAAACCTGATCCAGGAAATTCAGTTCAATACAGTAAAGGATGATCTGAAGCGGTGGATCAGAACAGGTGCGGAATATATTCTCGAAGGAGCCTATTATGTTGCCAGGTTTCAGTTTCCCGAGATCACCATGGACAAGATCAATGATCAGATTGAAGCCATCCGAAAGGACGTGTGGGTTGAGATAAACAATAATCTCACTGCATTGGAGAAGGTGAAAATATTGAATTATATTCTGTTTGACCTTCATAAATTTACCCGGAACAACACTGATTTTTATTCTCCGCAGAACTCCTATATCAACCAGGTTATGGAAACCCGGAAGGGAAATCCGATATCCTTGTCCATTGTTTATCTTTCCGTTGCATGGAAACTGGGATTGCCCGTTTATGGTGTGAATCTGCCGAAGAATTTCATCCTGGCTTACAAGGATGAACTCCGGCACAATGATGCGCGATGAATCAGAGGACATATTGTTTTACATAAATCCCTATAACAAGGGTGCCGTTCTGGGCCGCCGGGAGATCGACTATTTCATTACGCAGCAGCAGATCAAGCCCCAGTTTCTTTTTATGTGCCCTGTTCGAACCGTGATATTGTCATCCGGCTGATCAACAACCTGATCATGTCCTATGAGAAACTGGGATATATTCAAAAAATAACCCGGCTGAAGGAACTTCTCCGGGTTATGGAATCGTAATTATCCGCTGTGTTATTTGGCGTAGCTGACAGCTCTGGTTTCCCGGATAACTGTTATTTTGATCTGTCCAGGATAGGTCATTTCATCCTGGATCCTCCTGGCTATTTCATAGGAAAGGCTATCGGCTTCTTTATCTGAAACTTTTTCACTGCCCACAATTACCCTGAGTTCCCGGCCGGCCTGGATGGCATAGGTCTTCATCACACCCGGGTAGGAAAGTGCAAGTGATTCCAGATCTTTCAGCCTCTTAATATAGGATTCAACTACTTCCCTGCGTGCTCCGGGTCTTGCTCCTGATATAGCATCGCAAACCTGAACGATGGGGGCGATCAGTGTAGTCATCTCCACTTCATCATGGTGTGACCCGATCGCATTGCATATCTCGGGTTTCTCCTTGTATTTCTCAGCCAGTTTCATGCCAAACACGGCATGTGGAATTTCCGGCTCATCATCGGGAACTTTTCCAATATCATGCAACAGTCCGGCTCTTTTGGCAAGCTTGGCATTTAGTCCCAGCTCACCGGCCATAATGGCACACAGGTTGGCCACCTCACGGGAATGCTGGAGCAGATTTTGCCCGTACGATGAACGGTATTTCATTTTACCAACGAGACGGATCAGATCCGGATGCAGTCCATGGATCCCCAGGTCAATGGTGGTTCGTTTTCCTACCTCCACAATTTCCTCTTCCACCTGTTTTCTTGTCTTTTCAACAATTTCTTCGATGCGCGCAGGGTGGATCCTGCCATCGGTAACCAGCTGGTGAAGCGAAAGACGTGCAATTTCTCTCCGCACCGGATCAAAAGCCGATAAGATGATTGCCTCCGGTGTATCGTCAACAATGATCTCCACACCAGTGGCAGCTTCCAGTGCACGGATATTCCGGCCCTCTCTTCCGATAATACGTCCTTTTATTTCATCGCTTTCAATGTTGAATACGGTGACTGAGTTTTCAATTGCAGTCTCGGAGGCTACCCGCTGGATCGTTTCCACAACCAGTTTTTTGGCTTCACGGGCAGCTGTCATCTTTGCCTCGGCCATGATTTCATTCACATAGGAAATGGCCTGTGTCTTGGCCTCTTCACGAAGGGATTCAGTTAACTGATTCTTGGCTTCCTCGGCCGAAAGACCAGAGATGGTTTCCAGCTGCTCCACCTGCTGTCTGTGCAGCTTTTCCAGTTCTTCGGTTCGCTTGTCGAGCAAACCCAATTGAACATTCATATTCTCACGCAGTACCTCGAGTTCATTCCGAGTACGCTGCTGCTCTTCAATTTTTTGAGAGAGAAGTGTTTCCTTCTGGTTCAGCCGGTTTTCGATCGCATTGATCTTGCTGTTCTTTTCATTAATGTATTTCTCATGCTCCGTTTTCAGCTGAAGGAACTTCTCCTTGGCCTGCAGTAATTTATCCCGCTTCTGGGCTTCGCCCTCACTATCAGCCTCCCTGATTATCTTTTGCTTCTTCTTATTCAGGGCAAGGTTCCAGAGAAAATACGAAAGGCTCCACCGGCAAGTAAAGATATACTTGCCGCAATGAGTATTTTTGCCAAAACAATGGTATCGGTAAGTAAGATCATTGATGATGAATTTTATATGGTTATTAAAAAAAAACCCGCATACATTTCTCCATACGTTGATAAAACCCCAGAACAAAATGGGTGGAGATGCCAATATGTTTCGAACTTCCAATGTCCTGCGCGAAGCAGAACTCCCGGATAAACCGGAAGTATGGCCTGTTCTTGACATGCTGAGCTGATTCTCCAATTTAGTAAATGTTGAGTTTCACAGCATTTGAAAGAAACTATGCGGGCTATGCTTTATGCTATACAAAGAACGTTTATTGCTCTCCTTTCAGGTATTCTTCCAATTCCTCATTTAAATCCTGCAGGTTCTGTCCAAGCGGTGAAACGTCAGTTCTTTCTTCCATTTCAATTATCCTGGTAACAAACTGCAGTGCAGCCATTGCCAAAAAATCCTGTGAATCCTTATCCAAATAACGTTGCTTGTACTGGATCACCTTCTCATTGATCAAACGCGCTGCTTTTCTGATCTTTTCTTCATCCCTTCTTTCTATTTTAAGCGGATAATATCGGTCTGCAACATTTACTTTGATAGACAGCTTATCATCCATGGCAACATTCATCTCCTATCGGTTTAAGAGAGCAATACATTTATCAATCTCCCGCACGATTCTGTTTACCTGTAGTTTTGTTTCGTGTACATCCTCACCAGGTACTGAAGACAACACTTTAGCTATTTTCAGGTTATCGTGTTTCTTTTCAAGTTCATCCAGCTTTCTTTCCAAGCCTCTCAACTTCAACTTGCAAATCCAGATTTTTCTTCTGCAAATCATGGGATTTTGCTTTCTGCGATTCATACAATGAAATAAGTGTTTTTATTCTCTGTCTCAGACCGGAAAATATTTCGTCATATCTCGCATCCATTGTTTACAAAGATAGATTCAATTTTTAAATTCACTGATCGAAAAAAGAAGAATTTGTTAATTATTCCTTTTATGAAAACAAATAATATACTTTAGTTTTACAATCCTTGTTATAACTGATCTGTAAGATATATTTAAAGATATGAAATTAATTTCAGAATTTTTCTTTTTTGTTTTGGTTTTTATCAGTGCACAGATTTATTCTCAGGAATCCCCGAAAGCCCGCATGAATGCAGCCGCATTTATACCCGCCCCTGAACATACCCTTGCTTGTTTCCGGAAATTATGGTGAGATCAGGTCGACCCATTTTCATGCCGGAATTGATTTTAAAACTGACCAGGTTGAAGGAAAGGAAGTATTTGCAGCCGATTCCGGATATGTATATCGGATTGTTGTTCAATCGGGAGGATACGGACGTGCACTCTACCTCAGGCATTCTGACAACCGGGTTACAGTTTATGGCCATCTCAGGCAGTTTTCACCAGTGGTCGATACCTGGGTAAAAGATCAGCAATACCATAAGAAATCATTTGAGGTGGATTTATACCTGCAAACTGGACAATTTTCTTTCCGGAAGGGCGAACTTATCGGATTTTCCGGCAATACCGGATCTTCTGGCGGGCCGCACCTCCATTTTGAGATCACGGGATCATTCGGCCTCCATACCCCTCAATGTATTGAAATATGATTTTCCCATACAGGATGGAATAAAGCCCAAAATTAACTGGCTCTCCGTTTATCCGATGGACGACAGCAGTCTGGTAAACGGCTTAAACCGGAATGTCCTGATTCAGGTTCCGGATCAAACGGAAAGCATATTGCGGTAAAAGATGAAATTACCGTCTCCGGCAACATCGGATTTGGCATTGAAACAGTTGACTATCTCAATAATACTTCAAATCCTTGCAGTCCATACATGATCAGCCTGTTTAAGGAGGAGGAGCTGATATTCAGGTTTGTACTCGACAGCATTCCCTTTTCCCAAACCGGTTATGTAAAAAGTCATATCGATTATGCGGAGAAAATTAAGAAGCGGAAAGAACATTCAAAAATTGTTTCTGGATCCCAATAACCGTCTTCCCATATACAAAGTATCCGTCAACAGGGGTGTAATCCATTTCTCTGATACACTCATGCACAACATACGCATAGCCGTGACAGATGCTTATGGGAACGTGAGTGATCTGAAGTTCAGGGTTCGTTCTGCAGCATATCTGCCTTTGTCCTTGACCATGCAGGATGATTCAAACACAGTGGCGGAGTTTAATTACGACACCCTGAATGTATTTGAAGAGCCTGACATCAGGATTGTAATTCCCCGCAATGCGCTCTATAATAATATCAGGTTCCGTTTTTCAAGAGAACCGTCAGACAGCGCTGCTCATCGGATATTTACAACATTCATGAGGTATATACTCCCTTGAACAAGTCCTATGTTATTTCCATCAAGCCAAAAAACCTTGAGTCCCAAATTGCAAGGCAAGGTTCTGTTGGCCAGCACGGACGAGAAAGGGCAGTGGGTAAGCCAGGGCGGCAACTATAAGAATGGTTTTGTGACGGCTCAGGTACAGGACCTTTGGCCGGTTTTTCATTGCTGTTGATACCATTAGTCCTGAAATCATTCCGGTTAGTTTTATCCCACGCATAAGAATTATGCTGAAGGACAGGTCATTGTCTTTCCGGATCAAGGACAAGGAATCAGGAATCAGTAAATATGCAGGCTATATTGACAAGCATTGGGCTCCTGTTCGAGTATGATGGCAAGAAAGATCTGCTGACTTATACCATGGATGGTAAAAGGCTGGAAAAGGGCAAGAGCGCATAAGCTGGAGATCATTATAACCGATAAACGGGACAATGTTTCCCGATTTACAGGCGGATTTTACTATTAGAAATTGCATAAAATTAAACCATATGGCAACAGGGATTATTTGGTGGTCGGGATGATGTCGGGCACCAGTCTTGATGGTATGGACCTTATCCTGTCACGGTTTTATAAAGGAACCGGATCACTGGCACTTCACGATCGAAAAAGCTTTGACAATTGATTATTCCGGAAATTGGAAAGAGCGGCTGGAGCGTGCTGCCGGACTTGATGCAGAGTCTTTCATTTTGCTGCATCAGGAATATGGAAGATTTATCGGTGTAAGCATTACCCGGTTTCTTTCGGAACACGATTTATCGGCAGATTTAATCGCTTCTCACGGCCATACGATATTTCATCAGCCCGGCAAAGGATTAACCTTTCAGCTTGGCGATGGTGCTTCAATCGCATCACGATGCAAACTGACCACCGTTTCCGATTTCAGGACGCTGGATGTCGCCCTGGGTGGACAAGGAGCCCCCCTGGTACCCATTGGTGATGAGCTGTTGTTCCCGCATTACCGGTATTGTCTTAACCTGGGCGGATTTGCCAATATATCCTGTAACCGGGATGGGAAAAGGATTGCCTGGGACATCTGCCCGGTGAACATCGTTTTAAATACCCTGGCCCGAAGATCGGGTCAGGATTATGATGCAGGTGGCAAAGCCGGGAGGCAGGGCCTTCCGAATAATGACCTGATCAGTGAACTGAACAACCTTGCATTTTATTCCATCACCGGACCAAAATCACTGGGTCGGGAATGGGTTGAAACAATGTATATGCCAGTACTGGAAAAATATGATATACCACTGGAGGATCTGATGCGCAGCGTGTATGAACATACTGCCATTCAGATCGGAAAATGCATGAACAGCCCGGGTGCAGGCGAAGCCCTGGTGACGGGGGGCGGGGCATTTAATACTTTTCTCATGGAACGAATCAGTGAACAGACCAGCATCAGGCTGGTGATCCCGGATACCCAGCTTGTAAAATTCAAGGAAGCCCTGATCTTTGCCTTTCTGGGCCTGCTGCGGTTCAGGAATGAAATCAATTGCCTGGCTTCAGTGACAGGAGCCAGAAAGGACTCATCATCCGGAATTATTCATTTGATGTTGATGTAATAGAAACGAGCGAAGGGTTTGCCATAAAAAAAGATTTGGGTGAGAACACGAAGGAACTCACCCAATCTTAACCCTAACTACAAAAAAACAAACTAATTATTAACTAAAACTACTAATTATGAAAATCAAACTCTAGCCTGCTATATCTTAAAATGAATTCATCAAACTCAAAGTGAGCTTCGCATGTAGAATTCATGACAAATATACAACCTCATTATATTTTATAAGGGGATCTCTGTGTTAAAGTATACTAAAAATTGTTAAGATGCTATAAATAAAACAGGGAACTCCAGAAATAAATCAAAGAACACTTTCAACTTGCTTCATTTTCCTGATATTGATCAGTAGATGAATTTAATTTTTAATACTATTTTTATCACCAAATCTCATTACTATGACAAACAAATATTCTTGCCACACTTATTTTGTTCTTGTTTTTTATATCAGAAAATTCATTTCCATGTACAAACTTTCTGATTACCAAGGGCGCATCCGTTGATGGATCCACCATGATATCCTATTCCGCCGATTCACATACCTTGTATGGGGAATTGTATTATCAGGCCTGCAGCAGATTATCCTGCCGGAGCACTTGGTCGATGTGTACGAATGGGATACCGGGGAATTTCTTGGTAAGATACCCCAGGTCAGGCATACCTGGTCGGTTGTGGGAAATATGAATGAGCACCAGCTTGCCATAGGGGAAACCACTTATACCGGCAGGCCTGAATTGCAGGATTCAACAGGCCATCATTGATTATGGCAGTTTGATATACATGACTCTCCAGCGGGCAAAAACCGCCCGTGAAGCCATCGCAGATCATTGACAAGCTGATGACGGCACATGGGTATTGCAGCACCGGGGAATCATTTTCCATTTCCGATCCCAATGAAGTCTGGATTATGGAAATTATTGGCAAGGGTCCGGGTAACAAAGGTGCCGTTTGGGTTGCCCGGCGGGTACCGGATGGTTATGTCTGCGGACATGCCAATCAGGCAAGAATAACCACGTTTCCGTTAAAAGATCCGGAAAATTGCCTTTATGCGAAGGATGTTATTGAACTAGCCCGGAAGAAAGGTTATTTCTCCGGACGGGATGAGGAATTCAGCTTTGCTGATGCGTATGCTCCCCTGGATTTTGAAGCTGTCAGGTTTTGCGATGCCCGGGTCTGGTCAGGTTTCAGAAAAGTAGCTGACGGTATGGATGAATACACCGATTATGTCTCAGGTGAAAACATGCATCACCGGTTACCTTTGTGGGTAAAGGCAAACCGGAAGCTGGGAGTAGCTGATGTGATGAACATGATGCGGGATTATTATCAGGGTACGCCGCTGGACATGACCCAGGATTTCGGAGCAGGCCCAAACAAAGTCATTGTGCGGTGGAGACCCCTGACCTGGAAAGTCGACGGCGTTACCTATCTGAATGAACGTGCCATATCCACACAACAGACCGGTTTTTCCTTTATTGCACAGTCACGTTCCTGGTTACCGGATCCGGTTGGCGGAATTCTGTGGTTTGGTGTGGATGATACCTACAGCACGGTATATTCACCTATGTATTGCGGTATGACTGCTGTGCCGCCATCATTTGCTGCGGGTAACGGTGCCATGATGGAATTCAGTCCCGATGCGGCTTTCTGGGTGTTCAACCAGGTATCCAATCTGGCCTATACAAGGTACAACCTGATGTTACCCTATATACAGGAAAAGCAGAAGCAACTTGGAATCCCGGTATCTGGAGGAAAATGCCACGAGTTGATCAGGAAGCAGTTAACTGTATAAAAATTCTCCGGAAAAAGCCATTCAGTATCTTACCGATTATTCCGTTAAGTCAGGTGAGCAAACGGTAGCCGAATGGAAAAAACTTTATGCCTTCCTGTTTACACGGTTCATGGACGGAAATGTTAAAACAAAGGTTGAAGGAAAGCTGAATCCCAAGGTTGAACAGCCCGGTTATGATGAAGCCTGGTACAGAAAAGTGGCCGAAGATGCCGGAGTAAGGTTGCGGGTTCCGGACAATGAAACATCGCATTAATAGTTACGAGTTACAAGTTACGAGTTACGAGTTACGAGTTACAAGTGGGTTTAACTTGTAACTTGTAACTCGTAACTTGTAACTGACTACTTCAAATCCCGGATGCTTTTTCAAGCCGTTTAAGAATGATGAAGATAAAGGTGGCTGAGAGCATGCAGCATCCGACCAGGATTGCCCAGAATCCGGAAAGTGAAACTTTACTCCAGAAAATACCCATCACCCCAACCAGAATGTTTCCAACCGAAGTAGCAGCCAGCCATCCGCCCTGGGCCAAGCCTTTATATTTGGGAGGAGATACCTTGGACACAAAGGAAATTCCGATCGGACTGAGGAATAATTCTGCCACTGTAAGGATAAAATAGGTAGAAATAAGCCAGTAGGGTGACACAAGAGCCTTAGAGACCTCACCGCCAAGTTCTTTCGGAGAGGATAGTCCAAGTGAGCCAATGATCAATATGGAAAACCCCAGAGCGGTCAGGATCATCCCAAATCCTATCTTTTTGGGTGAGGAAGGTTCCAGGTTTCTGCTCCTCAGCCAGCCAAAGAATCCAAGGATTAACGGAGTAAGCGCAACTATGAAGAAAGGATTAAAATGTTGGAATTTCTGTGGTGTAAACGGATTCACCACAGCAAATCCTGAATAACGGAGATATGCCAGAAGTCCGAAAACGACAAATGCGGTAAACCCAAGCATTCTTACCCTGCCTGTATTAACTTTTCTGATGGCAAATACCAGTCCGACAACGGACAGGAATATCGGGAGCAGGGTGAAAAGATCAAACCAGAGGTTGGTGAATTTGTTAACAGAGGGAACCGTATAATCACGGGCAAAGAAAGTCATGGTAAGTCCATTCTGGTGAAATGCCATCCAGAAGAAGATCACAACAAGGAATACCATAAACAGGGCAAATAGCCTGGAACGCGTTTCATCGGCAGATAATTCGATCACACTGTTTCTGGTACTGGCATCAGCGGATTTTTGCTTTTCAGTCAGGTCGGCATATTTATAGAACTTCTTAAATCCAAGGAAAATAATGGTTGAGATAATCAGGCTCAGGCATGCAACACCAAATGCATAATGATATGATTTACTCAGCGCATCAATGTAGGTTTGTGAAAATGTTCCCAAGGTTTCAGCAGTTACCGATGCATCCTGCAGTTGAGCATAACCCAGGAATTCAGTTGCATTCCCGAGGCGATTTTCCAGGAATTTATGAGCCAGAACCGGAATTCTGGAATCATAGCTGAAATTTGCGGCCTTCAGAATGTAATTATTGACTGCCTCGGCCGCGGTAGGAGCAAACATTGCACCTACATTGATACACATATAAAATATGGTAAATGCTGAATCTCGTTTTGCGCTGTATTTTGGATCATCATACATATTTCCGACAAGTGCCTGCAGATTACCTTTGAAAAGACCTGTTCCCAGCGCAATGGTAAACAAAGCGCTGATTACCAGCCAAAGACTTCCCGCTCCGCGCAAGGGCAGGGCAAGCAAAATATATCCGACAAACATAACAAAGATACCTGCTGTAACTGTTTTGCCATAACCCAGCCATTTGTCTGCAATGATACCACCGATCAGGGGCAGGAAATATACGCCAAATAAAAAGCTGCTCCAGATAATACCTGATTTTGTGGCGTCATATCCGTATTTTGCCTGCAGGAAAAGTGTAAATATGGCATACATGGTGTAAAATCCGAACCGTTCACCCATATTAGCCAGGGAGGCTACAATAAGTCCTCTGGGATGTCCTTTGAACATAAATTTTCAGTTTAGTTAAGTGAGTAAGTCTGCAGTTAGCAAATATAAAAATCTTTTTAACCGGGATCATGATGATTGTTTACAAGCATTCCTCAAACTTGGAATATCGTTCAGCCTTTGAAAAGAAGAAATCACATTCCAATTCGGCATTTTCATCACTGTCGGATCCATGTACGGCATTGCGTTCGATGTTTTCGGCAAACAATTTGCGGATGGTACCTTCCTCTGCTTTCGCAGGATCGGTGGCTCCCATGAGTTTGCGGTAATCAGCAACGGCATTTTCCTTTTCTAATATGCCTACCACAACAGGTCCCGAAGTCATGAAATTGATCAAACTGGCGAAAAAAGGCTTATTGTGGTGAACGGCATAAAAATGTTCAGCATGATGCCGGTCAAGCCTGATGAGCTTTAAGGCAGCGATGTGAAAACCGTTGGCATTGATTTTCGCCAGTATGGGTCCGACATACTCATGACTTACAGCGCCTGGCTTAATAATAAAAAAAGTTTTGGTTCCGGCCATAGGATTTTATATTTTGGGTAAAAGCGAATATAAATAATATTATGTCTCATTGTAACGTTCAGGATAAAGCTGAATAAAGTATGGTTGATATATTTTAATAATTTGCCATGTTTAACACGGTGAAAGGAGCAGAAGTTGGTTAAATTTGAAATTGACATAATGAACCATGAACGGCAGAAAAGATACCTTGATTTGGAACAGCCTGGCTGATGTATCGAGATTATTGCAGGATACCGAAAAGACCATTGCCTTTATTGTCCATCCTAATCCCGATGGGGATGCCCTCGGATCGGCACTAGGCCTGTCTAAGTTGCTGGGAAACATGGGCCATTGTTGTCTGGTTATATCACCAAACGATTTTCCTGATTTTTTAGAATGGCTTCCGGGAGCAAAGGAGATCTGCCTGTTAAGTCACGCGAGGACCCGGGCTGTTGATTTTCTGAAAGATTCGGATCTGATATTTGTGATCGACTGCAATGAGCTTTCCAGGATCAATCTATTGATGGAGGCATTTAATTCTTCTGATGCCTATAAAGTATTGATCGATCATCATCCGGGACCCGAATTGCAGGTTGATTGTATTTTATCTGACACCTCCGCAAGTTCAACTGCTGAACTGATTTACAGGTTTATTGAAGAAGCCGGTATTCAGAAAGACATGGATGTTGAAGTGGCAACCTGTCTGTTTACCGGAATTATGACCGATACAGGATGCTTCAGTTACAATTCATCAAACCGGAAAACCTATGGAACAGTGGCAGCATTGCTGGATTATGGCATTGACAAGGATGCAGTTTACTATAAAGTGTATGATAATTATTCCACTGAAAGGATGAGGCTCCTGGGATTCTGTCTGAATGAAAAAATGGAAATCATCCCCGGATACCATGTGGCCCTGATCTCTATCTCCCGTGAGGAATTGTTGAGATATCATTTCCAGACAGGTGATTCAGAAGGATTTGTCAATTATCCGCTCTCCATCAGGGGCATTCGATTTTCTGCCCTGTTTATGGAAAAAGATGATCACATAAAGATCTCTTTCCGCTCAAAGGGTAATTTTTCAGTGAATGATTTCTCCCGGAAATATTTTAACGGTGGAGGTCATGTAAACGCTTCTGGGGGAGAATCATTTTCCAGCCTGGAGGAAACGATCAGACGATTTAAGGCCATATTACCGGCATATCATGATCAATTGTCTGTTTATGAGGATTAATCCGCTTCTGGTTTTATTGTCCATGCATATGCTCTGGTGCAGCTGTGCACGGAAACATGAGCATACGGATACCCAAAAGGAGATCAGGTCAACCGAAAAGGCCATGGTTGATGTCAACCGGTTGATGGTTAAGAAAGACCTTGAAAAGATTAAAGCATATGCCAGTCGGAATAAGCTGGCATTGGAGGAAACAATGACCGGCCTGTGGTATATAATCAATAAGAAAGGCAAGGGAGAGCTGGCCCGGAATGGACAACTGGCAGCATTGCGATACAGGGTTAGCTTGCTGGATGGCACACCTTGTTACAGTTCAGATTCTTTGGGTATCAAGCAATTCAGGATAGGGCAGGGTGGAGTGGAATCCGGACTGGAGGAAGGTATACTGCTGTTGCATGAGGGTGACAAGGCTACTTTCATTATGCCACCTCATTTGGCTCACGGTTTGCCGGGTGACGGAAACAGGATTCCTGCCAGGGCCATCATCGTTTATGACGTTGAATTGGTAAAACTTGAGCCCTGATGAAAGGGAATTGCCTGATCCTGTTCCTTTTTCTGTCGTGTATGATTTCATGCGGCAGAACAGCAAAATATCCGGGATATAAAGCGGCAGGGCATCGGAATGTATTACCGGCTTCACAGGATCGGTGAAAATCCGAACAAAGTCAAACCCGGTGATTATATAACGGTTAATCTGGAATACAGGACTCTTGAAGACTCCTTGTTTTTTGCCGGCACACGGAAGCTGCAGGTCAGCAAACCGGCTTATGAAGGTTCAATCGATGCCTGTTTTGCTATGCTTGCTGAAGAAGACAGTGCATCCTTCATACTGGTAGCAGATGATTTTTTTAAGAATACCCTGCAAATCAAATTGCCGGCATTCATATCTGCAGACGGATCAGTAAAAATCAATATGGAGTTATTGGATATTCAGACAGAAGCAGAATACGAAAATGAAAAAGAGGCCTTTCTTACCTGGATCGATGATTTTGGGGATTATGAAAAGGTGATTTTGAAACAATTTCTTGCTTCTGAAGAATTACAGGTAAACCGGCTTCCTTCAGGTATATTTTACCTGAACCTGCACCCAGGCAAAGGGAAGAAGGTGGAACCAGGAGACACGCTTACCATTAACTATGAAGGCCGATTCCTGAACGGAAAATTCTTTGACTCAACCATCAGGCGACGGCAGCCTTTTCAGTTTGTTTATGGCACCGAGTGGCAGGTGATTAAAGGTCTTGAAGAAGGCATCGGTATGATGCATGAAGGGGAAAGGTCGCTGTTTATCCTGCCTTCCGAGCTGGGATTTGGCAGTCAGGGCTCTTCAACGGGAATAATTCCCCCTTTTACATCCCTCATTTTTGAGGTTGAGATTTTAAAAGTATCTTCGTCCGGTAAAATCTGACGCAACCATTTACATGAATATACATCTTAACTTAGATGTTAAACGATAAAACTCGAAAAAATGAAGATCCAGACAAGCATAACCGCCAGGTTTCTCGTCATACCGGCCCTTGTCGCTATACTCACGGGCGGTTGCCTGAAGAACGAATGGGAAGAGAAGGAACAGCATGAACAGCAGGTTATTGATGCCTATCTGAGTGAAAACGGTATTACCGAAGAACAGAAGACAACCGGCGGCATCTATTTCATTGAGGAGGTTACCGGTACGGGACGTGCTCCCCAAAAGAATAATTATGTAATCATCAATTATACCGGACGTTACCTCGAAGATGGCTCAATCCATGAGACCAGCAATGATTCTCTTAAGGATGACTGGACAAATGCTGATACTTATAAGTATTTTGTATACGGACCCCTGAAATTCCAATTTGGATACAGTATTTCAGGAATAAATGAAGGACTGGCACTGATGAAGGAAGGAGGTAAAGCCGAGTTGGTCATCCCATCCGATAAAGCATTCTATGACTTCAATCCCCTGGTTTACGAAGTTGAACTCCTTCAGGTGATCAGGGAACCCATTGCGTATGAAGACTCTGTATTGAATATCTATCTTACGGAAAAGGGATTTGACTCAACAACCCTGTATAAGGATATTTATTTCAGGGAAACTGTTACTCCCAATCCTGGAGACGAACGTACTGTTCAACAGGGTGATACGGTATTATTCAGGTACTCTGGCAGACTGGTGGATGGTTTCGGATTAATCGTACAGGACAACCGGATCTTTGATGATAACCTGGAAGATGCAAATCCGGTTAAATATGTTTATGGAAAGTCTGATCTGGTATCAGGATTCATGCTGGCATTTCCTGTCGGACTTAAGTCTGCGCTTGACACCATGCGTAACGGCACCCATGCGGTTGCGGTTTTGCCTTATGAACAGGCGTTTGGCGTTAACGGATTATTCAACACTACATACGGATATACAATCGTGCCTAAATATCAGACGGTGGTATATGACATCATTGTGGAAGATATCCGGCCACCATCAGAATAAAACCAGCGAGATCAGACCTGCAATATAAATACCGACGGTTGTCTTTTCAGATCCGGTGGTGGCAAATTCTGCCAGTCCCGGATTCTTTTCGTTCTGATCCATTCATCCGGTAAGGTAATGTTGGTTGCTATGCACAGACGCGTACCGGGTTTACATACCTCGATCAGTGCGCTGACCAGCTGGTTATTCCGGTATGGTGCCTCAATGAAAATCTGGGACTGATTTTCCACCTCCGATCGCCTTTCTATCAGACGTATCCTGCTTGCCCTTGCCGGATTTTTTACAGGCAGGTAACCATTAAATGCGAAATTCTGGCCGTTGAGTCCGGAAGCCATCAGCGCCAGGATCAAAGATGATGGACCTACCAGTGGAATTACCTTAATACCGAGTCTGTGTGCTTCTTCGACCAGTGCAGAACCCGGATCGGCCACTGCAGGCACACCAGCCTCCGAAAGCAATCCCAGGTTTGATTCACCTGACGACAAGAATAAAACCGGGATCTCCTGAACCGGGGTATGCTCGTTCAGAATAAAAAATTCAACTGTATCCAGGGATTTGTCATAGCCGCAGCGGATCAGAAAACGCCGGGCTGTCTTTTCTTCCTCAACGATAAAATGATCAAGTGACCTTATGATATCCAGATTTGCTTTCGGGAGCACCTTTTCGACCGGGGTATTCCCCCAGCAAGGAAGGAATCAGGTAAAGGCTTCGCGGAGAAGAACTCATATAGTTTCAGATTTCGGTCCGGTAAAGCCTTGAAATTACCAGGGTCACCCAGATTATGCAGACTGGTTTTGATCTGTAAAACCGGTCCAACCCCAGGTCATTATTTCGCACTGGCAATTTTGTCAGGTGTAAATCCATATAAGTTCATCATTTTAAAGAACAAATCGGTATTTTCCTGAACACCCTGAAATAATTCCGCACCTGGTCCGAAAGCAAAAACCGGAACCATTACACCGGAATGATCGGTGGTCGTATATTTTGCCTCAACGGTTCCAAGCTGAAAATCCCCCCCCTGCAGGCTCATACCGCCAGTCTCGTGATCGGCTGTGACAATGATGAGTGTATGTTTGTCCATTTTCGCAAATTCAAGCGCTATCCCGATTGCCTTGTCAAAATCAATTACCTCATTGACAACCGTATTGGTATTGTTGGCATGCGCACCCCAGTCGATCTGCGAGCCTTCAACCATCAGGAAGAATCCTTTTTTATTCCGGCTCAGGATATTCAGGGCGGTTTGTGTACCGCCCGGCAGGACATTGCCACGGCCTGAAACTATTGACGGATTATGCTGCCTGGCTGTAAGACCGGCCAGTTTGCCCTGTGACACGTTCGTGATACTATCCATGGAAAATACTACCTGGTAACCTTTTTGCCGCAATTCCTGCAAGAGATTACGGCCATCTTTGCGGCATGGAGAAATGATCGATCCCGCCGCCGATGAATACATCAATGTCTGTTTTCAGGAAATCAGCCGCTATCGCTTCATAATTATCCCGATCAGCCTGGTGTGAAATGAACGAAGCGGGTGTGGCATGGGTAATCGCACTTGTTGAGACCAGACCGGTTGAAAGGCCTTTCTCCTCGGCATATTCCAGGATGGTTTTGACCGGTACGGTATCCATATTTACACCAATGGCACCATTGTAAGTCTTATTTCCGGTTGAAATGGCCGTTGCACCTGCACCGGAGTCGGTAATATAATCATATGCGGAATAGGTCTTGCTAAAACCGATGCTTTTAAAACTGAATAAATTCAGTTGTCCGTGATTCGCCGTGTATCCCGAATAGATCTGAGCCACCCCCATGCCATCGCCAATCATCAGGATAATATTGACCGGTTTGTCATGTTTTCTCTGTGCCGAAAGATTGATCAGGAAAAAGAGTCGTCATTGCGGACAGGAAAATACGCTTGAAATGAAAATAATTCATAATTGGATGATTAAGTTAAAAAGCTAAAATTAAAACATAAAATTCTATTTTTGTGACAAAATGACCAGAATGAAAAAATACAAATGCACCATTTGCGGATATATATATGACCCTGTTGAAGGAGATCCTGACGGTGGAATTAATCCCGGAACCCGGTTTGAGGATATTACCCGATGACTGGTTTTGTCCTGTTTGCGGTGTTGCCAAGGCAGATTTTGAACCTGCGGAATAATTCGGCCGGTATGGTCAATCCCCTGATTCCTCCTTTGGTATGTTGCATAGGACATCGATCAGCAAAAGCCAGAATTTCTCTGTTGATGCAATATTGATTCTTTCGGAAGGAGAATGGGCATCCAGATATGGTTGGACCAAAGGAGATCATGTCCAGCCAGGGATATTTTTCCAGAAACAAACCACATTCCAAACCGGCATGAATGGCTTTTACTGCAGGTTCAGCACCAAACAGCCTTTTATAGCTGTCAATAGTAATAGCCAGGATCCCGGATGAAGGATTGGGATTCCAGCCCGGATAACCCTCAGTTTGCTCAACAGCAGCATTGGCAAGTTTGAATGTACTTCTAACCGTATTGCCGATTTGAAGCTTGGCGGTATTCACTGAACTCCGCTGGCTGGTGCAGATTATGATCCGGTTCATCCCTTCAAATTTGATGGAGGCGAGATTGGTGGATGTTTCAACCAGGTCATCCATTACCCTGCTCCAGGAAATAACACCATGAGGACATGCGAATAATGCATTCAACAGCTTTTCCTGCACCTTTTTCTTCAACACCTTATCCGGAAGAACTGCGGCGGTAATCCTGATCTGAATTCCCGGTTCATCCATCAGGTATTCCGCGAGGAGAATCTTGGTATAATCGTTAAAGTAACCGGTAAAGACATCCTTGTGGGTATCAGGTATGACCACAATGGCATAGGCTTCCCGCGGTATGGCATTTCTCAGATTACCGCCCTCAAATATCGACAGCCTGGCGTCAAACCGGTTTCTGATTTCCCATAGAAACTGGTTCAGGATCTTGATCGAATTACCCCTGTTCTTGTGAATATCAGTACCGGAATGACCACCCAGCAGCCCGCTGATTTCGATCCTGAAGGCGGATGATCCGGGGGGTGTTCGCCGGAGTTTATATTTGAGTGTGGCGATTGTATTCATCCCGCCTGCACATCCGATGAACAGCTCGCCTTCATCTTCAGAATCGAGGTTTAGCAGGATTTTCCCTGAAAAAAAGCCACTTTCCAGATTTTTTGCTCCGTTTAGTCCGGTTTCTTCGTCAACCGTAAACAGGCATTCCAGGGGACCATGTTTTAATTGCGGGTCAGCCAGGATGGCCATTTGTGCAGCGATCCCAATGCCATTATCTGAACCGAGTGTGGTATCATTAGCCCTGACCCAATCCCCATCGATTATCACCTGTAAAGGATCGGTATCAAAATCATGCCGGCTGGAACTGTTTTTTTCACATACCATATCCAGGTGGCTCTGGAGGCACACAGTCTTCCTGTTTTCATAACCGGCAGTTGCCGGTTTTCTGATTACGACATTACCTGATCCGTCTTTTTCAAAGGACAAATCATGCTGTCTGGCAAAATTCACAATGTATTCGATAATCTTATCTTCTTTTTTGGAGGGCCTGGGTATTTTTGTTATTTCTTCAAAATACTTCCATACCCGTGCGGGCTTTAATGCTTTAAGCTGTGTCATGCGTATTCAGAAGTTTATGCGGAATTCATTTTTTCAAATATAAGGTTTATTAGTTAACAGATCAACAGGCATCTGGTTTCCAAAATTCTGATAATTTTATACTTTCGCATGGTGTAATGATAGTTTTTAAATTCCAAAGCTGTATTCCATTGATATGATCACTTTTGATCTTGTGCTGGTAATTATCGTGCTTCTGTTTATTCTTGTTTCACTATACCGGAATCTGCTTGGTATATCCCTCACCTTTCTGATTGGCGTAATTACCCTGGGTGTTTTCGGAATTCTGACTCCTTCAGAAATTATCTATGGCTTTGGAAATGAACAGGTTGCAGTGGTAATCCTCATGCTGGTTTTTAGTGATGTGCTGAGAAAAACCAATATTATCGAGAACACATTTGACCGGTTGTTTCGCAAAACCAGGACATATAAAGGTTTTATAAGCAGGATGGTTATAACGGTTTCTGCATTTTCAATGTTTCTGAATAATACACCGCTGGTGGCTGTGATGATGCCCTATATCCATAGCTGGTCAAAACGGAATTGTTTTGCTCCCTCCAAGTTTTTGATTCCGCTGTCATATGCTGCCATTCTGGGCGGATCAGCAACACTGATTGGCACCTCCACGAACCTGATCGTCAACAGCATGATCCGGAATCAGACCATTATCTCCGGCCTGCGGGATCTGAATATGTTTGAATTTGCCTGGGTAGGTATTCCCATGATGATCATTGGCTGGTTCTACCTGACCATGTTCGGCAACTTCCTGCTTCCTTCCCGGCCGGGAGCCGGAGATGATTTTCAGACCAATGCCCGCGAATACGTGGTCGAAGCCAAGGTACGTTCCAGATCACACCTGATCGGAATGACCGTGGGGGAAACCGGATTGCAGGATATTCGGGGATTAGAGCTGGTTGCCGTAATACGTAAATCATTCAGGATAAACGCTGTACCGTCTGATGTTGTGCTTGACCAGGGTGATATTCTCGTATTTGCTGGTGAAACCAGAAATATTGCTGAGTTGATCACAACCAATTCGGGATTGATCTTGCCTGAAGTGGGCATGCTGACCCGGATCAGACAGGCTCATGTCAACGAGGTCGTGGTATCGCAGAACTCATCGCTGATTAACAAATCTGTGCGTGACAGCAATTTCAGGGGTAAATATGATGCGGCGATAATTGCAGTTCATCGGAACGGGGAGAATATTGAAGATACCCTGGGGAATGTGATCCTGAAAGCAGGCGATGTATTGTTGCTGTTTGCCGGGGTGAATTTCGTCAGCCGGTCAAAGGATGCAAACGATTTCTACTTTATTTCCAAAGTGACTGATTTTGTTAAACTCGACTGGTACAAATCACTGATATTGATTGCAGGAATCATTTTGGTCATCACCTTATCAGCTTTCAACATCATTTCATTGTTTATGGGCCTTATCATCATGATACTTGTTTCAATGATCCTGAAGGTAACCAGTCCCAGGGATATTACCATCAGCATTGATTACAATCTGGCCCTGGTGATTGTCCTATCCCTTGCCCTTGGAACAGCCATGATCAAATCGGGTGCTGCAGTTCTTGCTGCCAACGGGGTTATTTCAGCCTTTCTTCCCATGGGCAAGATCGGGGTTTTGCTGGGCATCTACCTCATTACTGCCTTACTGGCAGCTTATTTTACGACCAAAGCGGCCGTGGCCATCGTTTTTCCCATTGCACTAAGTGTGGCACAGCAACTTGATGTAACAGCCACCCCATTCATTCTGGCTGTTGCTTATGCAGCAGCCTGCACATTCATAACACCGCACGGATATGTGACCAATCTGATGGTTTATGGTCCGGGAGGTTACTCTTTCCGCGACTTCATGCGCATTGGAATGCCCCTGACCCTGATTTACATGATCGTGGCGGTCTTTATCCTTTCACTTGTTTATTTCTGATTGAAAGGCTGATTTCCTGGGGAAGGATCATGAAGCAGGTGTGAGGCTTTTACTATAGATCCGGTATCTCTTTTTAACCGTACCGCCCAGTTTTTCATATTCCGCCCGCATTTTCAGGTTGGTCTCCAGTACCAGATGACTGTCAATCAGTTCAAACTTTTCATCCTGAGCTGCCTCCAGCATTTTTATACCCAGGACAGCATCCAGTCCGTTATTCCGGTAATCATGATGTATTGCCCCAAGAAGCATGGTCAGCAGACGGGATGTCCGGGAAGCGCGGAGAATATGTATAAAACCAAGGGGAAAGATCCTGCCTTTTGCCTTTCTTATCCCTTCGGATATCTCAGGCATGGCCAGTGCAAAGGCAATAAGCTCATGTTTTTCATTGTATATCACTTTGACAAATTTTGGATTGATAACCGAAAGATACCGGTTGGCAAAATAATCGATTTCCTTGGTTGTCAATTCACTGAATCCGTAAATATGGGCATAGGTCTTGTTGATCAGTTCAAAGACCGGCCTGATGACCGGTTTCAGCTCTTTCCGGCTGCTAAATTCCTTTAGTGTAAAATGATTAATATCCAGCGTTCTGGTATAAATGGCCCTGTAGAAATCCGGTATAATGTCCGGAACCGGTAAAATATAATCCACGCAGTCAATCTCTTTGGTATATCCACATTGTACAGTAAGATCAACCATGTAGGGCAGACTGAAGTTTGTGGCGATAATAACCGGCTGATCATAGCCTTCGATCAGGAAACCCTGGGGATCTTTATCCGAAAAACCAAAAGGACCGATAACCCTGGTCATGCCCTGTTGCCGTAACCAATTCTCGATAGCAGTAAGTAATGCAAGGGCAACCTCCGGATCATTGTAAGATTCAAATGCAAAGAATCGTCCGCCGGTTTCCTGATGTACCGTATTATACTTATGATTGATAATACCCATGATCCTGCCTGCAGGTTTGCCGTCTTTCTCGGCAAGCAGGAGTATGGTGCTGCAATCCTGGAAAAACCTGTTTTTCCCGGGATTGTAAAAGTCCCATTCGTCAGCATAAATCGGCGGCACCCATCCCTTGTGAAAGGCATGGATTTTATCGGGAAGATGTATATAAACATTGAGATCGCGACGTGTACGGATTTCTCTGATCGAAACGGGCATATTTTTTTTCAAGAAAGATAGTCAATAAAAGTAAAACCTGTACTAAAATGTCATCAAAGCGAAAAATGAATTTATCTTTGTGCCTTTTATAAAAGACAAATGCAGCGTATTGAGGATATTCTGGATAAATCAATCAGTTACGGTATCAAAAACCTGTACGGAAAGGAAGGTAATCCCCGGCTGATCCAATTTCAAAAAACCAGACGTGAATTTGAAGGAGATATCACACTTGTCGTATTTCCACTTTTAAAATTATCCGGAAAATCACCTGATGTTACCGCAAAAGAACTTGGGACGTACATACAGCAAAACGTGCCTGAGATTGTCAGGTTTAATGTTGTAAAAGGATTCCTGAACCTGGTCATTTCGGACAGATACTGTCTGAAATACCTGAATATGGTTAAGGATACTGAATACCATGGATTTGCCCCTGGCGGATCCCGGAACGGAACCATTATGGTGGAATACTCTTCTCCCAATACAAATAAACCGCTTCACCTGGGACATATCCGCAATAACCTGCTTGGCTATGCAGTAAGTAAGATATTGGTTGCCAGCGGAAACAGAGTCATTATGACCAACATCGTGAATGACCGGGGGATTCATATATGCAAGTCCATGTTGGCCTGGCAGAAATGGGGCAACGGAGAAACGCCACAGTCGTCGGGTAAAAAAGGAGACCACCTGGTGGGAGATTATTATGTCAGGTTTGATCAGGAATATAAAAAACAAATTTCTGCCAGGATAAATCAGGGCATGTCGCAGGAAGAAGCCGAAAAAGGAGCCCCCCTGATGCTGGAAGCACAGGAAATGCTCCGGCAGTGGGAAGCCGGCAATGATGAAATCATAGCATTGTGGAAGACAATGAATGGCTGGGTTTATGAGGGATTTGATGAAACCTACCAGAGACTTGGGGTACATTTTGATAAGATATACTATGAATCCGAAACCTGGATTCAGGGAAAAAATGCTGTTTTGGCGGGCCTGAAAGAAAAGATCCTGGTGCAGCATGATGACGGATCTGTTTGGGCAGACATGCGTGACAGGGGACTGGATGAGAAAGTCCTGTTAAGATCTGACGGAACCTCTGTTTATATTACTCAGGACATCGGTACCGCCAAGCTCAGGCAACAGGAATATTCACCTCATAAAATGGTGTATGTTGTTGGTAATGAGCAGAATTACCATTTTAAAGTGCTTTCGATCATACTCGATATGCTTGGATTTCCCTGGGCAAAAACCCTGCATCATTTATCCTATGGAATGGTGGAACTGCCGGAAGGTAAAATGAAATCACGTGAAGGTACGGTCGTAGATGCAGATGACCTGATGAATGAGATGATTGATACGGCCCGGGAAATGTCAAAGGAACTCGGCAAGCTGGAAGGACTGAGCGAGGAGGAGAAGGAGGATATTTTCAGGATTATCGGTATGGGTGCCCTGAAATACTACATGCTTAAGGTGGATCCGGTTAAGAATATGGTTTTTAATCCAAGGGAATCAATTGATTTTGATGGTAATACAGGGCCATTTATCCAGTATACCTACACACGGATCAGATCAGTATTCCGGAAAGCCGGGGAAATGGATATACCCTTACCCGCTGCTGTGGCTGAGAATATAGAATTACATTCCAAGGAGAAAAACCTGATCCGCCTGGTACATGAATTTCCGGGTGTGGTGAGAGATGCCGGAGATACCTTTAATCCATCACTGATTGCCAACTTCATTTATGAGCTGGTAAAGGAATTTAACCAGTTTTATCATGGTTACTCGATCCTGAAGGAAGGTAGTCAGGACATACGCGATTTGCGTCTCATTTTATCGATGGTTGTTGCCAGGGTAATTAAAGATGGGATGGAATTGCTTGGCATTGAAATGCCTGAAAAAATGTAATTAAATTTTCAGGAAATGTTGGCTTCCGATAGATAATTCTGTTGGAAATAACTAATATTGAATCCACGACATAACTAATCTTTAACAACTATTTCCATGTTTGATAATTTGTCCGAAAGGCTCGAACGGTCATTTAAAATACTGAAAGGTGAGGGACGGATTACTGAAATCAATGTGGCAGAAACCCTCAAGGAGATTCGCCGTGCCCTGCTTGATGCGGACGTGAATTATAAAATTGCCAAATCGTTTACCGATAATATCAAACAGCAGGCTCTGGGCCAAAAAATACTGGCTTCGGTCAAACCTGGTCAGATGATGGTGAAGATCGTGCATGATGAACTGACCATGCTGATGGGCGGTTCAAATGTTGATATTAACCTGAAGGGAAATCCGGTGGTCATTTTGGTTGCCGGTCTTCAGGGTTCCGGGAAAACCACTTTTTCCGCAAAACTGGCAAGCCACCTGAAACAGAAAAGGGGCAAATCACCCCTTATGATTGCCGGCGACGTATATCGGCCTGCTGCCATTGAGCAGCTGAAGATACTTGGGGAAACGGTAGGTGTACCTGTATATTCCGAGGAGGGAAACCGTGATCCTGTCAAAATAGCCCAGGCAGGGATCCGGGAAGCCAAACGGCTCGGTCACGACCTGGTTATAGTGGATACCGCTGGCCGGCTCGCTGTAGATGCCGAAATGATGAATGAAATTGAGTCAATTAAGAAACACATAACACCACAGGAAATTCTTTTTGTGGTGGATGCCATGACCGGGCAGGATGCCGTAAATACTGCAAGGGAATTTAATGAACGTCTCAATTTTGATGGTGTTGTTCTTACCAAGCTGGATGGAGATACCCGTGGCGGAGCAGCCCTTTCCATTCGGGCAGTTGTTAACAAGCCCATTAAGTTTGTGAGTGCCGGTGAAAAACTGGAATCACTTGAACTATTCCACCCCGAACGCATGGCTGACCGTATTCTGGGTATGGGAGACATTGTTACCCTGGTTGAAAAAGCCCAGGAACAATTCAATGTTGAGGAAGCCCGAAAGATGCAAAAGAAGATTGCTAAAAATCAATTTACATTTAGTGATTTTCTCAGCCAGATCCAGCAAATCAAGAAAATGGGAAACATCAAAGAACTGGCAAGCATGATACCGGGCGTGGGAAAAGCATTGAAGAACCTCGACATGGATGATAATGCCTTTAAAGGAATTGAGGCGATCATTTTTTCCATGACTCCTGCTGAAAGAGAAAATCCTGAGTTGATCAACGGTTCACGAAGAAAAAGAATAGCAGATGGAAGCGGTACAAGTATCCAGGAGGTGAACCGGTTGATCAAACAGTTTGATGAAACCAGGAAGCTGATGAAAACCATCACAACCCATAAGAATCCGATGCGCATGATGGGCAACATGCCAGCTATGCGGGGAAGATAAACCACAAAATTACATATCATGCAACTCATTGACGGGAAAAAGATTGCAGCCGAAATTAAATCGGAAATAGCCCTCGAAGTCCGGCAAATGAAGGAAAAGGGGTTAAAAACGCCCCATCTTGCAGCAGTCCTGGTAGGTCATGATGGCCCCAGTGAAACCTATGTCGCGGGAAAGGTCAAAGCCTGTGAAGAGGTGGGGTTTAAATCCACCCTTATCCGGTATGAGGACTCGATCTCTGAAGCTGCTCTGCTGGATACTGTTGAAGATCTGAACCGGAACAGGGATATCGACGGATTCATTGTTCAATTACCCCTTCCTGATCATATTTCGGAGCAAAAGGTAATTGAGGCCATTGATCCGAAAAAGGATGTGGATGGATTTCATCCCGTAAACCTGGGTCGGATGGTCATTGGACTGCCGGGATTTATCTCGGCCACACCTGCCGGCATCCTGGAGTTGATCCGAAGATATAATATACCGACCTCAGGCAAAAATTGTGTGGTGGTTGGCCGCAGCAATATTGTAGGCAAACCCATGAGCATTCTGCTTTCTCTCAAAACATATCCGGGTGATGCAACAGTCACTGTGTGTCACAGCCGTACGAAGAACCTTCCGGATGTTATCCGTTCTGCCGATATCATCATTGCTGCTCTGGGCAAGCCTGAATTCATCACTGCCGATATGGTGAAGGAAGGTGCAGTGGTAATTGATGTTGGCATAACCCGCATTCAATCTGTCCTGACAAAATCAGGTTGGAAGCTGATCGGGGACGTGAAGTTTGAAGAGGTTGCACCCAAATGCAGTTTTATCACGCCGGTACCCGGTGGGGTGGGACCCATGACCATTGTCTCCTTGCTTAAAAATACGCTCACCGCTGCCAGGGAAAACACCATCCGGTAATTTGGAATGAGATATACATATTTCATATTATTCATTTTCATCGCCGGGATTTTGTTCCCCGGGTGCAACCGGAAAAAAGATCCGGAAGAGCAGAGACTTTCCTGGTCAACTGAATCCCCCCTTTCAATTCCCTACCGGATCCGGCTGCAACGTTTTGAAAAGAAAAACCTGCTGAGGAATCACTCCTTTGAAACCGGAAGGACCTTCAGGCTCAACAACACCAAAACATCCTTTGTTATGGATGCATGGCAGCAGGTCGGGCCACATGTAGAATGGGTTGATACCCGGATGGACAGCATTTTTCAAAAAAATGAAGCCCTTTCTGGCTTCCGGGCTGTAAAAATTACACGTAACCAGGCTTATGAGACTGACAGGCAAGGTGAAGGCATTATGTCCGAATTTATTAAGGTTATCCCGGGCAATTACAATCTGTCTTTTTATACCCGTCTTGAAAATATTTTTCCGGTTAAAGGCAGGTTGGGCATAAAAATGTATGATGCGATTGATGTCAGGTTGCTTTTTTTCGACAAAAGCAAAATTGCCCTTGGTTCCGACAAGGACTTTCCGCAGGCAAACCAGCAAATTGATAATTCTTTTAAATCCCTTTCCCTGGCAAATTTCAGTGCAATCCCTTCTTTTGGGTGGGCTAAAATCATTGGAAAGTCTGCAGAATTTCCTTTTCCTGAAGGCGATATTCCCTCCAATGCCCATTATGTGAAAATTTTCATCGGATTGAAAGGCCTTGGTACCCTTTGGATTGACAGCGTTAATTTTTCCTACTCCCGGAAGAATTTTTCAGTTGGGGAAAGGATGTCGGGATATACAGACACGGCTTTTCAGCTTTTCCCTGTTATTTTACCCACACCGAAAAAGATGCAAAGGATGGAGTCTGTTATTTTATCCTCATTGGATGATCTCCATGCTCCACCCCAGATTGTGATTCCCCGGGATGCCGATGATCTAACCCGGCGAGCTGCTGAGTTGTTACGGACTACCCTTGTTAAAAGCTTTGTCACTCCTGCAGGAGAAGATCAACCGGATACCGGGATCCGGATTGTTGAAACCGGCAATGAAAACCAAGCGGGTGATGAAGGACTTACCTTTGTTCTTGGACTTACTGATCTGTTTCAGACCTGTAAGAAGAACCTTCCTGAGGCAGAAATCAAGGATCATCCGCAGGGTTATTATATTTACTCACTTCCTGATATGCCACGGGTTGTTTTTCTGAATGGAAATAATTCAATTGGAATATATTATGCTGCACTATCGGCAGTTCAGCTGGTTGATGGGCAAAAACCTGTTTTTCACAACGCGCGGGTAATTGATTATCCTGATTTTGAAAACCGGTACTGTTCATTGGGTGAATTTCAGGACCCTGACACCTGGGAACAGGAAATAAAACGGATACAGGCACTTGAAGCTTATAAGATGAATGGGGCTTTTTATTATATTGATGATGAACAGGATTATACGCCGGGGAGTTTGATGCAAAACCTGGTTACAAAGATGAATCACACCGGTTTATTCTGCCTTGGCACTGTTTTTAAAGATAAAATGCACGAAACAGGGCAAGCCTATGCAATCGTTTTTGCCCCGCAAAGGTGTTTACCCAATGATTCATCATTATGTTATCCTTTCTCCGTCAGCCTGCTTTCCTCAGAAGAAATTGCCAACCAGGTTGCAGCCCTGCCTTCCGTTCCACAGAGTCAGCCATCTTCTTTGCCAAAGATTGTATTGATGCACCCGGTTTATAACAACCAGTTGCTTGACTTTTCGCAATATGCAAATCAATCAGAAGGTGGTTTTCCGGGCCTTACCTGGTTGTATTCGGGCAGCTCTTTTTTTAGTTTGAATACAGACGGTGCTGATCTTGCCAGGTTTTCTGCTTTCGCACAAGGTAAACCGGTTTTTATGGACAATTCCATGCTGGTTTCTTCACCCTGGGGACATTATGGCGGAGCCTCCCCATATTATTCCGGTAAGATCAGGCTGTTCAATATTTTTGAACCATATAATAATTCTGGAATCAGTGAACTATATGATCAACTGGATAAATCGTTGTTTTGGGTTAACCAGACAGCTATATCTGAAATTGATTTAATCCGACTGGCAACTGCTGCTGATTTTATCTGGAATTGTGACAATTATGATCCGGACTATGCTCTCTGGAGAATTTTATGTTCCCGTTATGGCGCCGATGCAGCAAGATCCCTGATCCAGTATGCGGATCAATATGCCATAATGCTTGAAATCGGGCAAAAACTTGAACGGAAAGAACCCTTACCCCGAAATCTGAAAAACATTCAGGCAGATCTGGCCATACTTGAGTCTCTGGGCATCAACCTGCAACTATACCTCGGATCAGGTCATCCTTTATTGCAGGAGATCGTCAGCTTAAATGCACAGCTCAGGACCAGAATTGAGAAATTTCTCCAAACAACAGGGTAGAAATCGATGACTCATACTTTTTTTATTAAATTAGCAGCAAAGCAAAGGGCCAATGTTTGGCAACTGGGAAAATTATCAAGAGGAAGATGAATCACTCGAAGTGATTAAACGATACAGGGATATGCTGTTGTTTAACAGCAATGCTTATTTTGACCTGTACGAATATGAATTCATCATTGATTATTTTGCAGATCGTTTCAATTATAAAGATGCCATTGGTGCAGTAAAGCATGCCCTGAATCATCATCCTTGTGCTTCTTCAATAAAACTCAGGTACGTACAGCTATTGATTGAAACCGGCAAACCTGCCAAAGCATTGGGAATGATACGCTGTATCGGGGAAGATGAAGCATCCAATTACGAGCTTTTTCTGGCCAAGGGAATTGCCCTGAATCTCACCGGGAAATTCAGGGAAGCTAAAAAGAATTTTGATCATGCGATCAGACTGAGCAAGGATAGCCGGGAGGAAGTGGCCTATAATGTCGCACAGTCCTATATGCAAATCGGGAAACACCCCTATGCTATCAAATATCTGTTACTGGCTTACAAATTCAACCGGGAAAATCTGCTTGTCCTGTATGATCTGGCTGTAACGTATGGAAAACTCGAACGTCCTGAAAAGAGCATTGAATACTATAACAAGTATCTGGATCTGGACCCCTTTGCTGAACATGTTTGGAACAACCTGGGATTGGTATATGCTTCGGTTGAGGACTTCAGTCGGGCACGCGAGGCATTTGATTTTGCCACGGCACTTAATCCCCAGTATTTCTCGGCATACTATAACAAGGCAGACTTGCACATTTATAACAATGACCTGCCTGAAGCCATTGCAGTATATCAGGATATACTGTTATTGGATTCATCAAATACCAAGGCGCTCAGTGAGCTCGGAAATTGTTATGAAGAGTGCGGGAGGTATGCAGAAGCACTCAAGGCATACGATAGCGCCATCATCATCTCTTGCGATTGTTCCGATGCCTGGTTTGGCAAAGGTCTGGTATATTTCCGACAAAAGAAATACAGGCTGGGCATTTCTTCTTTTAAAAAAGCGATTGAGTTTCAACCAGGAAATGCTGATTACTGGTTTATGCTTGGCGAAGCCTTCGCCAGGACAAGGAAACTCGATCAGGCAATTCGTGCTTACTCGAAAGCAACTGAGCTGAATCCCCTTGATTTTGAAGCCTGGATGGCCTGTGCCCAGGTTTTGTTCAGAAAGAAGAGAATAGGTGAGGCCATTCATATTCTGATTCAGCTTTACCAGCAAAATCACGAAAACCCAACACTGAATTACAGGCTTGCTGCCTACCATGCATATCAGTCTGACTATACCAACGCCTGCAAGTATTTTGATAAAGCCCTCAAACTGAATTATCATGAACATGGTGAAATGTTCCGGCTATATCCCAAAACCAAAATTGTGCAGGGATTTAAAATCCTGCTTGAGGAACACTTTCATTCAGATCCGGTATTCAGAAAAATAGGATAATACGTTTATAATTATGAGCATCAATTTGCCTTTCCTTCCTGAAAGATCTACCAAGCCGCGGGAAAGCGGACTTACCATGATGATGGATAAGGGCCTGAGTACTGCCGAAGCTGAGAACTTCATCGAAATGTGTTCTCCCTTTACAGATCTGGTTAAACTGGGTTTTGGCACCGCTGTGGTAAGCCCGAATATTGAGCAAAAAATCAAATTGTACCGGGAGGCAAATATTAAAACCTATCTCGGGGGTACCTTATTTGAAGCATTTGTTATCCGGGGCAGATTTGAGGATTTCCTCAGGTTGCTGGATAAGCTATGAGCTTACCACCGCTGAGGTCTCAGATGGCTCGATGTATATGCATCACAGCGATAAACTCGATTATATCCGACAGCTGGCCAAGCACTTTACCGTTTTATCTGAGGTTGGTTCAAAACAAAAGGGTGTCGAGATTCCGGATGAGGTGTGGGTGGAAATGATGAAAAGCGAACTCGATGCAGGTGCATGGAAAGTAATTGGTGAAGCCCGGGAAAGTGGTACCACCGGTATTTATCATAGCGATGGCAGCGCCAATGAGCATTTGATCAATCTCATCAACACCACGCTGAGCTCTTCCGATGTACTTTGGGAGGCACCCTCCGGTAAACAGCAGGCATGGTTCATCAAGCTGATAGGCCCATAATGTTAATCTTGGAAATATCGCATATAATGATGTTATACCACTTGAATGTCTCAGACTCGGCCTCCGGGGGGATACATTTTTCGATTTTTTGCCGGAGGCCTTAAGGGAGAGAAAACCTGATTCAGATATGTATCAGCAACTTGATTAAAATCCAGGTTTATCGGGGATGAAGTATTTCGGATTAATTGGTTTCCCGCTTTCCCATTCATTTTCCAAGGGGTATTTCACGGAGAAATTTGCACGGGAAGGAATCAGGGATTGTCAATATGAAAACTACCCCATTGAGCATATTGGCTTATTGCCGGAATTGCTGGCAGATATTCCGGGTTTGGCAGGACTGAATGTCACCATTCCATATAAAAAACAGGTAATAGCCCTTCTTGATGAATTGGATGATGAAGCGGAACAGGTTGGCGCAGTAAATACGATTGCTTTCATAAAGCAGGGTGGCTGCAGTTACCTGAGAGGTTATAATACAGATGTATTTGGCTTCCGCATGTCAATATCTCCCTTGATGAGGCCTCATTACCGGAAGGCGATTATTCTAGGCACCGGAGGATCCTCAAAGGCGGTTGCCTTTGTATTAGAAAGTATGGGTTTGGAGGTCAGCTTCGTTTCACGAAACCCTGCAGGCGAAAAGCAGATTTCCTATGCACAGCTCAACCAGGAAATGATAACCCATTCGCAGGTTATCATCAATACAAGTCCGGTAGGCATGTACCCGAAAATAAGCGATTGTCCGGAAATCCCTTATGAATTCCTTACTCCGGACCATCTTCTTTTCGATTTGATTTATAATCCCTCGGAGACCAGATTTCTGGAAAGGGGGAAGCAAAGGGGAGCCCAAATAATGAATGGCCTGCAGATGTTGCACCTGCAGGCCGAGCGATCCTGGGATATATGGAACGGGTGATTTTTTACGGCCGGTTACATTGATTGTGTGGCCATTTCCTGCAGTTTTGAGCTGAACTTGATTCCATATTTGCTGGCGTTCTCGGACTTGAGCTCGAATTTCATTTTATCCTGAATGATTACAAAATTAATGGCCGAACCTTCACTCAGAGCGCCATTCTTTTCTGTGATGATCAATGTGCTTTTACCATTGAGTATGCCCAAAACCTCAGCTACTTGCTTGGTCTTGATAAAGGGAACAAACAGGATATGACAGGTTGCAATTTCCTGAGGGGTTTTGTAGCGGATAACGCTGATATCCTGAGAGCCGACTTTCTTACCTTTGGTATATTCCTCAAGTTCAACGGCGATCTCAGATGCTCCCAATATACCGATAACAAACGGACCGGTCCTGTAATTTACCGGCCATTCAATCAGTCTGGAGAAATTGTAAATGAACAAAGTCTGTGCCTTGGGTATGGTTGTTTGCATATAAGCAACCGATACGAAAAACAAAGCAGTCAGTGTTGTCAAAATTCTTTTCATGAAAGATTAAATTTTTGTTGCCTTGCATTGTATACGGCAAAACTGATGAAATTGTTCCTAATTTTTTTCCCCGATGATGAATAACCGGAAGATCAGAAGGTTTTAAAGTTCGGGTAGCAGACCTGCCTGATGTCATCGGGATAAGCAATATCAACCAGGTATAATCCATGAGCGGGCACTGAAAAACCAGCCTTGCTGCGATCCCTGGCTTCCATGATACGGGAGAAAGAGAGGATATCAGTTTTGCCCAGGCCGACCTCCACAAAGGTTCCCACCAGGGCTCTGACCATATTTCTTAAAAAACGGTCAGCTTGCACCCTGAAAATTAATTTATCTTCTTGAATATGCCAGTCAGCTGACATAACCCGGCACAGGTTGGTTTTAACATCTGCATGTAGTTTGCTGAAACTCGTAAAATCGTTGAAATCCAATATTTTAGATGTTGCCTGGTTCATGGCATATACATTCAATGGCCTGGGAAAGTACCAGGCAAATCCGGTATCAAACGGATCCTTGCTTGTCCGGATAATATATTCATAAGTACGGGATAAAGCGCTGAACCGGGCATGCACCTCAGGTTTTACCCTGTACAGGTTTTTTACGGCAATATCATCTGGAAGAACGCGGTTAATTTTATACAGAAAATCCCCCGGTTGATCAAACAGATCATGATCACTTTCGAAATGTGCAGTAAAATGCCGTGCATGAACACCGGTATCGGTCCTGCCTGCTCCTGTGGTAGAAATTTGCTGCCCAGTCAGCATGGTAAGTGAATTTTCCAGCACAAGCTGTACGGTAGTGGCATTGGGTTGACGCTGCCAACCATGATAACGCGTCCCCATGAAGGAGAACTCGATGAAATAACGATTCATTCGGTTATCTGTTCCGGTCATTCCGTTTTAAAATTGAACTAATCCAATCGAAATCCGGCAGATTTCCACAAATTATTTTTTGAAATCACCATTTAACAATTTTTAACAGAACCTTACCTAAAGATTATCAGTATATTAACATACACAAGCCTGATCTATCGAACGGGATGGATCAAAATTTGTTACTTTCGTGTGACTTGGTAACCTGTTGCCGCGGCCGGATATCGGGTTTGAGGTAAAGTCAATACTACAGAAAATAATTCTTCATTCAAATATAAACGTTTAAATGATACAAAAATATGGCAGATCTTTCCATTCAAATCAGGGAATTAAATGAGAAAATTGAGCGTGAGAGTGCTTTCATTGAACGTATAAATCAGGAAGTCAGGAAGGTAATCATCGGACAAAAGCACCTTATTGAAGGATTGCTGATTGGATTGCTTTCCGATGGTCATATTTTGATAGAAGGGGTGCCCGGACTAGCTAAAACATTGGCTATTAATACGCTAGCTAATACTGTCAGTGCAGATTTCAGCCGGATACAGTTTACACCTGACCTGCTTCCTGCAGATCTGATCGGAACAATGATTTATAGCCAGAAGAAGGAGGAGTTTCATGTTAAGAAAGGACCTGTTTTCGCCAATTTTATCCTGGCAGATGAAATCAACAGGTCACCTGCCAAGGTGCAAAGTGCCCTGCTGGAAGCCATGCAGGAAAAACAGGTAACCATTGGCAGTCAATCGTTTATACTGCCAAAACCCTTTATGGTACTGGCTACGCAGAATCCGATCGAACAGGAAGGCACATATCCCTTACCTGAAGCACAGGTGGACAGGTTCATGTTGAAGCTGGTAATTACTTATCCGAGCAAGGAAGAGGAAAAGCTGATCATGCGTGAAAATATGGCAAAGGAATTCCCCGGCGCCGATAAGATATTGACTACAGGAGATATTCTGTTATCCCGGGAAACCGTTAAGGAAGTCTATATGGATGAAAAAATAGAGCAATACATCCTGAATATTGTTTTTGCCACCCGTTTCCCGGTTGATTACCATCTTCCCGCCTATAAAAACATGATCAGTTACGGAGCATCACCGAGGGCAAGCATCAACCTGGCCAAGGCTTCGAAAGCATATGCTTTCATCAAGCACCGGGGTTTTGTGATTCCCGAAGATGTCAGGGCTGTATGTCTTGATGTTATGCGGCACCGGATAGGATTAACCTACGAAGCTGAGGCAGAAAATATCACCACAGAGGACATCATCACCGATATACTGAACAATATTGAGGTTCCCTGATCATGAAAACAGGATTCATGTATACAGGTATGTTTTTTTTGGTTCTGCTTTTTCCGGTTGAGACGGATGGGCAGAATTTTATCGGCTTGCCTAAAGATGAGATTGCAGGATTACTTAAAACGGTCAATCCGCAATTCAAGATGGACAGGGGTGCGGTTAACCCGACTTACAACTATCTGAAATTTGTGGATAAGGTCAGTGAACAGACAATCCTGTTCTTTTTATCCGATGCGGATATTTGCACATACGTGAGGTGGATGGCTGATTATGCTAATCTGACGGACATGATCGGAATGTTAAACCGCAAATATAGCAGGAATGGTCCGAATTCATGGACCTATTCTGAGAAGGGAGACAATTACACGGTTACGCTGGTTGAGGAAGAATGGTATTTTACAGTCAGTTTCCGGAAAAATTAGCATGAAGGAATGGAAACCAACGAATTGCTGAAACGGGTAAGAAAGATCGAGATAAAGACCAAGGGGCTTTCCCGGCAAATATTTGCAGGTGAGTACCACTCTGCATTTAAGGGCAGGGGAATGGCATTCAGCGAAGTCAGGGAGTACCAGTACGGAGACGATTTCAGGAGTGTGGACTGGAATGTTACCGCCCGTTTTAATCATCCCTATATTAAGATATTTGAAGAAGAAAGGGAGTTGACAGTGATGTTGTTGCTGGATATCAGCGGATCAGGTGAGTTTGGCACCCAAAGCCGGTATAAAAGTACCATGATCACCGAAATTGCTGCCTTGCTTTCATTTTCTGCAATTCAGAATAATGACAAAGTGGGGGTGATCATGTTTTCCGACCGGATCGAACGATTTATACCCCCAAAAAAGGGAAAGCAGCATATCCTGAAGATTATCCGTGAGCTGATCGATTATAGTCCGGACAGCAGACTGACAAACATTACCATTCCGCTTCGATATCTTGTTAATGCTATTAAGAAACGCAGCATAGCTTTCCTGATTTCTGATTTCCTGGATGATAATTTCGAAGAAGCCTTGAAGATTGCCAGTAAAAAACATGACCTGGTAGGTTTACAGGTTTATGACTTACGTGAAAAGGAACTTCCGGATGTTGGCCTGATGAAAGTAAGGGATGCCGAAACGGGTGAATTTACCTGGATTGATACCAGCAGCACTTTGGTCAGGAATATCTATCATGAGAAATACCACAAGAAGCAGGAAGAACTGAACGATCTGCTCACACGCGTGGGTGTGGATTATGTTTCAATTGCCGCGCATGAGGATTATGTCAAACCCCTGATGCGATTATTTAAAAAAAGGGCTAAATAAATTATTGATAAACCAGGATCCCGATATGGTCAACAGGATGCAAATATTGAACAAATGCAGTTTCCTCCTTACAATAGCCCTGTTTCTTTCTATTTCGGCCTCATCCGGGCAGGATATCAGTGTGCGTGCGATGCTGGATACTACACGCGCAATGATCGGAGACCAGATGAGACTCCACATCCGGTTGGAAAAACCGGATGAGACAAGGGTCATTTTTCCGGCATTGCAGGATACACTGACTAAAAAAATTGAGATTATCAGCAAATCCTCCATTGATACCTCACGGAGTGATACAGGCCGGACTATTCTCAGTCAGGATCTGCTTATCACCGTTTTTGATACGGGTTTTTTTGAAATACCACCGCTTTCATTTGCCTTTCAAACTGAACAGCTTAGGGATACAATACGAACCACACCGGTATATTTTGAGATAGTTTCTTTACCGGTTGATACGACCATCCGTGATATACGGGCTAATTTGAAGACCCCGATAAATGCAGCCGAAATATTCCCCTTTGCCCTCGGTTTTATAGCATTGGTTATGATTGCACTTGTTTTGGTGTACTGGATCAGAAAGAGGAGACGAAAAAGAACCATTGTGCCGGAGGAGATCCCGGCAGAACCTGCAAATGTCATTGCTTTACGGGAGCTTGCACAACTCAGGGAGGACAAGCCCTGGGCACATAAACAGGTTAAGCATTATTATATCAGGCTTACTGAAATCCTGCGGCGGTATATTGAGCGAAGGTATCGAATTATGGCCCTGGAGCAGACTACCGATGAGATCCTTGAATCTCTGAAGACATCAGCAAATGGAGCTTATTTGAAAAGGCTGGCAGGGATATTAACATTGGCCGACCTTGTCAAATTTGCCAAAGTCATTCCCGATACTGAAGAGAACGCATCGCAGCTGGAGGAGGCTGTTGCCTTTGTGAACAGTACTTCCCAGCCCAAGCATGAGTCTGAACAGGAGGGTTCATTTGATCCTGAACCGGTGCCAAGTAATGTTGAATTGTGATATGGGAAATATACAGTTTGCACATCCTGATTATTTTTATCTGTTGTTGCTCTTAATACCTGCAGCGATCTGGTATATATACAGACACAACCGGGTACAGGCTGATATCCAGGTATCTGAAATATCATCCTTCAGGCAGATAAAACAGGGACCACGGGTTAAATCTGAGGCATCTGCCTTTTATTTTGCGCATGCTTGTCATTGGATTGCTTGTGGCTGTGCTTGCCAGGCCCCAATCCACCAACCGATGGGAAAATGAGACTGTGGAAGGGATTGATATCATGCTTACACTGGATATTTCGGGGAGCATGCTGGCCGGGGATTTCACGCCAAACAGGATTGAAGCATCCAAAGATGTAGCTACTGAATTCGTCAGCGGACGGATCAATGACAGGATCGGTCTTGTGTTGTTCGGTGGAGAGAGCTTTACACAATGCCCACTTACAACAGATCATGCTGTCCTGATAAACCTTCTCCATGAAGTAAATGTCGGTGTCATTGAGGACCAGTCAACGGCCATAGGTTTGGGACTTGCCAATGCCGTAAAGAGATTAAAAGACAGCAATGCCAAAAGCCGGGTTGTAATCCTGGTGACTGACGGTGTCAACAATGCAGGCTCAGTTGATCCGCTTACTGCAGCCGAAATTGCAAAAACATTCGATATCCGCGTTTACACCATCGGGGTGGGCACCCGTGGCACCGCTCCATATCCGGTGAGAGATGCATTCGGCAATATCTTTTACCAGCAGATGAAAGTTGAAATTGATGAAAATATCCTCAGGCAGATATCTGCCATGACTAACGGGGAGTATTTCAGGGCTACCAGCAACCAGAAACTGAAGGAAATATATGCACAAATTGACCGCCTCGAAAAGACAAAGATTGATGTGAAGCAATATTCGCGTAAACATGAGGAATACCGCCTATTTGCCTTTTTCGCACTGGCATTGGTTGTACTGGAGATACTGTTGCGGAATACATTTTTGAGAACCATTATGTAAGGATTCAAGATTATGTTTAGGTTTGAACATACCGAGTATTTAATTCTTTTGCTTGTCATTCCTGTATTGGCAGGGCTTATTCTATTCCAGTATTTTAAACGGAAACGGGATCTGAAGACCATCGGCGATCCGGTATTGATTGGTTCCCTGATGCCGGATTATTCCCAATTCAGGCGAAACCTGAAAGCCACGCTGATGATCCTGGCCCTGTTGCTGCTTATTGCAGGAATTGCCGGACCGCAATTTGGTTCCAGGTTAACCGAGGTCAAACACGAGGGTATTGAGATCATAATTGCGCTGGATGTATCCAACAGCATGATGGCAGAAGACATACAACCCAACCGGCTCGAAAGGGCCAAGCAGGAGTTGTCAAAGCTCATGGATAAGCTTGAGAATGACCGTTTCGGATTGATCATATTTGCCGGAGATGCCTATACACAGATTCCGATTACCAATGATTATCTCTCTGCCAAAATGTTTTTGGCCGGCATCAATACCAATATGGTTTCAAGACAGGGCACTGCATTGGGCTCGGCCATTGAACTGGCAGTAAAATCATTTAGTCCGCAGACCAAGGCCAGCAAAGTAATTATAGTGATCAGTGACGGAGAAAACCATGAAGGGGATGTACAGGCAGCTTGTAAGAAAGCCGTTGAGAAAGGGATAAAAATATTTACGATCGGAATGGGTCTTCCCCAGGGTGCCAGGATACCCCTGAACGAGGGCCTTTATAACCGGGATTTCAGGAGAGACAAAGAAGGCAATTTTGTGGTAACCCGGCTTAATGAGCAAATGCTGATTGAAATTTCAACCGCTGGTGACGGGCGATATTATCGTGCCGATGCTCCTGGGATGGGTTTGAACAGCATGCTGGCACAACTCAGGAAACTGGACAAGGCTGAAATGGAATATAAGGTCTACAGTGAATTTGACGAGCAATTCCCGGTTTTTATCTGGATTGCATTGGGCTTGTTAGGGCTTGATTATGTCATTCTGGACAGAAAGAATAAGTGGCTTAAAAAGATTAAGTTGTTTTCATAATACTGATTGGCAATGAAATGGTTAGTTATCATGATATTGGCACTTTCCGCGACTGATGGATATACCCAGGCTGAAAGAAAATTCGTCCGCCGTGGTAACCGGGAATATGATGATAAAAAATTCCAGGAAGCGGAGATTCAATACAGAAAGGCACTTGAGAAGGATCCACAGTCAGTTGCGGCAGATTATAACCTGGGTAATGCCCTGTACAAACAAAAACAGTATGATGCAGCTGCATCGCGTTATAACGCACTGACTGAAAAGCAAAAGGATAACACTGAGTTGAACAGGGATTTTTATAATCTGGGCAATACTTTGTATAAAGCAGGTAAATTTAAGGAATCCGTTGAGGCATATAAAAATGCGCTCAGGAGAATTCCCGGAGATATGGATGCCAAACATAATCTCCAGCTTGCCCTAAAAAAACTGCAGGAGGAGCAACAACAGAATAACCAGGACAAGAATCAACAACAGCAGGAGCAGCAGAATCAGCAACAACAAAAGCAAGAGCAACAGCAACAGAATCAACAACAGCAACAACAAAAGCAAGAGCAACAGAATCAGCAGCAGCAACAGCAAGAGCAACAGAATCAACAGCAAAGCCCAGACAGGCAAAATGCAAAAGGACAGATCTCTCCTCAGGATGCTGAAAGAATCCTGCAAGCTCTTGAAAATGAAGAAAAAGATGTGCTGAAAAAAGTCCAGGAGCAGCAACAGCATGTAAAGAAAATGACCGGTTGATAAAAACTGGTAGTGTCATGTCAGGCATGACAGTTGACTTAACAGTAGTAAGGATTTCAACTATTTGAAACAGGATTATAAAAAGATGATGCGTTCTATACCGGGTATTGTGGTTTTTCTGCTTCTGTCGGGATTTATTCAGGCCCAGGAAGTGAAACTGACCGCTTCCGCCACCCCGAATGTAATGAAGGTTGGGGACCAGTTTAACCTGGTTTTTACTTCCGATCAGGAGGTGACGGAGTTGGAACTTCCCGCCTTTGATGCTGCAGAAATTCTGGGTGGCCCTAGTCAGGGACACAGTCAAAGTGTTTACTCAGTGAATGGTAAGGTCACCACATCGTCAACCTATCAGTATACTTATTTTCTTCGGGCGGTTAAGGAAGGAAAATTTACCATTCCTGCAGTGACCGCTAAGATAAATAACAAGACCTGCAGGTCGAATCCGGTCAATGTCGAAATCATTCCTGCAAAAGATCAGCCGTCAAAGACCAATCCAGCTCCATCAGGAGATAATCCTGAACAGGATGGTACAGTCGGCGAGGATGATGTAATGGTCAGGTTGCTGCTTGATAAAAAGGAGGTTTACCTCGGTGAGCAAATCATAGCTACAATCAAGGTCTATACCAGGGTAAACCTGTCCGGTGTTGACCAGGGATTTAAGGGCCCGGATTATACCGGTTTTTTCACTGAACCTTTAGAAGTACCCCAGTTGCGCAATTTACAGCGGGAAGTGGTAAACGGGGAAATATATTATACAGGCGTGTTGAGAAAGATGGTGATTATCCCGCAAAAGACCGGTGAACTTACCATACAGCCATTTGACCTGGATGTTGCCATTCGACAGGAGATCCGCAGGCGGATTGCAGATCCTTTCTTTAATGATTTTGATATCCCTGACGTTCAGGAAACATCGGCCAAGCTGAGAAGCAAGGCTGTCAGACTGCTGGTAAAGCCGTTACCTGCCAATTCCCCTTCCTCATTTGCAGGTGCTGTTGGTGATTTCAGTTTCAATTCATCCCTGAACAAGACTGTCACCCGGACAAATGATCCCCTTACCCTGAAGCTGACCATTGCTGGTCGGGGTAATATAAAACTGATCAATGAATTGAACCTGGATGTTCCTGCTGATTTTGAAAAATATGATCCGGTTATCAATACACTACAGAATCAGTCTCTTTCCGGTACCAAAACATTTGAATACTTGCTGATGCCTAAAACAGCAGGGACTTTTACCATTCCTCCTGTTGAATTCACATTTTTTGATCCTGCCAAAAATCAGTACAGAACGGTAAGGTCACAATCCTACATTGTTCAGGTTGAAAGAGGCAAAGGCGATTCACTTATGGCCGTTATCCCCGGAGTTTTAAAAGAGGATATCAAATTGATCAACCGCGATATCCGGTTCATAAAAACCAAACCTTTCCGGTTATATTCAGGCAAGTCCTTCTGGACTGATTCACCCTGGTATTACATGCTTTTTATTCTGCTGATCCTCTTTTTCTTCCTGATTACCGTTTTACGCCATAAAATGGCTCAGAATAAAGCTGACATTGCCGGGAACAGGTTAAGGAAAGCTGACCGTTATGCCAGAAAAAGGCTTAAAAAAAGTGCAGTACTTTTAAAGCAGGGTGATCGCAATCTCTTTTTTGAGGAATTGCTGGGTGCAATCTGGGGTTATCTGAGTGATAAACTCAATATTCCCCTGTCTGTCTTATCAAGAGAAACAGCGAAATCATCCTTGTCTGACAGATCGGTAGATGCAGATCTCCTTGAAGCATTGTTCCGGATAATCGGTGAATGTGAAATGGCAAGATATGGACAGGTTTCAGGTGAACAAGGCATGGAAAAGCTATACCATGATGCCCTGGAGGTAATTACCGCATTGCAGCAAAGACTCAAATAAAATAATAATGGATTAATGTTCATGATCATGCTAAAATTTCTGGAGAGCAAGGGGTTCCTGATGGGTTATGTTCTTCTGTCTGTTGTGCTGATACGGACAGTGAAAGCTGAGAATTTACCGACGGCAGATTCTTTGATTGCATCAGGTAATAATCATTACATTGACCGGGAGTACAGTAAGGCTGTTGATTGCTACAGCCGGGTAATCCGTATGGGTTATGAAGCTTCCTCGCTGTTTTACAACCTGGGCAATGCTTATTACAAGCAGAATAACCTGCCCAGGGCCATTTTGTATTATGAAAAGGCCAGGCTATTGGCTCCCTGGGATGAAGATATCCGTCAAAACCTCGCTATTGCCAATTCAAGAATTGTCGATAAGATCGACAGTATACCCGAATTCTTCCTGAAGCGATGGATCAACAGATTGGCCGGGAGTTTGGCACCTGAACAATGGGCACTGATAAGCGTGATCCTGTTTGCCCTGTCCCTGTTCGCTCTATACTTTTACATTGCCGGCAGGCGGAATGGAATTAAAAAACTGGGTTTTAACACAGCTGCTTTTCTGATGGTATTTTCCCTGGCCAGCCTCATCTTTATGCACAACCGTAAACGGGCCATAAAGCATAGCCAGGGAGCCATTGTCATGATACCTGTCGTGAGTGTTAAAAGCTCTCCGGATGAACAGGGCACCAATGTATTCCTACTCCATGAAGGAACCCGAGTTGTGACGGTTGATAGTGTGCAGCAATGGAAGGAGGTCAGGATATCTGATGGCAATACAGGTTGGGTGCCTGATAGCGTATTAGCCGGCATCTGACATTACAGCTAAAGAAAAACAGGTGAAAGCCCTCAGCGCATCCGGCTAAGCATGTCTATATATTTCCCTGCGGTTTCTGCGATTTTTGCGGCTTCTTCCTGCAGGCCCAGAACAAACTTGTTCCGGTCATAACTGCCACGTACAGCTTCAAAATCCTGAGCACGGTATGCATCACCTCCAATTGAACCATAACCGATCCGGCTGTTCTGGTCAAACTCCTTTTCTGCATCTTTCCTGATCATATTATTCAGTCGAAGGGATTGCTCCTGCCATTCCTGAATGAGCTCAGCCAGCATCCCTGCATCCATTCCGGCCGGTTTAACTCCCTTTTCCGCTTGTATAAGCCCGGAACACCAGTTCCAGGCAAGGGTATCGTATTGCTGATGAATTGCCGACAACTGATGGCGCAGCTGAGGTATGGAGTTGATCTTTCCGGACTTGATCTCACTGATCAGGCCTTCCATTTCTGATTCGGGCATGAGCATGCCGACAAGGTCTAACCAGGCTCCTTTTTCGGTATTGCCTGATGGCTCAAGAACCCGCTGAATATTCTTCATGGAGATCTCACCCTGCAGTGATGCGATCCGTCTGATCACTTCGTCTCCCATGTAAACCTTCAGGGCCATCTCATAATACTTGCGGGTGGTTTTCAGGAGTAAGCGCGGAATATGGATACCCTGATAACTCACACTATCCTGTGTTTTCAGTGCTTTCTCAGCCAGCTCTCCCAGAATTTTTACCGCTTTGGCCATCCTGCCTGCCGTAAAAGGATTAAACAGGGTAAAATTGATAATATCCTTTTTATCCGGATCCTTTCTTCTATCCCGGGTTGGCCATTTCTCACTGTCACGCCGCGTTCCGACAGTGAACAGGTTCATGGCAGGGTAAAGCAGGCTCCTCCCGCCTTCCTCGGTAATATAAGAAAACGGAAAGTCACCGGTGTCGAAATTGGTAAAATGCTTACCTACCACTGCAGTAAACGGTCCTACACGGCATGGCCAAAGCAGATAGCTCAATGAACCAGTTTTACCGCCCCTCTCCATAATACCCTGGTGTATGGGACCCAGCTTATACATGTGGTTACTCTGGTTGGTACCGCTTCCGGCATTGAAAAACGAGTATACAGCCGCAATAAGCAATGTGGATTTGTGGTGGCTGATGGTGTAGGGACCTGCAAAAACACTGCAGCCTTCTCCCAGCCCGACTTCAGTATTGGCAAAGAAGGCACAGTTCTCACCCGAATATTGCTTCTCGATCTTAACACCCTGACCAACAAAGCACTTCTCCAGGAATGCTCCTCCGACTATTTTTGAACCGGACAGAACTACAAAATGAGATGCCATGACGCCTTCACCAACATAAACCGGAGCCTCCCTGCAACTGGCAATAGTGCCGTCCTTAAGCAGGGAAGCGCCTGAGATGGTGGTGTATGGGCCGATACAAACATCGTAAATAGCCGTTGTATTATAAATGCAGGAATAGGAGCCAATTGTGCCATAAGCTGATCGTTTGGTACCGGCATATTGCATGATCATGGATTTCAGCCTGGCGATCAATTCCTGGTCATGCCTGTAAAACACCACCATATAAGCCAGTTGGGCCGTTAGTTCATCAATTATGGGGAGTTCACGGCCACCACCTTCATTCAGTATTTCGATCTCAGTTCCGTTCCCGAATGTGGATTCGCCCTGAACACTGAGGCTTCCGGTATTCTCAATAACAACGTTGTCTTCAATATGGTAGTTGATCAGGTTTTTAACATCGGAAATGTACACTTGGTCACCAATCACACAGTTGTTTAAAGAACTGTTAAAAATACCACATGTTTTTTTCAATCCCGATGAATCAACTGTACCGGAGAGATCACCAATCCGGATTTGTCCGCTGAACCTGACCTGGTGTATATTGTTGCAGGTAAAACCGTTCCTGACTATAACATCTGACCAGCTTTCGGCCAAACAACCCTGTTGCCGGAGTGTCTCAATCTCCTGGGCAGTCAATTTCCTGTATTCCATTTTTATGGTATTAATTTGGTTTTTGATAATAAATCAAGGACCTGCCTGATAGCAGGCAGGTCCTGATTATAACATCCTGACTTTACGGAAGATTATGCAATGCTACTTTCTCAATATCATTAAAATACTTAACCGTTTCAACCTGGAGTTCCATCGTTGATGATTCATCGCATACAATAATGGCTTTGGGATGCAACTGAAGCATGGAAACCGTCCACATGTGACTTATACCACCTTCCACCACTTCGCGTAAGGCACGTGCCTTGTTGAATCCGGTTACCACGATTACAACCTCACGGGCATCCATTACAGTTCCGACACCCACGGTGAGTGCCATGGTGGGGACCTTCTTCATGTCTCCGTCAAAGAATCTGGAGTTGGCCAGGATGGTATCATAACTGAGTGATTTGACCCTCGTCCTGGATGTCAGTGAAGATCCCGGTTCGTTAAATGCAATATGTCCGTCGGGACCCATACCACCCAGGAAAAGATCGATACCACCGAATTTTACGATCTCTTTTTCATAATCCTGACACACTTTTTCCAGATCAGCCCCGTTTCCGTCGAGAATATGGATATTCTTCCGGGGAATGTCAATGTGATTAAAAAGATTATCATACATAAATGAATGGTAACTTTCGGGGTGGTCAACCGGCAATCCGACATATTCATCCATGTTGAACGTTACAACATCACGGAAGGAGATTTCTCCGGCTTTGTGCCTTCGGATGAACTCCTTGTAAGTGGGGATCGGAGAGGATCCGGTTGGCAGACCCATAACAAATGGCTTTTTGTCGGATGGTTTTGCTTTCTTGATTTTGTCAATGATATAACTGGCCACCCATTGACCTACTTCGGCCCCGTCTTTTTTAATTACGATACGCATAGATAAAGTTTTAAGTTGATAGTTGAAAGTTAATAGTTATATGTTGTATGTTGCATGTTGTAAGTTGTATGTTGTCCAATAATTAACATTTTACAGCAATATCTTCACATCGGCTGCAAAACATCCCTTTCCTTCCTCCAGTGCAATAAGTGGATTAATGTCCAGCTCCCGGATCTGCGGAAAGTCGAGCACAAGCTGACTCAGCTGCAGAATTGCGGACATGATGCTGTTAACATCCCGCTTTTGCATTCCCCGGTAACCATCCAGCATCCGGAAGGCCCTGATCTCATGCATCATGGAATTAGCATCCTCCCTGGTGAGGGGTGGGACCCTGAAACTCACATCTTTGTATAACTCGACAAAAATACCGCCCAGGCCGAACATAATCACGGGACCGAATGAGGCATCCCTTTTCATTCCTAAAATTACTTCCGCGCCGGGTGGGATCATGCTGGTAACATATATTCCCCGGATCACAGCCTCAGGCATTAACATGCCAACATCTTTCATCATGGTCCGGTAAGCATGGTCAACCATTTCCGGGGTGTTGAGATTCAGGACAATGCCCTTCACATCATATTTATGGAGTATCTGATCGGAGATTACCTTTAGTACAACCGGAAAACCTATTTTTCTAGCTGACTCAGCGGCTTCTTCCGGAGATGTTGTCAGGTATCCGGGTTTTACCGGGATCTGATATGCATCCAGTATTTTGGCTGCTTCATCTTCGGCAAGGAAGGGCCGTTTCTTTTCAACTGCCTGGCAGAATATCGCTGCAGCCGCTTCCTTGTCTGCCTTGCCGTGGACAATGTCGGCAGGTGAAACAGGTTTGATCTTTCCATTGAAATGGTATACACTCGAAAAACTATGGCACATGGATTCCGGAAGAATATAATGCGGGATCTTGTTTTGCTGCAGGATATCCACTCCCACATGCACATCAGCTTCTCCCATGAAGGATGCATAGATCGGTTTGGTGTATCCGGCAGTGACCTTTACAATCTCCCGGGCAATGGTTTCAATATCAGTCATCGACTGGGGTGTCAATATCACGAAAATACCACCCACATCCGGATCATTCATGGCACCGGTTATGGCAGTGCAATACCTGTCGGCACGGGCATCTCCGATCACATCAACCGGATTTTTAATATTGGCTGTGGATGGAAGAGAACGTCTGAACAATTGCGTGGTTTCCTCAGAAAAGGAGGCCAGTTTCAGCCCTGCATGAATGGCAGCGTCCGTGGTAAGTACACCAGGTCCGCCTGCATTGGTAATGATGGCGACTTTATTAGATAATGGCCGCGGCTGGTAAGCAAAAGCAATGGCTATGTTAAACATTTCCTCAATATCATGGCTACGAATGATACCGGCCTGCCTGAAGGCTGCATCGCAGATCTCGTCACTGCCGGCCAGTGAACCGGTATGCGAGGCGGCAGCGGAGGCACCAGCTTCGGTCCTGCCTGATTTGAGTATCAGACACAGGTTTCCCTTTTTCTGCTGTGATATCGCGGGCAGCCTGCATCAGGGCCGGACCATCTGAGACCTCCTCCAGGTACAACAGGATCACCCTGGTCTTTTCATCATCCTTAAGGTAATATAGAAGGTCGATCTCACTGATATCTGCCTTGTTACCAAAACTGATAAATTTCGAAAAACCGATGTGTTTGGCCCTGGCGTAATCAAGAACCGCTGTGCAAAGTGCACCGCTCTGTGACAGGAATCCGATACTCCCTTCTTCAGGCATTTTCCTGGCAAAAGAGGCATTGAGTTTAACAACAGGATCAGTATTGATTACGCCTAGACAATTGGGGCCGATAAACGAAATGTCATATTTTTCGGCTATCTGTTTTAACTGCATTTCCCGTTCAAGACCTTTTTCGCCTACCTCCTTAAAACCGGCGGAAATGATGATCACCCCCCTGATGCCTTTTTGCCCGCATTGTTCCAGTGCCATATGACAAACATTCGCCGGGAAAACCAGGATGGCCAGATCAACCGGATCTTCGATGTCAATGACATATTTATAGGCTTTTACCGAACAGATCGATCTGTCACGCGGACTTACCGGGAAAAGGATACCCGTGTACTCAGCTTTCAGAATATTAAACAATATATCATATGGTACGGTACCCTTGACATTGTTGGTACCCACTACTGCAATCGATTGTGGATAAAATATCTTATCCAGGTTTTGTTTGTGGACAGGAAACCTTTTTGTCATAATCCCGGCTTTACATGTTAAAAAAGCAGAACTGGTCCGCTGAAAGATTTAATTGAGATAAGTACCGATGAAGTCAACAGCACCGGAAACCGATTGTACATCCATGGCTTTGTCCTGCTCCAGTTCAACGCCAAATTCCTCTTCGAATGCCGCAATAAGCTGAATGCTTTGCATGGATGAAGCACCTAGATCGAAGACAAAATTGTCGGAATCATTAATTTCAACCACGTCTCTTTCCAGAACCCTTGCTATTACCTCTTTAACCCTGTTTTGGATTTCATTTTTTTCCATTGGTTTTCCTCCTGATTTTACGGATTCACATATATGAATTTTAATTCAATTTACACCCTGAATAAACCGGAATTGAGATCTTTTCAGCCAACTGGCTTCTCGAAAAAAAAAGCCCGGGATTAATCAATAGAAGAACGTCATTCAATTGCATCAGCAATGATAATTACAATTATATAAAATTTTCAAAGAAGAAATATTATTTGCAAATATTTTATTGTTTATTGAAGATACCTTTCATGTTTCAGCAATTCAGTGGAGAGCCTGACTGGTTAAATCATGTTTATGCTATTCTTTTTTATTACTTTTGATCTGGGATCATATGACAATTTTGGGTGTCACCATGGGCATTGCAGAAAATCTGAGCAGACTACGAGAAGAAATACCCGGAGAGGGTCAGGATTGTTGCTGTTTCAAAAACAATGCCTGTATCAGCCATTCTCGAAGCATATCATGAAGGCCAACGGGCATTTGGTGAAAACAAGGTACAGGAACTGGCGGAAAAACAGAAGCAATTGCCCGCTGACTTAGAATGGCATATGATCGGGCATTTACAAACCAATAAGGTAAAGCTGATCGTTCCGTTCATTCACCTGATCCATTCTGTTGACAGTCTGAAATTGCTTTCCGTGATCAACGCAGAGGCAGGCAGGATAAACCGGCGGATTGATTGCCTTTTGGAGATGCGGATTGCCAGGGAAGAGACAAAGTTTGGAATGACAGGAGAGGATATTGAACAACTGATGACCTCGAAAGAATGCCGGTCTTTCAGGCATATTCGGATCACCGGCCTGATGGGTATGGCTACGTTTACCACCAACATGAACCAGGTGAAACACGAATTTCTGCAGCTTGCTGCCTATTATTCAGCCTGTAAATCAAAGTGGTTTCAGGATGATCCTGCATTCCGGGAGATTTCCATGGGCATGTCCGGAGATTATCAGACTGCCCTTGAAGCCGGATCGACGATGGTCCGCATTGGCAGCCTGATCTTTGGAGAAAGAAAATACAATTGATAAATACAGCGCACCATGCTTACATTGAGTACGAATTATCTGGGTCTCAGCCTCAAGAATCCTTTGATTATCAGTAGTTCAGGTTTAACCGATTCCGTCGAAAAGATCCGCAGGTTTGAAGAATTGGGAGCGGGGGCTGTTGTGCTTAAATCCTTGTTTGAAGAGCAGATTAGTTTTGACGCCCACAGGCAGGTGCAAAACGGAGTATATCCCGAAGCCCATGACTATATTATGCGCTATGCGAAAGGTAATTCGGTTGAAGAATATCTGAAACTGATCGAATCAGCAAAAAAAACGGTGAAAATACCTGTCATTGCCAGTATCAATTGCATGAAGGCCAGCTGAATGGGTATCCTTTGCCAGGGATATAGAAAAAGCGGGTGCTGATGCACTGGAATTAAATATATTCTTCCTGGCACTTCAAAAAGAAATGTCATCTGAAAAAATCGAGAAATTGTATTATGAGCTGGTCAGCAGGGTAAGGGAAGTTACACCCATACCCCTGGCCGTTAAAATCGGCCATCAATTTACCAATCTGCCAGCGGTAGTAAATAATTTATATGTACGGGGAGCCAGGGGTGTCGTATTGTTCAACCGTTTCTATGAACCTGATATTGATATCGGGAATCTGAAACTGACCAGTTCAGATGTGTTTAGTTCCCCGTCGGATATCAGGCAATCCTTACGCTGGGTAGGTATTATTTCCGATAAGGTTGAGAAAATTGATATCGCTGCCTCTACCGGAGTGCATGATGGCAAGGCATGTGATCAAGCAGATCCTGGCTGGCGCCAGAGTTGTACAGATATGCTCGGTTTTGTACAGGAAAGGGGAAGAACAGGTCGGGGTGATCCTTGATGAAGCTGACTGCCTGGATGAAGAAAAAAGATTTCAGATCCCTTGAGGAATTCCGGGGAAAGCTCAATTACAGTCATATTCCTGACCCTTCGGTCTACGAACGTTCCCAGTTTATGAAGTATTTTTCAAGCCATGCATTGACTCAGAAAATCATCGAAAATAGTCAACCGGTCTGTTCTGATCTTCCTGGCAGTCTTATTTGTTAGCTCAATTGGAAATAGTTGACTGTCAGGATATTGCATATGCCCGGACTGTGATAGACAATCTGTGTTCCGGGATTTTCATGGCAGGGGATATGCAAAAAAAGGCGATCATTGTGCTGCCGGATTTATCCGGGATGAGTTGTCCAAAAGCCGGGATCCGATCTTTTGGGGGACAGTATTTCCAGTTCTTCCCGGTGAATGTGAATACATTTCCCGGAAAAATGAAATTCAGGATCAATGGTCAAACCCTTATCCCGGGTCGTGATTTTCTGATTGATCCTGCGTCTCCGGGCCTGAAAGGGCGGTTCATACCGGTCGTAAAGACAGTATCTGAAACTGATAGCGGGAAAGAATCACTTGCGCTGTATGGAGCTTGTCATCGGGCAGGAAATACAGGAGTTGTCACAGCAGGGATAGAGATTTCCAGGAGAGAAGCTGACCTTTGGCATTTCGTCCCAGGTTACTGATATGCCTCAAATCATGCTGAAAGCCAGTGCATGCAAAGACAGTATTGTCAAAATGCAGATTAAAATAAGGAACCGGTATCTGAACGGTTACAGAACACAAAATATTATCGGGTATATTCCCGGAACGACTTGTCCTGATTCATTTCTGGTTTTTACGGCCCATTACGATCACCTGGGTCTCATGGGGAAAAATACCTATTTTCCCGGAGCCAATGACAATGCAAGCGGTGTGGCCATGGTACTCAACCTCGCCAGGTATTTCAACGCCCATCCGCAGCGGTTTTCCGTCGCCTTTATCTTCTTTTCCGGTGAAGAGCTGGGATTGCTGGGTTCAGGGTATTTTACCGAAAACAGTCCGATCAGGCTGTCTGCCATAAAATTTCTGGTCAATCTCGATCTGGTGGGAACTGGTTCAGATGGAATCACTGTAGTTAATGCAAAGGAATACCCAGATCAGTTCGATAAATTATGCGCAATCAATGATAGTGGTGGTTTTGTAAATGACATCAAACAAAAGAGGCAGCGCATGCAACAGTGATCATTGTCCCTTCTTCCGGAAGGGTGTTCCCTGTTTTTTTATCTATACAATGGGGGGAATTGCTGCTTACCATGATCCGGATGACCGGTCTGAAACCCTTCCCCTCACGGCGTTTGAAGGATTGACGAATTTGCTGATTAGGATTCTGTGGTACATGGTGAACCCGCTAACTCATGCTCTCTCTTGTCCTCTTGTCCCTCGTCCCTTCTATATACTCTCAATCACCTTCCGCATCTCCCGGAAGAGTGGCAGCTTTTCATCCTGAACCAGGTATTCTGAATCCCGGATATACCGGATACATTCGAGCCTGGCATGATCAGTTGCATTTGGTATGGACTCCTCAAGAAGAGTAAAGGCCTCCAGGGAAGTAATGTAATCCCCGTGGATAAAAAGTCGTGCGAAGATGATAAGGTGGCTGCTGAAGTCGAGCCCTGACTGCCAGCATGCAGCAACAAAGGCTGGAAGGTATTCTCCATAATCCATTTCATCCAGGGATGCTGCAATCAAAGGCACAGCTTGCTGCCATTTGATTTCGCCCAGCATCTTCAGGATCTCAGTTCTGACATCACGGGGTGTTTCCCGGTGTATCAGTTTAAATAGGTAAGGCAGCATATTCATTGATCCTGCATTCCGGATCTCATATAATGCCGTCAGGGCCAGATCACTGTTTCCGGAGCCAAGCGACTGGATCCATTCTTTTTCTATTCGGGATATCTTATCCATGGGTAAAAGCGAGCTTCAATCTCTACATGTATTTTTATATTCAATCTGCATAACAAGGCGCGTTTTTTCCGTGACCCTGAAGCGGTCATCAATCCTGTGGTTGACAAGCCAGACAATGTTACTTCCTGACTCGATTACCCGGATATCCTGTTTGTCAGGCAAGGGTACCTTATTGTTGATCAGGTAATCGCTGATTTTTTTTGATCCCTTCATGCCAAAAGGCCGGAAACTGTCTCCTGCTTTCCAGCGGCGGAGTTTTAAAGGAAAGATGAGTTGATCTGCATCGAGCGCGGCCCAATTGCTCCCGGTGGGAATAACGTAACCCGGATCCACTACAAACGCGTGCAGACTCAGGTGAATCGGATGGGTTATCAGGGCAGTTTCCCGGTCGATCAGTATCTCATCATCAGCCGGAAGTGTATTTCTCGTAATGATCAGATGCCTTCGGTCCCGGGTAACACAATGTGATTGGGAAAAAAACCGCTTCCCCGGCGTGGAGTCAAAGGAAGCCAGGATGGCCCTGATGCCGGGTTGTGTAAATCCGAAATCCCGGAGTAATTCATAAAGCAATGTTTCAATGGCCGGATACGTGCGAAGTTTATCCATTTCGATCAGGGATTTGTCCTGCTTTTCAATCCAGACCGATTTCTTTACATTCGAAACGGTCAGGTTAAGCAGCTGTTCGGTTTGGCTTAACCGGGCAATCGTATCCAATGCATTTGGCAGGAAGGCCTGATTGATCGCCTCGAGTTCAGGAATGACAACATGCCTGATCCTGTTCCTGACATATTTGATTTCCGCGTTGGATGAATCCTCACGCCAGTCAATACGATGATTATCAGCATATTTACGGATTTCGGAGCGTGAGGCAAACAGAAGCGGACGAACAATGGCGCCCTGCCGGGGCTTAATTCCGCAGAGGCCGCGGATACCGCTGCCCCGTATTAAATTAAGCAGGACAGTTTCCACAGCATCATTCGCATTATGGCCCACAGCGATGCAATCGTAACCATTTTCTTCCTTCAGGGTGTTAAACCAGTTATACCGGAGTTCACGGGCTGCCATCTGTATTGAAATGCCCTGTGAATCCGCATGAGCCCGGGTATTAAAATGACTGACATAACATGGAACTTTAACCTGGAGGCCAGGCTTTCAACAAAGGCCTGATCAACATCTGATTCTGTCTCCCTCAGTTGGAAATTGCAGTGTGCAAAAGCAAGATCCAAACCGGCATGTTGAAAAAGATGGGCCATAACCACGGAATCAATACCTCCGCTTACCGCCAGAAGAAAGGTTTTCTCAGGAGAACATTGGCAGGTCTGATAGAGATATGTCTCAAATTCCTTTTGCATGGCTATTGTATGAAATATATGCCTAAAAGGAAAGATACCGATAATTTCTGACAAACAAAAAGACCTGGCAGGATTCTGTTCCGCCAGGTCAAAAAAAAAGGGAAGAAGTTTCCTTTTACTTGCCTGCAAGGTAGGCTGCCACACTTTCCTGTGTTTCTTTCATACCCTTGTCACCCTTGTGCCAGTCGGCAGGGCAAACTTCACCATTTTCTTCAAAAAACTGCAATGCATCCACAATCCGGATGGCTTCTTCCACACTTCTGCCCAGGGGCATGTCATTCACCACCTGGTGCCTTACAACGCCTTCCTTATCTATGAGGAATAAACCACGGTATGCTTTGGGCATTCCTTTAAATGTTGCACGCCCGTTATCATCGTAATCATAGGTTCCGGCGAGAACATCATAATTCTCAGCGATGGTTTTTGACCAATCTGCCACCAAGGGGTATTTGACTCCTTTGATACCGCCATCTTTCTTTTCGGTCTGCAGCCATTTCCAGTGTGAAAACTCTGAATCGGTTGAACATCCTACCACAGCAACATTGCGCTTTTCAAATTCATCAATTTTATTCTGAAATGCCAGGATCTCAGTCGGACATACAAAGGTAAAATCTGCCGGATAGAAATAGAAAATAACGTATTTTTTGCCCAGATACTGATCGAGTGAAAAGTTATCAATGACTTCACCACCCTTGATCACCGCTGTTGAACTAAACGAAGGTGCTTTTTTTCCAACTAATACAGCCATGTTAAAAAATATTTATGTTAAACAATGAATTGATTTCTGTTTGACGATTTAACAAAATTAATCAAGATTAGTTTATTGTTTACAGAATAAATTCGAATTTTAGCTTAGCCTGAATAAATAGGGCAGGAAGATAATGAGGCCGGCAACGAATGCAACACATGCTGAGACAAGGACAGCTGCAGCGGCAATATCCTTTATCTGACCTGCTTTTTCATTATTCTGGGGTGAAACAAAATCCACCAGTTTCTCAACAGTTGTGTTCATAATTTCTGTTGAAATCACCAATCCGAAACATAAAACAACCGCAATCCATTCAATTGGTCTGATCCGGAACAGGAAACCCAGGATAATGACAATCAGGGTAGCTGCCACGTGGATCCGGAAATTGTGTTCATTTTTCAACAGAAAGGCGAGTCCCTTGAAGGCAGGTTTGAAACTGGCTATCTGCTTCCTGAAGCTGAATGATCTTTGCTTTTCCATATTTTTTATGCCTGGCATCAAATTTACATCAGACTGTGGAATATTCCTATCACCTGGTTTAGTTTCTGCCCTTTACGGGTGAATACCAGTCGATTTTGCGGGAGAAATACATGACCACGCCCAGGATAATAACCAGCCCCAGGTTGCCGAATAACAGGGAATAATCCGCAAGCTGCAGGATAACAAATAAAAACAAGTACAAGGTGGCCAGAACAAACGAAACCGTGAAGGTGACCTGTTTTTTCCGGTATAATGAATGGGAGAATACTGCGATCATACTGATAATCAATAAACCTGCTATGAAATAAGCCAGGCTGAAGGGCAAATATTCCGACAAGGCAAGCAACAGGGAATAAAAGATGACCAGTGCTGCACCTACCAGCAGGTAATTGACCGCATGGATACGGATTTTTGTCATCACTTCCGAAAAAAAGAAAATCAGGAAGGTAAGACCGATAAATAGAATAGCATACTTCACCGATCGCATGGATTTTTGATATAGTTCCACCGGTGTTTTGAGATCAACACCAAAGGAGGATTCCTCAACCGTATACTGATCCTCCGTCCATTGCTGAGGATAATTCCGGTTCAGCTGCAGGATCTTCCAGCTTGACGTGAATCCTGAACCGGATATTTTCCTTTCATCGGGCAGAAAGGCACCGCTAAAACTGGGGGAGTCCCATGAGGAAGAAAGGCCGATCCTGCTTTCTTTGCCCAGCGGGATAAAATTCAGACTTTGACTCCCGTTCAGATCTATATCAAAGGCAAAGCGGACTGGTGCTTTAAAATTTACCGGTACCCGGGCATGAACACCCGATTTTGATATCTGCCGGCTGGGTATGCCTGGAATAACGTCCAGACTGGTATCTCCCCATTGCAAAATGATGTTCTGGTTGATACCCCGCATATCGGAAAGACCAATTTCGATCCACGAAGGCTGGTCCATATATTCTGCAGATTGAATCTGCATTGCGGCCGGGTTTGGTGGTAAAAAACTGCCTGCAACATGAAGTCTGGTCCTGTATGTTACTACCTGGTAAATGCCACGATACCTGATTTCCGGCTCAACAGTTCCGGTAACTTCCAGATCTTCAGGCAAAAAGTGGGCATAGCGGGTCAGTGTGCGGAATTCATTCTGCCCGGTCTTTTCGGTTGTTTTGCACGACAAGGTCAATACCGGACCACATAGTGTCTGGGCATTACCCCAATTTGCAGTCACTTTCTGAATGGTTTCGTCACGACGCTGTTCGCGTTCACGGATAAGTTGCATGATCATTCCCGCCGGAACCATCAGCAAAAGTGACAAAAAAGCAATGATGGCCATTTTGAAGCCCACGGTATCCAATAAACCGTTCCTGATTTTTTCAATTGTTTCCATGATTATTGTAGTTTAAAAGTACTTTGAAACACAAAGTGAATGAACAAAATAAAAGTTTTTAGTTGATTGTTGATAGTTGATTGTCTATAATTCATAATTCATAATTCATAATTCATCCACATTCATAATTCATTTCTTCTTATCAGCTCTGTCCAGATAATCCAGGTGCTCCCTGAAAGCCTGTTTTCCTTTTTTGGTTGCTGTATACTGTGTATTCGGTTTGCGGCCGATGAATTGTTTATGTACCTGAACCATTCCGCTTTTTTCCAGGGCGGTGAGGTGGCTGGCCAGATTTCCATCTGTTGCATCCAGCAATTCCTTCAGTGCATTGAAGCTCACCGATTCGTTCACCATCAGCACGGCCATGATCCCCAGTCGCACCCGGCTTTCAAACTGCTTGTTTAATTTTGAAATGATCTCTTTCATCTAATTTCTTACTTGTCCCTCGTCCCTTGTCCCTTGTTTCTCTTCGATTCATACCTGAAATACATCACCACCCCATAAACAATATGTCCCAGTCCAAATCCCGCAGCCCAGAACAGAATGCCATATCCCGGAAGCCAGGATGCCAGAAGACCCAGTACGATAACGGATATACCCAGGAATCCGGATCTCATGAAAAGTATATTTGCTGGCATTGATCAGGGCAAGTCCGTAAAACAGCAAGGTTACAGGCGCCAGCAATAAGTAGAGCTGATGATAAATGAACAGGAGACAGAGTATACCGCCGGTTCCCAGGGGAATCAGCAAATTGACAACCAGTCTGCGTGCAGTATTGTCCCATACTTTCAGATCCTTATTCCGGGCCCTCCGTGTGGTGAAATAGATACCGGATGAAAGGGCAAGAGCAAGCATGACCAGTGCATCCAGGGTAATGTTGAGCCAGGGATGACCGGATTCCAATCCGGATATCATTTCAGCATAGGGCTTCATGGTGAAATACCGTTGATCAAAACCCAGGATGAAGAAAGCGATCGCCGAACCGGCCAGGGCAATGATGCCTGCTGAAATTCCGGATAAGCCGCTAAGCGAGATGAAGCGGGAGGAGCGTTCCATCAGGTCACGGATCTCGGTTAGTTGCTGTATGGGTTCCTTACTGTTTTCCATAATAAAGTACTTTGAGTTACAAAGTAAAAACAAAGATTTGAATTTTGCAAAGGAAATATTAATTATTTTGCATTGTGGGATCAGGCGAAGCCTGAAAAGATATAGAGGCTGAAACTCATTTTCAGCTGATTGGAGGAAGTAATTGTATTTCAATAGCCCCGGCCTTAAGGCCGGGGTAAATAAAAATCAGATTAATACAGGACTTGGGCCTTAAAACAAGGTTGGCCAGCGCCGAATACCAATCACCAATCACTTCACACTCTAATCCCTTAACCCTCTCTTATATTATATAACTCTATTTATCACATTATCAATAAGATATATAGTCATAATACTATAGAAAAAGCACAAATTCTTTCAATCTAAGAGTAATTCCATATTCCAACTTTTAATCCCGGTTTTCATATTTAACCTTACTCAGTTACTTTTTTTCTTCAGCTAAAAAAAGTAACCAAAAAAAGCCGCCGCTTCTGAAAAAATACTAAAAATCAATTCATTACGCTAAAAGAAAATAACTCGCCCCGCAGGAATCGGGACTCAAACAGATTATCTTTCTTAACGCTCCATGAATTGATTTTCTTCACGCATTTTTTCAAAGGCGGATCAAAATTTCCAATTCAAAAAGCAGCTTTAATATTCGCCGTGTGCGCAGGCTTGTCCACGGGCGGCGCGAAAATTAAGCTATCCGGCCCTGGTTAGCGGAGGCTGGTGCGACAAGGACAGCTTAATTTTTTCGCCCGGGGTGACTTTTTTTGTTACTTTTTTGTGTGGCAGACAAAAAAGTAAGGGGAGAAAAAGTTAATAAAACGTAATGAGTAGCCTTATAAATGTAAACCAATATTTCACCTGATCAACTGTTTGGACGGTTATAATTTTTGGGGCCATATTGCTAAATGCTGAGGGACTCATTACTCCTTACTCATCACTCTTCTGCTCTGCTTCGCATACTCCGCCGGTGAAACGCCATACAGCTTTTTAAACGATTTATTGAAATAGGAGAGATTTTTGAATCCTGCCTCGTAGGATACCTGCATTACATTGCCAAAATTTTGTTTCAGCAGATCTGCCGCTCTTTTCACCCGGATGGTGCGGATGAATTCGGTAGGTGACTGGTTAGTCAGCGCATGGAGCTTGCGGAACAAGGTGCTGCGGGCCATGTTCATTTCTTCGCGGAACCCGGCGAGACTGAAGTCTTCATCATCCATATGTTTTTCAACAATCTCTATAGCCCTGTTCAGGAATTTCTCATCCAGGGGTGTAATTGAAATATCGCTTGGTTTAAGTGTGACTTCACGGCTGAACCGCCCCCTCAGTTTCCGGCGTTGTTCGATCAGGTTAGCTACCCTGGCTTTCAACTCCGCCATCTGAAAAGGCTTGGGAACATAGTCATCGGCACCGGTGAGGAAACCGGTTATCTTGTCCTCAAGGGTAACTTTGGCGGTGAGCATGATTACAGGAATATGGCAGGTACGTTCATCGTTTTTCAATTTTTCGCAGAGTGCCACACCATCCATACGGGGCATCATCAGGTCGGTGATAACCAGATCGGGGATCGTCTCCGTTGCTTTTTTCAGTCCGGCTACCCCGTCAATGGCCTCAAGAATGATATATCCGGGTTGAAAGTTATCTGAGAGCTGTAACCGGATATCCCGGTTATCTTCCACAATAAGGATAATCGGTTTTTCATCCCTGGATCTTCCTTCCTGAATCACTTCTTCCATATTATCCTGGAATTCAAGCATAAGATCAACAGTCTCTGGTGCCTCTTTCAACAGGATGAATTCGGATTCTTTCAGGTGATCTTTGCCCAGTGGAATTGAAACGGCAAAGGTACTGCCTTTTCCAGGTTCACTTTCCACACCGATATCGCCATGAAGTAACCGCGCCATATCGCGGGCCAGGGAAAGACCAATGCCGGTGCCTCCGCCTTCAGCTTTCATTGATTCCTCCACCTGGTAGAACCGGTCGAAGATCTTCTCCAGGCTGCCTGAGGGTATTCCGGGTCCGCTGTCCTTCACTGAGAATTCGAGGGTGCGTTCTATCCTGGGATCATCATTGTTTCTATACAGGGCGGTAAAAATGATCGCACCCCCTTCGGGTGTGAATTTAAATGCATTTGAAAGAAGGTTTCCGGCAATTTTCTCCAGCTTATCGGGATCAAACCAGGTTTTTATTTCATCTTTAGGAAAACTACACACATAGTGAATACTTTTAGTTTCCGCCAGGGAAGTAAAAGCGCCTGCAATCGCCCGCAGGTGATTGATCACATCGGCTTCGGCAAGTTCAATTTTCATTTTGCTGCCATCAAGCTTGGATATATCAAGCAATTGATTGACCAGGTTAAGTAGCCATCGCACATTTCGCTGGACCATATTCAGTTTTCTACGCTCTTTCTCATTGCGCCGCGGATCATCCAATAATTCTTCCACCGGACTCTGGATCAGGGACAAGGGCGTGCGAAACTCATGGGAAACGTTGGTGAAGAACCGGCTCTTGAGTTGTTCGTGTTCTGTGATCTGTTGGTTTTGTACTTCAAGCAGATCTCTCTGGGAAAGGATCTCTTCCTTCTGTTCTTCAATTTGACGGGTGCGCAAAACAACCTGCCGCTCCAGTTTCAGTTTTTCCTTTTTCAAACGCCACAGGCGTAAACGGATGTATCCCCCAAATACACCCAGAAAAACAATCACATAGATGCACCAGGCCAGTGTGGTGGCCCACCAGGGTTTGCGAATGATGATGCTGAGCGATGTACCTTTCTCATTCCATACTCCGTCATTATTCGATCCTTTGACCCTGAAAATATAGGTTCCGGGATCAAGATTTGTATAGGTGGCCACACGGTTATTCGCATCGGTTTCTATCCATTCATCCTGGTATCCTTCGAGTTTGTGGGCATATTTGTTCTTTAAGGGCTGATTATAATCCAAAGCAGCAAATTCAAAGGTCAGGTCATTCTGGTTATATCGAAGTTCAATTTTTCTGGTATAGGAGATGTTTTTTGTTAAAATCGCATTGCTCACAGTGTCAATCTTAACAGATTTGTTGAATAATCTTAAATCGGTTATAGCAATGGGAGGTATAGAATCATTTGATTTGATGCTATCAGGGTGGAAGCTGTAAAAACCTCCCAGTCCGCCAAAATACATTCTGCCTTCTTTATCTTTGAATACCGAATTTTGACCATGAACTAAAATGGGCACACCATAGGATTTTTCAAAAACTTTCACCTTTCCGGTTTTCATGTTAAACCGGCATAATCCGCTATGGGTTCCCAGCCAGAGATTGTTATGATCATCTTCGGTAATTGACCATACCTCTGGAAATTCGATATTTTCAAATAAGTGGTAATTTTTCACGTCACCGGTCGTGATATTGATGCGGTGTATTCCCGAATAAGTTGCTATCCACAGAAATCCTTTACTGTCTTCATAAAGCCTGTTACGAAATGAGATATCAATACCCTTATCAATTAGTACCTTATCTGTAAAAACAGGTCGGAGGGATAAACTGCCGTTCTGGGAATTGAAATCTATTTTATTGATTCCATGATTGACCGTACCTGCCCATATTTCGCCATTCTTCATTTTGATTAATGAAATAATCCCATAATAAGTATTTAATGCTGCAGGAAATGAAAATTGAAAGAGTTCTTTATTTAGAACATTATAAACAAACAAACCATTGAGTGTTGCAATGTAGGACTGGTCCCCGTCTTTTAACAGGTCCCATACCATTGAACCCCTCAGGTTATTCGCGATTCTTGTATCGGGCAATGGATCACGGAATTTTCCACTATGGGAATTGAATTCCAGGATGCCCGAAAGCGTGCCAATCCAGAAAATTCCGGGGGATGATTCCTGCATACAAAGCATAAAACTTTTATTTCCACCTGGATCATATCGGGTCACCTTTTTCGTTTCCGGTTGAATTTTGTATAAACCTCCGCCATAGGTGCCAATCCACAAATTGCCCACAATGTCTTTATAAATGGGATTAATGTCAATATTATTGAAATTATTGATTATTAATTCGTTATAATTGTTAAATTGCGATTGGATCAAATTGAACTTCGAGACTCCGTAATAATCCTGTGCCGCCCATAGCAAGCCTGTCCGGTCTTCAAATATATCCCGTACTGAGGTACCGTATCCCTTAAACTCGGGATCCGTCAAACTTTTGCTTACCTGTTCAAAGGTAACTTTGCCTGTTTTAATATCATTTATTAATTTGTAGATTTCAATTTCTGCACCCAGCAGAAAATTCCGATTTCGGTCAACTGAAAATGAATAAATAATCTGTTTCCCAATCATTAGCTTCGGTGAAAAAAGAAGTAATGAATTATCAGGAATGCTGTCGCGAAGGGCCATTTTCACATTCGTCAGCAAGTAAAGGCTTTTTGAAGTTGCAATCCAATATGCATTTTCATCTATCTGTAATACCGCACCAACATTCTGAATTGCTTGCTGGATCCCCTTATTGGCTCCCTTATCCAGCCTCACAAACGTGTGATATCCCTGTCGTAGTATATAAAGACCTTCCGCACAACCCGCCCAGATATTTCCTTGCTCGTCCGCATTGAGAGACATCACAGCATTATCTGGTCCGTATTTATGAGATGAAAGCTGAATGGATTCAATATTAAAAATGCTTTTTGCGCCATATTTAAAAACCATCTCTTTGGTAAATGGCAATTTGATATTCTCCCGGTAGGATATTTTTATCAACCCCATCTGACGGGAAGCCCAGATATTGCCCATGGAGTCCCGAAGCATGGCCCATTTACCATCCGAATAAGCATGGTGAGCCTCCCATAATAATGGATAAACCAGCATTGACTTTTCTTGTTCCGGATCAAAAAGTGTTATGCCATCATTTGAATATATCCAAAGTAATCCCAGGTCATCCTCGAGAATTTCATAAACGTTACTAAAAGATGGACAATTCCTGCAACCTGGCGGATCCTTAAAAAACGTGAAATCATATCCATCATGTTTGTACAATCCGTTAATACCTCCGATCCAGATGAATCCGGCATGATCCTGCATAATGCAATAAGTCCCATGATCCGCCAAACCTTGCTGAACCGAGAGATGCTCAAAATATATTTCCGGATGCTGGCAAAGGATGCTGAGTATAAGGGGCTGAAATAAGACCAGAGATAAAAACTTCTTCATGTCGGGGGGTTTTAAATGATAACGCCAGGGAAAGGCAATTTCTCTGAAAAGATACGAATAATTCAGGCTATATGATCTCATAATATCTGATGCAATTAGCCCATAAGCTGATCCTATTGTCCCATCCATAACGCATGATGAGTTTTGGTGAAATAAAAAAATCCCGCCCGAAAGCAGGATTCTTTATATCTGCTCAAATAGTCTAGTTATACGAATAAGTGAGTCCAAAATGCTTGCAAATGTTGGGCAGTGTTTTTTCATCCAGTGCCAGATGCAATTTATCTCCCTTATAAAGGAAATAGCAATAGATTTTATCTTCCGGATTAGATGACACAAAATTGCACATACTAAACTTATAAAGACTTAATTCACCATGGTTTTTTATCAATTCCATAAACGCCGTCCGGTTGGTTGGTTTACCATCTTTGTAAATCGGTAATTTTGTAAACACTTTATCGTTCAGTGTATAAGAACTGATGGAGCTGAGGGGTATGGCTGCCTTCTTACCGTTCTCAAATACGATCCGGGCATTGTTATACCCCAGGGTGATCTTTTTACAATCTATTTTGCCCTCGCTGGTTACCACCCAGTTTGCTCCCAGGTCCTTTGCCATGCCTGAGAGGCAAAATAGAACTACTGACAAAAGAATAATTGACTTTTTCATAATTGAATCCTCCGAATTTTTAATTGTTTTTAATTGGAAATGGATACTGTCTATTTGATGAGATAAAGGTAAGGGAGGAGGATAGCCTGTTTCAACTACGGGAGGCCCAATGGTTATTCATTATAGCCCAAATATCGATTGTTGAAAGGGGGGAGACTGGGAGAGGGGGAGAGGGGGAGACAGGCGAAGCCTGAAAAGATATAGCGGCTGAGGCTCAGCCTCAGCCGAACTGAGGAGACGGCGTAGATACAATCTACGCCGAGCAATGGGCCGAACGGAGACATCATGCTCAAACTTCAAACCTCAAACCTCAAAACACACTTGTCACACGTCACCCGTCACGTGTCACTTATTTCCTCACCTCCGTCTGTGTGATCTTCCCGGTTTTTTTGTGCTTCAGGATCAGTTTTACCCTGCCATCGGGCATGGTTTCTTCCTTTACCAGGATATGATCCTTATCATAATCGTGGATGGCTGAAATGGGCCTGGTTTTTTCCCTGCCTCTCCACACTTCAAGCTTTACCGGTTCCCATTTTTTCGATTTTGCAGAGCGGTAACAGGCATCCATAATTTCATTCACAATGTATCCGTCGTAAAAGGTCTCCTTGGGTTCAACCTTGTTTTCGTAAGATCTAAACAAGTCGGTAAACATATCAGTATAGCCCAGTTCAACCACTTCGTCACCCACCGGGAAGATCCAGCCTTTTTCTGATTCGGCTTTCTCAGCCACGTATCCGCCCTTACCGCCTGCTGTGAACATTTCAAAACCGGTACGCAGGAAATTATTCACCCAGATGGTGCCTTCGGTACCCATGACCTCATCGCGCAGGTCCATGCCACCGCGGAATGACCAGCTCACTTCAAACTGGCCAATGGCACCATTCTCGTACCTTACCCAGCCCAGTGCATTATCCTCGGCATCAATGGGTTTCACCATTGTGTCTGCCCAGCAGACCACCTCAACCGGGCGAATATCTTTGCCGATGTAATTCCGGGCAATTTCAATGCAGTGGCAGCCCATATCAAGAAGTACGCCCCCGCCTGAGATTTCCTTAGTCCAGAACCAGTCGCTGTGAGGGCCGGGGTGTGTTTCACGCGATCGTGCCCAGGTTACCTGACCAATGGCTCCGGCTCTTACCGATTGAAGCGCTTTCAGTGTTTTTGGCGTATAAACCAAATCCTCCATGTATCCATGCATTAAACCTGCTTTCTCGACTATCTCAAGCATTTCAAGGGCTTCTTTTGCATTGCAGCCAAGCGGTTTTGTGCAGAATACCGCCTTTTTGGCCTCCACAGCCAGTTTTACTGCTTTCAGGTGCAGGTTGTTGGGAAGGCCGATGATCACGACCTCTACTTCCGGATCATTTACCGCCTCATTCATAGAAGTGGTCCATCTGGGTATTCCGTGCTTTTTGGCAAAAGCCTTACCCCTGGCTTCATCACGTGAATAGATGATTTGTACACGATCGCGGCTGCGCTGACCGTGTAGCGAAAAAGTATAGAAATCACCGATAAATCCGGCTCCGAGCATGGCTACTTTTGTCATGTTATAATGGTTTAATATTGTTACACGGTATTTATCCAAATTTATGAACAGTATCCTGTATATCAAAATAAATACGGCTGAAACTTTACAACCATGGTTTCATATGGCCGAAATGCAACCTGACCAGAATTGGATAAATACGGCTGTGCAATGTGCACCTCATCTGGCATGGCATCTTGTGTTATTATCCCGTCAAAGTTCCTTGCATGCATGTTGAATACCACCCTGTAATTTGTTAATCCGTCAAGTGTAACTTTCTGATCCCTGTTTGTCATATTGGATAAAAATGCCACGCCATGCATTTCATTGCCCAGGACAAATCCGTCAACCTGCAATGGATGGCTGCTGATGCTGTTCAATATCCGGTAATCCTTATGTTGAAGCAACATCCTGAACACATGAAAAACCGGAAATACCATGCACTTTCCAGCATGGAACTGCGAGGGCCATCGGGAATCCTGATCCCCCATGAAGATACCGCGTTCACCGACAGTTTCATAATAGGTCAGGCTGGTTGCTCCCGAATAGAGCAGGTTCCTGATACTTCTCACAGTCCAGGCTGCTCCGAAAAGCGACATTTGCCTGACATCCACCTGCGAAGGAAATGAACCATCACCCACCAGTGTTTCAAAGTTGGCAGAATTGGCATTAAACCTGCGCTGCAAGGTAACCGGAGAAACAAAAACAGGCCTGTTTCCCTCAAACAACAGGGCACTCTTCACCGCATATCCCTGGGCTTCAGTATTTTCCATCAGGCTGCGGTTATCAAAAGCGTGTTCCTGCGGGTGAACAGCAAAGCTGATGAAATCAATTGTTCCGGGATAAGGCCTTGACCGGTTGAGCTGTGCAAAATTGCAGTTTGTACCGGCACCAACCGTTACGTTTTTGATCTCCTTTCGGATAAGAGGCAACACTGATAACAGCAATCGGGATGGGGTAACTTGTTCTTTTGCATCCAGAAGCAACAGGCATTTTATCTGTAAGTCAGTATGTCGGTAATGATACAGGAATGTGCTGAACTCAGCTACCGGATTACGACCAAAGAAAAGACACAATTCAACCGGTAATCCGGTAAAAAAAGATTCACTGCAAAGTCTGGCCAACTGAGATTCAACATCATCCCGGAACAGATATACCTCAGCCCGGAGGTGTGAGAATGCCATCCTGTGTATGATCTCTCCTTCCTGCCTGGATAAGGGAATATCACGGGTTGTAGCACCAATGCCAACATCGGGCAACTTCCCTGCGGTTTCCCGGCCCAGGGTGAAGCCCACGCCTGAATTCGTTACCTGGGCTTTATGCCGATTGCCCTTCAATTCAAAATCCACTTGTTGTTGCAGGGCTGTACCTGCTGTTATCTGCTCCGGGTAGGGTATATCCAGCGGTGTGCTGTAGGTCTTGAATGATGCATCAGTCCAGTTTCGCTGATCTTCGGTTTCAAATATATCCCCCTCGAACCGGAGCAAAGCTTCGAAGTTTTCATCGATTTTCCATTGCATGCCCCTGATGTTCCGGAATGGCTGACAAGGAGAAATTACCTGCGGAAAATGCGAAATGGTGGCAGTTCCGTCAGGATGATAAACCGCACATTCCTTGCCAGTGCATGAGGTTATCGGATGTAACACACAAAATCCGATCCTGTTTTTCATGAAAGTGGACAGGGCTAATCCGTTCATTTCAACAGCCAGGTGGCTATCGGCTGTACCTGCAAAAGTGAATGTCGCCTTGAAGTTTATATCCTTGAAGCGGTAGAGGCTTTCATAACGTATATAAAAAGAACGCGAACGCCTGACCAGGTTAATGGTGGAAATCTCAGGAACTACAGTAAGCCAGTTTTCATCCCTGACTGCCGGGTAAATCATGCGTATTAATTCCTGTTCGCCACAACAAATATTTCTCAGGCTACCATGTTCAAATTCCATGGTCAATAAACCTGCCCTCAGTCTTTTGCTGGCGGGGAATTTGTCCGGACTGCCCTGTAATTTGACTTGTGAATTCAATCTGTAGTTTATATAATATTTTCTCTATAAAATATTTGCTTACTTCCAATCTTAAAGTTATAAAATAGTTTAACTTGCTTTTATTGTAAACCTCCTAAAAACATTTCTATGATCCTGGTTGAAAATTATACCCTGGCAGTGATCCTTTGTATCCTGGCCATGATTTGCTGGGGATCCTGGCAAAATACACAGAACCTGGCGGGTAAGTCATGGCGTTTTGAATTATTCTATTGGGATTTCATCCTGGGAATAATGCTTTTTGCACTTTTAATGGCCTTTACTTTCGGCAGTCTGGGAACAGCTGGCCGCACCTTTGTCGCAGATGTGAAGCAGGCATGCCCGTCGAACCTGTTGAGTGCAGCAGTAGGCGGCGCCATCTGGAACCTGGGAACCCTCCTGCTCGTTGCAGCCATTTCAATTGCAGGTATGTCGGTTGCCTTTCCCATTGGGGGCGGAATAGGCTGGATACTGGGCATTGTGATCAATTACCTGGGAAGGCCCGAAGGCAATCCGTATTTGCTGTTTGGCGGAACACTGGTGATCGTGGCTGCCATTGTGTTCAGCATGATCGCTTACCGCCGTCTGGCCAGGAAACAGCAAAAAACGCCGCTGAAGGGTATCATGTTGTCATTTGCCGCGGGACTGCTGATCGCTTTTTTTTACCGGTTCGTGGCTTCGTCACTCGATACATCCTTTTTGCCTGAAACGGCAGGAAAGATCACCTCCTATACGGCCGTGGTTTTCTTTTCACTGGGCGCACTGATCAGTACAATGGTTTTCAATCCATTCTTTATGCGCCGGCCTGTCCAGGGAAGTCCTGTTACCCGGTCAGATTATTTCAGGGGAACTACCCGGCACATCTGTATGGATTGCTGGGTGGTGCAATATGGTGTCTGGGCAACTCAGTCAGTTTCATGGCCGTAGGTTCTGCCAGTCCCGCCATTTCCTATGGACTGAGTAACTCTGCACCAGTGGTTGCCGCTTTATGGGGCATATTTGCCTGGAAAGAATTCAAGGAGGCTCCGAAGGGAACCAGTAACCTGTTGCTTCTGATGTTTCTTTGCTATTTGGTGGGACTTGCACTGATTGTTTACGCAAGAGTAGGATGAAGGATCAATGAGCAATGAACAATGAGCAATGAACAATGAGCAATGTGCCGAAGGCATCCCTTCGGGAAAAAACAATAAGTGAAAAATGAAAAGTGAAAAACGAAAAGTGAAAATATTGGTTTGTTATATTTTGATGCTTGGAGGCATCCTGCAAGCACAAGCTCAATTGACGCCTTATAAAGGACCTTCTGTTGACTTTAGCCATGGCCGACTGGTTGTTTCGGAAAACAAACGGTTTTTGACTTTCAGCGATGGTACACCCTTCTTTTACCTCGGAGATACAGGCTGGGAGTTATTTCACCGGCTTTCTTACCCCGAGGCGGAAAAATACCTGGAGAATCGCCGGCAAAAGGGTTTTACAGTAATCCAGGCTGTGATCCTGGCAGAACTGGATGGACTGAACACGCCAAACCGCAATGGGGACAAGCCCCTGATCAACAATGATCCGCTCAGGCCGAATGAAACTTATTTCGCCTTTGTCGACAGTGTGATCCGACTGGCTGAGCGCAAGGGGATATTCATCGGATTATTACCCACCTGGGGAGATAAAGTGGACAAGTCCACCTGGGGTACCGGACCCCTGATCTTTAACCCGGAAAATGCGATGGCTTATGGAAAATACCTGGGCAACCGGTACAAGGACTTTCCGAATATCATCTGGATCAATGGGGGTGATCGTCCGGGGGGTACAAATGCAGCCGGTACGGGTAACAATTTTCCGGTATGGGATGCCCTGGGGAAGGGTGTCAAAGCAGCTGACCCGAACCACCTGATGACCTATCATCCCTGGGGTGAAAGAAGCTCTTCGGAATGGTTTCACGACTGTAACTGGCTTGATTTTAATATGGCGCAGACAGGGCACGGCCAGCGTTCCTATGCCATTTACCGGATGATCAGGGAGGATTATGAAAAAATACCGGTCAAGCCCTGCATGGATGGAGAACCCCGTTATGAGGATCATCCCATTAACTGGAGGCCTGATTCCCTGGGCTGGTTCAATGAGATGCATGTACGGCAGGCCGCTTACTGGAACCTCTTTACCGGGTCACATGGTCATACTTACGGATGCCACCCGATATGGCAGATGGCTGCTCCGGGGAGGGAATTCGTCGGCTACGCCCGGCATTACTGGTACGATGTGCTCGATCTGCCTGGTGCCAGTCAGATGCTCAACGTCAGGCGACTTATGGAATCAAGGCCCATGCTGGGCAGGGTTCCTTTCAGTGAGATTATCTTAAACCGGGGTAACGAATACAATCAGATAGTGGCAACGAAGGGAGAGGGGTATGTCATGGTTTACACACCCCTGGGTGATGAAATAGTATTGTATGGAAACATGCTGCCTGTTGCATCCTATAAGGCCTGGTGGTTCGATCCGAGATCGGGAAAATCACAATTTGCGGGTAACATGGAAAAGAAACCGGTCCTTCATTTCATTGCACCCTCGCGGGGTCCGGGATTTGATTGGGTACTTGTCCTGGATGAGGAGGGAAAAAATTTCATTCCGCCAGGTTCTGTTAAAGATCAATAAAGAGTCATGCTAAAGGGGATCAGTACCTATACCTATACCTGGGCCATCGGTGTACCCGGTTCCATGCCGGAGGAACCCATGTCTGTCTATTCGCTGATCAGCAAAGCCGCGGAGCTGAAGGTAGATCGCGTTCAACTGGCGGACAACCTGTCCCTGACCGGACTGGATGCCGGAGAACTGATAAAGATCCGAAGCCATGCCAGTCTGCATCAGATAGGAATCGAGATCGGAAGCAGGGGACTTACAGAGGAAAACCTGCATCACTTTATAGATCTGGCCGTTTTTTTTGAATCCCCGATATTGAGAATGGTGATCGACGGGATTGATTATCAACCTGACCTGGATACGATCAGGGCTGTTATCCGGAATGCAATCGGCAGACTTGAGTCATCCCGGATCATCCTGGCGATTGAAAATCATGACCGGCTCCATGCAGCCACATTCAGGGATATCGTTGAGCAATCAGGCAGTCGTTATTTGGGTATCTGCCTGGATTGCGTCAATTCCATGGGAATCGGGGAGGGTATTGATACCGTACTGGGGTTTCTTGCCCCGTATACGGTCAACCTCCATATAAAAGATTTTATTGTAAAACGTGTTTCTCATAAAATGGGTTTTATTATTGAGGGCACTCCTGCCGGAAAAGGTATGCTGGATCTTCCGTTTGTACTTGAAAAACTCAGACCCTATGGCAAATGCCGCAGCGCTATTCTTGAGTTGTGGACTCCTCCGGCCGCTAGCCTGCAGGAAACCCTGGAAAGGGAAGAAAACTGGGCCCGTGAAAGTGTTTTATATATGGATGAAATTCTCAAATGACCATGAAAAAATCAATAAGCCTGGTTGGAGCGGGTGGGAAAATGGGACTCCGGCTCACCAGAAACCTGAAAAATTCAGAACATGAAATGCGTTATCTGGAGGTAAGCCCTGCAGGTATTGAAAAGCTGAAAGAGCTGCATGTCACGACATCGGATGAAGAGGGAGCAATCCCTTCTGCAGATGTTGTCATTCTGGCTGTGCCGGATGTTCATCTGGGCAGGGTTTCAGCCCAGCTGATCCCGGGCATGAAAAAAAATGCCCTCGTAATGACCCTTGACCCGGCAGTTGCCCGTGCAGGCAGGCTGTTCATGCGCAAGGATATTGGCTATTTTATAACCCATCCCGCCCATCCTTCTGTGTTTAACTGGGAACCAACTCCGGAGGCACAGGCCGACTTTTTCGGCGGAAGTCTGGCCAAACAGGCCATTGTCTGTGCCCTAATGCAGGGACCTGATGATCAGTATCTCACCGGGGAGATGATCGCCAGGCAAATGTATGCTCCGGTTTCAAAATCATTCCGGGTTACCATGGAACAAATGGCCCTGCTTGAGCCAGCCCTCGTGGAGACCCTTTCCTCCTCATGCCTCGACCTGGTTAGAGAAGGGATGGAAGAGATCATCAAAAGAGGCGTTCCGGCTGAAGCTGCACGTGAATTCCTGCTGGGGCATATCAATATTCAGCTGGCTGTGCTCTTTAAAGAACTACCCAATGCCGTGTTTTCCGATGCAGCCAACAAGGCCCTTCAGAGAGGACGCAGCATTCTGTTCAAAGATGACTGGAAGCAGATCTTTGAACCGGATAATGTGTTGCAGCAGGTGAAGGATATTACTTAGAAGGCTGTAGCGATTTAGGCTGTAGGCTTTAGCGTGTGGGTGTTTGAGCAAGAGATCAGTGTATTGGTTAAAATTATTAACAGTCGTTAAATCCACCCCCTGCCCCTGTTACTTGTTTTACTGATGTATCTTTTTATCTTTGTTTGCGTATAACAAATATATGCTAAAAACAAAGACAATGAAAACTTCACAGGTATCAGAAAACCAAGCAGTTGCATTCTACAGGGTTTCAACTCAAAAGCAAGACAATGATAGACAATTTGCAGATGTAAGGCAATACTGCAAAGCATATGGTTTTAATCTTGTCCAAGAGTTTCAAGAAACCATTTCAGGTGCTGCAAAATTAGCTGACAGAAAAGAACTGCAAGTTTTACTTAATTACGTTGATGCCAACAAACCACAGTACATTATCTGCAGTGAATTGTCAAGACTTGCAAGAAGCCAAGATGCTGTTACAATTATTAAAGGTTGGACTGATAAGGGTATCTGCTTTATCAGCCTGAAAGAAAATATAAGAACACTGAATGCGGATGGTAGTGTTAATCCTGTTACCAATTTATTACTTGGCATTCTGTCAGCCATTAATGCATTTGAACTTGACACAATAACCTACAGGGTGAAGTCAGGACTTAGAAAGACTGTTAACAGAGGCACTTGGATTGGTGGTAGTGTACCTTATGGTTTTGATGTTGTTGATACCAAACTTGTAATAAATCCTGTAGAAGCAGAAAACATTAGGTTTATGTTTCAGAAGTACAGTGAAGGTTGGGGTTCAATGAAACTTGCAGTTTGGTTAAACAAACAAGGATTTACATCAAAACAGGGTAAAATGTGGAGAGACACCACCATATATAAGATTTTAGCCAACAGCATTTACAACGGCAGAAGAACTTGGAATGGTGAAGAAATGGAAACACCAGAAACCAAAATTATTGAAGATTATGTATTTGCTGCAGTACAGGAAAGACTTGCAACAAAAGGTAATAGTACTGAAATAAATAAGCATAACAAGTATGGTTATTTGCTTGCTGGTAAGATAATATGTGCCTGTGGTCAACATTTTAAAGGTAGATATAGAGATAACTTATATATGTGCAAGTCCAAGAAATATGGTAAAGGCTGTAACATTAAAAGCATTAAGATTGATTTTCTTGATGAAGAATTAAAGAAAAAACTAATGGTTAATGGTAGTAAATTATTGAATGATAATAGTGGCATAATAAACCAAGCAAAAGAAATGCAGAATGAAGTAATACTTCTACAAGAACAAATTGATGCTGAAAAGCAGACACAAAACTATCTTATTAACAACATTGCCAAGATAGGACAACTAAAATTTGACCAAAAGTTTGATGCAAGCACTGATTTGGTTAAACAACTGCAAGAAAAGATGAATGAAATTAACATCAAGTTATCACACATAAAAACGAAAATAATGATACCACCTGCAGTTGCAATAATTGACCCAAGCAAATTTGAAGAAGTTCTTAATCCTAATAATAAGGTATTTGATTCAAGTATTTTTAGTAAAGTAATTATTGATAAAGAACTTGTGCAGAAAGTTATTGAAAGAATTGATATTGATAATGATAAGGTTGATGTTCTTTTAATAAATGGTAACACATTCACTATATACAGACCCAAAAAGTCAAAACTGACTGCATTAGAAGCACAGGGTTGAATTATCTTGGTGTGGGTGATATGAAAGTATCGCCCTTTTTTTATCTTCTTTAGAATCAATATAAATAATTTATGCTCCTGAAACCCTTGCAGAAGTGGTTCGCTAAGTTTTGCAAGTTATGAAACCCTTGCTGCAGTAGCTCCCCTTTTTGGTGGTATAGTGTTTACAAGGTGTTCAGAGAATGAAATACCCTGCATTTGGATTCTGCAGGGCAACAAAATAAAAAGGCTTTTATTAGAAGTATAGATAAATACAAAAGTCAGACCTGAAACAGCCAATTTCTGATTATGATTTTTGTCAGGTTCTTGAAAATAGAATCTTTGGCTTACTACCACTAACTGCCAAAACAAGAAGAAAAAATAATCTTAATTAAAAAAGGTAGGTGTTTTTAACCATATATTTTTATAATGTATTGTATATCAAGCAAAAGATTATTTTTAAAAATCCTTGACAATTGATATTCTACTTATTATATTGGCGGTAAGAAACTGATTAATAACTTTTTAAATAAAAAATGTCTATGAAAACTAAAAGAGTAAAAAAAGGAATGGTGGCAGTGACCTTAACAGTTGAAATGGATTACAACACCTATGCTAAGTTCATTGCAATGCAAGAATCAGGTATTGATATGAATGAAGTTATAATGGATGGTCTAAAGGAATGGGATGAAATCCTAACTGAAGAATTTGCAGATTGTTTGGAGTGCATTAAGTATGAACAGGACACCAGTTATCTTGAAACTGGTTACAACTATGTAAAGAGAGTTGATGAGATTGAAGGCAACCTAAGAGGTGGTATGGATGAATTGACCAAGATACATTGGGACAATTTAGACAAAGAATTACAGGGTAACAATACAGTAGTATTATGAAGACCATAGTAGAACTACAAAACCCCTATTTCAAATAGGAATGAGTTCATTAGCTATAAGTTGGTAACGAATTTTTTAGCCAATAAGCGAATAACAGATTGTAAATATTCCTATCTTAATCAAAACATATTAATAAAATGGATTGGTTTTTATGTTCTGCAATAGCACAAATAATAGGGGTCGTCATTAGTACAATATTAACGGTCATTATTATTTATCTGACTGTTAGGGATAAACAGAAAACAAAATCATTAAAGGAATTGGAAAAACAAACAGAATCACTTCAAAATTCCTTCATAGAATTAATTAAACCAAACTGGTCAGTAATACAGCTTGAAACAGCTTCATCTACTTTTTTTAAATTTGAAATCCAAAATATTGGGGGTGGTTGTAAGAACTTCAAATTAGAAACATCAGATTCTTCGTTTTATATTAAATTTCTTAATACAATAAACGGTGAAAGCTATGGGTCACATTCAATTATTGAATGTCTAATACAACACTCACAAACTGATTTAATTAAGTCATTTGATATAGATAAAAGATATTATGTTACTTGCCAATATGAAGATGTTGAAGGTAGGAAATATAAACAATCACTTGTTTTAATAAAAATTGATTTACCACCAAAAAACAGAATATATTTTACTGCACCTGAAAACATCATATAAGAGTTGTTTTTATGCCGAACGGATTTGCGGTTTAGGGGTGTTGTTTTAACACCCCTTTTTCATAGTATTAAAGTCAATGATTTTTTAAAACCCTTATGAGAGTATGAAACACCTTTTTGGGGAGAGAGTTGAAACGACTAATTTAAACTTAGTCAGTTACCTAAAACCCTTGCAGCAGTAGTTCGCTATGTTTAGCGAGTTATGAAACCCTTGCTGCAGTAACTCTTTATTTTGATGGTGCAGTGTTTATAATGGTTTCAGGGTATTTTGACCCTGTGCTTTTATTGTGTTTATAAATTCCATTATGAAAATCAGAGTTAATTCAATGATTATCATAATTTTGATGTAATATGCGGAACACAATAAACAATATGAAAGAAAATACTTTGACCAAAATGGTGCATTATGCCACCATACTGCCAGTTATTTTGATATTCTTAGGGGCATTCAAACTGATTATATATTACAAAGTTTTTGGTCTAAGCATAGGACATTACTTGAAAGTGCAGGATATACTAACCCTGTTTTTTGATGATGCTTTTTACTATATGATTTATGGATTAGGTCTGTATGTTCTATTTGTATTGGTTTACAGTCAAAGTATGGGTGCATACAACAGAGAAAAAGCATTAGAACATTATAAAACCATTGGATTTATTGAACGAATGAAAAAGCAACCCAAATCAATATATTTTGCAGCTGTTCTATGTGTTATTCTTTATGTACTGTCTATATTTTTAGAAAGGTTCGCTAATAATAGAATTGATATACTTTTTACTTTCATTTATTTTGCATTCCTGCCAGTTTTACAAGTTGAATTTGAAAGAAAGTACCTTGAAATAAATGGTGAAAAAAACCTGATGTTCTTGCATAATGTTATACTGTATACAACAATCTTTATGTATATATTTTATCAGCATACAAAAACAGAAATTCAATCAGTTAAGAATTTCAAGTTTTATGGCACAACTATAATAACAGAAAAAGCGTCCTTTATTTCTGACAGCACAAACAATTACATTGGGAAGACAATGGATTATTACTTCTTTAATAATGCCAATGACAATTCAAATGTTATTGTTCCTGCTGAAGATGTTACAAAAGTTATTATAAAGAAAAAAAAGTAATAATTGATTTCATCAGATTCTCTTCAAAAGGGTCATAATGTAATTATGCAACTGGCTGAAATCCTTATAGCAGTGATATGTTAAGTTTATCGAGTTATGAAACCCTTGCAGTATAATGTAAATCTTGAAACCCTTGTAAATGCTAAGAACCACCAAAAGTGGGAGTTAATTGACTAAGTTAAACTCATTCAGTTTTTGACTAAGTTTAAATTAGGTGCAAAAGAACCCTGCAGTTGGATTCTGCAGGGTCAAAACATAAAAATAGGCTTTTTAACGAAAGTTCATATATAAATATGCTGTTCAACGACCAGACGACCTGTTTTTGACTGTGATTTATGTCAGATTTTGAAAAATAGTCTGGAAAGCCTTATCTGACAATGATTTCAGAGGCACTGATGTTGATAAAGAAAACAAGCACCTATGTTTATTATAGGTATTTTTGGGGTAGCGTTATACGCATTACCCAAAAAAAGGTTGCGAATTTTGTAACATTTTCTTCTGGTTTTCGTATAAGTAATTGTTCGACAGACGAACTACTGCCTTAAATGGCAGAACTGACTGTCAACAGAAACCAATTACACACAACAAAGAATGCTGGTCTGCAGCAATGCAGACCTGATGTGTAGGGTTTTTGTTGACAGTTTTTTTATTTAAAAAAGTGGATATGTTAAAATTTGTTAAAAGATTGATTACTGGAAGTCAAAAATGGACTTCTGCTCGAAGTGAAAAGTATTTATTGAAAACAACAATAGGCTTATGATGAACAAGATTGAATTCTTTGACCAGTACCAAGACCTGAACAGACAGTTAAGTAAGTCAGGACTGCTATTACTTCAATACTTCATTGCTGATGCCAGCAGGCTGCAAAGAAGCCAGAAGGTGATAGCTGAAGACCTTGGCAAGTGCAGGGCAACTGTGAATAGAAGCATTAAGCTGTTGGTGAATGCTGGTCACATTGAGTATAACAACAAGTTTGCAAGCAACAGGTATACTAAGACAACCAAAGCAAAAAGCATAAATGACATATTTGGTTTAATGACACCTGATGAGTTTAAGGAGCATCAGGAACATAAGACAGAACCAATTGACATAAGTGGTTTTGATGAGATGGAAAATGTTACACCTACCTTGAAAGCCTTACCAAAAACTAATTTAGAACAGGTAGAAAAGGATGAATTAGAAGGTGCAGAAGTAGTAACCCAAGTTGTTGATGTAAGTTTCATTGATGAAACCAGTGATGAATATAAGACAGTTATTAAGCATTATAATAAGAATAGGGCAAAGAATTGTGATGGTTTATATATTTCACTTGCCAATTACTTGGTAGAATATCCTGAACACTATTACTACCTATATAAGTATTATGAACTGATTGGTAAGAATGATATTTATAAAGGTGATGTTAATATTTGGCAGGTATTTAATGTTTATGGAAATCCACATACACACCCTGAATATCTTGAAAAATACAGTAGACCTATAAATGTTACACCTATTTTAGAACCAGCACCAGTACAGGAAAAAGGCAAAAAGGAAGTTATTGAAACCTACCTTGTAGCCAAGATGCAAGAAAACGGTTTAACACAAGCGAATTGGACATATACATATGATAATAGAAAAGGCAGGCTTGGTTGCTGTGACTACAGAAGGAAACAAATATGTATTAGTGAATATGCAATACAGCACTATAGCATTGAAGAAATGAAAAACACTGTTTTGCACGAAATAGCACACGCACTTGTGGGGAAAAGCAATGGACATAACAGGGTATTCAAACAGAAATTAATTGAACTCGGTGGAAATGGTAAAAGAACTGCAACTGAAAAGCTGCCTGAATCAGCATACAAATATGTTGGTATGTGTCCTGCTGGACATATTTATTATGCAAACAAAAGAACATACAGCAGTTGCAATAAGTGCAGCAGCAAATTCAATAGAAATTACCTGATTAAATGGGAAATAAACAACATAAAAATAGCAATATGAAAACACTTGAACAAATCCGAGAGGAAGCCAAGAAAATCAGTCCTGAACGGCTAAAAGAACTTGAAGTAATGGGTAAAGCCATTCGAGAAAAGTACACAGGCAAGAAAAATAACAGGAAGAAAGAAAAACCATACACAATGGAATTACCAAAATTACCGCAGACACCTACAGTTGAAGTAAAGAAACCCATACGGCAAGAAATTGACAAAAGCGTATGGGAGAAAATCAACAACAGTATGGAAAAATACGCACCCAAAGTTGAAATACAGAAACCCAAAAGGCAAGAAATAGACAACAGTGTTTGGGAGAGAATCAATAACAGTATGAAAACACAGAAACAATGATAACGCAAATTGAATTACAAAAACAAGTGCTGGATATTATAAATGCCAACCCTGTGCTGGCTGACAGAGTACAGGCACTGAAAATGGCAGGATTTGAGAAAATACATTATTGTTATGTCAAGAATTTGGGTATTGGCAGGATTCACCACCTGAAGAAAAAAAAGGTGTATAGGGTTCAGATAGCACATACAGAACTGCAGAAAGCATATCCTGCTGCTTGGGTAATTGATGTATCTGAAGTAAGTGTTGACCAGAAAATTGAAATGCCATTTTGAAGGTTTGTCAATGTTGACGTACCTTTTTTATCGTTACATATTATGATACACATTACACCAAAAAAGAGAACAAGAAGACCCTTAGACTACACAATTGAATGCAAGATGTGTGGTACTGACTTCATACCTTATTCAACTTCACCTTATATCAGGTTTTGCAGCTACAAATGTGCATATCTGTATCAGGGGTATGAGAAGTTCGAGACCAGAAAGCAAGAGGTTAGAGAGTGTCAAGTTTGCACAACACCAATTGAACCAAACAAAATGGGACGCTATAAAACATATTGTTCTACCAAGTGCAGGGTAGCTGCACACAGACAACACAAAATAGAATTGATAAAAAAATGAAATTCTTGTATTTATATGATGAAGTAGGTTGGAGTTATAAACCAATCTTGGGTGCAGGGTTTATTGTGGTGTTACCTGCACCCCTTCAAACCAAACCACAAACAATAAATTTATTTAACACTACATAAAAATGATTAAAGCATTATTTTTTCCAGTTTTTGTCAATGATTTTGATGAAATTCAATTAATTACATTAAAGCGTAAGTATGGTATCAGGGGTTATGGTGTCTATACTTTTCTTCGCACCAAATTACAGGATGTAGACAACTACGAATATCCAATAAAACTCATACCAGACCTTGCATACTTGGCTGGTGTACCTGAAGATGAAATGCAGGACATTATTTACAACAGTGGTTTATTTGTTGTTGGTAATGATTATTTCAGTTGTCCTGCACTTGATGAAGCACTGTACAGACACAATGGTATTAAAGCCAAGAGGTCAGAGCAAGGTAAAAAAGGTGGTTTGGCAAGAATGTCAACCCTGACACCTGAACAAAGGTCAGAACTTGGTAAGAAAGCAATTAATAAGCGTTGGGGTAAAAATAGTAATGAAATACCAGCACATACCAGCGAATACCAAGCAAAAAATGAAAACGCTGGTATCATACCAAGCAATGAAATTGATATTGAAATTGAAATGGAAATTGAGAAAGAAATTGAAATGGAAAAAGATATTGAAAAAGAAAGTGAAATTGAGAATGACATTGAAAGCAAAAAAGTTTCTTCTTTGGTTTTGGTTTCTCAGGATTCAACTTCAGTTTCTTCTTCACAAAATCCAATTTCTTTTTTTTCACCTTCAGAACTACAATACCAAATTGATTCTTATTTAAAACAAGATTCCAAATTCTTTAGTTCCAAAAATCAGGATATAGTTACCAATGGTTTTATTGAATTCAGAAAAGAATATCCACAATCCAAAGCAAGTCTTGAAGCCTATGAAAGTGTTTTATATGCTTACCTATATTCCAGTTTAGCATATTCCAATAATTACAGTAATTCCAAAGACTTCAACGAAGTGTTGGGTAAACAACAGTCAATTGTATTCAACCCTTCCAATATAATGGATTTAATGAAGTCAATTAAAGACAAGTCCAAAAGTGTAAGGGAAGTTTATGAAAACATAATTTCAACAGTAAATGCTAATTAATATGTATCAGAGAACCTTCAATATGACATTCAATAACAAACCCTATAAGGTTATTCAGAATAACCAAGATAATATGGTTGATGCATTCAAATTAAGAATCAAGACAATGGAATGGCAATTCAGTGAATACCAACTACAGGGTTGGTCATTTGACTTCAACTCAGGTCTTCCAATGACCTGTATTGCCAGAACCATTCATAATGAAAAGGTGATTGAATTTAACACCAATAACCTTTACATACTGACTTGGGAAATGGTTAAGTATGTTATGTTGCACGAAATTGCCCACGCACTGACACCAAATGCAGAAAACCATAACAAGGTATGGCAAGACAAGTGCAAAGAAATGCAGATACCTGCAACAGTTAAACTCGGTATGAAGGACTTTAAGAAGGTCGGGGATGACACATACCAAATTCTACTATCACATCCAAGACCCAAAAACATTCATAGAGATGATGATTTTCCAGACTTACCTTGGTGATGACCCTGCAGAAATACAGGGTTTTTTACTATAATAAAATTTTATAAATTATTATAAATCAAAAAATTAATTTAAAATAACTTCAATAATTCATATCCAAACTGAAACATTTTAGTATTTATTTAAAACAAACAATATGAATCAATTTCAATCAGACGACCAAATAGGCAGGGAAATGTTCAAGAAAGAATTTGGAAAATACTATCATATGCAGGATACCAATGATTATGACCATACAGACATAATGTTAACAGCCTGTACCAATGGCTGCAGGTACAATGCGGAAATCAAAAAGCGCAATTACTTCATTGAAGACCTGTCAGGTTCAACTATGCTGGAAAAGACCAAGCTGGATTACTACAGACAACAGTACAGGCAGGAATGTACCAGATGCCTTACTTACTTCAATTATTACAGCAATGGTTCTTGGATAAGTTTTGATATGACTGGCAGAATAGCATATAACGAAGGTCTAAACAGGGTTTACATTATCCAATTGCCTGCAACTACTTCAATTGATACTGGTATTAGGGACAAAGAAGTAATTATGCTGTCATACACCAACAATATGTACGTACAGGATAAGATTTGCCTGAAAAAATAACAATTAAAAGCCTAAACGATGAAAACAAATGAAAACGTTCTTAAAGTCACTTTCAACAGTACTGATTCTGGTCACACTTATACCAGCATTCTTTATAAATGAAATCAGTACAGTATTGATTAATGCAGGATTTTACATTATAAACAAGTACCAATTAGCACAGTGGTTCTTGAAGAAATAACCTTACAACATCACAACCAACCTTATGTACTGGCAACCCATACACCAAGAAGCATTAATGACATATGTGCTTTGTGTTACAGCATCGACATCAGCACAGACCAGACAGTATATATTTAATCAGGTACTGTATAAACCTCTTACAACAATGGCTAAGAAAGCCTTATATCAAACCAATACCAGACTATGCACTGAAGACAACACACAGGAACAACTGATATATGCATACACCAATGTACTGAACAAATTAAACAAAGATAATCTGCAAGCAGCACTGTATTTCATATATAAGTCTTTAATCAATAACAGTATCAATATTGCAAGATTTGGTGAACTGAACAAAGTAAGTAAGCACACAGAACTACAGGACAGGCACTATGACAAAAATATTAGTGATGCTGATGTACTGGACTACAGAATACAAATCAACACAGAGATTGACAGGCTGATTAAGAAGATGAAATATGTTAATAAGCCTTCTGTTGTCTTCCTTCTGCACCTGCAACAATACATACAAGACAATGATTATGATGTAAGGGAATTCAGGGAATATGTGTGTCAGAGAATGAATATCAATAAGAAAGAATATTCAGCACTGCTTACCAAGTGCCAGATTGAAGGTACACTGCTTAGAGAACCTCTGCTTACAGTAGAAAATAAACTATTGAATGATAATTACAGCAAGTAGGTTGTATTTATAGAAAATAATAACAGTGAAGCGGGGGCAGGTCTGAAAAAGACATATATCCCTGATATCCACCCACTTGAAGAGACTTCAGGGAGTACAAAGGTAAGGGTGGGGTAACATTAAGAAATACAATAGTATCACTATGAAAAAATTATCACAGAAGAAAATAAAAGACCAATTGCAGGAATTGCAAGCAGACCCTGCAACGCAGGAACTTATACTGTCAACACTACAACACCACAATGATTTGGTTGATGACTACAATGCAGATGACAAACACCAGCAATATTTGTGTTACCAGTTGAAGCAGCAGTTGTTCAAGATGTTAATGGATTTAAAAAAGCACAACAAAACCAGTGGTTCTGGTGATGGTCAGGATAAGTTAACTGCAATGATGCAAAACATTAAAGGCAATAAAGTTGAAACCAGAAACTAATGCAGAATCTTGATGTTGCAAAGAAATATGCTAATGATGTTATCAGTGGCTGTATACCTGCTTGCCAGTATATCAAGCAGTCTGCACAAATATTCTTGGACACCCTGAAAGACCCAAGGTATTACTATGACCCAACAGAAGTAGATGCACTGGTTGAATTCATTTCAAACTTTGAATTCACTGAAACAGATACTAAAATCAATATGTATCTTGAACCTTGGCAATTGTTTTTGGTGGTGCAACTTTATGGAATATATGTTAAAGCAACAGGTAAAAGAAAGCACAGAAGTCTGTATTTGGAATTACCAAGAAAGAACAGCAAGTCTACATTGATTTGCATTCTGGGTTTCTGGCATTTTCTTACAGACAAAGACAGTGTGGTTACCCTATCAGCCAATAGTTTCAGGCAAGCCAAAAACGTTGACTTCAAGAAAATGTTGCAGTATACCAAGCAGATTGACCCCAAAGGAAAGCATATAAAGCAGCATTATGACCAGTTGATATTTAAAGAAAATGGTAATGAAATCATACTTTTTGCCAGTGACAGTGGCACTGTGGATGGTTACAATATAAACTTTGCTTTGGTTGATGAATACCACGAAAGTGTTGATTCTAAAATGGTGGATGTATTGCGAAGTGGTATGGTTAACAGAAAGCAACCAATACTGGCAATTGTCACTACTGCTGGTTTCAACACAAACAGTGCTTGTTATATACACAGGCAGAACTGCATTGACATACTTGCTGGTGTTAAAGATGACCCTGCACAACTCAGTATGATTTATACTGTGGACAAAGAAGACCTGCAGGATTATAATAAAATGTTTGAAAGTGAAATTATAATAAAGAAAGCAAACCCAAATTACCTTGTAAGCATTGACAAAGATGGTCTGCAAGCAGAAATCAATAAAGCAATCAACAGTGACCAAGACAGGGTGTCAGTTTTAACCAAGCACTTTAATGTTTGGCTGCAGAATAACACCACAGAACAATGGATACCTGAAGACATAATAAATCAGAGTATGAAAAACATCAAGTTAACTGATGCACAATTCTTAGGCTTGACAGTCTTCTGTGGGGTTGACCTTGGCAGTGTCAGTGACCTTACCAGTGTAACTTACCTTGCACAACTTGATGATAAATTCTATTTTTTCAATGGTTTGTACATCTGTGAAGAAAGTCTGAATACCAGCATTAACAGGGACTTGTTTAAAGAAGCAGCAGTTAGTGGTCTGATAAACATAACCAATGGAAATGTCACAGACTTTGATTATATCCTTCAGGATATGTTGAAAGTTCATCAACACAATGAAATACAAGAAGTGGCATATGATAAATTCAATGCAACACAGTGGGCAATCAGTGCCACAGAATCAGGACTTTTCTTGAAACCATTCAGTCAAGTTGCTGGCAACCTGAACAAGCCATTAAAAGAGTTTGAAAGGCTTATTAAATCAGGCAAAATTGTAATACAGAAGAATTTCTTGGTTAAATGGTGTATGATGAATGTGGTTGTAAAAACCAATTCAATGGGCAACATCAGCATTGATAGGAATTCAAGAACCAAGAAAATTGATGCAGTGGCTTCAATGATTAACAGTTTGGGTTGCTATTTAAACAATCCTGTTTCAAATTTCAATATCTGGTAAAAAAATCAGGATTTGGTTGTATTTATTATAAATGCAATCAGTATGGAATTCAAGTTATTTAATAAGAAAGTCAGTATTAAGGACAGCAAGAAAGAACTGGAAAACAGAAGTTTTGGTTACCCTGAAGACTATAACCCTTTGGTTGGTTCAATAAAATTAACATCATATAGTTCTTTCAGTCAGCAGTATGCTATGAAATTATCTGCAATGAACAGGGCAGTGAAACTTGTTGCAGGTAGTTTGGCAAGTATGCCAATTAATGTGTATCAGTATCAGAACAATTCAGACTTTAAAACAATAGATTATCAACACCCATTGTATGATATTCTGAATGTTGCACCAAATATTTATCAAAACAAATACAATTTTATTTTTCAGTTGATTCAAAATAAGTTCCTGAAGGGTCAGGCAATGGTTTTAATAAAAAGAGATGTAAAGCAAAACATTATAGAACTGCAGCATCTTGAACCAAACAACTATGCAGCATTAATTGAAAATGGCAAGAAACTAATAGTAAATAAATTAAACACAAAAGAAGTATATGATGATAGTGATGTGCTGCACATATATGATTACAGTATTGATGGTCTGAATGGTGTATCAATAGTTAATCAGGCAGGTGACAGTTTGGATATAACATATAATGCAGAACAACACGCTTTAAATTGGTTCAAATCTGGTGGGAATGCAGCAGGTATTCTTACCCCAAAAACTGGTGTAAATGTCACAGAGACCAAGGCTAAAGCAGCAAAGGAAAAATTTATAAATGCATTAAATGCAGAAGTTGGTGGTGAAAGTAATTCAATCATTGTGTTGGATTCAGGTCTTGATTATCAGCAAATAAGCAGCAATCCTGCTGAAACACAGTTACTCGAATCAAGAATTCATCAAGTGATTGAAGTTGCCAGATTTACAGGTGTTCCACCATCATTATTATTTGACCAGAATGGTAAATACAGTACTACAGAACAACAGCAGTTGGATTACCTGAACAACTGTATTACACCTTTATGTGAATTAATAGAAGCAGAAATGCTGAAGAAATTATTCACCAAACCAGAATGGCAATACAGAGAAATCAGGTTTAACACTGAAAATTTACTCAGGGCAGATTTGGCAACAAGGAGTAATTACTATAAAACCCTGATTGATATTGGTCATACTGTTAATGAAATCAGGCAAAAAACTGGTGCTGAATTTCCTGTGATTGGTGGAAACAGGGCGTTTATCAGTACAAATTTACAACCACTTGACAATCTGATTGCAGAACAAAATAAAAATCAAATAGATAATAAAATTAAGTAATAATGGAAAACATATATAACAGTGAATTAGAGATACGCTATGTTTCTGAAATCAGGGCAAGTGTTGATGAAAACTTGGTCAAAGGTTCAGCCATTGTCTTCAACAGTCCATCAGAATTACTGTATGGTGAATTCAGAGAAATCATAAAACCTGAAGCCATAACAAAGGAATTTCTTGACACACAAGATATTGTTATGCTTTATAACCACAACCAAGACTATGGTATTTTGGCAAGGTCAAAGAATGGTAAAGGCACACTAAAATATAGTGTTGATGAAACAGGTGTTCATTTTCAGTTTAGTCCAAAGAAGAAAGATGGTGGCATTGTTGAAAGTCTGGCTTGTGGTGACCTTGATGCCTGTTCATTTGCCTTTAGAATCAGTTCAGAACAGGGTGCAGAAAAATGGGAAAAACAAACTGATGGTAAATATCTTAGAACAATTTCTAAGTTTCAAAGCATAAATGATTTTAGTATAGTCCCTGTGCCAGCATATCCAACAACCTCAGTTTCAATGAGAGCGTTAGAAAATTTTAAAGAAGAACTGAGACAGCAGGAAGAAAAGCAAATGCAGGAAATAGAACAACGAGAAAAAGAAAAATCTGAAACAGAACAACAGGCAGAAGAACAGAAGCGCAAAGCAGAAGAACAAAAGAAAACACAGGAATTTGATAAGTATTATACTGCTTTAAAGAAAAAGTATTTGAACAAATAAAAAATTAAAAAATCAGAATTGTATTGTATTTAATATTAACAATAACAATAAGAATAATAATAGAAAATAAATTTTATCAATATGACAAAAGCAGAACTTCGCAATCAGTTATATGCAAAAAGGCAAGAAATTGCAGACATTATGGACTTGTTAAAGGCTGAAGAAAGACAGGCTTCAAACAGAGAACAAGTATCATTAGACAAATTAAATGACGAAATCAGGGACATTGAAGCACAACTTGCACAGCCTGAAAAACCAGTATCAAAGATTTATACCAGAAGTACATTAGATGCTAACAGTTTTTCACTTGTAAATTTCTTCAATAAAATCTATGAAAAACGCACCAATGAATTCACTGACCTTGAAAAAGAAATCAGAAAAATTGGTGAAAATCAAATTTTAAAAGCAGGTCAAACCATCAATGGTACTGCATTACCACTTTACTTTGAGCAAAGAGGTACATTAGCAGCAGGTACAAGTGGTGCAGGTGCAGAAGCAGTTCCTGAAGAAAAATTTGACATTCTTATGCCTTTGAGAGATGAATTAGTTTTCACTGCTGCAGGTGCAACTATGTTTACTGATGTAGTTGGCAATCCTTCAATCCCTGCATTGACGGGGGTTACAGCAGCTTGGAAGGGTGAAGTAACAGCAGCAGCAGATGGTGTACAGGGTATGACAGAGACTGAATTCAGTCCTAAAAAACTGAATGTGTACATACCAGTATCAAAACTTTTGTTAAGACAGGCAAATCCTTCACTTGAAGCAAAATTGAAACAGGATTTGGTAAATGCAATAGCATCAAAACTTGAATCAACTGTTCTTGGAACTGCAAGTTCAAGTTCAACACAACCTGCAGGTCTCTTTTATGGCGCAAGTTATTCAAATGGTGGTGTAGTAGTTACTGGCTCAACAAGTTGGGAAAAAGTGGTTTCCTTAGAGACAGGAATAAATGCTTCGAATGCAAGAGGCAAAAATATGGCGTATGTGCTTCATCCTAATACACTTGGCAAATTCAAAGTAACTGGAAAGAATGCAACATATGGTAGCACCTTCATTGCTGAAAATTCTTTGGTGAATGGTTATAAATACTTCAGCACAACCAATATGCCTACAATCAGCAGTGGTAAAGGTATTTTGTTTGCAAACTGGGCAGACCTTTACATTATGGTTTGGGGTGGAATTGATGTTGAAGTTGACCCCTATACTTCTATGAAAGAAGGAATTGTAAATTTTATTGCAACTATGTATGTTGATGTTAAACCCATCAGAAGCGCAAGTTTTGCAAAGGGTTGGCTTTCATAATTAGTCATATAGTTCATATCAGAAAAGCAGGTCAGCAGACCTGCTTTTTTTTATGGAATTAAATGCAAGAAATCTTGTATTTATTTTAAAACAATATCAATATGAGTACTTACACAAGTCTTGCTGAAATCAAAAAGCAACTGAACATAGAAAGCACATATACAGATGAAGACCAGTATTTACAGCAAATTTTGACTGTTGCTGAATTGGCAATTGCAAATGACTGCAATTATGGCTTGACAGGTTATACTTCAACCACAATGCCAATTACGATAAAACAGGCAATGCTGATGCTGGCAGGACACCTGTACTTAAATAGAACACCAGTAGCCTTTGCACAGGCAGTTGAAATTCCATACAGCATCAAATATTTAATAAGTGCAGACAGAAATTTAATAACAGGGTAATATGTTACAGATTGGCAATATGAGACACACAATAGTCATTCAAAGACTATACACAACCAAAGATGCTTATGGTGCAGACACCAGTACTTATGTTGATTACATTACATTGAAAGCAGACCTGAGAAACAGAACTGGTAATAAAACCATTGTTAATCAGGAAGTTTTCAACCAAGCCACACTGGTATTCTGGACACATTACAGACCAATCATAGAGACAGACAGAATAAAATGGAATAATAATACATATCAGATTATGAATATCAGTGAAATTGGTTACAGAGAAGGTCTGGAACTGCTTGTCAGTAGGCTTAATGAGTAATAAAATTCCTTATTTATTAAACCAACCCTTGTAATGGCAAATAATTCTGGTGGTTACATAGACATTAAAATTATAAATGATAGGCAGATGTTAGACCTATTCAATGAACTGCAGACAAAAGTGCAGAACAAAATTGTAATGGGTGGTATGAGAAAGGCAGCAGGTATAATAAACCAACAAGCCAAACAGAATCTGAATGCAGTAAAAAAGGGCAAGAGTAAGAATAATTACAAGGACTTCAACAGAGCATTCAGAATTGAACCAGTAAAAAATCCTGCAAATGGGTTTGGAGTGAAGGTTGGTGTGAAGTATTACAAAGCAAGATGGTTAGAATGGGGAACTGCTGACAGATATTACAAGACTGGCACTAAAAGAGCATTAAGAAAAGACCCAAAGGCTGACACAAGTAAAATGCATTACGTTGGTAGAATACAACCAACACACTTTTTCTACAATGCAGTTAAAGCCAGAAAAGCAGAAGCACAAAACCTTATTAGTGCCAGTGTAATGCAGTCTATGAATAACATTGTTGCAAAGTATGAAAATCAGAAGTCATAATGCCAACCCTGAATTTACCTAAGAAACATTATGTAAAATACGCAAAGAAAAGCCTGAAGAAAGACAGTGATGACCACAGGTGGGTTTACAACACACAGAGGTGGAGAGAATTAAGACTGATTTTTATATCTGAATTACCATTGTGTTCAGAATGCCTGAAGAAAAACCATTTGAGGTCTGCAATTGAAGTGCATCACATCAAACCAATTTCACAGTTTAAGACCAAAGAACTAAAGCAGTTTTGGGGTTATAATAAAGAAAATTTGAAAGGATTATGTACTGAATGCCACAAAGCAGAACACCAAACACAGAGAAACCAAGCCAAAGCAGATGAAATACAGCGAATAAGAAAACTAATACAAGAAAACAGACAAGATTCTTGTATTTAATAAAAAACACAATTATGATAACAATTGGAAAAGCCATATACAGCATACTTAGTTCAGACATAGCAGTTAGTGGTTATGTTGGCAGTAAAATTTTTCCTGTAATTATTCCTGCAAAAACACAGTTACCAACCATTATTTATGAAAGGCAGGCTGTCAGTGATTACACCAAAGACCAGTTAAATGGCTATATAAACACTTTAGACATAACAGTAATATCAGACAATTACACAGAAGCCATAAATATTGCAGAAGCAGTTTATAATGCATTAAAGAACTATAAAGGCTCAATGCTTGGTGTAAACATTGTTGATGTTAGAATTGACAGTATTGCTGAAGTCTATGCTGAAGATTGTTTTATGCAAAAACTCAGTTTCACAGTCAGGGCAAATTAAGATTATAATCTTTGGTTTTAATTGTATTTAATGATAAGAATTATAATAAGAATATTAAAAATTTTATAATATGCCAGTAAACAGTTCATATTTAGTATATGGTGGTGACCTTATGTTATTTACACATACAGGTTCAACAGTACAGCCAGTAGCATTTAGTACACAAAGTCAATTATCTATAAATCTTGGTACAAGGGAAATCAGCAGCAGGGATTCAGGAAACTGGAAAAGTATAGCAGCAGGAAAACTTGACTGGTCAACCAGTTCAGATGCATTGGTTAACTATACAAGTACAGGAACAACACAAAGTGTTGATGAACTATTTAATTATCAAGTATGTAGGTGTCCTGTATGTATAAACTTTGCAGTAAAATGTGGTACTTCACCAAGTTGGTCAGTAAGTGCATCTTCAAAGAAATTCACAGGTTCAGGATTTATCACCAGTTTGTCAATTAGTTCACAGGATGGTGACCAAGCAACATATAGTATTAATATTCAGGGTAATGATGCTTTAAGCATTTCTTAGTTGATTAGTTAGTAGTAATTTGGGTTTGGGTGGTAATTTCACAATTATCACCCAATTTTTTTTAATGCTGTGCTTGTATTTATATAAAAATCAAGTATGGAAAAACAAATTACAATTAATAACCAACAGTTCACACTAAAGAATGATGACATTTTTGCTTTGGCAAAATTTGAAGAAATGACTGGTAAAAATGTATTCAAGATGCAGGAATACAATCTGACTGACACCATAACAATTTTGTACTGCATTTTAACAGAATGCAATGAAGGCTTCAAGCCAAGTTATGATGAATTCAAGTCAATGGTAAGACAGGATAAAACCATTATCAACCAGTACTTTGAATTCTTGGGTGAAAACATTGTTGAGAATAAAAAAAAAGCACTGAAGAAATAACATACAGTGCCAAAGCAATACTGAAAAACCTATTGAAGTCTGGTTTAAGTCTGGCTGACTTACATAAGTTGAAGTTCTATGAAATTGAAATGATTCTTGAAAACCAATACGAAGATTATAAAAACACTTGGGAACAAACCAGAAGCATAATGTATATGGTTGTTTTGGCGAATAGTACGAAGAAAGTTAAACCAACTGATGTGCTTAGTTTTCCTTGGGACACTAAGACAGAGAAAATTGACTGGCAGGAATTCAACAAAGCCAAAGAAGCAATGCTGAAAGACTTACAGGAAAATATAAATAAAGACAAAAGACCAGTTGAACTGGCAGATTTAATATAAAAGTTAATGGCAAAATTTGACCTGATTACAATGCTTACCCTGAATGCATCTGGGTTTAATGATGGTATAAACAAAGCCAAAAAGTCAAGTGATGACTTTGGCAAAGGTGTGCAGAACATCAGCAGTGGAATTAAAAGTGCATTTTCAAGTATGCTTGGTGCAGTTGGTCTTGGTGTAACTGTGTTTGAAGGTGTTAAGAAAACCATTGAAGCCACACAACTTACTTCAGATAAGTTTGAAAAAAGTATGGCACAAGGCAAATCTGCTGTTGATTACTTTTTTATCAGTTTGTCCAGTGGTGACTTCACCAACTTCATTAGTGGTTTAAAAGAAAGTATGAAAGCAGCAGGTGACCTTGCAGATGTTCTGGACAATCTTGAAGATGTAAGAAGGGGTTTGGACATTACCAAGAGTAAAAACCAATCAACACTTACTGACAAGGCTTTAATCTACAAAGACAAAACAGGCAAATACACCAAAGATGAAAGACAGCAAGCATTTGCAGAAGCCAAAGATATAATGACTACAGAAGCAACTGATGAATACCAGACTTTTGTTACAGAAGCAGAAGCCATATTAAAAGACCTTAGTGCAAAAACTGGTTTAAGTGCTGACAAAATCAAAGACATTATTGAAAATTACAAAGGCAGTTATGACCAGATGTTCAGTGAAATCCAAGAAAAAATGGATGCACTGCCATTTGGAACAAACAAAGCACAGTACATAAAACAAGCAATGTCAGGTGATGAACAGGGTGCTGCACAGATTTGGCTGAACTTTCAGAAAGCCAGTGCAGATAAACTTAATGCTGTTGGTACAGCACTGACAAACCAATACAATTCAGAAAACAACATAAAGAATGTAAACCTTGATTTAATAAGGGTTTACAATGAATTATTTAAGATTCAAGAAGATGGTAATAAAAAGGTTAATGAAGACCTTTCAACACAACTGGAAAGACTTAATGAAATCAGTACAAAGACTGAACAAGACATAAAATATAAAGCACCAGCAGTTAATGATACAGCACCTGCAGATGCACCAGCACTTGCAGATGGTAGTATGCTCAGTACATCATACATCAATACTGATTTTGTTGCAGGGTACAGTGATGGTGTTGATACTATGATTGATAAGAACAAACAACTTGAAAACAGTTTTGATGGTCTGGCTGCAGCCAATGCAATAGTGGGTGACAGTTTTGTGCAGATGGCTGAAGATGGTAAAATCAGTATGGCTGAAATCACAGCATTTATAATGCAGTCTATACTGAAGGTAATTATGGGTAAACTGGCTGAAACAGCAGCATATATTACTGCAGATAGTTTCAAAAAAGGTGGCTGGCTTGGTTTTGGTTTGGCAGCAGCAGGTATTGCTGGTGTAACTGCTTTATTTGGTCAGATTCAAAGCAGTGGTGGTTTTGCAGATGGTGGTATTATTGGTGGTCAGTCATTCAGTGGTGATAAATTAAATATAAATGCCAACAGCAAAGAAATGATTATAAATCAGGGACAACAGCAAAAGTTGTGGGATTTCATAAGAGGTGGCAGCACTGGTTCTGGTGGTGGTCAGGTTGAATTCAAAATCAAAGGTGCAGAACTGGTTGGTGTAATGGCAAATTATGGCAGACAGGTAAATTCATACAGATAATGTACAGTTACACAGCATACACAGGAACATTTAAAGATATTAGTAATACACAGTATCAACTGGACATTCTGCAGAATACCAGCATTTCACCAACAACAATAAGATTAGCTGCAGCACCTGTTACAATAGAATACTCAGATTTTGCTGGTACTGTTAATGGTTCAGGTGCTATTATAAATCTGTTATCACAGACCAATATGCAGTTCTTGAACTTATTTACTGCTGATATTAAAGAATATCAGGTTGTATTAAAAAAGTCTGGCAGCATCATATGGCAAGGTTATATTGACACAGAAAACTATAATGAGCCACTGGCAGACCTTAATAACTATGAAGTACAGGTAACAGCCAATGATGGTCTGGCAATCCTGAACAGAATGAAGTATTTAAATGGCAGCAGCAATTACACTGGTGCAACAAGTCTTTGGAATATCATAACTGAATGCTTCACCAAGATTGGTCTGAATTACCAATACATATATGTAAGTTCTGGTTTAACCCTAAATGGTGTAACAATCACAAATACAGTATTTCATATTGCCAGCACCTTCAATGACAATTATTATGATGAGAACAATGAACCATTTACCTGTAGAAAGGTCTTGGAGAACATTTTATTGAATTACAAATTGTTCATTTACAACAACTGTGTTTATATTGTTTATCCTGAATTACTTGAAAACACTTCAATTGTCTTTAAAAGATTTGATGCCAGCAATTATGCATATGTAGACATAGTAAGTGTAAGCACAGCAATTGGTGACCTGTCAACCATAAAATTTACCAGTACTGACAGCCAAATGTCAATTATGACTGCATATAACAAGCAGGTAATTGAATACAGTCCTTACCCACAAACATCAATAATGAATTATGATGTAAAAAATGATAATCTAAGTAATCTGTATACAACATTTGACAAAGGATTGTATTGGGATGCATACAAAAATTCAGACCACTGGACACTGGTTACAAGTGGTACTTCTTTTTTCATTCACCAATATGACCCTAATGGTGGCAATCCTGACAATGATGAATTCTACATACTGATGTCAGGTGGGACTAATTACAGTCCTGCAGTGACATATAAAGCAAAATTGCCATATATAGTTAATAATGATGACAGTGATAGCACTTGGTTTGAAACACCAAGTGATGGTATTAAAAGATATGCATTGAAAATCACTGTTAATGCTGAATTCAGGTCTGGTTGGATGGCAAGTGATGACCCTAAAGACAATATAAGACTTGGAAAATTAAGAGCATTAATAAAAATTGGTGACTATCAATATAAATATTCTGGCACTGGTTACTTAGGTGCTTGGACTGGTGAAACAACACCAACATCAGATTCTAATTGTCTGGTACTGATTTACGCCAATGACAACAAGGGTACTTCAATTGATATGCAGCCAATAAATAACAAAACCCTGAATAATCTTGATGGCAGTTATTATGATGGCAGATTTATTCAAATGGATTTGTTTACAGTTTACCCCCAGCGCACAAAGTGGGGTGGTCAACTGGAATTTAGCATACTGAACAAATTCACAGCAGAAGACCAGAATGGTGTTGATAAAACAAGTTTGGTAAAATATGTAAAAATTAAAAGTGTAACCATTAGCCTGTATGATGCTTATGGTAATGCAATTGATGAAAACAATGTTAAATATACTGCAACACTTAATGGTCAGTATGAAAAAGAAGCAACCACTGTAAAAACCATCTTAGGAACTAATTTAAATAATGTACCAACAGAAAGGGGTGCTTTATTATCATACAACACTGGTGGCGGTTATTATGAATATGTGACAGGATTAACACAGCAGCATACCAGTACCACAGATAAATTTGAAAATATAGTGTTAACCAATTATGTTGACCAGAACAGCATAGCAAGGGTAAAAATTGATGCCAGTGTTAACCAACTTTCAAACATAGTGGGACACTTGACATACAACAACTACTTTGCTGGCACTAAGTTCTTAATTACCAACTTAAAAAGGGACTTGGAATACAAGTCTGACACAATAACAATTATTGAGAAGGTATGAGTATAACAATTACATATAAACCAGTTACACCTGAATACCTTAGAAGTGGCAGGATTAACAGCAGTGGTGCAGTACTTGTTGGCAGTAATACAACCAGCAGTGGTGGTGGCACTGTTGACCTTAGTGGTTATGTCACAATACCTATTTACAGTGGCTATACTGCAACAACAGCACCTGCAACCTATGTTAGAAAAACCATTTATGCTACCTATACAGGGACTACAGCACCTGCAACATTTATAAAATGCAGTGCTGCTGGTGTTCAAACAATAAATAATGACTTGAATCTTGATGCTGCTGGCACAAGATATATGTGTGTAACTGGTTACCAGAATGGCACAACTGCTGGTGCAGGTCTCGTACTTGCAAAATCCCATAGTGCTACTGCTACACTGGCTTGTACACAAAACAATGATTATTTGGGTTTAATATATTTTAAGGGTGTCAACAGCAGTGCTGCTTGGACATCAGGCGTATCAATAGATGCTTTACAAGTTGGTGCTGCAGGTGCTACTTATATTCCAGCACAGCTTAGAATTCGTATGGGTAATGGCACAGCATATAATGAAGTTATGAGATTATGCAATAATGGTATTATCTGTACAACTGGTTGTGCTATCTCGAATGGTATTATAAGCACTGGTTTTACTGCTGGTTATCTCACAGGTGCGGGTTATTGTCTTGGCAATAATGGTAATATGGAAGTCTCAAACCTTACTGTCAGGTGTGCATTAAATGCCACAGAATTAAGAATAAACAGAATTAAAGCCAGCAGTGACCTGATGGTTAGCGCAGGTGGTGTAAAAGCACTTAGTGGCTTGACTTGGGATAATAGCTTAGATAAATGGTACTTCGCTGTTACCACTGATGATATTTATACACTACAACCTTCAGATTTTATAAAGTCACAGCAGTTCAATGGAACGGACATACACAGTGCAACATATTCGGTAATAAGTGCTAATACCACAACTAATAAAGTTTATATTACACCAACATATGACAGTTGCAGTCTTGTTAGCGGTATTGCAATAACAAATACATCAATTTCACCTACTTGGACTGATGTTGCTGGTGTTTATTATAATGCTGTGTCAAATGCACAAAATCAATATGCAGAGACAGCAGCACAAGCAGTATGCAAGGGTATATTAAAAACACAGACACAATTAGCTGTTACGGCTGGCTGTGTTGGTGTAGCATTGTATAATGGAAGCACATTATATTGCAGTCTCGGCACTTATAGTTCATCAGGAACTTATTACAAATGTGTTTGTATTCCCGTTGCTGGCAACCTTAAAATCAGATATACAAATGCATATGCTGGAACAACTTGTTTTTGTGCATATAAGCCATCAATAACAAAATGTGGAATGTCTGAATTCCCTGAAGTCAGCAATTGGGAATTCGTTCAAATTGGTAATAGCACCGACACTGACAGACAATCATTAATTGAAATATCTGCAAACCAGACTGCAGCACCATACATTCGAGTACTTGATGGGGTCAATGTAAGTTCACCTAATGCCAGTATGGAAAAATTAAGACTTGGTAACCTTGACGGTATTTGTGGCTTGACTGGTTATGGTTTATATAGTGAAAACACCTATATGAAAGGTTATGTAAATGCTTGTGCAGGTGGGCAACTTGGAGTATGGTGTATTAATAGTACTGACTTATCAAATACATATATTACCCTTGGTGGTACTTGTATTTCTGTGAAAGACAACAGTGAACAAGAAAAAATTGTATTAAAAAATGCTGCATTAACGGCAGTGGCAAGTCTTGCTGGTGCATCTTGTGTTACATTTAACCTGACAACAGCCAATGCAGCAGACTGCAGGGTAGATTTAACCTGCAATCAAAGTGCTTATTGTTGTTTATTTTATATGCAATGTATTGCAGGTTCGAATGCAGGTCTTGATGCGTACACAAGCACTTGTGCTACGAAAAACCTGACATTAACAACATCAAAGAACTATCTTACAAATGCCAGCATTAAAGTCTGTGGTGCATATACATTATGTGCCGATGATACAGATTATACAGCAGACTGCATTACCTGTACGCACACATTAGGTGGCTGGTATTGTGTTAGTGGCAACAGCACAATCTACAACTGTGTCGGAACAGCATTAATAAGTTGTGCTTGGACAACTGGTACTATAAGTGCTGGCAGTCCTTATACAAGATGTACAATCCCATCAACAAATGTTTATGTTGACCAGCCAGCAGTTTATATGCAAAGCAATTACTGTATTTTTAATTATCAATATCAATGCAGATGTGTAAAGTGCTACTGTTGCGATGGGATAAAGTATTATCAATGCTGTGCATACAGTGATATTGTCAATCTCACAAATTGTATATGTATTGAACAGAATTGCCTTGCACTTGTGGGTGCAGTGGGTGTTACGGAAATTGCAAGCTGTGGATTGCAAAGTGTTTATGGTACAGGAAATTATTTCAGGTATGATAGTAATAACTGCACAACAACAATCTGTGGATGTGCATTAATTGATGGTACTTGTACTTGTGTAAAAACACCAGCTAATTTTTGCAATACTCTGACTGTATACGGCACTTTTTGCCCAAGAGCAGTGAACTATTGTGCTTGTACAAGAAATGCAGCTACAGTGCTTATATGCAATCAGGAAGCAATGACAATATGGACTTATAGTAGTGGTGCTGGCACAGCTTGTCTACCAAATACACCTACAGTTGGCGAAACACATATAATTATAAATGCCACAACAGGTAGAGCATTAACAATATGCAGTTGCGGTTCAATCTGTTTTTGGGATAATGGTGTAGAATATGCAAACAGACCATTGACCTGCAGACAGTCGTTCACATTTGTTTACAACGGAACAGCTTGGTCATCTGTAGCTTATAGATAAATAAGGATATAAATATAATTTATAAAATATGGCAATAACAGGAACAATAAGCGAAAATAATGTATATGCTGCACTTACTCAAAATAATGTCTATGCTACACTGACACAAAATAATGTCTATGCTACAGTAGTGGATAGCAGTACAATTACTGGTGGTACAGGTACTACGTTCCAATACGAAGCAGAAACTTTTTTACTGGTCAATAGATATGAAACAGCACCTACAGAAGCACTGAAATTATTAATTAATACTACAATAAAAGATTTAAAAACTGCAGGTTTATGGAATAAGTTAGAAGTCATTTATACATTTAATATACATACAGCACAGGCAAGTCTGCAGAATTGGAAAAGCAATACTTTTAATGCACAAGCCGTTAATGCACCAACATTTACAGCAAAAGTTGGATGGATGGGAGCATCAACAGGCTCAAGGTATTTGAATACAGGTGGTTTTATTCCATCACAATCGCAATTATTTACACTGAACTGCACAACAACATTTTTTAAGGCTTGGTCTCTCAATACGTCAACAACAACCTATTTATTCGGAGTATCGGATATAAACACATATACTGGCAACAGAAATTATTTTGTTACATATGCCAGTAGTAATGAAAGATATTACCACAATGGTACATTGCCAATATCACCGTTTGATGTTCAGTTGAATCATTTATATAGTTATAGCACCAATGGAAATGCTAATGAATCCTATCATAATGGTGGAGAAAAAGCAACATCAACAACGACAAAATCAGGTATCTCAACAATACCAATGTATTTAGTAGGAACTAATAATAATGGTACTGGCTCAGGCTCAAATAATACTGGACTCGCCATACTTATATTAGGTGCATATCTTACTGAGGCAGAAAACATTACATTATATAATATTATGAATTATTTTGACACAAACGTAGGGGGAACATTCTAATGAAATTCATATTACTTACAGAAGAATTCGCTGAGAAAATTACTGGTTATGTCTCACCGAACAAATCATTTATGATTGAAAATATAGAAAGAACACCAGACAAAAAGCCTGTTCTTTCTATTGATGCATTATATCAGTTTCCAGAATTATTTAAAGATGAAAAGGTTGAAATCATTGAGTTATCGGATGATGATATTAAAAAATGGGAAGTAGAGATTTTTGTTGAAAATGAAAAGAAAATAGCATCAGGAATATTAAAAAGAATGGATAATAATTAAAAAATAACCATAAAATCTTGTATTTAATACTATGGCAAACGAACTTGAAATATATAAAAATAACAGCAAGACACTTACAGCAACAGTCGCTGGTATTGGAAGTCTCAGTGGTTATACTGGTGTTATGACTGTTAGAACAGCAATTGATGCAACAGGAACAACATTCAGTTGCACTGGCACAACTGTTGGTTTAGCAATAACCTTTGAACTAACACCTACAATGACAAATAAAGCACCAGACAACTACCATTATGATATTGTTCTAAGTAATGGCACAAAGAATTACACTGCTGTACAGTCAATAATAACAATATTAGATAGTGTTAAGTATTAAAGACTATGACAGAGAGGATGAAGAACAAGATAAGTGCCACAGTTATCATATCAGCAATTGGTTTATTTATCACCATTGGCATATTACTTAGTAATGCATCAATTGCAGCAGGTGAAGCAAAAGAAAAATTAAACCAGTTAGAACTGCAGGTGAATACCTGTAAAGGAATTGTTGATAAGAAGGTTGACAAAGAAGAATACCAGAAGTCATTGGACAGGGTTTACCAAAGTCTTGACAGGATTGAAAAAAAATTAGATTCACATATTCAACACACAGGTAAATGAAAGAGTTCTTTTTAAAAATGTTGAACAGCAATGACCCAACTAACAGCAAAATTTTTGCGGGTCTGGTTGCATTATTAGTTCTGACCGAAGTTCAGGTTTAAGAACTAAATATTTAAACTCTTGCTGGCGGATGTAGTCCAACATCGACTCATCGCTGGGTCTTGCCGACCGCTCAGGGTCGTATTTATTAGGCACTGTGTTTTTAATTCAATTTATAAATGTCAGTTTAGGTCTTGAAGCTTTAAATAAATAATTTACCCAGATTACAAACCAAATTATATGTCCAAATATTGCAGTCTTATAACCTGAAATACTTTTAACAGGGTAAGTTTCAATTTTTGAAGCAATCAGATACAAACCTAAAAACCCTATAATACTGATTATCATAAATAGAATATAAAAATTTCGAAACTTCCGTTTTCTGTAAGCGAATTGTAAAAGGACAAATAAGCCACAAAGTATAAGAAGAATGAATAATACTGATTGGCATATAAAGAATGCTTTCCATAAAAAGGAATCTTGCATAGTAGACAGTTTTGTCCAGTTTGTTGTATTAAAGAATCCGATATATTGTCTCAAACTATATGAATATATAAGAAAGGATAGTATAAGTTGCGCTCCTAAAAGCAGTAACCAACCTCCAATTTTTCGATTTTCCTCCATTTATTGAGTATTTATTCGGGATGATTTAACATTGTGCCTAACGGTGGCGGTATGAAATCGTTGGGGATTACGAAGCGATTTCCTATCAGCCTGCCTGCCGAAGCTGCAGTGCAGGCAGGTTTACACCGACCTTTTTTACGAGCCACAAACCTTCGCATACCACTGAAACCCTTATTGGCTATATTGTGTGGCAGCTGCCGTTTTATTTATCAATCTGAATATCATATAATTCAAAACATTCTCTCATTATCGGCATAGTCAATTCCATAATCTGTTCTTGAGTCATTTTATCTTGTTCCCAAGAATCTTGAAACGTAAATTTCTCCGTATACTTATCAACGAAGCACTTAACTACTAAATCTGCCGTATCTGGATTTATACTTTGCAAAAAATTTGAACTGTTAATCACTTGTTGTTTCATTTTTTCTTTTTGTGATTTTGTCCAGTTTTCGGGTTCATTATCTGAGTTTGGAGCAATTAAAAGAAGAACTCCAATAACCAGAATCACGATACCACCAATCTTGAAGAATTTTCCGAACTTCTCTCTCCAAACAATCATTCTTTCTTTATCTTCGGGTTTCTTTGCCTTTAATTTTATAATGTCAAATCCAATCAGAGTGATTAACAATCCACCTAACAACATACTTACCGCAACAATTAAATCAATGGTCTCAGTCATATTTGTAATTATTTATTTGAATATCTGCCTACTATAAATGTTATTAATAATCCAATTAATCCTGTTGTTATTAAAATCCAATATTTTATCTCACCGAAATATAAGTTTAATATTATCCCAGTCAGTATCAATCCACCAATCAAGCCGATTATACTAATTATGCATTGTTTTTTACCGAACAGTTTCATTTTTGCAGGATGTTTCTAAAGGTTGCTGCCAATACTCATTTATATAAGCGGTTGAACCGTTTCTATACATACGATTTTGGGTGTATATGAGCGGTTTTTCATCGTTTTTATTGACTTTTATTTTCTTTAAGATACTCTCTGGTACAGCAATCTCAAGTTAAATATAACAAATTCCTTTGCATATCAGGATTCACAAATGGAGTATAATATCTTTTATAGTGCTTTAAAATTACACTGGTGTATATTTCAGAATACTTTATACCGTTTGTAGTAAGTTTCTTAAAGCCAGTGCAACCAGAAGTATTTTATTGCATTTTAGGTTTGTGTGCTGCTTGATTTGGTTTGTCAGTGCTTACTAAATGTCAGGGTTAAGAATTTTTAAACTCTTGCTGGTGGGTTAATTGGACTATCAACAATGGATAAATTCAGTAATAAAAACAATGGATGTTAAAAAAAATAAACAATAACAAACCAACAGCAAGCAATTGATTATAGAATTTATGTAAAAGCAAGGGTACAAAGCTGTGTATAGTAGTATATATATATCAATCTAAACCCTTGTCTATTTCAATAAAACCAAGGTGTTTTAAATTAAGATTAATTTCGTACGCATCAAGTCTTGTATAGCAATTTGGAATTACGCAATCGTTGCATTCGGCTTTACTTGTTTGAAATCCACTTACTTCATATATTTTATTAATCTTAGTAAAATAAATCCTGTAATCATTATCCATATTTATAATTTTAAAATTGAACAACATATAGTACTTACCATTGCCAAATGAATCACATTTTTCTATCATAAAACTGTCTGTAGGTATCTTAAAATCAGTGCCTTTTTTATATGATGATATGAGTATAGAATCAACATCAGTTGTTGCAAAATTCTTAAGATAAATACCATCCATTTGATTTGCTCCCCCGCATCCTCTGTCTGAACAACAAGAATTTACGTTTAAAATCAATGGCAAGTATAATACAATTAGAATATACAAATTATGGATTGAATTGCCTTTGATTTCTTCATATCTTTTTTCCATTTAATTAAGGGTGTTGGCTATATTGTTATCAAAAGTGGGTATCGGTTATTTTACTATTTCAATTTTTTTGACTTTATAATAGGAAGAACATTGGCTATTTGTTTCACCAAGTTCTATCTTAACTGGAATCGGTTCATCAACATCAAATCCAATTATTTCGCAAAGTTTAGCATCATCGGTTTTAATAATTTCACCACCTATTCTGATTGTCCAACCCCAACAGCACATACATTTGTCCGCATTAAAGCTAATTACTTCAGCATAATTCCAGCTTAGGCTATCTTCCTTTTTGCAGGTTAGTAAAAAGAGAATTGAAAATATTAAAAAAATGAACTTCTTCATAATTCTATCTATTGCTTCATACTCAAAGATGAATTATTTATGGAAATGGTTGCTTGAAATGATACTTGGTTATAGAAATGGTTCAACCGCTTCTATACTTCCATTTTTAGGCATACAGAAACTGTTTATAAAGTTTTTATTGATTACTAATTCTTTCGTAAGAATAATCTACAAAGCAGTTAATACAAGTTAAATATAACAAATTCCTTTGCATATCAGGATTCACAAATGGAGTATAATATCTTTTATAGTGCTTTAAAATTACACTGGTGTATATTTCAGAATACTTTATACCGTTTGTAGTAAGTTTCTTAAAGCCAGTGCAACCAGAAGTATTTTATTGCATTTTAGGTTTGTGTGCTGTCAAGTTTGTTGGGGGTAACTGAAAGATAACCAATGGTCAGAACACTTGTAAACGTACTGTTTGGCATTGTAGGTTGCAAGAAGTCCTATTTATTAGCGGTTGTTTTTATAGATTTTTCTTTTGACTAATTTACTTCTGTCTTCGATTCTACTTCTGTGTTAAAAGATTCGTATGTATAGATTCCAATCGAGGTAGGTTTAAAAATGTATTGCAAAGTGTGTATGGGGACATTTTCTGGACAAATTGTCGGTTCTATCGGGTAATTATAATATGCTCTAAAAACAATAGTAAAACTTGTAATTGAAGCTTCTAAGTGGTCAGGATGAGCACATCCATTATCGCCCCCATTAAATGTAATTACTATTGTGTCAGTCTCTCCCAGAGTTATATTCTTTAAAGATTCAATATTAGTAATTTTACCAAGATTAACTCCTGAATTCCTTTCATCATCAGAGTCTTTGGTACAACTAAATATAATGAAGCAGACAAGCAATGAGAACGATAAAGTTTTCATAATCATAATTTCCAAATAGATGCAATCGTACTTTATTTGGTTGCGTCTTTAAAATAACCGCTAACGTTGGCGGTATGAAAAGTTGCCAATTGCGGGCGATTTCCTGTCAAATTACAACGAACTTTGAGGCGATTTACAAACCTTCGCATACCACTGAAACTCTTATTGGCTATATTGTGTGTGCAACGTACTTTATTCAATTTTTATCGAATTTGTTTCAATTTTAAATTCTGAACCATCTTCCTGTTTAATCAATATTTCAAATTTTAAATAATCATCCTTGTTAATTGGCTCTTTGAATTCAAAATACCATTCAAATGCCAATAAATATCCACCATTATTTATTGTGTCTAGCCACTCAGTAATTGTCTTCCGCTGATTTTTTGAATCATCTGTAAATCCAATTTTATATACATTAATCTTATTATAATCTATTGGTTGTCCAGCTTGAATCCCAAGAACATCTTTATTACAAGTAATTTTAAAATCAACAATATCTGATTTTAAGCCTACGAAATTGTCTTCACAAGATGTCGCATAAGCAGAATTAATCAGAAAAGAAGGATTAAAAGTCTGAGCAAATGTCTCTACGTGAATAATAAGTCTAATACGTAAATCATTTTGAGAAATTGTCGAACTATCCTCAAGTTCAGTTCTCAGGTTACAATTAGCAATTTCTAAATTAGTAATTCGATTATAATATGTTTTCGGGTCAGGACAGCAAGCAATTATTATTAATTGAATCAATCCGATGGCACCTAAGATGATAAATGTTTTCTTAATCATTTCTATTGTCAATTATTGTTGATTATCAATCTATGTTTCCAGTCTTTTAGTATGTTGCACAACGTTAATTATATGAAAAATAGGTCGTGCCGACCGCTCAGAGTCCTATTTATTGTAGCCAGTAATTATTCAAAATCTATTCTAAAACGACTAATTTAATTATCAAGGTATCCCTTACAAATGTTGCTTGAGTGCTCGATGAATACCTCTCATCAATTTTAAAAGTTTCGTATCCATCTTTTTCAAAAGTCATTGTAAAACTGTCGTCACATTTTATTATTCCACAACTATAATCATCAAAAAGATAAAAATATCCTTTAACATTTGAAGAATCTATGACATCATCGTAAAACGAATTCAATGTCACCTTAACTCCTTCAATCCTTTCTCCTGTTGACTCATCCTGAACGACGCCTTTCTCACCAACAGTTCCATCACAAGCAAGTATTAAAAACATTAAAAACGAAAATAGAATTAGGTTGTAGTATTTCTTTCTCATTTAATTTTATGTTATGAGTTTTTCATTCATTATTGGCTACAACTTGTTTATATAATCGGTTGAACCGCTTCTATACATACGATTTTGGGTGTATATGAGCGGTCTTTCACTGTTTGCATTGACCATTATTTCCTTCATTATAATAATCTATAATACAGCAAATTCAAGTTAAATATAACAAATTCTTTTGTATACCAAGATTCACAAATGGAGTATTTTATCTATTAACTGACTTTATTGCTCAATGGGTAGATTTTTCATTGCTTCTGCTTGTCCTGTTCAATCAGCAAAATTGTAATTATATTTGTAATCAGGATGTCAACAGGCCTTTAGAACTGGTTTAATATAGGACTAATAGAACAGGAATTAATATAGAATGCCAACTATACTGATTAACAGCACGATTGGCATTTTTAAATTATAGTTGCAAACTAATAAAGCAAATTAATCGGGAATTAAAAAGAAAAAAGCTACCATTAATTACAAGTTTTGATTTTTAAAGTCATCAGGAGATTAATCACAATGGTTATAATCAAGTATTTAAAAAATACATCAGTAAAACAATTATCACCCGCCAGCGGGGGACAACTCCAACAAACAACAAACAACAAACAACAAACATCCTACTATGAAAATCCTTCGTTTCGCCGCATTCGGTTGCGGTTTCTGGGCAAAGTTCCAGATCGGAGCCTGGTCGGAAATACCGGGTGTGGAGCTGGTAGCTCTTTACAACAGAACCCTGTCGAAAGCCAAGGCCCTGGCTGAACAATTCAACGTACCCAGGGTTTATGAAGACCCCGAAGAACTGCTTAAAAATGAGAAGCTTGATTTTGTTGAGATCATCACCGATGTGGACACACATGCCCGGTTTACAGAACTGGCTGTAAAGCATGGTGTAAAAAACGTGATCTGTCAGAAACCCATGGCACCTTCTTTTGAAGAAGCCAGCCGGATGGTAAATCTGTGCAGGGATGCCGGAGTCAATTTCTATGTTCACGAAAACTATCGCTGGCAGGCTCCCATCCGCCGTTTCCGTGAGATCATGGATTCAGGCATCATTGGCAAACCCTTTAAAGCAAGGGTTTCTTTCCTGTCCGGTTTCCCGGTATTCGACAACCAGCCTTTTCTGGCCGAACTGGATAAATTCATCATCACCGACATGGGTTCTCACATTCTCGATGTGACGAGGTACCTGTTCGGCGAAGTAAATACCCTGTGGTGCCAGATACGATCGGTCAATCCCGGAATCCGGGGGGAAGATCTCGCCGTGGTAACCCTGAAGATGAAGAATGGCATGCCGGTATATGCTGAGATGTCGTATGCATCCATTGTTGAGCACGATTCGTTTTCTACCGTTTTCATCCTGGTGGAAGGGGATAGGGGTTCGGTATATCTGGGACCCGGATTTGAGATCAGGACAACCACCCGGCATCAAACCATTTCCGAAATAGTGAGATTCCCGTCTTATCCCTGGGCAGATCCGAATTATATCGTGAACCACGAAAGCGGGATTCCGATTAGCCGCAATATCCTGGCAGACATGTTGGGAAAGGGAAAGGCTGAAAACACGGGAGATGATAACTTTGAAACCGTAAAGCTGGTTTGGGCTTCCTATGAATCGTCAGCCACAGGGAAACTGATCCGTATGGATTCATTTGGTCGTTGATGGATATTCCACGCCGGTTGCCTCGTCAACAAGGTAAACGATCGATTTGTAGGTAATGCCGCTGTGCAGGCTGAGTCCGATTTCACAGGTACGGCTTGTACTGTAACCGGCTTTTACCTCCGGTGACAGCTGTGATTTCAGCATTTTCAGGGCTGATGCATTGAGTTCGGGAACAGTGAATCCCCGGTCTCCGGCCCACCCGCAACATCCCACTTCATCAGGCACCACGACTTCCCTGGCACACATGCCGGCTAGTCTGGCGAGTTGTTGATCCAGTCCCATTTTGGTGGTGCTGCAGGTGCTGTGAATGGCAACTTTTAACGGTAAACGTGTAAACCTTACCCGACCGGGGAAATGGGTAAGAATAAACTCAACCGGCTCAAAAAGTCTGAGGCGCTTATCCAGTGTTTCCTTCATGTGTACTAGGCAGGGGCTCATATCACAATACACAGGTATTCGTCCATTATGGGTTGCGTGAAGTAATGCCGTTTCCAGTTCCCGGGCTTTCCTTTCACCCTGTTTTTTATATCCTTTGCTAGTAAATGCCATGCCACAACACAAGCCATCCATCTTCTCCGGATGGATAACCTCAAATCCTGCCTTCTGCAACAGCTGTTCCGTTTTCCGGATTACATCCACATCCGGTCCGTAATCAACGGATCTGCCCATGGTACGGTTAATACAGCTCGGGAAGTAGACCACCTGATCCGTATGAAAAACCGGATTCGACTTTGTATTGATCCGTTTGGCAGGCCCTGGCATATAGGGATTCCACATCGGGATTATCCTTCCGGAAGCTTTATACAGCAAGCTGGTGACGTGCGACATTGTTTTCGTGCCAAATAACCGGTGCATCATCTTTGTAAAACCAAGCAGGCCCTTCAGCATGTATATAGTCTGTTTCATATGACCGGCCAGGCAGTCGGCAATCCAATCGGAAAATGCCCCGTGGTTTGTGAATCGCAGATCTTTAATGAGTTTTCCGGTATTGATCTCCACCGGACAGGTAATTGCGCAAAGACCGTCGGTGGCGCAGGTAGCGTCACCCAGATATTGAAATTTCTTTCTCAGGACTCCTAAGGTTTTGTTCTTTCTATCTTCAGCAGACAACCGGGTTATTTCCCGGAATATAACGATCCGCTGTCGGGGTGTTAATGTCAGATTCCTGGACGGGCAATTGACCTCGCAGAATCCGCACTCAATACAGGGATCAATGAGCGGATCTGAAACCGGATATGACTTGATGTTCTTCAGGTGGATTTCGGGATCATCGTTCAGGATTACGCCGGGATTTAACAGATTCAGGGGATCGAAGATTCTTTTAATTTCCTGCATCACCCGATACAGATCATCACCCCATTCATCCCTGACGAATGGTGCCATATTCCGACCGGTACCGTGTTCACCTTTCAGGCTTCCATCATGCCTGTGAACAGTAAGGTTAACCAGTTCCTGCATAAACCGGTGGTAGTTCTCCCGGCTTCCCGGCTCACTGAAATCCGGCGTGATCACAAAATGGATATTCCCGTCCAGGATATGGCCCCAGATCACCGTATCAGGATAACCATATTTCCCGGTCAGCTTTCTCAGGTCTTCCAGTGCATCCGCTAAAACTTCCGCCCGGAATGCCAGGTCCTCAATAATGCAGGCAGTACCGGCTGGACGTGTTGCAGCTGCGGAGGTGAACAATCCCTTCCTGACTTTCCAGAGCTTCTCATAATGTGTACGGTCAAAAGTAAATTTCGCCGGAAAGATTGTTTTCACGGAAGACAAGACGTTTTCAATTTGAGAAACCTGAATTTCAAGATCTTCCCGGTTATAAGCTGCCGTATCAATCAACAGGGCTGCGGTTTCACGGTCGAGCTGTTTCAGCTCATCCGGCATACCAGGCCTGTCCTGCACCGATCGCAGAGCATTCCGGTCCATAAGTTCTGCTGCGGTTATCTTGCAGGTCCTGAGCTGCGGGATTACATTACAGGCTTCACGGAGCGAAGGGAAAAAAACCAGGGCAGTGGCTTTAACAGGATATTCCTCTACAGTTTCAAAAGTCACTTCAGAGATAAAGCCGAGTGTACCTTCAGCTCCCACCATGAGGTGTTCAAGTACGTCAAACGGATCGGTGAAATCGACCAGGGAATTCAATCCATAACCGCAGGTATTCTTTAGTTTATACTTATGACGTATCTTTTCCGACATGAGGATATCCGACTTCACCCAGGTAGCAAGACCGGATAAATCCTGCAAAAATTGTCCATGTGTTTTCCTGAATTCATTCCGTGAAACCGGGTCCCGGGTATCAAGCAAGATGCCATCAGCCAGGACAAGGCGCATTCCACGCAGGGTATTGTAACTGTTGTATTTAATGCCAAAAGCGCCTCCGCTGGCATTGTTGGAGACTATGCCCCCTATTTTGGCTGAATTCAGGGATGCCGGGTCAGGACCGATCCTCCGGCCATACCTGGCCAGCAGGGCATTGGCCAGTCCACCGGTAATCCCGCATTGCAAAGTAACCTTCCTGCCATTTTCCATCGCCATGAAATCTGTAAATCCCTCGCCAATCTCCACCAACACAGAATCGGTAATGGTTTGTCCGCTCAGGCTGGTACCACCTGCCTTGAAGGTAACAGGAATATTCAGCGCAGCGCAGGCCTGAATAACGGCTATAACTTCCGGTTCAGAATCAACACGTACGACCAGACCCGGAATGAGCCGGTAAAATCCGGCATCAGTACCCTTGGCAAGGGTGTGTAAGGGGTCGGAATAGATCCGGGATGAAGGTATATGCTGGCTTAACTGTTCAATCAGCAACCGGAAGGATCTGGAAATGGACATTGCATGCACATTAAGTCGAAACCATGTTAATATAATTCTATAAGGACGATTTCAATTTATTTCTACTTATTGCTTCAACAAGATTGAATTAAACAGCAGTTTATATGATACATGGGTGGAAGCCCTGAACTGTGGATCGAATCCGAAGAGAACGAATTGTCCCTTTCCTTTTTTCAGCCAGATCATGACAGGCTTGTTACCGAGCAGTTGTTCCTTCTCAATGTAGCCGCTCACCAGGATATCCTTTTCAGGGTATTACCCCCAGAACACGACGATCCATATCGAGGTCAGGGATTGAAGTAGAAAATACCGGCTGGCCCCTGAAGAATATGCCAATTTCGGATTCCATACCCAGGGTAACCGGATGATCTCTTGTTATATTCATTTTCACCAGGGAACCCGGGCAATATAAACCTTTTTTAACCAGGTTTTCGGAAATATCCGAAAAGGGGAGACGGAACACTTCGGTATCTGCAGGATGGCTCATCGTCAGTTCTTTCCCGAAAAGGCCCACCGATTCTCCCCAGGAGATTATCAGTCCGCCCTGGTCAATGAACGACATCAGGTTTTTCATACCTGCCTTACCAATTCCCTTTGTAAATTCAGGGGGATAATCAGTGGAATAATAGTTATCCACTTCGCCATACCGGCCTTCCATCAATATTGATCTGGATACATCAGGGAAAATAATCACGTCATAATCCTGAGAGAGCTTTGTCTTCACAAAATCTCCGGGTCTCAATATACTGAAGGGAATACAATACTGGTCAAATACGAACCTTGTCCATCCTGCATCCATATCATGGAAATAGGTCTCAACCAGACCAATTCGCGGTATGGTTATTTTTTCCGACTTAATTTCCTCAATGCTTTTCAGATAGATTGGTGAAACGGTCTGATCTGCCAGGATAGGATTCAGCAAATCAGCCGTTTTCTTGTTCAGGTGAAGGAGAAAACTGCCATTCCTGACGGTTTTCCCATCAATTATTGCGTCCTGTGTTAGTCTTTCCACTTCAATCCCTGCTGCCAGGGCTTTAAAAGCGGTTCTGAAGCTTTCATTTATCTCTACCGGCAGGATTACTGCAGATGAATTTATCCGGCTGGCAAACAGGTTATATGAACCTGTTATTTCACGCAATGCATTTTCCAGATCTTCTGACCGGATTGTGATCTCATAATCCTTCACACCAAAATGCAAGGGGAGTGACCAGGAAGCAATATCATAGGGTTTTATGATTTCTCCGTCAGGGGTATAGTGCCGGACAGGGAACACCTGTTTTTCAAGGACTTCCTTGATAAAGGCACGGAAAGGCTGGGCGAGTGGTATAACGACGGAATTCTCATCAAAAGTGAACTGATTTATGGAAATATTCCTGGAAAGCCTGTACGCTTTAATACCATGCTGTTTCAGCAGATTGACAAGGTTTACCAGCTCACTCTGATCATGTTGTTTCTCGGGAAAAATATAATAATAAGGAGGTTGGTTCCTGCCTTTTTCAACTTCCCTGATGCACATGTCATTTCTGAAACGCAGGATCTCTTGTTTGTTTATCGATGCTGTTTTGAGAATCGACAGGGTGGAGGAGACCTCATATTGCACAAGGTCTGACAGTCTCCACCAGCCTCCCTCCCAGGGTAGCGGCATGTTGATGCTTTTTTTATATTCTGAAAGTCCTTTTCCTGATCCCTTCAATTCAGTAGGTTCAATGTAAACGGGTGTCGCAACCTTGGCACTGGCACCTTCGGTGAGCATCCCGATCACATTCATCCAAAGACAGGTCTCCGTAGAACCAGGCCAGTAATCATCAAACAGATAATGCTGTGAAATGCCGGCAAGACCATCACGGGTCATATCTTTTATCATGTTTGCACCAAAAATGCCCATCCAGTTCCATATTCTGGCATCCACATTTTCTGCGATCGGATCATGGTTCGGAGGCACAAAATAGCGGGGCCCTTCCGATCCCATCTGGTGCTTTTCAACCAAAACCTGGGGGAACCAATCCAGGCTATAGATAGCGGAAATAGCCCGGGTATCTTCCTGCGTGAGGGTAACAAAATCCCGGTTATTATCATGTCCTACATATTTGTGGTAGATACCCGGCAAATCAGATCCTTCGTATTTTGTACCCTTGTATTTCCGGTAATGATCCACAACCATGTCCATGCCATCGGGGTTGTGACTGGGTACCATCATAAATACAACATCATTAAGCCACCGTAGTTTCTGCGGATCATCCGTTGTTGCCAGGTCATAGGCAATAACAGCAGCTGCCTGGGTGGGGCCAACCTCACTGGAATGCATTGACAATGTTCCCAGTACGAATACCTTTCCGTCCTGCACCAGATTTTCTTTTTCAGAAAATGAAAGACCAGGATCCAGTGCGAGCTGTTTATTAATTGTTCTCAGCGTTTCAAGCCGGTTGATATTTTCCTCTCCCGAAATGAATGCGATATACATAGGCTTTCCCATGGGTGATTTGCCGATTTCCAATAGCTTCAGTCTGGATGAGTTCTTATCCAGTATGTCAAGATAGGCTATAAGCTCCTCATAGTTGAACAGGTTCCGGTCTGATCCCGGCTCGAAACCAAAGTGTTTTACCGGAGAAACCAGCTGTGAATATGTTTGGAACGGAAGTGAGAAGAAAAGCACCGTAAGTGCACAAACCAAAGCGTATTTTTTCATTTTCTTAATATTAATTACAACTTTGTATGATATTTCGATTTATAAAAAAATCCTGTGATCATGAAAAAATCAGTAAGGGCTAATTTAGTAATTTTGTTCTTTGTTGCCTTTCTTTTAAACGGAAGCCTTGTTGCACAAACATCAAATGACAAAAAAATGAGTAAGATAAAAGCAAAGGAATGGGTTGACAGCCGGGTATGGGCAAACGGACTTAACCTGAAGATCCATGAATCGGCAGATGCACAGGAGTTTGCGTTCCAGTATCAAAAGAACAAGATCTTTCTGGGATGCGGCTTTTGCCTATTTACAGAATACCAACCTGGAAACCGTGGCTCCGGGCCGATACAATATTCTGGAAAGCGATGTTTACGTCATTATCAGTGAGGGTGCACCCAAGGCTTTTGAAGATGCAAAGTGGGAATCACATCGGAATTTTATTGACATTCAATATGTTATCCGTGGAAAGGAAAAGATGGGTATCGCACCATTATCAAAAGCCGGGGTTACGGAAGAATACGCTGATGCAAAAGATGTTGCCTTCTACACTGTTTCCGAGAGTGATGGCAAATACTATATAGCCGAGCCCGGAACTTTTTTGATTTTTTTTACCGGTGATGCCCACAGGCCGGGTATTAAAACAGAAGGATGTGATACAGTGAAAAAAGCTGTAATTAAAATCAGGACGGCCGAATAAGGCAGGTGAAGTTACAACTTAGCGAAGCGTTCTCATAGCTTGTCCCACATTTTAGCATTAAGCGCAGCGAATAAACTACGCCTGGCATCTGGGGTTAATGGGACTATCAACAGATTGTCCAACCCCAACAACACATACATTTTACAGCATTAAAGCTTATTACTTCGCATAATAGAGAGAATAGAATTGTAAATAATAAAAAAATGAACTTCTCATAATTCTATCTTTTGCTTCATACTCTCAGATGAATCATATGTGTAAAGGGTTGCTTTAAATGAACCCGAATGATGGTATAGACTGTAAGGGACAGCTGAACTAACCTGGTATCAAGATACACCAGAAATTGTTGCGGGTGATGAAGCCTGAAAATCGCTTTCTTTTGTTGTTATAGATAATGAAATCCAGACAATCCATAATAGAAGATTTATAATTAAAGCTATTATCGGGAACCAGAATGCCATAATTGTTGCAACAGAATAAATTAAAAAGCCAATCTGAGTCGATCGTTTTATTGCATTAACCAGTTTAATGCTTACTTCCGAACGTATCAGTTTTTGGGGCTTATATAATGTATGTAATAACAAATTCCATCCGATTGAATTAATGACACCTCCAAAACAGTAAAAAGCTATTGCAGGTTTTGCATAGTCGGTTGAAATATATTGGGCCAGTAATGCAGTAGGAAATGGCATGAACGTTATAGTAAATAAAAGAAACCCATTGGCATAAAGAAAAGGGCGGGAAGATTTATCAAGTATATTGAATAGGTAATGGTGATTCACCCATGATACAAGCAATATGCCAAAACTTAGGGTAAAGGCAAAATACGATGGCCAGAGATGAATCAAACCATTCCACAAATCGGAAATTGAATGAATGGAAGCAGCTGGTGGTACCTTTAGCTCAAGCACCAGTAATGTGATGGCAATGGCAAAAACCCCATCGCTAAAAGCTTCTATTCGTGAATTTTCTTTCATATTTAAAAATTCGCTTTAATATTTTCCTCCGCAAGTTCAACTGTCTCCGCAATTCTTTTCTGCCTTGTCTCCGGCCGCTTTGCATTTAAAATCCACTCTAATATAGCCCTTTTTACCGAGCGTGAAAATTTTTCCCAGTAATCATATGCAGTTTTGTTTTTATCGAAAAGCAGTTTTAAATCCGGAGGAATAATTAGTTCCTCCATTTCATCCAGAGCTGACCAGGTTCCATTATGTTTAGCTGTTTCAACAGATTCAAATCCTGCAGGAGTCATAAGTCCTTTTTCGATAAGTTTTGCAACTTTTTCTTTATTGACCTTACTCCAGTTGCTGTCAGGTTTTCGTTTTGCGAAATACTGGTAATAGCTCACTTCATCTCTTTTATTGGCCTTGCTATCGATCCAGCCAAAACAAAGAGCTTCTTCAAGTGCTTCCGCATAATTTGTACTTTGTATTCCGCTTCCCTTTTTATAAAAGATAAGCCAGACAGCTTTTTCTGACCGGTGATTTTTCTCAAGCCATTTTCGCCACTCCTTCTGCGTTTTAGGGTAGAAGGTTTTAACTCCTGCCTTCAATTCCATTTTATGCCGATTTAAAATATTTAGTGGCATTGGTGATCACTTCTTTTGTCAGCCACTCTTTATGCTTATCAAGAAAGCCGACAACTAATTCACTGTCAGTTTTTGAATATTGCCGCATTACCCAGCCTACAGCTGTTTTACAGAACCTTTCTTGTCTTTTGATAAGAAGTTCTGAAAAAGCAAGTATTGTCTTACTGTGTCTGCTAATACTTTTACTTTCTGCAAAAGGGACTAATGATGCCCTTGCTTTCCATAAATACGGGTCTTTATTCCATATAGTCAGCTCCTCAATAATATTCTCCGCATCCTCATCTATAAGGGGGCTGATCAGTCTGACACACAACCAATCGCAAACATTCCAATCACTAATCCATTTGTTTTCAAACCATTCAGAAATCAAATCCAGAATTAATCCACTCTCTGCCTTTTTCCAGTATAGCTGAAGATAAATGATTGAGGCAAGTTTAGTCTCAGTATATACTTGCTCCAATAACTCTTTAAGAACTTGAATTTGATAAGGAATTGATTTATGCGTCAGGAGAAAATCTTTCTCGGTACTTTGAACGATTTCTCTTATCTCCGGAATTCCAACACCCAGGGATTTTATATCATGTTTCACATAATTTTCGAGCCATGCAGCCTTATCGACATTCCGGACTGATTTAAGTCTGTCAAGAATATGTTTTGATTCAATATTTTTCATAATTCAGGAAACTCGAAAATAACCCCGGAAACAAGAAATAACCAGAAATTTTATATGTTTAAGTGCCAGGCCTTTTTAAACATTCAATCCCGAAAATTGAGCACTCTTCTCCCAAAGAAGTTTTTGATTAGCTGAGTTAATAAACTCATTTTTAGGTACCACAGCCTTACATTTTTCAAAGTATTTTCCGGTAATATTTCTGACTTCTTCCGATGAAGCCAGATAGACAGATGTTGCTGCACCTTTTTTGGGTGATATAAGAAAGGGTTTAAACATTTTATTTAAGAGTCCGAAAAACCCTTTCAATTCACCTGCAAAGTTCGTCCTTACAACTCCGGGATGCAAGGCATTTACCGTGATACCCGTTTCTTTCATTTGTTCAGCAAGCTTAAAAGTGAAGAGGATATTCAATAGTTTAGTATCACAATAAGTGGAGAATGAACTGAATTTCTTTTCGCTCTGAAGATTCTCCGGATCAAATTTTCCCATCTTATATCCTGCTGAACTGACGTTAATTATTCGGGATTCATCGCTCTTTTTCAGCAGATCCAATAGCAGATTTGTCAGCAGGAAATGCGAAAGATGATTTATCTGGAACATCTCTTCAAATCCATCCCGGGTAATTTTTCTTTCCGGTAAGCATACGCCGGCATTATTGATCAATACATCAAGTTTCTGATACTTCTCTTTAAACATTTCAGCACTTTTACGAACCTGAGTCAAAGAAAGAAGATCTCCATTAATAAAATCAACGTTACTATTTCCTGAAGAAGATATAATTTCATTCTTAACTGCCTCAGCCTTTTCCTGGTTTCGGGCAATAAACACAATCTGGTAACCTTTGGCAGCAAGTTCAATTGCAGTTGCCTTTCCAATACCTGAGTTAGCTCCAGTAATTAATACAGTTTTCATTTTTTATTGAGTAAGAATAAATACGGTAAGTAAGATTAATACGGACTAAAATATTACCACATCTGCTTTTTTTTAAGACGGCTCCATATTGTTCAAAATTATTTGTTACTTGTTCCAGAATCTATGATTTGGTGAATTCTAAATTGAGGTGTTTCCTTTTAGCAATTGTTTGGACAATATAACACCGTGCTAAATTCTTAACTTACTTTTAATATCCGCCATAATTTCTGCATTATCATAAGGATACTGATAACCCGGTTCCGTAGTTGCAACCCCGGGAAAATGTTCCTTTAAGTAAGTTCGAATTCTGATTCTTTGCTCTTCGGAATATCTGCCACCAATTAAAACCAAATCCACTTTTTCTAATTTGCTTAATTTATTTAATCCCTCCTCTTCACTAAAGTTACCAATTGCAGTTACAGTTTTGAGGCGATCTCTTAACATAGAAACAACTTCATTCATTCGTTCCGGATTTCCTCCAAATAGCACCATTACAGGTGCATTTGTTTCTGATGCGATATACTCTCTGATTAATGTCATGCTTTTTTTGTTTTGAGCATTGTTATTGTCGTCAAATAGAGAAAATAAAATTATGATAATGGCCTTATTCTACATCGGTAAAGCCACACATTTACAGGAGAGTCAGGGTGAATGATTTTAATAAATCAAACATTACTTTTTTTACTTCTGTTGATGAAGTATAAAAGTGAAAGAGGCACTACAAAATGCATAAGTGAAAGTGATAAAGCATAGGTTGTTGTAACGTTTGGAATTCCTGTAAATGGCCCGGCCAATGACAGCAGCATTAAAATGATTGTAACAATGCTGAATATTCTGAATCCATTTTGAGTATATTTCTCAAGAATGAAAAATACAAGCGAAGCAATCAGAGCAGGGACACTACTTGCGATAATAACAGATACTACTGTCATTGGCTGATCAGGCTGAACATAAATATCATCCGTAATCAATCCCATAGCATGGAAGATTAAGAAAAGTACAGTATTGATAATTGTTGAAACTGCAGCTGCTGTAATCCCTGCAATCATCACTTGTTTGAAGTTTAATTTGTTTGTCATTTCAATATCTATTTTATGTTTGATAATTTATTGATTTTACCTTGATTTATTTACATCGTCCCAGGTATTCAGACAAATAACTTCACCTTTTGCTGTTCCATTTGCAACTTCAAGGAAGGCAGGAGCAAGAGCAAGTGTATCCTTGTCTGCTGGCATGCCCATCTGATTTGCATTTCCACCAACAGGAGCAACTCCAAAGTGAATACAGATGGTGTTTACCCGAACCTTGTCGTTTATTGTTTCGGCATTTAAACCATATGTGAAACTGTTTACAGTAGCATTTTTAGCAGTAGCCAGCCATAGGTTTTCTGCATTCGGAATAAAACCAGGCAGGCCATGAGCAAGTCCTCCGCTGACAATTGTATAGGATGAACCTTCCTGATTTTTCAATTCCGGTAAAAGGTATTTTGCCAATAATACGGTGTTGAAAAAGCCATGATCAAAGGCATCTCTTACCAGCGAAGAATCCGTTTTGGTAGGGGCTGCAGCAAGTGTTACAAACCCGATGGTGGAGATAACATGGTCAATAGGTTTGCCTTTTAATGCTGTTTTTACAGCCTTCGTTGTTTTGGCAGCTTCTGCATCATTATTGAAATCACCTGCGATGCTGTAAAAAGGTTCATCTGGTCTAATGGATAATGTATTTTTGAGGGCTTCCAGTTTCTTCGCACTTCTGGAAATTCCTACAACATGAGCACCTTCATTAAGAAATGCTCTTACGGCTCCGGAGCCTACCGTTCCGGTTGCACCTGCTATTACGATTACTTTGTTTATAAACATGACTTTTATATTTGATTATTATTTGCTTGTTGTATTAATGTTAGTAGCTCAATGATTGCTTACGCAACTAGTATAACAAAAATCTTTAACTTAAGTTTTCAATGGTCTTATTTAATACCATCATACATACTTCCAGGTCTTTTTTACTGATACCTTTTAATGCATCATCGATTGCTGACTTACCGCATTCCATGGCATCCCTTTCCAGAGCTTTACCCTTTTTTGTGAGTTGAATTTTAAATATTCTGCGGTCTGTTTCATGGTCCATTCTTTCTACAATACCCTCCCTTTCTAATATGTCAATGATACGTGTAACATTAGCTCTGTCGCGAAGAGAACTTACAGCTAATTCCTGTTGCGAACATCCGTCATTTTGCCACAAATGGGTAAGCACCCTGAACTGGTCGGGAGTAATGGGCAGGTTTTTTTCCTTCATGTGTTTTGCCAGTTGCCTGAAAACATAAGTGTAAGCAACTCCGAGAATTCTGCCATACGATTTATCAAACTGAATTTTGCTCATATGAAATTGTTAAATACGCAACAAAAGTAATAATGATTTTTGAATTGACAAACACTTTAAAAAATTCTCAATTGCTTACTTTGGATTATATTTTTTTTATCTGGCTGTAGTTTATTTTATAACCAGTTTATCTCCGGGTTTCAGAATATGGTATCTGTCTTTCAGGGATTGTGACAGCCGAAGTTTAACTTCATCCGGATAACCCTTTGCCCAGAAACGGTTTTCTTCGTTTACGGCAACGGTGCTGTGATGCTGGGGTAAAATGTAATCCGGATCCAATGCATTGATCAGGATCAGGGAAGGATCGATATACATATTATGTTCTGTAGGGGAGAAGAACAATACATTTACTTTTTTCAGAAAAAGATGATCCTCCAGTAAGTAGGTATCACCGGGCTGCAGAAATGTCCTGCCTTCGATTGTGAACAGATATCCACAATCCTGCAGGTTTGCATCGTAATAAATGGCAAAGTTGGCATTCCCGTGAATTGCCCTCAGGGGATTCACTTTGATTCCTTTAACTTCAAATGGTTCCCTGGGTTTGGCTATCATGATCCGGCTATCCGGGATCTTCATTTCGTGGGCAACCGGCAGACAACTTTCCGGCATTACAAATAGGCAGGTTGATTTATCAAGCAGCACCCTGTTGGTAAATTCTTCAAAGTGATCACCATGGGCATGGGTTATAAAGGCAATATCAATAACGGAGGCAATCTCTTCAGGTGTTACCGGGGCCGGCGCTATGCGCCCGTTGTTTTCCAGGAACAGGTCCGTGGTGATTACCAGATCACCTGATTTGATGATCCAGCTATCCTGTCCAACCCACCATACTGCTGTACCGGAATTGTGGTTCCTGATCTGATCTATCATCTTTGAATGCTGGCAAAGGGCCTGATTCATAAGGCTGACAGCCAATATTAATATGGCGGCTGGTTTCTTCATGATTTGTTGTTTGATTGAGAGTTAAATCACATGCAATTTATAATTAAAAATAATACCTTTAGGTTTCTGGTCTAATATTGCAGAACAAATCAGCCATGATCTCATTTGTTTTATTTTATCTGTTATTTGCTTCATGGATTTCAGGAGGGATGGACGAAAAGATATCGTTCTGGGACGACCATCCCCGGCGCGGAGCCAACTGCATGAATGAATCTCCTTCTGAGCAATGGTTCATGGATGCCGCATCAATCAATATCCAATGGATCCGGCTGGCCTATGATAAATGGGATACGGACGAAAGGGACTTCTTATTGGGGGACGCATCAGACTATAATGGTCTGGTGAAAAAAGACCTGGACAAGCTCAGAGAGGTTCTTTCCTGGGCAGATAAATACAACCTGAAAGTTGTGATCACGCCGCTTTCATTGCCCGGTTGCCGTTGGAGTCAGAATAACGGCTTTAAACCGGATGCACGTCTTTGGGAGGATTTTGCCTGGCAACAAAAGGCCATCCGGTTTTGGGTTGATCTGGCCTCCGAACTGAAGGATTTTACGTGTGTTGTGGCTTATGACATACTGAATGAGCCCTGTCCTGAACTTCATACTGGTATTGAGGAACAGACTGTTCCCGGGGAGGCTGTCCGGTTTATTGAATGGTATCGGCAATATAAAGACACACCACGTGATTTGATATCATTTTACACACGAATCATCGATGCAATCCGGACAGTGGATGCTGAAACCCCGGTCATGGTCGAATCAGGCTTTTATGCTCAGCCTCCTGCATATGCCGGATGGCCGGCACGACTTGAGTATTCCAACATATTGTATTCCTTTCATATGTATGAGCCCTATGAATTTACATCGGTTAATAATTTTAAAAGTGGCGGTAAATACCTTTATCCTGGAATAGTCAAATTTGGAACCGGGGAAATATACTGGGACAGACCGGTGATGGAACGCTATTTAGAACCATTCATCCAATGGATGGACCAGAATGCAATCCCGGTGAACCGGGTGGTAGCCGCAGAATTTGGCTGCGTGCGCAGGAATAAGGGAGCCGATAGATATTTGGATGATATTCTTACCCTATTGGAAAACAGGGGCTTTCATTGGGCATTTTATTCTTACCGGGAAGATGGTTGGGATGGTTATGACTACGAGCTCGGAACACAGGAACTCGGCTGGGAATACTGGAAAGCGGTTGAAAGGGGAGAAAAGCCTCAGGTGCCGAGAAAAAATAATGCCTTGTTTGATGTAATCCTGAAAAGGCTGAATCAATCGGATTTGCTTTATGATAAATGAGGAATTTGTATTAAATATGTGAGGATAATTGCCCAACCACAATAACTGCGACTTTAAAACAAATGATATGCACAGAAGAGATTTCATCAAAAAAAGCACGGCTGCCGGTATTACCGGTTCTGCCATTATCAATGGACTGTATATGAATAACCTGTACGGCAATTCATCAGGAGTTTTCCTGAATATAGATATTCCGAGTCCCTACCTGAATAAACTCCGTGTCAAACCTGTTCTGACCACCATGTATCACACCGGGGTATGGGAAGGCCCGTGCAGATTTAATGTCACTTCAATGGAAGAAGAAAAAAAGCATGCTTTGTCGCAATTTGAAGACTTCCGAAAGGACATGAACAGCGGTTCAATCGACAGATCCATTGTGGATTTGATGGAACCCGGACAGGTACTCTTTGTGGAAGATTTTAAGATCAGCGAGGAAGAATTTAACAAGATTGAAGAAGATGCAAAAAAAGCGGATGTTTTGTATATAAATCCTGTCGGATGTTCAATTTCCAATTATGACGTTGCCAGGAGGTATAACAAACCTGTGGTGCTGGGTATGGGACTAAATTGCAGGACAGTGGATATATCGGCATATTGCCGCAGCCATGGACTGGAATGCTATGTCCCTGGCTCACCTGAAGAGACCAATCAGATCTTTACACTTCTGAAGGCCAGAAAGAATTTCTCGCAGACCAGGATTCTTTATCCCACAAACTGGAAATGGCCTTCAGTTTGCAGCATTGCCGGAATCAACGAACCTGAAAAGCTGAAGGACCAGTTCGGTATTGACATCAATGTCATCTCATATGAAGAGCTTTCAGGAGAAATGGAACGGGTGAAAAATGACCGGACATTTAAACAAGAAGCTGCTGAAATGGCAGATCTTATGTATTCCAATGCGGATCGTTCCTTTATCGATAAGAAGTATGTTGTGAGCAGCATGGAATTTTACCAGTGTATTGTTAACCTGATGAAGAAATATGACTGCAATGCTTTTACTATTGAGTGTTTTGAATTTTGTACCAGTCGCCTGCCACAAAAATGGAACATTACACCCTGTCTGGTTCACACTATGCTGAAAGATCTTGGGATCCCTTCTGCCTGCGAAGGTGACCTCGGGGGACTTCTGGCCATGCATATGCTTATGTCGCTGTCGAACAAATCTCCGCATTTTGGAAATATGTTTTACCAGACCGATGGCAAAGGCGTCCTAACAGTCAACCACAGCGTACCCGGCATTAAAATGAATGGATTTGACAAACCGGGCTTGCCCTATCAGCTGGCTCATTTTGTTGAATCGGGCTGGGGAACAAAAGCGGTTGTTGATTTCATGAATAATGATGTAAAGGAGGTAACAGTTGCCAGAATGAATCCTGCCGGAACCGGCATATTGGCTCTGAAAGGCAGACTGGTCGGTTCCAAGGGATGGGACGAGGATCTTCTGGGATGCAATGTTCATGCCCACATCGTAGGTATGGAAAGTGGTACAGCCGAAGAATTCGTCAGAAAGCAGACAGATTATGGCAATCATCTTCCCTGGGTATATGGAGATTATTCCGGGCAGTTGAAAAGCCTGTGTAACCTGATGGGTATTGATGTGATTGTGGTAAGTTGAAATACATAAAGTGAACCTTAAAGACCCTGATTTATAATACCTGTCATCAACATTATTATATTTAAATTGTTTTCTTCATCGGTCATCAACTATAAAATCGTGCTATGAAAGATTTCGAATACCACAATCCCGTCAGGATATTTTTCGGGGAAAGCCAGATATCAAAAATCGCTTCGCAGGTCCCGGCTAACAGCAAGATTATGCTGATATACGGCGGAGGAAGTATTTTTAAAAATGGCGTATACAATAAAGTAAAAGATGCCCTTTCAGGCATTCAGGTGATTGAGTTCGGCGGCATTGAGCCAAATCCGACGTATGAAACATGTATGAAAGCTGTGTCAGTCATTAAAGAAAGGCAGGTCGATTTTCTCATTGCCGCCGGAGGCGGATCGGTGATAGATGCTGCCAAATTCATTGCAGCGGCTGTATTGTTTAAGCAGGGAGATCCCTGGTTGATCCTTTCGGAAAAACTGTCTGTTGAGGCTGCAATACCTATCGGGGTCTTGCTGACTCTGCCGGCAACCGGAACGGAGATGAATGCCAATTCTGTGATCAGCAGAATATCTACAAATGAAAAACTTGCCTTCTCATCACCCCTTTGCTATCCCAGGTTTTCGGTCCTTCTGCCGGAAGCGGCAGGAACTTTACCCCGTAACCAGGTTGCCAATGGCATAGTGGATGCCTTTGTCCATGTAATTGAACAATACCTTACCTATCCGGTTAACGCGCCCATTCAGGACCGGTTTGCCGAAGCTATCCTGGTAACGCTGATCGAAGAAGGTCCAAAGGTCTATGCAAATCCCGGCGATCCTGAAGCCATGAGGAATCTCATGTGGAGTGCTACCATGGCGCTGAACGGGTTGATACAGTGCGGTGTGCCGGGAGACTGGTCTGTGCATTCCATCGGGCATGAGTTAACTGCATTTCATGGAATTGATCATGCCAGAACGCTGGCCATTGTCTTGCCCGGTTTATGGAAAACGTTGCGGGAAGAAAAGAAGCAAAAGCTCCTGCAATATGGACAGCGGGTTTGGAATATTACGGTCGGTTCAGATGATGAACGCGTACAGGCAGCCATTGATAAAACCGTGGAATTTTTTGAATCTCTGGGTATCAAAACCCGGTTAAGTGATTATGGTGTTGTACCGGAAACCATTGACAAAATAGTTACCCGGTTCGAGGAGAGAAACTGGATTGATTTGGGTGACAGGGGACTGACCACACCGGTTATTACGAGAAAAGCCCTGGAATTCCAGATCTGAGCGTACTACGAAAGCACAAACGTCATTGCGAATGAGCGAAGCGAATGAAGCAATCTACTTATTATAGCAGATTGCTTCACTAGTTCGCAAAGACTTGTTTTATCAGGGAACTACGGTATCCTCCAAACACCAGTCTTCAGTAAAGTTCTTGTGCTCCTCGATGAATTCACTAGTTCCGAAATTAAACGGGCAATAGGATAATTCATTGTTGTTGCCGGATATTTTATTGATCTGTAACTCGGTTCTGTTTCCCTCACCCACAATACCAAGTATATCTCCAGGATTTACCTTGTCGCCCTTTGAAATTTGAAGACTTAGCACATGGTCGTAAATAATTGTCCACACTGAGTTGGATGACTGTTTTACCCAGATTTCATAATCAGGGAAATTATCATTTAAAAATGTTCTTTCAATGGTTCCCTTGCACACTGACCTTACTTCAACAGATGAATTATTGATGTTATATTCAAAAGCGGGATTTTTTTGGGTTGGTGTCAGGTCAGCACCAAATGCGATCCTTGAAATCACAGTAGAAATATCGACAGGCGTTACCGACAAAACAGGGGGAGTCTCATCGGGTTTCTTCTCCTCCTTTTTACAGCAAGGGATCAGGAGGAATAATATCACAATAAAATACCGCATATTGCGACGTAACCGCATTAGAGTTGTAATCAAAGCTACTGATATTTAAGCATAATGATCTTCAATCTTTGAATTTCAAACTGATTTCTGCATCCAGGAGCTTTTCAAGCGGGAGTGAGAATCTCAGTTTTCTGCCGACAGCAGTGGCCTCATCGATTGTGTAACCCTGCCTGGTGATCAGATAGGCCATGAAGAAATTCGTAACCCGCATGGCACTTTCACAATGGATTAATATGATCTCATTCCTGGTTAACAGGTCACAAAAGGCTTTGAGTTTTTCCGGTTTATAATCCTGTGTGCCGTCTATCGGAAAATTATGATACGTAAACCCCAATTCCCGGGAAAGATTCTCTTCATTGAATGCACTTGATACAAATTCACTATTTTCTTTTTCAGTACGCAGGTTTATTATGGTTTGAACACCTTTGTCTTTAAGCCACAACAAAGTCTCATAAGTCGGCTGGCCGCTCAGATAAAAGTTCTGATAGTGGTACAGGTATCTGAAATCCTGAATAACCTCAACCGTATCAGTTCTGGCTTCATTAACCTGCGCAAATACTTGAAATGCAATGCAGCTGAAGATAAACAATACAAAGAATGATTTCATAGAATTGGTTTTTTAGGTTAGGTTAAATCCGGAATCAATTTGATCATGCAGATAGTGTATGGCTAAATTAACCATATGAATTCATATATTACTTATCTAACTTTATAATTCTGTATGAACAAGACAATTATTTTTTTGGTACTGGTATTATCCGGTCTTCCAAATACATATGCCCAGCCTGCAGATTCTTCGATTACTATGGATGCTGTTCAGGTGGAGGCCTATCAATCAACCGGATATTTGCGTACAATTCCCGGAAGTTTGTCAGTTCTTTCCGGCAAAGCGATCGGACTGACTGACGGTACAAACCTCGCCGGTACCCTGAACAGCTTACCTGGCGTGACAATGCAAAGTGGCACCTATACTACGAACCGGATCGTCATACGGGGTATGGGCAGCCGGACGCCATACAACACCAACCGCATCAGGTTCTATCTCAACGACATACCGCTTACTACCGCTGATGGGATCTCGACACCCGAAGAAATGGACCTGCTTAATCTGGGACGAATGGAATTGATCAAAGGGCCCTCATCGGCATTATATGGTTCAGGACTTGGTGGCAGCATCAATATGTACTCACCGGTGAATGTACATAACGGGGGTAAGCTGACCGTACAAATGGGCAGCTATCGGACCGGAAGAGCAAATCTTTCCGGAGCTTTTCACACGGGAAAAACCAGTTTACAGGCCGGCCTTGGTCATCTGGAATCAGCCGGATACAGAGAAAACAATCATTATAGCCGTACTTCATTCCTGTCTGGCGCGACCTGGAAACAAGATAGCTGGTCGGTGGACCTTACCCTGTTGCTGATGGGCGTGAACGGGGGCATTCCCAGTTCGTTGGGTAAAACCATGTTCGAGAACGAGCCGCAATCCGCCGCACCTAACTGGAAAGCTGTTGAAGGATATAAGAAATATAGTAAAATTGTTACCGGTATTACCGTAAACAACCGACTGTCAGAGCGGATTACGAACAAACTTGTTCTCTTCGGCAGGGTGAATGACAGCTATGAAAGGCGCCCGTTCAATAATCTCGATGACCGGTCGCTCAGTATCGGATTGCGCAACAAACTGAGGTTTCAAACCCGGAAATCGGAGTGGGTGTTTGGAACCGAATGGATCGTCGAGCAATATGACTGGGTGCTCGACAAGGATTCGGTCCTGCTGAATAAAAATAACGAAGATCGCAGGCTGCTCAACCTTTTTGCCATTTTTAACTACCGGCCTAATCAAAAACTTAACATATCTCTGGCAATGGCCTTAAATCACATCAGCTATTTGCTGACTGACGAGTTTATGAGCAATGGAGATCAATCGGGCAGTCGTAACTTTCCTCTAATCGTCTCTCCACGGATTGGATTCAACTATTCACCGGTAAATCGTTGGGCAGTTTACGCTTCAGCCGGCCATGGGTATTCATCTCCCTCACCGGAAGAAAGCCTGCTACCGGAAGGTGACGTCAATCCGGAAATCAAGCCGGAGCAAGGCATTCAGTTTGAAATAGGTACGCGCTTACAAATCCTCCATAATACGCTTGATCTGGATGCTTCTTTTTACCACATTGAGGTCAAAGATCTGCTGCTAACCAAACGGATCACCGAGGATATTTTCACCGGAATCAATGCGGGCAGAACGCGTCACCAGGGACTGGAACTTCAGTTGCAAAGCCGGCTATTTGCATACAACAATTTTCCGGGGAAGCTGAGATCCGTTTTCAGTTATGCACATTCCCTGAATCATTTCATTGATTTTACGGATGATGGTATTACGTATGACGGAAACCAATTACCGGGCATACCCGACCAGACCTTTTACCTGCAATTTTCGTGGGATCCGTTTAAGGTGCTGGAAATATTCGCTGACCTGTATTACGCAGGTGATCAATATTTAAATGATAAGAATGATGCATCTTATCCCGGATACTTCATAAGCAACGTGAAGGTGTCATCAGGGTTTCCATTGAAAAAGGCAGGGACAATCAGTCTGTATGCCGGCATCAACAATTTTACCGATACACATTATGCTTCTATGTTGGTAATAAATGCCATGGCTTCCGGTGGAAGTGAACCGCGCTATTATTATCCCGGTTTGCCCAGGCATGGTTACCTGGGAATAATATTTAATTTCTGATAATCAGTAATTTGGTTTTCAGATGCAATGGATAGCTTATTTTGTCAGGTGACTGGTCATGCTGGTGCTGACCAGGTCCTCACCAAATTCACCCCAAAGTTCCTTCGCAATCACAATCGGATCTCCGGCTGGTTCGGTTTGCAAATCAGTTATACGCAAATTGATCCAGTTGTCCTCCCATAAAATCAAATCTTTCATAAACTCTTCATAATTGAGCTTTTTACCACCTGAAATCTCTGTCCGCATGGATGAGAATAATTTCTGCCACTTGGGAAGATAATACAAGCTGTACATTCCCGCCCAGTCTTTAATCGCATAGCCATACAAAATGCGACCACCCCATGTCGTAATTATCGCTTTTGCATTCCACTCATACAATTCTTCTTCCCTTTCATTTACAGCCCGTTCCTTGCTATCGCCGATCCATTTACCCAGTAAAAATTCCTCACGGGTGGCCAGCAACTGTTCAATCTTCCCGGAAAGACGGGTAAACGCGGTAACTGATTTATCAAATTGTTCCATATTTTTATCCCGGTAACTGCTTGTTATTACATAAAGCAAATGGCCGGCATACTGGCCAAAAACCTGTCTGTTCAGATTTAAGATATCAAACTGATACGCGTCAATGTTTTTCAGTGTATCTGAAACACCGAGCAAAATTTTGGCCGCAAGAATGGCAGCCTCTGAGGGTCTGATATTTTCTGTGACCAGCCAGGGTCGTTTTATAATGGGATTTACCTCAAATTGTCCGGGAACTGTATAATAATTGGCAAAAATGTAGTCCCAGCCCTTGACTGATTTTATCATTAACCAGGCCATAGCGAGACAGAAGGTATTTCTTTTTCCATTTGCTTAGGTCAGGCACTCCGGTTTCCCACATCATATCCGTAACAAACTCATATATAAGGGGATTATAATCAAGTCCCTCCATCATGAGGCCCATACCCGATAAATTACCTCTGTCAGGGCTGGACAGCACTTTCTGAAAGTTCTCAGCTATCTGGGTTAAGCCACCATACATACTTACATTATCCCCGAAATTTGATATAATAGACCAGATCCATGGTTTACCATACCAACCCTGGTGTTTATGCCAGCCGGTTAATGGCCAGTATTCACCCATCAGTTCCAGTGCTATCATACGATTATCCGGTGCTCCGTCAAAATAGGCCTTTGTCCGGTTCTGGTCCCAGAATGAATTCTCCCTGAAAGGCCAGGTCTGAAGGACCCATTTCCCCTCGGGATCTGCCTGATCAATGGCAGAAAAGATCTTTCGGCTCATGTTTTTTAAATAGGAAGTGTCGCCATTGGAAGGTATCATTTCAATGAACTGATCCACGGCATACAAATGATTTGTGCCATACTCCTTTGTCATTTCGGCAATAAAATCGCTGCCAATTTTCGCGAACAACGGTTCCTGCCAATCGAGCAGGTAGGTTTTCGGAAAGTCAAGCCAGGTTAGGTTTGAATAGTTCAGGTTTGGGTTATTTTTAATAAATGCAGATGGGACATGTCCGGTAAAACCCTGAAGAACAGGTGTCATTCCGAGTTGTCTTTCACGCCTGAGTATTTGTTTTTGCAGCAGGTTCTCATTATCGATCCACGACTGCGGCAAGGGCCCGCCAAATCCGTCAATACACCCCATTCTGCCATAGGCATTGTAGGCCGGGCCGACAAAAAAGTCCTTCAGTTCATCTTCTGATAAGCCATACTTCTTAAAGACACGCTGCCAGATGATCTCCTGACCCATGGGAGCGAGGGGCATATTAATTCCGTTCATTGCCATCCAGTCAATCATTCTCTCCCACTGTTCCCAATCCCAAAATGCCATGGAGTAGGAGAATGTACAATAATTAAAGATAAACCGGTAAGGGAATGGACATACTTTTCTGATCCTACCGAAATCCCGCGGCAGTTCCTGAATACTCATATTTTTGCCTGTTCGGAAATGATAATTTGCGTGGCAGTAATTTTTCAGGTAGTAGTTAAATCCACTGCAGATTGCCACACCCGATGAACCCCGGATGATAATCCTGTTCCTTCGGGCTTCTATTTCAAATACATCATTGTCTCCGTCTTTGCTGATCAGCTTCAGGACAAACCGGTCCGCATATTCCGGCAATACCCTTGATATAACATGGGAAGCCTCTCTGGCCTGACCGTTCTTTGAATATACCTTAACAATAATCAGGCAGGCCAGCAGTAATATTGCAGTCGTTCCAGCATAGAAATTTTTCCTTTTCATGATAGATCTTTTACAATATGAAATCTAAAACCCTGACATAAATAAATATGAGAATTTTCAATCACTTCCGTTTTTTATCCACGGCCTGAAGGCCCTGGATATTGAATACTTCATTTATAAGAACTACTTACAAACCAAGATCACCAAGATGTCAAAGGACTAAATCAATTTTAAGTTTATGCATTCTATTGTATTACGATTTTTTTAACCAAACAAAATTTGGAACTCGTCATGCTCAAAATATAAGATCCTGAAGGCAGGTCACCTATATTTAATGCCTTAATGCCCTGAATGTTAAATTCTTTTAATAAGATTCCATCCGAGGAAAAGATGGCGATTTTAGTCAAATCATTTTCAATACCATCAATATAAAGAACATCCTTTATTGGCATAGGATAAATCTTAATTTGAATGGGATTCTGATCGTGAATACCTGTAATTTGATTTGTATTAAAACTCCAAATATCAGACCAGTTGCTTGTACCGCCCTCATTCTCTGCACTAACCCTCCAATAATACGTATTGTTTTCATTAAGTCCCAGAATATGATATTCGTTTGATGTTAATTCCGATTGACTGATTAAGACTATATCGAAACCGAATGATTCAGAGATCTCTAAATTATAGGTTGTTGCACCTTCAGCAATGTTCCAGGTTAACAAGAGGTCAGTTTGCTGGTTAACTGCTTCATTCGCAGGAGATATAAGAACCGGAGCAAGAGGCTTATCCATGATGGTCGTAAAATGCCATGTATCTGACCAGTCGCTTGTGCCGCTATAATTAGCTGCATTTATCCTCCAATAATATGTTGTATTACCGGAAAGATTCTGAATATAATATTCATTTGCTACTAATTCTGGTTGACTGAATAAAATCGTATCGAAACTAACTGAATGAGAAACTTCGAGATTATACATTTCGGCGTTTTCAGTCATGTTCCAGGATAATAATATATCAGTCAGCTGTTTGACTGCTTCATTTTCAGGTGAGATAAGAACCGGCGCAGGTGGAATTTCAGGAATAGTAGTGAAATGCAATATGGGAGACCAATCTGAGATCCCTTCAATAGAATTTGTCCGCACATGCCAGTAATAGGTGGTAGTTATTTGCAGATTCTCAATAAGGACAGAAGTATCAGACAACTGAGATCTGTAAACAAAAGAGCCAGAAAAATCCTCAGTTGTATCTATTTCAATTTCAAAGGATGTTGAACCTGCGATTGTATTCCATATAAACATCATGTTAACAGGTGCATGAATCGAATCATTTTTAGGTGAAACAGGATAGGGTGAAGGATTGATTTTCCTTCCCGTATTCAGTGAATTCTGAGCAGATCTTGGCCAGGCGGATTTAGCCAGGCCAACGCTGGATGTATTCACTGCAAATAATTTCTTTCCATAACCCACAAACAATGTCTTATTCTCATTAATAGTTGGTGTTGATTCATATCCTATGATCATATCTTCAAAATCAGTAAAAGAGAATTTCCAGGCTAAGGTTCCATCAGGATAGAGAGCATAAAGATTGCTGTCATTGACTGGAAAATAAAGCATTTCATCGGCTCCGACAGTAACAGAGGATAGAATTTTATTTGATGGATGATCCTGATCTTTCACTTCAAACGCCCAGTTTGGCTTACCTTCAGGAGTAAAAGAAAGAACATAATAGTTAGGATACCTTTCGTAGACAGTATAAATGTTTCCCGTCAAACCAATCGTTGGCTCAAACCTGAATTGTCCACCTGCTGGAATACCAAGATCATTTTGTCCATCATAAGTCCATTTCTCAGTTCCATCCGGATTGATAGCATAGAAATGGAACCGTGTATCTCCGATGAATATAGTTCCATCACCTCCAATGGCTATTCTGTTATTATAAATACTTCCTATTTCTTTTGTCCACTTTATTAAACCATTTGGATTCACTGCATACAAAATGCTTTTACTAAAATCCTCTGTTGGTCCTATTGTATAAATCGTCCCATCAGGTGCGATTGACACTCGCATGGAATTACTAGATAACCAGTCTATTCCCAGGCTCCAGATTAATTCGCCATTTTTACTGATTGCCCTTAAGGTTTTGTCATTACTGGATGTAATTATATAGACAATATCATCCAGGCCTAGAGCTAAATCATTGATTTCAGCAAATACAGCATAGTCCCAAAGACGGTTACCATCCTTGTCAATAGCATTTAGTGAATACTTAGATGCCATGTAAATATTCCCATCTTTGCCAATAGTTGCTGCTGTGACTGGTTCTCCTGCCAAATGTCTCCATTTTTCTGTACCATCAGGATTAACAGCATACAGGTAATTTTCATATGATCCAATATAAATTGTACCGTCCTGATCGATTGCAGGAGAGGACATAACACCCCATTTTGTTGTGAAATTCCATAATTCTGCTCCGGGAGTCCCTTCGGGTAGAACATGTATATAGTTTTCCTTGGTTTCAGTATCATTTCCTGCAGGACCAGTAACCGTCAGACTAACAGAGTAGTTGCCAGGATTGCTGTAAGAATGAGTTGGACTGGCCTCGGTACTGGTTTCTCCATCACCAAAATCCCAGTTCCAGGCGTTTTTTGAGTTAAGTGAAAGATCTGTAAAATGCACAGTTCCTCCTTCAATGATGGATGTGGGGGATCCCTTAAAATCGGCAACAGGTATTTTTGGCGGAATCACATTTATTGTAAAAAGTAACATTCTTATCCTACAAGGATTCGAAACTGCATAAATGGTATAAATCACATTTGCTTTATAAATACCAGGAACAGCCGAAAAGGATACCGAAATAGTATAATCAACATGAACACTACCGAAATTGCCAACTATTACCTGATTGTTTTGATAATTGATAAAGTCCGGGAAGTCAATATTTTCATCATAGCTTGATGCCAACATACATGATCCCAGGGATGCAGATGAATCCATTGTTGTTCCAGGTTGTATAGTAAATTCAATTTCAAGGGTATCATAAGTTTCCTGTGTAGCAAATTCTCTTAAACTTGCTTTTGGGAGCTTCTTTTCTTCCAGTAAATTTTGACCTGGCATCATTTCTGCAAGAAAAATTAAAAGCAAATACACGGATAAAGTGGTTATTGTTTTCATTTGACAATTGATATTGGTTGAGATTAAGGTAAATATGTGAGAAACATACCGTTAATATTAAACAGCATGCATCATTAAATTCTTCGTTTATCAAACTAGCAGAATTCAGGCAAAAAGTGATTAGTATTCGGAAAATGTAAATCTCTAAAGCAAATTAAATATAATATTTTTTTAACGATTTATGAATTTTCGTAAATCATTGATTTCTTAATGAGAATTTAAAAAAAACATGTAAATTTCATAAGGAATAGATCTTGAAGTCTAGATTTCCTGAAAAAAACATTCTACTGTTTGCTTTCAAAAGAGTTTATCCTTAAATATTTAACTAGATGAAGACCAATTGTAGAATCGAAGGCAATTTTAAGTATTTTCTGTTTTGCATACTGTTTCATATATTCTTCATATCCGCCTCATTCTCCCAATCAGACTGGGTAGAGTTATTCAGTGATAACTTTGATGATGGGAACACGGATGGCTGGAAATTTGAATTGATGGGATCGGCCGCAAAATGGGATGTGTTAAATGAAAATGGCAACTACCATCTGCATGGAGAGGATCACAACTGGGCACAACTTATTGACAATCAACCATGGGGTAATTACTATTTTGAATGCAAGATCAGGCTGATCCAGGGAGGATTACATTTGAATGTTCGGGTAAACACAAATTCCCGATACTATATTGGCTTTCATCAGGGTGGAGTTAATTTGAATAAGGACTATGCAAATGGAGACAGATTCAATCTGGCAACAAAGGATAAGAACTTCGTGGCAGGAATCTGGCATACTGTAAAGATTTTCTGCCTAAATGAGCTAATCAAGATATATATTGATGATAATCTGGAAATAGAATTTGCGGATGAGAATCCCATCCTGGGTGGTAGTATAGCTCTTGAAACAAATCCCGGTTCAAAAATAGAGGCAGATGATCTGATAGTATTCGGAGAGCCCTTGCCAGAAACACCTGAAGGGTATTCCTGGGAAAGAACCGGAGGACCGAATGGTGGATTAGGATATGATATCAGAATACATCCAAAGGATAAAAACATCATGTTTGTCACTGATAATCCAAGTGGTGTCAATAAAAGTTACGACGGAGGTAAAACATGGTATCAAAAGAATGACGGCATTACCAAAGATCCAAACAGGTATGGTAACGGAGCACCCATATTCGCATTGACCATTGATCCGAATAATCCAAATGTAATCTGGAGTGGAACACAAAGTCAGAATGGTATATACAAATCGGTCGATTGTGGCGAAACCTGGTTAGAAAAAATTATTGGAATTCAGGAAAGTAATGAAATTTCATTCAGGGGTTTTGCAATACATCCGCATAATTCCAATATAATATTAGCTGCTGCGGATATTTTGACAGGGAAATCTGGTTATAATTATGGTCTTACGAAAGGAAAAATTTACAAGACAATTAATGGAGGTGATTCCTGGTATCCTGTTTGGGAAGGGAACAATCTTGCTCGGGTGTTGATCTATGATTATTTGAATCCAGATATTATCTATTGTTCAACAGGTATCTTTGACAGAGAGGCTGTAAATTTTGATATTGTAAACAAAGTGCAGGGGGGGGAAGGTATATTGAAAAGTATAGATGGTGGTGAGTCCTGGTTTAATTGCAATAATGGTATTAACAACTTATATATAGGATTCCTGGAAATGCATCCAACAAATCCCAATATTCTTTTTGCGGCTTCTGGAAGTCCATCTTTGGCACAAATTGGAATCATGGGAGAAGTTTATAAAACAACTGATGGAGGAAATCACTGGATTAGCATATTGGGTAACTACCCTTATTTTTCAATAGTCACTATTTCGAAATCGGATCCCAATACAATTTATGCTGGAAATGATTATGCAATATACAAGAGTAAGGATAGTGGATTAACCTGGGAAAAATTCAATAACCAGCCTGGAGATTACAGTTATGGCCCTCCGGGGATAAGCGCTGGCGTGCCAATAAGCGCTGTTGTTGATCCAGACAATCCGGATTTTTTGTTTATAAACAGTTACCAGGGGGGGAATTTTAGAAGTGAAAACGGAGCGAAAACCTGGATCAATGCAAGCAAAGGGTATTCTGGTGCTGACCTCAGGGATATTATAGTTGATCCTCACAGACCAACAACTGTATATACAACCGGAAGAACAGGTCCGTTCAGGAGTTATGACGGTGGAAATACCTGGGAAGGTTTATCTTATGCTCCTGCCATGGGTCCTTTAGATTGGTTCATCATCGAGATAAATCCGGATAAACCAAATGAAGTTTTTATATGCGATGAATGGAATGGCAGAATATTAAAAAGCAATGATGCAGGAGTTCATTGGCGTGTTATGTTTACACACCCGCTGGTCAATTGCGGGAATCTTGATAAAAGACATGGTTTCAAGGCATTTGCCATATCAAAATCCAATCCAAATACCATCTACGCCGGTATGAGGAAAACGGTAAGCGGTGGTCACTTAGAACCTTCATACGGAGCAAGTTATGGGATATTTAAATCGACCGATGGTGGTGAACATTGGGTGGAAATGAATTCAGGTTTAGAAAGTTCAATGAAAGCAATAAATACAATTGGTGTGCATCCGGAAAATCCAGATATCGCTTATGCGGGTACTCTTCATGATGGTATATATAAAACCATTAATGGAGGACAAAATTGGATAAGAACATGTAATGGTTTAGGATTTTCTGATGTGAGATCCCTTGCGGTAGATCCGAAGAATCCTGATATCATATATGCTGGTTCCGGAGAAGGAAAAGGAATTTATAAATCTATAGATGGAGGGGAATTGTGGTTTGAATCAAGTCAAGGAATTGATATTCAGTGTCCTTCATATTTGAGTCCAGTCGGTAAGTCTGTTATGGGAATGGATTTAACGATACCTAAGTTTTCAAACCTCGGTTATGCAAACTTCAATTATATTCCATGGACAAAAGTTTTAGATATCGTTATAGATCCACAAAACTCACATAGAGTTTATGCTGCTGATTTGAATACAGGTGTTTATGTTTCGGAAGATGCTGGAAAAACATGGTGGCCAGTAAATGAAGGATTATCTGTTAAATCTGTAACCTGCCTGACAATCTCAAATGATGGGAGAGTAGTTTACGCCGGGACTTCAGGAGCCGGAGTTCATCGGATGGTTGTAGGTGGAAATTTTGCTCCAACCATAATTTCTATAATTCCCAGAAATGAAAATCATATATCAATTACAACAGGAGACTCTTTAGGATTTGAGGCTATTTCATTTGATTTTAATAAAGATACTCTATCCTATTCTTGGTATTTAGATGGTCAGATCATTCCTGATGCTTTTAAATCGATATATGTACTTAAAACGAATGATATATTTACTGGAGAACATGTTTTGGAATCCAAAATTTCTGATAAAGATACAACAGTAACCGCGACGTGGATGGTTAATGTTTTATCTCCAACACGAGTAAATAATGTGGGAGATAGTTCACCCTACTCTTTTTCTTTAAAACAGAATTATCCCAATCCTTTTAAAACAACAACCATTATTGAATATCAACTTCCTTCCCCTTCAAAGGTTGTTCTGAGAATCTTTAACATTCTCGGACAAGAAATAAAGAGTCTGGTAAATGAGCAAAAAACAGAAGGATTTTTCACCAGTGAATGGGATGGAAGGAATAACAACAATATCAGGGTTGCACAAGGCACCTATATCTGCAGAATTGAGATAACAAATAATTACAATACTTTTATCCAGGAAAGAAAAATGATTGTTATACAATAGAAATCAAGTCCCTGTTCAACAAGTGTTCCCTCAGATATGGATTGATGTAATTTTTAATTTTGTGCACTGAAGGGTACAAATTGATCAGACTATAATGCCATGAAAGTAAATCTCAGGATATTTCCATTTGTCATAATGGCTGTATTGATCTTACTGATATCCAGTTGCCTGAAGGATGATGGTGGTAGCGAAGCACAATTACCTGCCATAACCACTGATAATGTTACCAATATTGGGCAAACTACAGCCATCTGCGGTGGTACGGTGAGTTCAGAAGGTGGATCGAAAGTAACCGGGAGAGGAGTATGCTGGAGTACGGTTCAGACTCCAACCCTTACTGACAGCAAAACGATGAATGGAACGGGAACCGGTAAATTTGCCAGTTCATTGACCGGGTTAATTCTGAATACCCGGTATTACTGCCGGGCGTATGCAACAAACACCGTAGGTACGGCTTATGGTGAGGAGAAGAGCTTCACCACCCGAACCGATACATTTACGGATCTTGACGGTAATATCTATAATTCTCAGACCATCGGCCCACAACAGTGGATGGTGGAGAATCTGAGAACTACCAGGTTCAACGATGGATCTGACATACCGCTTGTTATGGATTCCCTGGCATGGGATACCCTTTCGACTCCCGGTTACTGCTGGTATGAGAACAATCTTACCGAGTACAAAGATCCCTATGGAGCGCTTTATAACTGGTACACAATTAATACAGATAAGCTTTGTCCGGAAGGCTGGCATGTTCCGTCGAATGAAGAGTGGCAGGACATGGCTGATTATGTCGGAGGAGTGAGTGCAGCCGGAGGAAAGTTAAAAGACATCGGTGAATTATTCTGGAGAAGTCCGAATTCATATGCAACCAATATTACCGGATTTACAGCACTGCCGGGAGGATTGCGTGGTGAAAAGGGTAAATTCGGTTTTATTAACAACCTCGGTGCATGGTGGTCCGGTGATGGGTCTGTTTATTATCCCGATGAAGCCTCATTCTGGACCCTGACCTACAATAGCGGCAGTTTGATCTATGCTACCTGGCCTAAGGTAAGTGGTTTTTCTGTGCGTTGTATGAAAGATACGGTGGCACCTTGAAACCGGAACAAAGTCCCTGACCTTTTTTATACTTTTGGTCGGAGGATTAATTCCAGATCCGTTGGCCAAAGCCAATGGCAAAAGATTATTCTTACAACCAGATATAATAAATAGGTTGAAAAAACTAATGCTTCCTTCCGTCATATATTGCGGTTGTTACAAAACAAAGGAGGCTGTTCCATTCATACAGCCTCCTCACGTTTTATGAAATAACAAATCAATCATACAAACATTACATGTGGTCCTTATGCATCTTTTCAATTTCGGCCGCGCTGAACTTATTCACTTTATTGATTTTAGCGGTCTTTTTTTCAGATGCAGGAAGCATATTCCGGATGCTTTCTTCGGAAGAGCCTTCAAGGAAACCATAGGCTGTATGATCACCAGACATGCAACCATACTCAAATTCAGACAGTAGTTTATCCCCTTTGTCTTTCATTTCCACCAGAGCGGTCATGCATTGCTCATGTGTATGGGGCATTTGAACAAAATAAGTTGATAAGCCTTCTGATTTGTCTGAAGGTTTTGCACTCTGCGCCATCATGCTGCCATAAATGCCAAGCATGGCTGCAAGCAAAAGAAATTTTAACGTTTTCATAACTTATATTTATTTAGATTAAATAAAAGTAAAGTTACATCAATAAAAACCCAATAGCGGATTTATTCGAAAAAAAATCACTATTTTATTACATTACCCGACTTATATTTTATCTATTTCATTATCAGCACTATAGATAATGCCAGATTCTTATTCTATCAGATGAGTTGATAATGGAGAGTTTTGATAATCACAGAGGGTGAATAATCAGGGAGAAAAGCTAAGGACTTCTTTTCCTCATAATTCCCTCTATTTCATCTATTTCCTTTGGGATGTTTTTCGATAATACCCTGTTACCGCTATCGGTGATCAAAACATCATCTTCAATCCTGACTCCTATATTTTTATATTTTTCATAGACAGGCTTGATTTTGTCAGTGAAAATCCGGATTTCTTCGCTGGAGGCTTCTTCGCCAAACAATTCAGTTAACTGCGTAAGTCCATTGTTCCTGAAATAAAGGCCGGGCTCCACAGTCAGCACCATGCCCTTTTCAAGTAATCTTCCATATGTGGTGTCCTTAACCATGTTGTGATAGAAAACGGAATCTGGTGCGCCATAATCACCCACATCATGGACATACATGCCGAGATAATGGCTTATGCCATGAAGTAAGTAGAATTTTCTCTGCCATGGGCTATCCCGGTCAGTAATTAATCCCAATTCGACCAGTCCCTCAACCATAATTTCTTTTGATTTATTTTGACCTGCTACCAGGTAATTTCCGGGAATCATTTCAGCCATCGCTGCTTTTTGTGCTTTCAGGACAAGTTTGTAAATATCTTCCTGCTCCTGGGTGAAGCTTCCGTTCACCGGTATGGTGCGGGTAATGTCTGCAGCGTAATATCCATATTCAGCTCCAATATCCATGAGCAGGAGATCACCGTTTTCAATCTTCCGGTCATTTGCCGAATAATGGAGCGTAACCGCATTCGGTCCTGAAGCGACAATGGATTCAAACGCGGGCATGGGAGATCCGTTTTTGCGGTATGTATATTCAATCAGGGCCTCGATCTCGAACTCATGCATGTCAGGCCGGACCAAGCGGCAGGCATTGAGAATGGCTTCTCCGGTAATGTCAACAGCTTTTTGTATTCTGGCAACTTCCCCGCTGTCCTTGAATACCCTCATTTCATCCATAAACGGGGCAATTTCGCGCATCAGATTTTGCGATTTCTTTCGCTCTTTTATTGTATACAATACCCTGTTCTTAATAACCAGGTCTGCAGAATCAATATAGACAGGAGTCCCGCCCCGGATAATTCTGTCCAGCTCAGCAGCAAGTTGATCCAGGTGCAGCACGGTATCCGCCCTGAATGTATTCATGATAAAGTCAATTCCCGGTACTTCGCCAGTATAAATCTCTTCCCTTATGCTTTTATCTTTGACAAATAGTTTGAAAGGATGCATTCTGTCGTTTGATAGCAAAAGTATGGCACCAGGCTGCGCAAATCCCGTGAGATAGTAGAAATTGTTTGAAGCCCTGAATTCATGACGTCCGCCGTCATAGCCGAAATCAGACCGAAGAACAATGACTCCATCTCTCGTTTTTGTGATCAGGTGTTGTCGTCTCTCCGAATATGTATTCCCCAGATCTTTTGTCATTGTCAGGTCGCTGATATCCGCAATCCCGGATTTTTTTTCGCTTCTGTCTGGCGCTTTATTGCACCCGGCTATTATGCTCATGGTAAGCATTATGATGATCAAATGTTTCATGGAAATGTTCTTATTATAATCACATGTATATAAATTGATTCTGATTTGGTAGCTTTCGGATATTATTTATCTGCAGGTCTAAGATATGTATTGTTTATACCAAAGTCAATTATATTTCATAGATTTGATAATCAGAATAGATATAACAATTATATGGGTTATCAATAGGCCATTATCGGTAATTACATGATTACTCAGGGACTGATATTTGATATCAAGCATTTTTCTGTTCATGATGGTCCGGGTATCCGCACAACTGTATTTTTTAAAGGTTGTCCTCTTTCGTGTTGGTGGTGTCACAATCCTGAGAGCCGGTTGTGTGAGATAGAGGAAGTTACTTTGCATCGTAGACTGAACGGAAGGGAATTCGCCCGGCAGGAAACCATAGGGAGGTTTCTCACCCTGGAAGAAGTTATGGCAGAACTTGAAAGGGATGCGGTATTTTATGAAACATCGGGTGGGGGAGTCACATTTTCCGGAGGTGAACCATTGCTGCAACCTGAATTTCTGGAGGTTCTTGCAGAGGAATGCAGGTACAGAGGTTTCCACACCTGTCTGGATACAAGTGGTTATTGTGATCCCCGGCTGTTTGAAAGGCTTATCCCGATATTCGATTTATTTCTGTTTGATATTAAAGTCCTTGATAACGACAAGCATATATTATATACCGGTTCAACAGTTGATGAGATTCTGATCAACCTGCAAAGGCTTGATCAGTCAGAGAGTTACTATATTATCCGGGTACCGGTCATTCCGGGAGTAAATGACGACAGGAAAAGTTTTGAGCAACTGCTGCAGTATCTTCAACAGCTTAACAATCCAATGCGGGAAATCCATTTTCTGCCCTATCATCCTTTGGCTAAACACAAATTGAAAATTCTGGATATGGAGGATAAAATGGTCGATTCGAAACGGATAATTGATTCAGAACTCTCTAAATTAGCTTCGGAATTTGAAAATACCGGTTACAAAGTGAAAATCGGTGGGTAAAATTTGCATCATGAATGATAGAATCCATAAACTCAGGGAACAAAGTCTGGAGGCTATTAACCGGATATCATCGGAACGTGCTTTGCTGGTTACCCGTTTTTATAAATCTGGTATTGCGCAGGAAGTATCGGTTCCTGTTCAACGGTCGCTTTGTTTTGATTATATCCTTAAAAACAAGGAGATCTGCATACTTCCCGATGAACTGATCGTTGGTGAGCGGGGACCAGATCCCAAGGCAACACCCACCTACCCCGAAGTGAACCTTCACTCGCTGAAGGATTTGGAAATTCTGCAAAATCGTAAAAAAGTCCATTTTCAAAGTGATGAGCTAACACGTAAAGTCTTTGCTGAAGAGATCATCCCTTACTGGGTAGGCAAAACCAACCGCGACAGGATGATGAGGCTCCTCCCGCTTGAATGGCATCAGGCATATGAAGCAGGTGTATTCACTGAGTTCATGGAGCAGCGTGCTCCAGGCCATACAGTGCTGGGAGATAAGATCTATCATAAAGGACTGAATGAAATTATAGATGATATTCATGTGTCCCTGGACAAACTGGATTTCTATAATGATCCGCTGGCACTTGAAAAGCATGAAGAGCTGAAAGCCATGGAGATTGCTGCTGGAGCAATTATCTTATTTGCTTTGCGCCATGCTGAGAAACTTGATCAGCTTGCCTTACTGGAAACCGATCGCAACCGCAAAAAGGAATTGGAAGAAATGGCCTCCATCTGCAGGTGGATACCGGCAAATGCACCGCGTACTTTCCATGAGGCCCTTCAATATTACTGGTTTGTTCATCTTGGCGTGATTACCGAACTCAATCCCTGGGATTCATTTAATCCGGGTCGTCTCGATCAGCACCTGTATCCATACTTTAAAAGGGGGTTGCAAAATGGTTCACTTACCCGGGATAGGGCTATTGAGCTTTTGCAGGCATTCTGGATCAAGTTTAACAACCACCCGGCACCACCCAAGGTTGGTGTAACTGCCCAGGAAAGTAATACCTATACCGATTTTTCACTCATTAACCTGGGTGGAGTCAAGGCAGATGGTTCTGATGCAGTAAATGAACTATCGTATATCATGCTGGATGTAATTGAAGAAATGCGTCTGCTTCAGCCCAGTTCCATGGTGCAGGTGAGCAAGAAGAATCCTGATAAATTTCTCCAGCGCGCTATCACGATTATAAAAACCGGCTTTGGCCAGCCTTCGATATTTAATACGGACGCTATAATTCAGGAGCTGGTAAGACAAGGAAAAAGTATTGAAGATGCCCGCAAGGGGGGTGCCAGTGGATGTGTCGAAAGCGGTGCTTTTGGAACCGAGTGTTATATCTTAACCGGATATTTTAATCTGCCCAAAATTCTTGAAGTAACATTGAACAATGGCATAGATCCGCTTACGCAAAAACATATCGGCCCTGATACAGGAGATCCGGCCGGTTTTACCAGTTTTGAACAATTACTGGATGCTTTTAACAGGCAGATGAAATACTTTGTCGATATTAAAATCAAAGGCAGCAACATCATCGAAAAAGTATTTTCCAGCCATTTGCCCGCCCCGTTTCTCTCTTTGTTTATTGACGATTGCATTACCAATAGTAAGGACTATAATGCTGGAGGTGCCCGGTACAATACGAGTTATATCCAGGGAGTAGGGATGGGCACGATCACGGATAGCCTGGCATCATTGCGTTATCATGTATTTGACCGGAAAACAACCACCATGCAGGAAATGCTGGATGCCTTGCGGAAGAACTTTGCCGGATATGAGGAACTTCATTATGATCTGGTGTACAATACACCAAAATATGGCAATGATCTGGATTATGCTGATGCAATCCTGGTAAAGATCTTTGAAATGTACTATGATGCTATAAACGGGCGGCCAACACCAAGGGGAGGTACATACAGGATCAATCTGCTGCCCACCACCTGCCATATCTATTTCGGCAGTAAAATTATGGCCTTACCGGATGGCAGAAAAGCCAGGGAACCAGTGAGCGAAGGTATTTCCCCTGTACAGGGCGCCGATCATCAGGGGCCAACATCGGTTATCAATTCAGTAGCTAAAATCGACCATATCCGGACAGGTGGAACCCTGTTGAATCAGAAGTTTGCTCCTTCCTTTTTCAGGAGTGATGAGGACATTGCCAGGCTGGGTCATCTCGTGCGCAGCTATTTCAGGCTCGACGGACACCATATTCAATTCAACGTAGTTTCAACCGATACCCTGCGTGATGCCCAGCTACATCCTGAAAAACACCGTGATCTGATTGTTCGGGTGGCTGGTTACAGCGATTATTTCAATGATCTGGGTGATGACCTCCAGAATGAGATTATCAGAAGAACCGAACACGAAGCAATATAGCAGCCTATATGGAAATCAGAAAACAAGCCGGATTTGACAATGAAAAATACCACTAAACATTCTCCGGGATGACATATGGGTACCGGTATTCCCGGGTGAGCATCAGATCGGCCTCGGGATCATTCGCGAATTTTTCATTCTCACCCCTGAATTTCAATTGTCTTCCAACCCGGTATGATATATTCGCCAGGAGAGGAAGGGCCGATGAATAGTGACCTTCAATAATGTCACAGTGCATATGTTCCTTCTTTCCCGCCCGGAGTGCTTCCAGGAAATTGGCAAAATGTTTTTCGGTCTGGTCATCTGCGTATTCGGGTGAGCTCGCAAAGGGTAAGTTCTCACGGTTCCGGAAAGCATTCCACTTATCACCAAAAATTTCGACATAACCATCGGAGCCATAAAACAGATTACCAACTTCTTGCCCCTTGCTGCCTTCCTGGTTGGTAAAGCGCCCCCTGGTTTCAAATTCAATGATTTTACCGTCACTGTATGTGAAGGTGGAAGTCTGGATATTAGGGGTTTCCTGTGTGGTCTTATCCTTACCATAGGTCTCAACATCACCGTATGCCATTTTACCTGGCGTCCTGTTCTCCGGTGCACTATCATCCTTTCTCAGACCAAAGATACCCCCTGCTGAGAAGACTGTAAGGGGGTGTTCGTTTTTATTAAAGCCCCATCGTGCAATATCAAGCTGGTGCGGTCCAGTATTACCCGTATCACCGTTTCCGGTATCCCAGTACCAGTGCCAGCAATAATGGCTGCGTTTTTCGTTATAGGGTCTCCAGGGGGCAGGTCCCAGCCACCTTTCATAATGAAAACCTGCCGGTGGTTCGCTGTCCTTTGCCATGCCGTAAGAATCACGAAACTTATAGCAAAGTCCCCTTGCCATATACACTTCGCCAATTCCGCCGTCATGGATTAGTTTTATGGCTTCAATTACATTTTGTGATGACCGGTTGTTCAAACCTACCTGCACAAAAACATCGTATTTGGTGGCTGCCTCGATCATTTTTCTCCCTTCCCATATGTTGTGAGATGCCGGTTTTTCAACATAAACATGCTTCCCTGACTGGCAGGCCCATATGGTTGCGAGCGCGTGCCAGTGGTTGGGCATCACAATGGAAACAGCATTTATGTCTTTATCTTCCAATACCTTGTGTATGTCCCATTCGGTTTTGGGTTTTACACCGGTTTTATCCATTACTATTTTGGAACGGGAATCAAAGAGCTGCTCGTCCGTGTCACAAAGTGTTTTAATCACCACATTATGACTGTTTTTAAGATTACACCAGGTATTAATATGAACGCTTCCCTGGTTACGTATGCCTATCACAGCCATAACAATGCGGTCATTGGCTCCGATTATAGAAGCATAAGATCTGGCACTCAGCCCCATGCCGCCAATGGCAATACCTGCCGTGCCCAGGGCGCTCTTTTTAATGAAGTCTCTTCTTTTTGTCATGATTCCGGAAATAAGGTAATTGAATAATATGGTTCAGTAGTTATTTGTTGGCCTTGACCTCTATACCCAGTAAGCGGGCCATGGTAAGTCCGTAGCATTTATCACGGATATCCTGCGGGACATTGCATGCATCGAGTGCCTTGTTAAACCGGATGATATTCTCTTCAAGCTTATCGGGTGTTTCATCCGTGGCAAAGAGTATCTTTTCCCAGGCAGGGACTGCGTCCTTTGGCATATGGGCTTTCCCGATGGCATCTGTCCACCATAGCCATTGAGCCCAATATCCCGGGTCATTTTCTTTTTTGATCAGGGAGGACCCGCACATGTCAAAATAGAGATTTGAATTCCTGCGAGTTGCCTCAGCTGCCTCTTCATACCATGGATTTCCGAAATGGGCAGCATGGATGATCAGTTTTGGATGCATGGCAGCAACATCGGCCAGAAACGAAGGACGAAGATGGGCCATCATTCCGTTGGACAGACAGCCGGTATGGGGTGCCACCAGCAATCCCAGTTTTTCAGCCAAAGACCATAATGTGTCGTACCTGGGATCGTTATAATCCCAGCGGCCCGTGGCGAACAACTCACCCAAGCCTTTGAATCCCATCTCATGAACCTTCATGATATCCTCTGTCACTGTAGGACTGTCGATATCGATCTCGGCATAGGGAATAGCTCTTTCCGGATGGGCTTTGGCAAATTCAATACCCCTTTCAAGATCTTTCATGGAAATAAGGATACAGGCCATGGCATTATGCCTGGAATAGACATCCAGAAATGAGTTTTCCCAATCATCCGTCGCAACATAATGAATATGAGAGTCAAAAATGAAAGAGGGAGCTGAGGTATCCGGGTGGATACCTGACTTTCTGCATCCATAATTAACCAGGATCGCACACAAAAGATAAGGGAGATACTTCATTTTCATTATGTTCATGTGTTAATTTAATGTTAATTTGAACTATTCGTGCCAATGCAATAGATGTGTTGAAGGCCCCTGAGAAATATTTTTCCATTGCTTATGGCCGGTGATGCAAACATCTTCTCACCGATAGAATTTTTTGCGGTATATCTGAATTTGGGACCAGGCATAATCACGGTTATCACACCCTCGTCATTTGGCATATAAACCAGACCGTCAGCAAAAACAGGAGAAGAATATTGCCTGCCCAGATTTTCAGTCCAAAGAATCTTGCCGGAAGCCGCTTCAAGGCAATGGACCTGACCATTGGTTGTTGTGGTAAACAAATAATCATCCGCACAAAGGGGTGAAGGCACATAAAAAGCGCTTTTTGTGGATTGCCATACGACATGGCTTTTGGTAACATCGCCCTGCCCATCGGGCTTGATTGCCAGAAGTATCCGGGAAGGCCAGGCACTGCTGACAAGCACCAGTCCTGACTTTTCATGATAAACCGGACTGGAGCAGAAATCCTCTGAGGGGCCATTTACATACCAATACTGTGAACCATCATCAGGATTATAGGAGGCAATTTCCCGGTTACCACAAAAAATCATCTGCGATTTTCCGGACACATTCCTGAAAATAGGTGTGCTAAAACTGTGGGAGGGTTTCTCGTGCGGAATTTTCCAGATTATCCGGCCATCCTTCCGGCTCAGGGCAGCAACAAAAGAATCCCCCTGACTATCCCCGTTAATAATTACTTTATCTTCAAAAAGCACTGGTGAACAACTGTAGCCATGCGGACTGGAAAATGTGCCGGGCCGCTGAAGCCAGATTTGTTTCCCCATATAGTCGTAAGCTGCTACCACGACATCCTGACCATCCAGGAACGACAGATAAATCAGGGTTCCATCTGTAGCAGGTGTGCCGGAAGCATAACTGTTATCATCATGCTTATTCTCGAAATTGGTTTTAAGCACGGTTTTTTGCCACAATAAATCACCGTTCATGCAATTATAACAAAGCAGGACTTTCTCCTGTGTTTCAACCAGAGCTGTAACTGTGAAAAGCTTATCTTTCCATACAATTGGCGATGAATAACCAATACCGGGAACCTTACTTTTCCATATTACATTGGTAATTGAATCCCAATGGGTGGGTAAGTTGGTCTCTGTACTGGTCCCGTCTCCTTTTGGGCCACGCCAGCCAGGCCAGTTCTGTGCCCGGGTAACGAATGAGATATTAATAATTGAAAATAAGAAAATAATACTAAATAATCTATGATTGGTCATTTGATTCGCGTTTTTGACATGAAAGGGAATAATTATTTCAGTCAAAAATAGGAAAAAATACGGTTTGGCAGAGCGTTTGAACAAATGATAAAAGGACAACCAAAAAACAACGCTGGTTCGAATGCCCTGAAAGGTGAATGGTCACTACAATTTATATTCTTTCAATTTTTTGTTCTATTTTTATCTATTCCCGAATGTATAATAAGAAGAAATGGATTACCCTAGGATACAGCTTTTGTGTGAATCTTGGAGACAAAGTATTACATCTAACTTGACAAGAGTTGCCCGTATTATTTTTTTAATCACATTGCTATCTTTAATTATCTCGGGTAATACTGAAAGTGGGATCGATAATGCATGTAATATTACCTGCAACAATTACCCGCAGGAATTAATTTCTTATATCAGGCAACAGGGCCAATTATATAATTCTGCAGAGAGAATAGCCGAAACATACGTTGAAATAGATCAATTGGCCTATTACGATAATATTCAACTCATCAGAAAGCGAATCTTAAAGGATTCATGCCGTTTAATGGTCGTTCTAAAGTCAGATGCCTATGGACATGGCATTGAACATCTGGGAAAGATAGCTGAATACGCTAGTGCAGATTATGTCGGCATCACCGAAAACCAGGAGATATTAAAGATCAGGTCTTTGGATCTTAAAATACCCGTAATGCGGATCCGGTTAGCCAGCGATAATGAGCTAGCTATGGTGCATTCAAATGCTGAATTATATGGTGAAGTTGAAGAAATGGTTGGAAATCTCAGAATGGCCAGACATCTCTCAAAATTGGGAGTGGACCGGAACCGGATGATCCAGGTTCATATAAGCCTCAATTCAGGTGAAATGTCCAGAGACGGTTTTGATATGAAACTTCCCGGGACCAGGGATTCCATAAGGACCTTGCTCAGGCTCGGTCACATTCATATCAGGGGAATCATGACCCATTTCGCCAATGCAGATACTGAGGAACCGGGCGAACTCAGAAAATTGTTGTCAGATTTCCTGACCGATGCCAATTGGATTCTCCGGGAAGGCGATTTAAAAAGATCGGAGATCATTCTCCATGCTGCAGCGACCTCACTTACACTCCGGGTGCCTGAATCTCACCTGGATATGGTGCGACTTGGCGCAATCACCTATGGAGAAAAAACCGATAAGGAATCTCCTGAAGACCTGAAACCGGTAATGTCTCTTTATTCCAGTATAGGCCAGATCTTGTTCTTTCCTGCAGGAAGCAAGGTAGGCTATGGAAGTATTTATCAACTGGATAAGGACAGTTACCTGGCCAACATACCGATTGGAAAAAACAATGGGATTCCCCGGAATCTGGCATACGCCCTGATCGGGGGCCATAGGGTCAGCATTTTGGGTGCCATGTCCATGAATGCGACAATGATTGACGTTACTCCTTTGTTTGGCCAGGTAAGGAGCGGTGACCAGGTTGTTTTCCTTGGCAGGCAGGGAACTGAAGAAATTACGGCAGAAGACATATATGCATCGACCGGCGTGGAACCCTGGACTTTACATTGCAATGTGGGACAACTGAACCATGAAGCCAGATATCCCAAAAAGCCCGACAATAATTGAACGTGCAGATTTATCTTAAGTAGGCTTTGAATACAGCTGATGCAATGTTGATATCCTGTACAGCGACCCCGGTGAGGTCAGCAACCGTAATTTGCTCTTCTGAAGACCTTCCCTTTGCCAACCCGGAAATTACATTACCCAGTTCTGTAACTCGTTCCTTGTTGAGATCGCCGGAAGAAATGGCCCGGGCGATTTCGCCCCTGGTCATACATTGTTCGATGCTGTCTGCAACAACAACATCTGCTTTCCTGAGAATTTCAGAATCCAGTTCCTGCTTTTCCGGGGTATCAGATCCCATGGCCGTGATATGAGTCCCCTTCTTTAAATCCCTGACATTCAATATGGGTTTTTTGGAAGGGGTTGTGGTAACAACCAGGTTACATTGCTTTAGGATCTCAGATGCATCCAGTGTGGTCTCGACTGAGAAACCCTCTTTCTCCATTTCAAGTTTATAGATATCCAGTTCTTCCTGATTCAATCCCCAGACTAAGACATGTTTGCAATTCACAACATTTTTCAGATACCTCAGCTGCAACCTGCCCTGTGCACCTGCCCCGGCAATGCCTATTTTTCTGACTCTGGCAGGGGCCATATATCGGGCCGCAATGGCTCCTGCAACAGCTGTACGCACATTGGTCAAATATCCCTCATCAAGCAATATCGCTGCCGGTTCTCCGGTCTCCTGGCTGAATAATAGCATAAGTCCATTTCCAGAAGGAAGTCCAAGTTCAGGATTTTTATAAAAACCAGATGCCACCTTGATCACATAATACTCATCATTCTTTACAAATCCGTATTTTATATGAACCTCCCCCTTTTCGAGAATCATTTCACCGACTGGCGGAACGATAACCCTGCCCTCGGAATAAGCCTGAAAACCTCGCTCGATCTCTTCAATCAGATCCAGTTTGGGCAGGATCTGCTTTATCAGATCCAGGGTAATAATTACCATTTGACTAAAGTGCTGATAGGACTTCCGAAATGCCTTTCAGGCCACCCAAAAGATAATCCCCGGGAAGGCCAAAACTAATACGCATGTAACCGTCCAACCCAAAATGGTCACCGGGTACAATCATGACTGACTGTTCCTTTATCAGTCTCATGGCCAGGTCAGTAGAGTTTATATCCAGATCATATTTAACAAAGGCAATGGCTGCAGCTTCCGGCGGAATGCACCTAAGATTTCCGTTTTGCTTTCCCATCCATTCCTGCAGCAATGGAAATCCCTTTCGTATGTAATCCCTTGTCCTGTTTCGGATAACCGGTAATATTTCCGGAGACAAAGCCAATGCAGCCAGTTTGTTGGAAAGCATGCTGGCACTCAGGGTATTGTATTCGTGCCTTGCCCAAACCTGGTCTATTATTTCTTCCGGACCAACAACCCAGCCTGTTCTTAACCCGGGTAATCCATATGCCTTGCTCATGCTGCCGATGGCCAGCACTTTTTCATATCGTCCGTAAAAGGTTGGCGTCACCTCATCCATTTTTTGTTCTGCACCTGCATAAACCTCATCAGCCAGGATCCAGGCACCGGCCTTATCTGCTATCCTGATGATAGCATTCATTTCATCATTACTCAGGATACGTCCTGTCGGATTATTTGGGTTGCAAATGGCAATGAGTTTGGTTTTTTTGGTTACTAAATTCTCCAGGGTATCGAGGTCAGGGGCCCAATACTTCTCTTCTAACAATGGAAAAGTCTGTATGGTATACTCCCGGTTTTTGGCCACACCCCAGATCTGCATGTAGTTTGGCAGTTGAATCACCATTTCATCCCCCCGGTTCAGTATTACATCCAGCGTATTGTAATTTGCTTCAATTGCACCAACCGTGACCAGCACATTGTTTGCCGTGGCGCCGGGATACATTTTGGCAATATTCTGCCTCAGTTCCGGCCTGCCATTTGCATGGGCGTAATTAATTTCGGTTGTAAGCAAATCATCCAGGGATCCTTTTTTTAAGTCCAGTAGTTCCCGCAATAGCATAGGATGAACTCCGCTCTCGGATAAATTATACTTCACATCCTGCTCATAGGCAGACATGAATCGCTCCATGGTAAAAGGTTGAAATGACATGGTTTTTTGTTTAAAGTCCACAATAAACAATATTCATAGGATTGAAACAAGCCTATGAAATCTACGTTATAGGAAACAAAAATACGTATGTTTATCAACTTTGCTTATCATTGTAAAAAAAAGAATTATGAAGAGAATATGGTATTATTTTTCGTTTTGCATCCTGATTCCCTTCCTGGTGGCCTCATGCGAAAAGGAAGAAGAATTCTTCGATGAGTCATTGCTGATCGGAAAATGGCAATCAGGTACCTTATACTATAAGTATTTAGATGATGGATCAGGTGCCACCTGGGATGTAGCCGATGATGTTACAGAGGAAGAAGCACAGCTTTTTACCTGGACCCTGGTAGAATCCGAACTGACACATATCCATATTTTGGAAATGGGTGGTACTGTTCCCAAAGTATATACAGTAACTGAACTAACTGCCACATCCTTAAAATACAAGGATGATTTTGGTAAAAGCTTCTCATTTACCAAAGTAGTTAAATAGACAGCGTTTCAGTAATTCACCATTTCGACAAGGGGCTATCGTGTTTGCCATGAAAAAGAAATTTAAGATTATCATTATTTCGGTCGCATCTTTATTGGTAGTTTTAATTACCCTGATCAGCATTTTATTATGGCTTGTTTTCACTCCTGAAAGGCTGACACCCGTTTTGCGCAAGCAGGTTGATAAATATATCACATGTCAATCAGAAATTGGCGAGGTTGAATTAACGTTCTTCAGCACCTTCCCTCGTTTTGGATTAAGGCTCAATCATTTTGCATTGGTTAATCCGTTTTCCGGCGCACCCAGTGATACACTGGTTAAATTGGATCAGTTGGTCGGTGTGTTTGATGCAGCTGCATGGTGGAAAGACAAGGAACTGATAATCACAGATTTTATCCTGACCAACGGCACATTTCATGTTTTTACCGATAGCCTGGGAAACAGCAATTATAACATCATACCCGCTGATACAACTTCTAGCTCCAAAGTCAGAATCAGAAGCAATGTTCAGCTTTATTGACATCAGTAATGTTGAACTGAAAGATATCAATTTCCATTATATTGATTTGTCGGTAAAATTGACAACTGTTATCCGCGACCTGACAGCAAAAATCACCGGAACAATCGAAAAGGATAGTATCAGTTGTCATGTAAAGGTGAGGAAGTCAGGTATATCTCTGGAATATGACGGTGAAAAATACCTTCAGGATGCTTCAATACAATTCAATATACCTGCCGATATCATACAATCACAACAACTTATCAGACTTAAAAACGCGTCAGTCTCAATCAATGATATGCAGATAAAGCTAAATGGCACAATTGAGAACAACGCCAACGACCAAAACATGCTGACCGACATCAGCTATACATTTGATTCATGGCCGGTTAAAAATCTGCTGACCTTGATTCCACCTTCATTCAACTCATATCTCAAAGGGATTGATGCAGACGGTCTGTTGTCATCATCGGGAAGTATTACAGGCATCTATAATGATTCCCTCGTGCCTCTGATGGACATTCATCTGCTGATCAAAAACGGGAATGTGAAATATGCTGATTTCCCTCTTCCGCTGCATGATATTGACGGGGATATTACTTTTCATTCTGATATGAAAACAGATTCCCTATCCTTTTTGTGTATTGACCAATTCACTGCCAGGACACCCAAATCAACCATTAAAGCCAAAGGATCAGTAAATCAGCTTTTCACGGATATTCATCTTAAGCTGTCAATGGATGCTGATTTAACCCTCGAGGAATTTAACCCGATGATACCGGCCAACATGAATACATTCCTCAAAGGCAGCGCAAATGGCCGGATTAAGTCGGATTTTTCCTTGAACCAGGCCCGGAAAATGCAGCTTGAAAAAATGAAGTTATCCGGTTCAGTAACCCTGTCACATGTTGATGTTACCTATGATAGTCTTTCGCTTAAAACGGACAGGTCAACAATTGAATTTGCACTTCCCAACCAGGCTGCTACAACTAAAAACACCGGATTTGCTTTTGCAACCATCATGTCGGACAATCTGGATGTAAGCAAACTGCAAGGTTTTAATGCATCATTAAGAAAAGCACATATTAATTTGGAAACATCAAATGTGAGCGATACCACTAGAATTCCTGATCTGAACTGCTCCTTTACCATGGATTATCTGACCGCAGGCATGGATACCATGAGCCTTACCGTTTTGAAACCACGTGGCAAAGTTTCAGTATCTCCCAGGTATGATAAACCCGATCAACCGAAGATCATCCTGTCATACAGCAGTGAAAAATTTGAAACAACCATCGGGCAAAACACGTCTGAAGTTAAAAAAATCAACCTTGACTTCGACATAATTAATGACAATTCCCAAAAAGACATCTTTCTGCAATGGCTTGTGAATGGCTTTATTGACATAGAACAGGGCAATATTAACCTTTCAGCGTTTTCATATCCAATAGAGATACCGTCCATTAAAATGAGTTTTGAACCCGAGGCATTGACTGTTAAAGAAGGTATTATAAGGATTGATAAGTCTGATTTTCAGTTGTCAGGCAATTTAAAGAATATTTTGTCCTATTACCGGGGTGACTCAATATTGCGGGGCAACTTCAGCTTTTTTTCAAATACAACGGATGTTTCACAGCTTATGAGCCTCACAAGCGGAATAGGAAATGAAGATGATTCGCTATCAGAAAAGACTGAAAATTCAGTTGAAGATTCAACCTACTCAGGCCCGTATATGGTGCCTAAAGGAATAGACGTGATACTCAGTGCAAATATAAAAAAGGCCATCCTGGGAATTGATACCGCAACAAACATCAATGGCAATGTGCGGGTTAATGACGGTATTCTGTTACTGGATGAAATTATCTTTACCACCCCTGCTGCCAGAATGCAGCTTACGGCCATGTATCGTACACCAAGAAAAAATCACCTGTTTCTTGGCCTGGATTATCACATGCTCGATGTTGAGATCGGCGAACTGCTCACCATGATACCCGATATAGATACCCTGATGCCCATGTTGCGATCATTTGGCGGGAAAGGGGAATTTCATATTGCTGTTGAGACATATCTTGATTCTCTGTATAATATGAAGAAATCGACTTTGCGGGGTGCCTCGTCTATTGCGGGGAATGATCTGGTATTAATGGATGGAGAAACCTTCAGTGAGATTGCCAAAGTACTTAAATTCAATAAAAAAACCGAAAACCGGGTTGATTCTTTATCTGCCGAATTCACTATCTTCCGTGATGAAATTGATGTTTATCCCTTCCTGATCGTTATGGATAAATATAAGGCAGTGGTTGCCGGCCGGCATAATTTTGATCTGAGTTTTAATTACCATATTTCAGTGGTGGATAGTCCATTGCCATTCAAACTGGGAGTGGATATAACAGGCAACCTGGATGATATGGAATACAAATTGGTTAAGTGCAAATATGCAGAATATTACCGGCCGGTTTCCAGGCGGGCTGTTGAAAACAAACAGCTGGAATTGAGAAAGATGATTCGTGACGCCCTAACCCAGAAGGTTAAGGAATAGTATACAGGAACACAGCTATACCCCCGACACCGAAACCGGAAAAGACTGCATTTTCAAGATTAAAACGTATAGGCCAATCCGACATTCCATCTGAATCCGGGGAAAGGAGAGATATTGCTCGCTATTGCCTGGATGGCCTGAAAAAAAATGGAGAACGGAACATTTCTGATGGATGATGAAATTCTCGGAGAAACAAAGAAACCATCATTATTGCCATCGTAATTGATGTAAAAGATTTGAAGGGCTGCTGCAAGTAAGATATGTTTTCCGATATTGATATCAGATCTTTCCCCTACAAGGTTAATATAATGACCTTTTATTGTTCCTTTATCTTGTCCGCGGTCATTCCAGTAAGCCATTGTCAGATTAGTTTTGGGAGAAAATTTATACACCCCTGTAAAGGTAAAAGTAAAATATCTTTGGCCCTGCAGAATTGTCTCATCCGGCAATTCATATTCACTGAAAAAATTACTGAAAATAATTCCGGTTCTGAATTCAAATGCCGGCTTGTTGATTATTTTATATTGCAGCCAGCTATCAAGGATCCATGGCTTCATATCGAGGCCATAGCAAAGGGTGGGCTCATAGCTGAACCGGCCCTTTGCCAGTGAGATTGCAGCAATGACAGCCGGTTCATCAAGTGAAAAAGCAGGTATTGGTGCGATACCATTGCTGTTCAGGCTGACCGTCGCAGCAGCTTTCAATTTTGTTCTTGAGCTGTCCGCTTTCTCAAGGGAATAGCAGTTAGAGAAAATGGAAATAAATACGGTACAAAATAAAGCTTTCATGGATTATTGTTTTAGGAGACTGCGGTTTACGCTAAGAATACCGATCAGCTTAGCTTTAAAGAAGGGATAAAGATAATTTATGCTTTCTACCATACAATATTAAGACTACAAAACAACTGAATCTAAATCACTATTGGAATTTTTGGATTGTATTCAAAGCGTTCTCCCGGGTAATACACCCTTTGGAGATATAAACCCGATGGTGGTGCTGCAAGCTGGGATGGCCTTTCGGAGTATTGATCCAGGTAACCCCGTATTTCCTTCACGGTTAGTTTGCCTTTACCGGCGTGAACCAAAACTCCTGTGATCCTGCGAACCATCATCCAAAGGAAATGAGAGCCCAGAATATGTATGAGGATCTGGTTCCCGGATTCGCTGACATGTAAATAACTAATATCCACGCGTGTTGATTTTTCCTCTTCCGTTGTTGCTCCAAAAGAGGAAAAATCATGAAATCCCCTGAATAGAGCAGCGACTTCCTGCATTTTGCTGACCGACAGATCTTCTTTTACCCACCAGACATAGCGTTTGCCAAAGGCCGAACGTTGCCGGGAAATGATGTACACGTAACTTCTGGCCACTGCATTATACCTTGCATGGAACCCTTCGTCACACTTCTCCAGTTTTAAAATATGAATATCGTGGGGTAAGATTTCATTTAACCGTTTTAGGATGGTTTCCGCGTGCATTTGTGTGGCAACATCGAGGTGGGCAACCTGGCCCAGTGCATGCACACCGGCATCGGTCCGGCCGGCCCCGTACAATTCAATTCTCTTCGTATCAAATAATTTCTGGCAGGATGCAAGCATTTCACCCTGAATGGTTTTCACTCCTGCATTTTGTTGCCAGCCATGGTAATTTGAACCTTCGTATTCAATAAGAAGCCGAAACCGGGACATGCGATAAAATTAAGGAGCAAAGTAAAGTGATTTAATCCAGCGATGAATTATTTTGATGAACCATTAAAATATTGTAGTCTTTTTGTATTCCCTATATGCGGAAAATCTGTTTTCAAGTTCTTTTTCTTCCAGATGCCTCCAGAATAACACATTCATTATAAATACAATGCAAAGAGCAAATGAAATGAATCCACCCGAATAAACCGGCATTCCAATTAACCAAAGAATGAAGCCTAAATACATCGGATGCCTGACTTTTGAATAAATGCCATGGGTTATCAGATCACCGTCATAGCTTTCCAGTGCTTTGATCGTGTATAAACTGGTTAAGAAAATTATGATCCCCAGGCCAACGAATGAAATACCCAAATAACGTATAATATCTGGCAGGGCAATTCTATATATATCCAGGCTGCACAGGGCAAACCATGACGCCCATAATAATAACATATTGATAAGTACTATTATGAAAGAAAGATTATTGGGTTTCAGTATCTTTTTATGTTTTAATATCTCATAAATAGACCTGATGATATGCGTGAATGTGCATACTATAATCAGGATAATAAAAAGTTCTTTTTTCATGATCTGATTTTATGATTCGTTGTTTTAATAAGCAGAATTTTTTACGGTTACTTCAGTTTCATTGCCAGGTAACAACAACTGCATCAAGATTAATATATGAATGAATAAAATGAACCATTTGAATCTCCTAAGATAATTAATAATAATTACTTAGATTTCAATTTAGTAAAAGGAATGAGCATCGGTACTTCCTTCTGATATTGGATATAGGAAGCTCCGAATTCCAGAACAAGTTTCCTTTCTTCAAGCATTGTTCCGATGATAACATAAGCTGTCAGCACCGCGTTTGCAACAATATCGGATAATCGGAAAGTCTGACACCACAGAAATAGTATTACCGCAGAATACATCGGGTGTCTGACTATGCCCAGTAAACCACTTTTCATTATTCCTTCCTCCGGATTTACGGTCTTTTTCTTCCTGAAATTCATTATTTGACGCAATCCCAAAAAGGATAAGGAATCATAATCGACAATGAAGGCTTTACAGAATATCAGCATGCAACAGATAAGCAATACATACCGAACAATTGACCATGGGGGATGATAATATATTATTACCTCACTCCTTAACTGGCCAGTGTAATGAAAAACAGGGATCAGTAAAACTATGGAAATCAATACGTAGAAAAGCCGGTAAAATGCATAATAACTTTTTAAACTACGCGTCATCAGTTTTGTGAATCTGATACTGATCAGGTAACTATGCAGCGAACAGTATCCGGTCCATATCAGGGCGATTAAAACATATTTCATTTATTAATCACCTGTTTTTTGAATTGATCATTTCAAATTGAAGTTAATTAAATTTCAACTCAATTTATTTCTGATGAAGCTAATTTACAATAGAATATTTTAAAAGTCAATCAAAAAAGAAAAGTACATAACTTGAATAATAATCCTTGCATAACAACTTCTAACACGGAATAAGGAGACTATCCTAAAAGGCATTCCATTTTTTGGATCATCATAATAATGCATACCTAACCTGAATATTCACAAGATTTTCTTGTCACCTTTTATTCGCTGCGCTCATGAGACCACTTCGTTAAATTGTCGTCACAGAAAGTAACCAACCGTGTGCCGCCATAGCGTCAGCGGTGGCGCAAGAAGACTGACGGTTTGAACGCGCTCCGTCTCGTGCCTCGACTTCGCTTGAACGGCAAACCGTCTGATAAGGTATTTGTTCTTTATGCTCCGCAATCTTCGTGACAATGTTTCTTTATCACCGAGTGGTATTATGATTCATTTCTATTACCATCCTGAAGACTCTATCCGGTTTCCTGTTGAATGAAGGCTATGATCAAACACAAGCCATCTACGAAGCACTGAGCGATGGCCGGACAAATCGGCGGGCCTGCGATGGCGCGACGCAGCCGGTGGGGGAGCGTTTAGCGGCCATGGGTGCAGGCCGGAAACCGGCAAGGAGGTGGGGTGAAGCATCGATTTGTCTTGATTTTTCTTGCTTCGTTCTTTGCATCAAAGAATGAAGTGGGATTCGGGGTGAAGCCCCGCCAGATGAGTATTAAAAAAAAACGACTTAGGTACGCATATTTATGATGAACCCATTTTTTTAGTTTTATTAAAGTGGGTAAAAAGCGGGGAAACTAAACAAAATGGACATGTTATGCCAACATGTCCATAAATATTAAAATATTGGACATGCACTAAAAGGACTGATAATACTTTTTTATAATTGCTACAATTTTTTCTAATTTTATTTGTAAAAAAGAAATTTTGGTAACACATTTAACTTTTTTGGAAAAATTTTTTGTCTCAAAAGCATTGGTGCCGTTTTAATAGTTGCAGAATTTATTATTCAAGGTGCTTTGGCATTCTGATTATTAATCAAATACTTATGTATCACCCAAAGCTACAATGGAGGGGAGGGCTCTCCAGGAGGGGGTAGTAACGGATACACCCTATATTCTTAAAGAAACTTATTAAAAACCTTTGCCATTAGCTCCTGTTCTGACTTAGGAAGTTGATTCATGTTAGCCACATTTCGCCACCTATTTACAGAACTTCTTATCTGGTCAATGATTTTTAAACCACTCTCCTTTGTAAGTCGGAAATATTCAACAACTTCTAATGGAACATCTAAGTTAAGTGAATTGTCTTCAAGAGAAATATTGAGTGATAATCCAGTCCCGTCTTCATTTGGATTAATATCAAATACAGGTGAAAGAATCCATCCTTTCTCAGTTAAAATAAAACCATGATTCCGGAGATGATCATCTGTATTGGATATAAAAATATTAAACACGATTCTTCTCCATAATTCTTCTAAATCACTTTCTATATTAGCTCCATTATTTGTCAGAAATTCAGCTATTTCAAGATAACTAACACCATCATGAAAATTGGTGCCATCAATATAACCCAACATTGTCATTGCAGAAGCATAATGAATTCTTTCGCCATTTGTAGTCCTGTCAAATCTTTTTGTCAAGTAAGTATGATAATTGCTTGAAAACTTTTGAATTCTTGACGTTGCAACATTAATACCTGCACTTTTTGCCAGATCATTTGCCACCATTTCCCACCCGCCTATATCCTTGTTATCAGTCTTACTTGGGAATTTAGCAATCCATAATTTTCCTTCGTTGTCTATTATACCTGCTTTTGGTCTTGCTCCACCTAATGATGAACCAGGATTTACCAATATCTTGAGCCAATTAATATACTCCGGATCCTCTGATGCGTTATCATCTTCAAGTTTTAAGCTAACCTGCTCAAGTTGTCTTATTGAAGTCCACGGTGGTGAAGCCAGAAATTCATCATTATTAAGGAATGGCCCATCAGGATCTTCTTTGAATCGCAATGCCCCCATTCGATGACCGTCAAATACACCAAGTAGATAATCTGATTCCTTTAGATTTCTTTTAGTTCGTTGTTCTGACCTTGCTGATACAGCTTCACGCCTTCTCATCAATAGGCGTCCCCATCTATCGGGTGAAGAATCCAGAAATATTCCAAAATTCAACTTCTCATCTTTGGCATATTGTGAACCGGAATAGAACTGTAATTCAGGATCAAGAATCTGCGAATAGTTGGAATTAAGCCAAATATCTGAGTAACTAAATGAAAAAATCTCTTGACCTCTTGTGTATGCCGATCTTAGCTCTCCCATGTATATTGGGTCTTTCATACCAACCCAATGTGCATACACAAAAATGCTTCTATGATTGACCTTGGCTTCCATCTATTGGGTTTTTAGTTCTTATTTTGGGTGCTCTTTCTTTAATGATCAGTTTTGCGTCCTGGAGTCTTCTGCCCAATTCATCATCTTTAGCAATACTCAGAATATCTTTTTCAAGTCCAAGGACAAATAGCACCTTGACATATGCTCCAATACTGACATTTGGATTACCTTTTTCTATAGATACTAATGTAGGCCTGCTGATATTTGCTCTTTCAGATACTTGTTGCGTGCTATATTTCCTTCTCAGTCTTGCAAGCTTTATGTTTTCACCAAGTATTGAAGTAGTCTTTTGTGCTTTAGGCAACAGTATATTACTCTTTTTCATAATGTAAAATATAATTTACAAATATATATCTTTTTGTAAGATATATTTAACATTATTTATAAATATTTTTATTATTTATTAATATATTTTAACCGGAATAGGAAATTCAAGCAAGTTCTTTCAATTTTTTTCACTGTTGTCCGGTAAAAAAAATAAAAAGGGCTGGCCGGTGAAGACCAACCCTTGATGGTTACCTTTGTAATTACGACAAAACAAGGAGTAACCATGAGTAAAAGTACAAATTTTAGCGGACAGCCGATTCTCAACCAACTAATAATGTTTTTAGATAAAGGCAAAATAAGGGAGATATCAAAGCAAAACGAGTCAGACAGGTATGTCAAGAAGTTTTCTACCTACAATCATGTAGTGGTGATTTTTTTTTTGGCATTTGAAGGCTATCATTCTATCAAAGAAGTAGTTTTGGGTTTACTGGCGAATGCTCATAGACTATCTCATCTGGGATTATCCTATGTGGTAAGGCGCAGCACCTTTTCAGAAGCCAATCAGCGGCGCAGCAGCAAGGTTTTTGGTGATATTTACATGAGTGTTTATCGCAAATATGCTTCAAGTTTAGCGGACATATTGGCCCTTGCAACCTGAACGAATTGTCAATGCGTCCCGAGGTGGCCTACACCAAGACAGTTGACAAGCTGGTCTCAACACCGCAAACAGGCGGCAGGTACGTGTCAGCCTGTTGTTGTTAAGGCCGGGAGTATAATGCTTTCGGCCTTTTTTTATGCTGGCAGCGACTTTACGCCCAACTGGGTAAAGCTGAAGGCCCTGAAGCGCCCGAACCATGAGGCCGCCATTATTTTGCTTTAGCAAAATACCAAGCAAATAGCAAGCAAAGGAAGCGGCCTGCAAGGGTGCTTTTATTGAAGCACCAGTGTGCAGTTACTACACTCATATATAAAGAAATTCAGGTACCGGGTCAGTGATCACCGGTATGTTTTTAGTTTTGAGGATTGTCAGCAGTGGCAGGAACTTCTTTGCTATAAGTAATGGCATCATAGTATTTTTTAAAGGTGGATTTTATTGATAATTTTCAAATGAAAATAAATTATTTATATTCATACTGTTTAAGCACTTCTTAAATATGGAAAATCTGCATTATGGACTTTTGGTATTTGTGATCTGTGCAATTGGTTTATATTTTTCCTGGAAACTTCACAGTGATAAAAAAGTATTGGTTGCTTTAATTTTATTGATAGTCTGTGGCATCATTCTTAGAATATACATATCCACTGACTTCTTTTTACATGAATGGGACGAAAGATTTCATGCTCTGGTTGCAAAAAACCTCATAAAACAACCACTTATACCTAAGCTTTATGCCAATCCCCTTATGCCTTATGATTATAAAAATTGGGGAAGTAATTATATTTGGGTTCATAAGCAACCTCTGCCACTGTGGTGTATATCTCCCAGTTTATGGATAGCTGGAATAAATGAATTCGCTGTAAGATTACCCTCTATTATTCTTTCCTCGTGTGGAATTTTAATTACCTATTATATTGCCCGTTATTTATATGGTTCTAAGGTTGCTTTTATTTCAGCTTTTTTATTTGCAATTAATGGTAAAATTATTGCCTTAGTAGGAGGTCGTAACGCCACTGACCACATCGATATTTTCTTTTTATTTTTTATATCGCTGGCAGTTATGTTAGCAATTAAATTTGTCACATCGAAAAATCAATTATATAATATACTTTGCGGGACCTCAATTGGTCTGGCAATATTGTCAAAATGGCTCCCAGCTTTAATTGTATTACCGATCTGGTTCTTGTTAGTATTGGATTCACGTAGATTTAATAAGATAGAGATAATTAAAAATTTCACTATCCTGCTTGCAATTACAGTGCTGATATTTCTTCCATGGCAATTATATATTTATCATCAATTCCCATTGGAAGCAAAGTGGGAGGCAAGCTTTATTTTCAAACACTTGACCGAAGGTTTAGAAGGGCATGGTAAACCCTTTACCTATCATTTTCTCCAGCTTGGACAATTATATGGGGAATTAGTGTATTTACCAATACTTTGGTATATGTATAAATCCTTTTTTAATCGATTAAATTATAGAAGGTTATTAATTTTAATCTGGTTACTTATCCCACTTTTATTTTTCACCTTTTCTAAAACTAAGATGCCTGCCTATACATTATTTTCCTCACCATCACTTTTTATTATAGCAGGATTATTTTTTGTTTATATGAGGAGATATTCAAGGAAATTCAATTACAGAATTGCTTCAACTTTTATATTGGTTCTTTTAATTGCTTTACCGGTAAGGCAATGTATTGTAAAAACAAGAATGTTTCAGAAATATGACCGCAATCCAGAATGGGTAAGAGATATTAAGGAATTAAAACCCCTTGGCATAAAATATAATGGAAAATTAGTTATCTTCAATACCGACAGACCCATTGAGACTATGTTTTATGTAGATTACATTGCTTATTCAAATATACCCTCTCATGAGAAGATAATTGAACTTGAAAAAAAAGGATACAAAGTCATTGTGATGAATACTAATTTTTGAGCATAATTATTTTGGATATTTACGAGTATAGGCAACCAACTAAATAAACGGCTGTATTGATGACTTTGAGCAGCGTATAAAGGGTAGCTGTGTGCAAACTGTGTGCAAATGAAAAAAGCAGCTATCCGGTTTTATCCTTCTAACTGCTTCATTTTCAATTGTCGGGGCGATCTGACTCGAACAGACGACCCCTTGCACCCCATGCAAGTGCGCTAGCCAACTGCGCCACGCCCCGAGTTGATTTATTGATTTGGTGATTTATTGATTTATTGATTTGGAGTTGAGCGATGGTAAATCATCAAATCATCAAATCATCAAATATTTTGGTCGGCAAATATAAGGGATCTTTTTAAAATTAAGAACGGTTTAAAACGAAATACACGGAATCCCTGTTTTTTTTTACCTGAACAGGTCACTACCTTATGACAAACTCCCGGGCCGGCCGCTATTGGTTTCGTTTTATGCCAATCCATTTGCAATTTGCCATTCGATACATTATTGTTTATTTGCGCTTGTCTCTAACTTTGATCATGACCTTTCCTGTAATCCTGTTCTTTCCGTTGATTACATAAAGGTATAATCCTTCATGCAGGTGGTTTACAGGAACCTCTTTGTTCCCGTTCAGTTGCTGGAAAGCCACCACCTTGCCCCGCATATCACAGATCTCAATCCAGACCGGACCGGTTTCGCGGATATCAAATACCACATAATCAGCGGCTGGGTTGGGCCACACGCATGGCATGAGTGAAGCATTACCGGCAATCTCCGTGATATCTGCCGTGGAATAATAATGAAATCCCCGGTCCACATAATCCCACCCGCTTTGATCGTTATTCCGGCGATAATAGGTATAAAAATTCACATTGCCGTTGACATCATAAGTATAATCGTATTTTGTATTGTACATCCATTCATCGGTTATCGTGTCCCACACAAATCCCAGTTCCAGGATTTTTTCCCCATTGTCATCCCAGCCATACTCAATCTTTGAAGCATTGAACCACTGGCTAAGCGCATTGTCCCAACCGGTAATCATCAACCCGGTTTCATGGCCGTCACCATTAAAAGTGTATTCATACATATACGAAACCACCCATTCGCTTATAACTCCATCCCACTGATAGCTGATGAATTGGGTGCAAATTCCTTCCTCATCATTCGTATATACATATTTGCCGTAATTGATCCATTCGCTGTTGTCTTCATCCCACACCCTGTATATTTCCTGGATCATGTATCCTTTGTCGTCGTGGGTGTATTCATACCTGTAATCCTCAGTCCACAATCCCTCATCATCGTGCCAGAAATAGCTTACTTTGCTGCTTCTGTTCCCTCCGGCGTCATAGAAATACTCCTGCCTGTAATTATTCACCCATTGACCTGTGGTGGTATCCCAGCGACACCCCCTGGTCAATGTCAGTTGCCCGGCTGTATCGTAAGTATAATCCTCTTTGTATTTATTCCTGTCTCCCTCCGTTTTCATCCAGGAGCCAAATATCATTTGATCAAGCCTTCCCCCGGGAGAATAAGAGAATTCTTCCTTCCAGCGGACTGACCACAGGCCGGTTGATCCGTTATATCTTTCCACCACCACTGAATCGAGAAGTTCAATCAGGTCAGAAGCTGATCCATACCTGGTATATGATTTGCGGGTCGATCCGGCAAGGTTGTCATAACTGCTGGGCTGCTGGCACCTTGAACTTTCAAGGGACAGTAAAGCCAACATCAGGGTGCAGGCCAACCTTGTCAGATACCGGTCCTGAACAGGTAATGCCAGGTTACAAATAATATTACTTTTCATAGCGGAAGCATTTGTTGTTTTATCTCTTTACAAGTCTCACAATCTGAGGTTGTATGCCCGGCTGCGTAATCCGAATGAAATATACCGAGGGTGGAAGGTTTCCGAGGTCAAGGTCGCAGCTTTCACCCTGAAAGATCCTGTGAAGGATCTCTTTGCCTGACATATCGAGTATCTGCAGAACATGGAGACCACGATGGCCGGTAAGAACTGTAATATTCCCTGCAGCCGGGTTCGGATAAAGCATCAATCCCTCTTCCGTCGCAGAAATACTTTGATCCAGGCTGCTTTGCCCCGGATAATAATGAGTCCGCCGCTGGTTATAAATCCATTTTCCACCATCCTCATCCCAATCCCAGCCTGTTTCAGTTATCCTGTTCCCATTGTCATCAAACATGTATTCGTATTTCAGGAAGCCCACCCATTGTTCGCCTGTTTTATCCCAGTAATAGTTGAAAAAGCCGGTCTGGTTGCCTCCGGCATCATAGGAATAGGTCAGTTTTCCGTCATTCAACCAGTCATCGGAAAGGGTGTCCCATTTGTAGGCCAGCAACTCTGTGCAAAGGGAATCCGAATCATAGAAAAGGTTGCTCTTCCTGTCATTGATCCAGCTGTTGCTGACCGTGTCCCATGCATACTCTATTTTTTCCGCAGGATTTCCGGCGGAGTTGTATATAATTTCATGCTTTGTGAGGTTGATCCACCCGCCCGGATCTTCCTCCCATGTATAATTCATTACCGTGTCGGCATTGCCATCTTCATCCAGGGAATATTCTCCTTTTATTGATTCTACCCATCGGCTGCCGACAGGATCCCAGGTGGAATAAATGTAGCTCAGCATATTGCCGTTTTCATCGTTGGTATATTCCCACATTTCCGTTTCGTACCATTGGGCGGAATCGCTTTCCCACATGGAGAAGACATTTTTCAACACGTAGCCGTCTGCGTCTCTTGTATAATCCTCCTTCCAACTGTACTTCCATGCCCCGGGCCCTTCGTCCCATGTATAGGAAATACGCCGCATGGTATTTCCCTCATCATCATACATGTAGGTGAATTTGACATCCAGGACCCAGCTTTCTGTTCCCGTATCATAATGTTCTACGATTGTTGAGTCGGGAGATGACCGTGTAGCGGAGGTGGTTTTTCGACCTGATGCCGGATTGTCTCCGGGTTCATGGGTGGTCTGGCATAATCCCATGGTACCGTACATGATCGTCAGCATCCAGGCAATGACCAGGCTGAGGAAATGCTTTTTTAACAGGTCTTTCATTGCAGGAAGTATCCCTGTTTCATATCCGGATTTTTGGCAGGTTCAGATCACCCGGTTCCTGTGCCAAAAGTATGAACGAGGCTATTGTGATAATAGTGGACATAAGAATTTTTTTCATGGCTTTTGAGATTTTAAAAAATATATTCTTCTTAATAAGACATTTGCTTTAAGTTTTGTGTATACTCCTGAGCTATAACCTGAAATAGCGTTTTCAGCTTTTGTATCTCAGTCTGCAGTTCTTCTATCTGATTTTCCTGGAATTCGATATGTTGCTGCTGCTCCTGTATGGCCCTGGTCAGAATGGGGATGAAATCGTTGTACCGGAGTTCCAGCATGCCATCGTCGGTCTTGCTGAGAAGGCCGTAATCCTCAATTCCTGCTTCTTCCATCAACGATTCTATATCCTGGGCAATGAATCCCGCCTCACGGGTTTTATTTTCATTGTTCTTTCTTATATAATCCACCGGTTTTAATTTGCTCACGAAACTTATCCCGTAAGGCAGCTCTCTAACAGATTCCTTCCACCGTATGTCGGAAGTTACTGTCCATGCCACCTGAATACCGGCATAGGTAATGGCTGTATTCCCCATGCGGATCTGGTTGTTTCCGGTGTTTGAGGGCACATTGGCCAAATTTCCTATGGCTATGTTATTTGTTCCAGATCTCAGATTTTCGAGTGCACTGGAACCTATTCCAACATTATAACCGCCTGATGTGTTGTATCGAAGTGCCCATTTCCCGACGGCCACATTTGCACTCCCACTGGTGTTGCTATAAAGTGCCCATGCTCCAAGTGCGGTATTGGCATTGCCGTCAACATTATAACTTAGTGCACCGTAACCATTTGCAGTATTCTCAAATCCGCTTATGTTCCTGAATAGAACGTAGGCACCAGTGGCAGTATTCTGATATCCGCTTGTATTCACATGAAGAGCCTCATTGCCTATGGCTGTATTATTTACGGCATCAATGTTTGACATGAGCGCCTCATAACCGATGGCGGTGTTTCTGCTGCCTTTTTTATTACTGTACAAAACGTCTTTACCCTCAGCTGTGTTCTGATCACCCTCTGTGTTGGATGCCAATGCGCGATAACCAAATGCATTGTTTCCTGATCCTTCACTGTTTAGGAATAAAGACCCGTAACCGTTTGCTGTGTTGTATTCACCGGAAGTATTCAGGCTAAGAGCAGCAATGCCCATAGTAGTATTCGAAGCCTTGTCTCCGCCCCCTCGTCCGATCCGCAGCGTGTTGATCTCAATATCACCCTCAACATCCAATGCCCTTCCGGGCGAGGTTGTACCTATACCCAACCTGCCGTTGGTATTGTCCCAGTGAAGGTTGCTGTTGTAGCTCAGGCTTGATGTCCCTGTCCAGAAGGTCAGTTTGCCCGCAGCTCCGGTCCCGGTATACAGGCCCTCATGCGTATGGGAAGCAGCAGCTGCACCGATATCGCTCAGCACCTGCACGGGAGTCCGCTGTTGAAGAGAGGAAGCCGTACCGGCCCGAAGGTAATTGCCATCCGTATAGGAAGAAATTCCGGTTCCCCCCCGGTCCGCTTTCAGTGTCCCTGAAGTGATGTCACCTGCCGAATGAACATGGGTCCCGGAAGCATATCCCGCACTGGCATGGTTCCCCCAGCCATAGGCAGTGTTCCATTGTGTTATGTCTGTGGCTCCGATACCGTTGGCGGGATGTGTGGTGAACACAGGGTCTGTCTCTGTCCCCGCGCCTGTACCCGAACTTTTGGCATAAAGGGCATAGGGGACACTCAACAGCTGGCTGGTGCCCATCTCAATACCATCAACCTCAATTTTTATAAAGTACGGACCATCGGCCCAGTCAATATCCTCAAAATCCGCCGGATTTACCGAGCCAACCTCGAGATTAATCAATCCCTGACTGTTGGTCGTGGTATTATGCGTTTCACTGAAAACCGGACTTCCTGTAGCACTTGACTGCAGAATCGATATGGTCAGGCTGACAGCAGCATCTGTTTTCACTGTGCCCGATGCATCTCGCAACACGGCCTGGTAATTGAAACCTTCAGGGGCCTGGGAGAAAGCAGGGATAAAAGAAAGCAAAAATACATATAGGGCACAAGTAAGCGCCTGTCTGCCGAACAGACTAGACTGCACCTGGGTGGATTGCTTTATTTCTTTCATGGTTTATTGAGTTAGTGTTTGATAATTTCAAATGTTTTTATTTCCATTTCGGACTTCATCACCCTTAGCAGGTATACACCGGCCGGATAGTTTTTCATATTGATGGCTGTAATATCACTTTCCAGCTTCTTTTGTTCCAGAACCTTTCCGTTTATATCATATAACAGATACGTATAATCTTGTTCTTCAGCATTTTTCAGCTGTATCAGCAACAAGTCGTCGGTAGGGTTGGGATAGGCTTCAACAGAATATGGAAGTCCATCCAGGCTTTTAATTACCGTTACCACAATGCTGGGTTGCTGAAAACCTTGTGTAAGTATGTTGCCGGCAGCCGATAATGTAGCAATAACCGTTTCTCCCAGGGTCCATTCAATGGAAGTATCACCATGCTGACCATAGCCGCCTGAAGTGGCAACGACCTGTTCCTGAATCTGGCCATGGCTTGCCATGTATGGCAAAACAAATGGAATCACTAATAGAAGTTTTTTCATGATTTTCCGGGTTAGGTGAGTTTCATCCTTAAATTTGACTGTTGTAATGCCTTTTCTCACCCTTAATTTACAGCAACCGTCAGGGGGAAATCAAATATTTGTGCTGAACAACCCGGGACCGGGATGATCGTCATCAGGACCGGGATGAATGGATTGTGGCTGACCTGAGCTTACGGCTCTCAGATCTCCAGATTTAATGCTTTCCTGACCGGCTCCAGATAAGACCTGCCTATGGGGATACGATTCTTTTTCAGCCAGATGCTGCTGTGATCGATTGCAGTAATAAACCGGATATTGATGCAGAATGATTTATGAACCTGCAGAAACTGATTTGCAGGAAGTTTATCGACAAATTCTTTCATGGTTGATCTAACGATATGTTTATTCTCCTGACATATTAATTCCAGATAATTCATCTCAGATTTGATCCACATGAGATCATCAAATTTAATCTTGATCATCATGTAATCCTTCCGGATAAAAATATGATCCTTCAAAATTGCACTTTCGCTTTCCTCTTTATCTGAAGGAGGAAGCATCTGCCGGTTTTTTGCATGGTTAAATATGGCAATTTCCACCGCTGTGTAAAGATCTTCTTTTACAAAAGGTTTTACAATATACCCTTCAGGTTGTGCCAGTTTTGCCCTTTCAACAGTGGTTTTGTCGGAATAGGAAGTAATAAACACTATAGGAATATCATATCTTTTCCGGATGGAATGAGCCAGGGTAATTCCGTCCTCATCTCCCCGCAGGTGAATGTCAACAAGCGCAATATCCGGTACACCGGTTCCCAGAATTTCTTCAGCCTCGTCGTAATCGCTTGCAATACCAATAACCTCATATCCAAGTTCCTGAAGCATTCCTTTCATGTCTTCAGCAATGATGAGTTCGTCTTCAACGATAAGAACCTGTATTTTTTCCATGAAGCAGCAAATATTTCATTATTTGAAAATATATAGATCAACTATTCATCAAGAGCTTAACGTAAAAACCACATTGAATTCAGTACCGTTATGCAAGCTGTAATCCAATCTTGCTTTGATCTGTTTTGCCAGTATTTTTACCAGTTTTAACCCAAGCGTGGATGATTTTTCTATATCAAAACCCTCAGGAAATCCCTTCCCGTCATCTGATATCCTTAGCATGTAGTTTTGATCCATTGTTTTATGAAAATCTACTTCAATATTTCCGCCACCATTATCTGAAAATGCATATTTATAAGCATTCGTTGTCAGTTCATTTGTAAGCAAGCCGAGTGGAATTGCCGTATCAATATCCAGTGTAATATGATCAGACCGGATAATGTATGTGATATTTCTGCCTGGCCGGTAATAAGTACTTTGCAGGGACTGCATGAGTTGTTCAAGGTATTGTGAAAAATCAATTCCCGTGAACATCTCTGACTGATACAGTAACTGGTGAATCAAAGCCATGGATTTTACCCGGCTTTGACTTTCCCGTATGGCATTCCTGGTGCTGTCATCTGCAATTGATCCTGATTGCAGGTTAAGTAAACTACTGATTACCATCAGGTTATTTTTAACCCGATGATGAATCTCTTTGAGCAATACTTCTTTCTCTTTGTCGGCTTTCCTGGATTTCCGGAAACTGTAAAATAAAAAAATCCCGAATCCGATAATCAGCAATCCCACAACAATCAGATAATTTCTGATCAGCCTGTTTTTTCTAAGTTCGATTTCAAATTTCAGCTTTTCCTGTAAATGACTGAACTCAGTTTCATTTTGTCTTTTATCGAAGGAACGCTGCATTTCAAGCTGAGTAATTCGCTTGAGGTTGTTACCACCGATCAGACTATCACGTATCTCATTATTAATGAGTATATTGTCATAGGCTTTTTTGTAATTCCTACTGTCAGCGTAAACCTTAGTCAGCAATCCTGAGGACTCCATCACAACATTGGGATTATTATACAGCTGTGCCAGCATAAGGCTATGTTCCAGGAATCCGATGGCTTTGGGATAATTTCCCATGAATAAGTATATCCTTCCGGAAAGCACATAATTATCTGCCAGTTTGTTCAGGTTTTTACTTTCAGTGTTAATCTTAATGGACTGGTTGACATATTCAAGAGCCAATCTGACACTATCCTTCATCAGGTAATAGGTATAGCCGATGTTTTGCAGGGAATTGCTGATCGAAGGATTGAAGTGCATTTTTCTGCTTAAGGCAAGTGATTTCTGATGATACTCCAGGCCTTTGTTATAATTCTTCAGCGCATTATAAGCTTCTCCCAAACCGGTATAGGTTTTACTTAATTCATAGTTGTCTTTTTGTGCTTCCAGAATCGCTTCCTGTTTAAGATAATACGCTATGGCTGTATTGTATTCACCAAGATACAGGTTTGCCAGACCGATACTACCCAGTGCATCTGCAGTTTCAGCAGCATCGCCGGTTTCCTCAACCAAGGTAAGTGCTTTGTAAAAGGCTTCAATGGCAAGGTTCAAATAGGCCTGATCAATATAACGGTTGCCAAGCATGATATAGCTGCTGGCTTGTTTCCTTTTATCCTGTGTTTTTTCAGCAACTGCAATCAGCAGGTTCAGAAGAGAATCGACTGCTTTTATTCTGTTTAACTGTTTGTTGATATATATCAGTCCTTCTGTGCAGTCATAAGTCTTGTTATAATCCTGCAATTCCTCATACAGTTTTTTACCTGCTTCAGAACATTCGAGTGACTTCTGCATGTCCTGCATTGCACTGTAAGCATAGCTCATGCTGAAAAGTGCTTTGGCCATCCCCTGTTTGTTTTTGATTTCGGCAAAAGTTGAATATGCCATTTTATACAGATGTAATGCACTGTCATATCTGTATTTGTAAAAATTCGACAATCCCATAGCCCAGTATACTTCGCCGTTTCCATTCTTATAGTTGATGGCAGAGGATTGTTTTTCTATAAAACTGAGAAGGGTAATAACGCTGTCGGGACTATTCCTGATCCGTTTCAGGGCATTTCGTATACCCGAATTTATCGAGGCCGTGTCGATACCGGACAAGGTTTGCATATGCTTATCCGATCGGTTGTTTTTACACGAAACGGAAAAAAGAAATAATTCAAGGATTAAACAATATAGAAGGCTTTTCATGCAAATGAAATAAAAGCATTGGCTTTCAATCTACGTAAGTTAAGAAATTTTTCGAATACGGAACATGCAGACGTCTGTCCATTTGTCCCTGTTCCTTAGAATTGGTTTAAATACAGGCTTTTTTGTATATTTGCCGTTTTGATCATAACCTGGAACTTGACTATTCATGGCTGATTTTAATCTGGTAATGCCCAAACTGGGTGAGAGTGTGCAGGAAGCCACCATCATCCGCTGGATCGTGAAACCCGGTGATGTGGTTCAGGAAGATGATGCCCTGCTTGAAATTGCTACTGACAAGGTTGATTCTGAAATTCCCTCACCGGTTGCCGGCAAAGTGCTTAAATTGCTGTTCACAGAAAATGCTCTGGTCCCTGTGGGTGAAGTGATCGCCATCATCGATACGGAAGGGAAGGGGGAAATTGTGGAGAGAGCATCAGTTTCAGAACCTTCAATAGCTCAGGATGCGGCAAACAACAACCACAACAACCACAACAATCACAACGACCACAGCCCTCCTCCGGCCGCTTTTACTCACCCCTCGTGATGAGCATTGCCGGAAAGGAAAACATTGGTGAGGCTGAACTTGATGTTATTCCGGGTACAGGAACAGGAGGTAGGGTTCGTAAACAGGATGTTTTGAAGTATCTGGAAACGCGGAAAAGCCAGCCCTCGCAATTGCTGCAGGAGCAGATCAAAAAAACGGCCGCAGTTAAGGTAAGCATCATCATACAACCTGGTGATGAGATAGTGGAGATGGACCGGATGAGAAAACTCATTGCCAGCCATATGGTGATGTCCAAGCAAATCTCTCCCCATGTGACCAATTTTGTGGAGGCCGATGTAACCAACCTGGTACTCTGGCGTGGTAAGATCAAAGATGAATTCTTTACCCGGGAAAAGATCAAGCTTACCTTCATGCCGGCCTTTATTGAGGCCACAGCAAAAGCCCTCCGGGAATTTCCCGGGGTGAATGCTTCTGTTGACGGTGATAACATCATTCTTCGGAAAAATATCAATATAGGTTTTGCCGTGGCACTTAATTCGGGTAATCTCATTGTTCCCGTTCTTAAAAATGCAGACCAGAAGAGCCTGCTCGGAGTGGCTGTGGAACTGAACAGACTGGCAGAAGCCTCACGTGGAAACAGCCTATCTCCGGATGAAATTCAAGGAAGGAACCTTTACGATATCCAATTTTGGCACTTTCCGTAACCTGACCGGTACACCCATCATCAACCAGCCACAGGTGGCTATCCTGGCCACAGGCAATATCGAAAAGAAACCAGCTGTGATCGAAACACCTACCGGAGATGTGATCGCCATCCGGCATAAGATGATTCTTTCCCTTTCTTATGACCACAGGGTTGTGGATGGTGCACTGGGCGGAATGTTCCTGCGCAGGATCGCTGATTTGCTGGAAGAATTTGAAATCAACCGACTAATTTGATAATGAGTCAATTTGAAAATAAGTCAATTTGAAAATTTGAGAATGGATATTCCCATAAGGTACAACATTAAAACTACTGAAAAAGAAACGCTTGCCCATTGGTTCCATCTGATGGTGCTTGGCCGTGCTCTTGATGACAGGGCTCCCAATTACCTGAAGCAGGCTATTGGCTGGTCGTACCATGCACCCTATGCAGGACACGACGGAATACAACTGGCAATCGGACAGATATTCGACAGGCAAACAGATCATTTGTTCCCCTATTACCGTGATTTGCTTACCTGTCTGTCGGCGGGACTGACAGCTGAAGAGATCATTTATAACGGGATCTCCAGGGATACGGATGTCGCCGGTGGAGGCCGTCATATGTCCAACCACTTTGCCAAACCGGAATGGAATATCAACAACGTTTCATCATCAACCGGAAATCATGCCTTGCACGCCGCAGGCGTTGGCCGGGCCATGAGGAAATACAAACATAAAGGGGTTTCCATTTGTTCACAGGGAGAATCATCGGTTTCAGAAGGATATGTTTATGAAGCCATTAACGGTGCTTCCAATGAGGAGTTACCCGTAATTTTTGTTATCCAGGATAATGGTTACGGGATATCGGTTCCCAAGGCCGATCAGACGGCTAACCGAAAGGTGGCCAATAACTTTGCCGGATTTAAGAACCTACGTATCATACACTGCAACGGAAAGGATGTTTTTGATTCCATGAATGCCATGACCGAGGCCAGGGAATGGGTATTAGTCAACCAGAAACCCTGTGTTGTTCAGGCCAATTGTGTCCGGATTCATTCCCATTCCAATTCAGACCGGCATGAACTTTACCGCGATGACATGGAACTCAATTATGTCAGTGTTTATGATCCGCTCGGTAAATTCCGCCGGATGTTAAAACGGTATAACCGCTTTACCGAAGATGAACTGGTGGCCATTGAGGAACAGGTCAAATCAGAGGTGAAGGAAGCCCACAGAAAAGGCATGGCTGCTCCGGAGCCTGATCCTGCATCGGTTCTCGATTTCGTGATACCAGTTCCCTATGCTGCTGAAAAGTATCCTGATGGCATTCATCATGCAGACGGCCCGAAAAAGAAGCTGATCGAGGGGATCAATGAGACTCTTAAGGCAGAATTCAGACATAATCCGGATACCTATCTGTGGGGACAGGATATTGCCCACAAGGACAAAGGAGGGATCTTCAACGTCACCAAGGGTATGCAACAGGAATTCGGCCGGGAGCGGATTTTTAATGCACCGATTGCCGAAGATTTTATCATGGGCACTGCCAATGGTATGTCACGCTTCAATAAGAAAATAAGACTGGTGGTGGAAGGTGCAGAATTTGCCGATTACTTCTGGCCAGCCATGGAGCAGTTCGTTGAGACAACCCATGAATACTGGAGAACCAAGGGGCAGTTTTCTCCCAATGTGACGGTCCGGCTGGCCTCCGGTGGATATATCGGGGGTGGATTATACCATTCTCAAACCATTGAAGGAGCTCTCACTACCTTTCCGGGCGTTCGCGTAGTTTATCCTTCATTTGCCGACGATGCTGCAGGTTTATTGCGAACCAGCATCCGAAGTGAAGGTTTTACCATGTTCCTGGAACCAAAAGCCCTGTATAACTCACCTATTGCAGCCACACCCATACCTGAAGATTTTGAGGTACCCTTTGGCAAAGCCCGGATAAGGCGTGAAGGAAGTGATCTGTCTGTGTTTACCTACGGTAATACCACCCATATGTGCCTGCAGGCTGCTGAGATACTGGCAATTGAATCAGGTGTCAGCATTGAGGTTATTGATCTCCGATCGCTGATTCCGCTTGATAAGGATACATTAATGGCATCAGTCCGTAAAACCGGCAAAGTGCTCATCGTTCATGAAGATAAGATATTCTCCGGATTTGGCGCCGAATTATCTGCCACCATCACCGAAGAAGCCTTTGAGTTTCTCGACGGACCAGTTAGAAGGGTAGGATCATTATTTACACCGGTAGGCTTTAACAGGATCCTCGAAAAGGCGATATTACCCGATACGGAGAAGATTCAAAAGGCGATGAAGGAGCTGGTGGAATACTAGTTGTAGGTTGTATGTTGATAGTTGTTTGTGGGTCAAGGGTTTTGAGTCTCGTGTGCGATACTACTAATAATCATTACAAACAATGAACAACAATATTAGTTGTATTATATTATTGATTGATAATTACTTATGAAAAAAATAGGTTTATGTCTACAGTTTTAATACGAATAAAACCTCGCAGGCGGCCAGAAAAATCGGTGAGGAATTCAAAGCAGATCAGATCGATCATGTTAATGCCGAAACACTGACCGAACAGGAGTTTTTATCCTATGATAACCTGATATTGGGTGTGCCTACATGGTTCGACGGGGAATTGCCCAATTACTGGGATGAATTTGTACCTGCATTGGAAGACCTTGACCTGAATGGTAAGATTGTTGCCATTTTCGGGAATGGTAATCAGAAGGGTTACCCGGAAAACTTTGTGGATGGTGTTGGTATTATGGCTGAGTTGCTCGAAAGCCGGGGTGCACGACTGGCTGGTTTCACTTCCGCTCAGGGATTTGAATTTGAAAGTTCCCGGGCATTGCGTGGAAATCAATTTACCGGACTGGCTTTGGATTTTGAGAACCAGGGAAACCAGATCAACCAGCGGATCAAGAAGTGGGTGGAACAGTTGAAGGGTGAGTTTGATTAAATAGGGACAAGGGACAAGGGACAAGGGACAAGGGACAAGGGACAAGGGACAAGGGACAAGTAAAATCAAATACAACAAATGTTTGAAAATATCGGACAAAGGATCAGGAATATACCTGCCAAAGGGGGTATCCTCGGTGCCCTGGTGGGAGCCCTGCTTTCAACAAGATATCACAATCCGGGAGATAAGACGATAAAAAATGCAGGGAAAACGGCTGTTTTCAGTGGTGCAGGATTTTTATTGGGACAGTGGATTGAGAAAATGATTAGAAGAAAGTAATTGGTGATTTGTGATTTGTGATTGGTAATTTGTGGGTGTGAGATTTGTGATTTGGGTGTGGCTAAAAAGAATTGATTGCTGAACCCATGCCCAATTCCCGCCAATCACCAATCACCAATCACATCATACTTTAAAAAATACTGATTATCAAATAGCTTACTACTAATTACGTCTCCACGTATGCTTACTCCGCCCCCTTCTGAGATCGTTTATCTGAACGGAAAATTCATAGCAAGTGACAAAGCGGCCATATCTCCTGAGGACAGGGGTTTCTATTTCGCCGACGGGGTTTATGAAGTGATCAAATATTATAAGGGAAGGCCGTTTTGCTTTGAAGATCATCTTTTCAGGTTGCAGAAAAGTTTGAGCGCTGTTCGCATTGATTTTTCCGGATTGTATGAACTGCAGGAAATATGCGACAGTGTAATGGAAGTAAATCGTCTGAAATCCAAACATGCAGGAATTTACCTTCAGATTACACGGGGTGTCGCGACAAGAGTGCACCGGTTTCCTGGAAAAGATACAACACCTACTCTGTATATCAGGGCCTTTGAGCTACCGGGTTATCCAGATGAAATGCTGCAGGGGATTCGGGTTATTACCCGGCAGGATATACGCTGGCTCAGGTGTGATATCAAATCAATTGCTTTATTGCCGAATACACTCCTGTTTCAGGAAGCAGCAGAGCAGGATGCCATGGAGTGTTTTCTTGTAAGAGAAGGCTGTTTTACAGAAGCCACGCATTCCAACATCATGGTCATAATGGGGGGAGTTGTATATACCCATCCCGACTCAAATCTGATCCTCCCGGGTATTACCAAGAAGGTTGTGATCAGGATTTGCCATGATCTCGGCGTAAGTGTTGTTGAAAGACCAATAAAAATTGCGGAAACTAACCTTTTTGAAGAATGTATTATTACAGGTACCGGAAGTGAGATCATGCCGGTGGTGCAGATTGACGGACGGCCGGTTGCCAATGGCAGACCCGGTCCCTTGACACGAAAACTCCAGAATGAGTTTTTCAGGATTACATACAGAGATCTTGCCGGGGAGAATGTTAGTTACGAGTGACGAGTGACGCGTGATCAGTGGGTGTGGGTGAGAGTGTGTATGTTGTGATACTTCAAATTTATTCTATTTTTGCGGTTTTATAAAATTACACCATGGCTGATCTGTTTCGCTTTTTCATTGACTTTGTACTGCATATTGACAGGCATTTACTTGAAATCGTTTCCAATTATCAATACTGGACCTACGCCATACTCTTTCTCATTATCTTCTGTGAAACAGGACTTGTAGTAACACCGCTCCTGCCCGGTGATTCCCTATTATTTGCCGCGGGTGCCGTTGCAGCAATGGAAGGCAATCCCATCAATATCTATACCCTGGTTCTCCTCATGCTGCTTGCTGCTTTTATCGGGGACAATACCAATTATTTCATTGGCAGGTATCTGGGAACAAAGGTTTATGAGAAAAACTACCGCATGATCAAGCGTAAATACCTGGATGATACACATGCTTTCTATGAGAAGCATGGAGGAAAAACACTGGTTATAGCACGTTTTATGCCCATTATCCGCACATTTGCTCCTTTTGTTGCCGGAGTGGGTACCATGACATACAGGAGGTTCATCATGTTCTGTATCATTGGTAATATTCTCTGGGTAAATATATTCTCCTTTGCCGGTTTTTTCTTCGGTAATATTCCAACCGTCAAGCGCAACTTTTCCCTGGTTGTTTTTGCCATCATCTTTGTATCCTTTATTCCACCGGTCTACGCCTTCGTAAAGCAGTTTATTAAACAACACGGGACACCGAAAGCCGGTCATTGATTACCGGTTACTGATTACCGGTCACCTTTGTCTGAATCGTCCTTCTGCAGCATACTGATCCCGATGATGGATGCAATGATCATCAGGCCCCCTGCTATTATTCTGCCGGAAATGATGTCTGAGAAGAAAAAAAATCCCAACAGGGCAGCAAAAATAATGCGGGATGAAGAAACCATGGAGCCGGCTTTCGCACTGACGTTTTTATAACCCTTTGTCAGAAGGACCTGACCTGCGACCCCGGTGATTCCGCTGGCCAACAAAAAGGGAAGATCAGAATAGCGGGGCATAACAAAAACGGGTGCCATCATACATGCATTGCAGACAGTGCCAATGGCCATCAGGTAGAAAACGATCAGCATGGTCGAATCATGTTCGCGGGCAACTGAAAGTGTGATTATGGCAAATGCAGCAAAGATACCGGACAGCAGTCCAAACAGATCACCCTTGTTAGTATGGGAAAAATCAGGGAAGATAACCAGGTAAATACCGGCCATGGCAATAATCAGAAAAAGAAAGGAAAGCTTGTTCATCCGTTCGAGCCTGAACAGCGGGGCGACCAGAAAAATGAATACCGGATAGGTCATGTTCAGCATATTCGCATTGGTTACCGAAGTATGCTGTACCGAATAAAAGAATGTGACCAGGGCAGAAAAGCTCAGGATGGCACGGGCTGTAACGAGGAACACTTTTTTTGGCCGGAATGAGGTTTTGGTTTGAAGCATATATATGGTGGCCAGGATTACCCCGAGTGAAACCCTGAAAAAAGTGATCTCAATGGCCGGAATATCAGAACCATTGGTAATGAATTTGGCAAAAACTGTTGCTGAAGCAAAACAGAATTCCGCCAGGATCAGTAGGAGGATACCGCGGGACATGAGGAAGGAATTATGAATTATGAATGATGAATGATGAATGAATTAACAGCATAATACTCAAATCTAAAAATCAAATACTTCCAACCACTACAATTGCCACCCCGGCCAAAATACCTGCCAATACAATCCCCCTTTTCCGCAGACTGGTTTCTTTAAAATACAGGGCTCCGGCAGCAAATACCAGTACGGAGGATGCCCTCCTGACAATAATCAGCACAGATACCAGGGAACCTTCTAATGACAAAGCCTTAAAATAAAAAAAATCCGCCACAACAAGAACCAGTCCGATCAACGGTATGGCCCATCTCCATATGAATGGGCTTACGTTCTGCCGGATTGGATACCAGATCACCAACAATATTAAGAAGAAAATTATTGCTGTATAAACGGAGAACCAGGCTTGCATAGCTATACGATCATACTGTCTTACCAGGTACTTATCGAGCAGTGCACTGGCACTGTTCAAAATTATGCTTAGAAAGGCAAATAATCATCCACTGCCGGTCATTTCGGTCTGTGCCCCGGATATTGCCGCCGAATGACAAAGCATAATAGAATCCCACGGATATTGCCACGCCGGTCCATTGCACCAGGTTCATCCTTTCACCATAAATGATCATGGCACCAAGCATGGTCCAAACCGGACCGGATGCATTGAGCGGAGCAAGTAAAGTGACAGGAAGGTGCTTGACGGAAAAATATCCGAAAAGCCAGGCAAGTGATACAATAGCAGCCTTCAGCAAAAACAACATATGTGCAGCCATTCCGGTTGCCGGAATATAAATCAGGTGGATCCGGGCAAATTCAGGATTGAAGGCCGAAACAGCAATGAACGGGAGGAATACCAGGGCACTGGCCACTGAACCAAGAAGCAGCACCGGAAGGACTGCATTATGATTCAGGGACACCTTTTTGAAGATTTCATGAAAGCCCAGAAACACTGAGGAAAATATGCCGAGCAGGATCCACATAAAAACGGGGGCAATTATACGAATTTTAATGTAAATTATTTGTTTACTTTACAAACTGAACTTTTGTATCCAGACAATTCAACATAAACCATGAGGCACATCGCTTATCTATCAACGGCATTTCTTTTTGCTGTTTTTCTCTTGCGGAGATGGAAAGTCCCGTATTGATCCCCCCCAGACAGTGGTAAAAAACTTTGAGACGCTGTTTGGCAAGCACGCAGATGTAAGATGGGAAAGCCCCGGACAAGATATCTTTCAGGCCAGCTTTATCCGGGAAGGTCACCCTGCGACTGCATACTTTGACGGTCAGGGTAGCTGGATGAAAACCGAAACTGAATTAATGCCCAGTGAGGTTCCTTCCGTGATTATCAGTACCGTGTCAGGGGCGTTCCGTGGGGCCGGCATTACAAAAGCCTTACAAATTGCGGAACCCGGCAAAGAAGAGATATTCCGTTTATTCCTGAAAAGAGGAGGGCAGATTTCAACGGTTGATTTAAACACCAGCGGTGTAATCATGATCAATAATTTATAGGTAAATATACCTATCCACTTTTAGTAAAACACCCCATAGGCTTCTCCATGTTGTATTCCTATTTTTGTTAGGAATCCAAATACTGACATGTCTCAGAATTATTACCAGGAACTGGTTTCCGATGTACGCTTTGTGGAAGGACTCACCGGATGCCTGAATTGCGGCACCTGTACTGCTATATGTCCTGCTGCTGAATTCTACAATTACGACCCCAGGATAATCGCGGAAACAGTTCAAACCAGAGATAATGAAAAAATATATGAATTGCTTGCCGGAGATATGATCTGGTATTGCGGGGAATGCATGTCGTGCAAGACCCGTTGTCCCCGCAACAATGCTCCGGGTTTGCTGATCATGGCACTCAGGGCACTGTCTTTAAGGACAGGTCTATTTACCGAATCGGAGAAGGGCAGACAGCAGCTGATGGTAAAAAGGTCGATCGGGGATTGGATCTTGAAATACGGTTACTGTTTGTACCGCGAAGAGATGACCCTGGAAGATCATCCTGAGCAGGGTCCCACCTGGGAATGGCAAAATAAAAACCTTGAGAGTCTTTTCGCCTTATTTGGCGTGAAATACAGGGGTGACCAGCCTGGTCCGCTGCGTAAAATACCCGAGGAAGCATTGGAAGAAGTGCGAAGGATATTTGATGTGACCGGTGCTACAGCACAGTATGAATTCATCGAGGAGCAATCGGCTAAAAAGGCAGCCCAGTTGGGACTTGACTTCGACAAAAGACTCGACTGTGAATACATGCATGAGATTTATAATCACGACAGTGGGATCCATACAAAGGATTCGATCCTATGAAAATTGAAGGTAAAAAACGACTTTGGCAGGAATATCAGAAAGAAATAGCAACAGATAATTTCTTTTATGTTCGCAGTTGTGTGCGGCAGAACTTTTTTCCGGGTGCCGAGCAGATTTTTTTACGGATATTGAGGGAAAACCTGGGCAAAACGGTCCATGAAAATCCCGGACATACCACCTGCACCGGTATTGGTTATCACTGTGATGTTGTTCCCTTTAATACCACCATGACTGTTGTGGCCAGACAGTTCGCCCTGATGTCGGAAGCCGGTTGTGAGAATCTGGCGGTTTCATGCATTACTTCCTTTGGTTTATATACCGAAATTCTGGAAACCTGGAAGCATTTTCCGCACACAGAAGAAATGACGCGGGAATATCTGCGGAAAGCCACCGGCCGAGAATTTAAAATTCCCGGGAATCTTGCCCACGCCAGTGATATCATGTACAAGCTTCGGCATGAAATAGCCGCCAGGGCTCCGTACAGGCTTGTTAATCAGAATACAGGTGAACCACTTAAGGTGGTGGAGCACATCGGATGTCATTATTCAAAAATGTTTCCACATAAGGGAATAGGCGGGGCAGAATATCCATATGTACTGACCGGACTGGTGGAAGCCCTGGGCGGAGAAATTGTTGATTATCCGGAACGCCGGCATTGCTGTGGTTTCGGATTCAGACAATATGTGGTAAGAGCCAACCGGGGTTATTCGTTATCATGCAGCAAGAAGAAGTTTGATTCCATGGAACCCTATAAGCCCGATCTGATCATCACTAACTGTCCGGGTTGCCCCTATTTTCTCGACAGGTGGCAGTATGTGGTCAGTGAAATGGAAGGTAAAACATACGGTGAGAATGGTTATGGCATACCCGTATTTACTTACGAAGAACTGGCAGGTTTAGTACTGGGCTATGATCCATGGGAGATCGGACTTCAAACACACCAGGTCTCATCAGAGCCTTTGATGATAAAGATGGGGATTCCATTTGATCCTGCGAGGAAATACCTGGGCAGGAATGGTGAATACTATGGGCAGACCAGCTAAACCCAATGTGACTGAAGATAGATATGGACGCATTGCACCGATATACCGATTACTGATTACTGATTACTGATTACAAATGAAGAGTGTAGCGATAATAGGAGGAGGAGTTGCCGGCATGGAAGCCGCGGCACAGCTTTCAAGATCGAAGATTGCTGTGACTATTATTGAAAAAAGTGACAAACTGGGAGGCCGGCTTAACCAATGGCATGCCTTGTTCCCTGCGCGGAAGCCGGCGACCAGCCTGCTGAATCAGCTCAAAGCTTCTGTTGCAGGGGTGAATGTGGTATATAATGCCGATGTGACTGGTGTTGAAAGGAATGATGATGGCTTTGCCATTCATATCAACCACAACCGCATGATTACTGCAAATGCGCTTCTGCTGACAACGGGCTTCGATATTTTTGATGCAGGCAGGAAGGAAGAATACGGATATGGAATTTATGATAATGTAATTACTTCTGTTGAACTGGAAGAGGCTTTCAAGTCGGGCAGGAACGTTGCAGACCACCCAGGGAAAAATGCCACAACGGATAGGTTTTATACATTGCGTAGGATCCAGGGATGAAAAGGTGGGTAATCTGCATTGTTCCAAAGTATGTTGTGTAACTGCCGTAAAGCAGGCTATTGAGGTGAAGGAAATGCTGCCTCACGCAGAAATTTTCCTGTTTTATATGGATTTAAGGATGTTTGGCAGACATTTCGAGGAATTGTATAAGGAAGCCCAGCAGAAATACGGGATTCAGTTTATCCGGGCCAGGCTATCAGAGGCGTTTGAAAATCCTGACGGATCACTGCAAATCAGGATAGAGGATACTTTGCTGGCCAAACCCATGAAGATGACCCTTGATCTGCTTGTATTGATGGTGGGAATTCAACCCGATAAAAAAACCTGATAATATGATTGATATGCTTGGACTTTTAAAAGATGCTGATGGTTTCCTTTTACAGGAAGACCAGTACATTCTGCCTTTCCACACGGGAATACCAGGATTATACACCGCTGGTGGAATAAATGGTCCAAAGACCATTGAAGAAACCCTCAATGAGGCCAGGGCAGTAGTGTCGGAGATAACCCGATTCCTCGGCTCCAGTGTGACTTTTGCAACAACCGAGCGCATGGTAATAGGCTTATGATCAATTTCGGATATAGAATTCAAAAGGACAGACAGATTGATTTTGATTCGAACAGCCGGCGGATCATTGATTATGTAAGGGCTGGCGAACCTTCAGTCGACTGGTGTATGAATTGCGGGACCTGTGCTTCAGGTTGTACGGCTGCCTTAACCGCTGATTACAGCCTGCGCCGTATGATAAGTCTGGCCCGGCGAGGCGAGGAGGATGAGATCCTGGCAACTGTATACAGATGCCGGTTTTGCGGTAAATGCCTGAATGCCTGCCCCCGGGGAGTTAATACCCGTAATGTTGTTTACCTGATGCAACTTGCGGTAAAAAAAATAGCGAGCCATGAAATTTGACCTGTTCGTATTGCCTTTCACCCTTGGACTGGTATTTCTGCTGGGTTACCTGGCTGTTACCTATGCCACATGGTTTAAGCGGCTTGAAAGGGCAGATAAATCAAAAGTTACCAAAGGACTTTTCAGTTTCCGTGTCCTGGCCGCTCTCCGGGAAATTGTCAGAGAAAGCTTGCTGCACCGTAAAATTTTCCTGAAAAACCGGCTTCTCGGATTTATGCACATGAGCCTTGCTTTTGGCTGGTTCCTGCTCATTGCGGTAGGAAATCTTGAAAGCCGAATCTATCAGCCAACAGAAATGAATCCCCCATATATTCCCATTTTCTTTCGGTTCTTTCACGCAAATCCGGGTGCTTTTCCCTTGCACAGGATATTTTCCTTTTTCATGGATCTGTTGCTTTTATTGGTGCTTACCGGTGTCGTCCTGGCTTTTGTCAAACGATTGTATTCCAGGGCATATGGCATGAAAAAAACAACAAAGCTCATGCCTGGCGACCGTTTTGCCCTGACATCCCTTTGGCTGATTTTCCCACTCAGACTGCTTGCTGAATCCTTCACTTCAGCTACATATGGAGGAGGAGATTTTCTCACAGGCACTACTGGACATGTGCTGGGAAGTTTCTTACCGGCTGACCTGTTGTATTATCCGGCCTGGTGGGCGTATTCGCTCGCACTGGGTGTATTCTTCGTCTCCCTTCCTTTTTCACGTTATATGCATATTCCCACCGAGGTGGTGCTGATCTTCTCACGACATTTCGGACTGGTTGAATCGAAAACCAGGTCTTCCTTGACCGAAATTGAAATACACTCCTGTTCACGTTGCGGTATTTGCTTGGATACCTGTCAGTTATCATTTGCCGGCGGAGTGCATACAGTACAAGCGGCCTACCAGCTTAAAGCTATCCGTTATAAAAACATTCAACCCCGGGAAACGTTAAACTGCCTGATGTGCGGAAGATGTGACAAGGCTTGCCCGGTTGGTATTGATATAAGCAGGATCCGGTTAATTACCCGCAATGAAATGAACGGAATGACGCCTGATCCCTCATTTATTCAACAGCCCATGCCGGAACCGAGGAAGGCGGATGTGATTTATTATGCCGGATGCATGACTCATCAGACACCCTCAATAAAGAAGGCCATGCAGAACATCCTGTCTGAAGCCGGTGTTAACTACTGGTTCATGGATGAAGCAGGAGGAATGTGTTGCGGACGACCCATGATGATGGCCGGACACCTGGAACAAGCCTCCCTGATGATTGAGAAGAACAGTAAGCTAATACGTGCATCCGGTGCAAAAACACTGGTAACATCATGTCCCATTTGTTATAAAATATTTGCAAAGGAATATAAACTGAACATCAACGTTCTGCATCATACCCAATACCTGCTCGAATTGGCCGGAAAGAAGGAAATCCGTCTGGAACCTCTGCATACCTGCGCTGTTTATCACGATCCATGTGAATTAAGTCGTGATCTGCGGGTTTACGAAGAACCCCGAAAACTGCTTGGCAGCATGGTCAGTCTGGTGCAACCCGAGTATGAAAAGGATAATACCCTCTGTTGCGGCAATAGTCTGGCCAATATATCCGCCACCAATGAAGTACGTTTGAAAGTAACCCGTGATGCCTATAGCCGGATTAATCCGCACAAGGCACAGTACCTGATCACTTCTTGTCCCATGTGCAAGAAGGCTTTTGAAAGAGTTTCCGATGTACCGGTTCATGATGTGGCTGAAATGGTCATCAAAGCCATGAAGAAAAGAACCCGTAAAGTGCCGGCACAGAAACCGCAAAAGGCCATTTATCCCAGCCTGGTCATGGATTTTTAGAATTCAGGTTTTGTCCGGATTGCAACTCCGTTTTTATTGTATGATGCATGCGGTCAATTTTTGATTCGATTTGCGTTTTATCAGCCCCGCAAAAGTCCAGGTCAAACAGGTCATCTGCAGGTTTCATCCTGGTGATCAGCTCACTGATCAGATCCGGATCCCGAAATTGCAGGGAGGTTCTGCTGAATTCCACGTATGGCCTGTCATTGTCATTCTCCTGGGAACCTTCTGTAAACTCCCTCAGCTGCCGGTCATCCATCAAACATCGGCCAAGCAGGGATTCCGGTTCCGGAATACCCATTTTGAGCGGTATATCAGTCCCGGCCAGCTTGTGATATCGTGTGATCAGGCTGCAATATCCGGGCATGTGGTCTTCTTTGCCTGCCAGCAGAAGAACCTTGTCTCTGGACAAATACCAAAGGCTGACGTACGGAAATATCCCTGAACAAGCACTTACAAGTGAACGGAATTCCTGCCTGTTTACACCATTGAGCGGCAGGATCTGGGTCATGAGACCAGTTGAAGTAAGGCGGTTATAACAAACCATGTAAAATTCACGGGTGAAAAATCCGGGCAGGAGATGTATATCGGTGTATCCTGAAGTTATCAGGTCAAACTGACTTGAGTCCCTGATCAGGAATATACGTGCATCTTCACTGTTGATATCCACATGACTACTGGTCAGAATATCATTGTTGTCTTCGGAAAATGTTTCGGATGACAGGGTGATTACCTCGGGATAAATTTCTGAAATAACGAGGTCGGAAACCTGACAATTTTCAAGCATGGAAGCTGTGAAACCCATACCGAATCCGATTACCAGGGATGACCGTACCGGATTGACCAACATACAGGGAAGAAAGGCAGGCAATTGTTGGACGCAAAGTCCCTCTTCCCCTGTTTCCAGATTTGTGATTCCATTGACAGATAAAGCCAGCCGGCCCGGTGTCTTTTCTACCAGGCTGGCAATAACACTGCTGCCTTCATGCCTGTCCCGGATCGCCTCCTGTCTTGCTATTGCACCGGTATCAATCCACCCCAACCTTAAGAGGACAAATAAAACGCCGGTGATACAGCTCAGTGTTATCAGGGTATAACTTAATCTGAATACACGAATCAGCCTTGAATCCCTTAGCAGGAGATATATGCCGGACAAAAGCGTGATGAGGATGAGCATCAGGAGGATACATAATAACCGGCAATTGGCAGCAGAATGTGGTGTGTTACCAGCAGACCGGCCAGCGCACCTGAATAGAATAAAAAATTCAGTCTGCCCAGTGTGCGTCCTGTTTTTTGAATCCGGCGGGTATAGATTCTTCCGGAAAGGGGTATCATTATGCCAGTGATAAATGCCGGAATCAGCAGCAGGGAAGATACCAACAAGATCTGATAGACGACAGTTTCGCTCCAGGATGAGGCTTTCAGGGATAACACATGCACTGATGGAGCAATAAGTGTAAATAATACATAGCAGAACAGAACAGCAAATCCGGTCAGGATCTCCAGGGAGGCCACCCCGAGAAAGCCATTGACCAGCCTGGCAGTAAAGGTTCTGTATAACAAACTCCCAAGTGCCACACCTGAAAAGAAAACAATGAGGATCAGGAGATACAGGTAAGAGAAACCAATTGCAGTATAATCTATCATCAGCCGGATCGAAATGACAAGCAGGGAAACAAGGGTGAATCCATGCAGGATATGTATCCGCAGCATGGCACGGGTAAGTTTGGCACCGGCCTCCAGTACTGTTCTTCTTTTCCTGAACAGCATGGGGGAGTATCCGGATCGCTTTTCATGTACTGCAATCGTTTCATCAGGGGATTTTGTTCTGATGACGAGAATATAGGCCACAACCAGGATAAAAACGAAAAGGCTGACGAAAGAAGAGGCCATCATGGTTTTCTGCATTCCGGTTCGTTGGATCAGGAAAAATCCGGCCAGGGTCAATCCGGTCACCAAACCGATTGAAAACATGGATAATACAGTACTTATCCGTTTGCCTGCCTGATCGGAAATCCGGATAAATTGCCTGCCCAGAACAGGTATCAGCCCACCCATTGAGGCCAGCGGGATAAAAAGGAACAGAAAGGAAAGTACAATGCGGACTATTCCCATTCCGAAGGAAGTTGGATGGAAATCCCGGATGATCATGTTCAGGATTATTAAAAGCCCTTGCAACACGGCAGGATTGAACAGGGCGCACAACCCGGCCAGTGCCTGCAGGACCGCAAAGAGAACCAGTGGATTCCTGACCTTGTCTGCCAGTGCTGCCCCCGATACGACTCCCGATACCCAGGCACAACAACATGGTGCCCAGAACCGAAGTCAGGGAAATCTGGTGAATACCGAATATGTTAGTGTACATCCTGAACCAGATATACAGGGCAATTCCCGCACCCATTCCGGAAAAAACCATTACCGGTCGGAAATAGAGCGGAATACCGCGGCGGGAGGAATTCATGTGTCTCAGATATGCTTCAAAGATAAAATAAAAATGGTACCTGTGTGACCGGATTCACTGCATTAAAAATCAATATGTATTTATATGAATATATGTATAAATTTGTATTTAAATATTTTTTCGTATGTGTTTTTGGATTGGAAAATTCAATAAAATTGATACTTTTGGAGCCTTACGATAATAGTTGTATAGAAATCTGGTGTAAACCTCTTAACTCTACTATATGAAAAAACCTGCTTTTCTGCTTGTATTTCTGCTGTTATTGGGATTCAGATCCCTGATAGCCCAGGAAATACAAGTAAGCGGAACGGTTACAAGTTCTGAGGACGGCAGTCCGGTTCCGGGTGTCTATGTCCTGATTAAAGGAACCCAATCCGGTACTTCAACCGATGCATTTGGACAATTCAGCCTGTCCGCCAATCCCGATGTAACCCTGGTATTCAGTTCAGTGGGTATGAAAACCAGGGAATTCCCTGTTAATGGCATGACCATCCTGAATGTCGTAATGGAACTTGATATAATTGGATTGGAAGAAGTGATCGTCGTTGGTTATACTACGGTCAAAAAGGAGGCCAATACGGGTTCTGTCGGACTTGTTAAAAGCTCCCAGATCAGGGATGTACCGGAGATTTCCCTGGATAAGATGCTGACGGGGAAAGTCGCCGGACTAATGGTTACTGCCACCTCAGGACAACCCGGTGCCAATTCCCAGGTGCGTATCCGGGGTACAAGCTCAATAAATGCAGGTAATCAACCGCTTTACGTGGTTGACGGGATTCCGGTCATGGAGGGTGATCAGTCAATATTCACCAATACAAGCAATGCCTTATCTATTGTGAATCCGGCTGATATTGAGTCAATCACGGTACTGAAGGATGCTGCTGCAGCTTCCATATATGGTTCAAGGGCCGCCAATGGGGTTATTCTGATTACAACCAAATCGGGCAGGCAGGGAAAATCCAAGGTAAATTTCAATACCTCGTTTGGATTTGACCAGCTGGCAAATGACAACAACTATGGCCCCATGAATTCAAAACAGGTCGTTACTTATTTGCGGGATGCTGCTGTGAATTCAGGCGTAGACCCTGATTTTATAGCACCGGAGGACCTGCTTGATCAGAAAGAAGTGAACTGGATAGATGAAATGACAAGAAAGGGAAGGATCAATACATATGAATTGAGTATCGAAGGGGGAAATGAAAATTCGAGTCATTATCTTTCAGGTAGTTATACTAATAATGATGGTATTTTTTACGGTGTTGATTATAAAAAATACCAGCTCAGGGCCAATTTAGACCAGAAAGTCAGCAGTATTTTCAAAGTAGGAACAAGAATTACAGCCGGGTATACCGAAACCAATGATGTATCCATGCAGGATTTATATTATGTAAATCCGATTTTTTCCGGAATGGCGATATTGCCCTGGACCCGTGTCAGGAATGAAGACGGGTCCTATAATCTGGATATACCGGAGTGGTTTAATACCAATCCCCTGGCGAATGCTGCCTATGATGATCAGTGGGAAAAGCAAAACAGATTTCTGGGTAATGTATATCTGGAACTTACTCCCATGAAGGGACTGGCCTTGAAATCCACCAATTCATTTGAATACACGGGTGGAGAAGGCAGAAGATACTGGTCACCCGAAGCTGATATAGCAGTTGAAAAGGGGACCTTGCAGACATCCAATACCCGTTACAGGCAGATAACCACGTCAAATACAGCTGAGTACCGCCGAAGGTTTGACAGGCATAATATGCAAATTGTTGCGGGACAGGAGGCTACTGATTATTATTATAATTACTACTACCTCAGTTCACCGGATGTTGATCCGAGGATACCCTATCCTACAACTTCCACTTCAGGGGATGATGATGGTGATTATAGTGAAAGTGCATATTCGTTGCTTTCCTTTTTTGGCGTTGCTTATTATAATTTCGATAACAAGTATTTTCTCCAGGCCAGTATCCGGCGTGACGGCAGTTCCCGGTTTGGTGAAAATAACCGCTGGGGCAACTTCTGGTCGGCTTCTGCATCCTGGAACCTTCATCAGGAAGAGTTCATGAAGCAATACCAGTTCATCGATCAAATGAAATTGCGCACCAGCTATGGCATAAGTGGTAATTATAACATAGGTGACTACGAACACTATGGATTATATGGATCAGCAGAATACAATGGCAAAACAGTCATAGCACCGGCACAACCTGCGAATCCCGACCTTTCCTGGGAGATGAATGGCGAGCTGAATTTCGGACTGGATTTCGGACTGTTTAACAGGATTTCAGGTTCTGTAGAATTTTATAACCGCAAAACCTCTGACATGTTGCTGGCCTATCCGCTCTCCAGAACTTCAGGCTTTACCTCTATTACCCAGAATATCGGGGAAATCAGGAACCGGGGAATAGAAGTTCTTCTGGATGGCAAAGTGGTCAGCCAGGGGAAGTTTCAGTGGGATATAATCCTCAACGTGTCGCATAATAAAAGTGAGGTGCTTGACCTGGGTAAGGATGATCAAATCACATCCGTTGAAGGTAGCGGATTGGTGCATAAAAAAGGAGAGCAGCTTTATAGCTATTATTTATATGATTATGCCGGCGTAAATCCAACCAATGGTGAAGCCTTATGGTACAATGGTGCAGGTGAGCTCACAAACCTCTTTACCGAAGCACGGCGTGCTATTAAGGGTAGTCCTGAACCCCGGTATATTGGTGGCATTACTTCCAATATGAGCCTGCATGGCTTTACCCTGGATATTACCTGTGAATTTAAAAAAGGAAATCAGATCCTGATCAATGAAAACCGCTATGTCAATTCTGATGGAGCTGCCGTATTCTTTGGCAAGAACCAGGCAAACACCATGCTTGATTACTGGAAAAAACCGGGCGATATCGCCATCAATCCAAAACCACTGGTAAACAATAATACCAACTCAAATGCTTGGTGGACCACTCGCTGGATGCAGGACGGAGATTATCTGAGGATCAAGAATGTCACATTATCCTATTCCTTTCCAAAATCGTGGATCAACAAAATAAAGGCGGATAACCTGAGGATTTATGCCAGCGCCATAAACCTCTATACCTATCATAATGTAAGGTTTTGGGACCCGGAACGCGGAGTTACGGGATTGGGATCCGGTATTTATCCGATGACAAAGAAGTTTGTTGTAGGCCTGGAGATTAACCTGTAGTATTCTGTTAATACATATGCATATGAACCCAATTAGAAAAATAATGTATATAGTGAGTTTAGCCACAACAATAATGGCGCTCACATCCTGTGAAGATTTTCTGCTCCGCGAACCCAAGCTTCAGCAGTCCAATGAGCTGTCGCTTTCAGATTATGACGGATTGATGAATGCCACTTTGGGAACTTATTCCCTGCTATGTTCTCCCAACTGGTATGGTGAGGATTTTGTCATTATAGCGGATCTGAAAGGGGGAAATGCGAAACGGAGTCCCCTCACTTCCGGCCGGTATGCCGAAGAATTTCTTTGGGTCAATGACCCCACCAATACCCCCGGTTTATGGACAACAGCCTATGCAGCCATTTCCCGGGCAAACAACGTTATCAAAGTGATTGACGACGGATTTTCGCAACCGGGAGTTGATCAGCAGGACCTGGACCAGCTTAAGGGAGAGTGTTTGTTCATCAGGGCCCTGGCTCATTTCGATATGCTCCGGTTTTATGCACAGCCTTATTCCTTTGCCACGGCTTCGGGTGCCACAGGGTCACAATCTCTGGGAATACCCTATATTAAAATAACGGAATTGGGCTTTCCGGCACGAAATACCGTCGAATCAAATTACGCGGAGATCATAGCTGATTTATTGTCCGCCAGTGCCTTACTTGCCGATGAGGTGAGCAGGCAGGACGAAACGACTCCACACTCCTGGGCTACAAAATATGCAGCCGAAGCTCTGCTGGCGAGAGTATTCCTGTACAAGCAGGACTGGCAGCAGGCAGCTGATCATGCTTCCGCTGTGATTAATTCAGGTTTGTTCGGACTGTTTGATACTACTACTTATTCAACCTGGAATAATGGAGGTTACTGGGGAGGTGATGGAGAAGGCAGTGAAATAATCCTGCAGGTTGATGGATCTGAGAACAACTCAGCCCATGGATACTGGGAGTCCATTTCCTATTTAACCGACACGGCCGGCTATGGTGACATTTGTGCTTCCAATGACCTGCTTTTGCTTTTTGAAAACGGGGATGTACGGGCCAATATGTTCATCAGCAAGAGCAATTATCCTTCCAGCTTCTGGCCGACAAAGTATACCGGCAGGCTGGGCAAGGTTCCGGCCCGTGAATTTGTTCTACCGGTACTCCGGCTGTCTGAAATGTATCTGATCAGGGCGGAGTCCGTTTTAAACGGTGCAAACATAGGTGGTAAAAGTGCACTCGAGGATTTTAATATGATCAGGACACACAGGGGCTTGTCAGAAGCTTCATCGGTTGACCTGGCAACTTTATATCAGGAAAGAAGAAGGGAACTCAATTTTGAGGGCCATGAATTGTTCGATCTGGCCAGGACCCAGCGAGGTCTTGTACGAACTGATTTCAATGGAACTATCAACAAGGATGTGGCTTTCCCGGATTACAAATGGGCAATGGCAATTCCACAAACCGAAATGGATGCCAATGTGAATATGCAGCAAAATGATGGCTATAGTGGTAAATAATAAATACCTGCTAACTTATAATTAACAACCTCATTATATGAAATGGTATATTAGAACAGCCTTTATATGGACCGCCTTATTTTTATTGGCAGGTTGCAGCAAAAATGATCCGATTCTTTTCAATTCCAGTATGAACTTCATTGCTTTTTCTGCGCAAACTGTAAAAGCTTATGAGAACTACAGCACGGTCAGGACGCCCATTGTTCTGGGCGCAACTGCAGGTTCTGCAGAAACCAGCATAACGGTTGGTACTACGGTTGAAGGGATTGACAATCCTGCTGTTGAGGGTGTTGATTACACAATATCTTCAAAACAGGTGCAAACCATCAACAGTATTGCCGAAATTATCATTAATCCGATTGACAACGCAGATACAACAGGTGACAAGAGCTTCTACCTGTTTATTGTGAACAACTCCGAAGGTTATGACAATGGCAGCAATGATACGGTAATGGTAACCTTGCGGGATGATGAACATCCCCTGGGCAGATGGATTGGTGAGTATGCAGTGGAAGCAGTAAGTTATTATAAACCTGGTGAATATGATGAGTTCTGGCATGTTTTTACTGAAGCAGATCCTGCAAATATTCAGAACCTGGTTATTACCGGCATTGGTGCGGATGATTCGGATCCCATTATTGCCAAAATCGATCTGGACGAGATGACCGTTTCACTGGCCCCCGGTCAAATAATCGGAAATGTGTATGCAAATGCCTTGGGTTATGGGATGATTGCCGTTTACAGAGCCAATGATACGGCGGATGACCTGCTTGAAGACCAGCCTCTTACTGGAACAATAGAGGAAGATGGCACCATCCGCATTGATTTATGGGCACATAAAATAATAGACGGGGAATATGCCGGATATTTGTGGGACATATTCAATACCACATGGACCAAACAGCAGCAATGAGACTGGCTGTTTATTGCAATTTATCCCGTTTGATTTAATTTTGCAGGGTCAACTTTAGTTTAGGCATAATGAAACGTTTCCAATTATTGATCGTTTTGTTGCTGCAGTATGTTATGCTGACGGCAACTCCTGTTTCCAGGGAGGACCTGATCTCCTATGCCAGTATATTTGTGAAGCAGACTTTTCCGGGCAACATTCAGTATAGCGTACTGGAGATATCTCCGCTCACTCCGGAAAACCAGCAGACCTTGCATTACATAAACCTGAGTCCCGAAGGTTGGTTGCTGGTATCCGCCGATGACCGGGTTACCCCGGTTCTTGGTTTTTCATTCACCGGAAGGTTCGATGCGAATATTGCCGGGGATTTAAATGTAAGTCAATGGATCCGGGGTTATTGTAAGGTAATCGAACACATTCTGGCTGAAAAATCGTTGAAAAGAAATATGCTCTGGGATGGTACCGATCAGTTGAATAAGCTGAAATCAGCGGTTGCCATCACGGTTGATCCTTTAATTCAGGTTAACTGGAATCAGGATGCAGGCTGGAACAGATTTTGTCCCGAAGATGAAGCCGGCCCGGGAGGCCATGCGTATTGTGGTTGTGTCGGAGTGTCCATGGCCCAGGCAATGAGCGTATACCAATATCCGTTAAAGGGCAAAGGCACCTATTCATATTCCCATCCGGATTATGGTTCCATTATTGTTCATTTCGATTCTGAACCGGAATATGCCTGGGATTCTATGGCGGTTGATACACCGGACAATCATAATGCAAGGTTGTTATACCATACCGCCGTTACGGTGAGCATGAACTTTGGACCGGACGCTTCCGGCTCTTTTACCAGCAGAATTCCCAAGGCGCTCATCAATTATTTCGGTTATTATAAGAGTGCCAAGCGGGTTGCCCGATATGCAAACCTGGATGAATGGATACAACTGCTGGGAAATGAACTGCTGGCAGGTCGCCCTGTAATATACTCCGGTGACGGGGATAACGGTGAGCCCGGACATGCCTTTGATATCGATGGAGTGACCAATGACCGTTATTTTCATATTAACTGGGGCTGGTCAGGTAAATACAACGGCTACTTCACACTGAACAACCTGAACCCCGGATCGAATGACTTTTCCGCTCATCATGAGGCGGTTATCAACATCCGGCCGCCGGTTTATTCCCCGACTGACCTTGATCTGTCCGAAACAACCGTGAAAGAAGGCATGCCGGCCGGAACCTATGTGGGCAGGCTCAATATCACAGATGAAGCCACGGACAATGAGTATGTCATCCGTGTAAAGGGTGATTCGGTGGGCGGGAATACATACCTTGATCCCGATTTCTATATGTCGCATGATTCGTTGAAAACTGACAAAGAATTTTTATTCAGCGAAAAAGACGCGTATATAATATACATTGAGGTAGAGGATAAATTTGGTCATGTTTATCAGGAAAAATTCACAATTACCATTTTAGAGGATACGGCAGTCTCAGCGAGCTCAACCCGTGTTGAACCGGTCATTGAAATATATCCCAATCCCGCTTCCGGCTGGCTGATCATCAAAAATCCCTTCCCGGGCGGTTTTACCGTTGAGATGACTGATCTGCAGGGCAGGCAGGTTATGAGTCTGAAAAGTGACGACCCGGAGCATATCCTTCAGGTCAGCCATATAATTCCGGGTTTGTACTTCCTCTCCATTACCCCTGAGTCAGGAAACCCGGTAACCCGGAAAGTGATCATCCGTTGACGAACAAGCTCATTTTATTGACAAAAGTAATATTTTAGGATACGAATATCGCTTTTTAAGGAAGAATGCCTTTCAATTCCAATGACGGCGAGTGATTGGCGGGTGCTGCATAAATATTACATGGGAAATTAAATATATGCACATTATCATATTGAAATCCAGATATTTACAATTTTCACAGAATTTTTTTTTATATCTATTTTTTTTTAGATTTGAATTTGAAACCTTAAGCTTCTTTTGAACCGGAAGTTTAGTGATGATTAACCTATTATAAACCTAAAATCTCTATTTATGAAAAGGATTACGAGTTTGCTTGTATGCTTGCTCTTATTTGGCTTTGCAGCCACGTTTGCGCAGGACATACCAATCAAGGGAACGGTTACCTCTGGTGAAGACGGTAGCCCGGTTCCCGGAGCGTATGTGCTGATCAAGGGAACCAATAATGGTGCCGCCACGGATGCCGATGGCAATTTTACCCTTACAGCACCCTCATCGGGTACCCTGATATTCAGTTCAGTCGGTTACCGGACCCAGGAGCTTGCCCTGGCCGGACAGAGTGTATTGAATGTTGTGATGGATCCGGATGTAACCCAGGTGGACGAGATTGTTGTTACGGCCCTGGGTATTTCCCGGGAAAAGAAAGCACTGGGTTATTCTGTGCAGCAGCTCTCCGGTGATCAGGTGAACACGGTAAGGGAATCGAACTTTGTTAATTCCCTGTCCGGTAAAGTGGCTGGTGTTCAGGTCAAACAGGCCAATACCATGGGAGGATCCGTGAACGTACTTGATCAGAGGTACTTCTTCTCTAACCGGTAATAACCAGCCTTTGTTTGTAATTGATGGTGTGCCCGTTGATAACAGCAACACCAATACACTTGACCAAAAGACCAATAGGGGCGGATATGATTTTGGTAATGCCGCCAGCGACCTTAACCCCGATGACATCGAATCGCTTTCGGTGCTGAAGGGTGCTGCTGCAACAGCCCTGTACGGTTCACGTGCGGCTAATGGCGTTATTCTGGTTACTACCAAGAAAGGAACCACGAAAAAAGGACTTGGCTGTATCCATAAATTCCGGTTTGATGTTCAGTACCATTGACAAGGAAACCGCCCCGAAACACCAGAATCAGTATGGTGCCGGGTATGGTCCCTTCTATGAAGACGAATCAGGTTACTTTTTCTATGGCGATATTGACGGCAACGGTACCAGTGAACTCATGACACCTTGTTCCGAAGATGCCTCCTGGGGGGCAAAATTTGATCCCAATCTGATGGTGGTTCAATGGGATGCCATGGACCCGGCATATCCCAATTTTGCGCAAGCCACACCCTGGGTTGCGCCCAAGGCTGATTATCTCACTTTCTTTGAACAGGGGAAAAAATATACAAACAATATTGCCTTGGATGGAGGCAATGACAAGGGTAGTTTCCGCGTTTCCTATACCAATGTGGATGAAACCGGTATCCTGCCCAACAGTTCATTGAAGAGAAATACCCTTAATTTTAGCGGATCTTACAAACTTTCATCGAAGTTTACCGCCGAGGCCAATATTACCTATGTAAACAACCGCAACGTGGGCCGGTATGGTACCGGTTATGACTCCAGAAATGTAATGCAGTCCTTTGGTCAGTGGTTTGAAACCAATGTGGACTTTGACAAGCTCAAGGATTATATCACCCCCGACGGCCGTCAGCGTGGCTGGAATTATGTTTATTATGATGACCTGAGACCTTACTTCTTCGATAATCCATATTGGACAAGGTATAAGAACTTATTCCAATGACGGCCGTGACCGTGTTTTTGGTTATACCAAGCTGAACTATAAATTAACGGAATGGCTGAATGTGACCGGCAGGTTCTCGAATGATTTCTATTCTGAGTACCAGGAAGAAAGGATGGCCATTGGCAGTTCCATTACCAATGATCTGCCTGAATACACCAAATTCCAGCGTTCTTTTAATGAGTTCAACTGCTGAGTTGTTCTTAAATTTTGATAAGTCCTTCAATAAATTTCAGGTTACGGGTTTGTTGGGAGGCGCAGTCAGAAAAGACAACATTTTCAGTACGTTGGGTGAAACCACAGGAGGTTTGTCAATACCCGATTATTATTCACTGAATAATTCAGTTGCCCCCGTCAATACTACCGAGGAGGATGAAGAATCCCTTGTTAACAGTGCCTTTGCCAGCGTGAACCTGGGTTACAACCGGATTGTATACCTCGATTTTACGGCACGTATGGACCAGTCCTCCACATTGCCTGAGGACAACAATACCTATTTCTATCCCTCGGCTTCAGCATCCGTGATTCTGTCGGAAATACCCGGAATCAATGACCTGTCATTTCTTTCCTTTGCCAAGGTCAGGTTGAATTATGCCCAGGTGGGTAATGATGCACCGGTTTACAGTACGAAATCAATCTATTTTCAGGCTGAAACTGGGGTAATTCTGCCATGTTCTCCATTGACAACACACTGCTGAACTCCAAGCTGAAATCGGAAACCACCAAAAGTTATGAAGCCGGTATCGAGGCCAATTTTGTGAACAACCGGGTTGGTTTCGATTTGTCTTTCTACAATACGACAACCTTTGACCAGATCATGCCTGTTACGGTATCCACAACATCCGGATATACCTTTAATTATATCAACGGCGGTGAAATCGAAAACAAGGGCATAGAACTTACGGTGAATGCTGTACCGGTTGAAATTTCCGGTTTCAGGTGGAACATTGCTGTTAACTGGTTCAGGAACAGGAACAAGGTTATTTCCTTATATAAGGACATTGAAAACTACTTGCTGTTCTCCAATTGGGATGTGTCAGTTAATGCACGCGTAGGCGAAGCCTATGGCAATATCGAGGGTACCAATTTTGTGTATACCAACGGCAAGAAGACGGTCGGTGCCAATGGTTACTACCTGAGGACCGCTACCGATGAAACGCTGGGTAACATCACGCCCGACTGGAATATGGGTATCAACAATATGTTCTCATATAAGAATATCTCATTGAGATTCCTGATCGATTGGCAACAGGGCGGAGAAATCTATTCCATCAACACCAAATATGGTCGTTCCACCGGTGTTTATGATGAAACTGCAGGGAAAAACGAACTGGGTGTGGAAATGAGAACGCCTCTCGCTGTTGATCCCAATGGCGGTATATTGTTCACGGATGCTGTTTTTGAGGATGGCTCACCCAATACAAAACGTGTAGAAGGTTACCGGTGGGGTCGTGCCTGGGATTACAACAAGCTGCCAACTGCCCAATATGTCTTCGATGCCTCCTATGTGAAACTGAGAGAGCTTGCCTTAACCTATGAATTGCCCAAATCGGTGCTTTCAAAGACACCCCTTACCAGAATCGCCATATCCGCTGTGGGCAGAAACCTCTGGATCATCCACAAAAATGTTACCCACTTTGATCCTGAAATTGGAGCTAGTTCAGGTAACCGCCAGGGTATTGAAAGTGGTGGATATCCAACGACCAGGAATATTGGTTTTGATATCAGCTTAGGCTTTTAATAATAACGCTTAATATTACGGACATGAAAATGTATAAATTTCTTTCTATCATATTACTCTCGGTACTGAGTATGGTATCGTGCGAATTGCCGGACAATGTGGATCCCAAGGGTGCTTCCAAGGTTCCGGCCGAGTCTCTTTTTTCAAACGGACTGGTTGGCTTTGTTGACCAGGTGAATAATATCAATGTTAACAATAATGTATCCCGGCTGTTTGCCCAGTATAATGCACAGATCATTTATGTGGATGAAGGCAACTTCAACCTGATCGACCGCAGAATTCCCGATCAGTATTTCCAGGAATTCTACCGGGATGCGCTGATGGACCTGAAGGAAGCCAAGGGAATTCTGGAAGCTCTTACTTCGGGCGTTGTAACAGAAGTAAGGGATAATAAAATTGCCATGATCGATGTCCTCGAGGTGTATACTTACCAGTGCCTGGTGGATGCTTTCGGCAATGTACCCTATACCGAAGCATTGCAGGGTTTGGATAATCCGTCTCCTGTGTATGACGATGCCCAGACCATTTACCTTGACCTGATGACGCGCATCAGCAATGATGTTGCCAAGCTGAATGACGGCTTTGAGGGTTTTGGTGAAAGCGACTTTCTCTTTGGTGGTGATGTGGCTTTGTGGAAAACCTTTGCTAATTCCCTGAAACTGCGTATTGCCATGAGGCTTTCAGATGTTCCTTCTCTGGCCGGCAATGCACAGTCCGCTGCCGAACAGGCCATTGCCGCCGGTGTCATTTCTTCGCATGACCAGAGCGTAAACTTCGTTTACCTGGGAGTTACGCCATATACCAATTCCATTTATAAAGAAATGGTGGAAGGCGGACGTAATGACTTCGTTCCTGCCAATGCCATTGTGGATTATATGAATTCCACCAATGATCCCAGGAGACCTTACTTCTTTAGCATGGTTGACACATCCACGGAAGTGGGTGTTGAAAAACTGGCCTATGTCGGTGGTAATCCCGGAGATCAAAACAACAGCTGGGCTTCTGTTTCACATTTCTCCGATCCCATGTTCGAACCCACCTTCCCGGTAACCATCATGGACCTGGCTGAAGTTGAATTCCTCCTTGCCGAAGCTGCAGCCCGCGGTTTTGCTGGAGCCGGTGACGCCGCTGCGCATTACAACAACGGTATCATTGCCTCGGTAGAAGCCTGGGGCGGATCCACCGACGAGGCTACCGCTTTCCTGGCAGAGACCGGTATTGCTTATGATCCTGCCAACTGGAGAAGGTCAATCGGCATTCAGAAGTGGATTGCTCTCTACAACAGGGGTATTGAAGGCTGGGCAGAGATCAGAAGGCTCGACATCGACGACTGGACAACCGGTCCGCTTGTAAGGCCTGCTGAAAGCCTTCTGGAAGCTAATATTTGCAGGATGCCCTATCCTTATGTTGAAGATGATGTGAATAAAACAAATAAGGACGCTGCCGCAACAGCCATCGGCGGCGATGATCCGTTAAACAAAATTTTCTGGGACGTTGATTAATCCTGTTCTGGAAAAGAGTTTAATAACTTGAATGAAAAACCCGGCAGATTCATGCCGGGTTTTTTATTCTGTGCCTGGCAAAACCAAGGATGAAGGTTACTGTACTTTACAAAAATTATTGGCTAATTATGATAATTAGAAAAAAATTGCGATATTAGAACTACAAAATTATTTATACTATTGGTATAATGGGTTTTCCTATATGTCTCAAAGACAGTATCCTAGCTATAAACTTAATTTAAACTAAATGCTCTACATTATGAAAAGAATTACAAGTTTGCTTGTATGCTTGCTCTTATTTGGTTTTGCAGCCATGTTTGGGCAGGACTTACCAATCAAGGGGACGGTTACCTCTTCTGAAGACGGTAACCCGCTTCCGGGAGTATATGTATTGATTCAGGGGACAAACGACGGAACCATGACTGATGCCAGCGGCAATTTTCAGCTTAACGTTCCTGCTTCAGCTATCCCTTGTATTCAGTTCAGTCGGATATAAAACCCAGGAAGTGCCGGTTGCCGGACAGAACGTTTTGATTATTGTTATGGATCCGGATGTCACGCAACTGGATGAGGTGGTTGTCACGGCGCTGGGTATTACAAAATCGAAAAAATCGCTTGGGTATGCCGTATCAGATTTTGGCAGTGAGGTTCTGGAACAGCGGCAGGTACTTGATGCTACACAAGCCTTGGCAGGCAGAGTTGCCGGTGTTTCAATCTCTTCAACCTCAGGTGCTCCCGGTGCATCAACAAGTGTCATGGTCAGAGGTTTATCGTCAATTACGCAAAGCACCCAGCCTTTGTATATAGTTGATGGTGTACCGGTTAATAACCAATTCCAAGGTGGCAACAGTACACAAAGCATGCAAAATGCGACTTTAACGGTTGATTTTGGTAATGCAGCATCGGACATTAATCCTGCCGACATTGAAAGTATGAGCGTACTAAAGGGTGCTGCAGCAACCAGTCTTTATGGTTCAAGAGCTGCCAATGGGGTAATTATAATTACAACAAAAAGTGGCCGGAAAAATCAGGATATGAAAGTTGATATTACCTCCTCCTTTACTGTTATTGATGTAGGGCGTTTGCCGTATTATCAGAAAAGATTCGGACAGGGTTGGAGCAATCACTTTGCATTTGAAGAAAATGGCAGCTGGGGACCTGTTTTGGATGGTAAAATGAGGTTAGCCGGAAATGTTGTGGATAACTCTCAACGCCTGAAACCCTTTAAATACCAGGAAAATGGCGTGAAGGATTTTTTTGAGTACGGTTACGGATTAAACAATGCAATATCGGTTTCCGGGGGTACCGCAAAAATCGGATATTATGCTTCTTATGCCAATACCCATCAGGATGGTATTCTTCCGGGTACACCTGATATTCTGAATAGAAACGCTTTGACTATTAAGGCAAATGGCGGAACTGAGAAAACCAAAATTAGCTTCAGTTCATCCTTTACAAACAAAAAAATCAGTGCGGTTGCCACCGGACAAGGCGATGATGCAGGTGGCGGAAAGGCAATTTATCAGGAATTATATCAAAATTCTGTAGACCAGTATATTCCATTATACAGGGATTATAAATACAAGTTCGATAATCTGGATAATTTCTTTGATCTGTATGGTCAGAATCCATACTATATCATAAATGAAAATGGAAACGATTTTGAACAAAACAGATTGATCAGCAGTCTGGATTTCAAGCAGGAAATCGTGAAAGGTCTGAGTGTTTCCTGGCGAGGCGGTTGGACCATTACAGTAATTTCTATCAAAAATACGGTGCTCTTGCTCAAATTACCCCGGGCTCTCCCAACTCTTCCTCAAACGATGTTTTGGGTGCGGTTACCGAGGAAGGCAGAACAGTTAGCCAGGTAAATTCGGATCTCTTTCTGAATTATGATGGTAACGTTGCTCTTGGTGACAGGTTCCTGGAATTTAATGTAGTACTTGGCAATAATATCAATCAAAGAAAATCAGAACGTTTAACAACCATTGCCCAGGGATTGGTAGTCCCGATGTATTACAATGTTAAAAACATCAGTGGAGCTGCTGATGTTTCCACCTATAGAGAACAAAGACGTACGGTGGGACTTTTTGGAACAGTATCTTTGAATTTCAGTGATTTCTTGTTTTTGCAAATATCAGGAAGGAACGACTGGTCATCCACTTTGCCCAAGGATAACAACTCTTTCTTCTATCCCGGTGTTAATTTAGGATTTGTATTTTCAGAATTCCTGCCCAGTGGCATCCTTACATTTGGTAAACTGAGAGTAGGATATGCTCTGGCCGGTAATGATGCTCCTGCTTATTCCTTAGATCCCTTCTACAGGGCTTCAATTTTAAGGAATGGGGGTTATGGATTTACGAATTATCCTGTCGGCGGTGTCGCTGCCTTTGAAAAATACCGCAAATTGGGCAATCCAAATCTGAAGAATGAGCTTTCAAAGGATTTTGAAGTCGGCACGGAATTACGTTTTTTCGGGAACCGGCTTGGATTTGATCTGGCATATTATCAACAAGATTACAACCGATCTAATTTTTGATGCCACCATTGCTGGTTCTTCTGGTTTTGATATTCAAACAACCAACCTGGGTCAGATAACAAACAGCGGAGTTGAATTGCAGATGGATGTAACCCCTGTTAAAATTGGTGATTTCAGATGGAATTTTACCTATATCTTTACAAAGAGCAATACGGTTTTGGATAAGCTCGCTGCAGAGTTGGGAGTTGAAGAGTATGTCATTAATTCTGCCTATGAAACTGAATTCGTGGCTATTCCGGGCGAACAACTGGGTCAATTCAGAATACCGGATTATAAGTATTCACCCAGTGGTCAGGTAGTGGTTGGTGATAACGGACTACCCTTAGAGGGAAGCAGGGTATTATACGCCACTTCAGTACCTGATTATAAAATGTCACTTTCAAATACCCTGTCATTTAAAGGTCTTAATTTCTCTTTCCTGGTTGATTATCAGCAGGGTGGATCCATGTATTCCAACACGGCAAATACCATGTTCTGGGGAGGCAATGGCGAACAGACCCTGACAAATGACAGAAGACCCTGGGTTGTCCCCAATTCTGTTCAGGAAATCACTGATGACGATGGCACTGTCACCTATATTGAGAATGCAACGCCGATCTTTAATAATTGGCATGAGTATTATTCAAGTAATACCAATAAGCCAATTGAAAGGAACAGGATCGTTGAAAAAACATATGTGAAATTACGTGAGGTTTCATTAAATTATACCTTACCGATATCTTTGGTGAAAAAGATACGTTTGACCAATCTGAGTGTAGGATTATATGGAACTAACCTGTTTTTATGGACTCCTGCAGAGAACAGCTTTATTGATCCGGAAACCTCGACATTCGGTAATGGTATTGAAGGATTATTTGGAGAATTTGATGGTCCTCCACAGACCAGAAGTTATGGTGTTAAATTAAATCTATCATTCTAAAAATTAAAATTCGAAAAAGATGAAAAATATAGCATTAATTCTTGGCATTTTAATCTTTAGCTTATCTGGGTGCAGTGAATTCTTGGATGTGAATGACAATCCAAATTACCCTGCCCAGGTGGAAGATTATCTGATTCTGCCATCAGCTCAGGCAGGAGTTGCCTCTGTCATGAGTGCTGATTATGGTTTGATTGGATCTTTTTGGGCACAGCATTGGGCACAAAATAATTCTTCGTCGCAATACAAATCATTCGAGACGTATACCCTGAGCAGCACTGATAACAGGGTAGATGGATCGTATCTGTCCATGTACCGGGATGGCCTGGGCGATAATGAGATCATTCACCTGAAGGCTGAACAGGAAGAAAACTGGGGTTGTATTTAATGACTTCCACCCTGAAGGCCTATGGATTTCAATACCTGGTTGATTTCTATGGTAATGTGCCTTATGACGAAGCATTCAAAGGAGAAGAAGGGAATTTTACCCCCAAAATAAATTCCGGACAAGAGGTTTATACTTCCATTTATACCTTATTAAACACCGCTTTGGGAAAAGATTTCGGAAGCTTTGTTCCGGCACGTTATGCAGACTATGATTTGTTGCTGGATGCAAATATCGATGACTGGATCGGATTTGCCAATACCTTAAAGCTGAGAATGATTTTAAGGCAATATACCGTCAATACGGCATGGGCAAATACCGAATTGACCAGTTTACTGGCCAATGGTACATTTTTGACCAGAGACGTTGCTTTAACAAATTTTGAAGATGTTGACAGCAAATCAAATCCGCTTTATGAAGCTGATCAACGTCAATTAAATACCAGCAATAACATCAGGGCGAATTCAACATTCACAACCTTCTTAAAAGCAAACAATGATTCAAGGTTGATGGCGCTTTTTGCAGTGGTTGGTGGTAAAATTGACGGAATGATCACAGGATCATACGAACTTCCTTCTACAGTATGGAATGCTCCTGATGTGATTTCAAAGCCGATATTAACCGCTACTATGCCGGTTTTCCTAATGACGCTGGCTGAAACACACCTCTTACTGGCAGAAGCCTACCTTCGTATGGGTGATGTAGCATCTGCTGAAGCCCATTACAAGGATGGCGTTTTAAGTTCATTTGCACGCATGGGTGCCGATACAACCGGTATGAATTTATTTACCCATGATTTATCAATTCCCGGCATCAGATTTCAATGCTCAGCTCAAGGCTATCATCATGCAAAAATGGGTGGATGCCGCTGAGGGCCAAAGAGGTGCAGAAGCTTTTATTGATTTTGTCAGAACAGGTTATCCGGAGCCGGCAGCTGCCGACGTTCAGGCAGCAATTACCGAAGGCCGTGATGATGATCTGCCGGACAATTACATTCCCGGGACCTTGATTTACAGTAAAAAAGGTGCTACAAACGGTAAATTCCCGGTAAGGCTTCCTTATGCTGACAGCGAATTTAATTATAATATCAATGCGGCTGAATACAAAGATTTGCCCGATGCGACTGTTATGCAAACAAAAGTATGGTGGAACCAGTAATACGTAATATTATGAAACATAGAAAATTAGTATATATTTTGTTCGCAACATTGGCTTTGCCATTCATCGGTTGCGAAAAGGATTATGAAGATGAGTCTAAAATCACCTATTTTCCTGAATTTGTTATGGAAGGTCAATCCGTAATAATTCAACAACTTGGTGAACCTTATACCGATGGTGCAGTAACAGCCACAGAAGCTGGAGAGCCCTTGGATGTGTCCGTTAAGGTATCTGGTGAAATGACGGGTTATAGCGGAGCTACCGTAGATGTGAATGTAGTTGATCAATACACCATTACCTATTCAGCCACCAATGTGGACGGCTTTGATGGCAGTGTGACAAGAACCGTAATTGTAGCTCCTCCTACCGGTGATCTGGTAACCAGTATTGAAGGAATGTATCTGGGTAATGTTCAAAGAACCCCGGCCTTCGCTGTATTGCCTCAGTATAGTAATCTGGAGTATATCTATATCTGGAAAACAGGTGAAAACACCTATGGAATATCCTGTGCAGCTGGGGGATATTACAGTATTGGCAGAGCTTATGGGTATGACTATGCTTTTCAGGGAGCGGTTATAACTGCCAACGATATTCCGGGTAACAGCTTTACTTTTACACAGGCTTTGGCTCCTGGTTTTGGCAATGTGGCTGATATCAGCGAATTTGTTGTCGATGCAGCAAACAAAATGATTTCATTTACCAGTACAGCTGATTTTGGCAATGGTGTGTTTCATGTACAATTAGAACAAGTTCAATTATAAAAGATACTATTATGAAAAATTATATATTGCCTATATTACTTATGGTCTTCATACTTTCTTCCTGCGATAAGAAGGAGGATTTTGTTAATGAGGAGTCTGCTGTTGTTGAGATGGCTGGGGAATGGTATGTTCATTATGATCATCCTGAATTCGGAGCCGATCCTTTTGGTGCCGGATATACAAGCCTGATTACCTACAATTCATCCGCTGATAATGGAACAGATTTCTGGATAAATGATAATGGTAATTTCTGGTCATACCAGGTAAAAATACCGGTTAATCTTACTGCTTTAACTTTTGGCAGTGAGGATACAGTGATTAATGCTGTTGCAGGATATGATATCAAGGTACTTGTACGCAATGGCAAAATAATTAAAGATATATCTACACGGCCGTCTGGGGCTGTTGCAGATAGTATTTATTTTGAATTGTGGTTCCAGGATTTGGAAGATGCAACCGGAATTGCAAATGATCACCTGATTGTTTCCGGTTACCGCAGAACAGGATTTTTGGAAGATGAGCCATAAGGTATAGTCTTTTTGCAGAAAGATTGGTTTTATCTGCGATTTTAAAATAAGGCCGTCCTGACTTCACAGGGGACGGCCTTATTTCTTGTGCCGATTTCCAATGTATTAAAAACAATTACCTGACGCGGAATGAAGTATAATAATACACAACAGATCCATCAGCAGTTTTCAAACCGCACCGGACTAAGTACTCTCCGGAATTGTCGGGAGTCAGGAAATTAATCGTTGTCTTACCGTCTGGATTTAAATTTACAGCAGGATCCCAGTAAAGTTGTGTTTTAAAATAAGGCTCACGGGACTTTGCATCCGGAATAGACAAGCCTGATTTTTTATTTACTTGCTGAATTCCGGTGAAATTTACTGAACAAATATTATTTGGGATCTTCAAAACTGAAGCATCACCTGCCTTTGAATGTATATCAAGAATGCCATCGAAGCTTTCAACCTGATAAAAATACTTATCGTAAATCACACCAACTGATAATAAATCAGCGCACCTCAGGTTTGCGATCAGATCAGCATCAAAAACAGGTACTCCGTCTACCAGGAAAAGCGGATCATCACCAATGGGTGTTTCTGACCAGGGGAATTGCATTTGAATAATCGTCTTATCCTTAGCGTGGTAAGGCAGTATATTGGGAACAACTTCAAACAGGAATTCCTCAAGCGTTGATAAAGGAACATAATCATCAATGAAGAAAATCTTATCGGGATTTATGTAAAAAGGCACCAGAGATGCTTTTGCACTGATTTCCGTTTTCTTCAACATATGAATCATTGATTTGAAGGTTAAGCATTTGCTGCTTTAATTCATCCCTGTCTGCAGGAATAATAAAAAAATCTTCTTTCGCAATTGAGAAGAATTCAGGGTAAAACTCTTCCTGTAGTACTATGTTACCGTTCGGATTTTTACCCTGTGTCAGGATCAGTTTATTCCCTCCAATACTGTTGGCTGCAAAGTAAAACTTACCCTTCGTGTTTGTCCTTGTGGTCTGCATTGCGCTGGTTGAATCTATCCAGGTTTGAATTACAGGAAAACCGGAAACTGGATTCTCATTCTCATCAACAATTGTCCCAAAGATCAGGTCTTGCTTGTTTTCAGGAAAAAAGACAAGGTTTGCATAATCTGGAGAAGGTTGACTTTCAGGAACCGGATCGGTTGGTTTTTGAATAATTAAAATCTGATCCAGGAAAATATCATTTATGATGACTTCACCAGCCGGATAAGGACCTTCCTTGAGGTAAGGATAAATGGCATTATTCAGGTACTTCTGACTATCCATTTTACTGAAATCCTGAATATTGTTCAATTTCCCAAGAAAAACGGATATTGATAATGTACCTTCAATTACATCTGCCGGGGATTTTTCAATGCTAAGTTCAAGCATCTCCCGGTTCCCATATTCCTTTTTATCTGTATTGAGGAGCAGTTCCAGGTTTCGGACAGGCGGATTATAAATGCTTCTATAGGAAAGAATTTCATTCCTGTTATTGCGCAACCGGAATTGAATAACTCCCTTGGGCAGCAATCTGAGTGGCAATGATATTACGCTGTCACCCACAGAAATTGTTGATAAAAAGACTGAATTACTGGTCTGGGAAAATTCAAACTTTAGTGGATATTCCGTATATTGGTACTTGAGTATCCTGAATCGCAATTCATCCTGATCCTGGTAATCCTTTCTAAGTGCTAAACTCCGGTCAGTTATTTCAATGTTTGCTGTAATTATGGAGGCACCTGCGGTTGCTTCTACACGGTACCTGGTTTTGGGTACCGGTGTGAAGCAAAAGGATCCCAGTCCGTGAGCATTGCTGGTAAATGTGGAAATAACCTGATTGTTGTTATCTATCACCCTTGCCATGCATGGAACAGGATTCCCAGCATGGTTTGTAAATCTACAGATTATGGTATTTGAACAGCCATAAACCACTTGCCCTCCTTCCGGATAAAGTACGCATTTTTCCAATGGCGGTGTAAGTGAGTTGTTTTGGTTTTCTTGCGTGAATTCCCGGAATGGATTCAAAATACTCACAGAGGCATATGCGAATCCGTCGCAACCATAATTTTTCATATAGTTGGTATAGGCTCTTATGTAATACCGTCCGGTGATGAGAAGTTTCGGGATTTTAATAATTCCTCCACCGGATCCCTGGTCGGTTTCAATTTTTATCTGTTCGATTATCTGATTCTGTGAAGTGTAAAATTCGACATATACTATTTTGCTCAAATCCAGTTTTCTTTGCAGTACTGGTTCGAAAATATAACATGCCATGTTAATTTCTTCCCCAACCATGTATAGATCGCGATCGGTTTCCAATATAATTCTTTCACGTATCTGATAATTTTCTAATCCGGTTTTTTTTTGTAAGGGAGTTGATCGGGGCTGTGAATAGCCCTTCGTTTGCATGAATAAGCAGGAAAGGAGGAAATATATGTTTATGCATGTACGCATTTGTGCGGGCTTTCTATAAACTTAATCTATTCAATGTCCCAGTAATCGGGTTTACTATTTGTCCCATTCATTTTGCAATCAAAACACCCTTTTGAATTGGTAAGCGACAGGACCGTATCCTCTACAGCAGGATTGAATACACGGTCCATAACAAACCATCCTGCCCTGGTTAAGCTATCCAGTAAATAAGCATCGGTAATTTGTCCGGCATACACCAACTGGCAGTTGTCATAACCGCTCGTAACAGATAGCTTATCAGCAACATCTTCATTCATGATAAAGATCCTTTTGGCAACAGATCCGGATACCTGAAAATTCCCCAATACGGGTTGCCCGGGATTAGAAAGATTGTTTATGTTTCCAATTAAGGTGACAGGTGAAGTATCGAACAAAGTCCCCCGGTTTTCATTTACTTCTTTAAGATCACGGTAATACTGATAGGTTCGCTCAGATATTGTATGCTGCGTTACAATCACACTATACTTGATATATAATCTGTTTGAATTAATATCAATTGCGTAAAGGGGATAGTTGACCAACTGCTTCCGGGCCATGCTCTCTGTTGCGTAAATCAGGAAGACCGGAGGTTTAACGGTTCTATAGCATACCCTTGAATCCGGTTCATAAGGAGATGTGTAGGGAACTTCAAATTCCCAGGTTTCAGTGTATTCCCAATAAAAGTAAGTATTTAGGTTATTTACGTTCATTACATCAAGTTGAATTTCCAGATCCCACTCACCATCTTCGTCAGGTTTTGAAAATGCATACTTCACCTTATCCAGCTGTACGGGTTCTTTCAATTCTTCTAAAACTGACTCGCATAGTATTCCATCTGCTGTTTCTATCAGAATTTTGTAGCTACGGCCTGGCTGACCTGCATAATTGGGATCGGGTGGCAGATATTCTCCGGGGGAAGGATTAATGAAGGATATTCTGTTATCCAGGTCATCAATTAAAGTAACACTTGCTGATTTTACCGGATATTCTGCTCTATCATGATAGGATGAAGTTTTACTCAGTTTTACATAAACCGAACCCGGGATATTGGATATGGCCCCATCTACAACAAGCAGATCTTCATACTTTTGTATCTCAGGTTCAAACGGAGTTACGCATCCTGCCATACATAGCATAAGCAATATGGGCAACCTGCCTGATTTTATTCTTCCTGTATATTTTTTGGTTTGTTTCACGCCGGTCAGAATTTAAAATTATAGGTAATCGATGGTATCGGCTGTGTAAAAACAGAAAGTTTGTAGCCTTGTACATTCCTGTTTGGATCACTTACAAAATAAACTGAATACACATTATCCCTTCCGGTAAGATTATACACAGAAAATGACCAGGAACTGTGTGCCATTTTTTTTAATTTCAGATTTCCTTCAATATTCAATGAAAAATCAATCCTGAAATAATCCGGTATGCGGTATTCATTTCGATTTGAATAATGCAGCAATTCCCGCCCTCGTAATGTATACCAAGCCACCGGATAGGTTATGGGATGCCCTGTACTGTACATGATGGTAGCAGCGATGGAAATTCTTCGGGAAAAATTATAATTGGATACAAATGTAAAATCATGAGGCTTATCATAATTGGTTGGATAATAAGCACCACCATTGATTTTCTCTTCCTGATACTTACTGTCAACTTTAATCAGGCTTCGTGAATAGGTATAACTCAACCAGCCATTGAGTTTTCCTGACTTTTTCCTGATCATCAATTCTGCACCATAAGCCAGACCGCTTCCGGCTAAAAGGTCCAGTTCCAGATCGGGATTTAGTAACAACCGGGCACCGGGCTTAAACTCGAGTATATTATCTGCTTTTTTGTAATACCCTTCAACAGAGGTCTCAAATGAATTGTGGAAGAAATTGTGATAGTAACCAAGCGAGAATTGCCAGCTCCTTTGCGGTTCCAAATTTGGATTGCTGAGTGTCCAGGTGTCTGTAGGCGAAATCGCCATAGTATTTGTAAGCATATGAATATACTGGGTCATTGTGGCATAGGAGGCCTTGATTGAATTATTGGTAAACAACTGAAATCTGGCAGAAATTCTGAATTCAGGATAACCATATTTGCCTGTTACAGCATTCCGTTTGTAAGATGTGGAATCAATCCGGCTTTCGTAATTTCTGGGTGAATCATCAGCATATTGATATACTTTTGACGGCCCCAGTGAATAGAAAAAAGAATACCGAAATCCCAGATTTAGTAACAAACGATTGCTGACATTATATTCATCATTGACAAACAGGGCTGACTCAATACCCTGCTCGGATTCAAGCTTCACCGGGACATAACTTTCATCCGAAGCAGGTTGCAATGTTCCCGGATCTAAACTATACTTAATACTGTTGACCCCCAGCCGGATTTTATGATTTGCGTTCCAAAGGTATTGAAAGTCGATTTTACCTTCGAGATGCTGTATATTATAGGATAAATCAAAGGCATGCACTGTGTCGGCGGTACTTCCAACTTTGTAACTGTACCCACTGAAAATACCGGTGGTTGTAAAGGACAAACGCTCGGAGAAGTTGTGTTTCCATAACAAACTTCCGTTCAGATTTGCATATGTATAGCTTGTATCGGAATTCAGTTTAAAATAGTCATAACTGTTATATCCACTCAGCTGTACCGTATTTTTTTTATCGAACTTAACATTGATTTTTGCATTCAGGTCGTAAAAGGAAGCATCACTGTTCTGCATCATGGGCGAATTGATCTTATTTAATATCCAGTCAGAATAGGTACTTCTGCCACCAATAATAAATGTTACTTTATCTTTAATTATAGGTCCCTCCAACAGTAGCTTGCCGGTTACAGGACTTATGCCACCCTTTACAGAAAATTTCTTTGGATCACCCTGTCTTAATTTCACATCGAATACTGAAGACAGACGTCCTCCGTAATAGGCCGGGTAACTGCTTTTATACAATTCAAAATCATTCACCATTTCAGCATTGATTGTTGAAAAGAAGCCAAACAAATGGGAAGAATTATAAACCGGGGAATTATCAATCAGGATCAGATTCTGATCAGCACTGCCACCTCTTACATTGAATCCGGAGGCACCTTCACCCACTGTCTGGACCCCGGGGAAAAGCAGAACCATTTTTAGTATATCCGTTTCCCCGACCGAAGATGGAATTTGTTTGATGGTTTTAGCATCGAGTTTTTCAACTCCTATCTGAACGTCTCTGACATTATGTTGTTTATTTGCAAATACATATACTTCCTCCAGCGATACTGCTTCGTCTTCAAGCGTTTCGTTAAGGGTACCGTCGCCATGTATCATTACATGATGGCTCTTTTCTTTCTTCCCCACACTTTTCATGTGCATGATATGGGTGCCCAATTCTATACTGATTGAATAAAATCCATTCCTGTCTGTAATTGTGCCGGATCCTAAATCGTCGAAATAAACCATGGCTCCAATTACGGGAATATCATTTACCGTATCGGTAATGTATCCGCTCACAACAGCATTTTTACCCATGTATCTGTATGACGGATCACCAATATGAATGAGTTTATTGTTTTGCTGGTAATCACTCTTATATTCAAGCTTGATAAAAGAACTCTCATCGTACTTGATTTCAATATGTGTCTCAGGTTCATCGCTTTGAATTAAAAATGATTCTGGAATATCGTCCACATAAGAATAATCTTTTGTGATGATGATTTTATTACAGTTATAGATATAATAAGAGAAACTGGTGCCCGACAGGTTTTCATTCAATATTTCCTGTAATGTTGCCTGCATTTTATCGTTGGAAATATACAGGGCCGCTGCCCAGGCAGGTTTGAGAAAGAATTGCACGTTATGCGTTTTTTCTACATATTGAACAAACTCAAGGAAGGGGATGGAATCAAAATATTCGCTGATTGGAATATCACAAGGATCAGCGCGAAGTTCGAAGGTATTGAGAACAATAAATATAAGGACAATAATACGTCTCATTTAATTATTGAGTAAATCATATTGTTCGGCTATTTTTATCATGGTGCCGGTTTTATCATTTTTAAAGGCCAGGTTATTTGCCCTTTCATAACTCTTAAGTTCCTGCTTTCGATCCGAAAAGACATTGTGAATTTCCTTCAGATTCTTAACCTTAAAATAGTTATTATTATGCTGAATGATAAAATGTAAGTCGGGGATATAGACAGGAATCCCCGAAACAGAATTTGCATCTACCTTGCTCCGTTTTGTCCATTTTGCCCAAATTGTTGTTTTAGCGCTATATAATAGTTCACAATAACCGGCATTTCTGATCATATCGATATAGTCAAAACGGTGACCTTCTAATGTGAACTCCCGTATCACGCTTCTGTTTAACTGTACCGGATAGACTGTGTTATCAATGATTTTAAGAATAATCAGTACATCATTCTCGATATCATATTTCATCATAGGAAGGGGGAACACTTCGCCTTTATATTTTACAGAGCCGGATTTCCAGTTATTAACAAGAAAAAACGGGTGATTATCATTGTTCCCTCTTGGTAAGTATAATTTACCCGTTATGTAGCTGTCCGGATTATACAGGAAACTATCGGTTAAGTTACTGATAATTTGTGTATGCCGTGTCAGTATGCTATCGGTATTTAAAGCAAATGGATATTGTGCTTGAGTTAAGATTAAATTGACCGTAAAAACTGCTATCAATATAACTTTCTTTGCCATGCTAATAGCAGTATAATGAAGTTTGAATCCAGTTACATTGGTAAACACCTGCTAAATAACTCCAATTTATTACCAATTCACATGTCATAACAAATTTATCTGTAGCTTTTGATAATTTTAATGATGAAGATCATGCTTTGATTTCTTATAAATCTCTTGGTATTTAGAAAGGCATACCGTATATTTATTTTTTACAGGTACCCCAAATTATAACGATTATGAAAAGATTTACACCTTATTTGTTTACCGCATTGCGGATCCTGATCGGTTGGCATTTCCTGTATGAAGGCATTGCCAAGCTGGTAAATCCCAACTGGACATCAAAATTCTACTTGCTGGGCTCAAAATGGATCTTTGCAGACGTGTTTCACTGGATGGCCTCAACACCCGCAGTTCTAAAGGCAGTGGATGTTCTGAATATCTGGGGTCTGATCCTGATCGGACTATCGTTGTTTATCGGAATTTACGTGCGGTGGTCCTCGTTGGCCGGGGCAGTATTGCTGTTTTTTTACATTGTTGCTTATCCGCCCATTCCCGGCTATACATTCGGCATGGTTGCCGAAGGCAATTACCTGTGGGTTGACAAGAACCTGATCGAATTTTTTATCCTGATCGTTTTTATGACCCTCCCTGCCGGATATTTTTATGGTGTAGACAGGCTGATCAGCCGCTGGAAGGAGGAAAGACCCAATGCACCGATACCTAATTCAGCTGTAGAGGCCGGATTATCAAACAAACGACGCGAATTTTTACGCGATCTGATCAGTGTGCCCTTTCTCGGTGCATTTGCCTATGGCCTGTATAAAAAGAGAAGATGGGACAGTTTTGAGAAGAAAATATTGGTATCAAACACGGATGCTGTATCGGGCAGTACACTGAAGAGTTTTCAGTTTACTTCACTGGATAATCTGAAAGGGACCGTCCCGAAAGGAAAGATAGGCAATATGGAGTTGAGCCGGCTGGTCATGGGCGGAAATCTGATCGGGGGTTGGTCGCATGCCCGTGACCTGATCTATGTTGATCAGCTGATCAAAACCTATCATAATGATGAGCGCGTGATGATGACCCTGCAGCTGGCCGAGAAATGCGGTATAAATGCGATCATCTCCAATCCGCAGCAATGCCGGATCGTCAGCAAGTATAAGCATGAAACAGGAGGAAAAATACAGTTTATTTCCGATTGCGGGGCGGGGAAAACTTTTATTGAAGGTATTGAAATCTCACTGGCAGGCGGTGCAGATGCCCTGTACAGTCATGGCGGACAATCTGATATGCGTGTTTATAACAATGATCCGACATTCTTTGATGAACTGGCCAAGGGACTTGAACTCATCCGGAGTCATGGTAAACCCGCCGGGGTGGGAGCACACCGGATTGAAACCATTATGGCCTGCGTGGACCGGGGTATAAAACCAGACTTTTGGGTGAAAACACTACATACCCATGATTACTGGTCAGCCCAGGTCGATCTGGAGAAAAAAGACGTTCCCGAACCAGGGTGGCGGGACAATAACTTCTGTCTGAAACCCCAGGAAACCATCGATTATATGAGTCAGCTGAAAGAACCGTGGATTGCATTTAAAACCCTGGCAGCCGGGGCTATCAGGCCTGAAAAGGGATTTCAGTATGCCTTCGACCATGGCGCTGACTTCATTTGCGTGGGCATGTACGACTTCCAGATGGTTGACGATGTGAATATCGCACTGAACTGTCTGGACAACATGCAGCGCAATGACCGACCCTGGATGGCATAAAAAAAACGGCGAAGTTTTTAGCTTCGCCAAGATGTGAACTGTGATCAGGAAAGCCTTATTTCAGCTTCTTGCCGATCATAAAGGGAGAAATATAATAAGTAATGCCATCTTTACCGGTCTTTGAGTCTGCATAGGGAATGAAAACATCATCGCCCGGTTTCCAGTTTGCCGGTGTAATTACATTTTCCTTGTCGCTTGTCTGCAGGGCAATCACTGTCCTTTCAATTTCATCCACGTTCCTGCCTACCTCTGAAGGATAGAAGAAAACAGCACGGACCTTGTTCTTCGGATCAATTATAAATACACCACGGACGTCTTGTGTGGTGCTGTAAGGTGTATGCAACATACCGTATAAAGTGGACACACGCTTTGAATTGTCATCAATCAATGGGAACTTAATGACTTCAGGTTCCCTGTTTTTGTATTTCAGGGTATCCAGTGTTTTCTTCCAGCTTTGGTGCTGATACAGGGTGTCGGTAGATAATACAACTAACTTAACTCCCAGTTTGTCAAAATCATCCTGTTTTTGGGCCAATTCCAGTATTTCTGAAGAGCAAACAGGCGTATAATCCCTGGGATGACTGAAAAGGATTTTCCACTTGTTTCCGTAATCACCCGGAAACCTTATCTCACCATTGGTGGATATTGCTGTAAAAGCTGGTGCATCAGACCCGATGAGGGGAATCTTTGAATCATTTTTCTGCTGAGACCAAAGACCAGTTGCAGCAAAAACTAAAATACCAAATAGAGAAACTCTCTTTTTCATGTTTATTAATTTTAAATTTATTAATGTAAAATTGTGATTTATATACTATTTAATAGATAGATATGATAAGTTAACACGCAATAAAATAATTTGTTCAGAATAAAAGATATTAATATCTATATATAGTATAAAATCGAAGTGGAATATATGCAATTTCCCGGTAGCCAAAAATTCACTGAATTTTTTCTCACCATATTCCTTATCTTTGTCATTTTGTTTGAAAATGTATGGAATCAGCTGTATATGTTAATGGTCAGTTCGACTGGCAAGGCATGCGCCTTAAAAAAGAGGCCCTTTTACAGCAGCGCGCCAGGGTGTTTTGGATGTGTGGCCTTTCGGGTGCCGGTAAAAGTACACTGGCAAACCGGCTGGACCGTATGTTGATTGCACGCGGCTATCTGTCACAGGTGATTGATGGGGACATGGTGAGAAGTGGATTGAACAGGGGTCTTGGATACAGTGCTGAAGACCGCCAAGAGAACTTGCGGAGAGTGGCAGAGCTGGCAAAATTATTCCTGCACTGCGGGGTAATCACGATCGTTTCATTCATCAGTCCAACCCGGGAATCCCGGCAGATGGCCAGCTCCATTATCGGAGAATCAAATTTCCTGGAGGTATTCATCAATGCTCCCCTGGGTGTTTGTGAGAAAAGGGATACAAAAGGCTTATACCGGCAGGCGAGGGAAGGGTTGATCCGGGATTTTACCGGCATTGATTCCCCGTTTGAAGCACCGAAGGATCCTGATCTCGAGATCCGGACAGATCTGGTGGGTATCGATGAGAGTGCAGACAAGTTGCTTGATTATGTGTTACCCTTAATCGCCTATAAGGATTAATTTATGGATAGTTACAATATTAACCACCTGAAAGAGCTGGAATCTGAATCCATTTATGTGATACGGGAAGTGGCTGCCCAGTTTGACAAACCGGCCATGTTATTTTCAGGCGGGAAGGACTCAATCGTGATGTATTATCTTGCCCGCAAAGCATTCTGGCCCATGCGGGTGCCGCTTCCGCTGCTTCATATCGACACAGGTCATAACTTTCAGGAAACATTGGATTTCCGCGACTGGCTCATGGAACAAACCGGAGGACGTTGCATTGTCAGGTTGGTGCAGGACTCCATTGACCAGGGCAAAGCAATTGAGGAAACCGGCATCAACGCAAGCCGCAATGTACTGCAGACTGTTACACTGCTCGATGCAATTGCCGAATTCAAATTCGATGCGGCGCTGGGTGGCGGAAGACGTGATGAAGAAAAAGCCCGTGCAAAGGAAAGGTTCTTTTCTCACCGTGATGAATTCGGACAATGGGACCCGAAAAACCAGCGGCCTGAGCTATGGAACGTATTCAACGGGAAAAAGCGTATGGGAGAACATTTCCGGGTATTTCCGCTGAGTAACTGGACTGAGATGGATGTATGGCAATATATATATATGGAGAATGTCAGCATTCCCGACCTGTATTTTACGCACAAACGGGAAGTATTCAACCGGGATGGTGTTTGGCTGGCCTACGCCCCGTTTATGAAGATGAAACCCACGGAGAAAGTCCAACGGCTCGACGTGCGGTGCCGTACAATCGGAGATATTACCTGTACCGGACTGACTTTGTCGAAGGCCGACAGTCTGGAGGATATCATACTGGAAGTGGCTGCTACCCGGGTAACCGAACGCGGCGGCAGGTATGATGACAAACGCTCGGAATCGGCTATGGAGGACAGGAAGAAGGAGGGATATTTTTAAGTAGTGACGAGGGACAAGGGACAGGGGACCAGTGGGATTTGAGCATGGGATGCGGAACTTGTAAATTGTAACCGAATACCGAATACCGAATACCGAATACCGAATACCGAATACCGAATACCGAATACCGAATACCGAATACCGAATACCGAATACTGTTACCAATGGATACCATACAAGATAAACACAACGGATACCTCGACATGGAACTTTTGCGGTTTACAACCGCCGGAAGTGTTGATGACGGAAAAAGCACACTGATCGGAAGGCTTCTCTACGACAGCAAAGCCATTTTTGAGGATCAGCTTGAAGCGCTTGAAAAAGCCAGTTTGAACCGGGGTGAAGATCAGATCAATTTGTCCCTGCTTACCGATGGTTTGCGTGCTGAACGTGAACAGGGTATTACCATTGATGTAGCTTACCGTTATTTTGCCACACCCAGAAGAAAGTTCATAATTGCCGATACCCCGGGTCATATCCAGTATACCCGGAATATGGTAACCGGAGCCTCTACAGCCAATGCCGCCCTCATTCTTATAGATGCCCGAAATGGTGTGGTGGAGCAGACTATCCGCCACTGCTATATTGCATCATTGCTTCAGATCCCGCATGTGATCGTGTGTGTGAATAAAATGGACCTTGTCGGTTACCAGGAAGATATATTTGAAAAAATACAGCGCGATTTTAACCGTTTTTCCGACAAGCTGGATATCCGGGATATTTATTTTATTCCGATCAGCGCGCTTAAGGGAGACAATGTTGTCAAACGATCGACCCATATGCACTGGTATCAGGGTCCGACCCTGATGTATTCTCTGGAACATCTTCACATCAGCAACGACCAGAATTTCATTGATCCGCGTTTTCCTGTGCAATATGTAGTACGGCCGAATTCAGATGAATTTCATGACTACCGGGGTTATGCCGGCCGGATCGCCGGCGGTGTTTTCCATCCGGGTGAAAAGGTAACCGTGCTGCCTTCCGGATTCTCTACTCGGATTAAGTCTATTGATACGATGAATGAGAGCCTTAACCTTGCTTTCCCGCCGCAGTCGGTAACCATTACCCTGGAAGATGATATTGACATCAGTCGGGGAGATATGATCGTGAAGGAAAACAACCAGCCGCAGGTTGGCCAGGACATTACCACCATGATATGCTGGTTGAACGAGCGACCCATGCGTCCCGGCGCGAAATACTGGATTAGGCATACAACCCGGGAGGCCCGCTGCATTATCCGGGAGGTGAATTATAAAATCAATATCAATAACCTGGATAAGAATTACGACGATAAGCACATTGGTTTGAACGAAATCGCAGAAGTCTCGATCCGTGCCACCCAGCCCTTATTTTTTGATTCATACAGGAAGAACCGGATAACGGGGTCTCTGATACTGGTGGATGAAGGTACCAATGAAACCATCTGCGCAGGGATGATAATTTAACAGTTCAGGTTAGTCTTCGCAGCTTATTCAGGCGATGTGTAAGGATACCGGTTTCCCGGTTGATGATACCCGTCGGGTCCAGCCTGTCAATTCTCACCCAACCAGAACAATGGATAATTTCTTCAGATGAAATGACAATGCCCACATGGTGTATTTTGCCCGTTTCATTAACAAAGAAAGCCAGGTCACCGGGCAGGGTTTCATGAATGTTCCTGATCTCAGTTCCAGATTCAGCCTGTTGGGGTGTATCCCTGGGCAGAGAATATCCATGGATTTTATATACAACCTGCACAAAGCCAGAGCAGTCGAATCCGAATATTGATCGTCCACCCCAGAGATAGGGGCTGTTCAGAAAAGCAAGTGCAGTTTGTATGATCTGTATTGATGGGGCAAGGACAATATCCCCAAAAATTGGCCTTATGATACGCTTTACATCACCCATAACCAAGTTGTGAGTCGACGGATCATAACCGGGCAGACTGCATCCGGCCGGAATAAGCATGGCAGATGAATCCGGCAGTTCCAGTTCAGCTATTCTGGCTGCCAGGATCACAGGCCGGGAGGACCTGATTTGCTCATAATCATCCCGGGAAATTTCCGTGGAGATCTTTCGATTAATCCAGCCCGGATAATGATCAAACGAAGTGGTTATCCTTAACCATCTTTCCCGCGCCTCTTCAATACAATATATCTCGCCGAACAGGAGCTGGCTGACCATTTCCGACTGCTCCAATGGCTCTCTGCGCATGGGTATAACTGATTGCATGGCAATACCGTATTGGGGAGTAAGATGCAGATGATTCCCGGTTATTTTATTTTTTTCCATTGAACATCGTTAACTAATTGCTGTTTAAAAGATATGAATGAATATTTTTTTCTTATTTTGTAAAGAGTTTGAAAAGAACCTGTATGAAATCATTCACCTAAAGTACAAAATTTAACCATTTCCTCTATAATGATCAGGATTTTGACTTTTATCCGGGCACACTTCCGGACTCTGCTTATCCTTTTCCTGTTTGCAGTTACGTCAACCCTGATCGTGTATTTGTTACCACATGAAGGCAAGTTTATGTATGAATACCAGAAGGGAGGATTCTGGAAGCATGATGGTCTGACAGCCCCATTTAATTTTCCAATCAACAAATCAAAAAATCTGATTGAACAGGAACGGGATTCTGTTCTCAGGGAATTCAGACCGATTTATGTGTTCGATCATCAAACGGCTGATCAGCGGATCCAGGAAATGACCGAGGACTTCAGCGCAAAATGGATTGAGTATTCCCTGTCTGTTTTGAAAATTCCTTCACGTGATGTTTACCGGTCTGACCGGAAGTATCTCGTAAACCGGCGGCTCGAGGATGAATACCGCATCTATATTGCCTCCCTGGTAGATGATATTTACCGCAAAGGGATCATCGATATATCTCCGCTGGAGGAAAACGGGAAGCCCAAGTACGATGAAGTTACTGTTGTAAGGGACAATGTTGCTGAAATCCATGATCTGTCAGATCTCTTTACTCCAATAACAGCCTATGAGTATGTGACAACCCGTTTGAAGAACAGCATTCCCAAATCCGGCAAGCTGCCGGTACGAAAATATGATCAGTTTTTCCAGGATTTCCGGATCAACAATTACCTCTCAGTTAACGTTTCCTATGATGCTGAAAGGTCAAGGAGATTCAGGGAAAGTTTGCTCGATGGCATATCACTTACTCGAGGACTCATTCAGGAAGGTCAGGGAATAATCTCCAGGGGGGAGGTTATCACCGATGAAAAATTTATGATCCTGGAATCATTGCGACAGGAATATGAGAAAAACCTCGGATTTATGGCCAGGCAACTGGTAATCATCGGAAAGTTCATACTGGTATTTACTTCCCTGTTTGTGATCTTTCTCTTTCTTAAGAACTTCAGAAAGGAAGTGCTGGATAGCTATGTTCGGGTGATTTTCATCCTCCTCTCTATGATACTGATGATACTGATAGCCAGTACAACAATAAAATTCAACCTGGTCAGCATTTATTTATTGCCATTCACGATCCTTCCCATCATTCTCAAAACCTTCTTCGATTCAAGACTTGCCTTGTTTATTCACATTATTATCATACTGCTCGTAGGCTTCTTTGCACCAAACGGATTCGAATTCGTTTTTCTGAACGTAGTTGCAGGAATGGTCGCCATCATCAGTCTGACGAATGTATACAGAAGATCCAAGCTGCTTGTCACCTCAATTTATGTAATTCTTTCCTACTCAATCATTTATCTGGGTATTGCACTGGTTCAGGAGGGTAATCTTGGCAATATTGAACTGAAATATTTCCGTTGGTTTGGCGTTAACGGGATGTTGATGCTGATTTCGTATCCTTTGATTTACATGTTTGAGAAATCATTCGGTTTTTTGTCTGACGCGACTCTTATGGAATTGTCAGATACCAACCAGCCACTTTTACGCAGGCTTGCCGAACTGGCCCCCGGTACTTTCCAGCATTCACTTCAGGTAGCCAACCTTGCAGAGGATGCGGTATTCCAGATAGGCGGGAATCCTTTGCTGGTCAGGGCCGGGGCGCTTTACCACGATATCGGGAAAATGGATGAGCCATTGTATTATATTGAAAACCAGACAACAAGTATAAATCCGCACGATAATCTTGAATTCGAGCAAAGTGCCCGTATCATCATTGACCATGTACGCAAGGGAGTTGAACTGGCCCGGAAAAATAAGCTTCCGGAGGCCATTGTTGATTTTATACGTACGCATCACGGTACATCTACAGTACAATACTTTTACCGCTCCTATTTAAGCAAATATCCGGAAGCAGATGTGGACGTAAGGAAATTCTCATATCCCGGACCCAGGCCAATTTCCAAGGAAACAGCCATTGTCATGATGGCTGACTCGGTTGAAGCAGCATCGCGGAGCCTGAAGACAATTGATGAAACAGGGCTGGACAGGCTGGTCGATTCTATCATTGGTACACAAATGACGGAAGAACAGTATAATGATGCACAGATTACATTCAAGGATATTACCATCATCCGGGATATATTCAAGAAGAGACTGCGGAACATTTATCATGTGCGGATCTCTTACCCGACTTGAGGAGTAATTAGTTACAAGTTACGAGTTACAAGTGGGATTTGAGCAAGGGTCTTGAGCATGACTTGTAACTGGTAACTGGTAACTCGTAACTATTAGCTTCAATGCGTACAAATACCTATTCGAAATAGGCAATACATCCAATTGCTTTCCTTTTATGATCAAAGTAAATTTGTAAAAACAGTCCATGAAGGAAAAATTTGCCCTGTACTTAAAAAGCAAAACCGGTTTCCTTACCCTGAAGAGATTCTTCTGGCTGATCATCATTTTAACCGGTATCCTTATCATCTTCGGGATCTTTCAGCTCATTTCCAACCATACCATACAGAACCTGCAGATCAGAATCGACTACCATTTCTGGTTATTTGTATTAGCAGGATTCCTGGCCCAACTTATAGACGGTGCGCTTGGCATGGCTTATGGTGTAAGCTGTTCGAGCCTGCTAATAGCCTTTAATGTTCCACCGGTGATTTCCTCGGCAAGTGTTCATATTTCTGAAGTATTTACAACCGGTGTATCGGGTTTGTCTCACCTTTATTTTAAGAATGTTCATCGTCAGCTCCTGATGAAATTGGTAATTCCTGGCATTTTGGGCGCCGGCATCGGAGCCTTCCTGCTTTCGGAGTATTTTTTAGGAGACTGGATAAAGCCATTCGTTTCAGCCTACCTGATGATTCTCGGCCTGATGATTGTGCGGAAAGCAATTCTCATAAAAAGAGTAGCCTCAGGTCATGTAAAATACATCCGAAGACTTGCCTTTGCCGGTGGTTTTCTGGATGCAGTAGGTGGTGGTGGCTGGGGACCTATTGTGGTATCGAACCTGATTCATCAGGGAGCCAATCCAAAAAGAACCATTGGCAGCGCAAACACAGCTGAATTCTTTGTGGCCCTTGTCAGCTCAGCTGTATTTATCACCTTCGTGAAGATCAATAACTGGCAACCCTTAATTGGTATATTGCTGGGGGGAATTGTAGCTGCTCCGCTGGCGGCGTATCTGGTAAAGATCATCAGGCCCAAACCCATGATGATCGTAGTGGGTATCCTCGTTACACTGGTAAGTTTGTACAATATTTTCAGGTCGTTGCCAGTTCTGGAAGGATGGATTTCCAGGATATTCTGATATTTCGTAACGAAAATAAAAAAAACCCCGCCACAGGCGGGGTCCATTCTTTCATTCTTCCCCTTATTAATAAGCTGTTCAGTAATATTACTGTACAGCAGCTGTATCAGCGGCAACTGTGTCAACAGCAACCGGAGCTTCTTCAACAATGGTTGAATCAACTGCAGGAGCTTCAGCTGTTTTTGATTTACATGAACTGAGGGCAACAACACCGAAGAATGCGAAAGCAACAAATAAATAAGCTATTCTTTTCATTTTGTTGATTTTTGAAATGAATTATAAAATATATAACGGTCACAAAAGTAATAAATATATTTATTCTGCAACTTTTTTTTTCAGTAATTTGAATAATAGGGTGTTAATAACTCAACTTCAATTCAGTCAATCTCCTTCTTTATACTTTTCTTACGTTATAAGCAGCATTTTATCAATCTGTTAACCATACTGGCAGAGTTGGTTTTCATGTTGAAAAGTATTTCATACCGGAATACAATCGAAAAATGAATATTTATGAAACGAGCATGTCTTAATCATGACACAAAGTCACATGGAAATTTACACATGCGAGTTCCATCCGACCTGTTAAAACCTAATTATTTTCGGATGAAATGCTGAGAAGAAATTTTTCATTTATTCAGATTTGAAAGAGTATATTTCAGGAAAGCGGTATTTTTGAATTTCTAACTCCGAATTGGATATGTTACTTATCGGTAATCTCTTTGCTTTTTTAGCAACATTGGTATATAAATGGCGGAGCAGAAAAAGAAATGACCTGCTGCTTAGCCTTTACAAAACCGTTAAAATAGGTGGACTATTTCTGGTATATTTTCTGGTGAACCGGGTGCCGTTTATCCAGGCGCAGTCCGATACAATTTATGTAAGCTCAAAGGTCACAGAAATTCAGCAAGTTGAGGTTACAGGCCACAGAGATCAGGTTGTCTTTTCTGAAGTATCCCGGTTAATCACAACAATACAGGGAGAGGATATTGAGAAATCGGGAATTCAAAGCATTCATGATTTGCTTGAATATGTATCCAATGTTGATATCCGGCAGCGGGGTCCTTTTGGTGTGCAGTCCGATATAAGCATCCGGGGCGGCTCTTTTGATCATGTGATGATCCTCATTAACGGAATAAACCTGAGTGATCCGCAAACAGGACATGCCAGTCTGGATTTGCCCATTGACAAGGAATGCATTGAAAGGATAGAGGTACTGGAAGGATCGGACGCCAGGATTCTGGGTGCAGGAGCCTTCTCTGGGGCAATCAACATAGTAACCAGGCAGGGAAGTACAAAAAGGTTGTCTATAAATCAGTTCCTGGGTGCATATGGCTTTCTGCGAACAAATATTCATGCTTCATTAAAAGGATCCAGGTTACAGCAATTCGCTTCCGCAGGTGTAACCTCATCAGAAGGGTACGCACCGGATACAGATTTTAACCTGAAAAATGCGTATTACAGGGCTTATTTTACACAGGAAAACACCATGATCGATTTTCAGGCCGGTGTCCAGAAAAAGAAAATTGGAGCGGCGGGATATTATTCACCGCGTTTTCCAAACCAGTATGAAGAAACCGGCCTCGTATTTGCGAGCATACGCGCATCAACCGGTGAAAAGGTCAGGGTATCGCCTTTGGTTTACTGGCGTCAAAGGAAGGATCATTTTTTGCTTGACCGGGACAATCCGGAATTTTATGAAAACTTTCACCGCACCGATATAATGGGCAGCCAGCTTAATTTCTCCTTTCTGATTGGACCATTGCACACTACAGCGGGATTTGATATGAGATTGGAGCGTATCTACAGTAACAATCTTGGCTTTGATAATCCGGATCCAATACCCGTGAGGAGTGAGGATAGTGTGTATTATACAAAAAGTTACGAAAGAGACAATTTTGCCTTTTTTCAGGATTTTAGTTACAGAAATGGAAATATGGATGTGTCTGGCGGATATATGGTGAACTGGAATTCGGCATATTCTGGAAAGCCTTCTTTTTTCCCGGGTTTTAATATCAGTTACTGCTTTTTGCCCAGCACAAGAATTTATTCCAGTTTTAACCGGGCTTTGCATTTGCCCACCTTTACTGACTTGTTTTATACTGACCCCGGTAATCAGGGAAATATTCATTTGAATCCCAACCGTTTGGTTTCACTGGAAGGTGGAATAAAGCATGACGGGCATATCATAAAAGCCAGTCTGGCTTTTTTCCAGAATTCAGGAAATGATATAATTGACTGGTTGTGGTCTTATGATCAGAACCGTTTCAGTCCGGTCAATCTTCAGTATTACAGGACATATGGATTGGAGACCAGCTTGCTTTTCCATTTTGATGATCAGATGAAAGTGTGGAATCCGATCCGGACTATATCCGTGAATTACATCTATCTTCATGTCGGGAAGTCTTTGCCCGATTCTGTATCAAAATATTACAATTTAAATCATAAAATTTCCCTGATGATAAGGCACGTCATTGTGAAAAGAATTGAGGCTGTATGGAGCGTAAGTTATCAGGACCGGCTTGGAGAGGCGGTTGATTACAACCTGGCCGGAAAAAGCTATTTTTTCACACAATATCGTCCTTACTGGTTGGTAAATGTTTCGGTAAACTGGAATTTTGGACCTTTGGTGCTTTATGCGATACTGTCCAATATGCTTAATACCAAATATATTGATGCCGGATCGGCCTTGCAACCCGGGCGATGGTTCCAGGCAGGGATTACAATAAATCTGGAAAAAAAGCGAAACTTGTAAAGCGTGAGCTGCTCTTTCAATTCGGTTGAGCTTCCTCTTTTACCTTTTTTGTAGAATGTGCCTTGATGACTCTCAGGTTTCTGCCGGCTACTTCTTTGCCATCCAGGGCATTAATTGCCTCCATGGCTTCTTTTTTGTCGGGCATTTCAATGAAACAGTAGCCTTTTGATTTACCGGTACGTTTATCCCGTATGAGTTTAACCGAGTCAACCTTGCCCATAACTTCGAAGATCCTGCTGATTTCTTCTTCGCTTAAAGAATAACTGATATTGCCCACATAAATTGTCATGATAATATTGATGTTTAATGTGAATTCACACAATTTACAAACAAATTTATAGAAATAAAAATTTTATATTAACTATATATCATTCCAATTTTCACCCCGTTTGATACGGCTGATTTGCATCTCTGAGACCTTAAATGTGCGTGCCAGAATAGCTCCGGGCACACCCATATTCAATTGGTGTTTGATTATTCTGACATCGGCAACACGCAGTTTGGTATAATGCCTTGGATCAGGAGCCTGGTAACTACTGCCCAGGAAATCTTTCCAGCCGTTCCATTCTTCATAAAAATACTCAGGTCGGGCTGGCATATTGACTGGCCGTTCCTTCCAGTGCAGATATTCCTTGGAATTCTTTATTTGTGCTTCACAGGAAACCCTTGCAGCATCTTTAAAACTCAGGTAATGTCGCGACTTTCTTTGTTCCGGGTAACCCAAAAAATCACGCCAGCCTTTCCATGAACCTTTCCGTGCAAAATATTCATCAGGTATTTTTGGAAATTTCCTGGGCAGGGGTTTTTTGCTGCGTTTGTATGCATCGAATTTCCGGGCTGATGTTACACCAAGCGGAACAAGCTTTTCAACAGCATACTTTTGGGCCAGACTGTAAGACCATTTCAGAACATTATCCCAGTCACCGACTTCAATCTTTGTCATAGCTCTGCTTATTACAACATAGTAGTAACCAACAGCTGCCAAAAATGTTATGAATGAAATACAGTTGTCAGATCAGGTTGTTCATCAGATATGCATGATGCATATATCACCATCCTACTAAATTACGAAATTTTATTGAGATTTAAAAGATGAATAATGTTGACCCTGGTTTGCCCAGGAAGGGAAAAATATCTCTTCTACAATTTATTGATCAGGTTGATCATCTGGTTATTGGGTATGAACCCCAGTTTATCAAAGGAGAATTCGGATTTTATCCGGTTTACAAAATACATGTCAATTTTTCCCATGTTTTTCGTTTCAATTTTCCCCCGGTAATCGCATTCGAAAAAATCCCGGATATACTCATAAGTCACTCCGGAGATATTGACCATGCCCACATGGCCGCTCTGTTCCATACGACTTGCAATATTCACAGTGTCACCCCAGATGTCATATGCGAATCGCTTTTTCCCTACAACACCAGCCACAACCGGTCCGGTATGAATGCCCAACCGAAGTTCCCAGACCGGTAGATTATTCAGTACCTTGTTGTCATTCAGCGCATTCATATATTGCTGGATCTCGAGACCGGCCAGTACCGCATCAACGGGATTACTCTTATTGCTCAGGGGAAGCCCCCCGGCACACATGTAGGCATCTCCAATGGTTTTAATCTTTTCGATGTAATGTGCACTGACAATTTCATCGAACTTTGCAAAATAGGCATCCAGAACACTGACCAGGTCTTTGGGCTCGAGTGTCTTACTGAGGCTGGAAAAACCTTTGAAATCGGTGAAAAGGACACTGACAAGCTTATATTGCCTTGTACCTGTCCGTCCTTTGGATTTCAGCTGCCTGGCAACCTCAAATGGTAAAATGTTGAGGAGGAGTTTCTCCGATTTCTCCTGTTCTTCTTCAATCAGCATTTTCTGCTGGTTGATTTCACCTTTTTGAACTTCAAGTTGTGAATTGGCTTTTTCAAGGTTCCGGGTGATCTCCTTCATCTGGCTGTATTGTGCATTCAACTCCTCTTCCTTGGTTTTTAAGGCAGTAATGTCAATCTCAACAGCAACTGTTTTTTCTACCGCACCGGCTGTGTTCAGTCGCGGTGTTATGAAGATCTGCAACCACCGGTACTCTCCGGAATGTTTGATTACCTTGCTGATAAACTCAACAGACTGTTTCTCTTCAAGGCACTTATTGAACATCCGGGTCATATCAGATGAAGGAGCCAGACTGAAAATGGAATTTCCGAATTTGGCCCGGTATGCATCAAGGTCATACCCGTGTATAAGTTCAAAGCCTTCGTTAGCCCATTCAATATCACCTGCTGCACTGGCCACCATGATCGCAAAGGGGGTATTTGCCGGGCTGATCATCTGTTTTTACATTTGCTGACAACCATTACTTTTGTGAAGACCATATTTATGAGCAAAGATATTACCGGACGAAATATAAATAAAGTATATAACGAATTATATCGGATAAAGTTATACGGATCAAATTCAGCTGATAAGAAAAGAGGGTGACCTGAATAGTCACCCTAAATTCAATTGATGGGTTTTGAGATTTCGCTGTAACAGTCTTGCCGGCAAAATTTGGACCCTAGTTAAATGAGTTAAGTGTATCCTTGATAATATCAATGGCTTCGAGAATCTGTTCCTCCGTAATGACAAGCGGAGGCGCAAAACGGATAATATGATCATGAGTGGGTTTGGCCAGCAGTCCGTTTTCCTTAAGGGCCAAACAAACATCCCAGGCTGTTTTACCATTCCTGGGCTTAATCACGATCGCATTAAGCAGGCCTTTTCCCCGAACCAGATCAACCATCTCATGATCCTTTTCATAGGTTTTAAGCTCTTCCCTGAAAATGGCACCCAGTTTTCCGGAATTCTGTGCCAGTTTTTCTTCGACAATTACCTTCAGGGAGGCTATACCAACCTTTGCAGCAATGGGATTGCCACCGAAGGTTGATCCATGCTCGCCCGGTTTTATACAAAGCATGATATCATCATTGGCAAGTACGGCGGAGATCGGAAAAACTCCACCCGACAGAGCTTTACCAAGGATAAGGATGTCCGGTCTGACACCTTCATGATCACAGGCCAGCATTTTGCCCGTACGGGCTAAACCGGTCTGGACTTCATCGGCGATAAACAGCACATTCTTTTTCCGGCAAAGATCCCGGGCCGTTTTCAGGTAACCACCATCAGGAACATATACACCAGCCTCACCCTGGATAGGTTCAACAAGGAATCCGGCAATATTCGGTTCATCAAGTGCCTTTTCCAGTGCTTTTATGTCATTATAAGGGATAACCACAAATCCGGGAGTAAAGGGACCGAAGCCTTTGAAAGAAGATGGATCTGTGGACATTGAAACAATGGTAATGGTCCTGCCGTGAAAATTATTTTCGCAAACGATGATCCTGGCTTCATTCTCAGGTATGCCCTTTTTTTCATACGCCCATTTGCGACAAAGCTTAAGTGCACTCTCAACCCCTTCAGCCCCGGTATTCATGGGCAGTAGCTTGTCATATCCCAGCAATTCAGCAGTATATTTTTCGAATTTACCCAGGCAATCATTGTAAAAAGCCCTGGAGGTCAGTGTCAACCTTTTGGCCTGTTTTCTCAAGGCCTTGATGATCTTTGGATGACAATGCCCCTGGTTAACTGCTGAATAGGCAGACAGGAAATCATAGTATTTTTTGCCCTCAACATCCCATACAAAAACCCCCTTGCCCTTGCTTAGCACAACAGGCAGCGGGTGGTAGTTATGGGCTCCGAATTCATGTTCCAGGCTTATATAATCCTGGCTTGTCAGTGTTGTCATATTCTGATCCTTTGCTTTTGAACATCTAGTTTAATGCCGAATTTTCTTACGCAAGTTTTGGATTATTATTCAAAAATAAAATGATAAATCGCAGGTTTGGCGGTCCAAAAATAGATGATTTGTTCTGATGATCCTGCAAAAAAATTAAACATTTTTTCATAAATATTTGCATATGAAATTTCTCGGGCTATTTTTGAAGAAAATTTAACTAACACATGTATGCATATGGAACAAAACGCGATGCCCGTTGTGAAGTTTTTCAATGGTAAGGATATTCCGGTTGAGCTTCATAAAGTCAGAGTAGTGCAGAAGCTGCATCTGAAAAAAATTGATGATCGTTATAAGGCTATGAAAGATGCAGGTTTCAATACTTTCCTGCTGAATACTAATGACATTTTCCTGGATATGCTGACTGATTCGGGAACAAATGCCATGAGTGACAACCAAATAGCCTCGATGTTGCAGGCCGATGATGCATATGCCGGATCACAAAGCTATTATCGCATGGAAACAGCATTGCGTGATGTATTTGCAAAACACTTTATCCTTCCTGTACACCAGGGCAGGGCAGCTGAGAATATCATTTCCCAATCGTTCATTAAAAAGGGTGATGTCATACCCATGAATTACCATTTCACGACGACCAAGGCACATATGGAGCTGAACGGGGGCACAGTACTGGAGATCTATACGGATGAAGCCCTGAAGATTAAAAGCAAGAACCCCTTTAAGGGGAATATTGATATTGAAAAGCTGAAAAAGGCGATCAAGGAATATGGTCCGGAGCGCATCCCGTTTATCCGAATGGAAGCATCGACCAACCTGATCGGGGGCCAGCCTTTCTCCATAAAAAACATGCGCGAGGTTCGTGCTTTGGCTGACCAGAATGGTATTCTCATTTTATTGGATGCCAGTCTGATCGGGGAAAATGCCTATTTTGTGAAATTGCGTGAACCGGAATTCAAAAACAGTGCGGTTAAGGATATCTTGCGGGAGATGTGCAACATGTCGGATATTGTATATTTTTCAAGCCGCAAAGTGAGTTCCACCCGGGGTGGCGGTATATGTACAAACAGCAATGAATTGTATATGAAAATGCGTGATCTTGTTCCCCTGTATGAAGGATTCCTTACCTATGGTGGCATGTCAGTCCGGGAAATTGAGGCTATGGCGGTAGGATTGTATGAAACCACGGATGATACCGTGATCAGCCAGTCACCTTCGTTCATTAAGTATGCGGTTGAGGAAATGGATAAGCTCGATATACCGGTCGTCACACCCGCCGGAGCCTTGGGTTGCCATATTGATTCCATGTCATTTCTGTCGCATGTCCCACAGACGGAATACCCGGCAGGTGCCCTTGCTGCTGCCCTGTTCATTGTTTCCGGATGCCGCGGCATGGAACGCGGGACGATTTCCAGCGTTCGGGACGAAAATGGCAATGATGTGCTTGCTGACATGGAATTGCTCAGACTTGCTTTTCCAAGGAGGGTATTTACCCTGTCACAGACCATGTTCCTGATTGACCGGGTAAACTGGTTGTTTCAGAATCGCAAACTGGTGGGTGGTTTACGGTTTGTTGAAGAACCACCCGTATTGCGATTTTTCATGGGCCGGCTTGAGCCCACAACTGACTGGCCTGCTAAGCTGATCAGGAAGTACAAGGAGGATTTCGGGGATTCTTTGTAGAAGCAGTAATCAGTAATCAGTAATCAGTAATCAGTGGGTCAGGAGTTTAGGGTTAAGGGTGTGGATTACTCCATCGAACACCGATTACTGAATACCGATTACCGAATACCGATTACCGAATACCGATTACCGAATACCGATTACCGAATACCGATTACCGAATACCGATTACCGAATACCGATTACCGAATACCGATTACTATTAACCTCCTGTACCATGGATACCATAAACTGGTCAGCGATCCGGGCAAAATTTCCGGTATGCGGCCGCCTGGTGTACCTTAATGCTGCAGGCGGCTCTCCCATGTGTGTCCATGCATCGGTGGAGGGAAAAAGGTATTTCGATGAAATGCTCCTTCACGGGGATACCTGCTGGGAAGAGTGGCTTGACAGAACAAACAAAGTCAGGAATAAACTGGCCGGTTTCCTGGGTGCCGGCAAGGATGAAATAGCCTTTGTTCCGAATACATCTACCGGTATGGGTATGATAGCCCGGATTCTCAGGAATACGGGCAGGATCCTGACCATGGAGGATGAATTTCCTTCATCCACAATTCCCTGGCTGAACCAGGGATATCAAATCGATTTTATCAGGCCGGAGAATGGAATATACAGTCTGGAGCATATAGCTCAATCCATCCGGCCTTGTCATAAAATATTACTGACCAGTTATGTCCAGTATAAAACAGGTTTCCGTCAGCAGATCCGTGAACTCGGCAAACTTTGCAGATCTTCAGATCTTCATTATGTGGTAAATGCTACGCAAGCCATGGGGGTTTTTCCCATTGATGTCGTTCAGGATAACATTGATTTTCTGGTCTTTTCCGGTTTGAAGTGGGCATGCGCCGGGTATGGCACATCAGCAATCTATGTCCGCAAAGAATTGTTTGAAAGGAACAACATTCCGTTTGCCGGCTGGCGCAGTGTAAGATCTCCCGAGATAATGGATAACAGATCAACAGATTTTAAACCGGAAGTCCTGGCCCTTGAAGCAGGCAGCCCTTCCTTTCCCGCTATATTCGCCCTTGGGGGAGCGCTGGACTTGTTCGAATCGGTTGGCCGGCAGCCTTGCATGGACCGGGTATTATATCTGAGCCGCCGGTTGGAAAACAGGCTCATGGCGGAACAATTGCCTGTCATTCCGGTACCTGCTGATGAATACAGATCGGGCATCGTCATGTTGAAAACCACGGATGGTCCCTCCCTGGTGAAGGAACTTTACAGGCAAAATATTGTGGTATCGGCTCGGGGAGAAGGTCTCAGAATATCCGTGAACATTTTCAACAACGAGGAGGATATTGAGAAACTGATAATAGCTCTACTCGAAATCAACCATCGCTTTCATCACCCCATCCTCTAATCCGGCCACCAATTCAAAGGCCTTATGGGTATCTTCAAAGGTAAACCGGTGTGTTGCCATAAGACTTACATCAATCTTCCCCGTTGACATATAATGCAGGGCGGTCTCCGTGCAATCCACCTGCCGGCGGATATTCTGCAGCGTGATCTCCTTTCTGCGCGCAATATCTGCAGGTATCTGCCAATGATCAAATTCAGGAATGCCGACGATTACAAGCTTACCGCCCGGTTTCAGCAATTCAATGGCCTGATTAAGTGCTTCCTGCTTCCCGCAGCATTCAATAACTGCATCCAGCATCAGGGGTTCCTGTTCCAGTATCGCACGGGTTACATCTTCCGTATCAATATTTCCAATGTAATCTGCTCCGGCCTGTTTAACACACTGAAGTCGTCCATCCAGGCGATCAGTCATATATACTTTAGAACAACCCTCAGCTTTGGCTGCCAGCAATACACTCATGCCGATCGGCCCTGAACCCAGAATGCCGATTTTCGCACCCGGCATGGGTATTGATTTTTTCACGGCGTATATCCCGATGGCCAGGGGCTCTGATATTACCGCCTCATCAAGGGATACATGTTGTTCAATCGGAATGCAGCTGGTTTCGGGCATAACAATATACTCAACCAGACATCCATCGGCCTGTCCGGGACAACCCAGAAATTTGAGCTTCCGGCAGGTGTGATGCCTGCCAGCCTTGCACTGGTCACATTCCCAACAGGGCATGGCCGGTTCAATGGCAATGCGGTCACCGGGTTTCACCCGGCTGACAGCCCTGCCCGTTTCAACGACGATACCTGCACCTTCATGACCTACCGGAAATGGATATTGCACAACCTGACTGCCGATTCTGCCTGTGAGATAATAGTGTATATCTGATCCGCACACACCCACCACCTTCATCCTGATCTTGACATCATGATCATGAATTACAGCTGGTTCCGGTGCATCCATCATATTCATCTTCCTGATCCCGGTGAGTTTCATTGCCTTCATAAAGCTTCATTTATTACCATGTAAAAATAAAGCAATAATTCAAATTTTGACGAAAGGCAGTATTTTTCCACTAAATAATTGATGTTTAGTTTAATAATGGGTAATTTTCGGCAAAATCCACTTGCATGAATACAAAACTAATCATTCCGGCCATTCTGCTGGTTCTGTTTTCAAATTTTCCTGCCTATCCGCAGACTTTTGAAGATCTGGTCTCCAAGTATACAGAAGAAAATGGCATAGGCTTTACACAGCCTTTGGGCGACGCATTGGGCGCCACGTTTAATTCCGGATTATTTCACAGTGCCCATATGCAAAAACTCGGATTTCAGATGTATCTGGGTCTGGTTACGTCGGGTGCTTTCTTTTCAGAAAAAAGAGAAACCTTTATGGCCACTACCGAAGGAAATTTCACCCCGGTGCAGACAGCGGAGGCCCCAACCGTGGTTGGTCCCGCCGAATCCGTCGAAGTCAATGGTGACGGGGGCACAGTTTACGTTTTCCCTGCAGGTATGAATGTGCGGATGCTTCCGTTTGCCGTACCCCAGCTAACAATCGGCTCGGTGTATGGAACCGATGTGACCTTCCGGTATTTCGCCCATTCATTCAATGAGGATGTCGGTGACCTGGACCTGTTTTCCTGGGGAATACGGCACAGCGTCAGCCAGTATTTCACTACGTTACCGCTCGATCTGGCAATTGGTATTTACAATCAACGTCTGAGACTGGGCGATATTCTCGACTGCAATTCCTGGTTCGTTGTTGCACAGGCCAGCAAGAAGATCAAAATATTCACCTTCTACGGTGGTCTGGGATATGAAAATGCCAAAGTGGATCTGGAGTACACGTATGAGGCAGAAGATACGAAGGTTGCCTTTGAGCTGAAAGGCAGCAACAACATCCGGTTCACGGCAGGGGTAACCTTCAACCTGGGCCCGGTGAAGCTGAATGTGGATTACAGTCTGGCAAGCCAGAGTGTGTTGAGTGCCGGTCTGGGTATCGGTATCGGCGAATAACTGACATATACTATTTAGGTTTTACTTAATATCTCATCGTATGAAAAAGCTATTTATCTTAATTTTTTGCATTCCCCTGATGGCTCTGCAATGTGAAAAGCGGAAATTTGAAACGGTTGGCACGATTAACGTCGACGAGACTTACGAGGTGGATCAGACCGGTCACTTCACAGTGGTCGAAGATATAACATCAAGTCAAATACTCGATTTGTTTGATATTCCTGAAGACGCTGAGATTACTGAGGTCAATCTTGAGAGTGTTTCCATTAAAGTCGTCGTACTGGGTGACAATCAGGCTACGGCAGTTTTGGTTAGCGGAGCTGCTAATCTGGGAGAAACCAAGCCTAAATTTTTTAATAATTATGTTGTACCCCTGATAGGTGCCGACAAATGGTATGGCGTAAATAGCCTTATCGAAAACGGCATTAAGGGCATCAAGGATAAGCTGGAAGGATACCTGCTTGGACTTGACGACAAGGACTTTTCGATCATATTGGAAGGTGATAGTTCCCCCACGACAGGAAACCGGATCCATACACAGATCATTCTCAGAATAACCGGTACGGTTAAGTACTTCCAATGCCTGGAAGTTCCTACCTTTATCGTTGAAGGCGGGGATCCTTGCTGAGCTGTTATAAGAATTAACCGGCATTTGGAATTCTGAGGAAGAACCTGGATCCCTTTCCGGGTTCACTTTTTACCCCTATTTTGCCCTCGTGCAGATCAACGAATTTTTTGCAGAGCATTAATCCCAATCCTGTGCCCTGTTCCAGGGACGTGCCTTTTGTTGTGAATGGGGTGTCAGAGTTGAATAGTTTCATCACTTTGTCCGGTTCGATACCAAGTCCCTTATCCGCAACCAAAAATTCAATGCCATCCTTGACCTTTCTGCATGAAATGAATACCTGCCCACCCGGCTTGCTGAATTTTATGGCATTCGAGACAAGGTTTACGAGAATAGTGCGGATCATATTTTTATCGGCAAAAACGGTCAAATCCGGTTCCAAAGCAATTTTAACCGATATCTGCTTACTTTCGGCCTGAATGTTTGCAAAGAGAACAATTTCCTTAATCAGAATTTCAACCCGGAAATTCTCAGGATTGAATGATATTTCCCCGGCTTGTGCCCGGCCCCAGTCCAGCAGCTTAACGAGGAAATCCATAGTCTGGTCCGCTGCATCATGAATGATCCGGCAATATTGCAATGACTTTTCAAGCTCTTTCCTGCGAATGCTCTGGGATAGCAATTCACAATAGCCAAGTATCGTACTGAAAGGGCTGCGGAGATCATGGGCTATGATGGAATATATATTTTCCTTGTGCGTTGACTGTCTTTTTTTATCCGGTTCCATGATGATTTGGTTTTATAATAACGCTGCTAACTGGCTTTAGCGTTAACCACCTGCTCAAACGGCAGCATGCTTTTTACCTTTTCATAAAACTGATGATGATTCAGTGGTTTGGTAAAAACGGCCTCAATTCCGAGTTTCTTGGCCAAATACAGGTAATAGGGCTTACCTCCGCTTATGGCAATAATCTTGAGACCCGGGATATGTCTTTTTGCCTGCATGATCATCTCAATTCCTTCCATACCGGGCATTACGATATCCGTTATAACCAGATCATAATTATATTCAAGTATTTTCTCAAGGCCTTCATTTCCATCGGCTGCTTCATCGAATTCCAGGTTCTGGTTGGTGAACAAGTTAATGATCAGTCGTCTCATCATCAGATTATCGTCTACCACAAGTATTTTTTTCATATAAATGGCTTTAAGATGATTTAGATTGGGATTAACTCCCGCTGTATGATTGTCTTATTATGATCAAATTAACGTATCCCTGAAATTTAGGTTGGAAATATTTAAGCAATGGATCAAGGGTATTGACGAATGCTTCAATTTTTTAGATAAATGATAAGAAAGGTAACGAACGGTTATAAGGACCGCTATCGTCAAATCAGGCAGTGTTACTGAAGGGTTTTTGCAACCCGGTCAACGAGATATTGAATATCGACCGGTTTAATAATATAATCGACTGCTCCAAGATGGAATGTCCGGTTTTTATTCTCTTCATCCGAAAGGGCAGAAATCACAATAACTGGGGTATCCTTCGTTCTTTCATCCTCCCTGAGCTGTTCGAGGAATTCAAAACCGCTGATCTTCGGCATGAGTAAATCAAGAAGAATCAGATCAGGTTTTTGTTTTTCGATGCATTGTAGAGCATCATTTACATTCAGGGCAGTGTCGATTTTATATCCCCTGTCCGCCAGTATGGCTTCGAGCAAAACAATATTGGTATTGGAATCATCAACCACCAGTATATTGGATTGTTTCATATATTAAGCATATATTATGAATGGCAACTAAGATAATCATTTTACGGGTTATTTATCATGACAAAGATTAATGATGTTTTGGTAATGACTTGGATAAAAAGCCCGGAGGTAAATCGATAATTTACATATCTTTGATCTGTAACAAACATGATTAAGTCTGCCTCAGATGAAAAGGATTCTGGTTACCGGTGGCGCCGGATTTATCGGTTCGCACCTTTGTGACAGATTATTGCAGGATGGTCAGGATGTCATTTGCCTGGACAATTATTTCACAGGAAGCCGGGAAAACATTTTCCACTTGCTCGATAGTCATTTCTTTGAACCCGTACGGCACGATGTTACAACGCCCTATTATGCCGAGGTGGATGAAATTTATAACCTGGCTTGTCCGGCTTCTCCAATACATTATCAGTATAATCCCATTAAAACCATTAAGACGTCGGTAATGGGAGCCATTAATATGCTGGGGCTGGCCAAACGGGTCAAGGCTAAAATATTACAGGCGTCCACAAGTGAAGTATACGGGGATCCTGAAATACATCCCCAGCCGGAGGATTACTGGGGTAATGTAAATCCCATTGGCGTCCGGTCCTGTTATGATGAAGGTAAACGTTGTGCAGAATCCCTTTTTATGAATTACCACAATCAGAATTGTATTCAAATTAAAATTGCCCGGATATTCAATACCTATGGTCCCCGCATGCATCCCAACGATGGCCGGGTGATTTCCAATTTCATTGTACAGGCCCTCCGCAAGGAAGATATTACCGTTTTTGGCAATGGCAGCCAAACCCGAAGTTTTCTGTTCATAACTGACCTGATCGAAGGTTTGGTTGGCTTGATGCAAACCGGCGAACATATTACCGGCCCGGTGAATATTGGAAATCCGGTTGAAACGACAATACGCGAAATAGCTGAAAAAGTGCTTCAACTCACGGGTTCATCCTCCAGGATCATTTATCTGCCTTTGCCTGAGGATGATCCGTTAAGACGGCAGCCTAACATTGAACTGGCCGGTAAGCTCTTAAACAACTGGCATCCTAAAGTCAGTCTCGAAGATGGACTGGTGGAAACAATCAGATATTTCAGGAAGAAACTGAAAATATAGGGCTATTGTTCTGGTTCCGGAAAATATTTTATGCATTTTTGCAAAAAAATCAGGACGGCTTAAATACCGGTAAACATGAGAAAATGGCGCATTGAAGATTCAGCAGAATTGTATAACATTCAGGGGTGGGGAGTTAATTTTTTTTCCATAAATAACAAAGGACACGTGGTTGTTTCACCCCGGAAAGATGGTGTAAATATTGACCTCCGCGAACTGCTTGATGAACTTATTCTCAGGGATGTTTCAGCTCCGATGCTCATACGTTTTCCGGATATTCTCGATAACCGGATCGAAAAGATGGCCCGCTGCTTTGGTCTGGCTGCTGAGGAATACAAATACAAGGCGCAGAATTTCATTATATATCCCATCAAGGTTAACCAGATGCGACCTGTGGTGGAAGAGATCGTCAGTCATGGCAAGAAATTCAACATTGGGCTTGAAGCAGGTTCAAAACCGGAATTACATGCGGTTATTGCCATCAACGCTGACAGTGATTCACTGATCATTTGCAACGGGTATAAGGATGAGGACTACGTTGAACTGGCCCTGCTGGCGCAAAAAATGGGAAAGCGGATTTACCTGGTTGTTGAGAAACTGAATGAGCTGAAGCTGATTGCCAGTGTTTCACGTCGGTTGAAGATCAAACCTAACATGGGCATCCGGATTAAGCTTGCGAGCAGTGGTAGCGGTAAATGGGAAGACTCAGGCGGGGATGTGAGCAAATTTGGTTTGACTTCCAGCGAGCTACTGGAAGCCATGGATTTTCTCGAAAAAAACAAGATGAAGGATTGTTTGCGCCTTGTTCACTTTCATATTGGCAGTCAGGTTACCAAGATCCGCCGGATAAAGATCGCTTTACAGGAAGCTTCCCAGTTTTATGTACAGCTGCATAAAAATGGATTTCATATTGATTTTGTTGATATCGGGGGAGGCCTGGGTGTTGATTATGATGGTACCCGGTCCTCGAACAGCGAAAGCAGTGTTAATTACAGCCTGCAGGAATATGTGAATGACTCCATTTATACCATGGTAGATGCGAGTGATAAGAATGGCATACCTCATCCCAACATCATCACGGAATCTGGCCGCTCCCTTACCGCTCACCATTCCGTGCTCATCTTTGAGGTCCTGGAAGCCACCACCCTGCCTGAGTGGGGCGAGGATGATCAACCGGGAGCCAATGATCATGAGCTGGTTCAGGAACTGTATTCTTTGTGGGACAGGCTGAATCAGTCGGGTATGCTAGAAACCTGGCATGATGCGCAACAGATCAGGGAGGAAGCACTTGACAGGTTCAGCCTGGGCTTGCTCGACCTGAAAACCCGTGCCCAGATAGAAAGGTTGTTCTGGTCTATTGCACGGGAACTCTACCAGATGACAAATGAGACCAAGCATATTCCGGAAGAGCTCCGGCATTTGCCAAAGATTTTATCAGACAAATATTTCTGCAATTTTTCCTTGTTTCAGTCCATGCCTGACTCCTGGGCGATCGATCAGATATTCCCGATCATGCCCCTGCAAAGACTGGATGAAAAACCCACACGTGCCGCAACACTACAGGATATAACCTGTGATTCGGACGGAAAAATCGATAATTTTATATCTACCCGGAACTTTTCCTACTATCTCCCGGTTCACTCGATCAAACCCAAGGAATCCTATTACCTGGGTGTGTTTTTGGTTGGGGCTTATCAGGAAATTCTGGGTGACCTCCATAACCTCTTCGGTGATACGAATGCTGTGCATGTTTCCGTAACAGATAACGGTTATGAGATTGATCAAATCATTGATGGTGAAACAGTTGCTGAGGTTCTCGATTATGTCCAGTATAATGCCAAGAAACTGGTACGTACGGTTGAGACCTGGGTAACTTCAGCCGTAAAATCCGAGATCATCACGGCCGAAGAGGGTAAGGAATTTCTGTCCACATACCGGTCTGGACTTTATGGCTATACGTATCTGGAATAGGCAGTTAACGGAAGGACAGTGTCGGGATCAGCGTGCCAGTTGAATTGAAGCTTGTATTATTCTCCAATGATTTTGACCAATACCCGTTTACTTCTTTTCCCATCGAACTCACCATAGAAGATCTGTTCCCAGGGTCCGAAGTCCATCTTTCCGCCGGTAATGGCCACAACAACCTCACGACCCATGATCGTACGCTTCAGGTGCGCATCCGCATTATCCTCGAAACCGTTGTGCTGATATTGTGAGTAGGGCTTTTCAGGGGCCAGTTTTTCAAGCCAGACTTCAAAATCATGATGCAGGCCAGATTCATCATCGTTCACGAAGATACTGCTGGTGATGTGCATGGCGTTGCACAGCAGCATACCTTCTTTAATTCCGCTTTCTTCGAGACATTGCTGCACCCGGGGGGTAATATTGATCAATTGCCGGCGGCTTGTTGTGTTGAACCACAGTTCCTTTCGGTATGATTTCATGGGTTACCTTTATTTAAGTTTCAAGTCCGCAATTATTTTTTCAATGCGCTTATCCAGTTCAGCATGAACCTGCTCATACAAATCAACGGATTTCAGGTCATCTTTGACACCAAAATAAAACTTGATCTTAGGCTCTGTTCCGGATGGCCTGATAGAAATTTTGCTGCCATCGGCTGTAAAAAATTGTAATACGTCTGAACTGGGGATTACAATACCCCCGTTTTTACGGTTGGCCCTTTCGAGACAAGCACTATCCAGGTAATCCATAACCTCGACCAGTTGAGAGCCGTTTATACTGGACGGAGGATTATTCCTTAAATCAAACATCATTTGCTGAATCTCTTCCTGTCCGGATTTACCTTTTTTCTCAACTGAGATGAGTTTTTCTTTATACAGGCCGAATTCTTTGTAAATATCAAGCAATTGTTCATATAGGGTCTTGCCATTATCTTTTGCATATGCACAAGCTTCAGCAATAAGTGCACATGACATGACAGCGTCCTTATCTCTGACAAAGTCACCGGCAAGATACCCGTAGCTCTCTTCGCCTCCTCCGATGAAAGTTTGCTGTCCCTCAAAGGTTTTAATTACATCGGCGATATACTTAAAGCCTGTCAGCACATCATAACAGATAACCCTGAACCTGTCTGCCATGGTGGCCAGCAACTCAGTAGTCACAATGGTCTTCACGATATATTCTTTTCCCTTTAGCTTGCCATTTTCTTTCCATTTGAGCAACAGGTAATGGATCAGCAGCGAAGCAGCCTGGTTACCGTTCAGAATAACAAATTTTCCCTTGGTGTTTCTGACCGCTATCCCCACGCGGTCGGCATCGGGATCTGTAGCCATCACCAGATCGGCACCTGAGTCTTCTGCCTTCCTGATGGCCATCGCCAGTGCTGCACTTTCTTCAGGATTCGGGGAATGTACAGTAGGAAAGTTTCCATCGGGCGTATTCTGTTCAGGTACGCTCAGAATCTGATTGAAACCAAATTTCCGAAGGACCAGCGGAACCAGATTAACACCCGATCCATGCAAGGGTGTGTAAATGATCTTCATCTGGTTTTGTCTTCTGATCACATCGTGAGCAAGCGAGAGGCCTGTAATTTGATTTGTATATATGTCGTCGATTTCGGACCCGATCAGTTCAATATTCTCAGTCCTGGCTTCAAAATATACATTATCAAGAGATTGTATTTTCTGTACCTCCCCGATGATACGTTTATCATGCGGGGAAATAATCTGACCGCCGTCATCCCAATATGCTTTATAACCGTTGTACTCCTTGGGATTATGCGATGCGGTGATCACGACACCACTCTGACACTTGAAATAACGGATGGCAAATGACAATTCAGGTGTCGGACGGAGGGCATCAAAGATATACACCTTAAAGCCGTTCGCTGAGAAAATATTGGCTGCTGTTTCTGCAAATAGCCGGCTGTTGTTTCTCGGATCATAGGCAATCGCGACTTTGATCTGGGGTATATGCCGGAATTCCTGTTTCAGATAATTGCTCAATCCCTGGGTTGCCATGGCTACTGTATACACATTCATCCGGTTTGTACCAACACCCATGATTCCCCGCAATCCACCTGTACCAAACTCCAGATCACGGTAAAAACATTCGATCAGCTCTGATTCACCATGGTCGATCAGTTCCTGTACCTTTTTCCGGGTTTCCGCATCAAATGGCTCCTTCAGCCATTGACGGGCACGACTTCTGACCGTGTTCAGCAGTTCCTTGTTTTCCATGTCTCTACTTGGTTAATGATACGCTCAAATTTCCTCATTTTTTTCCAGACTTTGGAGCACAGTAATTAAACTATCCTTCCAATGAGGAATTTGTATATCAAAAGTGCGTTTGATTTTTGCTTTATCCATTACACTGTATTCAGGTCTCTGGGCGGGAAGCAGATATTCACTGGTCCTGATGGGTTTTACATGGCAGTCTATTCGCCCCTGCTTCATGATCTCCAGTGCGAAATCGTACCAGCTGCAAACCCCTTCGTTTGAATAATTATATATTCCGGGCAAAAATGCTTCTTTCTCAGAAAAAGAGATAATGCTCATCAAAGTATCTGCCAGATCACCTGCATAGGTTGGAGTTCCTGTCTGGTCAAAAACAACACCCAGCTCTTTTCTTTCTTTGCCGAGCCTGAGCATGCTGATCAGGAAATTATTCCCGAACTTGCTGTAAAGCCAGGATGTACGGATTGTTATGACCATGTTATTGTCATGAAGCGCCTTTTCGCCTGCATATTTGCTTTGGGCATATACCGATACCGGTGCGGGAAATTCTTCTTCCCTGTGCGGAATGGATAACCTCCCGTCATAAACATAATCAGTTGAAATATGCAGTATCCGGATCTTGTTTTTCACGGCTATTTCTCCCAGCAGTTGCGGGATGTCGCTGTTTACCCTGAAAGCAACCTCAGGTTGCGTTTCAGCCTGATCGACCGCTGTATAAGCTGCACAATTGATGATGTATTCCGGTTTGTTGAGGATAAGAAAGTCTCTTGTTTCCCGGGAATTGGTCAGGTCAAGTTCATCTACATCGATAAAACTGAAACGATAATCCCGGTACTTGTCAGCAATCATGCGCAGGTTACTGCCAAGCTGGCCTTTGCCTCCTGTGACCAATACATGCTTCATGCCATTCAGAATGTGAAGTTGTATTCCGCATTTTCAAATTTCGGAAGTTGCCGGTCTCGCTCTGATACAATGCATTCAGAGGATCCTGTATTCCAATCTATTTTGAGGAAGGTATCATTGAAAACAATGCCTCTTTCTGCTTCCTTGTAATAAAAATCATCTGTTTTATATAAAACCATGGCACTATCGGATAAAACTGAGAAGCCGTGCGCAAATCCCTGGGGAATAAGCAACTGCAGCTTGTTGCTGCCCGAGAGCTCTATCCCATACCATTTGCCGAAAGTGGGTGAACCCCGGCGCAGATCCACAGCTACATCATATATAGAACCCTGGAGTACCCGGACTAGTTTGGTCTGTGCATGGGGAGCAAGCTGGAAATGCAGTCCACGGATCACACCCTTCCCTGATTCCGATTGATTATCCTGTACAAAATCAAATGGGATATCTGCTTTTTTATAGTCCTGCTCATTATAACTTTCATAGAAATAGCCCCTGGGATCTTCAAAGATCCTGGGCCTGATGAGAACAAGCCCTGCAAAGGAAGTCGGTATTAATTCCATCAAATATCCTCACTTTCGAAATTATAGATCTTTTCTTCGGCAATCTTCAGGAGATACCTGCCGTATTGGTTCTTACTCAGGGCCTCTGCCAGTTTAACCAGTTGTGTTTGCGTAATAAACCCCTTTTTAAAGGCAATTTCTTCAATGCAGGATATTTTAAGGCCCTGTCTTGCTTCAATTGTCTGAACATAAACAGAGGCCTGCAGCAGGGTTTCATGGGTTCCTGTATCGAGCCAGGCAATGCCGCGACCGAGAATTTTAACCTTGAGGCGGTTTTCTTCCAAATAAAGTCTGTTCAGGTCGGTAATTTCAAGTTCCCCCCTGCCGGAAGGCTTTAAAGTTCTTGCTTTTTCAACCACGTCATTGCCATAAAAATACAAGCCTGTTACAGCATAGTTGGATTTGGGAATCGGAGGTTTCTCCTCAATACTGATCACTTTGTTCTCTTCATCAAATTCGACAACTCCATAGCGTTCGGGATCATTAACATAATAACCGAATACTATTGCTCCATCCTGCAGCCGGGATGCTTCAGACAATACCCTGCCAAAACCATGGCCATAAAAAATGTTATCGCCCAGGATCATGGATACCGGAGAAGCTCCGATAAAATCCGCACCAATGATAAATGCCTGGGCAAGGCCATCGGGAGAAGGCTGGACGGCATAGGTCAGTTTCAATCCCAACTGACTTCCATCGCCGAGCAAATCCTGATAAAGATGGATATCCTTTGGTGTTGAAATGATAAGGATTTCCCGGATCCCGGCCAGCATCAAGACTGCCAGGGGATAGTAAATCATGGGCTTGTCATAGATGGGGATGATCTGTTTCGAGATACTTTTTGTAATGGGATAAAGCCTCGTTCCGGAACCTCCCGCTAAAATGATCCCTTTCATATCGGAAAATATTAAGACATTACATTTCTGCCGATTCCATAATAGGTGAATCCGTTTTCAGCCACCTCAGCGGGATCATAAATGTTTCTGCCATCAAAAATGATTTTTTCCTTCATAATTTTTGAAAGCAGTTTAAAATTCGGAATCCGGAACTCAGACCATTCGGTGGCGAGAATTAGCGCATTGGCATCGATCAAGGCATCATAGAGGTCACGGCCAAATTCAACTCTGTCTCCGGTGACCTTTCTGGTCTCTTCCATCGCAACCGGATCATAGGCCTTCACAGAAGCACCTGCCTCCAGGAGCTTATCGATGATCGTGAGTGCGGGAGCTTCCCGGATATCATCGGTGTTGGGTTTGAAAGACAATCCCCAGAGGCCGAAAACCTTCCCTTTCAGGTCACCGCCAAAATGGGCGTGAATTTTGCCAATGATAACCTCTTTCTGCCTGATATTCACATTTTCGACAGCCTGGACAATCTCCAGTGGGTACCCCATGTCCAGGGCTGTTTTAATCAACGCTTTCACATCCTTTGGGAAACAGGAACCTCCATAACCGATTCCGGCGAAGATAAACTTGCTGCCAATCCTGGGGTCGCTGCCAATTCCTTTCCTCACCGCAGTAATATCCGCACCAACCAGTTCACACAGGTTGGCCAGATCATTCATGAAGCTTATTTTGGTGGCCAACATGCAATTGGCCGCATATTTGGTCATTTCAGCTGAAGGTATATCCATATAAATTATAGGATGACCATTGAGCAGAAAAGGGTGGTAAAGGCGGTTCATAATTTTCCGTGCCTGCTCCGATTCAACACCCAGGATAATGCGGTTTGGTTTGAGAAAGTCTTCCACAGCGGCACCTTCTTTCAGGAATTCCGGATTGGAGGCAACATCAAATTCAACTGTAACACCTCTCTTATCCAATTCGGATTGAATGGCTTCCTTTACCTTTTTTGAGGTTCCGATGGGTACTGTACTTTTTGTTACAACAACCATGTAAGAATCGAGATACATGCCGATTTCACGTGCCGCGCCCAGAACATGCTTCAGATCAGCACTGCCGTCTTCTCCGGGTGGTGTGCCCACAGCAATAAATATCGCCTCGGTATCAGGCATATTTTCCTTCAGACTGGTGGAAAAGGTGAGCCGTTTTTTCTCCAGGTTTCTTTTTACCATGGGTTCAAGGCCCGGTTCATAGATCGGGATGATTCCCTGCCTGAGTTTTTCAATCTTATCCTGGTCGATATCAACGCAAACAACATCAATACCGCTTTCTGAAAAACAGGTACCTGTAACAAGCCCTACATATCCCGTTCCGATGATGATAGTTTTCATATAATTTTCATGTTAATCGCGATAAAATTAGTGTTTCCTGTTGATAAATAGAAATAGTTTCAGTAAGATTCCACCAACGCGCAATTTTACAGCATATAATGCTATATAACGGCCACAAAGGATTGTCAACCAGATTTACGTGCCTGCTTTTTGTATATTTCTTCTTTATTTTTAGTTTTTTAAGCGGGAATAATATAATTTTGCAGCTCGATTTTTATCAACATAATGTCTAACTTACTAAATTTTAACTTTATAATTAATGATTGAAAATAATGAAAAGAATCTGGAACAAACAGCTGAACAGGCTGAAATCATTGATAACCAGATTGATAACTTGTCAGATCAGAACGAAATGACAGAATCTGTGGTGGAAAACACAGGATTACAACATGACATTCAGGAAGCCCCTGTTGAAGTGAAAGCAGAAGAATTGCCAAAAAAAGTGGCCAAAGAAAGTCGGACGACCGGATCAGACACCGGAAACCAGGTTGCTGATTTAAATCTTGAGTCTGATCCTTCTTTTGACTGGGGCAAATATGAAGAAGGCGATTACCATTCATCACTGAAAAAAATAGACCTCGAAAAGATGTATAACGACACCCTCAGTGCCGTTAAGGTAAATGAAGTGGTTGAAGGTACCGTGATTTCGATGAACAAACGTGAGGTAGTAATAAACATCGGGTACAAATCCGAAGGCGTGGTGAGTTTGAATGAATTCCGTTATAACCCTGAGCTTGCGAATGGTGATAAGGTTGAGGTTTATATCGAAAGTCAGGAAGATAAAAAAGGTCAGCTCGTACTTTCGCACAAAAAAGCACGTACATTGAAATCCTGGGATAGGGTAAATGAATCCCTCGAAAAGGACGAAATTATTAAAGGTTATATCAAATGCCGCACGAAGGGGGGCATGATTGTGGACGTATTTGGCATTGAGGCCTTTCTCCCCGGTTCGCAGATAGATGTTAAACCCATCCGGGATTATGATATTTATGTTGGTAAGACCATGGAATTCAAGGTGGTCAAGATCAACCACGAGTTCAAAAATGTCGTTGTTTCTCACAAAGCCCTCATAGAAGCTGAGCTTGAACAACAAAAGAAGGAAATCATTGCCAAACTGGAAAAGGGACAGATCCTGGAAGGCACCGTGAAGAATATTACTTCATATGGTGTATTCATTGATCTGGGGGGTGTGGATGGCTTAATTCACATTACGGATCTTTCCTGGGGCAGGATTAACCATCCGGAAGAAATCGTACAGCTCGACCAGAAACTTCAGGTGGTTATCCTTGATTTTGATGATGAGAAGAAGCGTATAGCACTGGGATTGAAGCAGCTCACACCCCATCCGTGGGATTCACTGGATGCCGGTATCAAGGTGGGTGACAAGGCCAAAGGCCGTGTTGTGGTTATGGCCGATTATGGCGCCTTTATTGAGATCGCCCCCGGTGTCGAAGGTTTGATCCATGTATCTGAAATGTCCTGGTCACAGCATCTTCGCAGTGCCCAGGAATTCCTGAAAGTAGGTGATGAAGTTGAAGCCGTTATCCTGACCCTGGACCGTGACGAGAGAAAAATGTCTCTGGGCATGAAGCAGCTTAAAACTGATCCATGGGAAAAGATTGAAGAAAAGTATCCGGTTGGCAGCAAACATACGGCAAAAGTTCGTAACTTTACAAACTTCGGTGTTTTTGTTGAAATCGAAGAGGGTGTGGACGGTTTGATCCATATATCCGATCTCTCATGGACCAAAAAGGTTAAACATCCTGCGGAGTTTACGAATATAGGTGAGAATATCGATGTCATCGTTCTGGAGATTGACAAAGAAAACAGGAGACTTAGTCTGGGTCACAAGCAACTTGAAGAAAACCCCTGGGATGTATTCGAAACCATCTTCACCTCCGATTCGATTCATGAAGGCACAATAGTAGAAGTGACAGATAAAGGAGCGATTGTTGCCCTTCCTTATGGGGTTGAAGGTTTTGTTACACCCAAGCACCTGATTAAGGAAGATGGTAAACCGGCAAAACTGGATGAAAAATTACCGTTTAAAGTGATTGAGTTTTCAAAGGGGGCCAAGAAAATAATCGTTTCACACAGCAGGGTTCATGAGGATATCAAGCGGGCAGCTTTCGATTCTGAACGCAAGGCAACATCCGATACGACTCATAAGGTTGCCAAGAAAATGAAAACCAGTATGGAAAAAACCACGCTGGGTGATATCACGGATCTGGCTGCTATAAAAACCGAGATGGAGAAAAAAGAATCAAAACGGAAAAAACCCGAAAAGAAGACCAAGGAACCGGATGAAAATCAAGCTGAAAATGAGTAATATACTATTTACCTAAATTTTTCCATCATGGAATTCAAGATTGAAAAACGTAAAAATTATACATTTATTCAGGTATTGGAGGAAAAACTTGATACCCACATTGCACCGACCTTAAAATCAGAATTGGTGCTTGTGTCAGGTAATGGTGAGAAAAACATAGTACTTGATTTGAGCAAGTGCAGGTATTGTGATTCTTCAGGGCTTAGTGCAATCCTTGTAGCCAACCGCCTTTGCAAAAACGCCACTGGTACTTTTGTACTCACCGGATTGAACGATGCTGTGGAAAGGCTGATAACCATCTCACAACTCGATACAGTGCTGAATATTGCCGGGTCGCTTGACGAGGCAATAAAAATGCTTGGAGAAGCCTAAGACCAAATTTATTGTGGTCATGTCATTCTCGTTGACAGTGCTGGGGAGCAGTTCTGCAATTCCCACGACCAGAAGATTTCCAACTGCTCATGTACTCAATGTACATGAGCGTTTTTTTTTAATTGACTGTGGAGAAGGAACACAGATACAACTTCGCCGGTTTTCTGTCAATATGTCCAAGATAAACCATATATTTATCAGCCACTTGCATGGGGATCATGTATTTGGACTTTATGGGCTTTTTTCATCATACAACCTGATGGGCAGAAAACCAGACCTGCATATCTATGCACACAGGGATTTTGAATTTACGTTGAATCACTACTTGGGTCAGTTTGGAAAAGATATGTGCTATAACATTGTTTTCCACCCTTTTATTACCAGTAAGCCGAATCAGATTTACAGCGATAAACATGTTGTTGTGGAAACGCTGCCTTTGCGGCACAGCGTGCCGGTTGTGGGTTTTGTTTTCCGTGAGAGGCCAAGATTATTGAATATCAGAAAGGATGTCATTGAGAAACATAATCTGGGAATCCGGGATATCAGGAGGATAAAGGAAGGTCATGATTTCATCACACCGGATGACCAGGTCATTCCTAACCGTGACCTTACACTTCCTCCAGTTAAACCGCGTTCATATGCATTTTGCAGTGATACATCCTATTTCCCGAAACTGGCTGTTAGCCTCAGGAACATCGATCTTTTGTATTTTGAATCCACGTTTTCAGATAAGGATAAGAAACTGGCCAGGATTACCGGACATTCTACTTCGGTGCAGGCTGCGACATTGGCAAAGGATGCCTGTGTGGGAAAACTCCTTATCGGCCACTTTTCAACCCGCTATAAAAGCATTGATTCTCTGCTCAGGGAGGCAAGAGACATCTTTGCCGAAACTTATGCTGCTGAAGATGGGGATATTTATCCGGTTCCTGTGGTAACGAATGATTACACCGACGGATTAAAAAAACGTATATTTGGGCATTCATCCCGGTAATTCATTCTATGGTGAAAGACAAAATAATCATTCTTGATTTTGGGTCTCAGTACACACAGCTAATAGCCCGAAGGGTGAGAGAGCTCAGCGTATATTGTGAGATCTGGCCTTATAATGCCTCTAAAAAGCCCGATTATACGGTAAAAGGGTTTATTCTGTCAGGAAGTCCATACTCAGTCAGAGATAACAATGCTCCCTTTCCTGAATTGCAAGATATAAAAGGTAAGTTGCCCTTGCTGGGCATTTGCTATGGTGCCCAGTATTTATCACACCGGTTTGGCGGCGAGGTGGCACCTTCGAATACCCGTGAGTATGGCCGGGCTAACCTGGAAATTTCGGATCAGTCCTGCAAGCTGCTTCAAGGTATGAGCAACGGGACACAGGTATGGATGTCACATGGAGATACCATAGTAAATATACCACCAAATTATCGCATTATTGGCAGTACTTCCGACGTAAGAATTGGTGCGTTTGCAATTGAGGGGGAAGAAACCTATGGTATTCAGTTTCACCCTGAAGTTTACCATACCACTGAGGGGATTCAGCTGCTGAAAAATTTTGTGGTCGATATTTGTGGATGCAGGCAGGACTGGACTGCTGAATCATTTATTACCGAAACCATCCGAACCCTGCAAATGACCTTGCAGCAGGATAAAGTCGTTCTGGGTCTCTCAGGCGGTGTTGATTCCTCAGTCGCAGCAGTATTATTGCATAAAGCGATCGGGAATAATCTTGCCTGTATCTTTGTGGATAACGGCTTGCTTCGCAAGGATGAGTTTACCCGTGTACTTGCTTCCTATCAGCATATGGGTTTGAATGTCAGGGGAGTTGATGCAAAGTCCCTGTTTCTGGATGACCTTAAAGGTATTACAGATCCTGAGATGAAGCGCAAGAGCATCGGAAAGAATTTTATTGCTGTTTTCGAACAGGAGGCAAGGCAGATTGAAGATGTCAAATGGCTTGCTCAGGGTACCATTTATCCCGATGTAATTGAATCTGTTTCGGTGAATGGTCCCTCAGCCAAAATTAAATCACATCACAACGTGGGAGGCTTGCCGGAAAAGATGCACCTCAAAGTCGTTGAACCCTTGAAATTACTGTTCAAAGACGAGGTCAGACGTGTTGGAAAGGCTTTAGATATTGATCCCATGATCCTTAACCGTCATCCGTTTCCGGGACCAGGACTGGCCGTCAGGATTATCAGTGAAGTAACTCCCGGTAAGGTAAAACTGCTTCAGGAAGCTGATGAACTGTTTATTCAGGGACTCAGGGAATTTGGACTGTACGATTCCGTTTGGCAGGCAGGTGCTATTTTGTTACCTGTCCAGTCGGTCGGCGTGATGGGCGATGAACGTACCTATGAGAATGTGGTTGCCCTGCGTGCCGTATCTTCAACAGATGGAATGACAGCTGACTGGTCTCACCTGCCGTACGAATTTCTGGGATATATTTCCAACCGGATTATCAACCGGGTTAAAGGGATCAACCGGGTCGTGTATGACATTAGCTCAAAGCCTCCTGCAACCATTGAATGGGAATAGGTTTTGGATTAGATTGTTTTAAATGAGGCATTTAAATTAGAGGTTTATGAATCGGATTTTGAAGATCGGGTTATTGTTTTTTTGTATTTCTTCAGGAAATAGTACCCAGGCACAAATGTTATATGAGCAAACCATTAAATTCGGGAAAGTACTGGAATGGATTGATAAATATTATGTTGATTCAGTTGATCAGGAATTGATGGTGGAACATGCCATAACCAGAATGCTCAAAGACCTCGATCCGCATTCAACCTATCTGACCCGAAAGGAGGTAGCCGAATTGAATGAACCCCTGCAGGGCAATTTTGAAGGAATCGGGGTTTCTTTTAATATCCTGAATGATACTGTTTACATTATTTCTCCTGTCTCGGGTGGCCCTTCCGAGAAAATGGGCGTTATGGCCGGAGACAGGATCATCCGGGTTGATGGCAAGAGCATTGCAGGAATTGGTATAACCAATGATCAGGTGTTTAATCTGCTGAAAGGCAAAAAAGGCACAAAGGTGATCATCAGTGTGTTGAGGAAAGGATATGGCCTTATTGATTTCACAATATTGAGAGATAAGATACCCATTTATAGTATTGATGCCAGCTATAAAGTGGATGAAAATATCGGATATATTAAGATCAACCGCTTCTCCATGACCACCATGGATGAATTTCAGGGGGCTCTGAAAAAGCTGATGGATGAAAATGTCAGTAATCTGATACTTGATCTGACAGGTAACGGGGGAGGATATCTTGAAGTTGCCATAAATCTGGCTGATCAGTTTCTTGAGGATGGAAGGCTCGTGTTGTATACCCAGGGAATCAATAGCCCCAAAAAAGAGTATTTTTCAACACGTGAGGGAAGTTTTGAGAAAGGTCATCTGGTCATTCTCATTGATGAAGGATCTGCCTCTGCGAGTGAAATCGTTTCCGGAGCTATACAGGACTGGGACCGGGGCATTATTGTAGGCCGGCGTTCATATGGCAAAGGACTGGTTCAAAAGCCATTGCAGCTTCCCGATCAGTCAATGATCCGGCTTACGGTGGCCAAGTACTATACCCCAACCGGAAGACTGATACAAAAACCGTATGATATGAATCGGGATGACTATGATAAAGATCTGATCAACAGATATATGAATGGAGAGATGGCCCACAAGGACAGCATCCATTTTCCGGATTCCCTGAAATATTTTACACTCAAAAATACCAGGATTGTATATGGCGGCGGAGGGATCATGCCAGACTATTTTGTATCAATTGATACCAGTTATTACTCTGATTATTATCGCAATTTGGTAAAAAAAGGGATTATCAACAGATTTGTACTGGAATATGTGGATGCAAACAGGGTGGAGTTGCAGAAGAAGTATCCTGACTTCAACCGGTTTAAAGAGGAATTTGATATAAATGACGGACTTATGGCTAAATTCTTTCAATATGCAGCAGATAAAGGCGTTCAGAAAAATGATCATGATCTGATATTATCGGCCGGACAACTGCAGCTGTTGCTTAAATCGTATATAGCCCGTGACCTTTGGTCAAACAATGAATTTTTCCGGATTACCAATGAAGAAGATCCCAAGTTTGAGACTGCCATGACCATACTGAAGAACTGGGATAAGTTTGAAACCATGTTGTTAAATTCCAAATAGTTTGCCTTCTTTTTAATGGCCCTTATTCGCAAATATAATATCTGACAGGTCAGCATGAATATTCCGGCCACAATAATGCAATGGATACAAATGCATTATATTGAACTAATTGCCTCAGCTGCAGGCTTCCTTTATATTATTTTTACAATTCGGGAGCAGTTAATTTTGTGGTTTTTCGGGATTATATCATCCGCCCTGTATGTATGGGTATTCTATAGAACTTCCCTGTATGCGTATTCAATTCTATATATTTACTATGTCATCATCGGTTTCTATGGCTGGTACAACTGGTCCCGGCCAATCAAAGGACAGGACCGGATTTCAGGAAGACTGGCCATAAATAAGGCTTCTAAACCCGTTCTGGTATCCTGCATTGCAGTAATCTTACTTTTTACGATCCCGGTATATTTCCTGCTTAAGAAATTCACTGAAACTGATGTTGCCTGGCCGGATGCTCTGCTATCCAGCAGTGGTATGGTTGCAACCTGGATGCTTACCCAAAAGTTTATTGAACAATGGATCTTCTGGATTATTATTGATGTATTATCATGCGGTCTGATGATTTACAAAGGTTTATTCCCGAGTTCCATCTTGTTTCTTGCTTATGCTTTGCTTGCCATGAAAGGACTTTTAACATGGAAAAAAGAACTGACGGCAGACCCGGTCAGGAACTAATCAGGGTTGTAATTACCGGTCCCGAATGTACGGGTAAATCCACACTGACAATTCAGCTTGCCGAGCATTATAGCACCATGTATATTCCCGAATATGCCAGGGAATATATATCCGGTCTTTCCCGTCCCTATAATTATTCCGATGTGGAACATATCACAAGAATTCAGATCAGACAGAAGGATGAGTATTCCCGGTGCGCCAAGGGGCTGCTTTTTCTGGATACATATCTGATCATAACCAAGGTATGGTTTGATCTTGTTTATCACCGTCGTCCGCCATGGCTTGATCTGGAACTGGCCCGGAACGAGATAAACCTATATTTGCTTTGCGATATAGATATTCCCTGGGAACCTGATCCGGTGAGGGAAAACGGTGGAAGGATGCGCGAGAACCTGTTAAGGCTTTACCGAAGCGAATTGGAGGAACGGGGATTACATTACCGGCTTGTGACAGGTTCCGGGGAACAAAGGCTGCGGAATGCAATACATCATGTGGATGATTTAATTTCTGGCAGCTTTGCCGATGGATTAATTACTTAAAACTGATTGGCTATGTTTAACATGGTGGCAAAAACACTATTCGGTTTGGAGTCTGTTCTGGCTGAAGAACTCGCAGTTCTGGGAGCTGGGAATGTCCTTGTACTCAACAGGGCGGTGTCTTTTACAGGTGACAATCTAATCATGTACAAAGCCAATTATTACTTGCGGACCGCATTGAAAATCCTTGTACCGATCAGTGAAACGGAATTAAAACAGGCTAATGACCTGTACGAGTATATTCGAAGTATAAGGTGGGATAAATATATGGGTGTGGATGACACCTTGGCGGTTGAAGTTTCATTAAAATCTGATTTGTATACTCATTCACAGTTCGTTGCGCAGAGAATCAAGGATTCAGTGGTTGACCAATTTCGCGATAAATACGGACGTCGTCCATCTGTTGATCTCGACTCGCCCAACCTGAGAATAAATGCCTATATACGGAACAGAAACATCATTCTCTCGCTTGACAGCAGCGGCGATCCGCTTTACCGGAGAGGATACCGTTTCAGACAGGGGCCGGCACCACTAAATGAAGTGCTGGCTGCCGGTTTGGTTAAACTCACGGAATGGAATGAGAGGGTTCCGTTCATTGATTTTATGTGCGGGTCCGGAACATTACCTGTTGAAGCGGCCATGATTGCAGCAGAAATTCCGCCTGGCGCATTGGGTCGCACATATGGCTTTCAGAAGTGGAAGGATTACGATCAGGAGCTTTTTCGCAAAATGGTAAGCGAAAGAAAACCCATTGATAAATCAAACAGCATTCGGGTTCATGCATCTGATATTTCTCCGGCAGCTGTAAGACTGGCCATCAATCATGCAAAGAATGCCCGGGTTTCGGACCTGATCAGTTTCCGAACCTGCCATTTCAGTGACTTTCAGCCACCGGGAGGACCCGGTATCATCCTGATCAATCCACCCTATGGAGAAAGGATTATTCCGCAAAATATCAACCAGTTGTATTCAGAAATCGGTGATGCATTGAAAAAGAGCTATGAAGGATACACAGCCTGGATATTCAGCGGCAATCCCGAAGCTTTCAAGCATGTCGGTCTGAGACCATCAAGAAAGATATCTCTCTATAACGGACAACTTGAATGCAAATTGAATGGTTATTCATTGTATCCGGGGTCAAAAAAACAAAAAAGGCAGACTTCACCCGGATAGTTTCAGGTATCATGTTTACAAAAAATAATTACCGGTTGGTGTTGATAATGTAAAAATACCTATATTTAAATTGCAGAAGGGTTGATTTTCAATGCATGTAAATCGGGGAATAATAGCGTAGATAGTATAAAGAGATTATTTTTTATATATTTGTTGGACAATCAGGTTTCAGTTTAATACCATCCGGACCTAATATGAGTTTTAATTTGGCAGAATATTACGCAAATCACAGTAAGGGCGATGTTGTGCTTGCTTACAAAGGGAGTATAACATCGGACCTGATTAATGATATCCTGGAGGCTGTTGAAAAGAAACTTGAGGAGTCCAATGCTGAAAGCCGGCTGCGGAAAAAAATCTACAATGTACTTGTTGAAAGCCTTCAGAACCTGTTTCACCACATTGAAACTGTTCATGAGGGAATTAATGAGGATCTTGATCCAAAATTCGGAGTATTGATCGTTGATCGTGAGGGTGAGTTCTATAAGGTGACAACGGGAAATTTTGTCAATTCCAAACGTATCAAGTTTCTGAAGGAGAAAATAGACAAGATCAATTCACTTACAAGAGATGAGCTGAAAGATATGTATAAGTTCATTTTGAATCACCAGAAATTGTCGGCTAAGGGAGGCGGGGGTCTCGGTCTCGTGGATATTGCGAGAAAATCGGGGAATAAGCTTGAATATGAGTTTTATGTTTATAATGATAATTATTCATTTTTCAATTTAACCATTCGAGTCTAATAACCGTTTTAGAAAATCATTTCTGCATATGGAACCAATTAACATCGAAGGCAGCTCAAAAACTCCATCCATAAAATTTAATCCCGAGACAAGTGTCCTTGAAATTCGGGGAAGATCAATTCCGGAAAATTCGATCGAATTCTACAAACCACTGGTAGATTGGCTTGATCATTATTCAAAGGATCCGCATAATAAAACCCAGGTGGACATTCATCTCGAATACTTTAACACCAGTTCGTCCAAGTGTATTCTGGATGTATTTAAAAAGCTTGAAGCCATACATAAAGCCAAACACGATGTTCTGGTAAACTGGTATTATGAGGAAGACGATGAAGATATGCTGGAGGCCGGCGAGGATTACGAGTCCATCATCAGGATTCCCTTCAAGATGGTCGAAATCGTTGATTGAGCAATATACCCTGCTATTACCCCACAGGCCTGTTTGGCCATAGCTTAATTCATGACTGATTCGATAAACGAGGACTCAGTTGTTCGAGCAGATCAAGAAACCGTTTTAAGAGCCTGAAATATAATATCAGGTATAGCAGTAATGAAAAGCACCAGATAACAATTGCATTTATATTGAAGGTGCTGTAATATGTGCCAAATACCATCTTTCTCGGTGCATAGAAGTGAGCCTTTATAAAACCCGGTTCGGGATCAAGGTAAATGGGATCAATTTTCTGGTATAACCTTCCCTTGTATTCAATGATTCTTACCAGCTCATTATTGTTCTCAACAAACTCTGTCAGTTTTTCATTGTGATAGGTTCTTTTTAGTTTGAGAAAGTTATTCTTATCCGATTGTGTTTTCTGAAGTTCACGGATCAGATTGTCTTTATTATCATTGGCATTGTTATAAATACGGATATAGATTTTATTCAGAAGCTTGATAAAATCCCTTGTCCGTTGGATTACTTCCGCATTTACCCTGTTGGTTGTTAATTGATTAAGATCCAGAAATTCAATATTTTGTATGTTACTAATGGGAATTTTTTTAATTTCCGGCATTTCATATGAAAGCTCATTCCGAAGCAAGGTCAGGCTGGCCTCAAATTTCTCCGTATCCCTTCTTTCAAGATTGGCTTCAATATAATCAACTTTATTTTCCAGGTTCTTGATCCAGTAATTCTTTTTGTACTCGGCAATGCTCATTGCCTTATTAACCGTGTAGAATTTTTCATCGTACTGGTTATGCAGGAATTGCTCCACGGCAAGTGCCTCATATCCCCACCTGGCTGTCATGATTTCACCATAAACCGGTATTTTACTGGGTGAAGATATTCTTGGATTCAACTTATCATATTTCACGATAACACCACTCAGGATAATCTGTGGAATAACGAGAAAGGGGATGAGTATGTAAATGGTTACCACAGTCTTGAAGCTGTCCGAGATTACAAGTCCCATCAGGTTAGATGACACCCAGGCACTGAAAAGGATGAGCCAGTATTGGAAAAACATACCCTTGATTTCCAGAATGGCATTCCCGATCAAAACGAAGGTAAATGCCTGTATTGCCGAGATGGCAACCATAACAGCTACTTTTGACATCAAATATCCTGACCAGCTCAGGTTTAGAAAAGCTTCCCGTTTCAGTATTTTTCGGTCCTTTATTATCTCTTCGGCACTTAAGGTCAGGCCCATGAAGGTGGCAACAATGACGGACATAAAGAGATAAACCGGCAGATTGCTGTTATCCATGAAAGTATAGCCGTATTCACTGGTTTCGCTGATGTTGAAATACTTGATGATAAAGGATAGAATAAAGGCAAGAACAGGAGCCTCGAGAAAGGTTATGATGAGATATTGTGTATTGGATATTTTAGACAGCATATCACGCGTGATAAATACCAACAACTGCCTGATTATTCCGGGAATCTTGAATGAAATCGTGGGTAACCGGCTATGATCAGCAGTTTGTCTCTTTTTTGCCTGCTCCGAATGTGAAAATATCAGGTGCCATTCTTTTGGCGATATCTTCCTGGTTCTTGTTTCTTTTCCATATTCATCAATAACGAGAGACTCCACGATATTGAATATCTGTTCGGGATTAACATTACCACAGGCATGACATTCACTGTTTGCCCAGTTGGCATGATGCACCTTTGATTTAAAATACATGATGGAGTCTACCGGGTTACCATTAAAAATGAGATATCCACCTGTATCAAGTATCAACAGGTTGTCAAACATCTTGAAGATATCTGAAGACGGTTGATGGATCACAACGAAGATCAGCTTGCCTTTCAGCGTGAGGTCTTTCAGCAGATCAAGGATGTTCTCCGAATCCCTTGAAGAAAGCCCCGAAGTAGGTTCATCCAGGAAGAGGATCGCTGGTTCACGGATCAGTTCAAGGGCAATGTTCAGCCTTTTTCGTTGACCACCGCTTATTTTCTTATTCAACGGAGTTCCAACCTGGATATCTTTGATCTCATGTAATCCCAGGTTGTGAAGCATGTTGGTAACCGCCTGGACGATCTGTTCATGCGAATAATCGTTGAAACATAAGCGGGCATTATAATATAAATTCTGGTAAACGGTCAGTTCTTCGATAAGCAGATCATCCTGCGAGACATGTCCTATAAGACCAGTGATCTTGTCTTTATCCCGGTGAATGTCGATGCCATTGATCAGTACACGCCCTTCAGAAGGCGCAACAGAACCATTGAGAATGTTAAGCAGGGTGGACTTTCCGGCACCACTGGATCCCATAATACCGACGAGCCTGCCTGATTTTTCACTGAAGCTTATCTGGCACAGTCCGTTCATTCCGCTCTTAAACCGGTATGCTACTTTGTCAACTTCAAAATCAATAAGCGGCAGTTCCAGATCTTCCTGAAAAGCACTCACAATATCACTGAAATACAGCGGCTTAACATGATGGTTTCGTATGGAAGTACCCGAATTGAGGACACATATCTTTTCCTGTTGAAGGATCTGGCTATTGATGTACAATTCGCTTTCGCCCAAATATCGGAGAAAGTACATGCCGGCGGACTGCACATACATAATCCAGATTTTTCCGGTAAGATGTTCAGAACGGATATGTTTATTCTCTGTTGCAGGATCTTTCTTATTGCTGTCAATCAGTAACAGATTGCGGCACTTCGGTATATTGTCAAATGAATTTAGTGTAAAATCGCGTATAAGGTGGTATTCCTCCTCAGGTATGTAAAATGAATCGGCTACGGCCATAATGAAGGCGAACTCCTGTTCTGTGATTTCAAGGCCATCTGATTTTACAAATTCAAAAAGTTGAACCAGAACAATGACCTTTTGCTTTTGTGCCAGTTCTTTATTGATATCGTTGCATATTCTCAGGACTTTAACCGAATCAGCTCCGATTCTTTTGTTCCCTCTTTCACTCTGAAGGGTATGGTGCTTTTCATAGTAAGCATCAAATATAACAAGATAATCTTCTACCAATTCTTGATTAAGCTGTCGTTCCAAAAAGGAATGGACAACAGAACGCCGGTCCTTGTCATTGCTGTCAGGACTGGTGATGATCGCGAATAACTCCATGAGTGCTTTGAGAATTTTTTCACTCATTGCTCAGATCGGAATTTATCCTTTGCTTACTGGTCATTAACATGTCTACGTAAATCAGGGCATTGGGTTTCACCTTGCGAGGTTTGTCATTCCGGTAAGCAGCAGGCCTGATACTGACATATTGGCGTTCAAATTATTCAATTGCAGTCTTTCTGACATGATATGAACATTTCATCCGGTTGGTTCATAAATTGAAGGGTTTAGTTAAACAAAACGCATATGAATCTTGACAACAAGACGGCCGAAGATACACGCAACTCGCTCAATCAATATGCAATTAACCTGAACGAGCAGGCCAGGAACGGGAAACTTGACCCGGTAATCGGAAGGGATGAAGAAATCAGGCGGGTACTGCAGATTCTTTCAAGACGCACCAAGAACAATCCTTTGTTAATTGGAGAGCCGGGTGTGGGCAAGACTGCCATTGCTGAGGGACTGGCATACCGGATCATTGAAGGGGATGTGCCTGAGAATCTGAAAAACTGGCAGATTTTCTCACTTGATATGGGTGCTTTGATCGCTGGCGCAAAATATAAGGGGGAGTTCGAGGAGAGATTGAAAGCGGTTATTCAGGAAGTGATTGCCGCTGAAGGAGAGATCATTTTGTTTATTGATGAAATACACACCCTGGTTGGGGCAGGAAAGAGTGAAGGTGCAATGGATGCTGCAAATATTCTTAAGCCGGCTCTTGCAAGGGGCGAGCTTCGTGCAATCGGAGCAACCACCCTGGGTGAATACCAAAAGTATTTTGAAAAGGACAAGGCTTTGGAACGGAGGTTTCAGGTCGTTTTGATAAATGAGCCCGATACAATGACAGCAATATCCATACTCAGAGGCCTCCGGGAGCGTTATGAGAACCATCACAAGGTCAGAATACGGGATGAGGCTATTGTGGCATCCGTTGAGCTTTCCCAGCGTTATATAACAGGACGCTTCCTGCCTGATAAGGCAATTGACCTGATTGATGAGGCAGCCTCAAAGCTTCGTATGGAGATGAATTCCGTTCCCCAGGAGATTGATAGTCTGGATCGGAAAATACAACAGCTTGAAATAGAGCGTGAAGCACTTAAGCGGGAAAACGATTCAACAAAGGTAGCCGATCTGAGCCTTGAAATCAGTGAACTTAACAAAGAACGGATCAGTCTCCGGGCAAAATGGGAGTCGGAGAAAAAGCTGGTGAATGCCATACAGGCAGGAAAACAACATATTGAGAGCCTCAAGCAGGAATCCGATCAGGCTGAAAAGATGGGGGATTATGGCAAGGTTGCAGAGATCAGGTACGGCAGAATACGTGACGCTGAAAAAAGGACAGAAGAGCTCAAGGAGAAACTGGCTTCCCTTCAGCTAAACACAGCCCTGATCAATGAAGAAGTCACTGCCGAGGATATCGCCAGTGTTGTGTCAAAGTGGACCGGTATTCCCGTAAGACGCATGCTGCAAGCAGAACGGGAAAAACTGCTGACCCTGGAGTCTGAGCTTCATAAAAGGGTTGTCGGGCAGCAGGAAGCCATTGAAGCAGTTTCTGATGCTGTCAGAAGAAGCAGGGCTGGTTTGCAGGACACGAAAAGACCGATAGGGTCTTTTTTATTCCTGGGAACTACGGGTGTGGGCAAGACTGAACTGGCAAAAGCCCTTGCCGAATTGCTTTTCAACGATGAAAACGCCATGACACGTATCGACATGTCGGAATATCAGGAAAGGCATACTGTATCAAGACTCGTTGGTGCTCCTCCGGGCTATGTTGGCTATGAGGAGGGAGGTCAGCTGACCGAGCTGGTAAGGATGAAACCGTATTCGGTTATACTGCTAGATGAAATCGAAAAAGCGCATGCTGATGTCTTTAATATTATGTTGCAGATTTTGGATGACGGCCGCTTAACGGATAATAAGGGCAGGGTGGTAAACTTTAAGAATACCCTGATCATCATGACCTCAAACATTGGCTCTTCCATAATTCAGGAAAACCTGTCGAAACTCACTGAGTCAAACCGGGAACGAATACTCGAAAATACAAGGAATGAGGTTTTTGAAGAGGTAAAGAAAACATTCAGGCCTGAATTTCTGAACCGGATTGATGAACTGATCATGTTTGTACCGCTTTCGGAGCAGGAGATAAGGGAAATCGTCAGGTTACAGTTCAACCGGATCGTTCAGAAACTGTCTGATAATGAGATCAGGATAGCAATTACGGAACCTGCAATTGATCTGATTGCCAGGAAAGGATTTGACCCTCAGTATGGTGCACGTCCGATAAAAAGATTCATCCAGAAGATAATTCTGAATGAATTATCCAGAAAGATCCTGGCCGGCGAAATAAAAAAGGATCAGGAAGTGATTATCGAACAGGAGAATGATACTATTAAAATCTCGGTTGTAAATTAACCGGCAGTTTAAAAGCTTTCCAGACACTCATCCAGATTACCAGAGAGCTTAAAAACATTATGCAACTGAAGCAGCTTGAATAATTCCATTACTTCCGGGCCTATGTTGCATATCTTAAACTGTCCTTTATTATTGGCAGCAGTTTTCAGAATTGACAGAAAAACACCGAACCCTGAACTATCAATGTACTTAATACCTTCGAGATTCAGGATCATGCGGGTACCCGGACTATTGAAAAAACTCTTCAGATCTTCCTTTACCGGCTCCGTAATCAGGGCATTAAACCTGTCAATGTTATCGAACCGGACGACCGTTATATTATTTATTTTCTCTGTCTTTAACATATTATTTGAATTAAAAATATAATTCTATGTTATTGCTGACCACATTTAATTCCTCAATTGCCTCGGAAGTAACCTGCTTGAATCTGGATATGATACCGGAATAGCTTTGTACTTTCTTGCCTTCCCTGGTCAGGTTTTCAAGATTCTTCAATTCTCCGGCCAGATCCTGTAAGCCCATGATGGATACCGATGATTTAGCTTTGTGGGCCAGCTTTCCAAGCAATTCATATTCCTTCTTTTCCAGATGTTGATCCATTTCCCGGCTAAATTCAACAACCTGATCCTTAAAGATATTAATCATTTCCAGAACCAGTTCCTTATTACCGCCAGACATATCCCTAAGGTACGACAAATCGGTTTTCATGCATTACCAGTATTAAATCCCATAATATCAGGATCCGGAATTTTGTATAAATATATATCAATTTTCGATTCGTAATCAAATTGCCTAAACAGTAATTTCAACAGACGGAAAAAAACCCCTGATCCTTCATTTTGCATGACGGGTAAGCCTCATTAAATCCACCGTACAGAGTATGGTAAAAATCATGTTTACCTGAGTATTTTTTATGGTAATTTTGATTGTCTATGTGATCTTATTAACAATGAAAAGGACAGCATTTAACATCAAACATCATCAGCTTGGTGCCCGCATGGTTGAATTTGCCGGTTTTGAAATGCCCATAGAATATACCGGTATTAACGCGGAACATCTGGCCGTAAGAAAGTCAGCCGGACTTTTCGATGTGTCCCATATGGGTGAGATATGGGTAAAAGGCCCCCATGCTCTTTCGTTCCTGAGCTATATCCTCTCCAATGATCCCGGATTGCTGACCCCCGGAAAAGCACAATACAGTTGTTTTCCAAACGGAAGGGGAGGCATCGTGGATGATCTGATCATCCACATGTTTGACACTGAAAAGTACCTGCTTGTGGTAAATGCGTCAAACATTCAGAAAGACTGGCAGTGGCTTCAGCAAAATAATACGATCGGTGCCATTCTGGAGAACGATTCCGACCGGATCTCACAGCTCGCCGTTCAGGGACCGGCGGCATCCGGGCTATTGCAGGATCTTACAGACATTAATCTCTCCAAAATACCCCATTTCACCTTTGTTACCGGAGAGATTGCAGGAATGAAGGACGTCATTATTGCAGCTACCGGGTATACCGGATCCGGAGGCTTTGAGCTTTACCTCAGTAATCCTGATCCAAAGCCTTTGTGGGACAGCATCATGGATGCCGGGAAAAACTATGGGATTACTCCGGTAGGCCTCGCTGCCCGGGATACCCTGAGGCTTGAAATGGGCTACTGCCTTTACGGGAATGATATTGACGATACCACTTCTCCCATCGAAGCTGGATTGGGCTGGATTACGAAATTCTCAGGGGAAAGGGATTTTATTGACAGACAGATTTTATTCCGGCAAAAAAGTGAAGGTGTTAGCCAGGAAATTGGTGGGTTTTGAAATGATTGACCGGGGTATTCCCCGGATCCATTATCCGTTGTTCAACGAAAGATCAGTTATGATCGGAGAAGTAACCTCCGGTACCATGTCGCCGTCACTGAAAAAAGGTATTGGAATGGGCTATGTCCGGACCGCTTATGCTGAGCCCGGGACCCTTGTTTACGTAAGTATCCGTGATAAGATGGTGCAGGCCGGTATAGTCAGACTGCCATTTTATACTGCGGATCCGGATTGACCTGATCTGATTCAATATGACCATCCAGGAGCCGGATAATCCGGTGAGCATACCGCGCAATCATTTCTTCATGGGTTACAAGAATAATCGTATTCCCATGGTTATGAATATCATGGAAAAGTGCCATGATGTCGATAGATGTTTTTGAGTCCAGGTTGCCGGTCGGCTCGTCTGCGAGAATGATGGCCGGATTATTAACCAGTGCCCGGGCTACTGAAACCCGTTGTCTTTGTCCGCCTGAAAGTTCATTTGGCTTGTGCTCCATACGATCGGCGAGTCCAACACTTTCCAGTGATTTTCTGGCTCTTTCAATCCGCTCGTGTTTGGACACACCAGCATAAACCAGGGGTAACATTACATTTTCCAGGGCCGTGTAACGGGGCAAAAGATTGAAAGTCTGGAATACAAAACCGATCTCCCGGTTTCTGATTTCAGCAAGTTGATTATCAATAAGTTTACTTGCATCCTGACCGTTCAGGATATAGGTACCTGAAGTAGGTGTATCCAGACATCCGATGATGTTCATCAATGTGGATTTGCCTGATCCCGAAGGACCCATTATGGCAACGTATTCATTTTTTTCTATATCAAGCGAAATGGATCGTAACGCATAAACAACTTCTGATCCGGGATAATAATTCTTTATGATGGATTCGAGATGAATGATATTATTCATGGCACATGGAATTGGCGGTTTAAAATTAGTATTTATAACCGATTGCTAATAATTGAAACGAACAATTTGCAGGGGAGACTGTGAATTATCAAAGTAGATTCCCATAAAAAACAGGTCAATGATAATGCCTGTACTTGCTCGTTTGTGCATCATGTGCCAGGCATATCTCATTTCGGCAGACCAGTTTATATCATCAAAAACAAGGATGGGTTTTTTACCTGCATGTCCGGTGAAAACGGAGTAATACCGCAGTGTTGCTTCAGATGTATGATTCCCGTCAATGTAGACCAGTGAATCAGGTGCCATATTACTGATCAGACCAGGTAAGGCTTCATCAAATGTACTATTTACTATAGTCACATTATTCAATCCGGAATTTTTAAAGTTTCCGGCGGCAAGATCTGCAAGCTGTGGATTACCCTCCACAGTGATCACTTCTGCATCCCGGTTCCCGAAGGCCAGATAAAGGGTACTGATTCCAGCCGCAGTTCCCAGTTCAATTACCTGGGAGGGTTTGTACCTTGCTGTTAGCCGGTAAAGCAATCTGCCATACCGGGGATTCACCGAAGCAATCCGGATTGCCTCACCTGTTGTCAGCTGCCTTGTTTTTCTGCTGCCGGCACCGAAATCAGGAGCAGACAGGAGCGCAGGATTTTGAAGAAGCGCGGATCTTTTTTTTTCAATGAATTCAAAATCGGGACAAAATTGAAAGTTCTTCAACACATGATTTCTAAAATCCTGAATGAAAGCATCGGTTTTGTTCCGACGCAGCGCAGCAATCCTGTGGATTACAAAACTGCTGAGCAACTGGAAAATATGCATGATGCAAAAATAAAGCAAGAAATCATTCCGTGTGAAAATCTTTATGCAAACTTGAGCAAACTTTTGCGATATTTACGCATCTCCTTATCATCATGAGCGACATACTGGAACAGGAAATCAAGTACCTGAAGGGAGTAGGGCCAAAGCGGGCTGATTTGTTTCAGCAGGAATTGGGTATCCTTACCTGCAGGGATATTTTGTACTATTTTCCATTTAAATATATTGACAGGTCCAGGTTCTACAAAATAAACGAGATAGACACCTCCCAGACATTTATTCAGGTAAAAGGAAGGATCACCGGATTCAGAACGGAAGGGCAACGACACAAGCAAAGGCTTATTGGTTTGTTTACAGATGGTACGGGCACACTCGAACTGGTCTGGTTTCGGGGCTTACAATGGATTACCGGTAATTACCAGTTAAATACAGAGTACATTGCATTTGGCCGCCCGGCTTATTACAGCAATAAACTGTCCATGGCTCATCCTGAACTGGACATTGCTGATAAAGAGGACAATATCCTGTATTCGTCCTTGCAGCCTCAGTACAGCATTACCGAAAGACTCAGGAACAGTTTTATCACCCCCAGGACAATCCATCGGATGGTAGGCCAGGTTATTCAACAGGTCCTGCTCTGGCCGGAGACGCTGCCTGCAAATCTGGTGAAAAAACTGAGACTTATGGATTTGGGAGAGGCTATCCGGAATATGCATTATCCCGAAAGCAATGACAAAATGCGCAAGGCATCCTATCGGTTGAAGTTCGAGGAACTGTTTTATATTCAGCTCAACATCCTCGGACAAAAGAACAAGCGGCAATCATTTTCACAGGGTATCGTATTTTCCAGGGTGGGTGATAACCTGAATAGCTTTTATAAGAACAGGCTAAGTTTTGAGCTTACCGGAGCGCAAAAGAAAGTGGTTCGGGAGATCCGAAAAGATATGGGATCGGGCAAGCAGATGAACAGATTGCTCCAGGGTGATGTCGGCAGCGGTAAAACACTGGTGGCCCTGATGGCCATGCTTATCGCCCTCGATAATGGTTACCAGGCTTGTCTGATGGCCCCAACCGAATTACTGGCCAACCAGCACTTTAAAACCATTGCCGGCTTTCTGGAGGGAATGGGGATAAGTGTTTTATTACTCACTGGCTCTACCAGAAAAAATGAAAGGGAGGTGCTGCAGGAACAGTTGCTGAGCGGCGAACTTCACATCCTTGTTGGAACACATGCACTCCTTGAGGATACTGTGAAATTCAACAGTCTGGGTCTGGTTATCATTGACGAGCAACATCGGTTCGGAGTTGCACAACGTGCCAGATTGTGGAAAAAGAATGATCAGCCCCCGCATGTACTTGTCATGACGGCAACGCCTATTCCACGAACCCTGGCCATGACGATTTATGGCGATTTGGATGTGTCTGTTATTGACGAACTTCCGCCGGGACGGAAATCCATTCAGACCCTTCATTATTATGAATCAAAACGACTGGTCCTGTTCGGATTTATGCGAAACCAGGTTAAAGAGGGAAAACAGATCTATATCGTTTATCCCCTGATCCGGGAATCGGAAAAAATGGACTATGTGGCACTGGAAGAGGGATATGAAGCCATCGTACGTGCATTTCCGCCACCGGATTACAGTGTGGTTTGTGTGCACGGGCAGATGAAGGCAGAGGACCGGGAAGCCGGGATGCAATTGTTTATCCGGAAGCAGGCACATATTATGGTAGCCACGACCGTTATTGAGGTAGGTGTCGATATCCCGAATGCCTCTGTGATGATAATTGAGAATGCCGAACGGTTTGGTCTGTCGCAGTTGCATCAGCTCAGGGGCCGGGTAGGAAGAGGTGCAAACCAGAGCTATTGCATCCTGATGACTTCTTATAAGCTCACACGGGAGGCCAGGAAGCGTATTGAAACCATGGTGCAGACCAATGATGGATTTGAAATTGCTGAAACGGACCTTAAATTGCGGGGACCGGGAGATATCGAAGGCACTCAGCAAAGTGGCATGCCTTTCGATCTGAAAATTGCCAGTCTGGCCCAGGATGGTCAGATATTGCAATTTGCGAGGGATATCGCAATTGAGGTCCTCGCGGATGATCCTGGATTAAAACGCCCTGACAATCAGATATTGAAAATCCAGCTTCGCTGTCTGTTGAAATCCCAGACTGACTGGAGTGCAATCAGTTGATTCATTATAAGCCCAGTACCTCCTTACCCTGTTCAAAAATGATATCCACCGGGATGTCTTTATCCTCAATACGCTTCAGGGCTGACTTCAGCCCTTCATCCATGACACCATATGTTTCAAGTAAACCGGCAGCCTTTTCATAATCACCATCACCCTGTATTGTCAGGATCAGGTTTGACAGGGAAGTGATCGCTTCGTTCATTTTATCCATGTTAACCGAATATTTCCCTATTGAATCCACAGCAAAAGCGCCCTTTTCCTTGAAATAATTAAACCGGATCAAATTGGCCTTACCATGCGCACTGGATGCACCAAAGCGAATTGAACGGAAAATGCCGGCCAGAAAAGTTGTATATTCGTTCATCAGGTCGATATCAAGTTCTCCCATTTCCTTTAAACGGGCTTCAAGATACAATCCCAGGATATCGGCTTTCCCCTCTTCAAGGGTGGTGTATTGATCTTTCAGGGCTGACTGAACCGGACCTTTGCCATTGATTGTATTCATACATCCGAGTCCATGAGCAACTTCATGGAACATGGTATTGGAAAAAAATGCATCGAAAGTCACATGCTTCAGCTGATCAGCCGGTATTAATTCCGAAGCAATCGGGACCAGGATCTTGTCGAATTTTGCCTGCATGGCATTCTTCAGCTGTAATCGCCTGCTCCCCTTGGCCAGCTGAACCCGGTTATCATTTGGCAGGTTGATTGCGATGGTCTTGCTGCCTGCATTGCAATCACCCGCATAATATATTACATCATAAGCTCCCAAGTCAGAATTGCTGCCAGGCATCTCAGTCTTGTATTCCGGTTTAACGGGCAAATTTTTCTGCAGTTGCGGCAAAAGTGCACCATAATGGTTGAGCTTATTGCTCCATTCCACATCTTTCACCAGGATATATGCTTCATGTGCTGCTTTGTATCCAAAAAGCTGGTCTTCATATGATTCGATCGGCCCAACCACAAAATCAATGTTGTTATTTTTCATATCCATCCAGGCCATGTCACTTTGAAGGTAATCGTCAGTTAGTAAAGCATCTGCACGCAATTCAAGATAAGTCTTCAATCCCGGATCATCTGCAAACTGTGAAGCTTCTTTTATTTTCGAGGATGCCTTGCTTATTTGATCCCGGAAGGCAGTATGGTATGGAATCACCTCCAGGTTTCCCTGTTCATCGCGTCTGATCAGGGAATACAGAGTGGTTTTGTTCGGATCTGCCAGTTTGTTGAACTCATCTTGAGTCATGTCAACAGGATAAAAATTTGCACCTGCGGGTTTGGGTCCTTTGCCGGTAATGAAAGGTTTATTGTTGTTCAGCCTATCCCAGGGTCCGTAATTGATCAAGGCAAGCTGCTTTTCTGCATCTTCCTTCAGACTGTCAAGTAAGGCCTTTTTATCACCATAAGCTTCGATCCAGAAAATGTCATCCATGATCTTTGCAGCCTCGATCAGCAAAGGGATCATTTTCTTTTCATTTACAGTAAGTTTACTGATGTCTGTAGTCAGCCTGAATGCAGCAAAATCATTCAGCCTGATCAGGGTGGAATCAATGGATCCTGAATCCTGCGATCCACTATTTTTACAGGTGTTACACATGGTTATGCATATGATAAACAGAGACAATAATACAGGTGATTTCATAGGTTTGTATTTTAGCATGTAAAAAGACGTTGGAATTCACCAATGTAAGATTTTTATGAGAAAATGACAAATTTAAACAACTTTGATTTCTGCAGAAAGTAGGATACAGACACACCCAGTACCCCCAGTCCGTATCGAATGCTCCTTGCTACATTGATTGATGAGGCATCGTCGAAATATCGGGTAGGGCAGGTAATCTCTGCGACTTCATACCCGGCATAGAATATTTGTGCCAGCATCTGGTTATCGAAAACAAAATCATCAGAATTCAGGTGATATTTGACAGTCCGTAGTACATTTCCCGAAAATGCCCTGAATCCCGTATGGTATTCCGACAACTTTTGATTCATCAGGATATTCTGAAAAAGAGTCAGGAAACGGTTGGCAAGATATTTATAAACCGGCATGCCGCCTTTTAGTGCGCCTTTACCCAATATCCTGGAGCCCAAAACAACCTCGTAGACACCGTTTGCAATCAGGTAACACATAGAATGGATGAGATGCGGGGAATATTGATAATCGGGATGTAACATGACCACGATATCGGAATTCAATTCGAGGGCCTTATCATAACAGGTTTTTTGATTTCCGCCATACCCTTTATTCTCGGGATGCAAAATTACATGTTGGATTCCAAGATCTCTGGCGACATGCGGTGTTCTGTCCCTGCTCAGATCATCCACCAGAATAACATGATCTACGATATCCAGGGGAATTTCACGATAGGTCATTTCCAGGGTTTTTTCGGCATTATAGGCAGGCAAAACCACCGTGATTGTTTTATTGTATATCATGGAACTGTATTTGGGGTACGTTTGAAGAAAACAAAACCATTTCTTTCATAAAGGAATTCCATATCGGGGTATTGTGCAAGGTAGTCCTCTTTTCTGAATGCTTTGGCAGCTATGAATACGGGTTTGTCTATTTCTCCGGATAACAGCCATTTCTCATCGCGATAAAGTGGATTAGGATGGTCCTTTGCCTTACCGTAGAATAATTGTGCATAACTTTTATATCCGAGTGTCATCAGATATGCATCCTGTCCGCTTACGGACCTGAAAAACGCAATCGCGGGACGTTGTGAATAAAAATCAATGTGCGGTGTGATAAAATACATGGCAAGGAACATAAAGACTGAGATCAGTAATGTAAGAATATACACCGCTTTATACCTGTGTTTATCCCAAAAAACGGCAAATCCTATCAAACCGGTCAGGATCACAAGTGCAGCAAATGATTCATATCCCTTCCATCCTGCATCTGAAGTGAGGCAATCAACAGCAAAGGGATCACGGAACAGGTTCCTGCTTATGAGGGCATGTTTATAATGGTCAATCCAGGTTAATCCGGCAACTGCCAGGGCTATGATAAGGCCGGTTGTAATAACAAGTCCCCTGGTGATTTTATCCAGCAGAACCGTTGTGGAACCGGGGTGACAGATCCGCCATGCTGCAGCAAAGGTCAAGGGAAAGTAACACAGGGAAGAATAATGTACAATCTTTGTTTTTACAATGGTAAAAAGGATGAGGACACACCAGAAAAGGATCAGCATGATTACCAGGAATTCCTTTTTCGGTCCGCTTTCTGTTTTTGAACCGAATAAAGACGGAAGTGCCAGAAAGGAAGCAGGAAAAACGCCTATCAGCAGGACAACAAAGTGATAGAGCAGGAATCCGCCATGACCAGCACCTTGCGTTCGGAACAAGCGGACCTGGTAATCGATGAATTCGGCGATAACACCAAAATTACCTTTGAGGATCTGAAGAATAAACCAGAATCCGCCAACAAGGATCAGAACAAACAAATAGATCATGATATCAGCAAGCCCGATCTTAATCCTGAATCTTTGAATGATCAGGTAAATACCAATAGTCAGCATAAAAACCAGCAAGGCAACCGGCCCTTTCGTAAGGATGGCAAGTCCGATGAACATAGCCGATCCGGTCAGGTTCAGGATCCTGCCCCTACCGGAAAGCATGAACAGGTAAAAACGGTAAATACCAAGAAAGATGAACAGGTTAAACCAGGGATCTATAATGCCTGATTTGAAGTAGAGAAATGGCAGGATTGATCCCCCGTATAAAAAGGCCCACAAAAGTCCGAACTTTTTATCAATCAGTTTTTCGCCTATGTTAAAAAGCAGCAGGAGGGTCAGAATACCGCAAACGGCATTGGGAAAACGGGCAGCAAATTCATTTATTCCAAATGCTTTCATGGATAATACCTGCATCCAGATGAACAAAGGTGGTTTTTCCTGAAAGGGAATAAAATTGATTTGCACCGTAAGGTAGTCTTTTTTGGCGATCATTTCCCGGGCTGATTCCGCGAAATTGACCTCATCCCAGTCGAACAGATTCACATGCCCCAGAAAAGGAACAAAAAGCAAAGCTGAAATGGCCAGAATGCCAAAATAATATGCTACAGAGTTTAAGTCACCTTTTTTTCTCATGCCAGGATATGCTTTGCAATGACCATTTATGCCAATCCCTGTCCTGTTTGAAAAACACCATGTAGAGTATAAGGGCTCCCAGGGTACCGATCATTGATCCGGCAACAATGTCCCCGAGAAAATGCTGGGAAAGATATACCCTGGAATAAGCCACAATACAGGCTAAAAGAAAACAGGCTATCTGGATAAACTTGTTCCGTGTGATCAGTGAAAGTCCCAGAAAGAGTGCAAAAGCACTCGTGGCGTGTCCGGAAGGAAAGCTGTGTCCGCTGAGCATTTGCACACCGTTTACCAGGTGGAGTGTGGCCTGGCTATCAAAAAATCCGATGGGACGGGCACAATCATCAAAAATGAATCTTTTCAATATCTGGGTTATCAGGCCGGTGGATAGATAAGCAGTGATCAGATATATGGAAGATCGAAGTGAGTGGAAGAGGAGCAAGGCAGCCAGGAGGATGATAAACATACCATCACCAAGGAAGGTGATATGACGGAAAAACCAGTCAGCAAAGGAGGAATGGAACTGATTCAGGAACAGATGAATATCTGCTTTGGAATAATGTAAAAGGACTGCAATTGAAAATACCAGGATGATAAAATAGGATAACAGGAAATAAACGTTATTTCTAAATACTTTGTATATCATAAGCCGGTATTGCTGCGGCCAAAAATAAGTCAAAATATATCATTTTCAAAAACTGGCTCGTCCCTTGTCCCTGGTCCCTCGTCACTATTTCACAATTCCGGAAAAACCCATAAATGCAAGTGACAGCAATCCTGCTGTTACCAGGGAAAGTGGAAATCCTTTCATTCCTCTGGGTATGTCGGAAAGGGCCAGTTGTTCACGTATACCGGCCATCAGGATCAAAGCCAGTGTAAATCCGACTGCAATGCTGGCCGCGTATAGTACGCTCATGATCAGATTAAAGTCTTTTTGCACGGCAAGAATGGCAGTTCCAAGTACAGCACAATTGGTTGTAATAAGCGGCAGGTATATGCCCAGGGCAAGATACAGTGCCGGAGCAGATTTTTTAAGGATAATCTCCACTACCTGGACCAGAAATGCAATGACGAAGATAAATGTGATGGTTTGCATGAATTCGATCTGCAAGGGGACCAGCACGTAGTTCTGAATAAGATAGGTTACCAGGTTGGCCAGTGACATCACGAAAATTACAGCAATGCCCATGCCTATGGAAGTTTCAATCTTTCCGGAAACACCCAGGAAGGGACAAATACCCAGAAATTGTACCAGGACAACATTGTTGACGAGTACAGCCGATATGATCAGTATGATGTATTCCATAATGCAGGTATTACATGTTGTATTTAAGCTTAATCCGGTTCATGATGGCAATCAGAAATCCATAGGTTACAAAGGCACCCGGGGGAAGTACAAATATGAGGATGGTGGACGCGTTCTCCCCCATTAGCCTGAAGTTGAAAAATGTGCCATTGCCCAGAATTTCACGAATGGACCCCATGAGGGTGATTGCCAGTGTAAATCCCAGGCCCATTCCAAGACCATCCAATATGGAAGGCAAAACTTCATTTTTTTGCGCAAAAGCTTCTGCCCTTCCCAGAATGATGCAATTTACCACGATCAGCGGGATAAAAATGCCCAGGGCTTCGTACAGATCAGGTGTGTATGCTTTCATAACCAGGTCAACGATGGTAACAAAGGTGGCAATAACCACAATATAGGCAGCTATACGGACTTTATCCGGAATATAGTTTTTTATGAGAGAAATAATGAGATTGGAAAAGAGCAGCACAAAGGTAGTTGCTGCACCCATGCCCAGTCCGTTTATGGCCGCCGTAGTTACAGCAAGAGCAGGACATGTTCCCAGAACCAGTGCAAATGACGGATTATCTTTGATCAGTCCGTTTGTAAAATATTTCAGGTTTCCCATTTTTTTCGGTATATGAATATTATTGTGGTTTGCTGAGGGTGTCGGTTGACTGACGGAGTTTATCGTAAGCACGCTGCAATGCATCACAATATGCCCGGGAGCTGATGGTTGCGGCGGTTATGGCGTCCACCTGACCGCCATCCTTTCTGACCCGGAGTGTAAATTCAGACGGATTTTTTCCCAGAAATTGTTTGGCGAATCGCTGATCACTCATTTTGGTTCCCAATCCTGGGGTCTCTTTATGTTGGAGGATGCTAACGTTATAAATTGAACCATCGGGCAGGAATCCGGCCATCATTTCAATATGACCGCTAAAGCCTTTTTCTGTATAGGTTTTAACAGCATATCCCACGGGTTTTTTCTGGTTATTTAGCCGGTAGATGACCACGCCGTCATTTTCCGTTTTCGCAGTGGCAGGATCACTGTCAAATGGCGGCAGGACCTGTTTGATGGCATCAATTTCCTTTTGCCTTGCAGCCGCTTCAATGGGTCCCTTGGTTTTAATATACACAAAGGCGAGTGCAGCGGACATGACCATGGAGATCAATACGAGGGAAAGGATCATGTTGATCAGGGTGGATTCCAGTTTATTGGCCATGACTCACCTCCTTTCCGAACCGCGATGGTTTGATATACTTATTGATCAGGGGGACAAAAGCATTCATGATCAGGATGGCAAAGGATACACCCTCAGGATACGATCCGTATACCCGAATAACCACCGTGATAATGCCTATACCTGCTGCATACAGTATCATGCCGGCCCTGGTCATGGGAGAGGTAACCAGGTCAGTTGCCATGTAAATTGCGCCCAGCATAATTCCGCCTGTCAGAATATGAAATATGGGTGAGGCATTTTTCGACGGATCGATCATCCACAGAATACCGGTCAGGACAAAAATAGTGGCAACCATGGAAATGGGGATATGCCATGTAATGATGCGTTTATAAAGAAGCCAGAGGAATCCCAGAATAAGGGCAAATGCTGAGATCTCGCCCAGGGATCCACCCATTTGACCAAGAAACAACTGCATATGATCGGGCAGCTGTTTCATCACCTCAGGAACAGTTTCACCGCTGCGAACCGCTTCTTTCAGAAATCCAAGCGGTGTAGCACCAGTTACAGCATCGGCATATTGAAAACGGTTTGTTTCGGGCAAGGGCCAGCTTGTCATCTGCACCGGGAAGGAGATCAGCAGGAATACCCTTCCAACCAGGGCCGGATTGAAAGGATTGTTTCCCAGACCGCCATACGTCATTTTACCCACGCCGATGGCAAAAACGGCTCCCAGGACAGTCATCCACCAGGGCAGATTTGAAGGCAGGTTGAAAGCCAAAAGTAATCCGGTTACAATGGCTGAACCATCGCTGATCTGAATTTCGGTTTTCAGAATAAGCTTTTGAATGGCCATTTCACATACCACACAGGTAGCAATGGATATGGTGGTGATCAGGATGGCACCCATTCCGAATAAATAAAGCGATACCAGAAAGGCAGGTGCCAGCGATAAAACCACACCAAACATCAGCTTTCTGACCGATTGGTCTGTACTTGTGTGTGGAGAAGGGGATACGGTTAACAGTCTGTTCATTATTTTTTTCTTGATCTGATGATTTTTCCAACATTTGATTTACCAAGCCTGATATAGTCAAGCAGCGGACGATTAGCAGGACAGGTATAACTGCAGGATCCACATTCAATGCAATCCATGATGTGCTCAACTTCGAGTCTGTCATAAATTCTCTGCTCGGAAAGCGGCATCAGCAAATAAGGTTCCAGTCCCATTGGGCATACAGAGACACATTTTGCACATCGTACACAGGGTCGGGTCTTATTGCGGGTTGCTTCGGCCTCAGGTATGAGCAGAATCCCGGAAGTGCCTTTGACAATAGGGATGTCAGCATTGATGATTGCTTTGCCCATCATGGGTCCACCGCAAATTATTTTTCCGGTATTTTCAGGCCAACCTCCCGAAGCCTGTAACAGGTGTGAAACCGGTGTACCGATCCGTACCCTGTAATTAGCAGGCTGTCTGACTGCTTTTCCGGTTATGGTAACAATTCGTTCAATCAGGGGTTTGTTCTTTTGTACAGCCTCATAAACCGCAAAGGCAGTACCTACATTGAATGCAATTACACCAACATCAACCGGCAAACCACCCGATGGTACCTCGCGTTTCAAAATTGCCTGAATAAGCTGCTTTTCACCACCCTGTGGATACTTCGCCTGCAATGCATGAACGTGGATATCTTTTCGGGAAGAGGCCATCTGTTGCATAAGCTGTATGGCATTGCGTTTGTTATTCTCGATACCGATATGTGCATTATCCACGTGCAATGCAATTTTAAGCAGTTCAATGCCGACCATGATTTCCTCTCCTTTCTCGAGCATGAGCCGATGGTCGGAAGTCAAATAGGGTTCACATTCTGCTCCGTTAATGACCAGACTGTCTACCTTCTTTCCCCGGGGAATGGTCAGTTTAACCTGGGTCGGGAAAGTTGCTCCACCCATGCCCACAATGCCAGCATCCGTTATCTTTCGGATAATTTCCTCTCCGCTTTGTTTGATGTTCTTGTCCAGAAAATCCTCCCGGATTATGGATTCAACCCATTCATCCCCGGATACATCAATAAAGACTGCCTGTCTCCGATACCCGCTCAAATCCGTAACTTCCTCAATTTTAGATACCTTACCTGAAACAGATGCGTGAACATGACTCGAAACGAAACCATCTGCTTTTGCAACAAGCTGACCGGCTTTCACCTCATCACCCCGGTTTACCGTAATTTTCGCCGGAGTGCCAAGGTGCTGTGAGGCCGGTATGATGACTGTCGCAGGCAAAGGCAAAGTTTGAATACTTGTATTTGCTGACAGTTTTTCTTCAGGAGGATGAATACCTCCCCTGGTAAATGTTTTAAGCACGCTATACTTCTTTTTGATTAAGTTGAGGATTTACTGTGGATTCATCAGATCTGGCCTTTCTTGGCGGGAAACCGAATTCCAGTATTGAATTGGTAGGACATTCGGTAACGCACTTCCTGCAAAGCTTGCACTTATCAGAATCGATAAAAGCCAGAAAGTTGTTCATGGTAATGGCTTCATGGGGACAAACCTTAAAACACTTGTTGCAGCCAATACAGGCGACCGAGCAGTTTTTTCTGGCTACCGGACCCCTTTCCTCATTCATGCAGGCTACGTAAATCTTCTTATCTCCTTTCCAGCGTTTTCTGAGTTCAAATAAAAATTTTGGACAGGCTTTCACGCAAGCACCGCAACCCGTGCACTTTTTATCGTCCACAACAGGTAATCCCGTTACGGGATCCATATACAGGGCATCGAATGCACAAACCAGAACGCAGTCACCAACCCCTGCACAACCATAACTGCAACCTGTTTCTCCTCCATATAAGGCTGAAACGATTGCACAGGAAGGTGCACCGTTATAATAACTGGTTTGTGGCCTGTTCTCACAGGTACCATTACACCGGAGAACAGCAATGCGCGAATCCTGAGAGATGGCTGATCTGCCCAGAATTGCTGCAATGCGGGCCATGACGTCATTACCACCTACCGGACAAAACAAACCTTCCATTGATTCCGTGTTGACCAGGGTTTCGGCCAGGTTCCGGCATCCGGCATAACCGCATCCGCCGCAATTTGCTGCAGGAAGTTCGGCCTCCACCAGATCAATGCGGGGATCCTCATATACCTTGAACCGCTGGGCAACAAAATACAGCACAACAGCTGTAATTGCCGCCAGTAAACTGAGCGAGATGATGGTATATATGATGGTTGTGCTCATATCAGATTATTTTACGAATGGAGAATGTAATATTTCTACATAATCTTTCACGAAACAGATATAAGAAAAAATAATAGGGTAAAAGAACCAGAATAGACAGAATACCGGAGATCCATTCGGGAAATGAACATACCGTACAGATAACCAGGGTAGTGATTAAAAGAAAAAAGGGGAGCAAATAGCCCAGTAAGATTGCCTTATTACCCATGCTGCGGGTTATGGTGACCACAACTGTTTCCCCAACCGTATAGCATTGTGTTGCATCATCAACCTCGATTGTTCTTTCTGAAAGCCCTGCCATATTGCAGATTCCACGCACATCACAGTGACCACAGGCAGATTCACGATCAATCCTGATTCTGATACGGTTGTTATTTGCAGATTCGATAATCCCCTTCTGTTCAAAGCAGACAGAAGAATTCATATGGATTTAACTTGTCTCTGTTTTGATAAAAATAATAAGGTTCATAAAACAAAGTGCCATCAGAAAGTCATAACCGTGTAATTTAGGCTGATTATAAATAAGCGTTTTTCAGGTTGTGAATAACATTTTAGATTTTTCACCAGTTTATTGTGTGTACTTCTTTATTTTAGCATCGCTTTGAATGAAAAATGAAATAATGGCCAAAAGAAACAATACGGAAAAAAACAAAAATGGAAGGTCTGGTTCAGGCTCCTTTCTTCATGATGAACGATTCAAGCTGACATTGGGTTTAATTGTTTCCGGATTTGGCATACTGTTGTTCATTTCTTTCATTTCCTATATGTTCACCTGGAAGTCCGACCAAAGCTTTGCATGGTCAAGGGTATTCTCTGAACCGGAATATCAGGTCGATAACTGGTCAGGTAAAATGGGTGCCTACTTCTCCAATTTATTCATTAACCGGTGGTTTGGTCTCGCATCATTTGCAGTACCTTTCATTTTGTTCCTTTTCGGTCTCAGGCTGATGAAAGTGAAAATTGGCAATTTATACAGGATGATCCGGATTGCCGTGATCGGGATGCTTCTTTTATCCATTTGGCTTGGATTCCTGCTGGGAAATCTGCATGGTATCCTGGGAAGTGGACCAGGCGGAAAGCACGGACTCTACATGAGTGAATGGCTAAAAGCATTTGCCGGACTTTTTGGGGCATTTCTGATTCTTTTTGCGATTACCCTCATCTGGATGGTCTTTTCATTCAGAAACACGATGAACTGGTTTTCACGGCTGTCTGCCATTAACATGAAATTTCACAGAAAATCCGCCATTCCGGTAAGTAGTGATGATAAATCACAGGTAAATGAATCCGCGAAAAATTTTGAAAGCCACAATGATCTGGTTTTTGAAACTGAGTTTAACCGGCATGAGCGCCAGGGGAAATCCTTGGATGTAGTTGATTCAGCTGCAACTCAAGATGAAATTGAATTACTCGTGGAGACACCGGATGCAGATGGCGGGGCTGCTGAATTGACCGACGAAAAGTACGAAGATCTTGAAGATTATGACCCCACACTCGATCTGCCTCGTTACCAGATGCCGACCATTGATCTTCTGGAAAAACATGATGCGGAGAATTCCACAGTAACAAACGAGGAGCTGGTAAGTAATAAGAACAAGATTGTAGAAACCCTGGCTCATTATAAGATCCAGATTGACAAAATAAAAGCCACAATAGGTCCAACCGTCACACTGTATGAAATTGTGCCGGCTCCGGGAGTACGAATCTCCAAAATTAAAAGTCTGGAGGATGACATTGCCCTCAGCCTTTCAGCCCTGGGTATCCGGATTATTGCACCCATGCCGGGTAAAGGAACCATAGGTATTGAAGTACCTAACCAGAATCCTGAGGTGGTATCCATGCGTTCGGTATTAAGTTCGAGAAAATTCCAGGATAATAATTTTGAGTTACCGGTCGCTATGGGAAAGACTATCTCAAACGAGACCTATGTTTTTGATCTGGCGAAAATGCCTCACCTCTTGCTTGCAGGGGCTACCGGCCAGGGCAAATCGGTTGGCCTGAATTGTATCATAACCTCCCTTTTATACAAAAAGCACCCTTCTCAGCTGAAATTTGTGCTCATCGATCCAAAGCGGGTAGAGCTTACCGCATACACATCGCTTGAAAAACATTACCTGGCAAAGATTCCGGATGCGGAGGAAGTCATCATAACAGATACAAAGAAGGTTATTTATACACTGAACTCTCTCACCATTGAGATGGATCAGCGCTACCAGCTCCTTGAAAAGGCCGCTGTCAGGAATATCCGGGAATACAATAATAAGTTTATCAAACGACAGCTTAATCCGGAAAACGGGCACCGGTATCTTCCCTATATTGTTGTCATTGTTGATGAGTTTGCCGACCTTATCATGACGGCCGGCAAGGAGGTTGAGACACCCCTGGCCCGGTTGGCACAGCTGGCCCGGGCGATTGGCATTCATCTGGTAATAGCCACACAACGTCCCACAACCAATATTATTACCGGGGTCATCAAGGCCAATTTTCCAGCCCGGATTGCATTCAGGGTAACCTCCATGATCGATTCCCGGACCATTCTCGATTCTCCCGGTGCCAACCAGCTGGTTGGTCGTGGCGACATGTTGTTTGCACCGGGAAGTGATATGATCCGGATTCAATGTGCATTTATCGATGTCCCTGAGACCAATGCCATCACCCGCTTCATATCTTCACAACGCGGATTTGCAACAGCTTTATACCTCCCTGAATTTGTAGAAGAGAACGGAATTGCCGAGATCGGGGAAGTTGACTTATCAAAACGCGACAGCCTGTTTAATGATGCTGCCAGGTTGGTCGTGATCCATCAGCAGGGTTCAACGTCACTTATCCAGCGCAGGTTTTCCATTGGCTACAACCGTGCAGGACGGGTCATGGATCAGCTTGAAGCAGCAGGTATTGTCGGCCCCCCTGACGGAAGCAAACCCAGACAGGTTTTATTTCCCGATGAATATAGTCTGGAACGGTTTTTGAATACCCCGAACAAATAGTATTACCCGTTCTTTAAAACTGAAAATATGTATCGGTTTCTGTTTATTCTGTTTACCGGATTTTCTTTTATGCCTGCGAGCGCACAACAGGGGGAGGTTGTTCAAGACCCGGCAGCCCGTGAGATACTCGACGGGGTTGCTGTCAGAGTTAAGCAGATGAAATCAATTCAGGCGGATTTTGAGCTCGTGATTGAAGACAGGAAAGAAAATACAAAGAACAAATCGGTCGGAAACCTGCTTATTAAACAGGATAAGTATAAGATATCCAGCACCGGAAGTGCGGTTTACTTTAATGGACAGACTATGTGGACACATATGATTGATCTTCAGGAAGTAACCATCACAGAACCCGACAATACGGATGATGACTTCCTGGGAAATCCGGCGAAAATATTTACCTTGTACAACCGTGATTTTAAATACAGATACGTTAGAGAAACCTCCATAAGTGGCACGAAATTCCATGAAATCGATCTTTATCCCATGAATCTGAATCAGCCCTATTCAAGGATCAAGGTCTTTGTCAGCCAAAAGTCCGGGTTACCTGAAATAATCAGCTCCATCGGCAAGGATCGGGTGGACTATACCATAAATCTCAATAATTTTCAGCTTGATCGTGAAATCGGTGATGCAGCCTTTACGTTTGACCTGAATAAGAACAAGAAAGTGGAAGTGATTGATATGAGAGGGGTTAAGTAGAAGTGATGAGTGATGAGTAACGAGTAATGAGTAATGAGACCCTCAGCATTTGACAATTTGGCCCCAAGAAGAATAACATTGCAAAAATAATCATATAAAACGGATACTATAACCCCTCCGGGGTATTGAAGAGATTCAGGATATTATTTATTACAATACTTTATGCCCTCCGGGCAATTCATAGTTGCTGACAGATAAACCGGTGCCATTAATCAATACCGCGGAGCGGTTCGATTATTTTAGAAAAATAAATAAAACCATTGTTTAATTCCCCGGAGGGGATTAACTTTTAAAATGGATGTTACATAAGAGTAATGAGTCGTATGAGTTTTGGGTGTGAGATATAATTTCAATAATTTTATTTGATTCTAACCCTAATTTGCCTACTTTTAAGTAAGTTGACAAACCAGAAAAGTAGTATTCAATAGAAATCAAAAAATCTTTTTCTATCAACCCATAATCGATTTCTTACACACAATCATTTGCACTTTTAACCCAATAACAGGGGTAGAAGGAGATCAAACCGACAAACGAACCGTTACAATATTACTCCGAATTAAAGACTCAAAGCAATAATAAGGTATAACGTGAATACAAAATTACTTATCCGGTATTCCTTTATTATAAAAACAGTGCTTACAGCAACGTTTATTTTGGTCATTTCCGGCAATGGTTTTTCTCAGTTACCTGGCAATTCCGATTTCACCGAAAATGAAAGATATGAATTTGTTGAAACCGTCGCAGTGCAAAGAGATTATGCATACACTGGCGTAGGTCAGAAGCTGATTGTATTGAACATTTCCGGTTCATTATCGCCTGTCGAAGTTGGATCTGTTGAAATTTCAGGAGGACAAGTCAAAGACATTAAAATAACGGAATCCAAGGCCTATATTGCCGCAGGTGGCGCAGGTCTGCGAGTAATGGACCTATCCGCACCTGCCAATCCAAAGGAGATTGGTTTTATAAATACTTCAGGTTATACCGAGGGAGTAGTCGTAGGAGAGCGATACGCCTACATGGCTGATGGCGGTGCAGGCTTGCGGGTTATCGATGTCTCTGATCCGGCCAAACTGAAGGAAGTAGGGTTTGCATATATACAAGGTTATGCCTTTGATCTGGAAGTGATCGGTAACTACGCCTATGTTGCTGGTGGCGGAGTTGGGCTACGGATAGTCGACATCTCCAGCCCAATCCACCCGGTTGAGGTGGGTGGTTATGATACACCGGGTTATGCATATGGTTTGTATGTTGTTGGCAACACAGCCTATATAGCCGATGGCTGGGAAGGATTTCGTGTGATTGATGTATCAAATCCAAGAAGTCCGTTCGAAATTGGTTATTATAAAACACCTGGCTGGGCTTTTGATGTAGTGGTAGAGGGAAACATAGCGTACGTAGCTGACGCATTTGCTGGCGTGAGAATGATCAATATTGCTGATCCAAATCATCCGGTAGAGACCGGAGCTTATGAAGAATCTGCGGACATCCACAAAATCTCTGTTTCTGGCAATGCAATTTATGCAGCGGATCGCCGGGGAGGATTAAGAATTATCCAGGCATCTGATCCAAATCGTCTTATGGAAAAGAGTTATTGCAAGCTGGGAAATGTTCCTGATTTGCCTGTTCATTCAAATTCAAAGCATACTCCGAAAGACAATGCCGAAGATCCTGATATGCATTTTAACATGGTAGGCCAGATTGGTGGAGCCACGCAGGCAGTTACAGTAGTTGGAAATTATGCTTATGTGGGAGTGGGATTGCGAATGGAAATTCTGGATATTACCAATCCTGCTGATATAAGGCAGGTGGGGACCACAGTGCCATTTCCGTACTATGTGGAAGGTGTCGCGGTAATTGGAACACTAGCATATCTGGCGGTTGGTGAAGCAGGTTTGCGGATAGTGAATATCTCCGATCCTGCCAATCCAGTCGAAGTCGGAACCTGGGATTCCCCTGGCTATGCCGAGGGAGTTGCAGCTGCAGGGAATATTGTCTACCTGGCGGATGGCCCCTATGGTATGTGGACAGTGGACGTCTCCGATCCGACGCACCCGCGTGAGATTGGTTCTGCTTACAATATGAATTACGCTTATGAAGTTGCGTTAAATGGTCATTATGCATTTATAGCAGCTGGCAGTGCAGGACTGGAGATAGCTGACATATCAGATCCTGTGCATATGAATGAATTAGGTATATTAGATACTCCAGGCAATACACAAGATGTGGAAGTATCTGGAAATCAGGTTTATATTGCTGATGCATGGGGTGGATTGCAAATTGTTGATATTACAGATCCACAGCATTCTGCCCTGATTAGTACATACAAAACTCAAGGTTCAGTAGTTGGTGTTTCTATCAATAATAAACGTGCTTATCTGGCTGATGGATTCAAAGGATTGTGTGTTCTCGATGTCTCTGATAATAATCATCCTAAAGAGCTTAATAGTATTCAATCTGCGTACGAAAATGCTGTTAATGTAAGCACAGTCGGAAATATGGCTTTCGTAGCTGATCGCAATTGGGGTTTGCGCGCAATTAATGCATCTGATCCGAATAATCTTATCGAAACAGGATCCTATAAAGTTATGGCTTCCTTTGAGGCAGTTGATGTTGCCGGCAATTATGCCTATGTCGTTTCCAGTAGAATTGGAATGCGTATTATAGATGTATCTGATCCGGCTCATCCCAAATGGCTTGGGTCAACCGATACTGTCAATTCCAATCAGACATTCGATATTCATGCTTTATGCCTGTGGAATCATTTTGCTTATATTGGTATTGGGACCAAACTTGGTGTGGCAGATATCTCTGATCCTGCTCATCCTTCTTGGGTTGAGTTCATAGAATTGAAAGGAATTGTTCAGGATATAACTATAAACAATGGAGTTCTTTATCTGGCAGATGAAACCGGATTACAGTCAGTCAGCATTTCAGATCCAGCCCATCCAGTTTTGATTGGATATATTGGATTTGAGGGAGGCTCAGGGTACTTATCAGTAAACGGAAATTTGGCTTATGTAACATCCCCGCTAAGTTTGAAAATTGTGGATGTGACTAATCCAAACAATCCTGTCCTAATTGCTGAAAGTTCAGCATTCATTAATCCATTTGATGTTATTGTTATAGGTAACTGGGGTTACATAACAGATCAACAGGAACAATTTTATATTGTTGATTTATCAAATCCGACTGACTTGAAAATTGTCAGTTCCCTCTATGTCAGAGATGCAAATAGGTTGGTTTTATCCGGATCCTTGGCATACATTGCCAGCGGAAACGGAGGCTTGTCCGTTGTGGATGTATCAGATCCATATCATCCGTTACTAATTTCTGATTATAATACACTTGGCTACAGCATTTGGCTTACTCTGGCAGATAATCATGTTTTTTTAGCAGATAGTCAGAATGGCTTGGTAATTCTTGAACAGGCTTCTTCCAATAACAATAAGAAGGATAATCCTTCAACCAAAATTATTGTAACATCTTCTGATGATTCTGGGACAGGAACCTTCAGAGAGAGCCTTTTAAATGCAGTCAACGGGGATACTATTTACTTCAGTCCTACTGTATTCCCACCTTCGAGTCCCATGACTATCAAACTCAACAGCGGATTGCCCCCTGTTACTCAAGGTAACATTACCATTGATGGAAGCGATGCAGGAGTGATTTTGGACGGTAGTGAGCTGACCAGGGAATCAGGGTATGGGAAGGATGGACTTGTTCTTCTTTCCGACAATAATACTATTATGGGCTTGCAGATAGTAAACTTTCCAGCATATGGGGTGAATATTGTTGACGGTGACAGTAATATAATTGGAGGAAACAGAAATTCCGGTAACGGACCACTTGGGCAGGGGAATCTCATCAGCGGAAATAATACCGGGATAATTTCAACTGGATTTAATAATATCATTATAGGTAATCTCCTGGGAACTGATATTACAGGCAAAAATGAATTTGGAAACAAAGGTGCGGGAATTTGTTTAGGCGATTCTGGCAATAGTATAGGTCGGGATGACCCTCGGTTTCGGAACATAATTGCCTGCAATGGTGAGAGGGGAATCCAATTGGGAGCCGGAGCCACCAATAATTATATTGAAGGCAACTATATAGGAACTGATATTACTGGTACTGTAGGTCTGGGAGGCAATGATTGGGGAATCGGTCTGGAACTAGGTGCTTATGGTAATATGGTCAAAGGCAATCTTGTAGGAGGAAATTTCTTTGGGATTGTTGTTTGCGGCCCTGGATGTGATTACAATACCATTATAGGAAATCGGGTAGGTACTGATGCAAATGGTATGATAGCTATTCCTAATGAGATTGGAATCATTGTTAGCATTTTTGCCTCTTTTAACAGAATTGGGGGGACTGAATCGGGGGAAGAAAACCTGATTAGTGGTAACAACAATTTAGGAGTTTCAATAAATGGTCAGGCACAAGGAAATATAGTTAGCGGAAATCTTGTTGGTACTACAATTAATGGAGACGCAGCTCTTGGGAATTCTCAGGGTATTTTTGTGGGTACATCCAATGTTGAAACTATTATAGAAGGAAACCTGGTAGGTGGTAACTCTACAGGAATAGATGTTGTTGGGGATAATAACTTTATTATTGGTAATCACATAGGTGTCGATGTTGGTATAACAGGTCCGGTTCCAAACGGTGATGGGATATTTGTGTATGGAGAACATAATATGATTCAATTTAATATAGTTGCCAACAATCTTTATGAAGGAATCAGAATTGACCAGTTACCTTACAACACCATTCGCCGAAATATTATCTATGATAACACGGGGAAGGGGATTCTCCTTACAAACGGTGGCAATGACTTACTTCAACCACCAATCTTAACAAGTGTATCTTCTACTTCTATATCAGGAATTGCTCACCCTAATTGTACTGTCGAGATTTTTTCGGATCCGCAAAATCAAGGGAGAATTTACGAAGGTACTGTTCATTCTGACAGCTCAGGTAATTTTATTTTCCAGTCGCCAAGTAATTTAACCGGACCAAATATAACTTCTACTGTTACTGATAAGAATGGCAGTACTTCAGAGTTTTCAGATCCGACTTTGATAACAGCAGTTGAAAATCCATCCATTCCATCAACTTATTACCTGCTTCAGAATTATCCAAATCCATTTAATAATTCAACTACAATAAGTTTCACATTGCTGCAATCAGGTTATGTTACATTAAAAATATATAATCTTTTTGGCCAGGAAGTTGAAAAGCTGATAAATGATTATAGAACAACTGGTGAATATGAAATTAAATGGCGACCTGAGGGATTTTCAAGTGGAATTTATTTTTGCAAATTACAAGCAGGAGAATATATTGAAACAAAGAAATTAATTTTGCAAAAGTGAAAGAAGTCAGTTGATTAACCCAGGTCACCTTACCTTCTAATCACTCTTATATAACATAATTCTATTTATCACATTATCAATAAGATATATAGTCATAATGCTATAAAATAAGTACAAATTCTTTCAATCTAAGAGTAATTCCATATTTCAACTTTTAATCCCGGTTTTCATATTTAACCTTACCCAGTTACTTTTTTTCTTCAGCTAAAAAAAGTAACCAAAAAAAGCCGCCGCTTCTGATCCCGATTATAGATTTGTAAGGTTTTGCAAAGCAAAACCGATAAAATCTAATATCGGGACTTTCTTAACGCTCCATGAATTGATTTTCTTCACGCATTTTTTCAAAGGCGGATCAACATTTCCAATTCAAAAAGCAGCTTTAATATTCGCCGTGTGCGCAGGCTTGTCCACGGGCGGCGCGAAAATTAAGCTGTCCGGCCCTGGTTAGCGGAGGTTGGTGCGACAAGGACAGCTTAATTTTTTCGCCCGGGGTGACTTTTTTTGTTACTTTTTTGTGTGGCAGACAAAAAAGTAAGGGGTGAAAAAGTTAATAAAACGTAATGAGTAGCCTTATAAATGTAAACCAATATTTCACCTGATCAACTGTTTGGACGGTTATTATTTTTGGGGCCAAATTGTCAAATGCTGAGGGACTCCTTACTCCTTACTCGTTACTACTTTACTGGAATTTCCTTCAGCACTTCACACAAATAATCCCAGAATCTGCCCACGCTTTCAATATGGACCTTCTCGTCGGGTGAATGCGGATGTTTAATTGTAGGGCCAAATGAGATCATGTCGAGTCCGGGATTAACCCCGCCAATGATTCCGCATTCGAGTCCGGCATGCACAGCCTTGATTTCGGGTTCCCGGTTGTACATTTTCAGGTAAACCTGCTGCATCGTTTTCATGATCGGGGAATCCAGATTGGGTTTCCAGCCGGGATAGGAACCAACGAATCCGATCTGAGCACCTGCCATTTCAAAAAATACCTTCATAATTTCGGCAAGGTTCTCCTTGGCCGACTCCACAGAGCTCCTCAGCAAACAATGTATGTTGATCTTGTCCCCGCTGCTCCTCACAATTGCCAGATTGGTGGATGTTTCAACCAGACCGGGTATGCCGTCGCTCATCCGGATAGTACCGTTGGGACAACTGCATACGGATGCTGTCAGATTTTTTTGCAAGGCCTGTGTCATGACCCTGGAAGGCATTCCGGTCCCTGTGCATTCAATGGTCAGGTCGGGTTCTGCCGCAGCAAGTTCTATTTTTATTGTCAGCACATGTGACCGGAAGTGACTGAGGAATGAATCCTTATTTTCTGCCGGAACAAGCACGGTTGCCTGTGCTTCACGGGGTATTGCATTTCGCATATTGCCGCCCTCGGTTTCGCATAACCGGAGTCCGGTAACACCGGCTGCCTTATTAATAAGTCTGAAGAGGATCTGGTTTGAATTTGCCCTGCCCAGATTGATATCAAGTCCTGAATGTCCGCCTTTCAATCCGGAGACCCGGATCATATAAGGCTCATAATTGGCCGGTATGGTATCAGGTTCATAATTGAATGATATATTGGCATCCATACCGCCGGCACAACCTACATACAGTTCGCCATCATGCTCTGAATCAAGATTGAGCAGAATATCACCTTTTAATTGGCCCTCATGTAAAGCAAAGGCACCTGTCATGCCTGTTTCCTCATCAATGGTGAACAAAGCCTCAACAGGCCCATGGACCAGATCTTTGGACTCCAGAACAGCCAGCATGGCTGCAACTCCGATTCCATTATCCGCACCAAGTGTTGTTCCGTCAGCTCTGACCCATTCCCCGTCAATATAGGCATCGATTGGATCCTGTTCAAAATTGTGCTGCTTGTCGTTGTTTTTTTGAGGAACCATATCCAGATGTGCCTGAAGAATTACACCTTTCCGGTTTTCCATGCCCCGGAAAGCCGGTTTACGTATTACAACATTACCCACACCATCAACCTGGGTTTCCAGTCCAAGATCCTCTCCGAATTTCCGGATGAATTGAATGATTCTTCCTTCTTTTTTTGAAGGCCGGGGAATCCGGGTGATACTTTTGAAATTTTGCCAGATGCAGGCCGGGGCAAGTGCTTCAATTGATTTATTCATATGATCTTATTTAGGATTTTTCAATTCCCTAAGGTACTTATAAAATCAGTTCTGGTGCAGGATTTTTGTCATGAAAGGAAGAAAGTGCGTTTCGTTTTAACCTATCAATACTAGAATATATAGAACAAAATCGTAAATTTGCTGTTTTACCCTAAAAAAGATCCAGATGAAATCACTGATTATATCTCTCGCCCTTATCTTATTGCTACCTGCCGGGCATGCCCAGACCCCCGTTAAATGGTATACCGTTGAAGAGGCATATGCACTGACAAAAAAGGAACCCAGGAAGATCCTGATCGATGTATACACTGATTGGTGCAGCTGGTGCAAGGTTATGGATAAAAACACATTCAGTAATCCGATCATTGCAGAATATATGAATAAGAATTACTATCCCGTAAAATTCAATGCAGAGCAAAAATCGGATGTCACGCTGAATGGAAAAACCTATAAGTTTGTTGCCAGCGGGAACCGGGGCTATAACGAGCTGGCAGCTGAGCTATTGAACGGGCAGCTTGGCTATCCATCCGTCGTATTTCTGGATGAGCAGGTAAAGGTAATCCAGCCGGTGCAGGGTTATATCAAGGCACCACAATTTGACGGTATCATCCGGTTCATTGGAGAAGACTTCTATAAAACGAAAAAGTGGGAAGATTTTCAATCTGGTTATACCTCTCCAATTCAGGAATAGTCAGGCTATTTTTCTATATCGCCAGATCGCCAGACTGAATGCAATGATGGCAAATACCGATATACCGAGAAAATCGGAACTGATATCATTAAATCCCGAACCTTTCAGAAGTATCATCCGGATTACCCGCATAAAGTAAGCAAGCGGATTGACCAGATTAAGCTGCTGTGCCCAATGGGGCATGCTTTCTGCTGGTGTGAATATGCCACTCATCAATACGAAGGTAATCATAAAGAAGAAATTCAGGAACATGGCTTGCTGCTGGGTCTGTGATAGCGTGGATATCAGTAAACCCATGCCCAGTATGGCAATGAGGTAAATCGCAGCAAATGCGAACAACAACAAGAGGTTCCCTTCGAAGGGAATATTAAACAACAATTTGCCAAGCCCAAGACCAAATGCAAGTTCAAAAAGGGCAATTACCCAGAAGGGGATTAACTTTCCCATGATGAACTGATATTTCTGAATGGGTGTAACATTTATTTGTTCAATGGTCCCAAGCTCTTTTTCCCGGACCAGGTTCAGTGATGCCAGAAACATACCCACAATGGTCAGCAGGATGACCAGAATACCTGGAACCATGTAATATTTGAATTTTAGCTCTTTATTATACCAGAAGCTGTATTCAATCTCCACATTGCCAGACAGATTGCTCACGGGTAAATTTGTTCCGGCCGAGGCCAGCAGCTCCCTGCCAAAGCCAGTTAGGATCTGGGAGGAATAGGCATGAATAAGACCTGCCGTCATGCCATTTATGGCATCAATCTGAAGTTGGAGGGTCGAAAGGCCATCCCGATGAAGTTTTTTTTCAAATCCTTCCGGAATAACCACAATCAGATCGGCTTCATTTCTCAGCATCTTCTCTTCAGATTCTGCAATGGAAAAATCAGATCCCACAAAAGAAAAGAAAGGCGAATGAATAAATCTGTCACTTAAATGACGAGAAACAGTTGAGAGGTCAAGGTCAACAAGGATCATTTTAATATGTTTCATATCCATTGTAGCAGCATTGACGAGGATGATCAGTTGTACGAAAGGCACAACGAAAATGACAGGCAGCATGGTCCTATTCCGGAAGATTTGCCTGAATTCTTTTCGCAGGATAATGCCGATGGTTCTCATGTGATTACCTGATTTGTTTTTATGTGGATTAAATGAACCGTTATAGTTTTGTTTATCACTGCAATCTTTCCTTGAACCGGGCAGCACTGATACCGATGAATATTGCCAGCATGGATAGCATCACGAGCGTTTCCGGCCAAACTTCGGCAAATCCTGTTCCTTTCAGCATGATACTCCGGATGGTGATGATATAGTATTTTGGCGGAATAACATAACAAAGCCATTGCAGGATCCTGGGCATGTTCTCAATGGGAAAAATGAATCCTGACAACAACAGTGTTGGCAACATCAGGGCAAAGGCCGAAATGAACATAGCTACCTGCTGATTGCTGGCGATGGTGGAAATCATGATCCCCAACGCAAGAGCCAGGGTAATAAAAAGGATCGTCTCCGCGAAAAGCAGCAGCATGTTACCCTGTATCGGCAAATGAAATACAAAATAGCCCATCATCAGGATCACGATGGCATTGATGCAGGAAAGGAGAATATAGGGTGTTACCTTTCCGGCAATGATCTGGATCGGTCTGAGAGGAGAAACCAATATTGCCTCCATGGTTCCGGTCTCCTTTTCACGGACAATGGAAATCGAAGTCATCATGGCCGAAACCAGCATAAGGATCATTGCCATGGTTCCGGGTACAAACATAAACGCACTTTTGAGGTCAGGATTATACATCATTCTCACCCGAGGTTCAATGACCATTGGCATCTTTGCATGTCGTTTTAAATCTGACAGATAGGTATATACAATTCTCTGTGTATAGGTAACGATCATTTTGGCCGAGTTAGGATCTGAGGCATCGGCAAGGATCTGCATATGGGAAATTCCCTCTCTCTCCAACTTTTCAGCAAACCGATCCTCAAATATCACCACCTCTCTTATCTTCCCTTTTTTGAATATGGTTTCGACTGCATCGGGAGAAGTGATATATTCTTCAAGCTGAAAAAAACCCGAAGCAAGCAACCTGTTTGTTATTTCACGGGTTACATGATCCTTCGATTCGTCGAGTATGGCGATTTTTACATCCTGGATTTCATTCCGGATAACAAAACCAAACGTCAGGATCTGGGCAACAGGTAATCCAAAAAGGATGATCAGTGTGCGAAAGTCCCTGAATATATGGATGAACTCCTTTCTTACAAATCCCAGAAATGCCTTCATGGTAGTTTTGTGTTATGATTTTCGGGCAGGATTTGCTTTCGTGCTATTTTTATGAACACCTCGTCCATTGTAGATGCATGATAGGTATTTTTAAGGTTTTCCGGGGTATCCAGGGCTTCAATCCTGCCCTCAGCCATGATAGAAACCCGCTGGCAATATTCGGCTTCATCCATGTAATGCGTAGTCACAAATACAGTTATTCCCCTCGCTGCAACGCGATAAATATACTCCCAGAACTGCCGGCGTGTGACAGGATCTACTCCACCGGTGGGCTCGTCCAAAAATACAATCCTGGGTTCATGAAAGACGGCTACGGAAAAAGCAACCTTTTGTCTCCACCCAAGGGGTATATCCCTGACCAGTTTGTTGGCGATGGGGGACAAGCCAAGTTCATTAATCAGTTCCTCTGTCTTTTTTCGGATAGTTGCCAAGGGAAGACCATATATCCCGGCATAAAACCGGATGTTTTCCCGGATGTTCAGGTCCTCATACAAGGAAAACCGCTGGCTCATGTAGCCGATGTTTTTCTTGATTTGTTCCCGTTGGGAGTACACATTGAATCCCGCTATCTCAAGGTCACCGGATGTGGGGTAAGATAATCCGCACAAAATGCGGATGGCTGTGGTTTTTCCGGCTCCGTTCGCACCCAGAAAACCAAAAATTTCGCCTTCATATACCTCGAAGGTCAAATGATCGTTGGCAACAAATTCACCAAATTTCTTTACCAGGTTATTTACCTTGATAATGGGCTTGTTTATATACATCTGATCAGCTTACATGTGAATCTTCAACTGCCTCGATAAAGCAATCTTCAAAATCAGCTGGTATCGCCGTGATCTTTGCGTCGGTAATTCCATGATTTAAAATTAGTTTGTATAACCAGTCATGGTCTGCTTCCGATCCCATGGTTACATGCACATATTGTCCAAACAGATAGGCACTTTTCACCTCCGGTATGGTGCGAAGCAATTGCAGCAAACCGAAACGATCGGCTGATTTGATTTCAAACAGGGATTTACTGAATCCCTTTAATATTTCCCCGGGTTTATCTTCGACCATGATTAACCCTGCCTGCATGAGAGCAACCCTGTCACAGCGTATGGCCTCATCCATATAAGGAGTTGATACAAGAATTGTCATTCCTGTCAGTTTGAGCTGCCGGAGCGTATCCCAGAACTCCCTGCGTGAAACAGCATCGACACCCGTAGTGGGTTCATCCAGAACCAATAATCCCGGATTGTGGATCAGGGCACAGGAGAGGGCCAGCTTTTGTTTCATCCCACCTGACAGATTTCTGGCCAGACGGTGTTTGTATGGTTCCAGCAAGGCATAAACCGGTTCGATCAGCTTATAATTCTGTTTTATGCGGGTGCCGAATATGGTTGCATAAAACTCCAGGTTCTCCTGTACGGTAAGATCAGGATATAGTGAAAACCTGCCGGGCATGTATCCGGTAAACATCCTGATCTTTCTGTATTCTTTTTTTGTATCGTACCCGAAAACCGTGATTTCACCCTCATCGGGGATTAACAACGTGGTGATCATGCGAAAGAGCGTGGTTTTTCCCGCTCCATCAGGACCGATCAATCCATACAGGCAGTTTTCGGGTATCGTGAAGGTAGCGTTGCTAACAGCGCTGACCTCTCCGAAAGATTTGCTAACCTGGTTGACGTCAATCCTGGCCATGTTTTGATTTCTGTTTAAACATAACTTCGCCCGGCATTCCGATCTTTAACCGTCCGTCATTATTGACCCTGACCTTGATGGCATATACCATATTGATCCTTTCTTCACGGGTCTGGATAATTTTTGGTGTAAATTCAACCTGCGATGAGATCCAGCTGACTTTTCCGGATAAGATCTGCAGACCGGCATCTGTATTATCAATCAGAACATCAACTGAATCTCCTATGGATATGGAGGGCAATTGTTCACCGCTTACGAAAACCTTGAGTTCCATTATATCAATGTTGGCAATTTTGAACAAGGCTTTGCCCGGTGAGACCAGTTCATTTGCTTCCACATACTTCTCCAGTACAGTTCCTTCCAGCGGGTTTATTATCCTGCATTTTCCCAGTTGGTTGTTGATTTCATCTATCTGGGCAGCCAGAACTGAACTTTCGGCCAGGATAATGTCCTTCTGGCTTTGGAGGGCCTCAGTCTGTGTGTCCAGTACTTTGAGTTTTCCCTGAATATCATCATATTGTTGGGGCGTGGCAGCCTCCTCTTTCAGCAGTTTCTCAATCCGGCTGACTTCTCTGACCAGATTGATCCGCTGTTCTTCCTGAACCTTAAGCTGGGCGTCAAGGTTTTTAAAACGTGCCTGTATTACAGTTTTCTGTGCCAGCAGCTGATCCTTTTTAATGCACAGGGTTGTGGAATCAATATGGCCAACCAGCTGGTCCCTTTTAAGAACACTGCCCTCATCCAATTCCAGCGATGTAAGGATTCCCTGTAATTGAGCAGACACCATAACCTCATCGGCTTCAAAATTGCCAAATGCGTCAGCCCCGGGTTCGTTTTTCCCACAGGACACAATTATAAGAAAGACCAGGAGAGTGACGGGATGCAACATCTTATTGTGAATGTACTTTTTCATATAGGCATTATTATGAATTATGAAAATGGGTTTCAATCTATAATTTACCCTGAAGCAGCTGGTAGTTGTAAGCAGCCTGCAATTTCAGAATTTTATGATTCTCATATTGTAGCCTGGCCAGTATAGCCCTGTTCATCTCAGCAAGGTAGTCGGTGGAGGTGATGATCCCATGCGTGAGTTTGGCAAAACTGGCAGCTGTAATTGCTTTTCTCAGTCGAAGGATCTCCTCATCCTGCTTCAGCAATTCAGTATATTTTGTTTGGCTGTTTTTCTCCACTTGCAGTTGAATATCAAGTTGATCATCAAATGTTTCCCGCTTTATATCGATCATGTCCTTTTGAATATCAAACAGTTTTTTCTGCCTCCTGCTATCACCGTAGTTCAGAAAGTTCCACTTCATTCCAACACCCACAGAGTAAAAAGCATGGAAATCCCGGCTCAGGAAGTTATATCCCGGCCTGCCATAAGCACCTTGAGAAAAAGCAAAGAGTTTGGGCATATCTGCTGCGGTAACCAAACCTTTGCTGGCCTGAAGCATTTCCTTCTGCTTTTCAAACAGCAGGTATTCCGGTCTCATGATTTGCTGATCCGGATAGATCGGTTCATCCGGTAGAATCAATGCAACATTGCCGCTGATTGTTGTATCCATAAGAATGGAAAGTACGGTCAGCAGATTCTGTTGTGACATGTTCAATTCCACCAGCATTTGCTGAAGCCTGAGCTCTTCGGCATCCATGGAAAGCATGTTCTCCGGTAATACAACACCATTCTCAATTCCTGCACGTATCGCTTTTTTTCTTTCCCGGAGTTCATCCAGGGAAACTCGCAATATCTCATCACTCTTTCGGGCAATCAGCAAAGCAAAATAAGCCTGGTTCACCTGCTGTTTCACACCCAGTAATTCAGTTTCCACACGTTGCAGATCAGCTTCATTGGACACTCTTTCAATTGACTTCTGTGCCCGGATCAAGCCCCCGTCAAATATCTGCTGATTGATATCTGCCCAAACTTTGTACTGATCAAGTGGAAGAGAGGGGACCGAAACCGGAAGGCCCTGCATGTAGTCGGCAAAATGTACGGTCTCTGAACTGTAAGTTGCTTGGCCATTGAAACCAACAGACGGAAACCAATTGCTTGACAGATTTTTTATTTTATATTCCATCGCTTTGCTGGACAGAGACTTTTGACCGGTCAACGGACTTTTCTCTCCTGCTATCCTCAGACAATAGGATAAACTGAGCGAATCCGACACCTGACCATACAATCCGTTGTATAGCAACGCCATGCTCATGAGAAAAACTGATTTTTTCATGTACTTATGGATTGAATAATGATTTGAGTTACAATGGCCTTTCTTTCCCGGAGAAAGTGGTGATAGGCCAGGCGGTCGTTTGCGAAAAAGATCCGCTGGATCAATGGCCGCGCGGCGACCGGGAATACACAAAGTGAAAGGATATTTACCATCAGATGCCTCGGATCCATGGGTAGTATGTGACCCATTGAAATCTCACCGACAAACTGATCCAAAAAAATTCTGGGATCAAGACCGGTACGCTGCATGATTTCATAAAGCCGGTCAGGATCCCGGTTTATCTCATGCAGAATGAAGGAAGGAATGAATTCATTCTCCATAAGCAAGTCAATATATTCGGATATGATAAGTTCAATAGGGTCGCGATCAGCGGTGGGACTATTTTGAGTATGGTTTCGGCGCCCTGCTGGCCTGGATCGAGACGGCCAGCGGGACCAATGATCGAATCATCAGTCACGGGCTGGAACTGGACCGGCGGAAGATTTGCCGCCGCTGATGGACGGCCGCGACCTCGGTTTGACGACCACCGAATTCCGTTTGCTGTGGGCCTTGGCCAGCGAACCGGGCCGAGTGTTCCAGCGGCGAGAATTAGTGGCGGCGTGCGGCGGCTCGGCGGACCGCACCCGGGAACGTACAGTGGATGTGCACGTGAAGGCCGTCCGCGATAAACTGGGCGAGCGGGCCGTCCTGCTGGAAACCGTGCAACGAGTGGGTTATCGCTTTCGAGAATGGAACGAACATGACCAAACACTTTCATCGCGATCTGGAGAATCTGCAGAAGGAGATCCTCTCGCTGTCGTCCCGGGTGGAGGACATGATCGATACCGCCGGCCGTTGCCTGTTCGAGCCGAATCGGGAACTGGCGCAGGAGGTCATCAAGGCGGACAAGCAGGTCGACCAGCGCGAGGTGTCGATCGAGGAAGAGTGCCTGAAGATGTTGGTGCTGCACCAGCCCGTGGCCATCGACTTGCGGCGGATCGCTGCCGTGTTGAAGATCAATCATGACCTGGAACGGATCGGCGATCTGGCCGTGAGTATCGTCCAGCGCGTGACTGCCTGCACCGGCGGCCGGACTTTCGCATGCCGGCCAAACTTGAACGAATGGCCCTGCTGGCCACCAGCATGGTGCGCGGCACGCTGAACGCCTTTGTGGATTCGGACGTGGACGCCGCCCGCGAGATTTGCCTCAGCGACGACCAAGTCGACGACATCAACCGCGAGATTATCGACCGAGCTGATCACCCCTTCACCAAGCAACAGCCGGCCATGGTCGAACCCGCGATGCACTGTTTCTCCGCGACCCGTCACCTGGAACGGATCGCCGACCATGCCACGAACATCGCCGAGGATGTGATTTACCTGGTCCACGGCGAGATCGTGCGGCACCGCGGACGCCTGCACGCAGCCACCGCGTGAAGCCAGCCTTGGACGCGTCGCCGCGGCAACATGTGTTCGCCCCTTCGCGGTTGCCCTCGGCATCCGCCCCCTGACGACTGACCAATCACGACTGACCAATGAGTCAAGAATGTTGAACCACGTATGTCCAGGATCCTAATCATCGAAGACGACCGGGCCTTGGTTGATGTCTTGGCCTACAACCTGCGGCAGGCGGGCTATGAAGTGGACGCGGCTTACGACGGCATGGACGGTCTTGACGCAGGTGCAACTCAAGTCGCCGGATGTCGTGGTCTTGGATCTGATGCTGCCGGTCATGGACGGGATCGAAGTCTGTCGACGCTTGCGCAGTGATCCGCACACCAGCGACAGCCTCATCCTGATGTTGACAGCCAAGACGGAGGAGTCGGAGCAGTTGGTCGGGTTTTCGGTCGGCGCCGACGACTACGTTACCAAGCCCTACAGCACACGCTTGCTGCTGGAGCGAATCCGAGCCCTGGAATGCCGCCCCCCCGCGGCTCCGGTCCCTCGATGCCGACGTGGTTGCCCTGTCCGGCGTGACGGTCGACCGTCGGCGGCATCAGTCGTCGGTCGCGGGCCGGCTGCTGAACTTGAGTGCGCAGCGAATTTCGTTTGCTCGAAACGCTCATCCGTCAACCGGGCCGCGTGTTCAGCCGCACCGAACTGATCAACGCCGCATTGGGCGAGGATACGATCGTGCTGGAACGGACGATCGACGTACACATCCTGCGCGATCCGCAGCAAGCTGGAGGAATCGGCCGATCGGATCGAAACAGTCCGCGGCGTAGGCTACCGCTTTCGCGATCCGAGTTCGCTCCCGCCAGTCGGCATCGGAGTCGGAAGCATCGTAGTCGTGACGCTCGGCCGTGAGCGAGAGGCTGTACGACGTGCGTAAGCCCCGTCGGTTTTCCGCATGCCCGGGCATTTTGCCCGAGGGATTCGCAATTTCACCTTCGGTGAACTCAGCAGCAGATGGTAGGGAAATGGCTTGCAGAGACAATGCACCGATGGGCTGACGCCCAATGCCACTTGCTTTGGGACCATTGGATGCGTTTTTGTTAGCGGAGCGGCGCAGTCCTGCCCGGTTTTCGGACTGTAATACCGCAGACAGCTCGCGCTGTGCCGCTACAAAGTAAGCGGCGTTGGGCTTAACACCCCACCGTTCGCTGGATCAATCCGTCCAGCCTGAAGCTGGAGCTCAACCGCGGACGATCGTCGCCGGCCGGTTGGCATTCGGCAGCGGAACAGCTTCCGTTCCTCGATGACATAGTGGACGCACATAATCGGGTCGAACACGCCTCGCAGGCCGCGTGCTAGGTCGTCCATTCGCACCAAGCAATGCCGCGAGGTGACCAAGCGACAGTAGGCATCCGCTTCCACGAATCGTGTTTCCATACCGGATGTCGCCAGCAGGCAAGGTTCTGTCGTGGACATGTTGCTCACCGGTCCTCGTACAAGGCGGTTTCCGAGTCCTCCAAACGCGGTTCGAAGCGTCTGAACGGCCGCCGGCCCACACAATCCCGGATCGAATTGAACCTATGCCCTGCCAGCGGCGGCACACAAGCCCCCGGCGAGGCGTGGGGTTTGGTTTCCCATCCCTAAGGTCCGACGGTGCCGCAACGCTTCCGTATGCCAGCCAAGCAATTGCGTCTCTTTCGATCGGCATATTAAGTTTGCATGAAGATAAAAAGTGCGCGACGGTTAAGGCATGGTTGACGGATTGCTGTAAGAAGGGGGCAATTGTCAATTTTTCGGATTCCTAACCGGTCCTTCACCATCGCCAAATTCCGCTTCGCTAGGATTCGTATGTCATGTTCGCTCCAAGACGCAATAGTCGGACACTCGGACCGTAAACACAGGAGAAAAACGATGGTTGCCATTCCGCCAGGCAGTAGGGCATTCACGTTGGATTTGTGCAGGCCGTGGCAGAACGGAAATCCGGTTCAAGGCGACTGGTGGCCACGCGGGACCAGACGCTAGGTACGTCCCGCCTCTGTCAGGCGGCGCAGGCCGGCCATGTGTCGGCCATGTATCAGCTCGGGATGGAGTCCCCGGATCGGAGCGAGCGCAGCCACTGGCTCCGCGAGGCCGCCCATGAAGGCTATGTCCCGGCGATGTACGCGTTCGGCCTGACGTGCGAAGATCTTGGTTGCCGCCGCAGTTGGCTGCGGGCCGCGGCCGAGGAAGGGCACGTGGAAGCCATGTATGCCCTCACCGCGGAACTGGAGGATTTCGAGGAACGCAAGCGTGGTTAGAGATGGCTGCCGAAGAAGGGCACGTGGCCGCCATGTACTACTGGGGACTGGTCTGCGACGACCCCCGCCAGCGCGAGCGGTGGCTGACCGAGGCCGCCCGCAACGGCTGCAAGGCCGCAGCGGCCGAATTGTGGGACGACTGAGCCGCACCAGGGCGAACCGCTTGGCTGCGATCCGGGGGCGGTCCCAGGCCTGCGGCGCCCCCGGACTCGGCGATGTTTCCGTCGGGGGCGTCCCTAAGCCGGACCCATCGGCGAGCGGCTGGCGTAAGCCCGCCGGTTTTCCGCTAATGCCGGCACGTGGTACGGCGAGGGGTTGGCCAGATCACCTTCGGTGAGAACAGCTGACTACAGTGAAGGGCCCGCAGAGAACGCACACCGGTGGGCGTACGCCTCACCGCTCGCCAGAATCTTCGCAGCGTTTGGTTTGACACCCCCCAAAGATCGATATGTACGCACCCGAAGGATTACACTATTTTCACGTATCCTTAACATTTCCCTAATTTTTCGCCGGTAGAATTCGGTCCCGTTCGCTGGCGGTTCGGTTACACTTTGAACGGTCTGGCCGAGATGAGGGAGGTGCACGTGGTAGGGGCCCCCCTGCGTGAGCCTGAGGGACAGCATGGAAACAGTGGCTGAGGGGTTGATTCTGACGGCCGGAGGAAGCCTCTGACGAGGGCAAGCATCATGAAACGGTCGGTATTGATTGTCGAAGACGAAGAGGATATCCGGGAACTGCTCAGCTACACGCTGCTCCGGGAGGGCTATCAGGTCGCCGCCGTGGCGTCGGGCGAAGAGGCGCTGGCGGTGGCCGAGGCCAAGACGCCCGACCTGGTGCTCCTGGACCTGATGCTGCCCGGCTTGGATGGCCTGACGGTCTGCCGCAAGCTGCGGGCCAATCCCAAGACGGCCGACGTGGCCATCGTGATGCTGACGGCCAAGGGTGAAGAAGGCGACATCGTCACCGGGCTGAACATGGGGGCCAACGACTACATCACCAAGCCCTTCAGCCGCAACGTGCTGCTGGCCCGCATGCGGGCCGTTCTGCGGAACGCGGCTTGCGGAGCGACGCGGAGGAGCCGGACGAAGGGGACGCCGAGATCAAGCATCCACAACCTGGTGATCCATCCCGGCCGGCATGAGGTTTTGGTGGACGGGCAAGCGTGGAGTTGAGCGCCACGGAGTTCCGCGTGCTGTACGCGCTGGCACGGAAGCCCGGCTGGGTGTTCACGCGGGAGCAGATCTTGGACGCGGTCCACGGCGACAACTACGCCATCACCGAGCGGGCCGTCGACGTGCACATCGTCTCCTTGCGCAGGAAGCTGGGCGCGGCGGGCAGTACATCGAGACCGTCCGCGGCGTGGGCTATCGCTTCAAGGAATAGCTGATGCGGACGCCCCGGTTGCTCTGGCAAGTCTTCTTGGTCCACCTGGCGATCCTGGTGGTCCTGATCGCGGGTCTGGACTGGTACGCCTCGCTTTGGGCCCGCCAGTTCTATACCGACCGCAAGCAGGCGGAACTGGAAACGTCGCCAAGGTGAGCCAAGCCCGCCTTTGGCGCTGCTCGACCGCCAGGCCTACGCCGAACTGCGCAGCGTCTGCGAGGACTTGGCCAGGCCGTGTCGCTGCGGATGACGGTGATCCTGCCGTCCGGCCAGGTCGTGGCGGACACGTCGGAGAACCCGCAGCAGATGGACAACCACGCGGATCGGCCCGATGAAATCCGCCCTGCGCGGCGAGGTCGGCCGGTCGACGCGATTCAGCCGCACCGTCGGCGAGAGCTGACCTACGTGGCGGTTCCGCTGCGGCAGGACGGCCAGGTGGCGGCGTGTGCGGACGTCGTTTCCCGTCCAGTCGTTGTCCGACACGTTTCGCGCCGTCTATCTGCGGATCGCGCTGGTCGGCTTGGCCGCTGCCGTGTTGGCCGGGCCTGGCGAGCCTGTTGGTGGCCCGGAAGATCATCCAGCCGCTGGAAGCCCTGCGGCAAGGAGCCGACGGTTTGCACGCGGTGAACTGAAGCACCGCTTGCCGCCTCGGGGGCGGAGGAGATCAGGATGCTCGCCCAATCCCTCAATCACATGGCCGCGGAATTGGATCAGCGGCTGGAGACGATCGTCCGCCAGGAGAACGAGCATCAAGCCGTCCTGTCCAGCATGGTCGAAGGCGTGCTGGCCGTCGATCTGCAAGCACGATCTTGAGTCTGAACGAGACCTGCGCCGCGATGCTGGGCGTCGACGCCGAACAGGTTCGCGGGCGACTGGTCCACGAGGTGATCCGCCATGCGAGCCTGCTGGCGTTCATCGAGAAGGCGCTGGCGAGTCCCGAACCGGTCGAGCAGGACCTGGAGGCCAGGGGCCGGACAACACTGGCTGCACGCTCACGGCACGGCGCTGCACGACGGCCAGCAGCGAAGATCGGCGCCTTGATCGTGCTGCACGACGTGACCCGTCTGCGGCACCTGGAGAATATCCGCCGGGACTTCGTGGCCAACGTCTCGCACGAATTGAAGACGCCCATCACCTCCATCAAAGGCTTTGTCGAGACCCTGCTGGACGAACACTGGAGGACAAGGACAATCGCTGCGTTCCTGGCATCATTCTCCGGCAGGCGAATCGTCTGGATGCGATCATCGGGGATCTGCTGATGCTGTCGCGGCTGGAACGCGGTGCGGAGGAACAGACGATCGAGTTGGAGCGCGAGTCGCTGGCCGAGGTCCTCGGGCCGCCGTGGAGATGTGCGAAAAGAAGGCGGCGGACAAGTCGATGCGGCTGGAATTGGAGTGTCCGGCGGACCTGGAAGCCCTTATCAATGCGCCGCTTTGTTGGAACAGGCCGTGACCAACCTGATCGACA
>CAVPIY010000011.1:0-927300 GCA_963705125.1 uncultured Bacteroidales bacterium | reverse complement strand
CACCATTCGCTGTCGTCTATCACTTCGAGTCCTTGACCCGGGACCCGAAAGTGACCGAAAGGAAGTCGATGCTCTCTTCGATCGTTGTAGGTCTACCTGGAGCTGTGGGTCAAAGTGTGGGAGCAGTGGCGCAAGAAAGACAGCCGGCTGCGCTACCTGGGCTACGCCCTGCCCCACGGAGCAGCGCCCCCCAGGCAACAAACGCCGCCGCTAAGCGCCCTCTGGCCATTCACCAATTCACCATTCACCAATTCACCATTCACCAATTCACCATTCCCTCCCATGCCCAAGGAACCCCCCATGCGTGACACCATCCGAGGCGCGGCCTTGGTTTACGGCCTGCTGGCAGCGCGCGCTCAGCCTGCTGGCTGCGCTGCTGCTGGCATCCTGGCCGTGGTCGGCGACGGCGCGCCGCCGCTGATGGGCGTCACCATACTGGTCTCGGTGGTCGCTCTGGGCGTGGGACTGGGCGCGCCGCTGGCTGTGGCCGCCTGGGCTTCGTGGCAGCGACGCCCCAGCCCGCTCCTGGCCTGCCGCCTGCCTGGTGGCTGGGCCTGATCTTCCTCGGCCTGCTGGTGTTGGGCCAGCTCTCTGCTGGGTACCCGGCTCAACGTCGTCTTCCTGCCGCCGCTGCACGTGGCCGCGTCCCTGTTGCCCCCGCTGCTGATCGTCGCCGCCATCACGCCGGCCATGCAGCGCGCCGGCGCCGGCCTCACCCGCCGCAACCTGGTCGCCCAGTTTGCCTACGGCGGCCTGGTCGGCACCCTGCTGGCCATCCTGCTGGAGATGGCTGTCCTCCTGGGTATCGTCGCCTTGGCCGGCGTCGGCCTGAGCGCTGCTGCCGGAGGGCGCGGCAGGTCTCGAGCGACTGGCGGCCATGCTGCAGACCGGCGCTGCTAGCGCCGGACCCGCTGCGGCTGTTGCGCTCGCTGCTGTCTCCCGGGCTGGTGCTGGGCCTGGGGCTGCTGGTGGCCGTGGTCGTGCCGCTGCTGGAGGAGACGATCAAGTCGCTGGGCGCCGGGATCAACGGCGTGGTGCAGGGCCGGCTGACGCGCGCGCAGGCCTTCACCTTCGGCGTGATCGCCGGCGTCGGCTTCAGCTTCACCGAGGCGCTGTTCTACGCAGCCCAGCAACTGCCGCACGGCTGGGCCGGCGCCGTGGTCCTGCGCGGTCTGACGGCCGTCATCCACGGCGCGTCCACCGGACTGTTTGCGCTGGGCTGGTACGAGGTCATGGCCCGGCCGGCCGGCCCGCTTCTGGCTCTACGCAGCCGGCGGCGTTGGCATCCATGGCGCTGTGGAACGGCCTGAGCGGGCTGGCGGCGCTGGCTGGCCTCGGCTGCGCTGGATGGCAGCCTGACGATGCAGACGGCCGGCGGCGCAGGCGCCATCGTCGCCGTCGGGTTGCTGGCGCTCACGTGGCTGGCGGCGCTGGGCGTGTTGATCTATCAGACCCGCCGCCTGAGCGCCGAGCTGCGACGTTCCAGGGAGGGCGTGCCTTGATGTCCCAGGATAGCCTGCCGGCAGCGGCGTCCCGGCCGGCCAGGCGGGACCGAGGCCACGCCGTCCGCCGGCGATCGAGCCCGGCGGAACCAACCTGGTCCATCTGAGCGCGGCCTGGTTCGGGCAGGCCTACCTGTGGAACGGCCTGCACGCCATTCTGCTGCCGGTGATCCTGGTGGGCCTGGTGCCCACGGCGCTCAAGGCCACCTACCTGGGCGCGCTGACCTTCTTCGGGCTGGTGCTGGCCATGCTGGCCCAGCCCATCGCCGGCGCGATCAGCGACCGCAGCGGCTGGCTGGGCCGCTATGGCCGGCGCCGCCCCTGGATGGCGCTGGGCACGGCCATCGACCTGGGCCTGCTGGCTCTGCTGGCCGTGTCGCGCAATTTCCTGCTGGTGGCCCTGCTCTACGCCGCCTTGCAGATCGCCTCCAGCTTCGCCGAGGCCGCGCTGCAAGGACTGATGCCCGACCGCGTGGCCCCAGCCCAGCGCGGCCGGGCGTCCGGCTACAAGAACGCCGCTCAGATCGCCGGCTTCGTGGCCGGCGTGGGCCTGGGCGGCTTCTTCGCCAGCCGCGGCCAGATCGGGCTGGCGCTGGCGGCCACCGGCGTCGCGCTGGGCTCCAGCGTGCTGTGGACCCTGCTGGGCGTGCGCGAGCAGCCTGTGGCGCGCGCCAAACGCAGGGGCATCGGCGCAGCCGAGCGCGCTGCGCAGCAGCTTTCACATCGACCGCCATGTGGCGCCCGGCTATGGCCGTCTGCTGGGCGGCCGGGCGCTGCTGATGGCCGGCTACTTTGCCCTGCAAGGCTTCGCCCAGTATTTCATCGCCGACAAGCTGGGGCTGCCCAACCCGGCCGGCGTCACGGCGCTGCTGATGGCTGTCATGGGCGCGGCGATCTTCCTGCTGGCTGTGCCCACCGGCGTGCTGGCCGACCGCATGGGCCGGCGGCCGCTGAACGTCTTCGCAGCCCTGCTGGGCGCGGGCGCCACGGCCGCGCTGCTCTTCGTAGCCAACGTCTGGCAGTTGGTGATCGCCGGCGGGCTGGTGGGCGCGTCGGCCGGCATCTTCATGAGCGTCAACTGGGCCTGGGCGGCCGACCTGGCGCCGCCGCAGGAGGCTGGGCGCTACCTGGGCCTGAGCAACCTGGCCACGGCCGGCGCCAGCGCGTTCAGCCGGCTGGTGGCTGGCCCGATCATCGACGGCGGCAACGCGCTGCAGGCCGGCATCGGCTACGACCTGCTGTTCCTCGTGTTGGCGCTGGCCATGGCGGCCGGCGCGTTGATCCTGGCCAGCGTGCCAGAAACCCGCCCCGTCGCATCCCGTCCGGCGGTCGAACCGGTCCCAACCGAGCGGCAAGAGTAGGGGCGGGGTCTCCCCGCCCGGGGTCTCCCCGCCCGTGGGTCTCCCCGCCCATGTTATTGCCCAAACCAGACGATATCGTCGGGAAGAATCATTCGACCAGATTACAAGGCGCAAATGTGATGAACTTAGTAACCGGGAGCTGATGGCGTTCGAAAAAAGCAGGCTTGAAAAAAAATATCCTGATTTCAGGTATCTCATGGAGGAATACCACGACGGAATACTGCTGTTTAACATTACCGATGATCTCGTCTGGAGTAAGGCTGTTAAAGACAGCTCGGGATTAGAAACTTTTTTCAAACAGCATCAGGGGGATTATAACTGGAAGGAACGGGCGGACGTTTCAATTTATACCCTGAAAGACAAAAGCAAGCTTGACCAGGTAAGCAAGCTTGCCAAACAAAGATCAGGCAAAAAATGGACAGCACCGGAATTCATTAACCTCGTTTGTCCAGGGGATAGCCTGCCTTGCCTGACGGTAACTGACGGACACTATGAGAGAGCCGATACTGCCCTTACCGGTAATTACAAATGGAAAAAGGGATCTGTTACAGTGACCGGAAAAGATAGCCTGACAAAAATAGTTGTTGTAAATGCCCTCCTGGCTCCTATGCCAAAATTGCTTCAGGAAGCCAGGGGACAGATAACCGCTGATTATCAGAATTATCTTGATCAGCAATGGATTGCTGAACTGCGAAAGAAATATCCGGTGACCATAAACAGGAATGTTTTGCAGCATGTTAATTAATATGTCTACAAATATAAGGTTAATGCTCCCTCTCATTTTTGCCGGAGTGCTTCTGGGTTGCGCCGGAAAAGATGAAGCCATTACGGAAAAGCCGCTTGCCCGCGTAATGGACCGGTATATTTACCGGTCCGATATTGCAGGGATAATACCCACAGGGTTGCCAGCCGACGATAGCATAGCAATTGTCAGGGATTTTGTTGAAAAGTGGGTCAGAAACCAGCTTATCCTGAGCAAAGCCGAACTAAACCTCACGGATGAGGAAAAAGATGTGGAACAACAGATCGACAATTACAGAACTTCTCTCCTGATTTACGCCTATGAGCAAAGTTACCTGCGGCAAAATCTTGATACAGTGGTAACGGATGAAGAAGTGGAAAAATATTATAAAGAAAACCAATCGAATTTTATCCTCAATGAGTCCCTGTTGAAGGGTATCTTCATGAAAATACCGTTACATGCACCCGATATATTTAAAGTAAGGCAATGGTACCGTTCCGATAATCCGGAATATATAAAGAATCTGGAAGGGTACTGTTTTAAGCATGCATCAGTTTATGATCATTTCAATGACGGATGGGTGAAGATGAATGAAATCCTGCCCATGATACCGGCATTTTACGGTAACTCTGAATCTGCAGTTCTTTCACGCAGATACATAGAAACGCGGGATACGGCATATTTCTATTTTCTGAGTGCAAAAGAAGTTATTGCCTCAGGTACTGTTTCACCCCTGGAAATCGTTAAGAATGATATTCAAAACATTATTCTGAATAAACGGAAGATTAAACTCATCAACGAACTGGAATCCGGTATTTATACAGATGCACAAAATCGCGAACATTTTACCATTTATCCTTAACTGACATGATACGCCTTTATTTATTTAGCTGTCCTTTTCTTAATCCTCTGTTTGCAAAATACCCCGGGGCAAATGAGAATTATTGACGAGGTAGTCGCTGTGGTTGGGGACAAGCGGATACTTTATTCCGAAGTTGAGCAGAGTTATCTACAGTTTCAGGCCCAGGGAGAAAAGACAGATGAAAATTCCAAATGCAATATTCTCGAGAATCTTGCTGATACAGAAATTGTTGCTGAACCAATCTGAGATTGACAGTATCCAGGTTACCGATTCCCAGGTTGAAGGTGAACTGGATAACCGAATGAAATATTTTGTCAATGCGATGGGTTCTGAAGAGAAACTGGAGGATTATTTCAAGAAAACCGTACTGGAAATCAAGGAAGATCTCCGGGATGAAATCAGGCAGCTGTTACTGACCAACAGTATGCGCTCGAAAATAACAGAAGGACTTACCGTGACCCCTTCTGAGGTGAGAAATTACTTTAAGAGCCTTCCAACTCGGATAGTTTGCCCTACATCAATGCTGAGGTTGAATATAACCAGATACTCATTCACCCCAGATCAAACGAGCAAGCCATTATTGATGTCCGTGAAAAGTTGCTGGGTATCCGTGAAAGGATCATGAAAGGAGAGAGCTTTGCCACACTGGCAGTCATTTATTCCGAAGATCCCGGGTCAGCGGTAAAGGGGGGTGATATTGGCTGGCTTGCCAAAGCCGAACTTGACCCGGAATATGCAAAAGCAGCATTTGCGCTGAAAAAGGGAGCCATTTCCAAAATCGTGGAGTCCTCCTTCGGATTTCACCTGATTCAATGTCTGGAAAGGACCGAGGACAGGATTCACACAAGGCATATCCTGTTAAGACCCAAAATGTCGATCCAGGAAAGCAGGATGCGATTACCCGGCTTGACAGCATTGTCAGGCTGGTACGCCTCGATTCTCTGAAATTTGATCTGGCTGCCATGAAATATAGCGAAGATGAGGATACAAGAGTAAACGGAGGCCAGACAGTTAACCGGTATAAGGGCGGTACGCGCTGGGGTATGGACGAGTTTCAACCTGCAGAATACAACATCATCAATAACCTCAAAATCGGTGAAATTTCTGATCCCTATGAATCGATTGACAGCAAAGGGAAGCCTGCATATAAGGTCATTTGGCTGAAGAACAGAACAAATCCGCATGTCGGCAATCTGAAAGAAGATTATAACCTTTTCAAGGCAAAAACATTACAAAATAAGCAAAATGAAACCGTCAATAAATGGGTGGAAGATAAAATAAAAGCCACCTATATCAGAATTTCTGATAAATTCAGAGACTTGTCCTTATTCATCTGCAGGGATGGCTTAAATCATAGCCAATAGGACTGGCTGGCATATCACTAATGAGCTCTTATATTGATCAGTAGCAGAACATTCCTTCTGTGGGGCTTGCTTAGCTTCGCAACAGCCCTGTTTGCGCAGGCTCCAAAACAGGTGGAGCAGAAGGCAGATTATATGGAATATGAAAAGGACATTGCAGCAGGAGCGTATCGTCTTATCGGCAATGTGGTTTTTTCACATGAAGGCGCACTCATGTATTGTGACAGTGCGTATTTTTATCCGGATATCAATTCACTGGATGCATTCAGCCATGTTCACATTATACAGGGGGATACAGTTGACCTTTTTGGCGATTTTCTTCATTATGACGGGAATACACGGCTCGCACAAATCCGGAAGAATGTTAAACTGATCAGCAAGGATACCAGACTTACCACCCGGGAGCTGGATTTTGATCTGGGAAGAAATATCGGATATTATAAGACACATGCCGATATTGAAAGTAAGGAAAATAAACTGAGCAGCCGGGAGGGATATTATTATTCCAATCAGCAAATGTATTATTTCAGGGATTCTGTTGTATTGCACAATCCTGATTATACGATCTATTCCGATACACTTCAGTACCATACAGCCACCCGGGTAGCTTTTTCTTTGGTCCAACAGAAATCGTGGGCGACAGCAGTTACATCTATTGTGAAAATGGCTGGTATAACACCGAAACCAATAAATCGATGCTGAAGCAAAAGGCCTTGGTCAGAAACAAAAAGCAAACCATTCGTGGCGACAGCCTGTATTATGAGCGCGAGACAGGTTATGGTGAGGGATTCAGGAATATTGAAATGTTGATGAGGAGCAGCAGGTAATCCTTCGAGGCAACTATGCCATTATTCAATCAGAATGAAGACCGGGCCTTGATGACTGATAGCGCGCAGTTTATTTATATTACCAGTGATGATACAGTATATGTGCATGCAGACACCCTGAGAACAATTCCTGATTCGGCCGGGTAATAGACTGATAAAGGCCTATTACGGAGTTAGGTTGTTTAAATCGAATCTCCAGGGGATTTGTGATTCCCTATTCTATTCAACATCCGACTCTATTCTCAGGTTGTATGATCAACCCGTTTTGTGGTCAGGAGAGAACCAGCTTTCTGCACAATATATTGAAATATGGACCCGGAACAAACAACTGTACCAGTTGCATATGCAGCAACTTGCCTTCATTATTAACCAGGAAGACTCGGTGAAATTTAACCAGATCAAGGGGAAGACCATGGTATGTCATTTCCGGAATAATGAGCTCAGTAAAATTGTGGTAAACGGAAACGGACAAACCGTATATTATGCCAAGGACAAAGATCAGTTTATCGGGGTGAATATCGCCCAAAGCAGTGATCTGGTAATAACTGTTAAAGAAAACAAACCCGATGTAATCCGGTTTATCACAAAACCGATCAGCAGTATTGTATCCGCTTGAAACTGCCCCAAAGGAAGAATTGATTTTAAAGGACTTTAAATGGCTTGAATCATCACGACCAAAAGACAGGGATGATATTTTTAGACAAGCCTAGTATTCATCTTCATTGAAAAAGAAGTCATCTTTGCTGGGGTAGTCTGGCCACAGATCTTCAATACTCTCATATATTTCCCCTTCATCTTCAATTTCCTGTAAGTTCTCAATTACTTCTAAGGGTGCACCCGAGCGAATGGCAAAATCGATCAACTCTTCCTTGCTGGCAGGCCAGGGTGCATCTTCAAGTTTAGACGCTAATTCGAGTGTCCAATACATATCGGTGTAACTTTAATGAGACCTTGTTTTAAAAATTGTGCAAATATAAAAAATTAAACATGAATTACAACTCGGGTCTCCAGGGGATATCGTCCACGTTAAAATCGTGTAAAACCTTACGAGCCAGCACAAAAAGATAATCTGATAACCGGTTGATGTATTTTATTACGGTTTCCGGAACAAAAAGTTCTTCAGATAGTCTGATTATTTGTCGTTCTGCCCGGCGGCAGACTGTTCTGGCAATTTGACACTGGGAGGAAATGACATGTCCTCCAGGTAATATAAAGGAATTCAATGGTTTCAGGATAGACTCCATGTCATCCATGGATTTTTCCAGACTTTCAATATCCGCATCAGTCAGTTCGGGGATTCTTGTCTGGAAATTCTCACTGTCCGTTGCCAGAATTGCTGCACAAGTCATCAGTCTGTCCTGCAAGCGGAGCAGGTAGCTTCTAAGATCTTCCTGATGAACCATGTCTCTGAGCATACCGATATGAACGATAAGTTCATCTACGGTCCCATAGGCCTCTATCCTGACATGTGTTTTTGGCACGGGTATTCCGCCTGCAAGCGTTGTTCTGCCTTTATCCCCTTTACGTGTATATATTTTCATTGTGTATTGTATACAGGAATAACCAGCATTATCCCGTATTGTTTACCGGTATTAAAGCTTATAGGAAAGACCGATTATAAAATTAAAACGATGTGACGGATATTGGTCCCAGATCAGATAACTTCTGTCTGCAATATTGTAAATATCGGTAAAGATTGTAAGTGCCTTTGAATAATTATAATTGAACTTCAGATTGATATCTGCCACAGGTTTGATTTTCTCCATACCCTCAGGTGACTGACTTTGTTTCACCCAGCGATTGCCGATCACGGTAAATCCGGCTCCCAGCGTAAATTTTTTGCCTAGCTGGGATACTGCATCTAGGCCAATTCTGAAATCAGGTTTGTGCCAGGGCTTTTTCTGATCAAGCATATTGTAGTCAAAGTACTTTGCATCCAATGAGATAATAAAAGATGGAGATGGCTGAACGGATAACTGTCCGTGATAAGTGATCAGATCCACTTCGTCATATACCGAAGAGAACTGGTTTTGCAGATAGGATAAAGTATCTATCACAAAAAAGTGCATATTTTTCAGGGCAGTGTAAGTAACATCAGCCCTGAATCGGACAGCAGAACTGATACTGCCTTTCAAGCCGCCATAAATGATCAGGTTGCTGTTTGTGCTTTTCAGATTCAGACCTGGTAGAATGAACTGGTTCTCATCCAGAAGTTCCATATAGGTATTTCTCTGTAATTCACCGGATAATCCGAAGAATGGTATCAGCACTTTTTCAATGATGATAATATCGAGTGAAGCATGCGGATAGAAGTAATAATGGGTAAGATCAGCCACATCGACAACCGCTTCAAATCCAAGCAGGAATTTCCAGTCCTTTTTTCGTTTGCTGATCCATGGGCTGAACCGGATTATGGTATTAGAAAGGGTATCGAAGTCCGCATCCGTATGGGCATAGTCAACCGAAAAATCCAGACCGGCCATTAAGCCCCTGAAATTTTTGTTCATACCTGTCTTCAACCAGTAACCTGTTTTCATTGTTCCTGAGCTTATCCCAGAAGTAATCATACCGGAAATCCACATTGTAGTTCAGGTGAGTTGAATCGGCATGGGCGGAGGCCACCCCCAGGTCAAGTCCGAAGAGATAGATCCGCTGGTGTATACTGTCGCTGTTGATCACAGGTACAGAATCGATGAACTGATCAGTGTTATATCCGTAATAATGAAATCCGTTGTGATCAAAATGAACATCTCCGGAAATTTTCATATCCGGATAGAATTTACTGCCATATAGCTTTACATTATCCACAGCATATCCGGCAGGTACCTTTTCATCATTGAATAACCGGAGGTTACCCTTTGATGATTTGTGGTAAAGATAGGCGCCGTAGGCATATTCCTTTGAACGGATATTGCTGATGTTGAATTCTGCCAGCGATGATGTGTAATTACCGAGGCCTAGTTTTAACCAGCTGTTATAGATTTTTGGCAGGGTAGTTGCGGTGGTCTTTGCCGGTTTGATGGGTTCAGGTACAAAACTGCTCTCCAGAGGTTTTGGTGATATACTGTATTCAAATAGGGGTGTCGTGAATTTAACCTCGTTATTTTCAGGCAGGAAATTGATCTTGACAGCATCTGACAGGGTGGGTTCGTAAGGTCTTACAACATATACTTCCTTATTGATGTCCTGTCCGGAGAGATCAGGACCGATTGCCATAACGATTGTGGCAATTGTCAGAAACTTCAGGTTATTGAAAGTTATTTTTATCATAATACCTTGTTTATCTTAATTACAATTTACCAATCACCAAACACCAATCACAGCTCATCCTTCATCTGAATCTCATCCTGTTGCTGTATCGTTTTTTCCTGTTTTTCCTGCTTTGTCAGGGATTTCATTTTTTCTTTTGCTTCGTCGAGAATACCGTCATCCGTCTTTGCGTAATAATCGATCAAACTTTGCAATGTTTGAATAGCCTGAAAATCATCACCTTTATCCCTGAATATATCGGCCCAAAGCAAGAAACTCTTTGCCATCCAGAACTGGTGCGGAGTTGTTTTATCAGCAAAATCGGAAATCTCCTTCTCGGCATTCTGCAGTTCCTTTCGCTGGTAATATATCTCTGCTATCCTGTATTTTGATTCGGCCCCCTCCACGCTTTTGACATCTGCAGCTACCTTCTTGAATTCTTCCAGGGCCAGCATCTGACGGTCCCTGGCCAGCAGGGCTTTAGCCATGGCAAAACGGGTTTCACGTTCCTGTTCAGGAGAGAGCTTTTCTGTAAGAAGGATCTTGTCGGCAAGTTCTGTCACCTTGTTGAAATCTTCCAGATTGGTATAGCACTTCAGCATACCCATCCGGGCCTCAAGCAGGTTACTTTTTACTTCAGCCACTTCCTCCAGTTTGCTGTAATAAGCTGCAGCTTTCTGATAATCTTTGCTTCTGAACGCAATTCTGGAGGCACCAAGAAGGGCAGGTTCAGTAAACCTGCTTTTCGGACGGGCGATAATGTAGTCAAAAGAAACAAGGGCTTCAGCATTCTCATTAGCCCTGTAATGACAGTCGCCTTTGTAGAAATTTGCATTCAGCAGGAACCTGCCATCAGGATGTTTTTCCAGATAGTTCTGAAAACTCTGGGACAGCCTTGGGATAATTACCCGACATATATATCTTCTCAGCAGTCATGTAACTGAGGGAATCCTGTTCAATCAGATCAGCAGAGGTAAGTACACCCAGGCCATTCACATAAGTATAATAGGAATCCACCTCATTCATATCCACATATACATTTTTTAATCCGATCAGGGCATTCTCAGCCTCCGTGCTTCCCGGATAGTCGGAAATAATTTGTTTATAGCACCGTAAGGCATCATTGTTCCTGTTTGAATTGTAATAAATCAGAGCCATCCCGAGTAATGCCTTTTTGACATAACTGCTTTTTGGAAAGTCCGTAACCACCTGCTTATAGGAGGCCAAAGCTTTATCTGTCTGGTTGAGCTTCACATAACTTTCGGCCATCTGGAAAAGCACATCTGCCTTGAGGGCTGAGTTGGGATTGACACTGACAAGCTGGTTCAGGGTGGCGATCTTATCATTATCCCTACCTGTCACGCCCAGGGCAAGACCCTTCTGAAACATGGCATAATCCGTATTTCCCCTGCCGTTTTTGATGGCCAGGTCATAATACGTCACTGCACGGTTGTATTCCATTTGTACGAAATAACAATCTCCCAGCCGGTTATAAGCATCAGTCAGGATATCCTGAGGCTGGTTGTTCCCCGAAGCGATAAACCGATTGAACCATAAGGCGGCATCAGTATACTGCCGCAGGCTGAAATGGCAATACCCCAGGTTATAGAGGGCAGGGGGATATTCATTGTATTTACTGACTCCGGTTTGGGCAACAAAACTGCTGAAACCATCGAGGGCTTTGTGGTAGTCAGCAGATCTATAATAAGATTCCCCTTTCCAGTAAAGGCTCAGGGCATACAATTTGACGTCAAAACTGCCATAACGTGTTGATAAGGATAGCAATTCAATCGCTTCCGGAAAATTACTGTTGCTGAATAATTCCAAACCACGGTAATAGGCAATTTTCTGATACGCCTTTTTCATTTCATTGTTTTTGTCCCTGATCTTGTCAATTGAAGCCAGGGCAAGGCTGTAGTTTTTAGCGTTCAGGTAAGCCATGACCAGGTAATTGTTCGCTTCATCGCTGCGTTTGGAGTTCGGATAACGGTCGAGATATTCATTAAGCGCCTGAATGGACTCGTTAAAAGGTGAATAGTCCAGTTCATAGGTCAGCAATGCACTGTTAAACAAAGCGTCTTCCTGGATTTCGGGATCAAAACTCATCTTTGCCGCAGAAGAGAACGCCATCCGGGCTTTATTCTTGTCATTCAATTTTAACTGGCAGTCAGCCAGATGGTACAATGCATTTTGACTTAAAGCAGATTCGGATCCGGTTATTTGTCCAAAAAGATTCGCAGCTTTCGGGTAATCTTTGGTCTTGTAATATGCGTAAGCCAGAGAATATTTAGCTTCCCTGGTTGCCCCATCTGAAGATAGCATGTATTTCTCCAGAAAGGGAATGGCTTCGGAATACAGGTTAAGCTGTACATATGATTCACCAGTTATTCTGTTGATCTCAGGGGCTCTTTTTTCAGAGACGTTACTCATCAGCGAAGGGGCCAATCGGACTACTTCGTCATATCTTTTCTGCTGGTAGTATATCTGGGTTAGATAATAGGGAACTATGGGCCCGAAATTTGAATCGTCCTTAAGCTTAAGGAAACCTTCGAGTGCAGTTTCATAATTGCCCTGTGTATAATTGATATGCGAGTAATAATACATGGCTGGGGAAGCATATTTGGTGTCGATGTCTTTGATCTGGCTAAAAGCAAAACGTGCCTTGTCGAAATTTTCATTCTGGAAAAGACAGTAACCGCTTTTAAAGTAAAATTCAGCAAGATCCTCACGGTTCAGAAGGGTTTTGTCAACCTGTTCATAATACTTCAGTGCGTTGCTTGTGCTCTTTCGTTGATAAAAATAATTGGCAAGATTAAATAAGGCTTCATTTCTAAGGGGATTCTCAGGATTCCTGGCCAGGAAATTTAATACACGGTATTCAGCATCATTGTTAAAAAGCTTTACGGCACACATGGCGGAATAAAATTCGCTATTCGAAACCTGGTCGAAGTTTTCGTGTGCATTTTCTATCAGGTAATTGTCAAAAAAAACTTGTGCTGCACTGTATTTTCCATTTATATAAAGCTCCAGGCCATGCCGGTATCTGGAATCCGGATTTGTATGGTAGTCGGTCTGCTGACCTGTCAGGATTGCTCCGAATGACAGTGCAACCAGCATATTTACAAGATGTTTAAGGCTCATTTGTGTTTGTTTACAGGCTAAAATTACAGATTAATAACGTACAAAGCCCCCTGCTTATTCTTTTTAAATTAACAGAGAGATGTTAATTATCAGGGAATATTTCCGATTTTTAATATGTATTTTTGACTTGAGAATAAATTAACCTTGTCACAATCCATGGCTGAAGAACAGATAATACAATTTGAAAACGTTGTTATATATCAAGATGATCACCTGGTTATGTCCGGTGTGAATTTTTCTCTGGGTAAAGGTGAGTTTGTATTTCTGATCGGAAGGGTTGGAAGTGGCAAATCAAGTCTGATAAAAACAATAAATGCCGAATTGCCGCTGAGGACCGGCTCAGCCATTGTGGTTGGATTTCAGCTTGAAACACTTAAAAACAGGCAGGTGCCCATGCTGAGACGCAGACTGGGAATTGTATTCCAGGATTTTCAATTGCTGATTGACCGTTCGGTTTACGACAACCTGCATTTTGTTCTTCATGCTACAGGATGGAAGGATAAAGTTGAAACCGACAAACGGATCATGGAGGTACTGGAAAAAGTGGACCTCCGGAATAAGGGTTTTAAAATGCCCCACCAGCTATCCGGCGGTGAGCAGCAAAGGGTGGTCATTGCCAGAGCGCTGTTGAATGATCCGGATGTGATCCTGGCCGATGAGCCCACCGGTAACCTGGATCCGGAATCCTCGGAAGGTATTATGAAACTGCTGAGGGGAATTAGTGAAAGCGGTTGTTCGGTACTGATGGCTACGCACAATTATACCCTGTTGAAAAAATTCCCGGCACGGACCATGAAATGCGAAGACGGAAAATTGCAGCAGCTGGAGGAGAACGCGGAAATTGATTTTGCATCACTTGAGTAGGGACAAGAGACGAGGGACAAGGGACGAGTCAAATTATTAAATCATCCCGCCTGCGCCAAGGCTTCGGCGGACAATGCAAATCATCTAATCAACAAATCATCAAATCAATAAATCATCAATTGGCTTCCGTTTGTATGATATCTTCCCTGCATGGGCTTTACGATGACAGGATCTATTGGAAAGAGGCCATTTCACTGAAGAATCATGGTTATGACATGATTCATGTCGGTACAGGGGAGACTGACCTGGATTTCATTTCCGAACAGGGCATCCGTCTGATCCAGATCAGGAAAAAGCGATACTTCCGAAATCCATATCTGGATATCATTTACCGGAGATTTACAGGCAGACCCGGTATATATGGCAAAATGTTCCGCATATGTTCTGCCATTCGCGCTGAGGTTTATCATTATCATGATATCCAGGTGAACCGCATAGCCTCAAAATTGAAAAAACTTCCGCATGCACCAAAGGTAATATATGATGTACATGAAGATTTTGCTGATCTTCTTCTTTCTCAGTACCCAAAACCAGGGCTTGTGCGATTGCTGATCCGGGGTTATTGTATCTGGCTCAATCGCTGGGAATTAAACAGGTCAGTTCACTGTGACTATATCATCGCGGCCGTTGAGCATATTTATGAAAAATTTGCTTCAGGCATAGGTAAAACGAAAACCATTGTCATTTATAATTATTCCACTTTGGATCCGGATAGGCTGAAACCATTTGACCAGAAGACCTATGATGCCATTTATTGTGGTCAGATCAATCCTTTCCGTGGTGCCCTGCAAATTACCGAAGCGGTCAAATTGGTTAAACAGCAGTTGCCGGATATCCGGGTATTATTACTGGGTCCTTTCCCTGACGACAAGTTTAAAGCCCAGATTCAGCGTTACATTACGCATGAAGAATTACAGGATAATGTTATTTTGCATGCACAGGTACCCTTTGGAGAAATTGAACAATTCTATCAGGATAGCCGCATTGGTTTGGGGATCTTTTTGCCTGTCAGTATTTTTTACTATGGTATTCAAATCAAGACTTTTGAATACATGACATTCGGACTTCCGGTGATATGCAGCAATTTTGGCAATATTAACAGAATTGTTAGCGAAACCGGGACAGGAATTCCGGTTGATCCGCTTTCACCGGTGGATATAAGCAATGCCCTTGTGAGGTTACTTACGGATTCTGATTTATATCGCAGATGTAGCTTAAATGGTATTCAAGCGGTTAAAACAATGTACAATTGGAAAACAGAAGAAAAAAAGCTGCTGGATGTCTATAAAAATCTGGCGGGTTTGTCAGACTCTTCCAAGGTATACACTTCAATGATTCAACCCCAAATTCACCGATCTTGATTTCCGGCGAAAGTTCCATAAAAACAACCCGGCAAATACGGGATTTTTCTCTTTACCTCACAGGTTCTCTGGTTTTGGCCATCATCGCCATTATCAGACTTCCGGTATTTACAAATCACTTTACACCGGCCGAGTTTGGAATGTTCAGCCTGGTTACCATCACATACACCTATTTGTCTGTAGCGTTGTATAACTGGATCTCATCCTGCATCTACAGGTTTTACCATGAATACAGTGAAAACCAGGAGCAGGCAGTTCTGTTAAGCAACCTGATGTTTCTTTTCCTGGCCGCCAGCGTAATACTGCTCTTTGTAACCATTACCTGGTTCTGGCTGACAGGCAGCAAAGCTGTCAGGCATCTCATAATCCCGGCTTTTTGTTTTTTATTTACAAACCAGCTATTCAATATGTTCCTGGTAGTATATAAGTTACAGGGTAAGGCATTGAACTATAACCTGTACCAGGTGGTGCAGGCAGGTATTTCCTTTTTGCTGATACTGATGCTGATCTTTTGGATGGATCAGCAGATCGAGGCAATCTTTATGGGACAGATCCTGATTAACGTGTTGCTCCTGAGCATACTGACGATAAGGAACAAGCATGTTCTGAAGATGATTTCCCCTGGTTTTCTATCCATATCCCTGATCCGGAAACTGGTTCATTACGGTTTCATCGGTTTTGTGAGCTCTGCCGGCATTTTTGTCCTGATCTCCTCTGACCGGTACATTATTGCTTTATTCGAGGACCTTGACCATGTTGGGATCTATAACCAGGTTTACCAGGTTGGTCAGGTGAGTGTATACTTCATGGTAACTGTGTTTTTCAACACAATCACACCAGGCTTCAACAAGCTGCTTACGGGGTACACAGGAGATAGCGAAAAACAGCTGCAGGATTATGTAAGTGCATATGTATTGCTTCTGTTGCCGGTAACATTCTATGTATCCATTTTTGCCAAACAGGTCTCGGAATTCCTGCTTGGTGAGGCATTCCGGCAGGGATATACCCTGATACCCTGGATAGTCTTCAGCTCTTTTATTTATGGTCTGACCCTTTTCAATGAGACAAAGATGAAATTCGAACGACATTTCAAACCGGTGGTTTGGGGTGTTGTTATAGCCTGTATACTGAATGTGGGCCTCAACTTTATTTTAATTCCCAGACTGGGTTATGCCGCGGCAGCCTTTACTACTTTGACGGCTTATCTTTTCCTTTTCATCTATTATTATGCAAAGGATAATTTTGCTTATTTACGGAATTCCCGTATTGGCAGAATTATCTTAATATCTTCAATTGTGCTTATTACAGAGGGCATTATTGATTATGTTATCCGAAAATTGGTGGGTGCCGACCTGAATAAATGGCTCACACTGCTGGAAGCAATCCTTTTTTCTGCTTCCTATTCCGGGGTGATCATCCGGCTGAAACTATTTCGCATAAACCTGTCCGATAAGCGTTGACATCCCTCCTTCCACTAGGTTTCAGCAGGGAATATAAATCATCAGATCATCAAATCATCAAATCAATAAATAAAGATAGGGTAAAAGTACCTTTTCAGGTCATATATTCAGAGAAGCTTTTCGGAGAACAAAGGATGAATGACAACTAAAATGAAGGATTAATTAACAATCAATATAAACAATCATGAAAACAAGATTAACAAATGCAGGCAAAGGTCTTGGCATGATGTTGCTGGTTTTTACCATCACAATCATGCAGGCCAACGGATCCATTTTGAGTCATGCAAAAGCCGGAAAAGATACCACATACCGTACGTATTCCGGAAAGGTAATTGACAATATCACTAAAAAAGCAGTTGTCTTTGCCAATGTATATCTCATTGGCAGCAGCCTTGGAACAGTTACCAATGCCGATGGTGAATTTGTTCTGAAAGTTCCCATTTCGGAACTGAACCACAAGGTTGGTATTTCTTATCTGGGGTATAACAACAAGATCATTGCTCTGGAAGATATGAAGGAGGAGGATAATTTGATCAGGCTTGAGCTATCGGCTGTATCAATCGATGAAGTGGTTATCCGTACCGATGATCCGCTTGAATTACTCAGAATGGCCTTCAGAAAGGTCAATGATAATTACAAGACTGATCCGGAAATGATGGTGGGCTTTTACCGTGAAACGGTTAAGCAGAACCGGAGTTATGTGGCAGTATCTGAGGCGGTTCTCGATGTATACAAGTCTCCTTATAACAGTGTGATTGATTACGACCGGGTAAAAATTTACAAAGGCCGCAAGAGTGAAGATGTCAAGAAAATGGATACCCTGATGTTTAAACTGCAGGGAGGTCCCAGGACCAGTTTTCTGCTGGATGTGGTTAAAAATCCGGGCGAACTCCTGACAGAAGAATATTTGAATGACTATAAATTCAAATTTGTTGGATTTGCAACCATTGACGGACGAGATAATTACGTAATTCAGTTCGACCAGAATGAGAGTGTTGAACTCCCCTTATACAAGGGTATGATATACCTGGATACAAAAAATATGGCTTTTTCCCGGCTGGAATTCTCCCTGAGCGATAAAGCCCTTGATCTGGCCGACAATTCCCTTGTCAGGAAAAAACCGATGGACCTGAAAGTAGATGTGCTTGGTGCAGATTATCTGGTCAATTACAGGGTGCTGGATGAAAAATGGTACCTGAACCATGTGAGATCAGAACTGGCCTTTAAGTGTATCTGGAAAAAGAAGCGCTACAATGCAACATATACCACTGCGCTTGAGATGGCTGTCACTGATCGGGATACTGCCACAATCGACAAGTCCAGGTACAGAGATCAGTCGAAAATGACTGATATCTTTGCTGATAAGGTAGATTCCTTCAAAGATGAAAATTTCTGGGGGGAGTACAATTATATCAAACCGGACGAGTCTATTGAATCGGTAATCAAAAAGCTCAACCGGAAACTCAAATGGAAATCCATATCGGAAGAATAATCCAGATATAGCCATCATCCTCCTGGTCACCGATTTGATGATATCTTATGAATCCGACCAGGGGGATGATATATTTAAAAACGTCCATGGAAAATAAGCCTGATAATCGTAGATTTGCGGTCCTTGAGGGGTGTTGATCATAACCAACCTGCCATGACCAGAACGGATGAAACAATATCGATGAAGCAGATAACACTGGGTAACCTGCAGGTATTTGAAAATCTTTTCAGGCAATATTATCAGATGCTGTGCAGCTACTCACTTAAATTTGTTGGTGATCCGGATATTGCCGAAGAGATTGTTCAGGATTTATTTTACACGCTTTGGGAAAAAAGAATGGAACTGCAGATTAATACATCGGTGAAATCCTATTTATTCTCAGCAATTCACAATAAATCCCTGAAATTTATCGAGCACCGTACAGTTGAAAAAAAATACCGGAGTTATTATCTCCGGCATGAATCAGAGATTGACACTGAGCAATATGATTCAGTCAGCATAGCCGAATTGCAACAAAGAATAAATCAATCACTGGATAGCTTACCGGAAAAATGCGGAAGGATCTTCAGGCTAAACCGGTTTGAAGGTCTTACATATCATGAAATTGCCGAGAAGTTATCGATTTCAGTTAAAACTGTAGAGGCTAACATGGGCAAAGCGCTCAGGCATCTCCGGAAAAATCTGAAAGAATTTGTAGAAGTAGCTTAATACATTTCGATATGTTTAGCAGACAAAACACAAATTGGAATCTGATAGCCAAACATTTAGCCGGTGAAACCGGAGAACTTGAAAGTTCCACAATGGAAAAATGGCTTAACAAAAGTCCGGAAAACCGGGCGCTATTTAAACAATTAAAGTCAGACTGGAAGATGATGGATACCATGAACAAACAATTTAATGTAGATAATGCCTGGAACAAACTTCATGATCGTATAATCACCCATGAAAGTTTTACCGGTACCGAAAGAAGTGAACAGGTGGAATTAAACCCCCGGGGGATGAGATACATGTTGGTACGGATCGCTGCATCACTTTTACTGGCAGCAGTTTTAGGATTTTCACTGGTATACCTGACCGGAAGATATCAGGATGTTACCATGAAGACCACAGCCAATGAGAGAATAAGGCATATTGAATTGCCTGACGGATCAGCTGTGTTTCTGAATTCCGATACCCGGATAAGCTATCCCAAAAGATTCAAACATACCCGGGAAATTACCCTTACCGGTGAAGCATTTTTTGAAATTTCACCCGATAAGTCCAGACCCTTCCTCATCCATGCTGAAGATGCAGATATCAGGGTGTTGGGAACTTCTTTCAATGTGGACACAAGGAGCAAAGCAGAGGTAGTCGAGGTTTATGTTGCCTCAGGAATCGTAGAATTGAGCGAGGCCGAGAATCATGTCAACCATGTTCTCCTGCATCCGGGAGATTTGGGGACATTCTCAGTGAACCGCATCAATAGCACAAAAAGTGACAATGAAAACCCCATGGCCTGGAAAACCGGAATTATGGATTTTCAGGATACCAGGTTATCAGAAGCTGTTAAAATTCTCAATGAAATATATCGGGTGAACATAGTATGTCTTGAACCAGGCCTGGATACCATACAAACCAACGGGACATACCATTATCCGGATGAATCTCTCGATCAGATTCTTACAATTTTATGTACACAAAATCGCATGAAAGTTGAGAAATCGGATAACAAGATATACCTTTCAAGATAAAATGAGAAGGCACGTGTTCGTGCTGTTGCTGATATTTAACATATTCCAGGTGAAGGCTCAGGACTCCCTGTTATTTCAACCGGTCATACTGAAGGATACAACATGTACGGTAGAAACTGCATTGAGATTAATAGAAAATCAGACAGGGTTATCTTTTTCATATAATACCGGACTGGTAAACAGGAAGAAAGTCATAACCCTTGATTCTGGCCAGAAAAAACTGATAGAGATACTCAGTCAGACCTTTGATAATCCGAATATCACCTTCAGCATAATTGGCCGTCATATTGTGGTTTACCAGTCACATAAAGTATTGTCCGTAAATCCGGACACCCGTGCGGACTCGGTTTATTTTTTTGAAATCAGGGGCAGGGTGCTGGATAAAAATGGCCGGGAACCTCTGGCTTATGCCAGTATCTATTTGGGGGGCAAAGGCGTCGGGACCGTTACGAACGATAACGGTCAGTTTCTGCTTAAACTGAATTCAAAGTACCTGCCTGACACATTGAGCATATCCTGCATCGGATACAGGAATTTCAAAACTCCCGTATCCTCACTGATCAATAATACCCAGGATTTTTTGCTTAAACCTGACATCGTATCGATACAGGAGGTTATTATTCGGAAGATCAATCCTGTGAATCTTCTTCAATCAGCCATTGAAGCTGTTTCCGTTAATTATCCCCAGAAACCGGCTATGCTTACCTCCTTCTACCGTGAGCTGGTAAAAAAGGGCGGACGGTACATGATGGTATCTGAGGCAATTCTTGAAACCTATAAACCGGGTTACAGCTTGTATGCCCCGGCTGATCAGGTAAAGATACTCAGAGGCCGGAAAAACCAGGATGTCAGTACAAAGGATACGGTCATGCTGAAGCTGAAGGCAGGTCTTCATACCATGCTGCTGCTCGATGTGGTCAAGAACATGCCTGATTTCCTGAATGGTGAGTATCTGCAAAGCTATGAATATAAAATGGCTGATATCGTTGTAGACAGGGGAAGAGAACAGTATGCCATTGAGTTCCGGCCCAGGACCTGGTGCAGCAGATACGTATTATTCCGGAAGGATATTGCTTGATGTCAGAAATCTGGCCATTACCTGGGTTGAGTTTTATATCGATCCGGAAAATCTCGAAAGGGCTACCAGCAGTTTCATCCTGAAAAAGCCACCCCAATGTCAAGGTGAAAGTACTCAATGCCAATTATAAAACTGCGTTCCAGGTTTATGGTAATGCATACTACCTTCACTTGATCCAGTGTGAAATGGAATTCAGGATTAAGGATAAACGGCAATTCTCCGGATCGGTTTACAATACCAGCCTTGAAATGGCGGTTACCGATATTGATACCCTCAATGCAGAGCGATTTAAGTTCAGGGATGCTGCCAGACTAAATGAGTTTTTTGCCGACCAGCTTGTGGAATACGATGAATCATTCTGGGGGGAATATAATTTCATAAGACCCGATGAATCGCTTGAAGATGCGTTGATAAAGATCAGCAGGCAGAATCAGAATTAAGCATTTCAATTCTCATTATTTGCTTATCTGTAATCACTATTTTTTTTACCTTTATTCCAAATACAATTTGGATATGGACGATTATAAAGGTGTGAATGTAAAAGAATTCACCGCAGCGGCCGCAGAATACTGCCGGCTGCTTGAAAGGGCATCGAAGATGCGAACAGGTGATCTGTTTGGACAATTACAGCAGAATATCCCTGTTTTATACCAGAAAAGCGCACTGCTGCCCAAGCCAAAGTATTGTTACGAAGAAGAACCGAAGCGATTTGTCAGTGAGGACGATTATGCCCAGGTGCATGATGCACTTCAACAGAAAATTGAGCTTTATTTTGGGATCACCCAGATGTCTCCGGGAACAGGACCAAGCCAGTTTGAGATCATGAGCTTCAGCATGGCCGAGGGTTTCACTGATCTGTATGAAGAAATTAAGAATTTTGTCAGACTCTATGAAGTCATGATTCCGCAAGCTATGAACGATGCTATTTGGATTTACCGGAATAATTTCGAACAAACCCTTGGAATAAAACTGATCGATTCTCTCAAATCTTTACATCAGCTCCTGTATAATATGAGTGCTGAGGGATCAAGGGCTATTCAGGATGATGATTTTGGGAAGGATGATGATGAACCCTGGTATTCTGATGATCAGGAAGAGATTTATGGAGATGGTGAATGAAAATCTGTATTTCAGGGCTGTTGAGGATGAATATCTGAAGTCCCTGCCCATAGGGAGTTTTTCTGGAGAAATATATGTTGTTGATCACCCGGACGTTTTCAGGAGGCCAGTCAGGCTTTTGCAAATGAATCCATTCTTGGATTTGATACAGAAACCAGACCCTCCTTTAAAAGAGGCCGTTACTCATAAGGTTGCACTGCTTCAGATAGCGACACTGGACAAAGTATTTCTGTTCAGGTTAAATAAGGTTAATTTGCCTGATTTTGTAATCGAAATTCTTGAAAATCCGGCTATAACCAAGGTGGGCGTGGCACTCAGGGATGATCTGAACGGACTTAATAAGATCATGCCTTTTAAACCGGAGGGATTTGTTGATTTACAACAGTTTGTAAAGCAATTCGGGATAGAAGATAACGGATTAAAAAAGCTGGTGGGCAATATTCTGGGTTTTCGCATCTCCAAACGATTTCAGACCTCAAACTGGGAGCAGGAGATCCTGAGTCCGGAACAACTTGGGTATGCTGCCACGGATGCCTGGGTATGTCTGAAGATATACCAGACCCTGTTAAACCATCTCTAGCTGCACCTATGGATTCATTTATCCGTGTAATCCTGAAATCAGGAAAGGGTCAATCTGTAATGCGTTTGCATCCCTGGGTTTTTTCCGGAGCAATTGAGAAAATAAAAGGAAAGCCGGAGGAAGGGGATATAGTGGAGATTTATTCCCATGAAGGTGAATTCCTGGCTATCGGGCATTACCAGATTGGTTCCATTGCGGTTAGGATATTTTCATTTCGGCAGGTACAACCGGATCTGAGTTTCTGGCAAAAGAAGATACAGAATGCCTATGACCTTCGAACAACACTCGGGCTTACCGGCAATGGACATACCAATGTATATCGGCTGGTAAATGGTGAAGGGGATGGAATGCCCGGATTAATTATAGACTACTATAACGGAGTAGCTGTAATTCAGTCACATTCCATTGGAATGTACCGCTTGCGGGATAAATTTGCCGGCATCCTGAAAGGAATTTATAAGGACCGCCTGGTCTCCATGTTTGATAAAAGCGAAAACACAATTCCGCTTAAAGCCGGACTGGGCATAAAGGATGAGTTTATTTTCGGCAACCGGTCGAATGTTGAAGTATGTGGAAAATGGATATCGGTTTTCCGTTCATGTAGATTCCGGACAAAAAACCGGCTTTTTCATTGACCAGCGCGAGAATCGTGATCTGCTTTCCCGTTATGTCAACGGGAAGAGCGTCCTGAATATGTTCTGCTACACGGGTGGATTCTCGGTTTATGCATTAATGGGAGGGGCTGCACTGGTGCATTCGGTTGACAGTTCAGCCCAGGCCATTGTATTGACAAACCAGAATGTCGGATTGAATTTGGACACGACGGGCAGACACCAGGCTTTTACATGCAGAAGCATTTGGTTTCCTGAATGATATTCGTGACCGTTATGATGTGATCATTCTTGATCCCCCGGCTTTTGCGAAGCACCAGGATGCGCTTAAAAATGCTCTGCAGGCTTATAAAAGATTAAATGCCAAAGCCATTGAACAGATTCGTCCAGGAGGGATCATTTTAACTTTTTCCTGCTCACAGGTAGTAACAAAGGAAAACTTCAGAAAATCGGTATTTGCTGCCTCGGCCAATACCGGTCGTCATGTTAGGATATTGTATCAGCTAGCCCAACCCCCGATCACCCTGTCAGCATCTATCACCCGGAAGGGGAGTATTTGAAGGGTCTTGTTTTGCAGGTGGAGTAGTGACGAATAACGAGTAAGAGTGAAAAACGAAATAGTGATATGGACTTGCATTCGAACCTGAGTTTCAGCTTTTGCTCTACTCATGTTCACTCTTCACTTTTCACTATTCACTTAATTGCCCTCTTCTCATACATCCCGCTCTGGCTGGTTCCGTCAGCCCAGGTATATTTTCCTTCCCCGTGGAAAAGATTGTCCTTGAAATAACCGGTGTATTTGTCTCCGTTGGGGTAGAAATATATCCCGTAACCATTCTGTATACCCTGTTCCCATGCACCGATATATTTTGAACCATCAGGCCAGATATATGTACCCTGGCCCTGGAATTTATCTCTTACCCACATGCCATCATAAGAGCTGCCATCAGCTGTTTTTAGCATGCCTCGACCCTCTCTGAGTCCGTTAACGAAATTTCCCTCGTAAGAAAATCCGTTTGAATAAACATACCTTCCTTTTCCATTTTCGCAATTGCCATATACACATCCCTGCTTTTCCTGTGCCTGCAGGAAGACCGGGAGAAAATAAAATCAGATATATGATGATTCTGACATCTTTTTTATTGTTAAAATTGTACTTGCTTTTACGGATTACCGAAGCGCCAGTTACAAATACATCCTGATTTATCATATTCTATTTCAACACGGCTATTAAAATGATAAAACAGAATCATAGCAAAACAGATCTCATCTGGATCGGAATCATTTCGCTCTTCAGTTTGATCATTCACTTTTTAACCCATATCAACTGGGCTTTCACCGTGATGAATTATTATACCTCGCACTGGGAAAACACCTTGCTGCCGGATATTGGTCAAATCCTCCGCTGATTGGCTATATCAGTTTCTTATCACAATGGTTACCCGGTGACCCTTTGTTCAATACAAGGCTAATTCCGGCCCTGGCAGGTGCTTACCTCGTTTTTTTAACTGCACTGATTGCCCGCGAGCTGGGGGGCAGGCTATATGCCCAGATAATGGCCGCACTCACCCTTTCCCTGTCTCTGCTCTTACTGCGCGGTTATTCCATGCTGCAGCCGGTACCTTTTGACATACTCTTCTGGAGCCTCATACTTTACTGGCTTTTACGATATATTAACAGTGAAAAGCCTTTGTATATCATCCTCATTGGCTTTGGTTTCGGATTGGGCATCCTGAACAAATACATGGTTGTATTCCTTGCGGCAGGTCTGTTGCCAGCCATTATTCTTACTCCTTACAGAAAACTCTGGATCAATAAATACACCGGACTGGCTGTTCTCATTGCCCTGCTGCTCTTTCTCCCCAACCTGTGGTGGCAGTCTACCCATCAATTCCCGGTATTTTACCACATGCAGGAGCTGGAAAGAACCCAGCTTGTTAACGTCAAAAGGTTCAATATACTGGTCGACCAGATCCTCATGTTTACCTTTGGTTCCGTGATCTGGACTGCGGGCCTGATATGGCTGCTCCGCCCGGGCAATGCAAATAAATTCAGGGTATTCGGTTTCACTTATTTGTTTGTTCTCCTGATCTTCCTCCTGTTGCGCGGGAAAAGCTATTACATGGCCGGTTTTTATCCATTTCTTTTTGCAGCAGGGGGTGTATCCTGGGAAAAGATACTGAGCTCAGTGAGATGGCGGATTGCCTTTGCCGCCCTGGTCATCATGTTTTCACTGCCGCTTGTGCCGGGAGGTGTTCCGGTTATGTCAGCGGATAAGCTGGTAAGGTATTTTGATATTTTCCCCCCGAAATGGGAATGAAATCCTTGCTTCGATGGGAGGATGGGAATACCCACCCCCTTCCGCAGGATTTTGCTGACATGCTGGGCTGGGATGAACTGGGAGATATTGTAATAAGAGCCTGTGATACTATACCCGATAAGGAGAGGATCATGATCTATTGCGAAAATTACGGACAGGCCGGCGCAATTGATCATTACGTTGAAGGACATGGCTTACCTGAGGCAGCAAGTTTCTCGGACAGCTATCTGCTATGGATTCCTGATTCCATTGCTAAACAGAAGGATTGTTTTATTTATGTGAACAATGAACTTGGAGATGATGTTGATTCCCTGTTTACGCATATCATTCCGGTTGGGAGTATTACCAATCCTCTTGCGCGTGAATTTGGTACAACAGTTTATTTATGCCGGAATCCCCGAGGTGATTTCAGATCCTTTTGGGAAGGCAGGGTAAAGGAGGTTAAGGGGGAGTTAGGACTTGGAAGAAAATGAACAATGAACAATGAACAGTGAATTGTCTATTGTGAAAATATGCCAATATGCTAATGTGCCAATTTACAATATACTAATAGCCTAAAAACCTAATAGCCTAATAGCCTAAAAGACTAATGGACTAAATACCTACTACCTTTTTAGAAACCTGAGAAGCCAGGGTAAATTATTCCGGTAAAGTGCTGGGTAATAGGTTTCCTTGGCCCCGAAACCGGCATTGAAATAGGCAATTCCCGGTGAGTTTGATCCGGCAAAATCGAACACCAGCCCTGAACCGGCCATTTTCCGGATCATATGATCAACCAGCAGGAACATGGCCTGTTTCTCTTTTCCTCCGCGGGTGGAAGCACAAACCTGAAACAGGCAACGGCCAAGGATGGTAATGAACCATCCTGCGGCCACCATCTTTCCAGTTCGGTTGTATACTCCAAGGATCTCGCCGGAAGAGTTTTGTATACTGGCTGTGATGATGCGGTATAAGGCAGGATAAAAACTCTTCCTGGTGCCGGATAGCTGCTTGTCCAGGTTCTGACGTATAAACCGGGTGAATAGAGCCGGTCCCGGACCCGGCTTTACCTTCAGTCCCTTGTGGATGGCTTTCTGAATATTCCTGCGGCAATTGCGGTGATAATTGCCTGCCAGAATTAGGGCTGAGGGCGTCAGGTCGACCAGATAATTTTTCCTGGGGGTGACAGAGAAATCCGACTGCCCGATTATGTTGTGCATATTGAATTGAACCTGAATATACCGGTATTTGTCCGGTATTGCATCCAGAAACTGATTCATTATTACCGAATCACCGGTCTCAGTAAAAAAAACGCCTAGCTGTTGGGTAAAATAGGGCTGGTATAAATAGTCGAACCCGAATTTACGACCCCGGGTCAAGGGCATAACAGCCCTGTAATCATCCTGTACCAGGGCCTCCCAATCCGGACAAACTGCATCAAGCCACCATGACAGGGCATAAGGTAGCCGGTTTACCGATCCTTCAATACAGGCATCCCAACGTTGCCTGTCAATCTCACTATGTTTCTTATATTCAATCATTTCTTTTTCTTGTCCCTTGTCCCTCGTCCCTTGTCCCTTCTTCAACCATTCCCTCAAAAACCTGCCTCCATCCCTGCCACATGCCGGTTTCTGACAATGATTCGTTGTGCCATAAGCTTGTGAAGGTTCCCCTGACTGCTTTTACCTTGTCCAGGATGCGTGTGACCACTTCCATTGCCTGGTGCGGTGAAAGCGACAAGTATTGCTGAAGTGTGATATCCATGACAGCAAAGGGAAAAATATCCAGTTCTGTTTCGCTTTCATCTTTCAGGTCATAAAATTTAAAGGGACTGGAGGTTCCGGCCCTGAAGCCGACAGATGATGCATATCCCATGGAATAGTCTTCAAGGATGCCCAGTGATATAAGTTTTCGATAGGTGTCGGGAAGAGTGAGTAACAGAAAATGCTGACGGCTGATATGTGTTTTATAACCCAGAAGATCCGAAAACCTTATATACTCTGCCTGCAACAGATCATTGTTCTGCTGTGACCGGTATGAAGGATGAATTCCAAGTGATCTGTGCCTGCCTAAATGGCTAACCAGCTTCTGAAAAGAAGCTGTATTCAGGGCATAATTCGTATCGTAACCGCCATAATTTCCGCACAGGAAAAAGAACTGGGAGCTGAAATGATACTTCTCTTCCATTTTTCCAATGAATTCGTAAGTATCGTATGGGTCCGGTTTCATCCCTGTCAGCACTTCGAAGCGGAGCCGGAAATCATTTTTAGGGTTGACCAGTAAAGCCTTCAGAATTCCACCTGTTGTTCGCACAAGGCCTTTATGCAGATATGCCCAGGGATTATCGATATCGAATGTTGAGATATAGCTGAAACGCTGCGCAGAAAACCGTATCTCTGGAAATTTGAGTTGCAACGCGCTTTTAAAAAGCTCAAGCCACTGATCAATCACAGGCTCTTCAAGAAATCCCTGCTGCCAGGCCAGGCTCTGGTAAGCTTCGAACCTGCCATGCCGGTCAGGTGCAAAGGGAAGATATTCTTCATACCGGGTTAGCAGGAAGAAGCAGGCAGACAAAATGTCAAACGGGAGGTCAAAACCATCCGGGGCAGGGTAAAGAAAGGCTTGCCTGTTTTGTATGAAAAAACCTGGATCCTGCTTCCTGATACCTGTTTCGGACAGCAAACCGGAGGAAAAGATGTTGAATGCCATAGGTATAATTTCCCGGCCGTAGTGTATGACTAAACCGGTATCAGGTTGGTCTGTGGTGAACTCTCCGGCGGAAACTAATTTTATGCTGATTTCTGTACGGTGGGTTATAAAACGGGAAATGTAGGCAATCCGGTTTGTAATTACCGGACAGACCAGCAGTATTTCACCGGGAATCTGCATAGGGTCAGAAATCAAGGGTAACAACAGTGATACCGGCGCCGCCCCGTTCCACGTGCTCATCCGAGCAAGATCGCACGATATCCAGTGAATTCAGGTATTCCCGCACCATACTCTTCAAAATCCCGTTCCCTTTTCCATGCAATATCCTCAGATTCGATACACCAACCACCAGGGCGTCATCTACAAAATGCCTGACAATTTCCACAGCTTCCTCTCCCCGTTTTCCACGTATGTCGATTTCAGATTTGAAATTGAGCTTTCTCTGGCTGATGCTCCAGTCGTAACGGGCAGGTCTGGCTGCGTCCTGTGCTGACCGGGAACCACTGAATGCACTTTTTTCCAGTACAGCCACCCTGACCGAGGTAATCATGCTTTCGCCATAGGTTACAAGGGCATTTTCACCGTTGATTTCCAAACACTTCCCCTTCGGCACCCAGGTTTTTGATCAAAACATGGTCGCCCGCCTGAATGGGCCTTTGGTCTTCCACCTGCACTGCCGGAGGTGTTAGCTCCGGAACTTCCCTGATTTTTCGGGTGATTGTATTTACCTCGTCTCAATTTATCCTCGATTGGCTTCTCTTCTCCCGAATGACTTACGGGAATGCTCTTCCTGTATTCTTCCAGTTCCTTCCGGGCTTCCCGGGTTTGTTCCTTTCCTGCCTGGGACTCCCGTATCATACGAATAGTCTTTTCAATCTCCCGGTTTGCATTTGCCAGAAGATCTTCTGCTTCCCGCCTGGCATTCTCTAAAATCTCCTTCCGCATTTTCTTTGTCTGGCCCAATTCTGTTTCATATTGTTCCAGCATGGAAGCCAGCCGCTTCTCCGATATCCTGATCCTGTCGCGCTTTTCTTCCCAATATCGCTTATCGCGCAGGATCTCACGCAAATGTCTGTCGAAATTGATATGATCCTCACCAACTTTACCCGCGGCATGATCCAGGATATCCCCGGGAAGTCCGATCTGCCGTGCAATATCAATGGCAAAGGAGCTTCCCGGTTTGCCGGTTTCCAGTCTGAACAAGGGTTTCATTTTTCCGGTATCAAACATCATGGCTCCGTTGATTACACCGGGAGCTGCCGAAGCAAAGTGCTTCAGATTGGAGTAATGGGTGGTAATTACACCATATGTACCTTTCTGGTTGAGCGATTCCAGAATGGCCTCAGCAATTGCCCCGCCAATCTGCGGTTCAGTACCTGCACCAAATTCATCAATCAACACCAGGCTCTGCGGTGAGGCATGGCGAAGGAAGTTTTTCATGTTAAGCAAGTGGGAACTATACGTGCTCAGGTCGTTCTCAATGGACTGCTCATCGCCGATATCAATCAGGATATCCTTGAAGATGCCGGCTTCAGAGCTTTCCACTACCGGAACCAGTAATCCGCATTGCAACATGTATTGAAGCAGTCCGACAGTCTTCAGACAAACCGATTTTCCGCCGGCATTCGGGCCTGAAATAAGCAGGATACGGTTTCTTTCATCGAGGTAAATATCCAGGGGTACCACTTCCTTGTTCTCTTTCCTGTGGTGCAACAAGAGTATAGGGTGAATAGCCTGCTTCCAGCGAAATCCTGGGGTATCGATCAGCGCCGGCTTACCGGCATTGATTTTCATTGCAAATAATGCCTTTGCCCTGATAAAATCAACCATACCCAGGAAATCATAAGTGACAAGCAAATCATCGATATAAGGCCGGATGGAATCAGTAAAGCCAATGAGAATTTTTACGATTTCACGAATTTCGGCTATTTCCAGTTCACGGATCTCGTTGTTCAGCTCCACCACTTCTGCAGGTTCCACGTATGCTGTGCGGCCGGTTGCTGATTCATCGTGGACAATCCCGCTGATCTTTCTTTTATTTGTAGCCGGGACGGGGATCACCTGCCTGCCATTCCGGATGGAAACGGCAGTGTCTTTTTCAATAATCCCATCATCAATCGCTTTTTTCAACAGACTTTGCAATTTCTTCCCTGCTGAAGCCATTTTCAGGCCGATTTCAGTCCGGATACGCCTCAAGTCCGGAGATGCATTATCCCTGATCTTGCCCTGTTTCGAAAGAATGGCATCAATGCGTTCATCTACATAACTGTAATATTTCACATTACCTGCGAGTCTTTTAAGCAAGGTATACTTTTCAGGGGCAGTATTTTTAAAGAACCGCAGGATCGACTTGATCGTTTCGAGCGACCGTTTGAGATCAAAAACTTCCCCGGTTTCAAGGTAGGTGCCTTCCACGCGGGCTTTCTTCAGACCGGGTGACAGGTCGTGGTAATTGTCAGTCGGGAAGTTATCTTCGAAAACACAAATTTCCTTGAATTCGGCAGTCTGACCTAAAACCTCGGTAAGGGCGTTGAGATCGGTCATGAATTGCATTTCTTCAACCTTCTTCTTTCCCGGAGCAAAAAGACAGTTTTCCTTTATCAGTTCCCTGATCTGGTCAAATCCGGTCTTGGCTTCGAAGTTGGATGGGTATATCAAGGTATCTGTGTTTTCATGTACAAAAATAGCTGAAAATAGAAGGGATTATTATCTCTGAAAAACAAATTCCTCTTTTTGGTTGTTAATGGAGATAAATTTTATTAATCGTTTTGAATTCCATGCAAATGCATTCAAAAAATCAGGCTGGCAAGAAACAGTGTGATTCGAATTTGCAATCGGTACCAGTCTGCATTGAAACAATTACCGTAAGAAAGATATACAGATTACAGCGAGATCAGATACCTAACAATGAAACTTATGTCATGCGGTTTGACCGCCATGGTATGCCTTTTCGCGCCGGTCAGCATATTACCCTTGGTATACCGGGCAATAATCAGGTTCGTGAATATTCAATTTACAGCACAGAGCAGGACACTGCCCTGGAAGTTCTGATTAAAGAAGTGGAAACCGGTTCATGTTTCCAGGCAGTTGAGAAGCTCATCCGGGTGAACTCCTCGAGGTGGATGGTCCGTTTGGTTATTTTACCCTCGATGAGAAAAAAGCCGCAATAAGGAATATTTTTTCATTGCTACTGGTACCGGAATTGCACCCTTTCACAGCCTGGCAGGCTCATATCCCGGGTTGAATTATACGTGCTGCATGGTGTACGTTATGGCAAGGAAGCCTATGAATCCTTTCCTACCCGAAGAAAGGCATATTCTCTGTACATCACGTGACAGGAAGGCGATTTTCACGGCAGGGTGACCGATTACCTGAAACAAAAAGAGCTCAATTCGGATACATTGGTATATATTTGCGGAAATTGTGACATGATTTATGATGTCTATGATTTACTCTCCTCCCGCGGTTTTCCTTCGGGAAACATCAAAACAGAGGTGTATTTTTGAAAGCATTTTTTTATTGATTGATTATCGATGAATTACCATATTGTAACGCTTGGCTGCCAGATGAACAAATCTGACAGCGAACGTGTACGCACCGTGATTGAGGGGATGGGTTACCGGTGGACTGATGATGAAACGGAAGCAAACCTGCTGGGCATGCTTGCCTGTTCAGTCCGGCAGAAATCAATTGACAAGGTTTACTCCCGCATAGCCAAATGGAACAAATTAAAGAACAAACGGAACCTGCTTACCTTTGTTTCAGGTTGTATCTTACCGGCAGATCAGGATAAGTTTCTGCGGCTTTTTGACCTTGTATTTGCCATGAGTGACCTGCCCGGATTACCTGACATGATCAGGCAATATGGTGTTGTTACACGGCATAGCATCCTGTCATGAAATCAGCAGAAGCAGATTAAAGGCTTCTGGATGTTGAGACCCACCTATGTTTCCGAATATGAAGCCTTTATTCCGATACAAAACGGTTGTGATAAATTTTGCACATTCTGTGCTGTACCCTATACACGAGGGCGGGAGATATCCAGGCCTTCGGCAGAAATCCTGGATGAATTGAAACAACTGGTTGAAAAGGGCTACAAATCAATAACCCTCCTAGGACAAAATGTGAATTCGTATGGTCTCGAAAAACACGGCACCGAGCTTAGTTTTTCAGGCCTGCTGAAACAGATCGGGGAATTTGGCAGGCAATCAGGTCATGAATTCTGGGTGTATTTCACTTCTCCGCATCCGCGTGATATGCGTGATGAGGTGCTGGAAATGATCGCAGAATATGACTGTCTGGCAAAGCAGATCCATTTGCCCCTGCAGTCGGGTGATGACAAAGTGCTGATCCGGATGAACCGGAAGCACTCCATGGCCGATTACAACCGTATTGTAGATTCCATCAGGCGTATCCTGCCCGGGGCCACCCTGTTTACCGATATCATCGTGGGCTTCACCGGCGAAACAGATGAACAATTTGAAAATACCCGCAGGGCCATGGAGAACATCCGGTTTAACATGGCCTATATAGCAGTTTACTCACCCCGTCCGGGAGCAGCCAGTTCACGCTGGGATAACGACATTCCCATGGCTGTGAAAAAGCAACGTCTGCATGTTCTGACGGAAGAGCTGACCCGACATACCCTGCAATATAACAAAGGTCTGATCGGCAATAGGCTGAGGGTGCTGGTGACCGGCTATGACCGTAAACCGGGTTATATGTCGGGGATCACCGAAGGTCGTATTGTAGTCAGATTTCCTGCATCACAGAACGCTGTCCCCGGCAGTTTTGTGTGGCTCCATATTACGGGCGCAGCGCCCTATTCGGCCGAAGGTGAACTGGTTGGCGATTTGATCCCTTCAGCGATCTTGTCATGAAAAGAAGAGTTGCGTTTAAAACGCTGGGTTGCCGGCTGAACCAGTTTGAAACCGACTCCGTGCTGACTGATTTCTATAAAACAGGCTATGAGATTGTGGGTTTCCATGAACCGGCCGATGTGTATGTGGTAAATACCTGCACGGTGACCAACCAGGGTGATCAGAAATCAAGGACAGCCATCAACCAGGCCGTTCGTGGCAAATCCGGATCGCTTGTAGTGGTGACCGGTTGTATGGCGGGAAGCCAGAAGCAATACCTTGAAAATCGTGGCGACATAAACTATGTGGTTGACAACAAAAGCAAGGCCAGCATACTTCCCCTTGTGGAGGCTCATTTCAACGGAGAAATCCTGGCACCGGACAGCTTAAAGGAAGATGTTTTCGGATTTACCGTTGCGGAAAAGAGTTTTCACACCCGCAGCATGATCAAGATCCAGGACGGATGTGACAATTTCTGTACTTTTTGCATTGTGCCCATGGTAAGGGGAAGGGCAGTGAGCCGGCCCCTGCCGGATATCCTGGAAAACATCAGGCAGGTGGTTGACCTGGGTTACCGGGAAATTGTGCTTACCGGGGTGAATATCAGCCGGTATGATCATGGCGGAGTGAACTTCACGGGCTTGCTGAATAGGATTCTTGCCCTTGAGGGAAATTTCAGGGTGCGCATTTCCTCCATTGAACCGGAGGGTTTCGGCGAACCGCTGTATGAACTCTTCTCCCATGAGAAATTCTGCCCGCACCTGCATTTGTGTTTACAGAGCGGGTCGGACCGGATACTGATGAAAATGCGGCGCACCTATAGCATAACCTCTTACATGGAGATCGTTGAGCAGTTAAGACCGGCGATATCCGCTTTTCAATTTCACCACCGACATCATGGTGGGTTTCCCGGGTGAAACGGACGATGATTTTGAAGCCACCTGCAGGGTGATCCGGCAAGCGGGCTTCAGTCATGTGCACACCTTCAAATACTCGATCCGCAGAGGTACACGGGCCGAGCGGATGGAAGACCAGGTTCCGGAAAAGGTAAAACAAAGCCGCAGCAGCATCATCCGGGAAATTGCTACAGAGAACAAATTGCAATACCGGCGCTTTTATCGGAAAACAGCAGACCGTGCTGGTGGAAAAAGTCAATAAAAATGGCCATGCCAAAGGCTATGGCGAACATTATGTTCCGGTGGAATTCAAAGCCTCAGACCCTGACACAAATTATTTCAAAACCGTTACCATAAAGAATGTTTTGACTTCATCACATGATTTCATTTTACAGGCCTGACCAGTTCCTCGTCCCCTGCCTCCGGCACACTCGTCCCTTGTCCCACCTTACCCCCTCATTTCTTCATCCTGGTCAATAAGTGCTCATATTTGACCAATTCGTGGTAGATTTTTCGTCCTTAGGCATGGCAGTTTATGTCGGTTCAAACGTTTGGACGTATGGTCCGGATGATCCTCCTTATGCTTCTGTTGATGTCACCATCAGGAATAACGTGGATGCCAAGATCTTGAACAACAAATTCACAGGCTCGGGATCTGTCGGTGTGTGGATTGATGGTGATGAAACAACTGATACCTGGGCTGAGAAAAACAGCCTGATCGGGAACAATTATTTTGGTGCCACTTATACCGATGCTTCAGTCTACCTGGGACCCTACAGCAGGAAATGCAAGGTGGTAGGCGTGGCTATTGAATTAGATCACAGAGATCCCGGTTGTTGTATCTCCCTTTCGAATCCCAAATCCAAAATCCATATTTCGTGTCCGGAAACGTACACCTCCTGTTTGAAAATGTGCAGCTTCTTCCGGATTCATTTGTGGAAAATTGATATAAATAATTGTAATTAAATATTTTATAGATTTTGGCACGTTTAATGTGATTATACATGCAAACGATAAAAACCTAAAAAAATGAAAACAAATATCAACATCAGCAACCTGAAAAAAGCAGCCTTAACTTTTTTTGTCTCCCTGGTTTTAACCTCCGGATCTTATATCCAGGCCAATCCGAATGCCAATGATCAGGATGAAATGATAGCAGCTGCAAGACTGGAAGCCAGGATGGCTGCAACTGAACATGAAGTCAGGTTTGCCGCTCCTGCCGTCGTTGAAATTACCCGTGAAATGGACAGACTCAATGCACTGGCTGAATTAACCGAAGCAGTCCTTCAGTATGTTGCCCCCGCTGCAGAGCCTGCTCCTGAAATGGAAAGACTTGACATACTTGCCGGAATTACCGAGACTGCCCTTCAATATGTCGCCCCTGCCGTTGCAGACGAAGAATCCGATTTTGACCATGTAAACTATACTGAAGCTGAAATTATCCTGGCAGATTCAAACATCTAATCCCCTCATCATGAAAATAAAGCAGTTTCCTTTTTCCTCCTGACCTGCTGTCATCGAAAGATACAGCAGGTTTTTTGTTTCCGGGGATTTATCCCCATGACTCTTCCTGCAGCATTTCATGCCAATCTATCTCTAAGACCAGATTGTACAGTCTGCCTATCATTTCAAAAGGAGCGTTTTCAAATAACTTATTGCCTTCAAAGCAGTGTGATATCATCATTTGGTACTTATTCCTATCTGTAAAATAGCTATTTTTCTGATAATATTAATAGTGAACTTCTATTACAGATCATTCCTGCTTAAAAGTAACTATATTAATAGCTTAATCCTTATGAGGCTAATATTTCAGATTTTTGATTTTCATATCAAGTAGATTATTTTTGTAAAATCAGGAAGTTATGAATGTTGAATAATAAGCAGAAAGGTTATGATTCAGGAAAACTATATAATTGATAAAAACGGTCGCTAAATAGCCGTGCAGGTTCCCATTAAAACTTATGAGAGCTTGTGGCTGATTCCGAAGAGCTGGACGAGATAAAGGAATACCGCAAAGTAAAAGCCCATAAAGGTAATGCCATTCCCTACCCAGCGTTGAACCGGATTTCTGCAAAATACGTCCGTAATTAGCCTGGCTTATTAATTTTAGATGAGTTTTTATTTTACTTTTTTATGTAACTTATTTCTCGTATTTTTGTAAAATCATTGTAAATACTTACTTTTTAGAGCAACATGTTAAACATCGGAAGCAAAATATCTTTACTCAGGAAAGAGAAAGGATGGTCGCAAGGCGACCTTGCGGAACAAATCGGGGCATCCAGGGAGATAATCGGCAAATATGAGCGGAACTAAAATTCCCCTTCCCTTGAAATGGCCTTAAAAATGGCCAAAGCATTTGGGGTGACAGTTGATTTCCTCTTGGGCGAAGGTGAGTATTCATCTTATGACCAGGATACCATTGACAGGATAAAAAATATCCAGAAAATGGACAATAGTACTAAATCAGTATTGTTTAATGTAATTGATACCTATATCCAGAACTTTAAAACAAAACAGGCATTTGCCTCAAAATAAAAAGGATTATGAAGCAAGTAGTTTTAAATGTGCCTGACAACAAATACCCGTTCTTTATGGAACTAGTAAAGAGCCTTGGTTTTGTTAAAATGCCTGGGGATGCTAAGTCGGATAAGAAACAAAAAGAGTTTGTAGAAGGGACCAAAAAATCCCTTGCACAGGTAGAACAACACTTAAAAGGAGAGATTAAGTTGAAAACTGCTGACCAGTTGTTCAATGAGCTTTAATGTTTACACCACCGATTTTTTCGACAAGGAACTGAAAAGACTGGCCAAAAAATACCCCACGGTTAAGAATGACTTTAAAGCCCTGGTGGATTCGTTAAAGCAAGAACCCAAGCAAGAGCAACCTCTTGGCAAGGATTGTTATAAAATCCGTATGACCATTACTTCCAAGAGCAAAGGTAAATCTGGCGGTTCCCGTGTTATTACCTTCGTTAAAATTGTCGCCGGATCCATCTTTCTGCTATCCATCTACGACAAATCCGACAAAGAAAATATCTCCGATAAAGAACTCGATTACCTGCTTAAAATTGCAGGACTGTTATAACACAAAACCCGGATCGCTCCGGGTTTTATCCTTAACTCTTTCGTTTTGGCAATTACAACTTAGCGAAGCGATCTCACGACCACAGGGAGTAAATTGCTCTTTAAAAACGGCGAAGTTATAAACTATCGCTGAGCGGATATGATTGAAGTCTATGGTTAGCGGACTGTGTGTGTATAATAATTAGAAAATTAATTCAGCAAATAGAAAGTTGCCTCTGTAGAATTCCAGATTATACTTATCAAAATTTTCCATACTAAGATTTTCATCATATTTATTTAAGGATTGTCATACAAATATAGTCGGTTTGTATATTCTGCTTTTGATTAGATTTTACCCCGTAGCCTAAAATGACCAGCTCCGGCGGCCTATAGCATTTTAGGTTACTCCCCACGCCAACCCTTCTGTTGTTTTTCCTGTCATGCTTTTATGGTCAGGAATGATTCCGAAGAAGACCTGGCAAATGAACCTTACGTTTGATTACGCTCATTGTCCTGGATCGGATCCTTACTCTTAAAAAGCTACGATTGACCGGCATAATCTGAACCTGTCCTCAGTCTATCGTTGAGAAAATTGAAGAGATAATGCAGCAAATCAGAAAGAATGGAGAACTTTAAAAGCACAAAACGTGGATCGTTCCAGTGTTTCATGTTACAATTGTATTGCTAATGAATCCAGCTTTGAACGAGCTGTTTCCCTTTCTAATGAATCCGTAATTAGAATCTCAATTGTACATTTAACAATAGTCATTTTATCTTCCTTGGTATAGTTATTTCTAATTGGGAATTTATTCACAGAACCGTATCTACTTTTAAACTCTTTATAAACGCAATCACAATATTCAATCACTAATGAATCTGGCACGTTTGTAAGTTTTGTTTTCATTCCATTAATCACTGTCCTTTTCCATTCCTGGTGTTTGATATCATATTTCTTATAAAACGGATATCCGATGCTTATTATAAATACACATAAAATAAAAAATAAAAAACCTTTATTTTGAATTCTTTTCATTAAACTTCAATTAGTTAAAAAAAATATACATCTTGTATCGGTTGCGGTTTATTAGTAGTTGTACTGCTTGTTTAAAAAGTAGTCCTTTGTTCCGATATTTTAAATAGTGTCATTTCCCAAATAAGTGATTATCTGATAATTATTCTTACTTCTTAAAAAATGGATCTATTAACTAGTTATGATATTTAGACAGTACTTCTTTTTTTTGAGCCGTATTATTTTCAATAGCTTGTTGATCAGCGGTTTCTATACTATTTGTTTTTTTAACTGCATTATATGTATCAACTCCTGCATCTATTACATCATAGGTTGAACTCACAATTCCTGTTTCACTTTTGGGTAGACCTATTGTTACCAAACTTATTACTGCGTCAACAATACTTGCTGCTATTTTCATCCCGGGCCCTCCCTCATTCATCATAATGGCAGGCAAAGTACCTCCTTCATAAGTGCTGCTTTCACCATTAATTAATTTATCTGCGCTTACAACCATAGTAGGTGCTTGTATCAAATATACTTCGGCAGCTGCTAGTCAGTAATTAACTAAATTGCCAGTTCCAGCCAAGTATCCTAATTGACCTAACCGTGCTGCAGGGAATAGCAAACCCGCCATAGTTAGAGTGGTATTTACCATTTTTTTGTAGCTTTCAGGATCAGCTTGATATGCAGCGTATAAATCACTGGACCCCCGAACTGAGCTAATACCTTGCAATCCCCATAGATCAATATTTGTCACGGGGTTATTGCTTGCATAATTATAGGGTGTCAAGTAAGGAAATTTTTCAATTATGGGATCTATGCATGGGAAGCGCCCGATCTGGGGGTCATAGAACCTGGCGACTTAAACCTACAACCTACAACCTTCAACCTACAACTCTTCCTACCCCATATCAATCTCCGATGCCCTCAGCAAATGACGTATGGATTTGACATCGATGGCAATGCCGATACCACTTCCGGAGGCTTTATAAATCTCCCCGGCGAGCTGGAGGATCTGTTTTTGCCAGGCGATAAGCACCTGAATCGGATCTACCCCGGACACCTCGAATTCTCCCAGGGCTCTTTCAAGACTTTTAATATTGGTGTGGCTGATCTCGGTCAATTGCTCATATGATTTGTTCCTGCGGTCGAGCTTATAACCAATGATTCCCAGTACTTCATTTGTTTTCAGATCAATAAGCGGACTTCCGGAGTTGCCCCAGATGGTAGAACCGTCAAACTGCAGGTATCGGGTATTGTTGCGGTGTATAACGGTTGACAGAATTCCCGATTTGATTGTCAGGCAGGGATTATCATATTGGTAACCCACCAGTGCAACAGCCTGACCAATATATACATGACGGTTAACCGCCAGTTGAAGGGAAGGTATGTTATCAAAGGTCAGATCAGCCAGGGAAATTACAGCAAAACCTGTAATTTCCTGGTCATATGAGGTGATGATGCGTTCATTGAAATCGTGTACGGAAAGCCTTTCAAAAGCTGCAGTAGTATGACCATCCTCCTTAACGAACCTGATCTCCACAAACTCGGACTTATTGTGAAGCCTGTTGATCATATCGTGTGTAAAAAGATAATCTCCTGCCTTGAAACCGGTAAGCGAAACAATCTCAAAATTGCAATCATTCAGGAACCGGATGGAGCAAACTGAAGAATGACTAAGTTTCCAGGCACTTTTGTATAAACTCACCATTGTAAACGCTTTGGATGAATTTTAACTACAAAAGAAGCAAAAATTTATATTCCTTGTTCGAATAAGGGAGATTATTTATAGAACTACAGATTTGAAAAATCAGATAAAAAAGCCGGGAATCATACAATTCCCGGCTTCCAACCCTAACCATTAAACCTAAAACTTATGAAAAAACCCTGAAAAACTACTTAACCCTAATGTAAACCCTAATTATTAACCTATTTTATAGGTAACGAAAATCATGCCATTTATGTTGCGAATTTTTTGATTTTAAGAAATTTTATGAATATTTCTTCAGGTATTTTTAAAATCTTACTGAAATACCTCCCATAAAATGGATACCCGCCTGCGGATAATAATAGGGAGTATTTTCATACACATAGCCGTTTGATTCATATTGCACATTAAAGAGGTTCAAAACCAGGACAGTAAATTCTACCTGAGCGAATTTTCTGGCAGCAAGCAAATAGCTGAAGCGCCAATCGTTGGTCGTGTAGTCATCAAGGGCCAGGTTCTTATTACCGGTATTGTCAAGAAATTGTTTGCTTACGTGTTTGAGCTGCCAGTCAAATGCCAGATTTTTAAACGGTGACAGCCTGAGTTCAATTCCTCCGACAACACGGGGTGAAAATGACAGGTCAACATGCCTGTATTCTGTTATGCCTCCTTCGGGATTGGCTGCCCGGTAATCGGTTTTACCTGACATAAACGATACATTCCCGCTGAGTTCAATATGTGAGTTATGCCTGTATCCACCGGAAAATTCTAATCCGGTCCTGTAACTTTTTCCGGTATTTTTCCGGATATAGGCACCATCATCGTTAATTTCACCTGTAAGGACAAGCTGGTTATGATAATTCATCAGGAAATAATTCACACTATAACTAATCCGGGAAGCTGATTTTCTCAATCCCAGTTCAAGATTTCCCAATGTTTCCGGTTCCGGCTCCTCGCCGGGGGCAGCATCGAGGTAATCATCGCGAATGGGTTCACGACGTGCAATGCCATATGAAGCATAAAGGATACCGGCTTTGGACTCAATAGCTCAGTCCGAGTTTCGGATTGAAGAAATTGAAATACTCATCAATAAAAAAAGATTCCAGGTGGCTTTCAATACCACTGGCATTATACATAATATGCCTGTACTGAAGATCACCGCATAACGTGAGCAATTTTACAGGTGACCAGGCAGTTTTCAGGAACAGGTTGAAATCGGACTTGAATCCGGTATTATCATAATAGGGTTCGGGTTTCCCTTCACCATAAAATTCGGCCCAGATTACTTCACCATAATGCCGTGCATTATCATATTTGTTCCATGCGCCGCCAAGTAGTAATCTCGGTTTTCTCCCTTTTGTTTCTGACAGACCAGGTTACACCATAAAAATGATTATCGAGCCAGCGGCGCCTGATGAGATCAGTGGCAGTGACCGAATCATGGTAAAAATACCGGTAACCCGAATTTTCCTGTACACTGTCCAGTCCAAAATACTGGTTCTGCAGTCCATAATCTGCAAAGGGCTCATCCTGCCTGTATTCCTCATAATAACCCCTTCCGTATGTATAATGACCTGAAAGGTTCAGGCTGGTGGTTCCGGAAAACTGATGTGACAGATGCAACTGATAATGATTCTGTTTATAGTTATCGGTCTGGTTATCATAATACCAGCTGGTTCCATCGTTTTCAAATACCGCTCCGGCCCAGTTGAAGGTCCGGTCTGTCTGCATGGTATAAGAGTCAATTCCATACCAGGCCTGGTAGGTCTTTTCATTTCCCCCGAATGCCAGGGCTTTTACCAGTGTTTTATTGTCTGTGTAGCCTCCCTGCAGAAAAAAGGAGTTCAGTTTGGATGATGCCCTGTCGATATAACCATCTGATCCGATAGCTGATCCGCGTCCTTCAAAGTACCAGTGGTCATGGATCAATCCGGTTCCGGCCTGAAAGCTTGTCCGGTAGGTACTGAATGATCCGGCCGAAACATTCACAATCCCAAAGGGTTGTGATTGAATTGCGCTGGTCTCAAAATTCATGGATGCACCGAATGCCCCTGCTCCATTGGTTGATGAACCAACACCCCGCTGCAGTTGAAGACTGTTCACCGAACTGGCAAGATCAGGAATATCTACCCAGTATACCGCATGGGATTCAGGATCATTCATGGGTATGCCGTTGATTGTGACATTTACCCGGGTAAGATCACTGCCACGGATACGAAGTCCCGTGTATCCAATACCTGCACCAGCATCAGAGGTAGCCACGACCGAAGGCTGATTGCTCAGAATATAGGGCATATCCTGTGCCAGGTTCTGCCGGGTTATCTCATCCTTAGTGATGGTGGTAAAAGTGGTAGGTGTGTTCTCTGAAGCTCTTAACGCTGATACAATAACAGCATCTGCAACGACAGCTGATTCCTTCAGCATGAGGTCGAGGTTCATGTCACTGGCGATGCTGATGAAATAATTCAGTGTCTCAAATCCTATAAAGCTGATCTGCAGTTCATAATTCCCTTTTTTGATCCCGGTTAGGACAAAATTCCCCTGGTTATCTGTAATCGTTTGATAATATGTATCCTTAAGCATTACGTAAGCACCGGCTAAAGTCTCACGCTCGTGATCAGTCACCTTCCCTTTGAGGGAATACTGTGCCTGTGTCTGCCGGGATATGCAGACGAATGCAAGCAAAATCATTACCTGCTTCATGTTTGAGAATAATTAAGTTTATGAAACAGCGGCAACTTCATCCGTTGCCACCAACTCCCTTCGCCGGCATTACCCGGATCAGGTTCTAAGGGTATGATCTCAGCCCGATTTTTTAAGGCACCCCCTTAGTGTAATTCAACACAAAGGTAAGTTATTTATAAGGCAGGTGCAACAGAAATAGTTTATTTTTGTATGCCTGGTTATAACAGTCCGGAATAATCTATGAAACTTGCCCTTGATCTCCCGATATTTGGCATCATCTCGGATATTGTCACTGAAATGGACGTACCCTGTTATGTTATTGGTGGTTATGTTCGCGATCTTCTTTTACAAAGACCATCAAAGGATATCGATGTGGTGGTGGTGGGAAGTGGAATTGACCTGGCCTCGGAAGTGGCAAAGAAAATAGGCAGGAAAGGGAGAATTACGGTTTATCGTAATTTTGGCACAGCCCTTATCAAGCTAAATGACCTGGATGTTGAGTTTGTTGGGGCGCGCAAAGAATCCTACCAATCAGATTCCAGGAATCCTTCCGTGGAAAACGGCACCCTGGAGGACGATCAGAACAGGCGTGATTTTACTATTAATTCGATGGGCATTTCATTGAACCGGGATGATTTTGGAGAGCTGATAGATCCATTTAACGGATTATCCGATCTCAGCCGAAAGATAATTCGTACACCGCTTGATCCTGATATTACTTATTCAGATGATCCTTTACGGATGATGCGTGCCATTCGGTTCGCGACCCAACTGGGTTTTACAATTGATGAGCTGTCACTTCAGGCGATCAGTGAAAACCGGGCCAGAATTGAGATCATTTCGAAGGAGCGTATTATTGATGAATTGAATAAGATCGTTATGTCCGCCAGACCTTCGGAAGGTTTCTTTCTGCTGGAAAAAACCGGACTTCTGGCTTTGGTTTTTCCGGAACTCGACCGGATGAAGGGTGTTGCAGTAATAGATAATATACATCATAAGGACAATTTCAGGCATACCCTGATGGTACTCGATAGATTATCAGAGAAAACGGACAACCTCTGGTTACGATGGGGAGCCATCATGCATGATATCGCCAAGCCGGCAACCCGGAAATATATCAAAGGTCATGGATGGACATTCTACGGACACGAGTTTCTGGGATCAAAATGGGTACCTGATATATTCCGTCGGTTACACCTGCCCATGGGTGCACCCATGAAATACGTTCAAAAGTTGGTATTGCTTCACCTCCGGCCAATATCCCTGGTTGAGGAAGAAGTTACCGATTCGGCAGTTCGCAGACTTCTTTTTGAAGCCGGGGATGATATCGATGATCTGATGTTACTTTGCGAGGCAGACATTACCTCGAAAAATGATGTAAAAGTCAGGCAATATCTGTCTAATTTCCTATTGGTAAGACAAAAGCTGAAAGAGATCGAGGAAAGAGATGCTGTCCGGAATTTTCAGCCTCCCGTGGATGGAGAATTGATTATGAAGAGCTTTAACATCGGTCCTTGTCGCGAGGTAGGCATCATCAAGAATACGATCAAGGATGCCATACTGGATGGCACCATACGAAATGATTTCGATGAGGCTTATGCACTCATGTTGAAGAAGGCGGAGGAGTTGGGACTGAAGAAAGTAACAAGTAACGAGTAACGAGTTACGAGTTACAGCACACTACACACCCTAATCCCTCAATATCATTCCCCACACACCACCAATCACCAGTCACCAATCACCAATCACCAATTACCAATTTACAATTCCTTGATCTTCAAATTCCTGAAATAAATCGGCGCTCCGGCATGTTTGCCCTGTAATCCGATGCGACCATGTGTTGCCAGTTCTGCAAACGGAGTGCTGAGCCAGGAAGGTATTTCGCTGCCATCCGGATTTGTTTTGGCATTGGTCCACAAGTCCATATTCATTTCTGTCACCTGCATGCCATTTAAATTGACCTGAATCATCTTGCCCTTGCAGGTAACTGTTAACTTGTTCCATTCCCCCGGCTTTTTAACCATGCTATGGCTTGGAGCCAGGTGTCCGAATATGGCTCCGCACTGCCAAGTTTTCGGACTTTCAGCCCATTGCTTTGCAAAATCATCCGCAATCTGAATTTCAACAGAATTGGGGATCCAATCTACGGTATTGGTGCAGTATACAATGACGCCGCTGTTGGTTCCTTCGGCAGTTTTGAATTCAAGGTCAAGGATGAAGTTCTTGTAATCTTTTTTTGACCAAATGCACTGATCTTCACTCGCAGTAAGGATCCCTTTTTCACAAGTCCATATCCCGGCCGGATATTCAGCATTGGATAAATCAGATGCAAATAGTTCCTGCCAGCCATCCTGGCCTGATTTTGAATCAACAGGAGAGGATGCCGGTTGACAATTGACAAACACGAAGAGGTTTATCATGAAAAATGCCGAAATTAAGGATGTCTTTTTCATTTTTATCTGGATTAATTATGATCGTTTCTTAATCGGGATGAAATACGTATCAGGAAATTGCCGAATGTGAATATCATCTTTGATATCCCGTTTTTTGGTTCACCGGTCCGGTGTTTTCTGTCGCGAAGGCCATGGCTTCTTAAAAAGGACTGTCCGAAAATATCCATGCCCAGTTTCAGGATCTTTTTCTCCCCTTCAGATCCGATACGGTGTCTGAAATTTCCGAATTCACCGAAATAAAAAGGAGCTTTGTGCTGAAAATATATTACACCGCAAAAGTGCTGCCAGTAAGGATTTTCAAGCCAGTGTCCGAGAGCACTTCTGTCACTGTGATTATAGTTCTTTTTCAGCAGCGTCAGACCAACCATGATGCGAATCGGGATCGATGGGGCTCCTTTTGTGCTGTAATATACGGAGAACTCCTTTTCCACGTTTTCCCAGTTGATCTTTCCCACCAAATGGCAAAGTTCATGTTCCTTGTTGATGTAATGAACCAGGGGAATCTCACCGATATTCAGTTGCGGATTTTTATCCGATTTACCCAGCATGGCTATAGGGCTTTACACAAATTTACAATAATTTTTCATTTCTTACCGAAATAGGAACACAAGTTATGCGACAGAAAAAGAAGGGTAGTATGACAATTGTCCTGTCAGAAATTTAAGAATGATTACTTTTAGGAAAACGAATCGTGACGTGTGACGCGTGACGCGTGACCGGTAAGTTTGAGAGCAGGGATTTGAGTATGAATTCTTGTTGAATCGAACACCTGACAAGCTGACCCCTTGCGCAAACCACAAGACCCACCAGTCACGAGTCACTAATCACTAAAAAAACAGCCATGCCAAAATTCACCCGTGAAGAAGCACTGCAGTACCATTCAGGCGGACGGCCTGGTAAGATCGAAGTGATCCCTACCAAGCCATACAATACACAATATGATCTTTCGCTGGCATACTCTCCCGGCGTAGCTGAACCATGCCTTGAGATACAGAAAAATCCTGAGGATGCCTATATGTACACGGCAAAATGCAACCTGGTTGCTGTTATCTCCAACGGTACCGCGGTCCTGGGCCTGGGCGATATCGGGGCCATGGCCGGCAAACCGGTAATGGAGGGGAAAGGCTTGCTTTTCAAAGTTTTTGCGGATGTTGATGTTTTTGATATTGAGGTGAATGAAAAGGATATTGACAGAATGATTGCCACAGTCAAAGCGATCTCACCCACATTCGGGGGAATTAACCTGGAGGATATCAAGGCGCCTGAATGTTTTGATATTGAGGAGCGGCTGAAACAGGAACTGGATATTCCGGTTTTTCATGATGATCAGCATGGAACCGCCATCATTTCAAGTGCCGGATTACTGAATGCATTGGAGATCACAGGCAAAAAGATCGAAAAAATCAAGGTTGTGGTCAATGGTGCCGGCGCCTCAGCCATTTCCTGCTGCCCGGCTTTACAAAAAACTGGGTGTGAGAGGTGAGAATATCATTATGGTTGACAGCCGGGGTGTACTTACCAAGAACGGATCCGACCTGAATAAGTACAAAATCGAATTTGCCCGGGATATTCCGATAACTACGCTGGCCGAAGCACTCGTTGGTGCTGATATGTTCCTCGGATTATCGGTCGGCAATATACTCTCCCGCGAAATGCTCCAATCCATGGCCCCCAACCCGATCGTATTTGCCATGGCCAATCCGACACCTGAAATATCATATGAGGATGCCGTTGCTGCAAGGAATGATGTGATCATCGCCACCGGCAGAAGTGATTATCCAAACCAGGTGAATAATGTACTGGGTTTTCCCTTTATCTTCAGGGGTGCTCTGGATGTAAGGGCAAAAACAATCAATGAGGAGATGAAACTCGCTGCTGTATATGCCCTTGCAGCCCTGGCCAAGGAGGATGTACCCGAGCAGGTAAATGCGGCTTACAAAGTCAGCAATCTTATTTTTGGCAGGGATTACATTATTCCCAAACCGCTTGATCCCAGACTTATAATCCGTGTTGCCCCGGCGGTTGCCAAAGCAGCTATGGAAACTGGTGTGGCCAGGAGGTCGATTACAGATTGGAAAGCCTATGAAATAGAGCTGATGAAACGCATGGGACTGTATGATAAGCTGGTGGATGACATCCGGAACCGGGCCCGCAGAATCCAAAGGTCATCGTATTTGCAGATGCAAACAATTTCAAGGTACTAAAGGCCGTACAGGCAGTTCTGAATGAAGGAATTGCAAAGCCCATCCTCATGGGAAATGAAGCAGAAATCCGGCAAATGACCGATAAAGAATAACATTGATCTGAATGGTACGCCGATCGTGGATATTCACAGTCCAAATGAGGAGGAAAGAAGGAAAAGGTATGCCCAGCTTTTGTTTGCCAAACGCTGCAGAAAAGGTATGACCTACGATGAGGCTCTTGACAAGATCCATGATCCTAATTACTTTGGTGTTATGATGGTGGAAGCCGGAGAAGCTGATGGTTTTCTGGCCGGTTTCTCCAGCAAGTATGCCAATACAATCAGGCCTGCACTGCAGGTGGTTGGCACCAACAATACACTGAACCACCTTGCGGGAATGTATATTGTGCTTACCAAGAAAGGGCCATTCTTTTTCGCAGATACGACGGTAAACATCAACCCTTCAGCACGCACACTGGCTGATACTACCTTGCTAACTGCAAATGAAGTGAGGAAATTCAATATTGTTCCGCGGATTGCCATGCTTTCCTATTCGAATTTTGGATCAAACCGGGAGGATAGTCCCAGTCGAGTTCGGGAGGCTGTTGAAATCCTGCACCGTGAATACCCTGAACTGATTGTTGACGGAGAGATGCAGGCCAATTATGCCTTCAATAAAAAGCTGAGGCAGGAGAAATTCCCTTTCAGCAAACTGGCCGATATGGAAGTGAATACTGTGATTTTCCCGGATCTCAATTCGGGCAACATTGCGTATAAAATGATGCAGGAACTTGGTGGTGCTGAGGTGATTGGTCCCATCGTGACCGGGCTTGTACAAGCCGATCCAGGTGTTGCAGATGGCAAGTTCAGTACGTGAGATTGTCAATATGACGGCCATCACCGTACTTGATGCACAGACTTTTTCGAAAGAGCTGATAAAGTTGTAATTTTCCCCCTGATAACTCGTCTTATTGATAAATCCTTGCCATGAGAATAGTTACATCCCTGATATTGCTTTTTCTGGCTTTTAGCCTTCATGCTCAGAGTAAAAGCATTACCCGCTTCCGGAAGGTACACAAGGAGAACAGTAATCATGTTTTTTTACAGCAGTACCCTTAAAATGCTGAATACAGAAAACAATCCCCAGCTTGCCGATCTCCTGAATGAGATTGAAGAGATCCGGGTGCTGAATTATGATAAGGAAAAGCAAGACTTCACCCGTGACGATATTGTCAGTCTGAAGAACGCCCTCAAAGATGAGGAATATGTAAACCTGATGATGACCAATGAGAACGGGAATTCACTGAATCTATACAACCGGCAGAAACAGGGAAAGACTGTCGGATTTGTGGCATTGGTCGAAAATAAGGAATCTCTGATACTGATTGACCTCATCGGCAATATTGATGTCAAGAAGTTCCTGGAACTGAAGCAAAAACTCGATATCCGCATGGAAAGTCAGTCATAATTGATCCAATTCCCAATGCATGCAAAATTTAAATAATGTTGTAACCACCGACCTGCTTACTAAAAATTACGGTCGTATTAAGGCTGTGGATGAACTGACTTTTGCCATACCTGAAAAGAGCATATTTGGCTTGCTTGGTCCGAATGGTAGCGGTAAAACCACCACCCTTGCGATCCTGCTTGATGTGGTTCGTCCTACGTCGGGCAGCTATTCCTGGTTTGGCAACTATTCAAAAAGGGAAAACCGGCAGAAGATCGGTTCTATCCTCGAAACTCCGGCGTTTTATCCGTATCTCTCGGCCACAGACAACCTGAAGATCATTGCTGAAATAAAGGCCATCGGGTATGATAATATCAATGAAGTGCTGAAAATTGCCGGCATTTACGACCGGCGGCTTTCAACTTACCGGACCTTTTCTTTGGGTATGAAACAAAGACTGGCACTGGCCGCCGCATTGCTTTGCGATCCTCCCGTCATGATACTCGATGAGCCTACCAACGGGCTTGATCCAAGGGGAATTGCTGAGATCAGGGACCTGATCCGTACCATCGCCTTGCAGGGCAAAACCATTATTCTGGCCAGCCATTTGCTCGATGAGGTGCAGAAGGTTTGTTCCCATTTTGCTGTGCTGAATAAAGGCAGGCTGTTATATTCGGGCCTGGTGAATGAAGTTGCCGGCAATGAACAGCGTTTTGAGGTATCATGCGGGAACACGGATCAACTGTACAACTTGCTTGGGAATTATCCTGAAAAAAGGAATCTTGAGATCTCGGGTGACAAAGTCATCATAACGCTGCCGGCCGATTCATCCATCGCCCAGCTCAGCAACTTCATATTTCAGCACGGAATAATACCTACCCACATGGTATCCCTTTACCGGTCACTGGAGAACCAATTCCTTGACATTCTAAATGAATCCAAATGAACAGGTTAATTGAACTGGAATGGCTTAAGATCAGATCAAATGCGACATTCTGGGTTTTGGTCGTATTGCATGTCGGAATTGTATTGCTGGTTGTGCTCAGCGGCAAGATATTCATAAGCAGCATCTCCATCAATGGGGATTCTCTGAAAAACCTGGCCGACACGGCCAATATCCCCATTTACCAGTTCCCAGATATCTGGCATAACATTACCTATGTGGCCGGATTCCTCAAGTTCATCCTGGCGATCTATATGATCATTTCCATTACGAACGAGGTGGCTTTTGACACGCTCAGGCAAAACATCATGAATGGGCTTAGTCGTGCTGAATTCATTATTTCCAAGCTCGTCCTTATCTTCATTCTGGCTGCCGGTTCAACTCTTTTTATATTTGTGACCGGCTTTACGGTTGGATTGCTCAATACAGATCATCCCGGACTTCAGGATATGATCAAATATTCAGGATTCATACCGGCATATTTTCTGCAACTATTTAGTTATCTGATATTTGCTTTTCTTATCGGACTGCTGATCAAGCGTACGGGGCTGGCCATGGGATTGATGTTCCTGTATACGCTAATCATTGAGCCAATCATGGCTTTAAGATTCAATTCTGAGATGGTTAAGGGACTGCTTCCGATGAGATCAATCAACAACCTGATTCATATGCCATTTGGCAAATACCTGCTTCGGGAGATACAGGATTTTGTCAGTTTAAGGGAAATAATCATTGTGTTGATATATACCGCTTTGTTCATCTTTTTTATATACATCCTGCTTAAAAACCGCGATCTGAAGTAATTCTGACAGGATCTATTCACCCAGCTTAGATCCGGATGATATCATCGCTTTACTGAAGATCTCAACCAGTCTGCTTTCCTCATTTTCCCAACAAAGCTCTTCCGCGGCAACTTTCAGATTTGTTTTCCATACCGACCTTTTTTCTTCATTGCACGACATTTCAGTGAACAACGCTCCCAGTGTTTCCGGATCGCGTGTTTTATTGATCATGCCCACGCCATAGTGATCCACCAGGGCCCTGACTTCAGGCAGGTCAGAAACCAGTACCGGCACACCAGCCTGAATATAATCAAACACCTTGTTGGGTAAGGCGAACCGGTAGTTAAGTCCCAGATCTTCTTCGAGTGATATTCCGAGATCTGCCTGGATTGTATAACCGGCAAGCTGATCAGGCGGGATGCGTCCGATAAATGTTACCCGGTCCTGCATATCCAGGAAATGGACGAGCTGTTGCAGCTTTTTTTCAACATCACCCTTGCCAATAATGATCAGACGGGTATTCACCGTGTACCGGATGGCATGGATGGCCAGTTCAAGACCCCGTCCCATATTGAGTGAGCCCTGATACAGGATGATCTTTTCAGAACCTGTTCTCAGTGTTTGTGAGGGTCTAATTGTCGGGTCTTTCCTGAAGGGCAGGTTCCTGATTACCTTCATATCAATCCCGTACTTTTGATTATAGGCCCTGGCGATGGATCCGCTTACCGTATATGCATGTTGAACATTTGGCATAATTACCGATTCCAGCCATCTCCAGATTTTCTGAACATATTTTCGATCCAGCAGTTCCGGAACCTCGGTAAAATACTCATGACTGTCGTATACAAGCGTTTTCCTTCTGATTACAGAAGCAAGAAATGCAGCAGGCAATGTATCGAGATCATTGGATACGATCAGATCTGCATTCATGAACAACAACCTGAAAAACAAGCGCAGATTATATTCGGCATAGAAAAACGGGCCTCTTTTAAAGAGTAGCGTCATCCTTATGGCGTGAAACATGGGATCGTTTTTGATCAGTCGCTTTCCGATATGCCGGCCAATGATTGTAACTTCAGCCTGCATTTTCTTCAGGGTACAGGCTGTGCGGATCACCCGCTGATCGGTGCTGATATCATTGGTGACGGCAAGAATAATATACATGAGGCTCAAAATGTCATTTCGATTCACTAAGTTAAAAATTCTTTTATTACGACCTGAGCACGTGCCGACAGAGATAGTATATTTGCCAATCATAACTTTTGGAGAATGAGTATTATACAGGAATGCATCGTTGAGGGCATACAATACCTTTCATTTGGAAATAAAGACGAGGTATATGGCTGAACTGACGGGGATTAATGCAATACGGGAGTTTCTTGCCTCACCCTTTGCACAGATCAGGCCCAGGTATATTTTGGGTGGAGGAAGTAATATTCTTTTTACGGCGGATTTTGATGGTCTGATCCTACGGCCGGTAATTAAGGGCATTGAAATGACCGGTGAAAATACGGATCATTTGCTGATCAGGGCTGGTGCCGGTGAGGATTGGGATTCCTTGGTCAGCTGGTGTGTTAGCAAGAATATTGGCGGCATTGAAAATCTCTCTCTTATCCCGGGCACGGTTGGTGCTAGTCCTGTACAGAATATCGGAGCCTATGGCGTTGAAATCAGGGATGTGATCCATGCAGTTGAAGCCATCAGATTGGATGATGGTGAAATGATTATGCTGACAGGAGAAGACTGTAGGTTTGGATATCGTGACAGTGTGTTTAAAAATGAGCTTCGTAATAAGGTTATCATTACTTCTGTAACTTACAGATTCAATAAAAAGCACGCTCTGCGAACGGGGTATGCTGAACTGGAAAGGGAACTGAATAAATATCCTGAAGTGTCCATTAAAACTATACGGGAGGCAGTGATTGCCATACGCCGCAACAAACTGCCGGATCCGGATGAGATCGGGAATGCCGGGAGCTTTTTTAAGAATCCTGTAGTGAAGGCAGACCAGGTATCAGCTTTGCGTAAGGCATATCCTGATTTGCCTGTATATCCGGCTGATACCAGGTAAGGCAAAATTGTCTGCTGCCTGGCTGATCGATCAATGTGGCTGGAAAGGGGTCAGGGAGGGGAACACAGGTACCTATAAAAAACAACCGCTTATTCTGGTAAATCATGGATCGGCAACAGGCAGCGAAATACTTGATTTTGCGCGGAGAATTCAAAAATCCGTTTTGGACCGTTTTGCCATCCGGCTGGATATTGAGGTGAATGTAGTGGGGGATTAAGTGATCAGGTGTTATGGTTAAGGGAGTCCATGATGGTTTTCATACCTGAGAATATGATCTCCTGCGCTGTGATCTCATTCTCCGCTTCAGCATACAGTCTGAGCACAGGTTCGGTCCCGGATGAACGGATCAGTAGCCAGTCAGTATCATTAAAAAAGAACTTAAATCCGTCAAAGATCTCAAACCTTTCCACATGAAATCTGCCAAAATCAGCATAGATTCCGCTGCCGCATTTTTCAATTACCTTATTCCGTGAGTTGCGGTTCAGGTCTAAATTGGCACGTTCAAATGCGAAGGGTCCTGTAATTGAAAGAACTTCATTATAAAGTTCCTGCATGGTTTTTCCGGATTCTGCAAGCCATTGCCAGATCATCAGTCCTGCCCAGACAGCGTCCCTTTCAGGAATATGGCTGCCTATTGATATTCCACCTGATTCTTCTCCGCCAAGTAACACTTGCTCCTCGGTCATTATCTTTGAGGCATCCATGAATCCGATGCGTGTCCGGATCATTTCAAGATTATAAGCGCGACAGATTTTTTCTACTTTTAGTGTAGTGGAGAAACTTACAGCCACTTTTCCGGTTAGTTTTTTATAACCGGCAAGATAATGGATAAGCAACAAGATGAGGTGGTTGGCGTCATAAAAACCGGCTTGCTTATCAAGCATGGCGATCCGGTCTCCATCCCCGTCAACTGCCAGACTGCAATCAATAGTCTTGTTTTTCCAGGCAAGTTCAATCAGCTCATGCAGGTTCTTACGGGCTGGTTCAGGAGGTACGCCACGAAATGTGGGATTTATTTCACAATGCAGCATTTGAATGCCGGGCAGTATTTTACGGAACAGGTTCTGGCTGCTTCCATACATGGCGTCAAAGGCAAAATTTAATCCTGATCGACTGATAAGGTCAATATCAAAAGAATCATGGATTTCTTTAAGATAGATACTTTCCAGATCGATATAGTTAATCAGACCCTGCTCAAGTAAATAATTCCAGTTCAGCAATTCAAGGTCGATCTCAATATCATTGTTCATCAGGTTTTCCACATCCTTCTGGTCCTTTTCAAACATGGGTCCGCCATGCTCACCCCGTAATTTATAACCATTGTACTCGGCCGGATTATGGCTGGCGGTTATGATTATTCCGCACTGGGCCTTTAGCTTTACGGCACCGAGCGAAACCATGGGTGTTGTTACATAACGCTCAGCAACGTAAACCCTGACACCTTTGGAAGCCAGGATCTTGGCTGTAGCTTCCATGAACATTTCCCCACCGAATCTGCAATCATAACCCACGACGACAACAGGATTTTTATACTTGCGTGTTAACCAAAGGGCTGTAGCCAGGGATATTTTAACGACATTGTCGATTGTAAAGTCTTTGGCAATAATGGCACGCCAGCCATCTGTCCCGAATTTAATCTTGTCCATACAATAAAACGCTTTCTGGATTTAGGTAGGCTGAATTTACGCTTTATTTTGAATGTTGGAGAAAAAATTAGACGACTATTTCAAAATTTTCCGTCGGTTAAGGGCTTTCTGATATGAACGTGCATTTTTGTTATGTTGATCCAGTGTCTTTGCGAAATTGTGATATCCTGAAAAATCTTCTTTGGCGCAGAAAAACAGATAATCATGTTTCTCATAATTTAAAACAGCATCAATGGCCCTGATGGATGGAAGGGCAATAGGACCCGGAGGCAGACCATAATGCAGGTAAGTATTGAAAGGTGAATCCACCTGGACGTCTTTCTTCAGTATCCGTTTTCTTTCATAATCACCCAACGCATATTTTATGGTTGGATCTGCCTGAAGCTTTATACCCTTGTTCAGCCTGTTGATATACACACCCGCTATTCTCGGATACTCAGCCTCTTTATTTGTTTCATTGATAAGTATGGAAGCCAGGGTAATAATTTCATTCCGGTCCAGGTTGACGTCCTTTGCCTTTCTGGTGCGCTCACTGTTCCAAAATTCGTCATACTCTTTGTGCATACGGGTAAAGAAGGTTTTCGCACTTGTATTCCACCAGAATTCGTATGTGTTTGGCAGAAACATACCTAAAATGGTAAGCCTGTTAAATCCGTACTGGCCTATGTAATCTTCATCACAGATCAACCGGATCAATTCCGAAGCATCAGGTTCAATCTGGGTGGAGAGTCTTCTGACCAGCTCATCCGTTGTCCTGGCGTTGTTGATCACAACTTTCACGGGTTCCTGCATTCCTGATCGCAACATGTTGATGAAAGCACTGTTTGACATGTTATGCTCTACCCGGTATCGACCCGGGTGAATTCGGGCAGCGTAGTTCTTCTTGAGGACAACCCATTCAAAGCTTTTATGGTTTTTTACCAGTTTATGGCTGTAAATACTGTCAAGCACATCCTGGTATGTTGATCCGGTAGGAATGTAGAGATATGCAGGTTTCCGGTCGGGTGTCTGAATATTCGGGCTGTATACCCGTTTGTAAACTGAGGTGAGCTTAATTCCGGAAAGTAGAAAAATCAAAACGATGCCATACAGGATATACCTGATCAATTTGCTACTGCTCATGTAAGTTTACGTGAAAGATCAATCTGCTTTAACAACATATAACTGACTGGTTTCATCCCGGACCACAAGAATCTTCTCGCCCTTTTCGATAAAACCTATGTCAGCCCTGGCATCGAAAAGCTCACCTTCGATCTCGATCCGGCCGGAGGGCCGTAAAACAGTAATTGCCGTTCCTGTTTTTCCGGTCATCTGTTTTTGTCTGGAATCTATGCTGACAAAACCCTCACTACTGTTCTGAACAGCATCCAGGGCTAATCCGGAAAGTCTTTTAGAAAAAGCGAAACGTTTTGTACCCAGTATTGCACCGGTAAATGCCAGAAAAACAGAAACCACTACCGTGAAGAGCGCCCCGGATAAATGATGAGCAGCTTCCTTGCCCCCAAACCGGAAAGATACATTATCCACCAGGCTCAGAGTCAGGCCGACTACTATCAGCGTAATGCCGGTAATACCAGACACACCGAAACCCGGTATAACAAAGATTTCCAGTAAGATAAGGACAATACCTGCCAGAAAAAGGAGTATCTCCCAATGCTGGGCAAGTCCTTCGAGATAAAGGGGTGCAAAATATAAGAGCGCGGAAGTCATAGCTAAAATAAGTGGAAAACCAATTCCGGGGGCCTGCAACTCAAAATAAAGGCCTCCGATCATGAGCATGATCAGGATCCCCTGTACAACCGGGCTAAGCAGGAAGCCAATCAACTTGTCTACCGATGATGGCTTGTATTCTTTTATCTCATAGTCATGAATGCCTGCTTTTTGCAATACTTCGGGAATACTGGATGCAAGGCCTTCGCAATATCCATTCTGGATAGCCTCCTCAGCAGTGAATGTAAGTACTTTGGTGGAGTCATCTATACCTTCCACAACAATTCTCGGATCAACCATGGCCTCGGCAATATGCGGATCTCGGTGCCAACGGATAATCGTGTCATTCCCGCTGATCACGGTATCTTTGCCGTGCGATTCTGCTGTAGAGCGCATGGTGGCACGCATAAATGACTGGTATTTGTCAGGTAATGACGACCCGGTCTGATCAACTACAGTTGCAGCACCTATGTTTCCCCCCGGTCGCATGTAAATGCTGTCACAGGCAATGGATATCAGGGCACCGGCTGAAATAGCCTGGTTATCAACAAATGCCAGAACAGGTATTGGACTGTTGATGATCCGTGTTCTCATGGAATCGGCTATATTCAGCAATCCCCCATAAGTATTCAGATGAAGCAGAATATAATCGGCCTTGAGCTCATTTGCCTCCTCATAAGCTTCCCGCATGATCCGCCATGATGGCTTTGCTATCTCATCCCGGATGGCAAAAACATATACCAGGATCTTGTCCTGCCTGCCGGAAGTTCCGGAATCAGGATATGTACCGGAAACAAATAGAATTAAAGCCGGTAATAGCAGGATGTACTTTTTTATGTAACGAAATAAACCCATAGCGTTAAGATATTTGAGCCCCCGGTTGAAACGGTTGCAGGAAGCAAAAGTACAACTTTTTTACTACCTTAGCCCTGTAAAATTCGATTATGGAACTGTCACCCCTTACTGCAATTTCACCTGTTGACGGTCGCTACCGGAATACGGTGGCCGCATGTGATCTTTATTTTTCCGAGTATGCCCTGATCAAATACCGGCTTCAGGTGGAAGTCGAATACTTCATTGCACTCTGTGAATTGCCTCTGCCACAGCTTGCCGACTTTCGGAAATCGGATTATGAGCTTATCCGAAACCTATACCGGATTTTTTCACTGGCAGATGCGCAAAAGATCAAAGATACCGAGAAAGTGACCAACCATGATGTAAAGGCCGTGGAGTATTTTCTCAAATCTCGTTTTGAGGACCTCAGGCTGGGCAAATTCAAAGAATTCATTCATTTTGGCCTTACTTCTCAGGATATCAATAACACGGCTGTTCCTATGTCATTCAGGGATGCTTTGGAAAAACTCTATTTCCCTTTGCTGGAAAACGTTATCAGCAGACTGGCAGGGCTGGCCAGTGAATGGAAGGATATTCCCATGCTTGCACGGACCCATGGGCAGCCTGCTTCACCTACCAGACTCGGTAAAGAAATATATGTTTTTGTAGAGCGTCTGAATATGCAGGCCGGACATCTGCGCAAAGTGCCTATTTCGGCAAAATTTGGCGGAGCAACCGGGAACTTCAATGCACATGCTGTAGCTTATCCGAATATAGACTGGGTGGGTTTTGCCAATCGTTTCATTGAGAAAGAGGGACTCATCCGGCAACAAACAACAACACAAATCGAACATTATGATAATCTGGCTGCTGCCTTTGATTGCCTTATGCGCATCAATACCATACTGATCGATCTTGACCGTGATTTCTGGACCTATATCTCCATGGAGTATTTTAAGCAGCAGATCCGGGAAGGCGAGGTTGGATCATCGGTTATGCCTCACAAGGTAAACCCCATTGATTTTGAAAACTCTGAAGGTAATCTTGGGATTGCCAATGCTCTTTTCGGACACCTGTCAGCCAAGCTTCCCATTTCGAGACTTCAACGGGACCTCACTGACTCAACCGTTCTCAGGAATATAGGGGTTCCCATAGCCCATACCATACTTGCTTTTAAATCTCTACTGCGGGGGCTTGATAAGGTCCTGATCAACCAGACAGCTATTGAATCTGACCTGGATGACAACTGGGTTGTTATTTCAGAAGCCCTTCAGACCATTTTACGGCGGGAAGGCTATCCGGATCCGTATGAGACTTTGAAGCAGCTGACCCGTACCAACAGGCAGGTCAATAAAGCTGATCTGCACATTTTTATCGATACCCTTTCGGTACCAGAGCAGGTCAAAACTGAACTCAAAGCGATATCTCCGTTTAACTATACCGGACTATAACCATGTTCCCCCTGGCGTTTTTTTTTAACCGATATTTGCGATAATGATCATCAGTGGATTCTCTATGGGTAAAAACGCGCTTAAGCTATATTACCCCATGAAGCAATCGGTTCAAAGCATATTGCCCATTGTCGATGAGTTTGTCGTGGTTCTGGGTGACAGTGACGCAGATGATAATACGCGCAAAGAGATTGAATCCATTGGCAGTTCGAAGTTAAAAATTGTGGATTCCGTCTGGGACATTGAGAAGTACCCAAGGGGTATGGAACATGCACACCAGACCGATATTGCCAAATCGCTCTGCAAGGGAGACTGGCTTTTCTACCTGCAGTCGGACGAAGTGATCCATGAAGACGATCTGCCATTGATCAAAAACCGGTGTTCCGAGCTGCTTCATGATCAGGAAGTGGAAGGTCTGCTCTTTGATTACATCCATTTCTGGGGAGACTATGATCACTATCAGCATAACCATTGCTGGTACAGGAAGGAAATCCGGATAATCCGTAACCGGCCTGACATCCATTCCTGGGAATCTGCCCAATCGTTTCGCAGAATTCCAGGTTTTAACGGGATCAATTACCGGCAGAAGGAAAGTACATATAAATTGAAGGCAGCAGTTTCCGGGGCCAGGATCTTCCATTATGGCTGGGTAAGACCACCTGAACTCATGAACAATAAGATCAAATCATTCAGCATTAATCACCGGGGTGTTAAGGTGGTGGGTGAAATGGATAAGAAAGAATTATTCACAGGTTATTTCGATTATGGCAACATCAGCAAATTACCCTGTTATACCGGCACGCATCCGGCAGTTATGAAGCCATGGATAGCACAATTCAACTGGAAGGAGAAATTAAGATATACCGGAGTAAGACGAAGCCTGAATAAAATGCCAAGCAAGCACGACAGGCTCAGATATGTGCTGATCAGCTGGATAGAGAAAAACCTGTTATTTGATGCCAGACTGGGAGAATTTAAGAATCACATCCTTCTAGATCGATGAGACCGGATAACTGCTTTGCAGACAATTTTTACGGACACTTTGCTTATACTGTTCATGCATGAAAGATTTCATCAAATTACTTCGGATCTATTTGCCTCCCTATAAAAAATACCTCTTCTTTGGATTTTTGTTTAATTTTTTGAGTGCCTTATTTGGTGTCTTCTCCCTGATCACCATGATCCCCCTTCTTAAAATACTGTTCGGCATGGAGAAGAGAGTTTATAGCTATGTGGATCTGAAATCAGCTATGACGAGCATCAGTGCCCTGGGGAATGCACTAAAGCAGAATATCTACAGTCTCATTCAACAGGTCAGTGAAACCTGGGGGGCTGGAACCGCACTGATATTTATTGGTGTTTTCCTGATATTCATGGTATTGCTAAAGGTGGGCTTTACCTATATGGCAAGTTACTCCATAGTAACACTCAGGACCGGTGTAATCCGCGATATTCGCGACAAGATTTATAACAAAACGGTTTCCCTTCCGATCGGATTCTTTACCGAAGAAAGAAAGGGTGATATCATTTCACGTATCACCGGAGATGTTTCAGAAATAGAAGCCTCAATTATGAGTTCACTGGATATGTTTTTTAAGAATCCGATCATTATTCTTGTCTCTGTGTCAGCCATGTTTTTCATGAGCTGGGAGCTCACCCTGTTTGTTTTTATCCTGATTCCGCTCGCGGGAACTGTCATCGGAAGAATAGGTAAATCACTGAAAAAGAGGTCCATGAAAGGTCAGAATAAAATGGGTGAACTACTTTCAACAGTGGAAGAGACCTTATCGGGCCTTCGCATAATTAAGGCATTTACAGCTGAACACAGGGTTTATGAACGATTCCGCAAGGAAAATGAGGATTACCGCAGAATCATGAGCAAATTGCTGCGTAGACGTTATCTGGCTCATCCGCTGAGTGAGCTCATGGGTACCATTGTGATCATTGTGGTAATGTGGTATGGGGGACACCTGATCCTGAATAAGACCAGCTCACTCGGCCCGGAACAGTTTCTCGTATACCTGGGTATATTTTACAGCATAATCAATCCATCCAAAGCGTTTTCCCAGGATTACTACAGCATTCAAAAGGGATTGGCATCCATGGAACGAATAAACCGGATCCTGGAAACGGAAAACAACATTCTGGAGAAGCCCGATGCATTGGGAATCTGCTCTTTTGCAGGTACAGTCGAATACAAGAATGTATATTTTAAATACAGCAATGATTATGTACTGCAGGATATAAGTCTGACACTCGGGAAGGGGAAAACCATTGCACTCGTGGGTCACTCCGGATCAGGAAAATCAACGCTGGTTGACCTTCTCCCACGTTTTTACGACGTGGAAAGAGGACAAATATTGATCGACGGTCAGGATATACGCAATTATAAGGTAACAGACCTGCGGGGGCTAATGGGTATAGTTAACCAGGATCCCTTTCTTTTCAATGACACCTTTTTCAATAACATTGCATTCGGGGTGAATAAGGCGGCAGAAGAAGAGGTAATTGCTGCTGCCAGGGTGGCACATGCCCATGAATTCATTGAAAACACCGAGAACGGCTACTTCAGTGTCATTGGCGACAGGGGGAGTAAATTGTCGGGCGGACAGAGGCAGCGAATCAGCATTGCCAGGGCTGTTCTGAAAAATCCGCCAATTCTGATCCTGGATGAAGCAACATCTGCCCTGGATACGGAATCGGAAAAACTAGTACAGGATGCCCTGACCCGACTGATGAAAAACAGGACTTCCATTGTAATTGCACACCGGCTATCAACCATTGTACATGCGGATGAAATATTCGTTCTCCATAACGGGTTGATTGTCGAAAGAGGAACCCATGATGAGCTGCTTGCCGCAAATGGTGAATACCGGAAGTTCTACAATATGCAGTACTTTATTTCCTGAACTAAGGATCACGGTGGGATTCACTTTGGGATAAACCCAGGTAATTATCGAAAACGTATTGTTGCAACGATCTGGCATAACTGACATGCAAATCCTGGACGGGGCCATACACGAAGTTATAATCTCCGCTATTGAAATCAATTCCAAAACCAGTGGAATCCGTAAGCATGGCAATTCCGTTTTTATAGGAATAGAAAACGAATGATCTCGAGTCGGGTGCCAGTAAGTCTTTCCCAAGTATGTAATCTCTTGTATCCAGATTCAGCTGATTCAGCAAAGTGACAGCAAGGTCGGCCTGTGAACCCATTCTGCTTACCACAGTATCTTTTGACACCGCGCCCCCTGTAATTAACAGGGGGATATGAAATTTCCGGGGTTCATAAACCTCGCAGAAATCGGGAACGCGCGTACCATGATCGGCAACCAGGACAACGACTGAATTGTCCCACAGGCCGCTTTCCTTATAACGTCTGATAAAGTCACCCAGACAGCTGTCAGTGTAAGAAGATGAGCTGTAGAACCTGTCAGTCAGGTTACCTGATCCGAATTTTGGCTTTACGGGTATTTCAAAAGGCTCATGGTTACTGAGTGACATCATGACATGGAACCATTGACCTGAATCTGCCCGGATATCTGTCAGAAACCGGTTAAAGACATGATGGTCAGGTACACCCCATTTACCTGTTCTTTTTGCCGCAGGGAAATCAGCTTCTGAAACGATCTGGATGAAATCTCCGTTAACCAGATATGACCGTATATTGGCAAAATCGATGTCTCCGCCATAATGGAATGATGCCTGGTATCCAAGCTGTATAAGGCTTTTTGTCAGGTAGGGCAGATGTTGTGTTTTATCGGGATACCTCAATATGGGTATGGCCTCAAGTACAGGATAACCACTCAGTATGGCTGCCAATCCCTTATCCGTGCGAGAATCCGCAGCATAGATATTACTGAACAGTATACCTTGCCTGCACAGGTTGTTGAAACAGGGTGCAATGCCTTTTGCACCGCCCAGGGGTTCGATTACTCTGGCAGAGAAGGATTCCAGAATAATCAGGACAATATTGGGTTTTTCCGTTTTGATAATTATTTGTGAAGGTGTCCTGTGTGTATAGAGTTGTTTCAGGTCCTGATCATAATCCTTGTTTCTGAAATGAATAAAGGGATTTGAGGTTTCCTTGTTTTCAACGATTGAATGTCCGAAATTCCACATTACGTTGATACCGGCATGATTGGCAAAGGTATTCCTGTGAAAGAATGCACTGCCCGTGTTAATTACGGAGACATTGACCCCGCCACGAATTGGAAGAATCAGTGAAGCCGTGATGAATAAAAAAAGTACAAGACATCGCCATCCGGCCTTTTCTGCATTTTGTAATCCGGCTGCAATGTATTTCAGATATATCCGGAATAACAACATGCATAACAAGACAAAGGCTGAAAAGTAGAGCACCAAAGTGATAAGACTTGAAGAAGCCAGGGTTTCACCGGGTGTGTTCAGGAATCTGAGTGGTGCGCTGTCGAGCCTTGTACCCCAGTATTTGTATATTTCCAGGTCAATAAGCGTAATCAGCAGAAAAACGACCAGCATCAGGAATGAATAAACATTCAATATCCAATAAGCAGGTTTTACATGTCGGAATGATGAGAAGGCAAGTATCAGGGAAGGCAGGCATACAATATATCCGGTTGTTGAGAGATCGAGCCTGAACCCATGCTGCAGAATGCGAAGCCAATCGGTCCAGTGGAGGTTAAATGACTGATTGTGCTCGTACAGCAGGAATGTTATCTTCCCAAACAGGAACAACAGCAACCAGAACAGGATATATTTCAACAGAAAAAGAAGCCTTACTTTCATTTATTTCTCATAAAAATGCATTTCGGTAATAAAATCAAAGACTTTGTCTGGTAAAAAATGACGGATGTCTCGATTTGCACATAAAGCATTGCGTATGAACGTGGAAGATATCTCTATCCTGGGTGCGTCAACCATGATAACCCTTGAATGTTCAGCCGGCCTTACTTCAAAGCCCTGACGGGGATAAACATACCGGTTGTAGTTCTGTTCTATAACGATATGGTTTTTCCATTTGTGAAATGTAGACAAACCGTCAGATCCCATAATCAGTCCGAATTCATGCAAGGGATACAATTCCTTAAGATGGATCAGTGTATCGATTGTATAGGAAGGTTTCGGCAACCTGAACTCAATATCACAAATTCTGAAACGATCATCATTTTCAATAGCAATTTCCAGCATGGTCCGACGTTTATGATCCTCAAGCAGCGAAGATGTTTTTTTTAGCGGATTTTGCGGACTGATCACAAACCATATCTGTTGAAGATCAGTAAATTCGACCATATAATTTGCCACTGCCAGGTGCCCGATATGAACCGGATTAAATGATCCGAAAAACAGGCCGATTCTCATGTTCAGGATGGTTTTTTAAGAAAATCGGCAACCAGTTTTTCTGCCTCGGCCAGGGCTTTTTCAAGCTTATCATTTAACAGGATGACATCAAATTTACGTGCGAATTTAAGTTCCAGGTTGGCTTTATTCACCCGGTTCCTTATCTTTTCAGCCGATTCCGTGCCCCTGCACTCCAGTCTGGCCCGAAGTACCTCAATTGAAGGAGGCCTGATAAAAACAGCCAGTGCCTGATTGCCGAATTTCTCTTTCAGATTAATGCCTCCCATAACATCCACATCAAATAGTACATGCCTGTCCATACTCCAGATCCGGCTCACCTCGCTTCTCAGCGTACCATAATAAAAGTTTTTATAGACTTCTTCCCACTCAATAAAATCACCCTCCTCAATTCTATCCTTGAACTCATCCACAGACATGAAATAATAGTCTCTGCCATGTATCTCTCCTTCACGGATGGGCCTGGTGCATGCAGATACTGAAAAGGCGAGGTTCAAATCCTTTAATTTCAGTAAATGTTTGACAATAGTGGTTTTACCTGCACCTGACGGAGCTGAAATGATCACTGCCTTTCCTTCCATACCTTTATAAAATGTTCAACAATTGCTCTTTGATCTTTTCAAGCTCATCCTTCATCAAAACCACGATTTTCTGAATACCCGAATGGTTTGCCTTAGAACCGATGGTATTGATCTCCCTGCCGATCTCCTGCGCAACAAAGGCAAGCTTTCTACCAACCTGTTCGGGTTCTTTCATTACTTCAGTAAAGTAACAACAATGGTGTTTAAGACGGGTTTTCTCTTCCGATATATCCATCTTTTCAAGATAATACATCAATTCCTGCTCAAACCGGTTCTTATCGAGGTTATCTTGCTTAATAAAATCGAGCATGGAACTGCTCAGTTTATTTCTGAGCATGTCAGTTCGTTCACCTTCAAATGGTTCCAATTGCGTGAGCAGGGTTTCAATCAGATTTATCCGGTTCAGGATGTCGAAAGCCAGTGTTTTTCCTTCATGGTTGCGGAATCGCTCCAAATCATCGATTGCAATGGTAAATGCCAATTGCAGTTTTTCCCAGTCCCCACCTTCCGGTGAATCTTTTTCTATGTCCAGCGCATCTGGAAGCCTCAGTATGGCCTGAAGCAAAGAATCGGATGTGTTGATTTCCAACTCGTCAGAAATGGTTTTCAATTGCCGGTAATAGTTCATGACGTTTGTGGTATTGATCCGTATAGCCTGTTTCCCTTCTTTGTATTCCACAGTGAAGCTAACATCTGCTTTACCGCGCTTTAACCGGTTCGATAATTCGTTACGGATTTCCATCTCCTTTTCCCGGTATTGTGCCGGAAGCCGCAGATTTACATCAAGCTGTTTGCTGTTGAGGGTTTTCAGCTCGATAACAACCACCTTATCAGTCAGTTCGCAGGTGGCCCTGCCGAATCCTGTCATGGATTGAATCATAAAGGTTAAGCTTGTTTCTGCAAACCTACATTATTTTCACGACAATATTTACTTGTGTCAAGTCAACTGTCATGGTTCTCCTGACTTTGTCGGGATCAACATGACAATGCATACCTGACATAACACCAGCCTGTAATTTGGATTTACTTAATCCAGAAGTCAAGCAATGCCTGTCCTTCAACTGACGCAACCAGGTGATCACCGGGTTTTACGGGACCAACGCCGGCAGGTGTGCCTGTGAAGATCAGGTCACCGGTTTTCAAGGTCATGTAGATTGAAACATAGGAGATCAGTTCATCGAAAGAAAAAAGAAGATCCCTTGTATTGCCCTTCTGAACAGGGTTATCATTCAGGTCGAGTTGGAAATTAATTGATGAAGGATCCGGTAATGAGCTCTTGGGAATGAATCTTCCGATTGCCGCCGACTGGTCGAAAGCTTTGGCTATTTCCCAAGGATTGCCTTCCTTTCTACAAGCATTTTGGAGATCACGCGCTGTAAAATCTATTCCGATACCTATTTCCTGGTAATACCGGTTGGCATATTGTTTTTGAATTCTTTTGCCCAACTTTGATATTTTCAATACAATCTCAGTTTCATAATGAATCTCTTTTGAAAAATCAGGATAGAAGAAAGGCTTGTTTTTGATCAGCAAAGCTGAGTCAGGTTTCATAAAATACAGGGGCTTCTCCGGTAAAGGATTATTTAGTTCCCTGGCATGATCAGCATAATTGCGGCCAATGCATATTATTTTCATAGTTAGCTTTGTATAGTAATGATTTGCAACGATATTCCAGTAAACTGAAAAGTGACAAGTGATGAGTAACGAGTAACAAGCGGGCAGAGAGTTTTGAGCGTGTGTTGTGAATCAGTTCCAGACAGCATGAAAGCAGAAACACTCAATCCCCTTGCCCCAATTCCCGCTCATTACTCTTTACTCGTTACTCATCACTCCTTCCCAAACGCCCCCCTGAGCTTAATAGCTGTCAGAACCTTTTTGGTATAAAGCGGAAACTGGCCGTTCATCATCCAACCATAATATCCCGGATCCTTTTTCAGAACATCATCAACACGCTGACCTTTGTATTTGCCGAAATTGAATGTTTCCTTTTCGTCATCATCCAGAATTATACGTCCCAGAAAATCAACATTTCGGTTATGGCTTGAATATTTTGCCAACTCGTCAACATCATTGGGAAGATCTGGATACCTGTCAAGCTGCGCCTTGAGTATCTCATATGTGGCCATGGTGTCCGCTTCTGCCGTATGGGCACCATCCAGCGCTTTGTCACAATAAAACTTATAGGCTGCACCAAGCGTGCGCTGTTCTTTTTTATGGAAGATAACCTGTATATCCACGAATTTCCTTTTCTTCAGATCAATATCCGTATCTGCCCGTAAAAATTCTTCTGCAAGCAGCGGTATGTCAAACTTGTTTGAATTATAGCCGGCAAAATCACAGCCTTCAAAAGTCTGTGCCAGGGACCTGGCTATCGTATTAAATGTTGGCGCATCCCGGACATCTTCATCACGTATTCCATGAATGGCAACCACTTTTTCCGGGATAGGAATTGTAGGGTTGATTTTCATGGTTTTGGATTCCTCGTCCCCGTTGGGATATATTTTAAAATAAGAAATCTCAACAATGCGATCATTTGCCACATCAATACCGGTGGTTTCCAAATCGAAGAAAATAAGTGGATTGCGGAGGTTCAACTTCATGAAATGCTCGTAAGATTCTAGGTATTGATCATCATAGGCATCAGCAACATCAGTACATCCTCCTGATCGTTCTCCTTATCGAAAGGTATAAAAAGTCCTGCACGGGAGGGATCGGAGAGTTCGATCGAAACCTCAGATGACTGGATGTTGTTCAGGATCTCGACCATGAATACAGATTTGAATCCGATTTCCAGTTCATCTCCGTTATACTGGCAGGTTAGTTCTTCCACGGCAGATGTGGCGAAATCAATATCCTGGGCTGAAACGGTAAGCCGGTTGCCCTTCAGTGACATCCGGATCAGGTTACTGGCCTGATTTGAAAAAACGGAAACGCGCTTCACCGTATTCAGCAATTTTACCCGGTCGATCAGTATTTTATTCGGATTGTTGACCGGTATAACCGAATTATAGCTTGGGTAATTTCCTTCAACCAGACGGCATACCAGTTGATAAGATGGCATATTGAAAAAGGCATTCTTATCATCAAATTCAATACTCACTTCTTCGTGTTCCTTGGATAAAAGACTCTTAAGCAGCCCGGCCGGTTTTTTTGGTAGTATGAATGAGGCCGACGCATTGGAAATCACATCTTTACGCTTATAGCGAACCAGCTTATGTGCATCTGAAGCAACGAATGTCATATCTGCAGGGCTTAACTCAATAAAAATCCCATTCATTACCGGACGAAGCTCATCGTCTGCAGTCGCGAAAAGGGTGCTGGTTATTCCGCTCACAAGGGATGAAGCCTTCAGTTTGAGAGAGAGGCTTCTGTCGGCTTTGATTTTGGGCAATTGGGGAAAATCTTCACCATGTTGTCCCATTACCGAGAATTGGCCGTTTTCAGAACTTATAGATACCGCAAACGTATCCGGATTGATTGAGAATGTGAGGGGCTGATCAGGAAACTCCCTCAGTGAATCCGTGATCAGCTTGGCAGGAATAGCAATCTTACCTGAGCCACTGGTGTTTTCAAGCTCCAGTGTGGTTACCATGGTGGTTTCCAGGTCCGATGCAGTGATTTCCATTATTTTACCATCGAGTTTAAAAAGGAAATTGTCTAATATGGGAAGTGTATTTTTAGAACTGATTACCCGGCTCAATGCCTGCAAATGATTCAACAGGTCAAAACTTGATACGACAAATTTCATGAATACAGGGATTTAATTATTTTATAAACAACAAACTGATGGACCAATTAACCGGTAGCATCAGGGTATCAATATTACGAAAAAAACCTTTTTAACGAGAGCACATTCTTATTTTTTTTGAAATTCCCTCATTATCCCGGGAATCTTATCATCATTCGGAAGCAGGTAGGGTTATGCCTGATCACATCCGGGGATGGTTATTCTCTGGTGTACTTTCGTTTACGAAACACGGAATAAAAAATCCCGGTTATTATTATCATGAGAGGAGGTCCGATCATATTGATCAATACCCATTTTGTCCGGGCATTTTTAATTTTTGTTTTATCCAGTAAACGAAGTGTAAGCTGCCGTGAGCGCAGATTGATGAGGCTCTGGTGACCAGTGAGGTATTGTATCGCATTCATGATGAAATCTTTATTGCCATATGTTCTCTGTGTGAACCGGTCATATCCGAGTGGTGAGATCATCATACCTTGCGGGGTGGCTTTACTGTCATTTCTGATCATGTCGCCATCAGCTACCACAAGCATGGCTGAAGGCAGTCCCGATTCCAAAACCCGGACAACCGTATCGGGAAGTATCCCTGAAATCATACGGTTCCTGAAGGCTGATTCAAATTCGCCTTCTAATAAAACGGCAATCGGCTGGTATTTAGCCCTGAACTCATCCTGCCGGGGTGTCAGATTGATCTCATCAAGACTGATTATCACAGGTGCATTGACAATCCGGGAGAATTCAGATGTGCGCAACAACACGGTTTTCTTAATACCTTTCCTGGCTTCAAGCGTATCGATGCAACCCGCAAACTCAGTGCTGATAAGATTAAGGTTACGGGTGACCGAATGTCCATAAGGTGCTGCAAGCAGAGGAGAATACAGCCAGGGAACCGGTCTGAAATCGGACGGATTACCTGAAAGAGCCACATTCACCGGTATCATATTGCATTGCATATCCTGGACCAGTACCGGATTGATCCGTACGCCGTACCGGAATAGCATATCCTCAATACCCGGTTGTCTGATGAGTGCCATCGAAGCCCCGCCTGAACTGATACTGTCAAGTTCTGCATTAACCATATCAATGAACCACAATACCTTTCCACCCTGCATGATATACTGGTCAAGAACGAATTTATCACGTTCCTGAAATACGCCGGTTGGTTTGGCAATGATTACCGCTTTATACTGATCGAGGATGCCTGGTTTTCCGCCGATTTTACCCCGATCGACCTGGAAGTACCAGCCTAGTTCCCGGGTGATATCACCAACCTGGTACTCATTTAATTCGCCGTGTCCTTCCAGGAAGGCTATTTTTTCAGCAGTATCAGCTGACAGTGAACTGATCACGCGCATGAATTCGAATTCGAGCGCCTGGATGGAATTGTTGATGTTTTCCTCTGCACCGGCACCGACTGTGTTTTTAAGCAGGTTGACAGGGACCTCAATATTCCGGAAAGTGATCAAAGCACCCGGAAAAACCAGTTTCTCACTGGATCCGCCTTCCTTGTCCCGGTCAATAATATTGGAAGGTTTTAATCCTTTTTCGTACAACTTGTTCACCACATCCGTGGTCATTTTAGCATCCTTATCTGTAAAAGGATTGATGAATTCGTATTCAAGATTTTCGCCGGCATATACACGGAATTCATCCAGTGTTTCTCTGATCCGTTGCTGCATTTTTCGGAACGGAATGTTGAGGTCACCATCCAGGTATACCCTTACATTAACAATGTCCTTTAACTCCTTCAGGGTTTTCCTGGTATATGGTGACAGCGTATACCGTTTGTCTGTAGTCAGATCCAGCCTGTAAAAAAAAGAGGACAAAATAAAGGCCTGGGTCAGGATTATCGCGATAGATACAATCAGTCGGAGCAGGGGATTCTTTATTTTTTTATTGTACTTCATCGGGATCATTTGCGGTATCAGATTTTACTACTTTTCAGCCTGTAGTTCGTGAAGATCAGGAATACCGAAATCACAGTCAGAAAATAAACAACATCCCGCGTATCAATGACACCCCGGCTCATGGAGCGGTAGTGTTCGATCATACCAAAAGATATAATCAGGCTGCCCGCTTTGTCAGCCGAAAGCAAGGTGCCGGTCTGTTCAAATCCGTAGCAAATGGTCAGGCAAAGGAAGGCTGCCAGCAGAAAAGCAATGATCAGGTTATCGGTGAGGGAAGAACAGAAAAGTCCAATGGAGGCATAAGCTCCGGCCAGGAATAGCAAACCGATGTAAGAGCCCCATGTTCCGCCCTTGTCGAGGTTGCCTGTCGGATTTCCCAGTGATAAGATGGAAAAGTAATACACCAGCGTGGGAAGAAGAGCCAGTAAAATCAGGACAAGCGCTGCAGCATATTTGGCTGATATGATTTGCATTTCTGACAGGGGACGGGTCATAAGCAGGTCAAGTGTGCCGGTACGTCTCTCATCTGCAAAGCTCCGCATGGTTATGGCCGGGATAAGCATCAGAAATACCCAGGGAGCTAGAAGGAATAGCGTGTCCATGGCTGCATACCCGCCGTCGAGCAGGTTCATGTTTCCGGCAAAGACCCACATAAATAAACTGTTGATGAGCAGAAACAAGATAATAACGATATAGCCAGTCAGCGAGTTGAAGAAACTGGTTATTTCCTTAATAAACAGGGATATCATGATATATTGGGTAAGACCAATCTCAATTTTGGGCCTGAAGTAAATAGGTTTTCGAAATTACACGGTGATTTCCCATACTCGTTCTATGGTTAGCCGTAATGACCACACTCTGGCTTATTTTGTCACCCGGAGCAACAGTAAAATCAATCTGGGTATTGGCATTCTGAGTTGCCAGTTGTAGCATCCCTTCGTGAAGAAACTGGCTATCCAGAAGATCACCTTTATAGAATTTGACCTCACTGACTTCCTGTGAAAGGGATATTAATAAAAGAATTTTATTGGCAGACTGCAGGTGATCCTGCCTTATGATTTTGATTTCGGGATAATCAGTAACAAGAGATCCATCCTTTTTATATTCCTTGGTGCCAATCCCAGGTAGCCCGCTGTTATAGGGAACTTCTGCTTTTAACTGGCCATTTTCATAGTAGTATTTCTGAATACCTTCAATCTTGTCCTGAATATATGGTGAAATCCGGTATGGTTTTCCGCTTTCATAATACCAGATTTCATCGCCTTCCTTGATATCTTTCTTGTACATCATGGTTGAGTAAATCTTTCCAGAGGCTGCATAATAATTGGTAGCCATTCCTTCCTTTACATTATCTACATAATTAACTTCCGATATTAACCTTCCCTGCAAGTCAAAGTTTTTTGTTATACCCTGCTTTTGATCGTTGATAACCGTACTTTCTGATTTGATCCCACCGCTTCTGTACTTTTCCCTGACAATAACGGTTCCCGGGGCAGGCTGAGTTTCATTTTTTGCCGGTTTTCCACAAGAACTGACCAGTATGGATAATATACAGGCAAATAAAAAAAAATTCTTCATGATGTTAGGATTTGCGATGCTTGCAAGTTACAATAAAATTGTTTACGCTTTTGATACTTTTCTACTTTATGTTTTCACCATTCGTTATTCACTACCTATTCATTTGTCCAGCAAACGGCAGCCTTTACTGCCCTCTGCCAGCCATTTAGCAATAGTCTGGCCTGCTCGGGCTTTATAGACGGTGTAAAAGCACGGTCGAGCTGCCACTGATGTCCGATATCCACGGTATCTTTCCAGTATCCCGTTGCCAGTCCTGCCAGATAACCTGCACCCAGTGCAGTAGTCTCAGTTACTTTTGGGCGAACCACTTGTGTGCCGATCAGGTCGCTCTGAAACTGCAGCAACAGGTTATTTACGGTTGCTCCTCCGTCGACCCGTAGTTCCCGGATTGTAATGCCTGAATCAGCCTGCATGGCCAGCAATACCTCCAGGGTTTGGTATGCAATGCTGTCAAGCGCTGCACGGGCAATATGGGCAGCTGTTGAACTGCGTGTAAGCCCAACCAGTGTACCCCTGGCATGCTGGTTCCAATGCGGTGCACCCAGTCCGGTAAAGGCGGGAACAAAATATACACCATCGCTGTCTTTTACCCGGGATGCCAGTTTTTCAACTTCCGATGATTTGCGGATAATTCCCAGTCCGTCACGCAGCCATTGTACCACGGCTCCGGCAATGAAGATACTTCCTTCAAGGGCATACTGCACATCATTGCCAATTTTCCAGGCAAGAGTAGTTAACAGATTGTTGTTGGAATGGATGGGCTTATCGCCCGTATTCATCATCATAAAGCACCCGGTTCCATAGGTGTTCTTTACCATACCGGGGAACAGGCACAGCTGACCGAACATGGCAGCCTGCTGATCTCCGGCAATACCTGCTATCGGAACAGGATCCGGGAACAAGCCTTTGGTCTGGCCGTAGATTTCACCGGAAGATCTGACCTCCGGCAACATGCTCCGGGGTATGTCAAACAATTGAAGCAAATCATCATCCCAGTCCAGTGAATGGATATTATAGATCATGGTTCGTGAAGCATTTGAAACATCGGTTATATGCAGTTTCCCCTGGGTAAGATTCCATACCAGCCAGGAATCGACCGTCCCAAAGGCAAGCAGGCCTTTGTTTGCAAGTGTCCGCGCACCATCCACATGATCCAGGATCCACCTGATCTTGGTGGCAGAAAAATAAGCATCTGGAATGAGACCGGTTTTTTCCCGTATTTTCTGTCCTTGTCCTTCCTGTCTTAATATATCGCAATAGCCGGCGGTCCGGCGATCCTGCCATACAATGGCATTGTACACTGCTCTTCCTGTTCGCCGGTCCCAAACAAGGGTCGTTTCGCGCTGGTTTGTTATGCCGATGGCAGCCAGGTCCGAACAGTCAATACCTGCACGGGTTATGGCCTCCAGAGCGACTCCGGCCTGTGTGGACCATATCTCGTTTGCATCATGCTCAACCCAGGCCGGACCAGGATAATGCTGGGTGAATTCCTTTTGGGCGATAGCGGCCGGATTGCCATGATGATCAAAGACAATAGCCCTGGAGCTGGTTGTGCCCTGGTCGAGGGCAAGGATATATTTTGCCATGTAAATAGTTTTACATTTGAATTTGTTCCGAAAAGCCTATATTGTACAACGTCATTGCGAAAGAGCGAAGCGACTGAAGCAATCTCCTTCTGTTTAGCGGATTGCTTCACTGCGTTCGCAATGACGGTTGGACTTTTCGTATCAGATTCAAACCTAACATTAACAAACATAATTCTCAACCAAAATGCGATATTCTTCAACCTCTGCCTCAATCCAGCCTGGTTCAAATCCCAACTCCTCCGCCATGATACCGGCGACCTCGGCGGCCATTTCACGACTGGCCAGAGCATCGAGGAAAAGTGCCCTGGTTCTTCGCGCCAGTATATCTTCCAGCTTCCTGGGCATTTCATGTCGGCAGATCCATCGCAATTCGGCTTCAATATAAGGCAGTCCGGGATGGATGGTTCTTGCCCATTCGGGATATCCGGCAATCATTTCCCTGATCTCCTCAGCGTGCGATCCATACATTTGCATATGGTCATGACCGTTCAACCGGGTAAAACCGTTGACAGGCAGGTAACGCGTCCGGCATGGTCGCTTCTCCAATATTCCGGCATGCATGGCCTTGTTCAATGTGTCCTGTGCCATTCTGCGGTAAATCGTCCACTTTCCGCCTTCTATAGTCACCAACCCGGAAGGTGAGATTGTAATCTTATGCCGGCGTGATATTTCACGGGTGGTGGTGGGATCATCCGGATTTGCTGCCAGCGGCCGGAGTCCGGCAAAAACACATAAAACATCCTTACGGGTGGGCTGCCGGATGAGGTATTTACCGGCAGTATGGAGAATAAAACTGATTTCATTTTCCAATGCCCTGGTTTCCAATGTTATTGCCTCTACCGGGGTATCTGTTGTGCCTGCCACAACCTTATTGTACCAGGGGATGGCAAATAAAACACGGCCATCGTCGGTTTTTGGGATCATGAGGGCTGAGTCACCACCCAGGAATGACCGGTCAAATACCAGGTGGATGCCCTGACTGGGGCGGATCGTCCGTTTGATGACCGGATGGTCCATTCTGAGTATATCATCAACAAAAATACCGGTGGCATTGATCACCAGCCCGGCTCGCAGTTCATACTCCTGCTGACCTTCTGAAGGCATGACTGTCACCCCCTCAATTTTGCCCGAACTATTCTTCAGAAAGCCGGTTACCCGGCAATAATTCAGGGCAGCTCCGCCATAGTCTGTCATGGAACGGATCAATGAAATAAGCAGACGGGCATCATCAAACTGACCATCATGATAAACAACTCCCCCCTTTAATCCCTGGCAATTGAGCGTCGGTAATCTATCCCGGGTAGCCCGGGGATCAATAAAGCACGATTTACCCAAACTCAGCTTGCCAGCCAGAATATCATATAACTTAAGCCCGAGGGTGTATTTGATCACTTCCCTCCAGGAATAAACAGGAATAACAAATTCCTGATTTCCGGTAATATGCGGTGCGTTCTTCATGATTATACCGCGTTCCTGCAAGGCTTCCATCACCAGAGCAATATCTCCCTGGGCCATATAGCGTACTCCTCCATGCAGCAACTTGGTGCTGCGGCTTGAAGTACCCTTACCGAAATCGGCCTGCTCCAGGAGAAGCGTTTTGAATCCCCGGGAAGCAGCATCAAACCCGATACCGGCACCGGTTGCTCCGCCACCGATCACAATAATATCCCATTGAATTCCGGAATATTCCAGAAGCAATGGAAGTACGGATCTGCAGATCATTCAATTGTTATTGACCAGGGGTGATCTAAACTTGCCATTATCCTCAAAATAATGCATTGCAAATTACTAAAAAAAAACCTACTTTGTGGGTTAAAACTATGCGCCATGAAAGCTGTTTTTTCTCTATTGCCGGTTCTTTTTATTTTCTCCTGCACAACCGGACCTCAAAATAAGAACAAACTCATTGTCAACGATAAGGATTATTTCGAATGTCCTGGTCTGAACGTAATGGTCTTTGAAGATATTTATCCTGAAGGCCACCAGGGTGGTGTGGGAATCATCCAACACGGCTTACGCGTGGCCACGAACGGAGATCTAAGGCTGGAGCCCACCCCCGGTCAATGGCAGCCAATCCCGAAGGTGGGGAAACGGACTGTCAACCAGGAAGCTAACCTGATCTCTGTGAAACTCTGGTATCCCGATTCTAACATTAACCGGAAAGGCTTTAATCCTGTCATTTATCCCGATCTCAGATTTACCTATACAGTCAATGTGAAAGGTGATGGGGATAATTTTATCATTACAGTTGACCTGGATGAACCGCTGCCCTCCGGATGGTACGGGAAGGTGGGATTCAACCTCGAGCTGTATCCGGCATCCCTGTTTGGAAAGTCCTGGATCATGGACAGCCGGTGCGGACTATTCACACGACAGGCGAACGGACCCGTTTTGCTCGATCCGGAAAATGAGAACCAGTCAGTTCCCATGGCAACAGGCAGAAAATTGGTCATTGCACCCGAATCGGATGAACAGCGGATCACTATTGAGAGTTCCACGTCAGATATGCAGCTTATCGATGGCCGGATCAGACATACCAATGGCTGGTTCGTGGTCAGGTCAGTTTTGCCTGAAGGCAGCGTCAGGGAAGCCATCAAATGGACGGTAAAGGCCAATATTATTCCAGGTTGGAAATCAAAACCGGTAATTCACGTTTCCCAGGTGGGTTACCATCCCTCACAACCCAAGGTGGCCATTATTGAAGTGGACGGTTCCGAAAAATCAGTTAAGAAAGCCAGCCTGATACGCATTACCGATACCGGCTCGAAAGAAGTTGTTGCATCCGGGAGACCATCCGGATGGGGGAAGTTTCTGCGATACAATTACCTGCGTTATGATTTCTCTGAAGTGAAGGAGGATGGCCTTTACATGGTAAAATATAATGATGTGCAATCGAATCAGTTTACCATATCACCGGATATATATAAAAGACATGTCTGGCAGCCAACAATTGAATATTTCCTGCCGGTTCAGATGTGTCATATGCGCGTGAACGATGCCTATAAGGTATGGCATGGTGCATGCCATCTTGATGATGCCCTGATGGCACCGACCGATACCAACCTGTTTGACGGCTACAGACAGGGTTCCTCCACCCTGACCAGATACCGACCCGGTGAACATGTGCCCGGTTTAGATACAGGCGGCTGGCACGATGCCGGAGATGATGATTTAAGGATTGAATCACAGGCTGGTACAGTGCAGCTTCTTGCACTTGCCTGGGAGGAGTTCAGGCCTGATCTGGATGCAACCAGGATTGATCAGCGGCGTCGACAGGTGGATATTCATGTACCTGATGGCAAACCTGATATCCTCCAGCAAATTGAACATGGTGTTTTGACCATTCTGGGGGGATATCAAAATCTGGGCCGGGTTTACCGCGGCATCATAGCTCCCACCATCCCGCAATATACCCTGGTGGGGGATGTGGCAAACCAGACCAATAATTTAGTATATAATGCCGGAGTAAGATATGACGGGACGATTGAAACAGCCAGGGGATTGAAGGATGACCGGATGGTATTTACCGAGGAAAATCCCGCTCATGTATTTTCAGCAGTTCAGGGACTTGCTGCAGCTGCCCGTGCCCTGAAGGATTATGATCCCATGCTGTCTGCCCGTTCACTCAGGGCTGCTGAAGATCTCTGGCAGGCACCGGGTATGGTAGGGAGGAGGGATCTGAATGATCAGATATGTGCTGCATCTGAATTGTTAATTACCACCCAAAGTAAAGTATATAAGGATTTCCTGCTGAATATGACCGACTCCATGGCCAGGCGGATTTCAGCTGTCGGTTGGGTTGTTGTCAGGACCATAGCCCTGATTGAAGATGAAAATTACCGGTCAGCTATTCAACAGGCCCTGGCTGACTTATCAAAGCAAATCTATGAGCAGGAAAAGGAAACTCCGTTCGGGGTTCCTTACCGGCCCTATATCTGGGGTGCAGGTTGGAATATCCAGGAATTCGGCGTGCAGCAATATTACCTGTCCAAATACTTCCCTGACCTTTTTAGCAAAGATTTGATGTTCAACGCACTGAATTTTGTCCTGGGTTGTCATCCGGGTGAAAACACGGCATCTTTTGCTTCTGGTGTAGGTTCACGGTCCATGACAATTGCATACGGCTACAACCGGGCAGACTGGTCTTACATTCCCGGAGGTGTGGTTTCCGGAACGGCACTGATCAGGCCGGACTTTCCTGAGCTCAAGGATTTCCCCTTCCTTTGGCAACAGGCTGAGTATGTCATCGGGGGTGGCGAAATGAATTATGTATTTTTGGTGTTGGCGGCGGAGAAAGTAACGAGTGACGAGTAACGAGTGACGAGTAACGAGTGACGAGTAACAAGTGGGTGTGCATGGGTGTGAGCGGGTGCGTGGGGCAGGGCGATTCAGATAATCCAAATAAAAATGATATGAAATTAACTGACTTTTTCAAAAAGAAAGATATTCTGTTGCTCGATGGGGCAACAGGATCACAGCTGATTGCAAGGGGTCTCGTTGCAGGACAATGCCCTGAATTATGGAACATAACCCATAAAAAACAGGTACAGGAGATTGCCGGACTTTATTTCGATGCCGGTTCGGATGCTGTTCTGACCAATACATTCGGAGGATCTGTGTTGAAACTGAAAGATTATGGGTTGCAGGACAGGGTATACGAACTGAATCTGGCAGGTGCAAAAAACGCCATTGAGATGAAGCCTGCCGGTAAGTTCGTTTTGGGTTCCATGGGCCCCTGCGGAAAAATGCTTGAACCTTTCGGCGATGCAACAGAGGAAGAAGTCACGGATTCGTTCAGGGTACAGGCTGAGGCCCTGGCTTCTGCCGGCGTGGATGGCTTTGGACTGGAAACTTTTCTGGATTTACGGGAATTGCTTTGCGCGATCATGGCAGTAAAACAAACCGGTGACTTTCCCTTCATCTCATCCATGACTTACAGCCATACGCCAAACGGCTTTGTCACCATCATGGGAAACGGCATTACGGAGGTTGCAGCTGCACTGACCGGGACAGGAGCCTTTGCCATTGGTTCGAACTGCGGTAATGGAATAGTCAACATGATAGAAGTGGGAAGGCAGCTCAGGCATGCCATGCCCGAGGGAATTATCTTGCTGAAGCCCAATGCCGGCGAGCCTGTGCTCAAAGATGGCGTGACATGCTACACGGAAACCCCTGCGGATTTTGAAGCCAGTTTCATGGAACTGGCTTCGTGTAAACCACTTATCCTGGGCGGTTGCTGCGGAACCAACGCTGATCATATCCGGACGTTCAGGAGACTGATCGATTCTTAAGGCATACAGTGAAATCATGAATTGCATCACATGAAAATTAGCAATATACAACCCATATTGATCTCGTTGCTACTGGTTTTCCCTTTTACCCGGGCTTATCCAGACCAGCTGGGTAATAATTCCCCGGTATCAAGTGATTTATTTCCGGATACAATCGAATGTACTGTTCAGCCATTTTACCGTCACCGTTGCGACGGTAAACCGGGACGGGAAATTGTTTTGAATTTTAAGGGTCCCGGATTTTCAGGAAAGGGTTCCATTGAGCTGACCTGTTCCGGTGTAAAGGAAATACTGACCCTGGATGAAAAGAAAAGCATAAATCACTATACTGTCCTGCTACCACCCGGTGCCGGAGTCAAGTCCGATTGTCTGGCTGAAGTCGTGCTTAGAAGTGCAGGACATTTAATTGCCTCCTCAATCACTGTGCCTGCACAAAGACAATGGACGGTTTATATCTATCCGCATTCCCATGTGGATATTGGATATACCAATACCCAGGAAAATGTTGAAACCATTCATAGGCGAAATCTGATTAACGGCATTGAACTGGCAAGGAAAACCGCCGGTTATCCTGAAGATGCCCGTTACTTGTGGAATCCGGAAGTGTTATGGCCGGTGGAAAGATATCTGGCAAAAGCAACACCTGCACAAAGAGCAGAGATTATTGATGCGGTTCGACAAGGATTTCTTCACCTTGATGCAGGATATGTTCATACCAATACCAGTGCCGCCGCAGATGAAGAGTTTTTCGAGTTCTTTCGTCATTGCAGAGAAATTGAAAAACTCACAGAAAAGAAAAATCGAAACGCTGGTTCAGGTGGATATTCCCGGCATGTCATGGGGAATTGTCCCTGTTGCTGCCCGGTTTGGGATCAGGTATTGTTTCGCCATGAACAACGGATCCGACAGGGTTGGTCATTCAATGGAGCTTAGTTTTAAGCCTTTCTGGTGGCTCGGGCCTGACGGTAAATCAAAGATCCTGTTCCTCCAGCCAGGAAGCTATGTTCCCGGTGCAAAATTTAAAGGATTTGCCTATTGGCCGCTGATGGCAGGTCAGACAGATACTTCTAAATTGCTCAGGATCATTAAAACTGATCATCCCCGTGAAAATTTCATCGACAGTTATCTGGCCGAGAAATTGCCGGAATTGGAAACCTCGGACTGCTACCCCTATGATATATTCGCCATGACCTGGGCCATGGCCGACAATACGCCGATTGATGCTGATCTGCCGGATGCAGTCAAGAGCTGGAATGAAGATTACGCATTTCCCCATCTGGTCATTGCCAGTGCGACACAAATCATGCGTGCCTTTGAAAGGAAATACGGAGACCAGCTTCCGGTTCGTCATGGTGATTTTACGGAATACTGGACCGACGGGCTGGGTACCGCCGCAAAACAGACCAGCATGAACCGCAGTTCAAGAGAAAGGTTAATTCAGGCAGAAACTCTTTGGACTATGCTTAACCCGGGAGAACCAGTTCCGCGAATTGAGTTCAATGAAGCCTGGAGAAATGTAATCATGGGCACGGAACACACCTGGTGTTTCATGGATCCGGGAAGACAACCTATATCAAATGATATCCTGGCTGTTAAATTCGGATACTTTCAGGAAGCGGAGACCAGGAGCAAGTCCTTGCTTGTATCAGCATTATCCTTTGTTTCAAATCCGGGAAGCCCGGTTATAGCGGTTTTCAATACACTTTCCTGGGTAAGGGGCGGATTGGTTTCTGTACCTGAACAGCAGAGCAGGATCTATAACAGCATTTGTGATGAAAACGGGAAAACTCAGAGCTCACAGAGGCTTTCAACGGGTGAACTTGTCTTTATGGCCAATGATGTGCCGGCATTTGGCTCGAAAAAATATTATCTTCAAACCGGGAAAAGCGAGGCTGCCGGCGATATGGTACATGGGAATATACTGGATAACGGTATTGTAAGAGTAGTCATTGATCCGCAATCGGGGGATATTATCAGTCTGGTCAATGATGAACAGGAATTCTCTGATCCCCTGGCAGCCTGCAAGCTCAACAGTTACCGTTACCTTTATGGTGACGACAGCTCGGATAAAGCCATTGGTCCCCGCGAAGTCAGAATCTCCGTACTGGAGAATGGTCCTTTGGTGGCCACACTCCTTGTTGAATCAGATGCAGAAGGATGCAACAGTCTCGCCCGCGAGGTCAGTGTTATTACCGGTCAACCGCATGTGGAGATCACGAACCGGATTGATAAAAAAGCTGTTCTGAAAAAGGAAGGTATTCACTTTGGGTTTGCATTCAATGTGCCTGATCCGGTGTGCCGGGCTGATATTCCCTGGGGTATCATGGAACTGGAAAAAGACCAGCTTGCTGAGGGCAACAGGAACTGGATTACTTTCCAGCGGTGGCTTGATATTTCGAACCACACACGCGGGATTACCTGGTGCTCTCTGGATGCACCAGTTTTTGAGAGCGGCGATATAACCGCCAATATCCTGGGGGGAGCGACCAATTCCCCGCGTTGGATCAGGAAAATTCAGCCCAGTGCCGTCATTTATTCCTGGGCATTGAATAACCATTGGCATACCAATTTTCCCCTCAGTCAGGAAGGAAAGATGGAATTCCGCTACCGCATCCTTCCCCATAACACGAAATATGATGCAATAATGTCAAACTGTTTCGGACTTGAACAATCGCAACCACTCATTGCAAGCGCGGTAAGTAAGGATTTCACCATGAAGCCTCCTTTTTCAGTCCAGGCAAATGGTGTTGTTGTTTCGATCCTCAAAACGGATATCGATGGAAAGTCGACCCTGGTGCGGTTTCGTTCGGTATCAGATAAAGATGAATATGTAAAGATCAAGTGGTCTGATCTCAGACCAGCATCGGTATATAACTGTTATCCTGATGATGATCCAGGTATTAAGGAGATTCAGGATGGATTTCTTGTTCCTGCCATGGGATCAGTCACGATTCAGTTCGTATGGCAAAGTTTCCCGGGATAAAATCTTTAAATAATATCCAAATGATAATACACAACGCTATTTTTTGTATGGTCAGATCGCCTCTTGTCTTTACCTGCCTGTTGATAGGGGGTATTTTTAATGCATCGGGGCAATCGGATAAAATCAAGGTTTCAGCGAAAAGTAATGATTATTCCTACTTTAAGGGTGGAACCATCAGTGTCATCCCCTCCTCTCATCAGGATATTGCCTGGATGGACAGCATAGGCAAATGTATTGAATTTCGCGACCTGAATATGATAACACCGGCACTGGACAGGATGCGAAGGAATGCAGACTTTAAATTCTCAATTGAGGATGCACTTAGCCTCAGGGAATATCTTCAGCGGCATCCCGGATCAATACAGGAAATACTGAAATATACCCGCGAAGGACGTCTTGAGTGGGGCGCCACCTATAAACAACCTTATGAATCCATGTATGACGGGGAATCATTGATAAGGCAAACCTATCTCGGACGCAAATGGCTGAAAAAAACCTTACCGGGCTGTGATTTTAAAACCTATTGGAACGAAGATGTGCCGGGCAGATCATTGCAGATGGCACAGATACTTTCAAAATCAGGTATTCCTTATATGCAATTCAGCCGTCATCAGCCAGGGATTTACAAATGGTATAGTCCGGATGGCAGTTTTATAACCTGCTATTCTCCGGGCCAGTATGACGAAGTTGGAATACCGGTAAGACTTGCCAGGACAAACATTGACTCTCTTTCCCAGGCTTTCTCAAACATGCTGGTGGAATGGAACGATTATTTCAAAAAACGTCAGATAAAGCCTGAACTGTCGTTTCTGTATTCGCATGATTTTGCTACTCCGCCTGATTATGACGCTTTTTTCAATGATTGGAATTCAAAATCAGCAAGTATGAAGCGTCCAACCATTAAGTATTCAACTGGTACAGAATGGATGGAGGCCGTTTCAAAGGGAAAACCTGTTTTTGACAAAATAATTGGAGAACGTCCGAATGTGTGGCTTTATATTCATGGACCCTCACACCAGAAAGCCCTCAAGGCATCCAGGGAAGGTTCCCGCTTGCTCACTGCAGCGGAGAAATTTGCTACCTTCGATGCACTTCAGCAGGGCTCATTTGATAATTATCCACAGGTTTCTTTCACAGCTGCCTGGGAAAATGCGATCTATCCCGATCATGGGTGGGGAGGGAAGCATGGAGACCTCACCGACAGAGCCTTCCGCACAGCATACGAAAAGGCACGATCTATAGCTTCAGGTATACTGGAAACATCTGTGAAAAACATCGCTTCACGGATCAGGTTCTCGAATTCTGCTGTTGCCTTAACTGTATTTAATCCATTGTCCTGGGAACGGACCGATCTGGTAAAGTTTACACTGGATGTTGAGGGAAATGATTTGAATAAGTTCAGGCTGGTGGATGAAAAGGGGAAGGAAATAGCTTATCAGCGTATTGATGATCACGAGATTGTTGGCAAGAAAGACGAAGTCCTTACATTTCTGTTTGTTGCAGAAAATGTTCCGTCGGTTGGGTATAAAACCTATTACCTGGAGAAAGGAGAAGCTGCCTCTTATTCAAATGCTTACAAAATAACAAATACCGGTTACGAGAATCAGTTTTATAAAGTTGAATTTGCCGATGGAGGTATTAAATCATTATTTGATAAAGAGTTATCGATGAACCTGCTAACAACTGATAAATTCCTGGGCGCTGAGTTATTCACCATGCAATCGATTGGCAATGGAGCTGGTGAATTTACCGATGTTCAACTTCCTACCATGGAGGGTTTCGAAAAAATGAGCCAGTATGGCCAGCCCTGGACACTTGCATCCAGCGGACCCATCCGGGATATTTACCAGTTCGAAAAAGAGATTAATCATGTGACGGTGAAGCAACAGCTGATATTTTATAAAACACTCAAACGGTTCGATGTGCATGTTGAATTAAATGGATTTGATGGCAAGCGTTACCGGGAATTCCGGTTGGCTTTTCCTGTAAATCTGTCCGGATCGGAAATTGCTTATGAAGTGCCGATGGGCGTGGTAAGGATAGGAAAGGATGAAATTGCCGGTGCTGCAGGATTTTCCAAAGCATCACAAATATATGATACACCCTGCGCGGAGGTTCACCCGCGTGAGGTTCAGGACTGGTTCTCCGCATCTGATGGCAAGACAGGAATAACAATTAGCTCCGATGTGGCTGTTTTCGACTGGATAGATCCTACTACGAATCCGGCTGAATATGCTATTCTCCAGCCTGTTTTGCTCGCCAGTCGCAAAAGTTGCCATTGGGAAGGAAATTATTACCTGCAGCCCGGCGATCATACCTATACATTCTCAATCTACACTCACAAGGGTGATTGGAGTAAGGGTTACCGGTCAGCCACCCAATCAAACCAGCCTTTGAAAGCTGTAATTTCCAGGCAGGTTTCAGGTAGCGGAACTATGCCTGAATCATTGAGCTTCATATCAGTCGGGAATAAAAACCTGGTTTTAAGTACAGTTAAAAAGTGCGACGATGACAACCAGGTGATCATACGCTGCTATGACATCGAAGGAAATGATACTGAAGCACGGGTTTCATTATACAAACCTTTTCAAAAGGCCGAGCTTACCAACATGATCGAAGAGGAAGGAAAACCCATTCCCGGGAATGGTAACAGCCTTGTTTTCAAGGTGGGACATCATGCCATTGAAACAATTAAATTGCATATGCAGTGATTCAATTTTACATGCCTTTTTCCAGACGAAGTCGGTTTCCCACAGCACTGAAAATCAACAAAAAACGACGATGAAAAAATGGTTTCTTCACATTCCGCTGTGGTTCGCAATAACCAGCCTCATGGCCCAGCAAGGCCGATTTATGGACAATGTATACCGGTACATTGAAGATCCGGCAATTTTTGAAATAAACCAGGAGCCGGGCCATGTGCCGCTTATTCCCTATGCCGATGCCCGAGAGGCTCTCTCCGTTGACCGTAAGGCATCAGGTAATTATTTGTCGCTCAACGGGACCTGGAAGTTCCATTATGCTGAAACACCTGCAGGTATTTCTGCCGGATTCTTTGATGAGAGCTTCAATGACAAGGGGTGGAGCAACATTAAAGTTCCGGGCAACTGGGAAATGCAGGGATTTGGTGACCCGCTGTTCCGGAACGTGACCACACCCTTTCATCCTGATCCGCCCAGGGTCCCACATGAATACAATCCCTCAGGCTCATACCGGAGAATCTTTTCTTTACCTGCACAATGGAAGGGAAAGCAGGTATTTCTCCGGCTTGAAAAAACCGCTTCGGCATCTTTTATCTGGTTGAACGGAAAAGAAGTGGGATATAATGAGGGAGGCCAGGAACCTGCTGAATATAATATCACGCGGTTCCTGAATCCGGGTAAAAATACCCTTGCCGTCAATGTAATCAAGTATTCCGACGGATACTATCTCGAAGATCAGGATTACTGGCGGCTTGCAGGTATCTTTGACGATGTGTGGTTGTATGCCACACCCGGAGTTCACCTTCGCGACTGGCAGTCCATCACGGATCTTGATCAGCAATATCGTGTTGCTGAGCTGACGCTTTCCGTGGAAGTGAACAACTATAGCCTTGCTGCCGGTAATGACTATACGGTGAAAGCCACCCTGTATAATGATCAAAAAAAAGTGATCGAAACCCTGTCTTCAGGGAAATTTTCCCTTTCAGCCGGTTCGGGTGCCCGGATTACCTTCTCCGGTGAAGTGCAAAATCCTGCCAAATGGTCTGCTGAATTTCCCAATCTGTATACCCTGGTATTTGAACTGGTCAATGCCAGGGGAAGGACAGAGGAGGCTGTATCCGGCCGTATCGGATTTAAGGAAACGGAAATACGGCACCAGGTTTTTTATCTGAACGGTGTTCCTGTGAAGCTGAACGGGATCAACAGCCACATGCAGCATCCCGAAACAGGACATAGCATGGATGAGGAAACCATACGAAAAGATCTAAGCCTGCTCAAACAGTTCAATATCAATTGTGTACGTACATCACATTACCCACCCGTGAACCGGTACCTGGAACTGGCCGATGAATTTGGGATCTATATTGTGGATGAAACCGGGGATGAATCGCATGCTACCGAATATGTGTCGGGCATGAAGGAATGGGAAGCTATGTATGTGGAACGGGTTCAGAAAATGGTGCTCCGTGACCGCAACCATCCCTGCATTCTGTTCTGGAGTGCCGGGAATGAAAGCGGGGAAGGCAGCAATATATGTTCTGTTATCGCCGAAGGCAAAAGGCTTGATCCCACTCGATACTGGATGTATGGCGGAAATGCCTTTGCACATCCGTGTGAGGACATCATTGGTCCACGCTACCCGACTCCCTTTGAATGGATAACCCAGGTGGGTATGGTTCCTGAAAGCCAGGATCCCCGGCCTTCCTTTATGGATGAGTATCTTTCTGTAGCCGGGAATGGGGGTGGAGGCCTTGACGATTACTGGGAGGTAATATATGATTACCCCAGAAGCATGGGCGGTGCAATCTGGGATTTCGTAAGTCCCGGTCTTCGTGAGAAGATCGTGGAGCTGAAGGATGCCTCTCCAAACCATGTACAAGTCAACATTATGGGAAGGGCACGACTGGTTGCCGGAACAGCCGGGAAAGCCATTGATCTGAATGGTCATGATCAGTGGGTGGAGGTATACCGGGATGATGCTGTTGAAATCGCCGGAAATGCACTCACCCTGTCCTTGTGGGTTTATCCGAGAGCGCTGAACAGTTCGGCAGGAACGCTCATCACCAAGGGAAGCTATCAATACGGGCTGCGACAAACCGGCAAGGATTCGCTTGAGTTTTATCTTACGACAAACAAGCGGTACATAGTTCGCACGGTTCTGCCGGCTGATTGGGAGAATCACTGGCACCATGTGGCAGCGTTGTATGACGGGAAAAATATCACCCTTACCCTGGATGGCCGTATCAGCAGACCGGTTGCCGTGTCAGGGAATATCCGCAACCTGCCTTTTCCGCTCAACATAGGCAGAAATGCAGAGATTCACGGACAGGAGACGTCGGACTATCTCTGTGATGCCATAATCGACCAGGTAGGTGTTTTTCCCATGGCTGTTGATCCTGAATTGCTGCGTACCCCTTCATCTGACCTGATCAGGAAGTCGGCTTTATGGCTTGATTTTGAGGAAATACGGGTAGATGGAGAGTTTTTCAGTTATGGGATCGGGGCGAGGACCTATGGAAGCATATGGCCGGACCGCAGGCCTCAGCCTGAAATGTGGCAGATCAAAAAATCCGCCCAGCCTGTATCTGTTAAGCTCCTGGATGCAGACGAGGGTTTACTGGAGGTCAGCAACCGGTATCTTTTTACCAATCTCATTGACTTGCAGACCATTTGGATCCTTGAGGCTGACGGGAAAGTGGTCGCTGACGGTGAGCTTTCCCTGGACATTCAACCCTCAGGCAAATCCGTGATCAGGATACCATTTAAAAAACCTTTGCCTGAGGAAGGAGTTGAGTACTTCCTGCAGGTCAGCTTCAGGCAAAAGAAAGACACACGATGGGCAGGATCTGGATTTGAAGTAGCATGGGAGCAGTTTAAGCTGCCATGGGAAAAACGGGCTGAAATAAAAACTCCGGCTTTGCCGCTTATATATGTGCGTGATTCGGCGGATCATCTGATCCTGGACGGTTCGCAATTCACGTATGTCTTTAACAAAAAAACCGGTCACCTGGAATCCATGTTTTACATGGGGAAGAGCCTTGTCAGCAAAGGACCTGTGATGAACATATGGAGGGCCCCGCTGGCCAATGAAACTGATGAATGGGGAAGCACATCTTCGGGTACTGCACATTGGGGAGAGGGATACGGTAAAATGGCGGTGACAGACTGGTACAGCACCGGCATGCACGATCTGAAGGCAATACTGGAAAAATTTAGCTTTGCCTCGTCCGATGATAAGATCTCGGTAGAAGTGAAGGAAATATTAATTGCACCAGGTCAGACCGGTAGTTTTCAAAACCTGTATCGTTATTCAATCGACGGGACCGGTGAAATGATCATCGAGCATTCTGTTATACCCGGTGGAGAAATGCCGGCCTGGCTACCCAGGATGGGCACGCAATGGATCCTCAGCCAGGACCTGGATCAGGTAGTGTGGTATGGACGCGGCCCACAGGAGAATTATCCCGATCGTAAGACAGGGTACAGGATCGGAAAGTTTAGTTCAACAGTCCGGGATATGGTTGAACCCTATCTGATACCCCAGGACTATGGTTTGAGAACCGATAACCGATGGGTTAGGATGTTGGGTAAGGATGGTACAGGACTCGAATTTTCAGGGGACGGACTTTTCAATTTCAATGCTTTTCCATTCACCACAGAAAATCTCACCAAATCATTATATACGTATCAGCTGCAAGTATTTGACGGAATCACCTTTAATTTTGATTATGCCACCAGCGGCGTTGGTTGTACAGCCAGGTCGGTGTTTAACCAGTACAGGGTTATGCCGACACGGTATGATTTCATTACAAGGGTAAAACCTATAGATACTATAATTGAATAATCATCTGCATGAATCCAAAAATGAAATGCTAAACTAACCCACCATAAACTACATACATATGACCAAAATTCATATAGTCTGCTTTCTGGCGCTGGCAGTTATTTTACAAGTAAAGGCACAGAATGAAAAGATGACAGCATTTATTAATGAATTGATGAACAAGATGTCTGTTGATGAAAAGATCGGACAATTAAATCTCACCACTTCAGGAGGATTTGTAACCGGATCCGCGGAGAATGAAAATATACAACAGAAAATTCGAACCGGTCAAATCGGTGCCGTATTGAACAGTTTTTCCTTAGCTTCCATAAGGGCTATGCAGGATCTGGCTGTGAAGGAATCTCCGAACCATATTCCCATACTTTTTGGCATGGATGTGATCCACGGGTACAGAACCATTTTCCCAATACCGCTGGCCATGGCTTGTTCATGGGATATGCAACGGATAGAACAGGCTGCCCGGATAGCTGCATGTGAAGCTACAGCCAACGGAATATGCTGGACATATTCACCAATGGTGGATATTGCACGAGATCCGCGTTGGGGAAGGATTGCTGAAGGAGCCGGTGAGGATCCCTGGCTGGGTTCGAAGGTCTCCCGGGCTATGGTTCAAGGTTACCAGGGTGATGATCTGTCATTGAATAACACCATGATGGCGTGTGTGAAACATTTTGCTTTATATGGTGCTGCTGAAGGGGGCCGGGATTATAATACAGTTGACATGAGCAGGGTGACCATGTATAATGACTATCTTCCTCCTTACAAGGCAGCTGTTGACGCAGGCGCAGGAAGTGTCATGACCTCGTTCAATGTGGTTGATGCAATACCAGCCACAGGTAATAAATGGTTATTAACCGAACTGCTCAGAGATCAATGGGGATTTGAAGGTTTTGTGGTGACTGACTATACAGCCATCAATGAAATGATCATGCATGGTATGGGTAACTTAGAGGAAGTTTCTGCCCTGGCTTTAAAGGCCGGAACCGATATGGATATGGTGGGAGAAGGATTTTTAACCACACTTAAAAAATCATTGGCCGAAGGAAAAATAAGCCTGCTGGATCTGGATCTGTCATGTAAAAGGATTCTTGAAGCCAAGTATAGGCTCGGATTGTTTGAGGATCCTTACCGGTATATGAATGATGAAAAAAGCCAGACCGAAATTATGAAACGGGAGAATTTAAAAGCCGCCCGGGAAATGGCTGCACGCTCGATGGTTTTATTGAAAAACGATAAACAAATACTCCCCCTTCAAAAATCGGGCACCATTGCCGTCGTCGGACCCCTGGCCGACAGTAAAATAGATATGTTGGGAACCTGGGCGATGGGTGGAGATGCAAGGGTAACCTCCTCCGTGATGGAAGGTATCAAAAACATCGGTGGTAAATCAGTAAAGGTTCTTTATGCAAAAGGATCAGAACTTACAGCTGATCCTATGCTGGCTGGATCCGTTAATTATTTGGGCGGATCTGACAAGCCGTCCGGTGGGACATCTGGTAAACTGATAAAAGAAGCAATTGAAACAGCGAGAAAATCCGATGTGGTTATCGCCGTGTTGGGGGAGTCTGTTACCTGGTCTGGTGAAGCGGCCAGCAGGTCTGATATCAGCCTTCCCGCTGCACAGCAAAATTTACTTAGAGCTATGCTGGCAACCGGAAAGCCTGTCGTGCTTGTGTTGATCAATGGCAGGCCCCTCACCCTTACCTGGGAGGATGAACAGGTAAACAGCATACTTGAAGCCTGGGCTGGTGGTTCGGAAGCGGGAAATGCGATTGCCGATGTATTGTTTGGTGAATATAATCCTTCCGGAAGACTTACAACTACCTTCCCCCGTAATGCAGGACAGATACCATTATATTATAACCACCGAAATACCGGTCGGCCCTTAGACCCGAACAATAAATTCACCTCCAAATACCTGGACGTATCAAATGATCCCTTGTATCCTTTTGGTTATGGATTGAGCTATACCTCTTTTACCTATAGCGACATTAAACTCAATAAAAATGAACTGAAAGGAAATGAAACACTCCGGGTGACTGTCAGCGTATCCAATACCGGAGAGTATCCCGGAGAAGAAGTTGTACAATTGTATATTCAGGATCCTGTAGCATCCATCTCACGTCCGGTAAAAGAACTGAAGAATTTCAGAAAGATTATGTTGCAGCCTGGTGAAACAGAAGAAATTATTATGGATGTTACAACCTGTGACCTCCAGTTTTACAGCAGCGACCTGACATACGACTGGGAACCCGGCAACTTTGTGGTATATATTGGCCCCAACTCCAGGGATGTAAAATCAGCTACAGTGAATTGGGTGAAATAGTAGTGAGTAATGAGTAATGAGTAATGAGCGAGTGTGGGTGCAGGGCCATGCGCATGCCCTGTACTCTAAACCCGCTGATTACTCATTACTCATTACTCATTACTATCTAATCTTCGATCCTCTCAGTGCAAAGTAACTGACATAGGCATAATAGACAAACAGGCAGCAGATGGCTACGATCAGACCTACACCTCTTTGAATGCCTCCCATCATGATCGGCAGCAATGCAGCGCCGATCACCGAAGTGGCAATTACACCCGAGCCAACCTTGGCATGTGGACCGAGATCTTCAAGGGCCAGGTTGTAGATACAAGGCCACATGATCGAATGCATCAATCCGGTTCCCAGGAAAAGTACAAGCGCGATCCAGTACATCCCCATACCGCCCAGAATAAGTGAAAGAAAAACCATGGCTGCAGCTATGATTGCCGTGAAGCTGAGTATCTGGCTGGCAGAATATTTCCGGAGGATGAAAATACCGATGATACGACCCACCATCAGACCCGCCCAGTAATAAGCCAGAAGCTGGGTACGCATCTCCCCGTTGAAATCGAAATTTAACCTGACGGAATAATCAGCAAAGAAACTCGGTATACCGATCTCAATTCCCATATAAAAGAAAATGGCCAGTGAACCCAGCCACATGTGCGGATACTTGTATGCACTGGACTTGAATTTTTTGGCAACTCCTTCAACTGTTTCATCCCCTTTGATCTCCGGAAGTTTCAGGAAAAACATAACCGCCACGATCACCAGGGTAACAATGCCGATGCCTGCAAAAGGTCCCTGAACCGTTTTGGGGTCAGTAACACCATCCGTATTGGCAGAAACGATCATCATGGAAACGAAAATCGGCGCGATAACGGTCGCTACTGAATTCAGTGCATTGGTCAACGTTAAACGGCTTGCAGCCGTTTCAGGTTTGCCAAGCGCATTGACATAGGGGTTTGCGGCCACCTGCAACAGAACAACACCAATAGCAAAAACGGATACCGCACTCAGAAAACCATAATAACCCATAGCAACACCCGGGATACAAAGGAAGAATCCAAGGCTCACCATGGCTAATCCGGTCAGTACCCCGTTTTTGTATCCAATCCGGTTCAGCAGGTAGCCGACCGGTATAGAAAGAATGTAAGCACCATAAAAGAAAGTGTTGGGCAATTGTTTCTCAACTTCATTCAGCTTGAAAGCATCCTTGAGATAGTCGATCAGTGAGTTGTTCATGGTGGTAATAAAGCCGAAAAGGAAGAACAATGAGGCCATCACGATCAATGGGAACAGGAATTTCGAATTTTCTTTTTGCATGGTTATTTGATGATTTAATGATTTAACGATTTGGTTAAGAACCGATGTAGGCAACTATGTTTATAAACCTCCCCGGGTTTCAGGATAGTGGATGGAAAGTGGGGCATATTGATGGCATCTGCAAAATGCTGCGTTTCAAGACAAAATGACCAGCGTCTGCCATATATTTTACCGCCTTTGCCCTTTTCCCGGTCGATCCAGTTTGCTGTATAAAGCTGTATGCCCGGTTGGGTAGTAAAGATCTCCATCATCCGTCCGGATTGAGGATCGTGTGCAATTACAGCCAAACCCAGGGTTCCTGTACGATGCCGAAGTACCCAGTTGTGATCATATCCGGAACCAAACCGGATTTGCTCGTCATCCTTGTCAATGTCAACACCAATACCTTTGGGCTCGGTAAAATCAAAAAGAGTGCCTTTGACACTTCTGATCTCACCTGTCGGTAGGGTGTTTTCATCAACTGGTGTGTAAAACAATCCGTTGATCATCAATTCCTGTTTGTATATATCTCCCGAACCTTCCCCGGCCATGTTGAAATAGGAGTGGCTTGCCAGGTTCACCACCGTGGTTTTATTGGTGGTAGCATGATAATCAAGCCTCAATTCGTTGTTGCCGGTAAGGGTATAGGTTACCATAATCCTCAGGTTGCCCGGATAGCCCTCTTCCCCGTCAGCCGAAATGTATTCCATCTGTACACTGTCGGATGTCGATTGTAAAACATCCCAAACCACTTTACTGAAACCGGTAATACCGCCATGCAAGTGGTTGGGTCCATTGTTAACAGCCAACCTGTATTCCTTTCCTTCAAGGGTGAACTGTCCCTTACCGATCCGGTTGGCACATCGCCCGCAAACGGCACCCATATAAGGGCCATTACCCCGTATATATTCATCGATGGTATCATAGCCCTGTACAATGTCTGCAAAGCGGCCATTCCGGTCAGGTACCCATATGCTGACAATGATCGCCCCGTAATTGGTGACCTGTGCCACCAACCCGCTCTTATTCTTCAGGGTATACAAAGCGACAGGTTTCCCGTTGTGTACTGTCCTGAATGATTCCTCTTTGATAGTATTCATTTTAAAACTTAAAACTAAATTTCCACTTTCCCCGCCCCCTTCTCCCTGATAAATAACTTGTGGCATGAGCCGGGACCATATATATGTTCCAGTGTGGTGACATACTTTCCGAGCAAATGCTGTGGTACAAAAGCCTGGATCGTGCCTGCAAAGCCTCCGCCATGCACACGCCATGCTCCCTGGCCTTTCAGCACCAGTTCACTCAATGCCAAGGCCAGGGATACGCCTTGCTCTTTCACATTGTTTACGGGATAGATATTTTGATTATACATATAGGAACTGTAGCCTGATTCGACTACCATATTCAGAAATGCTTTAAAATCATTTTTTTCCAGGGCGTTAACCTGGTCAACCACACGCTGGTTGTCACATTGAAAATGAATCGCCCGCAAAATGGCACGGTCACCCACTTTTTCACGAATTTTGGGAGCAACCTGAAGTACTTGTTCCAGGCTCACCTGTCGTAAAACTTTGGCACCCAGTTCAGCCGCCACAGCCTTCATATCCGAGGGCAGGGAAGCGTATTCATCGTTCAGATCTGCATGGTTACCACCTGTATCGGTAATAACCAGGGCGAAGCCGGTGGCGACAAAATCAAAATTCACCTTTTTTACGACGGGATTGGCGGGATCTTTGAAATCGATCGTGATCAATCCGCCCATGGCACAGGCAGTCTGATCCATAAGTCCGCAAGGTTTACCGAAATAATTATTTTCGGAATACTGTCCAATGATGGCATTCTGTATGGGATCCATCCGGCCGTTGTTGAACAGGTCATTTACCATGGAACCGATCAGTACCTCAAATGAAGCGGAAGAACTCAGACCTGAGCCTTTTGGCACGCCACCATCAATACAGGCATCAAATCCGCCAATTGTAAATCCTAGCTCTTTCATACGCGCACAAATGCCTCTGACCAGGGCAGCTGAGGTCAGGTGCTCTTGCTTTTCAGGTTTCAGTGAAGTAAGATCGACCTCAAAAGTGGGATACCCTTCCGACAGGATCCGGATCATGTTGGTATTGTTTCTTGCAGCAACTGCAACGTTGTCGAGGTTAACGGCCCCGGCCAGCACGCGACCATAATTGTGATCGGTATGATTACCGCCGATCTCAGTACGACCAGGGGAGCTGAAAAAGGTGACTTCCGGATGACTGAATGATGAATTGAATTGTCTCAGCAGAGCGATATACCGTTTTGCGTGTTTTTTCAGTTCCGCTGGTTCAACCCCGTATAATGCCTGTAAAGCACTGTTATTGCCATCGTTGATCCTGGTTAAAATATTTTCTGAAGTTGCCATGGATAATATATTTTGGGATTTGCATATACCGGTAAATATAATAATATTGCGTAGAGACGCAAAATGTTGTGCCTCTGCAATATTTTACAACAAAAATATATTATTCCTACGGCATTCTTCCATAATGCCGGCAGGCCAGACACTGGACTGAACCTCTCCAATGTGGGCTTTCCGAAGATAGTACATACAGATACGCGATTGTCCTATGCCACCGCCAATGGAAAGAGGAAGTTCATCATTGATCAGTCGCTTATGGAACATCAGATCCCTGCGATCAAGGTTATCGGTTAACTCAAGCTGCTTCAGCAGTGCATCCCGATCCACACGGATTCCCATGCTGGATACCTCAAAGGAAATCCCAAGTACGGGATTCCACAGGATAATATCGCCGTTCAAACCACGGAATCCTTCCACGGTGGGTGTGGACCAGTCATCGTAATCCGGCGCCCTCCCATCGTGCGACTCACCATTGGCCAGCATACCACCAATGCCTATGACAAAAATGGCACCGTGTTTTTTTACGGCCTCAAATTCTCTTTCACGGGGAGTGAGATTCGGATATTGCATCAGAAGCTCCTCCGTATGAAAAAAAGTAATATCATGAGGAAGCACAGGTTTAATATGACTGTATTCCTCATAAACAACATATTCAGTACGTTTGAATACTTCGTAGATCTTACGGACAATATATTTCAGAAAATCAAGATTCCGGTTTTTCCGGGCTATCACGCGCTCCCAATCCCATTGGTCAACATATAATGAATGAATGTTGCTGAGTTCCTCATCCGGTCTGACGGCATTCATATCGGTATATAAACCGTTTCCATGGGGTATACAATAATCAGCCAGAGCCATACGCTTCCATTTGGCCAACGAATTTACCACTTCAGCCGGGGAATCATTCATGTCTTTTACCGGAAAGGTTACTTTGCGTTCAATACCGTTCAGATCATCATTAACACCGGTTCCCTTCATAACAAACAAGGGTGCTGTAACCCGTCGCAGATTCAGTTCTGCAGATAATTGCTGTTGAAAAGTGTCTTTAACTAGCTTAATAGCTTTTTCAGTCTGGTTCAGGTCAAGCAGGCTCTTATAATGAGCCGGGGTAATCAGGGGTTTACTCATATTCAGTTACAATTATTTGTTTGGTCAATAATACATAAAATTGATTCTTCTTCGTCAATGCTATACTATTTTTTAAGAAAAAATTACTTATGATTACAATTCTGAAGCAAATGTTTATCTTTATTTTATATCTGTAATTTTATTGCCCTTATAATGAAAAGTGGCTTTCAAATCGATAGTCTGGACAGAAAAATTCTATCCATGTTGACAAAAGATGCCCGTGTACCTTTCCTGGAGGTAGCCCGCTCTTGCGGCATATCCGGAGCTGCCGTTCATCAGCGGGTTCAAAGACTGATCAGAATCGGGATTATCAGCGGTTCACAGTTTAATGTTGATCCTAAAAAAATGGGATACAAGACCTGTGCTTTCGTTGGTATATTTCTCGACAATGCCGCATTATTCAACAATGTTTACGAGAAGCTGGTTAAAATTCCGGAGATCACCCAGTGTCATTATATTACCGGACAGTATGCCATGTTTGTTGAGGTTTATACAAGGGATAATGAGCACCTGCGTGTGGTTCTTGCGGATAAAATTCAGTCAATCAAAGGTGTTGCCCGTACAGAGACTTTTATTTCTTTGGATGTATTAATTGACAGACAGTTGCCTGTCATGGAGGAGTCTGGGAATGGTTGAGCACGGCTGTATTTTTGTGTTTCCACCGGCGGTGTGACCAAAGCCAGTCTATGCACCGTATCTACCGCGGTTCCACCGGACAAACCGGTCTATCCAGGGATTGGAAAGTGCTTTTCATTTTATGTTCCGAACAAACAATAGATGAAGATTCGATCATATTTTACCCTTCTGATCCGTTGGATTGCAGAACACCTAAGCCACAAGCAACAGATGTACCTGCTCAGTTTCATTACTGGCATTACCAGTGGACTGGCAGCTGTTGTGCTTAAGAATACAGTTCATTTCACCCTTCAGTTTGTATCAAAACAGCGTGATGTTTCACAAGTTAACCTTCTGTATTTTGTATTTCCGCTTGTGGGAATATTGCTTACCGTTCTGTTCGTCAGGATTTTCATCCGGGATGAAATGGGACACGGCATTACCAAGATCCTGCATTCCATTTCAAAAAAGAGTGGGTACCTGAAATCACACAACAACTATTCCTCTATCATTGCTTCAACCCTGACTGTTGGATTTGGCGGTTCAGTCGGTCTTGAATCTCCCATCGTTGTTACCGGTTCCTCGATGGGGTCGACTCTGGGACATGTATTTGGCATGAATTATAAGTCAGTTATTACCTTAATCGGTTGTGGCGCTGCTGGTGCAATAGCCGGAATCTTCAAAGCACCGGTTGCCGGGGTTGTATTCGCACTCGAAGTGCTCATGCTGGATATCAGCATGTTGTCTATTATACCACTCCTGATCTCTGCAGTTACCGGCGCTTCTCTTTCCTATCTGCTGATTGGCAACGAGGTCACCCTGCATTACCCTGTACATGATACTTTTTTCTTCCGGAATTTTCCTTATTATATCATACTGGGCATTTTTACCGGATTGGTTTCACTCTATTTCACACGCTTAACGATTTATGTGGAATCTGTTTTCGAAGTGATTGGAAAACCATGGATTCGTATATTAACAGGAGGTGTGGTGCTCGGTATTATGGTTCTGATTTTTCCACCCTTGTACGGGGAAGGATATGACATCCTGAATGAGTTTTTGAACGGAGATGTTTCAGACATCCTGCTGGGCAGTATTTTTTATGCGCATCGGGATAACCTGATCCTATTCCTGATATTCTTTCTGCTTGTAATGCTGTTTAAACCCCTGGCCATGTCTGCGACAACGGGTGGCGGAGGAGTAGGGGGCATATTCGCACCTACCATGTTCATGGGTGGATTTGCCGGTTATCTCGCTGCACGGGTTTTGAATATTTTTAACTTTATTCATATACCGGAAAAGAACTTCGTGCTGGCTGGCATGGCCGGACTTATGGCAGGTGTCATGCATGCCCCGCTCACTGCAATTTTCCTGATTGCAGAGATAACCAGCGGTTACAGTCTCTTTATTCCCCTGATGATCACGTCAACCGTTTCCTATATCACGATCAGATATTTTGAGCCACATTCAATTTATAACCACAGGCTTGCCAAGCGGGGCGAGCTTATCACACACAACAAGGACAAGGCCATACTTACCCTCATGGAGATGGACAAGGTTATTGAGAAAGATTTTGTAACGGTGTCACCCGATGATTCCCTGGGTAAACTGGTGAAAAGTATCTCCCGGTCAAAACGCAATCTTTTCCCTGTTATCACTGGCCAGAATATGCTGGCAGGGGTAGTATTGCTCGATAATATCAGGCATATCATGTTCAATACCGATATGTATCAGCGTATATTTGTGCGTGACCTGATGCAACCACCGCCTGCACATATTACTCCGGGGGAATCAATGGAAAGTGTTATGCGTAAATTCGAGGAGCATGAAGCCTGGAATTTACCGGTTATCAATAACGGAGAATATATCGGTTTTCTGTCAAAATCCAAACTCTTTTCCTTTTACAGGAACTGGCTCATCGAGATTTCCGATGAATGAGCTGCGCATCCCTCCCCCGGTGTTTCAGCTATTCAATTTCTTTCCCGTTAAAAGGAGGATAATCGTCCGTGAGGAACAGCAAATACAAATTCACCCGGGTGCTCCAGCGTATCAGACCGGTTACATAGGCATGAAAGGATGCCGGATATTTACCTGTAAATAACACCACCCACCAGGCCAGGAACACAATCACAAAGGTTGCAATGGTTCTGAAGATCAAGAGGAATCCATGCGGAATCCCTACATATAGCCAGCCAAAGAAAAGCCTCAGCAAAAGCAGGATCCGGCTTTGTTTCTCAGGGTGAGGGATATCCAGCTTAACATATTCATCCACCGGATGAAGTTCAAAAGCCGGGTAACCATCGGACAGGTTCATTAACCGCGCCCTTAGCCTGCTCCCCCAATAAATAAAACCGGACTGGAATTTAAACATACCTTTCGGATATTGTGCAGTGAAGAGAACAATCCAGAAGGCAACGAAGGTAAGGATCCCGGACAACAAGCCAAGGAACATAAGGATAAGGCCATGCGGAATGGCCATATAAAGCCATCCAAAGAATGTTCTGAGCAGCAGTTCGGTACGTGAATAGCTTTCCTGGTGAGTAATGGTCATCTTCATAAGTTGGGGATTTGATTTTTATTAAAATTAGCAAATTTTGAGGAATTGAGAGGACGATATTTATAAATTTCTGATAAACAAATCTGCTTTTATTTTTTTACAACTCCGCAAAACATTATTTTTGATCCGAGGCTACCGCTTGTTTTAATGGCAGGAGGTTTAGCTGGTGAAGCAATTTGTATCATGAATAATTAACAATCGGATGGAAAGAGATACCCGTATTTTTGATCTGATCAGAAAAGAAAAAGACCGGCAGTTGCATGGAATTGAGCTGATCGCTTCTGAGAACTTTGTGAGTGACCAGGTCCTGGAAGCCATGGGTTCCTGCCTTACCAATAAGTACGCTGAGGGATTGCCGGGCCGTCGGTATTATGGCGGTTGTCAGGTTGTGGATGAAGTGGAAGAGCTGGCTATTGAGCGGATCAAGTTGTTATTTAATGCACAATGGGCAAATGTTCAGCCTCATTCCGGTGCCCAGGCCAATGCAGCCGTTATGCTGGCTGTACTCAATCCGGGGGATAATTTTATGGGACTCGATCTGTCGCATGGCGGACATTTGTCACATGGTTCACCGGTGAATTCTTCCGGTATCCTCTATCACCCGGTTGCCTATACATTAAACCCGGAAACCGGCCGCGTGGATTATGATAACATGGAACAAATTGCACTCCGTGAGCGTCCAAAGCTCATCATTGCAGGGGCATCAGCATATTCACGCGACTGGGATTATGCACGTATGCGGGCAATTGCTGATCAGGTGGGTGCCTTGCTGATGGCCGATATTGCACATCCGGCCGGCCTTATTGCCAAAGGATTGTTGAATCACCCCTTCCCGCATTGTCATATTGTGACCACCACCACCCATAAAACCCTGCGGGGGCCTCGGGGTGGATTGATCATGATGGGAACTGACTTTCCCAATCCCTGGGGTTTTACAACGCCAAAAGGTGAGATCAAAATGATGTCAAATCTTCTGGATCTGGCAGTTTTTCCTGGCACACAGGGCGGTCCCCTCGAACATGTCATTGCCTCCAAGGCAGTATCCTTCGGGGAAGCACTTACTGATGCTTACGGACTATACGTTGCACAGGTAAAGAAAAATGCTTCCGTTATGGCGAGATGTTTCATCGATAAGGGATATAAAGTCGTTTCCAACGGCACTGATAACCATTCGATGCTGATAGACCTCCGGACCAAGGTGCCGGATATTACGGGGAAAATGGTTGAGAATATACTTGTGAAAGCTGATATTACGCTGAACAAGAACATGGTGCCATTTGACTCACGGACGCCTTTCACCACATCAGGTGTCAGGGTGGGAACTCCTGCAATCACCACACGCGGTGCAAAAGAAGACCTGATTGAAATCGTGGTGGAACTAATTGATGAAGTGATCATGCACATTGAGGATGAAAAGATCATTTCGGCTGTCCGGGAGAAGGTAAATGGTTTGATGAAGGATTACCCGCTATTTGCCTGGTAATGCTTCCCGGAATATCACCATGTAATCAAATGACATAACCATGGAATGGTACCACTATGTCCTGGTAATTGGAGCCGGTATTTTAGCCGGCTTTATTAATACATTGGCCGGAAGTGGTTCCCTTTTAACTCTGCCATTGCTGATCTTTATCGGGCTTCCGCCGACCGTCGCCAATGGTACAAACCGGATAGCCATTATGCTGCAAAGTCTGGTCGGCTCCCTGGGCTTCAGGAAACAGGGTGTCCTGGATATGAATACCGGTATCCGGCTGGGTATCCCTTCTGTTATCGGATCAATAGCCGGTGCCCTGATTGCACTGGGCATCAGCAGCAAGATGATGGAAAGGGCTGTTGGCATTCTGCTTGTCATGATGTTTTTTATTATTTTGTTCAAACCTGAGGTTTGGTTGAAGGGCAGGGCGGGTTCTTTGCCGGCGAATTCCTGGGTGAACATCGCCGTATTTTTTTTAATTGGTGTATATGGAGGTTTTGTGCAGGCTGGGGTGGGTTTCTTTCTTCTGGGGGGGTTGGTCATTGGGGCCGGACTGGATCTGGTAAAGGCTAATGCAATCAAGAATTTTTTGGTGTTTCTGTATACCCCTTTTGCGCTGGCGGTTTTTATGATCGGCCACCAGGTAGACTATAAGGCGGGTCTTATCCTGTCGGTGGGCAGCATGACCGGAGCCTGGCTGGGGACCAGGTCAGCTGTTTCCTGGGGGCCTGTTTTTATCCGCTATGTGTTGCTGGTAGCTGTGCTCGTGTCAGCTGTTCAGCTGATCTTCTTCTGACCTACTGCAGTTTGAAATGATAGGTGATGGTCCCAACCTGCCGTTCAGGAGCGTCATCTTTCAGGTTAAACTTTGATTCGAGGGCTGCTTTTTTAGCGGCAGCATACAGGGTATTATCCACGATGGTTGAGCCTTTTACGCCCGGTGTGGCGTTGTTTACTTTTCCACTTCGGTCAACGGAGATCTCTACCACCACAATTCCTTCCTTCAGGACATTGAATTCAGGCTTCTGCAAATGTAAAGGACTACGTCCGGCCAGGCTCGATACAATTCCTGTTCCGCCAAGCCCCTGCGAATAATTATCAGATTCCGGGGTGCCGTTTGGGCTGCCCATATTCCCGGTACCTTTATAAATTCCTTCGGAAGTTCCTGATTCACTTGTGGATTGTCCCTTGTTTGAATACAACGCCTTGGTATTCACAGTCGGTGTTTTCTCAACAGGTTTGGCGGATGTGGCTGTCTTTGTTTCAACCGGTTTGGGACGTGGTTTCTTTTCGGTTTTCTTTTTTTCAGGTACTTTTTTCACGGCCGGCGCTTCTTCAAAGTCCTGAGTCATGATGCCCTCTTTAGCAGATGTGGCAGGCTCAGAAGCAGCTTTTTCCGGTTGTGCCGGAGGAGCATTGTTAAGAGCAGGTTCAGCAGGTCCGCCTGCTTTTTCCACATCACCGAAATTGATCAGTATTCCCCCCTCGAACGGTTTCGGATGAGGAATGCTGAGAAAGGTAAATAGCAAGATCAGAATGATGATGTTATGGATAACAATGGTGCCCAATATGCCATATTGCCGCTCAGTCATGGATCACAGGTTTATTTTTCCGGACTGGTTGCAAGGATCACTTTATAGTTATTACGCCGGGCGATGTTCATCACCATGACAATATGCTCAATTGGAACAGATTTATCAGCGTGAATGGCGATGGTTGGTTCTTTTACCTCCGAAAGCCTGGCCTGAAGACTTGTTTCAAGCATTGCCGGATCAATGGGCGCTTTTTCAATGAAGTACCGGATGTCAGCTGTGATGGATACCGTAGTCATTGCCCTCACATTGGTCTGGTTGTTGCTCTGGGGTAAAAGTAATTTCAGGGCATTTGGAGCGATTAGTGTGGAGGTGAGCATAAAAAAGAGCAACAGCAGGAAGATGATATCGGTCATACCTGCCACACTGTAATTTACATCCACTTTATTTCTGGATCGGATTGCCATAAAAAGAAAATATACTATGTATTATTTTTTCACCGGTTCGTTCAATAGATCCATGAATTCCATGGTATAAGATTCAAGCCGGTTAACCAGCTCTTCAACTCGGGATACAAGATAATTATAAGCGAAAAAGGCAGGAATCCCAACCATCAGACCCCCCACTGTGGTAATCAGCGCAATGTATATTCCATTGGAAAGAACACCGACATCCAGACTGTTGCCGACACTGGCCATATCCATAAATGTTCTGACCATGCCGAGAACGGTACCGAAAAATCCAAGCATGGGGGCACCACCGGCACAGGATGCCAGAATGGGCAAACCTTTTTCGAGTTTATACACTTCAACCTGTCCGATATTCTCGATCGCAGTATTGATGTCATTCAGGGGCCGTCCTATCCGGCTGACACCCTTTTCAATCATACGGGCCAGGGGGTTGTTGGTTGACTGGCAGAGGGCGGTTGCTGAATCAATTTTACCGTCATGGATATAATCCTTGATCCGGTTCATGAAATTCACATCAACTTTGGCAGCATTTTGAAGCGCCATAAACCGCTCGATAAAGATATACACGGCAATAATGGAAAGTAAGGCAATGGGTATCATGACCCATCCGCCCTTTATGGCCAGATCAAAATAAGAAACCGGAGGTTGATTGGCAGCAATGCTGAACGAAGTGCTGTCGGCATTGCTGGTAACCACATTTTGTAAGAGTACAAACAACATATGAAAATTTTTAAGATTCGCTAAAAGTATTAAAACGACAAATACCGGGAAATATTTTTACCACATAGTTATTAACTGCCATCACCGGTTTTTTCAGGTTCAGGTAACCTGTTTTCTTTTTCCCGCTTGCCTGTTATGGATCTCCAGTAATGACGCCACAACTCATCAAGCGAATTAAACTCTTCCTTATAGAACACGCCAAGTCCCTGGGTATACGGGGCGGCATATTCATACAACATCTCGTTATTGATATGATTGAAGGTTTTGATCCTGAATTTTCCGTTTCGTGTTATTTTATAATCGATGTCAAACTCGCCGACGATATTATCCGTGGCATATACTGCTGCGTTTGTGGCTACATCCACACTGCCGTTTATGGTGAGCCGGTCATTGAATAGCTGTGTGGATAAGGCAACCTGAACCTCATCGCTTTTCTGAACTTCGTTGTTTTTCATTTCACGGTTAGACCGGTAATTAATCCCAATATCCACATCATTGCTGATTTGAGAAAGCCAGTGACTGAGCTGGTTTGATAAAAACTCACTGGCATTTACCCCGGCTGCATTAGAATAAGGTGATGTAGTGGAACCGGCTGATGCCTGTCCCATATTATTACTGGGTACAAAACGATTCTGTATAAGCAGGGATATGAACTGTTTGTTTAGTTCTTCACTGCTGCTGATCGCGTTACTCACATCAAGCCTGGTTTTTTCATCGGAATTGGGCAAGTATATATCATATTTTACATTAGGTTTCATCAGCATGCCCGTCATGGTTAAACGGTCATCCACCAGAACTTTTGTCTGATCCTCCTTGCCGAAGAGATCATTCAGGGAAGCCTTGGTCTGGTAATTGGCAACAATATCAATACTGGCATTGAAGGGATCACCGGTCCACCTGATCCTGCCACCTGATTCAATACTGAATTTCTTATTGATGAAATTCTGAAGCGTAAACAGGTAGTCTCCTTCTTCGATGATATATTCCCCGTACATCAGGAAGTCTCCAGCGGTGCTGATCTTCATGTCAAGATTTCCGCTCCCTTTACCGCGGATGATATCGCCAAGTTTGGGATCAAAAATTAACTGTACTTCAGCTTCAGGTGTAACCGTAAGATCAAAATTGACCTGCAGTCCCGATAAATTTACCTGGTAATTGGCTTCAGGAGCTTCAGTAATATCAGTGGTATCTTCAGTTATCACAGTAATGAAATTGTATTCACTCAGTTTTCCTTCATTTGAAAGCGGAATTTTTATGCTGGTATTTTTTCCTGTTGTAGCTGAAATATCCATGGTCAGGTTTTTTGGCGGGCCTGAAATCTTAAAAACAACTCCCGTACCATATGCGGTTCCATAGAACATCTTATTGTCGACCTGTGTGGTATTGAGGCACAAAAACTCGTCAGAACGGATGGTCATGTCAAACTGAAAGTTTTTCAGGTACTTATTGCGTATAGCCCCGGTCAGGTAGGCAGAATTCCCTTTCGGATCAAAGATCCTGACTTTATCGAAGTAAATGTTGTTATTCTCGATCCGGATCTTTTCAGAGAAATTAAATCTGGTCTTCAGGTAGTTTACAGTAAAAGCCGATTTCTGCATGTTGACCTGGCCGTTTAACAAGGGTTTTGAAATCGAACCGGTCAGGCTTGCTTTGCCTGAAACCATACCACGCAAATCGCTGAATATTTTGCTCAAATAGGGATTGAATATGTTCAGTCTCAATTTATCAAGTATCAGGTCAAACTCAATCTTTCCTTCTCCGGCCGGGGTATAGGTGCCGTCAATATCAAGGGTTTTCAGGTTGTCACGCATGGTATAGGCTTGAACATTCACCACTTTACGTTTATCATCCCAGGAAGAGGTTATGCTTGAAGTACCCAATATTTCATTGTTGATCATCAGGCTGTCAACATTCATCAGACTGGTGAATAGCGGATTTTGATAGACGCCGGATACAGAAGCATGGCCATTCAGCACGCCACCGAATTTGAATTTTGAAGACCGCAGGATTCCATTCAAATTCCCCAGGTTGAACCGGTTAAATTCCAGATCTAGCCTGTCATCAGGCAACTCGGACAGGATCCCGCCGAGTCTGAAAAACTGATCCCCGTGATTGACCCGGATATTGACAAGTTCTGTATGTGTACTGTCGATTACGATTTTTCCCGGACTAATTGTCCAGACAGTATCACTCGTGATAACGGTAGCCTGTAACAGATCAACGGCAATATGCGGGTGTTTATGTTTGGGCAACCTGCTAACCCGTGCCAGTGCCCTGAGGTCACCCTTGTTTAGCAGATCCTTCCAGTTATTCCACCTGATGTGAAAATCAGCTGAGTCAGCAGCTGATGAGGAGGTCACGGTGAAATTCTCCAGCCGTATATTGTTTCCATAAGATACATTCCTGCCTCCGGCTTCAATATTCAGCAGATTTTCATTGCTGAAAACCGACAAAACAAGTCCATTCCAGGTTATACCCCTGATGTATAGCTGCGGACAATGAAAAAGAACGTTCAAACCTTTGTTTTCGGAATTGTAAGAGCATATCAGATTGCTGTTATCCGCAATATAGTATTCCGGAAGAAAGAAATCGAACAAAGGACGCGCATTTTTTATACTGGCTTTCAGGTTAAAACTATTATGCATGGCAATGGATTCAAAAGTTCCCGAATCTGCCAGAGCTGGCAAATACGTATTCAGGAATCGACCGAATATCTTGTTTATCTCAGGAAGCTCGTAATTTCCGGTCAGATCAGCGTCTATAAAATCTGACCGAAGCTGAAGGTGGTCAGTTCCCGACTGATCATCGGCCAGAATTGAGAAATCATAAACCTGCAATTGCTTTTCCTTTTTGGTAAAAAGGGAATTCAACAGCTTGATCTCACCATTTAATGTGTTGAGGGAGTTACCCTGACCCCTGGCGATCAGGTAAAATGAAGCCGTGAAATCAGGATCGGACTGGTTGAAATTAAGTGCATACAGATTGGCATCCGTAACATTGGCTGTGAAATCGAATTTGGCAATTGAATCCGACAGGTTTACCTGGCCCAAAAATTCGAGATCAATATTTGGATCCCTTACCTTCACAGAGCCATTGAAAGTTTTGTTTTTAAGGTTACCGGAAAGTGCAATATGGGAATAATCGTATTCGTTGATTCCGATTCGCTGTATCAATCCATCCAGCCTGGCATTCATTGATTTTCCTGCCGAGCTGGCACCGCTGACTGAAACGGAAAGACTGATTTTTCCAACATGGTTTTCAGTATCCAGCAGTTTGCCCAAATCGAAATCGGAAGCGGTGAGCTTTCCGTTAAAACCAATGTAATTACCGGTATCCGGTCTGAAAAGGAGGTCCGTATTCAGAAGTCCCAGGCCGGTATTGAACTTACCAAATGCAACAAAGTCATCAATGAATCCGGTGAACTTTCCCTGATAGGTGATCCGGCCAAGTTTATCTACCTGTTCAGGAACCCGGATAATTCTTTGCCCCGGTAAATGGAGCGATTCAATGTCATCAGACCAGGAGGTGAATTGTTTTATATCTGCATGAATAAAAGTACTTCTGATGTCAGGAAGACCCTCGAGATTGAGTTCACCTTTTATGAGCGAACCGGCACCAAAACCGACCTCGAGCATCTTACCCTTGAGATTGCTGACAGGACCTTTTACCTGCCCGGAAAATGAAACCAATTGATTTGTATTTCGGAAAGATGGAGCGAAATAACCAATATCGCGCAGGTTTATACTGGAGGGTGAAAGGTTGATCCTGAGCCTGACAAAACGCACAAATGAATCGCCTTTGCATTGATCCCAGTCTCTGAAACGAAGTGAGATTTCGTCTCCCTGCACTTGTGAATAGGGGGTTATCAAAGAGATATTTCTGAAAGAGAGAAAGGTCTTGCTCTCACTGAATTCACCGGTCATATTTTCAAGCCGGAATCCGCTTTGTTCAGTGAACTGAAGAGAATGGATAAAAAAGCAAACTGAATCCGGCGTTGGCCGGAAGCGCTTCAGATCAGCATTAATTCCGGAAATATACATATCCGAATAATTTACTCCGTAATCTACCGGAGTGGAAAAAAAACTTCGTAAGGCAAACCGGCCATCCGTCATTCGGATGTTGTTGAAATTAACTTCCCATCCACCTTCACCCTTTCCATTTCCTCTTAAAATATCAATAAAATAATTCAGGTTCAGGTTTCTCGCTGAGTCAATTGAAAGCCTGAACAGCGTATTGTTCAGGCTTATACTTCCGAAAGAGATCTCCTGTTTTAACGGATTAATATGTCTGACCCCTACCGTGAGACTTTCTGCATACAGTAATGTGTCACCAGACAGGTCCTCAAGATAGACATGATTTAGCCTGATGCGGTAAAGAAATGCGATATCAATCTTATCAATTGTAAAACGGGTCTTCAGGTTATCTGAAACAATCTGCATTACCCGGTTAACCAGCTTAGTCTGAATGCGGTTATTTTGCAGCAACAGAAAAGCAGTTGCCGGCATGGCAAATACCAAAAACAGCAGTACAGCTGTTAATTGTAGAATCTTTTTAATAATTTTACGGCTTCGCATATCTTCACAACGCAAATTTTGCAAAAAAAGTTTAATCTTACGATATTTCTGAGACACAAATGAATATTATCATCCTGGGAATTGAATCATCCTGTGATGATACCTCTGCAGCCATAATTGAAAATGGAGTTCTCCTCTCAAATCGCATAGCCAATCAACAGGTTCATAAGGAATTCGGGGGAGTTGTACCAGAATTGGCTTCCAGGGCTCATCAGCAGAATATTATTCCGGTTGTTGAAGCTGCGATAAAAGAAGCAGGAATAACACCTGACCAGCTGAGCGCTGTCGCCTATACAAGGGGACCGGGTTTGATGGGGGCCTTGCTTGTGGGTTCATCTTTTGCCAAAGGACTATCCCTTGCACTTCAGATTCCACTGATCGATATCAACCATTTGCACGCACATATCCTTTCCGTTTTTCTGTCCCGCAAAAATGAAAGCAGGTTATTTCCGGGATTTCCCTTTTTATGTCTGCTGGTATCGGGAGGGCATACCCAGATCGTGGTTATGAAAAATCACCTCGATATGGAGATCATTGGTCAGACCATTGATGATGCTGCCGGAGAAGCATTTGACAAATGTGCCAAGGTAATGGGACTGCCATACCCGGGGGGGCCAATGATCGATATACTGGCAAAAGAAGGAGATCCACATGCATTCACTTTCAGCAAAGCCAGGGTTAAGAGATTGGATTTCAGCTTTAGCGGACTGAAAACTTCATTCCTTTATTTTTTACGGGACCGGATAAAGGAAGATCCGGATTTTATCCGGAATAAACAGAAGGACCTGAGTGCTTCCATACAGTCTGCCATTATTGAATCGCTGACACATAAGCTGATCAAGGCTTCAAAAGAAACAGGCATACACGAGATTGCTGTTGCAGGAGGGGTTTCAGCGAACTCCGGCTTGCGTGAGGCCATTTACAGAATTGGTGTGCAAAGAAACTGGCATGTTTATATTCCTGAATTACAGTATGCAACGGATAACGCAGCCATGATTGCCATTTCAGGCTATTTTAAATATCTCCGGGAAGATTTTTCTTCCCAGGGCATTACACCGGCAGCTCGTTTTGAACATTTATAACAGGCCGCAATTTATGTCATTCGTCAATTTTTCAATGCCATTGGTCAATTTTAATCAATTGGTATTTAGCGCATAACATCATTGATTCCGGGCTATATTGCTTTAGAAATCTGTTAATAAGGCAGATATATAAATAGAATTTGCCTTTCTGGACCATAAGTAATCGTAAACAGATTTTGTTTCATAAGTAATATTTATTATAAATTTGTTATACTTGTTAGATTGATTAAAACTGTTTTAAAAATCAGGTTTCGCCAAACGAAACAACTATATTTGTATGGGTGTATCTATTATATCTGTTATGGATAGTCTGCTGATCGAAAGTACGAAGAAAACACCTGAAATTGCCTTTAATGCCGATGGCAGGTTCAGGATTAGCGGACGATCCATACCTGAAGATGCTTCGAAATTTTACGATGATATTTTCGAATGGGTTTATTATTACGCGCAAAACCCTGCCGAATCCACCACCGTCGATATAGAACTGGAATACTTTAACAGCGGTTCTTCAAAAGCCCTTCTGCATATTCTCAGGGCACTAGCCGAAATAAACAGGAAAGGACTCAAGCTTACCATCAACTGGTATTATGAGGAAGGGGATGATGATATTATGGAACGGGGAGAGTATTACGAATCCATACTGGAGATCAAGTTTAATTTCATTGAAACCGACTGACCGTATCGGAGAAGGACAGCAAATTAGCCCGATTACGGCATTATTTCTTTTTAAGCCATTTGTTCTTCATCTCGGACAAAAACCGCCTGATGTTTCCGGCAGTCAAAGCATGCCTGCTTGTGCCCCTTGTCCCCAGCAGATAAACATATGGCTGCAGTCCGGGTATGTTTTTCAATATGATCTTTACCATGGCCAAAAATGGAATAATCACCAGCATACCCGGGATTCCCCAAATCAATGCCCCGATGATGAGGCCCAGAATAATCACAAATGGATTGATACGGACATTATTACCGACAATATTCGGGGAAAGGATATTGTTCTCAAAAAAATGAATACAATAAACAAAGATCACAATACGGAGCAGGTATACTGATGAATCCGCCGTTAACAGCGCAAAAGTAAAGGGTACCAGACCTCCTATAAAGTTACCAAAATAGGGGATAAAACTGAATAAGGCAGAAATAACCCCCAGGAGCAGCGGGTACTTTATACCAATGATGAGGAGGCCAACGGAGTTGAAAATACAAAGGATCAATACAACTGTGAAAACACCGAGCATGTATCTTGTGACGACGACGGCTATTTCACGAAGTGCCTTTACGGCAATGACCCGGTTCTGCCTGCCTACAATCTTCAGAATAAAATAGGCAAATTTAGTCCGATAGTACAGGAATAAAAAAACATACACCGGTTGCATCAATATCACAAATATTGTTCCGGTCGTTGTAGCAAATACCTTTTCTGATTGTGTGCCCAGTTCAGAGATCTGGCCGAGCAGGAAATTCTTAAATCGTTCTGCTGGTATGCCGAACTGGCTTTCAACGGAATGTTGCAGTGACTCGATGTGACTGATCATCTTTTCGCGAAACATGGGTAAATCATCCATAAACAGACTGATCCGCTTGAGGACAAATACCGCCAGGGCTGCAAACACAGCCATGCCTAAAACTATTGTAAGCAAAATGGAAAATATCCGGGGAAGGCTTTTCTTTTCGAGGAAATTAACGATCGGGTATAAGAGATAGGATATCATGATGCCGAAGGCAATCGGATACAGGAAATCTCTGGCCAGGATCAGACCATACACAACGAGGAAGGTCGCAAGCAATAGATAGGTCAGTCGCTGACCGATGAGCTTAACATCCATGCTACGGGAATCAGGTTTCCTGTAAATTTAGTAAAAATATTCAGATACTGCAGGGATTTCAGACCCCGGTTTCCTCGATCAGATTTCTGATCCGGTCAATTTGCATTTGCTTGTTGACTTCACGTAAATTCCTGGCTGTCAGGGTGAAATACTGATGTCCAGATATAAATTTCATCTGAAGGCTGTTCCAGTCGTACATGGATTCGATCATGGACCGTTCTTTCATCTCCAGGTAAAGGGAGTTGGAGACTGGTATCATATCGCTGCGCCCGAGATAATCAAGGTCTGCATCGCATATGATTTCTTCAAGTCTGTTTCTGGGGCTGGGAGGCAATTTGGTTGCCAGGATCAGCTCACAGACAATTTCAACCTGGGATCGGGTATAGTAATAGGTCGGCAGCATCTCCCTGGCCGCCATTGTACTGAAGTATTCATGATTGTTATAGTGGGCTGTATGTCCTGTATCATGGAACAGGGCCGCTGTCTTCAGCAGCAGCAGCTCTTCATCTGTCACCCCTTCGCCCAGGCCGATCAGTTCAACCTGGGTGACCACATCCACGGTATGTTTTATGTTATGGTAGTAAAGGTTTTGTGGTAATTCCCGTTCAAGTTTATCAAGGACCATCTCTTGCAGATCGGTAAATTGTATAAGTCCATAACGGATGCTGAATTTCTTATTGGGGATGATCCCCTTGCCCTGCAGGGAGAATTCCGGTTTAATTCCCTGGACTGTATACAAGGGTATTTCACCCTGGTATTTCACAGGCATTTTGCCGAAGTATTCACAACAGAACAAGTCCTTCACCAGTTCGTATGTTGTCGCTGAAATCAGGATCTGTCCGTCTTTGCAGAATTGTCTTATCCGTGCTGCCAGGTTTACCGTTTCACCTTTCACCTCATATTGGGGTTTCTTTTTCCCGGAAACACTGGCCATTACCGTACCGGTATGAATCCCGATCCGGAGTTTCCATATTTTCCCGGTTGACTGGGATCGCTGCAGGTCACGCAGGTAGTATTGCATTTCAACTGCTGCCAGTAAAACCTCCACCGGATTTGTGATATTCTTCCTGGGAATCCCGCCAATACACATCAGGGTATCACCAATGGTGCGGACATTCTGAATTTCAAAGCGGGTCATTATTTGCTGGAGCGTAAGGAATATTTCATCCAGACTGTCCACCCACATTTTTGAATCATCGTCGCTGGAAATATTCTCGAATCCGAGCGCATCGGCATACAACACAGTTGCTGTCCGGTACCGGATCAGGGATTTCCTTTTATCAGCGGTAATTTTCAAGGCAGTATCAGGAATACCGGATCTGACCAGCAAGCCCCTGAATCTGTCCAGTTCACTGGTCAGAATTTCATTTTGCCTGTTCAGCAATTCGTTTTCGGCAGCAAGCGATTTATTCTGGAAAATAAGATCGGCTATGTGTCTTAGCAATCCTGTCTTTTTTTTTGACATCCGGGATAGCTCGCTAAAGGAAGTTTCACTTTTTTGAATCACGGTTCTTTTACGTAGTGAGTACTGAAAAAGGTTTGCTAATTTTGACCGGTAACAAAAATAAATGATCAATTCCGAAAATGGATTTTAAACTGAATTCGACCTATTACCCAACCGGTGATCAGCCAAAAGCCATTGAACAACTGACAAGTGCACTGAACAGACGGATAAAATACCAAACCTTGCTGGGTGTAACCGGTTCAGGCAAGACTTTTACCATGGCCAATACCGTGGCGGCAGTCAACAGGCCAACGCTTGTGCTGAGCCATAATAAAACCCTGGCTGCTCAACTGTTTGGGGAATTCAAGCAGTTCTTCCCTGAAAACGCGGTGGAGTATTTTGTTTCCTATTACGATTATTATCAGCCGGAGGCATATCTTCCGGTCACCGATACCTATATTGAAAAGGATCTGTCTATAAACGAAGAGATTGAAAAGCTCCGGCTCAGCACTACTTCATCGTTGCTTTCGGGAAGACGCGATGTAATTGTCGTTTCGTCTGTTTCCTGTCTGTATGGAATTGGTAATCCGGAGGATTTTCACAGCAATACAATCCATATTCAGCGTGGTGAGCTAATACGCCGTAATGTATTCCTTCGAAAACTGGTTGAGGGTCTTTACTCACGAAACGATGTGGAATTTAACCGCGGCAATTTCAGGGTCACAGGTGATACGGTAGATGTATTCCTGGCATATAGTGATTTCGCATACCGGGTAGCATTCTGGGGGGATGAGATTGAAGAGATCCTGTCATTTGATCCCACCAGTGGAAAAACACTCGAGAAACTTGAAAAAGCTTCCATTTTTCCGGCAAACATTTTTATAACTACACGCGATCGGATGCAGCAGGCTCTTTACCAGATACAGGATGATCTTAACCGTCAGGTCGATTTTTTCCGAGACGCAGGTAAATATCAGGAGGCCAAACGATTGAGAGACAGGGTGACTTATGATCTGGAAATGTTACAGGAACTGGGATACTGCCCGGGTATTGAAAATTATTCACGGTACTTCGACGGTCGTCCGCCGGGGCAGCGGCCTTTCTGTCTGCTTGATTATTTTCCGGAAGACTTCCTGACCATTATTGACGAAAGTCATGTCACCCTTCCCCAGATCAGGGCCATGCACGGTGGTGATCATTCGAGAAAGCAGACCCTTGTCGAATACGGATTCAGAATGCCCTCGGCCATTGATAACCGGCCATTGAAATTTGACGAATTCGAAATCCTGGTGGGACAGATAATTTATGTTAGTGCAACTCCGGCGGATTATGAGCTCGAAAAATGCGAGGGCGTAATTGTTGAGCAACTGATCAGACCTACCGGTCTGCTTGATCCGGTCATTGAAATCAGGCCTAACCTGAACCAGATTGATGATCTGCTCAAGGAGATCAATATCCGGGTAAAAAACAGTGAGCGTGTGCTGGTAACCACACTTACAAAACGAATGGCGGAAGAACTGACCAAATACCTGGTTCGGCTTGGCATCCGGTGTCGATACATACATTCTGATATTGATACCCTGGATCGGATTGAGATCATGGAAGGTTTGCGGAATGGCACCTTTGATGTACTTGTCGGCGTGAACCTGCTTCGGGAAGGCCTCGATCTGCCCGAAGTTGCGCTGGTAGCCATACTGGATGCCGACAAAGAGGGCTTCCTTCGTTCGGAACGATCCCTGACGCAGACTGCAGGCAGGGCAGCCAGGAATCTGAACGGCAGGGTGATCATGTATGCTGCAAAAACAACTGAATCCATGCGAAAGACCGTGGAGGAAACCAATCGAAGGCGCGAAAGGCAGCTTGCCTATAATGTAGAGAATAATATTACGCCCCAGCAGATCATCAAAGCCGCTTCCAATATACTGTATGACATGCGAAAAAAAACGGGTCAGAAACAACCCTATATTGAACCACAGAAAATAGATGTTGCAGCAGACCCTGTAGTTCGCTACATGAACCGGGACGCACTGGAGAAAGCCATGGAAAAAGCAAAGAAATCAATGGAGAGGGCCGCTTCAGAGTTGAACTTCATTGAGGCTGCACGTTTTAGGGATGAAATGTTGGGCTATCAGGAGATTTTGAACAATAAGTAAAAATATTTCATTTATTTTGCGTTAAATTAATTGTATGGGTAAAGTATCGGATATTTCAAGGGGAACATTTGTCAGATATAACGGCGAGCTTTCCGTTGTTCTTGAATATGAGCATCGTACACCGGGTAACCTCAGGGCATTCTACCAGGTTAAAATGCGGAATCTAAAGTCGGGCAGGTTAATTGAACAACGGTTCCGCCCGGATGATGAAATGGAAATCGTCAGGGTGCACTTCAAGGAGCACCAGTTCCTTTATCTGGATGGTAATACAGCGGTATGTATGGATAATGATACGTACGACCAGATCCATGTATCGAAAGAGACCATTGGTGATGGCATTTCCCTGTTGAAGGAAGGAACAAATCTGAAGGTATATTTTGACGGGGAAGATCCAGTATTTGCCGAACTTCCTGTTAGTGTGGAGATGGAGGTGACCTATACCGAACCCGGAATGAAGGGCGATACGGCAACCCGCACACTCAAGGCGGCAACCATTGAAACCGGTGCGCAAATCAAGGTACCTCTCTTTATTAACATAGGTGATCGTATCAAGATCGATACGCGCACGGGAGATTACATTGAACGTTGCCGGTAAATCGGAATACCGGTGCTAGGGGCACTCCCTGAAGCTCTTATCGTATTGTGTCATGGCTTTCTCGCTCATGCCCATACTGCTGAATCCACCGTCGTGGAAAAGGTTCTGCATGGTGACCTTCCTGGTCAGATCTGAAAACAGGGTAACACAGTAATCAGCACAGTCATCCGCGGTGGCATTGCCCAGCGGAGACATCCTTTCGGTAAAGTCGATCAGGGAGTCAATGCCAAATACACCGCTTCCGGCGGTGGTGAGTGTGGGTGACTGGGAAACGGTATTGATTCGGATCCGCTTTTCCCTGCCATAAATATATCCGAAACTGCGGGCGATTGATTCCAGCAAAGCTTTTGCATCAGCCATGTCGTTATAGCCAAACAGGGTCCGCTGTGCAGCAACATAGGAAAGACCCACAATGGATCCCCAGTCGTTTATAGCATCGAGCTTCCGGCATACCTGTATGACTTTGTGAAATGACAGTGCGGAGATATCGAGGGTTTTCAGATAGAACTCATAATTGATGTTATCATAGGGGATGCCCTTTCTCACATTGGGTGACATACCGATGGAATGAAGGAGGAAATCAAATTTTCCGCCAAAGAATTCCATGGATTTTCTTACCAATTCCTCCAGATCCGACTGATTCGTGGCGTCGGCCGGTATGACAATACTGCCGCACGCTTTGGCCAGTTCATCAATTTCTCCCAGCCGCATGGCTACTGGGGTGTTGGTGAGTACGATCCGGGCTCCTTCGGCATGTGACCTTTCCGCAACTTTCCAGGCAATGGACCTGTCATTTAATGCACCGAAAATGATGCCTTTTTTACCTTTTAGCAGATTATACGCCATTTTCTTGGGGTTAATTAAAACAGAATGCAAAGATATACGAAAGGATTAATTGCCAAGCAAAGCCCTTGCATTTTCCATGGCTGCAAGGGTTACCTCTTCACCACTCAGCATTTTGGCTATCTCAAGATGTCTTTCCTGTGGGGATAGTAACTTCATATGGGTGACAGTAGAATGCGCTTCATCGGTTTTATAAACCAGGTAGTGTTGCTGACCTTTGCTGGCAACCTGGGGCAGATGGGTAATATTGATGATCTGCATCTTTTCAGCCATGCGACTGATGATATTGCCCACCCGTTCGGCTATATCTCCCGAAACTCCGGTGTCTATCTCGTCGAAGATAAGCGTAGGCAGGCCAGAAGCATCAACCAGCAAGGATTTGATGCATAACATGAGCCTCGAGAGTTCTCCTCCGGATGCAACCCTGGATATGTCCTGCGGCGGCAAATTCCGGTTTGCTGTGAAAAGAAACTGAATACGGTCTGTCCCGCGATCTGTGAAGTCCTCCAGTGATTCGAGCTGCACTTTGAATCCGGCATTGGGTATACCTACTTCACGGAGCATTTCTGTAATTTTTTGCTCAAAGGGGGCCAGCACCTGCTGGCGCCGCTGTCTGAGTTCACCGGCCAGGTTATTGAGTTGTTGTCTGCCGGATTCCAGAGCTTTTTCAATTTCTTCCAGGTTAATGTCAAGTGACTGGATCTCATCGATTTTTGTCTGCAATTGCTCTCGAAGTGCAAGGAGATCACCTACTGTTGATAATCTGTGTTTATTTAGCAGACTGTTCAGAAGGTTCAATCTGTCATTCACCTGAGAAAGCCTATCTGGATCCGGATCATGCTGGTCATTCAGCACACCTATATCATGAGCCATGTCTTTCAGGTCAATATAGGCTGCTTCAAGCCGGTGGTAAAGATTTTCGCCGCCCGGCAAATACTTATATATACGGCTAATGTGTCCGATACTTTCTTTCAGCTGATGCAGCGCTGCCGTGTTTTCTCCTACCAGCAGGGAGGTCAGGGCCGACAGACTGTTTTTAATATCCCCGGCATGGGTTAGTTTTTCCATCTCCAGTTCCAGCTCTTCCAGTTCCCCCTCTTTTAAACGGGCTTCATCAAGTTGCCGGAACTGAAACTGGAGGTAATCAAGCTCAGATTTCAATTGACCTGCATTATCCTGTAATGCCCGGTACCTTTTAAGATGTCCATGATAGGAGGTGAACAGGATGTTATATTGTTCAAGAAGTTCATTATTCCGGGCATAGTTGTCAATTACAATCATTTGGAACAGACTGCTCGCCAGATTCAGATTTTGATGCTGGGAGTGTATGTCAATTAGTTTTTTCCCGAATTCAGACAATATTTCAAGAGTTACCGGGGAATCATTGATAAAGGCCCGGGATTTGCCTGTAACCGATATTTCTCGTCTTATGATAGTATAATCCTCATAATCAATTCCATTCTCTGTCAAAAAGGGTTCCAGTCCATATTGTACGATGTCAAACGTACCTTCTACTATGCACTTTTTATCCTTATTAAAAAGGATTGACGAATCAGCACGTTTTCCCAGGATAAGTGATAAAGCACCAAGCAGTATGGATTTGCCGGCTCCGGTTTCACCGGTTATAATGGTAAGCCCTTTCCTGAATTCGATCTCAAGTCCGCTGATCAGTGCATAATTATCAACAACCAGGTTGCAGAGCATCGGTTTCCGGTATTAAATTACATTTGCGTTGCACTGATCTTGCGGTATTTGTCACCATGTGTAGGATCAATCTGATTCAAAATGGCCAAAATACGCCTTTTTTCTTCATCAGTTGATTCCTGGAATATGCTGACAAATTCATCTGATTTGGCATCGAGAATTACCTGCAGGAAATGCATAAAGGGGTCGGGGCGACTTTTGTAAACATCCTGCAAAAGGACGATGCTTTCCGCAACGGCCAATCGGCCTTCCACCAGCTTATCATACATCAAATCCAGACCCAGTCTGTGGTATTTGTAAATGAATTCACGAACAGGAGAAAAATCTTCAAGCAGAATACTGTTAATCAGCCAGTACCGGTTTTTTCTGCTTGTGCTTTCACCGGATCTCCATCCCCGTTCACTGGCATTTTGAGCATTGTTCATAATTTTTTCCGCACGTTGGTAAAATTCTGTTCCTGAGAGCAATCCATAAGAATCAAAATCCAAACCCAGGATAATATAGGCATAATAGGCAAGAATGGAGGTGAGATTAGAAAGATGTGATGTTTCACTGAATTCAAGAGGTTCAAACTCCACATATTTAAAATCAAGATCATTGTCAACATAATTGAACAATACAGCATTGTATGAAGAGTTGAACACAGGGCGTCTAACCTGGATCTGTAACGTACCTTTGAACTGGTCCGAACCGACCATTTCCGTGATGTTGAAAAGCATGCTGCATTCAATACGTTCATTGTTTGAGAACTTGTATCCTGTCCATGCCCTGCTGTTGACGAATTCATTGACGGCCCCCTGCAGGGTTTGGAATACCTGTCGGTTTGTTCCCTGAATCTGCTGACTGGAGATCTGGATACTGCACCGGAATTCCTGTGCTTCAGCAGAAAGCGCAGCAAACATAAGCAGAAGGAGCATGGATCGTTTAATCATTACGACAATAGATTATCTAAGTACTGAATTATGTCCAGGGCAGTTTCCTGTTTAGATTTTAACTTAAAACCTTTTGGTTTATTGTCTTTCCCGATAATGGTGATCTTGTTGCTATCGCTTAGAAATCCTGCACCCTTATCTTGCAATGAATTCAGGACGATAAAGTCAAAGTTCTTTCTTTTCATTTTTTCGCGGGCATGCTGCAGTTCATTGTCAGTTTCCAGCGCAAAACCAACCAGGAACTGTCCGGGTTGCTTCATCTGACCCAGTTCAAAAGCTATGTCAGGGTTTGGTTCCAGCTCAACCACAAGGTTTTCAGCCCTGTGCTTTATTTTATGAGAAACAGGTGATTTTGGACGGTAATCGGCCACTGCAGCAGAAAGGATAGCACCACTGGCTTCCTTGAAACAGGCAATACTTTGGGCAAGCATTTCCCGGGCCGTCTGCACCGGATAATACTGAATGCCGGTATGTTGAGGTTTCAGGGCGACCGGACCGCTGACAAGCATCACACGGGCACCGCAATCTGCGAGTTCTTCCGCAAGCGCAAACCCCATTTTGCCAGAAGAATAATTACCGATAAAACGAACAGCATCCAGGGGTTCGAAAGTGGGACCGGCTGTGACCAGGATGGTTTTACCGATTATCTTTCGTAGGGCTTTTTTTTTTACAGATAAACCAAAATGTGTTTTCAGGGCATGCATGAGATTCTCCGGTTCCTCCATTCTTCCTTTGCCGATAAGGCCGCTGGCCAGCTCACCAGTAGAAGGTTCGAGAATGATATTGCCAATTGACCGGAGGGTTTCCAAGTTTTTTTGTGTGGCAGGATGACTGAGCATGTCCAGATCCATGGCAGGGGCTATGAATGTCGGACAACGGGCAGACAAATAGGTGGTCAGCAGCAGGTTATCAGCTATTCCACAGGCCATTTTTGCTATTGTATTGGCAGAAGCAGGTGCTATGATATAGGCGTCAGCCCACATTCCAAGATCTACATGGTTATTCCAGTCACCGTCAGCCGGTTTGAAAAACTCAGTCAGCACCGGGTTTTTGGACAGCGTGGCCAGGGTAAGCGGTGTGATAAATTCTCGGGCATATGAGGTCATCAGCACCTTCACTTCAGCACCCTCCTTCACCAAAAGCCTGACCAGGACAGCCGCTTTGTAAGCGGCAATACTGCCGGTGACACCAACCAATATTTTTTTTCCGCTTAGCATGGATGTTGTGTTGATTTACTCGGCCTTCCGGACGTATATCAGGTCGTTCTCGAATTCCTCGAGCGAAATCAGGGTATGTTTCGGAAGGCGTTCATAGAATTTGGAGATCTCAATTTGTTCCCGATTTTCAAATACTTCTTCCAGGTTATCAGTATAATTGGCGAACTCCTCCAGTTTCCGGTTTAATTCTTCCTTGATCTCAATAGAAATCTGATTCGCCCGCTTTGTGCAGATCATCACTGCTTCATAAATATTGCCGGTCTTACCTTCCAACCTGTTCAGGTCACGTGTAATGGTAGTTGCCGGAGCTTTTGATTTTTTATAATCCAGGTTTTGTTCCATCAATTCTTGAGTGTTTCTAAATCTGTTTCTTTGATATATTGCGAGGATTCATTATATATTTCATCTGCTTGTTTTTTATTCTTGCTGCCGGGAAATTCAGCGATGAAGGAGTAATATTCATCCACCAGTGTCCTGATAGCGTTCGGTTTGCTTTGACTGCACGCTTTTCTGGGCCAGCAGATATTTCGACTTCAGCAACATAAACATGATCTCCTCCCGGTATTTTGATTCGGGAAAATCGATCAGACATCCGTTCAACGCCACGATCGAGGCCTTATAATTATCCAGATTATAATACAATTTGGCAGAAATAAAGGCTTTTTCCATGAGTTTTTCGTTAAGTTCCAGGATGTAATCGCTGACATTCGGTTATTTTGGGACTTCTCGGGAACCTGATCATGTACAGCCGGAAAGCATCCAGAGCCTGCGTTTGAGGGTCCTGATCAAGTTCAGGGCGGGGCGACTGCAGATAATAACAATACGCTTCCATGTATGTAGCTTCCTCGATGAACCTGCTGTTCTGATACATGCTATTGAATGATTAAAATAGTGACCTGCAATGATGTAATCATTCAATTTGTATTGTGTCATGGCCTGGAAGAAGAATACAGAATCCGCCCGCCTGGTGCCGCGGATTAATAGGGGCCAGCTGATCAAAAAGAGCCCCGGCTTTTATATATTCTCCTTTATTGTAATATCGAATGCCTGGTATACTTTAAATTAACATCCTCGCTTTTACATGATCTTTTCATATTGTGAGCAGGAAAATGCCACAACAAAGGCAAGCAAAACAAAAATAATGGTATAAGAGATATTTTTAAACATCGCGCAAAGTTACAATTTTTTCTAAATTATACGCCTCATTACTATTTTAATTTAGAACTCATTAAAGTCAATTCTTATTGTATGTTATGTTGCCGGATAATTCAAAAAAAACTACTTTTGCAGTCTATTTTATTAACTAAATTTCTTAGTCGTGGACATATTTGATAAGATTAGCCGGAACAGAGGTCCCCTTGGACAATATCAGAAAGTTGGACATGGGTATTTCACGTTCCCGAAACTCGAAGGTGAAATCGGTCCCCGGATGCGGTTCAGGGGCAAAGAAGTATTAAACTGGAGTCTGAATAATTACCTGGGTCTGGCCAACCATCCTGAAGTACGTAAGGCTGATGCCGAAGCTGCACGGGAATATGGCATGGCATATCCCATGGGAGCCCGTATGATGTCAGGCCAGACAACCAAGCACGAAGAACTCGAAAGCAAGCTTGCGGATTTTGTCGGCAAGGAAGATGCCTTTCTGCTTGAATTACGGGTATCAGGGTATGATCTCCATCATTGATGCGTTGGTGAACAGGAATGATGTGATTGTTTATGATTCCGAATCGCATGCCTGCATTCTCGATGGTGTAAGATTACACTATGGGTAAGCGATTTGTGTTTCCCGCACAATAACATACACAACCTGGAAAAGGAACTGGAACGGGCGACCAAACTGGCCACTGAAAACGGCGGAGGTATCCTGGTTATCACCGAAGGCGTGTTTGGCATGGCCGGTGACCTTGGTAAGCTGAAGGAAATTGTAGAATTAAAGAAGAAATTCGAGTTTCCGCTTGCTGGTTGACGATGCCCACGGATTTGGAACCATGGGTAAAACAGGTGCCGGTACAGGTGAACATTTCGGTGTGCAGGATGAGATCGATCTGTATTTCAGTACTTTTGCCAAATCGATGGCCGGAATTGGCGCATTTATTGCCGCAAAAGAAGACGTAGTGAATTATCTCCGCTACAATATGCGTTCACAGACCTTCGCCAAATCACTGCCTATGCCCATGGTGCATGGGTGGACTTAAAAGACTTGAGCTGATCAGGACCAAACCTGAACTTCGTGAAAAACTGTGGACCATTGTAAAGGCATTGCAGGCAGGATTCCGGTCCAAAGGCCTCAACCTGGGTAATACAGAATCACCTGTGACACCTGTTTTCCTGTCAGGTTCAGTTCCCGAAGCAACCAATGTGGTCATTGACCTGAGAGAGAACTACAAAATATTCTGTTCCATCGTGATATATCCTGTTGTACCCAAGGATGTGATCATGCTCAGGATCATCCCTACTTCCGCACATACACTGGATGATGTAACCTATACGGTGAATGCTTTTGCAGAGATTCAGGATAAACTGAAGGCAGGACAATATAAAGCAGATAAAATTGCATCTATAATAGGTTAATTCAATAAATAAAAGAGGCCGTCCTATAGACCTGTTGTATTTGTCATTCTGAACGAAGTGAAGAATCTATAATTTAATAATACAGATGTTTCTCCGAACTTGTCGGGATCAACATGACAGAAATCTAAAAACAGGAATTTAAGACGGCTTCTTTTTTACAATTCTACAAGACTTACCTCATCTTTTTTCATTCCTGGCAGCGTCCCGCGATTTTACACCCAGGTAACCGCCATGATGGCGTTTGGCGTAATCAGCCGCCGTGAAACCAATCCGTTTCATCATCAAAACTACCAGCGCATCCCCGATGACAGTCATAACCGTGGTTGATGTCGTGGGTGTAAGCCCCAGCGGACAAACCTCCGGCGGATTCCCTGTAAAAATGGTAACATCAGCCAGGTTTCCCAGCTCACTGTCCGGTATTTCCTGTAATCACTACCACACCCAGGTGGTATCCCAGCATCTTAACCAGGTTACACAATTCAATGATCTCCCTGGTTTTGCCGCTGTTCGAAACAAGCAACAAGACATCATTGGGTTGAATCACACCCAGGTCACCATGCTGCGCGTCCGATGGATGAAGGAATACAGCCGGTGTTCCGGTGGCGGATAAAGTAGTGGCAATGTTCAGGGCGATCTGTCCCGCTTTTCCCATACCGGACTTGCAACAACTTTGCCCTTTTCGTTATGTACTGCATCATAAATCAGGTCACACGCTTTTCCAAAGCTTTCCATGGCTGGAATATTCATCACGGCACGGGCTTCTGCTTCAAATATTTCTTTTACTGAGTCGATCATCACAGGATAGAGAATATTCGGGGGCAAATATAGTAAAATCTGAACGGATGGGGGATTCACCAGTCTGGTTTGACAGTAATATTACAATATTAATAATAATGGGGTACAGATGAAAATATATACAATATTAACTAATTAAAACCATATAAATATATGGGTATAAAATTAAAATAGATAAAATATATAAAATAAATAATAAAATATATAGGGGTATATGAAAATTATATTTAGATTTGCCTTCGTCTAAATTTGTTAATTTTAAAATATTCAAGGTTATGAAAAAGCTTTATTTAGTTTACGCAGGTATGACTGGTTCCTGGATTGTTAAACGTCAATCAGGTTTAAAGCACAGGAAGAAGAATCACAATCCAAATTCAATGTAAATGCCGATTTATATACCAATTATATCTGGCGTGGCAGCAAATTGGGAACCGGTCCTGCCCTGCAGCCACAGTGTAACATTCAGGAATGGCGGACTTGCGGTTGGTGTCTGGGGTCCTTTGATGCCAGCGGATATATGGAGGCAGACCCTTTTGTTTCCTATTCTTTTCCGTTTGGGTTAAGCCTGGGAATAACTGATTATTATTTGCCCGGACGTGCCGTTTTTTGAAGTTTCGGATACGGCCGGCAATCATGCCCTTGAGCTCAATGCCGGATTTACCAAATGGGGACTAACCTTGAGTGCCAATTATATAGTCAATGAAGCTGGTGGAGTAGCCTCACTCGGTGGGGATATGTATTTCCAGGCGGGTTATGCTTTTAAATATTTCAACATTTTTCTGGGCGCAGGTGACGGCTGGCATACCTCTGATGGTGATTTTGCTCTTTGCAATGCAGGAATCGGAACCACCAAAGAAATAAAAATCACGGACACGTTTGCAATACCGGTCACGGGTCAGATAATTGTAAACCCGGAAAAGGAACAGCTATTTGTTGTTGTAGGGTTTTCTTTCTGAATCCCCGCGAGCGCATTCCCCGTGGCTTGCCGCGGGGTTAGCGAGCATAAAATATAAAATACCTATTTGGGGATCGAAGATTCCTCGCAGCTTGCTGCGAGGAGCTTCAATCAGGAAGATGGTATTTATCTGCTTACGGTTTTGGATAATCTTCCAGTTCTTTCAGGTACTTGAATAATTCCCCATCCGACATTTCATGCTTTACCAGTTTACCGGTCAGGTATTTGTCGTATCCAACAAGATCCATCAACCCGTGGCCGCTGAAATTGAACAGGATCACTTTTTCCCTGCCTTCTTCCTTGGCTTTTTTGGCTTCACGGATTGTACAGGCAATAGCGTGGTTGGTTTCAGGAGCCGGTATAATGCCTTCAGTCCGGGTAAACAAAATTCCGGCTTCAAAGCATTCCAGCTGATCAATGGCAACCGGATTGATCAATTTGTCATTATACGCAGCAGAGATGAGCGGTCCGATGCCGTGATACCTTAGCCCGCCTGCATGAATGGGTTCAGGAATGAAGCTATGTCCCAGGGTATGCATGGGCAGCAGAGGCGTCATCCTGGCCGTGTCACCATGATCGTATAGGAAGGGACCCCGGGTTAGGGTGGGGCATGAACTCGGTTCAACCGGTATGATCTCAATTTCTGCACCGTGGATCTTGTCATAAACAAAGGGGAATGCAATCCCGGCAAAATTACTGCCGCCTCCGACACATCCGATCACGATATCCGGTTTCTTCTCGCCGAATTTCAGCAACTGTTTCTTGGCTTCAAGACCGATGATGGTCTGGTGCAGCAGAACATGGTTTAAAACACTGCCCAGGCTGTAGCGGGTCTGACCTGTTGGATCCGTCACGGCCTGCTTCAATGGCTTCACTGATGGCAATACCCAGGCTGCCGGGTGTGTGTGGTGTGGCGGCCAGAATGTTCCTTCCGGCCTGGGTCTCATTACTCGGACTTGCAACACATGTAGCTCCCCAGGTGTTCATCAGCAATTTACGGAAGGGCTTCTGGTCGAAACTGATCCGTACCATAAATACTTTGCACTCCAATCCGAGCAAACAACATGCATAGGCCAGGGCACTGCCCCATTGTCCCGCACCGGTCTCCGTGGTCATTTTTTTAATCCCGAATTGCTTGTTGTACCAGGCCTGGGCCACAGCTGTATTGGGTTTGTGACTGCCAGCCGGTGAAACGCTCTCATTTTTGTAATATATGCGCGCCGGTGTATTTAAAGCAGCTTCAAGTCCGTATGCCCTGACAAGGGGTGTTGCACGCCAGATAGATAGCATTTCAAGGATTTCTTCCGGTATATCTATCCATCGTTGTGTGCTTACTTCCTGTTCGATCAGGTTCATCGGAAAAACAGGTGCCAGCATTTCGGGACCGATTGGTTTGCCGTCAGGGCCCAAAGGCGGCAACATGGGCGTGGGAAGATCAGCAGCCAGGTTATACCATTGTCTCGGCATTTCCGAATCATCTAAATATACTTTTCTTTTTAGAGTCATATTGTTAAAATATTAGTACGGTTTCACATGTATTTGGAAAAAATGAATGCCGCTAAATTAACGTATTATGTGAGAAATTCATAAAATTGCATCTAAATTTCATAAAATACCAACATCTTCCTTCTGTCATCTTTCATCTCTGTGCAAGGTAACGTTCTGCCTCAAGGGCGGCCTGGCATCCGGAACCAGCTGCGGTAACCGCCTGCCTGTATACCTTGTCCTGCACATCACCGCATGCAAACACGCCGGGAACATTAGTCCGGGGTGTTCCGGGAATGGTTGTGATATATCCGGTTTCATCCGTTTCAATGAAAGGCTTAAAAATATCAGAATTGGGTGTATGACCGATGGCCAGGAAGAACCCGTCAATTTTAATCACTTCCTCACTTTCATCCGGCTGTCCCATTCTCCTGACAAGCAAAGCTTCTTCAACAACCTGGTTACCCCTGATTTCCTTTGTATTCCGTTCAAAAAGCACTTCAATGTTGGGGGCGTCAAAAACGCGCTGCTGCATGATCCGGGAAGCCCGAAGAAAGTTTTTCCTGACAATCAGGTATACCTTCCTGCACATACCGGCCAGGTAAAGGGCTTCTTCACAGGCGGTATCACCGCCACCCACAACTGCAACATCCATGCCGCGGTAAAAGAATCCGTCACAGGTTGCACAGGCTGAAACGCCTGATCCTTTGTATTTCTCCTCTGATTCCAAACCCAGATACCTTGCAGTTGCCCCGGTTGCAATAATCACAGTGTCCGATTCAACAACCTGCTTTTCGTCAATTAACACCTTATGGGGAGTCTGAGAAAAATCCACGGCAGTGGCTATGCCCCAGCGGATATCGGTACCAAACCGGGCAGCCTGCTTTTCCAGGTCTTCCATCATTTTAGGACCCGTAATTCCGTCGGGATATCCCGGATAATTTTCAACCTCAGTTGTGGTGGTCAATTGACCTCCTGGTTGTATGCCTTTGACAAGCATCGGTTTCAGATTGGCACGTGCAGCATAGATGGCAGCTGTATAACCCGCAGGTCCGGAGCCAATGATCAGACACTTCACATGTTCAGACGGGACATCGGATGGAATGGTTTTCTTCTTTTCTGTGTTGGTTTCCAAAGGTTTAAATAAGTTCATATTCATTTATATTTTAAGGATTTATCGCAAGTAATTGCCAATAAATATACCATTTTTATCAGTACGCAACAATTTCTGTTAAATATTCAACTATGTAATATTATGAATATGTATGATATTGACAAAAAAATGATCATGGGTGCTGAAAAGAATGCAGTATTCACCGGACCCTTTCAGATAACTGAAAATAGATTATTTTTGAATGAAAGTGACCAGTATTAATTTCTATGAAAATTTCCGGAAATGAGGAATATATATGCTATTGGTGAAACTGTTCTGGACATATTGTTTAAGAACCAACTGCCGGTTACAGCCAAAGCCGGGGGTTCCTGTCTTAACAGTGCTGTAACCCTGGGCCGGTTGAACCTGCCGGTTCATTTTATTGGAGAATACGGGATGGATGAGGTGGGGAACATCATTGATACATTTCTGAAACAAAACCAGGTCTCAACAAGGTATGTCTATCGTTATTACGGCGGCAAATCCACACTGGCTTTGGCATTTCTGAATGAAAACAATGACGCCAACTATGATTTCTACAAAATTTACCCTGTAAAGAGACTGGATGTGCAGTTCCCGGAATTAAACCAGGATGATATTGTCCTGTTCGGATCCTTTTATGCGATAACCCTTGAAGTAAGACAAAAACTCCTGGAGTTCATCCGGGAGGCAAATAAAAAGAAAGCCATCGTCATCTACGATCCGAATTTCAGAAAACATCACCTTCATGAATTGCCCAAGCTCAAACCCCTGATCCTTGAGAATATGACGCATGCCAATATTATCAGGGGGTCTAACGAGGATTTCTCCTTTATTCTGGGTGCTGATAATGCCGATGAGGCCTATCATGAAGTCCGTAAATATTGCAGGAACCTTCTTTATACAGCCAACAGGCAAGGTGTATATGTCAGGGCCCTTAAAACCTCGGTCACCTCTCCGGTTATAACAATTGAACCGGTAAGTACAATCGGTGCCGGAGATAGTTTCAATGCAGGGATCGTCTATTCACTTTACCGGCATAATATTGGTTATCATGATATTGAAAATTTATCTGAAAGCATCTGGGCAAACCTGGTGAAGACGGCCGTGGAGTTTGCCACCCATGTCTGCATGAGCTATGACAATTACATTTCAGATGAGTTTGCTGCCGGTTACAGGCTATAAACATGCCTGGCATATGATTGTATTTTACAAACCCATCATTTTGTCAATTTCACGCTGCTGTATATTGTCAAGCTGCCGTTTGTTTCCCATCATGTGCGTTATACATGTCATGCGAGCTGCTGCCTCAAGTACTTCCAGTCTGTCAAATGCCATCAGGAGATCTTTTCCCAGGCATACAATTCCATGGTTTTCAAGCAGGATCACATTTGCCGGGCCTTTTGCTGCTGAAGCCACTGTGCTCGCCAGTTCCTGCGTTCCCATTAATGCATAGGGTGCAACTACCGGCGTGCCCAATATGGCGAAAGCTTCAGCTGTCAGTGTACAATCAATAGTCTTATTCATCGCAGTGAAGCTCGTGGCGGTAAATGGATGGGCATGCACAATGGCCAGCACATCTGGGCGGGCCTTATAGATGGCAATGTGCATATCGCTTTCAATACTCGGTTTCATGTTCGGAGTAAGATTCTTCCCTTGCAGTGAAAGAATGCCGATCTCTTTTCCCCTGATCAGGCCCTTGTCAAAGGCTGACGGGGTAATAAGTATGGTATCATGCAGACGGGCACTGATATTTCCACCCGAAGCAGTGGTAAGGCCCCTTTCATATAAGCGGCGCATGAAACGGGCCACTTCTTTTCTGAGCAGTTTATAATCGTTCATAATAGAAATTTCACATGAATTATGGGTAAATAATTCTGAAACACCTGAAAACTGGTATCCTGTATGTTGCAAAAATATGTATAAATTTCGGTATGAGAATCAACCTATTTATTTCCTCCTTTCCCTAAATTGTAATAAATTGGGACTGGCCTTTAATACTTACACCTGATGGCCAAAGTAGCCTTGTATTTTAAAAAGCAGGATAAGGGTATTATCTGTACCCTTTGTCCTCACCATTGCCTGATTCATGAGGGAAAAACAGGAATATGCAAAGTGAGGCGCAATGTCGGGGATCAGCTTATGGCTGAGACCTACGGAAAATTATCGGCCATCAATTTTGACCCGATCGAAAAAAAACCACTGTATCATTTTCATCCGGGTAAAATGATCCTTTCCCTGGGCAGTATCGGCTGTAACATGAAATGCCAGTGCTGCCAGAACTGGCAAATTTCACAGTCTGCAGCCTTTGATCTTCCCGGCAAAGGCACCACCGACCCTGCCGATTTGATTGTAATGGCCCGGTCAAGGAAACAAAATATCGGGATTGCCTATACTTACAATGAACCAACTGTATGGTTCGAGTTCATGCTTGATACGGCAAAACTGGTTCATGACGCGAGATTAAAGAATGTGATGGTATCAAATGGCTATATGGCTGTTGAGCCACTTCAGGAACTTATTCCGTTTATGGATGCCTTCAACATAGATCTGAAGTCATTTTCAGAGGAGTTTTACCGGAAGCATACCGGAGCGGGACTTGACCCGGTGCTTCAGACCCTGAAAGAGATACGGTTAGCTGGCCGCCATCTTGAGGTCACCTATCTGGTCATCCCCTCCCTGAATGACGATGAAGATCAGTTCCGCGATATGGTTGGGTGGATAAAGCTTGAACTGGGAAATAACACGGTGCTTCACCTGTCACGCTACCATCCTGCTTACAAAATGAATATTGAACCGACAACCCGGGAAAGTCTGGAAGGCTTGTACAACATTGCCAGGGAGAAGCTGCATTACGTGTATGTAGGTAATTTACCTTCCCGGGATTTTCAGGATACCTTTTGCAGCCATTGCGGGAGGAAAGTAATCTGCCCGCAACGGTTATGAGGTGGACATTTTACTCCTTACATCAGGCGGAGTTTGCCGGAGTTGCGGGAATCAGATAGTAATAAATGTTTAATTCGCTATCATATTATTGTAACTTCAGGCCGAGCAGTTCGTCTAAACTGTAACCCATATCATGACTTATGCTTGCTAATTTTTTTAAAACCGCCCTGCGGAATATTTTCCGGCATAAAACCTATGTAATCATCAATATTCTCGGTCTGGCCGTGGGTTTTGCCTGCAGTCTGCTGATCTTCCTCTTTGTCATTCATGAGCTGAGTTTTGATAAATTCAATGACAAGTATGACCGTATTTACAGGTTGTATATCGTTGGAAAATTTGGTGAATCTGAATTCCAGGGGGCATGGACATCAGCTCCCACAGCCAAAGCCTTTGTCGATGAATTTCCGGAGGTTGAAACTGCGGTGAGGATGACCAGCTGGGATGAAACCCTTGTCCAGGTCGATGACCGTAAATTCATTGAGAGCAAGCTTGCTCTTGCAGATTCAGGCTTCTTTGATGTATTCACCTTTCCGATGCTTGAGGGAAATCCTAAAAAAGCCTTGTGCTTACCCAACTCAGTGGTTCTCACAAAGAGCCTGGCTATGAAATACTTCGGTGAGGGCACTGCCATGGGACAGCACCTCAGGATTAGGCAATGACACCGTTCTGTACACAGTTACCGGTGTCATGGAAGATGTTCCGGAGAATTGCCATTTTGAATTTGATATGCTGATCTCCTTCGTTACCCATCCCAGGGCAAATGATGATTTCTGGCTCTCTAACAGCTTTGCAACTTATGTGCTTTTGAAAGCCCGGGACTTCTTGCAAATCGGTGGAAGATAAGCTACCCGGCATGGTGGAAAAATATGTGGGCCCACAGGTACAAAAAGTATTGGGACTTGATCTCAAAACGTTCATGGAAACCGGGAACCGGTATGGAATTTTTATGCAGCCTCTTTCGGATGTGCATCTGAATCCGGAAATTGATTCCACTTTTAAAGATGCCAATGACCGTAAATACATTTATATTTTTTCCGGAGTTGCCCTGTTGATCCTGGTTATTGCGGGAATAAACTATATGAACCTGTCCACTGCCCGTTCTGCAAAACGTTCCCGTGAAGTCGGTCTCAGAAAGGTAATGGGCTCTACCCGGGGGATGCTGATCAGGCAATTCATGGTTGAGTCTGTTCTGCTGACCTTTATATCACTTGGTCTGGCCATCCTCTTCATTGAACTGCTGCTGCCCCTGTTCAACAACATGCTGCAAACCCACCTGAGTGTGGGATATTTCTCACGTTGGTATGTTATTCCCGGACTTATCCTGCTCGCCCTGATCATTGGCTTCTTTTCCGGGAGCTATCCGGCCTGGTTCCTGGCATCCTTTATGCCCGTCAGGGTATTATATGGCAAGCTGAAGCTGGGTCTTTCCAATGCCCGTATCCGCAGTGTGCTTGTGGTGATCCAGTTTTCTATCTCCATTATTCTGATCCTGAGCTCAGTGATCATTTATAGGCAGATCCGGTATATGATAAACAAGGACATGGGATTTGACAAGGAACAGCTTTTGGTGATCAGACGCACAGAGGGCTTGCAAAAGAAAGTAATACCTTTCCGTGACGAGATTGGAAAAATTCCCGGCGTGATCGGTTCAACAAATTCAACGACCATACCAGGCTATCCGAACAACAACAATGGCTTCCAGATCGAAGGCAGGCCACCGGAACAGACCTATCTCATGTGGGTCAACTGGGTTGATTACGATTTCCTGAAAACCTATAAAATAGACATGGCTGACGGTAGAACTTTTAACCGGGAATTTGCTTCTGACAGTTCCATGATGGTGATCAATCAGGAAGCTGTGCGACGGTTTGGCTTACCCGATCCTTTTAATGCACGCTTCATTCAACCCGGCCGTACGCCGGATGAAAGACAGATTCACGGTGTTATCGGTGTTGTCAGGGATTTTCACTTCCGTTCCCTTCGGGATGAGATCGAGCCCTGTGTATTCATGCTGAAAAGAGAATGGTGGGATTGGTCCGGATACCTGACCATCCGGCTGGAAGTGGATAATATGGATCAAAGCATTGAGTTGATTAAGAAAAACTGGAATACCTTTACGGGTGACCAACCGTTTCAGTACTTTTTCCTTGACCAGGAATTTGAGAAATTCTATAAAGAGGAAAGGCGTACATCCAAAATTGCCATTGCCTTTTCCATTTTATCCATCTTTATTGCCTGTCTCGGCCTGTTTGGTCTTACCTCCTTTGCTACGGAACAACGCGCGCGTGAAATCAGTCTTCGCAAAGTACTTGGTTCATCCATCCGGGGCATAATTCTGCTGTTTACCCGTGAAATAGTTATACTCATCGTTTTTTCTACCATTCCCTCATGGATACTTGACCTATTTCCTGATGAACAAGTGGCTGCAAAACTTTCATTATCACATCACCCTTCATTACTGGGAGTTCATCCTTTCATTCCTGTATTGTTCTGCTGGTTGGGCTGACTGACTGTATGCTACCGGACATACCGGGCTGCGGTGGTAAATCCGGCGGAAGTACTTAAGTATGAGTGATGAGTGATGAGTGACGAGTGACGAGCGGGATTTCGAGAGTCATTGAGCAATGTGTTTGTAAACTCACATGAGATATCAAGTTCATGTTCACACTCTGAAACCCTTAACAAACTTGTCACTCGTCACTCGTCACTCGTTACTTCCTAATGCCATCTCAATCCTCTCCAGTTCATCCCTTGAGAAATCCGGCTTCTTCAGCGCAGCGAGGTTATCCTGTAACTGTTGCAACCGAACTGGCACCGATCAGTACTGAAGTAACCCGGTTGTCCTTCAGTAACCATACAATGGCCATTTCTGCCAGGGTCTGACCACGGGAAAGGGCAATCTCATTCAGTTTTCTGATCTTTTCCAGCTTTTCTGGTGTGATTTCCCTTTGTTTTAAAAAGCCATGAGGCTTTGAAGCCCTTGATCCTTCAGGTATTCCTTTCAGGTAACGGTTGGTAAGCAGTCCCTGGGCCAGAGGTGAAAAGGCAATCAGGCCGATGCCTTCCTTTTCAACAACATCCAGCAGACCATTTTCAACCCATCGTTCAAACATTGAATATTTCGGCTGATGGATCAGGCAGGGAGTGTCCATTTCTCTCAGCAAGCCTGCAGCAATCGTGGTCTGCGCAGCCGGATAATTTGAAATACCGGCATAAATAGCCTTGCCTTGTTTTACAGCATGTGCAAGTGCACCCATGGTTTCTTCAAGCGGGGTATCAGGATCGGGCCGATGTGAATAAAATATGTCCACATAATCGAGTTTCATCCTTTTCAGGCTTTGATCCAGGCTTGACAGGAGATACTTCCTTGATCCCCATTCCCCATAAGGTCCGTCCCACATCCTGTATCCGGCTTTAGTTGAAATGATCATTTCATCACGGTAAGGCCGAAAATCCTTTTGCATGATAACTCCGAAATTTTCTTCGGCAGAACCGGGAGGTGGTCCGTAGTTGTTGGCGAGGTCAAAGTGCGTGATTCCGGCATCGAAAGCGTACCGTACTATGGCACGTCCGTTTTCAAATACGTCCACACCGCCGAAATTGTGCCATAGTCCAAGTGAAATTGCGGGGAGTTTTAATCCTGACCTGCCGCAATAATTGTATACGCATTCTTGTCATACCGGTCATTACTGGGTTGATATTCCATAGTTTTGTTTTAATTCAAAATTAATGATTTCTACTTGGGGTTTGATTTTCTTTTGATATCTTTATTTGGATATTTTATAACCTCATGGAAGCACTTGATATTAAAGCAACCAATGATACGCCACGGGTAATTTTAGATCCTGAAAATGATATTTTTGAAATTTCCGGCAGATCTTTACCCGAAGACGTGGTTACTTTTTATCAACCTGTACTGGATTGGCTTGATGATTATAAGGTGTCATCCCGGGAAGAAAACAGAGTTCGTTTTTAAATACATCTATTTCAATACAGCAACCTCCAAACTGGTTCAGGATATCCTTTTTAAGCTCGAAGGTCTGCATGAATCCGGACATTCGGTAAATGTGCAATGGTATTATGAACAGGATGATGAGGACATGTATGATCTTGGTTTGGAGTTCAAGGAAAATGTCAACCTGTCTTTTGAAATTATAGGATACTGAATCACAAATTGGCAGCACAGGACTAATCATCCGAAGTTGCATTCTTTTAACAGCCGGATTGCATCCTTACTGTTCTTCTCCTCAGTAAGATCGAACGAGTTTATCCGACTTCCCTGATAATCAACCATCTGATTGCCACATATCCTTTCTATCACTTCCCTCCTGAAATGTTCCATAAGCTGTTGACCAAAAATAAATTCTTCCGCTGTTTTCCTTTGCCCGGAGGAATAGTCAGAGCAATAGCGGATGAGTTCAACCAGACCTTCCACCGGACCTGCAGAAAGGTGAAATCCATTCTGGCTTGCTGATACTTCAGATAGGCCAAATTCATCTTTTCTGACCAGCAATGTATTGCGGAGACTGCCTGTTACTGCTTCAGCCGGATTTGTCTTGCCGATGAACTGATTCCTCGCTATCGACCAATCCAGGTCTCCGGTCAGTGTGAATGCAACAATGGATCGTCCTGTTGCTGTGAAGTGAATAAGCTGGCGCGGATGAAATCCATTGATGAGAAAGACTTCTTGTCCCTCTAGGTATACTTGTGCGCAATAGGTACCACCTGCCAGCTTAACAGCTGGTATTGTTCTTCCACAGTTGCTCCAGGCTTTCGGGTGAGAAGGTGCTGAATTGCTGAAGAAATTGCAAACTACCCAGCAGCCTTGCTTCCTCCGGTTGCTTGCCGAATAACTCCCTAAACTTTGATCTAGCCTCAGCTGACATAAACAGGAGTGGCTGCCGGCTCAACGCATTGATCACGCCGTAATGCTGTGCGATAATATCGTATTTTTCGAGGTATGAGGCTTCCAGGAATCTCATATCCTTTATATGAAGGCCAAACTGTGAAAGGGTATCGAAAACAAGGATAAGCAAGGCTTCCAGCCTGTTGTTATCCTGAATAAGCATGATCTCCGGCTTGATGAAGAACAAAAACTCATGTTTATGCTGCTTATTTGATTTATCGGAAATGAGTAACTCATATCCGGTTCTCTTCCCGGCAGCACTTCTGATTCTCTGAAGTGCATCTTCAGCAAATTATACGTTGTTCATATCCGTTCTCAGATTTTATATATCCAGATGTGCCTAAAATTATGGAAAATATAATCAGCATGAACTGCATTATGGCATTATTCTTGTAATGAAATTGTGAAAGAAAATCTGGTTTGTTCATAACCCAATTGGTTTAAATACGTATAATCAATTGCATGACATCGTAAAGAAAATGAGACCCAAGTGCACAACTTTGGAGCTTTTACGCGCCAAAGACAGTTACAACCGGATAAGCCTCCAGATAACCTGGGCGCATGCCGGGAGAAATGACAGCGAGATCAAATTTGACCGCTTAAGACTCGATTACGGTGATTCACGGGTTGATTATCAGAATGAAAAGCGCCGGAAACTTTCCGAAGGACTTAAAATCTGCAAATAGACAATTATCTGCTGCCGGTCAATTGACATTTACTTCCTCGCTTTCAAACGGTACTGCATAATAAACCAATTTAACACCTATCTCCCTGAAACCCGGTTTCCGTATCAGATCCACCTGATTTCCCTGAAAAGCTTCCTGATAGAACCTGTAAATTTGCTGATTATTCCTTTCAGCTACTGACCTGCCCAGGAACAAATTGTGCTCAGTAGTGGCTATCTCGCTGAAATTTACGTAAATAGCCTTACTTGCAGGATCTCCTCTGTAACCCGTTCCCAGTTGCCTGGCCATCCGCAACACCATGGCACCATGTAAGGTTTTGTCTTCATCGTTGATGGTGATATATATCCGAGTCCTGGATATGTAGTTTGCTCACCCAGTGTGTATGATTGAACTGTTTAACAGCGGCTGCATTCATGATTATATTACTGAACATGCTGCCGCGGCAGGTAATCTTGAAAATGCTGTTCGACAATGTTTTTCAGGATGTGGTTGCCCATACTGTGAAATATGACAGATATGGATGATTGGTCAAATGACTTCCGTCGCAGATGATCCAGATCGGCCATTGTCCGGACAAAGACAGGCGTTATTTCATCGGCATTATTTGCAGTTTTTCGGAGTGCAATATAATCGGTTGGCCAATCAAATATGAGCAGATTAATATTAAACCGATTACTCAGTTCAAATCCCCTTTCCAGGATCTGATCAAAAGTCTTGCCATGCCCATCCACGTATACCAGGAAGTTCCTATGGCCCGGCATGTCATCCAGGGCTGGTGCCAAAGTAACAAAGGGTCTCACATAAACCGAATCACCTGTTTGACCTGCAACAAAGTGGAAAGTTTTCAATTTTGACTGGAAGCCCCTGGCAATTTTATACGCCTTATCCGGCTTGAAATTCCGTGTACTAATGATCACGATCCGGTTGCCGGCCGCGGCTGGCAATTCGCTGACAAATCTCCTCTGGACCAAATGGTAGGGACTTTCAGGAAGGCCCTTGACTATGGCCGGTATCAATGCAAACAGAACAATCAGGATATGGGCTTTATGGATAAACATGCCGGCATTTTCATTATGTTAACAGTTCATAATGAAAAATGTTTAATGAGATTAAGATCTTATTAAACAGATCAGGTGCGGATAACACGTACCAGTTTAATGTCTGATATCATCATGGCAGAATCCAGGTCCCTGCATAATTCGAAAATAGTTACCAGTGCAGTGATCACGGCCAACAGTGCTTCTGATTCTAGAGAGGCAGGTTCAGGAGAACTGAGCAGGCTTCTCACTTCAATACCGTTGGGATATATCCATACCTTAACCTCAACGAGCGTCTGCTCACTCAACCGGATGTGCGGAATAAGATCCTGTGCTGACTTTACTGCCTGAACACCCGCTTTTTCCGCCAGTCCGATCACTTCGGCCCTTCCGCCTTCATTCTCTTTGATCATCCGGACAACGTCGGACTTCAGGTGTATAAATCCGGTTGCCTCGGCTTCTTTTGGGATCCCGGGAGCATTCATGGTTCATTCAATTATCTTGAGTTCGGTTCGTCTGTTTTGTGCCCTGCCTTCTTCATGGTCATTTGAGGCCACCGGTTCGTTCATACCATATCCCCGGTATACTATCCTGTCAGCCCGGATAGAAGCAGAAATCAAGAAGTCAGCCACCGTTTTGGCCCGGTTTTCAGAGAGCCGCTGGTTGTATTCCAGATTCCCGGTATTATCGGTATGCCCGCTGATTTCAACACGAATACCCGGATTTGCATTCAGGAAAAGCACCACTTTATTCAGCTCTATTTCGGATTCCCTTCTCAGGGCATAGGAATCGGTTTCATAGAATACATTCTTCAGCACAATACTTTTCCCGATCTGGATGGGCTGCAGCGGGACATCCTTTAAATATGGCTTACCAGCATGAAATATCCCCTTAAGTGAAAAGTTGCCGGAATAAAACAGATATCCTTTTCGGGACACATTCAGTAAATAATTGTGGTTGACGGGGATGCTCACAACAAATTCACCGGTAATGCTGTCGGATGATGATTTATACAATTCCCTGCCACTGTCAAGGTCTATCAGTTCAAATTGGGCGCCGAGCAACCTGTTGTTCACAGCATCGATCACCCGCCCTTTCATGTAAGTTACCATAACCGGACGGCTAAGTAACGGCATGCTAAAAATAAATATGTCCTTACCCTGGGCTTTAATAATGTCTGATGAGTAATAGGCAATGTCCCCGCGTGTATTAACGATCAGACCCATTTCATCCCGGTTGGTGTTGATGGGATAGCCAAGATTTACGGGTTTATGCCATTTTCCCGCGCTGTCGCATCTGGAAACAAACAAATCATATCCCCCGAGTCCGATGTGTTCATTGGAGGAAAAATAAAGTGACTGGTTGTCGGGGTGGATGAACGGAGACATTTCTATTCCACCTGTGTTAATGCTGTCACCCATGTTTTCTGGTTGTGACCACTGATCACCGGCTATCCGCTGTGATACCCAGATGTCATGCTGGCCTTTGCCGCCGGGTCTGTCACTTGAGAAATACAGGGTTCTTCCGTCAGGAGTTATGGAAGGTTGTGTTTCTCTGTTGGAGGTGTTAACTGGTTTTCCAAGGTTCTTTGGTTTTGACCATTTGTCACCTTCTTTCTCACTCCAGTATAAATCACATCTTCCCAGCCCGTCGCTTCGGTTGCAGGCTGTAAAGATCATAAACCGCCCGTCGCCTGACAAGGTTTGTGCACCTTCATTATCCATCGTATTTAAAGGGTTGCCGGCATTCTGCATCAATCCCCAGCTTGTATCCTTCCATTGGCTGATAAAAAAGTCTTCCTGGACTTTTTTCATAAAATCATCACTCTTAATCAGTCGTGTAATAACCAGGGTTTGTTCATCTGCTGAAATGCATGGCCAGTATTCATCATTCGGGGTATTGACATTCGGGCCAAGATTGATGGGTTTGAAATCAACAGGGTGTTTAATGGCATCAAGCGAGAAATTGCAACGTACAATGCCAGCTCTTGCTTTCTCATCATGAATCAGGTTTCCGGTATGAAGCGATAAAAAGCGGGTATAACTGTCAAGGGCTTCAGCATATTTTCCTTCAGAATACTTCAGGTTGCCAAGCCGGATGAAACCGTAGGGATAATAGCCTTCGTTGATGGGCAAACCTTTTTGATAAGCATCAATGGCCTTCAGGGGCTGTCCCGAGTCTTCAAATACCTCGGCCAGCATCAGAAAAGCATCAATGAAAAGGGTATCCGCCTCAATTGCCTCCAGCAGGAATTTCTCAGCCAAAACATAATTGTGAAGCGAATAGCTTTGCAGGGCACGGTTATATGCTTCAATGGCTTTTTTCGATTGTGTGGCTTTTTTATCCTGCGCAGGCAGGGATATGTTGACCAACAGCAGGATCAGACCAGTTAATATGAACCAACAGGATTTCATGCAGTCTGCCTGATTGGGTATTTAATTCTTTATGAACTTAACAGGGTAAATCATTTTCTTTTCTTCAACAATTACAAAATACGTGCCTTTTGGGAAATCTGCAATACCAATTGTTTTACGCGGTGATTTTGATTGCTCTTTAAGGAGGACCTTACCGCCGGAGTCAGCCAGATAAACCATATAGGTATCCACCGGTTCGGAAAAAAGCAACGTGATTTTATCCCTGGCCGGATTTGGAATTACCACGTATCGTGAGTTATTAAATTCATTTTCGGAATGACTTATCCCTGCAAGATGCATGAGCAGCCAACCCCGGGGATCGACTTTCAACTTAGTAACTTCTCCCGGCATGTATATATGCCATGTCTCATAACTGGAATCCTGGCGATGCGAAATAATCGTATCACGGTAGTCAACGGTTACTTCATATTCAACGAGTATGTTAAAAAGCGGGGTGGAGGCTGTTGTTGTTTGCAGGGAACTGATATACAATGTGTCGTTCCGGTGATTCCAATCGATGGAAAGAACAGGGTATCCCTCACCGAAATACCATTCTTCAAAAAATCGGTTGAAACTCAGACCAGTCATCTCTTCAAGCAGAAACATGAAATCCATACCCGTCGCATTGCTGTTTTTATACAGCTGTAAGAACTCACGCAGTACATTAAAAAACATATCATCGTTGCCGACCTCCTGCCTGATCATGTGAATGATGGCTGCACCCTTGGCATAAGTCAGGCGGTAATCAAAGATACGATCCTCATCGGTTGCCGATGTTTCCGGTACATATACACTGCCTCCCGGGAGGGTTTTTACCAGGTCGTGTGTACCATTCATCCAGCTATCTGCGGTGGATTGCGACTTCAGGTACTGGTAAGCCAGGTATTCGGAATAGGAGGCAAATCCTTCATTGATCCAAATATCCTGCCATGTTTTGCACGTAACATAATCACCGAACCACTGATGCGCTAATTCATGGGCGACGAGCAAATAGGAGAAACTCGAAAGCGTAGTCATGGTCTGATGTTCCATACCTCCTCCTGCAGGAGCAATGCAATGACCGTACTTTTCCTTCAGGTATGGATATGGGCCAAATATATCTGCATACAGGCTTATCAATTCTGATGTCTTATCAATACTGGCCTTGTTCTGTGAAAAAAAGGAATCATCATCGTAAATATAATTTTGGATCAAAACGGAATCGGAACTGTTTTCCATACTGGCATAAAAACTATAATCCCGGTAATCACTTACGGTAAAGGATATTAAATAATAATCTATCGGATACCTGCATTTCCATTCATAACGTATGCGGTCCCCGGTTAGGGCAACAGATTGGGTCAATAAACCGTTGGATCCTGCTTTCAGCGTTTTGTCCGTGCTTAGAAAAACGTATACGGAATCAGCTTGGTCAGTTAGTGATTGCTTACAGGGGAACCAGTTCAGGGCAGAAAAGGGTTCAGAGAGTGTCCATGTAACCCGCTTATCCCAGGTTGAATTGTATTTGTTGTATATTCCTTGAACCTCACCTGCATTTGTGCCCAGTCCATGGTAAAATATTTCGATCTTCCAGGGAAGGCCAGCAGGTCCTTCAGACGGTAAATCAACCGAGAGTTGATTGTTGACATGATTAAATACCGCCAGATTGCCATTTACACGTACTGAATCCGACTTAAGTAGAGTGGCCATGTCAAACGTTAACTGCCTTGCGGAAAGGTCAACCAGATTAACATGAAGAGAAACACAACCTTGTATGAAAGTGGAGGTGTCACTTATATTCAGATCCAGAAAATAAAAGGCAACATCAAAGTTATCATTGTATGTCCCGTGAACAGATCTTTCATTGCCATTTCCTGCAACTGATCTGAATCCTGGAAATGACAGACAGAACAAAAAACATAAGGACAATATTCTCATGGTTAGCAGGATTCGAATATGGGATAAAAGTAGGCAAAAATGTATTATCAAAAAACAAATCCCGGATGAACCCAATCACCCGGGATTTTACACCCAAAACTAATAAACCCTATCTGACAAAAACCTAACTTTTAATATATATGATGTTGTAGTCTCTGTATTGATTTATTTACTGATTAAAATTTACGCGGATTCTGGCTTTTTGTTGGCCTCATTTCGGTGATATGAATTATATAAATAGAATGATATATATCATCTACATTATTTCATTATGGATTTGGTTATCCTAAAGAAGGCCAGGATAGGCCGTTTTTGTTTTTTTAACATAATTCACAAAGATTTGATTTCAACCGACATTCAAAATCACTACTTTTACTTAAACAATATCAGGTTGATGAACGAAACCGTTATTAATCTGGCCATTCAGACCATTGCGCTTATAAAATCAACTCATCAGGATCATACAGAAACACCTGAAGCGGTCACGGTTTCGCAATATTTTGAGAAGTTGGGTGTGAAATTCGATACCCGGCAATCTGAGGAAATCATTTCGGAAAACCTTTGCCGGGAAATCAACTCTTTGCTCCGTTACCATGAAAAGGTCTATCTCTTGCTTCTGGTCCAGGATTGTTTGCTGGAAATGCGTGATTTGCCTCAATTTTCAGAGCTTCTGAATCAGATTTTTAATTGCATTGGTATCGGCAGTCCTCTGATCCGGAAATTCCGCGAATTTCTCGAACATAAAGATCCCACTGCACCTGACGGGGGAGAGTACCTGTTACTGTCTCCGCTTGATTCCTCATTGGATGAAACTCTTGAAGGCCGGTGGATTGAGAGCAATGCTCCCAAACAGAAAGAAAGATCCGGGATCTTTCAGGCAGAAAGCTTTACAAGTCCTATTCTGGTGATGTTTGTGGAACAGATCAAATCCTATGTCGTGCGTTGCCTTGCCGGTACCGGGCAGTTTATGGATCAGGAAATGCTGCCTCATTGCAGGTTCAGATTAATCGAGCCCGGTAATGCCTTAGTTTTGAATGGTATACCTGTGCTTAGCTATTCTGAACTGAAGAACCGTTTCCTGCAGCTTCAGGAAAAAAGAATGCTTACACTTGTTGCAGATTACGTGCAATACACATCATCAAAGCCCATCAGGGAAGTCAACACCTTTACCACAACCGAAACCACGGGACAACTTATCGGAATAGTAGGAAAGGAGGGTGTCGGGAAAAGTACACTTCTGAAACTCCTTGCTGGTAAAATCAGACCTGATAGTGGTTCTATCAACATAAACGGTTATGATCTCTGGAAGAATAAATATCTGCTGAAGGGTACAATTGGTTATGTGCCGGAAGAGGACCTGTTATATGAGGAGCTAACAGTTAAGGATAACCTGGCGCTCACGGCCCGGATGTATTACAGCAGTCTTTCCCGGAGAGAGCTGGATGCCAGGGTGAATAGTGTATTGAGTAAACTGGATATACTTGAACTGAAACATGTCGTTGTGGGCTCTGTGTTGAGCAAATACATTCAGCCCGGACAAAGGAGGATGATTAACATAGCGCTTGAACTGTTGCGCGAACCACAAATACTCCTTGTAGACAATGCTTTATCCGGACTTGGCATGGCTGATGCTTCGAAGGTCATCAAGATCCTCCATGATTATTCATTTTCCGGTAACCTGGTAATCACCTCAATCAGTCAAACCGACAGCAACACGTTTCGTTTCTTCGACAAAATCTGGATACTTGACGAAGGCGGAAGGGCTGTATATAATGGCCCGGTGAGAACTGCACCTGAATACCTCAGTAAGCAGCTGAAGCTGGCATATACGCATGTTCAGGACGTGGACCCTTCACAGTTGCTTGACCTGGTGAACTATAAATTGCCTGACCGTGAAGGTCAGGTCTGGAAGCGTGTAATGGAGCCGGTTGACTGGCACGGGCTGTATCTGCAGGAACAGACATCAAAATCAAGCGAAAAAGCTGTCAAATCACTATTGCCGGCCAGGATGCTGAAGATACCCAACCTGGAAATTCAATTGATAATTTTTTCTATCCGGAATTACAAATGCAAATTTTCCCGCCTGAATGAAATCATCAGGACTCTCCTGACCGGTCCTCTCGTGGGATTGTTAATTGCGCTGGCTTTTAGAATTAAGGTCCAGCCGGATTATACTTTTGCCGCAAACGACAATATTCCCCTGTATCAGTTCCTGAGCGTGGTACTGGCTGTTTTTCTCGGCTTGATTATAAGTGCAGGCGATATTCTGAAAGAAAGAAATATGCTGGAAAAGGAGGAATATCTTGAGTTCAGCCGTTTCAGCTACATCAATTCCAAAATTCTGTATTTGTTCCCTGTCGTTGCTTTACAAACTTTTCTGTACACTTGGACAGGCAATCTGATTCTGGGTATCAGGGACATGTTTTTAACTTACTGGCTGGTGCTTTTCAGTGCTTCCTGTTTCGGCATTTTGTTGGGATTAACCTGTTCCGCCAGTGTTAAGAATTCAGACATACTGTACAGAAGGGTTCTGCCTGTATCAATTGCCCTGCAACTTTTACTTGGAGGAGGTATTATCCCGTATGACCGCATGAACCTCGGAAATGTGAAATATACTCCGATTCTGGGTGATCTCATGGTATCCAGATGGGGATATGAAGCCCTGGCAGTGGAGCAATATACAGGCAATCGTTACCAAAAACTGTTTTATGATACCGATAAAAAACTGAGCCAGACTACCTATTATACTAATAACGTTGTCCCAAAACTACAGGAATCGCTGACACGTTGTCTTCTAACAGATAACAAGGACAGCGTAAACTATTTCACCGGACTGCTAAAAAATGAGATGCTCAAGATGAATGTTTTTGCAGATGTTTTTCCATTTGAATTTGTGTATGACCTGGATGATATAAGAAACAATGAAAATCTGGCCGGGGAAACCGCTGATTATCTGACATATCTTAATCTTCATTTCATTGAAAAATATCAAAATCTGTTACAAGAAAAAGACAATCAGCTAGATAGCCTGAATAATGTGTTGGGCCGGGAAGCACTCGATGAAATAAAGAATAACTATTACAATGAAGCGTTAGAGAAAACAGTGACCAACCGGGATGCCGATTTTCCTTATTCCCTGATTGGCAAAGAAATCATCAGGAATACGGATAATATTTTCCAGGAACCTTCCTCTGATCTGGGCAGGGCACGGTTGTTTTGCCCGCTAAAAATACTGAACGGACAGAAAACGGATACCATCTGGTTCAACCTTTCAGTAATGTGGCTGTTTACATCAGCCTGTTACCTCCTCGTGCTTTTTGATGCCACCTCGCTGTGGCGAAAATTGATATACTTTATCCGGTCATAAGCCTTTAACTTCCAGTCATAGAGAATTCCCAGAGGTATTATGTGTTGATAACTTTACATACCTGAAAGGACAGGTTGGTTATCTTTAATTGGAGAAAAATGCAACCCTGGACGCCCGATCCAGTAAAACAACTTATCATATTGATGCAAAAAAAAAGACTATGAACGGGTATTTTCGGAGGAGTGGTCAATTTCTTTTTGCCCTGGTGATAGCCGGCCTATTTTGCCGGTTTATACCAGATAAAAAGGCGGAAGGTATTGAGTTCAAGGTAAAGGAAGCTAAGACAGATCCGGTTTTTCTCCTTTCACCCGCCGCTTGGGTCGATTCCGTGCTTCAATCCCTTACTCCTGAGCAGCGTATTGCCCAGATGATCATGGTTGCAGCTTATTCAAAAAACAATCCTTCCAATGAACAAGAAGTAGAAACTCTGGTTCGCGACTATGGAGTCGGAGGCCTTGTGTTTTTTCAGGGTTCTCCGGTCAGGCAAGTCCAGCTGACCAATTATTATCAGTCGATAGCAAAGACACATCTGCTGGTCGCCATGGATGCCGAGTGGGGCCTTGGGATGCGGCTTGACAGTACTCTTCGTTATCCCCGGCAAATGATGCTGGGGGCTATTCAGGATGACCGGCTTATCTTTGATATGGGGAGCCAGATCGCCGAACAATTGAAGCGATTGGGGGTGCATATTAATTTCGCACCGGTCATCGATATAAATAATAATCCGGAAAACCCGGTCATCAATAGCAGATCATTTGGGGAGGACAGGAGCAATGTGACCCGGAAGGCGCTGTTTTTTATGATTGGTATGGAAAATAATGGGATTATATCCGTGGCCAAACATTTTCCCGGTCATGGTGATACCCGTGCAGATTCCCATGAAGAATTACCTGTAATAGAACAATCGAGGGAAAGGCTTGATAGCCTTGAATTATTCCCATTTAAGGAATTGATATATCATGGATTGTCTGGAATAATGACAGCTCATCTTCAAATTCCGGCCCTGGATTCCCGTAAAAAAACACCGGCCTCACTTTCCGAAAGGGTCATCGACTCCCTGCTCAGGCATGAAATTGGATTTGATGGGCTGATCTTTACGGATGCCATGAACATGAAAGGCATTACAAATGATTATAAACCTGTTGAGGCCGCAGAAAAGGCCCTACGGGCCGGTAATGACATGCTGGTTATGCCCGGTGATGTTCCCGGTGTGATTGAACATATTGCACGGCTTGTCAAACGTGGTAAGATCAGCCAGGAAGAGATTGACATACACTGCCGCAGGATTCTGGCTGCAAAGTACTATGCAGGATTGAATCGTTATAAACCCGCCAATACTGCAAATCTTACACGGGACCTGCACAGGCAGGAATATCGTTTGCTCCAGCGTCAGCTGAACGCTTCGGCAATCACTGTGCTGCGAAACCGGAATAACCTTTTACCCCTGCGGCATCTGGATACCCTTAAAGTGGCGTCAGTTGTCTTCAGTGCTGATCACGATTCCCTGTTTCAGCAAACCCTGGGTATGTATATGCCCATGGACATCTTCCGTATGACTGGAGACGGCTTAGACAATACTGACAGTATTTTCACTGCACTTAAGAAGTATAATCTGGTGATTGCCAGTGTACATTCAAATGATATCCGGTCATCTCTCCAGTATGGCATTAACGACTGTCTAATCGACCTTGTTGATTCGCTGTCTGCCAGACAGGAAGTAATACTGGATCTGTTTGCAAATCCTTATATACTGAACCGGTTTCGGCACCTGGATAGGCTCCGGGCGGTAGTGGTATCTTTTGAAAACTCACCTTTGGCCCAGGAACTTTCAGCCCAGCTTATTTTTGGTGCTTTGGGGGCCAGTGGGACCATGCCGGTGACAGCAGGTTTGTGGAAATCAATGGCATCGGGCCTGCCGGTAACCGGGATCGGCCGGTTGCAGTTTAACCTTCCCCTTGCCGCCGGCATGAATGAGGATACCCTGCTCCTGATAGACGGGATTGTATCGGAAGCAATTGAAAAACAGGCAATTCCCGGTTGCCAGGTACTGGTAGCGCGGAAAGGTACAGTTGTTCTGAATAGAGCCTTCGGGAATCAAAAGTATGGCGACGGTAAACCTGTCTTAGTCACTGACCTGTATGATCTGGCATCGGTGACAAAAGTGGTGGCCACAACTGCGGCTCTCATGATACTTACTGATAAGGACAGTCTCGATATAAACCGGAAATTGGCGGCTTATCTTCCATATCTGGAAAAAACAAATAAGAAGGACCTGGTTATTAAGGATGTGTTGCTTCATCAGTCAGGTTTGATCCCCTTTATACCGTTCTACTTCTCCATGATGGAACCTGTTTTCAAAGACCAGCTCCTGGTCAGTCCGATTATTTCAGAGGCATATCCCTTCAGGGTAAGTTCAGTACAGTACCTGAACCGATATACCGATTACAAAAACACGTTCATTTCAAGCAGGCAATCAAGTCATTTCCCGCTCAAGGTGGCTGACAACATGTATATTATCAAGTCGGTGCAGGATACCATATATAATGGTATCGCCGCTTCCCCCTTACTTCAAAAGCAGGAGTATGTATACAGCGATCTGGGTTTTATTTTGTTTAAACAGTTGGTTGACAGTATTACCCGAGTGCCGTTTGACCGTTATCTGGATTCGGTATTTTATCTGAAGCTTGGAGCCGGCAGATTATGTTTCAATCCGCTGAACCGTTTCACCCGTGATGAGATTGCCCCTACCGAGTATGACCAGATTTTCCGCAAACAGCTCGTTCATGGTTATGTCCATGACCCAAGGGCTGCCATGTTGGGAGGAATCAGCGGTCATGCCGGACTTTTTGGTAATGCCTTTGACGTGGCCAAGGTGTTGCAGATGATGCTCAACAATGGCGAATATGGTGATGAACAATTCATCAGGCCTGAAACCATTGAATTGTTCACCAGGAAGCCCCTGGGTTATCCCGGTAACCGGCGTGGATTGGGTTTTGACAAACCTGAAACGGATAAAACCAAGCCTCAGCCAACCGTTGAGGCCGCTTCAGCAGAAAGTTATGGACATACCGGCTTTACCGGGAATATGATCTGGGTAGATCCGGCATTTGATCTGATTTATGTTTTCCTGTCCAACCGGGTATATCCCGATTCGGAAAATACAAGGCTGGCAGCTATGAATGTAAGGACCAGGATACAGCAGGTTATATACAATGCAATAACGGAAGGGAGGTTGCAATGATCACCTATTGGACATATGACAGCGGCTTTTCGGCCCTTGAAACTTTTCAGAATAACAGTTGGATATCGGTTACAAATCCTTCGGCTGAAGAGATTGAATTCCTGACTGGTGATCTGAAAGTTCCTTCCGAGGAGCTTAACGATATCCTCGACCTGGATGAACGTGCCCGCACGGAAACGGATGAAACCTGGTTTACCATCATCATCCGTATCCCCATAACGGGAAATTCCAATGGAATGCCTTTCATAACGGTACCTCTTGGTATATTGATATCCAACAACCTGGTCATTACAATTTGTGTTGTAAAGAATGAACTGATCCCATCCTTGATCAGAAGCAAGAAGGTTGATTTCAACAATCAGGCGAATTTTGTCATGCATATTTTTCTCCAGGTGGCCAATCTGTATATGCGCTATCTCAAACTGATCAACATTCAGGTGGGAGACATAGAAAAGGACCTTGAAAAATCTACACGCAATGAGGAATTACACAAAATGTTGCGCATGGAGAAATGCCTTGTTTATTTCATCACTTCCCTGAGATCAAATGACATCCTATTCGCAAAACTTCGAAATTCAAAATTCATTAAATCCATGGTTATTGATGAGGATCTCCTGGAGGATGTGATCATCGAGAATCGGCAGGCCATTGAAATGGCCAATATTTACAGTGATATCCAGAGCGGAATGATGGATGCTTTTGCCAGTGTGATTTCCAATAACCTGAATGTGGTTATGAAGCAACTGGCAATTATAACAATCATATTGATGATCCCCACTTTTATTGCCAGTCTTTACGGCATGAATGTTCCGAACAATTTCAGCAACAATCCCTTTGGTTTTTTGTTTGTCATGTTGATTTCACTTGCCGCTTCGGCAATTGGCGTAATCTTGTTCCGGAGAAAAAACTGGTTCTAACCTGTAACTGAAAAAATATGAAACCCGTCATTCAGGTAGGTATTTTGTCGTACGGCATGTCCGGCAAAGTGTTTCATGCACCCTTGCTACATGTAAATCCGGGATTTGCCATGGTTAAAATCATGCAACGAACTGGCAACAGTGCACTTGAGCGATATCCCTATGTGGAAATTGTCAGAGATGTCCGGGAAATCATTCACGATCCCCGGATTGATCTGGTACTTGTCAATACACCTGATCATACGCATTTTGATTTTGCCTGTCAGGCACTGGAAAACGGAAAGCATGTTGTACTGGAGAAACCCTTTGTGCTTGATGTGAAGGAGGGTGAAACACTGATCGGACTTGCTGAAAAAAAAGACAGGGTATTGACTGTCTTTCAGAATCGCCGGTGGGAAGGTGATTTCCTGACCATCCGGAAAATCATTGAACAGAAATGGCTGGGACGGCTGGTGGAATATGAAGCGCATTTTGACCGATTTCCGGAACTTCATCCGGGATTCATGGAAAGAAAAACAGGAAAACAGAACCAGTACATTGTATAATCTGGGATCACACCTGATTGATCAGGCAATTTCTCTGTTTGGGATGCCATCGGCCGTATATGCCGATATCCGAAAGCAGCGTACTGGTGCTCAGGTTGATGATCTGTTCGACCTGAACCTCATCTATCCGGATGTCAAAGTCACTTTGAAAGGCAGTTATCTTGTCCGTGAACCAGGCCCCCATTTTATCCTCCATGGTACTGAGGGTTCATTTGTTAAGCATGGTACAGACCCACAGGAAGAGGCCCTGACTGCTGGCCGTTACCCTGATGAGCCAGGCTGGGGAAGTGATCCGGAAGAGAGGTGGGGCATCCTCAATACCACGATGGGAGGTTTGCATTACCGGGGAAAGATCGAAACCCTACCCGGATGTTACCCTGAATTCTACAATTCTCTCTATAATACCCTTGTTGAAGATAAAGAGTTGGTGGTAAAACCGGTCGAATCACTAAACGGTATACGGATAATCAAGGCCGCCTATGAGAGTTATGATAAGAAAAAAGCCGTGGAAATTGGGTAACGATCATCACAATTGATCCCGTGAATTCCCAAGTTTAACAAAATAGGCTACCTTTTCAAGCGAAGTGATCATATCATATTCTTCCAGGTAAATATCCTCCGGAACGTTTATATTATAGGTAGTAAAATTCAGGATTCCCTTAATTCCGGAACTGACAAGGGCTTTCGCCATCTGTTGTGCTGCATCAGCAGGAACTGTAAGCAATGCCACTGTAATATTATGACTATCAATAACTTCACGCAAACGTTCAAGAGAATAGCAAGGAACAACAGAAATTCCGGTTCCAATCTTCTTCGGATCGATGTCAAAAACAGCAACCAGTTTTAACATGGGCCTCTTATTCAGCAGATAAGAGGAAATAGCTTTACCCAGGTTCCCATAACCCACAACGGCCAGGTTTAGAATGTCCACAGGGTCAATAATACCGGCCATCACTTTGATCAACTCATGGATGTTGTATCCTTTCCGCCCGCGGCTGGCATAACCGATGAACATGATATCACGTCTTACCTGCACAGGCGTAATATTATGCAGTAAGGCCAGTTCGTGAGAGTAGATATGGGTTTTACCTTCATCCAGACAACGGAAAAGTGTTCTCCTATATTCACTTAAGCGTTCAACTGTTTTTTCAGGAAGACTCTTCATAAATCAGGGAGTATTGTTTAAGCTAAAATACAAAAAAATAACAATTTACATGTTGATACGCAAAGTTTGGATCAGGTACAATCTTTTTTATCTTTACAGCACCATTCAACATGAACAATGAATCATCGGCGTGAAATCGTAATATGTCTTGGTAGTTCCTGTTTTGCCAGGGGGAATAAGACCTTGCTGAGAATTATTCAGCGGTATATAAGCCAGCGTGGACTGACTGACAAAGTATTCTTCAAGGGCGATCATTGTTTTGGGGATTGCAGTTCAGGTCCTAATCTTAAAATCGGGGGTAAGATGTATAACCAGGTCAATGAAGAGAATATTCATCATATCCTTGCTGAAGCCCTTCATGATCTGAAAAAGTAAAGGAGATACACGTTTGAAACCACTGATAAATATAAACAACCAGGAATGTACAAAGTGCTATGCCTGTGTGAGGACCTGCCCGGTGAAGGCAATTTATGTCAGTGCGGCAGGAGGTTTCCCTGAACTGGTGCCTAGCAGGTGTATCGGTTGTGGAAGTTGCATACCAGTTTGCAGTACAAAGGCCGTTAGCTATAGAAGCTCTTTGGAAGAAGCAAAGCAAATTGCTCGGTTCGGGTGAAAAGGTTGCAGCATTGCTTTCCCCCAGCGTATCAGCTGAATTTGATGATATCTCCGATCATCGCAAATTCGTTACGATGATCAAAGCCATGGGAGTTACCTGGGTAAATGAGGTTTCCTTTGCTGTTGATATGATCGCTTACCGTTACCTGAGTCTTCTCAACGACTTCAAAGGAAGGTATTATATTACGGCCAATGATCCCATTGTGGTTTCCTATATTGAAAAATATCATCCAAACCTGATCAGCAACCTGGCACCGATTGTATCACCCATGATAGCTATGGCTAAGGTCGTCAGGCACATATACGGCATGGATATCAAAGTGATGTATATCGGACCGGAAATTGCTACAAAGGAGGAAGCCCTGATTTTTGATGGGGAAAGCCGGATTGATGTTGTTATTACTTTTGAAGAATTGCGGGAGCTTTTTGCAGCATATCGGATTGAGGAATCAAACCAGGAATATTCCGGAATCGATGCCCCGTTGAGTTATAAGGGTTCCTTGTTTCCCTTGCGGAATGGCTTTGCTCAGGCTGCGGATATGGATGAGAATCTGCTCACCGCAAGTCTGGTTTCCATTGAGGGTAAAAAGGAAATGACCGATTCCATTGCAGAATTTGAACACAATATTAGCACCATTCAACGTCATCTCTCCATCAGCTATGGAAATTCCCTCGACGGTCCCGGTATAACGAAACGGGGTAACCGCCTGTATAAGGAACACCTGGTGACACGATATGCCAACAAGCGGATACAGAACTTTTTCAGAGTAGAATGGTATGATAACCTGCAACGATATCTTGAACTCGATTTGTCGCGCACCTTTACTACAGATGATCAGCGGCCTCCGGAACCTCCCCCGGAAAGGATCAGGGAAATACTCACTGAACTGGGAAGATCGGAAACCGATACATCAGGCTGTCAGGAATGTGGTTACAATACCTGTCAGGAATTTGCCATCGACGTGGCAGCAGGTGTGACCATCCCGGAGATGTGCGTTTCCTATGCCATGAAAAATACGCAGAATTATCTGGAATCGCTGCATGACATGAATGAAAAACTGGCGCATGCCCGAAAGGCTTTGCGTGAATCGGAAGAAAAAACCCGGCTTGAAAAGGAAGGCGCCACGCAGGCATCGGATCTGACCAATGCCATGCTTGAAAAGTTGAGGGCTGGTGTTGTCATTGTGGATAACATGCTGAAGATCGTAAAGGCCAACACAACGTTTACCACCATTCTGGGTGAGGAGGCAGAACAAATAAATGAGGTCATTCCGGGTCTCGTCGGGGCTGATTTGAACCGCCTTATTCCCAGTAATTTTGTAAATCTTTTCTCTTATGTGCTTACCGACAATGACAGCATCGAGAACAAAGATGTCAAGATCGGGGAGAACCTGCTCAATGTATCCATTTTCCCGATCGTAAAAGGTAAGGTAGCCGGGGGTATTATCCGTGACATGAGCGCTCCCGAGGTTCAGCGTGCCGAGGTTGTCAACCGAATCAACGAAGTAATCGACAGAAACCTGGAAATGGTACAGAAGATCGGTTTCCTGCTGGGAGAGGGCGCCACAGATATTGAACACATGCTGAATTCCATTATCGAGTTTTATAAGGATGAAAATAAGAAACAGATTTCCTGATCCATGGGCGAAGATTTCTTCATAGAGGTGGATTGCCAGCAAAAAAGTTATGAAGGCCAACGGATATGCGGGGATATCTTTCTGTCCAGTAAGGTGAAAGAAGAAAACCGCATCGTTGTTGTATTGTCCGACGGTATGGGACATGGTGTAAAAGCGAGTGTTCTGGCTACGCTGACCGCAACAATGGCCATGAATTTTACCAAGGAACATAAAGAACCTGAGAAAACGGCTGAGATCATTATGAAAACACTGCCTGAATGCAGTGAAAGAAAAATGAACTACTCCACCTTCACCATTATTGATGCTGAACAAAGCAATAAAGTCACCCTGCTTGAATATGAGAATCCGGAATGTGTGGTTATACGCGACCGGAAGGTCCTCAAAATGGATTCAAAATATGTAGTACTCAGTAGCGAAGCAAATTGCGGGAAAAAGATACGGGTAGGCAGTTTTAAACCGGTAAAGGGTGACCGGATCATTTTCTGTACCGATGGAATAGCTCAATCGGGATTGGGTACTCCAAGGTTCCCCTTTGGATGGGGTATTGATAATGTAGCCCGGTTTGCCATCGACATGATCAAACAATATCCGCAGATTTCTGCACGGAACCTGGCCGGTAAAATCCTGAACATGGCCCACCGGAATGACGGATTCCAATCCAAGGATGATTCCAGCTGCGGGATTATTTATTTTCGAGAACCCAGGGAACTGCTCATCTGCACAGGTCCACCCTATAACAAAGAAGATGATACTAAACTTGCGTCCGAAGTTCTGGAATTCAAGGGGAAAAAGATAGTTATGGGCGCAACGACAGGAGATATTATTTCACGGGAGCTGGGCCTGACCATTGAGGATGTTTTTAAATTCGAAGATCCGGAACTGCCGCCCTTGAATGTAATGGAAGGTATCGATCTTTTTACGGAAGGCATCCTGACACTGAACAAGGTGGAAAAAATACTGAAGGCGTATAATCCAAATTTCAAACTTGGTAAAGGTCCTGCCGATGAAATTGTGAAGCTGATCCTGGAAAGTGATGCGATCAGGATCATTATTGGTACGCGTATTAACATTGCACACCAGGATCCTCACCTGCCTGTGGAACTTGAGATCAGACGAACGGTTGTTAACCGGATTGCCCAGTTGCTTGAAGAAAAATTGCTGAAAAAAGTAAGTGTGAGTTATATATAGGTTATAGATTGTAGATTGTAGGTTGTAGGTTGTAGGTTGTAGGTTGAGCCAAGGCATCCTCCCTAAGGGATCCCTTTGGGACTTCGGGATAGGTTGAGCCTTTTATTTGAAATGGCTGTCATTTTTTAACTTCAGAAGGGCATTGCACTTCTCATATGCTTCAACAGCCGAGAAATACCGCATCAGTTTTTCAAAGAATGCAGCATCCTCGAATCTGGGGTGACTTAAGTCAAAAGTCAGTTTGCCCTGAATTGTAAGTTCAAAAAGTTCATGATCATCCAGATAAAGTTCAGGTGTTAATTCAGGTAATTCCTCATCATCCATGATGGGTGAGTCCTTGTATTTTTCCAGAAATTTCAGCAATGACACCTGAAGATTAATAAAGTCGTTATTCTCATTTATCAAGACTTTGTTAATATCATAATGCTTTTCAATGTGATAGGTGCGCTCAGCCGACAAGGGTTGCTTAAGAAGCTGTCTGATCTCGGTCTGGTTATGGTTGATTGTATCCAGGTTCTCCTTAACCCTTCTTTTTAATAGCTCGATTGTATGCTGTATTAATGCCTTCATCGTTTCAGCTGATCCTAGTCAAAAATAGACATTATTTGTTTTCTTGTACAATTATTTGATAAAACAGGGTAAGTCGTAGACAGAATGCCGGATAATCACATGATTTTAACAGGCTGATATGCCAAGGTTTTAAAATTCCAACCCTTTCCAAATTTTTCAATGTTTCATTCACTTCTTCCATTTTATTTTATATTTGTAGGCCCAAAAAAGTGAATGGTTCCTTTATTTTGTTGCTTATCACCAAATATATTGAATCTGTAATAACAGTAGTAAGTTTAATTTTCATAAAACTGAAACAGATGAAAATCCTCGTATGTATGAGTCAGGTACCCGACACAACCACACGGGTAAAGTTCGTGGATGACAATAAAAGACTTGATACCAATGGGATTCAATGGGTTATCAATCCCTGGGATGAGTTGTCACTTACCCGGGCACTTGAACTGAAGGATGATGCTGCAACCGGAGTAAAATCAGTAACCATAGCCCATGTTGGTCTTGCCAGCACGGAACCTACCATACGTAAGGCGCTTGCCATTGGTGCCGATGACGCCGTGAGGGTAAATGCCGAACCTGCCGACGCATTCTTTGTGGCTTCACAGCTTGCCGAAGTGGTGAAGAATGATAAATTTGATATTGTATTTTGTGGAATTGAATCCAGTGACCATAATGGATCATCGGTTGGTGGAATGCTTGCTGAAATACTGGAGCTTCCTTCCATATCCGCGGTTTCCGGTATTCAATTTCCGTGACGGTCAGGTACTGATCAACCGTGAGATCGATGGTGGCCGTGAAACGGTTACCCTTCCAACTCCCTTTGTTGCTGTGGTTCAGAAAGGCATTGCCAAAGAGCCAAGAATTGCTGCCATGCGGGGCATTATGATGGCCAGGACAAAACCAATCAAAGTGATTGAACCAATTGCTGCTGAGATTTTTACGGAAATCATCGGTTATGAAATGCCAAAACCAAGGTCGGCATGCAGATTTATTGACCCGGCCAGCCCAAAGCAGCTAATAGAACTGCTGCAGCAAGAGGCTAAGGTTATTTAATCCCTGATTCTGAAATTTAATACATCGAAACAACTATGTCAGTATTGGTATTTACCGAAAACTGGGACGGAAAATTCAAGAAGTCCTCATTTGAACTTGTCATCCTATGCCATCCAGCGTTGCCGAAATGCTGAATACCACTGCATGCGCCCTGAGCATTGGGAATGTGGGCAGGAGCGAACTTGAAAAGCTGGGCCAGTACGGAGTGAAAAAGATAATCGGAATCACAGGTGACAGCTTCGCTGTGCTTGATAACCAGTTTTATACCCATCTCATTGCTGAAACAGCCAGAAAGGAAGGCGCCACTGTAATAATTTTATCAAACAATAATACCGGCAAAGCGCTGGCACCCAGGTTGTCTGTAAAACTCAGGGCGGGAATCGGATCAGGTGTAAGCAAACTGCCGGTCAGCATCAATCCTTTTGTGGTATATAAAAGGGCTTTTTCAGGGAATGCATATGCACACCTTACTATAAAAACCGAAATCCGTATCATCACCCTGGCGCAGAACTCATATGAACTGATTGAAAGAAGGAATGACCCCGTGCATTGGGGAAGTTTCGGTTCAGGTTGATGGTTCCCTGGCAAAGACACAGGTAAAGGAGGTACAAAAGCAAACCGGTAAAATTCTCCTCACCGATGCGGATATCGTGGTATCAGGAGGACGGGGTATGAAATCACCCGACAATTGGGGCCCCCTGGTTGAGCTGGCTGATCTGCTGGGAGCAGCCACAGCCTGTTCCCGTCCTGTCTCTGATGAAGGATGGCGCGGGCATGAAGAGCATACCGGACAAACCGGAAAGATCATTGCTCCCAACCTATATATTGCCATCGGAATTTCCGGAGCCACACAGCATCTGGCTGGAGTAAGTTCATCCAAGTACATTGTGGCCATTAATACCGATAAGGATGCCCCCATATTCGAAGCAGCTCAGTATGGTATTGTGGGCGATGCCATGAAAGTATTACCCGGACTGGTTGAAGCAGTCAGGGAAATAAAATCACGATAACCAACCGGTGAACAATTGATTATGACCAAACAACTTGTTTTTGCAGCATGTCTCCTGATAACCCTGGGCATATTTGCCTTTACCATCAACCGCATCATCCGGTTCTTTGCGTTCACAAGACCTGCATTTCCGGTCAGCGATTTTGGAAAACGATTCAGGATCATGCTGGATGTTGCCTTCGGACAGACCAAAATTTTCCGGCGTCCGGTTATTGGCTTCTTTCATGCCCTTGTATTCTGGGGTTTTTGCGTGATACTCATTGGCAGTATTGAAATGGTTATTGATGGTCTTTCCGGCACTGAGCGGGCATTTAAAACTACTGGGGATCGTCTATGATGTGATTGTCGCCTCCGGAGATGTTTTCGGATTGCTGGTAGCGATATCCATCCTTGTTTTCCTAAGCAGGAGGCTGTTTTTTCATATCAGGAGGTTTGAAGGGATTGAAATGAAACACAGCACACATATCGATGCCAATATTGCCCTGACTATGATCCTGTTACTCATGATTTCCCTGTTGGGTATGAATACGGCCTATCTGCGGATATGCAGCCCTGTCCGGTGAATTATCTTATGGTGTTTATCCGGTGAGCCAGATTCTTTCCTCTCTTTTTATGCCTTCTTCACCGGAGAAACTGGAGGTTATGTATGAGATCTGCTGGTGGTCGCATATTCTCCTGATCTTTGGCTTTGCCAATATGCTGCCCTATTCCAAGCATTTTCATGTGTTTCATGTCAGTACCCAATGTATTTCTTTCACGGCTGGATCCGCTCGGAAAACTTCCCAACATGGATAGTATTACCAGGGAGGTAAAACTGATGCTGAATCCGGATACGGCCTTCTGCATCCCCTGCCAGCCGATGCACCAGTTGAACGGTTCGGTGTAAAAGATGTGGAAGATGTTTCCTGGAAAAATTATTTCGATTCCCTTTCATGCACGCAATGCGGAAGATGTACTTCCGTTTGTCCTGCAAATATTACCGGCAAGCTTCTTTCACCCAGGAAGATTATCATGGATGTCAGGGCCCGTATGAAGGAAAAGGGTCCCGGACTGGTCAGAAACGGCCGTGAATATGATGACAACAGATCCCTGCTGCGTGATTTTGTCACTGAGCAGGAATTATGGGCCTGCACTACCTGCAATGCATGTGCAAAGGAGTGTCCTATCAATATCAATCATCCGACACTGATCGTGGATATGCGGAGGTACCTGGTTATGGAAGAGGCATCAGCTCCGGGTGAACTGAAAGCGGTTTTCAGCAACATTGAAAACAATGGTGCACCCTGGCAATACTCACCCGAAGACAGGTTGTTATGGGCGAAGGATCTTGAAATAAAAGTTCATTAATTTCAAAATCATAGAACAGGCTATGGAAACACGCAAAGTAGAAATTCCGGTAATGGCTGACCTTTACTCACGGGGCGAAAAACCGGAATACCTTTTCTGGGTGGGATGTGCAGGTGCTTTTGATGACCGGTATAAAAAAGTAGCCCGGGCTTTTACCAAAATACTGTCACATCTGGAGATCAGTTATGCTGTGCTGGGGAAAGAGGAATCATGCACCGGCGATCCGGCCAGACGGGCAGGCAATGAAATGCTTTACCAGATGCAGGCTTTGCAGAATATTGAGATATTCAGGATGTATGGGATTGAGAAAATTATCACCATCTGCCCGCATTGTTTTAATATCTTTAAAAACGAATATCCTGATCTTGGGCGGCAAGTATGAAGTAATCCATTATATTCAGTTTGCTGGAGTCTTTTATCCGGGATGGCAGACTTAAATTGAACAAATCCTTGCCGGCAGCATGCGTGTTACCTATCATGATCCCTGTTACCTGGGACGCGCGAATGATATCTATAACCGAGCCCCGCACCATTCTCAGATCCCTGACCTCCAATCTGCTGGAAATGAAAAGAAACAGGAGTTTTGCACTGTGTTGCGGAGCAGGTGGTGCACAGATGTTCAAGGAAGCAGAGAAAGGCAACTAAGGAAGTGTTTTTGGAACGTACGGAAGATGCGCTGGAAACAGGCGCTGACATTATTGCAACAGCCTGTCCATTCTGCATGACCATGATGACCGATGGCCTGAAATATAAGAACCGGGAAGAGATGTTAAAAATTATGATATTGCCGAATTGATCGCCATGGATTTGGATCTGTAGAGAGGGGTTTGAAACCCGTCTCTACGGAATGTCTAAAATAAATTTTTAATTAATATAAAATGGAACCCAGAAAAACATTGAAAAGCGGTGAATTTCTTGTCAGCGGGTCTGAATCAAAGGACGTTTTCATTCCGGAAGAATTCAACGAAGAACAACTGATGATTGCGCAAACCTGTCAGGATTTCCTGGAAATGGAAGTATATCCCAATGTGGACAAGGTGGATACGGGAGACAGGGAACTGATGAAAAGCATACTTAAGAAATCGGGTGAACTGGGGCTGATGGGGATCTCCATACCCGAGGAATACAATGGATTCGGACAGTCATTCGTCACACAGATGCTGGCTGCAGAAAACATTGGTGCAGGCTATTCCTTTTCTGTGGCCTTTATGGCGCATTGTGGTATTGGTACTTTACCCATTATGTATTATGGCACTGAAGAACAACGGCAGAAATATGTAACAAAGCTGGCCACAGGCGAATTGATCGGTGCTTATTGCCTTACTGAACCAGGTGCAGGAAGTGATGCAAATGCCGGAAAGACCAATGCGAGGCTTTCAGACGATGGCAAGCATTATATACTGAATGGCCAGAAAATGTGGATCACAAATGCGGGCTTTGCTGATGTTCAGACTGTTTTTGCAAAGATTGACAACGACAGGGTGCTCAGTGCCTTTATCGTTGAAAGCGGTTATACGGGAGTGGGGATCAATCCCGACGAGCATAAGATGGGGATTAAAGGTTCATCCACAGCCCAGATCTTCTACAACGATGTGAAAGTGCCGGTTGAAAATCTGCTGGGCAAACGGGGCGAGGGTTTCAGAATAGCCCTCAGTATTCTGCATATGGGTCGGATTAAATTGGGGGCCAATGTGATCGGTGCTGCAAAAAAAGCCATTAACGACTCCGTGAAGTATGCCAATGAAAGGAAGCAGTTTGGTACCCTGATTTCCACTTTTGGTGCCATCAAACAAAAACTGGCACAACAGGTTATACTGACCTTTTCCGGTGAATCGGCCAATTACCGCGTTAGCAGGGACATCGATGGCCTGATTGAAAAATATAAAGCTGAAGGATGCGACAAAGGCAGGGCTACCATCGACGGCATCAGCCATTATGCAGTTGAAGCTGCCATACTGAAAGTTTATGGATCTGAGATCCTTGACTTTGTGATTGATGAAGCCGTTCAGATTCACGGAGGCATGGGATATTCCGCTGAAATGGCCGTGGAAAAAGGTTATCGTGATTCCCGGATCAACCGCATTTTTGAAGGCACCAATGAAATTAACCGTTTGCTTGTGGTGGATACTGCCATGAAAAGAGCCATGAAAGGAGATTTTAATCTTTTCGGCAAAGCTGAAGAGGCCTTTACGAACCTGGATTCACTTCCCGAGGGCACAATGGCCAATGAATCCTTTTACCAGGAGAAGTCAAGGTATATCCGCAACTTTAAAAAGGCCGCACTGATTACCATTCATGGTGCCTCGAAAAGATTTGACAAAAGCCTGGTTCATGAACAGGAAGTACTGAACAGCATATCCGACATAATCACTGAAACCTACGTGGCTGAATCCATGGCACTCAGGGTGGAGAAAATTGAAAGTATGAAGGGTGCCACCGCTGCCGCACTGTACAGGGATATGCTGGATGTATTTGTATATGATGCTGCTAACAAGATCAGAAAATCCGGTCTGGATGCTATCTATTCGTTTGCATCTGGCGATGAAGCCCTTGCACTGGCCAATACCATAGAAGTCCTTTCCTCCGTAGAAGGTGTCAATGTGAAAGATGCCCGCCGCAGGATTGCAGATAAGTTGATAGAAGATAATATATACAAGTTCTAAACTAATAAATAACAGACTGGCCATGAAAAAGATGTTTTACCTAACACTTGTTATACTGATTGTACTTGCTTCACAACCAGTTCAGGCACGAAAAGATGCTCCGAAGATACTGGTCTTCGGAAAAACAAAGGGATTTTACCATTCCTCCATACCCAAGGGTATGGTAACCATCATGAACATTTGCGGTCAAAACAAGATTGACGTTGATACTACCCGGGATGCTGCCTTATTCACAGCCGAGAATCTTAAGAAGTACAAGGTTGTGGTATTCATCAACACCACCGGTGATGTGCTTGATAATCCTCAGCAGGAGGCTTTTATCCGGTACATCCGGTCGGGTGGGGGATTTGTAGGTATCCATGCAGCCACAGATACGGAATACGACTGGCCCTGGTACAACAAGCTCGTCGGGGCATATTTCCTTTCCCATCCGGAACAGCAGGAAGCGGTTATTCAGGTTACGGATAAGAATAATCCTGCAACATCCGGATTACCCGACCAGTGGAAAAGAACAGATGAGTGGTATAATTTCAGGGATATTAGTCCGGACATTCAGGTGCTGGCTAATCTGGATGAGAAGTCATACAAGGGTGGAGCGAATGGCGCCAAACATCCCTTTATCTGGTGCCATGATTTTGAAGGCGGCCGTGCTTTCTATACCGGGGCTGGTCATCGCGAAGATAACTATGACGAGCCGCTGTTACAGCAGCATTTGCTGGGGGCGATTCAATGGGCGGGGAAGATTAAATAAGTTAACAATGAATAATGAAGAATGAAGAATAAAAAGATAAAAACTAATAGCTAAAAGTGGCGGTAGTCTCCAAGCGTCAGACCGGTGACGTCGGCAATTCATTATTAATTGTTCATTGTTCATTGTTCATTAAAAAAACAGCTCGCCATCTGCGGAGCTGTTTTTTTAAGCTTGCGCCGATGGACCTCCGAAATTCATAGGGATCAGCATATTGCCTTGCCCCTCAGCCTGCTTTATCGGTCCATGTGCTGCCTCATACTTGGCAATATTGTCTTTCAGCGCATATAAAAGCCTTTTGGCATGCTCGGGAGTTAGGATGATCCGGGATTTTACCTCGGCTTTGGGCATTCCCGGCATGATCCGTACAAAATCAACAATAAATTCCGAAGGGGAATGGGTGATAATTGCCAGGTTCGAATAAATGCCCTGGGCGATATCTTCCTTCAGTTCAATGCTGATCTGATTCGGATTCTTTCTTATCTTCCATAACCCGGATTTAATTTATGTTCTTCCCTGACGGCTTCATGACTGTATTTTTTCTCCTCGGTAAGCTTTTCAAATTCCTCCTTGGATCCGACAATCAGGTTGGAGAACCTGCGGTTGCCGGTTCCTGCAGGAATCAGATGGCCCACGATCACATTTTCCTTCAATCCTTCGAGGTAATCAACCTTGCCAAAGATGGCAGCTTCGTTCAGCACCTTGGTTGTTTCCTGGAATGAGGCGGCTGACATGAAGCTTTGTGTTTGCAAGGCTGCACGGGTTATTCCCTGAAGGATCTGCTGTGAAGTTGCCGGTATGGCATCCCGTGCTTTAACGGGTTTGAGATCCTTACGTTTCAGCACAGAGTTTTCATCACGCAGTTTACGCGCAGTCACAATCTGTCCTGGTTTCAATGGTCTGTGAATCACCTGATTCGTCAATGATCTTTTTTCCATATATCCAGTCATTCTCTTCAAAGAATTCCCATTTGTCCACCAATTGTTTTTCGAGGAATTTGGTATTCACCCGGATCAATGATCTCCACCTTGCGCATCATCTGTCTCACAATGACCTCAAAATGCTTGTCATTGATCTTTACACCCTGGAGGCGGTAAACTTCCTGAACTTCGTTCACGATATATTCCTGAACTTTTGTAGGTCCTTTGATGGCGAGAATGTCCGATGGCGTGATGGCACCGTCGGATAAGGGGATACCAGCCTTCACATAGTCGTTTTCCTGCACCAGGATTTGTTTGGATAGCGGCACCAGGTATTTCTTCTGCTGTCCGGCTTTTGTGGTTATGGTTATTTCACGGTTACCGCGTTTTACCTTTCCAAATGACACTTCACCGTCAATTTCCGAAACAACGGCCGGATTTGACGGGTTACGGGCTTCAAACAATTCGGTGACACGGGGAAGACCACCTGTAATATCACCCAGATTTACCAACAGCACGCGGTATTTTTACCAGGACATCTCCTGCTTTTACCAAAGCCCCTTCTTCAATACTCAGGTGTGAGCCAACAGGCAGGTTATAGGTTTTCAGGACGTTGTCGTTTTTGTCAAGAATTTCAATACCGGGATTCTTTGTACGGTCCCTGGTTTCCATAATGACCTTTTCGCGGTATCCGGTTACCTCATCTGATTCTTCCTTAAAGGTGACACCTTCAATCACACTTTCGAAGGATACCTTGCCCGGAACTTCAGAAATAATTACCGCATTGTAAGGATCCCATTCGCAGATCAGGTCACCCTTGTTCACCTCAGCACCATTCTTGATATGCAATTTGGCACCGTAGGGAATATTATTGGTGGTGAGGGAGATACCGGTTTTCTTATCCACAACACGCAATTCAGCAAGACGGCCGATGACGATATCATATTTGATACCATCTGCCTCAACGCATTCCACCACACGCAATTCGTCAATTTCAGCAATACCGTTGTATTTTGCCACAATTCTTGATTCGGTTGTGATACTCATGGCAGTACCACCCACGTGGAAAGTACGGAGGGTAAGCTGTGTGCCGGGTTCACCGATTGACTGGGCGGCAATTACACCAACGGCTTCTCCATTCTGAACCATACGGCTGGTAGCCAGGTTACGGCCGTAACACTTGGCACAAACACCCTTTCGCGACTCGCAGGTAAGCACGGACCGGATCTCCATTTGTTCAATCGGGGAATCATCGATGATGCGGGCTATTTCTTCATTGATCTGATTCTCCCGAAGAAACAATGAGTTCACCGGTAAGCGGATGGTATACATCATGAACCGCAGTACGGCCAAAAATACGTTCGTATAACGATTCCACAATTTCTTCGTTGTTCTTGATGGCGGCTGCCAGCAGACCACGCAGTGTTCCGCAATCTTCTTCCGAGATGATCACATCCTGCGATACGTCAACCAGACGGCGGGTAAGATATCCGGCATCTGCTGTTTTCAGGGCCGTATCAGCAAGACCTTTACGTGCACCGTGGGTGGAAATGAAATATTCGAGAACGGACAACCCTTCTTTGAAATTCGAAAGAATGGGGTTTTCAATGATCTCTGAACCGGTGGAACCTGATTTCTGCGGTTTTGCCATCAGACCCCTCATACCGGATAACTGGCGGATCTGTTCCTTTGATCCCCTGGCGCCTGAATCGAGCATCATATAAACCGGGTTGAAACCCTGCTTATCGGAAGATAACCGCTTCATCAGCGTCTGTGTCAGCTTGGCATTGGTATGTGTCCAGATATCGATGATCTGATTATATCGTTCATTATTGGTAATGAATCCCATGTTGTAGTTGTTCATCACCTCATCCACCTGATCGTATCCTTCGTTCATCGAGGTCTTCTTTTTCCTTCGGGACGATAACATCATCGAGGTTGAATGACAGTCCGCCCCTGAATGCCATCTGGAATCCCAGATCCTTGATGGAATCGAGGAACCTGGCTGTCTGGGCAGTACCGGTCTGTTTCAATACATTGCTGATGATCTCACGAAGTGACTTCTTGGTGAGGATCTCATTCAGGAATCCCACCTCCCTGGGCACTACTTCATTGAAAAGGACTCTGCCCACTGTGGTTTCAATAATCTTCTTTACACGGGTGTTTCACCGGTATAGTCGGTTATCCTGACTTTGATGATGGCATGCAGGTCGACTCGCTTTTCATTGTAAGCGATGATGACTTCTTCCGGAGAATAGAATGTGTAGCCTTCTCCTTTGACAGGTTGGTCAGGCGTGCTCTTGCATGCTTTTGTCATGTAATACAGACCGAGAACCATGTCCTGTGAAGGCACATTGATGGGAGCGCCGTTGGCAGGATTCAGAATATTGTGTGAAGCCAGCATCAGGATCTGGGCTTCAAGCACGGCGCCATTGCCCAGCGGAAGATGCACTGCCATCTGGTCACCGTCGAAGTCGGCGTTAAATGCCGTACAAACCAGCGGATGCAGCTGAATGGCTTTACCTTCGATCAGTTTTGGCTGAAATGCCTGGATACCCAACCGGTGCAGTGTCGGTGCACGGTTAAGCAGCACAGGATGGCCTTTCAGCACGTTCTCGAGAATATCCCATACGACAGGATCCTTACGGTCAACAATTTTTTTGGCTGATTTTACGGTCTTTACAATACCTCTTTCAATCAGCTTCCGGATGATAAAAGGTTTGTAAAGTTCAGCAGCCATTTCTTTCGGCAAGCCGGTCTCATGTAGCTGCAGTTCCGGACCGACCACAATAACCGAACGGGCGGAATAGTCAACACGTTTACCGAGCAGGTTCTGACGGAAACGCCCCTGTTTACCTTTCAGGCTGTCACTGAGAGATTTCAGCGGCCTGTTGGCATCGGTTTTTACAGCATTTGATTTCCTGGAATTATCGAACAGACTATCAACGGCTTCCTGCAGCATACGTTTCTCATTCCGGAGGATAACCTCGGGAGCTTTTATCTCAATCAGCCTTTTCAGCCGGTTATTGCGGATGATCACCCTGCGGTACAGGTCATTCAGGTCAGAAGTTGCAAATCTGCCACCGTCAAGTGGAACGAGGGGCCTGAGTTCCGGAGGAATAACCGGGACTACCTTCAGGATCATCCATTCAGGATGATTAACCCCTTTGGATGCCCGGAAGGCTTCAACTACCTGAAGGCGTTTGAGCGCTTCATTCTTACGCTGCTGAGAAGTTTCGGTATTGGCCTTGTGTCTCAGTTCATAGGAAAGGTTGTCGAGGTCGATGCGCTGCAGCAGCTGGTAAAGCGATTCAGCACCCATGTTGGCAATGAACTTATCGGGATGGCTGTCGTCGAGCAGCTGGTTTTCCTTGGGCAGTGATTCAATGATATCCAGGTATTCTTCCTCTGTCAGGAAATCAAGATACTGAACCCCGTCAGCCGATTTAATACCGGGATTGATCACCACATAGCGTTCATAATAGATAATGCTGTCGAGTTTCTTGGAAGGTAGTCCAAGCAAATATCCGATCTTATTCGGCAGGGTACGGAAATACCAGATATGGGCTACCGGGACAACCAGTGAAATATGCCCCATCCGCTCACGCCGTACCTTTTTTTCAGTGACTTCAACACCGCAACGGTCGCAAACAATACCCTTATAGCGGATTCTCTTGTACTTTCCGCAATGACATTCATAATCTTTAACCGGCCCGAATATGCGTTCACAAAATAAGCCGTCACGTTCGGGTTTATACGTCCGGTAATTGATGGTTTCAGGTTTCAGTACTTCACCGCTTGAGCGTTCGAGGATTTCCTCGGGCGAAGCCAGACTGATGGATATTTTGGAGAAGCTCGACTTTACTTTAATGTCCCTTCTGAATGACATAGCTGATTTCTCTTGTTAGGTAACTGTTTTAAAATCTAGATAACTCACATGAACGTGATCAGACCAGGTTAATGCTTAAACCAAGTCCTCTCAATTCATGAAGCAATACGTTCAGGGATTCGGGTATACCTGGGATCGGCATAGGTTCACCTTTTACGATGGATTCATAAGCTTTTGCCCTGCCTACCACATCGTCCGACTTGATGGTGAGGATTTCCTGGAGAATATGGGCTGCTCCAAATGCTTCAAGTGCCCATACCTCCATTTCACCAAAGCGCTGACCTCCGAACTGGGCCTTACCACCAAGGGGTTGCTGCGTGATCAGTGAATAAGGTCCGATTGAACGGGCATGCATCTTATCATCAACCATATGACCCAGTTTGATCATGTAAATGATACCCACAGTGGCAGGCTGGTCAAAACGGTCACCGGTACCTCCGTCATACAGGTATGTTTTTCCGAATCGGGGCAGACCTGCTTTTTCAGTATAGCTGGCGATCTGGTCAATGGATGCACCATCAAAAATGGGAGAAGCAAACTTCACACCCATTTTTTTGCCGGCCCATCCCAGAACAGTTTCATAGATCTGTCCGAGATTCATACGGGAAGGCACACCAAGCGGGTTCAGCACGATATCCACGGGTGTTCCGTCTTCCAGGAAGGGCATGTCCTCCATGCGTACAATCCGGGAAATGATACCTTTATTACCATGCCGTCCGGCCATTTTATCACCTACTTTCACTTTCCGTTTCTGTGCCACATAGACCTTGGCCAGCTGAACAATACCTGCAGGCAGTTCATCTCCGATCGTGATGCTGTACTTTTTTCGTTTATAAATGGCATCAACTTCCTTGAACTTGATTATATAATTATGGATCAAGGTTTTGATTACTTCGTTCTTATCCTTGTCCGTAGTCCATTTATTCGGGTTAATATTCTGGAAATCGATATCCTGTAGCAATTTCAGGGTGAATTTAGCACCCCTGGGGATAATGTCCACGTTATAGTAATCCTTTACTCCCTGGGAAGTTTTGCCGTTCACAACGATAAATAGCTTATCGATCAGCTTGGCCTTCAATTCATTTGAATTGCGTTCGAATTCTTCTTCGATCTTATCCAGGATCGGTTTGGTGGATGATTTGAGCTTCTTGTCCTTGATGGAACGGGAGAAGAGTTTTTTGTCGATCACAACGCCCAGTAAGGATGGGGGTGCCTTTAAGAGATGCATCTTTTACATCACCCGCCTTATCACCGAAGATCGCTCTCAGTAGCTTTTCCTCGGGAGACGGATCGGATTCACCCTTTGGCGTGATCTTTCCGATGAGGATATCGCCGGGATTTACCTCGGCACCTATCCGGATCAGACCGTTCTCATCGAGGTTACGGGTTGCCTCCTCGCTGACATTGGGGATATCGGCGGTCAGTTCTTCCAGACCTCGTTTGGTGTCCCGAACCTCCAGCTGGTATTCATCGATGTGAATGGATGTGAATAAGATCGTTCACGGACCACCTTTTCGGAGATCACGATAGCATCCTCGAAATTGTATCCTTTCCAGGGCATAAATGCCACCATCAGGTTTCTGCCCAGTGCCAGTTCACCCTGGCTTGTTGAATATCCTTCGGTGAGGATCTGGCCCTTGGCAACCTTATCGCCCTTGTTTACAATGGGTTTCAGGGTAATGCAGGTGTTCTGGTTTGTTTTCCTGTATTTGAGCAGTTTGTACCGGCTGACATCCACATCGAAGCTGACAAATTTCTCCTCTTCGGTCAAGGCATAGCGGATGACGATCTCATTTGAATCCACATATTCCACTACTCCGTCATTTTCTGCAATGATCAGGAATCTTGAATCACGAACCACTTCATGTTCAATCCCTGTTCCCACAACGGGAGCTTCCGGATTGATGAGCGGAACTGCCTGCCGCATCATGTTTGATCCCATCAGAGCACGGTTGGCATCATCATGTTCAAGGAAGGGGATGAGTGATGCGGCGATGGATGCAATCTGGTTCGGGGCAACGTCCATCAGGTCTATGTCATGGGCATCTGAAAGAGGGAAATCACCGTTATAGCGGGCTTTTACCTTTGGGTTTTCAAATTCACCGCGATCTTTCAGGGGAGCGTTGGCCTGGGCAATCACCTTTGATTCTTCTTCTTCAGCACTGAGCCAGATAATACCTTCCGTGACTGAGGTCGACCTTTCCGTTTTCCACCTTCCGGTAAGGGGTTTCAATGAAGCCCAGGTCATTGATCTTGGCATAAACGCAAAGTGAGGAAATCAGACCGATGTTCGGGCCTTCAGGTGTTTCAATAGGACAGAGACGGCCATAATGGGTGTAATGAACGTCACGTACCTCAAAACCGGCCCGTTCGCGTGAAAGTCCGCCGGGTCCGAGGGCTGACATTCTGCGCTTGTGTGTGATCTCGGCCAGCGGATTTGTCTGGTCCATGAATTGCGATAGCTGGTTGGTGCCAAAGAACGAATTGATCACAGAGGAAAGTGTTTTCGAATTGATCAGGTCAATCGGTGTGAAAACCTCGTTATCACGAACATTCATTCTTTCACGGATGGTTCTGGCCATGCGGGCCAGTCCAACACCGAACTGGGTTGCCAGCTGTTCACCAACGGTTCGTACACGGCGGTTGCTCAGATGGTCGATATCATCCACATCAGCCTTGGAATTGATCAGTTCGATCAGGTATTTGATGATGCGGATAATGTCTTCTTTGGTCAGGACCTTCACATCCATTGCCGTATCGAGACCAAGTTTTTTGTTGATCCTGTAACGGCCTACTTCACCAAGGTCATAACGCTTATCCGAAAAGAAAAGCTTGTCGATCACATCGCGTGCAGTAGCCTCATCGGGAGGTTCGCTGTTGCGTAACTGGCGGTATATATGCAGTACGGCTTCTTTTTCTGAGTTACAGGGATCTTTTTGCAGGGTGTTGTAAATAATTTCAAAATCGGTCAGGTTTTGACCTTCCTTGTGCAAAAGGATGGTCTTGGCGCCCGAGTCAATGATGGGATCAATGTGTTCATCAAGCAGGACGGTTTCCCGGTCGATGATGATCTCATTCCTTTCAATGGATACCACTTCGCCTGTATCTTCATCGACAAAGTCCTCAACCCATGATTTCAGCACACGGGCAGCAAGTTTACGGCCGACGAGTTTCTTCAGTGCGGTTTTTGAAACCTTGATCTCATCTGCCAGGTCGAAGATCTCCAGAATATCCTTGTCACCCTCGAAACCGATAGCTCTGAGCAGGGTGGTAACCGGCAGTTTTTTCTTGCGGTCGATATAAGCATACATCACATTGTTTATATCGGTCGCAAATTCAATCCATGAGCCCTTAAAGGGAATTATCCTGGCGGAATAAAGTTTTGTGCCATTGGCATGGATGCTCTGTCCGAAGAATACTCCCGGTGACCTGTGAAGCTGGGAAACAACCACGCGTTCAGCTCCGTTGATCACAAATAGTCCTCTTTCAGTCATATAGGGAATGGTACCCAGATATACATCCTGGATAACCGTATCAAAATCTTCGTGTTCGGGATCGGTACAGTATAGCTTGAGTTTTGCCTTCAGCGGAACGCTGTAAGTCAAACCTCTTTCAATACATTCTTCAATTGAATAACGGGGCGGATCAACGAAATAATCCATGAATTCAAGAACAAAATTGTTCCGCGTATCGGTGATGGGAAAGTTTTCCTGGAAAACCTTGAAGAGTCCTTCATTCTTTCTGTTCTCGGGCGTGGTTTCCAGCTGGAAAAAATCACGGAATGATTTAAGCTGGATTTCGAGAAAATCGGGATAGGACATCTGGTTTTTTGTCCGGGCAAAACTGATTCGATTCAAATTTTGATTGGTCATTATTTTTATAAATAAGGTGTTGAACTAAAGTTATGAGAAATGACAAATAGGTTTAATTCCGACAGGTCGGAATTAAACCTAAATGTTATCACTACGCAGGTTAACTTTATTTAAGTTCAACGTCGGCTCCTGCTTCAGCTAATTGAGCTTTAATAGATTCAGCTTCTTCTTTGGAAACATTTTCCTTGATTGCAACCGGGGCCTTGTCAACAAGTTCCTTGGATTCTTTCAGTCCCAGGTTAGTAATATCCTTAACCAATTTTACAATTTGGAGTTTGGCTCCACCCGGATGGTTCATAAATACTGAAAAAGTTGATTTCTCTTCAGCTTTAGCACCTTCTGCAGCGGCAGCAGGACCAGCAACGGCAACAGCAGCAGCTGCGGGTTCAATACCATACTCCTCCTTTAATATCTTGGCCAATTCGTTTACTTCTTTAACAGTTAAGTTAACCAATTGTTCTGCGAAAGCTTTCAAATCTGCCATTTTAATTGAATATTAATTAGTTATCAAAATAATTATTCTTTTTCACTGAGTGTTTTAACAATACCAGCCAGTTTGCTACTGCCTGACTGTAAAGCGGAAAGAACGTTACGGGCGGGTGACTGCAACAGCAGCATGAGATCGCCGATCAGTTCTTCCTTAGACTTAATACCTGACAATGCATCGAGCTGATCATCGCCAATGTATATGGATTCTTCCACGAAAGCAGCTTTGAGGACGGGTTTCTGGCTGGTTTTACGAAACTCCTTGATCAGTTTGGCAGGGACATTGTTTACCTGCGATGAACATGATCGAAGTGGAGTCCGTTCAATGCACCAAAAAGTCCATCAAATTTGCCCTCAAATTTCTCCAAAGCCTTTTTAAGCAGGGTATTTTTCACGACAACCAGTTTGATTTCCTTTTCAAAGCAAGCCCTTCTGAGTTTGCTGGTGGTTTCGGCATTCAAATCCGAAATATCAGCAAGGTAAAAGTGCCGGGCCTGGCTTATTGAATCTGTCAGGTTATCGATTATCCTGTTTTTTTCGTCCCTATTCATAATGTAATCTGGTCTTTAAAATTATTCGTCGAATGCTTTGGTATCGACCTTAATTCCGGGGCTCATTGTACTGGAGAGGAAAATAGTACGGATATAAGTGCCTTTTGCTGCTGACGGTTTAAGCTTCACCAGGGTATGTAAAAATTCCCTGGCATTTTCGGCTATTTTATCAGCTGTAAAAGATACTTTTCCGACAGAGGTAGTGAACAATTCCGGCTTTATCAACCCTGAAGTCGATTTTACCCATTTTCACTTCCTTTACTGCTTTTCCGACATCCATAGTTACGGTACCGCTTTTGGGATTCGGCATCAGTCCGCGGGGACCCAGGATCTTACCCAATTTGCCGATTTTTCCCATTACAGCGGGCATGGTGATAATTACATCAACATCGGTCCACCCATTGGTGATCTTGTCGACATAATCATCAAGGCCAACGTAATCAGCACCTGCAGCTTTGGCTTCTTCTTCCTTATCGGGAGTACAAAGCACAAGCACCCTGATCTGCTTACCGGTACCATGGGGTAGCGTAACCACGCCCCTAACCATTTGATTGGCTTTCCTCGGATCGATTCCGAGCCTTACATCTATATCCACCGATGCGTCAAACTTTGTGGTTGATACTTCTTTCACAAGGTTGGCCGCTTCTGACAGTTTATATTGTTTGGCTGGTTCAATCTTATTCAAAGCCGATTTTCTGTTTTTTGTCAAATTTGCCATGTTAATCCGGAAATAAAGTTTACGTATTTACTGGGGCATCACCTTTTATGGTAATACCCATACTACGGGCAGTGCCGGCAACCATTTTCATTGCTGAGTCGATGGTGAAGCAATTCAGATCAGGCATCTTGTCAGCAGCAATGGCTCTTATCTGTTCCCAGGTTATGGAAGCAACCTTGTTCCGGTTTGGCTCAGCCGAACCGGATTTGGTCTTGGAAGCTTCCAGGAGCTGAACAGCTACCGGAGGTGTTTTCACGATAAAATCAAACGACTTATCGCTGTAAACGGTGATCACAACCGGGAGTACTTTACCAGCCTTATCCTGGGTCCGGGCATTGAACTGTTTGCAAAACTCCATAATGTTCACACCCTTTGATCCCAGAGCAGGTCCCACCGGTGGTGACGGATTAGCGGCACCCCCCTTGATCTGCAATTTAATTAGTCCAGCAACCTCTTTTGCCATAATGTACTTGTTTCTGATTTATATAGTTGATTCACACGTTTCAGGATGATTATTCAGGAAGCATTAGGGTTATTATCATCATCTGTTCACGTATATTGTATAATGCTTTTTATTCTTTCTCAACCTGCATAAAACTTAATTCCAGCGGAGTTTTTCGCCCAAAGATCTTCACCATGACCTTGAGCTTTTTCTTCTCTTCATTAACTTCTTCAATAACACCGGTAAAACTGTTAAAAGGACCATCAATCACTTTAACCGACTCGCCAACGTAAAAAGGAACATTCAGTTCTTCATCTCCTTCGGCCAGCTCATCGACCTTGCCCAGGATCCGGTTAACTTCTGAGGTGCGCAAAGGAGTTGGTAACTCATCTCCCTTCGATCCGAGAAAACCGATTACATGGGTTATGTTTTTGAGAATATGGGGTATTTCACCAACCAGTGCAGCTTCAAGGAGAACATATCCCGGAAAATAACTTCTTTCCTTGCTGATTTTTTTACCATTTCGGATCTGGTAAACTTTCTCAGTGGGAATAAGGACCTGGGAGATAAACTCCTGCAGGTTAAGACGGTTGATCTCACTCTCAATGTATTCCTTCACCTTCTTTTCCTTACCACCAATAGCACGGAGAACATACCATTTTTTTTCCTGGTCTTCCATGTAAAAATCCCCCCCTGAAGGTTATTAAGAAAAAAGACTATAGATAATACTCATCAGATTCTTGAATCCGAAATCCATCAATGCCACTACGATAGCAATCAGAAGAGATGAAACCATCACAAGGATTGCACTGCCCTGAAGTTCCTTCCAGGAAGGCCAGGTTACTTTGTGAATGAGTTCTTTATAGGACTCCTGAAAATAACTGATTACTTTCTTCATTGTCTTTTGTTTAGCACGGGAGGAGCGACTCGAACGCCCGACACCTGGTTTTGGAGACCAGTGCTCTACCAACTGAGCTACACCCGTAGGCCACAAATAGATAAATCCGTTACCCCACGGGCAACGAATTTATCTATTCCGTCAATCCTATTTGTTAATCAACGATCTCGGTTACCTGACCGGCACCAACCGTACGGCCGCCTTCGCGGATTGCAAAACGCAAACCCTGATTGATAGCTACAGGATAAATAAGCTCAACAGTGATGGACACATTGTCACCCGGCATGATCATCTCGGTACCCTGGGGCAGGATAATTTCACCTGTAATATCCAGAGTCCTGAGATAGAACTGAGGCCTGTAATGATTGTGGAAAGGGGTATGACGACCACCTTCCTCCTTTTTCAGGATATATACCTCAGCTTTAAATTTAGTATGTGGAGTGATGGATCCGGGTTTTGCAAGAACCTGACCCCTGCGGATTTCTTTCTTGTCAACACCACGCAGAAGAAGTCCGACGTTGTCACCGGCTTCACCGTCATCCAGAATTTTCCGGAACATCTCAACTCCTGTAACAATGGTCTTTCTGCCTTGTGCGCCCAAGACCGATGAGTTCAACCTCATCACCTGTGTGAACAACACCTGTTTCAATCCTTCCGGTAGCAACCGTACCGCGACCCGTGATGGAGAATACATCTTCAACCGGCATGAGGAAGGCCTTTTCTTTTTCACGGGGAGGGATGGGAATATATGCATCCACAGCAGCCATTAGTTCCAGTACCTTTTCTTCCCACTTTGGTTCACCGTTCAGGGCACCCAGTGCTGAGCCATGAATAATGGGAGCATTGTCGCCGTCAAATTTATAGAAAGTGAGGAGTTCCCTGATTTCCATGTCAACCAGTTCGATGATCTCGGGATCTTCAACCATATCTACCTTGTTCAGGAACACCAGTACCTTGGGAACATTTACCTGGCGGGCAAGCAGAACATGCTCACGGGTCTGCGGCATAGGACCATCCGTTGCAGCAACAACCAGAATGGCACCGTCCATCTGGGCAGCACCGGTAACCATGTTCTTAATATAATCAGCGTGACCCGGACAGTCAACGTGCGCATAATGCCTGTTGGCTGTTTGGTATTCAATGTGAGCGGTATTGATTGTAATACCCCTTTCTTTTTCTTCAGGTGCATTATCAATGGAATCAAAGGAACGGAAACTGGCAAATCCTTGTTTTTCAAGAACTTTAGTAATAGCTGCAGTTAATGTGGTTTTGCCATGGTCCACGTGACCAATTGTTCCAATGTTAACGTGAGGTTTAGACCTGTCAAATTTTTCCTTAGCCATAATTTGAATATTTGATAGTTATTGTTCAGTTTTAAATCATGTCAATTTTGAGCCAATGACGGGAATTGAACCCGTGACCTCTTCCTTACCAAGGAAACGCTCTACCAACTGAGCTACATCGGCTATTGCGAGCGGGAAGACGGGACGATTCGAACGCGCGACCCTAACCTTGGAAGGGTTATGCTCTACCAACTGAGCTACTCCCGCCTCTGTGAATTGTTGATTTGTTGATTTTTTGATTTGATGATTTAAAAACCGGAAGGCCCCTGATTTCAAATCAACAAATCAACACATCAATAAATCATCAAATCAACAAATCAACAAATCAACATAACCTCGTGGGGAGAGCAGGATTCGAACCTACGAAGGCATCAGCCAGCAGATTTACAGTCTGCCCCAGTTGGCCACTTTGGTATCTCCCCTTGAAGCATAAACCGGATAACCTGTTTACTCTTCTTTACGTACAAAGAACATCGTTAATTCTGCTGAGCCGATGGAGGGATTCGAACCCCCGACCAGCTGATTACAAATCAGCTGCTCTGGCCAACTGAGCTACATCGGCAATACCCTCCAAAATCGGTTCGCAAATGTATAACAATTTATTTATATCACAAAATTATTTTAATGATTTATAAACCACGGAGTTTCTCCTTGTGTTTCAGTATTTGTTGCTTTAGGGCATCTACGGCACTATCTGTTGATTCTTCAAACGTTTTGCTTTGTTTGCGAGCAAAAAGATCACTTCCCGGTACATCCAGCCGGATCTCAACAACCTTATTCTCCAGGTCAGTCGTGTTCTCAAGTCTCAGATAAACTTCAGCATTCATGATGTCATCGAAATAATGTGCCAGCTTCTGGACTTTCTTTTCAATAAACTGTTCAAGCTTGCTGTCGGCATCAAATCTAACCGCATTGATCCTGATATTCATAACATTTCCTCCTAAGTTTTATGCTCGTGGATGAGCTTGTTTATATATTGATTTTAATTTCTCAAAAGTATTGTGGGTATACACTTCCGTTGCTGACAGGTTTGCATGTCCCAGTAATTCCTTGATGGCATTCAGGTCGGCACCTTTATTCAGCATATGCGTGGCGAATGTATGCCTGAGGATATGAGGACTTCTCTTATCGGCTGTGGTTACCATCGAAAGAAATCCATGTACTACCCGGTATACCAGCCGGGGGTATAACTTTCTGCCGGCAGTGGTCAGGAAAAACCATTCCTCCTTCATTCCGGGAAAAGTGTCTGACCTTACTGACAAATATCGCTTCAGCGTATTGCAAAACTCACGGTCAAGCGGGATGATCCGCTCTTTCCTCCTTTTGCCGAGAACCTTGACAGTCTGCTGTAACAGGTCTACATCCGCCACCTGAAGGTTCACCAGTTCAGAAAGCCGCATTCCGGTATTATAAAAGGTTTCGATCATCAGGCGGTTCCGGAATCCGGTGTAATCTTCTCCGAAATCTACCTGGTCAAGCAAATGATCCATTTGATCCTCGTTCACAAAGACAGGTAGTTTTTTTTCCATTTTTGGGCTTAAGCACCCGGGCAACCGGATTAACTGTGATAATCCCCTCTTTCTGCAGGTACCTGAAAAAACTTTTCAGGGCAGATATTTTCCGGTTAATCGTCTTCGCTGAATTGCCCGTTTCCACGAGATGAACCATCCATTCGCGTATCAGCGGGGTGTCGATGGCAGACTCCTCTGCTTCAGGATCAAAGGTACAGAATGAAAAAAACTGCTCCAGGTCCCTTTGATAGGATAGGGCAGTATGCGGTGAATAATGCTTAATGTATTTAATATATTGCAGAAAGTCACCGAAGTGCCTCATGATCAGGGATAATTAATTTCACGAACAGGTAACTGTCATTGCATTTTTATCCCTTCTAAGGGACCGGTTATTCTTCTGCCTGCTGAAGCTGTTGTATATAAACGGCGCGTTTTACCACCTCACGCTTGCGCATTGAGGGTTTCTGAAATGCCTGCCTTGCTCTTAATTCCTTTACCACGCCGGTCTTTTCGAATTTTCTCTTGAACTTTTTCAGCGCTCTTTCAATATTTTCGCCTTCCTTGATTGGTACAATAATCATATTTGATTTTTTAATTGAGCCGCAAATTTATTACTTTGAAGCATATCTACCAAATTTTACCAATAAAAAAAACGCGTAATCTGTAATACGGCAATGACAATCTCGGTCCGGAGATAATTTCAATAAATTTACACAATTTTAATCGGAAATAAAAGTAATGGCCTGTTAAAAGAAGTTAAAGGGACAGGTAATTTCTTATTTTCTCAAAAGCAGCATCAGAAAAGATGCCGTTTGTTTTCAACTCCTTGATATTCTTAATGCCGGATACCTCAGTCCGGTAACGGATAATTCCGGATAGCTGCATATCTGCCAATGTATGGGTGACGGGCCAGTTCCTTTTCTGTAGCTGTATTCAAATTTATTTTGAGTAATGCACTGGTATCCGCTTCAATCCTGTTCCTGATCTGATGAAAAAGGCTGTCGCTGATACCATATACTTCTTTGATTTGCTGTATATTATAGAATCCTCCCAGCATAGTCCGGTATTTGACGATCCTTCTGGCCAGGACCGGACCGATTCCCGGCAGTTTCTCAAACATAGCTGAATCTGCATCATTGATTTCAAGCAACCGTTCAGTTTCCGATGGCCCGGATGATGTATTTGCTCCGGATGCGGACGGTGTTTGGCTGATCCTGATGAAGGGTGCAATATCATCATATTGAGCCTGGGTCATACCATAGATCTTCTTCAGATCTTCCGGGGTGTCAAATCTGCCTCCCTTTGCCCGGTAATTCAGTATGACCCGGCTGATTTTCGGGCTGATTCCGAGGTTTAAAAGATCTTCCTGGGTGGCACTGTTCGGGTCAAAAAGGAATTTATCCTTGCTGACCGAAGCAGGTATCGGCAAGTTGTCCGGAACCTGGTCCTCACGAAACTGATCTGAGCTAATTATCCCGGATGAAACCGTTGAGTCATTCATCCATTCGGGAGGATTTTCCTGCATTGTGTCAGGCTGGCGAAGAACCAGCAGCATATTAAATCCGCTGACCATCAACAGTATTGTGATCAGCACGATCACACCTTTCCTTTCGCCTGCAGAAAAGGTAAATAAATCACGAAGGGTATCTTTCATATAACGTTAACTTTAGAATGGATATCCGATACCAAAATTAATGTGAAGGTCTTTCAGTGAGAAATTTCTGATAACCGGGATCCATCTTTCTTTTTCGGGCAAGGCCGGATCCCTTACTTTCAGACCAAAGTCGAACCGCAGCAGGAAGAACGAGAAATCAAAACGGGTTCCAATACCTGTACCAAGCGCTATCTCCCTGTAAAATCTGTTCCATTGGAATTCAGCACCCGGCTTGTTTTCCTCGGGATTGATTGTCCAGATATTACCTGCATCCAGAAAGATTGCTGCTTCCATTTTCCAGATTACCTTGAACCTGTATTCAATATTGGCTTCTAACTTAATATCCCCGTTCTTATTCGGAAAACTGAATATACTGGGTACAGTCGTTGTATCTACATAGGATCCCGGCCCGAGGTCACGACTGCTCCAGGCCCTGATGCTGTTCGGACCACCGGAAAAAAACTTTTTCTCATAGGGAAGGGTGCCTGAATTGCCATATGGATATCCCATACCGACATATACACGATAGGCAAACTTGTTTTGCACATCAATTATATTGTAGTACCGCATATCAATGTCGCTCCGCAAGTATTGGAAATAGGGCACGTTGAACAACTGATATTGTCCATCAACCGATTCTGCATTAAACACCTTGTTTGCAGCGTTCACCAGATTACCGGCTGTTTCCACATTAAACCGGAGAAAGGCAAAATCCTTGCTGCGTCCGATACTTTGATTATTCAGCTCAAAACCATACCGGATCACATTTACAAGGTGATCCTCAAAGCTGTACCCCAATGGTGTATTTTTAATTGAATCGATAAACTCAGCAGATGATCGGTCTTCGTATATCTGAACATAGTTTACTTCCAGAGGCCAGATGGTATGGGCAATAAAGGGTGTGGCATTCCATCTGTATGAAAACGAGCCATTGGCAATGGATCGGGTGTAATCCGGCCGTGACTGATAATTGAAAGATGCGGAAATGGAGGTTTTAGGAGAATACTTTCTGACGAAATTGCTCATCCGGAAAGGGGAAAAGAATTTTGGGAAAATTATGCCGGTTTCAAACCCGATCTCCTTCATGCTCGAATACTTTTGATCCGACCTGTTTTTTAAGGCTTCGAGGGCACCGGTGATCCGCATGTTAAAAATTTCAGCCCCGCGAAGCAGATTCAGGTTCTGATAGGAGAGATTACCCCGGATGCCCAGATCACCACCTGAATTTGTCCCGGCTATCTCGGTTTGATAAGACTGTACCTTTTTGCGTGTGAGTTCGATCCGGCAATCAAGCAGTTTTTCGGTATACCGGTTGGTCAGGGAATCATTTTCACTGAAACTGATGTTGGTATACCGGATCGGACCCAGCTCGGACAGGTTTCTGTAAGTTTTATTTACATTGCTCAGGCAGTAATACTGTCCCGGATTGATATAGTTCACATTTGAAATTACGCCTGGGTTAAGCCTGGGTTTTCCCTGATTCAGGAAATACAGGTTCTGAAAATAGGTCGTGTCAAATGTCATTTCACCAGCCGGCGGTGCAATGCTGCTCCCTGCAGATCCATAATCGGGATAAATAAAAACCCGGTTGATCAGGTATTTTGAATGGCGTTTTATCTTGGTACGCGGATCGGGCTTACCTTCCACAAATTCTTTAAAACCCATCTCCAGATCAACGGAATATGCTTCTGCATCAATAACTGCCGTGAAATAAATATATTCCTTTGAAAAACGGAAATACCCGTTTTCCTTCAGCAGGGTCTCAATCCGTAACCGTTCGTTCTGCAACACATCTTTGTCAAATTTCATCCCCTTTTTGATCAATGAATTGAGGGTGTCAGGAAGCACCTGGCCAATAAGGCCGGTATCCTCGAAAGAATATGCAATATGCTGAACACGATAGGGTTCCTGCGGGTCAATCGTGTAAAATACCCTGGCATTCTTCCTGCGAAAGATCACGGTATCCTGGATGTCAGCATGATAAAAGCCTTTGTTCTCAAGAAACTGCCTGAGCTGTTCCGCACTTCCGCTGGTCAAAGTGGGGTTGTATATAACAGGTTCTTCACCGATTCTCCTGAGCCAATTGTGAGGCCATCGGTTTTTTTTAATGTTCGACAGATTATACAGAAACAGATGGAAGCGCACGCCGATAATCTTCTTGTTGGGTTTCTGGATGATGTAGCTTTTCAGCTGACTTTCGGTAATACTCTTCTGGGTGGATTCCACATTGTTCTTGCTGAGAAGATAAGTCCCTTCAGGTACATATTTGGCAGGTGTGCAGGATGCAAATATCAAAACAGGCATCGTGAACAACACCACAAACTTCATTACTTTATCATGTCTGAGATTCAAAATCTGATGCTTTTGACAAATGGTAACCCTAACCCTGTAAACCGGATTTACCGTAATTTTACTACCTTCGCGCAAAGATAATTTTAATCCCAGTAAAGTGCTTGCCAGGAATAGAATAAAATACCTGCGGTCTTTAAAAATGAAGAAATTCCGGACCCAGTATCGTCAATTCATTGCAGAGGGTGACAAGATTGTCGGAGACATTCTGAAGGAAAAACATGTATCCATCAAACAGCTGATTGCAACAGGGGATTGGTTGAATAGTACGCGTATTAATCTGACAGGCAGGGCAGAAGAAATCTTTGAAGCGGATATCCCGGATATGGAACGTATCTCTTCCCTGGAGACACCTTCCAGGGTCATGGCCGTGATGGATATGCCGGATACGACCCTGGATTATTCCGAACTGGCAGGATCCTGGAGCCTGGCACTGGATACCATTCAGGATCCGGGTAACCTGGGGACCATCATTCGCACGGCCGACTGGTTCGGTATCAGGAACATACTTTGCAACGAGGGATGTGCTGACTGCTTTAATCCCAAAGTGGTACAGGCATCCATGGGTTCCCTGTTCCGGGTTAAAATACATTATACCGGACTTGCAGAAACCATTGGAAAGTTGCTGGCAGATCCGGTATTTCCCGTGTATGGAACTTTCACCGAAGGTACACCGGTGTATCAGCTTCCTCCATCACAGAAAAGGACTGGTCGTTTTTGGTAATGAATCCAGGGGTATTTCCGGGGAACTCGAACCATTTATACGGACAAGGATCACGATACCACCGGGCAGGACAGATGCAAGTACATATTGAATCACTGAATGTGGCATCGGCTGTTGCAGTGGTTTGTTCCGTGATTGCCCGCAATTGATTCACAATAAAAGATATTCATAAAATATGAACCTGTCCTGCCTTGTCTTATTATATCCTATATTTGCGATTTTAACCCATATCCATAACTTATGAAAACAAGATTATTCCTGCCCTTTGTTTTGCTGACACTAAGTATTGTTGCCTGTGCACCAAAAAATCCTGCACCTGTTGAAGTGGTCACCGCATTTCCAGAAGCCGATTCCGTGACAAAAAAAATAATTACGGCACGGGTTTATATTAAACCCGGAAATGTGTCTGATTTCATTGTGGCAGCCCGTCCATTGATCGACAGCTCCAATGCAGAACCGGGTTGCGAAAGTTATATGTTGTATCAGAATCCTTATGACAAAACAAAATTTATTTTTGTGGAAGTCTGGAAAGATCAGATAGCCATCGATAACCATTTCTCCATGTCGTATTTCAAAGCCTTTGGTCCCAAGGTAAGCACCTGGATTTCACAACCCACCGAACTGAAAATATTTGATGTGCTTATGAATTAGTGACTAAATATCATCATATGATAAAATCAATTTCATTCCTCATGTTTATGGTTCTCCTTTCCTGGCAATGCCGGCAAAACAAGGAGACAGAAACTGCATTAAAACCTGTGATCATGGAAAGAACAATTCAGCAGGCTATCGATTCCCTTATTCAGAAATACGGAAATGAACAGCGTGAAAGGATCATCAGTGGCGTAAAACTAACCTCTTCTTTCTGGCAGGCAACGGATGGGAATGAATCAGAATTTGTCATCTTTTGCCGGGATAATTACATTGCCGATTCTGCAGAACTGGACAAGGTATTCAACCGGATTTCCCTCAATTTCGAAGTGATATTCGGTTATTTCAACAAAATCGCCGTTGACTTGCAGCGTCCGCTTCAGCTTGATATGGGTGAAATCCTGCCTGTCGACGAGAAGTTTGGTTCGTACAGTCCCGCCACCCATTTTACCGATGATTTTTTCAACAACAAGATTGCTTTCATGATCACCCTGAACTTTCCGAATTATTCACTGGAGCAGAAAAACAACCTGGCCGTTGAATGGACCCGCAAAGAATGGGCATATGCACGACTCGGTGACGTATTTGACTCTCGGGTGCCGGCAGAAGTCAGCCAGTATGCAGTTAACGCAGTAACCATGTCTGACATGTATATTGCAGATTACAATATTTTTGCAGGCAGACTTCTGGATAATAACGGAAAGGTTCTGTTCCCGCAGGGGATGAAACTTTTAAGCCACTGGAATATCCGGGATGAAATAAAGGCCAACTATGGCAAGGAAGGCGGGATTGACAAGCAACGTCTATTATACGAGGTAATGAAACGGATCATTTCGCAGGAAATTCCCCGGGAGGTGATCAATTCGGAACAATTCGGATGGAATCCTTATTCAAATAAAGTGTATAGCGAAGCCCGGGAGATCTCATCCACTCCTGAGACCGATAAAAGATTTGCCGTGCTGCTTGATTTTTTTCATGCCCAGCAGAAAATTGATCCTTACTATCCCGGACTGAACACTTACATCAGGCGTAATTTTGAATCCGATATGGAAATACCGCTTGATGAAGTGGAAGGATTATTTATTCAATACCTTTCCTCCCCTGAAGTTCAAAAAGTAGCGGATGTTATCCGGAAGCGCCTGGGTCGTGACCTGGAGCCATTTGATATCTGGTATGATGGTTTCAAAACGCGTACAGCGATCCCGGGAGAGATCCTGGATAAAGCGACACGTACGAAATATCCTGATCGGCAGGCTGTTCAGGATGACCTGCAGCCGATACTCGTCAAGCTCGGTTTCGAGAAAAGCAAGGCTCTGGAAATATCATCCCGGATCCAGGTGGATCCGGCCAGGGGATCCGGCCATGCTACCGGATCGGAAATCCGCGAGCAGAAATCCCTGCTGAGGACCAGGATATTCGTTGATGGGATGGATTATAAAGGATACAACATAGCGGTTCATGAATTCGGGCATAATGTTGAACAAACCATCAGCCTGCATAATGTTGATTACTATATGTTGCATGGCGTTCCGAATACTGCATTTACTGAGGCACTGGCATTTATTTTCCAGAAAAGAGATTTGCAACTGCTCGGTATCAGGAACAATGATCCGATGCAGGTATATCTGGACTATCTCGATAATTTCTGGTCACTTTATGAAATCATGGGTGTATCCCTCGTGGATATTGGTACCTGGAAGTGGTTATATGCCAATCCTGCAGCCACACCAACCGAATTGAGGGATGCAGTAAACTCGATCGCAAAAGAGATCTGGAATACATACTACGCCCCTGTATTTGGGATGAAGGATCAGCCGGTTCTGGCTATCTATTCTCACATGATCAATGCCCCGCTCTACTTGCCCTATTATGCTTATGGTCATATCATTGATTTTCAGATTGAAGAATACCTGAAAGGAAGGGATTTTGCCCGGGAAATTGAAAGGATCTATGGTGTGGGAAGACTGACACCCCGACAGTGGATGCAGGTGGCCGTTGGTGACAATATTTCGGTTCAGCCTATATTTAACGCTGTAAACGAGGCTCTGGGGAAGATACAATAAAGTAGAGACGCAATATTTTGCGTCTCTACGGGTTTTTCACGGCCACACATCATCAATGCACATGAAAATCCCTCGGCGGATTTCCGGGAGGCGGCATTACCCCCGGAGGCAGCCCTTTGGGGAAGTCGTCATGACGATGATCTTGTTGTTGCGGCTGTTCGGGTTGACCACGTTTGCTCTTCAGGTTATAGGTAAACAAAACCAGGAAATACCGTTGAAAAATGTTTGTTCTGGAATCCTGAATGTAGGATGCGGTAACTGTTCTGTTGATGCTTTTGTTCTGGTTCAGGATATCGTATAAACCCAGCTTGAGCTCTGCTGCCTGGTTTTTCAGGAATTTTTTTCCCACACTGGCATTCCAGACGAAATAGCTTTGGTTGTATTTTTCCGATAATCCACGGTTATTCTGATATACGAAGTCAGTATTTAAAACGAATCCCTTTGGCAGGATCAGGTTCAGTTTTCCGCTGGCCGACTGATACCAGTAGCGGGTGTCAGATAAATCCTCTGTATTGGCTGAGTTTTTAACTAAACTGTAATTGGACGTATAGGACAAGGTGTAATCAATATTGGAACTGATATTACACGTGAGGATCAGGCTGTTTGTCAGGGTGTAAGCATTGGATCGGTTCATCAGGGAATCAATATACCCGGGTGACTGGGCATAACTTCCACCCGTGACGAAATTCATATTCATCTTGATTGGTTTGATGAAATAAGCCAGATTCAGGAATGTCCGGATATTCCTGTCGTGATCCAGGTTTACGGGATATGTAAGCTGACCGCCGGGCAACAGGGTCACATTGAATTCAGGCAGATCGAGCGTATCACTTTTGGCATATATTGTCCTGCTGGCAATAATGTCAGTTGTATAGCCGCCCGTAATAAACAGGAACGTATTGAATCCGGTAGTGGGATTGGCATAAGCCAGATTTGCCATGATGTTGTGGCTGTATTCCTGTTGGAGCTCGGGATTACCCGTGCTGATTGAGAGTCGGTTCGAATTGTCAATGACATTCTGCAGCTGACTGATCGAAGGGGCATATGTTGAGGTCCGGTATGAAAAGCGCAGATTGGTAAGCTCAGACAATTTGTAGGTAACCATCATGTTGGGCAGGTAATTCCGGAATGATTTACTCACATCCATCTTCTGCGGGAAAGTCTGGTTGCCGCTTAAGATCAGCCTGCTGATAATTTATGCCTGCCGACAGGCTAAGATCATCTTTCTTAAACAGGTACGATATACCACCCCGGTTGGTGATGTAATCATTATTGAATACATTTGATAAGGAATCCAGGCGCTGCAGCATTTCTGAACCTTCGCGGATACCGAAGGTTTCCTTGTTGGTATTGTTTCGGTTGAAATTGTTGTTGAAATTGAGCTGAATCATGGAATACTTACCCAGTGGTTCAGTATAGTTCAGGCTGGTGTTCATTGAGAATCCATTAGTCTGGCCATCAGTCGATTGGTTATCGGGAATCTGATCTGTCATTGCCTTCTGAATGTTCTCAGAATTCCGATTGCTTTCATTAACGGAGGATCGAACAGACAGCGTGCGGCCTTTTTTGCGGAATTTATGACGCCATGTAAGGTCATTGCTGAAATTATACCCGTTTGCATCATTGATGCTGGTATTGCTGGTTGATGTATTGACCATGCCGCCAGAAGTGGAATAAACCGACTGGTTAAGCGCGTTATTATTCTGGAAGCTGAGCCTGGGAACCATGATGATTGAATTTAGGGTATCAATATTATACTCAAAACGGAAATTAATCCGATGATTGTAATTTTCAGATACGGATTGACTTGCACTGGATGCTAAGTTGCCGTCCTCAATATAGAGATATTCGGTAGTGGATTCCTGTAAGAGTTTATTCTCGCTGGTGTTAAAGAAGTAGCTTCCTGAAACGGTCATCTTTTTACCCCAATTATCTGAGTAATTCATACCCAGGGAACTGCTCTTTGTGATACCACTTGAACCAATAAAAGATCCGCCGCCCGCATCGCCCCGGCCGCCATAACCGCCTGAACCACGCCAACCTCTGCCTCCGGATGTTCCAACGAGATCCTGCATAGCAAAGTTTTGCATGTTTACATTGTTTGACATCCCGGTGAAGGTAAATCGCCGCGGTCCTTTAAAAATGTTCAGGTTACCTGCAACAAGGTATTTATCATCAAAGTCATATCCCCCGGTAAATTTACCAAACTGGCTGATCTTGGCGTCCTTGCGGGTTACAATATTAATTGTTTTTGATGATGAACCATCGTCAAAACCGGTCAGTTCAGCCTGGTCACTCAGTTTATTGTAAACCTGCACCCTGTCAATTACATCTGCAGGAAGGTTGCGGAGAGCTGCCGAAGGATCATCGCCAAAAAAGGGTTTGCCGTCGACCAGTACCTTTTTAATTTCTTCGCCATGGGCTTTAACGGTTCCGTTTTCAACCGTGATGCCGGGCATTTTTTTCACCAGATCTTCTGCATTGGCATCCGGATTAATCTTAAAGGAAGATGCCGCCATGATGGTAGTATCCCCTTTCTGAATTGCGGTCCCCTGGCCAACCACAACAACTTCCTTCAATACTTTACTGTCAATGGCCAGTCTGATCGTGTCCAGATTGGTCATGGGTTTTGTGATTTCAATGGTTTGTGAGGTCCTGGTGTAACTGATATTTTGAATTTTGAGCATGTACTGCTTTTTTTTAAGACCGGAAATGAGGAATTTTCCGTTGGCATCAGTAGTAACTGACACACAAACCGTGGTGTCCTGCTGATCACATGCAGTGATAAAAGCACCGATAACAGGCTGCTTGTCCGCTTCATCCACCAGGATTCCGCTTACCCTGCAGTTTTGTGCCTGCAGGGTAAGCGGGCTGCATAAGAACAGGATCAGTAATACCAATGATGCTGCACTGATTTTATACGATCCGGATACAGTCCGGATGCATCTGTATTTTCCCAAAACAGGACAACTGCATGGAATACTATATTTTAGCATGGAAGGAACATGAATCAAATTTAAAATTAGGTATTTAGAATAGATTTGCGAAATTAAATCTACAAGCGCGCTGCATTTATTGATATACAGGCCGGATATCCGGACAAATTTCCGTCTAATTTCTGTGCAGGTAGGCAGCACAACATCCGGCAGCATTCTCGCCGTCCACTGCTGAGGAAACAATACCCCCTGCGTAACCGGCTCCTTCTCCTGCCGGGAAAAGGTTGAATACTGAAACATGATTGCCGGTTTCAGGATCACGTGGTATACGGACCGGGGAGGAGGTACGGGATTCAACGCCCACAATGAGGGCCTCCCTTGTTAAGAAGCCACGCATTTTTGTATCAAATTTCCTGAATCCTTCCTGCAATGTATTTTTGATAAAATCAGGAAGCCATTCATGCATGGGTGAATTCACCAATCCGGGCAGGTAGGAGCAAACCGGAAGATTCTGGGAAGGGCGGTTGCTGACGAAATCTGTCAGGCGCTGTGCCGGGGCACGTTGACCGGAATGGGCCTGCCGGTATGCTTTTTGTTCAAATAATTCCTGTAACCTAAGACCCGATAGTCCTTCCAGATTCTGGTATGATTTATGATCGGCAGGCATAACCTGAACCACGATGCCTGAGTTGGCAAAAGGAGAATTCCGCCTTGAGACCGACATGCCGTTCACCACGATCTCAAATTGTGCAGTGGCTGCAGGCACGATCTGTCCACCCGGGCACATGCAGAATGAATATACACCTCTTCCGTTAACCTGTTCTGCCAGGTTATAGGAGGCTGCAGGCAGGTAATTGTCTTTTCGGCAGTGATACTGGATGTTATCAATGAGTTCCTGGGGATGTTCAACCCTGATACCCATAGCGAATGCCTTTGCTTCCAGAGAAAGTCCTTTGGCTCTCATCAGGTAATACATATCTCTCGCCGAGTGGCCTGTTGCAAATATAAAAGCCTTGCCCGGAATTTCTTCACCCGATGCTGTTGAAACATGGGTGATCTTATTTCCGGAAATCTTCAAATCAGTTACACAGGTGCTGAAACGGATGATACCCCCTGCCTGAAGAATTTGATTACGAAGGGTTGAGACAACACCGGGTAGTTTATCTGAACCAATGTGCGGATGTGCTTCATACAATATACTTTCATCTGCTCCGTGCAGGTAAAGGATCTCAAGAATCCGGCTGATGTCGCCTCGCTTTTTGGAACGGGTATAAAGCTTACCATCGGAAAAGGTCCCGGCTCCTCCTTCACCGAAACAATAATTGGAATCAGTGTTCAGGATATGATTGCTTTCAAGCAGATCCACATCTTGCTTTCTTTCGCCCACCGGCTTCCCTCTTTCCAGAAGTATGGGGCGGAATCCCAGTTCGATGAGCCGGAGTGAAGCAAACAGACCTGCTGGTCCGGCACCAACCACCACAACTGCGGGGTTTTTGGAGACATCCGGGTAATGAAACTTATTTTCTACCGGTGATGGAGGCGTTTCTCCCGCAAAGACTTCCAGAGTCAGGTTAATCCTGATACTTCTGCCTCTTGCATCGATGGACTTACGGATGATCCGGATCAGGGATATGTCCTCCTCGGACAAACCACTTGCTTCCACAGCCAGAGGTGTGTACAATTCAGGGGATGAAGCCTGAACAGGATGTAATATCAGGGAAATTTCCTTCTTCAACGGATGGGGCAACTGAATTGAATTGTAAAATTATTCAAAATGTAATGTAACCATAAACATTCTTGAATAAAGTCGATCAATTGCATCGGTAAAAATAGCATCATCCGGAGGAGGAACGATGGTCTCACCATTACGGGTAATGCTGGTTCTTAAAACATTGGTAAGTCCTACGGAATACTTGAATTCAACCCCTAATTTGAAATACTGAAGGTAGAAGTCCATTCCCGCACCAATTTCATAATTCAGATCAAGCGGTTTCAATAGTACCAGGTTGTCTTCTTTTTTGGACCGGCCCCAGGTCTTTTTGGTAGCGGCCAGATCCAGCCTGGTGTTGAGCCCGCCTATCAAAAATGGCCGGAAATTATTCAACCGAAAGGATTTATACTTAAGCAGAAGCGGAAATTCAAGGAAATTGGATTCAACTTTTACAGGGATGTCACTTGGATTAATTACAAGACTATTTGGATCGGAAAGTACATAATTGATTTCACGAATACCCCCGAAGGCTATGCCGGGTGTAAACCTCAGGTCGAAATTCTTGGCAAGCCTGAGATTTGAAAGGGCATGAACATGAAAACCCGGACGCAGTTGGGAGACTTCAGTATATATGCCCGAATCAACAGCCATCTGGGAGCTTTTAATATTGAAATCCATGGTGTTCGCTCCCATGGAAAATCCGAAGTGAAGCCATTTATCGTCATGGTTTGGATCATTTTTTACCTTTTCCTTTTGTGCCGTAAGCAATATAGGATAGAAGGCAAGCAGCAGCAGGATTTTTTTCAAAGAGAGATAATAATAGGTCAGACTTATAAACGGGTATAGCACAAAAATAGTATTTTATTGCAAAACTGCAATCCAAAATGAAAGTTGGGCAGCTGGTTAAAATGTGTAAATTAGCGCCCATGAGTTATAACGAAAAGAGAGATTATGTATACTGAAAAATACCTGTTGGATTTTACCCGGGAAGTATTTATGAAAATGGGCTGCAACCAGGAAGATGCCAGGCAGATTGCAGATGTATTCGTGGCAGCTGAGTTACGTGGATTGCCTTCACACGGAATGATCAGGATAAAGGACTATTTCCAGTTATGGAAAGCCAACCGCATCAACGTGAAACCGAAGATTCGGGTGGTGCACGAAACGCCAAGTACGGCAGTTGTGGATGGAGATGGAGCTGTGGGCATGGTGGCTGCTACCAGGTCGATGGAAATTGCCATTGGGAAAGCCGCCCATGTCGGAACGGGTTGGGTATCAACCCGCAATTCCAACCATTATGGAATTGCCGGATTTTACGCAATGATGGCCCTGCAGCACGATATGATCGGTTTATGCATGACCAACGCCAATCCACTTGTAGCGCCCACGTTTTCTATATCCCCCATGCTGGGTACCAATCCCATGGCCGTCGCCATTCCGGCCGGAAAGGAGCCTCCCTTTGTGGCTGACTTTTCCACAACGCCAATTGCACGGGGTAAACTGGCTGTTGCTGAAAAAAAAGGTGAGAAAGTCCCTTTCGGATATATTCAGGACAAAAACGGCCAACCTTCTGATGACCCGGCAATCCTGAAATCGGGAGGATCCATGCTTACCCTGGGTGGGGATTATGAGCATGGAAGTCACAAAGGGTATTGCCTGAGTGCCATCGTGGATATTTTCTCGGCTATATTCTCCGGTGCGAATTTCGGGCCCTTTGTACCACCCTCGGTTGCCTATTTGCCTGTATTGGATACCAAAGTAGGCGAGGGGACGGGCCACTTTTTCGGCGCCATGCGGATTGATGCATTCCAGGAGCCATCCGTATTTAAGGCAAACATGGACAAATGGATTGCCACTTTCCGGAATGCAAAACCAGCTTCGGGCAGGGAAGGGGTTTTGATCCCGGGTGATCCTGAGCGGGAGAAGGAAATAAAGTTGCGGGCAGAAGGGATTCCGGTTTTGCCTGCAATTGTAAAGGATCTGAAGGAGATCGGGGAGGAACTTGGAATTAGTATTTGATAAGTAGACGAATAAGTGAACAATGAATAATGAACAATGAAAATCATTGACATGATCCCATTTCTCATTATTTAATCATTCATTAGTTACATTTTTCATTTTCCATAAATCCCTGATTCCTGATCACTTCCAGCAATTTCCGGGAAAAAAACTCATTATCCTTACGGGTATATCTTTTTTCTGTAAAGATCTGTGCCAGTGTCTCCAGCCCGTTTTCTTCCAGGAGCTGCGAAGTGAGGGGCAACGATTCTTTTTCGGCATACAGCCGGTCGATGTCTTCCGGTGTATATTCCCTGTATTTCTCCAGGTGGATGACAGCCTCTGCCGGAAGCCTGTCGGTTAGTCCGGGAGTATCGGCCGGATAACCCATCACCAGGGTGGTAATGGGTACTACGGATTCAGGTAAATGTAATATCTCAATAATTCTATCGGCATTATATGTCGTTGTGCCCAGATAACAGATTCCCAGTCCGTTTGCCTCAGCCGCCAATGCGCAGTTTTGTGCAACCAGCAAGGCATCAATGGCTGCAGTCATAAAGGACAGGAAATTATGATACCCGGGATCAGCCTTTCGCTGCCGGCACCATGTGTTAAAGCGATGGAAATCGGCACAGAAGGTGAGGATCAGTGGCGCCTGAAGCACCATGTTCTGCTTAAAATGCACCTCCCAGAGCTGCTTTTTCAGGATCGGGTCTGTTGTTACTATAATACTGTATACCTGCATATTGCCGGTAGTGGAAGCCCTTATACCGGCATTCAGTATCTCATTGAGGACCGGCTGGCTGACAGGATCACTTTTATAATTTCGGATGGTACGATGGTTCAGTATTGTTTCCAGCATGTTTTGGATTTTTTTGATTCATAAAAGTACCAGAATACTTTGAATTGCACGATAATATTTCTATTTTTCAAAGGATGTTTGAACATCTGGCTTATTTTTACAGGATAAAACCTTCAATGGATGCTATTCGGGGCGCTGTTCAAAGAAAATATCCGGGTTTCAGTCACCTCGGTTAGGACCAACCTGCTAAGAACCATACTCACGGTGCTTATCATCGCATTTGGTATCATGGCTCTCGTTGGCATCCTGACGGCAATTGATTCGATAAAGCACACCATTACAAAGCAGTTTGCCACCATGGGAGCCAATACCTTTACGCTGGAGAGCAGGGGATTTTCCGTCCAGATCGGCAAAAACCGGTATCGGAAGAAAAACCATCCCTATATTACTTATCGACAGGCACGGGAGTTCAAGGACCGTTTTGACTTCCCGGCCAGGGTATCGGTTTATACCACCGCATCGGGTATTGCCACTGTAAAATACAGATCGGAGAAAACACACCCCAATGTCACCGTTATCGGATCGGATGAAGATTACCTGGCCACAGCCGGATTTGAGATCGGAGAAGGCCGGAATCTCACCTTCCAGGACATTAGCATGAACCGCAACGTCGTCCTGATCGGAACTGATATCAGGGATAAAATCTTTAAAAACATGGAAGATCCGCTCGGTAAGCAGATCTCCGTCGGAAAGGGCAGGTATTTTGTTGTGGGTGTACTGAAAAAGAAGGGTTCCAGTATCGGAAGCAGTGACAATCTTTGCATCCTGCCTTATTCTAATGTCCGGCAATATTTTTCGACACCCAGACAGGATTATTCCATTAATATAACACCCGAAAATGAAGCTCTGTCTGAAACAGCTGAAGGATATACCGAGGGACTGTTCCGGTCGGTAAGAAGACTGGGTGTGATTGATGAGTCGGATTTCAATATTGTCCGCAGTGATTTCATATCCAACATTTTTAAGGATATGATCAGCATTGTGCTGGTGGCTGCAACCATCATCGGTGTGGTTACCCTGTTCGGCGCCGCCATAGGTCTGATGAACATCATGCTGGTATCGGTCACGGAGCGTACTACCGAGATAGGGATTAGGAAAGCAATCGGGGCAAGAAGTTCGGTCATCAAACAGCAATTTCTCTTTGAAGCCATCCTTATTTGTCAGTTTGGCGGGATTTTAGGGATCATATTAGGAATTTTCATTGGAAATATAGTATCTTTAATTATGAAATCAGATTTTCTTGTACCATGGTTATGGATGGTTGCCGGTATTGTATTGTGTTTTGTGGTTGGACTGGTTTCAGGTTATTATCCCGCCGAAAAGGCTTCACGTTTGGATCCAATAGTGGCCTTACGGTATGAATAAGGCCCAATTATATAATTTGCCTATATGAAAGAATTAATCATTGCAAAATCAGCCAATACCCCTGGGATTACTTTTAATCCGGAAACCGGTATCATGAAGATCGAGGGTCGGTCAATTCCTGAAAATCCGGGCGATTTTTTCGATCCGCTGATTGACTGGCTCGAGGAATATTTCAGCAATCCGATCGAGCTTACCCGGTTTGAATTGAACCTGGAGTATGTCAACAGTGGCTCCTCAAAATACCTGCTGGGCATTTTCCGTATCCTGAAGAAGAAACATGATGAAGGCAAAAACTGCTCCATCAACTGGTATTACGAAGAGGATGATGAAGCTATCTACAGCCTGGGCGAACATTATAAGAATACGATAAAGATACCTTTTAACCTGATAGAGTACATCCAGTAATTTGTAGCCCAAATAAATACAGACTGCAAATACTCATGAATAACGCACAGCTTCAGCCGGGTTTGATCGAGGCAGCCTGGAATACCCGAAGACTTACCGTTAAAAGCGCAACCGCCAGGGTTACGATCAGACCAATCAGGAAAATGCTAAAATGGATTTCCGTTTTATAAGGAAATGATTGCAGCCATTTATTGAGTAAGATCACTGTCACAGGGGCCGCAATAAGATTTGCCAGGATAATCCACACGGAAAACTCCCGGGCGAACATGAGGACGATATTATTTGCCGATGCGCCAGAAATCTTACGGATTCCGATTTCTCGTGTTCTGGATTGCGTGAGGAAGGATGACAGTCCAAGCAATCCGAGTGCTGCAATGATGATGGTAAGCAGGGCAAAAGTCTTCGCCAGCATGCCGATACGCCTTTCACTTCTGTAATAATCCCGGAGGTTCTCATCCAGGAAACTGTATTTGAAGGGATACTGGTCCTTAAACTCCTGTCGGATCTTGTCAATGTATTCAATGCTTTTTTCCCTGTTCTTGCCACTAATTCTTATATTGGCCAGTGAAATGTACTGGTTATTATTATTAAGTAAAATCAACAGGGGTTCGATGGGATTTTGCAGTGATTTAAAGTGAAAATCCTTCACCACGCCGATAATCTGGCCGTCACGTGCTGCAGTTCCATCCAGATTAATGCCATATTGAAAACGTTTACCGATGGCACTGGCCATAATTCCCCCTGGTCATGCTTACCGAATCTACCCATCCGAATTTTATGGCTGCAGTTTCATTGATCAGGAAGGCTTTTTCAACATCTGATTTCATATTCCGGTCATAGTTTCTTCCCTCTGCCAGCTTTATACCCATTAAATCAATATAATCATAATCGATGTCGTAATTGGTGACGGCATAGTCAACCATCGAACCACTGTCCCCTTCAATCCGCATTACCTGCATACCAATTCCATAACCCGGATTGCCGTTTGAGAATGAAACGCCTTTGATATCCGGATTTTTAAGCAATTCCTGCCGGAAAGATTCCAGACTTTTCTTAAAAGTCGTATCGCGCACTTCCATTACCAAAAGATCCTGTTTGTTAAAACCTAGATCTGAATTCTGCATAAACCTGAGCTGTGATCCAATGATGATGGTTCCTGTTATCATTGCCACGGAAATGCCAAACTGAAATACAACCAGGATCTTCCGGAGTAATCCACTGCCCCCCTTCATATCTGCCTGACCTTTGATCACATTAACCGGATTGAATGAAGAAAGATACAAGGCCGGATAGCTTCCGGAAACCAAGCCTACCAACACGGCCAGACAGGCAAGGCTTGCGATGATCTCAGGTGTATAAATAATGGAAAAATCGAAACTTTTATTTGCTATCAGATTAAATACAGGTAAAAGTAACCTGCTCAATATCAACGATATTACGATAGATAGAACTGCGATGACGAGAGATTCTACCAGAAACTGACTGAAAAGCATTTTTCTCAGTGCCCCGGATATCTTTCTCATGCCGGTTTCCTTCGATCGTCTTGCCGAACGGGCTGTTGCGAGGTTCATATAATTGATGCAGGCTATGATGAGGATGAGGATGGCAACCAGGGAGAAAATCATCACATACTTAATATTTCCGACGGGTTGATCATGTTTAAGGTCAGAAGAATGATGATGCACTTTTGCCAGGGGTGTGGCCATCAGGGTAAAACTCGCGTTCAGCTGATCTCCGATGGACTTCATGTACTTATTATAGAAATCCGGAGACTTGGATAGTATGGCATCAATACTGACCCCTTCTTTTAGCATTATATATGAAAAAATACTGATATTCCAGAATGATCCCGCACTCCGGTCATTGAATCTTTCTGCTCCCATTATCTGTCGCATGGTAGCTGCAGACAACAGTCCATCGAACCTCAGGTGCAGATTTCCGGGAAGGTCCCGGATAACCCCCGTAACTTCGTAACTATTACCATCCACCGATTTTATGCTCTTGCCGATCGGATCCTCATCCCCGAAATATTTACTGGCCATGGATTCAGTCATGACCATGGTATAGGGTCTGTTTAGCGCTGTTTTGGGATCCCCCTTTACTATAGGGTGGGTAAAGACCCTGAACACGGTGGAATCGGCATACCAAATACTGTCTTCCTGGAATTCCCTTTCTCCGTAATTCAGGAATAAGGTATAGGCAGGAGCAAATCTTACATATTCTTCAATATCGGGATAATCATCTTTCAACGTAGGTGCAAGCGGTATTTGTGTTACCGCAAACAGATCATCCTTTCCATTGATTGTAAAATGCGATTCAAGCCGGTATATCCGTTTGTAATTCACGTGCGATTTATCATAGGTAAGTTCATCCACGATATAGAGGAATATAAAAATTGCCGCAGTTAGCCCAATTGCCAGTCCAACGATGTTGAGTAGTGTATAAAATTTGTCCTTGGCTATGTTACGCCATGCCACAGTGAAGTAATTTTTAAGCATACCCATGAGACAGTCATTAAGAATTCAGAAACCGGATTTATTATATAGGACGATTCGTCTTTGCTGAAGTTACAGGGATTGGGGGTAAAGATAAAAAAATCCCTGCAACAGCTTCAGCTGAAACAGGGATTGTTCTTATATAACCGGTGAACAGGCCTCAGTTCTTAGCCTGGTTTATAACTGAACATTTATTCAAGACAACATCCAGGAGATATCCGGTGCATAAACCTTTGACTGTAACCTGTGAACCGTTCTTAACCAGGGCAGGATCGAATGCTGATTTGTCAAAGCTGCACATTATGCCGGATAAGGCATCTTTTTCTTTCAGATAAACTGAATATCCGAGACTATCCTCTAAAATCGATTCTACGGTGCCTGAAACCTGCAGGATCTTATCCAGATACCTTATATTTGCTGAATCCTCATTTGACTCAAAGGCCTGAAGCAACAAAGAAGCTTCAATTGTAATATCTGTTTTCCGGGATGCAACACTGGATTCAGACTTCTTAAAAGTATATTTCCAGGCGGCATATGCGACAAGCATGCCTATAATCAAAAATGCCAGAAAATACCAGAATTTCTTCGTCATATATTTGTGTTAATTGGATGAATACTGAATGTCAACATTGACTTCTATTTCTTTGGCAATCTTGTTTTCCACGACGGATGGTATGGCAATATTGTAGTCCTGTGCTTTCAGGATAAGTTTTGCACGTGCAGTAACTGAACCGCCATTCACTTCCAGAGCACCTTTGGCGGTGACTGGTTTTGTAACGTTGTGGATGGTAAGGTTGCCGCTGACTTCAACCGGGTAAATTCCATCCTTTCTGAAATCGATCTTATCCAGGTTGGTGATCTTTCCCTTATAGGTGGCTTTGGGGTATTTGTCCGACTCCATATAATTCTCATTAAAATGCTCCTGCATCAGGGCTACTTTGAATTCAAAGGATTTAATAAGCAGGTTGAAGGCAATATCCCCTGAAGCAGGATCAAGAATACTCACAACCTGCCGGTTATGTGCCTCAATATCCTCCATAGGGGTATGCGAATAGAACCAGATATGACCGTTTTTGGAAATAAGATTTTGGGCATATGTCACTTGGGTGAGCGCAAAAATGACCAGAAAAAGAATTTTTAGTCTCATTGGATTATCAATTTATGGGTTGATAAAACAGTAACAAAAAATAAACCATTTTGATCATTTCAGTGCAAAAACCCTTGAAATATTGAATCCCAGGTGTATTCCGCCATTCGTAATATCACCGGTGGTTTCACCAATAAAGCCTTGTTCGATCATTGCCACAGAATTGGTCAGCATAATGGTAAATACATGTCCGCCGGTTTCGATATCCACGCCAATAGCCAGCGGATTATAGGTCTTTGTGCTACGGTAATCATGGCGGGGGGGAATGACATAGTAATATTCAGCATTCAGGGAGAACCGCTTGGTTAGCTTAAACCGCAGTCCCGCACCCGCAGAAAAAATATCATTCGGATCCATTTCAGTGTCTACCATGTTGCGGTGTACATAGGTCGGATTGATCTCCAGGGAGAATCGTTCATTGAATTTCCGGGCTACCAGCAACTGGGTCACGTAACTCATCCTGTCCCATGCATTCAGTGTGCCTTCCTTATCCCATTTTAATGTACTGTAGCCACAACTGGTAAGCAGGGACAGGGAAACAGGCATGTTCCTTTCACCTTTTGATTGCCGGAGAACAGAAAACTTGAGAAATCCGTTATATATTTTGTCATATTTGCTTCGGCTTATTCCGATCATTACCCAATTGGTAATGCCGTATTCAAGACCTAAAAAAATATTGGCTGACTGGTCAAGTCCCCACAGATCGTAAGCTCCGGAATTCACTTCGCCGAAACGATGACCAATGCGAACATCGAGTTGACCGTTCTGCATTCTTTCAATGGAATGCCCATTCAGGATCCGTGTAGATTTGAAAGTTGCCGTTGTATAATCAGTTGAACTGCCGGTGGCTTCTTCGAGCATTGCATCAATGTCCTGGGCTTTTCCAGGGGCAAGTATCAAAAAAAGCAGCAGACTCAATATAAACGAATGTTCTTTGGATATCATGATAATCAGTTTTAGTTGTTTGGTGACCCGGCGTCAACCCAGATACGGATGGTGGTAATTTTGCAGTCATCCAGTTTTGAAGAATTAAATGGCATAGGCGTGAAGCCATTTTCATGGGAAACCGTACCGACCAGGGTACCTGCATCAGCCTGGACTTTGATATCGGGATAATCTTCAAGTTTAATATTACTTCCGTAATTGGCAGCGGTACTGTTACTATGGCATGACAGACAATTATTCTGGATGATCGGGACAACCGACAGGGCATACGTAACCTGTGTGGTATCACACTGGTTGCCGGTTTGCGGGTAAAGGTATTCCTCACTGTCATAATAGCAGGAAGATACCGAAGTCAGAACGGTGATCAAGGCTGGAATTACAAAACCCGTTATTTTCATGTGTGTAGCATTAAGCAGGATATTCATGGGTACATGCAGGATTAGTGGTTTTATTGGGGATTGCATTGGGAATTCTCTGCGCCCTGGGTAATCCAAACCTGGATGATCGTACGTTGTTCTTTTGTCAGCGGACGTTCAGGAGGCATTATGTTTTCACCGTTAATATCCGTTATTACCTTATAAAGTTCACTGGCCCTGGCATCTCCGGGTGTAACCGACTCCATGATTGAGAAATAGTCGGCAGCCCGAAAGCCCTCTGCGGATCCGTCATGGCATCCTGCAATTCCGCAGGAAGTCTGAATAATTGGCATCACCTGGGTATCAAAACATACTGTATCCAGTCCTTCCAGGTTTTCCGGTTCATGTGTGCAGGATGGCAGCGAAGCCAGAAACATAAAGGATAGCCAGGTTAAGGGGATAATGATTTTAGGGCAGACAGGCTTCATAATATTTGGGTAATAGTTTCAGTTAATAAAACGATTTTGTTAATGGATGAATGTATAATTATATAATTCTATGCATAATTATAAAATAAAGTTAGTTCTCTTTGTAACATAAGTCACATAAGGCCAGAAAAAAACCAGGAGATTTTCTGAAACCCCGGGTTGTTCGATGACCGAAAATATGCTATAATTCCTTATTTCACTGTATTCATATAAGCGATCATATCCAGCAGTTTGCAGGAGTAACCCCACTCGTTGTCATACCAGGCAATGATTTTTACAAAATTGGCATTCAGCATGATGCCTGCCTTTGCATCGAAGATGGAAGTACGGGCATCACCGATAAAGTCACTCGAAACCACTTCGTCTTCTGTATATCCGAGAACGCCCTTGAGCTCATTTTCAGATGCCTTTTTCATGGCAGCTTTAATGGCTTCATAATCAGTGGATTTCTCAAGCCGGCAGGTAAGGTCAACCACGGATACATTCAGCGTCGGTACCCGGAACGCCATACCGGTGAGTTTTCCTTTCAGTTCGGGAATAACTTTTGTAACCGCCTTGGCGGCGCCGGTAGAGGAGGGGATGATGTTACCGGCTGCGGCACGTCCGCCTCTCCAGTCCTTGGCCGATGGGCCGTCCACGGTCTTTTGGGTGGCGGTGGTTGCATGAACGGTAGTCATAAGTCCTTCAACAATACCAAAATTGTCATGCAGCACCTTGGTCACGGGGGCCAGACAATTCGTGGTGCAACATGCATTGGAGATCATATCCATTTCCTTCTTGTAGCTCTTATGGTTAACACCATAAACAAACATGGGGGTATCATCCTTTGACGGAGCGGAAAGGATTACGCGCTTTGCACCGGCTTTCAGGTGCGCTTCAGCCTTGTCACGGCTCAGGAACAAACCTGTTGATTCAATTACATACTCTGCACCCACCTCATTCCATTTCAGGTTGGCCGGATCTTTTTCAGCGGTAACCCGGATGGATGTGCCATTGACCACCAGGTTCCCGTTTTTTACCTCTACTGTACCTTTAAAACTGCCATGGATGGTGTCATACTTCAGCATATAAGCCATGTATTCAACATCAATCAGGTCATTTATTCCAACAATCTCAATATCATTTCTTTGCATTGCCGCCCTGAATGCAAGTCTGCCAATTCTGCCAAAACCGTTGATTCCTACTTTTATCTTTGCCATAATTATTTGTTAATTAATTGGTTATGAAAATGAGTTTTTGTATTCATACTACAGTGCGAATCTAAATAAATTTCTTCATTTCTGAAAATTATTCACTGGATTTGCTTGGAATGTAATAAAATAAAGGGAACGAAAACCGGAAAAAACGGTTGTCAGAAATGGGCTTATTCTGTGCTTCTTTTGCCTTCTTTGGTGATCTTGGGTGCCTTATACCGCTTTTCCACCACCCAGCCGAACCGGTAGCTGAGGGACAGCGTAAGAAAGAACTGGTTATTCAGATCGGTATACATGATCGGTATTTTCTGGGTAAAAGCATCGGCAGTCATGCTCACATCAATGGCATTGATCAGGTGATTGTACTTGCTGTATTCAAAACTGAGACCAAATTTGGCATGAAGTCCGGGGTATACGGCCAGTTCATCCATACCCTTCCAGAACGAGGCACGGCCCGCAATTTCTGAATTAACCGGATGCTGACTGAACTCAAATTTTTCCACCCGTGTATCAATGATATAATTGATACCGCCTATGGGGGCAATAATATCGAAAGTATAATAGATGGGTTTTGTAATGCCGATACTCGGTCCGCCCCCGAAATAGTATTTCACGGCCAGGCTTCCCCTGTCCTCCTTGGAAAAGATCTCTTTTTGAAGTCCAATGGCCGGCCTGAAATTTATAAAAACATTGGTTTTGCCGTATACGTATCTTCTGCTTGTGGCATAGGAATATGGGGAAGCAGATACCTTGACTTCCTTGGGATGTTTGATATAGGCCACCTCAAAATCGAACAAGGTTTTTTTCAGGTAGGTTTTCCGCTTTCCAAAACGGTATCCTGCTGCATACCCATTTGAATTAAGAGAGAGCGAAATACTTCTTTCATTCTGAAATATCAATTTTTCCTGGGGGTCAATCTCACCCTGGCTCCAGACCGAAATGCAAACAAATGGAAAAAGAAAAAAGGTAACAATCTTTTTCACTTCACGATGTTGTTAAATTAAGTTGCCATCACATCCAAAATGCCGCAACTGTGTGCCACAAGTTTAATGCCAGAAACTCTCAGCCCGGATATACTGCTGCACTTTCTGTGTCATTAATACTATAGGCCGGACATACATTTTTAGTACCGCTGCAGGCAACAAAGGTAAATACAAAAATTGCCAGCAATACAAATGAAATGATTTTTTTCCTTGTCCTCATCGGTTATTTCTGTTTTTTCAGAAATAAAAATAGTGAAAAAGAATGAATGACAACAACTTTAACTGTTATTTTCAACCTGTACGGAAGTATCATCCATGACATAGGCCGGACAAACATTTTTATTGCACGATACCAATAGTCCGATTACAAATACCACGGCAATCAAAATTAAAACTACTTTTTTCATTGTATGGTTACTTAATATAACAAAAAAACAGTCTCCTGGTTCAGTAAAAATGCCTGTTTTTGTCAGGCAGCTGGTGATAGTACGGAAATAAACCGGAACGGGTTACAATTATTCCGTACCGGTTTTGACAAATAACTGAATAATGGGGATGGATAGTATGTGATGTTTGAAAAAAGTTATGTTAAGAGACGCGTAATATGCTATTACGCGTCTCTGGACATAATTTCAAATAATAACCTATTCATCATATTCCTTAAGTATATCCTTCACCATTTCGGGAGACACCCGGCCATATGTTTTTTCACCGACCATGACCACCGGAGCAAGACCGCATGCTCCGACGCACCGCAGGCAACTGATTGAAAACTTTCCGTCTGCTGTGGTTTCACCCACTTCAATCTTCAGTGTTTTCTTGAATTCGGCCAGCACGTTCTCAGCACCTCTTACATAACAGGCAGTCCCCGTGCAAATGGATATAGGATGTTTTCCCTTGGGGATCATTGAAAAGAAGGAATAAAAGGTCACCACCCCGTATACCTTGGCAATGGGTACATTCAGCTCTTTGGCAACTACTTCCTGCACTTCGGCCGGAAGATAACCAAAGGTATGCTGTGTCATATGCAATACATTGATCAGTTCTCCGGGTTCGTTATCAAAGGACTTGCAGATATCTTTAATTTTATCCACATCCTGTTTCTTCAGTTCTACTTTTATTCTTGACATATTTTGTTTTTCCTTTTGAATAAAAATGGATCAAATGTAAATGATTTTATTGCTTTTATCCACATAATGGGTATGCAGCAACTTATGTGACTTTTCACTCATGGGCTTACCCAGGAATTCCTCATAGAGCTTCAGAATATAGGGATTCTCATGTGATTTGCGTATGGGTTTGCCGGCATCTTCCTGATATATGGCGGCCATCCGCTTTTTCAGGATATCGAAATTCCCGTGATGCAGGGGTTGTCCGCCGCCACCGATACAACCACCCGGACAGGCCATGATCTCGATGGCATGGTAACTGCTTTTCCCGCTGCGGATGTCCTCCAGCAGTTTGCGTGCATTTCCCAGTCCATGTGCTATTCCGATCCTGACTGGGTAATCCGTTAAAATCGATCGTGGCTTCCCGGATACCTTCCATGCCGCGAAGTTCCTGAAAGTCCAGGCGTTCTCAATTTCATTTTTGGTAAAAAGCTCATAGGCTGTTCTCACTGCCGCTTCAATTACACCTCCGGTTGTACCGAAAATAACACCGGCACCGGATGATTCACCCAGCGGCCGGTCAAATTCCTCGTCGGGCAGGCTGTGGAAATCAATATTGGCCTGTTTGATGAGATGTGCCAGCTCACGGGTTGAAACAGAATAATCCACATCGGGATTGCCGTTGACCTTGAATTCATCACGGGTGCATTCATATTTCTTGGCCAGGCAAGGCATGATGGATACAACGATCAGATCCTCCCGTCTGACTTTGATCTTATCAGCAAAATAAGTTTTGGCGATTGATCCGAACATCTGCTGGGGGGAACGTGCGGTTGATGGGATTTCAAGCATGTCGATGAACTGGGATTCAAAGAAATTCACCCAGCCCGGACAGCAGGATGTAAGAATGGGCAACCTTACTGATTTATCACCATTCAGATGTCTTGACAGGCGGTCAAGCATCTCAGTCCCTTCCTCCATGATGGTCAGGTCGGCACTGAAATCTGTATCGAACACATATTTAAATCCCAGTGTTCTCAAGGCAGACACCATTTTTCCGGTAACAAGGGTCCCGGCAGGCAGGTCGAACATTTCACCCAGGGCAGCCCGGACCGCCGGGGCAGTCTGGACGATGACTGTTTTGACCAGGATTCGAAAGATCACGGATGAGCCGGCGGGTATGATCCACCTCGGTAAGCGCACCGGTTGGACATACCGCAACACATTGTCCGCAATATGTACAAACCGAATCTTCCAGGTCCATTTCAAATGCGGGAGCAACCACCGACATGAATCCCCGGTTAATGGCCGACAAGGCGCCCACGGTCTGGAAATCATTACACATGGTTTCACAGCGGCGGCACATGATACATTTGTTCATGTCCCGGATAATAGCTGGTGAGAAATCCATACGGTAAGTGGACATTTCCGCGATATCCTCATTGTGGATTTCACGGATTCCCATCTTTATGGCCATGTTTTGCAGGTCGCAATTGCCTGATTTCGCACAGGTCAGACATTCTTTCGGATGATCTGACAGGATGAGTTCCATAACCGTGCGCCGGGCATTTAATACCCGGATGGAATGTGTCTTAACCACCATGCCTTCACTGACCTCGGTAGAACAGCTGGGGGCCAGGTTTCTGCGGCCTTCCACCTCAACAACACAAACACGGCAACCGCCCGGTTTATGTTCAATTTTCAGATCTCCCAGATCCATATAGCAAAGGGTTGGTACCTCTATGCCAACCTGTTTTGCAGCTTTGTATATCGTAGTTCCTTTGGGAACTTCAATCTGCTTGTTATCTATTGTGAGTTTTACCATTTCCATTTTGATATCGATTAATTGACTATTACTGCATTAAACTTACACCGGTCCATACATGCACCGCATTTGATACAAAGGGAAGGATCGATCCGGTGTAATTCTTTTCTTTCGCCTGTGATGGCGCCTACCGGACAAGCTCTGGCACATGCTGTACAACCCACACAGTTCTCGGGAACGATCTCATAGGTCATCAGGGCTTTACATACACCGGAGGGACATTTTTTTTCATGAATATGAGCCTGATATTCTTCCCGGAAATTATCAAGGATGGAAAGAACAGGATTTGGAGCCGACTGGCCAAGCATGCACAAGGAGGTATCCCTGATCACATTGCCCAGGTTGATCAGCCTGTCTATATCTTCAGGTGTCCCGTTCCCTTTGGTGATACTGACAGCAGTTCATGAAGCCTTTTATTGCCGATCCGGCAGGGAGTGCACTTTCCACAGGACTCATCAACGGTAAAATCGAGGAAGTATTTGGCCACATCAACCATGCAGTCATCTTCATCCATGATGATCATACCGCCTGATCCCATCATGGCACCGGCAGCAATCAGACTTTCATAATCAATGGGAGTATCCAGATGTTTATAGGTAAGACATCCTCCGGAAGGTCCGCCAATCTGAACACCCTTGAACTTTTTACCGTTTTTAATTCCGCCACCGATCTCATAAGATTACCTCACGCAGGGTAATTCCCATGGGAACCTCTATCAGTCCCACATTATTGACTTTGCCCGCCAGGGCAAAAACCTTGGTCCCTTTTGATTTTTCGGTTCCGATCTTGTTATACCAGTCAGCACCTTTCAGGATGATCACCGGAATACTGGCAAATGTTTCCACATTATTTACATTGGTAGGTTTTCCCAGATATCCTTTTACCGACGGGAACGGAGGCTTCATGGTTGGTTCACCGCGATTTCCTTCCATGGAATGGATCAGTGCAGTTTCTTCACCGCATACAAAAGCTCCTGCACCATAACGGAGTGTGATATCAAAGCTGAAGACTGGTGCCAAAGATATTCTCACCCAGTAATCCATATTCCCTTGCCTGACTGATGGCAATTTTTAACCGGTCGATAGCCAGGGGATATTCTGCCCGGATATAGACAAGACCCTTTGATGCACCGGTGCAATACCCGTTGATGGCCATGGCTTCAATCACGCTGTGGGGATCGCCTTCCAGGATTGACCTGTCCATGAAAGCTCCGGGGTCTCCTTCATCAGCATTGCATACCACATACTTTTCAGGGCCCGGCGACTGACGTGTGATTTCCCATTTCAGACCGGTGGGAAAACCTGCTCCGCCCCTGCCACGAAGTCCTGATTTCTTGATTACTTCAATGGCTTCTTCCGGTGTCATGGTGGTCAGTACTTTGCCAAGTGCAGCATAACCATCACGGGCAACATATTCACCAATATTTTCCGGATCAATGACACCGCAGTTGCGGAGGGCAATTCTTATCTGTTTTTTATAGAACTCCATGCCTTTGGAGTCAGTGATGATCTTGTCTGTTTTGGGATCCTTGTAAAGCAACCTGGATACCTTCCGGCCTTTGACTATATGCTCTTCGACAATGTCCTTTGCATCCTCTGGCTTTACCTCGGTATAAAAGGTGTTGTCGGGTATGATCTTTACGATGGGTCCTTTTTCACAAAAACCAAAACAACCGGTACCAACAACCTGGGCAAAATCAGCCAGTCCCTGGTTTTTAATTTCAGTGCGCAGATGTTCAGCCAGCATCAGGCTGTGGGAAGATTTGCATCCTGTCCCTCCGCATACCAGCAAATGAATTTTATATTCCGCCATGGATAGTGTTCTCCTTTATATTTATTGATTATCAATTATCTTATAATTTACCGGAATAATGCCTTCAACAAGTGCACCTCCCTTGATGTATTTTTCAATAATCTCATCGGCTTTCTTTACATCCACATATCCGAATACAATGGGTTCCTTTCCCGGCAAAATGACCTCAACGGTAGGTTCCGCATAGCAATAACCCATGCAGCCAGTTTGCGTGACCACGGCATCAATGTTCCTCTTATCAAGTTCATCGACTATATAATTCATGGTTTCCCTGGATCCGGAGGCAATGCAACATGTGGCCATAGCCACCCTGATCTGGATATGCTGTTCCGGATATTCACTTTTTTCCCGGAGCCTGGTTTTCGACTGAAGCTTTTCTTTTAGGTCTCTCAGATCAGCAAGATTCTTTATTTTGTTCATAGAATAGTGATTTTGGTTCGATATATTAATCTTTAAGTATACATGATAAATGCATGGATACGAAGAAAAGAAATAATCTGTTACAAAAATAACAATTATATTGTTATTTAAATAACACTAAAATAAAAAGTGCAGTAATACAGATGGATTATAAATAGTAATGAGTAGTAATGAGTGATGAGTGATGAGTGATGATTAGTGGGCTTAGGATGTAAAGTTGTGGATTGGAGGTTCTATGTTGCTGGTTATATTTTGTCCAAAAGGAATGCCTTTTAGCCATGCCCAACTCCCTCTGCCCGCTCATTACTCGTTACTTCTTACTCATTACTTCCTCTATCCATCCAATCCACCATGTCCATTCCGGCACCGGTCCTGGCTGATATTTCAATGAAGGTAAGATCGGGATTGATCTGACGTGCAAAGGTTTTTAGTTTTTCCGGACTGAATTCAACATGGGGTAACAGGTCAGTCTTGTTGATGAGGCAGATATGGGCACTTTGAAACATATTGGGATACTTGAGTGGTTTATCCTCTCCTTCAGTCACGCTGATGATAACCACCCGGTAATTCTCCCCGAGATCGAACAGGGCAGGGCATACCAGGTTTCCGACATTCTCAATGAAGAGAATGGAAGCCTGTACCGGGTTGAGTTCTTTTACTGCCTTGTTAATCATCTCCGCATCGAGATGGCAGCCACTGCCTGTGTTTATTTGCACTGCCGGAAAGCCGGCAGCCCTGATCCTTTCTGCATCAAGTGAAGTCTGCTGATCACCTTCGATCACATAAACCGGTTTACCGGAAAGTCTTTTCAAGGTCTGTTCCAGCAGGGTGGTTTTTCCTGATCCGGGCGAACTTACCAGATTCAGTGCAAGGATATTCCGGGCTTCGAAAAAACCCCGGTTTCGCTGCGCCAGTAAATTATTCCGCTGTAATATATCAGTCTCAACAGCAATCCTTCTTACCGGGCGCATGGGTGTGACCGGCATGTTCAGGAGGATGTGCATGCCGGTGCGGGTGAGCATGGGAATGATTTTCATCATGGATATGATAGTGGTTGTCATTGCCGGGTTTCAGGATTGTATAGCCGGTACCTTCATCGGAGCATCCGCAATGATCACACATGTCGTTTTGTGTTTTGTCAGCCAAAGATAGTAAAATGATCGGTTATGTTAACCTTGAATGGCAATGACACGCAATTCCTTGCCGGAGATGATCTCGGGATTGAAATTGCCGCAGCCGGGGCATGTCTCATACAGTCCATCCGGATGAAACTCATTTCCACATGCACGGCATCTGACAAGGAGCGGAATGATTCTGATCACGAGCGACGCCTCATGAAGGATGTGTGTCTTTCCTGGCCGATTCCCAGGCAAAATCCATCGCCTCAGGAACAATACCAGAAGCCTGCCCGATTTCCACTTCCACGCTTTGGACACGAACAACCTGGTTCTGGATTGCAGTATCAGTGGCAATGTCAATGATGTTCTGAACCAAGGAGAATTCGTGCATAATTATTTGTAATTCCGATCAGTCAACAAATCCGGGTAATTGTTCTCCTGCAAGTTTATCGATGATCCGGGTAGCGCCGATCACTGACTTCATCAGTACTTTTCCCGGACTTGAACCGCTGATGCTGCCAATGGCACATGCATGAACCCCGGCATCAAACTGCTTCATCCTTTCGATGGCCTCACCGGCAGATTCCCTGCCCACGATCATCAAGACCTTGCCTTCGTTGGCAAGGTACAACGGATTAAATCCGTATATTTCGCACATGCCGTTAACCTGGTCCCGGATCGGCAGCAATGTTTCATCGATCTCCATGCCGTTGCCCGCAGCTGCAATTTCGGCAAGGATTGTTCCAAGGCCTCCTCGGGTAATATCGCGCATGAAATGGATATCAATCCCGGATCCAGCAAAGCTCCCCGACCATGTGATTGAGTGGTGCCACATCACTTAAAACGGCCTCCTCAAATGAAAGGTTTTCACGCGCAGACAGAATGGCCATCTCATGATCACCCAGGTATCCGTTGACCAGGATCTGATCCCCCGGCCTGATCAGCCTGCCACCGGAAAGGGATACATGAGCTTTTTCAAGTAAACCAATGCCTGCTGTATTGATGAAATATCTTATCACACTGTCCTCGTTTTACGACTTTTGTATCACCGGTAACGATCTGAACACCGGCCAGCCTGGCTGCATCGTGCCATGGATGCGGTTATCCTTTCAAGATCAGTCAGCGGGAATCCTTCTTCAATAATAAATCCTGGCACTCAGAAACAAGGGCTTTGCACCCGACACACAAAGATCATTTACAGTGCCGCAGACCGCCAGTTTACCAATATCTCCCCCGGGAAAGAACAAGGGATCCACTACATAAGAATCCGTTGTGAAGGCCAGATTACTCCCGCGGATCTGCAGGATGGCTGAATCAGACAGCAGATTCAGTGTGGAATTGTTGAAATGCCTGACAAACAGGTCTCGTATCAGCTCACTGGTCATCAGTCCCCCGCTTCCATGACCCAGAAGGATGGTCTTGTTCATGCAAGATGTTTTGGTAAATATATTTTTTAATGATGAAATATCATAAAACTATATCACTGAATAAATTTGTTATTGTGATAACCAACCTTTATAATTGCCTGAAATATTGAGTATATGAAAATCTATTCTTTATTCACTTCATTTATTCATGGGGATCATTTTCTTATCCTGTTCTCCGAAAAAAGTCACTTCAGATAATCCGCTTATGATTGATTTTAACACTCCGCACCAGGCTGTTCCTTTTGATCAGATTAAGCCAGAACATTACAAACCGGCATTTGATGCAGCCATTCAGGAGGCAAGGACAGAACTTGACAGGATCATCAAATCCACACGGAAGCCCACCTTCAAAAATACGATCGATGCTCTTGAACAGTCTGGATACCGGCTTAAGCGTATTGAACAGATATTCTTTAACATCAATTCAGCTGAAACCAACAAGGAAATCCAGCAGATAGCCCAGGAAGTGTCACCCATCCTTACGGAATATTATAATGATATTACGCTGAATGAAGATCTTTTTAACAAAGTCAAACAGGTATATGATGATCGGGAAAATCTGAGCCTCGACACCGAACAGCGAAAACTGCTCGACGATACCTACAAATTATTTGTGCGTAATGGTGCCAACCTGACTCCTGATGCCAAAGCAGAATACCGCAAGGTTACCTGCAGAATTATCCAAACTTTCCCTGAAGTTTGAGGAAAACCTGCTGGGTGAAACCAATGCCTATCAGATGAATATCACACAGGAAGGGGATCTGGCCGGATTGCCCGGATTTGTGAAAGAGGCAGCTGCCATGGAAGCCAAATCGAAAAACCTGAAGGGCTGGTTATTTACATTAAAAGCACCGAGTTATCAAGCATTTATGAAATATGCCGATAACCGCAGATTACGTGAGGAATTGTTCCGTGCATACAGTACACGTTGTTTCCACAATAATGAACAGGACAATCAGGAAGTAATCCGCGAGAATTGTTAACCTGCGGCTGCGCATGGCAAATCTACTGGGTTATAAAACCTATGCTGACTATGTTCTGGAGGAACGCATGGCCCAATCTCCGCAAAAGGTAAGGGACTTTTTGCAGCAACTGCTGGATGCCTCCCTGCCCGTCGCCGGAAAGGAATATGCATGAAGTACAGGACTTTGCCCGGAGAACCGGTATTGATTCCGGGTTACAACGGTGGGACTGGACTTATTATTCGGAGAAACTCCGGAATGAAAAGTTCTCAATCACGGATGAAATGACAAAGCCCTACTTCCGCCTCGAAAAAGTGGAGGAAGGAATCATGGGATTGGTAAACAAATTATATGGACTCACCTTTAGGCCGGACACAACGATACCGGTTTATAATCCCGATGTCAGGGCTTATCAGGTGTTTGATAAAGATGGTACTTTTCTGGCCCTGTTGTACCTCGATTATTTCCCGCGTGAAGGTAAACAGGGCGGGGCATGGATGACCAACTACCTGGAGCAGCATAAGATAAAGGGAAAGGATGTCAGGCCGCATGTAAGCCTGGTGTTCAATTTCACAAAACCCACGGAATCAAGGCCATCCTTGCTTACCTATGATGAGCTCAGGACCTTTCTTCATGAATTTGGACATTCCCTGCACAGCATGCTCAGCAATTGCACTTATTTGAGACTTTCGGGTACTAACGTATACCGTGATTTCGTGGAATTGCCCTCCCAGATAATGGAAAACTGGGCGGAACAGAAGGAATGGCTCGATGAGATCGCAGTTCACTATGAAACCGGGCAGAAAATGAGTGACGAAATGCTTGACAATATATTGAAAAGCAGGAACTTCAACAGCGGATATGCCTCGGTTCGCCAGCTCAGTTTCGGAATGAACGATATGGCCTGGCATACCCTGTCGGACTCATCTGAAAGTTCCCATTCCCGAATTTGAACAGGCTGCCATGGCACCTACCGAATTATTCCCCAAAGTGAAAGGCATAAGCTTCAGTACGGGTTTTGCACACATATTCAGCGGTGGATATGCTGCCGGATACTATGGTTATAAATGGGCTGAAGTGCTTGATGCCGATGCCTTTTCCGTTTTCAGGAAAAATGGGATCTTTGACAAGGTCACAGCGGCATCCTTCAGGGAAAATATCTTATCACGCGGAGGTACTGAAAATCCGGTGGAATTGTACAAGAGGTTCAGGGGCCAGGAGGCTACAATTGAGGCCTTGCTGGTGAGGAATGGGTTGAAATAGGGACAAGGGACGAGGGATGAGGGACAAGCGGGTGGGAGTGTGGGTGTGAAGTATCTACTTGTAATCACACTCATACACTTGTCACTTGTAACTTGTAATTTCCTTCTTCTTGTAAAATACAACCCTGCAAATACAAGCAATCCATTTACGATAAGCAGTTCAAAACCAAATTTGTAACCGCCGAACAACTGTTCCGAATATTGGTTTATAAAATAACAAAGGACCGGTGATATAACGGAAATATAGGGTACAAACCTGTCATTTGTCTGAAACCGGGTGAGTATCCCGAAACAAAACATGCCCAGCAAGGGCCCGTAAGTGTAACCGGCAATGGTGAACAAGGAATTGATCACACTTTGGTTGTTCACCACTTTAAACAGAATAATGACCAGAAAAATCACCAGCGAAAATCCGACATGAACCAGGTTTCTGGTTGCAATGCGCTTGTTATCCTCCTTAAATCCGAGAAAATCTACACAAAAAGATGTGGTGAGTGATGTGAGGGCAGAATCAGCACTGGCATAAGCTGCTGCCAGCAGTCCGAGTATAAATACAAAACCTACAGCTGAAGGAAGGTAATTGAACACCAGGAATGGGAATAACTGATCTGTTGTACTGCAGGCAAAGTCATTCCCTGTGGGACTTCGGAGGCTGATCGGACAATATTGCGCCAGGTCGGGATTGGAAAAATTCTCTGTAATCAGGCCTTTTGAATTGGCATAAATGTAAAGCAAAGCGCCAAGTGAGAGGAACAGGACATTAACCATAATAAGCAGCGTGCTCATCCAGTACATGTTCTTTTTGGCCTCACCGATGTTCTTGCAGCTGATGTTCTTTTGCATCATATCCTGATCGAGACCCGTCATGACAATGCAGATGAACATTCCGCTTAGAAAATGCTTCACGAAATTGTTCCTGGGTTTCCAGTCCCATATGAACATCTCTGAATAACGGCTGTCCTGAATCTTGTGAATAAGCCCACTTAAGTCGAGATGCAGTTCCTTGGAAATAAGTACAATGGAAAGAACAACACCCAATATCAGGAATACAGTCTGAAAAGTATCGGTATAAATAATGGTCTTGATACCCCCCTTAAAGGAATATACAAAAATTAGCGCAATGGTTATAAAAACTGTAAGCCAGAAAGGTACCCCGAACCGGGAGAGGATATAGCTGTCAATGACCATGGCCACCAGGTAAAGCCGGAAAGAAGAACCTATTATACGGGAAAGCAGGAAATAAAATGCGCCGGTTTTGTAACTGTGTATTCCAAGGCGGTGGTGCAGGTAGACATAAATAGAGGACAGATTAAGCCGATAGTACAGAGGCATTAACACATTGGCTATGACCAGATATCCGGCAAAATATCCCAGTACAAGTTGCATGTAGGAGAAAGTGGATGCCCCTACTTCTCCTGGAACCGAAATGAAAGTTACACCTGAGATGGAAGTGCCGATCATGCCAAAAGCCACAACATACCAGGGTGATTTTCGGTTGCCCACAAAAAAGGATGCGTTATCAGCTCCCCGGCTGGTAATGATCGATATGATGATCAGCGTGCCGAAATATACAATGACTATAGATAATAAGATCCACGGATTCATAATTACAAGAATAATAAAAACATTCAACCAAAAAAAATCAACCACGGAAATAAAAGTATATTTTTGCGAAAAGGAGCTGAAGATTACTTCATTAAAGAGATACAGATATGAATTACAGCTATCCATCCAGGATACTCGAAGATGCTGTGAATGAGTTCTCAACGTTGCCGGGGATCGGACATAAAACAGCGCTTCGGCTGGTTTTACATTTACTCAGGCAGGATAAACCGGCACTGGAGAAATTTGGCAATACCATATTAAACCTTGGCACAGATATCCGGTATTGCAGGATCTGCATGAATATGTCTGATAAGGAAATCTGCCAGGTATGTTCCGATAAAAAGCGGGATCATTCCATGATCTGTGTGGTGGAGACCATCAAAGATGTGATGATTATTGAAAACACGCAGCAGTACCGGGGTGTATATCATGTTTTAGGTGGCATAATTTCTCCCATGGATGGACTTGGTCCTGCTGACCTGCATATAGCCATTCTTGAAGAACGCCTGAAGCAAGGTAATGTCCGTGAAGTAATATTCGCACTCAGTGCGACCATGGAAGGAGATACGACAAACTACTATATTTACAGGAAACTGCACCCGTATAATCCTGTCTTCTCCACCCTGGCCCGCGGAGTCTCTATCGGAGATGAACTTGAATACACGGATGAAATCACCCTGGGAAGATCCATTATAAACAGGATCCCATTTGAGGCGAAATGACGGGTGGTCGGTAGAAGTACTATTTTTTCAGGTTTACTTTTGCTGCAATGGCGGCTCCAATGATCCCGGCTTCATTCAGGAATTTAGCCGGCACTACTTTTGCTTTCAGGTTCAGCTGATCTTTGAACAGATCCAGCTTTTTGCTCGCACCACCGCCAAGGATGATCAGCTCAGGCCCGAACAGGAACTCAATAAAGGAGATATACTCATTCAGTCGTTTTCCCCAGGTCTCCCAATCGAGGTTCTCCCTTTTCCGTGCTGCATCAGAAGCATAAGTTTCCCCATCCATTCCTTTAAATTCAAGGTGCCCGAGTTCGGTATTGGGATAGAGCTTTCCCTTGATAAATAAAGAGGAACCAATACCTGTACCAATTGTCAGAACTACGATAGCACCCTTGAATCCTGCTCCGGCACCAAATTTAACCTCGGCCAGACCGGCAACATCCGCATCATTGGCAACCCACACAGGCAATTTCGTTGTTTCGGAAAACAGCTTCCGGGCGTCGATATTCACCCAGGATTTATCAATATTCGCAGCACTTCGGACGACACCGTTCTGCACAACAGCCGGAAAACCACATCCTACGATCCCTTTCCATTTGAAATGTTTAACCAGTTCTTTAATGGTTTTCGCCACGGCTTCAGGTGTTGAAGGTTCAGGTGTCGGTATTCTGTATCTTTCCTCGAGAAGTTTGCCGGATTTAATATCAACAGGTGCACCCTTGATACCGGATCCGCCAAAATCAATTCCGAGAGCTGTCTTTAAACTCATACATTACAGGTTTTCAGGTTAATTATATAAGGACAGTGCTGAAATCGCGTACTTTTCAGGCATGGGGAACCTTATAACGCAAGATAATAACAAAAAACAATATATCTGATACCATCCTGAATTTTATTTTAATCTTGCTTTTGTTAAAATTTTGCCTGCTTGGAGGACCATATATCTCTATAAAATCAAAATTTTGGTGTAATTTTAAATTCCCGAATTGAATTATAATTCCTCTTGTAATGGAAACAAACATCATTGCGCTGTTGAATAGTAATCTCAGGGTAATAATACCAGATTTCGGGGCTTTTATTATCAGGCAAAAACAACCCAGGATTATAGTTTTCAATGAGTTTCTAAGATACAATGATGGTTTGTTGATTGATTTTATTGTCAAAACCGAAGGAATTGACAGGGAAATTGCCGAACAACGGGTTTCCGACTTTGCAGAGGAGAGTACCCGGATACTGGAAAGCGGCAAGGAATTAGACTATCGAAGGACTAGGCAGGTTATTTAAAGATGCAGGCGGCAAAATCAACTTTGCAGAGACGGCTGAAATAAATGAAGTAAAGGAGATCGCCGATGAACCTGTAAAAACAGATATTCAGGAATTTTTCCGGGATACCGGAGTTAAGATCAAACCGGTTGCTCCCAAAGCAAAGGCCAGGGTAAAGCACACTGCAAAACCGAAGCAGCAATATTGTTAAGAAAAAGGTTGCCGGTCGGGAAGAGTAAAGCCATTGTTGAAATCATCCGAGGACATCGGAATCCACAGCCTCCACTGACTTTTGGAATCCAGGGAACCCTCTGAAATCCTGAAATCCCCTGAAGATTCCGGAGTCTCCTGCAGCTCTGGTTTCGCCGCCGGAGTTAGAATCCGAAAATTGCAGATCAACCCTTGTCCAATCAGGTACAGGACATTCATGAATTTCCGGTCGGCAACCGGACAAACCAGATCCTGGCCTGGGTTGGTGGGATTTTGCTTGTCAATGTAATCATACTGGTCTGGTTTGTTTTTAATGATGAGATCAGGGGAATATTCAGAAAAAGACGTGAGCCTTCTGCAATATCGGACTCAATATATAAACAACTCGCCGATTCGGTCAGGGCAGCTGCCCTGGATACAGCCATGATCTATGAGCAGCCGGATCTGAAAGCAGTGGAACCTTCCTCCCCACATCCTTCCAGCTCAAGATATTATATTGTTGCCGGTTGTTTCAGGGATGAGGTTAATGCTGATGCACTGGTTACCGACTTAAAAGGTCTCGGATATAAAGCTGAGAAATTTGGCAAGATCGGGAACCTCTATGCCGTATGCTACGCTTCATTCGATGATAAGGAACAAGCGGTACAAGAGCTTAAGCGGATACGGGAGAAGATCCCTGACACGTGGATGACGAGATTCTGAAAATGAATATTGAAAAACCTAAATCATAAGGGTATGATTAGAAAAATATGTATATCAGGTTTGATCCTGATACAGAGTGTCATGCCTTTTATCCTGACTGCACAGGGTGTAACCAGGATCCTCATGAATGCAGATCTGACAGCCGATACCATCAACCGCAATATTTACGGAAATTTCTCGGAACATCTTGGACATTGTATTTATGGCGGCATTTGGGTTGGGGAGAACTCACCTGTTCCAAATACGCGCGGTATTCGAAATGATGTTGTTTCTGCACTCAGGAGGCTGGATATACCCAATTTGCGTTGGCCGGGAGGGTGTTTTGCAGATGAATATCATTGGCAGGATGGCATCGGACCCCGTGAATAAAAGACCAAAATGATCAACACACATTGGGGTGGAGTAGTAGAGGATAACAGTTTCGGAACGCATGAATTTCTTGATCTTTGTGAACAGATCGGTACAGAGCCTTATATATGCGGGAATGTGGGCAGCGGATCGGTTGAGGAAATGTCAAAATGGGTAGAATATATCACTTTTGACGGACAAAGTCCCATGGCAGAATTGCGGAAACAAAACGGACGGGAAAAACCCTGGAAGGTGAAGTTCTGGGGAGTGGGGAATGAAAACTGGGGTTGTGGCGGTAACATGACTGCTGAATATTATGCTGACCAGTATAAGCGGTATGCCACATACTGCCGCAATTACGGCAACAACCGGTTGTTCAGGATTGCCGGGGGACCCAATGGAAACGATTATCACTGGATGGAAACCCTGATGAAAAATATTCCGGGTTATTTGCTCGATGGTGTCTCGCTTCATTATTATACTGTTCCGGGCACTTGGGATAATAAGACCTCAGCCACCAATTTCACCGAAAGGGAATATTTCTCCACACTGGAAAAAACCCTGTATATGGAAGAACTGCTCACCAGGCATGGTTCGATCATGGACCAATACGATCCGGAGAAAAAAGTCGGCTTGATTGTGGATGAATGGGGAACCTGGTATGATGTTGAACCTGGTACGAATCCCGGATTCCTTTTTCAGCAGAACACGCTGCGCGATGCCCTTGTGGCGGGTATTAATCTGAATATTTTCAATAGCCATTGTGACCGCGTGAAGGGGGCCAATATTGCCCAGATGGTCAATGTACTGCAATCGATCATTTTCACCCAGGGTGAAAAGATGGTGCTTACCCCAACCTATTATGTATTTGAAATGTACAAGGTACACCAGCAGGCTGCCCTCATACCGCTTGAAATCAGGTCACCTGACTATGTTTTCAACGGAAAGGCCATTCCTGCAGTTACCGTCTCGGCATCACGGAATAAAAGACGGCAAGGTACATGTTACCTTTACCCAGGCTGATCCGCACAGGGAAATAGAAATAAGCCTTGAAATCCGGGGCTTACAGGTAATGAATGTCACAGGCACGGTTCTGACCGCAAAGGAGCTGAATACACACAATACCTTTGAAAATCCGGAAATGATCATAGCCAGCAGATTTCAAGGGAGCCAGGTTGAATAGATAATACGCTTACCGTAAAATTGCCACCAGCATCGGTTGTGATGATCGAAATGAACTGATCTGCGACTATTTAACATACATCACACACACTACTCTAAACACCTGACTCACTGCTTACCGATTACCGATTACCGATTACCGATTACTGATTACTGATCACGGATCACTGATTACTGCTCACCGGCTACAAATTCCACAAGGTCTTCCGGTTTTATCTTATTTTGTTCTCCCGAAACCATGTTTTTTACACTGAGCAATCCTTCTTGAATCTCATTGGCTCCGGCCAGGATCACATATTGGATATGCTTGGCATTAGCATAGGCAAGCTGCTTGTTCAGTTTCACAGCATCGGGATATAATTCGGCTGCAATTCCGGCCGCATGCATTTTTTTCAGCAAGTCCAGGCTGTACTGCGCTTCTTGTTCTCCAAAATTAACAAGAAGAATCCTGGATGATATGGCTGTTTCATTTGGGAACAGACCCAGCTGTTCCATGACATCATAAATCCGGTCAGCTCCGAATGAGACCCCAACACCGGAAATGTTTTTCAGACCGAAGATTCCGGTCAGGTCATCATAGCGGCCTCCCCCGCATATGCTGCCAATCTCGGCGTCAATGGCTTTCACTTCAATGATGGTACCCGTATAATAGTTCAGTCCCCTGGCCAGTGAAATATCGAGTTCCACTTCAGCATGTATTCCAAGAGACCGGATGTGCCGGAGTAAAAGGGAAGCTTCCTCAATACCCTGTAAACCAGCCGGGCTTTCATGAAAGAACTTCCTGAGCTTTTCAAGTTTGTCCTGGTTTGAACCGGAAAGGGCAAACAGTGGTTCGAGTTTGTAGATTCCCTGAACAGTAACTCCTTTGAGCTGCAGTTCCTGGCTTACTGCATCCGGCCCGATCTTATCAAGCTTGTCCAGGGCCACCGTGATATCGGTAATTTTTTCAGGTTGTCCGATATATTCGGCTATTCCGGCCAGTATCTTGCGGTTGTTCAGCTTGATTCTGACCCGAATGCCGAGTTTCCGGAATACCTCATCCATGATACATACAGGTCGGCTTCATTCAGGAGCGAGTTACTGCCAATGATATCTGCATCACATTGATAAAACTCCCGGTATCTTCCCCGCTGTGGCCGGTCAGCCCGCCATACCGGTTGTATCTGGTACCGCTTGAAGGGAAATTCAATTTCATGCTGATGCTGAACCACAAAACGTGCAAAGGGGACTGTCAGATCATACCGGAGCCCTTTTTCGCAGATTTTGAGCGATAAAGTATTCCGGCTTTCAGTGGTCAGGTCCGACTGTTCAGTGTCAGCCAGGAAATCACCTGAATTCAATATTTTAAAAAGCAGTTTATCGCCTTCGTCACCATACTTACCCAGCAGGGTATCCAGATTTTCCATCGCAGGCGTTTCAATGGGGACATAACCATGTTGTTTGAATACGGCCCGGATGTTATCAAATATGTAATTTCGCCTTGCCATTTCAGCAGGCCCGAAATCACGGGTTCCTTTTGGTATACTGGGTTTCTGATTCGCCATTTTCATTCTGAATTAAACAATGCAAAAGTACTGTTAATTTCTATCCTTTAAGATTTGAGTTAATCAATTTAATATTTGCAAAAATGGAAATTTGTACTAATTAACATTATATCAATGTTTTGAATACTATTGTTATCGCAGGTAAGATTTGGCTTATATTCCGGATTTTTTGCAGATATTGAGGAAATGTTTATATTTCGTGCTTTAACCTAATACGAATATGTATATGAAAAAACAATTTTTTCTGATTACTGGCCTTGTAAGTCTCGCTACCATGGCATTTGGCGGTGGGATAGTGACCAATTCCAACCAGAGCGCAGCCTGGGTTAGGTCCTTGGTCCGCGATGCCTCTACTGATGCGGATGCCGTTTATTATAATCCGGCAGGATTAATAAAACTGAATGACGGTTTTCATTTTTCCCTGAACAGCCAGACCATTTTTCAGAATAAGGATGTTACCAGCAATTACCAGTTTCTCAATCCTTCACCCAAGAAATATGCAGGTGAAGTAACAGCCCCTATTTTTCCCGGTGCATATGCAACCTGGAAAAAAAACAAGCTGGCCATATCTTTTGGCTTCAATCCCGTTGGCGGTGGCGGAGGTGCAGAATATGCCAAGGGATTGCCCTCATTTGAAGAGGATATATCCGACCTGGTTCCTGTTCTTTCCGGACAGTTAGCCCAAGTTGATCTGTTATTATCCCAGGCTCCGCCAGCAGGTTATGGATTCGATCCTAATTTCAACAATATAACCGGATACACCGCTGACATTTATTTTAAAGGAACTTCGGTATTTTTTGGCTACCAGCTCGGCCTTACCTATAAGATCAATGATATTATCAGTGTATATGCCGGTGCACGCTATGTGACTGCCAGGAATACTTACATAGGCCACATTCGTGATGTACAGATAGATGCAAGCCCTACGGAGCCTCCCGCACCCTTGTATGATGTTCCACCAGGTTCCTATACCCCCGGTGATTATATACGTGGTATTTCACAAGCTACCGGTATTAAAGGCAGTCCCTATGAGACAACTTTTACACAATTGGCAGGTTACCTCGATGGTGTTACAGGTGACCGGGAAGTTGATGCGGAAGAAACCGGAAGCGCAATTGCTCCAATACTGGGAGCCAACATTTCCGTGGGAGAAAACCTGAACATCGGCCTCAAGTATGAGTTCAAAACCAACATGGAACTTACAACAAATATTAATGATGGAAAAAGTGGCGGACTGTTCATTCAGGATTCAACCGTGCACAGTGATATGCCTGCCCTGGCTTCAGTGGGTCTCTCTTATAAAATTCTGCCTGATTTGCGGCTTTCTGCCGGTTTCCATTATTACTTCGACAAGGGTGCCAATTATGGCAAAACACTGGATGAAACCGGAGAACAGGTTGGCAATGATGAGGTGATGGACAACAACTTTTTTGAAGTTTCCCTGGGACTTGAATACGATATCACTGCAAAATTCCTGATCAGTGGTGGTTGGTTGCATGCCCATACCGGCGTAACGGAAGATTATCAGTCGGATATGAGTTTCAGTCTGACCTCGAACACAGTTGGAGCAGGTATTGGATATAAATTTACAGAAAACCTGATGGTGAACCTGGGAGCTGCCTATGTTATGTACCAGGAAGGCGAAAAAGACCGCTTCCATACTATGCATGGTGTGCCAATAGGGCCAATACCGGTAACTGATACGTATTACAAAGACGCCATGTTCTTCGGCATAGGCCTTGATATCAGTTTCTGATGACATGAAAAAAACCTAACCTGATATGCAAATAGCATACCGGGTTAGGTTTTTTTAACTTCATGAAGTAAAATAAAATCTACTTCTCAGAATTTTGTGATGCCGGAAACAGGTTGTAATCTGTTTCAATGAACTTAAGATCTTGATCTGAAATTCCTTCCACCTCCGGAGTCACTGTCTTTTTCCCGGGCCTGGTTGACATTAACACTGCGTCCCTTGATCTCGGTGCCGTTAAGATTGTCAATAGCATCTTTTGCTTCCTTGTCGTTTGTCATCTCTACAAAACCAAAACCTTTGCTCCTCCCGGAATACTTGTCAGTAATGATTTTTACCGAGCTAACGTCGCCGTATTCCTCGAAAGCTTTTCTTAACTCATCTTCAGAAACATTGAAATGAAGATTTCCTACATAAATGTTCATAATAAAAAATAAGGATTAAATAGTTTAACAGTACAAAAATAAGTTAATTATTGTGATGTTGAAATATTTTAGGTTTTATTTATGGGATTTCAGGAAAATAGTAGAAGGTTGTCAAACCAACATCCTAAAACAGAAAATTCAACCCGATATACGTTCCGCTTTTACCATCGCCCGGATCGAGAGCACGGCCATAATCCAGCGCAATGATAAAGTTCTGATTCATCACGATATGTAAGCCGCCCCCAGCGCCCATGTGTAAAGTTTCTTTGCTGTCAGGGAAGAGTTCTTGTGCCAAAGGATCATCCTCGGGTACACCCGATTCATCAAATTCATATTTCCCGGTTACCATACCTCCATCCAGGAAAGCACTCAGGGCCATATACAGATTCTGGTTGAATACCATGGTCCGCAGGAACTTCCACCGCATCTCAATATTCCCATAGAAAAAATCATCACCGACTACCCGGTTACGCATAACACCCCGGATAGTTTTGGCCCCTCCCAGTCCGTCACGGGTTAACGAAGGAGCTGTGTTATACACAAACGGAAGCATATAATAGGGCATAGTTCCCCATAGTTTTGCCTGATAGCTAAACCGGTATACCAGGGAAAGCACCTGCGGTGCAAGGGTGAAATACTGCCTGTGGGTGATTGCCAGTCGTCCATAGGCCAGGTCATCGATTCCCCAGAAACGAGGGGGCTATCAGCAATTGCAGGTCTGTCCAGATCCCCTTCATCGGATTGGGTTCAATATCACGGGTATCATAAACAAGACCGGCTTTTAATAAGGTAGTATTTCCACCTTCAGCCTGATCAGCAGGAATTACACCCCATTGAACATATTTATCATACAGCAGTGCGGTATCTGGTAACTGATCTTCTTCGTCTTTGCCCTTGTTCAGCTTTTCAATATCTACAGTGGCCATATTGGCATGGTTATATTCAATTCCGGCGAACCACCGGAACTTTGGCCCGGTAATCTTACCCTGAAAATCAACTTTCATCCGGGTGAGCTTCCGTTCCTGGTTGTAGAACATACGGGAAATGTAATCACTTCCTGCATCATCTTCCCAGTCTGGATTATAATAGGAATTATACCCGTTAAAACCATAAAAGTCAAGCGACTGCTCAGTCAGCAAACTCGCTTCGGCCGACACCCGGATACCGGGTATAAGGTATTCTGAGTCATAGGTAAATTGATTTATTCCGCTGCCTTTGGTCGTACGTGACCACTCAAAGTATAATGAATGCCTGTATTTTGGATATTGTGAACCGTCACCATAATGAAAAACATTGACCAGGGCACCATATTTGAACCCGATGTCTGTGTCATAAGCCAGAACCGGGAGTGCTCCGAAACTCCACCCTTTTTTTATTTTATCGGTCTTTTTTGCCGCCTTTGTTGTATCGGCCTGGTTTTGAGACTGCACAGACAAAGCCGACATGATCAGACTTACAACCACAACCAAAGTTTTGGTTTTCATATACATAAGGTTTATATTATACTGGTCAGCAACTAAATTAGTATTTTTAGCAATGTACACAACCTTGTAACGTAAAAAAGTTCTATTTTTATTATTCATTGCCTTAATCAGATTCACCATAAAATCAGCAGATATGAAACGTTTTCTGAAGATCCTGCTTATCCTTTTGCTGCTTCCTGCAACTGTGCTGCTGTTTTTAATAATCTATGCCACAGTTACCGATTACAAGCCCGGTGAGCAGGTGATAGTATTTCAATCAGACGGATCCCAGGATACCCTTTCAGATACAATTGTATATAAAATGCTGATCTGGAATATCGGATATGGCGGACTTGATAGTGAGATGGACTTCTTTTATGATGGTGGTAAGAAAGTCAGAACACCTGAAAGCCAGCTTTATCAAAATCTTGATAATATAGAGGATTTTCTCACTACCACAGGTTCCGTCGATTTTGCGCTTTTCCAGGAAATTGATATTGCCGCGAAAAGGAGCTATCATGTGAATGAGGTTCAACGATTTTCTGACCTTTTTGCCGGTTATTCAGCCTATATCGGAATAAATTATGATGTGTTTTTTGTACCGGTCCCTTTCAGCAATCCCATGGGCAGTGTGCATTCCGGCTTACTATCTTTCAGTCATTTTAAACCGCAGGAGGTGAGCCGTTTCTCCTTTCCCGGTCATTATGCCTGGCCAAAGCGGCTGTTCATGCTCGACCGTTGTTTCTTGGTCATGCGATACCCCGTGTCAGACGGAAAGCAGCTTCTGGTGGTCAATACGCACAACGAAGCTTATGATGATGGAAGCATCCGTAATCAGCAGATGGCTTATCTGAAACGGTTCCTGCGGACAGAATATGAGCAGGGGAATTATGTGGTGGTTGCCGGGGACTGGAACCAGTGTCCGCCTTCCTTCAAGCCCCGTTTTACCGGGGAGGTTTTTGATACGATTGATTACAAAGGCATTGAACCGGATTTTCTCCCACCGGAATGGAACTGGGTCTATGACAATACAAAGCCTTCGAACAGACGCATCGATATAGCTTACACCAAAGGAAAAACCCGTACCACAGTGATCGATTTTTTCCTGCTTTCACCCAATCTGCAATCAGTTGGATGCAGCACAACTGACCTGGGATTTGCCTGGTCTGATCATCAGCCGGTTCAGATTCAAATTGCTTTCCAATAAATCCATTACTTGCATGTTATGAAAATGTTGAAAAAAATATTATTATCCTTTTTGGTCCTGATCGTTGTCATGGCCGGTGCTGCTATCGTTTTTATCAGTTATCTGTCACACCGCGCGGTTCCGGATTATAATAAAGACATTAGTCTGCAGGGGCTTCATGCTCCGGTTGAAGTCTACCGCGACAGTTTTGCCGTTCCGCATGTTTATGCACAGGACGAACATGACCTCTATCTGGCAGTAGGTTTCCTTCTGGCCCAGGACAGGCTCTGGCAGATGGATCTCCTTCGGCATGTTACGGAAGGACGCCTTTCTGAGATTTTTGGAAAGGATTATGTTGAGACCGACTTGCTGCTGAGAGCCCTACGCTTCAGTAAAAAATCTGAAAAACTCCTTTCTTCTGCCAGCCCGGAGAGCAGGGCAGCAATTTTGGCATTCAGCGACGGTGTAAATCAGTATATCACACAACATGCAAGGCGATTACCACCAGAATTCAGTATACTGCAATACAAACCCGCAAAGTGGGAACCGGTTCATACCCTGAATATGATCGGGTATATGGCTTGGGATCTGAAAGCCGGATGGAGTGAGATATTGCTGAATGAGATCCGGCAGAAGGTGGATTCCCTCAGGTATGCTCAGCTGTTGCCCGACCTGATAAGGCAACAACCTGTCGTTTTTTCCGGTTTCAGCCAGATCAGCAATCCATTATCTGCTTTGCCGGATTTGTTGCTGCATAATAAAATGCTGCAGAATTTGGGTACGGACATGCTTGAAGCCAGTAATAACTGGGCTGTTCATGGTACCAGAAGTAACACAGGCATGCCTTTACTTGCCAACGATATGCACTTGGGACTAAGCATCCCGGGTATCTGGTACCAGATGCACCAGGTGGTGAAAGACGGACTTAATGTTACCGGACTGGTTCTGCCGGGCGCCCCCCTGATCATCTGTGGTCATAACGACAGCATAGCCTGGGGAATGACAAACACATATGTGGATAACCTCGATTTTTATGAAGAAAGGATCAATCCCGCTGATTCGCAACAATATGAATTTAACGGGAAATGGAAGAACTTTGAGGTGGAGAAGGTCATCATTCAGGTTGGTAAGGATGAAAAGGTTGAAAAGCTATTGCGTTTCACCCACCGGGGTGCTGTGGTCTCATCCTTTAAAAAAATGACCGGAAAAGTTGTCAGTATGCATTGGGTGGGGGACGAGATGAGTGATGAATTCCGGTGTGTGTTTCTGCTGAACAGGGCAAACAACTGGCATGATTTTACGACGGCACTCAGGACATTTATATCCATCAGTCAGAATATTGCATACGCTGATAAGAAAGGCAATATTGGTCTGTATTGTGCTGCGGGTGTGCCCATCCGAAACCGGGATATCGGTTTTGGCGTCCTTCCGGGATATACCGATGCATATGACTGGAAAGGATATGTACCTTTTGAAGAACTGCCCCATTTGTTCAATCCCCCAAATGGCTTTGTGGTGTCGGCTAATAACCGCACCGTAGCTGCCGGCTATCCTTACCACATCGGATCCTGGTATTCCTTGCCGCATCGGTTTGAACGCATAACCGAGATGCTTTCAGCCAAACCCAGTTTGTCAGTTGCGGATTTTAAAGCCATACAGCTTGATCAGCATTCAAAACTGGCAGAAAAATATATGCCGGTAATATTAAAAGCCCTTTATGGCTATGACAATATGGGCGAAATGGAGAAAATGGCATTTTCCATACTGAAAGACTGGGATTACTCTATGGGACCTGAAAGCATTGCGGCTTCAATCTATGAAACCCTTTACCTGCAGTTCATCCGTTGCACTTTCTCAGATGAACTCGGGGAAGATATGTTTGCCAGGTATAACGGGATTACCTCCATAAGCCGGAATGCCACTGACCAGATCATTGACCTTATCAACTCTCCATGGTTTGATGATGTAACCACGGGTAACCGGGTGGAATCCCTGGATAATAACATTATATGTGCCTTCACCAAAGCAGTGACCGAGCTTCAGGACAGGCTCGGAAATGATCCGGAATCATGGGAATGGGGAAAAATTCACAATCTTGTACTGAAACATCCCTTATCCTCGGTTAAGATCCTGGACAGGATTTTTAACCTGAACCGGGAATCCATCCCGGTCGGCGGAAGCTTCCATACAGTGGCAGTATACGGTTATGATCCGGGTAAAGCCTTTGATGCCAGCCAGGGCTCGTCCCATCGCCATATTTATGATGTTGGTAACTGGGACAACTCGCTGACGGCAATTCCAACCGGAAATTCAGGGATCCCTGCCAGCAGGCATTATTGCGACCAAACTGACATGTTTGTGAATGGGAAGTACCATCCGGATTATTTTTCCCGGGATAAAATTGTGGCGAATGCCAGGTATCATATGACGTTTGGAAACAACTAAAATCTAATTATATGTTGCGTAAATCATTGAAAATATTCGGGTATGTTGTTCTAGGCCTGCTTCTGTTGGCTGTGATCCTGATTGGGGTATATTTTTTTACAGCAAAAAAACTCTTTTACAGCAATGTAAGGATAGTAAGGCCAGACAGTCTCTTAACCCTGTGCATGGGGGGTGGCGGAAACTCGGTCATACTGAATTCGGATTCAGCGGTCCTGGTCATTGACACAAAGATGGGCAAGCCGGCAGATAAATTATTTAACCTGGTGGATAGCATGGCTGACGGCAAAAGGATTTATGTTGTCAACACCCATTCCGATAATGATCATACGGGGGGTAATCCAAAATATAAAGGTTCCACCATCATAACAGGTAAAGTAGATACTGACTATTGGATCAGCCTTAACGGAAGTGAAAATATGCCAGCTGTTTGGCTTGCGGATACCATGGACATAAGGCTGGGTGATGAGACTGTAACGCTGATCAGCGTCGGACAGGCCCATACCTGGTGTGATATTGTGGCTTATTTCCATAATCGCAGGATATTGGTCACAGGTGATATTATCTTTAACCAGATCAATCCGGCGCTGCAGGACAAAAAGGGCAGCAGCGGACCAAAATCAATTGAGGCATTGAAGCGATTGAACCAGATAGCGGATATTGAAATCGTTGTGCCGGGTCATGGTGAGACCGGAGACAGGGAATTAATTACCCGGATGCTGACCTATTTCGAGGATATGTCCCTGGCTGCGGAAAATCCGGAGAAGGAAAAAGAAATAATAAAAAAATATAAAATGTGGGCTTCCATGCCAGGCGTTTTGTCTCCGGCAATCACAATTGACCATTTCAGGAAACATACGAAAGATCAGCATGGCATTTGAAGGCGTAATTTTTGATCTGGACGGAACCCTGGCCGACACGCTTACTGATATCGCATCCTCCATGAACCGGGTTTTACAGGCACACGGATACCCGGTTCACCCTGAAGAAGATTATAAATTGCTGGTGGGCAGAGGTCTGGATAATCTTGTAAAACAGGCACTGCCTGCAGATTCACGATTACCGGATGTGGTATCGGTATGCCAGGATGAAATGATTGAAGATTATGAGGCCAATTGTCTGGTAAAAACCAGTTTATACAAGGGTATCCGGGAGTTGCTCAGGGAACTTACTATACTTGGCAAGCCGTTTTCGCTCTTCTCGAACAAGACTGAACCACTTACCCTTAAGATTGTTAATTACCTGCTGGGTGATGTCAGGTTTGTACGTGTGATGGGAGCCCGTCCGGATTTTCCGAAGAAACCTGATCCTGCGGGGGCATTGCTCATCAGTGATGAAATGGGAATACCTCCCGAAAACCTTATTTATATGGGGGATTCGGATGTTGATATGATGACAGCCAAAAGGGCAGGCATGTTTGCCGTGGGGGTATTGTGGGGATTCAGGAGTGGAGAGGAATTGCTGGCAAACGGCGCAGTAACCCTGCTGAATAAACCTGGCGAGCTGCTGGAATTACCGGGATGGAATTTTAAAAATAGGGTAATGTAGGTTTATTTGGGGGTCTTGAATCCGATCATTACCTTCGCGTATAATCGTATTGTATTACACAAACAAATAATATAGATCATGAAATACCTGGCATCCTATATCCTCATAGCTTCTTTCCTGGTGTGTTCAACCATTCTTTCCGCGCAGCAATCATCAGAACACAAGCTTCGTATCATCATAATCGGTGCTCACCCCGATGATCCTGATGAAGTGGGAGGTACAGCATACAAGTGGGCACAGCTTGGATACGAGGTGCTTATGGTTTCGCTGACCAATGGAGATGCAGGCCATCAGTCGATAAAGGCTCCTGAACTGGCCAAGATCCGCCGGGAAGAAGCCCGGAAAGCAGGAGAAGTGATCGGGGTCAGGTACATCACACTCGATAACCACGATGGCCAGCTCATGCCAACCTATGAGAACCGCCTGCAGGTAATCAGGCTGATAAGAGAGCACAGGGCTGATATCGTTATCTATCCACGGCCGTGGGACTACCATCCCGATCACCGCTATACAGGTATTCTGGTAAATGACGCTGCTTATATGGTAACGGTACCCACCATCTTACCGGAGGTCCCTTTTCTTTCCAAAAATCCGGTTTTTCTATACACATATGATGGTTTTACACATCCTGAACCCTTCAGGCCGGATGTCTGCGTTGACATCGATGATGTAATCGAGAAAAAATTGGACATGTATCACCAGCATAAGTCCCAGTTTTATGAATGGCTGCCTTTTAACGCCGGAATCATGGACCAGGTTCCTGCAACCGATGCTGAGCGCAGGGAATGGCTTGGAAAGTGGAGAAAATCTCTCTGGGATGCGGAACCTTTCAGGGCTAAGCTGATTGAAATATATGGAGCTGACCGGGGAAGCAAGATAAAATATTGTGAGGCACTCCAGGATTCTGAATACGGTACCCGTCTTACGAAGGAAAACATCAGCTATTACTTTCCCTTTCTGACATCTGCTGTAAAATAATGAATTACTTTAAATAAACTGAATTATGATACGCTTTATCCTAGCCGGCTATGCCAGGTCAAAGATCCTTGTATCTCTCTTCCTGGTATTAATCCTGCAGAATGCCCTTGCCCAAAACAAACTCGACCTGCCAATTCCTGTTGATCAGCAGATTCGTATCGGAAAGCTGGATAACGGATTGACTTATTATATCCGGAAGAACGTCAAACCTGAGAACCGTGTTGAATTGCGGCTGGCTGTTAATGCCGGATCGGTATTGGAAGACAATGATCAGCTAGGTCTGGCTCATTTTGTTGAGCATATGGCTTTTAACGGTACCACTAATTTTGCAAAGAATGACCTGGTGAAGTATCTGCAATCGGTTGGCGTGAAGTTCGGTCCCGAAATAAATGCTTACACCTCTTTCGATGAAACAGTCTATATGCTGACGTTGCCGACCGATTCAGCTCATATACTCGAGAAAGGATTCCAGATCATGGAGGACTGGGCACATAATCTGAGTTTTGATGATGCCGAAATCGACAAGGAAAGAGGCGTAATCGTGGAGGAGTGGCGTTTGGGCCGCGGGCCATTCCAGCGCATGCAGGATAAATATATTCCCCTGGTTTTTAAGGGATCAAGGTATGCGGATCGTCTGCCCATCGGAAAGAAGGAGACCATCGAAGGAGCTCCCCACGAAAGGATCAGGCAGTTCTACAATGACTGGTACAGACCTGACCTGATGGCCTTTGTTGTGGTAGGGGATATTGACCCCGATGCCATGGAGAAAATGATCCAGGAACATTTCAGCCGGTTAAAATTACCTCCAAATCCGAGGACCCGTGAGCGTTTTTCAGTTCCCGATCAGCCGGGTACGGCTGCGCTGGTTACATCCGACAAGGAAGCACCTTACACCCTAATCCAGGTTATGAGTAAGAATGATCCCCAGGTCGTAATCTATCAGAAGGATTACCGGACCGGGATGACCATTCAGCTCGTAACTGGCATGCTGAACCAACGCCTGGAAGAGCTGAAGGAACAGGCCAATCCTCCTTTGTTATACTCAGCTGTTCAATACGGATCATTGGGAACCCGGGAGAAAAGTGCTTTTCAAATGGCAGGTCTGGTACCCGAGAATGGGATTGAAACCGGTATACAGGCACTCATTGCTGAGAATGAACGGGTAATACAGTTTGGATTTACTGCAGGGGAGCTTGATCGTCAGAAAAAGCAGTTTTATTCCCTGTTCGAGAATGCTTTTAACGAGCGTGATAAAACGGAATCGGAACAGTTTGCCTCGGAATACATCCGTAACTTCCTGGCTCAGGAGCCAATACCGGGAATTGAATATGAATTCAATTTTGTCAGGGAGTACCTTGACGGCATCACACTTGAGGAGGTGAATCAGACGGCAAACAGGATCATTACCCGGGATAACCGGGTGGTTGTTGTCATGGCACCCCAGAAAGACGAGATTCAACTCCCGGCTGATGCAGGCATATTGAGTACTATTGAGGCTGCAACCTCAAGCCCTTTGGAGCCATATGCGGATAAGATCTCAGGTGATCAGCTCATGCCTGAAAAGCCTGGAAAAGGACGTATCATCCTTACCAAAAAGAATGATGCACTTGGCGTTTTGGAGATGACCTTGTCAAATGGTGCCAAAGTAGTTCTGAAAAGCACTGATTTTAAAAACGATGAGATCCTGTTCAGGGCCGTCAGTCCCGGCGGATATTCCCTGTACGACATGCCAGATTACCAGTCGGCCACAAATGCTTCTGATATTATCGGTGAGACCGGACTGGCAGAATATTCACCTGCTGATCTCAACAAATTGCTGGCCGGTAAGAATGTTTCACTGGTTCAGTTTATAAGCGCTTATTTTGAGGGGTTAAGCGGAATGGCAGCACCCAGGGATCTGGAAAGCATGTTCCAGCTGGCTTACCTGAGCTTCACTCAACCCAGGAAAGACAGTGCACTATTTGCTGCTTTCATTTCCAAACAAAAAGGGGTAATCAGGAATTTGTTATCCGATCCGCAGAATTATTTCAGGGATCAGTTTATCCGTGTGAAAACACAGAATAATCCAAGGGCAGATGTTATCCCGACGGAAGAGGATATTGATGAGATCAGTTTTAAAAGGTCATTTGAGATCTATCAGGAACGGTTTTCGGATGCTTCCGATTTTACCTTTTTTATTGTTGGATCATTTCATACTGACAGTATTAAGCCGCTGATCGAAACCTACCTGGCCAGTCTTCCTTCATTGCGACGGACAGAAACCTGGAAAGATATGGGGATCAGGCCACCAGCCAAAAAAACGGACAAGGCAGTTTACAAGGGAAGTGATCAGAAAAGTTTTGTAGCCATGTATATGGAATCCCTTGAACCATGGGATCCGTTGCAGGATCATATATTTGAATCCCTTGGACAATTCCTGAATATCCGGTATATCGAAAAACTCCGCGAAGAAATGAGCGGTGTATATGGTGCAGGTATCAATATCGACCTGGTTAAGATACCTTATGCACATCTCGAAACTTCCATATCAATTCCATGTTCACCGGATAACACAGATGATCTGACTGAAGCTGCCTTGTCTGAGATCCGCAATGTTCAGAAAAACGGAGTTAGTGAGGACTATCTGAATAAGGTTAAGGAAGCACAGCGTCGCGACAGGGAAAGAAACCTAAAAGAGAACGGTTTTTGGATTGGGCAACTTGTCGAGGTATATCGAAATAACGATCCCGCTGAAATTACTGAGTTTGACGGCCGCATCAATGCAGTTACCTCTGAAAGCCTTCAGGAAGCGGCAAAAAAGATCAACCTGAAGAAATATATTCGGGTGGTGTTGTATCCGGAGTAGGAGTAGTTGTTTGTTGTCAGTTGTTAGTCGTTAGTTGTTTGTTGTTAGTTAGTTGATTGTTGTTTATTATTTGTCGTTAGCAGTAATATAATTGACAGATTATGAGAACCTATACCGAATTAAATCTGTGGATAAAAGCTAGGGAGCTTTGTAATTTGGTGTATTTGTTGACTAAGAAATTTCCACGAGAAGAATCCTTTGGGTTAATTACACAGATGAGACGGGCTGCGGTATCTGTAGCATCGAATCTCGCTGAAGGATGCGGCAGAAATCATAAAAAAGATAGCATCCAACTGTTTTATATTGCCCGTGGTTCCTTATATGAACTTGAAACACAGTGTTATCTTTCTTATGATCAGAAGTTTATTTTACAAACGGATTTTGAATTATTGTTATCTGAAATAGCTGTATGCAAAAGATTGTTGAGCGGATTTGTCAGTTATTATGAAAAATTGTTAACCTGAGTCAATACTTTTGCCAAACAACAAATAACTAACAACCAACAACTACCTTGATCAACTTTTTTTTATTAAGTTTGTTGTTCATTAATGGTAATCAATAACAAATCAAACGGTGAACAAAAGAACATTCATTAAATCAGTCTTTTTTGGCAGTGCCGGTATTTTTCTTACTGGATTAGCTTCAAAACTCAAAGCTGCCAAAACCAGAAGAAAGTGGAACGGGGAATTTCTTCTTCCTGAACTTCCTTATGCGTATGATGCACTTGAACCCTATATTGATGCAAGAACCATGGAACTGCATCATTCAAAACACCATGCAACCTATACTGATCGGTTTAATACCGCAGTAAAGGAAGCGGGTCTGACCGGAAAAACAGCCAATGAAATTCTCTCTGAAATTTCAAAGTACCCTGTTTCAGTGCGGAATAACGGCGGTGGCTATTTCAATCATAAACTATTCTGGAAAATGCTTGCGCCCGCTAAAGGCCAGCAACCTTCCGCCGAATTGATGAATGCACTGAACCAGGATTTTGGTTCGTTCAGCGCCTTTAAGGAAAAGTTTTCAGCAGCCGCGAAATCTGTTTTCGGCTCTGGTTGGGCCTGGTTAATCGTTGCAGATGACAAACTGAAAATTACCACTACCCCCAATCAGGATAGTCCCGTGATGGATATTGTGACTGATAAAGGTACGCCACTTCTTACCCTTGATGTCTGGGAACACGCCTATTATCTCAAATACCAGAACAGGAGACCGGAATATATTGATGCTTTCTGGAACGTGGTGAACTGGGATTTCGTTTCACAGCGGTATGTAAGAAGCAAGGACAGGAAACAAACACAAGACAGCTAGATTCAATTGTCAACCAGCCTGTTCCGGCAATTACATGCTTTCTTTCATTAGATACTGGTCAATGATCCTGTCGATACGCAATACCCATTTGCGCGTGCCGGAAATGATAACCGGATCTTCAGATGTGTAGACAGTTATTTCATCTTCATGCCATTGCAGCAAACGGGATAAATGCCTTCTTTTTCGAAATACAATCTTATCCGGATATTCAACAGTTTTTATATAATCCAGGCTTTTAAAAGCTTTTTCAAATTTATCCCGGTTCTCATCAAAGGGGCTGTTCAGATGTCTTTTAACCTTAACAAAGGAGATCATGGGATAGACCAATCCATAAGCAATAAGCAATCCGAACATCAGTGTGAACCGGCTGTTCTGCAATAATTCGTGCATGGTTTGCATGAGGGGTTTCCCTTGACTGATCAGTGGAAAAACACCCAGGATCAGGATAAAGATCAATACAATGTAAACAATGAATTTGGCGGCACGGCGGATATAATCGTTCATAGTATGTTGATTTGAATTGATACTGTAATTATATAAAAAAAAGCGCTACGCCAAGCAGGCTAATCAGTGTGCCCAGAATTTCCCGGAGGGTAATCCTGTGTCCGAAGATCAGCATACTGGGAGGAATGATAAAGATTGGAACCAGTGCCATAATGGTGGATGCTATGCCGGTATTTGTATAGCGGATCGCCATCAGCGAAAAGGAAACACCCAGAAAGGGACCGAAAAAAGATCCAAGGGTGATGGGAAGCATGGCTTTTGTATTTGTCAGTGCTGACTGAACTGATCTCCATTTTCCGGCGATTGAAACTACAAGTACAAATCCGAGGATACCGGTAATGATCCGGATCTGGGTGGAAGCAAAGGGACTGTACTGTTGCATGCCATATTTGCTGAATACAATGCCCAGGGCTTGACCCAAAGCGCCTCCAAAGGCATACAAAAGGCCGGATAAGGGCTTGCTGACCATGATCCTGCGGTTGATTTTATCACGCCTGAATATGGCCAGGAAAATGCCTGCCATGGTGATGATTATCCCGATTGCAGCTATGAGATCAAGATGTTCATTCAGCAATATCCATCCGAATATTGCAGCCATGGGCGGAGCCAGAGTCATGATGAGCATGGCGAACCACGATCCGATGATGGTGTAGGATTTGAACAGGAAATAATCACCCATCACAAAGCCTATCAGTCCGGATACGGACAACCAGATCCAGTTATGTGCCGATGCGTCAGTCGGAAATACCAAACCCCTGACGATCAGGTTAAGGATAGACAGGAAAACAAATCCGATGACCAACCGGATGATGTTGACGGGAAGTGAACCTACCTTCTTACTGGCCGATTCAAACGACAGCGCTGTGATTGACCAGAAGAATGCCACCAGCAGTGCTGCAAGTTCACCGTAATGTCGTTGGATCATGTATGTAATTGAAATCACAAATATACAAATATCTTCTTCTTACTTGTCCCTCGTCCCTTGTCCCTTGTCCCTTGTCCCTATTGTAAAAGTGCCAATAATCATTATTTTTGCTGACTAAATAAACCCGGAATGCCCGATATTAAGAATCAACTGAATCAGGTAAAAGCATTTGCATTTGATGTTGATGGCGTGTTTACAAACGGGACGGTTCTCCTGCATCCAGGCGGGGAATTCATCCGGATGATGAATATCAAGGATGGTTTTGCCATTCAGCATGCTGTAAAGATGGGTTATCCGGTGGCCATCATAACCGGCGGGTATTCAAAAATGGTTCGCAAACGGTTTGAGTATCTGGGAGTAAAGGATATTTACATGAAGAGTGGCAATAAGATCCCGGCTTTTCAGGCATTTAGCGCTAAGTACAAACTTGATCCCGTAAGTATTCTCTACATGGGTGATGACCTGCCCGACTATGAAGTAATGAAAATTGCCGGTTTCGCTGCCTGTCCGTCAGATGCTGCTACTGAAATAAAGGAGATCTCTGCCTATATCTCTCACCGGAACGGTGGTGAAGGATGTGTCCGTGATATCGTTGAACAGGTTCTTCGGCTGCATAATAAATGGATGAACGATTTTTCTTTTGTATGGTAGTTATGGGTAACCATATCATTGCACTGATCAGGCTGATCAGGTTACCCAACCTCCTGATAGTTGCCGTTACACAGATCCTCATCCGGTATTGCGTCATTCTGCCCCTCCTGGAACAGGGACAGATGAAACTTCAGCTGGCCGGCGGGTTTTTTGCATGGCTTGTCGTGGCAACCGTGCTTATCACAGCCGGAGGTTATGTAATTAACGACTATTTTGACAGGAAAATGGACCGGGTAAACAAACCAGACTCCGTGATCGTGGGGAAGCTGATCTATCCCAGGCATGCCATGGCATATCACCTGTTTTTCAGCATCATAGGCGTTCTGATCGTAACATGGATTTCCTACCGGGCCGGATTGCTTTATCTAAGCTTTGTATTCTTTATGGTAAGCGGATTATTGTGGTTCTATTCCACCGTCTATAAAAGGGAACTCCTGCTGGGTAACATCATTGTGGCGCTTCTCACCGCACTTGTTCCTTTTATTGTGCTATTATATGAATTACCCTTGCTGGCCCGATGCTACGGAACAATGGTAACACCCATGATCCGCTATCTGATGATATGGGTCCTGGGCTTTTCACTGTTTGCCTTTCTGTTGAACCTGATCCGTGAAATCATTAAGGATGCGGAGGATTTTGAAGGTGACCAGGCTTATGGTAAGAAAACAGTACCCGTGATATGGGGAATGGGGGTTACCCGTTGGATAACAGCAGTTCTCCTGCTTATTACCATACTTCTGCTGTTACTAGCCTGGTACTTTTTCATACCCGATCGTATTACACTCATCTATTTCTTGCTGCTTCTCATCATCCCCATCTTTATTGTCACAGGACTGGTATTGAAAGGAAGCAGCCGCAGGTCATTTCATATTGCCAGCGCACTGTTGAAATTGATCATGATCGCAGGTCTGGTTTATATGATTGCTGTGAATTTCATCATCAACAGGTTGATCATGACCACTCTGGAGGCAATTGAAAGGCTGAATTCATTTGACATTATTCTGGCTTCCAGGTCACCCCGGCGACAGCATCTTCTGGCTGAACTCGGGCTGGTTTTCAGGGTTAGTCAATCATTTGAGATGGAGGAGATATACCCCTCAATTCTCCGTGCTGAAGAAATCCCGGTTTATCTGGCCCGCGCCAAGGCGGCCCACTATGACAGGCTAATGGAGCAAAATACCATCCTCATCACGGCCGATACAATTGTGTGGCTTGATAATGAAGTGATCGGAAAACCAACTGGTCCGGAAGATGCCGTTAAAATGCTGCTCAGGCTTTCCGGGCATATGCATGAAGTATTTACCGGGGTATGCATACGGACGGTTTCAGGGGAGACCGTTTTTCATGCCGGCTCAAAAGTCTTCTTCCGTGCTATTTCTGAAGAGGAAATACGCTATTATGTCAACAAATATAAGCCCCTGGATAAGGCCGGCGCCTATGGTGTTCAGGAATGGATTGGCTATGTGGGGGTTGAACGGATTGAAGGATCCTATTTCAATGTTATGGGTCTTCCGGTGCAGAGACTCTATTGCGAATTGCTTAAACTGATCTGAAATTTCAGAATAAAACAGGATGATTAAACGAATTTCATATTTACTGGCTTTAATCTTCTCAACCTTCCTGCCTGCATGGCCCGGGAGAAGGAATGTGGATTCCACTGGAAATAGACAGCGTGAAGCTGAAAGAAATGCAACAAAACGGTTTTTTAATGGGCCCGGGTGAAATATACAGCCATTATCATCCCAGTCTGAAGGATGCTGTTGTGATCTTTGGCGGTGGTTGCACCGGAGAGGTGATTTCCCCGGAAGGACTTGTTCTTACCAATCACCATTGTGGTTATAGCCGGATCCAATCGCACAGTACAGTTGAGCATAATTACCTTTCTGATGGATTCTGGGCCCCGACCCGTGGGGAAGAGCTGCCAAATCCCGGACTTACCGTGACCTTTCTCGTTCGTATGGAAGATGTTACCCGACAGGTTCTCGCGGGAGTGGATGATTCCCTTACTGAACCGGAGAGAAACCGGAAAATATTGGAAAATGTGGATATGATCGAGAATGCTCAGGGTGACAGCCACTACAGCATCCAGGTAAAACCATTCTACTTTGGCAGGTCATATTATCTGTTTGTATATGAGGTTTTTAAAGATATTCGCCTGGTTGGCGCTCCACCTGAATCCATCGGCCGCTTTGGAGGTGATACGGATAACTGGATCTGGCCAAGGCATTCGGGTGATTTCTCTCTTTTTCGTATTTATGCCGGCAAAGACAATCTTCCCGCTGAATATTCACCGGATAATGTTCCCTATAAGCCCAGGGAAATTTCTCAGTATATCCCTGGAAGGCGTCAGGGATGGTGATTTTACCATGGTGCTGGGATATCCGGCGTACACCGATGAGTACCTGACATCACAGGGTTTAAGCCTGATCGCTGATAAATCCTTTCCGGCCAAGATCGAAATGAGACAGATCAGACTCGATGCCATGAGAGATGAGATGAAGAAGAGCCCTGAATCCAGGTTAAGGTATGCAGCAAAATATGTTAGTGTGAGCAATTCCTGGAAAAAATGGATTGGTGTCAGAAAGGGTATAGTCATGTCAGATGCGGTAAATGCAAGGAAAAACAAAGAAGAACAGTTTAATCGCTGGGCTGCAGGACCACTGGGAAAAGATTCTGAATACGCTTCTCTTCTTTATAAGTTCGGACAGACCTATGATCAGTACGAACCCGTGTTCCTGGCTTATGATCTGGGCAATGAATTAATGCATTCAATTGAATCATTTTCCCTGACTAATACCTTCCTTTCTAAGTATTATACATTGGTTGATTCATCCCGCATGTACCTCAATCCGGTTATTGAAAAACTCAGGATTACCGGACTGAATTTCTTTCGTACAGGCGCTTTGGAAATAGATAAGCAAATCCTTCCGGATTTATTGCGGATATATGCCATGAATACTGCGGTACGCTATCACCCGGCGGTGTATAATACGATCAGGGATCAATTTCAAAATGATTACCAGGCATATGTCGACAAGGTATTCAGGAAAAGTTATTTTACCGACTCTGTACGGTTTAAAAAACTTATGAATAAAAAGCCCCGGGTTATCCATGAATTATTTTGGACAGATCCCCTTCCGGAATTATACCGGGTGTTCAGCCATTCCCTTTCTTTGGACCTATCATACCGCGCAGACAGTCTGGATAAGGAATTGAACCGGCTATACCGCCTGTATGTGGGTGGGCTGATGGCGATGGATACCGGACGGACTTTTTATCCCGATGCCAATTTTACCATGCGTGTGGCTTTTGGCAGGGTGGAAGGATATCAGGCTTCCGATGCCGTGAACTATACCAGCACAAGCACGCTGCAAGGTATAATGGAAAAGGAAGATCCGGATATTCCTGATTACCGGGTTTTGCCCAGGCTCAGGGAATTGTATGTAAACCAGGACTTTGGCCCATGGTCCGATAATGGAAAAATGTCTGTTTGTTTTATCGCATCCAACCACACATCTGGCGGGAATTCAGGAAGTCCGGTCCTGAACGCGGAAGGAGAGCTGATCGGTATCAATTTTGACAGGAACTGGGAAGGTACGGTGAGCGATTATGTTTACGATCCAAACATTTGCCGGAATATATCACTTGACATCCGGTATGTTTTGTTCGTCATTGATAAAGTTGCCTGTGCATCGTGGTTATTGGATGAAATGACCATCCTTCATCGCAAATAATTTTTTGCCTTATTTTATTCACTCATGCCTGACATTTTTTCAAGTGCCAGTAAAAGGGCCTGCGTGCCTTTTTTTCCGTAACCCAGTGCACTGACTGAATGATACAGTTGATGAACCAGGGCCAGACCCGGTAGCGAGATATTCATCCTGCCTGCCTCCTCAAGTGCAATACCCATGTCTTTGATGAAATGATCAACAAAAAATCCCGGTTCGAAATCACGACGCAGAAGCCTTGGTGCCAGATTATCCAGTGACCAGCAGGCTGCAGCACCTCCTGAAATGGAGCTCAGCATGGTGGGGAGATCGAGTCCGGCCCTGAATGCGTATAACAGACTTTCACACATCCCGATCATGGTTCCGGCGATCTGGATCTGGTTGCACATTTTGGTATGCTGACCGGATCCAGCCTTGCCCTGGTAAATGATCTTCTTTCCCAGGATGGCCAGAATCGGTTCTAAAAGCTCGAAAACTGAGCGGTCTCCGCCGACCATGATTGAAAGTGTGGCGTTACGTGCACCAACATCACCGCCCGAAACTGGTGCATCCAGAGAAAGGAGTCCCTTTGCAAGAGCCCATTCATGAATTTCAATTGCTAGGGCAGGTTGTGTGGTGGTCATGTCCACCAACACAGAACCTGGTGTGGCATGCTCAAGCAAACCGCCTGATGAAAGGTATACATTTCTTACATCGGACGGATATCCCACCATGGTGAATATTATATCAGCCTTTGGGGCCAGGTCTGCAACTGAAGGACTCCAAACAGCTCCTTTTTCAATAACACCCCGGGCTTTTTCTTTAGTCCGGGTATACACAAATGCCTGATAGCCCCGGTCGATGAGATGGCCAAGCATGGAACTGCCCATTACTCCTGTACCGATCCATCCGATGAGAGGCTTATCCGGTAAGATCTTTTTCATGTTATTACGGTTTGTCGTGTAAATCTAGCAAAAATTCCCAGCTTAAAATCAGTGCAAGTGCCGAGTAATTGAATAAATCATTTTAAATTTGATATATTAGCAAATATTAATTAATTGCATGAATCCATGATCGTTACCCTTGTTCATGTTTGGGTCAAGGAACCCTGTATTGAAGACTTTATCCGGGCAACCATAGATAACCACGAACAGTCAGTTAAGGAACCCGGTAACCTGCGGTTTGATGTACTATCCGATGCAACTGACCGGACAAAATTCGTTTTATATGAAGCATATGAATCAGAAGAAGCTGTTGCGGCTCATAAGAACACGGCACATTACATGAAATGGCGTGATACCGTGGCCGACTGGATGGCTCAGCCCCGGCAGGGATTCAGACATCATGTGGTTTGCCCTACTGCTGTTTCGTCATGGTAGGTTCATTTGTTCTGATCCGCACGCCCAGGATCCATTTCGGTGCGGGAGAGGTCAGGAAGCTTCCCGCTGTGCTGAAATACCCGGGTAGGCAAATACTGATAATTACCGGCTCAAAATCATTTCTGCAGAACAAGGGTGTTGCAGGTCTGTTGGCATCCCTCGAACAGGAAAAGTTCTCCCTGTATTTTGAAAGGATTGGTCATGAGCCTTCACCGGAAGATATTGATCAGATCACTTCCCGTTACCGGAATGTTGATCTGCAAGCCGTGGTTGCAATAGGTGGAGGAAGCGCAATAGATGCAGGCAAGGCAGTTTCAGCCATGCTGCCACTTGAACTTCCGGTAATTGAATATCTGGAAGGAGTGGGTACGAAATCTCATCCCGGGATCAAGAAGTTTTTTGTGGCCATTCCAACCACATCAGGTACGGGAAGTGAGACCACAGCCAATGCAGTTTTATCAGGTTCAAATGCACGTGGAGGGTTTAAACGTTCTCTCCGCCACGATAATCTGGTGCCGGATATTGCCATTGTAGATCCTGCACTCACTTTAAGTTGCCCCCGGCATATCACTGCAGCAAGCGGTATGGATGCCTTCACGCAACTGATCGAGTCATATTTGTCATTGAAATCCGGTCCTTTGACAGACTCCCTGGCACTGGACGGCATCCGCCAGATTCACCGGCATCTGGCAGAAGTCTGCAGGAACGGAGATAACCTTGAAGCGCGGGAAGGTATGGCTTATGCCGCATTGCTTTCAGGAATCACCCTGTCCAATGCAGGATTGGGACTTATTCATGGTTTTGCGTCCTCTGTGGGAGCATCTTATGACATTCCACATGGTGTGATCTGCGGATACCATGATGGGCGTTGTTAACCGTTTTAACATCCGGACCTTGCTGCAGAAACAGGTCCATGACAAATCAGCTGATAAGTATATTTATCTGGGAAAAATACTTTCGGACAGGGAAAAGAAAGCAAATGAATGGTACATGCAGTATGTGGCAGATTATTTGGATGAATTAACAAATAATTTGGATATAAGTAAGTTAGGTGATTATGGGGTCAAACCGGACGATCTCGAAAAAATCGCTTCGGCTACCGACCACAAGGCCAATCCGGTGGTTTTCAATAAAGAACAATTGGTTGAAATGTTGAAAGCAAGGCTTTAGAAGAAGTCGTGCAGTCGTGCAGTCGTGCAGTCATGCAGTCATGATAATCTCTACCAAATCAACAAATCAACAAATCAACAAATCAACAAATCAACAAATCAACAAATCAACAAATCAACAAATCAACAAATCAACAAATCAACAAATCAACAAATCAACAAATCACTTATACATCCCCACCAGATCCTTTTCAAAAATCGTAAAGGTATCCTGTTCAAACAAAATGAAATCAGGGGCACTCTTCTGATCCCGGAAGGGTACGTAATAATGTTTGCGGTTGGCATTGCGCCATACCATCAGGTAGGATATATTGCGTGCAACCGAATCATCTTTTATGGGAGTAAGCAGGTACTGGGTCCACCAGTTCCTGACCGGTATACCGTCAAAGCCGCATTCGGTAAGTGCTGCCAGCTTTTTTCGTGATGCTGCGATATTGACAATCATCCTGAGCTGGGCAATACCATTTGAAATAGTGGCACCTGACTGGAAATCCCAGTAGTTTTCACATCCCAAGATATCTACCCAGGCATCACCGGGGTAACGTTCCAGATATTGTTCAGGCGTTTCAAAAATATCGGTAGAATAAGCGTATAACAAATTATGCACCTGGAGGGTATCACGGAGGTAACTGACCGTGAAACGCCATAAACGGATGTACTCATCCCGGGTGCAATGTCCTTTGCCCCACCAGAACCAGTTACCATTATTTTCATGAAAAGGCCGGAAAATGACGGGTATCGGAGTCCCGTCACCGGACTTTAATTGTCTGAAAAAGTCTCCGGCAAGTTGAAGTTGTGATTTGTAATACGCATGCCGGCTGCTGTCAGGTATGATATCCCTTACTGCGGGGTAGGTATCCCATGCGGTACCTCCTGTAACCGGATTGTTTAAATGCCAGGTCACGGTATTCACACCCTGACGGCTGAAAGCTTCAGCAATGCGCTTTTGCAATATTGAGAAGGGTATGCTGTCTATGTTATTGACATTCCCGATTCCGGAAATTTCCCAGCCATACAAAGCCGGGTTGGTTCCGGTAATCTCCCTGACATCAGATCGCGAATCCGGACTTTTCCAATCAATGCCGGATGTAGTTGCATCCTGGTGTCCGAAAAGTATACCCTTGCCCTGCAGCTTTTTCAGATTAAGCCAGAGAGCCCTGGTTTCATCTGTAAGGAGGGTATCCACCGGTTTTTCAACCGGCAGGGCGATCAAAATAGAATCCACCGGATGAACCGTGGATTTCTTTTTCCCATGATGGCATGATGACAGCAGACAGGTTAAGAACAGCAATATATAAACTATATTATATTGAGGCATGATGGCAATTACTTGTGACGGCTTTTCAGAATATCAATTACTTCTTCAATACGATAGCCTTTGGCTGAAAGCAGAACCAGCATATGGTAGAGCAAATCGGCTGATTCGTTCAGAAACAGATCCCGGTTATCGTCTTTGGCTTCAATGATAAGTTCCACGGCTTCTTCACCAACCTTCTGGGCAATCTTGTTGATCCCTTTCAGAAACAGCCGGGAAGTATAGGAATTCTCGGGCATCTCTGATTTGCGCCGGTCAATCAGATCCTGCAGGTATATCAGGAAATCGATGTTTTTCTCTGGCATAGGCTTTTCAGTTTATTGATCATTTCTTACCGGTATATTCTGCCGGCTCAGGTACAATTTAAGCTGGGGCACGGTTATTTCACGAAAGTGAAAAATACTGGCCGCCAAACCTGCATCGGCCTTTCCCAGGGTAAATACGTCGGCAAAATGTTCCATTTTACCTGCTCCTCCTGAGGCAATGATTGGAATGGAGAGCGATTCGGAAAGCCTGGCAATTGCATCGCAGGCAAATCCATCTTTGGTACCGTCATGATTCATGGAAGTAAAAAGAATCTCCCCGGCACCTCTTTCCTCAGCCTCTTTGGCCCATGCGTAAAGGTCCCTGCCGGTTGGTATCCTCCCCCCGTTGATATAAGCGGTCCATTTACCGTTTTCTTCACGGGCATCAATTGCCACAACCACGAACTGGCTGCCAAAGTTCCGGGCCATCTGATCAATCAGCTCCGGAGACCGAAGTGCTGCCGTGTTAATGGATACTTTGTCAGCACCTGCAGACAGAAGTGATTCAATATCAGCTAATTCTCCAATTCCACCGCCAACTGTGAAGGGTATATTGAGGTGAAGGGCAATACGCTTTACCAGTTGAACGAACGTTTTACGGCCTTCATGGCTGGCTGTTATATCGAGAAAAACCAGTTCATCAGCACCCTGTTCGGCATAGGCTGCGCCCAGTTCCACAGGATCACCCACTTCCCGGATGTTAATGAAATTGATCCCTTTCACGGTTTGACCGTTCCGTACATCCAGACAGGGTATAATGCGTTTGGCTAGCATGTCAGTTAAAAATGAAAAATGAACAATGAAAAATGAACAATGAAAAATGAACAATGAACAATGAACAATCCAAAGACAAGCACACTACCTGTTATTGATAAACTTTCTTATTTCATCAAGATCAATTTTACCTTCATACAGGGCCTTGCCAATGACGGCTCCGGAAACACCCGATTCGTCCAGCCTGTGGATTTCATCCATGGATGAAATGCCTCCGCTGGCAATAATGCGTAATGTGCCAAATTTCTGCACCATTTCTTCATACAGATCAACGGAGGATCCTTTTAGCATACCGTCCCTGGCTATGTCGGTGCAAAGAACCTGTTTGATCCCCATAGCCTTGTATTCACGAAGAAAATCGAACAGGCTGATCTCGGTTATATTGGTCCAGCCGGTGACAGCTATTTTGCCGTCCCGGGCATCTGCTCCAAGTATGATTCTTTCGGGGCCATAAGCAAACAGCCACGACTGGAACAAATCGGTATCGGTTACTGCAACACTGCCGATCGTGGCCATGGCTGCACCCGAATCAAAAACAATCTTTATATCCTGATCAGTTTTGATACCACCTCCAAAATCCACAACCAGCTTGGTTTTGGATACGATTTGTTCCAGCGAGTTCCAGTTCACGATGTGTTTATCCCTGGCACCATCAAGGTCTACCACATGCAACCGGGTTATCCCATGGTCCTCAAATCGTCGTGCAGCAGACACCGGATTCTCGTCATATACTTTCTTTAATCGGTAATCACCTTGCTCCAGACGGACACACTTGCCGTCCAGGATATCAATGGCAGGTATAATGGTCATCATAGTTCTAAAAAATTTCTGAGTAATTGTGATCCGGCTTTGCCACTCTTCTCCGGATGAAATTGTGTAGCATAGAAATTATTATGGTGCAGGGCAGCACTGAAAGGTACGATATAACTGCATGCAGCAATTGTATCCGGACCAGATGCAGCATAATAACTGTGAACAAAATAAACATACTGGTTTTCGGTAATCTGCCCAAAGATCTTGCTTTTCAAATCATAGACCGTATTCCATCCCATGTGAGGCACTTTTGGCTTACCCTCTGAACCAGACAGGGGGAGAAACTTCCGGACCTCTTCATGAAAGATGCCCATGCAGGTTGTGTTTCCTTCTTCAGAATAACGACACATGAGCTGCAGACCCAGACAGATGCCCAAAACCGGTTGTTTGAGTTCAGTGATCACTTTATCAAGGTTCCGTTCCTTGAGATACATCATCGTTGTGCTGGCCTCACCCACACCCGGAAAAATGACCTTGTCCGCCGCCCTGATCAGGTTATGATCGTCTGTCACTGTTGCCGTTATGCCCAATCGCTGAAGGGCATAATCAACTGACATAATGTTTCCGGCATTGTATTTAATTATTACTATGTTCATTGCATCAGAAACAAAAATTTAAAGTCGAGGGCCGGGAATCGGAAAAAAACAATCGGTCTAAGTTATGAATGGTTTTAATTAAAGACAACGGTTCGGTTATTATATACAAGAATACGCCGCTGAAGGTGCATCAGGATAGCCCTGGAAAGCACCAGTTTCTCCACATCCTTGCCTTTCATGATCAGCCTTTCTATCGAATCGCGATGGGTTATCCGGACAATATCCTGATCGATGATCGGCCCCGCATCCAGCTCAGAAGTCACATAGTGGCTGGTTGCACCGATGATCTTTACCCCTCTCTCATAGGCTGAATGATATGGTTTGGCTCCCGGAAAGGCAGGGAGGAAGGAGTGGTGAATATTGATAATCTGATTGGGATACTGGCGGATAAATTGTTCACTGAGTACCTGCATGTACCTGGCCAGCACAACAAACGTTACGCCATGCTGTTTAAGCAGTTCAAGCTCCAGAAGTTCTTTCTCACCTCGGTTTTCAGGATTCTTTTCGATCAGGTGAAAAGGAATCCCGAACTGTTTTGAAACAGGTTCGAGATCACGATGATTGCTGATGATCAATGGAATATCCACTTCCAATTCCCCGGCATACACACGTGACAGAATATCATACAGACAGTGAGACAGTTTCGAAACGAAGATGGCCATCCGGGGTTGCTGGTCACTGAAATAAATATTCCATGCCATGTCATATTTGGCAGCGATCAGCGTGCCAAAAAAATCAGCTATTTTGTCGTGGGGGATCAGAAAGCCATCCAGCTCCCATTCGATCCGCATGTAAAATACCTGGTCCAGCCGGTCAACATGTTCATCCAGGGTTATAATATTGCCCTGGTTGTTGTTAATGAATTCGGTAACATCGGCAACAATACCTTTCTGATCAGGACAATGCATCAGGAGGATGGCTGAATTTTTGTTTGTTTTGCTCATGCTTATAATACGCCTTTGGTAGTCGGTAATTCATAACTGAAAGCATCACGTCTGATGGCCATTTTAATAGCCCTGGCCAGCGCTTTGAATATGGCTTCGATCTTATGGTGCTCATTTGTTCCCATTGCGAAAATGTTCAGGTTGCAACGGGCGGCATCGGAAAACGATTTGAAGAAATGCATGAACATCTCGGTGGGCATTTCCCCAACCTTTTCACGCCTGAATTCAGCATCCCATACAAGCCAGGGTCTGCCTCCGAAGTCGATCAGTACCTGGGCCTGGCAATCATCCATGGGCAGGGCATAACCATAACGTTCTGTTCCTCTTTTATTTCCCAGTGCAATATAAAAAGCTTCTCCCAGGGTAAGGGCAGTATCTTCAATAGTATGATGCTCATCTACCTCAAGGTCGCCCTGCACGGACACCTTCAGGTCACATCCTGAATGCCGGGCAAGCTGACTGATCATGTGGTCAAAAAAGCCAAGTCCGGTGGTGATTTCGTATTTTCCGGAACCATCCAGGCTGAGATCCACATTTACTGCCGTTTCTCCTGTTTTTCTTTCCACATGTGCCGAGCGGATGCCTTGTGCGATTTTGTTGTAAATGTCGTCCCAGTTATCGGCGAAAAGAGAACAATACCCGGCAAGGGCAGGGGCCAGGTTATGCTGCCCGGCAGAAAAGAAGATGGCTTTGGCCCCCAGGTTACGGGCCAGTTCTACATCAGTGGACCTGTCGCCGATGACCCATGACCCGGACAGATCATAATCGCCCTGGAGGTATTTCCCGAGCAGACCCAGTCCGGGTTTCCGGGTAGGTGCATTTTCTCCGGGCAACGAAGGGTCAATGAGGATATCATCGAATTGTATGCCTTCATTGGAAAATGCCTTCAGCATCTTCTGCTGAACTGGCCAGAAGTCGCTCTCCGGGAATGAAGCAGTGCCCAGTCCGTCCTGGTTTGTCACCATGACCAGTTCGTAATCGAGGTATTTCTTTATGAAATAAAGATTGCGGAATACACCCGGGATGAATTCCAGTTTATCAAGGGAATCGACCTGAAAATCCTCAGGTGGTTCCTGGATGAGCGTTCCATCCCGGTCGATAAAAAGTACTCTTTTCATGTTTGTTGCGGATTACGGTAACCACTGTTTCCGGATGCTGTGAATTCATTCAGTGCACTGACCAGCAGAAGATTTTCTTCTGCGGTTCCGATTGTTATCCTCAGGTATCCTTCACACAAGGGTACTCTTGACCTGTCGCGAACAATGATCCTTTTGCCGATCAGAAAATCAAACACGGCTTTCGGATCTTCAAATTTGACCATCAGAAAATTCGCATCACTGGGAAGGATATTTTTCACCATCCTGAGCCTGCCAAGCTTCAGCTGTAAAAGGTTCCTCTGTTCCAGGATCAGGTTAACCCATTGGTCCTTAACATCCGTGTTGGCAAGGTGTTCGAGGGCAGTGCGCTGGGTGAGTATATTGACATTGTAAGGATATTTGATTCGGTTCAATATATCGGTGATGTTCTGACCGGCAAAGGCCATACCAAGCCTGATACCCGCCATTCCCCAGGCTTTGCTTAAGGTCTGAAGGATGACCAGATTGGGATGACGATCCAGTTCGGGGATAAAAGAAGGGGAAGCAGAGAAATCAGTATAGGCTTCGTCAAGCACCACCAGCCCGTTAAATTTATTCACCAGATTCAAGATATCTTGCGGGTGCAGGCTGTTTGAGGTGGGGTTATTGGGTGAACAAAGGAATAGCAGTTTGCTGTGGTTGTCTGACAAACCGAGCAGAGTCTCCAAATCAACCTGAAAAGCCTGGTTCAGCAATGCCTCCCGATACTCAACCCCATTGATGTCGGCACATACTTTGTACATGCCATAGGTAGGCTTAATCGCCAAAATGTTGTCCTGCCCCGGCTCACAAAAAGCCCTGATCAGCAAATCAATGGCCTCATCGCTGCCATTCCCGAGAAAGATGCTCTGTACAGGCACGCCTTTTATTACGGCAATCCGGTTCTTCAGCTTGACCTGGAGGGGATCCGGATACCGGTTGAAGGGATTGTTGTAAGGATTTTCATTGGCATCCATAAATATGGCATCCTCACCCTTGTACTCATCCCGTGCGGATGAATAGGGTATAAGTGACCTGATGTTTTCCCGGAGAAGTAAGTGCAGATCAGTCATTTTCCTGGTTTAATCGAATGGATACTGCTATGCTGTGTGCAAGGAGCTCTTCGGTTTCAGCCATTTTCATGATCGCCGGACCCAGATGCTCAAGACCTTTCCGCGTTATCTGCTGAAAGGTGATCTTTTTTACAAAATCATCCAGGTTGACGCCATTATATACTCTTGCATACCCGTTCGTAGGCAGTGTGTGGTTGGTGCCGGATGCATAGTCGCCGGCACTTTCCGGGGTAAATGGCCAATGAACACTGAACCTGCATTGATGATCTCATCAGCCAGGACTTCGGCATTGTCGGTAGCAATGATCAGGTGCTCGGGTGCATATTCATTCACCATGCTGATCACTTCATGCATATCCTTTAACAGGAAAATCCTGCTGTGTTCCAGAGAAAGGGCTGCAATGTCCTTTCGGGGCAATTCCTGCAATTGCCGTTTCACCTCCAGCTGTACCAGATCGGCTAAGGATTCAAAGCAGGTAAAAAGGAGGACCTGACTGTCGGTTCCATGTTCGGCCTGTGACAGCAGATCCGAAGCAATAAATGAAGCCATTGAAGACTCATCAGCAATAACAGCGAGTTCCGATGGACCGGCCGGCATGTCAATGGCGACCTTGTCACGTGATACCAGCTGCTTGGCTGCTGTAACAAATTGATTTCCCGGTCCAAATATCTTGAAAACGGCAGGTATCGATTCTGTGCCATATGCCATGGCTGCAATGGCTTGTGCACCGCCAACCTTAAACACGGCAGTAACCCCTGTAATTCTTGCTGCATAAAGGACTGCAGGATGGATCTTCCCGTCATTTCCGGGTGGGGTACAGAGAATAATATCATTGCAACCGGCAATACGTGCGGGAATAGCAAGCATGAGCACGGTGGAAAACAGCGGGGCAGTGCCTCCGGGTATGTATAAACCTACTTTTTGTATGGGTACTGGTTTTTGCCAGCAGGTGACACCAGCGGCGGTGGCTATTTTATCACCGGGAACCAGCTGGGTCCGGTGAAAGATCTCTATGTGGTGAGATGCCAGGGCAATTGCCTTTTTCAGGTCGTTATCCACTCGCGTTGTGCGCTTCAAGAAACTCTTCCATGGTTACCTGAAGGGAAGATAATCTTACATGATCAAATTTCTCTGTGTAATCAAACAAGGCACTGTCACCTCTTTTTTGCACGTCCTGAATGATGGGTGAAACGATAGTGTCCACATCCTTCCCCATCAAAACAGGTCGTTTAAGAAGAGCAGTCCAGGAGGATTTTTCAGGATACCGAATTACATTCATAAATCCGGAGTATTAAATGATCATTTTCTCAATGGGAATGACAAGTATCCCCTGTGCACCGTATTCCTTGAGCTTCCCGATAATATCCCAGAACTCATTCTCATTTACAACAGAATGAACTGAGCTCCAGCCTTTTTCATACAGCGGAAGAACGGTGGGACTTTTCATACCCGGAAGCAGGCTGACAATTTGGCCCAGGTTCTCATTGGGTGCATTCAGCAGGATGTATTTGTTGTTCTTTGACCTGCGCACGGCCTGGAACCGGAACAAGCAAATCATTGAGTATTTTTTTCTTTGCCGGGATCATGGCGGGTGTGGCAATTACCACTGCCTCCGATCTGGCGATGACCTCCACCTCCTTGAGCCGGTTGTGAATCAGGGTACTGCCTGTGCTTACAATATCAAATATGGCATCTGCCAGTCCTATACCCGGGGCTATCTCAACTGATCCGCTGATCTCATGGATCTCGGCATTCAGCTTTTGGCTTTCCAGCCATGTATTCAGAATATGCGGATAGGAGGTGGCAATACGCTTTTGGTTGAAATATTGAAGCCCTTCATATTCGTGTGATTGCGGAATAGCGAGGGACAGCCTGCACTTTGCAAATCCCAGCCTTTCCACGATTTCAACGTTCCGGTTTTTTTCCATCACCTCATTTTCTCCCACGATCCCGATATCGGCTACGCTATCCGCTACGTATTGCGGAATGTCGTCATCACGCAGGTACAGGATCTCGACCGGGAAATTCTCGCCGATCGAGATAAGCTTGCGCCTGCTGTCCTGATTATGACGAATCCCGGACTCTTCAATTAGCTCAAGCGATTTTTCACTTAAACGGCCTTCCTTCTGAATGGCAATCTTTAGTTTATTCATTTCTGTTCTTCCAGTTTAACACATGTTGTTAAAAAAAAGGGTTTGCAGTAATGCAAACCCTGAAATTATCTTCACGTAACACATACTGCATCGTTCCGCTGATTCACGGATGATGATGGTGATGATGTGTCAGATTGAATTTCATATTTATAATATTCTTTTGCAATAATACAACATTTTATTTTGAAATGCAAATCAGGCCGGATTCAGTTTCTTGTTTTCCCTTTTCAATTTTCGCCAGTGTGAAGAACGCTTTAATCTGAGTTTCCAGGTATACAATAATTTATACATAACCGGAATGAAAACCAGGGTTAAAACCGTGGCAAAAGAAAGGCCGAAGATAATTGTCCATGCGAGTGGCCCGAAAAACTGACGGGTATCTCCGCCTATATGAATCTGGGGATTCAGATCAGTTAGCAGTGTACTGAAATTAATATTAAAACCGATAGCCAGCGGTATCAGGCCCAGGATTGTGGCCGTGGCTGTCAGAACGATCGGGGTGATCCTGATTTTACCAGCCTGTATTATGGCTTCCTGTGTACGTACGCCTTGTTCTATGAGTTTATCCGTAAACTCCACAAGCAGGATTCCGTTCCTTACCACAATGCCTGCAAGGGCCACAATGCCCATACCGGTCATGATGACTGAAAAATCCATGCCGAAAATGGTAAAACCAAGCAATACACCGATGATGCTGAAAATGACTTCAGAGATGATGATAATGGGCTTGCTCAGGGAATTGAACTGTGTGATCAGGATGAACAGCACCAGGAACAGGGAAAGGAACATGGCCTTGCTCAAAAAAATCATATTTTCGGCCTGATCTTCCTGTTCACCGGTTATTGTTATCTCTGTTCCTGGCGGTTTTTTAAAATTTTTGAAAACATTTTTCAGTTCCGCATTAATCTCATTGGATGTATAACCGGACAAAAGGTTTGAGGAAACCGTAATGACCCGTTTCAGGTCTTTCCGGTTGATGCCGCCATAGGCATTCTGGTACTTGATCGTGGCCACTGAGGAAAGCGGAATGCTCTTTAGTCTGCCGGTAGATATATCCATGAAGGTGATTCTTAGATTCATCAGGCGGTCGATATTCTCACGGAGATATTCATTATACCGCAGCTGAACCGGGTATTGCTCCTCTTCCACACGGTATTTGGTAACCTCTGTTCCCAGAATTGCTGTCCGCAGTTCACTCCAATCTGCGCTGTGGTTATACCTTCACGGTTGGCCCGCTGGCGATCAACTTCCACGATCAGTTCAGGTTTCTTTGATTCGAAATCCGATTTCAGTTCTTCGATTCCCGGGATATTGACTGAATCAATATACTTGATCAGCTTATCTGTGGTGACAATGAGTTCGTCCAGATCTTCGCTTGAAACCTCAATATTGACAGGTTTTCCAACAGGAGGACCCATATTTTCCTTGTCAACTGTAATTTCAGTGCCCGGAATATCCTGGATAGAATTTCTTATTTTATCCATATAGGGCGTTGTTTTCTCAGCGTGTCTTTTGGCAAACTCAACAAAATTAATGGTGATCTTGCCCAGATTGGATGTGATAGTCCCTGCATTGAACATATCGGTCGAGGCACCCAGGGCTACGTTGGAAATGACCGATTCGACAATGGGATTGTTTTCACCGAGTACTCCGAAAATCCGGTTCTCTACGATCCTGGTTACGGAATCGGTTACTGTCACCTCAGTCCCCACCGGCATTTTTATGCTTACATAGATGGAAGCGGGATCACCCTCGGGGAAAAACAACAATTTTGATTTTCCGATTAGAGAAAATAACCATGGATAAAAAAAACAGGATGATCAGTTCCCACAATAATCGCCGGGGTCTTTTCCCTTTCAATGCCCAGCGCAATACCCGTTCATATGCATCTAACATCTTGGGTATCAGATGCTGCTGGAATCTCAGCAGTATTTTATACATGTAAAAATTATGCAGCACATAACTGATTGCAATGAATACACCCAGGTTGGCCAGTCCGATGAAGAACTTGCTGCCACCGGCAAATCCGGGAAGATAAAAGAAGGCAGAGATGGCCAGGATGATAAGACCGGTTTTCAGGATGGCTTTCCTGTCGCGTACTTCACCTTCCTTCTCGTCCGGCTTCATAAAGGTAATTGCAAAAACCGGATTAAAGGCATAAGCGACAATCAGGGATGCGAATAAGGTTATGATGAGGGTGACCGGAATGTAATACATGAATTTACCTACAACACCAGGCCAGAAAGCCAGCGGAAAAAAGGGTGCCAGTGTGGTCAGCGTACCCGATAATATCGGCACAAATACCTCACCCGCCGCAGCTTTCGCCGAGTTAAAGATATCCATGCCAGTCTTCGTAAATATCCGGTGTGTATTTTCAATTACCACAATGGCATCATCCACCACGATCCCGAGTGCAAAGATAAAGGAGAACATAACGAGCATATTCAGTGTGAAATCAAAGCCCGGCAGAACAATATAGGCCAGTGCCATGGAAAGAGGAACTGAAAATCCAACGAAAATGGCATTGGTAAGACCCATAAAAAACATCAGAACGATGGTCACCAGGATAAATCCGATGATAATGGTATTATTGAGTTCCTTCAGGATGATCCTGGTATAGTATGACTGATCTCCGGACAAGGTTATCGTCAGATCCTTTGGCAAATCGTCCACCTTCATTTCATCAATGATCTTTTTAATCTGATCAGCAGCCTCGATCAGGTTGGTACCGCTTTTCTTCACCACATTCAGGGTGACCACGTTTTTCCCGGCCAGACGGGCAAAACTTTCCGCCTTTTTATGGGAATCCTTGATATCAGCAATATCCGATAGCTTCACAACGGCTCCGCTTGAAGATATCAGGCTGATGTTCTTTATTACATCAACATCGGCAAATTCACCCACCACCCTCACTGAACGGCTCATACCGGCCATATCAATGTTGCCTCCCGATATGGTCATGTTTTCATAGGCAATGGCATTCTGGATATCCCGGAAAGTCACCATGGCAGCCTGCATCTTGTACATGTCCACATCCACCTGGATTTCACGGTCAAGAGCACCCACAATATCCACACGGGTGATCTGCGGGAACGGTTTCTATCCGGTCCGCCATTTTATCGGCATAGATCTTCAGGTTATCCAGGCTGTATTCACCGGAAAGGTTAATATACATGATGGGGATCTGTGAGAAATCGATATCCATTACAGTTGGGTCCGCGGGCAGATCATTGGGCAGGTCTGCTGCGGTCTTGTCAACAGCATCCTTCACCCTTTGTTTTGCTTCCGGAATGTCCACACCTGTGTTAAATTCAACCACAATCATTGAAAAATCCTGCACGGAATTGCTGGTAATTTGCTTTACATCCTCAATCGACTTCATGTTTTTTTCCAGGGGCCGTGTGATAAAGTTCTCCATATCGGTCGGGGAAGTTCCGGGATATACGGTATTTACCATGATATAGGGAATAACGATCTCCGGAATCTGTTCTTTGGGAATGGTTGAATAACTGATGAAACCATAGGCGGCCAGAATGAATGCCAGAACAAACATGCTGGTTTTATTATCGATGGCCCAACTTGTGGGCTTGAATTCTTTATATTGTTGCTTCATGGTTTAATGGAATATGTAAATGAAAACCTGCAATGACAAGGTTAGTGGTCAAATCAGAACCGGATGACCTGACCTTCGTTCAGGTTCATGTAGCCGCTGGTAATTACTTTCATCCCCGGTTCCAGTCCCTCGGCAACTTCTGCCAGTCCGTTATATATCTGACCGGTTTGCATAGCCTGTTTGCGTAGCGACATACTGGTTATTCTCCTCTTTTGCAATAAGTACATATTTTCCTTTGTTATCTGTCTGGATAACATTGATCGGCAGAACTACTGCCTTGGGTGAATTGTAATCGTTGATCTTCATCACGGCAACCATGTTGGCTTTTAAATTACCTGTAACCGATTCAAACGGGCCTCAACACTGAAAGTCCGGTTGGTGGTATTGATGTACTTGCTGCAAAAAGTTACCCTGGCAGTCGATCTCCTTTTTGATATCCGGCAGATAAACAATCACTTTATCGCCTGTATTTATCTTCGATGTATATGCTTCAGCCACGTCGGCCGCAACCTTCAGATTGCTGAAATTCACCACCCTGAATGCAGGCATGGAAGGAGAAACCGCCTGTCCGACCTTGACCATGGATTCTTCCACAGTCCCTGATATGGGGATTTGATCCGGGTCATATCAATCTGCTTGTTAACGCTTGCAATCTGGGATTCCAGTGACTCTTTGTTTGTTTTTGCCTGCAGGTACTGAATTTCCGATCCTATCTGCTGTTTCCAGAGATTCTCCTGCTTCTGGAATGTTTCAACCGCCAGGGCATAAGTGGTCTGCAGTGTATTTAACTGCTCCTGATAAGCGGCATCATTGATTTGTGCCAGTACCTGTCCTGCACTGACATGCTGACCAACTTTGGCATTCACTTCAACCAGCAACACCCATGGCTTCGGGATAAATGGCCAGATTCTCATCACCGTCCAGTTTTCCCATTACTTCAATATAATGATTGAAAGGCTGGAACTGAACTTCCTGAACGGAAACATAGGTTCCGACTGGTTCCATAGATGCTGAATCGGATTCGGCTGCGATTTCCTGTTCCAGTTTTTCAATTTTCCTGGAAATCTTGTCATTTTGTTTTTTCAATGCTTCAAGTCTGGACTGTTTATTTCCACCACATGCCATAAGCACTGAAAGGACTAATACGAATAATACCTTGGTCTTCATATAATTTTGATTTTTAATTTTGTAAACTTCTTAAAATTGTGAACTGGCGACCAGACTTTCAAGTTTTGATTTGGCTGCTACCAGAGTCATCAGGGCGTTAAAATAGGCGCTTTCAGCATTGAAGTACTGCGACTGTGTCTGATTCAGGTCGAGACTTGAACCCAGTCCTTCCCGGAATTTTATAATTGATTTTTTATATATCCTCAGGGCCAGTTCCCGGTTTTCCTTCTGCAAAAGATAAATATCACGTGCTGATAAAAAGCCGTCAAGGGCTGTTTCATACTGGATCAGCAGGTTGTCTGAAACCATCTGCTTATTGGTTTGTGCCTTCAGGTATGCGAGTCGGCTCTGATTTACCTGTGACAGTCTTTGTCCGCTGCTCCAGAGCGGAAAAGTGAGCGAGAGACCATACATGTTGGGCGACAGATCATTGAATAGATTGTTGTCGAAATCCTCATGCCGGTTATAATATCCGACCAGGGAGGGTAGAAAGGAGGCTTTCTTGACCTGCATATTCAGTTTCATCAGTTTCTCCCGTGTATCAAGCATTTGATAATCAACATTGTCTTCAATCCGGAAACTATCCAGGAGAGCAGGCTTCAAGGTTTATCCTGTTCACCAGCGGATCGATCTGGTCAGTGAGTTCAATGGGCTGGTCGATCGGAATACCCATCTGGAACTTCAGTAGCCTGTCTATCAGATCGATCTGCCTTTCGGCAACGGAAAGTGAACTTTTTATGTTTCCTTCCAGAATTTTAAGCTGATCCACGTCGGTTGATTCAACAAAACCATTTTTGAACATTTCGCTGGTTTCGAAGAGGGTCTTTTGCACCCCAGCCAGTGTGGAGTCAAGCACAATCTTCGTTTGCCGGGCGATCAAGTGAGGTGAAATACGTATTCGTCATACTTTCCACAATGCCGATCCTGGATTTGCTGTGGGCAAGCTCTGACAAACCGGCAAAAACCTTGGCGGCTTTCAATCCAACCAGGTACTGCCCGCTGAAAATGAGCTGGGTTACCTGTATATCCATGGAAAAAGAGGTCTTCAGATCGTTGGGATTAAATTCAAAACGGAAACGGAGAACCTCCGGATCCTGCCGAATCACCACCCGCACCGGTAAAGAGCTCAGAAATCCCGGCCAGTTTGGGAGAATATGAATAGCCACTGTTGAGGTTTGCCTGGGGCAGACCGGTAGCCGTGTTTTCCCAAACCTGTTTCTTTGCAATCTCAACATCTCGGGCGGAATTCAATAAAACAGGACTGTTTTTCAAAGCATATTCGCTGGCTTCATGAAGTGAAAACTTCAGGAGCCCTGTAGATTGTACTTGTGCGTGTATGTTTAATGAAGCACAGAACAGGAAAATTGTAAATAATAGTGAACTAACTTTCATCATATGAGAATTTATTGTATTAATAATCTGAAAATCCATTATTTCGTTTTTAATTAATCTGCTTTGACATATTCCATATATTTCGTCCCTGCCCGACTGAAGTCGTTCAGGCGGGCCCACAGGACTTTCAATAGACTTGGAGATTGCATTTCTACCAATATGCCGTGCCTCTGGCACTCATTATTACCTCGTAGAGGTGAAATATTGGTAGGATAAGCGCATATACCATATTTTAAAAGTCCCATCGGGACGGTATAAATTTAATCTCTGTGAAATTGTCAACATATAAAAATATATTTATGATTTATCGCTGTTCATCTTCATTTCATTCGGCTTATAAAATTCGAGCTGGTGCAGCTGTTGTCCAAAAAATCAAGACCGGTTAGCACTGGCAATCCCCCTGATGTGATAAATAAAAAATTCACTGAAAAACCGCTGACCCAGGAATTCGTTAATTGTGATCACCTCGCTGTCAATTAAATTGTCAATTACTGAAACATTGAGCTTTGATATGATATCCACATCAATCTCAAACCTGTATAGTCCTTCTTCCTTTCCCTTATTCAGATTTTCCAGGATGAACTTATATATGTGGTTGCGCCTGATATTCCGAACCTTGATGTATAAATCAGGATAATACTTCTTAAGATCATACTCAGTCGAAGGACTGTAGTCTTTGAGCATGATGGAAATACATCGCGCGATCTCAAGCAACTGTTCGATGGCATTCTTGTTATCCTGGCAGGTTATCATCATCCTTGCCTGACGTTCGGCAATTTCCATATCCACCACCTGGTTTACCAGCTCATCTTTATCGCGTACATACTGGTACAGGGTTTTCTTCGAAATGCCCAGTTCGTGGGATACATCATCCATGGTAACGCTCCGGATACCATATTTGCGGTATAGCGTAAAACCTTCCGCAGAATATTCAGCAATTCATCATTCATGGTGCAAAGATAATACAAAATAAACTTTGGAAACAAAAAATACAAGAAAAGTTTCCATGGTTTTATTTCGTGGAGACGCAACATTTTGCTTCTCTACGGGTATTTAATGTCAATGCGTATGTACATTCAATATGTTGCATCTGGGCTACGGATGTTAGGATTATGAATATTTTATTTCAACTTGTTCTTAAATCATATCCAATTGTTATGGCATCATTAAACCCGATTACCGGCCAACTTGGCGAAAAAAGGGCTGCACATCTGTTACGGAGAGCAACCTGGGGGCCTACCATCAGCAGTATACAGAATTTTGCTTCTCAAACTGCTGACCAGGCCCTGTCGAATCTTTTCAGCGAATCCCCTGTTCCTGACCCTCCTGTTGATCTGCTTACCGGGGAAAGCTGGGTCGATCCTCCGTCCCATCCTGCAGCTACATTATCAAACAGTGAACAATCGGAGTTCTGTTCAGCTATTTCAAATCCTGGCATCTTGAGCAAATGCGGAAATCAGGCGATAGCCTGAAAGAGCGCATAACCTATTTTCTGCATACCCATTTGCCGGTTGCCTGGACAGTTGTAAATAGCAGTGAAGCAATTTATTATCAAAATGCATTTTTCCGGTATTATGCATTCGGGAATTTTAAGACTTTGTTCAAGAAAATTTGCCTTGATAATGCCATGTTGCATTATATCGATGGTAAATCAAATGATAAGGACAGTCCCAATGAAAACTTTGCCCGGGAAATGTTTGAATTGTATTCCATTGGGAGAGGGCCCCAAATAGCCGAAGGGAATTATACCAATTATACCGAGGATGATATTAAGGCAGCCTGTCGTGTGCTGACCGGGTGGCAGTTCGATGAGACCTTTACCAGCCTATGATCCGGATACTGAATTACCGGCTGGCAGGCTGGAAACAGAAATGACTCAGGATCCTGTCCCGGTTGAGATTGCCACCCGCCATGATCCGGGTACAAAAACTTTCAGTGCTGCTTTTCAAAGTCAATCGATCGCCCCGTTTGAACTGGCTGAGGAATTGGCAACGAAAGCAGCGACCCTCAAGGAATTTGATGATCTCATTGAAATGATCTTTGCGCAAGCGGAAACAGCACGTTTTCTGGTCAGAAAAATGTATCGCTTTTTCGTTTATTATAAGATTGAGAGTGAAATTGAAAGCGATATCATTGAGCCTTTGGCAGCAACTTTCCGGAATTCGGATTATGAAATCAGACCTGTTCTGGAGCAGCTGTTTAAAAGCGAGCACTTCTACGATACAGACAATGCAATGACTTCAGATGATAGTATCGGGGCCATAATCAAATCACCCCTGGAGATCATTATTGGTAGCACTTCGCTTTTTCGATGTGAAATATGCCGGCTTCGACTGGCTGATCTTTATAATAAAAGTTATCTGGGTGGTATCCTGAATTTCATTGGTGATCAGGGACTTGACTTTTACGAACCGATCGATGTGGCCGGTTATCCGCCTTACCACCAGGAACCGACCTTCAACCGCGATTGGATCACACCGACCAGCCTGGCCTACCGGTATCATTTCTCATTCGCCTTGCTCGGTAACATGGCTGAAGCTGCTGATTATGGATTTAAACTCGATATTGTTGACTGGGTCAGGAATTCCGGAATATCAGTGAACCATCCGATGCAGAGATCCTGGTACCATACACTCACCCGGTATATGTTTGCTGTTGAGCTGAATGAAGACCGGAGCAATTACTTTCTAAACGATGTATTCCTTGAAAACCTGCCTCTTCCACCTGGGTTTCTGAATGGAATGCCTATACTTGCCGGCGGAGACGATACTGTGGTAAGGGAAAGGCTTGAGACCCTGGTCTCGGCAATTATTCAATCACCTGAATATCAGTTATTCTAAATTTAACCTGAACTAATTATGAATCGCAGAAAATTTATACGGAATATCAGCCTGGCTTCCGCAGGATCCATGATTTTAAGCGGTGTTCCTTTACGGGCACTTGCCGGCAATGCAAAGACTGAAGAGGAATACTGGCATCGGGAAATGATAATGTACTGATATTTGTTCAGTTTCATGGCGGAAATGATGCCTTGAATACCCTGATCCCGATTGATCAGTATAACGAATATTACAATTTCAGGGCAAATATTGCCATACCCGATCATGGTATACGAAAATACATTGCCGTGGATGATACCCTCCCGGTCCCGGATCAGGTTGGTCTGCATCCGGATATGATTGGTTTTAAAGCATTATATGACCAGGGCAAGGCCACGATTGTGCAAAATGTGGGTTATCCTGATATGAATATGTCACATTTCAGGGGAGGGACATTGTTTTTATGGGGGGAGATGCCGGAGATTATTTTTCATCCGGCTGGATGGGACGGTTTCTGGATCATGAATACCCCGGTTATCCCGATTCCTTCCCGAATGAAACCATGCCTGATCCCATCGGTATTGAGATGGGGAATGTCATCTCCCTTGCCTTTCACCGGGAGGCAGGCATCCCCATCGGGATTAATATTCACAATCCGGAACATTTTTATGAACTGATCACAAGCGTGGGTGTTGAGCCTCCCATTGCCTTTCCGGATAGTCACGCCGGTGATGAGCTGAGATACCTGATGGAATTTGAGAAAAAATCAAACCAGTATGCTGGCCGGCTTAAACAGGCTTATGATAACGGCAGCAACTCTACCGTATCTTATCCTGAAGCATATCCGCTGACAGCACCCGAAAGATTTCTGCATAATCCCCTTTCAGGTCAGCTTAAGCTTATTGCCACGTTTGCTGAAGGGTGGACTGAAAACAAGGATCTTCCTTTGCCGCATCGGCGGATTTGATACCCATGGCGACCAGGTGGAAAAATTCGATTCCACCCTGGGTGGTCATGCCGCCTTGCTCTATCACCTGTCATCGGCGATTAAAGCTTTCCAGGATGATCTGGCTTTGCTGGGTATGGAAGACAAGGTGCTTACCATGACTTTTACGGAATTCGGCCGTCGTGTATTTTCCAACGCCAGTTATGGAACCGATCATGGATCGGCCACACCCATATTTCTTATTTGGCAAGGGACTTAAGGGAGGCATTGTGGGTACCAATCCCGATCTGGGTGACCTGAATCATGGTAATATTAAATATGCCATCGATTACAGGAATGTATATACTTCTGTGGTTCAGGACTGGTTCGGCGCATCGGACGAGGCCATGCAGGCTACCGGATTTGATGAATGGACCGACAGTAAGATTGACCTGTTCCCAACCAGCGACCGGAACATCCGGAAGGGACTTTGAAGATAATACCACCAGGCTGCTAGGCTGTTATCCGAATCCTGCCCGCTCCGCTACCAGGGTTGAATTTTTCCTGCAGAAACCGGGAAATGTACATTTTGAAGTATTTCATACCTTCAGGCAGGCTGGTGAAGAAATATGAGCCTTATATGGCAGCATTTGGATATCATACGAAATCCATTGATCTCAGTGGACTGGATGCGGGCATCTATATTGTCAAATTGCGATCAGGTAACTTCATGGGCACGGTGCAGGTGGTGAAGCAGTAACGAGTAACAAGTAAGAGTTACGAGCGGGATTTGGGTAAGGGGAATTGGGTGTAGGATTCTGCGGCACTGTTACATCCCGTGCGTTCGGCGTAGATTGCATCTACGCCGCTCCGCTTGTCCCTCGTCCCTTGTCCCTTGTATCTGTTCAAGACCCGATCTGAAAAGACAGCATACTGACAGAAGCGTTCTGGATTTCTTCATATTTGATTGCAACATTTTCCGGAGACTCTGCCAATCCCAGAACATAGATCATCGGGATGTAATGATCGGGAGTGGGAACAGCCAGGGAGGCTGAGAGAGATAACTTTTGATAATTAATCAGACTTTCATAGTTACCCTGCTGTAGGGCAGCTTTTATAGTTTCATCAAATTCTGTAGCCCATTGAAAGGGAACGGCACGATCATCAAAATCAAGCTGGTATAAGTTATGAACAATATTCCCGCTGCCGATGATCAGAACGCCCTTTTTGCGCAGCTCGTTTAGCTCTTTGCCAAGGTCATAATGAAACCTCATTGACTGATGATAATCAATGCTCAGCTGAAAAACCGGGATCGAAGCATCCGGGAACAAATGCATCAGGATCGTCCAGGCTCCATGGTCAAGGCCTCTTTTAAAATCTTCCGCAACCCGGATTGATTTAATGGCATCCCTGGCCAGGATTGCTTTGTCCGGTGCCCCTGGTACCGGATATTGTGCCTGGTAAAGTTCAGCAGGAAAGCCACCGAAGTCATGGATGGTTTCCGGTCTTTCAGTCCGCATCACGTAAGTCCCCCGGCTCAGCCAATGTGCTGAAATGACCAGATGGCCTCTGGTCTCAATGCAATGGATTGTCCCCAGGAATTCAGGTTGCGGGTAAAATTGTTATCCCGGAGGGCATTCATCGGGCTGCCGTGACCAATAAAAAGTACCGGCATGGTTTCGCTTCTACTGAAACCATTGGTGTGATTTTCTAATTCATGCAGGTTCACGTATGTAAATACTACTTGTAACTTGTAACTTGTAACTCGTAACTACTCAAATTCGACCATACTTCTAACAACAAAAAGATTCATTTGTTCTCCGGATAAAATCTTTTGTTTTCATTGAATGTTTATATTTGTGGCCTGATTGAAAACAATTCGTCGTATAATTGTTTTTAATATGGAGCTGAAAAAGGATTCACCTTTTCATTGATTGTACCCACCAGCATGGGTATTCGGATTACGCCGTAAATGGTCAGCCTGTTCACAGCAGTGAGTTATTCACCATGCAGGCCACCAGTGCTGAAACCAATGTAGCCAGTATTTCATCCTACCTGGGTTTACCGGTAAAAGTGCTCACCACATTTGTCAAGGACAGTCCGGTAGCGCAGCTCATTAAAAATAGCCTGGCCAGCCGGCATATGCATTATGAAGGCAAAGAAATACCACAGGGTGGTCCCTGGGGCTTACCGCCACCAGTTTAATATTGCCGACAGTGGCTTCGGATCGCGCGGGCCACGTGTGCTGAATGACCGTGCCGGTGAAGTTGGCCGCACGCTGAATGTTAAGGACTTTGACCTTGAACGGATCTTTGGCAGGGAAGGTGTTCAGATTGTGCATTTGTCAGGACTGATTGGAGCCTTGTCACCCGAAACCAGTACTTTTTGCCTTGAGCTGGCCAGAACTGCGAAAAAATACGGTACACGGATTTCCTTTGACCTGAACTACAGGGCTTCCTTTTGGAAAAACCGGGAAAAAGAGCTTCGGGCTGTTTTTACCGAGATTGCGGGTTTATCTGACATTCTTGTCGGTAATGAGGAGGACTTCCAGCTTTGTCTGGGTATTGAAGGACCAGAAGCAGGAGGCAGGGATATTTCACACCAGATAGATGGTTTCAGGTTGATGATAGGCCGGGTTAAAAAAGCCTTTCCCGAAACTTCTGTTTATGCTACCACGCTCAGACAGGTAATCAGCACCAACAGACACATGTGGGGGTCAGTTATGCTGGCAGATGAGAAGTGGTACGTTGTGGAGCCCCGGGAAATAGATGTTCTTGACCGTATCGGGGGCGGTGACGGATTCGTCGGCGGAATGCTGTATGCATTGCTCAGGGGCTGGGATGCTGCAAAAATGGATTGAATTTGGATGGGCATGCGGTGCACTGGCCACGACATTTCTTACCGATTATGCACAACCGGCTGATGAAGAACAGGTTTGGAGTGTATGGGAAGGTAATGCCCGTGTAAAAAGGTAAATTATGAACAAAATTATTGCCAAAAAGTATTTGTCTGAAAATGTGGTGGAGATAGAGGTGGAAGCCCCGCTGATTGCCCGGAAACGGCAGGCAGGCCATTTTGTGATCCTAAAAATAGGCCTGAGGGGGAGCGCATTCCCTTGACCATAGCCAAAGCTGATGTTGCGAAGGGAACCATTACCCTGATCATCCAGAAGGTAGGGGTTTCGAGCCACAAAGTAGCCAATCTGGAAGTAGGTGACGAAATCACAGATCTGGTTGGTCCTCTGGGTCATCCCACCCATATCCAGAAATTTGGAACAGTGCTGTGTGCCGGAGGCGGAGTGGGTGTGGCACCCCTGCTGCCGATTGTGGAAGCCATGCATCAGGCTGGTAACCGGATCATTTCAGTACTTGGCTGCCCGATCAAAAAGCCTGGTGATCCTTGAGCCTGAAATTCGTGCAAATTCTGATGAAGTGATTATCATGACCGATGACGGCAGTTATGGTCAGCAAGGACTGGTTACACTGGGAATGGAACAAGTGATTGCCAGGGAGAAGATCGATCTGGCCTTAACCATTGGACCTGCTATCATGATGAAGTATACCAGCCTGCTTACCGCAAAATACAATATTCCCACCATGGCCAGTCTGAATGCCGTTATGGTTGATGGAACGGGCATGTGTGGAGCCTGCAGGGTATCAGTTGGTGGCAAAACGAAATTTGTTTGTGTGAATGGTCCCGAATTCAATGCCCACGAGGTAGATTTTGATGAATTGACTGATGAGGCTTGGCGGATATAAGGAAGAGGAAAAGGAGCTGTATCATCAGTATCTGGAGAGTATGCATGTTAAATGAATCCGTTTATGTCGATAATCAGGATAAAATAAGTTCACGACAACAGGCATGGCGGATTGCTTTGAGACAATCGGTTAAACCCAAAGACCGGACAGCCGTGAGCGGACTAAAATGCCTGAGGCTGATCCGGAGGAAAGAATCAAGGAGCTACATTGAAGTAAATCGCGGACTGACACCGGAAATGGCCATGGCGGAAGCAAGCCGATGTCTTGACTGTCAGAATCCAACCTGCATAAGTGGTTGTCCGGTTGAAATTGATATTCCGGGTTTTATAAAATGTGTCGAGATAGGGGATTTCCTGCAGGCTGCCCGCATCCTTAAAACGGCCAATGCCTTACCGGCAGTGTGTGGCCGGGTATGCCCCCAGGAGATACAGTGCGAAGCAAAATGCATCTATACTGAAAGGATGCACGAAGAATCTGTGGCCATTGGTCACCTGGAAAGGTTTGTGGCGGATTATGAAATGCAGTCTGATCAGGTATATATTCCCGAGACAGCCTGCAGTAATGATACCAAAGTGGCTGTGGTGGGCTCAGGACCTGCCGGACTGGCAGCTGCAGGCGATCTTGCCAGACTGGGTTATTGTGTCACGGTTTTCGAGGCTTTGCATGAATTGGGAGGTGTGCTGAAATATGGAATACCTGAATTCAGGCTGCCCAATAGCGTTGTGGATACCGAGATCGAGAACCTGAAAAAAATGGGGGTTGTGTTTGTTAAAAATTTTATTGTGGGCAGGACATTGTCATTTAAAGATCTGGAAGAACAGGGCTTCCGGGCTTTTTTCGTGGGAAGCGGGGCTGGTCTGCCCAATTTCATGAACATACCCGGTGAGAATTACAATGGGGTGCTTTCATCCAATGAATACCTTACGCGGGTGAACCTGATGGGTGCAGCACGGAATGGCTTTGATACACCCGTCTACTTTGGCAGGAATGTGGCTGTGATCGGCGGAGGAAATACCGCCATGGATGCGGTAAGAACAGCCCGCAGGTTGGGAGCTGAGAGGGCCATGATCATCTATCGCAGGTCATTTGATGAAATGCCGGCCAGAAAGGAAGAGATCAAACATGCCCTGGAGGAGGGTATCGAATTCATGAACCTGAATACACCCATAGAATACCTGGCTGATGAGAAGGGTCATGTCTGCAAGATCAGGCTTCAAAAAATGGTATTGGGTGAACCGGATGATTCCGGTCGCAGAAAACCTGTGCCCTTACCGGGATCGGAATACCTGATCGATGCTGACCTGGTAATTGTCAGTATCGGGGTATCACCAAATCCTTTGATTGCCCAGAGCCTGCCCGAGCTAAAAGTAAGCAAATGGGGAACGATCACCACAATTGATAAATCCATGCAGTCGAGTATAACCGGAATATTTGCAGGCGGTGATATTGTCAGGGGAGGTGCCACAGTGATCCTGGCCATGGGTGACGGCAGAAAAGCCGCGAGGGGCATTCACGAGTACCTGAAAGCCGGGCAGGCTTCTTTATAAGTCCTTTAAAAGTAAATTTTTCGGGGAATTCCGGATATCTTCATAGAAGGATTCAACCACTGCCGTGATCTGCTCCAGGTCAGGCAATTCCTGGTCCAGTGTTAACTGCTGTCCCTGCTTATCCAGCGTATCAATGACAAAACTGACCGTGATCCTCGATGGATCAATGGCAGGCTGATAGGCCACCTCGCGGGCCTCAGGATCCACGGTTTCCGTAATGATCCGGGCATTCAACAGAATATAAATGACCTCCCGCACCAACCTGACTGGAATGCCCAGCTGACTGGCAATTTCAGCCGCATTCATGGCAGGTTTGCTTTCAATGAAATTCCGGATTATCTTTTTGGTTACCAGTAGCATGAGGATCCTCTGGTCTTTCGGGCTCACATTGACCCCTTCGGCTTCCTGCTCATAATGAACCGCGTTCTGATAAGCAAAGGAAATCTCCGCTCCGAGCAGAACGATAAGCCAGCTGGCCTCAAGCCAAAGCATAAAAAGAGGAAGAGCGGCAAAAGTGCCATACACTGCCCCGTACCCGGAGAGCAGGGACTGAAAATTAACATAACCCCACTGCAGGAGCTGGAACATGGTACCGGCAATGATCCCGGCGATCAGGGCGGGAATGAACCTGACCTTGGTATTCGGAATAACAATGTATATCAGGGTGAATACAAACCAGATCAGCGTAAATGACAGGACCGTGACTACAAATTTCAGGACAGAATCAAGATAATGCAGAAAAGGGATGCTGTCCGAAATACCCTGTAACCTCGATACATTGAAACTGCTGGAAATGATAAGCAATAGCGGGGCAATGATCAGCAGTGAAATATAGTCGGTGAACTTGCGCGTGAACATCCTGGACTTCTTGATCTGCCATATATTGTTAAAAGAACTTTCGATGTTTCCGAGTACTTTCATAACTGACCAGAAAAGGATGATCAATCCAATGCCGGTGATAAAGCCTTGGTTGATACGGCCCAGATACTTATCAACAAAACCCAGCAAAACATTGAGCATATCCTGGTGTTCCTGAAAGCGTTCTTCTAAAACATTGTTGAGATAGTCTTTCAGTCCGAAGCCCTGGGAAATACCAAATACCAAAGCGAGTATGGGGACAATGGAAAGAAGTGTATAAAACGAAAGGGCTGAGGCTCTTAACTGGATTTTGTCCTCATTAAAACCCCGGATGGCAATCAGGAATATCCTGACCTGCCTCACAAAGAAGCTAAATACAGGATGTTTATCTTTGATGGATATTTTCCAGATGTCCTGTTCAAAGAATTTTCTGATGTGCTCTTGCCGGAATGATTTCATGATTGTTGTATTCCATGAATTGAATCGGTCTGAACTCTTTTTCCGGGTTAAAAGTACGATTTTTTATACTTTTACAAACAAACAATTTTCAGGTTATCATGTCCATGCTTAATCTCAATGGCAAGTTGGTTCTGGTTGTGGAGGATGATGATATGAATTTTCTCTATCTGAAGCATCTGTTAGTACTTTCCGGATGCACTTTCATGCGTGCACAATCAGGTTCAGAAGCATTGGAACTATTCCGGAATCACCGTTTTGACCTAATCCTGATGGATATCCAGCTTCCGGATATTGCTGGGACATTGGTTACCCGTGAAATCAGGTTATCGGACCAAAGAGTTCCCATCATTGCACAGACGGCCGGAAAAACAAATGATACAAAAGAAGAGGCCCTTGAGGCCGGTTGCAGTGAAGTTATTGTCAAGCCCTTTTCAATGGAGGAATTGTTTGATGTTTTAGGCAGGTATTTTGAGAAGGGACAAGGGACAAGGGACGAGGGACGAGGGACAAGTAGGGAGTAGGGAGTAGGGAGTAGGGAGTAAGGAGTGTTAAGTCTTCTTTTTCGTTTTTTTCTTTGGTGGTGCTTTTTGTTCGGCTGCCACTGCATCTGCAGTGTCGGGAACAGATTCCTCAGGTTGTTCTTCTTCAAAGGTGAGCATATTGAGCGAAAGCAGGGTATTATACCAGGAAACCAGTTTCTTGATATCGGAATGATATACCCTGTCCTGATCATAGGTGGGCAATACTTTTTCCATGAAGGCTTTCAACACTTCCGGGGGTGATTTCGGATCCGGTGCCGGACCACCCTTTTCCAGGTCAAAAATATTTTTCAGAACCTGCTTTAAGGGCACCTCTTCTTCACTGGTAAATATGGCTATATCTTCAAGGGAACTGACCTTGCTGGAAGCATTGATAAAACTTCTTTTTTTATCGGAGAAGGCTTCTACAATAATGCCATTCCGTCCCTGTGATATAAACCTGAACAATCCGCTTTGTCCGGATACCGACATAATATCCTTAAGATCCATGCTATGAACGTTTGATACAATTAGATGCAAAAATACAATTTCTTCAACAGAATAAAACAGGCAATAACGTTTTATTGTTATTCAACGATCTTATTAATTCATACCCCGTTCTTTCTTAATGATCATATATGCCTCATTGATTTTTTTAAATTTTTCCTGTGCTTTTTGCCTGATCTCTTCTCCCAGGTATGCAATTTTATCAGGATGGTTCTTCATAGCAAGTTGCCGGTAAGCTTTCTTAATAGCATCATTGTCAGCAGCAGGATCAACTTCCAGTACTTTATAGGCCCAGTCGGCTGACTGGAAGTACATGCTTTTCACAGAGTCCGTATCGGCAGCACTCAACCCCAGGTCCAGCGCAATCTGTTCTATAAGGATCAGTTCGGGTTCCGTTACGCTGCCATCAGCCACAGCAATGCCAAAAATCAGGTGCACAAGTTGAAGTCGTGACGGATAATCCATCCGTGACTTTATTTGCCTGGTTATATCCTTCAAGGGTATCTCCTGCTTCAGAATATCCCTGAGAATCCTGAGCATTTCCTGTGCTTCTTCCTCACCGAATGCTTTTACAAGATAACCCCTGACAAAGGTGAGCTCAGATCGCAGCAGCCTGTGGTCGGCTTTCATGACCGCTGCAATCAGTACAAGCAAACTGACCACAAAGTCACCCGTAGTTGTATTCTGTTTGGCTGTTTTAAATTTCTCCAGGTTCGATGCATCAACAAAGGATCCGAATGCAAATCCCACAATAGCACCGATCGGTCCGCCAATCGTCCATCCAAGTCCTGCCCCAATCAATTTACCAAGGTGTTTCATTCTGCCGTTGTCGATTTAATTGATTTGCGTGAGTTGTGAATGTAAATCCAATATCCGGGGCAAGACCAGGCTCTTATTATCGTTATTTAAAATAAACTGAGATCGGCTGGCTTTTTCTCTATCCGGCCATTGATTCTGCATAATTGACTGCATTTTTTCCGGTGTCATGCCATCACGGTTCATTACCCGGCTTTGTCGGACATCTGCAGGTGCAGTGACAAGCACGATATAGTCAACAAACCGGTAAGCCTCACTTTCAAAAAGAATAGCGCTTTCCTGAATGACATAGGGTTTATTTCCGGATGAATCACACCAGTTTTGAAAATCGGCAGCTACCCTGGGATGAACGATCCGGTTGACTATCTTCAGCAATTCCGGATTGGTGAAAATCAATCCTGCCATCTTTATCCGGTCAAGCGAGTTACCTGAATATATGTCCTCGCCCAGCCATGCACTCAGATCATGCCTGATAACGGGATCATGCTCCATCAGTATTCTGGCAGCTGCATCAGCATAATATACCGGAATGCCAAATCTCTCCAAAACCTGACATACCAGTGATTTTCCGCTGCCAATGCCCCCTGTGATGCCGACTTTAATCATTTGCGGGTGATTAAAAACTCAACTTCATCCGGATTAAACCTGAGGTTGCTGACAATCCCTGGTGTATCGGCCAGGAATACGGTAAGCCTGTGGGTTTGTCCTTCATTGATCTCTTGGTAGTTTATTCTGGGTTCCAGCGGATTATGAACAACTTTCCTGTAATTACTCATGCATATCCGGTAAGTTGCCTTTACTTTTCCGGGTATGGGTATCATGATCAGGCTATCGGGCACATTGACTGGTTGAACGGACAGGCTTTCCTCCACTTCGGTAAACCGGTCGACAGGTATGGTGACCTGGACCTTTTGAATGGAATAGGTAAGCATTTCTTCAGGTTTGAGATTACAGTCGGAGGTAACATTTAAAGCCAGATCAGTAAAGGAGAGAGCTTCCGTATAAATGACACTTGTTTGACTAACCACATTGCCGGGACCGGAAATGAGGATGCTGTCAGGTACAACCGTGATATCACCATTTTGGGTAAACTGCTGCCGGAAGAATCTTTCATGCAGGGAAAGGACAGGAACCACGGGCACTTTCCTGGAAACAATGCGGGCAAACCTTAAAAACAGTGTATCCGGGGAAATATCCAGGATCTTTACCTGGGCCAGTTCTTCAGAAAGGATATCCTTTATTGTTTCGGTAATGATGATAAAAGTATCGGTCCCAAGGTTGTTGAGCGCAAAGGAATTAATGTTAAACCGCAATGGAATGAGTTTCAGATTCAGTCTGCTTTTGAGTATACTGAATCCGTTTGCCTGAATACGAAGTTCAAGTTTTTGCGGAACTTCCCCGATCAGGATTTTGTTTTCGGGGAAATTGGTATATTTTACCGGGTAGGAAACGTTGGTCTCGTATTGTTCACCCAATGAACGAACGATCCAGAAACCGGTTGAAATAAGAACAAAGAACAGAAAAGTAATCAGCCTCCGGTGAAAATGTGACCTGATATTGAATAAAAGATTCAGGTATTTTATCAGATACCCCGGGCTGAATTTCCTGTTGTTTTCAATAGCATGCAAGTGAAAAGAGTTTATAGTATATGGCAAAGATACCTTAAACTCCGGTTATTCACATCATTACTGCTGTTGATTTTCAACATCGGTAGTGTCACGCAGCACGGAGCTTTTATCCACTTTTAAAAGAACGTTATTTCCAACATCTATTGTAATAACATGATCGGAAATGTTGTTGATCTTACCATAAATTCCACCCGTGGTAACAATACGATCCCCTTTTTTAATGGATTCCCTGAAAGTCTTCAATTCTTTCTGCCTTTTCATCTGGGGCCGGATCAGGAAGAAGTAAAAAACAACCATGATCAGGAGCAGGGGGACGAGGGAAGACCATGGACTCTGTCCCTGTTGTGGCGAAGTCATCAAAACGATACCTAAAAGATTGCTCATCATAAAATTCTATTATAATAATAATCAAAAAATTAAATTACTCACTTTGCTTAGCATCAGCGATTTTAAAAATGCAAAGTAATAACAAAATTATCATCCCTGCAACGCTGATTTAATGCTGATTCTAATTCTGATTCCTAACTTGGCATTTTTCTTCAGAATCAGAATGATCCTCACTGCTCCCAATACCCAATTCCCGTTCGTTACTCATCACTCATTACTCGTTACTCCCTACTCACTTTCCCCAATCAACCCCCTGCCGGTCTTCACTATCTTCTGTTCCTCCTTGAGATGCTTGAAGATCTTATCGAGGAGTCCATTGATAAATGCGCTGCTTTTCTCCGTGCTGTACATTTTTGCGATTTCAAGATATTCGTTGATGGTAACCCTGGTCGGGATGGATGAAAACTCGACTGCTTCCGTAATGGCTGTTTCCAGGATAAGAAAATCCATAAAGGCAATGCGTTCCACGTCCCAGTTCTCAGCGAATGATTCAACGATTTTACGGTAATCCTCTTTATGCAATACGGCTTTGCGAAAGAGTTCCCTCGCGTAGATCCTGTCATCCTCATTTTTAAAAAGCGGCATCAGGGTGGCGCTCTCACCATCTTTTTCCCTGAAGCCTTTCAGGGTTTTAGCGATCATGCTGATTACAAACTCCACCTCATCATTCCAGTAAATGCTTTGTTCCTCAAGCGTCTGATACAGGTTTTCAGAGTTAATGATTTCACTGGCATAAATTTCAATGATAACCTTTTTATCCTTGTCATAGCTTCGGTCACCATCTTCCATGTATTCCCTAAAGAATGGAGCCATACGGATACGGTTATGCAATTTCTTGATAAGTTCAGGGCTATTTACCCAGGACAGCCGTGTTTTGCTGAGATATTGGTTCAACTGCTTGTTTATTCGGATTTGTTGAATAATCAGATTCTCAACGAACCTGGTATTGGGATTCAGGTCCTCCCGGGTGGGGATTTTTTTTAGTCGGGCAATTTCTATCCTTGAACTGGCATAATCCGCAATTTCAATAATGAGCAACAAAAGGTAATGGTAAAGATCGTAGGTTTTCTGAATACTGAAGAAAAGTTCCTTTTCTGATTTATTCAAAGTACTATCATCACTTTGAAAGTAGGTGTAAAGAAGTTGTATAATCTTAATTCGTAATATCCTTCTGCTTATCATGATTGAAAGAACGTGTAGTCGGTTATGAGCGATTTCCCTTTATTTGGTAGTACAAATTAAATGTATTTTTTCAACTTTATCAACTGAATCCAAATTTTCATCTGGTATTCTGTTTTTTATCAAAAAAATGATAATACACCAGCATCAAATGCAGGTTAAGTGGAAAAATTATTTATTTTTGAGAGGCATTTAAACTCTACATAAAACCCTGATTTATGATGGATGAAAGGAATGATAGAAATGATGTCCCTGAAGATTCCGAACACCGGGAGATCTATTCAAAGGCAGTCAGAGCAGGAAAGAGAACCTATTTTTTTGATGTAAAGGCGACCAAACGCAATGATTATTTCCTGACGATTACTGAAAGCAAGAAACGCTTTCAAAAAGATGGCCGATTTTTCTTTGAAAAGCATAAAATCTTTCTCTACAAGGAGGATTTTGAGAAATTTGGTGACGGTTTTACCGAAGTCATTGGTTACATTAAGAACCTGAGGGCCACTGAACATACCACTGAAGTGGAAAGTGAGCATCAGGAATCTGAAACGGCAGATAATTATACCCATGTTGATTTTGAGGATCTGCAAAGTGTTGAAGCAGACGAAAGACCCAGAAAGAATTAGCCTCCCATGAGTCTTGGAAACCCGGATAAATCGATTCTTATCCGGGTTTTTTTTGCACCCGATTTTGCTTTATCAGTTTTCTGATCTGGTTACCGGAGAGGATCTTTACGTTGGTGATCATGCAGTCAGGATTAAGAAATTCGCCGTATTGATTGCACTCATCAAGAATGCTGTCAAATAATCCCTGAATTGGGACCTGCAAGGGAATTACGGAAATGATCGTACACAATTCCCGGTCGAAATAAATGGTTTCCAGTTCACTCCAGCAATTTTTCAATGCAAATTGTATTTCGGAGGTTACCAGTTTCTGTTCAAAATCAGAGAAATTTCTGCCTGTACGAGTCATGAGTACTGTGAAATATCTAATTTTCAATCCTTTACCGCCCAAGCCGGAAGAGATAAGGACCTGATTTTCATCCAGCAATTTGCTTTCCAGCAACAATCTGTTCTCCTGTAAGGCCAATGTAGCCCAGTCGGTTAATCCGTTTTCATGGTTATGTGCAAATTTCTCAAGTGTGCGGAATGCCTCAATGTTTCCAATGGCTGCAAGTTGTATCAGGAGTTTCTTTTTGCCCTCCACAGGCATTTCCCGTATGAACAAATCATCCTTTGCGCGCAGGACTTTTTCTGAATCAAAATCAGCTTCCATGGTTTTAGCGCAATGATAATACTCCAGCTGAACATCAGCATCAATTTGTTGTTCAAGGACGGTCAGGCTTCCCGGGATTTGGCCAAGAAGCTCCCGGATCTTATCATAGATGTTGTCTTTTTCGTTCATATCAGGTCTCTGAAGTAAGCCTCATTTTATTAAAGATATGAAATAATGAAATACCCTGGTATAAATTTTCAAAAAATATCCCGTTTCCGCCTGATTATTTTACCCATAAATGGGGATTGTCCGGTTGGAAGTTAATGGTTACAATTGGCCTTATTTAAATCCGGATGGTTGACAAGGAACGATTGAGCGACATTGAAGCAGGCCGCAGCGTTTATATAGAAAGGGTAAGGGGGGAAGGCGCGTTCCGACAGCGGATCAGTGAGATGGGATTCGTGAAGGGAAAGAAGATCACCGTGGTGAAAAATGCACCCCTCAAAGATCCTGTGGAGTTCAGCCTGATGGGATATAATGTCTCTTTGCGCAGAAGAGAGGCTTCAATGATCGAAGTATCGGTCGGACCGACAGAGGAAGATATTGTCCCGGTTTTTTCCACATCACATGTTAAGTCTGCTGAACCTGGAATTGATCCGGGACAGACCATCCGGGTTGCCCTGGTGGGAAATCCGAATGCAGGGAAAACCTCCGTCTTTAACCAGGCTTCCGGTTCACACGAGCATGTGGGCAATTACACAGGTGTCACCATAAGTTCAAAAACTGCAACTTTCAAGCTGGACAATTACACTTTTCAGATCACCGATCTCCCCGGAACCTATTCGCTTTCGGTATTTTCACCTGAAGAGCTTTTCGTTCGCGATTTCATTCTGGAACAAAGACCCGACGTGGTGATCAATATAATCGATGCCACGAATCTCGAAAGGAATCTTTATCTCACTTCACAGCTGGTCGACATGAATGTGAAGGTAGTCGTTGCATTGAACATGTTTGATGAGTTGCTGAGGAACAGGAACAGACTGGACTATACAACCCTGGGCGGGATGCTGGGTATACCCTTTGTACCCACTGTGGGGGCCTATGGAAAGGGGATTCACAGGCTGTTCCGGAAAGTAATTGAGGTTCATACCGGTAAGAACCATATTCAACGTAGCATCCGTATCAACTATGGTATCGAGGTTGAACAGGGTGTGGAACGAATCAGGAAGGCAATCTCATCTGCAGCTGGTTCTGACTTGATTGACAGTATATCTGTTCGGTTTATCGCTCTCTGGTTATTGAACAGAGACAGGCAAATTGAATCCTATATCCAGGATTTCTCCCGATATCAGGAGATACTGGCCATAGCCCGGGCAGAATCAGACCGTATTGAACACCTGATGAATGATCCTGTGGAATCGGTTATTACCACGGCGAGGTATGGATTCATCAATGGTGCTCTGAAAGAAACTTACCAGGTCGGACCGCAGGATAAAAGACAAGATTCCGACAGGATTGATAACATATTGACTCATAAATACTTCGGATTTCCGGTTTTCCTGCTTTTCCTCTGGATCATGTTTAGCACAACCTTTCTTTTGGGGGCTTATCCGCAGGATTGGATCGAGCAGGGAGTTACATGGCTTGGCAGTGCATTTAATGGAATCATGCCGGCCGGATCCCTGAAACAACTGATCTCGGAAGGCATCATTGGCGGTGTTGGCGGTGTTATCGTATTTCTTCCCAATATCCTGATCCTGTTCTTTTTTATTTCCCTGATGGAAGATACCGGTTATATGGCACGTGCAGCTTTTATTACCGATAAGCTAATGCATAAAATCGGACTTCACGGAAAATCGTTTATTCCCCTGGTCATGGGTTTTGGATGCAATGTTCCGGCCATCATGGCCACCCGTACCATTGAGAGCAGGAATAACCGTCTCCTCACCATGCTTATTAATCCGTTCATGTCCTGCAGCGCCCGTCTTCCGGTTTATGTATTGCTGATCGGGGCAATCTTTCCTGATTACCGGGGAACCATGCTTTTTGGTATTTACCTGATCGGGATAACCATGGCTGTGCTGGCAGCACTTGCGTTCAAAAATATCTTCTTCAGATCGGCCGATGCACCATTTGTGATGGAATTGCCCCCTTACCGGATCCCAACCGCAAGATCCACATTGAAACACATGTGGTCAAAGGCCTCCCAGTATTTACAAAAGATGGGGGGTATAATCATGGTGGCTTCCATCCTGATATGGGCACTCGGCCATTATCCGGTGAATCATGAAGGTCAGGCAGGTGATGCCAAGGGACGGGCCAGAAATCAGGAAAATTCCTATATTGGGCAGATCGGCAAGAAGATAGAACCTGCAATCAGACCGCTGGGATTCGACTGGAAAATGGGTATTTGCCTGATAACGGGTGTTGCAGCCAAGGAGATTGTTGTCAGCACCATGGGTGTAATATATCAGGCTGATGAGGGTAACGGTAATTCACAATCTCTTCAGACAAAAATACAGGCTGCAGCCTATTCAGACGGTATACATGCCGGGAAGCCTGTTTTTACTCCATTGGCTACATTTTCCTTCATACTGTTTACCCTGTTGTATTTTCCCTGTATTGCTACCATAGCAGCCATTTACAAAGAATCCGGATCCTGGAAATGGGCTGCTTTTTCCGTTTTATATACGACCGGCCTGGCCTGGCTGGTTTCCTTTTCCTTTTATCAAACCGGTATATTGTTCCAATAAACACTGAATCATGCTGCAAGACCTGATCACCATTCTTTTAATAATCGCTTCTGCAGGCTATTTGATATTCAATGTTTATAGAATGATTTGGCCGGTAAAAAAAAGGATGCATGTTGGTTGTGCAGGATGCAAGGGGTGTGAAATTACCGGAATTTCACATCCCCGATCTTATACATCAGGTCGAGAATCCGGGCCTGTCGGCGTAATAAATAGGATGTGGGTGAAGCCGGATTCCGTTTCCGCGGGTTGGGCAGACAGGCTGCAATGAGGGCCGCTTCGCCAGCGGTAAGTCGTTTTGCAGGTTTATTATAATATTTTTTTGCTGCTGCCTCCACCCCATAAATACCATCACCTGTCTCAATGACATTCAGGTATACCTCCATGATCCTTTTCTTACTCCAGAGCAGGTCAATGGTAATTGTGAAATACAATTCAAATCCCTTGCGCAGCCAGGTCCTTGCCGGCCACAGGAAAACGTTCTTGGCAACCTGCTGGGTGATGGTGCTTGCGCCATGTTTCCGCTTATGGCGCTTGTTGTGTTCAATGGCTTTCTGTATAGCATCCACATCGATTCCCCAATGTTCGAGGAATCGGTTGTCTTCAGAAGCCACCACTGCTTTGACCATATGGGGTGAGATTTTTTCGATGGGCATCCATTTTTTCCGGAGACGTGCTTCTTTACCATCCAGTTTCTGCTCAATCACACGTTTGATCATCAGCGGTGTAACCGGTGGATTGATGAAAGTGAACAGTACCTCGACAAACAAGGTGGAACCCAGAAAGAACAGAATAACCAGTTTCAGGATAATGAGTACTTTTCTCAAGTAAAACCGCCATTTCCATTTCTCAACCGGCGCTTCAGCCTCAATTACCGGATTGCTGATCAGATCCTCATCCATATTTTCGGGTTTCATCGCCCAAAATTATAAAAAAAAGAGAGCGTCCCCAAGCTCGGCCTAGTTTGCAAACTACGCCGCCCCCAAAAAGTTCGGCGTAGTTTACAACTACGCCGGACAACGGAATCTCTCTTTTTTCCAACAGAAATGCAACCTTTTCATAATAATTTTGCCTTTAATTGCAGAAAGGATCCTATTCTACTAAAACATTTGTGTATGAGAAAATTAATTTTTGTTTTATTGTTCATCCTGGTTTCATTAATCGTCAGTGCACAGACATCAAATGATCTGTTCCGGACGGATGTACAGATCACCTGGCTCGGGATCGATTTTTCACATGTTAAATTAATCGGGAACTTTTCTGAGTTTTTTGATGCGGGAGAAAAGAGTACCTGGCAGATCAGGGACGTCTACTTTCCAAGGTGGAATGCAATTGTCCTGGAAGAACCTGCCAAATATGACATCAGGGGAATGCTGAGGAAAGCCGATATCGGATATGAAATGGACATGATTGCCGGCATCAATGCACAAACTCCCCTGGAAGAAATGGAAGCATCCAAAACCAATCGATTTTCAGAGGAGGATATTCAATCATTCGTTCAACAGTATGACTTCGAAGGCAGGGAGGGCATTGGTATAGTATTTATTGCAGAATGTCTGAATAAAAACGCTGTCGAAGCCTGGTATCATTTTGTGGCCATCGACATGATTACCGGTAAGGTGTTATTGCATGAAAGACTGAGAGGGCAGCCGAGTGGCTTTGGATTCCGGAATTACTGGGCCAATTCGGTACACAAGGTCATCAGGAATATCCGGGACTACTATTACTGGGAATGGAAGAAGAGTGCCAAAACCAAGGTAATAATTTAGTTACTCATTACTGCTCCCTACTTTCCCCTTTCCTCCAACTCCCTGATCTTCTCTTTGGCCCTGAGATAATAGGCTTTGTATCTAATGAAATGATTTCCTTTCTCGAACTCCCAGATCACATCTCCGGCGCGGTAAATCTTTCCGATGCATGCTTCAAAGATCAGATTGTAGTTAATACCGGTTACCTGTTCAGCTTGCAGGATGGTATTAAATCGCACATTTTTGTCACCGAAATACCCGATTACCGGCAGGTTGTACTTTTTCTGGTTACGCTTGATCATTACCTCGGAAGTCATGGCTTTTTTTCTTTGATTTACGTGAATGGGTAAGGATTTGTTGCAATTCTTCTTACATTTACGTCATAATTTGGTACAGCATGTCATTTGAAATTGGCGAGCATAATATTGACAAATTTATTATGGTGGGCGACCGGGTATTAATCAAGCCCAAGATTCCGCATGACAAAACCAAAACAGGTCTGTATCTGCCACCAGGAGTCCAGGAACGGGAGGCTATTCAAAGTGGCTATGTTTTGAAGGTGGGACCCGGATATCCCATACCGGCCATCAATGAAGTGGATGAACCCTGGAAGGATAAGAGTGATGAAGTAAAATATGTCCCTCTGCAGCCCAAGGCAGGAGATGTGGCTGTTTTTTTACAGAAAAGCGGCTGGGAAATTGAATTTAACAATGATAAATATGTTATCGTTCCCCATAATGCCATCCTGATGTTGATCCGGGATGAAGGTCTTTTTACCTGAGTTCAATTTCCAGTCTTCAATCCATTCACTTTCCATTTTTCGTAATAGTTCACTATTCGTTATTCACTATTCGTTATTCGTTATCATCGTTATTCGCTATTCGTCAATTTATTCCAACTTTTTCAAGGTAAAATCGTAATCTTTACACAGTTAATCGATCTTTCACATACAAGCAATTAAGAGATATGCGCCATTACAAGTTGTACAGTGATCATTTCCGTCCCGGGTTTCTCTCAGATCAGGATGCCCTGTTCAGAATTGTGTTTGATGAATCACCTGATGCCATTTTTTTGTTGCACCCGGGTAATTTCACCATCATTGACTGCAATGCCAAAGCCATTCAGTTATTTCAGGTTGATGATAAGACAGATCTTACCGGCAGGGAATCATTTGAATTATATGATTCTGAACCGGTGGAGTTCAGTAAAAGTACGTTTATCGATACAATCAATAAGGGTATTGATCATAGCCAGGAGATGGCATTCCGTTCAATCAAGGGAAATGTATTCTGGGGCATGTGTTCACTCAGGAAGGTCGATACAGCAAAAGGACCGGCCATTGTTTTCAGGGTAAGGCGTGTGGTTGATTATATGAAAACTGCGGAAATGCTTGCGACCCTGGTCAAACAGACTGCCAGGGTAACCGGAATGGAATATTTCAGTGTGCTGACCGAATTGCTGGTGAAATCCTTTGGTGTAAGCCTGGCATTCGTTGCGAGTATAGATGAGGAGCATAAAAAATGCGTATGTGATTCAATGCTGGCATAAAAAGCAGTTGCAGGATTGCAAATCTTTTAACCTGGATTCCAGTCCGTCCCTGAATGTGCTCCGGGGTTACACATCATACTATCCCAATAATCTGCAGGAGATGTTCCCGCAAGATAAGATGATACAAAGTCTGGATATGGAAAGTTTCCTGGGTACGCCCGTATTCAATGGAACGGGGGACGTATGTGGCTTATTGGTGATGATGGATGATAAGCCCATGGAGGAAATCCCCAATTCAAGGTACATGCTGTCCATCTTTGCTTCCCGGGTGGGCGCGGAGCTGGAGCGGATGAAGATAGAAGAATCCTACAGGAAAAGGATTAGTGAATTGCAGAAAGAGATAAGTCAGCAGTCGTCCGTAGAAACCCTCCTTCGCTAAAGCTTCGGCGGGCAAACCCTGTCAGTAATCAGTAATCGGTGTTCGGTAGGTCAAAATTGATTCAATATCTTCCTTATAGCCGGCATCGGATCTGATGCAGACAGGACAAAATAGGAATCATCCCGGTGGAATTTCAGGAAATTTATCAGGGTTGCTGTTTTACCCGGGGTATATTTTGGACTTTTAGCTCCCCGCAAAACGCTGATCAAGTGTTTTGTATCCTCAAATAGCAGATCCCTGCATGTCACACCTGCTTTGTATGAAAGGTCAGTTTCAATATCCTGCTCCATAGCCATTCTGTAAAGTGCATGAGGAAAATCAACACCTGCTGCAATCGCACCCTGGATGGAACGGTAGAAACGAGGATTGATCTCAAAAATCTTAGGTTGTTTATCTTTTTCATCAATAATAAATTCCATTTCAGCAATGCCGTAGAAGCCTACCGACTTAAGTATTTTTATCCCAATTTCAATAATCGGGTCATATTTCATCACTTTCCAGAAAGCAGGTTGGTCCACCGCTGATGGGGTATTCCCTTATGGCGTGTTGAATAAAGACCCTTCGAACTTCGGAATCCCTGTTTACAAGGAAGATAGCAGCATGTTTTTTTCCTTTTATGAATTCCTGAATAATAACAGGGCCTGTTGATTTAATATGAGTATCGAAAAAAGCTGGTTAAATCTGCAGCGTGAGCGATATACATTACTCCTTCTGCTCCTTCTCCTCTTACCGGCTTAACGATTATTGGAAATCTCAGATCTTTTAAGATCGTCTCAGGTATCCCTTCCTGATCAATCATCCAGGTTTTAGGTCCCGGAAGTCCATTTTCTGCTATTAGCCGGGCGACTTCCGCCTTGTTGCTTAGGATCTTCGAACTTATTGTAATCTGCAAACGGGTATCCTTGTGATACTTCTCAAACTCTTCTTTACGTTGCAGCAAGGCCAATAGCAGCTTCTCGCTCATGATGGGCAGAAAGACATCGAACTGATTTTCCTTCACGATGTGAAGCAACTCATCAATGCGGTTATCAGTTTGATCCTGATGGGAGTGAAGGAGAATTCGGTTTTTGCAGTATTTTGAATATAAGGGAAAGTCATTCTTCAGGTCTGAAGCTCCGGTTACTATAATACCTTTTCTACCTAGCGACCGGATGACGGCCAGTCCGGGTGGACTTTTTGCATTAGCTATCAGTACGTTCATGAAGGAGAGATTTGTATCCAACCAAATGATCAAAGAATATTTTTCTGATCGCCGGCATCGGATCTGATGCAGACAGGACAAAATAGGAATCATCCCGGTGGAATTTCAGGAAATTTATCAGGGTTGCTGTTTTACCCGTGGTATATTTTGGACTTTTAGCTCCCCGCAAAACGCTGATCAAGTGTTTTGTATCCTCGAACAGCAAGTGCCGGCAGGTAACACCCTCCCTGTAAGAAAGATCGGTTTCAATATCACCGGCCAAAACCAATCTGTAGACATCATAGGGCAGGTCGACACCGGCTGCAATCGCACATTGTAATGGACCATAAAACCGGGGATTGACATCAATAATCTTGGGTTCATTGTCCTTTTTATCAATTATAAATTCCATACTTACTAATCCTGCAAAATGTGCAGCTTTCAGCAGTTTCATGCCGTATTCAAAAATTGGTTCATATTTTACACTTTCCAGAAAACAGGTTGGACCACCGCTAATCGGATATTCTCTTATTGCACGGTGAACAAAGAATCTCCTGACCTCGGAGTTGTTGTTTAAAAGGAATACTGCTGTATATTTGTCACCTGATATGAACTCCTGTACCAGACATGGTCCATAGGTCCGAAAACATTCTGCATATGCGGTTTGTAGATCTGATGGATCAGATACTATTTTAACGCCCTTTGCTCCTTCACCCCGCCTTGGTTTTACAATAACCGGGAAATGGATTTCTTTTATTAATGAATCCAGGATGATATCGGTACTGGTAAAATAGGTAACGGGGCATGGTAAATTAAGGATTGTCATAAGTTCTGAAACCTTGCCCTTATCATTTAGCATTTTAAATTGATCCACGGAGGGTAGGGCAAGTCTGGTAAACTGCTCAAATTCCACTTTTCGTTGTGAAAGAGCAAGCAAAAAGTCCTCAGGCATGACAGGTAAGAATACATCAAATTTTTTATGCTTGATAATACCGTACAATTCATCAATGAAATCTTCCATTCTATTCTGGGGACTTTTCAGAAGAATTCTGTTCTTACAGTATTTTGAAAAAAAGGGGTAAGCATTTCCCGAATCAGATGCTCCGGTGACCTCAATACTCTTCTTTCCCAGGGACCTGATTACGGCAAGTGCCGGCGCACTTTTTGCTGTTGCAACCAATGCGTTCATTGTAAATGATTTAACGATGATGAACTTATATATTTTGTCATAACCGAAAAAGATACTCAAACAACAAATAAAATTTATGCTATAGCCATATGATCACATAAATCGCACTTTCAAATCACTATTTTCAATGTTATCTGAAAAGCAATAGTTTTCGTTGCAAAGGTTAATATTTGGAATACTAAATTATACAGTTGAACGAATTTCCTGTTAATTTGGATACATTTCTCTGCATTACAGAAAGCGATATTCAATATCCAACAGTGGTGGACCTGACAGGTTGGGAATGGAGCAATATAAAGATGTTAAAGCCTGAGGAAATCAATAATATCCTTTTTACTTCCCTTAATTACAAAGCGCATATTTTTTTCAAGCACTATATCTTTTTCAAAATCATCCATTTCAATTGCTATCCATTTTTCAAGCGAAGGTGTCGATTGTTTATTATCCAAGTGCTTTAAGGCTAAAATATGTAAATTTTGCAATTCTTTAGGATCAATCTGAGAAAGCTTCTTCCCAATATATTCATCGGGAACACTAACTTCAGCAATTTTTATATTATCGGAGATATTATAAATGCTCCAAACACCCATCATGATAAGCTTTTCAGCAAAAACCACAGCTGTATCGTATTCGGGGTTTATTGTATTTGAAACGCCTATTGCATTTAATACGGTTTTATGGATCAAAGAGCTTTCGCGTCCATATATTTTCTGAACGCCAAGCTTCTTAAGCAAGGCAGATGTTTTTATGGAAGAGCCAAAATCATCACCAATGCACACAATAACCATATCACAATCTTTTAATGGCAAGTTTTTCAGGGCATGAATATCTGTAATATCCATACTTACTGTGTTTTTAATAGTGTCCTTAAAAAACTCCACTTTCTCCATGTCTTTATCTACACCAATTACATCATGCCCTAAAGCTGTAAGCTTTTTTGCCAGTGATGCACCAAAATTTCCTAATCCTATTACAACAAAGTTCATGGCATATTAATTTTAGGTTATTACAATGTTTTCTTTTGGATACCGGTGTACAGAGGTTTTAGTTCTTCTAATAAGTGCAAAAAGCAAGGTTAATATACCCATACGACCCATATACATCAGTAAAACCAGCAGCATTTTGGATGAATCGCTCAGAAAGGGTGTAATACCGAGCGATAACCCAACCGTGCCAAAGGCTGAGACACATTCAAAAAGTATTTTAAGTGCCCCTTTATCCGGTTCAATGAGGTACATAATTAATGAAGAACACCCTAAAATCAGTATAGAAAGCATGATTATAGCAAAAGCCCTATCAACCGAACGTTCATGAAACTCTCTTTTGTTAAATTCAATATGGTTTTTCACACGGGCAATCCTTAAGGCATTTAATACTGCAATTGCAAATGTGCTGGTTTTGATACCACCGCCCGTTGAAACCGGGGAGGCCCCAACCCACATTAAAAAAATGGTTAATACAACTGCTGCAACGGATAATTGCCCCATATTAACAGAATTATATCCGGCAGTACGCGGTGTTACACTACCAAAAAATGAATGCGCTATTTTGCCTGATAAATCCATGCCTTTGAGTGTATTGTCATTCTCGAATACAAAAAAGAAAATTGTTCCGGCAATGAGTAAGAATAATGTTGTATAAATAACCAGTTGTGAATTAATTCTAATCATCATTGGAATAAAGTCTTTATTGCGACCAAACCTGAAGATTGACAACAGACCAAGAAATTTATATTTAATAAATGTGTACAAATTTAAAAGGATTGGAAATCCGATTCCGCCGAAAATAATAAGGAAGCTTAATACATATAGAATCGGATAGGTGCCACGAATCCTGAAATCGTTCATCCCATCGGTTAATGTCGAAAAACCTGCGTTACAAAATGCTGATATAGAGTGAAATACTGAAAACTTGACCCTGCTTCCCATGCTGGTAAAATATTCCTTATCAAGACTAAAGTACAAAAAGACAGCCCCGATAACTTCGAACATCAAGGTTATAAAAATCACCTTGGCAAGAGTTTTCCTTATTTCCGATACATTATCGTCACTAAAAAAGTCGCTTAATACAAGTCTTTCAGAGAAAGATGCGGAACCTCCCTTAAAAAAGAAGCCAAAGAAACTGGTGAAGGTCATTATACCTATTCCACCAATCTGAATTAGTATTAAAATTATACTCTTTCCCAGGGCAGTAAATTGTGTGGCCGTATCAACAACAATAAGTCCTGTGACACATATTGCACTGGCAGATGTAAAAAGTGCATCGACAAATGTAATTGGGGTTGTGGTGGCATTTGGGAGTTCCAAAAGAGCTGCCCCGGCAAAAATTGATAGCCCAAAGCTTAGCATAAAAAGCTGAGCTGGATTCAAGATCAAGGTTATACGTCTGATATCGAACCTCGAGAACTCGAAAATAAACAATCCCAATATTAAAAGGGAAAAGAAATAATGATTATTTAACCATACAACATTCCTGTCGACATTTAAAGTAAATGAAAAGAACAAAAACAGACCGATTGATGAAAAAACGATCAAGTCCGATCTAAAACTTTCAAATCCAATACAAATTACCGAACGCAAAAGGTAAACAATGGCAATAAAAGTGAATAACCATTTATAATAATTAATGTCAGCAAGTGTAAATGCTTCTAAATGTTGCCCAAAACCAATAAAAATTATAATTTTTAATAACATAAAAACAAGCACGATTAAAAGCAGGTAATCAATAATTGGCCGAACGTTTTTATTGACTAGTTTCGATCGGTTTCTCGAACCAAAAAAAGGCCTATTGGAATACATAGATATCTTTTATGCAAAAAGCTGTCAAAATTACGCCTAATATCAGTATTAACAAATAGCAAATACAATTATCCGCCGCTTTTTAGCAGCCTACACTTTCTGCAACTTATTTTAAACATATTTCCTATATTTGCATCGTCCGCTGCAGTATAATCCTTTAGTGATTTAATATCTTATCACACCCACACTCACACACAAACCCACACCCTAATCGGCCCCGTAGCTTAATTGAATAGAGCATCTGACTACGGATCAGAAGGTTACAGGTTTGAGTCCTGTCGGGGTCACAATAATACCAGGAAATAAATATTTTTGTATCCTGGTATAGTTTTATTATTAGGTACTCCTGAAATGTCGCTTTAAATCTGTCCGTGAAATAAGGAATTAAACTACTCTCATCGCCCGGAGTTTTTAATTATTCTTATTGAAGATTTATCGATCAACAAGATATATACACCATCCTCAATCATTGAAAGATCAACTGGATAAGCGATATCCTGTTCGATAGGACCAATATTCTTCTTCTCTATAACTTTACCTTCTAAATCCGTTACCACAATCTGTTGAATTCCCTGCATTCCACAAGAAATTTTTAGAAAAACTAAACCGGCTGTGGGATTTGGATATGCCTTAAGTTCAATTATTGAGTGGTCATTTGGAAGCGCATTTGGTAAAGAGAGAATTGAAAGTATCACATCTAAATATAAAACCAATGAAGCATCTGTTTTTCAAATTATGTCCAGTTATTTGGGGGGTTAAGACAGCCTTACCACACAGAAATAAAGTTCTCAAGATTGGACTTTTTTCAATTTCCTGAATAAATTATTTCTGAAAATTTCTCAAATAACTTTGTGGTTTCGGGATGGTTAAATGGGAAATGTTGTGTGAAGATGCTAGCAGCAATCCCGGATTTGAAATCAATATAAAAAAAAGTGTTCAGAGAACCACCCCAAAAAACTGATCCAGCTTTCCTCCCATAAGGTTTATTTTCATTATCAATTGCCCAGGCTAATCCCCATTTGCCAGAGGTTGAAATTAATCCCCTGAGATCACAGCACAAAGGTTGAAAGTATGCGTTTTCCACATCAATAGTGATATTCCCAATTTGATTTTTAGTCATTTCCTGGATGGTCTTTTCCCTTAATATTCTTGCTTCACCTGATTTTCCACCATTAAGTAAGCATTGTAAAAGTTTGGTATAGTCATCAGGAGTTGAAAACAAGCCTGCTCCCCCGCTAAATTTCGTAACAGCCTTAGTTGGGATACGTTCAGAAAATTCCACCAGGGGCTGCTTTCCATCTTCTCCTCTTTGGCCCCAGGAAACAATAAAACATTTCAAAGAATCTGGAACATTAAACCATGTCCGATTCATTGCTAGTGGTCCAGTGATATTTTTTCTGAAATAAGATTCAAGATCCATATTTGATAATTTCTCCACGATCCTTCCAACCCAATCGATGCTGGAGCCATACAAGAATTGTGTGCCACTTTCAAAACGTCGTGGTAAGTCCTTGTAAAGCCAATTGGTTGTATCAAAATTGTCTAACCCCTTATCGGTATATATGTACCCAAAGCCTGAAGTATGGGTTAGTAAATGTCGAAGAGTAATAGGATTTTTAGCCGGACTTAATTTTCCATCAGATAAGATTGGGATTGCAACCATTTCTGGCATGAGTGAAGAAAGGTCATCATCAAGTCCAATTATACCTTTCTCAACCAATTGCATTGCTGCAATACTTGTTACGACTTTTGTCATGGAAAATACTCTAAAGATATGGTTTGCAGTAACATTTTGATCTTCAGACCAAACAGCCTTACCATATGTATAGATCAATTTCTGTCCTTTTTTATTGATTGCTAAAGCAACCACAGCAGGTAAATCGCTGCTTTTTATTTCCAAATCCATGAGACGAGTTACCATATCCTGTGAAGGGAAGGATCTTTCGGCTAATTGCCAATTTTCACATGAGCCAAGTAGCAAGAAAACTAAAAAGTAAATTACACTGGATTTCATGATGGTAGTTTTATTACATTTAAAGTTACTCTATTCCTAGAAAATCCAGTGACCTTGATCATAATTAGCCGGATTATATTGACCAGCAAAAATAGAAGCAAAATAATTGGTTTGAATTCAGGCCCCCCGGTTTTACCAATCCAGCGCTGGGACTTTAAGAATCAAATTAATATAAGACAATTGAAAAGTTAGTTCGGAAAGGCTATGTTATACATTCATGTTAGGATCGAAATAAAGCTGCCTAGCTGCGACCTGTTGTATTGTATATTGAATTCGTGCTAAAACAATTCTATTAACCATATGTTTATTCAGTACCTCTTGAGAATGGTATTATAATTAAGGAAACAATTCAATCCAGGTTTAGCTTCGTTGTTTTATAATTCACCTAAATCTTATTTATGAATAAAAAATTAGTCCTTCTTTTTTTACCGGTGGCTTTATGTGCACAAAATAATACTTCACTTTTTGATGCCTACATGAAAGGCCAAACCGAGCTTTATGGATTCAATGGCAATGTATTGGTCTCAAAAAATGGGAATGTTATTTATACGAAATCATTTGGATTTGCTGATTACAATACGAAGAAAGAACTTGAAGATAACAGTGTTTTTGACTGCGGATCCATTGCAAAAGAATTTACGGCCATGGGCATCTTACTGTTGAAAGACAAGGGTAAAATCAGCTATTCAGATACTCTTCGAAAATTCTTTCCGGAGCTTCCTTATATTAATGTCACCGTTCAACAATTACTTACCCATACTTCCGGCATGCCTGATGGATTTGGATTGGTAGAAAAATATTTTGATCACAGCAAAATAGCTACCAATGATGATCTGATCCGCTTACTAGAAAGTGAAAAGCCAGCTCCTTTATTTAAGCCCGGGGTGAACCTGATGTATTCCGGAACTGCTTTTAACTTGCTGGCATCCATTATAGAGATGATCTCCGGGCAATCTTATAAAACTTATATGGATGAACAGGTTTTTAAACCATTAGGAATGACACATACCCAGGTTGCCAACGGACCACGGTCGGCGGAACATATACCCGGTTATGCCTATGGATATGTGTATTCTGATAGTTTGAAAAAATATATTCGGGCCGATAGCCAACAAACTGGCTGGACAACATTTCTGGCCGGTATTACCGGCGAGGGCATGATTATTACTACTACGGGAGATCTTTTAAAATGGGACCGTGCACTTAAAAATCACAGCCTGCTCACAGAAACAACACAACGGGAAATGCTTTCCCAGCAATCTGAAAAAACTTTCCCTAAAGTTTCCTTCGGTTATGGAATGATGGTTGGGGAAAATGACTTTGGCAATTATATTTTTCATAATGGCTACTATCCCGGGTATAAAGGTATGCACATACGTTATACAGATGTTGATTTAACGGTAATTGTTTTATCCAATAATCAATCTCCCTCGGATTTTATTGCCGATGGTTTGTCGGCGATAGTCTTAAATAAGAATATCATTTTGCCCTATGTTCACAAAGAAACAATACGAAGCGTTAGTTCTGACAAATATAGCGGTAAGTATATGATGCAACTCACAAGACCACCTTATATGGCTGTCTATCCAATAGAATTCGTTAAAAGAAATGATACTTTATATGTTCATTCAGGAAATGGCCCCGACATAATGCTGAAGCCCGAGTCAGAAAATTTTTATTTTTTTGCTGATGGAACTGATCAGCAAATAGAATTTGAAACAGAAAACAACTGCAGTCCTTTCAGAGTATGGCATATTGCATGGGGCGTTAAAAAGGAATTAAAAAAAATGGAATGAATTTTTATATGAATAGAGAAAATCACAAATGCACAACTTTTGCTAAAGGATTTTTGAGAAATCAGTTTAAGTATTATGCTTCTGCGGTTATTGGAATATCACAAGCTAAACGTTTTGATGTATAATTCAAAAAAATCTCTTTAACTCACTGAATTTCTGCAAATCAAGCAAAATATGGTTTGAATTCAGTCTCCTTGGGGTCACAAGATAAATGCTACCGCTTTTGGCGGCATTTATCTTGTAGGACCCTCTCTATACGGATCACGAGCGAAGCGAGTAATCCCTCCGGGGTCACATTTATACCAGGATATCAATATTTTTGTATCCTGGTATAATTTTTATTATCAGGTACATCTAATTTGTAGCCCAAAATTTGTCCAGATTACAGGGATTAAGACACTTCTAATCCTCTTCTCTGTCACTGAGCAATTTAGAATTAATTTCTTTCTAATCGATTTTGATGGAAACAATAGTTAAATCGGCACTTATAATCCGCTTATAATATAGGAAAAATTGGTGTTAGAGACCACTGTTAGCCGGAGTATTCTGACCACCGAATTTGTGAGCTAAAGTACTGTTAATATGTTATTTGTAAAATTGAACTATTTCCTGCGAATCGTGGTCAAAAGCGGCGATTTTTCCAGGTTTATCTGTCAAGCCAGAATGACCCCGATAAGAAAAATAAACAATTACAATTTATCAATTTTGGTAAATCAATATATATTTATTATATTTGTTACGTAATTTTTATTTAGTGATGTAATTTCATTTTATGGTTATACAATTTAATAATGTTTATCTAGAACAGCTTTATATTGGGGAACCGCTAAAAGGGAAACCAAAATATTCTGCTCAAGTAATTGATAAGTTTATTAAAAGAGTAGATACAATAAAGAATCTTAGTAATGCTGGAGAACTATTTAAGCTCAAAAGCTTTGGTTTTGAGAGATTGAAAGGGGATAAAAAGCATTTGTATTCAATCCGCATTAATGATCAATATAGGATCGAATTCGAATTAGATAACGAAGTATTGAGACTTGCTGAAATTGTGACTATCGAGGAACTTTCAAAGCATTATGAAAAGTAGTTTTTAAGATTATTTGTGAAGGTAATTTGAAATTGTAAATTCTAATACTGTAAATCAAAATGTCAACCCATAAGGTAATTGGTCAGAATGGAAAAGAAATTCGCTCTAAGGTGTTGTTACACCCAGGGGAAGTATTGGAAGAAGAACTGGAGGCAAGAGGTATAAAAAGATCTGTTTTTGCTATGGATCTAAAAATATATCCGTCGCATTTTTCGAGCATATTAAAGGGGAAAAGGGATATAAATGCCCCAATAGCTTTGAAACTTGAAAAAGCGCTTGATATCAGTGCGGAATTTTGGGTACAGCTTCAGGCAGAATATGATTTAAAGCTGGAACGACAGAGATTGCATCATGCGAAAATTGCTTGATTGATCTTCATTACTAGGCTAATCCGACCGTATGGAAGGAAGATAAAATATATTGGAAATGACTGTCAACGATTTAATTAAAGTATTACAAACCCTTCCACCCAATTTAACAGTGGTAATCGAAGGGTATGAAACAGGTTTTAAACCAATAAAGAGGGTTACAATAATTGAGGTTGATGAAAACAGAAGTCACGAATGGTGGGACGGTAAATTTGAGAAATCAAATAAGACCGGAAAAATGAAAGTAGTATTTCTAGATGCAGAAAGTAGAAATATTAGCAAATCATGTTAGTCAGGTAAACTTCTTTTTGATTTGATTATTCATAAAACCCTTCTTAATTTATTGAATCTCAGTAAATCATCCAACAAATGGTTTGAATTCGGTCCCCTTGGGGTCACAAGAAAAAGATGAGTTGCAATAATAGGCTTCTTGTCTTTTTTTGTTTCAGGCAGGTCGTTGAAAAATATCAGATAATATTATAAATAATCATGTCAAATGAAAAGGCGATGAATTCTATCAACAATGACTGTAAAAGAACTGATGAAATAATGCAAACCCTTCCATCCGATTTAACCTGGGTGGCCGAAGATTACCAAACGGACTATGAATCATTTAAGGTCAAACAACACGCAAACATTAAAATTGCTTAAATTTGAAGTATGTACCATTTAATGAACAATTTTTAATGTCAAAATACCAAGTAAACATTATTATGTTGTATTTTTAATGTTTGCTTCAACAATTGTATTTAAATTTCACACATATGTATAAAATAAATCCTGATAGAAATACTCCCTGGAATGATTTACCTGAGCTGCCTCTTGACAAAGCATTATATTATTCCGTTGAAGTTTTGGAACAACTCGTAGAATCGAAAGCAGCACTTGCACGGTTACAGGGAAGGAGTGCAGCCATTCCCAATCAAGGCATATTGATTAATACGATAAGTCTGCAGGAGGCAAAAGCCTCCAGTGCTATTGAAAACATTTTCACAACCGATGATGAGCTCTACAGGGCATACAGTATGGGCAAAACCGAATTTGCCGACGAACAAGCCAAAGAAATTTTAAGATATAGGGAAGCTTTATGGACAGGAATGAAATATATTCAGAAAAAAAACCTGTTTGACGAAGAATATTGCATAAAAGTATATCAGGAGATTAAACAAACTAACGATCGAATAAGACCACCGTTTGCCCAAATAGTAATCAGACAGGGCGGAAGCGAATCAAATGCCGGAAGTACAGTGTATACCCCACCAAGGGGAAAAGGAATAATCGAAAAAAAATTGAATAACCTTTTAAGCTTCATGAATGATGATGAAGCGTTTAAAGTTGACCCTGTCCTAAAAATGGCTATTGGACATTATCAGTTTGAAGCCATTCACCCGTTTAGAGATGGTAATGGCCGGACCGGACGAGTCTTTAACATACATTATCTGACAAAAAAAGGATTGTTAGATATACCTATTTTATTCTTAAGCCGGTATATAATTGAAAACAAGGATGAATATTACAGATGCCTTTCTTCAGTATCCCAGAAAGGTGAATGGGAAAACTGGATTTTGTATATGCTCAAAGCTGTCAGAGTTACCTCAGTGATAACTTATAATAAAATTAATGATATTATAAATGTAAAAGAAGCAATTCTTTCAGCAATTGAAAAAGATACAGAAATAATCCGGCCCGAACAAATTGTCGAAATGATATTTATTCAACCTTATACCAAAGTCAAACACCTTACTGATAAAGGACTTTACGCAGAAAATACGGCTCGGAATTACCTTAACAAATTATCGGGAATGGGAATTTTAGAAAAGAAAACCATACAAGGTCATCATTACTATCTGAATCTTGAATTACACAGAATCTTATCCGAATAGATGAATTAGTTACGATGTAATCTGACAGTAAGCGATTAAGATTATTTTTAAAATTGGATCAGAAGCCTGCCTGCCGGCAGGCAGGGTTACAGGTTTGAGTCCTGTAAGGGTCACAGCCTTCCTTTCTACATCCTTGTAAACTAATAACTTGCAAGGCTTTTCCGTTTAATACAGTCACTTTTACATACAATTTACTGCTTTATCTGCCTCTTAAAGACAATAAATACCCCCCTCTGTATTAATTTTCACCTATCCTGGTGATCCTTTTTCTCATTTCCGATTAGTATTCACTTCAAAAATCAAAACTAAAAGAAACCCGGTCAACATCTGGCCGGGTTCTTTATGTGGATAAATCGGTGTTAGGGACCACTGCTGGCCGGAGTATCCTGGCCACCTAATTTATAAGCTAAAGTACTGTTAATATGTTATTTATAAAATTGCCTAATTTCCGGCGAATCCTGGTCAATAGTACCGATTTTTCCATATAAGGTCCTAAGAGGTTTATTTGCATTGGTCAAAGGCAATAAGCGGATCAACATTCTTTATCAGCAATCTGTCAATTTTCAATTGATTTTTATTTATTAATTTATTAAATTTTAAGATGTTATTCTGTTCCGATCACGGCAACCAGCAGGTGCCGTTCTTCATTCAATACAGAGGATTTGCAGCGTGCCATTCAGCAGGCTGCATTAAAATCCGGAATTCTTCCACTGAATGAAGTATTCTTTGGATGTTTTTAGTTTCCTAATATCAGTTGCGGTATGAAAAAACGGATAGATCTGTTTTTGGCATGTATTTTAACAGGCTTTACTATTGCTGGCCAGCAGCCTGATTCTTTCACTAGCTTAAGCAAAACTGGTTCTCTCTTCCAGGTAAAATGTGATACCAATCTGCTAACTGATATTGAAGGCAATACTTATAAGACAGTAAAGATTGGTTTTCAAACATGGATGGCAGAGAACCTTAGATCTGCACATTATCTTAATGGTGATTCCATCCCAACACCCTGTCCTCCAGAAAAAAACACTTATAACGAAGCTTCTCCCAAATACCAATGGGCCTATGGAGACAACGAAGCCTATGTACCAACTTACGGACGATTATATACATGGTATGCAGTAAATGACAGTAGAGGTGTTTGTCCTGCTGAGTGGCATGTATCCACATATTCTGACTGGGCAAATCTTGAGACCTATTTAGGAGGAAGTGACATTGCAGGTGGAAAATTGAAAACTGCAGGCACTGTTGAAGGAAACAATGGATATTGGTATGCCCCCAATAATGGTGCTACCAATGAAACCGGTTTTAATGGATTACCAGGAGGGATGCGAAATTACAAGGGTGGAGGCTCAGAAGAAATGGGTATTACAGGGTATTTCTGGACAACTGATGTGAATCCATATTATTTTCCATTTTATTGGTTTCTATCTTTTAATAGTGGAAAAACTGGCCATTTGAATTACTTGGGCATTGAGGCGCTTAGTGTCCGGTGCGTAAGGGACAGCGATGCAGCTGAAAAAGTGCCAAAACTGGTTACAACCGAAGCAAATAATATTGGTCAAATCATTGCTTTCAGCGGGGGTATAATAAAATCAGACAGAGGAAATGCAATCACTGTAAAGGGTATTTGTTGGAGTACCTCTTCGAATCCCGATACAACAAATAACAAAACCACCGATGACAGTGGCAATGACAGCTTTACCAGCAGTATTACCAACCTGATACCGGGTACTAAATATTATGTAAGGGCTTATGCCATAAACAGCACCGGTATAGGGTACGGGAATGAGATAAGTTTCTATACACTTCCAGAATTTGGTTCTGTTAAGGATATCGAAGGTAATGTTTATAAAACAGTTCAAATCGGAGCACAAACCTGGATGGCGGAAAACCTGAAAACTACCAGATTCATTGATGGCAGTCCAATACCTTCTGGAAAAAACCTGATCTGGAGAGAAATTACAACTCCTGTATATGGTTGGTATAATAATGATTCAGATAAATATTCTTATCCATATGGTGCTTTATACAATTGGCACACTGTCAATACTGCTAAATTGTGTCCTTCAGGTTGGCGCATTCCCGATAACAAAGACTGGACATCCTTGTTGTCCTATCTTGGCGGTGACAGTATTGCGGGTGGCAAAATGAAAGAGTCCGGAACTGCCCATTGGCTGAGTCCAAACAACGGTGCAACTAATGAGAGTGGCTTTACAGCCCTTCCCGGTGGAAGATTTAGCGAGGAACCCACTGAGGTACCCGGCCAGTTATGCGTAATCTGGTCTACCTCAGAGGAAAGTGCTATGGGATATGGCGAAGCCAGGCTAATCTCCAACCGTAATGCCTTCTGTTCTCCACTTTTCGACCTAAAGTCGTTTGGCTATTCCGTCCGATGTTTAAAGGATACAATCACAACGATTATTCAGGTCCCGGTTTTAACGACAGATTCTGTGATTCATATCGCACAAACTTATGCCTCCATTGGTGGTTCAATAAGCTCAAACGGAGGAGCGGCTGTAATTTTAAAGGGTATATGCTGGAGCACGAGTCCCAATCCGAATATTATTTCAAGCAATCACACCAAAGACAGTATTTCAGGGAGTAGCTTTATCAGTACACTGACAGACTTGACTCCCAACACGACCTATTTCATACGGGCCTATGCCACTAACAGTGCCGGCACCGGGTATGGCAATGAGTTAGTTGCTACCACGCTGCCCGAAACAGAATACGGTTCCTTAACCGATATTGAGGGGAATGTATATAAAACGGTTAAAATCGGCACCCAAACCTGGATGGCTGAAAACCTGAAAACCACTAAGTATCGAGATGGAAGTCCCATACCAAATGTTACCGGCAATTCAACCTGGGGCAGTTTTAAAATGGGTGCTTATTGTTGGTATAATAATGAAAAATCATTTAAAACTCCATATGGAGCCTTGTATAACTGGCATACGATAAGTACCGGTAATCTTTGTCCAACCGGGTGGCATGTCCCAACTGCAAATGAATGGGATGAAATTACAACATATCTTGGTGGGATGCACATCGCCGGAGGAAAAATGAAAATAATCGGAAATGATTATTGGGTACCCGTAAACGAGGGAGCAACAAACGAAACCGGATTTTCTGGCCTCCCAAGCGGACAGAGAAATGAAGATGGAACTTTCATCGGAAATGGTAATTATTGTACAATGTGGGTTTCGACAACTGTTAACCAGTATGTTTGTGCCAGAACTTTGGATGGGGGTACTGATTTAAATGGAGGTTGCGGATCAACACTGGGAGGTCATTCTGTCAGATGCACTAAGGATTTCAATATACCAGGTGTACCAAGTGTTACAACAACAGTAATTACCCAACTGTCGCAAAACTCTGCTAATAGTGGCGTTATTATTAATTATGACGGGGGAAAAGAAATAACATCAAGAGGCTTATGTTGGGACACCACTCAGAATCCTGACACAACCAAAAATAGAACGATCGATAAACTCGGTACAAACAGTTTTATTATTAACCTGTTTAATCTAACACCCAGTACTGTCTATTACGTCAGAGCATATGCAGTTAATAGTGTTGGCATTGGTTATGGAAATGAATTGAGTTTTAAAACTATGCCTGAGATTATTTATGGCTCAAACACAAATGTAAATGGTTTTGTCACAGATATTGATGGAAATATTTATAAAACAGTGAAAATTGGCAGTCAAACCTGGATGGCAGAAAACCTGAAAACCACCAAACTAAACGATGGAACATTTATTCCTCTGGTCGCAGAATTCAATGAGTGGGTAAGTATTTATTCATCAGCATATTGTTGGTATAATAATGATTCAACCTATAAAAAACTGTATGGTGCACTATACAATTATTATCCAATAGAAACCGAAAAATTATGTCCAATAGGATGGCATATGCCAAATGATGATGAATGGATTATCCTTAAGAGTTTTTTAGGCGATAGTTCCGTCGGCGGAAAGCTCAAGGAAACTGGACTGGAACACTGGCCATTCCCAAATAAAGGTGCCAGTAATAGTAGTGGATTTACAGCTCTTCCCGGAAGAGGGCGTTCTGATTATGGTGGATTTGTCGGCAATAACGAGGGCGCATGGTGGTCAGCCACACCCTTACAATATTGGTATGTGACTGCGGAAAGTGAAGACCTGTTCAAATATGGTATTAGCAAAAGAGGAGGAATATCTGTACGTTGTTTAAATGACACAAGCAATATTATTGTAAAAGTTCCCGAATTAACGACAGATACAATTAAATTAATAAGCAAGTATTCTGCTATCAGTGGAGGTGTGATCAGCTTTGACGGGGGTTCTGCTATAACTGCAAAAGGGATTTGCTGGAGTACTTCTCCTGAACCCGATACCGGAGATTTTAGAATAACTGTCGGGGGAGACAGCTATAGTTTTACTGTTGACCTTACCGGATTAACACCGGATACCAAATATTACCTGAGAGCATTTGCAGTAAATCAGCAGGGTGTTGGTTACGGCGAAGAGAGGGTGTTTACAACACTTAAGGAATTATTAGCATATGGCTCTGTAACCGACATTGACGGTAATGTATATAGAACTTATGTAATCAACGGATTCAACTGGATTGTTGAGAATTTAAGAGTAACGAGGTTCAATGACGGAACCCCAATTTCAAATATTACAGGCAATTCTGAATGGGCCAACGCTATTTGTCCCGCGTATAGCTGGTATGATAATGATTCCGGAACTTATAAGCACTCTTATGGCGCATTGTATAATTATGATGTCGTTATGAATGAAAAGAATATATGTCCTTCCGGATGGCATATACCTTCACCGGTTGAATGGGATTCGCTTTTCTATCTGGGTGAAACTATGAAGGAAGACCCGCCAGGATATTATCATGCAAACGCAGGGTTACTGGCAGTCGGATCCTGGCATTGTCCGGCGACCAATGAGACCGGATTTGGGGCTGTCCCGGCGGGAGCCCGGCAGGGATTGAATTTCTTGATGGAGCCTCATGGGGGATTCAGATTGAAGAATACAATTGCTTACTTTTGGCTCTCAGCTGGTGACAGCCGTTTTTTATTGGTTGATTATGGATTTTCGCTGGGTAATGATTTGTATTTCTTTCCTTCTCAATTTGATGGTTATAGTATCAGATGTATAGAAAATAAGGAGACTCTACTAGCTATTCCAGATACAAGTACAATCAAGAATACCACCTTTGAGATACCTGTTTATGTATATAACCTACCTGCAAATGAGGTGTTGTCTTACCAGTTTGATCTTAATTATAATGGTGAAACTATTCAATTCCAAAATTTTAGCATTGAAGGCACGTTGTCGTCAAATGGCAGTATTGAGGTAAACCCCTTGGAAAATAAGTTGTCTGTGGCATGGGCGGGTCAAACACCATTGAATGATTCAGGTACGATTCTCAAGCTACGTTTCAAGGCCTTGGAGTCAGGTTCAACAGTCCTTGTTCTGACGAATTGCCTTATCAATACTGATACGGTCAGAAATGTTGAAAATGGAACTATTACTATTAATCCAGGCTTCGGTGACGTGGATGGCAATGGAAATATTCAGGCATACGATGCCGCCCTGACACTGCAATATAGTGTCGGATTAGATCCGTTACCTGATAGTGATCCATTGCCATGGGAGGATTGGAGAATTGTTGTGGCAAACGTGGATGGACAAGATGGCATATTGGCCTATGATGCATCCCTTATACTGCAATATACTGTTGGATTAATTAATTCATTTCCCTTTCAAACCTACAAGAAGATTACTTATATTCCTCAGGCCGATGTCGCTGTTTCAATTGAAGACGGAGCTATGGTTTTTCGTACTCTTGGGCAATTGTATGGTCTTAATGTTACTTTCAAGGAAAATACGGAATTCTTTGGCGCTCCAGAGGTGTTTAATACAAATACACTCCTGGCAACAAATATTTCTTCATCAATTTATTCTGTAGGCATGGCCACTGCGCATTCACCGGCAGAGAATGAAATACTTATGAGGATCCCTTTGATCAATGCAACTGTTCAGCCTGTAAACTTAAGCCTGAAAATCAATAACCGGGATAAGCAGATTGTTCTCGGTATGCCCACCGGAATAGATGCACCAATGGGTAAATCGATAGAAATGTACCCGAATCCGGCTAATACGATCCTTTATTTCAGGTACCTGGTCGGAGAAGCTTCCTTTTCCATTTATGATTTGCAGGGTAGAAAAATACTTACCGGAGAAATCACTGATAATCAGGTTGATATTGGGAACCTGGATCATGGATTATATACCATTCGTATTGAAGACAGTAAAAACATAAGAATAAGAAAACTAATAAAGCAGTAGGCCGCAGTTGATAATGTGAATTTTGTTGAATGGGTATGGATTGGAAAAACCGGTGCCAATGACCATGCTGGCCGGAATGCCTTGACCACTGAAGTCAATGGTTAAATGCTTGTCATTAAGTTAGTCACGAAATCGAATCGTTTCCGGCGATAGGTGGTAATACCATCCGGCCTCTGCAATCAGTTCAGTTACATGATTGGTTTATTTGTCAATGCTTTTAATACACCAATCAAACAGACTTTCAACGTCTTTTTGAAAATACTATATTTGAATTTATTATTGAACATGATCAGTACCATTCTTACATTCTCAGACCAATGAAAAGGATTTTATCAACCATCTTATTCTTCTTTTTTGCTCTGTGTATTTATGGACAATCTATCACACTGTCTTTTATTGCAAAAGACGCCCAAACCAATGACTATATTGCATTAGATACCATTAAAGTAGATAATTTAACCCTTGGCTGTGATACCGTGTTATTTGGACCAAACCCAAAACTGGTATTGCCTTTTTATGTAGGAATACATGAAAACATGTTAGCAGGGCAGTCATCTTTACAAGTCATGCCTAATGTGCCTAATCCTTTTGACGGTACTACATTTGTTACTGTCTATTTGGAAATAGAAGGCAAATTGGTCATTCTATTATCTGATCTTACAGGTAAAAATGTCGCCAGATACAGCAATGATTTTGAATCAGGCTTTCATCAGTTTGAAGTCGCCGCTTATGGTTCAGGTATTTTTGTGCTTCATGCATATAATGGAAAGGAAACTAAATCTATTAGACTCATTAACACATCAGGCGAAACAGATATACATTACATAAAATATTTGGGAAGCACCAGAGGAGATTTAAAAAGTACTATATCTTCAAATAATTCAGGATTCCTTTTTAACTCAGGAGATCAATTACAGTATACCGCATCAGCATTGGGATATAATAGTGAATATTTACTGGATAGCCCGAAATACAATGCAGTGTATACTTTTCTGATGACACCTGATGTTTTCCCTCCATCTGTTACTACAGCAACTACTACTGCTACTTCATCCACCACTGCAACAAGCGGAGGTAGAGTAACCGCTGATGGGGGAGGTGCAGTCACCGCCCGTGGTGTTTGCTTGAGTACAAGTCCCGGTCCAACGGTTGACCTGGGTACAAAAACTTCAGATAGTACCGGCACAGGTTCATTTACCAGCAGTATAACCGGATTAACTGCCGGAACAACATATTATGTGCGTGCTTATGCAACAAATATCGCCGGGACTGGTTATGGTGAAGAGGTTCCTGTTACGACCCCAACCCTTCCATCTGTTACTACAGCAACTACTGCTGCTACTTCATCCACTACTGCAACAAGTGGCGGTACAGTAAGCGCTGATGGGGGAAGTGCAGTCACATCCCGTGGTGTTTGCTGGAGTACAAGTCCCGGTCCAACGGCTGACCTGGGTACAAAAACTTCAGATAGTACCGGCACAGGTTTATTCACCAGCAGTATTACCGGATTAACAGCCGGAACAACATATTATGTGCGTGCTTATGCAACAAATATCGCCGGGACTGGTTATGGTGAAGAGGTTCCTGTTACAACCCCAACTCTTCCATCTGTTACTACAGCAACTACTGCTGCTACTTTATCCACTATTGCAACAAGTGGCGGTACAGTAAACGCTGATGGAGGAAGTGCAGTCACCGCCCGTGGTGTTTGCTGGAATACAAGTCCCGGTCCAACGGCTGACCTGGGTACAAAAACTTCAGATAGTACCGGCACAGGTTCATTCACCAGCAGTATAACCGGATTGACCCCGGAAACGTCATATCATGTCAGAGCCTATGCCATAAACGATGTTGGAACAGCCTATGGAGATGATTTAGAATTTACTACGCCGGCAACTAGTACTGCAGACTGGGAAGGAAGGGTCATGACTGTAAACGGGCTCATTCCGCCAGATTCAATGGGGATCACTCTTCCACATGAACATTTATTGATTGTGCATAAGTATAACTATTTGGACCTGACTGATGAAGCAACAGCCATAACTGAACTGGGATATTATGTTAATGCCGGCGGTAAAACGCTGGCTGAAGCTTCCGTTATCGGGATTGGGAGAAATCCGGAAGGACTGAAACGGATTTCCACGGCCACGGGTACTAACGTTATTATGAGTGCAGGTTATTACAAGGACTTGTGGGTAATCGATTCAATCAAAAATAAATCAGTTGAGCAATTGACTGAGATCATAATTAACGATATTATAGACGGAATAAATGGCATACATGCGGGTTTTATTAAAATAGCGATGAGCAACCCCATTACACCGTTTGAAGAAAAAGTATTAATAGCCGCAGCCCGTGCCCAGATAGCCACCGGTGCTGCCCTTGATGTGCATTTTGATGGGCATCGTGCCCCTACTGCAGATAGACATCATGTATTGGATGTGTTTGAAAATGAAGGAGTTGATTTAACCCGTGTTTACCTCAGTCATTGCGTTCCTTTTGTTGATCTGGTGGATGATTTTATTACCCTGGCTCAAAGGGGTTGTTATCTGGCTTTTGATATGATTGGATTAGAAGTACGTGTTGATTTTGGAGGTGAGCTGCAACTTGCCGAAACTCTTAATGCCCTTATTGACGCCGGATATATAGAACAAATTCTTATCTCACAGGATGTGTGTTTTTCTGTTTGCTATGTTCAAAATGGTGGCTATGGATATGCCCATATACTTAACAACATTATTCCGCAATTAAAAACCAGCGGAATTACTGATGAACAGATACACACCATGATGGTTGAGAATCCAAAAGGGGTATTTCCATTTAAAATCTATACTGATGAATAATAGTTATTGATGAAAATTAAGAGTTAAAGATAGAATGGAAAAACCGGTGTTAATAACCCGGACCGGACGGATGCCCTGACCACATTTTTTTGAATTCAGTCCCCCTGACTCACTGAAGCTGATGCTCCTCCCATCAGCTTTTTATTTTTTACTACCTTCGCTTGTCTTTTTGATCTGGTGTAATCTAAATGCCCGGTTACCATATTGAAGGCAAGAAAACGCCGATTCGTGATCGGTGACATCCATGGTGCAAATCGAGCGCTGATCCAATGCCTTGAAAGGGCTGCATTTGATCCGCAGTCAGACCTGCTGATCAGCCTGGGTGATTTATGCGACCGCTGGCCTGAGGTGGACAAGGTTTTCGATAGTCTGCTAAGCATTAAAAACCGGGTAATGCTGCTGGGTAATCACGACCACTGGGCACTGGAATGGTTCCTTCACCGGAAAGCTCCCCAAATATGGCTTATGCAGGGGGGTGATGTCACCATGAGCGCTTACAGGCATGGCGTTCCGGAAAGTCATATCGCATTGCTTGCACAGGCAGATTTATTCTATCAGCTTGATAATAAACTTTTTGTACATGGCGGATATAATCCGGAAATGGATATTCATAAACAGGATAGAGATATTTTGTTATGGGACAGGACACTCATAAGATCCGCACTGACGCATAAAAATCAGGGTTACGAAAAACAGCTCACCCCGTATGATGAGGTATATGTAGGACATACACCAACAATCAACTTCGGAGAAAAATTTCCCATTAAAGCGTGCGAGGTTTATCTGATGGATACCGGTGCTGGATGGCCGGGTGGCGTGTTAACCATGATGGATATTGACAATAAAGCTTTTTTCCAGAGTGATCCCGTGGATAAACTGTATGCAGAATGATCAAGGTAAATTTGTCAATGTGCCAATTTGCTAGACTGCTAATTTACTGTTGTTAAAGACCGCATAACTTTCACAGGACAATTAATGCATACAGCACACCCGCCGTTTCATACAGGATTTTTTTCCAGCCTTTCAGTGACTTCCACCAGTTTGCCGCGGTTGTTTCATTATCCGGGCAGGATATAACACCAATATCAGCTGAATCTCCGAAGGCTTTCACGAATGAAAGATAAGTGCGCCTGGCATGTGTTCCCCGGGTGAAAATCTGGACGGATGGTCTTTTTGATGGCCTTTCCAAATTGATCCAATATTTCACATCAAGAGCCGTGGTATACGTTTTTGATTTTTTTACACGCAGGGTTTCAATTGGGAATACCAGTGAATCCGGGATACCGGTATCCCTTAGATACTGAGCTGCATTTGTTGCCGTACTATTGCTCAATCTTTGCCTGAAATAATAAACGCCATTGCTGCGTTCAAAATAGGAAACATTTTCATTATTTGCCGGAAAAATCTGATCATTAACTGTAACAGAGTAAAAATACAGATCCCGGTCTTTGTATTTAGTATATGTATCATTATCAAATTCTACCCGGATAATTTCGGGAGGCTTATCCAGCCTTACCACCCGGTTGTACTGCTTTTTTCTGCGTGAGCTGTAAAAGTCACCTAATCTCAAGGTATCGGCGTACAGAATGAAATGGGCGAATTCTCCTCGCGCCTTGGTACCTCTTATCAACAAGCTGATGGAATATGTGCTGTCGGGACTTGTCAGCAGCCTTTTATTCATCGAAAATACCATCTTACCAAATGATCCCATTTGAAACCCGTCAAAATAGGGCAAGCCTGTTGTCAGTATCATTTTGTAAGACCTGTTCAGGAATTCCGCTCTGGCTTTCATCAGGGCATCTGGCTGAAGCCAACCTTCAACAACAAGAACATCGGGATTACTCAAGCGTGTCAGACACAGATATTGATAGGCCTGACGGAAGTAACAGAAAGCGGGTATGGTGATTATCAGGAACAGAGAGCAGTATTTTACTGCTCTCCGTGTCAAAATATTCATCTGGGATTCAGTTAAAAATATCAGGATGCCTTTTTATTCCTGCGAAATAACCTGCTCAGGAAACCTGATTTGTCATCAGTATAATACTTATTATCATATCCGTATTTATAGGAATCCCGTTTTATATTCAGATCATTGATTAAAATGGAAACATTGCCCAATTTATTACTTTCAAATGAACGGATGGCATTTTTGAATGCTTCCCGCATTGTTTTATCCATGCGTGCAACAAAAATATTGAGGTCGGTATGTTTCATCAGCAATTGTGTCTCCGTTAAAATTCCTGCCGGGGCTGAGTCAATTATAATATAATCATACATCTCTTTCAGTTTATCAATAAGTTCACCGGTTCGTTCCGAACCAATAAGCTCAGCAGGATTAGGAGCAGCAGGTCCGGCAGAGATCAGATCCAGGTTTTCAATATGTGTGGGCACAATAATATCTTCAATATTGGCCTTGTCAATCAAAAATGACGTGATGCCAATGATATTGCTTGACCCAAATTCAGTGTGAATTTTGGGTCTGCGAAGGTCAAACTCAAGCAATACTGTTCTGTGTCCATTCAGGGCAAATACGGAAGCCAGGTTGATGGAACAGAAAGTTTTACCTTCACCACTGGCGGAGGAAGTAATTAACAGCACCTGCCTTTTGCCGCCTTCGGAGAAGAACTGGAAATTCGTGCGAACTGCGCGGAATGATTCTGTGACCGATGAATTGGGGTGTTCATTAACCACCTGTTTGGATCTGTGGAAATTATGGAAAACCTTGCCGAGGATCGGGAATTTCGAGAGTGCTTCCACTTCTTCCGGATTGGTTAGTTTGTTATTCAGGAAGTCCCTGAGCAAAACAAAGGATGTGGGAAATAGTAAGCCCAGAAATATGGCAATGATGTAATTGAGCATACTCTTTGGAGATACAACAAACGACATGGCCAAAACAGCGGTGTCAACAACTTCATAATCAGGCAAACTGGAAGCCCTGGCTATTTGGGCTTCCGATCTCTTCTGCATCAGGAAAGTATATATGGCATCATTTAGGGTGAATTTTCGTTGAATACCGCGCAACTGGAGCTCAGTCTTAGGCATCTGGGAGATCTGATTCGAGGCCTTGGACATCCTGTAATTGATTTCATTTAAGGACATACTCAGGGTATTCAGCGTATTCCTTACCGTTTCCTGGATGGTCTTTTTTAAGTTTTCAAGACGGATATTGATGTCTGCCAGGTAAAGATTCTGCTGACTATTGGAATTCCGGATCAGGCTGACACGTTCTGCATTCAGGCTGATCAACTGGGTTACCAGATTGGTAAGTAGTGGATCCACAACATTCATAGAAGCCGGGGCAACGATGTCAGAAACCTCTTTATTGGTGGCCAGATTATTATTCAGGTATTCATAATACTTCCTTTGAATGTCAAGCGCGGCCCGTTCATTTTCCAGCTTGCTTAGCTGTTCAAATATTTGTTGTCCCTGAAAGCTGAGATCCATAACGCCCTGTGAGGAACGGAAATTTTTCAGGGCTGATTCAGCAAAATTCAGTGAATCGGCAATATCCGAGATCTGTGAATCAATAAAATCAATGGTGCTGAGAGCGGTTTTGTTCTTTCTATCCAGGCTTTTTTCCAGATATGCTGAGGTCAGGTTATTGAGAAAGTCAGTGATCCGCTGCCGGTTAGTTCCGGTGAGGGAAACCCGGATGAGGGTTGATCTGTCCGAAGTGGTTTCGGTACTGATGGATCCCTGGTATCGTAGCGTCAGGTCATTGATATCATTAAAATAGAAATACAGGCTTGAATGGGTTGTAAATTCCTTATCATAATAATTTGTCTTCTGAATCCTAAAATTAAAATACTTGGTTTTGATCTCATCTCCTAATTTGTATCGTTGCCTGAAATGAATGGAAGGTGTAAATGCCACGATCTGGTCATCAATATAATTGTATAAAGGGATTTCTTCTCCATCAGCTTCGATCAGGAATTCTAACTCATTCAGGAAAGTGAGTCTGAAATTAAGGTTGGTGGCTTGTGGAAGCGATGGATCAAGAATAACCTCAACAGGCGAACGGGTATATAACTCAGATTTCTTTATAAAGGGTGTTTTATAAAAAAGATCAGAAAAAGAGGAATTCTTATAGGAGAAGTAAGATACTTTCAGATCAGATTCCTGAATTACTCTCTTTAACAAAGAGAATGACTTCAGGATCTCCAGTTCATTGTCAATATTGGCTGTAGTTTTAAACAAGCCAAAACTCTGGAACAGATCAGTAGCAGAATTCATGGATCCTGTCTGATCCTTCTCACTCAGGTACAAGCTGGTGGAGTTACTATATTTAACAGTCGCAAACCTGTTTATCAGGAATGTGGCAATTAACAATGCAGCAATGAAGAAAACATACAACCTTTTAAAGGAATAAAGTCGAAAAATTATCTTTTTATAATCCAGGTTGCTTGTAAATAGATCCTGTTCGTCTTTCATATCTGACTATGTCAATTAATAAATTATAGGGTTTGTACAATAAGAATAATGGAAAGCGCTGCAGATATGGACGTAAGTACGGTTGCAGAGAGGGTAAGAGCATAATCACGCAAACTACGGTATTTGGCTTTGATGGGATTGATGATCAGTACGTCATTTGGTAATAAATAGTAATACTCTGACGAAGCAATATTCTTTTTCGTAAGATCAATATAATAATACTTGATCACATTGTCTTTTTCTCTCACCAGCGTAACCGTGGAAAGATCGCCATATCCGGATGTGCCACTGGCAAATCCAATTGCCTGGAATACGGTGACTTTTTCATCATAGAATGAATGTTGGCCTGGGTTATTGACTTCACCGAGAACGGTAACCTTATTACTCACAAACCTGACAATCAGTGATATGTTATTCAGGTAGACACTCAGCGCTTTCTCAGTTTTTTCTCTGGCCTCATTTATGGTAAGATCCTTAACGAATATTTCCCCGACAAAAGGCAAGGTAATATTTCCTTTATCATCAACTGCATAGCTTACTAACTCATTGTCAACACTATAGCTTCTTTCATTAAATAAAGCATTTGTCTTTTCATCCAGACTGAATATCTTAATATAAAGGTAATCAAAGGGTTGAATGGTCTTTTCTGACCGGTCATTAAAGAAGTCATTCTTTATGGAACCCGGTCCATTATCATCTACAAATTTCAATTTTTCAATCGGAGCACAGGATCCCATGATTACTATAGAAATTAATCCAAAGCAAATAGAGCGACCCACTTCTTGCATCAGTTTTTGCATAATAAATACGTTTAGTACAACGTAGCTAAATTAAAATAATAAATATACTTAAAAAAATTTTGTTGAATTTGTCTAATGTAATTGACCTAACTTTGTATACGCAGGAAATCAATATCCGGTTCCGTAAATTACGGTTTTAATGGTCCTCATGAAGAGTTGAAAATCTTTCTTGATCGACCAGCTGTCAATGTATTGTATATCGAGTTTCATCCAATTGTCGAAAACAACTTCATTTCGGTTGGGAATGATCTGCCAGGTACAGGTAATACCTGGTTTTACGGACAGTCTTCTCAGGTGCCACCGTTCATATTTTTCAACTTCCGAAGAGAGTGGAGGACGTGGACCGATGAGTGACATTTCTCCCTTGAGGACATTAAAAAGCTGCGGCAATTCATCCAATCCGGTTTTGCGTAAAAATCTGCCGATTGCCGTGATCCGGGGATCCTTCCTGATTTTAAATGTAGGGCCGTCACTTTCGTTCAAAGCTTCCAGGTTGGTTTTTAACTCTTCAGCGTTTTGTACCATGGTCCGGAACTTGTAGATGTAAAACTTGCGTCCGCGCAAACCTACTCTTTCCTGTCTGAAGATAACAGGGCCTTTTGAAGTGAGTTTGATCAGAACGGCAATGGCCAGCATGATGGGTGACAGGGCGAATATTATACCAAATGAAATCCAGAATTCGCTGAATGATTTCCAGGCCAGCGCAAAGGAATTTCTTGGTGTATTTTTAAAGGTAATAAAAGGAATATGCTCAATATGAGTCAAATGGGCATTTGAAACTGAAAGAGGTGAAAGTTCTGATTGCATTCTGAACGTAACGCCAATTTCTTCACACAGCTCAATCATGCTTCTCAGCTTTTCATCATCAATGGTTCTTCCAAAATAGATTACTTCGTCAATGATGTCAATATCCAGAATATTTTTTATGTTAAACTTGTCGGGGTAAATCCGTATCCTGTCACCGTACTTGTTTCTGATTAAAGATGAATCCGTGATGATCATGAGGATCCTGAAGCCCCATTCCCGGTGTTCCAGGATGGCATCAATCAGTTTTTCCGACAGATCATCTGCATAAATAACAATATTGCTGATGCTGTGACCGTTAACCCTGAAATATTTAAAAACCCGATACGTGATCATTCTGAAAAGATAGAGAGAGATCAGGTTAATGAAAGAAAAGGAAAAGATGATATAATGGCTGAAATTTTTCAGTCCGAAAATATGTTTGTAAAGAAACAGGAGGGCAAATCCTATAAAACTGAAATTCAAAAAGTTAATGAATATGGATAAATGTGATCTTGTGCGTGGGACATCGGTAAGATTGGAGGTGTGAAGTAAGATCGCCCAGGTGGGTATTATCAGGATCAACATAATAACATACTCACGGGAAAAGTCAAAATAATCGGTATTGATAATGTTCGTGAGGAAATAGGCCAGGAAATACGAAAAAACCGTAACAAAGATGTCCAGTGCGGAAAACAGGGAGTTGAATTCTTTTTTATGCTTAACAATTTTAGTCATTTTGAAATCTTAAGTTTGAAACATGATCCAAAATTAATGGGTTTAACTTAGAATGGATAGTTAATAGCCCACTATTTGCGGACTATTTGACAAAGTGACGATTTTTGTGGACGTAGGGAAGAAGAAGATAAGCGGAGGAAAAGTGAAAGGTGAAAAGTGAAAAGTGAAAAATGAAAAATGAAGGGCTGATTCTGATTGAGTAACTTTAGAATCTTCCTTCTCCCAAAGGGATGCTTTCGGCAGGAATCAGAATTATTCTTTCTACTCCTCTGTGATTCCCAAGTACAAATAAACCCAGTCCCTGAACTTTTTATGTGCAATGGCCGATTCAGGCAGATCATAGTTGATCTCCTGGAATACATGCCACATTCCTTCATAGAGATCAAGCTTAACAGGTATCCCGGCCAGGTCAATAGCCTGGTATTGCCGGACAAAATTGCTCAGGAAAATCTCTTTGGTGCCGCCCTGGATCAAAGTAGGCGGGAATCCCTTTGTATAATCCCCATATACAGGGGATACATATGGGTTTTTATGTTCCCCGGGAGGAGCATATGCCAGGGCGGATTCGTCAAGTGAGTTACCATAAGCAATTATAGGATCATCTCCTTTCAGTGTATGATAGGAATCTCCGTTCTCAGATATGTCCGACCATGGTGATATGAGTACAACCACTCCAGGTATACCCATACCCAAATCACGCATCATTAGCACCACTCCTGCCGCAAGAGCTCCACCGGCAGAATCGCCGTATATACCTATATTCTGGGGTGTATAACCCTGTCGTTGCAAAGTCCTAAGTACCGTAATTAACTGGTTCAGGATCTGATTGAATCGTGCCTTGGGGGGGTTGGTATAATCGATTGAAACAACCTTCATACCTGTAACATCGGCTATGGGTACTGATCCGATGAGCATAGTCCTGGCACTGAAAAAAGTATAAGCACCGCCATGAATATAAACCAGAATTTTGTCCTTATTTTTCCAGGTTTTCGGTATAACTTCAATAACAGGTACACCACCATACAGGGTGTCTTTCAGGACGGGCTGATATTTCAAAACCAGGGTATCATTATACGCTGTCCACTTTTTTTCATTTGCTTCCCAGTATTGCTGCCATCCAGCCATATCATCCGGTCCGGGAAGATCTTTATGCACCTCTTTATAGGCAAATGATCGCAGTACGGCTTGTGCTTCACGAGAGATCGTTGTGGGCACATAATATGCGCTTTCAGCCTTTTTTTCAGGTTGGCGGCAGGAAGCACTTATTAGGATAATAATCATGGACAGGGCAAAGGTTTTCATAGTCTGCGCTGCTGAATAGAATAAGAACTCTGGATAAAAGAAGGAATAAAGCCTTACTGGACAATCAATTTGGTAGACTTCTGTTTGTTCCCGGATATGACCTGGATTAAATAGATGCCTTTTTGATATTGTCTGAAATCAAGGGTCTCCGTAAACTGACTGTTTGGATTGAACAGACTTTTCTGATAATATACTTTTCCAAACACGTCCAGAACCCGGATCATTGTCTGTGGCACATAATCCTGAGTTGATACGGGATTAATCTCGATAACAGCCAAATCTGTTACCGGATTTGGATAAACACTGATTTCGTAATCCAGTCCGTCCTGCCTGATACTGTCACATGGTCCAAGTGAATAATTTCTGTTCACCTGAATTTGGGTGAGTGCATCCTTGTATATGGCAACGGAATAAAATGTTCCTTTCCAGGGATATTTCAGATCGCTTTCATTCCCGAATTTCAGATAAAAATCATCATTCCATGTACTGAAATCACTCGGGCGGAAACCCTCGGAAGACTTAATCCCGTTGATATACATAACTTCCTTTCCAAGACTGTCACGTACATATGCCAAATGCTGGAGATTAATAAAAGGTATGTTGCCAAGATCGGGAATAAACTCCGGATAGCCTGAGGAATTGGTAGATTCGGTTTGCATCCTTACGCCATAGGTAAGTGAGTGTAAATCAGCGTTTCCTGAATAATCCTGATCAAGTAAGAAACCGATTTCATTATCATTGCTTGACAAGGAAATGATGCGGGAACGGGTTGAAAATTCCGGTTCCAATGGTTTGATCCAACACTCGATTGTTATCTCATTTGTTTTTTTCAGGGCGTCTATTATTTTGTTTGCCGGGGCGGTTGAAACGAGTACCGTTCCTGATTGAATCTTTAATTTATTACTGGGTTCCCAGCTAACTGCATTGGGTTTTGCAACTCTCAGGTTAAGTGGTTCTCCGAATGAAGATTGATCATGAATAATAAAATCCGGATCAAAGCCAAAATTGTAATAAGCGATCAAACCATCCTTGACCCGTTTTGTTTCTGCCACGGATAGGGTAGTAGCAACATTTTTATTACTCGTACCTGATTTACCTGCAAAATTGATTGCTCTGACTGTGTAGATATAGCTGGTGCTGGATAATAGCTCGGTATCTATATAGGAAGTGTCATTTGCATCAACAGTAATTGATTCTGAATGGGAGGCATCGGTAGCCAGTGAACGGACAATGATGAAACCGTCCTCGTTATCTGAATTATCTTTCCAGGAAACAGAAATGCTTTTATCCGTAAAATCGGTGCTTTTGAGTGAAGTTGGTGTCGACGGGGGTTCAATATATGGCGTTGTAATCTCAATCTGGGCTGAAAAGTCCGAATAACCGTCCAGATTGAAACTTCTGATCCTGTATTGATAGGTTGAATTCATTGCCAGGTCAACATCGGTAAAGACAGTATTACCGGCGTCCAGGTTAAATATATTTTTTATTTCGGTGTCATTCGGTCCGCTCCTTTCAACCTCAAAGCCTGTTTCATTGTTTGAATTGTCATTCCATTTAAGCGAAGTGGTAGTGTACTGAACTGAAGTAGATACAAGTCCGGAAGGAGCAGCAGGCAGTTGCAGCGCGGATGTGCTTACCGACAGGGCAGAAGTATATTCAGAATAACCAATATCGTTGAATGACCTTATTGTATAGTAATACGTTGTAGATGGCTGTAAATATTTATCTGTGAAGGAGGTAATATTGGTGTTTGTTGTACCTATCTCTGTAAAACCATCATTGGCTGAAGAAGACCGGTAAATTTTAAAGCCATATTCGTTTTTCGAATTATCAGTCCATTTCAAACCAACCGTTGAACTGGATATGCTGGATGTCGATAATGCAGTCGGAGAAGCCGGAGGCTCTGTGTTGTAAGCGGAAAATTGCCTCCAGTAGTTGATTGTTCTGTCGGTCGGACTTAGTTCATTTCCGCGTGGCACATCAATGTTGTCCTGGAAAGTATACAATACGACATTGTCAACCCTTAGCCATTCGTCTATCGGCGTTTTCCATTCATCACCACTCCCGCCAAAAAAAGAGTACAATCTCATACAATCAATGCCAATATCGGTTGTGTGGCGAAAAAGTATCTGAGATATCTGTGTAACAAGTTTCCCATCGAAATAGGCTTCCATGATTCCATCGTAATTACCGCCTCCTTCAGGTTTAACGGTATTCAAGACCATCCTGTATGTAATGTTATGCCACTCACCAGGTGTGCATACTGAAACATTTCCACTGCCATATTCAACAACAACTTTGGAGGGAGAGAAGTCATCTGCAGTATATCCGTCCGATCCCCAAAGGAAGGAATCACCATAATTGGGATCTTTGGAATCAGGATAATAAACATAGAAATAAAGTAAGCCTTCTTTGTGAAACATTAACCCCCCCGTGAAACCGTCATAGCCATTAGGTTTAACTCCTGCATCAACATTACCGCCTTGTACCGAAGGAAGTTTTCCGCCCAGTTGAAACTGAAAACCAGGCATGAACATGAGATCATAGGAAACATATACTTCGTCCATTCTGTTAATTGGAGTATGCCAGGAAGCCCCGTTATTTGCTTGTCCCACGGTGCCTGCCGTATAATTTATCTGGAGGGTATTGGTAGGATTAACTAAATCATTTACTTCCTGAACAATGTCGGTTTCTGACTGACGGATGCTGAATGAAGGACTTAACCAGTCGCGGCTCCATTCGCCTTCCAGGTAATCACCCAGGGTGTTATTCTCAAAATCGTGATTGAATACAATGTTTAAATCATTCAGACTATTCTGACTTCTAACAATTAATGAGAAATTAAAAGTCAGTAGTATTATCAGTGAAATTCGATTCATTCAGGAAATATTACGTTTATCAATGGATTTATTAATTTAATCAATCAGCATACCAACTTCATCAAAATCCCATGTGCAATAATACAATTATTTTTTTATTGTAATTTTAGTTGTCAAAAAAAACATAGTTATTTAGAATCATTATAACAGTCTGTCAAATTATATTCTGGCCCATTATTTAACTGTTTTTTGTCCAAACTATTGTAGTATAAAATAATTACTTGACTTTAAGCTTAGATTTGGCTGTCTCCAGCAGTGTATTTTCAGATATGATTATTAATTCACCATCGGGGAATTCTCTCTGATTAAGGCAGGTAATTGCCAATTCAGTACTGCCTTGATTTCTCTGTAACCGCAACTGGGCAAATTTCGAATAGAAGTCAGGTTTTTTATGTTTCCAGGTGCCACCAGTAATATGAATGGTCTGCTTTTCCGGAGTTGTGATCCAAATACGGGTATGGTCGTCCTTTTCAATTTTTCCACCTTCCCGGTCAGTGCTCATGATGATAAGTCCATTTGCCAGTCTGGTGCCAAAAAACATGGCTCCATCGATTTGCTGGACTTTAGCAATTTCATTATTTAGCCTGTCCCACCGGTAAATGCCTGCAAAATCCTTTTCTCCTGTATCTGTGCCCCAGTAAACAGCATCTTCTGTAAAAACAAGCTGACATACACGCCACTGTTGACTGCCATGTCCAAGCGTATCCAATGATCTGAAAGCATCCCTGGAATATAATACACTTGATTCCTCATCTTTATCCCCCGTACAAACCCAAAGCCCTTTTGAAAATGTATCCTGCTGAACTGCATGTATATGACGTATCTGACCAGGCCGGAACTCATACGCAACAAACCATGACCTGCCATAGTTCACACTTTTAAATATCCTGACCTTCGTTTTTTCCGGATTCTGAAAATATTCCCCGAAGTATAATGTGCTATCATCAACACAGACTATTCCGTCATTTCGTATACCCTGATCACCGAAACCATAGTGTGCCAGACGAAGGGTCTCCTTAAAAGCTTTTTTGCCTGCACCAAGATGCCACATACGGCCTGCCGACAAGGCGGAAATATCACCTTTACCGGTTACAACCATTTCAACACACTCAGGTCTGATTGTAATTCTGCGCAGAATAGTGAAATTCCGGAGCCAGAAAGGGGAAGGACCGGTTGGTACATGAGCTACCCTGATAAATTTATCACTGCCCTTTTTCAGCTGATAAACTATCATTCCGCGAGTAGCCCAAAGATTACCTCCTTTATCATATTCCTGAACTATGAGCTCTCTGGCCCTCATGCAGGGCATGCCAAAAGCAACATCCTGTCTGATACTGATTTCTTTTGGACCATGGTAGTCAATAACGCCATATAGTATTCCGGCTGCGATAAAAAGAGCCAATAGAGTAAGCCGCTTATTGAGACCATGATGCTTGTTATAATGGTCATTCCGGGGTTTGTCCTTTTTCATAGATGAATCTCACATCAGTAAAAAGCAAATGAAGATAAAATATAAATTTAAACATTAAATAGAATTACTGAAACTAATTTGCCATACTTCCGGAAAAGTTACAATCTTGTTATTTTAATGATTCAGAATGAGTTTGACGGAACTTTGTTTACCAACCATCATAAAGATGATAAGATATAAGCCATTCGTCAAAGAAGATAGATCTAAACTTTCATGGATTATATCTTCTGTGCTTTCCACGTTTTTTGTGATCAGGGTATTGCCTGACATATCAACTACCTTGATGGCCGGGGGGGTGATTTCCCCCAAATCCGTCTGCTCAGGTTCCATATCAGTGATGTTAACCTCAAGATTTATTACGCCCGTTGAAGGATTGGGGTAAATGTTCAGAACCGGATCAAAGGCATTGGTATTATTTGCAGGATTTGTTCCGTTAATCCCATACTCACAGGCACCGATTTCGGGTAAGCCAAGAACCGGATTGCCATTAAAATCAAATCTTATCCCCACATCCCGGCCCTTATCCAGTGAACTCCTGGCCGTTGGCCTTAACAGATAATTATGACCTTCAAAATCCACAAAGTGGCTGGCTACTGTGATGGTATCAATATCAATATTATTCGAAGAGGTTTCAATACTTACAAATGAAGAGGCATAATTATTATATACCTTTTCTCCAGTGGCTCCTGAGCAGTTGATAGGGCCTATTACAGTATTATTGGTGATATTTATCTGGGAGCCCTGGTTAATCAGAATTGCATGATTCGAAAAATCATAGATTATATTATAACTTATGGTAATTCCGGTTGAGGATTCATTACCTGCGGTAAGGATGGCTGATCCGCTGCCGCCGGCAAACTTATTGCGCCTGATGATCGGAGATACACAATCTCTCAGTTCAATACCGTTGCCAACATTTTCAAAATGGTTATCCTCGAAAATATGACCATAACCCGGATTATCCGCAGCAATGACAGGCTTGACCTGAATTGCATTCAAGCCGTGGCCTTTAAAATAACAGTTTCTGATGATAATCCCGTCAGGTTGTACCTCCGGACCTGCTGTACCCGGATTGGTTATATATACCCCGGTGCCCAGGTTGTTGAATATGCAGTCCTCTATCAGCACCCTGTCCTGACGGCATTGTATATTGGCTGCATTTTCAATTGTATATGTTGATTTCCCCGGTTCAAACAGGCAATGTCTGACAACAGAACCATGACCGGCCGCTAACCTGAGTGGTTGGCTTATACCCTCTATGCCTCCGAAAATGCAATTGATAATCCTGGTCCGTCCCACACCGTCCTTGATGAAGTTCTTTTCGCAATCACTCGTACAATATAGGCTGGTAGTGTCGAAGGTACAATTCAGGATTTCGAAATTATATATGGCCGAACTGTCTCCGATCGATCCCGCATCAGGGAATGCTGTATTGATAGCCAGTGTACTTTCAACATCGTTCTTATCGCAATTGCGGATGTCAATATTGAACCAGGCGATATTGTCTGACTTTCTCCGGCAGTAAAAAGCTGAAGAGTTATAATCCCTGATATGTAAATCGAAGAAATAAATGAATTCACTTCTTGTATCGGTGGGATCTTCCTGCCCGCCGGTCGCATCTCCGACATAAAAGCAAATGTTCTCACCACTGCTGAATTTGGGTTTATTGCCCTTGCCATATGCGGCAAAAATTGTCGGATGGGCATTTGAGGCAATATGACCGGTAAGTGGTGTATATTCGTCAATCATTACAGTACCTCTCCTTATGAAATATCCATATCCGGGTGCGATTTTCAGGTCATCCAGATCATTCTGAGGCTGTATTCTGGTTCCGGATTCATTTCCGGCATAAGTATAATCTACAAATCTGCAAAAGGTATTTTCCTTGACATAAATCTGAGCAGTGTCTTGTTCAAATCCAAGCCCTGAATCCGAAGTTCGAATGATAATATTGATAAGTGTATCCTGTTTTGCGATCTTTCCATTAATACGTGTTGCATTACTGATTGTCAGGAGACCAGTCTTGGCATCAATTGCAAAAGCATCACGGTAATTGTTTTCGATACTGAAGCTTATTGAGCCTTGTGATTTCCAGGTCCAGGTTTTAATCCATGTTCCTACAAAATCACCATTTGCTACATTTTCAGGGATGGCGAATTTTTGCCTGACAGCAAGGACGAAGGTATTGTCAAAAGACGCGAATAGCGATTCTGTTTTTTCGGAGATCATGAAACCCATGAGAAACAGAATTAAAACTCCACGCGAAAATCCTCCCTCCGGCATAATCTCAACATTAATTTCTGAATGATTTTACTTTTGACGAATGAACTTATTTCTTTGACGAGTATACGTAAAACATTGACGAAAGTTTAGTAATTATCCACCAACAATTTTTTTGCCATGAATTAAATTCCTAATTTATTTAAATCGGCATGTATTACCGGTGATTTTAATCAAAACCAATAGCCTAAGGCAATTTATCAACCAACGGCATCAAAGGCAGTTAAAATTCTTAATACCTGAAAAGGAAGTATCTGAACTATACTTGCTATATTTGATGAAGTTGAATGTTTCAGTTCTCATATCCGGTTCGGTTTTTCAGACAAACCGGAATATGTTGAGGTTTTTTTTTAATTTATGTAAACAAAGCGGGCAACAGGATCGTAATAAACCAAATGAAGAAAGATCAAAGCATCATGTACAGAACCTAACGATAAAAGCTAATTTTGGATTTATGCTATTCTTAATTAATACTTTGACCCATTGGAATGAACCGCCGCGCGCCAGGCATCATATAGCAAACGCCTTATCAAAAGACCACAAAGTTGTATTCGTAACTGCCAATGAACCGGGCCTTCCCCGTATAAAGACAGCTTTCATACATGAGAATCTTGTGGTTCTGACACCACAATATCCGATCCTGCATAAAATCAGATACAGGATGCCTTTCCTTAATGAAATGTATCAGAATTGGCTTTTTAGCAGGCTTCAGAAGAAATATAAAGATTATGAGGTGATTAATTTTGATTTCACGGCAACAAGAATTTTTAAATACTTCGGGAATGTGGTTTATTATTGCAACGATAGTTTTGTAGCCATCAGCAGGCATATCAACCCCTTTTTCGTTGCAAAATACCATCAACGGTGTGAATCAATTGTTGCTTCAAAGGCGAAATTCTGTATTGCAGTTTCTGCCATTCTGAGGGATGATTTGCTTCGATACAATCCAGATTCCTTTGAAATACCCCTGGGAAGTCCGGATATTAAACAATACAATATTCAGATAAATTATACTCCCGCAAACGAAGTAAACATCATGGTGGGGCTTGTCGGATTTATCAGAATATATAACATTTCCTATCAGGCTATTAACTTTCTTTTACAGGATGAGAGAATCAGCATTACACTGGTGGGGCCGGTAGAAAATAAATTTCTGGAACAAATTAAACAAAAAGACAGACTGATATTGAAAGGTACACTCACCGGGAAAGACCTGTATGAAGAATTAAACAAATTTGATGTTACAATTGCGCCTTATTGTGCCAGGCTTACTGAGGATAACCATTCAGGAGTGGGCACAGGCAGTAAGATATACCATTACCTTGCTGTGGGTAAACCCGTGGTTATTTCTCATATGGCAGGTTTAAACGGAGTCAATTTACCGGAAGGGTTTTTATATATCGCCAAATCTGATGAGGAATTTCCTGAACTGGTGCACAAGGCCATAAAGGAAAACACGAAGGAACTGGTTAATCAACGGGTTGATTTCGCCAGGAATAATACATGGGGTAAAAGAATGGAGGATTTTGAGAGATTTATAAAGGAGTTTAAGAGATTGTGAAATTTAAAGAAAACAGGTTTGCTATAAATTTATATTAATTCATGCAATGAAACAACTCATCCAAAATTTTAAGTCCGGTGAATTATATATCGATGATCTTCCTGTTCCGGTAATAAGTGCGGGTTATGTCCTGGTTGCAAACCGGTACTCCCTGATTAGTGCTGGTACAGAGAAAACTACTGTAAGTACTGCCCAGGCAAGCCTGATTGGAAAGGCAAAAATGCGGCCTGACCTCGTTAAACAGGTCATTCAGAATTATAAAAAGGAAGGATTTAAAGCTACCCTTGAAAAAGTTAAAACCAAGCTCGATTCCCTGAAAGCATTGGGATACAGCAGTGCCGGAGTTGTACTGGCGTCCCTGGATACCCTGGGGAAGTTCCGGCCCGGTGATCTGGTTGCCTGCGCGGGACTCGGGTATGCCTCACATGCTGAAGTGGTTTGTGTTCCGCAGAACCTGGTGGCGAAGATACCGGAAGGCGTTGATCTTAAGGATGGGTGCTATACCACGTTGGGTGCGATCGCCCTGCAGGGTGTAAGGCAGGCAGATCCGAAACTGGGTGATCACGTTTGTGTTATTGGCCTGGGCTTGCTCGGACAAATCACATGTCAGATTCTAAGGGCTAACGGCTGCCACGTTTTCGGAATTGATGTCTCGCAAAAGATGGTTGAACTTGCCAACCAGACACGTGCAGCCAAAGCATTATCCCGGAACGACCCCAACCTGATAAGCGCTGTTGAAAACTTCACACAGGGATATGGATTTGACAAGGTGATCATAACCGCTGCTGGACAGACCAATGATCCGGTGGAATTATCGGGTCAGATTCTAAGAAAAAAAGGGGCGGTGATAATCGTGGGCGCTGTGAAAATGGATGTGCCCAGGGATCCTGACTTCTATCAGAAGGAACTGGAACTTAAACTCTCCTGTTCATATGGACCGGGCAGATATGACACCAAATATGAGGAGGAAGGATTGGATTATCCTTATGGGTACGTCAGGTGGACCGAACAAAGAAATATGGAGGCCTTTCTGCGGCTGCTGGAGGATCAATCCATCAATCTGAAACCACTTACCACCCATGTGTTTGATATTGAAAATGCTGTGCAGGCTTATGATATTGTCCTGGGTAAAATCTCTGAATCCTTTGTCGGTATTCTGTTAAAATACTCCGAAAATGAAAAAGCCAAAGACGATCTGGTAACCGTAAATATTAATCCCATCAGACAGTTTAACATTGGATTTATCGGTGCGGGGAGTTTTGCCCAATCCTATCTGATACCCAATGTCAAAATCCATGGTTTACTAGACACGGTTGTAACCAAGGATGGATTGAATTCAAAAAATGTAGCACAGAAGTTTGGATTTAACCAGGCATCTGCTGATCCTGCACATATTCTTGATAATCAAGCCATCAACACCTTGTTCATAGCTACACAGCATGATACACACGCCAGATATACCATCGATGGACTCAAGAGCCGGAAGGCGGTTTACGTGGAGAAACCCCTGGCTATGAACATGGATGAACTGAATGAAGTGATAAAAACATATCAGGATTGCACTTCACCCTTCCTGATGGTTGGTTTTAACCGAAGATTCGCACACATCACCCAGGTCGCAGGGGATTGTTTCAAAAACCTGGGAGAGCCACTGGTAATGGCATTCAGGGTAAATGCAGGTTTTATCCCCAGGGATCACTGGACACAATCAAGGACCGGAGGAGGGAGAATTATCGGTGAAATATGCCATTTTATTGATCTGATGCAATTCTTTGCCGGATCAGAACCGGTTAAGGTATTTGCAGAATGTATAAACACGCGGAATGACAAACAAAAGAACGATGATAACCTTTCCGTTTCAGTTAAATTCGCTGACGGATCATTGGGCAGTCTGGTTTATACTGCCAATGGTGACAAAGCGCTTCCCAAGGAAAGGTTCGAGATATTCGGCGGAAATATGGTATTCATTATCGATGATTTCAGGAAGGGTATATTGTTCAGGAATAACCGGGAAAAGCAATTCAAGACTTCAGGCAAGGGCCACCTGCAGGAAATTGAAGCTTTTTTTAAGGCATTAAGTACCGGAAGTGAAGCACCTATTTCCTTCAGATCGATCTGCCTGTCAACACTAACAACTTTTAAAATCGCAGAGTCATTGTCCACTGGATTACCACAGGATATTGAATTATAACCAAGTCAATGCGGGAAAAATTTAAATCAAGTTTCAACAGACTTAAAGCATTCTGCGAGAAGGAAAATTTTAAAGGTTGGGATCCTTTCGACGGTTTAAATAGCCGGATTTTTCAGAACCTTGCATATGTTAACCGGAACAGGTACATAAAACTGGCCTGGATCCAGGCTTTTAAAAAGAATCCTGTAAATCTCAGAAGAATTCTGGCTATTGAAAAGGATTTCAATCCCAAGGGGCTCGGATTATTCCTGAACGGTTACTGCAATTTATATAAGGTGGATCCGCTAGCAGAATACCTGGAAAAGATCAACCGGCTTGCCGGGAAAATCATTGAACTGCGAACGCCTGGCTATTCAGGTACTTGCTGGGGATATAATTTCGACTGGCAATCACTTGCGTTTTTTCAGCCAAAATATACGCCCACCATTGTAGCCTCCACATTCATCGGATATGCATTGCTGGATGCATATGACATTACCGGGAATGAGGAATACAAAAACCATGCTGTGAGCGTCTGTGATTTTATTCTGAAGGATCTTAACCGTTCATATGACGGGGAAGGTGATTTTGCCTTTTCATATTCCCCGATCGACAAAACACAGGTATTTAACGCATCACTGCTGGGATCACGCATGCTTTCAAGAGCTTCAAAGTATGTAAATAATCAGGATTACCTTCATGAAGCGAGGAGATCAGTAGCCTTTTGCTGCAAACACCAGAAAAATGACGGGTCGTGGGCGTACAGCCCGCTGCCCTTTCACCAGTGGATTGACAGTTTTCACACCGGATTTAACCTGGAGTGCATCTCTGAATATCAGAAATACGGCGGTGACAGGTCATTTGAGGCAAATATCCGTTCTGGACTTGATTATTATATGCGGACTTTTTTTCTGCCTTCCGGTATTCCTAAATATTACAGCAATTCCGTTTATCCGGTTGATATTCATGCCGCATCACAATTGGTGATTACACTGGATCGTCTTGATCGGTTGGATGAATTTAAACCAGTTGTGGATAAGGTACTCTCCTGGACAATTGACCATATGCAGAGCCGCAAAGGTTTCTTTTATTACCAGAAAAACAGGTGCTATACGATAAAAATCCCATATATGCGGTGGACACAGGCATGGATGTTTTTTGCATTATCAGTTTACTTCCGGTCTCACAAAAACTAAAGACTAGGTTTTCCTTTTCCATTGGTAATTCAAAAAATGAAATCCACATGAGGAATCTCGGTATTGATCAAATACAAAAAGTAATTTTACCCGATTCTGGGTTAACATATTTACTTTCGTATCGTAAACAAAATAGTTTAATGAATCTGCCATCTGAAAATTCCGGATTATGAAGATTTGGTTTGACCTTTCCAATTCGCCTCATATTAACTTATTTGCAGAAATGATCCGTGATCTCATGCATGAACATGAGGTGATCATTACCTGCCGGCCACTGGCGAATACCGTTGATCTGCTGGATTTGCACAAATTCCGGTATTCGATTGTCGGAAAGCATTATGGCGGTAAATTGTCCAGCAAATTATTCGGGTATCCGGTCAGGGTTATACAACTGGTTAAATTCCTGAAGAACAAGGAAGTGGATATTGGTATTACACAAAGTACATTTACCAGTTCAATTGCTGCAAGGCTCCTCGGTATTCCTTTTATATATATGAATGATAACGAGTATGCCATGGGCAATATTCCTTCGTTTCTTTTTGCTACCTGGATATTAATCCCGGAGTTTCTTGATCGTAAAAAAGTTCTCAGGCAAGGTGCAAGGAATTCCAGAATTATACAATATCCCGGCGTCAAGGAAGGTATTTATTTATGGAACGCACCGATTGATTATAAAAGTCAGGCAGAAAAAATAATCTTTGTCAGGCCTGAACCCTGGATCGCCCAGTATTACAAAGGAGCTGTTGATTTCCTGGATGATGTGCTTTTGTACCTCAAGGACAGATCAAAAGTAATATTGCTTCCCAGGGGAAAGGAACAGGCTATGCATTATGAACAGGCAAAATTCAGGGAAATTGAGGTTTTGAACAAATCAATAAGCCTTCAGGAAATTGCTTCCCAATGCAGTTTATTTATTGGAGCGGGTGGAACAATGACCCGGGAAATGGCTGTTTTAGGTATTCCTACCATATCCGTATACCAGGATAAGCTGCTTGATGTGGATCAGTATCTCATTGATAAAGGTATGATGATCCACAAACCTGACCTGACCGGGGAATTTGCTTTCCATTACCTGCAAAAGCGCGAACAGAAAGGAGCTGACGATGATCTGTTACATCGCGGCAAAGAAGCCTATATACTGATAAAGGACCTATTGATTCATAAACTTACTGATAAAAAGATATGATAAGAACCGGGATTATTGGCCTCGGGAAAATGGGCATTTCCCATGCATCCATTATTAATGCTCATCCTGATCTCGAACTTGTTGCCGTGTGCGATTCCTCAACCCTGATACTGGAAGCCCTGAAGAAATATGGCACATACAAAACGTATACAGATTATGTGAAGATGATCGGGGAGAATGATCTGGATGCATTATTTGTCGCTACACCCACCAAACTCCATGCGGAAATGGTGATCCATGCCCTGCAGCACAATATTCATGTTTTCTGTGAGAAGCCTTTCAGCCTTACCCTTGAACAGGGCCGGAAAATGGTTGAACTGGCCACTGAGCGCCGACTGGTGAACCAGGTAGGCTATCATAACCGTTTTATCGGGACTTTTAATTTTCTTAAAACTCTGGTTAATAAGGGTACACTGGGTCAGGTTTATCATTTTACAGGGGAGGCCTATGGCCCTGTTGTTGTGAAAAGAAAAGAAGGAACCTGGAGATCTGACAGTTCAGAGGGGGGTGGATGTCTGTTTGATTATGCTTCCCATGTCATAAACCTGATTGAATTTATCCTGGGCAATATTCAGGATGCCTCGGGTGTGATGCTGAAGAAAATATTTTCCAGCGGGGTCGAGGATGCGGTTTATGCAGGATTACATCTGGAAAATGGCACAAGTGGAATTTTAAGTGTGAACTGGAGTGATGAGACATACCGGAAAATGTCAACCCAGCTTACCGTAAGCGGTACAGAAGGGAAGATCATTTCCGACGCCCAGGAAATGAAAATTTATCTGAAGAACGAAAATAAGGAACTGGGCCTTGAAAAAGGCTGGAACATGCGGTATATAACTGATCTGACAACTCCGGTTGATTTTTATCTCAGGGGAGAGGAGTACTCTGCTCAGGTGGATTATTTTGCCAGGCACATTCAGGCAAGAGACAATGATAATGCCAGTTCTTTTGCATCAGCTCTTCATACCGATGAAGTGATTGAATTACTCAGGAATAAGGCCAGTTAAAACAAAAATATATTATGGACCGGATACTATTTGGCGATAACCAGTTTTTTGCTGTCAATCATCTTTCCGACGAAAAAGCCAGAGCACAAGCCATCCAATTCAGGAAAAACGAAGCCATCATTAAAGTATTGGATACAACCATTGAGCTTGGTATAAAAACCTTCATGTGTACCACACACGACAGGATTGCCGGCATCTGTGACCATATCAGATCAAATCCCGAAAAGTATAAAGGATATAAAATATTTCCCTGTATGCCTTATGCCCATAAATATGCAAACGCCGTAACCGAGTTGGGCATACTGGGTGCACTGAAGGAATATTTGCCGGGCAATATTTTCAGCACCATGGCAAAGGGCGGCATGGCTTATGCCAGGAAAGATTTCATTGCCATGATGGAATTGTTGATCGATGCTGAAATGAAAATGTTCAAAGGCATTGATACGCCGGTAATCTTTATACAAAATGTTTTGACAGACCTGATCCTGGGACTGGGGATGAAAGATATCCTGAAAGCTTATCATGCCTACATCATTAAAAAGTACAATGCAGAACCCGGTTATATTACAATGAACCTTCCCCTGTTGCTTCATGTGCTGGAGGGTGCAGGGATAAAATATCCGGTCATTTGCAGTTCAATCAACAAGATCGGATTCAGAATGTCAGGAGGAATAGAACTCTATGAAAAGACCATCAGTGAAGGAAAGTTCAGACCAATTGCCATGCAGGTTTTAGCTGCAGGAGCATTGAGGCCTGAAGTAGCCTTTGAATATGTGTGCAGACAACGGAACATTGAATCAATCTTATTCGGCTCATCATCGCGGGAACATATAAAACACTCCATGGATATCATTAATAAATTTAGTTAATGCAATAATATTTGATATTTATGAAAACAATACATGTCTGGGGTGTTAAAATCAATCCGTTAACTAAGAAAGAAATTGTAAACTTAATCGATAAACATATATCTGGTGGTGATGGTGCATTTCATTTAACAGGCGTTAATCCTGAAACGATAGTATTGGCGCAGAAAGTCCCGGCTTTACACATGGCAATAAATTCGTCTGATATTGTGAGTATTGACAATATGCTGGTTGCTACTTCATTAAGATTACTGGGATATAGGATACCTGAAAGAGCTGCATCTCCTGACATTTTTGAACAATTGTTGGCATTGGCCAATCTTAAAGGTTATCGTGTATTTTTTTTGGGAGCCAGGGAAGATATCCTTCAACGAATGAAGAACAAATTAATGGCAAAATACCCTGATCTTAACATTGTAGGTTCACAGAACGGTTACTATTGTTTTGAGGAAGAATTATCAATTGTTGAAATGATTGAGAATCTGAAACCTGATATGTTATTTATAGCTCTTCCGACTCCGAATAAAGAAATATTTATCTATAATTACAAAAGGAGATTGGGAGTTCGCTTTGCATTTGGCATCGGAGGGGCTTTTGATTGTGTTGCAGGGAAAGTCAGGCGAGCACCCCTTTGGATGAGAAGAATCGGACTTGAGGGTATTCACAGAGCAATGCAGAATCCTGCCGATCATGGTAAAAGGTGGGTTAAATATAATTTGATGTTTATTAGGCTGTTTTTCATCGAATTGTTTGTAAAAAGGCAGATTAGCGCTGTCATAATTTTAACGCTCCTGGAGTCATTGATATTTTTCGGGATCTGTAAACTGGTTTTACATGATATTTCAGTTTTTAATTAATACTTTAACACACTGGGAAGAACCACCGCGGGCAAGACACCAGGTTGCATATGCTTTGGCAAGATATTATCCGGTTGTATTTGTAGCTGCAAATAAATTTGGGTTACCCAAAATAAGATCTTCATCCATTCATGGGAATCTTAAAATAATAACGCCTTACTTCCCCATTATTCATAAAATCAGGTACCGGCTGCCAGTCATTAATGAATTATATCAATATTGGTTATTTAAAAAATTAAGCAAGGAATATAAAGACTATGAAGTCATAAACTTTGATTATACTGCAACAATAATTTATAAATTTTATACCCATGTGATATATTATTGTAATGACAGTTTTTCAGCCTTAAGTGACCACATTAATCCGTCATTTATAGCAAAATATCATCGGTACTGTGAGTCTTTAATAGCCACAAAGGCCAAATTCTGTGTGGCCGTTTCAGAGATTTTAAAAGATAACCTGAAGAAGTTCAATCCCAATTCAATTGAAATTCAATTGGGAAGCCCCGATATCAGTGGATATGATATACCCTTACAAAGGGTTTCAAAGAAAATTAAAATCATTGAGGTTGGCCTTGTTGGCTTTATGAATATTCATATTTTATCTGACCGCATAATTAACCTGCTGCTCGAAGATGTAAATCTGAATGTAACATTTATAGGACCAGTAGAAAAAAAGTTTTTAAATTCTATTGAAAATAAAGACAGACTGATTCTTAAAGGACCTCTAATGGGTAAGGACCTCTATGAAGAGATTAATACATTTGATGTGACAATTGCTCCTTACTGCTCCAGACTTTCAGCTGACATGCATTCAGGAGTGGGCACCGGGAGTAAAATGTATCAGTACTTTGCCCTGGGTAAACCGGTGGTTATTTCCTACATGGCAGGTTTACGTAAAATAAATTTGCCAGATAAATTTATATATGTAGCAAATTCAGAAGAAGAATTTACGGCTTTGGTATATAAGGCATATAGAGAAAATACCAAAGAACTGACTGAACAACGGGTAGAATTTGCAAAAAACAACACCTGGGGAAAAAGAATGGATATGCTGCTTGATTATTATAAGAATTTTAACCTGTAAATAATAGAACGATTTTATGAAAAAGGAAAAAGTATGTGTAATGGGCCTCGGTTATATCGGATTGCCCACTGCAGCCTTACTGGCAACAAAGGGCTATCATGTTCATGGTGTGGATGTTAAACCTGAAGTGGTTGAAACCATTAACAAGGGCTTAATTCATATTATAGAACCTGAACTGGATGCTTTTGTGAAATCCGCCGTTCAGTCGGGCAACCTGAAAGCCTCGTTGAAACCTGATTTCGCGGATATTTTTATCATAACTGTACCCACACCCGTTGATAAACAGAACAATCCGGATATTTCATTTGTTGTTCAAGCAGCATATGCCATAGCGCCTTATATCAGGGATGGAAATTTCGTTATTCTTGAATCGACTTCACCCGTTGGTACCACGGAGAAATTGGTGGAAATTTTCAGGGAGAAGAGCGTGGACACGGATAAAATCCAGGTTGCCTATTCGCCGGAAAGAGTTTTGCCCGGACAAACGATGCGTGAGCTTGTGGAAAACGACCGGATTGTGGGAGGCATTACCAAAGAAGCTGCCTTGCATGTGACATTGTTCTATGAATCTTTTGTTCAGGGCGAGGTGATCGCCACAAATTCAAGAACTGCAGAAATGTCAAAACTTACGGAAAATGCCTGTCGTGATGTAAATATTGCTTTTGCCAATGAGCTTTCCATACTCTGCGATAAATTTGGTATTAATGTATGGGAGCTGATCAGCCTTGCCAACCGGCATCCGCGAATTAAAATATTAAAACCGGGCAGCGGAGTCGGTGGCCATTGCATCGCCATTGATCCCTGGTTTATTGTTGCCCAGGGCAAGGAGGATGCACGGATTATCCGGACCGCGAGGGAGATTAATAATCGCAAGCCCTTATGGGTGATCGAAAAAGTGATTCAGGCCGTGAAGGAATTTAAGGACCGGAATAACAGAGAACCCCGGGTGGCCTGCTTGGGCATTGCATTTAAACCTGATATCGATGATTTGCGGGAGTCGCCGTCCCTGTTCATTGTTCAGCAGTTAATCGCCAGGGGGATCGATTTGCTCGTTTGCGAACCCAATGTAAAACATTACAAAGTCCTTCAACTAACCAGCTATGAAGAGGCTATTAATCAGGCTGATATCATAGTATTCCTGGTGGCGCACCGGGAATTCAAAGCTGTTAAGGTCCCTGAGAATAAACAAGTCATAGACATCTGTGGCGTAAAAAGTAAGTTCTAGTATTTATCATGAGAAAGATTCTGATCGTATTTGGCACCAGGCCCGAGGCTATAAAAATGGCCCCACTGGTCAAGGAATTCGAAAAACACAGGGATTCATTTGATACCAGGGTCTGTATAACCGCCCAGCATCGCGAAATGCTCGACCAGGTGCTGAATATTTTTTCAATCCGGCCGGATTATGATCTGAACATCATGAAAGCAGGTCAGGATCTTTATGATATTACAAGCAGGGTCTTATTGGGAATGCGCGATGTGCTGAAGGAATTTAAACCAGACCTGGTTTTGGTACACGGCGATACCACAACATCGTCTTCTGCGGCTCTGGCTGCATTCTATCAGCAAATACCGGTGGGCCATGTTGAGGCAGGACTGAGAACAGGAAATATCCTGGCACCCTGGCCCGAAGAAATGAACCGGATGCTCACCCGATGCCTGACCACATACCATTATTCTCCCACAGAAACATCAAAACAGAATCTGTTGCGGGAGAATGTGAATGAAGAGAATATCCTGGTAACCGGCAATACGGTGATCGATGCCCTTCAGCTGGTGATTGACCGGATCAGGCATGATACGCACCTGCAACTGGAAATTGAATCAACAGTCAGGTCGAAAGGCTATGAGATCAGGCCTGGCAAGAAGCTGATACTGATAACGGGCCATCGCCGGGAGAATTTTGGGGATGGATTTATTCAAATTTGCGAGGCCATTCAGGAAATTGCTATCAGGTATCCCGGGATCGATCTGCTTTATCCTGTTCATCTGAATCCCAATGTACAGAAACCGGTCTATGAGCTTCTAAAGAATCTCGACAATGTATTTTTATGTGATCCCCTGGATTACCTGCCATTCGTTTATTTAATGGACAGATCGCATCTTATTCTGACTGATAGCGGAGGCATCCAGGAAGAGGCCCCCAGTTTGGGCAAACCCGTTCTGGTTATGCGAAATACAACAGAAAGGCCTGAAGCCCTGGAGGCCGGCACTGTCAAACTAGTGGGCACGGATAAGCAGGTTATTTGCCGTGAAATAATCCGTTTGCTGGAAGAACCGGATTATTATAACTCCATGGCCCGGGCACACAATCCATATGGAGATGGGAAGGCCGTAAAAAGAATAGTGAATCATTTAAAGTACAAACTTATAAGAGAGGTGAATTAATAATTATTAAGATTTTTATCTATGGCGAAAATACTGGTAACTGGCGGAGCAGGGATGATAGGCTCCAATCTGGTAAAAAGATTGGTTGTACAAGGTCATGATGTTTTGGTAATTGATAACCTGTGGCGTGGTAAACTCGAGTATTTAATTGACTCCCGGACCAATTCCCCGTGCATTGATATTGAGAAGAAATTTTTCAAGCTTGATTTGTCAGAAAATTTAACTGATATAGAGCCATTTTCAGGAGTTGACTATATATATCATCTGGCCGATGTTGTCGCCGGAATTGGTTATGTGTTCAGTAACCAAAGCAGCATTTTCAGGCAGAATATACTGATCAATTCCAATACGATCGACCTGGCCAGGCGATTAAAGGTCAGGGGTTTCATATATGCCGGTACAGCCTGTTCCTTTCCTGCAGAACTGCAAAACTCTTTCGAATATAAACTATTGAAGGAGGAAGATTTATATCCTGCAAACCCTGAATCCGCCTATGGCTGGAGCAAGCTTATGGGTATTTATGAATCGGAACTGCTTGAAAAGGAATTCGGTATACCTGTTCTGTCACTTATTTTTCACAACATCTACGGTGCTCCCTGCGATTTTTCGCCGGTTCGCAGCCAGGTTATACCGGCACTTATCAGAAAAGCAATCACATATCCCCAGGATGATTTTATCGTTTGGGGCAGTGGCAGGCAAAGCAGGGCATTCCTTCATGTTGATGATGTGGTTGATGCACTTGTGCTGGGATTGCAAAAGGGACTGGGTAAAGGGTATATTCAGATCGGACCGGATTTCAGTACATCAATCGCAGAATTAGCTGCTCATGTCGTGGAGATATCTGATAAAAACATCAAAATCATCTTTGACACAAGCAAGCCTGAAGGCGATAAGGCCAGGGCCGCTGACTACCGTAAAGCGGTTGAGATGCTGGACTGGAGGCCAAAGGTTGATTTGAAGGAGGGATTGCAAAAAACATACTCCTGGATAGCAGATCAAATGGAAAAAGATATATAAAACATTGAACCTTGGATTTTAAGCCAATTATTAAGATTCTGCCATGTTCTGATCCCGAATCCTGGTCATCACAATTGGTGGAATATGATCATAGCCTGTTCATTGCCCCTTTTTGGATTGAATCCCTCAGGGATGAAGAAAAGCAGCCCCTGTACCTGAATTTTATACAGGGGGATGAGGTAATTGCTAAAATTGGCGGTTTTTTGGTCAATTCAAAATATGCTTTTCAACGGAAATTACTATTCTATGCAGCCCCTGCAATTAAAAAGAACCTGCCTGAATGTATCGTTGATCAATGTATAACGGCACTGGTCCAATATACAAAAACAGAAAAAATATGCCGTTTGATCCTTTTGTCTTATGATTCAAGACATATCTCGAACCTTAATAAGAAATATGGTTTTTCAATGAGATCAGAATATATTGTTGATCTCACTCAGGATAAAGAAAGGATAAAGAGTAATGTTTCAAGGAATATTAAACGGGATTATAAATACGCCGTTACTGAGGGTTTTGTATTCAAGGAGGGTGTTTCGGTGGATATGTCCGGGCTTTTAATTAATCTGATGAAAGAAACCCAGAGAGTCAGGACTTCAAAGGGATATAGCGGTTATAACTATTTCTATATTAATGGATTAAATCAGGAAACCTTTGTAAATTTAGTCAGGAAGAATGTCATACATTTCTATTATATAGAGCGGGGTTCTGAAATATTTGCTGTACAGGCTGTCATACAGAGCAGTCAGCAGGCCTATGCTTTGCTGATCGGCATGAATGCAACCGGATATGAATTTGGATTATCCTCATTTATTGATTATTCCCTGATTCAATTATTAAAAGAGAACAATTACAGCTATGTCAATTTTGGGGGAGTACCGATTGATAGAACCCATAAAGGGATCGCCGGTTTTAAACGAAGGCTTGGCGCAATGGAGCATTTTAGTACTTACGGATCAACTCACTTTCTGATTTTTCCCTATAATCTGGTAAACCCCCTGGTTCGATTATTGCGACATGCCCCGGAAAATCCGGTGGTAAGTTATCTTAAGAAAATTGTCAATCATTGATTGCTGATGGAAACAACCAGTCGCAGATTCATCATAAATACCTGCACTGACTGGCGTGAACCTCCCAGGGCCAGACATCAGGTTGCCCATGCTCTTGCCGTGAATCACGAGGTGGTTTTTATTTCTGCTAATCGTTTAGGTTTCCCCGGCTTAAGAACACTCCGGGTATCAGAAAACCTGGATGTCATACTACCCCGTTTCCCGGTTGATCCCCGCATCAGGATCAGGATTCCCTTCATAAACAAGCTCTATCAGAATTGGCTTTTTAAAAATCTGAAAGAAAGATATGGTGATTATGTTGTGATTAATTTTGACTTTACCGCCAATAACATCTTTGACTATTTTCAGCATGTTATTTACTATTGTAATGATGATCACTCGGGTTTAAGTTATGTTCTGAACATGCTGTGGATCGCGAAATATCAGGATTTATGCGAAAGAACTGTTGCGAAAAGATCCGATTTTTGCATAGCCACTTCCGGATTTCTCCTTGAGAAAATTAAGAAATTGAATCCAAAAACCTTTGAAATAAGACTGGGTGCTCCAACAATCAATAATGCAGAAATGGTTTTCAGGGAAAGGACAAAAGGAAGGATCAATGTGGGATTTGTTGGCTTCCTGGAAACAATTGACAATCGGATTATAGCCGACATTCTGAGGCACGAAGAGTTGAATTTCACAATGATCGGACCGTTCAAAACAAAACATATAAAAAATGTCATTACTTTTAAAAATGTGCGCTTTACCGGTGCGATTACCGGTGCAGATCTTCACAAGGAAGTAGGAAATTTTCATGTCGGGATAATTCCCTACAACATTAAAAGCAGCATTGACAGAACTCCCAATAAACTCTGGCTTTATCTGGCACTTGGTATACCGGTTGTGATATCAAATATCAAGGGCATAAGGGATTGGAGCTTTCCAGAAAAATTCGTCTACCTGGCTGATAATATGGATGAATTTATGGAAAATATAAAAAAAGCATATCAGGAGGACAATGAAAGTCTGGCATCTGCGAGAATTGAATTTGCAAGAGCCAACAGTTGGGAAATGCGAATGCAGGAACTGATTAAAATTTACGAGAACAATACGACGCATGTATAAGATGATAAATAGCCTGATTGATTTGCTGACAGGTTATAATATCAGCCATGAATTAGCTAAATCATTGGATCAGGATTCCTGGGACAGAAAGCAAATCCAGGAAGATCAGATGGTGAAGTTTTCACGATTGAGGAACATCGCGTCAACTTCTGCTTTTTATCAGGATTATAAAAACAAAGACTTACATGAGTTTCCGGTAATGGAACGGGGTGTTTTTAAAAATAATCAGGAAAATATCCTGACCAGGTATCATGGATCCTGTATCATTCAGCATACATCAGGCTCAACAGGCAATCCGGTCAATCTTTACATTACCAAGGAAATGCTTCTTGCCAAAAGGACATCCCATCAAAAAATGTTGAAATGGTACGGATTTGAAAGAGAATCACCGGAATTAAAACTGGGAGGAGTTAAGCTATCCTTTTTTACTATATTTTATTATTATCTGAAAAACAAACGGTATTTTAATTCTTTTCAAATCAGGGCGGAAAATATGGACCATATCGTGAAAACCTACAAACGGTTTAAACCATTGGTACTCTATGGCTATCCTTCTGCTATGGTTCACTTTATCCAATTTGCAGACCGGCAGGGCATAAAGCTGAATGAGCCGGGAGTGATTGTCACACATGCAGAAAACCTGGATAATGAAGTCAAGGAAATGATAAGATCAACATATCCATCTGCGCCAATAGCCAACCAGTACTGGTCAACTGAGGCGAATATTGCAGAGACCTGTCCGCACGGCCATTTGCATATAGATGAGGGTACCGTGATTTGTGAGGTGATAAATAAAAATGAACAGGGCTCAGGCGATCTGCTGATCACCAATTTATACTCTTTTAAGCAACCGATAATCCGGTATAAACTTGGGGACAAAATTAAGCTCTCTGACCAGGATTGTACCTGTGGAAGAAAATCGAGGGTTATTGAACATATCGAAGGTAGGGAAATAGATAGTCTGGTTTTACCTGATAACAGGATAATTCCGGTAACAGCATTATACCTGTCAGGTTATGCCGATAATATCCTGTTCTACCAACTTATATACCGGAAACATCAGAAAAGTATTGTATTTCAGTTTGTCCCCATTGATGAAAATAAATCCATTGATGAACAGGGTATCATAAACTATTTCAGAAAGGATTTCGGATTGTCGGTTTCCTTTCAGAAATGCCAAACTATCCCGTTGTCACCGGGAGGAAAGTACAGGAAGTTAATTACCCTTGATAACTGAAACAGTCCGTGAAAATAAATTTTGTCGGGGATATAGGTGTATTCAGAAAATACGAAGAACTCGGGATCGATCCATTCCGTGAAATTATTTTACCTGAAGCTGATTTAAATGTCGGAAATTTGGAGTTCATTATTTCTGAAAACAGGCAGCCGTTTTTTTTATGATGTACAGGATCATTATAGTTGCAGTACTTCCTATTTCCGGAAATCTGTTCGTTGAAAAATTCGGTTTGCTGGGACTTGCGAACAACCATGTAATGGACTATGGACTTGAAGGTGTAAGGGATACGATGGGAATATTGAATAAGAAAAAAATACAGTATTTTGGATTTTCGGAAGATAAGGATTTGTCTATAGGTCATATTACTTCAAATGGGATTCGTTTTGGTCTAATAGGTTGTGTTAAAAAGGGAAGATGGTCAAAGGAGAATTTTGGCTTTGGTCCAAATACATATGATTGTGTTACAATATGTGGAATAATAAAGGAAAATAAATCCAGGTTTGATCATATTATCTTATACCCGCACTGGGGAACTGAACTTGTTGATATACCCGATACAGAGGATACAAAGAATGCAAAGAAGTTTATAGATGCCGGAGCTTCAGCAGTGATCGGCCATCATCCGCATGTTCCCCAGGGAGTAGAATTTTATAATCAGGGAATAATTGCCTACAGCCTGGGTAGTTTTATTTATGTGAACGAGCAGGAGCTGGGTTATTCGTTAAAAAATCCGAACAGGCTCTTCTCCATGTGTCTGAATATCGAGTTTTCAAAGGAGAAAATTTTAAGACACACTATATATTACTTTAAGTATAACCAGGTCAAAAAGATTCCTGAACCTGCAAATGACGATTCGATTCACCAATATGATTACTATCTGAATAAAAATATTTACAATGAGAAGCTTTTCAGGAAATTACTTTTTAAAATATTCATTCGAAGAGAAATTAAGTCATTTTTTATCCGGTTCAAACAAAATCCGGTCAAAACCAGTATACATTATACTCTGTTTCTGTTTAAGAAAGTATTGAATAGAATTAAAGGGAAAAACTAATACATGGAGGACTTGCTTTATAAATATCTGAGCATTTTTCAAAACCTCCCCCGGGTAGTGAAAAAAATAGTCGGCCATATATACGGTCTCTTGCCAAAAAGGATAAAATACGGCTCATTTTATTATACATATTTAAGAAGATTGCGATCATTCAGGGAAATGAATGATCATGAAGTGATCAGAGCACAGGAAATGCTATTATTTGAGATAGTGAACTACGCCATTACCCATATACCTTATTATAAAGGATTCAGGTTTTGCAATTCCATAAACGAGTTCAGGGAATTGCCTGTAATCGATAAACAGGTCATACGTAATTCTCCGCTTGAGTTCCTCAATCCTGCAGGTGTCAATCACCGCATCAGATCAAATACCGGTGGAAGCAGTGGCACGCCGCTTGAATTTTACCTGGAGAAGGATGTATCAAGACCCAAGGAAAGAGCCCATTTCGATTGGTATTGGGGCCAGTTTGGATATAAACCCGGTGACCGGATTTTAATGATCAGGGGCTTGCCCATTCACAAAAACAGGCTTTATGAGTACAGAGCAATTGATAACGTGCTGAACGTGACTTGTTACAATCTAAACGAAAGCAACATAACCAAGGTAGCAGATCAGATCAAACGTTTTAAACCGTTGTTCCTACATGCTTATCCTTCTTCCTTAAAAATATTGACCATCTTAATGGATTGTATGGATGTAGATGTCAGGCTGAAGGTCAAAAGGATATTTCTGGGATCGGAAAGTCTGACTCAGGGAGACAGAATGTATTTCGAAAACTTTTATAAAGCTAAGGTAGCAAACTGGTACGGGCATACAGAAAGGCTTATCCACGGTGGAAATTGTACATATTCAAATGAATTTCACTTTTATCCGTTCTACGGCTATCTTGAATTGCTGGATGGAGAAGGTGTCCCTGTTATCCAGCCTGGATCGGAGGGTAAGATTGTGGCTACCGGTTTTGACAACAATATCATGCCATTTATCCGGTATGACACGGGAGATCTGGGAGTACTTTCGGAAAAAAAACAGTGTGAGTGCGGATTTAAGGGAATTACTTTAAAAAAGATAACGGGCAGGAGTCAGCATATCATTGTTCTTTCTGACAATACCCGGGTATCGCTGACCGCTTTTATCTTTGGCCAGCATCATGAGGCATTTAAAAAAATTAAGGAAATGCAGATCCTGCAGGAAAAAAAGGGTGAAATTGAACTTAAAATAATAAAGAGTTCATCTTACACAGATGATGATGAGCGGGACTTATTGAAGACCTTGCTGGATTCTGTCCATCATAAGATCAGGATTTCAGTGACTTACGTGAATCACCTGGATAAAACTTCCAGGGGCAAGAATATCCTTTTTGTATCCAAGTTATCAGAATAAGTTTAACCGGTATGGCATCAAATCTGACTCAGAATAAAATCAGGCATTTGAACAGGATTTTCTTCCAGGATAAAGAAAGGAAACGCTTGTGGAGGATCTTGTTTGAGTTAGCTCAACTATGGATCATCCAGGGAAAAATCCCTTCCCACTATTTTGGACGACACCTGTATAAAAAAGACAGGACAAATATCCGGGATTATTTGCCCAATAAACTGCTTTGGAGCCTCTGGAATAAATTCAATGATGTGGAAGGGTCCAACATTTTAAAGAACAAACTGTATTTTAACTTGTTCTTTTCCCAGTTCAATATCAGTCTGCCTAGAATCCTGATGTATAACCACCTGAACAGGTTCGTGATCGGTAATAAAAGTATTGAAATAAACTCTACTCATGAATTTGAAGCAGTACTGGAGGATCTCGTTAAAAACCATACTGCCTGTAAATCCGTGTTTATTAAGAAAACATACGGATCCTATGGAGGAAGCTGTACATACAGGGTTTCTGCGGATCAATTTCCGTTAAATCAAATTGCTCTAAATGAGATGTATACGGCAATAAGTGGATCGGGATACCTTTTTCAGGAAACGATTCAGCAACATCCGCAATTAGATGTGATAAATCCTTCCTGCCTGAATACGATGCGGATTGACACCTTCATTGACAGAGACAGAAAGGTTGAGATAATTTCTGCCTACCTCAGGATGAGTTCCGGTAACCTGCATGTAGACAATGGCTCGGCTGGGGGATGCCTATCCGGGATTGAGCTTGAATCGGGGAGGTTGAAAAGATGTGGTTATTCTTCATTTACCAGGGCAGCAGGTAAAATACTGACTGAACACCCGGTAACAAAAGTGGCTTTCGAGAACTTCAGTATACCCTGTTTCGAAGAAGCCAAGGACCTGGTTATCCGGGTAGCCGGTATGGTACCACATCTGCGTTTAATCGGTTGGGATGTCGGTATCGGGATTACGGGACCAATTATCATCGAAGGGAATTGTGGCTATGACATAACCATTAATGATCTGGCCTACGGGGGCTATCGGGCCAATCCTGTATTTAGAAAGGTATTAGCGGAAATTGGGTATTTCTGATCCGGCAATCGTGCCTTATGCAATAAAGAGCGGTTTTATTTGCAACGAATATATTGTCTATCCCATATCCCTGTACTTCCTTTTATAGTATATTCTAAGTAGTCCCAAAGAATGAAGCAAACTCTTCAGGGTGGTCATCATGCCCGGATTAATTGGCACCTTTAAAACTTCGGGCCACAATATTCTGATTATTTTTCTGTGCAAAACAAAGGCAGGTGGCACAATATATCTGGGATGAACAGAAAGGACAAGACTGATGTAACGCCTTGAATTGTATGGATTTATATCCTCCTGGGCGATGTCTTTTTCCAGTTGTATTTGTGTTCCCCAATTCGCCAGCCTTTCTTCCCAGTAAAACATATTGACCAGATTGACATTGTTATCCCTGAAGGTTTTTTCACTGTTGTGCAACCATTCAGCATAGTAATTATATGCATGTGCATACTTGTTTACACGATAGAATTCTGCGATAAACTTGGGCGTAATTTTCGCTTCAGGCAGCTTTAATACTTCAAATCCTGCTGAGGCAGTATTACCAGGCAGATTCACCTTATCAGAGAAATCCCGGAAATAATTGTAAATAAAAGGAAGAAAAGTATCCGATGCCAATGCATTATTTTCATAATAAACACGGAGAAAATCTTTGTCAATTACCTCAGGTGGTTCTACTACAGAGAATTTAAATCCAAATCTGGAGGCTAATAACTGAGGCACATAAATATCCGGACTTTTTTCATTCAACCGGGGTTCCCTATTGATATAGTAAAACACTTTGTCTTGCAGATCCCGGGTTGCTGCCAGCAATAAACGGGAGTCCTTTCCTGCTGTCAATGGTAACATGACCTGATATCGGTTGGTGATGCTTCTTAGCGTACCTTGAACGATTTTTGCACACAGGGGAGCAATTTCGGAGACTGACTTGTATTGGATAGGAGTTTTAGGCCAGTAACGTATTATTCTGTTCTCCTTAACATGCAGATAATGGTTAGGAAGCAGCTGAAAAATTTCATCATAATACGTTGTATTTCCAATACTTGAATTGAAAAGTCGAATAAAGTCTTTTGAATTATAAAAGGCTTGCCTGGATTCATCTCTGGATTTTTCGAGGGAAAGAACCCTGGCGAGCAGATGGGGCTGTGAAGAAAACCACAGTTTCGAATTATGCAAACAATAATAGACCTTTCGGGTAGCAGTGGCATCATGAATCAACATCATTTTACCCTGATTGATATAGAGTAAAACAAATCGTCCACAGTACTTGTCTATCTTGTCGATCAAGTCATTAAAATCATCAGATACAAGATCTTTCAGGATTTCAGTATTGTTTTTTTCCGGAAATTCAAAATCAAAAATATCCCCCAGAAGGATTAGGGATATAGAATTGCCAGAGTATTCACTTACAATCAGATCGGAATGATTATACAGGTAGTAGTTACCGTTGATTTTTCTGAATGCATGAAGAAATGGACATTCAATCTCTTCAGGTGTTAACAGGTACTGTCTCCTGTACCTGAGCCTTTCAATTTCTTCCTGTTTCATGGCTAATACACTTATGAAGAACTGATCGTTTAATAAGGTCTTTTTGCATCAATTTGTATATACACTTTCTCAAATAGTTATATTTCACTGTTTTATTTGCAGAATGGCTGAATTTTTCAACGCTGATTCTTTGAAAGTTGGTAGGTATACAATCCTTAAGTAAACCCTGGGTGCCGAATGTAGCATGTATTTTTTCTGATATTTTGGAAAAATAATTGACAGAGATTCTGCTGTCGGTATAGGGAAATGCAAAAACCCGATAATCCAGTGAAAATTCCTGACTTATAAAATCAGTGCTCTCAAAGGTTTGACGAAGCTGATCTTCCAGTCCCAATTCCGAAAACCTGGCATGATCAATACCATGTGCGCCAAATGTAAAACCCTCATTCAGAAGCTTTCTAACCTCTTGTGTGGTTAGATAGGGTTGGTCATTCTTCAGGAATGCTGCATAATCAACCTGCAAAAGTTGCCCGAGAATATCCACCACATGTCTTTTTGTATAAGGAATTTCCAAAATGGAGTCAGTCAGATTGTATTTATGAAGATCTTGCTCTTTCAGTATTTCATGGATCTTATTCCTGATTTTATCATCATGATATCCTGAGAGTACCTCCAGCAGCAGGCTCTTTTTGTTATCATAATTTAGTTCTTGATTATCCAGGAAATTTTTGGTGATAAAAACCGTGGTTGTGAGTTTCCTCTTTATGAGGACAGGTGCAACCACATCGTAAATTTCCCTGAAACCATCATCAAAAGTGATTAATAGTGAATTTTCCGGAAGTTTTGTCCTGTTGACCAGACTTTCGAGCAAGTCAGGTAAACCAATCATATGATAATGGCGGCAAAAAAAGTCCAGGTCACGGTTGAAAGCAGCTATATTCCTGTAGTTATATAAGTGGATTATATGCGGTAATCTCTTGTCGGATACCACGTGATAATTGATTATTAGCGGATTAACTCCGGCGGCTCTTCTTAATGCACCAATTGGCAAACAATTTAAAAGCCATAGGAAATTACTGTTCATAATAACTTCAACTTTTAGCCTTGACTACTTCGTTGTATTTATTATGCAAATCTACAGCTATATTTTCCCAGGTATGTTTTTCCACGAGCTTTTTTCCGTTTGCCCCGATTTTGAGCCTTTTTCCAGGATTATTTATCAGGTATTCAAGCGCATCGGTCATGCTTTTGATGTCTTTGTGGTCAACGGATATCCCTTCCTCCATTTCCTTAAAAAACCCATGGATACCAGATCCCTTGGCACATATCACGGGAATACCCATGGCCATCACTTCGAAATAAACCCGGCCAAAGGTCTCGAAATAGCTGGGCATGATAAAAATATCATGTTTATACATTTCATCGGCGATCTGTTCGTGCGGAATACGGGAGATGAAGTCAACATGATCCATGTAAATTCAGACTTTCTGCCAGACTCATCAGATTCTCCTTTTCCGGACCCTGGCCGATGATTGTATAATGCACATCATGGGAAGAAACAAGTGGTTCTATTGCCCTTAACACCTTATCGATATTCTTAAGCTTAATCAGTTCTGCAATAGTAAGTATACTGGTCTTCCCTGTCGAAAGCGGTTTCTGGGTCCGGAGAAAACTTTTGTTAAAACCAAGCGGGGTAAAATAGATATTATTAAGGCCCAGTGACCGGTAAAATAAATAATTGGTATAATTGATCGGAAGAACTTTTGAAGCATTTCTGAATATGGTAATTGCTATCTTTTTTGAAATACTATGTTCAAAATAGTATCGCTCATTGTGTGATGTTACCAGATAAGGGATTCCCAGCTTCTTACTCAATATGCAAGCGAGCAGACCATCAGGAAAAATATACTGCGCATGGATCACATCAAACTTATGCTGCTTTAATAAAGCCTCAATTTTACGGATATTCACGTAATAAACAGTTCTTGTAATCAGGGCATGAATATTTCTATACCCCCATGTAGAAAAGAAGGGGAATATCAGAATTTTAAATCCATGTGCCTCACCTGAAAATTGCTTTTTCAGTCTGGCCAGCAAAGTCTGTTTGCCGAGTATTTTTATCGGATCAAGATTATATCGAATTGTATTAATAAACACGATGTTATCCTTTTGAAATTTATTCCTGTAATGAATATAGGTCTGAAATACACAATCATTGGTTTTTGTAAATCCCGGAATAGGTAATAAACTCGTGATAGCAAGGATGTTCATGGTTTATTGCATTTTCAGCGTCTACTGTCTTGTTTCAATACAGATCCTCATTTCTTCTTCTGATACCAAACCAGCCCAACACTTTCCATTTTATGAAGCTGGCCGTATAGACAAAATATTTTTTAATCAGGTAATAATTTGCCAGTACGCTGGTTGTATGTATTCTATTGAATTTGATATCCTTTCTGATATTGCTGTTTGATCGGATGGATGTCAGACTTTCTATAAACTGTTTTATGGTTTTATCCTTCATATGTGAAATTCCGGTTGTTTCCGTATCATTCAATAATTTCAGGTTTGGATAAACAATATTGCGATATCCGGCTTTTTTTGCCCGAAGGGAATAATCAATATCTGCATGATACTGTGGAAAATTTACCTCGTCGAACATCCCGACTTTTTGGATAATATCGCGATGTATAAGAACGCCCTGTCCAAGGAACCAATCTATTTCCATGATCTTCTGATATTGAGGCCCGTCTGTTTCCTTGTTACCAATCAATCTTCTGAAGCCGTTGTGCGGATTGAACGTTCCCCCTAATCCGAAAATTTTATCCGGTTGTACTCTATAATACAGTTTAGAACATATTAAAGTATTGCCATCCCAGTTTTCCAGGATGTCCTGCAGGTTATTGAAGTAATTATCAACCGGATAGATATCATTTTCCCAAACCATGATGAAATCACTATTCAACTTATCAAATGCATACCGGATACCCAGGTTTAAACTCCCGCTATACCATAAGTTACCTGTGCCCTGCAATACGATCACATCCGGATGGTTTGCACGGATCCAATCATTTGTGCCATCGGTGGACCCGTCATTGGAAACAATAATGCTGACCTCGTTCTTTATAAAAAACCGGGATGATTTTTCCTGTTCCAGGATACCCAGACATTCACGGGTATATTTCAACCGGTTAAAAACCGGAATAACAAAAGCGATCTTGTTCATTAAATTCTATTTTACATGGATATTAATACTTAAAAAGAAATGAAAGCAGTTTAAAATTGGAAAGGTGTTCATATATAAATGCCTTTTTACCCATAATTATGCTCGAATAAAAATACTTGTATTCAGATAATTCATTTTTTGGCCTGTTGCGTATCGGGAGCACATCTTCCTTTCTGCAAAGAAAAAGATCCCTACCTTCAAGGTCAAAAATAACATTCATGTCATGAGGCTTCAGGGCCCTCGCAAAGCCATAGAGATATTTTTTTGCCGGCCTTGAAGTTATCAGAAAGGGTTTGTTTAACTTTCCAAGGTCCTTTCTACCGTAAAGGTCTGTCTCGAAATCAAAAGGAAAAAGCTTTTCCGAGAACCGTTTGAAGGTTCCAGGAAGTAATTCAAAATGAGAATCATAAAGACAATACGAGTCTTCCAGTTCCTTAAATTGGTATTTCCGGTCAGAAACCTGAAGTTGTGCCTGACCATTCAGATTAATTTCACGTGAATAATGCGTACCGGGATCGTTAAAATTGGTAGTCAAGGATTGCCGGGGGAAAACAAAATATTTATTGGATGCCACCATATAAGCTGTAAAGTATTTTTTCCAGGATGTTTCCGGCCAGTTTACTATGTGTTTGTGAATGGGGTAACCGGAAATATCCGGATTGTTTTCAAGCCATTCCCGGAAAGGCTGCCATTGTTTATACGTCCATGCCTGCCCCCAGGATGATGGGAACTGAATAAAGAACACATCCGAATCATCAAATATGGGGGTAAAGGGTCTGTCTGTGATATCCTCAATGGGTTGACCATATAAGGATATTCCGCTGATCTTATCTGAATGATCGTAAAAGTCCAGTGCCTGAATTGCATAATCATAAAAATAAGGCGAAACATATAAATCATCCTCCAGGATAATGACTGAGCTGTATTTTTCGGTCAGGTCACCGCATTGCAATACATGTTTTCGCAAACCCAATCGCTTTTCCTGGTATATGACTTCTTTCTCACCATAGGGCCATTCAAACTCATCTGCTATTTCACGCACAGTATAATTGTCTGGTTCCTTATTGTCGATACTGATGATCAGCCGGGCATCCTGTATTTTTTTTGCGTACGTCAGGGATGATAATAAACGTTTCAGGGACTTCGGCCGGTTATAGGCCACCACAACTATCGCAGGTGAATACTTCATGCTGAAAACAGGTTATGTTGCTTGTGCAGTTAACTGAACCACCGGTTTCTTTTTAAATATAACCGGAATAACTTTCTTACGGAGTTCAAGAAATGGTTCTTCAACAATGACGGTTGCCAGGATGGCCATGACCAGGGATATAACGAGGTAAACACTAAGCCCGATCCTTCCCGGTCCAAGTAAATCTGTTATGATCCACACAAACATCGGGTGCCATAAGTACCAGTTATAGCTGTAATAACCAATGGCCCTTAATATGTAGAACTTACTGAAATCCAGATAATAAACACCCATAATGGTCATGAAGAAGCAGATCGGGATAAAGGACTGCAATACAATTTTATGATATACAATATTCTCAGTATGCTGATTGATATATACAGCGACAGCAAAAAGACCGGTCCCGATAATGGAAAGCACCGGTAACCAGCGAATCGACTTCAGTTTTTCGCCGTAATGGGTAAGCACAAGATTTAACAATACGCCCCAGGCCAATGCGTCAATGCGGTTGTGGGTGCCGGTATAGGTATCCCCGGTACGTGTATAATACAGGGAGATGTACTTGAATACAACTCCCATGATAATGGCAAGGAAAACAAACATATACAATACCCTGATCTTGTTTTTCCGGTTTACAAATAGCTGGATCGTGAAGAACAAGAGGGGCAGCATAATATAAAAATGTTCTTCCACACATAAGGACCAGACATGATCAAAGGTCCAGTGTATCGGCTCTTCGACATAGTTCTGGTAAAAAAATACATATCTTTCAATGTCCCGGAAAGGTATGATAAAAGCAGGGTGTGTTTTCTGGTATAATAAGAACGCTAACAATGAACCAAAGGTTAAGAAGAAATAATACGAGGGCCAGATCTTAAATCCCCTTTGCAAAAGAAATTTGGGAATATTGATCCTGTGATCTTTTTCAAACTCCCTGGTTAGTATACCGCCGACCAGAAGACCCGAGATCACAAAAAAGAGATCAACACCCAGATTTCCAAAATTGAGGAGATGATGATAATGATAGATGACTACGGCAATTATGGCAATTCCCCTGAAGACATCGAGTGAAGTATTGCGGTCAGCAGATAGAAGCGCAGGATATACCTTCAGGCTTTTAACAACCAGGAAAAACCATTTGCCTGGCACGGTAGTTATGATAAAATTCAATATCCATCCGTATAACTTGCTCCAGATCTGATATGCACGCTCAATCAGTGCCAATATGTACTGTATAGCTGTTTTCAGCATCGTCTGAAGAATATATTTAAAGTGAAGGATTATACAGGATTTGTTTCATTTAAGTTTCATTAGGTTTAATTACCTTACCATCCGGATCTGTCAGGGAGGATGTTAAATGCAGAGATATATCCATAATATATAATAATATGCATACGGAACATATAAAATCCGATGTGGAAAATCCGGCTCCCGTAACCAATGAAAGCAGAAATCCGATAAAAATATATCTGATATATGTATACTTTTCTTCAAATTTGGAACTTAAGATCCTGAGAATGATACCAAATACACCAATAACAAAAAACAGTCCATACATTACATAGGAACCAAGCAGGCCAATATCGCCCAGGAAAAATCCCCTGGCGGTTTTAAGCAAATCAATCTCCGTGCCGTATGATGTTTCAGGGGCAGGAGCTCCATTTCCTGTAATATAAGCCAATGCAGATTTATAAAAATCAGTCAGGAAATACTGTGCAGCCTTTATCCGGATATAGCTGCTGCCCTGCAACCTGTTGCTTTTTGATTCCAGCAGCATTTGCTGAAATATGGGCTGAAACAAAAGAAAGATCAGGAAGATCCCGGCTCCGATCAGGATGGTGATGCCAATCCGGGATTTGACCCTTTTACTGAAAAATACAGCCAATACCAGAACAAGCGCCATTAAGGCCATGGTCTGTCTGCCGCCAAGTAATACGAAAATGGAGAATGAAAGCAGAAGGTAGAGCAAGTAGCGGGGTTTGTTGGTTCTGAGAAAAGCCAGAGCACTCATAAAAAAGCAGATGGCCAGGTAGTCGGAACCTGCCAGATATATGCGGATGGTTCCCCGGCCAATCAGGATAAATGTATTGAACAGAATTGTCGGGTATACCAGGTATTGAAGAAGAAATAAAAGGCCGTGCAATATCCCGAATGAAACAATGATCCATTCCAGATCACGTGGTCTGATCCGAAGCTGATGCAGAAGGAAATAGAATGCATAGTAAAATAAAGCCCGCTGCGCAAACAGCGTTTGTGGTATGCTTTGATTCCTGTCGTATACGGCCATGAACATGCTGGTCACAAACGACAGGGAGATAAAACCGATGAAAACGCCATACTGTTGCCTGATGGGCTCCTTTTTTGCATAAACGAGATGCAGTGCAAGTAATCCTGCAATGAGACCAATACCCAGCAATTCAACAGCTTTTTGCCCTGGTCCCAATGCTTTTAAGTTGAAGAATGAAGTGGAGCACAGGATAATGAAAATGACCAGGGTATTATTTATTATTCTGTTTGGCATTCAATAGACTGATTTTCAAGGTTCGTACAAATATCCGAATTTTTATTCTTCATTGAATGGATTGTCTCCTAAGGCCAAATTTGTTGACAACAAAGCTATAGGTTTTCGTAATATCTTCTTTCTGGTCAATAATTAAATGAATTAAATATATTGTCATCAATAAAAGGGTCAGCCAGGTGGTGCCAAGCCACACAGAAATGACCAGAAGGAGAGACAACAGTACTTTGGGTATCCAGAACTTAAGAATGACCCGGGTTTCAAAACCGAAGGATTTTTTAAACCCATAATACATAACGAAGGGAATATCAATGGCTATGAAGACCAGTGCGTAAAATCTCAACACATGCACCATGGAGAAAAATGCACCCAGTGCTATGGCCGCTATGATCATGAGGTTGGTGGGAATCCCGATTTTCATCAGGATGCTTTCCTTTTTATACAGGATGAAAATATTGCCTGTGGTGGAATTCAGTGTCTGCGTTAAAATGAGTATGCCGATATATGGCAACAGATCAGCGACCTGTATCCAGGTTTCCGACCATAAAAATACAACGAGAGGCTTTGCGAAAAAGATCAACACAATGGAAGCCGGGAAGTTCAGTAAGCTGATTAAACCCAGGATATTCAGGTACTCCTTGTTTACATTGCCTCCCTGGTCGCCATGATCTTTCAGACTGGGCAACAAAACTTTGCCAAAAAGATTGGTCATAACACCGAGGGCCAGCCCAAGGAGCTTATAAGCCCGGTCATATATCCCCAGGCTGGAAGGGCCAAAAACCTTACCAATGATCAGGTTATCGGAATTTCTAGCCCAGTAGTTCAACATGTTGAATCCGGTGAGGTTACCGATGATGCTCCGGGCTTTCCTGAATCCGACAACCAGATATTTGGTTTTCAATAATTTGAATTTAAGTCCTGTTTTGTAATAATACAGGGCTATCCTGCAAATATTGCCAATGATGCCCGGGAAAATAAGTGACCAATAGGAGAACTTCAGATAAGCAAAAAGGATCATCAGGCTTATTTCAATTGCTGAACAGGTAAGATCGATGATACCCAGGAAATTAAATTTCAGCTCTTTTGAAAGAATCCCATAGGGAACCGTGATCAATGACCTGAGAATAAAACTCGAGGACATGACTATGGTAGGTAAAATAAGGTCAGGGTTTTTATAGAAAACGGAGATCGGATAGGCAAGAGCTATAACAAGCAAGGTGAGAATTACACCGATCACCACAGCCAGGTAATGAATGGATGAATGAAATAATTTTTTATAATCGCTACGGATGATGATATAGGATAGTCCGGCATCAGAGAACTGGTTGATAAAGCCAGTAAAAACCGTGATCAGGGCGATAAAGCCATATTCCGCAGGTACCAGTAAACGTGATAAAATAATGCTGGAAAGAAAACCCAGGATTTGCGATGAATAGCTGTAACCACCAAGAATAATGACATTCTTAAAAAGCTTTTTGCGGAAACTCATCCTGTAAATCTCCTCAGCTTAAACATGACCCTTTTAAAGGATATAATGAAAATACTGGCAATTAGTTCCATTGCTGAGAATCTCCTTTCCCTGTCGAGCCTGAGTTTGTGCCAATCCAGCGCTTGTTTGTCCATTATCAGGTACCTTCCCAGGAGATAGTATGCATATTTGGTACGGATCGAACGGTATTCCTTGTTCAGCTCCGGAGATTCACCCTTGTATCTGAACAGCTCCTTCTCCAGCATGTTCAGATTTGTCCTGAAACGATCGACATATTTGGAGGTATAGGTTTGTTCATGCCTGCGCGTATAACTGAGAACCTGAAATACATATCCCAGATCGGATATGCTGAGCAGTTCGTAGGCAAGGGAGGTATCAAACTGATTGCTGTTGTAACTGAAGATTACCGGGTATTCCCGTGTTTTCTTCAACGTATCGATCCTATATAATACGGTTGTCTCAGAACCGGTAATCATAGTCCTGCCCAGCAACTGATCTACCAAAATGTCTTTCCCTTTGAACAGGTTCCCTTTATAGAAGTCCAGACCATCGCAATTCACAAGGCGGTTGTCAATCCTGTAGGCAGAACATATCCCGGCACTTGGATGCTTTTCCATAACTGCCACCATCTTCTCAAGAAAGTCCGGAAAGATCCAGTCATCGGCACAGACGACCTTGAAATATTTTGCATTGTCAGGCACGTATTTAAACGTATTGTTGAAATTGGTGTTCATATCCACGAATTCCGCATTTGTGATAACCCTGAACCGGCTGTCCCTGGCCTCAAAGCTGTCGGCTATCTCTTTGCTTTTATCCCTACTTTGGTTATTGATCACATGGCATTCCCAGTTCTGATAGGTCTGGTTTAAAATACTGGCAAGGCATTCATTCAGGTATTTCTCACCGTTGTATACAGGAACGCCAATAGATATTAAGGGCTGGTTCATGTTATTACCAGATATCATCTATATTTATTTGAAAATCGACAGCGAATATAATCTAAAACACCGGATGCTTCAATCAGGGTTCTGTAATCAATAGTTTTCCGGTTATTGTTTTCTGGACAGATTTGATCCTGTAAATATAGGATCCTGCTTCAATGCTGTAGTCCCTTAAATTTATTACGGATTCACAATCGCGACAGAAAACCTTATGCAGAAGAGGTTTTCCTGACAGGTCATACAGATCGAATGTAAGTTCTTCAGTCCGGTTATCTGGTTTCAATGAGATAAAATCCTGTGCGGGATTGGGATAGAGGTATACCTGGGAACCGGTTTCAGTTTCAGGAACAGGTGTGGTTCCATCCACGTGGATCACAAATGATTGATCTGCATCAGCATGTCCGTCAGATACCCGGATAGATACACCTGAATTACCCGGATCACCCGGATGAGGAATTCCGGCCAGTAACCTGGAGTTGGGATAGAACGTAAGCCAGGCTGGCTTCAAAAAGACTGAATAGGCAAGTATATCTTCAACATCCGGGTCAAAGACCTTGATGGAATAAATATATTGAGCATTCACTGTGGCCGTATCAGCCGGTATACTGGTAAAAACAGGGGCATCATTCACAGGATTTACCAGGATCTGCATATAAAATGTGACCGACATTGCCCCCTGCGGATCCCGGATATACGATTCAACATACAGTGTACCATTGAAATTGGCATCGGGGCGAATAGTAGCACCCTCAATTGTATAATTGGCACCGGGTTGCATTACCAGGGTAAGTTGCGCTTTGGTATTGTCTGCATCAGTGACATTGAAATTCTGAACATCCACCGGGTACAAATTATCCTCGTCGATGATTATTTCAGGCTGACTGATAAATACAGGAGGATCATTCACACCGTTAACCGTAATGGTTGCGGAATAGGTAGGCCCCTGAGAAAAATCATCACTGACGGCAACGTTTACACCCAGACTGCCATAGTAGTTGGAAACAGGGATCACGGTATTACCTGCAGTTGTATAGTTGGTACCGGGAAGGACTACCAGTTGAAAGGTGGAAGGGTCACTGTCGGGATCAGATATGGTGAAATTGGCCAGGGTAAGTTCCAGATTGCTGTCTTCAGTCATGCTCAGCGCAGCCTGCCCGGTTATCACCGGTGCATCATTCACCGGTGTCACCGTGAAGACAACTGTGTCTGCATCAGATTTGATATTGATGCCGCTTATGCCGCGATCAGTTGCCGTAAAGATCACACTTTGTGATCCGGTCCAGTTTGCATCTTTAGGCGTTATCAGAGCCTGACGGTTAGTAATCGTAACATTCAGGTATGAAGTGCTTATTTGCGAAGTGGTCCAGGTTATGTACTGGTCTGCATCTTCCACATCACTCACATAATTGTCGAGTTGAATGGTAGTGAAGGTGTTACCTTCAGCCACCGTCTGATTAAGAATGGGCGATATTACGGGTGCCATATTATAATTGGCAATGAATTTCTGGTACAACAGGTTTGCCATTTTGGTATATCCGGTTGTGGTCGGGTGAAGTCCCTCAGGGTCAGTGGTGCTCATGTCACCGCCATTGTATGCATAACTGAAACCCGCATCGTGTTCCATATCAACAATGACTATTTTATCTCCGTTTGCAATCCTTTGCTGGGCCATGGCCTTGATGGCGAGATTCCACTGCGATGTGGTATAGAAATTCAGGGGCTCGGTTCCATCGGGATTCTTCCGCCTGTTGATGATCAGGTCGAGAAAAACCATCACCTGTTTGCCGGAACGGGCTTCATAGGCATCAATCTGGTCCAGGATAGCTGAAACACGCTGATTATCAATAGCGTTCGTTTCATGGGTAATATCATTTGTGCCAACATTTAACATAATTACATCCGGATTGAAAGCATCCAGGTAAGGTCCGGGCGTTTCCTGGATACCCCATCTCTGATCATAACCCGTTATAAGCATGGTCTCCAGATACTGATCACGGGTACCGCTGATCCCGCCATTCTGGCAATCCGTGAAATAATCGCATCCCGTCGATTTCGAACCTACAAAATCAGTGCTGTAGCCGGCGGCGTTAAGCAATAGTTTCAGATCATACCGGAAACCTTTCTTCTGGCCGTCCGTCTGGGTTCCGTCAATCCACCCTTCTGTCATGGAGTTGCCGAGGGGCAGGATCTTTACGGTAGTCTGACCCTGTAACGGAACCATGATAAGAAATAATAACAGAAAAGCTGTCCAGTAAAATTTGAATTGCATCTTTTTCATAAAAACATCATGTAAAGGAAATAATTGGTAAACCGGGGACACGGTAATTTTTACCGGGTCCCCGGTTGAATTCAGATGCGCCGCAGCGCTACTTAATAATAACTACTCTGCCGATATTATTTATTGTATTGTTGCTGATATGCAAATAATACGTTCCGTTGTCCATTCCTTTGAGGTCCAATGTATAGGTTAAAGAATTGGCTGGTACAATGGCCTTTCTGATTACGCTTCCGGTGGAAGAAATTACCTCCAGCTGAGTTGCTTCTAACAAAGTCCCAAACTGAATATCCAGGTAATCCCGGGCCGGAACAGGATAAATGCGGATTCCGGCTGCTTCGAGGTCATTCAATCCTTCAGGACCATCTACAGTGATCACAAAATCCTGATCAATTTCTGCTTTACCATCCGAAACACGGAGGATAACCAGATGCTGGCCTTTGTCTGTTAAAGCAGGAGTGCCGGTCAGCACGCCGGTGGAAGCGGAGAATAAAAGCCAATCCGGTTTGGTAACCACAGATTTCGTCAGGGTGGCATCATCCGCATCGGTCGCCGTAAAGATGTAGGCATATAAATTACCGGTATATGCGTCTGTTACAGGCGTGGAATTTACCACAGGCGGGTCATTTACCGCAGTTATGGTAATTGCGGCCTGGAAAGGCTGACTATCGCTGCTCAGGTCACTGGCAACGACGTTTACCGTGAGCTGACCGTTGAAATTGGCAGCCGGCGTCACTGTAGTGCCTGTTGCAGTGTAGTTTATTCCGGACAGGACTTTCAGGGTCAAATCGGTCAATGGATTATCTTCATCGGTAATGGTAAATTGGGCTTTCTGCAGTGTAATGGCCACATCCTCATTGGTACTCAATGATACCTGGGCAGTGATTACAGGTCGATCGTTCACTGCAACGACAGTAAGGGTATATGTATGATGAATGGTGGCATGTCCGTCGGTGATACTGATATCTACTGTACTGGCCCCAATATTTACAGCGAGGGGAGTACCTGTGAGGGTGGCTGTTTTGGCCCCTGCAGCATGTGTAAAGGTAAGCCACGATGGCTTGCTTACTGCCGTCATATCGATGTTATCACCTGCATCAGCATCCGTTACCGTAATTGTATAGGAATATGCAGCATCTTCATTTACCGATGCAATGGGTGTGGAGGTGACCACAGGCGTGTGATTTGTACTGGTCACATTGATCACGAAGGTCTGATCTTTTTGCACCTGTCCGTCCGATACCCTGAGTGTTACGTTGTTGTTGCCTATGGCACTTGAGCCGGGTGTCCCGGAGAGTATGGCAGTCCTTTGTCCGGGTGTCCAGCTGAAATTCAGCCAGGATGGTTTGGTAACGGCACTGAGGATGAGTACATCGGTTACATCCGGATCCTCAGCCGTCATGGTGTAACTGTAAGCCTCATCCTCAAGGGCTGAAGTAACCGGGGTAGAGGTGATTGCGGGCGCATAATTTCCGATCGCACAATGACCGGTTGGATTTCCTGAATTATAGAATGATGAAACTTCGGATGAAGAAACAGCCCGGTTAAAAATGGCCACTTCATCAATGGAACCCAGGAAATGATATTCGGGATCACCCGAACCTGCGCGGTGCATCCAGCCTACATTGACCTCTGTCGGATTGTCAGCTATAAATGAGTTTGGATAGTTAATGGAGGCAGTCGCTTCCAAAACGCCGTCCACATAAAGCCGGTTCTGGTCGACGGAATTGTCTCTCACGGCCATGATATGATGCCATTGGCCATCGTTCAGCAGTTTGCTTCCGGAAAGGACAGAATTGTTGGATCCATTATCCCGCAGTTCAAAGGCGGCGTATCCATTGCTGTTGGTACCTATCCACCAGGCAGCGGCAGTTGTATAATCGATCCGGTTACGGGCCAGGGCAACCATGGCGGCCGTGGTAGTGGTCTTGATCCAGCATTCAAAGGAAAAGCTTGCGGTTGAAGCCCAGTCGAATTCCGTTGCAAGGTCCGGAATATCCAGCTTGGTGGTTGCACTGAAGGTTTGTGCTCCCTTGATTTTGCCAGTTGTGGCAACCGGAGAAACCGTGGCAGTGGCATTGTGATCATTGTAAAAATCAGCATAGAGCGGACCTGAAGATTCATCGAGCTTCAGCAGCAACATCAGATTATTAGGGCAGGCTGTGCCTTCTGCGATGAAGATCCTGAAAGTCTGTGTATCAGCCGGGGGTATGCCGTTATTGGCCCTGACCTTAACATAGCCATCTGCACCGATTGAACCGGGAGTCCATGAAATAAGACCGGTTGTTGAATTTATGGTCATTCCGGACGGGGCAGTCACCAGTGAATAAGTAACAGCCGGTGAACCACTGGCTTTGGCTGTATAAGAATAGGCTACGCCTACGCTGGCGGTTGTCACCGGAGTAGAAGTAAAGGATGGGGCCTGGTCCGGAGCATTGCAAATGCCGGTGCCGGAGTTTGCCGTTGAGATGAGGGTGGCTATATCTGAAGAGCTCAGCGCCCTGTTAAAAACGGCTACCTCATCAATATCTCCCTTATAAAAATATTGGCGCGTTCCACCATTAATCAGGGTACCAAATTGTAAATCCATGGTTGTTGTGAAGCTGCCTGTATAGTTGTATGTTTTCTGATCTGTAATAACACCATCTACATATAAAATATTGCTGTTTGTGGCTTCATCCCTCACACAGGCCACATGATGCCAGGCTCCGTTCCCGTATCCGTTCGGCCCTTCGAGGTCGACCTTATATCCATTATTGTCCCTGAGCAGGAAGTTTATTTTGCCAGCGCCATTATTTCCACTGGCAAACATTCCGTCAGCATAAGCACCTCCATCACCCCAGGTGCCCTTGCTGATCATAATGTGATCCTGAAATCCATAACTATAATCAGTAAATCTACACCAATAAGAAATTGTAAAGCTGGAGTTGGCCGGGAAATTGAATGCTGAATTGTGGGGCATTGTCGCATATTCTGAATAGGTGTATGCATCGTTGCTCCCATTGACGGTATATGTAAAACGCTGGGAATTATCCACCTTACCGCTAATGGGTCCGGTTACGGAATTGCGGGTTGCCGTATAACCGGCAAATGTTTCCGCAAGTGTAGTACCGCTGGTTTCATCCATTTTCCAGTAGGCAACCAGGCCTGTAGGACAGTTCTGGGGGAAGGCGATACCGCACAACGAGAGTATGGATACAAGCATGATCCATCTTGAAAGTGAAAAGTAATTATTCATAAACTTGATTTTTAAAACATTTTATGTAATTATTTCATAGAAAACCAGGGACTTGATAATCTTTATCAGGTCCCTGGTGAAATTCTCATAACGTTACAATATTATTTCAAAACTACTATTCGGCCAAAATGATTAAGCTTACTACTGGTGACATGCAGATAATAAGTACCATTGCCAATATCTTTCAGGTCAAGCCTGTAGTTGTCACTCCGGCCAGGTATGGTGACTTTGCGGACTACACTTCCGGTTGAATTGATTACTTCGAGCTGGGTGTTCTCGGTCAGGCTTTCGAACTGCATGTCAAGATATTCCTTTGCCGGAACGGGATAAATCCGGATTCCTGCAGCTTCCAGGTCATTCAATCCTTCAGGTCCCTGAACGGTAAGAATAAAGTCCTGATCCACATCAACCTTCCCATCCGAAACGCGCAGGATGATCAGGTGCTGTCCCACATTGGCCTGGGTAGGAGTACCGGTGAGAACTCCGGTGGATGCTGAGAAAGCAAGCCAGTCTGGAATTTGAACGGCTGACTTGGTAAGGGGAGCATCATCCGGATCAGTTGCGGTGAAGACGTATGCATATAGATTGCCTATATAAACGGTCTCATCGGGAGTAGAGGTAATTTCGGGCGGATCATTCAGGGCATTCACGGTAATCTGGGCCCCGAATACCTCACTTTCGTCGTTCAGATCGCTTACAACCACATTCACAGTAAGTACTCCACTGTAATTGGATGATGGTGTTACAACGGTGCCTGCGAAAGTATAATTGTCACCTGATACTATTTTTAGAATCAGATCCGTTGCAGGATTATCAATATCGGTGATCGTGAAATTGGCTTTCTGCAGTGTTATGGCCACGTCTTCATCGGTGCTCAGTGTTGATTGTGCGGTAATTATTGGGGGATCGTTCACGGCAACTACCGTCAGGGCATAGGTGTGGTGTATGGTTTCAGTTCCATCGCTTATGGTGATATCCACATTGCTGACACCTGTGTCGGAATTGCCGGGAGTACCTGATAAGACAGCTGTTTTTGCTCCGGAAGTATAACTGAAATTGAGCCAGGATGGTTTTGTTATTACTGTCATATTGATCACATCTGGGACATCAACATCTGTTACTGTAAGGGTATAGGAATAGGCTTCATCCTCATTTACACTGGTCTGCGGCGTTGAAGTGACCACCGGGCTGTCATTCACGTTTTCTACCGCAATGATGAATGACTGATCACGCTGTATGTGACCGTCCGTTACCCGGAGGGTTACATTGTGATTACCGACATTTTCATTGATCGGTGTACCCGTAAGGATGGCTGTCTTCTGGCCGGCAGTCCAGTTAAAGGAAAGCCAGGACGGCTTTGTAACGGCACTGAGTGTCAGTACATCAGCCGGATCAGTGTCATCAGTAATGAATGTGTAGGAATAAACTGCATCCTCAGTAGCCGCAGTTATCGGCGTGGAGGTGATGACGGGAGCGTAATTGCCCAGTGCGCAATGTCCTGTTGGATTTCCGCCATTATAAGATGCAGCGGCTTCAGACAAAGTAACAGCTCGGTCATAAATGGCCAGTTCATCCATTGATCCGATGTAATGATATTCAGGATCACCGCTACCGGCACGGTGCATATAACCTACGTTCACTTCAGTAGGATCATCAGCAATGAAACTGTTGGGGTAAGTTTTTGAATCACTGGCTTCCTCCTCACCGTCGACAAAAAGCTTGTTCAACCTGGCTGAGCCATCCCGTACTGCCACAATATGGTGCCAGTTGCCGTCAGTGATGATGGAGGTGCCATAAACACCCAGGAAATTGCCTCCGTTGTCCCGTAGTTCAAATGCGGCCATACCGCCACTGATACCGGCCCACCACATGGCTGTGTTGGCATAGTCGATCCTGTTCCTTGCCACACATACCATATCGTTTCCGGAGGTGGACTTAGCCCAGAATTCAAAGGAGAAACTTGCCGACGATGACCAGTCAAATTCCGATGCATTATCAGGTATATCAATCTTGGTGGAGGCATTGAAGGTCTGACCTCCGTTGATCTTACCCGTTGTAGGGGCTGGGGCTACCAAGGCAGTACCATTATGCGAACCATAAAAATCAAGGTAGGTGGGACCTGACGTTTCGTCGAGCTTTAAAAGCAATAACAGGTTGCTCGGGCAAACCGGGGCTTCAGCCAGGAAGATCCGGTAGCTTTGTGTATCAGCAGGGACTATACCATTGTTGGCCCTCACCTGTACATAGCCATCAACATTGATGGAAGAGGGTGTCCAGGAAATAACCCCTGTGGTGGCATTAATGCTCATACCGGTCGGTTTGGTTACCAGGGAATAGGTCATCCCTGACTGTAAACCGGTTGCATGCACCGTATAGGTATAGGGGCTGCCGACAGTGGCTTTTGTATTGGGAATGGTAATGATCGATGGATTGTACCCATCGCAATACCCGATGCTCAGGTTGCCTTTGGAATAATGATCGTTGACATCGGCCGGGGCTAAAGCCCGGTTATAAATGGCCAGTTCATCAAGGGAACCCCAGTAGAAGTATTGCGGAGCCCCGCTACGCAACAAATAACCAACACTGATATAGGCCGATGAACTGAAACTGCCGGGATAATCATAGGTTGCGCTGGCAACCGAAGCGCCATCCACATACAGTATATTCTTATTTCCTGATTCGTCCCTGACCACAACAATATGGTGCCAGGCTCCGTTGTTGTACCCGACGGGACTTATAATACTCTGAAAATTATTGGAACCGCTGCCATTGGCATCCCGCAAGTCAAAATATATTTTCCCGGAGGTTTTTTCAACACCGATGGACCAGTAAATTCCAGGAACGTAGTAATCGCCCCTGCCTATAACGACATGATCATACTGGCCGGAGGTTACATCGGTATATTTAATCCAGAATTCAATGGAAAAGCTGGTATTGGCCCCGAAATTGAAAGCGGTAGAACTGGGTATATCAACAGTATTACTGTCAATAATAACAGCATTTCCAACTTTACCAGCTTCACTTCCGAGTGTGACATCGGTTGATGCATCGTTTGTACCGAAAGCATCCTCAAGGATTTTTCCGCTGGTTTCTTCCAGTTTCCAATAAGCAACCATGCCCGCAGGGCAGGTTTGGGAATAACTGTAACTGACAGGGAATATTGTCAGTACTAACAATAGCAGAGCGTAGCGTAGATTTTTCATATTCATTTAAGTTGAATTGGTTTATTCTATATTGGTACGATTTTTACTCTTATTGGTTACGTTGACGGTATCAATTAGCCGGATCAAAATTAATCCTTTGTACGCTATATCACCAGCAAAAAAAACTCAATTTGATCAATACATGCTGATGAATGACAAACTGGTCATTTCTTTGGTCAATTGGCAAACCGGATTACAGCTTTTTCAGCTATCGACTGTCCAATGGCCAGAGAGGCTGTTGCGGCAGGCGAAGGTGCATTGAGCACGTTTATGATGAATTTGTCCTCCAAAAACAGAAAATCATCCACCAGTCCGCCAAATTTGTCACAAGCCTGTGCCCTCACACCGGCACCTCCGGCCTCCAGATCTTCTGCCCTGACCTCCGGGACCAGACGCTGTAAAGCCCGGGTAAGTGCATATTTGTTATATGACCTGTAATATTCACCCAGTCCCATTTTCCAGTATTGCATCATCACCTTCCTGAATCCCTTCCAGGATAAGGCGCCAAGGAACTCACCAGGATCAAAGTCAGTTTTCTTATACCCTTCGCGTTTGAATGCCCATACAGCATTGGGCCCGGCTTCAATCCCCCCGGCTATTCGCCGGGTAAAATGCACGCCCAGGAATGGGAATTGCGGATCGGGAACCGGATAGATCAGATTTTTTACAAGATATGACTTCTCCTTCTTCAGCATGACATATTCTCCCCGGAAAGGAATGATCCGCACATTTAAATTCGGATGGGTTAGCCTGGCAATCTGGTCAGAGAACAAACCGGCCGTATTGATGATCAGCCTTGCCCGGAGATTCCCATCGTTTGTGACAATTTCCGAATGATCCAGGTTATTGATGATCCCGGTCACGTGTGTGTTCAGGAGTATTTCACCCCCCTGCCGCTTTGTGAATATTTCAGCGTATTTTTTCGAAACCTCCAGGTAATCAATGATGCCGGTATATGGCACCCACAAGGCCGCTATTCCGGTAGCATGGGGTTCATATTCCGGTATGGCTTCTCCGGGTATTTTTTTCACCTGGTCAAGACCGTTCTGAACCGACCGGTCATAGAGCATTTCCAGTCGGGGAAGTTCTTCCTTATGGGTGGCTACGATCAGCTTGCCGCACAGGTCATATTGAATACCTTCCCTATCGCAGAATTCCAGCAGCTGATTATAACCGGTACGGCAATTGATAGCTTTCAGACTGCCGGGCTTGTAATATACACCGGCATGGATTACCCCGCTGTTGTTTCCCGTCTGGTGCCTGGCCACAGAGCTTTCTTTTTCGAGAATAGCAACATTCAGGTCAGACGATTTCTCTAGGATACGCATAGCCGTGGAAAGACCCACAATGCCCCCGCCGATGATGATGATATCGTATTGGTTTTGATCAGGCATTTTTGATATAATTTTTGGGAATGATAGAGGCTTCAAATGCCGGATCGGTTTCTTCCCCGCGAACTACTTTGAAAAACCTTTCCCTAATTGATGTAAGAAGCGGACCATTGGGATTCAGGGGAAGCCCGTCAATTGAATTTATGGTTACCAGTTCGGCTAAAGTGCCACAAATGGCCAATTCATCCGCAATGATCAATTCAGTATGGTCAATGGGTCTGCGAAAGAAAGGAATTCCCATGGTTTTTGCCAGGGCTTCAATGAAATCGAGGGTAATACTTTCAAGTGCTCCCTCGGAAGCCGGAGGAGTATAGATAACACCCTCCCTGACCATCAATACGCAGGAACCTGTGGCTTCAGCAACCCGGCCCTGGCTGTTCAGCAGAATCATGTCGGAACAATTCCTGGCTTTGCCTTCCATGCGGGCCAGCCGACCCATCTGGTAGTTGGAAGAGGTTTTAATTCTTGCAGGCAGGGCAGAATCTGTGGCCCGTTGCCAGGTACTGATTCCCAAATTAATAGGTTCCGGAATCACCTTATCCTGGTGGTAGGCTGTGAGAATAAGATCAGCCTTTGTCCCTTCACCCCAGTGGCCTTCAATAACATACAGGGTAGTTCGCGCCCACATGTCTCTTTCTTTTGTCAGGAGTCTGCCCATCAATTGAAAAATGGCATCTTCATATTGATCATAGGTCCAGGGGCAGGGAATTTGTAACAACCGGGCAGACCTAACCAGCCTTTTGTAATGCTTTTTAAGAAAAACGATTCCAAAATTACCCTTATTATCCCAATAACCCTTTATTCCTTCGAATACATTCAAACCCCGGGTAACCGCCTCACATCCTATAGGCAGAACAGCATCTTCCCAGGGAATTATCTTGCCTCCCATATAGGCATAGTCAGGTCGTTGTAGTTTAGTAGCCATGGTGATTATTTAGTGATTTGATGATTTAATGATTTTTTGATTTTTTGATTAATCCTTTTTTCAACAGCATTTCTGCTGCTTCCTTGATAATGTCAATCTTCAGTTCCGACAGCATGGATATATCAGTCAGGCTGTGAATTCCGTCGGAATAATTCAGCACCCAGAGAAAGGCAAGCTGTAATGTTTTGCTGTCATTTCGTCCGCCTATGTTATCATATAATCCGCGTTTGCCCAATTGCGGTTCGCCTTTGGGGAAGCGGTTCATATATTTCCAGTCTGCTTCAATATGCTGAATGATCTGTTTAAAAACCGCAAGGGAATCATCCAGTGCCTTAGCCGATATGAGATCCAGATTGTCGGCCGAGGTATGGTATTCAGGATATTCCCCGAACGGCACACGGGTAAGATTTCCTACTGGCAGGTTAAATCCGGGAGAGCAAAACTGCCTTTCATCATACCCGTAAGGGATGAAGTTGATGATCTGTGTTTTAGCAGGCCATCCGGACAATACCTGTTCCACGATCCGGTCAATCCGGGCAGTGCCCTGCCTTGACCGTTTATATGTAAAAATACTGTCAATGCCGAGGAGGGAAGTGACAAGCCCGTATTTAATCCTTTTGGTGCCGGCTTCATTCCTGGCCAGCCAGGCGATGGCACCAATGGTACCGGGAATGAAAAGGAACCGGTATGAATAATTAGGTTTGGTTTGAAACATGGACTGCGCCAGGGAGGTACATACTGCAATCCCGGAAAGATTGTCGTTACAAAGTGACGGATGACAAATATGGGTGGAGATTAACACTTCTTCTTCCTCTGATCCCTTTATAAAAAACTCACCATAAGTAAGATAACCTGCTGAAAGATCAGCATCAATCACAACCTCGTAAGTATCTTCCTTAAGTGAAATAAGTTGATTATGGCTGATACAGAAGCCCCAGTTTTCAGCATAATAGGAGGTGCGGTAAGGAATCAGGGCTGGTTTGTCAGGAATACTGAAGAGGTGAGGTTTTAACTCATCAAGACTCATTTTGGTATTTACGGGGGTGCTGTAATTGAGTATATGAAGATTGAACTTTTTGAAATCGATGATCTTCGTGCCCGTGGAGTCCTTAACGTAGGCATCCCGGATATTCCATTCCCTGGGTATCTCCCAGTCGAGCACCTTTGTGCCGCTCGGTACCTCATAGATCTGCAGGGGTATTCTATTGCCGATCAGGCGGAGGGTTTCCCTGACGCCATTCCCGGTAATACTCCTGCAAATCGGATACAGTTCTTTTATGAAATTAATCATACAATATAAACTTAACCACGAAGATCGCAAAGGTTATCATAAAGGAACACAAAGTAAGATTAAACATTAAGAAAAGTAATTAACACAAAGAATGCAAATGGTCTCACCAGGTACCACAAACAGAATTCCTTGGTGCCCTTTGTGAAATCCCTTTGTGATCTTTGTGGTTAACACTTCATTGCTTCATTAAAAAACGCTCAGCTCAGGAATGAACGTAACGAACTGACCGCCCCAATCGCGGATATATTTCAGTTGTTCCGCGATTTCCTTCTTCAGGTTCCAGGGCAGAATTATTACATAATCGGGCCTGAATTCCGCAATACTGTTCAGATCCCTTACCGGGATATGGCTTGCGGGGAGGAGCTTATTCTGTTTATGTGGTGAGGCATCCACGGCAAACCGGATCAGGTCAGTGCCCCTTACACCGCAATAGTTCAGCAGGGTGTTGCCCTTGGCAGCAGCTCCGTACCCGATCACTTTCTTGTCTTCACGGCGGGCTTTGATCAGAAATTCCCAAACGGCATATTTTATTTTTTCCACACGTTGCTGGAAATCATTATAATAATTCAACGTTTTCATTCCGGCCGCTTCCTCACGTTTCAACAGATCGCCAACCCGCGGTGAGATCACTTTGGTTTTGTCTTCCCTGTGTTTGGCAAATATACGGAGTGATCCGCCATGGGTAGGCAATTCTTCCACATCAAACATTTCCAGGCCCTGATTCTCAAATACACGTTTCACGACTAGAAAAGACAGGTAAGAAAAATGCTCATGGTAAATAGTATCGAACTGGCATTCTTCCACAAGTTTCATCAGGTGCGGGAATTCAAAGGTTACCACGCCGGTGCCCTTCAGGGCAATTTTCACACCCAGAACAAAATCATTGATATCAGGTACATGAGCCAATACGTTATTCCCAAGAATTAAATCAGCCTTGATATTCTGATTGACCAGTTTCTTTTGTGCAAAATCAGCGCCAAAGAAATCTACTATGGTGGGTATTCCTTTGGAAATGGCTACCTCCGCTGTATTGGCAGTAGGATCAACACCCAGAACGGGTATATTGTATTCCTTAAAATACTGAAGCAGGTATCCGTCGTTGCTGGCAATCTCAATTATCTGGGACTTTTCATTGAAACCGAATCTTTTCACCATCATGTCCGTGTACCTTTTGGCGTGTGCCAGCCAGCTGGTTGAGAATGATGAAAAGTAAGTGTATTCGCTGTTAAATATCGAATCTGCCTTCCTCATTTCATCAACCTGCACCAGCAAACAGTTATGGCAGGTAAATATCTTGAGGGGATAAAAAACTTCCGGTTCATTGAGCTGTTCCTGTTTAAGCATATCGTTTGAGGGAGGACAGTTGATCAGATCGACAAAAACGTGATGTAACTCGGTTTTACAGTGTCTGCAATTCATGGTTATATTCCTTTAAAACTGTTATCCAATAAATGATGATTCCGGTCTTTTTCTGTGATCTCCGATACGGGCAAAGGCCAGCTTATGCCCACAAGCGGGTCGTTATAACGGATGCCTGCTTCATGTCCCGGCACGTAATAGGCGGTATGATGATAAATCAACTGGGTATTGTCCTCCAGGGTTTGGAATCCATGGGCAAATCCTTCGGGAACGTATACCGAAAGCAGGTTATGTTCTGACAACTCAGCTGCAAAATACTGCATAAAAGTAGGAGAGCCTTTGCGGATATCAATAATAACATCCCAGACACTGCCCCTGATGCAGCGGATCAGTTTAATTTCACTGTGAGGTGGCAATTGATAATGCATACCCCGGATCGTTGCCTTCTTATTTGTTTTGGAATGATTGAACTGTACAAACTCCTTCTTATGGTTTAATTGTGCAAACTCATTTTTACAGAATGTGCGGGCAAACAGACCCCGGTCATCTGCATATGGTTCCGGTGTAATAAGGTATGCTCCCGGTAATGGAGTTTCGCTGAAGATCATTTTATCAGGGCTAAGTTGCTGTCAATGATATTCCCGGCCAGCAGTTCATTCACAACAAAGAGCCTGATCAGGCGCGATTGCCTGTAATTCTGATCCCTGAAGTCAATGCTGTTCAAACCATCTGCCAGGTCTTTGATCGATTGTTTGAGGTCATAAACCGGCACATGTCCGGGGGCCATTTTCTCGAACCGGTCAAAACTTACCCGGTAAGAACGCTTATCGGGTTGTGCATCCTTGTTGATAGAAACTTTTATACCGGGTAAAATGCCATGTATAGCATAAGCCAGATCTTTAACCTGATAATTCCAGACATTACTTCCGGTATTGATTACCAGGTAATTGCCTCCATTATTTGCTTTTCTTTCGATTCCCCAGATGATGGCTCTTCCCATGTCCCGCACATTGATCAGCGGTCTCCAGGGTGAGCCATCGCTCATGATATTGATCTCACCGTTTGCCACGGCACCGGCAACAAAATCATTCAGAACGAGGTCAAGCCGGAGCCTGTCACTCATGCCGCATGCTGTGGCAAATCGAAGGCAGGTAACCATGAACACATCATCGGCCAAAGGGGCCAGATCACGTTCAGCAAGCACCTTTGATTTGGCATATGCCGTTAGCGGATTGACGGATGAATCTTCCGTTCGGGCGGCTTCTTCGGCAAAGCCATACACCGAACAGCTTGATGCAAAAACCATTTTTTTTACACCCATCTTTTTGGCCTTTTTGGCAATATCGATCACAGCCTCATAATTAACATCCAGGGTGACCTTTTCGAATTTGTTGCCGATAGGATCATTTGAAATGGCAGCCAGCTGGACAATAGCGTCAACACCCTGAAGCAATTTTTCGGGAAATTTGCGTACATCCCCGAAATGCTGACAGTCGAGGTACATTTCAGGGGCAGTGTCTTTATTCGTAATATTTTTTGTAAAATAGCCTATGTCAAATCCTGCCAACTCGGCCTGCGGATATGTCTTTCTGAGCAACTTCACAAGTTCTGAACCTACATAACCCAGGTTACCGGTGATAAGTATTTTCATGATTTATATTAATTAATAGTTGTTTGATTACCAGATCTTCCATGGTGCTGTGCCTGAACTCCATAAATCTTCAAGAACGTTTTTGTCTCTGATCGTATCCATGGGCTGCCAGAAACCGGTGTGCCTGTAAGCAGAGAGTTTATTTTCCTGAGCAAGCTTTTCAAGCGGAGTCTTTTCAAAAACAGTGGAATCATCGTTGATATAACTGAATATTTCCGGTTCAAGCACAAAGAAGCCACCATTTATCCATGCTGTGTTCTCATCATTCTGTTTTTCCCTGAAATTAACCACCTTGGTCTGATCACTTTTAAGGGATATTGTACCAAATCGCCCTGGTTCCTGGACAGCTGTTAATGTGGCGAAAGATTTCTGCTCCTTGTGAAATTTAATCAGTTCCTCGATTTTAACGTCGCTTACACCATCTCCGTATGTCATGCAAAAGGTTTCATTGCCCAGGTATTCTTTGACTCTTTTCAGCCTTCCACCGGTCATGGTATTCAGGCCTGTATCCACCAGGGTGACTTTCCATTCCTCGCTCTGGTTGTTCAGGATCGACATGGTATTGTATTTCAGGTCGAATGTCACGTCTGACTGGTAAAGGAAATAATTGGCAAAGAAATCCTTGATGATGTTTCCTTTGTAACCGACACATACGATGAAATCTTTAATACCATAGTGGGCATAGATCTTCATGATATGCCACAGGATTGGTTTACCGCCTATCTCCACCATGGGTTTTGGCCGGATGCCGCTTTCCTCGCTGATGCGGGTGCCGAAACCGCCTGCCAGTAGTACTGCTTTCATTCCAATGGGTTTATTTAGTAATGGTTATATTCTGTTCTTTCCTTGATTGGTGAAGATATGCCAGTGAATTGAATCCGTTCATTTTTTCCAGTACCAAATGCAGGGCTTTATCCACACCCTTCTTGTTCCAATGCGTATCTGTACCATAATAGAACGTATCAGGCGAAGATTTATATTCACGGTACAGGTCAACATATAATACGCCTCTTTTTTCAAGTTCACTATATAACCTGGGAAGGAAATCATTATACCGGTCATTGTTGACCACGGTGTGATAAATGGAATACTTGTTGGGCACAGGCATGAAAATGAGATTGAGATTGTAGGATGATTTGAGATTCTGGCTTAATTGAAGGATATTATCAGCATATGTCTGAAGCTCTTTTTCCGAGTATTTGTAATAGAATCCACCAGGCTGATCGCTGAATTCCTTGTCATAAAAAAGCCATGGACTTTTCTCAAGTTTATATTTCGAGGTCTTGGGTGACATGTATCCGAACAAATCAAACCTGAGTGTTACAATATAAGAATAAGCGTGATTTAATAAGTAGCCTCTTTTAAGCATCAATGCAAACAGTAGTTCAGAGTTGTTCTTAAATATAAATTTAAGCACTTCGTCAGATAAGCTTATACTCGGGGTATTCTGCTTACATCCCTGATTGTATGGTTCGCTGAATTTAACGGGTATGTTTCTTTCAATGGTCTCAAAGATTGCATATTTCGGATTGTCATTTTTCTGATAGGCACCATGATTCAGGATACAAAACGGATTGGAGAGTGACGCGTCCTGAGTCACAAAGGAATATACTCTCTGATCCAGTGTATCTGATAATCGTTCCGGAAAGGTTGTGACAAAAGAAAAATCGAAGAAACTGTCTCCAAAGGTCAGAATATCAGCCTCGTTTACAGAAGGATTCTTCTCTGAAAGCCTGTATTTCCTTATTTGAGCAGGAAAATCCTGTTTAAAGTGCGATATATAATTATTATAATATAGATCACCATATTTATTAAATTCCCGTGTTTCCGGATCCATCTTTTCGCTCAAAACTGCATTCATCATGGGAAAGATCCTTACAGCCAGGAAGGCATACAAACAAATGATCCCCAGGATATAGATTATTATTCGAAGGTTCTTTTCTTTCATTGTCTTACTTCTTAAAATTGGAAGTAAATAAAATCGGAGGCTTCCCAAATACCCAATAGCAACAATGCCAATCCAATGGCACCTGCCAGTGACCATTTATAGAATTTTGGTAAAAGTCTGATCTGCTTATAGAGATTATATTGTTCTTCAAAAATCTCAACAATCAGCAAAATCAGGATCAGCAGGAAACTAAGGTAGAAATCAGCACGGAATTCATTTAAATTCAATTGCACGCTGAAATCAGGGTGCAGCATCCCGCTGATGATTTGCGTGGCATCCTGAAGAGACCTCGCCCTGAAAAAGATCCAGGCAAAATAAGCCAGCGCAAAGGTAGTAAATTGCTGGAGTATCCTATGAAAACCCGGGGCATGGGTAAGTCCCAGAAAATGATTGACTTTTTCCCGTATACCGGATATCCAGATGGCAAATACCAGGTATAAGCCATGGAGAGCACCCCAGATGACAAAGGTCCAGTTTGCCCCATGCCAAAGGCCACTAACCAGAAAAGTAAAGAACAGGTTAAAATAGTAACGCCGTTTCGAGGCTACTCGGTTGCCTCCCAGCGGGATATAAAGGTAGTCACGGAACCAGGTGGAAAGTGAAATGTGCCATCGCTGCCAGAATTCCCTGATGCTTTGTGACATATAGGGTCGTCTGAAGTTAACCATGAGGCTGTATCCCATTATCCTTGCCGTACCTATGGCAATATCTGAATATCCTGAAAAATCACAGTAAATCTGGAATGAGAAAAAGAGGGTGGCGATCAGATAATGTGCACCCTGGTAATCTCCGGGATTATTATAAACTATGTTAACATATTCTGACAATCGGTCGGCAATTACCACCTTCTTGAAAAATCCCCAAAGCATTTGTGCTATACCATCTCTGATATTTTCGTATGTCAAATGATTTTCCTTATAAAACTGGGGAAGCAGGTTGGTAGAACGCTCAATTGGTCCGGCTACCAGCTGTGGAAAAAAAGATACATAAAGCGCAAAAAGACCAAAATGATATTCCACCGGTTGATTCCCCTTATAAACATCAATGGTATAACTCAGGGTTTGAAAAGTAAAAAATGAGATCCCAACCGGTAGTATTATACTGTAGGCTGGTATATGGTAGAATATATTAAACTTACTAAAAACTGCATTCAGGGATTCACCAAAAAAATTAAAATATTTAAAATAGAAAAGCATTCCAAAACTCACTACAAGTCCTGTGGTCAGATATATGATCCTTAGTATTTTACGTTTTGATCTTCCGATACCAATGCCGCAAAGAAAATTAACAATAGTGGTAATGAATATAAGCACCACGAATTTATAATTCCAGCACATATAAAAATAATAGCTGGCAATCAGCAGCAGGATCCATCTGAAGCGGTGGGGAAGCATAAAGTAAAGCGCCACCACCATCGGGAGAAACAGTATAAACTCAAGCGAATTAAACAGCATAGATTAAGAACGGATTATGGCTTATTTTAATATATTATATACTTATTTCCGACGGCAAAGGTTATTTTTTTTTGCAATTATTGCACCCCTTTTTTTATGAGGGGAGTTTCTGGTTGGATAAGGACAGGTGGAATAGGGACGAGGGACGAGTAAAGCACGAAATTTGTAATAACATTAATCTTAAGTATTCGGTATTCAGTGTTCGGTGTTTGGGCGTCTGCGCCGACATCGCTTCCGTATAGCCGCTGAGGCTGAGCAAGAAACTTCAGCGACAGATCAACAAGTCAGCTGACAAGTCTGCACCTGATAATAAATGATTGATAAGGAATGTTTGAAAATAATCCCCTGAATCCTTTTCGTCTGTGGAGCAATATCTTTGCAATTTCTTTTACAAACCTCGTGGTACGTGAATAGATGGAGGTTTCATTACTATATATTTTAACATGAACAATCTCAAAACCAAGCTTTTTAAATATGTTCTCAACAATATCCCGATTTGCAAAACTAAGATGATCCGGCAGGTTATGAGGCTTTGGGAGAAGCTTTGCAGGATGATGACAAGCATGTCCTGTTTCCAGGAAAATCTCTCCATTCGGACTCAGGTTTTTTTTCAAACTGGAAATAAATTTAACCGGATCAGGTATATGAGAGTATACATTGAGCAATGATATGAAATCATACTTTTCTTTATGGGTATCCATATCTATAAAACTTACATCTAAATTCCTGGCTAAGGCAGATTTAATTTTTGTTGCATTTGGTTCTGAACCTTTGCCAATAATATTACCTTTTGAATAAACATTTAGTGCCTGAAGAAATTCTCCAAATCCGCATCCTATATCCAACCATTTTTTAAATGAAAGCTCAGACTTTTCTTCAGGAAAAAAATCAGCTAAGATCTTTAAATAATCATTTATCTTGCTTTTATGGTATATTCCTGTAAAACGTAAAGTAGAATCTCCGGTATGGACTCCTGTTTTCATGGCTGAAGATATATCTTCTGCAGAAGGTCTGGGATTTACATACAGCAATCCACATGCTGAACACTTGACTAAATTGTAACCATTCTCACTATCATAATATTTATACTCTTTAGAGCCGCAATTGTAACAATCAATTTCAACAAGGTTCATAATTTTAATTTTAAAAGGTTTGATAATATTTTTTTATGGAGATTATCAAGATAAAAGTATTACGAAACTGTGATTTTTTTTACGCTACATTATTATAAAAAAAAATGACTATCGGTTATCTTTAACAACAAACTTAAAACTCTTACCTACCCAGGTAATCCATTGTCATAGCTCAATAGCCACGGCCTTCAGGCCGGGGCAATTGAAGAAGACAACAACCTACTATTATCACGCCACAAATAATTCATTCAAATACTGGAACTATTTATTTATTATATGTAATAATCATTGCCGATACTCATATAAAAAAATACTCTACAGCTTTTATAGGTTTCTATTCCTGTTGTAATTCGTTCAGCAGAATAAGGGAATTACACATCACCACCCCCGCCGTCTCTGTCCTTAACCTATTTTGCCCCAGGGATATTGGAATAAAACCATGGTCAACAGACAGCCCGATTTCCTCGGGCGTAAAATCCCCTTCCGGTCCGATCATCACGACTGTATCCTTTCCGGCCAGAATCGCTTCCTGCAGTTTCTTCCTTGGGGTGCCACCACAATGGGCTATAAACCGGTTTTCATGGGGTCCGGCATAGCTTCTGATGAACTTTTCGAAGTTTGTAAGTTCATGGAGCAAGGGTAACTGGAAGACCATGGCTTGTTTCATGGTGGCAATAATCAGCTTTTGCAGCCGGTCGGTTTTCAGAACGCGGCGCTCCGAACGCTGGCAGAGCAGGGGAGTGATGGTATCAATGCCTATTTCAACCGCTTTCTCGATAAACCACTCAAAACGGTCGATGCTCTTGGTTGGGGCAATGGCAATGTGGAGGTTGAAATTCCGGGCCGGGGGAAGAATGGTTGAACTGGTTATTTCCAAACGGCATTGCCTGGCATCGGGCAGCGTGATAACTGCTTCAAACAAGCCGCCTTTGCCGTCAATGACCTGCACTTTCTCTCCTTTACCCAGCCTCAGCACTCGGATGCAATGTGCTGACTCCCCGGGTGAGAGCAGGGCTTCGCGGGACAGGATATCGGGGCAGTAGAAGAGGTTCATGGGTGCAGGAGGTTGTTGTTAGTTGTTGGTTGATAGTTGTTTGTGAGAAAAGGGATTTGGGTTTTGTATGAGATATAACTAATAGTCTTGTTTACAAACAACAAACAACAAACAACAAACAACAATTTGCAATCAACTATCAACTATCAACTATCAACTATCAACTATCAACATTTAACTTCTTCTTACCAGCTTAAACGGTATCGACCCCTCATAACCCAAAGGCACCTGTTCAATGAATACATTGCTTGAGTCAAATCCAAGTGCCCTGACATCAGATACGCTGTTGTGAACCAGGAAAAAATAAATATTCACGATAATGTTTTCGAGAAACTTGAATTCCAGGTCAGATGTGTGCAACCGGTCGATGATAATGAATTTGAAATCGGTAAGGACATTGTGCTTCCTGAGTGAGGGATAACCGCTGAACAGGTCAATCTCTCCCGAGCGGGCCAGGTCGTTCGTCACATGTTTGAACATGGAGTTGATGCGGGGTTCAACCTTAAATCCAAGAAAGAAATCAATTCGGGTCAGGATACCGGGCAGGATTGTCGTTACCTTGTATTCGAGCGACCGGGGTTCATCCAGAATATCCACATGGATGAACCAGTAATGATCCGCACGTTTGGGCTGCTTGTTCAGGATCGAATGCATAACTTTGGATTCGATATCGGTGGCGCGGTTTGCCTTTGTAATAAAAACCAGATTCGTTGCTGTTTTGGGTATACTGGTGTCGTTGCGCAAATCTTTTAAAACATCAAGATATTGTTCAACCGGCAGAAATCGCAGGAAACGGTTGGTGATCTTTCGCCCGTTATACCAGGAAAGCATAAGCAGGGCGATCAGCCCCCCCAATAATATGGGGAACCATCCGCCATGTGAAAATTTAAAGAGATTGGCATATAAAAAGGACCCTTCAACGATCATATACACGAATACGAACAGGGCAACCATCTGGATCTTTGTTCTCCGAAGCGTGAGATAGGATATAAGCAGGAATGTGTCAATGATCATGGTGATGTTGATGGAAAGACCATAAGCAGCTTCCATATTCGATGAATCCCTGAAGGTAAGCACGACAATCATGCACATGATGAACAAAAACCAGTTGATGCTGCCAATATACATTTGTCCCTTATGCAGGGTGGGATATTTGATCCTGATCCGTGGCCAGAAATTTAGTGACATGGCTTCGCTGATCAAGGTGTATGAAGCGGTGATCAATGCCTGGCTGGCAATAATGGCTGCTGCAGTTGCCACCCCTATGCCATACGGAAGAAACCAGGCAGGCATGATGGCATAAAACGGATTTATATTTTCAGTCATCAGATTTCCATGACTCATGATCCAGGCTCCCTGGCCAAGATAGTTCAGAATAAGGGCAACTTTGACGAATACCCAGGACACCTTGATGTTTTTTATACCGCAATGTCCCAGGTCAGCATACAGGGCTTCCGCTCCCGTGGTGCATAAGAAAACAGCACCCAGCAAAAGAATGCTTCCCGGATACTTAAGCAGCAAATGAACCGCATAATACGGATTAAAGGCTTTTAATACCAGAAGTTTCTCATGGATCTCAATAGCGCCAAGTATTCCGAGCATGGAAAACCATAAAAACATGATGGGTCCAAAAAACTTGCCGACATAATCGGTCCCGAACTGCTGAATAGAGAACAATACAGCCAGGATGATCACGACAATCAGGATCACCTTGATCTCTGGATTGATCATCCGCAAACCCTCAATAGAGGATGTAACCGTAATGGCCGGTGTAATGATCCCATCGGCCAGCAACAGACTGCCGCCGGCAATGGCCAGTACGTATACCCAGCTTTTGCTTTTCCGCAACAGGGCAAAAAGGGAGAATATCCCGCCTTCTCCCTTGTTATCGGCCCTGAGAATGATCATGACATACTTGATGCTGGTCTGGATTGTCAGTGTCCAGATCACGCACGATAGCACACCCAGAATAAAATCGGGCTCAATGGCAAAGCCTTCCCGCGTGACCGCCTTCATTACATATAAAGGAGAAGTCCCTATGTCACCGAAAACTATGCCCATGGTAACAATTAGTCCGGTTGCACTGAACTTGATTCCCTGATGTCTTCCGTTGACTGACATGAGAAGAGTTAGTTTTACCCTGATTGTTAATTTTTGCGGTTAAGCCTTACATTGACACTGCCTTCAAAACCGAGTGGCATTTGTTCCACAAAAACCGTACTGGCATCAAATCCGAGCGCTTTTGCCTCGGTTATGCTAATCCGGCTGATAAACAGGAAAATATTCAGGACTATTTTCTCTATCATGTTGAAATCAAGATCAGAAATATTAAGCCTGTCAATCAGGATGAATTTGAAGTCTGTTAGAACATTATGCTTCCGGAGGGACGGATATCCGCTAAATAAATCAATTTCCCCCGATTTAGCAAGCTCATTGGTGATGAACTTGAACATGGTATTAATTCTGGGTTCAACCTTGAAGCCCAGGAAAATGTCGACCCGGGTGAGAATGCCTGGAATGATGTGGGTTACCTTGTAATCCATTGACCTGGGGTCATCCATGATATCGAGATGGATGATCCAGTAATGATCCGCTCTTTTGGGTTGTTTATTGAATATCGACATGAGGATCTTTGATTCAATATCTGTGATCCGGTTGGCTTTGGTAAGATATACCAGGTTTGTGGCTGTTTTTGGAACGCTTACGTCATTCCGCAGATCCTTGATCACATCGAGATATTGTTCAAGGGGTAAAAAACGAAGGAAGCGGTTTATGATCTTCCGGCCGTTATACCAGGAGAGCATGACCAGGGAGAGTAAGCCGGCAACCAGTATTGTAAACCAGCCGCCATGCATGAATTTGAAAAGGTTGGCATACAGGAAAGACCCTTCAATAAGCAGATATGTCAGCAGGAAGGCAGTAATGATCATCCGGTTTGTTCTTTTCAAAGAAAGGTATGAAACCATCAGCAGCGTGGTAATAATCATGGTGATCGTGATCGAAAGCCCGTAAGCACCCTCCATGTTATCCGATTTTTTGAAGAGGAGAACGACAATCATGCAGGAGATCCATAAAAACCAGTTGATACTGGCAATATACATCTGACCCTTCTGTAAAGTCGGATGTTTAATTTTTATTTTCGGCCAGAAGTTCAGAGAAATAGCTTCTGTGATCAGGGTATAGGATCCGCTGATCAGGGCCTGACTGGCAATAATAGCAGCTCCGGTTGCCACAAAAATGCCGATGGGCAGGAACCAGGATGGCATAATGGCATAAAACGGATTTGTGATACTGGTCAGATTGCTGCCGTGACTAAGCAACCAGGCACCCTGGCCGAGATAATTCAGGATAAGCGCTGTCTTGACAAAGGCCCAGGATACCCTGATATTCTTCAACCCGCAATGTCCCAGGTCGGTATAAAGCGCCTCGGCCCCGGTTGTACAGAGAAAGATCGCTCCCAGCAAAAGAATGCTTCCCGGATATTTCCAGAGCAGGTGGACGGCATAATAGGGATTGAAGGATTTCAGCACCAGTAACTGCTCATGTATTTCAGTTGCCCCCAAAATACCCAGCATCAAAAACCAGAAAAACATGATAGGACCGAAAAACGTGCCGATTTTACCGGTACCAAATTGCTGAAATAAGAAAAGCAGGGTGAGAATGATCATAACGATGGGTACAACCTGAATGTCAGGATTGATCATCCGCAATCCCTCGATAGAGGAAACCACAGTGATGGAGGGGGTGATGACCCCATCGGCCAGCAAGGTACTTCCGCCAATTATGGCCAGAATATATACCCACTTTTTATTCTTTCGCAACAGGGCAAACAGGGAGAATATGCCGCCCTCACCCTTGTTATCTGCACGGAGGGTGATGATAACGTACTTAATGGTGGTTTGCAGGGTCAGGGTCCAGATGATGCAGGAAAGAACGCCAAGTATAAAATCCGGTTCTATAGGAAAATCCTCGCGGACGATGGCTCTCATAACATACAACGGCGAGGTCCCGATATCGCCGAATACTATTCCGAGAGTAACCAGTAAACCTGCGAGACTGAATTTTATACCGGGGCTTCTTCCGCTGCCTGCCATGATTTGCCTGTGCAAAAAAGCTGTCGTTTAAAAAAGCATGCTAAGATATAAAAATTCAACAGATGTAAAAATACACCCTGTCAGGGTGCCACCCTGACAGGGTGGTGATTTTGGAAATTCCGCTGTCTTACAACTTCGAAAAATATAACGGATGCGGCTACGCTCACATTTAATGATTGAATTGATCCAAACAGGGGAATCCTTACCAGCATATCTGCCATTTTCAATAATTTTGGATCGATCCCGGTGTCCTCTGCTCCCAGGATAATGGCGGAAGGCCTTGAGAAATCAGCATTGTAAATAATTTCCCCGGCTTTTTCTGTTGCTGCGATCAGCTGAAAACCGCTTTCGCGGAGATATTTACCGGCATCAGACAGTGTGTTCACCCGGCATACCGGGATCTTGTTCAGGGCACCTGCTGAAGTCTTTATGGCATCAGCATTGATCTGTGCCGAACCCTTTGCCGGTACAATCAGTGCATCGATACCGGCACATTCAGCACTGCGTGCCAGGGCTCCCAGGTTGCGGACATCCGTGATGCTGTCCAGTATTACCAATACCGGCAACTTTCCCTGGTCAAAAAGAAAGGGAACCAACTTTTCAAGTTCAGTATATTCAAGCTCTGAAATCATGGCAATAATACCCTGGTGATTTCCTCCTGTAAGGCGGTTCAGCTTTTCAGCAGGAACATATTGAAAGGGTATACCCTGTTCCCGAAGCAAAGGAAAAAGTCCGGTTATTGTTTCACTCCTGAAGCCTTGCTTCAGCAGGATTTTATCAACAGGCTTACCGGTTCGCAGGGCTTCATTTACGGGATGTATGCCAAAGATCAGGCTTGTTTTGGATTTCACGTGTATTCAGTTGTTGATTTAATCCATGGTGTATATAGCGCCTTTACGCCACGAATCCACGGCCTGCCTCCAGTAGGTGTCATAGCTGTCGGAACGCTGCAGAACATAATTGTCCAGTGTAAAGGGGGATGGTTGAAAATCAAAGGTAAATGTCACCGAGGTGGTAAAATTATTCTTATAGTAAATCCATTTCTCCTGGCTGGTTAATACTTTTACTGACTGAGGTGGACCGTAAATAATAAAAATCATACCCCGATCAGTTTTCCAGCCCGGTTTAAACGAAGTAAAATAGAAATTGGCAAAATATACACGGTTATAGTAAACCCGGATCAGTTCACGGGCCCGCTCAAGATTCCCGGCCTTTTCGATCCAGAAATTATCAACTGCCAGTTTTTGGTTGGCCGATTTTTTAATCTTATCGTATTCAGGAGTCGTGGCAAGATAGGCAAGCGGTTCCACGAGTTGTCTCACTTCCTGCACCTTCGGATGACTGAAGCCAAAATTGCACAAGGTTAATCCTTCAGCCCGGTTTGTATCGAGCCGAAAATGATAAATACCCTCATAATTGAGCTGATAGCTTGATCCGCTTCGGAAAGGCAATACCCACATACTGTCAGGTCTCTCCAGGAATTCCTTTTCATGTCCCGTTGCAAATGAGGGCTTTGGTAAGGGAGTCTCTCTGCCATAATAACTTACATATATCTGTTCATACTGCTTTTCCGTGCAATCGAGTTTAAACAGGGTATTGCCAACTACGTTGGGTTGAAATACCGGTGTGCCGGTTTCTGTTTCCGTAATCAGAAAATTCTGTTCCGAAAAAGGAGAAGTTTTATCCACAAAAAGATAGGTAAGGTTTTCCTCGTTTCTCACAACATCACGTGCTGTGATCATCAGCTGATAAAACCTGCCTATTCCCGGCTTTAAGTAACACCTGGGTAATGAAACGCTTTTCAGCATTTTCCCGCGCAAATGTATAGTTCATCTGTCCTGAATCGGCCATGAAAGGCTTATCCGGATCGGTAATATCGGTCAATACATAGGTGAGGCTAACTTTCCCCAATACCTTGTTTGGTTCAATTGTTCCGGAATACAACAATTCAACCGGGAATATTTTGATTACCAGGAGCGAGGCAATGGGAGAATTATGATAAATGGTATAAGCGGGATGAAACCTGGTATTCGCCGGATTATACATTTTTGACAGGTTTATCACGCTGGGTTTTACTGTCGATTTTGGAGTGAAACAGGCAACCGGCAATAAAAATATCAGTACTATTAGTAAATCTAACCCCTTACGCATGACAGTCCGGTTATTTTATACACAGGCAAAAATACTCAATTTCTTTTATTTTTAATTTCCTCCAGCTCCTGATGAAGCTGCTCCCACTCGTTCATCTGCTGTTTCAATTGGGTATGGAAACGAGTGTAGGCAGCATAGAACTCCGGCGTCATAATGCCATCCAGATCACCTGACGGATTGGCAATTTTTGCCTCATATGATGAAATCTCCCTTTCAATTTCAGTAATCCTGAGCTCAGCCTTTTCAATCCGATTCTCCAGTTTCCGAAGCTCACGTTCAAATTCCTTTTTCTCCAGAAAAGCCTGCTTACTGTTACTGGCTTCTTCTTTCACAAAAGCTGCTGTTTGTAAGGATGCTTTTCTCTCCAGTTCAGCCATTGAGGCTAGTTTTTTCCGGGAAAGAAAATCATAGATGCCACCCAGGTGTTCTCTGATCTTACCGTTTGCAAATTCATAAACCTTTGTTACCAGTCTGTCAAGAAACTCCCGGTCATGAGAAACCGCAATAAGCGTGCCATCATATTTCAACAACGCCTGTTTCAGGATGTCTTTTGAACGCATATCAAGATGATTGGTAGGTTCGTCCAGGATCAGCAAATTGCAGGGTTCAAGAAGAAGTTTTGCCATGGCCAGTCGTGATCTTTCTCCTCCTGAAAGGACCCTGACTTTTTTATCAACATCTTCACCACTGAACAGGAATGCGCCCAGAATATCCCTGATCTTTGAGCGGATATCACCGGTTGCCACTTCATCAAGGGTTTCCAGCACAGTCTTGTTTCCATCAAGCAGTTCATCCTGATTCTGCGCAAAATAGCCTATCTTAACGTTATGTCCGGTTTTCAGGTGACCTTCAAAATGAAGTTCTCCCGTGATAATCCTGGATAAGGTGGTTTTACCCTCTCCGTTGCGTCCAACAAATGCAACCCGTTCGCCCCGGTGAATGGTGAGGTCAACATGATCCAGCACCTGGTGAGAACCATAGCTCATGGATAAGTCACGGATCTCGAGCACAATACTTCCTGAACGGGGAGCAGGAGAAAACTTGATGTTAATGGCCGAATTGTCCTCTTCATCTATTTCAATGATCTCCAGCTTTTCCAGCATCCTGATGCGGGACTGTACCTGAACCGCTTTGGTCGGTTTGTAGCGGAATCGTTCAATGAATTCCCGGGTGTCATCGATGAGTTTCTGCTGGTTCCGGTATGCAGCTGTCTGTTGCTCCCTTCTTTCCTTTCGCAGCGATACATACTTTGAATAAGGCACACGGTAATCATAGATCTTCCCCATGGAAATCTCCACTGTACGGTCTGTTACCTGATCAAGGAAAACCCGGTCATGTGAGATCATCAACACCGCACCGTGATAATTGTGCAGGAATTCTTCAAGCCACTGGATCGAATCAATATCAAGATGATTGGTCGGCTCATCCAGCATGATCACATCCGGCGATTTCAGCAGGATCTTGGCGAGTTCAATCCGCATACGCCAGCCTCCGCTAAATTCGCGGGTATGACGCGGAGAAATCACGACGGGTAAATCCCAGTCCGGTCAGTACCTGTTCTATCTTCTGCTCACGGTTACTCCCTTCGAGGAGGTGAAATCGTTCTGTTTTTTCTGAAAGTTGATCTATCAGATCGAGGTAAATTTCTGAATTGATAATCTGTTCTGGAAGAGATCTCACTGTTCAGGATTTTAATTTCTGTTTCCAGCAATACGATCTCATCAAAGGCACTGCCAGCTTCATCCAGGAGAGTCTTATCGTCAATTATTACCATTTGCTGGGGAAGATAACCCAGCCTGGTCCCTGGTGGAACGACCATTTTACCTTCATCAGGTTGCTGAAGGCCCATAAAAACCTTGAGGAGTGTTGTCTTGCCTGCGCCATTCCGTCCAACCAGACCAATTTTATCATGACTGTTTATCAGGAAAGATATTTCCCGGAACAGATAAAACCCGCCAAAGGATAAACTGAGATGGTCAACTGAAATCATGGATTATCTTTTTTCCAATCTGACAGGGTAAAAATAAAACATGAGAATATCCATATAGGTATAACCAACACGGGCCATTTCCATAGCTCCTTCCTGGCACATGCCGGCGCCATGTCCATAACCATGACCCTGGATGGTGACGGATTCATCGGTTAACACCAGTATAAAAAAGGAGGACCTCAGGTTCAGATCTTCACGAATTGTTGTAAGCAGGAGCTTTTGTTGACCGGCTTCAAGGTATTTATGCCGGCCAGGTTCAGAAAGCTTATGGTATGTATTAACATCTGCGGCCAGGCTCTTTTTGTTCAAATAATCATTCCACTCCTTGCGTGAAATCATCTTTTTCCAGTCATGCCGGGATGAAGCATCACAAAATGGATCATGAACTGAGATAAGATAGGGCAGATCTCTGTTCCACGTCATGGATGCACTGCTGGTGATCCCCCCGCAGTTTGCATGAAAAGCTGTAAAGATGGGTTTCCCTTCCTGATCAACCAGGATTTCATTCCGGGTTTCATCGACAGCCCTGTATATCATAGGATTCATACGGCTTTTCCCGTTGAAAGCCTGGCAATGTACAGCATCGCAAAGATTAAACCCTTCGTGGGCATGTCGTGCAAAGTTCCTGATTGCATAAGTACGGGAAAGAACCGCCTGTGCTTTATAAAACTCTGCAGAAGCATTAGGTCCCCCTTCAGCTTCAATGGTTCCGGGAATATATTTCTCCAGATCGAGGATATTGATGAGCCTGAGGGCATTTTCCCGGACGTCCAGCATAAGGTTATCCTCTGATTCCTTCGATGGGAGGGAAGGGTATACCGGTTTTATCTGGAAAATATTGCCGGCTGAAACACCCTTGAATTCCAATTTGCTGTAAGTTCCGTATAATTGCGATGTATCATGAACCGTCACGCGGGAGCGGGTAAGTTCAATATGGAACATGTTCCCTTTCCGGATAACAGCGACCTGTTGAGCATCACCGGTCAGGATATATTCTCCTTCAATGACTGAAAAAACGACTGACTGGATATCTTGTCCGGAAAACAGGCCTAACCTGATCATGCCTGCCTGTGACAAACTTGTGAAAGCTAACATGATCAGACCTGGCAGGAATAATTTCCTGAAACGCTTTACTGGTTTCATAGGGTCTGCATGATCTGACTGATTCTCCTGGCGACCCGGCCGGCTACTCCGGGCTCTCCAAGAATATTCCGCAACTGTGTGTAATAATTCATCATTTTAGTCCGGTAGTTATTGTCAAATAACAACAGGTCAAGTTCAGTCCTGATATCCCGGGCAAGGTCTTTCTGCAATAACTCCTTGACGATGGGTTTATCCAGAATCAGATTCACAAGAGAAAAAAACTTGATTTTAACAAGGAAATTGCCAATAAAAAAGGTAATTGCACTGGTCTTGTATACAACTACTTCAGGTACCCGCAGCAAGGCTGTTTCCAGTGTTGCAGTGCCTGATGTCACCACTGCAGCCTCCGACTGTTTCAGTAGTTCATAGGTTTGATCGTAGACAACACGCGCATCGGTATTTTCAATTATTTTCTTATAAAATGCCGGTTGAATGGATGGAGCTCCGGCAACAACAAACTGGTAGCCCGGATAATGGCTGGCTGCAGCCAGCATTTCAGGCAGCAAAAGTGCGATCTCCTGTTTTCGGCTGCCTGCCAGGAGTGCAACAATGGGCTTTTCTTCCAGGTTGTTTCTTGTGATAAAATCAGTCTCCTGTTTGTATTGGCCCTCAAATGCCATGATACTGTCTAATACCGGATTGCCATAATATTCAGCATGTACATGATGTTCGCGGTAGAAGTCCACTTCAAAAGGCAGTATCACGAACATTTTTTTAACCGAATTGCGTACGGTTTTTACGCGCCACTTAGCCCATGCCCAAAGTTTGGGTGAGATGTAATAAATAACTTCAATTCCATGTTCAGCCGCAAAACGTGCCATGGGGAGGTTGAATCCTGAATAGTCGACCAGAATGAGCAAATCGGGTTTGTAATCCAGCAAATCTCTCCTGCACATATTTTTATTTTTACGGATGGTAGGGTATTTTCTCAGTACTTCAATTCCACCCATCAGGGCCATGTCACGATAGTGGATGAAAAGAAAGGCCCCTGCCTCTTTCATTTTGTCTCCTCCAAAACATCGGAATTCAGCCGCAGGATCATTTTCTTTAATGGCTGTAATCAGGTTCGCAGCATGCATATCACCTGATGCTTCGCCTGCAATGACATAATACTTCATATAATACTGAAGATTAATTTAATGGCAAAAATACCCAGCGTAATTACCACTGTGGTTCCGAGAAGACCTTTGGCGGAATTCATCCAGTTCATGCCATTAAAAATGAAAAACAGGATAAGGTTGGGAAGCACACAGTGACTGATAATAATGGGGATAATATTGCCAATGACCAGGTGATGCGAGAAGAGCGTGAATCTAACATCCTGAATTTTGGAATAATACAATATGAAATAAACGATAACAGGCAAAAGGATCCCGGAAATGATTCCTGTAGCCAGTGTATCATATCTTTTAAGCTTGTTGGATAGGGCATTGTTCATGTGTTTCGTTTTTGAATGAGACGACTGAAGGATCATTTTCGTTCAAAGTCCCAGGGATCAAGTACCTTGAGGGTATCGTAGCAAGTCAGGTCAGTTTGCATCGGAACGATGGATACATATTGATGCTCAAGAGCCCACTCATCTGTATCAGTTGCTTCAGGTTCTGTATTGTGAAAATTACCTGTGAGCCAGAAATAATGTTTTCCTAAGCGGGTCAGTTCTTTTATCGAATTCTTCCCGCCAGTATCCCTTATTTTGCCTGCAGATTTTAATACCGGCAATTGTATTCCTTTCAACATCGGGAATATTCACATTCAGGCATACCGATTTGGGTAATCCGTTTTGAATCACTTTCCTGATGATCATGTCCGTGATAATAAGAGGCAGATGTAAAGTCAGCATCATGATCAATATTTAAAAGGGAAAAGCCCATCGAGGGCACTTCATTTATACAACCCTCCAGCGCAGCACCCATGGTTCCCGAATAAAACACACTGGTTGAGGCATTTGAGCCATGGTTGATACCTGAAACCAAAAAATCGGGTTTTCCGGATAACAAATGGTTAAAAGCCATTTTCACACAATCAACCGGTGTTCCATGGCACTTATAAATTGTCAGATTATCTTCTTCCGTGATTTTCGTAAGCCGGAGCGGATATTTCACCGTGATAGCATGGGACATCCCTGATTGAGGATCCGCAGGAGCAACGACAAGCACCTTACCCAGTGGTTTAACAACATCAATCAGGGCTTTCAATCCCCTGGCATCAACTCCGTCATCGTTTGTGACCAGGAATAAGGGTTTTTTGTTTTTTCAGACATGAACAATGAAATAAAGTGCAAAGATATTTATTTTAAGTGATGAGTGACGAGGTGACGAGTGACGAGTGGGTATGGATTTGGTATTGGGAATTGGGCAGGATATTCTTTTAAAATATGCTTAATCTGCGAAAGCTATCCCCGGTCTGCACTTAAAAATTACTATTTTTGTTTTTTGCAGGGCAATGAACTTTATTATCATTATTCAATGAATATTTCATATAGTTGGCTCAGACAATATATTGATATTAAACTCAGTCCGGACGAAATAGCCAAAGTACTCACCAGTATCGGGCTTGAGGTGGAAGCTGTTGAATCGGTTGAAAAGATCAAAGGAGGACTTGAGGGTTTTGTAATCGGCGAAGTGAAGACCTGTCAGAAGCATCCTGATGCTGATAAACTCTCGGTCACAACGGTGGATATCGGACAGGAAGCCTTGCTGAATATTGTTTGTGGCGCACCCAATGTGGCTGCCGGACAACGTGTGGTTGTTGCTACCATTGGTACCATCGTGTATAAAGGCAATGCGCAATTTGAGATCAAGAAGGCCAGGATCCGGGGTGTAGAGTCAGAAGGTATGATATGTGCAGAAGATGAAATTGGCTTAGGGAACAACCATGACGGTATACTGGTTTTACCCGGCAATGCTCCGGTCGGTATGCCGGCGAGGACATACTTCAACGCCGAATCCGAAACCAGGTTTGTGATCGGCTTGACCCCCAATCGCATTGACAGTGCCTCACACCTGGGTGTGGCAAGGGACCTGGCAGCATACCTTAAAAAAGACAGGGATATTGCATCTGATCAGGCCCAGTGTTGATGATTTCAGGGTTGATGATGAAAGCTGTCCGGTTGAGGTAATCATTGAAAATTCAGGTGCCTGCCGGCGATATGCGGGGGTTAGCATCAGTGGTGTTAAGGTGGGACCATCCCCGGATTGGCTTCAGGACCGACTTAAGTCCATCGGCATGAATCCCATTAACAACGTTGTGGATATCACCAACTTCGTCCTTCATGAACAGGGCCAGCCCCTGCATGCTTTTGATGCTGACGAATTACAGGGGAGAAAGATTATCGTAAAAAACCTCCCTGAAGGAACCCCTTTTGTGACGCTTGACGGTGTTGAGCATAAGCTTTCGTCCACTGACCTTATGATCTGTGACGGGGAAAGGCCTATCGCAATAGGCGGGGTATTTGGCGGGCTGCATTCGGGAATCACGGAAGACTACCCGGAATATCTTTATTGAAAGTGCCTATTTTGACCCGGTTTCTGTCCGCATAACTTCCAAACGCCACAGCATCAATACGGATGCATCTTTTCGGTTTGAACGGGGTATCGATCCTGAAATAACCCTTGTAGCGCTGAAACGCTGTGCATTGCTGATCAAGGAAATTGCAGGCGGAAAAATCTCCTCTGCTGTGGTAGATGTATATCCCAATCCCGTAATACCCGCACAGGTACAGGTAACCTATGCCAATATTGACAGACTGATCGGTATGAAGATAGATCACCAGGTGATCCGGGCCATACTCCTGTCACTTGATTTTACAATATTATCCGAAGACCATACCGGTTTTCATTTGGAAGTGCCCTCCTTCAGGGTGGATGTCACGCGGGAAGCCGATGTGATCGAAGAGATCCTGAGAATATATGGTTACAATAACGTTGAAATCAGCGACACGCTTCACTCCAGCCTGTCTTATAGTCCCAAACCGGATAAGGACAAAATGGTCAATATGATCTCGGATTATCTGTGTAACAACGGATTCAATGAAATTATGTGCAATTCACTGACCAGATCAGCCTATTACGATAATCTGACTACTTTCAAACCCGGAAACCTGGTAAGGATCAAAAATCCGCTCAGCAATGAACTGAATGTAATGCGACAAACCTTGCTGTTTGGCGGACTTGAAACCATTCAATATAATGCTAACCGGCAGCATCCTGATCTGAAACTGTTTGAATGCGGTAATTGCTATTTTTACCACCGCGAAAGGGAATCCCGGTACCCATTGGATAAGTACCATGAAGAATTCCACATCGCATTGTTAATCACGGGTAAAAGGTGTGAGCCTAACTGGGCATCAGCGGAAGAATTTACAAGCTTCTACCAGCTGAAGGCTTATCTTGAAAGTATCCTGAGTAAGATGGGCTTTAAGACTGATTCCTTGATGACAGATCCAATGCCTGGCGAAAATGACCTGTTTACGGGTGGCCTGGTATACAGTATGAACAATGTGCTTTTAGCCGAAATAGCCATTGTGAATCAGACTTTATTACAGGATTTCGACCTGCGTAATGAAGTGTTCTATGCTTGGATCCATTGGGATAACCTTATTAAGATCCGGGGCGATCATAAAATCAAGCACCGCGAACTGCCGAAATTTCCTGAAGTGCGCAGGGATCTTTCCCTGTTACTGGATAAAACGGTAACATTTGCCCAGATCCGGGATATTGCATTCAGAACCGAACGCAGGATGCTCACCCGCATCAATCTTTTTGATGTGTATGAAGGTGAACAGATTGGAAAAAATAAAAAATCATATGCGGTCAGTTTTATTTTGCAGGATATTGAAGCAACGCTTACGGATGAGCGCATTGACCGGATTATGAAAAAACTCATGGACAATTATCAGCGGGAACTGGGCGCAGAAATCAGATAATAAATGAACAGGATTGAGCTCATCTTCGGTCAGGAATGGTCATGAAACTGAATATTCTGACGATTGTATTGGTCACCTTTATCCGCACCGGGATACTGGCGCAAACGGGTGATACACCTCCACGCATAATTAAAAAGCATAATGCACCGGTTAAAGCATTGGCTTTCAGCGAAGATGGACAAATTCTGGCCACTGCAGGTGAGGACAAGATGATTTATTTCTGGAATGCGAAAACCGGTGAACTTTCCGGAAAGATCGAGAACGGAATTTCTGTCAGAGCCCTGCAGTTTGCTTCAGATAAGATGATCCTCGCAGCTATTGGCCCGGAGGTTAAACTGATGGATATGCAGGGCAGGCAGATCAGAACATTTGGTGGTTACACAACCGATGTGTGGAGTATGGATTACAATCCCAGGGTACATAAAATCACCGCCGGTTCCTATGCAAAATCTATAAGAATATGGGATTATGACCAGGGAGCGTTGCTGCTGACGCTCACAGGACATGAGAAAAGCTGTTTACCGGTAGACATTAGTCCGGATGGTGAAATGGCTGTTAGTGGTTCACTCGATAAATCGGTAAGAATCTGGGATATGAATACCGGTGCAGAGTTGAGAAAACTTGACAGGCATACAGGAAATATCTTTGCTGTTGATTTTCATCCTTCGGGTAAATATGTGGTGTCTGCGTCAGCGGACAAAACCATCCGTCTGTGGTCTATCGAAACCGGGGAATGTGTCAGATCCTTTTCGGGGCATGCCGGTAGTATCTTTGATGTGCGTTTCAGTCCTGATGGGAATTACCTGATTAGCTGTGCTGCCGATAAAACCATTGTTCTGTGGGAAACGGACACCGGTAACCTCCTGTATACTTATACAGGACATACCGGTTTTGTTAATTCGGTCAGATTCAATCCGGATGGCCGGAGTTTTGCCTCAGCCTCAGATGACCATACAGTCAGGATCTGGAGTCTGGAAGAAGGTGATAGGTGATTCCCGCCTTTGTTAAAACTTCGGCGGGCAAGGGTGATTGGTAAATCAGTAATCGGTAATCGGTAATCGGTAATCGGTATTCGGTGACAGAATTAGCATTGGAGGTTTGTCACACTCTAATCTCTAAACTCATGCCCCACTGATTACTGATCACTGATTACTGATCACTGATTACTACTTCAGCGCAAGCAAGGCATCCTTCATCCATTTCATGGCTTCGACGAGTTTCTCGTCTGAAGTGGCAAATGAAATCCTGATGCAGGTATCGTCACCGAAAGCATCGCCCGGAACAGTTGCGATGTGTGCGTGTTCGAGCAGATACAGACAAAGGTCGCTTGAGTTGTTGATCCGGGTTCCATTGAATGACTTTCCGTAATAGGCATTCACCTGGGGGAATACATAAAATGCTCCGTCAGGATCGTATACTTTTACACCTGGTATTTCACGTACCAGTTTTACTACCAGGTCTTTTCTGCGTTTAAATGCCTGATTCATCTCCTTAACACATGACTGGTCACCGGTAAGAGCTGCCGTGGCGGCCTTCTGCGATATGGTTGTCGCACCGGTGGTTGTCTGTCCCTGAAGCTTGTCACAGGCTTTGACCAGCCAGATCGGAGCACCCAGGTAACCTATTCTCCAGCCTGTCATGGCGTAAGCCTTTGAAACGCCGTTGATCACCACCGTACGTTCTTTCATATCGGCAAATTGCGCAATGGTTTGATGTCCGCCAATAAAATTGATATGTTCATAGATTTCATCGGATATGATCATAATCTGCGGATACCTGACCAGTACATCAGCAAGGGCCCTTAATTCTGCCTTGGAATATACTGCCCCGGTAGGATTTGACGGGGAACATAATAACAAGGCTTTGGTTTTTGGGGTTACTACTGCCTGCAGTTGTTCCGGTGTTATCTTGAAATTGTTCTCAAAACCGGCATTGATGACAACCGGAATCCCCTCACAGAGCTTAACCTGTTCGAGATAACTCACCCAGTATGGTGCAGGAATGATCACCTCATCATCCTTGTCAATCATGCTCATCATGACATTGGCCAGCGAATGTTTTGCACCGCATGATACAATAACCTGTTCGGGTGTGTAATCGAGGTTATTCTCACGTTTGAACTTTTCGGAAATAGCTTTCTTCAGATCGGGATATCCGGCAACCGGCGGATAAAACGAGAAATTATCATCAATGGCTTTTTTGGCTGCAGCTTTAATATGATCAGGTGTAAAAAAATCGGGTTCACCCACACTCAGGTTGATCACATTAATTCCTTTTGCCTGAAGATCCCTGCTTTTCTGGTTCATGGCTATTGTTGCCGAAGGGGACAGGCTGTTTACGCGGTTCGAGATGTTTTCCATGTAGTATTGTTGTTAGTTGTTAGTTGACAGTTGATTGTGGGTGTGGGTATTGAGATAGGAGTGTGGAACAACAAGTAATTCAATATGCTGTTTATCTTATTTTAACTGCGTAAAAATAAACTTTTCGCCATAAATTCGTTAATATTACGTGATGATAATTTTTCAACAAAATCTATGATGAACCAGGCCCTTGAGATCCTGAAATACCTGCTTCCTGCCCTGGTGGTATTTGCCACTACTTTCTATATGGTAAGGAAGTATTTTAACGATGAGGAACAGAAGCGTAAACAGCAGTTTTTTGCGAATAACCGGAATCTGACAGCTCCGCTCAGGCTGCAGGCTTATGAGCGGCTGATTCTTTTTCTTGAACGGATATCACCTGAAAGTCTTATCATTCGTGTAAACAAACCCGGATATACGTGCCAGCAGTTACAATCGGAGCTGACAAATACAATACGGTCAGAATTCGAACATAATCTTTCACAACAACTGTACGTTTCAGCCGGTGCATGGGAGATGCTCAAAATTGCCAGGGGAAGAACCATCCAGTTGATCAATATGACGTCTGAAAAGGTACAGAAAGATTCGCCTTCCATCAATCTCAGCAAGGCCATTCTGGAATCCATTGTTGATCAGGAGAAGGCCCCTGCCACGGATGCAATAAATTTCCTGAAAAAGGAATTCAGCCAAATTTTTTAGTAACGAGTGACGAGTAATGAGTAATGAGTGGGTCCTGGGTACAGGGCATGGAGTGTGAACGGATTGTATATGCATGCTCACACCCGAAACCCTTGACGCACTTGTTACTCGTAACTCATTACTCGTCACTGCTTCAAAGAAGCTCAATACTCCTCTTCACAAACCTGTTCAAGTCCTCACCTTTTAGCATATTGTTCGAGAGAAGGGCAATGTCGATCAATTGCCGGACGATCTTATTTCCTTTACCAAAATTATTCAGAACCTCGTCCTGTTTATCCCTGAATTCCTTGATTTTATTATCCAGTTCGGTGATACGATCTTTGTCGGTCTGCTGTATCTCCTCCTCCTTTTTATTCTTGTTTGCTTTGTCGATTTCAGCTTTGCTGTCCTCGATGGGTTTCAGCTTCTCAGCATACTTGTCCAGCTCTTTCCGGCATTTCTTTTCCTTCTCTTCATGAATTCGGGATACCAGCGGATGGTTTGTATTTATTACCACATTGTACTGGTTGGGAAGATCGCCGTAGAAACTCATAGGGCCTCCGCCCAGCTGGGACATATCCTTCATACGGCGCATAAATTCCATCTGGGTGATCAGCACGGGCTGATCAGTCTCAGTGAGATTTTCAAATATGACGTTGTAATTGCCTTTAACGTCAGGAAGCTGACTTTTAAAAACCGGTTTTAGCTCATTCTGCTGGTCAGAGGTGAGCCTGGATTCACGTACATCATCCTTCTGTATCAGCTTGTCAATTACATCCGAATCAACCCGGACAAAGTGACTGTTTTTAAATTTGGTTTCGAGCTGATTAATAAAATGCAAATCGAGATATCCATCCATCACCAGCACATCGTATCCCTTGTTCCTGGCTGTTTCAATAAAGCTGAACTGCGCGTCCGTATCGGTGGTATACAGGTAGACCAGCGTTTTGTTCTTATCTTTCTGGTTATCTTCAATGAGTTTTTCATATTCCTCAAAAGTGAAGTACTTACCCTCCGTATTTTTAAACAAGGCAAACTTAGCAGCCTGATCATAGAATTTCTCTTCCGAAATCATGCCATATTCCATGAATAATTTCAAATCATCCCATTTTTTCTCAAACTGTTCCCTGTCGTTCTTGAATATTTCCTGTAGCCGGTCAGCCACCTTTTTTGTAATGTGCCCCGAAATCTTTTTTACATTGGAATCGCTCTGAAGATAGCTCCTTGAAACATTCAACGGAATATCCGGTGAATCGAGCACACCATGCAGCAGAGTGAGGAATTCCGGAACAATCCCTTCCACAGAGTCGGTCACGAATACCTGATTGCTGTATAGCTGGATCTTGTTCTTCTGGATCTCAAAATTGCTTTTAATCCTGGGAAAATACAGAATACCGGTAAGGTTAAAGGGATAATCGACATTCAGGTGTATGTTAAAAAGGGGGTCTTCAAGAACCGGGTAAAGCTCATGGTAAAATGTCTTATAATCTTCCTCGTTCACATCTGCGGGTTTTTTTGTCCATAACGGGGATGTGTTGTTGATGATTTTATCCTCATCTGTCTCAACCGATTTTCCATCCTTCCACTCTGTCTTCTTACCAAAAGCAATGGATATTGGCAGAAAGCGGCAATATTTCCTGAGTATTCCCTCAATTCTCGATTCTTCAAGAAATTCTTCCGATTCCTTATCAATATGGAGGATGATATCGGTTCCTCTTTCCCGTTTTCCGGTCTCATTCAGTGTATAGTCTGGCGTTCCGTCGCAAACCCATTTTACTGGTGAACTCTCCTCCTGATATGATTTGCTGATGATCTCCACCTTTTCCGATACCATAAAGGAGGAATAGAAGCCAAGGCCAAAATGGCCGATCAGGTTATTTACCTGATTCTGATATTTGGATAAAAAGTCTTCTGCACTGGAAAAAGCGATCTGATTGATGTACTGGTCAACTTCATTGGCGGTCATACCAAGGCCCTGGTCTGTTATGGTCAGTGTCTTTTTCTTTTTATCCAGCCTGATCCTGATCGTCAGGTCACCCAGTTCGCCCTTGACATCACCCATATTGGAGAGGGTTTTCAGTTTCTGTGTAGCGTCAACGGCGTTTGAGACCAGTTCTCTCAGAAATATCTCATGGTCGGAGTACAGGAACTTTTTAATGATAGGAAAAATGTTTTCGGTAGTTACACCAATTTTACCTTTTTGCATAGTGCTGTTTATTTGGGTTAAACTTCAGTTTTACTTTTTTTCTTCTGGTTGGGCTTCTTCAAAGTTTATGCCGCCGGGTGAATACTGACATAAAGGCATAGTTGGACAGTAGATTTTGTCAGGACGGCACACGCACCAACCAACCAACTTGTCCCTTCCCCGTCCCTTGTCACTCATTCAAATTCCTGATATCAACATCTTCCACCAACTCCCAGATGCCATTCTCAAACCTAAGGCCATCATATGAAAAATCAGGCCCGTAATATTGGTAATTGCCAGTAAACGAAGGTTTTGAAGGAGAAAGATGATCGAAAACGATCATTTGTAATTTTTCATTCCATTTCAGGCTCATTTGTACTTTTGCTGAATACTCGAATAAGATACGGTACCACAATTTGCCCCGGTAATGAAAAATGTCTTTCCCGAAAAAGGGATGATGATTGTCGTTAAAATAAAGTACATCGACAATTTTCCGCGACAGGAAGGGATTTTCATTACTATATCCAAGCAGGGTGTAATAGATATGGTTATTGAATTTCTTCTCAACGATCTCATAAATCAGCATGCCGTACCATTGCCCGGGGGTAAGGATATTTTGCTCAGGATCCGTTATCATAACACGCTGGTCTTTAAGTTCCAACAACCGGAACTCGTTTTTGTCTTCTGTTTTAAATTGCAGAAAACCATAATACGTATTGGTCCCGTCAGCCCAGGGCATGTTCCAGGTATAAATCCTGATCTTGCTATCCTGGGACCGGATCTTGCCCATATTACCGATTCCGTTGAACGGATAATCAAATGATCCGGTCAGGGAGAGTGTCTGACGCATCAGTAGGGAAATACTGTCAGCCAGCCGATTCTTATCCGGGTCATCCCGGAGCAGGCTTACCCGGGTAAAAAGCCGGTTGATTTGCAGTTCTGCTTCAGGCAGGGTAAATGGCTCTGAAGAAGCAAATTCCGGGAAAAGGAAAATACAACCGAAGGATAAATATATCCAAACTTTTTCTACAGAAGCCATGCACTGTAAAATTAGTCAGTTTAGTGATAAAGGGATGGTGATAAGCGGACTGTGCCTATTTAATGATCAGATTGATCTCCTTCAGGAGTTTATCCTTATATGATTTCCCGATGGGAATTGATTTTGAACCTTCCTGAGTTTTGATCAGCACAGCATTATCTTCAATAATGTTGATCCGGCTTGTATTGACAATAAAAGACCGGTGAACACGGGTGAACTTATTGGTTGGCAGTTTCTGCTCAACAGCCTTCATGGTGAAGTGAATGGTGAACTTCTCATGAAAAGTATTGAATATCACATAATTCTCAAGTGCCTCAACCCAAAGTATGTCTTCATATTTCAACCGCACCAGTGCGGAGTTTTTCTTAATAAAGATCTCGTTATCCTTGGTATCAACTTTATTTTTAAACCGGACATTGGCCTTGTTAATGGCTTTGAAGAATCTGCTGTAGGAAATGGGTTTTAGCAGATAGTCGGTAACATCGTAATTAAATGCATCCAGTGCATATTTCTCCTTGGAGGAGATGATGATGATCTGGGGGGGGTTGGTGAGAGTTTCCAGGAAATCAATACCACTCATTTCAGGCATTTCAATATCGAGAAAGATCAGATCGATATCTTCATCTCCATTGAACACATTAATGGCATCCACCGCATTTTCATACGAAGCAAGAAGCCGGAGCTGGTCAGTACGGGAAATGAATTCTTCAATGATCCGTCTGGACATCAGGTCGTCATCAATGATTATACAATTCATATTACGATTATTTCGTCAATTGAAGAGAAAAGTCAATCAATACAACCCTCAAATATATAAAAAAAAATGTAATTCTAGCCGGGTGTTGTCTCAGAATTAATGATTCCCTTATCCTGTTTGATGTGATGATCATCCAGGAAACCCCGTTCTATCAGGTCGGATTTTTTAATTGAATTTTTAAGCCAGACAAGTTTAAGCTTTTTCTTCTCTTCCTCAGTGAGTTGCCAGGCAAGAGCATCCGATTTTCTTAAGCTGGTAGTCAGGAAGTGGATACAAATGGCAGCGGATACGGAAATATTCAGACTTTCGGTAAAGCCCGCCATGGGTATCCTGACAAATTCCTCTGCCAGTTCAAGTGCAGTCGGTGAAAGGCCTTCCAGTTCAGAACCAAAGACCAAGGCAACCTTACCTTTCCTCAGATCAAGATCCTCCAGCTGGCAATCCTTCCGGTGGGGAGTGGCGGCAACAATCCGGTAACCTTCATTTTTCAAGCGCACTCAAGGGCATCCCGGGTGTTATTTGACTGGGTATTATAGCGTTTTAGTGTGAGCCATTTATGCGAACCAAGGGCTACATCAGGATTGATCCTGTAAGTATTCCGGTTTTCAATAATATGAACATCCTGAACGCCGAAACACTCGCATGAGCGCAAGCACGGCACTGGCATTATGGGGTTGAAAAATATCTTCGAGTACTACGGTAAGATAACGGGTACGGTAATTAAGGCGGTTATTGAACAGCTTAAGGCGCCTGGCAGTTATAAACTGTTCGAGGTAGTTGATCAGCTTGTCAGTCATGTATATGAATTTCAAAAAAAAAGGGAGCATCACCTGCTCCCTTTTTACCGCTTAAGCGAATTTATTTTACTACATCTGCCAAATCGCTTCCTGCTTTGAATTTTACGACTTTCTTGGCAGGGATTTTAATTTCCTTACCAGTTTGGGGATTTCTGCCAGTTCTTGCACTTCTCTTGGATACGGAGAAAGAGCCAAAGCCAACGAGAGCAACACGGTCACCTTTTTTCAGTGCCTGGGTGGTAGCTTTGATGAATGAATCAAGTGCTTTCTTGGCATCTGCTTTGGTTAAACCTGCATTAGCAGCAATGGCATCGATCAATTGTGCTTTGTTCATAACAAAAATTTTAAGGGTTAGTAAATTTTCAAATTTCTTACACAAATATAGACTATTTCTGATGTTTAGCAAATTCTTTGTCAAAAATTTGCCGGGTGACTGGATTAAAAATTGTTAATAACTAGGCCAGTGTTTAAACAATTTTCAGAAGAAAATCTAAAGTAAAAAATTAAGCATAAAGAGTTTATAAATATTGTTTATAAGTATATTAACATATATTTAGTTTTTTGTCATTCTAAATAGCAACAGCCAGTAAGGAAATTCGTCAAATTGTTGAAATTTTTTTCAGCAATGGCGGGGTATAGGAACAATTTCAGGACTAAGAACAGCCTTTCAGAAAAAAATTCATATTTTTGCGCCCGACCAGGAGGAATGGCAGAGCGGTCGAATGCGGCGGTCTTGAAAACCGTTGTCCTGCTTACGCGGGACCGGGGGTTCGAATCCCTCTTCCTCCGCTGAATAGCCTGGCAGGCAAAAGCAAAACCCCGCAAATCATTGATTATGTGGGGTTTTTTAATTTCCCCCCGAAGCAAAACTGATCAAAATAACGCATAATCGAGGTGGCGATTCGGTGGCTTTTTTTGGAAAAATTTTAGACCAACGAATTAGGCCCTATTGCGCTGGTTTGCAGCACTTTGCATTTCACGAAATGCCTCATTTTCTTTAGGTTTGTATTGTTCAACTTAAACTTTTTGAGGTATGCAGATTAACACTTTTACGGTTTTGTTTTTCGTTATGAAAACAAGGCTCTTACGCAATGGCGAAGCACCGGTTTATGTCCGGGTCACAGTGAATGGTTCCAGGTGTGATATGGGAATTTCCCGAAGTATTGATCCAGATATTTGGGATCCCCGAAAAGGGAAGGCCAAAGGAAATACAAGGGCGGTGAAGGAATTCAATGAATACCTGGATGAATACCGTAGTCGTATTCTCCAGGCAAAAAAAAGCCTGGAAAGTGATTTCCGGCCGGTAACGCCCGAATCAATAAAAAGGAAGCTGCTTGGAATCGATGACCAGAACTACTACTTCCTGGTTGTTTTCAAGGACCACAATGAAAAACTGAAACTGTTGGGCGATAAGGAAGTTGCACCGGCTACAATTACACGCTATGAAACTGCCTATAAACACCTGAAGGAGTTTATAAAGCATCAATACAAAAAGGACGATTGCCTGTTCCGGGATGTGAATTACAATTTCATAAAGAATTTCGAATTCTATATGAAAACCAAGCGAAAATGCGCTCATAACACAACGGTCAAGTATATTGTCAATATTAAAAAGATCATCCGCATCGCAATGGCTAATAACTGGATCAAACAGGATCCATTCAAAGATATCCGTTACCGGTATGATGATGTGGATGCCGTTTATCTTAACGATGACGATCTGACAGCCCTGGTGACTACGAAAATTGAAATTCCCCGAATTGACCAGGTGCGGGATATATTTGTATTTTGCTGTTTTACTGGCCTGGCCTTTTCCGACGTGAAAGCTTTAAGGAAGGAAAATATTATTAAAGGAATTGATGGGAAGCAATGGATCCAGAAGCGGCGGACCAAAACAAATGTGCTGAGCAATATCCCATTACTGGAAGTTCCAATCCGACTCCTGGAAAAATATGCCAACCATGATAAGGTTAAAACCGGAAAGGCACTTCTCCCGGTTCCCACCAACCAGAAAATGAATGCCTACCTGAAGGAAATAGCTGATCTGTGTGGCCTTAATAAGAAGCTGACCACGCATGCAGCCCGTCATACCTTTGCAACCACTGTAACGCTATCTAATCATGTTTCCATGGAAAGCGTTTCGAAAATGCTTGGACACACCTCGATTAATATGACCAGGAAATATGCCCGGATTGCAGATAAACTGATCAGTGAGGATATGCAGAAGCTGGAAGGGAAGTACAATTTTGCCAAGACCGAACATTTAGAATAAATTATTTAGAAAAATAATAGGAAATGGGCTTATTGAAAACATTAATTCGATAAGCCCATTCAATTTTTTCACATTCTAAATCAATTAAATTATAAAACTCTTGTTAAAGATTACCGATAGTCATAAAATATAATTATCAATAATCTGTAACCATATCTTTGTAATTTATAGTTACAAAGGCAATTAGCAACCTGTGAAACAATTCTTCCCAAAAGATCTTCTGGTTGCCTTATGGAAAAATTCATCCATTTAAATTCTATTAATCTTTTCCGACACTCATTTTTTTATAATTAAACCACAATTGAAATTTTATTCTCAACAGAAATTATTAAATTCAATTTATAATTCATTCAATGAATATTTTTCACGCTCCTTTAATATCACGCCATGAAAAAAACATTACTCCTTGCATTTACAACAGGTATTGCTGTAACTGTCTGTGCACAAAGAGCTGATCACATGAAATCGATTAAATCAAACCCAAACAAGTCAGGTTATACACAATTTATTGATATTAAAGAAAATAATTCAAAGTCTATTAATACAAATGAGTATAAGCTTGATAGTGTCCTCTATGCCATGTGGAATCTCAATGACAGTACCTGGGAAACAAATAACCTCGATAAGTATGCATACTATCCGGACGGAAAACAGCATTGGTTTAGAAACTGGTATTGGGACAATTCTGAAGAAAAGTGGATGGCCACTTTTAAAATAGAATCCTTTTATGATGAAGCGGGCAGGCTTGATACTGAAATCAGGACAAACTGGAATGAATCCCTGGCTCAATGGACGAATGCTGTGAAAAGTGAGTATTTCTATGATGAGAACGGAAATGACACACTGTTTCAGAATAGTTACTGGAATGCAACAACAAGTGAATGGTATGCCGGACAGAGATATGAAAGTACATTTGATAACAACGGATTCAAAACATTTGAGCTTTATTTATTATGGAATATAGATAACCAGCTGTGGGATTCCGCTACAACGAAAGAATTTTTCAATAATGAGAAAGGCCTGGATACTTTGCATTTTAACAGGTATTGGGATAACAATGAGTCCAAATGGTTTTTGTATTATAAAATCAACACATATTATGATGAAAACGGAAACGATACACTTCAGTATTATTTTAGTAATATAACTCCGCAATCAGATACTGCTTCCTGGGCTATATTTCTCAAAGGAATTAAAGTATTTGATGTAAACGGATGGAAAATCCTGGAAAGTAACTATATGTGGGACGAAGATCTGAATGATTGGATGGGAGGTAGTATGAAAGGGTATACCTATGATGAATATGGAAATGCAATATTGATAGATCAGTATCAATGGGATAGGGATAATTCGCAATGGTATATTGGTTCAAAATTAAATCGATATTTTTCAAAATTTAACATATCAAAAATCCCCTTTATCCGGGAACAGGCGGTTTTAATATATCCAAATCCAGCCAGGGAATTTGTTTATTTTAAGACGTCTGATATTTCAAAGACATCGATAGTTGAAATATATGATATCCGCGGTAAAAAAGTTCTGGAACAAAAACTTACTGAGAATAAACAGGTTTCGATAGCTAATTTGTCCCGAGGTCTTTACATTTACAAGTTACACAATAACGGTAGTATTTTTTCAGGAAAGATTTTAAAAGAATAAAGTGTAAAAACAGATTATGACTATCGGTAATCTTTAACAATATCTTTGTAATTTATAGTTAAACAGGCAATTAGCAGTCTGTCAAACAATTCTTCCCAAAAGATCTTCTGGTTGCCTTATGGAAATATGCATCCAGATAAATTTTATTTAGCTTTTCCGACACACATAAAAAATAAAATAAATAAAAATGGGCTTATTGAAAACATGATTCAATAAGCCCATTCACTTTTTTGCACTATTTCTACTTATTTTGCCTTATCAATATGATATACAGCTATTTACGATGTTTTTCGAATCATTTATATTATCTTTGTTCTGTACAACAGATAAAGCTATGGATCATAAGGAGTTTCAAATTCGCACCTACGGTTTCGGAGAGCTTGCCCAGCTTTATTTCCCGCATATCGCCAAAGCGTCAGCTTCCAGGATGTTCAGCCAGTGGATTCATACTTGCCCGCAACTTTTGCAAAAGCTCATAGAAACCGACTGGAAAAAGCGATCAAAATATTTCACGCCGAAGCAGGTGAAGGTTTTAGTGGGGCATTTTGATCCGCCTTATTAATCTATGGTTGTTAAAGTACTATAAACCAATGCTCCTCAGAATTGAGAGGCTTTATAGTTTATAACTTCTTCCTCTTTATCAGTTCATCTATCCACATTTCACCTTTTATTACCGGCATCAAATGCAACTGGATGAATTTTGTATTAAATTCAATAACTTCAGTCATATCAATGTATATCAGAGGTGACTCTTTTGTGTCTCTTTCTTTATCATAATATTTGTAGATCTCTTTTAATTCAATTTCTCCACCTCCAAGCAATGATTTTTTAATAGTTTTTATTCGCAAATGATTCTTAGGCGCCCATTCAATATATAGGTTTTGTTTTATTTTATTATTCTCATAATTCAAGAATGTGTCCCTTCCATACAGAGCAAATTCCTTTGAGGAATAACCATTAGAACGCAAAAAGTCAAAGCCTCTTAATAGCAACAAGAAATGAGTTTCTTTTTCTGTCAGGTATAAATCCATGGTCATTTGTTTAATATTAAAATACGTATAGTTTGTTGATAATGTATGTATTGAACATTAATAACATTCGGATACACCATAGTTCTACCGACCTCCATATTATAAAATGTGCTTGTAATAGGTCCACCTTTAGGTGTTCCAATATCATAAATATAAATCTCATTATCTATTTGTATATCAATTCATTGCCCATTATAATCCATTGCTGTGGATTTGTCATATGAGAGGATTTATCATAATAAGCATCCATATCTGCTGGCCAATCCTTATTGATATTTGAATTTCCCAAATCCCTCGTAGCAGAATAATAAAATAGGAGGAAAACTATTTTATTTTCCTCCTACTCGATTAAAGCTTTTTAGGTTGCTGTTTTATATCCAGAACTTTTTTTATCTCTAAAAATTTATTCCAATTTCCGGTTCTATCAATAAAAACATAACTCTCTTTCTTCGTTAATATTGTATAATGTTCACTTGCATTACTGAACACATTTTCTTCAACTGGCCGTGTCTTTATTTCATCCAGAATTTTAGCGATGTAATCACGTTGTTTTTCGCTTAAAACCCACTCTGACTTTAAAACTGTATAATCGGTTATATTTTTCTTGTAAAAATCAATAAGAGCACTCGTGATTAAACAATCACGTTGTTTTAAATATAAATCCCATTCTGATTCCAAATTGAAAGATGAGTGGATGTTATTATTGTTATTATTGAAATCGGTAAAAGCATCTAAAATAAAAGATGTGGAAGAATTGTTGTATTTTATACTTATAGCATTCAATTCATTATTCTTGACATAAATTATTATCCCTTCATTACTTCCCCCAAACTCACCCGCTGCAATAAAGTAATTTAAATACAAAGTATCATTCCCTTCTATCATTTGTGCTTGAGCATAAAAAATAGACAATAAAAATAAAGCGGCTATTAAAATTAGTTTTCTCATGTCTTTAAATTTACCAATTCCATGGGAACATAAAAAACCTTATAAATGGATCAGGGTTTATATAGTTAAACGCACCTGTGCCACCTATAGAATAAGTCGAGCTGGTCCTACCAACAACCAAAGAATAACCCGGTATACTAGCTAAATCATGAGGAGAATGGTATCCTCCAACAGTAAATACGCCACCACCTAAATCAACTAGATCTCTTGTCCAATGTGTATGAACCGTTGCAAAATCTCCATTTCGTGGATTCAATCTTAATGTAACATCGTATTTGTGACGGTCCGCTCTCGGAACAAACCTGGCTGAGCCATCCCTACTCAAAATTACCCCATGTTCTTTGTGCCAAAAGCTAGACCTCTGGTATGCAGCATTTATCTTAGAAAATTGGCTATAGGTAACGTTTAATTGACCCAGCTTTCCATCCATTGCTCTGTATTGCATATACTGCATTCCATGATATAAACCAAAAGAAGCTGCGCTACTTATGCCTACAGATGCCCAATTTACTTCACTAAAATCCCCGTCATTGTACAACAACTGACTTGTAAGATTTGAAGCTGCACCACCGGCTAAAGCTCCCCAACCGCCTCCGATTGCACTACCTACACCTCCACCAACAAAACCTGCTAACGCTCCATTAACTGCTCCTGTTAACATGGCGCTTCCATCCCAGCCAGTGGCTAATCCACTAAAGCCCGCGCCTCCAATAGCACCTGCTCCTGCCCCCGCAAGCATAGCTCCTCCTCCGGCTGCACTTATTCCTGCTCCTGCGGCTCCTGACAAACCTCCTATTACAGCTCCACCACCAACATAACCAGCCCATTCCCAGAAGCCTTGTGCCCCTGCCTGATCTGCCATTATTGCTCCTGTTGTAGCTCCGATTATAGCGCCTATTATTACTGGCATCCAGAAGAACTCTCCCGAAGGATCAGTATAAATGAGTGGATTATTGAGGCAATATCCATACCGGTTTAAACTTTGAGTAAAATCAGGTGCTTGTAGATAGTTGTCAGGACTCAGAAATTGTCCGGTGAGGGGATCATAAACCCTCCCATTCATGTTGATCATCTTAAACCAGGGCAAATGTTCATGTCCGGTATAACCTCTTCCGGAAAACAGCGCAGGCTCAGAACCGGGACCATACGGCACCCATGTTGTCTTATCCCGCATTCTGCCCCAGGCATCATAGCTGTACTCGGCCACTATTGAATTTGATGTATTGACAATGTGCGTGATGCTGCCCAAATGATCCCTCAGGATGTAATAATAAGTAGTACTTCCGCTCTGAGTAACACCTAAAACCGGTGCTGTATATGCGTCCCCTCCGATATAGGTGAACTCCTTAAACACCCCTGCCGCATCTTCTTTTGTATAGCTGTTCCCCATATACCAGCGGGTCAGGATGGTTGAGCTGTTTTGCTGGACAATCATCTTTGCCCTTTGATTTTCTGGATTATAAGTGAAAGTAGCTGAATATGCACCCTCTGATATCGTGTTGACACTTTCAAATGAGGTATATGTGAGTGTATTATTCATGGCACTGGTGATTAATCCTGTCGAGGGATTAATGCTGGTTAAGGTATAAGGTTTGGTTGCTGAATTATAATTCAATGTACCCACATCAGTTTTAGTTGAAATCCCACCCTTATTGGTTGTGTAGGCCATATCAAGCTTGGTCACCATACCAAAGTAAACGCGATCGAGCCGGTCAAGATTATCGTATTCAAAATTCTCCATGATATTGGACTGGTTTACATTCTTTCGCCAGTTCATATTCCCGGTAGCACTATTAAAATCGTATTGATAATTTCTAACGCTACCGCTGGTACCTGTTGATAAAGAGGTAAGATATCCGTAGCTATTGTAGCCACGCGTTTCATTTAGGTTACTTCCATATTTTACTCCGGTTAATTGTTGCCTTGCATTCATGCTTGTAACTGTGTATCGCGTGGATCCACCGGCATCAACTTTCAGAAAATATCCATAGATATAATATCTTGTTTCTATAACTCCTGATGGATGCAATATGGTGGATAACTGACCAAGGGAGTTATAAGTATAGACTGTTGAATCTATCAGGCTTCCGATACTGTCACGAACACTTGCTAACCGGCCTTTTGTGTCATACCGATATATTTTATTCACGCCAGATGGAGATTTTATCCTACATAATTGCTTCCTGGCATTATATTGATAAAAGGTTGTTCCTTCTGGTGTTACTTTCTGGTTTATCCTTCCATCATTTTTATAGCTTATTGAAGTTGTCTGGTTTCTGGCATTCTTCTGACCTGTTAACTGGCCAAAGGCATCATAAGAAGTATACTCTATTGTTCCTGCGCTGGGATCTATTAATTTTGTCTGGTTATCAGCATAATCATATTTCATCCTGGTAATAATATTGCCGGGGGCGGTTATTGTCTTTGTTTTTCCGTCTGGCAAATATGAATAGGTAATTGACTTTAAAAAAATAATAAAGCCTGGTGTTGTCTCAGACTTTAATATTTATTGACCTTTGAACTTAACGGAACCAGAGCAAACATCTCCTTCTTCAACTCCATCTATCCATTTTTTTAACTCTTTTATTCTATTGGTTGTAAGTTCTTTTAAATAGTAATTACAGCACATTGGCAAAACGCTTTCTCCCGCATCTTTATATGGCGGGTATTTCATTTTTACTTGTGCATCCCTAAATTTAACCCATTGTCTTTGGGCTTCTTTCAGGCATTTAATAAAAATGGTATCGCTTTTATAATCTTGCAGTAGTTTCTGATAAACTTGGTTTAAATCTTTATCAACCTTTTTATATTCAGTCTTAGCTTCAGTGTTCAATTCAGCTTGAGTTTGCCCAAATAGGCTAACAAATAGAACACTAAAAACACTCAATAATATAATCCGTTTCATACCCTTATTATTTTTCGTAATCACCATTCAAAAATAAATTTGCTTCTGCTTGCCGTCTATTAGTTAAACCTTGTATAGGAGTTAAAACTCCATTAATTGTAGCTTTATTCCACATCATAAACGATTTGTCAATAGACAGAGTATTCCCAAAATTAACATTTCTCAATACTGAGGATTTCGAAAATCCTCCAGCTCCTATATTAAAAGTAAAACTAGTCAATGCGTCAAATTGATTCTGATTTAAAGACACTTTCACATATTTGTTAACGGTATTAACAGCAAAGGCAGCATCATTTCTTAGTAATTGTCTTGCAGCATCTCTTGATAATGTACTAAAACTTTCCCCAGATTTTATAAGATGTCCATAACCAATTGTTGGTAATCCGGCAACATCTTTATAAGTTGTTGCTGAAAATCCTTCATAGCCTGCAATAAAATTAAGTCCGGCCTGACTTACGTCATGTACTCCTAGTCCTGCAGGATTCAGGGTAAATTGATGTCCAATAGTTATCGGATCACCTTTTTCTGCGAGTATTTCAAGTAAACCATTCATATTTCCAAAAATAGTACTTGTTGCATAGGAGAATTCAGACCAGGTGATTGTAGTACTACCGTTGGAATTACGAGTGAATGTACCTCCACCTCCAGAAAAAGTACTTGTGATATGTGAACTTCGATAACCACCGGATTGAATTTTGCCAGCATTACTTTCTACCCAATAATTATAAGATCCCCAGTAAGTTTGATACATCAACTCATCTAAGGTAAAGCCTGATGGGTCCGTATACTTCAATGGATTATTCAGACAATATATTAACCTGTTTAGGCTCTGAGTCAAAGAAGGGTCCTGTATATAAGGGTCAGGGCTGAGAAACTGTCCGGTCAACGGATCATAAAGCCTCCCGTTCATATTGATCATCTTAAACCAGGGTAGATGCTCATGTCCTGTGAATCCCCTACCAGAGAACAATGAAGGTTCTGATCCGGGATTATATGCAACCCAGGTGGTCTTATCCCGCATTCTCCCCCAGACATCATAGCTGTACTCGGCCACTATTGAATTTGATGTATTAACAATGTGCGTAATGCTGCCCAAATGGTCCCTAAGAAGGTAATAATATGTAGTGCTTCCGCTCTGAGTGACCCCTAACACGGGTGCTGTATATGCGTTACCTCCGATATAGGTAAACTCCTTGACCACCCCTGCTGCATCTTCTTTTGTATAGCTGTCACCCATATACCAGCGGGTCAGGATGGTTGAGCTGTTTTGCTGGATAACCATCTTTGCCCTTTGATTTTCAGGATTATAAGTGAAAGCGGCTGAGTATACACCCTCTGATATCGTGTTGACACTTTCAAATGAGGTATATGTGAGTGTATTATTCATGGCACTGGTGATTAATCCTGTCGAGGGATTAATGCTGGTTAATGTGTAGGGCTTGCTCGAAGAATTATAATTCAATGTACCCACATCAGTTTTGGTTGAAATCCCACCCTTATTGGTTGTATAGGCCATATCAAGCAAAGTTGTTGTACCCCTATAAACGCGATCGAGCCGGTCAAGATTATCGTATTCAAAATTCTCCATGATATTGGACTGTTTAACATTCTTTCGCCAGTTCAAATTCCCGGTAGAACTATTAAAATCATATTGGTAATTTCTAACGCTACCACTGGTACCTGTTGATACAGAAGTAAGGTATTCGTAATTGTAGCCACGCGTTTCAGTTAGGTTACTTCCATATTTTACTCCGGTTAATTGTTGCCTTGCATTCATGCTTGTAACTGTGTATCGCGTGGATCCACCAGCATCAACTTTCTGAAAATATCCATAGATATAATATCTTGTTTCTGTAACTCCTGATGGATGCAATATGGTGGATAACTGACCAAGGGAGTTATAAGTAAATACTGTAGAATCTATCAGGTTCCCGATACTGTCACGAACACTTGCTAACCGGCCCTTTGTGTCATACCGATATATTTTATTCACGCTGGGAGTTTGATATTTTATCCTGCGTAATCGCTTTCTGGCATCATATTTATATAAGACTGTTCCTTCAGGAGTTACCTTATTATCTACCCTACCATCATTGGTATAACTTATTGTGGTTACCTGGTTTCTGGCATTCTTCTGACCTGTTATCTGGCCAAAGGCATCATACGAAGTATATTCTACTGTTCCTGCGCTGGGATCTATTAATTTTGTCTGGTTATCAGCATAATCATATTTCATCCTTGTAATAATATTACCTGGAGCGGTTATTGTTTTTACCTTTCCGTTTGGCAGATATGAATAAGTAATTGTTCCGCCATTATCCGTAGCTGAAATAAGAAATCCCTCAGCACTGTAGGTTTTTGTATTTCCATTGCCGGCAGTTGTTTCGGTCACCGCTGGTCCTGCATAACTCCAGGTTGTATTCCTGCCAGAGGGCCTAGTTATACCATCGATTTGTCCGTAATTATTAAAGGAGTATGTATTCCAGAGGGAAGTGCTGCCAGGCTCTGATACTCGATATAATTGCCCCTCATTATTGTATTCAGTGGTAGTAGAAATCATACTTCCATTGAATCCCTTAACATCCGATTTGACCTCCCTTCCCAATTTATCATAATATTTTTTTGATTCAGAACCATCATTTCCGGTTGTTTGTACTGAATATCTTGGTGATCCGCTGACATTCTCCCATGCATAAGTCGTGGTCAGTACATCTCCGAAGGTTGTTGAACGCGATGTCTGTCTTCCGAGGTTATCATATTGATAAGTAACTGTGTTGTTTAGATAATCCTTCTCGGTTTCTAACCTGCCTGAACTGTTGTATGTAAATTCCTTTGTATGTAATAAAGGATCTATTATTTTTGATAATCTAATCCCATTTGATTCATAAAAATAACCGTTGCTTCGCCAAATACTTCCTGTTGAGATAGAGTCTCTTTTCAAGGTACCATTATCATTATACCTATATTTATGCATTATTAGCAATCCAGTGCCCGGATAAAAAGTCTCAATAAGGATATGATTGTTGGATGACTCAAAGGATCTGTTTATTGCTCTGTGAAAGGCTGTATCATAACCTGAATATTGGATTAAAGAAGTGGTTGGTCTGCCCAAAAGCCATAATGAAACATCATTATTATAAGTATGTGTCGTTGTTTCTGTTGAAGTTACAGTAGATCCATTGTTATAGCTTTTTGTTATCGGGCTTGGATTTCCATAATTATCATTATATGCTGTGGTAACAGTAGTTTTATGTCCGGTAAGTTTATTCACCTGAGTAGTAGATTGTACATAAGGAAAAATTCTTTTTCTGGTGGCATCGAGTTCCCTATGTGCCCAGACATTTGTTACTGTATTTAAAGTATCATTTACTCCGATTCGTTTGGTAAATGCCTTGATCAACTTCGGATAATAGTAAATTGGATCATATGAACTTATATTCTGATTTTCCAGTCCTAAGGTAGCATCAGTCATTTTGATCCTGGTAAAACAGAGCAAGCCTTTTCCCTGCAAATGAGATTTTGCACCTTCATAATAATATGCCTGGGTATTCAAAGAGCCAAGGCCATTGTCATAGTTTACTGTACTTACCACTGTCAAAGGTCCTTGAAAATCCCTGACGGGGTAAGTGGCTCCTGTTCCTTTCTGGTAAACAGTTGATGAAGCTTGTGATAATTTGGTATAATTAATCTTTGTAAGTTGACCTAAACCATTTGCTACCTTTTTCAATGCAAAAGCGGTATCAGCCATTGTCCTGAATACTTTATACCCGTTTACCCAGGGTGATACTTTGTCTGTGGTAATATAATCCGAGTGGCCATCTCCATTATAATCCCCAAAATTGAAATTGTTAGAAGTAGTGGGTTCAGTACTTAAAGTATATGTATTGAAATCATCACCGGCGATTTTAGCTAAATAGTAATATGTACCTGTCCAGCTTTGATTTCCGGAAGTTACCATAATGTCAGTTCTTCCATCATCATTAAAATCACCCAACCGGACATTTTCATCCTTTAAGTTAGCTCTTTTTTGAGGTAATAAATATGTAGTAAATCCCCAACCATGTGACAAAAGGATCTTCCAGTCTAAATAATCATTTTCCGTACCACCTTTTCCTGAACCGTAAATCAGAGCATCGGTCTTACCGTCAGCGTTAAAGTCACCTAAACTGAAAAAATGGCCAGTAGTGATTGGAATTGAATAGGAATAATAATAAAGGATGATATTATTTCCATAATTAAGTCCCCTGATATTTAGTTCACTGCCATCGAGCTCCCAAATATCTGCTTTTCCATCACCATTGAAATCACTGGTAAGTATTTCGTTTGAAAAGATATCTGGATGAGACGTTAATAGATTCAATGTGGAGGTCATCACTCCTGATTGATTTACAAAGGAATATATATAAATAGTCCCCGAGGAATTATTTATTAAAATATCGTTAACCCCATCACCATTGTAATCAGTCCCGGAAGATTCATTATCATTTTCCTGAAATTCATTGCGACGGACTTTTCCACTAAAACCTGCTGATGAGTTAGTAGTATTAGTAGTAATAAGAGCTGAAGAACTAAAAGAAGAACCATTATTGTTAATTATATATCTGAACTCAGAATTTCCACCAGAGGTTATTTCATATAAGATGTGATCCAACCCGTCTCCATTTATATCCAGAGCAAGAATATCCTGTAAACTTGAAAGATTTATATTGTTCGGATCCGTGAAAAGATAAGTGAAAGTATCATCACCATTGCTTTTGTATAGTTTTTTACCGGTCCACGTTGCTCCCTTTGAAGCATCCGGTAAACATAGAAGATCTGCCTTGCCATCACCGGTAAAATCACCAGGAACTAATTTTGATTTGTAGGTAATATCTGCATGAGTCGTGTTAGAAGTAGTTAAAGAAATCGATGAATTAGTAGGTTTCCAATAGGTAAATACAGTTGAATTGTACCTGTCTGAACCAGAACCATATTCAATAAATTCATTTAACTGAGAATAGATATTATTCCAGGAGTAAATGCTATTGTATTTTAGCTCATAGGTTTTAACTACATTGCTACCATATTTAACTGTTATTTTGTCCAATATTAATCGGTGTTCAATCTTAGTACCTTTCTCAAAAGAGAGAGTTTTATCAATTCTCACTTTATAATTGAATGTTATCGTATTAGTTCCATATGTAATTTCTGCCAAGTATGGAACAGATTCATCCTGCAAATAAGCAAAATTAATCTCATTATTGTGACGGTCCTTTATTTTTGATACATACCATTTCAATACCATGCTGGACCCACTAGCCTTCTCTTTTGATCCTGATGTATTCCCGTACTCATACAAAAGACCTGATTTTGTTTCAGCATAAAACCAATTCGGTCCGTTTTCATCCGTACTCATGGGTGTGACTCTTGTAAATATGTCATTATCTGTTTGATACTGGGCACTGGGATGACCATATTGATATGAAGTGTTTACAAGTCTTTGGCCGTCAAGATAAAATCTGTCTGTTGTATCAGATGTCGATGGAGAATCAAAATAATAAATCATAGATCCGCGTTCAATCATCGATATACCATCAATATTCCATCCATAACCAGCAATTCCTGGACCACTATTACTTGAATAAATAAGGGAAAGATTGGGGGTTAGTCCGTTTATACCTGGCAGAACATCAATTGGGATACTATATGCGGACCCACCAATTGGAGTTATATTTAAATCACCTTGAGTCGTACCTGGCTTATAACTTGTGCTTAGTATCCGGGTTTCAGGATCAACCGGAGTTGAGGTGTACGATTCATCCCCTAAAACTACCGGATTCTGAATTCCAATCGTTAATGTTCCGCTAACAGGTGAATAAGAGTAACCTGGCCCTAACGTTACACTATTTCGCGCCGTATATGTAATATTAGTGTATACATTCGTTTCTGTTGTGTTATATATTATATCAAATTCCTGGCCTGATAAAGTAACTGAGTATAACACAATAATTACGATTAAAGGGAATAATCGTCTCATATTCGTTGGGTATTGTGGATATTTACTTGCTTACCTGTTCTAGTTCTGTAATACGCTTACTTAATGAGTTAATCTCATCTTGCTGTTCTTTAACTACTTGTATGAGTACTGGAATGAGCTCGGTATAACGAACACCGAGCAGTCCATTCTCGTGTTCAACTACCATTTCAGGAAATATTTCCTGCAATTCCTGGGCAATAAAACCAAATTGAATAGGATTCTGGTTTTTATCGATCCCAAGACCTTCAAAGTCAGGATTCATTTGATAAGAAACAGGTCTTAATAGTTTTAACTTATCCTTCATTCCGGGAAGATCGGTTATATTTATTTTTAAGCTTACATCGGAATCTATAGTGACCGGATTTGTAAAAAAGGCATTGACTGAATATAAACGTGCCCAACGAAGACTGCTACCACCAAGATCTACACTATTGGTTGTTAGGGGAGAAAAAGAATTCCCATCTAAACTAACAGCTTTTGTCAGATATGTAAATCTTACATTACCTGCAACGTCCAATTGATATGTCGGACTTGCCAGGTTTATTCCTACTTTTCCAGTAGAGGACACTTTTATAGCATTCGTCTGTGCCATGCTAATAATTGACATGAATAAGGAAACTACCGGTATTAATGCGACCTTTTTCATAATGTAGATTTTTTGATTGTATTAGGTTTGTTTAATTTGTATGCGAATTGATAAAACCTTATCCAAAATACATTTATATCATTTATGCCATCACAATGTGATGATCAAGCTGAACAATGATTATCATATCTCGCAGTTATTCTTTTATAATCGTCCATCTTGTAGTTTCTGTACCCAAACGAATAACCATATAATAATTACCGGCTGAGAATTCAGTAAGGTTCATTGAACTGCTTTCCGAAAAATGATTCTGCAGTATAAGAAGCCGGCCACTTTGGTCAAACAACCTTATTTCAGCATCCATATCCTCTGCCAATCCTTGAATTTCAATATTAATTTCGCTTTTTACAGGATTAGGATAAATCAGAATTGCATGACCATCAAGCTGGTCAGTAAAGGATTCCTGGGAATTCTGATCTTCTGAATCTGAATGAGTTGACTTCATGGTAATTGTGGTTCTTGAAGTACGATTACCAGAATTATCATAAAGAAAGTTTACGGTTTGACTGAAAGAAGTTAAACTGGCAAATAAAAATACAAGCAGCAAAAAAGTATGTCTCATATGAGGAGGATTTGAGTTAGCATATATTATCGATTTTTCTAATAGATGGCTACTAAACATCACCGCTTTCGCCACGGATCAACTGATAAACGCAACTCCCTCAATAGTCTCTCTATTCAAATATAAAAATAAATTGCAAAATAGCAATAGTCCCTATGAAAGACATAATTAATCTAAATAAGGTTGACATCCGGAGTTCTTTTTTATATTTCATTTACATCCTTTTAGACTATTTAAAGCATTTTTCTGAATGAAACACACTATCGAGCTCAATCGAGATACTTTTAATACAGGTTATTACTTGAACCTTTCTTAATAGATTGGTTCAAAATCATTTCAATTACCCTTGCATCACAATTTCACCTCAGATGCAAGCACCCCAGATTCAGATCAATTCTCTTGTTGCCACAACCTCCGGTATCTGCGGCGGTGTGGGCAAGGCCATTTCGGCCAAACTAATCCTGGTGAATATCACTTTTACAGGAATGATTGATGTGGCTTTTTATGCAGCCATTTCGGCCATGGTGGGGTATGGGGTTAAGAAAGCAATTGACCAGGTGATATTTTACCTTAAACGAAGGAAATGAACAAACTACTTGGAATAGGGATCACCGGTGGCCTGGTATTTGGCATTATCAAGCTCTTTAAAATGAAAACTGTTTCGGAAAAAATGGTCAGTAATCTTTCAAATCCCCGCATTCACAAAGTTGATCTGAAAGGGATTGCCTTCCGGACAGAAATCAAAATCCAGAACCCGACCAAGAACACCATATCCATCACCAAGCCTGTCGTTACGCTTTACAGCAACGGCAAATACATCACCAGCAACAGTCCGGAACAAAAGAACATCGTTATTGAGCCTTTGAAAACTACCGATATTGACACTATTGAAATTCCCATAACCTGGACAACCATGGCCGGGTACCTGACCGGCATTATCGGTAAGGCCCCTGCGTTAATCGCTGCTTTCAAGAAGAAAGATCTGAAGGCTGTTACCGCTACCCTGGCCATCCCTTTAGAGATGAAATACTCCCTCTACGCCAACGGCATATATTACGAATCTGTACCGGAAAAACTGATATAATGAGCAACTATTTGCATAAGGCCAATATATCATCCGGTTTCCGTCAGATAAAAGACGGGAGCTGGTTCGACCGGTTCTTTGCTCAACCGGAGGAACAGGACAGGATCATCATCCAGGATGTCGAAGTGGAAGAAACCGTTGACCTTATGAAAAAGGTGGTCTGAAAGTACCTTTATGACACCAAAGAAATTGCCCGGTACCTTAAAAGAAGTACACTGCAATCAACCTGTCAGAGCATCTGGGACTTTTTATTTAACCATATCCAATACAAACTTGATCAGAAAGGCCTGGAACAACTACGCCGGCCTAACCGCAGTTGGGCAGATCGCACAACCGGGATCGATTGTGACTGCTTTTCGATTTTTGTATCAAGCATCCTTACAAACCTGAAAATTCCGCATGAATTCCGGATCACCAAATACAATAAGGATGCATACCAGCATGTGTATGTGATTGTGCCTTCAAATGGTAAATCCGACTATATAACGATTGACTGTGTTCTCAGTCAGTTTAATTACGAAAAACCATTCACCGCTAAAAAAGATTTTTCTATGAGTTTAAACGGTATCAATGTAGCTGTTCTTTCGGGTTCAGAAACGGATAATGTGATGGACCTGGTTGCAGGTCTTGACGATTTGGAAACACTTGGCGCCGATAATGAAGCCCACCGTTTGCAAAGTATTTACGAGCACCTGGTCAGAACCAGGAACATGATTGCTGAAAAACCTTCGCTGATAAGCAATGTGGATTATCCTCCCGCATTCTTGAAGATGCTGGACTATGCCATAAAGAACTGGAACACCCCCAACAGAAACAAAGCCCTTGAAATCCTGGCCAAAAACGAGGATGTCCTGAACCGGTTAAACGGTTTTGACGGGAATGATGACAATAAACTGGATGGCCTGGATGATTATTATATGGGAGAAGATTTTGACCAGGATAACCTGGGTAAAGCGGCTGCCAAGAAAAAGGGATTTTTCAAAAAGGTCGGTGAAGCAATTAAAAAGGGTGGCAAACTGCTGGTGAGGTTTAACCCGATTACCATATCTGCCCGTGCCGGTTTCCTATTGGCCATGAAACTCAATGTTAAGAAAATGGCAGGCAAGCTCAAATGGGGTTTTGCCACAAAGGAAGAAGCTGCTAAGAAAGGTATTTCAGTCCAGGAATGGGAGAAATCAAAGAAAGCCCTTGAAAAGGTAGAAAAGCTTTTTGTAGATAAACTCCAGGGTAAGAAAAGCGCACTAAAGAATGCGATTCTGAAGGGCAAAGCCGGGGGACTGAGCGGTGTGGAAGATGATTCATTTGATGGGTTTGGTTTTCTCCCGGCTGCGGCCCTTGCTGCTGCTGTACCAGTTATCACCGCCGCTCTGAAAATTATGGTGGATGGTGGAGTGATGAAAAAGGAAGAAGCCGATAACATCCAGGCGGAAGTCAATTCCAAGGCATCAGAGGCCGATAAACTCGCAAATGATCCGGATATCGTGGATTCAGGAACAGAAGATACAGCTTCGGAGGCATCTTCAACAAGTTCGGAGAATATGCCATCACAGGGTGGTATAGTCGGTTTTATAAAGCAAAAACCACTGATAGTTATTGGTGGAGCTGCCCTGGGCATCTGGGGACTTACCAAACTTCTGAGTGGGAAAAAGAATAAAACCGGTAAAAGTCTGGGTGGTGCATCCGGCCAAAAGCGCTTACCCTATAAAAAGAAAAAACTGGGGAAACGGAAAATATCCGCTATCACCCTGAAATAATTGAATCAGCTCATATTTAATAATTTAATTGACATTAACATGGCAAAAAAACAGCAAAAATTCGGTAAGCCAAACCTGGATACCAAGGCCATCATCGAGGAACTTAAAACACCCGGGCTGATCATCCTGGGTATGGTGGGCGGCAATATGGCCGGAAAAATGATCGACAAGGTTGTAAAAGTGGATCCCGAAGCCACAGGCTTCCAGGTCAAAGCACTTCTTAAACCGGTTGTGCAGATATCGGCTGGTGTCGGCGGGGCTCTATTTCTTAAGGACAAGAATATGAAGCTTATCGCTTCCGGTGTGGCTGCAAGCGGTATTGCATCAGGTGTAAAAGTCTTCCTGAAAAAGGACATTCTGCAGGGACTGACCAATTTCGCCGGACTGGGTGACTCCGATCCGGTAAGCCAGGTGTTCCGGGAACCGGTGAACCTGAGCATCGAACCCTATAACCCGGAACTTCCCCAACTGCCTCCCGCCCAGGTTGAAGCCCTGCCGGTGGAAAACGAGGATGAGATAAACGGGAGCGAGATGGGAGCCTATCAGGAGATCAAGGAAGTCGAGATTCTTTAATCCCTAAATCATTCAAACTAAACAAGTCAACAAATTTCAAAACACTTAATATTTAAAACCATGTTTACATTAGGACAGATCATCAATAGCGAATTCGAATTAATGGGTGTAATGACCGATGATGAACTTCTCGGCGCCCTGGAACGTGCCCCTCAGGCAGAGCGTAAGGCTTTTCTGAAAAGGGTAAAACAGCCAAAGGCAGCTCCGGCAGCTCCGGCATCAGGAGGCAATTCAAGGGGTGAGTTTGAGAAAAGGCTGCATCTTTTACCCAGGGAAATACAAGCCGGACTTGCAAGCAAAACCCTCCAGGCGGTGGATGTGGCTTACTATGTTGTGAAGAATGTTTCCAACAACAAGATTGCCAAAATGCTGAAGGATGATGACAATAAAGTAGTAGGTATATCGAACATTTCCAGTGCCAAACTGGAAAAGGGCAATGTAATGCTGCTTAGCGGAATCATCCTCCTTGGAGCCAATAACAGTGTAACAGCTGAAGGTGGTTCCTTCACAATACTCCCAGAATACCTCCGTAACGGTGAATTCGAGTTCAAGGCCAATGGTACAACCCTGATTCCTTCCACTTCGTGCGAAGTTTTCAATACCAACGGAACTGAAAGGCAGGAAGGATATTACAAACTCGACAATGCCAAGATCATCTATGACCAGCAGGCGATGGAGCTGAACATTGAATGGGGACAAAATGCAACGGATCCCCAGTTTATCAAAGCCATCCTGGTGGGTACTGCCGTTACCAAGTACTGATCTATGAACAGCCTGTTTGCCGGGTTTGCAGCATGGTCTGTGATAACGTGCAAACGGGCTGTACACATTTGCGAATTAAAAAAAACATCATAAAGCCTTATGGAAACGACAAGAGAAATAAAATACCAGATTATCAAGGTAACGGTACCTGAACCCGGGGCTACGGTCAACATCAACGTGACTTCCGACAGGATATACAGGAAAATTACCGGTATCCTGATGTGTTTTCCTTTCTATGCGTATTTCACACAGCGTTCTTCTATGTCGCTTTTCATTAACGACAAAGAGATATTCCCGGAGGAGTTTGATGTAAAGCTGGTTGCTTATGGCGTGGGTTTAGCCCCCAATGATATGTTCTATTTGCTGGACGAGGAAGCTGCCGGAAGCACAATCAAGGCAAGATTCAAGGATGGAGGCGATACCATGGGCTTCCCGTACCCTTACACGGCCAACTTTTATTTACGTCTTGAAGAAAAGACCTAAATGACTCAGACTGTAAAAGAATGCCGGGAACATTGGGTGATCATACCACTTACTGTTATTGGCCGGGGGGTAACTCAAATCGATTACAGAATGCCATCTACCGTGTTTCATTGTACGGGCGTTATGGCTTCCATCTCCGGAGTCCGGGGCTTCTATATACAAACGAGATTGGGAGAGTACAGCCTTTCTTTCAATAACCGCGCATCGCAGCCTTTGAATCTTTCGGCAAACTGGTCTCCCTACCGGTCCAGGTTGGATCGTGTGCTCTATAAGCTTGAAGAACCACTTATCGGTGGCAGCCGGGTAACCGGCTATTTCAGAAACATCTTCGAATTTCCATATACCATTCAAATATATCTGCAATGTCTGTCACACCTGAAAACCGCTACGCAAACATGATCCCGGACAGTTTTGCGCTGGCCTACATCGCTTCCCGGATGAAGCAAATGGGTATTCAAAACTACACATTCGAACCCTACGTAGCTGTTTTAAACAATGAAAACCTCGAGTTTAATATATCCAGTTCAGGGGAGTATTTCTATCTGGTCTCAAAAGAGCTGCCCTTTGGCGCCGAGATCCAGTCCGACAGCAATTTCTTTGGTGTGTGGGATTACAGTAATTATATGCTCTATAACGGCGTACAGGAGTTTCACGGAAACATCAAAATCATCATCCCTTCCCTTAGCGGGCAGCAGATCTTCGAATTTATCAGGGTGATACCCCAATATTGAGATTAATTTCATCAACCAGTGGAACGAAACAAGTACACGCTAAATCTGAGCAACATCCGGACAAAGATCCGCACTTATCAGGAACAGGGTAAGGATGTGCTGTTTTCGGCTATATTCATTACAGGTAGGGATAAAAGCAAACTTATCGACAAGGCACCGGTCCAGCAGCTTTCCCTGATCTCCAAAAATCTGAAATACGAAAATCCGGACAAGGTGAGAATTGAGCTTTATGATGGGAAAGATGCCGTAAACCCGCTCTGGCTGAAAGAAATTGTACTGGCCATGCCGGAGCCGGAAATTAAAACCGAATCCAACGGTTTCCGGGGACTGGGGGAAGCGGAGATCAGCCGGATTGTTGATGAGCGATTCAGGGAAAAACAACGGCTTGCTGAATATGAGCAGTTAAAAGAACGGGTGCTGGAATTGACTGGTGAGAATGAAGAACTCAGGGATACCATAGAAGAATTGGAGAATCATACCAGCCAGGTGGAATCCGAACTGGAAAGCAAAAAGCAGATCCGGTATTATGCAGGGATGCTGGGGGATATCCTGGAGAGTTTCGGGATTGCCAGGGACAAGGTTAAAAAGCCGTTGGCAGAACTGATGGGATTGAACGATACCAGTGATTCAAAATCCATTCAGCCGAAACGGGATGAACACTCCGGAATTGTGGAAACGCAGGAACCCCTTAGCTCATTATCTGCAGAAGATCAAAAGCGGAACGAAATCATAGCCCTGGTGGCCGAGTACCTGAAGACCACCTCCAATGAGATACTGGGTACAATTTTCACCATTTTTTCGGAGGTTGAGCAGAATAATGGCCTGGCACAAGAGATTGTCGGATTTATAAATCAGAAAAAAGAGCAACATCATGCAAAAGTTTGATTTTACCGTCATAATTGAAGCAGAGAACCGGGAGGAAGCCCGCGAAGTACTGCTTTCGATGTTCGATATTATGAAAACCATTCGCCGGGAAACCGGCACAAAGGATTTCATTGAATTTGCAGGCAAACTCAAGGCAAAACCCGCCCTGGTGAAAAAGGCAAAAATTTTTATCTGATGGCTGAGAAAAAAGATAAATACGGTTTTCTGGATAATCCTAAACGGCTACTGATAGGCGGTGCCGTGGTAGGTGTGGGTGGTTTTCTCCTGTACAAATTCGGGAAGAAGATCATTACCGGAATCCGGCAACGTAACACTGCAAGCCTGGCCGATGACAGCCCCGCCGTGCGCCAGGCCATGGCCCTGAGGTCCGCTGTTAATCCATCGGGAGCCAAGTGGATGCGATCGTTTGATTTCACCATTGTGGATGCTATCCTGGAAACCGCTAAGCAAATCACCAACCTGGATGAAGTGGCCAATGCATATCGGAAACTCTACAATGCCGAGCTACTGAAAGAACTGCAAAGCGAGCTGAGCACTGGCGATTACCAGAAGGTACTAAACATTCTCTCATCGAATACTAAGAAGACAACCGGTACAACCTATAAGTTTGCTGAGAAGAATCAGCTGGTGGTGGCCAAAACGGATGTTTTCCTCAGAAGCTCTCCCGATGCCAGTTACCATGGAGCTATATATGAAATTTCGGCAAACAAGAACATCATTCGCAAAGCCAAGGTCGGAGAATTCCTGGGCTATGCCACCGGATCACAACACTTCGATGATAAGAACAATGTGAAATTCATCGAGGTTTCCTACCTGGTTAAGAAGGATGGTATCCCGGAAGCTATGAAGCCATTTGCCGGGAAGCAGTTTTCCTATTGGGTGAGTTCCAGCGCTGATTATGTAGAGATATTTACCATTTACAAAAGCATGCTTGCCAAATACCCTTCCACCCAGGCTGAAGTAGCTTATAAAAAGCCGCTGACCTATTATTCTGGTCTGAAAGGCATGATCATAAATCCGGTTATTACAAAAAAAGCGACGCAAGTCCTGGACGAAAAGATGCAGCCCTTTATCCTGGTCGGACCAGGAACCTTATTGGGGGAGTATTTGATGGCATTGGATACCGGGGCAACTCGGTTTATAAAATTCAAAACCGTCGACAATACCGAACGATGGGTTCGGGCCGATTATGTAACCACAAACAGTTAAGAAAATGATACTGATTGATAGTTTCAAAGGGAATAAGGGAGAAAGCAAGTCTGTTTTTGAGCAGGCAGTAGATGTAATCTGCGGAAGCCTTGAAATAAATCCCAGCTGGCTGATGATGGTGATGTGGAGCGAAAGCCGGCTGAATGCACAGGCGGTAAACAAGCAACCGGATGATCCGGAGGATCCTCTTGCGAGGTCATCCAAAAGGGCAACAGGTTTGATACAGTTCATGCCGGATACGGCAATCCGCCTGGGAACCACAAACAAGGCTCTTTTTTCGATGACCGCTATTGACCAGCTGCATTATGTGTACAAGTACTTCAAGCCATGGACCGGCAAAATGAAAAGCTATTTCGACCTGTACCTGGTAACCTTCTTTCCGGCAGCCATTGGTAAACCCGATGATTATGTATTGCAGACCAGTAAATTATCTGCCGCCACCATAGCCAAACAGAACCCTTTTTTTGATGTGAATAAAGACGGAAAGCTTACCGTGGGGGAAATCAAACGCCGCATGTACGAATCTATTCCAAAGGCCATTGTGGCCGATGTGATGGCCGGGCTGGAAAAAAAAGTTAGAACTGGGAATAGTCGGATTTATTGCCCTTGGAATAGGGGCATACTGGCTATTTGGAAGGAAAAAACGGAAGAATAAAATAATCAAATGAGATCAGCAGCAATTACAGGAACCATCGGCCTGGATCGGGGGACATTTGACCGAGCCAAACGAACAAAATACACAGCAATCGCCCGGCTTTGGTTTAAGTACTACATGGCAACCGGTACATTCATAAAAAAACATACAGGCATCCACCGGCATAGTCTCTTCCCTGGTATGCCCGCATTGGGGGCAGGTTATAATGGATTGTAACTGCATCTTCAAATTTACTACAAAAGTAACATTTATACATCGCATATGAAACACTCGAAACGATATCTAATCACCATCACTGCCGGGATCATCCTGACCCTTCTTGCAGGTTTTTCCATATTCAAATCGATGGAAGGCGTGTCAACTGCATGTGTGGCCGGAATCCTTACCATACTTTCAACCTATATCTGGGGTGAAACCAAACGCCCGTCTTAAAAGCATTTTCCTTATGAAAGAAAAAATCATTTACAGCATTGTTTTTCTTTTCCTGTGCTTCACCACATTCGGATTTGCCAGGGAATATTTCCGGGCGAAAAAGGACAAAAACCGCATGGAAACCAACCTTACGATTGCTGAAACCTCCGTTCAGATCTACAAACTGAAGAATGGCAGGCTGGCGGCACAAAACCGGGTTATGCAGCTCCGGTACGATGAAATGGCAGCCGTATATCCCAGGATCCTTGAAGAGGTCCGAAACCTGGAAATCAGGCCGAAGCACCTGACCCAATATTCAGAAACCGTGATTAAACAGGAAAAGGAAATCCGGACCAACCTTCGGGACAGTATTGTGCTGGATACGTTTCGTGCCAGGGTGTTTGATTACGAGGATCCGTTCTACTCAGTAAAAGGCATTGCCATAGGCGATTCACAAAGAGTCCGGATCCAGTCGAGGGACAGCATCATCCAGGTGGTTTACCGGGGAAGGCGTATTCATCCCTGGCTGTGGATCCTATCCAAAAGAAGCCCGGAGCAGGTTATTACCAGCAAGAACCCTTCCAGCACCATATTGTACAACAAAACCATTCAAATACAAAAGAAACATGATTAGAAAAAAAAATCCCAGCGGAAAAACCCGCAGCAAGTCCGGAAAAACAGGAAGAAAACCTGTTTCAGGAAGGAAATGTGTAAAAAAGTCTGCCACGAGAACAAAAGGCAGCATCTCGGTAAAGGGAAAAACCCAGGTGAAAAAATCAATCCGCAGTATTAAGGCCGGAATTAAAGCACTTGAAAAAGCAGTAGCATAGACCATGGCAAAAAATCAATATCAGCTTAACAGGGAAATTGAAGCCTTTATCCGGGATAAGGATAGCAGAAACGAGCGCTTTTCCGGGGCTGATATTAATTTTATCGGCAGGTACGAGGGGAGCGGCGGCCAGGGCAGCAAAGGAGCAAGAGGTGAAGGCGTGCTGTATGAGTTTTATACACCCGATTACATCGTGGATCTGATGTGGGAGCTGACCTACAGGTATGGATTTGATGAAAAAGGAACCGTACTGGAACCCAGTATTGCGACCGGCAGGCTGATCAGGCCGGCCCCGGTCAAGGAAAACTGCGTAGGTTTTGAAATCAATCCCGTCACGGCCCGGATTGCAGAAATCACTTACCCGGGAACAACCATTCACCGGCGGTATTTTGAAACGGCTTTTTTGCAACCGCCCCGGTTTACCACCCGGTTAAAAGACAAGCTGACCTGGCTGCCGCAGTATCCTTTTTCATTGGTTATCGGTAACCCTCCGTACGGAAAATACAAGAACAAATACAGCGCTTACTTTCCATCACCAAAAATGCACCAGATCGAGCTGCTCTTTATGTTCTATGGCTTGCAGATGCTTAAATCCGGTGGGCTGCTCATTTATCTTACATCGAGCAATTTTCTCAGGAATGGGATCTCTTATAACTCCGAAAAAGAAGAAATCGGAAAAATTGCCGATATCCTGGATGCTTACCGGTTACCACCTGTGTTCCGGTTTTCGGAAGTGCCGGTAGATATTCTTGTTTTAAAACGCAAATAAAATGGCCAGTTACGACATACCCATCAATACACCCCTGTTTGTCTATGATGCTGATCTGGACGAGCTGAACAAGAGTATCCGGGAGATTGAAAAGGAATTCCGGGTGAAGGAGATCGACATCACATTTCGGGAAGAGCGGCTGATCTTCTCATCCATTCGTTCATCCGCCGATGCCTACAATTTTGTGAAGGAAGTGATTGCCGATGGTCTTGAAATACAGGAACATTTCGTGGTGCTGTATCTGAATCATGCCAATAAGCTTATAGGCTATTACAAGCACACCAAGGGGACTATCAATTCAACCCAGGTGGATGTGGAACTGATTGTGGCTGCCGGTCTAAAAATCCTGGCCAAGGCCGTAATCCTTTCCCATAACCATCCTTCAGGGAACACTCTACCCAGTGATGCAGACAAAGCAATCACCAAAAAGATCAGGGATGGTTTTAAATACTTTGATGTGGCAGTACTGGATCATATTATTGCCACCAAAAATGACTACTACTCGTTTGCCGACCAGGGTGAGCTTTCCGGCTTTGGTTCAAAGGAATCGGACGAAATTGAAAAGCAGCTGCGGGATGAAATTCTTCTTCAGCTTAAAAAAGTAACCAGGGCAAATTCGCCTCACATCTGGCAAAAAATTCAAACTAAGGAGGGATACAGGATCCTTGAAGAACAAATTATCGGGCGGGTACTGGCTCAGCAGATTGTACCAGCTGCTATAATTCCACAGATGGAATGTGAAATGGATGAAGTCTAATGATTCGAACCCCTTCATATTATCGTGCCAGAATCGAAGTCATCCAGGAGTTAATTTCTACCGTGGAAGTAGACCGGATGGAAAAGGGGAATGATATTATTCTGCTCCGGAATGGTGTATTCCCGGAAAAATTCAATGAAGATGAGCTGATCCGGGAAAAACTGGCTGAAAATACCTTCAGTAACGATGCTTTAACTTTTTCTGAACTTACCCGGTTTAACACCTGGTTTGCCATGCATCCTGAAAAAGTCTGCGGAAAGGAAATTGTAACCACTTCCATTGAATTCCCCATCACCATCAAAGGCAGCAGGGAAGATATCATGAGCACCATTCACATTGAATCTGATCCGGGACAACTTGAACTGCAAGCCCTGGCCATCGAGGTAGAACTTCATTTATTACAACTATGAGCTATTTAAACGGCATATCCGATATAACCACCCTGGGCGCTTTGCCTCGTGAAATACGCATGAATGTTCAACAAAATGAACAGATCATCCGGCAGGTGTTAAAAGATGCCAATGAGTTTAATGGATTGGGCAAAATCGCCAAAACCGTCAAAAAGACGATGGGTTTCGACGAAGTGGTGGAACGTTATAACCGGGGCATTACAAATGATGAAATTAAAGCCTGGGTATGGTACAAGCGATCCCTGGGTATCCCCATGGCCGGATGGGAGAAGTTTTTCATCAGGGGTGGGGAGCTGGTTGAGAATGTGGAAACCATCTCCGGGACTATGATCAAAGACAATCATTTCCGGGATATTCGCAATGTTGAGAAAGGGGTGATCCTGGGCAAGTACATCAAAACCCATGACTATGCCGAGGGAGAGAAATACTATATTTTCCGGAACAGCGAAGGGCTGTATTATGTTTCCGCAAAGGCATGCAAACTTGTAAAGTCCTCAATTACCTCGAATAAGGATGATCTTTCGGAATTGGTAAAAAGAGGAGCATTATTCTACCTGGGAGGTGAAGTGGTACCCTTTCCTGTATATACTTACGGCAATATGTATGACCGGGAACTGCAACTCGAAAAGGATAAGGAAGCCATCCTGGAACAATGGGGCCATGATACTTTTACCAGGCACCAGGAAGCAATCCGGAAGGCTAAGCCTTTACTGCTTACGGTTACCAATCCGGATGAAAAGGAACGCCCCATCATTACCGCAATCTCCGATTTTGCATCCGATACCGAAGTGTTTTCAATTCCCGAAGTCCGGGAAGAATTCATGGATGTGGAGACTGCCGAAGAGCTGAAAAAAGTCAACGGCAAAGTGGAACGCAAACGGGATAAGGAGAAGATCAACCTTCGCTTTGACGGAATAAAAAAATATTCCCTGCAGGAAGTATTCATCAAGTGGCTTTTTACCCTGAATGCCGATGCTGATTTTGAGAAATCTTCGGCTATTGATATTGCGGATTATTACCTCGCCAATCGTTCCTTGCGGGATGACAAACTGACTAAAGAAGAGAAATCGGAACTGAAAGCCAACGCCCGGATTGAAGGAGAGAAATTGTTTTCCAGGTTTCTGCATGAAGTGATCACAGCCAGGGATCAGGAAAAGCTCGACTATTCCTGGAACCGGATTTACAACGGTCAAAGTGATATCAATTACAAGAAAGTACCTATTGGTTTTGAATGTTCCGCACAGTTTAAAAGCGGGATCCTCCAGTTAACCGATATCCAGCGTGAGGGGATTGCCTTTATGGAAATGATGGGAAGCGGGATTAACGCTTTTGATGTTGGTGTGGGCAAAACCATGTGCAGCATCGCTACCCTGGCCCACAATATCTATTCAGGCAAATGCAAACGTCCCCTGGTGGTGGTTCCCAAGCCCACCTACAAGAAGTGGATGAATGAGATCGTGGGCTATGACGATAAAAAAACCAAAGAATTTGTTTCCGGCGTTCTTTCACATACTAAAGTAAGTGTGAATGACTGGTACAACCTGGGCACCGATGTTGTGAAGAAAATCAACCTGAGTGGGCCGGTGCCGGAAAACTCCATTACCCTGGTCACTTATGAAGGCTTTAAAAGGCTTGGATTCGGTGAAAGTGTATCCGATGAATTATTTGTCGAGCTGGTAAATATCCTGGGACAAAGCAGCGAGAAATCAGCCCGTGACAAGGAAATCGAATACCAGAAATTCAGGGAAATGATTGGCGTGGGTTTGAAAGACACTGTGGCCGATGTGGATCTGCTTGGATTCGATTTTGTGGTGATCGACGAGGCCCACCGATGCAAAAATGTATTTTCCCAGGTCAAAGCGGATGATGATGGAAACAAGCGATATAATTTACAGTCGGCGACCTCTGAGACCGGCCAGAAAGCCTTCCTGATCCTGAACTATATCCAGCGGAAATTTGGCAGGAATACCATGTTGTTGACAGCAACACCTTTCACCAATTCTCCCCTGGAAATTTATTCCATGCTCTCCCTGGTGGCACACGAAAATCTTGTTAAAGGCGGCATTAATAATATTGATACCTTCTTCGACCTTTTCGTTCTTCCCACCGTGGAATGGACAGCCAATTACAAAGAGGAGATCGTGGAAAAGGAGGTGATCAAATCCTTTACCAACCGGCGTATCCTTCAAAAACTCATTTACAATCACATCCTTTATAAAACCGGGGAAGAGGCCGGTGTAAAGCGTCCTACCAAGATTAACCTGCCCCTGTTGTATGATTTCCAGGCTGAAAACCGGCAGCGTCTGCCGCATGCAAAGCAGATCCTGACCTATATCAGCATGACCGAAAAACAGCGGATCAACCAGAACAGGATCGTTGAACTGGCCAAAAGCTCAACACAGGGACGACTGGATATGGGTAACCTGTTCCGGGCCCTTGCCTATTCACTGGACAATGCGCTATCGCCTTTTATCCTGCAGGGCAGTCCGGAAGACTATAAGGTATTTGTAAACGAAAGCCCCAAGATCAGGTATGTCATGGAATGCATCCGGAGTGTAAAGGCGTGGCATGAAAGCAAAGAGGAAGAAGTTTCCGGCCAGGTGATTTACATGAACCGGGGAAAACAGTTTTTTCCAATGATCAGGAAGTACCTCCTGGAGGAGATCGGTTTTAAATCCGGTGTGCTATTCGACAAAACCCGGGTTGATGAAGTAGAGATCATCAGCTCGGAAATCAACGATACCCGCAAGGAAACCATCAAGGAAGCATTCCTGGAAGGAATTGTGAAAGTGATTATCGGAACCGCCACCATTCGCGAAGGGATTGATTTGCAAAAAAGGGGCACAGTAATTTATAACTGTTATCCGGAATGGAATCCTACCGACCTGCGGCAGCTGGAAGGAAGGATCTGGAGACAAGGAAACGAGTTTGGGTATGTGCGGATCGTGATGCCCCTGGTGCAGGATTCGATGGATGTATTCGTGTTCCAGAAACTGGAAGAAAAGACCTCCAGGATCAACGATATCTGGTTCAAGGGTGACCGGGGAAACGTGCTCGACCTGGAAAGCCTGAATCCGGAAGAAATCAAGCTGGCCCTCATAACCGATGTGGATCGCCTGGTAAAAATGTTTTTTGACCAGGAGAAGGAACAGCTGCAGCGGGAATTCAACAAAGTGAACAGGGCTATACAGATGGTCAATGAAATCAGGGACGATATAGAATACTACAACAGGTACCGCGAAGAATCCATCACAGCCATCAGGAATTTCTATAATACACTGGTTAAATCATCATTTTTAAGAACAACGGAGTCGGATGCTGCTGAACCGGATCCGGAGGAACCCGGCGCCAAACTGATTAAAAAGGCCCGGGAATTAAGGGATGACATTGATGCTTTGCTTCAGAATTCAACCTTTGAGGACAAGGACATACTGACAACCGGCAGAAGGATTGAGAACAGTTACCCATCCCTGGGATTGTATTTCCAGAATAGCTGGTCAGTACGGTACTTTAAGGAATATGTTTCGAAAGTCCGGAAAGCCGAAAAGACCATACTGAAACCCAAGGGGTATACAATTGACAGCGATCTGACGAAAGTACTGGATGAATATGAACTGGAAAAGCAGACTATTCAGAAAAAAGCTGAACTGTATATGGGAGATGCCGGTTCTGAACGATGGAAAACCCTGAAGGAAGAGATCCGTGAGAAAAAGTCCGCCCTGATGGTGGAAGGCCGCACACCGGCTGACCGGGCAGCGGAGTTTTCAACACTCAACTACCTGCTGGCATACAAGGCCGGAGATCAGGAATCTCCAAAGAGGAAAGTAACAAAAAGTCTTCCTGAAGAAAGCAACCTGGATATATCAGTCCTGGAGCTTGAAGCCCTGGCCTTGGAGGTGGAACTTGATTTATTAAGCATCTAGAAACTAAAATAAAACTATACCATGATTACCACGGAAAATTACTTTGAAGCCATTACCCATATTGATTTTGCAAATCTTCCGGAAGCACTCAGGAACGGCAATAAACTCACCCGGGGAGCCGCGCAGAATGGCTGGTCGGCATACAACTCCAATGAAAACATCAAAAGAGTGGTGGATGCCTATCTGCTGAAACTCAACGAATGGACTGCAAAACAGAAAACACCCGTACAGAAAAAGACCCGTACAAAACCGGAACCTGGTAAAAAGAAGAAACCGAAAAAGGCATCTCAAAAACAGGATAAAAAGACTGATGAGTCCACCCCGGTGGAAAAGGTCACCCCCGAAATAGCCTTCATTAAGCGTTATGTTGGCTTGCATGGCAAAACAAAGGACAGGAAACAGATTCTTGGTTTTATCAACGGGCTTCAGAAAGCTATTGTTGAAAAGCGGATCCGCAAGACTTCACCCTATGCAAAAGAGATTGAGAACATCCAGGAACAGCTCATCACCTGTTATGAGAAAATGGGCGAATCCGTCCAGGTAAAAGTTGATGAAAAGACCCTTGATGCTTATTCGGTTATTGCATTCAGCGAAAGGGCCATGCTATCTGTAGCATATATCAAACAGTTCATCGGATTGCACGGCAGAAAGGGTGTTAAGGAAAGAACACAGTCCTTGTTCGACAGAATCAACAAGGCATTGAAGGAGGAACGAATTACTGAAGCTGATCCTCACATTAATGAACTTCAGGTTGTTGTCAAATCCCTGCAGGAATATCTCGAAGGTAAAACTACTGTTCCGGAAATCAGTTCCGCCGCTTTGAACGGTTTAATGAGTATTGCCGGTACCGGGAGTAAAAAAAAAGTCCGATCGAAAGCGAAATCCCGGAAGAATCGCAAAAGGAAGATGCTGAGGAGGACACACAAGTTAAGGTTATAAGCAGTACCGAGCTTGCCGGGATGCAGTTTGAGACCATCGGCCTGCAGGGAAAATATCGTGAACTGATAGGAGATCCATCAGTTGGTTTCTCAGCCATGGTCTTTGGCCTCCCCAAAAGTGGCAAATCCACCCTTTGTATAGACTTTGCCCGGCACCTGGCCGAACATCATGGTAAGGTGCTTTATGTTGCTATCGAAGAAGGCTTTGGTTATACCCTCAAAGAAAAGTTTGAACGCCTGCATGCCATTAATCCCAATCTGATTATTGCGGAAAAGCTACCAGATGACCTTTTACCGTACCAGTTCGTTTTCATAGACTCTGTAAGTAAAGCCGGTTTAACAACCGAAGACCTTACCAGTCTATCAAAACAATACCCCAAAATCTCCTTCATCTACATTTTCCACACAACAAAGAAAGGTAATTTCCGCGGCAACCAGGGATTTGCACATGATGTGGATGTGATTATCGAGGTGGAGAAGGAAGAGGCGAGTGCGAATGGGAGGTTTGGAGGAGGTTTTGTAAAAGGAATTTTAGAAATTAAGAAATAATGGTCGAAATCAAATATAACTCCTTAATAACAACGCTCAGGTTTTTTATATATTAAAACGGCTCATTTACAAAAAACCTAAAAATGGAAAACTTAACCACGGAATATATTGCTATTATGATAATCCAAACACTCTAATAAAGGTATAAACTTTTGAGGAAGTTTGATTTTCTTGTCAATAAAAGGAAGGAAGAATACTTCAGAAGTTGTTTTTTTTATCCTTTTATAAAGTTGATTTGAAATTTTAACTTTAAACTCTGGTGTTATTGTAATTAGGCCTAAATCAAAGGCTTTATCATGTAATGCGTTTAAACAAATACCATTTTGTGGGTTCATCCGGTTTTTTCTGTCTTTTGACCAAGGAATAATGTGACCTGCCACCAAAATTTCCGGTTCTGAAATACCTGTAATGCAACAACTATTATCATAGGAAGCTAAAACAGCTTTTCTGAAAAAGTTTTGATTTACCCTGGTCTTTACAACTTGATTCCTTTCTTTACCTTCCTTTGGCAGATCCGCGATATTAATCCCGGCAGCAGTTTCAATGGTTGATCTTGATATTTCAGCAAGTATTATTTCACTTTCAAAAACCAGATCCTCCCAATTGTTATTAAATTCAAGCCAAATTGCTTCTTCTCCTTTGCTGCCATGACTCATTCCGGAAATATTTCTTGCCTGAAGAGCAGGATCAAGCCTGGCAAAATTTGCCAATTTTAATGCTACCGCAGAGGGTGAACGATCTATTATTTTGGCTAATTCCTTTATACCGGGATTAATTGAGTTAATCTTTGTAAAGGGTGTTTTACAATATAGATTATAAGCTACTATTAATTCTTGCCTTGACCAATTATTTCTAGCCATGGTTAGCAAAGGTCTTTGATATCCGGAATACCAACGCGGTTATTGTTTGTATGCAATTTATGAAAGAACTCTGATTTAAAGGGATTTGAGATACTACAATGCAAATTTAGTTTTACATTAACCGTATCACAAATGAAGTTTTGTGAATATAGAAGTCTCTGATATGCAGTCGGATATTTTGGTTTGTCTATATCAGAAGATTCTGTAATTCTGAACTTGGATTTTAAAAGTGCCACAAGATCACAAAGCCTTCCGTTATCAGATACTGAAGGAAGGTAGTACATGGAATCATGCTTAAATAGTTTAATATCTTTTATTTGGTCACTGGTAAGTCCTAGCCTGGAATCATCTATTGGTAATAATTCGACTACCTCAATATATCTTGTTTTCTTTTGGGCAAGATCGCAATCGGGTGTAACTACAATCCCATATGTAAGTAATGATTTGTCTGACTTAGTTACCGAAATAATATCTCCGTTTCTGATTTGATCTGAAATAGATATATAATACAGAATTTTGTTTAAGATCTTTTTTCGTTCTTCTGAACCTAATGCACTTTTATTAAATTTGATTTTTTTCAAAATCCCGGTTAATCTTGAAATAAAATCATCATCTGAGATAAAAGCCCTGTGAAGCAAATTAAGAACGATATCGTTGCTCCAATCTACATTTGTACCATCTCCATAAATTGTGTAAAATATCTTTTCGAGATCGATGTTATGAACCTGATTTATTTCGAATAAGACTCTTTCAAATGTTTGTCTAAGAGCTACTCTATAGGCATTTGCTACCTGCAATGAAATATTGTTCGTTAGGAGTGCATTAATACCCTCCTGAAGTTCATTAAGACCGGTCTCTTTTGAATAGCATGTAATCAGATTTTCAGGAAATTCAATTTCATTTTTAGGCGTTTGATCAAAATCAGCTTTATTATCCGTATAAATAAAGACTGGCCTGAAATGTTTGTTATTAAGCTTTTTTAGGATAAGCTTACTTAATATGCTGCTTGAATCCTGAAAAAACCAGTCCAGAATAACTGCATCAAATGTAGTTTCAGAGTGTATTGCTTCTTCTGCAGAGGAATTATCAGGACAATATAATACTTTGATACTGTTTTGCTGAAATTCATTCAATAATCGCCCTGCTATATCACGATCATCCTCTATTAACAAGACATTTCTCATACCTTATTGTTCAGAATTTGAAAAAACTAATTTAAAAGAAGCACCATTCATCAAACCATTAAATTCTTCCTGGTTGATTAAAATGATATCCCATTTTTTCTCCTCAAGGATTTCTTTAGCTATATATAAACCTAATCCCCTGCCGGTTTCCCCCTTCATAGAGAAAAAGGGATCAAAAATCTTATCCCGGTATCTTGCTACTACACCGGGTCCGTTATCTGTAAAATATACAGAATAAGTAAGCGGATCGATTATTATTTTAATCATCCGGTTATCCACTTCCGATTTCCTGGATAACCAGTATACTGAATTATCAATAAGATTAACAAAAATCTGCATACAGGATCCTTCGCGCATTTTAATTGAAAAAGAATTGCCCGTAACTTCATACTTAATAGCAGCCGTTTTTAGTGGGTTTTCCATCAGAAGTACCGAATTATCAATAACACTTCTGATATCCAGATCCTTTTCGCTGGCAACTTTTTTAATATAAAATACAGGGCCTAAAAGTTTTATGTCATTTTTTAACGCTTCAAGGGCTCCACTAATAGCATCAACCTCTTTTTTTATTTTGGCATTTGAAATATCAATCTGATTTTTCAGCCTTTCAAGAGCATCATTTGCCCCGGCAACAAGTCTTGAGAACTCATGTGTAAACCTTTCAGCTGCCAACCCAGTACCGGCAAGATGAAAAAGTCTTTTATTTGTAGTCTCAAGATCTTCCACCGTCTCATCAATCTTTTCCTGAATTTCTAGTATTGAATCTTTGGCTTGTTTGAGATTTTGAATAACATTATTATCCTTATTTAAATCGTTTAAGGTTATTTCATCAGTGGTTTTTTCAATCTTATCTTTGATCACAGTTAATCCATCAGAGATTTCCTTTTTTGATTCATCGGTTTTTTTAGGTTTAATTGGTTTATCCTTAGATTTCTCTTTGTACAGAAAATCAACACATGCAAAAACCAATTTTTCAAAATGATTATATGAAATATTCTCAATGAGTCCTTCCCGATTAGCCTTGTCGATCAAATTGGTATTTTCCAATTGGTCTATTTCAACCAGGCCAATAATTGTATCATTACCAATAAAAGAAGTATCCTGTACTCTTTGATTGTCAAGTCCAAGCCAATCGTTTCCCTTCTCTCCATATGGTAAAATGCGTATTCCATCCCTGAAAACACTTACCCCGCTTAATTCATCCACATCTTTTCTGTTAAAACCTGTCAATTTATCAAGTGTCTTATTATAATGACAGAAATTAATGACAAAACCACCACACTTAAACTCTTCACCAATTTCCGCGACTTTACCAAAGGATTTCAGATCAATATTTCCTTTTCTCTTTTGTTTATTCATTCCCGGTAGATTGCACTCATATTCAAAATCCAGGACACCGGATTGGTCAACGATCCCATATAATTTATAATGTGCTTTTTCAAGGATATCAGTCAATTCAAGGTTCTCATACTGTGAAAAATCATCGGGGCAATCTTCAAATTTTAAGCTTACACTAAAATCATTAATATTCTTAAAAGGACTTTTCATTCTCTTGAGCACACCAGCAATATTCTTAATATTTTGCTCTGTCCATGAATACTTTAAATCAGAAATCTCCAGCATTACTCCTGAATTTGCAGAACCAGTGAATACTTCCGGTAATCGCATATAATATTCAATTTCAACATCCCTTAAATTCAATTTGTAGCTTTCAAACCGTTTCCAGTCAACCTCAACAACAATTTCCTGATTGGATGTAATAGTTTTTGAAACTAAAATCAACCTATTACCAATCTGCTGAGCAGCAAACCGCCCAACACCCTTTTCACCCAATGGTAATCTGCCAAGGTTGGTTCTTTCTTTACGCTGTTTTTGTTCTTCCTTATGACCCGTGGCCGGATTCATCCATTTTTTCAGAAATGTTTCCAGATCCATTCCAGTACCGTTATCGCATATTATAACTCTGGCCTCTGGTTTATTTAGCGAAACCATTCTGATTTCGCAATTCGTTGAATCAGCATCATAGCTGTTCTTAACCAATTCCAATAAACCAACAGTTGCATCTTTTATGAGATGTTCCCCTAGAATTTTTATCAATCTGGCTTTAGGAGTGAAATATATGGTTTGTTTTGCCATTACTAATCTGTATGTTCTCTATTTGTTCTGCAAATGCGCATGTTTGTCATAATGGGATGCTGAAATTGAGGTGAAATAATAATACTTCTTCCTTGCCCAAGTACCGGAACATCATCCCAGATAGCCTCATTAACATTCCCTCCTGAGATTTTTAACGCATTCAGATTTCGGTTGCCTGTAGTTTGATGAATAATTTTAGTGTTACACAGTTCGAATATTTCTTCAGGGAGATGAGAAGGTTGTTGGGATATAAAACATAATCCCAACCACCGTTTTCTACCTCTGCGGGTCACCTCCCTTAAACGATCCAGAAGAGCTTCCATTTTAGCAACATTTTCCTTGCTCACAAAGGTGTGAGCCTCTTCAATAAAAATCATTGTCGGTGGCAAATCAGGATTTTTAATTTTCTGATCAAATATCTTTCTTAGTAAATATGCGATAACAATATTATTAACCTGAACAGTATATGAATTACTTAAATCCAGGATACTTACTTTCCCGGGCTTTATTAGGTCAGATGTATCAATCAGGTCTTCAGTTGAATCAAAAATCCCGAATCTTCTCAATCTGTTTAAAATCCTTTTAACAACAAGCCAGGATGCTTTTGAGGATCCTTTTTGTTCCTGAACTTCTGATTACAACCTGTTCAACAAGGAGTCGATTGTTAAATCAAGGTATTCAGGTTCTTCATTAAATTCATTTTCCTGAATAGCTTTCCATTGATTCTTTGGATTTTTTGGTTTAATACTAGATGTTGTAATTTCAGCGACTTGCTTGTCCCATAAATCAATGAATCTATCTTCCTGGGTTTCATTCATACCCATTATTGCAGAAAGCTCATAGGGGGACAGACTCCCAAAGGGTATGCTAAACTCAAGGGAATCAGTTCTTCGGCTGTCTGTACCTGCAGGATGATAAACCTGAAAGATTTTTAATCCTTCCGGTATAGTTTTATACTGTTCTGCTTTTTTCTTTAATCCTGGATTGTTAAGTATTTCCGAATTAGGCTTGTCCATAGAAATATATTCGCCTTCAACATCCAATACTATAACAGACCATCCTGCAGAAGAGGCTTCCTCAATAAGAACTTGAGATGAATTAGTTTTTCCTGAACCTACCGTACCAAATATACCAATATTCCTGGGCAGAACAACCTTTGAATTAGCATCCAGATATACTCTTATTCCCTCATATCCGCTAAGCTGACCAATGTACATATTACCTTTAAGCTTCAATAATTCCTGGATTTTCTCCGATGGCAGGTTATAAACAGCAGATTTAGGTAATGGTCTGGTTTGGACTCCTGAAAGATGTGATGATTCGTAATGAAATAAACCTATCAACTCACAATATCCAATTCCATGGATAATCAGGTATGAACTCAATATCGCCTGCCTGAATTATAGATGCCTTTGCAAATGCCGAATCTCTGCTAACTGCATCCGGGGTATAAAAAGGTCCGCGGGTAAGTCTGGCTAAATAAAAATAACCATTGCTGTCATGCGGAATAATAACATATTTACCTCTTGATAAGCTCCTTTAATTTGCTAAAGGGAATTCTGATTTCCACTTCATTGTTTAAACCACTTGTAGAATCAAAATTTACAAATCCCAATGCATGTTCCTTGTTTAAATGCATATCTTATTTCTGTCTTAATGTTTCTTCTGACATTTCGGATAAAAATTCACCTTCTTTAGCCAACTGATATTCAATAATTTTATTAAAATCACTTGCCTTAAAATATGTGGAACAAAGATTATCAGCATAATCAATTAATAGCGGAAATCCTTTTTCTTTTTGAAACATTGAATCACGGGCAATTATCCTGGCCGCCTGATCAAAAATCTCTTCATGAGCATGAAAAACATATGGTCTCTGAGAGATTTTTATAACACCGACTTTAATTCTTGTCGCTCTTGTATTAATAAAATTGTTAACCTTCAGATAATCATCTTCACGCCACCTTTCCTTGTCTTTTAAGAGAGTTCTGTCTTCAAGGATTTCAATTCCGACTGACTTTTTAAGCTGAATATATTCACCGGGATTAAGTGATAATCCAATTCTTATATAAGCATCATTTTGTGACCTTGAAACAATGCTAAAGCATTTCTTATTATGAATGATTTTCTCAAGAATATCCATCGTGACATCTAATATTTGCAAATCGGCCCTCCCCGGATTTGCCAACATCTCAAAGGGGACCAAAGGTCCATGATACAACTTATATTTATTACTGAATTTGTCACTTAATCCAAGTTCGCGTTCACGAACCTGCATTGCAGCGCGTAATACAGGATTTGATACAACTTTGTTTGCTGGTTCAAGAGCAAACAAATATTCGGTAAAATCCTCAAGATCTTCTTTATATTTTGCTTCTGAAATAAAATATGAATGCTGAATTTTATCATTTAAATAGTTTACTGCAATAACGCCTATTTGAGCCATTGTTCCTGTAATGGTTTTGTGTGTTGCAATAGTCCCGTCAATTCCAACAACCTCACCATTTGCCAGAAGTTGTTTTTCAAATGATAAATCAGATGGAATATTTTTAATCTGAAAATTCTTTTCGAGAAATTCACGTATCTTCCTTTTATGTTTCCTGCCTTGCTTTATGTCATTTGAAAGTTCGTCAGAATATTGTTTTATTCCCTCCTTAACGTAATCCTCATAATTGTCCCATGATTTCTGATCTAGTATTTCTCTGAATGTAATACTCATAATAAGGAAAGTTGATTTCGGATAGAAAAAGCAATCTTTTCTGCAAGCAATGGCGGAACAGCATTGCCTATTTGTCTGAAGGCAGCAGTTCTAAACTGGCCTTCAATTGTCCCTTCAAAATAATAATCATCGGGAAATGACTGTATTCTTGCTGCTTCCCTAACTGATATTGAGCGCAGCTGTTGTATATCGGGATGTATAAAGTGATGTCCGTCCTTTGCAATATGCGCAATCAAAGCATGCGGCTTCACATCCACTACTTTAAATCTGTCTAAAAAATCCTCAATATTCTGTTGTGTTCTTATTCCTATTGGAATTTCATTATTTTTCAGACGAATTCCCTCCTGTACTTTCTGAATTGCCAATTTGTATATACGGATGTCCTTTTCATTATGAACACGGGTTATATGCTGTGTGACAAATCTTTTACCGTTTCTAATCCTGCTTTTTTTCAAGTAGTGATTTGAGGAATTTGAATAACTTAGATACCGACTGTTCTCACCTTGTTTAATAGCAGGAAGATCATTAAAAATATCATTTCTTGTGTAGGTGGCGGTTGATCGCTTAATGTCCGGATACCTGATATTAAGATGTTTTTGCCAACCGATAATTATTACTCTTTCCCTGTTTTGAACTACATCATAGTTATAAGCATTCAACAGTCTTGCATCCATTAAATATCCGATACGCTTGTAATATTTCTGTAAATTGCGAAAATATTTTCCATTTCCTGCTGTAAGGAAACCAGGTACATTTTCGAAAACAAATACTTTAGGTTTATATTTGTTTAAGAATCTTCCATAGTGAATATAAAGGGTATTTCTTTCGTCTTCCATTTTATGTTTCAGTGCAGCACGACCTAAATATGAATAAGCCTGACATGGTGGGCCTCCAATAATGATGTCAATAGTTTTCCCTTTTGACAAACAGTCTATTTTTTTAAATATAAGAGAGTTGTCCTGACCAATCTTTGCGTTTATTACAGAATTCAAGACTTCATCCGGTATAAATGAATAAAACTTTTCCCTTGATATCTTTCCTTTGAGATAGGAATAATACAAGCTAAGCTTTCCTATGCTCTCTAAATAATAATATGAGGCCCTGGTTCTTAATGTAAAACAAGCAGAATTATCCGATTCAACATGTGCCATTGGAATAAAACCTTGTCTGATAAAGCCTTCAGACAGCCCCCCGGCTCCGGCAAATAAATCAATGTAGTTCACTAACGAGCTGAATTTTTGTTTTTTCGATCTGGTTATGCTTTAACTCACATTCAAATATAACCAAAACCCGCCAACCTCTTTGTCTGATTTTCCTGTAATTTTCAACATCTCTTAGTTTATTTCCGGTAATTTTTTCAAGCCACCATTCGGTATTGGTCTTAGGCAAGACAAAATACTTACAATCATGCCCATGCCAGAAACAACCGTGAATAAAAATAACTGTTTTATACCTGGGCAGGACAATATCAGGTTTTCCAGGAAGTCTTTTATCATGCAATCTGTAACGATATCCGTTTGAGAACAGAAACTTTCTGACAATTAATTCAGGTTTTGTATCCTTGTTCCTGATCCGGCTCATATTATAGCTACGGATTTCAGGAGTATGTACGTCTGCCATTTGGGTTATGATAAAAATCAACTCATTTTAAACTCTAATCAACCATTTTTTATTCAGTTTCAACTTTAAATTATTGTCTATTAAACTTATTTTGAATGAATCGGATGAAATCTTATTCACAAGATACTCAATTTCTTTAAAATATTTTTTATTCTACTCATTTACCCCCTACCACCTTACCATTTTCAAGCCAGGCCTGAAGGGTAAAGATAAAGGTAGGCTATTTACATCCTTACCACCTACCACTGTTAAGGTATAAATTTGGGGTAAGGTGGTAACTTAAGTGGTAAGAAGAAAATAACCTTACCACTATTACAATGCAATAGGGGTAAGGTCTTCGTGAATAGTGGTAAAGTGGTATGCAGTTTTCATGCTTCAATTTTTACATAATAACCATAAACCTTTTGTGTACTGTGCTTGACACGCTCAATCCCGCAGAATTTCATAGCTTTACCTATGTTCATGGCGCTCAACTTGATTCTGTTATCGGTCCGGGTGGTCAGGTTCATCAGAATATCAGTCGCTGTCATGAAGAAGTCATTCTCTTCTCTGGAACCAGGTCGGATAAACTTGGAGACCAGTTCCCGTTCCGAGGAAATGAGCTGGAACTGCTTATTATATTCTTCATTTTCCCTGATTTCTTCCTGTGTGAGGTTATATTCATAGCCATTTCTGTATAAGTAGTAAGCCTGGGAATATACCAGGTCGATATTTGCCTGATTCTTATAATCCCAGTCGATCTCATCAATGACAAAACAAAGCCAGCGGACAGAACCTGATTCGTCATTCAGGAATTCCGTCTGGTTGGTTGATCCGACAAAACTGCACCGGCGGGGAATAATGGAGTTTCGCCGGTCGTAGGGCAACCGGTCATTGATTTTGTCTTTTGAGAACAAGCTTTTCAGGGAGTTGATTTCAACCTTGGAGAGAGTGGAAAGCTCATCCAGGTTGATCAGCAGGTTTCTGGTCAGTAATATCCTACTGTCTTTATCTATGGACAGGTTTTCGGCAATATAATTAGCGAGTGCGGATGGGCAAAGAAAGCGGCAAAAGGTGGATTTGCCGCTGTTCTGTCTGTCATGCACCAGGATAAAAGCCTGTTTGTTGAAATAGCTGTCATCCAAAGCGCAAGCCACAACCCTGACCAACCATTTTTTAAAATGCAGGTCAAACCGGATCCTGTCCTTTGTTTTAACAAACTGGGCCAGTGAAGCTATATAATCGGTTTTCTGGTCCCAGTATGGAAGGTTTCCAAAGTATTCCCTGAACGGATCAAATCGCTCAATGAAGTCAGATTTGAGCAGGGCAACCAGGTTGTTCAGGCTGATATTCAAACCAGAGAATTGCATCTTAATGAAGATGTTGTTCTCATTCAGCATTTCAAAGCTTTCGGCTCCTTTCTCCCGGCATTCGTACTCATTGGTTACTATGTTGTTCCGGATCTGGTAATGCTCTGCAATAAACTCTGAAGCCAGGATGAATTTATTTGAGGTCAGCTTTTTTTGACCCTTTGTTTCCGGACCCTTTGTTTTATAATCATTTTCAGGTTCAGTGTCAGGTAGTGATTTTGCCTTCCTTTGTGGTTTCTGCCCGAAGTCCTTTCCGGCAGGCCGGATATTAATCCCAAAATCTTTAGCATATTGGAAAAATGTTTTTATAGTTACACCTGAATTGCGGGATTTCTCAATGTTGTCGTATTGCTTGTCACAGTCCTGTGGTTTGTATTTTGAGCTGAACTGGCTGACCCGGTGAAAATATTGCCGGCCTGCTGTGCCGAGCGCATCATTCAGGGCAAATCCTATGTTCAGCCAGTTTGCATATCCGTTGGTTATATCCAGGTGGTGTTTTTCAATTTGTTCAACAACCTTTCTGATATCATCTTCTACAGAATTGACTAAGGGAAGACTTCGGGTATTTGTGTTAGCCTGAACCGGCTTTGGTTTGAAAACCTTTGCTTCCGGATTTGAGTGCAGGTCAGGATCGGAAGAAAGAATACAAAGCCTGGCCAGATCGGAACAGCTAAGATCAATTCCCGGTGTGAGTTCCTCTGTATGGTTCGCCCGCTCATCCTTTGTTGGGATTCTGTACTTCGCGCTGAAATAGTCGATCAGGCTGAAATACATTTTCCTGTATTCTTCCGGATTATTGTTGAATTCGGCTTTTACTGCGACTTTTAATCCATCCCCTCCGGGACTGATAAATGCAGCCAGGACAAAAGGATCATTTTTCAGCTTTTCTTTAAGTTTATCGGGCTTTGGGTAATGATCAATATCGATTATGGTTACATTACTTGGCCGGATCAGTTTGTTGTTGGATCGTGCTGAAAAAGTCCCCGCATAGGTAATTGCGGGGATCCTGGTGCGTTTGAATTGTTTTACTGCAAGGTCATCCGGGCTCTTTTTCTCCTTTAATTCGAGATATTGCCTGATCTGTCTTCCATAAGTGCCTTTTTTAATGAGACCCAGAAATTCATCAAAGGTAATCTCTTTCTCAGGTGCCGGTGTGACACAGTTTTTAAAGAAGGATACCACAGGTGAATTGGATCCACCGGTACTTTGTTGTACTGCCATAATTCAAATTATATTGGTGTTAGGCTCAAATAGAATCGGCGGAAACACTCTTAAACGGCCTGTTGTAATGCCGTTTCAGGAATTCCTGGATATCCTCCCAGCGGTAGTATATCTTGCCATTTACCTGTGAGAAGCCGATTATTCCTTTATCACGCCAGTCCTGGGCAGTACGTTTGGAAATACCCATCATCTGGATAAAATCCACATTATTGAACAGGGCAGGTTGTTTTTTCTGGACAATCAGCTTTTCTATATTTTCAATCCGGGAGATGATTGCATTGAAAGCTTCGCATTCGACAGTTAATACTTCCATTTTACATCAGTGTTAAAAGTTAAACAATAGGTTTGATGTTCCGGTTGCAACGAAGAACTGATGCAAATGAAAGAGAAGTGAAAAAGTCTTAATAGTCTAAAAAAGTCTTTGTGATAATTCTGGTGAAAACTACTTGTTTCCGGATTCTGGAGTATTGAAAAATCCTGACAGATCAATACGTTTGGGACTGGCAGGGTGCAGTCTTTTATCCTGCCTGTTGGGTTTCAGGTAGGTGTCGAGCGTGAAAGCGCTTATTTCACGGCCATCCTTGTCGAGAAAGTTCTCCCGGATAAAAAGTCTCAGCTCATCCGGCGTGGCTTCCAGCGGTGGCCTGCCATTGACTTTAATGCCGGATGAGAGTTGCAGCATGATATCCACCAGAACATTCAGCTGTCCGTGCCATTTCAGCCTCCTACCCTTTTCAGATGCCTGGTCCGGCTGAAAAGACTTTTTATTGTCAGGTCCACGACCAGTATCTTTGGTATATTCTGAATCCGGTTCAGAAATATCCCTAAGCTTACTCACCTGGCGGTTAATCTGATGGTCGAAAATGCTTCCGTCCATTTGAAGACTGTATGTATCAGGCTTTGATGGAAGATCCCGATATAAATAGGGGTAAGTAACGTAAAGAGGAGCAACCGGTATAGTGCTTACCGGCTGATCATCCTTTGGGAAGGCAAGAATAAATGGCTGAAACAATTGCTGATAGAAGCTAATTATTCGAGATAGGAACATATCCAGAACGAAAATCACGTAGGCATCTGGATTATCCGTTACCGATGACCAAGGTTTGGCAATTTTCGTAATCATGTACCGGACATCATACTGTATTTTCCTGGCCCGTTGGATGTTCTTGTGGGCGAATAGTGCAATATGTTTCTTCTTGCAGGTAGAATTGAGCACCTTGTTGGCCCGGATCTTTACCCGTTCAAATTCGTCGGAAATCAGTGCCAGGAAATAGGCGCTCTTTTTATCCGGCGGATCCGGAATGCTGAAATGGTCTTCCAGAGGATATATCCTTTTTGGTCTGGCAATTAATTCATGTACTTTCTTCTTATCATTCTTCCGTATCAAGATTTCGACATCTTCCTTGAATTGATATCCCAGCTCGGTTATATCAAAACCTTCGATAATGCTTTCCGGATCATCCTCCATGCTGCACGTACAGAAGGTTTTTGTATTGGCAACAATATAATGTTTTGAAGAACAGATAAATCACTGTTCTCAGGAAGCCCTGGATTCAGTCGGCCTGAGGTAATCGCTTCATAGATAAGAAGGTCTGTTTGCTGGTGAATTTTGTTGCCCATTTCTCAAAAATAAGTAAGGACAGAGAGATTTGAAAATGATTTTTGGATAATTGGATGAAATTGAAAGTAAAGAGATTATAAAAATCGCCTATGGAATGGCAAGGGCTAGAGACATGAAAGAATTTATTAACAAAAATGATTTTCGAGGAATACCAATTCCAAGATCTGTATTATCTGGCACAATTGATCTCAATTTACAATAAAGATATTAAAATGTTAATAATTAAGTTGTTATATATTAGTGCATAGGTCATGGCTGATTCCCCCAAGAGACATAATCAAAATATTGGATATAAGCTGTGTTAATTTTTTGCAGCCTTCAATAGAAATTTTGAAATAATTATTAATTTTATGATTCCTAATAACATACTAAACTAATTACCATGGACTGGATCAAATTCTTTCTAATAGTAATTGCAATTGGTATTACAATTTATGGTTTTGTTGCTGGTAGAGGAGTTAAACCTAAATATTATGTTTCATATTTTCAAAAATCAGGGTTTTGGTCTATTTATCTTACAATTATTGCTACAGTAATTGGAGGTTGGATGATATTTGGACTTGCTGCTGTTGGTTATGATGCAGGGATTGCCGGTTATTTCATGGGAATTGGTTATTTTATTGGATTACTATCTATTGGTTTGTCAGTGAATAAAATCAAAGGATTCATGGCAGACAATAATTGTGATCTCGTTGATGATATTATTCTAAAGAAATTCGGCAGTAATACTCGCTTGGTATTTGCGATAGTTCAGTTCTGCATATTATTATGCATAGTTGGAGCGCAATTTCTTTCTCTTGATTATCTTATAAGTATGTATGGTGAAGATTATTATAACCTTGGTTTTATTCTTCTTCTTGCAGTTATTTTATATGCTTCTTTTTCAGGATTTAGGGGTGTAATTAAAACTGATAAAATTCAAATAATAGGTGCATTGTTACCAATTGTTTTGCTTGGTATTCCTATCTTAATTAGGTATTACGACATTCCGATTACTATTTCTTTTCAAGAAAAACGAATTGGAGCTTCGCCTGAATATGGTATTCCTTTTATTGTAGGAGCTGTAGTATTATTTGCACCATCAATTTTTGTCAGAAATGAATTTTGGCAAAGAGTTAGAGCTGCAAAAGATGTGAATACTGCCAGATTGGCTTTTATTTTTGCGGCATTTACGGTATTATTAGTTTATGTAATCATTACAAGTTTAGGGATGATTGGCAGTGAAATTTTATCAGATAAAAGCATTAATCACCAGTTGTCTATGTTGGAATTGATGCGCCAGGAAGGGTGGATGAATGCAGATATAATTAATTATGGTTTGCTAGTAACAATTATTCTAACCTTAACTAGTACAATTGATTCATACCTGAATGTTGCGGCAAGTGTTGTATCGAAGGTTGTTGATAAAGCAAAGTGGGATAAATACTATACTGAAGACGCCAAGAATGTTGAAATTCCAGCATTTCAAGATGTTTTAATTAGAAGACTTAGAACAATTTCTTTAATGGTTGGTGTTCTAGGAGTTCTATTAGCAAAGTTCGTCGATAATGTAGTTGACTTGGTTATAGGGGCATCATCATCATTAATTGTCTTCTTACCAGTAACCTTTTATTCAATTGTACTATCCTCCAAGGATAAATATAAAGTCAGTCCACGCACTGGTTTGACAAGTCTAGTATTGGGCTATTTATGTTTTATCATATTTGCAATACTATTTAATATCAAAACGGCTTTTATACCAGGCTTTTTAGTTGCATTTATTGTTTTTTTAATCGGCAGATATATCGATATTAAGAAATGAATAATAACTCTTTTTATAGGAAGTATTTGTTAAAGAGTAGTATTCCTAATACTCTACATCGCACAATTGTTATCGAGATCACAAGAAAATGTCATCATTTTTCTTCCATTGAAAATTCTATGGGATGTAAGCATTGTTTTCAGAGTGCCTTGAATCAACAGACTATCACCGCAGATGTTTTAAAAAAAATTTTGTTTTTTGCTTCGGATTGTTTCCCTGTTATCGGAATTGTTGGAGGTGAACCCTTTACTGAATTCGATTTATTAATTGACATCGTTAAACATCATCCGAATAATTTCATTAATATTTTTACTTCGGGTGAAATCCTTCCGGATAGTTATATTACTAAATTGCAAGAATATAATAATATTGTATTAACCATATCATTACATGGTGATAAGGAACATCATAATAAAATTACTGGTTTTGACTCATATAATAAAATAGTACAAAATATTGCCAAACTCAACAATAGTAAAATTAAATGGATAAGAAAAACTGTTGCTTCAAAAGATAATATCGACTATATCTTATCATCTGAATATGAGAAAGAAAGCATGGCTCTTGGTTGCCAGAGTATTGATGTTTGTCGATATTATGCGGTTGGAACAAAAACCAATGACGATTTTAAAATTAATAAAAAACAGTTTGTTTTATTGGATGCCAAACTAAAAGTCTTAACATCTAAAGGTTTAGGCATTTATCAAGAGGGATATGGAAAAAACTGCAGATCACTCATTTGTATCGATATTGAAGGAAATATTTTACCATGCCCTTATACATTTTACACAAATTGGAATATTAATATGGTTCAGTCAAAAGATGAATTTATTGATACTGTGAAAGGAGTAAAGAAATTCTGGGAAAAATCTCATAGTAAGAATTATTATTGTAATCTAATGGAATACTACTTCAATTAAACAAAATATGAATCAAGAAAAAATTAATTATGGCGCATTTATAGCAGCATTGTTTTCTATTGCTGGAATAGTAAAGGTTATTTTTTCTAGTATCAAATTGAAGCTTTTTGCAGAATATATGGATTTTTCCCCTTTCTTTAATTTTAGCATGGGTATTGCCTTAACTTTGCTATTTTTCTTAGCCCTTGAAGCTTATTTTTTACCAGTAATTTTCATAATTACCACTAAGGGTGTTACTTTCAATCTTACCTATAATCAACTTAAAATAACTCCACTTATTTTAGGTTCATTGTACCTTACATTTACAAGCAATATCTCGTTGGATATGATATTAATTAGCTTACTTACAGCACTTATCATACTTTTACTAAACATAATTTTTAAACGCAGTATTTTTGATTCTTCGAGCAAACTAGATTGTGAGTTGTGCAAAGTATCATATAGAACATTATATTATTTTGAAAGTGCTATTAGCATAGTATTCTTATCCTATTTCTTATTTGTACTTTTCTATATCACAAAATATACGGACCCTTTACCAAAAATAAATATTCATTTACTTATATTAACTGTGTTAAGTGCAAGTTATATGATAACTATAATAAATAAAATCATGTTATACCTAAAGACGATTAATAATTCTAAATAATTTCTAATAAGCGTCTTAGGATAATATTTTATCCAAGGCAAAATTATCCATATTCTGGAGCGGCAAAAAGAGACCTGCTTAAATATTGGTTTAGTAAACCTGATAATGTTTATATTTGCATAAGAGAAATTGAGTGCAAAATAGTGAGGTGGCGATTCGGTGGGTTTGCATTTTCTGGCCAGGCTAATATTAAGATATACAGCGCGATGGATGGGGTGAAAAAAGTCCCTCTTCCTCCGCAATAGTTTGAATATCCCGGGGCGAAGCCTGGGGATTTTACAAAAAAACAGGAATCAAGCTCGCTTGAAGTCCTGTTTTTTTTGTAAAAGACCACAGACGCAAAGCGGCGGCCGGGATTTTCAGACTATTGCAGGGATCTCTCGCAACGGGATCACAAGCATAGCGCGTAACTTGCCAAAAACACCGAATATCGAACACCGAATTAAGAATTACAAAGAAGAAGCAAAAGACCCGAACCAATAATTTTTTCATCCAGATTAATACCACCAGGAGCATTCTTTTAAATTTATCTTTGATCAAGGTCTTTTTGTACCTAAATCACATATACTAGATTTATCTTATTAATTGGATTACCACTATTGCTCCAATTGTGGCAAATTCAGGATCTTACAAACTGTTTTAAGGCAATATAGTTATGATCATCGGCTAGAACCAAAGCGTCGATATAACGTTTTCTGACATCCCCTTCTTCGTTCAAATCACCGTTACCCCATGTAAACGGTTTCTGACCTAAAACATCGCTTAGAAGAATATCTGTCATCAATCGGGCATGTCGACCATTACCATTCGGAAATGGGTGAATTTTCACAAGTCTGTGATGGAAATAAACGGCAATTTCATCCACAGGATATGTTTTATGTTCAATCCAATATTTAACATCGTCCAAAAGTTGGCGCAAATCAACACCAATTCTTGTCCAATCAACATCAATGTTTTTGCCAGAGCGACGAAAACTACCTGCCCAAGTCCAGACTTTATAAAACATCCTTTCATGGACTTTTTTAACAAATTCTTCCGTGAGGATTTCCGCCTTATTTTTACGTTTATCCAGCCAATCCATAGCTTCGGAAATGTTCTCCTGTTCCCATCGATTCAGTTCACCGCGAACGGTTATATGCTTTAATTTAAGCCCAGCCATTTCATCTGGGTCAAGTGGTGTTGCCCCTATAGGTAAGTCGGTTTGTTTCATTTTTTCCAAAAATCTTTCGGTTCTTCAATCAAGATTTTGTCAATCATATCTTTTAATGCATTCTCTTTTTCTTCATCGTTCAATTCTTGAAGTTCAAGGTGCATAGTATGACTTAGCCGTTTCATCTTTTCTTTGGCAATTTTTAGGGCTTGCTCACGCACTAGAGTTTCGAGAGTGTTTTTCGGTACAAATCCATAGACAAAATCCATCCCCAAGCCCATAGCAATTCTTTGCAAGGATGAAAGCTTGACGTTTCCGTTCTTTTCAGCATTTTCAAGTCTGGAAATACGTGACTGATCAATCCCAACCTTTTTTGCCACATCTTTTGCAGACATACCAAGAGCCTCGCGAATGGATTTAATCCATCCGGTTTCCGGTATACCGGAATTAGCCAAAGTTTTTAGAGGAATCAGCTTTTTATCAAGCTGTTCACGAATAAGTTTTTTATCCCAATAGCTCATCTTTATGCCTTTTACATCATTAAAAATACGAATATTATTGACAAATATAGCATTATATTATAAATTATTTATGCTATTTATAGCCTAATATAATATTAATATCAATGCTATATACAGCACAATGTTTTCTTGTTTTAGTCGCTGTTATCTTTAGCTATCTAACTTTAGAAATCAGAGGTTCTGACCACTCTGTGTGGAAAATGAGTCATTTAATCAAAATCTTATTGACAAGAATTTAACTATCGAATTGGGTAGTCAAAATGATCTGTCTGACTCTGAATATTAGCATCGATTTTTCCAAAGAGGGAGCATTTCACACGGGTGGCTTAAGCGATGATGGGATTTCTTTTCATTTGCCGGGTACTCCCTGCAACGGGATCACGAGCGAAGCGATCTCAGGAGCGTAGCGAGTAACCGGCCAGGAACACTGAATATCGAACACCGATTTAAGAATTGCGAAGAAGTGGCAAAAGACCACTTTACCAAGTCTTCTTATTTTGTCACTTTTTGTCGTCACAAAAAGTAACCAAAAAAGACTTAACGGCCGGAACTCGCTCCGGCTCATTCGCAGGAAACGAATTCGCCTGTGCTCAAACAGCCGGCCGTTGAAGTGGAATTGTATGGCGGTGAACCGCCCAGGCAACGATTGCATTAATAAAGTGCATGAAGTAATCGTATGCCCCCGTTTAAGCGGACCTGCATTCAGTCGGGGCTGCGCCTCGGCTGTACTATGGTTCCAGGCTATGCCTGTATATGATAATGAATGCCTACCTGAAAGAAATAGCCGATCTCTGCGGTCTAAACAAGAAGCTGACGACACACGCTGCGAGGCATACCTTCGCTACCACTGTAACCCTATCAAATCACGTCTCAATGGAAAGCGTTTCGAAAATGCTAGGTCATACATCAATTAATATGACCAGGAAATATGCCCGGATCGCGGATAAACTGATCAGCGAGGATATGCAAAAGCTGGAAGGAAAATACAATTTCACCAAGGCGAATAAACCGGCAGAATAACATACTCTTTCAATACAACGCAAATGGGCTTATTGAAAACTTGATTTGGTAAGCTCATTTCGTTTTATTTAACGACTTTTTGGAAATTGTCAATTGATTTACTCTAAACGATTTTAGGTCTGTCGAAATTATTTTTTTAATTGGCTACAACGTTTGACAATATGGCCAGTAAGGGATTGCGGGCGATTACCTGTCAAGTTACACGAAAAGTTGATGCGGGCTACAAACCTTCGAATACCACTAAAACCCTTATTGGCTATATTGTGTGTTACCAGCTGGCCTTTGTCAATTTGATTTTACAAACATGCTTTTCAATTCTTATAATTAAACTAATTAGAAATGGTCTTAATGTCTTAATTCTATGGTATATAATTGGTCATACCCGATCCGCACATATCCCAAACGTTCCCCAATTCGTCTGTCATGATCGTGGCCACGCCTGTTGTCGGGATTTCGATAACCTCCTTATCTAGGGTAATGATACGTACCTTCCATCCAGCGGGCAGGTTCTTATAGTTGTTGGCACCTTTTGCAAGATATTCATCATAACTCTGCAATGGATTGAGACCCAACTGGAATCCCTTCAATATCCATGTATTGCCTTCTGAATCATCAAGAAGAATCGACTTTGTGCCTTTTTTCCAACCCCATTTGCTCGTGCGTGTAATTTTCATGGGTTCATAAGGTGTTTCTGCAACACGTCCATTTTCAGGAAGTGCAAGTTGAGCAATCCAACCCATTGTTATACCGTTAAATACGATTTCCTTGCCCACTTCAATTTCAACCCAATCAGGCATCCATAATTTTGGACCGTTCAAGAACACGCTGAGTACACCGTATTCCTTAGCAAGAGAATCCATATCAAGGCCTTCAACCAAATTCTGAGGGGAGGTATCTTTCATCTTAGTGCTATCCTTTGACAAAGCGGATGTACACATAGAATTAAAACAGGGAGCAACCATTTTTCCCGTTGCTGAATCTCGCATAGCGAAGAAGAACTCGATGAACCGTGTCTGGTACATGTTCTCGAAACGCATTGTTTTGGCACCTACCCCGGCTTTCAAAACGTTTATTGCAACTGTTGAATCTTTTAACTCATTCTGGTTGTCAGATTTTCCGGTCTTACTGCCACATGAGGCTACTAGGAATGCTAATGCAATGACTAAAATAAATGTGTGTTTTTTTCATGTTTATTAAATTTTAATTGTTTGAATTTTGTTAATTAACTTTTTCAGGATTAGGGAAACACCCATGAGCCATCAAGTACCTCTTTACGGGCTCTGTATAAGCGTACAATATAATTCCATCCTTCGGTTATGGGGATAAAATTGGCTTGTTTCGGGTCACCCCCAAAATGAACGGTAATGCTGCCATCACCACTCTTTAACAGCATTTGTATTGTTGACGGTATAGGAATTATAGGTGTTCTGTTCGAAATAGCCTTCTTTGTTGTAAACACTTACCGACCAGAAGCCATCCACCGGAACATCTTTTACCGTTAATTGATAGGGTGTTTTGCCGTCATTTTGTTCAGGAACTACATTGATGTACATGGCATCTTTTATAGGATTGCCTCCCCAACCGTATGCAGCTCCCAGCAAATGGGCGATTGGGTCTACTTCATTTTTATCGCCAAAACACAATTTTGTATCCGTCAATGTTGATGCCAATACATTGATGGCATCTCTCAGTTTATCCTGTGAGGCTTTTATCCCAGTTTGGTACTTCAAATGTCCCGATGGATGAAACTTGCTTAACCGTAATCTGGTTTTGGATTTCCGTAACAATTTGGTTATCTGTTTCGTCTTCGCCATTCACCAAAATACGGACAATCAGACAAACATAACGAGTGCCTATGCTTTCACGATTGAATTTATAATCACCGGCATTGTAATACACTGCTTTGGTGTATTCATCTTCGTTTATAACCTGCATGGAAATAAACCTTCCTTTGGTATCGGGTAGGGTTACGGAAAGTGGATTTGTTAAATCAAATACTCCTATAGAATAGCGTGTATCGCGATTCAGACGGATAACATCCTGCTTATCAATTGGTGTAACAGCACGGATATGGAAAAACTTGCCAAATCCTCCCGATTGCAGCATAGTTTTTAAACATTTTGTGTGTTTCAGCACGTACAAAGTTTTCCCAAGTTACAGGAATGGTTTTCTCCCCTTGTTCAATTGCTTGACTATTTCCTTTCTTAATATCCTGTGCTTGTGCAGTGGTTTTGTTTAGTATCAATATACAAAACAATATTTTGCAAATTAATTTTAATTTTTGTTTCATTTCTAATTACTTTAAATTTTTTAGGCTTGCTAGTAACATCTTTATAGTAACAGCAAATCCGTTTTCAATTTACTAAAATTAGTTAATTAGAAATGGTTTATTGCATATTTTAGAATGCAATTTCTGTTGTTATGAATTAAAAAATCCTCTGTCCGTTTCAAGTGGGTGATTAAATTAGTGATTCTTTAAGCCAATTCACTTTTTTACACTATTTTTTCTCATTTTGCTTTATCAATATGATATACAGCTATTTACGATGTTTTCGATTCATTTATATTATCTTTGTTCTATTCAACGGATAAAGCTATGGATCATAAGGAGTTTCAAATTCGCACCTACGGTTTCGGAGAACTGGCCCAGTTATACTTTCCCCATATTGCCAAACCATCCGCTTCCAGGATGTTCAGCCAGTGGATTCATACCTGTCCACAACTTTTGCAAAAGCTCATAGAAACAGACTGGAAAAAGCGGTCAAAATATTTCACGCCGAAGCAGGTGAAAGTGTTGGTGGGGCATTTTGATCCACCTTATTAGCATTAGCTTCGAGATCATTCTATGCCTTATTCTGTTTTATATACTTCTGTAAGACCGACAACAATTGCGTAAAAATGTTTTGGGCTGGTTATTTATTTATGAGTTCATTTAAATCAATTTCTATAAAACTTCTTTCTTGCATATCATATAGTTTTGATCCTATAAGTCTTGCTTTACTAGATGCTTTCAATTCAGCAACTTTAATATTCGAATTATCAATTACAGTCGTTACATTTTCGTTAGCCAGGAATTTGTAATTCTTTGTTTTAAGATAATAAAGATATAATTGATGATAATTAACCTGATTCAATATTTCCAAATCATCATTAATTGTAAGTATTTTCCCGCTTTTAGTGAATAAATAGTGTTTAGTCGAATCTAATGCCTCTAAGCTGTTAAATAATGAATCGGACTTAAAATAGACCTGCCTACCGACAAAGTACCATAATTCTCCCACAGTTTCTAAATCAAATGATTTTTCAGAAATAATTGAGCCATTATTCAAATTATATTTCGAAATTCTATCTTTAAATATCAGGTAGATGGTATCGTTTTTAATCTTAAACCCGTTAATCTGATCTTTTTTAATGTTTATTGTATTTAGGAATATTTGTTTTCCAGTATTCTTATTAAATGCAGCAATAAAGGGCATTCCATAATCTAATTGTCTGTTTCCCATAAATGCATAACCCTCATTTATCAAATATAGAAGGCTATCTTTTATGAAAATAGAAGATTTACTTGTTAAATCCTTAGGTAAAACATATGTCCACCAAATTTGACCGTTATGGTCTAGTCGTGAGATCTTTTCTTTGGAAGCGAAATAAATACTTGAACTATCAACCAATACATTTGAAACTACATCCCTGACCAGATTATGACCTGTGGCCATCATAAATGTGCCTGTAAGCAATCCTAAAGCGACGCCAGCAGCATTAGTTATAGCCGTTGAGGTGTAATCTTTTTCTCCGGTAATTGTATTGTAATCCCAACCTGTTCCGTGTTTTAGGTCAATAGCATGCAACCCAGCTGCTACAACAACCAAAACAGAATCATTTAAATGAAAAACATCATTCCAGCTATACTCCCGATTAACCTCTCTTTTCCAAATAGAGTTTCCATTGGTTAAGTCAATTCCTTCTAAAGTATTTGTATAACCTGTGGACGATTTAAACTTATATCCAATCCCTATTTTCTGAAAAGGATCTGTGTAATAGATGGTGTTTTTAACTTCCCATTTATTTTCCCCGTTTTCTATGTTTAAACAATAGCTTTTATTGGCGATCGTTTGAATTATTATGTTTTCAAACTGCTCAATACTACTTTGCTGATAATTAAGCTTTTTACTCCAATTAATGGTTTTAGATGATAAGTCATACAAAACCATATCTCCGGTACTATTCAGCCATTTTCCATTTTTAGTAATACCACGAAGCTGTACTGTCAATAAATTTGTAACCGTATCAATATAGGAGTTCTCAATTCTTTCAGGAAAGTTATATTCCCTGGCCAGGAAATCGCTATTAGCAATAAAGTTTTTCCCAATTACTTTTTCATTAGTAAGGATCAATAAACTTGATTGTGCCGAAATTATTGATGAGACAAGGCTGAAAAATCCAATTATAAGTATTTTTTTCATTTTTTGGAAATTCTTTAGGTTGGATTTTTATTACACGTTCAGTATTTACGTTTTTGTCAATTAGAGGGTTGCGTTAATGATAATCTTGAAACATAAAACTGGCAAATTACAAATTCCACGGATTGTTCACAGAAAGTGACCAAAGAAGACAGACGACCTGCCTGACGGTCAGGCAGGTTTGAACGCACTCCGGCTGTCACCTTCGCCTGCCTGCCGCCAGTCAGGTTTGAACGTCAAACCGTCTCAATTTGGAACATTTTTTTTGCTCCGCACACTTTGTGGTCGTGTTCTGCTGTTATTAGGCTTTCTACGCACAGCGAAGTCAGGAGACTTCTCCTAGCGGAGGCTCATTCAACAGCTCGACGAATAAGACAAGCAAACCATTCTCAGGCTGATAGAAAAAATGCTTACCAATAAAAAGTTCAAAGACTTCTTTCAGAAAAACGTTGCTGCTTTATAATACAAAACCCGTATTGCTCCGGGTTATTAGTGTTTTAGTCCTTTATGTTCTATCTGTATTTCAAACCAGAGTTTTCTATTCTATATACAAGGGAGAAGCTATTGCCAATTGGATCAGGATAAGTGTAATGATAATATAAATAACAACTCCCCAACCTTTTCTCTTTCGAATATAAGAAGGTTCGTCCTTATAAATATCAATTTTTGTTTCCAATCTTTTTCTGCCTAAAAAGTAGACTAGTATAAATACCGGAGATACTACGATGGGAAGAATTAAAAATTTGTCAATGACATGACTTCCACTAAGAATAGCATTTAACAAATTCTCATCCTTATAAAAAATTGAATTTATAAAAAACAAAACGGATATCAAATTAATAACAATTAAACCACTTGTTGCAATCAGTGCTCGACCTCGTTGCCAGCTTAAATCCGTATCCTTCGTTTTAAAATATTCACAAAGTCTATAATACAAGTATGTTATCATAACTATTTTTTAAAATGCCGTGGCATCAACTACATTATAAACCATAATTCCCGCCAAAATAAAAGGATTGGTTGTCTTAACAAACATTAAAGCGACATCTAAAGTACTCAAAGCACCGTAACCAATAGCTGCCCACACATTATCGTTCTGATAGTTTTGATATGCCTTATTATAATGATCTACTGCTGAAACTACACCAAGAACTTTTCCTCCATAATCTAAATACTTGTAAGCTGTTTTCATTCCCCTAGAAACTTGGGCTTCAACAGCAGGTTTGTAGTTTCGTGGTTGATAACGAGATTTAATATTCAGCTTTGGGTCTGTCGCTAATTGAGGTCCAAATAAACCGATACTTCCCCACTCTCCTATTTGGTTAGCAGTACTGATAATATTGTTGAATGTTTCACCCCCTCCTCCTTGGGCACTCCATTGGCCTCCTAATGCATTATAGACTAATTGACCTCCCCAAGTCATTGATTCGCCTTTTGCAGCAACTAATTCAAGTGAACTATTTGCATATTTATAATAGTCGGTTGTTGCCTTATCTTCATAACAATAAGAGATTACAGTACTACCATCAAGCTTCCTTGTGAAGGTAATGGTAGATTTTCCATCTTTAAACTCTCTGTAATTTCTATAACCACCGCTTTGAATTTTGCCTGCATTACTTTCTATCCAATAATTATACGATCCCCAGTAAGTTTGATACATCAACTCATCTAAGGTAAAGCCTGACGGATCAGTATACTTCAATGGATTATTCAAACAATATAAATACCTGTTTAGGCTCTGAGTCAAAGAAGGGTTCTGTACATAAGGGTCAGGGCTGAGAAATTGTCCGGTCAACGGATCATAAAGTCTACCATTCATATTTATCATCTTAAACCACGGTAGATGCTCATGTCCTGTGAATCCCCTTCCAGAGAATAATGACGGTTCGGATCCGGGACTGTATGCCACCCAGGTGGTCTTATCCCGCATTCTCCCCCAGACATCGTAGCTGTACTCGGCCACTATTGAATTTGATGTATTTACAATGTGAGTTATGCTGCCCAAATGGTCCCTAAGAAGGTAATAATATGTAGTGCTTCCACTTTGAGTGACCCCTAACACGGGTGCTGTATATGCGTCCCCTCCGATATAGGTGAACTCCTTAACCACCCCTGCTGCATCTTCTTTTGTATAGCTGTTCCCCATATACCAGCGGGTCAGGATGGTAGAACTGTTTTGCTGTACTACCATTTTTGCCCTTTGATTCTCAGGATTATAAGTGAAAGTGGCTGAGTATGCACCCTCTGATATCGTGTTGACACTTTCAAATGAGGTATATGTGAGTGTATAATGGAATGTGAAATGGATGAATAATTATTTTAAACGGGAAGTATGAATAACATTGCAGATATACAGCTTTTTACCTTTGATTTTATAAAACAGGATGTAGTTCTTTTCAAAGACAGTACAATGATAACCATGTTGCGCAAATTTCTCAAACCGGCATGGAGCATATTTTTCAGGGAAAATGGCCAGGCTTTGACCAAATTGAATCATTCTTTTAATGAATTCTGCTGCATTCTGTGGGTTGTTCTCTGCAACATATTCATATATCTTACGAATGGAATTCTGCGATCGTTTTTTCCAGATCAGGCGGATTTCTTGTTCCATTTTTCAAGTACTTCAAGAAATTTCTGGGAGGTAATTCCGGAATCGGTGTCTTTATCCATCTGGTTAACCATTTCTTCTATTTCAGCTTCAGTGGCTGGCCGGCCAGGTAATACCCAGTCTTCATCGGAAAGGACAATCCCTGGTTCTTCTACCCGGACTTCTTTAACGTACTTGATCGACTTTAACAATCCGGCAAGCTTTTTCGCCTGGGCCTTGTTGTCGATGGTGACTGTAAGTGTTGTCATTATCTGTTTGTGTTTTGTGCAAAATTAAGCAAAAATGAGGGCAATTAAAACAGTTATTTATGCAGTATGATTAATATCGTGCCCGGATCGAGGTCATCCGGGAGCTGGTATCCAACCTGGATGTAGATCGTATGGAAAAGGGGAATGATATTGTTTTACTTCGGAACGGTGTATTTCCGGAAAAGTTCAATGAAGAAGGGCTGATCCGGCAAAAACTGGCTGAAAAGACATACAGCAATGAAGCATTGACCTTTTCTGAACTTACCCGGTTTAACACATGGTTTGCGATGCATCCCGAAAAAGTCTGCGGAAAGGAAATTGTAACCACTTCCATTGAATTCCCGATCACCATCAAAGGCAGCAGGGAAGATATCATTAACACCATTCACATTGAATCTGATCCGGGACAACTTGAACTGCAAGCCCTGGCCATCGAAGTAGAACTTCAGTTATTGCAACTATGAGCTATTTAAACGACATATCCAACATAACCACCATAGGTGCATTGCCCCGTGAAATTCGACTGAATGTTCAGCAAAATGAACAGATCATCCGGCAGGTGTTACAGGATGCCCATGAGTTTAATGGATTGCGTAAAATCGCCAAAACTATCAAAAAGACTATGGGTTTTGACGAAGTAGTGGAACGTTATAACCGGGGCATTAGAACTGACGAAATTAAGGCCTGGGTATGGTATAAGCGTTCCATGGGTATCCCCATGACCGACTGGGAGAAGTTTTTCATCAAGGGCGGGGAACTGGTTGAGAATGTGGAAACCATCTCCGTGACGATGATCAAAGACAATCATTTCCGAGATATCTGCAGTGTTGAGAAAGGGGTGATCCTGGGCAAGTATATCAAATCCCATGACTATGCCGAGGGAGAGAAATACTATATTTTCCGGAACAGCGAAGGACTGTATTATGTTTCCGCAAAGGCTTGCAAACTTGTTAAATCATCAATCACTTCGAATAAGGATGATCTTTCGGAACTGGTAAAAAGAGGTGCATTATTCTACCTGGGAGGTGAAGTGATACCGTTTCCTGTATATACTTACGGCAACATGTACGACAGGGAACTGCAACTCGAAAAGGACAAAGAAGCCATCCTGGAACAATGGGGCCAGGATACCTTTTCAAAACACCAGGAAGCAATCCGGAAGGCCAAGCCTGGATTGCTTACGGTTACCAATCCGGATGAAAAGGAGCGCCCCATCATTATCGCAATTTCCGATTTCGCTTCTGATATCGAAGTGTTTTCAATTTCCGAAGTCCGGGAAGAATTCATGGATGTGGAGTCTGCCGAAGAGCTGAAAAAGGTAAACGGAAACGTGGAGCGAAAGCGGGATAAGGAAAAGATCAACCTGCGCTTTGACGAGATTAAAAAATATTCGCTGCAGGAAGTTTTCATTAAATGGCTCTTTACCCTGAATGCCGATAGTGACTTTGAAAGATCTTCAGCCATCGATATTTCCGATTACTATATTGCCAACCGGTCTCTGCGGGACGATAAACTGACTAAGGAAGAGAAATCGGAACTGAAAGCCAATGCCCGGATTGAAGGAGAAAAATTGTTTTCCAGGTTTCTGCATGAGGTGATCACAGCCAGGGATCAGGAACGGCTTGATTATTCCTGGAACCGGATTTACAACGGGCAAAGCGATATCAACTACAAAAAGGTACCCATCGGTTTTGAATGCTCGGCCCAGTTTAAAAGCGGGATCCTCCAGTTAACCGACATCCAGCGTGAGGGCATTGCCTTTATGGAAATGATGGGAAGCGGGATAAACGCCTTTGATGTTGGTATGGGGAAAACCATGTGCAGCATTGCTACCCTGGCCCACAATATCTATTCAGGCAAATGTAAACGTCCATTGGTGGTGGTTCCCAAGCCTACCTACAAAAAATGGATGAATGAGATCGTGGGCTATGAAGATAAAAAGACCAACCAATGCGCAGCGATGGCGGGATGTATTTTCATTTGCCGGGTTGTCCCTGGGTAGTCATATTTAAATCTTACTTTACCTGGTCTCGTTATACTCATGATACCTGAAAGATGCTTTCAGCAGTAACTCTTCATAAATCTGACCGTTTTCCAATGCATCTTCATCACCCTCCTCATAAAACCAGTTTATACTGAGCTCCCTGATGTTGTTATTGGCATCCAGGGCTTTCAGCAGTTCGAGCAGCTTTTTTGAAGAGGCACTGTTCATATATACCAGCTCAACGTCTACGGTAAGTGAATGGATTGTCAGTTTACCCGCCCAATCGACAAGCGGATTATAGAATTCTGTAACATCCTCCGGAAGGGACCTTCCTTTGATCTTTAGTTTGCCATCTTCCCCGCAATAAACGGAAGGGGTGGAACTTGTGGCAGGTATATCTATTCTTTCCATAACTTAAGGATTTGGTTCTTTCCTGATTAAACGAGGGAATTCAAAGAATGGATGAATCCTTTTGACTGATGTATGGAAAGCATTGACAATTTTCATCATTTGGCTGATATCCAGACAACCTGTTTCATATGGTATTATTATCAGAATGGCCATAAGGTTAACCATGCTGGTAAATAATCACGAATTTATTCTTACCTTGGTATTCATATAAATGAAGGCTTAAAAACACGAAATTATGCGTGAAGACTTTGCATTGCCCAAGGTTTTGGTTGATTATGTCGGTTTCGAAAAAAAGGAATTTGCCGTGAAGGCAAGTCGCTCCCAGCCAGCTAAAATGTCCTGTTTTTTTATTCTTTTCGGCGCTTTCTGGCTTGCATTTACCAGTATTTTTGTAGTTGCCTTTCTGGGACCACTTTTTCAGGGCAAGGAAGTCCATTTCACCACAAACGGTGTTCCAACCGTCGCAGGCCCGGGAAACCTGGAAGCCATTACTGTTCCTGCTTTGATTCTTGGGTTATTTGTTCTGGTTGGAGTGGTCCTATTTGCTGTAGGCGTGTATATACTGTTTAAGAAGGGAGGGTATTTCGTCGGAACGCCTGCCAGAATGATCCACTATCACAATGGAAATATCCGGTCTGTCGACTGGGAACAGTTTTCAGGCGACATTGAGATAAGCGGCAATGACCAAAAAGGGAACATCACCCTGGGAATGAGGACCGGCAGGATGGTAAGCAAAAAGAACGGACCTGACCAGTATGTTCCGGATACGCTCTATTTGTCGGGAATACAAAATGCCCTTGAGATTGAAAAGATATGCAGACAGAGAATTAAAGAAAATGATCCGACTCCACCTGCAACAGAATACAACAACTAATACAAATAGAAAAAAATACCTAACTTCCCTGAAACCTGAATGACAGCCGTACTTTGGTGCGATAGGCCACCACTTTGCCTTCTTCGATCTTCAGGTCCTGCGAAACTACTTCGGCTACTCTCAGATCCCGAAGCGTTTTAGTTGCCTGATCAATAGCCACCTTGGCAGCATCTTCCCAGGAAACCGTGCTTGTGCCAATTAATTCAATGACTTTGTAAACACTCATATTTATGTCCTCCGTTCTTGTTACAGGTTAATAGTTCATACTGAAATAAAACCATTGAGGTATAAGTCCGAAATCAACACTAATACCTCTTCCTAAATTTTCGAAATAATTTCAGATATTTCGCCGGAGTGTTGAGTAAATTATGCATTCAGGAAGCAAAACTGATTGACATCAATTTGAATTTTTCCAGGTATAACCATGTGGCCAGGCCGACGTGTTTGAGGAAATTTCAGTATGGCAAACATGGCAGGAATTTTTATCTTCAGGATTTGCTCCGCCATGTACCTCGCTAAATTCGCCGCCCACTCCTTCGCCCCGCGAATCATCATGGCAGACACCACAGCTTCCAATAGTTTTTATCTTATCTCCCATATACTGTTTTGGCTGATAATTATCCTTTGCCTCACGTGAGGGATACATGACATGCGGGCTTCCATGACAAGCGGAACAATACAGGCTGCCATGCCCCAGGGAATTGCGGTAAAGTGCATCATTTGTCTCAACGCCCTGTACACCGGTATGACAGGTTACACATTTGGGCTCGGTTACCCAGGGAATTCTGCCGCTGCCAATCGTTGAAGCCACATGGGCCATGTCTCCATGGCAGGTTATACAATTTCCATCGTTGTTAGCACCCATATGGGCCAGACTCCTGCTGCACTTTGTGGAAGAGCCCGGATGGCAATCATAACAGGCTGCACCTTCGGTCGCATGCTTCCCATGTATGGCCTGTGATAAATATTTGCCGGACGTTCCCGGTCCGGATGTTCCCAGGGCAGGACTTCCGTGACATTTGGCACATAAAACAGGTTTCTGGGAGACAAGAGAAGTGCCTTCTGCATCGTCATGTGCCTGCAGAATATTGGTGAAAGCACTCGATGATCCACCTGCATGACATTTTGCACAGTTTATCTCGTCAGAGGTAGGTACAGTGGCCTGTGTGGAGGCCAGTAAATTGCCCGATCCGTCCTTCACCTTAATATCAATAACCTGCAGTGGATCCCAGACGCCGGCATCATTCACCGGTACAACAGGCATCCCTTCTGCCGTAAAGTGATCAGATTTGACAGTCATGGTTCCAAACAGCGCTGTACCGGTAAGTCCGATATCATTTGCCGGTGCAGTACCACCGAAAAGACTGGTAAAATTAGTCCAGAATCCGCCATACTGTCTTTTATTATATGAAGTGGTATTATTCACAAGATTGTACTCAACGGTTAAACCTGTAGTAACGACCTGGGGAGGATTACCGCGCTTTACCACCTGTACATTCACTGTATTATACGGAGGAAGAATAACCAATTCGTCATAGGTGGGATTCAGACAATGCATTCCCAGGTCATTCCATGCAAAAACCACATACTCACTGTTAGTCCCCGGTATAGTGTTTTCGTCCTTTTGACAGGAAATGAAAAACAACATTCCTGCTATAAGCAGAGAAGATAAGATATTCACTTTCATGATTTCAGGTTTTAGAAAAGGATTTTGTGGATTATAGAAAACTCGATATTTCGATTGTTATAAGCCAGTCATAATGCAATAGTATCATAAAGATAAGAATTACTGACCATGAATCAAGATTCCTTACTTGTATTTCAGCAGCAATGTGTGTTATATGAAACGGAAAAATTTCATAAAACTTATTCCGGTGACTGACTGACCTCGAAAAAAATCCGGAAAGGAGTAGATTTACCTGTAGAATGACCCACCCCGGCGGGGTACCCCGTCGGGGTGTCACCCTGCTGATGAAATTACCTGTCAGTATTTTATGTATCTTTAACAATGTAATTCGACATTATATTTCCAAATCATACACAATCCTCACCTTAAAAAACCAAGTGATGAAATCAAAATTTTTTTGTCTTGTTTACTTTGTAATACTCCTGCTCATGTTAAACTGCGGAAAGGATAACCGATCCGGAAATATCGCTACTCAAAGCAATTACCCGGCACCCCCGGTAGCCCCAATAATTGCTGATACACTGCAGGAATTCGGTAACATCCGAATTGACAACTACTTCTGGATGAAAAACAGGGACAATCCTGATGTTATATCTTACCTAAAAGCCGAGAATACATATTGTGATACAGTCATGTCTCATACCCGGGATCTTCAGAATACCCTTTACCGCGAGATGAGGAGCAGGATCAAGGAAGATGATCAGACAGTCCCGCAGCTTGACAATGGCTATTACTATTATAGCCGGACTGAAAAGGACAAACAGTATCCGGTTTATTGCCGGAAAAAGGAAGATCCCCATTCAGCCGAGGAATTGCTTTTTGATGTGAATAAAATGGCTGAAGGGACACAGGCCTACCTCTTTACAGGTTATGAGATCACTCCGGATAATAAACTTGCAGCCTATTTATTTAATACAACAGGTTCGTATGCCGAATTCAATCTTAAGGTAAGAAACCTGGAAACAGGAGAAGACCTGCCTATTGAAATCGTCAAGGTACGATCATTTGCCTGGGCAAACGATAATAAGACGCTGATGTATACGATATCCAATGAAGCTATGCGACCGTATCAGGTATACCGTCATGTTTTAGATTCGAAATCAGCGGATGTTTTACTTTATGAGGAAAAGGATGACTTATTCAATGTATATGTAGGCAAATCAAAAACCAGGGATTTTATTTATATCATGTCAACCAGTTTCACCACTTCTGAGTATCGGTATCTTTCTGCTGACAAGCCGTTGGGAGAACTTCAAGGTTTTCAGGCCGCGGCAGAAGGATGTGGATTACGCCATTCAGCATCATACATCCGGGATTTTCATTAAGTACAAAGATCCACAGAATATTAACTCGAAGATCTATGAAGCACCGCTTGATAATAATGGTGACATTTCTACCTGGAAAGAAGTTGTTAAACATGATACGGCAATTAAAATCCAGGACATGGATGTTTTTGAAAGATATCTCACCCTGTATATCAGAAAGAACGGACTGGATGGGATAGAGGTAATCGACCTTATCACAGGTATACGAAAATCAATTGACTTTCCAGAACCGGTTTATGTGGTGTCACCTCTGGGTACACCGGAGTATACAGCTACAAAGTACCGTTATAATTATTCCTCCCTGAACCGCCCCAATACAGTATTTGATTATGACATGAATAGCGGGACCAGTGAAAAATTAAAAGAACAGGAAATCCCGGGCGGATTTCATGCCGATGATTATATTGTTGAAAGGCTATGGGCTCCTCACTGAGGATGGCATAAAAGTACCCCTGGCTGTTTTGTATAAGAAATCACTTGAAAAGAACGGTAAAAATCCCGCCTTACTCTATGGATATGGTTCATACGGTTTTAACAGCGATGCCTATTTCAGGTCTTCCGTGTTCAGTCTGGTTGACCGGGGCTTTATTTATGCTATTGCGCAAATCAGGGGTGGAAGCGAAATGGGTGAACAATGGTATGAGGATGGCAAGTTGCTGAAGAAGAAGAATACATTTACCGATTTCATTTCCTGTGCTGAATTTCTGGTAAAGGAAAAATATACAAGTCCTTCCGGGCTTGCCATTCATGGTGGCAGTGCAGGAGGTCTTCTTGTAGGCGCTGTCGTCAACATGCGGCCTGACCTGTTCAACGTGGTTATTGCCGATGTCCCCTTTGTGGATGTCGTAAATACCATGCAGGATAGTAGTCTGCCGCTGACAACCCAGGAATATGAGCAATGGGGAAATCCTGCCGTTGAAGAGGAGTACCGGTATATTCTTTCCTATTCTCCATATGATAATATTGTACGCCAAAAATATCCGAATATTCTTGCCACAGCGGGATGGAATGATTCACAGGTGAGTTATCATGAACCGGCCAAATGGGTGGCTAAACTAAGGACAATGAAAGCCGATGACAACATTGTTTTGCTGAAAACCAACCTGGAATCAGGCCATGGCGGTGCAACCGGCCGGTTCGACTATCTGAGGGATGTTGCGTTTCGCTATGCCTTTCTGATGGACAGGATGGGGGTTGCGTATTGAACTTTGGGTCGGTTGGGCTGTTAATTCAATACATAGTAAGGATTTATTGGGCGTGGGAATATCATGAATATTTCAGATCAGGTACTGTATACACGTGCTTTTCGGCTGAGCCTCTTTACCATAGTATACAACATAGCCGAAGGTGTTGTCTCCATGATTATGGGCTATGCGGATGAGACCCTCGTCCTGTTTGGTTTTGGAGCCGACAGTTTTATTGAAGTTTTATCGGGTGTTGGCATTGCCGTTATGATCATCAGGATCAGGAATAATCCTGACAGCCCCCGCAGCAGGTTTGAAATAAGCGCACTGAAGGTCACCGGAACTGCATTCTACATGCTGGCCGTCGCATTACTGGCAGGTATCGTGGTTAATACGCTGCAGCAGCATAAACCGGAAACCACCCTCTGGGGAATTGTGATCTCCCTGGTTTCCATTGCCGCCATGACCTGGCTGATGCTGGCCAAAAAGAAAGTGGGCAAGGAACTGAATTCTGAACCCGTCCTCGCTGATGCCGGTTGTACCCGGATTTGTATTTATATGTCACTTGTTCTGCTGGTCTCCAGTGTAATCTATGAGATCACCGGTTTTGCCTATGCTGATGCCATCGGTGCTGCCGGACTTGTATATTTTTCATGGTCTGAGGGCAGGGAAGCATTTGAAAAGGCAAAGGGGAGGATCAGCTGCAGTTGTGGAGATAATTGCTAATTTGATTATTTTTTTCTTTATTGATTGCCTGAATTTATTGACCTTTATTGGCCTATTTATAACTACTAAAATCATCAATATGAAAAAACAAAGAATCGTTCATGTAGTGTTTCTTTTTTGGGTTTTAACCGTATCAGGCTTTTGCCAGCAAAAAATCTATTTCAATCCTGATCAGATCGACATCCCCTACACACGTTATACACTGGATAACGGATTAACGCTTATTGTCCATGAAGACCATAAAGCGCCGATTGTTGCTGTAAACATCTGGTACCATGTTGGTTCAAAAAATGAAAAACCCGGCCGCACAGGATTTGCCCATCTTTTTGAACACCTGATGTTCAATGGCAGCGAGAATTTCAATAAAGACTATTTCCAGGCACTGGAGGGTATCGGGGCAACAGATCTCAACGGCACTACCAACAATGACCGGACCAACTACTTCCAGAATGTTCCTACAGCGGCTCTCGACCAGGTACTGTTTCTGGAAAGCGACAGGATGGGTCATCTGGTGGGCGCTATTGACCAGGCTAAACTTGATGAACAGCGCGGAGTTGTGCAGAATGAAAAACGCCAGGGTGAGAACCAGCCCTATGGAAGGGAATATGAGGTCATAACACAAGCCACCTATCCAAAGGGACATCCATATTCGTGGACCGTTATCGGATCGATGGAAGATTTGAATGCCGCAAGCCTGGATGATGTGAAAGAATGGTTTAAAACCTATTATGGCCCTTCCAATGCCATACTGAGCATTGCCGGTGATGTGAAGCCAGCTGAGATACTGGAGAAAGTCAAAAAATACTTTGGCGACATACCACCCGGACCTTCACTGATAAAACCTGAGATCAACGTTGCAAAGCGGCTTGAAGATACCCGGGGTTACTATGAGGACATTGTGCCGGAAGCCAAAATAACCATGGTATGGAACATCCCGCAATGGGGATCAAAAGAGGCCACCCTTTTGGATCTCGCAACGGATGTACTATCATCCGGGAAAACATCCAGGCTTTATAAAAGGCTGGTTTACGAAGATCAGATTGCCAGCAGCGCTGTTGCCTATATAGATCCCATGGAGATGGCCGGTAACATTTATATGGAATCCCTGGTAAAGCCCGGAAAAACCGTTGAGGAGGTAGAAAAAACCATGAACGATGTGTTACAGGAATTTCTGGATAAAGGTCCTACCCAGGACGAACTGGACAGGGTCCGGTCAAATTACTTCTCGAACTTTCTGAAAGGCATAGAACGTATCGGGGGATTTGGCGGAAAATCCGACATCCTGGCTACAAACCAGGTTTATGGCGGCACCCCCGACTATTATAAAACCACCCTGAAATACGTTGCTGAGGCAAGGGTTGAAGATATGCAAAAGGTATGCAAGGAATGGCTGGGATCTGGAAAATATGTACTGGTGTGTAAACCATTTCCAACATTACAGGCTTCGGGAACCGGCATCGATCGCAGCAAACTGCCGCCGCTCAGCACGCCTGTTGCTTCCTCCTTCCCCGATTTACAGAAGGCAACCTTAAAAAGTGGCCTGAAAGTTATTCTGGCGCAGCGGAAAGGCGTTCCTACCATTGTCGGCAGCCTGATTATGAATGCGGGATTTGCAGCGGATGCGCTTGCAAAACCGGGTTTGGCCAGTCTGGCTATGGATATGCTCGATGAAGGTACAAAGACCATGAATACCCTTCAGATCAGTGAGAAACTTCAGTTGCTGGGTGCTACCATTGGTGCAGGATCGGATCTGGATGCCTCCTATTTGAATTTCACAACGCTGATACCAACCTTTGATCCCACCCTGGATGTATTTGCCGATATCCTGCTGAATCCTGCCTTTCCGCAAAAGGAATTCGACCGCCTTAAAAAGGACCATTTGAACAATATTGAACGCGAAAAATCCCAGCCTTTTGGTATGGCTTTGCGTGTACTGCCTAAAGTATTGTATGGTCCCGGTCATGCCTATGGCAATCCGATGTCCGGATCAGGTTATGAAGCCTCTGTAAAGTCAATAATCCTTGAGGACATTCAGAAGTTTTACAATTCCTGGATAAAACCCGGTAATGCTACCCTGGTTGTGGTGGGAGATGTTCAGATGACTGACCTGGTAGCCAGGCTGGAAAGCAAACTTGCGGGATGGAAAAAAGGAGATGTTCCGAAGAATACGATTGCACCCGGTAAATACAGCAGCCGGGAAGAAGATATTTCTGGTCAACCGGCCTGAATCCACACAGTCGATTATCATGGCTTCCTATCTTACGGTGCCATACGGACAGGTTTCCCAGCCTGCTTTAAACGCCATGAACAACATCCTGGGCGGAGATTTTGTTTCCCGGCTTAATATGAACCTGAGAGAAGATAAACACTGGTCCTATGGAGCCGGCAGTTTTGTATGGGATGCAAAAGCCCAGCGGCCTTTCCTTGCTTATGTTTCGGTTCAGATGGACAAGACCAGGGAGTCGATCCAGGAAATTGAAAAGGAATTCACCTCTATCATCAGCGACAAGCCTGTTACCACGGATGAATTCAACCGGGTTCAGCAGAATATGATGCTTCAGCTGCCCGGGATGTGGGAGACCAATGGTTCTGTTTCCGGTTCCGTGGTTGAACAGGTTAAATACAACCTGAGTGATGACTATTATAAAACCTATGATGCAAAGATCAGGAAACTCACAAAGGAAGAACTGCAGCTGATCAGCAAACAGGTTGTTAAACCCGGACTGCTGAACTGGATTGTGGTGGGTGATAAAACCAAGATCCTTGATAGTCTGAAGGAATTGGGCTATGAGATCATTGAAGTGGATCCGGATGGTAATCCGTTAAAATAGTCCTGCGGATTTATTGGATTAGGAAAGTAAAGCAGCCCGGGGCATTAGCCTCGGGCTGCTTTTTTTTAACCCCCCTACGGGGTGAAGAAGTTACCCCGTCGGGGGGGCTTCCATCAATGTTTCATTTCATCAGTATCATTTTTTTGGTCTCCATGAAATCGCCCGATTGGAACCTGCAATAATATATCCCTTCAGGTAATCCACCGGCATTCCATATTACCTGATGTTCACCGGCAGGTTTTAGGGAGTTTACCAAGGTGGCGATTTCCTTACCGGTAAAATCATATACCTTAATTGAAACAACGCTGGGATAGGGCAAATCATACCGAATGGTAGTTGAAGCTGCAAATGGATTGGGATAATTCTGGCCAAGTGAAAAAACCTGCGGAAAATAAGCTTGTGGAAGATCGGTTCCTGATGGCAGCAAAGTTCTTGAGATTTTAACAGGATGGGTAAAGAAATCCTGTCCGGAAATAACCGAATAATCTGCTCCGTCACCCAGGTTATTGCCGCCCGGATCACCTGGGACACACTCATTGGATACATCGCCCTGCATGGATGTGATCATGGCAAAGAGTCTAAGGATTTGGGACGTATCAATACCGGCAAATGCCGAAACCGGGATCTTGAACTCAATGCCTTTGTTATTATTAAGCGCATAACCACTGTCATAAGCAACGGTAATATATCCGGTACCACCGAAGGTAGAACTGATATCATATGCGGAACTGGCGCCCATTTGGTTGGTTTTACCTATGTTTGAGCAAATGTTTGAATTCCCGTAACGGATTGCATCGGTGAAAAACTCATGCGTCGAGCTGTTGCCTTCATTGAAAGCCAATGCAAAATCCACATCAAAATCCATTTTAACATTGCCAAGATAGGAGAAGGCTGATTGTACGAATTCACCTGAATTTCCCCCTCCCAGTGTGTTGTTCCCTTTTCCCTGGTATCCTGAAAAATCCATAAACAGTGTAATATTATCATTCCCGGTAACTTCCCCGGTTATACCGATAAAAATATTTTGTCCATCGGTATAGTATTTCAGCGCACCCAGATTATTATTGTCTCCATACCCATTTCTATCGTTCGTTTTCACAGCCAGTGTTTCGTATTTTTCATCATCCATATTGCCATCAACAATAATATCATCTCTCTTGCCTTTGATGGCGTTGCCGATGTCCAGTTTGCCATACCCCCAGGTATTATCCGGAAGGTTTTTCAGGCCTGAAACGTTGCTGAAACTTTTAAAAGCATCATAGACCTGTTGCGGAGTAGCATCGGGATATTTTTCGAGATACAGGGCAGCGGCACCGGAAACCACCGGGCATGCCATACTGGTACCCTTCGATATGTAATAATTAGCATCGCCACCGGGTTCTCCGTCATTATCAATCCATACATTGTTTGGCGTTGTGTATACTTCCTTATCGCGCAAAGAAATCAATACATGCCCGGGAGCACAAATATCCGGTTTTATTCTGCCATCGAGGGTTGGTCCCAGACTTGAAAAAGGTGCAATATTGTTATAAACATATTGAGATCCATACCACCATGCGTTGTCGGCATAATCCGTCCAAAATGTTTTTGAAACATAGGCGCCAACAGCAAAAGCATGATCTGCAGACGCGGGTCCGCCAATCGTATATTCCGGATTGCCAATTGCAAAACTGACGAAATAGGTCCCTTCTTTTAAATTTGACCAGTCCTCATAGATATGAAACGCCTGGGTATTATCGGAATTGTTGATCACCTTCAGGTAATACGTTCCGTTTCCTGCAGGAAGAAAACTGTTATAATAGGAATATTGGGATTCATTTCCCCGCAGACTTTCTGTTGTTGAGATCCAGGTTATATCATTCAGTAATTCTTTGGCTCCGTTATAGTATTGCAGGGTCAGGTTGTTTCTGCTTTCTCCATCCGCCCATACCAGGTTAAATCGCAATTTGGTATCATTTTCCCCTGCGCCCGCAACTGCAATTTCAAGTGAAATCACTTTGCGAATGCGGAGACAGGGTATCCGTAAAGTGCTTTTTTGCATTTCCGGAATTTCCGGCAGAACAAAAGAACGGGATACCCTGGTCATATGCCCAGTCAACTTTCTGTTCCAACGCTGAGCTGCCATCGTGATGGTCCGTCCATCCACCGTAACTCATTGACAGAACATCAACATCATAAACATGGATCGCAGCATCAATGGCCGCAATGACACAGGCATCCTCTGCCCAGGCGTCATCATCCTGTCCAATCTTTAAAAAGACCAGATCCGCTGCTGGGGCTGAACCCTTAAAAGCACCTTTTCCGTTGTTGGTATCGGTCTGGCCTTCTGACAATAAACCCCTTCCCAGTGCGGTTGCAGTAACATGGGTACCATGCCCGGTAACCGTATTGCCAACCACGTCATCCAGGATCGGAAAATAGGAATAATCTTTATAAGGGAATGAAACAGGCAGATCTTCCCCGGCATAGCTCAGGTCAATACCTGAATCCAATATGCCAATTTTCACTCCCGATCCGGTATATCCCTGGTCCCACACCATCTGAGCATTTATGCTCTGTGCAGCTGTGTTATTCATAGCCATACTGGACCGTTCAGCGGTATCTATTTTCTTAATAAAGGATTGTTCCAGTACATCCCTTAGTTTGTAAGCTGAAACAGAGGCAATCAGGAAACCCAGTTCATGATTTTCGAGGGCAGGCGTCCATGTTTCAAAATATAGTTTCACCTGCAGATTTTCCAAAATTTGAATTTGTTCGACAGTCGGGTATTCCGCAAAATAAAGGACAACCGATTCAGACAGATCAGTGCCCATTTTTAGCCTTCCGGGCGCTGTGAGCAATTGATTGGTTCTTTCGATGAGTTTGCCGCTCAGGATTTTCCCTGCAGCTTCATCGTTCATGTTAAGTATCTCCTGGGACCTTAATTCATGGGGAGTTTGAGAAAAAAGGAACAAGAAAGGGAGAAATAGCAAAAACAAGAGAATAAAACTTTTCATACTTTTTGGGTTTGAATTAGCCGATCATGCTGGCAATGGGTTTTATCAATCAACCGTTATGATAAACCGGATCTCTACCTCAGCTTCCACGGGATTATCATCCCTGAGAGCTGGTTTCCATCCGGGGCTCTGCGATATAACTTTTTTGAATTCCGCGGCAATGCTATCGGGCACAGTATCCTTTATCCGGATGTTGCTGATCGTGCTATCGGTATGCACGGCAAAGCTGACCAATATTTCATATTTCCCGGGACAGGATTTAAAGGCATTGTGATCAAGCCTGTCAATTACCCACTTTTTAAAGTCCTTTAAGGATCCGCCGGGTGGGACAGGTTTAATAAAGGTTAGGCCTGAATCCTCGCTTTTTTTCTGTTTAATGGATTCCTTTGCAATAAGATCATCCGATGTATCAGATTCATTCTGACTGGCTGCAGCCTGGGCCCGGAATGTTTTGCTTTTCGCCAGATCAGATTTATCTGCAACACTTACATTTTCATCTGTCTTTAACTGCTCTGCCTGGGATTGTAAGACAACAGGTTTTGGCTCTTCCTGTGCCATCTCCAGGGATCATTTCCGGTTCTACTTCTTTGATTGTTATCCGGTTGTCTGCCAGTACCTGTTTTGCGGGTTTTTTGGCAGGGGATTCAGGTGTCTTCCTTTTTTCATACGTTACGGAGTCAACAGGAGCCGGTGCAGGCGGGACTGCCCTGGTCTCTGTTGTAGCTTTCTGCGCCAGGGGAGCAGGTGAGGGCTTCCTGAGAATCATGATCATGATGCTGCCAAGGCCAACGAGTAACACCAGGACTGCGGCTATGCGCAGGTAATATGGCATGCTCCGGATCCGGTCCGGTTTAATTCTTGCTTCCAGCCTGCCGGTCAGATTTGCCATATCAGCCTCCAGTTCTCCGGCAGACATTTGGTTTAATCCTTCAAAGGCTTCCTCCTCAAAGGCATCACGCATGATCTCCTTTTCAAGCTCATGACGTTGCCGACTTGAAAGAAGACCTTTCAAATAATCAACAAGGCGATGATATGTTGTACTGTCAGACATTTTTCAATATATGCTTTTCAAGGCAAATTTTCAAGTTCCGTTTTCCATTCTGGATAAAGCTTTTAACCTCGTTCTCCTGAAGGGCCAGCTCATCGGCAATCTCCCGGTAGCACTTCTGCCTGTAATAGAACATTTCAACGCACATGCGCTGGTGTTCTTTCAGTTGTTCCAAACAGGCTTTCAGCCGGACCTGCAGGTCTTCATCTTCCTGTTCTTCAATAGGGTGCATAATCTGGGTTGATTCCATAAATGCACCGAGAGATTCTTTCTTGCTGCGTTCCAGGGTCTCTTTCCTGATTTTCATCAGGCAATGGTGCCGGCTCACGCCATAAAGCCAGCTTTTGAAGTTGCGTATCTCAAACCTGGGTATCTCACGCACAAGCACTTCAAAAATCTGCATCACAGCATCCTGGCTATCATCCCGGTTTTTAAAGTATTTCATACAAACACCATAGATCAGGTACATATACCGCTTGAACAATACCCCGAGCATCTCCAAATCCAGCTGCTCACGGTAGATATTTACCAGCTCCTCATCGGAGAGATGTTCGTAAGGACTATGTTTTCCGGAATTCAAGCAGTAAATATTAAAAATATATCAGGTTGTTAAGTTAGGCAAAATTGTACTTTACTGCAAACAGCCTCACCCCCTTCCCCCTCTTCCCGCCAAGGCGGGACAGGCTCTAAAGGCGAGGGGGGAGAAGTTATATAGTAAATTTTGTACGAAAGATAACTTTGGCGGATTTTCCCCTCTCCCTTGGGAGAGGGGTGAGGGGTGAGGTTTTTATTAAAAGTTTTATGGAAATATATCATCCCTGGCACCTTATTCACAAAAAGTGTTTCACCAACAAATCTCAATTATGAAACGAACATTAATTATTATCAGTTTGATACTCTCTGCAGTATCTGGGCTGAATGCCCGCATCATCACGGGTAAGGTAACGGATTCAGCCAATAATCCGCTTCCGGGAGCAAATATCGTAATTAAAGGGACCAACCAGGGCACAGTCTCCGATGTGAATGGAGATTTTACCTTGGGTATACCTGAAGGTAAGGCAATACTTGTGGTCAGTTATCCCGGTTATGTTACCCGGGAGGTCAGGGTAGATAACCAAAATCATATCAGTATTGCGCTGAATGAAGATATTGCTCAGGTACAGGAAGTGATAGTGGCCGAATATGGTAAACAAAAAAGCGAAGATGCGTTGGGATCAGTATCCCGTAAATCTATGGTTTCTGCGCCCAACTCTTACTGTTCCGGACCTTACTTTTATAATCCGGTACAAGATTTCAATACCGAGGGATATTCCGCTATTCATGAAAACGGGTATAAAAGTCCTTTGCGGGAACCTCTTTCCACCTTTTCCATTGATGTGGACGCTGCTTCCTACAGCAATGTTAGACGATTTATCAATGAGGGTCAAAAACCGGTTCCTGATGCAGTCCGGATCGAGGAAATGATTAACTATTTCGATTATGATTATCCACAGCCGCATAATGGCCACCCCTTCTCCATCATTTATGAACTCGGAGAATGTCCCTGGAATAGTGAAAACAGGTTACTTCATATCGGATTACAAGGTGAAAAGATGTCAAATAATGAAGTGCCGCCTTCCAATCTGGTATTCCTGCTGGATGTTTCAGGATCCATGGATGCACCGAATAAACTGCCTTTATTAATAAAAGCCATGAAAATGCTTGCAGGCCAGTTACGGGCAACTGACAGGGTAGCCATTGTGGTCTATGCAGGCAGTTCAGGACTTATACTCCCCTCTACGCCGGGAAATCAAAAGGAAAGAATTGTGTCCGCACTTGAACAACTGAGAGCAGGTGGTTCGACTGCCGGTGCAGCCGGTCTGAAACTCGCCTACCAGGTTGCTGAAGAAAACTTCATCAGGAACGGGAACAATCGGATCATCCTGGCAACCGACGGAGATTTCAATGTGGGCCCATCGAGTAATGCTGAGATGGAAAGGATGATCGAGACTTACCGGAACAAGGGCATTTTCATATCGGTTGCGGGATTCGGAATGGGCAACTATAAGGATGATAAAATGGAAATCATTGCCGACAAAGGGCAATGGCAACTATTCCTATATTGACAACCTGATGGAGGCAAAAAAGGTATTTATCAATGAATTCAGCAGTACATTGTACACCATTGCCAAAGATGTGAAAATACAGATCGAGTTCAATCCGGCTTATGTGAAAGAATATCGCCTGGTGGGTTATGAAAACCGGTTGCTGAATGAGGAAGATTTTGACAATGACAGGAAAGATGCAGGTGAATTGGGTGCAGGCCATACGGTGACTGCCTTGTATGAGATTGTCCCTGCAACGGGCCAGGATGAAAGAACACGCCGAGTTACAATACCAGCAATCGGATGTGTTACCGGATGCCTCTGCCAGCAATGAACTGGCAACAATCAAATTTCGTTATAAAAAACCGGATGCTGACAGGAGCATACTCATGGTAGAGACCATTCCGCATACCAGCCGGTCAAACGGACAAACCTCAAATAACTTTCGTTTTTCCGCAGCAGTGGCAGGTTTTGGCATGTTGCTGCGTGATTCGGAATACAAGGGAAATATGACGTATGATCGGGTACTGAGTCTGGCCCGCGGATCCAGGGGCATGGATGAGGACGGTTACCGGGCGGAGTTTATCAGGTTGGTGGAACTGAGTGATAGCGGTCTCACGAGCGACAGCGAGTAACATAGTATGATCAATGAACAATGAACAATGAACAATGTGCCGAAAGGGATCCACTTTGGAGAGGATGCCTTTGGCACAGCCTTCTTCAACATTTTTTCATTTCCATCCAAATTTTTCCTAAATTTCACCGGATTATACTAATTTAGGTTGTGAATTATTCAATTGCTAACCATGAAAATGAATTCCAGGGAGAAGCTGAAAGCCACGCTGGCACATAAAACCCCTGATCATATTGTTGTTGACTATGGAGCAACACCGGTTACCGGTATTCATGTGCTCACCATAAAAAACCTGCGGGAATATTATGGATTGAAAAGCTTCCCGGTAAAGGTCACTGAACCCTATCAGATGCTGGGAGAGGTGGATCCCGAACTCATGGATATTCTGGGAGTGGATGTGATCGGGATTAGTCCGAAAAAAAATATTTTCGGATTTGAGAACAGGGACTGGAAACCTTTTAAAACCTGGTGGGGGCAGGAAGTGCTGGTCCCGGAAGATTTCAGAATTACGAAACAGGCGAACGGGGATCTGCTGCTTTTTCCGGAGGGAGATGTTACAGCTCCTCCTTCAGCCAGGATGCCCTCAACAGGATATTTCTTTGATACCATTGTCAGGCAGGAACCACTTGATGAAGGATCATTGAAAATCGAAGATAATCTCGAAGAGTTCAAACCGGTTTCTGAAGAGGACCTGACCTATTGGACAGAAAAAATCACCCTCGTGAAGAACAGTGGGAAGGGAGTTATTGCCAATTTTGGCGGTACGGCCCTGGGTGACATTGCCCTGGTTCCAGCGCCCTTTCTCCGATATCCAAAAGGGATCCGTGACATTGAAGAGTGGTACATGAGTCCTCTGGTCAGGCCGGATTTCATCCATGAACTGTACTACAGACAAACTGAAATTGCGGTTGGAAATCTGAAAAAACTCTTCAATATTGTGGAAAATCATATTGACGTGGTTTTTATGTGTGGTGCCGATTTTGGCACACAGCATTCTACGTTTTGTGATCTTGCCGGATTTAAAGAATTGTATGTGCCCTATTACAGGAAGATGAATGATTGGATCCATCAGCATACTGCATGGAAAACTTTTAAACACTCCTGTGGCGCTGTTGAACCACTCCTGGAAGGTTTTATTGAAGCGGGCTTTGATATTATTAATCCGGTTCAGGTCAATGCTGCCGGAATGGATCCTGTGCTTCTCAAAAAAAAGTATGGCTCCAGGCTGGTTTTTTGGGGCGGGGGAGTTGACACCCAGAAGGTATTGGCATTTGGTACCCCTGACGATGTAAAAAAACAGGTGGGTGAACTGTGTACGATTTTTGGCCGTGATGGCGGATTTGTTTTTAATACGGTGCACAATATCCAGGCCAATGTCCCGGTTCAGAATGTGGTTGCCATGATCGAGACAGTGAAAAAGTTCAAGGATTCATAGTAAACGGGATATGTGACCCTGGGTGAGTTTGTTCGGAGAAATGAATCTAAAAAGAGGTTATCATGATGGAAATACAAATGGAACAAATCAGCGAGGCAGTAAGATCATTTCGCCTGGATTGCAAAGAACTGGATCTTGAACCTGCTATTATAGAAGATTTTATAGGTTTTTCCCCCGGAGCCACGCCGGAACCTTTTCCGGAGATCATTACGGAAATGCTGGCCAAAACCGCCAGAATTGTCAAACCTGCAGGCGGATTTGTACTCTTTGATCATGTTCTCATTGACAAGGTAAAAAAAAGGATTACAATTCAGGATAAAATATTCAATACCCATGCCATTGTGACAAAACACATGGATAAGTCTGAATTCATTGCCCTGTTTGCCTGTACTTCCGGAGCTGAGATTACAAAACTGGCCTCGGAGTATAACCGCAAAGGTCAGGCAGTATATGCTTACATCATTGATTCGTTGGGATCCATCATCGTCGAGCGTTCCATGAATATCATCCAGGAACGACTCAGATCCATGATGAATGAACGGGGGTTACATATCACCAACCGGTATAGCCCGGGTTATTGTGACTGGGATATCCGTGAGCAAAAGGAATTGTTCGGTTTGCTGCCGCAAAATTTTTGTGGAATCAGCCTGACCGATTCCATGTTGATGAAACCCATAAAATCGGTCAGTGGAATGATTGGCATAGGAAAGGAAGTTACTTACGACCAATATACCTGCAATTATTGCAAGGATGTCAATTGCCTGTACCGGGGTAAAAGATAGTTTGGAATTAATTTCTACAAGCCTGAAAATCATGAGAAAGAATGATCATTTTCATAATCCATCCATCCATCCTGACAGTTCCCCAAGAAGGGCGTTTCTCAGGAGCGGTGTGTTGATCGGGACATTTACCGGACTTGCCGGATTAAGTCTGGTAGCAGGCTGTAAGGAGGAGACCGGTGAAGAAATCACTCCGGTTGAAGACCTTATGCGGGAGCATGGTGTGTTGCAAAGGATCCTTCTGATATATGATTGGTGGCATCTGAAATTGGTCAGCGGTGAACAATTCCCGCCCGATACCCTGATTAAATCGGCACAGATGATCCGGTCATTCGTTGAGGATTATCATGAAATGCTGGAAGAGAAGCTTCTTTTTCCGCGACTTATAAATGCCAATAAACTGGTTGATCTGGTTCAGTTAATCTATATCCAGCATCATGCGGGAAGAGTCCTTACAGACCAGATATTGCAGATGGGAAATGCTGACATGCAGAAAAATACTGAAAATGCACAAAAGCTGGCTGAACTGCTCTCTGTCTTTACCCGGATGTACCGTACCCATGCAGCCCGGGAAGATACGGTATTGTTTCCGGCCCTAAGAAAAATTGTTTCCCGTCATGAATATTTTGCCATGGGAGAGGATTTTGAAAAGAAAGAGCACGAATCATTTGGTGCGGATGGATTTGAAAAAGTGGTTGAGCAGGTGGCAGATATTGAAAAACAGATGGGGATTTATGATATGTCGGCAATCACGCCGGCAGTGTGAAATTTAGGTTCATTCCCCATTCAGAAAAAACGAAAACTACAATACAATAATGAATTCGCAACAGCCCGATAGGTCAAAAGACACCAGGTGCGTGCATGATGGCCAGCGAATGGATGAATTCCGTGGCATTAATACGCCCATTTATACATCCACCTCATATGGTTACCTTGATACGGATGAACGTCTCTATCCCCGTTATTTCAATATACCCAACCAAAAGGTCATCATAGAAAAGCTGGCCTCGCTTGAAAATGCCCAGAGTGGACTGGTCTTCAGTTCAGGTATGGCAGCTGTGAGTACCACCTTGTTGAGCCTGCTTAACCAGGGTGATCATTGTATTTTTCAGAATGGTTTGTATGGGGGAACACTCCATTTTGTGAACCAGGAATTCGGGAGATTTGGGATAGAATATACCGTATTAAGAAACAATGATATAAACTCATTCCGGGCTGCGATTCAAAAGAACACAAAAGTCGTTTATATTGAATCTCCATCTAATCCTTTGCTTTCCATTACAGACCTTGAAAAGGTAAGCGCACTCTGCCGGCAGAAAAAGTGTATCTCTGTAATTGATAACACATTCGCGACTCCAATAAATCAAAATCCCATTGATTTTGGCATTGATATTGTTATCCACAGTGCAACAAAGTATCTGGGCGGCCATAGTGATATCAGTGCCGGAGCGATATTATCGGAGAAGCAGTATATTGACAGGATAAAGCAATCATCGTTGAGTTTTGGTGGCAGTTTAAATGCCATCATGTGTTACCTGCTTGAAAGAAGTATAAAAACCTTAGCCATAAGGGTAGAAAGACAAAATCAGAATGCCCTTGAGATAGCCGGATATTTGATAAACCGGCCCGAGGTTGATGTGGTATATTACCCCGGATTAACGTCACACAGGGATCACAAGATCGCAAAGAGACAGATGTCGGGCTATGGAGGCATGCTCTCTTTCGAATTAAGAGATCATAATATTACTGCATTTCAGAAACGGCTTCAGCTTATAAAACCTTCGATGAGCCTTGGCGGAGTGGAAACCACCATTTGTGCACCAGTCATCACGTCGCACAGACTTGTTTCAAAGAAAGAACTTGAAGAAGAGGGCATCCGGGATAACCTGCTAAGGCTTTCTGTCGGGATTGAAGAGGTAAGCGACCTGATTTGTGACCTGGAACAAGCCTTATGAGAAGTCTTGCCTGAAGCTGTCCTGGAATAGGAAGTAAATAAATGGTATAATGGAAATTATTTACAGCATTGAAAAAAAGCTGGATCCGGATGAGTTCCTGACTGTACTGGTTGAATCCACCCTGGGCGAAAGGCGGCCCATCGGCGACAGAATCCGTATAGAAAAGATGTGCAAATATGCCAACCTGATTTTCACAGCCCGTCATCTGGGCAGACTGGTAGGAGTAGCCAGATGCCTCACCGATTTTGCATTGTGTAACCTTCCTTATTTTCATATTGTTATTCAACCTCAAAACCTACCATACCATGGCAAAGGAAATACATGACTGTATTCAATTCACCAATGAAAACAAACTGTGCTATTTTGCCACAGCTGAAAAGGACCAACCCAGGGTAAGGGCGCTGGGCTTCTGGTTTGCCGATGAAACAGGCTTTTATTTTCAGACAGGCGATATGAAATCGCTTTACCATCAGTTAAGAACCAATCCAAAAACCGAAGTATGTTTTTATAAACCTGAAGGCATGATCGGAACCATGCTACGTATTTCGGGGGAAGTGGAATTTCTGACTGATCTGAAACTGAAAGAAAGGGTTCTTGAGGAAAGGCCCTTCCTGAAAAGTTTCGGTCTCACCATTAACCATCCGGGTTTGATCATCTTCAGAATTCCCCATGGAGTGGCGCATTTCTGGACCATGGAGGATAATTTAAAGCCAAAGGATATGATTTATTTTTAAGTAGTTGTTTTTTGTCAGTTGATTGTTGATAATAAGGCAAGATTCTCAACTATCAACTATCAACTATCAACCTACAACCTCATCCCCCGCAACCGCAGACTATTACTTACCACCGACACCGAACTCATTGCCATGGCGGCGGCGGCGATCATGGGATTCAGCATGAATCCCCAGACCGGGTAAAGCACACCGGCAGCAATGGGTATCCCGATCAGGTTATATATAAAGGCCCAGAACAGGTTCTGCCTGATGGTCCGGACCGTTAGCCCCGACAGCCGGATCGCCTTCAAAATCTGCCTGAGATCAGAAGATACCAGTGTTATCCCGGCCACATCCATAGCAATGTCCGATCCTTTTCCCATGGCAATGCTCACATCCGCCCTGGCCAGGGCTTCGGAATCGTTAATGCCGTCGCCAACCATGGCTACCACATGTCCTTTTTTCTGCAAATCATTTACAAATTCTGCCTTTTGAGCAGGCAGTATGTTGGCGATGAAACGGGCAATACCAGTCCGGCTGGCAACTGCCTGCGCAGTATGCTGATTGTCACCGGTGAGCATATATACCTCAATACCCCTGTTCCGGAGTTCCTGTATGGCCTGAACAGAAGTATCCTTAACCTGATCAGCCAGAGCGATCATGGCGAGCAAAGTGGTGTCCTCTGAAAAGCAAATTACCGAGGCAGCATCTTCCTGCATCCTGTCCATTTGGTCCATTGATAGCCTGCCAATCTGCACCCCCGTTTCTTGCATGAGTTTCAGGTTCCCGGCGGCGTATGTTTTTTTCCCCAGCCGGGCTATGATCCCCTTGCCAGTGATATTTTCAAAACCGGTGAGGGCAATCCTTTCCTTAACGACAGGCTTGAGATAAGCAGTTACCGCTTCAGCCAGGGGATGGGCCGAATGCATTTCCAGGGCAAGCAATACAGCCTCAGCATGCTTGTCCGGTTCGCTGAGATTCCAGATTATGTCACGAACAGCAGGCTTCCCTTCGGTGATCGTGCCGGTTTTATCCAGCACCATCACATTTACCTTTTGGATGCGCTCAAGGCTTTCAGCATCCTTGATCAGTATGCCATTTTGGGCTCCCTTGCCCATGCCCACCATGATGGCTGTGGGGGTGGCTAGTCCCAGGGCACAGGGGCAGGCGATCACCAGTACCGTGACCATGGCCAGCAAGGCATGTGTGATGGCATTCTCTCCGCCAAAGATCATCCATACAGCAAAGCTGAGTAAGGAGATCCCGATCACAACCGGGACAAATATGCCGGCTATGCGGTCAACGGTTTTTTGCACCGGAGCCTTGCTTCCCTGCGCCTGTCGTACCGTTTCTATTATTCTTGACAACAGGGTTTCAGAACCCACCTGACGGGCTATCAATATGAAACTTCCATTCAGATTCATTGTGCCGGCAAAAACGCTATCCCCGGCCGTTTTTTCTGCCGGAACAGATTCTCCGGTCATGGTGCTCTCATCAATAAATGAATTTCCGGAAAGAATCTCTCCGTCAACCGGGATCTTATCACCCGGCTTTACCCGTATGGCATCACCGTGTTTTATCCGATTCACAGGGTTCATTCTTTCCTGACCGCTCTCATCCACCAGGGTCACGACCGTGGACTGCAGACCCATCAGCTTTTTAATGGCTGAAGAAGTGTTTGATTTTGCCCTCTCCTCAAGAAGTTTGCCGACCAGGATCAAGGCAATGATCATGGCAGATGCCTCATAATAGACATGCGGGTGGAAACCGCGGACATGCCAGAAATGTGGGAAAAGAGTGTTGAACAGACTGAACAGGAAAGCGATACCGGTGCTCATGGCTACCAGCGTATCCATGTTGGCCATGCCATGACGGGCCTGTTTAACCGCATGTGTGAAAAAACTCCGCCCGCACCACACCAGCACCGGTATGGTAAGGGCAAGCATGATCAGGTTAGCCTGGGGTATGTTCATGAAAAACATGGATATGATCATCACCGGAATGGCCAGGACCAGGGAGAATATCGTCCTCATCCTAAGGTCTCTGTGAAGCTTTCGATGTTCCTCTTCCATCTTCCCGGTCGTGTCCTCTTCAATCACCAGGTCATACCCAATGGAACGGATCGCAGATTGAAGGGGCAAGGCGTCAACATGGTCCGTATCAAATTCTATAAGGGCAGAGGAGTCAGTAAAATTCACAGAAGCATTGGTGATGCCAGGTTGCTGCCTTAATTTCTTTTCCACATTCAATGCGCAGTTGGCACAGCTCAACCCGGTAACCGGATAAACTTTTATCATTTTCTTAACTTTTGAAAGTCCCGGGCAAAGGTATGCACTTTACAGGGAAGTTATTATATTTGCCATGTATGAAAGGTCTTATTGTCATATTTGCACTCTACCTTGCCCTTCTAAACATCCTTCCCTGTGTGGATGCAGAACATACCAGTCTGAATCCGGTGCAAACCACATCGGGGCAAAACCAGCATGACGATGATAAGGCTGATGCATGCTCGCCATTTTGTATTTGCTCCTGCTGCAATGTAATTGTCATGGTTTCCTGTTTTTATTTTAACGGGAAGCCGGAAAAAATCAATACAGTTTCCATTATACAACCATGCCGGGATTTCAATCCCACCTACTTTTCAAACTTCTGGCAACCCCCTAAAATAGGGTAGATTATTTTTCTGTCATCTTCCATCTTCCTTCTTTAATCTTGAATCATCATTTACATGATAGAACATATTATTCAATTTTCCCTGCGGAATAAACCTTTTATCGGATTCTTTACACTTACACTGGTGACATGGGGGATTTATTCCCTGTTCCGTTTGCCGGTTGATGCAGTCCCGGACATCACCAATAACCAGGTACAGGTTATCTCCATTGCTCCTGCTCTGGCTGTCCAGGAAGTTGAGCGGTTCATTACAACCCCGGTGGAGGTATCGGTTGCCAATATTCCTGATGTGTTGGAGCTTCGCTCAATTTCCCGTCTTGGTTTATCGGTAGTCACTGTAGTCTTCAAAGACCATGTGGATATATACAAAGCCCGGATGCTGGTCAACGAAAAGCTTAAGGATGCTGAAAGCCAGATACCCGTTGATATGGCCATACCTGAACTGGCGCCGGTATCTACCGGTCTGGGCGAAATATACCAATACCTGTTACAACCAAAACCGGGATATGAAGGGCAGTACACCGCCATGGACCTGAGAACCATCCAGGAGTGGATCGTACGTCGTGAAATGCTTGGAACACCTGGCGTTGCTGATGTCAACAGCTATGGCGGATTACTGAAACAATATGAAGTGTCCATCGATCCGGAAAGACTACGGAGTATGAATCTCACGCTCACGGATGTTTTTGAAGCGCTGAAACATAACAATGAAAACACAGGTGGAGCATATATCGATAAAAAGCCAAATGCCTATTTCATTCGGGGCATTGGTTTGGTATCTAGTCTTGAGGATATTGAGAGTATTGCCGTCAAAAAAAATGATCAGGGGACGCCTGTCCTGATCCGTGATGTGGCGGTTGTTCAATATGGCAGCGCTCCCCGGTACGGGGCTCTTGTGGCTGATACTTCCGGGGAGGCGGTTGGCGGTGTGGTGATGATGCTGAAAGGTGCCAATGCCCATGAAGTGATCGATAATGTGAAGGACAGGCTGGCGACCATTGAGAAAAGCCTGCCGGAAGGTGTTACCATCGTGCCTTACCTCGACAGAACACATCTGGTAGGCAGGGCTATTGGTACAGTGACCAAAAACCTTATAGAAGGAGGACTGATCGTGGTATTTATCCTGGTTTTACTCCTCGGTAACCTGAGGGCCGGACTAATTGTGGCGTCTGTTATACCACTCTCCATGCTTTTTGCCATTTCACTGATGAACATTTTCGGGATCTCCGGAAATCTTATGAGTCTGGGAGCCATTGATTTCGGGCTGATCGTGGATGGAGCGGTTATTATTGTTGAAAGTATTGTGCACCGGATCACTTTAGGAAGAAGCAATCTTTCGGTTACAGGGCAGCTCACCCAGGTGCAGATGGACCAGGAGGTTTTCGCTTCAACAAAGCGGATGATGAAATCAGCCACTTTCGGTCAGATCATCATCCTGATTGTGTATATTCCCATCCTGACCCTGGTGGGCATCGAAGGCAAGATGTTCCGTCCTATGGCCCAGGTGGTCAGTTTTGCCATACTGGGGGCACTGATCCTTTCACTTACCTATGTTCCGGTTGCATCAGCCCTGTTCCTGAGTAAAAAAAACATGAATAAAACCAATATTTCTGACCGGCTTATGTCTTTTATTTACCGGGGTCAGCCGGTTATTGAGTATGCCCTGGACCGGAAACTGCTTGTGATCATAATATCACTGATTCTGCTGGCAGGCAGTCTGTTCATGTTTAGTCGTCTTGGTGGTGAATTCCTTCCGCAGCTTGATGAAGGGGATCTGGCGGCCGGGGTGATCACCCTGCAGGGAAGTTCACTGTCAAATACAATTGAAACAGTTGAAAGGGCTAATGAAATCCTGCTGTCTGAATTCCCTGAAGTGAAGCAGGCTGTTTGTAAGATTGGCGCAGCAGAGATCCCCACTGATCCCACTCCCATGGAAACAGGAGATTACATCATCACACTGGAGGATAAAGATAGCTGGACCAGTGCAAAAACCCGGGAAGAGCTGATTCTGAAAATGGAAGAAAAGCTGGCGGTTTTACCTGGCGTTAAGTTCGAATTCCAGCAACCCATCCAGATGCGATTTAACGAACTGATGACCGGGTCCAAACAGGATGTTGCCATCAAAATATTCGGCGATGATTTGGAATCGCTGGCGGGATATGCTGCTGAAGTTGAAAAGCTGATAGCTGGCCTTTCCGGAGTTGAAGATATAAATGTAGAAAAGGTCACTGGTTTACCGCAGATCCAGATTGAATATGACCGCGAGAAAATGGCACAGTACGGAATTAATATTTCAGAAGTGAACAGCCATGTAAGAACAGCCTTTGCTGGAAGTCCTGCAGGTGTAATCTTTGAAGGGGAAAAACGCTTTGATCTGGTCGTCAGGTTTGAAGAATCGCGTCGTCGTGATCTCCTAGACGTTCAGAACCTGTATGTTCCGTTACCCAACGGAGGTCAAATCAGTATAGACCAGTTGGCAGATGTCGAAATAAAATCGGGGCCGGCCCAGATTTCTCGTGAAAACACCCGACGGCGAATTACGGTTGGTTTTAATGTTAGAGGGCGGGATGTTCAGTCCGTAATAACCGAAGTTCAGGAGAAAATCAATAGAAGCCTGGTATTGCCTGCAGGTTATTATGTAACCTACGGCGGGCAGTTCGAAAACCTGGAAGCCGCAAAAAAAAGACTGTCAATTGCAGTTCCGGTTGCCCTGCTGCTTATTTTTATCATCCTTTACTTTACTTTCCATTCTCTTCGGGAAACGCTGCTCATATTTTCGGCGGTTCCCCTTTCCGCTATAGGGGGAGTACTTGCCCTCTGGATGCGGGGCATGAACTTCAGTATTTCGGCCGGTGTAGGATTTATTGCCCTGTTTGGCGTGGCTGTGCTGAACGGAATCGTTCTTATTGCTGAGTTTAACCGGTTGCAATCGGAGGAAGGGATGACGGATATTCGGGAACGGATTGTCAGGGGGCTTAAAACACGACTTCGCCCGGTCATCGTAACAGCCTCGGTAGCCTCTCTGGGTTTTCTTCCCATGGCATTGTCAACCTCAGCTGGTGCAGAAGTCCAAAAACCCCTGGCCACAGTAGTTATAGGGGGTTTAATAACAGCTACTTTACTGACACTTATTGTATTACCGGTTTTGTACTCGATGTTTGCAAAAGACAGGCATTACCAAAAATAATAGGTCAACAAAATAATTAACGTATGAAAAACACAACCAGAATATTGCTCTTATCTGCAGCTATTATGGTATCCTGCAAACAGATAATAGATGAAAAGGCAAGTCATGAAAGCCTTGCTCCGGATATTGTTGAACTGAGTGCAGAGCAGTTCAGGATTGCCAGTATTGAATACGGGACAGCTGAGAAAAAGACCCTCAATACAACATTGAAGGTGAACGGACTGGTCACCGTAGCGCCAAAGGACATGGCCTCTGTTTGCGCTCCGCTGGGCGGATTCATCCTGGAAACCTCCCTGATGCAGGGGAGCCCGGTTAAAAAAGGACAAACTCTGGCAATTATTGAAAATCCTGAATTCATTGAGCTGCAACAGGAATATCTCGAGACCAAAAGCAGGCTTGAATACGCTGAAGGTGAATACCAGCGGCATAAAACCCTGTATGAAGACGATGTATATTCATCCAAGAACCTCCAGGAGGTAACCGCTAATTACAAGAGTCTGAGGGCTCATTTACAGGCAACAGGTCAGAAGTTGGCCCTGATCGGATTGGATGCTTCCCGTTTGACTGAGGATAATATAACAAGGTCTGTTTCCTTGTGTTCTCCCATCAGCGGGTATATTAAAACTGTAAACGTCAATCTGGGTAAATTCGTGAATCCCACCGATGTGGTGTTTGAAGTTGTGAACACAGGTTCCCTGGTCCTCGACCTTACCTTATTTGAAAAAGACATTCACCGGGTTGTAGCCGGGCAAAAACTGAATTTCACCCTGCCTGGCGAGGAAACGGTATTATATAAGGCAGTGCTCATCCAGGTGGGTAAGGCCATTGGAAGCGATAAGACGGTGAAAGTATTTGCCTCTGTTACAGCATCTTCCGATCGTATCCTGCCGGGAATGTATGTCAGCGCATGGATCGAGACGTCCAATGATCCGGTTGTCGCTGTTCCTACCCTGGCCATCACCCGGTTTGATGACCGGGATTATATTTTTATTTATGAAAGGGAAAAAGAAGAAAATGGCATCCCCTTTACCGAGTTTAAAATGATAGAGGTCAAGAAGGGAATTACAGACGGAGATTTTACTGGTATTCAATTACCTGAAGGGTTTGATATTACAAATATCAGGGTGGTAATCAGGGGTTCCTATACCCTGATGGCAGCGAAGATGAATGCCGGAGAAATGAGCTGTTGAACTTTTAACACGTTGGTGCCGGACATATAGCGTACAGGTATTATTTAGTCAATCCTGAAGGTACATATTGAGGTAAAAATACTACATTTGAGGTGGAGCGAAGTTCCATTCCTTAGTTATTGTCAGGATTTCTCTAACCATTTAATATAATCCGCCATGCTGGAAAGAATCATTACATTCAGCATCAACAATAAGTTAATCATTTTCTTCTTCACAATTACAGTAATTGGTTTTGGCCTGTTTTCCCTGCTGCATATTCCAATAGGAGCTGTACCCGATGTTACCAACAACCAGGTGCAGGTGATCACAACCTCCCGGAATTTATCCACACAGGATGTGGAACAGTTCATAACCTATCCGGTTGAACTGGAGATGGCTAATCTTCCCGGTGTAAAGGAGATCAGATCGATTTCGAAATTTGGCCTTTCTGTGGTGACCATTGTTTTTGAGGATAAGATCGGTACCTTTCTTCCCCGCCAGCTGATCGCTGAAAAAATCAAAACAGCAACCGAGAAAATACCGGAGGGATTTGGCATTCCGGAAATGGGTCCCATCACGACCGGACTGGGTGAAATATATCAGTATATCCTCGACACTAGACCGGGATATGATTCTGTATACTCCACCATGGATCTGCGAACCATACAGGACTGGGTTGTTAAGAGACAATTGTCGGGTATCAAAGGAGTGGTGGAAATCAATACCTGGGGTGGATACCTGAAACAGTATGAGATTGCCATCAATCCTGAACTGATCCGCTCTATGAATGTGTCGGCAATTGAGATCCTGAATGCACTGGAATTAAATAACAGTGTTGCCGGAGGTGCCTACATCGAAAAAACCAATGAAAGCTATTTTGTTCGGGGTGAGGGTCTGGTGAAAAGCCTTCCCGACATAGAAAAGATCGTGGTGAAAAATGTCAATGGCACACCTGTTCTGATCAGGGACGTGGCCAAGGTGCGCTACGGATACGCAAACCGTTTCGGGGCCATTACGGGCAACGGCCAGGGTGAAAAGGTGCTTGGACAGATCATGATGCTGAAAGATGGTAATTCAAAAGAGGTCATACGGGCAGTGAAATCCCGGGTGAGCGAGGTGCAAAAATCATTGCCTGAGGGAGTTTACATTAACGCCTTCCTCGAAAGAAGTGAACTCATCGCAAAAACAACCACCACGGTCGCCGAAAACCTGATACTTGGCTGTCTGATCGTAATATTTGTTGTGATATTGTTACTGGGTAATATACGATCGGGATTGATAATCGCATCGGTTATTCCTTTATGCCTTCTTTTTGCTCTGTCGTTTATGTATATATTTGGTATTGATGCCAACCTGATGAGTCTGGGGGCTATTGACTTTGGTATTATCATCGATGGTGCGGTTATCATTGTTGAATTCATTGCTTTTCGTATTACAGGTGAAGGTGAGAATATCAATGGTGTCAAAGATGATACGGAAAGACAAACCCTGATGGACAAAATCACATTTGACGGGGCATCAAAGATGATGAACTCGGCCATATTTGGTCAGCTGATTATCCTGATCGTATTTATTCCCATACTGTCACTCAGTAATGTTGAAGGCAAGATGTTTAAACCCATGGCACTGACTTTTAGTTTTGCCCTTATTGGTGCCATGATATTCTGTTTTACCTATGTGCCTGTTGCAGCATCGCTATTCTTAAAGCCTGCTGATGTGAATCGCCGCACCCTGTCTCACCGGTTGATGGACCTGATCACCCGTTCCTACAGTCCGGTTATCCGGTGGTCTCTTGACCATAAACGATGGATACTGGCCATTACCGCAGGACTTCTGGCAAGTGCTGTTTTCTTGTATACCACTATGGGCGGTGAGTTTGTTCCTACCCTGGATGAGGGAGATTTTGTAATACAACCTGTTTTAAAGACCGGTACCTCTCTAAGCAGGACGATTGAGACAACCACCCAGATTGAGAAAATTCTGAAGACGAAATTTCCGGAAGTTGATCAGGTTGTCAGTCGGATCGGGGCGGCTGAAGTACCTACCGATCCCATGTCGATGGAAGAAAGCGACATTATTATCAAGCTTAAACCAAAGAAATACTGGACTTCAGCCAAAAGCAAAGATGAACTGGCAGAAAAATTCAAAGCAGCCTTGTCTGTAATTCCGGGTATTGAATATGAATTCACACAACCCATTGAAATGAGATTCAATGAATTGATAACCGGAGTCAGGGCTGATGTAGCCATTAAAGTATTCGGAGAGGATTTGGACCGGTTGTATTCTATAGCCATGGAGATCAAGAAACTGATATCTGGTGTGGCGGGAGCCTCCGATATAACCGTTGAAAAAATTGACGGATTACCCCAGATGTCGGTTAAATATGACCGCAATAAGATTGCCAAATTCGGACTTAATGTGGCTGATCTGAACCGACTGGTCAGCATGGGTTTTGCCGGATATTCCACGGGCAGTGTTTTTGAAGGTGAGAAAAGGTTTGATCTCGTCATCCGCCTGGCAGATGAGTTCCGGCAAAATATTGTCAATCTTCAGAATCTGTATATTGATTTGCCGGATGGAAGCCGGATTCCCCTTCGCGAACTTGCTGAAATCAGTTATAACAAAGGTCCTGCGAAAATATCGCGTGATAATACGCGACGTAGAATTGTGGTAGGTATAAATGTACGCAATCGTGACATGCAATCGGTAGTGGTGGATGTACAAAAATTGATCAATGACCGTATCACATTGCCGGCAGGTTATACAATATCTTATGGTGGTCAGTTCGAGAATTTGCAAAGTGCTTCAAAACGACTGAAAATTGCGGTTCCGATCGCACTGGTCCTGATCCTGATTATGCTTCATTTTGCTTTTGAGTCATTCAAGGATGCCCTTATGGTATATACCGCAATTCCGTTGTCGGCTGTAGGTGGTGTATTTCTTTTGTGGATCAGGGGTTTGCCCTTCAGTATTTCTGCGGGCGTGGGTTTCATCGCTTTATTCGGGATTGCCGTTCTAAATGGCATTGTTCTGATTGAATATTTCAAAGAGCTTGAGAAACATGGCATCCAAAGTGCCCGCGAACGTGTGTGGCTTGGAACACACCAGCGTCTGCGACCTGTTCTGGTAACTGCCGCTGCAGCGGCACTCGGCTTTTTGCCCATGGCTATTTCCACTTCTGCCGGTGCAGAAGTGCAAAGACCATTGGCCACAGTTGTCATTGGAGGGCTGATTACTTCAACCATGCTTACCATGATTGTTCTACCCATATTATATTGTCTTATGGAAAGATTTGACAGGAATGTTGGCCTGCTGCTTAAAAAACCGGCTAAAGTTCTGCTTTTTATTGTACTGGCTGTTACTCTGCCCTGCCAGCTGCAGGCCCAGGAAAGGCAGATCACCCTGGATGAAGCCATTGATCTTGCTATTACCAACAATAAAGCACTTGAAGCCTGTCGTCTGCGGTTCGAAAAAAGCCAGAGACTTGTGGCAGAAGCAATCGACTTTGGGTCAACGGAAGTTTATTATGGTTATGATGCAAACAATTTTGCAGAAAACAATATACCAATCAAGGTCATTGGTCTTCAGCAAAACCTGAGTTACCCAGGTATTTACGGTTCACAGCGAAAGGTGAACAAATCCCAGTCTCAGGTTCAGCAGATCATGTACGAGGCCAATAGACAGCAACTTATCAAAGATGTTTCCAGGGAGTATTATACCATCATCATGCTTCAGAGCAAGCAAAAGAGATACATATACCTGGATAGTTTGTATGAACATTTTGCAAAAGCCGCAGAAAAAAGATATCAACTGGGGGAGACAAATTATCTGGAAACACTGACGGCGCAGTCAAAAACGCTGCAAATAAAAACCAAACTGGCGCAGGTCCAACTGGATTTACTGGCGGTTTCTCAAAAACTTATCTCACTGGTTCAGGTTGACAGCATTGAGGTGATACCGGGTCAGGAGCTTAAACCCTTACCCAAAGCGTATCAGGAACCTGACAGTACCCCCGGTGCATTGCTGAAAGCCGAATCGCAGCGCATGGCCGATAGTAAGCTCAGAATCGAGCAAAAAAGACTGATACCGGGATTATCCCTGGAATATTTCATGGGCACCAATTCAGGTGAAAATGCCAAGCTTTATCCGGGTTACCAGGTAGGCCTTTCCGTACCACTCTGGTTTGGACCGCAGCATATCCGCATACAGGCTGCTAAAATTGAAAAAGAGATTTCCATTACTGACGCGGCCGATTATACTATCCATGTCCGGTCGAAATATAACCAGCTGATTGCGGAGATAAGCAAGTACGATGAAGTTATCCGGCAATACAATGCAAATGGCAAGGGGATGGCTGCAGAAATCATTAAATTTGCCCGGCTGGCTTATAGCAACGGAGAAATTGACTTTTATCAATATATTCAGAATATTGAAAATGCAACCACCATTGAACTTGAATATCTCGACAACCTGAATAGTTATAATCAGGCAGTTTTGGAACTGAATTACCTGAACCTTTAGTTAAACGAATATCATGAAACCAATTGCCAGTTTTGTCATAGGGTTGATATTGCTGCTCGTATTCAATTCCTGCCACAAGGGGAATACTTCTGAAACAGGCTTACCGGAAGACAGTGCCGGGATTAACAATAATGTAGTTACAATTACCCGGGATCAGTTTGCCCAGGCAGGAATGCAGCTTGGCGGATTAAGCAATTTCAATGCTGCCGAGATCATTATTTCAAATGGTTATATTGACGTGCCAACCCAGAATCGAAGCAAAATCAGTACGTTTCTGGGTGGTTATGTCACCATGGCAGATCTTCTCCCGGGTGATCGGGTACATAAAGGACAGGTATTAGCTAGCCTCGAAAATATTGAATATCTGAAACTTCAGCAGAATTTTCTGGAAGCCCGGGAAAAGCTGGTCTATCTGAAATCGATTTATGAAGCCCAATCAACCCTGACCCAGGAAAACGTCAGCTCCCGGCGAAATTACCAGCTGGCTCAGTCTGACTACCTGACCATGCAGGCAAATTATGAGTCTCTGGCAAAGCAGTTGCTGTTGATACATATTGATCCGAACCGTGTGAAGGCAGAAAGCATGGAGACCTCCATCAGCCTGCAAGCACCATTTGATGGGTACATTACCGAGATTAACGTGGTAAATGGCATGTTTGTAAATTCCTCCGATGTTATTTGTGAGGTAATCAATACCGATCATATTCACTTGGAACTGAAAGTATTTGAAAAAGATGTGCTGAAGCTGAAAAAGGGACAGGCCATTGAATTCAGGGTTCCGGAAGCCTCCCAGACTAACTATACGGGTGAAATAATACTGATTGGGAAAGCCGTTGAGGGGAATGAGCGTACCATTTCCGTTCATGCGCATATACTGGAGGAGCATTCATTGAATCTGATTCCCGGTATGTATGTTGAAGCGCGTATCAAGACCCGTGAAAGATTGTTGCGTGGCTTGCCGTCAGAAGCGCTGCTGAAGGGTGATGGATTGGATTATGTCCTGGTTAAGAAATCGGAAAATGAAAATCAGATTGTTCTTGAGAAAGTCTCTGTTGACGTTGGGGAAAAACACGAAGACTGGTTTGAGGTCAGAAATTCAGCTGTATTGGAACCGGCAGGTCAGCAGATACTCGTAAAAGGTATTTTCAACCTGCAATGAACATCTTTCCGGCTCAACAATTTGGTCGCTGGCTAAACATCAAAGAAAGGTTATGGCTTGTCTTTACTATTCTCGCCTCCCTCAGCTGGGGTTTCTGGGGTGTATTGACCAAGTTTAATTCGGGTGATATCAGCCCGTATATGAATCATACCCTGTTTACTGCCGGTATGCTATTCACCCTGCCTTTTGTTATCCGGAAATGTAATATTCGGGAAATAAACTGGAAAGGAATTATCTGGGGAATGGGGGGAAGTTTGGTGGCAGTGACCGGAAACGTGTTCGTTTACCAGTCCTTCAGCCAGGGTGGACAGGCCTCCGTGGTGATCCCAATTACCAATCTTTATCCCATGGGAACCATTCTGATCGCACTTCTGGTATTTAAAGAAAAGCTGCATTGGCTGAATGGCATCGGGATAATGATTGTGGTACCGGCAATCCTCATGTTATCCGGACAAGCCCAGGTGTTGCATGATCCATATCACTTCTTTAAAGATCTGGGATTTGAGGTCTGGCTTGTGTTTGCCCTACTGGCCCTCTTTTTGTATGCAATATTCAGTGCTTCACAAAAAATAACTGCCAGACACATTTCAGCCGGCTGGTCATATCTGAGTTTTATTGCTTCTTCCGTACTTGCATCGGTTTGTTTTATTGCCTTTGGCCTGGTTGATTTTAATTTTTCTATTAAAACACTGTGCATCGGTTCTCTGGCGGGTATTATAGACGGTTTCGGCATACTGGCCATTTTTGCAGCTTACCGGGCAGAAGGGAAAGCAGCCCAGGTGAGTTCCATCGCAGCCATGATGCAACAATTGTTCACTGTAATCCTTGCCATGATTATCCTGAATGAAAGACTTTCCATGATTGGTTTCACAGGCATTGGACTGGCCATCATCGGTACATTCTTAATTTCTCGCCGGTGATCTCAATCTCTGTCATCAGTACTCTGCCGTCAGGAAGATTTATTGCTGGTTGCTGCCCTCCGGCATAGATCGTAAACTTTCCCGGCTCAATAACCCGGTTATAGTCATTATCGATCAGGGAAAAGTGTTCCGGTCTAACCGCAATTTCCACCCTTTTTGTCTCCCCCGCTTTCAGGAATACCCGTTTGAATCCGGCCAGGGACCTGATTGGAACCGGGGATGTGGCTTCCTTGTCGCTTATATAAATCTCAACTACTTCTTCACCGTCCATTTTTCCCGAATTGGTAACTTCTACCGAAACTTTCACCTCAGTGCCGGCCGGGACGTTGGAAGGTAGTTGCAGGTTTTTGTAAGTAAATGTCGTATAGCTTAATCCGAATCCGAATCCCCAGAGGGGTTCTCCCTGGAAATAACGGTATGTTCTGCCCTCCATGGTATAGTCCTTGAAGGGAGGCAGATCTTCGACCGATTTGTAGAAGGTGACCGGTAAACGCCCCGAAGGATTGTAATCACCAAAAAGCAATCTGGTCAAGGCAGTTCCGGCGGCTTCACCCGGATAAAAGGCCTGGACAATGGCCGGCAGATTCTGTGCTTCCCAGTTCATGGAGATCGCACTGCCACTGAAATTCACAAATATGACCGGTTTTCCTGTGCCGTGAAGTTCTTTCAGGAGTTCTTCCTGAACAGCCGGCAGATTCAGGTGCGTGCGGTCGCCATGGGAAAATCCGTCAATCTCCAGGGGCATTTCTTCGCCTTCGAGACTGGCGGAGATTCCGCCGCAGAAGACCACTATATCGGCTTTCCGGGCAGCTGCCAGCGCCTCGCTCCGGTAATCACGCGAGGTTTCCGTCCACAACAGGTTGGCTGAAGGTTCAATGGCATTTGACCACCAGAAAGGCGTCACAGCGAATTCTGCCACGATATCATAGGACTTTCCCTTTTCAAGCACAAATCCCTGGCCTCCGACAGGCATACCGTTGATGTGGAGTTTTATATTTCCGCCAAATGCAAAGGTACCCGATTTGACAGGTTGCAACACACCGGTCCATCTTACCGAGAACTGACTTTCCAAAGCATTGGTGACAGGAGAACGGAACCAGTAGAAATGAATTGCACTGTCAATCCTGACCATTTTGGGAGTGCCTTTCAGATCGGGATTGTCAAAATACTCGGCATGAAGACCTTTTTTTAATTTACCGTTCTCGACATGAAATAAATTCTCATATCCGATGATTTCATAATTGGTGTAAACCCCGGGAACAATGGGACAACCAGGAGTGTACAGGACATTGGACCGGCCAAGCCTCTCCTGTAAGGCTGTCAGCGGGGTTATCGGGCGTATGGGTTCACCGTTATAGTTGCCGATCAATATGTCAAAGTTATCAGCATTGGGACCAATCAAGGCTACTTTCTTCACTTTCCGCAGGGGCAGAATACCGTTATTTTTAAGCAGCACAAGCGATTTCTCCGCTGCTTCCTTCGACAATTCAAGATGTTTCCGGGATCCGACCACTGAGATAGGAATTTTCGAATAAGGTACCATGTCATCCGGATCGAACATGCCTAATCTGAACCTGGCGATGAACAGCCTCTCCAGCGATGTATTCAGATCTTTTTCATTGATTATGCCAGCCTGAATGGCCGAGTCCAGTTTATTCACCAGGAAGTCCCGGCTATTCTCGCAATTCAGATCAGTTCCGGTGGCAACCGACCATCCCCAGGCTTGTGAGGATGTCTCCACCAGATGATGCGCTGTTTTGGCATAAAAATCAGATATGGCCCCGCAGTCAGATACAATATAGCCGTTGAAGCCAAACTGATCCCGCAGGATCTTACCCAGCAGCAGATCGGAACCGCAACAGGGCTTGTCACGAAACCGGTTATAAGCGCACATGACCGATTGCACATTGGCTTCTGTGACGGCAGCCTTGAAAGCAGGCAGGTAAGTATCATACAGATCGCGGTCATTGACAAAAATGTTATCCACATGCCGGGAATACTCAGGACCGCTGTGTACGGCATAATGTTTGGCAGTGGCCACTGTCTTCAGGTATTTCGGGTCATTACCCTGGAGTCCCTGAATGAAATTAACCGCCATGCGACTGGTGAGGCAGGGGTCCTCGCCGTAGGTTTCCTGACCTCGTCCCCAGCGGGGATCACGGAAAATGTTGATGTTGGGAGACCAGAAAGTCAGTCCCGTGTAAATGCTTCGTACATTGTTTTGCAGGAAATAGTGGTGTTTTGCCCTTGCTTCGTCTGAAATGGCTGTGGCCAAACGGAGCATCATATCTTCATCGAATGTGGCGGCAAGGCCGATGGCCTGCGGAAAGACTGTAGCTTTTCCGGCCCGGGCAACCCCGTGCAGGCACTCATTCCACCAGTCATACTCAGGTATGCCCAGCCGGGGTATCGCCCCGGCGTGATTGAAGAATTGTGTTACTTTCTCCTGAATCGTCAGCCTGGAAACCAGATCGTGAACACGTTCCTCAGCGGATAACTGCGGATTCTGAAAAGGGAAATCCAAGGCAGGTTGGCAGAAAGCAGCCATGCCGGATAGCTGGATAAAAAACAATAAGAATAATTTGGTTTTTCTCATGATCCAATTCATTGTATTCAGGTTTATAATTGAAATCCCTTCAGGAGTATCTTGATTCTTAATCACTATCCCCGGCTACCTCAATCTGCTTCTTTTCCTTAAAGAAGAAGATGAAACAGATTAGCACAGCCACAGCAATGTAGGTTGGTACATACCAGATGTTCTTCCACTGGTATGCATTATCCACTGTGTAATAACTGGTTACGAATCCTGAGAACCAGGTCCCGATAAACATGCCAAGACCATAGGTAACAAAGGTGAACAATCCCTGGGCTGCATTTTTAATGCGTTCCCCCGATTTCTTCTCAGTATACATATAACCTGTGACAAAAAAGAAATCATAACATACACCATGGAGAATGATGCCCGCATAAAGCATCCATATATTGGTGTCCATGTTCCCAAATGCAAAGCACAGATATCTCAGCATCCAGGCAGTCATGCCAATGATCAGCATCTTCTTCACACCAATGCTGTTGAACAGGAAAGGGATGGCCAGGATAAAAACCGCTTCAGAGATCTGCCCAAGTACCATTTTTCCGGCGGCATTCTGCATCCCCGATTGATTCAGATAAAGGTTGGCAAAGCCAAAGTAAAAGGATAGGGGGATACATACAAAAATGGCAGCTATGAAGAAAATCAGGTAAGGTTTGTCCCTGAAGAGAATCAGCGCATCAATACCCAGTATGGTTTTTGCGGAAGACTTCACTTTGGCCTGAGGAGGCGTATCGGGCAAAATGAAGCTGAAAATGCCGAGAGCCAGGGAAACAAGGGATGCCATATGGAATGTGGAAGGTGTTTTTTCTATTCCCAGCCGGGCTATCATGAATCCCGCAACCACCCAGCCAAGTGTTCCGAAAACCCTGACAATGGGGAATTGCTTTCCGGGATCCGTCATTTGCCGGAATGCCACGCTGTTTGATAAGGCGATCGTTGGCATATAAACCAGCGAATAGAACAGGATAATCCAGTAAAATGCAATATTACTTTCGATCTTTGATGCCAGGAAGAGCAATAAACCTCCTGCCAGGTGCAGAATACCCATCAACCGCTGTGCTGCAAAGAACCGGTCAGCCACCATGCCTATAAAAAAAGGCGAGATCATGGTTGCTATCGCCAGGGCACTATATACCGCGCCGATCTGGATGCCAGTGGATTTGAGAAATACGCTCATGTATGTACCCATGGTTACATACCAAGATCCCCAGATATAATACTGCAGGAACATCATGGAAGCCAGGATAATGCTGATTCTTGGTTTCATAGTATTTTTAACTGGTTTTGGTGAAATATCGGGAAAATAGTGAATTATTCCTGCTGTTATTTCAAATCTAAGTATTTTTCCTGATTTCGTCATGTTGTGGCAAAAAAAACGGTATTTTAGTGCATATTCAGTGATGAATGATCCGGGACTATCACATGGACACCCTGATCTAATACCAATACCAAAAAAATGAGAAGTACCCTACTGATTAGTTTGCTTTACCTGCTGAACAACATGTTTGTCTGTCAGCATGTGCAAGGGCAGTTAATACAGCTGGATTGGGAACTCGGATACACGAGCGGTCCGGCTTCCGGAACCATGGAATGGATTCCAGCCACCGTTCCGGGTGCTGTCCAGCTCGACATTGCCCGGGCAGAGAATTACCCTGTATGGTATTATGCCGAGAACTGGAGAAATTTCCTGTGGATGGAAGATGTGTATTTCACCTATCGGTCTGCTTTTAAAAAACCAGAACTTAAAAAAGGAGATCATATATTCTTCTGCTCCCGGGGAATAGATTACAAATTTGATATCCTGTTGAATGGGGATATTATCCACCAGCAGGAAGGCATGTTTACACCCGTTAAAATTGATCTTACGGATAAGCTTGCAACCAGGAATGTGATCAGTATCTCCATATATCCGATACCGAAATCAAAGCAAACTCCGGTTGACAGGACACAGGCTGACCATTCTGTCAAGCCGGCTGTGAGTTACGGATGGGACTGGCATCCACGTCTGGTCCCATCGGGAATCTGGGATGAGACCGGACTTCTGGTTGAGTCAGACAGTCATTTTGATGAAGCCCCGGATAACATATTCGCTGAATGATAACCTGGATATAGCCGATATTACCTGTAAAGCTACCGGGAGAAATCTTGACGGTCTGCGTTATACCTGGAAGCTGATCGGTTCCGACGGAAAGGAAGTTCTGCAGAAAGATGGGATCTGTTCCCAGCAATCCATTGACTGTATGGCAAGTCTTGACCAGGTTCAGTTGTGGTGGCCCCATGACCAGGGTACACCTTACCTGTACACATCCAGGATTGTATTGTACAATAAACAGGGACAGGTTTTGCAAACTACGGAATCGCATATTGGTTTCCGTCGGGTTCGACTGGTGATGAGCGAAGAAACGCGCCTTGAACCACCTGGCTTCCCGAAAACGCGTTGGCTGCCGCCTATTCAGATGGAGATCAACGGCCGTCGCATCTTCTGCAAAGGCACCAACTGGGTTAATCCCGAAGTTTTTCCTGGCATCATCACGGCATCGCGGTATGAGGAATTGATTAACAGGGCTCTGGAAGCCAACTTCAATATATTCCGTATTTGGGGCGGCGGCATTGTGAACAAGGAATCCTTCTTTGATCTATGTGACAAGAAAGGCATTCTTGTATGGCAGGAATTTCCCCTGGCCTGCAATGATTATCCCGATGATCCGCATTACCTGAAAATACTGGAACAGGAATCAACCTCAATAATCAACCGGTTGAAAAAGCATCCGAGCCTGGCTCTCTGGTGCGGCGGCAATGAACTGTTCAACAGCTGGAGTGGCATGGATGATCAATCTCTGGCAATTCGGCTGTTGAACAGCCAATGCCTGAAGCTTGATCCGCATACTCCGTTTATCCCAACCTCTCCCATTGAAGGAATGGGGCATGGGCATTATGTATTTCGTGATTTTACTTCAGGCGAGGAGGTATTTGTGCGGATGAACCGGGCCCATTTCACAACATACACTGAGTTTGGCATGCCGGCGCCGGCTTCTCCGGATATCCTGAAGACCATCATTCCCCCGGCTGAGCTTTGGCCTCCGCAACCTGGCGGATCATGGGAAAGTCATCATGCATTTAATGTCATGGGTCGGAAATACCTGGCTGATGCAGGATATGATCGAGGATTATTTCGGGAAATCGGCCTCTCTGGAAGAACTCGTTGCCCATGGGCAAATTCTGCAGGGAGAGGGATATAAGTATATTTTTGAGACAGCCCGACGCCAAAGACCTTATTGTTCCATGGCGATAAACTGGTGCTATAATGAGCCCTGGCCGACAGCAGCAAACAACAGTCTCCTCAGCTGGCCGAATATCCCCAAACCCGGATTTTACCAGGTACGAAATGCATGCCGACCTGTACTGGCCAGTTCCACAATACAGAAATTCGTGTGGAAGTCCGGTGAACCATTCTTTACCCGGGTCTGGATACTGAACGATAGTCCGCAAAAAGTGAACAGTGGCAGGTTAAAGATCACGCTGTCCCGCGGGAATGAAAAGCAAGTGGTTGGTTTTTGGGACTTTGATGAGCTTAAGCCCAATGAGAACCTCAAGGGGCCGGAATTTGCAATCCTTATTCCCGATTGGGCAGCAGGATTGTTTAAACTGGAGTTGGAGGTGGAAGGGAGGGAGGATTTTAGTTCGGAGTATACATTGATGATAAGTGACAAGTGACGCGTGACGAGTGACAAGCGGGTGTGGGATTTGGGACGAGGGATAAGTAGAGGCAAGTCGTGACTTGCCTCAGGTGATTAGGTGATTAGGTGACAGGTGATTAGATGACAGGTGATTAGGTGACAGGTGATTAGGTGATTAGGTGATGAAGAACAAGGAAAAATAATGTAATATGAAAAATATTCTATTTATTCACATTCTGTTTCTGAGTGTATTATCTGCATTCGGGCAACGTGAGGTCATTTCATTGAACGGGGAATGGAGGATTGAAGAAAGTGTTGATTCCAGGCAGATGCCAAAAAAGTACACACATACCGTTCAGGTTCCGGGGTTAGCCAACATGGCCATGCCTGTATTTGAGGGTATTGACAAATTCTACGGAAAGGAATATATTCAGAACGACTGGACCAAAGCCATGAGGATGAAAATTGATGCTGATCCGGATACCCTGAAAATAGGCTATAGCTTCCAGAAAAGGAATTATCTCTGGTATAAGAAAGATTTTGAATTGGAGACTAAAAAAGAACTATACATTCTTAAAATAAACAAGGCCCAGTTCGGAACGATGGTCTGGGTAAATGGAAAGCAGGCCGGATCATCCACTGATTGTTTCAGTTCGCAGTACCATGATATAACCCGGTTGCTCAAGGTCCCCGGTAAAAATGAGATCATCATCCGCATCGGTGCACATCCTGCAGTTCTACCCAAAGAAGTACCGGCCGGGAATGATTTCGAAAAGCGCCACTGGACACCCGGGATATACGATGATGTATCCCTGATCTGCACAAATTATCCATATATTGAAAGTATCCAGATAGCCCCTGACATTTACAAGGAAGAAATAGCGGTACAAACCGTGGTATTTACCAAACCGGGAACTTCAGGTTTTACAATTGATTACGGTGTGAGCGAATGGAAAAGCAAAGCGGAAGCGGTTCAGCGAGTGACACAGAATGTTCAGGCAAAGAGCGGTGACCAGAAAATTGTCATTAATCACAGGTTGAAAATCCCGGCGGCAAAACTCTGGTCTCCTGAATCTCCTTTTCTTTATGTTTTACAGGTTTCCACCGGAAACGACACTTATTCGGCACGGTTTGGGATGCGGGAATTTCATTTTGACACACCGACTAAACGGGCGTATCTGAACGGAAAGATGATCTATCTGCGGGGTTCAAACATTACCCTGCACCGTTTTTTCGATGACAGTCTTTGTAAGAATCATCCCTGGGATGAACAGTGGGTGCGAAAACTGCTTACCGATCTGCCAAAAAAATACAACTGGAATAGTTTTCGTTTCTGCATCGGACCGGTACCGGATAAATGGTTTGACATTGCCGATGAGAACGGGTTAATCATCCAGAATGAGTATTTCATCTGGAGTTACCGCCCCTATTGGGATACAAAAATACTCCAGGCACAATTGACTAACTGGATGCGGGATGGATGGAATCATCCCTCCGTGGGTTGGTGGGACATTAATAATGAAACCCATTCCGACACGCTATCCGGGTTAATTCCGCTGCTCAGGATGAATGACCTGTCAAACCGGCCATGGGATAATGGTTACAATCTTCCGGTTGGCAGCAATGACCCTGTCGAGGATCATAATTACAAATGGTTCAGGAATCCATCTGATACAAAAACGCACTTTGAAGAAGGGACCAGTGCAAAAACAACAAACGCTCCCCATCCGTCGGCACACGCCTGCGTCCTCAATGAATACGGCTGGATGTGGCTGAAACGCAACGGCCAGGTGACCTTGCTTACAAAGTCAGTATATGATTCAATTGCGCCGGGTGTGACAAATGCTGAACGGCAGGAGATTTACGCCTACATGCTGGCTGCTGAAACGGAGTATTTCAGGGCACATCGCAATTACGCAGGTGTACTTCATTTTGACTACCTGACAGGGGATTTTCACGGGGCCATTACCGGGGATATTTTTAAAAATCCGGAAACACTTGAGCCTGTGAAGGTCTATGATGATTATTTTACCGAAATATTTAAACCCCTGGGAGTATATGTAAACTTTTTTGCACCGGATGTCAGCCCCTCATCATCCATGCAAATCCCAATAATGCTGGTGAATGACGAATATCAGACCGTTACCGGAAAGATCGAAATAACCCTGGTTGATAAAAATGAAAATATGCTGGGAAAGTCATCCATCCCGTTTAGCGTGGATGCACTTTCACAGCAATCGTATAAGATACCCCTTTCATTCCCGGCAGTGCAGGGTAATTATGTGATTAAAACCAGGGCAATACAGGATAACGGAAAATCAACCCTGTGTATCAGGAAAATAGAAATCAAATAATCCAAACACCATGAAGCGACATTCTTTTTTCATGATTGCAGTTCTTTCAGCAGCTTCATCGGCTTTTGGACAGCAAGGAAGAATTGTTGAAAACCTGAAATTCCTTTGTCAGAAACCTTCCTACACGATTGAATACTGCGTTTATCTTCCCCCGGATTATGAAACTTCACAGCGCAGTTATCCTGTTCTGTATTTGCTGCATGGATTATCAGATAATGAAACCGGCTGGGTCCAGTTTGGAGAGGCTGGCCGTGTGGCCGATCAGGGAATTAACAGCGGCGAAGCTGCCCCGTGTATCATTGTCATGCCAAACGGAAGAGTGACCTGGTACTGCAACAGTTATGACGGATCTGATCTGTGGGAAGATGTATTTATTAAAAGTTTTATTCCTTTTATTGAAAAGCAATACCGCATAAGACCGGAAAAAGAATACCGGGCAATTGCAGGACTTTCCATGGGGGGGTATGGTGCCCTGATGCTTTCCATGCGGTACCATGACCTTTTCTCCTCCTGTGTTGCATTTAGCTCTGGTACAAGGTCTGATCCGGAGGTAATTGCCATGCCAGATAACGAATACAGGGAAGATTATGGCAACATTTATGGTAAGAACCTGCTGAAGGAAGCCCGGGTCACTGAAGCCTGGAAGAGCCACTCTCCCCTTCACCTTTTGGAAACAGTTGATATTGTAAAATTAAAGTCCGTCAACTATTATATCGACTGCGGGGACGACGATTATTTATACCACGGCAACTCGGAGCTTCATATTAAAATGCGTGATATGGGGATTCCCCATGAATACAGGGTAAGAAACGGCGGACATGAGTGGGAATATTGGCGGACGGGTTTGCCGGAAGGTCTGAAATTCATCAGTAAAACTTTTCATCGATAAACGGCGCCGGAACTGGTCATCATGAGATTAGCAAAACAAGACCACCGTCATTGCGAGCGTAGCGAAGCAATCTGTAATCGAGAAGCAGATTGCTTCGGTCGCTTCGCTTCCTCGCAATGACGCATGGACTAAAGATTGCAGTTTTAAAATATAAGCAAACTATCAACATGAAAATAATGAATAAAACGTTGAAATGGAGTCTCTTTTCTCTTCTGTCTGTGTGTTCTTTTATCAGCCTGTATGCGCAGACAGATCCCTTTCCGCTCATTGACCTGCATGTACACATCAAGGGCGATCTGACCCTGGAAAAAGCGATCCGGAAATCCGCAAATGATCATATCCAGTATGGTATTGCAGTAAATTGTGGTCTTGGCTTTCCCGTTCACAAGGACAGTCAGGTGGATTCTTTCCTGCAGGCAATGAAAAAGTACCCGGCGTTTTTTGTCGGAATGCAGGCTGAAGGAAGAGAATGGATGCAAATATTCTCCCGGGAAACCATGGCAAAATTTGACTATGTATTTACCGATGCCATGACATTCATTGATGAAAAGGGCAGGAGAAACCGCATATGGATCAAGGCGGAAACATGGATTGAAAATGAAGAGCATTTCATGGATTACTATGTTAAAACCATTGCGGAAATAATAAATAATGAACCGGTTAACATATATGTCAATCCAACATTTCTTCCGGAGCAGATGAACGACAGGTATGATTTTTTCTGGACGGATAAAAGGATGAATGCGGTCATTGAAGCTGCAAAGAATAAGAATATAGCCATTGAAATCAACAACCGGTACAAGATCCCATCGGAGACTTTCATTCGCAAAGCGAAAGCTGCAGGGGTAAAATTCACCATTGGTACAAATAATGTAGATGCTGACTTTCCACGTGCTGAATATGCCCTGGATATGATCAGGAAATGCGGACTGACCGAAGCAGATTTTTATAAGCCGGTTAAAAAGAACCGGACAGTTGTAAAGATTATAGATGATCAGTTCTTCATCAATGATCAGATTACCTATGCTGACAGGTACTGGAAGGATAGCAGGATTGAAGGTCTTTTGATGAATTCCAGGATGGTTCAGGGAATTTTTGATGATGTTAATCCTGAGACGGCAGACAAATGGATCTATCCTGATACCAAAAAATGGGACCCCGAAAGAAATACCCGGGAATTTATTCTTAATATGAAAACCTGGACTGATTATGGACTTCTTTCCTTTACCATAAACCTGCAGGGAGGCAGTCCCCAGGGCTATTCCCAGGCGCAACCCTGGCATAATTCGGCATATTTTGAGGATGGAATGCTGCGGCCGGCTTACATGGAGCGTTTGGAACGCATACTCGACCGGGCTGATGAACTGGGTATGGTCCCCATCCTGGGGCTGTTCTATTTCGGACAGGATGAGCGTCTGAAAGATGAAGCTGCTGTTAAGAATGCCGTGAATAATGTGATGGAATGGCTATTTGTCCGAAATTACCGGAATATCCTGATAGAAATCAACAACGAGTGCGATGTCCGATATGATCATGATATCCTTAAACCGGAAAGGGTGCATGAACTCATTGAATTCGTGAAACAGAAGGAAAAGAATGGTTTCCGGTTCTATGCCGGAACCAGTTATGGCGGGGGGAGCATACCAGGGCAAAATGTAGTATCTGCTTCTGACTTCCTGCTGATACACGGTAATGGCGTATCAAATCCCGATGATATTCTGGCCATGGTTCAGAAAACGAGGAAGGTGAAAGGGTATACCCGCAAGCCGATACTCTTCAACGAGGATGATCATTTTGATTTTGACCGGGAATGGAATAACATGACCGCTGCAATTACCGGGTATGCCTCCTGGGGTTATTTTGATTACCGGATGAAAGATGAATCATATATCGAAGGTTATCAGAGTGTCCCTGTGGATTGGGGTATTAACTCCGACAGGAAAGAAGGCATTCTTTGCCCTGCTGAAAGAGATAACGGGTTATTAGATTACTTATGGTATGATCACTTTTTTAGCTTCCATTGTGGCCCTGTTACTGGGTTATTTCATTTACAGCAGGATTGTCGAACGGATCTTCGGCATTGATGTGAACCGGCAGACCCCGGCCTATACTTCTCAGGACGGGGTAGATTATGTTCCCATGGCCTGGACCAAGGTTTTTCTGATACAGTTTCTGAACATTGCCGGGCTGGGTCCCATCTTTGGCGCTGTGGCCGGAGCGATGTGGGGGCCTTCCGCATTTCTCTGGATCGTACTCGGTTCCATATTTGGCGGTGCGGTTCACGATTATCTGTCCGGGATGATATCCCTCCGGCTCAACGGTCTGAGTATCCCGGAAATTGTCGGCAATTACCTGGGTGTCGGTATGAAACAATTCACCCGCGGTTTTACGGTAATCCTGATGGTGCTTGTCGGTGCGGTTTTTATCATGGGTCCGGCCGCTATACTGGCCGGGATTACCAACAATCATCCCGGTCTGACCTTTTGGGCCGTGGTTGTTTTCATCTATTATATCATGGCCACCCTGCTTCCCATTGATAAGCTCATCGGAAGGATATATCCGTTATTCGGGTTCGCCCTGCTTTTTATGGCTGTGGGTATAACTGCAGGCTTTGATTACCGGAGGGCTACAGAATACCGGAGCTCACCTGGTCCAATCTTGGTAACCTGCATTCCGATCCGGGTAAATTCCCGATCTTTCCGCTCATGTTCATCAGCATAGCCTGTGGTGCCATTTCCGGCTTCCATGCAACCCAGTCGCCCATGATGGCTCGTTGCATGAAGAATGAACGGCTGGGACGCCGGGTATTTTACGGCGCCATGATCACCGAAGGATTGGTGGCCCTTATCTGGGCGGCAGCAGGAATGGCCTTCTTTGGCGGTGTGGCAGAACTGAATTCCGTCATGAATGATCATCAGGGTAATGCTGCCTGGGTGGTGAATGAGATCTCCCATTCCCTGCTGGGTAAGATCGGGGGGATACTCGCCCTGCTCGGTGTGGTAGCGGCTCCCATCACCTCGGGTGACACAGCCTTTCGGAGTGCCCGTCTCATTGTTGCTGATTTTCTGAAACTTAACCAGAAATACATCAAGAACCGGCTGGTAATCAGCATTCCATTGTTCCTGGCAGGATTTCTGTTAACACAACTCGATTTTGCGGTCATCTGGAGATACTTTGCCTGGAGCAATCAAACCCTGGCAGCCATTGTATTGTGGACGGTTACCGTTTACCTGGCAAATGAAAGTAAAGTTCTTCTGGATATCCCTGATACCGGCAGTTTTTATGACCTCGGTTACCCTTACCTATATCTGTGTCGCCCCGGAAGGATTTCATCTTCCAGGAGCTATCGGATATGCAATTGGAATAGGCAGTGCCCTGGTGCTCGCTTCCGTGTTTATCATCCTGGTTTCCGGAAAAAAAGTTGCCTACTTGCCGTAAACTTCATTTCCCAGTTTGTGGCCACTCATCGTGTTATTCTCCAGTTTCACGGGAGGAGTGCCTTTATTGACAAAGATTGCCCCGATCTGATTCCCTTTCCCGGTATCACGGATAACGTTTCCTTTTAACAAAACATCCTGTGCGTTACCGTAAAATGCAAATCCGTAACCTCCTTCTTTGCTGCCATTGTTTTCAACAATATTGTTGATAAAGATGTTACGGTGTGGAGAATTGCTTGCATTTTCATTCCTGAAATATACGCCATTGGCAGCGTTTTCGAATATGTGATTATTCTCAAATTGCATATCAGTATCTTTATGCCCGGTATTTATTCCGTTTAATGAATTGTGATGCAGGGTGTTATTTCTGACCATACCATGCTGTACCCTGTAACAAACAAAAAGTCCGTCTCCATCATTGTGATGGCTGTTATTTCCTTCAATCAGAGAGTGAACGGATCCCGTACCGGGATGCATTCCTTTGTCACAACCATTGATTTCACTATTCCTGACCGTTATGTTTTCTGTGATCTGCCAGGTAATCCCGTCCCCATTGAAATGTTCCACATGAACATCTTCAACCGTAATATTGCTTGATTTGATGATGCAAATCGCGCCGGCATAACATCCTTCAATCCAGTCATTTTTTTCTTTGTTCCCATCAATCGTAAAATCAGACACAGTGACATTTTCAGCCTCCAGTATGGATATGCATGATCCGGCATTGCTTACCTTTCCGTTTCCGTCTGAAGAATAGTCGCGGATAAGATAAGTATCGATGAAGAGAATATTATCTGTTATGTCGGTAATGACACCCGTGGTTACATCGATACATCCTGAATTCTGATCATCAGAAACAAGTATACTCATGCCGGGGGCAAAGCCGGATACTTTCTCCACGGCAAGTCGGAGTTCACCATAGTCGGCATCTGATACCAGTTTTGAACGATAACCGTCGATCCGTTTCAGGATAGTTTCAGATCCGGATCCCAACAGCCTGCAGTTCGAAGGTATCCGCACTGGAGCAGAGATTGTGTAAAGGCCGGGATTCATTTTAACAGTGGCGCCTTCCCCAGGCAGTGCATCAAAAGCCATCTGGATGTCCACGTTTGTATATCCAGGAATATCTGCATCCGGTCCGCCAACCGTTATTAGCTTAGTTTGCGTTTTAGGCCTGATTACCGCTTTTACAATGTTTTCTCTGGTTTGTGCAAAAAGCACTCCCGGGCACAACATAAGGAGCAATAGAATACTTTTCATGGTACAGGAGTTAAACTGTTAAATCATCAGACTGGATAGGTTGGTGAGATTGGTATTTGACATAAAATCAATAACTAAATTAAGGTTTTTCATGCAATTTTATACCTTTTGATTAATTTGGCTGACAACAATTACAATGGCCAATTAATCATGATGCGGATAATTCTTTTTGCAGGCTTGCTTTGCCTGTACGTGTCTGGCTTAAAAGCCCAGAAATCACATGAGTTTTCCTTTGATCAAAGCGGATTTTTGCTGGATAACAAACCATTTCAAATCATCAGCGGCGAGATCCACCCTGCCCGGGTACCGGAGGTTTACTGGAGGCATCGTATTCAAATGGCAAAAGCCATGGGCTGCAATACAATTGCAGCGTATATATTCTGGAATTACCACGAGTTAAAACCCAATGAATTTGATTTTGCTTCCGGGAACAGGAATATTGCCGGGTTCATCCGACTATGCCAGGAGGAGGGATTGTGGGTATTGCTGCGGCCGGGCCCCTATGTCTGTGCTGAATGGGATCTCGGTGGAATCCCTTATTTCCTGCTGGGTATTCCTGATATCAGGATACGGTGCATGGACACCCGGTATATTACTGAGGTCAGGGATTATATCGAACGGCTGGCCCAGGAAGTAGTTCCCCTGCAATGCGTCCGTGGCGGACCCATCCTTATGGTACAGATCGAGAATGAGTATGGCAGTTATGGCAATGACAAGGCCTACCTCGAGGCTTTGCGGGATCTCTGGATTGAGAATGGCATCCGTGTACCTTTTTATACTTCTGATGGTGCAACACCCCATATGCTTGATGCAGGCAATATTCCTGGTGCAGCAATCGGTCTTGATCCCGGTGGCAATGAGAAGGATTTTTCCGTGGCAAAACAAATGAATCCGGATGTACCTTCTTTCAGCAGCGAGACTTATCCCGGCTGGCTGACCCATTGGGGTGAGGAATGGGCAAAATCAGATACAATCAGCCTGAAAAAGCAGGTTGAGTATCTGTTGGAGAACAAGAAGTCTTTCAATTTCTATGTGATCCACGGCGGGACGAATTTTGGATTCACGGCAGGGGCAAATGCATTTTCTCCCACTGAATATCAGCCCGATATAACAAGCTATGATTATGGCGCTCCCATAAATGAACAGGGACAGCCTACACCGCAGTTCTTCATGCTTCGTAAGCTGATTGCCGGATATGTCTCTTATCAGATTCCTGCCTTACCTGAACCGATCGCAACCATTTCGATTCCTCCCGTTCAAATAAGCAAAACCTTCAATTTGTGGAATCTCATGCTTCCTTCGGTTGAGACACCGCAGCCCCGGTCCATGGAAGAATTTGGTCAGAATCAGGGACTGATACTGTATAAAACAGAACTGATTGGTCACAAAAGCGGTAAGTTGAAGATCTGGGAACCCCATGATTACGCCATGGTATTTCTGAACGGGGAATTTATTAATTCTGTTTATCGTGATGGCGGAAACTGGGAAGTGGAATTGCCCGCAACAGATGTGAAAGATCCTGTACTGGAGATTCTGGTAGAGGGAATGGGCCATATCAATTTTGCACAATTCATGATCGACCGGAAGGGGATAACTGACCGGGTAACCCTGAACGGGATGACACTCATGAACTGGGAAACCACCCTTCTGCCCATGGATGATGCATATATTGAAAAACTGAAAACCACACCTGCCAACCGGATGTTTTACAATAAGCCCTGTAATTTCTTCAGCGGGAGCTTTACCATAGCTGCCACTGGCGATGTATATATGGATATGAGCGGATACAAAAAAGGAATGGTCTATATCAATGGACACAACCTGGGCAGGTACTGGGACAAAGGTCCGCAAAATCGATTATACTGTCCGGCAAACTGGCTTCATCCCGGTGAGAATGAGATCCTGATCTTCGATCTGTTGCAGGATGAAGCCAGGCCTGTTTCGGGAAAGAGAACGCTGGCCTCACCGGAATAGAATCACATGACCATATTATTTGTTGCACTATTCATATGTCTTTTCAAGGAATGGATAATCCTTTGCAATTCTTCTCCGGTATAGCAATTCGCATAGCAACGTATAAACAATTCAACTTTAACATCAATATCACTGAAAGCCGGATTTAAAATACGAATTTGAGTCTCCAACAATTTCATCCCAAAATCAATCAGCTCAGCACCAATCATGAACCGTTCTTTTGGTGACTTCTGCAAAATGATTTCAAGTTGCTTTTGTTGAATAGCTGAAGGGGTATCTGTCATTTCAGAAAAGATCAAATGTATTTAATCTCAACGTATTGCACCAATAAGACAGATATTCCTTGTCAATATCAGGCATGGCAAGAAGCTTTTCAATATCACCCATCTGCTTTTCGCTTTGCAATTGTTGTATCCATTCTATTTTGGAAATGATCAGGTCTTCGGGAGATACAAGCCAGGCTTCAAAACCGGCGATCTCTTTTCTGCTGCGTCTTGAAAATTCGAGTTTTCTGAATTCCGTATTTTTTCTGAGAATGAAATCGATCTTAAATCCGGTTTTATGATCAATAATATTAAACATTCCCCTTAATTTTGTCTCATTTCTAATGGTATGGACATCCAGGTAAAATCCATCACTGAATATCGAAATAAAATTCTCAAGGTTGCTTTCCTCCAGTTCAATTACGATGTCAATGTCCAGTGTCATCCTGGGAATTGAATAAACATTGAGTGCAAGGCTTCCGGTTAACATATAGGGAATTTCCTTTTTTTCAAAGGTCTGAACGATACCTTGGAGCAATTCAATAATCATGATGAAGATAAAAAAAAACGATTTGATCGAGATTAAATTTATTAATATTCCATTGAAAACCAGAGGTATTTTTAGATTATTAAACTGTCAGACCAGTGATTAAATTTCTCCAATCTACAGCCTATAGCCTACAGCCTATAGCCTATAGCCTATAGTTTCTATAGCCTGCATCCTACTTAAACAACGCACTGATCTTTTCTGCCTCTACAAAAGCTGCCGGCTTAAATCCATCCCCGGCCATATAATGCTTCAGGCTATATAGCAACTGCCGGGCTTCAGGTCTTTTTGCCTGGTCCGTAAGCAGGTCCACCCCGCAAACCATGATCTTCCCCTTGCCGGTATTGGCCTCAAATATCATTGCCAGCGGTCGGTTGGTGAACCAGTCGTCAATGATGCGCACAATGGGCTGAAGTCCGGCTGGAAGGTCAGATATCACGATGGCATTGGAATGGCTCATGGCATCCCACCATTGCCAGTTGCTGTGGAATTCGGTGGGAAAGTCTGCCAGGGCAGGATGAGCAGGATTGCAAAGTATTCCCAGGGTATGCGGTGCCTGTTTGCCAGTCCATGCTGTATTCCAGAATATGCTGGAAAAGCCCACAGCAATGTCACCTCCTTTTTCAGGTTTTACAGAACCCTTTGCTGGTGTGAGAAGCACTTTTCCGCCCCGGCTAAGCACATCCAGGGCCCGGGCATCCAGTTTTTGCGTCACGAAAATGGCAGCATCCGTTTGTCGGCAATCCTGCAGGATACACCCAGATGTCCCAGCTGTTCTCAAAACCCGAAACCTGCAGGGTAAGTGTTAGTTTTTCCGGATTGCTGATGCTGTTCAGTGGCTGGACGATGTCACCAAGTTTATTTCCATTGCCAACGGTGCACTGATGTGGATGACAATTCTCCGCGAAAACGGACCTGGCCTTTCACATCAACCAGCTTCCAGACGGGTTTAACATCGGCCAGTTCAGTGGGTCCGAAGTGAGCAATTTCAGCTGTGGCTTTCAGGGTCTCGTCTGACAGGTAAATCATTTTGGGAAGCCGTACAGGGGCACGGTGGTGTTGCAGAACCGGCTGTATTCCTGTGGTGTAACATAACCTTTGCAACCCCAGAAAGGATTTAACACGCCCACGAGGGCAGTACCCTGTCCCGGGAAGTCATGCAGGTCAAGTAACTGGAATCCGGCAAAACCCGGTGTCCGCAAAGCGGCTTCAATATCTGCCTTGTAGCAGAGTGTCTGGAGTTTGCCCGAGGCAAGCAGGAAGCTGTCTGCCAGCTTCTCCATTCCATGTTGCCGGAGGGATTCCTGAAATATCTCGAAATTTCTGGCCTTCAGCACACCGGTGTATTGCTCAATCTCCTTAAAATCAGGATACACGCACCACTGGCCGATCTCATGGCTGACTGTGGGTTTGTTGGATCCGACCAACTTTTCGGTCCAGTCATAATCTGTTTTTGGAGGCTGCGCATTGATAATACTGTTAAGTCCCTCACCCCAGCCCTGGATCCGTGGATCCGGTGTGCTGTTGAAATCGGTCTCCGGCAGCAATGGCCATCCGGCACCGCTGGAATACAATCGACGCGGATCCTTGTTTTTCCAATAGGTGACAAAATCAGCCAGCCATTTTGCCTGGTTTATTCCGGCCGGTTCATTTCCGTACAGCATCATGCAAAATGAAGGATGGTTGCCATAGGCCCTGATCATGCGGTTACTTTCATCATAAAGATATTGATCAAGTGGTTTTCCATCACCAATGGTTGAGCCTGATGTACCTGAATTTGCCCAGGACGAACATTCAACATGCAGATAAAAACCGGCGTGGTCTGCCGCAATAAAGGCTGCCTCGGGCGGGCACCATGAATGGAACCGCAGGTGATTGAGTCCATGGGCACGGGCAATCCGGTAAATCCGCATCCATGAAGCAGTATCCGTTGGCGGATAACCGGTTTTCGGAAATATGGCACATTCGAGGGTACCCCGCAGAAAAAGCGGACGACCGTTAATCGTGAACTGTGTACCTTTTGTTTTAAATTCGCGCATGCCGAAAGTCACTTCTTGTACTGTCATTTCTACCTTCCTGATCCGTCACCGTAACTTTCATCCGATACAGGTCAGGCTTAAATTCATCCCAAAGAAACGGGTTTTCACCCATCGGGTAATTGATCTCAATCTCATTCAACCTGGAGAAATAATCTGATCTATCTTCATTCCTCCGGCCGTATCCTTACCCTCAGGTACAGCAACTATTGAAATTTTGGCATTTGCCTGCGATTTCGTTGTATTTTGAATGGTCAGTTTTGTTCTGGCCTGTTTATGCTCAATATCAGGATATATTTCAATACCGGATATGAATACCGGGGAACGTGCCTGCAACTCCAATCTGCCGGCCATCCCATTCCAGTTGCTCTGGGTATGGTCCGATACGCTGTGGGAGTTCTCACCCACATTAATGTCCTTTATCCGGTTATCCACACAAATGGTGATCAGATGACTACCCGGGGTAAGCCATGCAGAAAGGTCATAGACATGGGGAGTACCCAGTGAATTCTGCATTCCGGCTTCCTGATCATCGACCCAGACATGGGTTTCCCAATGACAGCGTTCCAGGAAAAGCTGAATATTATTTCCTTTCCAGGATATCGGGAATTTTCACTTTTTTCTGGTACCAGGCCATCCCGGCATAATATTTATCCGGTTGAAGCCAGAAAGGTACTTTGATGTTTCCGGGCTGCCGGTATTTTTCCAGTTCGGGACTATGGAACCAGGAGCTGTCAACAATGCCGCCGGTCCAGGGTGTATTTACACTGATTTCATCTCCCTTTCCATTTTCCGTCATGGAGCCAGGCAAATTGATGGTTTCCGGCAGTTTAGACGAAAACCATTTTTCAGTAATACCCTTGCTCTCCGGATCGGTAAGGAAAGCCCACTCCCCGGAAAGGTCGAGGGTGTTTTTATTGATGTTTGTTGAACAGGAAACCAGCAATACCATCCATAAAATAAAAAACATATTCCTCATGATCTTCATTTTAATTTGCTTTTTATTCATAATTCATAATTCATAATTCATAATTACTTCTGATGCGTAAAAGAATAAGTTTGCATTAGACTCAATATAATCGGTTTTGAAGCCACGGAGTGGCATCATCTCAATAACCGTGGGGGATAACCCACGGACATGTACAGAATATAGTCTCTCAGCCCTGAAAGGGTTGAATAACAGGTGTTAATGCCTATCGGTTCAACCCCTCCGGGGCTGAATGGTGATGCCGGTCTTTTCTGCCGTGGGTTTACACCCACGGTTATTTATATAAAACCCCTTCGGGGTCAAAAATCAAATCAAAAAATCAAAGAACGCATATATTATATTTAATATCAATAATATACAAACAAATTTTGAAAGTTAATGCATCACCACTAATTCATAATTCATGCGAATTAAGAGTTAAAAATTAAATATATGAATGCAGCTGCGATCCTACCAAAGACATGAACTAACAAACCTTTTGTGGACCGCACCTTTGACGCTCTTTGAATATCTGTTTTTTCAATAATCCAGTTAAACAACGATTCGATTGGTTGTCTGACACTGGATACTGCCCTGGAATAAATATCATTGGCTGCTTTATCACGCTGCCTGAGAACCTCAGGTTGGTTTTTGACCGCCTTAACCGGAGTTAGTATTCTTGAATTACAAGAGCTTTCCATATCCTTTAAAAGTTCCGCATCACAGTAGATCTTATCTCCATAGAAGGTTCTGTTGGGTATATTACTCCAGTTTTGCCTGTGCACGTTCAGATCATGCTCAGATGCAGGCGTAATCACGATGTTTTCCGGGAATGGAAGATGATTTGGTCTGTGATATGCCAGTGCATGTAGCTTTAAACCAAAGTAATACATGCTTTTAGTTGAACAGTATCCCTTATCCGTTAATTCTCTGGCTACAGATGGAATCCGTTTTCCGGAACAAGTAATTATGGGAAGTGAATCGATTAAACTGGCATCCAGGTCACAGTCATCGGGACGATATCCGGAAAGCACCAATTCTGATAAATGCCGGAATGCCTCGCTTAAGCGATTTATTCTCGTATTATATGCTACATAGCTTGGAAGCAATGGAAACCAGGATCGCAGATGATCACTTGCGTATTGATGGATTTGCTTTATCTTTAATCGTTGTTCCACGTGCATGGCATATAGATAGATTGTCATTATTTCCTGATCTGTAAAATCAGGCTGATTGTTATTGCTGAAGCGCTCACAGAGGCTTCTTAAATTTGAATCATATATATCACAGATATACAAATAGATAGAAATTAGTTTGAGTTCTTTTACCTTGGGAATCATATTGCCTGACATAATTTGGAGTTATGCCATAATATATTGATTTCCAAGGTTTTAACCAAATAAAAACATCATAATTTATTGACAATCAGCAATTTATATGTTAATAACTTAATCTATTTCAACCCTTAATTCGCATAATTCATAATTCATAATTCATAATTCATAATTACTTCTGATGCGTAAAAGAATAAGTTTGCATTAGACTCAATATAATCGGTTTTGAAGCCACGGAGTGGCATCATCTCAATAACCGTGGGTGATAACCCACGGACATGTATAAAATATAGTCTCTCAGCCCTGAAAGGGTTGAATAACAGGTGATAATGCCTATCGGTTCAACCCCTCCGGGGCTGAATGGTGATGCCGGTCTTTTCTGCCGTGGGTTTACACCCACGGTTATTTATATAAAACCCCTTCGGGGTCAAAAATCAAATCAAAAAATCAAAGAACGCATATATTATATTTAATATCAATAATATACAAACAAATTTTGAAAGTTAATGCATCACCACTAATTCATAATTCATAATTCATAATTCATAATTCATAATTACTTCTGATGCGTAAAAGAATAAGTTTGCATTAGACTCAATATAATCGGTTTTGAAGCCACGGAGTGGCATCATCTCAATAACCGTGGGTGATAACCCACGGACATGTATAGAATATAGTCTCTCAGCCCTGAAAGGGTTGAATAACAGGTGATAATGCCTATCGGTTCAACCCCTCCGGGGCTGAATGGTGATGCCGGTCTTTTCTGCCGTGGGTTTACACCCACGGTTATTTATATAAAACCCCTTCGGGGTCAAAAATCAAATCAAAAAATCAAAGAACGCATATATTATATTTAATATCAATAATATACAAACAAATTTTGAAAGTTAACGCATCACCACTAATTCATAATTCATAATTCATAATTCATAATTCTCCCCGCAAAAACTCCCCCTCAATCTCCTCCAGCGATTTTCCCTTCGTTTCCGGCAGTTTGAAATAAATAAACAGGAAGCCCAGCACACAGATCACGGCATAGCCCCAGAATGCGATGGCATTCCCGAAATTCTTTTCAATTAACGGAAAAGTGAATACCAGAATGAAATATGCCGACCATAAGGCAATGACTGCTACAGAAATGGCAGTACCCCGGATGTTGTTGGGGAAGATCTCGGATATCAGCACCCAGGTCAGGGGTGCGAGTGTCATGGCATAGGTACCGCTGGCCAGCAATATGAAAATTGAAAGACCGTTGCCAATCTTATTATGAAGCAGGTATCCTATAATGACGTAAAATACTGCAAGTCCGCCTGCACCGATCAGCATCAGCGGCCGCCTGCCCCATTTGTCCACCAGTGACATGGCGACAAGTGTGAAAAACAGGTTGACCAGACTTATGTAAACGGCTTGCAAGAGCTGTTCTGTGGAGCTGGCACCGATACTGCGGAAGATGTTGGTAGTGTAATTATAGACCACATTAATGCCACAGAATTGTTGAAACACGGCTAGACCAATACCGATGAGCAGGATGGGCATAACGGCTTTGGTAAACACACTGCCGATGTGGGTGCGGACCTCCCGGTCCATGGTACTCCGGATCTCTGCCACAGTAGATTCAACATATGCACCGTCGCCGATCCGTGCCAGCACCTTGCGGGCTTTGCTTTCTTTTCCTTTATTCAGGAGAAAACGAGGACTTTCCGGAAGAAAAAAAACACCCATTAAAAACAGGAATGAGGGTATGGCTCCCAGCCCGAACATCCATCGCCAGGCTTCGGGGCCAATATTGCGCAACTGAAAATTCTCAAAATGGGTGATCACCTGGCCCAGCACGATGGTAAGCTGGTTTATGGCTACCAATCGTCCCCTTACCTCCGCCGGTGAGATCTCGGCAATGAACATGGGTGACAACATGGAGGCCATACCTACGCCAATGCCCGCCATGAAACGGGAAGTGATGAACCAGGAGAGGGAAGGTGCAATGGCCATGGAAAGAGACGAAAGAAAAAAAATGGCTGCTGCGGCGAATAAGTCCGGGCCTGCGCCCGTAGCGGTCTGCGATCCGGCCGGCAATCACACATCCGACAATACATCCCAAAGCCAGGGATCCGGTTGTAAATCCTTCCCAGTAAGCGTCAAGTCCGAATTGTTCCCGGAGAAAAGGAATCCCACCGGTGATCACGGCAAAATCAAAACCAAACAGGTAACCTCCCATGGCGGTGACCAGGGATGTGATCAACAGAAAGCGCCAGTTATATTTTGCTGTCATGGTATGTGTGATTGATGAGGTCAATATACAAAAGTATTTAATCTGGTCTTCCGGTCATTCGGATAAAAATTTCATATTATATCCAGAATTGTGTAAATTATAGAGGTACCACTAACATGTTTCGAAACGGCAATTGATTATATTTGATAAAGCTTGGGAAGGAAAGAAACTCTCTTTCGATAAAGACCTGAACATTGCATTATTTCTAATTCTACAAGAATGATAGCGAGTGTACTCCTGGGAATATCCCTCATCGCCGCCGGAGCTTTTGCCGCGGGTAGCTTTGCCGTTCCTTTCGGAAAGATCAGGAGCTGGAAATGGGAAACCTGCTGGCTCATTTACAGTGCGGGGGCCTATATTCTGTTTCCATTGCTCTCATGCCTTATTTTTTCACCTTCCTTCCTGACCATTTATCAGTCTGTGCCAACCCGCACCCTGGTCCTGGTTTTTATGCTTGGTGCAGTGTATGGTGTGGGCAACCTTTCTTTTGGTCTTTCATTGCGATATCTGGGGCTTTCACTGGGATATGCACTTTCACTGGGCCTGATGCTGGCCATTGGCACGCTTATACCCCCCATGATTGACGGGAGACTGATCATCATGATTAAACAGGCAGGAGGTAACCTTTTATTAATGGGTGTTCTTGCAGCCTGTATTGGTATAGCTTTATCCGGCTGGGCTGGTTTCTTGAAAGACAGAACTTTTTCGGAGGCAAGAAAACAGGAAAGTGTTACAGAATTCAATCTCCTCAAGGGAGTTCTGGCGGCCATCCTTGTCGGAATTGCCGGATCAGCCATGTCTCTTGGATTTGAGCAGGGTATTACCCATTTCCATTATCGCTGAAGATCAGGGCATTGATCCCTTGTTCTCCATCATCCCGGTGATGTTTGTAATTCTCTCGGGCACCTTTGTTACTACAGTAATATATTGCATCTATCTGGGCATACGAAACAAGTCATTGAAAGATTACTATCAGCACATATCGAACAAAGGACTGGTATCGAATTACTTATTTGGCCTTCTGGCAGGTCTGTTGTGGTTCATCCAGTTTATTCTGTTTGGGATGGGTAAAAGCAAAATGGGACCCTACACGTTTACATCATGGGGCATCCTGATGGCCCTGATCATTGTATTTGCCACCCTCTGGGGTTTGTACCGGAAAGAATGGAAGGGAGCATCGAACAAGGTCTATGTCATACTGATTGTTTCCTTATTGATCATAATCGCCTCATCCTTTATCATTGGAATCAGCGGTTCTGTATAATTTAGACACCCTGTCAGGGTGCCACCCTGACAGGGTATTATAACTCAAAACCATGTAACATGAAAAGATTTGGACAGATCATCGGGGTAAAACCGGAACATTTTGAGCGTTACAAAGAGTACCATGCAGCCGTCTGGCCGGAAGTGCTGGACATGATCAAAAAATGCAATATGCGTAATTATTCGATTTTTCATAAGGACGGCATGCTGTACGCGTACTTCGAATATACCGGAACTGATTTTACAGCCGATATGGCTAAAATGGCTGCCGATAAAAAAACGCAGGAATGGTGGAGCATCATGATACCCATGCAGGATCCGGTTTCCACCAGAAGTGAAGGGGAATGGTGGGCCAATATGGAAGAAGTTTTTCATATGGATTAGAAATTGCGAAAAGATGGCTGCTCGAAATGGACCTGCCAAATATTGGTATGTGTCATTATTAAATGCGGGTTTGATGATACTCATTCTCTCCTGTAAACAACATGAATACAGCGGGCAGATTGACCGGGCCACACTGGATAAATGGTCTGCGCCTTACCGGGGCTGGCATTACTATGCCGAACCGATCATCCCATCAGATTTCAGGATTCAAGGCTTTGAGGATTTTCACAGCTTCGATGTACCAACGGTTTACCAGATCCCGGGTCAACAGGGAAATGGTTTATGAGCTTTATCGGATTCAACGGAAAAGGTTACAATAGTTTTGTTGTCGAAAGCAGGGATCTTCTGCATTGGACCAATCCCCGTCTGGCAATGGGCTTTGGCAGGGAGGGCGACTTTGATTTCGGCGGATGTGTGATAGGCGCTTTTTTATATGAGTCTTACAAGATCAAAGCTCCAAGAATGTTGAAGAACCAGGATGGAAAATTCTGGACACTTTACGGCTGTTATGCCAAACAAGGTACCTATGAAATTGATCCCGGGTACGAGGGAGTGGCCAGCAGCCAGGATGGTCTGACCTGGAAACGGGCAAGGGACAAGTACATCCTCTCGGTGCATGAACCCGAAGTTGGAGATTGGGAGAAGGATTGTATTTATCAACCCTGGCTTGTGGAGCATAAAGGTGAATATTACAACTTTTACAATGCGAAGCACATGCCCGAATGGATTGAGCAAACCGGACTGGCTACTTCCTGCGATATGCTGAACTGGATGCGATATGAGGGAAATCCCATTGTACGTGTCCGACCCGGGGGATATGACGAAAAGTTCTGTTCCGATCCAAAAGTGTTCCGGGATGGTGATCACTGGGTAATGTTTTATTTCGGTGTTGGCAGGGATGGTGCACATATTATGGCAGCTTTCTCACGTGATTTGAAGCACTGGACATCACATCCTGAGCCTCTTTACAAGGCAGGTGGCCATCCGGCCGGCCTTGATTCACAATTTGCTCACAAGATCTCCCTGGTTTATAATCCGGACAACAGCACCTTTTATCTCTATTACTGTGCTGTCGGGAACAGGGGTCGCTGTATTGGCCTGTTAACCAGTAAACAGTTGTCAATGAAATAATAAGAGTTACTGAATAAAAATTTCTCCATAATGATCCCGAAAATTAATACCCAAATCAAAAGGTTTCAATTGTTCCTGTTGCTGTTTTTCATGTGCAGTTTCTTTGATTCTGCGAGCGCAGAATCCCCGGTATCAGCGTATAATCTTACTTTTCCGAAACTGGCATCCACCTGGGATGAGGCCATACCCCTGGGAAACGGGATGCTGGGAGCGCTGGTATGGCAAAATGGGGACAACCTGCGTTTTTCACTGGACCGGGCTGATCTGTGGGATCTCAGGCCCATGGAAAACTTCAGCAGACCGGAGTTCAGTTTCAGGTGGGTACAGGATCAGGTTAAAAACAACAATTATAAGGCTGTACAGGAGTTATTCGATGTACCTTACGACCAGTTACCAGCACCAACCAAAATTCCAGGCGCTGCACTTGAGTTTGATACCAAAAGCCTCGGGGAAATAGCCCATGTAAAACTCACCCTGCAGAATGCCCTTTGCGTGGTAAACTGGAAAAACGGGGCAAGACTGAGGACCTTTGTGGATGCAACCAAACCGGTCGGCTGGTTTCGTTTTGAAAAAGTACCCGGGAATTTCGTGCCACATCTGATTCCTCCGCAATACCGGAAGGTGGAAAGGGACACCGCCGTAGACCCGGTAACCGGGCAGGATCTGCAGCGTTTGGGATATGAGCAGGGCACCGTTGAGAAAGATCAGAATGAGTTGGTCTACCGCCAGAAGGGTTGGAATGGCTTTGAATACGAAGTGGCAGTTTCATGGACCTATTCCGGGAATACCCTCATTGGTGTCTGGACGATCTCCTCGTCCACTTCAGAAAAGGAAGGGAAGAAAACAGCTGGAGAGCTGATTTCAGAATCCCTGAGCAGTGCCATGTTCCAGGCGGCTTTTCAGTCGCATGAAGCATGGTGGGATGAATTCTGGAACAGTTCAGCGGTCAGTCTGCCGGATACATTACTCGAAAAGCAATGGTATCTGGAACAGTACAAATTTGGCTCGGCAGCCCGTCCGGATGGTCCCCCGATTTCATTACAGGCTGTATGGACAGCGGATAACGGGAAACTGCCGCCATGGAAGGGCGATTTTCACCATGATCTGAACACACAACTGAGCTATTGGCCGGCCTATTCGGGCAATCACCTTGATCTCGAAGCGGGATTCCTGAAATGGCTCTGGAACAACAGAGAAACATTCATGACATACACCAAAAAGTACTTTGGTGCCCCGGGTTTGAATGTTCCCGGCGTAACCACAATAACCGGAGAACCCATGGGTGGATGGATACAATACTCACTTGGTCCGACGGTAGGTTGCTGGCTTGCCCAGCACTTTTACCTGCACTGGAAGTATTCCGGAGATGAAAAATTCCTCCGCGAACGGGCATATCCCTGGATCAGGGATGTTGCTGTTTTTTTGGATGCCATTTCAGTAATGGACAGCAACGGCAAACGGAAACTGCCCCTGAGCTCAAGTCCTGAGATTCACGATAACTCGATCAATGCCTGGTTTAATCAAACCACCAACTACGACCTGGCTTTTATACGCTGGACATTCGAAAAAGCGGGAGAGCTTGCTGAATTGCTGAGAAAAGAAGAGGAGGCCAGGAAGTGGAATGCTATTTTACAGGAATGGCCTGAATTTGCTTTGGATGATCAGGGCGGATTTGCATTCGCACCAGGTCATCCATACGCAGAATCGCACCGTCACTTTTCACATCTTGTTGCCTGGCACCCACTGGGAATGATTGACTGGTCGAACGGAGAAAAAGATCAGGAAATTATCCGGGCCTCACTGATAAACCTTGAAAAGATTGGCCCTGACTGGTGGTGCGGTTATTCATACAGCTGGCTGGGGAGTATGTATGCCCGTGCATTAATGGGTGAAAAAGCAGCTGAGGTCCTCCGGATTTTTGCCGAGAATTTTTGTCTCCCCAACAGTTTTCATGTCAACGGAGAACAGTATAACAGGGGATATTCAAAATTTAAATACCGGCCTTTTACCCTGGAAGGCAACTTTGCTTTTGCAGCGGCTGTCCAGGAAATGTTGATTCAAAGTCATACCGGTATTATCCGGATCTTTCCAGCCATTCCCTCAGGGTGGAAGGATGTGGCATTTAAAACCCTTCGAACCGAGGGAGCCTTTCTTGTTTCGGCGCAACAAAAAGATGGCAAGGCTGAAAAAATCGAAATCTTATCTGAAAATGGCGGTACCTGTAAATTGAAAAATCCTTTCGGAACAAACCACTACCGTATGAAGTACAGCTGGAACGGATCGCTGAAAGAAGAGGGAGATCTATTGATCATAGAAATTCCCAAAAACGGAAAGATAGAAATGTTTGCAATAAACTGAACACTCCACCTCACCCCAGCCCTCTCCTAAAGGAGAGGGGGTAGAAGAACGTCAATGGAATCATCAAGGCCAACAATATCTTTCTTTCCCCTCGCCTTTAGGAGAGGGGGTAGGGGGTGAGGTGGAGAGGGGCTGGGGTGAGGTGGAGAGAGGCAGGAGCTTCACTGCGGTCAGTCAGGATAAGGTCTTATTTCCCGATTTGTTAAATAGTATCAGGAAAACAAATAAAAGTACTATCTATTATGGGAAAATAAGTGTTATTTTGATCATATTGTTGTCAATTAAACATTTACCCATAAAACTCATGATATGAAAAGAACAAGAATGATCCTTCTGGTGTTTGTCATAACCGGGCTCTTTTCTGCAATTGGCTGCAAGCAAAGCAAAGAGAACAATTCCAGCCAGGTAATCCAGATCCTGGAGAATGAAAACTGGTGGGGTGGGGCTGTCCTGGATGGCCGTAACTCACCGCTGAATGACAAAGATTTTGCGTATGATCAGCGGGCAAATTGTAAGGCAAATCAGGCTGCACCTTTGTTCATTTCAGATAAAGGACGATATATCTGGAGTGAAAAACCCATAAAAATTGAAATCTCTAATGGAAAGATCACCGTAGATGCGCCTGGTGGTGTTATTACGGGAAAGTCGGGAGAAACCCTGAAAGATGCATTTCTGTATTCCAGCAAGCAGTTTTTTCCGCCTTCGGGAAAAATTCCGGATCCCTTGCTCTTTACAAGCCCGCAATACAATACCTGGATTGAATTGCAATATGATCAGAATGAGATGGATATTCGCAAATATGCGGATGATATTGTTAAGAATGGATTTCCGACCGGTGTCATCATGATCGATGACAACTGGCAGGACCGGTATGGTACCTGGAATTTTGACTGCGAGAAGTTTTCCGATCCCAAAGGGATGATTGAAAAACTGCACAAGATGGGTTTCAAAGTGATGCTTTGGGTAGTCCCCTTCATTAGTTCCGATTCACCGATCTACCGGAAACTGGAAGGAAAGAAAGTGCTCATATTTGAGGATAAAGAGAAGACGAAACCTGCAAAAATTGAATGGTGGAACGGAGTCAGTGGTTTGGTGGATCTTTCCAATCCCGAAGGTGAGAAATGGTTTAAGGAGGAGTTGAAGAAACTGGTCACCCTGTATGGAGTGGATGGCTTTAAGCTGGATGCAGGTGATCCTGAAAGCTATATCGGCAATTATTCCCATCAGGATTTTGATCCGAATGAACATTGTGAGGCCTATGCCCGAATCGGTCTGGATTATCCTTTGAATGAATTGCGGGCATGCTGGAAGATGGCAGGACAACCGCTGGTTCAACGCTTGAGGGACAAAAGCCATACCTGGGGTGATGTACAGGTGCTGATCCCTGACATGATTGCTCTTGGTCTGATAGGCCACCAGTTTGGTTGCCCTGATATGATTGGTGGAGGTGAATGGACTTCATTCCAGGATACTTCAATTATGGATGAGGAGCTGATCGTACGTTCCTCACAGGTAAGTGCCCTGATGCCCATGATGCAGTTCTCTGTTGCTCCCTGGCGGGTTCTCAACACGGAGAACCTGACGATCTGCAAAGACATGGCAAATCTTCATTTTACTATGGGCAAGGAGATTATTGAATTGGCCAGGGAATGTGCTGTTTCAGGAGAGCCCATGGTACGTAACCTGGAATATGAATATCCGGGTCAGGGATATGCTGGAATTAAGGATCAGTTCCTGCTTGGCAATAAGATCTTGGTTGCACCGGTTGTAGTGAAGGGCCAAAGGTCCAGGGAAGTCGTCATTCCCGGAGGCAAATGGCAGGGTGATGATGGCAGTATAGTCACAGGCCCTGTCAAGGTTAAAATTGAAGTACCCATCGAACGCTTACCCTGGTACAGAAAGATTTAAGAAGGTAGATTCAAGAAGGAAGATAAGAGGAAGAATAATTCTGATGCTGAAGGAAGATTCTGTAAGGGAATTGGAATCAGAATAAGCATTAAATGAAATTAACTATAAAATATATAAACATGAAAAGAAGAATGAATGGATTCAATATGATTTTATTTGCGATCCTATCCGGGATCTCAGGTACGGGCTCTGCTCAGATAAGGGTATCCGAAACCTTGATATTTCCCATTCCGCAGGAAATGCAGGTTACGAAAGATGTATTTTCTCTGGACGAAAAAGTAACCATTCTTGTACCTGAAAATGCCAGTGAGAAGGACATGGCGCTTGCCCGTTTTCTGGTCGGAGAGCTGAGCGCAAAGTACAGTCTGGCATTGCCGATTGAAACAGGCTCGGTTATACCAAAAAGTAAAAAAATCATCGTAATGGGTTCTGCAGGTAATCCGCTGATTAAGCAATATTGTCTGGATAATAACCTCGAAATCACGGCAAAGAGTCCCGGTCCAGAGGGATACATCATGCAGGTCAGTGGAAATCAGATCATCATTGGCGGATGGGATGATCCCGGTGCATTCTTCGGATTGCAAAGCCTGCGGCAACTTATTCAGCACGGCAATGGCAGGACTGTGCAAGGGGTAAAATTAAGGGACTGGCCAAATATGCCTTTCCGGGGAATCAGGCTCTATGTTCCCGGCCCGGAAAATATTGCCTTTTTCAAGCGGTTCCTGAAGGATTTTATGGCACTTTACAAGTATAACAAGGTGATCATGGAAGTGAACTGCATGCGGCTTGACAAACATCCGGAGGTCAATGCCGGGTGGATTGAGTTTTCAAAATACATGCAGTATTCCCGGTCAAATTCAACTTTGGGTTTGCATGGCGAAGAAAAGAACTCCAGCCATTATGATGCCGGCGATGGTTATATCATCGAAAAGGATGATGTACGGGATATTGTACAATATGCTAACCAGAATTTCATTGAGGTTATTCCTGAAATCCCTTCCCTTACACACGGATATTATTTGCTCACACGGCACCCTGAACTGGCCGAATACCCCCGTGATATTTGGCCGGATACCTATTGTCCGTCAAATCCGGCTTCCTATGATCTGATGTTTGATGTATATGATGAATACATGGATGTTATCAAGCCAAAAATGGTCCACATCGGACATGATGAGTGGTGGGGTGCACCAATCGGTGTATGTCCGCGCTGCAAAGGCAAGGATCATTCACTTCTGTTTGCCGGGGATGTGAATAAAATACACCGGTATTTTGCCGATAAGGGTATCAAGATTGCCATGTGGGGTGATTATTTGCTTGAAAGCGTGCGTGATACACTGGTTCAGAACAGGATATCTTCACTGGGAAAGAAATACCAGACTCCCGGGGCAGTGCGGCCTGAGGTAGTCAGGGAATCTATACCCAAAGATATTTTGATTTTTAATTGGTTCTGGGATGATGAGGTAAAGGAAATGGATCTCCATAATTTCGGATTTACACAGATATATGGGAACTTTACCCCGACGATCAGCAACTGGGACGAGCGAATCAAGAGAGTCAGGATAACGGGGGGTGCTCCTTCCGCATGGGCATCCACAAATGAATTCAATTTTGGCAAAGATCTGATACTGGATTATCTGGGTTGTTCAAACCTGTTGTGGTCAACACATACAATCAACCAACTCGAATTGGGAGAGATAGTCAGGGAATCCATGTACAACGTCCGCTCTGCTTTGCATGGCGGAAGAATACCAAGCGGGGATGGTGATCCTGTTATACCGGTGAATATTTCTCCCTATGTTAATCTGAAGGCAAATTCAGGCGTTTTCAATATGGACCTGGGCACCCTTAAGTCAGGACAGGTTAGAAACAGGTCTATGCTGTTTGATCTGGTCAATCCTGCAAAAACTTCCGGAAACTCTTTGATCGCGGTAGGTTCTGAAGGCACTGACAAGGTTCAGATTCCGGGTAAGGTCAGCAGTATAGTGGTCAATGAGGATGTAAGCAGCCTGATATTTCTTCAAGCCTGCGCCATGCCTGCCGGAAATCAGAAAGCCTATTTCAATATTCCGAATTTCTTCGATTCATCTGATCTTCTGGGTTGGTATGAAATCATTTATGAGGATGGATATAAGGTAATTGTTCCCATTCAATATGGTGTAAATATTCTGGAGTGGAACCCGGGAGGAGAAAAGAGCCTGGATACGCGTGAAGGAGATACCGGTTCAGCCCAGAATGCCTATTGCTATATGGCTGACCCGATCAGATGCTCTCCTGAAGAGCAAAAGAATCCGGTAACCTTCTTCGCCTTTGAATGGGTGAATCCCAGATTTGGTAAAAGGATAAAGGAGGTTAATCTTCAGGGTTCACTGCATTATCAGGCTCAGCAACAGGACTATGGCGTTGTTGTCTCTGCACCGATGCAAAGCAATGCAATTATGCTTGCGGGAATCAGTAAAGTAGTGAAGCGTAAGCATTTTTTACCAAAGCAATAAAACCATCAACCATGAAACGAAGAAAATTCCTGGAAATATCCGCCAAGAGCTCAGTAGCCATTGGAGCAGCTCCAATAATTCTGCCCGGTTCGGGCTGGAAAGGTGCAAATGACCGGATTAATATTGCTGTAATAGGCATCCGGGGGCAGGGACTGGGGCACATTGCCGAGTACCAGGCATTGAAGGATGTGGAAGTGGTTGCACTGTGTGATGTAGATGAAAACCTTTTTGCTGAGCGTCTGAAGAGCCAGTATGCAGATAAAGGACTGCGTCAGCCGCTTCTGTTCGCCGATTTGAGAAGACTGATCGAGAACAAGGATATTGATGCGGTATCCATTGCCACACCCAACCACTGGCATGCACTGGCATCGATCTGGGCTATTCAGGCCGGCAAACATGTCAGCGTGGAAAAACCCTGCTGTCATACCTTTCACGAAGGGAAAAAACTTGTCGAAGCTGCCCGGAAATACAAAAAAGTGGTGCAGGATGGAGCGGAGCAACGCAGCAATCCCTGTTCCCAATCGGCTGTAAAATTCATGTCCGACGGAAAACTCGGGGAGGTATATCTTGCCAAAGGAGTTTGCTACAAATGGCGGGATACAATCGGACAGTTCCCTGATGGTCCCAGGGAACCTTATACACAGGAGTACATGCGAAAAGTGGATTATGATCTTTGGCTCGGACCTGCACCCGAGAGGCCCTTCAACATCAACCGCTTTCATTACAACTGGCATTGGCACTGGGATTATGGAAATGGCGACATGGGCAATCAGGGTGTACATGAAATGGATATTGCACGCTGGGGTCTGGGGGTACAGTTACCAACCAGGATAACTGCAATGGGAGGACACTTCATGTTCAAGGATGCCCAGGAAACACCCAATACCCTCATGGCCGTATTTGAATTTTCAAATCCGGACGGAGCGGGTGATAAAAAGAAAATACTAGAATTTGAAACCCGCCATTGGATGACAAATCCCGAAGGGGATCATCTGGGGCTGGAAGAAAGCAAAACGAATACCTATATGACCAGTTCGGCAAATGTGGTCGGGAATATCTTTTATGGTTCCAAGGGTTATATGCAGAAGGATGTCAGCCACTGGCAAACCTTTATGGGTAAGGAGCGTGTACCCGGTGAATCAGGCATGGGAATCGGGAATCACTACCAGAATTTTACCGATGCTATCCGGGCAAATGATCCGGCTTTGCTGACCGCTCCCATCGAAGAAGGCTTTTATAGCTGTGCCCTGGTTCATCTTGGCAATATATCTTACAAGCTGGGAAGATCTTTCGAATTTGATCCCAAAACCATGCAGGTAATTAACGATCCCGACGCCGGCAGGATGCTGACCAAGGAATACCGGAAACCCTTTGTTCTGCCTGAAAATGTGTGATTGTTAGATTATTTAATAATTTAAAAAAATAATACCATGAATAGAATACTGGTTAAGATTGGCCTGTGTGTAATCGTGATCCTTTCGCTGGCTTGTGCATCCAATACAAAACAAGTGCAAAATGAGACTGAATCCATCCCGATAATAGTCCAGCCTGTTGCGGATATGAAGAAAGTTGACGTGATGGCCGGGAATGCATTGTTCACTTCGTACATGTATGCAGATACATTTGAAAAGCCCTTCCTGTTTCCTATAGTTGCGGCAGACGGGATTACCGTAACAAGGGGATTCCCCATTGCGCCGCGCGAGGGTGAGGTCATTGACCATCCGCATCATACCGGTTACTGGTTCAATTATGGCAATGTGAATGGAATTGATTTCTGGGGAAACAGCAAATGGCTGCCGGCTGAAATGAGAACAAAATGCGGAATTATCCGGTTTAAGAACATCGACAGTACGGCAAGTCTTCCCGATAAAGGGATCCTCGTTGTCAATCAGGAATGGGTAGGGCCGGACGGTTCTGTTCCGATCACCGAGAACACCACCTATATCTTTCGTGCGGGAAAGGATTTTCGGATCATTGACCATGTAACAACACTTACCGCACAGGTGCCGGATGTTGCTTTTGCCGACACAAAAGAAGGTGCCTTTGCCATCCGGGTAGCCAGATTTCTTGAATTCCCTGCAAAAGAACCGAAGATATTCACAGATGCTCATGGAATGGCCACCAAAATCCCTGTCATGAACAATGAAGGCGTGAATGGCAATTATCTGAGCAGTGAAGGGGTTGAAGGAGCAGGCGTATGGGGCACCAGAGCCAGGTGGATGAAGCTATATGGGATATCCGGAGCAGATACAGTATCCATAGTGTTTATGGACCATCCTTCAAACCTGAATTATCCTACTTACTGGCATGCACGTGACTATGGACTCTTTTCAGCAAATCCTTTTGGTGTAAAGGATTTCACGCAGGGAAAGGAGGAATTGAATTTTAAACTGAAGCAGGGTGAATCAGTTACGTTTAGACACAGATTGTATATCAAGTCGGGAAACAGCTTTACCGCGTCTGATATTGAAAAGGAATGGAAAGAATTCAGTGATAATGTGAAATGAAAGAAAAGCAATCCCATTTCAGGTGGGTTATTCTGGGATTACTTTTCGTCGCAACGACAATCCTGTATATTGACCGGTCAGCTCTGGGCATACTCGCACCCCATTTGCAGGCAGAGATTGGCTGGACCGAGCAGCAATACGGCATCATCAACAGTGTTTTTATGCTTTCCTATGCCGTTTGTTTCCTGATTATGGGAAGCCTGGTTGACCGGATGGGTACGCGGAAAGGGTACCTGTTATCCATCAGCATCTGGAGCCTTGCCACCCTGGCTCACGCCCTGGCAAGAACCTGGGTGGGTTTTGCCTTTTCAAGGTTTGCCCTGGCCATTGGTCAGTCCGGTAACTTCCCTTCTGCGATCAAGGCGGTAGCAGAGTGGTTTCCCAAAAAGGAACGCGCCCTGGCGATCGGCCTTTTTAATGGCGGTGCCAATATGGGTACGGTTCTTGCTCCCTTGATCATCCCAACCCTCGTACTGTCATGGAACGACTGGCGACTTGGCTTTTTGTGGACCTTTCCCATAAGCCTGATATGGGCCATAATCTGGTTCAAATCGTACAGGAAGCCCGAAATTCACCCCAGGGTTTCAAAATTGGAACTTATTCATATACAAAGTGATAATATTGAAGAACCGGCTGAAAAACCGGATTGGAAAGATATTGTGGCTTATCGTCAGACATGGGCCATTGCCATTGCCAAGTTCATTGCGGACCCGATCTGGTGGTTTTACCTGTTTTGGGGAGCCAAATACCTGTATGCAAAATTCGGGATCAATCTCAGGGAAATAGGCCTGCCCTTTTTTACCATTTATGCTGTTTCCTGGCTCATGGGTATCGCGCTGGGCTGGCTTTCATCGCGTTTTTTGAAAATGGGGTGGGGGATAAATAAGGGCCGGAAGATAAGCATGCTCATCTGTGGCATGGTAGCCCTACCTGTTGTGTTTGTTCCGCATACAGATAATATCTGGTTTGCGGTAGCACTCATTGCACTTGCTGCCGGAGGACATTGTGGATGGTCAGCCAATGTCTTCAGCCTGATGTCCGATGTGTTCCCCAGGAAAGCCACTGCCACCATTGCCGGATTTGGTGGCTTTGCTGGTGCGATTGGTGGTGCCTTGGCGGCCGTTACGGTTGGACATGTCCTGCAGAACCTGGGAACAGATGGATACACCATTCCTTTTGCGGTTGCAGGTAGTGGATATCTGATTGCCTTATTGGTAGTTCATATGCTGGTGCCCCGGATAAGAATGATTGAAATTAGGTGAAATGAACGGAAAAGAGAGAGTATTATGTGCCGTCAACCATACAGAGCCGGATCGTGTACCCTACGATCTGGCCGGGACAACGGTGACTGCCATTACCAGAAATGCCTATATCAGGGCTATGCGGTTTCGCGGACTCCCGGAGACAATCGGCAATGATGAAGTGGATCCCATACAGCAGATCATTACACCCGATGAGGAAAACCTGGTATTCCTGCATGCTGATACACGCAGAATTGGTGCACACCGCATTTTTGATTACCGGCATAAAAAAAGACTGAGTGACAGATTCATTGAAGTAACGGATTTTTATGGTTGTGACTGGCGACTCGATCCTGAAAAAGATCTGTATTTCAACCAGGCAACTTATCCGCTCAGGGAATATGAACTATTGTCCGAGTCCTTGCATAAGCTGAAACGGATTGATTGGCATGAATATGTTCCGGTGTTGCACCGGCATCTGGACGAACAGATTAAGCGGGTGGGCGATTTCTGCTGTATTGCAGACCGGAACACGGCAGGCCTTACGGAGAACAGCCTCCGGATCAGGGGATATGAGAACTGGTTCATGGATACGGTGCTGGATCCTTCCGGAGTTGAAGCCTTGCTGGATATTGTACTTGAGGATAAGATCCGTTACTGGGATGCCGTTATCGATTGGGCAGTTGGAACCGGCAATGCTGAAAAGATCCATGTGATTTCGGAATGTGACGATCTCGGTTCGCAAAGCACAACCATTCTGGATCCAATGTTGCTTCGGCAAATGGTTATTCCCCGGTTGAAGATCCTGTTTACCCATATCCGGAAACGGTTGCCCCATATAAAGATCTTTATGCACAGCTGCGGTGCCATCCGGAACCTGATCCCAGACCTGATCGATGCGGGAATGGATATCCTGAATCCGGTCCAGTTCACAGCAGCAGGAATGGATCTCAGGGAACTGAAAAGGGACTTCGGTGATGTTATTACATTCTGGGGTGGGGGTGTTGACACCCAGTCAACCCTGAACAAAGGAACACCGCAACAGGTTAAAGAGGAAGTAAAAAGAATCCTGGATATCCTAGCACCCGGAGGCGGTTTTGTTTTTGCCCCGGTTCACAACATTCAGGACGATGTCCCCCCGGAGAACTTCTGGGCCATGTGGGATGCATTGCAGGAATGCGGGAAGTACTAACCCTAATTGCGAGCCTGCATGCAGACCAGACGTCATTGCGAGGAAGCGAATAGAATTATTGAGTTAAGCAAATTGCCACAAGCTGACGAAGCAATCTGTATCACCCAACAGCATCAAAATCCACAGATCCTGTCATACAAATCCTCCCAATCAGGATTCATTTGGGTTATTAATCGATCTTATCATTTCGGGATCCTCCCTTTATCTGCTTTTCCCGTGCTATAGCCTCTTCGATATGATCAAATCCTTCATAATACACAAGTTTGACAACATTGTATTTAGCTGTAAATGACTCAGGGTGAAATCGTTCCATATGTTCTGAAATCCGCTTACTAAGATTGCTTGTAACGCCGGTATACAGAACAGTGTTGTTCTTATTGGTCATAATGTATACACAACCACCTCTTTGCATATAATTAAAGATTGCATATAACGATTTTTCGATATGCCTAATTTATAAAAAATTATGTAATAATCAAACAGATTGCTTCGTCGACGTTATCAATTTACAATGCAGAGAGAATTATCCCGTCTCCTCGCAATGACGGGGAAACGTCTCCTCGCAATGACGGGGAAACGTCTCCTCGCGATGACGGGGAAACGTCTCCTCGCAATGACGGAGAGAATCGTCATTGCGAGGAAGCGAGTTATATTATTCAGTAGGGCAAAATACTTTACGCTGACGAAGCAATCTGTTAACCAGATAAAGATTGCTTCGTCGACGTTATCAATTTACAATGCAGAGAGAATTATCCCGTCTCCTCGCGATGACGGGGAAACGTCTCCTCGCAATGACGGGGAAACGTCTCCTCGCAATGACGGAGAGAATCGTCATTGCGAGGAAGCGAGTTATATTATTCAGTAAGGCAAAATACTATACGCTGACGAAGCAATCTGTTAACCAGATAAAGATTGCTTCGTCGACGTTATCAATTTACAATGCAGAGAGAATTATCCCGTCTCCTCGCAATGACGGGGAAACGTCTCCTCGCAATGACGGGGAAACGTCTCCTCGCGATGACGATGGTCTCAGAATTTAGAAATCAACCCCTGCGGGCATGAATCTCTGTCAAGATAAAGGGTACTATCAACCTGCAGCAAAACCGATGCGGGAAGTTCCGTCGTGGGTGTTTTCACAACGAAAAGCTTTTCAAGTATGGGCCGCTTTAGCGCCAAAGGAACCATGGTGTATATGTTCTTTGCAGATAGTAAGGCCGGAATGGTCATAGTAATGCCTTTTGCAGGGATATAGCCGAGCGCTTTGAAATTAGGATCTTCCCTCAGCTGCATAATGGACTGCTCCGCCAGGTTCACGACCCTGACCCAGGTCTGATCTTTAAAATCGGTATCAAAGGGTTCGTTAAGGGCCAAATGGCCTGAAGTGCCTATTCCCTGACAAAGAATGTCAAATTCTCCTTCGTCGCGCATAACCGCTTCAAAACGTCTGGCTTCTTCATACGGGTCAGGGGCATTATATCTCACAAGATATATCCGCCTGGGATTGATTTTGTCGTATAATTGCCTTTTAGTTTGATGATCCGCATGTATACTCCTCAGGTATCTTTGTATCATAGAAATCGTCCATGTTGAAGCAGATAATTCTCTTCCAGTCGATGTTCTTTTCCTTTGCCAGCGCATCAAGGAAAGTAATTTGACTTTCACCTGCCGCAAAGATGATTCTGATTTCTTCCTGATGACCGAGCAGTTCCCTGATCTTGTTGCCTACATCAGAAGCTGCTTGCTTCCCGAGTTCCGCTGCATCCTTGCAGAGAACTACTTTTGTTCTTCCGTAATTCATGTCATTTTTGTAAATCCTCAATTGCCCTGGCTATCTTATTGCGTGACTCTATAAACAACTCGGGCTGATCGGGGTATCGCAATGTATTTTCCAATGTGGCCTTGATATTTTTCGGATACTTGTACAACAGATAGTCTTCTGCATTCAGAAGTTGTCTGTATGCATTTATTGCCGGATCCTTTGTGTCCTTGTCATATTCTGAAAGGAGCTCTTTCAGCCTGTATAGATATTCGTAATCTTCCATCCCGTCGCGGAAGTTTTCAAGACGAATGGATGAATATGGATTTCCATCCGGGCCCGGGTAAATCAGCTGCCCTTCTCCATTAAAATAGTGATATGTGCGTGAATCCCAGGGTACATTCGGCCATTTTTGATCCATGGGTTTTCCGGCATGTGTATTTCTCCAGAAGTAAGTCGTGCTCCAGTGCTCAAATCCATCCAGACCATACATCCAGCAATACCAGGCAATGCTTCGCTGGTAAATGGCCGGGCAGTCGATGAAGAAATTCGGAGCACTTTCCCGGGTCAGTGTGCAGAAGTACGCCCAGATCTCTCCTCCCTTGGCCTGGATTTCGGGAGATTCAATCGGATTTATCGGTGCCCAGATATCCACCAGATTATTCAAACCATATTTGTCCGTGCTCTTATCCCAGAAGTTGTAAGGTCCGCCCTCGGCAAACAATTGCAGGCGCAATCCCGGATCGATCTGTTTCAGCCGTTCTGCCCGTTCCTTGATTCCGGGCCACTCCAGGTCAGTAGGTTCATCCCACAGTTCAACCAATGCTTTGTCAAGCCAGCCCTTTTCACGCAAAAACCTGGCATAGGCTGCCGTAAATTTATAGGCAATTTCGGCCTCTTCGGGTGTATAGGCCCCCTTCTTCATCTGTATAATCGAAAATCGGTTCAATCCGCGGTCAATGCAATAATCCAGCACTTTCTCCACCTTGCTGAAATTATAAGTACCGGATTTATCCGGCAACTGATCCACGTAATTTACACCGGCAAAGCCCGGATTCATTCTGTTCTTTAACAGCAACCCGCAAAATTTCTGGTACCAGTCAACAGGATACTCTTCCAGGTTGTAAAAATCACACAACATGTCTAAATCATCCCAGGTATGGGTTACCAGGTGGCCCGAAACCGGCAGTTCAAAGTCCCACACTCTGCACTTTACTAAAGCGGTTAGTTTCTTTGTTCCGGCTGCACTCACCGTGATCGTACCGGTATATTCACCGGCAGCAGTTCCCGGAGGTGCATACACCGTGATCCACACCGGGCGGCATACCTCACTTCCACTGATGTTTATGGCAGATTTCAACGGAATTAAGGGATCGGGATGCCAACCCTTATAAGCAGTCACATAGGAGGCCTGCCAGTCAATTTTATTATAATCCACCAGCGACATTTCAATATTGCTTTTTGGAATAGTATTTCCATCGCTGCCTTTTAAATCGCTTGCTTCCAAGGTAACCTGGTTCAGGTCTTTGCCAAAAGGCAGTATGGCCAACTGCACGGATTCATATTCATTCCGTGCCTGAGATAAATCTATCTTCTCACTTATGGGGAAAGGGAATATAGCATCTCTCCGGAGTTTGACCACGGAATGGGTGCATGCGATCGCAAATTCATCTTCAGCCTGCCACTTATGCAAGGCTGTCCATTTCACCTTATGAAGAAGTCTGGAAATCTGACCATCCATCTTATTCACCTGGGAGGTGAGCTCATCCCATTGTCCGGACTTCCATGCAATTTCAGCAAAAGATTCCAGCTTTTGCAGGTCCTTTTCAACAGCACCGGCTTCATTACGCAAACGGTCAGCAACGGGATTTGATATTCGCGTCATGGAAGCCTGACTTTCCCCGAGTCTTTCTTTGAGGGCTTTGATTTTTTTCCGGTTGGGCTCGATCGTGAACCAGAAATCACTGTTGCGCCGGATAAGCGATCCGTCTGCCGATTTAATCGTAGCGTTGGCATAATAGCTGCCTTCATCGGGTAATTCATATAGCACCTTTTCATTCAGGGTTCCGCCTGCCGGTATTGAAAAGGAATAAGTGAAGCGCAGAGGTTCTTTGCTTACATAAAGCTGCAGTTCTGAAGATGGTCCCTGACCCTCCTGGTGGATGAATTCAGGCTTGTCATTCAGCGGGATCAGTTCCAGTTCACACACTACATTCAGCTTATCCGTGCCAAAGTTTTGTGCAACAAAGGGAACAAAGTTCTTACCCGGGGCCGGTTCAGGCCATCTGCCATACTGATAGGTTGCAACAGCAGGACCGGCAAGTAAACATTTGCCATCCCAATTCGATGATTCCCCTAAAGGGAAGCTTCTGGAAATGCCCATGCTGATTTCTTTATTGGCGGCCGTCCCTTCAAGTCCGGCATCGCTCAGCGGGATGCTGAATTCCGCTGTCCAGTCTTTCAGGTTTACGGAAGCCGCATATTTCCATTTTCCGTTCCAGCTGATATCACCGTTTTTATAGTCGGTCTGGGTTCCTTTCGGATCGGCCATGAGTTGGATATCCACTCCCTGGTAACCAACCTGGACCATATTATAATTCCTCCCCCACAGAAAGGTATCCCAGGAATCCTTACCTTCCGGGGATTTTTGAAGTTTACCTGCAGCCGCGTCTATATTGCGGAAGGCCACGTACAGGTTTTTGTCATCATAACAGATCCATGCGGCCAGGGAGTCCTTAACGTAGGTATCCAATGTCCAGATAATGTATTCGGATATTTCGACGCTTTTTTGCCAGGCAGCATCGTTTAACTTGCCGTCAATGACGGGAGGCGTTTTGATGGCCGGTATCTGCAGCATGGGCTGCTGGATCCCTGCCCGGTTCAATTGACATGGCAGCATCAATATACAGGATACTGACAACAACAACCTGAATAATCGATAATTGGCTTTCATTTTGATATGGTTTATTTAGAATTCACTGGCGTCAAGGTCTTCTGGTAAAAATCCAAGATATCTTGTACCGATCTGATCTCTCATCTGGTAATGCTGGCATTGGAATAGTACATTCCAGTTAATATCTATCCTGTTTTTATTCCGGATCCTGAAATCGATCAGATCATTTGCCTTTTTTATCATATCAGCCCTGTCACCTCCCTTACCGGCCATAAAACTGATATAGGTTAGCCTGGAATGCTGATTGGCGATCTGCATCCTTTGAATATAGTTTCTGGTCTGATCAGAAATTTCCTTTTGAAGGGCCTTTTCGAGATAGGAATCGGTGGTATCAAAATCCGCGAGACTGTAAAACTCATCAATCCGCGCAGTTAGCTTGTAAAGCAATGCCCACTCAAGAAACTAGGTATTGATCCCGTCATTTAAGCTGAGTTCCTCTTTCAGGATTTTATTGTTGAATATATTTCTCCAATGCCGGTAATATTGGGAAATATCTTTTCGTGCATCACCGAAGACAGCCAGAAACTCACCCTCCAGTTTTTCAAAAGATGCCTGTGGATCAGCTTGCCCCCTGGCTAATGTATAATAAGTCAGATCTGAGATGCCTTCCCAGAAACCAAGCATGGAGTCGAAGTCAGTTCCAATGGCGTTATGCTTAATGGCCAGTTTAAAATTGTTGAAAATCCGTTCCTCCTGTCCCATGGGAATTCCAATTTCCCAGTTCATGTCATTCGGACGGTACATCATTTTTTTCATACCTGCCTTTTCCCATCCTTCATATAATTTCTCCGTTATTTCGAAGTCCCCTCCCATGCGGGGTACGAATTCAATTAGCAGACCATCATCAAGCTTCTCTTTTCTGGGGGGCTGCAGCATATTTTCATATGCATAGCCTGTCACCATGATGTCATCCTGGTATTTCCTTGCTTCTTTCAGTATGGCATTCCACAAATATACATATCTGTCAGTTACATAATCAACCAGATCTTCACCCGGTTCACGGGCATCCAGTGCATTGCATGCATCACAATGACACCAGTCATCACTGCCTAATCCATCTGAATCATTTTCACAACCGGAAATAGATTTGCTCTTCTGGTGAGGAGACTTTTGCCGGTTATCTTTCCATTCCTTAACAATAATCTTAGGTAAATCGGGGTTTGACGGGCACATTTTCACCCTTTCAATCCGGCCCATGGCTTTTCTGTTACCTTTCACAGTAAGGGCAAATATGTCAGGATTCGTATCCTTGTATTTTTCCCAGTAGGAACCAAACGCATGTCCAAACCGGTAATTTTCATTTCTTCCCAAACGCATGCGCCTCATCCATATTAACAGATCCTGTTCCTTTTCAAGGGACTCTTCTTCGGATAGGCTAAATTCTTTTGGAGCATACTGTCCATACATCAGCTGACTCCTGAATGTAAAAGCGCCGGCCCTGATATTTCTTTGAATGAGTTGCGGATTCCAGGCTGCTTCCCTGACAGGAATGACAAGAGAGTTCATTTTGGTGAAGAAAATTCCCGCATCACCGGGCTTTATCCAGGTAATGCCGGCTTCCTTCTCAAGAAAGGTATACACCGCAAACAGGGTTCCGGTGCGATTGTTTGAAAGATCTAAAACTTCGCTATTTATTTTATTTTTTAAGTCACCCGGATTTTCATCTGACCAGGTCCTGTTGATCTCGTCATTACCGAACAGGTGTATTGATTTCTTCCCGACAACATATACAGCCTCCTCGGGCTTCAATTCCCTGTCGAAACCCCTGGGTCTGATCCCCAAAAAGATATGTTTCTTATACTGATCCTTATTTTTCAACGACGCTATGGTCATGTCTTCATCAAAGATCAGTTTTATATGTTTTTTTAATTCTTCAGCTGCAAACAGTTGTATACTGTTTGCCGAATCCGGCAGGATGATGGCAATTGAAGGTATTTCATTTTTGTTAATCACAAAAGACGGATTGCTGCAGGAGATGCATACTGCAATCAGGGAAACCAGGATAAAATGGAATGTTTTTTTCATGTTTTTTACAAATTATGATTTAAATTACTAATATTTTGCAGATAGAAGAACCCTGAAAGGGCTAAATCTGAATAACCGTGGGTGAAGCCCACGGAAAAAGTGCCGAACTAAACATCAGCCCCAACGTGGGCTGAACTAAAATCTCAAATGTTCAACCACTTCGTGGCTGATATACTTTCGTAGTACTTTCCGTGGGTTAACACCCACGGTTATTGATATTCAACCACTTCGTGGTAATTCGGATTTACCTTTAATTCATGTATATACTACAATTCTCAACTTTTAATTTGTACTCTTCATAATTTTAAACTTCTTCAATGCAGCAACCACTCTTTCCAGCATCTCATCTGTAAAATCAAGATGTGTAACCATCCTTACCATCTGATTCCCGAACGCAAGACACAAGATGTCGCGGTCCTTCAGGTATTGGATAAAATCATTCAGGCGGACATCCGATGCAAGCCTGAAAACGATGATATTCGTCATTACCGGCAATACCTCCTCCACATAAGAATGTTCAGATAAAACCGAACTGATTAAGTGAGCTCTTTTGTGATCATCCTGAAGCCTGGATATGTTATTTTCCAATGCATAGAGCCCTGCCGCTGCGATATATCCGGCCTGTCTCATTCCGCCGCCAAATACTTTCCGTGCACGCCTGGCTTCCTTGATGAATTCTGTGTCTCCCAGGAGAACAGAACCGACCGGTGCCCCCAGTCCCTTGGAAAGGCAGATGGAAACAGAATCAAACAATTTACCATATTCTTTTGGATCTTCGCGGGTTTCAGCAACTGCATTAAAGAACCTGGCGCCATCCAGGTGCATTTTCAACCTGTGCCGCATGACGAGTTCCTTGATCCTACGGATTTCCCGGATATCCCAGACACTGCCGCCACCCTTGTTTACGGTGTTCTCTATTGCCACCAGACTGGTTCTCGGATAGTGATCGTCATCGGGATTTATGTTTTCCTGCACATTTACGGCGGTGAACCTTCCCCGGTCACCTGATAAAAGCCTGACCGATGCAAGCGAGTTTCGGGCTATACCCCCTCCCTCAAAATTATAGATATGCGCAGTCCTGTCACAAATAACCTCATCGCCAGGCTTAACATGCACATTGATGGCGATCTGGTTTGTCATGGTCCCTGATGGACAGAAAAGGCCTGCCTCCTTACGAAAAATACCGGCAGCTTTGTTTTCCAGCGCAATTACCGTTGGATCTTCGCCAAAAACATCATCACCCGTTTCAGCGGTCATCATGGCGTGAAGCATGTCCGGCGATGGTTTTGTAACAGTGTCGCTGCGCAGGTCGATAAGAAGCCTTGTTGCCATACTAATATCTGTTTAGGACTTCCCTGCCCCTGCTTACCATATCCGCTGCCGGTATGGCCTGCAGGTTCTCTTCAGTAAAGGTGGCCAGGATCTTGTTTAGTTCTTTCAGCTGATCAGTCTTTCCTTCCCTGGTAAACTGCTCTTTTAATAGCCGGATCTTTTCAAAGTCCTGAATGCCTTCGATCAGTTTTTCGAAACGGATGGAGGTCCGGGGTCCCGGATAGATCTGGTAACAATCACCGGCCGGCCAGGTTTTGTAACGGGTTTCCTGAAGAGTGGCCTCAGTCCAGTTGTTATAGGCCCAGCGCAGATATCCGGTAAATCCTTCAGCAGCAGCGTACCAGCTGATCCAGGTATTCTCGGCCGGAGGTGAATAGGAGAATCCATTTGGGCGTTCCTCTCCGCAGGCGGTATAATAGGTACTGGGCTTGCCGGAAGACTTCCGTTCCTTCAGGACATCCGGATCAAACTTGTCATGAATAATGATGCAATAGTCGAAAATATCATTTGCAATTTCAGCATGATAATTGCCGGCCAGGGCTGTCTTCCATTCCGGATCTATTTTTCTGAGAAGGGCCATTACTGCCAGCATACTCTCCATATCCCGCTCGTCCATCGCAATGGTTGTTTTGCCAAACCACCCCCTTGACTTAAGATGAGCCGTAAAATCTTTCATCATGGGCTCCCAGAGATCATTGTATTCCTTAGATCCCGGTTTGGCAGTAACTGATACAGTATCTCCTTTGGCATCATCATAATATATGAATGAAAGATTCCAGGTAACCATCGAATAACAATTTATCCGCTGGTCAATACCGCAACTCATTACAAACTCAATATATCGGTCAAAAACGGAATAGTCATAGTTCCAGCTTCCGTCTTTTTTTCTGGACCATTTAATCAGCGTCGGATCCCTGTAATAAACATGATCCGGTCCCCAGGGCTGGTCAATGATGAAGGCAGTTATACTCTTTTGTCCGGCATTGGCCAGCATGGTGTAGTAGGCTTTCATCAGGCTGAAATGTTCTTCACTCCATAATGTTACACCATGTACCTTGGCAACCGGGTCGGGATTTTGCCAGAGATCCAGGTCGAATTTCCACTCAGCCGGAGGTGGTAAAACATGGTTCAATACATTCAGGCTGATGTTCAGATCAAACTTTTTTGTTGCATGGATTGAAATTGTCCCGGAATATTTTCCGGCCGGTATATTGCCGGGCAACTGAATGGATAACCAGACCGGCTGCACGGTATTTGCCTGAACCGGCAATCTGTCAATGATGTCGATCGGATCCTCAACAAGAGATGAATCGTATTTTTCAGGAGACCGTTCATCGCAGCCTTCTCCAAACTCATCCGTCATGACATACCGTACAAAGGCTGCCCGGATACTTGTACTGCTGATGCGGTCGCCTTTTTCATTTACCAGGTCACCTGTAGTGAAACTGACTTCCGGGATATTCTTCTTTGTCCATACCAATATCTGTGTGTGAATTTTTTCTCCTTTCCAGGCTGTTGCATTCCAGGTTTTGGAAGACACCTGAGGCACCTTTTCTTTTGGATACCGGATATTGTCACTGGCAAAGCTTACATTGATGTCATCCGTAACTTTTGACCATGCTTCAATTGACGTTTTAGCCGGGTTGGGCAATTCCTGGTAAATGTTATTACCCGGTTTGCTGAAGCTGAGGTCCTGGGCAAACAGGGTGATGCCAGACAGAAGGATTGTCAGGAGTAGTAGGTTTTTCATGGGGTGGTCTATTTATTGATTTGATGATTTGATGATTTGATGATACGCCATTGCGAGCGAAGTGAAGCAATCTGCTATCCAGAGGCAGATTGTTTCGGTCGCTTCGCTCCCTCGCAATGACGTTTCGGTCGCTTCGCTCCCTCGCAATGACGTTTCGGTCGCTTCGCTCCCTCGCAATGACGTTTCGGTCGCTTCGCTCCCTCGCAATGACGGATGGACTTTTTGGATCTAACTTCTGTTTCATTGATTATGAACGGTAATTTTTCTGGTTTCTCCTTTGTAATTAACTATATTCACTGATGTTACCTCTTTGGGTACTTTGATCACCCGTGATGACTGGGACAAATAGCCGCTTCCGTAGTAGAACTCCCGGTATTCCTTCCGGCCGTTTTCATAGGTCAGCACTGCAATGACATCATCATTGCGGAGCCTGATTATCTTTGCATCTGATCCGGCAACTTTAAATACCTTCAGGTAGCCGGAGTTCTGCGCTGCCAGGATCAGCGAACTGCCATTGCCCAGCACCAGTTCTGCCAGTGCTTTTGCATCCCCGTCGACAAAAAAACCGCTTTCCTGCCCCTGGACCGGAGTAAATCCGCCCTTGCCGTCCCCTTTCAGCCACAGGCCAATAAAGGCATCCTGCTGTCCGTCATACACATTGAATGAATAGGAATTGCCCGTCAACAGAAGGTCTATATTCCCGTCCGCATCATAATCATTTGCAAGCATGCCAAATACCGGAGCGGTCTGTGCCTCAACCGGGAGGGCATGCATCCGGAAGGATCCCTTGCCCAGGTTTTCGATCCAGGCCGATTCAAAGAACCGGCTGTCGCGGATATAGGCATCCTTCAGTGTATTTACAGGGAAGATGTCATCCATGGTTGCCCGGGCATAATCTTCATATGTTTTATATTTATTTTTCAGGGATGGGATTTGCTGCAACAGCAAATTCCGGTGATAGATGGGATAGCTTTTCCCCTGCACATAATAGCTGCAAACCGGATCCAGCGTCCCGTTCCTGTCGAAATCCTTTGCTGTGATCCGCATGGGCTGTTCCTGCGATACTTTATACTGGGTGTTCAATCCCAGGTTCCCGGCGGCATAATCTATATCGCCGTCCTTGTCGAAGTCTGCAGCGGTGAGGCTGTTCCACCATCCGGTATAATTTTCCAGTCCGGTGGACGAGGTCACATTTTCCATCTTACCCTGGTTGTTCCTGAATAAGGTCAGTGGCATCCACTCACCGGCCAGGATCAGGTCGGGCCAGCCATCCTGGTAAAAGTCGGTCCACAGGGCCGCGGCAACCAGCCCCGGCCGTTCCAGGTCCCTGCAGACCTGACTGGTAACGTCGAGAAAACGAATGATCGAACCTTTGGTGTCGTTTCTGAGCAGGAAGCTTCTGGGTGGCATCGGATATTTCTCCAGGTCAACCCTGCCACAGACAAACAGATCCAGATCTCCATCCTTGTCGTAATCTGCAGCGGTAACCTGTGAACCACACACCCGGAAATCAGGCAGTGCAATATTGTGCATGGTAAACTGACCCTTGCCGTTGTTGATATACAGTCTGTCGGCATAGAACTGATTGCCGGGCTGTAATCCGGAACCACCGCTTACCACATACAGGTCCTGATCGCCGTCACCATCCGCATCAAAGAACAGCGAACCCATATCTTCATAATTACTATTACCGGGCAAAGGGGAAGAAGCAAAGCTGCCTGTTTTATCCTGAAGAAATATTATTCCCGGAAAGCCGGTTGATCCTCCCACAAAGAAATCATCCAGGCCGTCGGAATTAATATCTCCCACTGCAAGGCCCGGTCCTTCCCGGGAATATTGATGCGGGACCAGGGGTTGAATTTCAAAATCGACAAATTGTTTTTCCCGATGCTTGTATTCTATTCTTGTTTTACCGGTCAGGGAGGTAAAGATCTTGTTTTTGCTATCCTTCACAGTTTTTTGTTTGGTGATAAGGGATGCCTGATCATGGTGGAGCGATAAAAGCTGATCACTGGTCAACTTATATAAATGCTGCTCCTTTCCGTCCGGCCACCAGATCAACAGCGAATCAATCAGGGTGATCTCTCCCAACCCGAAGTGAATTTTCGGATCAACCATGGATTGAAATCCCCGGATGGGGAAATGTTCATAGTACTGCAGCTGTTTTCCACAGAATATACTGATCTTTGCACCGATGCCATCCGGATTTAATGAATCCCCCATCAGTTGGATGGAAAGAAAATGATGACTGCGGTTTACAGAGTCCGCATTGATCAGGGTATTCTCATAAACCAATGCCGGATCATTGATGTTGTTCAATACCAGATCAAGGTCACCATCATTGTCCAGGTCTGAAAAAGCAGAGCCGGTTGAATACGCAGGCCTGCTCATGCCCCATTCGATGGTCTTATTCTCAAATACAAGACCGCCTGAATTCCGGAAGATGACATTCGGCTTTTTAACATTGCCTTTTTTATCCAGTTCAGTCTTTAATATTTTATACAGCACACTCCATTCCATTCCGCGATTCTCCCTGACTTTTTTCATCCAGAACTCTGAAAAGTCCATATTGGTCATATCGTGCTGAATGCCATTGCCGATAAACAGGTCCCTGTTTCCGTCGTTGTCAAAGTCAGCCAGCAGGGGAGCCCAGCTCCAGTCAGTCTCGAAAACACCTGCCAGTTGTCCGATATCACTGAAAGTAACCTGTCCTTCTATCTCTCCGTTATTCATTTGCAGCATATTCCGGATATACTGGGGCGAGTAACCTGCATCCAGCTCCTTCATATAGCGGTCGTAAGTGCGCATGGTCAGGGCCATTGTCCTTTTTCTGAAATAATCTTCGGGTTGCATATCCAGGGTCAGTATATCCACCAGCCCATCGTTATTGATATCAGCAATGTCAACGCCCATTGTACTGTTGGTGATGTGTTTGGTGTAGTTTTTCACCATTTCCCTAAAGGTGCCATCACCCTGGTTTACATACAGAAGATCATTTGAAATATAATCATTACCCACATAGATATCCGGCCATCCGTCCCGGTTGATGTCACAGACACTTGCGCCAAGGCCAAACCCGTCCCAGGTGATGCCGGCCTCCTTTGATACATTCCTGAAAACAGGCAGTTTGGTTTTTGGGTTAATCCCTTCATTCCTGAACAGGCGATCGGTGTTGATCATCGATCCGTCGCTTTTGCGCATCCGCAGGGCGTTTTTATTTGGAATGGTCAGGGCTGCAGTAACAATATAGGCATCGAGGTCACCATCCCGGTCATAATCAAAGAATTCTGCCTGTGTAGAGTATCCGTCGTCATCCAGACCCACCGCAGCAGCCTGTTCGTAGAATACCAGGTGATCCCTGTCACCATTGCTGATATACAGGAGATTATGGTAATCATAATCAATATTGCCGGCACAGCACAGGTATATATCCAGCCATCCATCCTGGTTGATATCCACCAGGCTGACACCGGTGACCCACTTTCCGGAAGTGTTGATACTACATTCCTCCGTGATATCGGAGAAGGATAAATTTCCCCTGTTCAGGTACAACCTGCTTTCCGTCATGTTTGCCCCGAAGAATAAATCGCTCAGGCCGTCATTGTTGACATCTCCGATGGCCAGTCCGGCCCCGTTGTAGTAATATTCATAAAAGATCGAATTGGCGGTGTCTGTTTCCTGCAACTGGTTTGCAAACCGGATGCCGCTTTCCTTTGGGGAGACCTCACGGAACAGGGTGGCTTTTTGAGATTCGCTTTGATGATTTTGCTGATGGCAGTTTAATAGGAGGATTCCTGTGAATAACATCATCGCGAAAATCCTGAAAAAGTTGGCAATTTGCATTTTGTGCAAGCTTTTTAGAAATGTCAGAAGGGCCTTTATAAATTCAATCCTGCTCCTCTCCACCTCACCCCTGCCCCTCTCCTTGAGGAGAGGGGGAAAACGTCAATGGAATCAACCATGTCAACGATAACCTCACAACCCTCGCCTTTAGGAGAGGGGGCAGGGGGTGAGGTGGAGACAGGCAGTATCTTCTTGCCGTCTGGCAGGGGTGAGGTATTCAATGAAGGCTAAGAACTGTCCAACACGCTTATTTATTATCTACCCTAATATTACTAAAAATTATAAATATATTCGTCTAAAGATATACATCAGAAAACGTATTTTTTTGTGTTACCAAAATCAATTCCTGACCTATGAAGCGTATCCCAATTGGTTATATTATTCTATTGATAATATTAATTTCTCCTTGCTGTAAACAGGATAAGGGCAAGCTATTCACATCGCTCTCACACCTGAGAACAGGGATCGATTTCAAAAATATGGTCAAGGACAGTGAAAAATTCAATGTGCTTGACTATGCCTATTTCTATAACGGAGGGGGGGTGGCTGTTGGTGATCTTAACAATGACGGTTTGCCGGAAATCTTCTTTAGTGGGAACCTCACTGGAAACAAACTGTATCTGAACAAGGGCAAATTCAGATTTGAGGATATCACGGATAAAGCTGGGGTAAACTGCGGAGACAGGTGGAATACCGGTGTTATCATGGCGGACATCAATGGAGACGGATTTCTCGACATCTATGTTTGCCATGCTGCCTCAGGCAATCCCGAAAAAAGAAGAAATCAGCTCTTCATCAATGAAGGGGACCTTACTTTTACAGAATGTGCTGCAAAATATGGTATCGACGATCCCTTTCATTCCACACACAGTGCTTTTTTTGATTATGATAAAGACGGTGACCTTGACCTGCTTGTTCTGAATCACATCGCTGAAGGGCCCCTGATAAACCGGATGAGCATGATGACCGGGACCAGCAGAAGATTCGGGGAGCAATTGTACAAGAACACCGGTGAGAGGTTTGTCAATGTTTCCAGGGAAGCAGGAATGATCCCCAGTTCAACGTATTACGGACTGGGACTGGCCATAGCCGATTTTAACCAGGACAACTGGCCGGATATTTATGTCTGCCAGGATTATTTTGTGAAAGACCGTCTGTATATCAACCAAAAAGACGGCACTTTCAGGGATGAGCTGGATGCCTTTTTTGAACATACCCCTTTTGCATCCATGGGCAATGATGCGGCTGACTTTAACAATGACGGGTACATTGATCTGATGACCCCGGACATGCTTCCGGAGGATAATTATGAACAGAAGCTGGTAGCCCGGCCGGATAATCCGGGTAATTATTTTATGCTTAAGAATAAGGTGTTTCAGGGCCAGGTTACCCGTAACATGTTGCATGTGAATAACCTCGGAGAATATTTTACAGAGATCGGGCAATACTCGGGGATTTTCGCCACCAACTGGAGCTGGGGGCCTCTCTTCTGTGACTTTGACAATGACGGATACAAGGATCTGTATGTTACCACCGGATTCTGGAAGAACAATACCAACCTGGATTTTATCAGGCTTGTTGCATTGGAGGAAGACAGGAGGCGTACCGGCAGACATACCATGACCAAATTGGAGCTGATCGAAAAAATCCCCCCCACTGTATTGAAAAACTATATTTACCGGAATAACGGAGACCTGACTTTTACCAATGTGACTGAGGAGTGGGGAGAAGAGATCCTGTCATTTTCCAACGGAGCTGCCTATGCCGATCTGGATGATGACGGGGATATGGATATAGTAACCAACAATGTCAATTCTTATGCCTTTATTTACCGGAATAACGCAAGCAAACGCAACCTGAATCACTTCTTAAAAATCAGGTTCGATGGATCAGGTTTGAACCGGGGTGGAATCGGCGCTAAGGTGGAAGTTTTTTGCAAAGATCAGATTTATATACAGGAATTCATGCCTTCACGGGGATACATGTCCTCCGTGAATCACGAGCTGATTTTTGGCCTGGGCAAATCAACCCAAGTTGATTCACTGAAGGTGATCTGGCCTGATTTGCTTGAAGAGGTATTTAAAAAGGTCGTTGCAGATCAAACCCTTATTCTTCATCAAAAGAATGCACATCCGCTCAAAGAGGTAACAGTCCAATCATATCGACCCGTTTTTGTTCCTTTGAATAGTAAGATACTTGACTATAAGCATGTTGAAAATGAATATGTCGATTTCAGGAAACAAATTCTTTTGCATCATCTTCTTTCCACCCAGGGACCACACATTGCTAAAGGAGACATAAACAAAGACGGTCTGGAGGATTTGTATTTCAGTGGTGCCAGGGATAGTCCGGGCAGCCTGTATATTCAGAAAAAGGACGGATCTTTTGGCTTGCAGATACAGTCTTGCTTTGAAGAAGACAAAGGTTGTGAGGATATAGGAGCCGTATTTTTTGATGCTGACGGGGATACTGATCCGGATTTATATGTAGTCAGCGGAGGAAATGAATTTCCGAAGGATGCCCCTGAACTGCAGGATCGATTATACCTCAATAACGGGAAGGGGCTTTTTACAAAATCAGCTGATCAGCTTCCCGTGATGCTGACCAGCGGTTCTTGTGTCAGGGCAGGCGATGTAGATAATGACGGTGACCTGGATCTTTTTGTTGGGGGCAGGCTGGTGCCTGGATCTTACCCCTTGATACCGAGAAGCTATCTGCTGGAAAATAATGGTAAGGGATATTTCAAAGATGTAACTGAGAACTATAATAAGTCCCTGATGAATCCGGGTATGGTAACGGATGCGTTATGGACCGATATCAACGGAGATAGGCAGCTGGATATTATTATCGTGGGGGAATGGATGAGCATACGGATTTTTATGCATACCGGCAAGCGTCTAACTGAAATCACTGACAATTGTGGCCTGAAAAATTCAGCAGGCTGGTGGAATTCCATTTCAGCAGCAGATTTTGACAACGATGGTGATCAGGACTACGTTGTCGGGAACCTGGGCTTGAATTCCCGCTTAAAGACATCCGTTACTGAACCGGTCACCCTGTATGCCAAAGATTTTGATAACAATGGATCGATCGATGCGGTGATGTGCTCTTACATCCAGGGAAAATGCTACCCAATTTACCCAAAAGATGATCTGCAGCGACAATTGCCCATCCTTGAAAAGAAATATCCTACCTATGAGTCCTATGCCAGTCAGACGATTACTGACATGTTTTCACCGGAAGAATTAAAGGACGCTCTGGTTCTCAAAGCCTTTGTCTTTGCCAGTTGTTATCTTGAAAACAAGGGGAACGATCAGTTCTCCCTTTCTCCTCTTCCCCCTGTCACCCAGTTCTCTCCAGTTTATGCCATACAGGCCGGGGACTACAATCAGGATGGCAATGTGGATTTGATCCTGGCAGGCAATTTCTTTGGTACCCGGCTCAGATTCGGAGAATATGATGCCAATAAAGGATTGTTACTTACCGGGAACGGGAAAGGGGATTTTGCTGTGATGAACGATATTCAAAGTGGGTTACATGTAAATGGCGAAGTAAGGGACATTGCCCATATCAGGTCGGCAATCGGAAAAGACATCCTGGTTTTTGCACTGAATAATGATTCGGTGAGGATTTATAAGTTGGCATTAAACGTCATTGCGAGGAGGCAGGCAGAATGAATCTATATAGAATAATACTACATGCAGACGAAGCAATCTGTTATCCTGATACAGATTGCTTCGTCCCGTGAACGGGACTCGCAATGACGGAGGTGGACAGATTGCTTCGTCCCGTGAACGGGACTCGCAATGACGGGGTGGACAGATTGCTTCGTCCCGTGAACGGGACTCGCAATGACGGGGTGGACAGATTGCTTCGTCCCGTGAACGGGACTCGCAATGACGGGGTGGACAGATTGCTTCGTCCCGTAAACGGGACTCGCAATGACGGGGTGGACAGATTGCTTCGTCCCGTGAACGGGACTCGCAATGACGGGGTGGACAGATTGCTTCGGTCGCTTCGCTCCCTCGCAATGACGCGTAACACGACGAAGCAATCTGCCAACCAGATATAAATGGAATTAACTATTCATTAAAAAAAAGCCACCGGTTTAAGTCCGGTGGCTTTTTCTGGTAAAAGTAAGAATAAACAATCTTATTGTGCCGGAGTTGTATAACCCGGGTTCTGGGTTAAGAGCGGATTAAGCATCAGATCCCGCTGCGGGATGGCTAACAGGTAATCATCCGGAGTGAAATTCTGTACATAATCCGGATCGGTCACCTTGTCCAGGATCCGCTTCCGGCAGATGTCAAACCACCGGTCATATTCGAAGCAAAGTTCCAGGCTTCTCTGTTGAATGACAGCCGCATCAAAATCCGCTTTTGTCATGGATGTAGTGAAACGGGGATCTGCCGGGTTATCCACACCACCGGTAGCCCGGTCCACGATCTGGTTCACAGCATCGCAGGCGGCCTGTGTGGGACCGTTGACCATATTCTCCGCTTCGGCAAAAAGCAACAGGACATCAGCATACCTGAATATCGGAAATGCCTGATAGGAAACATTCTTTTCCATATTTTCCGGGGTATCATACAGGAATTTCCTGATGTATGGAGCTGATTTATACCAGTCAATGTAGGTTGTGCCGGTGCCAAACCAGGGATCGTAAAGCAGAAGATAGGCATCTCTGCGGGGCTCATCAGGATAAGCTTCTCCCCAGATCTTTTCAGCAGTCAGGTCACCCCAGCCGCCAGCCATCTCACCCGGAAGCCATATCTGCGGTTCTATCACATACTCTTCCTCCGAGTTATGGAAACTCCACATAAATTCAGGACCAAATTCGTTTTCCATCTTGAATACATCCTCAACCGGGGTTACGAGCGAGTACCTGCCGCCATCCATAACCTGCTTGGCCATATCCCGGGCACTGGCATATTTACTGGCATCATTCAGGGGCGCAGTGGCCATGGTGATATACACTTTGGCCAGCAAGGTCTTGGCGACATCACTGGTGGGACGGGCCACATTTGAGGCATCCCAGGTAAGAGGAAGATATTGTGTAGCAAAGATCAGGTCCTCAACGATCTTGGCATATACATCGGCAACCGGGAGCCTGGTGATCTCATCGTTAGCCAGGTCAGTTGTTTCGAGGATCAGGGGTATGTCGCCATACAAGCGAACCAGTGTGAAATAATTCCACGACCTGAGGAATAAGGCCTCTGCCTTTAATCGGTTTTTCACTTCCTCCGATACACCGGTCAGCCTGCCCTCATCAATGGCTTTGATGGCGGGATTAAGATCTGCAATTGACTGATAATGAGTACTCCAGACACCATTAGCCGTATAGTCATCAATAACCAGATCACCTCCGTAATATTGATCATCCTGGTAGGGATATTCGGCATAGCCGGCCCAGTCATAGAACTGCCAGCCACCCCATAACCTTTGCATGGAGGCAACAAAAGCAGCTTCAACCTGTGACGTTGTATTGTAGAAATTATCCGGACCGACAAAATCCTTGGGCTCCTCATCCAGCTTCGAACACCTGGTAATCAGAAGGAGCAACAGTCCTGACAGCATTACCAGATTGAGTATTGTCGCGATTCTTTTATTCATGGTTATATAATTTAATTGTTATTATCAGAAAGTTAACTCAACGCCAAAAGTATAGGTCTTGGCCGGCGGGTAAACGCTCAGATCTACCCCGATGGTGGCATCATTGCTTGGGTAAGCCGCAATCTCAGGATCATAGCCTGTATAATCGGTGATGGTAAACAGGTTGGTTCCGCTTACATATACCCTGGCTTTGTTAAAGCCGACCTTCTTCAAGATGTTCATGGGAACATAGTAACCCAGGGTAAGGGTTTTCAACCGGATAAAGGAAGCATCTTCCACCCATTTGGATGTGTTATTGGTTTCAACATAATATTTATTTTCCAGGTTCATAGCTTCAACGTCGGCGCCGTAATACAACTTTGGTATGCTTGTACCCTGGTTTTCCTCTGTCCATTCATCAAATAGTATCGGATCTACTCCCTCCCATGATGATTGCCTGCGGATCCGGATGGTATTGAACAGGTCGTTGCCCTGCGAACCAATAAAGAGGAACGCCAGCTCAAAGCCCATGTAGTTGAACTGGTTTGTCCATCCCCAGGTGAATTTCGGATATCCATTGCCTATATTTACCATGTCGTCTGAATCCACCTGTCCGTCGGGTACATCATCCGGGCCGCTGATGTCGGCTAATTTGTCCCATCCGGGAAGCTGGCCATAGGTGAGTGCTTCTGCCTCCTCGTCAGCCCCCCATAGTCCGTCCCATCTCCATCCCTTTATGAGACCAAAGGGCTGACCCACTTCGAGGAACATATAATCATTTAACAGGCCGTAACCGCCGGAGGTGGGCTGATATCCGAGACGGTCCACACCCGGCCCGAGGTCGAGTACCTTGTTCCGGTTCATGGTAAAGTTCATGGACGTATTCCACTTCAGTTTGCCTGTCAGCGGATCTCCGCCTATCATGATCTCCAGACCCTTGTTCTCAATTGAACCGATATTGTCGAGAACCGATTCAACGCCCACGTAACCGGGCAACTGCCTCGACATCAGCAAGTCATCCGTGACTTTTTTATATACATCAATGGTGGAAGTAAGTCTGCCCTTGAAAAGGGAGAAATCTACACCAATGTCGGATTGTGTGGTGGTTTCCCACTTCAGTCCCGGATTGGCAATATCGGATATACCAAAACCGATATCCAGATTTTGTCCGTTGATGTATGGGTATCTCAACCAGCTTCCTGAACCGAGCCGTGCCAGTGAACCATAGGGACTGATGCCCTGGTTACCGGTGATACCATAACTTACCCTCAGTTTTAAATCATTGATCAGGCCCGAGTTTTTCAGGAACTCCTCCTCGGAAATTCTCCAGGCCAAAGAGCCTGACGGGAAATAACCCCACTTGTTATCCGCTCCGAATACAGAGGATCCATCCGCCCTGTAACTGAATGTGGCCAGGTACCTGTCCTTGAATCCATAATTGATGCGCCCCATAAAAGATATCAGGGCCCTTTCACTGGTGTAAGAGTCAACAGAAACGGATTTGGCCCCGTCCATGTTGTTGAAATTCAGCTCGTCGACCAGAAAATCCTGACCATCCATCCGGCTTCCCTTTGAATTACTGAATATGTTCTCAAGAACCCAGGTAACGGTAAGGTGATGAGCCCCGAAAGTATTATCGTAGGTCAGGATGTTGGTATTCTGGAACCGGTTGCTGACGTTTTCTTCAATATATCCAACGCCGTTCATGGCGTAGCCGTTCCGGGTTTTGGTGTTCTGGTAGTTGCTGTTATAGTAATTATTAAAAGTTCCTCCACCCATAACCTTGAACGTCAAACCCTTCATGATCTTAAAATTCAGGAACAGGTTGGCATTGTTCGTGTAGACCGGGTTGTCAATCTTTGTTTCCCATGCCGTGGCAACCGGGTTCCAGGTATCATAGGCTGCATATCCCGGGGTGTGTCTCCAGTAATTGCCGTTCTCATCATATACCGGTTCCGTGGGTGCCCACCTTACGGCATTGTTCACCACCTGGAACAGGGCATCTCCCTCGCTGAAAGGGGGTGATTTGTATGTTTCCCGGGTGTATGAATAATTCAAACCGAAGTCAACCCAGTCTGTGATATCAGCTGCCAGATTAGCCCGCATGGATATCCTGGTATACTTGGAGTTTAGCATGATACCTTCGTGATCGAGGTAGCTGGATGAAACCATGTATTTGAGCCTGTTGGTGGCCCCGCTGATGGCCAGGTTGGCATTTTGCATCACACCGGTGCCGTATACCTCATCCTGCCAGTCGGTGCCGCCTTCCCGCTCATACCGGGCAATATCTTCATCCGTAAAATATTTTTTTGGTATTGCGCCGTTGGCATTGTTAAACTGGTTTTGGTAATTATTATAATCGGCAAACTCGGCAGCTGTCATCGTGGGCAGTTTGCGGGCAAGATTCTGAATACCGATGCTGTAACCGGCATCGATAACGGGTTTCCCTTCCCTTCCCAGTTTGGTGGTGATCAGGATTACCCCGTTGGCTCCGCGTGATCCATAAATGGCGGTGGCCGAGGCGTCCTTCAGGATTTCCATGGACGAGATATCGTTCGGGTTGATCTGGTCGATGTCAGCACCCTGGAGGCCGTCCACAACAACCAGAGGCTCATTTCCCCCCTGGATGGAGTTCAGACCCCGGATGCGGATGATGGTATTACCACCCGGTGAACCGTCGGTGTTCATGACAAACACACCCGAGCTGCGTCCCTGCAGGGCCTGGTCCACACGCTGTGTCGGCAATGATGTGATCTCGGAGGGTTTAATGGAACTTATGGATCCCGTAAGGTCGCTTTTCTTTACCGTACCATACCCCACAACAACCACCTCGCCCAGCTCGGACACTTCAGCATCCATTGTCACATTGATCTCAGTAAGATTACCCACCGCCACTTCCTGGGTGATGTAACCGACAAAGGAAATAACCAGGGTAGCACCTTCCGGAACCGACAGCCTGAAGTAACCTTCGGCATCCGTTACGGTTCCTGAAGTAGTTCCCTTGACCTGAATGGTAGCGCCAGCCAGGGGAACGCCATCCGTATCGACAATCCGGCCGTTGATGGTGACAGCCTTTGCAGCGGATTCTTCCGGAGGAAGGGAAGAAATGCCTGCAAACAGACTGACATCAAGGAACAGAATACTCAGTAAAACAAACAGGATTGTTTTACCCTTTTTTTGCAGTCTTTGTTTCATAATCATTTGTTTTCAAGGTTTAGGGTTAAGAAAACTCCACTAAAAATAATTAAAAAAAAGTCTAACAACAATATTTTTATTCCGGATAAATTATAACATAACCAGAATAGTAAATCATACTATTATTATCCGCGAAAAATTTAAGTATAAAAGAATGTAAATCAGATTTAAATATTTTTAAATTACATGATAAAAATCAGAATAAAATCGTAATTAAACATACTGAAAAGGATTATTCGGATATAATACTAATATTTAAATTTCTAATACTAATATTCATAATTCGGCATTTGTTTATTTAATGACCTTCCTGCAGGCCGGGCAGGTATGATGATTTAATGATACTTCATTGCGAGGAGGCGAGCAAATCAGGCGTCATTGCGAGGAAGCGAATAGTATTATTCAGTTTAGCAAAACGCATTGCGCTGAAGAAGCAATCTGAATCCTTGCACATCATCAAAATCCACATATTCTGTCATATAAATCCTCCCATTCCGGATTCATCTGTATTATCAATCGGATCTTATCCTTTCGGGATCCTCCCTTAATCTGCTTTTCCCGTGCAATAGCTTCTTCGATATGATCAAATCCTTCATAATAAACAAGTTTGACAACATTGTATTTAGCTGTAAAGGATTCAGGATGTAATCGTTCCTTATGTTCTGAAACTCTTTTACTCAGATTGCTTGTAACTCCAGTATAAAGAACTGTGTTGTTATTATTGGTCATAATATAAACACAACCACCTCTTTGCATGTAAATAACAATACCCGTTAACTATTTTTCAATATGTCTAATGTATCGAAAAAATATGTATAAATCAAATAGATTGCTTCGTCGACAATTTCATTTTGCAAGGCAGAGACCAGTATCATGTCTCCTCGCAATGACGAAGGGAATCGTCATTGCGAGGAGGCGAGCAGAATGACTTTTTTTAATATAATATTACATGCCGACGAAGCAATCTGCCAACCAGATGCAGATTGCTTCGGTCGCTTCGCTCCCTCGCAATGACGCACAACACGACGAAGCAATCTGCCAACCAGATGCAGATTGCTTCGGTCGCTTCGCTCCCTCGCAATGACGTTGACTCGCTTCGCTGCGCTCGCAATGACGCTTCGGTCGCTTCGCTCCCTCGCAATGACGTTGACTCGCTTCGCTGCGCTCGCAATGACGCTTCGGTCGCTTCGCTCCCTCGCCGTGACGGATGGACTTTTTGGATCTAACTCCTGTTTCATTGATTATGAACGGTAATTTTTCTGGTTTCTCCTTTGTAATTAACTATATTCACTGATGTTACCTCTTTGGGTACTTTGATCACCCGTGATGACTGGGACAAATAGCCGCTGCCGTAGTAGAACTCCCGGTATTCCTTCCGGCCGTTTTCATAGCTCAGCTCGGCACTGACATCGTCCTTTTGGAGCCTGATTACCTTGGCGTTTGATCCGGCAACTTTAAATACCTTCAGGTAGCCGGAGTTCTGCGCTGCCAGGATCAGAGAACTGCCATTGCCCAGCACCAGTTCAGCCAGTGCTTTTGCATCCCCGTCGACAAAAAAACCGCTTTCCCGCCCCTGGACCGGAGTAAATCCGCCCTTGCCGTCCCCTTTCAGCCACAGGCCAATAAAGGCATCCTGCTGTCCGTCATACACATTGAATGAATAGGAATTGCCCGTCAGCAACAGATCAGTATTCCCATCCGCATCATAATCATTGGCCAGCATGCCGAAAACAGGAGCGATCTGTGCCTCAACCGGGAGGGCATGCATCCGGAAGGATCCCTTGCCCAGGTTTTCGATCCAGGCCGATTCAAAGAACCGGCTGTCGCGGATATAGGCATCCTTCAGCGTGTTCTCAGGGAAGATGTCCTCCAGGGCGGCCCGGGCATAAGCCTCATAGGTTTTGAATCTGTTCTTCAGGGAGGGGATCTGCTCCAGCAGCAAATTCCGGTGATAAATGGGATAGCTTTTCCCCTGCACATAATAGCTGCAAACCGGATCGAGCGTCCCGTTCCTGTCGAAATCCAGGGCGGTGATCCGCATGGGCTGTTCCTGGGAGACTTTGTAATGGGTATTCAACCCGAAGTTCCCGGCGGCATAATCTATATCGCCGTCCTTATCGAAGTCTGCAGCGGTGAGGCTGTTCCACCAGCCGGTATAATTTTCCAGTCCGGTTGATGCGGTAACATTGGTGAGCTTACCCTGGTTGTTCCGGAAGAAGGTAAGTGGCATCCACTCACCGGCCAGGATCAGGTCGGGCCAGCCATCCTGGTAAAAGTCGGTCCACAGGGCCGCGGCAACCAGCCCCGGCCGTTCCAGGTCCCTGCAGACCTGACTGGTAACATCTGTAAATTGAACAGCGGAACCCTGGCTGTCATTGCGCAACAAATAACTTCGCGGAGGTAAGGGGTACTTCTCAAAATCAACACGGCCACATACAAAAAGATCCAGGTCTCCGTCCCTGTCAAAATCAGCTGCTGTAACCTGTGAATTGCATACCCGGATATCGGGCAAGGCATTCTGACTGCTTACAAATTTACCCTGTCCGGTATTAATAAATAGCCGGTCGGCATACATCGGATTATCGGGAGTTAAACCAGTTCCGCCGCTGGCCAGGTAAAGATCCTGATCGCCATCGGTATCGGCATCAAATAACAATACACCCATATCTTCAAAATCACTCTTACCAGGCAAGACGTAGGTTATGAAATTGCCAGCCCTTTCCTGAATAAATATTCTGCCCGGGTATCCGGTTGATCCACCTATATAAACATCCTCCAGTCCATCGGAATTAATATCCCCCACGGTAAGGCCCGGTCCTTCCCTTGAAAATTGATGCGGGATAAGGGGCTGTATATCAAAATCGATAAACTGCTGTTCACGATGCCTGTATTCCAATTTGTTAGTGCCGGTGATGTTTGTGAAGGCTGTAGTACTTTTTTGCTGAATAATTCCGGGCTTCACTGTAGATGAGGCATCTGAATAATTCAGGGATAAAAACTGATCCACATGCAGCTTGCCCATCTTTTGCTCTTTCCCATCAGGCCAGCTTATTTTCAAAGAATCAACCAGTGTATCTGCCCCGAGTCCGAAATGGATCCGCGGATCGACCATGGATTGAAATCCCCGGATGGGAAAATGTTCGTAATACTGAAGCTTGCCCTTGCAGTAAATACTGATTTTTGTGCCGATGCCCCCATTGTTTGTTTTCGAACCAAGGAGTTGAATAGAGAGAAAATGACTGTTTTTTCTTGCCGAATCCCTGGAGATTACCGTGTTTTCATATATTGAGGCCGGATCGTATAAATTGTTCAGCACCAGGTCGAGGTCACCATCGTTATCCAGGTCTGAAAAGGCAGATCCGGTGGAGTACAAAGGCTGGTCCAAACCCCAGGCTGAAGTTCTATTCTCAAATATCAGTCCGCCCGAATTGCGAAAGATGACATTTGGCTTTTTTACATTTCCTTGCTTATCCAGAGAATTCATTAATAATTCATACAGTACACCGAATTCAATCTCAGGATTCTGTTTTAGCTTCGTTTGTCGTAGTGCGGAAATGTCCATATTGGTCATGTCAATCGGTATGCCATTCCCAATGAATAGATCCTTGTATCCGTCATTATCAAAATCTGCGAACAGCGGGGCCCAGCTCCAGTCAGTTTCAAAAACACCGGCCAGCTGACCTATTTCGCTGAAGGAATATTCACCGGCTATTTCTCCATTATTTAGCTGAAGCATGTTACGGACGTATTGTGGTGAGTAACCCAGATCCAGTTCTTTCGAATACCTTTCGTAATTGCGCATATTCATGGCCATGATCCTTTTGCGGTAATAATCCTCGGGCTGCATATCCAACGTAAAAATATCGATGAGTCCATCGTTATTGAAATCGGCTATATCCATACCCATTGTACTGTAGCTGATATGTTTAAGGTAGTTTTTAATCATTTCTTTGAATGTGCCGTCATGCTGATTAATGTACAACAGGTCATTGGTAATATAATCGTTGCACACATATATATCGGGCCACCCATCCCGGTTGATGTCACAAACGCAACTTCCAAGACCGAATCCGTCCCAGTTAATGCAGGCCTCGCGCGACACATTCCGGAAATGAGGCAATTTGCTTTCCGGGTCAGTTCCTTCATTTCGGTATAACTGGTCGGTATTGATGATCGACCCATCATTTTTTCGAAGGCGCAAAGCATTTTTATTGGGCAAGCTCATGGCTGACGTGACGATATACACATCCAGGTCACCATCCCGGTCATAATCAAAGAATTCTGCCTGTGTCGAATATCGGTCATCATCAAGTCCCACCAGGGCCGCACATTCGGTAAAGGTCAATTGTTCCTTATTCCCGTTGCTGATATATAAAAGGTTATGGTAATCCTGGTGAATATTCCCGCCCGCACATAGATATATATCCAGCCATCCATCCTGGTTCAGATCAACAAAACTGACTCCGGTGATCCATTTACCTGACGTATTGATGCCGGATTTTTCCGTGATATCCACGAATGACAGACCGCCCTTATTCAGGTACAGTTTGCTTTGTGACATGTTGGCCCCGAAAAAAATGTCACTGAAGCCGTCATTGTTCACATCCCCGATGGCCAGTCCTGATCCGTTATAATAATACTCGTAGAATATGGTATTGAAGCTGTCTGTTTCCTGTAGTGTATTGGCGAATAGAATCCCACTTTGTTCGGGTGGGATCATGCGGAACAAGGCGTCAGGGTTTGATGCCTTCTGATGATCTTCGTGGCGGCAGTTGGAAAGGGTGATGGTTGTGAGGAGGAGCAGGAAGGGGAGTCTGGAGGGGGAGGAATAATGCATAAGTTGTTTTTTTGTAACACCTCACCCCCGGCCCCTCTCCCAAGGGAGAGGGGGAAGAGGGGCGATTGGTGTTAAAATTACAAAAAATATAAATACCTTCTTACCCCTCTCCCCTGGGAGAGGGGGCAGGGGGTGAGGTCGTCAGTGGTGAGATAAATAAAACCGCCGGTAATTATCCGGCGGTTATATCAGATACATGAGATATTACGAACCTGTGAATCCTATTTACCACCTACTGCTGAGGCATAACCCTGGTTTTGCGTTAACAGCGGATTAAGCCTTAAATCACTCAGGGGTATAGGCCAGAGATAATCGTTCTCATTACAATTCTGCTGCCAGACCGGAAGAGTCTTATCGCAAAGGATCCTTTTCCGGATCAGGTCATACCAGCGGTCATATTCAAAGCATAACTCCAGATTCCGTTCCTGAATAACAGCCATGTCAAATTCATCCTTTGTCATGGATGTCGTTAACTTCGGATAGGCGGGATTATCAACATAACCGTTTGCCCGGTCGATAACCTCATTGACCCTGTCAACAGCAGCCTGGTTAGGACCTCCGTTCACCTGGTTCTCTGCTTCTGCAAAAAGCAGCAAGGCATCGGCATACCGGATCAGGGGATAATTCTGAACCGACCGGTATCTTTCCATATTATCCCTTGTGTCATACAGGAATTTCTTAAGACCCGGACCGCCCCACCAGAAAGTTGTATAAGGCTCGCCATCCCAGTCTTCGAGCAATAGATAAGCATGTTTGCGGGGCTGCTCGGGGTATGCTTCACCCCAGGTAATGTCAGCACCAATGTCGCCCCATCCGTCGGCCATGGAACCAGGCAGATAGATTTGGGGTGGTGTGGAATTGTCATCCTCGGAAGCATTGAAGCTCCACATGACCTCAGGTCCATAGGCATTACTCAGTGCGAAAACCTCATCCACATTTGGAACAAGTTGATAGGTGCCGTCGTCCAATACATCGGCAGCCATGTCTCTGGCTTTAACATAGTAAGTAACATCATTCAATGGTGCAGTGGCCATGGTGATATACACCTTGGCCAGCAAGGTCTTTGCTGCAGCCTTTGACGGCCTTCCGCGTTTCTCAGGGGGCCAGGTATCCGGGAGATTTGCAATGGCAACCTTCAGGTCTTCTTCGATCAATGCATAAACTTCCCGGGTAGGCGTGCGGGAAATTTCACCGGTAACCAAATCGGTTGTTTCCGTGATCAGGGGTACATCTCCCCATAATCTGACCAGGGAAAAATAATTCCAAGCCCTGATAAACTTTGCCTGTGCCATCAGCTCGTCTTTCACATCCTGGGAAGCCGTAGTTCCCAGCTTATCTTCATTTAATGCCTGAATGGCAGGATTAACGTCTGCAATGGAGGCATAATGTGCTGACCAGAGATCAGAGCCATGGTTATCACCGATTACCAGATCGCCATCACGGTACTGGTCATCGTTGTTAAAATTATAATAGGTATAGGAATATGCACTCCATTCACTGTAAAGCCGCTGCATTGAACTTGAAAATGCAGCCTCTATCTGTGCAACATCCTGGTAGAAGTTATCAGGTCCTGTAAAATCGAGGGGTTTCTCATCAAGGTCTACGCAGCTGGGTGTCAGCAACAGGAAAATTCCCGAGATCAAGGACATATTAAAAATATTCAATATTCTTCTTTTCATGATATCTTTTTTTTGATTGTTATCAGAAGGTCATCTCAACACCAAATGTATAGGTCTTTGCCGGAGGGTAAGCACTCAAATCAACCCCGATCACGGCATCACCCCAGTTGGCGAAAGCCGCAACTTCAGGGTCATAACCGGTATAATCGGTTATCGTGAACAGGTTGGTGGCGCTAACATAGACTCTTGCTTTCTGAAATCCGATTTTCTTCAGCAGCTTCTGATCAAATGAGTAGGCAAGCATAAGGGACTTTAACCGGATAAAGGAAGCATCTTCCACCCACTCGGATGTGGCGTTAGAACCATTGCTGTTATAAATGTAATATGTATTGACCAGGTTCTGGTCTTCGACATATTTGCCATCATATAATGCTTCATGTGTGGCATCCTGGTTATCGGGAGTCCAGTAATCCAGCATTTTCGGATCGTTTCCCTCATAGTTAACTTCCCTGCGAATCCGCAGTGTATTGAACAGGTCATTCCCATGATAACCTATAAACAGGAATGATAATTCAACATTCTTGTATATGACCTGGTTTGTCCATCCCCAGGTAAATTTAGGATATCCGTGTCCTATGGTTGTTCTGTCATCAGAATCGACATCATAATCCCCGTCCTTATCCCAGTATTTATTCATACCGGGAAGCTGGCCATATTTTCGTGCCTCGGCTTCCTCGTCAGCGCCCCAATAACCCAACCATTTCCAGCCGTTCATCAGACCATAGGATTCACCGACTTCGAGAAACATAAAATCCTCATTCAGGCTATATCCCCCGGTTGATGAACTGAAGCCGATGCGGTCATCCGGCCCGAGGTCAAGCACTTCATTCCGGTTCATGGTGAAGTTAAATGAAGTATTCCACCTCACTGTTCCAACCAAAGGATCGCCTCCGACCATGATCTCCAGCCCTTTATTTTCTATGGAACCGATGTTATCCAGAACACTGCTTACCCCGACATAACCCGGTAATTCCCTGGGCATTAACAGATCCTCAGTAACCTTTCTATACACGTCAATGGTTGAGGTCAATCTGCCTTTAAATAATGATACGTCAATTCCCAGGTCCGTCTGTGAAGTGGATTCCCACCTTAATTCCGGATTGGCAATACCCGATATCCCAAAACCAATATCGGTAGCACCCTGGCCATTCCAGGGATAACTATACCATATACCTGAGCCCAGGCTGGCCAGGGATTGATAAGGACTGATACCCTGGTTGCCGGTCACGCCATAGCTTCCTCTTAATTTCAGGTCATTGATAAGCGTGGAGTTTTTCAGGAATTCTTCTTCGGATATCCTCCAGGCGAGCGAGCCGGAGGGGAAGTAACCCCATTTATTATTTTTGCCGAAAACAGAGGAACCATCGGCCCGGTAACTGATCGTGGCCAGGTACTTGTCTTTAAAAGACATAATTAACCCGGCCCAGGTATGAAAGCAGGGCCCTCTCGTTGTGAAAGGAGCTTGTAGAGATAGATTTGGCACCACCGAGGTTGTCGAAATTCAACTGGTCAACCAGGAAGTTCTTTGCTTCAGTACTTTGGCCACTCCCTTCTTCATAGATTTGTTCTATAACACCCGTAAATGTCAGGTGATGATTGCCAAAGGTCCGGTCATAGGTGAGAATATTGGAGTTCTGATACCTTTCAAAAACCGACTCCCTGACATTTCCATAACCATTGTTCTGAATTCCAGACAAGGTATTATGATTATAGTAATCAGCGTAATACTCATTTACAAACTGTAAACCACCTGTAATTCTGAGACTCAATCCTTTCAGGGGTTTAAAATTCAGGGAAAGGTTAGCATTGTTCCGGTAAGTCGGATGATCAATCATTGGCTCTTTGGCTGATGCCAAAGGGATTCCAGGTATCACTGGGACCATACTCGCCATTGTGTTTATGGTAACTTCCATCCGCATCATATACCGGTTCAGTCGGGGCCCATCGGGGGGCGTTGTTGACTACCTGAGAAACAAAGCCTACTTCATCCTTGAAAGAGGGTGATTTATAGGTCTCCTTGATATAGGAATAATTCAACCCGAAATCGACCCAATCTGTTACATCTGCAGACAGGTTGGCCCGTAAGGATGCACGATCATATTTGGAATTGACCAATATCCCCTGGTGATTCAGATAATTACCGGATACCATGTATTTTAGCCTGTCGGTTGCTCCGCTGATGGCAAGGTTGCCGTTGTTGATCATTCCTGTTTCATAAACCACATCCTGCCAGTCGGTTCCGCCGTTCTGTTCATAGTACGCAATCTGTTCATCAGTAAACGGGATTGTCGGAACATGCCCCTGACCTGTATCTTTTGACCGGATCAGATTGACCATTTTGCAATAGTCTCCGGCAGCCATCACCGGTAATTTACGTGAAAGGTTCTGGAAGCCCAGATTATAGGATGCATCGATAACCGGTTTACCCTTCTGGCCCAGCTTTGTGGTGATCAGAACCACACCATTGGCACCACGTGAACCATAAATGGCTGTCGCTGAGGCATCCTTTAAGATCTCTATTGAGGCGATATCCATGGGGTTCACTGAATTGATATGTCCGCCCTGAAGTCCGTCAATGACAATCAAGGGTTCATTTCCGCCATTGATTGAGTTGAGACCGCGGATACGGATCATGGTATTGCCACCGGGGGAACCGTCCGTATTCAGGATCAATACACCCGACGTACGGCCCTGCAAAGCCTGGTCAACCCGCTGGGTGGGCAGCTGGGTGATTTCGGCAGGTTTGATGGAACTGATGGATCCCGTGAGATCACTTTTCCTAACGGTACCATAACCCACAACGACCACTTCTCCGAGTTCGGCCACATCAGCTTCCAAAGTTACATTTATCTCGGATAGAGAACCAACCGGGACTTCCTGCGTGATATAACCCACATAGGAAAATACTAGGGTAGCGCCGTCAGGAACCGATAGCCTGAAATATCCGTCGGCATCCGTAACAGTTCCCGAAGTGGTACCCTTGACCTGAATAGCAGCTCCGGCAAGCGGAACACCATCTGCATCGGTAACCCGACCGTTGACAGTGACAGCCTTTGCAGCGGATTCATCCGCAGGAACGGAAGAATGGCCTGCAAACAAGCTCACATCGAGAAATAAAATACTCAGCAAAACAAACAGAATTGTCTTACCATTTTCTTGCAGTCGTAGTTTCATAATCATGTCTTTTCTAGGTTTAAGGTTAATCTTAATCAAATATAACAAATAAAATAAAATAACCTAATACTTATTAAAGATATTTTATAGGTAATTTTCGTTTGCCTTATTAATCAGATTTTATCCTCCCAGCAAAGCTTTCATGATATAAAGATCCAGTTCTTCATAATCGCGCTCCACCTGGCACTTGGTGATAAATGTTTCATCCAGATTTCTTGAGATTTCCAGGAGTTTCAGGAATATCGTCCTGCTGTTGCTTAAATGCCGTGTTGCCCGGTCATCCTTTTGGGTTCTCATTGCCTTGACATCAAGGCCAACCCATTCACCATGTGTACCATAGTCATTTTTATCCAGGATGCGAACCTGGTTGAATGCCCGGCGCAAATCCACTGAGCCAAATGTTTTGTCCTGATCAAACTTCAATCCGTTTTGATCGTTCAGATGGACCGTCCACAATTTGCCGAATGCCAGTGAATAACCCATTTCATCTGACGGATCAAGACCGGCCAGGATGGCATGCGCGCTTTCGATATTCACCCCAACACGTTTCGGATCATGGCACAATTGCGACAAGGCTATGGCATGTCCCGCCGTCGGAATATAGGCATGATCCATCGGTTCGTTCGGTTTTGGCTCAATACAAACCCTGATTTGCGGATCATAGGCAAGCATCTGGTTAATGGCATGCACAATTCTTTCTGTCGCAGTCCTGCTGTCTTTTGCCTCACGAATATACGTGCCCTCACGGGCAAGCCACAATACCAGCAGATCGATTCCCAGTGCATTCGCTATATCAATCGCACGTTTGCTCCGTTCAATGGCATATTTTCTGCAATCCGGATCGTTCGATGTATAACCGCCATCCACAGTCCGCTCATCTTCCCATAGCCGGGGGGCCACAAATTCAGCAGCCAATCCGCGATCATCCAATACTTTCTTAAGTTCTTTTGCTTTTGTATTGATCTGTTGCGGTTTAAGTTTATTCATATCCGGTACAGCATCGTCGTCATGCAGCTGCACGCCATCGAAACCAAGTGATTTATAGAAATCCAGTTTTTTCCCGAAGTCAATGCTTTTTCTGACAGCGGGACCAAAGGAATCCGCCCCCTCATGAATATTCCAGGGGCCAAAGGAAAATCTGAATACACCAGCCATAATTTTATGTTTTTAAAACAAGATTACTTGCAGGCATCTGTAAACTGCCCTGCTGCAGCTTCAATTTCGGCATCAGTTGAGTTGATATTGATGCCCCAGCCGGCACCCAGGCCTCCGTCCACAACTCCCACACTGATGTTGACCGACCTGCTGAGGATATCATCTGTTTTTGGATAAGCACCCTTCATGTGTGGCTGTCCCACCTGTTTCAGATGGTGCAACACATGTTCCATGTTGGCATATACATGCCATCCGCTCTGATCAACAGTTTTTGATCCCAGGATGCCGGCCACTTTTGCAGCTTGCTCACGGCTGTCAAAAATAACCGTACAAATCGTGGCACAATCCCCGTCCGGATCGTTTAATATCCTGAATTTAAACCCCTGGGCCGCAGAGATCAGTTTTTTGAATTTGGCTCTCTTTTGCCGGAGGGTCGTCACAATGCGATCAATCTTGGCCAATTGGGCAGATCCCACCGCTGCCGTTATTTCATTCATCCTGAAATTCAATCCGAGTATGTTGCGTGAACCCACCTCAACGCCAAACCGCATGGGTTTGTGCCCCTGGTCATGCACTGAGAAAGCTGTTTCATACAGGTTCTGGTCATTTGTAACAACCAGGCCGCCATCACCGCTGTTGATCGTTTTAAATATGTTGAGGGAAAATGCACCGATATGGCCTATCGTACCCACTTTCTTCCCTTTGTAGGAAGCACCTGCAGCCTGGCAGCAATCTTCCAGTACAAGCAATCCGTGCTTATTGGCAAGCTTCATTATTCTGTCCATATCGCAGGGATTACCCAGCATATGCACCGGCATGATGGCTTTTGTTCTGGATGTTATCCTCCGCTCAATATCCTCCGGATCCAGGGTCAGGCTTTCATCGATCTCAGCCAGCACCGGAATAAGTCCTGCGAATATGACAGATGAATAGCTTGCCACGAATGTATAGGCAGGCACTATTATCTCATCACCCGGTTTCAATCCAAGTGCGATTAACGAACACAACAGGGAAGATGTTCCCGATGAAGTTGCCAGGGCATATTTCGTCCCACAGTAATTGGCAAATTCTTTTTCCAGATTCGAAACCTTATGAAGAAATTTCGGATCCTTATCATTTCCGTAACGGAATAGATAGCCCGATTCCACCACTTCCCTTACCGCGTCGAGTTCTTCTTTTCCGAACCAATAAGCACCAGGTCCTGGCATAATTACCTCCTTTTTTGTGAATTATTAATCAGATATAAATACTAAGATAATTAATAATGCGAATTAAGAGTTGAAAGAGTATATTTTTAAAGCATGATGGATCTAAATAAATTTATTGTACTTTTAATAATCGATCATTGAGTCAATACGAAAAGGCTACAAGGCATAGCGTCATTGTAAGCGTAGCGAAGCAATCTTTTCATTTGCAGTAGATTGCTTCAGTCCCCCGATAACTATCGGGTCCTTCGCAATGACGTTTGAACTTTTCGGAGACTCATCATTTTAACCCTTAATTTGCATACATAATCAGTACTTATATAAACTATAGGAGGACAAACTATGAGACGTATTCACTTTTTCGGATTCATCATCATTGCAGTCTATGCGGCAATTTTTTGCGGTTCCTGTTCGAAAGGCCCTGAGAACGCTGAGGTGAAACTGACCGTACTGAACAGCATGGAGCGTATCGGTCAGGACCAGATACTTTTTGGTGCAGATCAGGCATCCATTTCAGCCGCCAAAAACGAGGTGGAATCTTTCCAGGTGGTTGTTGGTGCCATTCAGAAGAACATCCGCGTCGTGGGTGCGGAAATTTCAGATCTTACGGGCAGCGCCGGGACCATTGGAAAAGAGAATATCTCACTTTTCCGCGAAGAATATGCCCGGGTGAGGCGGTCTTCTCCCCGTGCCCAGTTGCCTCCCGGTTTGTATGCCGATCCGCTGGTACCCTTTATCAATCCCCTTACCGGCAAGCCGATCGAGCCCTTTCACCAATACCGTGTCAAATGGGGAACACCCTTTATTTCCAGCGGCTATGAGATGTACGCTTTGCCATTTGATGTATGGAAGGGACAAAACCAGCCCATCTGGGTGGATGTATATGTACCTGCCGGCGCAGCCCCGGGCGAATATAAAGGAACATTCACGGTCACCCTGGATGATATGCCTGAGCTTTTTGGTCCTGTTTCGGACAGCGTGCAGACGAAAAGCATTTCTGTTCCGGTAACATTGACCGTATGGGATTTCACCCTGCCGGAAGGTCCTACACACCGGAACCACTTTGGAAGTGTGGAGGGCAGATCCCGCGATTGTTCGAGGCTGAATGCGAACTCAGACAGGTGCCGGGAAATTGAAATGCGTTATTGCCAGATGATGGCTGATCATCGAATCAATCCGCCGATTCCTGAAAGTCTTATGCCGGAAGTTAATCCTGATGGATCACTCAAAATTATTCCCGAACGTCATGAGGCACTGAAAAAATACATCCAGGATCTGCATGTGACGGATTTTGATATCCCGCGTGCACCTTTTCAGGATATGACCACGACAAACCGGAGCAAGGCACTGCGTTACTATTCGGATATCCATAAGTATGTGAAAGAGAACGGATGGGACAAACGTGCCTATGTGTATATGCTGGATGAGCCTAACCTCAAGGATAATTATGAAGAGGTTATTGCACTCGGTGCACTGGTGCATGAAGCTGCGCCTGAATTGCGTTGCCTGGTAGTGGAACAGACATACAAGCAGGATCCTTCCTGGCCCGATATGGATCCGGCCATCGATATCTGGTGCCCGCTTTTTGCCTTTATTGACCGTGAAACCATTGATGAAAAAATATCACACGGTGATGAGGTATGGTCATATACAGCATTGTCACAAAGAGCCCCCGAATATCATCCAAAATACAACGAAGTCAAGGATTATGATTCCCCTTACTGGCATCTGGATGCCCTCCTGACCTCATACCGGACGCCTACCTGGCTCAACAGGCAGTATAATATCAACGGTCTTTTATACTGGTCGATCGTAACCATCAGCAGTATGCATACAGGTGTCATGGATCCCTGGCTGCTGCCTGCGTTCTCAGAATCAGAATCTCAGTTCAACGCCGGAGGTTACCTGTTATACCCGGGTGTTCCCTGTGGCATAGACGGGCCTGTCGGCTGCATCCGGCTGAAAAACCTGCGTGATGGCATGGAGGACTACGAATATTTTGCGCTGCTCGAAGAACGCGGAGGCAAGGATGCTTTGATGAAATTCGTTTCCGCTGTAGCTCCGAACTGGTGGGCAACATCTGAAGATCCGATGCTGATTCTGGATACACGTGCTGCTATGGCAGCGGAGATTGTGAGGTTGAGTAAGAATTGAGGTACGCGTCATCCGTTATACCTCACCCTGCCCTCTCCTCAAGGAGAGGGTGAAGACCATAAGAGATAAAAATGTCTACAATTTTACTTCCTACCCCTCGCCTTTAGGAGAGGGGGCAGGGGGTGAGGTTGAAAGGAAGAAATGATTATGTTTTGACCTAATTATTTGATGATTGCAATATAACAGAAGAAAAACCAATCACATGAAAACAACCCGCAGAACATTCATCAAACATGCAACCATGGCCGGGGCGGTTATGGGATTGCAGTCCGTTCCGTTCCGGCTGCTGGCCAAACCAGGCAGCGATGTGATTCGGGTCGGTATCATTGGCTTGGACACTTCCCATTCACCGGCCTTTACGGAGTTATTCAATTCCGAGAATCCCTGACCCGGATTGGCAGGATTCAGGGTGGTGGCTGCCTATCCCCTGGGCAGTGCCGACATCAAATCAAGTGTGGATACGATTCCCAAGTATACCGAGCAGGTAAAACAAATGGGTGTGGAAATTGTGGACTCCATAAAAAAGCTGCTCAGCAAGGTTGATGCTGTCCTGCTAGAAACCAATGACGGTCGTCCGCACCTGGAACAAGCGCGCCAGGTCATCAGGGCAGGCAAAACGGTTTTTATTGACAAACCTGTGGCAGGTTCACTTACAGACGCTGTAAAAATCTACCGGGAAGCAGCCGATAAAAATGTTGCCGTGTTTTCAGCCTCATCCCTGCGCTATCTGAAAAATGCGCAGGATGTACGATATAATAATAAGATCGGTAAGGTGGTTGGTGCGGATACCTTTAGCCCTGCCAGCCTGGAACCGACTCATCCCGACCTGTTCTGGTATGGCATACATGGTGTTGAAATTTTGTTTACGGTTATGGGCACCGGTTGCGAAACTGTAACGCGGTTCCAGACACCGGATACGGATGTTGTTGTCGGGAAATGGAAGGATGGTCGTATCGGTACATTCCGGGGTACCCGGAGCGGCACCCATGACTATGGAGGAATCGCATTCGGGACAGATGCAAACCTCACCCTTGGTCCATTTGAAGGCTATGAGGCCCTTGTGGTAAAGATCGGTGAATTCTTTAAAAGCGGGGTTTCACCGGTTGATGCTGTTGAAACCCTGGAAATATATGCTTTTATGGAAGCGGCAGATGAGAGCAAACGAAGGGGCGGCCAGGCTGTACCGGTGGATGAGGTGTTAAAGAAAGCAAGTACTTAAAGTACTTAGAGTACTTAAAGTTGAGATTGGTTTATACAAGTATAAATATGAATCGAACAAGCAGTTTGCCAGTGATATGGATAATTTTGGTGACAGGATTAGTACTAGCCTGTGCAAGCTCTGAAAAGACAAAGCAGAGCATACTTCAGGAGGATGAAGGCTTCCTGCAGATTCCCGGCATCGGGTGGCAGACTTTCTTCCGGACTGCCCATGACGATCCGACCCTGACCGGGCTTCGGTTTAAATCAGGCTGTGCCTATATGCGGTGGACCTGGGGCGACCTGGAGCCGGAGGAAGGTCAGTATGCCTTTGACATGATCGACGAATGGCTGAGCCGGTGCCGCCAGGCTAATCAGGCCCTGGCTTTTCGCGTCATGCTTTCCTGGCCCGGCTATGAGAACACCATCCCGCAATGGCTTCTGGATAAAGGAATTAAGTACACCTTTTCGGAATGTCCTGAGGAAGGAGCACATTATGAGGTCGACCTGGAAGAGCCGGTTGTTCAGCAATATCATGAGAAACTGATCAGGGCCCTGGGAGAGCGTTACGATGGGCATCCCGACCTTGCCCTGGTTGATATCGGATCAGTGGGGTTATGGGGTGAATGGCATAATTACTGTGATCCGGTTCTTATGCCCAGTGATGCAGCACGTAAAGCCATCATTGACCTGTATTATGAAGTATTCCCCAATACACCCCTGACAGCATTGGTTGACGACAGAGACAATGTATTGTATGCCAACTCAAAGGGGCGCTCGGGCTGGCGGGGGGATTGCTGGGGTAACGGGGATGCACCGGGTGTAGGATGGAATCATCATGAGGATTCCTACTGGCCGATGGTCAATCTGATGCCGGATGGCTGGAAAACCGGGACTGTCGCACTGGAACCATGCGGTACCTTTGGTGGCTTTCCCACACCCCCGGATGAAGTAGTGGATGATGCCATAAAATGGCATGCAACCTTTGTGCAGAATAAATCACACTATATTCCGGCTGGTTGGATATCGGATATCGAACGCCTGGTGATGAAACTGGGATTCAGGCTGGTACTTCGGGTGATGGATTATAATGATGTGGTTGCTGCCGGTTCAGAGATGGAAATAAGCATGAGATGGGAAAACCTGGGCCTTGCCCCGCCTTACCGGGATCATCGCCTGGCATTCAGACTGAAGGATAAAAACGGGATAAACAAAGCTGTAACCATTACTGACCTGTCGATTCAGGGATGGCTTCCAGGTGACAAGAGCGTTTCCGTTAATTACAAATTGCCGGATGATTTGCCGGCCGGCGATTACAACCTTGAAATGGGCGTGGTTTTTCACAGTTCAATAGAACATACCATTCCCATCGCGAACAAAGGAAGGTTAGAGGACGGGTGGTATGTAGTAGGAGGAATTAAAGTGCCTTAACTAATTAGAGTACTTAGAATACTTAAAGTACTTGGATTGTGTTAAGTGTAATAGTCATTTAAATAAAAAGTTATGGATAATTAGTGGTGATGTGTTAACTTTCAAAATTTGTTTGTATATTATTGATATTAAATATAATATAAACGTTCTATGATATTATGATTTGATTTTTGACCCCGAAGGAGTTGAATATAAATAGCCGTGGGTGTAAACCCACGGCAGAAAAGACCGGCATCACCATTCAGCCCCGGAGGGGTTGAACCGATAGGCATTACCACCTGTTATTCAACTCTTTCAGGGCTGAGAGACTATATTCTGTATATATCCGTGGGTTATCACCCACGGTTATTGAAATGATGCCACTCCGTGGCTTCAAAACCGATTATGTTGAGTCCAATACAAACTTATTCTTTTACGCATCAGAAACAATGGATAATAAGGAGTTTGGGAAGTTGTTGGAAATGCGGACAAGGAAGTTTGCCATTACAATAATAAGGTTATCAGCTATAATACCGGAAACATCTGAAGGAAAAGTAGTTAAAAATCAGATCACAAAATCAGGCACCAGTATCGGAGCAAATTACCGGGAAGCAAATCGAGCCCGGAGCAAAGCGGATTTCAGCAGTCTCCAAGTACTTTAGACACTTTAGGCACTTTAAGTACTTAAGGCACTTCTTAAAACCTTATGGTATAATTCACCTTCACCCTTGCCTCGTAACTTTCAGTCCGGAATCGCTCCAGGGGATCCATATACGGTGCATTCCAGGTAAAATAGACCTCCTTGCCCGGTTTGATGATCCATTGAAACCGGGACTGCCAGCCCATACTTTCGGTCTGGTTATCATACTGTACGAAACTGTACAACGACACATTCGGACCAAATAAAAGGTTCAGATTGAAGCGGTAAATCCTTGTTTCGAAGTATCCTTCCGGAAGATCCACAAAATTGAGGTCGGATTCAAGGCCTATATAAATTGGGACGAAAACCTTATAACCCAATTGCATGAGCCAGCTGGTGCGCGATCCCGAATAGAAACCGCCATTGCTGACACGGGTTCCGGCCCATACATTCCGGCGTTTTGCCGAAAGAAGTGACAATGAATGACTCCAGAAATTATAATCACCTGCCGGGATTGTATATTGATCAAATAAGATGAACTCCTCTTGAAGTGATTCAAATTGATATTGTGATGACAGGATAATTATGTCACCACTCAGGAAATTGATCTCGCAAAAATTAATGTCAAAATCAACACTCTGAAGATCTGTCTGTTTCAAACCGGTAATCAGTGAATAGGCGAACCCTGATTTGATCTGCAATACTTTTGATTTTTTCGGTCGCGGACCAACTCGAAAACTTCCATAATAGTCGCGGATATCGTTGCGCGGCACAAAACCTAGTCCTGCAATAAAATTCTCTCCAATCTGATAAAATCCAAACCGGAAATTGATGAAATCATTCGGATAGTTGATTTCTGTTCCCAGGGAGATATCATTCCCGGTCAGATCTGTGGTAAATGATTTCAAAGCATACAGGCTAAACACCATGTTTTTGTTCTGTTTGATCTCCGCACTGGCTAACCTGAGATCAAAACCAGCCAGTCCGTTATCTTCTTCCGACAAGGCATTGCCGTATGTACCGATTATACCAATGGAGGATTGTTTGCCAAAATTCCGGGTTATCCGGCCAACTGTATATCCAGGATTGTCCCATGGATTGTCGTCCCTGACATGAAGAAAACCGAGGTTCCATTTGCCGGCCTGTCCCGTAAATTTACCGCCGTACCGGATTGCAACCGGATTACCCTCAGGATCCAGGCCAATCCTTCTGGAGAAATAGGGAATAAGACTGGTATTTTTCGGGTCTTCCACATCTCCATTAATACCGAAATTGAAATAATTCGCCCCGTCAAGAAAAAAATCCCGTTTCTCAGGGAAAAACAGGCTAAAGCGTGTAAGATTGATCTGTTTCAGATCGACTTCGGTCTGGGCAAAGTCTGTATTGATGGTAAGGGCTGCTTTGAGTGAGGGGGTGATCTGGTAGAATGCATCCAGTCCGGCATCCAGCAAGGGATCAGGATCCTCTTCCGGTTTTTTCAAAATGCCTCCTGTTACATACGGTACAACATCAAGTCCTATTCCCTGGGTGATATTGGTAAGCCCGGAAATCCTCCCGGCATCGGATATCTGAAACCGGTCAGCATTCAGGGAGGTGGGAGGCCAATAGGACGATTCCGATCTCTTTTTGATATGCCGTATGATTTTCAGTCCCCAGGTGTCCTGTCCCTTTCTGAATGCGAGCGTTTTAAATGGAATGACCATCTCTGCGGTCCAACCCTCCGCGGTGATCTTTGCCTTACCATTCCACAGGCCATCCCAGGATTTATTGAAATCCTTCCCGTTCTGACTGATCAGGGCATCCCCAATGCTTCCCCGCGGACCGATCTGGAACCAGTAGCCATTTCTGCCGTCCAGGTAGGTGTCCAGGATCACCTGAACCCGGTCATCATCGCCAAGGCTCACATCGCGTGCCAGTTCTTTTGCCGTTATACCCCCCGGTTCTGCTGCGCACCGGATCCCAACATAGAGGTTATTCCTGTCGCACAGGAACAGGAATTCGGTTTTCTCTGACACAGGTTCGCCAATCCTGGGCTCCCGCTGAACCAGATCATTTACCAGGGCGGCTTTATTCCAGACTTCATCATTGACCCATCCGTCAATGGTTGGCTGCGACTCAGTAAAAACCACCTGTATCCCGGGTTGTGAGAATAGCCCCAGAACAGAAGCATATAGCAAGATAGCCAGGATCAGTCCATGACGAAACATTCGTAGAATTTTGGGTTTCAAGATAATTAATAATTTTTTTATTATTATTGCTTAAGGAGATCTCATTCATAACCGCTATTAAAAATCAATCAATATGTATGCTCGTTTCTTAAAATGCAGGCAACTCGCCCTTGGCTTTACCCTGCTTGTCACCTGTGCTGTTGCCCTGTCACAGCAGCGGGATGCTACCATAAAGGAATATCAACAAGTATTCCCGACTTATCCGTATTCCGATCCCAGCCCGATTCCGCTGTTTACATCCGTTTATCCTTATTTCCGTTTTGATGGTTATACGGATACACCGGTTCAGAAATCCTGGAAGGTCGTGGAACTGGAGAATGATTTTATCCGGGTGATGATTTTGCCTGAAGTTGGGGGTAAAATCTGGACAGCCATTGAGAAATCATCCAACCGGCCCTTCATTTATTACAATCACGCGATAAAGTTCCGTGATCTTTCCATGCGTGGTCCATATACCAGTGGCGGACTGGAGCTTAACTATGGCATTATAGGCCATACAGCCAATTGTGCAACTCCGGTGGATTATATTGTACAAACCAATGCTGATGGTAGTGTTACCTGCACTGTTGGCGTGCTTGACCTGATTTCCAGAAGCAACTGGCGGCTTGAAGTAACCCTTCCGAAGGATAAGGCTTATTTTATTACCAGAACGTTCTGGTATAACTCATCGCCCGTGGAACAGCCCTATTACCATTGGCTTAACGGAGGATACAAAGCGGACGGTAATCTGGAGTTCATCTATCCCGGTAACAGATACATCGGACATGAAGGAGAGTATGCGGACTGGCCCGTTAACGAAAGCAACGGCAAGAAAATTTCGTTCTATGAATCCAATAATTTCGGTGGGTATAAATCCTATCATGTATTTGGAAAATATGCCCATTTTTTTGGTGGCTATTGGCATGATGACGATTTTGGTGTGGCAAGGTATGGTTCACATGACGACAAAGCCGGGAAGAAAATATGGATCTGGGGCTTGTCCAGGCAGGGCATGATTTGGGAAAATCTGCTGACCGATACGGACGGACAGTATGTCGAGATGCAATCAGGAAGACTGTTTAATCAAAATGGCTTTACGGCGACCCGTACCCCTTTTAAACACAGAAGCTTTGCGCCATATGCAACGGATAGCTGGACTGAATACTTTTATCCCGTATTACGCACCCGGGGATTTGTTGAAGCCAATGAGTACGGAGCTCTCAATGTTAAGAATGAGAACGGCTGGCTTAAGGTGTGGTTTTCGCCGGTACAGTCCATTCGGGACAAGCTCATCATATCCGATGGGCAAAAGATCATTTACAGCAGGGACTTACAATTGCAGCCCCTGTCAACTTTCGCTGATTCAATAAAACTATCCGGAAGCGGACAGCATTTGAAAGTAACTCTGGGAGAAAACAAGCTTATTTATGACACTGATCCACAGGCCTATGTTTTGAACAGGCCGGTGAATGCCCCTGACGATTTTGACTGGAACAGCGCCTATGGTCTATATGTACAGGGAAAAGAGGCCATGGACCAGAAGATGTATCCCGAAGCTGAAGAGAAATTGCAGGCTGCCCTGGACAAGGACCATAACTACCTGCCCGCCCTGGTAAAAATGGCAGAATTGAAATATCGAAACATGCAGTACGAAAAAGCCCTTGAATTGGCCAGACGTGCTTTGAGCATTGATACCCATGATGGCAGTGCCAATTATTTTTATGGACTGATCAATGCCAGGCTGGGACATATCGTGGATGCCAAAGACGGCTTTGATATTGCTACACTTTCATCCGATTACCGCAGCGCTGCTTATACTGAACTGAGCAGAATGTATCTGAGGGAAAGGAATTTTGAGAAGGCGCTAGGATATGCGAAAAGAGCGGTTGATTACAACCGATATAACATAGATGCCCTCCAACTGCAGGCTGTTATATGCCGTTATCAGAATGATCTCTCCGGGGAGGCTGATGTATTGAAGTGTATATCATCTTATGATCCGATTAACCACTTTGCCCGGTTTGAAAAATACCTGCTAAAACCGGATGAAGAGACCAGATTGCAGTTTACTTCGCTTATCCGGAATGAGCTGCCTCAGGAAACCCTTATGGAACTGGCAGTATGGTATTACAATGCAGGCAGTATTCCTGATGCACGAAAGGTCCTTTCCCTGTCTCCAAAAACACCGGAGGTGGCTTACTGGATGGCTTTTTTAGATCAGAGCAAGGTTGATTGTTCCGGCCTTGATCCGGCCTTCTCATTTCCTTTCCGTTCCGAGACCGCCTCAGTTCTGGAGCACCTGCTTTCTACCCAGGATGACTGGCTGCTGAAGTATCACCTGGCCCTGATATATAGGGACAGGAACCGGGTTGCTGAATGCAACAAACTGTTCTCGTCATGCGGTGATACACCGGGTTTTGCACCCTTTTATGCAAGCCGTGCGGAATTATTCAGGGGTTTTGATGATGCGAAATGTGAGGCTGATCTGAAAAAGGCCCTGTCAGTCGATAATCAGTGGCGTTATCATAGGCTTCTGGCGGATTATTATATCAATCACCAGCAAAATGACAAGGCCTTGCTCATTACTGAGGCATTTTACCGCACGCAACCAAAGAATTTCATCATGGGTATGCTGTATGCCAAGACACTCAACCTGAATAAAAAGTATGTAGAAGCAGACAAGGTTCTGACTGGGATTAATATTATTCCTTATGAAGGAGCAACTGATGGACATGAATTATACCGGGAAGCTAAACTGATGCAGGCTGTCCAGAACATTCAAAAGAAAAATGCCAAAGCAGCCCTGAAGCTCATCGACCAGGCCAGGCTATGGCCTGAAAATCTGGGTGTGGGCATGCCCTATCCCGAAGATATCGATACACGGTTAGAGGATTGGACGACTTATTTGTGCTATGTTCAGCAGAAGCGAACAGCAGATGCTGATAAACTTCTGAAACAGATCATTCAGTTTGAACCCCGTGTTGAAAATACAGTCCGGAATTTTTCCCCTTCTAATGCACTTGTAACTGCATGGGCCTATGAAAAGTTGAACAGGCGGAATGAAGCGGTTCAATGGCTGGACGGGCAAATAAAGTACTTCCCGGATCATAAATTGCTGTTGTGGAGCAAAGCCATGTTTGAGCATGACAAAAACTTCGTTCTGAAAGAGTCAGAAAAAGATGTCAATGCCCGTATTGTCGAACAGCTAATCTTGACTACTAAACTATAAAAAAGCCATATGAAAAGAGTTTTAAGTAATCGTAGAGAATTCATTGCAAAATCAACCCTGGCAGCAACCGGATTATCACTTGGCCTGAATGGCATTGCATCCGCAGGATCTCAATTTGTTGGCGCCAACGATAAGATCCGTGTGGGTTTTATCGGGGTGGGCAACCGGGGCACGCAGCTGATGAAACTGTTTATGGCTCAACCCGACTGTGAAGTAGCGGCACTGTGCGATCTCTATGAGGCCTACCTTTCCAGGGACTATGCGAAAGTCGACCCGCGATATACGACGGGTTACCTGGGAAAAGAAGGGCGCATCCCCAAAATGGGAGAAACTTTTGCAAACAAGGTTGACCGGTATACCGATTACCGCAAACTGCTAGAGGATAAAACCATTGATGCCGTTTGTATTGCCACACCCGATCATTGGCATGCGCTGCAAACCACAGATGCTATAAAGGCCGGAAAAGATGTGTATGTGGAAAAACCCATGACCATTACCATTCATGAAGGCCGCAGTATGGTAAATGCACTGAAAGCGAGCAAGCAGATCGCCCAGGTAGGTTTGAACAGGAGGGGCAATGTCCTGTATCAGAAACTGGCCAAAGAAATGCCATCGGGCAAAATAGGCAAGATCACCGTGGGCAGGGCAGCGCATATCAACAATATGTTTCCGGATGGCATCGGCAAAATGAAACCCGAAGCCCCTCCGGCTGGTTTTGACTGGGATACCTGGCTCGGTCCCAGGGCTTATATCCCTTACAAATATAATATAGCACCCTATACCTTTCGCTGGTGGAGCGACTATTCCTCCCAGATGGGCAACTGGGGTGTCCACTATATGGACGTTATCCGGTGGCTGATGGGAGAAAAGGCCCCCATGGCAATCAGTGCGCATGGCGGTAAGTATATTCTTGATGATGACAGTACAATACCGGATACATTACAAGTGACTTTTGAATTTGCTTCAGGTGCCATGATCCTTTTCAGCGATTACGAAGCAAACAGCGGACCCATGGCTTCTTTTGGCGAGATTGAACTCCGCGGGACTAAAGGCACATTGCTGGCGGATGAGAGCGCCTATAAGATTATCCCGGCCACGAAAGGCCAGTTCCAGACCTGGGAAAAGCTGATAGAGGCCGAGGAATATCAAAATGTGAACAAGGCCCTTGACGATGGCAGCAGCGCAGACAGCACGGGTACCCTGATCCGGAATTTCCTGGATTGCATTAAATCCCGGCAGGCACCGCTTTGTCCTCTCGAAGAAGGGCATCGGTCAACCAGCTTTGCCCACCTGGCCAATATAGCCCTGGCTACCAAAACCCGGTTGTTGTGGGATGCTGATAAGGAGCAGTTTACCAATAGTGCAGAGGCGAACAAATTGCTGCATTATGAGTATAGAAAGCCCTGGAAACTAAGTACTTAGAGTACTTGGAGTACTTAAAGTACTTAGAGTTATTGATACTACTTAATAATAATCATTCGAAAAAAGTTAATCATGTCAATATCAAGAAGGAATTTTGTAAAATCAGCAGCGGCCGCGGGCATCGTTTTGCCCTTGGGTGGAATATCAAACCTGGGTTCTTCGGGAACCACTACCAATAATCCTGATAAAGGCAAGATCTGTGCTTTTTCAAAATTGTTTCAGTTCTTGGATTACAATCAGCTATCCGAAGTATATGCAGCGGCGGGACTGGATGGCATTGACCTGACCGTCCGCCCTGGTGGGCATGTGGAACCTGAAAATGTAAGGACTGATCTGCCAAAAGCCGTTTCTGCAGCCCGGAGTAACGGGATAGCGGTGCATATGATGACCACAGCCGTTACCGATGCCGACAATCCCCTGAATGAGGAAGTGCTTAAAACAGCTGCTGATCTTGGTGTAGCCTATTACCGAACGGGTTATCTTGACTACGACTATTCAAGGCCTATTCCGGAAAATCTGGACAATGCACGCCGGATTCTGGATAAGCTGGCCTCCCTGAACCAAAAAACCGGCATTCACGGAGCCTATCAGAATCATCATGGACAGCCACGGATTGGCAGTCCTGTCTGGGATCTGTGGTATATACTGAAAGATCTGAATCCGGACTGGATCAGCTGCCAGTACGATATCTGGCATGCGGTAATTGAAGGATACAGTTCATGGGGTAACGGGTTAAGGTTATTAAGCCCTTACATCAAGACTCGATGCATCAAGGATTTTGACTGGTTTGACCAGAACGGCAAAATGGTTCCTGAAGCTGTTCCTCTCGGAGAGGGACAGATCGATTACGATGCGTATTTTACCTTGCTGAAAGAACTGAAGCTTAAAAGCGATACAACCTTGCATATCGAATATCCGGTCTTGTCCGGTGAAGAGCAAAAGCTGCCTGTAAAGGAAAAAATGAAGAAGGCCTTGTTTATACTGAAAAGGGATACCGACAAGCTGAAGGGTATGATGGCAAAGAATGGTTTTGCATGATTGGCTGTTTTCGATATATAGGGGCTAAAGCCCGGATTTTTAAATGTATTCATTAACCCCGGCCACCCCGGCCTTAAGGCCGGGGCTATTAAAGTTTAAAAAATATCGTGCTTTAGCCCAAAATACATATTAATCCGATAGCAATCATAACATAAATATGACGATATCCAGAAGAACCTTCCTTACAAACTCAGCCCTGGTTACCGGGGGGAGTATTGTCGCCAATTTGCCATTGGCAGGATTTGCCACTGAAAAAAGAGCCCTGAAACCCATCACCATTGCTGAGGTCAGTTCAAATTTTGAGCGGGAGCCTTTGATACGTCCCTTTGGTTTCAAAGGCGGTTACATGCATGAAATATGGCAGACCGCGGCCATGCTTACCGGCGGATCGGGCATCCGGAAAATAGGTACTTGTTCACAAAGTATCCTTTGGTCAGATGCAAAAGTATTTGCTTCACATTCAGAAAGCGGGGGAAATGCCCTGATGTATGCCATGACAGAATATGGATTAAGGTTACTGAAAGGACGAACCTTTACCAATCCGGTAGATTTGCTTGATGAATTATGGCCTGAGGTATACCAATATGGTAAAAAGATTTGCATGAAGGATGACCTGCGCCAGACTTTTGCACTGAACGCCCTTGTTGCTGTCGACAATGCTGCCTGGCTTTTATATGCCGCTGAAAATGGTATCATATCCTTTGATGACATGATACCCGCGGCCTATAAACCGGCTTTGTCGCATCATCACAACAAGGTGGCAAGCATACCGCTTATGGCCTATAGTATTCCTGTAACCGAAATTAAGGCAGCGGTTGACCAGGGATACTTCTTTATGAAGATAAAAATCGGACAGCCCGGTACACAGGCTGAGATGCTTGAAAAGGATATGGCGCGACTCACTGAGATACATAAGGCAATTGGAGAGGCCAGAACTCCTTATACAAAAAACGGTAAATTACCCTATTATTTTGATGCAAACGGAAGATATGAAAAAAAGGAGAGTTTACTGCGACTCCTTGATCATTCAAAAAAGATAGGTGCATTTGACCAGATCGCAATTATAGAGGAACCATTCGACGAACTCATGGAGATCGATATTCAGGATATTCCGGTTCGCATTGCCGCAGATGAGAGTGCGCATACCGAAAAAGATGCCCTGAAACGGATCCAGATGGGATATAAGGCCATTGCACTAAAAGCGATCGCAAAAACTCTGAGCATGACATTGAAAATTGCCCGGGTGGCCCATGACCATGACGTGCCGTGTTTTTGTGCGGATCTGACCGTAAATCCGATCCTGGTGGAATGGAACAAGAATGTTGCAGCACGCCTGGCCCCATTTCCGGGTCTGGGACTGGGATTACTGGAAACCAACGGACATCAGAATTATAAGAACTGGGAACAGATGCGTGATTATTATCCCTGCAAAAATGAGCCCTGGGCCACCACAAAAAAGGGTGTTTTTGAATTGGGTGAGGATTACTTTGCCAGGAGTGGCGGTATTTTTATGAATTCAAAGCATTATGAGGATATGTTTCAGTAAGCTCCTCACCCCTGACCGCTCTCCCAGGGGAGAGGGGAGAGAGGGTAACGATGATATTTTTGTAGTTTGTTCACCATAAGCTTCTTACCCCTCTCTTTTAGGAGAGGGGGCAGGGGGTGAGGTGATATATAGATTAATACATTAATTACACCCATATGAAACCAAAAATTCATTCCTTGCTGTTTGCCGTTTTATTGACATCTATCCTGTCAGAACCAAGCTTTTCAACTGAAAACCTGCCTTCTCCCTTTACCGTCATCCCTCAGCCAAAAAATGTCATACTGTTAAAGGGATCCGGACTTGTGCCGGGTAAGCTGCAACAGTTGGTATTGCAAGGTGACTTTTCATGCCCGGTCATGGGAAAATATCTTTCACGACTGCCAATCGGGAAGGCCGGAAACAGCGGCAGGCTGACCCTGATCCTGGACAAAGCAGCTGTTCTTCCTTCGGAAGAGGGATATATCCTTACCATTGGCGCGGATAAGGCAGAAATCACCGCGAAGGCGGAAGCTGGTCTGTTCTATGGTTGCCAGACGCTTGAACAACTCATGGAAGACGCAAGTGATTTTAATAAGCCGGTCCCTGCCTGCAAAATAACGGATTATCCTGCGCTTTCATACCGTGCCGTTCAGTTTGACGTCAAGCACCACCTCGACCACATGCATTATTATTACGAAAGCATTGACAGGCTTGCAAGGTATAAAATCAATGCCGTGGTATTCGAGTATGAGGATAAGCTTAGGTTTCAACGTCAGCCCCTGGTCGGAGCCCCTCAGGCAATCAGCATGGATGAGATGGCTGCCCTGACGCGTTATGCACGCGAACGGCACATCGAGATTACTCCCCTGGTCCAGGGACTGGGACATGCCACCTTTATTCTCAAACACCAGCAATATGCTCATTTGCGCGAACTTTCCTGGAACAAATGGGCTTTCTGTCCGCTGCATGAGGGAACGTACCAGGTTTTATTCGATCTGTACCGGGATGCCATTGAAGCCACCCCTGGTTCAAAGTACCTGCATATCGGGGGAGATGAGATCGGCAATATCGGAATGTGCCCCCGCTGCAAGCCAATGGCTGATAAAGAAGGTATGCTGAGTCTGAGCCTGTACTGGTTAAAAAGAGTATGTGAATTTGCTGCAGAAAATGACCGCATACCCATTTTCTGGGATGACATGCCCCTGAAAGAAGCCGGAGTTTACGAAACTACATACAGTGACGATGTTACTGCAACAGAAGCAGCCAAACGCTGGGCGGAGGGTACACCCAAACTCGACAACCTGCTGGAGGGTTTCCCTAAAAACTGCGTTTACATGCGTTGGAATTATACCATGGCCAGACAACCCGGAAATATTCTCGCACTGGATTGGTATAAAAGCCGGGGGTTGAAAGCCATGGGTGCTACTGCCACAAATACAGAAGGAGGCATGTTATTTCATGCTGATGAGAGAGACAAGGGTCAGGCCTCATACGGTATCATAACCATACAAAGCTTTCTGCAGCTGGCCGCTGAAAAAAATATCAGCGGCATGCTCTGCACTGCCTGGGATGATAAGTCGCCCCACATGGAGAATTACTGGCGCGGATTTATTGCATCGGCTGAGTACGGCTGGTCCCCAAACGGACGCACCCTGGAAGAATATGATAAAGCCTGGTTGCAGAGGGAATTCGCTTTATCGTTACCGGACTTTCTAAGTTTTAATGAACAGCTCCGGAGGGGTTCGATCTTTTGGTATGAGGCCTTCTTTAAAAAGGGAAGCCTCCTGGATGAAGACAATGCGTTGCAGAGCTTTTCAAGGCTCGAACACTGGCTTCCTCCCCTGGCGGATCAGGAGAAGGTGCAGTTTGATTATACAACCAAACTTATCGGGCTGCCTGATCTGAATTCACCCGGTACCTGGACGCGGAAATATAATGACCGCCTGGAAAAAGCACGGGTTGAAACAGACAACTACAAGGCCCTGTCTCTGCGCTTGCAGGAATTGTATGACGCATCAAAAAGGAACCGGTATTACTGGGAACTTTCTATGGCACTGTATGATCTGCAGATCACTGCACCCCGTTTATTGCTTGCACTTAAGCAATGTGACAATGCTGACAAGGGACAACAAAAAGCAGGAATTGACCAGGTAAAGCTGGCTGTACGGGGTTTTCAGCTGGCTTGGGAGAACCTTAAGCAGGTATATGGCAAGACCCGGTTTGTGACCTATCCGGCCAATTATGTCCCCGACCGGTATTTCCATTTCGCCAGCCAGACTGAAAACCTGGACTGGATGATCCAGGCAGAGGAAATGTATATTGGAAAAATTGAAAAATGGTTTGAAAATCTGTGAAAACGAAAATTTTACTATTTATCATAGTTTTGGGCTTTGTACCAGAAGAATTTGATACCGTTGCTCAGGCAACGGATAAATGGCATTATCCCCTGTACCTGTCGAACATGGGCTATTGGCATTCCCGTATCCCGGTTGAAGTCACAAACTCCTCAAACCGCGATGTTGCCGGTTCAACTGTAATGATGAAAATCGGAAAAGGCAAAGGTCTCCTTGATCTGGCAGGAGAAGATGCAACGGGTTTGAGGCTGGTCGATTCCGGTGGAACAGAATTATTGTGGAGAATCACATCACCGGACGCAGGACTTGTGACTGAAGGAGCTATTCCCGATAACTGCGAGTTCATAATACCTGTTTCATTAAAAGCCGGAAAGTCTGAGACCTGTTACATCTATTACAACAATAAGGCAGCATGGCCTATGGGAGCAGTGTTGGAAGAAAAGAGATATGGAAGCAAGGATGAAAAACAATCCGTTCTGCAAAAGGAAGGAAAGCTGAACTTTGAAATTGAAACTTCTGAGTCTGTCTCCTTAACTGAAAAAGGCAGAAATGAAGTATGGCCCGGTGACGAAAAATGGAATATCCGTGTACCCGTTAAAGTCTTCAACTTCAGAAAAAACAATGAGACTTTGCCTGTATATGTGAAAATGGAGCAGGTTTATCTGCGTCTTCACAATGAAGATATTCAGCATGCCCTGATGCAGCTGGGAAATAAGGGAAACGGACCTTATTTCCGTTTTGAGAATGCCCTGCTGCTTGAAAGTCCTGTTGCAGCTGGCACTGAGCAAACCACGTATGCCTATTTTGACAGAAAGGAAAAAGATGTTACAGATCGCCAGAAAGAATTCAGCGACTTGTGCAACGATAAAAGAAATTTGTTTCCCGGTCTGCCGGCAAGCGGAGAAATAAATAAGACCGGATTGACTCAGGATATAACAATTGAGTCCGGGAAGACATATATGTTCGGGGCAATGGTGAAATGTTCAGATATATCAGATGGGATTTCTATTGTTATCAGATTTCATGGAGACAAGGATTCCACAATAAATGGCAGGGTTGTTAGCGATAAGATCACAGGTACGCGTGACCGGGCATTTATATCTGGTATTTTCCGGGCACCGGAGAAGGCATATTCAGCCTTGTTGAGCCTTGCCTTATCAGGAGCAGAATCCGGAACAGCATCGTGCAACGGGATCTTGATGATGGAGGTTATTGAAGGATATGCGGGAAGTATGTTTTTTGATCAGAGAGCTGCAGATAAACTGCAGGAACTAACGGTATGGCCGGTAAATCCGGTCGTAAAGGTGTTTCATGAGGATCTTCCTCCATCCCAGATTGGGGCTCTGCGAATCTCCGCTGCAAAAAATGAGTCAGAACCTTTGCAAATAGCCCTCAGAAGCCCGCGGGATTACACCGGAATGAGAGTTGAAGTTACTCCGCCTGTCAATTCAGCAGGGCATATGCTTGACCAGGTATCTGTGAGTCTGGTTGGATATGTACCCATTGATTACCCTTCAAATTACTATGAAAGGAAGGTCCCTTTCTGGTATCTGAAATTTCCGGCAGAGCCAATTGGCAGCGACGGATGGAGCGGGTTTTGGCCTGATCCACTCCTGCCTGCAAAAGTTTTTGATTTAAAAGCACATACAACACAGCCAATCTGGATTGACGTGGCTGTACCTGAGGGAACAGTGAGTGGAGACTATGCAGGTAAGATAAAAATCTTCCACAGTGATTCACTTGTAAAAGAAATTCCCTGGACGGTTCATGTCTGGAAATTCACACTGCCTGACAGGAATTCCTTCGGGGCTCTTTACGATTACAGATCAGTTCACAGGATGCCTGATCTGGTGCGGAATGATCTGCCTGAGAACGATTTGCGGAATATGTATCTGTCATTCATGGCAAAACACCGGATCAGTTCAGGAGAGATAAATCCGGTTCCTAAAGTAAATTACACTGAAGGGAGGGTTACTATTGATTTTACTGAATATGACAAGGCTGCGGCAATCTATTTTGATGAGCTCAAGAATCCGTTTGCATACCTTCCTGTTGACATTTTTTATCTTTTCGGGTGGGCCTTCCCTCCTTCTGAAAAATTTAAAGAGAAACCATATCCGGGTGAATATCCCTATAAAGATGCTGACAGGAGCAGACTGCGTCCCGAATATAAAAAAGCTTACCAGCTTGTACTTAAGACGTTCTGGGATCATCTGAAAGAAAAGGGATGGGCTGACAGATACATTCTTTACCTGTCAGACGAACCCCATGAAGCAGATAATAACAATGGCAGGAGCAATAACATCAATATTCAGATGAAAGCTCTTTGTGATATGGTTCATGAGGTAGACCCGAAAATTCCGGTCTATGTGAGCACCTGGTGGTACAGACCTGAATGGCAAGGCTATATTGATGTATGGGGGCTGGGTTTTAACGGTGAAGGAGATTATGGTAATTATGTAACGGCAGAAGATCTGCAGCATATTATTCGTTCCGGCGGCCGAATCTGGTACACAACAGATGGTAATTTCTGTACGGAAACGCCATATATGGCTGTGGAGCGTTTGCTACCCTGGTTTGGTTATAAATATGGAGCGGAAGCATATGAGTTCTGGGGTGTAAACTGGCTTACTTATAATCCTTATAAATATGGATGGCACAGCTATATTTATGAAAGTCAGGCTCCAGGTGAAGAATCCTGGAAAAGATATCCGAATGGTGACGGATATGTAATTTATCCGGGAAAGCCTATCGGGGAAGATGGATTGATAGGATCGATACGTCTGAAGCAGGTTAGGGAGGGAGCCGAAGATTATGAGTATCTCACACTTCTTGGCCATCTGATTGAGAAGTCTGATCCCGGAAATCCTGCTTTAAAAACAGCCAGAGATGCGCTTCAGCAGGCACTTGAACTGGTCAATATCCCATGTGCCATGGGGAGATACTCTACAAAAATCCTGAAAGATCCGGATGCGATTTATATGGCCCGTGAAGCAGTGGCCAGAAGCATTGAGGCATTGGGCAAATAATAACTTCCGTCATTGCGAGCGTAGCGAAGCAATCTGCCAATCAGAAACAGATTGCTTCGGTCGCTTTGCTCCCTCGCAATGACGGATCACTTCGGTCGCTTTGCTCCCTCGCAATGACGGATCACTTCGGTCGCTTTGCTCCCTCGCAATGACGGATCACTTCGGTCGCTTTGCTCCCTCGCAATGACGGATCACTTCGGTCGCTTTGCTCCCTCGCAATGACTGATTGTACCTTTTGCAGTAGACTCAAAGCTTTATTTCATAATTGTCTGAATATAACCGGCCAGTTTGATCAGATCTTCCCTGGATTTAAAATCAATGTCGTTTGATTTCAGATAGCTTTTAATCTCATCCTCATTTTGCGGGAAGAGCTTAAATACACCTTTTTTATTGTAGGGTTCAAATCCACTCGCGGCTGTGGATACATAATAATCCCTGACACGCTGAAAAACCATGTCCTCATTGGCAGTCAGCTTGTAGAATTTACCATCTGTAGGCAGAGAACCATAGGACTGGGTTGAGGAACCTGAACTTGCTGTACCGTATGGATCCTTTTTCTGGACTTCCTTGAGCTTAATATACTCATTCAATGAAACCATAACAGGTCCTTTTTGGGAAATGAGTTCCATGTAGACTTTATCATAAAAAAAAGTATCCTGTTCAATTGTAATATATTTAATATCCTTCTTATTTACAACAACAAGGGTGTCTTTTGACTGGATAAAATGCATTTCCCCAACCAGATAACTGTAATTCATCTTGAAGGCTGAAAAGGTGTTATTCCTAAAATAGACTTTTCCCGGAGCAAATTGCGGATACCTGTACCTTTCCTGTAAAGGAAAATAATCCAGAATCCTTGACCCTGACCTGACTGTAATAAGATCATCCTTTTGGGCTGACAAAGAGGTAATTAATGTCAGGAGAGTGCAAATTAGAATAACGATTTTTTTCATGAAAATAAATTATTAAAAAAACAAAAATACAATAATTACTGATTCATTATGACCCATAGACCGTATTATCAGCAGGCGCACTTTCCCAAAACTCACTGCTTATGGTTTTGAATTGAAGATAATACCAGAATGTGTTTTTATCAGATTTGCCCATCTTCTTTTCAATCCGGGATTTATCTCCGTTGTTTGCTCTGTATACATCAATATACCGGATGAAGCGCTGCTCAGTTTCAGGTGTGACATACAATCCGCCAAGGTCGGGTACCTCTTTGGTAAAATATATGTATGCCAGAATGGCTTCTTCGATATGCCTGGGAATGGACGTGTAACCAATCTCCTTCATTTTTTTTACTTCATTTACAACTGCCATGAAGTCTTTCTCAAGCAGCATGCGTGCAATTTTATACTCAAAGGCTCTTCGGTTATTCGGGCTCCCCAGCAACAATAGTCCAATGTTCTGTGAGTCATTCGTTCCGATGAAGAAGTCTTTTGCCGGAATCATCCGTATTTTCTCCCCCAGCTCAGGGTCAGAGGCAATCAAGGCAGGATTATGAGCCAACTTTTCATATTTTCGGGCCCATTTTTTATAATGTAACGTTTTTTTCAGGACATGAATGTATCGCTCGGCAATTTGATAATTACCGTTGATCAGTTCAGTTTTAATAAGCATTTTGATATTTCCGGGACAGTATCCGTGAGTGACCATCCATTCATAAGCGAGGTGGCGCGCTTCATTGCTCAGACCAACAGCATAATAATAGTACATCGCTTTATCGGCTTGCTCAATATCGGAAGGTAAGGTAAGTGCAAGTGGACCGAAATCCTGCTGACCCTGGAACATTCTGTTGCATAACTGACCCTTTTCTGATAAAGCCACATTATAATAATATTGTGCATACGCATTTTTAAGTTGCGACCTTTCGTATTGTCTGATTACTTCATTCCAATCCTGCTTATTCACCGATCTTTCAATCTTCATCAGTTTGGTTACAGCAGGATCATAGTTTCTGGTTAACAAGTAAAACATGGCCGGAAAAACTGACAGTATTGTGATCCACGGAACCACACCTGATAACGCCTTTTTAACTTTGAACTGACTGGTTGTGAATGTTATTAACGGGAATATAACCATAAAACCGCTGAGAAGGCTCAATAATGTTCCAAGCCTGGAAGTGTCAAGAAAAGTTAAAGGATATCCCAGTAATTTTTTTGCCGGCTGCAGGAATAGAACTTCTTTAAAGATAAAAAAGGATAAAACGGCAGTCCCGATCAGAAAGGCAGGTAAATAGTATCTGACTGTCCCTTTACTATGTACAGAACAGAACACGACGTACATTCCGAGGTAAATCAGCGCGAATGATCCAACCACATAGTAAAACATGGGATAAAGGATCAGGATCAGATAGCGGCTGTAAGATTTTAAAAGACGAATGGAAACCAACAACCAGAGCCCAGTCAGCAAATATCCAAGGCTGTTATGTATATATATATCATATCGTGTATGCAACAACAACAATGAGCAAGATGGGATTAATATGAGCAGCAGGGAAAAATTGCTGTCAACAGACATGTGCCTGTATATCTTCAGAAAGACCAGGTTAATAAGGAAAAGGAGGGTGGATATTACCAAAGATCCGTATAATGCATTAAAATAGCCCTGGGTCAGAAAGTAGCCAGCATAAACCAGCAAACCACCGGGTTGTGCCGTAAATTTCTGAAGATATTCAGCAGAATAAATGAACAGCACACTGTTCTCCTGATGTATGAAGACATTATTCCCAAACCAATAAAAATAAACGACTGAAATGATAAAAAGTAAGCCGAATGAAAGCGGATAAGCCAGCCTGTCGGCCAATTTACCTTCAGGAAGGATCTTATCAGGCATTATTAAAAACCTGCTTTTCTTCAATTTGACTTTGGCTGTCATCGCTCCTTATTATTGCTTTTCCACCCATTTGGTTTTTAGAGGATCCTGTTTGGAAGCCCGGGCAAAATCGCGTGGTCCTAAATTAATTCTGCCTGACACAAACTCGGGTCTATTAAAGGTTTTTTCCATCCTGTCATACAAGGTGGGGTCTTTCTGTGGCAGAACGAATGGCTTTCCGACACTATCCGCAGACTCAACATAGGCAAAATAGGGTCTTGCAGTCAGACCATCTCCGCGCTTACTACTGAATACCAGCCATTTCCCATTTGAAGACCAGGAATGATAGCTTTCCGTCTTGTCACTGTTCAGACTCATCCGGCCAGCCTTTCCACTTTGCAGGTTGAGAAGATACAGGTCAGCTTCTTTGTGCCAGATGGAAAACGTACCATAGTCATGTAAGGTAAAGACGAGGTAATTGCCGTCCGGTGAAATGCTTGGGAAAGAAACGGATTTGTTAATAGCGAATGCATCAAAAACAACCTCGGTATCGCCAAATATAGCGGATTCCGGTTTAAAGGGCTTTCTTACCAGATTATATTTAACCTGCCTGATATCAAAGCCCTCCTTGACCTGAAGCGCTCTGCAATAATACAGATACTCCCCGTCAGGTGACCAGTAAGGGAAAGTTTCCATGTATTTGATTGTATCTTTTTCCGGGCATGCAAACATTTCGTTCATCTCAACATCATATATGACAAGTGAAGAAAATAAATCATATACGTCAATGTTGCTTTCCGGACGCATATGAAATCCCTGGACTGTCTTATTGGATGAAAATGCAACATACCTGCCTGAAGGATGCCAGGCAGGATAGACGGCATTGGCAACCATTTGCTCAGTTCGTAAACTTGTTCGGGTTACGGTTTCACCATCAACAAAATAGGTACCACCCAGGGAACCCCTTACATGAAGCAGGAATCTACCGGGATTATTCTGGTTAAATGAATGACAATTTACACAGTTATCTTCAAGTAGCTGGTTTTCAAATAAGGAGATCTCAAAGAAATCTTCGGTTGAACGTTGTACAATTTTTAATTCACGCCAGTATTTATAACCCGGATAAAGCAGCCGGTAGCATAAATAGGGATCCATGGTTTCGTTGGCCACATAGAGGCTGATTGGATCATATTTTTTTGCTGGATTCCTCTTATTTCCTGAGATTACCACAATATCGATCTTCCCTCCCCGGCTGCTTTCAATCAGTTTTTTCCATGGTTTTACCGGAAACCTGACAATTCCATCCGGTGATTCAACTGTAAGCCGGGTGCCATTTGATGATGTGACCACGATTGTAAAACATTCCCCGTGCTCCTCAAGGACAAAATTTAGCGGAGCAATATTCGGTGGTATCGTTACACCGGAATAATCAGGATTTATTGCAGGTGCATGACCAATGGCAGGGATATTATCCTGGATCTCTGTCTTACAGCCTGCCAGTATGAATATCAGCATGGCCAATACCCATACTCCGGCAGTAATTTGTATCAGTTTCATTTCACCAAATCAATTTGCAGAAGGGAAACTTAACGTTATTTTTTGTTTCTTACTTTACGATCTGCTGCCTTTCCACTGCGCCCGTGATCGTGTCCCTTTTCCCTTTCAAGTCTGATCATGCTTTCCGGCCGAAGGTTCACGATCATGGCCCGGCGGTTGAACCGGGTTGAATTTCCCCTGCTGTAATGAAGCGTATACCCGTGATGCAGTACGCATGATCCGGCTTTTATTTCCACCGGCAGCCCTTCGGCTTCATTACACTCGCACATCAGTGCACCGCCTTCCTTTCCGGCAAAACGATGTGGACGGATCTCTTTGGTATGTGAACCCGGCACGTACCACATACATCCATTGTCGATGATGGCATTATCCAGTGCAAGCCAGCAGCTCACAGCCCTTGTATCAGGCATATTGATCCAGTAGGCAGCATCCTGGTGCCATGGAGTGGGGGTGTTGGTTCCGGGTGCTTTGTTTATCAGCATATCAAAATCTATGGCCATATCCTCGCCCAGCAGCTCATGTGTTATGGCAAGGACCCGAAGATGATAGGGCATCTGCAAGAGCTCCGGCATAAAATCACAGGGCCACATGATCTGGGTAATGGATTCCACCTTTCCGGGTTTCCCCAGTCCGTCCCCCAGATCAGCACGGTTCTTTCCGGTTTTGATCGTACCATCCAGGAATTTATCATATATTTCAGCATATTGATGTACTTCCTCTTTCGTCAGGATGTCTTCAATTACAAGATATCCGTTCTGATTGAAGAATTCAAGCTGGTCAAGGGTTACGCCATACTGTTTTTGCATATTCAATACAAATTTATATACGGATATAAACAAGCTTTTTTATCAAACAATAATGTCATAAAGATAACCCATTATGGCTTTAAAATAAAAAGCTAAATTTGAGTCAACTTAAATTATTAGGTTTCGAACATGAATGATAGGGGAACTCCCAAAAGTCAATAATGAAGCACGTCATTGCGAGCGTAGCGAAGCAATCTGCTCAATTGCAGGAGATTGCTTCAGTCGCTACGCTCCTTCGCAATGACGAAAAGACTCATCATAGACTCATATTGCAAGTCAAATATTTTATAAATAGAAACAAAACCCAAGGATATGAGAAAATATAGTATGTTGTTGCCGTTACTGTTGACCTTTTTTGCTTTACCGTCTTTTGCCAGAGAACTTCATGTTTCTGTGAATGGAGACAACACCGGTAACGGATCTGCCTCAAAACCGTTCAAAACCATCAATCATGCGGCTCAGCTTGCGCAACCCGGGGATGTGATTATTGTGCATGCCGGAACGTATCGTGAATGGATCAATCCTTTGCGCGGCGGTGAAAGTGATACCAAAAGAATTGTTTATAAGGCAGTTGAAGGAGAAAAAGTCGAAATTAAGGGTTCAGAAATCATCACGGGGTGGAAAAAGGAAAAGGACGGTGTGTGGAAGGTAACTATCCCAAACTCGTTTTTCGGAGATTACAATCCTTACCAGGATTTGATTTTTGGTGACTGGTTCTCGGATCATGGCAGGATCCATCATACCGGTGAAGTTTTTCTGAATGGAAAGTCCTTTTATGAAAAAGAGAAGATAGAGAAGGTATATAATCCGGAGCCATATCCGGACAGTAAAGATGCAGCAGGATCAATGTTCACCTGGTATTGTGAGAGCAATGACCACAGTACAACGATATGGGCGAATTTTCAGCAGGCTGATCCCAACAGGGAACTGGTGGAGATCAGCACCAGAAGGACCTGCTTCTATCCAGATAAACCGGGTATTAACTATATTACAATCAGTGGTTTTCATATAAGCCAGGCTGCCACGCAATGGGCTGCACCTACAGCCGAGCAGATCGGAATGGTCGCTACCCATTGGAACAAGGGATGGATCATCGAAAACAATGTGATCAGCAATTCGAAGTGTTCCGGAATCACACTCGGGAAGGAACGGGGCACAGGTCATAATGTATGGTCAGCCGATCAGAGCATTGACGGGGCGCTCCACTATATTGAGGTAGTATTCAGAACACTGAGAAACGGATGGAGCAAGGAGAACATCGGTTCACATATCGTGCGGAACAATGTAATTTCCGATTGCGAGCAAACCGGTATTTGCGGAAGCATGGGAGCGGCTTTCAGTATAATTGAGAATAACCATATCTATAACATATGGACAAAAAGACAATTCAGCGGGGCAGAGATTGGTGGGATCAAGTTTCATGCTGCCATTGATACCCGGATTATAAAGAACCGGATCCATGATGTGGGACGGGGAATATGGCTTGACTGGATGGCACAGGGTACACGGGTTTCCAAAAACCTGTTGTATAACAATGATCTGGAAGATATTTTTATGGAGGTAGATCATGGCCCTACCCTTGTCGATAACAACTTCTTTCTGTCTCCGGCAGGCATTGTGACCATGTCGCAAGGCAGTGCCGTTGTTCACAACCTGATTGCCGGCCAGCTTGCTAACTTTCCTGAACCGAACAGGTTTACGCCCTATCACTTGCCTCATTCCACCGAAGTGGCAGGACTTTCAACCATCTTTTCAGGTGATGACCGGTATTACAACAATATCTTTCTCGGGCATGGTGATGATGCAATCAAGCGGGACGACAGGTATCATTACGGATTGACAGGTTATGATAAGGTAGTCCTTCCGGTGTGGATCAGCGGCAATATTTATTACAGCAGGGCAAAACACTTCAAAGACGAGACCGGTTTTGTTGAAAATCCTGGATTCAAGCCGGAATTCATCCTTACCACCGAGGGAGATCATGTTTACCTGGATCTGGATCTGGACGAGGCAATTTCTGGTGTGAAAACGCAGTTCATCACAACTGCCATGCTTGGAAAGGCCAAGATGCCAAAGGAAGCGTATGAGAATCCCGATGGAACCCCTTTGAGAATAGACACCGATTATTTGGGCAACAAGCGACCGGAATCAGGCCCATCGGCCGGACCCATTGAAAATCCGGGGAAGGGATTGATTAAAATAAAGGTTTGGTAACCACCCTGTCAGGGTGCCACCCTGACAGGGTGTAATGATTATAAAACCTGAATTTTAGTTGCATATTCTTTTTTCGCTGGACCTTCGGAAAGTATCAGTTTCACGATAAAGTGGCCTTTTGCATTTTCCGGATTCCATTCAACATGGTGATCACCGGTTTGCAATTGACTATCTACCAATGTTTTGATCAGTTTTCCATCGATTGAGAATATATCCAGCCTTACCTGACCGTTCCGGGAAAGATTAAAACGTATGGTGGCTATAGTATTCAAAGGATTTGGGAAGACCTCTAAAAAAACCGCCATTTCATTTTGTTCCACACCAACCGGGATCTGAAACAGCCTGATCAGCTCAATACCTTCACCGGTTCCAAGGTTTCGGGAATATTCCATGTCCGTCGTGTTGTTCCAGTGTTCGTGAACGCCCAGACTTCCAATGGCTGTGCCCGAACTATCCGGATCATAGGTAATGCTTTCAGGCCACCAGGTGCTGTCGGCAGCCTGGTGAAGATAATCGTCAACACCCTCCCATTGCACGTAGGTATAGCGATCGGGGGTTTTATTATTGTTATCAATTTCTTCCACAGTAAATTCCTTCTGCAGGATATCCAGTCCCACAGATTCGATAGCTACCGGATCCAATGAAAACAAAAGCGATGAACACCAGTCATTGCTAAAGGGAGCGGTTCGAAATTTCTGGGGCTTCTGGTGTTCATAGGAAGTTGACCAGAGCGCATCCATATAGTAAAATAATGTGTTACCACCCAGGTATTTACTTGCCATCAGATCTACAAAAACCCGGTAGAGATTGTAACCGGTGCGAAGGGGATCACTGTCAGGTTTCATAAGGCCTTTGTGAAGTCGCCAGGAACCGTCTGTGGTATTGGAACCAAAATGATTCTTGGCGAACATGGTCACACCCCCCCAGCGATGTCCCTTCATGGTTGGAACATTAAGCAAATAATCTGCATCCATCATTTCCTGGAAGAACCTATTGGTTGGTTCCTGCCACAACTGGTCCATGATCGTGCCCCTGTCGGAATAGAAAATACCCGGTTCTGTGCTGGCCGTCAGCTTGTACCTGCCGGTAATATCCCTTTTTGAAACATATTTGATATCCGGGAATTCCGCATAGAATTTATCATACAGGGTGTTCCAGATATCCGCCATGGGATCACCGATATAGATGTTCTGCTGGGGAATCCCGGCTTCATTCACCAGTTGTCTCAACAGGGCGAGAATAGCCTGCGGGGAAGTATCGAATTCGATGGCCGCCCCGGAGGGCATCACACCGTCGGGTTCAGCACCACTCCAGGCAGTTACGGCATTTATTTTAATAAAGATGGTTTCATCGGTATTATAACCGGTATTACCCTTGCCATGGTTCATGTTAAAATACCGGAAAATAGCATCCCAGGCTTCAGAATGCGTTTCTTTGCCTGTCAAAGCCTTGATGCCATCTGAGAACATCTGGTCCACCACCGTTTGATTACAGTTTTTATCGAGCCAGTATGCATCGCTGTGACTGCTGTTGGTGCAGTTTCTATTGGTAGCATCCGGATCATAGGCCCATACAACCCGCCCGGGATAAATGCCTTTAGGCTTGCCGATGGGGGCATTGGGACCCAGGGGATCCTCAAATAAAGAGGCACCACTGTGCGCTTCCCTGGCTGCAGAGGGCAATGCCTGATAAATCATGCTTCCTATACTCAGGGTAACTGCGATAACAAGAAACAGCATGGCGTATTTGTACCGGAAGGTTCGAAAGTGCGACACGGCCTTGCGGAAAAATAACACGGTTGCACCAAGGGTTACCAGATATGTAAGAAATGAGAATGCCAGTGGCATGGCGACTTTCATACAAGGATAGGTTGCACGGCTTGGCTTTGGAATCACCCGTATTAATAACCAAAACAGCGATACCAGACCGATAATTGCAAAGGGGATCATGGTGAATAATCCCGGCTTCCTGAAGGAGACAATCTTTCCGGTTTTGGAACAGCGGATAAACAAGTGGTTTATGATGTTACGGCAAGTGTTTTTCATTGTATAGTTATTTATGTGAGAATTTTTTTCATACAGACCCTGTCAGGGTGCCACCCTGACAGGGTGGTCATTCAAACTGTTTTACATACTCCAAAAAGGCTTTGGCAGTTTTGTCAAGATTTTCAATGGATCCGCCGCCCCTCAGCTCAGCACACATTTCGTGGGCGATATAGCCCTGGTATCCTATTTCCTTCAGCGTACTGATAAATGTTTTATAGTCGAGATAACCTTCACCCACGGGTACAAGTCTGTTCTCAGGCAGCAATGATACATAATTCGTCAGTGCGGATTCATACCTGAACCGGGGAAGTTTTTCGTAATCTGCTACGGTCGTATGCAGGATGTATGGTTTCATGGTATAGATCGCTTTTTTAATCTCTTCGGACGATAGGCCCTGCAGGGTTGGAGACCAGCAATCAAAGGCTGCTTTCACATTGGGGAGGTTCACTTCATCCAGGAGCCACTTCATGGCCTCCGGATGAACAGCTATATCGTGATGATTCTGTACCACCAGTGTTACACCATATCGGGCAGCTATTTTGCCGGCCATCTGCAATCCTTCTACAACCATGGCATATTGCTTTTCATACGGTATATCCGGACGTTCATAACCCGTGAATATCCTTACCATATTGGTACCCAGGTCGCGGGCAAGCCTTGCCAGTTCGCCGACATAGAGTGCCTGAATCTCAACATTCGGGATTCCTGATTTATCAACCCCTGCTGTAAAATCATTATAGCCGGCAATACATACCAGTTCCAGCCCAAGTTCCTTTATTCTGGCACGCAACTTCTGACGGGCTGCATCGTCATAATCAACTATGGAAACATGCGGGCGCTTGGATCCGAGCATGACACCATCATACCCCAGTTCTTTGGCTTTTACCAGAAATTCGTCGACGGTAAGCACAGCCTGGCCCCGCCATGCTCCGCTGTAACTTACAGAGTGGAGACAGGTCTTCACTTTAAAATCCTTGGGATTGCCGGTTGGCACCTGCTGGCTGTATCCGGTCATAAAAAACAAAATCATGACTGCCAGAAATGGTATTCTTCTCATATACAGTATTTTATACTTTCTCAGGATGCGATATTGAACATCAATTAGGGACTAAAAATACGAAATACGAATCATTAATTCGTATGGGTTGCTCTTTATTGTTGTTGTAATTATATTTACAATGAACAACAACAAGGAAAATGCATCAAAAAAAAGAGGTTTCAAGAAGGAATTTTCTGAAGAAATCCGGAGCAGGTTATCTTGGCCTGGGATTTGCTTCTTCTGATTTACTTGCTGAAAATTCAGCTTCGGATCGTCAGCCCGCAATGCCTCAAAAGCTTCCCAGGGAAGTCTGGGTTTTAAGCATGACTAAAAGTGGATTATGGGATGAAAAAGATATAATTGCCGGTATGATTGAACGTATCGGGATTATGTCTTCTTATCAACCGGATATAATATGTTTACCCGAGATATTTCCCGGTACTACTGCTAAGGATGCTGAGGAGGTTCCCGGTCCTACGACAAGCAGGCTGGCGACTGTCGCAAAACAATTAAACTCCTATATTATCTGCCCGCTTCATACAAGGAAAGGAGGGAAGGTCTATAATTCGGCTGTTCTGATCAATCGTAACGGTGAAATATCCGGTCAGTATGACAAAATCCATCCGGTTTCAAACGAATGCGAAACGGGAGTAACCCCGGGGGCTTTTCCTCCTCCGGTTTTCAAGACCGACTTTGGCATAATCGGAATTCAGATTTGCTTTGACATTAACTGGATTGAAGAATGGAAAAGTCTCAAAGACGAGGGAGCTGAGATCGTATTCTGGCCATCTGCTTACCCGGCAGGACGCCTGCTGCCTTCCTATGCCTGGTTGTTTAAATATTTTGTTGTCGGGAGTTCCTGGCGCGATCCTGCAACAATATACGATATTACAGGTGACCTCCTCGCTTCAAGCGGAAAGTATGAACCATGGGCTTTTGCATGTATAAACCTGGAAAAAGTCTTTCTTGAGATTACGGATTATCATGAAAAACTCAATGAGATTAAGAAAAAGTATGGCAAAAAAGTCAATATCCGGTATTACCACGATGAAGACTGGGTTACAATCGAGAGCCTTTCTTCCGATCTGCGGATTCAGGAAATACTGGATGAATATAAGCTGGTTCCGCACTGGGACTATATTAAGATAGAAGAGAGGCTACAGGAGAGATATCGCAATATGTAATTTATGCCTCAATGATATCAGGTAACCGGTTGACGTCTGTTGATGCCCTGAGAGGCTTCACCATGTTTTTTATTATTGGCGGTGAAGGGATTTTCAATAGTTTTTACCAGATCTGGCCAAATACAGTGACTCAGATGCTGGCTAAAAACATGGAACATGCCGGATGGGAAGGATTTTATTTCTATGATCTGATATTCCCGCTTTTCCTGTTCCTGGTTGGATTGCTGATACCAACAGTTATCCTGCACAGCAAGGAGAAGGGGCAGACCAACAAAGGGATTTTCCTGCATATCAGCAAACGGACGATTGTGCTCATCCTGCTTGGTCTGGCAAACTATGGACTGCTTCGTTTTGACTGGCCTGCCATGCGCTGGTCGAGTGTGCTCGGGCGTATTGGAATCTGCTACTTTTTCTCAGGCTTGCTGGTATTATTTTCCAATTGGCGCGTGCAGACCTCGGCAATTGTTGCCATACTCATCGGATACTGGGCTGCGGTCAAATTCATTCCGGTTCCGGGTTATGGCCCGGGTGTACTGACGCCTGAAGGGTGTCTGACTACCTGGCTTGATCAGAAAATTATTCCTGGTACACTGGGCCTGGGCATTTACGACCGGCAAGGTATTCTTTCCACATTTACCGCAATTGCCTCTACCCTGATCGGTGTTTTGGCCGGGCATTGGTTACATACCAAAAGAACTGAGAATCAAAAAACTGTAGGATTCATCATTGCAGGTATCTTCTTGCTTGCAGCAGGGAGCATATGGGGTCATTATTTCTTTATCAGTCGTAATGTCTGGACAAGCTCGTTCGTCCTATATTCTTCGGGATGGAGCCTCCTTCTTATGGCATTATTTTACTGGATAATTGATGTCAGGGGTTATAAAAAGTGGACATTCTTCCTGGTTGTTATTGGAATGAATGCCATCACAATCTGGGTCGGGCAAAGGTTTATAGATTTCAAATTCACATCAGATGCACTTTTTCTGGGTATTTCCAAATACTTTGGAATACTGCAGCCCCTTATCCTTGCATGTGGTCTTATCGCTATAAAATGGCTCTTCCTTTATTTCTTATTTGCAAAGAAAATATTTCTGAAAGCATAGCCCTGTCCGTATGAATGACATGATATAAGATCTTAACCCTTTATTGCACCAAAGCCTGTTTGTCTGTTGGTGAAGTTTTCCCCGAATGTATATCCGGCAGTCTGACAAAGGTCCTTTTCACAGCATTGATCATGTCAGGATATGGCTGGTCAGTGACATCCAGCAGTCCGATGTTGTAGTTTTCCCCGTCAAATCTGCCGGTTGAAGGCTGATCAATCCATTGGAACCAATGAATGCCGATCACGGCAGGGTGTACGGCCGCATTTTCAACATAGTAACTGTATGCCACACCACGCTCTTCCTCATTTTTAACTTGTGCCAGGCCTGGTGCAAGTCCCCGCCCGGGTGTCCCGAAATGAAATTCCCCGATAATGACCGGAAGTCCCGTCATTTCATAAATATCCTGAATTTCGGGAATTTCAACCGTATATCCGTAATGATTGATGCTGAATACATCAAAAAACGCTTTTGATGCCAGGGTAACCGGCGCCGGGGGAGGATCTCCAAAGCGAAAACCAAGATTCAGGTGATTCGGATCATATTTCTTTATGGCTGCACAGACAACGCTGACAAACTTTGAATAAGTTTCGTACACGAATGCCTGGCGGCGTTCCAGGTTATCACCTGCTGCCAGGTATTTCTTCAGCTCAGTCTGGATGGGGGTTGGATCCCCGGCCAGGATAACATCAACAAGATCCGACTCACGTTCAGGCCAGGGTGGTTCGTTGCCAATGAAATAGCCCAGCAGATACGGATCGTCTTTCCGGGGAGCGCATTGTTGTGCAGCAGCTGAATCAACTTTGGCTTTATAATCCCCAGCATAGATATCCGGCATTCCCATCGGACCGTCTTCAATACCCCAACCATCCAATGTGGCAACATACGTTTTCCGGTGGCTGCTTCCCAGCGCCGGGTCAGACCAGTTAGCGACCGTATTGATTCCCCAGACATCCATACGGCTGAAAGTCATATCCATCCATTTGGCATACCAGTCCTCGCCAAAGCGGCGGTAAAGATTCCAGATATAAAACGACGGTTCAAGCTTTCTTCTGGCCGGGACACCAGGAATAGCCAGTTCTTCTTCGGGAGGTAAAATTGTAAAAATATACTCACGACCCTTAACCCGGGACAGATCTGCCCAGGGTCCCATACAATTGCTGCCGTTTGAGAAGAACAGGTGACCTTCGGGATCAACAAACCACCAGACACCATCGATCTTCTCGGTCCGGAAGAATCCGGTTGCCCTGGCTTTGGTATCCGGGAAACCGCCATATTTTGTAATCGCCAGATTTTCAGACTGCAGTGATTTTTCCTCTTCACTCCATGCATTCTTCAGATCGTCCAGTGTTTTTGCCTTACCCGGCCATTCTGCTGGTATCCATTGTCCAAACTCATCAACCAGGGGTTTGGTAACCAGGATGGTATCCTCCGCTTTCCTGGTCAGCCTGATATTGCGGATCTCAAGGATCGGAGTGCCAATCGGACGGATCATGGCTATACTCAGCGAATCGATTTGGCTGATGGGACCAACCTCGCCGGTGAAGCCGATCCAGTAACCCGGTCGTGGTGTTTTCCAGATGGATGCCATGTCCATGCCTTCCGTATTCATCTTTTGGAAATGCACCAATGGAATGGATGCCCTTACCCAGGCACCCTGAAATGGCAGTATTTCCAACTTGCGCAGACCTTCAGCATCATGCAGTATCACCTGAAAACGTTGCGTAGTTGAGGAGTTAAACTCGAATGTCAGGAAACCGGATGATGACCAGTCTGAAGGCAATTCGGGATTCAGATCCTGAATGCCCCAGGTTGTTTCTGATAATTCGCCTTCGAATTTTAGAATAAGCTGCTGCTGCCTGACCGAACAGCTTATTACAAGCATGGCCAGAACAGTCAGAAGGCCAATTGGATTGTTGTGCTTCATGGTTTTTAATATTTAGGTATCCTTACAGGCCATATTGTCTGCCTTCATAATAAATACATTCTGCTATAAAAAAAGTGGAATAGTTCATCCTGGCCCAGTCATAATGGATCAGGGCTGCCCGTATGTCTTTCATTACCGGATTAATTATATCAGGATTACCTGATAGAACAACAATCCAGCAGGCATTCAGCGGTTCCATCATTTTGATCAGCTCGTAACCTTTAGCTGGCGAAACCCTGTCCCAAAGTTCAAGTTGTAAATCAGCTAGTTCCAATGCTTCCTGCATGGTTTTCTGAGGCCTCCATAAGCTGTTCAGAACACGCCAATCCGGGTTAAATTCCAGATCATGGTTATTGTCAAATTCTTTGTACCGGGCAATGTGTTTTGCCGCTTTTAAACCATTTGAATCCAATCCGATCCTGAATTGAGATCTGATCACATTGTCTTTTTCAAGGGTATACAATTCCTTCAATGCGGCTTGATCCATCGAGGAAGTCCAGAAAGAATTATAGGAATCCGGTTCCTGATAGGGAAGTCCGTCTGTCAATATTTCCAATCTGGTTTTTTGGGAACGGGAAGGTTTTTCGTTCAGACTGGCATAATAATCGTTTATCCATCTGTCATCACCGGTCAGTTCATGCATCAGCCTGATCACTGACAGAAGCCTTGCACAATCCGAATAATCACTTCCAGCGAGATCTCCGAAGAATTTTAAATCATCCCGTTCACAGGGAATTTTCCAGTCAACCGATGCCAGGGCCAGGGCTGTCTTTTCCATTTCAGTAATCAGTGAGTCTTTTTCGGCAACATCCGGAATGCCACTTCGAATATAATGCCATAATCCATAAAACCAGGGAAAGATTTGGTCAGGCGAACTCACCGGAAAGTGACTTGCATTATCTGTTGATAAGCCGCGGGCAATGAATCCCTTTGATTCACTTACACCAGACAGCAGTTTAAGTCCTGAGACCAGTTTTCTGGCTTCAAATTCAGATTTATCATCCTGTTTGACTTTCCATCTTTTGCAGAGCGCATCCAGATATAATCCGTTAAAGAAAGCGCCATTCTCATTCGGCACCCACCAGCTCAGTGCATTTGGCATACTCATCCCACATTCTTCGGGCGTCGGTATCCCGATGGTGTCCGTAAGGCTTGCATAGTCGTATAAAATTCCATTCTTTTGATCTATAAATTTCAACCACAACTGCTCATGGGCTTTATTGACTGAAATGGCAACAGGATTGTCCTTAAACCTTGCTGTGCAATTGTACAGAGTCACTTCCAAACATAAAAAAATTATCAGGCTTAGCTTATTCATTAGATGCAGCCGCTTAAAATCATATCCTTTTAATGATCCGGTCATCAGACATCCTCCGGAACAACAAAAGGCTTGCGGTATCTCCGGGCCAGCATTGTGTCGGCTTCGGGATCGTTGGCAAATTTCTCGTAATCGTCCATAAACTTCAATTCACGTCCCAAACGGTAAGAAATGTTAGCCAGATGAGGTAATGCCGAGGAATAATGACCCTCGTTGATATCGCAGTTCAGCATGTCATCTTTGCCAGCCCGTATGGCTGTGATAAAATTGATGAAATGATTGCTGCTGTCCGGGCCGAGCAGGGTCGGGGCCATTTGTCCGGTTTCACCGATGGCCGAGCCTGCAAAGGGCACCGTTTCGCGCTGCCGGAATGCCTGCCATTCACCATCTCTTTTCTCCCAGACCTGCAGTTCAAGATATCCCTCCGTTCCATAGAATACGTTTCCAATGCACCTGTTTTCAAGTCCAAGAACACCTTCCTTGTTTGTATACCTTCCCCGGGTTTCAAACTCCAGCATGGTCCCGTCTTTGTATTTGAACAAGGAGGACTGTGTGTTGGGTGTTTCCTGCGAACATTCATCCGGATTTATGCCGTAAATGCCGCCTGTTGAAAAGACTGAAACCGGGTGTTCGTTTTTGTTGAGACCCCAGCGGGCAAAATCGAATTCGTGCACCCCCTGGTTGCCGCTGTCTCCGTTTCCGGTATCCCAATGCCAGTGCCAGTTGTAATGCCCTCTTTTTTCATTGTATTTACGGTATGGTGCAGGGCCCAGCCACATATCGTAATGCAGTAATGCAGGTGGTTCGCCGTCCTTTGCAATCCCAAAGGAATCGCGGGGTTTATAACACAGGCCACGTGCCATATACACCTCGCCGATCCCTCCGTCGTGCAAAAACTTAATGGCATTCATGATGTTGGTGTAGGACCGGCCTTGGAATCCTACCTGAACACGTACGTTATATTTGCGGGCAGCCTCAATCATTTTGCGCCCTTCGAAGATGTTGTGGCAGGCAGGCTTCTCAACGTATACATGCTTGCCGGCCTGACAGGCCCAGATGGTTCCCAGTGCATGCCAGTGATTGGGGGTGGCAAAGGAAACAACATGAATATCGGGGTTGCTGATTATTTTGTGCATATCCCATTCCGTGGAGGGCTTTACACCGCTCTTTTCCTGCACGGTAGCTGACCGTTCCGCAAAGAATTGCTCATCCGTATCGCAAAGACTTATCAACCGTACGTTATGCGTTTCTTTGAGCAAGCACCATTCATCGATATGAGCCGTTCCGCGGCCACGCAGACCCACCACTGCAACATTTATCCGGTCATTGGCGCCGGTAACTGAGGCATAGGATTTTGCACTGAAACCCATACCGCCGATAGCAATTCCGGCTGTGCTCATTACCCCTTTCTTTATGAATTCTCTTCTTTTAGTCATAGGTTTATATTCTTTACTTTTTAATTTTTCATTATTCATTGTTCATTGTTCATTTATTTGTTCTACCCCCTCCATACCTCCGGGAATTTTACCAGATCAGCGATTTTGACCTTCAATCCGGTTTCAATCGATTGTCTCGCAGCAATCCCGATAAGGCTTGACATAATACCGGCACGGCTGTCTGCTTTGGTGAAGAGCGGATCAGCAGTTCCGGGCAGAAATATAAGGTCCTGCAGACGCTCGTCGGCTCCCCCGTGTGTTCCCTGGTCATCATCCAGAGTCCAGGCGCGGGTTGTCTCCCTGTCCCTGGTGAGGCGAAACTCATAACCATGCTGAACCTGCCAGGGTTGGAGGGCATTCATGCGGACATCCAGTCTTCCCTTATCACCGGAGAAACACAGGTACTGTCCTTCGTATGGCAGGAAGGTGTGCATCGTAAAGGTCAGTTGCGTTTTATTCTCGTAATTTACCTGTACGGATTGTGTATCATACGTGTCAATTTCATTATCCCATACGCATCCATCGCGATAATACCCGTCTGCATCTTCACAATTCCCGTACAATGCCATGGATGTTTCATCCTTGGTCATGTCCCAGTAAAACTTGCATTGCTGGGTGAAAGGACAGGTACGGCAATTGCGTCCGCGGAAATCATGATTATGACCGTAGAATGAAAGGTTCCCGATAGCCTGAACATCCTCCGGTTCTGAATCCAGGAACCAGTTTACCAGGTCAAAGTGGTGAGAAGCCTTATGACACAAAAGTGAACCGGAATACTTCTTTTTCCCGTGCCAGCGCCGGTAATAATCTGCACCATGAGAAGTATTGAGATACTCATGGTAATCCACAGCGATGATCCTGCCCAATTCTCCCGACTGGAGAATCTTCTTTATTTCATATGCTTCGTTTCCATGCCGGGCATTAAAACCGACAGTTACCTTTTTGCCTGTCCGGTTTTCAGTATCTGTGATCCTTTGGCACTGATCAGCATCAATGGCAATGGGTTTTTCGGATATAACATTGCATCCGAGTTCCATGGCCCGGACAATATATTTTTCATGGAAGCAGTCCGTCGTAGTAACGATGACAATATCAGGCCTGGTTTCTCTGATCATGAGGTCGTAGTCCTTCGCCTCATAAGTTTTTGCATTTACACCGAGGATGGCTTTTGAAGCAGCCAGCCGCTTTGGATTTATGTCGCACAAGGCAACCATCTCCACATAATCCTTATATGCCTCAATAACAGGCTTACCCCATGTTAAGGAGCCCCGACCACCTGTACCGACAAGAGCGAGTCTTGTCCTTGCCGGTATTACCGGAGCTCTTTCAGCTGCGAATGAATACAGGGGCAGGGCAGAGGTTGCAACTACAACTTTGGCCGTATTGCCCAGGAATTCCCTTCGATTTAAATTTTTAGATTCCTTCATTATTTTTGGTTTTTAAGTATTGACAGAAGAAAAAGTACTTAAAGTACTTAGAGTACTTAGAGTACTTAAAGTACTTAGCATGTTTAAAGAATTTAGAAATTTTGAATAACTAAATCATAATTAGCATTTTGTATATTTAATTTTAGTTTATTCCTAATTAACGTAAAAATGGCAAGTAATTCGTTCGATTCATTCAAAATCGAAAATTTCTTTGCCCTGTTTTTCAATTGTTTACTAAACTCTTTATTATCCATAAATTTTAAACTTTAAATACTTCAAATACTCTAAGTACTTTAGGCACTTTAAGTACTCTAAGTACTCTAAGTACTCCTCCCTACTCCCCCGAATCAAAGACCAGATTTCCCCTTACATATGTTCTCCTGATCTTCATTGTCAAATTTTCCATGGTAAATACAATCAGATCAGCCCGTTTCCCGGGTTCAATTGTTCCGCGGTCATTTAGCCCGTATAACCGGGCCGGATTGGTGCTGGCCATTTGAATTGCCTCTGATAGTTGACAACCTGTGACTTTCATGATATGTCCGAGACCTGTATTTAATGGACAAGCTGATCCGTACAGGACACCTTGTGCAGGGTAATGTAGCAGACCGTCGGGAGCCAGTTCGATGTCCTCGTCTGCTTCATTTTTATATATTCCCGGCGGCATACCGGCAAACATGGTTACATCAGAGGTCAGAATGATTTTGTCAGCCCCCTTTACCTTGTAAAACACCGTGATTTCTTCGGGTAATAGATGGAATCCGTCGCAGATAATGCTGATCATGAGCTTGTCATTGGCCAGTTGAGGCCAGAGGGGATTGACATGCCGGTTAATCGTATTTGCCAGCCCGTTGCCCAAATGAGTACAGATCCTGGCACCCAGTTCCACTGCCTGATTAATGATCTCAGCAGAAGCATTATGATGTCCGAGTGCCACAATAATCCCTTTTTCCCGACATTTTTTAATAAATTCCAATCCACCAGGGATTTCCGGAGCCACGGTTACAGTCAGGATGCTATTCACTGAAACCTGGTACAGTTCCATGAATTCATTCCAGTCCGGATCGCGGATGTATTTCTCACTGTGAGCGCCCCGGTAACCAGCTACCGGCGATATGTATGGTCCTTCCAGGTGAAAACCGGCAACTGAGCCCAGAAAGGCAGCGTCATGCTGCACCCTGGCCCATGCCGTAAAGTTCCTGATCAGAGATGGATGACCGGCGGTTATCAGGGTTGGCAGGTAGGTTGTAACACCGCTTTGCCACAGCGCTTTTGTAGCTAGTAAGATCCCGGTTTTATCAATGACACCCTTTCCTTCCTCATGCCAGAAGCTGATTCCGCTAAAACCGTTTACCTGGTTATCGATCAGGCCCGGTGCAATATATGCATTTCTGTTTTTATCGGACAGGCTTGAAATACGTTTTACATCAACGATCAAACCATCCTTTATTGTAACCGAGACAGGCTTCCCGTTGGAATACAGCAGGCCTTCAATCTGTTGCAAGTCATTTGATAAATTTGGCATAATCTGTAAGAAAGAAGGTATTTGTAAATATTTTAGTTTTCATCGTAATGAAATTTGGATTGGGAAATCCTGTAACACCTCATCCCCTAACCCCTTCTCCTGAAGGAGAAGGGGAAAACTCCCTCTCCTTTAGGAGAGGGTTGGGGTGAGGTGTCATGCAAACCACTGCCGCTCCCGTTTCAACTCGCCACTGAGGGTATTGTATACGATATTGGCATTGGGAATAACCTGAAAATCAAACATGCCCACACAAATGAAGTCGGCGCCATTCTCAAAGGCATACGTAAATGCTTCTTCGGGATTTAGAGCGCCGGCAGCCAGCACTTTATAGGCAATCCACGGGGTTTTGCATTTCTGAAAAAAAGCAGTCACATCACTGGCAGAGGCACACCACATATTGTCATGATATTGAGCCCGGTCATAACTGCTTTCATCCAGGTTATGCATGAATTCACTCCGGTTATCCTTTGGCTGGGCTGACCAGTACTTGTCATGATGAAACGTTTTCATGAAGAAATCCGTTTCAATGCCATTTTCAACACACGTCATGGGTACTTTTGTGGCATGACCGGCAGTGCCTGCTATCAGACCCTGACTCCGGATATATTCTATGGGTTTGGACAGGTATTCGAGCTTGTTCTCATAAACCAGCTTGTCGGCAATACCACCCATCACGAATGCGCCAATGGCTCCCGAATCAATGGCCAGCTTAATGTTTGACAGGTCATCATCCTTTGGATAGGTCTGGGCCAACCACTGGATCTTTCCACCCCTTTGCCAGTATTTCTTCAGGATCCGGATGGTTTGTTCATCGGTCCTGAAAATAATGGTGTTGATACCGCAGGCTTCGTATAACCAAAGGGTTTCAATCACTTTTTCATCTGTGAAGTAATTCTTGATCAGCGGAGAAACATAGATCAGGTCACGGGCATGAGCAAAACCGGCTACCAGATTTCCACCCGGAATGATTCTGCTGATCTCCACATTTTTGATTTTTCCTTTCGGTACCTGACCCTTCAGATCACGGATGTCTCTCATTCGCGCCGACATCACTGTTGCACTGGTAGTAGCATCTGCCTTTTCCAGGTTGCTTTCTTCAAAACTGAGCCAGCCGTTCCTTTTTGCCATACCAAAAAAAGCAAGTCCCAATACCGGGACTGCAGCCAGGTTTTTTATCAGTTCGCGACGGCTGTTCATCGTTGTTTCCAGGATTTCATGATTATCCTTTTGCGGGAAGATTTTTTCTTTCCTTTTCTGCATCAGTTGGTTCAGCAAACGGTCGAGGCTCCAAAGATTGTCCTTCTTTACGGTTGCAAAGACAACCAATATGCAGGCTTCAATCAGATTCAGATTAACTATGTAATAATTTGTTTCAGCAGGAGTCCCCGATCCCATAAAAGGCGGATTGGCAATATAGTACATCAACAGCAGGAAAATACCGGAAATACTGGCAACCCGGGTAAACATGCCAACAAACAAACCAAGCCCGATCAGGATCAGCCCCCAGATATTCAGAAAGTCCGTGATTGCCAGGGCTGACGGATGGGCGATGATCCAATGAAAGAACCCGGCCAGCAGCCATTTTGATTGCATCAGGTAGGCTGAACTTGACCAACCGGGAATGCCCAATTTGGAAATGCCTTCGTACAAAAAATGCCAGCCCACCAGAATCCGTAAAATGGTTAAAAACAAGGGCATCAGGTTTACCTGTTTCTCTTTATTCATTGTCTCAACAATTTATATGCAATTCACCAACATTAATAATCAAGGATGTGCAAGGCATTCTCCGCAGTGCCTTCCCGGGTGACCAATTTTCTTTCAGGTATACTGGCATCCGTTTCGAGATACTGCACCTTCACTTTTATAGGCATATCAAGAACATATGGCTTGCATTTTGGCATGGCAGCCATCGCCCGTTTGGCTCCCTCATAAAGTGCTTTACGGGTTTCTTCAAACGGATATAGAATGGCTGCTTCCCTTCCAATCCCTTTTTTTACAGCAACGGTTACACAATTACTGCCGAAGAATTGCTTTGCTTCCCGGGCAGTTGCTTCATCGCCGGTGACCATGATGGCCGGAACACCGAAATAACCGGCAATGGATGCACTCTGGGCAAGTTCTCCCGATTCCACACCATTGTACCAATAACGGTTCTCAGACTGGGATGACTGTGTATGGTTCAGCACCCCATCGGGGGTCCCCTTCATGGCATGAAATCCAAGCATCACCATCCCGGCAAACGAGCTGTCAAGTCCCGGAAGTATACCCTCCCTGGGCAGGCCGGTAATGTAAGTAGCCCCGGGAACCATCAGGTGGGGGATCACAGCCTGCGATCCGTGTCCGTCAAGTACCAGGATTTCCGTAGCTCCGCCATCACGCAAACCGCGGATCACAGCAGCCAGGTCACCCATGAAATACTCGCAGGCCTGTATGTTGAGAGGTGAGTCTTTCTCCCTGGTCTGGTCGAACTTAAATACACCACTGATCCCCTCAAGATCAGTGTTTACATAAATCTTTTTCTGACCAGTGGCAGGCACAGCAGAATATAATAAAGCCAGTATGATCACCCAGGCCTGAAACTTCACCCGGGTACAGGGAAATTTTATTCGGTTTAACATATTATCATGTTTTAGTGGTTAATATGCATGGTTAAGGGTCAGTCGTGCAAGACTTTATGTATGGATTTCATGAGAATACGTTCCGCCCCGGGTGAAACATTGGATGCAGGACCGGCCTCATACCCCCCCTCTTCATATGCTTTTTCAGTACAAATATAATAAGGACCGTAATCTCCGAATGCAGCCACAGCAACAAACAGATCCGGTCGCTCAGCCTTGGCTGCCAGCTGGAATTCAACAAAGGCCTCACCGGGTAAGTGGAGGATACGGGCATGACCTATTTTAAGACAGGTCACGGCAATGGACTTGCCTGTCTGGCATCTTTGCAGCCAAGCCAACTGCCCCGCACTTTTAAAAAGTGCCAGGGTATCCTGCGGATTCAGATCAGCCTGAAGCTTTTCCAGGTTTCCTGATGGAGGAAGGGAGATTGGATCAACTGACCATGACACTTCAGCAGCACTGACGGGTTCAAGCCGGGTGCTTTCCCAGGCCCGTTTCATGCCATCAGCAAGGTGCTGCGCCAGTATGCCCCGGTTTACATGGGAACCGTCATTGTATTTGCCGGCACCCAGATTGCCTCCGGCGCCGGTGAAATGCACATGAAGAGCCTCAGGCACTTCAAGCTGACGAAGAAAACGGGCAATGCCCGGAAAATCCGGATTGGCAATACCGGTGCGGTAATAGCTCTGGGGATGCGTAGCGTAATAGCTCAACACGGCCAGGGGCTTGTCTTCATTCCAGAAGCTAAGCAGCGATACCATGGGATCGATCAGACCTTCCGGTTCTGCTCGAAGAGCTGAATCCGGACAGTATGTATAACGCGTATCCCTTACAAGGCCATCCGCACCCAGAATACGGCGGTTTGAGGCCACTTCAAATACCCTGGCTTCACCTGTGCCAATATGGGTAACAGTCTGTGTGTGCAGCAGAGATTTCTTCACGGCATCTCCAAGTCTCTCGATCAATTCACGGGCAAACCGGCCATCAAAATTCCTTGGATCAAGACCTGCATCCAGCAGGATCTGTTCAGCCGTGAAATCACATTCCGGAGCGTCATGCTGGTGCACGGTATGTACAGCCACCCTTTCAGGGATTGTCCCTGCAGCATCAGCAAGTGCCTGCTGAAATGCATCCTGACTACCATTGGCTATGCCGATCCAGTCGATGGAGCATAAAACAATGGGTTCTCCTGCACCCAGGAGGACAACACCGCGAGCACGCAGGCCCATATCCCATACATTAGTCATGGTATCATAAGCCAGTATGCTGCCCACCGGAGGAGTGGCATCTATGTCAAAAGTCGCCAGTCTCAGAAGGCCTGAGGGTTTATCCTGCAGTTTCGCTGATCCGGCAGATGGTGAAATGATGAAAGGATGGCACAGGAACAGCAGGCAGAGGAGCAATCTGAAATACCGGATATGCAGGTAATGCATGATCAAGCCGGATCCTATGCTCATATCGAGTTCAGTTTATCCCGGTTCTCATGTATCTTCATGATGGCATTGATCACATCATCCATGTCATCTTTTGTGCCGAGCAGCGGACCTGAAGCCCAGATCATGGCCACCTCATCAATTACCCTGTCGCAGTTGGGACATGACAATTCATCACGGTATTTCTGAAGCCTGAGCGGGGAGAACATTTTCTGGTATACCTTCAGATTCAGAATATGGTCCACCCAGGGCTCCTTGTGCAGCCCCCGGGGAATGTAGGGAGTCATACTGACACCTTCGGCATCAAGGGCTTTCAGGAATTTACTGCGGTCAGCGTTGTTGAAATGTTCCTTGTGATAGGTCGTGGCATATATATAAAAGGAGCCACTTTCCGTTCCTGCATAGAGTTTTTGCGGTACAAGTCCCGGAAATCCTTTTAGTCTGGATGTCAGGTATCTGGCATTCTCATTGCGGCGGGCGAAACGTTCTTTTACACCGGACATCTGGCTCAACAGAATGGCTGCTTCAAATTCATTCATCCTGTATTTCGGTCCAATGGTTTCGGTGCGACCCCTGCGCGATGTGCCATGATTCATGACGGTATAGCATTTATCCATCAGTTCTTCATCATTCCCGATAATTCCTCCTCCTTCACCACAGGCCATGGTTTTGCTTGACTGAAAACTGAAACATCCCAGATTGCCAATGGTTCCCAGTTTCTTTCCCTGATATTCGGCACAGGTGAGTCTGACAGGAATCTTCAATCACTTTCAGGTCATGCTTTTTGGCAATTGCCATGATCCGCTCCAAGTTACAGGGCTGACCCATGATATGAACCGGCATGATTGCCCTGGTATTTTCGGTAATCCTCCTTTCCACATCATCCGGATCAAGCTGGAAGGATTCCGGATCCAGGTCAGCCAATACCGGCAGGGCTCTGCTGGTGAGGATTGAAGAGATTGTTCCCGGATCGGTGAGGGGTGAGGTAATCACCTCATCACCGGCACCGATTCCCAGGGCCTCAACACATGTATTCAACGCCTGGGTCCCTGATCCGGTACTGACACAAAACCGGGTTCCCATCAAACCGGCAAATTCCTTTTCGAAGGTAGGTACAGTGCCTGTTTCACTCTGGATCCTGCACCATATTCCGCTTCTGGTGGTTTTAACAATGGCTTCAACCATTTTCTCGTCAACATAAGGCCACTCGGGCCAGACTTTTGACTTCCTTACCGGTTCACCCCCCAGGATGGCCAGTTCACCGGATACATGGTTTGTTTTACCATAAAATGGTATAGCGCCGGATGCCATGGCAGCAACTGAAGTTGCCGAGACCGTGGCAATGAAGCGCCGTCTGGAGTAATCTTTTCTCTTCATGTTACAGTCTGATAAAAATTTTGCGTTTGTACAGGAAATAGCAAATATACCACATCATTGCCGCCACAACGGTAAGGGTCACCATATTTATGACCATTTCACTGGTCCAGCAGAAAAGCCTTTGGGTAAAAGGCCGGGCCATGCTGGCCAGAATATTTTTCCCACCCCGGTGAGAGAAGAGATAAATGAATATGGGATTCATCCCCACAATGGCAAAGAACAGTCCCAGCTTCCTGAAATTCACCACATCGATCAGCCAGTATGAAAAGGCCATGGCGACCAGGCAATATCCACCGCTCAGGATAATAAAGGAACTGGTGCAGATATGCTTGATTACAGGGATAACGGGATTCATGGCATATCCAATGATTATACCGATAATACCGGGTATCAGGAGTGTCAGGATCTTTTTGCGGTGAGGCCAGTCTTTCATGAGCATTTTGCCGACAAGTACGCCCCAGATTGTATGGGCAGAGGTTGGAATGGCATTAAATGAAACCCAGCCCCCCGGCCCCAGGTTTCCGGTTATGGCAATATCCACCCATGAACCAAAATTATGATCCGGTGTGAAAGGTTGATTAAAACCTTCTACCGGCCAAAACCGGTAAAGCAGGTCCGAAGCCAGGATCATGCAGAATGAAACCAGCAGCTGCCATTTGACATCCGTCCGCATGAGCAGGAAGGCAACCAGGTATGTGACCGATAACTGGGCCAGGACGTTGCAGAGGTTGTAAGTCGGTCCATCCGCCTCCACCATAAATCCGAAAAACAGCAATAAAAAGGAACGCAACAGGGCATGACGGAGGGCTTTGTTCCAGCTATCCCCGCGAGCCAGCCTTTTTGCCAGGGAGAAAGGCATGGCCACGCCAACAATAAACATGAAGAAAGGCTGAATAAGGTCCCAGGCATAAAGCCCGACCCATTCAACATGGTCAAGCTGTTTTCCGATGGCGGCAATAACCGGACCTCCTTTATTCAGGCTGATCATTTCAACAAATAAGCCGGTTATCCCGCTGACTAGCATAAACATGGTGAAACCACGAAAAAAATCAATGGACAGGATCCGGTTATCTTCCTGTTTCAGTAGGGTTTTTTCAGTCATAGGAGAAGAGTATTTAAAGTATTTAAAGTGCCTAAAGTGACTAAAGTGCCTAAAGTACTTAGAGTACTTAGAGTGCCTGGATCCTGCACAATTTTTGCCAGTTATTTCAATCGTTTAACTGTATCAAGTACTTTAAGTACTCAAGGCACTTCTTCCTCACAAACCACCCTGAAACCTATCCCCTTCATATCGGTATACCACCAGATGCTTTTGGGATTCTGGGGATCGGTTTTGAGCCATTCTACAGTTTTGGTTTTATCCCGACCGGCACATCTCAGGTCCCTTGCATCGGATAAATAATATCCACCCCTCACCACATGTTCTGTGCCCGTTACCGGTCCTTTGGGATCTTTTACATCCAAACCGGTTTCAGCATAAGCATTTTCTGTATACCAGTCGGAACAAAACTCCATGACGTTACCCAGCATATTCTTCAATCCGAAAGGATTGGCACTGACAAATTCCGGTTCCTGTGTCCTGCCGCCGGCGTTCAGTGCATATACCACATAGGTATTGATATGAGTAGTATCGGCACCGAAAATCCTTTTAAGGAAACCTGCTCCGGAAAGCTTTTTTGGTTCACCTTCAAAAAAATAGGGTGTTTCCGTACCCGCCCTGCAAACGTATTCCCATTCTGCTTCGGTAGGCAGCCTGTATTTTTTTCCGGTTAATTTGGAAAGCCAAAGACAATAGGTAGTAGCCGCATAGTGTGTGATGGTAATGGCCGGCCGGCTTCCGCCTCCCCATCCCTGGTCCGGAATGCCAAAAGGTGGTGTGGGGCCTGTAAAGGCATCGGGATCACCGGCATTGCGTGCCATCACCACATTCGGATCCATCCTTCCTTCCGATAGGGTAGCGGCAAAGAAAGCCCAGTATTCATCCCAGCTAACTTCGGTTTCACCCATAAAAAAAGAGGAGACGGTCACGTTACGCAAAGGCCCTTCATCCTTGTCCCGGAAAGGCTCCTTATCAGTACTTCCCATTTTAAATGTGCCTCCCTGAATGGCAATCATCCTGAAAGAAACAGTGCTATGCGGTATATATTCCGTGAAATTTTCAAACGCCGTTACTTTGGCAGGCCCGGTATACAATTCACGGTTTTGCTTTTCCGCTACCGGGATCCCTTTCATCTGTCCATGGATGTAATTCGGATTATAGTGCCCGACGTCGAGATGACAATTAATGCATTGAATATTCAGCTTCGCGGCATTATTTTCATAATATAAATGAGCCGTACCCCCATCTTCTGATAACCCTTTGGAGAAGAGGGTCTGATGGCATCTAACACAGGAAGAATTGTAAACATGTTTCACGGCATGTTCCAGCGTGCTTTTATTTTCCCAGTTAAACGAAGCACTGTCCTTAAAGTAAAATCCGTACAAATCCTTTAATCCCGTTCGGGCTTTTTCAACCAGATACCTATTCTCCTCTTTCGGAGGAAGATGGCATTCCACACAATGTACCTTCACGCCGCTCTTGTTGTAAAAGTGGGTGGATTTCTTCCAGGTATCCTCGGCGTGCGGGTGAATATGACACGACTGGCAATACTTGTCGGTAGATGTGTAATGTATCATTCTCTTGCCACCCAGGAACAAAATGAGACATAATATCAATCCCAAAAGAAAAGCAATCCAGGACCAGTTGGGTAATTTTAGTTTTGAAATCATATATGGTAAAAGCACTATTTGGTTAACTAAATAAAAGAATACGCATCGTCATTGCGAGTCATGCTTCCTGAATTTCATTATTTTAAATCCAGCTCCTCATGCATGGCGAAGCAATCTGCCTGCATAGCCGGAATGTGCTCGAGACCTGTCACCCAAAGTCACTCCGTTTGGCAGTTACAGATTGCTTCGTCCCGTGAACGGGACTCGCAATGACGAATCCTTCTTAACATTTTAATATAGTCGCCAGCCTGTCACACAGATCCTTCAGTCCTTCGGCACTGTCCCCGCCGTCCATTTCGACAGTTGCCCAATCTGTATAGCCATTGAAATCCAAAGCCTTCATGACGGCCGGCCAGTTTACCTCACCTTCCAGCAGTTTAACCCCAAAGCCGGCATATTTACCCTGTTTATCGGCTATCTTGCAGCTGTAATCCTTTATGTGGATTTTGGCTATGCGTTTACCCAGGATTTCTATCCATTGTTCGGGCCAGCCGAAAGCCAGGATATTGCCACAATCAAAATAAAACCTGACCAGCGGATTGTTGAACTGATCGACATAATTTGCCGCTTCCATCGGACTGAGCAGGAAATTATTCCATACATTCTCAATCGCTATTTTCACATGAAGTTTTTCAGCCAGGGGCAGGGCTTTCTTTATTTCCTCCACAGTGCGGTTCCAGCATTCGTCATATCTTACGGTTTCAGTTACCCGGCCCGGAACCAGCAGAACAGTGTCTGCACCATATACTCCGGCATCTTCAAGGGTGACTTTCAGGGCATCCAATCCCTTTTCACGAATCTTGGGATCCGGATCCGATAAGAGATATTCCCAATGCATGGTTCCACAAACACTGTATATTGGCAATCCTGTTTTATCACGGGCGGCCAGCACTTCGCTCCTGTTTAGGTGCGACATCAGCTCAACTCCATCAAAACCAGCCTGCTTCGCATGCTGAAATTTCTCAGCGATCGTTGTACCGGTACCAATGCTGCCCCACATGATCCCCTTTTTAATGGTTCTTCCTGACCGTATTGTAGTCAGTGAAATACCCGGAAAGGTTGAGGATGACAATGCCGCGGATGATAAGATCATATTTCTGGCAAACTTTCTTCTGTTCATGGTTTGAGGTTTTGTGCGTGTTTAAGGGGTAATTACATTTCAACAGGAGATGATTCAGTGCCGATTACAGGCGGTGCCTCCGGTATGCCGGGAACCGGCCCCATGATATAGGTCTTGGGCCCCAGGTAAAGGTCAGAATTTAGCATTTCATCCCAGGTTATATCTTTTCCGGTATAGGCGGACATCCTGCCCATGATGGCTGTCAGCGTTGAATTTACCTGGTCTTCGGCATCGTTGACATGTTTCCCGGTACGGATGGCTGTAACCAGCCTGATGTGTTCCTGCACATAGGGGTCGGGAACCTTCCATTCATTTTCAGTGTCTTCTTCGGCCGGATAGGGATATTTCCAGATCTCGGTCCCGTCAGGGCCGTATAATATTCCGCTGCAGTTTGCATAACCCCTGGTACCCAGAATGATCTCCTCCTTCAGATTACTGCAGCCGTTAATCTGCCGTGTAGCGCAATGGGCACGCATACCATCATCATACAGGTATTCGATGCTGAAAAAATCATACTGATCACCGGATATTCTGCGTTGCCGGCCACCCCAGGCCATTGCCTTAACCGGAGTTTTCCCGATAAACCAGTTCATCACATCAATCTCATGAACAAACATCTCCACAGGATGGTCGCCTGATAACCAGCAGAAATTAACCCAGTTGCGTAGCATGTATTCCATGTCGGTCCACCCGGATTTTCTTTCCATTCTCCAGAGAGCCCCACCATTGCGTATGACATGGGCACTTACGATATCCCCTATCTCTCCGTTTGCCACCCTTCTTTGTGTTTCCATATAGTCTTTCTGGGACCTTCGTATCGTGCCGCTTATGATGGAAAGCCCCTGTTGTTCCGCTTTTTTAGCTGAAATCAGAACTGACCTGGCACCAACAGGATCCACAGCACAGGGTTTTTCCATGAAAACATGCTTGCCTGCCGTTACCGCTGCTTCAATATGGACAGGCCTGAAATGGGGAGGTGTGCAGAGCAGTATGACATCTGCACCCGAATTGATTACTTTTTCATAACTGTCAAATCCGATAAAGCAGTTTTCATCAGGGATTTCGATGTTTCTCTCAGTCTTCAGCACTTCACGGCAGCTGTCCAATTTGTCCTGAAAAACATCACCCAGCGCCACAACCTGAAGATTCGGGCCTGCATCGAAAAAATTCATCGCAGCTCCGGTTCCCCTTCCGCCACAACCGATGAGGCCGGCTTTAAGGACTTTTCCATCGGGAGCCTGTTTTAACAGCACAGGGAGCTTCTGATTGCCCGGTCTTTTCACTCCGTTGCAGGAAGTGATCAGACCTGCAGCTCCTACAGTTCCAAGAGTACCCAGCGCTGTGCTGGCAATGAATTTACGACGACTAAGCTCTTTGTGACTTTTCATAATAGGATATTATTATCATAATGTGCAATAAATATAATGAATAATGCGAATCAAACTCCTATTTTACCAAATCTGCAGTTGAATTGAATGATGTCATCCCTTCCTTCCTGCAGATGTGCCGGATGTTGTCAAATTCAGTCTGGTATTCCTTCAACTTGTCCGGATCCAGTTTTTTACCCGACATGGTGACCGGATTGATGAAGGTGATATCCTTCCCGCTGATGGCTGCTGCCAGTGATATGTCTCCCCAGGCAAGGAAACCGGGCAGGTGAATGGCCATGGTGAAAAAGTTGATGCCTTCACGGCTGTCAAACAGGTAACTGAGCGGAGCATCACGCAGGATGATACTGGAGACATTATTATCCCGGGCTGCCATATAGAACAGGGCTGCAAGGCCGGTTTCCATGTTTCCGTCGATGCTGATCGAGGCCGGATTGAACTTTTCATTCAAAAACTGTATAACCACGTCCAGTTCGCTTACCCATTCACCCATCACAGTTTTTCCAAGCCAGAGATCTGCCCGTGACAGCGTATGAAAATTACCTATGCTACTTTCGAATGATGATGCTTTTGTTGAGACACTCTCACCGGTTCCTGAAAGGTCCACCAAAACAATACCGGAGCCCTGGTCTATCAACCGGTCAATTACAGCAGGCGGAATATTCTTTTTCCCTTTTGGATCGCACAGAATTACATAGCCCTTCCATTTATTTTGCCGGGCAACGTGCAGTATGGGGATAAGCCTGCCATCGGAGGTTTTCAGGATAATCCTGTCCCATCCTCCCTGGCTTGTGTATTGCTGTACATCGGTAAGAACGGGGCTTTCATGCAACCGTAAAATGCTGCGCAATTCGTTCTTTTTCTGATTCAGGTCAAAAGACTTTGTTTCCAGATATGATTTTCTTAATTCCCCACCGCTTTGCCTGAGGAATTCCTCCATGGTATTGATTTTTGGATCACGCTTGCCCGCCGGATATGCCATGATCCGTTCATAAGGAAGCGTTTTATACTGGCCTTCCCTGACCGCATCTCCGGTCCCGGTCCCTTTCAGATGAAGGTCAAACCAGCCCAGCATAGCTTCACGGTCTTCTTTCGCATAGTCATGTTCAAGATCGAATATCCTGAATCCGATATTGTCCTTTACACCCAGCATCTCAAATGCCGGCTTTGCATTATTTACACTGCGCAACATTTCAGACGGGAAGAAAGTGGGATTCGATTCTTGCTTATGGTTACACATCATTATGGCCCTGGGTGCAACAAGGGCAAGGATGCCCGATTCCTCCGAAAGAGTAAGTCCGTCCGGCAGCAGTTCACAAACACAATTGGATTCCATGATATAGGACTCGAATGTCCCAACACTGACAACAGGTACGGCAGCTTTGATGCGCTCATCCATGGCAGTGAGCCACATGGTTTGATTACCCCCGCCGCTGGCCCCCGTTGCCCCGATATGTTCGGGATCAACAACCGGCAGGGAGCAGAGAAGATCTACAGCTCTCATATTCTCGGAAACCTGAATTCCCAGAAGTGTCTTTCCGACATTCATCAGGGAAGCACCGGGATTCGCACCATGATAATCGTAAACACCATGGACCATGGACCGTTCCCCGGCGCCAAATGCGTCGATGGTCAGCGCCACGTAACCATGCAGTGCAAGGGCATGCGACACTGACTGTACCGGTACGCACAACCGGGCTTCTTCCCAGTGGCCATGCATAACGATCACGGCAGGGAAGGGCCCTTTGCCATCAGGAATGATCAGGTTAGCGGTGGCAAATACCCCCGGAAGTGTCTGGAATACTATGTTTTTAATTGTATAACCAGTTAGTTTAACCGATCCTTTTTCCTCCATTTGCAAAGGCAGGTCATGATTGATAACAATGCCTGCTTTTTCTATGATCTGCTTTTTCAGGTTTTGTCTGAATGTGTCCAGATCTGACCTGGTTCCGGGAAGCTGAAAACGGATAAACCGCTGATAGGCTTCATTTTTCAGACGGGCAGCAAGGATATCTGCATGATTGCCGGCAAAGACGGTTGGCAGGCTGTCGGTTGTTACAGATAGATTACCGGTACCGGTTTTTTCAACTTCAGTCTTGCTCGCATTCCTGCAACCGGTTGCAAACAGACTTAATGTGATAATGATAATGCTAATGGCTTGTTTTGATTTCATGAGCTGGTTGTTAAAAGAGAGGGAAATTAGACAAAAACATTATTTTATGCAAATACAGTCATAAAAGTTTAAATAGAAGTATTTTTAAATTTTCTACCCTTAATTCATATAATGAAGTAATTTTAATAGTACTTGGCCAAACGAGAAAGAATTGAACCAAGAAAAATTATTTGAAGCAATGAAACCAGAATAACCACATCATGTCAACAAAAACAATTACAAAATTGCTCTGGTCCTTTAAATGACTATCCTGATTAAAAGTGTAATTATGAATTTAATGAAAAGTGTATCAATTTATAAAATACTTGTAATTTCATTTTTAACTACCTTATCTTTAAGTAGTTTGCAGGGGCAAATTTTGCTTTATAAAAATCCGGCTTTAAAGGTAGAGGAAAGGGTAAAGGATTTAATAAAAAGGATGACTATTGAAGAGAAGGTTAACCAGATGTTGAAGCTTAACCTTGCTGATCTGAAACAGGATGCGAACGGCAATGTTACTCAGGAATCATTGAAAAAGTTATTTCATGGTGAGAGCATTGGATGTTTGGATCCCCCTGTTTCTGGCATTGATGAAATTGCAAGGTTTTCGGAGGCAGCAGATCAGTATCTGAGATTAAGTACGCGATTGGGTATTCCGGCTATTCAGGTAGAACTGAGTGGTCTTCATGGTCAGTTAGCCTATGGTGCAACCAATTTTCCGCAGGCGATCGGCCAGGGCAGCACCTGGAATCCTGAACTGATCAGGAAAATGGCAGAAGTGATCGCTTACGAAGCCAGCTTATCAGGGTGTGATCAGGCCTTTTCTCCGCTTTTTGACCTGGCAAGAGATCCGCGATATGGGCGAGTCGAAGAATGTTTTGGAGAGGACCCATACCTTGTTGCTGAAATGGGTAAAGCGTTCGTAATAGGTATGCAGGGCGATCCGGCAATAACCAGGTACTCGATTCCTGAACGCCATCTGATTGGCACAGCGAAACACTATGCTGGATATTCTACTCCGACTGCAGGTATTAACATAGCCCCGGTAGAAGTGGGTCCGAGAGATTTCCGGAGTTTGCACTTATATCCCTTTGAAAAAGCGGTGAGAGAGGCCAATGTCTATTCAATAATGCCTGCCTACAATGAGGTAAACGGTATTCCGGTTCATGCCAGCGAATACCTTCTCCGTGATATTCTGAGAAAGGAATATGGTTTCAATGGCTATGTATTTGCTGATTATGGTGCGGTATTTATGTTAGAACATAACCACAAACTTACTGCCAATAAGGCTGAAACTGCTATCCTTGCTTTGAGGGCCGGTGTTGATCAGGAAGGTTCCGATTATGCCTATTCGGAGTTGGTTAATTTGGCAAAAACTGACAACGAAATTGCTACATTAGTTGATGAATCAGTAAAAAACATCCTTACCGTTAAATTCAAGGCAGGTTTGTTTGATAAACCTTATGCGGCACCTAAGAACATATCAGGACTTGTGCATTGCAGTGAATCAGTTAAGCTGGCACGTGAGATAGCTGAAGAATCCATTGTTTTGCTTAAGAATCAGGATAACCTTTTGCCTCTTAACCTCTCCCGGATAAAGTCAATTGCTGTCATCGGGCCCAATGCCAACCAGGTACAATATGGTGATTATAGTATCACGAAAGATAATTCCTCTGGGGTTACCGTTCTCGAGGGGATAAGAAAAATAGCCAAGGATAAGATCGTAATTAACTATGCAAAAGGATGCGGTATCACGGATCTCGACAGCAGCGGACTTAAAGAAGCCATTGATGTTGCAGTTAATAGTGATGTGGTCGTGCTGGTAATTGGAGGAACCAGCATGTCACTGTCTGGAACAGGATGGGGTGAATTGGCCGGTGAAGGTGCTTATCCGACTTGTGGAGAAGGATACGACAGGGCTGAATTAACTCCTCCTGGTATTCAATCCGATCTGATACAAGCTATATATAAAACTGGTAAGACAATTATTCTGATCATGGTTCACGGAAGGCCCTACAGTATTAAATGGGAGAAGGAACATATTCCTGCGATACTTGAGGCCTGGTACCCCGGAGAAGAGGGCGGTAATGCCGTTGCCCGCATTTTGTTTGGAGAGGTAGTGCCTTCAGGAAAACTTACAGTATCCGTTCCCCAAAGTGTTGGTCATGTACCTGTATTTTATAATTATAAACCTACGGGAAGAGGAATTTATCTTAAACCGGGTACCCTTGAAAACCCAGGAAGAGATTATGTGTTTTCCTCTACTGATCCATTATTCCCTTTTGGATTTGGTTTAAGTTATACCTTGTTTGATTATTCCGATCTGAGGATTGACCAAAAGGAATTGAATGCAACAGATACGATTAATCTGAATATAAAGATAAAGAACACAGGTAAATTAGCCGGAAAAGAAGTGGCGCAGGTATATATTAATGATAAAATCAGTTCAGTAACAACCCCTGTAATGGTTTTGAAAGGGTTTAAGAAAAAGGAAATCAGGCCCGGTGAAACCGTTTTCCTGAGTTTTTCAATTCCGTGTAAAGAATTGGGCCTGTGGGATAAAAATATGAATTATGTTGTCGAACCTGGAGAATTTGAAATTATGATTGGAGCATCTGCAGTGGATATTAAATTAAGGGATACGATCAGGATTATCAAATAAAATTTGGCTATATTTATAAAGACTGCCTCACACATTATAAAAATAGTGCAGCATCCTATTAAATTTCATTTGTACCAAAATATAACCATTTATGAAAATAATAAAAGGAAAACCCATGCATGGTATGCTGTGGCAGATCAGGTCAACAATTCATTCCAAAATACGATTCATGAAAATAACTGCCAGCCTGTTACTCATAACTTTGATATGGTCAGTAAATACAGTTGCAGCTGAGCTGCTGATCGGCACTGCCACTGCTGACATTACGCCAGCATTGCCAGTAGCTCTTGACGGTCAGTTTAACCTGCGGATAGCCGATACAATAGAAACACCACTGACCGTGAACGTGATCGCTCTTGAATCACGGGAAGGTAATCAAACGAATGATGCAGCGATCATGGTCGCCTGTGACCTGATCGGAATACCGGAAATATTTCTGAGAATGGTCCGGGATGAAGTTCACAAACAAATACCGGGGTTGGATATGAAAAATATCTTCATGACCGGCATTCATACCCATACGGCTCCGGTTTTGGAAAATGACTCTTCATCTTCCTTTTCATATCAAATACCCAAAAAAGGCGTTCTGCAGCCCGAGGAATACCTTGACTTCTTTGTTCAACGGGTATCCGAAGCCATAGTTAAGGCATGGAAAAATCGTCATCCGGGAAGTGTTACATGGGGACTGAGTCATGCCGCTATTGCCTACAACAGAAGGGCGGTATATTCAAAAGAGGTTCCTTCGGGATTTTTTGCGCCAGGAACTGCCCAGATGTACGGAAACACCAACCTGCCTGAATTTACGAACCTGGAAGGTATGGAGGATCATGACATCAATACGCTTTTCTTTTGGGATAAAACAGGCAAATTTATTGCCACTGCGATTAATGTTCCCTGTCCTGCCCAGGAGGTAGAGTCGCGGTCAGCTGTCAATGCTGATTACTGGCATCCTGTCCGTGAGAATTTAAGGCAAAGTTTTGGTCCGGATCTTTGCGTGGTTGGATGGATAGGTGCTTCAGGGGATCAATCACCCAGGCCGATTTACCGCCAGGCTGCAGAAGAGCGAATGATCAAACTGCGCAAACTAAGCCGGCTGGAAGAGATTGCCAGACGTATTACCCTTGCTGTTGAGGAAGCATACGAAACTGTAAAAGGCGATCGGTACGAAGAGGTGCAATTTACCCATAAGGTGGAAAACCTGTCTTTACCCATGCGGCTGGTTACCCAGGCAGAATGCGATTATGCACAAAAAGAATATGAAAAAGCTGCAGCAGAGATTGCGGCTGACCCTGCAGCAGCTGCGGATGTCCTGGCTCGTATGACCTGGAACAGAGATGTAGTCAGACGTTTCAATAAACAGAAAACCGGTCAGGATCTGGAAATGGTGGCGGAGATACATGTACTTCGCATTGGGAATGCGGTCATATGTACGAATCAATTTGAACTATTTACTGATTACGGGATAAGGATCCAGGCTCGCAGCAATGCATTGCAGACGTTTGTTGTTCAACTCGCAGCAGGAACAGGCTCATACCTGCCCACAGAGAAGGCCGTCAGGGGCGGAGGTTACAGTGCCATCGTACAAAGTACCCTGGTAGGTCCGGAGGGAGGTCAGGTATTGGTTGACCATACCGTGCAGCTTATAAACGAAATGTTCGTTGTTGAGAAGGAATAATATTTTAGGGTACCTCAGTCACTCATTGAATACGATGTTTCAGATTGCGAAATTAAGGACGCTACCAATATACTTGATTTTCCTGGCCATGGGAATGATTGATTCTGCAGGGCCAATGGTCAGTCTTGCCAAAAATTCCTTTCATATTTCAAATACAATGGCATCCCTGCTTCCCATGCTGGGATATCTTATGTATGGCCTGCTTTCGATACCGATCGGACTGCTACAGGATAAAAAAGGGAAGAGGTTTATTCTGAATCTTGGCCTTACCATTGCACTTTCAGGACTTGTGATCCCCATTCTATCAGGAATGTATGGAAAAATGGTGGTAGACAGCAGCTCTTTGATTCAATTTTATAAGATTCTGATGGCCATCCTGCTTTTAGGGGCTGGCGGATCTATTCTTCAGGTTGCAGGAAATCCGATCATGCGGGATATATCTGAGGAGGGACATTATTCAAAAAACCTGTCTTTGGCACAATCATTCATTACGGTCGGATCATCTATGGGATTCCTTCTTCCCGTGATCATGCTTCATGCATTTGGGTTCGACTGGAGTATCTTATTTCCATTTTTTGCATGCCTTGTTTTAATAAGCTTTGTGGGGCTGAATTCAGTCCAGATAACCGAAAGGAAAACCATTGGTGATCATCATGCATCTTTCAAAAGCTGTTTTAAGTTACTTGGAAATGGCTATGTATTCAGTATGGTTCTTGGAATTTTTATTTATTGCGGTGTTGAAATATGCATGAGCGCTCATATACCTATCCTTTTAAAGGAAAAATTTTTGATTTCTGTCGAGAAGATGGGCTTGCTCATCAGCTGGTCACTTTTTTACCTTCCCATTTTAGCAGGGAGGTTTTTTGGCTCACTGATTATGTCACGGATAGCACCAAAACGATTGCTGTTGTTTACTGTTTTGATGTCGCTCACGGGTGTTATTTTGATGTTTAACAGTTCATTTATTCTAACATTGATCGGCATTTTTCTTGTTGGCCTTGGATTTGCCAATATATTCCCGCTCATATTTTCGATCACCATTGAACATATGCCCGAACATACCAATGAATTATCCGGATTAATGGTTTCCTGTATTGCCGGAGGTGCCTTAATTCCTCCCGTTATGAGCATGATTGCCGATGGTACTTCAATTCAAACGGCTTTTCTGGTGCCGGTTTTATGCATAATCTATTTGCTTTTTGTTGCCATTATCAATAACCGAAAAACACAAGTTAATAATGAATGATAATATAGTGAAAGCGGCATTTGTTGGATTTGGCGAGATCAATTCTCCGCAACAATTAATTAAAGAAAAATGCTTAAAGGCTTTGAAAGAAGTCAGATCTCTGGGGATCGAAATTATAACAACAGATCCGGTTACGGATGATCCCAAAGGAATTGATGTAAAAAGGGCAATATCGGACCTGAAAAAGGGTGATTTTGATTTCCTGATCATTTGCATTGCCGGCTGGATCCCTGCCCATGCCGTAATTGCAATTACCGCTGAATTTAAGTGTAAACCAATGATTTTATGGGGTCTTGCCGGTGATATGGAGAATGGTCGCCTGGTAACTGCTGCACCACAGGCAGGGACAACTGCCCTGCGAAAAGTATTTGAAGACCTGGGGTACCGGTTCAGATACATTTATAACATCACAGGAAAACCTTCTCCATTGGACAAAATAATCAGTTTCGGACAGGCTGCCAAAGCTGAAAGGTTAATGAAAAGCACGAAAGTGGGCATGATGGGATTTCGCGACATGAAGCTTTACAATACACTGTATGAAGGATTATCACTGAAAGCCAAAATAGGAACCGAAATTGAATTTTTTGAAATGCTGGAGATGGTTCAACTGAGTGAAAAAATTACAATTAAAGAAATTCAACCGGTATTGGATAAAATTAAAAGGGAATGGGATTTTGAAAAACCCGCCGATGAAGACTTTCTTAAAAAGGGTATTGGCTATTATCTGGCAATTAAAAAAATTGCGGAAGAATACGGGTTCGATGCAATATCATTAAAGGATGTTGACGGGATGAAGAAAATTTTAGCTTTTCCCCCTGCCATGATTTTTATGTTGCTCTCGGATGAAATGAAGTTGTGCACCATCCCTGAAAATGATGCCATGGGAGCCGTTACCCAGTTGATAATGAAACAGATTACCAGTCAATGTGCTGCATACCTGGAGTTTTATGAGTTTTTCGAAAAAAGTGTTCTTATGGGTGTGCCTGATTTTGTTCCGGCGGAAGTTGTAAAAGGGAAGGTGAAAGTTACACCGGCTGCATTTGGCAATATCAGCGGAGGACTTTTAAATATATCAACGCTGAAAACCGGCAAACTTACAATGGCCCGGTTATCGAACACAGGAGATCAATATACCATGCATGTTTGCACCGGTGAAGGAAAATTAAGATCATGGGAAGAGGCCGGATGGGATCATCCTGCCCCGCAGCTGCCAAGTCTTGAAATATTTCTGGATACCCCGGTTGAAGATTTTGCACAAAAAATTTCCGGACAACATTATATCATGGCTTATGGGAATCATGTACAGGCGCTTCTTGATTTTTGTTCCTTAAATAATATTGAGGTTATATAGGTGAATGAGTATAAAAAAGTACGATATCGCAATTGCCGGTTATACTTGTGTTGACCTGATACCCGATTTTAAAAAGACTGAATTTTATACCAGTTTACCGAATCTTTTTAAACCAGGGAAATTAATAGAAATCGATGGAATTAACGTTGTCCTTGGAGGTGTGGTGGCAAATACAGGCCTGGCCATGAAAAAATTTAACAAGAAGGTATTTCTGAATGGATTGGTAGGAGATGATTTCATGGGTAAAATTGCAAAAGAATGGTTCGAAAAATACAATATCTCAGAGGGTATAAAGACGACAAAAAAAGCGGGGACCGCTTTTAGTATTGTTATTGCTCCACCGGGAGTTGACCGGATATTTCTGGAATCACCCGGATGCAATCAGATATTTGATACAAGCTTTATCAATTTCGATGTTATTTCACAATGCAGGTTGTTTCATTTCGGATACCCTCCACTTTTAAGACAGTTTTATCAGAATAATGGCAGTCAACTGGTTGAGATGTTTTCTAAGGTACAAAGAATGGGCGTGGTAACTTCGCTGGATTTCAGTTTACCCGATCCCGAAAGCGAATCAGGCAAAATTAACTGGTCTGAAGTAATGCAAGGAATTTTGCCATTCACTGACATTTTTGTTCCCAGCCTGGAAGAGGTACTTCAAATTATGATGCCTTTGAAATATGCTGAGATTCAGTCTTCCTCCGAAGATACTGAAGCTTTTTCTCAGATCCCGGTCAGGATAATCAGAGAAGTTGGTAAGCTGATCATTGATTCAGGGGTCAGGATTGTATTGATAAAAGCAGGGGAACGCGGAGCCTATTTGTTGACAGGAGATGTTTCATCGATCAATAAAAATACAGATATTAATCTGCCTGAAGAAAGCTGGAATTTTCGTGAATTGTGGTGTGAAGCCTACCACGCCCACAAATCAAAAATTATTAGTTCCAATGGTGCTGGTGATACTGCCGTTGCAGCCTTTCTTTCTGCAATGCTTGACGGCCTTGGTGCTGAATCATCATTAAAATATGCTGCCATAGCGGGCAGAAATACACTTTACTGCCACAATATCCATACTGACTTAGGTGACTGGCAGGAAATGACAAAGGGAATAGACTCGGAACCCAATGAGATTGTTCATTTTAAATCCAGTTCAGGAGAAATCCCGGTTAATTAATTACTATGAAAATCACCAATAAAAATTAAACAATTGAAGATGAGCGCACCACATAGGATTGCAAAAGAATGGTGGAAGAAGAGCGCAGAAGGCATTCCCCATCTAATTACTGAAACACCTGGCCCGAAATCAAAGATCATGCACGCCAATACGGCCAGATATATGAAAGGTTTGAGTTCACAGGTAAAATTATTTCCGGTTTGTTTCGAAGAGGGATCCGGTATAACTCTTACCGATGTAGACGGGAACAAATACCTTGATTTTTCATCGGGTATTTACGTGACTTCATTAGGTCATTGCCATCCTAAAATATCAGAAGCTATTGCTTACTGGGCCAAAAAACTGATGAATGCCCACGACTTTACCACGCCGGTTAAAGAAAAGCTCATGGAAAAGATGGCCGCCATCCTGCCCGGTAAGCTGAATGCAATTCAGTTATATTCTGACGGTACCGCAGCAGTGGAGGCAGCAATTCGTGCAGCGCGTGCAATAACCAATAAGCACGAGTTTATCTCTGCCTGGCGTGATTTTCATGGAAAGACGCTTGGCGCCGTGAGCTGTGCGCAAATGTACCGGGGTGAAACCCATAGTTACGGACCTACACGGGCAGCCGGCTTTTACATGGTACCCCGCCCGGATCCCTATCGTCCGCTTTGGATCAAGGCTGATGGCTCCATTGATACAGATGCCTATATCCGGTTCTATGAGGATTTTATCAGAGAGGGAACGGTTGGCAATGTGGCTGCATTTGTTCTCGAACCTGCGCAGGGCTGGGCAGGAAGTATATTCCCTCCGGAGGATTTCTTCCCCAAACTGAAAAAGCTTTGTGAGAAATACAAAATACTTCTTTACGATGACGAGGTACTTGCGGGAATGGGTCGCACAGGAGAATGGCTTACATTAACTCACTGGGGTGTTATACCCGATATTGTGACTTTTGGTAAATCGTTTGGTAACGGATTTCCGGTTACTGCCATGGTTGTGCATGAGGAAAACGGTGAAGCGCTTGAGAAAATCTCCGCATCTTCCAGTTATGGAGGGAATCCAATGGCTTGTGCCGCTGCTTTGGCTTCCATCGAGGTAATTGAAGAAGAGGATATTTTGCAGAATGTTCGCGAGGTTGGGAGGTTTTTCATGAAACGGATGGAGAAAATGAAGATACAGCATCCGATTATTGGAGATGTAAAGGGCAAAGGTTTCCTGCTGGGTATTGAATTGGTAAAAGATAAAAAAACCAAAGAACCCTTTGATGAGGCAGGTAAACTGGTTTATCAAAAGGCTTTCAGAAAAGGTTTGGCCTGGATTCCGGCAGGACACATCCTGCGGATGTCGCCCCCGCTGATCATGGATGAAAAATATGCCGCACTTGGAATGGATATCATTGAAGATGCCATTGCGGAAGTGGAAAGGGAGTTTGGGTATCAATGAACAATTAACAATTAACAATGAAAAAGGCTATTGGGATATAGGCTATTAATCATTGAACCACCGAACACCGAACACCGAACACTGAACACCGAATTGTAATCGTGACTCGTAAATCGTAATAGTTTATGCAAAGAAAGAAAATACACTTTGGAATTATTGGGTTGGGGTTGATGGGAAGAGAGTTTGCCAGTTCGGTTGCCCGCTGGTGCTGTTTGTTGAATGAGGGACCCATCCCTGTAATTACAGGAATATGTGCCAGAAACAAAGATAGCTGGGAATGGTATACCCGTAACTTTCCAGATATAAGAATTACAACAGATGATTATTCGATTCTCTTGAATTCAAATGAAATTGATGCAATTTATTGTGCAGTTCCCCATAATTTGCATGAGCAATTTTACATTGATATTATTAACGCCAAAAAGCATCTGCTGGGTGAAAAGCCTTTCGGTATTGATAAAATGGCAAATGAAAATATATTGAAGGCAGTTAAGGCAAATCCGGATGTTGTTGTACGATGCAGTTCAGAATTCCCCTATTTCCCGGCTTGTCAGTACCTGATAAGATGGCTGAGAACCGGTAAGTATGGAAGGATCATTGAGGTAAGAACCGGCTTTCATCATTCAAGTGATATGGATCTTTCAAAGCCGATCAATTGGAAAAGAAGGATCGAAATAAATGGTGAATATGGCTGTATGGGTGATTTGGGCATGCATACCCTGCATATTCCTTTTCACATGGGATGGAAACCTGTCAGCGTATATGCCGACCTTCAGAAAGTGGTTAAAAGCCGTCCGGATGGAAAAGGAACCTTGGTTCCCTGTGAAACCTGGGATAATGCAGTTCTTACGTGCAAATGCACTGATCATGTAACCGGGCAGGATTTTTCAATGGTTGTGGAAACCAAACGGATGGCTCCGGGTGCCACCAATAATTGGTTTATTGAAGTATATGGTACGGAAGGATCTGCAAAATTTTCCACCCACAATCCCAAATCCTTCGAATTTATTACAACCATTGGAAAGGAGCAGGGCTGGACCAGAATTGATACCGGATCACAATCAGCAATTCCATCCATTACAGGAGGTATATTTGAATTTGGCTTTTCCGATGCATTTCAGCAAATGATCGGTGCATTTATGCATGAAGTGTCCGGCAATGCCCCTCAACATCCTTTTCAAAATGTATATCCGGAGGAAACCAGGTGGAGCCATGAACTTTTTACGGCTGCTTTAGAATCTCATAAAACGGGCAGGAGAATAGAATTATGAATTATGAATTATGCGAATTAAGGGTTGAAATAGATTAAGTTATTAACATATAAATTGCTGATTGTCAATAAATTATGATGTTTTTATTTGGTTAAAACCTTGGAAATCAATATATTATGGCATAACTCCAAATTATGTCAGGCAATATGATTCCCAAGGTAAAAGAACTCAAACTAATTTCTATCTATTTGTATATCTGTGATATATATGATTCAAATTTAAGAAGCCTCTGTGAGCGCTTCAGCAATAACAATCAGCCTGATTTTACAGATCAGGAAATAATGACAATCTATCTATATGCCATGCACGTGGAACAACGATTAAAGATAAAGCAAATCCATCAATACGCAAGTGATCATCTGCGATCCTGGTTTCCATTGCTTCCAAGCTATGTAGCATATAATACGAGAATAAATCGCTTAAGCGAGGCATTCCGGCATTTATCAGAATTGGTGCTTTCCGGATATCGTCCCGATGACTGTGACCTGGATGCCAGTTTAATCGATTCACTTCCCATAATTACTTGTTCCGGAAAACGGATTCCATCTGTAGCCAGAGAATTAACGGATAAGGGATACTGTTCAACTAAAAGCATGTATTACTTTGGTTTAAAGCTACATGCACTGGCATATCACAGACCAAATCATCTTCCATTCCCGGAAAACATCGTGATTACGCCTGCATCTGAGCATGATCTGAACGTGCACAGGCAAAACTGGAGTAATATACCCAACAGAACCTTCTATGGAGATAAGATCTACTGTGATGCGGAACTTTTAAAGGATATGGAAAGCTCTTGTAATTCAAGAATACTAACTCCGGTTAAGGCGGTCAAAAACCAACCTGAGGTTCTCAGGCAGCGTGATAAAGCAGCCAATGATATTTATTCCAGGGCAGTATCCAGTGTCAGACAACCAATCGAATCGTTGTTTAACTGGATTATTGAAAAAACAGATATTCAAAGAGCGTCAAAGGTGCGGTCCACAAAAGGTTTGTTAGTTCATGTCTTTGGTAGGATCGCAGCTGCATTCATATATTTAATTTTTAACTCTTAATTCGCATGAATTATGAACTACTTCTGATGCGTAAAAGAATAAGTTTGCATTAGACTCAACATAATCGGTTTTGAAGCCACGGAGTGGCATCATCTCAATAACCGTGGGTGATAACCCACGGACATGTACAGAATATAGTCTCTCAGCCCTGAAAGGGTTGAATAACAGGTGTTAATGCCTATCGGTTCAACCCCTCCGGGGCTGAATGGTGATGCCGGTCTTTTCTGCCGTGGGTTTACACCCACGGTTATTTATATAAAACCCCTTCGGGGTCAAAAATCAAATCAAAAAATCAAAGAACGCATATATTATATTTAATATCAATAATATACAAACAAATTTTGAAAGTTAACGCATCACCACTAATTATGAATGATGAATTACATCCAATATTAAAATAGAAATTAATATGAAAGGCCAAAACAAATTCGCAACTAATTCCAGGATAGGCAAGAAATATAATATTCTACAATCAAGTCCACTTCTTCTAATTTCAATTCTCATGGCGTTCTCTTTTTCAAATTGTTCCAGGAATGAAAAACTGGCAGATGGAGGATTGCGCATAGGCTGGGCTATCGAAAATATTACACCTGAAGAACCTGCGTCATTGTTCGGACAATATTACGAAAGGATTTCAACCTATGTACAAAGCCCGCTAAAGGTTACTGCATGTGCAATTGAAGGCACGGATACAAGTGGCAAAAAAGAGCAGGCCATCATGGTATCGGTGGATTTGCTGTTTATTCCGGGAGACATGCAGGATTCATTAAGAATCCGCGTTAAGGAGCAGATTCCTGATTTTGATGTCAGGAAGCTGTTCTTGAATGCAACACATACCCATTCAGCTCCTAATCCCGGTTCTGATTGGGGTGTAGATTCAAAACCGGAAGAAAAGTATTTAAATTTGGTATCAGAAAAACTATCCAGTGTGGTGGTTTCAGCATGGAATAACCGTAAACCGGCAGGTGTCAGCCGGGGTTTGGGATATGCTGTTGTCGGGCATAACAGACGCGTTCAGTTTTCGAATGGTACAACAGAAATGTATGGTGCTACGGACAGAAAAGATTATATCGGAATGGAAGGTGCCAGTGATCCCGGTGTTGACATGCTTTTCTGTTGGGACCTGAATAAGGAGTTGACCGGAATAATAATGAATGTATCTTGTCCGGCACAGGTTTCTGAAGCGAAGTATTTCATATCATCTGATTACTGGGGTGAGGTCAGAAGACAACTCAAAGAAAAGCTTTCAAGAAACGTATTCATATTGTCCCAATGTGGTGCGGCCGGAGATTTATCACCACGTGACCTGCCTCATGGGTATAAAGCCGGTGAACCCAACATGTGGGATATTCCCGGAATAGTTGAGATTGGAAGAAGGCTCGCTCAGGTAATTGATGCAGCCTATCCTGATGCAAGAAATAGCATTCTAACTGCTCCGATATTTAAACATGCGGTCAACGATATTGAGCTTCCTGCAAGAAAAATTACTGAGGACGAATACAGTAAAGCCCTTAAAATAGTTACCGAAATACGCTCCAGGGAGCCCAAAGACACAAATTCTCCCAATACAGCCTGGAACAGGTTCATTAAGGAATTGCATGAGAATGAAAAAACAAAAGAATTCGGTCCCTGGGATAACAAGGAATCTGATTACGGTATTGTAAGAATTAATGAACGGTTATTACGCATGTATGCAAACCAAGACAAGAATCCATTTTACAAAATGGAGCTGCATGTAATTCGTCTGGGTGACGTGGCCATTGCCTCCAATCCTTTTGAATTGTATGTTGACTATGGATTCCGTATTAAGGGAAGGAGCAAAGCAAAGCAAACCTTTGTGGTCCAATTAAGCGGGGATGATGGCGATTACCTGCCTACAGCACGGGCTATTTCAGGAGGACAGTATAGTGCTTTGGTTTCTACTGTAGGGCCAACAGGAGGTCAAATGCTGGTTGACACTACAGTGAGTTTGATCAATCGAATGTGGGAGTAATATAATTGATCATGAAGGGAAATCATTTTGGGATCTTATTAAGTATTCTATTGGCATGCTTAAGCTGCGCCCCGGAAAGCACATACAAGTACGTTCAAGTATCACTTTCGGGTCAGGCAAACCTCGAAATGAAGCACACTGCATCAATATTTGCTGCACGTTTAACTGAGCGGAGCGGAGCCAGGATAGTTGAGGGAAATGTCAAGGCGCTAAAAGTAGTTCTAAAAATAGAGGAGGGCATTGGTACGGAGGGATTCAAGATAGAGGATGCCGATGGAGGAGTAAAAATCACAGGCAACGATGATCGGGGGCTGCTCTATGGTGTTGGTAAATTCTTACGCACGTCCGGTTACAACAAATATGGAATAGCTCCGGGGAAGTGGAGGGGTGTCTCTGTTCCCGAAAAACCAATAAGGGGAATTTACTTCGCCACCCACTTCTACAATTACTACCAAACTGCACCCATTAATGAAATTGAGCGGTATATAGAAGACCTTGCCCTCTGGGGGACCAATAGCATCATGTTTTGGTATGACATGCATCACTTTAAGGATGAGAAAGATCCTGAAGGAACAGCATTTCTTGATCGTCTCAGGCAAATCGCCATTGCGGCCCGCAAAGTGGGTATGGGCGTATCATTTACAATGACTGCCAATGAGGGGTATGGGGAGAGCCCTGAGGAACTCAGGATTAAACCCGGTGGATCCAGAGGAGGAGTGTATTTTACAGATATATGTCCGAGCATCAGTGGAGGCACAGAGTACATTGTAAAAATCCGAACCAACTTCTTTGACCGCATAAAAGACCTTCAACCGGAATATATCTGCATATGGCCTTACGATCAGGGTGGTTGTGGTTGTAAAGAATGTATGCCGTGGGGTTCCCATGGCTTTATCAGTACATCTAAAGTTCTTTCAAACCTTGCAAGGCGAATGTTGCCCGAAACAAAAATCATACTTTCCACCTGGTTTTTCGACGCCAACGAATGGAAGTCTCTTAACGAATTGCTGGCAAAGGAAAAAAGCTGGATCGACGTAATACTGGAAGAGCATCCGGACGAGAATTACAATGCAGGTTACGAATCCTCAAACGATAATCTTCCGGTTGTGCGATTTCCTGAAATAAGCATGTACAACACCTTCCCCTGGGGTGGCTTTGGTGCTACTCCAATTCCAATGCAAATTAAAAAATCCTTTGATACTAAATTTGGTATGCACGTAGCAGGTGGATTTCCATACTCGGAGGGCCTGTTTGAGGACATCAACAAGGTGGTGTGCGGTCAGTTATTCTGGGATTCGAGGCAGCCTCTGGATAATATCCTGAGAGAATATGCCAGCTATGAGTTCAGCTCAGAGTTTGCCGACAGTCTTGTGAGGGTGATGTATATACTTCAGCAAAACCACCATTGGCGCTGGTGGCCGGACATGCTTCAAGATGTAAGGCTTACTTTAGACTGGTTTCCATGTAAAGGTGCTAAATTACAGGAAGACCCGGGAGCGGAACAAGCATACACGATTATAAAAACTGTTGATGGTAAGCTACCTGACTGGGTAAGAACTTCATGGCGCTGGCGCACCCTTTATATCCGAACTATGCTGGATGCAGAGCTCAAAGCCAACGGCGGATCTCCCAATGAAAAATGCAATGAGGGATTCAGAGAGCTGGCAAAAATATATCACACTTCAGCCAAAACAGATCCCTGTGTGAGACCTCCGGTTAAAGGGGCAGGGTATTGATTTACTATATGAGTATCGGAAATGATAAGTTGATGCTTTTTGGTGTGCTGGAATTTAAGTCATACGCACACGATTAGTTCCTTATTTTGCTGCCTGATAAGGCATAATACATGATATACAGATAGGCAGGCAGGCAAACCAGATAGGCAAGCTGATGAGATGCAACATCAGCAATGTACCCGAATAATAAGGGGATAAAAGCGCCTCCAATAATGCCGGTAACCAAAAACGAAGATCCCATTTTTGTAAATTTGCCCAGATCGGCTATTGCCAAAGGCCATATTGCTGGCCACATCAATGCATTTGCCAGACCGAGAATTGCAACAAAATAGATTGAAATACCGGAGGGAAGCAGCACAATCAAAATGGTTACCCCGGCACCCGAATATAGTTGATATTAATAAGGCCATACCCTGACTTAAAAATTTCGGAATGAACAGCACGCCACACAGGTATCCGATGACCATTCCTGCTGAAACAAACCAGACATAATTCTCGGGAGAAGGTAAATTCAGTATGGTAGCATAGTCGTTGATTGTCCCCAAAGCCGTATATTCAACGCCAATGTCAAAAAAAATGGCAAGAACGCCCAACAGCAGATGAGGAAACTGAAAAATACTGGTTTTTGAGGCTGCATAGGATGATACCGCAGAGAGGTCATCTTCATCTTCTTCTCCAACTGCCTTCACTTCGGGAAGAGGGGCAAAATAATACAAAAATCCCATCACTACAAGCACACCGGAAATTATATAAAACGGAAGTATCGTGTCTTCTATTCGTACGTTGGCCAGATCCATAAATACCGCAAGCATCATTGAAGCTGCCGCATAAAAAGTCTTGCTGCAGATTCCCATTATGGCTATTCGGCTTGCAGCACTTTCCGGAGGGCCTAAAATCGTAACGTAGGTATTTACAGCCCCGGTCAGCAGTGTCTGTCCCATCCCGCTGATAAACAGGGCAAGAAGAAGCAGGGGAAAACTGACAATTTTTGCAGCAGGTGCGATGAGATAAAAACCCATTGCCATGATCAGAAATGCTATGATCATTCCGCCCTTATAGCCGTACTTATTAATGATGACTCCGGAAGGAAGCCCAAAAACCACAAAGGATAAAAATGTCGCGGTCATCACCAAATACGACATGGTTGTGGAGATTTGAAAGGCTTCTTTTACGAAAGGAACAAAAAATGCATTGATGCCAAGGGCAAATCCCAGCACGGCGAACATGGAACCAATCAGCATCATCGGTACAACCAGGGTCTTAGTTTGAGGAGTCATGTGAATAAGAGTTGAAATTATTTATATTTTAGATGACAGTTAATTTCAATGCCACGAAGTGGCTAAATCTAAATAACCGTGGGTGCAAACCCACGGAGGAGAACACAGAAACATATCAGCCGCGAAGCGGTTGAATTTATGAACATAGTTCAGCCCACTTCGGGGCTGTAGATCTCTTTGCATTACTTGACCGCGGGCTTCACCCGCGGTTATTTAAATTCGACGCTTTCAGCGTCAAATGATGGTGTATTATTTAACTCTTATTTGATATTCTATATTCCGTAATAACATGGACACTAAGTTCTGTGCCCGGGACAAGCATATCGGTGCAACCGCCACAGGCTTCTATTTCCATAAAACCTGAAGGATCGCAATAAATACTGAGCCTGACTCCAAAATCAGATGGATATTGCTCCGGAGGTGCATCAGCAATATCTATATACCTTTGTCCATGAGGCAAAGTTCCGGCAACACGTTTTACATGGAAATCATGGCCTTTTATGTATTCTATCCAGTGTACGTTTTCCCCTAATCCCAACTGAAAGCGAAAACTTGTTTTTGTGTCTACAATATATTTGGTATCTGAAAATCCACGCTGTGACAGGCTGGACTCATACATATCACAGATGTCGTCTGCAGATGGTGGTGGCATAATGACTGTGCATCCTGCACCGGAATCGAACTGACATAACGACCATGGAGCCAGACGGAATTCACCTTTATCATAAGTCTTAACGCCAATATACCGGATCATTTCAGTGACTTTCTGGATCAGGGATTTTTCAGTCTGTTCAATTTCTATATGCCGCTCAAATTCACAGGGTATACCATGCTGACGGTTGTTGACAAGGTCAATTTCTGCTTTGATCACCGCCTTGTTCTCAGATTGTTCTGCAACCTCCCATACTGCTCCTGTTATTGCAGGAGGTACTCTCCATTTCCCGGTGCTATATTCGTAACCAAAACAGGTTCCTTCAGGAGCAGGCCATAAGGCATCACCGCCCGGGTTGAGGTAGGCATTCCTGTTACTGCGATTCAGAATTGCAAGGGGTACAACCCTGTTGAGAACCCTGTCATTAACAACGGTAAAAAGTCTTCCTTCCAGATCCAGTGCTGCAATAATACCGTTTTCCGGAGTACCCGTAACATGTACCCTGCGGCGTGACTGATGCATCAGATCTATCAGCTCATTTCCGGTCATTGGTTAATTCCCCATAATTTTTTTCATATCACTTAGTATGATTGCTTTGGCTTGATTGCCATATTCAATGGATGCCTTCCTGGCTCCGAGTGAGTACCATTTTGAGTCGTTGAATCGTTTCATATCAACACATTCCGGACAAAAAGCAATCATCAGGGATGTTTCCTGTTCACCTGCATGATCAATCGGGAACTGAGCCTGTGCTCCCGCGCTCATAAACGGACAAATATGAATCCAGTTAAATGGATCAGAACCTGCAGCATGTTCATCGTAGTAATTTGCCGAAGAACTTTCTCCCCACCAGCCATCGCCCCGATCATGTTCAATGAAGGCAAAAATCTCCTGACGGGCAGCCAGTTTAAAAGCCAGGTCTGTAGGCATGCCATTGGCAAAGTTCTCACTCTGATGGTGAACAAAAACATAAATATTACGGAATCCAATGCGCAGGAGACTGTGAAACAATTGGCGTGCAAATGGCAGGAGCACCTGCGAATCAACATGTATTCCCCCGTTACGTTCCGGAGGGGCTACAGCATAGGTGCCTGCACCATAGTAGAAGGGTGGCATGATCACCAGCGGCATCTCCTTTTCAAGTATATCCAGGGCACGAACAACCAGCAGGGTGTCAACCCCGGGTGACAGATGTTCGCTGTGATATTCCAGCACGCCCAGGGCCATCGCCACCGGAATGTTTTTGTCTATTGCCTCCCGGATCTGGTCCGGAAACATCATTTCGTAATGCATAGGTATATTTTTTTTATAATTTGGTCAATTAGGAAGAAGTGCCTAAAGTACTTAGAGTACTTAGAGTACTTAGAGTACTTAGAGTACTTAAAGAATTTTAAGCAATTTAGGCACTTTTGCTAAATTTGTTTCCAATGGATGTAAAAATGGCAAGTAATTCATTTACTTCTTTCAAAATCGAAAACATATTTTGATTTTCCACCCAATTTAATTCTGAAATTATCTCCAGCCAATAAGCTGTTTCACTGGCCTCGCTTTCACAAATACTTATTTTATTTGTAAAATCAGCCTTACTTCTGGATCGGTTTGCTTCCCTATAATTTGCACCAATGCTTGTCCCCGATTTTGTAATCTGATTTTTAATTACTTTGCCTTCAGAAGTATTTGGTAAAGTAGTTGATAATCTAATTGTCGTAACTGCAAATTTCTTGGTTCTGTTTTCCAATTGTTTACTAAATTCCTTGTTATCCATAACTTTTTATTTTAATGACTATTACCCCTAACACCATTCAAGTACTTTAAGTACTTAAGGCACTCTAGGCACTCTAGGCACTTCTATATCTCAATCACCCTCATATATTTAGAAGACAATTTCTCTACTCCTCCTTCCTTTATGATGGCCCCATTTTCCCAGCGAAGGCCGAAGTCATGATCATAGAAAAAAGTATCGACCTGAAAGGTCATGTTCTTTTGCAGCTTATAGTCAGATGTTGATTCCATCCAGGGTTGCTCCACCTCCATCAATCCTATCGAATGACAAGGGCCATAGAGCATATATTTTTCAAAGCCACGTTCCTTAACCCATGCTTCATAATCTCTGACAACTGCACCGGCTGGTTTACCGGCACCCATCAGCTCAATGGTCCTGAAATGGGCTTCCAAACCAAAGCTGATCAGTTTCTTCTTTCGTTCAGGCAAGGGACCTATCGAAACCGGCAAACCGACACTGGATGAATATCCGCTGACACGGGCACCGATATTGAGTTGAATAACTTCGTTCTTAATTATCTTGTTGTGTGTCGGTCTCGAAATGGCATTGTTGGTTGAAGGGCCGCAGAAGCAATACAGCGAGTGACCCTCGTATTCTCCACCATGTTTGTAGATCTCACGTTGCGCAATTCCGATAACCTGAAGTTCAGTCATCCCGGGTTTTATCTCATTAATAATTGCTTCAACCGCAAGTTCTGCAATTGCATAAGCTTTGCGCATACAGTTCAGTTCATTTTCGCTTTTGACAAAACGTAACGGGAGGAAGGTGGAATCAGCCTTAACCAGTTCAACCTCCGGAAATTGTGCCTTAAGAGACATATAAACAGGAAGCGGGGTGATCGCCCATCCCACGATTCCCAGTTTTTTAATACTGCCTTTCGGGGTGTATTTTGCCACTATATCTTTATAACTCGCAAAAGCCATTCCGGGGCATTCCGGTTCGGCCGATTCACGATATTCGATCATCTTTTCAATATTTTTAAATACACTGCGGTGAGCAGCGTATATCTCACTTTCGGGTCCAACCAGAAGTGCTGCTTCTCCTTCAGCCGGAACAAACACCGCAGATGCCTCAAACGTCGGCCAGTATTCGCTCAGGTATCTGACGTTGGCCATGTCTGATTCACTGGCATGAACCAGGCAGGCATCAAGCCCGGCCGCAACGATGTTGGCCTGAAATTTTGCAATTCTGTCGTAAAATTCCTGTTTTGGGATAGTAGTTGTGTTCATGATAATTGGTATTTGTCCAGGTGTATAATTAGTTTATTAGCTCTTCTTATTCCGGGCGGCTGGTAAATGCTTATACAAAGTCTCTTCTAAAACCTCCAGTTTCTCTTTTAATGAGTACGGCGTGTAAACATAGTCCTGCTCAAACTGAAAGCCCAAACGGGAGTCCCGGTTAGCAGCGAGCAGGGAAAGTTCCGTTCTTCCAATTTCATCTCGTAGGATTATTTCCATTTGATCCAGTATCTCCCCTCTTTTCTCCAGATCCTTTTCTGCAGCCTGCTTCAGCCGGAGGTCTTCAAACTCCAGTATGGCACAATCGCTTTGCATCATACGATGCAACTGTTCAGCAACAACTACTTCCCTCACTGCCTGCTGTCGTTTTGATGCCGGGCCCAAGAGGGCAGCTTCCCTGTATAATTTCAACCCCTCCTCCATCTTGTTTGCGGCCTGGTTCATGTACCTGAGAAATACCGGCAATAATTTTACCTTTTCGTCAGCTTCAATACCGGTTGCACTTCTGGCATATTCTTCCGCCTTATTGGTTTTGTCTGTGAAATCAGGATAAAAGACCATGCGCGAAACGGTAAAAGGCCAGTAAGGATTAAGCTGTCCTCCGAAATAACCCATCCATTTATCAAAATCGGTCCATGAATGATAGTAAGAGTTTGTTCTCAGCGGGGGAACCTGGAAGAAAAGAGGATTTCCAATGGCATTATTCGTTCCCATGTTAGGTCCGGTATCGGGTACAAGTTGGATAGCCTGGCTGAAACATTCCCAGGCTTTAATAACTTTTGTTCTTCCTTCTTTACCGAAAATCCTGTCGGCCAGTACACTGAAAAGCTCTTCCCCGGAAGGTGAATCACTCCAACAGGTCCATGCCCGCAACTCACTTATAAAGTTAGGTTTGTATCCGCTGCTCCAGCTCTCCAGCGTACCTTTCACTTCATATTTTTCAAGAGCCTGGTATCTGCTATACCACTGTTGCGGACAGGGCAGATAGGGAATGGTACCAAACTGCCAGCTCGCGAAAGTATCAACCTTGGAATAAACTTTCATTCCCTGCTTATGGGCTTCATCAATCTGGGCATCTGTTACCTCGGCCGGACCGATTTGGCTCAGGGAATAGTCCCGCAGGTAACCCTTCATTCCATCGAGCTCAAAGCTTTTTCCGTTTTCCCAGGTGAGCAGCGGTATCGTTTTACCTGGAAGCTGTTGCAGGAAATACCTCTTTATATCACAGTTTTCCGGCCGGAAGTCGATGTTGTATTCCCATGGGAGAATCTCAGTGGATGGATTAACCCGATGGCATTCCTCTTCCACGATACCAACGGCCCGGCTCCAGTTCCGGGCCCAGTCTTCGAGGTACTCTTTTCCGGCACCATGACCACCTCCCCAGGTCTTGTACCAGAATCCTTCGGTGACGAGAATATAACCACGGATATCGGGAAACTCCTTTACTATATCACGTACCAGCTTGCGTAACCCGGTTTCACTTTCCTTAGTCCCAAGATACTGGTATATAATTGGTGTATAAATCTTTATTCCAAACCGGGCAGCCCTTTTTATTAAATCATGTACCTGTTCCGGATCCTGCTGACGGATAAGGAACAGCAACCGTGCATAAAACTCGGTTGAAGATTCAGCCGTGGTCCGGTCACCACTCGGATTTGCATACACGGAAGCAAAGATGCCATCAAAACCATCATGGGCAAGATGAGAGAGGAGCTGGTCCGGATACTCCATCCATCCCATCCAGGATAGGGCCATACGTGTATCAAATAGGCTATGGCGCACTGTTTTTAAATTATTTGGTAAAAAAGGTGCTTCTCTCAGGTTCATCCTGGCTTCCAGGTTATAGAGCCCGAACATGGCTCCGCGCTCCCCATAACCACATACGATTATCCGTTCGGGAGAAACGCTCAGCTCATAATCCTTTTCCGATTCAAGTGTTAATCCGCATCCGGGCATCTGTTCTCTTGTGCCCACCACAATGCATTGATTAAATCCTTGCCATGCTTCCAGGGATCTTTCATCCACTTCCGCTTTTACATGATGGGAGGTATCCAGATAGTCCTGAAAATCATGAACGGCATGTTGTATGATCACAGCGCTTTCAGGATTCCATATAATCTTCCACCCTTCACCGGGGATGGACATTTCATCTTCTACCGGTTTTGCTCCAGGATCTCTTCTGAGAATATGCACATTGGATGTTGAAAGGTGCCTGTGATAGGCATAGGGTTCCTCCATAGGAAGTTGTTCCACTTCCCGGGCAAATTCACCTGACGAGTATTTACCACCTTCAGTACCATAAACATCCCGCCTGCATGAACTTACTGCAATGGATGATATACCTGTTGAAACAACAGCGCCTGTTACTCCGGCTGCTGACTTTCCGATGAAATCCCTTCGGGTAAGGCTTTTTTTTGACATATGGCTATTACATTTCAAAAACCAGCAAGGAATATCCTGTACTAACCGGTATGGTTACCTGAACATACCCATCCTTTACTTTATAGGGCAGCGATTTTCTTTCCGGTGCCAGATAAACTTTCTTAGGTGTTTTTCCATCCTGGCGAAGCGAGATTTTTACTTCGTGAATTTCAATCGGATCCTCAATCATCTGGGTTTTGGAACCCCTCATCTCAGGAACATAAGAAAGTAGATGCACCATTTTTCTTCCTGGTTGTTCGGTAACAAATACCCGGCTGAATGACGGCAGGTTTTCGTATCTGATCAACGGATCAGGAAGTAACTTTTCAAGCACATTGGAGAAAACCGTCCTCAGTTCAACAGGTGCCTGATCGTAATAACCGGAAAATATTCTGTGGCTGAAATGGGCTACTTTCCCGTGAATGGTCAGAGCCGGTTTGTCAGTAACCTTGTCAGGCGGATTATAAAAAAATGCAAATTCCCCGTCCCATCCGCGGTTGTAATACGGTTTAATAAGACTGGCTTCGACAGTAGTTCCTGACAGTGGTTCCATATCAATGCCCGATGAATAAAGCGACAAGGGCATTTCGGGCATACCCTGGTTGTAATTCTTACCAACTGCAAAATAGGCAGGGTCAAAATCGTTTTCACCCAGATATTTCACCCCCCAGTCTTTTTCCAGCACAAATTGTTTCTTTTCCGGATCCAGTCCGGAACTGCCGCTTGAAATAACAGCTTTCCCTGCCGCTATATGGGCTTTAACACGGCGGGTTACCTCTTCATCGAACGTAATATTATCCGGAATGACCAGCACCTTGTACTTGCTCCAATCGGAAAAAAGGGTAACCACATCGAATTGTTGCTTTAGTTCGGAGAGCATACGCACTGCGCTTTTTAGCTGTCCGTCTCCACGAATATTTTCAATTGTTCCCGGATATACAATAGCAACTTCTGTTATGTTTTTTGCATTATCGTACCAGGGTTCCATCGTCTGCAACTCTTTGTATATCTTTTCAATTCTATCCAGAACTGCATTTTCAAGATCCCCTCGCGGATGGAAATGTCCTCCTACATTGGGGCGCATGCCATTGGCCAAGCCATACAACAACTCTGATTTAATGGCAGTTTCAGGTCGCAATCCCCCAAAATCGCCCCAGTCGTAAAAGCGTCCGTTCATATTCAGAATTGGTTTGTTACCCAGGGTGCGCATGTAATGTGACATGACAGGCAAATATTCATATCCCCATGCTCCTGCAGGCAGGCACTCGCATTCCATGTAAGTGCCTGTCTCTGCCTGTTCTTCAAATCCGGGTCCGTTAAAATAGATCAGGTAATTCGGATTGATATCCTTGAGGACTTTGGCAATATCCTTTGTCAGGCGGAGCATCGAAAATTCAGAGAATTTAACCACTTCCTCCAGGTTGTTCCAGTCAATTCCTTTTTCTTTCATTTCTTTCACGCAAATCGGGCATACGCAGGGATACCCGGCAAGACAGTCGATGAAAAAACCGGATACCGGGTAGTTGAGGGCAATTTCCCTGATCATGGCAATAAGATGATCACGATACGGTGTGTTATAGCACATGGTCCGGACATAGGGTGTGAAACGTGGATCGCGGTATTCACGGCCATCGAAGTACAGTGTGGTCCATTCACGGTGAAGTGCGCCTTCTGCGCTGCTTATCCCGCCATTAATATAGGCTGTCAGAGCAATTCCTTTACGTTGGCACGCATCGGCAAGTTTGCCGAAAAGGTCATATTTCAGGGAGGGGTGTTTGATGCCTATCTTAGTGTTGTAATATGCCATCCCAAGATTGCAACGGGCATGAAAGGTCAGATAGTCAACGCCACAGCGTTTGATCCGGTCAGTAAAGGCCTCGGCATCAAAATTCTCCCCGACATCGGGGCAGGCCGGCATGGTGTGGTTATCATAAAAAAGACAGTATCTGGGCTGGTGCATCTTCCCCTGTTCTTTTTTCAGCTTTGCCTCTTGAGCTAATAAATAGGCAGAGGTGACTACACAAAATACGATTACTAAAACTCTTTTCATAATTCACCTGTTTTATATTCCCGCCAAAAGCAGGGTTTATACTCGATCCTGAATAGCCCAAATTATTTCTGCATCTAAATCTTTATAAATGTATTTTTCCGATACATCCAATACATTATCAACCACATAATAACCATAGCGGTGAGAGCCTGAATAAAGTCGTGAACATTGGGTGCAAACAGACTACTTAATCCACCAACGAATATATTTCCGATTAACCTGAAGTCAAACAAATGCGCCATCATATATATAGCAATCGAGTTTACCCCGAAAACGACAAAGAAAAAGGCCCATCTTGAATATCCCCACACATCGGTAATCAGATAAAAAGACGCCAGTAAAAAGGTTGCTATTCCGCAGGTTACAAGCACAAAAGAGCTTGTCCAGTGTCTCGGCAGTATCGGGAAAAACCGACCCCAAATCAAACCGGATAATAACATAGCTAAACTACAAATAAATAGTAGCTTCGTTTTACCTGCCTTGTTACGGTTGCCAAAAATTATTTGGCCCATGAGAACTCCCAAAAGCATATTCGATATACCATTAATCGTATTCAGAACTCCCGTCCATGATCCAAAATGACTGCCATGCCGTCCCAGAACAACATTCTCTATATAAATCCCAATATTCATCTGGCTTGAGTATATGTCACCTTGCCAGCCGGGAGCAGGAATGAATAACCATATCGCCCATACCAGTAAAAGCAACCCACCTGTCAGGATATACTGCACAAGGGTATTTGTATTCAATACCACTATTGCACAAATAAGATAGCATATGCTTATATATTCCAGAACATTATTATAAACAGGCAACGTTGCGAACTGCAGATCCAATAATTTTCCACCCGCAATTAATCCCAAAAGAAATAAAATGAAAGCACGCCTGATAATGTGGAGGTATATTCTTCTTTTGCCAGTTCGTAATAACCTGTTATACATCGAAAACGGTATAACCAGACCGACAACAAAAATGAATATGGGTTGTGCAATATTAATTAAACTCACTCTTGTATCCCAGCTTAATTGTGGAGAAGCTGCATGGAAGAAATTTTCACCCCACAAGGTAATAAATGTCTGAAATATAGGAGCCCCGCCGATTTGCGTAGACAATATCAGGAACATTGCAAAACCGCGTAATGCATCAATACTTGTAATCCTTTCTTTGATAGTATCGGTATGTTCTTTCATCATGAGGATTGATACAATAGGTTTACTTTATTCACCGTATTTAAGGTTCTACATCCGTTCCATGGTAAGCGGTTTACCCTCACCGTAATTCCACATATAACACCCAGCTAATCCGCCCGTTTTTGCAACAAGATACTTATTTTAAATTGTTGTTAAGGGTTTTATAGTTTATAAAATTTGAAAATTTTACCTCCATTTATTAATGTCATTTATTTGCCAAACACCAGCCACCCGAGGTCAGAAGGATTGTCCGATCCCAATATCAACCGTTCTGTGGTTGAATTAATCGGTAGCCAGGAACTGGTTTCTCCCTTACTCTTTTGTATCAGAACATTAATCCGGATTGGGTGCAAAGCCTTTATATCCATTCCGATGCGTTCAAGAGGAATGCGCACAATGGCACACCACACACCAGATTCCTTCACAATATGTGCCCCAACGCCCGAAGTCTTTTCAGCACCCAGGTTGAACACGAAACGCTTACATGGAAACAGACGCTGTGGCTCAATCCTGACCTCCACGTTGGAAATCGGGGACTTTGATGAGGCCTGATCCGCGGCTGCAGAATCCAATACCATGATGTATAGGGCTTCTGCATCATAACCCGAAGCCCATTGCACTGAAGGCTTGCCCGGGTCAACGTTGCACGACCGCCAGCTCAGGTTCTTGGGTTGATCAAATCCACAACCCGACCATGAGGGACCATTGGAACGCACGGAGTATGCCACTGGTGCTGCAGGCTTTTTACCTGTATATTCAGGAAACAAGGGCACATTATTGAGGATAAGCTTTTTCAATTCCGGCACATCGTTGGCTAACAAGCTGCTTAGCTGTTGTATACGCCATCTTAACTTTTCAGGAAAATACTTATATCCCTCCGCTTCCGAATGAAAACCAAGTCGCGAATCTTTTTCGCACAGTTCCAGCAACTGTTTATCAAGATCCAGTTCTTCATGTATAATATTACTTAGCTTCTTCAGTATATCCAGACGTTTCATTCCATCCATGCGCAGCATTTCTTCACGGAGCATATAGAAATTAAGAATATTGTATCCACTCTGAAACTGGATGCCGAGGGCCCGTGCCAAACCGATATCCAAAATCCGTTCAGGATCGTTTCGATAACTATGCTCTATTCCCCGCAGTATTGCCACACCACGGTTCCAGGCTGTGCTCATAAGACGGGTAAGCTCTACGGTTTCTTTTAGTGTCAGAACATCCCCGATACATTCACCAATTCTATCTCCGCTTGGCGGCCATGGTTTGAATGTTCCGGTGGAAGCTATAAGCCACGTTGGCGACAGGGGTGCATCCATAGGCTTCAACAGTAATGGCCAGACAGGACCGTCAGCCATTGGTCCATAGTATTGGAACAAATTTGTCAGGGGATAATTCTCATAGCCGGTACTGAATTCCTTCCATGCCTCCACCACTTTTGTCAGGTCTTCCTTCTTCCAGTATATTGATGCCAGTTGATACAAAAATGAATTCTCATCTTCAGGGAATGGTTCCATGGATAGTATACCGGCGGCCTTGTTCATTAAACCCGGGTAGCTTCCGAAATACCAGCACAACATGGTGTGAGAGACCCCAAGACTCCTCATTGCACTGAATTTCCGATATAGCAGAGATGGTACCGGCACGTAAGGAACGGTAGCTACTTCGTGAGAATTGCCTGTTTGTATCTTTGCTGAAACTTTTGTCCCATTCTCCCTTGCAACCTCTGCTATGCGACTAAACCTTAAGCTCGGTCCGGGATTTGATATCCAGTAGTCTCCACCAACGAGCAGCTTTCCAAATTCAGTTCTGCTTACTCCGGATTCGAAATTAAACTGAAGAATTACACCCTTTGGTGTATGAGCAGGAATCTCGTAGACCCAGTCGCCCAGATTGGTTGAGTCACCAGTCTCAAACCGCTGTGGTTGAGGTAAATAAATCCAGCTGATGAGTTCAGCGTCAGGTGCGGCATCGTGCATCCCTTGTTCCATGGAGGATAAAGATGCATATAGTATCTCCCAGGGGGCTTTGTGCGAGCACCGTGGGCAGTTAATTTGTCCATCTTCCCTTAGGCATGTAGTCGCCCGCTCGCCAAGTGAGATGTTGATCATTCCACCCAATTCCGGTACCGCCTTAAAAATAGTATTGACCGATTCATAGAGGTACTTCCTGGCAGTTTCACTGTTAGGACAGAAGTAGTGTCCTTCACCGTCAGAGCCCCCGCCAAGTATGGGAAAACGCTCCAATACCCTGCTGCCTGTTTTCCAGGCACGAGGTTCAATACAGAAAATGTACGTGCGGATCCCATAGCGCAGACATGATGCGACCGTCTGCCGCAGCTTGACCAGGCGTTTCGATGCATCCTTCCCCGCTTCCGGGGTAAAAGTGGTAGAAACCAGGTCGTGAAATTCAACCGTAAGCCAAAGCCCATTAACACCTTCATGTGCCAAACGGTTAAGATATTGTTCAGGATAATAATTCACATCGTCCATCAACTCGTCGCGCATCTTGGGTGGTCGCTTGATAGGACCAAAAAAACAGCGCGAAATCCGCCTTTGAATAAAGGGTTTTTTTTCAACTTTTCCAAGCGTGAGAAAAGGACCTTGATTGCGGACCATCTCATCTTCGAGGTAGAAAATACCACGCCTTACACCTTCTATATCGCCAGCTGTAATACGACATCTACCAGACTGAATATCCAACCGGAACGATTCACTTTTAAGTTCTTTGTCTTGAACGGTTTCCAAAATGTATGTACCATTTCCATATGACACACCCCCGGCAATGAGAAATAAGCGCAGGTCATCATAAGCGGTCTCAAGTCGCTTTAAGGAGTCGGGGAATACTGTCTGAAGCTTAACACCTCCGGAAAGATCAGCCTGCTGAGGTCCGGGCTCAGACTTAGGCCATATATGCTTTGTCCACATGGGGGATTTCAAATCCTCAACAAATTTCCAGGCATCCTCGCCTGGTTGTACCGGTATACTATTGAGGTAAAGGCTGTCTCCGAGGATGCCGGCATTGTTTTTACAGGTTCTCTGCGTGCAACTGCCAGTAATAATTGATGTGACAATAATTACGTAAAAACCATATTTAAAAACTGGATTTTTCAAAGTTTAAAAATTGTGTAAACCGTAATAAGCACGTATGTTATAGAAATTCAGCAATTTGAATTTTTTTGTCATCTTCTAAGTTATAAAAAAAAATAATTTATAATAACATAATTTTTATGCAGCCAGCAAATCCAAAAGCATTGATTTTTGCAAATGCAGTGATTTAAGTTGAAAAAGGAGTAGTTTTATTAAAAATTCATTTACCATAATTTTGACAGAAGCACTTACAAATATAAATCAGTTATCCTTAGACCATGAAGAAATTAATGAAGCGAATTAGGTTAAGTTTTACAACAGTAGCAATTTGGTGCATTATAGCAAATTTATCCCATGCACAAATAACACTTTCAAGCTGCACTGTTGATGTTACACATCCGGGAGCGCCAGTTGCTCCCATTTGCAGAGGCCAGCAGATTGAGGAATTCAACCACCAGTTCCAGGGAGGTTTGTATGCCCAGCTGGTCAACAATCCTTCCTTTGAGGAGTTGAAAAATCCCATTGCGGAATGGTATTTGGTAAAATCCGGTTCCTCTGATGGCAGGTTAGGCGCGCAAACTGCTGCTGAAACTGGTATGCTGAACAAACATCAGGAACATTGCATTAAGCTGGAAGTATCTTCTGTGGCCTCAGGAGATGTTGGTATGGCAAATGGCGGTTATTGGGGAATTGGATTAAAGAACAAGACAGTTTACCGGATTTCATTTTGGGCAAAAAAAGGACCTGATTTCAGGGGGACGTTAAGAGCAACCCTCGAAAGCAATACAGGAAAGGTTTATGCCAGTTCCGATGCATTGAAACCGACTGAAACCTGGCAGCACTTTGCATTTGACCTTACCACAAAAGGGATCTCAGATGTGAACGGAAATAACCGCTTTGTAATTTATGCATCAGCAACAGGTAATGTCTATTTGGATGTGGTTACGGTAATGCCTCCGACCTGGAAGAATCGTCCCAATGGTCTGCGGCCTGATCTGGCAGAAAAGCTGGATGCCCTTAAATTCAAATATATACAGTTCCCGGGAGGCTGCACTGCGGAATCTTCCAGTATGGATACGTGCTGGAACTGGAAGAATTCAATTGGTCCTGTTGAACAAAGACCCGGTTCTACCAGAAACAGATGGGGATATAAAAACGACCTGTATTTTGGTCTGGATGAATACCTTCAATTATGCGAGGATTTGGGAGCTGAACCTGTGTATACCACTTCAGCCGGAATCAGCGAAACACCTCTTTGGGCACCCTATTCATTGTGTCCGTTAGATAAAATGCAGCCGATAATTGACGACATTTTGGATTTAATTGAATACTGTAATGGATCAACATCAACAAAGTGGGGAACCAAACGTTCCGCAAACGGTCATCCGGCAACCTATAATCTCAAATACATTGAAATAGGCAATGAAAATGGATTTGAGACGGTGAATGAGTATATCCCCCGTTATGCCATGATCCATGATGCCATATTGTCCCTTTATCCTGAAATCAAGATCATGTATAATGGATTTCGTCAGGACAACGTTCTTTCACATACTTTTGGTAGTGCAGTTGATTTCGTGGATGAACATTTCTATTTGCAGGATTTGTCAGGGTTGTACAATAAATACGACACCATCGATCCGGCCTGTAAAAAAATATGTGTCGCCGAGTACGCATCCTCCATCAAAGGCAACGGAGGTGATGTAATTGGCAATTTTGGAGACGCGCTGGGAGACGCGGTTTTCATGCTGGGTTGTGAGAAAAATTCAGAGAGAATGTGGTGGACAGGATATGGCAATTATGCAGGTTTTGCAGGCCATGGTGATTTCGGACCCTGTATTGTATGGAACGATGCGGTATCTAATTTTGCATCCCCTTCATACTATATGCAAAAGATGCTTTTCACGGATAATCTGGGAACCTTTGTTTTGCCCTTTGAACAAAATACGGCAAATTGTTACTTTTCTGCATCCCTCGATACTGAGTCAGGTAAAAATGATATTCTCTTAAAAGCAGTCAACAACAAAGGCACATCCGAATCGGTGAACATTACGCTTAGCGGGGCGCGTATCGTCAATCCTGCAGGTCATTTCAACATGCTGACAGGTACCCCTGAGGCGGAAAACTCTATTGCCAATCCGGATAATGTGGTCCCTTCATCAGGTTCTTTTGCCGCGGACGTCAGCTTTAAATACCTTTTTCCGGCCTATTCGGTTACTGTTCTCAGGATCGAGACTGAAAACAATGAAATGTCAGATAGGTATTGATACATGTATTAGAAATATGGACCGGAGAAAATTCATCACATCAGGCCTGGCCGCAGCAACCTTGCCCCAAATATATACTTTTTCAAACAATAGCGAAATGGAAGATACAGTACTGACTAAATCTGAAATGACCATTGGGGTCATCACCTCCATTAAGAACCCGGAGGAAGATATTAAAAAGGTCCGGGATTTTGGATTTGATTTCTTTCAGGCAGGAGTCGCTGAATTCTCGCCAGAAATTGGGGAAAATATCATCAGGGCCTGTGAAAGATATAACGTATCTCCCTTAACGCTGATATGCCATGGTCCCGGACCCTATGTCTGGAATCTTACTGAAGGTCCTTCCACTATTGGGCTTATTCCCCGTGAATTCAGAGAGGCGCGCATTCAGCGTCTAAAAGACGGAATTGATTTCTGTAAGGTTTCGGGATTTTCAGGAGTATTGGCTCATTTTGGATTTATCCCGGAGAACCCAAAAGATATTCTTTATACGGAGTTTATCGGGATTATGAAGGATATTGCAGAATATGCAATGATGCGGGAAAAAGACATTTATTTCGAAACCGGACAGGAAACACCCGTCACCCTGCTTCGGACCATTGAAGATATCGGAGCACCCAACCTGTTTGTAAATCTGGATGTGGGCAATCTTCTTTTATACGGGAAGGCAAATCCGCTGGATGGTCTGCAAATACTGGGAAAATATGTCAGATCACTTCATGCCAAGGATGCAGATTATCCGACTGACCCCAACAAACTGGGCAAGGAATATCCGATTCCGGAAGGAAGGGTTGATTTCCCCGGGATCGTATCAAAACTGAAGGAATTTGGTTTTAAAGGATGTATTGTTATTGAAAATGAATTAAGCACCAATAGTAAGGAATATCTCCAAAGAACGTCGAAATATCTGGAAAATCTTATAGAAACTTGATTTGCGTAAATTATGCTTGTTAGAATATTAACATTTCTTTTGTTTATTACAATTCTGGCACCTGCCTGTAAAAAGGATGATTTACATCCGGAAGGGAATCGCCTAAAAGGTTTGAAGCGTGTCTGGGCCCTGGATGATGGTGAAAAGATCAAGCGGGACGATATCAGCAATCCGCTTGCTTCGGACATAAACAATGCCATGTGGAAGGATAATGAAATCCATGTTTTTGGCGGCCGGAATGAAATCATCGCTTTTCAACTGATCATCGAAGCCGAAAAAGCCGGGGCTGATCAAGTGGATGTGGTCATCAGTGATCTGAAAAAGGGCACTGAAATCATTCCGGGATCAGAAACAGGTTCTTATGATCCCTTTGACTACAGAGGAAGGTATATAGAGCTTTTCACGGAGCATTACCTGAATATCACTTCCCGTACCCCGCCGCTCTGGTTTTTTGCTCCCGGTGCAACACCTTCCTCTTATTACTCGGGTTGGGTCCCGGATTGCCTGATACCCTTTACTGCACCACTTGGGAAAGGTGGCGCCCCGTTTTCAATTGGTGCAGGACTGAATCAGGGTGTGTGGGTAGATATTCTTATACCCAGGGGCGCTTCAGCCGGAACATATACAGGAGATGCCACGGTGACTGTGTCTGACTCGGTATTCGTGACCATTCCTGTTTCGCTTGAAGTCTATGACTTCACTCTTCCTGATTCAACTCACATTTACAGTATGTTCGGATATGATACGTGGGAACTGGCTCACCGGTATGGTGTTACTTCCTGGAGTACAGCTTATTATAATATTGAAGCCAGGTTCTTCCAGATGGCCCACCGTCACCGGTTTGATCTGGTAACCCATGTTGCCAATCTTAATAAAATGGATGATTATTACAAAAGATACTACACCGGGGAAATATATGCACCTTCCTATGGCTATGCCGGTCCGGGTGAGAATACCGGCAATACTACATTCTCAATCGGGTATGGCGGGAATCTGCCTTCGGAATATGGCGGCAACATAAATACTGCAACCGAGGAAAGCTGGTGGGCCGGTTCCGATGCCTGGGAAAACTGGTTTGTTCAAAATGCACCCGGAGTAGCGAGGCACAAATACCTTTTTCCTGATGAACCGGATTGGAAGGGACCTGCAGGCGCATTGGGAACGGGATCCATGGATACCATCAAAATGCAGGCTGACTGGACGCACAGTAATCCGGGGATTGGCAGAAACATACCGTGCCTGGTAACTAACAAGATAAAACCAGTAATCAAAGGCTATGTGGATTTCTGGTCGGTTTCAAGCCAGGAGGCGACGGTGAGTGCCACGGAAAATGAAGTTCTGGCTGAAAAAGCACAAGGTCATCAATATGGGATTTATAACGGGTACCGTCCGGGAATGGGAGCAGTTGTCACGGATGCCGACGCTGTTGAATTCAGGGTAATGCCATGGATTGTGTGGAAATATGATATTGACCAGTATTTCTACTGGTCTACAACCTTCTGGAATGACCTGAATGTTTTCACCGACCCGTTGACTTATGGAGGAGAGGTGAACGGGGACGGCACTTTTTTCTACCCCGGAGTGGATGCTCTTTTTCTGAAAGAAGACCGGGGTCTTTCCGGTCCCCTTTCCTCCGTACGGGCAAAAAACTGGCGCAGGGGTGCACAGGATTATGAATACTTGTGGCTGGCGAGGCAGGCCGGGCTGGAAAATGAAGCCAAGGCTATTGTTGATAACTGCATACCGGCTGCTCTGTGGGAGGCAAAGACCCGGAGCAATATCAGCTGGTCGAGCCGCGGATATTACTTTGAACAATACCGCAAGCAGTTGGCTGAATTGCTGTCAGGCAGGTAGGAAGGGTAATTCTGATGCTGAAGGAAGATTCTGAAGGACCCTGACGTCATTGCAAGGGAGTGAAGCGACCGTGTAACGCGTCATTGCGAGGAGACGTGATAATTCCTTCTGCTTGCAGAATGTTAAGGTCGACGAAGCAATCTAATTCTGGTTGGCAGATTGCTTCGTCCCGTGAACGGGACTCGCAATGACGGTTCTGCTTAGCGAAGGTTTACGTGTGGATGTGGTTCGTATTTGATGAAGGCTGTCTCTCCGTTATTCAGTATGGAAAGCCGTGCGGCCTCTACCACCAGTTCATTAATATAACTGTTGGCAGGTGTGGCAATGATGCCTTTTTCATCTACTTCTTTGATCATTTCTCTTCTTTTGCCCAGGGATTCAGCTGGGGACACGTCAGCCGTTTCATTTTCAATACGATGTGCCATACCCACAATGGCAGCAACGGATTCAAATCCGTAACCGATGGGTTTAAAGCCGGGGCCTTCCCAGGGCACCACCCGATAGAAATCGGGACTTACATAATTAAAAAACGAGCCACCACAGCCGATGCCTTCCAGATAGGAATGTTCCACGCCTCTGAACTGATCATCATGCTTTAGCATGCCCGTTCGGTTATTCCCTTCAAAGAACATCTGCAGGTTCTGCTCATTACTCCCGGCAGCCTGGTCGGGATAACCCAGTCCGTTAGTCACGGAAAGCAGGGCACTATTTTCAAAACGGACCCTGCCGTTTGTCCACATATATCCTTCATTGCCGTTCGGGAACTTTCCTTTGACGCCCGAAACTGATATTTCAACGGGCTTCAGTCCCGTAATGAAATATACCAGATCAACATAATGGCAACCGATGTATACAAAGGGATCCGTATTTTCACAGGTAAACCAGTTCTGGAAATTGGATGACCGGTAAAAATAGGGTTCAATTAACTTGGCCTCACCGATTACAAAATCCCCAAAGTGTCCAAGGGCATAACTACGTTTAGCAATAAGCGCCCTGCGGTCAAATCGTTTGTGATATTCAACACCGATAAACAAACCCCGTTCCAGCGCAGTTTTTTCAATCTCCACCGTTTGTTCATATTTCAGAACGAGGGGTTTGACGCACAGGATATGTTGGTTATGTTTCAGCGCTTCCATGATAACCGGATAATGCAGCTGATCAGGCATGGCAACCACAACGACCTGCCTTGGCTTCATTCTGGCTATCACTTCTTTATATAAATCCGGATATTTTTCATTTTCATGTACCGAAAGAGAGGGGTAGGCCTGGAAGCCCTGCCCGGGAAAAGCTTCTGCAATTTCTTTACTATTACTGAGAAGTTTGAGGGGCGTTGAATTCAGCGAACAGACACTGATTTTGTTTACTATACCGGTCCTTTGCAAATGATAAAGTGAAGGCAGTATCAGGTCATAGGTGATCATCCCTCCGCCAACCACAGTGATATCCAATGAATGAGCCATTTATTCGATTATTAAATTTGGTCTGTAGACTAATGCCATAAAATGATGTTGAAATTTAGGAAATAAAGTGATTTGTCCGGCAATGAGGCTCATTATTCATTCGAATTAATTAGTATATTTAGTACTTTAAAAGCATTTAAAAGATTAGTGAAAAGGAAGTAAAATAAAAAGCATAATTAAGATTCTGATTCGAGTATTCATTAACACCTCACCCCAACCCTCTCCTAAAGGAGAGGGAGTTTCCCCTTCTCCTTTAGGAGAAGGGGCTAGGGGATGAGGTTGTTGAGATGAACCAGATTTTCTGTCAACCATAAAACAATATAGACCATGAAAAGCCATTTCCCAGTCAAACTGCAATTACTCCGGCCATTGATCCTGGCTGGTCTTGTCATGTGTTTAACGTATTCCTGCAAGGATACTGAAAATCAGGACAGGTTAATACTTCAGGAGGAAACAGGCTTCCTCCAGATACCGGGGGTGGGATGGCAGACTTTTGGTGAGACGGCTGATGAGGATAATTCTGTTTTCGGACTTCGCTTTAAATCAGGTTGTGCCTATTACCGCTGGTACTGGGTAACCCTTGAACCACAGGAGGGTGAATATGCCTTTGATATGATCGACAGTCTTCTGCAGCGCTGCAGGCGAAACAAACAGGCACTGGCCATCCGCGTTATGTGCGAGGACCCCTGGGGAGAAGGACTGCCTCAATGGCTTATTAATAAAGGAATTCGCAGAACCTATACGCCATGTCCTGAGGAAGGCGCTCATTATGCTCCTGATATGTCCGATCCGGTTTTCAAGGATTATCACGAACGTTTGATCCGTGCGCTGGGCAAGCGATATGATGGCCATCCCGACCTTGCACTGGTGGATATCGGATCAATAGGCTTGTGGGGCGAAGGTCACATATATTGTGATTCAACCTTAATGCCCAGCCGGGCAATTCGTACTGAAATTACGGACCTTTATTATGAAGTCTTTCCGAACACACCCCTGACGGGGCTGGTGGATGACAAAATCAATGTTCTTTATGCTAATTCAAAAGGTCGTTCCGCATGGAGAGGAGATTGCTGGGGTAACGGTCCCGGGCCTGGTGTTGAATGGAATCATCATGAAAATTCTTACTGGCCTATGGTAAACCTGATGCCTGATGGCTGGAAGACCGGCACAGTAGCTCTGGAGCCCTGCGGAACCTTTGGCGGCTATCCTACACCTCCGAAAGTGGTGGTGGATGATGCTATTTCCTGGCATGCCACATTTGTTCAGAATAAATCGCATGCCATACCGGCAAACTGGATGCCTGAAATTGAGCGTCTTGTCATGAAGCTTGGATTCAGGCTGGTCCTGAGAGACCTGGAATTTGACGATGTCGTGTCAGCCGGTTCAGCACTGGCCATTAATATGAAATGGGAGAACCTGGGCATTGCCCCGCCATACCGGGATCATCGGATCGCCTTCAGGCTCAAAGACGATCAGAATGTGAACCAGGCAGTGGTGATGACTGACCAGTCAATCCTCGGATGGCTTCCCGGAGAAACAAATGTAACCGTTAACTACACGCTTCCGGCTGATTTAAAGGCGGGTAAGTATACACTTGAAATGGGCCTGGTTTTTCATACTTCCATGGAACATACGATTCCGATTGCGAATAAGGGGAGAACGAGTGACGGATGGTATGAGGCAGGGAGTGTGAAAGTGAAAAATTAATAATGAGCAATTAGTAATGAACAATTAATAATGAAAATTGAATAGGAGAAATCAGGATATTATTAAAGGAAGACACACATGAAACAGGCAGGTGATCAGGCGGTGGAAACAGGTAAACGTCTCATGTGTGTGGATGCCCTGCGGGGATTCGATATGTTCTGGATAATCGGAGGCAGCGAAATCTTTGTTTCCCTGGCTAAAGCTTCAGGTATTGGCCTGTTAAAGAATGTCCCGGTACATTTCGATCACACCTGGGGGCAGTTTCATTTTTACGATCTGATCATGCCGCTTTTTCTTTTCATTGTTGGTGTGGTGATGCCTTTTTCATTCAAAAAGCGCCTGGCACACGGGGAGAGTAAGAAACAACTCTATTCACATATTATAAAAAGGGTTCTTTTACTCTATGTGCTGGGTCTTGTCACATCGGGTCATATACTGGAATTCGATTTGGATAAACTCCACCTGTATACAAACACACTGCATTGCATTGCGTTTGGTTATCTGGTGAGTTCAATTCTGATCCTTGAAGTCGGCCTTGTATGGCAAATCACTATTCCAACGGTACTATTATTCCTGTATTGGGGAGTTATGGCGCTTGTTCCTGTTCCCGGGCATGGCGCCGGTATTTATGAATATGACGTAAACCTGGCAATTTATATAGATGATCTGTTGCTGGGTAAATTCCAGGAAGGAATGGGGTGGACATACATCCTTTCAAATATGACATTTGTAGGATCTGTCATGATTGGCGTTTTTGCCGGACGCATAATCATGTCAGACCAACCAGCCTTTATCAAAGCAAAATGGCTGGCTTTGCTGGGTGTTGGGTGCTTGATATCCGGTAAAATATGGGGGATCTGGTTCCCGATTATCCATCATCTGTGGACAAGCTCACTGGTGCTTTATGCCGGAGGACTGAGTACCCTGCTCCTGGTTATTTTCTACCTGATTATTGATGTTTTGGGATACCGGAAATGGGCCTTTGGATTTGTGGTAATTGGCATGAATGCAATTGCGGTTTATGTTGCTGCAAACCTGTTCGACTTTACACTCATCGGAAATGTTTTTGTCGGCGGACTTGGAAAATGGCTCGGGCTATGGAACGCAGCTGTTCAGGCCATTGCTGCATTTGCTGTTATCTGGCTTATATTATACTGGATGTACCGGAAAAAAATATTCATCAGGATATGAACAGCTGTATTTACCATCCGCGTGTCATGCTTGCTTACCTTCTGGTAGCCTTCGTATCATTTGCCGCCTGCCGCAGAACCGATCATGTGCCGGAAGGTAAAAACCAAACAACCAGCGGTGAACAAAGTACACTGGTCAAGCCGTTCCGGGTTCTGGTTATCATTGGCGATCAGTGGAAGGATCCGTTGAGTTATCACATCGATTCCAGAAGGGTCGATGGAGAAGACTTTATTGATGTGATTTCCATGCTGAAAATTTGGGGGATCCCGTTTGACATACTCCGGCTGGATGAACAGCGTCTGCAGATCAACCGTTTCCTCGACGGTGAGGCAAAACCGAACTATGGCTGTATGATATGGATGGCAGATCCGGACAAACTGAACGGATATTCTGCCAACTATAAAACACTAAAAATGGCCGTTGAAAAGTACGGAATTAGCATGATTGCCTTATTTGATTATATCAGGACGAAACCGCTTGCCGACCTGATTGATATTGAATACCAGGATATCCCTGAAAATAAAGATTTGGAAACAAGGAACAACCTTATTCTGACGGGCAAGCATTATATTACGGCCGAAATGGCTGATAGTTTGCCGGCTGACATGACGGTTAAGATCCGCTGCATTCCCGGGGACTCGGCTTCCGTGCTGGGAACTGTTGGCAACTTACCTCAGTTGATTGCGCGGGATTTCAGTCATGATACAAAAATTGTGTGGATAGGAGGCGGGAAGGATTCGTTCCGCAAATATCCCGCGTTGCGGACAATTTTCAGGAGGTCACTAGTGTATACAATCGGGTACGGGGTATTTAATGATAATTTTGAAAATGGCTATATATTTATTATGGATGATATCGGCTGCAGTGAACATGCCTACAGCCTGAGGTGGCATTATCCCACACCAGCCAGGGATACTCTTGTCAAATACCTGATTGAACCACTGGAAAAGCATGGCCTGATCATGGTCCAGAATATCACACCAGGTTATGCAAATCCCCTGACAAGCATGATTGAAACCCCCTGGTCAGTTGAACCATTCAGGGATATTTTCGGTAACTGGCAGGACTATGGATCAACCAAGGAAGGTCTTGACGAGGGCCTTCGACGAGGTGTATTCGAAATACAGGCACACCGGGCCTGGTCACACATGAACTGGGACCTGGATTCACCTCCCGGACCATGGTGGAGCAGTGCGGTGGATGAGGAGATGGATGTGACCGAATGGTACAATGAAGTTGTCGATGTTCGTCGGGGGGCTTCACCCGTACCCTCCAATGATTTGTTATTCATATACAGGTCCGGTATTGATGCCATAAAAAAATCCTTCGGCGTAGTACCTTTGGCAGCCGAGGTACGGCCGGTTGCTGAATTGCGGGAGGGTACCCATGGCGGAGACGATAATGGAAGGGTTGCCGCCATTGCCGGCCTGGGAATAAGCCGGGAATGCTATGTCGGCATTGACCACACCATTGAATTCAGCATGATGATGCCTGAACAATTTACCTGTCATGATCTGGATCTTACCGCGCAGACTGGTTCTCCGGCTGACCAGAATGAAGCCGGATGGGACAAACTGGCCGAAATGACCACACAACAGCTTGTTGATTCAAAGATTGCCGGCGGCCGGAGAGTTAACCTGCATGATAGCCTGAACTGGATTTATACCCATAAACATCAGAAATGGATGGGTTTTAATGAATGCTGTGCCTATCTTCATACCCAAATTTCTAACATAAAAGGAAGCAAACCAGGACTGGAATTTTCTTATGATGATCACTATTGTAAATATTTTGAGCACAAAGCTTCTCACTGGACGTTTGAAACATCGGATGATTTCAGGAATACTGTAGGCACTACGTCATGGTTGTTTATAGATGGAAAGAAATTAAAACAACCATTGACTGCAGGACAGATACTTGAAATCCCGTCAGGATTGGGGAAACATACCCTTCACATCGCCGGGATGCCTTGATTTAAGAGATAAAAAACATATCATGAATCACATAATATTAAGGCAACCCCGAAAAGTCCAAGCGTCATTGCGAAAGAGCGAAGCGAATGAAGCAATCTCCTGTAATAAAGCAGATTGCTTCACTTCGTTCGCAATGACGTGTTTCATTAAGGACCTTTTTGAGTTGATACAAAGATTATTACATTATAAACTATCCTTAATCCCTTTTAAACATGAAAAAACATGCAGCAGTCTTAACATGCTTATGCCTTATTGCAATGTACGGGCATGCCCAGGGAGTGTCAACTGGTGATGTGAAAATTTGGGCAGTACCTGCCGAACAAAAGGTCCGTCCAGATGCCAGGGTGGAAAAAAGCAATCTGGTCTGGTCTGAACCTGATAAAAAGGTCTCAGTTGCCGGAGCAGCAAATGAACATGTGGCATTCCAGGTTGTAATCACCACGCCTGTCCCTCCTGGCTGGAGGCCGAAAGCTCCCGACGGATTCTTTATTACGGCAACTGAACTGACATCTGCCCAGGGCAAAAAGATTGAGCAGAAACAGATAAACCTGTACCTGGAACATTATGTATTGATATATGCCATTTCGAGCCCCGTAGGTGCGACCGGGTACTGGCCCGATGCCCTTGCCCCGGTCAGGGAACCTTTTGGCATGGCCGTACAATATGAAGTGACCGGAAACAGGCCGGTGTGGGTTGATGTGGCCATTCCCACCGGTACGCCTGCGGGTACCTATAGCGGTAAAGTTACGGTTACCCAGCATGGAAAGGCACTGGAGACCCTGACCGTTCAGGTTGAGGTATATGGATTCTCCCTTCCCGATGACACCCATCTGATCACTTATATGAATGTGTCGAAGGGAGAACTTGCCGGGTTTTACAATAAGCCGGTTTCCTCTCCGGAAATAGAACAGCTTACGGGTAAATATTTCGATTTTTTGTATGAGCACAGGATGGAGACCTGGTTTAATGATCCGCTTGTGCCCGAAATCACGGTCAAAGGAGAAGATATCGAGGTGAAGTTCAATGATGAGCGATATGATTTTTATCTCAACAAGCGAAAAACCAAGCGGGTGATCTTTGAGGCCGGTCCGCATGATTTGACCAGGCATATTACTGCCGAACCATTTTCTGATGAGTTTAACAAGAAAATCACGGTTTACTTAAAAGCGGTTGAATCCTATTTCAGAAAGAACGGATGGATTGACCGGCTGGTATTCAACAGTCCGATTGATGAACCCAATACAAAGGAGGATTATGAAGAAACCCGCAAATGGGCAGAACTTGTGCATAAAGCAGTACCCGGAGTTCCATTTCTGGCAACGGAATCTCCGGTGAGTGATAACCCGGATTGGGGAACTCTGCGTGGTTATGTAAATAACTTTTGTGTTCATGGGAACAGTCTGAACGAGCCGGCAGTTAAGAAAGCGCTCATTGAGGAACAGGCAAAGGGGGGAGAAGCAACCTGGTATATATCCTGTGACCAGGCCTATCCGCAACCCAATTATTTTATCGATGCACCTGCGCTTGATCTGGTTATGGTTCCCTGGATCACTGCCCGCTATCATATGAATGGTATTTTGTACTGGGCTATGAATTTTTGGAATCAGACACCCAATCCCTGGCTGGATCCCGTCACATACATTTCCGGATTTCATTGCAGCGGCGGTTATGTGCTCAATGGCGAAGGTTCCGTTATCTATCCGGGAGATTATACAAAGCAGTTCACAGGACAGCCCAATGTGGATGGCCCTGTTTCATCCATGCGGTTGGAATTGCTGCGGGATGGCATTGAGGATTATGAGTATTTGTGGATGCTGAAAAATCTGGGTGATGGTGATTTTGCTGAAAAACAAATTGACAACCTGGTCATCGATGTGAGTACGTTTTCCAGGAACCTGGAGGAACTTTATATAACCCGTAAAGCGATGGCCAGAAGGCTGGAAGAGCTTGCAAAGAAACGCTAACATCTTTAATCAGATTTGTTATCCATGAAACTATTCATAAGAAAACACTTTGTTCTTGTTGCCTGGTTCCTGACTTTGCTCAGCAATGAAACCTTTGCACAGGAACTGGATGAATTTATATGCAAGGGGTCCTTTCATCCGGATATAAATTTGGTCAATAGCGGTTTCCAGTTTAATGGCTATACTGATTACTGGCATGACACATACAGGACCTGGGCCCGGTATGGGAACCTCTTTAAGATGGCAGCCGCCGATGTGGAATATACAATTGCACAAGGCAAAGTGGATGTTGCCGGTGATATGAAGATGCCGGGATTACGCATTCAGGAAGGATTTATAAATGGATTGCTCTCTGAACAGACCGTTGTGCTGGATCAGCCATCACTGCAAAAATTGAGTGAATCCCTGGGAAAGACCAGTGTGCTGGTGCTGACTGATCCCACAACCGAAACAGGTAAAAAGCTGGCAGGAAATCTGCCCGAAGATGCATGGAAGGATAAACTGAAGAGTCATCAGTTCGGGGCAAAGGATTTCACGGAAGTCAGGGGGTTTTATCTCGAAAACGGGCCGAAGAAAATATATGTTATCTCCTCTACAAGCCGGGAACTCCGGACAATGCTTCAGGATATCATCAATGCCACAAAAGATCTGCTTAACAGGTATGATCTTCACCGGGGCTGGTTTGGGGCAGAGACCCTCCTGAAGAGTGTCACCTGTGCGGCAGGGCATCCGCTCGAAGTGATTGGAAAAGGAATGAATGAAGGAAATACGTGGTTCACATTCAGCGGTTATATGGATTTTCTGGCACAGAAAGAGATCGATGAATGGCTCAGGCGGGTCAATCTGCCTGTTGTTGCAGATGTCGGCACCAACATGAATTATATTCCTACCCCTTACAATCAGGCGATATACGGCTGTAAAAACTATGACGGTTTGCTGGTTCAGAGCATGTACACACTTGAATACATGCTGAAATATGTTCATGACCGGAACGGATATGCGTTCCGTTCATTGTATGATCCGGCGGCTGACATGTATCCCTATGATGGTTACCTGGCAGGTGAGGGAGACAAAGAACACGTTGACAAGGAGAATGTTCCGTTTGTTACAAATACAGGGTCCCTGGACAGTGATGCAGTTCCATGCATGATGCTTTTTGTGGAAAAAGGAAAACAACTCACAAAAGAGCTTATGTGGGAATCCATTATGGAAAGGCGTGAGGTTGCAGTGCTTGAAAAGGGTCTTATGATGGGACCTGAACTGTTCCGTAATGCACTGGAATTGTTGCTCCTCGATCGGGTGTATCTGGAAGAGCATTTTGGCGACCGGATCAATCTGGAAGCCTTTACTGATAATTACCAGCTCAGCGTAACGGTCACCAATACATACCCGCATGCTGTAACCGGAATACTCGGGATTGTGCTTCCACCTGAGTTACGAATGCGGGGAGACATGACAACCCAGGTCAGTCTTCCTGCTTACAGCTCAAAGACCCTGAACTTCAAAATACAGCCCCTGGCTGATGCCATGAATCGTACCAATCCGATCGCCGTGCATTACAATTGGGAAGAGGGTAAAAAAAGCACACTGACCATGCTTGACTTGCCTCCGGCCATTTCGGCCCACCAGCTGTTATATGGACATGCACCACGCCTCACGTATCCGGTTACCATTCATAATTTCACAGATAAGCCATCTTTCCCGGTTGAGGTAAAGGTGCTGGATATCAACAATTCAAATAAGGTGATTTATACAACAATAAAAACATGCACAACTGAAACCGGTACATTCTGTGACATGGCATTTGACCTGGAGGTGCCTGCAGGAAGTTATCAGGTCAATGTATCAGCCCTGGGTATTGAAAGCCTTAACCAGTTGGGTGTTGGAAAGGCGGAAGGATCACCAGAACTAACTGCCATCGACCTGAACAATGACGGAGTAGATGAATATATCATGGAAAACGACAGTGTAAAAATAACCCTGCTTGCGACCGGAGGAAGGGTAATAGAGTATATTATAAAATCCCGGAATGACAATGCCTTATATAGGATCTGGCCCGTAAAACCAGTGGATGACAAAAGGGAATTCCGGAAAAGAGGTTACTACCCCTATGGAGGATTTGAAGATTTCCTCGGGCAGGCAAGCATGGAAACGCATAAATTGTACAACGCGGAAATTACCAGGAAGGAAGGAGATCAAGTACAGGTGAAGATGACAGCTGATTATTTCGGCAACAAACTGGAAAAAACCTATACGCTCTATGGAAATTCGCCCCTTCTTGAGGTAAGGTTTGCCATAACATTCAGCAATCCTGAAGCCAACATGATAGCACCGGTACCCGTTCTCGAACTGGGCGAAAAGCACGGAACAGAAGATGTATTCATTGTTCCTGCCGGGGATGGCTTACAGGAATTCAGGATGCTGCCGGAACGATATTATGGCAGGATATTTTTTCCTGCAGAGGGCTGGGATGCTGGTTATGATACAAGGGAAGATATATCTTTCATCAGTGCATTCCCGGTAAAACCACCATTATTCCTGCACATGTTCATGAACCATCCGGTAAATCAGGATGCACATTTTTATTGTCATGAATTCCAACCCTGGGTGCCGATACTTCAGAAATCGACAACCTATTTCACCTTCTACATGTGGGGAGCAGGAGGCAGATGGGAAAGGGGCGTGCAGGCATTGCGGGACAGAAATCTAATTACTGAACAATAATAATACTTACCATGAATTCACTTTTGAAAAATTTTCTCAATCCACTGGCAATTGGTCTCTTATTGATGTGCAATGTGTTAACGGCACAGAATCTGGACGAATACAAATTCAAGGGTTCATTACGCCCCGACGAAAATGCCATGAAATCAGCATTTCAGTTCAACGGATATACCAATTACTGGCATGACATTTACCGGGAATGGACCCGTTTCGGAAACCTTTTTAAGATAGCATCACCCAATGTGGCATTAACCATAGCACAGAGCAAGGTGGATATTGCCGGTGATATGATGGTCCCGGGTTTATCGGTCCAGGAGGGTTTTCTGTATGGATTACTGGCTGAGTCATATACGTTGCTTGATCAACCCAGCATGCAAAAACTGGGTGAGTCATTGACCCGGTCCGGTGTTCTGGTATTAACCGATCCGGATACGGAAACGGGTAAGAAACTCATGGCAAAGTTGCCAGCAGATGAATGGAAGGATAGACTGAAGAGTCATCAATTTGATGCCAAGAATTTTACTGAGGTTAATGCCTTCTATCTCGAGAACGGTACCAGGAAAATATATGTGATCTCATCGAAAAGCAAAGAGCTCCGCGATAAAGTCATTGGTTTGATTGAAAATTCAAAGGAATTATTGGGTAAATATGACCTGCACCGTGGATGGTTTGGAACGGAGACATTATTAAAGAGTGTTACAATTACACCCGGACATCCCCTGGAAGTTATCGGCAAGGGTATGAATGAAGGCAATACCTGGTTCACATTCAGTGGTTACATGGATTATCTGGCACAAGATGAACTTGATGTGTGGTTGTCCAAAGTAAATCTTCCGGTGATAGCAGATGTCGGGGCATACGTCGGTTACGTGCATGATATTGCACAGCAGGCCATTTACGGATGCAAAAACTTTGACGGATTACAGCCTCAGAATATGTGGACCATAGAATCATGGCTTAAGTTCGCAAAAGACAGAGGTGGTTATACTTTCCGGTCGGTATATGATCCTGCAGCGGAACTGTATCATTATGACGGCTATATTGCCGGTGAAGGTAATAAGGAGCAGATTGACAGGGAGAATGTTCCTTTCGTAACAACAACAGGAGGCCTTGAAAATGATGTTGTTCCCTGTATGGTACTGTTTATTAAAAAGGGGGATCAGATTACGAAACAACGCATGTGGGATGCCATTATGGACCGGAGGGAAGTGGCTGTGCTGGGCAACGGAAAAATGATGGGTCCTGCACTTTACCGTCATGTTCTTGAATTCCTGCTGCTGGACCGGGTTTTTCTTGAGGAATATTTCGGTGACCGTATCAGTCTTGAAGCATCCACAGATGGTTACCTGCTGAATGTTAGCCTTACCAATACCTATACACATGCAGTCTCCGGCACTCTTGAAATTGTGCTTCCTCCTGAATTGAAAATGGCCGATGACTTGTCTGCACAGGTAAGTCTTCCTGCCATAAGTTCGAAAACATTGCAGTTCAGGATACAGCCCCTTGAATCCGCAATGGCTAAGACAAATCCAATAGCACTGCATTACAACTGGGGTACTGGTAAAAAAAGTGCGCTTTCCATGCTGGACCTTCCTCCCGCAATCTCTGTCCACCAGCTGCTATACGGTCATGCACCAAAGGTCAGTTACCCGGTCAGTATCCATAATTTCTCAGATAAAGCGGAATTTCCGGTGAAGGTTGAGGTGGTGGAGAAGGATGATCCAAAGAAGGTTGTTTATACTGCTTCAAAATCCTGCACAGCCGAAACCGGAACATACATGGATATATTATTTGACCTGGATTTGCCGGCAGGTAACTATTCCGTGAAGGTTGCTGCATTGGGCGTTGAAAATTTCAGTCAGCTGGGCGTCGGAAAAGCAGTGGGCGCACCAACCCTGACTGCCATTGACCTGAACAGCGATGGTGTTGACGAATACAGAATGGAGAATGACAGCGTGCAGGTGACACTTCTTGCAACAGGGGCACGTGTTATTGAGTATTTTGTGAAATCGAGGAACGATAACGTCCTGTTTAAGCTTTGGCCGGAAAAACCGGTTGATGACAAGCGGGAATTCAGAAAAAGAAACTATTATCCTTATGGCGGTTTTGAAGATTTCCTCGGACAGGGAAGTATGGAGACCCATAAGGTATATTCGGCTGAGATTGTGAAAAGTGAAGGGGATTATGTGAGCGTAAAAATGACAGCAGATTATTATGGCAACATACTGGAGAAAACATTCACCCTGTATGGAAACTCACCCCTGCTTGAAGTAAGGTATGCCTTTAGATTCATTAATCCCGAAGCCAATGTCATTGCACCAGTGCCAATACTGGTGCTTGGGAAGAAACACTGGACAGAGGATGTATTTACTGTACCGGAAAAGAACGGATTGAAGGAATACCGGATGAGACCTGAATTCTATGTTGGACAGGTAATATTTCCAGAGGAAGGATGGGATTCAGGCTATGATCCGCAGGAAGACATCAGCTTTGTAGGGGCCTTTCCGGTAAAGCGTCCCCTGTTTCTGCATATGTTTCAGAATCTGGCCACCAATCCGGATGCGCATTATGATTTCAATGAATACCAGCCCTGGGTCCCGATTATTCAGAAAACCACATCGTATTTTACCTATTATTTGTGGGGTGCCGGAGGGAAATGGCAAAACAGCCTGCAAGAGCTAAGGATCCGTAATCTGATAAGTAAACGATAACTATACATATTAATCAAATAATACCCAATTATCATGAAACGCTTTGTGAAAATACGCTGTGTTTTACCTGTATTAGCGCTGGTCTGGATTAGCAGCCTGGCCTATGCTCAGAATCTGGATGAGTTTAAGTACAACGGTTCTTTCCAACCGGATAAGAATACCGTGACAACCAGTTTTCAATTTAACGGATACACCAACTACTGGCACGACATTTACAGAGAATGGATCCGGTATGGAAATCTTTTCAAGATCGCGGTACCCAATGTGGAATACACCATTGCCCAGAGCAAGGTTGATATTGCCGACGACATGAAAATGCCGGGTTTATCCCTCCAGGAAAGCTTCATGAATGGTTTACTGGGTGCACAATACACTGTGCTTGATCAGCCAACCCTACAGAAACTGGGCGAGTCGACGGGAAATAATGCAATACTCGTATTGACTGATCCGGATTCCGAAACAGGCAAAAAGCTCCTGGGAAAGTTGCCGGCGGATGAATGGAAAGAAAAACTGAAGAGCCATCAGTTTGGAGCGAAAGATTTTACAGAAATAAAGGCTTTTTACCTCGAAAACGGACCGAAGAAGATTTATGTTATATCCTCGAAAAGCAAGGAACTGCGGGCAAGGCTTCTGGAAATCATAAACGGCACAAAGGACCTGCTGGACATGTATGACCTGCGTCGTGGATGGTTTGGTACGGAAACCCTGCTGAAAAGTGTCACCTGCACGGCAGGCCATCCGCTTGAAGTGATCGGGAAGGGGATGAATGAAGGAAATTCCTGGTTCACATTCAGTGGTTACATGGATTTTCTGGCACAGAACGAACTTGTGGAATGGCTTGGCAAAGTCAACCTCCCGGTAGTGGCTGATGTGGGTTTCGGACAAATATACGGATGCAGGAACTATGATGGTTTGCAGGTTCAGAGTATGTTCACCACTGAATCCTGGATAAAGTATGCACATGAAAAGGAGGGCTATGTTTTCAGGCAGGTATTTGATACCGCTGCAGATCCCTATGTATATGACGGGTATATTGCCGGGGAAGGGAATAAAGAACAGATAGACAATGAGGATGTTCCGTTTGTGACAACAACCGGTACACTGGATAGTGATGCCATTCCCTGCATGGTCCTGTTTACGAAGAAGGGAGAAACGATGACAAAGAAACTCATGTGGGATGCCATCATGGACAGGCGTGCTGTCGGTGTTTTGGGAATTGGAAAAATGATGGGTCCTGCCCTGTACCGCAATGCACTGGAATTGTTGTTACTTGATCGCGTTTATCTGGAAGAATACTTTGGTGACCGGATCAATCTTGAGGCCTTCACAGATAAATACCAGCTTAAGGTGACCATAACCAATACCTATGCACAGCCTGTATCCGGAACAGTTGAGGTAGTGCTCCCACCGGAATTGAAAATGGGGGGTCCTTTGTCCGTGCAGGTCAATCTGCCAGCCCACAGTTCAAAGACACTTGATTTTGGACTGCAACCTCAGGCCAGTGCTATGGATAAAACAAATCCGGTCGCCGTTCATTACAAGTGGGGCAGCAACAAAAAGAGCACCCTGGCAATTCTGGATCTGCCCCGCGCTATTTCTGTCCACCAGTTATTGTATGGTCATACTCCCAAAGTTACTTATCCGGTGACCGTCCATAATTTTTCTGACAAAGCAACATTTCCGGTGAAAGTAGAAGTGCTGGATAAAAACAATCCAAAGAAAGTGGTATATACAACTTCAAAAACATGTACTACGGGGAAAGCCACTTTTAAGGATATGTCATTTGACCTGGACGTGCCGGCAGGCAGTTACCAGGTTAAAGTGTCAGCCCTGGGTGTTGAAAACCTGAGTCAGCTCGGCGTGGGAGCAGCTAATGGAGCCCCCTATGTGTATGAGGTGGATCTGAACAGTGACGGGATCATGGAATATCGGATGGAAAATGACAGTATACAGGTAACCTTGCTGTCAACCGGGGCCCGAGTAATTGAATATATTGTTAAATCACGGCAGGACAACATACTGTTTAAACTCTGGCCCGATAAGGCCAGTGATGAAAAACGAGCTTACAGAAAAAGAGGATACTACCCCTATGGCGGTTTTGAAGATTTCCTGGGACAGGGCAGTATGGAAACGCATAAAGTGTATGATGCCGAAATCCTGAAAAAGGAAGGTGATTATGTACGGGTAAAAATGACCGCAGATTATTATGGTAACAAGCTGGAGAAAATCTTTACGCTGTATGGGAACTCTCCCTTGCTTGAAGTGCAGTTTGCACTTACCTTTAAGAATCCAGAAGCAAATGTCCTTGGTCCCCAGCCCATACTTGAGCTGGGAGCCAGGCACTGGACGGAGGATGTATTTACGATCCCCGAGAAAGACGGGGTGCATGAGTACATCATGAAGCCGGAAAAATATTATGGCCGGTTATTCTTCCTGAAAGAAGGCTGGAATGCAGGTTATGATACAAAGGAAGATATTGCCTTTGTCGGTGCATTTCCGGTTACGGAACCCTTGTTCCTGCATATGTGGATGAACCATCCAGTTAATGGAGATGCACATTATTATTATGCTGAGTTCCAACCCTGGACACCCATTTATCAGAAAAGTACCATGTATTTCTCTTATTATATATGGGGAGCTGGCGGACCCTGGGAAAATGGTGTAAAGGCTTTGCGGGAAAGAAATCTGATAACAGAACAATAGATCAACTATTTTAAAAGCCAGTATTATGAAAAGACGTAATTTATTTTATCCGGAATTATTCATCGTTTTTCTGCTGACGATGGTATTCGCAGTACCCGCCTCTGCCCAGAAGTCAGGTGAGGGGAGGGAGTTGAACGTTGCGAAGATTGAATTGGGATACCCCTGTCCGGGTATTCCTTTTTATCACTTTAAGGCAGATCTTGATTTGCCCGAACCGGCCATAATTGAGGTGGAGGCGGCAGTTGATGGCAATGTGTTGAGAGCTATTGATATACGTAGGGAAAGTGATTTGGAAGATATAAACAGACCGCCGATTTCTGAACGTCCGCCATCAGGATACAGTGTATCACAGGATGGTACGCAGTATAAAAACCTGAGTGTGGTGGGCTGGGTAAGGTGGCTGCCCGGACAGGAATATAGCATCCGGCTCTCTGTACGCATGAAGAAATCCATTCATGCCGCAAAAGAAGACATATTGATCAGTTCGACCAAAAAAGTGCGGGCACCCATGGGTGTGCAGGCTTACAACAAGGAATGGAAAGGTTATAAGTCAGTTGTGCTGAGTGAGACTGCGGGGATCAACCGGACCAATGAACCGGTTGAGATACTGCTGGCATTTTATCCTGATGAGGCACAGCAATTGATCCGGGATATCAGAGTGATGGCAATGGACCCTGAAAGTCACGTTCTTACTGAAGTCCCCTCACAAGTCTACGATGTCATGGAATACCTGAAAGAAGATGATCTTGCCCCGGATAAGGATGGCAAACCAACCCGGCAGGTACCGCTGTGGCTTCCTACAGTAACTGCGCGTGTTGCTTTTCTTGCGGATGTGCCGGCTAAATCAAGCCGTGTATACCTGGTGTATTATAATAATCCGGATGCCATGGTAAAGCTGTATCAGACTGACCTGAGAATTCAGGGACAGGAACCGGGACTCCTGGTCGACAACAGTGCCCTGTCGATCGCCCTGCATCCCAATTCCGGCCATCTTGATCAGATCACCCTGAAAAGCAAACCCGATTTTCCCTTTTATCACCGGCTGGAAACCAATGGGGCCATGCACTGGAACCCGGATATCTATGTTCCTCCCCGTCCCTGGACACACACGGCTGACTGGAAGCCGCCCAGAAATATAAAAACCGTCTCCGGTCCGGTAATTGCCCGAAGTGAAGTGTGGGACTTCCTGCGCGAGGTACCCGAAGTGGATGCTTCATTAAGATATGAATTCTACCCGGGCGTGCCTTATTTCATCAGTACAACCTGCATGAGGATCAATGAAACAGTGCAGGCCCTTGCCCTGCGGAATGCAGAAATGGTTTTCAGAAGGGAGCAGATCACCCATGCCGCCTGGTATGATGTGGTAAGAGACCAGGTTATCGTATACGATGTCACCAATATGCCTGACCTGACAGATCTGAAGATGGAGGCTGATGTACCCTGGATCATCTTTTTTAACAAGGAAAAAGGCATTGGTTTTGCCGGCATTCAGCTCAGCTATTCAAATACCGGTCTGGAATCACCCACCCGACTCCTGAATCCTTTTTTCTACATTACCGCAGGACCCTGGATCTATTGGGCCCGTGGCCTTTCACATCCCTTCCTGTCATCCAATATGCAACAGGTAGTTCCTGCATTAAAGGGAAATGTGTTTGCTGAAAAATGGGCGTATCTCATTTTTGAAACCGACAAAACCGCTGAACCCTATACTCCGGTGATTGAATGGCAAAAACGCCTGACAAACCCGTTACGGATTCAGCTGGTTGAAGAAGTGGACAAGCGGGTCTCGAAAACATTGCAGGAAGTCTTCATGGACGAGGGCAAGAGTGGATGGGAAGGCCGGGATACACATAAGTAAGCCATATTGATTTAAACATGTTAGTGTAATGAAAAGAAGATCTTTCCTGAAACAGGCTGCTATTGGGACAGCAGCTTTCACCACCATGGGCGCAACCCATGTATTTGTTGAGAAACCGGTTCGGATAGCTGTTGTGCAGCAGGATGGGAACCCGGGCCAGGTGGAAACCAACCGGAGAAAAGCCCTGGACTTTGCGGAAAAAGCCCTGGCCCGGCAGGCCGAAATCATTTTGTTCCATGAGGAACTGCTGGTAGGGTATGATAAAAACCTGCATAAGCTGGCAGAGCCTGTTGATGGCTTTACCACCCAGGCATTTCAGAAATTGCTGAAAGGTTCCGGATCCCTAATTATCTATGGACTTACAGAGAAGGACAATGACAACTATTATATTTCTGCTCCTGTTGTTTCAAAAGACGGGGTTATTGCCAATTACCGTAAGACTCATCTCTGGTGGAAAGCGGAGGGATTGCGGCATGAGCCTACTTTTTATGCCCCGGGAGATAAACTGGTGACCTTTCATTACAGAGGTTATCCATGTGGAATTATGATCTGCTATGATGGCGATTTTCCTGAAATGACCCGTTCCTATGCGAACCTGGGTTGTTCCATGGTTTTTTGGATGAACAACCGGGGCAGCCGTGGACCTGAAGAGGTTAAAAACCTCGCCGCAGGCAATTCCATGATCATGGCAGTTTCATGCTGCTGCGGAAAGAATGAAGAAGGAGATCCCTGCCGGGGAGGAAGCAATATCACCGGGCCCGAAGGAGAAGTAATGGCTGAAATATGGGATAAGGAAGGCATTATACTCGCAGATGTATTTCCCGGTAAGGTGGCAGAGATGCGTAAGGCAAATCCATGGTATACCGGACTGAGGCCCGGGTTGTATCATTATTAAATAATACAAATTACAGCTGATACGTTAATTTGTTAAAAATAAGGCTTTAGTTAAATTTAGCGTTTAAAAGTGGACTATGAGTTGTGCAATTGTTTAATAATAGATACTTTTATTATTGGTTAATTTAAATAGCCACGAGGTGGCTAAATCTAAATAACCGTGGGTGAAACCCACGGTGGAAAGCTCAAAGATCCATCAGCCGCGAAGCGGCTGAACTTTCAAAAACATAATTCAGCCCACTTCGGGGCTGAGGTTTTTGTTACATCACTAACCGTGGGTTTCACCCACGGTTATTAAGATGAAACCCTTTCAGGGTTAATCAATGGTACTTTATTTAACTTTTAATTCACCTTACAATTGTTAACTCATAATATATACAGTTTCAAGCGCTTATTTAAACTAAAGCCAAAAGCAATTATATATTATTGATATTAAATATAATATAATCGTTCTTTGATTTTTTGATATGAATTGAATTGTAGTTTTGTACGTACGATTTCCAAAATTAGGAACTCAGGTAAGTGTGTTTTTTCGTGCAGGTTCGTTTTTAGCCGCTGAGCGGCTCGATTTGAATAACACCGGGTGCAACCCGGTGTATCATACAGGCCTTTCCACTCCAACCACGAAGTGGTTGAACATACATGAATCGAATAACACATCTATCAATAATTCAACCACTAACGTGGTTGATACAACAACATACTATGTTACCACCGGGTTGCACCCGGTGCTATTCACGTTCAAGCACTCTGTGTTTTGTACAGTCCAATTTAAATCTTCTAAGTTGTAAGTCAATCAAAATGCCTCAGAACAATATGATTTATTTAACAATCAATTTTTAACGCATCAGTAGTATTTAAACATAACAAACTATGTACAAGATTCTGGTTGCTTTTTTCTTGTTTCCAATCCTGCTTTCCTGCAGTAAATCATCTGATCGGCCTGTTGAAAATACCGATCTGTTGCATGCGGAATGGATTACTGATGCCCGGGAATGGCCGGTCGCTGACTCATTGATGTATGGAGAATTTCCAGCACCCTTATTCCGGAAAGAGTTCTCCGTTAAGGAGAACTTAAAATCAGCCACCTTGTATATTACGGCTGCCGGCTATTACAGCGCATCCATAAACGGAAAACCAATAGGTGAGAATTATCTTGATCCTGCCTGGACCAACTACAGGAAGAGAATCTACTATTCTGAGTATACCATAACATCAGATATTAAGGCAGGGTTAAACTGTATAGGTACCACTCTGGGTAATGGCTTCTATAATCCCCTGCCCATGAGAATGTGGAGTACTTATAATCTGCGTGACTATCTGCCTGTTGGAAAACCAACTTTTATCGCCAGACTTAAATTAGAGTATGATAACGGTGAAACAGAAGTGGTTATTACCGACAGGTCATGGAAGTATTCATATGGCCCGATTCTGAAAAATAATGTATATCTGGGTGAAGTTTATCATGCCGGAAAGGAGATCGAAGGCTGGAATCTTGCTGGTTTTGAAGACTCAGGCTGGAAGAAATCTGTTAAAAATAACGGACCTGGCAGCATATTGCTAAAAGCATTCTTCCCTCCTGTTCAGGTTACTGGCAGGCATAATCCCATTGCTGTTTCCTCACCTGTGAAGGGTATTTATATACTGGATATGGGTGTGAATTTCACCGGTCTTTACAGGATCAGGCTCAAAGGTGAGAAGGGGGACACAGTTACGCTCCGCTTTGGAGAGAGGCTTTATGAAAACGGTGCTTTAAATCCCCTGACTTCCGTTGCCGGTCAGATTAAAAGAAAAAAGACCAACAGTACTGAACAGCAGGAGGCAGTCTGGCATACAGACAATGGACCAGGATGCCCTGACGTTGCCTGGCAGACTGATAAATACATTTTTGGAAACAAGACAGATATCTGGTACACCCCGTTGTTCACTTTTCATATTTACAGGTACCTTGAAATTTCGGGATTAAAGTATAAGCCTGAGATAAATGATGCAGAAGGGATAGCTTTTAATACAAATGTTGACACATCCAACAGCTTCTCCTGTTCATCTGATCTGATCAATGAAATTCAGCAGGCTGCCAGACGAACATTTACGGATAACCTGATCAGCGTGCAGTCTGATTGCCCCGGAAGGGAAAGATTCGGGTATGGAGGCGACCTGAATGCTACATGCGAATCGTTTATGTTTAATTTTGATATGCATTCTTTCTATCGTAAAACGATTTACGATTGGGTTGATGCGATAAAGGATTCGGTTTTTACCGATATAGCACCTACTGCTTTTTTCGGAATTAACAATTGCGGAATAAGTTGGGAATCTGCTTTCCTTATAACACAGTATAAACTTCTCCTGTATTATAACGATATTGAACTGGTAAAAGAACTGTATGATCTTGACCTGAAATGGATGGATAAGGTTGCCCGATTACATCCATCCGGGGTTATCGATCGCGGATTGAGCGATCACGAATCACTGGTGAAAGTTCCCGTGAAACTGATCGGCACAACACACTACCTTCAATGCGCCAGGATCATGAAGCGGTTTGCGGCTATCATGAATGACAAAGAGAATGAAGCCAGGTTTGAAAAACTGGCAGATAAACTGACCAGTTATGTTCTGGAGGAATACTGGAGGAAGCCGGTGAGAGACACGATAAACAGGCAGACACTTTATGCCACGCTGCTTTATCATGATATCATACCGGAAAATGAAAAAAGAAATGCCATTGATTTACTGTACAATGCCATAGCAGAGGGTCCTGCCGGTCATTTTACCACGGGCATTTTTGGCACCCAGTATATTTTGGAAGCACTCTCCACCAGCGGACACAGGAACTCGGTATTTGAAATTATAAACAGCAGGGCTTTCCCTGGATGGGGACACATGATCGACCGGGGCGCAACAACAATTTGGGAGACCTGGAAGGAGAGTGATGATGTGTACTCCAATTGCCATCCGATGTTCGGGTCCGTTTCCCAGTGGTTTTACAGGTGGCTTGCCGGCATACAGCCCGACCCGGAATATCCGGGATTTAAAAGATTTACGATCGCACCTGTCCTGCCAAAAGAGCTTAATTATGTGAAGTGCAATTACCATTCGCCTTTTGGAGAAATTGTTTCCAACTGGGAAAGAAAAGGATCAACCCAGGTGACATTTGACATGAAAATACCGGAAGGTACTATCGCAACAATAAAACTGCCGGTGACCAGACAACAGAAAATATCCGTACTGGACAGTGAAACCAATACGCCTATAGCAATGGATCCTAATCGGAAGAGGTATGAGGAATTTGAATTGGGAGAGGGGGAGTATGTTATTACTGCAGGGAATGGGAAATAGATTTTATTGGGGCGGATTTTGATGATTTGAAAGTTATCTATTTCGTCCCTATGGGACTATGGGTTATTCTGAGCTATTACAATTTCTAACCATATTAGGTTCCTAACGGAACCGTCCCGAAGGGACACTATATCGGTAGTAAAATAAATATGCAATAATCTGAAGTCCCGTAGGGACCAGATATAAATTTTCCAAACGATCATGAAAATAAACGATCATTTCAGGTTTGGTCCGGGATCACTGATAATCATATTGGTAATCCTGTTCTCTGCCGGCTGTCATTCCGGTTCAACGGGTGATGTCGTCATAGGTAACCGGCATTTTAGCTATGGGATATCCCGTGACGGAAAAAACCTGCATTTTACCGACAAATCATCCGGCACGGATTACCTGGACCATGATTCTGTTTCTTATTGTGCCACAGTGGTTTCGGATGGCAAAAAGTACCCTGTAACCGCAGTGTCATTGAAGGGAAATCTCCTGAAACTCGATTTCCGGGATGCCGGAGTTGTGGCTGAGATTCTTTTGAAGAAGTCAAAAGATCATATCTCTTTTGAGGTTACCGGTGTAACAGGCCGGGCTGAATCACTGACATTCATTGACGTTCCGCTGCGCGTGGAAGGAATGCCATACGAATCCTTTGCAGCCTGCGCACTATCCATGAACTTATTCACACATGTCCGCCAGCTCCCGGCTTTGCAAACTCATCTCTGGGCTACCTGCTATGATCGTTTCGGCATACAGGGTGCTGAAATTACCCTGGTCGGGATTCCCATGCAACGCATCCTTCCGGTAATCCGGAGTGTCATGCAAAATGCGAAGGAAGTTCCCCACTCTGACAAGGGGGGAGCCTGGGCGCAGCTGCAAAAAGAGGGATATGGCTCCTACCTGATGAATTTTGGCACACTCACCGAAGAAACTGTGGATGAATGGATCACGACATGCGGCAAACTTGGATTCAACCAGATTGATAATCATGGCGGTACGGGTTTCTTCAGATTCGGTGATCTGGAGATTGATACCACGAAATGGCATGATGGCTGGGATTCATTCAAACGCATAAATGACCGTCTTCATCAGGCAGGTATTTCTGTCATATTTCATACCTATGCGTTTTTTATAGACAAGGATGCAAAATATGTACGACCTGTACCAAGTAAAGATCTGGGATATTTCAATGTATATACTCTGACCGGACCGGTTAATGCCACAGACAAGGAAATAACGGTAAATGAATCCACCAACGATATATCATTGACAACCGGTTTTTTTGTCCGTAACAGCACTACGCTCCGTATCGGCGATGAGCTGATTGAATATACCGGCGTTACAAAATCTCCGCCTTATATGTTTACGGGCTGTAAAAGGGGTGCAAACGGAACCCGGGCGGCTGAACACGGTGCTGAAGAAAAGTCCTACCATCTGCGTGAGATGTTCGGCAGGTTTGTTCCCGGGCCGGAGACGGACCTTTTCGATGAAATTGCCAGGCATACAGCGGATATTGTAAGTAAATGCGGTTTCGACGGAATATATTTTGATGCCATTGATGGGAGTGATATTCTTGCCGGTCCGGAGAATTTCTGGTATTATGGCACCAAGTTCATTTTTCAGGTGGCTGAACATCTGGAGCGCCCCGTCGGCATGGAAATGAGTTCCATGTCACACCACTGGTGGCATTTCCGCTCGCGTTGGCAGGCATGGGACCGGCCTGTCAGGGGTTATAAGAGATTTATTGACATTCATTCCGCGGCCATAAAATCAGTAAATATCTTTCTGCCGGAAAAGATCAAATCCAATGAATATGAACATGGCCTCTGGCGGGGACATACTCCCCTTATCGACAAGTATGCTCCTTCAGAAAACGGTGCCCTGATGCTCCCGTTGCATTTCGGATGGTGGGGAAACCAGACCTGGAATCCGCCCATGGTGGAACCTACCTTTCCGGATGATGTCGAATACCTTTGCTGTAAAATGATCGGCAATAATGCCGGGCTTTCCATGCTTGGAGGTGTGGACCAGAAAACCCTGCAGGAGAATCCGCTGTTCGGGAGACTGATCCCCATTGTCAGACAATATGAGGAATTACGGCATAAACATTATTTCAGCGATTCGGTAAGAAGTATACTGCGCCAGCCCGGAAAAGAGTTTACACTTTTTCGGGATGACAAGGGCCAATGGAATTTTAAGCCAATTACCTACCAGAAGCACAAGGTTACCGGACCCAATGACCCTTCTTCACGCTGGACGGTGCACAATGAATATGGTCCACAGCCTCTGAAGCTAAGGATTGAACCGCTCATGTCGGTGATGCGATATAAGCACCCGGATAATATTGCCCTGGTCCGATTCACAAAAAAGGATCAGTTTTCCGAAGCCTTTAGCAATAAAGGTATATCGGGCGGATTAAGCATAACAAATGAAAAAACACCGGACGGGGAAGTCAGTGGTAACTTCTATGCCCGCAGCAATGGCCAGTCCCCGCGTGAGGGGTCATGGATAAAGTTGGAGCGTGTATTTGATCCCTGGCTGGATCTGAGCCGGAACCAGGCAATGGGTGTTTGGATAAAAGGAGATGGTAAGGGGGAACTGCTGAATTTCAGACTTGAAAGCCCTAAACACCTGTCCCATGGTGCCAGGGGAGATCATTTTGTGAAGATCGATTTTACCGGATGGAAGTATTTCGAACTGGTTGAAGTTGAATCATCGGAATTCAGTCATTACATCTGGCCGGATTCAGGATTTTATGTATATGACTCCTATCGCCATGTACTGCAATTCAACAGCGTGAATAAGCTTCAGTTATGGTATAACAACCTGCCTGCAGGGAAGGATGTGACCTGCCTGCTCGGCCCGGTAAAAGCCTTGCCCATGGTTCCGATAACCATTGCAAATCCGGTAATTCAGGTGGGTGACGTGACAATCACTTTTCCAGTTAAAATGGAGTCCGGCATGTACCTTGAATTCCATTCGCCTTCTGAATGCAAATTATATGGATCAAGGGGTGAATTTCTGAAAGATGTTGCCTTTTCAGGAAGCATACCGACATTGTTGCCGGGAGACAATATGATCTCATTTTCCTGTGACGGGCCAAAGGATGTAAATTTGCGGGTTCAGGTTACCCTTATCAGTGAAGGAAAACCGTTTGAGAATTTCTGATTATGTATAAATGCAATTACTTTTAATCTTAAATATTCCTAATCATATGAAAAAATACAACGTTGGTATCATTGGCTACAGCTGGGCTGCAGGTGCACACATTGATGCGATCAACAACACCTCTCTCGCCCGGGTCACGGCAATCTGTTCATCCCGGAAGCTGGACCCTGCACAGGTCAGCAGGCAACATGGCGGCAATATCACCTGTTATACTGAACTGGATAAGATGCTGGCCAATCCGGAAATCCACATTGTATCCATTTGCAGTTATTCCGATCTGCATGCTTCACAAGCCATAGCTGCGGCAAAGGCAGGCAAGCACATGATCATTGAAAAGCCAATGGCTTTGACCTGGGACGATTGTCTGGCCATCCAGGCGGCCGTAAAAAAGGCAGGGGTAAAAACCTGTGTCTGTTTTGAATGCCGTTTTTCAAGTCAGCTTACCGCCATTAAATCTGTGATCGACAAGGGTTTACTGGGCCGGATTCATTATGCCGAAGTAGATTACTATCATGGAGTTGGCCCCTGGTACGGACAATTTCGCTGGAATATAAAGAAGGAAAAGAGTGGCAGCAGCCTGTTATCCGCGGGCTGTCACGCACTCGATGCCCTTTTGCTCTTTATGGGCCATGATGTTGAAAAAGTAAGCAGTTATTCGACTTCATCCGCAAACAAGGATTTTAAGCTTTACGAATACCCCACAAGCAGCGTTACCATCCTGAAATTCAAAGATGGAAGGGTAGGCAAGGTAGCTTCGGTTATTGATTGTCTTCAACCTTATTATTTTCATATTCATTTGGTGGGAAGCGAGGGTAGTCTGCTCGATAACAAATTTTATTCCACACAACTCGCAGGCCTGAACAAGGGCAAATGGAGTGAGCTGTCCATGAAAATGCTTGACTCCGGGGATGTTTCAGATCATCCTTACATGACACAATTTGAAGCCTTTTTTCAAGCCCTGGATCAGGGAAAGGAGATGCCGCTGACAAGTCTGACCGATGCTATGCATACCCATGAAGTCCTCTTTATGGCAGACAGGGCAGCAGAGAAAAGTGCCTAAAGTACTTAGAGTACTTAGAGTACTTAGAGTATTTAGAGTACTTAGAGTACTTAGAGTACTTAGAGTACTTAGAGTACTTATATATTTTAAATAGATTTTGAAGATGAAAAAACTATTGTTTTTATTGCTGGTTTCTGCTTTTGCCGGAGCATGTCCCGTGCTATCCCAGGAGAAACCGGTTAGCAAGGAAGAGACCATACAATTATTCAATGGCCGGAACCTGGAGGGTTGGTACACCTTTCTCCAGGACCGGGGACGTAACATTGATCCGAAAAAGGTATTCATGGTCAGCGATGGCCTGATCCGGATATCGGGCGAGGAATGGGGATGCATGACGACCATCGACGAATACGAAAATTACCACCTTACAATAGAGTTCAGATGGGGTGAGAAAACATTTGATCCCAGACTGGATAAAGCCAGGGACAGCGGTATACTGCTGCATTCACAGGGTATGGATGGAGCTGCATCCGGGATCTGGATACATTCAATAGAATGTCAGGTAATTGAGGGTGGTACCGGTGATTTTATTGTTGTCGGCGACGGTAGTGACAAGTTTGTCATAACCTGCAAGGTTACTGCTGAGCAGCAAAACGGGTCATATGTATTTCAACCTGAAGGTGACCTGGTTACAATTCAGGAAGGACGAATAAACTGGTTTGGCCGGGATCCCGACTGGCAGGATGTTAAAGGTTTCCGGGGTAAAAAAGACATTGAAAAGCCAGCAGGCGAGTGGAACAAACTGGAATGCATTGCCAGGGGAGATGAAATCACGGTTTTGCTCAACGGCATTCTAGTGAATCATGCCGTTCAGGTTCGTCCCAGCTCCGGAAAGATCCAGATACAATCGGAAGGAGCTGAGATATTTATAAGAAGGGCCGACCTATTGATTTATTGATTTATTGATTTGTTGATTTGATGATGGGTCACCTCATCCCCTAACCCCTTCTCCTAAAGGAGAAGGGGAACTCCCTCTCCTTTAGGAGAGGGTTGGGGTGAGGTGTTGCAGGTATTTACTGATTCAGTGATTTAATGATTTTGGATATGAAAAAACTACTTTTTTTATTGCTGGTTTCTGCTTTTGTCGGAGTCAGTCCCCTGTTATCACAGGAAAAACTGGTGAGCAAGGGAGAGATCCCGATTGTGGCATGGTATGGCATTCCGGCTGAAGAAACGTCGGAAGTCCGCTACCGTGAGTTGAAAGAATCAGGGATCACTTACAACCTTACATTCTTCCCGAACATAGAATCCATGGAAAAGGCACTCCGGATTGCCCAAAAAACAGGTGTGAAATTGTTTGTTGCCTGTCCAGAGCTTAAGACCAATACGGGGGAAACGGTGAAGCGATTTATGAAACATCCCGCCCTTGCAGGCTATATGCTGCGTGATGAACCAGGCCGGTCAGATTTCCTGGAACTCGGGGAATGGGTGAGAAAAATCCGGGCTGTTGATGATGATCATTTTTGTTATCTGAACCTCTTTCCCAATTATGCAAACGAGCAGCAGCTGGGTACTAAAACCTACCAGGAGCATGTGGATCTGTTTATTGCTGAAGTGCCGGTGCAGAAGTTGTCGTTTGACCATTATCCGGTATTGGGTGATTCCTTACGGTACAACTGGTATGAGAACCTGGAGATTTTCTCCGAAGCAGCACGAAAAGCAGGCAAGCCTTTCTGGGCTTTTTCCCTGTCTGTTGCCCATGGCCCCTATCCTGTACCCACAATTCCGCAGATGAGACTCCAGGTATACAGTGATCTGGCCTATGGTGCACAAGGGATACAGTATTTCACTTACTGGACACCCCCCCTGGATACCCTGTGGAAGTTCAATCGCGGTCCGGTTACACCGGAAGGCAAAAGAACCCAGGTGTATGACAGGATAAAAATAATTAACAATGAGATTAAATATCTGTCCGCTGTTTTTTTAAATGCCAGGGTAGTTTCAGTTGCCCATACCGGGGAAACGATTCCAGTTGGGACGAAGCCTTTGGTAAGTCTTCCGGAACCTTTCCAGGTGCTGAAAACCGAGGGAACCTGTGCTGTGGTTTCAGTTCTAAAGAATAATAATAATAATTTTCTGGTTGTGGTAAACCGTGATTTTATCAAACCCATGATCCTCACGGTTGAATGTGATGCCAAAGTGAAAAAAGTTCTTAAAGACGGAACACTGGTCCCGGCAAGTGTTTATAACAGCACGATTGAAGTTGATCCGGGGGATGTGGCGATTTATATGTGGAAGTAGGAAGTGCCTAAAGTACTTAAAGTGCCTAAAGTGCCTAAAGTACTTGGATCGTACTAAACTACCTAAATACTTTTAAATAATTTAAACGCTCTAAATACTCTAAGTACTCTAAGTACTCTAGGCACTTTAAGTACTTTAGGCACTTTAAGTACTTTAGGCACTCTAGGCACTTGTTAAAACTACTATATGAAACGCAGAAACTTCCTTCAAAACACCGCAGCACTGTCCGCGGTAACCATTTTAAATCCGGCCACTGTTTTTGGCACAAAGGCAAACTCGGCCATACGGATGGGAATAATCGGGTGCGGTGGGCGCGGCACAGCAGTGATAACTTCCATGTCGGAGCAAACCAATATCAACATTGTGGCCATGGCAGATCTTTTTGAGGACAAGCTGGAGCTTGCAAAAAAGACACTCGACGAGCAAAATGTGAAAAAAGGTTTTTCCAGGGTTGTGAAAACAAATACCCATGTTGGTTCAAAAGCTTATTTAAAGCTCCTTGAAAATAAGGATGTTGATGCGGTGCTGATATCTTCACCGGCGTATACCCATGCTGATTTTCTGGAAGCCGCCGCCAGGGCAGGTAAGCACATCTATTGCGAGAAGCCGGCAGCACCCGATGTGGCGGGTTGCCGCAAAGTTGAGCATGTCGGAAATCTGGTAAACGGAAAGCTGAGTATTGTCATAGGCTTCCAGATCCGTTATGCCACACCCTATGTGGAGATGGTAAAACGAATTCAGCGCGGCGATATCGGCGACATCCTGAATGCACAGCTTTGCTATCTGGCAGGCCGCAGTTCGGTCAGCGATGTTTCCGGAATGTCATATGATGAAGCCAGGATCCGGAACCAATATAACTTCCAGGCCTTATCGGGTGGTACCCTGCTTGATCAGAGCATTCACATGCTCGATGTATGCAACTGGGCGTTACGGAAGGTACCCCTGAATGCCATGGGTACTGGCGGCAAGGATGAAAGCCAGACATTCGGGGATACATGGAGGCATTATCAGGTATTATATCAGTACCCCGGTATCCATGTGAGCTTGCTTGCCACACAATTCGGAACCCTTTTCGGGGATGTATGTGCGAAGTTCATCGGAACCAAAGGCACTGCTGAGGCGCATTATTCCGGAGGTGTTTTTATCAGCGGTGATAATCCATGGGATTCAGGCGTACCGAAATGTGCCACATCGGAAATCACAGAAGAACAAAGAAAAGCAGGCATCTTTCTTTCCGCTTTGCAGGATGCCGATGCAAATAAAGAGGTCGCTTTCATCCGAAGCATCGAAACCGGGAATTACCTGAATGAAGCGCGGTCAGGGGCTGAATCCGCCATGACGGCTATCCTGGGCAGGGAGGCTGCCCTTTCAGGGGAAAAACTTACCTGGGAGGATCTGTATTTTTCCAATGCCCGGCTCGATCCCATGTTGGATCTGTCGCAGTTTGACAAATAATGAATAGTAAACTCTGATTTTTTGCCACAAATGCAAACCAATTTTACCACAAAGGGCACAAAGTAATATGTCACAAAGTTCACAAAGGTTGTATTTGCTTTCAGGCAGATCATTAATACTTATCCTTTTCTTAATTTTCCTTTGTGTTCTTCGTGAAAATCCTTTGTGTTCTTTGTGATAAAGAGTTTTGTGGCATAATTCTTTTCTGCAAATTTTGGAACTAAATCAAACATATAATTTGAAATAATGAATTCCCTGCAAAGAACACAGGACTTTATCAATGGACTGGCTGTAGACCGTCCACCCTTTCATCCGATACTGATGCGATTTGCGGCGCAATATGCGGGTGTAAAATACAGAGATTTCTGCCTCGACCATAAAACCAAATGTGAAACCAATATCCGGTGTGCTTCAGACTTTTCGTATGACTGGGTAAATGTCATGTCCGATGCGTTCGCCGAGGCAGAAGCCTACGGAACAAAACTTTCTTATCCGGAAAACAACCTCCCGCAGGTGCTTGAATTTTTTATCCGGGAGATCCCGGATATTGATAAGCTTTTGGTGTTAAAAGTGACTGAACATAACCGGTTAGCAGAACGCATCCGTGAGATAGAGGCTTATAAAAGAGAAGTCGGCAATACGCAGTTCATCTGCGGTTGGGTTGAAGGCCCGTTTGCAGCCTATTGTGACATCAGGGATGTTTCCGCGGCCTGCATGGATATGTACGAGCATCCTGAAAAGCTCAGTCTGGCGCTGGATGTGATGACCGGAAGCGGTATAAACTTTATTACGGCGCAGGTTCATGCAGGAGCACACTGTATTGGTATAGGTGATGCCGTCTGTTCCTTGATATCACCGGAATTGTACCGGGAATTTGTTTTCCCCCGCGAGAAGGCCTTAATTGACCATGCGCATGAAATGAATGCCCGGGTAAAGCTTCACATTTGCGGTAACACCACGGCGATTCTGCCTGATATGATCAGGACCGGAGCTGATATTGTGGACATTGACCACCTCGTCGCATCCATGGGTGATTTCGTGCCCTTGCTTTCCAAAAAACAGGTGGTTTCGGGCAACAGCGATCCGGTATCCGTTATACGGGACGGCACACGGGGAAAGATTGAAGACAGCGTCAGGCAATGCTATCTGGCAACAAAAGGACGTGGTATCGTATCCGCAGGATGCGAGATTCCGCCGGATACTTCTGTGGAGAATATGAAAGCTTACAGGGATGTGGCGCATAACCTTACTCCAATCCCTCTGACCTCACCCCTGCCCCTCTCCTAAAGGCGAGGGGAAATCCGTTAATAGAATCTTATTATTATATTCGCTTTACCAATTGGGAAATTTTGAACTCAATAAATATGGTATTGAATAGAATCATCGCAGAAATCCGGCTCTTAATTTATATTGATGAATAATATTTTTATGTTTCTTCCCCTCTCTTTTAGGAGAGGGGGCAGGGGGTGAGGTGAACGGCAATGATGTAAATTATAGCAATTATGATAACTAAATCTTTCTTCCCCTCTCTTTTAGGAGAGGGGGCAGGGGGTGAGGTGAACGGCAATGATGTAAATTATAGCAATTATGATAACTAAATCTTTCTTCCCCTCTCCTTCAGGAGAGGGGGCAGGGGGTGAGGTGAACGGCAATGATGTAAATTATAGCAATTATGATATCAATAAGCTTCTTCCCCTCTACTTTAGAGCCTGTCCCGCCTTGGCGGGAAGAGGGGTTAGGGGTGAGGTTACAGGGGATGAATACCAAACTAGACAAGTATGATAACTAAATCGTTCTTCCCCTCTCCCCTGGGAGAGGGGTTAGGGGTGAGGTCAGAGGGGGCAGGGGGTGAGGTGCACTACATCGCACTTGACATAGGAGGCAGCTGGATCAAGGGAACCAGCATCGAAGCTGATTCGTTTGACAGGATAAAAGAAACCGGTTTCAGGGAGTTGAACGTACAGAAGACCGAAAGTCCGATTCAGAAAGCGACAAAGGCTCAGGATTTGATTGCAGCGCTCGGGAAAGTGATCGCAGCAATGGGTCATGGCCTTGATGAGATAGCCGGAATTGGCATTTCAACAGCCGGAATCGTGGATTACACGGGGAGCCGGGTTTTGAAAGCGGCAGAAAATCTCCAGATCCTCTGTAATGAAAACTGGGTGGAATCATTCAGGCAACAGGTTCATTGCCCGGTGGTTTTAATCAATGATGCGGATGCTTCTGCGATCGGTATTGCCGAACTGAACAAATTACACGGTGATATATGCACAGGCATCATGCCGGTGGGGACCGGACTGGGTTTTTCCGTTTGGCGCAACGGCCGTAGGTGGCGGCCCGGGAAGATGCTGAATCTGTTGGGAAGTATTCAAACTCCGGCAGGAAGGTATGATGAAATTGCCGGTGTTTCAGGACTTGCCTCTGAAGTTCCGGAAGGCGATCTTTTCAGGGTATTTGTGGATCCGGTTTATACTGAGATCCGCAGGGATTACCTGGAAAACCTGAAAAAGGTGATCAGCACGGCAGCCATTCTATATAATCTTGACGAGGTGTTGATATGCGGCGGACTGGCTGATGTGGTTCATGCCTGCGGGTATGCACTGGAAGCCGAACTGAATAGCTTACTGGCTGATATTCCCAAAGAGCTCGATCACCGGATTACAGTTCGTGTTATGAAGGAAGGCAACCGGCTTCAGCTTATCGGTGCCCTGTCATTAGCGAGGGGGGAGGCCGATGCGCAAGGCATGCGGGTAATAAGATCATACCAGGCCCTGGAATCGGAGGTGCCCTATAAACCGGATATTCATTTGCAGGATCTATCTACAGCAGAAATTATTGACATGCTCTATCAGGCAGAGCAGGAGGCCGGTGATCAGCTGCAAAAGAGCCTTTCATCTCTGGTTCCCCTGGTTGACCTGATCTCTGAAAAGATCATACAGGGCGGCCGGATCATTTATGTCGGTGCAGGCACGAGTGGCCGGCTGGCTGCCATGGATGCAGTTGAAATTCATTGCACTTATGGATTTCCCGAAGACCGGATCCTGACCCTGATTTCGGGGGGAATAGCTGATGCCGCCATTGAAATTGAATCGGATTTTGAAGAAGATGCCAGTGCCGTTCCGGAGATGCTGCTTTTAAACATCACTTGGGATGATACAATAATTGGCATATCGGCCAGCGGGAATGCCTGGTTCGTTCAGTCGGCCCTGGCTTTTGCCAAAAGCCGGGGGGCTTTCACGGTGATCATACAGCGTGATTATGCTGCTGAAAGTCTGTCGTTTTGTGACCAGGTTATTCCTTTATTATCTGGTAATGAAGTAGTTGCCGGATCCACGCGAATGAAGGCAGGCACGGCTACCAAAAAAGTGCTGAATTTCATCTCTTCAGCCGTAATGATAAAAATGGGGAAGGTTGCAGGTCCCTATATGGTGGATGTTGCCTGCATCAACAACAAGCTGGTTGAACGGGCAAAGTCTATTCTCCGGATATTGTACAACATGGATGAAGAGGAGGCGAGTCAAAGGCTGAAGGATGCAAATATGAATCTGGGAATGGTTATCAGAAATATACAGATGACCGGGAGATGAAGGGTTGAGCCCCTGTAATTGTAATGTTATTGCAATTGATTAATCCACGCCCTGAAGGGCGTGGTAATTGGTTCAATAGCCCCGGCCTTCAGGATGGGGGAATAAAAGAATGGATCATCATAATAATGCATACCTATCCTGAGTATTCACAAGATTTTATTGTCACTTTCTGTCGTCACAGAAAGTAACCAAAGAAGACTGACGGCCTGAACGCACTCCGTCTCGTACCTCGACTTCGTTTGAACGGCAGGCCGTCAGATATGGTATTTGTTATTTTGCTCCGCAATTTTTGTAGTAACGTTTGATCACCTGTATTTTGGTCAAATGGAGGTCATAATGTAGCAGCAGAGCGGGGAGGGGTCGTTTTGTCTTGACTTTTCTTGCTTCATTCTTTGTGTCAAGACAAAGAATGAAGTGGGCCTGCCTGCCGGTAGGGAGGGTTCGAGGTGAAGCCCTGTCAGCTGAGCATAAAAAAAGATCGTTTCAGGTACGCATATTTATGATGATCCAAAAGAATAAATCCCCTGAAGGGCGTGGCAATTGATTCAAAAAAAGAAAGCACCCGGGAGGGTGCTTTCTTAATAATATTCAGGTTATTCACCACTACTTTTTATCCCACCAGAGTTTGGTAGACGCTTTGTCTCCATTTGGTGTGGAACTCTCTGAATTGAGCATTTGAATTGCCTTATTCAGCTCATCGATATTGTTAGTATACTCAGTACTCCAGTATACCAACCTTACCGGAAGTGAAGTTGGTGCAACATCCAGGTTTTCGCTTTCGATCCGGTCGTACAATTTGGGATAATGCGTTCTTCTTCTCTCTGCCCAGGCCTCCTGGCTGTCAGGATATAAGCCGATCCATTTCTGGGTGATGATCTGTTCAAGTTGCTCTTCTTTTGAACCGCCTGCATTATAGGCTATGGGTACTATACATACCGGATCCTGTACTACCTGAGGCAACACCGAACTGAGGTCCTGACCGGGGCTGGCCGGTACACGGGTACTTGTCACATAATCTTCACCAGCAAGATTCTTGTAATCAGCAAATCCATTTTCATCAAGTGATGCTTTGACACCCATTTCATAGTGTTGCTGTGCAGTACCACCTCCCATATTCCAGCCTTCAAGAACGCCCTCTGCCATCAGGAAATGGGATTCGGAAGCTCTGATGACATACCATGAAGGACCAGCTCCACCGACAACGGTATAGGGGTCAGACATATCCGACATCTTTGCGTTAAAATCAACGGCACTCTTGTCGCTCTTCCTCTGTCCGTTTCTCATACCTTCGTAGGGGTAGTCTATACCTGCCGGGTCATCGCTCGGATCTGGCTGTGCTGCAGGTGCGAAATAGGATGCTACCCGCGGATCAAGATAACCTTTCAGGATGCTTTCCATATCAGCGCTCATTCTGTATTCACCCCAGTCACTGATGATGCAATAAGGGTTCTGATAATCTTTGGTTGTCTTTACCCAACCATTGTCGGCATTGTCAAGAATGACGCCCTCTGAGACGGCTTTTTCCGCCTGGGTTTTTGCCAGCGCAGGATTGACATATTTTACCCGCATGGCCAGTCTGAGCCGCAGAGAACTGCCGAATTTCTGCCATTTATCCAGATCTCCTGCATATAAATCATCAAAACCTGAGAGTGTGGCGGAAGTACCTCCTGCATTGGCCTTCAAAATGTTGAGCGCTGTATCCAGTTCTGCAAAAAAGCTGTTGTAAATTTGCTCCTGTGAATCATAGGGCACTGTCTTCTCCATGTTGCCAAACTTGGAATACACAATAGGACCAAGGGCATCTGTATACCTGTCAAATACATAAATTTTCCAGATCTTCATCATGGCAAACTCTTTATCCAGTTCGGAGGATCTGGCAAAATCCTCAGCATACTTGATCTGAGGTGCAACACTGCCATAGAAGCCGTCAAAATCACCTGCCAGCCAGCTTCCAACCATTACGTAACGGTCGGAAAGGAAGTTAGGAGCTGTCGTTGCGAAATAGTTGGCGTAAATGTCAAAGAACAGGGAGTGGATAATCTGCATGGTACCACCATAGGGTTCAAGGTATACCCCTCCGGTAATAGCACGTTTCGCTATAAATCCATAAGATGCCTGGTCAAGGTTGTCAACCGTGAGTGCCTTGGGATTTGTATTTATCTCATCAAAGTCTCCCGTACAACTACTGATAAAGCCAGTAATCAACGCAAGAACTGTGAACAATTTTAATATACTTTTCATAGTAGACTGTTTTAACTTTGTATAAAATTAGAAACCAAAATTAACGGATATTCCATAGGTACGTGATGTTGGCAGAGGGAACGCGTTTTGACCTTCATCGGTGTTACTAACGCCCATCATGATCTCAGGATCCACATATTCAGCTTTATTCTGGAGGAAGAACAGATTCCGTCCAACCAGGGAGACCCGGACAGAGGAGAGGAATGTTTCACCAATCAGGCTCTTGGGCAGGTCGTATCCCAGGGTTACTTCTCTCATACGGATATTGGAGGCATCCCTGATAAAAGCACCGCCGGCAGGATTGTTTCTGCCTCCGACATTATTCCAGAAATTCTCAGACGTACAGGTTGCCGTACTGGGTTCTCCTGTTACTGTGACACCTACTCCTTCATCTTTATAAACATCCCGGCCGAACATCAAAGTACCGTCACGGCCGATTGTGGTATAATCCTGTATTCCGCTGCCTGCTGAAATGGCTTCCGTAAAGGCAATAAAGTTTCCTCCCTGTCTGATATCAATCAGGAAGCTCAGATTCAGGTTCTTATACCTGAAAGTGTTGTTGATACCGCCAAGCCAGTCAGGATTGAAGTTGGCTACTTTAATTGTCATACCGGGAGTGATGGCAGGAATCCCGTTATCCTGGATGATGACTTTTCCGTTACCTTCAACAGCCGGTGTATTCGGGTCATCCCCGTATCTGAGCCAGGATTTTGCATAAATATCACCATATTCTCCGCCCTTAACCATTTTATAATCCCTGATGAAGTCTCTGCCATAGGATAGTTCATCGAAGCCCTCGGCAATTTTCATGACTTCACTGTTGTTATGGGAAAAGTTTATATCAAGATCCCATGAGAAGTCGGAAGCTGAGATGATTGTGGCACCCAGTGTGATCTCGATTCCTTTGTTCCGGATATCTGCGCCATTCTGAAATATATAGGATACTCCTGATGTAGAAGGAACAGGCGTTCTGAACAGTTGATCGTAGGTACTGGTCTCATACCAGGTAAACCCCACTCTTACCTTGTTCTGGATAAGCCTGGTGTCAAAACCGATTTCAGTTGACTTAGTGGTTTCGGGTTTCAGGTTCGGGTTGGGCATTACATTGCTGAGCGAAACAACACCACTTGAAGGCGAACCCACATCGGCTGTTCTGGCCAGCTGGTATGGGTCTGTATCATTCCCCACAATGGCATAGGAACCCCTTAATTTCAGGAAGGGAATAAAAGACGGCATTGTAATCAGATCGCTCAAAACAGCTGTCAAACCAATGGAAGGGTAAAAATAGGATCTATTGTCTGCTGGAAGTGTTGAGCTCCAGTCATTTCGACCGGTCAAATTCAGGAATATGGCATTCTTGAAAGATATTTCAGCGAATCCATAGACCGAGTTCACCACTTTTTTGTCATAACTTTCAAAAGGTCTGGGATTTCCTGTATTGGCCAGGGCAAAGAGGTTCTCTATGTTGAAAACTGCACCGGAGCCTCCGATCTGCTGGTATTCATTGACCTTGTGATTTGCGCCGAAATTTAAGTCGACTGTGATACTTGAGAAGTCTTTGCGGTAATTTAACAATGCATCACTGTTCCACTCGTACGATGTTGAATTGTTCTTATCATACGCGCCATTAATAGCCCGTGTGTAAGTATCATTGTACCATCTGGTTTCTTCCTGAGAAAACCCAGCATCAACTGCAGTTCTTCCCATGATCGACAAGCCTTCCAGGATCTCATACTTGAGGCTCATCATGGAAATCATCCTTTGCCTCTTTCGCGGCATCTCAACATTATTCCGGGTCCAGTAAGCGTTTCCGGTTCCGTTGTCATTCCACCTCCAGTAATGTTGCCTGAGCTGGCCTGAAGGATTGATGAACTGGTAATGCTGAAGATCTTCCGTACGGATATTCCGGGGAACAACATAAAGATATCGCAACGGGTTATCAAAATTCTCTCCTGTTGCAAAGGTGTTTTCATAGTTTCTTGAAATCACAGTCAGCTTGGAATCGAGTGTAAGTTTTTTGTTGAGTTGTGAACCGAATCTTAAATTGAAGTTATGGCTTTTCAGGTTATTCGTTGCAATGATACCCTTTGCATCGGTGTAGGTATAAGAGAAAGCGGCCGTGTTTTTACCGGTATTTAAGGTAACCAGAAGGTTTGCAGACAGGTTGTCACCCCGTTGAAAATAGTCCTTGAAGTTATCCGGTTGTGGAGAGAAGGCATATTGTTTGCCATACATATAATAATTCGGATCATTTGACCAGTGGTCAACCATCTGGCCTTCCATTTTTGGTCCCCACGATACAATACCTTCCTTTGCGTAAACACCATTACCGCCCTGACCATATTCATTCTGCATCTTATCCAGGAAAACGGCTGAACTGCCCAGGTAGGACAAATTCAGGTTGGCAGTCACACCATCCTTGGCCTTTGCACCCGACTTTGTGGTAATGATGATAGCACCGTTGGCTGCACGGCTGCCGTACAAAGCGGCTGCATTTGCACCTTTCATAACTGAGATGCTTTCGATTTCATCCGGACTGAAATTTTGAATGTCCCCGCCAAGCGTTATTCCGTCAACAACGTACAAGGGTTCACTGTTTCCACCCATGGAGCGGTTACCCCTTAAAATAACACGTGCATCTGCGCCAACACCCGTTCCTGCCTCGGTGACCGATATACCGGCAACCTTGCCGCTTAGACCGGTCATGACATTCAGGGTTCTCGCCTCTGTCAGCGCATCGGTATTCACATTCTGGGTGGCGTAGGTAAGTGCCTTGCTTTGCCGTGTAATACCCAGGGCTGTAACCACAATTTCGCTTAACTCCGTGGCCTCTGATGCCATGGTAACGTTAAGCACCGGGTTTGCCCCAACAACAATTTCCTGCGAAGCATACCCTATAAAGGAGAAAACCAGGGCAGTCTCATTGTTGGGTACTGTTATGGAGTAATTGCCATCTGCATCTGTAGTTGTTCCGGCAGTCTGGCCCTTGATCAGCACATATACTCCCGGCATCACAGAATTATCATCGGCAGAAACAACGGTACCACTAACCTTGCGTTCCTGCGCGAATGATGGAGCGCAAAATAAAAAAATCAGAAAAGCGCTGCTAAGCCAGAACTTTATCTGATCTTTCAAACAATTAAATAAATAGCTCATTTTCATAAAAAAAGCTTTTAGGGTTAAGAAATTTTTTAAAAATGAATGAACTTATACTGAATCTGATTTAACATTTGTTAACAAATCTAATAATATTTTAACATATCCGACATTTTTATAGCAGTTTTTTTTCATCATTGAATAAACTGTTTTTAAAAATTATCCTGAAAGGTTTGATACTTATGATTATATTTAGAAATGCATCAACATTAATGGATTTAAATCTTTAGTCTGAAAAGTAAAAACATCATTGCGAACGAGTGAAGCGAGTAAGGCGTCATTGCGAGCGTAGCGAAGCAATCTGCCCACCGGAAATAGATTGCTTCGGTCGCTTCACTCCCTCGCAATGACGTTAGGACTGGTCGCTTCACTCCCTCGCAATGACGTTAGGACTGGTCGCTTCACTCCCTCGCAATGACGTTAGGACTGGTCGCTTCACTCCCTCGCAATGACGTGCTTCGAAATGGACTTTTCGGAGACTTAATCTTTGAGCACTTCCAGGACTTTCCGGTAATTTTTTTTAATTGCAGCAGATGATGACTTTTTAATTATATCTTGAATCCGAACAATTATTTCTTGTCTTAAGGATGGTTCCATCCAAATCTGATTGAGAATCAGAGACCTGGATATTTCCGTACTTAATCTGTTCAGGTCATCGCCTAAGAAGTCTTTGGATTTCAATTGCACATCCAGTACCATATAGATCAGTTTAAGGTAGTTATACCGCACTTTTTTAAGACCGGACTGCATGCTTAGATCAGATTCTTCTTTTGAATTCATGATTTTCCCGGCCAGTTCCAACATCTTTTCATTCACAAGGAGCCTGAAGATATGCAGGTCGATCAATTCCTTATCGTAATAAGGTTTGCCTTTTAATTCAGTATTATAAAAATTACTCAATTGATTGTGAAGCTGTTGAAAATGTTGTACCAAGAGCGCCCTGTCACGCAGAGAGATCGTTGTATCATCCAGAAATGTGAGATTTTCAATATTGACAAACCGGCTAAAAAGAGCGCCTGATTTTTTGCTGTCTTTTCGGGGAAGACAATATGGATTAGTGGTATGGAGACTGCCCAATGAAAGATTTGCATTGACGTAATCATAATTTTTCCATGTTTTAGAGGGATCGGGCATACCTACCTTCTGATATTCCTTTACCGTAAGGGAAAGATCCTGTTTCGATGAATTTTTGCAGGACCCATAAATTAGAATAACTGACACCAGGATAATCCCGAAGTTTTTCAATCTATACATAATGCAATTTTTACTTTGATGAATATTCTTGTTATTTATCACGGACATAATAAAGCTTTGCTGAATCATTGTTCAGTGCAAAAATAAATATGTTTTTTCCGGAATGCGTTCTGACATCAGCCATATCCCGTACTTCACCCCTGAACTGGAAACCACTTTGAAGATCGCTGAGTGACGTAAAATTCCCTTTACCGTTTCCGGTAAGCAACAGTCCTTTGTTCGCATCATACGCTCCGAATTTTATCCGCGTGCCGAAGAAGTTGCCTGCCAGGATCATATCGGGATTGCCATCCCCATTATAATCTCCGGCCTGTATTGCATAGATTGGGGAAAGCTGGGCGACAGGGGGAAGGGGAGAAAGGGAGAACCGGTTATTTCCCTTGTTTTCCAGGTAGCAGCTTTCAAAGACACAGGCTTTCAACACAAGCGCGTCCTTAAGTTCTTCAGCGGTGAAGAGATCGTTGATTGTCTGGCTGGCATAGGCTTCGTAAGTACGGGTATTTCTTTTTGATAAAGGGCAACTGATCCTGCAGGTCATCCTTTGCATAGAAGGGAAAACTTTTACCCTGAATAAAATAGCACATCACGGCATCGAGAGAACCGTTGTTGTCAAAATCCTTTGCATAGATTGTTGCCGGTTCGCCGACAGCAGCCTTGATCTGGGAATTCAGCCCCAGATTGCCGATAATGTAATCCATGTCCCCGTCCCGGTCAAAGTCGGCAGCTTCAATTGCATTCCACCAGCCTTCCGTGTTTTTAAGTCCAGCCTGGTCGGAGATTTCAGAAAGGTGCTTTCCATCATTCAGAAAAACACGGATTCCCATCCATTCTCCGACCAGGATAAGGTCCGGCTTTTTGTCATTGTTGAAATCAGTCCATACCGCATCGGTAACCATGCCGGGATTCATCAGGGACTTATTATAGTTCTCAGTGACATCTTTAAAATACCCCCTGCCGTTATTTTCCAGTATGTAGCTTCGAGGGGCAAGCGGGTAAGAACCCGGCACCAGTCTGCCTCCGACAAAGAGATCCAGGTCACCATCATTATCCACATCCCCGGCTTTCACACATGAACCACTGGTAAGCATTACAGGAAGGCGATCCGATGCTTTTGTGAAAATTCCGGTTCCGTTATTGAGGTACAGGCGATCCTGAAGTTCAGGTGATTCAGGAAGGAACTCATTTCCTCCGCTGACAACGTACAGGTCAAGGTCTTTATCTCCGTCGGCATCAAAGAATAAGGTTCCGATATCTTCACAGACTTTATCCTTTTCAAAACAGGATTGCACCTGCAGTTGAAAAGATCCGTTCCTGTTTTGAATAAAAAGCTTACCCGCACTGCCGTTTGCACCCCCGATAAACACATCCTCCAGGCCATCCTGGTTTACATCGCCCGTTGCAATGCGTGGACCCTGGGTGGAAAGAAAATGAGGCAACAGGATTTGACTGTGAAAATCGACATACTCATTTTCAGTATGCTTAAAATCAAGGATCTTATTGCTTAAAGGAACAAAAACCGGTTGAGATGCGGGGGCAGTTTTCGGCCTGGCCGTTTTTGCATCCGTATTGTGAAGTACTATTGTCTGGTCAACCGCCACAGCAGTTAACACCTGTTCCTGCATATCAGGCCAGGTGATCTTCAGCGAGTCTATGATCGTTGCCTTGCCCACACCGAAAATCAGCTCATGGTTCATGGATGACATGTATCCCCGCGAAGGCATGAATTCCTGCGTATAGGTCTGATCCTGGCATGTAACTTCCACTTTAGCCCCAATTCCACCCGTATTCAATCCGATCCCGCTGAGTTTGATTTTTAAGAAATGATTCGATTTGCGTTTATTTGCATTATTCCGGTAAATTAAGGGATAATCATTGATCGTACTTACCACCAGGTCCATATCTCCGTCATTATCCAGATCTGCATAGGCAGCCCCGTTTGACAGGGAGGGCGCTTCATCTCCCCAGGAATCTGTAACATTGGTGAAGGTAAGGTTTCCGTTGTTTCGAAAAATATAGTTTTTAAGTACCGTAGCCGGTATTTTTTCAAGAATACCCATTTTCGGCATCATGGCTTCTCCTCTTTGCTGTTTGCTGATCTGCTGCACCGAAAACATAATCGCATCCATATGCGTGCTGTTTCTCCCGTAACCGTTGGTGATATAGAGGTCCTTATAACCATCGTTATCAAAATCACATAAGAGGGGCGACCAGCTCCAGTTCGTGCTGAATATACCGGCAAATTGTCCGATTTCCGTAAAATAACCTCCATGATTGTTCAGCTGAAGCATGTTGCGGGTAGACTGATGATAAAATCCGGAATTTTTAAGAGCTGTGAATTTATCATAATTATCCGGCCCTGCCACGAGTTTTTGCTCATAGTTGTCCTCCGGGAGCATATCCAGGGTAATCAGATCAATATATCCGTCATTGTTAAAGTCAGCCGCATCATTGCCCATGGATGACAGGGAAATATGATCGAAATATTTTTCGAGCTGCTCAGAAAAGGTTCCATCTTGTTTGTTGATATAAAAATAATCCTGTTCGGAATAATCATTGCATATATAAATATCCGGCCACTTGTCGTTATTGAAATCTGCAACGGCAAGGCCCAGGCCAAAATTCATAACATTCTGGATCATTCCGGTTTCTTTGGACACATCAATAAATATCCCGCCCGTATTTTGATACAGTCTGTGTTCGAATCTGGGATCATGCTCTTTTTTTCGTTCGGGCTTTGGCCTGCCGAATCTGTCAAGTGAATGATTCAGTATGAAGAGGTCAAGGTCCCCGTCTTTGTCATAATCAAAAAAAGCACTGTGCGTGGAATAGGAAGAATCGTCGATGCCATACCTGGCAGCACATTCAGTAAATGTAAGGTTTCCATTATTAATATAAAGCAGGTTCTTGCGGCGTTCCGGCCTGCTGTCGGTCGAACTGCATACATAAATATCAAGGTATCCATCCGCGTTTATATCAGCCATGGTTACGCCGGTATTCCAGGCCCCTTGTCCCGCAGCAAATGCTTTATCCGTGATATCTTCAAAATTGAAGTTGCCCCTGTTGAGATACATTTTGCTTGGGGCGAAATTTCCACTGAAATAGATATCCGGCAACCCGTCATTGTTGATATCACCCACGGCCACTCCGGCTCCGTTATACAGATAACCATATTCCAGCACATTGAAGGTTTCACTCTCTGTTATCCAGTTTTTAAATTCAATTCCGGTTTTTTTGTATGAAAGCGAGGTAAAGAGTTTGTTTTTATCCTCATTACAGGAAAACAGAACACTGCAAATCAATATAAGAGAGGAAAATTTCTTCATGAATTTACTCGCCTATTCTTTGCTCATATGTATCCTCAATGGCAAATATCAATAACTGACTGAGAGCCTCATCTTCCCCCATTATAATATATTTACCATCTTCTGAAGAAGTGAGTGTTCCCAGTTGGAAACCCCGCCAGAGAATACCCTGCTCAATTCCGGGTGCTACCATGACAAATTCAGGATTTCCCAGATCGGTAAATCCTTCCTGGTCATCATAGCTAAACAGATGTGAATAGCCGGGCTGGCTGCCTGCAATGCCATATAGTTTGCCATCATGACCAAAGCTCAAGCCTCTTAACCGGTTCATTCCGATTGGTTTTCCCAGATTCTTCACTTTTTTGGTCACCAGATCGATTTCAAAGAGTTGCCCATCTCCGGCATTTCCGCCATAGATCTTCCCCGCTGCAGATCGTGCCCAGCATTCCACCTGACCCAGCGTGCGTCTGCCCCATACTTCCGGTATATCATTCACCACATGAAAACTATCGTTTTTTGAATCAAAATAAAATATTCTGTTTACAGGCATACTGCCATATACGAGCCCATTTGCCTCTATAAGGCTTTTGCACAGATAATTCTGAGGTCCAAGTTCATATTCTTTGAAAGTTTCAATATGCTGACTGGTCGGTGAAATATTGTTAAAAGTCTTAATTTCTTTCTTTTCAATCTTGTATGTAAAAAATATTCCAGATGGATAGCTCACCCCATACAACGTCTCTTTTTCAGTATCTATGGTGAGTGTAAATATACCTTCTCCGGGTATGATGATTCCGAGATCTGTGACATGAATGGTACCTTCCTGTCCGATATCTACCTTGAAAAGATGTCCATTGCCCACCGAACCATCTTTTGCCTTATTTGACAATGTACCGGCAAATAAAGTATTGTTTTTGCCCCGGCAAAATCCCGATAGGATAGCCCGTTGTCCCGGGATGATTTCATTCATGTCACTGGTTTCCAATACCTGATGGTGCTTCAGGGAGGCTGTAAAAATAAAAGGGGTCAGTCCTTCCCTGGCTGAAGTACCCCCTATTATATGGTCCCCGATTACAATCAGGGAGGAAATTGAATTCCGGTAGATGGGCAATCTTTTCAGACTGGTATTGGGTAAGGAAACTTCAATGGCAAAGTTATCTCTGGGGCTAAAGAACGCATATTGTGCCTCCAGGTTGACAGCAGTTTGCCTGATCAGCAATATGAAAAAAAACAGCTTCATGAAGGTTTTCATTTGTTGACCTCTTTTAAGGGGTTAAACTTGATCATGAATACGGTGGAAGAAAGCGCATTTTTACCCTCTTCCTTGCTTGCTCCACGACCGGTAAAATACAGATTGCCATCCTGATCTCTGATATCAGATCCTGTTGCTTCTGCCAGTTCATCAGATGAAAATTCAAATATGATTTTACGGCGGTGTGTTTTTGGATTGAATTCCATTAAAACCCCCGTATCTTTTTTTAAGTAATTTCCATGACCGCCTACGATATAATATAAGTTGCCGTTATTCCCCAGATTTAAATTCGGGACATAGGGCCCCCACGCCGGTTGATCTCCTGTATCAGCCACACCACCCAGGTCCTCAACGGAACCGATTCCTTCCATTTGCGGATGAAAGGCAATGATTTTTGCCCCATACGTGATCAGATAAATAATACCGTTTTTTTCATCCCGGGCAAATGCTGTGATACCGGTAATTATTTTACTTCCTGGAGTGCCTTCAAAAGCAGGCAGGCTGTTTTCTGCAAATACCAGACTTCCTTTGTTCTTTTCATATTTTACCAAACGCTGACGCCAATCCACATAGTAGCAGTTTCCCCACCAATCTGTGAAGAGTACACGCGGCACATGGGAGCTGGCTAACCGGCCCAGATCCTGTAGCTCGTTTTTATCCGGGTCATACAGTATAAAATGAGCCTGGGGATATGTAATAGCATACAGCATGTTTGTCACCGGGTCAATATCAATGTCCTTCAAACTTTCATAGGGCATGGCCATGCCCAGGTTGGTCATCTGACCGGTGGCAGGATCCCATTTCATAAAATATCCGCCCACATAACCTTGCGGATGATCCATCAGATATTCTTCACGGGATTCTCCCCCATCCGTTGTGAAATAGACAGTCCCATCGGACCCGAAAACAATTTTTGAGTGGATTTTCGCCTGCCATTGAAAAGGCCGTAAATAACCCAGATTATGAATGAAGCCTTGCAACTTCATTTCCTGTTGGGCAGGATTATACTCATAAAAACCTACCTTATCATGATGATTCGTCACCCCAATAAAGACTGTATTAAATTTCACATTATAACCGATGCTTCCCCAGGATGAGTGTGCATCGGGAAAATCAGGATAGGTAATAAAGGCCAGGTTCTTTCTGGTTATCACAGGCCCTTGACCCACGACTTCACTATTGGCTATGATACCGATTACAAGCAGGGATAAATACAAAAGTTTATTCATGGCCGGTGCTTTGGTATAATCTTACAGAATCATTATTCAGGGCAAAGATCAGTATTTTTTTTCCGGAGTCCAGTCTGACATCAGCCATATCCCGTACTTCACCCCTGAACTGGAAACCACTCTGAAGATCGCTGAGTGCCGTAAAACTTCCTTTCCCGTTTCCGGCTAGCAACAGTCCTTTGTTTGCATCATATTCTCCGAATTTGATCCGGGTACCAAAGAAATTTCCTGCCAGGATCATATCGGGATCGCCATCCTCATTATAATCCCCGGTCTGTATTGCATAGATTGGGGAGAGTTGGGCGGCTGGGGGGAGTGGAGAAAGGGAGAACTGGTTATTCCCCTTGTTTTCCAGGTAGCAGCTTGCAAAGACACAGGCCTTCAGTTGTAATGCGTCCTTAAGCTCTTCTGCCGGGAAAATATCATGGATTGTCTGACTGGCATAGGATTTGTAAGACGGGTATTTCTTTTTGATAAAGGGCAACTGGTTCTGCATGTCATCCTTAGCATAAAAAGGATAACTTCTACCCTGATTATAATAACACATGATGGCATCGATTGAACCGTTATTGTCAAAGTCTTTGGCATACATGCTGGCCGGTTCGGTGACAGAAGCTTTTATCTGGGAGTTAAGGCCCAGATTGCCGATAACATAATCCATATCTCCATCACGGTCAAAATCTTCGGCCATGATTGTGTTCCACCAGCCTTCTGAATCTTTAAGGCCGCACTGATCTGTGATTTCAGTGAGTTGTTTGCCTTCATGCTGAAAAACGCGGATTCCCATCCATTCACCCACAATGATAAGATCCAGGCGGTCATCTCTGTCGAAATCAGTCCATACCGCATCGGTAACCATACCGGGATTCAACAGGGACTTATTATACATTTCAGTGATATCTTTAAAATATCCCTGGCCATTGTTTTCCAGGATGTAGCTTCTCGGGGCAAGCGGATAAGAGCCCGAGACTAGTCTGCCACCGACAAAAAGATCTGCATCGCCATCATTATCCATGTCCCCGGCTTTCACGCATGAACCGCTGGTCAGCATAACCGGAATATGATCCGCCGACTTGCTGAAACTACCCTTTCCTTCATTCAGGTAAAGGCGATCCTGTAATTCCGGTGATTTTTCATTCCATTCGTTTCCCCCGCTTACTACATATAAATCAAGATCTTTATCTCCGTCAGCATCAAAAAACAAGGCCCCGATATCCTCACATTCTTTGTCCTTTTCAAAACAGGATTGCACCTGCAGTTGGAAGGATCCGTTCCTTTTCTGAATAAAAAGTTCACCCGCACTGTCTTTGGCACCACCGATAAACAGATCCTCCAGGCCGTCATTATTTACATCACCCGTCGCTATGCGCGGACCCTGGGTGGATAGCAAGTGGGGTAACAGAATCTGTTTCGTGAAATCGACATATTCATTTTCAGCATGCTTAAAGACAAGAGACTTATTATTCAGAGGTACAAAAACCGGTTGATATCCAGGCGCAGTTTTCGGAGCGGCATTTATGGCATCTCTATTGTGAAGAATGATTGTCTGATCAACCCCCACAGCAGTTAACACCTGTTCGCGCATATCAGGCCAGGTGATCTTCAGCGAGTCTATGATCGTTGCCTTGCCCACACCGAAAATCAGCTCATGGTTCATGGATGACATGTAACCCCGTGAGGGCATGAATTCCTGGGTATAGGTCAGATCCTTGCATGTAATTTCCACTTTGGCTCCAATTCCACCCGTATTCAGACCAATCCCGTTGAATTTGATTTTTAAGAAGTGATTTGCGTTGCGTTTATTTGCGTTATTCCGGTACAGTAAGGGATAATCATTGATCGTACTTACCACCAGGTCCATATCCCCGTCATTATCCAGATCTGCATAGGCAGCTCCGCTTGATAATGAGGGCTCTTCGTCCCCCCACGAATCCGTAACATTGGTGAAGGTAAGGTCTCCATTGTTTCGAAACAGGTAATTTTTCAACCTGGTAACCGGTATTTTTTCAATAATTTCCATTTTGTTCATAATGTCTTTACCGGATTGTTTCCTTCTTACCAGCTCCATGGTGAGATCAATAAAATCCATATTTGTATTATTTTTCCCCATCCCATTGCTGACATAAAGATCCTTGTTCCCGTCATTATCAAAATCGCACAGGAGGGGAGACCAGCTCCAGTCGGTACTGAAAATTCCTGCATATTGTCCGATCTCACTAAAATAACTCCCATGATTGTTCAGATGAAGCATATTACGAGTCGTCTGATGATAAAATGTAGTTTTTTTGAGTTTACTGTAGTTGCCGGGAATATCAGGTCCGGCCACCAGTTTTTGTCCATAGCTATCCTCGGGGTACATGTCCAGGGTAACCAGATCAATATATCCGTCATTATTAATATCTGCCGCATCATTGCCCATTGAAGCGAATGAAACATGATCGAAATACTTTTCGAGCTGTTCAGAAAAGGTACCGTTCTTCTGGTTGATATACAGATGATCCAGTTCGAAAAAATCATTGCAAATATAAATATCGGGCCAGTTGTCATTATTAAAATCTGCGACAGCAATGCCCAGGCCATAATTCATAACTTTTTGGACCATTCCGGCTTCTTTGGTAACATCAACAAATTCACCTCCGTTATTCTTATACAGCCGTTCCTCATAGCTCGGATCGCGGTCGTTTTTTAGTTCGGTCATTGTTCTGTCGAAATTGCCAACCGAATGATTCAGCAAAAAAAGATCCAGGTCTCCGTCTTTATCATAGTCAAAAAAAGCAGCGTGAATGGAATAGGAAGAATCGTCGATGCCATATTTGGCAGCACTTTCTGAAAATGTCAGGTCTCCATTGTTGATATATAACAGGTTCTTCCTGCGTTCCGGCCTGCTGTCGGTCGAACTGCAGACATAGATGTCCAAAAATCCGTCTCCGTTGATGTCAGCCATAGTAACCCCGGTATTCCAGGTACCTCCGCCGGTCGCAAAGGCTTTTTCAGTTATATCCACAAACCGGAAATTACCTTTATTGAGATACAGTTTGCTTGGCGCGAAATTGCCACAGAAATAGATATCGGGCAGGCCGTCATTGTTGATATCTCCCACAGCCACTCCGGCTCCGTCATAGAGCCAGATAAAATCAACAATATTGAATGTTTCGCTTTCCCTGATCCAGTTTCTGAACTCAATTCCTGTCCTGCGGTGAGACAAGGCGGTAAAAAGTTTACCCCTGTCACCCATGCATGACATGAAACTCAACAGTATAAGGGAAATGACCAGACTGTGGAGAGGTCTCTTCATTTGGCTGAAGCGATCATTGCACGTTCAACTGGTTTCCCGGATTGCTGGCCCTGGCTCTTACAGTGGTATTCCCGCCTTGTGCCAGTCTGATATCTACCGGTATGTTGGTTTTATAGGCTCCGCAGGTGAAATCAGGAACTGTTATCGAATTGGACCGATGGGCTACTGACCATTCACTTAAAGGGGCGATGCTGCTCCACAAGGCGGCATCATAGACATCCTGGTCCAGCGGCAATCCGTTGCGCAGGCAATCGATGAGCCTCCAGTCCATCATAAAGTCCATTCCGCCATGTCCGCCAATCTTCTTTGCCATCTCGCCAACCCGTTTTACGATCTCCGGGGTATACTTTGCCCTGACCTCATCCATCTGTTTTTCGTTGAACCATTCGTGGCTCAGTGCAATTCTCTCGGGTTCAGGCCACTTGCTGGCGACACCCTGGGTGCCGCTAATCAGGTGTATACGGGAATAGGGGCGGGGAGAAGTAACATCATGTTGAATCATGATCGTTTTGCCTTTCTCGGTGCGGACAACGGTTGTATTCATGTTACCGCGATACGTAGGCGCTGTGAATTCAGTATAAAAGGGATCTTTTTTTGCCAGTTCCCCTGCCATGGCAGCCATCTGAAAATCGATGGTAGAAACGGATGTAAGGTAATCCATCCTGTCACCCCGGTTGATATTCAGGGCCTGGCAAACGGGTCCGAGCCCGTGGGTGGGATAGAGGTTGCCATGACGGGTATGGTTTTCTTTCAGGCGCCACATATCAACATAGCCATTCTTATCAAAATTCAATGTTCTCAGGTCGTGAATGTATGCTCCTTCAGCATGCAAAAGCTCTCCGAAGAATCCCTGCCTGGCCATGTTCAGGGTAAGCAGTTCAAAGAAGTCGTAGCAGCAGTTTTCCAGCATCATAAAATGCTTTTTTGTTTTTTCTGCTGTTTCAACCAGTTGCCAGGCCTGATCAAGTGAAGTTGCGGCAGGAACCTCCGATACAGCATGCTTGCCGTTCTCCATGGCAAATACTGCCATGGGTGTATGCAGTTTCCAGGGTGTACAGATATATACCAGGTCGATATCATTACTTTGGCACAGCTCTTTCCATGCTTCTTCATTGCCACCGTATGCTTTGGCTGCAGGTAATCCATAGCTGGCCAGAATCTGTTGTGCCTTATCCACCCGGTCCGACAATTTATCACAAAGCGCTTTGATCTCCACACCTTCAATATTGGCAATTCTTTCAACCGCACCCGGTCCGCGCTGACCCAGTCCGATAAAACCCACACGTACGGTATCTATCTTTGGAGCCGCATAGCCACTCATGTTGAAAAGCTGAGTGTGCATCTTATCAGCAGCCATCAAAATCGGATCATCCAAATCACTTTTTGTCCTGTCAGGTTTGCAGGCAAGAGAGGTTAAACTTCCCGAGAGTACGCTGGCTCCGGCAACTCCGGATATCCTGAAGAAATTCCGACGGTTTGTTTTCATGGTTTGCAGGTTATGTTTTTTATTGGTTTCAAATATAGGAATAATTTGGACTAAATTAAAATATAGGCTGTAGGCTGTAGCGTGTGGGTGTGAGTGTGGGTGTGAGTGTGAGCGTCATTGCGAGGAAACGTGATAATTCCTTCTGCTTTGTAGGATGCTAAGGTGACGAAGCAATCTGTTTCTGGTTGCAGATTGCTTCATCCCGATTTCATCGGGACTCGCAATGACGGTTCTCCACCCTACAGCCTACAGCCTAATATCTCAGTCATCCACGGCCTGTCCGACAAGCAACCGGAATTTCCAGCCTGTTTCATCATTAACGTCACCCTGGGTCTGTTTCATGATCACGCCAATGACTTTTTCAGCAGGATCAGCAAAATACGATGTATTAAAATACCCGCCCCAGCTGAATGTACCTGTGCTTCCCTGGCCTCCCTTATCCTGGCCCTGGAGGGTATTCATACCAAATGCCAGTCCGTAGTATTGATCCGGAAGTCCCCACAGGTTTCCGGTTTGATTGCCCATCATGGATTGGACTGTTGTCCGGCTTAATATCCGGACCCCATTCAGTTCGCCGCCATTCAGGTACATCTGGAGGAAAGTGGCGTAATCCCTGGCCGTGCTTGAAAGGCCTGCTCCTCCTGAAAAGAACTTTTTTGCCCCCTTTATGGGATAGTCGGGATCATAGAAGGTAACCGGATAGCGGGTCCATTTCCCGTTGTCTGGTTGCTGCACAGAAACAAGGCGGCTGGCTTTTTCTGCGGGCAGATAAAACCAGGTGTCGCTCATGCCGAGTGGTTCAAACAGGCGTTTCCGTAAGAATTCATCAAATGGCATTCCTGAAACCACTTCAATAAAGTATCCCAGAACATCAAGTCCTTCGCTATACGTGTATTTTTCTCCCGGATTGTGATGCAGGGGAAGCCGGGCAAGCTTTCTGACGCTTTCCCCGATGCTGATATTTTCAGTTGTGTACAGATCGGTTATTCCGGCTTTCTGATAAATCATTTTAAATCGTTCGTCCCCATCGATCACACCGTATCCGATACCCGAAGTATGGGTAAGCAAATGCCTGATGGTAATGTCCTGGCTTGCAGGCACGGTGGTAAAGCCTGTGTCGGCATAGGTAAAGGATTTTAATACCTGGGGATCCTTAAATTCCGGGATATATTTGGAAACCGGGTCGTCGAGCCGGAATTTGCCTTCTTCCCAGAGCATCATCACGGCTGTGGAAGTAATGGCTTTGGATTGGGATGCAATCCTGAATATATCATCCCGCTTAAGTGATCTTCCAGTCTGATTATCAGCCATGCCAAATGCTTTATAATAAACAATTTTTCCATCCCGGACAATTAGTGCAGCGACTCCGGGTATCTGGCCGCCGGAAACCGCTTCCTTGAGCATGTTATCAATTCTGGCCAGACGCTCCGGGGACATGCCGACACTTTCAGGTGTGGCTTCTGAAAGAGCTGGTGACTTTTTAACCGATCTGGTCTGGGCACCTGTGACCAGGGTCAGTGACAGGAACAGGACGATGAGGAGGTTTTTCATGGTTTAAAAAATTGTTGAATCGGAATATTAAAATTGTGAAATATGGGAGGTAAATATACATACTTCCGGAATCCGTTGTCATGAATTATGAATTATGAATGAATAATACCCTGTGTTCGGCTGAGGCTGTGCCTCAGCCGAACTGGGGTATATCAATAAAATTCACTGTTGCCTGTTTGCATCATCCCTAACCTTAGAAATTTATTCTGACAGTAAAGCACTGAAAACCCGAATCACTTACTCGCAGACTCCTTTCCCCATTGGCATCAATCAGTCCGGACCGGGCATTAATGATCTCGTTTCCCTGCGCGGCATTGATTTCCAAAATCGGGATCTGCAGGGAAAGTGCCCACAGCTCCGCAGAGGATTCATGAAAGGGCCTGTATTTCTGCACTGTACCAGAGTTGATACAATGTACTATGAATTGTGCTCCCAATTGTTTTAATTTCCAGGGCAAATAGGGATTTGGCATGGTTGTATAGCCCGGAGTTGCCCAGAGATCATTGCAGATAAGAATACCAAACCTAAGGTCGTTCCAGACAAAGGTTTTCAGCTCACCCTCAATATAATCAACCATTTCACCTGATCCCGGCAGGTCCAGACTGCTGCAGCGCAAAATTTTGGAATAAGCACCCATGTAATGCCCATCCGGAGCATATACCCGGATCTGATTGTAACAGAACTCCCTGTCCGCGATTAGTTCTTTATAACAGGTACCTATCATAAGTCCCACTTTCAGTTTATGGGCTTCAGATGTGATTTCTTCCAGGGCAATCACCAGTCCGGCCTGGCTGAAATGTGGGGTATAACCTGACAGTGAACCTTCGGGAGTGACCAGGAAATCTGCTCCTTCGAGTGCAGCTTTCCGGATGCCCGTGAGGATCTGGTCACGGTTTTTATTCATATCACAGGTCACGTTCATTTGTAAGCCGGCTAACACGATGGTTGATTTCTCTTTATTATCCTGAGCTGCTGATTTTCCCATGACTAAAGGTGTAAAAAGCAGAATCGCAATTAATATGTATTCCATGGCGAATTTAAACTGTTTCATTGGCTAGAAATTTTATATTAGTTCTTAATTTGGATGCAGGAATTGGATAAAAATCGGACAATTAAAAATAGATATATTCACGAAGTAATTTTATTTATTATTCACAATAATGCCTCAATCCCTCACCCCTGCCCCTCTCCTTGAGGAGAGAGGAAATCAATTTATTGAATCTTTTTTTGTAGTTTTATCAGGCAATGGATTCAGAAAAAGATCATCTACTTCATTTTGGTTCAAAGGCAAAGACTTTTGGTTTTGCCAAGGATCACAGAGCTAATATGACAGATGCTGAGAGTATTTTGTGGAATGCGCTACGGAACAGGAGATTAAATGGATTTAAGTTCAGGCGACAACATCCCATTAAGAGGTTTATTGCTGATTTTTATTGCCATGAAGCCAGACTGGTAGTTGAAGTGGACGGAGAAATTCATAATGAGTCTTACTCACAAGAGTATGATGAAGGTAGAACATTTGAATTGAAGGAGTTTGATATCAGGATAATTCGATTCACAAACCAAGAGATATTAAGCTCACTTGATACGGTTCTATTTAACATAAATATGGAGGTCCAACAATCTATATCTATAATAAAATGATTCATCTGACATTCTTCCCCCTCTCCTCGAGGAGAGGGGCAGGGGTGAGGGCAAATGAAAATAAACTTGAAATAATGAACGACTTAACAATTATCTTATGAACAAGTTCTTTGCATTTTTGAGCATTGTTATGATCCTAGCATCCTGCAACCAAAAACAGGAGACTCCGGAAAAATTCTCGTCGTATCACCGGGCCAAGCTTCATCCGATAATCTCTGACCGTCCTGCCGTTGATTTTTTTGAAGGGGCCATTCTGGGGAACGGTGCGATGGGGGTGGTAGTGACTACCCGGCCTGATGGTATACTCCTGTATTTCGGTCATAACAATGTCTGGGATATCCGGATCGCAGAGAACCACAGGGAAAAGATCGGTACCTTTGATTATGTGTTCAAAAAGGTGAAAGCAATTTCCGATACCTTGTCAGTCCTGACCCAGGATCCCTGGTACAAGGAATACAGTGAAATGGCCGCTGATAATTACAGCCAGCCATATCCTCGTCCTTTCCCCTGTGGTTCAGTGCTTCTCGGCTTTGACCGCAGGAACGCCGAGCTGATCGGGCACCGGCTTGACATCTCTGACGGATTATGTGAAGTTGAACTGTTAACCACTGATGGTCAGGAAATAAAGCTGCAAATATTTACGGATCAGGCCGGGGATAAACTGTGGATGAGGCTCACAGACAAACAGGGGAGGCTGTGTCGCAGCATTTTCGACAGGATCCGGGTGATGCCCGACCCATCCACACCCCGGGAGTTTCCCTCCTGCAAGGTTGATGAAAATTTGCCTGCCGGAATCCTTTCCTTCCGGCAGGTTATGCCATTTCAGGAACCGGAAAAATATGATCCGGCAAAGGGACATATAAAGGACAGGGCATTCCGCCTGACAGCATCCATAAATTCCCCGCTGGAGAAAGGATCCCGGATAAACTGGGACGGAAACAAAGAGATCATGGGTTTGCTGGAAGGCAGTATTGCAGAAAAGGAAACATTCATCGGATGTATATCATTGCAGGAAGGTTTACAAACAGATTCTGAAATCCAGGTTGCTGAATCAGGACAACCCGTCAATGATGACTTCGAAAAATCGCTTCAGCAGTGTCGCCAGATATGGGAAGCATACTGGAACAAGTCGGGTGTGAAACTGGAGGATAATTTCCTGGAAAGCATCTGGTACCGCAACCTGTATTTCTTTAATTGTGCTGTGAAGGAAGGCGTAAACACACCAGGGCTTTTTGCAAACTGGAGTTATAACAACATCGGAACCGCCTGGCATGGTGATTATCACATGAACTACAACACGCAGCAGCCTTTCTGGCTTACCTTTTCCAGCAATCACCTGGAAAAGAACCTGTCCTATGTAAGTCTCATCGAATCACTAATGGATGTCAGCCGCAAATGGGCGAAGGAATATTATCACCTGCCTGGAGCATATTTCCCGCACAGCGCATACCCTGTGGATATGACCATGAATCCCTACCCGGTACCGACCTGGGGCTGGGAAATATGCGAAACACCCTGGTCAGTGCAGGGACTCTGGTGGCATTACCTGTATTCACAGGATACGGTTTTTTTAAAGAACCGGGGATATACCCCGATAAAAGAAGCGGTTAAATTTTTGGTGGCGTATATGAAACGACCGGAAGCACGGGGCCCTCAATGGGGTGATCAATATTACCATATTTTTCCAACCGTAACACCCGAATTATATGGCCTGCGTCCGGGATTCAAGTACAACTATGACTGCACGGTTGATTTGACACTCGTTAAATTTATCTTCAACGCATTCAAAGAAGCCACGCAGGTTCTGGGACTGGAGCAGGGTGAAAAAAATTTACTTGCTGATGTTGAGACACTACTAAACAATATGCCACCCTATGCGATAGCTGAGTCGGAAAAATATGGCAAAGTAATTGTTTCAGTTCCAGGAGAGCATGACCAGGTCGTTTATAATGTCCCCAATGCCCTGATTACTGTATTCCCCGGTGAAGATCACGGGTTGCATTCTGACAGTGCAACGCTGGATCTGGTAAAAAATACCTTCCTGAATCAGCAGAATGAAGGAGGTAATGATCTGGTTTTCATGAATCTTCAGGCTGCACGGATCGGGATGCTCGACCTGGAAAAATTCAAACGGCAGGTAAACTACAGTCTTCTACCCAACGGCACGGCTTCCGACATGGTCATGCAGGTTCACGGACGTTACAGCGACCAGGGTAATTACGGTTTTATGGATAACATGGGTATCTGGTTTGAAAACTTTGCATTGCCGGCAGTCATCAATGAATGTCTGATGCAAAGCTACAACGGCACGATCCGTCTTTTTCCGAACTGGCCGTCCGACAGGGACGCTGAATTCCATAATCTGAGGGCCGCCGGAGCATTTCTGGTCACCGCAGTACTGAAAAACGGAGAGGTAAGGGAAATCCGGGTCCTCAGCGAAGCCGGAAAAACCCTGAAAATAATCCTGCCCTGGGAGAAAGGGGGAACTTTGAAGAATCATGCAGGGAAAACCAGGCTGGGTGCTGGAATAGCTGAAATCAGTACTGAAAAGGGGGAGGTGCTGACGATAAGACCGTGAATTATGAATGATGAATTGTTGCCGAAGGCATCCCTTCGGGAGAATGAAGAAATTTTAGAAATGAGAAAAATACCATGAACCGGACTGAAAATTGCCTGCTGAAACTGGACCGCATGAACAAGGCTTTGCGTCACAAAGAGCCTGACCGGGTTCCGATAAGTGATTTTTTCTGGGGAAGTTTTGTTAAGCGCTGGAGAAAGGAACTGGATCTGCCTGAAACAGCAGACCCCTATTCTTACTATGACCTGGACTGGATTGTGACCACCCCCAATATGGACCCCCATATCCGTTCGTTTGAAACCATCCGTGAAAACGAAGCTGAGGTTTTGGTTAAAACCGGATTTGGTGCAACGCTCCGGAAAAGGTTTGATTTTCCGATGCCGGAATATATTGCTTTTGATGTGGATACAATTGAAAAACTGGAAGCTTTTGAGTTTGACAGTGCAGACGATCACCGCCGGTTTTTTGAGGCCGGTGACAATCAGATCGCGGGCGTGGGTGACGGATTCGAACGCAATTCACCGGCATGGACCGAAACGGTAAGGAAATTATACCCTGATTACCCGGTGTACGGGAGCATGATCGAGTGCTCCGAATGTTTGACCCGACTGATCGGACAGGAGCATGCGCTCTTCTGGATGGGCATGTATCCCGACCGGCTGGGGGAATGTATCAACAGGATCGGACAGTTCTATCTTGATTGCACCAGGGCGGAAATTGAGGCTGCAGGCGGATGGCTGGACGGATTTGTGATCTGGGGTGATGTGGCTTTCAGACAGACCATGCTCTTTGATCCGGAATACTGGCGGCAGTATTTCAAACCCTGGGTGAAGGCTATGATTGATGCGTGCCATAGGCACAACCTGCCGGTCATCTACCATGGATGTGGTAACGTCAGCCTGATTTTTGAGGATTTTATCGGAATGGGACTTGACGCTTATAATCCCCTGGAGGTCAAAGCCGGTATGGATGCCGTCCGGTTGAAGCAACAGTATGGTAACCGGATCGGCTACTGCGGAAGCAATGATATCCAGGTATGGGAAACCGGCGACAGGGAGCTGATCAGGCGCGAAGTTCTGCGGAAACTGAATGCCGCAAAGCAGGGCGGATTTATCTTTCAGTCTGACCATTCAGTTTCCAGTGCCGTCTCCGGTCACACGTATGACTATATCGTGAAACTGGTCCGCGAATACGGGAAATATCCATTAAACCTGGGGGAGTTTGATTTGGAATTATGAATTATAAATGATGAATTAGTGGTGATGCGTTAACTTTCAAAATTTGTTTGTATATTATTGATATTAAATATAATATATGCGTTCTTTGATTTTTTGATTTGATTTTTGACCCCGAAGGGGCTTTATATAAATAACCGTGGGTGTAAACCCACGGCAGAAAAGACCGGCATCACCATTCAGCCCCGGAGGGGTTGAACCGATAGGCATTATCACCTGTTATTCAACCCTTTCAGGGCTGAGAGACTATATTCTGTACATATCCGTGGGTTATCACCCACGGTTATTGAGATGATGCCACTCCGTGGCTTCAAAACCGATTATTTTGAGTCTAATGCAAACTTATTCTTGTACGCATCAGAAGTAATGATGAATTATGAATGATGAATGAGGAACTCAGCATTGCGAGCATCGCAAAGACATTCAGGCTTAGGCTTCCAATATTCTTTTCAGGTTGTTCAGTCCCTTTTCCAGGTCCTTTCCCAGCATTTTTTTAAATATGGGTGAGAATAATGACATGGGAAATTTAGCAGGGCTGTCAAATACCCAGGTTACCGAAGTTGTCTTTTCTTTGCCTGATACTTGAAATTTTACTTGACCTGTATTTTGCATGGGACGAGTAAATCTCAGTGCATACGCTATACTCTTCCCTTCATCAATGCCAATTATTTCCTGCTCACCAGATCCAACATTCTTGTTAGTACTATCCCATCTGTATATAAATCCAACCGTTCCATCCGTTCCCTTGAATTCCTTTTTCATACCCGGGTCCTTCATATTCCAGACACTGAAATAATCCTGGTTCCTGGTATATCTGAGGTATTCAAATACCTCTTCGGTGCTTCTATAAATATCAATGGATTTCTCGATTCTCATAATTACTTGGTCTTAATGCTTAATATATAAATCAATTCATTACGATTTTTTAACAATATTATTTATGTTTGGTTCAAATTCTCAGGACAAAGTCTTAAGAATTGATTGACTGAGGGAAAAAATGTATTTTTTAAATATGTCAAACAAAACCTTAATTATAACAAGTTTTCTGGTCGTGTTACTTTTTATCACCTGCGCAGGAGGCCAAAAAAAGGTAACCCTGGCTTCTTTGATTGAGGAAATGACCAGTCATGAAAATCTGACTTATTTTCCCCGGAAACCATACAGGCATCTCCAGTTCAGCAGCTATAACCGCGAATCGGTAACACCCGGTACTGAAGGCTGGTTCGCTAACGAAGACATGTCTCATTTCATCCGGGTAGAGCACAACAGCGGGCGGCGTGAATTTGTCATGTTCGATACATCCGGACCGGGATCTATCGTCCGGTGGTGGATGACTTTTTACCTGGCACAGCACGGTATAATCCGGGTATACCTCGACCATGATTCCCTTCCTGCAATCCAGGGTACTCCGGATCAAGTTCTGAGCGGGGATTTGCTTGCAGAGCCTCCCTTCGCCGTTTCAGTCCATGAGGGTGTTATGATTAAAGAGAAGGGAAGGGACCTGGATCACAACCTGTATCTGCCCATACCCTTTGACCGGCATTGCAAGATTACCTATGAATGTGATTCGCTGGTAATGTACAAGGAGGGCTACTATTACCCGGATGTATTCTATAACATAGGTTACCGGAAGTACGATGCATCAGTGGATTTGGAAACATTCACCATGCAGTTGCTTGCAGAGGCCAAGCCCTTGCTGGATAAGGCACAGGACATGCTGTTGAATGAAAGCATCCGTTCAGTCGCGGAAAAAGAATTCAACCAGACCATCCTGCCCGGTGGATCCTTCTCCCTTTATTTCAACCGGAAACGAAGCGCCGTGAACCGTCTCTTGATACGGATCTGCTCTCCTGAGGCTGAACAGGTACTTCGTTCGACTGTACTTTCTGCCAGTTTTGACGGTATACAGACTGTATGGGTTCCGGTCGGGGAATTTTTCGGTACCGGCTACCGGATAGTACCCCATAAGACCTGGATCAGCCGGTCGGACGACGCAGGACAGATGGAATCACGCTGGATTATGCCATATCAGGATAGTTGCAGGCTGACCATTACAAATTACGGTCGGGAACCATTAAGGATAGCCGGTATCGCAGGACTTTCGGACTATACCTGGAAATCCAACAGTATGTATTTCTGTGCAGCCTGGCATGAGTATCATAACCTGAATACCCGTGATGAAAAAGGGGGCATGTCAGATCTCAATTTTATTGATATCAGGGGCAAAGGCGTTTATGCGGGTGATCAGATAACCCTGTTCAATACATCCTATGAATGGTGGGGTGAGGGAGACGAGAAAATATTCGTGGATGGGGAGTCCTTCCCCTCCAGCTTTGGAACGGGTTCAGAGGATTATTACGGTTATGGTTTCGGACGTCCTGATCCTTTCTCGCATCCTTTCATTGCACAGCCTGTGGGTGATGGTAATGAAGGAAATACGAGCGAGGGAGGTCTGACTGTAAACATGCGATACCGTTCACTGGATGCAATCCCTTTCAACCATTCCATAAGTTCAAATATTGAGTTGTGGCATTGGGCCGAAACCAGGATGAACTATGCACTGACATCATACTGGTATATTCAGCCCCCCTTTGAAATTAACATCAGACCGGATATTAACGGTGTAAGGCGCCCGGTAGCCAAATCAAGCAGTGATATCTTTGATCCTTTGATTTCCGGTAAGCAGAAATAATACAAACATACCCAAATCATGAAAAGAAAAGAATTCATTATTACATTCGGATTGGCCGGTGCAGGTATCTGCCTTGCTTTTACCAGGCAGATTAATGGCCGGATTTCCGTACAATCTCAGGAACTTTCCTCATTGCTTGTGGATGAGGAAGGGAGGACCATCCGTTCTTTGCATGCCTGGAAGGCACAAAGAAAGTTGATCCGGAAAAGATGGCTCGATTACCTGGGTGCCCTGGAACCCAATCCGAATCCGCCGGTCCTGAGGGTATTGAAGGAGGATCATCCGGAAGGACTGGTGAGACAGCTGGTGGAATACGAAAGCGAGCCCGGACTGCCGGTTCAGGGTTACCTGATCAGGCCGGAGCATATAACCAGCCGTCTGCCGGGTGTGGTGGCCATGCATTCGACCAGTTTGCGGCTGAATTACATTGCAGGCTTTGAAGCAGAAGGCCATGATTACGGATATAAACTGGCCAGGCAGGGCTTTATCGTATTCTGCCCGATCTGTTATTTATTCTGGGATAATGGAGATACGGGCAAGATTGAACCGCAGGTCGCTTTATTCAAAACGCGGCATCCCGGGTCAAAGGGAATGGCCAAGATGCTGTTTGATGCCTCCAGGGCGGTTGATGTACTGCTCACCCTGCCGGAAACAGATCCAAAGCGGATCGGGACAATGGGTCATTCCCTGGGCGCAAAAGAAGCTCTATATTTGGCCGCATTCGATGACCGGGTTAAGGCCGCAGTAAGCAATGAAGGCGGCATCGGGATTGACTTCTCGAACTGGGATGCACCCTGGTACCTGGATCAGGATATCCATGCTTTTGGTCATGCACACCATGAGGTACTCGCCCTGGCTGCACCCAAACCCTTCCTCCTGATCGGCGGAGATTCCGCGGATGGTGAGAAAAGCAGACCATATATTGATGCCGTTCTGCCGGTTTATAACCTGTATGGCAAAAAAGGACAAAACCTGCAATTATTCAATCATGGCACCGGTCATGATGTAGCTCCCGAAGCGGAAAGACGGACTTACGCATGGCTGACTCAGCATTTGAAATAGGCAGCCCTCATACCATCAATGTTTCCCGGCATGACTCGAAAGCAACTCGGCCAGCTGTTTCCGGTACAACTCAAAACCATACCCCCGGCTTGACCAGCTTACATCGTTCTGACCCTTGGCATCCCATAGGGCAGTTGGTATGCAGGCATTCACGATATTTTCAAGTTCAGCCTCCAGGCCTGCCTCTTTAGCCAGCCAAAGATATTCAAAATCCTGTGCCCCCCGGCGCCAGTTCTTTGCCCTGATAGAGGACAAGGGACCTGCCAGGTTCCTGTTTTCTTCCGGGAAAAGACTGTCCTGTCCGGGATACAGGAAGGTTCCGTCCCCGTTTATCCTGTCTTCATAGGTCAGGGGATTGACAAATACATTCAGGTGCCGCCAGAATGTGGTTGACCAGTAGAAATACTGGTCCAGCTTATGCTTCCAGACAATCCAGGGCATTACCCTGAATTCAATTGCATCCGCATCGCTCACCACGGCGCCCATTCCGGGACGATAACCGTTATAAATGCCGAATTTACGGCCCCTGGTTCTTTCGGCAGCATAGTCCGCCGGTGTAATGTCCTCAGTAAATTCCTCGCTTGAAATTGACCAGTAATCCACATGTCCGATCAACCCGGGTTTGATCCGGTTGGTTACAAAGGTCGTGATGTTCCTGCCAATCCCCGGGTTGCTGTGTGACCACCTTGCCTGCATCCGGATGGTATCCATGGATCCGGTACCCTTTGCCCCTTCAGGTCCTTTCCAGTCGGGTTCATCCGGGAACAGGTATTTGTGACGTTCTACAGCAGGGGCGTTCTGCACGAACCAGTTCTCCCAGGCGTCCGAGCCTGTCCACCAACTTGAACGGGATGCTTTATTAATGTTTCCGCCATATTCAGCCGGCACATCACCGCCATATCCGATGGAGAAGGTTGTGTTGCCAACCTGTTCTCCCGGTCCGGCATAACCAGAACCAGCAGAATAGGCTTCACCCGTGAGGTACTTTTTGTAATTCCTGGTCATCATATCCAGGTTGTCCACGCCGGTAACCAGATCAAAGCGATGACGATGTGCAAGCTGATTGTATTTTACCTCGAGCTCCTCAAATACCTGACTGCCTTCAGTAACACCGTGCCTTTGTGCGATAGCACCCGGATAGTAGCCAAACATGGTTTTTATGTGGTTTGAATCGGGAAGGATAAAAGCATAAACCTCCAATGCTATTGGAATTTTTTTAAAAACCTTACCTGCAACGGTCACGGTGGCATTCCCCGTATATGTTCCGGTTGGGGCATCTTTGGGTATCAGGATATCAACCCAAACACCCTGGTTGCTGTTTGCCTTGATCGAAAATGGGGCGCCTCCCTTGTCTGCCTTGGCTGCAAAGGGAATCAGACAGTCGGGGACCAGGCCGGTATAATATTCAGACGGAGCTGCACTGTCGGAAAAAAACCAGAGCGGGGGTGATCTTTTTACCATGTTGAGATAATGTTCCGTGAACAGCTCAATATTCCTTCCCCTGTAATCAAACGGATCAGAGGGACCTGTTGCAGAACCCGGAATGGCAAACTTACCGTTGTTCAGATCGCTGATGTCCACGTTCACCTGGCTGGCTCCGGAGGCATCAGCCTGAATGATAAGCTGAAAAGCAACAAATTCATTTTTCCCCCCAAAAATATTGATCCGGTTGTCTTTCCAGACTGCATTGTTTTCATCCGAGGCAAGGAGATTGGTTATATCGTCCTGCCTGATCTTTTCCCCGTCATCAATGACCCACACTCGTTCCAAACCGCTCGGCACCTTGCACGACACGACAGCAAATATGATATTTGCCAGTACTAAAAAATGCATAATGGACTTGTTCATAATGACCTCCTTTGTTATTAGATATACAAGATTGAGTCTCCGAAAAGTCCAATCGTCATTGCGAAGGACCCCGATAGTTATCGGGGGACTGAAGCAATCTCCTGCAAATGAAAAGATTGCTTCGCTACGCTTACAATGACGCAATGTAATAGTGACTTTTCGGAGTCTCAGGTTTAATAATCCAGTGTTTTATAAAATTCAATTTTTACCTGTTTCATGAATACTACCTGTTGCCGGAAAAGTTCTTCATGTTTTTCATCCCCGCTGAAGAAATCCAGGGCTTTATAGGCTGCATCAATGTCCGGGAAATCACATTGCCAGATCAGCGTATTGGTTGGTTCACCTCCTGACACAGGTTGCAATCTTCTGCCTTTTGGAAAATCACTTCTTCCCCTTTCCAGTGCGGCGAATTTTTTTTCCAGCGTCATGAATTCACTTTCATGAGCGGGATCAAACTGCTGAATAAGGCGCATAACAATTCCCATGGTTCTATTCCTCCAATGTTTTAATGATTTTTTCAGAAAATGAATTGGCACAACTCCGCATAAAATTGTTCAGAGAAGACCGGTCAACGCCTTTGTGGATCGTGTGCGGAGAAGTCACGCTTAAACCAGCCAGAAGTGTTGCCAGTTGTTGTGCTTCAAAAAGATGAAAGCCCAAAGCGATTCCACAGATCAGGCCCGAAAAAAAAGCATCCCCGGCTCCTGCCGTGCTTACTGCATCCGTAGTTATTGCCGGCCAGGCATTTAGGGTATGCCCGTCCCAGCAGAAGCTTCCCTGCTTCCCGGCTGTAATGGACACCAGCATATTCCTGTTGGTATCCTGAAGTTTACTGACTGCATTTTTCACTGTGAAGATGGTATCTTGAGCGGAAGAAAAACCAGTTAATGCTGATGCTTCATCCAGGTTAAGGGCTATCAGGTCAATACAATCCATTATACCTGAATCCAGGGCAGGGCATATCTCCTCAGAAGTGAAGGATGCAGTGCAAAAAAGCCTGTATTCCCTGCCCATTCTCAGCAATGCATACCGGGCGTTTAAGGGCACCTCCGGTGCAGCCACAATGATGCCCCTGGATCCGAGTATTTGAAGTTCTTTCTTTACTTTTTCGATATATCCCGGATCTACAAGTGCACTTGCAGAGTTATCCGTTGTAAGGTTGCCGCCACTGTTGTCGGGATAGGAGAAGCAGAAGGAATACAGGGTTGTGGTATCCGGTACTTTTTCAATATATTCCATGTTCAGGCCGGTTGACCTCATTTCCCCGATCAGGTTGTTCCCGATGTCATCATCGCCCACCTTGCCAACCGGTATCACGGAGACAGAAGGACCCAGCAACACCTTAATGTAGTGCAGGATAATATGCTGTTTGCAATAGTCATGAATATCGAGGAAGTGTCCGCTCCGGCTTTCCTCCCTGCCCAATGTATGGTCCCCGTTCAGCCTGAAAAATTTTCCCGAGCCAATACCGCCTGTACCGATTATCCCGGTAAAACGCAAATCCTGAATATCATACTGTAATTCCTGCCTGATCATGCTGATGGTTCAAAAAAAGAGTTCCCATTCCGGATGTTCACTGATCGGATGCCTGGCAGTTTCCCAGGTAGCTGTAAGCAGGGCATCGGGATGCTCCCGGCACAGCGTTATGGGGTATTCCGGGGTAAGGGGCCCAAACAGCGCCACCCGGAGTGCCGTTTGCTTCCAGGCACCGGTGTCACTGAATAATCTGATTTTCTTTGCCGAAAGACATTCCTTCACGCCAAGCGTAACGGACATGGGCGGAACAAACTGATAAGCCGATCCAAAAGTGCGCTGGGCCAGGGCCATGATGGTATCAATGTTGTTTTCCTGAATACGAACAGTTGAGTTCCTGACATCCTCCAGGGTAACATGGCTGAACGGATGCCTTCTGGCCTGGTTGTATGCAATGTGACCGTCCTGTCCCCAGCCGCCGTAAGTAATGTCAATGGGGGCTTCTTCAATGCTTTCCTTAATTTCCCTTATGTTTTCGGCATGAAGCCATTGCCGGTTCCTTCCCTGAACGGAAAGACCGGGTTTAACCGGTTCATAAAAGTGCTTTTCCATGAATCCCCTGAAACTGTATGGGTGATTCCTGGGTAATTCACGTCCCTGCCAGTCAAGACACTCATCCATGTGAAAAACTACCAGATCCTTCAGGCTGATGTTTTCCTGATTTATAAGATCAGTAAACGGCTTATACCAGCAGGCAGGACCACAGGGAACGATGGCACGTGTGGTCATACCCATATTATTATTGCCTTTTATTAGGTCAGCAAGTTCCCGGGCCATCAGAATTCCCATTTCGCGGGAATCTTTTACAAGCCTGAAGGGTATTTTGCGGTCAGGATGATTCTCCAGCTGATCAAACTGGATCCTGCACCATGGATATAGTTCTTTGGCAGAGATGATTTGATTCATGGAATTACTGTTCAGAAATCGAAATAATGTAATAACATCACGTAAATTAACAAAAGAAATCGTTACCATGCTTCATGGTATCAATAAAAAACTCGAGTCTGTTCCGAAAAGTCCAAACGTCATTGCGAATGCAGTGATACGTCATTGCGAGCATAGCGAAGCAATCTGTTAACCTGAAGCAGATTGCTTCACTCGCTTCGCTCGCTTCGCTCGTTCGCAATGACGCCACATTTGCTTCTCTGCGTTCGCAATGACGTGTTTCGCCATGGACTTTTAGAACAGACTCACACATGAAAATAAAATGTTGCAAAATAATTTACCCTTTCGGTAACTTGATTAATTTTGAAGAACAGCTGATTGTTGTGATATCATCAAATTAAACCATACTATTATGCTTAAAAGAAGTTTATTCATTGCATTTACCATTGTTTCTCAATTGGTTGTAGCACAGCGTGCAACTATAACAGTGGAATCCAGGGACATACTGACCTATCCGTACAGCGATCCAAACCCTGTACCCCTTATTGCGGAAGGAAACCAGGCCATCTATCCCTACCATTCGTTCAATGGTTACAGCCTGACCGGGCAAATGCAGAAGTGGTCCGTAGTCAAACTTGAAAATGATTATATTGAAGTATACGTTTTGCCTTCGGATGGAGGTAAGGTGTGGGGTGCGATTGAAAAATCAACCGGCAAGGAGTTCATTTACAGGAACGAAGTGATGAAATACCGGAATATATCCATGCGTGGCCCCTGGACTTCCGGTGGCATCGAATTTAACTTTGGGTATATTGGACACAATCCTTCAACTTGTGTCCCGGTGGATTACAAGACTGTCGAAAATAGCGACGGAAGTGTAAGCTGTTTTGTCGGAAGCCTGGACCTGCCCTCACGCACAAAATGGCTGGTTGAAGTGAGGTTGCCAAAGGACAAAGCATACTTTGAGACCAGGGCGATGTGGAATAATCCGACGCCTGTGACGCAATCCTATTATAACTGGATGACTGCAGCTGCCGTTGTTACACCGGATCTCCAGTTTATGTATCCGGGGAACCGTGAGATCGGACATGGCGGTGAAGCAGGGCCCTGGCCAATTGACGGGACCGGTCGTGACCTGTCGATGTATGCCAACAACAATATTGGTCCTGACAAGTCCTATCATGTTGTCGGCGAGTACAATGATTTCATGGGGGGATACTATCATAATTCACAGTTCGGTTTCGGGCACTGGGCATTATACGATGAGATGGTCGGACATAAACTCTGGTTATGGTCACAGGCACGGAGCGGTGCCATCTGGGAAGACCTGCTCACGGATTCTGACGGGCAATATATGGAATTCCAGGCCGGCAGGATGTTTAACCAGTATTCACCGTCGCCTGATCTGAAAAGCCCGATCACCCAGGTACCCTTTGCTCCCGGAGTAACCGACCGCTGGACGGAATTTTGGTTCCCGGTGAAGTCAATAGGCGGTTTTGTCGATGTTTCTCCCCAGGGTGTATTACAGGTAAAGCATGAAGGCGGTAAGCTTCAGGTGGGCATTAATGCCCTGGCTTTTACACAGGGTACCCTGACTATTATGTCAGATGGAAAAGTGATCAATTCGGAGACCAAAAGTTTCAAGCCCATGGATGTGTTTCAGACTGCCGTTTCCCTGAATGCCGGCGCTGATTATGAAGTGAAGGTAGAAGGTATGGATCTCCGGTACAATCCTAAAAAGCGGGATTATTTGGCTCGTCCCTTCGTCACCAGCATTCCAACCAGGGATGCTACACCCGCTTCCATTTATTTTGAAGGGATGGAATTAAAGGAGAACAGGAGTTATATTCCGGCTAAGAGGCTTTTCCAGAAATGCCTGCAGCTGGATCCGTTGTATATTGATGCCATGGTTGCCCTGGTGGAAATTTATTATCGAAGCAATCAGTATGACTCTTCCTTGTACTATGCTGACCGGGCCCTGCAACTGGATACCTATCATCCTGCAGCCAACTATTATGCAGGCGTGACTTACCAGGCCAAGGGTGACCTGATCAATGCAATAGAGTCGCTGGGTTGGGCAGCCCGGTCGAATGAATTCCGGTCATCCGCCTATGCCCGGATGGCAGCAATCAAAATGCGCCTGGGAAATGCAGAACTGGCCGAACATTACGCCCTGCAGTCCCTTGACTATAACCGGTATAATTTCAATGCCATGCAGGTTCTGGCTATCCTGTACCGTGCATCCGACAGGACAGCGCTGGCCGATGCCAATATCGAGACCATAAGCAAGCTGGATCCGCTAAACCACTTTGCTGATTTTGAGCGGTACCTTTTGCATCCTTCCCAGGAGAATATGGATCGTTTCACAGCGACAATTAAAAATGAAATGCCTTACCAGACATACCTTGAGCTGTGTCTCGAGTACTACGGGATGGGTCTGAAAAATGAAGCCCTCCAGGTTTTGGAAAAAGCACCTGTGCATTCCCTGGTCACCATATGGAAGGCATATCTCAAAAATGAACCTGCGCTCCTGGATGAAGTCGCGCGCGCTTCTGCAGCCTATGTTTTCCCATACCGCACCGAGACCGTTTCAGCCCTTGCCTGGGCTTTGTCAAAGAACAGCCACTGGAAATTCAAATACTATCTTGCCATGAACTATTGGGCTATTCAGCATGAGGAGGATTCCCGGAAACTGCTTATAGCCTGCGGCCAGGAACCGGATTATGCACCTTTCTATCTGACACGTGCCTCCCTGGTTTATGCTAAAGATAAAACAAAGGAGCTGCAGGATCTGGAGGCCGCTCAGAAATGGGCGCCGGATGAGTGGCGTACAGCAAGCAGGCTGATCCGGTATTATGAGAACAACAATAATTATCCGAAGGCATTGACTGTTTCAGAGGCAGCCTACAAAAAGTTTAAGGGCAATTTCACCCTGGGCCTGCAATATGCTCAGGCACTTTTAAATACCGGACAATATGCTTCCTGCATCAAAGCATTGGATGCCATGCAGATATTGCCAAGTGAGGGATCGAGCATCGGCAAAGTTGTTTATGAGCAGGCCTATTTGTTGCAGGCACTCGACCTGATTGGGAACAAGAAATACGGTGAAGCACTGAAAAAGATTGACAAATCAAGAGAATGGCCTGAAAGACTTGGGGTTGGTACCCCCCCTGAACCCGATAACCGGGTACAGGATTACCTGGCAGCCTGGTGCCTGATGAAAATGAACCGGGCCAAGGAAGCAACACCCCTGCAGAATGCAGTTATCGATTATACCATGAAGCATTATGCAAGGCCTTCATACAATAATGCCCTGGCCTTGTATGTTCATACTGCACGGGGAGAAAAAGACACGGCCGATGAACTCATGCAAAAGATTAATGATGCATCGAGCTCGGATAACCCTGTTCAGTGCTGGGTGATCGCAAATTATAAAAAGGAGAATTTCACAACCGAACTCCTGGAAGTTGATTTGGGTAAGAACAATTATCTGGTAATTGCAAAGAAAATTGCTGAACTGAACAAATAATGAGTCATACCAGACGCTCCTTCGTAAAATCGGCAGGTCTGGGTGGGGTAGCCCTGGCCACTTCACCTATAATCGATGTATTGACAAGCGCACCCCATGCTGTTCAGGTGCTTAATCCTTATAACAGGGTACCGGTAAGTCTGATTATTGATGATTCCACCTGCCTGGTAAACATGGCGCATTATGGGATACCACAATTTAAAGAGGTGTTCCCCGGGGAGTACAATCAGGACTGGCGGAGCCTTCCCCGTGAGATCCCCGATACCTTTGTCAGGGAGTTTGGTGAGTGGTGCCATGAACATGGTGTGAAAGGCAAATACAGTGTGGTACCTTATCCTGCTTGCACAGGCTGGGTGAACCGGTTCATACCGGGCTGGACGAAACGGGAGCTGGAAGACAGCCTGAGCCTGATACGTGAGGTTATCCTGCCCGACTGGGACATTCATCCTGAAATGGTAAGCCATACCCGGGTGATCGATATTAAAACCGGGAGACCCTACCCAAGTGCAACACCCGATTATATGGAAAACTGGGAATGGAGTCAGAAAAAAAGCGCAGATGAACTGGCGGCTTATCAGGCTTATGCTCTAGCTGTTCTAAAGGATGCCGGACTACCCTGCGAGGGAATAACCACTCCGGGAGGTTACGGACAGCGCAATCAGGATAATCTGGCTATCAGTGTGCTGGATGCTGTGCGGGATGTATATGGTTCAGAAATACCACACTATTTCCGTGACCTTTTCACAGAAAAAGACAAGCGTGTCGCACCACGGGTATTATTCCCCGCAAACCTCAGCAGTGCTGATCCAAAGTGTGTTGTTTCAATACTGGGATGCACCGGAGACTGGTTTGGAGACTGGGACGGACTCAATCCGGGAAGCGCAGATATGTTTATTACCGAGGACCTTCGGACCGGTAGGATGGTGGAAGTGATTGACAGTGGAGAACCCGCCATCATGGTATGCCATTGGCCAGGCATATATTTTAACGGTGACCGGGTTGGTTTTACCATTCTGAAACAGATTGTAAATAGGCTCAACCAGAAATATGATCACCTCATCTGGATGAAACTAAGCGAGATTGCCAGATATTGGGCGGCAAAGGAACTGACCACACTAAAACTGGACGGAAATAGGTTATCCATATATGCCCCGTTTGCAGCACCCGGATTTACGCTGGGTTTGAATTTCACCCCGCGGAATCCACGATTAAAAAGAAATGGTGAAGAAATGAAACCCTTTGAGCGGTTTGCAGATAGCGGGACGATCAAGGCAAACACCTGGTCTGCCAATAGAACAGGTTCAGTTATTTGCTTCGACCTTCCTAAAGGATCCAGTGAGTTATTATTATAAACATTATATATATGGCAAAAAAAGCTCTTTCACGCAGGAACTTCATTGAAAAGGCGGCAATTGGCATTGCCGGTGCTTCAGTTTCAATTACCGCTGCTTCATCTATGAGTGCGGCATCCTATAAAAAGATCATCGGAGCGAATGATCGCATTCATATTGGCTTCCTGGGTTGCGGCAGCCGGAGCCAGGGTCATCAGAACATGGTTAAAATGTCTGAAAAAGATAAAAACCTTGCGGTCGTTGCCGTTTGTGATATCTGGAAACTGAACCGGGAGAAAGCCGCGGCAAACTGTAAACAATTGTTTGAGACTGAGGTAAAACAATTCAAGTACTCAGAAGATCTGCTGAAAATGCCTGAACTGGATGCGGTCATGATTGCTACCGGGGATTTCCAGCACGCGAAAATCCTGGCAGAAGTGGTCAGGGCGGGCAAGGATTGTTATTGCGAAAAACCCATGGCTGAGGATATAGCAGAGGCAAAACTTGCCCGGGAGGCCGTTCTTTCTTCAAAGCAGGTTGTACAAATGGGATCACAGTGGTTAAGTGACCCGATCCAGCAAAAGGTCCGGGATATCGTCCGCTCGGGGAAACTGGGCCAGATAACCAAGATTGAACAGGTATGGAACGACAATAATCACCGGTGGCATGATCCGGATGATCGCGACGTGGCTGCGATCCGGGAAGAAGATACAGACTGGCAACGCTGGCTTCTGGGCAAACCATACCGGCCCTTTGATCCCTGGGCTTACTTTGAGTTCAGGATTTTCCGTGACTTTTCCGGGGGGATCACTTCACAATGGATGAGCCATGCCATCGGCCTGGTTCATTTCTATACCGGAACCCTTATTCCGGATACCATGGTAGCCAGCGGCGGAATTTTCGGCTGGCCCGATATACGTCAGAATCCGGATACCTTCCAGGCGCTGGCTACTTTCCATGATGCAAAAATGTTGTATTCCTACACTTCAAACTATGCCAGCATGTTCGGGGACTATTCCTGCATCCGTGGCAAGGACGGGACATTATTCGCACATGGAGGCGAAGGCAGTCCCCGGTGGTTCTTTATACCCGAGCATCAGGATCTTCCGGGTGGATTTGATTTCTATGAAGGAATGAAAGAAGCGATTTCAAATGGAAAAGCGGAAATTGTTACTGTGGAAGAAGAATTTCATGGAAAACTGGCACCTGTTGAACAGAGTGACGACAGCAAATATCACATAGACAATTGGGTTGATTGCATGCGTGCAAGGAATCCGGATACAAACGGCAATATCCATACCGGATTCGGTCATTCCGTAGGGCAAATCATTGCCACACGTGCTTACCGGGAAGGCAGAAAGCTATATTGGGACCGTAACAAAGAAGAAATTGTTGATCATCCGGTTATTTTATAAGGTATTGCAGTTGTTAAACTATTTATTAGGTCAAAAAACATGACTTACCTTGGAAAATCACGCCGTAATTTCCTGAAGGCAATTACAACAACCACCGTCCTGTCCGCAACCCCGATTTCAACATTTGCCTTTGGTGAAATACGGGATGCAGCAGGATCATCAACGGAAAAAGAATTACCGGTATCTGATCCGGCCCGGAATGATTTACCCAAACTTTACGATGGCCCGCAATCTCCCATTTTCCAATCCTTGCAGTTGGAGGGAAACAAATTGCTGTCTCAAATTGACGCATCAGTTGTCTCGGGTGAAATGGCCGGATCCTTAGGCTCTGTGCCCACCGGAGCCATTGTTGCATGGGGTATTCCATTTCAAGTCAGCGAGAAAGTAATCTGCCTGAAAAATGAGGCATATCAGGTGAAAGTGAAGGCTTTTACCGGACAATGGCTTGTTTTTATGCATACTTCCGATCATGGCCAGCTGAAGCAGGATGATCATGGATTTTATGAAAAGCCGTTCAGGGGAAGCGGTTTGCTGAATGAACACATTGCCAATTACCACATCCTATATGAGGATGGAACCGAGGTTTCTCTTCCCATCCGGCAACGATACCATATCGGTATGTTCCAGCAGATGTGGGGAGAAAACTGCATTGAATCCGTTGCGGCCCACAAACCCAGGCCGGTCCGTTTTCAGCATCAGCAGCCGGATGCCGGCGTAAGCTGGGGCTGGTCGCAAACCAAAGTTTCACTTGAGGACAGGGGAAACTGGATCAACTGGCTCTGGGCATGGGAAAATCCAAAATCCGGTATTCAAATTACCGGTTTCAGGTTTGAGCCTTTAAACAAAACCTCCGTCATACTCTCATCCATATCTGCCGGAACAGTAAGATCAAATCCATTGCGGTGGGATCCACGGCAAAAGGCCATATTAACCCTTCCCAAAGGAGTTGAATTCAGAGCAGAATTGAACAGCAAAGGCTTGTTAAGCCAGATCAAAATGGATATGGGACAAGTGATCTCGGCGGTTCCCAGGCTTGCATACCCCAATCAGGACTGGGAACAATCCTATAATAATAAAATACCTGAATCTTCAAATCAGGAAATTATTATCGAATACGCTGCCCATCCGGAGGCAATGTTCCATTTTACGGACCGGGAACCCCTCTCCGTCGCCCAACTGAAGAATGACCCTGTAAATGGCTATATAAAACCTGTCAGGACCGCTGACCGGAATGTGAGAATCAGGATCGTAGAAAAGGGGAGTAACATACCTGTACCGGTCAAGTTTCATGCACACGGCGAATCGGATGAATACCTGGCGCCTGACAACAGGCATAGGGAACCCAATAATGCCTGGTTTGAAGATTATAGTGTTGATTTTTTACACCGCGGCATACACAGCTGTACCTATATCCCCGGGGAAACTACCCTGAAATTGCCATTGGGAAAAGTATTTATTGAGGTATCAAAGGGATTTGAGATCAAACCTGTGCGGCAGGTTGTCAGCATATCAGCCGAAACCGAGGAACTAACCATAGAAATCGAAAGGGCATTGTCCTGGCGGAACAAAGGATGGGTAACCGCGGATACACATGTTCATTTCCTGTCACCTCACTCAGCCCTGCTGGAAGGAGAAGCAGAAGGGGTGAATATCGTCAACCTCCTGGCCAGCCAATGGGGAGAACTGATGACCAATGTGGGTGATTTTGATGGAAAAACTACCCTGGGTGACAGGTCATCGGGAGGAAAGGGAGAATACATGGTACGGGTGGGAACTGAAAACCGCCAGCATGTTCTGGGTCATATCTCACTGCTGGGGTATGAGGGGAGAATGATCACACCCATGACTACGGGCGGAATTGATGAGTCAGCAATCGGGGATCCCGTCGAAGTGCTGCTGACAGAGTGGGCACAACAATGCAAAAAGCAACACGGGATCGTAATTCTGCCGCATTTCCCCAATCCAAGAATGGAGAATGCCTCTGCCATAGTAAGCGGAGGGATTGATGGCGTTGAAATGACTTCCTGGAGTGACCACTATAGCGGGATCGATCCCTATTCCCTCACGGACTGGTACCGGTACCTGAATTGCGGGTATTTCGTTGCCGCTGTGGGCGGAACCGACAAGATGAGCGCAGAAACTGCCGTTGGCACAGTGAGGACCTATGCAAAAATCCAGGATGGACAGGAGTTCACCTATGAAGCCTGGAAAGATGCCATCAGAAAGGGGCATACCTTCGTTACATACGGCCCCCTTGTTGATTTTCTGGTGGATGGGAACCAGGCGGGCAGCCAGATCGAAATGACTTCAAACGGAGGTAATGTGGACATAGCCTGGGAGGTAGCCAGTGTTACCATTCCCATGAGCCGGGTTGAACTGGTTGTAAACGGTGAGGTGAAAGAAAGTGTTTCCGTTTCAGCCTGGAAGGGCTCCGGAAACTGGAGAATTAATATCTCAAAAAGTTCATGGATAGCCATTCTGGTCCGCGGACATTACCCGGACAAACCCGAAATAATCACAGCGCATACCTCACCGGTTATGATCCGGTTAAAAGATTCACCGATGCTCGCGGCTGCTGATGGACTCACCATTCTTGAGCAGATTGAAGGGGCCATGGCCTACCTGGACACGATCGGAACCAGAGCTGAAGAAAAGATCTACAAAAGGATGAAAATGGCACTGACTTCGTCCCACAGAGCAATACATAACCGTATGCACGAAGCCGGGATGTTCCACAGCCACATACCGGTCAACGATCATCCGGATCATCATAAATAGGTAAATCATTTCCTGATGATATCACCCATTTGAACCACTTCAAAATCACTGGCTTTGACGGCTTTCAATTGCTGAAGATCATCATTGTCCCATCGGTCATCCGGAGCGCCCGATATAAAAAGATCGGAACCTATGTCAGTCAGGATGATACCATATTTTTTCATAGCAGTCAATATCACCTGGTTGACCGGTGAAAATGAAGATATGTCAAAACCTGACCTTAACCGCAGGCGTAAGCCCATTGGAGTCGGAGCATCATTGTTGGTATTCGTTCCATTGACCAGGTGGCTGGCCGGTGAAGTATAACCCCGCATGACCTTGCTTTTGGATAACGTAAAACGGATGGCATGATCAATCTCTCCTTTCATCACTTCATCATATCGGACCAAAAGAGGAAGGATTGGAAGTCCGGCTGCATCGGCTGATGTCCAGCCAGGAGGCCTGGTATCGTTTATCTTCAGATCCCAGACAGCTCCGCCGGATGCCTCCCAGGAACCATTTCCGACACTGGCATTATACATTTCATATAATAGCATGTTATCGATATCCATAGCCAGCACATGGCTATCACCGGTTCCATTTCCTTCAACCGGCGCATCAAGCGGAACAGGATAGGGCCCCGGATCACTTTCCGAGCCATAATTGTCATCATATGTATTGCCCCTGAAAACAACCGGGATCTTTGACTGGCTGTCGCAGACAAGTATAAAGGGTATTCCGATCGGGGCACCTTCCCAGAGTCCGCTGCCAAAGTCAGCCTTCAGTGAGGGTGTTCCGATAAGACCAATAATGGCATCGGAGCGATTTTCGACCTGAAATGATGAAATATCCTGATTAATCGGATTATCCGATGGAAAGACTGTAAGATCCTCTAACTGAGCTTTATCGGTAACAATACAGGTTATATTTCCATCTTCGGTCTTATTTTCTTCCGGATCACTGGAACACTGAGCCAGGAATGATAGCAAGATAAGGATGGTGCTGAAGGATGAAATTGAAACAGGCAACAACATAATTAACCAGTTTTAATTCATATCACAGAAAATCATTGACAAAACCTGATCCCGATTGATTCACCGACCTTTCTGACATGGGATGCAGCCAGTTTATACTCTTCCTTTGTTTTTAAATGTTCTAGCATGAGGGGCACATTGTTCAGCTTGCTGAGTTCGGTCAGGTAAACTTTGTAATCAAGCCCGCCGGTGCCCATAAGAACCTCATCGAGATGCACGGTAAGATTGGTATGCAGCAGAATGTCCTTTGCATGACAGTTTTTAATGAAGGGTCCGAGCTTATCAAAGCACTCTTTAATGAATGCCCCGCTGCTATAATAACGGCGGGGGGATGAGATCATATTGACCGGGTCGAGATGCACACCAAATTGTTTGCGATCTATTGCTTTGATCAGATCAAGATAGGAGTCAGGGGAGTCGGGGAAGATCCAGGGCATAGTTTCCAGTGTGAAAAAGCTGCGCACGGGTTTGACCTCATCGATGATCTCCCGCGTGGTTCGTACAATAAGATCAAAAGTGTCCTTGGAAAAATTGTCCGGATCAGGGCCATCCCATTGCGCACCCCGGGAACCGCTTATGTTGACGCAACATCCGGCACCGATCAGATCAGCCAGGGCCATGGAATCCTTGCATTTCTGAATGGCTTCCTTCCGCACCTTTTCATCTTTGCTGATCGGATTGCTCCACGCACCCACCTCCGAGATCACAATCCCGGCCTTTTTTGCAGCATTTTCATATGATCTTACGGTGGCTTCATTGGTACCCACCTCAACCGGACAGTATGCAGCCGTGTAACCTTCGTTTCTGAGCAGGTTAATCCATTGATCCGGATCGGATGCATCTCCCCAGACCGGTCCGCCCAGACGGATGCAATTTGAATTATGCAGGTCAGTGTTCATGCCCGGTAAATTGGAGACAGTTAAGGCTGCAAATCCGGCAGCCGATATCTTTGAAAATTGCCTGCGGGAAATTTTGGTTTTCATACTTATGGGAATTAAGTGTTATAAGATATAATTATTTGAGTATATAAGGCTGTTGTCTATTTGTTGATAGTTGATAGTTGATAGTGGATTGACCATACAACAAATAACAAACAACAAATAACAAACAACCTACTTCAGCCACCGGTCAAACCACCCAAAGGCCTCTTCCTGCATGACGGTGTCGAATTTATGCTCGCCGGGGTAAAAGGAACATTTATACCGCTCTGCAGCTCCGGCCTTATTGTAAACCTCTCGGAGTATGGTATCAGCCTCCTTCATCTCGGGAAGTGTGTACAGATCATCCTCATTATCATTGAGAACCATGGTCGGAAGGGGCACGCGCAGACCCAGTATCTCGGGAAAATCAAGTTCGTTTGGCAGTACAGGAACATAGGTCATCCAGGTATGGGTAAAGGATTTGTTGAGCAGGAAATCCTTCCAGGTTGTCATGAATCCCACGCACACGGCGCATTTTATCCGTGGATCGAGCCCGCCCGCGAAAACCGTCCGCATTCCCCCTCCTGATAAGCCTCCGCATCCAATCCTCCCGGGATCTATGTCTTCCCTGGTACATAAAATATCCAGCGCTTTACGGTCTTCGGCAAAGAATACACCCGGCCAGGTCGTACCGGCGCTGAACAAGGATTTGGCCATTACATCCTCATGGTTCCCGGCCCATTCATTGTACGTCGTAATGTTCTTCGGATCCTCCGGATTTTCATCACTGAGCCCTTCCCGGAACCTTTCCGGAACGTCCTGCAGCATAACGCGTCGGCTGGCAAAGGGAAAGGCATCAGATACCATCACGATATAACCTCTTTTGGCGATTTCATTTGCCCATGCACGTCCGCTGTAATAATTCTGCTGGTGCTCAACGATCAGGGGATGCCGGTTATCATTCGTTCTGGTAATTTTCCGTGTGCCAAAGTACTTGTTTCCACCGTGATCATGAAAGGCCAGAATACCCGGAAGTCGCCCGCTGGCGTTTACAGGTTTCAGCACCAGGGCATCCGTGGGCCGGCCATACGGCAATTGCCAGCTCAGTTCTTCCACCTGCAGGCCATCGTAGGTATATTTTTTCTTCACTGTAACCCGGGGCATACCGCCGATGTCGGGTACGGCCAGTCTCTCGGCAACACGTGTTCTGGCTGCTGTCTGCCATTTTACCGTATCTGACCATTCCTTGTTTCTGAATGACAGGGATGGCAGCCTGCCTTCTGTTAGTGATGCGGCCCATTTCCCATATAAGCCAATGATGCTGAGATTTTCCATGTTTAATGCCTTGCTGTTCATTACAAAATCTGATGCTATACCTGCGGATTCAGGCTTTGATCCCAATCCGGATGCAAAGGCTTCCGGCATTTTACTGCCGGCAATTCCCAGCCCGGCAAGCCCGGCGTATTTGATAAAATTTCTTCTTGTATTTTTCATGATCTATTAATTATGATGGGGTATTATATAGCTTTTTTGGATTGTTGTATAGGATATTTTCAGCAATATTCTTTGCGTCATCGATTGTAAAATAACAATCAGACACTTTTTGCGACAACACTTTTGCCAATACAAATCTCATGGCTAAAAGAGCTCCATAGCTTTCTTCCGATGTCCAGGTGTCACAACCCCAGCAGATTCTGTCTGACAGGCATATTTCAATCAGACTGTCCATTAGCCTGATGGATGCCGGAGATTCGAGGAGAGGCATCCAGCAGAAATCGGGATAAACGTTCGGAAAATAATGAGCAAGCGCACATGTGTCATCAGTCCAGGGATATCCGCCATGGAACAGGACGAACCTGGTCCCGGGATTTTTTTGGATAGCCTCATAGAGCTGCAGGGCGTTTGTTTTCTGATATATTCCCGATCCGGTATGGCATTGCAGCGGCAGATCCATTTCACCGGCGATTTTGCATATTTCAAAGAAGACAAAATCACCAAAATGCCTGATGTCTTCTTTCGTAACCATGTGCCGCCCTTGTCCGAATGCTTTTTGGGCTTTTTCCTTGTCAACTTCAGTGAAATCAAGGCTCCTGTCGTATGCCAGGGCTGATTTCAGCGAAACACAGCCTTCTTCCTTCTTTAATAGAATAATTTTCCTGATGTAGAGGATGTACTGATCAATATCCCTTATGTCATCGGCATAATATGTGTACGGATTATTGCCATTGTGATCCTTTACTGCCCGGTCGTATCCAAAAAGGAAGTGGTTGATCCTGTATGTTGAAACGAAAAGTTCAGGATGCCCATTGTTGGTGCCTGGATTCCAATAGGTGTCGATGATGATCTTTTCGTATCCGCATGGTTCCTTTAACAAAGTGAGGTGGAATTCACCATCCTGATGTTTTTCGTGGATTTTATCAGAAACCTTGTCCCAGTTGTCAGCACTCAGCGGCTCCGGAATCCCGTATATCTCTGTCAGTGCCTTCTGCAACCATACGAAATAGGATTTATGTTTCACACTTTCCAGATATAGCTGCCTGCTCTTATATGTGTCATCCAGGTTTAGTCCGCTCCAGGAAACATAGGAACTGTTCAGCAGCCGCTTCAGGGTAAAATCCCTGAATTCTTCGTCCCTCAGGTGATGCGAATGGGTACTGATCACTTTTAACCCATTCATGAAGTCCATCAATTCATGATAAACATCCTGCGTGTTCATGTCTGTGCCTATTCATTCAGAATTTTCTGTATTACCGGCTGAAGGGATTCTGCCATGCGGAGCATACCCACATCATTGGGATGCACGCCATCTACAGTACCTTCATGGTCATACCCGATCATACCGTCTCCATTCTTGTAATATATCTGCTGTATGCCTGCAGTCTGCAAAACCTGAAAGGCCTGGCGCAGCTCAACTCTTTTCTTTTCTGAGTCTGACTCTTCCGGTTTGCCAAAACCATTCTCATAATAAAAATTTTCTACCAGCAAAACCGGCACATCAGGCATGTTCTTTTTTAAGAATTTCACCAGCTCTACTGCACGTTCAAAGATGAGTTCTGTTTTTGTATTTGGATTACAATCAATTACATACAGAGCTGCATCAATTTCACACATGGCTTCACCAACCGATAGATCAAAGGTGCCGCTTCCGCTGAAACCCATGTTGATAAAGCTGCGATCCATTGCCCGCTCAAGTATATTGGTAAAGGCCATCCCCGGCCTGGATGCACAGCCACCCTGGGCAATGCTGCTTCCATAATATACCACAGGCTTTTTGGCGATGAGGTAATCCGCTTTGGGTTTTGATATTTCGGCGGTGCCGTTAATTCCGATGGACAGTGAATCTACACCATCGTACAAGGGCAGGTTCAGCAGGTATTCCCTGTATAGTTCACCGGCGTTCTTTACGAGAGTGAATTCATTGGTCTTGCCCTTCACACGGCCGGTATTCACATACTTCCAGTGATTGTCAACCCAGGCGTACAGGTCAATCCCCTTTATACCGGTAAAGGGCATGTGGTCCATGACGTTGTCTTCCATCACAGTCCAGCGTACCGTAATTTCGGAAGCATTGGTGCAGAAACGGATGGATATGCCCGCCGAATTTTGTCCCAGATCCCATACATCCTTCCGCAACCTGTCCTGATATTCCCGGGGAAACCGCACATAATTCATTTCCTTGTGATATTTTCCGATGATGGTAAACAATTGTCCATCATAGTACTTGAGATCAACCGGTGACTGGCCATTTCCTGAAAGTGTATGCGTAACCGCACAGTTCAGGATTAAGACCCATGTAATCAAACCTGTACTCTTATTGCTCATTTTCTTTGTGATTAATTATGGATATAGTCCTTAAAAAAAGGCGGAACTTGTATTCATTTGCTTCTGCTGCTATTTCTTTTTCCAGTGATTCTGCCTTATCTTTTTCCTGGTTGTATTTTGCCAGTAACCATTGAAATTTGGGTGAGGCTGAACCGGATGCAATTTTCCAGTTTCGCAGCGAATCCTGTTCTGCTATCCAGTTATCCATAGCCTGGCTTACTGCTTGCTGCTTTCCCTGGTCATTCATGACCTGAACAGATATAATGGAATTGGCTGGTTCTCCGGCATTGCCCCAATGATCCTGCGAATATTGCATGATCCGGTTTATATGTTCATCAATCATCTTCCGGTCCCCGAGTTGGGTATAACAATAGGCCGATACAAAATCCTGGAAGCGGGTATCCGGTTCATAGGGTTTACCGGCACCCAGATTTTCAGGCCAGATTTCAGAATTATCAATAAACCGGACAGCCTCCCTGTATTTTCTCTTTTCCAGTTGTTCCACCGCCAGTGCCAGGTTAGCGGCTTCATATATATCATGTCCTTCATGTGCACCTTCCTGTGGAAGGATAAGCACTTTCCTGAGCAGGTTAAGGCAACTTGCAGGTTTATTATTGTTAAGCAGGGCTTTTGCATAATCCATGCAAATAACCGGATTTGCCGGGAAACGGTCAAAGGATTTTTCTGCAAATTCCAGTTGCTCCCGGAAGGCTCTGCGTAACTGGAGGAATTTGTTGAGATAATGCCAGGTACGCCATTCTTCAGGATTCAGGGTTATAGCACGGTTGAAGTCGCTGCAGGACAGGCAGGGCTCTGTTTCTTTATGTTGAAACAGGAATCCCCTGGCCAGGTAAAACGGGGCATAATCGGGCATGTCACCGCATTGTTCAAATAATTCCCTGGCTTTCTCATCCTGCCCGATGTGCCAGTATATCAAACCCAGATAATAAACCGGTTTCCATGAATCGTCCTGCTTCATGGCCCAATCCAGCATGGGAATCGTTTCCAACCGGTAAGGGAAAACAAGATGGGGAGACAAGGTTTCAGCCTGGTTCAGACAGGATTTGCTTTTTTCTGCAGAAATATTCCGGTAAAGGTAAGCCAACCAATAATATACTGTAGGGTAGGGTGGTGATTGCAGCAATACCCGGATGGCCTCATCATCCAGACCCACGTTTGCATATTCCAGCGCAAGCTCCAGATAGGTCTCATGGGGCAGTTCATTCCGGATGGCGGTCCTGAACTTCAACAGACTTCCATCCCCGGGATTCAGCAAATACTGTTCAAACCGGGCATAATGGTTTAACGGATCCAGTTCCAAAAGAACTTCAATAATCTCTTCAGAAGCTTGTGTATCTTCCAGTTTCCTGTAGCTTGTCGCCAGTAATTCATATGCAGGGATGTTATATCGGTTGAAATCCAGGGCTTTTTTTGCGTATGTAATGGCCTGGTCAAAATCCTTTGCAAGCATTTTCATCCCGGCTATTTCAAGATAGGCTCCCGAACGATATTCCATAGTTCTTGCCGCTACGCTGAAGTATTCTTCCGCATGGACCAGGTTTCCCAGTCTTTTCGCTATAACCCCGGATATAAAATTAGCGCCGGCATCGTAGGTGTCATTCTCCAGAACCTTGCGGGCAAAACTGAGTCCTTCCGTATATTCTGCCCTGCGGTAATAAAGCTCTGCTGCCTTGGTCAAAGCCCTGCTGTGTGATGGCACCTGCTGCAGACAAGCCAGATAATATGCCAGGGCTTCCGGGTAATTTCGCATGGCATTCTCATCTTCTGCCAGTCTGAAAAGATGTTCAGGGGAGTTGAAGTCCTGGTTTTCAGCTGATTTTATCGGTCGGTCCGTTATCAATCGTCCCGGATCGTTTGAGTAGAACAGCAGGTTCTTCCCGACGGCAACCGTAATGCTTTGACTGTCGCCGGCTGGAAACGGAATGGCTGTATGGTATACCTGCATGGGCTTTACCCGGGCTAATGCAGAAAAGTGCCGATTCCCTGCAATGGTTACTACCAGGCTGTCATTTATCGAAATATTCGGACTGATGGAAATGCTCAGGCTATCGGCTTTCCGGACCACATTCAACGTACCTGCCGGAGATGCATCGACCATACCCGCCGTTTTCTTCACGGGGAACCAGTATTCCGTCTTGGTCTCGGTATAGTGGGGACGCATGGAGAGCTGGTTGAACGGACTGTTAAAACCGCTTTCCCGGTTTGCCTGGTTGAATTTGACCCCGGACTGGGCTTCAATATACTGCCCGTCAGAATCGGTAAGCAGGTCTTCCCAAATTGCACCATCCCTGGCCAGCGACCATATCCAAATTTTCTTACCGGGAGCGTCACTATAGGGTGCAAAATGGCCAAATCCAAAGTCATTCTTATGCCAGTAACCCCCGAACCAGCCGGTAAATAATCCGGAAACATGGTATGACTTGTGACTTCCGAAATTATTTTCCTTATACCGGGATAAATTCCGTCCGTTCCGGTCATAAGGCCAGTCACCCACCGCACCGTCATGACCTATATAATAGGTCCCCGGGAAATAAAATTGCAGGTCATCCGTTGCCTTAAACCCGGCATTCTCCCAGGACAGATAAGCATCATGCAAGGGGGTCGGGTTGTACCACATGCTTTGGGTTTCAAAATAGGCCTTGTCTTTTGGCAAACTGATTTTGACACGCCACTGTGTGCGGGAAGCCAGGTCCAGTCCGCCCACAACACAGCTTACACTGCCATCCGGATTTTCCAAGATAACATAGTCCACGTCGGAGGAAGTCCACGGTGCATGCCCCAGGTCCAGCCCAAAATTGTGTTCGATACCTCCGCTTGTCCATGGACCCCGGATGCCTATAGCCCTGAATTTTAGCACTTTGTTCATGTAAACGAATTCCCTGCCTGTGGATTTTTCAATGGCGCCCCATACTTTTCCCCCGACACCGGGAAGAACGGTTACCTTAATGTAGTCGTTCTCAAGCGTTACCACTTTCCAGTCCTGCTTTATACCCTTGTCCGTGTATCCGTCGAAGACAAAATACGGGTAGAACGGAGATACCATGGCATTGATCGCCATAGTCGGCACCGGATTTGGATCAGTATACGGATAGGTCAGAATGGAGGTGGTTTCTTCCCGGATAAGGGCATTCTGCCCGGAAATATCGGTTATGATACAGATAGTAAAACTGACCCAGGAAATAAAGGTGTGTAAAAAGATCCGAAGTGAGTTTACTTGCATTTTCAAGGAGGAATATTGGATTAATTTTAAATTTCTGGATTAACACCTCACCCCAACCCTCTTCCCGCCAAAGCGGGACAAGCTCTGAAGGAGAGGGAGTTTCCCCTTCTCCTTCAGGAGAAGGGGTTAGGGGATGAGGTATTCACTTCTTCTCGTACACCACTTCCTTCGATCCGGAGATCTTATTGTCCCGGTTTGTTATTCCGGATGTTTTTTTACCGATGTAGATTGCCGTGGTCTGATTTCCTTTGCCGGTGGAGCGTATGATGTTATTGGTGATGGTGATGTCATGGGTTTCACCGCCGATATAAAAACCGCTGGCTTCCCCTTCAATCCCGTTGTTTTCAATTGTATTGCCGGTGAATGTGTTCCGGTGTCCGCTGTTTTCCTCAGTTTCATCCCGGAAATATACACCCTGGTGCGCATTTTCATACACATGGTTATTCTCAAAAACATTATCGGTATCCTTATGGCCTATGGAGATTCCATTGTCCTGGTTAGCATACACGACATTATTCCTGAACACACCATGCTGAACACGCCAGCAAAGGAATATGCCGTCTCCTTTATTATGATGGCTTATGCAGTTTTCCACTATGGATCGATCGGAACCGGTGCCGGGATGAAATCCCAGCCCGTTCCCGTTTGAAGCTTCACATCCTTTCACCGTGATATTTTCCGTGATCTGCCAGCTGAACGAGTCTCCGTTGAACGCATTCATATGGACATTCTCAACCCGGCAGTTTTTTGATTTGTGAATGTAAACGCCACCTCCGCGGCATCCATTGATGTAATCGTTGGTATTTTTGTTGCCCTCGACAACCAGGTTCGAGATCGTGACATTTTCAGCGTCAACCGCTTCTATAATTGAACAGCCGTTAGAGACAACACCATTCAGTGATGCAATATAATCGTTCACCGTACGGTTATTAAAATAGATCACATTGCCTTCGATATCGGTGATCACGGCCGTGGTCACGTCCCAGCCTTCATTGTGTTCATCGTCATATAACTGAATACCCATTCCTATCTTAAAACCACTGGCATCTTTAACAACTGCCCTTTGCATGCCCCAGTCTGCATCAATAACAAAATTGGTTCGGAATCCGTCACATTTCTGAAGAATGGTCTCTTTGCCGGACCCGATCAGGGATGTGTTGGCCGGGACACGGACCGGAGCCATGATCTTGTACGTGCCGGGATTCAGTTTTACAATTCCCCCGCCTCTGGCCATTATTGCATCCAGTGCGATCTGTATCGCTTCAGAGGAAAAGCCGGGTATATCGGCATTTGCACCGCCTACCGTAATAACCTGCTCTGCATGTCTGATATCCACCAGACCAATATCCTGACCGGACAGGCTTATGTTCAATAGACACACTGCGAGAGTGCCCAGAATTCCAGTTAATCTTTTTGTCATTTTATTATCTCCTTATCTATTTATTTGTGAATTGTATTAGCTGATCATAATCAATTGTGTCTGTTATGGTTTGTCACCGGACTGGTCGATCGTTTCCCCCAGCTCGGCCCTGCACTTATCCCATTGTTCTGCATCAAAGTCCCAGATATCCAGGTTCCCGATTGAATTGGGTCCATAGGGCATTTTGATTATGCTGTTCACCAGGGAATCAACCCGATCCTTTTTCTGATCGGCGATGGACAACAATCGCATATATTCATATTCCTGTACACCATTGCGCATGGTTTTCAAGCGAATGGAGGGACATGGTCCGTCCACATTGGGAATAATACCAGGGCTGTAAATTAACAGGGCATTCCCGTTTAATTTCTTGTATGTGAACTCGGCATCTGATTCCGCCCTGGCCTTTGAGGCATCTTTCCATGATTCAGGATCATACCATCCGTTTACCCAGCCTGCCCCTGCCCCCCAGCTTAACCAGGAATATGTGCCGTATTTCCAGCAACTCCAGCTGATCGCCCGGTCATTCACCAGGGGCAGGTCCATGAAGGTTGAACTTCCGACCCAGCTGTTCACTTTGCTTTCATACAGCATGGGTCCGTAAAGCCATACCCGGATACCCATATCCTGGTATTTTCTTACTGTCTCATAATTATATTCAATGGTATGCGATGCCCATGAATTGATAGAGTTCTTTACGATCTGCAAAGCCTCTTCACTATATCCGCCGTCGATCCTGAAACGGGCTTCAGGATAAAATTCGCGGAAGATATCGCCGTAATAAACCATCCTGTCCCAGGCTTCAGGGAAATACGATTCATCCAGACCATTGAGATAAACCGTGATCTCTGTTTTGGTGGGATCGATCAGTGTGGCAAAGTGGTTGCGTACCTTCTTTATGCAATCAATATAAATCGCCTTATTTTCAGGATTACGCTCCACATCGGGCTTCCCCACATCGGGCCAGCCTGTCGTTCCGTGCTTTCCATATACGTCAAACGGGAGGACAAAAGTCTCAAGGGGCTCTCCGTAACCAGGTCCGTAATCATATCCGTAATCGCTGGTGAATGCCTTGCCTGTGAAATACTTGTTCAACCGTGCATCAAAGTTTTTCCAGTCAATATTAATCCGCCCGTCTTTCGAGACCTCAAGTTCAGGATCATAGGTCGGATCGAGCAATGCGATCCGGTTACGCTTAAGCAACTGATAAATAGCTAGTTCCTGTTCCGCAGTCATGCTTCTGGCGAAGCCCTCATGCTGAAGGCCGGCTTTAAACTTATTCTCATTGTCGATGGCAAAATTCCATACAGTCAGATCGACCGGTATTGATTTTGTCACTCCCTCAATCGTGACGTTCACCTGGGTTGAATAAATTCCTGGTCCGGCTTCTTCAATTGAATACGGGACATATTGGTCTATCCAGACGATCAGGGATTTCTGATCATCGATCCGGTTGTTAAAATCGGGAAGCCAGAGCGGATAAGTCCAACGCCATCTCACAGCAGCAGAATCATCCTGTATATATTTGAACGGGATGAGGGCATCCGGATACCATCCCTCACCCAGAGAAGCTTCAGGATATCCTGTGCTTGGTGTTTTGACCTCAACGGACCATTCCAGAAACAGTTCAGGTTTGACCATAAAACGGGAATTGTCATTCCCGAACGGGGGCATCTCAACCCGGATCCCCTTCAGGATCTTATCGGTATTATTAGTCAGTACCACCTGAAAGGAAATATATTCTCCGCGCGCGGCCTGAAGGGTGACCTTTGCACCGTCATAGATCCAGTTTTTACTCAACATTTGTGCATTTCGGGAAGTCCGGTTTTCAGGAAGGATGAACCGGTCATCAATGATCTCATTGGTAACCGGATCTATCCGGATCGATGAAGGAATGACCGATACGGACCAATCAGACGATAGCTTGTCCTTTTTTACGGATGTACAGCTGTATAGCAGCAGTATTGTTACAAATAAACAGGGCAGTTTTGGCATGGGTATGTTTATTAATGAGTTTCGAACACCTCATCCCCTAGCCCGTTCTCCTAAAGGAGAAGGGAGAACTCCCTCTCCTTTAGGAGAGGGTTGGGGTGAGGTGATCAATGTTATTTTTCCGAAAGTAAGAAAAACTTAATTAGGTTCAATACCGGTGAGCCAATTTTCCGGTTCCATTTTTTATTATATTGCACCATGAGAACCTAACTGTATTTTACACATGAGAAAGAGACAGAATTCATCTGACGGAAAACCACAGGCAACCTGGATCACAGTGGGAACGATCGGTTTGTTTTTCTTCATTTTCGGTTTTGTTACCTGGTTGAACGGCATATTAATACCCTATCTGAAGATTTCATGCGAGCTGAATCATTTTGAATCATACCTGGTTGCATTTTCATTTTATGTGGCCTATGTGATCATGGCAATTCCTTCGTCCTGGGTATTGAAAAGAACGGGTCTTAAGAAGGGTATGATGTTCGGTTTATTCATCATGGCAGCCGGTGCTCTTTTTTTCATACCGGCTGCTCTCACGAGGACATATTTCCTTTTCCTGTCAGGCCTGTTTATCATGGGAACCGGCCTGGCCATTATGCAAACTGCTGCAAATCCGTATATTACCATACTCGGGCCCATTGAAAGTGCAGCACAGCGCATCAGTATTATGGGCATCTGCAATAAATCAGCCGGGGTGATTGCAACATTTCTGTTTGGCGTCATGGCCCTGAGTGACGGGGATGCCCTGCTGGCGCATCTCAAAACCCTGGATGACATACAGCGGGCTGTGGCACTGGATGAACTGGCTTCACGGGTGATCATTCCCTATCTTGGCATGGCTGCTATCCTGGTGGCAATAGGTATTCTGATAAAAATATCCGGATTGCCTGAAATTGATCCCAATGTGCAAAATTCGGAGGAAGATGATTTATACTATGGTTCCAGAACCTCGATATTTCAGTTCCCCTTTCTTTTGCTGGGTGTGATAGCCATTTTTTGTGATGTGGGTTTGGAGATCATTGCCGGAGATACGATTATCAGTTATGGACTCAGCCAGGGAATACCCGTTTCAGTTGCAAAACATTTTACTTCCATGACCATGATGGCCTCGATCCTGGGCTATACAATCGGAGTTATTGCCATTCCGCGCTATATCTCTCAAAGCACAGCCCTTCGTATTTGTGCCATACTGGGAATTATTCTCACGGTTGCAGCGATAGCATCCCCCAGGTTAATATCGGTTGTTTTCATCGCTTTGCTCGGGATGGCAAACTCGCTGATCTGGCCGGCGGTGTGGCCACTGGCAATTGAAGGCCTGGGCCGTTTTACCCGCATCGGATCGTCTTTGCTCATCATGGGCAATCTGGGGGGTGCACTTTTACCCTTGCTATATGGCCGTCTTGCGGATATAATCAACCCGCAGCAGGCATATCTGATTGTCATTCCGTGCTACTTTTTTATTCTTTATTATGGTTTGGCAGGACACAAAGTCGGGAAGCGAATAAAAGTTGTGCCTGAAACGGCTTGATTTTTTGACTTAGAATCCAAAACATTCCGTAATTTTATCAGAAGCGTCATAACCAAAATTAACAGATATGAAAAAAGTATCCAGAAGAGGCTTTATCAAAGCCGGCAGCATAGCTACACTGGGAATGGGTGTTCTGCCTAAAACCGTCAGTGCCGCCGGCGTTGACGAAAAAGTGGTCAGGGTTGGCGTAATTGGTACCGGCAACAGGGGAACCAGTCATGTCAGCAACCTGTTAACCATCGATGGCGTTGAGATTACGGCGGTTTGTGATCTTGTTGAAAGCAAGGCAGCCAATGCGGCCAGCCTTTGCGAAAAAGCCGGCAGAAAGCGTCCGAATGCCTATTTCACAAATGGGAATGCTTATACAGAAATGCTGGAAAAGGAGAAACTGGATGCCGTCATTATTGCAACCTATTGGGATTCCCATACTGTCATTGCTCTTCATGCGATGAATAATGGCACTTATCCGGGAATAGAAGTTCCGGCATCCTTGTCGGTTGAAGATACCTGGCGCCTGGTGGAAACTTCCGAAAAAACGGGGATACCCTGTATGATGCTCGAAAACTGGAGTTTTCGACAGGACAACCTGGCCCTCCTGAATATGAAGCGTCTGGGTATGTTTGGGGAAATTGTGCATTGTCATTGCGCCCATTCCCATGATTGCATCGACCATTGGTTTTTCGACAGCAAGACCGGTGAACAGAAATGGCCCGCCGCATATCTCCTCAAATATAACCGGGATCAGTACCCCACACACAGTGTCGGTCCGATCATCAGTTGGATGGATATTAACCGGGGCGATATATTTACGGAGATCTATTCCACATCCTCCGCCTCAAAAGGCATTAATGATTATTTTAAAAGGAAATTCGGCAAGGATCATCCAAATGCCAACCTGAATTACCGCCAGGGCGATATTGTAACCTCCCTGCTGAGAACAAAATCCGGTAAAACATTGGTTATCAACTATGATATGCAGTTGCCGCGGCCTTATTCAAACCGGTGGTTGCTTCAGGGTTTGAAAGGAGTCTATGATGAACAGAAGAACTCAGTATATCTCGATGGCAAAAGTCCGGAATACCATGAATGGGAACCCTGGAAACCATACGAAGAGAAGTATAATCACAAATGGTGGCAGGGCGATTTTTCTGCCTATTCACACGGAGGAACAGATTATGTGATGCTGGTCCAGTTTATCAATGCCGTGAAGGCTAAAGGACCGACACCGATCGATGTATATGATTCTGCCGTCATGACTGCGATTGTTGAGCTTTCAGGCCTGTCAATCGAAAAGGATGCGCCGGTGCCCTTCCCGGATTTCACCAAAGGAAAATGGCAGACAAATGTGCCATATTTTGCGATGGATATGAAAAAAGTATAACATGAAAGTAAAATTCTGCAGAACCGAAGTCGAATACCCCGGTGAAAAGCTGGGAGAGCTGTGTGACTCAGGAGATCTGCTGCATGATATTGGTGCTTTGAAGCAAAGAATTAACCAGGATGGCTACCTTCTCCTTCGGAATTTTATCGACCGGGAAACCGTTTTGAATGCCCGTTCAGCCATTGTAAGCCATCTTGCAGAAAAGAACGCACTGGTCGAGGGCAGTCCACTGCTCGAAGCCGTAATGCCCCGTTCAGGCAGAGAGGTCAGAATGACCGGGCAGAGCATCATAACCCATCATCCGGCATCTCTTGCTGTATTTGAGAATCCCAGGCTTTTCGAATTCTTCCGCCTTTTTTTCGGTGAAGAGACAGCTACCTATGATTATAAGTGGTTGCGTGCCGTCGGAAACGAGAATTTCACGGGATGCCACTATGATGTGGTTTATATGGGCAGGGGCTCACAAAGGGTTCATACGGTGTGGATACCGATCGGTGATATCCCGGTGTATCAGGGGACCCTGGCCATTTGCGAAGGATCGCACAACCTGGAATCCTTTGCCCGTTTAAGAAATACCTATGGTGGAATTGATGTTGACAGAGATCTGATCAGCGAGGGATGGTTCAGTTCTGATCCCTATGAAATTACCGAGAAATTTGGCGGACGTTGGCTGACCACTGATTTTCATCCGGGCGATGTGCTGATCTTTGGATTGTATACCCTCCACGCCTCAACCACCAACCTTACCGAAAAGTTCAGAATAAGCTGCGATATCCGGTTTCAGCCGGCCGGAGATAGGATGGATGAAAGATGGGCCGGTAAAAGTCCAAAAGGACATTATGCCTGGGGAAAGGATGAAAGCAGGGAGCGTCCGATTACTGACCTGCGGAAGGAATGGGGAATATAATGCTGAAAGTCAATGCGTCATTGCGAAGGAGCGAAGTGACTGAAGCAATCTCCCGTTTTCAGGCAGATTGCTTCACTGCGTTCGCAATGACGTCGTTTGAAATGGACTTATCGGCGTGGATTTAGATAATACTATGCAAACCATGATAACCATTGAAGCAAGTGTTTCCAAAGGATGGCTCCACAAGAACGGAGGATTTGGTTTTACCGGACAATATTATACCGATCCGATCTACCGCTGGGAGCAGGATAAAAAAATAAGCCAGTTTGTACGTGATGAATTTCCCCGCTATCCCTTGTACAACATGGAGGCCAATCTGGTCCAGGCCAGACATGTCAGGGATAACCACGTACTTGTTGGGGCAATACAACCGAATATGATCCTGGCAACCTTACTGGGCGCAGAATTTTCATTCTTTGAGGACAAAGATGCTGACGTAATGGGCAGGCCGCTTGAAAATATATCAAATATCAGTGAACTTCCTCCTCCCAAGTCCATTCTGACACATCCCCTGATCAAAGACCTGGAGAACCAGATGCGGAATATCCGGGAAACCCGTCCGGATCTGCGGGTCATCCCGCCTTTTTTCTGGGATGAATCCGGCCGTGCAACCATTCACGGGATCATAACCACCTCGCTGAAACTCGTCGGGGATAACATGATGGTGATGATGATGTCGGATCCTGACCTGACACATGCCATTCACCAATGGATTGCCAATGCCTATGTGATCCTCATCAGGCATTTTGCCGCAATGGGCAATCTCAGCATTACTTCCCTGCATGTGGGGGAATGTTCCGGGACCATGGTCTCACCTGATTTGTATGATGATTTTATTGTTCCCTATGTCAGCCAGATGGGAATACAGTTGGGTGCAGTTCGTCTGCATTCCTGCGGAATGTCTGATCACCTGATCATTCCCATGTCGCATATCCAGAACCTGAAAGTAATCGATACGGGATCAGGAACATCCATACGCAGCATCAGGGAGATCATGGGCCTTGATTTTGTGATACACATAGCCCCGCCGATGGAGCTGTTGATTCATGGAGTTCCCCGGTCGGCGATCCTGGACTGGCTCGATAAAACCGTATCGGAAAATAAGGGTGGTCCCCTTCAGATTGCCTACCACGTGGAGCCGGATTATGATATCCGGAACTGTTTGGCTATTCATGACGAACTGGAAAGAAGGGAGCTGATCACCAATATGCGGTTGTACTGACCTACTGAATCCGTCTGGTCTCCGGGTCAACTGTAACCGGAATTCCATGCCATACACTCGAACCAAAGGTAGTTATGTATACCTGCTCCGGATCATGCTGATCGACAACTATTCTTTGTCCCCAATGAAAATCATATCCCCTGATCTTCTTCCAGGTTTTGCCACCATCGTCGCTGCGATAGGCTGCCTGGTTAAAGGTGTTGCAATATAATCTTCCCGGATGATAGGGATCAACCGTAACATCATAAACATACTGGTTATCATCAAAAATCTGTTTCCATGTTGTTCCGTTATCTTCGGAAAGGAAAATCCCGCCGGGCATCTCAATTAACTCATTTCCGTCATGATCCCCAAGACCATCCCTGCCAACCAGGTCACTGAGGGAAATGTCTGCCCAGCAGGCCAGATATATCCGATCAGGATTCTGGCGGTCAAAATCTATCCCGTTCGGAAACAGAGATCCGCCGACAACTTTCAGCCGTGTCCAACTATCTGCTCCATCAGTTGACCGGTAAACAGCACCTGAATAATATTCTCTTCCCCTCTTTCCGTCCTTATGCATGGGTGCGGCACTTACCGTAAGAAAGAGGCTGCCGTTTCCGGTCAGGGTAAGTTCAAAAGCACAGGTATTGTCTTCAATACCTTTGTTTTTCAGCTCCCAGGTTTTACCATCATCAGTTGATTTAAATACTCCCTTATTATACACACTGGTATATAATGTTCTGTTTCCCTGGGCAGATGCGGGATCTATAACAATTGACGTTGCAGGTGAATTCATACCCATACCTTCATGGCTTGGTTTCCAGGTTCTGCCGCCATCCGTTGATATGCAAACACCGCCCTCAGCATATTCCTTCCATGCCGGATTCCGGGTCATTTTACCCCTCGGGAAATCATGCATTTGCGACCAAACTGACCATATTTTATCTTTTATTTCCGGATCAAAAACCATCCAGTAACAGGTATTTATCCAGTCGGAAGGCACCCCCTGGGTTGATCTGATCCAGCTTTTGCCCCCGTCATAGGAATGGTGATAACCAATATCCGTATAGCTGATTGCGATATGGTTGCTGTCGAATGGATCAAAATGAACGCCGTAGGCAGTTGTAACATCCAAACCACGGGAAATATAAGTACCGTCGGGCTGCTCCTTACTATAAATCTCTGTCCATGTTTCGCCTCCATCCATGGTTTTCATCGTGCGATACCAGTCGGTTACAATGGCAATATTGCCATCCGCCGGGAATGCCCCGACATCCATTAACCGGATATATTCGCCTCCAAAAGCCTTCTCTGCCCATGCATCCTTCAGATTAGCCACACCAATGCCATCCTTCACAGCGTATTGCCCTGATCCACCTCCTCCTTTCCAGACCCATTTCCAGCTGTTTCCTTCATCCTTTGTTTTCAGCGCACCATACCAATACCTGAATTCATGATCAGACTTCCGTTCCTCATACCGGTTACAAATGAGATATACCTGTCCGGCATCCTGTTCAGCACATGAGATCATGGAATAACTGGGTTTGATCCCTGTAGTTGTATTTGTGATGGCCGGATGCATCAATTGTTTCCAGGTTACTCCCTGATCATCAGATTTCCATACTTCACTGTGACCGAATTCTCCCTGCACAGGCTCGTTTGCATCATGGTGGAGGGCATAAAAAATTACCTTGCCGGATTGTGCTGAAGTTCCGCAAGTAATTGAAAATGCGGGTGACATTTGAATCGGGAAGTCCTTTTTCAATAAGCTCCGGGATGCCTTATTGAATACGTAGGCTGAACCGGCGGTAAAAATACAGACTTCCCCTTTCACGGCTGTATTATCCGTGTATATTTTTTCGATGTCCTGGTGAAGATCCTCTCTGTTCCAACTGTGGCCGGCATCAAAAGTATAATAGAAAAACGGACCCATGCTGAAATATACCGTACCTGACCTTTCATTATCAACCCGTATTGCCCCTATTCTGCCAAATTCACCTGCATACAGGGAGTTTGTTGTTTCAATGCCATAATCAGCATGATCACCCTGATAGATTTCATGAATAATTTCAGTTCTTTTCGGAAAAAACGGTTCCCAGGTCTTTCCGCCATCTGTTGATTTATTTAACAGGGCCGTTCCTATATAAATGGTATTGGGTTCATTCGGATCAAAGGCATAGCATGATGCTCCGCCTGCAAAATTGACCTGTTGGTAGGAATTACCTCCATCATTTGTGAGATATGAGCCGGTCATATCGCACCGAAGCACGAATTTTTCCGGATCTTCGAACGAGAATGTAGGGATAAATACAGCTCCGCCACCTCCGGGTCCCAGCTTTTCCCACCGGGCATCAATTTTTTCCTTATTCTTAATGTTTACCCGAGAAAGACATCCTGATATAAATAAAGACAAACAACTGATATATATAACCTGCCTGAGAGTTGTGATTTTCATACCGTTCTTTATTTAATGTTACCGCAAGATAATATGGATTTGTTATTTATCATTTTATTTCGGGCAATAAATTCATCGGCCTAATGATTAAACTGATAATAAATTCCTAATTTGGTCTGTATGTATTTTTACACGACCAATTCCTGTAAACTGCTGGCCTTTGGGTATGCTCGGCCGGGATCCCCGGATCCATGCAAGCCCGGAACACGGAAAAGCTATCGTGGATTTTGAGGTGGATAAGATGAAGAAATTGATACGAAGGGAATTGGAGAAGTTAAAATAGGGGTTTAGGCTGTAGGCTGTAGGCTGTAGGCTGTAGGCTGTAGTGTGTGGGTGTGGGTGTGAACGTCATTGCGAGGAGTCGTACAGGATGATTGTGCTGAAATTGGAGACTGGACGACGAAGCAACCTGTTTTTGAAAATAGAGTGACATTGAACAGCACATATTGGAATTTTCATGCGTGTTTTGGCAGATTGCTTCGTCCCGTAAATGGGACTCGCAATGACGTTTTTAGCCTCTAACCATAAACATATTACTATGCGCACCCGTTTTTACCTTTTCCTGTTCCTCTCCCTTTCCGCCAGCGCCCAGCAGGCCATCATCCGGGAGGTTGACCGTCCCATGACCACCTATCCGTATTCGGATCCTGATCCGGTAGCCCGTCCCGGCCGGGTTTATCCCTATTTCCGGTTTGACGGTTTTACCACGGAATCTTCAGTGAGAAACTGGAAAATGGTGGAGATGGAAAATGAGTATATCCGGCTCGCCGTTATGCCTGAGATCGGAGGCAAGGTCTGGGAAGCCTTTGAAAAGTCCCGGCAGTATCCCTTTGTCTTTACCACCCGTTCAGTGAAGTTCCGCGATATTGCCTTACGGGGGCCCTGGACGACCGGCGGACTCGAATTCAATTTCGGGGATATCGGGCATGCCACAACGGCTTCCACACCTGTGGATTATTTTTCGCGGACTAATCCCGACGGCAGCGTCAGCTGTTTCATCGGTGCAACCGAATGGGCATCCCGGACAACCTGGCGCGTGGAAATTAAACTGGAACCCGACAAAGCCTACTTTACAACCTGTGCCTGGTGGTATAACAATACACCGGTGGAGCAGGAGCTTTACCATTGGGTGAATGCCGGTTTTAAAGCCGCTGAAGACCTGGAATTTATTTTCCCGGGCACGCATTACATCGGTCATGTTGGGGAAACCAACACCTGGCCACTTGACTCCGTGGACAGGAAGATCTCGTTTTACAGGCATAATGATTTCGGCAGCTACAAGTCATATCACATTCTGGGCCGTCCGTCCAGCTTTTATGGCGGATACTGGCATCAGGACGGGATGGGTTTCGGACATGTATCACCCTATTATGAAAAACTGGGAAGGAAGATCTGGATACTGGGACTCTCCCAGGAGGCCATGAGATGGGAAAACCTGCTGACCGACGGCGAAGGACTGAACTTGGAACTTCAATCAGGCCGGTTGTTCAACCAGGCCTCACCGGGCAGCATGTTCACCCCTTTCAAACATGTTGCTTTTTCACCTTATACAACTGATTCGTGGGATGAATACTGGTTCCCGGTGAAACAGACAAGGGGCATGACACATGCGTCACCGCGCGGAGCCTTGAATCTGCGGGTAGAGGAAAACTGGCTGAAGATTGACTGGATGGCCCTGGAAGACCAATCGGATACACTGCGCGTTCTTTTTTCGGGATCACCGCTTCTTATCCGGAATATATCACTCAAACCGCTTGCCGTATTCCGGGATTCGGTCAGGTGGCAGGGCAACCCGGACCAGCTGGTCGTCAAGCTGGGAGAGGAGGTGATCACGGATGACCCGGATCAGGCATTGAATCGACCGCTGGAATCACCGGCCGACTTTGACTGGCAGTCAGTTCACGGATTATTGTTGAGAGGTAAAGACCTGAGCAACCAGAAGGATTACAGCGAAGCAGAGATGTACTTCCTGCAGGCCCTTGAAAAGGACCCGAATCTGGTTCCCGCCCTCTCGCAGATGGCACAGATCCGTTACCGGCAGGGCTTGTATGATGAGGCCCTGGTATATGCGGGCCATGCACTTGCTGTAAATACCTACGACGGGGAGGCCAATTATTTCTGGGGATTGGCCAATGAGCAGGCAGGCCGGTATGCAGATGCACTGGATGGCTTTTCGGTGGCAACCCTTTCACCGCCATTCAGGCAGGCAGCTTACCTGCGGCTTGCTTACCTGGCGATTGGCAGACAGGATTGGAATGAAGCAAATCATATCCTGATGAAATGCCTGGACACCTATCCACAGAATGAGGCAGCCGGGAATGCACTGGTTATGATATTGCGAAAGCAGGGCAATACCGGGAGCGCACAGGCACAGCTGAATGAAATGGTATGGCATAATCCGCTCAACCATTTCGCCCGGTTTGAAAAATACATGAACACAGGCAGTGAAGACGACAAGCAGAAATTTACCAGCCTGATCCGGCAGGAATTACCCCATGAAACATACATCGAAATGGCCATTCAGTATTATCAGTGGAACCTGTCAGCAGAGGCCCTGCGCTTGCTTGAACTGGCCCCTTCCCATCCGATGGTAAGGCTCTGGCAGGCATATCTTCTTGATAAATCCGGCCAAAAAACCCTTGCAGAGAATATGCTGGATGAAGCGCTGGCAGCTTCACCCATGCTGGTTTTCCCTTTCCGGCCGGAAATGATTGCCTTGTTCACCTGGGCAAATCAGCAAAAACCAAGCTGGAAATGGCGGTATTATGAAGCCCTTGTCCGCTGGCAGTATAACCAGCCTGAAAAAGCCCGTGAATTGTTCACATCATGCGGAACCGATCCCGATTTTGTTCCCTTTTACCTGGCCAAAGCAGAATTGTTCCGGGATGAACCATCCATGGTGGAAGTATCCCTGGATAAGGCTTACCAGCTTGATCCGGCAGACTGGCGTACAGGATTGAAACTGGCAAAGTTCTATTCCGAGGAAAAACGGAAGGAGGATGCACTGCTGATCGCGGGGAATAATCATACGCTTCACCCGGAAAGCTTTGTCGCCGGACTGCAATACGCTCAGATGCTCAGGCTGAATGGTCGTTATGCTGATGCACTGACTGTGCTCAATACCCTGAATATGCTTCCCGCGGAAGGAGATGTGAATGCACATGCCTTGTTCAGGGAAACCAACATTCTTTATGCACTTGAATTCATGAAAACCGGGAAATGGAAAAAGGCCGTCCAGTTCCTCCGGAAAGCCGAGACATGGCCAGTAAATTTGTTTTCGGGTGAGCCCTACCTGCCTGACAACCGGCTGACCCGGTTCTTCACAGCCTATTGCTTTGATAGGCTGAATGATCAGCAGGGAGTCAACCGGTCATTCGATTATATTAAAGACTACAATAATCCAGACGGGTGGACAAGTCCTCTTGGCAACAGACTTAGCCGGCTGGTCGGGGAGGGTATGGGAGATTACAATTCAATTACAGACATTGTTATAAAAGAGGCGATCGAAGATAGGGATTTGGAGATGATGGGGATTTTCAGGCAGATCATCCAGTAGGCCAGGAGTTAAGTTATTTGCAACAGGCCTGTATCTTATATGACTTTAAGAATTGTTCCGCAGTCATCGCAGGAATTTTTGAATTTTTATAATCTTTCAGGTTTCTCGTGATTATTATATCTTGATCGTTCTCAATTGCCGAAAAATACTGCAATCCATCCTCAAAGTCTTTAAAATCTGTGTCATTAAGAGCAAGGCTTATTACCTTATCATCAAGCGACAAAACATCAACTAATAGTTTGAACATCCTGAGAATTGATTTTACTTCATTGTGGGATTTCAATTTTAAAAGCAAATAATTTGTATTGGCAATAGTCAATGCAGTAACACTCAATTGTATTTGCTTTTTATCGCCCAGGGAAAAGATTTGTGCTGCATCAGCGTAATCCGGATCCCTTTTTGCCAACAAATCAATAACGATATTTGTGTCTATCAGTAGTTTCTTCATTTGTATTTCTCTGTCAAATAATCAGTATACTCCTTTTTGTAATCAAAATCCTTAGGCAATTTAACAACTCCACTCAGACTCTCCACCAAAGGAGTTATCTCAATATCTTTTGACTTTTTCTTAGTCATAGAATCAAGATAGGATTCTACTATCTTGGATAAGCTGATATTGTGATTTTGAGCATAATCTTTAGCCCTGATTATCACATTTTTATCAAGTCTTAGTGTCAACTTTGTTTCCATAATCATCAGTTTTACGTACAAATTTATAAAATAAGTACGTCAAATGCAATTTTCTGTTCGGATGTCATAACATTTATCTGTTATGCAACCCCGAACCTATCAAGTTTATAGAACCGGTAAGCGTTATCCCAGTATATCTTTTTCAGGGCCTGTTCTTCCAGACCGATGCCGTCGATTTTCCATTTTCCCTGGATGGGCGTTGGATGATCGAACTGTTTGTCAAGAGTTTGCAAATACCGCCAGTGTATGTTGTAAAAGTTCCGGTCCTCATCTGCCGTGAAATCCTTGCACGGGCCTGCGCCCTGCACATCACAATTTTCCCAGAATGCCAGGTCAGTTCCGAACAAGATCCTGTCCTGGTGCCGGGTAAAGAAATCGTGTCCTTCCCGTGCCGGATGTTTCCCCAACTCAGGGACACGTGCTGCAATATCAATAGACAGGTTGGGTATTTCATCGAGCCATTTGCCAACCTCTTTTATGTTTTCAGAGTATCCGGCCACGTGCACTGCCACAAAATTTACTTTGGAGAACTTTTTGTAGACATTATTTACCTGCGCAAAGAGTGTTTCAAGCGGCGGATATTTGCTCTGGTCGGCAAAAGACCATTCGGGATGCAATTCCAACTCCTCCCAGCGCTCGTTTTGCGGTTCCCATGGCTTAAAGAAGGCCACCGGGTCACCGGTATGAAAGGCCACGGGTAGGTTCAGTTTTTCTGCACGCTCCCAGATGGGGAAGAGGCGCGGATCGTCAATGGCGATCAGGTTACCTTCGAAGTCCCTGGCAACCAGGCCAAGGTCTTTCAGGTTTTTCACGGCAATGGCCCCGGCACTTACCGCTTTTTCAAGCATATCCGGAGCTTTATTAAAAAACTCCGGGTCTGTTTCCGCCATTTTCCAGTCGAAGGTATAATGCACGCCCAGGCGATTCTTAAAAGGCCTGACGGCTTCAATAAGTTCATAAAAGGCTTTGTCGCCGACATAAAGATCGGGATCCGTGCCGGCAATGGAAGCGATCATCACACCATACCTGACGAAGTTGTCATCCATGATCTGAAGGGCTTTCTGTACCTTTCCGGGTACAATATGGATGTGGGCGTCAATTACACGCCCTCCGACCGGTTTTATACCTGATTCAGAACTACATTGTGTAAGACCTGACATGGATAATGCTGCTGCTCCCATTCCTGTTTGTTTAATGAAATCTCTTCTTGTAATCATCGTTTTTCTTTTTTTGAACATGAATTTTATCAATTTGTTCATATGCTCGGGAAATCCGAAACATATGTATTTTTTCATTTCCTGCCGGGAACACCGGCTTTATGACAGTCGGCACAGGCAACCCAGTGAATATTATTGGGACTGCCCCGGTCTGCAAAGCTTGTATTCATTTTCTCAACATCCTGCCTGCAATTTGAGACGGCAGGATGGCACACGGCACAACTTTTCCGGGAGTCGTTTGAATGGGGTACATGACAGGCGGTACAGCTTAATCCTTCGTGAACACCCCGTGGTGTTCTGTCATCACCGGTTCCGGCCATGTGGCGGGAATTTGGCGCATGGCACTGAACACAATTCCGCATGATCAGGTCATCGGATACCCTTACCTGCCGTTCACCTTCCGTTAGTTTTATTTTGGGTAAGTCACCGGCCAGAATATGTGTTTTTTCTGCCCGGCTGTAAAAACTGACCTTTGACTGCACAGGAAGCCGGAGGTAGAACATGTAACGGGGATTGGAAAAATCAGGACTGAACCGGAGACCACCCGGATTGTGGACCTGATGGCAGGTCAGACATGGAATAGTTGGATTATCCAGTTTTTCCGGGTTCTTCAGCTTCCAGGGCCCGGTTTTGTCAAGAGGTTCTGCTACATCCTGGATGGGCACATCGCTGAACATACCATGGCAACGCAGGCAGTCGGCGTTAAGCTGTTCCGTCTGGTTATGCCTGGTATCCAGGAAAATATGCCTGTACCGTGCCGAATGCCCGCCTGAGTTCCAGTTGGCGTATTCTTTGGTATGACAGCGTGTGCAGCTGTTCATGACTTCAAGTACCTGCTGTTCAGTAAGTCTGATTTCTTCAACGTAATCTATACGGGCATGATTTACCACCATCATTCCCTTCTCACGCAGGCTGTGCCATCTGTTGCTGAGGGCTGTGCCGTGGCATTCCCGGCAGGCAAGATCCCGGTGTGCTGACTGGCTGAACAGATTCACTGAGTTTACAATTTCGTGACAGGACGCACAGGTTTTGTCGGGTGAGGCTGAATTCCAGTACGAATAAAATGAGCCAAACGCAATCAGGGCCACCGAGGCAAGAGTGGAAACAACAAAAAGGGTAATGCGGAAGATTCGGTTCCTGCTCATGCCATCCCGTATTAAGTAAACCGGTTTCCTTTGTTCCATTCAGAAGCAATGTAGCCTCCAACCCAATAGCCAAGTGCCATGATGGTGAGCGCCGGATTGAATCCGCCATTGGTTACGTGCAGGCTCGCGTCGGCCACAAACAGGTTGGGTGTGGCATGAACCCGGCCATGTTTATCCGTAACTGATGTTTTTGGATCATTGCCCATCCTGCAGGTTCCGGCCTGGTGTGATTGTGCACCAACACCTTTACCTGTGCCCGGTGATTTCCAGGTGTAAAAGGCACCGGCTTCCTTCAGCCATATTTCTGCCTTGTCTGCAATATAATTGCATCCAGGTGAATCGACATCAATAAGGCTTGGATGAAGTCTTGCTACCGGAAGACCCCAAAAATCCCTGACTGCGGGATCCACCTCGACCCGCTGGTCAAACCGCGGGATTTCCTGGTAGGGCCCATGGACTTTAATCACCTTTTTGTAATTAAGACGCTGAAAAACCTTGTGCTCCTTGCCCCATCTTTTTGCGCCGGGAGGCCTGATATCCGCAAATGAATAAGGACGGATAAAGAATGAATTGGCCAGATAACCTCCCCCCACAATGCCCGGATTATGGTGGCTGAAATCGCAGATTGCCACGGACGAACCCGGACCCAGGTCGTCATACACATCCTCGCTGAAAATACCGTAAGCCTTGGGGTAGGCATGGCCCTGAAGGTTCCGGCCCACCCAGCCATTTTCATTTCCGATCCCCTTTGGAAAGAACCTGGATTTTGAATTGAGCAGCAAACGGGCTGATTCAATGGCTGAGGCGGATACAACGACAATATCGGCAGGTTGTATCTTCCTGCGGTTTTCTTTGTCGAAATAGCTTACACCGTTGATTCGGCCCTGGTCATTTACCAGAATTTCACTGACTACAGCATGCGTTCTCAGTTCACAATTACCGGATGCCAGAGCGACCGGGATCACGGTATTGTGGGTTCCGCATTTTGCATTCACCGGGCAGGGATATCCGTTACAATTGCGCATGCGGATGCATGCAGGACGTCCGCCATAAGGAACCGAGTTACGCAGGGCCGGAATCGGGAAAGGATGAAGGTTCAATCTGTGGGCAGCTGCATCGAGCAAAAGTGCCGCTTTGTTATGTACAAAGGGAGGCATGGGCTGAGGTCTTTTGCGGGGAGGAGCAAAAGGATTCTGACTGTCATCCCCGGCCACCCCGATTTCCCATTCGGCTTTTTCATAGCAGGGTTCAAGATCATCGTAGTTAATGGGCCAGTCTTCAAGGGTCGAACCTTCAACATGACCATAGACGGATTTCATTTTGAAGTCTTCCTGCATATAACGCCACGCCAGGGCAGCATAAGAAACAGTGCCTGATCCCACGCAGGCTGCAATGTTGTTGTAGTCTCCTTCGCTGGGCAGCACAATGCGGCTGCTTCCATCCGGATATACCATAACCCGCCGGTATCGTTTGTCATCCGGACCACATGAGGTTCCGAGGGGAGCGATGGGTTGCGAGATAAGTTCATCATCATTATGATCATCGTAGGTAATCCATCCACCCCTTTCGAACAGAACTACAGACAAGCCTGCTGTGCTCAGTTCTTTGGCAACCACGCCACCGCCTGCACCTGAACCCACCACAACGGCGTTTACTTTCTTATTTGCCATGGCTCAGAGATTATACCGGTTTTGGCCGATGATATGCGGGTAATCCAGTTCCAGCATTTTGTAGCTTATGTATCCTTTATTTCCGCCGTGACGCGGGCTGCCATAGAATGCCTGCATGGCATGATCACGCACCAGGTTAAAGAATTCCTGACCGAATCCGCCGGCCCAGGGGCGTTCTTCTATAGATCCTTTTTCCAGGTTTTCCAGAAAGGTGGTTTGTTCAAGCCAGGACAAGTCTTCAAACTTCATCTGAAACCGGGTCAGACAGGTTTCCTGCACAGCGGCAAGGCCTGTCCGATATTTTTCCCGGAATCTGAAGTAGGGGCCTGTTAACTGCTTATCAATAAAATTGGTAACACCTGAATCGCGTCCGCCCGGCCACTCATCTGCAGGAATGATCTGATCAGCAATAGCATCCATTAATTTTGCTTCCGGATCAGTAAAGAAGCGCCAGGATGAAGTTTGTTTTCCGCACCCCGGTAGCAAACAGATACCTCCTGCGCCAACAAGGGCAAGTTGCATGAAGTGCCGTCTGGTATATTTATCCTGGTCAGGCATTTATTCTGCTGTTGACGTGTTAAAATTACCAAGAGGTCCAAAGATATCGGATCGGCGATCCTTTCGCCATACGCCTTTCCAGACACCACGACCTGCATTGCCAATCCAGTCCCATGGCGGATTGTAATTCAGGTCAATGGTTTCAGTAATGAGTGTGCCCTGTATACCGCTCTCCTGCAGGATATCCCCTGCCGGATTGACGATCAGGCTGTGTCCGTCAAAAATGGATGTTACAAAATAAACGCCATTGTCAATAGCCCTTGTTCGGGCAATAAGTTTCCAGATGTCCGGTGTGCGTATATCTCCCCAGATCGGACAGAAAAGTATTTCAGCTCCGTTTAAAGCCAGGATCCTGGATATCTCCGGAAAGGCATAATCCCAGCATACCAGCATGCCGATCCTGCCAAAATCGGTTGTAAATACGGGAAATGAAGTACCGGGTACAGCACCCTGTTCTGCTTCGGCGTCAGGAAGCTGTATCTTCTTATAGATACCCTGTATTTTTCCCTGCCTGTCATACAGAGCAGCTACATTATACAGCGTATCGCCCGTCCAGTGATACAGGCCGGAAACGATATACATCCCATACTGTTTGGCTTTTTTCGCCATCATGTCCGAGGCGCTGCCATCCAATGAATTTGCTTCCACCTTCGACATGCCCAGACCGGTGTTACAGGTTGCCCATCCCTCGGGTAAACAGACGATCCCGCAGCCCTCATTGCCTGCCTGATCCAACATTTTTCCCATGAGATCTACATTTTCTTTCACTGTATTTCCCGGAGGTCGGAAATAAAGGGTTCCAACTTTCACCTTTCTGGCCGGTTCAGGTGTGCCGGGTTCAAGGGAAATATCATCCCACCACACTGTACCCGTGCTCCAGCGAAACTCAAGAGAAATCTCCGCAGTTGTGGATCCGGAAATGGCCAGTATTTTATCGGAAGACTGGTACCATCCGTTTTTCATGCCTGTACAGGTGTAGATGTAATTGTATCCGAGCTGTTCCTGACCGTTGAACCACTTGACCCGGATCAGGACGCATTTATCGATGGATTCTATCCCTTCTGCACGGAAGCTGGCTGAGAACACATAGGTCTGTCCGCTGGTGATCTCCACGGTCTGAAAAGCCCGGCCGTAACAATTCGGGTTTTTACTCTCCATCTTTAACCCGTATCTGCCGCTGAAAAAAGTACGGCTGTCGATACTGGCAACGGGTTGCATCGTGGGTATGGGTCCGGTAATGTTCCATGCCTGGGCCATTTCGGAAGATGCTTCGAATCCGGGATTCCGGACCAGGTTAGCGGCATTTACGGTACAGGGAAAAAGCAGGCAGGCAAAAAGACCTGCCACGAAATTGATCCAAATTATGTACTTCCTCATGATCCTGGGTTTTAGAATAATCAACAAATCTCTTAATCACTAAATCATTAAATCATTAAATATTCATCCTGTGATCCACTGGTAGGTGCAGCCCTGTTTAAAATGTATGACATCAAGTTCCGGGAATCTATTTTTGATGATCCGGTTCAATGAACGGATGCCCATTTCTTCTGTTGTACCGTGGTTGATGATGATCAGGGGATGACCGGTATCCCGGGCAAAGGTGGTTTGTGTCCAGGTCCTGACCACATCATCGATAGAGATGAAAATATCGGGTTTCAAATCGGCAAATTCCAAGGGATCACATATGCATCCTGTGCCTATGCCCACACTGGAAACGGGACAACCGGGATCACCATAAAAAGCCACACCAGGTTGTTCAAGTTCTGACAACTTCCTTGCAATCATCCGGGCAAAATCAGCAGCAGGCTGGGTGCTGACTTTGTATACATTATAGTATGTGCGGGAAGCAATAATGTCAGCATTATCAAACCCAAGGAACTGACCAAAAGCATAAGGTATACCATTATCCTGTAAGGCATCGATGGTATCATGATTCCGGATAATCACCAGCCCATTGTCATTGATCCATTCCTTTTTTTTCTCAACCTGTTGAAGATATTGCTGTTTGGTAAATTCCGCAGCACCATAATAGTCCGCTTGATTTTCTTCCAGATCCCAATGGGTATAAAACGTCGGCTCATGGGCAACCAGTACATTTACCCCGGCCTGAACCGCTTTCCTGCAGGTGTCCCAATACGGCATCCAGCAGGTCCCTATTTTGTTAATCCTGGTTTCAGGATCACCAATGATGAACCGGTCCACTGTTTTGGGTTTCAGTTTGACCAGGGAAATCAGAAATTGCTGAAGATCAACAGCTGTCATGCTACCGGAGTTGTTTGCCGGAGGGATCATGCCCTTCAGCAGGCCGGATGTGGCAACCATGCCGCCGGTCATTGCTGAAAGCTTAATGAAATCCTTGCGTATCATTGTATTATGCTTTAACAGTTAAAAACTTACGTTTCCTTGCAGTTATTTCAGGTTATGAAGACCTGGCTGTTTTACGGGGCAGCATTGATACGGCAATTGTACCGACTACTGCAAGAATGATCAGTGCAGCAAAGCCTGAGGCATAGGTCTCACCGTGGTCTCTCAGCCAGCCTACCAGCATGGGTGAGAATGCTTCCGAAAATCCATCAAAGGTTATAATTATTCCCATCACGCGCCCCATTACCCTGACACCAAACAGATCAGCCGCCATCAAGGGGATGATCATATAATCCCCGCCCAGTCCCAATCCGAAAACAAAAGCAAACAGATAAAGTACACCGGGTGTTTCAGCTAAAAACAGCAGGGGTATGGCACTGGCAACCAGAGAATAGATCAGGATCATGACATATTTTTTGGGATAGCGGTCTGCCAGCCATCCCATCAACAGTCTGCCAATTAAACTTGAGGCAAGTACCAGGGAAATTATGTTGGCAGCATGCTCCTGGGTGAATTTCAGATCAAGGCTGAAAAAAAGCTTCAGGTTCTGACTTGTGCCGCTCACAGCCCCAATTGAACACATACTGCCAATCACCAATAAATACAATGGCCATGATCTCAATATTTTGCTTAGGGGTATCTTTTGTTCTTCCTGTTTAATTTGTTGCGGGCTGGATACCGGATTATCCTTTACAAACCAGGTTATGGGGAAGGCCATGACTATTATCAGGATTCCCAGCAACATAAGTGCCTGATGCCAGCCGAAATTCGAATTGAGCCACCTGGCTATCTGGGGAACCAACATACCGCCAATGCCAATACCCAGGTAGGCTATTCCCATGGCTTTGCCCCGGGCTTTGTCAAACCAGCGTGATATCAGGACCTGGTTGGGCAAGGGCCCGCCGGTCATATAGGCCAGCGCACTGAATATGTAACATATATAAAATTGCCAGAGTGAGGTCACCATGCTCAGTCCGATGAAGGCCAAACCACCCATCAGGATGCCAAAAAGCATCACCCGGCGCGGACCAAAACGATCAATAACCCAGCCTGCAAAGAAGGCGAATAAACCAACTATTACTTTGCCAAACGCAAATCCTGATGTGACGGTCGCCCTGGACCATCCGAAATTCTGCACCCAGAAATCATAAAAAAAAGGGAGACCATAAAACATAATTCCTACCAGGGAGAAGAGGCTGAGAAAGCCTGTGGATGTGACCTTTATCTGATCAAGGCTTGGTTTTTCGTTTTTCATTACCCGTTTTGCATTAATTGGGGTTGACAGTGTCAATATTAATAATCTTTTTTGGAAATCTTTTGAAAATTAAAAGAAACTTAGAGGTTTCAGATTCTTACTAAACCTCACCCCCTGGGGTGAGGTGTCCGATTAACATATATTAACCATTCTTAACGATAATTGTGACCAATTATGCGTAATGCGGTTTGTAATTTCTGTTCACAAAACTATATTTGCTGAGCTACTCTAACCCTAACACAATGAACCTGAAAAGAAGTCATTACAGCCATGTAATGGGTTGCAGGTATTGTATCCGCCTGCTTCTATGCCTGATAATCCTTTCCGGATGCAAGTCGGGCAACAAACCCAGTACTGATTCCCGGAATAATGCATCGGTTCCTGCCCCAAATGAGGATTATTTCCAGGAAATCGGACAGGAGATTGGTTTGGATTTCATCCATTCAATAGGTGGTCCTGAGCTGTTGAATATTGTCGAATCAAGTTGCGGCGGCACGGCATTTCTGGATTATGACCGGGATGGATACATTGATATTTATGTGACCAGTGGTACCTGGATAGAAGGTTTCAGCAAAAGTGAAAAGCCTGAAAAGATGCCGCATAATCATCTTTACCTGAACAAGGGAGATGGCACTTTTGAAGATGTGACAGAGAAAGCAGGTGTGGGCGGACCCTGGTACAGCATGGGCGTTTCGGCAGGTGATTACAACAATGATGGTTATACGGATCTTTACATTTGCAACTACGGGTATAATGTTCTGTTAAAGAATAAGGGTAACGGAACTTTCACCAATGTTACGGAGCGTGCGAATGTGGCCGGACAGCATACATGCAGTGTTGGTGCCGTATGGCTGGATTATGACAATGACAGCTACCTGGACCTTTATATCGGCAATTATCTTGAATTTGATCCGGATTACAAGTATTACTATGCTCCCGACGGTTTCCCTCCCCCCATGGCCTATGCGAGCGAACCCGATGTATTGTATCACAACAAGGGTGACGGTACCTTTGAAGATGTAACGCAGGCTATGGGAATCACCGATATGGATGGCAGGGCAATGGGTGTAGGTGCGGCTGATGTGGATGATGATGGATTTGTTGATATATATGTTGCCAATGACCATACCCTGAATTACCTGTGGCATAATGAAGGCGGCAAACATTTTACGGATATAGGTACAATGTCCGGAACTGCATTCAGCCAGGCAGGAGAAGCCACAGTCAGCATGTCGGTTGACTTTGGTGATTATAATGGGGATGGCCTTCTGGATCTTTTTGTATCTGATGATACCTATTGTTCGCTTTATGAAAATCTGGGTAGCGGCATTTTTGCAGATAAGGCCATGCCCACAGGTATTTCCACGCAGGCCGCCCAATTTGTAGGCTGGTCCTCCTCCTTTTTTGATTACGATAATGACATGGATGTGGATATTTCCAAAACCAATGGTGCACTGAAGCATTTATATGGGCATGAAGACCAGATATTTCAAAACGAAGGCAACGGAAAATTCAGGGATAATTCGTTGGAACTGGGTGAATATTTTCAAAAGGAATATGTTGGTCGCGGAGCCTGCCTGGGTGATTATGACAATGACGGGGATATCGATATCTTTATTGTGAACCTCAATGATCGCAGCAGATTTTTACGAAATAACAAGGGAAACCAAAATAACTGGCTGATCCTGAATCTTATCGGAACCTCAAGTAACCGGGATGGCATTGGCGCCAGGGTGAAAATAGCTGCCGGTGGTAAAACACAAATCGCCCAGAAAAAAAGTACCGTCGGTTATCTTTCACAGAATGATCCGAGGATGCACTTTGGCCTGGCCAAAAACGAAATGGCCGAAACACTCGAGATAAAATGGCCTTCGGGCAAAATTCAGGTGCTGGAGCATGTGAAGGCCAATCAGATTCTTGATATAAAAGAACCGTAAAGTATGCCTTGCATGAACAAAAAACGGGCCATACATTTCTCATTGATATTTGCTATATGTTTAACCGGATCTTTAAACCTGTCGTGCAAACATAAATCGCCGTATGGCAAACTGATCATCACCCAGGTACCTGTCGATGCAGGTGAAATGAACACAGTAACAGGTGAGGCCTGGCGGTATTTTGCCGGAGCCCGGATTGTCATCATGGATCCTGAGAAACCCGAATCTTCGAAGATACTTACTGAGGATTTTTACTCTGCCTGTTCACCCTATGTTTCCTGGGATGGCAGGTACATGCTTTTTGCTGCCCAGCCAGGACAGAATGATCCCTGGCAGATCTGGCAGATGGATCTGCGTACAAGAAAAAGCTGGAAGATTACCGGCTTTCAGGAAAATTGCACGGATCCGGTCATGTTGCCCAACGGACGGATTGTATTCAGCAAAAACACCCCGATTGATACCCTGCAGGCCGGACATACCCTATACTCCTGCAAGGCTGACGGAACCGACCTGAAGCAGATCACCTTTCATCCGCATGCCAACTTCTCCACCCAGGTATTAAAGGACGGGCGTTTGTTGACCATCACCAGGCAGGTGTTCCCCACAATATCTGATCCGATGTATCTGGTTATGCGACCTGATGGCACAAAAGCGGATAAGTTCTACAAAGGCATGCGGGGTGCAACCTTGATCAGTCGTGGTCGGGAAACATGGAATGGCAGAATAATTTTTGTGGAGACTGACAGTGTCAATCCGGACCGTGGGGATGTTGTTTCAATTTCTTATAACCGCCCGCTGCACAGCAGGATAAACCACACGGCCGGCATTGCCGGTAATTTCAGAACCGTTCTGCCGATGCAATCCGGGAAATTTCTGGTGTCTTACCGAAAGACGGAAAACGAACCCTATGCACTGTATGAGTTTGATCCGGCTGAAAAGGCAATTGGTAAACTGGTTTATGGTAGCACCGATACCAGCATCATTGATGCACTTGTGGTTGAGAAACAGGTCAGACCGAAAAGACTGCCCAGTGAAGTGGATATGGGCGTGAATACCGGGTTGCTCCTTTGTCAGGATATCCATATCACCGGGATGGGATTGGCTGATGGGTTTGCCGGTGCACGGGGGACCGGACAGATTGAGATCATGGGGAAGGATTCGACCCTGGGCGTGATACAGGTGGAAGAAGACGGTTCTTTTTACCTGAAAGTAACGGCTGATACTCCTTTTCAGATCCGGATCCTGGATGAGAAGGGTCAACAGAAGAATGAAGCCTGTTCGTGGATATGGCTGAGGCCTAACGAACGGCGCGGCTGTATCGGCTGTCACGAGGACCCGGAACTGGTACCTGAAAATAACGTACCCCTTGCTGTCAAAAAGGATCCGGTTATGGTGCCGGTTCACATTTCGAAAGGTGGTGAAAAGGAAGTTGAACTGGAATGAGTATGAAGAAAAATTATAAAACGGGCCTTGTCATCGCAGTCATTTTGCTGGCCGGAATAGTTTTGCATTTTCCTGCAAAGCGCATGGTCAGGACCCATGTAAATGAAAAGACTGCAGTAGAGGATCACCCGCTTAACTGTATTTCGTGTCATCTGTACACCCGGAAATCCGGGATAATGGCAAAACTGATCAATGCGGATTATCTGTCGCCCTTCAACCTGGTTGTTTCAAAAGATGGAAAGAAGCTCTATGTTGTGGCGGAAGAAGGAAATGCTTTGCTGATTGTAGACGCTGAAAAAGGCAAAGTGTTATCTGAAATAGCGGTTGGTCAGCATCCACACAGTGTTGTTCTGGATGAGGAAGAAAAGAAGGCCTATGTCAGCAACCAATGGTCGGACAATGTCATGGTGATTGACCTGTTCCGGCGTGTTGTGACGGATACGCTGAATGCCGGAAGCGGACCGGCCGGCATTACCTTAAGTCAAGACGGGCATTTTCTGTATGTAGTGAACTCATATACTTCCAACATTTCAATTATTGATGTTACTTCAGGTGAAGAAAAAGAGAAGACTGGCAGCCGGTAATAATCCGACCGGTATCCAGATTACGCCCGATGGCAGTCTGGTTTTTGTTACAAGCAGGCGGACAATGGGTAAGCCCTATGATGATACAGTCAGATGTGAGTTAACCATTATCGATGATCGGAAACAAAGGATTATCTCCCGAAGGGATATCTTATCGGCACATATCATGGAGAATATTGCTTTTACACCTTCAGGGGACCTGGCCATAATACCTTTGATCAGGCCAAAGAACAACATTCCCTCCATTCAGGTCGAGAAGGGCTGGATGATGTCGCACGGCATCGGGATTATAGAAACTGGACCAAACGGTAGAACCATCCAGTTGTTGCTCGACGAACCCAATGCATACTATGCAGACCCCTTTGATATTGTTATTACACCGGATGGAAAACGGGCCTTCATCTCCCATGCCGGGGTAGACCTGATCACGGCATTGGATATAGATGCCATCCGGATGCTGATAGCGGGGTCTTCCGATGAAATGCTGAAGGTATATTCCAATCATTTGGGGATCAGCAGCCGCTATGTGCTCAGGCGGATCCCGACCGGTGCAAATCCAAAAGGTCTGGCACTTTCCCCCGATGGGAAAAAGCTCTATGTGGCAGAACATCTGGAAGACAGAATCGCCGTGATCAATACGGGAAACCTGGAAACAGAGAAAACAATTGACCTGGGCGGTCCGAGGAGAATAACAGTAGCCCGCCGGGGCCGGCGCATGCTGAACAGTGCCGGCCATACCTTTCAGAACCAGTATGCCTGTTATACCTGCCATCCTGACGTGCATGAAGACGGACTGGTTTACAACATGGCCTCGAAGGATATGGGCCGGAACCTGGCCAATACGCAATCCCTGCGCGATATTGGCGATACGCCGCCTTTTAAATGGAATGGCAAGAATCAGACCATTTATAAACAAGACGGCATGCGCTTTTCCACCGTGCTGACAAGAACGGAACCGTTCAGCTACAAGGATCTGGATGCACTGGTGGCCTACATTGTCACAGGAGTGCCCTATCCGCCAAATCTGATGTATAATCCCAATGGTGAGCTGAATGATATGCAGCTTCGCGGAAAGGCCATATTTGAGCGGACGCATGATAATTCCGGTAAGGAGATACCCGCCAGCAACCGCTGTATTACCTGCCACCCGCCGCCCTATTATACAAACCGGAAAATGGCGGATGTTGGGACGCTTGCAGCATCTGACGACTCCATGTTATTTGACACGCCTCACCTGAACAATATCTATGCATCATCACCCTATCTGCACGATGGCAGGGCAAAAACGCTGGAGGAGATCTGGACCATTTACGGGAAGCAAGAGAGGCATGGATCTGTTAATGATCTTACAAAAATTGAATTGAATTATCTTATCGAATATTTAAAATCTTTACGGTCCCCGGATTATGATAAGGCGGATAAAAAATCACTTAAAGCATCCATGATAAATCATTAGTGTAAAACGGTCACTCATTCGAAATGATATGAAATCAAATGTTATCAAATATTCCATTGCCATTCTGTCCATCCTGGCAACAATAGTTGTTGTTGTTATCCTGATTCGGAAGTCACCCGGTAAACAAACTGAAACTGTTGAACAACAGACTGAATCCTTTAAATCTGATGATCAGTATGTTGCCGGCCCTTCCGCAACCACTTCAATTAAAGAGGCCAATGGCATGCCGGTTTACGGGAACTGGCGTAATTTCACCACGAAAGACGGACTTCTATCGGACAAGGTTTATACTGTCAAAATCGACGGTGACCGTGTACTGGCAGGTACCCACCATGGTCTGGCTGTATACGAAAACGGAAAATGGAAAACCTATACTACTGAGGACGGACTTGCACACAACGGGGTGGTTTCAGTTGATGTCAGCCCGGTCACGGGTGATGTCTGGATCGGGACCCTCGGCGGACTTAGCCACTGGTCGTCAGGCAAGTTTGAAACTTTTAACCAGTTTAACAGCGGTATGCCCAACGATCTGGTATATAATGTGGTTTGTGATGGTAAGGATGTATGGATGGCCACAGGGGGTGGTGCAGGCCATTATGATACCTATACCAAGGAGTGGGAGATCTTCACTGAAATGAATGCGCCCATGCATGAGCCCTGGACCTATGCACTTTCTGCAGGCGACGGAAAAATATTCATTGCAGCCTGGGGCGGCGGCATTATAGAATATAACAAAAAGACAAAACACTTCCGGGATTATGTTGACCCGGACGGCTTTATGGAGATTGACCTCATTCCGGATGACGGACCTGTACATGATATTACTACTGCAACTGCCTGGGCCAACGGCATTCTCTGGGTATCGTCCTATTTTGGCATGTCCAGATATGATGGTAAAAACTGGAAAGGGTACTTTGATCACGACAGCGGGCTGGCAAGCAATTTTATAAACTTCATCAGGGTAAACGGGCGGGTTGCCTATGCCTGCACCGATAAAGGACTAAGTACAACGGACGGCACAACCTGGGTAACCTATAAAAGAAACGAAAATGACAACAACGGCGTTGCAATCATTACATCAGGGAAAGAGAAAAAAGAGATTCCGATGTCTCCTTCCCTTGCGCACAGTTTTGTCATCAATGCCGATGCCAAAGATGATGTTATCTGGGTTGCCACTTCAAAAGGGATAAGCCGTGGAGAAGTGATCAGGTAAAGCCAAACGAACTACATATACATACTAACATACAAAATTATGGATGATAAGAGATTTTTAGTTAACCTGGAAAAACTTACAGATGGTGAAAAGGCGGAGATGAAGAAACTGGGTATCCTTTCCGGCGATAACCAATTGCTTGATTGTGTTTACCCATCCGTCCACGATAAGCGACCTCCTATTGAAAAACATGTGGTGCACGTTCCTCAGGTACTTAATGAAGCCTATGACTATCAAAAACCTTCTTCATTTTCAAGAGCCCTTCGCCTTGATTTAGGAGGTTACAAGGTCCTGTTGATTTCGGGCACAGCCAGTGTGAATGAGCATGGTAAAGCCGAATACATTGGTGATTTCAAGGCTCAGGTATGGAGAACCTACCGCAACATCACCACACTGCTGGCAGCCGAGAACATGTCGTGGCATGATGTGGTCAGAACCACAAACTATCTTGCGGGATATTGAGCGTGATTATGAAGAATTCAACAAGATCCGCACCACATTCTACAACTGGATGAAACTGGATCCCCTGCCTGCCAGCACAGGCATTCAGGCCCGCCTTTGCTGGGAAACCCTGCTGTACGAGATTGAAGTATATGCAATTTGTAAAATGAATAAATAATATCATGATATGAAGCCGGACATTAAATCATTTGGTATCATTTTTTGTTCTGATATTCATAGCTGTTTCAGTGATTTCAGGACAGCAGTACGGGGATAATTATGGCAATGTTCCCAAGACCTATGTTGCTTACGATAAATACCAGAAAGCGTATAAGTACCATTTTCTTGTACCGTTGAGTTTTTAGGGTGCAGGACGGGAAGTCCCTCCTCCGGCGAATCTTAAAGAGGTCAGAATCGGCTTCCTTGGTCCTCTTGAAGGTTCAATCATTGTCGCTTACGGGAACACAGATGCTGCAGGGTGCAACGCTGGCAATAGAAGAGGCTAACAAGAAGGGAGGATACAGGGGTATCCCCTATAAGATGATGGTTCATAATGATGTCGGGCTCTGGGGTGCCGCAGCCAATGAGGTTGTAAAGATGGACGATGAAGGAGTCTGGGCCTGGCTCGGTTCTATAGATGACATTGTATCCCATGTGGCCATTCGCGCTACCCTCAAGCTGGAAATACCCATGGTATGCACCGGGGATCCCGATCCAACTTTTACGGAAACCAATATCCCCTGGGTGATACGGGTAATTCCGGATGACCGCCAGAGTTGTTATGCACTGGCAAACTATGTTCTCAACATTAATAATCATGCAAGAATTGCAGTAATAAGGGTTAATAACCGGTACGGAAGGGTCGGAATTGTCCACTTCAATAAAACCACAACCCGGTTGGGCCATCCGATTGTGATCGAGGAAAGATTCAAGGATGGTGAGACTGTATTTGCCGAACAACTTGCAAAGAATAAAAGATACCAAACCAGATGCTATTGTAATATGGGGAAATGCAAAGGAATCTGCTCTTATACTGAAGGCTGCACGTGAAATGGGTATGAATCAGCCTGGTTATTGTTCCGACAGAATAGTTAACCCCGAATTCCTGAGCATTGCCGGAAAGCTGGCCAATGGTATTGTAACAACATGTCAGTATAATCCAAATTCAAATGATCCTAAACTGACTTCATTCAGGCTGAATTACAAGAAGCGTTTTGGAATGGAACCTGATGTTTTCGCAGTGCATGCATATGACGGAATGAACCTGATAATCGGATCCATAGAAAAGGCCGGGTTAAACCGCACCCTGATCCGCGATGTGCTGACTGATCTGAAAACATTCCAGGGATATCAGGGAGCTTCAGGAAAAATGGTATTTGATGCCACCTGGAACAATGTAAGACCTATTTATCTCGCGAAGATTAACAATGGTAAATTTGAATTTTCAGCCGCTCCGCCCTATAAAAGGGAACTACAATGATAATTTCATACTTATGATGATTTTGATGAGGTTTCGAATGAAACAAAAATCAGCAGCGGCCAGGAATTAATTGACTGCTTCATACCCATGCAGGAAAATAGAAAAACAAAACCGGAGCCCATACAGGTTAAAGTAAACGATATCCGGATAGGAGGCCGTGAAGTGGTAATTATTGCCGGCCCCTGTGCGGTAGAGAGCTTGGAACAATTGGTTGAAACAGCAATTTCTGTCAAAAAAAGTGGTGCGAAAATACTCCGGGGCGGCGCTTTTAAGCCGCGTTCGTCACCCTATAGCTTCCAGGGCCTGGGTGAAGAGGGCTTAAAAATGCTTCGCGAGGTTAGTATGATAACCGGACTTCCGGTTGTAACGGAAGTAATGGATACCCGGCAGATTGAAACCGTCTGCAGATATGCCGATATGCTTCAGATCGGATCACGCAATATGCAGAATTACACGCTGCTGAAAGAGGTGGGCAAGACAAGCAAGCCTGTCTTGCTGAAACGGGGTATGATGGCTACCATGGAAGAATTCCTGTTGGCTGCGGAATATATCCTGAGTCAGGGCAACGGGCAGGTCGTGCTGTGTGAAAGGGGCATCCGGACTTTTGAAACATCCACAAGAAATACGCTTGACCTGAGTGCTGTCCCCATGTTGAAACATCTCAGCCATCTTCCTGTAATCGTTGATCCCAGCCATGGCACAGGCCTGAGCTGGATGGTGCCTTCCATGGCCAAGGCAGCCATAGCAGCCGGAGCTGACGGCCTCATCATGGAGGTCCATCATAAGCCGGAAGAGGCCTTATGCGATGGTAATCAATCACTTAGTCTTCATGAATTCACGTCCTTGATGACAGATCTCAAAAGGGTAGCACAGGCTGTTGATCGGGATGTATTTATAAAGCACTAAATGAATATAAGGATTTCTCGTCATATTTGTCCTGTCAACTTTTCTTCTTCCCCTAAATGCCCAGAAAACTGAACCTATCGCGATAGGCTTGCTGATCCAGGACAAAGCTTCTCTGGCTGCAAAACAGGGCGCGGAACTTGCAGTTAAAAAAGCCAATGAAAAAGGGGGAGTGAACAGCCGCCCCATAAAACTTGTTGTCCGATCCATGGAGGGACCCTGGGGCACAGGATCCAAACAGGCAGTCAATCTGATTTTTGAGGAGAATGTGTGGGCACTCCTTGGATCCCATGACGGGCGAAATGCACACCTTGTGGAACAGGCAGCTACAAAATCGACAGTTGTTTTCGCTTCAGCCTGGGCATCCGATCCAACCCTTTCCCAGGCTTTTGTGCCCTGGTTCTTTAATTGTGTGCCCAATGATCAGCAGCAGGCAAGTATTCTGATTGAGGAAATATACAACAAAAGGAAATTTAGCAGGATAACAACCATCACAGATGATGCGTATGATTCAAACCAGGCATTACATAGTTTTTTGAAATATGTAAATCTGGCCGGTAAAAATGAACCGGTACAATTCCTTTTTAACAATTACAAAGCTGAACCGGATGTTTTAGCTGATCAGATCAGGAAATCAAATACAGATTGCATTGTATTGTTTTGCCGACCTTCAGCCTCACTTAAAATAATTCGGCTTGTCCGGCAAAATAAAATGAGACAGCCTGTGTTCGGATCCTTGTTAATCCTGAATGAGAATGAATTATCCGAACAGGAATTGCAGGAATTTGATTCTGTTCTGTACGTCCCTTCCGGTACCTGGTCAGGATCAAAATGGCTGGCCTTCCGGCAGGAATATCGGAAAACATATGGAAAAATGCCGGGCATGGTTGCAGCCTATGCCTTCGATGGTATGAATTTTCTGATTGAGGCCGCAAGGACTTGTGGTGAGCCGGACCGGGAAAAAATCCAGAACTACCTGAAAAATGCTGCATATGACGGCGTAACTGGCACACTCCGGTTTGATGACTTGGGTAACCGGATGGATAAAATGGTGCTGATGGAGGTGAAAAATGGAATCCCGGTTGCTGCCGGGGACAATTAGACCTTATTCGCATTATTTCTTAATTTTACCCGGATGATTTTCAGGATTCAGATCAAAACAAAAGCAAAATGAAGGTATTGAAAACTTATTATACCCATTGGGTGTTGCTGGTGTTGATCAGTGTGATCAGTTGTACCGGCAGTGAGGAGAAAAGCAAGCAAAAAGCACTCGACCTGATGACGACGAAAACCCTGGGTCTTGCCTATCTTGAGGAATTTAAGCTGGAAGAGGCTGAAAAGGAATTTCTGAAATTCATTGACCAGGCACCGAAGGAAAAACTGGGATATGCCAACCTGGGATTGGTATATCTGAGGATGGCCAAATACGCTGAAGCAGTGAAGCAATTGTCGAAAGCCATCAGCATTGATCCGAAAGATCCGGATATCCGGCTGATCCTTGCCACGGTGTATAAAATGCAGGATGAGCCTGATAAAGCGATTACCGAGCTGAAGGAAGCGCTGAACAATACTCCGGGGCATATTAAGACCTTGTATGAACTGTCAGAAATATACTCCACCCGGTCAGATGAGGAATCCATAAAGCAACGTGTATATTATCTGGATCAACTCGTGGGGAATGCCCCGGAAAATATTGTCCCACGCCTCAACCTGATTGAAATCCTGATCCGCAGGGGAGATTCGGACAAGGCAACCGAACAGATGGAAGTAATCCATAAACAGTTTCCGGAATTCCCAAAAGAAGCGGTCACGTATTATGATCAGACCATTTCTTCCCTGCGCAAACCGGATAAGGAAAAAGCGGTTATCGCCTTTACGATTTTTCATAACTATCTGAAAGTCACATCTCCCTACCAGGCGGGGATTATGGATCTGAAGGGCCCGGGAGGTTCACTGATAGGCTTTCCCTTAATTACTTTCGATCAGCAGTCATCCGCCCGGAGTACAGAGAATTTCTCCGTGCTGGAAGTTATCCGGTTCCCGGAGGTCTCGGCATCTGCCGGGCTTGATATAATCCCGGCCTATGGACCGGGTGAGGTCCCGGCCGGTCACTATACCACCCATGTTGCTGTGAGTGATTATGATGGCGATGGCGATATTGACCTATACGCGGGCAGCTACGATCCTGCTTCATCCTCATACCGGCATTTCCTCTTCAACAATGAAATGGGATCCTATAAGGATGTTGCAGAAGAGGCCGGCATCGACCATTCTGGAAGCGAATCTTCAGCCATATTTGCCGATTATGACAATGATGGATTCATCGATCTTTACATTCTGCGCGCTGAAGGCAATATCCTGTACAGAAATACGGGAAAAGGAACCTTTGAAGATGTAACTGACCAGACTGATATGGGTGGGAAGAACGGCGGAAATGCTGCCTTGTTTTTTGACCTGGATCATGATGGGGACCTGGATATTTTTGAAGCAACAGCGAAAACAAACCTGCTCTACCGGAACAATGCCGACGGAACTTTTCTGGAACAGTCAGAAAAAATGGGACTATCCGCGGAAGGAAACAACCGGGACGCCGCCTTTGGTGATTTTGACGGAGATGAGGATATTGATCTTTTTGTAGTGAATGAACAGGGAAGCAACAGGTTGTATGCAAATCAGAGGCAGGGGATTTTCAAGGATGTAACGGAAAACAGCGGCCTGAAAACGGAAGGGGGATCCAGCTCCGTCACAGCCGGGGATTATAACAACGATGGTTACTTTGATCTGTTCATCACCTCGGTTGACGGGAGCGGTCATACCCTCTACCGCAATATGCGCAATGGCATTTTCGAAGCGGATAAAAAGACAAATGATTTTTTCAGCGCTTTGCAGCATGTAAGCGGGCATGATGCATCCTTTTTCGATTTTGACAACGACGGATACCTTGATCTGATGATTGCCGGCGAATCAAAAAACAACGGCAGGGGATTACTGCTGTATCATAATGATGGCAAGGGCAATTTCGCGGATGTTTCCCATCTGTTGCCAGAAAACCTGAGATCAGGACGTCAGATTGCCTTGCTGGACTATAATGATGACGGTGACCAGGATATGTTTGTGGCCGGTGTGAACGGCGGTGTTTCCCTGTTGCGGAATGACGGCGGGAATAACAACCATTTTATCAAGATGAAACTGGTTGGACTGAGAGCCGGAAGTGCCAAGAACAACTTCTTTGGCATCGGGGCAAAGGTCGAAATGCGGTCGGGGGACTTATATCAAACCCTGGTCGTGTCTGATCCCAACATCAGTTTTGGTTTGGGAAACCGGACCCGGGCAGATGTAATCCGGATTACCTGGACGAACGGTGTGCCCCAGAATATCTTCTTTCCCGGGACAGATCAGTCACTGGTTGAGGCACAGACGCTGAAAGGCTCCTGTCCTTTTTTATATACCTGGAACGGCAATGAATACGTCTTTGTAAAGGATATCATGTGGAGAAGCGCACTCGGCATGCCGCTCGGCATCATGGGGGGAACCACGGCTTATGCCTTCCCTGACGCTTCAGATGATTATATCAGGATACCGGGAGAACAACTTAAAGCCAGGCACGGGACCTATTCAATACAGATCACATCGGAGCTTTGGGAAACCATTTATTTTGACAGGGTGCAGCTGGTTGCCGTGGATCATTCGGAATCGGTTGACATTTTTGTGGCTGAACAGTTTACACCACCGCCCTTTCCGGCATTACGGATCTACCCGGTCAGAGATAAAAATTTTCCTGTCTCGGCAACAGATGCAAAGGGGAATGATGTGATGCCCTTCATCATGGAAAAGGACGATAAGTATATTTCTGATTTTATACCGGAAAAATACCAGGGTGTTACGGAGATGCAGGATCTGATCCTTGATCTGGGTGAAGCCAGCCATACCGGAGAGCTTTACCTTTTTCTGCAAGGCTGGATTTTCCCGACAGATGCCAGCATTAATGTGGCCATCTCGCAATCAAATGCCCTGAAAGTTATCCCTCCTTATATCCAGGTCATCAACAGGAAGGGTCAGTGGGAGACGGTGATTGACAACCTGGGTTTCCCCATGGGAAAAGACAAGACTGTGATTGCAGATCTTTCAGGCAAGATGCATGCTTCAGACTACCGGATCAGGATCAGGACCAATATGGAAATATACTGGGATCAGATCTTCTTTTCCGATTGCCGGTCAACGGGTCCTATTCTGACAAAGGTCCTTGATCCTGTTTCTGCTGATCTCCATTTCCGTGGATTTTCCCGCAGCTATAGAAAAGGCGGACGATATGGCCCACATTGGTTTGACTATGCTGACGTTAGTACAGATAGAAAATGGAATGACCTGGAAGGCAATTATACCCGGTATGGAGATGTACTCCCTCTTCTCAAGGAATCAGATAATAAATATATCATCACCAATGCAGGAGATGAGTCTTCGATTGAATTCAGTGCTAAGGAATTACCGGAATTAAAGAAAGGCTGGAAGAGGGATTTTCTGATCCGCAGCGTGGGATGGGTGAAGGACGGAGATCTGAATACTGCTTCGGGAAATTCTGTGATGCCCCTGCCCTACCATGGCATGAAAAGCTATCCGCCTTCAGGGAAGGATGCTTATCCGGATGATCCGGATCTGAAACAGTACCATCGGGAATATAACACTAGAATTGTTTCACCGGCACCCAATCTGGGTGCCCTGAAACCAGGGAAACCTTAATCCACCTTACTGCAAAAACTTAATAACAAATTGAGCATGAAATTTCATGTTTGCTTTTATTGCCTGATGACAGGAATTCCGGTTGTATTGCAGGCACAGAAAAAAGATGTTGTCTTTACCGATGTTACGAAATCGGCGGGTATTGATTTTAAATATTCGCTTGGTGATTATTCTTATGTGAATATCCTTGAAAGCAGCGGATCAGGCATTACCATATTTGATTACAACAATGATCAGCTTCAGGATTTGTATATGATGAACGGTACCTACCTGGAAGGTATTTCAGACGCAAATGGTAAGGTGTTCATGGATACACCCGATAAGTTATATAAAAATAACGGAAACGGGACTTTTACGGAAGTCGGGAAACTGGCCGGGGTGGATGATAAGAACTGGAGTCTGGCAGCCGGGGCAGTTGATTATGATAACGACGGTGACCAGGACCTGTATTTGCTGAATTACGGGCCCAATGTTTTTTTCCGGAATAATGGAAACGGCACTTTCAGTGACATTACTAATTCACTGGGACTGAGAGGCCCGGAGAAGCTGAATGGCTTTACCAAATGGAGCATTGGCGTGCTGTTCTGGGATGTAAACCGGGATGGCAGGCTGGATGCCATGGTTGGCAATTTTCTGGCCTTTGACCCGGCTTATGTGTCCACGGCCGGACCGGGTATCATGCCCCATCCCTCTGAATACAAGGGACAGGCATCCATGTTGTATATACAGCAGGCCGATGGGAAATTCACAGATGCCACCAGTAAGTATAGCCTGTATTACCCCGATTCAAAGTGTATGGGTCTGACCCTGTTTGATGAGGATAATGATGGTGACCTGGATATATATCAGGCAAATGATCATCAGCTTAATTTTCTTTTCCGTTTTGACAAGGGGACATTTCATGAAGTGGCAGTAGCAAGCGGTGTGGCGGGTAACAGCCTTGGGAAGGTGACGGGTTCCATGCACGGATCGCTGGGCGACGTGGATGGCGATGGATTACTCGACATTCTTGTTGTAGACCTTGAATACGGATCGCTCTACCGGAATTCAGGAAATGGCCTGTATGAAGACATTACTGAAAAAAGCGGATTGGCAGGTGTGTTGGCCGGAAAGGGTTCATGGGGTGCAGCGCTGTTCGATTATGACAATGACGGAGACCCCGACTTATTTATCGCGGACGGTACGGCCGAGGAATTGATCCTGCAATACCCGCTTCTCATGGAAAATGACGGGAAGGGTCATTTCAGAGATGTCGGACGTGAAAAGAATGCCTATTTTGCAAACAAACGTTCCGGCCGGGGTGCTGCAGTATGGGATTATGACAATGACGGAGATCTTGACATCATGGTCTCTCATGTTGATCAGCAGGCAACGGCGACATTGCTCCGGAATGACGGCGGGAACACAAATCATTGGCTCGGATTAACGCTGAAAGGCAAAGACGGACCGGCTGCGGCAATCAGCGCCAAGGTTGTAATTCAGTCGGGAACAAAACGGCAGGTAATGGTGAATCAACCTGCAACAGGTTACCTGTCAAACAGTGATCCCCGGCTGCATATCGGACTGGGACAACAAAGGCAGGTTGATCAGATCGAGATCAGTTGGATTAACGGGAAGCAGGAAATCTACCGGAATATTCCCGCTGACCGTTATGTAACCATCATGCAAGGGAAGGGCATTGTTGAGACCAAATCACAAAATCACTAAATCACAAAATCACTAAATCACTAAATCATCAAATCATCAAATCATAAATATATGGATAACCAGTATGTGGCAAGAGTTGTGGATCTGACGAATCCTGAGCGGAATGTAATATATAACATGACGCATGAAGAAGCTGTGAATATTGTCAAGTCAGGGGATGTGAACGCTGTGCGCAGGATTGACGGGCAGTTTTGCCTGGTTTCTGTTGAAGGTAAGACCATCCGTATGGCCCGGTCTATTGGCCGTCCTTTGCGGTATTTTATCGCCAAACAGGCAGCAGGCCCCAGCCTGGTTATTGCTGAGCGGATTGATATCATCTATGATTACCTGAAAAAAGAAGGGCTTGATGACCAGTTTCATCCCTCCTATACCCGGATGGCTCCGGCTCATTACATAACCAAAATAGAATTGCTGGGTTGTCCCGATCCGAATCCGGTTTATCAGCGCTTCTTCAATCCGGAGCGGAATAAATTCTCTCCGGATAATCCGGCACAACTGGGAGAGTTGTATATCAGAGCCTTATATAGCGAAATAAAAAAATGGCTTCAGAACCATGCTAAATCCGGTCCGGTCGGTGTGACATTCTCTGCAGGTGTTGACAGCGGTTCAGTGTTCCTGCTTACTTATCATGCCTTTCTGGAACTGGGTGAGAGTCCTTCCAGACTCAAGGCATTTACGCTCAGCATTGACGGCGGGGGTGCAGATCTCATGCAAGCCAGGAAGTTTCTCGAAACCCTGGAACTGGAAATGTTCCTCGAACCCATTGAGCTGAATTATTCGGAACTGGACTGGAAAAAGACTGTCAGAATTGTGGAAGACTACAAGGTGCTTGATGTTCAGGCCGCAACCATGAACCTGTCCCTGCTGCAGGGGATCCGTTCACGTTTCCCCGACTGGAAATACCTGATTGACGGGGATGGCGGGGATGAAAATTTGAAGGACTATCCCATAGAGGAAAATCCCGAGCTCACCATACGGAGTGTACTGAATAACCTGATGCTCTATCACGAAGGCTGGGGCGTGGAATCCATCAAGCACTCCCTGACATACTCCGGCGGATTGAGCAGGGGATACATGCGGACTTATGCCACCTCGGTTGCGCTGGGGTTTGAATCATTCAGCCCTTATACCCTGCCCAATGTGATTGAGATTTCCGAAGGCCTTCCCTTTATTGATCTCACCAGCTGGGATCATGAAAAGCTATATGATCTCAAAGGACAGATCGTTGCACAGGGTGTGAGAGCCGTCACCGGCCTCGAAATGCCCGTATTTCCCAAAAGACGTTTCCAGCATGGCGCTGCTTCCTCCCGGATCTTTGATTCACACTTTCCATTGAGGGAAAGGGATTACCGGAAGGAGTTCCTGTCAAGGTATGAGTAAAATCCCGGATATCGGGATCAACGACCGCTGGATCTTATCCTACCGGGGCAATAGAAATCCGGTTGATCCCCTGAAGCCCTACGCTTGGCTTGTGGAGGACGAACATGCAGCCTCCGGAAAGGTGGAGGCAACAGCCATTATTTTTCTGACAAACCGGGAATGTCCCTATCATTGTCTGATGTGTGACCTGTGGAAGAATACGACCAATCAATCCGTCCCGGCAGGTTCAATTCCGCATCAGATTGAATGGGCCCTGAATCATATGCCTGAGGCAAAACATTTGAAACTATACAACAGCGGCAGTTTCTTTGATGAAGGGGCCATTCCTTCGGAAGACTATGGCAGAATTGCATCCCTGATAAGTCATTTTGAAACGGTTATCGTGGAAAGCCATCCACGGCTCATCAATGAGAAATGCCTGCACTTCAGGGATATGCTTCAGTCTGAACTGCAGGTAGCCATGGGCCTGGAAACCGTGCATCCTGAAATCCTCCGGAAGCTCAACAAGCGAATGACCCTGGCGGATTTTGAGAATACGGTTAAGTTCCTGACAAGGCATGAGATCCTGTCCCGTGCCTTTATTCTCCTGCGCCCCCCTTTTATGTCTGAATCCGATGGGATATTCTGGGCTGAAAGGTCGCTCGACTTTGCCTTTGCCACAGGCGTTGAATGCTCCTCGGTAATTCCGGTGAGACCTGGCAATGGATCTATGGAGAAGTTGAGGGAAATGGGCTTCTACAATCCGCCCGATATCCGCTCACTGGAAAAAGTGGTGGAATATGGTATAAAACTGCATGCCGGAAGGGTATTCGCGGATGTATGGGACATCGGTCTGTTTTCATCCTGCAAGAAATGCACGGATAAAAGAACCAGCCGCCTGATCGAAATGAACCTCAGTCAGAAAATCCCTGATCCGGTGGCGTGCGGTTGTGATGTAAAATGACAGGAGTCTGCTCAATCTGCAGAATAGTATCATAATTAAAGATTTTAGTACCATGAATATTGCCGGTAAAGGCTTATATTTATTTTTCTAAAATCAACACCATTGCTCAATGAACAAGACAGAAGTAATTTCGGTCCAGCAAGGGCGTCTGATCTCCGTGGATGCGCTGCGGGGTTTTACCATGTTCTGGATCATCGCCGGGGGAGCTGTTTTCCAGAGTTTTGTAAAAATTTCCGACAATACCCTTACCCGTTGGCTTTATGACCAACTGACGCATGTGAAATGGGAGGGATTTCATTTCTATGACCTGATCTTCCCCATGTTCCTGTTCATCATCGGGGTGACCCTGCCTTATTCATACGGGAAAAGACTACGGGCTGACAACAATAAATGGCACTTGTACGGGCACATTCTCATCCGGTCATTGACTCTTTTTGCCCTGGGTCTGCTGTGTTTCGGCTATACTGATCCCGAGCTCCGGTGGGAGGGAGAGGTGCTCGGATATTACGGTGTGCTGCAGCTACTGGCGGTGGCCTCTTTTTTCGCTTCCCTCATTATGCTGAATACCTCGGTAAGGGGAATGGTGATCTGGGCCGTTTCCATCCTGGCGGTCTATACCATGATCATGGCCCTGATCCCGGTACCCGGTTACGGTATGGGTAATTTCACAGAGGCCGGAAACGTAAATACACTGATATCAAAATGGGTTGAACAGCATATCGGTATAAAATGGCGCTGGCTGCTTACTCCGTACATGATTCCTACTGTCACAACAGCCTTGATTGGTATTCTGACCGGTTACTGGTTACAAACTGAACGCACACCTGTTAAGAAATGCAGGGGCCTTCTCCTCGCCGGTTTTGTCCTTGTTGCCGCAGGTCTGCTTCTTTCCCTCTGGTTCCCGATCATTAAAAACCTTTGGAACACCTCTTATGTATTGTTCGCGGGAGGCATTAGCCTCCTGTTCCTGGCCGTTTTTTACTGGATAATCGACATCCGGCTATACCGGAGGTGGGCTTTCTTTTTTGTGGTGATCGGGATGAATTCCATCACCATCTACATGCTGACCCACCTGATCAGCTTCGGTGACATAGCTTATTTCATCACTTATGGCTTCAACGGTAAACTCGGAGTTTGGTACGATTTTATCATTGCGGTTGTCTCCCTGGCCGTCCAATGGTTTTTCCTGCACTACCTCTACCGGAATAAAATATTCATCAAATTATAGATTAACCGGCATGAAAATAAAAAATCAATTTATCCTGGCACTTTTTGCCATTTCGAATGCTATGGCACTGGCTCAGCAGCCCATTCAACTGATTGTACGGGCGGATGATATGGGTTTTACCAATGATATCGGGATTGCAATTATTAAGGCGCACAGGGAAGGCATTGTTACCTCAGCCAGCTTAATGCCAACAACCCCGTTTTTTGACGAAGCTATAAAAATGTGTAAAGAAAATCCCAAATTATCGGTAGGAATACATATTACTGTTATGGGGTTCAGAAACAGACCCACGCTTTCGCCCAATCAGGTACCTACACTTGTCAATGAATTTGGCTTTTTTTACGATACGAAGGATGACCTGGAAACAGCCAATCCCGACCCAATTGAAATTGAGAAGGAGATCAGGGCGCAGATAGAAAAGGTTAAGGCCACTGGTTTACATTATGATTATCTCGACTATCACATGAATCCGCCTGAAATCGTTTTAGACATTATTAAGAAGATTTGCCTCGAGCAGAAACTGATATATGGTAATGATCATTATGGATCTTCCTATGGCTATACCCGGCAGTACCATGATATTGAGAACTGGCCTTCACTGATTCTTCCCGATGGTCAGCTTGTTTATTACGATGCAACTCCTTTAAGCCCGGAAAAAGAAGAGATGTTTTACGACCTTCTTAATACGCTGGAACCCGGAGTAAGGAAACTGGTAATTCATCCCGGGCTTGCCGGTAAGGAAAGAGCCAGCATGACCAGGTTACTTTGTTCTGAAAGAGCCAGAGATATTATTAAGAAGAGAAACATTCAGCTTATCAGTTTTGCAGATTTGTGGGAAGAAGAATACGGGAAATAAAGACCCTGAATTATCGTGTATTTGTTAGTGACTAAAACATAGCGTGCTGAAAATGAATGGATTTTATTTGGTAATCTTGATTCCACTCCGAAAAGTTTACAAGGCATCACGTCATTGCGAGCGTAGCGAAGCAATCTGCTCATCTGCAGTAGATTGCTTCAGTCGCTTTGCTCCTTCGCAATGACGTTTGGACTTTTCGGAGTGGACTCAATCTTAAATAAGAAAAGTATTCTCCTGATTTTAAAACGATAAACAATTGCTAAATGAATAAACAGATATTCAGTGTTTTAATGCTCGGAGTACTTCTAGGCTGTAACCGACCGGATCCTGAAGCGATAAGAAATTCTCCGGTAATTAATCCTCCCTTTGTCACAGGCAACTATCCTGAAACTCCGTTTTTATTTGCAATACCTGTGCAGGGCATGCGACCTATAGTCTGGACTGCAGAAGGATTACCTGAGGGTTTGGAGATTGACGGATCAACAGGGATTATATCCGGCAATACCCGACAAAAAGGGGAATATGAAGTTCGTATTACAGCTGAAAACAGATTCGGCAAGGCTGCAGGTACGCTGGTCATTAAGATCGGTGATCTGCTTGCCCTGACTCCTCCCATGGGCTGGAACAGCTGGAACACATTCGATATTAACATAAGTGATTCCCTTATCAGGCAGATTGCCGACAGCATGGTGTCAACAGGCATGAGGGACATGGGATACCAGTATATAAATATTGATGACTACTGGCAACTGGTTGACAGGGACGAAAACGGCAGGATCCAGGTAAACCCGGAGAAGTTTCCTGATGGGATTAAAGCAGTGGCAGATTATGTACATGCAAAGGGGCTGAAACTGGGAATATATTCTGATGCAGCCGATCGTACATGCGGAGGTGTTGCAGGCAGCTATGGTTATGAGGAACAGGACGCTGCTGATTTTGCCGAGTGGGGTATTGACCTGCTGAAATATGATTATTGTAATGCTCCCCCGTCAAGAGATACAGCGATTGTCAGATACACCAGGATGGCAAAAGCTTTACGGAAGACCGGAAGATCAATTGTATTCAGTATCTGCGAATGGGGAGAGGGGGGGATCCCGCCTCACGGCCAGGCAGGTGGACGTAAACCCTATGAATGGGCAGCTGCGGTCGGCGGGAATTACTGGCGGACCACTCTTGATATTCGGAATGCATGGCTGCTTGACGTATACAACGCCGGGTCAAACAGCATCATGCAAATACTCGACATGAATGCCCCCCTGGCAGAATATGCCGGTCCCGGTCACTGGAACGACCCTGATATGCTTGTAGTTGGCATTGACACAAGTAAAACAACTGTGGTAAACAGGGCCGGAGCTAAAGGATGCACCATTGAGGAGTACAAATCCCATATGAGCCTCTGGTGCCTGATGTCAGCGCCCCTGCTGTGCGGCAACGATATCCGCAACATGAACCAGGAAATAAAAGGCATTCTGCTGAACCGGGAAATCATCGCCATTAATCAGGATCCATTGGGTAAACAGGCAAAAAGGATCCGGGATGACGGAGATACAGAGGTTTTTGCAAAAGCCCTGGCAGATGGTTCGTGGTCGGTAGGGTTGCTGAACCGGAATGATACGGCTCAGTCCCCGGTCCAAGTTTCATGGCAGGAACTCGGGATCGATGGGGAATGGATGATCAGGGACCTTTGGGAACATAAGGACCTGGGGGAATTTTCCGGCCATTTTGAAACAATGGTATTACCGCATCAGTGTGTGGTAATCAGGTTGAAAAAGATCTGATTTGGATAATCATTTTTTCGCCATCCTTGTTAATACGGTAACTTTGTCTGACTTAATAACTGATTAATAAATACTGAATTGATTATGAAGAGATTTAGAAAATACAACATCTTGCCCCTGATGGGGATGATTATTCTGACAGCAATTACCATTTCCTGTAATACATCCCGGCCCGGAATAAGGGCCGGTGTCGCAAAGGTAAATATTACACCCCCCTATGGCACCATCATCAATGGCGATTTTCTGCCCATGTATACCCGGGATATTCATGATTCATTGTATGCAAAGGCATTGGCTTTTGATAACGGACAGCAGAAGTTCGTTTTCGTGGTAGTTGATAATATGACACTGGATGTTGCACTGATCAATGATACCAAGGCTATGATCAGCCGGCAGACAGGACTGCAACCCGGACAGGTAATGATATCCTGTACGCATGCGCATTCAACCGGATCGGTTATTGAAACGGCAACTGTCCAGGCTGATATGAGTTACCGTATTCTTATGCCCCGGAAGATTGTTAAAGCTGTGGAACTGTCTCTTAAGAATCTGCAACCTGCAAAAATTGCATGGGGTCATATTGATGTACCAAAACATGTTGCATGCAGAAGATGGTATATGAAACCCGGATATCCAATGATTAGCCCCTTTGGTGATACGGATAAGGTATGGATGAATCCACCCCCCGGAAGTGAATATCTTGACAGGCCGGTAAGTCCAACTGATCCACAGGTAAGCTATCTCGCAGTGAAAACAGCAGATGACAAATGGATAAGCCTGCTTGCAAATTATTCTATGCATTATGTGGGAGGGGTTCCTGCAAATACCATATCAGCTGACTATTATGGTGAAATAGACCTGCAGCTGAAATCAAAACTTAATGCGGATGGGAACTTCATTGGTATCATGAGCAATGGAACAAGCGGAGATGTGAACACAATGGATTTTACCCTGACCAAAAACTACCCTTCCGGTGATTACGAAAAACTGCAGATGATAGCCCATGAAGTCTCCGATTCAATTGTCAAATCACTGCAAAATGCAATATGGTCAGATAAACCTGTGTTTAAGGTTGCCAATGGAGAAACCAGCGTGATCAGACGTCAGCCATCGGCAGAAGTTCTGGCATGGGCAACTGAGAGAGTAAGAAATGCGGAATTCACTCAACTTGGCACTTCAGATAAGGCCTCGGATGATATTAAGAGCCTTTATGCACTTGATGTTGTTAAACTGGATTTCTATGAACCCTTATCGTATAACGTGCCCACACAGGCTATAAGGTTGGGAGATGGGACAATAGGTACACTCCCGGGTGAATTCTTTTCTGAGACAGGCTTGGAACTTAAGAAGTCAGCCCCAAGTAAATACTACTTTACTATTTCTTTCGCGAATGGGCAGTTTGGTTATATTCCACCTGCTTCCCAATTTCTTTTGGGCGGCTACGAAACCTGGCTTTGTTCCGGCAGCCTGCTTGAGGTGAACGGAGAGGAAAAAATCAGAAATACCCTGACGGAACTGATTAAATCAGTACAATAGCCTGGGGTATGAAAAACGAAATCTTTTTTTTTATTTTTGCCTTGCTTGTCCTGTATGGTCAAGTGTCCGGACAGATCCCTTATCCGGACAAAGATCCCGGTCAAGCCCGGATCAGCGTTTCGTCTTCCGGCCAGGTCATTCTTGAAAACGAGGCAGTAAAGATGGAATTTATTCAGGATGGAAAGAAAATCAGGATCTCCGGCTTTGAAGATAAGAAAACAGGTTACAGGCTGAAGACCTTTCCTCTATCCTTATTTGAACTTATTTTACAGGATAGCAGTCTTCTGACATCGGAAGATTTCATATTGGTTAATTCACCGGTTTCCGTCAATGATTTTGGAAATGCAACTGCTTCAACCTGTGCCGAAAGATTACCCGGCAAAATATACTCAGCCACCCTGGAACATAAACAATCAGGAATATCCCTGCAATGGGAAGCTGACCTCAGGGAAGGTTCGAACTATATCAGGCAGATTTTCAGATTTAAAACCAGTGATCCGGATAGAATACGGAAAGTCACACTCATCAAGCTGCCTTTTCCTGAAGCAAGAAAGGCAGGGACTGTGGATGGTTCCCCCATTGTGTATAAGAACATGTTTTTTGCCCTGGAGTACCCACTCAGCCAGGTTGAGCAGGACAAGGCAGGTATTGCTTCCTACCTGCCACGGCTGATGGACGAGATGTCAACGGTATGGGGAGTGACTCCGGTTAACCAGTTGCGGAGAGGCTTCCTGTATTACTTGGAGCGGGAACGGGCCCATCCCTATCACCAGGTTCTGCATTATAATTCCTGGTACGATATCTCCTGGGATGACCGGAAATTCACAGAAGAAGAATCCCTGGACCGGATCCGGATGTTTGGTGACAGTCTGATTACCGGGCGTCGTGTCCCAATGAAGGGATTTCTATTTGATGACGGATGGGATGATAACAAAACACTCTGGAAATTTCACGCTGGTTTTCCCGAAGGATTCTCCAGACTCAGGATAGCAGCTGAATCATATCATTCCACCATAGGTGTCTGGTTATCACCCTTTGGTGGTTACGGCAAGGCCAAAGACTCACGCATTGATTATGGGAACAGGCAAAATCCACCTTTCGAAACCAATGAACGGGGATTCTCCCTGGCTGGTCCGGTTTATTATAACCGGTTTAAAGAGGTTACTGCTGATTTTATCAAAAGATATGATGTTTCCATGTTCAAATTTGATGGTTTGGGTGCGGGCAGTGGTGCGGGTATGGTTTATCAGAAAGATGTGGAAGCCTTTTTAAAGCTCATGCATGAATTGCTGCGTTTGAGACCTGATCTTTATATAAGCATAACCACGGGCACATGGCCCTCGGTTTACTGGCTGAAGTACGGGGATAATATCTGGCGCGGGGGAGATGATACCAATATGGCCGGTGAAGGGTCAAAGCGTCAGCAATGGATCACCTACCGGGATGCGGATGTTTACAAAAATGTAGTGGAACGTGGTCCGCTTTTCCCCTTGAATGCCCTTATGCTTTGCGGGATTTGCATTGCGGATAACGGGTATCCCGGTTCATTTGAGATGAACGACAAGGATATATCGGATGAGATCTGGTCTTTCTTTGCTACCGGAACCAATCTGCAGGAATTATACATCAATCCGCACAAACTGAATACAGCCAACTGGAATTGCCTGGCCGACGCTGCCAAATGGGCTAAAGAAAATGAATCAGTCATGGCAGATATTCACTGGATAGGAGGTGATCCTTTACAAGGGGAGATTTATGGTTTTGCAGCCTGGTCAATGGATAAGGCTGTTTTATCGCTTCGTAATCCTTCCACCGTCGAAAAGACATTCGAAGTAAACGTGGCCCCTGTATTCGATCTGCCCGGGCATGTGGATGACAATTACATATTCTATGATGTTAGGGAATTGAAGAAGTCCGGGAAAAAAGAGGTTGCTGCAAAGGGTCAAAGATTTAAAATTACCTTGCAGCCATTTGAAGTTTTGGTTTATGATGCATATCCAGTTGAATAATAATTTGATTCAGAAACTATTAATTAAAAAGCAATTTATGAGCGTAAAAATTTCTATTTTGTTGGGCCTGTTTTCATTATCAGTTGCAGCCCTGGGCCAGTCCCTGCAAAACAAAAGTAATCTTGAAGTGGGTGTGGGTCTTGTTGACATAAGCGGGGAAAACGCCGTGATCCTTGATCCGCTTCATGTAAGGGCTACTGTGTTGCGCCAGGGATTAACGCAATTTGCGATTGTTGAATGTGAAGTTGGAGCCATCTCAAAGGACCTCACCATTCCGGCCCGTGAAAAGGCAGCCCAAAAAACGGGCATTCCCTTCACAAACATAATTGTTGCGGCAACGCATACCCACAAGTCTCATCCCGTCAAGGACCTCTTACCTGCCATTGTGCAGGCTGTTGCAGAAGGTCAGGCGGCTTTGAAACCAGTCAGGCTTAAATCTGCGCTCGGGCAGCAGTTTAATGTCTCCTACAACCGGAGATACTATATGAAAGACGGGACCATTGTGTTCAATCCCATGTTCCTGAATCCCAATATTGTCAGGCCCGTAGGCCCCATAGATCCTGAAGTGGGGATTGTAATGTTTTATGATGCGGCAACGAATTCGCCTGTTTCCTGCATGCTTAATTTTGCCCTCCACCTGGATATTGTTGGTGATGAGGGAGTTGCTGCTACACCCAACTCAATAAGTGCGGATTATCCGTACTGGATTGAAAAATCGTTACGCCGGGATTTTGGGAACAGTTTCAATTCCTTGTTTCTTACGGGGAGCTGTGGTAATTTAAACCATTGGGACTTCTCCAAACCGGGTCCCCAAAGAGGGCATGAAACAAAGTCAAAGCAAGTCGGAGACTCGCTGTACAATTCAGTTAAGCGTGCACTGCCATCAGCAAAGGAAGAAACGCCTTCCCTGGCAACACGATACCGGGTGATCAACGTTCCGGTGCATAGTTATACGGCTGAGGACCTTGCCTGGGCGAAAGGTGTTCAAAGTTCATCCATGTCCGGAAAGAGCGAAGTGCCCGATGAGAGACAGCAGTTTTTAAACAAGGTAAGAAAAAACAGGATCCTGACCCTGGATAGGTTAAAGCAGGAAGGCATGACTGCCTTGCCCATTGATATACAGGTTTTCAGGTTAAGCGATAATACGGCAGTTGTCACGATGCCTGGCGAGCCCTTTGTTGAACACGGTTTAACAATTAAAAATTATTCTCCGTTTGAGACAACCATGGTCGTTGAATTGGCCAGCTATAATGTTTCGGATAACAGCCTCACCTATATACCCAACAAAAGGGCATACTGGCAGGGTGAGTATGAAATTGAAAACTCGATATTGGCTCCTGGCGGAGGAGAAATGATCGTGACAGCCATTTTAGAAATGCTGAATGAGCTGAAGGAAGATGTAAAATAGACAGATCATGATAAAAAGAAGGGAATTCATCCAAAAAAGCCTGATGGGCACAGCCGGTGTCACCATAGGGGGGATCGGATTAAAGGCCAATTCATTTGCTTTGCGTGCCGAAAATTCCGGTAACAATTCAGTTAGGACACTTCAGCCGATTGTGGAGGCGGAGGAGCTGGTGTATCACTACGAGCCGGCTGATAACGGTTCTGGTCCCATGTGGTGCCATGGTTCAACCTCCCTGGTGCGCATCGGCGACCGGGTGTTTGCCAGCGGACTTGAAACGGTCACCGGATGGAAGCCATTGAACAATTGCCGGTGGATGCTGTTCGAACGGTCGCAAAACGGCTGGAGACAAATCATGACGGACCAGGAAGGCCGGACCCGCGAACCGAGCCCCCTGGCAGCCTTTCATGATGGCAGCCTGTTCCTGTCTGCCAATCCTACACTGACAGAACCTGATACGTATAATGGTCCGGCACGCCCGGAGATCTATCTTTTCAATGCATCAGATCCCGCATTCAAGTCGGACCGGATCCTTCCAGGATGGGCCGGTTCCCCTCCCTTTACCGAGCATTCATACCGGAGTTTTGCATCCGACGGGGCCGCAAAAGAACTGGTCATTTTTCAGAATATTGATTACACGCATGCAGAATGGGCATTTCTTGATGCTTCAGGGAATTGGTCGGCCCAGGGACAGCTTAAATGGCCCTGGGGAGGTGAATACGAAGTACCCGAACCGGTAAGGGTATGTTACCCGAATGTGATGCTCAAGGACCGGGCAGTGTATTTCTGCGGGGTAAGTGACATCATCGAACCCAAAAAAGCCTGGCGGGAATACAAAAGAGAGATCACGGGAAAGGAATGGGATTATGATTTCCGGCGGTTATTTTTTACCTGGAATGATGACATTACCCGTAGTGAGTTTCACCCCTGGATCGAGATCGCAAGCCGTGAAGAAACCTGTGGCTGGATCATGCCGGCAGACCTCTGGGTTGCCACGGACGGCACAGTTCACGTGTTATGGACCGAACGGGCAATTGATGAACGCCTGCGTGAGAAGTTTTTCCCAACGGTAAAACAATCCCATTCATTGAACTATGCCAGGGTGCAAAATGGAAGGGTTGAATTCCGGCGCACACTGGCAGTGGCCGAGGAAGGAGTCAGCAACGAAATTCCCGGTCCCGCACGGTTCCAGGTTACACCTGATAACCGTTTGTTGGTGATATATTATGTTAAAGGCAGCAATGCCTTGGGGCAAACTGTTGCTGAAAATCGCATGCTGGAACTTGCTCCGGATGGTTCTCCGGGTCAATCGGCTGTTATTCCGTTGAAACAACCTTTTACGAGCTTCTTTACCGCGACTGTCCGGGCAGGATCTAAACCCTCATGGATCCTCGATATGCTTGGTACAACGGGTGAACAGAACACCATACGGTATGCCAGGGTCAACCTCGGGTAAAGCTGTGATATGGTTTGAATAATAAATTGGTCAAAATCATAAATCTGTGACGAAATGAATACAATTACCTTAAAACCCGCAGGATTAGTTTTCTGTGTATGTCTTCTTGCCGCAACATTGTTGCATAGTCCTATACTCACTGCCCAACCCTTCACCTTGAAGGCAGTAAATGATATGGACCGGGTATTTGAAGATGGATTTAAACAACCGGCCTTACACGATACGTTAAGTATATTTGGAATCCGGGGGGAGGTTATTTCGGGGCAATGTGCCATACAGGCAAAAAAAGAACTGACCAATGTGTCCGTCACCGTGGATGCATTATCAAATCCGAAGACCGGTAAGGCTTTGCCTGCCAGTGCTGTTGAATGGAATTTTGTCGGCAGCATTCCTCTTTCCATGAATACGCCAAACCAGCCTGAACGGGAACTTGTCCGCAAGGCTCCGGCACGATACCCGGATTATCTCATGGCGGAAAGGCAGATCAATGTTGTGCCAAAAGCTTACCAGGCAGTGTATATGACAATCAGCATACCGGAAGATGCGGTTGCAGGCACCTATACCGGCACAATCAGGGTCAAAAGTCTCCAGGGAGAGCAGATACTGCCTGTCTGCATCGAAGTGTATCCCCTGAACCTTCCGGCAACCAGGCATCTGAAGGTTACGGAATGGTACAGTACCGGTGATTTTGCTCATTTTCACGGGATACGGGAGGAATACTCCGATGCCTGGTTTGCCATGCTCCGGAAATATGCTGACAACATGGTTGCACACCGGCAAAACGTGTTCCAGGTGCCCATGGACGCTATTGAAATCAAGCAGTCCAGGGATGGCCGGCTGTTGTTTGATTTCACCCGGTTCGATCAGATCGCCCAGGTATTTTGGGATACAAAAAAAATGGATTATCTCGAGACCGGTGAGCTGGCGAGATTTGGTATAGATGCCTGGTCCAGTGCGGACATTAATCTTCAGGATTTCAAGGTATACAACACAGAAACAGGCAAGCAGGAAACCCTGGCGGGCAAGGATGTTATTCCGGTTTTGCTCCCTGCATTTGAAAGTCATTTGCGACAAAAGGGCTGGCTGGATAAGACCCTGTTTCACATAAAGGATGAACCATCCATGCACAATTCCGTGGCCTGGCGTGAAATGTCTGCCTATATGCATCAATATGCCCCTGACCTGAGGCGGATCGATGCCATCGAAACAACCAACCTGTTAGATGATATCGAAGTGGCGGTTCCCAAACTGGATGCATTCGGGACCTGGTATGAATCATATAGAAATGCCCGGCAAAAAGGCACTGAGCTGTGGTTCTATACAGTCGGTATTTATCAGGGCAGTCTGTACCCGAATAAAACAATTGATATGCCGGTTATGAACAGCCGCATCCTGCACTGGCTGAATTATAAGTACGATGCAACCGGATACCTGCACTGGGGTTGGAACCAGTGGGAGGAAAAACCCTTCGAGGAGGTAGGTATGCACATCGGGGATGGCTGGCATGTTTATCCGGCAAAGGATGGTGTGTTGAATTCACTTCGATGGGAGCAGATGCGGAATGGCATCCAGGATTATGAGTGCTTCAGGTTACTGGAGGATCAGATCTGTATGCTGCAAGATTCCCTCGGCAGCCGGGCAGCCTGGATCGATCCGAAGCAAAGGGGCAAGGAGATTGCCGGCCAGGTTGTGATGAGCCTGTCAGAGCATTCCGATGATCCCCGTGTACTATATGAAGCAAAGCAGGAACTGATCCGGGAGATTATGGACTTCAAAACCGCCCCCAGGTTATTCATACAAACAAATCCGCTTGAAAATTCCACGCTTACATACCATTCATCGGTGGAATTGTATGGTTGGACAGAACCCGGTACAAAGATTGTCGTGAACGGGAAGGAACTGCCGGTTGATAAGCAGGGATATTTTTATGAACAGTTCGGGGGTGATCTCCTCGATCCGACCAAGATCAATTTGTCACAGAGTATCATCAGGGTGCAGGCAAGTAATACGAAAGGGACAAAAGAGGTGATAAGATATTTTGGGATAAAATATTGACCTCACCCCCTGACCCTTATCACCTCACCCCTGCCCCTCTCCCAGGGGAGAGGGGGAAGAAGATTCCGGTGAGTATTTTGTTTTCAACTCGTATTCTTACCCCTCTCTTTTAGGAGAGGGGGCAGGGGGTGAGGTGTTTAAAGGTGACTTGAATATAATTGAGAATCTGTAATAATTTAATTATTGTCCGATTGAACTCTTCTCCGAAATCCGAAATAGAAAAAGTTCTGGCCAACCAGATGCCTTCCCGTTTCGTATATGCCCCGAATTACTGGCAATGGTTTGCCCATCAAAAGAATCATAATCTATTGCCCGGTGAGATCAGACATTGTTCCAGTTTGTCTGATCTGTACAATCATCTGGGTGTGGATATCTTCAGCCGGAATGTGTATTCGGATCCGGAAAAATATTGGTTTGGGGGCATTTGCGAGGAGTATTTCGAGGATTTTGAAGTAATTGAAGAAAGCCATTATGATCGCCGGGACAAGGTTGTACGGAAGGAATACAGAAGCCCGGCAGGCAGCCTCAGCGAAGAACTGGCATACATGTACAATGAATCCACCCTGGTGCAGAAACAGTTTCTGGTGACCGATTATGTGAACCAATATGATGTTTTCAGCCACTTTGTCAGGGCAAGGAAATGGAGATTGAACAAAGAAAAATACGACACAATAAGTCAGTCATTGGGTGACCGGGGCATGGTCATTGCAGGCGAATTTTTCAGTCCCTTAAAAATGTTGCACTTTGCCATGGGACCCATCAATGCGGTTTATTTTCTGATGGAATGCCCCGATCAGGCAAAAGCCCTGCTTGACTGGCATGAAAATGCCATGATCAATTGCCTGAAAGAATGCATCGGGTATGGTGTCAGGGTAGTTATGTCGATGGACAATCTCGATACCATGTTCCATCCGCCTGATTATGTGCGGGAATACTCCCGTTCATTTTATGAAAAGGCAGGTGCGATCTGCCATAAAGCGGATGCTAAGTTTTTTGTCCATGCATGCGGTCAGCAAAAGCAGAACCTGGGACTGATCTCATCCTGCCATGTGGATGGCCTCGAAGGTGTCGCTTTTCCCCCTTTGGGCGATGTCTGGCTGGATGAGGCCATGACACTCACATCTTCCGGTTTCATCATAACAGGAGGTATCAGTGCTATGGAAACCCGGGATCTGAAATCGAGAGCAGAGATCTTTCATTATGTGGAGGAACTATTCCGGAAGATGCTCCCCTATAAGAACCGGTTTATTTTTTCTTCAAGCTGTAATACGGCTATTGATACGAGCTGGGAAACCATCCTGCATTTCAGGGATGCCTGGCTGCAATTCCGGGATATGTAATATTCCTGATTGCAAATATTTGGTAACTTTAGAGGAAATTACTAATCCATGGCAAGGAAGAATTACCTGATAAAAGATGATACACTTATCGGCAAGTCGGCTTTCCCGGCCATAGATGCGCATAATCATCTGTGGGGCAACTGGCAGGTGGACAGGGTCCTCAGGACCATGGAGGAGGTTGGGGTCATCAGCTACTGTGATCTGACAGGCAATGTACGCATTGAGTTTTCCGGTGGAGGTTATGTGGTCAGTCCGGGCAGTATTGCTGATTTTATGGAGAATTGTCCCAAGAAATATCCCGGGCGGTTCTACTGTTTTACCATGGCCAATTTTGCCCGGCCGGCAGACAAGCCACTGTTTGATGATCCCAAACGCTTTGTTGATGAATTCATTGAAACCCTGCACAATCATGTACAACAGGGAGCAAAAGGACTTAAGATCCTGAAAGAGCTGGGTTTGCATTTTCGTGACAGCCGTGGAGACCTGATCCCCTGTAATGACGCCAGGTTATTCCCGGTTTGGGAAGAGGCTGCGAAGCTTAAAATACCCGTCCTGATCCACCAGGCTGATCCGGCTGGCTTTTTTGAACCCATTATGCCTGAAAATGAACATTATGAATCCCTTCAGAAATATCCGTCCTGGAGCTTCTCGGATCCGAAATTTCCCCGCAAGATTGATCTGATCAAAAGACGGGATGATCTGATCAGGCAACATCCAAACACAACTTTCATTTTGCCGCATTTTGGGAACTATGCTGAAAATGTTCGTTACGTATCAAAATTACTGGATGAAAACCCGAATGTGTATATCGATTTTTCTGCCAGGCTTGATGAACTGGGCCGTCAACCATACAGCACCAGGGAATTCTTTATCAGGCATCAGGACAGGATTGTCTTTGGCACAGATATGCCTGCCAATATTGATAGCTCCGTTGACATGTACCGTACCTATTTCCGGTTTCTGGAAACGTATGATGAGTCATTCTATTCACCTGATTATGATGGCACTTTTGACCGGGCAAGGTGGCCGATATGCGGCATAGGGCTGCCAAAGGACGTGCTGAAAAAGATATACCGGGATAATATCCTGAAAATCATTCCCTCGCTGAAAACGGATCTGAATATAACCTTTTAAAAAGCAATGCAATGATCAAAGCTAAAATCGGATTTATTGTGTATGGTGTGCATAAGAATGGGTTGCAGGATCCCATGGGTACACCCTTTATTGATAATAATATAGTGGCGGAAGCCAAAAAGGCATTAAAAAACAAGGGTCTTGAGCTGGTCGAATACGGACTGGTGCTGGCTACCAAGCAGGAGGCCCGGGATTGCTTCGATAAATTCAAAAAGATGAACGATGTTGATGCAGTTGTTTTATTTTCAGGTACCTGGGTCTGGGCAGCCCATATGATTGGAGCCATCCGCGATTTTGCCAGTACCGGGAAGGGAATTGTGCTATGGACCAATCCGGGCAGTCAGGGCTGGAGGCCAGTGGGGGGCTTTGTCCTGCAGGGTGCCCTGAAAGAGACCGGCATAAGGCACAGATATGTATATGGCAGTTATGATGATCCGGCTGAGGTTGAGAAGATCACAGCCTATTGCCGGGCAAGTGCCATGAAGAATTTGCTGAATATGAGCACGATCGGAACATTTGGGGGCCGGGGTATGGGTCAGACCTGCGGTGCTGCCGATCCTTCGCAGTGGATGAAGACTTTCGGCATTGATATCGATTCAAGGGATACAACAGAATTGCTGGCAACCGCTAAAAAGATTACCGGGGACGAAGTAAGGGAAGCCAGAAAAAGGATTCAAAAACTTTTCACGGATAAAATCCCGGATAATGACCAGGCTGACCGTTCTATCCGGCTCTATCTGGCCATTAAGAAACTGGTACGGGATAATGAGTGGAATTTTTATACCATTCAGTCATTTCCCGGACTGGGAGATGAATACAGTGCCACCTGCTTTGCACAGAGCATGATGCTGGAGGATGGCATGGGAACATCCACCCTGGGTGACTTTAATACGGCCCTCACGGTAAAATGCCTGACCGATTTAAGCCAGGAACCGGTTTATTATGGCGATTTACAGCATGTTGATAAATCAAATAAAGAAATTAAGATCATCGGCGATGGTGCCTGTCCGCCTTCTCTGGCCGGGAAACTGGGTCCTGCAGGTTTTGCCGAGCACGGTATCCCCACTGAAGGGGAAGCCGGAGGATTATCTATTAAACTTGTATGCAAGGTGGGTGAGGGTGTGCTGGCCCGGCTTGGCCGGAACAACGGGAAGTTTGAGATGGTAATCACCCGTTGTAAAATTTTTGAGCCACCTGCAGATCAGATTGAAAAACGCAAGAATGAATGCGGTATACCCTTCTGGCCCCATGGCTTTGTCAGGGCCGAATGTGATATAGATGCCCTGTTGCAGGCCTGGAACAATGAATATGCCTGTCTGGGCTACGGGGCACATCTGTATGAAGAACTGAAGGCCTTTTGCGAGCTTACGGGAATAAAGGCCATCGCACTTTGAAAAAGTCAGGAATTATTAGTCCATGTCTCATTTGATAATTGAATAAATTGCAGAAAATAATATTGAACAAGGAACATCGAATGATGAATATTGAAGGATATTTCTTCGTACTTCTTAACTCAGTGTTCCTTGTTCGAAATTTTTAAGCCTATACTTTAGCTAAATAATAAATAATTTGAGTATCGGCAATCATGAATATTGATATTGAAGAATTGGCTGCTTTCTATTGCTGTGATCTTTAGCTAACGGCAAAAGATATCTTCCAATTCTTAGTTTCTTTATTGTTGGAGATATGTTAACTTTCAAAATTTGTTTGTATATTATTTATATTAAATATAATATATGCGTTCTTTGATTTTTTGATTTGATTTTTGACCCCGAAAGGGTTGAATAAAAATAACCGTGGGTGTAAACCCACGGCAGAAAAGACCTGCATCACTATTCAGCCCCGGAGGGGTTGAACCGATAGGCATTACCACCTGTTATTCAACCCTTTCAGGGCTGAGAGACTATATCCCGTAAATGTCCGTGGGTTATCACCCACGGTTATTGAGATGAAACCACTCCGTGGCTTCAAAACCGATTATGTTGAGTCAAATGAGAACTTATTCTTTTATGCATCAGAAATATTTCTTTATTTGTGATTCCAGATACTCATAATAAATAATATTAGCAAAACCTGATAACAAACTAAAATGCCGTTAATCCTCGATAGAGAGAAAGTCCTGGATGTATACAAAAGAGCAGGACAAAAGCGATGGGTGATACCCACCTTCAATGCTGAAAACCTCACAACCACAGAGGCCATTCTGTCGGCTGCCCTGGAATACAGCCGGGAGATCTGCCAGCCTGATATACCGGTCACCATCGGCATTACAAACCAGTACAGCCACCGGAGCCAATCCGTCTATTATACCCACACCAGGCAGTGGGACATTGGCCTGAGGCTCTTTCTGGCCGATCTGGATGTACTGACGGGTAGGGGCTCCCCGTTTCGGGATCTGGAGGTCATGATCCATCTTGACCACACACAATGGGATGCTGATCAACCGCTACTGGAGTGGGATATGAACAAATTCTCCATGATCATGTATGATGCATCCACCCTGCCTTTTGAAGAAAATATCAGAAAGACAGCAGAATTTATTGAAAAACAAGGAGATAGTATTGTTGTGGAAGGCGCTTGTGACGAGATCGTGGATGCTACCGGAGAAGAAAGAAGCGACCTGACAACGCCCGAACAGGCAATAACCTTTCTGAAGCAGACCCATGCCGATTATATTGTTGCCAATCTCGGTACTGAGCACAGGGCCAGTGCGGCCGATTTAAAGTATCACGGGGATCTTGCCCGGCAGATTAGCAGGCTTACTGGTACCAGGTTGGTTCTGCACGGTACTTCCTCCGTTGGGAATGATCAGATCAGGAACCTGTTTGTCGATGGGATCGCCAAGGTAAACATATGGACCACCCTGGAAAGGGACAGTTCACCTGTGCTTTTCGAAGATATGGTGAGCCAGGCATCCCGGGTGATCGGAACAGAAAGAACACTGGCGATGATCAGTTCCGGATTACTGGGTGAACAAGTGAATAAAGCAGCACGGGCATCCCTTTCCCATTATACCACAACCTACAGGCAGGATATTGTATTTCATGAAATGAAGAGAATCGTTCTCAGCTACCTTCGTCTCTGGTATATTTAAAAACGGCATCATGAATTATTACATGGGCATTGACATAGGCACCAGCGGATGCAAGGCGGTGATCTTCGATGAAGAAGGCCGGCAGGCTGCCAGGGCTTACCGTGAATATGACATAATCTCAAAGCATCCCGGCTGGGCTGAGCTGGATACCGATGAGGTCATGGAAAAGTGTTTCCATGTGATCCGGGAGTCTGCCTCAAATCTGGATAAGGGCTCCGTGATCGGCCTGGGGATTTCAAGCCAGGGAGAAGCCTTCACCTTGGTAGACAGAGAGGGCAAGGCGCTGTGCAATGCGCTTGTTTCCTCGGATATCAGGGCCAATGATTATATTAAACCCTGGACAGGGGCCTTTGGAGAAAAAAAGCTCTATCATATAACCGGACACACGCCGCATCCGATGTTTTCCCTGTTCAAACTGCTCTGGATAAAAGAGAATGCCCCGGAGATCTGGGCAAAAGCCGGCAGGATCCTTTGTTTTGAGGACCTGCTGCAGTATCGGCTGGGCATTGAAAATCCGGCTATGGGATGGCCTCTGGCCGGCAGGACCATGCTTTTTGACGTGATAAATCATGTGTGGCACGATGAAATACTGGATAAAACAGGGGTAAGGAAGGAACAGCTTTCAATACCCCTTCAATCCGGATCGGTTGCAGGGTATGTGAATCCCGGATTAGCCGGGGAGCTTAAGCTGGCAGAAAATACTTTTGTTGTGACAGGCGGTCACGATCAGCCCTGCTCGGCCCTGGGTGCCGGAGCCATTGAACCCGGTATTGCCGTATATGCATCAGGGACGGTGGAATGCATCACACCCGCTTTTGATAAACCGGTATTCACCGATGCCTTGCGTAATAACAACCTGTGTACATACGACCATACTGTACCAGGCATGTATGCCACAGTTGCCTTTAGTCTCACGGGTGGAAATTTACTCAAATGGTTCAGGGATGAATTTGGTGCTTCTGAAGTAGAACAGGCGAAACGGACAAATAGGGATCCTTACGAACTTCTGTTGGACCGGATGCCTGAGGAGCCTTCCCGGCTTCTTGTCCTGCCTTATTTCACACCCACGGGTACGCCCTATTTTGATGTTTCTGTCAAGGGAGCGGTTTTTGGACTGGATCTGTCCACCACCCGTGGGGAAATACTGAAGGCCTTAATGGAAGGTGTGGCATTTGAGATAAAACTAAATTTGGACATTCTGCGGCAATCAGGCTATGAGGTGAAGGAGTTGAGGGCCATCGGCGGCGGAGCAAGATCGCTGATCCATGTACAGTTAAAATCGGATGTGATTGGCATGCCCATTACTGTGCTAGACGTAACTGAAGCCGGTTGCATGGGTGTAGCCATGCTTGCCCGGGCAGCCCATACAAAGCGGAATGTTTCGGAAATAACCCGGGCATGGATAAAGCCTGTATCCCAGGTTAAACCGCGATTTGATGATTTCTACAATAGAAAATTCGCTTTGTATAAGAAATTATACCCGGCCCTGAAGAATATCTCTATTTAATAGTTAGTTTTCCCGACTAATTCTTAAATCATACTCATATTCGTTACCATGAAAAACTACCTTTTGTTAATTGTTTGCTTTCTTCTGGCTATAAGCTGCCAAAGATCAAAGATTGTTTTATATGATGCTCCGGAACCGGAAAAAAAATCAGATGATTTTGAAATGTTTGTAAATAACAAACCGGTATTTGTTTACCAGGCAAGAGTGTCAAAATATCCGATCAATCAAATCTGGCCCGGGTACCAGAGGCCAATAAGCCAAACGGAAATAGCTTCATTTGCCTATTTTGATTTCAGGGGAGAAGTTGCAATCAGGATCATTGCTAAAAAGGAAATTAAGACTCTTGAAATGCGTCCCATGGAATATGGAATTAAACCAACCATTAAAGGCAACACAATTGAATTTAAACTGTCAAAGCCTTCTCAATGCATTGTTGAGGTGAACGGGTATCATCAGGCTTTGCACATTTTTGCAAATCCGGTAGAAACCTATAAAATCGATAAACAAGATCCTAATGTTTATTATTTCGGACCCGGGATACATGAAGCAGGCGTAATAAATCTGAAAAGCAATGAAACGGTTTTAATTGATGGCGGCGCAATAGTTTATGGTGTTATACAAAGTGAGAATGCCAGGAATATTAAAATAATAGGCAGAGGCATTCTGGATGCCAGTAAGATTGAACGGGGAAAGGCGCCCAATATGATTTCCCTGAAACGTGTTACAAATGCCTATATAAATGGAATTATTCTCAGGGACCCACATGAGTGGACTGTAGTTCCTACAAACTGCAATAGTATTACAATCGACAACATAAAACTGATCGGATTATGGCGGTATAACTCGGATGGAATTGACCTTGTAAACAGTAAAAATATTACCATCAGGAACACCTTCATCCGCTCATTTGATGATAATATTGCTATTAAAGGATTTAAACGAAGCTATAATGAGCAGTATAACACAATTGAAAATATTATTGTCGACAGCTGTGTCCTTTGGAATGATTGGGGCAGAGCTATGGAACTTGGTGCGGAAATCGTTACGGATACAATGAAAAACATTTCCTTTTCCAACTGTTATATTCCTCATTTCACAACAGTTGCAATGGACATACAAAATTGTGACAGGGGGTATGTTAAGAATGTCCGTTTTAATAATATATCAATTGAGGACCCTATATCAGATAGCATAAGGGTAGGAAAAACGCCGATAGTCAGAAAAGCATGGGGTAAAATTATCGTATTGGGCATCTATGGAAGCTTTTATTCGTCGGATACCATCAGGGGAAATATCAGCGACATTTACTTCAGCAATATCAGGTACAACAAAACTTATCCCGAAAACATTGATCTGTATGGATTTGACAGTATAACGATCGAGAAAAATGTCAATTTTAAAAACTACGACATTTTCATCCGGGATAATATGTACTTTGGCAATATCAGGTATAATTGCATAAATTCCAATAATATCTATCTGTCCGGTTATGACAGCAATCATGTGATTGAAAACGTTTTTATTGAAGACTACTTTGTTCATGGTAAAAAGATAACAGACCTGCAATTGGTAGGGGGAAATGAATTCGTAAAAAATGTATTTATTAAATAATATGATGATCCTGTTTAACCGGGTTGATGCAAAACACAAACTTGCATCAATAATTGGCAGCTTCTTTTTGCTATCCTTGGTCTTTAAGGTTACCAGTGTGTATGGCGGAAATGGGACAATAATTATTGATACAAGCCATTACAGCCAAACACTCGCGGAGATCAGGAATTACCGGATTTTTTTGCCTCCCGGCTACTTTGAAAATCCACAAAAGAAGTATCCGGTGATCTATTTTTTTCACGGCTGGTCACAACGGTATTTTGGCCCGGTTGGGGATGATTATTCCAATTATGATAAGGGAGACGAAAATCAGGGCGACAATATTGCAAATTATGTGGCTTCCCATGATGTTATTGTGGTTAAACCCGACGGATTCAATCCGGTATCGGATGAACAGTATAATCTGACACCATACAATGAAGGCAGTGTGATAACGTTTCGGCAGTTTCCGGTTTACTTTCCTGAGCTCGTGGGCCATATCGATGCCAGTTATAGAACTCTTTCCGACAGGGAGCACCGGGCAGTAACCGGTCTCTCGATGGGAGGCTTTATGTCATACTGGATCGGCGGAAAGTACCCGCACATGCTTTCAGCTGTCGGGAATTTTTGCGGATCACAGGAATTTATGGTTGGCCCTTTACAATTCCCGGTAGAATACCGCAATCATGATATGTATGGCAATTACGCTGGCCTCAATGTTCGTTTTCATTACGGGGATAAGGATAATCTGCGCTTCTACCACCAGGATGTGAACCGGATATGGACTCAGGTAATGGACAATTATGAATGCAGGATATATGATGCATTCCATACAACCTGTGGCATGGGTGAAATGTTCGACTTTTGCATGAATACCTTTGAGAATCCTCCGGTAAAGCCTGAGAAATGGGATCATATTGATGTTTATCCCGAATTTTCAGTTTGGGATTACCAGGTTAGTTCCAATCGTTTTGTCCCTGGTTTTACTATTCTGGAAGAAGTCAATAAGCGGGGTTTCAGGTGTTCAGTCAGGGAATTCCTCCCCGATGGTGAGACAATGCCGTTTGTCAGCCTGACTATGACAACGCCTCCCCTGTATGAAAAAAACCAGGTTTACACAATCTGCGATGTGGATCCGGTTAGCGAAACAGCCAGTCAGAAAACAATCCGAAGCGATGATTCAGGCCGATTGAAGATTCACTTGAACGGGGGGATTCATGACATCGGGATCAATGCAGTCAAAGATTTGCCCAATCTGGGCATTGCTTCAGTTAAAGTTGAGAACATGAGCTGGGCCAGGACCAATCAGGAGGTAGCGGTTTCTGTTAAAATACTGAACAAGGGTCTTGATCAGGCAAGGCAGGTAAAAGCCATATTGTCATCAACCAGGGATCATGCGGATATCACTAACCGGGAATCAGCATTCGGAACCATAGAGGTCAATAAAACCGGAATCTGCCAGGTCCCGTTTACTTTCCATGTTATACCGGACAGTATTGAAATGGCCAGGTTCAAGCTGACCATAAGGGATGAGAGCAACCATGAATGGATTGAATTTTTCGAATTGCCTCTCAGGAAAGAGCTGACTGAATTGAAAAATTTCGTGATCGCAGACGGAAAGATCTTTACGGTGGCCAGGGCAGGAATTTATGATGAATCCGTGCTTTTGGGACAAGGGAATGGAGATGGGATTGTTAATCCCGGTGAATCCATTGTCATTTTGGTTAAGGACCAGGACAGGTACTATCGGGCTAGTCTGATAAGCAATCATGAATTTGTAAATCCTTTTGGTATAAATAAAAGGATATCTGATAGTTGGCAGGATTATGATCATATAGGCGGTTCAACAAAGTATTCAATACCTGTCATTTCTTCAAAGTGCCCTAATAATCAGACAATTGATTTTTTTGCGGAATACTGGGTTCCTGAAATTGATGAACGAACAGAACACAAAGATCACATCATAACCCGGGGTGTGGTTAAAATCAGGGTGACCGGGAAAGATCAAACTCCTCCCAAGGTTGACTTTATACATATTAACGGCAACAATACACTACGGGTGAAACTCTGTGATGGTTCGGAAATTCAATCGGTAAAGGCAACTTTAATCCCTGTCCATGATGTGAAGGGTTTGGATGATGTTAATCTGAAAGATCCGAATACCCGTATTGAGCTTGTATTAAATGATACTGGACAGGAAGGAGACATCGCCCCCGGAGACCGTGTCTTCAGTAAAAGGATTGCTACACCATCATGTTACTTCTACAGGGTGCAGATTGAAGCCACGGACTCCTTTGGAAATAAATCGGTTGAGACTGGTTCGGAGGTTTTTATTGTTTATGCTGATTGATTTATGGTATATTAAAAAGGCGAATTAAGAGTTGAAGATTAATAAAATAAGTGCTCATTTTGGTTTACCTGAACAGCCACAAAGTGGCTAAATCTAAATAACCGTGGGTGTAAACCCACGGCTGAAAAAACAACAAACTTTCAACCGCGAAGCGGTTGGACTTTTAAAAGCATAATTCAGCCCACTTCGGGGCTGAAGATTTCGTTGCATCACTTGACCGTGGGCTGCACCCACGGTTATTCAGATGAAACCCTTGCAGGGTTTATAAGATTTATTTTGATTAACTCATAATTTGAATTAAAAATTGAAAATTAAAATGAAATAACCATGAAAAAAGGATTGTTGTTCTTGTCGGTGCTAATTGCAGTTATTCCCGGCTGTACGCAAAAGGGTGCAACAGTATGGGTTGCCTCTCCCTGGCAGCGGGTTCTTCAAAGCACATCTCCGGGTGACATCAGGGAAGTGAATCTCAAAGCTGCCGCGAACGAGTATGAACCCTTCCGGCTCATCATTCATGCTGATACCCGTCAGTTGACAAATGTAAATGTGAAAGTAAGCAGTCTCAGGTGCGATAATGAAGAAATCCCTGCCAGTAACATTCAGCTCTACCGTGCACATTACGTAAATATCGCAGATCCGAGTTATCGTACAAATAATCCCGCTGACGGGTACCCCGATGCGCTGATCCCGTTTATGGATCTAAAATCCGGGAACAATAACGAAAATGTGACCTATATAGCTGCTCCATTTGGTGTTGATACAGCCCGGAATGCAGAAGTCTGGTGTGACGTATTCGTTCCGCCGGGAACCAAGGCCGGGGTATACACAGGAACGGCTACTGTTTTTGAAGGGAATAGAAAACTGGCCAAAATACCAATCAAACTAAGGGTATGGAATTTCGAACTTCCTGAAAAAATAGCCATGCTCTCGCACTTTGGAGGCTTTAACACAGATGCAGCGAATATGATGGGTATTGAGAACGGTAGTGAAGAATTCATGGCGATGGAAGCCTTGTTTAACAAAGAGCTTTTGAAGCATCGTGCAGTTCCCAGCACACCGGTAAATATATGGCCGGCATGGAACGAAAAGGAGGGCCTTATTCTGAACGGTGAAGCCGAACGCATAAAAAAACTGGTTGAAGAGGACAATTTCAATGCACTGGATATACCATTCCGCTATAAAGATGAGCCTAAAAAGTGTAAAGCTTATCTCGCTGCCACAGCAGAATGGCTGAAGAAACTTGGGTATCTGAATATGGCATATATCTATCTGGAAGATGAACCGAACGATGCCGCTCAGTACGAATTGGTCAGGAAGCAGGGAGCCTTGATTAAATCGGCAAATCCGGATATTGGACGCATGTGCACGGAGCAGACCATACCCAGCGAACCGGGCTGGGGTGACCTGTATGGTGCGGTCAACATCTGGTGCCCGCTGTGGGGTTTATGGAATGATTCAACTGCGAAGGAAAGACTTGCCAGCGGCGAGAAATTATGGAGTTATACTGCACTCTGCCAGGGACCCGAAGGGACACCCTGGTGGGAGATAGATATGGAACCCGTTAACTTTCGTGCGCCCATTTGGATCAGCTGGCATTACCAGATTACCGGTTTTCTGTATTGGTCCAGCATCTGGTGGCAGGGTTACAATACCATGCAGGGCGTATGGGAAGCACCAGCCTTCCGTGATGATTTCTGGGGAGAAGGGATGCTGGTTTATCCTGGCCAACCGGCAGGTATACAGGGATTGGTTCCTTCGGCAAGGCTTAAGCTTTATCGTGAAGCGGCGGAAGACTATGAGTATATGATGCTGGCGGCAAACAAAGGCAAGGGTGTAGAAGTGAATAAGATCGTCGATGGGGTCGCAACTTCATTTCAGGCATGGAGCCAGGACCCCGGGGCTTATGAACAAGCCCGTGATCGGCTGGTGGAGCTAATACAGGATCAGAAATAATAATAACAAAATTATGACACCCAGAGAAGTTATAATAAAGTATGTTGAGGCTTTTAATCATGTTGACATTGACATGATGACAGAATTGTATGCAGATGATGCAGTGAATCATCAGGTAGTTACAGATCCGGTGACAGGCAAATTGGCCATTGGCAGAATGTTGCGGGAGGAGTTTGCAAAAACGCCCATGGTTTGTATCGTGGAGAATATTTTTGTCCAGGATGAATGGGTGGCCCTTGAATGGAAAGAACCGCTCGGATTCAGGGGTTGTGAAGTATTTCAGGTTATTGACGGCAAAATAAAACTTCAGCGGGGTTATTATGATACCCTATCTTTTCGCAAAGAACATCCTGAACCATCAAACCTTGAGTCTACTCCAAAAAGTCCAAACGTCATTGCGAAGGACCCCGATAGCTATCGGGGGACTGAAGCCTGCCCGACTGGTCAGGCTTCGCTGCGCTCGCAATGACGCATTGCCATGTCGACATTTCGGAGGCAACTCAACCTTATTTTATAGCCATGAAAGTTTTACCAAAAAACAATAAAACCCAAATAAGGTAATAAGATCATTTTGGTATGTTTTTTTTCTCATATATAACTACTTTTTAATACATAGAAAATCAATATACTATATATATTCTATATTTTAATTTTTTTCTCTTTTGTCTGCCGCACAAAAGAGAAACAGAAAAAGCCACCACGAACGAAAAAATTGAATTGCCCTTTTCGCACAAGGCCTTCGCTAACCAAGGCCGTGCAATTCAATTTTCTGCGCCGTTCGTGGACACCTTACGCACCCGGCGACATGGATTAGATTGATCCTTCTATAAAATAATTTTTAAATCAAATTATGCATACCCCAAATGCTAATCAATGCCCCGTGACGTAGGCCAGTCAAATCGGCGGGCCTGGTGTGGCGTGACGCAGCCGATGGAGGTGCGTTAAGCGGGTTGTGTGCTGGCCGGAAATCGGCAAGGATGTGGGGAGAAGCATCGATTTGACTTGAATTTACTTTGCAACTTTCTTTGTTTCAAGACAAAGAAAGTTGAGGAATATGGGTGTTTTCAGTTATTCATTTGAAGACCATATTTTTAAAATACTGAGGGACTACTAAGGTTGGGAAATAAAATAAGGTTCCAAGTTAGATAATGGTTCTTTTAAGCCGTGATTGGATAGGGAATTAGCCTTTACTGGCATATTTTACTTTATTCAATTTATTTTATTCCATCAAATGATGTATTTTTATATGCAATTGCATCTAAAATAAGAACTTTAGCAAATAAGAATCATGACAAAAATTATATCAGGCGTATTTTTTCTGGCTATGTTATTCTTGAATGACGCTCTTTTCAGCCAGCCCACCAGGACACTCAAATCCGGAAAATATGCCTTCGAGATTCCGGAAGATTACCTCCGCGAACAGGAAGGTATACCCGCTTTCTGGCTTTCCACCGTGGATGAAGTTAATGCATTCCTGAAAAACCAGGTTCATAAGGGACAGGTCGAGGTAATCGGCAAATCGGCCGGTGGCCGGCCTATTCGCGCAGTGACCTATGGTCAGCCACGCCAGGGTAAGGGGACTTCAACCTTTTCCGGATCGCTTGGTTACGGTGATATTCGGGTATACCGGGGCCCGGATCACGGGAAAACGGTTTATATGGGCATGGCCGCTGTTCATGGCGGGGAGTTCGAGGGTATTGTCGGGATGGTGAACCTTATCTCTGTCCTTGAAACGGGCAAAGATCTGCGTGGAAAGGCGTGGCCTGAGATCATGGCAGTCGCTGAAAAACTTGACCGGCTGATCCTGATCCCGGTTGTAAATCCGGATGGCAGGGCACGTATACCCTTGCGGATCGAAGCATACCGGGACAGCAATGAGAATATTGCCGAGTATCTCAACACAGGGGGCAAGCCCGATGGTACCCTTACCGGCTGGCCGGAGGTGAAGGAATTTATCCCGGCAGATTTCAACAAGCCCGGGTTTCCGGGGGGATATCCCAACGACGCCGGCGTGAATATTCAGCATGATGATTTTTTTGGCAGGCGTCAGCCGGAAACGCAGGCTCTTTTTGATATCACCGCACGGGAACGTCCGGATGTGATCCTGAACATGCACACCGGCGCTGTATATATGCTCATGCTTCGACCGTTTTGTGAACATGACCTCTATCCGGCATTTGATACACTTTTCACACATGTTCATACCAGCCTTGCCTTATCCGGGCTGCAACAAACCAGAGACCCCAAGGTTGAAGCCGATCCGAGCCGTTCCGAAATAAACGTTTACAATCTCGATGGGGCATTGAATATGCATTGCGGGGCACTGAGCGTGGTGGTGGAATCCCCCAGTCATGGTTTTTCAGGAACCAACGATGAGGGTCAGCAGGCTATGCTGACTCCGGATATGCTCCTGGATTCACATCTTACATGCCATCAGGAAGCCATGCGTTTTCTTGCGGAATCCGGGGGCAGGTCAAAATGGACACCTGGCAAAAAGTAATTAGGATGACAAAAGAAAAATCATTCTTGCTGATTTTGACAAACTTACTCAGGCATACAGCAACCAGCTTTTTATCACCTGTTTCTGGAATTGTGAAGGGGTAATGTTCTTGATCCTTTTGAACTGCCGGTTAAAATTGGAAAGATTCTCAAATCCGCAGTTATAGGCGATCTCTGAAATGTTCAGAGATTCATCTTCCAGCAGCTTACAGGCATATTCTATCCTGATATCCAGCAGATAGTCTTTAAATGCCTTGTTATAATTACGCTTGAAGAGCGAATAGAACGAAGCATAGGACATGTTGGTTATCTCCAACAGTTCCTTTATCTGTATCTTGTGCTGGAAGTTCTGCAAAATATATTGCAGTGCTTTATGCATGGCTTCGTTTTCTTTTTGCATGAAAGATTTAACGGAAACAGCACTGGAGAGAAAATAATATTCGTTTGATGCAGAAAACACTTCAAATAACGAGAACAGACCGTACAGCCGTTCTACGTTGCCCCCGCTCTTCATCCTGAGCAAAATATCCATGATCTTTTCCCTGGTCTTTCCATAAAATTTATACCCCCTGACTGATTGAAGAAGAAACTTCTTGAGAGATGCGTTTTCCGGGATCTCAAAGAACTTTTCGCCAAGAAAATCATGTGAAAACTGGATGACAAAAGCCTTTTCCTGATGATATTCCGGGTGCCCGGGGGGGTATTCGTCGCAAAGCCATTGATGCGGTAAATAGGGTCCGGTGAAAACCAGATCATTTTCTTCAAAACGGTCTACACTATCACCCACAAATCGTTTGCCCTTTCCCCTAAGTTCCAGAACCAATTCATATTCAGGATGGTGATGCCAAGGAGCATAAGGATATACTTCATTATGGACAATGAACGATTTGTTGATTTCTTGTTGCAGTCTTAGCCTGGCGATTTTCATGACTTCAAAATAATATGATACTTATTTTCAAAAACTTTGGTGTAAATCATACAAAACGATATGAAAATTTAAAGATTAGTATTGTAAATGTAATGAAGAATATTATTTATTGATAAAATTATGATGTTATTTTATAGAGTTGTTTCTAACGGATAAACAGGTTTATGAAGAAAACAATCCTGTCCTGGACCTTGTTGTTTGCCTGTAATTTGATGTGGTCACTTCAGTTTACTTGCATAAAACTCACCCAGGATCAGGTTGGACCTTATTTCACGGTCTGGGCGCCGATGTTGCTCGCATGCCTGTTTCTGGCCGGATTTGCCTTGCGCGATTTTAAGGCCGGAGGAAAAAAATTCAGGGATATACTCGTTTTTATTCAGCTTGCCTTGCTGGGCGCTTTCCCGGCACAAGTGCTGATGACATGGGGAACGCAGTATTCACTGGCCAGCAATGCTGCCATTCTTACCCTCAGCCTTCCTGTGATTACGGCAGTATTTGCCTTTTTTTTGCTGAAAGAGAAAATGACCGGTGTGCGTTGGATCAGCTTCTTTATTGCCATACTTGGTGTGATACTCTGTTCCACAGGTGACTTGAAGCAGATGGATTTCAGTACAAAATACGCCGTGGGAAACCTGCTGATATTTCTCGCCATTGTCGGCAATTCATATTACAATACCGGTATAAAGAAAATTGCAGATCGTTATACTGAGATGGAAATGGTTTTTTATACCTATGTTGTCATGGTTGTTTTGCTGACACCCCTTGTTCTGGTATTCGAGCGGAATGTTTTTGCCCGTATACCTGAATTTACTCTGCAGACTTGGACAGGCATGGGTTTGCTGACATTCTTCCATAATTTTCTTTCGATGCTTCTTTTTTTCAAAGCGCTTAAAGTATTAGATGCCATGCAGGTAGCCCTGTCAAATTATCTTATCACATTTTTCGGATTGCCGGTGGCAGCGATCTGGCTGGGAGAGACCCTGAACAACCAGGCCATTGCCGGAGGCATCCTGGTGCTGATCTCTACCCTTATTATCACGATTGTCGATTACCGCATGAACCGGGCAGCCGAAGTCATTACAATATCAAGGTAGCCTGGTAAATTCGTGAACAATATAAGTATGATGATATGAAAAACACAAGGAGAGAATTCATAAAGCATACCGGCTTAGCGGGATTTGTCCTGGGTACCCCGGGTATCAGGAATACCCTGGACAGCATGATTACAGGTAATTCACTGCAAAAGTTTTCCTTCCTGAGTCCGGTCGATGGTGATATGTTATGCAGTTATGATGGTCTTGTCACTAAAAGCGGTTTAAAAACCAAAGTGACCATCCTCGCTCCTGCAGGTCTGGATCTGAGGGTGTGTGGTACGAAGGCAGATTTTCAGGCAGGTCAGTATTACGCAGAAGTACTGCTCAAAGAATACCGGAATACCATTGAGGTGATGGATGTCAGTTCAGGTGAGAAACAAAGCATTGTAGTTTTCTGGTTAAAGAATTTTGTGGATAGATACAGGCTGTCTTTGGATGACAACATCTGGTTCCTGAAAGACATCTCAACTCATGCCGGTGTGTACCGGTCTATATTTGAAAATTCTTACCTGGGCTTTTTAAAGGAGGTTCATGAGACCTATGGCACGAAAATCCATCTCAATATATATTACCAGACAGAAGGCTTCAATCTTTCACAATTGACAGACAAATATAAGGGTGAATGGAAGGACAATGCCGGATGGCTCAGACTGAGTTTCCATGCTTTGCAGAATGATCCCGACAAGCCATACATTCAGGCAGGTTATGATGTTGTGAAAAAGGACTGTGATTTGGTTACGGAGCAGATCAGGCGGTTTGCCGGGGAAGAACTTATGGGTCCGGTGACTACCCTCCATTGGGGTGAAGCAACCGTGGAAGGTTGCAGGGCCTTGCGGGATTCAGGTTACACAGCTTTGGCAGGATATTTCAATGTGGATGATCCTGAACCTGTCTCATATTATCTGCAAGGAGAACAACTTAAGCAGGTTAACAGCCGCTTCATCTGGAGGGATAACCGGGAAGGGATCATCTTCGCCAGGATGGCCATTATAATCAACACGTTGCCCCTGGATAAGATAGTACCCTATCTGGATAATCTTGGCGTCTATTCACATAAACCGGCCTATGCGGATCTGATGATACACGAACAGTATTTTTATCCCTTCTATTCAGCATATCAGCCGGATTACCGGGAGAAAGTGCTGACCTCGGTCAGGTGGGCCGCTGAGAAAGGATATAAACCTGCCTTCTTAAGTGAGTGTGTTTTTACATAAAGCCTTACTTGCATGGATGTATTAATCAAAATATTCTTTTAAACTTACTTAAATTCATAATCATATGAAAAAAGAGAAGGACGTTCTGTTTACAGGTTCAGATACCGAGGGTGGAATAACTTCCGGGTATCAGATGAATGACGGGGTGAAGCTGAAAGTACCCTATTCATTCTTTGGTTCAATTTACGATGAAGATGAGGAAAGGGCAGTCAAAATTGCCATGGCCCAGGAATCACAGACCATGGGTCCACAGGTAACCCTTTTCCAGCGTGAATTCGCCAAAATATTTGAGGTTAAGCATGCCCTGGCAGCCAGCAATTGTACTACCGCCATGCACGCAGCAACACAGGCGTTCGGCATCGGGAAAGGCGATGAAGTGATCGTTACACCGAATACATTTATCGCCACATCACTGGTCATCCTCAAGGAAGGAGCCAAGCCGGTTTATGCGGATATCGATCCCCGGACCTTCAACATTGATCCCAAACAGATAGAGGATAAAATAACGGCCAGGACAAAGGCAATTTATGTTGTTCATTATGCGGGCCAGATGTGCGACATGGATCCCATTATGGATATTGCTCGCAGGCATAAGCTGTATGTTCTTGAAGATTGCGCCCATGCCGCCGGATCGAAATACAAGGGTCGCCCGGCCGGAAGTATCGGTGATGTAGGTTGTTTCAGCTTTCATTCCCTGAAGAACATTACCACCCTGGGCGAAGGCGGGATGATTACCACCCATAGCGATGAACTGGCCGATAAGCTGCAACGGATGCGGGTGATGAGTATTACCCACTGGCCGGCTGATCAAAATGTTTTTACCTTTGGAGGCTTTAAAATGGAAAAGAAGGGTGTAAAAGATTATTGGCTGCCATCCCATTTTGATGTCATTGATGATAACGGGAAATGGGGTTGCAACTACCGGATGAATGAATCACAGGCAGCTGTCGGCAGGGCGCAATTGAGAAAACTCGACATGCTTATAGGCAAGCGAAGGGAAAACAGCCGGTACATCAATGAGGGCATTAAGAATATCAAGGGCGTATTGGGCGTATATGAAGATCCAAACTGCTATCACGCATATCACTTGTATACCCTGCTGATCAAAGAGAAGGAACTGGGAGCATCCCGGGATGATTTCATGCGCGTAATGTACCAGGAAGAAGGGATACAGGGTATTCAGCATTATCAGCCCAATTATCACTTTACCGGACTGAAAAAAATGTACAATTATCCGGATAAATTGTGTCCGGTCGCCGAGAGGTTCTTTTATAATGAGCAGACAAATCTTCCCATGAATCCAAGGCTCACAAAGCAGGATTTGGATATGATCATCGAGGGAATCCGGAATGCAGCTGCGAAAGTGAGAAAATGAAATAAAATAATATGAATATTGGTAATCAATTATACTGTAAAATAGTTGAAAACAAAAACTATAACAACTACCATAATGTCGCCCCTAATGGGGCTTAGAAGAATGTGTTTATTTTTGTTCTACCATAATGTCGCCCCTGATGGGGCTCCCGTTAATAGATATCATAAGTGAAAGCGCCGTAGGTGCGATATTATGGTAGAAAAGAAATGATATAAAATAATTCAAAAGCGCCGTAGGTGCGACATTATGGTTATGTTATCCAATGTTGTAGTCATATAAAATAAAAATCCCAAATCATGGCCTATCAGGGTGTTATAGAGGACCTTCAGCGAATAAGGGAGAAAAAGACACCACACAGGGTGCCGGTAGTAGCCAACAGCGAGGAATTTGATGTCAGATGGCATGGCAGATATACCTATGAAGAATTTTGTCAGGATGCTGATAAGATCATTGAAGTGTATCAAGCTGCCATTGAACGGTTTAATTATGACTGGGCCTGGCTGCAGATTGACGATTGCTTTGAATTCGAACCAGTCGGCGTAAAGGTCAAGGGAGAGGGCAATATTCTTCGTGCAACCTACGGATATTTATCTCCGGATTGGGATACATTAAAGAACATGCCCACGGTTGATCCGTTGAAGGATGGCCGGATGCCCCAGAAACTGAAGGCAATCCGGGAGCTGAAAAAATACTTCAGGGACACGGTCCTCATCGTGGGTTCATGTGCTGCTCCTTTTTCAGCCGTAGGCCTTACCTTCAGCATCCAGGAATCCATGATGCTGATGTATACTGATCCGAAGTTTCTGTTTGCAGCCATGGATTACTGGAAAGAATTTTATAAAAGGTATATTAAAGCCCAGCAGCAGGCCGGTGCGGATGCCATATGGCTAGGTGACTGCAATGCCTTCAGTTCAATGGTTTCCGTGCCGCAGTATACCGAGTTTATTATGCCCATTACCCGGGAACTGGTCACCTTTGCTGAAAAGGAACTGAATATACCCATATGGATGCACAACAGCGAGATCCTGACAGACCATGTGCTGTCACATCTCCCGCTGGGTGTTAGCATTGAGGGCATCGGACCAGCAGGGGACATTCGGCAGATCCGTGAAGCCACCAGGGGATTGCAGGCCATCAGCGGGAACCTTGACCCGATCAATGTTCTTTGGCAGGGCAATCCGGGTTCCATTGCTGCCGAGGTTGAAAGGATCATGGGGATATGCAAGGATGGCGGAGGCTATATCATGTGTACAGGCGAAATGAACCCCCGGGAAATCCCGGAGGAGAACATGGATGCCTATATGACCGCTGCACAACGATTGGCCGCTTATTGAATTAAAAAACACAGGGAGGAATTTTTTACGAATGAAAATACACATATCATGAGAAACAGGATTAAATTTATCACTATCCAGACGGGTATTTTTACCCTGTCTGTTGTTGTTCTGCTGTCAGTTCTATGTTGTTCCAAGAAAACAAAAGTAATGAAAAATCCATCTGTTTACAGCGTTTCCCGGCTTGATCAGCCGATGCCTATCGACGGCAACTGGGATAAATCACAATGGCAGGATGTACAGGCTGCTGAGATCTCCAATTATATGGGCGAAATTCCCAAATTTCAACCTGTTGCAAAGGTAAAAATGCGGTACGATGATGAAAATCTGTATGTCATTTTTCATGTGCAGGACCAGTTTGTACGATGCCTGACGAAAGATATCAACGGACCGGTCTGGGAAGATGGCTGCGTGGAATTCTTCTTTGCCCCCGATACCAGTTACCCCTTGCGGTATTTTAACCTGGAGATCAACTGCGGGGGTACGCCACTGATGCATTATAATCTGGTTGCCCGGACAGAATCCAGGGATCTTGCGGTAGATGATATCAAAATGATCGAAATTAAACCTTCATTACCGCAAATCATTGACCCGGAAATGAAAGAGCCGGTGACCTGGACCCTTGAATATCGCATACCCCTTGCCATGCTTGAGAAATACTCGCCTGTTATTCGCCCGAAAAAGGGTGTCACCTGGAGAGCCAATTTCTATAAGATCGCAGAAAACAGTTCGAATCCCCATTATATCACATGGGCCCTGGTGGATATTCCAAAACCCGACTTTCACCGGCCGGAATTCTTTGGTACACTTAAATTTGAATAATCGGAAGCTGAACTTTCCTGTAAGAATGTTATGCCCGGTGAATTGATTAGGTCTCCGGGCCTGTCTGCCGCCAGGCAGGCTTCATTCTTCAAACTTCAACTCATGGGTGTCCCGCTCCAGTCCTGTGTGCTTTGTCAGTAATCCATACAGTTCAGGTCTGCGGGCTGCAATCCATTGACGTCCGGTAGCATGATCCAGCAATGTCATATCAAGATCTGTAACCACCATATCGTCGTCTGCCTTCCCTGTCTCGACAAGGATACAGCCATAGGGATCGATAATCATGGCATTACCTGTACGGATCTCATCATCATCCACACCAACACCATTGGCGAAGATAAGGAATACGCCATTATCGTGGGCCCGGCTCGGCAGCCAGCGCATTAACCAGCCTCGTCCCTTTTCACCTGCAAACTCCTGCTCAATGGCCTGGAAATTCAAATGCCGGTTTTCCCAAAGGCTACGCTCAATAATACCCATGAGGTGTGGGTTCTTCGTGCGGCAACCACCCGTCTGGTGCGGTGCCAGAATTATTTCTGCCCCCATTAAAGCAGTAATCCTGCCATTCTCATTGACATTGTTGTCATAGCATATTAATACACCAATGCGGATTCCATGAGGCGTATCGAATACAGTATATTCGGAACCACTCCTGATCAGAGGATGTTCGAATGCCTGCAATTTTCGATGGCAGCGTAACTCTCCGTTAGGCATGGCTACAATATAACTATTATGATAGCAATCCTTCCCTGCTCTCTCAATTAATCCTGCACCTATAGTCATATGATGCTTCTGTGACAAAGCAATGAGCCGCTGTGAGCTCTCACCTCCGGGTATTGGTTCTGAAAGATTATATAGATCGGTTGGTTTGAGATTACGTATAAACCAATACCCTGTAATACAGCATTCAGGAAAGGCTATTATCTTGACTGACTGTTGCGCGGCTTTATCCAGGAATGATTCTAACTTAACAAAGTTTACGGCTTTGTCACCTGCGACACTCTCCATCTGTACCGCTGCTACCCGAATGCACTGATCCGTCATGGATAGTTTGCTATCCGCTTTGTCTGTAACTTTCCGATTCGTGTCTTCCATGATACTTTCAATAATTCATTTTTCTATAAAAATCTGTTTTGTTTTGGTCGGTGTCTGGGAATTATTTTCAAAATATTCAATTGTAATGGTGTCACTTGCATTAATTGCAGCTTTGGAAAATACAGAGTCTACTGGTTCTGTGTAAGGTAAAGTAAATTCAATCTTCAGATCACAGGCTTTGCCGGGTTCAGTTGAAGTGAAAGTCTGAGTCTTCGTGTTTTCATTGTATTGCGAAATAGTCCAGTTTTTTGGACCATTGGGAAGATATTCATAGTACCACAAGCCTCCTTTCAGAATCACTATTACTTCAGTTCCTTCAGGTAAATCGGCAGCCAGACTGTAAACGTGGTTTGGCGTAAAATTCGTTTTGCCCTCAAACAATATATTTTCTCCGTAATTACTGAACTCGGGATATTCAATCAAATTGGTAATTATATATTCTGTATTGTCGATAAAATACTGAATGTATTTCTCAAAACTGGCAATTTTTACTCCCAATCCCAATTCCTGGTACCGGACGGTCAGGTTTTCCCTGATCCTGGCAAAATTCAGTAACCTGGCATGATTTATTAATTCCGTGCCGAGGTTCGCATTATTTAACTGTCCGTCCTCCCTGATATCTGTAATTATATTTGCCAACAGTTCAGAGAGTTCAGCATCTGTTCTTAATCCCTGAAGTATAAGAGAAACTGCCAGAAGAATTGCATTATCATCTCCATCTTTTGAAATATCCAGTAACTCTGATTCCGGGATATCGGATTTGCTGATGGAAAATATTTCCAATATTTCTGACTGAACCTGTCTTTTTGCATCTTCAAAGGTTGAACCCTGTGAAATCAGATACTTGATACGATCCATTTCCAGATGTGATAATGTGTTAACATTCAGACTGTTCTTATTTGTCAGGTCGGTCAATGCATAAAGAGTTAACCTGGATTTTGATTTATCCCCCAGGGTTTCATTGAAATAAAAACCATCGGCTATCAGTTCAACAAACTGCGAAGACAATTCAATCCGGGTGAATTCAAAACTCCCGGTGTTATCAGATATTTGAGTATTAAATATTTTACCTGTTTGTGAAAGATCAGATTCCAATTCCAGTATTGAAATTGAAGTTCCATTGATAAATGGTCCTTTCTGTACAAAACCATTGATTTTCTCTTTTGAAATCGGATGTACATTGTCCTTGCCTGACATAACATCTCTTTCGCAGGATATTATTGCAAAGGACAACAGAAAAACTGCAAGTATGACTGATATTCTCATTTTATTCTCAAGAATTGGTTTATCCTTTATAAGAAATTCTATAAATTGTGCTTCACAATTTAATAATAAATCCGATAGAAAATAAATAATCCTTATAATGAACAAAAACAAGGAAATTAAAAGGAGGGGCTTTTTAAAGACTTCTGTGGCTTCAATTGCGGCATTTACAATTATTCCCCGCCACGTGCTCGGTGGAAAGGGTTACATTGCACCCAGTGACAAGCTTACCAAGGCAGTAATCGGCACAGGCGGCATGGGACGCGGACATTTTGGATATGCCGGGACGCCACTTGTTGCCGTATGTGATGTCGATAAAAGCCACCTCGACCTGGCATTGAGTATGGGAGGTTCCGGGGTGAAAGGCTATCACGATTATCGCGAAGTGCTTCAACTGCCCGGTGTTGATATAGTACATATTGCCACTCCGCCGCACTGGCATGGCATTATAGCCCAGGAGGCTGCCCGGGCAGGCAAGGACATCTGGTGCGAGAAACCCATGACCCGTACCATCGGAGAGGGTATTAAAGTCGTAAAGGCAGTTCAGCAGAGCGGCAGGATATTCCGGTTGAATACCTGGTTCAGGTTTGCGGATACTTTTTATGGTCTGGGGACTACGGTAAAACCCGTTAAGAAACTGGTTGAAAGCGGACTTTTAGGCTGGCCCCTCAAAATTACAGTGAACCGGAGCACCGGATTCGACTGGAAATTTTACTGGAGTGGAAAAACCAGTCTGGAACCCCTGACAGTTCCTGCTGAACTGGACTATGATTTCTGGTTGGGTCCCGCACCTTATAAGCCTTATAATCCACACCGGGTGCATGGGACATTTCGGGGTTACTGGGATTACGATGGGGGAGGTCTGGGCGATATGGGACAGCATTATCTCGATCCGGTGCAGTATATTCTTGGAAAAGATGAAACAAGTCCTGTCAGCGTCAGCGTCGACGCGCCCCAGCAACATCCTGATGCCTGCAGCTCCTGGCGGCGGATCACCCTGGCCTATGCCGATGGTTGTCAGATTATTCTCGATGGTGAGAACCGGGATGTAAATGCAGCATTTATTGAGGGACCGGATGGAAAGCTTTTCCCGGGTTTCCGGTCGGACATCCCTGACCTGGAAAAGAAACTTGCCACGTTCCCTGATCCCACCCCGCAAATAACGGATTTCACCGAGGCAGTGAGAACCAGACAGAAGTTTGCCCTGAATGAAGCCAATGGATTTCGTTCCTGTACAATTGTGAACCTGGCCATCATCGCTGTAAAACTTGGCAGATCGCTCAAATTTGACCCTGACAGGCTTGAATTCACAGGTGATGAGGAAGCCAACCGTCTGATCAATCAGCCCATGCGGGCACCGTGGAATATGTAAACATATCTGCCGGATTTGGATTAACCATATTTAAAAACAATCATCATGTTCAGAAACAGAACGCTACTCATAATATCATTACTCTTTCCAACGCTGGTTTCTGTTGCCCAGAACCGGGATACAGATAAGAGAACATCAACAACCAGAATTGCCGATTTACTGGCAAGAATGCCTGCTGACAATGAAGCCCGGCTGGAAGAACTGATGCAGGAAATGGCGGAGCTTGGTGAAAACGGACTTGCTGACATTGCAGGCATGCTTTCAGCACCCGGGAAGGGTGACGACAGCCAGGTCAGGTTTGCCATGAACGGATACTCAAATTTCGTGATGAAGGCAGGTATGGACGAAAAGAGACGGCATTGCAACAATGCCTGGTGCAAAGCCCTTGATATGACCGGAGATAAAGAAATCAAGTCATTTATAATAAGTCAGCTGCAGATTACAGGTACCGCAGAGGTCATTCCCTGTCTGGCACCATACCTTGCTGACAAACGTCTGTGTGATCCTGCGGCCCGTGCCCTTGTAACAATCAATTCACCAGAGGCAGGTGAGTCACTGCTTATGGCCATGGATATGGCAAACGGACAGCAGCTGGTTTCTCTCGCCCAGGCACTGGGAGATATCAGGAACGCGAATGCAGTTGAAGCATTGACAGAACTGGTGAATTCCCGGGATAACAACACCAGGCAGGCGGCCTTGTTTGCATTGGGTAATATAGGAATGGAACAATCGGGATCACTTTTATACAGTGAAGCCGCGAAAGCCGGTTTTCGCTTTGAACCTTCCGGAGCAGCCGGAGCATATTTGTTGTGGCTCGACCGTACAGGTGAAAACGGCAATACGGATAGGGTTAAGAAGCAAACTGAGGTCCTGATCAAGGAATGTATGGCTGATGACCAGGTTCAAACCAGAACTGAAGCTTTGGCCCTGCTGACAAAATATACGGGTGAGAAATCATTACCCATACTGCTGGCGGCTTCTGGCGTTTCCAATGCAGCATACAGAAATGCAGCATTGAAACTATCAGAAGATCTTCCTGGAGAGAAAGTGACGTTGGCATGGATTAAAAAAGCCAATAAATTGAAAGACCAGCCAAAAGCTGAAGTCATTACCATGCTTGGGAACCGGGGTGATCAATCTGCATTCAACTTCACTGTAAAGGCATTGTCTGATCCTTCAAAGCAGGTGAGGATGGCTGCCGTTCCATCGTCACAGAAACTGGGCGAAGCAAAAGCCTTACCCTATTTATTGGACTTTACGAAAAAGGCTGATGCGGATGAGATCCTGTCTGTAAAACAGGCATTGTTGTCCATGCATGGAACAGATGTGGTGCCTGTTGTTGGCAAAGCGATGCCTCAGATGCCGTCTTCAGCAAAAATCGCCCTGATTGAAGTGCTTGCTGCCCGACGGGCAAAAGACCAACTTTCAATTATACAGGATCAGATCAACACCGCTGATCCCAAGGTGAAAAGTGCTGCAATCAATGCCCTGTCTTACCTGGTGAGTGAAAAAGATCTGCCGGGACTTTTCAGATTACTCGCAGAAGTTGATCAGCCGGAAGATATCAGTGCGGTTCAGAAAGCAGTAATATCGGCAATTCAGGGAATTGAACCCAATGATACAAAGTCCGGGCTTGTCATTCAGGAAATGAATAAGTCAGGTCAATTGCATCCGACACGGTTTTATCCAATCCTTCGGGATATTGGGGGTGATAGGGCACTGGCAGAAGTGATGAAAGCATTTTCTAAGGATTCCCCTGAAGTCAGGCAGGCTGCTTTCAAAGCGCTGTCCGGCTGGCATGATGCAGGGGCCTGCAAGCCTCTGTATAGCATCTTTACCGGACAGGAATACCTTGAATTTGCTGATTCTGCATTCAAAGCCTATGTAAAACTGGTCATAAATTCAGGATACCCGGCTGATCAGCAGCTCCTGATGCTCAAGAAAGCAATGGAAACCTCTTCATCAACTGAACAGAAGAACCTGGTGCTGAATGAGCTGGCAAAGGTGAAAACCTTTACGTCCCTTATATTTACTGGTAAGTATCTCGAAGATCCCCTTCTGCAAAGTGTTGCAGCCGGCACAGTAATGCGCATTGCCTTGGCCGATACATCCTTAACGGGAAGTTTGGTGTCTGGCCTGCTGTATAATGCAATGGACAAGCTGAGGGGCAGTGAGAGCGACTATGAACGGGAAGCCATTCGTAAACACCTGTCTTTGCTTGCAGACAAACCGGGTTATGTGTCTTTGTTTAACGGGTGGGACCTTTCCGGTTGGAAGGGTCTTGTCGAAAATCCGCTTGTCAGGGCAAAAATGGACCCAAAAGATCTGGCTGAGAAGCAACTTGAAGCCGATGAAATCATGCGCAGGGGCTGGATTGTACAGAATGATATCCTGATCTTCACCGGAAACGGGGATAACCTGTGTACATCGAAATCCTATGGCGATTTTGAAATGCTTGTCGACTGGAAGATATCACCCAATGGTGACGCAGGCATTTATTTACGTGGTTCGCCGCAGGTACAGATATGGGATGCTTCGCGACTCGATACGGAAGCCAGAGTGGGTTCCGGAGGCCTTTTCAATAACATGGTCAATGAAAAGGATCCGATCCGGGTTGCAGATAATCCGGTTGGTGAATGGAATACTTTCCGGATCAGGATGGTCGGGGAGCAGGTAACCGTTTATCTGAACGGACAGTTGGTGGTTGATAACACGATCATGGAAAATTACTGGGACAGGAGCCTAACCATTTTCCCGGCTGAACAGATAGAACTGCAGGCACATGGCAGTCTGCTGGCCTACCGTGATATATATGTCCGAGAGATTCCGCGACCGGTGCCCTACAGGGTTACCGATGAGGAAGGGACAGCCGGATTTCAGGAGCTCTTCGACGGGATAACCCTGAATAACTGGATAGGAAATACACGGGACTACCGGGCTGAGGATGGCTGTATTGTCTTTCATCCAAACAGCGGAGGAAGCGGTAATTTATACACCAGGGGGGAATACGGCGATTTCGTTTTCCGTTTTGATTTCCAGCTGACACCGGCAGGCAACAGTGGGATCGGTGTGCGTACATCCATCGAAGGGAATCCGGCATATAGCGGTATGGAGATCCAGGTGCTTGATGATGTTTCTGATGTATATAAGAATATTGAACCCTACCAGGCCCATGGATCAGTATATGGTGTTATACCTGCAAAAAGGGGATATCTGAAACCGGTGGGAGAATGGAATTCGGAAGAGATCATGTTCCAGGGCAGCAAGGTGAAGGTAACTCTCAATGGTACTGTGATAGTCGATGGTGATATTGAAGACGCCAGCAGGAATGGCACCATGGATCATAAAGAACATCCCGGTCTGAAAAATAAAAAGGGACACATCGGCTTCCTGAGCCATGACTCCCCCGTGAAATTCAGAAATATCCGGATAAAGATCCTCGATTAGTATTTAATTATTGCCTGTATGCTGCATGATCCCGGTAGTTATGCCCCGCCGCTCAGAATCCATGAAATAGTTCTGAAAGAGGAGGAAAAAACCTTGCTGCGCAGGCTCGGAGAGGAGATAGCCCGGATTGCTTCTTTACCGGTACATCATGAAAATATACGCTTATGGAAGTCATTGAATGACCTGAAATCGGTTCGTCCTATGGTATGGATCAATGAGATACCCTGGCACGAAATGAATGTGAATGATGAGCTGACATTAAGGACTGAAAATCCATGGGCCAGAGAGCTGGAACAAAAGTTGCGCAGGGAAATATACCAGTGGAATCACATGCGGGCTGATATGGTGATCAACAACTATCTGGAATGCCCACTCGCCATCCACAGTACGGATTTTGGAATTATCGAAGATGTTGATATTGCCAGAACCGATGAAAAAAGCGAAATCTACTCAAGACACTTCAGGATACAGATCAAAGAACCGAAAGACATTGAAAAAATTAAAATGCCGGAGGTGTCTCATGATGAGCTGACAACTTCAGTGGTTTACGAAACCATGAAGAACCTGTTTAAGGATATCCTTCCCGTAAAAAAGGTTGGTCAGACCCATATCTGGTTTACCCCATGGGATTATCTGATCCGCTGGTGGGGCATTGAAGAGGCCATGCTTGATTTGGTATTGCGCCCTGATATGGTAAATGCTGCGGTGGAACGAATGACAGAGGCATGGATTGAGGAACTCGACCAGTTTGTGGCTATGAACCTTTTGTCACTTGACAATAACAACACCCGTATAGGTTCAGGTGGCTATGGTTATACGGATGCCTTGCCCGGAAACGATTATGATACGCATCATGTCAGACCGCATAACATGTGGGGATGTTCCAACGCACAGATATTTGCCCAGGTATCTCCCGAAATGCACTGGGAATTCGCATTGAGACATGAGATACGATGGCTGGAAAAGTGGGGATTGACTTATTATGGCTGTTGCGAGCCACTTGATAACAAAACCGGGATCCTGCGAAAAATACCGAACCTCAGAAAAATATCCGTTAGTCCGTGGGCAAAATTGGATAACATTGTTAAAGATATTGGCAATCAATATGTTCTCAGTATAAAACCCAGTCCGGCCATTTTCGCCGGTGATAACTGGAGCCCCGACCTGGCAAAAAAACAGCTTGAGGAAGTGATGGAGGTGACACGCGGGTCGTCTCATGTGGAATTTATCATGAAAGATATTTCTACGGTCAGCTATCACCCGCAACGATTGTGGGAGTGGGAAAAAATAGCCGTGGAGCTGGTTGAAAACTGGAAGCCGAAATGAGGTAAGTTGGCTGGCAGACTATCCAAGAATTTTATATATTTTCACAAATGATGATTTTTCGTAATTTATGAATTTAAAGATGACTCCATTCCGAAAAGCCTGCAACATAAGACGTCATTGTAAGTACAGCGAAGCAATCTGCTTCATATCAGGAGATTGCTTCAGTCCCCCGATAACTATCGGGGTCCTTCGCAATGACGCTTGGACTTTTCGGAACGGACAAAGAAGGGCATCATTTATTAATTAAGTACCATGAGAAAAAACACGCGTGTTTTCAGCTGGTCTCTCATCCTGGCTCTGGGTGGATTCCTTTTTGGCTTCGATACGGCCGTGATATCCGGGGTGGAAAAAAGCATACAGGTCCTTTTCAATCTGAATTCTTTCTGGCAGGGCTTTACGATTTCATCTGCCCTGATCGGCACAGTAATTGGTGCTCTTTCTGCAGGAAGGCCGGCCGATAAGTATGGCCGCAAATCCATATTGTTCATCGTGGCATTTCTATTCGCCATTTCTGCCATTGGTTGCGCAAACGCCAGGAGCCTGACCGCATTCATTTTTTTCCGGTTTATTGGTGGCGTGGGGGTTGGCGCTTCTTCGGTGGTGGCACCGATGTATATTTCCGAAATTTCACCTGCCAAAGTAAGGGGTCGGATGACCGGGCTTTTTCAATTCAATGTTATTTTTGGCATTCTGATCGCTTATGTCACCAATTATCTCCTGCGCGATGCAGGCAGTGAACCCTGGCGTTGGATGCTGGGTGTAATGGCGATTCCTGCAGTCGCCTACTTTGTGCTCTTGTTTATTGTTCCTCCCAGTCCCCGTTATCTTGTCAGGATCGGGAAAAAGGAAGAAGCCAGAAAAATTCTCCTCCTTGTTGAATCGGGTGATGTGGATAAGGAGATGAAAGATATAGAATCAAGTCTGAACAATTCAGGAAAAAGGGAAAGGCTCTTTTCACCGCTATATTCGAAACCCATTTCCATTGCATTCCTGGTGGCCATGTTTAACCAGTTCTCCGGTATCAATGCCATCCTGTATTATGCTCCCCGTATGTTCGAACTGGCCGGCGTTTCTGCAGCCGATTCCATGTTCCAACCCATCTTTATCGGCCTTACCAACGGGGTTTTTACCATTCTGGGGATGGCGCTGATTGACAGGGTAGGACGGAAAAAACTACTGATTACCGGATCCATTGGCATGTCGGTTATTTTGGGCCTCGTTTCCAGGACCTTTTATCTGCAGGATTTCGGGGGATATACCTTGCTGCTGTATCTTGTGGTGTATATCATGTTCTTTGCTTTCTCCACCGGTGCAGTGATCTGGGTATTAATAGCCGAGATATTCCCGAACAGTGTGCGTGGCCAGGGTCAGTCTTTCGGAAGCTTCACCCATTGGTTCTTTGCCGCTCTGATCACATTTCTTTTCCCGGTTGTGGCCGAAAGAACAGAATCCGGCGGAGGGCATGCCTTTGCCTTCTTTGCCGTGATGATGGCCTTGCAGGCCCTGGTTGTCTGGAAATTTTTCCCCGAGACAAAGGGCAAAACACTCGAGGAACTGGGAGATGAGATGTCTAACGTAACTGACCAGTCATGAAGAAAAAGGAGGTATGGAGTGATTACAGCCTCACGGGCGTTGAGGCACAAAGAGCAGTTGAAGCCGGATTGGCAGATGCGGAATGGTATCACTCACCGATCCCCCGTGAAAAGATGCGTGAGCTTTTAATTCGAAAGGACGGACCCGCGATCAGGGACACACTGATCTGGTTCGGACTGATCATCGGATCCGGTTATCTGATTTATCTATGGTGGAGTTCCTGGTTTGTCATATTCCCTGTTGTTGTTTACAGTGTGCTGTATGCCTCCACCTCCGATTCCCGTTGGCATGAGTCGAGCCATGGAACCGCCTTTAAAACAGACTGGATGAATAACCTGTTATATGAGATAGCCTCTTTTATGGTTTTCAGGCAATCCACGATCTGGAGATGGAGCCATACCCGTCACCACAGCGACACGATCATTCGAGGTCGGGATCCGGAGATAGCCGTTCCCCGGCCGCCAAAGATCAGAAAGATCATACTGACTTTTTTTGGCATAAGCGGAGCTATTCGGGAAATTAAAAGATTGTCACATCATGTTGCAGGCCGGATTGATCCTGAAGTGGCAACATACGTGCCCAGGCACGAATATGGCAGGATATTCCTCATTGCACGTGTTTATGTTTCCATATATCTTATAGTCGTTGCCCTTTCCATCATTTTTCAGACATTTCTCCCGCTCATGTTTATCGGTTTACCAACCTTGATAGGTTCATGGCTGATGCCGGTTTACGGATTGACCCAGCATGCCGGACTGCAGGAGAATGTGCTGGATCATCGCCTGAACTGCCGTACGGTTTACATGAACAGGATCCACCGTTATTTATACTGGAACATGAATTATCATGTGGAACATCACATGTTCCCCCTGGTACCCTATCATGCCTTGCCTGCATTGCACAAAATGGTGAAAGATGACTGTCCCAGGCCCTATAACGGTATCATCGAGGCTTTTAAAGAGATCATTCCGACCATTTTAAAACAGCGGAAAGATCCCACCTACTATGTCAAAAGGGAGTTGCCGGCAAATGCATCAACCGGGATCACAAGGTCCAGGAATTTGTATATTGGCCAGAAGAATAAATTAACAGATGGGAAGATTGAAGTATGTGCTGCTTCCGATCTGACCAGGGGAGAGGTTATACGCTTTGATTTTGAACAAAAAACATATGCCCTGTACCGTACTGAAAGAGATGAGCTGTTTGCCACCGAAGGTATCTGCACACACGGGAATGCGCATCTGGGTGATGGTCTGGTCATCGGAGATCTGATTGAATGCCCGAAACACAACGGCCGTTACAGTTTGAGAGATGGTTCACCGAAACGGTCTCCGGTTTGTGTGGGGATCAATACGTATGAAGTGTTTGCCACCAACGAAAAGATTTACCTGAACCTTGCTCCTGTCCATGAGGAATCCCCGCCCAAAGACCTGAAATTCAGAGTTGTGAGCAATAATAATGTGGCTACATTCATAAAGGAGCTGACGCTGGAGCCCTCTGAAGGAGAGAATTTTATCTTTCATCCCGGTCAATATATACAACTTGTTATCCCACCCTTTAAGACAAAATTTGAGCATTTTCAAATTGATCAGCCTTTCCGGAGTACCTGGGAATCGATGAAACTGTTCGGCTGTTACGCTGAAAATTCACTGTACCTGAGACGTAATTATTCTATGGCCAATAATCCTTATAATGAAAAAAAATTGAAATTCAATGTCAGAATAGAACTGCCACCTGCCGGGAATCTTTCAGCTGGTGCCGGTTCGTCCTATATATTTGCTCTTAAACCAGGCGATGAAGTTAAACTGGCAGGTCCATATGGTGATTTTAAAATAAAATCCAGCCAGAGAGAAATGGTTTACCTGGGGGGTGGTGCGGGAATGGCACCACTGCGCTCGCAACTTGCTTTTTTATTTGAAACGGAAAAGACAAAGCGTAAAGTAAGTTTTTGGTATGGAGCCCGTTCCAAATCTGAACTTTATTACCAGGATTATTTCAAAAGGATCGAGGATGAACATGAGAATTTCTCATTTCACGTGGCCTTGTCAGAACCCAAAAGTGAAGACAACTGGAATGGTTTAAAGGGCTTTATTCATGAGGTGGCTTATCAGCAATATCTCAGGGATCATAAAAATCCGGGCGAGGTGGAATTTTATTTATGTGGTCCTCCTGCATCGATAAAGGCAGGGTTGAAGATGCTGAATGATTCAGGCGTTCCTGAAGATTGTATCGCCTATGATGAATTTTAAAGATCAGTAAAAAACAGATTAACCGATTTCTCAACAATGTATACATGCTATGAAAAATAAATACTGCTGGATCATCGCAATGATTATAGTCATAATGACTGCCTGTTCTCCCGGAAATGATGTTGTGATATACATCCACGACAACGCCGGAACAATTGAGAATTTAGCTGCCAAAGAGATCCGGAAGTATATCTACCTCCGGACCAATATACTACCTGATATTCATACCGGCATGCCCGAAAAGAAAGTCAGGGGCACTGCCATTATCCTGATCATGGATGTAAACATGGAAGATCAGGAGTTCAGTTTAAAAACCTATCATGGCAAACAGAGCAGGATACTGAGGGTAAACGGCGGATCGCCCCAGGCCATGCTTTTTGCCGCATATGAATTTGCGGAGCAGCTGGGTGTAAGGTTTTACCTGCACGGTGATGTCATCCCCGATGAAAAGATCTCCTTCCGGCTTCCCAATCTGGATATTCAGAAAAAACCCCTGTTTAAAACCAGGGGTATCCTGCCTTTTCATGATTTTCCTGAGGGGCCTGACTGGTGGAATGAGAATGACTATAAGGCTATCCTTGCCCAGCTGCCCAAGCTGAAGATGAACTTCATCGGTTTTCATACCTACCCCTGGCGGTTTGGCTTCAATGGTGAAGGACCAAAAGCCGAACCTTTGGTGTGGATTGGCAGAGAGGAAGAGGTAAATGCGGACGGAACCGTGAAAACAGCATACCCGGTGCTTCATTTTCATACGCACGACAGTACCTGGGGATACAGCCCGGCCAATACTTCTGATTTCCTATCCGGTGCATCACAACTGTTCGAGACGGACAACTTCGGGCCCGATTATATGAAAGATCTTACACCCTGGCCCCACAGCGATGCGGAAAACATCAGGGTGTTCAATGAATCAGGAAAGGTTTTTTCTGCTGCTTTTACCCTGGCCCGGACGCTGGGTGTAAAGATTTGTGTGGGGACAGAAACCCCCCTGATCATTCCCGAAAGCCTGCGAATACGGCACGGCATGAAAGCCGGTAACGAAAAAGACATCAAAGCGCTGTACCGGGGAATATTCAGCAGGATAATGAAAACCTTTCCAGTTGATTATTACTGGCTATGGACGCCGGAAAGCTGGACCTGGAGTGGTGTGCCAGACAAGGTGGTGGCCAATACCGGGCGCGACATGCAAATTGCCCATGAAGCCCTGTCGGAACTGGGAAATCCTTTTACCCTGGCTACCTGCGGATGGGTGCTGGGACCACCCGGGGACCGGGCACAATTTGACCGGGTCCTGCCCAAAGAGATGCCATTCAGCTGTATTAACCGTGGAGTTGGATATACACCGGTTGACAAGAGTTTTCTGGCCATTACGGGAAGATCGAAATGGTCCATTCCCTGGATGGAAGATGATCCGGCTTTGCTGACAGCCCAGTTATGGGCGGGGCGAATGCGCAAGGACGCGCTGGATTCATGGAAATATGGTTGCGACGGCTTGTTTGGCATACACTGGAGAACACGGATCCTCGGTCCCAATGTGAGTGCCCTGGCCAGGGCAGCCTGGGAATGTGATAAGTATGATTCTGTGCGGAAAGAGCGAGATCTGCCTGTCGGTGATTTCTATGCCGATTTTGTCAGGACCGAATTTGGTGTTGATGATCCGGGTTTGGTGAAGATCTTCACTGATCTCGACGGAAAGGGAGTGGAATTGAAAGAAGGTTATAAGGGAGATGCGCCCCTGAACGCTTCTGACTGGATTACAGGTCCGGGAGCCCTGATGACAAACAGGGATATTGCTGATATTCAGGAAAGGATCGATCGGTACGATTTCATTCCGGATCTAGAGTCAATCCATGGCAAGATATACAGGGAAGGCAACCTGGAACGGTTTGACTACTGGCTCAATGTTTTCAGGTTCAATAAATCCGTTCTGGAAGTCACCCGGACTCAAATTGAACTGAATGAGATCATTAATCGTATAAAAAAGGAAGCTGTCAATGCCAAAAAACTAAAAATAGCATCAGATGAGGCTTTGCCAAAACGTATTGAACTGGCAGAAAAATGGGATGTCATGAACCGGATCCTGCTATCTTTCGTCAGCACCAGCGGGGAATTGGGTACCATCGCAAATCTCGAAATGCACAGCATCCGGAAGAACGGGAGTCTGACCGGACATGATGCCTATCTGAAATCGGTTTTGAATACTGACCTTCCGGCAGAAGCCATGGTCTCACATGAATATGCCGGTAAAACAAGGATCGTGGCCACAACCAATCAGTCGGTTCTGCTTAAGGGTGAAGAATTTTATATTCGCATCCGGGTGCTTTCAGAAGATGAAAACATAATCGGGAAAATATTCTTCAGGAGCCTGGGGGACAAGGAATATTCCTCTGCTTATCTGACAAAAATGGCAGCCCATGTTTTTGAGGTCCATTTACCAGCCGTTACCATTCCGAATGATTTTGAGTACTATATCCAGGTAGAGACGGATAGAGATAAGGTATTGTATCCTGCAACAGCAGGAAATATTAACCTGCCTGTAGTAATTCTGTGATCATTGATTCTTACATCTGAGAATAATTATGATAATGTCGCCCCGCTGGGGCTTCGGGTGATTAATACTAACATGAATCTACCATAATACCGCCCATACTGGGCTTTGGGCTATGAAGTATCGTCTGATACTTCTTTAATATCACCTCAAACGGGCATTTAATGGAGAATAACGAAAGGCCCATTGGGCCGGTATATTGGTAGAACACAAAAGATGATAATCCACCCAATGCCCCATCGGGGCGGTATTATGGTAGAAATAATTAAATTTACAATGACAAGTTTAAACCAAAAACCAATTTCAATGAAACACCTATTAGTTACCCTCCTGATCCTTGCTGGAATTACCTCTGGTATTTCCGCAAAAATTGTTTTGCCCTCGGTATTCTCAGATAACATGGTACTCCAGCAAAACACCGACGTAGCCATCTGGGGCTGGTCGAATGCAGGTGAAATTGTCAGGATTGTCACCAGCTGGAACAACAAGGACACAGTGAAAGTGAAAGCGGATAATACTGCAGCCTGGAAAACAACCATCAGAACCATCAGTGCAGGTGGCCCCCATTCGATTCAGATATTGGGAAGCAGCCAGGTCGATTTACATAACGTGATGCTTGGCGAAGTGTGGATCTGCAGCGGACAATCGAATATGGAATGGAGTGTTAACCACAAAATCCTGAACGGGGAAGAAGAAGCTGTCAGGGCCACTAATCCGGACATCCGCATATTTCACGTACAGAAGATCGGGGCTGCATATCCCCAGCAAACCTGCCATGCCACCTGGACAGTCTCTTCTCCTGAAACCATGCGCGCAACCAGTGCGGTGGCTTACTTTTTTGCCCGCGAATTGCAGCAAAAGCTGAAGGTTCCTGTGGGAATCATCGTTTCAGCCTGGGGTGGAACTGCAGCTGAAGTATGGATTGAAAGTAGCCGCATCGAAAAAGATCCGGAGCTGAATAACAATAAAGTGAAGGGACAAAATGAGTGGTGGCCAAATACACCTGGTGCATTATACAATTCGATGATTTATCCTGTGGTTCCCTACGGTATTGCAGGTGCCATATGGTACCAGGGTGAAACGAACTGCCAGAATTATTCAGTTTATGCCTCCTTGCTCAAAACGCTCATTGAAAACTGGCGTGCCGATTTCAGGAAAGATTTCCCGTTTTACCTTGTGCAAATCGCACCCTTCGATTACGGGGACAAAGGCACTTCGGAATACCTGCGCGAACAGCAGGATATTGCTGTAAAAACCATCCCGAACACCGGCATGGTTGTCGTTTCTGATCTGGTTGACAATATCAAGGACATTCACCCCATGAACAAGGTGGATGTTGGTAAACGCCTGGCCCATTATGCCCTCGCTGAAACATACCACAAGCCGGGTATTCCGTACAAAAGTCCGGCTTACCAATCTATGCAGGTTGACAAGGGCAGGGTCCGCGTTACCTTCAGCAATGTGCTGACTGGCTTGAAAAGTACGGGCAAGGCTCCTGAAAAATTCCTGATTGCAGGTGATGACAAAATGTTTCAACCCGCTGTGGCTAAAATTGAGGGCAATTCGGTAATCCTTTCTTCAAAACTGGTGAAAGCTCCGGTTGCAGTCCGTTTCTGTTTCGATGATACCTCCATGCCGGATGTTTTCTCAAATGAGGGTTTGCCTCTGGCGCCCTTCCGGACGGATAAGTGGTAGGAAGCAGTTACTGAACGATACTAATGAAGAGACGATTTTTTTTGGCAGTTCTATATTTGCTATTTTCTGGCTCATTTATATCTGGTGGACTGGACAGGGAGCCTTCTGTTCCCATATACAATGCCATTGATGGGGCCATTGTCGGACACAACACCGGACGTTACAACAACCGTCCGCTTTACATCAACAACACCAACGCATTCGTCCTTGCCGGTGATCAGCCCGTTGCCCGGCTGGTAAAAGATCAGTATATCTACGGAACCTTTATGCTGGCTATAGAGCATGGTGGAAAGGCAAAATGGATGCAACAATGCGGTGAGGTCACCTCCCGCTATCGGGCAGGAAGGATGGCCTGGGAAATTACCGACGCGGCATTTCCCGGGGTTAAACTGACTCTCGAAATATTGCCAATGGCCACAACAACCGGGATGTCCATTCGTACTTATGCAGAAGGTGTTCAGACAGGTGATCGGCTTATATGGGCTTTTGGCGGAGCCCAGTGGCGCAAGGACCAGAACCTCTCCTGGAAACTCGATGTGATGGGACAACCGGAACTGCTGACCTGGGGTTTTGTCCCTGAAGAGTGCAGAAATAATACAATTAAAATCAAAGATGAGACCTTTTTCGTGAACCTGGCTGAGGGCAAAGCAAATGGAAATAAACTTTTCACTGTTGCCGGAAGATGCAATGAGCAGGCAGCCTCCAAGGGAGATGCCTCAGTATATAGTGACGCTGCCGCATTTAAGCAATCACAATCACGGGATTTGCCGCTCCTGAATGGAACAATAGCCATCGAAACAGGAGATACAATCTATTGGGCTTTCGAAGCTTTCAATGAGCCCGGTACACCTGATTTGTCGCGGATCAGCCATCCTGAGACCGCTTTCAGGGAGGGGGAAAAACGCACCGGCACCTTTACGGAACGATTGAAGATCAATACTCCGGATCCCTTTCTGAATGCCATTGCCCGGGTTTCTGTGGCAGCCGTTGACGGCACATGGTACCCTCCTGTTTTTGTCCACGGTGCCTTACAGTGGAACATGCGTTTTCCGGGCTGGCGCACCATCTTTGGCGGGACGATGTACGGCTGGCACGATAGGGTGATTGATGAAGCCAGATTTTATACTGATTTCCAGGTCAGGACATCGGACAAAACAGAAGCCAGGGCCGATCCTGCCACATTGCTCACTGAACAGCACCCCGACTCACGGTTTTATGGCGTGGGTCGTATAGACAAGGATCAGAATTTCTATGATATGCAGACGCAGTTCTTCGACCAGATCGTTGAAGAATACCGGTGGACAGCTGATCCGGACCTGGTGAAATTCTTCCGGGAAGCCCTGGAATTGCATCTCCTCTGGATGCGCGACTGTTTTGATCCGGATGGTGATGGTGTTTACGAGAGTTACATCAACGTTTGGCCTACCGATTCGCAATGGTATAACGGAGGGGGATCAGCAGAGGAGACTTCTTATGCTTACCGGGGACATCTGGCAGCAAGGGATATGGCCCGTAATGCCGGAGATGCAGAAGCTGAGGAGTTCCATAGCCGGATGTTGGAAAAAATCAAAAGAGGTTTTTTTAAGAAACTATGGATCAGTAAAAAAGGCCACTCCGGCGCTTACCGTGAACAGGGCGGACACGAACGCTTGCACGAGGATCCCTGGCTTTACAGCATCTTTTTGCCAGTTGATGCCGGCCTTACCTCCCAGCTGCAGTCCATTGAATCGGTTTATTACAGTGAGTGGGCTTTACAAAATGAACGCATGCCTGCAGGTGGAAGGCAGGTATGGTCTTCCAACTGGGTGCCCGGTATCTGGTCAGTACGTGAATTATGGCCCGGCGATAATTATCATTTGGCACTCAGCTATTTCCAGGCAGGTTTGCCCGATGATGGCTATGATATCCTGCGCGGAACCTTTATGCGTACCGCTTTCAACCATCTTTCCCCGGGAAATTTGGGTGGTGTCCAGGGAGGGATTGACTTTGGCGATTGCGTGCATACTTTCACCCGGGCATTGGTTTCCGGACTTTGCGGTTATAATCCTGATTATCCGAACGGAAAGGTCAAAATAATCCCGCAATTCCCAACCGATTGGGACCATGCTTCCATTGAACTGCCTGATGTCAAAATTGCCTTCAGCCGCAAGGGGAACAAAAGTAAATATGCCATTGAACTGACCCATGCAGCTTCTCTTGAGTTGCACCTTCCGGTTCAGTGCGAATGGATTAAAAATGTCACAGTGAATGGGGAAACGGTAAGTTGGAAATTGATTCCCGGTATAGGCAGAAGTATATTACAGATTAATCTGTCCGAATCGTCAGAAGCTGAAGTTGCTATCGAAATTGATAAACCCTTGCCATATTTTGCTCCTGTAACAGTTGAAGGGAATATTGGGGATATGATGCAATTTGAGGCCAGAAATGCCAATATTATTGAATTTAAGGATCCACAGGAAGTTCTTGACAATGAGAAGATAGAAATGGGAATACTTGGCGCCAGGTTGGCCGCTAACAAAGGTTATCATACTGTTGTTGCCTCTGTATTAACTGGCAAAGCACCTCAATGGAGGATTTTTCGCATTAAGGTGAACGATCCTGCAGGTGATGCGAAAGAAGCTGCGCGTTTTATTGACAATATGCCTGCAAAGGCTGCATGGGAAACTGTTGATATCAGTTCGCTTTACAATGCCGATGTTACGACCATTTATCTGCAACAATACCTCTCTCCAAGGCCTAATACCGTGTCGGTAAGATTGGGAACGGATGGTTATTCACCCTGGACTTTTCCGCACTGGAAGAGCCTGCCGCCTGTAATTAAGACAGATAGAGTGAAGATGATGCTGGATGGACAAAACCGGCTGGTCACCCCGCAGGGCGTTCCGTTTGTCTGGCATGCAGGAGAAAAGAACATAGCTTTTACCTCTTTGTGGGACAATTATCCTGTCAGGATTGACTTTCCGGTCAACAAGACGGGGAGTGCTGTCTATTTCCTGATTTCCGGCTCCACCAATGTGATGCAGTGCCAGATCGCCAATGCGGTCATCCGGTTGAATTATGCAGATGGGCAGACTGATTCTCTGGAATTAATTCCACCTGTTAACTATTGGAATCTGAGTGTAATAGAACCTCATCCCACTGCAGCAGGACAAAACAGCCGAAACGACTATACTTCGGAGACCGATCGGTTCTGTATGCCGGCGAAACTTCCCGAAACGGTGCAGCTGGGTGAAAACTGCCGGGCGATGCAGCTCAACCTGAGAATGCGTGAAGAGGTTGAACTAAAGAGTATTACGCTTGAAACATTATCACAGGAAGTGGTTGTTGGTTTGATGGGAATTACAATTCTTAAGAATTATTGACCTGTTTTGCTTTTGGCTATATTTGAGAATCGAACCTACAGAATATACAGATGCAAAAATCCATCCTCATCCTCGATTGTGGCGCCACGAATGTGAAGGCCTGCCTGGTGGATACTACCGGACAAATCATTGCCTCCCATTCTCTTCCGAATGAAACTGTGCCTGATCCGTATCTTCCGGGAGGACTGATCTGGGATATTGATGATATCTGGAACAAGCTGGTAACCTGCAGCCGGAAAGTGTGCAAGGCAGAGCAGAATACTGAAATCATCGCGGTTACAGTTACCACCTTCGGTGTAGACGGAGCGGCCATGAAAAAGGACGGAAGGCTTTGCTACCCGGTGATATCCTGGCAATGCAGCCGCACGGAGGCAGTTGAGAAAAACATCAGCCGGTATTATGATCCGGATTGGTTGTATCGCACCAGCGGATTGCAGTCTTACCACTTCAACACCATCCATAAACTGATCTGGCTCCGGGAGAACCGGCCGGATGTGTTACAGGACATGGATTATTATGTGATGATGCCATCTCTGATCCTATATTGGTTATCGGGGATATTTGTAACCGATACCACCATGGCCGGCACATCCATGCTTACTGATATCAAAGGGCGGGGCTATTCTGACGAGATATTGAAGATTCTGGGATTGGGGCCATCCAAATTTCCACCCGTAACAGAGCCCGGCACAGTCATAGGCAAATTGACAACTCAGGCAGCTGAATCCCTGGGTGTTTGGCCCGGACTTCCCGTTGTTGTGGCCGGACATGACACCCAGTTTGCCATCCTGGCTTCCGGGGCCGGTGTCAACCAGCCTGTTTTGAGCTCAGGGACCTGGGAGATCCTGATGGTGCGGACCCCGGCCGAAACACTCCGGATCCCGGAAAGGAAATCGGGCGTGACCATTGAACTGGATGCCTGTCGTGGTCTGGTAAATCCCGGCGTGCAATGGGTGGCCTCAGGTTCGCTGGAATGGATCAGCAGGTTATTCTATCCTGATCTGGCCAGTGAGGGATCCCGGTATGGGATCATGATAAATGAAGCCCGCGGGATCCCGGCCGGATGCAAGGGTGTGACCTTTGTACCGGAGCTGTTTCCGGGGGGAATGTCAGGGAAACCGGGAAAAATAAACAATATTACCCACGAGACCACCCGGGCACATGTGTACAGGGCCGGATTGGAGGCCCTGGGCTGTTACCTGGCATATGGACTGGATATGCTTCAGAAAGTGGGTAATTATACTGCTAAAAACCTGGTCTGCGTGGGAGGTGGTTCTAAAAATACCCTCTGGAACCAGATTAGGTCTGATATCATGGGTATACCGCTGAAAGCCCTTGATATGAAGGAAACCACTGCACTGGGCGCTGCCATGATGGCCTTGACCGGGATGGGCATATATAAAAACATGGAAGAGGCCTTCCATGCCATTGAGAGCCGGTATGAGGTATTTGAGCCTGGGGAGAACCAGGATAAGTACAGGGAAGTGTATGCGGGGTTTGTGGAGGAGGTTTTTAATAATGAACAATGAACAATGAATAATGAATAATGAATAATGAACAATGAAAAAGGCGAAAGCCGTTAAACATAAATAGCGCCGGGTAAAACCCGGTATCAATGGGAGTTAGAACCTCCTCAACCACGGAGTAATTAATTTGGAACTTGTTGTTAAATTATCATAAATTCAACCTCTAGATTGAATTATAATATTAGTCTGATAGTAATGCTTGAACTTATTCTATTAATCCTTAATTCACATCATAATTAGTGTATCATGAATCTGCAAATAAACAAATTCTCATCAGCTCTTACAACTTTGCTGGTTTTGTTCTTAACCAATATCTATCCACAAAATTCCGGATTTTATGGTGTAACTTCTGCGGGTGGGAGCCATAATGGGGGCCTTATTTTCAAAACCGATGACAATGGGAATAATTTTCAAATCATCCATGAAGCTTTTTCCATTGAAGGAGACAGTCCAAGACCGGAACTTTGCGAAACAAGTGATGGAAGAATATTCGGCATAACAAGCTATGGGGGTAGATATAATGCAGGAGTTATTTTTGAATGGGATCCTGTGTCAAATGCATATATCAAGAAATTTGAATTTACAGGGAAAGAAACAGGTTTTGATCCGAAAAGTTCTCTTTTGCTGGCCAGCAATGGTAAGATGTATGGAACTACCTCACTTGGAGGCCTCCAAGATTCCGGGGTACTTTTTGAATGGGATCCTTTAACAAATACCTATACTAAAAAATATGATTTTGATGGCAGCAATGGCAGCTATCCGTGGTCAAAACTTATCCAGACAAAAAACGGAAAGCTCTATGGCATGACCGTCGGTGGAGGAGTTTATGACTGCGGGGTGATATACGAATGGGATCCTGTTAAGGATACTTGCATAAAGAAAATTGACCTTAACGGCACAGATAGAGGTCGCTCGCCTTATGATTGTTCTTTAATGCAAGCTTCCAGTGGTAAATTATACGGGATGACTTATTTTGGCGGAAGCATGGATCTTGGTATGCTCTTCGAATGGGATGCTGAGACAAATGCTTTTATTAAGAGAGCTGATTTCGAGGATAGTAATGGTGCATTCCCACGAGGATCTCTCATAGAGGCTTCGGATGGTAAACTATATGGAATGGTTGCTTACGGAGGTAATTACGGAAAAGGTGTTCTTTTTCAATGGGATCCCTTGATAAACAAGTTTACAAAAAAATATGACTTCAGAGAAGGGACCAATGGCTTTGTCCCTGAAGGTAACCTTTTGCAGGCTTCTGACGGAAAATTATATGGGATTGCTAGTGGCGGGGGTGTATATGGATATGGTGTAATCTTTGAATGGAACCTTAATAATGAATTATATACTAAGAGGTTCGACTTTGATGGTACAGGAAACGGAAGCCCTCAAGGCGGCTCTCTGTTGCAGGCAAAAAACGGGAAGCTTTATGGCGCGGCTGTTCATGGTGGTATTCAAAATGCAGGGGTGATCTTCGAATTGGATCTAGCTGCAAATAAATTAACAGGTAAGCTCGAGTTTGATCAATTTCAGAACGGGAGGAGCTATAGTCAACCCATGGTACATATTGGGAACGGTATATATTATGGAATATCTCTTCAAGGTGGCAATTATGACCAAGGGGTGATCTTCAAATTTGATTCAAATACGAATGCCTATACCAAGAAATTTGATTTTGGCGGAAAAGGTAATGGTATCTCGCCTTGCGGACCTTTAGTGCTTGCTCCCAATGGGAAACTGTACGGAACGACCAATCAGGGTGGACCGAATGAAATGGGTTTGATCTTTGAATGGGATCCGGTGAATGATAAATTTACACGAAAATTTGAATTTAGCGAGATCGATGGTGCATATCCGAATAGTGGACTGCTGGCCTCTCGCAATGGAAAACTTTATGGTTTGACAATCTATGGAGGCAAATATGGTGAGGGCGTGTTGTTTGAATGGGATCCGGCTTTGGAAATCTACAAAAAGGAAATTGACTTTTTCACTTACAAAACTGGAGGGTATCCAAATGGATCACTCTGCGAGGCAAAGAATGGGAAGCTTTATGGAATTTCCTATGATATGAATGATAGCCTTATCCTTTTTGAATGGGATACCGACCTTAAATCCTTCTCTTCAAAATTTAAAATCCCTGGTTCAAGCGGTGAAATATCATTAGGGTCTGTAATGCAGCATTCATGTAATGGAAAGCTATATGGAGCTGCTTTACAAGGTGGAGTGACCAAAATGGGAGCCGTTTTTGAATACGATTTGACATCGGATACGCTCTCCAAATTGATCAGTTTCAACGGACCGGATGGAAGTGCTCCAATTGGTCCTTTAACGGAGGGACCTGATGGTAAATTATTCGGTATGACGAAACAGGGAGGATCAAATGGCCAGGGAGTCCTATTCTCTTGGGATCCGGTTCAGGATACCATCACCAGAATATTGGATTTTGATAGGGACATAAGCGGCAGTTATCCCCTCGGTGCACTTCTGGCGATCAGAGATTACGCTTTGACGGATACGATCTATGCTGAAGAATGCGAAAAATATTTGTCTCCAAGTGGCAAGTATACCTGGACCTCAACCGGATTATATACAGATCTTTTAGCAGATGATGCCGGATGCGATTCACTGGTTTTTGTAAAACTGAAAATAAACAATTCAACAGGTACATTGAGTCAGGTTCTATGTAATCCTATGATCTCACCTAGTGGAAAATACACCTGGAGAGAGTCTGGAACATATCATGATACCATTCCGAATTCTTGTGGTTGTGACAGCATTATAACCATATACCTCACAATACCCATTTTGGATACCTCCATCCTAATTGATAACAACAAGCTAATATCAAATGAAGTAAATGCAGATTATCAATGGATCAATTGTGATCAGGGAATTTCAATTACCGGAGAAACTGATAGCATATTTATTGCCCGAAATGATGGCAATTATGCTGTCATAGTATCAAAGAATGGCTGTGTTGACACGTCCTCATGTTATCATTTGACAGCCACTGGGTTAATTGATAACACATTCGAGAAAGAAATAATACTCTTTCCAAATCCACATAGTGGTACTTTTTTTGTTGATATGGGCAAAGAATATCCCAATGTTGAAATATCAATAACAGACGCGAGTGGCAGCAGTATTTATTATGAGAACCTCCCATCTGCACAAAATATGCATTTCAATTTGGATACATCACCTGGTATTTATTGGGTCACCATTGTTTCGGGAGGCGAAAGAGCTATTTTTAAGGTTATCAAGAAATAGTAGTTTTAAAAACCCGATTATTGACGGTTGAATAGTCGATGTACAAAAAAACCGTCTCATTTATAGCGGAAGCAATTGGAAATCAAAATGTTGTAAGTTGTATGTTGTAAGTTGTATGTTGTATGTTGCTTGTTGTTTGTAATATGTTTATAGGAGCAGATGTTCCCCTTCGGAGGGGGTAGGGGGAGGAAAACGGGATTAATCCACCCCCCTGCCCCCGCCAGCGGGGGATATACCTTCCCGTTTACACATAACCTGCAACTTTTCTATCTGAATTTCCCTTTCACCTCCTCAAGCCCAACGCCAAATACCTTCTCCGTAATCCGGCTCAGCTGTTCCTCAGTCCCTTCGAAATGAAATATCCTTTGCCGGTGAAGCAGTTTTTCTCCCGGTTTCAGGTTGGCAGCAGGAGAAGAACTTTCGAGCTCATAAAAGGGCCCCATCTGCGTTCCGTCTTCCACCGGTCCGTCATTGTATGCATTGATGGCATCACCTGCAAAGGGATCATCCTGACCTCCCCATTTCGAGTTTACATAATCTGCCGTTCCTTTTGGCAGATCGCACCATAATATCGTGAGAGCCCTGTTTTCCGCATCATAGCTGCCGGATAATGTTGTAGCCCGTTGGGGGGGGATCCCGATCTTACCGCGGTGTTTTCCATCAGCCTTGAACCAGATGATCCCTTGTTCCGTGATCAACCGGTCGGCAGGAACTTTTCCGAAGTAATCGTCATTCACAATTTTCCCGAGCTGTTTTTCATCCCCTTCCTTGTGGGGAATGAATATGGTGACGCCGGGTGAAGGTGTCAGCATCGAAAGCATCCATATGGAAAGCATACCGCCTTCCTTTGTCCAGGCCTTTTGTCCACGGTTGATCAGGACATTGTCTGACTGGTAGGCCACCCCGTTTACCGAATCCGGAATCTCCAATCCCAGGGTTTCAGCCATGGATTTTTTGTCGAGAAGGTCCACTGTGCGTTCTATACCTATGTCCAGGGTGGTTCCGGAATAATTGGTAAGGCCGAACTGCTTGGAAAAAACAGCCTGTGTTCGACTTTTTCTGACCAGATCGAAAGAAACCGTATCCAGCTCGGCAGGAACATACCAGTTGCTGAATTCCTGTTTTACTCCCGGTGCAAAATATATGGAGAACGGGCCTCCTTCGGGGCCAAGCCAGAGGCGTTCTTCTCCGCCAAAGGCATTGATATGTTTGGATTTTACACCCGAGGAGATCAACTTGTAATTGATCCAGCCGTAGCTGAATCCTGCCTGACCATTGGCGCTGCTGGTCATCACCCGGGCCTGCCATCCAGGTATGATCATTACCCGGGCCATACCCGGACTGTCAGACAACACAACCGGTTCCTGGTACCTGGTCATAAAAGCCAGGTCATAACCAAAGGTTCCGGGAAGGGTATCAGTTGCTTTCATGGTATTTGTGTTTTGTTTGTTTGCATGGCAGGATGACAGGAGACTCAGGAACATTATTGCCAGAATATTAGTAATAATACAGCTTTTCATTTGTCGTACTTTGTTAAATTTAAAGAATGAACACCGAACAATGAGCAATGAATAATGAACAATGAACGATGAACGATGAACGATGAATAATTAGACTTTTAACATTCTTCATTCCTAATTGCTCATTGCTCATAATTCATAATTCATCATTCATAATTCATAATTCATCATTTATACAGCGCCCCATACACCTGACAAGCCCTGTAATCTGATCCTTCCGGATCCATGCCGAAGGCACCCCAGGCACTGGGTCTAAAAACATCCTTGTCTTTCACATTGTGCATGCATACCGGAATGCGCAGCATGGAGGACAAGGTTATCAGATCGGCTCCGATATGTCCGTAGCTGAATGCTCCGTGGTTGGCGCCCCAGTTATACATCACGGAATATACATCAGTGAATGCTCCTTTACCGGTCAAATGCGGGACAAACCATGTGGTAGGCCAGGTCTGGTCCGTACGTTCATCCAGCAGCCTGTGCACGTCCGCAGGTAATTCTGCTGTCCAGCCCTCTGCAATCTGCAATACAGGACCGATCCCTTTTACCAGGTTGATGCGAGACATGGTAACCGGCATTCCGCCCCTGGTGAGGAAATTGGAGGAATATCCACCGCCGCGGAAGTAACCCTGTGAGGCGGGGTACCAGGTGGTAGCATCGAGACATTTTTTAACTTCTGATTCGGCGATCTCCCAGTAAGGTTTCATGGCCGGTACACTGTTTTTTGACATCTGGCCGCTGCCATCGAGCGAGGCAGATCCTGAATTGATGAGGTGGATCATACCCTGGGCTGCCACACCGGTGAGGGTCTTGCCAGTGACCCGTTTCACGGCTTCGGGGCTCCAATAGGTACGCACATCGGCAAAAACCTGTGCGGTATTGGTAAGCAGGTGACTAAACAACATGGCCACACCATTGAGGCAGTCATTTTCTGTGGCTACGACAAAAGCCTGCCGAATACCGTTCCAGTCGAAGGATGAATTGAGCAAGGCTTCGGCAAAGTCCCCGTTCGGCATGTGGTCGGTCCACTGGCGCTGTCCCTGGAATCCGGAGGCGATGGCATTGTGACCCAGTGCTTCTTCACCGAATCCCATCTCAGCCAGCTTTGGATTGCCGATCATCATATCACGAATAATGATCGTCATCTTTATAACATATTCCCAGATCTCGTCCTTTCTGGCACGGCTCAGCTGCATGGATGCCGGATTCAGATCAGCCCCTTCCCTGCAGTTTGCTTTGGTCCAAGTCATAGCCTTTTTGAATTCCGCTTTGTCATAAATGCCCTCATTCACCCGGCGGATGATCTCCGACATATCGGCATATTCATTTCGCATACCCAGGTAAGTCTGGAAAAAGTCGGCATCCACAATGGAACCGGCAATGCCCATGGAAACTGAGCCGATGGAAAGGTAAGATTTGCCGCGCATGGTGGAAACAGCCAAACCGGCTTTGGCAAAACGCAGCAGTTTTTCCTTTACATCGGCAGGGATGCTGGTGTCGGCGGAATCCTGTACGTCATGACCATAAATGCTGAAGGCCGGAAGTCCTTTCTGGTTGTGACCTGCCAGAGCAGCAGCAAGATAAACTGCCCCCGGCCGTTCAGTACCATTAAAGCCCCATATGGCTTTGGGAAGAGTGGAGTGCATGTCGATGGTTTCACTGCCATAACACCAGCAGGGTGTAACTGTGATGGAAACCCCGACACCCTGGCATTCAAATTTCTCGGCCGCCATGGCGGCTTCAGCAACACCGCCGATACAGGTGTCAGCAATTACACATTCCACAGCACTGCCGTCGGCATGACGGAGTTCGGCGGATAGAAGGGCAGCCACACGTCTGGCCATCCCCATGGTTTGTTCTTCTAGCGATTCGCGCACGCCGCCGAGGCGCCCGTCGATGGCGGGACGGATCCCCACTTTCGGTAAACTTCCTTTCAATCTGTTCATATGTTAGTTGTTAGTTGATAGTTGATAGTTGATAGTTGTTTGTTGCAGGTTGTGCCAAAGGCATCCTCCCTAAGGGATCCCTTTGGGACTTCGGGACTTCGGGACAGGTTAGATCGTCATTGTAAGACCCGTTTACGGGATGAAGCAATCTGACAACAAGGTTAAGATACTTTTCGTTTTTCATTTTTCATTGTTAACTAAAGCGATCCCCTCACAATCATCCTGGCCGGTATCACCTCCCGCACCTTTTCCCTTGTTCTCACAAAGTCTGCCGCCTTATTTCCCATGACTGCAAAATCAGTGGAAATGACCGTAATACCATTCTCGATGATCTCGTACATGGGGGTATCATTATAGGCGATAAGACCAATATCTTCACCAATTTTGAGTTTTTCTGCACGGCATTGTTTGACCAGATTTACCAGATCTTTCTGCTGAATGATAAGGTATGCCATATCTTGTTGTAATTTCAGCCTTCCGGAGGATATAACAACCTCATAATCAATCTTTTGATCCCGGGTAAATTTCCTGAAGTATTTGATGAGGATCTTCGGGTGTTCCGATTCATCCGGCAGGAAGAGGATAAATCGTTTATATTTCCGGATCAGGTTTAGGTTGCTCTCCAGGCAGGCATATACCGATTTTCCGAAATCCTGGCATATAAAAGCGTAATCATTCTTTTCAAAGTCACCCAGATCAAGGATCAGCAATTTGGCCGGGTCAATTTTCCGGAGCGAGTCGTGAAGCTCTTCATTGCTGAAATTCATGATCACATAATAATTATACCGGCCGATGCTGTCGGCGATAACCGTTTCAAACAGGTGTTCGTTGTAAAAATGAAAAACCAGGTCAACCTTGAAGTTTTTCGGGAGCCTGCTTACAAAGGAGTTGTAAAGGACATCTTTATACGGACTGTAAATGTCAAGCATCAGCAGTACCTTGTTCATCAGACCGGCAACGAAGTAACCCTTGGCGGGCGTGGAGTCGACAATGCCGCGTTTTTTCAGTTCCCGGTAAGCTTTAAATACTGTATCTCTTGAAAGGTTATACTGCCGGCTGAGCTGATTGACTGAGGGAAGCACCTGATCGCTCTTGTATTTACCCTGGCTAATGGCATCGCAAAGTGCATCCACCAGGTGTTTGACCTTGGTTGAACCGTAATTGTCCTGGATCATCAGTTTGGGCATAGTTAACTATCCTGTGCTGTGCTGTGCTGATGCAAATGTAATGATTTTAATATTTTGGAAACCAATTTATGAAAATAATCTTGGAACTCGTCATTGCGAGGAGCATTTCGGATGATTCAGCATTGTAGGAAACAAATGGCGACGAAGCAATCTGTTTGTATAAAACTGAATAATACTGGGAAAAACTTCTTGTTGATATTCCGGGTGTTCAGACAGATTGCTTCGTCCCGCTAACGGGACTCGCAATGACGACACGATCGTTACCGGCCCTCCAAACATGGATCGCTGACAAGCTTTTCCTGCAGGGCCCTGACATCAATTTCCTGAACGGCACATTTGTGATCAATGGCCATGGATGCCGCTATGGCGGCACTCTGACCCAGTACCATGAATACCGGTTCCATCCGGATCGAACCATAGGCTATGTGCGTGGCGGAGAGACATACCGGGACGAGCAGGTTGGTGCATTCTGCCCGTTTCGGGATTAAGGAACGGTAGGATATCGAATAGGGGGGGAATCCACCAACCTGGACATCTCCTTCATTCTTCACCATCCCGTTGATCACAATCCGCTGGCAGTTATGAGAGTCCATCGTATAGGCTGCTTTCCCGACAGAATCTTCTGCCACCGCAGTTCCCCGGCAATTGTGCTCGGTCATCACATATTCACCGATCATCCTCCGGGCTTCCCGGACATACATCTGATGAGGGAATCCGCCATTATCGCCGAATTCATCCCGGGCATAGCCCCAGCTGAGCATCTGATTTCGAAGATAATCCGGAATACTGGCATCGTGCCCGAGAAAATACAACAGTCCCTTGATATAATCCATATGAGCCCTGGCAATTTTTGCCCGGATTTTATAATTTGCTTCAGGATAATTCCAGCTGTTATTAATGAAATCCGTGGAAAAGGGACCGTTGTTGTTTATATCTGTTTTACCGGCCGGCATTTCAATAATTGACAGGTATTTATCAAGATCAACCCGTTGATCCTTCATTTCCCGCTGGGTTATCACCCTTTTCAGTAGTTCATAGTGCGCAGGATTATAATTGTCAGGAGCCGTTACCGGGATCATATTGGCCTTATTACGCGTAAGGCAGAGCCTGTAATTATAAGCCTGGACCAGTTTGTCACCCGTTCCGGGAGGTTGTAGCGGGGCGGGATTAATCCCATATACCAATCCGCTTTCAGGTTTGTCGGGCACAACATATGGATCGATACTGTCCGGGAACTGATGGTATTCACGCACCTGCACCCCGTTTACCGTTTCATTATATTTAGAATTGGATTCCCGGCCCACGGTATAAGAAACAGCTGAGGCTGCCATCAGATCACCTTCATAGCTGCAATCGATGAACATTTTGGCTTTTATCCTGAAGCGGGATTTCCAAACCGGTGATTCCGTACTTTCCAAAATAATTTCCTTTAGCCTGGTATTTTCCTTCAATACCTTTTTTAACCTGTATTTTGAAAGGACCTTTATATTGGGACTGTTCACCATGGCATTGAATATGGATTCGGCTACATGGGGTTCAAATGTCCACATCTCAGGCTGCCCGTAATGCTTGCCCATTTTCCTGTAAAAATCTCTGGATATTCCGGTAATCGCCATTTTATTGCCTATGTCGGTCGCTCCGAGTCCCCCGGAAGAAAGTCCGCCCAGATGAGCAGATGGTTCGATCAGTATGCTTGTTTTGGACAGATGGCTTGATGCATAGGCTGCAACAACTCCACCGGAGGTTCCGCCATAGATGCATATGTCGGTTTCAAATTCAGTGGTGTTACATGCTGTCAGAAGAATCAGACCCAGGAAAGGGATAACACTTTTCATAATTTGTACCCGGCTTAAATTGTTTTGAGAACTTTTGAAGAATCGCAATGTTTGTTAAATGTAGGAAATATTTTTGACTCAGAGGAGGATACATCCTCTACCACCAGGTCTCTGATTTTCTGGCATCAAAATTGATTATAATCTAATAACTAAATTTCAGAAGCCATGAAAAAGTCAGTGTACATATTCGTATTTCCCTTGATGCTGGCGGCAACATCGATGTTAAAAGCACAGAATAATGCCGAAGGATCACTGGGATTGCCAGGTGATAACCTGAACCTCTTCGCTGTTATGAAACTCTTCCAGGAATCAGAAACCCTTGAGGGTTTTGAAAGAAACCTGAATGATGAAAATTCCAGGATAAATAACCTTGACCTGAACGGAGATAACCGGATCGACTACATACGGGTCATCGATAAGCCGGAAAGAAATTTGCATATCATCATACTTCAGGTGGCCATCAATGCCCGTGAAAACCAGGACGTGGCTGTATTTGTTGTGGAGCGCGAAGCCAATGACCAGGTCCGGATCCAGTTGATCGGGGATGAAGCCCTGTATGGTAAAAATTATATCATTGAACCCAATTACAGTGATTATGCAGGTGAAACGCCCAATCCGGGTTATATGGGCACAACAACGGTAGTGGAAGGGCAAACGGTTGTTGTAAACCGGGTTACAGCCTATGAAGTAGCTGCATGGCCACTGATCAGTTTTCTTTATCTGCCGACATATGTGGCATGGCACTCGCCCTGGTACTGGGATTACTATCCGACCTGGTGGCATACCTGGCATCCGTATTACTGGCACTATTATTATGGCTACCATTACAATTGGTATCCCCACTATTACGGCTATTACAGCCACGCTCACTATCACCATCAACACCATTACTATCATGACCATTACTATGGTCACAGGATGCATTCTTCCTATGTAGCCGAACACATCCACAGCGGACATTATAATAACACCTACTCACGTCCGGATACCCGCAGGGCCGGTTCAGAGATGTATGCCAGAACTAATAGTGCAGATTCCCGCCGGACTACAACCCGTACTTTGGGAAATTCTCAGGCAAGCAGGACATCAACAAGGTCGGAAGGTAACACAACCTATGCACGGCGTGATATCTCCAAACCGGTGGTGAAAACTGAAACAACAAGAACATTGTCTGACGGCAGAATCAGCACTTCAACCTCACGAAGGCAGACGGAAGCAACTACCGGCAGGCCGGCAACAAAGTCCACTACAACTAAACCCACTGTTCGGACTGAATCAGGAAGAACTTTGTCGGATAGCAAGATCAGCACTTCGACTTCGCGCAGGCAAACGGAAGCAAATCCCGGCAGGCCATCTGCAAAATCTACGTCTGCCAAACCTGCCGTAAGGACTGAGACCAGAAAACCTGTGACAGAAAGCAGGGTCAGCAATTCCCCTGAAAGGAAGTCAACCGGGAAAACTCAGGGAAAATCCAGTACAAGGGAATCTTCTCCAACCAGTAAATCCCGTGAAACAGCAGATCAGAATCCTTCGGGCAGAAGATAAGAATTTTGTTCTGTTTGCTTTCAGGAGCATTTAAGATGCCAATAGCCAGTCCGTTATCACTATTACGGACTGGTTTTTTTTGCTGGCCTCTTCGAACATTTGGCCTTCATCCATGTTTTAACTACCAAAACATAGTAACCAATCTCAAACCTAATTCATCATTCATCATTCATCATTCATCATCCATCATTCATAATTCATAATTCCTCCCCATGTCCCGCATCCTTGTCCTCTTTGCCCATCCCCGATATGAGAATTCATTGGTTCAAAAACAGCTTTCCTTATCAGCACAGCAAGTATCCGGTGTCACCTTCCATGATCTTTATGAAAATTACCCTGACTTCAATATTGAGGTAAAGCATGAACAATCGCTGCTTACAAGCCATGATATCGTGGTTTTGCAGCATCCATTTTACTGGTACAGTTGTCCGCCCCTCATGAAGCAATGGCTTGACCTGGTATTGCAACATGGTTGGGCTTATGGCAAAGAAGGAAAGTCACTTACGGGAAAGATATTATTCAACGCAATCAGCACCGGTGGAAAACAAGAGGCATATCAGACAGGGGGATTTAACCGGTTTACCATTCCCCAGTTCCTGGCACCCTTTGATCAAACCGCACGGTTGTGCAACATGGCTTATTTTCCTCCCTTTGTTGTTCATGGAACTCACCGGGCAACCAGTCAGGACATTGAATGGGTTGCAGAAAGATACCGGTGGCTTCTGGAAGGCCTTGTTGCAGAAAGATTTTCAAACGATGACATTCGCAAAGTAATTTATCTGAATGAATTAATCAAGTAAAGACATGGATCAGGAATTCTTTTCACATGCCCTTATTTATCTAGCCGCCGCAGTATTGATAGTACCCCTGGCAAAAAAACTGGGTATGGGGTCTGTATTGGGGTATCTAATAGCCGGTATTATTATTGGCCCCTATGTTTTTGGTTTTGTTGGCAGGGAAGGGGAAGATATCATGCATGTGGCGGAATTCGGCGTGGTAATGATGCTTTTCCTGGTCGGATTAGAACTTGAACCCTCACGCCTGTGGCGGTTAAGATCGTCAATTCTGGGACTGGGCGGGCTTCAGGTGCTGGGAACGTCACTACTGTTGGCAATACCCGGTGTTTTACTTGGCCTGTCATGGAATGCCGCCCTTGCTATCGGAATGATTCTTTCCATGTCTTCCACAGCCATTGTGCTGCAAACCATGAGTGAGAAGGGCCTGATGCACTCCTCTGCCGGGCAGAATTCATTTTCAGTGCTGTTGTTCCAGGACCTGGCCATTATTCCCATCCTGGCGATTCTACCCCTTCTTTCCCTCCCTATCACAGGTCAAACTGCAGAAATGCATGGAGGGACAGGATGGATAGACCAACTACCGGGATGGGCGCAGACTCTGGCAGTATTCAGTGCTGTGGCAGCAGTGATCTTCATCGGGAGAACCCTGGTGCGTCCACTGCTCCGGTATGTCGCCGGTACCCGCCTCCGTGAATTGTTTACAGCCACTGCACTACTATTGGTAGTAGGTACTACAGCACTGATGTACTCAGTAGGTCTTAGCCCCGCCCTGGGAACCTTCCTGGGGGGCGTTGTACTTGCTAACAGTGAATACCGTCATGAACTCGAAAGTGATATTGAACCCTTTAAAGGATTGTTGTTGGGTTTGTTCTTTATAGCCGTAGGTGCTTCCATCAATTTCGGTCTTATACTGGAAAGTCCTGTGTTGGTATTGGCCCTGGTAGCTTCCATTATGGTACTGAAATCCTTTATTTTGTACATACTGGCCCGGTTTTTCAGGATGGGGACTGACCAGGGTCTGGTTTTTGCAGTGTCCCTTTCCCAGGTAGGTGAATTTGCTTTTGTTCTGTTGTCATTTGCACAACAGCAGGGGATCCTGGATGTTGAACTGACAGGCATGATGATGGCCATCGTAGCACTGACAATGGCATTAACGCCGCTCATGATCCTGCTGAATGAAAAGCTGATTTTACCAAAGGTGGGGACTGAAGAACTGGCCGAAAAGATTCAACCGGACCGGATTGAGGAAAAGAATCCGGTGATCATCGCCGGATTTGGCCGGTATGGTAATATTGCAGGCCGGTTCCTGAAGGCAAACGGTATCGGGACCACTGTGCTGGAAATCGATAGTGACCGGGTTGAACTATTGCGTAAACTAGGCTTAAAAGTGTATTACGGAGATGCTACCCGTGAAGACCTGCTCAAATCGGCCGGTGCAGAGGATGCACAACTTATCATCATCGCACTTGACAGTCCCGGGAAATGCCTGGAACTGGTGGAAACCGTCAAGAAGCATTTCCCTCACCTCCATGTCCTGGTAAGGGCACAGGATCGCTCAGATGCCTATGAATTCATGGATGCGGGTGTGCTGAAAGTTTACCGCGAAACCTTCGAAAGCTCGCTGCGAATGGGGGTGGATGCCCTGAAACTTTTAGGCCGGAGGTCATACCAGGCCCACCGGGCCATGAATATTTTCAGAAACCATGATAATAAGGCCCTGAAACACCTGGCTGCCATTCGTGGTGACCGGAAACAATATATTAATCATGCACGGGAAAAGATCCTTGAGCTTGAAAAGTTTATTGAAGCCGATATGGAGGACCGGACACTTGATCATGATGCAGGCTGGGATGTTGAAACCCTGAAGGATGAGTTTAAGACCTTTTAGACTGCCTTAGCCATCGCTTCCGGCACACTACTCATACCGCAGGGTATCCGCAGGATTTGTCCTGGCAACTTTACATATCTGGGACCAGATGGTTAAACCGGCTATCAGAATAACCAGTAAAAAGGGCAATATAAATATCCAGATGGTGACTGGCATTTTACTGGCAAAGGCATTCAGCCACAGGTTAATGCCGGTATAACACAGGGCTGCCGAAACCAGAAATGCAATCAGGATCAGGCTCAGAAACTCACGACTAAACAGGAGCAGGATGTGGATTGTACCAGAACCCATGATATTCCGGATGCATATCTCTTTGGTGCGCTGCAGCATCAGGAACGAGAACAGGCCATAGATCCCCAGTGCAGTAACAAAAACAGCCAGAATCGAAAATAGTCCGAATACTTTCCCGACAAGCAGATCAGCCTTGTACTGTTTATTAAAATAATCATCCAGAAAGAAGTACTCAAAAGGATTTCCCGGGAAGAATAGATCGTAGGCATGTTGTATGAAATTTACTTCAGTTTTTGGATCTTGTGAATTCAGCTTGAAGGCAAACATGCCGCGAACTCCCCTGCCAAAGGGCAACAGCCTGTATATATGCGGTTCAAAGGCTGCTTTGGGGGATTGTTGATGATAATCCTTCATCACGCCGATAATTGTATACATGATGTCCCAATAATTCACCTGCCGACCGATAGCAGAATCAGCATGAGTGAATCCCATCCATTTTACGGCCGTTTCATTCAGGATCAGAGCCGTTGTGTCTGAAGGGAATGTGGTTAAAAAGTTTCTCCCGGCTATCAGGGGCGTTCTGAACAGATCAACGAAGTCATAATCAATCCCGACTATCTGATAGTTTTTACTTTCATCTGAACCTACGGGATGAATTCCACCGGCATCCCAGTATATCTGGTTTCCCGGTACTTCTGTGACCACACTCATATGGCTGATGCCCGGATTCTTCAGGATTTCCGCCTTAAAAGTGTGCAGGCTGCTTTTAAAATTTGCCTCCCTGACCCTGGGTGCGCGAACCACAAAGACCTGTTCAATGCTGAAACCCAGGTTCTGGCTTTTCATGAAGTAAATCTGCATGAATACGGCCAGGGTAGAGGTGCCCAGACACAGTGTCATGGTGAATTGAAATATAACCAGGATTTTGCGCAGGTTTAAACCTTTTGGACTGTTCCCGGGTTTGCCCTTTAATACCTGCAGGGGCATGAAGGAAGACATCAGTGCAACCGGATAGAGTCCTGAGAGAATTACACCGGCAAGAAGAAAGATTGTGCAAGTCGGCCAAAGCCAGTGCTGATCCCAAATGCTGTAAGAAACCGGAGTACCGGTGACCGGAGCCAGGAAGTGCAGTACAAGTGCCAGCATCAGGATCGTTGTTGTTACGGCCAACAGATTCATAATCAGAACTTCCAGGAAGAACTGAACCATCAGCTGGAACCGGGAGGCCCCTGCTACTTTCCGAAAACCGACTTCCCTGGCCCTGGTTAGCGAACGGGCTGTGGAAAGATTAATATAATTGACCCAGGCAATCCCTAAAATAAAGAAAGCAATGGCCAGAAGCAGGTTCACGGTGGAGCGATCGCCACCGGGTTCAAGCTCCTGCTGATAATGGGATGTCAGGTGAATATCTGCAAGTGGTTGCAACGGGAGTTTCATGGTAAGCTTGTAGTACCTGAGGGCTTCTCCGAACTCCCGGTCAGCGATTACGTCCAGTTTTTTTTGAAAACCACCAATATCTACACCTTTTTTGAACAGAATATACGTAAACGCCCCGGAATCTCCCCACGAATCATCAAAGTCGGTTCCCAGCAGATCCAGCAGATTGGCCCAGGGAAGTACAATGTCGAATTTTATGTGCGAGTTCTCCGGAATATCTTCAAAAATTCCGGTTATCTGATATATCGTCTTGTTATCCAGTTTGATGGATTTTCCCATTGGATCCTCGTCCCCAAAATACTTTGTGGCGATGGAACGGGAAATAAAAGCCCGGTTGGGATCACCGATTCCCCTGACAGGATCGCCCTCGATAAATACAAAATTGAAGATCTTGAAGAATTCCGGTTCAGCATAAAACAATCTTTCCTCAAAAAACCGGTTCTCATTGAAAGAAACCGATGCAGGATAGCGGCAGATGCGTGCTACCATTTCCACTTCGGGCAGCAGCTTCCTGATCCTTAGTCCAGCAGGCGGACAACACGAAGCAAACCGGACCGATTCACCATCTTCGCTGAACCGTTCATACCGCAGCCGATAGATTCGGGCATTGTTTTTGTGGAATTTATCGAAACTATTCTGGAAACTGACATAATGCAGGATCACCAGGCAGGCAGTCATGCCTGTTGAGAGCCCCAGCATATTGATCAGGGAAAACTGGCGGGTTTTCAGGATATTCCTGAAGGCAGAAATTAAGTAGTTCCTGAACATGAAAAGAATAAGACAATCAATGAAATCTCAGAAAGCCTGGATAAAGGGTCCTGGCAACCTGGTCATAAAGCGATCTGATCCAGATATGCTTTCTGGATCTGTTCCACTTCCTTTCTTTTCTCCCCGGGTGCAGTTTCCAGGTAGGTACCACCAACAGTAAAGCAACAAAAGCCTCCGGATGCAACGCCCCAGGAAACAGCCTCTGGCAGACTGAATTTCCCTATTACATTCTTTTTCATTTGCCAGGCCAGGGAGGAAACCATGCCCCCTGTAAAATTATCACCGCAGCCGGTTGTATCGCCTTTTTGCCGTGGATCCGATTTAATTTTATCAACCACTGTATTGGAAACAGGCATCTTCATTCTGTCAGTCTTTTCAAACAAACCACCCCCGGACCATGCGGCAATTTTTTCTGCTCCATTTGTAATGATGAAGGATGATACATCTGTGGAGGAGAAAAATTCTGCGGCTTCATCCATATTTTTCATACCACTGATGCGGATGGCTTCCTCCCGGTCCATGATCAGCAAATCAATTAATCCGTAATCTGCCTTCTGTTCTACCAGGGGCCAGGGCAGTCCGGGATTTTTCTTTTCATTCCTGAAATCAAAAACAGTATTAACAACCGTGATGCAGTTGTTTTTCTTTGCCTTTGTCAATAAGTAGGTCAGGTTATCGTGGATCTGCGGAACGAGAGCCGTGCCACCAAAACAAACAATCTGCGAATTAAAAAACTGACTATCAAGATTTTCTGGAAAATAATCCCAGGCAGCACCAATGTTATTTACAAAAGTGCGCTCGCCGTGGCCATTATCGTAGGTCGGATCGGAAAATACATCGGTCGTGGCTGTTGCTTTTTCGCTGCTACTCTGGTAACCTGTGTACGTAAGGGGGGTTCGTTGCAGGAGATCAAATATTTTATCCCTTGTTTTATCTTTGCCGGCATTGCCGTAAAAACGGACTTCAAAACTCTGTCCTTCCAGCATTTGTGCAGCATGTATCATGGAAACCAGGCTGGGTCCGCCTATATTTACCGAATCAGGCTGAGTATTACCTGTTATTTCAGCCAGGATCGTGGGATAGCGTTTACCTGAAAACTTCTCCAGTTCTTCGGTAAATACCAGTTTTCCGGGACTCAGCCCGCCATCACCTGGTTTCCGGGATGCATATTTCTGAAATTGTGGGCTGTCGAACCGGATATTTTTATACAAATAGTCAGCAAGTGCACAGCCCGTGCCGGAGATGGTGATTATAGCAGAAGACATTGTCAATATTTATTAATTGCATAATTCCTTCTATACCTCACCCCTGCCCCTCTCCTGAAGGAGAGGGGGAAGAAGTTTCATCGTTTCGATTCCCACGAAGGGTACTATTTTACTTGGATCAATAATCTGAATAAGTTACAAAAAATGTTTCAGCTTTCGTTTTTTCCCTCTCCTTCAGGAGAGGGGCAGGGGTGAGGTGTAAGCATTATAAATCTGTCACCACAACCTCAACCTGATTGGTTACACTCTCCCCCGGCTGCAGAAGCGGCAGAATGTTTTCTTCCTTCAGTTGCTTTCTGTCCTTCAGTGGGATGTTACTGGGCTCGAGACCGAGCACATATTCACCCTGACCCAGCATTTTCCATTGAATAAGGTAGGGCAGTTGTTTTATGTTAAACCCAATGGAAAGTGCAAGTCCGAGTTTCTTGTTCTGCAGCGTTACTGATGTTTCCCCGTCTGCTTTGCCTTGCATGGTATGGATATACACCCGTTCCTGGTAACCCGGCTGTGGCTTCAGCAGCTTTTTAAAATCCTGGAGTTCGCTGGCAGCCAAGGGTGTTCTGGGAAGGGTGTGAGCCGGATCGAATTGCAGGGCGGCATCTTCACTTAACAGGGGATAGCCCAGGTTTATGTGATACATGATGGTATAGGGACTTGGAGCATAACCGAAATTGGTAATGGTGTCTGATATCCGGATTTTACTTTGTCCCTGAATGGTATGGATCTCGCGTTCAAGCCTTAACTTGTCGCCAAACAAGCGGGCTTCCTCCGCAGTACCCTTGATCCGGATGTGGTATTCGTCTCCCTCCCAACCGGAATTGTCGCTAATCTGTTTTGCAGGTATGGTGGAATAGCGTCCGTGTAAACCCAGGGGTTCGTTTCCATCCACTACCGGAGCTCCAAGCCAGGTAAGTCCGCAGGTCGTGAGCAATCCGCCGGCAAAGGTCCTGAGCCAGCCCAGGTTTTCAGGTTCGTAAAAAGCAGGGTGGGTCTCACCGTTGCAAGTCAGGTAGGCCAGGTTGTTTCCCTTATAACTGGCCAATGAAATATCCATACCCCGGTCGGGCATAATCGTATATTGCAGCCCGCTACCCGAGTTTATGTCGATTGCCCTGAGGTTCCGGCCCCAGCCGTCGGTCAGTACATAATGCCTGCTTCCGCTAATCTGGGCCTGGTTTCCAATGTATTGCAAAATCTCTTTCCTTTTCATGGGTTTATTTTATGGTTTGAATCTACTATGAAAAGTAATAAAAAAAAGTTTAGGGCTAAAGCTCACTTAATCAAAATCTTTTACTAATCCCAGCCTTAAGGCTGGTGTTATTGAAAAACAAGCATATACAGGGCTTCAGCCTCAATTTATATATGGATTATTACTTTTTGAGTGCACTCGTGTTCTATTAACCAGACGGATCGCTTTGTGACAATCAAACATCTTTGAAATCGAGCATAACCGGCTGTTTTTTAAAACCTTTTGTTGAAATGGCAAGGTAAGCAATTCCCACGACAAGCCAAATACCGCCAAGTATTTTCGGGCTGTTCGGCAGGCTTATCCAGATCCACAGACAGAAAAGAAATCCCAGTGCCGGTACCACCAAATCGGTAAATACATTCCGTTGAGCAACAGGAGCCTTGAAATACAGCTGGTTAATGGCCGCCAGATTTACACCCATAAAGGCAAGTAATGCAGCAAAATTAATCAGTTCTGCCGTTTTCTGGTAATTCAGGACCAGTGCCCCGATAATTGCCATGATGCCCACGAGCAAAATATTATATATCGGGGAATTATGCCTGGGATCGAGGTAAGCAAAGAATTTCCGCGGTAATACGTTATCCTTTCCCATGCCATATAGAAGCCTTGCAGCACCCAGTTGTCCGGCAATTCCACTGGCCAGGCATGCGACAAACATGGTTATGGTCATGGCATTAAAAAGCAGGGAGCCACCGACCTGGGCACAGACAGTCATAAAGGCAGTCTCAACATGTTCCTGGGGTATCCGGCTATAAAATGGGGTATCTGCTGTCATACTGCCTGTTAACCACATGGTCTGTGCCGACTGTTGCGCCAGGTACATCTGCAGTGAACTGAACAAGCCGGTAAAAAAGCATACAATGATGATGGACAACCAGATATTTCTTTTGGGATTTTTCACATCCTCAGCCAGGGTAGTGATGCCATCGAAACCGACATAGGTTAGTGCTACCAGGGCTGTACCTGAAGCGATAGCATTTATGCTGAAAGTTGACTGATTATATAAGGGTCTGGCATCAAATAACCCATTCCATCCCAAAGTATGGGCAATATACCGGACAGCCATGATTACAAATGCCCCGATGATAATAAGCATGACATAAAGCATGATCTTGTTGGCTTTCATGCTGGAGCGCACACCAAGCAAATTAAGCATTGTGATGAAAACCGCAAAAACAATAACGCAGACTGAATAGGGTATGCCCGGAAAAAGACGCTGGAAGGAAAGAACACCATACACGGTATTGATGATGGGTATGATAAGATAACACAGGAACATTGTCCAGCCGGCGATAAATCCAAAATAGGGATTTATTCCCCGGCCCACGTAAGCATAGGCTGATCCGGCCGAGGGATACAAAGCAGCCATGCGGCCATAACTGGCAGCCGTGAGCAACATGGCCACCATACTCAGCAACAGTGTGGTTACCATATGCCCCCCGGATAACAGATTTACAAGGCCAAATAATCCGACAGCGGCTACCGGCTGATTTAGTACGATGCCATAAAAAACCAGGTCCCACAAACCGAGTACACGCCGCAACTGTGGTGTCGGTTGATTTACTTGTGACTGAGAAGCGTTCATTTGTATGTCCATATACAGAATGTAAAAAGTTGGCCCAGGAGAAAATCCTGAGCCAACAAACACTAACTAAAACCTATTAATCCAAAACCAAACCTATGAAGAAACTGTAAAAGCAGTTATAATATGTTTTTAATGCATTTCAGTGTCGCAAACACCGATGCCACCCCGGTAATAATTGAATTGTACATTGGGATGGTCTGCCAGCAGTGACATGGGAACTGCGCTATCCATGATTTTTTTGCCTATCATATAGGCGGTAAGCCGCTGACCAAAGGGATTATCATGCGTTCCTGCCTGCCAGATGGAGACTTTTTCCGCTTTCCAGGTCTGGACAGGTCCCACGGTGAGAGCTTGCAGGGGCACTCCTGTTACTACTCCACCGGCACTGGTACGTGCATTCTGCATGCAGGTGACCGGATGCAGATCCACCACCCGTGTGGTCAGTCTTTTGAATTCTTCCGGAGCCGGAGGGGCATCTTTGTATTTCCCTTCTCTTTTTACCGGATCATTGAAGGCCCAGTGCTTGGTATCACCCTGTCCTCCCTGCATCACTGCACAGCGGATGCCGCTTTCCCAGCTGCGGATATACTGACTTGTATCGGCTTTGGGAAAGTGAAGGTTTGAATCAGGCATCCGGTATTTTTTGTCAATCCGGTTGAAGCACAATTCCCGGTCAGCTTTTTCAAAGGACAAGGGATGTGTAACATCGGCTTCTTTCCCGTTCATAAACCACTCGTCCATGCCCCAGAAATGGGCATCAGTCAGTTTCAGCTGCAAGGCATTGACCATGCGGGCCACCAGGGGGAGCTGTTCGGTGGGACCAATGGGTCCGCATATCCCCACCGGTTTTCCCGGTTTGGCCTGTTTCCAGGCAGTAATATACTCCAGTGCTTCTGCCAGGTAAAAATCTTCAAGTGTATCATAAAAAATAACTTTGAAACCCGGACGTGACAATCTAAGCATGTCCTTTGGCGAAAGTTTTGCCGCTTCATTCAGGATCTTTTCATCCAGTGTGGTAAAATCCCACCATCCGGGTGCCAGCATACTAATTTTTCGGGCCATATACCAAATTGTTTCTTTCGTTTATGTAATGATAACCAGCTTGTCAAGTGTTTTTTTCAATATATTATCCTGAGGATAACCATGCCCCAGATGCTGTCTGAAACCTTCCGCATATTTTGTGCCTGCTTCTTTCCCGCGATGGTTTGCAAACCTTTTCATGGACAGGATATATTCATCCATTTTGTGATGCTCAAGTAACCAGTTCCGCTGGCTTTCATGACAGGCAAGCATGTCTTCCTTGACCTGTATGCATCCGGAAATGTCGACATACATGGATGGATGAATCGGATTGCCTAATTTATCTTTGCCTTCCATGGGGTCACAATAGTAGAGATGGGGTACAGGTTCATAGGGTTTTTCATCCACTTCCATGTTCTTCATGCCCGAGGCAAAACAGGCTGTCTGAACGATCAGGCTTGTTATTTCATGGTCAAGCATGTAATCTGCCGGACTTGAGGTAAAAACGACAGAAGGCCTTACTCTCCGGATCAGGCCGGTGGTTTTGTTCAGTGTCTCCTTGTTATAAATAATGTAAACATCTTCGAATTCAAGACAATGATAGGTCCCGCTGATTATTCCCGCAGCTTTTGCAGACTCTCCTTTCCGGATGACACTGATCTCATCACGTGAATATACAGCAGTCCCCTTATCTCCCGGGGCCATGGTGGCGATATGAACTTCCCAGCCGGAATCCCGGAGCAGGGACATGGTTCCTGCACACAGAAATTCTGCATCATCGGGATGAGCAAAGATGCCCAATACGATTTTATCTGTCATCTGACCTCTACTACTTTTCCCGTTTTAGCCGACTGGTAACATGCAGCCAGCAATCGCTGGCTATGAAGTCCTTTCACATCATCATTCATAGGCTTCCTTTTCTCTGCAATCGCACTACTGAATTCTTCTATTTCAGCCTGATAGGTATTAACGGCTGCCGGTTTTATCGCTAACCCGTCAGCGGCTTTTCTGGCCTGCTTTGCATCATAGCCGGCGCCAGCCGCCTCGAGATAGGCTGTCATTTCTCCTGAAGAACCCTGTCCGATGGTGCCCCGTGCAATTATACTACCCTGGGAACCGTAGAGCTCCAGGATATTCTTGCTGCTGTTATCCGGAATGCAAAAGAAGGAATCCACAGTTGCCATGGCACCATTCTCAAAGAACATGGAAACAACTGCGCTGTCTTCTGAGGAATATGCATGAACGCTGTTGTTGATAAAACAGCTGACCCGTTTCACCTGGCCAAAGAACATTTCCAGCAGATCCATGCAATGGCTGCCCATATCCATGAGCGATCCGCCGCCTCCCGTCTTTAAGTCCTGGCGCCATGCACCAGCCATGGGGGGATACCAGCAGGACAACTGGGCCCTGCCATATACAGGCTTACCTAATTTGCCCTCCTTCACGAGTTTGAGGGCAGCCTGGTGCTGCATGAGAAACCGCATCATATAGGCTGTACCCAGAAGCACACCTTCCTCGCGGCATACAGCAACCATTTGTTCAGCCTCCCTTACAGTAAGGCCCAGGGGCTTTTCACAGAATACATGTTTTTTTGCCTTTGCACAGGCCTTCACATGTTTCAGGTGCATGTTTACCGGAGAAGCCACATACACGACATCAATATCGGACTTTAGAAGAGCGGGTATGCTTTTCACCGCAACCACGCCAAATTCTCGGGCAACTGCTTCGTTGGAATCAGCATTGATATCATATACTGTAACCAGCTTAGCATGTGGGGCATGCATGATGCCTTCCGGAATCGTCCGCCTTCTGGCTATACCACCAGAGCCGATTACACCCCATTTGATTTTTGTACTTTTTGCCATTATCCTGTTTATTTTGAAAGAGCTTTGATCACTTTTCTGAGCGCATCCCCAATCTGTTCGCAATCACTCACGGTATAGGTCGGAAAGGCAAAACAGGTAAAGGTATGTTTTTCATGCCATTTGGCATTCGGTACATCAACCTTTGTATAATCCACGCTTTTTGGATCGGCATATTCCTTCGATTTAAAAGGAAATCCGCTGTTGCCGAAGGAAATATGCTTCTGGAAGGCCTGTTCTGTATGGCATTGAGGCCAGAATACCTTCCATACAGGTGCGCCCTCTGCTACCACAGCGTTTACAAATTCCTTGATGTCGCATTTCATCTTTTCAATATCCAGCGAAAAGGCCATGACAAACCAGCCGTTCCGGCGTTCCGGGGTGTCGATGGGAGAATAGAGCACTTGCGGCAGATCCTTGATGCGGTCGATGATGATATGTGCATTCCGGTGCCGGTTCGGCATGTTCCAGTTATCCATCCGTTCAAGCTCAGCCAGGCCTATTGCGGATTGCATCTCAGTCATCCGGTAATTCCAGCCAACCATATTGTGGATATATGGAAGTTTCTGTTCCAGCTCAAGTAAGCTCAGGCGCTGCTTGACATCATAGCCATGATCCCTGAAGCTTCGGGCTATCCAGGCATAATCCTCGTTATCCGTGGTTATCATCCCGCCTTCACCACCTGTTGTAAAAGTCTTGTTCTGGCAAAAGCTGCAGCCAGCGATATCACCCAGAGTTCCGGTTTTCCTGCCTTTATAGGAACCCCCGAAAGCTTCTGCATTGTCCTCTATCACAAAGAGTTTGTGCTTTTTTGCAAAGGCATTGATTTTGTCCATATCACATACATTGCCGTATAAATGTACCGGCATGATGGCTTTGGTACGTTTATTTACCAGTTTTTCAGCTGACTCAACACTGATACAATGGTCATCAATGTTTACATCAGCGAAGCGGGGTACAGCACCCGCCTGGAGCACGGAAAAGCTCGAGGCGATAAAGGTATAACTGGGCACAATGACTTCATCTCCTGGACCAATACCCAGGGCAGTAATTGCCACATGCAGGGCAGCAGTGCCAGTGGCCACCGAGATGGCATATTTGCTTCCCTGCCATTCGGCAAATTTCTTCTCAAATTCCATTCCTCTGGGACCGGTCCAGTAATTCACCTTCCCTGATCTCAGCACATTTTCTACATTTTTAATGGCTTTTTCATCGAAATTGGGCCAGCCGATCTTGTTGTTCGTCACAGCTTTCGGCCCTCCGTTTATGGCTAATTTTTCAGACATAGTATATTTGTTGATTTGTTGATATGTTGATTTATTGATTTGCTTCGCCCACCGTAGCCTTGGCGAAAGCGGGTGAATTTAAAATCACGCTATTATTAATCAATTTCAAATCTAGTTCATAGTCCGTTGATTATGTAATATCTTTCAATGTATTTATGGTATTTTTATACAACTTTCGTGCAGGCAACGCTTTCAAAATGCTTTTTCATGATACTTTCTTATGGAAATATTACCTAATTTCGTAATGCAAAAAATGTGTTTTTTTACATAGATACTATGTTTTTTAAATTGAAGAAGGCCAGATGAAAGTCGCAGAGACACGCCTTATGCAGGAACCGGACCGTTCTTTCATCGTTTATCATGAAACAAAGGCTTTTACCCGCTGGCACCGGCATCCGGAATATGAACTGGTTCTCATCAATAAGGGTAAGGGAAAAAGAATGATCGGTGATCATATTGACCGGTTTGAAGAGAATGATCTGGTTCTTGTTGGTTCCTATTTACCCCATGAATGGTTGTGTGATGAACAGTTCTTTACCGGAGATGAAGGATTTAGCGGTGAAGGAACAGTTATTCAGTTTCGAAAGGATTTTTTGGGCGATCAATTCTTTTCAATACCTGAGCATAAGAATCTGAATCATATCCTGGAGGATTCAGCCAGGGGAATACTGATAACCGGCTGTACCCGGGAAAAAATCATTACCCTGATGCAGGATAGTTTCGAAAAGGATGCCGTGGATCGGTTGTTTATCCTGTTTTCAATTTTTAACATTCTTTCAAGGTCCAAAGATTATAAATTGCTTTGCAGTCCGGGATTTATGGAACCCTTCATCACTGGAGGAAGTGAACCCATGCATAAAGCCATGCAATATATCATGCAAAACTTTCATAATGAAGTCAATATGAAGGAGATGCTTGAGCTCACCAATATGTCCAATACCTCCTTCTGCCTGGCATTCAAAAAAACATACCGGATGACCTTCAAGGAGTACCTGTTGAAAACAAGAGTGGGTTATGCCTGCCGTTTGCTCGGAGATCAATCCATGACCATATCAGAAATTGCTTATGAGTCAGGTTTTGAGAATCTTTCCAATTTCAACCGGCAATTCAAGCGGATAAAAGGTGTTACACCCAAACAGTATCAGCTGCAGGTTGAAAATGCCTGATGACATTTTTAACAGGAATCAGAATATTTTCTTCAGCTGGTTAACGGCTGATTCCGCCATTTTCTCTCCTGAGCCGATCTCATACGAAGTTGAGCCTGGTGTGGTCTCGTAACCGGTTATATAGGGGGTGAAACCCTTGGGTCCCTGGGTAAATGATATCTCGGTTGGAAAATAGCCCCTTGAATCATTGGTGAGACCGGTCACCATGGTGTTTTTACAGGGTGATTTCGATTTGATGTTCATGCCGAATTCAGCAAACACCTCACTGTTCAAACCGGCAAAAGCCACATCGCCGATGCGCACCACCATCACTTCAAGGCTGTCGACCTGGTCCTGAACCTCACGCATCTCAATCCAGTTCTTTGCATACATGGCATCCGGAATGCCATCTTTCTGCATGGGAGGCATCCCTTCTTTTTCCACTTTCTTCATGAGTTGTTTGGCCCATGCCAGCCGCTCGTCAGAAATATCCATCCGGTTAAGGGGGACAAATTCCCGGGATACAGAGACTATGTCTCCACCAACAACGGTTTCATTTTTGATAGCTTCAAGTGCTGCAACGCCAAGGAGGTAACCGATTCTCTGGCATTCCTGGTAATTGGATGGAAATCCAACACGGTAATCCACCTGGGTTACATTTCCGCAAGGACCGTTGAAGAACATGGGCATATAATCCCTGCCCTTGATTTTGCGTATGGCTTCGATCATATAACCCGGATAATCGGCCGTATAAAGCCAGTTGTCTCCGGTGAGGGTTGTGACATGACAGCCGAAATTCACGATTACACCCACGGGCTTACCCTTTTGTGAAACAGAAAGGGTTATCACTTCCGGATCCTTGGGTCCCAGCGGACCAACCACAAAACCGGAATCAAATTTTTCCCAGCACATATGCGTTGTGCCATCTATACACTTCAGCCTCCGGTTGTGGGATATCCTGTCCTCCTGGCTCCGGCCGACAGCCAGCACGGCAGGTGCAAGGCGTTCATTTGCCAGTATAACAGCACCGGCCGCTTTTATCAGGTATTCTTTGGCTTTCGGGGCATCCAACTCGGAAGGAGGACCACTGTGGGTGTGGGTTGCCATGATCATGATGTTCCCGGCTGGGATGTCAGTTTTGGAGGCAATTTCAGCCCGCATGAAGTTAACGGTTTCCTTTCCCATCTCGCAGATATCCACCGTCAGAATGGCCGCTTTGTTATTGTCCTTATCCGCTGCCACAATGGCCCTGGCATAAAGGGAATCATGAACTCCCCTTGAGGCATAATCGTCTCCGCGGTAGTTGCCAACCAGGTCCAGGCCTACTTCGGGCGTGTAATTCACTTCTGCAATGCCGACCTGGATCGACGACTCTTTGCCTGTTTTGTCTGAACAGGATGTGAGCATAGAGAGAAGGACAAAGATACAGGTTGTAAAGGAATATGAAAGTCCTTTGATCAATACTGAATAAGCAGGAAATGTTTTCATGATTTTATTGTATTTGTAAGTTAAAGATAGGATTCAGAATAAGATTCAGAATAAGATTCAGAATAAGAATCAATTTTACTTACCGGCCAAATGATCAACCAACCATTGCCTTGATTTTTCATTTTGCTCAGGATAGGTCCAGTGACCGGTTTCCTGAACAAGATATAATTCCTTCGGTGCTGAAATCATATTATAGGCAGCATACATGGATGTGGGCGGGCACGTAACGTCGTTATAGCCCCAGGAATAAAAACCGGGTACCTTCACCAGTCTGGCAAAATTCACCACATCGTAATACTTCGAGGTTTCAATCTTGTCATTTTTAACGTTGAAAGCCCTGTTGGCATCATTGAACATATGGGGCCATCCGCCGGCACGACCGATGAGATAACCCGTGAGGTCACATAAGGCCGGATAAAAAGCGGACAGGTATTTGACCCTGCTATCCAAACCTGCAGTTATGATGGATAAGGCGCCACCCTGACTTCCGCCGGAAACGGCAAGTGTTTTTCCGTCAAATTCAGGCAGGGAAAAGATATAATCAATGGCCCGGACACAGCCTAAATAAACGCGCTTATAATAATAACGGTCACGATCATCGAGATTATATACCCAGTAACCATCTAATGCTCCCCTGCCCAGGTCAGTATACACTGAAGGATCCAGGATAACAGAAATGCCATGGATGCCAATTTCAAGGACAATGATCCCCTTTTCTGCCATGGCCACATCACCGAAATAGGGTCGTACCCCGGCACCTGGCACTTTTAAAAGAGCCGGATACCTGCCTTCTTTTTTCGGAACGCAGAGAATGCCGTATAATCTTGAACCTTCCTTGTAATTCTGGATGTTGGCATGGTAGACATTCACTTTTTCCGTACACCGGTCCGGCAAGAGTGTAAGTTTAACATCCATTGGAATTTTAGCAGCTTCAGCTTTTGCCTTGTCCCAGAATGCGCCGAAATCGGCAGGAACCTCAGCCGCAGGCCGAATAGTCTCCGGACTGAATCCTGCCGTGGCAATTCCTTCATACTTGTTTCCATCTGCCAGTGCTATCACTTTGCAACGCATAAAACCGGCTGTTTTCATGGAACCTCCATCAAGGACTAATTGGCCCTCTTTCAACACCGCCGAATCCCGTTTAACAGGTGTCAGCATCTCAGGACCGATTTCGTAACGGACGAAAACATTTTGAAAAGGTTCACTGTTCCGCGTAATTGTAACCTGAAATTTCACGTTTTCGCCGGTCTTGTAGGTCCAGTCTGCATGGTCCGGGGCAACAGCAACTTTGATCAGTTTTTCTGCCGGCTGAGATACCAGTAACCGGGCATTCAGCAGAAACAGCAACACGATAAAACTTACCGAAAACTTACATCTGTACATGATTCATGAATTAAGGATTTATCGAAAACCTAAATTACATCATTTGTGAGTTTTTTTACAAATGTTGGCATAATTTTCTAAAACAACTGAGCTCATACATATGTGCAAGACGTCATTGCGAGCATAGCGAAGCAATCTGCTCATCTGCAATAGATTGCCTCAGTCCCCCGATAACTATCGGGGTCCTTCGCAATGACGTATTGTCTCCAAATCACATGCATCACCTGGCCATACGAAAACCAATGTAATCGGAATCGCCCGGACCGGTGCCGCTGCTGCCCGATGGCAGATACCAGCTCCGGAAAGCACAACTTATTTCCGGATCATCCCAGCATCCTCCTTTTACGACATGGTACTTACCGCTATGATCAAAAGGCTTTGTACTTCCCGGATAGGATTTGGCCCAGTCCGCACACCATTCATAGGCATTGCCGATCATATCCAGGCAGCCGGTAGGACTGGCACCTGAAGGATAGCTTCCCACAGGCGCACTCTGGTTCATCCGGTAACCTCCCCCGGCAGGGTTGTGATCAAAGGGATTGTTGCTCTTTTCAGGATCCCAGCTATCTCCATAAGGAAAAAGCAGGGACCGTTTGCCATCCCATCTTGCCGCCTTTTCATACTCGGCTTCAGTGGGCAGTCTGCCACCTGCCCAGCTGCAGTAGGCTTCGGCTTCAAAGTAAGTTACTCCGATCACCGGATGCTCGTCGGTTTGCCTGAATCGCGGATGACCGTACCCATGTCCCTTCCATTCCTGCTCCTCATCCCAATAATCCGGAGCCTGCCTTCTGACAGCACAGTCAGGCCGCTCAGCATAGCTCACCTGGCCATACATTCCGGCATGGACGATGATATTGCCCTGCCGCCAGATCCAGCCTTCCACCGACCAGTATTTCGGATCGCCATAACCGCCGGCTTCCATGAATTTCCGGTATTCACCGCGGGTGACCTCGTACTTGCCGATCTGGTATTCCGCCAGGTATACTGTATGCTCTGGCTGTTCTTCCCAGCTTCCCCTGTCGTTGCCCATGACAAATTCACCTGCCGGTATGTTTATCATCTCCCCCTTGTAATTCCAGGATTCCTGTGCCGACTGGGCATACAATTGGATGTGTATTAACAGAGCCGTAAATAAAACCATAGTTGTTTTCCAGTGCTTCATCTCTTTCAATTTCGTTTTTCACTTTTCATTTTTCACTTCTGTAAGGCAATTTACATTTTTTTAAGCATTACAGGTCCTTCTTTATATTTACCCATGCAAAGAACTCTCCCCGCTTCAGTTCCTTGTATTTCAGGGTTTTCGGTGAGGCCCAGTTATACTGCATGGTGGGCTGATCGCCCGGCCTGGTCAGCCAGCCACCTTCCATAAAGATATTTCCTTTTTCATCTGCTGCAAGAGAAGCAATATAAGCCGGTGTGCGCCCATCCTGATCAATGATCCGGCCATGATCGATAAAGGGTTTTGGATCATCCCGGTTAAGAGCGACGCTTTTCAGATGCAGGTTGTTCACACTGTAACCACTGCTGTCGGGTGGTATATCCCGGAAAGCCTCGCAATCATAGAAGCGTTCTGTAGTCAGATCACCCCGTTGTACATAATAAACCCGATTGCCTGACAAGGCCAGAGATAAAAATGTGCTTCCGATATAGCATACAGGTGTAAAGGCTTCCCCGTTTTCCAGGTTTTTGGAGGGATCAAAGATCCAGAGACGCTCGTCTCCTCCGCCCCAGTCACCCATGGTAAAAAGACATCTCTTTCCGCCATCAATGGGCTTTACCCAGGTCCAGGCCTTTGATTTTCCGGAGGAGGAAGTATCCGCTGTAGTTCCGTCCGGTGCCAGTCTTGCTTCGGGAAAGGGATCCTCATAAGTGAGGATGGAATCCAGATCAGGATCATAGCAGTGCAATTTGCTTGAACCATACCAAACCGTGGTCCAGACCCTGCCCCGGTCATCGAGGTAGAACCAGAAATTTCCCTTGCCATGGCTCAGCTTACCCAGGTTGCGTTTTTCACCTGACTTGATGTCGATCTGGTACATAAAAATGCCATCCGCGGTGTCAAGTGGAGAGAAAGGAACAATCATGGCATAGATCTTACCACGGGTACCATCGACTTCAATGGCTGAATAGGTGCTGAAGCGTGGTTTAACAACGCCGAAGTTGTGCCACTTTTTTTCTTTCAGATCATAGCTCAGGATATAGGATCCGGCATAGCGGTTCAGGACCGAATCGCCCCAGTAGGCAGCAAGGTGGGTGGACAGATAGATCTTCCCGTTGCTTTCAATGATCGGGCTATGGCATTTACCCTGCGGGGTGTTCTTTGTGATATCATCCCCCACGAGTTTGGTGAAGTCTTCTGTCAGAACTTCAAACTTCTGTGTTGCCGGATCGAACCGGAAATATCCACCACCATGTTCGGCTGAATGGCATGAAGTACCGAAATAGCAGGCTCCGTCAGAGGCAACTCCCATGCCCTGCCATTGACCGTCGTAATAGGGACTGACTTTGTTCAGGGCAATGGAACTAGTTTTACAGAACTTCTCCTTGTCACGGCTAAAGCCGGTACCCAGAAAAATAAGTAAAGCCAGAAATGAAATTGTTGACAGGATTGTTTTCATCATGTTCATGTTTATTGAATATTCCGGATTTCTTATCAGTTTGATTCAGAACAAGTATAGTCAAAACATGTCGATTTTTATGATACTATTCATTTTATTTATAGTACTTACATGCGCTCCTTAAAAGGTTTTATTGATTATTGTTAATCTTCCCAAGTAATGGGAACCGTATAAAAGTATTTAATTTATAACGAAAAGTATTAGTATAATTCTTTAATTATTATTATGTTGCGTAAAATTCTGTTTTAAAGAAATTTCTGTTTTACATAACCACTAACTAATTACGAAAGGAACAAACCATGCAGGTAAGAAAAGATTGTCCGATTTATGCAGCTGTATTGATGACTGTTTTCCTCCTTGGCTTAAGTTCATGCAGCAACAGGCAAAAAAGTACAGAGGTTCAGACTGAGGAGAAAGTCAGCCCGATTTACTCTGTTTCCATGAATAAAATTTGTAAAGAATGGGATGGGCAATGGCAGGGTATGACGGTGGCTTCCGACGGGAACTGCTATTTCTCCTCTTCAACCCATTCAAAGAGCCATGGTGCCGGTTTTCACAAGTTTGATCCCCGGACCAACCAGCATACCGTGCTTGCGGAGGACATGACCATCGTTTGCGGTGAAGGAGCCACACTATCCCAGCAGGGCAAGATACACAGTCCCATTGTGGAATGTGATGGCTGGCTGTATTTTACGACACACTTGTCGAACTACTGGAAGGAAGGGATTGAAAGATACACCGGTGCACATGTTGTTGGGTATGAAATGGCCACCGGCAAGTTTCGTGATCTGGGTGTGGTTAAACCCCGGTATTCGATTTATTCAGCCATCAATGTGGACCCTGTGCGGAAGAAACTATATGTCTTTGTTGCTCCCTTTCTTGATTCACTTATCAATGCCGATGGCTGCCATTTGTATCAGATTGATATAGGATCAGGTGAAAAGAAAGACCTGGGACAGATGACGAAGGGTCAGAAAGGTGCCTCATTCTGGTTTTTTGTGGATAACAAGGGCAATGTGTGGTTCACCCTCTGGAAGCTGCATTGGATGCCGGAAAATGATCATGGGAATTTATACGTGTACAGGCCTGATCAGGATAAGATTGACACCTACACCGACGTATTGCCAAAAGGAAAGTTCATGGATGGCACACCTGTTACAAATGATACCCTGCTAAAACAGCGTGCATGGGTATGGGCAAAGGCCTTACCCGGTAAGGAAAAATGCCTGTTCACTATGGGTGACTGGGGCGGAGGAGATGAACGGTTATGGATGTTCGATCCTTCTAAAAAAATAGAATCCGGTGAGGCATTCCAGGAAGTGGCAAACATTGGATCAACCTTTTTACAGACCGACATTGGCGGCAACAGGCTATACTTTGTACAATTTGCTGATCCGGTTGATGAAAGAAGCTTTGATTCTGAATCACACCGGGAATTGGATCCCGATGCTGAAGGATACATCGAGAAGAGCCTGCATCTGAGAAGTGTTTCCATTGACCCGGAGGGCGACCATGCTGTAACAGATCATGGCCATATTGTGGACCAGGATGGCCGCGCTGCACGCATGATCATGTCACTTGCCGCTGATGACAAAGGACGCGTATTTATGTACGGGAGCTGGCACGTGAAATCCTTCAAGGAAGCCACCCTGCAATACCTGCTGTTTGATTATCCCAATGGGGATCTCTACATGCTTAAGAAACGGGGCGAGTTTTTCGCAGTGGCCAGAACTGCCGGAATATGAAACCTTCTGTCTTCGTTTTGTTTTTTGTCGTAATTTTTGTTACAGGCTGCTCACAAAAAGGAAGTTTTACAATCGGTCCAAGGGATTATTCATCTGCCGCCATTATATGCCCGGGTGATGATGCAATCAAGCGGTTTGCAGCGGATGAACTGCAGAAACACCTTTTTCTCCTGACCGGATATTCCTTCCCCATTGTTGCAAAACAGGGTACCTACAGCAGGGGATTTTTCGTGGGCATCCGCTCTCCCCATGATTCGGTGCCGTTTGAGGCTGAGGAGGCCAGGTATAAGATAACAAGGCAAGGGATATATTTGTATGGTGATGACCGGATCACCAGGGAAATGGAGGATTATGTACATACTGCCACCCTGACCAGCCTGAACAGAGCCGGGACGCTCTTTGCAGTGTATAATTTCCTGGAAAATGAGCTTGGCGTCAGGTGGTATGAGCCCGGTGATGAAGGTATTTTGTACGAACGGATCAGTCGCATATCCATTCCCCTGAAGGTGAGTTCCTGGTCCTCGCACTTTACCTATCAGCGGGGCATGCGCTCATACACCTGGAACTACAAAATGTTCAAGGAAAATGAGCAGGTGATCCCCGAACCCTTCAGGATGACTGAAGAGGAAGTCAGGGCAAAGAAGCTCGAAACGGATATCTGGCTCAGGCGCATGCGCATGGGCAACAAGAACACCTATCTGCCATTTTCCCATTCGTTTACTGACTGGTGGGGGAAATACGGAAAGGAACATCCTGAATGGTTTGCCCTGAACGGAATGGGTGAACGCGCACCCCTGACCGAGGCTGACAGGATAAAAATGTGCCCGTCAAATCAACAATTTGTCGACAAAATTGTGGATGTCTATGTTAAAAAAGAAGATCCAAAACACGTGGATGGTGCCATTGATGCCACCGAGAATGACGGAGGGGGAAGGGGTCTCAGCGAGTTTTGCCATTGCGACCAGTGTGTCGCACTGGACCACCTGAAACCGGGTGAATCCTTTGGTGCCAACCTTACTGACAGGTATGTGAATTTCTGGGCCCGCATTGCTGACGAGGCCATCCGGCATGATCCGGATGTGGTGGTAACCGGTTATGCTTATTCGATTATGCTCACTCCTCCACGGAAGGAACGTTTACACAGAGCCTCTGTCATTGAGTTTGTTTCCGGATTTAATGAAGATTTTTCCCGGACTGACAGCCTCTTTTCAGGCTGGGAGGATATGGGCATGAAGCAGATGCTGTTCCGGCCGAATGATCTGTGCTGTGATCTGGGGCTGCCCCTGGGCCAGGAGAGGAGGGTATTTGATCACCAGCAGATCGCGTTAAAGCACCATGCTGCCGGCACGGATCACGATTGCATATATGGTTTCTGGACAGGCATTTCGGGTATCAACTATTATATCCTGGCCAAATCGCATATCGATCCTTCTAAGCCTTTTGAATACTGGGAGAATGAGTATTGTGCACTGTTCGGCAGGGCCGGAAAGGATATCCGGAAATATTTCACCTATTGGCGCGATGAGGTTTTTACAAAAAGACTTCTACCGGCAGATGAATATAACCGGAAAACTGAAAAAGAGGAAGGCCTGCTTGCCTGGCGGCGCGTTGGAGCCTATGGAAGAGATGTGGAAAAATACTATCGGCCGGCAGACTTCGATTTAACAGACAAGTATCTTCAGGATGCTTTAAAAAGAAAGCTTACCCCGGTCCAGAAAAGAATGGTGGATCGCCTGGTCATCGCTAACCACCACAACAGGCTCACCTACCAGGCCATGCTAACTAAGGCAGGGAACGATAAGGTTAGAGCCCTGGCGGCTTCAAAGACCCTTCTCGGTTACCGCATTCAGCATAAGGATGATCTGTATATGAACTGGCCCCTGTTGTTCAGGGAGCAGGTGGAGTACGGCGATGTTTGCGGCATGGCCAACCTGCTGTTCTCTGACAGGCAGAAGGTTTTCAATTGTCTGAAAGTCGCCTCCGGACCACAAATCGACGGGAGACTGAGTGAATCATTCTGGCCAATGGCAGATACCAAAACACCCTTTGTGCTGGCGAACAACAGTGCGGAACCGCAGGCACAGACTTCAACCTGCCTGGCTTATGATGATGAGAAACTGTACATTGCCTATACTTGTTATGAACCCAGAATGGATCTGGTAAAGGAGAATGTTCACGAGCGGGATGGAGAGGTATATAACGACAATGCGGTTGAGCTGTTTTTTGATGCCATGAATACCGGAAAGGATTATAAACAGATCGTTATATCCAGCAGCGGAGCTCTTTTTGACGGTGAAAGCAGGAATGGTTCCTATTCACCTGACTTCAACCTCGAAACCGGAAAGGACATCACCGTTGCCATTCTTAAGAACAAAGAATCCTGGACGATCGAAATCAGTATCACCTTTTCATCACTGGGCATGAAATCTCCGGCAGCGGGAAACAACATTCATTTCAACCTTTGCCGTACACGGTTGTTGAATCAGGGTATCGCCAATGAGAACAGCAGCCTTGCGGCACTGTTCTCGAACTACAGCAACCCCTCACGTTTTGTTACGCTGGTATTTTAACTGAGTTCCGGTTTTACATTCCCCAGATCCCAGGGCTCTCCTGAGAAGGGTGGAGCCTTGGGAAATTCCGGAACTAATCCGGGTTTCAGTTGTTTTGTCAGTTCCACACCTGTATCCACCAGCACCTTTCCTGCCTGTATGTCCAGGTTGCTGTACGCGGTAAGGCGGGTTTCATACCCCCCTCCGTCGAACCCGAAAGCTTCCGGTGTGGGAACATAGCCGACAATGCCATTGGCCAGCTCAACCGGAAAAGTATATTTGAACGGGCTGCCGGCTTTGATATCAAGGCCCAGCTGACAAAAGAATTCGGCCGGGTTGGATACAAAAACGGCAGGACCTACCTGAATGACCTGGACCTCGGCGCTTACCACAGGTTCCTTCCGGATGATGGCATCGAGCATTACGATCTCCTTGGCAAAGATCCATTCTGTAAAACCGATGTCGTCCGGCGATTGTCTGACCATTTCAATGCACTTCTTTACCCTGTCCGGATCTGGTTTTCGCCTGTTGAACTCCAACATATCTGTCCTGAAGTCGACAGGCACCATATTACCCCGGGGCATGCTGAGCAGGGCTTTGGCTGCCTCTGCCCCGATCCTGGAACCCACAAAGCGGGTCCATTCCAGTCCGGCCCGGTTCACATAAGGATTCCGGTTATCCACCTGGGTGACATCGCCACAGGCACCGGGCAGAAAGACCACCACACAGTCGTTGCCCATGGCCCCGCGAATGGACTGTTCCATAAAGAATATCCAGTTCGCTGAAATCCCCCCCGGATCGCAGGTGGCATGACAGGCGTAATTGACCACGCATCCGATGCACTTGCCATCCTTGTCCCAGGCCCCAATGACCCCTACCTCGGGATCAATGGGCCCGGCCACATCCACAATGTCGGGATTGAGCTGTCCCGGATGGGTAAAGGTCATCCCGTTCTTCATGTGAAAACGGCGGTTAAAGGCAACTTTGTCTTCTAAGCCCCAGCCAACACCCAGACTGGCTTCAGCCCTCGACTGGTTGGCCTGGCAGACCACATCCACCAGCTGCTTTTCAACCATCTTGTAATACTTCATGTCAATGACAGGCGACTTATCATAGGCCAGCGTCTGCAACAGTTCATTCTCATGGTCAAATTCACCCGGAAAAACCCAACCCAGCGGACCGGCAGAATGTGAATGGGAGGCCCCGATCAGGATGGCCTGAGCAGGAATGCCACACTTCGATTCAATTTCTTTCCTTACAGATTCAACCAGTTGCCTGGGAATGGTCAGCGTATCGATACCCACAACGGCCACGCGGTTATTGCCGTCATCCGCCACCATCGCGCGAACCTTGCAGGGATCATGAAAAACTGTATGATACGATTTCCAATAACCGCCCGGTTGCTCCATGCCGATTTCCGGACTGATATCGAGCTCGGCAAAACCGGCTTTTAATGTATCCGATTGCCTGTCCGACATCGGTTCAGTTGAACCGGCAGATATTTCCTGCGGCTTTTCCGCGCTCATCTTAGGATTGAACAAGGCATAGGTCGATGCCAGAGCCGATGTCTTTAAAAAGGCCCTGCGGGAGGAATTCAATTTAGTCATGGGATATAAGATTAGTTTTATCTATTTTGAATATCGGTAATCAATAATATGATAATATACCTTGACAATAAAATCTTTTACAATCACTATAATGTCGCCCCAAATGGGGCTTAGAAGATTGTTTTTATGTTTATTCTACCATAATGTCGCCCCAAATGGGGCTAATTAAATTTATTCTATAATTGAAAGCACCAGAGGTGCGATATTATGGTAGGACAGGAATGATGTAAAACAATTTCGAAGCGCCGTAGGTGCGACATTATGGTTATGTTATTCAATGCTGATAGTCATTTTATTTATTTTATTTCTTTAATAATTATCAGGTTATCTGGAAGGTAATTTGTATCCCAGCGCTTTCATTCTTTCGGCAAGTGTGGGATACACTTTTAAGGCATTTCTATAGTATATATTCTCCAAAGTTTCTTTTGGCAGATCAAGCCCTTTTTTTAAGGGAAAATCCGGCAGATCATCGGCTGTTTCAAAACACCGGAACAAATAGCTGTTCGTTTTGGTGAATTCAACCGGATCCAATGAACCATTCCAGGATAAATCCGTTCCGTAAAGCAGGTGATCAGAATATTCAATAAAAAGATCCCTGAGATTGTCGCGGCTCACATAATTAAAGAATCCGGTTGCTGCAATGTCAGCATAAAAATTGGGATAGGTTCTGAACAGGTATCTGAGAAAATCCAGCTGTGCATCCTGCACCATCAGCCAGCAACCATGGGCTGCTACCACCACCAGGTTTGGATGGCGATGCAGGACTCGTTCAAGACCCATCATGGAACGCCAGAACAGGACGGGGTCAGGGCAAAAGCAACCTTCGCAGAGCTTTCTGTCACTGAAAGGGCCATTGGGATCGGCAATATGCACGGATGCCATCACCATGCCGGCCTTCTCCATGGCTGCAATGACCGGTTCATGGTGCGGATCATCAAGATACAGGTACCGGATGTCCGGGTCCCCTTCCTGATAAGTGCCTTCGGAAACAAGTTGTTCTACTGTTCCGTGCCAGATCTTATATCCGACATATCCCTTCTTAAGGTAACCAGCCATGTCCTCCGGCTTATGGGTCAGTCCCTTATGAGGAGTATAATCACTGATGCAGGAGACAATCCGTCCCTGGCTGACTTTATCAATTGTGTCAATGGCAGTTTCCCCGCCGGATATGCTGCCGAGGTTAATCCACATGGCCATATCGGCTTTGCAATCCGACAGCAACTGATCCCGTCCGGCCAGGAAGGATCGGATAGCATCATAGTGGTTGGCAGGGTGGGTATGTACATCGATTCTGGGAATTTCCGGATACCTGGTTACATATTGGCTGCGGGCAGGAAAGGACAACAGGATCAGACCAAACAGGGCAGATAGGGACGCCGGTTTCATGGTTTGTTTGTTTATGTTCAGCAATAATTTACTTTCAGACCTTCAGAAATATATTCTTCTTATACAAATAATAGAGAAACAGCCATTTCACGGCAAGCACGCAAAGGGCCATGAAAACAGCCTGGAAAGAACCCAGGGAATCCCTGAAACCATGCACAAAAATATTGACGACAATGGCGAAATCAAAAAAGCGCTCCACAAAATAAATGGTGATGGAGTTCATGCCAACCACCACGAAGGGGAATGCCCATTTTTTGTAACCCCTGACGTCAATAAGCCAGTAGAACAAAGCAAGGAGCATGGAACTGATGCCGATGACGATCATAGCGTAGGAACTCGACCACAACCGGAAGATGATGGGAAAGGACTTGTCCCAGATCAGCCCGGTCACAATGCATGCCATCCCGGCACCCAGGAGTCCCAGCACTTTCCTGTTCTGCATATGGGAGGACCTCAGCCAGTGACCGGCAAGAACACCGGAAAGACATACGGCAACGGAGGAGATCTGTTGCAGGATACCATCTTCATCAAAAACAACATTTCCCAATCTTCCGGGCAGCAACAACCGGTCAAGATAGGCATGCAGGTTTCCTTCAGGGGTGATGACACCTGCACCAAAGCCGGGAACCGGCACCAGGATCATGAGCAGCCAGTATACCACCAGCAGGGACCCGGCGGTAATGGCCTGCACCCGGATGCCTGTATTCATCATAATCACAGCCGCAAAAAAGTAGGCGATGGCAATCCTTTGCAAAACACCTGTATATAGGAAATTTGAGCAGCCCGAACCCAGAAACTGGTTGAAAACGAGTCCGAGAAAAAAAAGGATCAGGCTGCGTTTGAGAACGTGGTTGATGAGGGTCTTCCGGCTTGCTCCCTCCTGAAGCCTTTTACCGAGGGCAAAGGGCATGCTCACCCCGGCAATGAACATAAACAGGGGAAAGACAAGGTCCAGGGTATGAAAACCATGCCATTCGGTATGCTGGCACTGGTTTGCCAGAACATGGAATACCCGGTTATCGGCCCATTGCGGCAGGACCTCCAAAACGCCCGTGATCCCCACGAGGAACAACATATCAAGCCCCCGCAGCGCATCCAGTGACAGCAGGCGTCCTTGCACTGATTGACTTTTAACTTCGTTCATGATGCTGGTATTGGTTTAAGTAAGTGAAATTGACTATCTCGGGGATAACCTGTACATTCCTGCACCATGCGGGGGAATGACGGGAGAGAAATCCTTCTCCAGGATACCCAGTTCCGAGTGTGTCCATAAATCACGTACGGCACATTTTCCCTGAATCTGCATATCACCCAGGAGCACATATACCGGGGTTTCCTTATCTTCTCCCAGGTTAAATAAAGCCAGATACCTGTCATTTGAACCGGGTACATCAGCTACCCAGGCCACATGGTTCCCGCGCCGGAAAAGCTGGTGGTTGTTCGTGCTGTTCTGGTTTACTGCAATGATTTCCTGGTTCGTGATCAGGTTATATCCATCACGCAGGATCATGGTCAGGTCACCGCCGTACATCAGGGGAGAGCGGAATATGGACCAGAGCGTCATGTGCAGGATCTGCTCATCGGGTGTAAACCGGCTTGCCCTTTCAGGTCCGTTCGGACCCCGCCGGGACAGGAGACCCAGCTGCAACATATCCGCATCCGGCCAGTTGCCGTTACCCGTGTGTGCTGACCATTTGTTGCAAAGATCAAATTGAGCCTTAAGCGATTCCCATTCATCCCAGAAGTCCTGGGAAACCCGCCACAGATCTGCATTCTTTTTCAGGAACCCGGCGTCCTCCACCGGAGCAAGGTCACCCGGTGAAAGGCTGTATACAATAGACCTGCCGCAACCGGCGATGGCCTTGTTGACCGCTTCGATTTCCCTGTGGTGATATTTACCGGTTTCCTTGCCGGAACCATCCCGGGTCATATGTAACTGATCATCCACCTTGATATAATCCACACCCCATTCCGCATAGAGTTTCAGCAGGGAATTGTAGTATTCCTGTCCGCCTTTTTTATCAACATCCACCCCATACATGCTGTTGAGCCAGCCGCAGATGCTCGATGTATCAGCAACATCCCTTGCTTTCCTTTCAGTACCGGAAATGGGAGTATTGTCATGCACCGCTTGCCGGGGAATGCCCCGCATGACGTGAATGCCGAATTTCAAACCCTTGCTGTGAATGTAATCGGCCAGAGGTTTAAAGCCCTTTCCGCCGGCAGCAGAAGGGAAACGGTCAATGGCCGGCATCAACCTGCCATAATTGTCCATAGTCAGGCGGGGCTGGTAGTTATCATCCTGGGGTGGATTGTTCAACCCGCCCGGATAGGGGTAGAACCAGCAATAATCAATGACAATGTACTCCCATCCATACCGTTTCAGCTGCTGGGCCATGAAATCTGCATTTGCCCTGACCTCAGCTTCGGTAACCGTGGCCCCAAAGCAGTTGTAACTATTCCAGCCCATGGGAGGCGTTTTCGCAGGACCCATATCCTGTCCAAATGACAAGGTACAGCACAGGGAAATACAAAAACAGACAATAACACGTAAAGTTTTCATTGGGATTTTTATATTTAGGGTTTAAAAATCTGATCAAGCCACTGAAAGGCATCCTGCTGCATATTCAGGTTGTATTCATGCGAGGCATCATACAGCTTTGTCACCAGCCTGTCTCCGGCACGTTGTGAATCCCATACCCGGCGCATTTTCAGGAAGGCATCCTCAATTGACTGCAACGGGAAGAGTCCGTCACGGTTTCCGCAGCAGAACATCAGGGGTTTGGGACAGGCGATGCTGGCCACATCCGGGTAATCGAGGTAATGAGACAAACCGGGGTGGACCATAGTGTAGGCAGACTGGCCTCTTACCTGATTGCTGCCGGGAAACATCTGGGCATTGTGGGTTGTCATCCAGCACACGGATACGCCTGCTGCAATGTGTTCGGAAAGTGCGGCTACCTGCCAGGTGCGGAATCCTCCAACGGACAGGCCCATGGCAGCAATGCGCCGGGGGTCCACTTCAGGTTGCTGTGACAGAAATTCTGCAGCCCGCAGGTCCTCATGGGCAATAAGCCCGGCAAAGGACATGCCCATATTGAAAAAGTTGCAGGCCAGGATCTGCTGTCCGTCATAACCTCCCCCGCCGCGATCGGACCAGTTGAACATATCGACCGACAAGCACACGTAACCCTTTTTGGCAAGCTCATCGCCAATGAACCGGCCTCCATAACATGTATTGACCCATTCCCTCGCTGAGGTCATTTTTTCAGCCGGCTCATCCCAGGGCTCAATGACCTTTTCCTTGCCGATGTCGAATTTTGCACCATGGTCATGCAAAAGCAATACAGCCGGATGAGGACCTTTGGATTTGGGCACCAGCATGAAAGCAAGAACACGGCTGTCGCCGGTGATATTGAAAACCACCTTGCGGGCCACATAACTGCCCCTGTCCTGTTCGGCGATCACCACCGGGTTAAAGTCCACTGCAGGCGGAGGAGTGAGCAGGCATTCCATTACCCTGGTCCTGGCTTCAGTTCTCCATATTGAAAAGTCACCCTTGTCGCCCTGCAGCCAGGACAGGGTATGAACCTGCCGGGCGAGCATGTTTTTATAGAACACTGGCAGGCTGTCGCGTGAGCCCGGGGATTGATAAGCCTGTTGTGCATAAACAGGGGAGAGCAACAGCATCAGAAAAAAGGCCAAAGTGGATTTCATGGTTTTTACAGATTGGGTACGGTAAAGATCCGGTTGTAATCGAGCCAGTGCTCGTTCATGATCCGGAGTTTTTGCTTTAGCTGGGAAACAAGATCCGGTCCGAACCGCCGGATATCTTCCTGTTCCTTTACCGGGGCTATGTCCAGCAATTCTTCCCAGTTATTTTCCAGGAGCTGGATAAGCAGGGCGGTATTGTCGATCTCAAACCGGGCTGTTTCCAGGATCTGGTTCCTGTCCCAGCCGGATTGTGTGGATATTACCGGATTCGGATCGGGTTTAATGCCCAGTTCTTTTGCACGGTCAATCTGGGCCTGGTAACTGACAGCATTCCCGGCATTGTTGCAGATCAGTTCAAGGGCCTGCAACCGCAGGTCGAGCAACTGAAATTCCTTTTTCTTGTCCTGAGCAAGATCAGAATTCAGGATTTTACCCAATTCATTCCTTGAATCATTTAAATGGCTCTTTGCTTCACCCAACAATGACCCTGCCAGGTACATGCCGCCCCATCCGGAGAAAATCTGTGCTGCCTGGAGATCAGCCAGGTTATTGGCATGTTCTTCTGTCCGGGCCTGGAACAGGAACTTTCTGTAATAATCCCTGTCTTCGGGCCTGAGTTCTTCCGGGAAGGGTACAAAGGGCCGGGTAAGCCAGCGTTGCTGGACACATCCCAGATACAGCATGGTTCCGCCGCTACTGGTCAGGTAAACAGGTTTTCGGACTTCCTGCAGGGACAGCCATACGTTCAGCAGGCTCATCGCCTGATTATTTCCTGCTTTCACTTCGGCAGCCTCTTTCAGGATTGCCAGCCGCGAGAAGATATCCGTAGATGGACGCTGATTAAACCGGTCATAGATATCAAAATACAGGTCCTTGTTGAACCGGTCACCCATCAGCACAAACAGTCTTTTTGCATTGCCCTGGTTCGCACTTTCAAGTTCTTCAATAAAACGGATTGGGTCAGGGATCCCTACAACCGGGTAAAGAACCTGGTAATAGTCCATCACAAATCCCACTTCGGACTTGAAGGGTCTTTTATCCGGTCCTTCAATGTTCTCTATGGCCATTCCGGCCGACAGGTTCTCCGCGATCTTTTCCGGAAAGTATTCCCGGGTATTGTAAATATCAATGTCGAGGCTATTGCCCGTTTTTTTCGAGGCTTCCTGGAATACCGAGAAGAAATCCCTCAAACGTTCATCCGTTCTGCGGAACATGTTGAAGACATTGCCGCTGGCCCCGCTGTACAAGCCCCTGCTCCAGCTCAGTCCTGTCCCGGAATCATTCGTGGTCAGGGAAAGGATATCTATCTCAGGGCAGCGTTTCAGCAGAAGAGCCAGGGCTTCCCCATACAGGGCAAGGACTTCGGGATTATCGATATCCGGCGCCCAGCGGGCTACCCTTGAACGGTTGGGATGGTCCACCCGGGGGCCACGCCAAAGGGGATGATCCGTAAATACCTTTTCCGGCAGCATCTGCGGTTCAAAGGTTTTAAATGAAGCTTTGAGACCGTGCTTTCTGAGTACTTTGCACCGGGCCTCAAGGATGCCCATCACCCTTTCCGCATAATCCTGAGGCAGATAGGGCTTCAGCGCAGCGGGAGTGGCGATCTTCAGCAGACCCATATTGGTAAATACCCAGGAGGGATAGGGATCGCCTTCCGTGTCGTACTCCCATTTTGCAAACGGCAGGTCCTCATTCGACAGGTTGATGTGGGTTGCACCCGATGCCCTGGCACGTTTGACAAAGTCCTCAAATTCGTTAATGTCTTTGGCATAACAGCCAAACACGATCTTTTCGAATTTATTGTTGAATGTAGGCTGAGAAAAAGCTGATAGTGCGATAAAAGGCACAATAAACAGCTGAGTCAGGAATCGTTTTGTCATTTTGGTCAACGGTTGAGTTTTGTATTAACAGTATTATACTCCTTTACTATTTCAATGGCTGATCCGGCCGGTATAACTTCCGGATACTGAATAACCACATCTTTTGTGTCATCGAGAACAAAAGCCGGACGGGCTTCTTCCTTCTCCAAAATAAGCCGGGTACTGGTGAACCGGATATTCCGTGCATGTCTCACATAAAAACCGGAGGCCGGCAACACGCTGCCGTGAATGGACTCACTGGGGTAACCGGCATTGTTCTCGGGTACCACGAGCCTTGCATCCTCAATTGTACCCCTGCTCTTATTAATCAGGGTGAAGTTGTCAATCATCACGTTCTCCACATCATAACCCGGAATGCCCACGATGGAGGAAGTGGTTTTGTGCGAGGAAGCGGCTATAATGTTCGAGAGGGTAATGTTTCTGATCTTTCCGACCGGTGGGGCGGACAAACCGGGCATATAAGGCCTGGCCCTGTTGCCCAGGCGGATGATCATCGGACAATCGATCTCGGAAATGGTGATGTTGCTGATATTCACCTGCTCCAGGGTACCTCCGTCGACCATAAGCAAGGCGATGCCACAGCCGCCGTCGGGAGAATTATAGTCGAAGGTGTTGTTTTCAACCGGACTGATCGCACAATTGCTGATTGTTACATTCTGAAACCCACCTGTGGTTTCGGTCCCCATCTTGATCGCACTGCTCAGGGTATGCAGGGTACAATTACTGATAACCACATCCTTGCATGAACGGGGACTGGTGGCCTTCAGGCAAAGGGCATCATCGGCACTTTCGATCAGGCAGTCTGAGATCATCACATCATGGCAACCGTCAATGTCGATCCCATCATTGTTCCAGTTGCAAAAATTAAAGACCCTGATGCCCTTTATCCAAAGGTGGTCGCAGGCCAGGTAGTGCTGCATCCAGGCGGCGGAATTGGTCAGGAAGATGTCCTCAACTTTGACATTGGAACAGGCAATGAACTGGATCAGGTGGGGGCGGGTAATGCCGGCATCGGTTAGTCCCAGACCATCCATGTCTGCCGGTTTGTGCGCTGCACCCTGTCCGTCAATGGTGCCTTCTCCGGTTATTGAAATATTCACCTGGTCCTCGGCGTAGATCAGCTGCCGGGTTTCACCCTGGGTGCGGTAAGCTGCATACCTGGGCCTCATTGGAATGTAATCCTTCGGATCGGGACTACCCAACAGGACGGCTCCTTTTTCCAGGTGAAGTGTAACATTGCTTTTCAGCACCAGGGTACCGGTCAGGAACCTGCCGGCCGGTACCGTCACGATGCCTCCTCCTCCTGCATGGCATTGATCAATGGCCTTCTGAATGATCCCGGTTGAGAGGGTCTTGCCATCCGGTTTGGCACCGATGTCGGTTATGACGATTTCTGTGGCATTTATCATGCAAGATGCAAAGGCCAGGAGGAAAGCCGAAATTATTCCACTCCTGATGAAATAGTTTTGTAGTTTCATGATTTCATTTTAAAAAATACATATAAAAATAAACCAGCTGGTACTATTTTAATAATACTATTCAATCTAATTATAATATAGTTCTACAAAACTGACACACAGATTTCATGCCCTGAGTCGGTTATATTCCACCAGGCTTAGCCTGGAGTTGACAATTAAATATACCATATCAATTCAGGCTTAGCCTGAAGAAATATTTTCGGCTTAGGCGCAACCTGTCCCGCAGCCATGCGGGAGCCTAAGCCGAACATCACCGAACACCGAAGACCTAACCTCTTTTATTTTGAAATTTTATATAAACCTGCCCCATGCGCTGGAATGGATGCAGCAAATCGGTCCCTGAATGATCCCAGGTCCTTACCTGCCCACAGATCTCTTACCTGATATACAGAATCCTGAAGACCTAGCTGATCCCAGTTCGCACCGACCTCAACAGGGATTTTACTGTCGCTGATGTTAAAAAGCGCCAGGTATTTATCCAGGCTTTCCGGTATGTCGGCCGTCCAGATGATGAATTCCGTATTAAAATGGTAAAGCTGCCTGTTGTTTATACTGTTGCGGTTCACCTCCAGCGCTTCCTTATTCCGGATCACGGACAGTGTAAACGGATCCGTCTGGGGCAGATAGCCACCGATCATCAGGGGCATGCGGGTTATGTACCAGAGGGAAAACAAGGTATAGACCTCGTCCTTGGTTAAATTGGAGATATGCGGCTTTTCACCCTCTCTGGGTGATTTGACGGTAAGCATGCCTACAGGTAACATATCCAGATCGGGCCAGAAACCCGGTTCAGCCTCTTTTACCACGATGGCAGCCATAAAAAAACTTCTTTTCAGCCATTCCCATTTGTCCCACAAATCGAGCCCAACCCGGAACATGTGCGCATTTTCCCTGAGTACATGACCGGGAATCCGGTCGGGTACGGCGCTGATGATCATTCCCCGTCCACATGTACGGCTTGCCCGGCTTATTCCGATCAATTCCGAATCAAATGGCAGATAGTCAGCCTTGATATAATCCACACCCCAGGCAGCATACAATTCAAAAATGGAATTGTAGTATTCCTGTCCTCCGGGCTTGGCAAGGTCGATGGCATGAAAAGTGGGATACCGGTAGCCGCCCGCTTCAGGCTGGGTTATGGAGGATGCATGCCGGGAAGTGCCCTTGATGAGACAATCGGCATCCACAGCTTTTTTGGGTATGCCTCCGAGAATGTGTATCCCGAATTTGAGTCCGAGGCTGTGAACATAATCGGCCAGGGGCTTAAACCCCTTTCCGCCTGCCGAAGACGGGAACTTTACTGTATCGGGCAGTAGTCTGCCAAATTCATCCAGATGATATAAAGAATCCTCAGCGCCTTTCATTGTTGAATAATCAGGCGCATACCAGTTCATGTCAAGCACCACGTATTCGTATCCCAGGTCCTTCAGGTTTTTAGCCATGTAATCGGCCGTGGCTTTTACCTCTGCCTCATTGACATCAAATCCGAGGCAATCCCAGGAGTTCCAGCCCATGGGAGGTTTTTGCGCCAGGGATTTATCGATGGGCGGAACAGCCGCTCCGGATTCTTTTCCGGTTTTATCGGTTTGATTTGTGCAGGAAACACCCAGGATGGCCAGAAAGAAGAGAGAGAAGATTGTTTTTTTCATAGGAAATATTTATAAAAAGTTAAAAATGAAAAACGAAAAGTGAAAAACGAGAAGTATCTTGACAGTGTTGTCAGATTGCTTCGTCCCCTAAACGGGTCTCGCAATGACGATCTAACCTACAGCCTACAGCCTAAAACCTACAACCTATATCAACTATCAACTATCAACTTCCTGACCTTCCATGGATCCCGTTCCTCACGCGACCGCATCGCATTGGCCTCCGGATCATTGATGAATTCCTCCTTCACCGGATCCCACATCAGTTTTCGTTTCAGCAGCATGGCAATATTGCCCATGTGGGTGATGGTAGATACCCGGTGCAGGTCCTCCACCGGATGATAAGTTTCCTGCCGGTTGCGGATGCATTTCAGAAAATTGGCATGTTCGCTCACGTCCGTGCTCAGGCGGATCTCATCGGGACCGGTAACCGAATTTAAAACTTCATCTGAACTGGCTTCCAGTTTGCCGTTCCAGCCCTGCACCGACAGCCATCCCTCTGTTCCGTGACAGGTGATCTCCACCTTTTCGGAATGGACTTCCATGATAATGCCATTTTCATATTTGTAAGTCAGCTTATAGGTATGTGCCGTATCATAGATGCCTGTCCCGAAGATGCCGGTCCCCTCTGCTTCAACGGGCCCGGATTTTTCTGTACCATTTGCCCGCTGGGCCGTGTCAATGATGTGTGATCCCCAGTCGGTGATGGAACCCCCTGAATAGGCAAAGATCCACCTGAAATTCCAGTGGCAGCGTCCCGGTGAATAAGGGGCTTCAGGGGCAGGGCCCAGCCACATGTCATAATTGAAATCCTCCGGTACCGGCTGCGTTGTCAGGTCGTTAAATGAATAGCGCTCACTAAAGGCACCCGGCAATCCGCATACGATTCTTTGCAGTTTACCGATGTGCCCGTTGCGGACAAGTTCGGCCATCCTGAGGTAGGGTGACAGCGACCGGTCTTCCAGGCTGGTCTGGTATATCCGGTTGTGCCTGCCAACCACATCACACAGTATCCTCCCTTGCTCTATGGTGAGGGTGGGCTTTTCGCAGCAAACGTCTTTACCCGCCTGGATAGTCAAAATTGACAGGGGAACATGCCAGTGGTCGGGTGTGGAGATCTGCACGGCGTCAATATCTTTTCTCAACAGCAGGTCCCTGAAATCATCATACGTTGAACAGTCTTTGTTTTTGTATTGATTGTCGGCCATGGCCTTGGCCTTCAGCATGCGTTTCCGGTCCACATCGCATACGGCAACCACCCGGCAGTCGCCAAGCTTCAGGTAGGCATCCAGGTTCCAGTTTATGCCATGGTCCCCGGTCCCGATCATGCCGAGGTTGATTTTGTCATTTGCACCGCGAATGCATGATGGTATGATCGTTGGCAATACAATTGCCCCACCGGCTGTGAGCCCGGTATTGATCAGAAATTTTCTGCGGGTGGTTTTCATGGGTTAAGTTTATTGATTTAAATAGCCCCAGCCTTAAGGCTGGGGTTAGTGAAGATCCTTGAGAATGTGGGCTTTAGCCCCGGATCATATTATCTCATTACTTCTTCCATATATCTCATCCATGTATCCGCTGAGATCTTCAAAAATTCCTCCGGTTTTCCGGGAATGGCATAGCATTGCAGTCCCACCGGACCGGCATAATGATTATCACGGAGAATCCTGAGTATCTGCAGCACATCGAACGAACCCTTGCCCAGGGGCTGTATCAGCCGGTCCCAGTCCATTTCATTGGTTTCCCCATCGTCTGCACCGTTGATGGAAACAGCGGCCAGCCAGGGAATGGCTTTAACCAGATTTTCCTCCAGGTCATCTCTTTCGTCCACACGCAGGTAATGGCATAAATTGAACACTGCTCCCACATTTCGCCGGTTTATTTTAGCGGTGAGACGACCACTGTCACCCACTTTTTCCAGCCAAAAACCTGTATGGGGATATAAGGCCAGATTCACCCCATATTCCAGTGCGAAATCGGCCAGATCCTGCAGGACGGGGACAAGAATCGCATCACCGGTCGGATCGGAAGGTTTCAGGGTATTGCTTAATACATACAGCCAGAGGGTAACACCCCGGCCAGCTAGTTTGCGGATGGCTTCTTCCAGACTAGCCTTGCTCTGTTCACAATCCTCAAGATTGACGGGCATATAGACCATAAAAAGTCGGAGATGCTGCTTATCCAGAGCGGCCAGCTTTTCTTCTATACGATCTGTACCCATCACTTCCATCCCGTCAAATCCCAAATCCTTAATCAGTTTCGCCTGAAAAACAGGATCATTCGTGTGTTCCTTCAGAAAGGCATCTTCAAAGCAGAAAAACTGTGGATTAAATTGCTGTGACTTTGTAACAGCAAGAAAGAGAAATAAACAAAAACCAGATAACCATGCAGATTTCATATTTACCAAATTTCATTGATCACTTTAGAAGGCTCTGAAGATAATCCCTGGACTGTCGCACATCCTTTTCCCACTGCGGACCATCGGAGGCTTCCCGTTCAATAATGATCGGGCCCTTGTAGCCAGAAGCCTTCAGCTTTTTCAGAAAAGTCGGAAAATTCACCATCCCCTGGCCAATCTGAACCTCCCGGCCCAGGTTGCGGGGATCGACCGGATAGAGGCCGTCCTTGCAATTTACCAGTTTTATGTGTTTCCCATACACATCGATGGCATAAAAAGGATGCCCCCTGTCGTACATGATCAGGTTTGCCGTGTCCATGCCTACACCCTGGTTATCGTAACCCACATCGGTCATGGTGCGCAACAGGGTGGTGGGTGATTCCTGGCCGGCATGATACAAAAAGTCCTGCCTGTTCTTTGCACAGTAAACCACCACTTTTTTCAGGGCTTCCACCGTTTCCCCGTAATTGGGATCCAGGGGATTCTCCGGAATGTAACCCACATGGGTTTCAATCATGGCAATATTACAGGCTTTGGCCAGGTCCGATAACTTAAACATGGCATCCATCCTGGCTTGACGGTATTCCCGGCATACGAGGCCGATGGTGTGTTGTCCCTCATAAAAATCCCATGTTGTGGGTCCGGGTCCAAGGGTAAACAAGGCCAGAACCCGCATGTTATACTTTTTCATGGCCGCCTGCAAAGGTGCTGCCAGATCCATGCCATACCCATCGGTATACAGTTCACAACTGCGGAAGCCCAGATCACTGATTCGTTTGAAAGTGCCATCCACATTCTGCGGATCAAGCACAACATAGATCCCGATATCAGCCTTGTCTTCCGGCGGCGCAGCTCCCTGTAATCCGGAAGGTCTCAGGTTGGCAATCGCAGCTGCAGCAGCCGAAAATCGAAGAAAGTTACGGCGAGTGACAGGTTTCATATTGTATATTTTAGATTTTCAGTTTATTCAGATCAATTTGTCCCTGGTACGACTGGTTAGAACCCAGCATCTCTCTCCAGGTCACCTCTTCACCACTATAGGCGGCCATGCGGCCCAGGATGGCCGACAGGGCAGATTCTGCGCCTTCCCGTGACTGGTTATGGAACTTTCCGGTACGGATACTTTCTATAAACGAACCGGTCTTCCGTCCATCACAATTTCCAAGGCCATCGAAGGTGCCTGCCGTGGAAAAATCGCCGCCGGCCTTGGCATCTGCGGTTGACCAGGGTTTATTTCCGGTAATACGCGCCAGTCCGCTGTAATTCGATTCACCCATGCCCTGGTCACCAATAAACCGGACACCGACATCCCAGAAACCGCCAAATTGTACGGCGCTGAGGCCTATGTTTACATTTCCCGGGTAGGTGTAAGATACGGAGAAGTTGTCCCAGATGTCGCCGGCATCATTCCTGACCTTCCTCCCTCCGGTACCGATGGCCTTTTCCGGGTGCGACTTCATCACCCAGTTTGCCATATCGATGGTGTGGATAAACTGATCCACGATGGTGTCACCACTGAGGATCCTGTCCCAGTAAAAACGCCTGATACGTCTTTCCAGGGGTGAAGCATCGGGATATTCGGGATAGCCGATAGCTGAGGCATGATAATGCAGCAATCCGCAGCTCACGTTGCCGATGTCGCCATTGTGGATGCGGTTGACAACTTCATAAAAACATGGCGCATAACGCACGTTGAACCCGATCTCGAGGCTGAGTTTTCCTTCAGCCCGTTCACCGATCTCGATGAATTTGCGGCAACTTTCTACGTCCACGCCGGCCGGTTTTTCACAATAACAGTGTTTCCCGGCATCAACCACAGCTTCGAGATGCTGTACATGAAAATAGTCGGGTGAGCTGATGATGATCAGGTCACACTGCGAACAATTGGCAATCTGCTCATATGCCTTGGGACCCAGGAACATCAGTTTGGGATCGACACCCGGATAGCCTTTTTCAGCAGCCACCTCATCCCAGTGTTTTTTTGCTTTCTGCAACTGGTCCTCAAAAAGATCAGCAATGGCCACAATGCGGCAATTGTTATCGGGATTGTTCACAAAGGCCGTGGCAACGCTCGTTCCCCGGTTGCCACATCCCAGCAATCCGATCCGGATGGTTGAATTCGCCTGGGAACCTTTCACCAAAGATGGTTTAATGAATAAGGCACCTGCGGCCAGACCTGTAGTGGTCATAAATTTTCGTCTGCTTAATGAATTATTATTCATGTTGATAAAGTATTGAAGTTAGTTAAATTAGATTCATTGTTTTCATGTCAAATAATTAAATAGTAATCTTCCTGTTCCTGGCAATGATCTCCCAGTCACTGGTATATTGATTGTTCTCAATCACGCAGAGCGACTGGTGCAGGGCAATGGTAGGACAGATATGCACCGGGATACCATACCATACATCTTCAACCCTGTACTTTGCAGTATCCGGCACTTCAACCACCATATGTTCTTCGGAATGGCTCACCACTTTAACATCCGGAATATCCGGAAAGACAACCCGGGGCAGGGGATTTTCCGATCCGATGGCTTTGTGCCCCAGGTCAAGGCAAAGCCGGTGCCCGTCCACTATGGAAACAATGCGGGTGATCACCAGGGCCGCTACTACAAAGGGTAAGTCGGGAAAATTGGCCGCATAACCTGCATCCCAAAAAACGAAAGTGCCCGGACTGCATTCCACATCCTCCTTCTGCGCATACATGGAAAAACCGGGTGAACCACCGAAGATAAGGTTTAACCTGATTCCCTGCTGCTTCAGGACAGCCTGCTGAATTTCCTTAACCCTGTCGTATATTTCATCCGTCATGCCTTTCCGGAGCAGGGGATCCTTTTCATGAATGTGGCCGTCATAGGCCTGAATGCCTTTGATCTGAATCCCCTTCAATCCGGAACAATAATCTATTAATCCGGGTACTTCTCCGGGACTGATCCCCGTCCGGTTCATACCCACGTTGATATCGATATAAACGGGCAGGGGATGGTCCATACATTTCTGCGACAGCATATCTGCGGTCAGGCGATTATCAATAAGGCAGGAATAATCCGTTTCGGGAAACCGGTTCCTGAGTGCAAGAATTCTTTCCGCTTTAACGGATGAAGGCTGATAAGCGATCAATACGTCAGCGGCGCCGGCCATACCCAGCATTTCCCCTTCGGCAATGGTACTGCACTTGAACTTGCTGATCCCCTGGTCCATCATCATCTTTACAATTTCCAGGGTTTTACAGGTTTTTACATGAGGTCGAAGTCCCTTCCTGCTGCCGATATCTCCTTCCCGCAATGCGGATTCAATGTTTTTTTTAATAATGGCAGGATAAACCGCTATCGCCGGGGAATCGATTTGATGGATATTTACAATTTTAAATACAGCATTCATTTCACTGCAATGGTTTCAATTTCAATCAAAGCCCCCAGCGGAAGGGCAGCTACTGCATACGTAGCCCTGGCCGGCGGATTTAAGGAATAATATCTTCCATAAACTTCATTCATGGGTACGAAGTTACCCATATCGGAAAGCAGGCAAACCGACTTGACCACATCCTGTAACGAATACCCTGCGGCTTCCAGAATGGCACTGATATTCTTCATTACCTGATCTGTCTGTTCCCGGATACCACCCTCCACAAGTTTACCGGTTGCAGGATTCAGTGCTACCTGGCCTGCGATATAAAGCATTCCGTTGGCTTCAACAGCCTGGCTGTATGGGCCTATTGCCTTCGGGGCTTTTTCGGTTGAAATGATTTTTTTTGACATAGTAGAAAGAATTTTTTGATTTGATGATTTGTTGATTTAATGATTTGAAATTGATAATTATTTAACAAACCTGGAATTGGTAATTTCATGGTTATTCCTTACCAGGATGTTATAAACACCGCTACCGAATTTACCCACATCAATGATCTCATGCCTGGTATTATGGCACGCGTGATATAATACCATGTGACCCTGAAGATCAAAAATGGAAATATCAGCATCTGTTACCTGATCTGTAAAGGAAACATGCAAATCTGTCTTTACCGGATTTGGATAGATCATAATATTTGACGCCAGACTTTTTGGGTTGGATTGTGCAAGCGTGTCTGTGGACACCCATTTTGAGTAAACCGGGCCGGATGCCTTCTTATATCCTGGTTTTATGCATTTCCATTCCTGCTCATCATTCCGGTAAATATCATTTAAAAATCCATGTGTCAGGGAATCAGGCGCTGCTTCACCCTGGATGATCCGGTTACCCGAAAAGGTAATTTTCTCCAAACCGTTTATGGCTGTAATGATATTTGATGTCTGAGGCATTGTGATATGCTGTGAGAACTTGTGATAACTGACATTTTTTGTCAGGGTAACGTATTTGCTTCCGGTTACCGTCATGCCATCCACTGAAACATCGCCGGCCCTTCCGGCACCTGGAAAATAAAGGGCCAGTGCGGCGTTATTCTGCAAGTCTTTGATAATCCATTTGCCTCCGTCTTCCATATAGAGTCCTTTGTCAAAATCGCTGCTGATCACGTTGTTTCCTTCAAGTGTCAGGACATTGTTGTTTTCCGGGGAATCAAACCGGGTATGGATCGCCCGCAGTTCATCGGAATTCTTCAGGGTGCCGTCAGTCATAAAGGTACAGTTCCTGAAGATCACGGACTGATTGTTGTATCGTTCCTCAAAGCCCGCGTGGTTCCACCAGATGTCAAAACCATAGAAATCGCAGATTTCCTTGCTATATCGGCTTACTGTAAAAGTGCAATTCTCAAATGTCAGGCTCCCTGGCCAGATGATCCGCTGGTAGCTGTCTGCACCACCAATGACAATTGAACAGTTGGTGAATTTCAGGGTTGAGATACCGCCTCCTGAAAAGCAGTAAAAGGTTCCGGCGGAATTGCAATTGTTTGCTACCACCGACCCGCCCAGGAGGGCTACATCAAAATCGCCGCTTTGGCAATTCACACCATCCATGACCACATCCAGGGTGTAATCCTTTCCGAAACCCTGACCATCCACTTCAATGTCGAATCCTGTCGGGTCCAGCAGTTCACCGGCCCGGGCATTGAATTTGAATACCCTCAGCCTGGAATGTCCTCCCCCGGCCACAAATCCGCCCCGGAACACATCCACTGCCTCACAGTTGTAAATAGTAACATCTGCATTTGTGTATACGCTCACCCCATCGCCAACCCCGTTTCTCATAAAACAATCTTCAACAAATCCTACACAATGTCCTGATTTTGAAGTATCTCCATAAAACATCATCAGATGGGCCTGTTCCAGTTCCCAGTGCTTATAGGCACCCTGGTTGGGACTGTTTCCATCAAAAGACAAACCCTTAATAATGAATGGCTTTGAGTCTGAATCTCCGGAATAATATGAAATAAATGTACGCGTCCATTTATCCATGCTATCCGGTCGGATTATTGTGGCACCATAGCCTTCATAGGTAATATTCTCCTTCAGGTTAACGGAACTGACAAGATACGCTCCGGGCGGGAACAGTAAAACGCCACCTCCGTTCTCTGATAATGAATCAATTGCGTTTTGAATGGCCGGGGTGTCATCTGTTAATCCATCCCCCTTGGCGCCAAAGCCGGTTTTTACATTCATCAGGTTAGTGCGGTCATTATCCAAAATTATGCCTGTAAAGGTATTCAGGGTATCCAGAGCCGCATTTAAGGGATTGCTGATTAAAAGCGTCAGGCTTTCCTCGTTTTCGTTTATTGAGTCATCGATGGTAGTCAATGAAAGAGGCAATATAGTTGTACCCGCAGGAATAGTAAGTCTTCCGGTAGTGAGCGAATAGTCCTTTCCCGTGCCAAAAACTTCTCCATGAGCGCTCATGTAACCCATGCCGTATGCAGTCCCTCCAACAATAGACAAATCAAAAGTCACCTCGTTTGATGAGGCAGGACTGAGTTCAATATTAATTGTCAGGTCATTCCCTTCAGTGACGGTTGCAGAATCCGCGAAAAAAGAGATCATTTGTCCATGACTTCTAAAAAAAGAAAACAGAAATAATAAAAGAGAAAAGGTTCTGTATTTCATGTATGTCTCTGTTTTATCTCCGATTAAAGGTTGTATCAATTAAATTGAAGCTAATCGAAGAGGATTCATATGTTTTAATTTTGAGTCTATTCTGAGTAGTCCAAGCGTCATTGCGAAAGAGCGAAGCGAATGAAGCAATCGCCTGCAATAAGTCAGATTGCTTCACTTCGTTCGCAATGACGCGGTTCAATATGGAATTTTCGTAATATATGCAACTTTTAATTTCAATCACCTGAAATTGACTCCAATGTTGGCAAAGGATCCCCCTCCTTATAATACTGGTTAAATGTTTCCAGGCTTCTCTGGAATTTGAGCCAGAATTGAAATTCAGCATCATACTTGCCCAGGGCTATTCCCAGTCTGAAGGAGGTATATTCGAACAACCAGGATTTGTGGAACATATCCTTTATTTCGGTAATCGCGTCCAACAGGTCGGAAGTCCGGGTATGGTACTTGAATGGAATTTCCATATACATGGAAGCCAGGGCTTCGGATTTTTTGGGGCTGTCTTTAACCTGTTGCCAGAATTGTTCAATCTCACCGGCATACAGATATTTCATGGACAGGTAATCAAGCATTTTGGCACCGGTATACAGGGTATACAGGGTGGTGGTATCCTGCCTGGATTTCATGGCTTCCAACAGGTATATCTGGGCATCTTCAGCCAGCAGCCGGCCCTTACGAAGATTCTCCCTGTTATCTGAAATCATCTTCAGATTATCCGGTGTGAAAGGATTTGCCCAGAAGGCAGGAACCGTGGCATCTACAACATTCCTTATGGTAGTTTCTGCCTCCATCAGGGCTTGCAGTGATTTTTCAACCTTCAGGGCAAGGTCTTCAGGGTATTGTGCCCTGGTATAATCCCGGAAATAAGTGTTGCGGTCAACCGGGATGCTCTGCCATGATGCAGCTGCACCATATGCCAGATCAGGGAAGGCCATGCGCATCAGGTTCTGGGTGTCATCGGTCCACCCGGAAGTGATATAGCCTGCGGCCTTATATTTCCTGCCGGCAGCAATCAGCAGATCGGTATTTTTGAATGAAATCTCAAAGGCCGGTGCAACCCAGTTCCAGTTCACGGCGGCTCCCTGAACGATCATGGGGATACCTGCTTTTGAAAAGGGGCTGAGCAATTGATCATATTCAGCCTCACTCAGCGGGAAATAATGCCAGGGCACAGCGATCATTTTCTGTGAGGCTTTCGGGATAATGGATGGGAATTTCTGCAGCATGTCAGCCCAGACCAGCGGTCGTTTCCCGTTCTTTTCCACAATCCCGGTAGTTTGATTCACCATTTCAAGATAAAGCTCCTCCGGCGTCTTGTTCAGCTTTTTTGCTTCCACATCCAGCAACCAGGTTTCATCAAATCCGATATGAAAGAAAGGGCTGGAGAATAGAGCAGCAATCTGACCGATCCAGTCTTCCAGCAAGGGTCTTACCCGCGGATCCTTTGGCCTGAACTCGCCGCCATGGGGAATAACAGACAGGTCGGCATAGTGCTCCAGCCGGAACAGGTCATGCAGGTGACCGTATAATTCCATGTTGGGGACCACATCCACATGGCGGACTTTGGCATATTCGATTATCTCCTTGACCTGGCCTTTGGTAAACCGGGCATTTGCCATAAGCAGCGGATAACCGTCGAGCTCGATGCTGGCCTCTGAATAAAATAAGTACTGGTTGGCCTTGAAGCCGGCCAGGAAGTCAATCTGCCGCTTAATTTCAGCCACTGTAGGTAGCTGTGTATGGCTCATATCCATCATGAAACCCCGGTAGGCCATGGATGGCCAGTCCTCAATATCAGCCTCCGGCAGGGAGGCATCTTCTCCGGTTCCTTCCACCATCTGCCTCAGGGTCTGAACTCCGTAATACAGTCCGGCAGAAGAAGGAGAGGTTATCTTAATACCGTTTCCTGTGACCTTGATCACATAGGATTCGCGTGAACCCGGTCCGGTTTTTTCATCCGGTACCGGGAGGGGATCAAGGCCTCCGGTCCTCTCCAGCACAATGGCCGGACCAGAGGGATTCATTCCTTTTACCGGAACCGGTGACGCAGAAACTCCCGACAATGCAGTGGCCAGTTCCCGGGCGGCAAACCAGTCTTCATCGGCCGGAGCCCTGGAAAAGCCAATGCTAATGTTTTTCAGGGGTAATTGAATTTTGCCATAAGTAACCTTCTGCGGCCTGGGCAGAACCGGATTGTGCGACTGGGCAGGAACCAAGGCCGATCCGGCCAGAAGAAGGAAAGAGAAAAATAAGTTTCTCATCGCTAATTATTTTTAAGTTCGTTTAATATTTTCAGTGCATGTTCCACCAGCATTTCACCTGAACCCGGTGCACAGCGGGAGCTGACAGGTTCATAATTGCCTTCAACGAAGGCTTTGCGATCAGGAATATAGTCGATAGAACCATTGGCCAATTCGATAACCATGGTATAGGGATAGGGTGAACGGCTTTTGATATACATGCCCAGCTCGGTGAAAATTTCTCCGGGCAGACTCACAATCGCAAATTCATCCCCCAGTGCAAAGACCTGGATCTCGGCATCCATGGGTTTACCCTTCCTTTCAGCCACATCAATGATCTTATAGGCATTGACCATTTCCATGAAGGGTGCAGCATCGTCTTTGCCAAATTTCGAAGCAATCTCACGGGCTTTTGGCAAATCGGCAGGATCAAATTCAGCCAGGGGAAGCTTCACGATTTCACTGGTTGCAGATATTTTACCCACATCGATCGTTTTTGCACGCGCGTAAGTCTTCATTACCTCCCCGGCCAGTATGGTGCCGAGTTGTGCGGCAAACTTTTGCCCGCCCTGACGTTCTGGACCCTTCACGTTGATATGATTGAGGTTTCCGGAGCAACCCGGAGCAAAAAAAGTGACCATTTCCGGTCCCTTCACCTTCCCCAGTATCGTGGACAGGGTATAGGGCATGTCGGCGGAAAATTCCATGCCGGATACAATATCCAGGTGAACGGCAAAGTTCACATAGGTTGAAATGGGCATGCCGGCAACCGTTTCGGCGTAAAGAACGGATACATCCGGATCAATGGGACCTGCAGGCTTGATGATGCCCGGGTTCCCGATGCCCGGATTCCAGCCTACGGTGCCATCCTTCATAAAAAAGCGCCGGTTGAAACTGATCGTTTCTTCCTTTCCCAAACCATATGAGATGTTTGCCGGTTTGAGGTCATCACTGGCCTGTTTGATGCTTTGGGCGATCAGGCCGGGCAGTTTTGCCATGTAATCCTTCAGAAGGTCTCCCGACTTTGCATCCATGGTGTACATGTTTGAAGGGGAGAGGATCACCGGTCCGGTATGGGCATGGGTGGCACCGATCATAATGTGATCGGATGCAATACCTGAAGCCTTCTCAGCCAGGCGCCTGGCATCATCTGCCAGTTCTGCAGGGATTTCAATGATGTCACAGGAAACCATGGCAACCCGGATGCCATCCTTTTCCATGACAAGGGCCTTTGCGTACAGGTCATCATGTACCTTTTCCGCACCCCGGGCATAATAGTAGCCGGCCATGGGAGTTCCCAGGGGTGGGGTGATTTTAACGGCCGATGCGCCGATCTGTAAATCTCCGGCTAGGGTGGAGAGGGCGAAAAAGTTGATAACTGCCAACAATACAGTCTTCCGGGACACTCCAATGCGCATTAATATCATTGTTTTTTTCATTTTGTAAGAATATCTTGGTTATTTTAATAATTATTTGAGTGGTGTATTGAATTGTAGGTATTTAAAATTGAAGAACCCTGAAAGGGTTTTATTTCAATAACCGTGGGTGAAACCCACGGTTGAAGCATCCAAGAGATTTTACAGCCCCGAAGCGGGCTGAACCATGTTTTGGAAAATTCAACCACTTCGTGGCTGATTTGTTTCGTCAGATTAATCCGTGGGTTAACACCCACGGTTATTGAGATTGAACCACTTCGTGGCAATTCAAATGACCAAAAAATCATTTATTATAATTCTCCAATATTGAATTCGCACTTATCTCTAATCAATATAGCAATTTACCTATCCTTAAAGATCAATAATAATCTGTAATTATTGTTTCAATATCATTAGTTTCTTTATAGCTACCATGCCATTCATCTCTGCCCTGATGAAGTACGTTGAACTCCTCAATTCTGATATTTCGATCGTGTATTGGTATTCTCCCAAAGATTGTCTCTCATTCGTTACCTCTTTCACTTCTTTTCCCATTATATCAATAATGGAGATTTTTACAAACGATGCGTCTGGCAGATGGTAACCGATAAATACCTCCCTGCCGGCCGGATTGGGATATATCTCGATATCAGGTCCGGATGAAGGAACCGGAATGTTTGTGGCCACACCGGCAGTAACAACGGTCAGGGTATCGCTGGGCAATGACCTTTTGCCCTTACTGTCGATTGATTTAACTGTGACCTTGTAGGTGGTGCCGGGCTGCAGTCCGTTTATGTTCTTGCCGGGATTGGTGGCTGAATAGGATAGAGCATCATTTAAGTTAATCTCATATCCGGTAATCCCGTAAGTGCCTGTAGATGAGGTCCAGGTCAGGGCGAACCAGGTTTCATTGATCAGGGATGCTTTCAGGTTGACAGGCGGGGTGGGGAACAGGGTGTCAGGGACCTCTGCAACATAATCGTAAATGGGCCTATTGAAGTTTTCCCAGTCGCTCCGGAACATCACCCGGTTGCCTTCCCGGTTGGGAACTCCAAAGGGTGATCTTTCATATTCCTCAGTGCCTGAGCTGTTATGGTGTACATGGGCAAAACTGTTCACTGTGCCACTGCCATCAATTTTTACCCCGAATATTTGTTGATAATTGGGTTTTGTCTTTTCTGAATACTCCGTTTCAAATTCACTCAGATAGGCCCAGCCCGGATGGTTCAGGTTCCGGCATGATATATGGATGGGCCAGGACATCTGGTTATCTTTTAGCAATTCGGTAACTTCGCCATTATCAAATCGTACAGCAACAATGGTCCGGGTACCTCCGGTTATATTCTGGTGCACCGAGACTTCATTCCCGTCCGCATCATAACCCAGGTCGTAATGGCAGCCGCCACAAATGCTGACATTGCGAACGAACTCCAGGTTCCTTGTATAAATACAGATGCCCTCCAGGGGGCCTGAACCCTCTATATCCCATTCTATGGCCACATATTCGCCTGACTGTGACATGGCCACGTTATTGGGCCAGATGGAACCGATATTCAGGGTAGAAATGACGGTATCATTGACCTGGTCAAATACGATCACATAATTTGTGTCCGCTGCCTGACATTGCAGGGCGACGTAATGGTCATCGTTGGACATATTGCCCTCCCATGATCCATAACTTACATTTTCATATTCGGTGAAAACATGCAGGACCGTTGTATTTCCGGTTGTGGCATCCACGCTGACCCAGGACCCTGGCGGTTGAATCCCGTAAATAAGATTAGGCAGCGTGTTGGACCAGGTGTGGTGTTCTCCCGGAGGCATGACCCAGCGGAGCAATTCATAGGTGTGCCCATCCAGGATGGCCGAAGGCCACCCCGACAGCATGATCATGGATCCATCGCTATTCCATGGCTGGTCCTTGGCATAGTGATGATAGGTATGATCACTGTTGGGCAAAAATTCAAGGCTGTCCGATATGCGTATTACCTTGGATCCAAAAACCGGATCTATAAAGGGTACCAGGTAACCTGGCATCGGCAGGTTGTCAGGCATTTGCTTATAGGTCAGCCGGGTCTCAGGCGGGTAAAATTGCCCTGAAAGATTCAAACCGATATGTAACAGCAGGAGAATTAACTGCAAATCATTTATTCTTAAATCTTTCATCTTCAATCTTCCATCTTAAGTTTTGAATCAACTCCGAAACGTCTACAAGGCATCACGTCATTGCGAGCGTAGCGAAGCAATCTGTTCATCCGCAGTAGATTGCTTCAGTCGCTTTGCTCCTTCGCAATGACGTATGAACTTTTCGGAGTGGACTCAATCTTCCTCCTTTTAAAATTAAAAGGCCTGAAGAACCGGCCGTTAAGCCGGCTTTCAGGCCTTGATAAAATTGCAAGATGAAAATGAGTGATTATTCAACCATCATTTTCTGGACATCAGAATGATTACCTGCCTGGATCTTGTAGAAATATAATCCGCTGGACAGGCTTGATGTATTGTAGATTACCTGGTGTGTACCAGCACTTTGCATACCGTTTACGATGGTTGCAATTTCTGTTCCAACCGTACTGTAAACCTTTAAAGTAACCTTATCACCTTTCTGCAGTGTGTAGCTTATTGTAGTGGATGATGTTGCAGGATTGGGATAGTTTCTCAGGCCAAAGTCCTGTTTAACATTCTTAATACCTGAGGGTTGTGCCAACGGATTGGGATCACCGTTATACCAGGCATTCAGTACCTCAGGACCAAACCATTTCAGGTCTCCTATAGGATACCCATCAGAACCGGCTTCCCAAATATCTTCATTCGTGGGTTTCAGGTCAAAGGGCAGGGGCCACTGGAATTCTCCATTGTTATAATTACGTGCGGGATCCGCTGTCGGATTCAAAGGCAGATAGGAAAGGATATAGGGAAAGCCTTCTCCCTGCATAGTCTCCGGAAGGTGACGTTCCATTCTTTCCTTGTGCATGACCTCATAGAACTCGGCCGGGAAGGGACCGCAGGCAAACTGCGGATCAACACTGTTCCCTTCCATGTCATTGATATTATTTTCATAGGTCCAGCCATAGGTTTCGAAAGTGGTCATGACGGAATCATTGATCAGAGGCTGAAGACTGGCCGTAGCCAGGGCCTGGTTTGCCCTCACGGTGGCATCTGTAAACCGCAGGTTGTTGGCAACAACCACGTTTCTGTCTTCATTAACAGTAAGCGTATCCAAACTGGGGTAAAGACATATATCACCCTGCAGGGAGTCGCCCGGATCGGGGCTTGTAAAATCGCTGAAATCACCCGGCCATGACCAGAGGGTGTCTCCGGGTGCGTTTAAAACGACTCTCTTGCCAACAAAACCACGCACATCGGGATTAACCATGAGGTTGTTTGTACAAACGAAACCATCACTAATACTGGGATAATACAATTCACCCCAGATATTCACATAGGTATTGTGATCCATGGTTTCCAGAGTATGGGGGCCGATATAGGTGCAGCCAAATATACGTCCTGAATGCACCCAGGTATTGTTAACGCTTTTGTATTCAATCGTATCACCCCCCCAGAGCGTACCGTAGCCACCCCAGTTATCCCAGCCAATATGGCAAAGGTTATAGAAATGAGAGTTCCGGTATTCGATATTTAAGCCATTAAATGCATTGGTATTCAGTATCCAGTCAGTATGCTGGAAAACGCAGCTGTCCAGGAGAATGGAAATACCACTGCTGGCTACATTTATTGCCCAACTCGCCTGTTGTTCATCATACGTAAACCCGAATACGCCAATATTCTTCAGGGTCAGGTCGGCCCCCGCATTAAAAAAGTGTTGTCCGGCAGCAAGTCCCGGATCAGCAAACAAGCTGATTACAGCGGGGGCCACCTCGGCTGGTCCGCTTTCACCCATAATAATGGTGGGTTCATTAATCACCAAAACCTGATCAATCACATAAGATCCGCCTCGCTGCAATAATAAGGTAGCTCCCGGATTGGCCACAACCGCGTCAAACAGGGTATTGAATCCCGGATCTACTGAAATGACATCCTGTGCAGTGATACTGCTCATGGAAAGCATGAGCATACCTGCCGAAAGCAAACTGCTTTTTTTAAGAAATCGTAAAACTTTTTTCATAATTTATGATTTAATTAATAATTAAACTAAATAAAACACTCTTTATATTGTATCACCTCCTTTCAAAGATTGTAATATATCAGCTAATAAAGATCAAAATCTGAATCGCAGGCCTATGTCGCCCGAAACACCATACCTTTCTTCACTGGTCACCCGGTCAGGATGGTAGGTCAATATCAGCCGGTCGGGATTATTGGTCAGGTTATTTACATTCACATAGAAGATAAGCCATTTCTTAATTTTCTGGGAAAGTTGTAAATCCAGCCGCAGCAGTTGGTCCCTGTCCTGGTCTACCGTTTTATTGGAAGCCTGGGCTGATGTGATGGTTTTACCCTGGTAATAGGCTGATATTCTTCCTGAAAATCCCCCGATTTCATAACCCAGTGAAATATTACCCACGATGGCAGGCATTCCGGTTACCTTGTTCACCCTTGAACTGTCTTTCCCTTCAGAGATCCTGTAGGGAGGGGTCGGAATTGTCTTCGTGGTAAAGCTATAAAAGGGATACCGGGTTTCCGATTGCATTAATGTCACGTTTGCATTCAGGATAATGCCGTTGAATGGCTTTGGCAGGTAGGAAAACTGGGTCTGCCAGTCGATTTCAATACCCTGCACATATCCGGGCCACTTGTTGTTGATCCAGAATCCGTATTGTTTGTTTTTGTATGGAGCAGTCAAACCATAGTCGGCCGGATCGATCACAGTTACCACATAATTCATGGGCTGGTCTTCAAGTCTCTTGTAAAACGCACCCACGGTTAACAAACCTATTTTCCCACCGTAGAATGACAGATAAATGTCGTAGTTTGTATTGAGCTGTGGCTTGAGGTACACATTGTTGGTATACAGGTTATAATCCGTGCTCCTGTAATATCTCGGGCTCATGCTCCCGTAACCGGGACGGGAGAGTGTTTTGGTGTAGCCAATCCGTACGTCGAACCATTCAAGGGGTTTGAATTTCAGATGGACCATGGGGAACCAGTGGGCGTTGTAATGGCCGTTGGTTGTATCGGTTATGATACCCTGCGGATAATCATAGGCTGATCCCTGTCCTTCGAGGTATTTTCTGGCTGTTGTTTCATATTCATAATGTTCATACCGGACGCCGGGAATAAAGGTGAAATACTGACCGATCTTCATCTGTGTCATGATATAACCGGCATACAGCTTTTCTGTGTTGTCATACTGGTCCAATTCTGAACTGGTTCTGTGCATCCGGTTAAATTCAGGCTTCATCCTGTTGTATACAAATTCCACCTTGTCAAAATCGGGGAAGAAATAGGTCTTGGCACCCAGCATAGAGAAATCCTGGATAGCATCCGGACTTGAAAAAGGCGTATGAATCAGGTTTCCGCTGGGAAGGAAGTTCCATTCCCATTCGGGTACATAGTCATCCACCAGCAGGAAAAGTTTCTCATAGCTGTCGGTTCTGAAGCTGCCGGAATGTTCAGTATTATCATATCCGTTGTCAATGTCACGGTACTTACCACCGAATTTAAGTGTGCCGCTGAACCATTTTGCGAAATTATAGGGTATCTCAATGTTCAGTTTGTAACTGTATTCGTCAGAAAAATCCTCTGTTGTCCATAACGCCATATCATATACAGCGGTATTGTTGATGTCATGATCACCCAATGCAATAAACTGTTCAATGGTGGTTGTCGTGTCAACGGAATTTGGATTGGTCAGTCCCTGCAAGTTGTTTGAAGAATAAGACAGTTGTTTGGGTGTTTTGTTTCTTTTTTGTGACAGCGAAATTCCCCAGTCGATTTTGGCTCCCAGCAGGGTGTGCTCGCCACCGATGCCATTCATGATGTTTTTTGTACTTCTTTCAGAAATAGTAGCATTATAGGTAGTGGAAGTTCCACTGAGACTATAATTATTTGTGGCTGTCTTATTATCCGACTCCAGGGCGCTGAAAAAACCCTGGTAAAATAACCTCCCGTTTTTCAGTCTATAATCTGTGAATATGGTGATGCCATACCGGTTATTCAGGTTTTCGGTGTGATTTAAAGTGACTGAATTCACTTTTACTGGTTTGATGTCTTCAGAACCCGTGGTTGAACTGCCGACGGCCTCATAACTGGCTGAAAGTACATCCCTGCCCCTGTCTTTCCGGTCATAGTTCAGGCTTAACATGATACCGAGCTTGTCCTTGAAAAAGCGGTTGCTCAGCAAAACAGAAACATCCTGCATTTTGAATGAATTCGTAAATCCATTATAGCCCGTCCGGAGCCAAATATCTTTCCTGAAGCCGGGAAGCGCCTCGCGCATTTTGAAATCCACCGCGCCGCCGAGTATATCGGCATCCTGATCCGGAAGAAAGGCCTTGCTCAGCTCGATACCGCCGATCATGGAAGATGAAATGCCTCCCAGGTTCCCATCGAGCCGCATGCCATTCACATAAATGGCATTGGAGGAAACACCCCGGATGTTAATGGCCACCGCTTCTCCCCCCTCTCTGTATACCGAAACACCGGGCAAACGGGATAAGGCCTCTGCCGCGTTGGCATCCGGCAATTCCTTGATCTTTTCGTCGGAAACGACATTTTTAATGATCGGGGAAGTGATCTGTGTGTTGATCGCTTTCAGCTGACCATATGCCTGTGCCGTCACAACTGCCACACCAATGGCTGTTGAACCCATCGACAGGGAGATATCCAGCTTAACCGTCTGGTTGGCGGCAACCGTTATATTATAAGAAGTATCAGAATAGCCTACGAAATTTGCCTTCAGTTTATAGCTGCCGGGACTTAACTGCTTGATCTGGTAAAATCCCTTGTCATTTGAAACTGAACCAACGGTCGTTCCGTCAATAAACACCTGCGCATAAGGAAGAACTTCACCCGACTCTGCATCCGTAACAGTTCCTTCCACTAGTCCCTTATTACTTTGTCCGTACAAAGCAGCAAAAGAGAAAAACAACGTCATCAACAGGAATATAGGTAAGGTAATTTTCATGGTTTTTGCTTTTTTGTTAGTATGGGTTTTACTAAGGTATGCTCGAATTTAATACATTGTGAATTTATTTGCAATTCTTTCTTAATTATGATACTTTTTATTGCATTTATGGTATTATTCTACACTTTTAATTACTTTGACAATTAAAGAATACTTTCATCACAAATTTGTGTTGTGATTATTTATCCCGGATAATCTCACGAAAATATGGTAAAAAGATATTATAATTCCGCTAATTAGTATCATTGGAAGAACCGAAGCTGAACTATATTCGATATTGTAAATATATCAATTTTTAAATGAATTAATACCTGTAAAACATGAGAAACAAGATTCTGCTGATCCTTTGCTTTTTTCCCCTTGGCTTTACCGGTCATTCACAAACATCCGACCTGCGTCAGGGAGCTTTCTACACAGAAGAACAGGCCAGGACTAAACTGGCTGAATACGCCGCTACCTATAATAATAAGGATGCCTGGATGAAACGGGCAGACCAGATCAGGGCCACCATACGGCAAGGTGCCAAACTGGAAACGCTGCCTGGACGTTGCGCTCTCAATCCGATACGTTATAACAAGCATGTTTATGCCGATTATACGGTTGAAAATGTTGCTTTCGAAAGCCTGCCCGGATTCTATGTGACCGGTAACCTGTATCTGCCGCGCAATTATACGGGCAAGCTGGCAGGCGTAGCATGCCCGCACGGGCATTGGAGCAATCCGGCCGATTACGGCAGGTTCCGCAATGATATGCAATATCGCTGCGCTACCCTGGCCAAAATGGGGGCAGCCGTTTTTGCCTATGATATGCTGGGATACGGCGAATCAGCTCCGTGTTTACATGAAAACCCGGAAGCGGTGAGACTACAGACCTGGAACAGCATGCGGGTCATTGATTTTTTGCTGTCGCTGGGCTATGTGGATGAAAAACGTCTGGGAGTTACGGGTGCCTCAGGTGGCGGTACACAGTCCTTCCTGCTGGCTGCGCTCGATGACCGCATCGATGTCTCTGTGCCTGTTGTAATGGTTTCCGCACACTTTTTCGGCGGATGCTCCTGCGAAAGCGGAATGCCCATCCACAAATCGGGCAGCTTTGAGACAAACAACGCCGAGATCGCCTCCGTCATTGCCCCCAAACCCTTGCTGCTTATTTCGGACGGTGACGACTGGACCAGCAATAATCCCGATGTCGAGTTTCCCTATATCCGGAATATTTACAAATTATTCGGGGCAGAGAAAAATGTTGAAAATGCCCACCTCGCCAAGGAGCAGCATGATTATGGCTACAACAAGCGGGTACCGATGTACCAGTTCATGGCCAAGCACCTGGGACTGGATATTAAAAGCGTTATAAACAGACATGGCATTATTGATGAGTCTTTTGTGAACTTATTGGAAAAGCTGTCCCTGCAGGTTTTTCCGGATAAGAACTATCCTGAGGGTACGGTGACTGACTGCAACGAAGTGGTCAACCTGATGAATACATATAAATAGTGTAGAATAATGAGTCAACTCCTCTGTAAGATCCTCAGTGAACAGCGTCATTGCGAGCGAAGCGAAGCAATCTGCTTCATGTCGGCAGATTGCTTCGCTTCGCTCGCAATGACGCTGTTCACTGTGGACTTACATAGGAGTTGACTCATATTCTACACTATTTATATGTATTCATCAGGTTGACCACTTCGTTGCAGTCAGTCACCGTACCCTCAGGATAGTTCTTATCCGGAAAAACCTGCAGGGACAGCTTTTCCAATAAGTTCACAAAAGACTCATCAATAATGCCATGTCTGTTTATAACGCTTTTAATATCCAGTCCCAGGTGCTTGGCCATGAACTGGTACATCGGTACCCGCTTGTTGTAGCCATAATCATGCTGCTCCTTGGCGAGGTGGGCATTTTCAACATTTTTCTTTGCCCCGAATATTTGTAAATATTCCGGATATAGGGAAACTCGACATCGGGATTATTGCTGGTCCAGTCGTCACCGTCCGAAATAAGCAGCAAGGGTTTGGGGGCAATGACGGAGGCGATCTCGGCGTTGTTTGTCTCAAAGCTGCCCGATTTGTGGATGGGCATTCCGCTTTCGCAGGAGCATCCGCCGAAAAAGTGTGCGGAAACCATTACAACAGGCACAGAGACATCGATGCGGTCATCGAGCGCAGCCAGCAGGAAGGACTGTGTACCGCCACCTGAGGCACCCGTAACTCCCAGACGTTTTTCATCCACATAGCCCAGCGACAGCAAAAAATCAATGACCGCATGCTGTTCCAGGTCTGTAGTCTCACCGCTTCCGGGTTTTCATGTAAACACGGAGCTGATTCGCCGTATCCCAGCATATCATAGGCAAAAACGGCTGCCCCCATTTTGGCCAGGGTAGCGCAGCGATATTGCATATCATTGCGGAACCTGCCGTAATCGGCCGGATTGCTCCAATGCCCGTGCGGGCATGCTACGCCTGCCAGCTTGCCCGTATAATTGCGCGGCAGATACAGGCTACCGGTCACATAGAATCCGGGCAGGCTTTCGAAAGCAACATTTTCAACCGTATAATCGGCATAAACATGCTTGTTATAACGTATCGGATTGAGAGCGCAACGCCAGGCAGCGTTTCCAGTTTGGCACCTTGCCGTATGGTGGCCCTGATCTGGTCTGCCCGTTTCATCCAGGCATCCTTATTATTATAGGTAGCGGCGTATTCAGCCAGTTTAGTCCTGGCCTGTTCTTCTGTGTAGAAGCTCCCTGACGCAGGTCGGATGTTTGTGAATGACCGGTAAAGCCAAGGGGAAAAAAGCAAAGGATCAGCAGAATCTTGTTTCTCATGTTTTACAGGTATTAATTCATTTAAAAATTGATATATTTACAATACGAATATAGTTCAGCTTCGGTCTTCCAATGATACTAATTAGCGGAATTATACTATCTTTTTACCATATTTTCGTGAGATTATCCGGGATAAATAATCACAACACAAATTTGTGATGAAAGTATTCTTTAATTGTCAAAGTAATTAAAAGTGTAGAATAATACCATAAATGCAATAAAAAGTATCATAATTAAGAAAGAATTGCAAATAAATTCACAATGTATTAATTCGAGCATACCTTAGTAAAACCCATACTAACAAAAAAGCAAAAAACCATGAAAATTACCTTACCTATATTCCTGTTGAGGACGTTGTTTTTCTCTTTTGCTGCTTTGTACGGACAAAGTAATAAGGGACTAGTGGAAGGAACTGTTACGGATCCAGAGTCGGGTGAAGTTCTTCCTTATGCGCAGGTGTTTATTGACGGAACGACCGTTGGTTGAGTTTCAAATGACAAGGGATTTTACCAGATCAAGCAGTTAAGTCCCGGCAGCTATAAACTGAAGGAAATTTCGTAGGCTATTCTGATACTTCTTATAATATAACGGTTACCCAAATACGGTTAAGCTGGATTCTCCCTGTCGATGGGTTCAACAGCCATTGGTGTGGCAGTTGTGACGGCACAGGCATATGGTCAGCTGAAAGCGATCAACACACAGATCACTTCCCCGATCATTAAAAATGTCGTTTCCGACGAAAAGATCAAGGAATTGCCGGATGCCAACGCGGCAGAGGCCTTATCCCGTTTGCCCGGTGTTTCGGTATACAGAGAGGGGGGAGAAGCGGTGGCCATTAACATCCGGGGTGTTCCTCCAATGCCATTTATGTGAATGGCATGCGGCTCGATGGGAACCTGGGAGGCATTTCATCTTCCATGATCGGCGGTACCGAGCTGAGCAAGGCCTTTCTTCCGGATCAGGATGCCGATATACTCGGCGGCGCGGTGGATTTCAAAATGCGCGAGGCGTTTCCCGGCTTCAGGAAAGATATTTGGCTCCGGACGGGCTATAATGGATTTACGAATTCATTCAAAATGCAGGATGTTTCTGTTTTGCTGAGCAACCGCTTTTTCGAGGACAAGCTCGGTATCATTTTAAGCCTGAACTATGACCGGAAAGACAGGGGCAGGGATGTACTTTCGGCCAGTTATGAGGCCGTCGGCAGTTCAACCACGGGTTCTGAAGACATCAATCCAGTAAGTGAATTTAGTCACTTTAAATCACACCGAAAACCTGAATAACCGGTATGGCATCACCATATTCACAGATTATAGACTGAAAAACGGGAGGTTATTTTACCAGTTTTTCAGCGCCCTGGAGTCGGATAATAAGACAGCCACGAATAATTATTCTCTCAGTGAAACTTCCACTACCTATAATGCTCCTATTTCTTAAAGAAGTACAAAAAACATCATGAATGGCATCGGGGGCGAGCACAGCCCTATTGAGACAGAAAATCGACTGGGGAGTTTCGCTGTCACAAAAGAGAAACAAAACACCCAAACAACTGTCTTATTCTTCAAACAACTTGCAGGGTGACCAATCCAAATTCCGTTGACACGACAACCACCGTTGAACAGTTTATTGCATTCGGTGATGATCACATGAACAATACCGCTGTATATGATATGGCGTTATGGACGACAGAGGATTTTTCTGACGAATATCATTACAACTGAACATTGAGATCCCCTATAATTTCGCAAAATGCATTTTTCAGCGGTACACTTAAATTGAGTGCGGTAAGTACCGTGACATTGACAACGGATATGATAATACTGAACATTCCGGCAGCTACAGTATTGACAGCTATGAGAAACTGCATTTTTGCTTGTACGCGATTACGTGCCTGAATGGGACTGGCAAAACCTTCCCAGCGGAAACCTGATTCACACACCATTTCTAGTCCGGGATGCTATACAGGATTTCTCCATGATGGGAGCCAAGACTTATTTCTTGAGCAATCGCCTCAGTTTAACCCTATTTGGTAGGATTACGTATTGCTACTCCCTCGGCGCCGCCGGGCATTCCAGCGGAAAGGCCTGCTTCATATCGGGAAATCGCATGCATTTCGCCTATCTTGTCACGGTTTTACCCGGAGAGGCGGGCCGAGCGCCCAAGCTGCCGTATTTGCGCCGCGGCACGGAACAGCAGGGGGCTCGGCGCAGGTCGGCCGACGATCGCGGAGGATCCCCGCCCCTATCGACGACTTCGAAACCCGCTTCGTCCTTGGCGCTGGGTACCGGTCATTCACCGGTACCACCGGGCTTTCGTGGGCCTGTTGAACCGCATGGATGGGGCCACCGAAGCCTGTCCAGAGCCGGGAACGGGGAAACGACCCGACCCGGCCAGTCCCGGCTTGGGCTCGAGTGCCCGGTATACGAAGGTGTTGCGGCACTGGTGAAGGCGTGGCACTCGAAAAGCACGCGTGTCTCGCAGCAGCTCAGACGTAGCCTGCCGCCCATGACTCGGTGGGCTCCCCCTTTGCGTCCCTCGCCGACGTTGACCTATCGTGCCGTTCGTCCATACGGTCGTCGAAACCCCAACTTTCGTCGCCGATGCGAAAGCGGTCAATCAGGAGAAACTTCGATGGAAGACGGACATACAACACGCTGGGGTGGATCCGTTGTTGCAGCCGCGTTGACCAGCCTGTTGTGTGCGATTGCAATCGCCAGCGCGCAGCTCGCCGAGCCACCTGCCGACCCGAGGCCCGACGCCCAGTATGTCTTCTACCTCCACGGCGCCAGCGTGGAAGAGAACCCGGAGAAGGCACAGGAGAACTGGCGCGCCAACGCCAGGGCGCTCGGGGACAAAGGCTTCATCGTCATCGCGGAGCAGCGCAGTCCCAACACCAACGTGCGCGACTACGCGAAGAAGATCTCCGACTTGACCAGAGCCCTGGTCGCCAAGGGCGTGCCGCCGAACAACGTGACCGTCGTCGGCTTCTCCAAGGGCGGGATGATCGCTTTGTCCGTTGCCAACTGGAACCAGGAGCCGCGCATGAACTACGTGATCCTGGCCGGTTGCGCAGGCGAGCGCCGCGCCGAGCTGCAGAAGGAGCAGCGGACCGCAGCAGCACGCCTGAAGGGCCGGATGCTGTCGATCTACGACGCCGCAGATCCCGAGTTTGGCACCTGTCAGCTGCTGTTCGACGCGGCTGGAGGCGGTGTGAAAGGAACCGAGCGCAGGATGGAGAGCGGCCGCGGGCACCAGGCGTTCGCGTCCGTCGACAGGTCGTGGCTCGATCCGGTCGTCGGATTCATCGAGTCGGCGAAGTGACCGCTTTCGCCGTGGGCCGGCGATCTGCGCCGGCTCGGTAATGGCCCGGCGATGTACGCGTGGAGTTCGACCAGGGTGTCTTCGGCCGCGGCCACTTCCGTTTTCAGCCAGGTTTCGATCGCCTGATCCCGAGCCAGCAGGGCGCGCAATCCCTGGCGGATGACCTCGCTCTCGGTGGCGTACTCGCCCGATGCAACCTTGGCGCGGACCGCCAAGATGGTCACCGTTGATTGGTCTTCGAGCGCCCCCGACGAGTCCGCCGACCGGTTCTGTGCACACCAGACGTTCGAGCAAACGAAAGCGGGCTGGTCGCGCCTGGGCGGGGGGCTCGAGCAGACGGGAAACGGTTTTGCCGGCTCAGGCGGCGCGTTGAATCGGCAGCCGCGCGGCGTCCTAGCCCGGGCGGCCGTCGGCCCGCGGCCGCCAGAGCATCGCGGCGTGCGCGGCGAAGAACAGCCCGAAGGCGAGGACCCAGAGCCCGGCGGCCAGATGGATCCAGAGCACGTAGCGCCCTGGCTCGACGAGCGGTCCGAGCACGCGCGCGGCGGCGGCGAGGTTCAGCACGGCGAAGCCGACAGTCGCGATCACCGGTGGGTGAAGGGCGCGTCCCGTGTGCCCCAGTGTGACCCGCGACATCATCCCCAGCGTCAGCAGGCCGATCGCGCCCACGGTCAGGGCGTGGAGCGCGACGGTCGGAGGAACGAGGCCGAAGGCGCCGAGCGCGCGCAGCGCGAAACCGGCGGCGAGCCAGAGCACGGCCGCGTGCAGCACCCACAGCAGCGGCGTGCGCCAGACGCGCGGATCGTGCCAGCCTAGCTACGCGCACCAGCGTCACGACGGCCAGCACGCCGCAGACGATCCCCTCGGCGACGCGCGGACCGCCGGCCAGATCGAGGGCGGCGAGCATGAGCACGCCGACGATGCCCGAGACCTCGACCCACCGCCGGCTGACGGGTCTTGCACCGTCGAGCCCGCGCTCCGTGAAGAAGGCGATCACGCGCCCCGAGACGATGAGCACGAGCAGCAGGACCAGGTCCACCATCAGCGCCGTGCCGCGTGTGGCCGCGCCTGCCAGGTAGCCGAGGAGATCGGCATGTACCAGGGCGTTGGCCAGCGCCATCGCGCCGACTAGGGGCAGGAAGAACCGGTTGCCGCGGTTCTTTGCCGCCATGAGCGGCGGGTAGAGCGCGGCCGTCAGCGCCGGCAGGAACGCGACATCCACGCCGGCGACCAGCCAGTGCGGCACGGGAAGCACCGCGGCGATCCTGGGCGCGGCCCACAGCAGCGCCAGCCCCGCCAGCGCGGGGCCGTCGGGCGTGCGCAGGCCCGTCCAGTTGCGCACGGCGGTGAGCAGAAAGCCGGCGATGACGGCGACCGCGTAGCCGAACAGCATCTCGTGGCTGTGCCAGCCGATGGTTCCGTAGTAGGGGCTGGCCGCGAGCAGGCCGCCCCACATCGCAGGCCAGACAGCGACGAGCGCCACCGCGGCCGACGCCCGCGAGCAGGAAGAACGGGCGGAAGCCCAGCGCGAGCACCGCGAGACCTGCGGACTGCGCGCGCCGCGACGGCGGCGGCTCGATGGGGATGACGGCCACGTTGAGTGCACCTGCTCGGTGGAACGAAGCCCGAAGGTTGCGCGGGGATGGCGCCTCGAGCCTTGACCGCAGTCAACCTCGGGGCGACGCATGCAGGCTCCGCCGGCCCACCAACGGACCAAGGGGGCAGAGTCCTTGAACGGTGAGCGTGGCGAACCGGGACCGTCGCCGGGGAGCCGCCCCGCCCCGAACATTTGGCCCGAGGGCGGGCCTCCTACCTCGCTGCCTTCTTCCGTCCGCGTGGCGCGAACAGCAGCTTCGCCACGTCCGTGAACGTGGTCGCGAAGTGCACGGTGAACCCCTCGCGGACGTGCGCCGGGATCTCCTCGTAGTCGCCGCGGTTGTCGGCGGGCAGGATCAGCTCGCGGATCCCCGCGCGCCGCGCGGCGATCACCTTCTCGCGTATGCCGCCGACGGGGAAGACGTGACCCGTCAGTGTCAGCTCCCCGGTCATCGCGATGGGCCGCACGGCCTGCCCGCGGGCCAGCGACAGCAGGGCCGAGGCCATGGTGACGCCCGCCGACGGCCCGTCCTTCGGCGTGGCGCCGGCAGGGACGTGCAGGTGGATGAATGCGTCGCGGAAGAACTCGGGGTCCGCCGCGAAGTCGGCGGCGTGGCTCACCACGTAGCTGTGGGCGATCTCCGCGGACTCGCGCATCACGTCGCCGAGCTGGCCCGTCAGCTTGAAGCCGCGCGCATAGCTGTGGATCCTCACCGCCTCGATGCTCAGCGTCGCGCCGCCCATCGCGGTCCAGGCCAGCCCGGTCACGACCCCCGCGCCGGAGAGCTTGCGCTCGTCGCGGAACACGGGGTTGCCGAGGTAGTCCACCAGGTTCTCGCGCCGGACCGTCACCGGGCGAGGGGCTCCTTCGAGGATCTTTACCACCGCCTTGCGCACGATCCTGCCCAGCTGCTTGTCGAGGCGTCGCACGCCGGCGTCGCGCGCATAGCCGTCGACCACCGCGCGCAGGGTCGCCGCGTCGATCCGCAGATCGCTGCGCTTAAGCCCTGCCTGCTCGAGCTGGCGAGGCAGCAGGTACTTGCGGCCGATCTCCAGCTTTTCCTGGGCGATGTAGCCGGCCAGTGGGATCACCTCCATGCGGTCGAGCAGGGGGCCGGGGATGGTGTCGAGCTGGTTCGCCGTGCAGACGAACAGCACCTTCGACAGGTCGAAGCGCAGGTCGAGGTAGTGGTCGAGGAAGTCGACGTTCTGCGCCGGGTCCAGCACCTCGAGCAGCGCCGACGCGGGGTCGCCGTGGTAGGACGCGCCGATCTTGTCGATCTCGTCGAGCATCACGACGGGGTTCGCCGTGCCCGCTTCCTTCATCGCCTGGATGAACTTGCCGGGCATGGCGCCGATGTAGGTGCGGCGGTGGCCCTTGATCTCGGCCTCGTCGCGTATGCCGCCCACCGAGAAGCGGAAGAAGCGCCGGCCCAGCGCGTCCGCGATGGATTGGCCGATCGACGTCTTGCCGACGCCGGGCGGCCCGACCAGCAGGATGATCGAGCCGGCCACCTCGCCCTTCATGATGCCGACCGCGAGGAACTCGAGGATGCGCGATTTCACGTCCTCCAGCCCGTAGTGGTCGTGGTCGAGCACCTTGCGCGCGTGCTCGAGGTCCAGCCGGTCGCTGGAGTGACGCCCCCACGGCAGCAGCGTGATCCAGTCGAGGTAGTTGCGCGTCACTGCGTACTCGGGCGACCCCGTCTCGAGGATTGCGAGCTTCTCCATCTCCTCGTCGACGCGCTTGCGCGCGGCCTCGGGCAGCGTCAGCTCCTCGAGGCGCTTCCGGAACTTGTCGAGCTCCGCGGTGCGGTCGTCCTTCTCCAGGCCGAGCTCCTGCTGTATCGCCTTGAGCTGCTCCTTGAGAAAGAACTCCCGCTGGCGCTCCTCCATGCGCTCTTCCACCGACTTGCGAATGCGCGCCTGCGCCCGTGCGAGCTCCAGCTCCTTGTGGAGAAGCAGGAGGACGCGCTCCATGCGCGGCAGGAGATCAAACGACTCGAGGACGTCCTGCAGCTGGTTCTTGTCCGACGTGGTCAGGCTCGCGGCGAAGTCGGCTAGGTGCGAGGGGTCCTCCGGCCCGAAGCGGTCGAGGAAGGTCCGCAGCTCCTCGACGTACAGCGGGTTGAGCGGCAGCAGCTCCTTGATCGTGTTGATGATGGCCATCGCATAGGCCTTCACCTCCTCGCCCGGCTTGCCGACCCGCTCGGGGACGTACTCGACGCGGGCGCGGAACGGCGCCTCCTCGCCGATGAACCGCTCGATGCGGAAGCGCTGTATGCACTCGACCAGCACCTGCAGGCGGTCGCCCGTCTCCTGCACGCGGTGCACGCGGGCGACCACGCCGACGCGGCGCAGGTCGGCCGTGGTCGCACTCTCGGGCGCGTCGGTGTCGCTGAGCACGACGCCGATGAGTTGATGCGCGGTCTGCCCGACCGCCTGTAAGGTCGAGCGCCAGTGCTCGGCGTCCATCAGCAGAGGGACGGCCTGCCCGGGGAAGAAGGGGCGGGCGGAGACCGGCAGGACGTGGATGACGCCTGGGAAGACGTCCCCGGGACGCGCGAGTGGCTGGACCTCTGTTGCTTCCTTCTCGTGTTCTTCTGTTGCGTGCTCTTGCATGCTGCGCTGCTCCGTCGGGCGCCGGCAGGGTGCGCTAGCGCTGTTTTCCCTTATCTCTGGTCACAGAATCGACTTTGCAAGCTGCGCCGGCCAGGGCCACGAAGTCGGCCAGCGGCAGCTGCTCCGGGCGGACGGATGGGTTTATGCCCAGCGCGGCGATGGTCTCTTCCGTCAAGAGGCCCTTCAGGGAGTTGCGCAGCGTCTTGCGTCGCTGCATGAAGGCGGCTGAGACGACGCGGGCGAAGACCTCTACGTCCGCGATCTGCGGCGGATGCTCCAGGGGGGTGAGCCGGACGAGCGACGACTCGACCTTGGGCGGAGGCCGGAAGGCCCCCGGGCCGATGTCGAACAGCCGCGTCACGGCGCAGCGCGCCTGCAGCATCACGGACAGCCGGCCGTAGGACTTCCCCCCAGGGCGGGCGGCCATCCGGTCCACGACCTCCTTCTGCAGCATGAAGTGCATATCGCAGATGCAGCCGATCTGGTCGAGCAGGTGGAACAGCAGCGGCGTGGAGACGTTGTAGGGCAGGTTGCCGACGACGCGCAGCCGCTCGCCCGGCGGCGCGAGGGCACAGAAGTCGAAGCGCAGCGCGTCCGCGCCGTGCACGTGCAGCTCGCCGAGGCCGACGCAGCGATTCTCCAGCGGTCCGACGAGGTCGCGGTCGAGCTCGACCGCGTCGAGCCGGCCCGCCGCGCGCAGGAGGTCGAGCGTGATGGCGCCTTCGCCAGGCCCGATCTCCACGAGGCGGTCCGACGGCCGCGGCGCCACGGCGGCGACGATGCGCCGGATCACCTCCGGGTCGTGGAGGAAGTGCTGGCCGAAGCGCTTGCGTGGCTGGTGGGGCATGGCGGCTGGGTGTGGCGTGGAGGCAAGGCGCAAAGACCGTCGGCCGCCACGCCCGCATTCTTCGCCGCTTGACCGGACGGGTCAACGGAGCGGATCGATGCATCCGACAGGCCGGGCATCGCCGGCCTGCGTCCGGCATACCGTCGTCGCGCAGGCCGGGGGTTCCGGAAACGCGCGGGCGTGCCGCTAACCTTGGCGGAGAGGGCCGACGCCCCTCGCACCGACCCGTCTGCACAAACCATGGCACACGGCTTCACCGTTCCCGATGCTGCGCCCCCGTGCTCGCCGAGCCGGTGGCTGGACGTGACCGCGTCCTGTGTTCCAGCGATGCCCGCGCTGATCGCCCCGTCGGGCGACGCCCTGGACTATCGGTCCCTCGGCGGACGCTGCGCGCGGTCTCGCCGCCGGCCTGCTCCGTTCCGGTACCGACCCCGGGCAGGCGCTCGGTATCCACGGCCTGACGCCGCTGGAGACGGCGTTGCTGGCGCATGCGGGCGCGCGCCTCGGTTGCCCGATCGTTCCTGGTCGATCCCCTCCGCTCCGACCACTGGCGGGTCGCGCTGTGGCTGGCCGCGGGTGTTGACCGGGCCATCGAGCCGGGCACCGATTTGTTCGGCGGCTGGCGGCCGACGCCGACGCCGTGACCTTGCCTGAAGGCTGCACCGGTGCAGACAGCGTCCTGCTCGTCGTCGGCACGAGCGGCAGCGGGGGCGAGCCGAAGGGGGCGATGCTCACTGCGCGCAACATCGCCGCGGCCGTGCAGGCTTCGCGCGCGCGTCTGGGGCTGCACGCCGGCGACCGCTGGCTGCTCTGCCTCCCTCTGCACCAGGTGGGCGCGCTGGCGGTGCTCTACCGCTGCGTGGAAGCGGGGGCCACGGCCGTTCTGCGCGAAGGTTTCGACCCCGACAGGGCCTGGTGGGACATCGGGCAACTCGGGATCACACACGTGTCTCTGGTGCCCGGCATGCTCGCGCAGCTGCTGGACGTGGTGGGCGACGCGCCGCCGCCACCGACGCTGCAGCGGGTGGTCGTGGGCGGCATGGCGATCCCACCCGCGCTGGCCGACCGCGCGCTGCATGGCGGGTGGCCCGTCTGCCCCTCGCTACGGCGTGACGGAGACCATGTCGCAGATCGCGACTGCGCTGCCGGAGGAACGCGTGCCGGCCGGCTGCGTCGGCAGGCCGCTGGCGGGCTTCGAGGTGCAGGTGGTCGACGGCCACGGCCGTCCCACCTGGGGAGTGGGGCGCATACGTGTGAAAGGGCCCGCCGTGATGGCTGGCTACGCCGACCCCGAGCGGCGTGGCGGGTACGGCCTCGACGAGGGCTGGCTCATCACGGGCGACCTCGGTCGTCTGGACGGCGGCGGCCGGCTTTGGATCGAGCGGCGGGCCGACGACGTGCTGGTGACCGGCGGGGAGAACGTTCACCCGCGGCAGGTTGAAGAGATGCTGCGCGGCTGCCCGGCCATCGGCGAGGTGGCGGTCGCTGGCCGCCCGGATCCCGCTCGGGGCGCCACCCTCGTCGCCGTCTATACCGGCGATGCAGCTGCGGAAGCCGTCGCCGCATGGGGCCGAGAGCACTTGCCCGAGGCGCTGAGGCCGGGTGCCTACCACCACGTTGGCTCGCTGCCCTTCGGCCGATCCGGGCTGATCGACCGCGATCTCTTGCGGATGCTGGCCGCAGGGCCACGCCGACTGACCGCTCGCCGCTAATGCGGCAGCAGCCCCGCCACGAGCAGGATGCAGACGCTTGCGTGCGTGGCGAGCGTCAGCGGTATGGCGGGCATCAGCTGTCCGCGCAGCAGCATCCGCATCGCGATGCCGGCTGGCACGATCGCGAGCAGGGCGAGCCAGGCACCGCGCGGCAGGGGCCCCAGCGCGATGAGCGCGAAGCCGGTGACGAACAGCGTCAGCAGCCCGTAGGGTGCCCGGTCGCGCCCCAGCCGGACGGGCAGGGTGAGCTTGCCGGCCGCACGGTCGGCCTCGATGTCGGGGATCGAGTTGATCCACAGGATCCCTGCCACGAAGCACCCCACCGCCCCGCCGAGCCACAGGTTGGCCGGCGACACCAGGCCCGCCTGGATGTACTCGGTGCCGGCTACCGGCAGCAGCCCGAAGCAGGCGGCGATGGCGAAATCACCGAGGCCCCGGCACGCGAGGCACGGTGGCGCCGAGTAGAAGATCGCGAGCAGCCCCCCGAGCAGCGCCGATGGCGAGCACGAAGGCCCCGGCGACCGCCGCCATCAGGAGGCCGAGGAAGGCGCCCGACCCGAGAAGCACTGCGCCCAGCCAGAACGTCTGGCGGGGCGTCATCACGCCGTTCTGGATGAAGCGGCTGCCCCCCGAGAACGGGAAGATGCGTGCCGTGTTGGCCCCGTCGGTGCCGTTCTTCGCGTCGTAGTAGTCGTTGAGGACGTTCGCGCCGGCGTGGATCAGGACGATGTTGAGCAGGGTGGCGAGGGCCAGCTCGAAGTTGATCGTGCCGTGCTCGCGCCAGGAGAACGCGAGGCCCACCAGCACGGGCATCACTGAAGCGGTCAGGAAGGCGGGCCGGGTCGCCGCGAACCAGGTGGATACGCGGTTGGGCGAAGGTGCGCCGGTGGAAGACGGCGGTGCTGGGCTCCTGCATCGGTACTCACTTGCCGCGGACGGCGATCGGTGGAACTGGCGATCTGAGACGCGAAACGTCGCCCCGTTTACCCGATGCGGCGGGCGCGGCTGTCCATGATCGCAGGCGCGTCGGGGCCGGAAACCGCAATCACTCAGTGGGTATGGGCCGAGGCCGACGCCCCGCGCCGACCTACTCAGGCCTGCCGTCCGGCGAGCAGCCCGCGCAGCTCGCTGCGCCCGCGGCGGATGACCTCCGCGGTCGTGTCCCAGTCGATGCAGGCGTCGGTGACCGACACCCCGTAACGCAGCTGGGACAGGTCGTCGGGGATAGGCTGGTTGCCGGCGTAGAGGTGGCTCTCCAGCATCATGCCGACGATCGAGCGGTTGCCCTCCTTGATCTGGTGCACGCAGTCGTGGAAGACCAGCGGCTGGAGGGCGGGGTCCTTCAGCGAGTTGGAGTGGGAGCAGTCGATGACGATGTTCGCGGGCAGCTCGGCCTTGCGCAGGCTGGCCTCGGCCAGCCGCACGCTCACCGTGTCGTAGTTGGGACGGCCGCCCCCGCCCCGCAGCACCAGGTGACCGTAACGGTTGCCGGAGGTGCGGACGATCGCGGTCCTGCCATAGCGGTTGATGCCGAGGAAGCTGTGCGGGTTGGCGGCCGAGCGGATGGCGTTCAGGGCGACCTCGAGGCTGCCGTCGGTGCCGTTCTTGAAGCCCACGGGCGTCGACAGGCCGCTCGCCATCTCGCGGTGCGTCTGCGACTCGGTCGTGCGCGCGCCGATCGCGTACCAGCTGATCAGGTCGCGCGAGGTACTGGGGCGACAGCGGGTCGAGGGCCTCCGAGCCGGTGGGCAGTCCCATCTCCGCGAAGTCGAGGAGGAGTCGGCGCGCCGCCATCATCCCTTCGTCGATGCGGAAGGAGTCGTCCATGTGCGGATCGTTGATGTAGCCCTTCCAGCCGGTCGAGGTGCGCGGCTTCTCGAAATAGACGCGCATGACGAGCACCAGCGTGTCGGCCACTTCGTCGGCGAGGGCCCCCAGACGCGCAGCATAGTCGTGGGCGGCCTTGGGGTCGTGGATGGAACAGGGCCCCAGCACGACGAACAGCCGCGGGTCCTTGCGGTCGAGGATGTCGCGCAGCACCGCGCGGCCGCGCGTCACCGTGGCCGCCGCCGCGGCCGTCAACGGGGCCTGCGCCTTTACCTCGATCGGCGGTGGCATGGTCTCCATGCCGGCGACGTTGAGGTCGACGAGGGGCTGGTCCTGGACTTGGGCGGGCTCGGACAAGTTGGCGTTCCTGTGCAGGGCAACTGCGCCGCAATTATGGACCAGGGCGACGCGGCGCGGTGCGGGGCATCGCCCCCGCGGTCTGCTCCCGCTATGCTACTGGCGTGCTGCCGTCCGGCCCGGACGTACTGGAGGCCCGCCACTCGATGAATCCGACCCGCACGCCTCGCCTGTCTCGCAGGCCTCCTGATGGGCGGCTCCGCCGCCGTCGCGCTCGCCCAGAACCCGTGGGGGGACGTCCGGTCGCCGTCCGCTGGCCGGGCGCAGGCGATCGGCGGCTACGCCGCCGGCTGCATCGCGGGGGCGGCCGAGCTGCCGCTCGTGGGGCAGGGCTATCAGGTGATGCGGCCCAGCCGCAACCGCAACTACGGACACCCGCGCCTCGTCGCGTACGTCAAGGACCTGGCCGCGAGGTGGATCGGCCAGGCCTCGGCCGCTTGCTCGTCGGCGACCTCTCGCAGCCCCGCGGCGGCCCCGCCGCCTACGGGCACGCCAGCCACCAGATCGGGCTCGACGTCGACGTCTGGCTCCGGCTCCTGCCGCGCGGCGCGGCGCCTCTGAGTACCACGCAGACCGAGCAGCTGCCGATGGACTCCGTGGTCCGCGCGGCCGACGGCACAATGGACAAGAAGCGGTGGGACCCGAAGCTCGCCGAGCTGCTGCAGGTGGTCGCGCAGTCGCCGCAGGTCGAGCGGATCTTCGTCAACCCGATCATCAAGCGGCACCTGTGCAACGGCGGCCGCAAGGGCGACTGGCTCGCAAAGCTGCGGCCCTGGTGGGGCCACGACTCCGCACTTCCACGTCCGCCTCGCGTGCCCGGCGGACAGCCCGCAGTGCCAGCCCCAGGCGCCGTTTCCAGCGGGCGACGGCTGCGATGAGGACTCGACGGGTGGGTGCGCGAGATCCGCGAGGCGGCGAAGCGGCCACCGCCGAAGCGCGGCGAGAAGGCGCCCCCGGATCTGCCGCTGGCCTGCGAGTCGGTGCTCGTCGCGGAGGCCGTCCTGCCCGATCGCGAGGCCGTCGTGGCACGGGTCTCGCGCAAGCCCGCGACCGACCCGCACCCGCCGTCGATGTAACCCTGGCTAACCCTAAAGCCCCCGCCTGTCCACCACCCGCTTCGCCTTGCCGACGAAGCGCTCGATGGAGCGCGGCTCGACGAGCTGGACGTTGGCGCGGATGTTGGCCACGGCCTGGATCTCGCGGCCGATGCGGTCGCGCAGGGCCTGCATGCGGTCCATGCGGTCGGAGAAGAGCTCGGACCGGATTTCCACCTTGACCGTCACCTCGTCGAGCGTGCCCGGACGATCGACCTCGATCAGATAGTGCGGCGTCGTGCCCTCGACGCGCAGCAGGGCCTCCTCGATCTGCGACGGGAAGACGTTGACGCCGCGGATGATCAGCATGTCGTCGGTGCGGCCGGTGACGCGGCTCATGCGCGTCGTGGTACGGCCGCAGGCGCAGGGCTCGCGCCAGAGCCGGGCGATGTCGCGGGTGCGGTAGCGGAGCATCGGCATCGCCTGGCGGGTCAGCGTGGTGATCACCAGCTCGCCCGGCTCGCCGTCGGCCACCGGCTCGAGCGTCTCGGGGTTCAGGCACTCGACGAGGAAGTGGTCCTCCTGCAGGTGCATCCCGCCGCGCGCGGCGCATTCGCCGCTGACGCCGGGCCCGATCACCTCCGACAGGCCGTAGTTGTTGAAGGCGAGGATGTCGAGCTGGTCCTCGATCTCGCGGCGCATGTCCTCGGTCCAGGGCTCGCCGCCGAAGTGCCCGAAGCGGAGCGAGAGCGAGCGCGGGTCGATGCCGAGCTCGCGGGCCGTGTCGGCGATGGTCAGCGCGTAACTCGGGGTGCAGACCAGGACCTCCGGGTCGAGGTCGCGGATGATGTCGATCTGCCGCCGGGTGTTGCCGGATGCTGCCGGGATGATCGCCGCGCCGACGCGCTCGATGCCGTAGTGCAGCCCGAACCCGCCCGTGAAAAGGCCGTAGCCGAAGGCGACCTGGCAGGTGTGCTCGGGCCGCAGCCCGCCGGCGACCAGGAAGCGCGCGCAGAGATCGGCCCAGGTCCGCACGTCCTCCGCCGTGTAGGCGACAAAGGTCGGCTTGCCGGTCGTCCCAGACGAGCCGTGGATGCGCGCGAGATCCTTGCGCGGGACGGCGAGGAAGCCGAGCGGGTGGTGGCGGCGCAGGTCGTCCTTGGTGGTGAGGGGCAGGCGTCGGACGTCGTCGGGCGTCCGGATGCTGCGCCGCGTGACGTCGTGCAGCGCGAAGTAGTCGCGATAGACGGGCACGCGCGCGGCGCGGTCGACGAGCTCGCGCAGGCGCTCGACCTGCAGCGCCGCGCAGCGCGTCGCGGGACAGCGTCTCGTGCTCGTCCCAGACGCGGTTCTCGAACGGGAATGACGCCATCTTCGATCGGTCAGGGCACGTGCTGGAACAGCTCTTCGGGCCCCACGACGTGCAGCCCGGCCTTGACCAGCTGGTCGATGGCGGTGTCGGGGTCCTCGAAGCGGAAGATGAGGATCGCCTTGTCGCCGCGGCGCAGCGAGAAGGCGTACATGTACTCGATGTTGAGGCCGGCGCCTTCCAGCGCCTTGAGCGCGTTGGCGAGTCCGCCCGGTCGGTCGAGGACGTCCACCGCGACGACCTCGGTGATGTTGGCCACCCAGCCCGCCTCCTCGAGCAGCCGCTTCGCCTTTTCCCACTCGCGCACGATCAGGCGCAGGATGCCGAACTGGGCGGTGTCGGCGAGCGACAGGGTCATCAGGTTGATGCCGGCGGCGCCGAGGATCTCCAGCGGCGCGCCGAGGCGGCCCGGCCTGTTCTCGAGGAAGAGCGAGAGCTGCTGCAGCTTCATGGTGTGTCCCCCTGGGGGTGTGTCAGACGTTGCGGCGGTCGATGACGCGCTTGGCCTTGCCCTGGCTGCGCTCGATGGTGCGCGGCTCGACCAGGCGCAGGTCGACGCGTATGCCGAGGATGTGCTCGATGGCGTGCGCCAGGCGGGCGCGCACGTCCTCGAGGGCGCGGACCTTGTCGCTGAAGACCTCGGCGGTCACCTCGACCTCGACGGCCATCTGGTCGAGGCCGTGGTCGCGCGTGAGGATGATCTGGTAGTGCGGCAGGGTCCCCTCGACCGCGAGCAGCGCCGCCTCGACCTGCGACGGGTACACGTTGACGCCGCGGATGATGAACATGTCATCGGAGCGCCGGCCTATGCGCCGGATGCGGCGGATCGTCCGCCCGCAGCTGCAGCGCTCCGGCAGGATCTCGGTGATGTCGCGCGTGCGGTAGCGGATCATCGGCATCGCCTTCTTCGAGAGCGTGGTGAGCACCAGCTCGCCCTCGCTGCCGTCGGGCAGCGGCTCGCCGCTCTGGGGGTCGATGATCTCGGGGTAGAAGTGGTCCTCGAACACGTGCAGGCCGTCGTGGGCGCTGCACTCGCTCGCTACGCCGGGGCCGATGATCTCGGACAGGCCGTAGATGTCGAAGGCCTTGATGCCCGCGTCCGATCTGGATGCGCTCGCGCATCGCGTCCGACCAGGGCTCGGCGCCGAACACGCCGACGCGCAGCGGCAGGGCCTTCATGTCCACGCCCAGCTCGCCGGCGCGCTCGATGACGTGCAGGAAATAGCTCGGCGTCGCGCACAGCGCGGTGACGCCGAAGTCGCGCATCACCATGATCTGGCGGTCGGTGTTGCCGCCGGAGATCGGTATGACGGTGGCGCCGAGGGCCTCGGCGCCGTAGTGCGCGCCCAGCCCACCGGTGAACAGGCCGTAGCCGAAGGCGTTCTGCACCACGTCGCCGCGGTGCAGCCCGCAGGCTGCGAAGGTGCGCGCCATCACCTCGGACCAGACGTCCACGTCCTCGCGCGTGTAGGCGACGACGATCGGCTTGCCGGTGGTGCCGGACGACGCGTGCAGGCGCACGACGTCGCTCATGGGGCTCGCGAACAGGCCGAAGGGGTAGGTGTCGCGCAGGTCGCTCTTGACCGTGAAGGGCAGCCTGGCGATGTCCTCGAGCCGCTGGATCGAGTCGGGCGTGAGGCCACGCTCCTCGAGGCGGGAGCGGAAGAGGGCGACCCGCTCGTAGGCGCGGGCGACGACGGCCTTGAGCCGGCGCAGCTGCACCTCCTTGAGTCGCTCCTCCGGCAGGAAATCGGGTGCGCTGGCGGGGTGGAACCGCCCGGCCGCGTCGTTCCAGAGCTCGGTCAGCATGGGCGGTGCCCCTCCTCTTGTGCGTCGTCAGGCTGCGCTGGCGCGGCGCGCCATCGCGGCGCGGCCGAGCGCGAAGGCCTGCTCGTTGATCTTGTGCAGCTTCTGCGCGAGGTTGGCGTGGATGGCCGCGATCCAGTGCTCCTCGGGTATGTCCAGCGCGGTCGAGAGCGCGCCCAGCAGCGCCACGTTGAGGCTCTTGCGGTTCTTCAGCGCGCCCGCCTCCAGGATGTCGGGGCCGATCAGCAGGCCGCCCGGCTTCAGCACGGGGCGGTTGATCTCCAGCTGGGTCTCTTCGAGCACCAGCAGCACGTCGGCCTCGCCCGACCGGCACCATCGGGCTCAGCACCTCGTCGCCGTAGCGGACGTCGCTGCTCACCGACCCGCCGCGCTGGCTCATGCCGTGCAGCTCGCTCTTCTTCACGTCGTGGCCGGCGCGGAATGCCGCGTCGGCGAGGATGTCGGAGGCCTTGAGCACTCCCTGGCCGCCGAGGCCGGCGACGACGACGTTGGTGACCTTGCTCATCGGGTGTCCCGTCCTTCAGCCTTCAGTCCGCAGGGCAGGCCGAGCAGCCCTGCTTCATCATCTTCTCCGCCGCGGCCTTCTCGTAGAAGCGGATCTTCGGCGCGGCGAGCACGCAGGGCTGGCGCACGACGACCAGCGACGTCTCGGGCTTCGACAGCAGTTGCTCCAGCAGCGGCTGGAGCGAGGCGTCGGTGTCCACGTGCTCGACAAGGTGGACGTTCTGAACGCCCATCGCGCGCCCCAGTGCCTCGAAGCTGATCTTGCCCGTCGGGTCGTGGTGCAGCGTGCGGCCTGTCCCCGGGTGCTCCTGCTGGCCGGTCATCGCCGTCGTGCCGTTGTCGAGGATCAGCACCACGTGCCCGGTCTTCGGCGGGTTGTAGACCATCTCGGCGATGCCGGTGATGCCGGAGTGCACGAAGGTCGAGTCGCCGATCACGCTGACGACCCGTTTCGCCTCGTCATCCGGCAGCACGTGCCGCAGGCCGAGCCCGACGCCGATGCTCGCGCCCATGCAGACGCAGGTGTCCATCGCCTGCAGGGGCGGCAGCACGCCGAGCGTGTAGCAGCCGATGTCGCCCGCGACGATGCAGTCCATGTCCTTGAGGACCTGGAACACGTCGCGGTGCGAGCAGCCCTGACAGAGCTCCGGCGGCTTGCCCCTGGGCGGGACCGGCTCGGGGCTGGTGTCGCCGTCGAGGATGCGGCGCACGCGCGGCACGTTGAGCTCGCCGAAGCGGTACATCTCCGGCTTGCCTTCGGCCGGTATGCCGGCGGCGCGCAGCGAGTCCTGGAGCACCGGGTCGCCCTCCTCGATCACGACCAGCGCGGTCGACGCTGTCGGCGAAGTCGCGGATGGCGTTCATCGGCAGGGGGTAGGTGAGGCCGATCGTCAGCATGCGGGCCTCGGGCGCGGCCTCGCGCGCGTGGACCGCGCTGATGCCGGTCGCGATGATCCCGAGCTCGCGGCTGCCGTCGCGAACGTGGTCGAGGGCCGCTCGCCTCGTTCCAGGCCGCGATCTCCTCCATCTTGCGGCGCAGTCGGTGGTGCGCCGGCTTGGCGTAGGCCGGGATCATCACCCGGGCGGGGATGTCGTGTTGGAAGTGCGGCTCCGGTCCCGATGCGGTGGTCTCCCGTGGCCGCACCACCGTCTTGGAATGGCAGACGCGGGTGGTCAGCCGCAGGATCACCGGGATCTTCCAGCGCTCGGACAGATCGAAGGCGAGCAGCGTGTAGTCGTAGGCCTCCTGCGAGTCGATGGGCTCGAGCATCGGCGCCGCCGCCGCGCGGGCGTAGTGCCGGTTGTCCTGCTCGTTCTGGCTCGACGCCATCCCCGGGTCGTCCGCGGACACGACGACGAGCCCGCCCTCGACGTCCGTGTAGGTCGCCGTGAACAGCGGGTCCGACGCGACGTTGAGCCCGACGTGCTTCATCGTGACCAGCGTGCGCGCGCCGGCGAAGGCGGCGCCCAGCGCCACCTCCATAGCGACCTTCTCGTTCGGCGACCACTGGGCATGCCCGCCGAGCTGGTCGAAGTATTCGAGGATCTCGGTCGACGGCGTGCCGGGGTAGCCGGTGCCGAGCCGCACGCCGGCGTGGAGGGCGGCGAGGGCGACCGCCTCGTCGCCGCTGAGGAGTTGTCTGTCTGCGCTCATGTCCGGCGTTCTCTGCTCAGGCCTGGGGAGCCGTGATTATCCGCCCGGCTGCTGCGTTGCAGCAACGGGGGGCAGCCGCCCCGCGCGAGGCGGCTGCCGCTCAAGCCGCGGTCATCCCGGCTCGCGCTGCCGCGAGGTGCCTCGCCCGGGGCCGCCGGTGGGCCGCCTCACCAGGTCAGGAACAGCTCGGCGCGGAGGTACCACGCGCTCTGGTCCCTCGAGTCGTCGTAGTAGTCGCCCGGGTTGAAGTACTCCGCCACCAGATGGCCGGAGATGTTCTTGTCGTACTTGGTCTTCACCCAGCCCGTGAACAGGTTGCCGCGGAAATCGCCGTTCTTGCTGAACCCGGGCTTGCCGCCGACCGTATTCTCGTTCGCGAAAAGCGCGTGGTAGTCGAGGGTGACCTCGGTCGTCGGGTGCGGCTTCATGCCCCAGCCCAGGTTGATGCGCTGCAGGTTGGTCGCCTCGCCCGTGCGCGAGTCGAAACCAATGGGGTAGGTGTAGGGCTGGTAGAGCTCGCTCCACTGCGGCCAGCGGCCCCACAGCGGGTCGAAGGCCTCGTTGTCCGACGTGCTCGGGTCGTCGCCGGACAGGTACTCGTAGCCGAGATGGACCCGGTTGGAGAGCGGGTCGCCGACGTGGTAGGTGACTCGGCCGTTGAAGCCGAAGGCCTCGAGGTCGGCCCCGACGACGTCGCCCCACTCGGCGGCGGCCTCTGCGCGCACCGCCCAGTTGGGCGTCAGCTTGCCGTCGAACCGCGCGCCCAGCGCGTACGTCTCGCCCTCGCGGGTCGGCGACGGGAACGGGTCGAAGCCGTTGTTGACCCGCCACAGAGCCTGGGCGGGGTCGTTGTCCTTGTACATGAAGAAAAAGTCGACGTCGCTGTCCTTCACGAGGCTCTTGTTGCGCGCGTAGAGGATCACGCCGGTCTCGTCCTGCTCGGTCTGGTCCTCGGTCTCGTTGTTGAACGTGAAGGGGAAGCGGTCCGTGTCGTGGTTCTGGTTGATGTACACGAGGTCGAACGTCGTCGCGATGGGCTCGGCGACGTAGGTGGCGCGTGCGGCGTCGAAGTAGAAGGTGCGCGAGCCGTCCAGCGGCGTGCCGTCGGCAACGAGCCAGCCGTTGCCGAGGAACATGTCCTGTCGCCCGAGCTTGAGCGTCAGCGGTATGCCGCCCACGCGGTTGAACTTGAGGTAGAGGTTGTCGAACATCAGCGCGCCCGAGTAGCTCGTGTCGAGGACGTCTGCCGAAACCCGGGATGAGGAACTCGTCGGGGTGGGCGTAATAACGCCCCTCGTACATCAGACGCCCGTAGGCCTCGAAGCTCTCGTTCGGCGCCACCTGCCCCCAGAGGCGGCCGCGGTACCGGGCGAAGCTGCGCTCTGCGCCCTGGAGGTCCTCGTTCAGTGTCGTGGCGTTGTCGAGGAACTCCCACCGCAGGCGCAGGTCGGCGCCCCAGCTGAACATGCTCTTCGCCTCCTCAGCTGCAACCGGAGTCGCCACCAGCGCTGTCGCCAGCGCCACCCATGCCGTCGTCTCAAGCCGCCGTTTCATCTTCTACCCTCTTCTCTTCGATTGCCCATGCACGGTCTTCCTGTGTCACCACGTCCGCCGCGGCGTTGCGCCGGATCAGGCCGTAGACCACGCACACCCCCGCCATCACGATGCAGCCCACGTACGCGAGCAGCACGAACGGATCGTCGATTCCCAGCATCTCTACGGTCTCCTCGGTTCAGTGTCGGCGGTGGCGTTCAGTCGGCGTCGAGCGTCAGCGCCAACGGTCGGCCTCCGGTCGCCGGCTTTGTCATTGTTTGGCGCGCTCCGGGAAGCAGCGCTACAGGTCAGCGGTGTCGCGTGGTTCGGCGAGGCCGCTGACCAGCACGAGGGCCGGCGCGAGGATACCCCCGCGGATTCCAGCCATTTATAGACCTGCGACAGCTAATCAGCAGAAACTCATTGTCGACGGTGGCGGCCCGCCTTCGAAATCGATCACCGTCAACGAGCGCCGGAACGTCTACCCATGCACTGCCGTGGCTGCGCACGCCACAGGTACCTCTGCGGGGGCCGCCGGCGATAGAATCCCGCGGGTCATTGCCAGGATGTCGGGGCAGGGCCGGGGGCGCGCTCGTCGCGACGGCCGTAGTCGAAGCGGCACCGAGACCAGATTCGTTGAACGGACTACATGAGAAAGGGGGCTCCATGAAGACACGCATCGGGCTGTTCGGGCTGACGCTGGGCGCCGCAATGCTCGCTACCGGTTGGGTGCAGGCGGGTGACACCATCAAGATCGGCACCTTTCTCTCGGTGACGGGGCCGGCCTCGTTTCTGGGAGACCCGGAGCTGCGAACGCTCCAGATGTACGTGGAGGAGCTGAACGCCGGGGGCGGAGTGCTCGGCAAGAAGCTCGAGCTGGTGCACTACGACACCGCGGGACAGGCCAAAGAGGCGCTGACCTTCGTCAAGAGGCTGATCCAGAACGACGGCGTGGACGTCATCGTGGGCGGCTCGAGCACCGGCGACACCATGGCGGCGATCGCCGAGGTGGAGAAGGCCGAGGTCCCCCTCATCTCGCTGGCCGGCGGCGTCGAGATCGTCGAGCCGGTCAAGAAATGGGTCTTCAAGACCCCCCACACGGATCGCATGGCAGCCATCCGCATCTTCGAGGACATGAAGAAGCGCGGCATCAAGAAGCTGGCGCTGATCACGGGTGACGGCGGCTTCGACAAGTCGGGCCGCAAGCAGGTCCTGGAACTGGCCCCGAAGTACGGGCTGGAGGTCGTGGCCGACGAGTCCTACGGCAACAAGGACACGGACATGACCACCCAGCTGACGAAGATCCGGGCCACCGACGCCCAGGCCATCCTGAACTTCGGCTTCGGCGCGGCCCCGGCGATCGTCACCCGCAACATCCGGCAGCTCGGCATCACCCTGCCGGTCTACCAGTCCCACGGCGTCGCCTCCAAGAAGTTCATCGAGATGGCCGGCGAGGCGGCGGAGGGCGTGCGCCTGCCGGCGGCCGCCCTCGTGGTGGCCGAGCAGCTGTCCGACACCGACCCGCAGAAGAAGGTGCTGCTCGACTACAAGGCCAAGTTCGAGGCGAAGCACGGCGAGGTATCGACCTTCGGCGGCCATGCCTACGACGGGCTGTTCATCGCGGTCGAGGCCATCAAGCGCGCCAAGGGCACCGACAAGGCGAAGGTCCGCGACGAGATCGAGCGGACCAAGGGCTTCGTCGGCACCGCCGGGGTCTTCAACATGACTCCCGACGACCACATGGGCCTCGGCGTGGACGCGTTCAAGCTGCTGGAGGTCCGCAAGGGCAACTGGGTCATCATCGACTGACGCCGCGCGGAGCGGGAACCTGCGGTCCCTGGCCGCGCTCGCCATGCTCGACCAGCTCGCGCAGTTCCTCATCACCGGCATCACCGTCGGCGCGATCTACGCGCTGGTCGGGCTCGGCTTCGCGATCATCTACAACGCCTCCGACGTCGTGAATTTCGCGCAGGGGGAGTTCGTGATGATCGGGGCGATGACGGCCATCAGCCTGATCTCGGCGGGCGCGCCGTTCCTGGTCGCGCTGGTGCTGGCGGCGCTGGCGACGGTGGCGATCGGCATGGCACTGGAGAAGTTCGCGGTCGAGCCCGCCCGCGGCGCCTCGGTGGTCACGCTGATCATCATCACCATCGGGGCCTCGATCTTCCTGCGCGGCCTGGCCCAGCTGATCTGGGGCAAGAACTTCCACGCGATGCCCCACTTCTCCGGCGAGACGCCGCTGCAACTCGGCAGCGCGACGCTGCTGCCGCAGAATCTGTGGGTCATGGGCGGCACCGCGGTCCTCGTCCTGGTGGTGCGCTGGTTCTTTGGCCGGACGACGGTCGGCAAGGCGCTGCTCGCCTGCTCCTGCAACCCGACCGCGGCCGCGCTCATGGGGATCAACGTCCGCTGGATGCTGCTGCTGGCCTACGGGCTCTCCGCGTTGCTGGGGGCAGTGGCGGGAATGCTGGTCGCTCCCATCACCTTCACGTCCTACGACGCGGGGGTGATGCTGGGGCTGAAGGGCTTTTCCGCCGCCATCCTGGGCGGGATGGGCAACTCGATGGGGGCGGTCGCGGGTGGCCTGCTGCTGGGCATCCTTGAATCCCTCGGGGCCGGTTTCATCTCGTCGGGCTACAAGGACGCGATCGCCTTCGTCGTGATCCTGCTGGTGCTGTTCTTCAGGCCCAGCGGGCTGTTCGGGCGCGCCTCCGCGGAGCGGGTGTGAGCCGGTCGACAGGCGCGGTGCACGCCTCACGGCCCGGCGCGTCGCTGCGGCGAGGTGGCGCGCGGCCGCATCTGGCCGGGCTCGCAGTGCTGGCGCTGGTCGTCATCGCGCTACCGCTGCTTTTCCCCAAGAACTACTTCGTCACCGTGGTCGGCGTCACGGTGGGCTTCCACGTGATACTGGCAGTCAGCCTGAACCTGCTGATCGGCTACGCGGGCCAGATCTCGCTCGGTCATGCCGCCTTCTTCGGCCTGGGCGCGTACAGCTCCGCCATCCTCACGACCGGCTACGGCCTGAGCCCGTGGCTCGGGATGCTGGCCGGCATGGCGATCGTGTTCCTGATCGCGGGGCTGATCGCCCGCCCCATCCTTCGGCTCAAGGGCCACTACCTGGCGATGGCGACGCTCGGCTTCGGCATCATCGTGCACATCGTCATGGTGCAGGCGGTGGCACTCACCGGCGGTCCGGACGGGCTGTCGGGGATCCCCGGCCTGAGCCTGCTCGGCTGGAGCGTCAAGACCGACCTGCACTGGTACTGGGTCGTGGCGGCCGTCATGCTCGCCGTCGTCTGGCTCTCCCTCAACATCGTCGACTCGCGGACGGGCCGGGCACTGCGCGCCGTGCACGGCTCGGAGTTCGCGGCCGAGATGATGGGTATCGACACCGCCCGCACGAAGGCCCGGGTGTTCGTGCTCTCCGCGGTGCTCAGCGCCGTCGCCGGCAGCCTGTTCGCGCACCAGCAGGGCTTCGTCAGCCCCGATTCGTTCAGCTTCTTCGTCTCGGTCGAGCTCGTGACCATGGTCGTGCTGGGCGGGATGGCGTCGACCTACGGTGCGGTGTTCGGCGCGGTCACCCTGACCCTTCTGAAGGCAGGCCTGGTGGTGTTCCACGACTACGAGATGGTCATCCTCGGCGCGATCCTGATGGTCATCATGATCTTTCTACCCCAGGGCCTGTTCGTCGGCCTCGCGCGGGGCCTGCACCTCGCCCTGACGCGGCGGCGCGAACGGCCCGCGGCCTCCGGCGATGGGATTGCTTGACGTCACCGGCCTGGCGAAGTCGTTCGGCGGGGTCGCCGCGCTCGCGGACGTGCACTTCGAGGTGCCGCTCGGGGTGGTGTACGCCGTCATCGGCCCCAACGGGGCGGGCAAGACCACGCTCTTCAACACCCTCTGCGGCTTCTATGCTCCCGACGAGGGCGCCATCCGCTTCGAGGGCGAGCCGCTCGTGGGCCTCGCGCCCCACGCGGTCGCGGCTCGCGGCATCTCACGCACCTTTCAGAACCTGCAGGTGTTCTTCAACATGACCGTACTGGAGAACGTGATGGTGGGCTGCCACCTCCGTTCCCGGACCGGCCTGCTGGCGGCGGCGCTGCGTCTGCCGTCGGTCCAGCGCGAGGAGCGCCAGGTGCGGGAGTGGGCCCGGGACGCGCTCGCCTTCTGCGATCTGGCGCACCTCGACGCCCGGCCGGCGAGCGCCCTTCCCTACGGCGTGCTCAAGCGCGTGGAGGTCGCGCGCGCCCTCGCGTCGAAGCCGAAGCTGCTGCTCATGGACGAGCCGGCGGCCGGCCTGAACGACACCGAGACCGTCGAGATGCGCGGACTCATCCGGCGCATCTGCGATGCGGGCGTGGGCGTCCTGCTCGTCGAGCACAACATGGAGCTGGTGATGCAGGTGTCCGACCGCGTCCTCGTCCTGGAGTACGGCAGCGTGCTCGCGGAGGGGACGCCGGCGCAGATCCAGTCGGACCGCCGGGTGATCGACGCCTACCTGGGGGCAAGGTCCAGTATGCCGTCGACTGACGAGCCGCTGCTCGCGGTCGAGGGGCTCGCCAGCCACTACGGCCCCATTCGAGCGCTGAGCGATGTCTCCCTCAACGTGCGCCAGGGCGAGCTCGTCGCCATCGTCGGCGCCAACGGCGCCGGCAAGAGCACGCTGCTGCGCAGCCTGTCGGCCGTGCAGCCGAAGAGCGCGGGCTCGGTGCGATTCGCAGGAGTCGACATCACACGTCTGCCGCCGCACAAAGTGGTGGCGCACGGTATCTGCCACGCGCCGGAGGGGCGCCAGGTGTTCGCACCCCTGAGCGTCGAGGACAACCTACGCCTCGGCGCTTATCCCCACCGGCGCGACCGGGCTTGGCTCGAGCGCGAGATCGAGCGGGTCTACGGGCTCTTTCCCATACTGAAGGAGCGCCGCGCCCAGGCGGCCGGCACGCTGTCCGGCGGCCAGCAGCAGATGCTGTCCATCGGCCGCGCCCTGCTGGGCCGGCCCCGCCTGCTGCTGCTGGACGAGCCGTCGATGGGGCTGGCGCCACTGCTGGTGGAGGAGATCTTCCGGGTGGTGCAGGAGCTGAACCAGGCCGGGGTGACGGTACTGCTGGTCGAGCAGAACGCGCGAGCGGCGTTGCGCATCGCCCACCACGGCTACGTCCTCGAGACGGGGCGGGTGGTGATGTCGGCGAAGGCGGCCGAGCTCCTTGCGGACGAGGCGGTGCGCAAGGCCTACCTCGGGCACTGAGAAGCGCCCGGCCAAGGGCGGGCGCAAGTCGGCGCGGGGCGAAAGACTGGGTGTCGGACTTGGAGGGTGGACCATGTACGTCGAGCAGATCATGAGCCGTGAGGTGACCAGCGTGACCGAGGAAACCCGTGTCACCCACCTCTCCAGCCTCATGCACGGGCAGTGCGTGACCCACCTGCCGGTGGTCAGGGGCGAGGACAAGTTGGTCGGGCTCGTGTCCTTCCGCGACCTCCAGCGCCTGTCTCCCTCATCGGCCACCACGCTCTCGGTCGGCGAGGCCAACTACCTGCTGGGCAAGCTCACGGCCGGCAAGATCATGCAGACCGAGGTCGTGACCTGCTCGCCGGACACGCTGATCGAGGATGCCGCCTACCTGATGCGCCGGAAGGGTGTGGGCTGCCTGCCGGTGACCCGCGACGGCCGCCTGGTCGGCATCGTCACCATCGAGGACGTGCTCGACTTCTTCCTCGAGATCACGGGCTGCGGCTCGGAGGACACCGCGCGCATCGCGGTTCACCTCACGGACCGCGCGGGCGAGCTGGCAAAGCTGCTCGCCGCCATCAACGCGGGCGGAGGCTACATCGCGACCGTGGTGTCGCCCCAGCACCCGGACCACACCGGCATGCGGATGGCCATCGTGCGCTTTCGCGCCGACGAGCCGCAGGCCATCGACCGCCGGCTGCGCGAGCTGGGCTACGAGCTGATTACGGAGAACCTGCCTCGCAAGGGCAAGAACGCCGACGGCCCTGCGCATTGAGTTCTGTGGGCGACCTTGGCCGGCTTGCCCGGTGGTCCTTGCGACCCCAGGGAGCCATGCGATCCGTGCACCTGTTTCCGGACATTGATATCTGGAGACGCAAACCGGCGCGGCGAGCAGTCGGTGCGTTCCCTCCATGGCGGACAACAAGGCATTCACTTCAGATCGGCTCAGGACTACCGGCAGACTGCGCGGACGCTTGGCCCGCGCAAATGTGTCGAGCTCGCCCAGTTCCTGTCCAAGGACCTGTTTGTACAGAAATACCAGAGCGTTGAGGGCTTGATTCTGAGTGCTCGCACTCACCTTACGCCGAATCGCAAGGTACTCGAGAAACGACCGCACCTCTGGCGGGCGCCCCCACCTCGTCCGGTGCCGAGCCATGGCAGAACAGAATGAACCGGCAGACCCACTGTTCGTAGCTCTGTTCCGTGCGGCACGCATAGCCCCGGCGGCGTATCTCGGAGACGAGACGAACCAACAGTTCCCGGTGGTGCTTGCGGACCTCGCTAACCGGGCCCTCCCCGCGCCGTTCTTTCAGGTGAGTCAACTCCTCTGGCGTGAGATGGCGGCCGTTGCTCGGATGATCGGCCTCCAGCTCCCTGGCGGAATCGTGCCAATAGACCCACGCGACTTGCTGACAGACGGGCGAGGCCAAGAGCTCGCAATAGAGGATCCGTATCGCGTCGACGCACTGGCGGAATTGCCAGCCCGCGAGTCTGTTTTCGAGGCCTATCCGGGCGAGGTACTCCGTGACCTCAGCGCCTGAAAGCGCCTTGATCTTGCGCCCCTGCTGGGCCCTAATGAAGTCCTCGACTCGCTTCACATACCAGCGCCTCGGCCTTTCAGGCACAGAGGCTTTTGCAAGACACGTCAGGTAGTTATCAAGAAAGCGCGACGCAGCGCCAGGGGCGGCGGCGAGGGAGTCAGACATGGCGACCTTCCTTGTCGAAATCACAGGCATCCAGGCCGGATAGGGACATGCTATAAAAATGCCAAGAGGAATCACTGACTCGCGCAATAGGCGGAATCCGTACTATTGCCAATAGTGCGTAATCCGCCTAATCAACTGTTGGCTGTCATGAAAGACATTTGGGGTCCAATTTATCCAGCACACTGGCACAACACACCGGTGACCAGCGGTCGTTGCGCTACCGAAGTAGACGTAAAGGCCGGTAGAGCCGTCTTTTATGTTGACGGAGGCCCTGAACCTGCTGAGATCGAGCTTCCGTGTGCAGCTATCCAACATCTCGAAAACGGTACACAACAGAGAGTCGTAGTAATTCAAGCAGAACGGGTAAGCTCCGGTGTTGCACTAGGTGTTAGGCCATTAGAAGGTGGAAACTGTGTGTGCATGGAGCATGAAGTTGAACTGCTGAAGGAGTTTACTGAGTGGCCACTTTTAAACTGACAGCCAACACCGCGTTCAACACGGACCTTCGGGTCGCTGCGCGCCCCTCGGCCGGTTAACGCAAACGTTAGCCGTAAACATAGGTAGGGGTATCAATGAACATTCGCTTTTTCATCGATCCCCAAACAGATTCGCCTCACATCTACGGACATCGTGTTTCAGAGGAAGAAGTCGGGGAAATTCTGAGCAATCCAGCGGAAGATCGGCCTGGCAATGAAGGTTCGAGGGTTGCTCTTGGGCGCACGTCCGCCGGAAGGTTCCTGCGGGTTATCTATGTCCCCGACCCGGAACCGAACAGCGTATTTGTTATCACGGCCCATGAACTCAAAGGCAAGCCTTTGACAGCGTTTCGGCGCAGACACCGGAGAAAACCGAAATGAAGAAACATGCTTTTCCCCCCGGGTGGGACGAAAAACGAGTTGCCAAGGTTCTTGATCATTACGAGGCACAGACGGAAGAGGAGGCCCTTGCAGAAGATGAAGCGGCGTTCGAAATGCCTGGCCAAACAATGATGGAAGTTCCAACAGAGCTTGTTCCCGCGGTAAGGGAACTTCTTGCAAGACACAAAGCTGCGTAACGGCTAACAAGCGGGCAAACTCCGAAGCCGGCCAAACAGCGGCCGGCTCGGGTTACCCGAATCGTTAGGTGCGCAAACGACTCTTCCAGAACCCAGGACGCCGCGAATGATGGGAGAATGCAATAACCCATATGTAGTTCTGACGAACTACGAATACCACATCGTAAGGGAATCGCTTTAGTATCAGCCGCCGAACACCGAGGCTGCGGCGGCCCCATGAGCGGGCACAGAAGGTATTAGATCCATCTCCAACATGTCGAGCGATGCATCTACCGCGGACTCGAACTCAGCGCCAAGTCCCGCGCGCTCACTTTCGTACCATTCTTTGGACCGAGCGGCTTCCTCAGCTGCAGCCGCGTGTATGCGGACAGGCCACTTCATCAGGGTGTACTTTGGCCGCTCATTCTCCGTTTCAGTTCGGCACGGTCCACGAATTCGGCCGTGCCGTCGTCTATCTGCTTCAATCGGCGCAGAATCTCCACATCCCAGGCGCCTGCAGCGCTGGGGTCTGGGGCTCCATCCAGACTTGCCACCAGGTTGTGTGCCAGTTCAGCGCGCTCCGCTTCGCTTAGTGCCAGAGCCTTGTTTCGGACCTGCTCAAGTGCCACGCTTGTCATCGACGTCATCTCGGGGGAGGGGCTGGCTTGCGCAGTAGCTTGGCGCACCTAACACGTCGTTGCAGCCGAGGCCGTGCCTCGTCGCTTCGCTGCTCGGCCCGTCCCGGCTGAACTCTAGCGTTAGGCGTACAAGTCACCGTCCATGAGAATTGACAGCCTTGATCACTTGGTACTCACCGTAGAAGACATTGAGGCCACCGCGTCCTTCTATTCAAGAGTCTTGGGCATGGACATCATTACTTTCGGTGGCGGTCGAAAAGCTCTTTCCTTCGGCGTGCAGAAAATCAACCTGCATCAACATAGAAAAGAGTTCGAACCAAAAGCGCAACAGCCCACGCCAGGCTCGGCTGATTTGTGCTTTATCACGTCAGTCCCGATACCTGAAGTGCTAAGCCACCTCTCTTCGTGCAACGTTGCTCTAATTGAGGGGCCGGTTCAGCGCACAGGAGCAACAGGCCCAATTCTTTCTGTTTATTTCCGCGATCCAGACATGAATCTGATTGAGGTTTCAAATCGTGTGCATGCCTAACATTGCGGTCGAGAGGGACTGGTAAAAAGTGCGCTTTGTCCCAACGCCTGACCTTAAACGTTAGGCGCCACTGCCAGGTGGTGCCGGAATTCACCGATCTCTACAGCGAGTAAACGCAACCAGATATGAAGAAGCTGTTCTCTGTCTTGGCGATTCTGGGAGCCCTGTATCTTGGTTCTGCTCAATTCGGCGGGATCTTTGAGTTCACGCAGGGTTCGACGGCCGGCAATGAGCAGATCGCGAATGCCTTCAGAGATCAAACAAGCGGACTTCAGGTAACCGGCGAGGGAATCGTTTCGAAGCTGCTCCCGGACAAAATGAGGGCAGCGCGCATCAGAGGTTCATCTTGAGGCTCGCGTCTGGACAGACTCTTCTTATTGCGCACAACATCGACGTTGCTCCTAGAGTCGCGTCATTGGAAGCCGGTGACACCGTGGCATTCCATGGGGTGTACGAATGGAACTCCAAGGGCGGGGTAATTCATTGGACTCATCACGATCCTAGAGGTGAACACCGGGCAGGGTGGCTGAAACATGGCGGCGAAACCTATCAATAGCCTCGTGCAAGTGGCGCCTAACCCGCCGTTGCGGTGGACCTCCGGGGTCGTCACGCGATTTGCATTCGCTAGTTGCGCGCCAACCCCTTCGGCCACTGAACGGCAACGTTAGGTCGCTGATCGAGGAGTGCATTCGGTCGATGGACTCATGAAGCTGAACGCCACTGCTGCGATCGTCCCGGTTGAGAAGCTTCGCGACTATTTGTTGTCGCCAATGCATCCAATTGGGCGGTGCAAGGCGACGTTCTTTAGGTCGCTTGGATATTCACAGGACACATGGGAGCAACTTGAGGTCGATCTGCGGGCCATGCTGGCGCAAGACGCCGAGCCAGCCGAAGCAAGCTCTTATGGTCAGAAGTACGTCGTAAGCGGCAGCCTGACCGGTCCTACGGGGCGGTCGGCTGCGTCATCGCTGTCTGGACTATACTGACCGGCGACGATGCGCCGCGGTTCGTAAGAACCTACCCTGAGGAATAGCCCATGCCATTTGCGCTATTGGACGCAGCAGTGGTGTTTGGTGATCTGCCGCAGTACGGATTGAAGCGCGGCGATGTGGGCGCGGTGGTGCATGTTTACTCGCCGGACCACGTCGAAGTCGAGTTCGTGAGAGCTTCCGGTCACACGCAGGCCTTGGTGACGCTCCCGACCGACCAGTTGCGCCCTGTCGGCCCGCGAGACCAGCTTGCTGTGCGTCAACTCGACGCGGCCTAAGAATGCGTTGGAGCGAACCGGGTCGGCGCCCTGGTGTAGCGCGCGACCGGCGCGCTCGTCGCTGTGTGCCGGCCGCGCGCATTCAGTCCCTGCGGCCGGTCCCTCAACGCGGGCGTTAGGCCTGCTCTCAGATGTCATCACTCGCCCTCCTTTACTTGCTCGCAGCTGCGCTCGCCGTCGGCGTCGGCATCGCGCATTCCGTGCTTGGGGAGCGTTACATCCTCATTCGCCTCTTTCGTCGTCCTGACTTACCGAGATTGTTCGGTGGCACCGAGTTCACGGCGCGCACTTTGCGTTTCGCTTGGCACCTTACAACGGTCGCTTGGTTCGGTTTCGCCGCGTTCTTCTGGTCCATGGGTCAGAGCTGGCTACCATCCGCAATCGTCGCACCAATTCTTTCCTTCGTCTTCCTCGCGAGCGCGGCCATCACTGGCCTCATTTCGCGTGGGCGCCATCTCGCTTGGCCCGTGTTCCTGGCGATCGGCATCATCGCTCTGTACGGTTCACAGGCCTAACATGGCGCTCAACCGCGCTCCCTTCGGTCGCTGGACGCTGCGCGATAAAGCCGCGCAGCGCAGGTTGGCTCCACGTTAGACAGCCCCAGTGACGACGCAGCCCTCACGAGTGAGAGCGGAGAGCGAACGCAGTGAACCATAGCGAGATCGTCAGCTTCCTCTGGGGCGTCGCGGACCTCATCCGCGACACGTTCAAGCGGGGCAAGTACCAGGACGTCATCCTGCCGCTCACCGTCCTGCGCCGCCTCGACTGCGTGCTGGCGGCACGAAGGAGAAGGTGCTGACGAAGCAGGCCGAGCTTCAGGGCAAGAAGCTCGAGAACCTCGACCCGCAGCTTCGCAGGCATCGCGGGCTTCGCGTTCTACAACACCTCCCGCTACGACTTCGAGAAGCTCCTGGCCGACGCGCCGCACCTGGCCGCGAACCTGCGCAACTACATCGCCGGCTTCAGTCCCAACATGCGCGAGGTGCTGGAGAAATTCGACTTCGACAACACGATCAGCAAGCTCGACGAGGCGGGCCTGCTGTTCCAGGTGCTCGAGCGCTTCAAGAACGTCGACCTGCACCCGGACAGGATCGACAACCCCACGATGGGCACGATCTTCGAGGAGCTGATCCGCAAGTTCAACGAAGCGCTGAACGAGAACCCGGGCGAGCACTTCACGCCGCGAGATGTCGTGCATCTGATGGTCGATCTCATGCTCGCCGGCGACGAAGAGCGAGATCCGCGCCAAGAAGGCGTCCGCACCGTCTACGACCCGTGCTGTGGCTCGGGCGGCATGCTGACGATTACCAAAGAGCATATCACCTCGGGCTGCGAAGAACGGCGACTGCTCCGGCCCGCGATCAACCCGGACGCCGAGATCCATCTCTTCGGCCAGGAGGTCAACCCCGAGACCTGGGCCGTCTCGAAGTCCGACCTGTTCATGAAGGACCCGACCGGCCGCGACGCCGACAACATCGCCTTCGGCAGCACGCTGTCGAACGACCGCCACGCCGGCAAGACGTTCGACTACCTGATCGCGAATCCGCCCTACGGCAAGGACTGGAAGCGCGACGAAGATGCCGTGCGGGCCGAGCACGAGCGCGGCGCGGCGGGCCGCTTCGCGCCGGGACTGCCGCGCATCAGCGACGGCCAGCTTCTCTTCCTTCTACACATGCTGGCGCACGCCAAGGACCCGAAGGAAGGCGGCTCGCGCATCGCCATCATCATGAACGGCTCGCCCCTCTTTACGGGCGACGCCGGCAGCGGCGAGAGCGAGATCCGCCGCTACATCCTGGAGAACGACCTGCTCGAGGCGCTGATCGCGCTGCCCGAGCAACTCTTCTACAATACCGGCATCGCCACCTACGTTTGGGTGGTGACGAACCGCAAGGCGCCAGCGCGCAAGGGCAAGGTCCAGCTCATCGACGCCACCGTCGTTCTGGGTGCCGATGCGCAAGAGCCTGGGCGACAAGCGCCGCGAGATCCCGCTCGACCGCCCGCAGGACATCCTGCGGATCCTCGCCGACTTCAACGACGGCGAGACGCGGAAGGTGACGAAGGACGGCAAGGAAGAAGAGGTCGTCGTCAGCCGCATCTTCCCGACCACCCACTTCGGCTTCCGCAAGATCACCGTCGAGCGGCCGCTCAGGCTGAACTTCCAGGCCACGCCGAGCGCATCGCGCGGCTCGAGGAGGAGAGGGGCTTCCAAGCGCTCGCCCAGTCGAAGAAGAAGGGCGCGGCGGGCGCCAAGGAGCAGGCCGAGGGGCGTGCGCAGCAGGAAGCCATCCGCAAGCTCGTTCGCGCGCTGCCGGACACGCTCTTCAAGGACCGCGACGAGTTCGAGCGCCTGCTCGACGCCGCCGCGAAGAAGGCCGGCCTCAAGCTCCCGGCCCCGGCCAGGAAGGCCATCCTCTCCGCCCTGTCCGAGCGCGACGAGACGGCGGCCATCTGCCGCGACAAGGACGGCAACCCCGAGCCCGACCCGGAGCTGCGCGACACGGAGAGCGTGCCGCTCGCCGAGAGCGTCGAGGCGTTCTTCGAGCGCGAGGTCAAGCCCCACGTGCCCGACGCCTGGATCGACACCGCCAAGCGCGACCCGAAGGACGGCCAGGTCGGCCTCGTCGGCTACGAGATCAACTTCAACCGCTACTTCTACCGCTACATCCCGCCGCGGCCGCTGGAGGAGATCGAGGCCGACATCCGGGCCATCGAGCAGGACATCCTGCGGATGCTGGCCGAGGTGACGGGCGGGTCGGCCTGAGTGGCAAAGCGTCGGCACTTGCGCGGATGTGCCGACGTTTTGTGTCGGGGGGAGTCGGCTCCGAAAGGTCGGGACTTGCTCCGTACCCCCGACGGTTCGTATCATTCGTCGCATGCCGAGAACGAACAAGGAACGCACGCTACGGCTGATCGAGGAGCAAGGGGCTCGCCGGCCCGAATCAACCTCGAGGCCCATGGCATCACACGGGCGCAGCTCGCTCGCCTCGTGGCGGAGGGACTCGGCCCTCCGGCGGGCACGCGGCGTCTACGTCGCGGCCCGGCACGCCCCCACGGCCGAGCACACGCTGGCGCACGTCGCCAAGCGAGTGCCGGACGGAGTCTTCTGCCTGCTGACGGCGCTGCGGTTCCACG
>CAVPIY010000010.1:0-212575 GCA_963705125.1 uncultured Bacteroidales bacterium | reverse complement strand
CCCGACTTGTCGGGATTGGTTTCAGCCACTCACCCACCTCTCCAATGCTATTAACTGAAATAATCATCACTAAAAATTGAAAGAACTTTACCCGGTACGACAGTTTAGTCCCGACTTGTCGGGATTGGTTTCAGCCACTCACCCACCTCTCCAATGCTATTAACTGAAATAATCATCACTAAAAATTGAAAGAACTTTACCCGGTACGACAGTTTAGTCCCGACTTGTCGGGATTGGTTTCAGCCACTCACCCACCTCTCCGGATATAGATTAAATCTGCCTTTTTTCAAAGCCTGACAAAAATATAAAATCCCTCTGCAATCACAAAACTTTTTACCCAATTACCCCATCTCCCCATCTCCCACTCTCCCTATCACCCCATCTCCCACTCTCTTCTCAGAATGGCACCTCGTCGGAATAATCCGCCTGGCCTGCATCAAAATCGCTACCCAGGATGTTCTTGTTCATCTTTGAGCCCTTGGTGACGGCCACCGGCTGAAGTTCAACATCGGTCAGCGGGGCAATGAAGGTTTCCTCCATCTCGGCAAATTTGGCAAATTCATCCTTGAACTTCAGGAAAATATCCCCGATGGGTCCGTTACGGTGCTTGGCCAGGATGATCTCCGCAATACCGCGGAGCGAGTTACCGTTTTCATCTTCCAGCAATCCGTACTTTTCAGGTCTGTGAATGAAAATTACCATGTCCGCATCCTGTTCAATGGCACCCGATTCCCTGAGGTCAGACAACTGGGGCCGTTTGGTACCGGACCTGATTTCCACTGACCGGTTGAGCTGGGACAGGGCTATTACCGGTATATCAAGCTCTTTGGCAATCCCCTTCAGCGCCCTCGAAATGGTACTGACCTCCTGTTCCCGGTTACCACGGGTATCCGGTGTTCCGGTCATCAGCTGCAGGTAATCGATGATCAGCAATTCAATGTTGAACTGCCGTTTCAGCCGCCGTGCTTTTGCCCTCAGCTCAAATATGGAGATGGCCGGAGTGTCATCGATAAAAACCGGGGCTTCAACCAGCTTTTTGATCTTATAATCAAGCTGCTCCCATTCAAAATCAGCCAGTTTTCCATTCCGGATACGGTTTGAGGGAAGTTCGGTTTCAGAAACGATCAACCGGTTAACCAGCTGCATCGATGACATTTCAAGCGAAAATATGGCCACGGCCCGGTTATGATCAACCGCGACATTGCGGGCCATGGAAAGAACGAAGGCGGTTTTACCCATGGAGGGACGGGCAGCAATGATCACAAGGTCTGACTTCTGCCAGCCGTTTGTAAGCCGGTCAAGTTTGGTAAAACCCGAAGGAATGCCGATCAGGCTGTCAGCTCTCTTGCTGGCCTCCTGCATCTGCGTTATGGCCTCCTTGATCAGCACATTAACCTTCTGTGACTCCTTTTTGATATTCCCCTGTCCGATATTGAACAACTCAGCTTCCGAGTAATCAAGCAGGTCGTCCACGTCCGCACCTTCATCAAATGCCCGGCTCATGATCTCGGAAGAAACACGGATCAGCTCACGCTGAATATGCTTCTGTGCAACAATTCGTGCATGGAACTCCAGATGGGAAGCGGATGCCACACGCGAGGTCAGCTGCGAGACATAAACCGGTCCGCCGATCTCCTCCAGTTGCTTTTTCCGACGGAGCTCTTCGGTCACGGTCAGCAAATCGATAGCCTTGTTGGCGGATGTAAGATCAATGATGGCCTGGAAGACCTTCTGATGCTGGTCTTTATAAAAACATTCCGGCCTTAGAATATCAATTACCTGCAGGATGGCTTCTTTTTCAAGCATGATGGCCCCCAGAACGGCTTCTTCAAGTTCCAGCGCCTGGGGCGGAACTTTTCCATGATCCATTCCAACAGAAACAACGGACTGCTGGGGCGAAGATGTCCTTTTCTGGGCCATAATTTACTGAATAAGTGTATTGTATATATTGATAATCCGGCCCTTCAAAAATAGGCAATGGCATACCGATTTGACAACTGAATCCCGGGTTGTTTATAAACAGGTTACAAACCATGCCTCATATTTTTGTTGATAAAATATTTGCGGCGTAAATAAGGGGGTATTCCTGAATAATACCTATATTTTGCAGGCTTAATATCCCGCTATATACATTCCATCATGCTTTGTTTTCCCAATGCCAAGATCAACCTGGGACTGAACATCATCAGCAAACGAACTGACGGATTTCACAATATCGAAACTGTGTTTTGCCCCGCTGCCCTGGGTGATATTCTTGAATTTGTCCCGGATCCGGATATGAAACCGGGGACCTGTACATTTAACACATCCGGCATCCGGATCGAAGGAGCACTGGACGATAACCTCGTTGTCAGGGCTTACCAGCTGTTATGCCGTGACTTTAACCTCCCGGCTATTCGTGTTCATCTCCATAAGCTGATCCCGCCCGGGGCCGGTTTGGGAGGCGGGTCTTCAGATGCAGCTTTCATGCTGAAATACCTTGACAGGGAGTTCAGCTTAGGACTGGGCAACGAAAGACTCTGCGGATATGCTGATGAATTGGGAAGCGATTGTGCATTCTTTATGATTAACAAGCCTGTTTTCGGATACGAAAGGGGGAACCGGTTCAGGGAACTTGCCCATTTCCCTTCAAATCTCTACCTGGTTATTATTCATCCCGGCATACATATTCATACGGCCAACGCCTATGCCGGGGTAAAACCCCGAAAACCACCCCGGTCACTGGAGGAATTGATCCGTCTGCCTGTTTCAGCATGGAAAGATCTGATCAAAAATGATTTTGAACCCGTAATAGTAAAGCAACATCCGGTGATTGCAGACATCAGGGATAAGCTCTACCAACTCGGAGCAGTGTATGCATCTATGTCGGGCAGCGGATCTTCTGTTTTTGGCTTATTCAACGAAAAAGCTCCGGTTATGGATGACCATTTCCCGGGTTTTTTCAACTGGATGGGCCCGTTTTAAAGGCCTCACTCAAACTCGATCATCAGGGTACCCCTGGGAATGCAGTCCCCTTCCTTTACGCGTACTGTTTTTATGGTGCCGTTCATGGGGGAATAAATGGTATTCATCATTTTCATCGCCTCCAGCACGAGCAGCCTGTCGGAAAGCTTCACCCGGTCACCCTCCTTTATCAGGACCTGTCTGATGGTGCCCGGAATAAAAGAAAGTACCTCCTTTTCATTTGGTTTGCTCCATTTTTTCCGCTTTACATACTTCTTGTTAAAGGTTGTGTAATAGGTATCACCCTGAATAATCAATTGTTTTAGCTCTGGCTTTTTGTCCTGATCAGGACCTGGCTTTTTATCTGTCATGATGTATTTGTATTAAAATGGAGGAATGCCATGCTTTTTCCGGGGCAGGCTGACAGCCTTTTCTCCGGAAACCTCAATGGCGTGTAACAGGATGTTCCGGGTTTCTTCCGGGGCAATCACCGAATCAATATAACCTTTGGAGGCCGCTACATAGGGATTGGCAAATTTCTCCTTGTATTCCCTTACTTTTATCTGCCGCATTTCATCCGGATTCTCTGCTTCCATGATCTCTTTCCGGAAGATGATATTAGCAGCTCCCTCAGGACCCATGACGGCCACTTCAGCGTTCGGCCAGGCAAATACAAAATCGGCACGCAGGTGACGCGAACCCATGGCAATATAACCTCCGCCATAGGCTTTCCGGAGGATCACGGTAAGTTTGGGAACAGTAGCTTCACTGTAAGCATACAGGATCTTTGCCCCATGCCGTATAACACCGGCATGCTCCTGGTCAATGCCGGGCAGATACCCCGGCAGATCAACAAGGGTAATGATGGGTATATTGAAAGCATCACAATAACGGATAAAACGAGCTGCCTTGTCCGATGAATCGACATCAAGCACGCCGGCCAGTACAAGTGGCTGGTTACATACAAATCCACAGGTATCGCCGTTCATCCGGCCAAATCCGATAACAATGTTCGCAGCCCATTTTTCAAAAATCTCGAAGAAATCGGAATCATCCACGATGGCCCTGATCACATCACGGACGTCATAGGGTTGCGAAGCATCATCAGGTACAATTTCCTCAATCCGGTATTTGGATTGCGGTAGTTTTGGTGTTACACTGACTGCCTTACGGTCATTATGAGCCGGGATAAGTGCCAGGAGCTTCTTGATCTGTTCAAAGCATTCTGCTTCGGTTTCTGCATAGAAATGGGCATTGCCGGTTATTTCGCTGTGTACTCTTGCACCCCCCAGATCCTCCATCGATATTTCCTCGCCCAGTACAGTTTTGATCACTTCGGGACCGGTTATGAACATTTTGGAGATACCTTCAACCACAAAGACAAAATCGGTGAGGGCCGGGGAATAAACGGCACCCCCTGCACAGGGACCCAGGATAACGGAAATCTGTGGAATCACACCGGAGGAAATGGTATTTCTGAAAAATATCTCGCCATATCCTGCCAGTGAATTTACACCCTCCTGTATTCTGGCTCCACCCGAATCATTTATCCCGATAAGGGGAACCTTCATCTTCAGGGCATGCTCCATGATCTTCACAATCTTGCGGGAGTGCATCAGACCAAGCGATCCGCCTGCCACCGTGAAATCCTGCGCAAAGATGCAAACCGGTTGCCCGGATATAGTGCCTGTCCCGATGACAACGCCATCACCGTGCAGGATTTTCTTGGCCATGTCAAAATCCCGGGCTTCATGCTGGACAAACATGTCATATTCCTGAAAGGAATTCGGGTCAAGCAGGGCTTTTATGCGGTTACGCGCCGTCATTTTGCCCATGGCCTCCTGTTTCTCGATGGCTTTTTCACCACCGCCCATCTGGACTTCCTCTCTTCTTTTATGAAGCTCCTGGATGTGCTTTTTAATTGCCATTGTCTTTCATATTAGTTTGAAGGGAACAAATATAAGGTCAAAATCATCAAATGCAACTATGCATGCCATAAGCCATAAAAAGTATAATTAACTATTTGGGCGCCAGTCGGTATATAAAAACGGCGACGACTGCAAAAATAGCATTGGGTATCCATACTGCAATAAACGGACTGAATGCACCACCAATGGCAAACTGTGAGGAGAATTGCATAAATCCGATATAGGTAAAGCTGATCAGCAATCCAATGCCAAGTTGCATCCCAATACCCCCCTTTACCTTCTTCGAAGACACAGATACCCCGATCAGGGTGAGTATAAAGGTAGAGAAGGGAAAGGAAATACGCCTGTGCTTCTCAATCAGATACATATCAATGTCCGGTGATCCCTGCAGCTTTTGTTCGCGCACAAACTGGTTCAGCTCACCCAGGTTCATGGCCTCCACAGCGTTGTCCCTTCTGCGGAATTCCCCTGGTGTAAGGTTAATCGTTGTGTCCATTTCTCTTCCCTCGCGGAGGATCTGATGTTCATTTACAAAGTCACGGATATAATAATTCCGGATATGCCATTTGTTCTTGGTCGAGTCCCATCGGATCTCTTCTGAAAGCAACTTGGAAACAAGTTTCCCGTCTGTGAACTTTTCCATGGAGAATTTACGTCCGATGTTGGAGGTGGTGTTGAAGCTTTCGAGGTAAACAAAGATTCCCGGTTCGATCTGCTTGTGGATGTTTCGTTCACGAACAACCCTGGGAGAATTGTGGTAATAGGTTTCCTCGAAACTTAACTTCCGGGCATTGGCATGTGGAATTACAAAATTGTTCAATACAAAGGAGAATAATGTCAGCATAAAAGCCGAAATAAAATAAGGGACCAGGATCCTTTTGAAACTCACACCGCTGCTCAGGATGGCAATGAGCTCAGTACTGTAAGCCATGCGGGACGTGAAATAGATCACCGATATGAACGTTATAAGGGGACTGAATAAAATAGCAAAATAGGGAATGAAATTCAGGTAATATTCAAAGATGATTTTTCTGAATGGTGCATTGTTCTCCAGAAAATCATCGATTTTTTCTGACAGGTCAAATATAACGGCTATGGCCACAATGAGGGCTATGGTAAAGAAAAATGTCCCGAGAAATTTCCGGATAATGTACCAGTCAAGAATATATAGTTCAGGCTTTTTCAACGTCTTTGTGCGATTTGCAGGACCATTTCTTTTTTCCAGGAACCGAAGGTACCTTCCCTGATTTTGTTCCGTGCCTCTTCCATCAGCCAAAGATAGAAACTTAAATTGTGCAAAGTAGCTATCTGTGCCCCCAGAATTTCCTTTGATATGATCAGGTGTCTGAGATAGGCTTTTGAATACTGCCGGTCAGCAAAGCAGCTACCTTCAGGATCCAGCGGGCTGAAATCATCCTTCCATTTGTTGTTGCGCATATTCATCACGCCATGCCGGGTGAAGAGCATACCATTCCTGCCATTCCGGGTTGGCATGACACAGTCGAACATGTCAATCCCCCTTGAAATGGATTCGAGCAGATTGACAGGGGTTCCGACACCCATGAGGTAACGAGGCCTGTCCTGCGGAAGAATGGCAGTCACCACATCAATCATTTCGTACATCAACCCTTCCGGTTCGCCAACTGACAGACCCCCTATCGCATAACCTGCAGCCTGGTAGGAACAAATCTCCCTGGCCGATATTTCCCTCAGATCAGGGTATACACTTCCCTGTACGATGGGAAAGTAAACCTGATCATAACCGTAAACCGGGGAGGTCTGCTCAACGTGTTTCATTCCCCGGGCAAGCCAATGGTGTGTGAGTTCTATCGATTTTTGGGCTGTGGCATGATCACTCGGGAAAGGAGTGCATTCATCCAGGGCCATCATGATATCAGCACCAATAGCCCTTTGGATCTCCACAATACTTTCCGGGGTGAACAGGTGCTTTGATCCGTCAATGTGTGAACTGAACAGTGCCCCTTCCCGGGTCAACTTCCTGCTATCCGACAACGAAAATACCTGATAACCACCACTGTCAGTCAATATCGGGCCATCCCAGTTCATGAACTTGTGAAGTCCGCCTGCCTGCCGCAGAATATCAATCCCGGGCCGCAGGTATAAATGATAGGTGTTGCCGAGAATGATCTGTGCCTTAACATCGTCCTTCAGTTCACGCTGGTGCACGGCCTTGACTGTTCCTGCAGTGCCCACCGGCATGAAAACCGGGGTATTGATTTCCCCGTGCGACGTGATCAGTTTACCGGTCCTTGCCCCGGTGGTTGTATCCTTATCCAGCACAGTGAAGATCATGGAAAATTGGTTTGGCCGCAAATATATAATATCCGTACAATTAATTAATTTTCTTAAGCGTTCAGAATTTGTTTTACATCAAAAACTTTAATAAAATTGCCATCACGGATTACACAAAAAAAATGTCAGACATTTCCAGCTTTCTTGCTGATAAACAATGGTTTATCGTTTCAGTTATCTTTTTTGCTTCTTTCGCAGTGCAGCTAATCTACTACTTTGTTGTTTTTTTACGGTTTGTCATTTACAGGAAAAAAGAAATTCCTCCTTCCGCCGAACCGGTATCCGTAGTGATCTGTGCACGCAACGAAGCTGAAAATTTGGATCAGTACCTGCCGGTGATCCTTACACAGGACTATCCCGATTATGAAGTGATCGTGGTGGATGACTGTTCCACCGACGATTCCGATATGGTCCTTAAAAAATATGCGGAACAATATCCCCGGCTCAGGACAAGTATGATCAAACAGGACAAAAAGTTTTCTCACGGTAAGAAACTTGCTGTCACCATTGGCATCAAAGCGGCCAAATTTGAAAAGCTTTTATTCATTGATGCTGATTGCCGGCCTGAAAGCGATCAATGGCTGAAGCTGATGACAGCCCCATTTTCAGATAAGGTTTCAATAGTACTGGGTTATGGCGGTTTTTTTCCCCAGCCGGGTATCCTGAACAAATATATCCGGTATGATACGATGATGATTGCCCTGCAATATTTCAGTTTTGCGCTGTGCCGGGTACCATACATGGGTGTCGGCCGGAATCTGGCTTATAAACGATCACTTTTTTATACAGGCAGGGGATTTGCCCGTCATTTCCACCTGGCCTCAGGAGATGATGATCTGTTTGTGAATGAACATGCCACCAGGACCAATACAGCCATTGTATTCTCGCACGGAAGCCATACCCGTTCCACACCCAAGCAGTCATTTGATCGTTGGGCCTTCCAGAAGAAACGCCATTATTCAACCAGTAAGCTTTACAAATCAGGACATAAAGTTATGCTGAGCCTTGAACCTTTGTTCCGCTTCCTGTTTTATACCACATTCATTGGGTTGCTGTTCTATGCGCCCTTATTACAGGTTGCTTTGGCTTTCTTTGGATTCAGGCTGCTGACACAGCTCTTTGTTATTAAAAAAACCATGATCCGGTTAAATGAGAAGAATTTATTAGTAATTTCGTTATTGTTTGACCTGATCTCTTTGTTCATAAATGTTGGCTTGTATGTATCTAGCCGAATCAGACCTGCAAATTATCAATGGAAGTAAATGTAAACCTATCCGAAAAAGCCCAGCGCGATTATATGCTGGTCCAGCGTGCCACCGAGGGGGACCAGCGGGCATATGCCGAACTGATGGGCAGGTACCGTGATGCCATTTATTATATGCTGCTGAAAATGGTTAACAATGCAAGTGATGCAGAGGACCTTACCATAGAAGCCTTTGGAAAAGCTTTCAAGAACATTACACAGTACGCTCCCAACTATGCTTTCAGTACCTGGCTATTTAAAATAGCCACCAACAATTGTATTGATTTCATCCGCAAGAAAAAAACCAGCATGGTCTCTCTCGATCATTCGAACGAAGAACATGAAAAAGCGACCAAAGACATACAGGCGCCGGTGCTCGATCCGGAGGAATCACTCATTAACGATCAGAAAATTAAGCTCATGCGGTCTCTGGTGTCAAAGCTCAAACCGAGGTACCGGAAGCTGATTGAATTGCGTTATTTCAGTGAACTGTCTTACGAAGAGATCGCAGCAGAACTTGAGTTGCCGATCGGGACGGTTAAAGCACAGCTTTTCAGGGCCCGCGAGCTGTTGTACAATATCATGAAGAACACAGGCGGTAAAATGTAATTCCCGGAAATTCGTCTGCGGACGGTTTATGCAAATAGTAGAGAAATACTTCCCTTCCCTGGCTCCGCAACAGGTTGAACAGTATTCGCAGTTACAAGGCCTTTACAGTTACTGGAATGAACGCATCAATGTCATTTCCAGGAAGGATATTGAAAATCTTTACCTGCATCATGTACTGCATTCCATGGCACTTGCCAGGATCATTGCGTTCAAGGCCGGTACCACGGTCATGGATGCCGGCACCGGCGGAGGCTTCCCCGGTATTCCGCTGGCCATTCTTTTTCCCGGTGTCCGCTTCATCCTGGTTGATTCCATCGCAAAGAAGGCTCGGGTTGTTGAGACCATAATTCAGGAAATCCGGCTCCGGAATACTGAAGTGAGGAACATCCGGCTTGAAGGACTGAAAGAAAAATCCGATTTTGTGGTATGCCGGGCTGTTGCGGAAATACCGGTACTTTTCGGATGGGTTAAAAAAAACATAGCACCCGGCGGCTTCAACGACCTGCCAAACGGTTTACTGGCACTGAAGGGCGGAGAACTGGACAAAGAGCTCAGATCCATGAAACAGGAAGTGAAGGTCTTTAACCTGAAGGAATATTTCAGTGAGACCTACTTTGAGACAAAGAAACTTGTGTATGTGCCGGGGTGAACGCGACCGTCATTGCGAGCCACCATTTATTGGACAAAAACGGAAAACCTGAGACAACAGGTGGCGAAGCAATCCGTTGAAACAGAGAGGGGCTTTAATAATGACATAGTCCATAATATCAGACTGCCTGGTTGAAACAGATTGCTTCGGTCACAAGAAGTATAATGCAACAAATTAAACTATGAGACGTGACCTCGCAATGACGCTTGCACTTTATAGGCATTATTCTAACTTTAAACTTTCGTAATGAATTCCTGTTAATATTCTATTGAAATTAATTCTGTAAATTTCATTCAGGTTCATTCCATAATTTGTATTTTTACTAAATCAAAATTCTATGACACAGTTAGAAGTAGGCGCTGCTGCGCCGCAGTTTATCGGCAAGGATCAGGAAGGCAACATGGTAAGCCTGCAGGATTTCAAAGGCAAGAAGTTGATCCTGTATTTCTACCCCAAGGATGACACACCCGGGTGCACAGCTGAAGCCTGCAACCTTCGGGATAATTATGAAGATCTTATTGCCAGGGGATTTGCCATTGTGGGAGTCAGTCCGGACAACGAGAAATCGCACGGCAAATTCAGGAGCAAATATGATCTGCCTTTCAGCCTGCTTGCCGACCCTGAGGCTTCAATAATAAAGACCTATGGGGCATGGGGTGAAAAAAGCATGTACGGAAAGAAATATGAAGGTGTTTTACGCACCACCTTTGTGATCGATGAAACCGGTCATATTCTCAGGGTAATAGGCAAGGTAAATACTGGCGATCATACACGACAGATCCTGGATGAATTGGGAATTAAATAAAGCATTATAACATGGCAAAAGAACAAACCATTGACGAGATCAGAAAAGAAAAGCTCAAATCGCTTGAAACAACCTTAGGTAAAATTGAAAAAGATTTCGGCAAAGGGGCTATCATGAAGCTGGGCGACCATGCCGTTGTATTGGTCGGGGCTATTCCATCGGGATCCATTGCCCTTGACATAGCCCTTGGCGTTGGTGGTTACCCCCGTGGCAGGGTTGTTGAGATATTCGGACCCGAATCCTCAGGAAAGACTACCCTGGCCATACATGCCATTGCACAGGCCCAGAAGGCAGGCGGCATTGCCGCATTTATCGATGCGGAACATGCATTTGACAGCACCTATGCACAGAAGCTGGGAGTTGACATAGAGAACCTGTTGATCTCCCAACCCGATGATGGTGAACAGGCGCTCGAAATCACCGAACACCTGATCCGGTCAGGCGCCATCGATATCATTGTGATCGATTCTGTTGCTGCCCTTACTCCCAGGGCAGAGATAGAAGGGGAAATGGGTGACTCCAAAATGGGACTGCAGGCCAGGCTCATGTCACAAGCTTTGCGGAAGCTCACGGCCACCATTAGTAAAACCAATACCTGCTGCGTATTCATCAACCAACTTCGCGAAAAGATCGGGGTCATGTTTGGCAACCCCGAAACCACTACCGGTGGTAATGCACTCAAATTCTACGCTTCAGTCCGGGTAGATATCCGCAAAGTTAACCAGATCAAGGAAGGAGAGGAAGTATTCGGGAACCGCACCAAGGTAAAAATCGTGAAAAACAAGCTTGCTCCTCCCTTCCGCAAAGCTGAATTTGACCTCCTGTACGGCGAAGGGATCTCCCGTTTGGGCGAAGTGATCGATCTGGGCACCGAAAATGAGATCATCAAAAAAAGCGGTTCCTGGTTCAGCTATGGCGAAACCCGTCTGGGACAGGGACGTGATGCAGTCAAACAGCTGCTGTCTGACAATCCGGAACTTACCGACGAAATAGAAAAGAAAATCATTGAGAAGTTGAAGTAGCAGCCCTGGCCTGTATTTCATTCATCATTCTTAAAATGTATCTCTGTCCTGTATACTAACGGAAAAAAAACGGATGGTATGAGAAATATTTTAGCGTTATTCATGTTCATGTTCTGGGTAATTAGTTCTTTTTCTCCTGCGAGTCAACCACATAGGCAAAAGAATGATTCAGCTCAAAAGTCAGAAACAAACTTTCCGGTTGATATGGAATGTTTACCAATGCCATATTACCATCATCGGCCGGATGGCAGGCCGGGCCGTGCGTTAATGCTTAAGTTTGCAGGTTCAAAACTTTACGGCAGGTCACAGATAATAGTATCCGCGCAGGGGATAACAGAAGTGAAAGACCTTCCTCCTGCAGATACCGGGTACTCTGTCTGCAAAATACTGTTGCCACCGGAAACAGGCTCCAGGGAGCAAACACAGGTATCCATGACCTTACGCCAGGGAACCAGAAAGCTGAAAAAGAATTTCATTGTGCCGCCTCTGAGGCATTGGACAGTCTACATTTATCCGCATTCTCATGTTGATATTGGTTATACCAATACCCAGACCAATGTTGAAATACTTCATAAGAATAATATCATTGAAGGAATAAAACTTGCCGAAGTCACCAAAGATTATCCTTCCGGTTCATGCTACCGGTGGAATCCCGAAGTGACCTGGCCGCTGGAACGCTATTGGTGTGATGCCGGCCCTGAACAAAAAGAACATATTCTTGAAGCCATAAAAAATAACTACTTGTGTGTTGATGCCAGCTATCTGAATACAAATACGAGTGCATGCAACGACGAAGAGATGTTTCAGATGTTCCGTTTTAGCAGGGAGATACAAAAACTGACCGGAGTACCCCTTAATACCTTTCAACAGGTTGATATCCCGGGCATTTCATGGGGCCTGGTTCCGGTTATGGCACAGGAAGGTGTTCGCTATATCATGAGCTGGCCAAATGCGATCAGGGGAGGATATTCTCATGATCTTGATGAAAAACCTTTCTGGTGGGTTGGTCCGGATGGAAAATCCAGGGTACTTTTTTTCCAGCCGGGCATATATGGCAACAGCGGCAGCATGACCAAAGGGGGAGCTACCGGCCGACCCTGGTTTGGTCAGCGCGATCCGGACAAAGTTCCGACAGTTATTAGAACAGGCAGTGCAAATGTAAATTTTTTAAAGGCACTCTCTGAACGTGAACGACCGGATTATCCATACGATTTTTATGTGGTATCCTGGTCCTTGTGGGATAACACACCTCTGGATGCAGATTTGCCGGATGCCGTAAAAGCATGGAATGAAGAATACGCTTATCCGCATCTCGTGATAGCGGGAGCAAGAGAAATCATGCAAATGATAGAGTCCAAATACGGGGATAGGCTGCCTGTTGTGGGGGGTGACTTTACAGAATACTGGACTGATGGACTAGGTACAGCGGCCGGTTTGATTGCCATGAACCGGAATGCCAAGGAAAAACTGGTTCAGGCGGAAATCTTATGGACCATGTTGCATCCAGGCAAACCTGCTCCACGGGGAGAATTTGATGAGGCCTGGCGTTATATTGCCCTCGGAACTGAACATACCTGGTGCGCAGAAAATCCCACTGAGCCCTTTTTTCAGGATGCCATATGGAAGGTGAAACAAAACTATTTCCGGGAAGCCGACGACCTGACCCAGGCCATGCTGGAAAAGGCTATTGCGCCGGCAACCGACAGGTCGGCCGGAGGACTCGGACCACCGGAAGGCCCTTCCAATGGCGGTATCGTTGTATTTAACACCCACTCATGGCTGCATGGCGGACTTATAACACTCTCAAAGTCAGAAAGTATGCCAGGTGACTGTGTAACCGATGATCAGGGAAATGAAGTCCCTTCACAGCGGCTTTCAACCGGTGAATTGGCCTTTCTCGCCACCGCTGTTCCTCCCTTCGGATCGCGGCACTATCGTGTTGTAAAAGGGACACCGGCCATAACTGCCGGCTGCACCCATGATGGCACTACACTGAAGAACAATCTTTTACAGGTAACAATCAGTCCGGAAACAGGCAATATTACGCATCTTATCAACCTTGCCACAGGATTTAATTATGCAGATGAAAAGATAAACGGCGGCCTGAACGCCTTCCGGTGGATGCCTGGGGACAGCGATGATGCAAGGGCCGACAGCATAATCTCTGTCACTTTGTCTGAATCCGGACCGCTTGTTATAGAGTTTCGTGTGCTTTCTAAAGGAACAGGCTGCAGAAAAGTAACACGTTCGGTAAGGCTTGTTCATGATCAGCCCTGGATTGAGATCACCAATATCGTTGATAAGATGCCACTTATGGCAAAGGATGGCATTCACTTTGGATACGGGTTCAATATTCCAAAGGCCACAACCCGTATGGATATTCCATGGGGTATTGTGAGGGTGGAGAAGGATCAGTGGAGCGTTGCCAACCGCAACTGGCTTACCATGCAACGGTGGATTGATATTTCAAACGTGACGGACGGTATTACTTGGTGCTCTCTGGATGCCCCGTTGGTTGAAAGCGGAAGCATGACAGCCAATCAGACCGGTGCATGGAACGGTGAAAGAAAACCCTGGCTCAAAATACTCGAACCTAGCGGTACCATATACTCATGGGTTATGAACAATCACTGGTTCACCAACTTCCCGCTAACACAGGATGGTCCGGTTGCATTCAGGTACCGGATACTGCCTCATGGAGGATATGACGCGGCCATTGCCAACCGTTTTGGTTTGGAACAGGCTCAGCCTCTGCTGCATGTCGCGGCAAACAACAACGCTATTTCCAAACCATGTATGGCTGTGGAAGGCTCTCCTGCGGTTACCGTATCGATTATTAAATCGACACATGAAGCAGGGAAAGTGATCATCCGGTTGAGATCGGTATCTGATCGTGATGAGATCCTGAGACTCACATGGCCGGCCGGCAATCCCCGGATGCTTAACATTTGCGAGACAGAAGAGGTGCCCGGATTGAAAGTTGACAATGTTGTCAAGGTGCCCGCCAGGGGATTAATTACAATGAAAGCAGAATGGTAATTGCTAAAATTCCACCCTGGCCCTCAGCGCTGTCCGCCCTGAACGTGCAAGGGTCCCTTCCACCAGCCAGGTATCTTCATTTTTACCCGCCATACGGGACTATAACCTGTCTGCATGCATACACGCGATAATAAAAAAGTCCATCCCTTCCGGATGGACCTGTAGATTTCATGTTGATGTGTTGATCAGGCAGGGCTGATCGCTTCTACCGGACAAACATCAGCACACGCACCACAATCGATACATTTATCGGGATCTATTTTGTAGATATCTCCTTCAGCAATGGCTTCGGAAGGACACTCAGGAAGGCAGGTACCACAAGCTGTGCAATCATTACTAATTATATAAGCCATATCAAGAATTTTATGTTTTTAAAGCGACAAAAATAATGCTTTAATTGAATCCACAAAAAGAAAAATATCATTTCACATCATTGAGAAAAGAAAGTGCCAGGTAAGAGAGGTTGCCCATGGCGGTGATCAGGGCACTCTCATCGGCCATGAAGGTAGCTGAATGCAGGGGTGAGTTATATTTTCCTTCTGCATCCGTAGTCCCGAATCGGTAGAATACCCCGGGAATCTGCTCTGCAAAATAGGCGAAGTCCTCTGCAGTCATCCTGAGTTCCAGGTCAACCACATTTTCAGCCCCCAGGAACTGCCTCGACAGTCCGGCTGCCCACAGGGTAAATGCTTCATGGTTTGAAAGTACCGGATAACCATGCAGGATTTTTACATCACAACTTCCGCCCATACCTTCGGCAATGGAGACTGCCATTCTGGTGATCTTTTCATGAGCCAGCTTACGCCAGGGCTCGTTCATGGTTCTAAATGTGCCTTCGATCCTGACTTCAGCCGGGATGATATTGGTGGATCCGGGGGCATCGACTTTACCGAAAGATAGTACCGAGGGCACAGCCGGATTGGCATGCCGGCTCACGACCTGCTGCAGTCCGGTGATGATATGGGCAGCTATCAACACCGGATCGGTCAGTTGATGAGGCATGGCAGCATGTCCTCCCAATCCTTTCACAGTGATATATATTTCATCGGAAGAAGCCATATAAACGCCCGGCTTGTATCCAACCTTACCGGCCTCAAGCATTGGCATTACATGCTGACCGATGATCAGATCGGGAAGTCTATCTCCGAACACGCCTTCCTGCAGCATCAGGTTAGCTCCGCCCGGTATTCTCTCCTCAGCCGGCTGAAAGATCAGCAGGGCCTGGCCGTCAAATTCCCCGCGCAGGCTGTGAAGGATCCTTGCAGCACCAAGCAGTGCAGCCATATGCAAATCATGCCCGCAAGCATGCATTTTGCCTTCATGCTGCGATTTAAAGGGAATATCATTTCTCTCCACCACAGGAAGGGCGTCCATGTCAGCCCTGAGCGCAACCATTCGCCCGACAGGATTTCTGCCTTCAATCCGGCCGGCAATACCGGTCTTTACATAACCTGCCCTGAAAGGGATGCCAAGATTTTTCAGCTGTTGCTGAATGAAGTCAGACGTTTCATATTCAGCGAAGGATAATTCGGGATTGCGGTGGATATGACGCCGTATTTCAACAATGTCCCCGAAATGTTGCTGTGCCAGTTGTTTTATCCTGTCCTGTAGGTTGTTTGTCATCCTCTTCGTATTATTTTGTGATTATCAGGCGAAAACCCATTACCATGATCAGCAGGCCAAATCCGACTTTCAGGACCCTGGCCGGTAAATGGACAGCGGCCAGAGATCCGAGATAACCACCGATAAAAAACGCCAGCATGACAATAACCGCAATTTTGAAATTCACATATCCCTGCTTGTAATAATTCCAGAAAGCCAGAAAGCCAACCGGAAACAGCAGGATGGTCAGACTGGTTCCCTGGGCCTCATGCTGGGTCATGCCGAAAAAGAATACAAGGGCCGGCACCATGATGATTGCACCGCCAATCCCCAGCAATCCCGAGAGAATGCCGGCAGAAATGCCGATCAGTGCCAGGGTGATGATGTCGTGTGTAGTCATTTTAAAAATCCAAACTTATGGAAAAGTAAAAAACGGGGGGCAGCACCTGCCTGTTCTCCAGGCCCCACGCCCAGTCAAACCGCATAAAATACCCAAGCAACGTGCCATGGATGCCAAATCCATAGCCGGCAACAATGGGATCCCGGTCAGAATCTATTGTGATGGTGATCGGCCCCTGCTGAATAACATCATTGTCGTAAGCATTGGTACTTGACCATGGTGTTGGACCCGACCAGGCAGATCCGACATCAAAGAAGCTCACAATCTGGAAGTTCTCAAGGAAACTGCGCGCAAGGGGATAATTGGCCAGGTATTTGAAGACCGGGAAACGCAGTTCCGTATTGAATAAGGCAAAATTGTTTCCATTCCGGATATTCTGTGAAAATCCGCGCATGTTTGTGCCTACAGCCTGAAAAGCATAATTCTGCGTCCTGTCAATGGGGATTTCGCTGAAAGGAATAAATGTAGGCGTTTTGCTTGAATTCAGGTTAATCCAGTTATCCACCCCGCCCAGATAATAAATAATACGGCTTGATCCCTGGGATGAACTCCAGGCAAACCGGTTAGCCAGGATGAGTGTCCGGTGGATACGGGTATAATGCCTTACGTCTGCTCCGAAAACAACCAGTTCATAAAGCTCTTTGGAAAGCTGCTCCTGAAATTCGGCAAAGACCTTGTAACGGGTACCGGTATACAGATTTGTACCAAGCGAACGGGTATTGTCAAAGACATATTCCAGCTTTACACCAAGCCAGTTCCTGTATTCATTGGGCACATTCAGGTAGTTCGGATTGCTGGATAAATAGGCTGTCCGGTCGTTCCGATAGGAAAAGGTAGCTCCGACGGATTTGACCTGGTTCAGGGGATACCTGAGAATATAAGATGCAGTGTGTGTATGAGTCTTGATCTCAAAAGCGCCTAACTCACCATAACCGGCATTCCTGAATGCCTGCCTGTGGAAAACCACCTGTTTGTCGAGTCTCTTCTTCAGGTTCTCGAAACTTAGCAGGTACTCATTCCCATCAAAATCAGGTGATAACCTGATGCCCCCTGTGATTTTCAGATCCTCGAACAAGTCATTCGCGCCAACCTTGAATAAGATGTTCAATCCGGGATTAAAATAGAAAGCACCTCCGGTAAAGGCCTGGTAAGAGTTGTTCAGAAAATTAAAATCTATCTGTGACACCAGGCTGTTCTGATAAAAAACCGGTTGATAAAGCCTGATCCTGGGCCGGGCTTTTTGCGCAGTATCAATAACAACCTGAAGATTTTCCGGATCGAGCCTGGCGTTATAACTGTTAATTTTCTCAATCTCAAAAACATATTTATTGACGTCGATCAGATTATTCCCCAGTATCAGGGTATCCCCTTTGTTGATGATGGTATTATCAATCACATCCTGTATGGGGATAATCTCTTTTTTGATATTCTTCATGCTATCCTGTGCAGCCAGGTATTTTAGCCGGAGCTTTCTTGAAGCCGTGGGCTCAATCTTTTCCGTGATCACGGAAAGCTCATCCAATGGGTTATGATACAGGTTATACCGGCCCTTATTGAAGAAAATATCGGCCACTTTTTCGGAGGATGCATTATAATCATGCTCCAGAATATTCCGGTTGTACTGGGTGAGCGGACTGGTTTTGGCATAATACCGGTAATGCACGGATGTATCGATCTGACTGATCGTACTATCGAATCTGGAAATATACCGGTTGGTAATGCCGCTGAAATCATTCAGCTGGATGAATTTGTGATGACCGGTCTCAGCAGGGAAAATCTTGTTATCATACTTGCTGTCATTCAGCCTCATCAGAACATTGTCCTTGTTCTGATAATCATAAATAAAAAGATCAGTCGTCAAACCCCGGTTGGCAGCTCCTGTTTCAGCATTCAGGGTGTCCGACATCCGGTCGGAGCTGAAGATGATCTTGCTGTCTCCATCAACAAACCGTGGATAGAAATCGTCAGCCTGGTCATTCGTAATTTGTTCGTTGGTAGAGGATGCAATATCATGTACGTAAATATCCGTTTTGCCATAGCGGGTGCCCGCAAAGACAAATTTAGATCCCTCATCTGAAAAAGAGAAATCCAGTATCTTATCAAAATACAGAAAATTCCGGACAGTAAGCTTTTTTTCGGCAATGTTGTAATAATACAATCTGATCATACCCTTTTCTTCGGTGATAAAGGCCAGGTACCTGCCCGAAGGATGCCATGCCACAGCCGGATATGAAAAGTCGGTAACCTGTTCAAGGCGGTATTCCCGTTTGAGAATCCTTTTCTTTTTGCCTGTCTGAACATCCAGGAGCCATATCTTATAAAGCCCCAAATGGTTGGTGACATAACTGATATAGTTTCCGCTGGGACTGATCTTAACTCTTTGGTAAACAACACCCTTTCTGGTTCTTTTAAACAGTTTTCCCGCTTCGGGAGTTTGTCTGGTCTGATCATCCGAGAATAAATTCATATAATAACCCATCCATTCATATGACAATTCGAGGATGGACAGCCCAAGTACGTTGGAAAATCCGCTCTTGATGGACTTGCTGATGCTGGTCAGGTATATGATGCTGGGAATAACGGATTCCCCGTATGTATCTGAAATGTATTTCCAGAATGCATGACCGGCATAAATCGCATCTTCACCGGTAAGGCGGTTGAATTTCTCATACTTGCCGCTTATGATTCCGTCTCTGACATGGTTTTCGGTTTCGATATCCCATTTCTTTGAAAGATAGGCAACCAGCCCCTCGCTCCACCATTTGGGTATATTGATCAACGTGGAATTGGCCACGTTATCGATCAGCTGTGATCCAAAAAGCAGCTCGTTAACAATAATCCGGGTTATGGCTGCCGTGATCTGCTCGTCATATTTGCGATAGTCCCCTTCGAAATACAGGAATGCCTTATTCTGAATAACACTTGTGGTACCGCCGATATTGTATTCATCCTGTCCGGTAATAAGCCCGATATTGCTTTGCCTGTAATCGGTGAGCCTGTTGTATACCACAAAAAGGACCCGCTTTTCCATGGTATAATCAAAAAAAGCTTCTATTTGCGGGATTATTTTTTCTGCATAATCTGCCGTATAATCCGCCAGATTCTTCCCGTCTTCGTTAAAATACACATCAAATTTCCCATAACGGTAGTAAGACCATACAAAACTATTAAACTGCACACGGTTCTTGCCAAAGCTCATCTGATGCCCGTTATAGAACTGTGCGGTACCCGTGAGCGAAATGCCCAGGAATAGGAAAGACAAAAAAGACTTATGAGCGGACTTTCTCATATGATGGCTACCGGCAGTATATATATAACAAACAAACGATAAAATTAGTTTATTCCTGCAAAATTCCAATTTACCAATTAAGTTGGGCTGATCAAAAACCAGGCCACGCTTCAATGGAAAGGGGTGTAAAAAAAGCAGGGCTTTTACCCTGCTCTTTTTTATGCTTTGTCGGCACTGCCCAGCACATGAACAATCTTGTGCTTGTATAATTCCCTGAGCTTATCCCTTGCCGGTCCGAGATAATTACGCGGATCAAACTCACCTGGTTTTTCAACAAAGATCTTCCTGATTGCAGCAGTCATAGCAAGCCGGCCGTCACTGTCAATGTTGATTTTGCATACAGATGATTTGGCAGCCCTGCGAAGCTGGTCTTCAGATACGCCTGCCGTGTTTTCCATCTTGCCTCCGTATCTGTTGATCTCGTCAACAATGTCCTGCGGAACGGATGATGCGCCATGCAGAACGATCGGGAATCCCGGGATCCGCTTCTCAACTCCTTCGAGAATATCAAAACGCAGCGGAGGAGGAAGTTCACCTGGTTTCACCTTGAATTTGAAAGCCCCGTGTGACGTTCCAATTGAAATTGCCAGGGAATCAACCCCGGTTTTTTTCACGAAATCTTCAACTTCTTCGGGTCTTGTATAGGAAGAATGTTCGGCAACTACCTCATCCTCAATACCAGCTAACACGCCCAGTTCACCTTCGACGGTAACATCATATCCGTGAGCAAATTCAACCACCTGTTTGGTGAGCCTGATGTTTTCCTCATAGGGAAAATGAGAACCGTCGATCATAACCGACGAAAAACCGGATTCGATACATGCCTTACAGGTTTCGAATGAATCCCCATGGTCAAGATGCAAAACAATGGGAATTGCATATCCCAGTTCCCTGGCATACTCCACCGCACCTTTGGCAAGGTACTGAAGTAAAGTCTGGTTGGCATATTTCCTTGCCCCCTTCGATACCTGAAGAATAACCGGTGATTTTGTCTCAACGCAGGCACTGATGATTGCCTGAAGTTGTTCGAGGTTGTTGAAATTGAATGCAGGAATGGCATATCCGCCTTTCACGGCATTTTTAAATAAGTCCCTTGAATTCACCAACCCCAATTCTGTATAATGTAACATATTCTAGTGTTTTAAATTAAGGGCCGCAAGTTAATTCATTTGGCTTTAGCCGCCAAACTATTTTAGAATTTTAACGCTGAAATGGAATATATTTACACCAAAACATCAGCCATGGATAAGCACCGGCAGGGTACATTTCAGAAGCGGTTGAAATTATTCGACGCAACCGCCATTGTGGCCGGATCGATGATCGGTTCGGGCATTTACATTGTGAGTGCCGATATCTCAAGGAATGTAGGTTCGCCCGGCTGGCTGCTTCTTGTATGGCTGGTCACCGGTGTGCTGACTGTCATTGCCGCCCTTACCTATGGAGAATTGTCATCGCTCATGCCCCATGCAGGCGGACAGTACGTGTTTCTGAAGGAGGCCTATAATCCGCTGATCGGTTTCCTGTATGGCTGGTCAGCATTTCTGGTAATCCAGGGTGGAACCATTGCAGCCGTTGCCATGGCCTTTGCCAAATTCACCGGCGTGGTATTCCCCTGGGTCTCGGAATCACATGTTTGGTTTTCCTGGTATTTCCTTGAATTCTCCACAGTGCACCTGGTCGCCATCGGGTCCATTCTTCTTCTCACCCTGATCAATTCAAGGGGAATTCTGTTCGGAAAAGTCATACAGAATTTCTTCACCTCCACCAAAGTCCTCGTTCTCCTGCTGTTTATCATCATCGGACTTTTTGTTGCCCGGAGTCCGGAAGCCCTTGAACTCAACAAACAGGTTTTCTGGTCAGGCGCCCGTGCAGAATCAGGTCAAATGAAGGATCTGCTGGGCTTTGGACTCGTCATTGCCTTTACTACGGCCATGGTCGGCTCGTTATTCAGTTCAGATGCCTGGAATAATGTCACATTCACTTCGGATGAAGTAGTCCATCCGAAGCGCAATTTGCCCCTTAGCCTGATTTATGGGACCATTATCGTCAGTGTGATCTACTTCCTGGTCAATGTTGCCTATCTGCAGGCGTTGCCTGTGCGCGGTGATGCAACAGGTTTTACAGCCACAGCAAGGGGAATGCAATTTGCAACGGAAGACCGCGTTGCCACTGCGGCCATGGAGGGAATCCTCGGGAACAAAGCTGCCCTGGTAATGGCCTTGCTGGTCATGATCTCCACCTTTGGTTGCAATAACGGCATCATCCTGGCCAGTGCGAGGGTTTATTATGCCATGGCCAGGGACGGACTGTTTTTCAGAAAGGTAGGCGTGCTTAATGAAAAGGGAGTTCCGGCCAGCGCCCTGGTAATACAGAGCATATGGACTTCACTCCTCTGCCTGTCGGGTACCTACAGCAACCTGCTCGACTATGTGATCTTCACCGTCTTGCTTTTTTATATACTCACGATCCTGTCCGTTTTCATCCTGCGCAAAAATTACCCGGACCGGGAAAGATCTTACCGGGCTGTCGGATATCCGGCCCTGCCTGCCCTTTACCTGGTCGCTATTACCTTTATTATGATTATATTACTGATATACAAACCCCTTTACACTTGGCCCGGTTTAATCATCGTTTTGCTGGGCCTGCCCGTTTATTATATCTGGCGGAAAAAACAACCCGTTATAGACAGATCGGACATTTCATGATCGGAGGCAGTGCGATGGACAGCAGATCACTGCCCAATATCGCAGTTTTGCGGGGTTTTCTGCAGGATCTTCACATCATATCCCTGGTTCCTGACAAGGGTAAGGATGTTTTTGTAAGTATCTGTCGGCATGTATGATTCGCGACTTAAGATCCACAGGTATTTCCGGTTTGGATGTCCCACCACGGCCCAGGAATAATCGTCGGCCAGACCAATAATATAATAATCTCCGCGGAAAGGCCAGAAAAACTGAACCTTGAGCTTTGCATTACCGGAACCTTTCACAACAAATGCCTTTCCCTTCACTGTGCTGATTTTCGACTTTCCATTCCGGAACCGGATGCAACGGTTTATCACACCCAGGTAATTCTTTCCGGGTAATAACTCATATTCAGCCGTAGTGCAGCGGCATCCTTTCTGGAATCGGGCCGGATAGGAAGCAATATCATACCAGCGGCCGGTGTATTTTTGAAGGTCCACCTGCACGACCGTTTCCGGTGGTTGACCCTTGGCACAGCCTGCAAGGGTCAACATTGTCCAAAAAGTCAACGTTCTGTACATATTTGTCAGAAATCAAATCTTGAATCTGCATTTATCTATTCTGCCTCCAGTTTTATAGATTCTACCTTCGAGAGGTCTTTTTCATAATAAAAAGAACCGGCAAAAAATAAGGCCGAAGCGATCACCAGGGAAACCGGCAGGATGTTAAAGGCAGTCTGGATATTGGTTGCATCAGAAATGGCACCCATGGCAATCGGGGCCATTGTAGCACCCAGCAGGTTCTGAACGACAACGGCAATGGCATACGATATAGCCCTTAAGCCTGCATGGACAACATCCTGTGTAACCGCAGAGGCAGCAGAAACAAATGCCGTAATGGAGATGCCAACAGACAACAATAACAGATACTGCATTTTTCCGGCAAATACTGTGAATGCCAGAAACATGATAATGGCTGATATCAGTGTTGTAATGGCAGGAAAGATCAGTCTCGCATTGATCTTTTTCTTTCTCCACCTGTCCACCAGGTATCCGCCAAAAGGAGCTCCGACAATGGCCATCAGCAAAACTGCACTTGATTTGATACCGGCCGGACTGGCAGCCATTCCCTGAACACGAATAAAATAGGTTGGCAACCAGGTTATCAGGGAAGTGGTTGTAAATACAACCCCGGCAATGCCAAAATAGGTGAAAAGGAGGGATGGCTTCCGGATAAACTCGGAAAATAAGTCAAGAATGGACATCTTAACCATTTTTCTTTCCTCAGCCTTGCTATTTGATGCTTCCTTTTTCAATAAACCAACAGTTTTATAATCCTTAATGAAGAAGAAGAGGACTGCCACAATTATCCCGGGAATGGCAACAATTCCCAGGGCATGCCGCCATCCCCAGTGGGTGGCTATTATGCCCCCGATGGCAACGCCAATGGCGCTTCCGAGCGGGATCGAGGCATTCCACAGGCCCAGCATCCAGGATCGTTTTTCCACGAGGTACATAGCCGATATCATAGCCGAACCACCTGGTGCATACCCTGCCTCACCCACACCAATCAGGCTTCGGGTTGTGAATAGTTGCCTGAATGTATTTGTAAATGCACCCAGGCCTGTAGCAACGCCCCAAAGCAGCGACATCAACCCGATCGTCTTTCGCCGGCTCCAACGGTCGATCAGGATAGAAACAGGAAAGGTGAATATCACGATTGATACATATACTGCTGAAACCAGTCCCCCGCACTGAAAATCAGTCAGATTCCATTCTGCCTTAAGAAAGGGAAACAGGGAAGATATGACCATCCGGTCAACATAGTCAAACATATATAATAAGAACAGCAGAATGAATACGTAATTGGTGTAACTTTTTGAAAAGAGGCGGCCCGCAGGCACAGCGGCATTCTTCATAACAGCAGGTTTAATGATGGTTGGCAGTGTGTCTTTTATTCAAAATGTATGCGGGATTTCATGCATTGCAATACTAAATTAGTAAAAAAACCATACTAAATACATTTTGAATGAATTTACTGCAATACGATGTCCTCTCCCGAATGTTCTTGTGAGGCTGGAAAACACTACCTTTACAGGTAAAAATTGCATCATCATGATTGAAACCTTGTTTAACACCCTGAGACCCGAGGAACTGCCTGATAATTTCTTCCACCTGATCAATGACGACTGGATGCTGATCACGGCCGGACATGTCAGCAATTATAACACCATGACGGCCAGCTGGGGCACTACCGGCATCCTGTGGAACAGACCCATTGCCATTTGTTTTATCCGTCCCCACCGGTTCACTTTTCAGTTTGCCGAACAACATGACTATTACACCCTCAGTTTCTTTGATGAACGGTACCGGAATATTCTGGATTTTTGCGGCGCCCATTCCGGACGGGACACCAACAAGGCAGAGCGAACCGGACTTAAACCGGTGGAAACAGGCCTTGGCAACATCACCTTCAGTCAGGCCCGGCTGGTGCTTGAATGCCGGAAAATTTACGCTGACTTCCTGAAACCGGAAAATTTCCTGGCACAGGAGATTATAAAAAAGTTCTATCCCAAGGTCGACTTCCATAAGTTTTATATCGGGGAGATAACCGGGTGTTATGTAAAAAGGGACGAGGGACGAGGGACAAGTAGGGAGTAAGGAGACGGGAGTAAGGAGTAAGGATTGGAGGGGTAAGTGCAATCTGATATAACATTTCATCACTGAAGCAACCTTTTATAAAAAATACTGTCCTTAAGGCACAATGGCGCTTTACCACGAAATACACAGGGATATTCTTGAATTGAGCATGGCCGGTGATTCCAGGGCTCAGTACCATCTGTATCAATTGTATTCAAAAGCCATGTATAACATTTGTTACCGAATGATGAACAACCGGGAAGAAGCGGAGGATATGCTGCAGGAATCTTTTTCAGAGGCCTTTCTCAGGCTCGGGACCTTCCGTTTTGAATCGGCATTTGGTGCCTGGTTGAAACGGATTACCGTGAACAAATGCATAAATGCCTTAAAAAAAAGGAAAGCCATCCTGGTACCGATGGAAGAATTGCCGGATCAGCAGGCCTTTGAGGATGAGGACATGGATATACCCGGACTGTCGGTTGAAAAGGTCAGGGAAACTATGGAAGCGCTTCCGGAAGGATACCGTGTCATCTTCTCGCTTTACCTGCTTGAAGGATATGATCATGCTGAAATATCTCAGATCATGGGTATTTCCGAAGCCACATCCAAATCGCAATATTCAAGGGCAAGACAAAGAATGAAGCAAATTTTTATACATCAGTCTCATGGAAGACAAATTTGAAAAGTTTATAGCGGATAACCGCGATGAATTCGATTTTCGTGAGCCGGATCCCCGGATCTGGTCCAAAATCGAAAACCGTACCGGGACAAAAAAGAAACCCGGATGGCGGTTAATTTTGCAGCGTGCAGCCCTGGTTGCCGTAATCTTTTCTGCATCCTATGCTGTGAATGAGCTAATCCACCGGCTCCGCAGCGATGATTTCAGGAGCCTGAATTCACGGGAGGCCGTAATTGAATCCACCATTCCCGGTCTGAAAGAAACCGAGGCCTATTATGTCAGCCTGGTCAACCAAAAGCTTGATGAACTGAAACCCATTATTGCCAATTGCCCCTCGCTCGAAGAAGAGCTGAACTTTGATATGACGGAACTCGACAGCGTTTATGCCGATCTTAAAAAGGACCTGAAAGACAACATGGCAAACCAGGCCGTGATTGAAGCCATCATTGACAATTACCGACTGAAGATCAGCATTCTTGAAGATCTGCTTTCGGAAATAGGTTCCCGCGAGGATAAATGCCTCAACAAAACAAGCCTGCATGCGCTTTAAAGCCTACATAGCATCGATTTTCCTGATCTTATTCCTGGATCTTCATGCCCAGGTACCTGAATATACCCGCCAGGTTGTGAAATCGTTCCGTACCGCCAGACCGGTCACGGTGGATATCGGCAACAAATACGGCAAGGTGCAGGTAATCACCTGGGACATTGATTCCGTTAAGTTCGTCATTGACCTGCGGATCAGGTCAAAGGATGGATCGAAGCTGGAGAAGCTGAAACAAACCATTGATTTCGAATTCACAAACGGCCAGTCCTACCTGGTTGCACATACAAAACTGGGTGATACCGGCACAGCCGTATTTAAGGACATCGTGGATATTGCCGGTACCTATCTGTCGGCAAACAACTCGGTGATGATCAACTACACCGTTATGATACCAGATTATGCTCAACTGAAAATTGACAATAAATTCGGCGACGTATTCATTGATGATCTGAACGGTAACCTGAACCTGGTATTATCATACGGAGATTTAACCTGCAACAGACTCAATGCAAAAAGCGAGATCAGGATCACGTCGGGCAATGCTGAGGTGAATGCAATCAGAGACGGGATTGTGTTTATCTCATACGGAAACCTGCACATCCGCGAATGTGAAAGGCTTACAGCAGACACCCGTTCATCCAACATTACGATTGACAGGTCTGCCAGCCTGAAAGTCAATTCCCGGCGTGACAAACTTTTTCTGAATGACATCGGTTCTCTTTCCGGAACAGGTTATTTCTCGCAGCTCAATGGCGGAATTCTGCGTGAAGAAGTCAATTTCACAGGGCGTTACGGGAATATAACCCTGGATAAAATAAAAGAATCCTTTGCCCAGGTCAATATTACTGCAGAATATGCAGATGTTTCACTCGGATTTGAAAAGCCCCCCCTGTTCAATTTTGAACTGACCCATCACCAGGATGTGGTATTTGTATACCCAAAAAGCCTGGCTTCCCTGAAAACCAGTGTTGTCAATGCTGAAGACAAACAGTTCCTGACATCCGGGATTTTCGGAACAGGTGTGGCCGCATCAAATGTAGTCATAAATGCCCCGCGGAGATGCAAACTAACACTGACATACCGTTGATGCAACCCCAAAGGAGAAATCTTGTCCTTGATATATTGAAGAGCATAAAAGATACGCTATGAATAAAACAAACTTACCCATTGTCGTACTGTTCCTTGCCAGCCTTGCTTCTTGTGAGGATATGTGGAACCATTGCGTTGACGGAAATGGCCAACGGAAGTCTGAAACCAGGGAATTGACTACATTTGAACGTATTCAGGTCAACGGTGATTTTGAGGTCCAGGTGGATACCGGGAGGATATCTTCCGTCAATGTGGAAGCGGATGAAAACCTGTTTGGTTACATAGAAACCCACGTCTCAGGTGATATGCTAATAATTGAATCAAGGAACGGCATTTGTCTCAGGCCTTCCCATCCGATCGAAATCACGGTAACAACACCGGGTGTAAGCGGATTGATCCTGAACGGATCGGGATACCTGTATTGTTATGGCCTGCAGACTGATGAACTGCTGCTCAGGCTGACCGGTTCGGGCCATATAGAGTTCCATGAATTGCGTACATCTTCCGTAAATTACATGCTGGAGGGGTCGGGGTATATCAACAGCAGCATCACAACCAATAATCTTACAGCCCTGATCGAGGGTTCAGGAGAGGTCAGGCTGAACGGAACAGCAGTCAGTTCCGAACTCGGTATCACTGGTTCAGGCCAGATCAAAGCCGGGCAATTAACTACAGATTCCTGCCTGGCTTATATATCCGGATCGGGAACCATAGAAACCTATGTAAACCATGCACTGGACGTGACCATAAGCGGAAGCGGAATTGTCTATTATTCCGGGAATCCGGTTGTAGAATCCAATATATCCGGATCAGGAAAAGTAATCAAACAATAGAAATGACGGCATGAACATAATTAGTAAATACCGGATCATGGTCTTTTTCCTTTTAATTTCAGCGAAGGCCCTGTCACAAAACTATACCCGTGATGCCGGAATGCGAATCGGTGATTATTTTTCCCTTACATACAGGCAATATCTTTATCATGATCAGGCGCTGGAAGGACTGCTTTTTTTTGGCCGGCATGGCATAACCCTTGGTGCGCTGAAGGAATTCTTCCAGCCAGCCTTCGGCGGGGTTTCGGATAACCTGTTTCTTCAGTATGGATATGGTGCCCATATCGGTTACAGGAATACCGATCATTACAGGATACTGAACCGGACCTATCAGTTTGATGGAAATACTTTTACCCCGCTGATCGGGATCGACGGACTGGTCGGGCTTGAATACCGCTTTCCGGAATTTCCGTTCCTGATCAGCATGGATATCAAGCCCTATTTTGAGTTTTCCACGATACCGGTCTTTAGCCTCTATTTGTCCAGTTTTGGACTATCATTGAAATACAGATTTTAGTAATAACTTTAAAATATATTTATTATGAAAAAACCAATTGTATTTTTGTTCCTCATGGCAGGCACATTGGCCATTTATGCACAAAACGGGGATGAATATTCAGTTCAGGATGAACCTTATGAAATGAGGACATTGATGGGAGCCAGCCATTCAACGGGCGGTTACGGGGCCATTTCTTTTGAGTATGCCCAGATAGATGACCGCGATGCCTTTGTATTCGGAGCCAGAGGGGGCGTGTTGCTGGGCCATATGATCGCTCTCGGGATCGGAGGTAAAGGATTCTTCAATGATGGACAATATAATTCCATCACAGGCCTGGATGTCAGTCTGGCCGGCGGATATGGCGGATTTTTCTTTGAACCGATACTGTTTCCGGATTTTCCCGTGCATGTTTCTTTCCCGGTGCTTTTCGGTGCCGGGGGTGTGGGGATCATGTCCCTGCAAAATAATGACTGGGAAGATACCTTCAATTCAGAAGCATCTGACGCTTTCATGGTTATTGAACCCGGAGTCGAGATGGAACTGAACATTACCCACTTCTTCCGTTTTTGCATAGGCGGCTATTACCGGTATACCTCTGCCATTGATGTCAGGGACCCTGAATACGTTGTATCGTCTGATATTCTGAGGGGTTTCTCCGGTGGTGTTACATTTAAGTTCGGCAAGTTCTGACATTATGTTAAGATCGTACGCGATATCTTTTTTTCTCATTCTCAGTTTATCCGTTTTCGGGCAGGAACGTTACACCCTCAGCGGTTATGTCACGGATGAACAGGGTGAAGCACTGGCCGGGGTTTATGTGATTGTGCCGAACACAAACCTGGGGGCAGTTACCAATGCATATGGCTTTTACTCCCTCACGCTGACCGCCGGAAATTACCGGATCAGGTTTTCTTTTATCGGATTTCAGCCCGAGGAAACAACCGTCGAACTTACGGACAATAAAAAAATGAGTCTTATGCTGAAATCTGAATCCAGTGCGATAGACGCGGTTACCATCACGGCGGAAAGGAAGGATGAGAATGTCCGTGATGTGGCCATGAGCAATGTTCAATTGCCCGCCCGGATCATTAAAAAGATACCCAACCTGATGGGTGAAGTGGATATCATAAAATCAATCCAGTTACTCCCGGGTGTCCAGTCGAGTGTTGAGGGTTCCAACGGCTTTTACGTCCGCGGTGGAAATGCCGACCAGAACCTGATCCTGCTCGACGGGGCAACCGTATACAATCCGTCTCACCTCTTTGGCTTCTTTTCCGTGTTTAATGGCGATGCAGTTAAAAGTGTGGAGCTTTTCAAGGGTGGCATCCCGGCTGAATTCGGAGGCCGGCTCTCCTCTGTGCTCGATGTCAGGATGAATGAAGGCAGCACTCAGAAAATCAAGGGTAGCGCAGGCATCGGCATGATCTCCAGTCGCATCAGCCTTGAAGGTCCGATCGTTAAAGATAAAATCTCATTTATACTTACCGCGAGACGCACCTACATGGAAGTCATGAAACCCTTTATCACCGATACCACAGCAAAAAAAAGCAACCTGTATTTTTATGACCTGAACGCAAAGATCAATTATCAGATCAACCAGAATAACCGGATCTTTTTATCAGGTTATTTCGGACGGGACATCAATGAATTCGGGGACATGTTCGAGATGAACTTTGGAAATGCCACAGGAACCCTGCGGTGGAACCATGTTTACAAAGACAAGTTGTTCTCGAACCTTACCCTGATCTACAGCAATTTTAATTATAATCTGGGTGTTCCAAGCGGCATCATGGCCTTCAGATGGGATTCGCATATCATAGACTACGGTTTGCGAAATGATTACACCTGGTACCTGAATCCCTCCAACACAATAAAATTCGGATTTCAGGCTACTTACCACACCATTAAGCCCGGATCTACCGAGAATACAGATGAATCCAGCTTTATCAATTCCATGCAATATCCGGACAATCACGGATTTGAAACAGCCTTTTTCCTGAGTAATGAGCAAAAACTGGGAACCAGGATTTCCATCTTATATGGGTTGCGGTTTTCGATTTTTCAGAACTTCGGAAAGACCACCCTATACCATTATGATGAAAATTACGAGGTGACCGATTCCACCCTGTATGGCCAGGGGCAATTATTCAATACCTTTTCCGCTCTTGAGCCCCGGTTAAATCTGCGTTATGCCCTGAATGACAAAAATTCTGTCAAGATCAGTTACAACCGGACTGCGCAATACCTGCAGCTTGCATCCAATTCAACAGCCACCTTCCCGCTCGACATGTGGTTCATGAGCAATCCCAATATCCGTCCCCAGCAGGCGGACCAGGTTGCAGCAGGCTTTTTCAGAAACTTTCTGGATAACCAGGTGGAAGCCTCAGTTGAATTATTTTACAAAAAGATATACAATGCGATAGATTTTAAGGATCATGCCGTACTGGCACCACAGCAGTATCTCGAAGGAGAATTGCGGATCGGATCAGCCACATCCTATGGCGCAGAATTTCTGTTACGCAAATCTGCCGGCCGGCTAAGCGGCTGGATCAGCTATGCTTATATCCGGACGTATCGCCTTATACCGGAAATCAACCAGGGTAAGGAATTTCCCCCACCCTATGATAAACCGCATAACATTTCCTTGGTGGTGAGTTATGAGATCAGCAAGCGATTCGATGCCAGCATGAACTGGGTATACTCAACCGCAATACCTGTAACGGTGCCAACAGAGGGTTCCCACTATGGCAATGCCTGGATCCCTTCCTATTCAACCCGCGGCGGCACAAGAATTCCGGGAACAGCATACCACCGTCTTGATTTGTCAGTGAACTATTATTTCAAAACATTCAAACTGCCCAGCAGCCTGAATCTCTCTGTTTACAATGTGTACAACCGTCACAATACCTTTGCCATAAACTTCAGGGAAAAAAAACCTGACCCTGATTCCCCGCCGGAAGCCAGTAGTGTGGAGGTAGTGAAACTTTACCTGTTTCCCATAATCCCGGCCCTGACCTATAATATTAATTTTTAGCCCAAATGAAACAAAACGAATATCATCTGATGATGGGATGGCTGAAATGGACCTGGTGGCCGGTTATGCTGTCCGGACTCCTGGTTCTGGCTTCGTGTGAAGAAATCATGGATGTCACTTTTTCAGGAGATCCGGGCAATAACCTGGTCGTGGAAGGCTCTATCACAACCGATACCATGCAACACCTTGTTTTGCTTTCCTATACCGGTGATTATTTTAAGATAGAGGATAAGGTCATGGTCACCGGGGCAACCGTGTCGATTACGGACGGGACCAGCATACTTCCGCTTACGGAAAAGGAAGAGGGAGCGTATTATACAGCAGAAAATGTGCATGGTGAAACAGGCAAAACCTATACCCTGCAAATCCAGCTTCCGGATGGCAGGCAGTTTTCAGCATCCGATTATCTTTCTCCATGTAACCCCATTGATTCCATCACGCAATCGCTGAATTATAATACATACACTTCAGGATACGGCTATGACGTGCTCTTTTATGCCATGGAACCCGAACCATCCGGTGACAATTATATGTACCTGCTGTATATCGATGACACCCTGTATTCTGATACCATCACCGAGGTAACCTTTGTGGATGATGAATTTGTAAATGGCAATTATGTTGTTGAGCTGCCGGTTTACCGGATACGGGAGGATGATATTAGAACAACTGCCCGGAAGGTGACCCTGGAACTCTATTCTGTTTCAAGGTCCTATTATGAATTCATGTCTGCCCTCATGGTTGAAACCATATGGCGGGGAAGTCCTTGGGACGGCCCACCCTCCAATATTCCCGGCAACGTCAGTAACGGGGCCACCGGCTTCTTCAGGGCCTCGGATGTCAACCGAAAATCAAGGATGTTTTTGCCTTTACCCAGGGCAAATTAGTAACGAGTAACGAGTAATGAGCGGGAATTGGGTATTGTGTGTGCCCATCACACCCAAATCCCTCACCTCGTGCCCGCTCATTACTCATCACTTGTTACTCATCACTATTTTTCTTCCGGTCTTAAATAATCCTTCAGACTATCCACATATTTTTTAAACGCCTCCAGACCCTTCGGGGTGATCTGGCAGGTAGTCAGCGGATAATTGCCCCGGAATGATTTGTTGATCCCGATATAGCCTGCTTCTTCGAGTTTTTTAAGCTGTACGCTGATGTTACCCCGTGTTGCACCCGTTTTTTCAACCAGGTAATTGAATTCGGCCGATTTAACACTGACCAGAAGGGAGATAATGGAAAGACGCAACTGTGAATGCAACAAAGGATCGAGTTCCCTGAAGGCACTCATGGCTTCTGCCTTTTACTGGTGATCATCAACAGGTGTCCCGGAATGATATAGGACAGGACAACCGTGATGGTCATGATCAGCAGCTGAATTTCATGTGACATGTAAAAAGCCAGCACAGCAGCCACCCAGGCGATCAATCCCCCCAGAATGAGGGGCCTGAAACTGATCACTCCGCCTGAAACGAAGATTCCCAGTCCATACATTACCATACATACAGGCATGATAACATGATACGCCTGCATCAGATTAACAAAAAGAAGAAGGATTATAAAACTAATAAGCCACCCGCCCCAGAGGTAACCCATAATATGGCCGATGAAAGTTTTGTGCGTTCTTTCCCTTTTCTGACTCCACATGAACAAACTCGAGACAACAAGGCCAAGGCCCATCAGTACAGGCCATACCAGGTAATGTTGTCCGAATTGAAATACCCGGATTAAAATGAATTCGAGTATGCAGGTTGCTGCTACAAGATAACCCCAAAGCAGGTAGTAAAGGTAGTTGTCACCAATTGTGCCTTTTGCCGATTCGATCATGGCATAGATGGTCTTCAGACCTTCCTCGTGGCTGAATTTCTGTTGCTTATTCATACTTTCCCTGGATTTTTTTGATTTGGTTTATAAATATGACACAAATATAAACATGTTTATAATATAAACCTAATTTTTGTATATTTTTTTTAACAATGATGTATGATTATTTTTGGTTATGTGACCTATTTCTGCAGCATAGGCGCAATGTTTACCCGTCCCTTGCCCCTTGTCCCTTGTCCCTTGTCCCTTGTCCCTACTCCTTACTTCCCCCTACAACTCCACCGACACCTTCAGCCTGCTGCGTTTTTCAAAGTCGTCAATTGCCAGTTTTATCAATCTGTCAACCAACTCAGTATAGGAAATACCGCTGGCCTCCCATAATTTCGGGTACATGCTGATACTGGTAAATCCGGGAATGGTATTGATCTCGTTGACCAGGATCCTGTCATCCGGGGTGAGGAATACATCTACCCTTGCCATTCCGCGACATTCAAGGGTTCTGAAAGTGTTCACAGCCATGTCCTTTACCTGCTGGACAAGACTGGGTGAAAGCCTGGCGGGTATTTCAAGTCCGGCGCCATCATCATCAATATACTTGGCTTCGTAAGAATAAAAGCCTGCATGCGGGATGATCTCTCCGGGTAAAGAGGCTTGCGGGTCTTCATTTCCCAGTATGGCACATTCAATCTCCCGGCCCTTGATCTCCTCCTCTATCACCACTTTCAGGTCATAGTCGAAAGCCATGTCGAGCGCTTGGGTAAACTCTGCCTCATTATGTACCCTGGAAATACCGACTGAGGATCCCAGGTTGGCTGGCTTGACAAAGAGCACACTGCTCAATTCGGCAGCAAGACCTGCATAGGTAAACCAGTTGCGGGTCTCCGGAGTCAGGGTCACAAAGCGGCCGATCGGAATGCCGGCATCACGCAAAAGGCGTTTCATAACATCCTTGTCCATTCCAACTGAACTGCCCAGGATCCCGGCACCCACGCAGGGCAGGTTCGCCAGTCTTGCAAGGCCCTGGATGGTACCGTCCTCTCCATATGGTCCGTGCAATACCGGGAAGATAACGTCCACTTTCCCGAGGCTCTCATGACTGGTAAGACTGATCAGGCTGCTCCCTGCTCCGTTCGGGGTGAGGGCAACTTCCTCACCTCCGGCCGACAAACGGATGAGCTTCGGATCACCGGCATGAAGAAGCCGGATGGAATCCTCGTTCAAATACCATCGTCCGTCTTTGTCAATCCCGATTAATACCGGTTCATAGAGATTCCTGTCGAGTGACTCGATAACATTCCTGGCTGATTGCAGAGAAACTTCATGCTCTGCCGAACGACCGCCAAAAACTATGGCAATGCGAAGCTTTTTCATAACCTGTAAATAAGTAAGTCCGAAAATTAGGAGATTTTTCCTTTCCTTTTCCGATTATCCTCCTTTTTCTTTACTCTTAACTCGTAACTTGTAACTTGTAACTTGTAACTCGTAACTTGTAACTTGTAACTACTTTTGTCGTCAAATTCCCCTGTTACATCTATTTCTGCCTTATTTAGGTACAGCGAATCTTTTCCTTGGTTACTTTTACCGTTTGAAAGTATCTAAATAAGATGAAAATCAGGAAAATAATTTACCGTGTCCTGTTTCATACCGGGGGATGGATTTTGCTATTTCTTTTACCACCCCTGATCATGCAGTCGGAGATTAAACTACCGCATAACTTCGGTGAGATCATGAGTTGGACGTTGGTAATTGGCTTTTTCTATATGAATTATCTGTGGCTTGTGCCGAATTTTCTGAGCAGAAGAAGGTTCATCGTCTATTTTGGCGGTATTTTCCTGATGTTGTCCGCATGTTATTTTTCAACAGAGATCTATGTCAGACACAAATATAAAGTTGAGATAGCCGAGCGTGAGAGAGTAGAACGGGTCCAAAATCCAGGGACCCATCACAAACCGCCGCGTTTCCGGGGATATTTTTCATCTCTCTTCTGCTTTGCAATCCTGGCATTGGGTACAAGTATCCGGGTAACTGAAGGCTGGTATATCAATGAAAAACAGAAAAAAGAAATGGAAAACCAGAAGCTGGGTGCTGAGCTTTCCATGCTGAAATCGCAGATTAATCCCCATTTCTTTTTCAACACACTCAACAGTATCTATTCTCTGGCCATTGTCAAATCCGACCGTACATCCGAAGCCGTGCTGAAGCTTTCCGAACTGATGCGGTATATTATTTACGATACCGAGCGCCGGGTAGTGCCCTTGTCCAAAGAAGTGGAGTATATTGCCAATTATATCGATCTGCAGCGTCTCCGGCTCCCGGGCGAAGTGAAGGTAATATTAAGGACCACCCTGGGCAAGGGTGATGCCGTGATTGAGCCCTTGCTGCTTCTTCCCTTCGTTGAGAATGCCTTTAAACATGGTGTGGATGTGGAAAAAGGCGGCAGGATAACCATTGATATCACGATGACCGGGAATGTGCTGAACCTGCATGTGGAAAATCCCCTGGTGGATGATGAGGGCAGTATGAAGAACAAGCAGAAGGGTATTGGGGTGGACAATACACTTAAACGTCTGGAACTCTTGTACAAGGGGAGTTACACCTTTACTGCCGGCCCTGTAAGGAACTACTATGTTGTTGACCTGGTTCTGAAAATACGGGAAAATGAAGTGTCTGATAGTTGATGACGAACCCCTGGCCCAGCAGGTGATTGAAGAGTTTGCCAGCCGGGTCTCCTTTCTGGAAGTTTGCGGAAAATGCAGCAGTGCGTCAGAAGCGATTGAGATGTTGCATGCGAAGGCCATTGACCTGATCTTTCTTGACATTCACATGCCCCGGCTTTCAGGTCTCGATTTCATCAGCAGTTTGCATAATCCTCCCTTGTTTATCCTGGTAACGGCCTATTCGGAATATGCCTTGCAGGGCTTCAACGTCAATGCCACCGATTACCTGATGAAACCGGTACCCTTTAACCGTTTCCTGAAAGCCGTCACCCGGGCTTATGAACTGCACAACCTGAGGCTTCATGCTTCACAGAATTCCAATGGCAATCCAATCCGGTATATGATGGTCAAATCAGGATATCAAACCATCAAGATCCAGTTTGACAGCATATTATATATCGAAGGGCTAAAGGATTATGTAAAAATAATCACCGAGGGCAGAAAGCCTGTCCTGTCCCTGCTTACGATGAAAGGGCTGGCTGAATCCTTACCCGCCGGACAATTCCTGCGGATACACAAGTCGTTTATTGTGGCCGTTGACCGCATCACGACTATTTCACGCAACCGGGTGATGATCGGTGATAAATGGATACCGGTGGGGGAGAACTACCGGGAGGCTTTCCGGAAGTTGGTACTCAATCCTCCGGGCTAAATACTGCTCTTTACAAAGCACGATATCTTCCAGTCCTTTTTCTCTTTCTCCAGAACAATATAAATGATCGCGACAGCCGTGGCCGGTGAACCGTTGAAGGTCATGTCCTGTGTCTCACGGAGGATGGCCCAGGCCGTTCTGCCCATGACCTTGATGACCAGAAAATCCTTCTCAACCTTGAACTGGTCCACACCGATCCAATCGGCATACTTGGCCAATGTATCGATGGCCGTTGACCTTTTATCCCATCCGGTTGAAATCATATAGACCGAATCCTGTATATTTACGCGGGTCTGATACTCGTCCTGGATATAGTATTCCTTCATTTTTTCAGGATCCCTGTCGATCCAGGCCTGGGTTTCGGAATTGATTACCGATTTGATGGCCTCCTCTTCTTTGGCAAGATTTGTTTTTGGCTTACAGCCTGAGATGATCAGCATCAGCACGAGGGCTGAAAATAGTGTACAAGCTGCTTTATTCATGGCATTCGGATTTATATTGGTTTAATACCCGTGATCCTGATTTTAGCCGGAGTAATCCTTCATTAAAGTTAAGCAATTTTATCGCTGAAGTCAAGTAATTCGTATACTGATAAGACAGGGGGGGAACTGAAATTACTTATGGGGACAATGAGAACGAAAAGTGAAAAACGAAAAGTGAAAAATGAAAAATTGTGTCCACTCCGAAAAGTCTACAAGTCATCGCGTCATTGCGAGCGAAGCGAAGCAATCTGCTAATCTGCAGGAGATTGCTTCTGTCACTTTGCTCCTTCGCAATGCCGTTTGGACTTTTCGGAGTGGTCTCAAACTTAAATGACTAATTTTTCGTTTTTCACTTTTCGTTTTTCATTGTCTTCTCAATGATGAATCCCAGTTTCTCGGGATGGTCCCGGATGAGGAGGTTCTTATCGAATTTTAACAGTTTCATATATATCAGCAGATCCCCAAATCCACCGATTGTCAGCAGCAGGCCGAAGGTCTTAAACCAGGACACCCCTGTGAAGAGGCCTGCGATAAAGGGAAGAAGTCCGAGCAGAACTAAGGGGGCAATGCCCGCACAGCGGTATTGCTTTACTTTGAGCGGGACACGACAATGGCAGTATATGGCTCCCATGCTCATGCTGATGCCGAATGTAACCGATCTGAATCCGCCGGGTGCATACAGGGCAAACAAGGCCCCGTGGATTGCTTCATGCAGCACCACAGCTGCCAGAATGGAAAGCGCTTTCACCCACCACGGAAAAGTGATCTGAAACAGGGGTGTGCGATTCTCCCAGATCATATAGAACAGCCTGTCACCAAAAATATAAAAGGGGATGATCATGGCTATCAGGATGAGTGATAATCTGGCCCCGTCAAAAGTGATTTCTGTGGGACTTTTTCCGCGGTAGGATTCTGTTTTTCATCCATTATGGCACGAAATTATGAAATATAGTTCAGACTTATTCGTGCTTTCCATCCGGAATCCTTGTCTGGAAGGAATAGTTGTCAGTGTATGGTGATCCTTTTGGTGGCCCTTGCATCGCCCAGCCATATGCGGGCATCTCCCTGATAAAGCTGATCAGACAATACTTCCCTCCCCAGTCCGGGAAATGTAAAAACCGCGATAAAATTACCTGAGAACGGAGCTGCATTCAACGTGTAGTTCAGCTGATAAGTCCTGGACTCACCGGATTTCAGTTCCGTAAGCCAGTCCATTCCCCAGCTGTATCCAGGAACAGGGGACTCGCTTTCTGAGGTGCTGAAGAAATACTGCTGGTGATCTGACGAATGCATGTATAGCCCGGTGGTGAAATAGTGAAAAAGCGGAGATCCCATTTTGACTGGATCAAGGATCAGCAGGTCAGTGTCATCCGCATTGATGACCTGAACCGAAAGATCTGCCCGGCTACCTGTGATTTTCAGGGATACGATCTGCACGGACAGCCCCCGGTGCAGCAAATTCCGCTTCTGCAATAGCCTGATCATCGCTTCCCCGTTTCTCGGGTCCGGTTTCCCGGTGTACCAGTTTCCAATCCGGAGGACATAGGAATTAAAGAAGATTGGGTTTGTGGTGATAAATGGGCAGTCGGGAATGGAACTCAGGTATGCAGGCCAGAATTTGCCCGAATATATTGTATCTTCCCCATCCAGAAAGGCAAAAGAATCCTGGTCCATGTTTTCCAGCTCAGGATGTACCGATTTGAGGTAAAAGATGCAGGTGGAGGAATCATATAAGTCAAAATCAGCAAAACGCAAAGCCGGTCCGTCATTGGTCTGAAAGAAAACTGAGTAATCAGCTGTGTCCATTGTGTCCTTCTTTTTTTCCTGACCCAGGTCAAATAAATCACATGAGACAAGGGCAAGCATCATTGCCATAGCCGGAAGAAGTAATTTTTTCATGGGGATCAGGAATTTTCAGTTATTTTTCAGTATGCCTTAGAGAAGCAAATGTAAGGGTTATTATCCGCCATTACAGGATATGATGAAAAACTGACACAAAAGGTTGCGTTTTAACTATTATCAGTAGACAAGATATAATTGTTATTTTATAGGTATCAACCCATTCCCATAAACGCATTGGATTAAATTTCAACTCCTAAGGGGTAATATCCGAATACTGCGAGCAGAAGTCCATGGCAATAAGTGCAATAAATTGAATTCATGCCCCTTAGGGGCAAAATCTGAATAACCGTGGGCGTCAGCCCACGGAAACATATGCATTGAGTTTTATCTCAGCCCCGAAGGGGTTGAATGCATTAAGGGAAATATCGTACATCAATTTTTACACCATTTTCTTCTAAAAGCCTTCTGTATTCTTCCATAAAAGTTACTTTCTTATGGTGTTCCTGCTGATTCATAATATACTTAATTATCTTATTCTTATCACACCATGCATACGTCAAAGCCGCATATCCTTCAGCCCATCCATTAAAATCACGAAATTTACCTCCTTGTTTAATCCATAATGATGTTGCTGTTTTAATATCCCTCATGTAATCTGCCAGTGCAATGCTGGGGTGCAAATCAGAAAGAAAGTGAATATGATCTTCAATTCCATTTATCCGGTATATATGGCAGTTCTTATTTTTGATAATTCCCTGGATATAAGCATAAAGCTCACCGCAATTTTCCGTGGTTAAGGTTTTATTTCCTTCTTTTGTCCGGAAAATGATGTGATAAATAATCTGGCGGTAGGTTGACATAATATGTTTGGTTTATTCAACCCCTTCGGGGCTGAGGATTTTATAATCTGCTGTATCCGTGGGTTTCACCCACGGTTATTAAAATTTAACCACTCCGTGGCTAATTATGCAAGTGTTGCATATATCGTGGGTTTCACCCACGGTTATTAAAATTTAACCACTCCGTGGCTCATTGTAACTATGCTATAAACTTCATGAATTACACTCACGGTTATTTAAATTCAGCCATGCCTGTACTGTCAGGCAGGTACTTCTTAACTTATTGGACTGTTCTTTATATTCCATAGAATCCACACCAGCTATATTTACAGCTCTGTCTCATAGGTATTGTTCAGTGAACAATCATATTCAGTCCCGTACCTCCGCCAGCATGGGAAACTGTTGTTTCCACAGATTGAAATAGTAACCCCTTTTTGCCATCAGTGCGTAATGGTCACCTTCTTCCACAAGCCTTCCCTTGTGCAACACCATGATCTTGTCTGCATGCATGATCGTTCTGAACCGGTGTGTGATGACGATGATCATTTTCCCCTGTGCCTTCAGAGAGCAGATCAGTTGCCTGACATGTCCCTCCGTGGCCGCATCCAGGGCTGAGGTGGCTTCATCCAGGATCAGTATTTCCGGATCCCGGTAAAGGGCCCTGGCAATTGCCAGGCGTTGTTGTTCCCCGCCGGACAGGGATATACCATGTTCACCAAGCTGGGCACGGTAAGCCCCTGGTATTTTTTCAATAAAATCACGCATGTCCAGTAATCCGCAAACATCAATAACCCGCTTCATATCCGGTTCATCATCGCCAAATGCAATGTTGCCGGCAATTGTACCGGATATGAGCTCCACGCGCTGGGGTACGATCCCGAAATGTTCTCTCAGACTGGTCAGGTCAATCTGCTGCAGATTATACCTGCCGATCTCAATCGAACCGGATTGAATGGGATACAGATTTTCGAGCAGGGCAATAACCGATGTTTTGCCGGAACCGCTCTCACCTACAATGGCTGATATTTCCCCTCTCCGGAATGTAAGACTTAAATTTTCAAACACCTGCAACCGGGATCCGTACCGAAAAGCCACATGACGAAAATGGATATCACCCATCATTTCTTTTGTCAGGACTACCCTGCCACCTTTCATTTCCTCACATTCCAGGTCCATGATCTGAAAAAGTCTGTCCGCGGCAATCATTGCATCCTGGATCACCTGGTTTGCATGGATCAGGCTGGTAACCGGACCAATCATATATCCCAGCAGGGCATAAACCGACAGCAAGGTACCCGGCGTAATCTCACGGCTGATCACCATCACCGATCCCATCCAAAGCGTACCGATTGTAATCATACCTGCCAGAAATTCCATGGCATTTTGTACGCCAATACTGCTCCGGGATGAAAGATATACCGCCCTGAGTAATTTGAAAAAACGGGCCTCCGTCCTGCGTATGGTATATTCCATTGCTGAAAACTGTTTAAGGGTTGTTATTACGTTCAGCGACTCAACCAGGTGAGCTTCCAGTTCCGCAGCACTTTCCATGATCCTGCGTAAAACCTTTTTGTTGATCAGGTTAAAAACGGAATAGATCAGCAGGCAGAATGGAATCCCGGCTGCCATGATCAGCGCCAGTTTCCAGGAAAACAACAGCATGAGCCCGAATGTGAAAATGACGATCATCCCGTTGACCACCAGGTCGAGCGAAACATTGTTGACAAATGACCTGATTTTAACTGCATCATTAATTCTGGAGAGGATCTCTCCTACCCGCATTGTATCGAAAAACCGTGTTGGCAAAACAAGCAAATGCCGGTAATAACCCATGATCAGGGCAGCATCAATGAGCTGACCGGTTTTCAGGGCAAAAATCCCCTTCATGGTGTTCATATAAACCTTTACGGCAAGCAGGATAATCATCAGGACACTCATCAGGTTGAGCAGGTTGACATTGCCATCAATAAGCACATGATCAACAATCTTTTGCACATAAACCGATGTGGTTAGTCCGAGCAGAGCGTACATCACCGCTCCCAGCAGTGATTGTGCCATGATTGTACGGTGAGGCTTTATCAGGGAAATAAATCGCCTGCCCGAAGGTTGCCTGGCATCGCCGGGATGGAAATTGTCCGCCGGCACCAGCAGCAGGATCACCCCTGTCCATTCTTTCTGAAAATCAGCATGCAGCATGCTGTGAATCCTACCATCGGAAGGATCCATCAGCCTGACCTTTTTTTTGTCAATTCCATAGAACACTTTATAATGATGGAACTGCTCTCCGGTAATAACATGAACTATGGCGGGCCTGGGAATATCAAACAGGCATTTGAACGGGCCCTTAACACCCTTGCTGCAGAAACCCAGCTTCTCTGCTGCCTCGATCATCCCCAGCATGCTGGTCCCCATTTTGTCGGTATTCGCCAGCTGCCGGATCCTGGCCACCGGCAGGTCAAGTTTGTAATATGAAGCCACAGATGCCAGGCACGCTGCCCCGCAATCGGTTATGTCATGCTGCCTGATTCGTATCTGCCTTCTCATCATGAGTCAGTTTGAGATGGCCCTGCCCGGATTTAACCAATCATCCGATTTCTGATACAGCAATTGAAAAAGCGTGCGCCTGGTTATAATAAATCTGGCATTCAGGGTCATACCCTTTTTAATTAATCCCGTTGTCCCGTTCTTCAACCGGAGAAAGGGGGTATCCATTGCACACTTCACTTTAAATACAGGGGCATTGTTTACCAGATGAAAATCATCCGAGATTCCGGTGATCCTTCCGTAAATCAGTCCCCACTGATTGTAGTCAAAGGCATCAATCTGCAGTTTGACCGGCATGTCAACAAACAACATCCCGATGTGCTTTGCCGGAACAAAGACCTCGGCGATAAGGCTGTTTTCCGGACTGATGACAGCAACCACCTGACCTGACTGGAGGTTGCATTCGGGATAAATACCCGGAAATGATTCGATTGTCCCGTTAACCGGGGATTTGATGATGTACAGGTCTCTTTGCTTTTCCAGCTGATTGATCTGTGCCAGATAATTATCCCTTTCTGAACGGCATTTTGCCAGTTCTGATTTCCATTGGACCATTTGGGAAGCTTCCGCTATTGTTCTTTCATTTGCAAGCTGATCACGGAAAAACAGGGCTTCATCATAATCCTTTTCCGATATAAGCTGGTTCTCCATGAGTGGTGCCTGCCGGTTCAGTTCTCTGTTCGCCCTTTCCAGGCGAAGATCAATTTCCGAAAGTCTGCTGCTGAAATTCTCACTTTGGGTTCTGTAGAGTTCTGAACGAAAGGAAACCGGACGCGTTATACCGGTAAGCGCATACAAATCCAGCATGTAATTGCCGGTCCTTTGCAATTCCAGCCTGGTATATTCAATTTTTCGCTCCAATCCTTCAGATTCCAGTATCAGCAATGTATCCCCTGATTTCACGAATTGACCTTCAGTAATTCTGACAGCCACAACCCGGGCGGCCGGTATGACGCGGATCTCGGCAACCCCGGAAACCGGGCGTATAATACCCCGGTTTTGTATGGAAACCGAAACGCTGACCAGGGGCAGGGAGATGATCATAGCCATGACCAGACCCAGAACAATCAGATGGATAATTCGTGACCGGACCCGTTGATCATGGATAAACTGAATCTGCTGATCATCCGGGTGATAATATAATACAGGATGTTTCATGATAAAACATATTTGTGCAGACAGAATCCGGCATTACCCGGGCTTTTCCTATCTGACCAGGTAAATCAGCTTTCTGCTTTGCCTGCAGGATACTATTGAAATAAACGGATCAGAAAGGCTTTGATACAATCCCAATTCTGAAATACAAGCCAGAATAAAAATGCAGAAATGACCAGTATCAGAAGATCCATTAGCCTGTTTTTTCTATTCCAAAAATTCCCGGAATTCTCCTTCATACAACAAATTTATTGTTGAGTTCATGTACAGGGGCTATATTTCATGTTGAACGTCATCCGCTGTCCCGGACATATCCTTTTGCTGATCAGCATGATCCATTCACATGAGATATAGCCCGTGTGAATTATTTTGCATGCTGGTAAAACCAGATGGCATACGCTTCAGCCTGACCGGCCGGTCCGGAAGCTGATCTCAGGATAAACCCGATCACGCTTCCGACGTCAAAGGCAAATCCCCCTCCGTTCAATAAAAAGGCTTCATTACCTGACAATTGCTGTAGATCCATTGTTTCTTCCATAACGTAATTTCTTTAAGGTCTGCTACTTCACTTCCCGCCTTCCGGCCAGACCATTTTTGAAATTGTCCCAGTCACTGATAATCTGCGCTCCGCCCGCTATGATCAATCCGGCAATCAGCGTGGGAATTATGCCGCCCCCGTTAATACCGGCTGATTCAGAAATACTGATCTCTGTTAGATTGCTTTCCATAACTTTACATATTACAATAACGCCCTACTCTGTTCTGGCTTTTCGGTTCCGCCAGCAATAGTGAAAATCAGGCCTGAAATCAAATTGCAGTTCAAATGTAAACCTTAGATATGCAATTGTATTGCAGAATGGCAGTAATATTTGTTTTAACGACTTAATATTATGTTCATCATCGAATATAATTTTCTAACTCATCAAATTTCGCTTGACTTTGTCCTCCAATTATCATAACTTTCAATATACTATTGATCTTCCTTTATCTAATTCCCATTTATTCAATAAAATCCGGACAAATGAAAAAGCTTTTTTTTATTTCGGCTCTTATCCTGTTTACAGGAACTGTGTATAATCAGACTTTAAAGAAAGATGCTGTCATCGCTGTCAGTACGTATACAATCGCACTTCAGCCTGATGTAACCATGGAACAGTATGTGGATTTTTTAATGAAAAAATATATTCCTGAGTACGAAAAGAATTTCCCCGGCTCGAAAATGTATATACTCCGTGGCGACAGGGGGGAGAAAAAGGACCAGATTGGATTTTTGTGGTATTTTGAATCCGTAAAGGTAAGGGATAAATATTACCCGGGTGAATCTGATTTTTCTGATGCGGCCCAACTGGCCTGGGGTAAAATGGATGCAATATCCATGGAGGAAAGTAAATATGCCGTGAATTCTTCCAGGGTATACACCGACTGGGTAATAAAATAGGTTGACATGATCTTTTAACTTTCCTTCCCGGTAGCTTAACCCTTTCTTTTTTTAAGCGGATCCGGATCATCCACCCTGATCTCAAATATGATCCTGCAGCGATACCTGTAATAAAAGGTCTGCCGGGTCCGGCAATATTCAATCGGCAAACCGAGATCCTTTAATTCCTCGATCAGGTTATACAGTTGCCTGACACTTACCTCCAGCCTGTTTGCAAATGCAGGGGCATTTCCGGTCCTTTCCTGCCGGATCAGCTGGTCGATCCTTTCCAGTCGCGAAATATATTTCAAACCTGACATAATACGGGTGTTTGGTATTGCGCCTTAATAACGATTTCTCAACCGGATGCCGGTGATCTGATTAAAACACGTCGTAAAACAATTCTGATGCAGGCAGGATTTCACATTTCCGAAAACAACACGCCGTAACACATGTTCATACCTGCCATTACATGAAATAAATGTACAAATAAATCTAATCTCCGCAAGATATCAGTTAAAATATTTATTGACCAAACCAACTCTGGTTATTAACCATGCGAATTATTTAATATTCGAGTTGCCTGTGGGAGCCATTAAATACACATTGGAATAATCTTCAATCATGGGCATAACCGCGGCCTCATGGATCTCTGTCCAGGCTTTTCCGTCATATAATTCTGAACGCTGAGCCTCTCTTGATTCTGCGTTTTTAAAACCACGCATCCAGATAAATACATTCTCATCCTCCAGATCCGTAAACTGACCCATTACGGTCATCCCGATCTCTTCATGCAGCGGGCATAAGTATTTGTTGAAATACCCGATGAATTTATCACGCATTCCGGGCTTCAGCTTGTAAATGCGCAGTTCAATTGCTTCGTGTATCATATAGTGGTTTTTGTATTGTGAACCATGTGAATACAAGGGTGATGTTGGTTTATTCACTATTAAAAATAATCAAAATAACGATTCCATAATTCATATGAATCACATGTTTCTATTCATCCATGATCAGACTGAATTCAGCAGCATGTTCCCGGAATTCAAAATCAACGGTTATATTCGCAGGAATATAATAGATCTGCTATTGTTTTATGGATATGAGGGTAATTATCCGGATAATTATTGCATTTTGGTTGTTCACCATCTCAGGGATGATGGTCGCACAGGAAGCTGAACCAAAAGTGATCGGGGATTCCCTGGTTTCCTTTCCCTTGTCGGAAGTGGTGATCACTGCCGACAGGGGCGTTTCTTACCGGTACAATACCCCTGAAGCCATTGCCGGGATCAAGGATGAAACAATGCAGGAAGAACAGATGCGGACAGCCCCTGAAGCACTCGTCATGATGCCCGGCGTATTTGTTCAGAAGACCAACCACGGCGGAGGCTCTCCCTTTGTGCGCGGTTTGACCGGAAATCAAACCCTGCTGCTGATTGACGGGATACGGCTCAGCAATGCAATCCAGCGGTACGGACCCAACCAGTATTTTAACACGATCGATATTTTTAGCCTCGACAGGATCGAAGTGCTACGCGGGAGTGGTTCCGTCCAGTATGGTTCCGATGCCCTCGGTGGCACCATACAGGCTTTCAGCCGGGATGCTGTTTTTACAGGAAGGCCATCCTGGGGTGCTTCCCTGCTCGGCCGCCTGGCCACCCGGGGCATGGAACAGAGCCTTCACGGGGGACTCTCATATGGAAACAGCAAAGCTGCGTTCAGAGGCGGTGTATCATGGAGAAACTTTGGCGACCTGGTCGGTGGTGACACAACAGGCCGGCAAACACCAACGGGCTATGATGAATTCGATTTCGACCTGAAAGGGAAGATCAGACTAGGGCCGTCAACCACGCTGACATTGGCCTATCAGAATGTACATCAGGGTGATGTGCCTGTTTATCATAAAGTTGTCCTCGAAGATTATGCCCTCTATAAAATGGATCCCCAAAACCGTAAACTGGCTTATTTGCAGCTGAACCAGGACCTGAATACCGGCATCTGGAAGCATTTTGCTTTTACGGCTTCCTGGCAGTATACCGACGAAGGACGTGAAATGCAGAAAAACGGATCGGATATCCTGCGCCATGAGAATGATAAAGTTTCTTCTGCAGGTTTCGCAGCCGAGGTTTCCACTGCAAAAAGGGATATCTGGTCGGCCAACAGCGGGGTCGAAGTATATAACGATCTGGTGAAAAGCAAACGCACCGATACGGACCTGACAAAGGGAACCAACACAGCCAAACGCGGATTGTACCCCGATGGTTCAACCATGACGGGCATCGCTGCCTTTACGGTCCACAGGCTTGGCTTTCCAAAATGGAACATCACGGCAGGGGCCCGTTTCAATTCATTTGTCATTAAAGTAAGCGATGAAGATATCGGCATGACAACACTGACTCCTTCAGCACTGGTGGGGAATATTGCCCTCATGAGAAAACTGGGTCAGTCATCCAACGTATTTGTATCATTTAACTCAGGCTTCCGCGCACCCAATATAGATGATCTGGGTACGCTTGGTATCGTTGATTTCAGGTACGAAACGCCCAATTTCGAACTTAAGCCCGAACATTCTTTTCAATATCAGACCGGTTATAAATATCAGGGTCAGCCATTCAAAGGCGAGATTTATATTTACCGCAACGAGTTGTATGATCTGATTGTGCGTAACCGGGTGGACACTGACTCTATCGAAGGGTATCCGGTGTACCAGAAGGAAAATGTTGAACGTGCCTATATCCAGGGTGTGGAGGCATCATGGGATCTGGCACTGAACCGGGCCTGGCTGCTTACCGGTAACATGGCGTATACTTACGGACAGAATATCACCAAAAACGAACCAGTCCGGCGCATTCCCCCTGTTTTTGGCCTTCTGGCCCTTGAACACAGGCGGAAAAACAGCTGGTACAGCCTGGAATGTCTGGCAGCCGGAAAACAATCCCGGCTGGCGCAGGGTGATGTTGACGATAACCGGATCCCGGAAGGCGGTACTCCCGGATGGTATATATTGAATATCTCTGCCGGTCATCATTTGTGGTTCTTTACCATCGATCTGCGTCTGAATAACCTGTTAAATCAGGATTACAGGTACCACGGCTCCGGGGTAAACGGATGCGGCCGGTCCGCCCTTTTAACGATGCGGTTTGAGATAAAACAAGTATCTTTGAAAAGCACAAAACCATATTGAACATGAAACAGAAATTATCCCTTGTCCTTGTATTCATCACCTGCATGGGCGGCATGCTGACAGCCCAGAAGAGTACCGTTCAGGCACCCCGGGGTGCCATCATGCTGTTTAACGGCAAAGACCTCAGCAACTGGGTTTTCACCCTGAAAGATCCTGCCGTCGACCCGGCCGGTGTATTTACCGTGAAGGAAGGCGTTATTCACATTACAGGTGATCCTTTCGGCTACATGCGGACCAAAGAACAGTACGGTGACTATAAACTGCACCTGGAATGGCGCTGGCCGGCTGAGGCCACGAACAGCGGCGTTTTTATCCACGCCCAGGAACCGGATGCCATCTGGCCTGCCAGCATTGAATGTCAGCTGGCAGCAGGCAATGCAGGCGACTTCATTTGCGTGGCAGGTACCGATATGAATGAACGAACCGACAAATCAACCCGGGTGGTTGCCAAAAAGGCACCTTCCAATGAAAAGCCGGTCGGGCAATGGAACACCCTGGAAGTGATCTGCAATGGAAATTCAATCGAAGTTTTTGTGAACGGAACCCTGCAGAACAAAGGAAGCGGGGTCACTGTATCCAAAGGCTGCATCTGCCTGCAAAGCGAGGGAAAGGATATTGAATTCAGGAATATTTTCCTGGTAAAGCTGTAAATTGACAGGAGGGTTCAGATGAGACACAGCCCCTGACCAAACTGAGGATAAGCAATTGAATATGAATCATGATAAAATGGTAATTAAGCTTAGGTACATTTTCCCTCATGTATTATCATTTCATCAGATCATCAATCTCATCCAGATGCAGCCGGAGATGTGGTAAATAGGCCATAACCATCTCCCTGAGGGAAATGCGTTTCCCCTCAGAAGCGATCCATTCGTTCTCCAGCTTTTCAGAATTGATATGTCTGACCACATGAACGAAATGCAGATTGATCAGTTTCCACAATTGCAAAAGAGTCTGCCAGTCTTCCTCCTGGTAATGCTGGATGGCAATCCACCTGTCGTTGTTCCCGTTGGTCGCATAGTTGGGAAAATCCAGGGGGCAATCGCGATATTGAAAATGCACGATCCGGTGCATATTGTTCGAGGCCGAATCGACCAGGTGCCCCAGGATTTGTTTAATGGTCCGGTCCTGGCTGTTACGTCTCCCGGCAATAATGTCAGCGGGAAGGGCTGATAAAATGGGCTCCCAGGTTTCCAGGATCTGTAATATCCCCCTGATGAGGGGTTCGAAATCTTTGATCATGTCTTTTCAATTATATGCCCAATGGTACATTCCCGAAAGGGTTCCCGGGGGAATCCTGGTTGTAAATATACAGTGTTTTCTGAACTTGCAGGACCGAAATTTCAGATAAACCGGACTGTATGACTTGCAATTTTTTCTTTTTCCGCCAGGCGAAGCAACCTTTATTCAGATTTTACCATCAAAGGAATACAAGGTTATTTTCCGAAAATGAAAAGTCAGTATTAATCATTTAAATGCAATTCATATGAAAACTACGATGGTAAAAACGTTATTGATGGCCCTGGCTCTTTTCAGCATTGTTATCTCGTGCAAGAAGGATCCCCTTTCCGAAAAGCCCCAGAGCGAAGCCGTACAGAAGTACCTTGAGCTTAAAACGAAGATGGGTGCCCTGAATGCAAACTCGGGACAGATGAGCAATTTCCTTTCGGTTATCGGAGCCAGTCAGCTCCGCAACAATATGTTTGCCTTGAAATCTGCTTCAGGTGATTCGGTTATCACCGATACAATTCCCGTCGATTCCTCGGGCTACTGGAATATATGGACCTGTGCAACAGTTACCGAACTCGACAATGCTGACGGAACACATACAACCATCTATGATTACGGGGATGGATGTGATGAATACGGCACTCTGTTCAGCGGAAAGATAACCTATGTTTGGAAAACCACAGGCAACGACTACTATTCGAAAGTGGTTTATGAAAACTTCTACTCCTACGGAATGGAAATGAACGGGTTTTCGGAATACAGCTTCACTTCCGACGGAGACCCGTATTATGATTACGATACGACCAACAGCGGCGATGATTCCACCGTTTCGCCGGGTATTGTTTTCTACTGGTCGGGTACCTCGACTGCGAAAGATGACATTACCATGACATACGACAGCGGGGAAAAGTATACCTATACCTCGGATTATTCGACCAAATGGGACAACAATACATATACCGTGCTGGAAGGTGAATACTTCTATGCAAGCGAACCGGAGGGTTATGAATACCATTATGAGGTCACCTCACCCATTGTTTACGATTACCAGTGCACCGATACCTGGATTGCCGTTTCGGGGGTTGAAACGATCCATTACCAGGATGCTTCCGGCACCTATGATTTCATGATCGACTACGGCAACGGAACCTGCGATAACCTGGCCACCCTTACCGAAAACGGGGAAACCTCGGTGGTTGATTTCGGCCAGCTGATATATGAGTATTGCGGAACAGATGCTGCAGAAAGCGTCTCGTCAGGCAATAGCAGGTAATGCTTTCCCCCCTGCCTAAAAGAGGCTGTCTCAAAAGTCGATAATACGTCATTGCGAAGGAGGCACGACTGAAGCAATCTGTTGAATTACAAAAGATTGCTTCGCTTCGCTCGCAATGACGTACTTGATAATAAGACTTTTGAGACAGCCTCTTTTATTATACACAATCTTGCCTCTGCTGCCTGTTACCTCACTATTTCAAACTTCCGGACGACATGTTCAGCCCCGTTTGACAACTGGCAGTTGTAGAGGCCATTCCCGAGCCCGGAAAGATCCAGTGTGATCCGGTATTCGCCCCGGGATCGCATGCCCAGGTCACGATAAAACACCTGCTGACCTTTCATATCTGTTATGGCTAAAGCCATGCTTTCCGGTGACCCGAGCCGGAAGCTGCATGTTACGGATGCCCTGGCTGGATTCGGATAGATCGTAAAATCAGTGGCAAACAGGTTTATATCCTGAGTGCCGCTGGGTGTTTGGACCACAAACTCAATGCAGTTGCCATAGGCTGTTCCTGCACCGTTGGTGGCATAGGTCCTCGCGTAATATGTGGTTCCTTCGGTAAGTCCGGTCAGGTTGACCGTAAAATCACCTATACCTGTTCCGGATTCCTCAGTATTGTCACCGGTGTCCGGATTGTAAACAGAAGCCCAGGCAATGCCCCGGGAGGTTACGGCAGCGCCGCCGTCTTCCATCACATAGCCCTGCAGGGTCACACTGGTGGCTGAACTATTTCCCGAGAATTCAGTGGCAGGGATCGGGAGACGGATTATGCCCTGATTGATCATGTAAGCCTCCCTTACAACCAGTCTGATGATATCCGCCCTGAGAAAATATGCGAGCATGCCGGACACAACCACCCCGGCAACTTCATCAGAGCCAGCCTTCACAGATCGCAGGCCAAACAAGGAATTAATTTTACCCATGATTTCATTTCCATTAAAATGGCTATAGGCAAGGGCAGCACTTTTCTTCTGCTGCTTTGACAGGGAAGAGGATAATTCATCCAGCGCCATTATAGCAGATAAGGCCATGAAAAGACGGGCATCCACACTGTCGGTAAAGAAGGGATCTTCCGGATCCAGGGATCCGTATGTTGCCAGGGTATCATCCAGATCCTGACAAAACTGTTCAAAATCCGGATCAGCTACCTCCATATCGTTCAGCATGTGTAAATATCCTGGATAGCCTGCATTGACAACTTCGAAGGTGGAACCGGCCTCCGATCTGTAACGATCGATAAGCGCCAGCCGGAGCTCTGCGTTTTTCATTTCCTCCAGTCCCTGGATGATGAACAGATTCGACTGCAAAGCGAGGATGCTGTCATAGGGTGTCTCTGCCAAAACATCCTGGGCATCCTCATAATAACTGTCGAATTCTGATGCATCAAATTCATAGGTATACAGGATAGTTTCCAGGGTATCCAAATACGCTTCAACATAAGCATCATCAAAGCCAAATTCGGTCAAGGAAAGCAGGTAATAGGGGTATTTGCCGGAGAGGACCTGAAAGGCCGTAGTAACTTCCCCGATACGATGTGCAACTTTTTTCTTATCAATACATCTGCCATCCTTGTAATTCCTTACTATTTTCCTTCCATCAGTTTCGAAAGTTGTGCTGAGCCCATGCCGTCTGCCGTTAACCATATCCACTTCTTCCTTAGATCCTCCTCTCCATTCAACCGTTACCCGACCATGCCATCTCCCATGACCATCCTGTGTGCCTGTAGTTATTTTGGTTCTGGCCGTCCCATTTAATGCATGATTTTCTTTTGACTCAAAAACCCCATTGCCCAGCTCTCTTTTTGGATAGATTATGACATCAACACCCAAATCTGCCCAAAAATCTTCTAAGGATCCCGTTCCCATGGCCAGCAGGATAAAGATACCCAATGTGAGCGAAGACAGTATTGATTTCAATAATGCTCTTTTTCTCAGTAACTTTTTCATGATAATCGGATTAAGTAGTTTAAATTGGAAGTCGCTATCTTATTTAAAAAGAAATCTGTTAAAACCAGGCGATTCTAGTCTCCCGTTCGGCTCTGCGTTTACCTGACTATTTCAAGCTTCCGGACGACATGGCCGGTCCCGTTCGCCAGCCGGCAGTTGTACAGGCCATTCGCGAGACCGGAAAGATCCAGTGTGATTAGGCTTTCGCCCCGGGGCAGCATGCCCAGGTCACGATAAAACACCTGCTGACCTTTCATATCTGTTAGGGTCAAAGCCATGCTTTCCGGCGATCCGAGCCGGAAGCTGCATGTTACGGATGCCTTGGCAGGATTTGGATAGACCGTAAAATCTTTGGCAAACAGGCTTATATCCTGAGTGCCGCTGGGTGTTTGGACCACAAACTCAATGCAGTTGCCATAGGCTGTTCCTGCACCGTTGGTGGCATAGGTCCTCGCATAATATGTGTTTCCTTCCGTAAGTCCGTCCAACGTGACTGCAAATGTCCCCGTGCCTGAACCGGAAGCCTGGGTATTGTCAAATACTGTAGGATTATAGCTCTCAGCCCAGGCCATGCCCCGGTCTGTGACCCCGGCACCCCCGTCTTCGATGACATAGCCCTGGAGGTGAACACTGGTGGCCGAGGCGTTACCCGTAAATTCAGTGGTTGAGACCGGTAAAGTGACAATGCCTTTCCGGAGGTTGTAAGCCTCCCGCAGCGTCCGCCTGATGATATCCCCCCTCATAAAGTAATTGAGCATATCCAGTATCACATATTGTGCGACATCAGAAGAAACCGCCGGACTGAGCGTGGATTTAATGACGGATTGATAATGCAGGCTTAATGTCCTCAGGTTGTTTTCTTTGCTGCTGAGCAGGTATGATTTCAGCGACGTTCCTGACAGGGTTGACTTTAACTCCGTATTCATGATGCCGGACAGGGCCCTGAACAAGTATGAATCAATGCTGTCGACAAAAAATGGGTCTTCCGGATCCAGGGGTCCGTAACTGGTCAGGCTGTCGTCCAGGTCTGCACAGAATTGCTCAAAATCCTGGTCTGCCACCCCCGAATCGTTCAAAGCCTGCAAATAACCGGGATAGGTGGTCGTGACGATATCGTAAGTCGGGCTATCGGCCGAGCGGTAATGGTCGATCACAGCCAGTCTGAGCACTGCATTTTTCATCTCCTCATATCCCTTAAACAGAAAAAGGGTTGATTGCAGGGATATGATGCTGTCATAGGGTGTCTCCACCAATACATCCAGGGCATCCTCATAATAACTGTCGAATTCGGCCTCTTCAAACTCATTGGAATACAGCAGGGTTTCCAGCGTATCCAGATAGGATTCAACATAGGTACTGTCAAAACCATAGCAATACAGACTGAAGAAATACCAGGAGTAATTTTCACCCAGGATCCGGTAGGCCGAAATATCTGTCTGGCCGGTACCTGTTGACTTGTTGCAGGGAACCTCCACACCCATATTATAACAATTCGTGAACACATAAGGAGCCGGAAAACCAGAATATGTAGTCTTGCTGGTTCCTTGTCTTAGGCCATTCACCATGGTTACCTCCTCAAAGCCGCTGCCACCGCTATAATAAATATTAATCGGCCCCTGCCATCTCCCCTTTTTATCTCGTTTTCCGGTGGTTTTTGTATATTCAGATTCGGTAGAATAATCTATTTCCTCATAAACCCCATTCCCCAGGTGTTTAAATTCATATTTCATTATTTCATCCAATGGTGTAAATGATCCAATAGCCAGTAAAACAAAGATCCCGAGGGTGACAAGGGAGAGGATGGAGGGCCACCATGCTTTTTTAAACTGTTGCTGTTTCATAGTATTAAGATTTAATTGTGAGGTAGACAAGCGTTATTCCTGAAATCATCCCGGCCATTCCCAGGATTATATCCTGTAAACAGCATGTTCAGGGTATGATTATCGTTATTTCGTGAGAAAAAGAGAAGGTTGGTCTTCATCGGTGAAAATAAGCTTATTGCAACAGTTTGAAATATACATTACAAAAAAAGCCTATCAATAGTAACCAAGTTAAGAAAAAAATTCGAAAACAAGCCCACTAGTACAAGAAAATTAATAAATAGGAGTATTTCAACCAGGATGAACCTGTCTGCCAGGCAAGGTTGCATTATTACAGAATCTCGGTTCAATCTGCACACGCAAACCTCGTAGAGGTTGAATTATTTTGGAGTATTGTTAAATATTATTCCCTTCAACATATTCTATTCCAATACATTTATTCCGTTAGGACAACTTATTTGTAATCAACCTTAAATTTCTATCGTCATGAAACCCGGAACCTTTACCCAACTACACATTCAATTGGTATTTGCAGTGAAATACAGAGAATGTTTGCTGCATAGATCACAACGTGTAGAATTGTTTAAATATACAAGTGGTATCCTTGAAAATAATAAATGGTTTAAAGGAAAGTTTGCCTGGCAGGACGGAGATGCCGCTTTTTCCTATGGCCATTCACAGATTCATGATGTTTACCTATATATCTTTAATCAGGAAACTCATCATGCCATTCGGCCTTTTAGAGAGGAATACCTTGAATTGCTAAGGAAATTTGAGTTGAAATATGATGATAGGTATTTATTTGAATTTTTTGAATAATCCAGAGGTTAATAATTCAACCTCTACGAGGTTGGGGAGAGAACGGGAACCATCCAATCTTCTACAATAATAAAACCTCTATGAGGTTATAAAATCAAATTGAAATTCCATTAAATCAACCTCGTATAGCCTGCATTGCCGTCAGGCAGGGATCTTTGTTTCACCCAACGGGCAAACAGACACGCAGATCCCGCATATCCTGGAATCTGTTTTCAAATGCTGTCCCAGTTCCCCGCATTTTTCATAACATTTCCGGGCATCGAAGAACTGATCCCTGTCGGTATGAATATCCCACAATTGCCCTGTTGCAGCATGGGCCGGACATTCTTCAACACAAACATTGCACCTGCCGCATCTGCTTTTGTCAATGGTCTGACCGGGAATGCCAACCGGCTTGTTTACCAGTATACTGACCAGTCTCAACCGGGGTCCGAATGCACGCGAAACGAACAAAGCTGTCATCCAGCTTTTTCCCGATTGAAATTTCAAAGGGATATTCTTCAAATTCCTTAGCGAGCAAGCCCCTCAGATCAGCAAATCCATAGATAAACTGACAGGCGGGAATCAGGTTTTTGTCGATGATTTCCTGGAGCATGGCATCCGCTAAGGTATGGCATTCAATCGACTTATCATATTTGTCAATGTTTATGACATTAAACAAAGGTATTAAGACGATGATTTTTTCATTTACGACCGCTTAATTCGAAATCACCCCATAGCATGAGGATTACTGACCCCAGGAGACCCAAAACTCCGATCATACTGATGGGGGAAAGCTGGCGGTGCACCTGCGGCTCCTTTCAATACGAGGCCTATTGGCAATACAAAAGCCAGCACTGCGAGAACCGAGCAGGTTTTCTTTAACCCATTCGAAAGCACCACGCGGTCCACCAGAAGTCCGATGAACAGATCAAAAAATGAAACAGGCATTCCATGTGAATGCCCCTCACGAAGGTAAAACCGTACAATCGACAATACATGGTTTCCATCCTGTACTGCAAACTGATCAAAGGTAAAGCCCAGGGCCATACCACCGAAACCCGCCAGCAACAGCCCCATGAAACCGGCAATGATGTTCATCTTTCCGTAATTCATAATACTCTTTTTTAAAATGATTAATAATTGAAGTAAAAATATCAAATATCATGGTGTATACCAGTGTCACCATTGACAGTTTTCGATGCTGAAAATGACATTTTTGTATAAAAAAACATATGAGTAGTTGTCTTCTTCAATAGCCCCGGCCTTTCCCGAAGGGATGGCTTTGCCACAGGCCGGGGAAACGATGGCAGGCATACTTCCACCCGGGGGTTTCCCCGTAATTGAAAAACAAACAGGATCAATATGTCAGGGGCTGAAGCCCCAGAAAAGTCTTGTTCCTTGCTATCCATGGCCTGTGGCAAAGCCATCCCTTCGGGAAAGGCCGTGGTTATTGAGCTGTGGCAATAGGTTACCAGGGTAGGTACGATTTTCAAGTTTGTTGTTAAAGATAACCGATAGTCATTAAAAAAATAATCATTATGGACATAAAATCAGTAAACCGCTATCTTTGATGCCAGTGTCATAATTGACTGCATACAGACGGAATACACTCCCCCCCCAAATTATGGCCAGTTTAACCATCCGGAATTCAAAGGTGTATGATCTGGTCATAATTCCGGCCATGAACGTGGATAAAATATCCATTGTTCTGGAAAGAGAAAAACAGCTTATTGACTGGTTAAAATGGCAATTCTCCTAAGGTGTTGAACAAATCAGCATGAATGTGGGCTATATGGATTTTAGTGCCTTTCGGAAAGTGTTTAAGAAGATTGCGGGGATTACCCAAACGAATATAAAATGCGATATTCGAAAATGTTCTTACCAAAAGTTACTCATACCTCTTTCTTTGAGAAATAACAGCAACCATTAGGATGATTTGTCAGCCGTTATGGTCACCCTGGAGATAAATGGCTCCGGTATTATAACCCCCGACTCAAAACACGTCATAAATCTCAGAACACTGACTGAATATTATTAGATAAGATAAAATCCATAAGATAATAGCTGAAAAATGATCCGCTGTTGGGATTGGGATAATGGGTAATTGCCAATCAGGATATCCGCCTTAATTTACGTTACATTGGGATTTAGTAAGAACTAAGGATTTTTAACACAGCGTACATACTGCCCTGTATTTTTCTATCCATTGTCCTCCATTGCTTTTGCAGAACCATATTGTAAAGTGAAACACCGGGCGTTGTATTCATCACTCTGTGTGGAACTCCACCAATGGCCATGCTGTCCCAGGTATATCCATTCACAGTCTCTCCTTCCACCGGGAAGGGCCGTAAAACCGGATTCATCGGTCGCTCCTTCATTTGGAGTCATCCAATGCTCAATACCGGCTTCTTTCAGCTTACCGCCTGCTATATCCTCTCCTCCCAGGTAATTAACCATTTCCATCCACTCTGTCAGGGCAGGGACATGCCATCCTGCCGGACATAAACCTCGCAAATCGGCAACCGCATAAAAATTGTATATTTTACCATAAGTTTTGGTGTAGTTGGGTATATTATTATAATCGCAACAGGCACCTGAAGACAGACTACACCAAACCTGATTATCAATAATTTGCGGAATAGAATCTCCATTGCTGTAGTGCATCGTTTTCAGGTTTTCTGCCATCCAAACCTGGCTGCCGATACTGACCGTGTTATAATGATTCCCGTCTATGTCTCGGCAATCCCGCCGGCATTTACCGTATTTCTGAGTGTATTTAACTGCGCCATCAACTCATCGACATAAGCTTTGTTTGCCGCATCGGTTTGATTTTGCGGAGTGCCCACATTGGTGATGGGTCTGTCTTCGGCACTCATGGTCCCGATAAACTTTTTATTGCCTGAAATGGTTTGATTGCCCGTAAGGTTTACATTGTCAGTACTGTCCTTATCCCATTTGGAATAATCAGGTTTGCCGGTCAATTCGCTGTAGCTGCCATTAAATCCATCGAGGGTCTTTGCATGCAGGGCGTAGGGTACACTTAACAACTGGCTTACTCCGTCAATACTATACTGTGTACCTCCTTCCGGATCAACTTCAGTTTGAAGGAAATAGGGCCCATCTGACCAGTCGATTGTGTCAAAAGTTCCTAATACTGCCTCTCCTCCTCCGATTTCAAGGGTAACAAGTCCGTTTGCATTTGACATAACAGTATGCTTCTCCACATACGCAGCGGCTCCGAATTCTGTTCCCTGCTTTATCTGTATCCTGATACCCACCGGCCGGTCTGTCACCAGTTCTCCGCTGCTGTTCCGGATTACCGCCTGGTAGCTCATCTTATCGGGAAACTGCGCAAGGGCCTGTAAATTCATTTCCTGAAAGGCCAGGATTAATATGATGACAATTGAAAATCTAAGCATTTTATATTCCTGTTTACGGATCATTCTTTATCACTTTAAAAACTGCCACCTTGTTTTCCGCCCTCACGGTCACCAGATAGAATCCGGGAGGGGCTGTTATGTTCATTTCGATGCTGTGCGTATCGTGAACCTTTTCCATTTGTATGATCTGACCGTCAGGAAAGGAAATGGTCACAACTGCCTCTTTAAAAATCCGGCCCAGGTCAATCCTGAATCTTCCGGTATTGGGATTGGGATACAGCGATATTCTTTCCCCGGGTTGCTCCTCCGTTCCCGTCAGAATTACCGAATACACGGCAGAAGTGTTCGTACAGGCACCGTTGGAGACGATCACCGCATAATGTCCGGTTTTACCTGGTGTATAGGTAAGATAGCTCTCTCCTTCGATGGGTTTGTTGCCTTGATCACAATCGATCCATTGGTGTTGAGCATGCATATCGACCGAAACCAGCACGCTCCGGTCCCGGATAACCGCCGTATCAACATGATCAACCTGCAGGTCAACCCTGATCAGGCTGTCACAGCCTGCCGCATTGGGTATGGTATCCATATAAATACCTCCGGTTGTCCAGGTGTACCTGCCACTGGGAGCGGTAAAACTACCACAGGAAGATACATGGATCAGGCTCTCCGTTCCTGCAATATCCAGATTCACGATAATGACCGAATCAAATCCTGCTGCATTCGGGATGATATCGATATATGTACCGTCCGAGGTCCATGTATATTTTCCACTGGGGAGATGTGTAGCGATCGCAGCAGGTGACATAAATGGTGGAGGAGGTAGGATGAATGATGGTGAGGTGCAAAGTGACCAGCGAATCACACCCTGCTGCATTAACCAGCGTATCCCGATATATGCCGGTTTCCGTCAAGACATCACCGCCAAAAGAATATTCCCCGCCTGTTGTGACATACAGATCACAGGCCGTCGGATTCAGGATGGTGAGGAACAGCACCGTAACGCTATCGCACCCGGCTGCATTGGGAATGATATCCACATAAGTCCCCGAAGCCTGAAGCAGCTTTCCGTTGAAATCATATTCAACGCATGCCGTGTCAACCACAGTTCTGACGGATGATCGCAGAATGGTGAGGTTCAGGGTGATCATGCTGTCATATCCCGCTGCATTCGGGATGGTATCATAATAAGTTCCGGAGGAAGTGAGTATCCTTCCATTAAAATTGTATTTATCGCAAACCGAGACATGCATCATGCTGTCCGTGGCATTTATGCCTGTGGCAGTCAACGTCCCGTAAGTTGGACGGTTTCCGTCTTCATCATTAAAATCAAACTTTTTGGTAAAAATATTCCTGTTGTAATCCCATTCGAACAGGACTCCTCCATCATTTGCACCTCCTGCGGCGGTCATTCCATAAATCTTACCCTGACCTGGATGAAAGAGTGAACCGTAGGAATAGGAACCATGTTCCCTTCCGTCAAAATCCATCAGTCTGGAATAGACATTGGTATTCGGATCCCAGCTGAACAGAACTCCGACATCATGCGTTCCGCCCACTTCAGTTATGCCGTAGAATAACCCGTTATCTGCACGGACCATAGGTCCGAAGGCAGCTTCGCCATGCAATTCCCGATAAAATCGAATTTCTTTACCAGGTTTCCGTTTTCCGGGTCCCATTCAAATAACATCCTATCCCTGATCCCATATAATTTCCCATTATAAGCATCCGTAAAAGTAAATTGGAAAGACGCGTAGTATGAATAAGGGAAATCATAGCGCTTGACGAATTCTTCGGTGTCCGGATTCCATTCGAAAATTACCCCGCTGCTATAAAGGCCTCCTGTCGATGTCGTTCCATAAATTTTACCATTCCGGGCCAACACAAGACTACCCACCGGAAAAATACCGGATACCTGGTCGAAATCGTGCAGTTTTACCAGTTTATTTATTTCCGGGATGTATTCAAACAGCACTCCGCTGTTATATTTCCCGCCCGCCATCGTCACTCCGTATATCCTTTTGTTCCCTGTCATAATCAGTGATCCGTACGGTATTTTTCCATTCAGCGGTCCATCGAAATCAATTTTCTTGGTATACATACTTCTGCCGGGATCCCATTCATAGAGTACCCCCTCATCATAATTACCTCCGGAAGTACAGGTACCATAAAATTTACCATTCTCTGCCTGTAAAAATGTACCCGTAGGACAACTTCCGTTTCCCCGGCTGAAAAAATTGAAAACAACCTGACAGGATTCATTTACAGGGTCCCATTCAAATATTGTTCCTGTTCCGGCAGGTCCTCCATTGAATGTCATACCATATAATTTGCCGTTACTGGTTTTGTACAAGGATCCTAATATTGAAGTATTCTTATAGTTCCGCAGTATGGGTTCAAAATCGTGTTTCTTAATGAAATCCCCGCTTTTCGGATCCCATTCAAAAAGCACACCTGCATTGTTGATACCCCCCATACCGGTTAATCCGGTTAATCTCCCGCTGTCTCCCTGGATCAGGGTACCATGCGGATATGAGCCGTTCAGGCCATCAAATTCAAATTTTAAATCTACCTGCCCCGATGAAGGCAGCCATTCAAAAATGGAACCTTTTTCATAACTTCCTCCATAGGGACTCATTCCATAGAATCTCCCGTCGGATGCCTGGAACAATGACCCGGAAGGATAGCGTGTTGTGCTGTCCAGATCCGCCTTTTTTTCAAAAGTTCCCGTAAAAGGATTGAATTCGAAGATTACTCCCTTATTGTTTACACCTCCCTCGCCGGTCAGCCCGTACAGGTTATTGTCGACCGACCTGAGTAGGGATCCCGAAGGATGGCTGCCGTTTTCCTTTCCCTGGAAATCTTCCAGGATAATCAAGGTATCCCGTTTCATATCCCATGCAAAGAGCACGCCCAGGTCGTATTTCCCGCCGGCATAGGTCATCCCGTACAGATTGCCATTGCTGGCCTCCACCAGTGAACCCATGGGAGCGGCTCCGTTTTTTCCGTCAAATTCTAATTTCAGGGTGAAATTTTCTGAGGATGGATCCCATTCAAAAAGCACCCCGGAATCTGTTGAACCACCGTATTGGGTCACTCCGTATAATTTGCCGTTCCTGGCTTGAATGAGGCTGCTCTGTGGATGTGACCCGTTACTCCCATGAAAGATGAGTTTATTTGCATATTCCCGGGTAACAGGATCGAATTCAAAAAGAACCCTGCATCATCCCGGCCTCCTCCATTCATGGTCATGCCGTACAGTATGCCATTGTCTGCTTCACAGAGATCACCCCTCGGGGATTCGCCGACACGCTTCCTTTCAATACTATGAACAAAGGTCAGGTTTTCCCCCTTTTCATCGGTCTTGAAAATCGCACCTGAATTGAACTGTCCGCCACCTGAAACAACCCCGTACATTTCCCTGCACTGCGAAAAGGCGGAAAATTCAGGGAAAATGGTGCATAGGAGCAGGAAAGCGGGTATGAATATCTTCATTTTCATTTGGTCATTGATTTAATCGTTTAAGCTCCTGATTATTTGACCACTGCCATTTTAAGGATCTCTTCCCTGTTTGAAATCAAAACTTTTACCACATAGATCCCGGGTGGTGAGTCCAGGTCCAGATCTATTACCCTGATGTCCGACAGATCCTCCTTCAGTATCACCACGCCATCATACCGGCTGACGGACACTGCCACCTCTTTACATACCCGCCCCAGGTCCAGGGAGAACGACCCTCTGTTGGGATTCGGGAAAAGGCTGACATCCGGCGGGAGATCATCCGGCAGTCCCGTTACCAGGATTGTATAGCAGGCCGAGGTGTCCACGCATCCGCTGTCGGTAATGATCACCGCATACTCACCGGATCCCTGCGGAATAAAAGATTGGCCCACAGCCCCGGCAACAGGGGCATAGGAATCCCGGCAGTCGACCCACTGGTACCCGGCACCAGCCAGTACAGCCTGAAGCAGCTGACCTTCAGCGGATACGTTTGTATTCACATATTTTACCTCCAGGTTGAGGACTATAATACTGTCGATTCCTGCTGAACCGGGTATGGTATTGTAATACGTGCCTGAACCGGTCAGCCATAGGCCATTGAAATCATACCGGCCACAGGTTTGAACTGTAAGGGTAGTGTCAGGAGACTGACTCAATACAAATAATTCCTCTCCAATAAAATACTGATAGGCAGAAAAGTAGAGTTTGTTCCCAAAAGTGAAAAGATTGCCTGGTGAATAAACCTGACAATCATTATTGACGTCTTTTACCATTCTAACGGAATCTGATATATCACAGGCCCAAATCCCATCCGGATATTCCGAAGCAAAATAAAGGGTGTGTCCGAGACCCGTAAAACCTGACACACCTGAGGGATAAGGTTTATTATCTAAGTCGGCCAGGATTTTTGGCGGATTTACGCCGTCATATACCCAGGGTTCATAACCATGGCTTTCGTCATATCCTTCAAAATAAAGCCGGTGATTAAAGGCATATAGCTTTCTGGGTTTATAATCCGGGGTGCAATATTCACCCGGAACCATTTTCGGGCTGTTCTGTCCGTTATACGCCCAGATCCTGCAGGAGGCCTCGAAATATAAAAGGGTGTCAAGGACGGTCAGGCAGTCAGGATAGGATGAGCCAGGTCCGGCTGCCAGGTCCGAAAGCATGACAGGAGCGGAATTTACGTCGTATTCCCATAATTCCGTTCCATGTCCTGCATCCCAGCCACTGAAATACAGCCCGCCCTGGAATTCGGCCCAGCTTGCATGGCCACTCTCATCCTGCTCGCCCAGAAATACCGGTGGGTTGGTGCCATCAAACCAGGTAAGCCGGAATGTGTTGTTATAGCAGGATACATAATACAGTGTATCCCTGAACACGTATGGTGAGCCGAAATAATAAATGGTTCCGATCCCGCTCAGCGGATTTATGCCATCCGTTACCCAGACATTGGAATCCGTGAGCAGGTAAAGATTATTGTTCACTGCGGTGAGCTGTGTATTCCAGGGCAGGGGAGGAAGATCAGCTCCTCCTAACGTACCGGGCGGACTTGCACCCTTGGTTTCCCAGATATTGAATCCATGCATGCCATCGTTTGCCAGGAAGTACAGTGTATTGTTTAAGCTGACCAGGTTGTTTGGGCCGGATGAACCTGTACTGCCCAGGTTGGTATTCACCGGTGGATTGATCCCATCCCAGGCCCATGGTATGGCCGACGAATGCGCCACATGGGTGACAAAATACAGGATCCCGTCGGCCTCTGTCAACCAGTAAAAGTAGCTTGTCTGGTAAGTACCCACTATTTTTTCCGGCGAAGAAATACCGTCATAAACCCACAACATCAGTTCATACCCGGATGTATCCCGAATTGAGGATTGAATATAAAGTTTACCATTTATCTTTTTCAAGATGCTTTCAACGGATCCGCCAATATTGTCGTTCAATACAGCGGAAAGCACTGGGGCCGTGAACCCGTCGTATTGCCAGAACCGTTTACCGTTCATGCTGTCAGAGGCAGTATAATACAGGATTTTGTTCATCTCCTGAAGGTCTTCCGGGCCGGAGGAACCTGAACCGGGCTCAATATCTGAAACCAACACGGGAGGATTTACCCCGTCGTATTCGAAAAGCTCCATGCCGTATTCCCCGTCTTCCGCTGCGAAACAAAGTTTATTGTTTATGACGGCAGTGGTATGGTCGAGGCCCCACCCCAGATCCATGATCTTTTCCGGCGGATTTGACCCGTCATATGCCCAGAGTTCCCTGTCACCCGCTATGAAAAACAGTTTGTTTCCGTATGCTATAAAATCCGAAGGATCTGAACCTTCTCCCCCTGTATATACGTCGGCTGCCATCAAGGGAGGATTGGCGAAATCATATACCCAGAGCTCCTCCCCGTGAATCCCGTCATCCAGGGCAAAATACAGCTTGTTGACGAAGGAGGTGAAATTATGAGGTAAGGTATAGTTTGGGTAATCAAAATGTTTGATCTCAAGGGGAGGATTCAGGCCATCGTATTCCCAGAGTATGCCTTTAAAACTGTCATCATAACTTGAGAAATACAATTTGTGGTTAAATTCATACTGTTCAACCGGTCTGATGGCAAAAGCAAGTCTCGGAACGGCAATACCATCATATACGAAGGTGTTGTTACCGGTGCAAAAGTACAGCCTGTCCCGGAAAGCAAACAGGTGCTCAAGGTCATACACGCTGACAGGACTGGTGTTAATATCCGCCACCAGGGAGATATCCTGGCTGAAGGTTTTGATTGCCAGGAAAAGACTTACAAGGGTCAGTTGTGTTTTCATTTTTTATCAGTCTTTTATGCATCGTACAGAACAACCATCTTCCCGGGCACCGAGACTTTCGGACATATTAATGATATCATCATGAATCATCCAGTGATACGGTTTTCCATCCAGGATTGTTGAACTCCAGAAGTAAGCATGGGTGCCTGACCCGGAGAAGGCCCCGTTCCACCATCCGCCGGGCAGGGCGGTAAAACCGCTTTCATTTGTTTCCGTACCTGTATTATTGATCCAATGTGAAGTGCCGGTCTCTTTCAGTTTGATGCCTGCAATCTGATAACTTCCTAATCCGAAGATAAGGTCTGACCAGTCTTCAAAGTCAGGTACATGCCAGCCGGAGGGACACAGGCCGCGCGGGTCCACAGTGGTATACCAGTTATAGAGCCTGCCATAAACCGCAGCAATGCTGGTGTCGTTCCCGTAGTTGCTGTATGCCCCGTTATTCTGTGCAGACAGGGATAGGGGTGTGGCTATGGCATCCCCATTGCTGTAACGGGTTACTTTCAGGTTTTCAGCCATCCAGGTCTGTGTGCCAATCTCTATGGTTTTATATGTATTTCCATCAATATCGGTTATCGAATCAAAAGCAAGTTGCGGAACAAAGGTTTGCACATTGCCATAAACTGTGTCGGTTTTGGTAACGGCGTAAGCCCTTACATAGTAAGTTTTTTGTTTTGTCAGGCCGGTAACCTGACTGGTGAATTCACCCGGCCCATATCCGTCATACGTATGGATGCCATTGGGACGGAAGCTGTTGATATCCGGATTTGGTAACGTACTCCAGCAAATACCCCGGGCTATAATGGCTGAACCTCCGTCATCGGTGATCACCCCGCCGCTGGTTGCTGTATTTTGAAATATTTCAGTAACCATACTGGTTGTAACGACCGGAGGCCGTATATCCGGATATTCACCCCTGATACAGCGAACGTTCACGGCATATGATTTATCCCGGGTGAAATGTGTTAAAGAACCATGGATACAGGAATTATAATAAGCAGTGGCAATACCCTCCTCTGTCGAAGCCGACCACCAGCATGCCACTACCCTATAATTTTGAAATCCGGTGCCACCATGGCTCGAATAAGTGCTCAATTCTCCGCCCGGCAATGCGGTGAAGCCACTCTCATTGGTAGCCGCGGTGTTTGGTGCTGTCCAGTGCAAAGTGCCGGCTTCTTTCATCTTTCCCCCTGCAACATCTTTGCCCCCCAACGCCACAGCCAGTGCATCCCACTCGGCTTTCACGGGGACATGCCAGCCAACCGGGCATAGCTTCCCGGTCTCCACTGTGTAATAATTGTATAAAGGGCCATAAGTGCCGCCATACGTTGCCTGGTTATTGCCCAACCAGCAATAGGCTGCTGTATCCGGATACTGGGATCCGATAATTACGGCACAGGGTATTTCATGACCGTCATTGTATTTTGTGGTCCTGAGATTTTCATCCATCCAGATCTGATTGCCGATTTTTACAGCATGGTATAAATTACCTTCAACATCTTTTGTATCATACAATCCGGCACTGACGAGCAGGTTTTCCATTTCATCCAGTTTTGTCTCCAGGGCGTCCACATAAACCTTTGTTGCCATATCCTGAGGATATACAGGTATCTCTGCATTTTTCAGTTGCATACCCCTTCCGTCATTATTCATGCCCAATACCCCAGTCAGATCCTGGGATTCAAATCCAACTTGTTGTTCCAGAAAGACGTATCATCAGCGCTTATGTTTTTTGCCAGGGAAGCATTGAACACCGGGTCCGCTTCCGGGATGATGCCCCGGATACTATCTGCAGTTCTTGCGTGAAAGGCATACGGAACCGCTACCAATTGACCTGTTCCTGTTATCGTATAGTTTGTGCCTCCTGAAAGGTCTGCCTCGGTTTGTATAAAGAAGGGCCCCTTTGTCCAGTTAATATCCGCAAAGGATCCCAGAATAGCAGTACCTCCTCCGATTTCCAGGGTAACAAGTCCGTTGCTGTTGGTTTCGGCAGTAAAGGCTTCCACAAATACTGAAGCTCCGAATTCCGAGCCCTGCTTGATCTGGATCCGGATTCCCACCGGTCTGTCAGGGACAATCTCATCCTGGTTGCTGGTCAGTGTAAGCTGGAAGACCATTTTTTCAGGGACCTGGGTAATGCCCTCAAGAACCAGCCCGTAAAAGATCAACAGGATTAGGATCAAATTTTTCATACGCATCAGTCCTTTAAACACCTTACAGAATATCCCCGGTTCTTCTCTGCAGGATAATTGTTCAACCCTGCACTGTTGTTAACAATATACCACGCCTTGGCCAGAGTTCTTCCCGACAGGGTCGAACTCCAGCAAAAGCCTATGTAATCGCTGAATTCATAAACAAAGTTTCCGCTTTCAAAACGGAAGGGAGCAGGAAGTGCCGTAAAACCACTTTCATTGGTGGCTCCTGTATTGGGATCCCTCCAGTGGACTGTCCCTCTTTCCTTCAGTTTAACCCCTGCTATTTCCCAGCCACCCAGATAATCCTGCAATACGATCCATTCATCATGGGCGGGCACGTGCCATCCTGCAGGACACACATTGCGAACATCCGTGACCGCATAAAAGTTATATAATTTGCCATAAACCCGGCTGAAGTAGGGATCATTCCGGTAATCGCACCAGGCACCGGTTAAGCTGACTCCAGGACCAGACTTCAGTGACGGGCTGAATCGGATCTCCGTTGCTGTAGGCAGCGGTTTTCAGGTTCTCTGCCATCCATTCCTGGGTGCCGATAACAATCGTTTTATAGGCATGGCCTTTGATGTCCGTAACCGATCCGTAGGGAAGCTCTTCCCGGGTGGTGAAGTATAATTCTTCGCCATAAGCTACGCCGCCCCGGTTTATGGCATAAGCCCTCAATAATAAGTGGTTCGGGTAAAAGGTTTGTCAGGTTGCTGGTAAACCGGCAGCACCGTAACCGTCATAGGTTTTATTATCGCTTGTATCAGGTGCCGGACTTGTGCTCCAGCAGACACCTTTAGCAGTAATTTCCGGTCCGCCGGCCGGCGTATGTCCCCCCTGAAACGGCTTCATGCTGGTAAATGTCAGTGATGCTGTTTGTGGCAACAACCGGCAAGGTGGTGCTGTCTGTTTCATACACAATATACAATCCGGCACGGGCAAGCATGTCCTCAAGGCAGAAACCCGCGATCCGATGCTGTCTATATAGGCTTTGGTGGCTGCATCCTGATCATCAGTGGGAGTGCCTATATTTTTTAACTGACTGCCCGGCTGTCATTGCCAAGGATTAGAATATCCGCAGGTTTTGTGTTTCGATGCTGATCTTACCATTCCAACGGATTGTGTCGGTGGCCTTAATGCCTCCAGCCACGGAACCCTGAAAACGGGATCGGATTCCGTGAATCTCCGGCCAGGCTGTCAGCCGATCTTGCATATAAGGCATAGGGGACACTGATCAACTGACTGTCCAGTTATTGCGTAATCCGTTCCCCAAGGGGGATCGGTTTCGGTTTGCAGGTAATAGGAACCTGCAGACCAGTCGATTCCGGAAAATGAGCCCAATACCGGTGTGCCCCCCCTATTTCCAGGGTAATCAAGCCATTTCGGTCCAGCCGTATGGGTCTCCGCAAACACCGCCGCACCGAATGCTGAACCTTCCCTGATCTGGATCCTTATGCCCACGGTCTGGCCGGCAACAAGCGCACCCTGGCTGTTGCGGATTACGGCCTGGTAACTCATCTTTTCAGGAACCTGGGGGAAAGCAGATGAGCCAATTATGGCAACATACCAGATTATCAATAACCCTGTAAGGGATTTGTGCATGTTAATCTTTTAAGCAACGTACTGAATAAAAATACTCCTTATTCTCATGACCGGAACTCAATCTGCTCGTTGTACATGATAAGCTCCTGGACAAGGCTTCCTCAGTATTGTATGAAGCTGCACTCCACCAGTATCCTTGAATGCCCAGCGCGGCATAGGATGAATAATCCTCGTCTCCACCGGAAAGGCAGTAAATCCGCTTTCATTGGTAAAAGCAACATCCTCATATTGCCATATCCCCGTCTGAGCCTCTTTCATTTTAATGCGGCGACTTCCTCCCTCCCAGGTAACCGGCCAGGGTGTCCCATTCTGCCTCACCGGGTATATGCCAGCCGGCGGGACATCTTCCGGTCATCAGTAACAGCATACCAGGTATAAAGCCGGCCATATTCGGGCACCTTTCTGTCAACATTCCAATAATCAGACTGGTGTTTATAACCGCTTCCTTCAGGCTCCGTAGCATTTATCAGGTCACCGTTATTATACTTTGTAGTTTTCAGGTTTTCAGCCATCCAGGTCTGGTTGCCAATAAGGATTGTTTTATAAGCATTACGGTCAACATCTGATACATACCCGTAAGGAAGTTCTTCTTTGGTGGTAAAAACCCGTTCATTCCCGTAGGCAACTCCAGGGCATTTTTTGCATATGCCCTGACATAATATGTCGTATTGGGTTTTAAAATGGTAAGGTGGCTGATGAAGAACAGGCCGGAATCATACGCATCTGTTGTATACCGGTGATACAGGTTCGGTCCCGGCTCGGTAAGCCAGCAGACACCCTTCGATGTAATGGACGAACCACCGTCGGAAACAATCACTCCCCCGCTGGTGACCACATTCTGAAATATGCCGATGATTTCAGTGGTGGTAATGACCGGGAGTTTGGCCTGGGTGAGGTCCTCGTCCTGAATGCACCTGACACTGGATGCTTCTGTTGAATAACTGTGATTCCATTGCAGTTCAGAATTATCATACTGAAGCACATAACGGTATTGTTCATTAACAAAAACCGGTGCAGCGGACCACCACGATCCGACTTTACCGATGCCTGTGAGTGAAAGAGACATCCCACGGGTACAATGGTCGAACCATCCACCCGGAAGGGCATTAAACCTACTGCTGTTATCCGCACCTGCATTGGGGGAAGTCCAGTGGGCTGTGCCTGCTTCCCTCAATTTTCCCCCGGCAACCACATGCCACCCAGTGAAGCTGCCATGGCCTCCCATTCCGCTGCACGGGGAACATGCCAGCCAACCGGGCATAATTTGCCTGAATTAACCATATTGCTGAATACAATGCACCGAAAGTACTTTTGTACTGGAGGTAGTTATCCGGCTGCCAGAAAAATGCCAGGGAGCTTTCATAACCGCATCGCTCATCAAAGCCATTAATGGCTATGGCCGAACCATCATTATAATGGGTTGTTTTCAGGTTTTCACCCATCCATAACCGGTTTCCGATCCTTACAACGGAGTATGAATTACCATCCGTATCCTGTATCCTGAACAACCCTGAATCGATCAGTACATCCTCCATGTCGCGGATCCGTGCTTTCAGGGCATCCACATAGGCCCTGGTTGCTGCATCCCCGGGCTCCGTGGGATCTGCTATATTTTTAATCTGCAGGCCGGTTGCATTATTACCCATGGCAAGAACTCGGGCCAGATCCTGCGACTCCTGGTCGAGTTTCCGGTTCCAGTTATCAATGTCCTCCAGGGTTATGCCTTGTGCCACCGAGACCTCGTAAACGGGGTCGGCCTCAACAATGCCTCCGGTAACACTGTCAGCCATGCTCGCATGAAAGGCATACGGCACACTTAATATCTGGCTCGTTCCGGCTATGGTATAATTACTTCCGCCTGAGGGATCTATTTCTGTTTTAATAAAATAAAGCCCGTTTGCCCAGGAAATTGTATCGAATCCCGGCCCGCTCCCGATCTCGATACTGAAAAGGCCCTGCATATTGGTTGCCGGGTTCCGGACCTCACTGTATACGATGGTACCGCCCGAACCACCCCGGATGATGCTGATCCGTAACCCGACAGGTTGATTTATGATGAGATTGTTCCCGGCATCATGCACCACGGCCTGGTAGTTCAGCTTGTCCGGAGCCTGGGAAAATGCTGAAAGGCAGTGCAGTTGAATAATAATGATAATCAATGCGACTGTCGATGCATGGATTCTCGTTTTCAATGAGGCTAATTCTTGATGATTTTAAAGACCTTGATTTCCTTTTTATTATCTGTGATTCTCAGGATGTAGCCGCCCGATTGAAGACCCTCGAGGGGAATGGCAGTAATCTGGCTGGTGACGATTTCATTACCGGTAAGTTGCCCCTCAAAGTTGTAGAGCTGGTAGGTCAGGTCGTCAAGGGGGTAGTTTACGATCTTCAGGTACACAAAGCCGTTTGCCGGATTGGGGTAAACCGCACACTCTACAGTGATTCCCCCGGCTTCATCGATGCCTGAAATGACGGCTATTTCATATGGCTGCTGAACGCCCTGGGTAAGGGTCCCGCCTGTCCCTGTGATGGTTGTAAAGGCTACCTGTCCAACAGTATAGCTTACCGAACCCCCGCTGCCCGCAATTGTTCCGCCTGAGGCAGGAATGGCTTTTTGGGCATGTAAAGTCGAAATGGCTCCTGTCAGGACGAAAAGAACGCCTGCAAGATAAAACCGTGTAATCGTATTTTCCATGATAACAATAAAAGTCAGAAATGCTGATCGCCTGGCACCAGGGAAATGGTCTCCGATCGGATGCATGTCCCTAAAGTTAAAAATTCCGGCATACCCGGTGTAGCAAATTTGACCATAAAGGACATACCATTGACAAGGAACAGAAATGAAGTCATGAACCAGTAAAAATATCGCAATAGGATTGCGGTTTTTGTTCCCCGCCCAGATTGTTATCCTGACTATTATGAACTGAAACTTTTCAGCCTGTCCAAGCCCTTCCGCAATCCTTCCCTGCGGCCGGCCATGTCTTCTTTTGGGTGGAGACAAACGGGCAGGATCTCCTCAAACCGGTTTTCAATCAGCCGCAGGAAATCAGTCAGCGAAACGATATTTCCTTCTTCAAGTCCGAAAAATCCCAGCAATCGCTTGTCGAGCGCATCATTGTAAACCTGCTTTGGCACCGGCTCTTCAAGCTGGGAAAGTACATCCTTGCACTTACCATCCGGAGTCAGGTGCATACAAGGCCCGCACAGGTCATCCGCTTTTACCACCAGCCTGATCTCTGTTTCGGTGCCATCCAGTATGGATTGCGTAATGATATGCTGCGCATGTCCGTAAGGATGTGGCACCAGGGACCTATCCTGCCCGATGTTCCGGATGATGTCGATCAGGTGGTGGGGGCGCAGGTGCAGCATTTTACTTTGTTGTTAGAGTATGCAAGAATTGCAATCAGATTGCAGCATGCAAAGATACTAAAAAGTGACGCGTGACGGGTGACGAGTGACAAGAGGGTGTGAGCATGAATTTTGGGCATGGGTTTTGCGTTTTGGGCATGCCTCAAAACCCAAAACCCATGCCAACCATCACCCGTCACGAGTCACGCGTCACGCGTCACCCGTCACTCGTCACTTTTTAAATCCTGGCGACCTTGATACAAGACCGTAATTAAAACCTTTCTCTGAAAAAAAAATCTTCCCATTCCGGCTAATTGTTATATTTGTCCCCATGGGACAATGGTGCACGAAATGAACAGACAATATACACTTGTTTGGGAAATAATCCTGCTTGTGTCATCGTGTGCCCTCTCGGCCCAGGATATCGACAATCTGCGCCCGCTGGACAACAACCAGGCCCTCAGGGCTGATACCAGTGACTGGAAGCCACACCGGGTCATCAAGAACATGCAGCTTTCGGCCAAAAATCCGGACATAAATCTCTCCCTGGGGGGTGAGATCCGGGAACAGGTCAGGTATTATAACCGGATGAACTACGGTGATGTGGATTCCGGTACCCCCAATACTGATCTCTTCCTGATGCAGCGCTACATGCTCCATGCAAACCTGCAGCTGGGCAAACATATCCGGTTTTTTTCACAGCTTGTCAGCGGCATGGTCAATGGCAAGAATACAATTCTGCAGGTAGACAAGGACGTTCTGGGTGTTCTACAAGCCTTTGCCGATTTGAATTTCTCCGCTCCCTTTCCCATGCAGTTCCGGCTGGGACGCCAGGAATTGAGCTTCGGTGCAGATCGCATGCTGGGCGTGCGCGACGGACGTGTCCTCCGCCAGAGCTATGACGGCCTGCGGTATACGCTTAGCCTGAAAAAAATAACGGGTGATCTGTTCGTGGTGTACCCGGTACAATATGATTTCGGATCCTTCGACAACTCCACCAATACCGGGAACCTGATCTATTCAGCATACTGGACCATGCCGCTCAGTCGCAATACCATGCTGGATCTCTATTATTTTGGCAACAACCGGAAAGATGTGCTCATTGGCAATGATATCGCTGATGAAGACCGCCATTCTTTCGGCTTGCGGCTCAGCCGGTCCAAAGGACCCTTTTTATATGATGCAGAGGCTGTGTGGCAGACCGGCTTTTACGACAATCTGGCCATCCGGGCATGGCAGCTTCTGGGAACGGTCGGATACCGGTGGCAGGACACCCGGCTGAAGCCTCGCCTTGGTGTCAGGATCTTTGCGGCAAGCGGTGACCGTGACAGCACCGACGGGCAGCTCAACCTGTTCCGGCCCGTTTCTGCCCGCTCGCCCTTGCATGACCTGGTGCCCATGGGTGCAGCCAATGTCGCGCTTCTTTCTCTTGAGGGGGATATCATGCTCACCCGGAAAACACAGTTCAACCTGCGCTATTATACCCTGCGGAGGGTGTCGGGAAATGACGGACTCTACGCGTCCGACATGGCCTTCATGACTCGTGAGCCCGACAGGAATGGCGTGGAGAACGGATTAAAGATTGCAACGGGAATAGTGACTGAAATAATACACAAAGCAGGCAAGCACTTTGAAATAATCCTCTACGGGGGATATTTCCGGCCGGGTGAATATTTGAAAAATACTGGACAGGGCATGAATATGGGGATCATGGCATTGAAAGCCACGTACCGGTTTTGAGCCGCTCCACTCAACATCCGGGGAGCTCAGGGATCATTCTCCCCCGAAGTGATATTCGGTTTTCAGAACCGCAATGATCAGTTTTTTACTGTCAAGCGAGAGGATCTTCCATGTATAATCCGCCATGCCGCCCCAGTATGCCACCTGAATGTCGAGGATCGAATCATGCTGGTTCCAGGTCCCTTCAAAATCAGAATAGGAAATCGGAGGTGTGCCGCACCAGCCTGAATTTTTCCGTTCTGTGAACTGATCCGGAAGCCGGAAGGAAAATCCATAATCCTGGCTTTTCAGGGTATCCGCCTTCTGGAAAGTAATGATGGTATCCGCATATTGCGGGTTAATCCAGTTACCGATGAGGTAATCCGTACTGTTTTTTACATGCTCGTCTTCCGTTAACAGGTTCTTTTCACAGGCGAACCACACGAAGGGAAACAACAGTCCCAATAAAAGTCCCTTGATTTTCATCCTTTGTCTGTTTTCAATTGGATGGACTTTTTGTGAAAATGGTTGCGTTGACCTTTGTCTTTATCATACGTTTACCGGGTATCGGGACATGTTTACCTATTCCATGGATATTAATTCCATTACCTCACCGGATCCTTCGGTTTCTTCTTTTACGAGACCAACACCTGGGGCATAATACTTGTATTCCAATGGTGCATCCGGTTCTAAAGCATTCCAATCCGCAGTTTTCAGGCAATCCGTAAAAGTTCCGTAGGGAGTATTCACCGTCAACCCCTTCGCAACGACTTTCCCCCAGTCTTCGGCTACATTGAAGTAGTATTCCTGACGGTACGGCATTTCAGTCACCGGATTTGAAAGCATGACTATCCCGGGTTTTGCCCCGTCGATACCGGCTTCAAAGGAACCATCCTTGTCCTTAAATACTCCGTTTTCATAATTACTGACATCCTCCCCGAAATACCAGACATTTCCTTCAAGGTCCTGTGCATACCAGTCATAGGTATCTTCTATCATCTTCCCTTCAAGACTTACCACATCGTGAACCACTGTACAGTTAACACCGGCCACTATTTTGATATCTTCCAGAATAGTGATGACAACGGTTTCAAGTCCGTCTGCAGTTTGGGCCGTATAGGTGAAAACTTTTCCCGGAACAAGCGGAAAATAAGAATTGGTAACCTCACCGGTAAAGTTAGCCGGAATAATAACGGGATTGTAATTGATATCCATTGAACGATTTCCATCCTCTTTTTCACAGGCAGACAGGATCAGGCCAATAAAGACGGTGACTGGCAAAATAAACTTTTTCATTTTAACTGGTTTTTAGTTGTTCATTCATCATCTATCGCTATCCGCCGGAATATCTCTTAAACAAACCTAAAAAGGTTTTGTTAAAACCACTGCTACTTCGCTTTCATCTTATTCCCCTTTGCATCGTGTGTGACTTCAGCAAGCCCAAGAGCTTCCATGAGAGGTGGTATGTACATTCCAAAGCGTCCGCGAAGCCCTTTCTTAAGTCCATACCAGCCTTTAACCGGATTTTTTTCTGAACGCCCCCAGGCTTCAACCGTTCCTTCTTTCGCCGGTTTTTGTTCGTCAGCACTACCCAGTTCCATCCAGTCGCCATGTTTTAGAAGCATGGCATGTAAGTCAGCAAGACAGTTATAGTCATAAAGCAAAACTGTTTTACCTACCGTGCAAACCAAAACTTCTCTGCCATCTTTTTCATCAACATGCATGGTGTATTCCGATGTCAATGGTGGTGTTTTTAAAACCAATGGTTTTTCTTTTGTTCCGATTTTGCTTTTCATTTTTATGAAGATTTTAAATAACCGAATAATCATAGCGACCAGTTGTAAAAGAATCTAAAATTGTTTTCATGAAATCATTTAAAAATTCCCGTTGATTTTTGAGATTAGAAAACTATTTAGCATGCATATTGGTTTCAGATTCCTTTTTCAGGTCTTTTGCAAATTGCTCAAAGGATTGGTCAATAATGTCCATACAATTGCTGCATCCGCTTTAATTACGATACTTACAGATGTTTCTCTCTGAAAAGCCGTTCTAACAGTTGTGGCTTTTCCGTTTTGAGCCATGGTTGATGTTGACATCATAATAATTGTTAAAAATTTGGTTAAATACTGGATTTTTCTCTTTCGTTTAAAACAGGAACATTGTATTCATTGACGTTTTCTTCAAAATCTTTCATTTTTTCATTATTTTTATTTCAACTTCTTTGTACAATTTTGATCCAACGATGCTTGCCAATAATAACTCGCCCAATCCCCAAAAAGTCCCGATTATAACAAGTTTAACAGGCATAAATCCGTACACCGCTAAAGATATATTACTTAGAAAATAGGCAATGAACCATACAAGTAATGAAACAATAATGGCTGTTTTTATCTTTGATACACAATGAGGTTTTAAAACAGCATAAAAGAACACGAGAAAAATGCCTAAAACAATTGAAACTAAGCTGAAGAAAACCATATCCATGTTGCTTAACGGAGGTAAGCCCCGATTTGCAAGAATATTATCCATTTCATTACCGACAACGGGAACCATGGATATTGCACTAATACTGATTATGATTCCGGCTATGAAACCACTTGTAAAAACACTTTTTAAGTTAATTGACTTCATTTGTTTAATATTTAATTATTGTGTTTCTAAAATCCGTAGGTGAAATTCCGGCCTTTTTCTTAAAAAATTTGCTAAAGCTTTGAGGGTACTCAAACCCGAGCTCGTAAGCAATTTCGTTAATACTGATATCAGAACTCACGAGCAAAATTTTTGATTTCTCCAATAGATTAAAATGAATATGTTCCTGAGTGCTTTTCCCTGTTTCGCTTTTAAGCAAGTCGCTGAGATAGTTAGGAGAAAGATTCATTCCTTCTGCACAATACTTCACGGTTGGCAAACCATTATTTTTAAGCTTGTGCGAATTGAAATAATCTCTTAATAACTCTTCGAACCGAACAATGATATCCTTGTTTTGATTGGTACGTGTTATGAATTGTCTGCCATAAAAGCGTTTGCAATAGTTTAACATCAATTCGATATTCGACAATATTAGATCATGCGAATAATGGTCAATATTTGTGTTGTATTCATTTTCCATTTGCTTTAAAATAGACAGCAATATTTGTTGTTCTTGTTCGGAAAGATGTAAGGCTTCGTTTTCTGCATAAGAAAAAAAAGAATATTCGTGAATTTCCTTCCCAAGAATACTATTCCTTATTAAATCAGGATGAAAATATAAGCCCCATCCTTTGGTGCTTGCGATATCTCTTTTTTGATCAAATGTAATAATCTGTTCTGGAGCAGTACAATGTAACGTTCCCTCCTGATGATCAAAAGGCATTCTGCCGTAAATAAAATGACAGTTTTTTTTAAAGTTTACTGAGTAGAAACTACACACAAAACTTCCTGATTCTGGTGCATCAATAATATTTATTTTTGAATAATCAATAACAGAAACCAAAGGATGCTTGGGTTTCTCAAACCCTGCAATCGCATGTAATTCGCTAATTGTTTTTACCCGGTAAACGATATCTTTCATATTTGCTAAAAATACTTACTCAAAATAAATCAATTATATGGCAATTGTAAATAGCCAGATTACGGATTATTGTATCCATATTACTATCTTATTTTGTGGGTGCAGTTTACTACTGATGCGTTAAAAATTGATCGTTAAATAAATCATATTGAGACATTTTGATTGACTTAAAACATGGAAGATTTAAATTGGACTGTAAAAAGAACGGAGTGCTGGAAAGTGAAGTGCGCCGGGCACAACCCGGTGGTAACATAGTCTGTTTTTTTATCAACCACGTTAATCCATTTTTATTTTGCATATGAGGTGTCTGATTTTTCAAAACATCGTTAGTTGAAATATAAGATATCCACGGTAAAAAAGTTCTGGAACAAAAACTTCCTGATAATAAACAGGTTTCGATAGCTAATTTGTCCAGCAGGATATCAGGCAGTTTCCTGCTATTCTTGTTTCCCGGTTCCCGTCAGCCTCCGGCAACAGGCAACCGGAATGCAGCCATTTCCTGGGCATTGCGAACTACCAAGACATTGCCAACCAGTACCGGGTGGTTCCAGGTCTTGCCTTTAATTGCGGGGAACCGTGCCAGTTCTTTGAATTTATCAGGGGTGGCCATAACCAACACCAGTTCTCCTTCTTCCGACAGCACCAGCAGCATATCCTGATCGGCCAGGAGGATAAGCTGGCCTCCATAACGCCCGCTTTTCCATTTGCGATTGCCTTCCTCAATATCGATGCACGCAAGACCGGGGCCTTCAAAGCCGAAAACATGACCTTTGTGAACGACGAAGTCGTTAAAATAAGGCCTCAACCTGTTTGATGTCCAGCGTTCTTCAATAGTCCATCCGCCGTGTCCTTTTTTGATCGTGATACGCTGAATCCCTTTTCTATCCCCTGCTATAATCAGGATATCGCTTTCGGAAATCAGGGCTGGTTGAACTATTGGAACGCCCGTTCCCGTGAGCTTCCATAGTGCCTGGCCATCGGCCGGTGCAAAGCTGGTGACACCTGCATTGCTCATAAATAATATCTGCCTGACGCCACCGGTTGTCATTAAATGCGGAGAGCTGTAGCTTTCACCGCCATCAGGTCCGGACCAGCGCTGATTACCGGTAATACGGTCATAAGCAACGAGTTTTCCTGCTATAGCCACGATGACGACGCTGTCAACCACCAAAGGCGAACCCGTGTATCCCCAGCCGGGTATCTTTACATCAGTGTCCTTCGCTGCATTGCGCGACCAGACTACACTGCCGTTACGCGCATCAAGCACGTTCAGGATCCCTGTCGCACCCAGTGTGTATACGCAACCGTTACTGAGTGTAGGTGTCGAACGGGGACCAGCGCCTGCATGCGAATCCCAGAAACGGGCTTTATCACGATGACTCCACACCGGTTCGCCGGAATTCAGGTTGTAACAGGTAACCATCTCGTATTCACCGCGCTGTTCCTGGGTATAGAGTAAAGCACCGTGGATTGCAAAGGAGGAGCATCCCGGCCCGACTGATCGACGCCACATCTCAACCGGTGGTGATTTGGACCAATCGGTCCTGATCCGCAAACCGCGGACGATGCCATCCCGGTTAAGTCCCCGGAATCCCGGCCATTCGGCTTCCGTTTCCATGGCTGCCGGATCCATCGGTATTGTTACCTGCTTATCGCCGGCTTGCGCCAGCAGACGGTCCTCGCGTGTCCTGGCCCACCTCCATGCAAAGTCCTGGTGGCCTTCGCCATCCATTCCATCTGTGCGGAGGAATGCCCAGAATCCGGATGCGAGCACAATGGCAGCCACCATCGTGGTACGCCGGAGTCTGACGGAAAGGCGACGGCTGGCCACTGCCCATAAAACAAAAACAAGGCATAATACCGGGATTGAATAGATAACGAACATCATTCCCATCATGGCCGTTTCAATCGACTTGTGGATGATTTGCGATGTGGCGGACAGCGCTGCGATCATCAGAAGAACAGCTGTCCAGCGCTCGAACCGGGGCGCCCTGCTAAAAAAGGCCCACCACACAACGATAGCCAAACCCAAAAGCAGTCCGCCAAATACTCCGAATGGCATGGCGCCTGGTACAAAAACAGGGATACCAAATCGGATTAGCCACTGAAGTAATACAATGACCACACCTGGCCAAAGCCTCAACGGCTTCTGCTGAGCTGATCCGGTTGTCTTTTCATTTGTATTCATAACAGATGCATCAATCGAATAACACTTCTATCAATAATTCAACTCATTATTTTCCATTGTTTCAGATCAAATCTGCTATCACTTATCAAAGTTCGCTATTTTCAAGCTTCTTTATCATCGCAAAAATAGATTTCTTTACAGTAGGAGACAACGAATCCATATATTGATCCTGTGTCAGAAAAATAATTTCACGGGATAGATCAGGATGTTTTTGTGCTATCTTGAGGATCACTTTAAAGGCATTAAATCGAACTGATGGCTTTTTATTTATTTTCTCCCAAACCGTCACACAATGATTAAATAGTAAACCTTCAAGTTCTTCATGTATATCCATTTGTTGAAGAATTATTAATAATTCCCGCTGCTGGTCATCATTCTTTTCTGATATTGCTTCAATTATAGTTTTAACGTATCCTTGTATTCTGCAGTCATTTTTCTCCATACAGCTCCACAATAACCATGCTGCCCGCCATGAATAGGGCTGTTTATCAGTAATTGCCAGTTTAATTGCCTCCCCGAAATCTTCCGGATGAGCAGACAAATAGGATTTCATATCTGATTTGTAAGAGTTGGTCAATATCCATTCTAATGCTGTTTCCATAGATAAATTTTGTCAACCTTTCATGGCCACCACCACCATTTCCCCCTTCGGCTCTTTGCGGGCAAAATTAGCGGGCACTAAGGTATAAAATGGTCAGCAAAATGTTTGTAAATAAATATTGAGTCTACTCTGAAAAGTCCATAGCGAAATCCGTCATTGCGAACGCAGTGAAGCAATCCGCTTATTAGCAGTAGATTGCTTCATTCGCTGCGCTCCCTCGCAATGACGCTTGGGCTAGCTATTGAAAGAATAGAAAAACTCAAGAAAACTCACACAGATGCAGGGCTAAGTACCCGCGAATTGGATACCCTTAAACTCATTGCCGAAGATTTATCCAACCAGGAAATTGCCGATAATTTATTTATTTCTTTGAATATAGTAAAAACACATGTAAAGAATACATACCTCAAACTTGAAGCAGACAACCGGGCAAAAGCTAATTCCTAATTCCTCATTCATCATTCATCATTCATAATTACTTCTGATGCGTACAAGAATAAGTTTGCATTAGACTCAACATAATCGGTTTTGAAGCCACGGAGTGGCATCATCTCAATAACCGTGGGTGATAACCCACGGATATGTACAGAATATAGTCTCTCAGCCCTGAAAGGGTTGAATAACAGGTGATAATGCCTATCGGTTCAACCCCTCCGGGGCTGAATGGTGATGCCGGTCTTTTCTGCCGTGGGTTTACACCCACGGTTATTTATATAAAACCCCTTCGGGGTCAAAAATCAAATCAAAAAATCAAAGAACGCATATATTATATTTAATATCAATAATATACAAACAAATTTTGAAAGTTAACGCATCACCACTAATTCATAATTAAAAATCACCCCTCGAATCACCCGCAGGGGTGATTTTTTTTTGATGTCCAGGCCTTTCCTTTGTCCAGGAACTTTTCTCATGACCGAAGGGAATAACTTTTCTCATGACCGAAGGGAATAACTTTTCTCATGACCGAAGGGAATAACTTTTCTCATGACCGAAGGGAATAATTTAAACAATAAGACTATGAAAGGCAAAATTAAAATAAAGGTTCAGGGACTTCTTGATACAAAATGGAAGGACTGGTTTGAAGGCATGGATATCAGTTATGCAGGCAATAACACCATGCTTTCCGGAAATATTAAGGATGAAGCCCATTTACATGGGATTTTAAATCAAATCAGGGATTTAAACCTGAAGCTCATTTCAGTCAATTCAGTGGAAGGATAAAATTATAAGGTAGTTAATAATTTAAAAACAGACAAAAATGAAAAAGTTTATTTCAACAACATTAATGATTGCCGTGTTCACTACACTGGCTTTTAGTCAAAACCTCACACAAATAGTAAGAGGTACCATAGTTGATGTCGATAGTAAATTACCGTTAATAGGTGTCACTGTAGTGATACCTGGTACCGACCCGATGATCGGGACAACAACGGATATGAACGGCATTTTCAGATTTGAAAACATACCTCTGGGTAGAATAGCCGTAAAAATATCTTACATAGGGTATGAAACCAAAACCATTTCAGATATTGTAGTAAACTCTGGTAAAGAGGTAGTCCTGGATTTCTCGATGCAGGAATCTGTTATAAAAATAGATGAAGCTGTTGTTAAGGCATACAAGAATAAAGGAGAGGCAATAAACGACATGTCGCAGCTAAGTTCACATTCCATTACACTTGAAGAAACTAAACGGTTTACCGGAGGGATGGACGATCCTGCCCGTGTGGTTTCCTCCTTTGCAGGAGTGGCCAGTACACCGGATGGAAGCAGCGATATTATAGCCCGGGGAAACTCACCCAAATATATGCAATGGCGTTTGGAGGGAGCAGAAATTTCAAGTCCCTACCATATGGATGATCAAAATTCTTCTTTTGGAGCGCTAACAGCTCTGAACAATAATCTATTAGCTACCTCCGATTTTTATACCGGAGCCTTTTCACCGGAATACGGTGATGTAATATCGTGTGTTTACGATGTAAAACTCAGGTCGGGAAATAACGAAAAGTTTGAAGCAACCGGCGGAATTGGTCTGATGGGTACAGAACTTACCCTGGAGGGTCCGTTTAAAAAAGGATATGCAGGCTCCTACCTGTTTAATTACAGGTACTCTACAATTTCGCTGATTAATGATCTGGGTCTGGTGGATGTGCCGGGAGTTTTGAATTACCAGGATGCAACCTTTAAAGTAGCTCTGCCTACTAAAAGAACAGGTACTTTTTCCTTCTATGGCTTGGGAGGTTTAAGTGGTTTTTCAATGGAGAATATGGGGCCATCCGGCATGTCCACACCAGGCAGTTCAACAACTAACGCTCTTACCAGCAAGGATTTTTACAAGGCAAATTACCTGGCTAATGTTGGAATGAACCATATTTTGTCGCTTAACGAAAAAAGCTATGTTAAAACCTCTCTTAATTATTCAGGAACTGGCGCCGATGATGATATATATGAGACGGATACACTAAGGACATACAACGATGAAGGTGAGTCATTAAGCGATTCTGTTTCTTCCAGAATGCATACGATTCAAAGCAGGATTGTGAATTCAGCAATCAGGGGAGCAATTACCTATAGCAATAAAATCAATCCTAAAAATAAAATTCAAATAGGGACAAAATACACGCTGTATAACTTCAATTACAATCAAAACATCTATAGCAGTGAAGAAGCTTCCATGATAAACATAAATGATTTTAAAAATAATTTAAGTACAATAAATAATTTTATAAGCTGGAAACACAGCCTGAATGAGAAAGTTATTTTTGTAGCCGGTTTACACAATATGAATATATTAAGCAATAATATAAGCACCCTTGAACCAAGACTAAGCATAAACTGGAAAATTAATAATACCAATTCAGTGCATGCAGGATACGGTATGCACAGCACAACAGAAAGTGTACATAACTATTTTACCAAAATCCCGCAAGACGACGGCAGTTACATTGAACCCAATAAAAACCTCGGATTGTTAAAAGCCCATCATTATGTATTGGGCTATGAAAAACGCTTTACGGAAAATTTAGTCGGGAAGATTGAGGTATACTACCAGGACCTTTACAATTTACCGGTCGAAAACAACGACACCAGTTATTATGCCACCATTAACGAAGGTATCGATTATAAATATGTTGAACTGGTTAATAAAGGAAGTGGCAAAAACTACGGAGTGGAAATTTCCGTTGAACGGTTTTTTGATAATAATTTCTATTTTTTAATCAATAGTTCGATATTCGATTCGAAATACAAATCGTTGGAAGGGGTGTGGCGAAATACCCGGTATAATAACAAATATATTGTGAATATTTTATTTGGGAAAGAGTTTAAAAACCTGGGTAAAAACCAAAACCAGACCCTGGCATTGAATTCAAAAATTTTCTTTGAAGGTGGCCAACGGTATATTCCAATAATAAGAGATAATCAGGGAAATGTAGCTGCTGAACCCGAAAACGACAGATATTTTGACTATAGCAAAGCGTATGACGATAAACTTGACAATATCTTTCTGTTGAATTTATCGGTTAGCTACAAGTTCAACAAACCCAGGGCTACACACGAAATTTTCCTGGATCTGATGAACCTTACAAACGGTCAGGCCAGAATGGCTGAATATTATGATGCGAATAAACCAGGTAAAGTTGGCTATACTACCCAGTTTGGATTTTTCCCAAACCTGATGTACCGGGTATATTTTTAATAATAAAATGGGCCGGATTATGTTGATCATACTTTCTGTCTTTTTAGTTTGCATTCTCCTTCTTGTTTTAACTCTGCTGGCATGCAGTCCGGGTAAAACCAAACCATTCCTGGACGAAAGTGGAAAACTTCTTGCGGGAAGCATTTCAGAAAAAATACATGTCAATATTAATGGAGTTGAGCAGGGGATGTTTATCAGGAGCAAAGTTGCAACAAATCCAGTTCTGCTTTACCTGCATGGGGGTATGCCTGATTACTTCCTTACCCGGAAATATCCCACAGGTCTTGAAGACTATTTCACCGTAGTTTGGTGGGAACAGCGTGGCTCTGGTCTCTCTTATAATGCCGACATTCCACAGGAAACGATGACGCTGGAGCAAATGATATCCGACACAAAAGAGGTAACAAATTACCTTCGCAAGCGTTTTGGACAAGAAAAAATTTACCTCATGGGACATTCGGGAGGAACTTATATTGGCATACAAGTGGCAGCAAGGGCACCAGAGTTGTACCATGCCTACATTGGCGTGGCTCAGATGTCGGATCAGCTCAAATCTGAAATACTGGCGTATGAGTATATGCTTAAGCAGTTCCGCATGAACGGGAATATAAAAATGGTGAGAAAACTTGAAGCAGCAACAGTCACCATGAAGGACGGTACTCCGGATGCATACCGTGTATTGCGTGACCCGGCGATGCATAGCCTTGGTATTGGCACGACACACGACATGAGGTCGGTAATCAGTGGTATCTTTTTACCTTCGCTTACATTCAGGGAATACACGTTGATTGAAAAAATCAACATGTGGCGCGGTAAATCTTCATCCGGCATAAGTATACTGTGGACTGATATGCTTGCAACTGACCTTCCAAAACAGGTGCCGGAACTTAAGCTTCCCGTCTATTTCATTGAAGGTATATACGATTATACCTGTTCCTACACTGAGGCAAAATCATATTTTGAGAAACTAAAGGCTCCGGTAAAAGGATTCTACACATTTGAGAAGTCTGCACATAGCCCATTATTTGAAGAACCGGAGAAAATGCAACGGATTTTACGGGAGGATATATTGACAGGCTTGAACAAACTTGCCGACAGAAAATACGTAAATTATAAATAATACTGTACACATACCGCCGAATTTCGTGCGTCATTCCCGCCAAAAAAACTTTCGTTACATGCTCGAACTGACGTCAAAAATTGTATGGATAAATGATTATATTTGAAACCATAAACAAATTTGTAACAAACTGATTATTAATATCAGAAATTAATTTACATATGTGCTTTTAACAAAACTACATATTCCTCCTGCCGGAAATAATATAGTTCACCGGTCAGGACTATTTGAGAAGCTGAATACCGGGTTAAGCCGGAAGCTGATTCTGGTTTCCGCTCCTGCCGGATTCGGTAAAACTACAGTTGTGAGCGACTGGATCAATCAAAATAAGATCCCTGCAGCTTGGTTCTCACTCGACAATGGCGATAATGACCCGGTTGATTTTTTAAGCTATATAATTTCAGGCATTCAAAGTATTCATTCAGAATTTGGGCAAAGCGCCCTCAGACTGTTAAATTCACCAAACAGACCATCTGGTGAATCAATTGCCAGCCTGTTGATCAACGAAATACTTGATATCAATCAAAACTTTTTATTGGTACTGGACGATTTTCATTTGATTAAGAGTAGCGAGATATTGAAATTAGTAACCTATCTGTTAGAGCATATTCCAGGGAATATCCATATTGTAATCCTGACCCGCTCCGACCCGGCACTATCTGTTTCAAGGTTAAGAAGTCAGCACCAATTGGTTGAATTGCGTTCGTCAGACCTGAGTTTTTCGGCAAATGACATTTCCATCCTGTTCAATAAAAAGCTGAAATTAGGCTTATCTGTTGACGATGTTTATTCTCTTGAAACAAGAACCGAAGGCTGGATTGCAGGTTTGCAGTTAACAGCTTTGTCAATGCAGGGCCGTGAGGATATTACAGGATTTATACAGGACTTCAAGGTAGATAACCGCTATATCATGGATTATCTGATGGAGGAAGTGCTAAAGATCCAGACAGATGAAATTAAAGAATTTCTACTTCAAACATCAATTCTGGAGCAAATGTCAGCTCCTTTATGCAACGCTGTTTTGAACAGAAATGATAGTCAGTTAATTCTTGAGACGTTGGAAAAAAACAACATGTTTGTTATTCCTTTAGATACTGAGAGGACCTGGTACAGATATCATCACCTCTTCGCAGATTTATTAAAACAAAGACTTCATGTAAGAGAAAAAACAGCCATTACTGAACTTCATAAGAAGTCAAGTGAGTGGTTTAAAAATAATTCAATGCCCTTAAAGGCAGTTGATCATGCAATAGAAATTGGGAATTTTGAAAAAAGCATACAGATTTTGGGTGAAGTAATTGAAAAACTGTGGGAAAATGGACACCATGTTGCTATTATAAAATATGGAGATTTAATACCGGATAATTTCATTATAAAGAGCGCTGAGTTTTGCTTATATTATTCATGGGTACTTATAACATCAGGTCAAACAAACAAAGCAGCTTCCATGTTGTTGTGTGCAGAGGCTATTACCCGGAAAGTTTTAGCTGGAAAAGATTTAACAATGCAAAACATCAAATATCAAAAAAAACTATTAGGCAAGATAGCAGTAGCAACTTCGTATTCAAAAACGCTAACAGAAAATCCGGATAAAATAATTGAATATTGTAACACAGCATTAAAAAACCTTACCGATGATGAACCACTTTGGCTTGGCTGGACATGGTTTTCTATGGGAATAGCCCATTTTTCGAAGGGTGATTTACCTGAAAGTCTCCGCTTGTATCAAATAGCGTTTGACTATGGTAAAAAATCAGGGAATTTGCATTTAATTTCAACTGTTGCCTTAAGGATGTCGGACACAGAACAGCAGCTTGGGCATTACCGTACAGCTTATGAGAAATGCACTGATTTATTAGCACTTATAAAAGATAAAGGGTATTCTGAAATTATTCAATCCGAATGGACGTATGCGGGTTTGTTTGCTATTATTGGCAACACCCAATATATGTGGGGAAATTCAGACGAAGCTTATGTAAATGCAAAAAAAGCATATGAACTTTCCAGAAAAGGTAACGATATAATGTTAGAAATTTTGGTGCTCATTCTTTATTCAATGATGCTTTTTGAACGTGGAGAAAACCTAAACGCCGAAATGAAAATTATAGAGGCCGAAAAGCTTTGTAATAAAAATCAATTTTCTCCTTATTTGAAAAATTACTTGATGGCCTTGAAACTTATTCGTGCAATCGAATCGAAACAGTTCGAAAAAGCGTCAATTTTAATCCAAGAACTTAATCTTAGTCCTGACAGTGAAATAACTCATGTCAACGAAACCACTTATATGGGATATGCCCGCTATTTCCTCGCTATTGGCGAAATAAAAAAGGCTGAGCAAATACTTACCAAACTTTATAAAATAGTTAAAGCCGGCAAAAGAATAGAAAGATTAATTGTGGTAGAAGTTACTTATGCTATTTATAATAAATTGATAGGTGAAGTTGACAAGGCAACCAAGAACCTTTTGGTAGCAATGGAACTTGCTGCCTCCGAAAATCTTATAATGTTCTTTATTAACGGGAATGAACAAATATACGACTTGCTTTTAGAAATCATAAAGAAACATTCGCTCAAAAACTCAAAAATACCCAAGGCTTTTCTTGATAACATAAAAGTTAGTATTGAAAAGAGAAAAAAACATAATAAAAACCATACAACAGCAGGGTTAAGTAATCGTGAAATTGATACACTTAAACTAATTGCGGACGACTTATCAAACCAGGAAATAGCAGATAAATTATTCATTTCGTTAAATACAATAAAAACGCATATTAAAAATATTTTCCTGAAATTAGAAGTTGATTCGCGGATACAAGCCGTAACTAAAGCAAAAGAGCTTGGAATTATCTAATTATGAATGATGAATGGCAATTGCTAGTTCCTAATTCATAATTCATTATTCATAATTACTTCTGATGCGTAAAAGAATAAGTTTGCATTAGACTCAACATAATCGGTTTTGAAGCCATGGAGTGGCATCATCTCAATAACCGTGGGTGATAACCCACGGACATGTACAGAATATAGTCTCTCAGCCCTGAAAGGGTTGAATAACAGGTGATAATACCTATCGGTTCAACCCCTCCGGGGCTGAATGGTGATGCCGGTCTTTTCTGCCGTGGGTTTACACCCACGGTTATTTATATAAAACCCCTTCGGGGTCAAAAATCAAATCAAAAAATCAAAGAACGCATATATTATATTTAATATCAATAATATACAAACAAATTTTGAAAGTTAACGCATCACCACTAATTCGTAATTAAAATTCACCCTCCCGAATCACCCCCAGGGGTGATTTTTTTTTGATGGGTATACCCGACTTTTACGTGGGAACTTTTCTCATGACCGAAGGGAATAATTTAATCAATAAGAATATGAAAATTAAAAAAAAAGAAATCATGAAAATCGAAACAATTAAAATAAAAGGTTTTGCAATCTCGGTTATTGTATTTCCGGTAATGCTGCTCGTAGGGTTTATCATGCACCCTGATCTTCTAAAGTTGGAGGCATTGCAAACGGTTGACCAATTGGTTGGAAGGTTTCACAATCAGCCCGTATACCACATTGGGCATTTCATTGTCATGTTTGCTGTCCCGGTTATAATGATATCTCTGATCAGTTTCATGAATGTATTGCAGGGGAAAGGCAAGCGATTAGGTTTCTGGGGTGGAATTATAGGATTATTCGGAGCATTCATCCTTGCTGTAGACAAAGGGGCTTTGTGCCTGGTCCTTTCAGCATTCGACACATTACCTGAATCACAATTCCGGGAGTTCGTCCCCTTTCTCAGTGTTATTGTAAACAAAGCCGGTTTACTTTGGGTAGTTTGGTTGTTACCCTTACTCCCAATTGGTAATGCGATACAGGTCATTGGTTTAATGAAAGAAAAGTTTATCAGTAAATGGCAGGGCTTGTGCATAATATCAGGGTTGTTATTATTAAACAATCCCGACATTGAACTTATAAGTTCCGTAGGCGCAATACTTATGTGTGCCGGATACATTCCATGGGGTGTAAGAATCCTTCAGGGAAGAATGAAATGTTCCTCAATAACTTGCCCTGTATATGATATAAAAAAGGAGGTGTAGTAATAAAAGTAAAATAAAAAAGCAGTACTGCAGGCAGGCTGGTGCTCCTGCGGCCAAGTCAATAAAGCGCTTCAGGTATTTAGCCTGCAAACTTCTGAATATCATTAAGGAAAATTAATTTATGAAAAGAATATTTGTTAATTTGCAGATGTGCTTTTAACAAAACTACATATCCCACCTGCCGGAGACAATATTGTTCATCGACCGGAACTTTATGAGAAACTGAACATAGGGCTAAGTCGAAAACTAATTGTCCTCTCTGCTCCTGCCGGATTTGGTAAAACAACCCTGTTAAGCGACTGGATCATTCAACAAAAGATTCCTGTTGCATGGTTTTCACTCGACAAGGGTGATAATGACCCGGTAGAATTTTTAAATTATATCATTTCAGGAATACAAGGAATAAGTAAAGAATTTGGACAAAGTGCCCTTGGGCTGTTGAATTCACCAAATAATCCATCCGGCGAATCAATTATCAGTTTGTTAATCAACGAAATACTAAAAATCAATCAAAACTTTTTATTGGTACTTGACGATTTTCATTTGATCACGAACAGTGATATTTTAGGATTAGTCGCTTATTTATTGGAACATATTCCCAATAACATACATATTGCAATCCTGACCCGGTCGGACCCGGCACTACCTGTAGCCAGGCTAAGAAGTCAGAACCAACTGGTTGAATTGCGTTCATCAGATCTAAGTTTTTCTGTAAATGAGATTTCTGATTTATTTAAAAAATTAAAACTTAAACTTTCAATTGATGATGTCTATTCGCTTGAAACCATTACTGAAGGCTGGATCGCAGGCCTGCAATTATCAGCCTTGTCAATGCAGGGCCGTGAAGATATTTCAGGGTTTATTCATGATTTAAAGGGAGATAACCGATACATCCTGGATTATTTGATAGAGGAGGTACTCAAGATTCAAACAGATGATATCAGGGAATTTTTGATACAGACTTCGGTTTTGGAACAAATGTCGGCCCCTTTATGCAATAAGATCTTAAATAGAAACGATAGCCGGTTGATTCTCGAAACCCTCGACAAAAACAATATGTTTATCGTTCCCCTTGATGACGAAAGACATTGGTACAGGTATCACCATCTTTTTGCCGATTTGTTAAAACAAAGGCTTCAGCAGAATGATCAAATGCTGATTATTGATATTCATAATAAAGCGTGCGACTGGTTCGAACAAAACAACATGGTTGATTTAGCCATTGCGCATGCTTTGGAAATTAAAAACTACGAAAAAAGTATTCAGCTGCTTGGTGAAATTGTCGAAAGTATGTGGGAAAACGGGTTGCATGCTGCGATTCTTAAATACGGTGATTTAATACCGGATGAACTGATTAAAAACAATCCCGGATTTTGTCTTTATTATGCCTGGATTTTAATTTCAACTGGTAAACCGGAGCAAGCGAAACCTTACCTGACAAGTGCGGAAAATATAACAAGAAACAGACTTAATGACAATAATAGTTCTGGCGAAAATAGTGATTATAATAAGAATCTGTTAGGAAGAATTTTTGTTGCATTGGCCTATTTGAATTCAACTGAAGAACGGCCGGAGAGAATTATTGAATATTGTGAAAAAGCAATGGAAAACCTGAAAGAGGATAATCCATTGTGGTTTAGCTGGGTTTGGTTTTCCTACGGTATAGCCTATAATGCCGGTGGAGATATACAGGAAAGCAACAGGGCTTTCAAAAAAGCATGGGAATATGCTGAAAAATCCGGCAATCTCTACCTGATATCTGCTATAGCTTTTAGGGTGGCAGATAACGAACAACAGCTGGGACATTACAGGTCGGCTTATAAGAAATGCTCCGATCTGTTAACTTTCATGAAGAAAAGAGGATATTCACAAATAGCAAAAACAGAATGGACTTATGCCGGACTATTTACTGTGATGGCCAGTTCACAAGCCGTTTGGGCAAATATGGATAAGGCACATGAATTTATTAAGATTGCTTATGATTTAAGCAAAACCACCAGGGACATTTCTGTTAAAATACCCGTTTTAATGCTTTATTCAATAGTACTGTATGAATGTGGGGATACAACCGGGTCAGAAAAGATCATGAATGAGATGGAAGATGTCATGAAACAAAAAACTATCGCTCCGTTTTTAATATATATATATATAAGTTTGAAACTGTTTATATTAATTGAAATGGGGCAACTTGATCAGGCTGAGAATCTTATTTCGGCATATGGTTTAGGACTTGATAAAAAGAAATCTCACCTGGATGATGCGGCATATATCTCCTATGTCCGTTTATTGATTGCCCAATATAAATTAGATGAAGCTGAATCACTGCTTTCAGAATTATTTGCTCTGGCAAACGAAAGTAAAAGAATAGAAAGATTGATTGGGATTAAAATGTATTATGCCATTATTTATAAAATGCAAGGCAATCCGGATAAAGCCGTTAACCATGTGATCGAAGCCATGGAGATGGCCTCAACTGAAAATTTATTTTCGTACTTTCTTTATGACCTGCAACATACGAAGGATTTATTGAACGACGTGTTTAGAATTCAGGCTGCTGGTAAAACCAAAATTCCTGCGAAGTTTGTGGATAGCCTGAAGCTCCTGATAGAAAGAAAAGAAAAAGCCAAGAAAAATCCTGTTGCAATAGATTTAAGTGCCCGTGAACTGGATACCCTTAAACTGATTGCCAGAGATTTATCCAACCAGGAAATTGCCGATAAATTATTTATTTCTTTGAATACAGTTAAAACACATGTAAAGAATATTTACCTCAAACTTGAAACAGACAGCCGCACAAAAGCGATTGCGAAAGCGAGAGAACTTAACCTGGTCTGATATCAAATATTTATTACTTTATGATGGGAAAATGAAAGCAATTGTATACACAAAATATGGACCCCCGGAGGTTCTACAACTCAAAGAGGTGCCAAAACCTGCACCCAAAGACAACGAAGTACTGATTAAAATACATGCAACAACCGTAAATCGAACTGACTGCGGATTTCGAAAACCTGAATATCCTGTCATTATCAGGTTGGTCAATGGCCTCTTTAAGCCTAAAAAAACCATATTGGGGAGTGAGCTGGCCGGCGAGATTGAAGCGATTGGCAGTGAGGTAAAAACATATAAACCGGGTGACCAGGTCTTTGGATTAAGCGTTCCGAATTTTGGAGCACATGCGGAATACATTTGTCTGCCCGAAACAGGTTCAATCACCACAAAGCCGGCCAATATGTCATACAAGGAGGCTGCAGCCGTATGCGACGGACTGATGCTCGCAATTACCTACATCAGGGTAATAGATTTTACAAATGAAAGAAAAATTCTGATCAATGGAGCCTCAGGATCTATTGGTTCCGCGTGTGTGCAACTTGCTAAATATTATGGTGCGGAAATCACAGCCGTTTGCGATACCAGGAATTTAGAAACCGTGAAATTGCTGGGTGCAGATGAAGTAATTGATTATACAAAAGAAGATTTTACGAAAAATGGTAACTTGTATGATGTTGTTATTGATGCTGTCGGCAAAAGTTCCTTTTTTCGCTGTAAAAAAATACTAAAACCAGGCGGTGTATATTTCTCAACAGAACTTGGATTTTTAGCGCAGAATGTTTTTCTGGCACTCCTGACTCCAATCTTCAGCATCCTGCCTGGCAGGCAGACAGGTAAAAAAGTGATGTTTCCGATTCCAAAGGACAGTAAGGAAGATGTTATCTTTTTTAAAGAGCTGATTGAAGCCGGGAAATATAAGGCGGTGATTGACAGGACTTACCCATTGGAAAAAATTGTGGAGGCCACCAAATATGTTGAAACAGGACAGAAGGCCGGAAATGTTGTAATCACTGTGGAACATCATGATCAAATCAATAGTTAAATCCAGGTTTATTTTTTAGTGGGTCACATTATAGGTTATGTCCTTTAATCTGAAAGTTCCGTAGGTAAAATCACCCTCCGGATAATTCCAGATTGTTTCCCCATATGTCGGTATTCTTCTTCCATCGAACTCTTTGTAGTCTTTCACCGGTGTCGACCATCTCGCCCTCTTCATGGTGCCGTCATCCTGCAGGGCATACCGGTCCTCCGAAATGAAATTGATCAGTTCTCTCTTTTCGTTGAAAAAGAGCATTACCGATACTTTGTACCTGCCATTTTCTATTGTAACCTGGCATGAAAGTGAATCAGTCTCCTTCCATGAAAGCCGCTTATCATAGAGATTCCCGGGCACAAAAATGCACATATCGTTTAGTAAGGTAACGGTCTCGGCTGTTGTAAGTTCCTCTCCTTTTACATCAACTGCATTAAACAGATTGGCCACTCTTACCACAAAGGTTGCCTTCTGTTCGCAATAGGTATGAAAGGCATGAAACGGAATAAACATTTTGCTGGCCTTCATCAGAAAAAGCCTGGTAAATGATCCATAAAAATTATATTGCTCGGATTTGGCATTCATAGGCGCAGCGCCCGGTTTACTTACCATTTTTGCATCAAAGGCAATGCGTACATTCTGAGGTTTGCTCTTACCGATAGCTCCCGTATATTCTATGTATTTTCTAACCGGAAGAGGCAAGTGTGCTATGTCATGCCCAGTCAGAATTTCTTCAGGTCCAACTGGCTGCCTGCTGAATTCATTCTTCACTTGGTCATAGTATTTAGCCTGAACTGACTTGCATCCGGTGAAAGCAAAAAGGGAAACCATAAGCATCAGATTTGATAAACCAAATAATGTTCCGAAATTAATTTTTTCATATTAAATCAAACCTGTTTTTAAGTTGACTGCTTATGTTACGTCACTATGGGACTTTTAATAATGTTGGACTATTCATCATTTCTACCGATATTAAGTTCCTAACGGAACTGTCCCGGAGGGACAATATAGGGGTAGAATTTTGATAATCCAGTGATCTAAAGTCCCGTAGGGACGAAATATTTAACATTTGTTAATCTGTCAAAGCAGAATTAATATGTTTTAGCTATGCACTAAACGGTCGGCGGTATTTACTGATCGAAGTTTCTTAGCTTCAACCTGACAAGTTACTAGAAAGTTCAAAAACGTCACTTACCAGCCATAGGCACGCTAAAATTCCAAATGTCTACATGAACCTTCCATTTACCGTCGGCTTGACGTTTCCAGATGACAAGATACTTTGTGGAATCTATCATAGCTGCCTGGCCCTCCGGCTGAATTCTAACCCTGGTCTTGCCGATCTCGTAAGCCGTGTCGCCACTACCTCCCACTTCGATAATTGTAAACGCGATATCTTTCATTCCCATCTGGAAGAGTTTCGTATACATTTCCTCGATCGCTTGTTTTCCTTTAACTATCTCACCGGACGGTGGTACCAAGGTGGCGTCAACCGTGTACCCTTCAACTGCGCCGGTCAAATTCCCATCCCGGATCGCTTGACTAAACTTGGCACAAGACTCTTCAATGGACTTCTGGACTTTTACTACATCGAAAGTCTCAGGACTGGAACAAGAAAGTTGGGCAAGCGAAAAACTCAGCACGAAAATTACTCTAATTAAGTGTTTCATAATTTGCTTTTTTAAGATTATGAGAAATATTCTATTTGTCCTTTGCCAAGGGTTTTTGCACTTTCAAAGCTGGAATTGATGGGTGCCATGGAAACACAGCTGCCGAGAAGCCAAAGACTGCAAGCGGTCATCCAAAGGATGTTGCCACTGGTCATGATTCCTGCTTGCTGGATATTTCTCATCGCAGGATGGTCTATTGCTACTTTTTTACTTTTGTTAGCAATGCTTTAATGTCTGCATTTTTTGCATAATCCAAAGCCTTTGCGCCTTCTATAGTCTTTAATTCTGTATTTGCCCCTTTATCCAGCAAGGCTTTTACCACTTCTATGCAACCATTAAGTGACCCATACATCAACAGGCTGATGTTACCCTGGCCCGCAAAATCAACATCCTCAACAGAGTTTACAATTCCATTTGACTTGTTACAATCCGTTTCTATCAATGCATTCATTAATTTAATGGATTGCGTTTCAGTTTGTGCCTGTATTCCATTTGTGCAGAGCAAGTGGAATACCACAATCATTGTTGTTAAACAGAATGATTTCATTTGATTGGTTATTGGTTATAAGATATGCAGATCAACCTTTCAGTGCCTCTACCACCACCGCCATTTCCCCCTTCGGCTCCTTGCGGGCAAAATGGGCGAGCAATTCGGCAAAAGTGCCCCGGAGGTTTTCCTCGTGCAATTTGGTCAGCTCACGGGAAACGGCACATCTCCGTTCATCACCCATGGCCTGCTGCAGCTCATGCAGCGTTTTGATGATGCGGTGGGGCGACTCGTACAGGATGATGGTACGGCGTTCACCAGCCAGTTCCGTGATCCTGGTTTTCCGTCCCTTTTTGTGGGGCAGGAAACCTTCAAAACAGAATTTATCGGAAGGGAAACCGGAATTCACCAGCGCAGGGATCAGCGCCGTGGGTCCCGGCAGGCATTCCACCTCCACCTGCCGTTCGAGGCAGGCACGCACCAGCATAAAACCGGGATCGGAAATGGAGGGTGTGCCGGCATCACTCACCAGCGCCATGGTCTCTCCGGCCAGGATCCGGTCCGCCACATCCGTGGTCACCTGGTGTTCATTGTAGATGTGATAGGATTGCAGCCGGGTGCTTATCTGGTAATGGCTAAGCAGCTTGCGGGTGGTACGCGTGTCCTCGGCCAGGATCAGGTCGGCCTCCTTCAGCACCCTGACTGCACGGAGGGTGATATCCTCCAGGTTGCCGATGGGAGTGGGAACCACATACAGCTTACTCATGCCGCCCGGTGATGTATTTCCGGCGGATGATCTCCAGCAGCAATTGCACGGCATCGCTGTCCATATCCCAGTCGTGATACTGGATCATGTAATTGTAGGCATCGTTGAAACTGGCGGACTCATTCAGGATGTCCATGGTAGCCTCAAAAGCCTTTGCATCATTGTTGAACAGTTCCCGGATAAAGGTAAACCTGTCGTTTATGCCAATGGCCGACAGCAGGTTTGAAACCGGTTTGGCCTGGGACAGGGTGTCTTTTGACAGCGACTGGTGCAGGCTTTCATGCAGGGTCGCCCGTCCCTTGAACCGGTCGGACAGGATCTGGTCCTTGCCGGCATCTTTGGCCGCTGCGACCGGCTTTTTCGGCTCTGAGACCGGAGGCTCAGGTTCCGGCTTCACTGCCTGTTGCGCTAAAGAAGCCAGCAGCTGATCGTGCGGCGCCGGTTCAGTTACAGGTTGCCTGATCGCAGGCTGCCTCATCATCAGCAGCAGCTCATACACATTTCTGAGCTTCTGCAGGCTCAGGTCGATCTCAATAGCAGGTATTGCATCATCAGGCGGGAAACCTTTAACCAGGTCCTCTATCTCATGCAGGCTTTCAAGCGCTGCTTCCAGGGTATGCCGGTAGCTCATCGTTCGTAGAAATTTTTGTAAAAGTAGGAAAAAATGTTGTAGGTTGCTTCGCCCACCGAATCCCGATTTATCGGGAGAAGGCGGGTAGGTTGTAGGTTGAAGGTTGTAGGTCGTAGGTTGTAGGTTGTAGGTTGAAGGCTGTAGGTTGAAGGCTGTAGGCTATAAGTATGTAGGCCGTCAAATTGTTTTCTAATAGACTAACAGACTAACAGACTAACAGACTAATAGACTAACAGACTAACAGACTAACAGACTAACAGACTAATTTGCCAATCATCAAATCATAAACCATAATTTTTAATTATTACAATATCACTTCCCAATTTTAACTGATGTCATGGTTAATGACCCGCCAACAGGTTCATCATTAAAGATTTTTATTTCATCTTTATTATCCTGCAAGGCAAGCGCGTAGAGTAAAGGCAGGTAATGTTCGGGGGTAGGTATCGACAATTCAAATGCCTTACCTTGTTTTGAATAGTCTATTAAAGCCTGATGGTTGCCATTCAATACAAATTGTTTCATCTTGTAGTTAGCCTCATTTGCCCAATCATAACCATAGTTTTCGTTTAGCTTTTGCCAATTAACCAAGGCAAGGTTATGCACCAAATTACCGCTTCCAACTATCAAAATGCCTTTTTGTCGCAATTCATAAAGTTCCTTTGCCAACTCGTAATGTTGTTGCGGCTTTTTGTAATAATCCAGGCTCAACTGTATTACAGGGATATCTGCCTTGGGGTACATTTGTCTGATTACTGTCCATGCCCCATGATCTAAGCCCCATTTTTCATCCAGAGACACTTCGGCGCTTTTTGTCATACTTTTTATCTCTTTTGCCAACTGAGGCATTCCGGGAGCAGGATACTGAATTTCGTACAACTCTTTTGGAAAGCCCCCAAAATCATGAATTGTCGTTGGATACTCCATGGCGGTTACCTGCGTCCCTTTTGTTTCCCAATGAGCCGAAATTACGATGATCGCCTTTGGAACTTCAATCTCCGAGGAAATATTTCTAAACCCTTGTACAAACTCATTTTCTTTAATGGCATTCATTGGACTACCATGCCCTAAAAAAAGCACAGGCATTTTAGGTGTGTTTTCCATCGATTCTTGATTAAATTTCATTGCAATAAGTTTTGTGCCGATTGTTATTCCGGAAGCCGTTGTTAAAAGCGATTTTACGAACGTATTCCTTATTAAAATAATACAGCAGCTTATTATCTTCTTTCATTTTCAAAACCTTAATAGTCTTTAGACACAAAATTAATATAATATGACTATCGGTTATCTTTACCAACAATCTTAAAACACCTGCCTGCTCAGGTAACCTATTGCCACAGCTCAATAGCCACGGCCCTGTCTGCAGGACATGAGGGAATCATTTGAGACATAAAATTTCCTGAAATTCCGGATACACCTTCCTACTCAATTTTCAAATTTTCAAATTGTCTCATTTTCAAATTTTCAATTTGTCTCATTTTCAAATTCCCCCATTTTCAAATTTTCAAATTTTCAAATTTTCAAATTGTTAAATTTTCAAATTGTTAAATTTTCAAATCAATAAATATATTTACCTTTCCTGTTAAACCGATACAACATGATAACCTATACATTGGTTAAGATCGCAGCAATAACCGGCGGAATGGCGGAGGGGCAGACCGGCAATGCGATCAGCCGGCTGCTGACCGACAGCCGCACCTCCACGGTGAGTGACAACATGCTCTTCTTTGCCCTCCCCGGACAACTGCACGACGGGCACAGTTTTGTCTCCGACCTGCACCGGCGCGGCATCCGGTCCTTCGTGGTATCGGCCATGCGGGACGAGTACCGCTCCCTGCCCGGTGCCGGCTTTGTGGTGGTAAAGGACACGCTGTCCGCGCTCCAGGAACTGGCCTGCTTTCACCGCGAACGTTTTGTATGTCCCGTTATCGGCATATCCGGCAGCAACGGGAAGACCATTGTGAAAGAATGGCTCTTCCATTGCCTGTCCGATGATTACACCATCACGCGGAGCCCCAAAAGCTACAACTCGCAGGTGGGCGTTCCGCTTTCCTTGTGGCTGATGGATGAGCATACACGGCTGGGGATCTTTGAAGCCGGCATCTCCAGGCCGGGGGAAATGAAAAACCTGCACCGGATGATCCGGCCCGACACCGGCATTTTTACCAACATCGGCGAGGCACACCAGGAGAACTTCACCAGCCTGGAACATAAAGCAAAGGAAAAGCTCAGGTTGTTCTATGGCTGCCGTACGCTGATCTACTGTAGCGACCATGCGGTGATCCGCAGCTGCATCACCGGAGATCCTGATCTGGCAGAAGTCAGGCAGTTCACCTGGTCGCTATCCGCACAGGCCGATGTGGAAATATCCGGAATGACCTCTGAAAACGGGAGTTCTTCCTTCCGGGCAATCTATAAGGGGCAATCCCTGGACCTGACCATCCCCTTCACCGACCCGGCATCTGTGGAGAATGCCCTGCATTGCCTGAGCCTGATGCTGCTGCTGGAGACGGAACCTGAAACGATCAAACTCAAAATGAGCGAACTGCCGCCGGTTGCCATGCGGCTCGAACAGAAAAGCGCCATCCACGGCTGCACGCTGATAAACGACAGCTACAACTCCGATATCAATTCGCTTTCCATTGCCCTCGACCTGCTGAACCGCCAGGCGCAGCATCCCCGCAAAACGCTGATCCTGTCCGATATCCTGCAGAGCGGCAAACGGCAGGAGGAACTGTATGCCACGGTGGCCGCCATGCTGCAGGAGAAACAGATCAGCCGGATCATCGGCATTGGCCCTGCCCTGAAACAATGTGCTGCCTTGTTCAGCATGCCGGCCGCCTTCCATGAGACAACGGAAGAATTCATGAGCCTCTTCAATCCTGATGATTACAACAATGAGGCCATCCTGCTGAAAGGATCACGCCGGTTTGAATTTGAAAAGATCGCGGCCCTGCTCGAGCAGAAGAAACATACCACCCGGGTGGAGGTGAACCTGAACGCCCTGGTGCATAACCTGAATTACTTCCGCTCGCTGCTGAAACCCGGCGTGCGCAGCATGGTGATGGTCAAGGCAGTTTCCTATGGCAGCGGCCGGCATGAGATTGCCAGCGTCCTGCAGTTCCAGCGGGTGGATTACCTGGGTGTGGCCTTCGCTGACGAAGGCATCAGCCTGCGGCAGTCCGGCATAACCCTGCCAGTCATGGTGATGAACCCGGAGCCCGAATCTTTCGACGCCATGATCCGGTACAGGCTGGAACCTGAAATTTACAGCTTCCGTATCCTCGACCTGTTTTACAGGGCCGTTGCCCGGAACCAGGAAATCGACTTCCCGGTGCACGTCAAGATTGACACGGGCATGCACAGGCTGGGCTTCGCCGAACCGGAGGTGCCGAAACTCTGTCACGAGCTGATCCGCCTCAGGAACCTGCGGGTGTGCTCGGTTTTCTCGCACCTGGCCGGCAGTGATGAAGAGACATACGATGATTTTTCCCGCATCCAGATCGAATCCTTCATACGGGCTTCCGACCGGATCAGGGAGGCCCTCGGTCACCCCCTTATCCGGCATATCCTGAATTCATCAGGCATCGAACGCTTCCCGGACGCCCAGTTCGACATGGTGCGGCTGGGTATCGGACTGTACGGGATCAGTGCGGTCAACCACGCACTCCAAAATGTCAGCACGCTCAAAAGCACCATTCTGCAGGTGAAGCCACTATACCCCGGCGATACGGTAGGATACGGACGGATGGGCAAAATTGAGAAGCCCTCGGAGATCGCGGTTGTACCCGTAGGCTATGGCGACGGCATCAGCCGCAGGCTGAGCAACGGCCGGGGGAGCTTCCTGGTGAACGGCATGCCGGCTCCGGTCATCGGCAACGTGTGCATGGATATGACCATGCTCGATGTCACCGGCACCGGTGCCCGTGAGGGCGACGAGGTGATCATCTTCGGGGATGACAGTCCGGTGACCCGGCTGGCCGATACCCTGGGCACCATTCCCTATGAAATACTGACGGGCGTCTCAGAGCGCGTACGCCGCGTGTACCTCCATGAATGAATAACGAAAAGTGAAAAATGAAAAATGAAAAGTGAAAAATGAAAAGTTAATATTTACCAATCACCAATCCCCAATTACCAATTACCCTGACTTTTCCTGGAATATACCATGGAAGCCCCCCAACAGGGTTTTCCCCACCTACGCCCACACCCACACCCACACCCACTCGTCACTCGTCACTCGTCACTCGTCACTCGTCACTCGTCACTTCTTCTCCTGCTCCTCATACCAGCCGATAATCCTGTCAGCCAGGATCTGCCAGTCGAATTGCTCAATGTGTTTCCGGCCGTTCACGGCCAACTTCTGCCGCAATTCCGGGGATTCGATCAGCAGCCTGATCCCCCGCGCGATGCTGCCCCTGTTCCGTTTCACCAGGATGCCCGTCTCCCGGTCAATGAGAATATCCGCGGTGCCGCTCCGGGTAGCCACCACCGGTATGCCGCACGCCATGGCTTCGGCGACAGTATTGGCCCATCCGGCGCCCTTCTCGGCGGCGACAAAGATGTCGGCCTGGTGAAACAGCGCGGCATTCTCCTCAACCGGATGGTTGGTGACAAAATCAAAGGGCACATGGGTGCTGAAATCCTCGATGGCTTTTGACATGGCGGGATTGACGGGCGTGTCGAAAAGGATCAGCCGGATATCCGGATACCGGCGATGCAGCCGCTCACAGGCGCGCACGACCAGCTCCGTGCCTTTGACCCGTTCCGATATGCGGCCATAGACCAGGATGGTGAACACATTTTCCTTCTTTCGCAGGGTTTCTGCGGGACAGAACATGCGCGTATCCACCGCGCCGGCCGCCAGGAAGGGGGTGATCCTGTAAAAGAGCCTGTCATACTGCACCACGTTTGTGGAGCAGGCAAAAATATGCAGCCGCTTGTCCCGCACCATGGCGCGCGCCTTGTGATGCAGGCTCACATGGTAAAAGATCTTATACCGTGCCCGGGCCCGCATCAGCACTTCCCTGTGCTTCCGGTCGGTGATGAACAGCATGTCATTGTCTTCCTGCTCCAGGTCGGCGAACGTGGCCACCCGGATGTCGTTGCAGGTCCAGTTGGGCGGTACGCCGTCGGGTGTATACAGCGTCATGGCATGTCCCTTTTGCTGAAAGGCGCGGCCCAGCTCAATGAAGCGCTTCACACCGCCATACAGGCGGGTATGTGGCAATATGACCCCAGCTTTCATCGTTCAGTCCCCGTTTTCCCAGAGGTTTTTCCGCTGTCCCGCGGAAAAGTAGGACTCCAGGATCAGCTTGATCCTGCTCTTTGCCAGGGCAAGCCCGAGCTTCATGCGCGGTATCCGGTGATTTCCGAATGGCTCACCCCGGTGCAGGATGTACTTCATGAAGGTGGATGAGGTAAGCCCCCACTTCCGGAGGAATTGCCGGCTGCCCCTGTTCTTTCTGACCCGGCCGGTGGAACATGCCTCGAAATGATATACCCGGCTCCGGTTGATCCCCTTGAAATGCCTGACGCCGGCCAGGTAAAGCTTGGCCGAGAAATCGGGATCGGAATACAGGCCCGGTGAATATTCCACGCTGTAACCGCCCGCCAGGTCCCAGATATCGCGGTGCACGACCACGGGAGGCCAGGTGGAGCCACTCCAGTCGCCATGCGCCCTATCCATATAATGTTTCAGCAGCCCTTCCTCATCGAAGTGCTCCGCATCCTCCCCGAAATTCACCGGCGATATGACGCTTTTGCACCAGAAGCTGCGCGGCTGGATAAGGGTGGATGACAGGCAGAAATAATCGGTGCCGGCCGATGCGATCTCCTCAGCCAGGGCGGTATCCCAACCGGGACACACATACATGTCATCGTTCATGAAAACCAGGTAGTCCGCATCGGCCATCGGCCGCATGGCATTCATGGCCCAGCAGACCCCGATGTTCTGCCAGCTGTGGGTATAGGAAAGACCGTTCTCCCGAACCCAGGCCAGGCTGCCATCGGACCCTTCATTGATGTGGACGATCACCTGGTGGGGGAAGGCAGAATTCTGCCTGATGCTACGGACGCACAATTTCAGGTAGGGCAGGTTATTCCACGAGGGGATCAGAATGGAGAACTTCTGCCCCGCGGCGGCTTCCTTGTGCCGCTGTGTGATCATGCCCGGGCTGCTCATCAGTTTTGCGTTGCGGTCGCAAATATACGGTAAAATTACACAGAATTTGTTAAATTTGAGAAAGCGGCATACGATGATCGAAAAACTATTCAAACTCAGGCAAAACGGCACCACCGTGCGCACCGAGATCCTGGCCGGTGCCACCACATTCATGACCATGGCCTATATCCTGGCCGTGAACCCGAACATCCTCAGCAGTGCAGGCATGGACCGCGATGCCGTGTTCACGGCCACGGCCCTGTCCTCGGTCATGGCCATCCTGGTCATGGCCTTTTACGCCAACCTGCCCATAGCGGTTGCCCCGGGCATGGGGCTGAATGCCTTCTTTGCCTACACCGTGGTGACCCAGATGGGGTACAGCTGGGAAATGGCACTCACTGCCGTATTCATCGAGGGCCTCCTCTTCATCCTGCTCACCTTTTTCAGGGTGCGCGAGGCCATCATCGACAGCATCCCCATGAACCTGAAATATGCCATTTCCGTGGGGATCGGCTTGTTTATCGCCCTCATCGGCTTCAGCAACGCGGGCGTGGTGGTGCGAAACAATGCCACCCTGGTCTCGCTGGGCGATCTTTCCGATCCCAATGCCCTGCTGGCCCTGGCCGGGATCATTATAACCGGCATCCTGCTGGTATTCAGAATGAAGGGCGCCCTTCTGGCGGGGATCATGATCACTGCCCTCATCGGCATACCCCTGGGCATCACCCGCATGCCGGAACATGGGCTGGTGAGCCTGCCCCCTCCCTGGCACCGGTGTTTTTCAAGTTCGACTTCAGCCGGGTATTTACGGCCGACATGCTGATCGTGATCTTCACCTTCCTTTTTGTGGATGTCTTTGATACGGTGGGCACCCTGGTGGGTGTCTGCTCCAAGGCCGGCCTGCTCGATGAAAAGGGCGGCGTGCCCCGCGCCAGGCAGGCCCTGCTGGCCGATGCCGTGGGCACCACAGCAGGCGCCATCCTGGGTACCAGCGCGCTGACAGCTTACGTGGAAAGCGCTTCCGGCGTGTCGGAAGGCGGAAGGACCGGCCTTACCGCCCTGGTGGTGGGCGGCTTCCTGCTGCTGTCCCTGTTCTTTGCACCCCTCTTCCTGATGATCCCCAGCGCTGCCACGGCACCCGCGCTGATCCTGGTGGGACTCTTCATGATCAGCCCCGTCCAGAAGATCAACCTGGAGGACTATTCCGAATCGCTGCCCGTATTCCTCACCATGATCATCATGCCGCTGACCTACAGCATCTCCGAAGGCATAGCCTTCGGCATGCTGAGCTATGTGCTCATCAAGCTGTTCACGGGGAAGTGGAGGGAGATATCCGTGGTGATGTACATCCTGGCCGTATTTTTCATCCTCCGCCACATACTATAATACTTCCCATGGACTCTTCATATGGCAGATAATTTTATCTTTGCCTGTCCGTTAATTATTATCTGACACCCATATGAACCCCGAACAGATCATAGCCGGAATCAGGAAACTGATCGCATACATCGAAGCCAGGATCGTGCTGCGGAACCTCGTGCTCGCCTTTCTGATCCTGATCTTTGGCACCCTCATCATCATGCAGGTGCTGAAAATATACACGCGTCACAGCCACATCCTCACCGTACCCGACCTGTCCGGGCTTACCCTCACCGACGCCCTGCGTACGGCCAAAGACCGCGATATGCGGGTGGAAGTGTTCGATTCGGTGTACCTGGCCGACTTTGAAAGGGGCACCGTGGTGGATCAGCATCCGAAAGCCGGATTGAAAGTCAAGAAGAACCGGAAGATCTTCCTCACCATGAATGCCATAAATGCAACACGGGTGGCCATGCCCGACCTGGTCGACCTCACCTTCAGGCAGGCCAGGGCCAGGCTGGAATCCTTCGGGCTGAAAGTGGGCCATATTTACTATGAGCCCAATCTTGCCATCAACGTGGTGCTGGCCCAGCGCATGCGGGGCAAGGCACTGGCTCCGGGTGATTCCGTGCTGAAGGGCGCCGCCATTGACCTGGTGCTGGGCAAGGGCCTCAGCGATGAGCAGTCCAGCGTGCCCAGCCTCATCGGCATGTCGCTCGAGCAGGCCCGGATTGCCGCTTCCGACCGCTTTCTCAGCGTGGGGGCTGCCGTGCCGGACCAGACCATCACCACACCCGAAGATGAGCTGAAAGCCGTTGTTTTCAGGCAGAATCCCGGAACCGGGGGCGGGATCACCCTGCCACTGGGATCCGCCATTGACGTATGGATCACGCTCGACTCCACCAAGGTTCCCGGCTTCACCACCGACTCAATACCCGAGAACTGATGCGCCCTCCCCACTCCATACTCCCTTCTTCTCTGCTCTTGCTCTTGCTCTTGCTCTTGCTGTTTCTCCACACCCCAACTCTTGCTCAAAAATTGCGGGGCCTCACGGAGAACCCCGTCATCCGCGAATACCTCAGCCGGAAGCCGGATGCCCTCAAGACAGGCCTGCCTTCAGCCGTCAGGGCAGCCAAGGCGGAAGAGATGCTGGGCCTTCCCTTTTTCGAGGATTTTTCCGCATCCCGGGTGGTACCCGACTCCTCCAAATGGGCAGACCGCTATGCCTTCGTGAACAACTCCTTTGCCTTTGAACCCATATCAGCGGGCGTGGCCACCCTCGATGCCATCAACGAATACGGGGAGATATACGCCCTCTCCAGTGTGGCAACCGCATCCGACAGCCTGACCTCGCTGCCCTTCGACCTTTCTCCCTATGCCGCGGGACCTGACACGGTTAAGCTGAGCTTCTTCTACCAGGCAGGCGGAAAGGGCGAGGTGCCTGAGAAAGTGGATTCACTGCTGCTGGACTACTATAACCCGGAAACGGATAGCTGGCAAAATGCCTGGCACATCACCACCGACACTTTTACAGCCTTCACCCAGGTCATCCGGCCCGTACCGGAATCTTATTGCCGGGCCGGCTTCCGCTTCCGCTTCCGCAACTACACCAGCATGTCACCCGACGAGGTCAAGGGCGGCGAGGGGGCGCTGAGCAACGTGGACTGCTGGAATATCGATTACATCATGATGGATGCGGAACCGTATTATTCCCACCGCTCGATCAATGACATCACCCTGGTGGAGCCGCCGCGGGAGCTGCTCGACTTTTACGAGTCTGTCCCCTGGAAGCACCTCAACGATGCGCAGAGCATCACCCGCAACACACTGCATTACGTGGCGCGCAACCTGGCGTATGGTGATTCGGTGAACGTGGGCCGGAGCTACAAGGTGCATAACCTGAAAACCGGTGCCTGGCAATACGACGAGGTGTACTTCGCCAAGTTCCCCCCGGCCTCGCTCATCCGCCGGAACGATCCCTTCTTTGTGCCCTTCACCCGCAACGACGATTCGGAGGAAGGCGCCCTGGAGGTGGTGGCCTGGCTGATCACCCCGGCCGACCAGGAACAGCAGAACGACACCGCCAGAACGGAGCTGCACTTCCGCGATTACTACGCCTATGATGACGGCTCCCCCGAATACGGCTTCGGCATATCGGGCGAATCCACGGCCGGCGCCCTGCTGGCCTGCCGGTACAGGACCTATATAACCGATACGCTCCGGGCAATCGACCTGTTCTTCAACAAAACCCGCAACCAGGTAACCGCCGGCCTCACCTTCCGGCTGGGGGTGTGGAAAGATGCCGGCGGGGTGCCGGGCGACCTGGTCTACCTGTCGGAAGAGACCTTTACCCCCGGGGAGTGGGAGGGGAAGCCCGGGTTCAGGCGGTACGCCTTCCCGGCAGACACGAACCTGGTGATCACCGATACCTCCTTCTTTGCAGGCTGGAAACAGACCACAGAAGACTTCCTCAACCTGGGATACGACGTGAACCGCAACAACCTCGACCGGGTGTTCGTGAACATCTCGGGCGACTGGTTCAACCCCGGGTCAGAGCCTGATACCCGGCACGCCGATGATCCGGGCGGTATTCAGCAAAAAGGACCTCGTGACCGGCGGAGGGGACATCCCCGCTAACGGACCGGATATTACCGTGTACCCCAATCCGGCCTCGGACCGGATCTTTATCCGCGCAGCGGGTTATCCCCTGCTGCGGATCAGGCTGTTCGACCTCCAGGGAAGGTCAGTTTGTGAGCAAGAGCAAGAGTGTGAAATACTGGATGTGTCGGCATTGCCTGAAGGGCTGTATATCCTGCAGCTCACGGTTGCCGATGGCAGGGTGGTAAGCCGCAAGGTGGTGATCCGCCGCTAATCCGAAGGCCATGCAGGATGAACTGTTTGAAACAGCTGAGCTTTACGAGCATCACCGCATCGTGGCTGACAAGGGACAGGGGCTTTTACGGCTCGACAAGTTCCTGTTCAACCGGCTGGAGCAGGTATCGCGCAACAAGATCCAGGTGGCCGTGCGGGCCGGCAATGTACTGGTGAATGAGCATGTGGTGAAGCCAAATTACCGGGTGAAACCCGAAGATGTGATTACGGTTGTACTCCCCTACCCACACCGCGAATATGAGCTGGTCCCCGAGGACATACCCCTTGACATTTTGTATGAGGATGATCACCTGCTGGTGGTGAACAAGGCGGCCGGCATGGTGGTTCACCCGGGGCACGGCAATTTCACCGGCACGCTGGTGAACGCGCTGGCCTGGCATCTTGCGCGACCTGCCGCTGTTCCGGACCGGCGAGATGCGGCCCGGGCTGGTGCACCGGATCGACAAGGACACCTCGGGCCTCCTGGTGATCGCGAAGACCGAGATGGCGCTGAACCGGCTGGCGAAGCAGTTTTTCGACCGCACCACGAGCCGCACATACCAGGCCGTGGTATGGGGCACCTTCGACAAGCCGGAGGGCACCATCACCGGGAATATCGGCAGGAGCATACGCGACCGGCTGAAGATGCAGGTCTTCCCGGAGGGCGACCAGGGCAAACCGGCCATCACGCATTACAGGGAGCTGGAAAAGCTGGGCTACGTGAGCCTGGTGGAGTGCAGGCTCGAGACCGGACGCACGCACCAGATCAGGGTGCACATGGAGTATGTCCGCCACCCGGTTTTTAACGATGAACGGTATGGCGGCAATAAGATCCTGCGCGGTACGGTGTTTGCAAAATACCGGCAGTTCGTGGAGAACTGCTTTGCCGGCATGCCGCGCCATGCCCTGCATGCCAGATCCCTCGGCTTCCGGCATCCCGAAACCCGGCAGGACATGCTCTTTGAATCGGATCTCCCTGCTGATATGCAGGCCCTGTTGGATAAATGGCGGAATTACACGGACAGCCGGACGTCTGATGCATAATGATCCTTTTTAAGAATCTATTATATAACAACTTTGCAAAAAGCACATAATCAAGCATATGAATATATTTCAGTTTCAATATTGATTATGCTTCGTTTATGATAATTCAATTTCTTAATTAATGCTTCCTTGCTTTTGTTTATAACCAATTTATCATCATATTCAATCTGTTTACTAACAAGTGTATAAATAATTCTTGCCAGTTTATTTGCTGTAGCTACAACAGCTTGTGCATAACCCTGTCTTGATTGGATCTTTCTGAAATAATCTCCCAAGGCAGATTTACTTTTTTTTAAGGTTGAGGCAGCCATTCTTAAAATATTGCCAACGGAATTTTTCTTCCTTGGTACATAGCTTGTCAATATTTTCCCTCCAGATATTTTATTATTTGGGACTACATTAGCACATGAAGAAAATCTCTTATGATCAGGAAACTTATTGGTAAAATCAGAGCCAAGCTCTGATAGTAATTTAATAATGGTCAGATTACTGATACCTGGTATTCTTGTAAGATTAACCCCAAAGGTTTTATAAGCCATGATTTCTCCGTTGAAAGTCAGATCATTTTTTTTGCCTTTTCTTTTTTGTGACCGGATTAATGCTTCATCTGTGTTTTTTTTATTACCCGGGAGTGAGTTCAGATATGTCTCAATTTCTTTGTCACAATTACTGGTGATGCGTTAACTCTTTAAAAATATTCATATATTATTGATATTAAATCAGTAGTGGGCACTTAAAACCCACAGATTTTTAATTGTTTAGAATCAAGTTCTTTGACATTCTTGTAATCGCATTTTGTAAGTATCTCTCTTATAGGAGTTTTGTCTAGTAGAGAAATGCTGAGAATTTGTAAAATTTCGTAGATTGGACGGTCAACTTTCAATTTGTAACCAATTATGGCAACCAGACAGTATGCGATAATTGCACAATAAATTTGCACTTTGACGGCATTTAAAGTCGTACCCCAAAAGGATTTGATTTTCAAATGCTGTTTCATCCATTTGAAAAACATCTCAACTTCCCAGCGTTTCTTATAAAGCATGGCTATTTCATTGGCATTCAGATTTATATTATTGGTTAAGAATACCAAATCCCTTTTATGTTCCTCGTCATAATATTTGATTCGACGAAGCTTGTCAGGGTAGTCTTTTTTAGAGTAATACATTTCCAGTTTACCAATCTGATCGCTTTTTACGCCTGTTGTTTTATCTACTGGCTTTGGAATACATCCGTTTAAAACGCATGTTGTCTTTAGCTCTTGTGACAAAGAATGACCCTTGTGAGTGAAGCTTATGCAAACGACTAAAATCAATATAACCTTTATCCATAACATAGTAGCTTCCCAACTTCATATGGTATAAGATCAAGGATATTGACATCATGGACACTTGCATTGGAGATATGTAAAAAGCTAGGGATGGAAGTCTTTATGTCATACAATGTATGAAGTTTAATCCCTCCCTTATGCTTTCTGAACTCAGCCCACCAGAAAACGCTCAGACAAAGGTCAATGGTTGTGGAATCCAAAGCATACACATTACCGTCAACCTCGACTTCGAAATCTTTTTTATAACAGCTTTTTCGGGCTTCCTCAATTAATACATATGCAAACTCCTCAAAGATTTTATAACTGCGTTTTTCATTGGCTTTTCCGAGATTTCTCCGTGTTATGGTTTGTCCAAATCCAAGGTGGTAGTATTTTGGTTGATGCGCCTCAAGGCTCAACATCAAATCACGCATACTATCTCTTGAAGTGAGTTGACCAAAAACCATACAGAGCATCTGGTTCCAACAAGTGAAGGATCTGACATATTTGTTTCCTTCATGGTTTTTCACAATTCGGTCAAAGATCCTACGTGGTAAAAAATCTGTTGTAATCGGTAAATAACAATGCAAGTTTTCGGTAAATAAGAATGTAGATTTTCGGTAAATAAGTTTGCAAGATTTCGGTAAATAAGAATGCAAGCTTTACTCTTTTAATTTCTGATTGATTTATGGAATGAGAACTCAGAGGGAAAGCCCTCGAGGGCTTTCCCTCTGAGATTTCAAGTATTAATCTGATTTTTGGTTTTTCAACTAAAAATCAGGAAAGATGAACCATTACTTCAATCAACTTATTATGTACCATGAGATACATCAGCAGAAGCGTACAGGTAAGCAGCCATCTCAGATTGCTTCTTTCCTGGGTATGGATACACGTACGGTTAAAAAGTACCTTGCCATGACTGAACAGGAGTTTGCTACCTACCAGGTTAAACTGGAGCAACGGACTAAAAAATTGGCAGAGTACGAAGATTTTGTACACAGGCGATTAGCCGATTGCACTGAGGCATCTTCGGCCCAGGTTCACGATTGGCTAAAAGAATGTCACCCTGATTTTGAAGATGTGAGCATAAAGACCGTTTACAATTTTGTTCTCCTTGTCCGCAATAAGTACCGGATACCCAAAGTATTTGATAGCCGTCAATATACGGCGGTTGCGGAACTTCCCTATGGAGCACAGGCACAAGCCGATTTTGGTGAGTATAATATGACTGACACTGAGGGCCGCAGAAAGTAGGTTTACTTATTTGCAATTGTGCTTTCACGATCCAGACATAAGTATGTTTGTTTTTCTGATATTCCGTTTACAACACTGATGTCCATACAAGCTCATGAAGAAGCCTTTGCATGCTTTGGTGGCATTCCCGGTGAGATTGTGTATGACCAGGACAAGCTGCTGCTTGTTAGTGAAAATGTTGGCGATCTGCTATTAACGGAAGCCTTTCGAAGTTATCGTCAGTACCGCGGATTTGAACTTTACTTCTGCCGAAAAAACGATCCGCAGAGCAAAGGAAAGATCGAGAATGTGATCGGGTATATAAAATACAATTTCCTACGCGGCAGGACATATTTTGACAATCCAACACTAAACGCACAAGGTATTGACTGGTTGGCACGAACAGCTAATGCGAAAGAGCACGCCACTACCCGTAAGATACCGGCCCTGGAATGGGCCATTGAAAAAGCCCACTTAAAACCACTTTTAAACTCGTATATCATGCAGCAGCAAGATAACAGTACCGGTGTTAGAAAAGACAATACAATCCAATATAAAGGAACAAAATACACTCTCCCTACCGGTACCCTACCAGGGTCCCTTAACCAGGATGTTTATCAAACAGCAGGAAGACATGTTAATCATATCCGATCAGTCAGGGAAGTATTATTGCAAAACACCAGGTCAGTTCATTAAAAGGGGTTACCGTTCGAAATAATAATCATCGTAGGGACCATTCTCATAAAATAACCGAACTGATCCGGCAGGCTTCTTTACTGTTCAGTGATCCACCGGCTGCCTGCATTTATCTGGAACAGATACGGGATAATAAACCCCGGTATATCCGTGATCAGATCAAATTGATCACCAGCCTGGCCGGTAAATATATAAAGCAGGACATGGATCTTGCTCTTAAATATTGTTTAGAAAACAAAATTACCAATGCAACAGATTTTGAACCGGTGTTGCTTACCCTGGCAAATGATCCGGCTGCTCCGGATAAGTCAACTGAAAACAATCCTGTTATGGATAAGAAGCGATATCAGATCTATCCCCAGAAAAGCAGTATATCCGATTACAAACAAATACTAAACTAACCATGGAATCAAAAACAGATTACCTGCGCAATCTTGCCAGGCAACTTAAACTGACAGGCATCGGTGCCGATTTAGATACCCTTCTGATCAATGCCCAGAAGGAACAGATCAGCTACCTGGATTTTGCCATGGCATTGATGGATGCAGAGATCAGTTATCGTAACCGGCAGAATCTGCAAAAGCGAATGAAGATCGCCAAGCTTCCTATAAGCAATAATCTTGACCTTTGGCAGGATAATCAACAAAAAGGAATATCCAAACAACAGCTGTCACAACTGAGAGAATGCTTATGGCTGGAGCAGAACTTTAACCTGGTTCTCATGGGACCCAGCGGAACAGGTAAAACTTTTATTGCAGCAGGTCTTTGCCATGATGCCCTTAAAAAAGGTTACAAAGCTTGCTTCAGAACAATGGAACAACTCAATCATATCCTTAAAATGAAAGATTTTACCAAAACCGCTGCCTATGAATATAATACGATACTTAAAACTGATCTGATGGTTATTGATGACATTATGATGTTCCCCATGGAGAAAAAACAAGCAGTATCCTTATTTAATCTCATCGACCATCTGCACCAGGACGCTTCAATGATCATCACAACAAATAAAAGTCCTGATGAATGGGTGAATATCCTTGAAGACGAGGTCCTTGCTACAGCTATTTTAGATAGATTACTTTTTAAATGTGAAGTGGTTAAACTCTCTGGAAAATCTTTTCGAATGGATAACCGGAAAACCATTTTTTGATCATACTGTTCTTTTTATATTTGTTCTGAAAATCGGAAATTAACTTTGCAGAAATCCTTACCTTCTTATTTACCGATTTTGTGCATTTGTAGTTACCGCTCACATCTGTAAGCTGTGCGAAAATATATTTGCCTTGATTCATGGATTAATGCTTTGTTCAAAGCAAAAATCCAACTTTTCAATTCAAATCGTCACGCATTGAAAAAACGTTACAAGTGCGATATACAAAGAATTTCAAAGAACTATTATTAATATTTAGTACCCATTAGTGATATTAAATATAATATAAGCATTCTTTGATTTTTTGATTTGAATCCCCGCGAGCGCATGCCCTGTGGCTTGCCATGGAGTAAGCGAGCATAAAAATATAAAATACCTATTTGGGGATCTAAGATTAGCTGCGCTGAGCTACACTTCACCGATAGATCGGGGCAGGCTGTTCCGGTTCCTCGTGGCGTGCTGCGAGGAGCTTCAATTTACCTGCATATTTGTATGTGTGATCTGCAAAGTAAGGAATTTTTGTAAGTGTGTTTCATTGTGCAGATTTGTTTTTAGCCGCGGAGCGGCACAATTTGATTTACGCCCGCCTGCCGGCTGGCAGGTTCAAACACTCCGTGCTTTTTACAGCATATTTCCAGGTATTCAATAAGTCAAAAACAATATGATTTCTTTGCAATCAATTTTTAACGCATCAGCAGTATGTCACAATCATCAATTTGTCGTTTTTTAAATTCATAGCTTTCATATGCTTGTTTAAGAATGAACAATTGATCATTGCTCCAATTTCCTTCCAATGATTTGATGAGTTTTTCTTTTGTCGCTTTTATTCTGCTGTCAGCATTCAATGCCAGTTGCAAAGCATTTCTTTGGCAGGATAGTATGTCTTTAATGATAGCTATGCCGGACTTGCCCAGAATATCACTAATAACCTTATGTACCTTAATGTTCATCATTTCCAGCGCTTTTTGCATATGTTGCGCACTACGGGCTGCTGTATGTACCAGACTTTCCCGATGCCGGGTGATATTGCGTAATTGACGGGTATAATTATCCGGTTGAAAGCTTGCTTCCAGTAGCCCATAGGAATGAAGTATCTGAATCCAGCTGGCATCCACAACATCTGTTTTCTTCCCTGCAATATTCTTGATATGTTTTGCATTGACAAGTATTACATCAAAACCATAATCTTGCAGTAATAAAAATATCTGTACCCAGTATATCCCTGTTGCTTCCAAGGCTATTGTCTCTATATGACATTGCTTTAACCACCTTGCAATGGCATGAAGATCACAGGTAAAACTGTCAAATTTCCTGTTGTAATCCTTATCCCTGTTTTCCGGAACACATACCTGGTACTCCGTACTGGATATATCAATCCCCGCAGCGTCAGGATTTACAATTAACAACTCCCTTTCTTTGTCTTTTTTCAAAATTTTCGCTTTCTTAGACATAGTAATAATTTTTAAAGTTTATTGCCTCGGGTCATTTGGTCGAAGTCATCTTATTCTATTATATGGGCTCGTGAAGGCACCAATTACTATACTAAAACCAAATGAGACCACACTTCCTTATGGGGCTTTAAAGCATCATTGATTCATTGGTCTACATGCTCGGAGCTTAAACTTTAAAATTACTTCATGTTATCTTTATTCAATACTATTTATTGATAGCTTGACACTTCCTTCTGCCATCTTACATCATACAGCTAACCCTTAGTCATCCTACTCCACCAGGCAAATGTTGATGGGAGGCATGGGGGGAGGGTTATTGATCTTCATAATGTAAATTTGAATAAAGTTAGGTAAGTTACGGGAAAGAAATTCCTTTTTCCATTGTGTGATTAGATTTGGATGAACCTGGTAGATATGTGCAAGTTCAGATACCGACTTGATTTACTTTATTGCTTCAATCGCAACCTTGGCCTTAAATTCAGCGCTAAATTTTCGTCTTTTTTTTTCGACAGAAATATTAAAGTTATTAAATTCCTATCCAGCTTTTTTAGACCATTATGAAAATTATTATACTTCTTCTCGTGTATATTTAATTAATTTGATTACTTTTATACATCTTATACTAAAGCTAGTAATCAAATTGATACTAGAATGTTTAAATGAAATTATCAAAATTTCCTTTTAATAATGTTAGGTCCATAATTATTAAGTCAATTTTCTTTTTGTTTATCTTTTCACTAATTTTCTCCATCCACATATTTGGTTTTTCTAAATTTATTGAATCTTCTGATTCTCTTGGATATATACCTCAACAAAACGGCTATTATCTTAAAGCATTAGCTACGGTTGATCATGAATTATTTAAGGCCTTCAATAGTCCTGAAAGAGAAATACACCTACTACTTCGTAAATGTGAAGTTTACTTACAGATGGGTGATCTATCTAATGCAAGTAGAATTCTTGAACTTGTTAATAAAAGTAAAAAAACAATATTTAATAACTTATGCGTGATAGATTTTCTTTATACAATGAACAAAGGCCTATTAATGGAAATGAAATGCCAGGTTAATGAATCCCAAAAGTGGTTAGAAAAAGCTCAGATCTTCTTAAAGAGTGAAAACTCAGTTCCTGAAAAAGATGTTGCAAGATTGTATTATGCTTTAGGGAATATCCGATATGAGCTTATGGATTCCGCTAATGCAATAAACTATTATCTAATGTCTTTGTCTCGGAATATAGGCAATTCCCGAACTGAAAAAGTAACAAAACTAAATTATCTATCCAACCTTCAACTAGCTGCTTATTATTTTAATCGATTAGACCTTGTAAAATGGGCAAAATCTCAAAGTGATTCTCTTTTCGCTGAACTTGGAGATCTGGACACTCCAGAACTACTAACCTACTTTCTTAATCTGACAGCGATATACTTAAATAAGGAATACAATCTAATACTTGCTAAACAAACTATGGATCAAGCTGCATATATACTTCAGAAATACCATAAAATCGGTTTTTACCAATTTGGATTACTCTATTTTTTTCAGGGGCAGTATGCTTATTTAATGGGCGATTATGAAAAATCTTTAGTGTACCTTAAGGAATCTGAAAATTATCTTAATAAGCATCCTGTTCTTATAGTATCCATGTATCAAATTTATTTTCTTTTAGCAAATGTATATTTCTTTTATAAAAAAGACTATAGGCTGGCTATTCAAAATTATGAAAAAGTTCAACAAAGTAAAAGCCCTTGGATAAAGACAAACCTTATTTACAGTTTTCTCCTTAATGGTTATTCATATTTTGCATTAGGAGATACAGAAAGAGCTATCGCTTATACAAGGAAAGGATTAGATATATCAAAAAAGAGGCCGTCTTGGTCAAGTGGAGATGCTCAAGCATATTCTTATCTTTGTTTATCAAGCATTTACAAGAAATTGGGTAATAAGGATGATGCTTATAAGTATTTAGTTGAGGCGTATGTAACTTCCTTGAAACATTCCATAGCTAATGATCTAAAAGCTACAATCCTGAGAGATATGGGATCTAATTTTAAAAATGAAGGTAATTATATGGAAGCGTTACGAAATTATCAACAAGCACTAATAGCATGTTCAAAATATTTCAGTGATACCTCGATATTTCTAAATCCAGTCATGACTGAAATTCCAACAGAAAAACTGATTATCGAAACTTTGAATTTGAAGGCTTTTACACTTTACTTGTTATTTGAAAAGGGAGGAGCGGATATCCGATTTTTGGAAGCTGCCCTAAAATGTCAGGAGATTTCCTTAAAATTCTGTGAAAAAAGGATAATTGATTTGGATAATGAAAACTCAGAATTTAATTTGATTGATCTGATAAAAGTCACATATAACAATGCTATTAGTTTTGCCACTATGCTTTACTATTTAAGTGGTAATTTATCCTATTTTGATAGAAGCTTTCAATATGCAGAAAAAAGTAAAATGTTAATAATGTTAATCAACAATCACAAAAAGAATACTAAAGTATATGCCGGTATACCTGACTCTCTTATCGAAAAAGAAATCCTTTTACACAATGAAATACTAAACCTACAGAACCGACTTTATAATGTTGAAGGTTACGGGATATCATCTTCAATGAAACAAGTTCTTTTGGAAAGATTAGCATTGGCACAGCTGGAAAGTGATCAATTAACCTCAGTTTTTGAAAGGTCTTATAAAAGATATTTTGACTTAAAGTACAACTTGAATGTGCTAAACATATATCAAATTCAGGCTCAATTAATGAGAGATCAGGTCTTGATCGAGTATCAATTATTAAGTTCAGAATTAATAATAATAATTGTAGCAAAGAATATATTGAAAGTTCATTTGATACCTCTCAATGGAAACGAGAAAAAGCAAATATTTAATTTTCGAGAATCTGTATCAGGAAACCCTATGAAAAAGGATCTTTATATTGCATTTAATGAATTTACTCAGAATTCCCATTACTTATATAAATGGTTAATTGACCCTATAAAGAATGAAATAAAGAATAAAAGGTTGATAATAGTGCCCCATAATGAACTCAACTTATTTCCATTTGAACTATTGATTACTGAATTACCTAATACAGAATCTTCAATCAATTACAAAACTTTAAAGTATTTGTTTCTTGAATGTCCAATTTCTTACGCCTATTCTGGAACTTTATTATTTGATAATCAAAATGACCAAAAATCTATTTCCAAAGTAGCCTTTTTCCTGCCTGAATATTCGAATATCAGTAAACAATTTCAAAAAGAGTTTGATGGTCTTTCTAAACTTAATGGAGCCAAAGAAGAAGTTATGGCTGCAAAAAAAATGACTGCTGGAGATTTATTTGATGGCATTTTGGCAAACGAAACATTTTTTAAATTAGAAGCACCAAAATACAAGGTGATTCATATTGCATCCCACACAAAACTAGATAATTTAGTTCCAACCCTATCTTCCTTAATTCTAACAACTATTTCAGATTCAGTAAATGATGGTCTTCTTTATTCTTATGAGATTTATCAGCTAAATTTAAAAGCACAGTTAGTTGTCTTAAGTGGCTGTAATACAGGATTTGGCAGGCTTCAATTTGGAGAAGGATTATTGAGCCTTGCAAGAAGTTTCTTTTATACAGGAGTGCGATCTGTGACATACACTTTATGGTCAGCACCAGATAAAACTTCCGCAAATCTTATTACTGTATTTTACCAAGAAATGAGTCATGGAAAAAGTCTTGATGATGCTCTTCAAATTGCTAAAAAAAGTATTCTATTTAGTTGTGATCCTGTGAAAAGTCATCCATATTATTGGGCTGGATATGTAATAGTAGGAAAAACTGATCCTATTCAAGTCCATAATATTCTACCTATTGTCTTTCTTCTGACATCTTGTTTAATACTTGGAGTAATTTGCTTATTGGTATATATAAAATTCAAATTCTTAGTTTGCGAATGATACTTTTTGCTTCATTTGAATAGTAACCACTATTTGTATACAGTTTTTTCATAATTAAGACAGACTCTTTGTACCTTTTCGTTTTTAATAGAGAAAGTCCAAGGTACCAATCACGATGTATAGAATATGGGCTATCCCATTTATCAGGTATGACTTCAAATGATGTGATTGCATCCAAAGGAGCCTGAAGTTCAAGGCAAGCTAAACCAAGAAAAAAGTAGGCTATGTAATTATCTTTATCATAAATTAGTATACTATCTAGAAGCTTTATACTTCGGATATAATTTCCTGATTCGTATTGTAAAAGTGCATTGTCTAGTGCTGATGTAGTTGTGTCAGTTGATCGAAATATAATATCCGGTTGATACTTTGAGTAATACTTATCATATATTGATTGGCCAATTACATTATGAAGTATGCATATCTTAATGATAATATAAACCGATAATACAATTATCCAAAGTGCTGCTATGCGCAATAAATTTCCATATTGTGATACTTGCATTTCAATTTCTATTTTGAACAGCTGTGCTTCAAGTCTTTGCATCTCCTCATCCCGAATACTCTCATTCACCTCCCGGTGCAGCAGGATCAGGTCAGCTAATTCCTGGTCCTGGGCGGCACGGGCTTCCAGGTCTGCCCGTTCGGGCAGGCCCAGGGTTCCGTCGAGGTAGGCCTCAATGATCCTTGTCGTTTCCATTTTTTACTGTTTTATCATTCGAAATGCCCCGGATCCGGTTGATCAGGGTTTCTTTGCAACGGTATCGCCGGTTCCGGGTATGCTGATCACTTTTATAGCCCATAAGGGCTGTTATTTCTGCTATGGATTTACCATCCAGAAATAAGGCCAGCACCTTCCGGCAGGCTTCGCTGAGCTGCTCAAAATGCCGGCGGTAGATCCGCTGACGCTCGTTGTATTCCGCCATCCGGATCAAATCCATATCTTCATCGGTATATGCCTCCCATTCAGCCGGCTGGTCTGAGAACCTTTTCCGCCTGCGAAGCTCCTTCAGCCACAGCAGCTTTGAAACGGAATACAGGTAAGTGCCCAGGGAACAGGTCAGCGTAAACGAACCGCTACGCACCCGCCGGAAAATAACAAGCAGGACTTCCTGGAATATGTCCCGGGCATCCTCGCTGCTGCCCTGGTTGGACCGGATGTATCTGCGGATACTGCGGGAATACCGGCTGTAAAAGGCCCTGAGGATCTTATTATCATGGGAGACCAGACCCCGGAGCATATCCGTATCGGAATAGTGTGAGAGCATGTTCAGAGATTAATACCGGCAGATAGGAAAAAGTAATCGTTCCATGTGGAATATTTTTGCAAAAAGGAATTACGAATGTAAAGAAAGAAATGGTAATTCGTGACTCGTGAATGGTGACTGGTGATAAGTGGGTGTGAGATTTGTGTGTGGGGGTGGAGGGTTATGCCCGGATATTGCCCTAGCTCTCGCTCACTTGTTACTCGTCACGCGTCACGCGTCACTTTAATGGCCGTGCATAAGCATTTAAAAAAGTCAAAGAGCCCGGATTGATATAGATCACAATCAGTCATTGCAGAAATCACCCCCAAAATCACCCGCACGGGTGATTTTTTTTGTCTGGGCGCATCACACCTTTGATGCAGATTTAACCAACATCTTACATTTCATAAAAGCCATAAAAACAGACAAAAATGAAAAAAACCATTGCAACGGCCATTGTCATGGCCTTGATTTCAGCGACGGCCTTTTGCCAGACAGCAAAGAAGGATGTCTTCAGACGCCACACCATAGGAAGTTCGCTCTTCCTCCTGGGGAATATCGGGGATTCAGTCCGGTTCATGCAATTGAACTACGGGTACCGGCTCACCCCAAAGGACAACATGATAGTCGAAGCCATCACCTGGACGTATTATGAACCCTTGGGCACTTATGGATCCTCCGAGGAATTCTATCCGGGTAAGGTAAGGGCTTACGGGATTGGAACGGGATATCAGCGATTCCTGTGGAAGAACCTGTTTACCACTGTCGAGCCAACCTTCTTTCTTCAGCAATTCTACAATGCAGATGACACAAAAATCCAGAAGGGTTTCCAGCTGTATCTCCAGTTTATCGTGGGCTACCGCTTTGAATTCCTGCATAAACGGTTGTTCGTGGAACCTGCTTATGCCCTGAAGTACTGGCCTGTCAACACCAATTTCCCTGCCCCCTTTGCCGCTGTTGAAAGCGGAGCACCCAAATACAAGTTTGAACCCGCCCTGAATTTCGGATTCAGGTTCTGACAGTTAAACATTCACAATTACCAAATTAAAAAATGAAGAAAATGAAAAAATCAATTTCAACAACCATCATGATTGCCTTGTTCACCACCCTGGCATTCAGTCAAAACCACAAACAAGCTTCGGGGGAATCTGCCAGAAAAGCAATTCCTGCCTACAAATTCTCGGTAAGTACCTCTTATCTGACATTCACCAATTTTGAACCGGAAGAAAAAAATTTACACATGGTCGAATTTCATGTAGGATATAGAATTACGCCGAAAGATAAAATTGAAATCAAGGCAGCCACCTGGAAACTGTATGAACCCATGGGCATACCCTTATTCGATCCGCTTTTCCAGGAAGAAAGTGAATGGTATCCGGGCAGAATCAAAGAAAGTGGGTTGGGTATTGCCTATCAGCGTTTTCTGTGGAAAGGGGTGTTCGCGTCACTGGAAATCCTGGCACTGAAGAAAACATACCTGGACGAAAATACAGATAAGATTGATGATGGTTTTAAATTATACACTTCCTATCATATTGGCTACCATGTACCCCTGTTTAAACACAGAATGTATATTGAACCCCAGATTCATTGCAATTACTGGCCGGTTGACAGCAAGGGGCCTCAGGCTTTTGAAGAGAAAGAAAGCCAATGGAACAATTACTTCCTCTTTGAACCCAATTTATTTATCGGGGTTAATTTTTAAAATTGAAGCTCCTCGCAGCACGCTGCGAGGAATCATCTGTTTTTTGCTTGCTAATCCCGCGGCAAGCCACGGGGAATGCAGACGCGACGCGAGAGGTCAGAAAGATCAATACCCGTCCAGGAACCTGATAGAGGTAGAATAATCGGTATACGTGGTATAGGTGCCGGTCACGTACAATATCCTTTTCCCCGCCGGTGCACCTGATATGACGTAGGGCCTGAAGGCCTTCCCCGCGGTAAGCTGTGTCTGTTTCCAGGTGGCCCCCTTATCCTTCGTTTCATACCGCCAGAGCCTGTGCAGTCCCTTTGTCTCAACCGAACAGTATACTATGCCCGTGGAATCCGGGTCGATCGCCATTCCGCCCGAGTACTGCGCCTCGTCAGGATACAGAAAAGTCCCGGCATTTTCGGCCAGGGTCCTTACTTCCCAGCGATCACCGTTCCAGGATGCGTAATGATAACGGTGCATCGTTTCGTTTTGTGTGGTATTAAACACACACACCGGATACCCTGAACCGTTAACCTTGACATCCCAGACCCATGACTTTCCCGCCGGGCCGGAACCGTCATAGATCCGGGTCAGATCCTTAGCAGGCGTAAACGGCGGAGGTCCCAGCCGGCTGCCGTCTGACCTGTGCCAGCCTCCCTGATAGTAAAAATGATAGGTTGAATTGTTGTATGTTTTATTGGGATGCCCGTCATTGCAAATGATATCGATCCGGTCCGTGCCATTTTTGATAACCTTGAAATAAGGCCTTTCCCCGGTCAGCAGTTTCACGGGTACCGACCAGGTGATCCCGTCATCCGTAGACCTTGAATAGTGCAGAGTATACAGTCCGCCATCGGCCGGCGTGGCCCTGAAAAAGTCAAAAACCGTGTCACCCAGCACGATGATGTTGGCATACGTGTAATTGCTCAGTCCGAGCTGGTCATCCAGGTTAACCGGTTTCTGCCAGGCAGTAATGTCCCCGGCTTTGCAGGATCTTTGCCTGAAATAATCAGGCGCCCCGTGTTTTGCATAATACACTTCAATATGTCCGTCACGGGTAAGGCGTAAAGCCGGATTATCATGGTCATCCTGCTGGAAGAACCCCAGGTCTGCCACAACCGTGCTATCCATCACATGGTTATATTGCACGACTTTCAGCCTTCCGCTGCCATCCACCGCAGCAAAATAGGTGTATTGGTTATCACGGATCGCCCGCGGGTCATTGAACCAGGTCCACGCCCCTGCCGTTGAATCATACCCCCTGCACCCGGTTAACGATATGGAGGAATCCGTAACGCAAATCCGGCTTCCGGGGTCATGTATGGCCTGCCTGCAAGCAGCCAGGGACAAGACCGCCATTAAAGTCAAAATGAACATTTTCATAAATTATTCCTGTATGGTAGTTTGTGATTGGTGATTGGTGATTGGTGACTGGTGACTTGCGGGTGTGAGATGTGGGTTTAGGGTATCTACCATCCCAGATTACCACGGCACGCTTCACAAATACCACCATTTTTTTTCAGTAAGGTCATACAATCAAGGCAATATTTTTTACCGCATGATTTACAGGCATACGTCATATCAGAAAATGACCCCGACTGAAATACTGAAGCTGTGTGATATAGCGAACCGTCACCTAAATTTCGCTGGCACCTGTAACATTCACTTAAGCCTCGGGTAACCTGCCCTTTTATTATAGTTTGCTCATTTGTTTCGTTTTTTACCCCGGCTAATTTATCAACATAGTCTTTGGCATCTTTTAATCCACAGCCCATCAACTGTTTTACACGTTGGATCGCTAATATTCTATTGTTATTATCAATAAGACTTCGTATTTCGACTTCCATGATGGAGGAAAGCGACGGTAAAGGCTTTTCAACAACAGCAGAAAGTTTACTCTGATTTGAGACCAATTCATTGAGATAATCAACTGCCTCTTTTAATCCCAATCCCGTTAGTTCTTTAACACGTTTAATTGCCTCTATCCTCTGGTTTTGAGCAAGATCCAGGATCTCATGTATTGCTTCAACCGGAATAACCGGTGTATTCTCACTGGTATAAGGGGTAACTGAGGGGTTTTGTTCAACAATATCCATGGCACTTCTCCCAGTGACATCAGAAAGAGCCTGCAACGCTTTATCAACGGCTTCAGCCAGTTCTTTTTCCACCTTGTACACTGACTCCATAAAGAGACTTGCAGCAGGATTTTGCTGTTTTATTTTTGTATACATATTAAGCGCTTTATTCAATGATGCTAAATCATCAAGAACCTGCTGGTTGTTTTTTGGGGTAATTCTTACCAATGCTTCTACAATAGCGATTTGTACCTTCCCCTCCTGCACTGCCAGACCAGAAATCGTTAAGTCATTGTTTATGCTATCATTTGATTGTTTCATTTCGTTGATGACAACTTCTGAAAAGAAACGACGTTCTTTAAGCGCCTTCAGCAAAGCTGGTAAAGCCTTATCACTGCGAAAATTTCCAAGAGCCTTTGCCGAAGCCTCTCTAATTCTCCAGGAGTCCTCAAATAAGCATCCTGAAACATCTTCAATAGTCGTGTATTCACCAATTTCACCAAGGACATTTAAAGTGTCTATACGATCCTGTTCAGAGGAATTCAGACTTTGTAATCTCATAACCAATCGATATTCATTTCCTCTGCAAACCCGGATTATCGCCTCATAAGCATCCTTTTGAATTTGGAAATTCGATTCGTAATGCATAGCCTTGAAAAGCTCGTAAATATTTCCTGCCTTCTCAAGTTTAGTAATATTGGGTTGTGAAAATCTATCAATTAGTGACATGCTAATTTCTCCTTAATTTTATCAATATTGACTTATAATTGCCTTTCAAAATTGATTCATTATCTTATTAAGAAAAACTCTCTGCTACTGTCCTCCCAGTGGTTTATCACTGTTCCAGATGCTCAGAACGGCCTTCCATTCTCCGTTTTCCTTCCTCCAGATATCAACTCCCTTGCCCACGTCTTCAACCGGTCCCTTGGGTGTTTTTACCGTCATGGTCTGGGTGCCGTAAACGTAGGCCAGGTCGCCGGAAGCTGCCACTTCTATCTTGTCGCAGGTAAATTTATAGGTTTCCCACATCACGGTACTGTCTGCAAACATCGATTGCGTATTTTTCCGGATGGTTTCAGTTCCGGTTGACAGGGGCGCCTTCGGTGGCATCATAATAAATTCGGATGAAACGATGCCAACAGCCTTATCCACATTTTTTGCCTGGTTGGCTGCTGTCCACTGGTCTTCCAGGTTCCGGATGGCATCAGCTTCGGCTTTCAGGTCAACAGCGGCAGGTTTTGGCTGGCATGCAGCCAGGATGATCGCTGCGGCAAGCGTCAGGAAAGCAATTTTTTTCATTTTACGGATGATTTTAGGATTATTACAATTGGGAATAAGGTATCTCAAAAATTTAGTGCATTTAGAGATGAATTCCAAATAATTAAAAAATACACCCTATTCACGGGGGATGGTGGGTTCAATCCTCTCTATTTTTTCTTTTTTAAGTAGTCGAAATCAATATAGAGCTCTCCATTATCAACGTTGCTCCCTTGTTTCCATAATCTCCTTATTTCAGCATCATCTCTTAATCGTCCGTCGATTCTGACTTCATTGTCAATCGTTTCAATTATAGCCGGATTCAACAGGTTGTTATTCATTTGGGTTGAGCCACCGTTTTTTATTTCAATTATCTTCATCACTTTTTCTGATTCACTTAGGGAGTCAATCTTTAACAGACCTGAATAGTAGGCATATAATTTATCAATATTGGTTTTATAGATTTGAATATCCGTTGTATCCAATTGTATTACCAACATGGAATCCGGCAGCAAATGTGCAACCAGGCAATATTGATCTCCGGCAGGTTTTATATATCCGGAATCAAATTTTGCGCTGCTTATCTCCGGGAACAGGAGATAATATGTCTTCTCACTGCTGTCAATGAAATGTCCGACAACAGGATGCAAAACAAATACACTATCCTGAGAAATACAGGACATTCCCCTGAAAAGAAGTAAAATTATCAACAAGGTAAGTCGTTGCATGGCTATTCTCAGGTCATTTATATGATGAAAGTTACGACAACAGAAGGACAATGTCAAGTAAATTTTAACAAACTGTTGGGCTCAGCATTGAAAACACAGGATTTATGTACTTTGATATAACATGGAAAAACAGGCCACGTTTTGTCACCGAGGTATTCATCTGCATCTGCTTCCATCCTTGCAAGTTAGGCATAAATATTGACTGGTATCTGTCTAAAAAGTTCTATGTTTTTATAATTAACTTTGTAACATGTCAAACAACACATCTCAACATATCCTAAACACATCGGCAACCCTCCTGGGATTTTGTCTTTTCGTTATCACATCCTTGCATATCGCCAATAAGATTGAAACTTATATTATTGATGAATTTACTTCTGTTGTCGCTGTTTTACTTACTTTCTCCTGTATTTTCTCATTTATCTCTATCCGGACAACAAATAAAGCTAAAGAAAAACGATTTGAAACAATTGCTGATTATTCATTCATAGTGGCACTTTCAGGAATTCTTGTAATTATTTTGCTTATCACACTCAACTTTTTAAAATAAAACATCAATTATGACTATAGAAATAAAAAACCTTCTTAAATCAGAAGACGAACAATTAACCAAACTTCAACAAATCGTTCAACAGGCCATTACAGAAGAAAAGTTAATAGTCGATAACCTCTTGCACCCGCCCAAAGAAATTTTAACCAGGGGACAGACTATTTCTGACAAGGTTGCCAGGTTCGGTGGCAGTTGGAGGTTTATCAATGTTTTCTCAATTATTCTTTGCGTTTGGATTTTATTTAACACCCTCTCACCGCACAAAGACGAATTCGATCCCTATCCCTTTATCCTTATGAATTTAGTTCTTTCAGCCATTGCTGCATTGCAGGCACCCGTTATTATGATGAGCCAAAACAGAAAAGAAGAAAGAGACAGAAAAAGAAGCGAAAACGATTACCTCATAAATCTGAAAGCTGAGGTAGAAGTCAGAAGTTTACATCAGAAAATGAATTTGCTCTTGGGGGAACAGATAAAAGTTTTATTCGATAGCCAGGCTGAGCAATTGGTGCTATTAAAAAAGATAGATCAAAAATTAAATGAAGTTCTTTAGCTTATTTATCTGTGCACTATGCAAGGTCCAAAATGAGTAGAAGGGAGAGAATTCTTACTGGCCTTCCATTGGTTTGTCACTGTTCCAGATGCTTACAATGCACTTCCATTCTCCGCCAGTCTTTTTAAAGATGTCAACATATTTGTCATCCATTTCGACTGTCCCATCCGGTGTTTTTATGCTGTAGTGATTGGTTCCCCTGGCGTATCCGAGGTCTCCGGAAGCAGAAACTTCAATATTGTCGGTTGTCCCGGTAAGTGAATTATGCATAAAAGTGGTATCAGAAAACCATTTTTCCCATGATTTCTGAATGGAGTCAATGCCCACAGCAATTGGCATGTTTTTTTCCATCACAACGGCATCTGACGAAAAAATGGGTAAGACTTTATTGATGTCTTTTGCCTTGTTGGCAGCCAGCCACTGGTCTTCCAGGCTTCGGATGGCCTCAGCCTCAGCTTTCAGGTCAACAGCCGGAGTTTTCGGCTGGCAGCTAGCCAGGATGACCGCTGCAGTAAGCGTCAGGAAAGAAATCTTTTTCATTTTAATGATGATTTTTGGGTTATTACAATTGGGAATAAGGTATCAAGGAAATTTAGTTCTATTTTGTATGAATTCCAAATTAAAACATGGGGTAAACGAATCTCATTATTCATTTCTACTTTTGTCTACCGCAATTGGAATAGTAATGAGACCCTTAGTATGTTTAAAAATATGGTCCCTAATTGAATAACTAAAAACACCCTAATTCCTCAACTTTCTTTGTCTTGAAACAAAGAAAGTTGCAAAGTAAATTCAAGTCAAATCGATGCTTCCCCCCACATCCTTGCCGATTTCCGGCCGGCACACATCCCGCTTAACGCACGCTCATCGGCTGCGTCACGCCACAACAGGCCCGCCGATTTGACTGGCCTGCACCGCGGGGCATTGATTAGCACTTGGGGAATGCATAATTTGATTTTTAAATTTTTTTTGAGTAAGATCAATCTATTACATGTCGCCAGGTGCGTGGGGTGTCCATGGACGGTGCATTGTATCCGCCGAAGCGCCAGTGAAGGTGGAGAAAATTGAAGTGCACAGCCTTTGAAAAAGTAATGAGAGAGAAATGAGCAATCAGTGGGCAAGAGATCAGAGATTTGTATTCCATGCCCGCATACATAGCACAATACTCACTTGTAACGCGTCACTCGTTACTCATTACTATTCCAAGTCAGGCTTTTTTCCCAACTCTGATGTCACACTACACCGGCATACTCAACTGGTACAAGCATCGAATTTCTACAGGAAAATTGGAAGGCTTCAATAACAAAATCAAGGTCCTTAAAAGAAAAGCATACGGATACAGGGATTTCGATCCCTTTATCTTAAAAATTCATGCTCTGCATTTATCCAGATACGAATTATTATGATGAGCCATTATTAGAAAAGCACTCTAGAAGATTGACCAACTTTTATGAAGTCAGCAAAAATACTGTTATAGTCTTTTGAACCAAATAAGAAAAATCAATAATTAAATATCTTACGTACTGATATTCTATTATTTACTGTGTACAATTAATGATTCCATATTTTAGTCGGACAATAGTGAAATACTATCAGGATAATTGTTATTTTTAATAAACGTTATGAATGACAGAAAAAGCAAAAAAGTCAATGCAGACTTGCGAAATTAATTGTGAATGTAACAAATTAATGGATTATTAGTGTTAATGGATATTTTTAACACCCAAACTGATATGAAAAACCTGATCTCTATTACAAAAATTACCTTTATTATCAACATTGAAATAATGGCAGTATTATATAATGTTAATGCACAACAATATACTTTAGCCGATAATGATGTAGTGGTTGAAAACGGAGTTATCTCAAGTTGTAGCTACAATTTTGAGCTGAAAGACATCATCATTCCCCAGACATTGGACGGGCAGATTGTCACCGGTACCCTTGATGGATGGTATTCAGATGCAGGTGTATTTAGCAGAAAAGGCATTACTTCAGTTATTTTGCCATCATCACTCAAATACATCGGGGACTATACTTTCTATGATAACGATCTGATAAGCCTTGACTTATCAGTATGTGCATCCCTTGATTCCATTGGCGAGTATGCATTTAATAATAACTCCATTTCAGCGTTGGATCTGTCCGGCTGTACATTGATCAAACTTATAGGCTACAGTGCATTCCAATCAAATAACATAGCATCATTGAACTTATCAGGTTGTGCGGCGCTTAGATCAATTGGCGAACAAGCTTTTGCCTGGAATAAAATAACGACTCTGAATCTCTCTTCATGTACAGCGCTTTCATCCATTGAAGAATCAGCTTTTACCAATAATCAGCTCACCCAGGTAAATCTGACGGGATGTGGCAACCTGAAGTGGATTGGGTATCGGGCTTTTTTCAGCAACTATTCACTGAGTGGATTTACCTTGCCTACTGTAACTTATAAGGGTACGATATACAATAGTTGGAAGGACGGCAACAATAATAGCTATACCGCAGGCATTAACCCTGCAACGGATATGAATACCTTCTATGTGCCTGTCATTCCTTACACTCTTACCGATGGTGATGTTGTAGTCGAGAACGGGATCATTAAAAGCTGCAGTTACAATTTTGAACTGAAGAACATCATCATTCCCCAGACATTGGACGGGCAGATTGTCACCGGTACCCTTGATGGATGGTATTCAGATGCAGGTGTATTTAGCAGAAAAGGCATTACTTCAGTTATTTTGCCATCATCACTCAAATACATCGGGGATTATACTTTCTATGATAACGATCTGATAAGCCTTGACTTATCAGTATGTGCATCCCTTGATTCCATTGGCGAGTATGCATTTAATAATAACTCCATTTCAGCGTTGGATCTTTCCGGCTGTACATTGATCAAACTTATAGGCAACAGTGCATTCCAATCAAATAACATAGCATCATTGAACTTATCAGGTTGTGCGGCGCTTAGATCAATTGGCGGAGCAGCTTTTGCCTGGAATAAAATAACGACTCTGAATCTCTCTTCATGTACAGCGCTTTCATCCATTGAAGAATCAGCTTTTACCAATAATCAGCTCACCCAGTTAAATCTGACGGGATGTGGCAACCTGAAGTGGATAGGGTATCGGGCTTTTTTCAACAACTATTCACTGAGTGAATTTACCTTACCTACTGTAACTTACAAGGGTACTATATACAACAGTTGGAAGGACGGCAACAATAATAGCTATACAGCAGGCATTAACTCTGCAACGGATATGAATACCTTCTATGTGCTTGTTATTCCATACACTCTTACCGATAGTGACGTTGTTGTCGAAAACGGGATCATACAAAGCTGCAGTTACAATTTTGAACTGAAGAACATCATCATTCCCCAGATTCTGGATGGGCAGACTGTCACCGGTACCCTTGATGGATGGTATTCGGATGCAGGTGTATTCAGCAGAAAAGGCATTACTTCGGTTGTTTTGCCATCATCACTCAAATACATCGGGGACTATACTTTCTATGATAACGATCTGATAAGCCTTGACTTATCAGTATGTGCATCCCTTGATTCCATTGGCGAGTATGCATTTAATAATAACTCCATTTCAGCGTTGGATCTGTCTGGCTCTATTTTACTTAATAATATTGGCAACTCTGCCTTTGCAAGCAATAAAATAAATAGTCTGGATTTATCCATTTGCACAGAACTGGTTTCCATTGGTAATGAATCATTTAGAAGAAATTCAATTAGCAATGTTGATCTTACTCTCTGTAAAAATCTGCTTTCGGTTGGAAACGAAGCCTTCTCCAGTAATCCTTCATTGATTGACTTTGCTTTGCCGGACCCCGTTATTCCCGGTTATTTTTACAGTATCTGGATTGACGGTAATGGAATTGCCCACAATCCTGTTAATAGGGTAACCAACTTAAGTACAAGTTACACCAGGGTAATGCCTGAAATTTCGAATATTATTGAGATATTTGCAACAACCTCAGGCAACAAGGAAATTACCTTTAAAGGGAAGAACTTTGAGAGTCAAAAAAACAATAAGAAAGTATTATTCAATGGAATTGAATCATTGAGCTATAAATTTTGGAGTGATACAATGTTAACGGTTGTTTGCCCTCCGAATCCTGAAGGTACTGCAATAATTCAAATTTCCCTTGAAAATCAGTTAAACTATACTTCTCCAAGGCAGTTTTATTATACCAACGATGATGTAGTTGTTATTTGTGGAGAAGTATCCGGGACATGGGCTACCGGTAAAACCTATCTTTTAAGCTGTTCGGTATCCATCCCAGAAAATGAAATACTGGTCATTGAGAAAGGCGTCAAGGTTATTGCCATGTCAGGAGCGCAGATTCGTTTGAGTTGTTTCGGAAGTCTGGAAATAAACGGAACAAAGGAAGATCCTGTCAGATTTACCTCAACTTCAGGCATTCCCGGAAGCTGGGAAGGCATTGGTCTTTTAGGGACAATTGACCACTGCAAGCTTAATTACTGCATCATTGAATATGCAACAACTGCTTTGGGAGTGTATGCATGGGCTGATGGTTGTTCTTACAGAGGCAACTACAGCGAAATAACGAATTGTATAATAAGAAATAATACGCTAGAAGGCATTAGATGCACGGGTGAGGGAGATTGGATGTTTGGCTGCACCATCCCAAAAACAGGCAATTGCAGTCCTTTAATTCAGAATTGCCAGATATATAATAACAATGGAAATGGAATTCAATTAAATGCCTGGGATGGATACCTTTCAAACGGATACAATGGCGCTAAAATCTATAATAATTTAATCCATAGTAATAGTACCGGAATATATTGTAGCGGAGACGACTGGATTGAACCCAAAATTGTCAATAATATTATTTCGAAAAATACTTCTGCAGGAATTAAATCCACTCATAAAAATTTTGACAAAAATGATTATAGAATTGCCAATAATATCTTTTGCAGCAATGGACAGGGAATTGTAAATGAAGATACAACTTCTGTTACATTGAATAGCAATGGATTCTGGTTAAACTCCATGGACTTACAAGGTATTTTTCAAGAAGTAACGAATATCCATCAAAATCCCTTATTTATTGATTTGTATAATAATGATTATCATCTCCAATCAACTTCTCCTTGTATTAATGAGGGTTCCAATGAATTTGTCGATTCCGAAAGAGACTTTGAAGGGAAGATCAGGATATTTGACGGGTTGGGAAATGGCAATTTTACAGTTGATTTAGGAGCATTTGAGTATGGTGCACCATGTAATATTACTAATTTGATAAAAACAATTTGTAAAGGAGAAAAAATACCAATAGGTGATTCCATTTTTACAACTCCGGGTAATTATTCAGTGATATTGACAAATATTAATGGTTGTGATTCTGTAATTAATCTTGAATTAACAGTTAATCAGGTAGACACATCGGTTACACAAGTTGGAAATAGCTTATCTTCCAATGTATCTGATGCAACCTATCAATGGCTGAAATGTTCCGATGCGTTTTCAAAGATAGTGGGTCAAACGAGTCAAAGTTTTTCAGCCATGGAAAGTGGAAGCTATGCGGTTGAAGTATCACAAGGTGGATGCGTTGACACTTCAGAATGTTTTGAAATTACGGTTACGGGAATCATTGTAAATGATTTAGATCCTGCGTTAATTGTATTTCCAAATCCGACAAAGGGAGAGTTGACAGTGGATCTTGGCAATGTCTATACAGATGTTAATTTTGTAATAAAAGATCTTACCGGTCAGATAGTATCAAAACAAAAGCTGGGATCAACCAAAAGATTTAGTGTAATAATTGATGTGACTAAAGGGACTTATATCGTTGAGATTTATGCAAATGAAGGGAAAAATGCTGTGATTAAGGTGGTTAAAGAATAGGCTTGGTTTTTATTGCATGATTCTTTCCTTTCGTGGTAAATACCTGACCTGGACAGCTTGTGTAAAATTATTAAACAGATTGACATGAATTAGAAACCCCGGCTCTAAAGAACCGGGGCAAATAAGTGAGTGTCTTATATTAATATATGCTTACAATAATCTTAAAGTGTTGGTTTATATACCTTTGTACAAATTCAACATTATTTAGTAATCATTAATTTCTGAATAGTTGAAAATGTATTGGAATTTAACGAAATATAATATAATCCATCTGGCAAATCTGAAGTATCTATTTTGAATTCATGTTTATCAGCAGGCAAATAGCCATTATAAATTGTTCTCATAAGTTGACCTATACCCCTGCTTGGCGAAGTCTTCTCAACATTGATAACGAGTAACTTAGCGAAGCGCTTTCATGTACAACAGTGAGTAACCTTTGCCAACAATAGTTTCTTTCTATTCAGAACCAGGAAAAATAGCTGAAAAACGAACGCCAGGTCAGTAACAGCTGTTGACAACCAGCCGCATCAGTTCACTGCCCTGGTCGAAGAAATCACCGCTGGTATAGGGCCAGGCGGTGTATACCACAACCAGCTTTTTCTCAGGCACCACCAGCAAAAACTGCCCGCCGTGCCCTTCGGCGGCAAAGCCCCTGTATTCAGGCAGGATCCAGAAATAATAGCCGTACGGCTCATTGCTGAAATTGAGGGAGGCCTGCACGCTGGTGGCTGCAGCGAGATAGCTGCTGTCGGCGACGGGCTGACCCTGCCATTTTCCGTATTGCAGCAACAGCTGCCCTATTTTGCCGAAATCGCGCGGTTTCAGGTACAGGCTGAAGGCGCCAAAGGTGGTCCCGTCGCCAGCCCTTTCCCACTTCCACTCCGTTATACCCAGGGGATGGAACAACTTCTCAGCGGCATAATCTTCCAGGATTTTTCCGGTTCTGACCTCAATGGCCTTGGAAACCAGCTGGGGAGCACCGTCATTGTAGTTCACCATGGTGCCCGATGGATACAGCCAGGGCTGCGAGAGCACAAACTGAACCGTGTTTTCACTTGTATACAGGGGCATTGTGCTCTCACCATTGTCGAATACCAGTCCGGTCTGCATGGTGAGCGCATCCTCGAGCGTAAGGGTCCTCTTCCGCTCATCCGCATCAAAATATTCAGGATAAATGCTGTACAGCTCCTCGTCGAGCGAAGTGATGCTCCCCTCGTTCACCGCAATCCCGGTGATGAGCGAGGTGACCGACTTGGTGCACGACTGGATATTGTAGTATCTGCCGATATCGTCCGGATCGTCCGGATAGGCTTCCGCGACCAGCCTGCCGTTGCGGAAAACCAGGAGGCTCCGGGCCATCAGGTATCTTTCGTCGCTGTATACCAGCTGATAGGTCTGCTCCAGTATGCTGCGGTCCATGTTCTCGTTTTCAGGTGAGGATATCTCCCACCCCTCAGACCCCTGCGCCGGTTCAAAGCCTGCATAGGGCCTCTTGAAAGGCTCATCTTTCAGGCAGGCGGCCGCAACATACAATAACAGGAGCAAAAAGATCTTTCTCATCAGAAATAAAGTTTTAAACCCACATGATGTATGTTCTGCTGAAAGGGCAGGGCCGGGCTTCCCTTCATCCTGCTGTATTCAGCCCGGTAAAAAAGACCCTGCGACAGGCGGGTGCTGACGCCAAACTTGTATTCCGCCTGAAAAACGCAGTTGATGGCCTTGTTGACTGTGCCGGCTACCATATTGCTGTGAAAACTATCCATAACGCCGCCGAATGACAGATCATCAAACTTGTATTGCCTGTTTGGATCCGGCCGGCTCAGGAGAGACACAACCGAAATATACCCGTTGAGAATTAACAATCCTGTTTCCGAGATTTTGTACCGGAATTCATTGTCAACGCCCACCGAGAAGGCATTTGCCCAGTACAGGTGACTTTCATCCCAGTTCGGATAGAGGCCGATATTATAGTTCAGTTTCACCTCAGGTCCGACAGCATAGGTATATCTTTGCCGTGAAATTGCCTTGAACAGACAGTGGTAATGGGCCGCTATCTGAATGTTGGCGGAAGCAGAGAGATCTTCATAGGTTGTTTTCAGCCGTGAATATCGAAAATTCAATCCCCATTCTGAAATATTTTTAGTCTCCAGGGTGTGGCTATACTCCAGCCCTGTTATTGTCCCGGAATGGACTTTGGGATGGATATTCTCCTCTTTTATCTGATTTAATCCGAAATCCAGGGTCAGGCAGTTTCGTTTTGCTGAATCTGCAGAATTCTGAGCAAGCACATTTGCAACAAATAACAGGGTCAGTATGGTTGCGATATGTCTTTGTCCCGGGAATAAATGCATAACCACACGGGCATTATTGATCATGATTTGCTTTATCCTGCACCAATATATGAATTTTTGATCAATAATCAGGTGAGAAAATGCAGTTTTCTGATCCCTTTCTCATAATCCGGGTTCATCATAATCCATTTACAGGTGAATTCCAAACCGTTTTGTTGTATTATTTATCCGCATACAACATCCTGATCGCTGTTGGTAAAACAATCAGGAGCAGCGGGATGGCCACAATGAAACCCCCGATAATGGCAATGGCGAGCGGTTGGTGCAGCTGGGCCCCGCTGCCAACTCCTATGGCCAGAGGCATCAGGGAGATAATAGCCCCGATTGCGGTCATCAGCTTCGGACGAAGACGGGTTGAAATGGCATATACAATTGAATCATCCACACTCTTTTCCAGGCGGGCTTCCCTGTATTGAAGAATGGTGAATATGGCATTTTCCCCGATGATACCTACGATCATGATCAGTCCGGTATAACTGCCCACGTTGAGCGGGGTCCCGGTGAGATTCAAGGCTAAAATACAGCCGGAAATGCCCAGTATGGCAATAACCAGGATGGCCAGGGCCACCCGGAAATCCCTGTAAAGTGTAAGTATCACACAAAATACAAGCAAACAGGCAGAAACCAGGATGATCAGCAGCTCACTGAAGGATTGCTGCTGTTCTGCATAAGCACCGCCGTAAACAACCGAATACCCTTCAGGCAATTCAAGCTTCCGGGATATTTCTTTCTGTATGTCCTGCATCACACCGCCCAGGTCACGGCCACTTAACCGGGCTGTCACAACGCCCATATTCTGCAGGTTTTCACGCAGTATTTGCGGATCACCGGCGATGATCCTGATCTGTGCCATGTCGCCGACTGATTTTAATCTTCCGTCAGGAAGAAAAACCTGCAGCTTTTTCAGATCACCGACTCCTGCCCGGTTGCTTCCCGGGTATATCATCCTCACCCTGGTGAACTGTTCCTTCTCGTTCACGGTTCCGATAATATTGCCTTCCAGGAATGTCTGGGCCTGGTATTGCAGGTTGGCGGGCGTTAATCCGAATTGCGCAAGTCTGGAAGCATCGGGCTCCAGACTCACATAAGGGCCGGTGATGATCATGCCGTCGAACACATCGGCGGTGCCTTCCACATGGTCAATTATATCAGCCGCCTGTTTTGCATATTCTTCCAGTTTTCTGCGGTCGTTGCCAAAGATCTTCACTTCAATGGGCTGAACCGATTTCATCAGATCTCCCAGCATATCGCCGAAAACCTGCCCGAAATCAATTTGCAGTGCAGGTTGTGTGGCTTCAATCCGGATCCTGATATCTTCAATGACTTCCTCTGTTGAGCGTTTTCTGCCTTTCTTCAGTTGAATCAGGTAATCTCCGCTGTTGGGTTCCGTGATGAAAAAACCCATCTCTGTGCCGGTTCGCCTGGAATAAGTGGCCACTTCGGGTATCGCAACGATGATCTTCTCCACCTCACGGAGTATCCGGTCAGTTTCTTCCAGTGATGTTCCCGGGGGCGATAAATAATCGAGAATAATGGATCCTTCATCCATCTCAGGTAAAAACCCGGTTTCAATTCCGGGAAGGAGAACAAATATGGAGAGTGCCAGCATTCCCGTGAACGAGAGGCTGATCCAGGGTCTTTTCATAAAGAAGCTTACCCATCTCTGGCTCCTGACCCCGGTTTTGGGCGTTATGGAATGATCCTTCCCCTCCCGGGTGAGCAAAAGATAGATGACTGGCAGGGCAATCCAGGATACAACAAAGGAGCAGGCCAGGGTGATGATCATGGCATTGGTCATGATCTTGAAATAGGCCCCGGCAACACCCGTCATCAGAACAAAGGGCAGGAAAATCACAATCGTGCTTAATGAAGATCCCACCATGGCGGGGAAAAGGTAACGGATGGCCTTCTGAACAAGCTCAGCAGAAGACGCCGCGGGGTTTTCCTCATGTGTCCTGTGGATCTGCTCCACAACCACTATGGAATCATCGATAACCAGTCCGATGGCGGCGGCAATGGCACCCAGTGTCATGATGTTCAGCGTCTGCCCCGTGGCATACAGCACGACAAGTGTCAGCAATAAAGTCACCGGTATGGTGAGCAGTATGGTGGCGGAAGCTCTGAGCGACCTGAGAAACAGGATGACCACCATGATGGCGAGGAACAAGCCAAGCCACATGGCATCGCTGACACTCCGTACCGTGTCGTTCACAAATTCCGCCTGGATGTAATAGGGCCGGATATGCACACCGGCAGGTAGAATTTGCCTGAGATCCGCTATTTTTTTTGCCATCCTGTCCGAGACCTCGATCAGGTTCGTATTGGGCTGCTTGATCACGGCGATCAGGATGCCCTGCTGTCCGTTGGCGTTAATCCTGATATATTCCCTGGCCTCCCTGATCGAGACCCGGGAGATATCTTTCAGCGCAATTATCCTTTTGCGGTCGTTCTGTATAACCAGGTTCTCTATCTGGCTTTTGTCCCTGATCATCATGTCCGTCACCGAGAGGTAAAGCATCCGGTAATCGGACATGAATCCGTTGGATCTGATAAAATCGGTTTCTGACAGGGCCTGGCTGATCTTTTCGGGAGTCAGGCCGAGGGCGCTCATTTTGGCCTGGTTAAGCTCAACCCAGAATTCCTTTTCCTTGCCGCCGATCACCCGTATTTCTGAAACACCTTCCACCTGCGAAAGAAAAGGTTTCACGGTATAGGTAGCAAGATATTTCAATTCGATCGGCGAACGCCCTTTCCCCTCCAGCGTATAGCCGATAACAGGCAGGATGGAGGGATTCATGCGTTCGACGGTAATCTCGACTTCACCCGGAAGGCTGTTCCTGATCTCATTGATCCTGGATTCTATCCGTTGCTGACCCAGGTCAATGTTGGCATCCCAGTTCAGAAAGGCTGATATCTCGCAGCTTCCGCGACTTGTTGCACTCCGTATTGTTTTCAGCTCGGGAACCTTTTTAATGGCCATTTCCAGCGGTCGGGTAACCGTCAGCATCATCTGGTCAACCGTGCGTTCACCGGCATCGGCTATGATCTTGATTTTGGGGAAAGTGATCTCCGGGAAAAGAGCTGTCTGCAGTTTACTGTAGGCCAGCACTCCCCCGAGCATTACCAGAAGAATAGCCAGCGTTAAAGGATTCCTATATGTAATAAAGAACCGGTCCATATCAGTTCTTATTCCCGATAATTACTTTGGCAGTATCCGGCAATCCGTAGTTCCCGGTGAGAAGGATCAGGTCAGAGGGCATGATCACGGGTGCCAGGATCTCAACCCGGTCAGAAGTTTCCAGTCCCGTGGTAACAGAAACTTTAACGGCAGTTGTGGAATCCGTCATTTTCATGATCCAGAACTCAGTCTGGGTCTCATTGGTAAGAACGGCCTCCTTGGGAAGCACTGCTGTGGCAGATTTTGAACTCCTGATAAACTGAACAGCAGCCACCAGATTTTCCGGTACAGCTGAGATACCCGGAATACGGATTATATAGGACTGTGTCTGGGATTCCGGATCAACAAAGGGCAGTGATGAATCAAGGGTCCCTTTGAATTTCCGGCCATCAGGCAGGGTAAGGTCAACCGTTTTATTCTCAGCGAGCCAGCCATTCAGTTCATACGGAAGATCAAGCAGAAAGACCAGGCTTGACCAATCGCTGACCGTGGTCAGGACTTGACTGTCCTGCACATAATCGCCTGCCTGGCAGGATAGCTCGGTTATATACCCGGATGCGGGGGATTTTATATGCACCAGTCCGCTGAACCGCAGTGAGGAATCAAGCTGACTGATCGTACTCCCCAGATGTTCCGATTCCTTTGAACGTATGATAAAAAGCTCTTCTCCCCGGCTGATCTTTTGTCCCAGGCGGACATTCACCTGCTGCAGGTAACCATTGACATCTGACTTCACCGGGGTCTTTAACAGGAACCTGGATGTGGCATTCAGGGTAATAACATCCGTCAGGCTGCCAAAGCCGGCATGGGTGACAGTAACCGGGGAAAGACCTTCCGCTGGGACTTTTAAACCGGTATCCTGAGGATGACTGCAGGCTGCCAGCACCGTCAGAAATCCGGAAGTTCTTATTACGCGTGCTATTTTCATATGCAGTTCCGTTATTTCTCGTACCAATAGTTCAGCTCATTGATAATGTTAAACCTTGTGCGCGTGTTCTCTGTCAGGATAATCTTAATGGTCAGGTAATTGCTTACCGAAAGGAGAAAATCCGTTACAGCTATATCACCTGAATTAAGCAGCAACCGGTTGGCGTCCACAAGCGTTTGTGCATAGTTTAATTGATCTCTGGACTGGCGGCCCAGTAAATCATTTGACATCAACTGGCGGGTAAGCATAGCGATCTGTTGCCTGTACCGGCCCGTGAAGAAATGCTGATAACCGGCGCGGGTTTCCTGCGAGATGGCTACCTGGTCGTGCTGCATTTTCCTCTGACGCCCGTCATAGATGGGTACTGTCAGGGTAAGCCCGGCACTCAGACCAAAGTTCTTCCACGGGGTATATGCAAGCGAGGAAAGATAGCCTCCGTCGGCATAAACGGAAAGCCTGGGACGATAATCAAAATTGATCTGCCTGTCGGCATTGACAAGCCTGAGACTATCAGTAACAAACTGTTGATAAAACGGGGTCCTGTTCACCTCAGCCGGAACACTCAGCACCAGAGCCGGTTCAGCAAGTTTAACCCGGGCAGTATCATACAGGCCGCAGATATAATTCAGGGTTTCAATATCGGTCCGGGTCTGATTTGCCGATTGTGAGGTGATCAGATCCTGCTGCCTCAGGTTTACCAGCAGTGAAAGATATTCGGTTTGTTTCAGCACACCCTGTTCCGCCAGTCTTTTGACAACCTGTTCCTCCTGTTTCATCACTTCCAGTATTTCTGCATTTACCAGGTACTGTTTCTGATCTCCGTATGCGAGAATGTACTGTGCAATAATTTCCTTTTTCAAATCTTTCTCCGAAAGACTGCCTTCGAGGAAAACCGATTGGTTTTGAAGGTTCAGGGCCTGATATTTATTCAGGAGATGATTACCGCCTGTTATCTGCCTTGAGATTCCCACCATGGCACCCACCTGAAAAATATCGGTCTTTACCTCGTCATATCCCCAGCCCCGGTAAACGGGTGCATAGGAATTGACACTGGTGGCGCTTACCTGGACTCCCAACCCTGCCCTCAGACGCAGGCTGTCAATATGTCCCGACCGCAAACGGTTTTCATAATACTTCAGCAACGGACTGTTCTGTAATCCCTGGTCCAGGTAATAACCAAGATCCTGCTGCTGGGCCGTCATATCCGGGAACAAGGATATGACAAGAAATACAAAAAGTATCTTCCTCACGTATAACATAGTTCACTACCAAACATTATATGTAATCTGATTAGTACCGGAAATCATTCAATGGATATTAAATCGACGTATTCACCGCTTCCTTCGATTTCTTCTTTTACCATACCCACATCCGGAGCATAATATTTGTATTCCAACGGTGCATCCGGTTCAAGTGCATTCCAGTCTGCAGTTTTTAAACAATTCTGAAAGGAACCGTAGGTTGTAGTAACGGAAACACCCTTGGCAACTACCTTTCCCCAATCCTCAGCCACATTGAAAGAATATTCCTGACGGTAGGGCATTTCCAGCACCGGTTCCGACATCATGATTATCCCCGGTTTTGCCCCATCAATACCTGCTTCAAAGGAACCCTCATGATCAACCAGTTCACCGTTTTCATAATTGCTTACATCCTCTCCCATGTACCACACGTTGCCATCAATATCCTGTGCATACCAATCATAGGTATCTTCGATAACCTCACCATCCAGGCTGACAATATCTCTCACAACGGTACAATTCACGCCTGCTACAATTTTCGTTTCCGATAATACCGTTACCACTGTAGTCTCCAGACCGGCTTCCGTTTGTGACTGATAATTGTATACCGTTCCCGGATGCAGTTGGAAAAATACGTTATTTACGCCTTCTGTAAAATTCTCCGGATCAATGTCCGGATTGTAATTCGCATCTCTTTGCCGCACATCTTCTTCTTTCTTACAGGAAGTTAAAAACGATACGAACAATCCTAAAATCAGCCATGCATTTGTTTTCATTTCATCCCGTAATATATTATTATTCATGCGAATTAAGGGTTGAAATAGATTAAGTTATTAACATATAAATTGCTGATTGTCAATAAATTATGATGTTTTTATTTGGTTAAAACCTTGGAAATCAATATATTATGGCATAACTCCAAATTATGTCAGGCAATATGATTCCCAAGGTAAAAGAACTCAAACTAATTTCTATCTATTTGTATATCTGTGATATATATGATTCAAATTTAAGAAGCCTCTGTGAGCGCTTCAGCAATAACAATCAGCCTGATTTTACAGATCAGGAAATAATGACAATCTATCTATATGCCATGCACGTGGAACAACGATTAAAGATAAAGCAAATCCATCAATACGCAAGTGATCATCTGCGATCCTGGTTTCCATTGCTTCCAAGCTATGTAGCATATAATACGAGAATAAATCGCTTAAGCGAGGCATTCCGGCATTTATCAGAATTGGTGCTTTCCGGATATCGTCCCGATGACTGTGACCTGGATGCCAGTTTAATCGATTCACTTCCCATAATTACTTGTTCCGGAAAACGGATTCCATCTGTAGCCAGAGAATTAACGGATAAGGGATACTGTTCAACTAAAAGCATGTATTACTTTGGTTTAAAGCTACATGCACTGGCATATCACAGACCAAATCATCTTCCATTCCCGGAAAACATCGTGATTACGCCTGCATCTGAGCATGATCTGAACGTGCACAGGCAAAACTGGAGTAATATACCCAACAGAACCTTCTATGGAGATAAGATCTACTGTGATGCGGAACTTTTAAAGGATATGGAAAGCTCTTGTAATTCAAGAATACTAACTCCGGTTAAGGCGGTCAAAAACCAACCTGAGGTTCTCAGGCAGCGTGATAAAGCAGCCAATGATATTTATTCCAGGGCAGTATCCAGTGTCAGACAACCAATCGAATCGTTGTTTAACTGGATTATTGAAAAAACAGATATTCAAAGAGCGTCAAAGGTGCGGTCCACAAAAGGTTTGTTAGTTCATGTCTTTGGTAGGATCGCAGCTGCATTCATATATTTAATTTTTAACTCTTAATTCGCATTATTCATTCAATAGTATCAATTTCCGTTCTCATTGAATCACAATTTACATGTTCTTTAATTGATTGTATGAAATTACAAAATATTAACAGATTTCATGAATACCTTTTTTTCCCAATACATTCATCCGGGATTCCTTCATCCGACAATCTGGTGTTGTTCGCAGGGCTGTCACTTGACATGAATTACCGGTTTTGTACTGCCTGATATCGGCCGGCTCAGAAATATCGAATTTACAAAAAGGGATTGAATACACCAGCCAGGCATGATCCTGTTCAATAACCCCGGCTCTGTCTGCCGCCCGAAGCGGAACGCGAAGGCGGATTAAAATAAAATTGACTTTTGTTTCAATAATCCATAACTTAGATTGAATTAAAAGAAAGCCCGGGAGGGAAATATCATGAAACCTTTAGCAGGAATAATGGTTATGCTGATTTATTCAGCGATATCATCTGTGGCACAAAGCCAGGTAAGCACGGATCCGTATAAGCTTACCCGGGATGAAATTAATACAATGAATGCAGCGATTGAAGCCGATTCAAACTTATCGAAAATGATTTCATGGTTTGGTGCGGAGCCCGTTGATTTGTATGAGAAATACAAGATTAACCTCAGGCGGGCTGACTCAATCTGGAACCATGATCAGCGTACTGTAAAAAAACTGAAGGACATCGGATCAACGAAACATTTTGAAATGATCCCCCTGATAGATTGGTTTACAAGCGACGATAGCCTTACCGGGGAGGGCGGAGTTTCCTACCTGATCAGGACAGATGAAGCAACCATCCTGTTCGACCTGGGCGTGAACGGCAAGGATGAAGATCCTTCCCCCCTGCAGAGAAATATGGCCAGGCTGGGCATCAATCCTGAAGATATTGACATCATTGTCATATCGCATAACCATGGAGACCATGTCGGTGGTGATCAGTGGGCAGAACGGAATACTTTTTCTTTCACCAATTATCAGTTGCCGTTAAAACAAATACCGGTTTATACCCCGGTTGAGATGTCTTACCCCGGGCTAAATCCCATGTATACGCCATTACCAGTCAAAATAGCCCGGGGAGTGGCAACCATCGGGGTAATTCACAATCCGGTTTTCTTTGCCGATATCGAAGAACAGGCCCTGGCAATTCATGTAGAAAACAAAGGGATTATTATAATCTCAGGCTGCGGGCACCAGTCGATTGAGAAAATACTGCAGCGCACTGACCTTCTGTTCGATGAACCCTTATATGGCATGCTGGGCGGCTTTCATTATCCCATGGAAGAGGGGCGGAATATAACATGGATCTACAAATATATTGTTGTCGGCAAGCTTCCCTGGGAGCGTCTTACTGTGGAAGATATTAAAATGAACTGTGCATTGCTGAAGGCCAGAAGCGTTAAGCTGGTAGGGCTTTCGGCACATGACAGTTCCGATAAAAGCATCTCTGTTTTCAGGCAGGAATTTCCCGGTGCTTTTGTGGACATCCGGGTTGGGGAGACAATATCCCTTGGCAATTAGTCATGTAAATTAGTTCCACAAGTACCACCCCACATTTGTCCGGAGAGCCGCCAAACTCATCTTTCCGGCGGTTGGTATAGTGTGAAAGAAACTGGCTGATGAGATAGCCAAGCCCTGCCTGATACGTGTGGAGCCCGGATAGGACCTCTAAAAGCCCTGTCTTGCCTGGAAAAACGTAACTTTTCCCCCGCAAAAGCGTATATTGTTTGGTCATTTTTTTTATAACATAAATCAATAGTTTATGAAAACCAGGAGAAGTTTATTGCTTGTTGGATTTATCGCCATCCTGATCAGCAGTTGTGAAAAGAACAACAAGGATGAAGCACCGCAATTGCCGCCCTATGAATCGATGGCTGTTGATTTCAGCAAGTTTACAACCACAGCTAAATCGGCCCCGGGAATTGATGAAACGAACCCGACTGTTAATTATACCCTTTCCGCAATTACCGTTGGTTACTGGAACCTGGTTCTGGGACTGACCCTGGCTGTTCCGGTTGCTTCATTTTACCAATCCTTTGGTCATTCACCGGAATTCCTGGGAAATAAAACCTGGCAATGGGAATACGACTGTACGGGCCTTGCAAACACATACCACAGTCGATTGCTGGGCATGATAAGGGAAAGCGATATAAAATGGGAAATGTACATTTCCAAAGACGGTGTCGGGGGCCATGATGAGTTTTTATGGTTTGAGGGGACTTCAAACCTGGATGGAATGAGTGGCCAATGGAAACTCTATCACAGTTATGCTGATCAGGAAGGTGTAGTGCAAATCGACTGGTCGATAACCGGTGATGAAATCGGTGCTGTAACATATACTTACATACATGAAGCTGACAATGCCGATCCCAACCAGCTGACCGCCGGAAGTTACCTTTCCTACGGACTTACGGATAATGCCCTGGATGCCTTTTATACGGTTGTTTACAATACCCGGAACCGTACAGAAGAAGATATGACGGTGAACATAGAATGGAGTTCAACCGAATACAATGGCAGAATAAAAGCCGAACATTATTTTCAGGACGCTGTATGGCATTGCTGGGATAGCCAGGGCAACGACGTGGTTTGTGAATAGAGCTCCCCGGTATGTCAGATAAAGTTGTCTGGCTCGAGTAAATCATTACGCCCGATAAAGGCGCACAAATAGAGACCTGGCTGCTGTCAGGTCTTTTTTTTGCAGCCGGTTCCCGAACAATCGGATAAAAATCTTTATCCGTCTTTTGGTCAAAATCCAGTTGACTTAAGACTTTATTATTTGTATCTTTAGCAGAGATAATTATTTCTTCTTATCGGAATATGAAAAGGTTATTTTTACTACTCGTGTTAATGTGTACCTATTTGATTCCCACTTTTTCACAAGCAAATATTCCCATCATTACAAACGCAACTAATGGAAACGACATAGTCGTTATTGATGCAAGACCATTTTCCGTAATGAATAAAGATTTTGAGAATTCTTTAAATTCGATAATTAACGAAAAGAATTTGCTGGTTTCTGAATCTTCGGAAAAAGACAGGTATTATCTATACAGGTTTGTTCATCCTGTTCTGGAAAAATATGGTAATCAGTCCTTTGATGATACTCCTTTTATGACACCAATCAGGATTGTCCCGAATAGTATTCCCTTACCGGTACCTGTGCCAGGGAGTCCGTTATTAATTAAATGAGTATCGCTTTTATATAATATAAAAAATCCTCTGAGCTGATCATTTTAGCCCTGAATAGGGCGTCATCTTAATAACCGTGGGTGATAACCCACGGTGAACTAAAGACCTCCGCAAACCTCAGCCCCGAAGCGGGCTGAATTTAATGGTTTACTGCAAATTGATCTGCCAGTATATGGTTCAGCCCGCTTCGGGGCTGCCTAGTATTTTATGTTTTCTTTTCCGTGGGTTATCACCCACGGTTATTGATATTATACCCTTTCAGGTTAATTTGCAATTAGTTACATTTCCTGCTGAGATGGAATAATGATTATAAATGATTATACATGATTCCCGATACTCATAAAATATTTTAAAAATTATCAAATGGCTATTAAAAACAAAATTTCAAATGTTGTATTTTCAGTCTATATCCTGATAGCTTTCTATGTTTTTGGCGGAGGTATCATAAATTCGCTGGTAGCTTATCGGACATGGCGTTGGGTGGGCGCAGATGAATTTCCTAAATTTCATCAAATTGATAGTTCACTTATTATTCCGCTATTTGTTTTTTTCTTTTTCTTATCCTTCATCCCCCAGATCCTATTGTTTTGGTTTCGACCGGTGGTTATACCCAAATGGCTGGTTTGGTTGGCATTACTTTTCAATTTAATAACCCTTGTCTCAACTATAATTATTCAAATCCCTATTCAAGTTGAGCTTGATAAAAAATTTTCTTTAGAATTAATTGAACGGCTTATATCAACCGATTTCATGTATAGAAGGATTCCCATGTTATTATTGGCAATAATAAACTTCATCATGTTATATAAAGTAGTGAAATATTCCGGTAACAAACATCCGTCGACATAAGGGAAAGCTTTGCCGGCTTACAGAATCATTTGCACTGAACAGCTCCTGCAGGCTGGCGTTCTGTTTGCAGTCATTTGTTTATTACGAACTTACCACGCATTTGCCAATTGCCATTTTGAATAGTCACAAAATACAAGCCATTTTTCAGCCTGGCCGTTTCAATATGTACGTTTCTACCGTTAATGCCTGAAATGCCTATTTCAATTTGTCCTGATGTATTGAAAATCTTCAATCCTGCATCTTTTAATTCAGCCGGCATTTGCATATGTAAAATGTTTTGCACGGGATTCGGAGAAAGGGTGATAAAGCCATCGCCGGCATGTATTATTTCATGCGTACCGCTTATCAGGGATGTTGCATATCCTATTTCCCAATAATAATCCAATTGATTTGGCAAGGCTTCAGCCACATCTTTTCCCGTATACCACATTTCATACCGGTTATCCTCTTTAATAACTGAAGGAAAAGAAGCTGTATTTGCATCCCATGCTGTAATGTCTCCTCTTTCCAGCACCGGATTTAAACCAGATTTACTCCAGGTGATTCCGTCCGGGGATGTGGCAAATCCAACCTGTTGTCCGTATCCGTCAGCATCGTTTCCGCCATACCACATGGCATATGTATCTCCATCCTTTATTACATGCGGATCCTGGACATATACGGCATCCCAGCTCCCCAAATCAACTGTCATAACCGGGTTATTGATGTGTTTTGTCCAGTTTATCCCATCCATTGAGGTTGCATATCCTATATTTGCCTGACCATCCGTTCCGGTACCATCGACAGTTGCATCATATCCGCAATACCACATTTTATATAAACTTCCTTCCTTTATTACCGATGGCCCCTCGAGAAAACCGTTATCCCATTCGGAAGCTGCTCCAACCTGTAGGACAGGAGATCCATGCTTCGTCCAGTTTATTCCATCCGGAGAACAGGCATATCCGATTTCATACCTGTAGGAATTAAAGTATTGTCCTGCATACCACATTTTGTACCGTTCGTTTTCAGGGGCAGACATATCGGTTATCACCGTTGCCGTTTCCACCCCAAGAGAATCCCGATCCACCTGTATAGGAAACATCCAAAACAGGATTCCCCGGATATTTTGTCCAGTTGATGCCGTCAGGGGATGTGGCATAGCACTGTCTTGATCTCAGCAGGGTATCAGCAGGATAATTAAGTCCGCCGCAGGTGTACCACATTTTATACAGGGCACCTTCACTGATTACCCAGCAGTCGCTGATTGCAATTAAATCGTTCGGGAAATCCGCCATTACCGTATCTCTTCTAAGCACGGGATTATTGGCCTCTTTTGTCCAGGAAGTTTGTGCAAACAAATAATCCATGTAATTTGAAAGTGATGAGATAAAAATGAATGCCATGATTAAACTGCTCCGCATACTGTCATGTTTTACAGGTAATTTAAACGGTTGTGGAGCCGCATTGTTTGAGCGTTTGTCAGTTTCATGATTCCGGCTTATCCGATTACCCGAAAGATATGTAATTTCTGTAATATAAATATGACCCGTGATATTCCGGAATTTTGTAATATTAAATAACCAATGGAGCTGATGTTATGAAAACCTTCCTCTTTTTTCTGCTCATTCCGGGCACGGTACAGGCCTTTACAGATGAAAGCCACTTCAGTGCCACTTTCGGAGAAACCAGGCATTTCAGGGTATTTACGCCCCCGGCATATGATCCAGGAGATTCGCACCGAAAATACCCGGTAATATATTTTCTGCATGGCTGCGGAGGCAGTTACCGGAAGAGCGGGACATACAGTTACCGGGAATATGGCCTGCCTGCCCCCGGGGCCATCGGCAGACCGGTCCATCCTGACTATGAATATCCAAACAATGCTGATTTTGAGAACTTCACCCTGTACCATGATGTTATTATCGTATGCCCAGACGGTAAAATAGAGGGACTGCCGGGATGCGGGGTTTACTTTCCGTCAATGGCTGAAAACTGGACCGGCAACTTTTATAATTTTTCCGTGTACATAAAAGAACTGATCGGGGTTGTGGACTCCATGTATAATACCCTTCCGGCTCCACAGTACAGGGCCATTTCAGGTCTTTCCATGGGCGGACATGCAGCCATATGGCTGGCGGCCGCAAATCCGCATGTATTCTCCAGCGCCTCCCAGTTCTGTCATTCTCCGAACTTTTATGATGTCGGTGAGCCGGAATATTCCACAACCATTGATGTCCAGCAGCTGTGGAGAAACCTGCGCGGACTGCCGTTCAGGAATACGACCACCGACAGGGATTATATTCAGTATTATACCATGGAGACCAGCGACATATTTACCGGCGCCGGATTCGAGAATGAGTTTTATCTGGCCGAATATTGTGTGCACATGGCTGCCAGGGTAGACCTTCAGTTTGCCTTTCATATGAAGTATTTTGGTCAGGCCATGCAGGAACCGGCTTGTTTTTCGCATATGAATCTTTACCCCTCATTCGGGATACGCGGGTATGAGATAAGCAGCTTAAAATCAGGGAAAGCGATATAAAATGGGAAATGTACATTTCCAAAGACGGAGTCGGGGGCCACGATGAGTTTTTATGGTTTGAGGGGACTTCAAACCTGGATGGAATGGACGGCCAATGGAAACTCTACCACAGTTATGCCGATCAGGAAGGTATACTGCAAATCGATTGGTCGAAAACGGGTGATGAAATCGGTGAAATAAAATATACTTACATACATGTGGCTGACAATGCCGATCCCAACCAACTGACCGTCGGAAGTTACCTTTCGTACGGGCTTACTGAAAATGCCCTGAACGCCTTTTATACGGTTGTTTACAACACACGGAACCGTACAGAAGAAGATATGACAGTGAACATAGAGTGGAGTTCAACTGAATACAATGGCAGAATAAAAGCCGAACATTATTTTCAGGACGCTTTATGGCATTGCTGGGACAGCCAGGGCCTTGATGTGGTATGCGAATAGAGCTCCCCTGTGTGTCAGATCTTTGTCTTTTGGTCAAAATACAGTTGACGTAAGCCTTTTTATTTCTTATCTTTAGCATAATAGTTAACTCTTAATATCGGAATATGAAAAGGGTATTCCCTTACCGGTACCTTAGACAGGAAGTCCGTTGTTCATTAAAAAACCCAGAAAAACCCGTTGCCGCCGGCAGGAGTTTACCTATTTAAGGCTATCGGCAATGGTGAATAATTTCCGATTCGTATTTTGGATTTTATGAAGGGGCAAAGCCCCGAAATGTAAAAGCACAGGGCGAAGTGCAACACAGTCCTGTGTAAAATGTGAAGACGTGATTGGAACGCTGAAGGTGCGATACGTTAATCATATGCCATTACTAAACAGGGCCGCATCTCACTATCGCTGGATGCTGCCCTTTGCTGTTACATGTCGTTCCTTCAGAACTCATATTAGGTATAGAATGATCATGGCATATAATTGTAGAACTTTCAAATAGAAAATAATGGCAAATTGCATGCGGATTTGACTATGCGGTTACCGAAACGCAACAAAATAAATGAGACACGGATATTTCCATACCAAAACAAAAGCATTCTTTTCGGTTCAATCCATTTCCGATTTTTGTAAAGAAACAGCACTTGAAATTCCGCATCAGTGGTATACAATCCTTATAAGTACACAAGCAAACGGAGAAATGGCTATTGATGATTATCAATTGAAACTAAATAATCCCCATGCAATTTTTATAACACCCGGACAGCATATTCATATTTTTGAAAACACCCTTTCCGAGGGATTTGCAATTTCATTTAATAAAGAGTTTTATTGCATCGAATATCACGATGGTGATGTTTCGTGTAATGGATTGCTTTTTGTTAATAATTTCACTTCGGTACATTTTCTTTTAGATGAGCAACAACTTCCCATATACACCGGTATTGCCAAAGAGATGATTGTCGAATTGGAAAACCAGGCCTCATTACAGGACGAGATGTTGAAGAATCTTCTCAAGAACCTACTTATTCGTTCCAATAGACTCTTTCGCACACAAATGAGTATTGGCCAGGTAGATGATATCACTATTGATTTTGCCCGAAAATTCAGTGACATGGTCGAAAAACATTTCAGAGAAATAAAACAGGTGGAAAACTATGCCGGCATGATGGGTATAGCACCCGCATCGCTAACAAAAAAACTAAAAAAATATGGCACTGAGTCCCCTTCCAGAATAATTAAGAACAGAGTTGTAACAGAAGCTAAAAGACTGTTATTGTATACCGATAATTCAGTTAAGGAAATTGCCTCAAAAATTGGCTACGATGACCCGTACTATTTTAGTCGCTTATTTTCCAAAGAAACCGGAATATCGCCAAGTGAATACAAGAAAAGTCAACTAAAATCATAGGCGCACCAAATTTGTCCATGATATAAGAAAATATATCCATTCCTGAGGCAACTATGTTACCTTAATTTTGTTTCAATATTTAATCGTTTAAAAATTGAATATATGAAACAAAATAATGAACGCCTTTTTTGGACGCTTTTATTGGCATCCAAAACCATGGTCACCATCCTTGTTTTTACTTTGGCACTTGCATCATGCTCAAAAGATGAAGATACTACGGAACCCTCGGTGATGGTTTCAGCTGCTCCCGCATTCACACTTAAATCCTTAGATGGTGCTGATGTAAGTCTTTCCGATTTTAACAATAAAGTGGTTGTGCTGTTCTTTTTCGGCAGCAGCTGTCCATCATGCAAAGCAGTTGCACCCAGTGTTGAGAGTAAGTTGGTTACACCCTTTGCATCCAACACCGATTATGTGGTTCTGGGGCTTGACCAATGGAATGGTAATTCAGCCGCGGTGCAGGCCTTTAAAACTGCAACCAATGTTTCGTTTCCCCTCTTATTAAATGCATCACGTGTGGCTGCTGATTATAAAACTACATACGATAGGATTGTTGTAATTGATAAAGCAGGCAAAATAGCGTTTCAGGGAAAAAAATCGACATCCTCGGATATTGCCGCAGCAGAATTAAAAGTAACCGAACTATTGGCGAAGTAAAAAAATACTTGCCATACTGTTCTTTCTGCAAATAAATAAAAATAACACCATGATAATTACATTTTTTGTGGGGTTTCATTTTATAACCAGCGAATAATCATGAAAATAGTATCATTTCTGGTATTTGCATTATTCTCACAAGTTGGTTTAACAGCACAAACCGTGAATAATTTTGAATACAAGGATATTGAAAACAATACCCGGAATTACAACGAACTAAAAGGAGAAAAACTTACCCTTATCGATTTTTGGGCAACATGGTGCAAACCTTGTAACAAAGCAATTCCTGAGCTTAATAAAATATACGAATTATACAAAAATAAGGGAGTTGAAATAATCGGCATAAACTGCGATGGTCCGCGAAGCATTTCAAAAGTAGCTCCCCTGAGCAAATCGTTGCAAATTCAGTATCCCGTATTAATTGATATTAATTCCGAACTAAAAACTGAATTAAACATCGTGGGTTTACCAACACTGGTCATTGTCAATTCAAATGGAAAAATCGTCTGGATTCATGAAGGTTTTGTTTCCGGGGATACCGAAATTATAATTACTGAGATAGAGAAATATTTAAACGCGAGTTAATAGTGAGCAGGATTTCCAAAACAGCTAGTATTCTGCTCTTTATTTTATGCAATACAAATCCCTCTCATGCTCAGTTTAGCGGAAATAATATAGCAGAGTATCAATATGGCCGATTACCGGGAGACACATCTTCTATATCGACACTCTACGACAGATTGGTCGCTAACTACAATTACAAGTTCTTAAAAGCAAGTGCAACATTGGAACAGTTTAACACCCCTCTTGCAGGTAGTGGTTATGTAAAACTGACCCAATTTTTATTGCAATATAAACGAAAGCCCTTCGAAATAAAAATCGGCAATTTCTACGAAACCATTGGGCGAGGCTTATTATTGCGCTCTTTTGAAATACCGGGGGCCATTCTTGAGGATTTAAGTTATCGGTCCCGTCATTATTTTAATCGTGATATATTGGGCATAAGTGTCAGGTTTCAGCATAAGAATTTTAATACAAAGGTTCTCTATGGCAGTCCGCTGAATTATGTCTTTCCACCGACGCAGGAATTTAAATACAGGAGACCGGATACGGTTGCTGCCGTTTATTCTGAATATAGCCTAAAAAAGCAAACATTCGGTGTTTCGGTCCTGAAAAATTCGAATAGTGGAAATGACCAGGTTTATTTCATGGCCACTTTATCGGGCAATATTTCGCATGCCTTTTCTTATTATACAGAAATAGCCAAAAATGTAAGCGATTTTACCTTTGGCGATTTTTCCAGCCAATCGTCGCATGCCCTTTATGTGGGGTTGAATATGGCAATTAATAATTTTGGTATAAGTGCTGAATATAAAAACTATAAAAACTTTCTGATCGGTTCCGGTATGAATGAACCTCCAGCCTTAATAAAGGAGCATTCCTATAAAGTTCTCAACAGAAGTACTCACGTACTTCAGCCAACAAACGAAACAGGTTATCAGGTTGAGCTGTTTTATACCTTTCCCGACTTATCGACAATCACATTTAATAATACTCTGGCCATAAATATTTTTGAACAGAAATTCGTTTTTCAGGAATTCTTTCTCGAATATGATTTTTCCTTATCAGATAAACATGACATGAAGATATTTACCGATTATGCAGAGGATCCTTTTAAACTTGAGGAACATCGGATATCGACCGGTATAAGTGCAGATTGGAAGGTTCTCAAAACTTCATCCATTAAAACCGAATATGAATTCCAAACCTTTAAACGTTCAGGAGAGAATTATCAGAATCATGTGTTTGTTTTAGGGTATGCTTATAAATCAAAAATCATTTGCAACATCATAACAGAATACAGCAATGATTCATTTGTGGTTACGGAAGGTTCTAAAATTTGGCTTGGTGCAAATGCAAAGTATCAGGTGAATGAAAGTAACAGTTTTCAGATTTTTGCCGGGGAGAGACGCGGAGGTCCTGCCTGCAATGCCGGAATATGTTATGAAGTATTGGATTTTAAAGGTATTGAGGTACGATTAACAAGCCGGTTCTGATCTCATACAGCAATAATTATATTTTCTATTCGAAAGCACTGCAATTATTTGCCATGATAATCCAATACCCAATATGAGTTCCGTAAGTTTGTCCTGCCATATTGGCCTGCTTTTTAGCAAAGACTCCTAAATCAAATTTTGCTTAAAATACTAACATTTGGCATGCCTATTACTCCTCCTTTTTCCATTGCTGCTTTCAATTCAGGATTTGACATAAAAGCATTTATTGCTTCTGCGCTTGGAGCTTCGCCAATAATTGTTAACTTATTTGCATTATCAACAGAATGATATACTCCAGTAATTTTAAAACCTGCTTTTGAACGGTTTACTTCATCAGCATCAAAAACTTTTCTCCAATCTGAGTAGTTTTTGCATTCATGTGAGACAATTACTGTTACCATCTTTTTTGAATTAGTATTTTCCTACTCGTATGGCTTTTCAGTTTCGCCCCGTTTTATAATTTGGTTTCTGGTCTCCGGCATTATAACCATTTAAAACCTGATTTGTTCAAATATTTAGTTTTGTATGTTAAATGAAAACTTACCGGCCATATGTAGCCAGGTTGCCGGTTTTGAAAATGAGTTTTTTCTGGCCGAATACTGTGTGCATATGGCTGCCAGGATAGACCTTCAGTTTGCCTTTCACATGAAGCATTTTGGTCAGGCCATGCAGGTACCATGCTGTTTTTCACACATGAATCTTTACCCCTCATTCGGGATACGCGGTTATGAAGTAAGCAGATCAAAATCAGGGAACGACTGGATCTAAGGGTTTACCTATTTGGTTCTCATCTTAATAATCCGTACCTGGATTTAGTCACTTCACTAATGCTTATCTATGGTTTATGTTAATTTAGAATCAGAATAAAACAAATTTTGTTTAATTCCTGGCTATCAGATCAGGTCGTAACTAATTCACGCAATTCATGCCAATTCAAATTCATGGCAGTCAATTCTAATGTCCTGCGTCAATAATTTTTGATCAAGCAGGTTGCAGAAATGTTTGTTGCTATTGATCGCATAATATTTACAATTAAAACAAGTCCGTTGAACACTAATTACTTCCAGTTTATTGAGACTCACAATCAGGTTTGATATATTTTCCCACAATACTGCCTTGTCTGTCTCTCTTGCTTTGGATATTAATTCTGTCAGAGGATTTGCGTAGTTCTCCGTTTCTAAAACCACTTTCTTCCCTGAGGGTGTCAGCTGTATGGTATAGCTTCTGGAGTCAGAATGGTCGGTAAACTTCTTAATGAGTTTTTTTTGCCCGAGAGCTTTGATAGCATCACTAATTGTGGGTTTGGTAAAATTAAACTCACGGGCAAGATAACTTATCGTGGTCTTGTCTGATGAATGATGCCTGATAAAAATTAACAACTGGATCTGTATGGGGCTTAAACTGTGTTCTTTTGCCTTCTCCCAAAGCAATATTCTGAACACCTGAGATAAACGTTCCAGTCCGGCTATGATCTTGTTGTTCAGATTTTCATTCTGCCAATGTAAATCAAAAACTGACATACTATTATGTTTCTGAGCAGTTTTAGAATGGAAACATTTTTTGATCATTCTGCTGAATTCATGACTTTTTGCCAAAAGTAATCATTTGTTTCAACATGCTTTGCTGATCATATTTGACATCCTTCCATTTCCATGATATAATATCCTTTTTGCTGAATACTCCTTTCCATTTCATCAGTTGCTTTCTCAATGTGGCAAAAACTGCACGACTTTGCTGTTAATTCCGGGTTTCCCTTGTTTATATATTGTAAGTATTCATTACCAAAAGAATGAATCATTCTTTCATCCTTGATCATAGCCGGTACAATAATGTCAAAATGCATAACCTTACCATCCTTTTTTGTAAAATAAGTGTCCCAGACTGATACTTCCATAATTGCTGTTTTTATTTATGATTATAGAAAATAGTTGGTTTACCCCTGAGATGCAAGGTCATGATCCAACTATTTCCCGGTTTGTTTAGAATTCACCTTCCTTCATATAAGGTTGTCCCCAAAGAATACTTTGTAATAAAACAGATTTTACCCAGGCGTTATACATCTTTTCCACATCGTCGGAACTTGCTCCTTTTTTGGCAAGAAATGGTTTTAAAGTAGTTGTTAACGGAATTGTCAGGGCTGGAACATAGCGATAGTTGACAATAGAGACAGAATTGACGTTGTCGGTCTTGTTCTTCTTTGCAGAATAGTGCCTAAGCCCTATTTCATACTGATAGTTCAACCAGTTCTGGTCATATTCAGCTTCTGCTGTTTGTAAAATCCAAATGCCAAATCTTTCTCTGACTTTTGCCAGGTACTCTCCATCCGGTTTACCTGTTGTTTTGTCCCCGAAAAAGTAAAGCAATTGAGGCGTAGATCCTACAAAACCATACCAAACATCCAAAATGTCATTGGTTTGGTCCTTTAAAATATCACGACTCATTTTTAGATATGCAATGTCGTCATCGTTAAACAATAAGGTTTGCTCCAACAATTTCAAATCCTCTAAACTAAGGGGGGATCTTGCGACCTGGTTTGTTCCATAGGTATAGCCTGCAATTGTTTTTGCAGATTGGGCAGACCCGGTTGCTGCAATAAAAACAGCAGCCATAATAACAATTAAGATTCTCGATTTCATTTTTGTCTTTTTTTACGTGAATAAATTTGTCCTGTTGACATGTTTGTCGGTACAAATATAGTAAGGATTCCTAACTATAAAAAGAAATATCGATTTTTTTTTGAAATAACAATCAAAAAGGTTATCCGCTTTTTTGGAATACATGATCTGGTATTTGACGGAATATCGTAATATTATATCCACAAGGGATCTGATGTCATGAAAACCTTCCTCTTTTTTCTGCTCATTCCGGGCACGGTACAGGCCTTTACAGATGAAAGCCACTTCAGTGCCACTTTCGGAGAAAACAGGCATTTCAGGGTATTTACGCCCCCGGCATATGATCCAGGAGATTCGCACCGAAAATACCCGGTAATATATTTTTTGCATGGCTGCGGAGGCAGTTACCGGAAGAGCGGGACATACAGTTACCGGGAATATGGCCTGCCTGCCCCCGGGGCCATCGGCAGACCGGTCCATCCTGACTATGAATATCCAAACAATGCTGATTTTGAGAACTTCACCCTGTACCATGATGTTATTATCGTATGCCCAGACGGTAAAATAGAGGGACTGCCGGGATGCGGGGTTTACTTTCCGTCAATGGCTGAAAACTGGACCGGCAACTTTTATAATTTTTCCGTGTACATAAAAGAACTGATCGGGGTTGTGGACTCCATGTATAATACCCTTCCGGCTCCACAGTACAGGGCCATTTCAGGTCTTTCCATGGGCGGACATGCAGCCATATGGCTGGCGGCCGCAAATCCGCATGTATTCTCCAGCGCCTCCCAGTTCTGTCATTCTCCGAACTTTTATGATGTCGGTGAGCCGGAATATTCCACAACCATTGATGTCCAGCAGCTGTGGAGAAACCTGCGCGGACTGCCGTTCAGGAATACGACCACCGACAGGGATTATATTCAGTATTATACCATGGAGACCAGCGACATATTTACCGGCGCCGGATTCGAGAATGAGTTTTATCTGGCCGAATATTGTGTGCACATGGCTGCCAGGGTAGACCTTCAGTTTGCCTTTCATATGAAGCATTTTGGTCAGGCCATGCAGGAACCGGCTTGTTTTTCGCATATGAATCTTTACCCCTCATTCGGGATACGCGGGTATGAGATAAGCAGCTTAAAATCAGGGAAAGCGATATAAAATGGGAAATGTACATTTCCAAAGACGGAGTCGGGGGCCACGATGAGTTTTTATGGTTTGAGGGGACTTCAAACCTGGATGGAATGGACGGCCAATGGAAACTCTACCACAGTTATGCCGATCAGGAAGGTATACTGCAAATCGATTGGTCGAAAACGGGTGATGAAATCGGTGAAATAAAATATACTTACATACATGTGGCTGACAATGCCGATCCCAACCAACTGACAGTCGGAAGTTACCTTTCCTATGGGCTTACTGAAAATGCCCTGAACGCCTTTTATACGGTTGTTTACAACACACGGAACCGTACAGAAGAAGATATGACAGTGAACATAGAGTGGAGTTCAACTGAATACAATGGCAGAATAAAAGCCGAACATTATTTTCAGGACGCTTTATGGCATTGCTGGAATAGCCAAAGCAACGACGTGGTTTGCGAATAAAACTCTCCGGCATGGCACCACGAGCGATGTACATGGACGCCCTGCTCACAAAGCCACCCCTCAGCACCATTACACAATTTTCTAATTCACTCTTTGTCTTTTGGTCAAAATTCACTTGACTTAAGCCTTTTTTATTTGTACCTTATTACAGAATAATTGACTAAATATTACCGGATTATGAAAAGGATATTTTCATTTATGGTTTTCATATGTACGTATTTGATCCCAGTTTTTTCACAACAAAATAGTCATACTAAAACAGATACAACTTATGGAAACACCATGGTCGTTGTTGATGCAAGACCATTTTCCGTAATGAATAAAGATTTTGAGATTTCCTTAAATACCATAATAAATGAGAAGTATTTGCTTATTTCTGAAACTTCAGAAAAAGACAGGTATTTTCTATATCGGATTGTTCCGGAAACAGATGGCAATCAATCTGATGATAATAATACCAATATGACTCCAATAAGGATTATCCCAAAGAATATCCTCATACCAGTACCTGAAACAGGAAGTCCCCTATTGATTAAAAAACCCTGAAAAAACCACAATGCCCCGTGGCGTAGGCCAGTCAAATCGGCGGGCCTGGTGTGGCGTGACGCAGACGATGGGCGAGCGTTAAGCGGGTTGTGTGCTGGCCGGAAATCGGCAAGGATGTGGGGAGAAGCATCGATTTGACTTGAATTTACTTTGCAACTTTCTTTGTTTCAAGACAAAGAAAGTTGAGGAATTTGGGTGTTTTCGGTTATTCATTTGGGGATCATATTTTTAAAATACTGAGTGACTACTAAGGTTTTGGATTGCAAATAAGGTTTGAGAAGCATCAATCCATTGCAATGAAACTTGATCGGCTAAATATCACCATTTAGGCATTATTCCTTTACTATTTTAGTCTTAATACTTTTGTTATCCCAGGTGGTAACCTCGATAAAATAAATACCCCCGGATAAATCCCCCAAATCAATAGAATTTACAGAACCCTTGTTTTTTAATAGTTTTCCATCCAGAGAATATATGCCGATTGATTTTATTTCTGAGCCAAAAAACAATATTCCCTTTGTAGGATTAGGATAAACAAAGTCATGATTTGTTTCCTGGTTTAATCCGGATGTACCCAGCGTTGAATTCAAAAACTCAATGGCGGATGCCGAGGGTGTCCATTTCCAGTACTGAAACAGGGAAACCAGATTGGTATTTGCAGCCTGGGAGGACGCAACAATAAAATTATCCACAGCATCCTGGGTCGTCAGGGCATCCGGTCTTTGTCCTGCATATTTCCAGACATTTTGCACCCAGGTATGGCCCCCGTAATTTTCTTTCAGATAAAAACAAAAGGAAGCAAACAAGTCCGTTGCCCCCAAACCCGAACCGTCAATTCCTTGTCCGGCTCCCAGGGTGTTGCTCCAGTTTAAGCCCGGGTCAGCCATGTACGTGCTGAGCAATTCTTTAACCTTATTTTGAAATTGCGGAAATGTCCACCTGCCAAAATCCGCCCCCTGCAATCCCAAATAATCCATGGACATAAACCGCATAAACACAGCATAACCGGTAACAACCGGATCATCGGACAGGTATTCCAGTTTGTCGCTGTAAAACCAGAAATTTCTCCCAAATTCATAGAATGGTTCCTGGCTATATTGTTCATCAGTGGCCAATGCATGGTAAAAAGCATCAAAATAGGTATCCAGTAATTCTATACCGGTCCAGCCCAGATAGCCGCATCCGGCACCACAGGTGGCATCAACGCGGGCAATTGTGGATTTGCCATCTAAACAGGTAACATCGGTATAACAGATCGGGTCTTGATTGGTACAGCTGTAATAGTAACTGTAGGCACCATCCATGGCATTGACCCAGTTGGTCATCACGCCCGGGCTTAACGTATCCGTACCTGAAAGAATCAGGGTATATGTACCTTCCCATTTATACAGATTCAGGGTTTTCCCCTCAAAAGTGGTATAGGACTGGGGAGTCTGGGCTTTGGCCTGAACAGCTATGCATGCCAGGAGCAGAAAGGCTTTTTTCATTCGGTGTGTTTATACATTGGTATAAAAAACTCTGTAGATCCTGTTATACTGAAAGTACAAATATTTTCCCACAATAGCAAAGGTGAAGTCCCCCGGTTTTTCCACCGGGGGAGAGTAGCAATTGACTTCAAAGTCTTTTTCCCTTCACGTATGCCACCTCAAGATATTTACTGCGGGTTTCGGCACTTACTGCCAAAATGGAATGAAAATAAATATGGTCGACATTTTCAATTCCCGGGTATTTAAGGCTCCAGTCATCAATCGTTCTTTCCATGGCGACTTTGAATCCTTTTTCCCTGTAAACTTTTTCGTTAAAAAACGTCGGATGCATGATAATGGCCTTTTTGATTTTAAGCAAGGGTATCCTGCCATCGGGATCACCCTTCCATCCTTTTTCATTCAACCTGTATGCACATCCGTAAGTCAGGACCCTTTCCATCCACCCCTTCACGATGGCCGGAAAGTGCAACCAGAAAACCTGGGTTATAATAACCAGCACATCTGCTTCTGAGACTTTCTTCTGTTGTTTCAATACATCCTTTGGCCTTTGCGCGTATATCAGCTTTCTGAGCTCATGATCCGTCTTGTTCCTTATATACAATTTTGCGATAAGGCGCTTAAGCGGTCCGCCGGCAAGCCCGATGATCATCTTTCTCATGTCCATCTGCTGAAAAATATCTTCCGGCAGATCATCATCCACAAAAAAGGCTGAATCATTGGGCTGAAATACCGGATTGAACTTTATCCTGTAAAGATCTACAATCTCATATTGATGTCCAGCTTCCCTCAGGCCCCTGACAAAATTGTCAAGAATGGCTTTGGTGAATGACATCGGATTGGGATGAGCATAAATGATTAATACTTTCACGTTTAGAGAATTAATATTTATTTCGTTCACTTTAAAGTAATTTTTTAGAAAGCAAAGGTTATTCATGCCTGCCTGACCGACGGGCAGGTAAAGTCCCATACCAGGGCTTTCAAAGATCACTCCCAACCAGTTTCAATCCGGCTTCCCGGATAATACTGTGTATTTGCTAACCCTTTTTACCTGCATCAGCCAACGGAAACTGCAAAATAAAGCTCGTTCCTGTTCCGACAGTACTTTTCACCTCAATAGTGCCCTTATTCATTTTTACAAATTCATGAACGAGATTTAAGCCCAGCCCGATTCCTTTTTCCTTTTCTGTTCCATAGGTGCTTTTATTCTCCTTAAAATCAAATAACCAGGGAATCTTTTCGGCGGGTATGCCTGTTCCGTTGTCAGCAACCACAATTTCTGCTCTACGGTCAGGTGTTAAAGCTGTTGAAATGCTAACTGTCCCACCCTTATGGGTAAACTTAAGCGCATTACTTAATAAATTCCGGATGATCATCATCATGCTGTTACGATCGCCCGGGATGATAATTTTTGCCTTGATTTTCAGACTAATCCGGATGTCCTTCAACAAGGTAGTGGTAGAAAACAATTTAACCACCTCCTCTATGATGGCTTTAATATCAATATTTTCCTCCAGGTAGGGAAACTTTCCCTGCTGATTTTGAGCCCAGTTAAGTAAGTTTTCCAGCAGTGCGGTCAGGGAAAAAACGGTTTGATCTACATAGTCTGTTATTTCACGAAGCAAAGCCGGATTGTTGTTTTCAACACTTTCTTTAATCATAAAGGAAATACCTCCTATGGAACTTATTGGTCCCCTGAGATCATGTGAAATGACAGAGAAGAATTTATCTTTTATACGATTGAGTTCTATCAGCTCTGTGCTCTGCTTTTCCAATAACATTCGACGCTCATCAAGTGCAGCTGTGAGCTTTTGGGACCGTTTCAGGTTGTAATAATACAGCATGATGAGTCCCATGGCAAGCAATAGGATGAGTAATAAACTTCCGATCACAATAAGCTGTATTATCTTATTCTTTTGCAATACATCAACCTCTGCCTGCTTTTTAGCCACTTCAAATTCTGTACGCAGATCAGCCATTTTCTGAATATTCTCATAGCTTTTAATGCTGTCATTGGCATCTAAATACAACGACTGATAATGGTAAGCACTGTCATACTTACCGGAAACCTGATATAGCCGGGCAAGACGATAGGCTGCATCGCGTTCAAATTCAATAATGTTATTCTTTGTGGCGTTGCCAAAACTTATGGTCGCACAGGCAATGGCTTTTTTAATTTCTCCCTTGTGCTGAAGAATGCCGGCATATTCAATCATATATTGTGTAACGGCATAATCATCTCCCTGCCTGGAAAGTATTTCAATAGCGCGGAGAAGATATTCTTCGGCTTTTTCAAATTCCGACTGCCTGGAATAAACCAGCCCCGAATTCCCCAGGCAATAGGCATACTCAGAAAGGTAACCTAACTTCAGGTAAATTTCACTTGTCTTTGCGTATAAGATTAAGGCCGTATCGTATTGCCCCATACTGTAATTTGCATAACCCAAATTGTGTAAGGCTGAAGCCAGGTTTATCGAATCCTTTTCATTTTTGAAGATCTCAATGGCATTTTTAAGATAATATTTCTCATTGTCATGGTTTTCCTGTAGGTTATAAGCTTCTGATATATAAAGATATACCGTTGCCAGGCCGATGTTGTTGTGATCCGCTTTGTAATATTTGGCTGCTTTCATGAAACATTCAAGTGCTGAGGCAAGTTTACCGGAATTAAGGTAGCCGACTCCTTTGAAAACAATAGGCCTTGCAGGGCTTATATTCAATTTCTCAGCAAGTTTTATGGCCTGTTCACTATAATGTAAAATGATATCCGCATCAGCTGAGTTTGAGACTATCTCGCAAAGAAGTTCGAATTTATCAGTATCTTCCTTAACCAGGTCATGGTTTAATAAATACAACAGGCTATCGGTTGATGGCACATTAACCGCGATTAGTGAGTTTATTGCCATAGTGAAGACAATACAAAAAGCTGAAATAATATGAAAATACATTGTACTATCTGGGGGGTGGGACCCTTATGTAAGGATCAATAGTTGCTTTTGTATCATCACAAAGAATGTAGTCAATGTTGTATGCTTCTTCTCCTTCTGCATCTTTTGATAATTGAAGCATAAAACCTTTCCATACCAGCCTTTTTGCAGGATCATTTTTAAAAACATTACGCTTCCCTGTTTTGGAGTATATTCTGGTTATGCTCCTTATTCCACTGAAGCTGTCTAATTTCCAGATAACCGTAGCCCCGGCCTCAACCTCTGTTGTAAGGTTATCGATATCTCCATTGCCGTTTGAATCGAACATGGCAAGGCGTTTTTTACCCTCTTGTTCGACAGATCTTAAGTAGATTGTTACAGTTTTCATCTAAGGCTTTATTGATTGGTTTATTTGAATTGGCCGGATTCATAGGATAAAACTAAGTTACATAAAGAATAATTACCATCAAAGCAAGTCAGAAATATTTTGTACAGGATTATTGGTTCTGCTTTGACAGGTTAGCCTATTCCCTTAATCACGTTTGGTTTTGGTGTTGTCATCGCAAATGACGGGTAAAAATCACCAGAAGGGTCGACTCTTCACTTTGCCTCCTGGAAATTACCTCCATGCGGGCTGAGTGACGCGGTTGCCACTATGGGTACGCTGCCAAGTACAACACCTTTTGTCCGCTAACATGTCGTTTAAAGTTGTGTGTGATCTTTGTGCAAGCAATAATATTACTCATAAAAGGCAAAGTCCCATTCTTTCGGATATACCCAAATATCGAAAGGTTTCTGGGCTGATCTGAGAATACTGCCGCCTTCATCCAGCGTCTTAAGATATACTTTATAAAAACCGATATTGCTGTGCTGTAAATTACAGACCGAAAACCCGTTATTGGCTGTTTTGTCTGATTCACCACTTTGCATCGCTCCGTTTGGCTTGAATACCCCCGATTCAAATGTATAGGGCCAGAATTCGTATTTCATGATGATGTATGTATCATCGCCATACAAGTTATCCCTTTTCCTGTATCTTACCTGCTGGTTTTCGGTATGCTGATTCCTTACCCCTTCCAGTTCATATCCGGGTCTTGTGTCTGACAGGATATATTTGTATATCCTTAAGCCTGTAACCTCACCGTTAAATTCATGGAGGCCTTTATCAAACCCGGTAAATCCTTTGCCTACCATCAACACTTTTCCCAGGGAGTCTCCCTTGTTCACATCAATATACGCAGTAACATCCTTAAAAAACATCAGTGAGGAATCGGGGAAGAAGGCATGCGGAAAAACATTAATGAGGTTCTCCCCTTCCTTTAATTGAAGAACAATCCCTTCAGGCCTTTTGTCAATAATAAGAGTATAGTTCACACCGGCCAATACCGGCCAATAGGTATCCCGGCAATATTGGGGCTGCCGGAAAGTGCTTATGGTATAGAATAAATATTCCACCGGCAGGGGAATCACATTATAATGACCAATTTCAACAACCAAATGAAAGGCCGGCTCTTCGACAGCATCGTCGTGGCTGTTTTTGTTTGCTGAGCCATAATACAGAAGCGGCATGAAAGAATGAAGCGCACCCCCATTGTATTGGAAATCAATCTCAATCCTTCCATGGGTGAGCAGTTTAACCTCGTCCGGAATATCCGCCTCCCTGTAAATTCCCGGCGCAAATTCCTGAATTAAGCTTTCGGTAAATTCAATGTTTTTATAGGACCCGGTATAATTGCTCATTGTCCGGTCGTTGTCATCCGGATCCTTACTGCAATTGACAAGGAAAACAAAACCAAATAGCGGAAATAATATAAACCGGTCCCTCATAATGAGTCCCTCAGTATTTTTAAAAATATGGTCCCTAAATGAATAACTGAAAATACCCAAATTTCTCAACTTTCTTTGTCTTGAAACAAAGAAAGTTGCAAAGTAAATTCAAGTCAAATCGATGCTTCTCCCCACATCCTTGCCGATTTCCGGCCAGCACACGACCCGCTTAACGCACCTCCATCGGCTGCGTCACGCCACACCAGGCCCGCCGATTTGACTGGCCTACGCCACGGGGCATTGATTTGCATTTGGGGTATGCATAATTTGATTTAAAAATTATTTTATAGAGAAAAAAATTAAGATATTGATTATAATAGTATATTGATTTTCTATGTATTAATAATTTGTTACATAAGAGTATAAAATGTCTGACTCTTCAAATACGCAGTCCTGTTTGCAGGTTATTCATCATAGGAATAGGTCAGCTCATTGACTTTGACCGGATATCCCAATGTATTGTATTCGAAAGTATTTTGAACGGAATTCCGGGATTCCCCGCCTGCATTGTAGAAGACAGTAGTCTCTTTCAAAATATTATTTCTGTTCGTAAATAAACCGGGGTTACCTTCCCCGGCAAAAATGATGTAAGGATTGTTTTTATCATCCATTTCGAAGATTGAATGACTCTGCAGTTTTGCACCGGAACCGGACTCTGCCAGGTAATAATCGTCCCTGATTATATTTCCGCTACCATCGTATTGATAATCATGATATTGATTTATTTGTCCCTGCGGATCGCAGATATTAAGCCGTACTATCTGATTGCTATCATAATCATAGGTTTGGTAAGAAACAAGCAGGTCATTCCCGTTGTTTATGAAGTAATTTAATTTCTTTGTTAATCTTCCTGTATCGTCGTACTCAAATTCAGAATATTGCATAATTTCTGCTTTTCTGGGATCAGTAAAAGTCTCATTTGCTGAACCGGGATTCATATAACAACTTAAGGGATCAAATAAAAAAGCCTGCTCCAGTTTTACCAGTCTGTTTTGTGTATCGTATGCATATCTTTTATATGAAAACCGCTCAATTGATTCATGAATAAGACAATTGCTATTATAAGTCAATTCCTGGATATCAACTTCCGAATTGGCGACATGACTGATCAGTGTGCTGCTGTGACACGAATTATCCACGTTTTCTGTTTCACATGAACCATAGCCCAGGAAAATAATAAGTAGCAGGGTATAATACTTCATGGCGGTTAAGTTTATGATCCGTTTATTGTTAATAGATGAATCCCGAAAAGAAAGGTTGCGTCAATTGCTGTTTTATTTGCAAGGATATTCTTAATTCTATTTTGACAGATTGTTTATATATCGTCCTTGACAGGACTCAGAAACAAACAGGGAAATCTTAACTTCTACCAATATTAGGTTTCCCGCAAAGCGGGATATGCTCTGACGGAACTGTCCCTTTAGGGACAAAATATTGGTAGATTAATAATTATGGTTAAATCTAAAGTCCCGTTGGGGATGGAATATATTTTAGATTTTTATAACCTGTCAAAGTAGAATTATATTTCAATGCTTAATACCCATAATTCATAAAAAATATTAAATTTAATCTATGATCCATTAAATACCTACCCTTATGAAATCAAAACATTTGTTATGCTTGTCCGCAGTGGCTCTATTGACCTCAATTTTTGTTAATGCCCAATTTAAATCTTATGATCCGATTTACTTTCCCGATTATGTTTATAATATTCCATTTATTGATGATTACAATAATGTTTATGTCAGTACGGGTAATTATTTGCACTCTTTAACAGTAAAAGGCGACAAGAATTGGAGATTCCAGACAAATGGGGAAGACATCTATCCGGAATCATTATGCAAATCAAGGGACGGTAAAATATTATTTGCAGCGTATGATGAAATGGTATACTGCATTGATACTACCGGAAGTCTTGTCTGGAATTATCAGTTACGTGGATTGACAGAGAGATACAGAGATGGTTGTCATATAGTATGTTCAGATAATAATTATTTCATTGTGTCCTCAGCTGATTCGTTCATCTATGTTTTAAACTCCTTTGGCATACTTCAATGGGATAAGAAATTCAATTTTCCGATTGCTGAACCTGCAGGGGTCTTTAAAGATAGCATTGTATATTGTGCGCCTTATCGAGATACAGTTTTTTACGCGTTTGATTTTGGTGGGGATCTCCTCTGGCAATTTTATCCAGGTTATAGGACTTACTTTAATAAGGCTCCTGCAGTTGATCTTGATGGTAATGTTTGTGCCTATGCCGAAAATTATTACGGAAATGATATTTGGGTGTTTAGAAAAGACGGTGATATTAAATATAAAACCAGTACATGGGTAGATATGTATTCAGACCCATATTTTGATGTAACCGGCAGTCTTTATTTCGGCAATGGGTATAGTATGAAATGCTTAAATGGTAACGGCGAATTTCGATGGGAATTCCGAACAGATGGATATGTATTATCTTCGCCAAGAATTGGTTTGGATGGGAATTTATATTTTGGGTCAGACGATGGTAATGTTTATTGTCTTGATCCCTTAAGCGGCAATAAAATATATAAATTCCACTTCAACGAACAGATCCGTTATCCTGTGGAATTTGGAAAAGATTCTTCGATCTTTTGCATTATTGGATATCCAGGCCAATTCGGAGGTGCAGGTAAGATAAGACGAATTTATCATCCGGAACCTGCAAACTGGATTGTTAGTGACAGGAATTTTGTTAAATCACCTGCACTTTCAGATAATGGTATTATTGTTGCATGCAGTATTGATTCTGTTTTTGCCTATACTGAATCGGGCAGTGCATTATGGAATTATGATAACGAGGGAGATAGTCTTGAGATTCCTGTAATCTTTGATAATTCGGTTATTATTACAAGCAGAAATAAAATTACCTGTCTTGTTCTTTCAGACGGATCCTTAGTTTGGCAAAAGGATGCCAATGGACAGTTTTATGATTCGCCAGGGATTGGACCAGACAGGTCAATATATATAGGATCAACCGATAACAATTTGTATGCTTATTCACCTGATGGTGAAATAAAGTGGTCATACGTTGCTGATAATGACATATTATATTCACCTGCCATTACTTCTACTGGCGATATAGTTTTTTGTTGTCAAAGTGGAAATTTATATTCTTTGGATTCAGATGGAAATTTAAATTTTAAAGCAGGAATTTTGCCAATTGGTTTAACCGTACCCTACATTTCAAATAATTCTCCTACAATAGATGGATACGGAAATATTTATATTGGAACTGAAAAAAGCAATAAAAATAATGCCGCGTTATTATCTTATAATAATCATGGTAATTTGAATTGGAGTAGATTATTCGGCTCTGATTACCCAGATTTTAATATGTACCCCCCGACCTTTGATAAGGATAATAACATTTATTTCCGATTTTCAAGATCTCTTGAATCATACAGTCTTGATGGTACACCTCGTTGGGATGAGGAGAATAATCAAACATGGCGTATAAACTTCAGAGAGCCACTATTGGACAATCCCACAATAGACTATTCTGGCAATATCTATGTAAGCACATCATATGGAAATATATATAAACTTAATAGTTCAGGTGATCTGATATGGGTATATAGTATTAGTGATAATAATATTGCCCCGTCATCAATATTTATCGGAGATGCTGGTAAATATTTCTTCACAGGAGATAGTATATTGCATCATATTGAAGACAGCAATGATCCTTCTCAGGTATACTGTAAGAATAAGAGTGATAATGGTAATACGAATCTATTTCATGTTAGTGAGAACATCAGTTCAATTCAAATTAATAATGAACTACATATAGAATTCTCACCAAATCCTGTTCTTAGCATCGGGACATTTTCCTATACAGAAAACAACAGCATACAGATTGAAATCTTTGATGCTTCAGGAACACTCATTCATTCAATACATGACAAAGACCGGGATGGCAAGACCTCATTGGATTTCTTAAAATTTAATCCTGGATTGTACTTATACAGGTTAATAGATGAAGATGGCTTAATCTATAAGGGGAAGCTTATAAAAGAATAAGATATTGAAAATGGATATATGTCCTGATATTTATTAGCTCAAAATCATTCGGATTGTGGGTATGCATTCATAGGGACTATGATGTCATTGTACGATGATTTTACAACTGGAATTACTTGAGTTAAAAATAAATATTCCAGGGTCAAGATCTATATAGGATTCTCCTTGCTGAAATCTGCCGGTTTTTATCATGCTGCCCATAATGTTATAGATCCTGTAAAAACCATCATGTTCTGATTGGATCCTGATCTTTCCGTGTTCTCCGAAAATGGTTAAATCACTGCTGACTTTAACTGTTTGAAGATTGGTAGATTGGCTTTTATTAAGCCAGACGGGAATGTCATACCATGCAGTATTATCTCCACGCTGGCCGTAATTATTTGACCCCCAAATCCATAGTTTACCCGAATTATCGATGGCAAGGGTATGGTATCCGCCACATGCAATGGTAACGAATATTTTCCCATCCAATATTTTGACAGGTGTTGGACTGTCAATGAAAGTATTATCACCCAATTGGCCAAAATAATTCTGTCCCCATGCCCAGAGATTACCTGATATATCTAATGCGAGTGAATGTGAACTACCACAAGCTATAGTACTAAATTTTGTCTGCGACATAATTTTTTGCGGAGTAGACCTGCTGGATAGACTCCATCCGTCACCCAATTGTCCAGAAAAATTATTTCCCCATGTCCATAGGTTATCATTTTCATCTATAGCCATGGAATGATTATCTCCAGCAGATATTGACTTAAAGTTCATATCTTGCATTATCTGAATCAGCGTATCACTATTGGCATTGGTTCCATCACCTAACTGTCCATACCTATTGGACCCGCACAACCATATTTTGCCCGAATCATCCAGGGCCATGGTATAGTCTTCTCCCCCGGCAATTGCTGTAAATTTCGTGCCAGCATTAACCTGAACTGCATAACGCCTATCGTCCGTGGTCCCATCTCCCAGGCGACCGGGATAATTTCCTCCCCACGCCCAAAAGTCATCCGATTCATCAATGGCTAAAGAATGGTAGCTGCCAGCATCAATAGTTTTGAATAGGGTATCCTTCATGACCTTGTGTGGCAAAAGCTTTGAAGACATAGTTCCATCTCCTAACTGTCCAAAAGTATTATTGCCCCAGGTCCATAGATTACCATGTACATCAATGGCCATAGTGTGATGTTCATGAGTGGAGATCGTTTTCAACGGAAGCTCAATGGCAATTTGACAGGGAATTTTTTTATCAATTTTTGTACTGTCGCCTAACTGTCCCCAATCATTTCTACCCCAGGCCCAAAGATTTTCTTCGTCATCAATTCCAAATGAATGGTAAGTGCCCGCTGCAATTGTTTTAAAATTCTTTTCAGAAAGTATTTGTATGGGAACTGAATTATCCGGATTTTCCCCAATGCCTAATTGTCCAACTTCATTGTACCCCCATACCCAAATATTGCCAGTTGCATCAATTGCCATGGAATGATCATCTCCGGCTGCAACGTCAATTATCTTTTTGCCGCCCATAATCTTAGTCGGTGATGGATTATCAATATTGGTTCCATCACCTAAACTCCCGAATTCATTGCAACCCCAAACCCATAGGTTATCAGATTCATCAATTGCCAAGGAATGATCATCTCCGGCTGTAATATTTTTAAACTTTGTATCCAATGCCAACTTTTTGGGAGTGTATGTATCTTCAGTAGTGCCATCCCCTAACCGCCCATTGCCATTATATCCCCAAGCCCAAAGTTCTCCGGTTTCATCAATAGCCAAAGTATAACTCCATCCACCTGCAAGCTTAATGAAGCTAACATCAGTACTGATTTGAACAGGGCTTAATTTATTGGTAGTACTACCATCACCCAGTTCTCCCGCATAATTACTGCCCCATGCCCAGAGATTGCCAGACTCATCAATTGCCAATGAATGATATTTGCCGGCTTCAATATATGTAAACTTTTGTGTAGAGGTGACTTGAGCTGGTATGTTCCTGTTTTCATTTGTTCCATCTCCAAGCTGCCCCACAGAATTATATCCCCAGGACCATATATTTCCTGATTCATCTAATGCAAGTGAATGACCATAACCTGCTGAAACAGCAATAAAAATAGTATTTGAAGTAATCTGCACCGGTACACTATATTCGGAGTTTCCGCCAGCACCAAGCGCACCATAAAAATTATTACCCCAGGTCCATAAGTTGCCAGATTCGTCAATGGCAACTGAATGAAACCTACCCGTGGTTATTGACATGAATTTGGCATCCACTTCAATTTGAATTGGAGACCATTTTGTATTATAAAATGTACCATCTCCCAATTGTCCTACATTATTTCTACCCCATGTCCAGATATTTCCTGTATCATCCACTGTCACAGAATGAGATGCACCTGCGTAACATCTGGCCATTCTTTGGGAATGAAATCCCTGTGAATTCCCGTTGTTTTGAAGGAATTGCAGGGAAACAATTAAAATCACAATGATAATGGATCTTTTAGGTAAAATTTTGCAGATCATTTTGGCTTATTTTAGTTACTTAGTAATCAAAAATATCTATTTGATTTTACAGCACGAGCCGTATTCGTAATTGAAATTAGTAATTTTTATTATAATGAGGTGATTTCGACAAAGTAATCTGATTTAATCTAAGAATAATGATTATTTTTAATCTAAATAAAATAACAGGTAACCCAAAATCCAACCTATGAAACGTACATTAATCACTTTGGTATTACCGGTTTTAATCTCCGTAATTGCTGTTGGACAAAGCAATGATCACAGAGATTATGAAAAATATGGACGTACAGAATATGAAATGCTGAGGCAAGGATTGAATCATGATTATGAAAATGATACTCAGATTTCCACTCTCCAGAAGAACAGCATTTTCTATCCAAATCCAAGGCTTAAAGCGGCACAAGACAGTGAGCAAAAACTGGACAGTGTTATTTATCAGAATTGGGATAAAAATACCAGTCTGTGGATTGATTATCGAAAGTATGGGTATATATATGATGCCCGTGGCTACACGAAACAATATGTCAGCTATAGATTGAACGAAATTACCAGCCAATGGGTAGCTGATTATAAACTCGAAATTATATTGGATAGTGAAGGCAATCCAACAGAAAATTCTTTTTATTTATGGAACGATACTACCAGCCAATGGGTACCTGATATCAAAAATGAATATACTTATGATGCCAATAATAACTGGACGCTGCTAATAAATTCTTTATGGAATAACGCCGAAACCCAGTGGATTAATTTTGCTAAAACAGAAATTACTTTCGATGGCAATGGCAACAGGACATTATGGCTAAAATCTGACTGGGATAAAGCCTCAAACCAATGGGCAGTTGCTTACAAAGTAGAATATACCTATAATAATAAGGGCGTTATGACCTTATGGAACAGATATAACTGGAATGATACCACAAGTCAATGGGTAGTATATGAAAAATCAGAATATACTTCTGATGAACACGGCAACATAACAGGCTGGCTCAGGACTCATTGGGATGAATCCTTAGGCGAATGGTTAATTGATGATGAATACGAAATCACATACGATGCTCAAAACAACAGAATACAAGAAGTGGATTTTATCTACCTTTATTTGGATACCACTTATATTTTTGGTAGCAAGTACGAAAATACATGGGATGCTAACGGTTGGCTAGTACAATATATCTATTATAGTTGGGATAGCGAAGAAAGCAACTGGTTACTTGCTTATAAAGTAGAAAACACATACGATGTCAATGGCAACATGACACAACATCTCAGATTTAGATGGGATGAAACCGAAAGCCAATGGATATACTATAAGAATGAATTATATTACTATTCAGAGCACGTGTTTACCAATGTTACCGGGCTAAATCCAGAATTGGTTAAGATATATCCCAATCCTTTTTCAGAATTCATTTCACTTGAAGTAAATGGGAAAAATGACCTTATTACCTTTGAAGTATATAACATGCAGGGTTGCAAAGTGCTATCGCAGACAATTCAAGGTTTCTGTCAGGTATCTTTAAAAAATCTGAATAATGGAATTTACTTCTATAATATCAAACTGGATAAGAATATTCAAAGTGGAAAATTGATAAAAGAATAGGTGACAGTTCCAGAGTTAAATATCAAAAAGCATGATTGCCATCCATGCTGTAAACTTCAAGTGCTTCTTTTACAATCGACTAAGGCAATTTCACAGGTTGTCCCGGCAGGCGGTCGAGAAAACACGCATTGATGCCACATAAAAGGACGAGAGATCTGTTTAAAGCAAGCATCTTCATCATGACCTCTGTATTATCATCTGCAACTTACAACTGACTGGATTATAAAGTTAAAATAAACAGTTCAATAAGCATTGATTTGGATGTTAAATAGGCTAATTTTAACATGCCTTTAAAACTTAAGTATAAGCATACCCTATTTTCAAATCATGAAAAAGTACATTTTGATCATTGCAGCATCCTTGCTGGCAACATTTGGCAACGCACAATCAAATAAAGAAGAGATTGACCTGATGCAGGCCTCATTCGGTATGGATAAAAAAGCCATTGTCGCAAATTTTGTTAACCTTTCGGACAATCAAAAAGATGCTTTCTGGAAGCTTTATGACGAATATGAAACACAACGGAAAGAACTTGGGAAGCAGAGGATCGACCTGCTAAAACAATATGCCGAAGAGTACAAAAACATGACAAGTGAACAGGCAGATGCATGGACAAAGAAGGTTATGGATCTCCAGAAGAAAACGGATAACCTGATAACAACCTATTATGGTAAGGTAAAAGCCATATCAGACGGGACAGTTGCCACCCAGTTTTACCAGATCGAAAACTATATCCTGACAAGTATCAGGATGCAATTGCTTGAAGAGATTCCATTTGTTGAAAAGAAAAACTGAAACAATCTATCAAAGTAGAATTAATTAATCTTCAGAATAAAAAACAAATTAAATTTTCATGCACCTTCTTTGCCCCGACGGGGCTGAGGACTTGTGTGCATTATTACCGTGGGCTTCACCCACGGTTATTCAGATCACACCCCTGCCCGTCCGGTCAGGCAGGCTTTCAGGGTTTACCAGGTTTATTTGCATCTTTTTCAACTAATTACAATCCATTGTAAAATAAACATTTGGACTTTCACTCATGTTCACTGATACACCAGCAGGCGGAAATGGCATTGTCCACACACATACTTTGTATAAAGAAGGAATATACGCCAGTTCAAATAATTCTAATGAGGTACAGCTTCGAACATCCAGACTGGTTAATGAATTGTAACTGCATAGCAATTCTTTCAGTGCAGGACTATTGGATAACTCCAGATTGGTCAATATATTATTTCTGCAGTGCAACCACACTAGTTCAGTCTTATTTGATACATCGAGACCGGTTAATAAATTATATTCGCACGATAACCATACGAGGGCTGGATTATTGGTCACATCCAGACTGGTCAGGAAATTCCAGTCGCAATCCAAAGTCTGCAGGGCGGAGTTATGGGAAACATCCAGACTGGCTAAGATGTTCCCTCCGCAAATCAGCCAAATGAGTTCAGGATTATTGGATATATCCAGGCCAGTCAGTGAATTTTGCCAGCAGGACAAAGATTCCAATACCGGATTTTTGGAAACATCCAGGCTGGTTAATAAATTATTGCCGCAATCCAGGTAATGTAAAGCAGGATTATTTGCTACATCCAAACTGGTTAATGAATTTTCCCGGCAGAACAATTCTCTTAGAACAGGATTATCAGATACATCCAGACCGGTTAGTGAATTGTACATGCAATACAATTGCGTCAGTGCAGGATTATTGGATACATCCAGGCTTGTTAATTCGTTACTGCTGCAGTACAATTTTTCTAAAGCGGCATGATTTGAAAAATCCAGGCTTCTTAATCCGTTTTCTTCGCACCGCAAAGTTATCAAGGCTGTATTCTTTGATAGATCCAGACTGGTCAACCCGTTAATGCTGCAAAACAGGGAATCCAGATTTACAAACGCTTCAATACCTTTCAGATCTGAAATGCCGCGATCCGTGATATCCAAAAAAGTTACCTCAGCCGCTTCATCCGGACTAATGATTCCATCGCCATTTTTATCGACACCTAGGTCTGTCAGGGCCTCTAAAAAGTTGCTATCCTTTATGTTAGTGGATTCAGGTTCCTTTTTACATTGACTTAATACCGCTGCAAAAATTGTTATAAGCAATATTTTGATTATTGTCTTCATATTTGACAGGGGAGTTAACTACTTTACAATTTTACCTAATTACAATCCATTGTAAAATAAACATTCGGACTGCCTGTTGTATCTACAGATAACCTTGCCGGGGGATAGGGTATTGTCCATACACATACTTTAGTTAAACCAGGCATGGAACCTAATAACAAATACTCCAATGCATAATTACGGGAAACATCCAGGCTGGTTAATAAATTCCCCATGCAGAACAATGATTTCAGTGCAGGATTATTCGTTACATCCAGGCTGGTTAATGAATTACCAGAGCAATTTAAAAATTCCAGGGCAGGACTATGAGATACATCCAAACTGGTTAATAAGCCGTCCGAGCATTCAATGCCTATTAGTGCAGGATTATTTGATATATCCAGTCTGGTAAATGTACTGTGCACGGATATAAACGAAATCAGCGCAGGATTATTCGATAAATCCAGTGTTGTAAATGAATTGAAACAGCAATCCAACGAGGTAAGCCTGGGATTATTGGACAAATCGAGACTGGTTAATGAATTCCCATCGCAGTATAAGATATGCAGGTAAGGATTATGGGATACATCCAGGTTTCCTATTGAATTCCACTCACATTCGAGAAAAGTCAGTGCATGATTATTGGATACATCCAGGCTGGCCAATTCATTGTACGGACATTCCAGTCTTCTCAACAAGGTATTATTTGAGATATTGAGGCTCTTCAACCTGTTTATCCAGCATGTCACTGTTTTCAGCTCCCTGTTATGGGTCAGATCCAGATTGGTTAAGTGGTTCTGATCACATTTCAGGGAATCCAGATTTATAAATTCCTCGATTCCTTTCAGATCTGAAATACTGTGATCACGGATCTCCAGGTAAGTCACCTCAGCCGCTTCACCGGTACTGATCATGCCATCGCCATTTTTATCGACACCCTGATTTATCAGAGCATCTAAGAAGTTAACATCCTTTATGTTAACGGATTCTGGTTCCTTTTTACATTGACTAAATAGAGCTGCAATCAAGGCTATCAGCAATACACATGCCCTTGTTCTCATCATTGACAGGCAGTATGGTTGTATCTCAAATGTACGACATTGATAAGCCAAAGTCAAATTTATTTTGCAGTAAACTAATTATTTATCACATCAGTCCCACACATACCGCCACTGGCTATCCGGCTGTTTTTTCCTCACGGTATGCCGGCAGGAAGTGTACAGGAAAAGGCAGGCTGCCATAAAGAAAATTGTTCTCATGTTTCTGAATTTAATACATGACAAGTTCCGGAGATCCGGTCCGTGATTTACCATTCAGCCTTTTTAACAATCCTGGTATGCAGAACATGGCCATTTTCCTGCATGATCTGTAAAATATAGAGACCAGGCTGAACAGGGCTTACATCGAGCATGGCATTGTTTGCATGAATCTTTGTTTTCAGGACAACCACCTGTCCCGACATGGAATACAGGGAAATATTCTCCATTTTAAATTGGGAAGAGACCGATATAAAATCACCGGCCGGGTTCGGATAAACAGAAACATCCTGTAAAAATGGATCTTCCATATTACTCAGTATTTCGACAAGCTGTATCGTGCCCATTTTACTTGGGTTCTGCCACGCGAGGTGGTCATTTTTATTCCATGACAGTACGTGGTTTCGGCCATTGCCATCATTATCCAGTATTTCAATTTCAAAACCCAGTTTGTCGCCATCCTGGGCAGCATCTTTCCCCAGCGGTATTAACGGGAATACTGCCTCCAGTGTTCGATCCTTCAGGCTGTCGACAACAATGGCAAAATCAACGGTTGGCGGAGTCCAGACATCCAGTCCCCACCGGCCGGTAATATCCCCGCTGCCCGGAATAAACCGGAACTGGTAACAGGTATTGGTATATTCCTGTAATTTCTCGTTTTCCATATCGAGGTAAATTTCAAAACCATCGTTGTAATACACGGTAGGATCATCCGTATACAAACTATCGTCTACCGCAAAAATCAGGACATACAGGCTATCCGAATTCCAGAAAGCCTTGTAATACCCGCTGCAATCGGCAGAATCAGGATAGCCGGTACCATCGATAAAAAAAGTGATGGGATGCGCCTGCATTTCATTCCAAACAAGGTCCGCAATGCCATCGACCAGTACCGTTGAATTTATATGCTGAATCTCAGCAAATTGTTGTGCACTGCCCCGGGCAATACAGGAGAAACAAAGGACTGCCGGAAGGAAGGCATGTTTTATCTTCATCATAATGCGTATATAAAATTGCTCTAAAATACGCTTAATTCTATGACACTTGCTCTATTTCTTCTTTGTCTCTTTGGATTTACCTATTTGTACTGCATTCTCTCCAAACCTGCAGGTCTGATCCCAGTTCCCGGCGCAAACGTACCAATCGAAGGAAAAGGCGCTCAAACCTTTGAGCGGATGCGATAAAACCACGGCAAACGTGTGCCGGGGTGCTGCCCACACAGCACCGTACAGAAGCTTGACGTATTCGGCATTCTCAAGTACGTAAGCACTTTTGGTTGCCCAGTTTGTGGTTGGAACAACAACAGCGAAACCATGGGTCCGTATTGAATCCTGATACCGTCCGGCCATGAGGACCGGGGCTGTTTCGCTCGTACAGGGAGTCTTTTCACTGCAGTTTTCAGGCGCATAGACCGCACTGTATAAGGCAGTCCACGGTGCCGCGCCCTCCAGGAACCAGTCCATGGGACCGGAATCTTCCGGCCGGATATTCACCACAACCTGATGCAGTTTCAGGTAGTACTTCGGTTCACCCTTGGGATCGGAATTCGGAATCCAGCTCGCATCCGTCTGAATGGTGTAGGGGGTGGAATAACCGGGCGGGTATGTATCACTTAACTTACCCTTCCAGACAGCGAACAGGGGATTCCGGACAAAGGCGTTATTGTTACCTGCATCCACCATCATGGTAAAAGCCTGCATGGAATTTTCCCCATTACAAGCCACGCCGGCCGTCATGGATGGAACGCCCATGCTGTTTCCGCCCTGACTCGGGTGAAATGCTGACCAGTAGGGACTGTAGCCCTTAAATTCCTGTGAAGTGTCCTTGCGGAAAACAAACATCTCAACGTTTGCCCCGGCGCTATGGCCGAACAGCAGTTCCTTACCCTGGTACCGCAAAGAAATCAGTGTGGCTCCGCGGGTCAGGTCGAATCGTGCCTCCTGTTCACCCGCCGGATCACGCAGCACCACCACCTGGACCGTATCGAGCGACCAGCGCGACTGCCAGTAATTCACAATATTAACCGGATATTCCTCAAAGGTTCCCCGGACGTCAGGCATTTTCTGACCCCTTAACGGAACACCTAAAGTAATGAAGATGAAAAATGCCAAACCGCAATTTCTTCTTAACCTGGCCCGAAGATTTTCAGTCCTGCAGTTATACGTTCCCGTTCTCATTTTGCACCTCCTTTCAGGCTGATTTTCTTAGAAAATTGCAGGGCTTTATCCCACGAACCCACCATCACATACCAGACAAAACTTTTCGATGCCATTCCGTCGAGGGATTCTGCTGACGAAAGATGAAAACTGTTGTTGCGCCACATGTAATCACTGTTGAAGCCCGCACCTACTTTGCTGTTCGGAAAGTTGCTGCTCGGCATGGCTATGGCCAGACCAACCTGACGTGCCTCATCAGCATACAGGCCTCCGGCCATATAGTTCACCTCCGATGATGAACAGGGGCAGTTCTCCGGGCTGATTGCCTTGACCTTAAATTCCCATTGCTGATAATCGGCAAAATCATAGCCAAAGGGTCCCATCTTTTCATCGGTAAGATGGGTGATCCGTTCGTCGAGCTGAAGATAGTATTTGGGTTCACCGCCGGGATTCCCGACCCAATGAGCAGTGGTTTCGAGTATATAGGGAGAGAAATAACTGGCCGGATTATGGTCATCGACCCTACCTCCCCAAACGGCGAGGAGCGGGTGTGGATAAAACCCGTTATTGTGATTGAAATCGAGCATCATGGTTATGATAATCAATGTATCTGTTCCATTGCCCCCGATGCCGGTGACAGGGGACATGGCTGTTCCGTCTCCGGCCTGAGTGGGATTGTAATCCCCATCCCAGGGACCATCTGTCCTGTGATTGTGAAAAGCCATTTGCAGGAGCCCTCCGCCATTGTATCCCCACGTGTGCTCTTTATCGCGATATTTGAATGAAACGATGGCACCTCCTTCCATCAGGTCGAACAGCACAGTTTGTTCGTTGGCCGGGTCCTTAAACACAACGGCCTGATCTACTTCTCCGGGTTGCATGGTGAATTCCGTCAACCGGAAGTGCCCCCGGACAGCTTCCTTGTCCATGGAGGTGTAGGATGGTGTTTCCTTACCTGTGCTGCCCGGTGTCTGAGCCATTACAGGTACTGAAAAAAGAAAACATGTCAATATGAACCCATGTTTCCAAATACTTTTTCCTTGCATAGTATATATTGATTTATATTAGTGTCCGTTAATTTTATAATTCAACCTCTACGAGGTTGGAGGGCTTCCGCAAATTATTCTTCTACAATAATTTATCCTCTACGAGGATATAAAACAACAAAGGGTACCTGCCGGAAACTCTTTTTTGGGTACCCCTTGTGTAAAACAAATATAAAACAAAGTTATCTGAAAACCTATTCCGGACTTGCAGAACTATCTTCCTCCCTGCAGACCGGTCTGCACCGGTTGTCATATTTTCTTCTCCAGTCCCGCCTGCTTCGGCTGTGGTGGCCGGGAGCCACTCCGGTCAGGAGTATTTTTGAGAGCAGAAAGAGTCCGGCTGTCTGCCAGAAGGTGAGTACCGGCCCATGGAATAAATCCGGGATCAGTGTGTTCCATAGACTCATGGTCAGAAATACGGCCAGTGTGATGAATCCCAATCCAAGGATCCCGAAACCAACATACTTTAAAATTTTTAATGTTTTCATGTCATGTATTTGTTAATAGTTTATACAATTCGTTTAATTTCTCCCTCAGAGCAAGTACAGCATAACGTTTCCTGGAGATAAGGGTATTGACTCCGGTACCGGTTTTTTCAGATATCTCTTTGAAACCCACACCCTCAAACTCGTTGGCCACGAATACACTTCTCTGCTCTTCGGGCAGTTCCGACAGGGTATCTTCAATGACCTCCCATATCAGCTCTTTTATCTCATCATCCCCGGGAGATGATCCCAGGGAGGGAAGTATCTCTTCCAGTGTCAGAGGGCCTTCTTCATCATCATTTGCATTTTCACGATAGCTGATGAATATGGGTTTCTTCCTGCGAAAGAGATCAGTGATACGGTTATTGGCCACAGTATAGATCCATGCTGTCAGGTTTTCAATTCTCCTGATATCCCGGAAGCCAAGGGTCAGCTGGTAGAAGACATCCTGCAGAATATCCTCAGCCTCAAACCTGTCGGGAACCCTGTTCCTGATATACCCGAGCAGACGTTTCCGCTCGTCTTTATAAACAGTTCCTATTTTAGCTGACTCTTCGGGACTCATGGATGAGGTTGTATAAGTCCATAGACGAAAGTGAGGGAAATATATTTTAAAAAAAATCAGTATATTTTCAATTATCTATGTCTGGCCAACGGATCATGTACCATTGACCCGGATAATAAACGAACTGATTTTGATTTACTATTATATGACTATCGGCATTGAATAACATAACCATAATGTCGCACCTACGGCGCTTTCACTTATGATATCTATTAACAGGAGCCCCATTAGGGGCGACATTATGGTAGAACAATAATAAACACGTTCTTCTAAGCCCCATTAGGGGCGACATTATGGTGGTATGTATAGTTTTTATTTTCAACTATTTTACCGTATTATTGATTACCGATATTCATATACTATTAAAATGATTTTGTCTGTTCAGCTAACCTGCATTTATTCCATTCCCTTCTCCGCCATCCATTTCCTCACCCTTTCATGCTCGGCCTGGTATTTGGCCTCCAGATCATTCACTATTTTCTGAAACTCCGGTTCATTCCGGATGGTGTTGAAGAACGGATCATGTTTTATCAGGTTTAGCAACCATAAGGGGCAAATGTGAATTTTATTTACAATCCGTAAATTTTCATATGCTTTCTCCTTCTCCCCCAGGAATGCATACAAAGCGGCAATATCATAGTTGGCATCGATTGAATACCACCGGCCCATTTTTATGGACTCTTCACTCACCCTCTTTTGTTCTTTAAACAAGCGATCTGCCTCATTTTTATATCCATTCTTTAAGTATACATATCCCATCATCCGCCGGGAGGTATATACCAAATGCGGGTAAGTTTCCAGTTTCTTCTCAAACTTTTTCACATATTTCAAGGCTTCTTTATATTGACCATGCAATTCATATGCACTTGCCAAACCCCATGAAATCCAAACCCTGTTTGAATCTCTCGCATAAGCTTTGTTGTAAAATTGTATAGTCTTTGTAAAATTCCCCGAAACGCTTCCCTCGTCAGCTACCCGGCATAAGTATGAAGTTGTGTCACCATCCAGTTCCAAAGCCTTCTGATAATAATAATTGGCCTTTTCATGGAATCCGGCAAAAATTCCATAGGCATCTCCCAATTCGCGTAGGTAAAAAGGCAGTTCCCTTCCCTGATTAATTCTTACCGCTTTGTGAATATTTTCTATTCCTTTCAAAAAATCCATGTAATGATAATCCCAGACCTGCATTTTATATCCTTTACCATAGTAAGCTTCCGAATAATTTGGATTGTATTGTAACGCTTTGTCATATTCCTGAATAGCCTGATCGAACTTACCGCATTGTAAAAAATATTCTGCCCGGGTATAATGTGCTTCCGCCAGTTGATCATCATAGAAAAGGGCACGATCAGCCAGGATGAGGACAGAGTCAAGGTAATTTTTAGCGAAATAGGATTCATATACATGCCTGCTCCAGTAAACATCGGCTAATCCGGTGTAAGCCAGGGCAAATGTGGTATCATAGGCCAATGCCTTTTTAAATAAGTATTCCGCTCTGTTAAGAGCTTGTTTATTACTATTGCCTTGTTGGTATTTTCTTTGTTCTTCCCTGCCTCTCTGGTAGAAATCATATGCCGTGAGATCAATAGTAGATATATTTTCAATGAGTTTTTTCTCCTCAGGCGTTATGATTACCTGCAATGCCAAAGCGATTTCCTGTGCAACCTGGCTTTGCACTTTGAAAATATCTTTGGTATCCTGTATCTCCTGTTCAAATGTCCGGGCCCAGAGATGCCTTTCGTTATGGGCCGCGATCAACTGAACACGCAGTACATAGGTATTCCCGGATTTTTGTCCGCTTCCTTCAACAATGTAATTTACATCCAGGTCTTTCGCAATTTGCGGCAGGGTGAAATCTGTCCGGCCCCGGTATTTCTCGACTGAAGTACGGGAAATGATCCTGAAATCCTTAATTCTTTGCAGATCGGTAAAGATCTCCTCCATGATGCCGTTGATGAAATAGGTATTTTCCTGGTCGGGACTACCATTGATAAAAGGCAATACGGCTAATGACTTTTCCAGTTTCGCCAGGTCCTGCATTTGCCTTTTTCTGTCTATCAGTTTAAAAACTCCAAATGCACAGGCAATACACAGGAACACGGCAAGCAGGATGATCAGCCTTCCCTTTGATCGTTGGCCGTTCGTTGGCCCGGGAGTGAGGTTTTCACCGGTAATTATACCGTTTTCTGGTTTTCGATTTTTAACCTCCCCGGGCGGGTAACCATAATATGCGTGAAAACAATTGCTGAAATAAGCCCGATCGCTGAATCCCACGCTGAAGGCAATTTCGGAAACTGTGGCCACATTGTTCAGCAGCATTTCCATAGCCTGTTGCAGGCGAAATTCACGGATATACTGAGTGACTGATTTTTTTGCCAGTGCCCTTATTTTCCGGTGGATTTTGGAATAGCTCATGCCCATTTCACGGGAAAGGTCGTCCACCCCGAATTTTTCATTTTGCAGATTGTCCCTGATGATTGCGTTGAGTTTGCTGAGAAATACCTGGTCCATTGAGAGGGGCTGGTTCATGGAATTGCTTTTCAGGGAAAGTAAATATACACAATAAATTGATATTTAGCAAGATTGAAAGTCATACCAAAATTTCTGTCAGAAAATTACAAGATTATGGCAGAATTTTACAAGTTATTGAAAGGTAAATAATTGATTTAGAGAATTAACCATTGTAACTTAACTCCTGTAATAATAAACATGTACAATTAAATTTCATTTACCATGAAAAACCTACCAACATTCCTGATTTCAGCCACTGTAATGGTGTGCTGTATGTTCCTTACCTGCACGAAGGATACGGATCTTGTTCCTGATCCTTCAGCAAGTGCAGGAGAGCTGAAATGCGCCCATCCCGGTGGTGCAGAATTTATAGTTTCACCAAGCGGCAACTTTACTGATGATGCTTCTGCAATACAAGAAGCACTGGAAGATGCTGTGGCAGCTGGTCCCGGCAGTGTTGTGAAATTAACGAAAGGCACCTTCTATCTTAACAAGGGAATAGAGGTTGAAGGATTTGACGGATATTTTAAAGGAGCTGGTAAAGCGAAAACCATAATTACAACAAATGATTTGGTAGAATTTGATGTACAGGATTATGATCTGCAAGCATTGATAAAATTCCGTCATGGGAATATCAATATATCCGACCTGACAATAAACATATCAGATCCTGAACCTTGTCATGTTGATTGGACGGCCAATGCACTTCCCTGTGCAATCATGATCACAGGGAACTCCAGTGAAGATCCTGGGGCAACGGACCAACCAGCAAGTTCAACTTTTAACAATGTAAAATTCGAGGGTGGAGCAGGAAGTTTTAATGGCTATAATATTGTTTATTCTGTCTTTATAGTCGGGGAAGGGGATGGACCACTTTATGCTCTTAACGGAGGATTTAGATTTACGAATTGTGAATTTCAAACCACTTATATTGGCATATTGAGTGACTTAACAAAAGGACCTTTCACAATAGGAGGCACCGGAACTTCCGGAAATAAGTTCAATGATGCAGGCATTGGTTGCATTGTACAAGATTTTAAAAATTCATCTGTCAATATTTCAAACAATCAATTTAAAAAAATCTGGTTTAATGCTATTCAAATCTGGCAAGGAACAGAATGGGTTGACATCTCGACCTTATCTCTTTCTAAGTTTTTAGTTTATGGCAATGATATTGAAGTTTACAGCGATAATCCTGCAAAATTTTGGATTACAAATGCCATTTGGCTTATTGATAATAGTATGTGGTCCGGATTAGGGAATAAACTATTGGATGCAAATTTATCTAACAACAATATATTTATGAACAATATTGATCATGCGGGAATTTGGGGTATTGGTTTGCAGGATGCTGTCATAAAAAACAACAAGTTATGGGGAAGCGGCGTTGCCGGGATTGTTGGCGGGATTTGGGGTGATCAATCCTCTGGCTGGGTAATAAAAGGCAACAACGTACAAGGGGTTACTGCCGAAGTAGCACCCATCTGGCTTGGTCCATCAACCCGAAATTTCCTTGTGTATGCTGATAAAAATGATGTTTTAGATGAGGGTACTGACAACATCCTGATAGGCGCCAATAAAAAGCGTTGTGATCATCCTTCCCTGGAAATGAAGGAGAAAATGATGAGGCAGCATGACATGATGAAAATGCATAAGTTCCAGGGAAGGAGATAATGATTCTCAGAGTTTTCAAAGCCATTAACCGGCGAGCAGAAAGCTGAAAATTAGATCCTGACAATCCAACCCTTACTCTGCCCCCGGATATGATCCGGGGGCTTGCTTCATTAATCCCCGCCCTGTGGCAAAGCCATCCATTTCCTCACCCTTTCATGCTCGGCCTGGTATTTGGCCTCCAGATCATTCACTATTTTCTGAAACTCCGGTTCATTCCGGATGCTGTTGAAAAACGGATCATGCTTTATCAGGTTAAGCAACCACAAGGGGCAAATGTGGATTTTGTTTACAATCCTTAAATTTTCATAGGCTTTCTCCTTCTCCCCCAGGAATGTATACAACGCGGCAATATCATAATTGGCATCGATTGAATACCACCGGCCCATTTTTATGGACTCTTCACACATTCTCTTTTGTTCTCTCAACCAACGATCTGCCTCATTTTTATATCCATTCATTAGGTATACATATCCAATCAACCGCCGGGAACCGTAAATTAACCAGGGGTAAGCTTCCAGGTTATTCTCAAACTTTTTCACGTATTTCAGGGCTTCCTTATATTGACCATGTAATTCAAGAGTGGATGCCAAACTCCAGGCAATTCCAACTTCGCTTGAATCTCTGGCATAACATTTTTTATACAATAGCACAGATCTGGCAAAATTCCCGGAAATGCTTTCCACTTCAGCCAAATGGCGTAAGTATGATGTTGTATCACCGTCCAGTTCCAAAGCTTTCTGATAATAAAAATTTGCTTTTTCATGAAATCCGGCAAAAATCCCATAGGCATGCCCCAATTCACGAAGGTAATAGGGCAGCTCGCTTCCATGGTTAATTCTGACCGCTTTGTAAATATTTTCCAATCCTTTCACAAAATCCATGTAATGATAATCCCAGACTTGCATTTTATATCCTTTTCCATAATAGGCTTCCGAATAATTTGGATTGTATTGTATTGCTTTGTCATATTCCTGAATGGCCTGATCGAATTTACCGCATTGCAAAAAATATTCTGCCCGGGTGTAATGTGCTTCCGCCAGGTGATCATCATAGAAAAGGGCACGATCAGCGAGGATGAGGACAGAGTCGAGGTAATTTTTATCGAAATAGGATTCATATACATGCTTGCTCCAGTAAACATCGGCCAATCCGGTATAAGCCCGGGCAAAAGTGGAATCATACGCCAATGCCTTTTTATATAAGTATTCAGCCCTGTTAAGCGCCTGCTTATTACCATGGCCCGGCCGGTACTTTCTTTGTTCCTCCCTGCCTCTCTGGTAGAAATCATATGCCGTGAGATCAGTAGTAGATATATTTTCAATGAGCCGTTTTTCTTCAGGCGTGATGATTACCTGTAATGCCAAAGCTATTTCCCGGGCAACCTGGCTTTGCACTTTGAAAATATCATTGGTTTCCTGTATTTCCTGTTCAAATGTCCGGGCCCAGAGATGCCTTTCGTTATGGGCCGCGATCAACTGAACCCGCAATACATAGGTATTGCCGGATTTTTGACCGCTTCCTTCAATAATGTAGTTTACATCCAGGTCTTTCGCAATTTCCGGCAGGGTGAAATCTGTCCGGCCCCGGTATTTCTCCACTGAGGTACGGGAAATGATCCTGAAATCCTTAATTCTTTGCAGATCGGTAAAGATCTCCTCCATGATGCCGTTGATGAAATAAGCATTTTCCTGATCAGGGCTGTCGTTGATAAAGGGTAAAACGGCAATTGACTTTTCCAGTTTCGCCAGGTCCTGCATTTGCCTGTTTCTGTCTATCAATTTAAAAACACCAAATGCACAGGCAATACACAGGAACACAGCAAGCAGGATGATCAGCCTTCCCTTTGATCTTTGGATCTTCGTTGGCCCGGGAGTCAGATTTTCACCTGTCATTATACCGTTATCCGGATTCCGTTTCTTAACCTCACCGGGCGGGTAACCATAGTAATCGTGAAAGCAATTGCTGAAATAGGCCGGATCGCTGAATCCTACGCTGAAGGCAATCTCGGAAACCGTGGCCACATTGTTCATCAGCATTTCCATAGCCTGCTGCAGGCGAAACTCGCGGATATACTGACTGATAGATTTGTTTGCCAGGGTCTTTACTTTCCGGTGGATTTTGGAGTAGCTCATGCCCATTTCACGGGAAAGGTCGTCCACCCCGAATTTTTCATTTTGCAGATTGTCCCTGATTATTGCGTTGAGCTTGCTGAGAAATACCTGGTCCATTGAGCGGGCTGGTTCATGGAATTGCTTTTCAGGGAAAGTAAATATACGCAATAATTTGATATTTAGCAAGATTGAAAGTCATACCAATAATTCTGTCAGAAAATTACAAGATATTGACAGGTAAATAATTGACTTGGGCAATTTGATATTGTAACTTAACATTCAGTATTTTATTATTTACCAAAATCCCAAGTATTATGAAAAAAGTAGCTTTGATTTTAGCACTAATCCTGGTTTATTCAGGATTTTCTATTGCACAAAAAACAAAATCGATTAGTTTTAAAGAACTAACCTATGTTACACTTTATCCCTCTTGTGGTAACGTTGAAATAGGTTGTGTAGCAGGTGAGGTTGAACTTCACTTTGTAATGCATTTTGTAAAAGATCTTCCATATCCAGTTTGGATGAATATATCGGGTGGCAAATCAAATTTAGTTGGTGTTACAGGAGAGATTAAAGGAGAACATTTCACAATCCACGAGTTAGATAAACTTAATAATATGGACGGGACATGGAAAATTCATTCCAACATGATGGGTGACAGAGGGCATCATTTTATTTTAAAAGGATACATTGACTATGAACAAGATTTGCTGATCTGGGAAAAAGCCTTATGTCCCGGTGACGAGTAAATAAATCCTGGCAATCCAACCATACCCGGTCCCCGGATCATATCCGGGGGCTTTTTTTAATCCCCCCCTGTGGCAAAGCCATCCCTTCGGGAAAGGACGGGCTATTGAACCTTGAGTCCACTCCAAAAAGTCTACAAGGCATAGCGTCATTGTGAGCGTAGCGAAGCAATCTATTCATTTGCAGTAGATTGCTTCAATCGTTACACTCCTACTAATGACAACTTTTAATGGATTGTCTGAGCGGAATTAGGAATTCCGCCAAAATCATCGATTTCATATTAAGTTTTGCTGTTTTCTCCTCTTTTGTCAGCCACACAAAAGAGGAGCAGAAAAAGTCACCACGGACGAAAAAATTAAGCTGTCCTTTTCCCACATCCCATCGCTAACTAAGGCCGTACGGCTTAATTTTCACACCGTCCGTGGACACCTCCCCGCCTGGCCAGATTTAACCGGTAACAAATATCATTGGAACAGGTTGGTCCGCCTTGCCATTATACTTGGTGTACAAAAATGTATGGGGACTCGCAATGACGTTTGGACTTTTCGGAGTGGGCTCAACCTTTAAATAAAGACTAAAGCAATTTTCCATAGCCCCACGTTTTCCCGAAGGGATGGCTTTGCCACAAGGCGGGGTATTGATAAGGGATCATGAGTGGTGATGCGTTAACTTTCAAAATTTGTTTGTATATTATTGATATTAAATATAATATATGCGTTCTTTGATTTTTTGATTTGATTTTTGACCCCGAAGGGGTTTTATATAAATAACCGTGGGTGTAAACCCACGGCAGAAAAGACCGGCATCACCATTCAGCCCAGGAGGGGTTGAACCGATAGGTATTATCACCTGTTATTCAACCCTTTCAGGGCTGAGAGACTATATTCTGTACATGTCCGTGGGTTATCACCCACGGTTGTTGAGATGATGCCACTCCGTGGCTTCAAAACCGATTATGTTGAGTCTAATGCAAACTTATTCTTTTACGCATCAGAAGTAAGGGATCAGACACAGTTTGCGGGCCCATCATGAGCATATCATGAAAAGCCCTGTTCAAATATGCGAATACTTATACCTTTCACTGAGTTCAATCCGGAATTCCGTGATTTTCTCATGCAAACGTTTAATCTCATCCTGAAGTTCTGAAACAGCATGGCAATTTCCCTCTGATATGAGGTCCCGGATGAACCGGCGATTGATCATGATCTTCTTTTGACATTCATAAATATTGGAGATCAATCTTTTAACATTTTCTCTTACATTTAGCATAGCGGTATTTTTTAGTTAGCAGGCATTAGATTACTCATCCTGAGCAATTATCGTAAAAATCCTACATGCGTTGTAAAAAACCGGAGGGTGCCTGAGAAGAAAAACAGGACGATGGCTATTGCTCCGTAGGGTAAATATCCAATCTCGTATAAAGGTACAACTTATTAACAACTTATTAACGACTTTCTGTGTTACTTTATTTTGTGCCCGGATTTTAATCATTGGATAAGTTCGGGAAAGAGCTTCTTTCCTCAATAAATTGCTTAATTACTTAACTCAGGTATTTGCCAGGGTGATTCAATTTTTATGCAACCTTCTTTGCCCCAAAGGGGCTGAATTTGAATAACCGTGGGTGTTAACCCACGGCAAACAAAGCGAAGGAACCCCAGCCACGAAGTGGTTGAATATTTGAAATTTCTATTCAGCCCGCTTTGGGGCTGATGTTTGGTTCTGTCTTTTTTCCGTGGGCTTCACCCACGGTTATTGAAATTATACCCTTTCAGGGCACCTCGGTCTACACAATAAATGAAACTCAAAAATCAATTCACATTCGAAGTATTGCAGGATTCTACAATTTCTTTAAAAGTACGCATCTTTATGATAAACCAACTTTCGATCCCCAAAGAGGTATTTTATATTTTATGCTCGCTAACCCCGTGGCAAGCCACGGGGAATGCGCTCGCGGGGATTCAATTTATATTAAAACGTTTATTATGCTGTTATTCAATAGTTATTTTCCCCTGGTAAATATTTCCACTATCACTTAACTTAAATAAATACAGGCCTTTACGCAGATTGTGGACAGAGATTTGCCTGTTTTCAGATAACTTTTGTTCCAATACCTTTTTACCCTGAATGTCAAACAACTCAACTGTTGCTGATTCAGAAATATCAGGTAAGGCAAACACGACATATTCGGAAGCAGGATTCGGATAAACACGTATTTTCTCTTCAGAGATTCCAGAGACAGGAGTGGGAACAAGTTCAGAATAATAGTAAGTGTCTTGAGAATAAGTATCCCATTGACTGGTGGTTTCATTCCATCTATAATTAACTGAAAAAGTCAAATTCCCATCGTCATCGTATGTGTGTTCACTTTTGGACCAATAATTTCCACCATTGATTTCGTCCCAATATGAACTATCCGAAGTCATATTCCCGTTTGAATCAAAAGTGAATCCTCTTTTTTGATGAATAAGCCACTCGCTGGTGGGAGAATACCAGTCACTACCAGTCTCCAAAGTTCTATTCCCGTTGGCATCATAGAAGTATTCATCTTTATAACTTGGAATCCATTGGCTGGTAGACTCGTCCCAATAAGAGAAAATCTTCGCAGTTACATTCCAGTTGGCATCATAAGTGTATTCGTAAATACCGCTATTCACAAAATGGTGGCTGGTTGCGTCCCAGTAATAGACGCTACTAATAATCAGGTGTCCGCTGTCATCGTAAGTGTTTTCATATTTGACACCGTACTCTATCTGGTTGCTGGAGCTATAAGTTATATTTGATATAAAATTTCCATTGGCATCATAGGTGTATCCTTCTTTAGAATGATTTACCCATTCACGTGTGGTATTGTCCCAGAAATAATTAATTACCAATGTATCTTGCCCGCTTGTATTATAAAAGAACTCGGATTTGTAAGAAGTAGTCCACTGCTGCCCCGATCCGGTAGAATCAATCCCCTGATAACCAATTTCCGTAGACTTATTGCCATTGTCATCATATGTATATAATATTTTCAACCCTCTCATCAGTTCGATGGTAGCATCCCAATACTCAGTGATTAAACCATTCAGTTTTTGATTGCCTTCCGATGCAGATTTGAATTGATTCTCAGTTGGGGATTTGGGCAAATTGCGATTCAGCAGTTTAAATTTTCTATCGATACCTGAAATGCCTTGCATGTTTTCCAGGTTCAATGGTTTCCTTAAGCCTTGTATCCTTGATTTTGTATACACAGTCTGCCCTATTGCTCCAGTCAAAAAGAGCAGCAGAATTGACGCAGTAGCTAAATATTTTTTCATATGATTAAGATTTAACTGGTTAGATATGATATATATACCTATGGCAAAGTTTATCCTTACTTTTTGATTACCGGCGTGTGAATAGCTATTCTTTAATCATTTTCCGGGTAATATTACCCGATTGGGTTGAGATTTGAATGTAATATAAGCCCGGCGCCAGATCGCGGATATTATAGGTATTGGTACCCGCGTTTATATTCAACGTTTTTACCATACTGCCATTCGAATTAAATATCATGCCAATTGTCGCGGGGTTATCTGTCAGTTCAAGGGTCAGCTCTTCCCTGACCGGGTTAGGATAGAGCTTTACCATTTCCTGGTTTGGCAGATCAATGCTCCCGGTGACATCGCGGGATGAATAATAGTAATAGCCTTTTTCATACGGTACAAATTGGCTGATAATATTATCCCAAGGAGAATAACTGAAAGAGGTTATTAAACCTTCTGCATCATAAACGTTTTCAGTTTTAGAAGATCCAATCCAATCTGAGGTAACTTCATCCCAACTGTATGTAGTATTCAGAATTTCATTCCCAATCGCATCATAGCCGGATTCACTTTTTGCAGATCCGATCCATTGGCTGGTCCCATCCCAGCGATAAGTAATATGCAATGTCAGTTTCCCGTTCGCATCATACGTGTATTCATCTTTCTCCATCTCCAGCCATTCGTTGGCAGTGGCTTTGTATGAACCGCTCCATTCAGGGAGGTTCGAGTCCTTATAATAAATGGCCCTAATTAAATTGCCATTCTCATCATAGGTGTATTCCGATTTATATTCTTCAATCCAGGCGGAAAAGCCATCCCAATAATACGAAGTATATAGGAGAGGTGCATTTCCATCCTCGAAATAGGTGTATCCTGCTTTCCAATTGTTCATCCAATCCGAAATTTCACTGTTCCATAAGAACTCCTGCAACAGGGTTTGGTGTCCGTTTTCATCATAGGTAACTGTTCCCATATAATTCATAATCCATTGGTTCAGGCTATTGTCCCAATAATCTCCGTTATACCCTAAAAAATTTCCATTCTCATCATAGCTATATCCTTCTTTCCAACTTTTAATCCACTGGTTAGCCTGCTGGTCCCAACCAAACGACGTATATAATGTGTTATTGTTGTTTCCATCATAGGTTGCTTCATAAGCATAAGAACCAATCCATTGACTGACGGAATTATTCCAGCTATATTGGCCAAAAGAGGTAATATTCCGGTTCGCATCATACGTTCTTTCTTCTTTGTTATATTTTTCCCACTGTTCGTTGTCCTTGTTCCAGGAATGACTTATCCATGATGTTTCATTCCCATTGTCATCATAAGCATAACTTACTTTCACGTATGCCGAAGAATCTGGTAATGAAATAGATTCACTATAATTGAATACGTAAAAATAGATTGAATCCAAAAGAATGTAATTTTCCATGGGCATTTTAACAGGCACCGGATTACGGGATTTTGGGGATGGGTTTTCAGCCTGTCTGATAAACTGCATTTTGAACCGTTTATCCTCCGGATTCACAGCTCCTTTTTGACGGAGAAATGCGCTTTTATACCGGGTTTCTGTTTGTGAAAAACACATTATTGGTATAAAAATAAGTAGTAGTAGAAGTTTTTTCATGGTCAGATGTAAATTTGGACTTATATTAATTTAGATTAAGTCTAAATTACAACTAAAAGAATTTTAAAGCATTAGATAAACTGTAATCTTTATTCTAAACTGCAGCTGCCATATAAGAGGCAGTTTTATTGACAATTCTATGTATTTCACTGTAAATATTATGGATTAGAAGACCTGCAATAGTTGATGAATAGCCTGGCCGGAAAGCCGGGGAATCAATATTTCAACCGGTTGCGGGCAGGAAGCGCCTCCGGCAGGAGCCACTGCTGATGACTATTGATGAGGTGTACGTCATCAAGCCTAGCGGTATTTTTCTGTAAGCAGGTATTAGATTACCCATCCTGAAACCACTACCCGGTTTCCTGTTGAATGAAGGCTATGATCAAACACAAGCCATCAACGAAGCACCGGGCGATGGCCGGACAAATCGGCGGGCCTGCGATGGCGGGACGCAGTCGGTGGGCGAGCGTTAAGCGGGTTGTGTGCTGGCCGGAAACCGGCAAGGAGGCGGGGTGAAGCATCGATTTGTCTTGATTTTTCTTGCTTCGTTCTTTGCATCAAAGAATGAAGTGGGGTTCGGGGTGAAGCCCCGCCAGATGAGTATTAAAAAAACGACTTAGGTACACATTTTTATGATGAACCTTCAATAATAAATCTAAAATATTAAAATACAGATACATATTTATTGCGGGAAATGATATTTTTTCTACATTTAATCCCTGTAAATTCAATCCTGAAATATTAATCACTTAATCTGATATTATGCCAGAACATAAGAAATTCATACCCTTTGTTTCCGCCGAAACGAAGATGGCTGAATTTACCCTCAGGGCCCTTATAATCGGACTTATACTTGCGGTGGTGCTGGGTGCAGCCAATGCCTACCTGGGATTGCGGGCCGGTATGACCATCGCGGCCACCTATCCGGCTGCCGTCATTGGCATGGCCTTGCTAAAGGCAATGCGGGGAAGCATCCTGGAAGAGAATTTTACCCGTACGGTTGGTTCCATCGGTGAATCGGTAGCAGCAGGCGCCATATTCACCTTACCGGCATTCTTTATTGCCGGTCTTTGGGATCCTTTCTTTACGCCCGGACATTATGTTACCTCTACAGCCATTCTAATATCCGGAGGTATACTGGGCATTATGTTCGTTGCCTTGCTTCGCCGGGTAATGGTGGATGATGCCGAGTTACCCTTTCCCGAGAGTGTTGCTGCCGCTGAAATACACAAGAGTGGCCGTTCAACGGGCAGCGGTTCCACATTCTTGTTCAGTGCCATGGGCCTGGGTGCCCTTATCCAGGCACTTGGGCAAATGAATTTCTTCAAACTTTCATATGATAAGTTTATCACTTTCAAGAGCTATACAATAAAAAGTACTGCCTTCAAGGTAAATGGAGGAGCCCTGCTCAGCTCGCCCGGCATCAGTCCTGCCTACATGGGTGTGGGTTATATTATCGGCCCCAGTCTGGGTGCCCTTAACTTCAGTGGTGGATTGGTGGCATGGGGCTTACTGGCCCCGCTTGTGTATCTCTTCATTTCTCCCTATTTCACCCCTGATTACCTGCAGGAGTGGGCCACCAGTTTTGTTGCGGTCTATCCAAAATATTCGGTAACAGACGCGCTTCAGAAAGTAAGTTCTCCTGAATTCCAGATCAACCGTATCTGGTATCTCATCATACGACCCATTGCGATTGGCGGAATGCTCATGGGTGCATTGTATACCCTTTTCAGAATGCGCAAAAGCCTGGTTGAAGGTATTTCGCGTTCCATCAGCGATGTGAAAAAAGCGGCTATGGGTGGATCCGTTGAACTAAGAACTGAAAAGGATATCAGGTTCTCCTGGATCATTACGGGTATTCTCCTGGTTGCCCTGGCTACTTTCCTTATCACGTATTTTGTATTCAAAACAGCGCTTCTTCCTGCCCTTGTTGCAGCCACAGTCATGATTGTACTGGCCTTTTTCTTTGCCGCCATTTCCGGTTACCTGGTTGGGATCATGGGATCGAGCAACAATCCCATCAGCGGATTGACTTTAACTGCACTCGTGGTTACCGCACTGATCCTGGTTACCATTGGTGTGAATGCGGATAATGGGGGAGTTGCCGCAGTGCTTGGTGTTGCAGCCATCGTGTGTGTTTCAGCTGCTGTCGCGGGCGAGATGCTTCAGGACCTCAAGGCAGGACATATCCTTGGCGGAACGCCCTGGAAAATGCAGATCGGCGATATCATTGGTGTAGTGATGGCCGGTGCCGTGATGTTTATTGTACTCGACTTTTTAAACCGGGCCGACATTGCCCAGGGATTGCAGGAGAACTATATCGGTGGTTTTGGCAGCAAGAACCTTTCTGCACCCCAGGCCGGGCTCATGGCCATGCTATCGAAAGGCATCGTGGGTGGTGAAATGACCTGGCCGCTCATCGTATTTGGTATGTTCTTCGGAATGGGACTGATATTGATGCAGGTGAAGAGTCCCATGCTCATTGCGGTAGGCATGTATCTTCCGCTTGAAACAACCTTTGCCATTTTCCTTGGCGGACTGGTTAAGGGTATTGTGGATAGGGTGGTTGAAAAAAGAAAACTCAGTGAGGTCCGGCGTGCACGGGTTGAAAACATTGGTATACTGCTGGCATCAGGTCTTATTGCGGGTGAAGCAATTACCGGCCTGTTGTTTGCGCCGCTCAAGATCGCAAATATAGATTTTAAGCAGAAGCTTTATGATCCGCATGTGATGATCGGATTTGCCATCATAATCCTTATTTCACTCATTTTGATTTATGTACCTGTGCACTTTACAGGCAAACCCGAAGAGCCCGTTTCTACATGAACTTCTTCGAGCGCCGGCGATTTTTGAAAAAAGCCAATTTGTTGGATCTTACTCCTTTTCGCTTGTTCGAACATGAAGAGGAGGAGACAGGCCAGGTGATTATCCTGGTTAAGAAATTCAAAAATGCCCGGTTTTCGCACTTTGTCCTGGGCAGACGTTCACCGGTGATCAGGATACGGCTGGATGAGATCGGTTCGGAAGTGTGGAAGGTGATGGATGGTTCGTCCAACGTGGCTGTCCTGCTTGACCACCTGACCCGGCGATGGAATGATGTTCCGGAAAAAATAAGCGGATTGGAAGAGCGGCTGGCAGGATTTCTGAGCATTATGGTTGATAACAGGTATATTGGTTTCAGGGAAATGGAATAGGATAAAACTTTACTTATAGTAAAAAAAGTTTTATGCACCGAAAATCCAATAGCCACATCCTATTCATATTTCAATGATTCCACGGGATCCATGCGGGCAGTCTGCCATACCTGAAAACTGATGGTCAGCAGGGTTATGGCCAGGGTCACGGCCAGGGCTACCAGGGATATCAACACCCCGATGCCTGTACGATAGGCAAAATTCTGCAGCCAGGTATGTGATAAATAGTATGATACAGGAATAGCCACAAGGCCTGCTATCAAAACCCAGGCGGTAAACTGGCGGATAAACACCCACAGCATATCCGATATACCGGCACCATATGTTTTGCGGATACCCACCTCTTTTCTGCGGCCAGCCATCATGAAGCTGGAAAGTCCAAACAGTCCGACGGCAGCAACAAAGACAGACAACAGGGCAAAAATGCGGAACAGGATCCCCATCCTCGACTCACTCCGGTACTGGGCATTGAACATGTCATCCAGGAATGCATACTCAAACGTATGCAATTCATCGAACTGTTTCCAGGTAAGTCTAATGGAAGCAAGCGTTTTGGCCATATCCAACGGACTTATTCTGACCAATGCATAGGTGAACAGGTGATTTTTGCCGAGCAGCATGATCAGCGGTTCAACCTTTTGGCGCAAGGAATGGAAATTGAAATCCTGCACGACCCCAATGATCTTTCCGGTAGCGTTTATATAGGCATCCCCGTAATAGGTGATTGTTTTGTCTACCGGCAAGTCCCGGCTGATCATTTTAGCAGCCGTTTCATTGATCACAAAGGAAGCTGTGGTGTCACCCCTGAAATCTTCTGAGAATAAGCGTCCGCCGGCAGGTTTCAGCTGAAGAATATCGAAAAAACCGGATGATACGAATATTTCTGCAACATTAAACTCCAGGTCCTTTTCTGCGTAACGGATGCTGTTCTGGTTAAACTGCCCGCCCGGGATGCTGGAGGAAGCCGTTACGTTCAGTACACCCGGATTCAGCAGCAGGGCTGTACGAATGGCATCAAAGTGCCGGCTGACATCCTCATCTTTCATGGGAATCACCAGTACCTGTTCTTTGCTGAACCCCGGATCCCGGTTCTGCAAAAAGGAGATCTGCTTATAGATCACACCTGTGCAGATGATCAGAAAGATGGATACACAGAACTGAAAAATGATCAGTACTTTGCGGACAGTCAGCTGAATCGAACCTGTCCTGATCTTTCCTTTCAAAACTTCGACCGGCATGAAGGAGGAAAGAAATACAGCCGGGTAGGCTCCTGAAGTCAGGCCGATCAGGAAGATCCCGCCCAGGGTGATCATGAAGTTACCGGTTCTCAGGAGGGCGGACAGGGATAATTCTTTCCCGGTGAACCGGTTGAATATCGGCATGAACCATTCAGCGAGAAACAGGGCCAGGGCGGCTGACAGAAAAGTGAGCAGGACCGATTCGGCCAGAAACTGAAGAATAAGCTGTGACCGGTGTCCGCCCACCGCCTTGCGAATACCCACTTCTTTGGCGCGTTTCAGGGATCGTGCGATGGCCAGGTTAATAAAATTGACAAAGGCTATTAACAGGATGAGCAGGGCCGCCGTGGAGAATATATATACATAGGCAATATTGCCGTTCATACCCAGTTCCCACATGATATCGGAATGCAGGTGGATGCGGTTCATGGGCTGAAGCATTAAGCGGAATGTTCCCGTTTTCAACAGTTCCAATGACTTTTTATCGACCGGAATGAAATTCTGTGTCAGGATCCAGTCATTCAGCTTCTTTTCAACCTCCCGGGCATCGGTGCCCTTTTTCAGAACCAGGTAATTGTAATGCCCGAAATCATCCCAGGTATAGTAAGGACTCAGCTTTCCGTTATTGATTTTCCGGTCGACCTGCTTCATGCTCACGTACGATACCAGGAAATCGAATGTGAAATGTGAATTGGCCGGAATATCCTCCATAACGCCGTTCACGGTAAGATCAGTAACTCCGTTGAACCGCAGCGATTTTCCCATGGCCTGGTCCACTCCGCCGAAATATTTCAGGGCCATGGAACGTGTAACAACAATTGCCATGGATTCATTCAGGGCGGTGTTTCTGTCCCCGGCGAGAAAGGGGAAATCAAAAACTTCAAAGAAGGTTGTATCGGCAGAAAAAACCTCTTTTTCATCAAACATCTTATCTTCATACCGGACTGAAAACTGCGCCCGTGTAAGGCCTGATCCCCATAAGGGAGACATGGATACCGCCTGTTCCACTTCGGCAAAGTCCTGAACCATCTGCTGCGCCAGCGGGTGGGGAGTCCGGGGCTGGACTTTTCCCGTCTCACTGAAAAGGATGCGATATATCCGGTCCGATTTTGTATGAAACCGGTCAAAGCTCAGTTCGTCGGTAACCCACAGCATGATGAGGATGCATGCGGCCATGCCAACACCGAAACCCAGTATATTGACCAGGGAATGGTATTTGTTATTCCAAAGTGACCGCAGGGCCAGGGAAAGGTATTTCAGGATCATTTTTTTCAGGTGAGCAGGTAGGAGTTACAAGTTACGAGTCAGTCACCAGCCGGCAATTGCTTATATTATTGTGGTTAGTTATTTTATCGTAATCTCTAATCTTTTTCCTAATCCAGTCTCAATTATTTTTCTTAAAGTGGCCAATTCCAAATCTGATCTATCATTTTCAATCCGGGAAATGTATGTTCTCGTTGTTCCACTTTTTACAGCTAAGTCTTGTTGGGTCAATCCGGATTTTAACCGGGTCTCACGTATTAATTGACCAATTTTCACAGATAGTTCTGATTTCTCAGGCTGACTATACTTTAAAAGTACGTCCGCTCCAATCTCGAACGGAACCTGCACTTTTTTACCATTTCTCATGGCAATAAACTGGTTAACATTGATCCATGAAAGTGTATTGCCTTGAATCTCCACTTTGGCAAACTCTTCCGTATCAAAAAGTACAAATGCTGGCGATCCCTCATTGACGCCAATCTTTTTTAGAACTTTTCGAAAATCTATTATTCTGAATTCACCATTGTTAAATACTACTGATATAGCCAACCCTTTAATCCAGTTAATTTTAAGTATCCGCGGAATTTTTATGTTTTGTCTCATTTTAATACAGGATTTAATTCGTAAAAAACTTCCAATGCCCATTCAGAATTCCCAGACAACCAATCGAAAACCTGCTTAAGTTGTTTGGTTGGTAAATCTCCGGCATAAACAATACATTTTTCAATATCTATCAATACTTCAAACTCATTATAATCTGCATGAATGTGAGGTGGTTTATGCTCGCCATTGTAAATATGAATCTTTATACCATTAAAACTGTCAATCCTTGGCATTTGATTCTATTTTATACAAAGGTATCTAATTAGATACTAATAATCAAAAAAAATCATAACTATTTATGTCAGTGATCTCTTTAAATAAGTATTAGATGAGGGTATGTCTTACACACAAGCTATTCATTAAGGTCCTGATTTTTAATTTCGGTGAGAAAAAAAATAACCCGGTCCGGATTTCAGGGTCTCCTCATCTTTTTTGCAGGCCGCCATGGCTAAAAGAATGAAGGCCCCATATATTATCGTACGACGTATATTCATGTTTTTGGTTTCATTAGCTAATGTAGAGCTTTTTCCTAAAAAGCCTTTAAGCTCTTTTTTGAAATATCATCCGGCTCACCCTTATTTATGATCCTGTCTCAGGTTCCTGCCAATGCGGATTCCTACCAGTCAATCAATTCTCCTCACACAGATTTTGGTAAAACGACTGTTGAAAGAGGGTCCGAAAATGGTTGACAGGCAGATTCCAAATACATAATCTCCATTCTCGAGCTCAGGAATATTTGCAGTTAAACTTCTTTCAAGGATTTGGCCTCCTTTGATAATGCTAACTGGCTCTGAAAGAGAAACATCCTGAACAGTTGTTCCTATTATTTCCTTGCTGCTTATAAGAACCAGACAAACCCTGACCGGAAACTGGGGATGATTGAAATCTATGCTGTAGTCATAAGTATTCTGCAAAGTGAAGGAAAGCCTGATTGAATCACCCGGGTGAAATACGTGTTCTAACAGACCATATGTTATCCTCATCCTGTTTACGGTCTGAAGGCTATCCGTTTTAAATCCACAGAACTGGCGGAGGCCTGAACCATAAACCTGAGTTCTCCTGTCTTGAGTTGAGCAGATGAAAACCGGCCTGTTGTGGTATTTTTTTTCAAACTGCCATATGTCAAACTGCGTTTGCCTTGAGTATACTGAACTTAAAACAGTAGCCTCCTTACCTGTATAAAAATGGTAGAGAGAAGGAGCCTGAAAAGATCCTGTAAAGATCACGGGCAATTCTTTCGCAAACTCATTAATAAACTCATATTTCTCGTTTTTTCCGCTATACCCATATTTCCTGGTCAGATCGATATTTGTCATCAGTATTATTCTCATCGCAAGAACTAGTAAAATCGAAGGCAAAATATATCTGCGGATGTATATGAATAGAGCAGGGTTTTCAGTACTCCTTTCCGAAAGAAGTATTATCATGGGTATTGAACATGCTATGGTCCAGTTCGGTTCTACATGATCGCGAAAAGCGATGAGCCAAAAAAAGGCAATAAATCCGATGATCTGAAAATACAAACTCTGGTTGAATTGTCCTGAAGGAGCATACTTTATCAGAACAAATATTACTGCTACAAAAGTAAAAGGATTAAATAGAATCATCTGGCTCGGCAAATATTCAATGAGATGTTTCAATTTAAAGCCTTCCAACCTGTAAACAAGATGGTACTGGAAGCTAGGAAAACCATCTGAAAACTGCCAGTAAAAATGAGGTGAAAGTATCGCCAGGGCCAGAATTCCTGCGAACCAGAATTTTAAATTCTTAAGGAGTCTAAGGTTGGAAAGAATCGTAAATCCTATTACCAGTACAGCCTGATATTTGCTGTAAACCAATCCGGCCATCGCAACTGAAAGGAGCAAATTTACTGGCCACTTCTGTGATTCAATAAATTTTTTGTATGCGTAAAAAAATAATGCTGTAAAGAATAGTAAGGGTGCATCAGGGGATGTTATAACACCGTATCCGGAAAACATGCAGATTGAACCTGAAATAATAAAAAAGGTCACCACATTCCGGGAATCTGGTTCCCTGTTTTTTATTGTCCTCCAGATGAGGACTAATGTACCCAGTTGTAAAAGAACTGTCATGAACCGGATACCCAGGTTACCAGAAAATACTAAAGAGCTGGCCTTAATCATCAGGGCGACCATGGGAGGATGATCATAATAGCCCCAGTCCAGATGTTCTGCATATAATTTATAATAGGCTTCATCGCTTAGTACTTCCATGAACTGGGCCTGGATTATGTTAATCGTCAACCAAACAGCCAGAAGAATCAGGAATATTTTCTTATGGTTCCGGTTCATCATATTAATTCATACCTGGAAAAATGTTAAGGTATGAATTTTAAGAATAATGAGATTGAAATCCCTGTATCTAAATTCTTTTACTATTATCTGTACGCATCAATCCCCATACAGGAGCACACCAGGTTGCGGTCGCCATAGGCATCATCCACCCGGCTCACGGAAGGCCAGAACTTGTTCTGTTCGACCCGGGAGAGCGGGAAGGCAGCCTGCATTCGTGTATAGGGATGAGTCCAGTTGTCTGCAGCAATGACCCGCTGGGTGTGGGGGGCATTCTTCAGTACGTTGTCGGTCTTGTTGCCCGAGGTCACGATCTCCTGTATTTCAGCGTAGATGGACTTCATGGTTTCCACAAAGCGGTCGAGCTCCTGAAGCGATTCGCTTTCGGTGGGCTCCACCATCAGTGTGCCGTGCACGGGGAACGACAGCGTAGGCGCATGGAAGCCGAAATCCATCAGCCGTTTGGCAATATCGGTCTCCGTGATGTCTGACGTGGCTTTGAAACTGCGGCAGTCGAGTATCATCTCATGCCCCACAAAGCCATGCTCACCGGTATACAGCACGCTGAAGCAATCCTTCAGACAGGCTGCCAGGTAGTTGGCATTCAGGATGGCAATCTGCGTGGCGTACGTCAACCCTTCACCACCCAGCAGGGTGCAGTATGCATGCGATATGGCGAGGATGCTGGCGCTTCCCCAGGGTGCCGAGGCTATGGCCGGGATCCCTTCCGTACCGCCTGATTCCACCACCGGGTGGGTTGGCAGGAATGTTACCAGGTGGTTGGCGACGAGGATGGGGCCCATGCCGGGTCCGCCTCCCCCGTGGGGGATGGCAAAGGTCTTGTGCAGGTTGATGTGGCAGACGTCCGCACCGATGGCCAGCCGGTGTGGTAAGTCCCACCTGGGCGTTCATATTGGCGCCATCCATGTAAACCTGTCCCCCGTGGTGGTGTATGATGTCCGACATTTCCCGGATTGCCGTTTCAAATACCCCGTGTGTGGAAGGGTAGGTTACCATGAAGGCCGCCAGCGTATCACGGTGTTGCTCAGCCTTGGCCACCAGGTCCGACCTGTCGATATTTCCTTGTTCATCGCAGTTCACGACCACCACCTTCATGCCGGCCATGGCTGCACTGGCGGGATTGGTGCCATGTGCCGAGGCGGGGATCAGCACCACATCGCGGAAGGACTCGTTCCGGCTTTCATGATATTTGCGGATCACCAGCAGTCCGGCATATTCACCTGCCGCGCCGGAATTGGGCTGGAAGGATACTTCCTCCATACCGGTGGCGGCTTTCAGGAAAACCGACAGGTCATGGAACAGCTGGTGGTAGCCCTCGGCCTGATCGAGTGGCACGAAGGGGTGCAGGTTGCCGAACTCGGGCCAGCTCATCGGCAGCATTTCAATGGCCGCGTTCAGTTTCATGGTGCATGAGCCGAGCGGGATCATCCCATGGGCCAGTGAAAAGTCCTTCCTTTCCAGCAATTTGATATACCGCATCATTTCCGTTTCGCACCGGTAGCGGCGGAACAGCTCCAGGTCCATGAAATTGTCCGTTCTCAGGAAGCCGGCATCCAGGTAATATCTTGTCCTCCACCGGTTCCGATCGGGCCGCCGATAATGTCGCCTGGCCACCCTGAACACTTCAGCGATACATTCCAGGTCAGCCGTCGTGGTGGTCTCATCAAGGCTGATGCCCACCTGTGCCGCCGGGAAAATACCGGAAGTTGATCTGCCGTTCCAGCGAGTTGTTTCGCATCTCCTCCGCCGTAATGCCTTCGGGCAGGGTAGATCCGCAGTGTATCGAAATAACTGGTCATTTTCCTGCCGGTATCCCAGCGCGAGTGAGCTTTGCCGGCCAGTGCGCCGGCCTGGGCATGGATGCGGCGGGCAATGGCCCTGAGTCCTTCCGGACCGTGGTATACCGCGTACATGCCGGCCATGCTGGCCAGCAGGGCCTGTGCGGTACAAATGTTGGAGGTGGCCCGTTCACGCTTGATATGCTGTTCCCGGGTTTGCAGCGCCATGCGGAGTGCCGGTTTCCCTTCCCTGTCCACCGTAACGCCGATGATCCGGCCTGGCATGTGGCGTTTATAGGGTTCGCGCGTGGCGAAAAAGGCTGCATGCGGTCCGCCATAGCCCATGGGAATGCCGAAGCGCTGTGTGGAGCCCACCACCACATCAGCCCCCCATTGCCCGGGGGGCACCAGCAGCACCAGGCTCATGATATCGGCTGCCACGGCCACCGGTATGCCCTTTTCATGCATCCGTGCTTGTAAAGTCACTGTAGTCGTTCACCCTGCCATCGCCGGCCGGGTATTGCACCAGGGCGCCAAAAACAGACTCATCCGGCTGAAAGGTGCTGTAATCGCCCGTGATGATGTCGATGCCGAGGGCGCCGGCACGGGTTTTTATGACATCGAGGGTTTGCGGGAAATATATTGTTGTCCGCAAAAAAGCAATTGGCCCCCCTGGCAGCTGTTTCACGGGAACGGGCATTGTACAGCATGATCATGGCTTCGGCAGCGGCAGTCCCTTCGTCCAGCAGGGAGGCGTTGGCCAGCTCCATGCCGGTAAGCTCCAGCACCACGGTCTGGAAATTCAGCAGTGCTTCCAGCCTGCCCTGCGAGATCTCCGCCTGGTAAGGGGTGTAAGAAGTGTACCAGCCCGGATTCTCGAGAATGTTGCGCTGGATGACCGCCGGCATGATGGCGGGATAATATCCCATGCCGATATAGGTTTTAAAAAGTTTGTTGTGTGAGGCTATCTCCCTGATCCGCTCAAAATAGGCCTGCTCGCTGATACCCGGCTTCAGCTTCAGCTTTCCCGGCAGGCGGATGGCAGCAGGTATGGTTTTCTCCATAAGTTCATCGAGTGTGCTTACACCAATTTTTCCGAGCATGGCCGGGATCTCTTCCGGCCGGGGACCGGTGTGCCTGAAGGCAAAATGATCTTGGTTCATCATGGCTTACAATACAAATTATACAAAGGAACAGGAATTATGCACGTAAAATTGACCGGAATGCTTACGTTAAAAAAGGATTTGTATCATATTCCGCGCCGATTGTTGTTTTCGGTCCATGCCCGGGCCATACCGCGGTTTCCCGCGGCAACACCATGAGTTTCTCACGAATGCCGCGGATCAGCTGGTCATGATTGCCCCCGAACAGGTCGGTACGGCCGATGCTGCCGCTGAACAGCACATCCCCGCATATCAGCAAGCCCTCAGCTTCCGCATACAGGCATATGCTGCCCGGGGAATGGCCGGGCACATGCAGCACGGAAATTCCGGAATTCCCGAATGGGATCGTTTCACCATCCTCAACATACGTGTCAGGTTCCGGCGGATTTTCAACCACAAAACCAAACAGGCCGGCAACCTGTGTAGCTGCTATGGAGCAGGGAGAGGTCACCGCGGTGCATGACGACCGGGCAGGCAAATTCCGCTTTTGCCCACGCCAGTCCGGCCACGTGGTCGAAATGCCCGTGTGTGAGTGTGATGTATTCCGGTTCCAGGGATTTATCCTGTATGAGTTTTTTCAGTTGCTGCTGTTGTCCGGGTGTGTTACAGCCGGGATCGACGATGATGCATTTCCGGGTTTCGTCGTAGAGTACAAAGGAGTTAATACCCAACTCGTTAAAAACAAACTGCGCGGTTGTGATCATGGTTTAGCCTGTAATCATATGAATATGCAAGTTATTCTTTTCCGCCTAACATGGGAACAAAAACAAAGGAACCGTGGTGTGTTTCTTTGAAATTATTTTCATCGGTCTTTTCCACCAGGGTCATTTCCTGTGAACCATGCATGCCCAGGGGCAGCACGAGCCTGCCACCGGTTTTCATCTGTTCCAGCAGCTTCCCGGGGATCTCAGGTGCCGCGGCAGTGATCAGGATGCGGTCGAATGGCCCGTAGGTGGGAAGTCCCAGGTAACCATCGCCGTAAAAGAACTGCACGGAATAGCCGAGTTTGGTAAGGAGGGGCTGGGCCGAGAGGTACAGTTCCTTCTGCCTCTCGATGGTGAACACCCTGGCCCCGAGCTCAGCGAGCACGGCAGCCTGGTACCCTGATCCGGTACCGATCTCCAGCACTTTCATCATGGGCTGCACATCGAGGAGCTGGGTCTGAAAGGCCACTGTGTAAGGCTGGGAAATGGTTTGTCCGGCCCGTATGGGAAATGCCTGGTCACGGTAGGCAAACCGGATGAACCCGCTGTCCATGAAAAGGTGGCGGGGAATTTTATGTATGGCCGCCAGCACCCGTTCATCAGAGATCCCTTTTTGCCTGACTTCCTCTACCAGCTTATGCCGCAGTCCTTTATGCTGAAAATTATCTTCCATATCTCCGCCTTGAAGGCGTGGTTTTTTAACAAAATTAGTTGATAAGTTCAATCTAAAAAAAATATCCGGTAATTCTAAATACTTTATGTTTGCGTAAATGCCGGATACATGATACAGGTTGGAATTGTTGGCTCCTTGACGGCCATCAGAAAGCATACTGACGCATTACGACAAATTCAGGATATCCGGATCACTGGCTGTTGGATCACCGGGGATGATGAGGGATCGGTAACCGATGCGGAAACCGGTGAACGGTATACTTCTGCCGGTTCGGTCATCGGGAATGCAGATGCCCTGATCATTGACGCCGGTGGTGATTTTTGTCTTGATCTGGCTATTGCGGGCCTACGGACAGCCAGGCATGTTTTTTTGTATCCGGCTACCCTGCAGTCGGTAAGCAAGGCCTCCCATCTTATGAAGCTGGCCCGCGAGGCCGGAGTGATCCTCCGGGCAGGTAAAACCGGGAATTATAATGTAAGAGGACTGATGGAAGCCTTGCGCGACAGGGCAGACATCAACATGATCGAACTGCAGCATGATTACAAGGTCACGGACCATGACAGCCGGAACGGCATTCATGGTGCGCTGCTGGCCGATCTGGAGGTGATCAGCAGCCTGGTGGGGGCCCGTGTTATTTCCATCAAAGCCAAGGGGCATTGCATGCTTTCTTCTGAGCCCGACATAATCAATGCCAGGCTGGAATTCGACAACGGCTGTGCCGTGAACTACAACTGCAGTCTGGTAGCCACCATGAATGAATTCCTGGGTACGCTGGTGCTCCGGAACAGGGTACTTAAATACGATTTCATCACCGGTGAGCTGACAAGCTCATCCGTTCAGCAGGCCCCTTACAGCGAAGATGAACCCATATTCATCGAACGTGTCCGGGTTGACAGTACCGACACGCTGACCAGTGAACTCACCGATTTCTTCGGGTTAATCCGGTCGGGTCCTGCCTTTCTGTCAATCTATGAGAACGGTTTTGAGCCTTATCTGCTGGCCGACCGGATTCTCGAAAAGGTGATGAAGACCCTGGTGCGCTGTTCATAATCTGCCCAAATTTCCAAGAAACTGATAAAAGTATGCTGTGCATCTCTGCAGAGTTTCTATATTTGCATTCCTAAAATAGTCCTACCTAAGCATTTATGAACAGAAAATGGCAAAAGCTTAAATACCTGATCTCTGATTTCCTCTCTGCCCTGGCTGCCTGGAGTCTGTTCTGCTATTCCCAGAATCTGACTGTAGATACTGGTCTGACGTCCATAAATTTCCCTGCAGGTGCTGAGGGCCGTTATGACATCGGGCTGTTCTTCATCCCGGTATTCTGGCTGCTTTTATATTATATATCGGGATATTACCGGGATGTCATCCGCAAATCGAGGCTTTCTGAACTGGGTCAGACTGTGAGTATTTCCCTGATCGGCACACTGGTCCTGTTCTTTGCTTTCCAGATAGGAAGCAAGGGTATGCATTACGGTTCGGCTTACTATATTTCCTACCTGAGCCTTTTTACGCTCCATTTTGTGTTTACCTACCTGCCCCGGGTCGTGATTACCACAATCACAACCCACAGGGTTCACCGCGGGGAGATCGGATTCAACACCCTGCTCATCGGGAGCAGCATTAAGGCGAATGATGCCTATCAGGAAATCGTGAACCAGAAGCGGGGAAGCGGGAACAAGTTCATTGGCTTTGTTACCGTAAACAACAATAACCACAACAAACTGGGCAACTACATGCCGCAACTGGGCGACCTCGAGAACATCAGCAACATCATCAAGGAGAATAAGGTGGAAGAGGTGATCATCGCCATTGAAACCTCCGAGCACGATATGATCAACCGGATCATCAACAAGCTGATTAATGCCAATGTCGTGATCAAGGCCATACCCAGCATGTATGACATTCTCACCGGCAGGGTTCGGATCAGTTCCATCCTGGGAACACCGCTGATATCGGTTTCCCCGGATCTGATGCCGGTGTGGCAGTCCAATGTAAAGAACCTGCTTGATTACTCGATATCCCTGCTGGCTCTCATCCTTTTACTACCCCTGATCCTGTTCCTGATCATTGGCGTCAAGCTCTCTTCCAGAGGTCCTGTTTTTTACAGCCATGAGCGCATCGGTCGCTATGGCAAGCCTTTTATCATATACAAATTCCGGTCGATGTATCATCAGGCAGAGAAGAACGGCCCGGAATTATCCTCCCGGAATGATGACCGGGTCACCAAATTTGGCAAGTTTATGCGCAAAGCCCGGCTCGATGAGATACCCAATTTTTTTAATGTATTGATAGGGGATATGTCGCTTGTGGGCCCGAGACCGGAACGGAAGCATTTTATTGACCAGATCATCAGGAAGGCACCCCATTACCTGCAACTGCTGAAGGTGAAACCCGGCATCACCTCCTGGGGACAGGTGAAATTCGGGTATGCCGAAAACGTGGACCAGATGATCCAGCGGTTGCGATACGACCTGATCTATCTTGATAACATGTCGCTGTATGTTGACTTTAAAATTATCATCTACACAGTACTGACGATTATCAAGCGGAAGGGGATTTAGGGACGAGGGACAAGGGACAAGTCAAAATCACCAAATGCCGGAAATCACAAAACGACTTTTCTTCGCAGTGGACATTGTGCCGGGGAAGGCCTTGCTGGAGGCATATGATCTGATCCGTTACCGCCTCAGGCTGGAAAAGATCAACTGGGTGGCAACGGAGCAGATGCACATTACCCTGGCCTTTCTGGGTGATACGGAGGACGGGGTGATCCCGGACCTTGTCTCCGGTGCAGCGGGAGTTTTGGATCATCACAACCGGTTTGAACTTACCCTTTCTGCAGCCGGTGTATTCAAAAACCTGCATGATCCCCGTGTCTTCTGGATCGGATGCCAGGCTTCCCCGGAATTTCAGCAGATCAAAACCAACCTCGACCGGATTCTGGCCGGTTTCGGGTATGAACCTGACAACCGGGCCTTTTCACCGCACCTGACCCTGGGCAGGATCAGGGGTTTGCGGAACCCGAACCAGCTGGCCCAGCTGATCACCCTTTACAAGGATGTGGTATTCTAGCAGGATGTCATCCGGCAGGTCATCCTGTACGAAAGCAGGCTCGCACCTGTCGGGCCGGAGTATACTCCGGTGCAGGTGTTCAATCTGAAATGAAACAGTATTCGGTAATCCGTATTCAGTGTTCAGTGTTGGGAAACCATATTTTCTTCCTTAACCTTAGTAGAAGAGATAAAACATCTAATTTGACCTTATTCCCTTATTTTATATATTATGTTTGAGTCTAGTCCGAAAAGTCTACATGGCAGTGCGTCATTGTAAGCGTAGCGAAGCCTGCCCGACTGGTCAGGCGGGCAATCTGTTAATTTTCTGTAGATTGCTTCAGTCATTTCGCTCCTTACTAATGACAACTTTTTATGGATTGTCTGAGCGGAATTAGGAATTCCGCCAAAATCATTGTTTCATATTAATCTTTACTGTTCTCTCCTCTTTTGTCTGCCGCACAAAAGAGAAACAGAAAAAGCCACCACGGAAAAAGTAACTGGTGATTCGTGACTGGTGACTGGGGGGTTTTGCGTTTAGGGTATTGCGTGTGATGCCCAGAATATGCCCAACCCTTAACTCATGCCCACTTGTCTCTTGTCACTCGTCACGAGTCACTATCTTGGCCGTGCAATTCAATTTTCTGCGCCGTTCGTGGACACCCTACGCACCCGGCGACATATAATAGATTGATCCTTTAATAAAATAATTTTTAAATCAAATTATGTATACCCCAAATGCTAATCAATGCCCCGTGGCGTAGGCCAGTCAAATCGGTGGGCCAGGTGTGGCGTGACGCAGCCGATGGGCGAGCGTTAAGCGGGTTGTGTGCTGGCCGGAAATCGGCAAGGATGTGGGGAGAAGCATCGATTTGACTTGAATTTACTTTGCAACTTTCTTTGTTTCAAGACAAAGAAAGTTGAGGAATTTGGGTGTTTTCAGTTATTCATTTGGGGACCATATTTTTAAAAATACTGAGGGACTCTTTACTTTCAATACATCCCATGGGCATAGCCTGATACATCAATCTGCCCGGTGAAATGATCCTGGGTGTTCCGGTATTCCTTCCAATGGTCAATAATTTACATCAGTCCCAACCATGGGCACAGCAGGTAAAGGCCGCCCCAGATTATAAAAAAACCCAGGATATCAAACAGGATCCCGGCCCGCATCATTTTTGGAAGCGGTATCAGGCCGGAGCCGTAGACAATGGCGTTGGGAGGTGTTGAAACGGGTAGCATGAACCCGAAGCTGGCGCCCAGGCATGCCCCTAGGGCCGGTGGCAGCGGACTGACTCCGGCAGCCTGCGCAATGGCGATCACCACCGGAATGATCATATTGGCAGAGGCGGTATTGCTTGCCGCTTCGGATATCACGATCGCCATTGCGACCGATACGCCGGTGAGCGTCCATAATGTCCGCACACCCAGAAACTTTGTGAAACCATATCCCATTTCCCCGGCAACACCGGTTTTAAACATCAGTGAGCCGAGTGCTAGACCTCCTCCAAAGAGCAAGATCGTACCCCAGTCAATTTTAACGGCCTCCGGCCAGTTTAGCGTGAACGCGCGCTTTGAAAGGTTTACCGGAAGTGCAAACAGGAGTATGGCTGCTATGATGGCGACTATCGATTCCGGCAGATGTGCATTCATCCATTGTGACAGCCATGGAACTTCAAACCAGGGTAGCTGCAGGATTCCAGGCATTATCCAGAGCACAACTGCAACGCCAAATGCAATGAGCGTGTTTATTTGTCCCCATGTCCACCGCCCCAATGCATCTCGCTCATGGTGAATATAATTCATGAGCTGACGCCCAACGGTGGTATCCGGATTACCGGATTTGTGCGGAGATGTCATGGCTTGCTGTTTCAGCATTCCCTTGTCGCTTTTCATGTCCGCCAGGTGTAAAAGGTACAAAAGGATGAAGAGTGCAGCAGCCATCACAAGGAACAGAGGCAACGTCAATGACATCCAACGAAAAAAGCTTATCTCAATACCCGTTGCAGATCGGATAAGACCGATGCCGATCAGGTTTGGCGGGGTTCCGACAGGCGTTCCGATGCCTCCGATGGATGCCGCATAAGCCACCATGAGCATCATCCCTGTGGCATACGGCCATTTCTGAACATCGACAGGTCCCTTGGCCTTTCCCATATCCATGCGCACCTTGTGCAAAGCACCCAATATTCCCAGGGCAATGGGAAGCATCATGGCAGTAACGGCACTGTTGCTGACCCACATTGATAAAGCTGCGGTCACTAACCCCAGTCCAGCCAGGATCCGGACCTGCGATGAACCAATCCACGGGATCGAAAGAAAACCGAGCGCGATCCGCCGGTCAAGGCCGTGGATCATCATGGCCCGGGCCAGCATGAAGCCACCGATGAAAACAAAAACAATCGGATCAGCAAAGTATGCCAGCACAGTTTTTGCATCCGCGACCCCCAGCACCACGCATAAAGCTGCTCCAAGCATGGCCGAAACAGGCAGGGGGACGATCTCGCTGATCCACATCACAGCCACAGCGGCCAGAATTGCTGACAATTTCCGGCCTTCGGGTTCTAATCCTGAACACAGGAAATAGGTCGTCGCAAACACAAGGGGTGTGAGTATAACACCCAGGCGTTTTCGCCAGGTTTCAAATACCTCACCGCTGTTATTGACCGGCCGGGTTGATTTACCTTGAATAATGCCCGCCAATTTTTAATTGTTATGGAATAAGCCTAATAGTCATGGAAAATGCAGGGATACCAAACCGAATTTAGCATAAATTAACCGGTTTAACAATTTTCAGCATTGACAAACCTTATTTTCTTCTCTGACCTTATCAAGGAAAAAGCCTCCGAAAGCATAGAACTTATCTGAATTGATTCATCATGATTATACTGTTCTGGATCTATCTGCAGATAAGCCTTTCAAATAATTAATTCCGAATTAACACATTCATTTATAGCTTGCACCATTAATCTACAACGATTTTACCCTCATAAACATTTACCCTGTTATGAATCCTGAACAAATACAATCCCTTATTTAAATTACCAAGAAATACTTGCTTATTATCCGTCAATCTTTGTTCCAAAATCTTTGTGCCGTGAATATCAAATATTTCGACTATTGATGATTCCGAGATATTGGGTAAATCAAATACTATAAATTCTTTTGCAGGATTTGGATAAACGCTTATATCCATATTCGGAATTACAGGGATAGAGGTGCTGTTCTGCCAAGGGTAATAATAAGTTGCTTTTTTAAAAACCTTCCATTTGCTGGCGTTTCCATCCCAGTATAATTCAAAATGAAAAGTTGTATTCCCAGCGGCATCATAAGTATATTCTGTTTTAACTGCGGAAGGCAAACTCCACTGGCTGAAAGCCGCGTCCCATGCATAAAAAACAGCAGATGCGATATTTCCGCTGTCATTGTAAGTGTAATCGAATTTATACGAAGGAATAATGAATTGGCTGGTGGTTGCATCCCATCCATCATAATAAATAAATAAAATTGTGTTCCTGTTGGCATCATAGTCATACTCCTTTTTGTAATAGCCAATCCACTGTCCTGTGTTACTGTCTATATTATAGCTAATCATTACTGTCATATTCCTATTGTCATCGTATGTGTATTCATCTTTGTTTCTAGGATTAAATTGATTGGTGTTTGCATCCAGGATATAAGAAATTTTTGATGTCATTCCCTTGTCATTATAAGTATATACATCTTTCCCAAAAATCTTCTCCCAATCATTGGCTGTTTTACTCCATTCACAATAGGTTACTAAAGTCAAATTCCCGCTGGAATTGTATGAGTATTCCCATTTCTGGAGAGCATTCCACTTGTTGTCATATTTATCCCAACTATATATAATCCTCAAAACCGGCATTCCAAAAGAATTGTTGGTAAATTCATGTTTTCCAGCGGCAACCAGCTGATTGGTTTGCCAATCCGGAGAATACCGAACATATTTAGTCATGTACCCGCTTGCATCATATGTAAACTCATATTTTACGGTACCAAACCACTTGGAGGTGGTAGTATCCCATTCATAGTTAATCCATGAAGTCTCTTTCCTACTTGCATTATAAGTATGTGTATCTTTAAAATCAAAAACCAACTTATTGGTCCTTTCATCCAATTTATAACCAATCCATGAAATCATATTCCCCTTCGCATCATAATCATATTCATCTTTATCATAAACAAACCATTGGCTGCTGTCTCCGACCCATATCAATGATGAATAGACTATGCTGTCTGGAGTTTGAATGCTTTGAATGTCGCGTGGTTTGAGATCGGCATTAAGGAGCATATCATCAAAAGACTGTCCCACGTCCGCCTTCCGATTGTCCGGGAACTGCCCGGCATGTTTAAGCTGGCTTCGTATGTATTGTGCCTGTATTTCATTTGTACCGACTGCTAATAACATGCCAATCACTGTGATAAAATAAAGTACTTTCATAGGAAAATGGTTTGGTTTAATGAAAAAATATCCCCCATCCAAATAATGGTATTAAATCCCGAGCAAGTTCAGGACCATATCTTCCGCGGTAGGTGGGTTTTAGCGTAGGCACAAAAAGCTGACCGTGAACGCGAATTCAACTTATAAATATATAACAAGATCAACATAAAATCAAACAATCTGTACAAAATGAACGAAAACCATTTTTTCTTCCTTTACCTTCATAGAAAAGATTTACTCTCCCGCAGCTTTGCGGGACAGGTCATGCCTCAGCTGGTCATATCGATTCAGGCTATGCCTGTTTAAATGATTCGGTTAGCTTAAGAGTAGTTGTTCACGTTTCCAACCCATACCCACTGAATACTTTTATGTAACTTCTTTTTAAAACATAGATAATCAATATACTATTCATTTCAATATTTTTTCTCTCTTATATAACATAACTCTATTTATCACATTATCAATAAGATATATAGTCATAATGCTATAAAATAAGTACAAATTCTTTCAATCTAAGAGTAATTCCATATTTCAACTTTTAATCCCGGTTTTCATATTTAACCTTACCCAGTTACTTTTTTTCTTCAGCTAAAAAAAGTAACCAAAAAAAGCCGCCGCTTCTGATCCCGATTATAGATTTGTAAGGTTTTGCAAAGCAAAACCGACAAAATCTAATATCGGGACTT
>CAVPIY010000009.1:0-606833 GCA_963705125.1 uncultured Bacteroidales bacterium | reverse complement strand
GTCCAAATGCTGATGATGCCATGAATCAGCTTGGTGATTATACTTCACAAACTCTCACGCAGGATATTGTGACTGTATTGGAAGGTATCAGGAATAAAGTTTCTTCAGGCACAAAAGTCACCTATGTAAAGGGATGTGAAATAACTGGCAACAAACTGGATGAAATTTCAAAGGCCCGGGCATCTGCAAAAAGTGCTGATTTGGCTATTGTAGTACTGGGCGAAACTTCAAACCGGCCGGGAACCAATGGTGAAGGTTATGATGTGGCAAGCTTTGATCTGACAGGCCTTCAGGAAGATCTGCTCAAAGCTGTTTATGAAACCGGAACCCCGACCGTTGCAGTTTTGATAAATGGCAGACCATTAACAATAAGATGGGCATCGGAAAATATACCTGCAATAGTCGAGGCCTGGAACTGTGGTGAACAGGGAGGCAATGCTGTCGCAGATGTTATTTTCGGAAACTGCAATCCGGAAGGAAGGCTACCAATTACTATTGCCCGTCATTCAGGCCAGCTACCTGTTTATTATAATTATATGCCATCAAAAGATTACTGGATTAATGAGGGCTGGGGCGCAAAGGGATATGCGGATATGAGCGCATTGCCTCTGTATCCCTTTGGTTTTGGATTAAGCTACACATCTTTCGAGTACAGTAACCTTCAAATTATCCCACGAGAAACAGGGCCTGCTGGAGAGATCTTCATAAGTGCAGATGTTAAAAATACAGGAAAAATGGAAGGCAGCGAGGTTGTCCAGCTCTACTTTGATGACGTGATAAGTTCAATGTCAACACCGGTAAAAGAACTTGCCGGCTTTGAAAAAATAAGTCTGGCCTCAGGGGAGAAAAAAACAGTGAAGTTTAGGCTTACACCTGAGCAACTGGCTTTTCTGGACAGGAACCTCGAATGGGTTGTAGAGCAGGGAATATTTAAAGTGATGGTTGGCAGTTCATCAGGGGATATAAAGCTTATGGGAGAATTTGAGGTGAAATAAGGCCGCAAGATTCTAACACAAAGAAATTTGCTTCTTATCCTGTTCCTAACCTATCCTGTATAGATAGTTTTCCGTTCTTATTATCATCGAATTTCTTAAAACAGCAGGTGTCGCCCATATCCCTGAATCCATTTGATAATCTGAGACAACCTCATATTGCCGGCCTGGCATAAGTATTCACATTGTGCTTTACATCAACTTCCTCAGGAGTAAAAACCTTTATATCATGAATTATTTTGCCTGCCTGAAAATCTATACAAACGGCATAAACCTCCCTGCCATCATCTTTTGCTGTTGTTACCCAGATCTGATCGCTATAGACAACCGGAGAAGAATGCCCCCTGTCATGTATTTCGGCAAAAGAATTGACTTTTGAATCAATATTATGATCCGGAGTGTGTCTTAAACGCTCCCCTTGTTCCAAAGTATTATGAATTAACTGAATTTCAACACTGATCTTCCCTTTTAAGCCTTCTTCAGACTTAAGCCATGCAAATAAAAAATCCACTTGCCAGACTGAAAGAAATCTGCCAGGATGGAATAATCTTCGATTGAAAGCAAAAAATCAGAGAATTATTCTTAGATTGGCTGATAGGTCTTTTATTATTATATTCTTGCAGACGATCCTGGACATAAATCCAAATTTGCCGGTTCTGGTATTATGTCAGAAAATGCAACTCCGGTTAATGCAATGTCTGGTGGAAATGGCATCTACAAATAAAAAGGAAGAAAACAATAATCTCTGGTACGATGATATCGTTGTTGCCACAAAATACATCGGTCCGATTGCCTCAGAGAGGTGAAATAGATATTGTCATGAGGATATTCAATCATCGTTTACTAACTTATATAACAGATTGATAACAAAACAAATGGAACTAATGAAAAAACTGAAGCTGTTGTTTGCCTTTCATCTGTTTTTGTTTCTGTTATTACAGGTCAATTTAATATTTGCTCAGGATAAAGGGATATTCAGCAAAGAATATATTGCTGATATCATGGATAAGGTGAATACCTGCCAGTTGAACAATCCATGGTCTCAGGATGACTACAACTGGATCCGCGGTACTTATTACACGGGTGTAATGGCTTGTTACCAGGCAACAGGTATCGAAAAATACCTGTCACAGTGTAATGCCTGGGGTACTAATTTCAGGTGGGGCATCCCTCCGATCGGATATGCCGAAGGCAGTGGAGCAAACGTATTAACCTGTAGCCAGACCTGGCTGGAAAGTCATATGGCCGAAGAGAATGAATACAAAATTCTTCCGCTGATCGAACACCTCGAAAGGAAAGATCTGAAAACCCCCGTTGCCATTCCGGCACGCTACTATTATGAAGGAGGCAGGAAGTATGTTGATGCCCTATACGTTTGCGCACCGGCATTAGCCATGCTTGCAAAGGTAACGGGAGATCCGAAATACCTGGCATGGATGGATGCTTTCTTCTGGGATGTGTATGGTACCCTTTACGATGATAATGACCATCTCTTTTATCGTGATATACGTTTTCGTCCGGAGTCTGGCTTTATCCAGCAGAGTCCTTCAATTCCAGACAGTATTGACTATGCAGATGCAAGGATACCGTATGCATATCAGAAAACCAAAAATGGGAAAAAAGTATTCTGGGCCAGAGGTAATGGCTGGGCATTTGCCTCTGTTGCGCGTGTTTTGAAATACATCCCGGCTGACTATGGTAACTATAACAGATACAAGGAGTTATTCGTTGAAATAGCTGAACAGCTAAAGGCCCGTCAGCAACCGGATCGCTTCTGGTACCCTAATCTGGATGATCCCTTTGATTATGGTTCCAAAGAATCAAGCGGAACAGGTTTTTTCACTTATGGCCTCGCGTGGGGAATTAACAACGGCATCTTATCCAGGGAGGATTACCTGCCTGTTGTTGAAAAAGCATGGGAGGGACTGGTATCTGTTGTCAGCGATGAAGGTAGAGTCCAATGGGGACAAAGGGTGAGTTTTGCTCCTCATAAAATCCTTTTGGAAGATTCACATGAATATGTTTCGGGGATATTTCTTCTGGCAGCAAGTGAGATATACAACCTAAACAGGTAATTAATGATTACACAAGAAGATAAAAAACTGATAATAATGGCAAAGCCCTCGCCGGTGCAAAAGATATCAAAGGTGTGGTGTCTCCATGCGGAAGATGCAGGGAACTCATGCACATTTTTGATGCCAGGAATATGAACACCCAAGTTATCAGCCCCGGCTTTTTAATCAGATAGAATTGACCATTAGTTTTTATAGAATATAATGTAGGTAGATATGAAAAAGCTAGTATTCTATTCCCTGACTTTATTCATCGTTTTCATTTCTTCAGGTTTTATATTCTGGCAATCAGAGTTTTCAGGAGCTGATCTCCCGGGATACAAAAATGATGCGGAAACTAGGAAAACAAGTAATACAGACAAAAAGAATACCTGGCAGGTCGGTTTTGGTCGTCGTGTCATAACTCCTCAGAACGATGTATGGCTTGCAGGTTATGGAATGAAGAGAGCAGCCGAAAACAAAATACATGAACTATGGGTTAAAGTAATGGCATTAAAAGGCCCGGGCGGAAAGGAGATTGTACTTGTTACAACTGATCACATGGGAATGTCAAAGACGGTATATGAAAGTCTTTATTCAAAGGTCCACCAGCTCTATAAGATAAACCGCCCGGAATTCATGCTTACCTTTTCTCATAACCATTGCGGACCCTGCCTGACCGATGACCTTGTGGACTATTACCCCAGTGATGAGGCTCAGCGTAATGAGGTTAAAAAATATACCGACTGGATGGAAATCCAGGTTTTGGATGCGATCGGAGAAGCATTATCAAGCTGGCAACCCGCCCATTTGTTTATGGGTGAAGGCAAATGCACATTTGCCATGAACCGCAGAGAAAATACGGAAGAGGATGCACCAAAAAAGCTTGCAGAAGGCATACTTTTCAAAGGAGTAACAGATCATTATGTTCCTGTCATGGCGATCAGAGGCCCCATGGGGAATTTACTCGGAGTTCTTTTCGGATATGCCTGTCATCCGACAACTCTAGCTTTTAATTCCTGGTGTGGTGATTATCCGGGTTTTGCCCAGATCAATATCGAGGCAAACCATTCCGGAGCTTCCGCCATGTTTTTTAATGCCTGTGGAGCAGATCAGAATCCTCCTGTCAGGAGAAAGCTGGAAATTTGCGAGGACTACGGAAGAATGCTGTCAGTTGCGGTTGAAAGTGTTTTGTCAAATCCAATGAAAGCTCTATCGACAGGTATAAAAACATCCTTTAGTTTTGTCGATCTGGCTTATGAAGAGATTGTTACCCGTGAAAAGCTTATACCTATTGCTGCCAGCGAACCTTCAGTTCAGTCACGCTGGGCTCAGCGTATGCTTAAATTGACTGACGAAGGTGTGGTTTTTCCGACATCGTATCCTTACCCCGTTCAGGCCTGGCAACTGGGTAATGAATTGCTGCTTATAGGTATGGGCGGGGAAGCGGTTGTTGATTATTCTCTCCGTTTCAAAAGGGAATTTGGACCAGGGACATGGGTTTGCGGATATACGAATGATATGGCTGCATACATACCTTCGAGGCGGGTGTGGGAGGAGGGTGGTTATGAAGGAGGACCGCATCTCGACGAGTATGGCCGTCCTGCATGGCGCTGGACAGGGGATGTTGAAGACAGGGTTGCAGCTACAGTTCACAAGGTGGTCAGCGATGTTAAAAACAAAAAGGCAAAATAAGGTGAATCAGCAATACAGAAAACAAATTTTTCTAGGATAAAACACTGACTGGAAAATGGACAGAAGATGAGAAAGTTCCCGGCCCTGTTACCGGAAGGATAGCAGAATTTGCAAAAAAGAATAATTGCTATGTTGCATGCCCTGTTTATACCAGAAAAGCTGATAATTTTTATAACAGCTGCCTTCTGATCGACAGAAAGGGCAATATTGCGGGGGCTTATAATAAAATTCATCCTGTGAAAGATGAAATCATTACAGGCAAAACCGGCAAAGAGGCAATCGGGGTTCTCCCGGGAGCTAAAAATCAGCCTGTAATCGAAACCGACTTCGGAAAAGTTGGAGTCCAGATATGCTATGATGCCAACTGGCAGGATGGATGGGAAAACTATAAAAAACAGGGGGCTGAGATTATCCTGTTCTCTTCCCAATTTCCCGGAGGGAGGATGCTTAATTATTTCGCCTGGCGATACAGTTGCTATATTGTATCAGGCACAGGTAGTGATGCAAGGATAGTAGACATGTCAGGTAACGACCTGCATGCAAGCAGCACATTTGTGCGATATGCATGGGCTGACATAAATCTTGAAAAGCTGAATGCGGATACCTGGCCAACTAACGAAAGACTTCCCGATCTTTTCAGAAAATACGGAGACAAACTGGGTATAAGGGTTTGGGACAATACAGGTGTAATTACAATTGAAAGCTTTGACACCTCCATTAAAGTCAGGGAAGTACTGAAGGAATTTAAAATCCTAACTGTTGAGGAAAACGTCAAGTCATCCGAGATAGTCCAGGATAAATACAGATTATGAGAGTTTTCTCAATTAATCCGGAATCAATAAATCAGAATGAATGAAAGCTGAAAGAATTGAACGTCTACCCAGGCAAGTATGCGTTGCAGCCATCAGTCTTAAGGGTCTCTGGCCAGAAAAGACCATAGAAAAGAGAATTGCGGATATGCTTGAAAGAATGGAAAATGTCTATCCTTTCAACCCCGATATTATCTGCCTTCCTGAAACCTTCCAGATCTCCTGGGTGGATGAGATGAAAACACTGGAGGAGATAGCTGAAGATGAAAAGGTTCCGGGACCTGTGACACGAAGGATCGCCGAAGAGGCAAAAAAGCATCACTGCTATATCGTTTGCCCGGTGGTAACTAAAAAGGACGGACATTTTTATAACAGTTCCATACTTCTTAACCGCCAGGGTGAAATAGACGGGGTTTATCATAAGATTCATCCCACCGACACCGAAACGCTTCCCGATGTTTACTACAAGGGTGGAGGGATGACTCCCGGGGCTCTTATGCCTCCTGTATTTGAAACTGACTTTGGTATTATCGGAATGCAGATCTGCATGGATGCCTCATGGTTCGACAACTGGCGCCAGTTGAAGGAAGCAGGAGCTGAGATGGTGCTGTTCCCCTCCCAGGGACCGTTTGGAGATATACTCTCCTATCATGCCTGGATGAACCAGTATTATGTGGTTTCAGCAACCGGGGAAGATGCACGTATTCTTGACATTACCGGCGATGTGATTGCCTCTGATGGCGAATTTGCAAGATGGGTATGTGCTCTCGTTAACCTCGAAAAGACATTCCTTGAAATATGGCCTCAAGTGCTGAAGTTTCCCGAAATTGAGAAAAAGTATGGAAGAAAGCTGAGAATAAAAATCTACCATCCTGAAAACTGGGCCACCATCGAAAGTCTCGACCCTGAAATCAAAGTCAGGGATGTTCTCAGGGAATTTGGTTTACCGACTCTTGAAGAACAAATAAAGGAGGCGACGGAAATACAGGATAAATACAGACTGTAAAAGATTTTAGCTCAGCCTCATCTCAAGAAATATTGACCGGCTTTTCCACAGCTTGCTGTGGGAAATTCAATCAGCTACAACCTATTCCGACAGTTTCAGGATCGGTGTTAATACCAGTTTTCTGAATTCCACCTCAGATCCTTCAGCCTGTAATGCGATTTGTCCTCTATCGGCGGTACAATCAAAGCCATAATTGACCAAATCACCATTGACCCATACTTTCACTTCCCTCCCCACACATTCAATAACCATACTGTTCCATTCACCGGCAGGTTTTTCCGATCCGTCTGTCAGATTTTTTATCTGACGCTTCTTACCCTCGGTGCCGCCCCATTCTTCTCTTGGTCCGCGTCGTGTTTCCATGTCGGGAGTTGAAATATCCTCGACAATACACCAGAAATCTCCGGCACTTTCATGCTGCATCTGAACTTCGATCGACTTTGGGAACATCTTATAAAGAGCCCTTGGTGTTGAAGCATGAACCAATACACCACAATTACCGGGCTTGGCAGCAAAACGGTATTCAACTTCAAGCCGGTAATTCATGTAAATATCATCAGATATCAGGTGCCCTGCAGGCAGTCCCAGACTTACCAGAAGCCCATTCCGCACAATAAAGGGATTTGCGACACCCGGATCATTGTCCATTTCCGGGACATCCCAGTGCCAACCGGTCAGGTCTTTACCATTCATAAGAGTTATGCCCTTTTCCTGCGTAAAAGCTTCGGATGGAGCGATCAGAAATAGCATCAGTAAAAGAAAACTGGCTTTTTTCATTTTATTTCACATTAGATGATATACTTATCACTGCTGTCCGGTTAAAATTCTATTACGTCCCTGACGGGACATTTTGTAATTTGCATCTTGCTTTCTACCAATATATTGTCCCTAAAGGGACAGTCCCGGAGGGACGATATATTGGTAGCACAGAATGTGACCCCTCCAGGTATGAGTCCCATAGGGACGCAATAAATACAAGAGTTCTATTGATTTCTCCGCTATTTACCCGGACACCAGTGATATACTTATTTTCAAATTTAATCAAAAAACAGAGATTTTGTCAGACAAAAAAGAATTGTGACATACCATGCAGGGTATATTCATTTTGCCGGATTTCATTATCTTTAATCCCGGGATGAAGGATGGTATAAATTCCCGAAAAATTCTTGCTATTCAAACTTAGAATTATGAAACCATGAAGAAATCAAGCATCTCAAGACGCAACTTCCTCAATACTGCAGCAACCCTAGGAGCAGCAGGAACAATCATGCCGGCAGTCATAACAAGCTGTTCAAAAGAAAGCAAAAAGATGCTGGAAATGCCAGCCATTCTTGACCAGGCCCCCGACGGTCCGGTTCTCAAAGTTGGTCTGATAGGCTGCGGCGGCCGAGGAACCGGTGCAGCACTGGACTTCCTCAATGCCGGGCCAAACCTGCAGATTGCTGCCCTGGGGGATACCTTCCGGGATCGCATCGATGAATGCAGGGCCAGGATATTGAAAGAAAAGGGACAGGAAATTGCTCCGGAAAAATGCTTTGCTGGTTTTGATGCCTATCAGAAGGTGATCGATTCTGGCGTGGATGTTATTCTGGATGCCACACCTCCATATTTCCGTCCTCAACACCTGGAGGCTGCCATTCAGGCAGGAAAGCATGCCTTCGTTGAAAAACCGGTCTGTGTTGATCCGGTGGGTGCCAGGGCCATTATGGCAACGGCCAGGAAAGCCAAAAGCATGGACCTGTGCATCGTCACGGGCACTCATTACCGTCACCAGCGCGACAGGGTTGCCAATTGGTACCAGGTGAAAAACGGAGCCATCGGTGAAATTGTCGGCGGTAACATTTACTTCAACATGGGCAAGCTCTGGCATCGTGATCCGAATCCCGCGTGGTCCGAAATGGAGTATATGATCCGCAACTGGGTCAACTGGTGCTGGCTGTCAGGGGATCACATTGTGGAACAACATGTGCACAATATCGACATGATGAACTGGTTTGCAGGAACGCACCCGGTAAAAGCAACCGGTTTTGGATCGAGGCAACGCCGTTTTACCGGTGATCAGTACGATAACTTCAGCGTGGATTTTGTTTTCGAAAATGGCATGCATTTCCATAGTATGTGCCGCCAGATAGATGGATGCACAAACAACATATCTGACAGGATACAGGGTACAAAGGGTTCAACCGACTGCACGGGTAAAATTACTGACCTTGCCGGGCAAGATATCTGGAATTATGCCTATCCGCCTGACCCGGAAGGGAAGCCTGGAAATACCGTCAGTGTTGAACCGCATCTTCAGGAGCAGATCGATTTTGTTACGGCAATCCGGACCGGAAAAACCATCAATGATGTGGAAGAAGTAGCTGTCTCAAGTCTCGTGGCTATTATGGGCCGCGTTTCAGCTTATACCGGAAAAGAAGTCACCTATGATGAGATGATGAATTCCGATATGAAACTGGGACCCAAAGCAATCGCATTCGGTCCGGTTGACATACCTAAAGAGGTACCTGTACCCGGAATTGCCTATGTTCCGGAACCTGCTGGCGATAAAAAATAGCTATCTTCTAATTTAAATACGTAGATCACCAGATAAACTAAAGGTCATATTACTTCAGCCTGATCCGCATCAGGTGCATATCCGCTGTCATATACAAATATCTGCCCTCCTCATCCAGGGCACAATTCGCAGTGGCCTGTCCGGTTTTTATGGTTCCCAGGTGCTTTCCTTCGGGTGAAAGGATCCACACACCACCCGGACCGGTAGCGAAGATAATTCCGTCCTTCCTGACTTTCAATCCGTCAGGAGCTCCTCCCACTGTTTCTGATTCTTTCGAAGCATCGCAAAAGATTTTCCCCTCATCCAAAGATCCATCCGGTTTAAAACCATACTCCATCCATATGGCCTGGTTTCCTCCCCCTGAATTGGCTACATATAGTTTACTTTCATCAGGAGAAAGACCTATGCCGTTCGGGGCGGTCATCTTGTCGGTTAACAGGGTCAAAGTACCTTCTGCAGATAATTTGAATACACCCGTGAAATTTATTTCCCGGTTCGGATCATCAAAGCCTTTCTCCAGTCCGTATGGAGGATCAGTGAAAAACAGGTCACCCCGGGAGTTAAATATAGCATCATTCGGACTGTTTAACCTTTTCCCCTGCCATGTATCGATCAGGGTAATAAACCTGGATTCAGGATTATCAAGAGGTGCATCCATGCGGGCCATACGCCGGTCACCATGCTGGCACAAAACGAGACGGCCCTGCTGGTCAAGCAGGAGGCCGTTTGATCCTTCTTCTCCCTCTCTTCCGGATGTGCCGGTATAGCCGGCTGGTTTGAGGTATAGACTCAATCCATCCCTTTCAGACCATTTGAAGATTGAATTCACAGGTATATCTGAAAAAATGAGCATGTCCTGCTCAGGCAGCCAGAGGGGGCCTTCAGACCATTCAAAACCGGATGCCAGAATCTCGGGGACTTCTCCGGGCGGAATGATGTCATCCATCAGGGGGCTAAACCGTTCAACAGAGCCGGTTTTTTTTTCCATTGAATCTGATTTTATTAAACTATCAGTACTCTGTTGCGCAGATCTGGTTTTACACCCTGATCCAATCAGGGCAACGGCAAAAGACAAGATCAGATAAATGGCTTTGTTCATGGCTGTATATTTATAAATTTGAATAAGGATAAGTCAAATTTACTAACTTAGGTTTGATTTTAAAATATCAAAAATATATTCGATCATGTTAGAAATACCGGAATCAGGAACAATGGGTATACAGGCAGATAAAACCCTGAGAAACAATTGGAAACATGGGGAATATAAAACGATACTGTTAAAAAATACCGTTCAATATCCGTGTTCGGTCTGCGGTGGTGCGATTTTCAAGGAAGCCTGCATGGGGGGCGCTGTTTACTTTTGTCCTGTCTGTCAGAAAATATAAGTTTCAGCATTCTACTTAAAGAGGCTTTCGGTGATAAATCACTTCCTTTGGATACTTGTTTCTTTCATGGGAATTCTTTAAATTTAATGTACCCTATTTATTTTCAGATATAATAGAAACCATATCGCTCTATTAATCATTACATTTTAAAGAATCCACCTTATGAAGACAAAGAAATTCCTTCCAGAACAATTCATTTGGCTTGTGGTGATCATCTTCATGTCGTTTTTTACTTTGCCACAGATTGAAATTGTCGGTCAGGTGTCAAAGGATTTTCCTTTTCAATCCGATCATAAAGACTACCAGTTGAATTGCACATCCTTTGACAGAACCATTCACTTTGAGGAGAACCTGGGACAAACAAATGCTTCGGTGCCGTATTTTGCCCGTGGAAATGGATACAATCTGTATCTTACTGCATCTGAGGCTGTTCTGGTACTGCGGCACCCGGAAAGCGGTGATTCCGGGTCTTCCCGGTTTGTGATCAACGTGGGACTGGAAGGAGCCAATCCGGATCCATTAATCACAGGATGCAAGGAATTGCCCGGTAAATCTAATTATTTCACCGGCAACAACCCTGAGAAATGGATCACCAATGTCCCCCATTATGCCAGGATTGAATACGCAGAAATATATCCGGGCATTGATCTCACTTACTATGGCAATGGGGGTCAGTTGGAATATGATTTCATTGTTTCACCTGGAGGAGATCCGGAAAAAATCCTGCTGAAGTTTAACGACGAGTTAAAAACTCAAATAGACGAACAGGGAAGCCTTGTTCTGGCATGGGATGGGATGGAGGTTACCATGAAACCGCCAGTGGCCTACCAATACAGGGAGGGTGTCCGGAATCCTGTTCAAGCGGAATATGTTTTCAGGAGCGATCATCTTGTGGGCTTTCATGTGGGTACTTATGATCCGGTATTACCCCTGGTGATAGACCCGGTTCTGGTTTATGCAACCTATCTGGGAACCATCGGAGGTGAAAGCGGTAATGCCATTGCCGTGGATACCGAAGGTTGTGTATATGTTATCGGCTCAACATCCTCTACAGATTTTCCGGCACTCAATTGCTTCCAATGTGAATTGGTTCCTGGCATGTTCAAGGGCCTGACCGACGTCTACATTACAAAATTCAATGCCGAGGGAACAGGCATTGTTTATTCCACATTTCTTGGCGGCAACTGGGATGATGCAGGGGAATCCATTGCCGTTGATGCCAATGGACAGGTTTGTGTGACGGGCAGAACCAGTTCCAGGGATGATGAAGGAACACCTGAGTATGAAGGGTTTCCCCTGATGAATGCCTTTCAGAAGGAAATGGGCGGTACCAACTTCAGCGATGCCTTTGTAACCGTGCTTAGTGCAACCGGTTCTTCCTTGCTGTATTCCAGTTATCTGGGCGGTGGGGGTGAGGACTGGGGCACGGGTATTGCCGTGGACGAAAACGGTTTGGTATATGTGACGGGTACTGAATTTTCTTTTGACTTTCCGGTGAAGAATGCATTCATGGAGGAAAAGGGAAGTTATTATTTCGATGCCTTTGTTACGAAAATAAATCCCTACCTGTCCGACGAGGAGTCCCTGATCTACTCTACACACCTTGGCGGAATCTGGGATGACTACGGGAACAGCATTGCTGCCGACAGGGAAGGATGCGCTTACGTTACCGGTAAAACCCCTGCAACTGATTTCCCTGTGACATCCGCTCCCATTCAGGCAGAGAGAAAAGGGAAAAATGATGTATTTGTTACAAAATTGGCCGCCAACGGACTTTCACTGGAGTACTCCACTTACCTGGGCAGCGTTGAAGATGACGAGGCTGTGGACATTGCAGTGGACACGGCAGGCCACGCCTATGTATGCGGGTACGGTAGGGATGGCTTTCCTGTCACTCCGGGTACCTATGAACCTGTAGGCCGTTACTTTTTTCTGAGTAAACTTCTTCCCGATGGCAGCGGTTTTGTATATTCCATGCATGCACCTTTCGCCGGCCCCCTTGCAGTGGATGGTCTGGGCCAGGTCTATTTAGGTGCATTTGGAAACAAAAACGCACTTTTGTATGCCATGAATGCATCAGGGACCGATACGGTTTTCACCCTTTCCCTGAAAGGGGACGGCAACAATTTCATCCAGGATATCGCTGTGGACCCCAAACGCAATGTATATGTTTTGGCGCATACCACGTCAACCGATGTGGCCACGGAGGGTGCTTATAAGTCGAACCTCTCCGGCAGCATGGATGTGCTTGTCGCAAAATTTGGCAGGTCAGGGGAGGAGCTTATAGTCGAAGTGCATCAGGATTTTCTCCCGGTGATGAACACGCGATTCGATATGTATGCTGTTGATCTGTCCAATAAGGACGCTCCATTGACATTTCTTGAGGAACAGTTCACGGATGACAAGGGCTTGCTTCACTTGCCCACAGATTATTATCAACCCGGAATGCCCTTTCTGATCCGGACCTCTCCGAAAAAAGCGCTAAGCGGTAAAAAGAACAGAACCGATCTGGATAAGTACATCTATAAAGCCTATGTGGATAATCTTATAATGGACAGGGATGGAAACATCCAGGCCCAAAGCCTTGAATCCGATCCAAAAGACACCACAAGAGCCAATCTGATGCACTCTTCCCTGGGATTCAACCTGGCTGTAAGCATTGAATGGCTTGCATCCCCGGATTATTTAAGCAAATTGAAGGCTGCTTTTATCAAAACGAATAATATGCTTTATGACATAACCAACGGCCAGGCCTTCCTGGATTGGGTAACCATCTATGACGACTCCGTAAACTGGCGCAATTCTGATATCCAGATATTCGTGAATAACACCCAATGGCCTTCAGCGGCTATTAATGGCTATCAACGCATTAATAGAGCTGTCTATATGCCACCTGCATTTTATTCCATTATTGAGAATCAGAATCTTGAACTGTTTTATAATGCTGAGGCCATTGACCCGTCCTTCCTCTTGTGGAACACTTCGATTGTCCATGAACTGGGCCACTATGCTTTCGGATTCTATGACGAGTACAAAAATGCAGGTGGTGACGAGATTTTCAGCAATATTAATTTTGGATTTATGGACGATCCCGATGATCCCAATGACCCCAGAAGTACGGAAATGTCTGCCTATGTGCCGGGCGACATTCTCTGGAATTCCTATATAGAAACAAAACATTATAGTGATAAAAGGCAATCCTGTTGGGACTATTTTGCCTTCACATTTGAAGATCAATACTTAGATATGCCATTGGCGATCTATATCCTGAAACCAGAGCATTTTGGGATCAGCTCTGAGGATGTGATGAAAGGGCCTAACAGCAACCTGGACAATCCGGATTTTTCTGTCGGATCCATGATGGGATTTGATGTCCGGGCCACCACGACAACCCTTCCGTTGCTAGCTTATCAATATGTTGACCAACTTTCCCGGCAACCTGTCAGGGCCGGTGTTTATCTTAAAAAAGCAGGGAAAAAAAGATCTATTAAACATGGAAAAACGACACAATTGGGCCTAATCAGGCTCTTTAATGCTGAAACGGGTGATTCGATCTTCGCAGCAGCCAGGGAAAGCGATGATTGGAAATTCGTGGAAACCGTGGTAGGGGCCTCTACCCTGAAAACCGGGAACGATGCGGAGGTTATTGAAATGAAGACAGTAAATGGCGTATATGACCTACTTTCGGCGATCACATTTGACGAAGGGGGCGGACCTGTTTATCAATGCCTATCCGATCCGTCCTTTCAATCATTGCCGGCCATCCAGATCCTGGGTGATGCAACCGCCCCGGGAAAACAAACTTTAACCGAAGTGGCCGGAACCTATTCAGCCAACCTGACCAATCCCGACCTTGCCGGGGGACTTGTATCTTTTACGGCACCGGATAATCTTGGTGAGACCTTTTTCGTTTTACAGGATTTCACGATCAGGAATATTACCGAATTGGCTGGTTTATACTATTTTCCTGAAATGGAACTGGAACTGGCGATAGATCAAAATGAAACAACCGCTGAGAAATTGGCCATTCTGACATCTGACTTTCCTGCTCCGTCGGATCAGCTCCCCGACTCGGTCCTGCGGGTCTCTGACGTGATCAGTGTGTTTGCCTTTCCTGTTGTCTCGGATCTGGCCGGACAGGTTGAAATTCGCTACGAGGTTGATTCTCTTGAAGCTACAGTTCCGGAAGCCATGCAGATATACAGGTTTGAGAATGGCTGGGTCCCGCTTGAAACCAGAGTAAACATGACTCGTCAAACGGTTAAGGCAGATTTAAACGGATCTGGTTATTATGCTGCGTTTCTCGACATGACCCGTAGTCACGTGGTAACAGATATCCATGATGTAAAACCCAAAGTTAAATCGGGTTTGCAGTTGTATCCCAACTACCCCAATCCCTTCCACTCGTTTACCACAATCCGGTTTGAACTTCCGGTTGTTTCAAAGGTTACTCTGGAGATCTTTGATATGTACGGAAGGAAGATCTCTACCCTGACAGATAAACCGATGCCTGCCGGCAGTCATTTCGTGACCTGGGATTGCTCTGATGATCATGGAAACCGTGTTCCTCCCGGTGTCTATTTCTGTGTGCTGAATTCAGGAACCATGAACCTGAACCAGAAAATGGTGTTGATAAAATAGAAATTGGACTTAAATAAACAAATTAGGGATAATCAAGATGAAACGCAGAAAATTTATTACAATGACATCGCAGGGTTCTGCGGTTTTTGCAACCACATTCTATATTCCTTCGCTGGTGCAGGAGCGGAAGCTTAAGATAGGTCTGATCGGGGCCGGCTGGTATGGTATGGTCATTTCAAAAGCTGCCTTAAAGATTGGCGGAGTGGAGGTTATCGGGATTTGCGATGTGGATTCGGATCATCTCAAAAACAGTGCCGATGAGCTGGAGAAACTCCAGGGCAGCAGACCCAAAACATGTAAATACTATCAGGATCTGATTGATATAAAAGGGCTGGAAGTGGTTTTCATTGGAACTGTCCCGCACTGGCATGCCTTGCAGTTCATCGCATCCTGCAAAAAAGGATTGGATATCTATTGCGAAAAACCGCTGTCCTATGATGTTATGGAGGGTCTGGCCATGGTTAGCGCAGCAAACAAAGCCGGCAATATCGTCCAGGTTGGTTTTCAGCGCCGGCAGAGCAGGGCATTTCAGAAGGCAAAAGAATTAATTGATAATGACAAGATCGGTAAAGTGCATCAGATAATGGCTCAGATACATTATAATCCCATTCCTCAGGATACTGCCATTCAGCCTCCCCCTGCCTCGCTCGACTGGGAGGAGTGGTGCGGTCCCGCACCCAAACTTGACTACAGGCCCAGCATAGGTCATATATCCTGGCGCCTGGAGAAGGAATATGGCAATGGCCACCTGGTCGACTGGGGCATCCATCACATTGACATCATACGCAGAATCATGGATGAGGAAATGCCTGAACAATTCATAACCTCCGGAGGCCTTCATGTGCTTAAGGGACAGATTACCACACCGGATACGCTTACTGCTGCGATGAATTTCCGAAAGGCTCCGGTTATCTGGCAGCACAGGCTCTGGGGCAATGGCGACTCAAATGCGGAATTCAGCAACGGAATTTTCTTTTACGGGGAAAGGGGCAGCCTCTTTGCGGATGATTCCCGGGTGATCATTTTCCCTGAGGGTAAAAATACCAAACGGGAAGATCTGTCGATCCCGACTGAACAAATGGCTGAAAACTATATGGGTAATTTTCTGGCTGCAGTAAGAAATAAGGATAAAAACCTGGTCAGCTGCACAACGGAGGATGCATTTAAATCAGCAGCCACCGTACAGCTTGCCATGATTGCTTATTACACCGGATCAGTGGTGAAATGGGATCAGCAGAAGAAAGAGATACTCGACAATCCTGAAGCCACAAAGTTGCTTAGAAGAGATTACCGGGGCAAATATGCTCACCCGTGAGAAGAAGCGAGTCCGTCATTGCGAAGGAGCAAGGCGACTGAAGCAATCTCATTCTGTTTAACAGATTGCTTCACTTCGTTCGCAATGACGTTATCTCAGTTCCGGGGCAGTTTGTTCTGCAGAAGTGACGCCGGGTGACAGTTCTACAATCCTGATGTTGCGAAAAAGAATCTTAGCTCCTTCAGATTCCAGGCAGATATAGCCTTTTTTCTGGCTTGCCTTGGAAATGCCATTTACAAATTTGCCATTCACGGATAATTTTACCACTCCATCAACACACACCACGTCATAGGTATTCCATTCACCCTTGCCCTTGCATAGATTCTCAATTGATTTGCTTCTTTCACCCCGCGGATTATCCGGAACAGTTATTACACCTCCAACACCGAAGAGTTCACCGTGTACATAAGCAATGGGAGGAGTAACTCCATCACGTTTATTCAGGTTCACCCATTCCAGCTCAAGCATCTGAACCTCTACACCGTCAGGCAGACGCGTTGCTTCAGGGGGATTGGCGTTGCTCCACACGAATACCCCGGAGTTACCGCCAGGTTCGGTATGCATCCATTCGATATGCAGGATAAAGTTCTCATATTGCTTTTCAGACCGCATCACACCAATTGGCTGACCGGAACATATCAGAACATCTTTTTCTACATGCCATGTATCGGCAGATGTATTGACATTCAACCAGTTCAAAGGCTCCTTTTCTTTGGTTTTTAAGATAACCCTTTCAATTGGGACAGACGTGCCAAAGGAGATTTTAGGCTCCTGCGCACCTATATTTCCGGTTATGCCACTGAAATAGATTACCAAAAGCAACAAGACCAAAATTTTAATATAAGTTCTCATAGACAAGGATGTTAATTAAGCACTATTCTGATTTCAATTTTATTTTCGGATTATTATTGTCCCTTTATACTGAAAGTAGCAAAAATACCTTAACCTGGCAGCAATTCCAAGTAACGGGATAATTATTGTTTGACATCAACCTGATCAGGAATTTCCAGGTCAGGATTGAGATTGAATTTTGTACTTTTGCAATTCATGTCATCCTGATTTAATCTGGTTTTAACAAAAGGAGCAATTTCCATGATCTTGAAAGCCTGTCTCTTTGATCTTGACGGAGTTCTGGTTGATACCGCCCGTTTTCACTACCTGGCCTGGCGAACCCTCGCCAATAAATTGGGATTTGAATTCTCTGAATCAGATAATGAAAGACTTAAAGGTGTAAGCCGGATGGATTCCCTGGAGATATTGCTGGAGATTGGTAAAATCAAACTCATTGAACCGGATAAGCAAAAGTATGCGGATGAGAAAAACCAGCTTTACCTGCAGTATATCCGCAAAATGACCAGTGAAGATGTGCTGCCGGGTGTGAGAACCTTCCTTTCGGAATTGATACAATCAGGGATTTTGCTATGCCTGGGATCAGTGAGCAGGAACGCGGGGGAAATTCTCCAAAGAACAGATCTTACATCTTATTTTAATGCCATCGTGGATGGCAATATGATCACCCAAGCAAAACCGCATCCTGAGGTATTCCTAACGGGTGCACATCTGCTTAAGATTAAATCTGAGAATTGTCTTGTTTTTGAGGATGCGGTTGCCGGTATCAGGGCAGCTCATCATGCAGGTATGAAATGCATCGGGATAGGTAGTCCTGAGATTCTCCATGAGGCTGACCTGATTATTCCCGGGTTTGTGAATATGTCCTGGCATAGTGTTATTTCGAACCTAAACGACTGAATTATGCACTTGAATGGTTATTACACGGTTGACGAGTGGAGCATAGTGGAGGAGATATTTGATCCGAAGCGACAGGAAGCATCCGAAAGCATATTTAGCCTGGGCAATGGCCACATGGGTCAACGGGCAAATTTCGAAGAGAAGTATACGGGAGAATCCCTGCAGGGTAATTATATTGCAGGCATCTATTATCCTGATAAAACCCGGGTAGGCTGGTGGAAGAATGGTTATCCCGAATACTTTGCCAAGGTGCTCAATGCACCCAATTGGATAGCCATATCAGTCAAAGCCGGTGAGGAAGAACTTGATCTTCACGTTTGCACCATATCCGCTTTCAGGCGTGAACTGAACATGAGACAGGGTTATCTTGAACGCTCTTTTACAGCCACCCTCCCATCAGGTAAGGAATTGCAGGTTAAGACAAAAAGATTTCTCAGTATGGCCGAAGACGAAATCGGCTGTATATGCTATTCAGTTAAACCTCTGAACTTCAACGGAGAGATAGAGTTAAGTCCCATTCTCGATGGAGATGTCATTAACCGGGATGCCAACTATGATGAAAGATTTTGGGACATACTGGCAACAGGTGTCACGGAAGATCTGGCCTATGTTCATTCACGCACGAGAAAGTCAGGTTTCGAGGCCTGTTTTGCCATGAAATATGAACTGCAACTGAATGGTATTGTGGTTGATCCGGCTGTCCTCCAACTAAAAAATGCCCTGTCTGCAGGGTATTGCCTCAAAGTGCATGCAACCTCAGGAGATGAGCTCGTTATATATAAATATGTAGCTGTTTTGGATTCATTGAATTATGACCATGACCAAATTCTTAAGAGGACCAAACAGGCAGTACGGAAGGCTTTTAAACAGAAATTCGATGTGTTGTTCAGGGAACATGCTGCCAAATGGGAGGAGAACTGGTGCAACAGCGATATTATCATCAAAGGCGATACCGCTTCACAGCAGGGCATTCGTTTCAACATCTTTCACCTGAACCAGACCTATACCGGAAAAGATGAGCGGCTCAACATAGGACCCAAGGGATTTACCGGTGAAAAATATGGAGGCAGTACATATTGGGATACAGAGGCCTTTCTGCTGCACTTTTATCTGAGCACGCAACCTGCCAAGGTAGTACGTAACCTGTTGTTATACCGGTATAAACATTTGCCAAAAGCCATTGAAAATGCTGCTAAACTTGGTTACCATTCCGGGGCAGCACTATTCCCGATGGTGACCATGAATGGTGAAGAATGCCACAATGAATGGGAAATTACCTTCGAGGAGATCCATCGGAACGGTGCCATAGCCTATGCCATTTACAATTACATCCGGTATACCGGAGACCGGGCATACCTGGCCGAATATGGACTGGAAGTACTGATTGCCCTTTCACGATTCTGGAGACAACGCGTTAACTGGTCCGATGCTAAGGGCAAATATGTTATATTGGGTGTTACCGGTCCCAACGAATATGAAAACAATGTAAATAACAACTGGTATACCAATAAAATGGCATCCTGGACCCTTCAGTATACTTTGCAATCAATTGAATATGTAACTGATGAACATCCTCTGCAATATAAAAGAATATCGGTGAAAACCGGTTTCAGACATGATAAGGAAACCATGGCCTGGAAAGATATTATCAATCACTTGTATTTTCCGGTCCTTGAAGAAAGAGATATCTTCCTGCAGCAGGACGGATTTATGGACAAGGAGCAGCGCATGGCTGCTGAACTTGATCCTGCTGAACGCCCTATAAACCAGCACTGGTCGTGGGACCGGATCCTCCGTTCGGTATTTATTAAGCAGGCTGATGTTCTCCAGGGCATATTCTGTTTTGAAGATGAATATGCCCTGGATACCATACGCCGCAACTTTGACTTTTACGAACCCCGTACGGTACACGAATCCTCACTTTCAGCATGTATCCATTCCATATTGGCCAACCGCATCGGGGAGTTCGAAAAAGCCTATGCGCTTTATCTTCGTACATCACGGTTAGACCTTGATGATTATAACAGGGAGGTGGATGAGGGACTGCACATCACCAGCATGGGTGGCACATGGATGTCCATTGTGCTGGGTTTTGGAGGTTTACGCATCAAAGAGGGCATGCTTTCATTCAGACCCAATATACCCCGAAAATGGAAACTACTATCCTTTACCATTAACTTCAGAGAACGGTTGCTCAGGGTAAGAATAACCAAAAAAACGGTTGATGTGATACTCATCAAAGGTAAAGATCTCATTGTGGAAATTAACGGTAATATGGTTAATATTGTTTATCAAGGATGAGGAATAGTGAAAATCATCCATTGTTAAAACTAGTAAATACAAAAATAAATCAGCATGATCATGCTAAAACTATGTTTCGCTTTAATGATCGTAGCTGCAACTTTGTCGGCAGGGTTTGCAGCTGGACTCACCTGGTATGCCTCGGGTAATGGTGGAGTGGTTGCGGCCGGTCCTCCGGTATCAGCCCAGGCAGGTATTGATATCCTGAGTCAGGGTGGAAATGCGGTTGACGGTGCTGTAGCCACAATTTTTAACCTTGCCGTGTCGGATTACGGATTTTTCTGCATTGGCGGCGAAGTGCCATTTATGTTCTATGGTGTCAGGGAAGGCAGGGTAATGGTTTTTAATGGTATGGGTGGCGCTCCTCAAGATCAGAAAGCAATCGACTGGTACTATGCCAATGGCATACCCGGTTCCGGTATCAGGTCGGCGACTGTTCCCAGTGCGGTTAGTACCTGTCTGACCGCATTGGAGCTGAAAGGTACGATGTCTTTTGAGCAGGTTATTGCACCAACGCTGAAATTGCTGGATGACGGCGGACAGAAATGGTATGCAAATCTGGCAGAGACCTTGCGCAAGCTGATTTATACAGAAAGAAACACACCCGGTACCCGGGAACAAAAAATCCGGGCAGCAAGAGACCGGTTCTACAAGGGAGATATTGCCGATGAGCTTAATGATTACTATATCAGTTCAGATGCCTTTCTAAGAAAATCTGATCTTGAAGCGCATAAAACAACCATTGAAGAACCTGTCACAATAAATTATCGCGGATATGATGTGTATAAGTGCAATACGTGGACGCAGGGCCCTGTCCTTCTCCAGTCCCTTAAACTTCTGGAGAACTTCGACCTGAAATCCATGGGAGATTTTGCGCCTGATTACATTCATGTTACGGTTGAAGCCATGAAACTTGCCTATGCGGACCGTGATAAATACTATGGGGATCCGGATTTTGTCAGTGTGCCCATCAAACAACTGCTCTCTGATCAATACGCCAGATTAAGGTTTCCATTGATTGACATGAAAAATGCATCGCATGACATACGGCCTGGTGATCCCTACAATATGACAGCCTATGATGAACCTGGCCAGTACTGGCCGGGAGAGCGTGGTACAACCACCTGTGTTGTTGCGGATAAATGGGGAAATGTAGTTGCCGCGACTCCCAGCGCTAATCCTGATTATGGAATATGCGAAAGCCTGGGCATTGCGCATAACACCCGGCTGAGCAGCCTGAATACGCAGAAGGGACATCCAAATTCACTCCAGGCAGGCAAACGGCCGCGAATTACGCTTACTCCGACTCTGGTTCTGAAGAATGGTAAGCCGGTCATGGCAATCAGTGTAGCAGGAGGAGATATGCAGGATCAGGTTTCGCTCCAGCTTTTTCTCAACCATGTCGAATTTGGCAAGATGCCAAAGGAGGCCATCATTGCACCGCGATTCAGGACATACCACACCGGGAATTCATTTAATCCTTCACCTGAACCAGATAAGCGAATATTTAAGATAGGAGCACTGGATATCGACTCCACAAATCAGGTTACCATGGATGACCTTGAAAACCGGGGACATATCGTATCGGTTGCGGATGCATTAATAGGCTATCCGATTATGATATATCTTGACCAGGTAACCGGAATATCATATGCTGCCGGTGATCCCCGGGCCGGTAAGGGAAAATTCTGCGCAGCGCTTAACTCAAAACAATAGTTCAGAAGAAAGGTTGTCAGATCTTAAAGAACACTTTGTTCTTGTAAAGCCAGTAACAAACATACCAAAGTGCTGCCCAAACGACTATGCTGGTTGATACATCAACGGCAGGCTGGCCTCCCCAGGAAAAAAAAGCCCTGGTAAAAGGGAGAAATATTTTCCCCAGTAATTCACTGCAACCCAATGAAAAGAACAAATAGATGAAAATGGAATTCATCCCGACAACCTTGAACATGTTGAATCCGGTTGCAAAAAGTTTCTTGACATCGATCAGCCAGTAACAGAGGCAAAGCACCAGAATGGACCATCCACCGCTGGCGAAAACAAAGGAGGATGTGGCAATTTTCTTGATGATCGGGGTAATATTAAGCCAGTCTAACCCAAAACCAATAACCAGGGCACTTAGGCCTGCGATAAGCAATGTCCGGATTTTGGAGGCCGCCGGTTTTTCACTCATAAGCAGTATACCGCACAGAACCCCCCAGATCGTATGGGCGGTGGTTGAGACGGCATTTAACGAAGCCCATTCACTGGCTTTGTCCACACCTTCAATTTTGTTATTCACCCATGCCCCCAGGTTTTCGTAGCACACCCAGGGATGATTGAAACCTTCTACCGGGAAAAACCGGTAAGCAAGATCGATGAGCAGAAGAATAACGAGAGAAAAGATGATCTGGAATGAATAACTTTTTTTTCTGATCAGGAAGGCCACCAGGTAGGTTACCGAAAGCTGCGCCAGCACATTCTGAAAATGCCAGGTAATTTTGCCGGGTTCAATACAGTAAAGGGCCCAGCCGAAGAAGAGCAGCAGAAATGATCTTTTCAGGGCATGTAGAGTTATCATTCGGTTGGAATCTCCCTTTTTCAGACGGTTGGCAACCGCAAAAGGAATGCTGACACCTACAATAAACATGAAGAAGGGTTGTATCAGGTCCCAGAAGTGCAATCCATGCCACTCATGGTGGCTGAATTGTGTAGCGAGAAAGTGCATAAAACCGCCATCAAAAGAATGAAAATGCTCATACAGCAAAGTGCTTTCCCCTGCCAGGAGAAACATGGTAAAACCACGAAAAAAATCAACTGAATTCACCCTGAAAGCTGCTGAGGTACCGGCATTTTGCATATTTGTATTCATCTGTTATGATTTTGTGAGTATTACTTATCCCTTATTACTTGTCCCTCGTCCCTTGTCCCTCGTCCCTATTTCGCTCCAGCCATTTTCAATTCATGTATCATCTTCACCGGATCATTTGCACCAAAAACTGAAGTACCGGCTACCAGTATATTGACACCTGCATCGAACAACCGGGAAGCATTGCCCAAATCCACGCCACCATCCACTTCAATCAGGGCTTTTGATCCGCTATGCTGTATGAGAGCTTTTGCCTTTCTGATCTTCTCAAAAGAGGAAATGATGAACCGCTGCCCCCCGAATCCGGGATTTACCGACATAATCAAAACCAGATCGACATAGGGTATGATCTCTTCCAGACTGGAAACAGGGGTATGGGGATTTAGAGAAACACCGGCTTTCATGCCCAGCTCATGGATCTCCTGAACGGTCCGGTGCAAATTTGTACAGGCTTCCACATGTACGGTGAGCCAGTCTGCCCCGGCTTCACTGAATTTCACCAGATATCGTTCTGGTTGAACGATCATCAGGTGAACATCGAGGGGTTTGTGAGCATGTTTTTTTACTGCCTGAACCACGGGAAGACCAAAAGAAATATTGGGAACAAACTGGCCGTCCATGATATCGAGGTGCAAAAAACCGGCTTCGCTTTTGTTAACCAATTCGATATCACGCTGCAGACAGGCAAAGTCAGCTGCAAGCAAGGACGGGGCAATATAACGGCTCATGTTCAGACTGAATGGTTCAGGAACAAAAATAGGAAAATCTTTTTATCCCAGATAAGTCTTCAGTAATTTACAGCGGGTGGCATTCTTTAGCTTTTTGATGGCCTTTTCCTTGATTTGCCTTACCCTTTCCCGGGTAAGGCTGAATTCCTCTCCAATTTCTTCAAGTGTATACTGGTATTTGGTGTTCAGACCGAAATAAAGCTTCAGGATATTTGCCTCACGGTAAGAAAGAATAGACAGTACCCGCTCGATCTCCTTCCGGAGTGAATCCTTGAGGAGCCCTTTGTCAGGGCTTGGTGCATCCTTGCTGAGCAGTACATCATAGAGTGTGATTTCCTCATCGTCCTTGATGGGTGCATCCATAGAAACATGTCGTCCGGCGCTTTTCATTGCTTCTTTTACCTCATTCGGCGCCATCTCCAGTACTTCAGCAATTTCCTGCACAGAGGGTTCACGTTCATACAACTGCTCCAGGTCGGAAAATGTTTTGTTGATCTTGTTGATGGAACCGATTTTGTTTAGCGGGAGTCTCACAATCCTCGCCTGCTCAGCAAGGGCTTGTAAAATAGACTGCCGGATCCACCATACTGCATAAGAAATAAATTTAAATCCGCGTGTCTCATCAAAACGTTGGGCAGCCTTGATCAGACCTACGTTGCCTTCATTGATCAGATCGGGCAGACTGAGACCCTGGTTCTGATACTGCTTGGAAACCGAAACAACAAAACGAAGATTGGCTTTGATCAATCTGTCGAGTGCTTTCATATCACCGTTCCTGATTCTTCTCGCCAGGTCTACCTCTTCTTCAGATGAAATTAGCTCAACCTTACCAATTTCGTGTAAATATTTGTCTAATGAGGGTGTTTCACGGTTTGTGACCTGTTTGACAATTTTTAATTGCCTCATATTATTTGGGATTTGGTTTGGGTAATTAAATATAACATATATTTCGCATATATTTCAAATAAAAAAAAATATCTTTTCTTTTGCTTTCTTGCATGAAATGCTTAACATTGCACGGAATTCCCAGAAATATTCCATCATAACTTAATTCATAATTCCGTTTTAACATACTTGACAGGCTGGATTCCTGTATGCGTAAGACATAGTTTCATTCCATTTCATATTCTTTTAAATAAATCTTCACCATTGTTATGTACGATATTTTAGAGCTTAACAAAAAGTTACTGCCTGAATTAAAGGAAATTGCGAAGCAATTAAATGTAAAGAAGGCCGATGTGTTAAGAAAACAGGATCTGATCTACAAGATCCTTGATGAACAGGCCATCGTGGCCACCGAGGTCAAAAAGGCAGAGAGAAAACCCGAAATACCATATAATCCCGATCACAAACGGAGAGGCCGCAGACCACGCAGGATGGACAATGACAGGGCAGAACCCCTGCCAGATAACCGGATAGAAACCAAATCTGAACCCCGTTCCGACGTTGCATCCGAGCAGCCCAGACCGGAACAGGTTCCTTATTCACAAAATAAACCCCGGGAGGGTGGAAATTTTTACAACAGGTCAGGTGACGGGAAAAGAAGGCATGCTGATTTCAGGAAACGGAGGGACTTTGTCCGGCCGGATGACAGGGAACAATCCATTGCAAGAGAAGAATTGCTCGACAAGACAATCGGTATGATCGATGAGGAAAAACAGGCTAAAAATGTTGATTTTGAAGACATCATACACACGGAAATGGATCAGGAGGAAACCATAATTCCGGAAGTGATTACCGATAAAGACCAGAATAATACACCTCAACCTGAACAAAAGCTCCGGTGGGAGAACCAGCAGCGCATACCGATTGAAAAAAGGGCTCCTCAGGACAAACCAACCGAATTTGATGGGATCATCACATGCCAGGGTGTGCTGGAAATTATGCCCGATGGATATGGATTCCTGCGTTCCTCTGATTACAATTATCTGAATTCACCCGATGATATTTATGTTTCCCAGTCCCAGATTAAGTTGTTCGGACTGAAAACCGGTGATACAGTTACCGGTACCATTCGGCCGCCAAAAGAGGGCGAGAAGTACTTTCCGCTTATCAAGGTGATTGAAATCAACGGACGTAATCCTGACTACATTCGCGACCGGGTGCCCTTCGACTATCTGACGCCATTGTTCCCGAACGAAAAATACACACTGATCAAATCAGGTGAAAAAACGAACCTTTCGGTTCGTGTGGTGGATATGTTCTCTCCCATTGGGAAAGGTCAGCGCGGCCTCATCGTCGCACAGCCAAAAACGGGTAAAACCATATTGCTCCAGGATATCGCGAATGCCATTGCCTTAAACCATCCCGAAGCTTACCTCATCATTCTGCTCATTGACGAACGTCCTGAAGAAGTCACTGAAATGGCCCGGAATGTCCGGGGAGAGGTGGTCTCTTCCACTTTTGACGAACCGGCAGAAAGGCATGTCAGGGTCGCCAATATTGTGATTGAAAAGGCAAAACGTCTCGTTGAATGTGGGCATGATGTAGTGATCCTGCTTGACTCCATCACCCGGCTAGCCAGAGCATTCAATACAATTGCCCCGGCTTCCGGTAAGGTCTTGTCGGGTGGAGTTGATTCCAATGCCTTGCAAAAACCTAAACGGTTTTTTGGTGCGGCCAGAAACATCGAAAATGGCGGATCACTTACCATCATTGCAACAGCACTTACCGATACCGGATCCAAAATGGACGATGTGATCTTTGAGGAATTCAAGGGCACCGGCAACATGGAGCTTCAACTCGACCGTAAACTTTCGAACCGGAGGATTTACCCCTCCATCGATATTACCGCTTCCAGTACCAGACGGGAAGATCTGCTTCTTGATAGAAATTTCCTGAACAAGATCTGGGTGCTGAGAAAATACCTCACTGATATGAACTCCATCGAAGCTATGGAATTTCTGCGTGAAAGGCTTGCCAAGACGGATACAAATGAGGAATTCCTGATCTCCATGAATGGGGAATAGAGATGATACCTCACCCCTGACTCTCTAAAGGCGAAGGGGACAGATGTCCTAAGGATGAATAATTTTAAGTACAGACATCCAAATTCTTCCCCTAAAGTAAAAGTTATGAAACCTCTTTCCCCTCTCCCTTGGGAGAGGGGCAGGGGTGAGGTATAATCGTGCATGGGTGAGGTATTTTCAGGCAGTGGCAGGGTATTATTTATAATGAAAATGAATAAGGATCTACCTGACAAATTGATGGCAGAAAATCTTTGAATTATTGTATTTTTGTACTTCATTTTTAAAAAAGTAATCTATAATATTCTAATAATAAGCGAGTTAAGATGAGTACAGACGAAAAATTTCATTACTTGTGACGGTAACTATGCTGCTTCTTATATTGCCTATATGTTTAGTGAAGTGGCAGCTATTTACCCCATTACGCCTTCTTCAACCATGGCAGAGTATGTTGATGAGTGGGCAGCCAACGGAAAGAAAAATATCTTCGGTGAAGAGGTTAAATTGGTGGAGATGCAATCGGAAGCCGGTGCGGCTGGCGCCTTACACGGTGCACTGCAGTCAGGCTCCCTGGGCACGACCTTCACTGCATCACAGGGATTGTTGCTGATGATACCCAATATGTACAAAATGTCCGGTGAATTGTTGCCGGCCGTTCTGCATGTTTCGGCACGCAGTATTGCTGCCCAGGCCTTATCCATTTTTGGTGACCATAGTGATGTGATGGGTACCCGTCAGACAGGTTTTGCCATGCTGGCAACCGGAAGTGTGCAGGAGATCATGGACCTTGCAGCAGTAGCCCATTTGACTGCCATCAAATCGCGAATTCCCTTTCTCCATTTCTTCGATGGATTCAGGACCTCGGCTGAGGTTCAGAAAATTGAAACGCTGGCCATGGAAGATCTTGCAAAACTGCTCGATTATAAAGCATTGCAGGAATTCCGCGACAGGGCGTTGAATCCGGAACATCCTGTTACCCGGGGTACAGCGCAGAACCCGGACATTTATTTCCAGAGCCGTGAAGCAGCCAATTCGTTTTATGATGCCGTGCCCGATATGGTGGTTGATTATATGAATGAGATGACAAGGCTCACCGGGCGGGATTATGCTCCTTTCCGGTATTTTGGTGCTCCGGATGCAGAAAACATCATTATTGCCATGGGTTCGGTTACTGAAACTACCCGTGAGGTGGTGGATTATCTGAATGCCAGGGGATCTAAAGTGGGTGTTGTGGTGGTGCACTTGTATCGTCCGTTTTCAGCTAAGTACTTCTTGAAGGTAGTACCGGGAACCGTAAAAAAGATTACGGTCCTCGACCGCACAAAAGAGCCTGGAGCCAATGGCGATCCACTTTATCTTGATATCAAGGAAGTTTTTTATGGCCGGCCGAATGCTCCGGTTATCCTCGGCGGACGTTATGGACTTAGTTCCAAGGATACAACGCCGGTTCAGATCATTACCGTATTCGAGAACATGGCCGCTGCAAAGCCAAAAATGCATTTTACAGTGGGCATTGAGGATGATGTGACCAATTTGTCACTACCTGTAAAACCCGAGATCAGTATATCCGATAAAGGCACTTTCGAGGCAAAATTCTATGGTCTTGGCTCCGATGGCACTGTTGGTGCAAATAAAAACTCGATCAAGATCATCGGTGATTCCACCGAAAAATATGCACAGGCTTATTTCGCATATGATTCAAAAAAATCAGGCGGAATTACAGTTTCACACCTGCGTTTTGGTAACAAACCCATTCGCTCACCTTACCTGGTAGGGACGCCTGATTTTGTGGCATGCCATGTGCCGGCTTATCTTGACAAATACGATATGCTCAAGGGCATTAAGAAGGGTGGGACTTTCCTTCTTAACAGCATTTGGGATGCAGAGGAGACCACAAATAAACTTCCTGACAATATTAAAAAATGCCTGGCCGAGAATGACATCAGCTTTTATATTATAAATGCCACGAAGATTGCCAGTGATATAGGATTGGGCAACAGGACCAACTCGATCATGCAGTCTGCTTTTTTCAGGATCGCCAATGTAATCCCCTTCGAGGATGCCCGGTCTCAGATGAAGAAAGCCATCATAAAAACATTTGGCCGCAAGGGTGAGGAGATCGTAAACATGAATCTTAAGGCCATTGACCGCGGAGCAGATGTTGAAGAGGTTAAAGTGCCGGGGGAATGGGCGAAAATCAATCTGAAACCCAGGAAGGACAGCCGGAACATACCGGATTTTGTTAAAAATGTGGTGGAGCCTATAAACCTGATGATGGGAGATGATCTGAAAGTGAGTGCCTTCCTTGGCCGTGAGGATGGTACCTTCCCTGCAGGTACCACCGTATATGAGAAGCGGGGAATTGCAGTTAATATTCCTGAATGGATCGCTGAGAAATGTATACAGTGTAACCAGTGTGCCTTTGTTTGTCCACATGCTTCCATAAGGCCATTCCTCCTCGATGAGGCTGAAATGAAGGGTGCTGACGGAATAGTTACCCTCAAGGCAAACGGGAAGGGTTTTGAAGGACTTCAATACCGCATCCAGGTGAGTCCGCTGGACTGTACCGGGTGTGGCGTTTGTGCCGAAGTATGCCCCTCCAAAGAAAAATCACTGGTCATGAAACCGCTTGAAAGCCAGTCGGACGAAATAGTCCGCTGGGATTACATGGCCAATCATGTGACCTACAAGGATTACCTGGTAGAAGTTGATAAAGCGGTAAAGAATTCACAATTTGCACAACCCTTGTTTGAATTCTCAGGTGCCTGTGGTGGCTGTGGGGAAACCCCATATATCAAACTGATTACCCAGTTGTTCGGCGATCGTATGATCGTGGCCAATGCAACAGGCTGCTCTTCAATCTATGGCGGTTCAGCGCCCTCAACACCCTATTGTACAAACAGGGAAGGCAAGGGTCCGGCATGGGCTAACTCACTGTTTGAAGATAATGCAGAGTACGGATTGGGTATTGTTCTGGGTGTACAAAAGCTAAGGGCGAGGATTGAACGAAAGATGAATGAATCCCTGGCCAGTAACCCCGGATTATCGGAAAAGACGACTGCAGCTTTTACTTCATGGCTTGATTCAAAGAATGATGCCCGGGCTTCCAAGGCGGCTTCACTTAAGGTTGTTGAAGCACTAGCTCTTGAGGAGAGCCCGGTTGCAAAAGAGATCCTCGATCTGCAGCAGTACCTGATCAAAAAATCAATATGGGTTTTCGGAGGTGATGGATGGGCATACGATATCGGTTACGGCGGTTTGGACCATGTGCTGGCTTCCGGTGAAAACATTAATGTGTTGGTTATGGATACAGAAGTATATTCGAATACCGGTGGACAGGCATCAAAAGCCACCCCAATCGGGGCTGTTGCGAAATTTGCTGCTGCAGGCAAGCGGGTGAGGAAAAAAGATCTGGGCGCCATGGCTATGACGTATGGTTACGTCTATGTTGCTCAGGTTGCAATGGGTGCCAGTCAGAACCAATACCTGAAAGCCCTTCGTGAGGCTGAAGCATATCCTGGCCCTTCCCTGATAATCGCCTATTCACCCTGTATAAATCATGGATTGAGACTGGGTATGGATAAATCACAGGAAGAGCAGAAGCTTGCCGTTGAGGCTGGATACTGGCACCTGTACCGTTATAATCCCCTTTTAGAGAAAGAAGGTAAAAATCCGTTTGAGCTTGATTCAAAAGTTCCTGAATGGAGTAAATTCCAGGATTTCCTGAATAGTGAAGTACGGTATACCTCTCTTAAAAAAGCTTTTCCAAAAGAAGCTGCCGAGTTGTTTGCTGCGGCAGAAGAAAATGCCAAATGGCGTTATAACAGTTACAAACGCCTGGCCGCCATGGATTTCTCGCCTGAAAGTAAATAGAAATGCCGTAGAGACACAACATTTTGCGTCTCTATAAATAATCATATATATCAATGAGAGACGCAACATTTTGCGTCTCTATGTTTTTTATAACTTTGCATCAATTTAAGATAAACTTGGGAAGGATTGTAGCCATTGATTACGGACGAAAAAGGACTGGCATTGCAGTCACAGATCCATTGCAGATAATTGCCGGCAGACTGACCACAATTCCGTCAGGTGATGTAATGTCATTCCTGATTTCATTTGCAGACCGGGAACCAGTGGATTCTTTCGTGGTGGGGTACCCCAGACAAATGAACAATTCACCCTCTGAGTCTGTTATTTTTATTGATCCTTTTGTGGACAAACTGAGAAAAACTTTTCCAGATAAACCGGTATTCCTGATGGACGAGCGGTATACATCCAAAATGGCTGTTCAGGCCTTGGTAATGGGTGGGGTAAAGAAGAAAGACAGGCAGAACAAAGCCCTGATCGATGCCATAAGTGCAACAATTATCCTTCAATCTTATTTGGAATACAGGGAAAAGGCATCAGGCAATAGGCAATAGGCAATAGGCAACAGACAGCAGACAACAGGCATCAGGCAACAGGCATCAGGCAATAGGTATTAAGAACAACTATCAACTAACAACTATCAACTAACAACTATTTCATGACCTATCCGATAGTCGTATATGGTTCGCCCATTCTGAGACAGATAGCGAAAGAGATTGATCCGGGGCATCCAAACCTTCAGCAATTACTGGCCGATATGTTTGAGACCATGTATAAGGCTGATGGAATGGGGCTTGCCGCTCCGCAGATCGGCAAATCCATTCGTATTTTTGTAGTAGATGGCACCTCCCTGGAAGAGGAAGATCCGGCTATGAAGGATTTCAAAAAAGCATTTATCAATCCAAAAATCCTGCATCTGGATGGAGATACGCAGGTGATGAATGAAGGATGCCTCAGTCTGCCGAAACTTCGGGAAGATGTGGACCGGCACAACAAAGTAAAGATCCGGTATCATGATGAAAACTTCAACATGCTCGAGGAAGAATACGAAGGACTCAAAGCCAGGGTCATACAGCATGAATTAGACCACCTTGACGGGGTGATGTTCATCGATCGTATTCCACCACTGAGAAGAAAGCTACTTAAAGGAAAACTGAATGATATCTCCAAATGTAAGGTGGATGTTCCTTACAAAATAAAACTGCTGAAATAATATCGTACAGGCGGGGTTATAATCCGTCTCGCTTTGTAAAATCTATAACCCCCCTCACGCCATGGGGTACTTCTTAAAAATCTGGTCTGATTTCAGCAAAAGTTCAATATACTGGGCACGTTTATAAACGAAAGGATCGTTTGTGTTCTTATTCGAGAGTTTACCCCTGAAGTCACTTAGCTTATTGTAATTCTTGGATTCCATCCACAACTGGAGGTCCTTTATGATGGTACTGATGTGCTCGAGTTTGTTTTTATAAACGGTGCTCACTACCTGTACACAATCTGCACCGGCCAGGATCATCTTCACCACATCGGTACCACTGAAAATTCCGGTATTGCTGCAAATAGAGGCTGCAATGGTACCATACAACAATCCGGCGAAACGAAGGCTTAACTTGTTGTCTTCAGGACTGCTGAGGTTAAAGGGAGAGAAATGCTGTTGCTTTTCAACATCAATATCGGGTTGGAAAAGACGGTTGAACAATACAAATCCGTTTACACCCATTGTATCCATCTGTGAAATAATATGTAAAGGATTGGCATAAAACGGGCTCAGTTTTACACTGATCGGGAGCTTAACCTTGGGTTTTAAAGACTTGATGACCTCAAGTTGATGGTTATTCACATCTCTTCCATCGGTTTGGGTATCCCTGGGAACAAAAAAGAAGTTTAATTCCAGGGCGTCTACTCCGGTTTGTTCCAATTGCTGCGCATAATCGATCCAGGATTCAGTATATATGGCATTCAGGCTTGCAATTACCGGTATATTGAGTTTCTCTTTGACTTTGCGGAGATTGACCAGGTGCTCCTCCGGGCCGGCATGTTCAATGGTGGGGAAAAGTTTAACCATTTCGGCATTCCGTTCATTGTATTCTTCCAGCTGATCATCGAGTTGTGCAGCTTCGAGCTGGATCTGTTCTTCAAACAGGGATTTGTATACAATGGCTGATGCTCCGGCATCTTCAGCCCTTTTCAGGTTATCTAGTTTGGTAACAAGATTACTGGCACCCAAAATGACCGGGTTTTTTAAATCAAGTCCAAGATACTTTGTTTTAAGATCAACCATTTTATGTGTTTTTAGTAAGGTTATATTTCATGATATATGCCAATGGGAGTCGCAAATTTATGAATTTAATTCATTAAACAAATTGAATTATCACATACCTTTTGCAGAAAAAACGCATTTCAGATTATGTATTTGGTAAATCCATAAAAAATTGATATTTTCAATGGATTGTTAGGTGCAAATGATTATGTATTCATGCCGTTATTGCCAATTCTGAGAAAGAGTCCGTTTGCCAGGTTATTTTTTTTCTATGCAATCGGAATTGCGTTTGCCAGTTGCTTCACTGAGCAAGGAAGTTTTTTTCCCTGGTTGCCTGGCTTTCTTTTTTTATCATGGCTTTCGCTGATTTCAATTGTGTCATTTTACAGGAGTTTTCATACAGGTTGGGTATCGGGTTCCCTGGCGGCACTGATTATCTTCTTGTGTGGCATGTGGGCTGCAGGGATAAATTTCCTTGAGGCTGAGAAGGTGAGATCCCTGCCGGCATCTCAAGGTACATACAGGATCAGGATAATTGATTTGCCTGAGAACAGTGAGAACAGCGTAAAGGCTATGGCCCGGGTACTGACCTTGCAAGCGGGCCCGCAATGGAAAAGAAAGAACATCCGGATACTGGTATATTTACACAAGGATAACACTGCATTCCGGATTGATCCGGGTATGGAGTTACTGATTCATGCACCGCTGAAAAATATACCCGGGCCCGGAAATCCGGGTGAATTCGATTACAGACGGTATCTCGCAGTCAGGCATATTTATCTGCAGGCATTTGTAGGATCTGGTGATTGGACCATTTGCGGATCATCAACTGGCAAATCACCCCGGGCCATGGCCAGCCTTATGCGAATGCGGCTGCTGCTATCTTTCAAAAAAATTGGTCTGGATCCTTTATATTACGGACTGCTATCAGCACTTACCCTGGGATACAAAGAAGATCTGGACACCCGGGTTAAACAGGTATTTTCCCAGGCCGGCGTTATGCACATTATGGCTCTGTCCGGATATAACGTGGGAATCATTGCTTTGGTAATCAGTTTCCTGATGGGATTGTTTAATTTTGACCAGACCGGTAACATATACAAAACCATAGTCATTATCCTTTTCCTTTGGCTTTTTGCATTCGTAACCGGGTTATCTCCATCTGTGACACGGGCAACGGCGATGATCAGCCTGGTTTTGGCCGGCAGGTTGTTTCAGCGTCAGATCAATACCTACAACATACTGTTTGCCTCCGCCTTCCTGCTGCTGGCAATTTCTCCCGGAATGCTGACCGATGTCAGTTTCCAGCTTTCTTTTGCAGCCGTTGCAGGTATAATCCTCTATCAGCCTGTTTTATATAACCTGATCGCGTTCAGGAATAAGCTCGCAGGCAGGATCTGGCAATTGTTCACCACTTCCTGCGCTGCACAACTGGCTACTCTGCCCATCACGCTGTTTTATTTTCACCAGTTCCCGGTTTATTTCTGGCTGACCAATCTGTATGTGATCCCACTTGTTTCAGTTATCATTTGCATAGCCGGTGTTTACCTTGCAGTTGCATATATAAAACCGGTTGCCATAATACTGGGAAAATTGCTGACAGTATTGCTGAAAGGCCTGTTTTATTCAGTTGCAATTGTAGAGGAGCTACCCTTTTCGCTGATCAGTGGAATTTATATCAATGTTTTTCAAGCTTTTGTTCTTATTTTTCTCATTTTATCCCTTTCCTTGTTTATTTTATACAGAAAAGCAGGATGGTTCTTTGTCTTCCTTTCTTTGTCGATTATTTTTCTGGTTCAGCAATCATTGTATCTGATGAGGTTAGAGAAACAACAGATTTGTATGGTGGGCAATATCCGCGGGGAAACGGCAATAACCCTGATCGCAGGCAGGTCAGCGGTCCTGCTTTTAAACTCAGGCAAAAAACGCGATGAAATCCGGCAAGACTATGCTTTTGGCAATTTCTGGATTGCACATGGTGTTACACCTGCAGTTTATGGGTTGGACAGTATGCATTGCAGGGGTTCAGTTCTGCCCGGTATCTTCTGCAGAACTGACTGGCGTGGTAATAATAGTCTGATCAGCTTTAGCAAAAGCAGGATAATCATTCTCCGGGATGATCAGTTTTATCAATACCAGTCACCAGAACCTAAAATTGCTGATCTTGTGATTGTTACTGGTGATATTGCATTAAAGCCATCCAGGCTGGCAAATGAAATTAAACCCATGCTGATTATCCTGGACTCATCAGTCAGTAACTATCAGGCAGCATATTGGATACGTGCATTTGAAAAAATGAATCTGAAGTACCACTATGTTGTAAAACAAGGCGCTTATGTTGCAGATCTGTGAGGGTGTAAAGTTTGATCAGATATTAACTTTTCCCATACCCTGTCTGATCACTACCGGCAATTCCCCGGTACAGTCAATTACCGTGGAAGGTATGTTGTTGCCAAAACCACCATGTATGACAGCGTCCACCAGATTCTTGTAATGGTCATATATCAGTTCAGGATCTGTCGTATAATCAAGTACCTCGTCTTCATCGTGAATGGAGGTGGTTAAAACAGCATTTCCAAGTTCACGGACGATTTCAAGAATTATCCGGTTGTCCGGTACCCGGATACCAATTGTTTTCTTCCGGTTACGAAAAATCCGCGGGACATTACTGCCGGCTTCGAGAATAAAGGTATAGGGACCGGGCAGATGCTGCTTCATAAGTTTAAAGGTAGGATTGTTAACATGCCTGGCATAATCCGTCAGGTGACTGAGGTTATGACAAATGAAAGAAAAATGAGCCTTATCGAGGCTGATTCCCTTGATATTGGCTACACGTTCTACTGCTTTGTGGTTGAATACATCACATCCCAGTCCATACACAGTGTCAGTAGGAAAAATGATTACACCTCCACCTTTAAATATATCAATGGCTTTCTGAACCTGCCTGTGGCCGGGTGTTTCAGGATGTATTTTAAGCAGCATGAGAAATAATGCCTTGTTTGCGGTGCAAAGATAGTAAATTGGTGGAGAGGTTATGAGTATTAATAAGTTTCATAGGTGTGCTTCGTCAGCACCCTGTATTGGGTTGCCGGATACCATGTATCGGATGTAGTGCAGATCCCTCGTGAATCATAGGTATACGTGATCCGGTTGAATTCTTCGTTCCCTTTTCGTCTCCACCTGATTTCAAGCAAGTTACCGTTTGAATCATAGGTAAAACCCTTCTTCATGAATTTACTATTTCCCGGACTTTCCTCAACGATGTCCAGGAGTTCGGAGGATGAATTGTAGTTATAGGAAGTTTTCAGTGTGATTTTTTCTTGTTTATATTTGGCTTCTTCCTTCAGGTTTTTGTTTTCGTCATAGTGATAGGTCTTTTTTTCGAGTTCGCTCTGGTTGATGCCATATGCCGTTTCCTCGATGAGGTTATTTCCGGAATCATACTGCAACATGAGCTTTGAGGTTAAATTTCCCGATGCGTTATAAACCGAAACGTTAGTGGTGTTGCCATCCCGGGTGAATATTCTTTTTTCACTTAAAACATTGTTTTTCATATAACGGATCTCAACCATATTCCCCTGAACATCATATTTATAAATATTCATGAAGTTCTCGACACCATCGTAACCGCTTTCTTCTAAAAGCAGACTCTTTTCGTTGTATTTTGAAATCTTCTGATAGGCAGCCTTGGATTGATTTCCACCTGGATAGCGGGAATATTCAGCTCTGTTGCCGTTTGTATCGTATTTGTATTTTTCAATATTGATGACCTGTCCTTTGGGATTGTAGGTTGTAACCTGTTCAATGTCGCCTGCAGAAGTGTAGATTGTCAGCGAGGTTTTTACACCTGTTCTGGCAGGTTTGTTCCCCGTGTAAACATAATCCCAGTTTATCTGACTTTTTATCCTGTTATTAAGATATGTCTCTTTTGCTCTTTTTTCAAAGGCTGTTTGCGGACTGACATGCAGGAAAACAAGCAAACCGGCGAGGGTAAAGACTATCCTCATTGTACAATAATATTGCTTTACAGTAATCTGAATAAGATTTAGCCATGCATTTGGTTAATCCGTTTACGATCGATGTGTGGTAAAGTTTCGTTGCCGGATGTTTAAGGCCGGGAGGTAGGCAAACCGGCGGATAATATGGACTTATTCGGGAAAAGATTAATTTTGCAACCTTATGGGCCAATACATGAAGTCAGGTTTACTTCCTGAGAACCGCTATATTCTTCCCGGTTCAGCGATTCTGCTGATCCTCATTCTTGTAATTTTCATCCCGATAAGAAGCTACATGTTGAAAAAGACCCTTTCAGCTGTATCAAACAAATTAAATGTCCATCATTATCAGGTAAAGTGGGATGGAGTTTCATTCAGGGGATTGAAATCACTGGTATTTAAAGAAGTAATTATCCGGAGCGAGGATAAGAATAATGAGATACGTATTGATTCCCTCTCTTTGGGCATCCGTATCATGCCCTTGATATTTAAAAATATCAGGATAAATAAATTTGCCTGCAGGCAGATAGCAATAAGGTACCAGACCAACAACCCGGACCACACTTCAGGAAATCAGGTTCAACATGACTCGTCGGGCATTTTCAGCCAATTGTCCGGGATGGATCTCGCGGACCAGACCAACAGATTTATCAGGCGGTTTTTTAAATATGTACCTTCCATAACTGAAATCCGGTTATTGGACATAAATATCATTTACAACGAAAAGTCAACCCGGATAAGCATTGACAACTTAGTCATGTTGCAGGGCGAAGTTACCGGCATGCTGATTTTATCGGGTGACGGAGCAACAGCATGCATACCGGTAATAGGACGGTTTGATAAGGGTTCACATATTGCCGAGGTCATCCTGATTAGTAAGGATACCGGTATGTTTCCTGTTCCCTTACTGAGAGACAAATATGGTATCAAAGCTGGTTTTGACTCACTTTATTTCGCGGTCGATCTCTCAAACCACTCCCGTCAGCTGGTCAATGTTTCGGGCAAATTCAATATCTCCGGATTAGAAGTGGATCGTGAAAGGCTATCTGCTTCACGTATTAAAATCAACCGGTTCAGATCATCTTTCCTGGCCCACCTGGGTAAAGACCAGGCAGAGCTCGACAGTACAACAAAGGTATACCTCAACGAAATCAGATTAAGGCCCTTTTTCAGGCTGGGTATAACTGCAAAACCTGTAATTGATTTTGAACTGTTGCCGGTAGACTGGAATGCCGGTAGTTTTTTTGCCTCCCTGCCGGCAGGTATGTTTACCAGCCTAATCGGGCTCAAGGCTGAAGGCACCCTTCATCATTTTCTCCGCTTTTCGGTGGACATGAATAATCCGGACAGTCTGATATTTGCCACACGGTTAACATCTGACAATTTCAGGATTCTGGAATATGGGAATGACGATTATCGCCTGATCAACGGTAGCTTTAATCATCATGTATATGAACAGGGCAAGCTTAAGACCACATTTGCGGTTGGACATGAAAATCCTGATTTTATTGACTTTGATCAAATATCGCCCTTCCTGCGGGCTGCAGTCATGACCTCAGAGGATGGCAGTTTTTTCTTCCACAACGGTTTCAATCCCGAAGCATTCCGGGAGTCGATCGTGACCAACATCCGTGAAAACCGGTTTGCCCGCGGGGGCAGTACATTATCCATGCAACTTGTTAAAAATGTATTTCTTACACGCAATAAGACCATTGCCCGTAAAATTGAGGAAGCGCTTATCGTTTGGCTGATCGAAAATCAGAACCTGGTTTCTAAGCAACGTATGTACGAAGTTTACCTGAACCTCATTGAATGGGGTCCCGGCATATATGGAATTAACCAGGCAAGCTGGTTTTATTTTAATAAGAAACCATGCGATCTAAATCTCCAGGAGAGTATTTTCCTGGCCAGTATTGTACCCAATCCAAGATGGTATAAATACACCTTTAAAGAGAATGGCGTTCCAAAACCATTTTTTGAAAATTACTTTGAACGCATGGAAGAACTTATGGTAAGAAAGCAATTTATAACGGCAGAAGATACTAACAAAACGGATCCCTTCGTCATGCTCAGGGGCAGGGCGGCAGAAGCCTTTGCTGCTGTTGATACAATTAGAGCTGATTCACTGATAATGAAAGAATTAGAAAAAATACCGGCTGTTGTTAAATTAAACATCGTGAAATAGAGATCATTTTGGCTGTAAATGTGTTCTTTGTTTAAGGAGATTATTTTAATTTGTAATAAAATTTGAATGAACATGGTATTTGATTTGGAATTGATCAGAAAGGTTTATGATTCCTTTGCTCACCGGGTGGATGCCGTACGAAGATTAATCAACAGGCCGCTTACCCTGACAGAAAAAATCCTGTATGCACATCTTGAAGAAGTTGTTGCCAGCAAGGTATATGAAGGGGGAAAAGATTATGTGAATTTTCTGCCAGACAGGGTTGCCATGCAGGATGCAACTGCCCAGATGGCGCTGCTGCAGTTTATGCAAGCCGGACGAGAAAAGGTTGCCGTCCCTTCCACCGTACATTGTGATCACCTGATTCAGGCCAGGGATGGTGCAGTGATTGACCTTGCAACAGCAAAGTTATCCAATAAAGAGGTCTATGATTTTCTGTCGTCGGTATCAAATAAATATGGAATTGGTTTCTGGAAGCCTGGTGCAGGTATCATACATCAGGTTTTACTGGAGAATTATGCTTTTCCCGGTGGAATGATGATTGGTACGGATTCACATACCGTAAATGCAGGTGGACTTGGAATGATTGCCATTGGGGTAGGCGGGGCTGATGCCTGTGATGTTATGGCAGGTCTGCCCTGGGAGATGCGATTCCCCAGACTGATTGGAATTAATCTTACTGGCCGTTTAAATGGCTGGACATCAGCAAAAGATGTTATTCTGAAGGTGGCCGGCATACTTACAGTAAAAGGAGGAACCGGCTTCATTCTTGAGTATTTCGGAGAAGGTGCGCGATCCATTTCCTGTACCGGAAAAGGTACCATTTGTAATATGGGCGCAGAGATCGGGGCCACTACCTCCGTTTTTGCATATGACGCAAAAATGGAGGAATATTTGCGCGGAACTGGTCGGTCTGTTTTTGCCGACGGAGCAAATCAGCTTCGGTCATACCTGACCGCCGATGATGATGTATACAATAATCCCCGGAAATATTTCGATCAACTAATTGAAATTAATTTGTCAGAACTTGAACCGCATATCAATGGTCCCTTTACACCTGATCTGGCAACACCTGTCTCACAGTTTGCCAGGATGGTGAAGGAGAATGGCTGGCCGGAGAAACTGGAAGTGGGCCTCATCGGTTCCTGCACCAATTCATCGTATGAGGATCTCACTCGTGCGGCATCCATTGCCAGGCAGGCAATTGATAAAAAGCTAAAGGCCAACTCGGCTTTCACAATCACTCCGGGATCCGAACAGGTAAGGTATACGGCTGAACGTGATGGAATTCTTACTGTATTCGAGAAAATGGGCGGTATGGTCCTGGCCAATGCCTGTGGTCCTTGTATCGGGCAATGGGCCAGGCATGGTGCAGATAAACAGGAGCGCAACTCTATTATGACTTCGTTTAACCGGAATTTTGCCAAACGTTCGGATGGAAATCCCAATACGCACAGCTTTGTTGCTTCACCAGAGATAGTGACTGCATTTTCCATTGCCGGAACCCTGGCCTTCAATCCCCTTACGGACACACTCAGAAATGAAGCCGGAGAGGATGTCAGGCTTGAAGAACCGGTCGGGGTTGAATTACCGCCAAAAGGATATGCTGTGAAGGAAAATGGTTATCAGCAACCAGCTGAAGAGGGAAATCTCATTGAAGTCCTGGTTAATCCTGAAAGCGACAGGCTGCAGATTCTCAAACCCTTTGAGTCCTGGAATGGCCGGGATTATGTCAATCTTCGTCTGCTGATCAAGGTAAAAGGGAAATGCACCACCGACCATATTTCCATGGCTGGTCCCTGGCTTAAATACAGGGGACATCTTGATAATATCTCAAACAACATGCTGATTGGCGCAGTTAACTGTTTTAATGATAAGACCAATTCGGTGAAGAATCATTTTACCGGGAAATATGATGAAGTGCCAAAAACAGCACGGATGTATAAGGCACAGGGTATCGGTTCCATCATTGTGGGTGATGAGAATTACGGGGAAGGTTCTTCTCGTGAGCATGCTGCCATGGAACCCAGGTATCTGGGCATTAAGGTTGTACTCGTGCGTTCCTATGCCAGGATTCATGAAGCCAACCTGAAAAAGCAAGGCATGCTGACCCTTACATTTACCAATAAGAAAGATTATGATAAAATCCAGGAGGATGACCTGGTTGACATTGCAGGTCTGACTTCATTTACGCCGGGCAAGCCACTGGTTGTCCGTTTGCACCATACCGATGATACCGTTGAGGAATTCTATGCAAACCATAGTTATAATGAAGGCCAGATCGCATGGTTTAAGGCAGGATCTGCACTCAATCTGATAAGGGAGGATCAGCAAGGGAATTAAGGTTGCCTTTTCATATTTTCATATTGACACGTATTAATTATCTGTGAATTTTGTATATTGGTGACGAATCTCAATTCGAATACCACGTAATTTGAAAAACCTACCTTTATTCCGGCCCATCCAAAAGGGTGACAAAAAAACCATAGAGGGATGGGTGATGTACGACTGGGCCAATTCGGTATACCAGTTGACAATCGGATCCACAATTTTCCCGATTTATTACAACGCCGTAACCCGCACGGGCGCTGACTATACAGTAAACTTTTTTGGCATAGAGGCTATCAATACAGTTTTGTATTCCTGGTCAATTGCTTTTTCCTATTTGCTGGTTGCCCTGTTTTCACCTTTGTTTTCTTCCATTGCCGACTATACAGGCCTTCGCAAAAGGTTTATGATGGTCTTTACCTGGATCGGTGCTGTATCATGCGGAATGCTATTCTTCTTTAACAGAAATACACTAGAGCTCGGCCTGATCGCATTTACACTGGCAACAATCGGCTATGGAGGTAGTCTGGTATTTTACAATTCATTTCTTCCGGTCATTGCAGAAACAAAGGATCAGGACAGGATCAGTGCCCGCGGTTATTCGATGGGCTACCTGGGCGGGGTTGTTCTCCTGGTTTTCAACCTGGTCTTTGTACTTTTCCCTGGATTCTTCGGGATAACAGATGATTCTTTTGCACCCAGACTGGCATTTCTGACTGTCTTTCTTTGGTGGATAGGCTTTTCGCAGATCACATTCCGCCGGTTACCCCGGTATACATTCGGCAGTAACGGCAGGGAGGGGAGTGTTATCCTCAATGGCTACAGGGAACTCCGTACTGTATTTAACCAGGTCAGGAAAATGAACCAATTGAAGATCTACTTGCTGGCATTTTTCTTTACTACCATGGGTCTGCTAACTGTTATGTTCATGGCGGCAACATACGGTACCAAGGAATTGGGCTTAAATGACAGTGTGCTGATCGCAACTGTTTTGCTGATACAACTTGTTGGAATGCTGGGCGCCTGGCTTTTTGCACGGATATCCGGCCGGTTTGGCAATATCCGCGCCCTGATCATATCCATTTTTATCTGGATAGCGGTCTGCATGGGTGCCTATATTATCACCAATACTGCAGGTTTTATAATTGTGGCCATGGTCGTGGGACTGGTAATGGGCGGTACGCAGTCACTTGCCCGTTCAACCTATTCCAAGATGTTACCGGAAACTCGTGATCATACATCCTTTTTCAGTTTTTATGATGTAATTGAAAAGTTGGCAACCGTAGGCGGCACTTTTAGTTTTGGAATTATTGAGGCTATAACCGGCAGTATGCGATTTTCCGTATTGGGCATAATATCATTTTTTATCATAGGGCTTGCATTCATGCTGGTTCTGTCAAGAATGCAGCAAACAGCCCGGATTTGAGGCACAAACAGCAATCTGATCAATGCCTTCACATTTTTTAGTTATAGTTGCCGGTCCTACCGCTGTTGGAAAAACACCCTTGGCCATTCAACTGGCAAAACACCTGGGAACAGAAATTATCAATGCAGATTCAAGGCAGGTATACCACGAGATGAAAATCGGAACGGCAATGCCTGCACTGGAGCAACTGGCAGAAGTAAAACACCATCTGATCGGTCACAGATCCATCCATGAGCCTTATAACGCCAGTGTGTATGAACAGGAAGCCATCAGACTTATCCATGCGTTATTTAAACATTATAAAATAGTAGTCATGTCAGGCGGAAGCGGGATGTACATTGACTCCGTTTGCCATGGCATTGATGATATACCCACTGTGGATCCTTCAGTTCGTGCGCGGCTGAACAGGGAATTTCATTCGGAAGGACTAAAGGCCATACAGGCCCGGCTGTTAAAATCGGATCCGGAGTATTATAAAAAGGTGGATCTGAATAATCCGAAGCGATTGCTAAAAGCCCTGGAGATCACGGAAATGACTGGAAAGCCTTACTCGTCATACCTGACAGGTAAAGCCAAACAACGGGAATTTGGCGTAATCCGGCTGGGATTGGATTTACCCAGGGATGAGCTTCACGACAGGATTAACCGGCGGGTGGATTCCATGATAGCAGGGGGCTTGCTCGATGAAGCATGGGGACTCTACCCTTACAGGCAGTTAAATGCTTTAAAAACGGTGGGTTATAAAGAAATATTTGATTATTTCGATAATACATGTTCACTGGACGAAGCAGTGGAGCTGATCAAGGGTCATACCCGTCAATATGCCCGCAGACAGCTGACCTGGTTCAGAAAGGACAGGCAAACAAATTGGTTTGCACCCGAGGAAATCCATGCGATGTTGAACTTGACTTATAAAAAAATAAAAAAAGGATGAACCTGCCTGAAATCAAACACTTTAACCTGCGGGTATATGCCCTGATCATACATGATAATGCACAGGTTCTGCTGAGTGATGAATTTGTGCTCGACCGTAAGATGACAAAATTTCCGGGAGGAGGGATGCACTTCGGTGAGGGTCCGGCAGACTGTGTCAGGCGTGAGGCATTGGAAGAGTTCGGACAGGAGATTGAAATCATTGCACACTTTTATACCACTCATTTTTTTCAGCGGGCATTATTTTATACCGATCACCAGTTGATCAGCATCTATTATCGGGTACAATTCATAGAGCCACCCAGGTTCAGAATATCGGGAAAACCATTTGATTTTCCTGCCCTGATTAATGGCAGCCAGTCATTCCGTTGGGCTGAAATCTTAACTTTACCTGAAACAGAGCTCAGTTTTCCGGTTGACAGGTTTGTATTAAAACTGCTCAAAGAGCCCGGGATTCCGCACATATAAAATTGTTCATTAAAAGGATGATTTTGAATGGCTTTTTTAAGATGAAAAAATTTATCAAAACTTTATGGTCCGAAATTTGTTTAATCAAAATTGCTATTTGTAAAATAGAAAAGAAAATATATATATTTACGCACATTGAAAAGAACCAAGTATAAATCGCTAATTTGAAAATTTATGAATGGAGTAGTCCTTAAAAAAATTGCCGTGGTAATTCTGGCATTTGCAGGTCTGCATGTTAATCTGCAAGCCCAGGAAAAAAATGAAGCCATCAAGGCATTTAATGAAAGTGTAGAACTGATGAAAGCTGATCCGGTAAGTGCCATCGGTGCATTTGAAAATTGTATCCGCATTTGTGAGCAGGTTGGTGATTCTGCAAATGATGTCAAGGAAAAAGCAATAAAAGTGTTACCCGATTTATATTATCAGAAAGCCTCTGATCTCCTGCTGATGGATAAAAAGATCAATGAATCAATACAGGCTTCAAAGGTAGCCCTGAGTGTGGCTAATAAGTATGATAGTCCCAAGACTGTTGAGAATACCCAGAAGATAATGATTCAGGCTTATTCTGCAATGGGTTCGGCTTACTTCAGCAACAATGAAACAGATAAAGCAATACAGGCTTTTGACAGTGCTCTGGCAATTAACCCTGATCACCAGGCATCGATTTATAATAAGGCCATGATTTACCGAAAGCTGAACAATACAGCCAAGTTTGGCGAGACGATAGATCTCTATATCAGCAAATTAAGCCCGGATAACGATGCAGCGAAAATTGCACAGGCCAATAAAGTAGCACTTGATTATTACCGTGTTGCAGGTGGAAAAGCCAACCAGTCGAATAAGCTGGCTGAAGCACTGGACTTATTGAATATATCCCTGAAATATGGAACTGACAAGGATGTCTACTACCATTTTGCCAGTATATATAATAAACAAAAGAAATTTACCCTCGCTGCTGAAAATGCCCAAAAAGGTCTGGACCTGGAAACCGGTACTCCGGAAGCCAAGGCCAAATTCAACTATGAGCTGGCGGTTGCCCAGGTGGGTAAAGGTGAAACGGCCAATGCCTGTGAGACTTTTAAGAATTCAATGTATGGTCCTTTCATGGAGGCTTCAAAAGCACAAAGAACCAATCTGAAGTGTAAATAAATCGTATTCCTTCTAACATATTACCATGATGAAAGCGTGAAGATACTTCACGCTTTTTTTTTGCCTGCCAGATAATTCATGATTTGAAGATATATCAGAATTTTTTGATTCAAGTGTCAGGTTAATATGCTATTTTCTATCAGAATATTAGATTTTATTGGTTTTGGATATAAAATGTATCAATTTATTAAAATTGCTACTATTAAATACATTAAAAGTAACGAATCGTAATTAAAAATTAATATTATGTTACAAATCATGAAAATAATACTATATTTTATATTATTATATAATAATTTGTTCTATTTTTGCTTCGGTTTTTGAATCTAGTTTAATAAAAAGTATAAAACATAAACTTATGTGTGGGATAATTGGCGTTTTTGATTTGAAGATGAGTGCACAGGAACTGAGACCGCAACTTCTGGAGATGTCGAAAAAACTCAGACATCGCGGGCCTGACTGGTCTGGAGTTTATTGCGGGGACAAGGCAATAATCACCCATGAGCGCTTATCCATTGTTGATCCTACTTCAGGAGGCCAGCCTTTATATAGTAAGGACCGAAAGCTGATCCTGGGCGTAAATGGAGAGATATACAATCATCAGGTTATCCGGTCGCAATATAAAAACAGGTATGAATTTCTGACCCAATCAGATTGTGAGGTAATTCTTGCTTTGTACCGTGATAAGGGGAAAGACTTTATAGAAGATCTGAACGGAATTTTTGCCTTTGTCTTGTATGATGAGGATAATGATTGCTACCTGGTAGCCCGTGATCACATTGGTATTATCCCTTTGTATATGGGTTGGGATGCATTCGGCAATTATTATTTTGCATCTGAGCTGAAAGCGTTGGAAGGGATTTGCAAAAAAATTGAGGTATTTCCTCCGGGTCATTACTTTTACAGCAAAGAAAAAGAGCTGAAAAAATGGTATACAAGGGACTGGACTTCTTATGACGCTGTGAAGGATAATATCTCCAGTCAGGCTGATCTGCGTGCAGCCCTGGAAAGTGCTGTTCACAGACAGTTAATGTCCGATGTTCCTTACGGTGTATTATTATCAGGAGGACTTGACAGCTCAGTAATTTCTGCGGTGGCCCGGAAATTTGCAGCACACCGTATCGAAACCAATGATGAACAGGAGGCATGGTGGCCCCAACTGCATTCATTTGCAGTCGGGCTCGAAGGTTCACCCGATCTGGCGGCAGCCCGGAAAGTGGCAGAGCACATTGGCACCATTCATCATGAAATTCATTTTACAATTCAGGAGGGACTCGATGCTTTACGGGATGTGGTTTATTACCTTGAGACCTATGATGTAACCACCATCAGGGCATCTACACCCATGTACCTGATGGCCCGCTATATTAAATCGATGGGAGTGAAAATGGTATTATCCGGCGAAGGAGCAGATGAAATTTTCGGAGGATATCTTTACTTTCACAAGGCTCCTGATGCCAGGGCTTTTCACGAGGAAACCGTTCGTAAACTCAGCAAACTCCATTTATATGATTGTTTACGTGCCAATAAATCTCTGGCAGCCTGGGGTGTGGAAGGGCGAGTGCCTTTCCTCGACAAGGAATTCATGGATGTGGCTATGCGGCTTAACCCGGAGGATAAAATGGCGAAAAATGGGAAAATGGAAAAATGGATCCTTCGCAAGGCTTTTGAAGATTATCTGCCAGAGAGTGTGGCATGGCGTCAGAAGGAACAATTCTCCGATGGCGTGGGATACAGCTGGATTGATACACTGAAACGTATTACTTCCGAAGCGGTTACAGATGAAATGCTTTCCAACGCAACATTTAGGTTTCCCGTGAACACACCCCGAAACAAGGAGGAGTATTATTACCGGTCTATATTCAGCGAACATTTCCCCTCCGATGCAGCTGCTTCCTGCGTGCCGTCCGTGCCTTCCGTTGCCTGCAGCACTGCCGAAGCACTCGCCTGGGATGAATCATTCCGCAACCAGAATGACCCGTCAGGTCGTGCAGTTAAAAGCGTTCACGTAAAAGCCTATATTTGACCACCACCCTGTCAGTGTGCCACCCTGACAGGGTGGGTATTCACAATTTTCCTCTATATTTGGAGGATATCTGAAAATCCTGGATATGGACATAATCGGACTGGTACCTGCCGGGGGGACGGCAAGCAGGTTGGGTAAATTGCCATGCAGCAAGGAAATTTTTCCGATCCGGGATAAATCAGGAAAGGTGACTGTTTTATCTGCCAATTTATTGCATTATTATCACCTGGCCGGGATACAGGAGGTACTTTTTATCATCCGCAAGGGCAAATGGGATATCCCCGAATATTTCGGTGACGGCAGTGATTATGGAATGAACATTGGATACCTGATGATGAACCTGCCCTATGGTACACCCTTTACCCTCGATCAGGCATTCGCTTTTATCCGGGGGAAGATCGTGGCACTCGGATTCCCGGACATTCTTTTTGAACCTGAGAATGCTTTTGTCCCGCTCAAGGAGAAATTGTTGTCCGGTCAGGCTGATGTTCTGCTCGGCGTTGTTCCATGCCCGCAATACCTGAAATCGGATATGATTGAATTCGACGACGCAGGACAAATCAAGGTAATTGTGATTAAACAGATCCGGCCAGATCTGAAATATGGCTGGTTTGTCGCGCTCTGGCGTCCATCCTTTACTCTGTTTATGCATGATTATCTCATTCGTCTGATTCGGTCAGGCAGCCAGGGGAAGATAATTCAACACGATGGTTCCTTGCGGGAGGTTTTTGTAGGAGATGTCATTCTTGATGCCATGAATACAGGTTTGAAGGTTGATCATCTCATATTCGAAGAGGGGTATTACCAGGATTTGGGTACCGGGGATGAATTATACAAAATATCCGGTTAAGTAAAGCCAATAAATTCGTATTTTCACGGCCGGCAGTCAACCTAATTGACCGATTATCATATGCAGGCCATAATTCTCGCCGGAGGCAGGGGTACACGCCTCGGTGATATAACCCGTGAAATACCCAAACCGATGATTTCCATTGGTGATAAACCCCTGTTGCATCACCAGGTTGATTTGCTTGTCAGATACGGGATAATGGATATCATCATCCTGGTGAATTATCTGAAGGATCCCATTATATCCTATTTTGGGGATGGTTCCCGCTTCAATGCAAAAATCCGTTATTTTGAAGAAACTGATCCGCTGGGTACTGTAGGTGGTTTGAAGGAAATAGAAAGCTTGCTGACAGGGGACTATCTCGTACTTTACGGTGATATCATGATAAACATGGACCTTAACCGCCTGATCGCTTTTCACCGTGAAAAAAACAGCCATTGTACAATAGTTCTCCATCCAAACGACCACCCTTTTGACAGCGACCTGGTAGAGACCGACACTGAAGGCAGGATCGTGGCTTTTCACCCCAAACCCCATGATCCGGATGTCTGGTTTCATAATCTGGTCAATGCCGGAACTTATATTCTATCTCAGCATATTTTATCATTTCTCGAAAAAGGGAAAAAGGCCGATTTCGGCCGGGATATCTTTCCGAAAATATTCAGTCAGGTTCTCATGTTTGGCTATCATACCACAGAATATCTGAAAGATATGGGTACACCCGACCGTCTTGAAAAGGTGATTGCAGACCTGGAAAACGGAAGGATCAAGCAAAGTAGTTACGACCACCCCCAAAAAGCCATTTTCATGGACCGTGACGGCGTCTTGAATATCGAGAGAAGTTATATCAGCAAACCCGATGAACTTGAATTATTCAACTTCACCCCCTCTTCTATCCGAAAGATAAACCAGGCCGGATATCTTTCCATTGTGGTGACCAACCAAAGTGCCATCGCCCGTAACCTTTGCACGGAGAAAGATGTACAAACCATTCATCGTAAAATGGAAACCTTGCTTGGTCAAAAACAAGCCTGGCTGGATGCAGTTTATTATTGCCCTCACCATCCCCACAAAGGATTTCCTGAAGAGAACCCGGTTTATAAAATTGATTGTGATTGCCGTAAACCCAAGACAGGTATGTTCAATAGGGCTATCGCACATTTTAATATCAGGGCAGAGGATTCCTACATGGTCGGAGATTCGGAACGTGACATTCAAGCCGGCATAAATGCCGGCTGTATAACAATTGGCGTACGGACCGGTAATGGCATTAGAAAAACAAAAGTATTTCCCGATTATATGTTCCGCGACCTGGCCGAAGCGGTCGACTTTATTATCGATGATCCTTACCGCCCGGTATTTGAGCGAATATACCGGCAATATGTTGATTATAAGGGTAAAATACCCTGGATTATTCTGATCGGGGGCAATACCCGTACCGGAAAAAGCACACTGGCAGCTTACCTGCGGCTTCATTTTGTCAAAAAAGGCCATAATGCCCTTCATGTCGGGCTTGATAACTGGCTGTTACCTGAAGAACAGAGAAGACCTGACATGGTCGTATATGACCGCTTTCGCCTGGCAAGGATTGAGCAGGATCTGAATGGATTATACAAGGGGAGAATCCTGAAACTGCTCACATACGTGAACCATCCCGACCGGGAAAGGCTTCCGGTAACTTATGATCCTGCAGGCGCTGCGATCATCATTGTTGATGGGGTGGTGGCGTTGAGTTCGGCTAAAATCAGAAAATCGGCTCATCTCAGGTTGTTTACAGCACTGGATTCCGGCCTGTTCAAAAAACGGATCAAAGAATACTATACCTGGCGCGGAAAATCAGCAGATGAAACAGCTGCACTTTATAAGAAAAGAAAACAGGATGAATATCAATTGATAGAAAAAGAGCGTAAATTTGCAGACCTGATCATAAATCCTTACGATTCATGATAATCACCCGTACACCTTTCAGGATAAGTTTTGTCGGAGGCGGTTCCGACATGGAAACCTTTTACAGCAGATTTTCCGGTGCAGTGCTGAGTACCAGTATCAATAAGTTCATGTACATTTCTTCTCACAAATTCTTTTTCCCGGGACAATTACGGGTGAAATATTCTGAAACAGAAACCGTGAATAATCTTGAGGAACTCAGACATCCCCTGTTGCGCGAGTCCATGCGAAAAACCGGTGTAAGAAGCGGGATAGAGATCAGTTCCATCGCTGACATTCCTTCCGGTACGGGTATGGGTTCTTCATCATCCTTTACCGTAGGTCTGCTCCACTGCTTATATGCCATTAAAAGGCAATATGTTACGCAGGAGCAGCTTGCACGTGAAGCTTGTGAAATTGAGATTGACATTCTGGGTGAACCAATCGGGAAACAGGATCAGTATGCTGCAGCTTATGGCGGTCTGAATATCATACATTTTAAACCTGACGGTCAGGTTCAGGTAGAACCCCTGTATATTAAAAATGATGTATACCTGGCCCTGCAGAATAATCTGGTGATGTTCTATGTGGGCAACCAGAGAAAGGCCTCGGATATTCTTGCCGAGCAGAAAAAGAATGCTTTGCGGGATGAAAAGTTCGGTGTTCTCAAACAAATGGTTTCACTTGTACATGAAATGCGTGATTGTCTGTTCAGCGGGAATCTCGGAAACTTTGGAAAAATCCTCCATGAGAACTGGATCTTGAAACAGAAACTGGCTTCCCAGATCAGCAATTCCGGGATTGATGAAATATACAAAACCGGTTTACAGGGTGGCGCCACCGGTGGCAAATTGCTGGGTGCAGGCGGAGGCGGATTCATGCTTTTTTATTGCGAAAAGGAGAAACAGGCAGGGCTGTCGGAATGTCTTAAACCACTGGAAAGATTTGATTTTACTTTTGAAAGGGAGGGTTCCAAACTAATCTATTTTGCAGATGAATAATTCTGAATTTACCGACTATTTTAACCGGTTATCTGAAACCCTGAAACATATGGATACAGAGAGCATTGAGAGGCTGGCGGAAATGCTGATCAGGACAAGAGAACGGGAGAACACCATTTATATTTTTGGCAATGGCGGCAGCGGAGCAACCGCATCACACGTAACGGGTGATTTTCTGAAAGGCATTTCCTATCAGATGGATACCCGTTTCAGGGTGCAATGTCTGAATGATAATGTTTCCGGAATGATGGCCATTTCAAATGACCTGACCTATGAAGAGATATTTATTGAGCAGCTTAAGGCTTTTCTTCGGAAAGACGATATGGTAATTGGCATATCCGGAAGCGGCAATTCAATCAATGTTGTGAAAGCCTTGCAATACGCCAGATCCTTAGGTGCAACAACTGTAGCCTTTTGTGGTTATAAAGGGGGAAAGGTAAGGGAATACGCAGACCTGTTGATCCACGTGCCCATCCAGGATATGGAAATAACAGAAGACGTCCACATTATTGTTTTTCACGCCCTGAAACAATCCTTGATCAGAAGGCTTAAAGGCGATCGTTTTTCAATGGGTGAAATGTATGATGAGCGGGTTAAGTAGTAAGCAGGCACCAGGCATTAGGCACCAGGCATTAGGCACCAGGCATTAGGCACCAGGCACCAGGCATTAGGCATTAGGCACCAGGCATTAGGCACCAGGCATTAGGCATTAGGCATTAGGCACCAGGCATTAGGCACCAGGCAATAGATATTAAGCTTCACGCGTAATTTCAGGTTTTTCACTTTCCTTTTGACTTCTAAATACATACCGCATAATAGTAGCTTTTATCATGCCAAGGCCATAACCAATCAACATGACAAAAGCCACGTAAACACTTAACAATCCGACAAGTATACTGTGGTTTTCAAGGGTAGACTCTATCAGAATAATCATTGCATAAGCAAATAATAAGCCTGCCCACAGCATAAGAATGTCTCTGGATAAAACTCCTGCAATAGCACCTGAGATCAAATACAGGACAAAAACTGCGGGTAGAAAATGTACAAATTTTAACGCATCACCATGCTTTAATTGTAAATCAATTCTGCCACTTCCAAAAGATAAAACCTGCCTGAAGAATTTATAAATTGTTGAACGTCTTTTATGGAATACATAAGCTTCTTCAATCAATTCTATCCTGTAATTACCTTTAATAAGGCGAATACTCAGGTCAATATCTTCGGATACTTTTAATCCACTGAATCCACCCAGTTTAATAAAAACATCCTTTCGAATTCCCATGTTAAATGTGCGTGGCTGAAATTGAACTAAACGTTTCCTGTTACCCCTTATCCCACCAGTTGTGAAAAAGGAGGTCATAGCATAACTTATTGATTTTTGCTTATTATTAAAGTCAAAATGGGCTTTATCCGGACCACCCCATACGTCAATTTCATTATTAATAAGGAAATCATTTACCACTGTAAAATACTGTGGTGGAATTAGACAATCTGAATCAAAAAACACTACGAAATTACCCTTAGCAACCTTTACTCCCCAGTTGCGGGATTCGCTTATTCCCAAACCTTTTTCATAAAGATATGCCAATTTCAATTTAGTGACATATTTATTAACTACTTGCCTGACCGAGTTATCTAAACTTCCATCAGCAATAATTATCTCAAAATCTTGATATTCTTGCTTTTCTAAACTAACCAGTAATTCATTAACTTCATCCGGTCTTGAAAATGTGGGGACTACAATGGAAAATTTCATAAAGAAAGTATTATCAAGATCCAATTTTCTTCACCAGACTGGATAGCATTTTGCTGATTTCGGTACATTCATCATTTAACAGTGAAACATGTTCTGATTTACAGAAATTCAGCATTATTGCAATTTCAATCTGGGTCTGCACTTCGTATAATGAACCACGTGCAATATTTAGAAATCGGATATAATCGCCTGTTGAATTCCGACCATATCCTTCTGCAATATTGGATGGGATAGAAACCGCACTCCTTCTTAATTGCAGAGAAAGGGAAAACTCTTCTTTTTTAGGGAAAGAATCAGTCAAATTATAAACAAATTTTACTAACTGCATACTTTTTTGCCAGACAATCAAATCTTTATAACTTCTCATAACGGTTAATTTAAGTATATTTCCAACAACTTCTTAGGAACTACTATCATATTAATTATCTCAATTCATAATTATCTGGAAATGCCTACTTTCTGATACCTGCTGCCTGGTGCCTAATGCCTGGTGCCTAATGCCTGGTGCCTGGTGCCTAATGCCTAATGCCTGGTGCCTAAATCCTCTTCTCAATATGATATACATTCCTGTCAGCAGACGAGCGGGAAACAAGCTCTCCCAAAAACCCGGCCATAAATAGCTGGGTGCCAATGATCATGACAGTGAGGCCGATATAAAAATAGGGACTTTGGGTTACAAGCCTGGCAGGAATATGCCTGGCAACAGCTATTAACTTTTCAATACCAAGGTAGGCAGCCATGCCAAATCCGATCAGGAACATCAATGTTCCCAGTGTGCCAAAGAAGTGCATGGGTCGCCTGCCGAAACGTGACATAAAGGAAATGGACAGCAGATCAAGGTAGCCATTGATGAAACGCTCGAGCCCGAACTTGGTCACCCCATATTGTCTTTTCCGATGCTGTACTATTTTCTCACCGATGGAACGAAATCCGGCCTTTTTGGCAATGATGGGAATATACCGGTGCATTTCCCCGTAAACCTCAATGGCTTTTACTACTTCACTGCGATAAGCCTTGAGTCCGCAATTAAAATCATGGATTTTAATACCGCTGAACCGGCGTGCTGTCCAGTTGAACAATCGGCTCGGGAGATTTTTGGTAAAAGCATTATCATATCGTTTTTTCTTCCATCCCGAGATAAGGTCGTAACCCTTCTCCTTAATCAGAGCATATAAACCGGGGATCTCATCAGGACTATCCTGCAGATCGGCATCCATGGTAATAACCACATCCCCGGCTGATTCCTGGAAGGCACAGTGGAGTGCAGCGGACTTTCCATAATTGCGCCTGAATTTGATCCCTTTTAGGGCAGGATTTCCCTGGACGATTTTTTCAATAACCTGCCAGGAGTCATCGTTACTGCCATCATCAACGAGGATAATTTCATAGGTAAAATGATGATCAACCATGACCTGACTGATCCATCCGGTTAGTTCAGGTAAGGATTCCGCTTCGTTATAAAGCGGTATAACAACAGATATATCGGGTTTTGTCATCAATTGAACAGATAAACCTCAGGCAACCGGATTAGGATCCCGTTTAACAAAAGCGGATGTGATTAAGGAAAAAATGAAGCCAATAAAGCAGAAAGAAATCAATCCGATGGGTATAGACCATACCGATGTAAGCATTTTGCCCGACCTTTCAACTGCTTCATCAATCTGGTCAGCCGGAATGAATCGGTTGTTCTGGATACTCTCCTCCGCAATAGCCAGGTATTTTTCAACAAGTCCCGGGTCAACATACCGCATCATGAGAAAATTAAAGAAAAGCGTAATTATGCCCACAAAAACAGAAATCAAAACACCCAGCCCGAGTGCCTTGCCATAGGTGATGAATCCACCCAGTGCTTTTTCACGATAGTCCTTGGTGCCCAGGTAAATGCCGGCAAGAAGAGCGGCATATTGCACCAAACCAAGACCTTTGTTGAAGGTCAATTCGGAGATATATAAAAAAATGCTATATACAACCAGCGCCAGGCCGATAATCGCACCGAAGGTCATGGCCTGCTTCATCAGACTGGTTTTGCTTTGTTCCATGATTATTGGTTTTTAGGTGATTAATAGAAACAAATATAGGGAATTTAAGCAAAAAGAGAAGATGGTGTTTTCTTTTATAAATTAAATAAAAGTTATAGTTTTGCACCGCCGGGTAAGTCTCATACGGCCAGCTCCTGTTGAAACCCCCCAGGTTCGGAAGGAAGCAAGGGTAGGCGGTTGTAGCGGTGCGATATGATCAGCTTACCCGGTTTTTTTAGTAATTAGTGATGGGTGAAGAGTAATAAGCGTGTGTGAGCAAGTGTGTGAGTCAATTGTTATGGTGGCTGTATATGTTTTAAGTATACCTCACTCTCAATACCCAAATCCCGCTCATTACTCGTTACTCATTACTTTTTTGACTTCTTCCGGGGCCTGCACAAGTTCAACCAAAACACCTTCACTGCACAGGGGAAATTCTTCGTTCCCCTTAGGATGTATGAAGCACACATCAAAACCTGATGCACCTTTCCGGATACCGCCGGGAGTAAACCGTACACCTTGCGCAGTGAGCCATTCCACTGCTTTCGGCAGGTCGTCGATCCATAAACCGATGTGATTCAGTTTGGGATCATGTACCCTGGGAGTTTTCTCAGCGTCCAGCGGTTGCATGATGTCAACCTCAACTGCATAAGGTCCCTGTCCGATACGCAGGATATCCTCATCCACATTTTCGCGTTCGCTTATAAATGTTCCTGTGTTTTTAAGGCCCATCATGTCTATCCAGAATTTTTCAAGACGGGCTTTTGATTCGTTGCCAATGGCGATTTGCTGTATTCCCAAAACTTTAAAGGGTCTCATTGCAATAGTATTAGTCTCCGGGTGCGAAAATAACTATAATTACTTACATTTGACGACTATTGATTTGAATGAAGAAGATCATACCTGTTTTCATTAATTCTATACCAAGACCCTGGCTTATAAGGATCAGCATGGTTTTCATGCGGTTTGCCGCTGTTTTGTACCGGGGTGACCAGGTGGAGTGTCCGGTTTGTCAGGGCCGGTTCCGCAAATTTCTTCCCTATGGATATAACCAGTTACGGGACAATGTCCTTTGTCCGAAATGTCTGTCCCTTGAACGTCACCGTTTACTCTGGCTATTCCTGAAAAACAGAACGGATTTCTTCACGTCAAAACTGAAAGTGTTGCATGTTGCACCGGAACAATGCTTTTACAGGCTTTTTCGGAATATGAAAAACCTGGTTTACCTCACGGCTGATCTGGAATCACCCCTCGCAGAAATAAAAATGGATATACAGGACATGCCCTTTTCTGAAAATGAATTTGATGTGGTGATTTGCAACCATGTTCTGGAGCATGTACCTGATGACCGGAAAGCCATGCATGAGATCTTCCGGGTTCTGAAGAAAGGAGGTTTCGCTTTGTTACAGGTTCCTACCAATTATGGCGCGGAAAACACCTATGAGGATCCTTCCATCACAGATCCTGTGGACCGTGAAAAGCACTTCCGGCAAAAGGATCATTACAGGCTTTATGGAAGGGACTATCTGCAACGGCTTTCTGAATGCGGTTTTCATATATCCGGAGAGAATTACCTGTCGGAATTGTCAGCGCAGGAAAGAGAGCGATACCGATTACCCGGACAGGAATTTATGTATGGATATTATAAAATGTAAATACCATATCATTGTATATCTGTAATATAGTAATTCCGAAAATGAAAATTACTGCGATTTCCTTATATTTTTTTAAGAAATAGGAATAAATATTCTCATAATTCTCTATATTTGTCCAAAATAAAAATATGAGAAATATCAGGTTCATCGTAAATCTTCTTATTCTCGGCGTGGTGCTTAGCCAATCGAGATGAGAATGGTTTACCTTGTTCAAAAAGATACAGAGCCATTCTTACAGTAGAATGGCTTTTTTAATTTGTTTTTAATAACCAAAGGCTTTTAACCTATGAAGATAAAACTGAGAAGTGCCATAACAACAGAAGGACGCCGGATGGCAGGGGCGCGCAGTTTATGGCGGGCGACCGGCATGAAGGATGAGCAGATGGGTAAGCCCATAATAGCTGTTGTCAATTCCTTTACACAATTTGTACCAGGCCACACACATCTTCACGAAATAGGCCAGGAGGTTAAGGCCATTATTGAAAGCCAGGGATGTTATGCTGCAGAATTTAATACGATTGCCATTGATGACGGAATTGCCATGGGTCATGATGGCATGCTTTATTCCCTCCCATCCCGTGATCTGATAGCAGACAGCGTTGAGTACATGGTCAATGCACATAAGGTAGACGGAATGATTTGTATCAGCAATTGTGATAAAATTACTCCGGGCATGCTCATGGCTGCCATGCGCCTGAATATACCGGCAATTTTTGTTTCGGGTGGACCCATGGAGGCTGGTAGGGTTGGTAAAAAGAAGTATGACCTGGTAGACGCCATGGTTATGGCTGCCGATGACAAGGTGAACGATGATGAATTATCCCTCGTCGAAAAGCAAGCTTGTCCAACTTGCGGTTCATGTTCCGGCATGTTTACCGCAAACTCCATGAATTGCCTCAATGAGGCTATTGGTCTGGCCCTTCCCGGGAATGGCACTGTTGTGGCAACACATAAGAACCGAAAGAAATTGTTTGAAAAAGCGGCTACGCAAATTGTCACGCTTACCATGAAATATTACGAAGAGGGTGATGTTTCCGTTCTCCCCAGGTCCATTGCCACACGTGCAGCCTTTATGAATGCCATGACGCTTGATATTGCCATGGGTGGTTCCACCAATACCGTTTTGCATTTACTGGCCATTGCCCATGAGGCTGATGTGAACTTTACGATGCAGGATATCGACCAGCTTTCACGAAAAATTCCGGTGTTGTGCAAAGTTTCTCCCAGTTCGCATTACCATGTTGAGGATGTTAACCGGGCAGGCGGTATTCTTGGTATTATGGGAGAACTGGGAAGAGGCGGATTGATCGATATTTCAGTCAGACGGGTTGACCTGATGACACTGGGAGAAGCAATTGCGGCTTATGATCTTACCCGTGACACAGTAACAGATGAAGCCCGGAATATATTCGGCAGCGCTCCGGCCGGCATTAAAAACCTGAAATTAGGCAGTCAGGGTGTTATGTACAAGGAACCCGACCTGGATCGTGAAAGTGGATGCATCCGTGATATTGAGCATAGTTACTTCAGAGATGGCGGTTTGGCCATATTATATGGAAATATTGCCCGCAAAGGCTGTGTTGTTAAAACTGCCGGAGTTGATCCATCCATATTCAGATTCCGGGGTTCTGCTCGGGTATTTGAATCCCAGGATGAAGCCTGCGATGGTATCCTGTCAGGGAAGGTCAAAGCCGGTGACGTGATTGTGATCCGATATGAAGGTCCCAAGGGTGGACCCGGTATGCAGGAGATGTTATACCCCACATCGTACATCAAGTCAATGGATCTGGGAAAGACCTGTGCCCTGTTCACGGACGGCCGTTTTTCAGGGGGGACCTCCGGATTATCCATAGGACATGTTTCTCCTGAAGCAGCAGCCGGTGGCGAGATAGCCTTGCTCAAAAATAACGATGTCGTTGAGATCGATATACCAGCCCGGACCGTCAATGTGGTGCTCCCGGAGGGGGAGCTTGAAAGACGCAAACAGAAAGAGACCGCAAGGGGTGAAAAAGCTTACACGCCTGCAGGTCGAAACAGACAGATCTCAAAAGCCCTTATAGCCTATGCAAGCATGGTTACTTCAGCTGATATTGGCGCCGTAAGGGAAATTTAACAGATATGGTTTGTTGGATAACATGTATGATTGAAATGGATTGATGTATTTATACTTTTTAATTTCCAGCTATGAAGGCAATAAATGAAAAAGAAACCATTGATATTCCAAAGAAATTAAGGGTTACAGGTGCTGATGCCATCATGCTCAGCCTGATCAACGAAGGAATTGATACCATATTCGGTTATCCGGGAGGGGCTATTATGCCGGCATATGACGCCCTGATGAATTATCCCGATCAGTTGAAACATATTCTCACCCGTCATGAGCAGGGTGCAATCCATGCCGCACAGGGATATGCCAGGGTAACCGGTAAAGTGGGCGTGTGCATGGCCACTTCGGGTCCGGGCGCTACCAACCTGATAACCGGGATAGCGGATGCGCTGATTGATTCAACTCCGCTGGTTTGCATCACCGGTCAGGTTTCAGCTGGTCTGCTGGGAACAGATGCTTTCCAGGAAACTGATGTTATTGGCATTTCCATGCCGGTTACCAAATGGAACTACCTGATTACGAAACCGAATGAAATTCCTGAAATTATGGCTCAGGCCTTTTATATAGCCCGAAGCGGCAGACCAGGACCGGTTTTAATCGATATTGCCAAAAATGCGCAATTTGGTGAGCTTGATTATGTGTACCGGAAATGTACCAAAATCAGGAGCTATGTGCCAAAACCCAGGATAGATATGAACTGTATTGAGCAGGCAGCCAACCTGATCAACAAAGCCAAAAAACCTTATGTCCTGGTTGGTCAGGGTGTGATCCTGGGAGAAGCTGAAATGGAGTTCATGGATTTTGTTGAAAAATCGGGTATTCCTACTGCATGGACAATTCTGGGGGCATGCGCGCTTCCGAAAGAGCATCCTCTCAATGTGGGCATGTTGGGTATGCACGGCAATTATTCCACCAACCTCCTGACCAATCAATGTGATCTGCTGATCGGTATCGGAATGCGATTCGATGACCGGGTTACCGGTGATGTAAAAAAATATGCAAAGCAGGCCAAAATTATCCACATGGAAATAGATAAGGCCGAGATCAATAAGGTAGTCAAAGCTGATGTGGCTATTCACGGGGATGTTAAGGAGACACTCCCGCTCCTTTCAAATCTGATTAACAAACGGTCGCATGATTCATGGTTCAATGAATTCAAAAAAATCGACGAGATTGAATACGAAAAAGTCATCCAAAAAGACTTTTATCCGGAAAAGCCCGGACTGACCATGGGAGAGGTTATCCGTATCATCAACGAAAAGACCAAGGGTGATGCCATTGCCGTAACCGATGTTGGTCAGCATCAGATGTTTGCTTCACGATATTTCAATTTTAAGCACAGGCGAAGCTTCGTTACTTCCGGCGGACTTGGCACCATGGGGTTCGGATTGCCCGCTGCCCACGGAGCCAAGATAGGGGCACCGGACAAACAGGTTATCTTGTTTGTGGGTGACGGTGGCCTTCAGATGACCATTCAGGAACTCGGTACCATCAACCAGACACAAGCCGCTGTAAAAATTGTATTGTTGAATAATAAATACCTGGGAATGGTCCGCCAGTGGCAACAAATGTTCTTTGACAAGCGATACTCCGAAACCTACCTCTTGAATCCCGATTTTATCAAGGTAGCGGAAGGATTTGGAATCAAAGGGAAAAAAGTCCTGGAGCGACCGCAGCTGGCTTCCGCTGTGCAGGAAATGCTCGATTTCAACGGACCTTACCTGCTGGAAGTCTCGATTGAAAAGGAAGACAATGTATTCCCGATGGTACCCACCGGTGCCTCGGTATCGGAAATAATTCTTGAACCAAAACAGTAATCACCATGTCTGGAAGAAAAAAAATCAACGGAAATAATGGAGATGGGAAGCAAACATTTACCATTTCTGCCTTTTCTGAAAACCATATCGGTTTATTGAACCGGATTACAATTATTTTTACACGTCGTCAGGTAAATATCGAAAGTCTAACTGTTTCGGGATCCGCAATACCCGGGATCCACAAGTTCACCATTGTTGTTCATGAAACACCGGAGAAAGTGGAAAAGGTAGTCGGACAGATTGAAAAGCTTGTGGAGGTCCTGAAGGCTTTTAGCCATACTGAGGACGAAGTAATTCACCAGGAAATAGCACTGTATAAAGTTCCTACGAAGGCACTGGTGCAGGGGAATAAGGTAGAGGATACCATACGGGCGCATCATGCCCGTATCCTGGAAGTGAGACCTGAGTATACCGTTATTGAGCTTACGGGTCACAAGGAAGAAACCCAGGCTCTTTTTAATGAATTGAACAATTACGGCCTTCTGCAGTTTACCAGATCAGGCCGTATTGCTGTAACCAAATCGAGTAAAGAATTGTTTACAAGTTACCTGCAGGAAGCCGGTGAGAATACGGTCGAATATGATTAATTAATTAATATTTAATACATTATGGCAAAAATTAATTTTGGAGGTGTAGTTGAAGACATAATTACCCGGGAAGAGTTTCCCCTGAAAAAAGCACAGGAAGTTTTGAAAAACGAAGTCGTTGCTGTGATCGGTTACGGTGTTCAGGGACCTGCACAGGCATTGAACATGAAGGAAAATGGGATCAATGTAATTATTGGTCAGGCTCCTGAGTTCAAATCCGACTGGGACAAGGCTGTAAAAGACGGCTGGGTACCTGGTAAAACCCTGTTTTCAATCGAAGAAGCGGCAACCAAAGGGTCCATCATTCAGTATCTTGTGTCGGATGCTGCACAACGTGCCATATGGCCCAAACTTAAGCCCTGCCTGAAAAAAGGAGATGCTTTATACTTCTCGCACGGTTTTTCCATTACCTACAAGGAACAAACCGGAGTTGTTCCACCTGCCGAAGTTGATGTGATACTCGTAGCGCCCAAGGGTTCAGGAACCAGTGTAAGGCGCAACTTCCTGGCCGGTGCCGGAATTAATTCGAGCTTTGCTGTTTTCCAGGATTATACCGGTCATGCCCATGAACGTACAGTAGCTGTGGGCATTGCCATTGGTTCGGGTTACCTGTTTCCTACAACTTTTGAACAGGAGGTGTATAGCGACCTGACAGGGGAGCGCGGTGTGCTTATGGGTGCACTGGCCGGAATTATGGATGCACAGTATCAGGTTTTACGCCAACATGGTCATAGCCCAAGTGAAGCATTCAATGAAACAGTTGAAGAGCTTACCCAGAGCCTGATCAGACTGGTGGATGAAAATGGAATGGACTGGATGTATTCCAACTGCAGCGCAACTGCGCAGCGCGGCGCACTCGACTGGCGGCCCAAATTCAAGGATGCCACACTGCCTGTATTCAACGAATTATACAACAAGGTCAAATCAGGTGCTGAAACAAAGCGGGTTCTTGATTCCACCGGGATGACCAATTATAAGGACTTACTTGAGATTGAACTTAAGGAACTCCGTGAATCTGAAATGTGGCAGGCAGGATTGCAGGTACGTAAGTTGCGTCCCAAGACGAAGTAAAGGGTAACCGGAAAGCGGTAAGCGGTAATCGGTAATCGGTACCAATTACTGAACAACGAACACCGAATACCAAAATACTTGTCAAAAGAGACAGACATAGAATATAAACGGTTCATTCTGAGCCTTTTTCCCCCGGCCATCATTCTCTTCTTCATATGGCTGGTACGCGTATTCGAAATAGCTGACGGTATTGACCTGTACTATTTGGGGATCTTTCCCAGGAGGATATATGGCCTGATTGGAATTCTTACGTCTCCTTTCATCCATGCCAATTTTAACCACCTGATAAATAATTCTGTACCTTTCTTCTTTCTGTTGACCGCAATATTTTACTTCTACCAAAAAGTTGCGTGGCGCGTATTGCTCATTTCTTACCTTGCTACCGGATCACTGGTGTGGCTTATGGCACGGCCTTCCTACCACATCGGGGCAAGCGGACTGGTATATAGTTTTGCCTCATTTCTTTTCTTCAGCGGTATTGTTCGCCGAAATATCAACCTCCTTGCCATATCGATGCTGGTAATATTCCTGTATGGCAGCATGGTCTGGGGTATTTTTCCATACAAGCCCGAAATGTCATGGGAATCACACCTGATTGGCATGACTACCGGAGCACTGCTTTCAGTGATATACAGGCACGAGGGACCTGGACCAACCCTTTTTATCAGTGATATGGAGGAGGAAGAGGCGGAAGAGAAAGAGAATGATCAGACTGTTGATATTAAATGAACTTAATTTTCCCGGCCGCGAACATACTCATTTTTAAAAGCAGCCAGCCATGCCGGAACCGGCTGATCTGCGTGGAACCATAGGTACGCTCTTTATAGCGGACCAATACCTCGGTGATCTTCAGATTAAGTTTGGCGGCTCCAAACAGCAGGTCGAAATCACCAAAGGGATCGAAGTCACCGAAATAAGATCGATTTGTCTTGATCTTCTCATAATCTGATTTAAATAAGACCTTGGTTCCGCACAGTGTGTCTTTCAAACGCTGACCAAGCAGATAGGAAAAGAACCATCCGAAAAATTTGTTTGCCAACAGATTGAGAAATCGCATGGCCTCCCTTTCCATGGGATAAACCAGTCTGCAACCATTGATAAATTCTCCCCTTCCTTCTGCAAGTGCATTGTAAAATTTCTGAAGTTCCTCCGGTGGGGTGGTAAGATCAGCATCGAGAATCATCAGGACATCCCCGGAAGCAATATCAAAGCCCTCTCTTACTGCATTTCCTTTGCCTTTGCCGGTTTGCTTCAATATGGTTATCCTTTTGCCTTCCATTATTTTCTGCACGCGCTGCATCTCTTCCCATGTTCCATCTGATGAATGACCTTCCACAAAGATGAACTCCTGCGATTTGCCAAAAAACGGTGTCATCAGAATGGCATTTTGAATGTTGCCCATTTCATTCCGGGCCGGAATAATAATGGAAACCGTGTATTCTTCTTTTCTGATGGGCAGGGGACGGGCAATCACAAAATTTACAAGTCCCATAATATTCACCAGGGGCAAGTTGACCAAAAAGCGGTTCATCAGGGAATTAAGAAGGGGTATATATTTGGGTATCAGTAATTTCCTGTAATGACTAATCACTTCAAATCCTTCGATTTCCAGAAGTTTGAAAATATCGCGATGGGAAAGCCAGTTTGAATTGGGCGACTTTTGTTTCATGCCGGTGTACTCACCCAATTTAAGCCAGGGTTCCCATAAAAAATTGTAGTTCGAAATGATGATCCGGGTCCAGGGGTGACAGAACTGATGCAACTGGTTCAAAGCTTTTTGAACATCCCATAGGATATGTAATATATCAGACAGAATAATGTAATCAAACTTGACCTCTTTGAATGACGGATCATCTGCCCATGAAGAATCCTCAATATCACCTTCCCTGAAATGAATGTCCGGGTAACGCGTTCTGGCTATAGAAATGGTGACTGGTGAAAAATCAACACCAATACCATATCCTGGTTTAACTGAAGCCAGCAGGTCTCCTGTACCGCATCCAAGTTCCAGTACCTTTGATCCGGCAGGGATGATTAAGGAAAAATACCGCTCCAAGGACTTGTGATAAAAACTGTTTCTCTCTTTCCAGACCGTTCTTCGATTCGCAGTTTTATCGAAATATTCCCGGATACCTTCTTTTGAAGTCACAATACGCATAAACTTTTATTCCCGTCCTCAATCTTCAATCTTCAATCTCATTTACTATATTTGTCTCTTTCTCATGGATCGAAACAAACATACAAACTTTTCCTTAACTGAGATCAATATTTACTGCAGAATATGGAATCCACTGGTAAAAATAAAAGCGGAAAAAAGCATACCCCTGCCAGTCCGGTTCAAAAAAAAGACCAGGTCAGGCCACATAAAAACCGGCAGCAATCCGCAAGCAAACTGACTTTTGCCGAAAAACTGGATCAGTGGGTGGCTAAACGCCTTAACCTTGTTTTCTATATTTCTCTTTTTTTCTCAATTCTTTTCGGAGCTTATCTTTTTGATGTAAAGATCAGTACAGGGGGAGATGATTCCCACTATATCGAAATGGCCAATGACTTTATTAAAGGACGTGCGTTTCCTTCCTGGCACGGACCCTTATACTCTATCTTTCTGAGCTTACCCATGATGATCCTTGGCGTAAAGGTCGTAGCCCTCAAATTGTTTTCCTTTGTTTTTATTCTGGGCCACCTGGTTCTGTTTTATTATACTTTCCGGAAGGTTATTTCTCCGGCCATCTTTTCCCTGGTCATGCTTATCATATCTGTGAATTCAACCATCCTGTACTTTGCCAGTCAAACATACAGCGAAGCCATGTATATGTTTCTTCAAGCTCTCGTTGTTTTCCTGTTTATCCGGATTTACCTCGCCATTCAGTCAGATATGGCTCTTCCCATTCGAAAAAAGGCACGCCACTTTCTCATCCTGGGTTTCTTTGTTTTTCTGGCCAGTCTTACAAGAAATATTGGTGTTGTTGGTCTTCTGGTGATGTTGTTTTTTCTGCTGATCGAAAGGCAATTCATGCCCAGTATTTTGTTGTTGTTTTCTTATCTGATTTATCTGGTACCGTTCAAGATATACAAAGCTTTGGTGTGGGACGTTGGCAAGCCGAAAGGTGCCAGCCAGCTTTCTGAAATCCTGCTGAAAAATCCGTATAACCGTGCCCAGGGCAGCGAAGATCTTTCGGGAATGATTGTCCGTCTGTTCGAAAATGCCCGTTTGTATCTTTCCAAGCATTTCATGATCGGACTTGGTCTACAGGATCCATCTTCTGTTGATAAAAGCTGGTTTGTTACCCTGCTGGTCGTTATCCTGTTAGGGATTGCGCTTTTTTATGCTTTCAAACGCAACAGGATCATGTTATTTGTGGCTCTTTACCTGGGCGCATCGGTTACAGCGACCTGTATTGCCCTTCAGCAATCCTGGGATCAGATGCGTATGGTGGTCATTTATATACCGATGCTTTTACTGCTGCTTTCCTGGGGAATTCAGCAACTGGCCGGACAAAAAGGATTGGGATTCATTTCAGTGCTATTTCCATTCTTACTGGTATTTGTGTTTTTTAAAACCCTGGGGCAGTCATCGGACAAAATGAAGGACAACCGGAAAGTACTTGCGAAAAACCTCTCCGGTAACCTGTATTACGGTTTTACCCCCGACTGGCAGAATTATCTGCGCATGAGCCGGTGGGTTGGTGATAATATCCCCGATACAGCCGTTGTGGCCTCACGTAAGCCATCGATGTCCTTTATATACAGCAAAGGAAGAGACTTCTATGGGATTTACCGTTTTCCTCAGGAAGAGCCGGAAAAGCTGGTGAACAGTATAAAGGCACGTGCAGGGGAAATGCTAGTAATTCCTAACAAATCGTTTGAAGGCTTTTTCCCGCCTGCAGTAAAACTTTCCCTTAAGCGGACTTCCGTTGCCTATGTGGCTGAAGGTGATGATATTTACGGTTTGTATTCAACACAGAACACCTTGGGTAATGAGCTGAAAAAAGCCGTGGAGAATTACCGGGTAGAAACACTGACCACCGACTCCCTGCTGAAACGGGTGCGTGTATCATCTGAGAGTTGCTTTGCTGTGTCTCCTGATTCGCTTATCAATACCCTTCACAAAAACCGGGTCAGCTATGTAATCGTCGCCAGTCTGCGCGCCAATCCAAATATGAATACCGGTAACATCATTAACAATATTCAACGGTATCTCTATTTTGTTGAGCAAAAATACCCCGGCATCCTGAAACTAGTGCATCAGATTGGTAATGATGCAGAAGAACCCGCCTGGTTATACCGCATTGATTATGCAACCTACCATCTGTAAAAATCATGGAGCATCCCCGGATAGTCCTGGTTGGTACCGGTAATATGGCCTGGCATCTTGGACAAGCATTGGCTGAAAAAGGTATGGCGATCAGCCAGATCCTGGGCCGCACAATTTCAGCGGTAAATCAGATGGCATATGAACTGCATGTTCCGCAGACAGGAAAACCTGAGGATCTGGACAAAGGTGCAGATGTCTGTCTGATTTGCATTTCAGATGATAGCATTATACAGGTCCTCGATACAATGAAACCTGAAAAATGTCTGATGATTCATACTGCGGGAAGCGTTTCCATGGATGTTTTTAAGGGCCGGGCACTTAATTGCGGTGTACTTTACCCTTTTCAGACTTTTACAAAGGGCCGGTCAATGAGTTTTTGGAAGGTACCCATCCTGATTGAAGCCAATACAAATGAGAATCTGATAAGAATCAGGAAACTGGCTGAACGGATATCTTCCAGGGTAATTGAGGCCGATTCGTCCCAAAGGTTATACCTTCATCTGGCAGCGATCTTCGCATGCAATTTCTCCAATCACATGTATGCAATAGCTGAAAAACTTGCCCTCGAACATAATTTACCCTTTGAATTAATTAAGCCACTGATAAATGAAACAACAGCCAAAGCAACTGCCATATCTCCCCGGATAGCCCAAACCGGTCCGGCTGTACGGAGCAATAGAGGGATTATTGAAAATCATATCCGTCTTTTGCATGATCACCCCGATTTACAACAAATATACAGGATGATAAGCGATAGTATTATGAAGATGAGGTGAAAAGCATGAAGCATCCCGGTTAGGAACCTAATCTTGCTTGCAGGCAATGGAACGGCTAAAGGACATCCTGACGGTTACTCCTTTTCCGGGACGGGAATAAAAATCAATAGATCCACCCATAGCGTTTATCCTGCTGTGGATATTATAAAGACCCATTCCCTTTTGCTTGTTCAGTGCATCCTGCATATTGAATCCACAGCCATCCTCGTAATAGTTAACTGATACAGATGAATGAGTATCCACTAACTCAATGATGATCTTCTTTGGAGACCCGTATTTGAGGGAATTATTGATTAATTCAACCAGAATGCGGTATAAGGCCACCTCGACATTTTCGAGAAAGGGATAACGCTCGGGTAAGGACAATTTAAAAATCACCTGACTCTGAAGCCTGATCTTTTCAATAAAACTCTCCAGTGCAGCTGTAAATCCCAGGGAACGCAACATTTGTGAACCCAGATTGCCAGAGATCTCCCGAATGGTGCTTATTGAAAGATTCATCAATTCTGACAGCTCATTTTTGATTCTTTTGGATTTTATGTCTTTTTTATCCACCTCCATGGAATTAATATAAATACTGGCAGCTGATAAGTAAGGTCCAACACCATCATGCAGATCCTGTGCAATCCTGAGGCGCTCCTCCTCTTCACTGCTGATAATGGCATTCATGATTTTGGTCTCATTCTCCTTTTTTTCCTTGATATCTTTGATCAGGGCTATGTGTGTAATATCCGGATCATATTGAAAGGGAAGCAAAGTGACCTCAACCGGGACTGAAATCTGTTTTTTGCGTGTAATAAGAAGATTTTCATTCTTATTTATGAAGGCAGAAAACCCATGTTCAGGATTCATGCTGAACAATTTATCCGGATCTGAGAAAAGCGTCTTAAAATTTTTATGAAGAAGATTTTCGCAGGATAAACCGGTCATGGCAAGAAAACCATCGTTACTATCCACGATCGAATGATCCTGCCTGAGAAGCACGATTCCATCGCCAATGCTGTTGAAAACATTCCTGAATCTATTTTCGCTTTGATTTAGTTGTTTCTCAGCTATTTGTCTTTCCTCAATCTCTTTTTCAAGCCTGATGTTTGATTTGTTCAGGGTGTCCGTTTTTTGGGTAAGTTCGCTAATATACTGTACTAAGTATTTTTCCAGACGGCCATAAATAAATACAGCAACCGATGTAAACAAGGCAATTGTCATGAGAAATGCAATCCATGTGCTGGGAGAGTAGAAGTAACTCACAATATCCAGTTTAAAAATAAGCCAGTCCCTTGAGATGACATATGTGATCACACTGGTAGTAAGTAAAGTGACGATCATCGTGATGACCCCTGAACGGATATCAATCAGCATGGATGACAGGATGCTGATAAATATATAATAGAATAGTCCGTCACTGAGCAGACCTTCACTCAGTAACCCCCGTGTACCGATGAGATAGCCAAAGGTGATCATAATCCATGCTTTCAGCAGAAAGGGTATTTTTTTCCGGAAAATGGCAAATGCCAATAATACAATGATCCCTGCAAGGCTAACATAAGGGAAGGAACCCGTTTCCCGTGAATTTATGATTGCTGCGATCAGCGCAGGCAATCCAACCACCAGCATTATCAGCATAAGGGAATCCAGCATGGATTTCTTGATCTCCAGGGTCTCTGATTGAGAAATGAACTTTTTCATAGCTTAGAAGTATTCATATCACTATATTTTCTCAAGCAAAACGAGCGTTTCGACATGATGGGTATGTGGCAACATATCAAAAGGCTGAATTTGGATCACGCGGTAAACCTCAGTCAGCTGTTTCAGGTCAAATGCCAGGCTGACCGGATTACAACTGAGGTAAAGAACGTTGTTAGCCCCGGAAGTATTTATTGTCTTCTTTATCTCGATCAGGGTTCCGGAACGGGGGGGATCCAGAACGATCAGATCGGGGTTACCTTGAGTTTGCAGGAAAGATGGTTTAAAAGTTTCCAGGATATCTCCGGTAAGGAACTGTACATTTTGAATACCATTCAGCCGGGCATTTTCAGATGCATCCGCTATTGCATCAGAAGAACCCTCTATGCCAATTACCTGACCTCCACCATGGGCGAGTGTCAGTGCGATGACTCCCACACCGCTGTACAGATCATAAATTTTTTGATGACCCCTTACCCATTTCCGAGCTGTAAGAAGGATCTGTTCAGCTTGTTTTACATTTGGCTGGAAAAAGGAGTTTGCATGAATCCGGAATTGTAACCCGCACAATGTTTCATACAGAAAGGGCTGTGTCCCATCAAAGGGGATTATTGTACCCTGCAGCTGGCTGTGTGCAGCTGAAAGATGCAAGGTGTGATTGAGAGAGACAAGGCAGGGGAAGGAAAATTTTAATCGCCCAAGCAGTTCATTTCTCTCGTATTCCCTGTCTTCAGCCAATCCTAATACAACCATTACTTCCCCGACCTGGTTAATTCTGACAGACAGACTCCGGAGGAAGCCGGTCTTTTTTTCATGATTATAAAAATCCATTCCCTGGTCCAGGGCTGTATCTGCTGCAAACTTGCAGATTCCCCGGCTGGGTTCGGCCTGCAGATAACATTCCTGAATGTCTAACACTTTGCCTGGTTCACCATTAACATGAAAGCCAAGAGCCGGTTGGCTGGCAAACCTGCCCTTCACATCATGAAATGCGTCAGAAGTGAAAGTATATTCCATCCGGTGTCTGAAATACCTTGTTTCCGGGGATGGTATTAAAGGAGGTACCGGAGGTGTTTTAATACCGTATTTCTCCAAAGCGTTACACAATATGCGGTGTTTGAGTTTCAGCTGATATGGATATTGGATGTGTTGCCATGAACAACCTCCGCATGATTCATAATGCATGCAAAATGGCAGGATCCGGTGAGGAGAAGAGTCAATCACTTCCTCGACTGTTCCACTGTAGAATCCCTGTTTTCTTCTGGCCAGGGTAAATGAGACGGTTTCACCGGGAATTCCTCCTTCAAGATAAACGTTCTTGTTACCATATCGGCCCGCACACCGGCCCGAAGAATGGATCTCTTCCAGCAGCAAGGGCTCCCGGATCAGTTTCTGCTGAACTATTCCCAAGGGTGCTTATTTCAGTAAAATAATAATCCTCAAATATAGCATACCTGTCCGGCTAATGGTTCAGGATATTGCAACAATATGTCAATAAAATTAGTATTATTGAAGTCTTTTAAATCATATTTAAAAGCTCTTTTATAATGGGATACCGCCTTTGTTTTTTTCTGTTCTTTCAGAGTTGTTTTCCGGCCTTATTTGCGCAGCAGATCGTGATCAATGAGATAATGACAGCAAATGCTTCTGCTGTAATGGATTATGTTTATTTCAATTATTCAGAATGGATAGAACTGTATAATCCCGGTGATCAACCCGTTAATTTATATGGTTATTCCCTGACAAATGATTCAACTGATTTATATAAATGGCAGGTTAACTATGGCAATTCAATCCCGGCAAAGGGATTTAAGGTAATCTGGATGGATAAATTAAACACAGGTTTGCATACAAATTTCAGGGCCAGGTCAAACGATGAGCTTTATATCCTGTCAAGTAATACCGGTCAACTCGTGGATTCCGTTCATGTAAACCGCATTCCCCGTAATACTTCCTACTGCCGGTATCCCGATGGTGAAGACAACTGGCGTATTTTTGAGATTCCAACCCCCAATGAGAAAAATATGGGGATTGTTCTCAATGATCAGTCTCCTGAACCAGTTTTCAACCTACCGGGTGGACGTTACAATACCTCCCAAACCCTGGTGCTCAGCAACCCAGTCTCAACCGGCAAGATCTACTTTACCACCGATGGCAGTGAGCCGGGTGTAAACTCCGATCAATATGCTTCTCCGATCACCCTTAACACAACGAAAACAATCAAGGCGAGGATTATCGAGAGCCGGAAAATATATGGTGAGACGATCACCAACACGTATTTTATTCGTGAACACACTTTCACCCTTCCTGTTGTATCGTTATCAACAGATCCGAAAAACCTCTGGGATCCGGTGACCGGTATATATGTTGAAGGTACCAATGGTGTTGAGGACTTCTGTTATGGAAGAGCAAACTGGAACCGTGATTGGGAAAGACTTGCCAGTTTCGAATACTTCTCTCCTGATGGGGCAAGAAAGATCAGAAAGGATGCAGGTATTAAGATAAATGGGGGTTGCAGCCGGACTTTTTCCCAAAAATCACTGGGTGTTTACTTCCGGGATAAGTACGGCGCTGATGAGATCCGGTATCCGCTTTTCGAAAGCAAGGATGTTGATCGTTTCAAATCCATAATGCTCAGAAATTCAGGAAATGATTGCAACCGTACCCAGTTTCAGGATGCCATGATGCAAACTCTGGTGATCGGGCAGATGGATATTGACTACCTGGGCTATACTCCGGCCGCATTATATTTAAATGGCAATTATTGGGGTGTCCAGAATATCCGGGAGAAATCAACGGAAGATTATCTTTTCACCAATTATCATCTTGACGAGGACAGCATCGATATGCTGGAATGGCAGAATTCTGTAATTGTTGGTGACAATGCAGATTACAATCAATTGCTAGATTATCTGGGATCGCATAATCTATCTGATCAGGATAATTACAATTATATTAAGCAGCAAATTGATATGGAGTCCTTCCTGGATTACCAGATAGCCCAGATATATTTTGCCAACCTGGACTGGCCCGGCAACAATATAAAATTCTGGAAACCCAAACGTCCCGGTTCTGTCTGGAGGTGGCTGATATTTGACACGGATTTTGGCTTTGGACTTTACTCGTCGCCTGATCATAATACACTTGCATTTGCAAGTGAGGCGCATGGGCCCGACTGGCCAAATCCCCCCTGGTCAACCTTACTTTTCCGGAAACTTCTGCAAAACCAGGAATTCAGGAATCGTTTTGTTGACAAATTCGGTGTGTATATCAATTCAACATTCGATCCCCGCAGGGTAATCGGTGTTATTGATTCCTTGCGAAGCAATATTGCATCAGAAATGCCTTTTCATTTTAACCGCTGGGGAGGTTCAATGTCTGACTGGGAGTGGAACATCAATGTCAGCCGGGATTTTGGGAATCGAAGGCCAGCTTATATGATGCAATACCTGCAGGATTTCTTCGGCTTGTCCGCACCAGTTTCGCTTGAGATTGGTTCAAATCTGGCGGAAAAACAACGGTTCTCGGTTAATGATATCATCATTCAGGATGCTGTATTCAGGGGCTCATATTTCAGTGAACGTCCTGTAAAGATTACTGCCCTTCCCGGTAAAACCGCCAGATTTAACCACTGGGAGATCAAAACCTATGATGTAATCCGTGAAGGAATCATTGCCAAATCTGCAGGATGGCACTACCTCGACGATGGAACAGAACCACCTGCTGACTGGAATTCAATAACATATGATGATTCAGGATGGAAGAGCGGCTCAGGTCAGTTTGGTTATGGCGATGGGGATGAAACAACTCTGCTTGAATACGGTCCCGATGCAAATAACAAGCATATCAGCTATTATTTCAGGAAGAAATTTAACATTCAGGATACTACAGGATCAGACTCAATTATTTTGCGGATACTGGCTGATGATGGTGCCGTAGTTTACCTCAACGGTCATGAGATACTTCGTGAAAATATGCCTGACGGGACCATTACGGGTTCCTCCCTGGCCACTGCAAATCCGGTGGATGAAAACGCCTTTCTTGCCAGAAACATCGATCCGGCAATACTGCTTCCGGGGGAAAACCTGATCGCAGTGGAGGTCCATCAGGTTTCTCCGTCCAGTAGTGATGTCAGCTTTGATTTGAGCCTGGATCTTGTAATGAAACTCAATCAGCATATAGAATACAACATAAATCCGGATATACTTGTTACACTAACAGCCAGTACATCCTTCACGGCTTTGTTTGACACCGTGGACATTATACAGGATCTGCATATCAATGAGTTTTGTGCCAAAAACACAGTAATACCGGATGAAACGATGGAATACGACGACTGGATTGAGTTGTATAATGCAGGTAATGATACGGTTGATGTTGGGGGCCTATATATGACCAATGACCTTGTCTTTCCATTGAAATACAAAATCCCGTTTAAAAGAGAGTCGGAAACCCTAATTCCTCCCGGAGGATACATAATCCTTTGGGCAGATGGACAGCCTGAACAGGGAACTCTTCACCTGGATTTCACCCTCGAAAAAAGCGGAGGTGAATTAGCAATTGTGCAACTCTTTCAGGAACAACCGGTTGTGCTGGATTCAATAGTTTATCAAAATCAATACACAAACTATTCCTTCGGACGATATGGTGATGGTACGAGCCGCTGGTTTATCCTGTCGGGCATGACACCAGGCGAATCAAATATATATACCGATATTGTTGATTTATCTGAAGATCGGACCATAGAGATATTTCCTAACCCGGTTGAGGATTTCCTGGATATCCGTATACTCCATCCTCCGGCAAACGGGGTAAATATAAGCATAATCGACCAGTTGGGGTGGGAGAGGATAAACCAAATGCTTGACGGATCGGGTGGCCGGGTAGATGTTTCGTTCCTTGTCCCTGGGTTTTATATTATCCGTGTTAGTTTAGACCAGGAAATATATATGTATAAAATACTGAAACTACAATAAACAACCTTCCTCGCTATTCAGGGTATTTTTATTTTTCAACAATTTGCTGATCGGATAAATAAATTCCTTAATTTGACATCGGTCCGATTGGATTAGGATTTTCCCCTAATACCAGAAATGATCACATTCTGATTACCAAGTTCCATTAATAACTTTATATGAAGCGTATATGAACCCTTTATACCGTAATTATTTGATTAGTACTGTTCTTCTGTGGACCTGGATAAGTTTGCCATTGTTAGCACAGTACTATTCGGATTCGGTTTCAAATGTCAATTCCACCGATTTTTCATGGCCTGAAGGGAAGAAGGTGGCTATCAGTCTTACCTTTGATGATGCAAGACTGAGTCAGATTGACAAAGGTATCCCGATACTTGACAAGTACAATGTTAAAGGAACCTTCTATGTTTCGACAGACAACATGTTGCAGCGAAAAAACGGATGGAAAAATGCCCTGGAAAAAGGACATGAGATAGGGAACCATTCCTTGCTGCATCCCTGCACAGGCAATTTTGTTTGGTCACGTCAGCGTGCCCTGGAAGATTACACATTGTCCGGGATGGCCGAAGAACTTGATTCGGCAAATCAGTGGATTTATGCACAATTGGGAACTACTCCACTTTCATTTGCTTATCCATGCGGACAAACTTTCATTGGTCGAGGCAAAGAAACCAGGAGCTATATCCCCGTAATCGCTTCCATGTTTGAAACCGGGCGCATCTGGCTCAGTGAAGCACCAAATGATCCGGTTTATTGCGATTTGGCCCAGCTTACGGGCATTGAGCTGGATGGTAAATCATTCGAGGAAGTCTTGAAAATAATCAGTGCTTCCGAGGGGAAATGGCTGATCCTGGCTGGTCATGAAATGGACGAGGAAGGTTTTCAGACATCCCGGCTCGCAACACTTGAAGAATTGTGCCGGTATGCCATGGATCCAGCAAATGGCATATGGATTGATAATGTCCACAACATAGCATCCTACGTCAGGGCGAAGCGCAATGAGCCGGCCCATGTTGAAATGCTTCCCTATCTTAATCCTGCACTGCCGGTGGAAAAAAGAATCGATGATTTGTTGGCCAGGATGACCCTGGAAGAAAAAATTGGTCAGCTGAATATGCCCTGTGTTTATGAAGATGCCTTGGGCGGCACAATTGAGGAAAAAACAATGGGGTGCCGCAAATTTGCTACAGGCACATTAATAGAGGGTATCGGGCCCGGCGGCGGATTCTTTACCTTATCCAATACCATTTTACATAAAGGCCCGGTTCAACAGGCATCCTATTTCAATGAATTACAACATATCGCTCTTGAGAAGACACGGTTAAAAATCCCGCTTTTGCAAACGGAGGAAGGCACGCATGGGCTGATGTGTTCCGGAGCCACAATCTTTCCTGAAGGGCTGGCACTGGGAAGCACCTGGAATACAGACCTGATCACGGACATATATACCACTGCAGCCAGGGAAGCCCGTGCAGTCGGTATTCACGAATTATTCACCCTGGTAATTGAGCCAAACCGTGACCCGCGACTGGGCAGAAACCAGGAAGGATATAGTGAAGATCCTTTTCTCTGCTCTCAGATTGCAAAGGCCATTGTCACCGGTATACAGGGATATGATGTATCACAGGGTGACAAAGTGATCGCGGGATTATGTCACTATCCGGGTCAGAGCCAGCCAGTCAGCGGATTGGAAAGAGGCGCCATGGAAATTTCTGAGAGAACGCTGCGTGAGGTGTTTTTACCCCCCTGGGAAGCTGGTATCCGGGAAAAAGGTGCCCTGGGTGTAATGGCCACATACCCGAGTATCGACGGAATGCCGACACATAATTCAAGTAAGATCCTGACCGGCATCCTTCGTGAAGAAATGGGTTTCAAAGGACTGGTATTAAGTGAAGGAGGAGGTGTGCAGACCAATATTTACAACGGTTTAACTGATAACGAAAAAGAAGCCGGTGCCATGGCTGCCAATGCGGGGATGGATGTCAGCATTTCTTTCCAGCAGGGATATTTCAGCGAGATGATCGAAAATGTGAAGGAAGGCAGGGTATCTGTCCAAACCATTGACAGATCCGTGAGGCGTGTCCTGTATGTTAAATACTTGCTTGGACTGTTTGATGATCCGTTTGTGAATCCGCAGAAAGCCGCTGCCCTTTCACACACCATCCAAAATCAGGATCTGGCGTTGAAAGCAGCACATGAGGGCATTGTTTTGCTGAAGAATGATAATAACCTGCTGCCCCTGAAGAAAAGCATCCGTTCCATTGCAGTAATTGGCCCGAATGCAAATGATGAAAGAAATCAACTGGGTGATTATACATCCATCAGTATCCTGCAGGATATTTTTACTGTACTGGAAGGCATACAGGGAAAGCTGCCACAGTCGGCAAAAATCAATTATGTTAAAGGCTGCCAGGTGATTGGCGATAAGGAGCTTGATATTGACAAGGCGGTGAAAGCTGCTGCCAGATCAGAGATAGCCGTGGTCGTGGTTGGTGAGAACGATTGGCAGAAACCAGATCAGCAGGGTACTGATGGCGAGGGCTACGATGTGGCTACCCTGGAGCTGACAGGACATCAGCAGGAACTGATCGAGCGGGTTTATGCCACTGGAACTCCCACTGTTGTGGTGCTTATCAACGGAAGACCCCTGGCAATTTCCTGGATAAAGGAACATATACCGGCCATTGTTGAGGCATGGATTCCGGGCGAAAAGGGAGGAGCAGCCTTAGCTGACATTCTGTTTGGGGATTATAATCCAAGTGGCAGACTTTCGATCACTATTCCGCGTCATGTTGGGCAACTTCCTGTTTATTACAATTACAAACCTTCAAAAAGTTACTGGATTGAACAAGGCTGGGGTAAACCCTATGCGGATCTGGATCCGGAGCCCCTATTCTTTTTTGGACATGGTTTAAGTTATACAAGTTTTGAATACAGCAATCTGAAGATCACCCCTGATCGTACCGGAACAAACGGATCGGTCATGGTTTCAGTCGATATAAAAAACACAGGTGAAAGAGCCGGTGCAGAAGTTGTACAATTGTATTTGCAAGATAAGATCAGCAGCATTGTTACCCCTGTCATCCAGCTGAAGGGTTTTAATAAAATCTGGCTTCAGCCCGGGGAAAAGAAAACCACGTCCTTTTTGCTGACAAGCAAGGAGTTTCAGCTCCTGGATGAAAACCTGGTCTGGAAAGTTGAACCGGGTGAATTTGAAGTGCGTATTGGTTCAAGTTCGGAGGATATTCATCTGCGGGGCAGCTTTTCCGTTTATTGAGACAATTATTCATTATATCGAAAATAAAATGACCGATTCACAAAAAACAGCGGATGTCAAACTTCGCCGGGTACTTTCCCTGAGTGACCTGATAATTTATGGTATCATCCTGATTCAACCGGTTGCCGCCTTACCCTTATTCGGACATGCCAATAATCTTTCCAAGGGACATGCCGTGACTGCCTTGCTTATAGCGATGGTAGCCATGATATTTACGGCAATCAGTTATGGCCGGATGGCAAACAAATATCCGGCTGCCGGCTCTGCCTATACTTATGTTGGGAAGGGAATACATCCCTATCTCGGTTTTGTGGCTGGCTGGTCCATGTTTATGGATTATATGTTTGTTCCCATTCTTTGTGTCATCTATACCAGTATTGCCACAAATCATCTCATGCCTTTCATTCCGTATCATTTTTGGATAGTATTTTTTTGCCTCGGCTTTACGATCCTTAATTTAAATGGGATAAAGATGGCTTCCCGGACGAACTGGATATTGATGATCGTTATGAGTGTGGTGGTGTTTTATTTTATGGCCGCCGCCATCCGCTATATCTTCATAAATAATGGTTTGGGCGGATTGCTTACCATAAGGCCTTTTTATAATCCGGATACCTTTTCTCTTGGAGCAATTGGATCAGCAACAGCCCTGGCAGCACTTACCTATATTGGCTTTGACGGATTAACCACCTTGTCGGAGGAGGTTGAGAACCCAAAAAGAAATGTATTGCTGGCAGCTGTATTCACATGCCTGGTAACCGGTCTCTGGAGTGGTGCACAGGTATACCTGGCCCAGGTTTCCTGGCCTGATTGGAATTCCTTTACGCAGGGACTTACTGAAGAGTCAGCAAGGATAAATGCCCTGGATACGGCGATTATGTCTGTCGCAAAACGGGTTGGTGGAGCTGTTCTGGATAATTCATTATCCTTTATCCTGCTTATCGGTAGTATTGGATCGGGTGTAACCGGTCAGATCGGTGCTTCGCGGCTTTTATATGGAATGGGGCGTGATGGTGTGATACCGAAAAAGATCTTTGGGCATCTTGATAAAAAATACGCCAGCCCCAGTTACAATATTATGATCGTGGGAGCTCTTGCTTTTCTGGGTGCTGTAACGCTGAACTACCAGGAATGTGCCAACCTGATCAATTTCGGAGCCTTTTTTGCCTTCATGGGTGTAAACCTTGCATCCATGAGAGAATATTATTTCAAATCAAATGAAAAAACCGCAAGGGGGTTTTTGATGAATTTTGTTCCTCCCGTTATCGGTTTCCTTTTTTGCCTGGTAATCTGGCTGAACCTGCCCCTGAAAACATTTATTATCGGGGGAAGCTGGATGACGGCCGGCATTATCTATCTGGCCATCAAATCGAAGGGCTTTCGCGAGAATACTATGACCCTTGATTTTTCACAATAGAGGGGCAGGTCCCATGGGGAAATAGAGATGATCTGGAATGTGAAATGAACTGAATTAAAATTAAGCTGAAAGCATATGAAAACAAGTCTGGCTATCCAAGTTCTTTGTCTGCTGCTGAGTTCATGCCGGAATGAATCAGTGATTTGGATCGATACTTTCGACCTTGTCGGGATGACTTCGGGAAGAGGAACTGTTTTTGCCAATCAATCGGCTGTTGAAAAACCCTTGTCTGTTTCGGGCAGGACATACACCCGGGGAGTGGGCACACATGCCGTCAGTACATTCATGCTGGACCTGGACGGCCGTTCAGTCAGTATAACCGGGAAAGCCGGGGTGGATGATGCAGCAGCAGAGAGAGCATCTGTCAGGTTTTATCTGGTTGGCGACCGTAAGATCCTCTGGGATAGTCAGATCATACATGTAGGTGATTCTGCTGTTACTTTTCATGTCGAGCTTAAGAATATCAGGAAGCTCGGATTCCTGGTAACGGATGCCGGTGACGGGATAGAACAGGACTATGCCGATTGGATAGATGTCAGTATAACCTATAAGGGTAAATCACCTGTGGTTGCCCGGCATATACAGGAAGAGCCCTACCTGCTGACACCTCCCCCTCCGGCTGAACCACGGATCAACGGACCAAAAGTCTACGGGGTTCGGCCCGGTTCACCTTTTATATACAGAATTCCCTGTACCGGAGACAAACCCATTATTTTTTCAGCCAAATCCCTGCCGGATGGATTATTCCTGGATACGGAAAAGGGCATCATTACCGGTAAAATCCAATCCAGGGGTATTTATAACGCGACCCTGATGGCAAAAAACAAATCCGGAGAGAGTGCCCGCGAATTCAGGATTGTGGTTGGTGACAGCTTAATGCTGACTCCTTCGATGGGCTGGAATAGCTGGTATATTCATTATGACCGGGTCAGTGATTCAATCATGCGCAATGCAGCTGACCAGATGATTGCGACCGGAATGGCCGATTATGGTTATCAGTATGTGAATATTGATGACTGCTGGATGATTAAGAATAATTCAGATGATCCTGTAATTGGCGGTGACATGCGGGATAAAGAAGGGAATATCCTTACCAACAAGCGCTTTCCGGATATGAAGTCATTGACGGCCTATATTCATGACAGGGGTTTAAAAGCGGGTATTTATACATCTCCCGGACCGACAACCTGTGGTAACTATACAGGAAGTTACAGGCATGAAGCAATGGATGCCCGTACATTTGCCAATTGGGGCTTCGATTTCCTGAAATATGACTGGTGTTCTTACGACCGGATAGCTCCGGACCATTCTCTGGAATCCCTGAAAATCCCGTATAAACTTATGTGGAAGGAACTGAAAAAGCTTGACCGGGATATTGTTCTGAATCTGTGCCAGTATGGTATGGGTGATGTCTGGACCTGGGGGAATGAAACCGGCAATAGTTGGCGTACCACGGGTGATCTTGGTTTGATGAGGGGTCTTTCCATGCCTGGATTCTATTACATTGGACGAAGCAATGCCGATCATTGGAAATTTGCCCGTCCTGGTAACTGGAATGACCCGGATTATATCCTGATCGGTTGGGTAGGCAGTGCCTTTGTCATGGGTGAGGGAGTTAAGACCAACCTAAGTCCGAGTGAACAGTATTTCTATATGTCTATGTGGTCACTCATGGCGTCTCCCCTCATATTCAGCGGTGATATGGGTAAACTGGATGATTTCACCCTGAAAGTATTGTGCAACCATGAAGTGATCGATATCGACCAGGACCCCTTGGGCAGGCAGGGACGCATCATTCGTGAAAACAAAGATGAAATGGTCATGATTAAGGAACTTGAGGATGGTTCACTTGCCGTGGGTCTTTTTCATGTCACCGGCAAAGAGAGTGATCCGGCCGGATACCTGAACTGGGGTGAACCGGTAAAGACCGGCATTTCAGGCGAGGAACTCGGAATACCTGGCAGGTTCAGTGTACGTGATGTATGGCAGCAAAAGGACATGGGTATATTTACCGGAAAGTACGAAACCGAAGTACCCTACCATGGTGTAAAATTGTTAAGGATTGCAGAAACACCCTGACAGGGTGCCACCCTGTCAGGGTGGTTTTAATTCCTTTATATATGCAAAAAAAAGTACTGGTTGTATATTATACGCAGACCGGACAAATGCAGGAGATAGTTGATTCAATTACCGGTCCGCTTGCAGAAAAGGATGATATAAAGATTGTTTTTGAGGAGCTGAAACCGAAGCCTGCTTTTCCCTTTCCATGGTCATCAGACTCGTTTTTCCAGGCCATGCCTGAATCAGTCCTGGGTATCCCCTGTGAACTGGAGCCATTATCTGTTAACGGACAGGAAGATTTTGACCTGATCATCATCGCATGGCAACCCTGGTTCCTGTCCCCTTCCATTCCAATTCATGCTTTTTTTCAGCTTGATAGCACGAAAAAACTGCTGGCCGGGAAACCCGTGGTCACAGTCATAGGCAGCCGCAACATGTGGATTATGGCGCAGGAAAGGATCAAACTGTATTTGTTTACTTTGCATGCACAACTTATCGGTAATATTGTCTTATATGACAAAGCCCCGAACCTGCTCAGTGTGATATCAATCATCCGGTGGCTTTTTACTGGTCAGAAGGGAAGGTATTTGAAAATTATACCGCCAGCCGGTGTTTCTGAATCGGATATCCGGGAAGCATCCCGGTTCGGCAGGATCATTTTTGATTTGCTGGTGAAGGGTGAACCGGAAAGACTTCAGCCTGCACTGGTTGCTGCGGGAGCCGTTGACGTTCTGCCGGAATTGGTGATGCTTGAGAAACGAGGTATTCTGTTTTTCAGATTATGGGCTTCCTATATACAAAAAAAAGGATCCTATGGTGATCCAGTCCGGTTAAGGCGGGTCAGGTTCTTCAAATACTATCTGTTAACTGTGTTATACCTTGTATCGCCCTTTGCCACACTGTTGTATTATGTATTAAAACCATTCCGGTCTAAAGCCATAAAAAAACAAATATCTTTGTATCAGTTGAATTAATCAGGTATTGATGTTTTTTTTAATTTTGCATTTCTGATGTTTGATCATCCATACCTGAATTTTCATTTTTCGGATTTGGAATTTTTGCTGGTAGTTCTTTTATCTCATTTTTTTTCTATGTCTGACGAAGTATTTATCACGCGTATTACTAAGTATTTACCCAATGCCCCGGTATCTAACGATGAAATGGAAGATTACCTGGGAATGATAAATAACAAGCCATCCAGGGCGAGAAGAATTGTGCTGCGGAATAACGGGATTAAATATCGGTATTATGCCCTGGAGAAAGGGGGGAAATCCACCCACAGCAATGCCCGGCTGGCTGCTGAGGCTGTGAAGCTGCTTTTTAACGGTCACTTTAAAAAAGAGGATGTTCAGTTACTTGCCTGTGGCACAGCTTCACCTGACCAGATAATACCTTCACATGCATCCATGGTGCATGGCCTGTTGGATATTCCTGCCATTGAAATCGCTTCATTTGCCGGCTCCTGTTGTGCCAGCATGCAGGCACTCAAGTTTGGATGCCTTTCGGTATTGTCCGGTAATACAACAAATGCAGCATGTACCGGCTCTGAGATACTTTCACACTGGATGTTATCCAAGTATTTTGAGAAAGAGAATGAAATTGAAAGCCGGCTCAGGGAAAATCCCCTTTTGGCTTTTGAGAAAGAATTCCTGCGCTGGATGCTATCCGATGGAGCGGGTGCCGTTTTGCTCGAAAACAAGCCGGCCGGAGAACTTCCCCTCCGTGTGGAATGGGTGGATATCCGGTCCTATGCCAATACCATGGAAACCTGTATGTATGCCGGAGCAGACAAGGATACGAGCGGTGAACTGCTGGGATGGTACCGGTATGATGCGGAAGACTGGCTGAATAAGTCCGTTTTTTCATTGAAACAGGATACACGTATGCTGGGTGAATATATTGTACGGTTGGGTGCTCAGTTCCTGAAAGAGATAATTGTCAGCAGAAACCTGGATATCCGCACCGTGGATTACTTTTTACCCCATCTTTCATCAGAATTCTTCAGGGAGCATATTTACGCAGAGTTTGAAAAACGTGAAATTGATATACCCAGGGAGAAATGGTTCACCAACCTTACCACGGTGGGCAATGTGGCCACCGTTTCCTTTTTCCTGATGCTGGAGGAACTTATGCGAACACATAACCTTAAATCGGGACAGAAAATTCTGATCCATGTTCCGGAAAGTGCCAGGTTTACCTATGCATATGCCCTGCTGACCGTTTGCTAATACACCGGATATGAAGTTAGATGAAGTACCTCAGGATGAAGCTTATCTGATAGAGGGTAAAATCCGTGATGTTTGCTATGTGGTTGATAAGGATGGACATTATACCCGTGCACTGAGCATGGGTTGGAAACCTAAGAATGAAGCCATGAAGCTGGCCTGGGACCAGATTTATGAGCATGCGGGGGAAATCCGCCGGCAGGTATTGGAAGGGAAGTTCAGCCCGATTGCATTCTATATGGAGATTAATGCAATGGATGTTGCTATTTTGGCTGATTATATGGGGATTCCGAAGCGAAAAGTCAGGAAACACCTGCGCATGAAAGAATTTAATAAGCTTGCCCAGGACGTGCTTTCCAGATATGCAGAAGTTTTGAACATTTCCCCCGCTGAGCTGGTTGATTTAAAAAGAATAAGGGAGATTGAGATAATTCATGAAGATTGATTTTCAACATAGCCAGGCTGCTCACTGTGAAAATGGCGTTACGGCAAATCTGTTACAGTATTATGGAATAAACCTGAGTGAGCCAATGATCTTTGGTATCGGGTCGGGATATTTCTTCTCGCACATGCCTTTTATAAAGCTCAACGGTATGTCGGTAACATCATTCAGGGTTTGGCCCGGCTTGATATTCAAACGGGTAACCAGGCGACTGGGCATTAAAGTCAGGCGCCGGAAATACTCCAATCCCGAAAAGGCCATGCTGGAACTGGATCGTTTGCTCGAACAGGGCAAGCCGGTTGGGATGCTGGTAGGTGTATTCCACCTGCCCTATTTTCCTAAGGAATACCGGTTTCATTTCAATGCGCATAATATTACTGTGATTGGCAAAGAAGACAACCTGTATTATGTCAGTGATCCGGTCATGGAAAAGGTGGAAACGCTGACTTATGATGAGCTCAAAAGGGTACGTTTTGCCCGGGGGACCTATCCGCCCAGGGGCAGGATGTATTATATTGATCAGGTTTCCGGTAATCCGGATATCCCTTCTGCCATCATCAAGGGAATCCGCAAAACGGCAAAGGACATGCTAACCATTCCCCTACCGATGTTCGGTGTTGACGGTATCCGTTACCTGGCAAGGAACCTGCGAAAATGGCCGGAAAAGCTGGGCGAGAAAGCAGCCGCACTGAACCTCAGTCAGGTTATCAGAATGCTGGAGGAAATCGGTACGGGAGGAGCCGGGTTCAGGTTTATCTATGCAGCTTTTCTTCAGGAATCAGCTGAAAAACTGCAACAGCCTTTGCTGAATGAATTATCGGCTGATATGACAGCTACTGGTGACGCCTGGCGTGATTTTGCATGGCAGGCGGCAAGATGCTTCAAGAACCGTGACAAAGGGATGACTTCCTATGATGTATTGGCCGATCAGCTCATGGCCATTGCTGATAAGGAGGAAAAAATATTCAGCCAGCTCAGGCGTGTGCTACTATGAACCAGGAAAAACCAATCATTGAAATTGAGAATCTCACCAAATATTACCGGGGCAATACAGAACCGGCGATTGACGGGGTAAATCTATGCATCACTGGGGGCATGATATTTGGCTTGCTTGGCCCCAATGGTGCAGGAAAGACCACCATAATACGCATTTTATGCGGCCTGCTCTCACCAACAAGCGGTAATGTTGTCATTGGCGGGTATTCATTGAAGCACCATCTCTCCGAAATTAAAAAGATTATTGGTGTTGTGCCGCAGGAAATTGCCCTGTATCCAAGCCTTACCGCACGCGAGAACCTTGCTGTTTTTGGTGGAATTTGCGGGTTGAAGGGATCCGGTTTAAAGACCAGGATGGATGAACTTTTACGGCTCTTCGGACTGGAAAAAAACCAAAAGCTGCAGATAGGGCGATATTCCGGCGGAATGAAAAGAAGATTGAATCTCATTGCCGGATTGCTGCACAATCCGCAAATCCTTTTTCTGGATGAACCTACAGTTGGTATCGATGTACAATCCAAAAATGTCATCATTGAAAACCTCCTGGAGATCAATCTTGGCGGAACAACCATTGTTTATACCTCTCATTATCTTGAGGAAGCAGAAAACCTTTGCTCCTACATTGCCATCCTCGATGAAGGTCATGTTATTACCCGGGGAACACTCCCCGAGATCAGAAGTGAATACGGCTCCGCGTTAAAACTCGAGGATATTTTCCTTGAAATCACGGGTAAGAATCTGAGGGATTAAGTTATGCGAACCATCCTGAATCTTATTTACAAGGATTACCTGGTGATTATCAGGGACAGGGGAGGGCTGGCCATGCTTTTCATAATGCCGCTGGCGTTGGTGCTCATCATGACCAGTATTCAGGATAATACTTTCAGGGCCATTAATGAAAGCGGTATTAACCTGGTGATCAGGAATGATGATGCAGACTCGCTTGGCAGGGCTATTGAAAGAGAGATCGTGCATTCGAACTTTTTTGCCGTACACCGGGATATTGATAACAAGGTGCCCACCGAGAGCGAAATACGGGAAGCCGTTGCCTCAGGACGCTTCCAGTTCGGCATGATCATACCGGATGGAGCTACGCGGCGGATCCGTGAGCAGGTTAAAAAAAATGCTGCAATTCTGTTTTCCGGTGATTCAACGGTCAAACCGGTCTCAGACTCTGTATTGATCCAATTGTATGTGGATCCGGCAACAAAAAATTCACTGCGATCCTCATTGCAGAGTTCCATCCGGGAATATACAGCAAAAGTGGAATCACACATTATCCTGAATGAGCTCACCCGGGAGATTAACAAACACATGATGCTCCCCTTGGCAAACCTGAACCGGATGAGACAGGAAACCGTTTTCTATACCGAGGAATATGTAGCCCGTGGAGATAAAAAGGTGATCCCCAATTCGGTGCAGCACAATGTCCCGGCCTGGACCCTGTTCGCTATGTTTTTCATAGTTATACCCTTTGCCTCATCCATGATCAAAGAGCGGGAGGATGGTAGCCTTTCCAGATTACTGACCATGCCTTGTTCCTATACTTCCGTTATGATCAGTAAGATCCTGGTTTATCTGGTAGTTTGTTATCTTCAGTTTTTATCCATCATGCTGATGGGCATCTACCTGTTTCCACAATTCGGACTTCCGGCACTGGTCATCGGAGGGAGGCTGGCTGATCTTTCGGTTATGACTGTGATGGCTTCACTGGCCGCCATTGGTTATGGTATTTCAGTGGGAACAATTGCCCGCACACACCAACAGGCCGCAATATTCGCTTCCATATCCGTTGTAATCCTCGCAGCCATGGGTGGAATCTGGGTACCTGTATTTGTTATGCCCCCACTTTTCAGGCAGATCAGTGTGATTTCGCCTCTAAACTGGGGATTGAACGGGTTTTATGATATTCTGGTAAGAAATGCCTCATTAACAGAAGTTATACATTACGGGATATGGATGTTGTTGTTTTCTCTGGGATGCCTGATTTTGGCGTTATATTACCATAAATTAAGGAAGGATTATATCTGAGCAATATGAATGAAAAAATAAAAACAGCCCGCCTGTCGATCTTTTCAAACATCAGCCTGATCGTTATAAAGCTACTGGCCGGCTTATACAGCGGATCTGTCAGTATAATCTCGGAGGCTATTCATTCGGGCATGGATCTGCTGGCATCTATAATCGCCTATATTTCAGTAAAAATGTCCGATTCTCCTCCCGACCGGGAGCATCCATACGGTCATGGAAAATTTGAGAATGTTTCCGGCGTAATAGAGGCTGTGCTCATTTTTATTGCGGCTGGTTGGATCATTTATGAAGCTGTGCACAAAATAATTAAGCCTGCTGCTATTGAAAACATTGAGATCGGAGTTGCAGTAATGTCTGTTTCAGCTGTTGTCAATTTCTTTATATCCCGAAAATTGTACAAGGTGGCAAAAAAAACCGACTCCATAGCCCTTGAAGCGGATGCACTACATTTGAAAACCGATGTGTATACTTCAGTTGGGGTCGCAGTTGGGTTATTTCTGATCTGGCTGACCGGATGGCATTTTCTTGATCCGATTGTCGCCATCAGCGTTGCTATCCTGATCCTGAAAGAATCTTACACCCTGTTGCGGAATGCCTATTCACCTTTGCTTGATGCATCACTATCACCTGAAGAAAATCTGATCATTGAAGAGGTGTTGAAGAAAAGGGGGCTTGCTTTTCATAATTTACGGACACGTAAATCGGGACAATACAGATTTGCCGATCTTCACCTTGAAATGCCGGAAAACATCTCGCTAAAAAATGTTCATGGTCTCTGTGATGAGATTGAAGATGAAATCAAGAGCAAGATCAACCACATTGAGATACAAATTCATGTCGAACCGGTCCCTTAGATTTTATAACTTGCAGGTTTCTTTTAAAAAAAAAGTATTTTAGCAAATACATTAACCAACCCCAAACCCAATTGTTGTACTATTTACCGGAAATTGATCAGAATGATATATGGAAGACCTTATTAAACAGCTGAAGAAGGATATAATTGAAGCCCTGTCTCTTGAAGATGTCGTCCCTGATGATTTTGATGCCGACACCCCTTTGTTTGTCGAAGGCCTTGGTTTGGATTCCATTGATGCCCTGGAATTGATTCTGCTCATGGAAAGAAAATACGGGATAAAAATTGAAGATCCCAAGGAAAGAAGGAATGTCCTTCGCAATGTGAGGGCCATGGCTGAATTTATCACCAGTCAGCGCAATTCAGGCAATTGATGCACTCCAGGGTTTTCATCACCGGACTTGGCATTATTACGGCTATTGGAAATGGTACCGGAGAAACCCTTGCATCATTCATGGATTTCAGAACCGGTATCGGCAAATTGACCTTGTTCGATTCAATTCATGCCGGCATACCGGTTGCACAGGTTGGATACTCAAACAGGCAACTGGCCAGTCTGGCAAGGATTGATACAAACCTTACTTCATATACCCGTAATACCCTCCTGGCAATCATTGCCGCAAATCAGGCTATGACCGATTCAGACTGGAACCGGAACCACAACCTGAACTCCGGGATAATCATGGGTACTACAGTAGGCGGGATGGATTTTAATGAGCTCTATTACCTGTCACTGCTGCGGGAAGATACGCACAAGGATGTCATTGCTGTTCTGGATAATGCGGATTGTACTGAAAAGGTGGCTGCCTGGGCCGGGATCCGGCATCATGTAACTACAATTTCAACAGCATGTTCATCTTCAGCAAATTCTATAATGCTGGGTTCCAGACTTATACGTAATAATAGACTTGATCGGGTTCTGGTTGGAGGATCGGATTCTCTCACCCGCTTTACCCTGAATGGGTTCTATGCCCTTGAAATATTATCGCCAACAGGATGTCGTCCGTTCGACGAATACCGCAACGGGCTTACAATTGGCGAGGGTGCAGCAGCGCTGGTGCTTGAATCGGAAGCCGTGGCCGATCCTGGAAAAATCATCTGTGAGGTTTCAGGATATGCCAACGCCAATGAGGCATATCATGCCACAGCATCCTCAGCTGATGGATCTGGTGCACTTATGGCTATGACCGGAGCCCTTGAATCGGCATCCCTGGATACTTCCGAAATCAGTTACATCAACGCACATGGGACCGGAACCGTAATTAATGACCTTTCGGAAGGCAGGGCCATTGAGAAGCTGTTTGGATCAAATGTTCCTCCCGTGAGCTCGACAAAAGCTTTTACCGGACATACACTTGGTGCGGCCGGAGCTGTGGAGGCGGTATTTTCAGTACTGGCACTGAAAAATCAATTGTTGATTCAGGGTCTTAACTTCTCGTCTCCCATGCCTGAACTGAATTTTAAACCTGTCATTCAACAGGCTTCCTGTAAACTGAATCATGTGATGTCCAACTCCTTTGGATTTGGTGGGAACAATACGTCGCTGATCTTTTCAAGAGTTTAACATGAAAGCATATATAACCGGCAGTGGTATTATTTCTCCACAGGAAACCCATTGTAATCCCGGTTTCCCGGATTCAATACGGAATGTGGTAGGGAACCGTCTTTCCTGTATTGAACCGGATTATCGCGGGCTCATCAATCCAATTCAGCTCCGGCGTATGCCCCGGATCCTGAGAATGGGGCTGGCATCCGCACAACTATGCATTAACCATACTGGTGGTGTTAATCCCGATGCCATTGTTGTGGGCACGGGACTGGGTTGCCTCGATAACCTGGAGAAGTTTCTGACCGAATTGCTCACGAGTCATGAACATATAACCAGTGTTCTGCCGTTTATCAATTCAACCCATAACGCTGTTGCTGCACAGGTGGCCATGCTGCTGCAGAATCACGGTTATAACGTGACATACTGCCACCGTGGATTTTCTTTTGAGAGTGCTTTGGATGATGCCATGATGCACATTGAAGAAAAGACTGCACGTCACATTCTGGTTGGTGGCATCGATGAATGCACATCCGATTTCATACATCTCCATGCTTATCTGCACTACTGGAAAGAGCCCATGTATAATCTTTCGATCCTGAATGACAAATCATATGGGACCATTGCAGGTGAAGGATCTGCATTCTTTATGTTATCGGCAGATCCTGCGGAATCCTATCCGGTAGCTATTGATGGTTTGCATACATTTTTCACTCCGGATGGTTCAGGGTTAGATGATGTTGTTCCTGAAATTGACAGATTCCTGGATTCTCAGGGTATAGGAAGGCATGAGATCGGTCTCGTACTGACAGGTATCAACGGGGATGCAGGTTTTGATCAGATATATTATGATCTCAGCCAGGACTATTTTGCCGCTGAAACCGGAATTGCCTATTACAAACATTTGTGCGGCGAATACTATACTTCCACTTCCTTTGCGCTGTGGTTGGGATCCGTGATTCTTGAAAGTCAGATTGTTCCTCCTGTGGTTCAGCTGAAGCCGCCCCTGGGAAAAAGATTAAATAAGTTATTGATTTATAATCATATTCGGAATAGTGAACATGTTATGATTCTGCTGAGTCATGGGAAAATATGATGTGATCATTATCGGAGGCGGACTGGGCGGCCTTTTGTGCGGAAATATCCTGAGCCGGGAGGGATTTAATGTTTGTGTTCTGGAAAAGAACCATAAACTTGGCGGTTCATTGCAGACCTTTGGCAGAAAAGGATGTATATTCAATACAGGACTGAATTATACTGAAAGCCTGGATGACGGTCAGGTGCTGAACCAATATTTCAGATACTTTGGTCTAATGGATAAAACCATTTTCCGGAGGCTGGATCCGGATGGCTTCGAGGTCATCAGTTTTCCTGACGGCCAGTATCGTTTTGCCATGGGAGCGTCGAATTTTGTGGAGACACTGGCCAGGAGTTTCCCTGCTGAAAAGGCAGCGCTTCAGAATTATACCAGCCGCATCAGGGAAGTTTGTTCAGGTATCTCACTCTATTCGCTTCGGGAGGAACAACCCAGTATCATTGAGAATTGTGACCTGAGTACAGGAGCTGCCGATTACATCAGATCGGAAATCTCTGATCCGCGTTTGCGCAATGTTCTTGCGGGCAACAATCTCCTCTATGCAGGTCACGAAACCAAGACGCCATTATTTATACATGCACTGATCAACCATTCTTTCATTGAGAGCGCATGGCGCGTGGCAGGAGGCAGTCATCAGCTGGTAAATGTCCTTGCATCCAACATTATATCGAACGGAGGTACACTGCTCACGGGTTCCAGGGCGGTGAAACTGGCAGGCAAAAAGGATCTTATCAGGTGTGTGGAACTGGAAAACGGAGACTATGTGGAAGGGAGATATTTCATTGCCGGCCTGCACCCCGATCATGTTCTCGGAATGGTTGATCCCGGTATGATCCGCAAAGCTTTCAGTGCAAGGATCAGGGGGCTGGAAAACACCATGGGTATGTTTACCGTTTACCTGGTGTTTCGGAAGAATTCTTTTCCCTATATGAATCACAATTTCTACCATTATAACCAGAATAATGTCTGGGTGGCTTCTGATTACCGGGTTACACAATGGCCCCAGAATTATCTGTTCATGAATACCGCCACTTCCCAAGCTTCCGACTTTGCAGAAAGCGGATCAGTAATAACCTATATGCATTTTGATGAATTGAAAAAGTGGGAACATACCTTCACCGGTAACCGGGGTGAAGATTACCTTGCATTTAAACAAACAAAGGCAGAAATCTTGCTGGATGCAGTTGAGAAGCAATTTCCAGGTTTCAGAAACAGCATTGACTATTGGTATACTTCAACGCCGCTGACCTGGCGCGATTATACGGGTACAAGGGCAGGCTCCGCATACGGTGTTTTGAAAGATTACAATCGCCCAATGGAGTCCATGATTCTGCCCAGAACAACAATCCCAAACCTGTTCCTGACGGGACAGAACACCAATGTTCATGGTATCCTGGGTGTCAGCATCAGTTCGGTGGTTACTTGCGGAGAACTGATTGATATCCGATACCTGGTGCGAAAGATCAGAAATTCTTAATGTATTTTTCAGTCGGAGGAAGGGCATGAAGTATGATATTGTGATAATAGGCAGCGGACTGGCCGGATTGCAGTGTGCCTATATCCTGAGCCGAGAGGGATACAAGGTTTGCTTGGTAGAAAAGAACAGGATCATGGGCGGTTGCCTGCAGACTTTCAGAAGAAGCGGCAGTGTATTTGATACCGGTATGCATTATATCGGTGGCATGGATGAGGGCAACATGTTGCATAAATATTTCAGCTATTTTGGTCTCACACAAAAGCTTAAGCTTAAAAGACTTGATGAGGACGGGTATGATATAATGCGTTACAGGGACAAGGAATATAAGTTTGCCATGGGATATGAACGGTTTCTGGAAACCATGGTGCAACAATTTCCCGATGAGCGGAGCGCATTGGAAAACTATGTTTCCAGGATGAAAGAGATCAGCGAATCAGTAAACATTTATAACCTGGACTCGCTCCCGACAACCAACACACACTACCTGAAATACTATGCACTGGGTATTGACCCGTATCTTAATTCCATCACACGTAACCAGACGCTGAAGAACGTGCTGGTGGGTATGGCTCCTTTATATGCCGGGTTAAGGGAGAGCGCTCCGCTTTACGTTCATATGGTGATCCATTCATCCTATATCCAGGGAGCATACCGGTTTATTGACGGAGGTTCACAGGTTACGGATATTCTGGCTGAGGGAATCCTGGGTTTTGGCGGGACCCTGCTGAAAAATGCGGAAGTCACCCGGATTAACTCCGGAAACAACCGGGTTACATCCTTGGTAATCAATCATTCGGAGACAATTGAAGCAGATCAGTTTATTGCCGGCATTCATCCTAAAAGCCTTATGCAGCTTATGGAGGAACATGCTTTCAGACCTGCATACATCAACCGGATTAATAGTATCAGGGAATCCTATGGTATGTTTTCTCTCTATCTTGTTATGAAAGAAAATACTTTCCCATATATCAACCGGAATTATTATTGCTATCATGCTACCGATCTGTGGAAAGCCTTTAATTATACAAGGGATTCCTGGCCAAACGGATACATGATCCATTTTTCTCCCGTTTCCAAAAATGATTGCTATACCAATGCCATTATACTGAACACCATCATGAGATGGGAAGAAATGCTGCCGTGGGTGAATACACGGGTCGAAAACCGTGGTGAGGATTACCGGGCATTCAAACAGGAAAGGGCCGAGAAATTATTAGCTTTGCTGGAGAAAGACTTCCCGGGTATCGGCAAATCAATTAAATTCTGGTACAGCTCAACGCCGCTTACTTACCGCGATTACACCGGGACATGGGAAGGTTCAGTGTATGGGATGCAGAAGGATTATAGGAACCCGATGAGTACAATAATGGTCCCCAGAACGCATTTGAGAAACCTGTTGCTGACCGGACAGAACGTAAGCATGCACGGGGTGGAAGGCGTTTCAATTGGGGCCTTTCTTACCTGTTCTGAATTGCTTGGAAAACAATATCTTATTGACAAAATTCAACATGCCTGGTAAGGGAAGAACACGCTTATACAAAGCAATGATCAGCTTGTTGCTTGGATTCTTTCTGTTTGTCCTGGTAATTGTTATTTACCTTCTGATCATAGCTGTAGATCATCCGCCAAAGGTAACCGACTTCTCCGGTATGCAAACCAAACGAATCCGGTATGGTCAGCATACTTATATTTTGGGAAACAATTGGTTACGGAGAAGTGAAAGTGGTTTGTGGGAAGCTTATATAGAAGGAAAACCCTTTGAGCGTGGCGTTGCATTTGGACGATTAACACGTGAATTGCTCTATTTCCAGGAGACCTCCTTTGTAGAGCAGATCCGGGAACTGGTACCATCGGAGGCCTACCTGAAGTTATTGAAATATTTTATTGCTTTTTTCAACCGCAATCTCGATAAACATATTCCTGCCGAATATCTGTATGAGATATATGGTACATCGCTCTCCTGCAGCCACGAGTACGATTATATCGGCTCGGGCTATCAGCGGCAGCTCAATTACCATGCGGCTCACGATATTGGTCATGCACTGCAGGGCTTGAATATGGTAGGCTGTACCTCCTTTTCCGTATGGGATGGCTCTTCGGTAGATTCTTCCCTTTTGGTAGGCAGGAACTTCGATTTTTATATGGGTTCTAAATTTGCGGAAAACAAAATTGTATGCTTTGTAAATCCCTCCGAGGGACACAAATTCATGATGATCACCTGGGCTGATATGATTGGGGTAGTTTCGGGCATGAACGAAAAGGGGCTTACCGTTACGCTGAATGCAGCCAAATCAGATATTCCAGGACAGGCTGCCACCCCAGTAGCCTTGCTGGCAAGGGAGATCCTGCAATACGCCTCAACCATAGATGAAGCTTGCCAAATCTCCAGAAAACGGAAACTGTTTGTCTCGGAATCCATCATGATCGGATCGGCTAATGACCGGAAAACAGCCATTATTGAAAAAACACCTGACCGGTATGATCTGGTTTACCCTGACAGCAGCTGGATCATTTGCACCAATCATTACCAGGGCAGAGTTTTTGCGCGTGATAAGATCAATCTGAAAAACATCCATGGATCTGATAGTTATGAGCGTTATCAACGGGTAAATGAGTTGCTTGCAGGTGAAAAAATCCTTGATGTGGGCAATTGTATTTCAATCCTGCGTGATCAGCGTGGATTGGGAAACAGAGATATTGGATTAGGAAATCAACTAGCTATAAATCAGCTTATTGCTCATCATTCGGTAGTATTCAAACCTGATAGCCTGCTGGCCTGGGTTTCAGTCGGACCCTGGCAATTGGGTGAATTTGTAGCATATGACCTGAGAAAAATATTCAGTCTGACGATCAGTCAGATTGAAGAAAACCGGGAAATTTTTTCGGCATCCCGGACTATTCAGGCAGATACCTTCATAAATTCCATGGCATACTGGCGATTTAAGAAATATCAGGACATGACCGGTCAGCTGGCCCGTTTCCGTAAAATGCGGCAGCAACTGCCGGACGGTTTTGAGGCAGAGTACAAACAAACCAATCCGGCCCTCTATCTAACTTATGTAAATCTGGGTGATTACTTTGAATCCGTCAGGGCATTTGATCAGTCCGTGTCTTGCTATAAATCAGCACTTGACAGAAAATTGCCGGGTACGGACGAAGAAAATAAACTGAAAGATAAGGTCACCAACGTCTCTAAAAAGATTAATCATGGCATATCCCGAAATTGAATTCCGTAATCAGGAAGAAATAAAACTTTTCCAGGACGGGGAACTGAGAAAATTGCTGGATTATCTGCAGCAGAGATCCGGATATTACAATCATTTTTTTCACAAGCATAAGATTAATGTTTCAACAATAAGAACAGTTGAAGACCTGGTGCATATTCCACCGACAACAAAAGAAAACCTTCAGGCACACGGTCAGGATTTTGTATGCGTGGGGAAAAACCAGATCATTGATTATATCACCACATCGGGAACCCTGGGTGAGCCTGTTACCTTTGCCATGACGGATAATGATCTGAACAGGCTTGCATACAACGAATATCAGGGTTTCAGATGTGCCAATTGCAACCAGGATGATGTATTTCAGCTCATGACCACGATTGACAGGCGGTTTATGGCAGGTCTGGCATATTTCCTCGGATCACGCATGCTAAATTCTGCCATGATCAGGGTGGGGAATGGCATTCCCGAGCTGCAATGGGATTCGATCAGACGATTCTCCCCGACAACCCTGGTCGCAGTGCCCTCCTTTTTGCTGAATATCATCGATTATGCAGAAAGGCAGGGTATTAACCACCACACATCCAGTGTAAAGAAAGTCATTTGTATCGGTGATTCCATCAGGAATAACGATTTTAGTCCGAATACCCTGGGTAAGAAAATCGCTGAGCGCTGGCCTGAAATTGCACTTTACTCAACCTATGCCTCAACAGAAATGGCAACTTCTTTCACGGAGTGCGGATATGGTGTGGGCGGGCATCATCATCCCGATCTGATCATTGTTGAATTTCTGGATGAACATGATAAACCTGTTGTTCCCGGTGAGCCAGGTGAGGTGACCATCACTACGCTGGGTGTGGAAGGTATGCCTCTGTTGCGGTTCAAAACCGGTGATATTTCCACAGCACACCGCGAGCCATGCCGCTGCGGCAGAAACTCAATGCGGCTTGGACCTGTTATCGGCCGTAAGAAGCAGATGATCAAGTACAAGGGAACCACCTTGTATCCGCCTGCTTTATACGATATTCTGGATAACATTGATGAAATCAAAAACTACATCGTAGAGGTATATACCAACCAGATCGGGACCGATGAGATCCTGATCCGGGTTGGTGCTGAGATCCATTCCGAGAGTTTCGAAAAAAGTATCAAGGACCATTTCAGGGCAAAACTCCGTGTGGCGCCATCCATATCCTTTGAATCAGTTGACTATATCAGCAGCCTGCAACACCCAACCATGAGCAGGAAACCGGTTAAGCTTATTGACAGGAGGGGATCGGAAAAAAAGTGACCAGGGACGAGTGACGGGTGACAAGTTTTGGTTAACTTAGCCTTACTTATAACCAAAATATCAAGTCTATGAAGAAGAAAGTATTGTTTACATTGCTGATCATGATGACCGGCTTGTCAGGGATATTATTTGCTCAGGACAAAGCCAGGGTCATGAACGAAAAAACACTCACCTGGTATGGTATCGATTTTACAATTGGCCGGTTTACTTCAGTTACGGAAGATCCTGCTGCCATTGTAAACCAGTATCTGAAAGCCATTAATGATGTAATTCTTGCTGAGCCTGAAAAATACAACCTGAAGACATTTTTCAGCAAGACGGAAATAACCCCCAGCCTGGATCAGGTAAATGAAAAGAATGCCAAAATTGATCCCGGAACACTGGTGATCACGGACAAGCATGAAGTTGCACTGGATGATGTTAAAAAAGTGATCAAGGGTTATAACACAGAGGGTAAAACCGGAATGGGGCTGGTATTCGTTGCAGAAAACCTGAACAAAGTAAGTCAGACCGGTTCCTATTATGTTTGTTTTTTTGATCTGGCCACCCGGGATATCATTGATGCCAGGCGAATGTCGGCAAAGGCGGCCGGATTTGGTTTCCGCAATTACTGGGCTGGTTCAGCATACAATGTCATGAAGGCATGGTCTAAATAAACTAATAATAATACAATGAAGAAAAACCTATTCATCTTATTCACCTTGCTTTGCTTTGCATTTGCCAATGCAATGGCCAACAAGACAAGCACCGAGGTTAAAGCCCCGGCAGAAGCAAAAAAGGGTACCGAGGTTACAATCGTGATCAAGGTAGACCACAGTGCAAACAGCAAATCACATCATACCGACTGGGTGGTACTGCGTATTAATGGAAAAGAAATTAAACGGTGGACCTATGACAAGAACAACCTGCCGCCTGACAGTGTTTTTACACTGGAGTACAAGTACGTTGCTGGTGAGGATCTGAATATCGAAACAGAAGGACACTGTAATATGCATGGCAGTAAGGGAGTAACTAAATTCACCGTCAAAACTTCTGCCTGAGAGGGGACCCTCTTTTTAGCATTATGCTTGTCCCGGTGACCGGGATTAGCTATATTAGCACCCCGTTAATGAATCAAAAATTAATGGGGTTGTTTTTATGGTAATGGCAGAGAATGAAGCAATAACACCAGAACTGATAAACAGGACAGAGATCAGGGTGCGATTCAGCGAAGTGGATTCCATGGGCGTGGTATGGCATGGCAATTACATCCGGTACTTTGAGGATGGGCGGGAATCATTCGGGAACCAATTCGGTATCAATTACCTTGATTTTTATCGTGAGAATGTTCTGATCCCTCTGGTTAAAGTGACCTGTGATTATAAAAGACCTTTACTGTATGGTGATACAGCCATTATCGAAACCCGCTTCGTGAATTGTGATTCGGCCAAACTTCAGTATGAATATACGATATACAGGGGGAATACCGGTGATATAGTTGCAACTGGCTCAACCATACAGGTTTTTCTCAATCCGGATAAAGAATTGTTGCTTGATTTTCCACCCTTCTTCTTGGCATGGAAGAAGAAATACGGATTCATTGCATGACCAGTATTTTTATAGCATCGGATAATATTATTACTTCCCTCGGTTTTACAACGGTAGAAAATATCCGGCGAATAAAGGCCTGCGAAACCGGAATCCGGCGTTGGGTGGACGAATCACTTGCGCCATTGCCTTTCTGGGCCTCCAGGGTGGATGACGAAGAGCTGAATGAACTGTTTTCAGCTTTGGCTCATCCAGATGATTATACCCGCTTTGAAAAAATGGTGATTTGTTCGGTAAAGGATGCCCTGAGAAATGCCGGCATTGACCAACATAGTGCCAGGACCCGGTTCATAATTTCCTCCACCAAAGGCAACATTGACCTGCTCAATCCTGTCATGAACAGATTTGGGGATGGCAACAGGGTATACCTTTGGCAAACGGCTGCCTTAATGAAGCACTTCTTTGGATTGGCTGAGACACCAATCGTTGTATCAAATGCCTGTATTTCCGGCATTTTAGCTGTAATCACTGCGGCACGGATGATCAGGCTGGGCCTTTATGAACATGTGGTAATTACCGGAGCGGACCTGGTAACCGAGTTTGTTCTTTCAGGCTTTAACTCCTTCCTGTCATTGAGTGACGGACCATGCAAACCTTTCGACAAGTTCAGGCAGGGATTGTCATTGGGAGAAGGAGCAGGGACCATTGTTCTCACAACAGATCCGTCACTGACAAACAAATCCTCCGGTATCCGCATAGGCCATGGTTTTTCAAGCAACGATGCCAACCATATATCAGGACCGTCTCGCAATGGGGAAGGCCTATACCAGGTAATCCGAAAAACACTGGATAAAAATAATTTACCCGTTGATTATATTTCAGCACATGGGACAGCAACGCCCTATAACGATGAAATGGAATCCATTGCCATTTCCAGAGCGGGATTGCAGGATGTTCCCGTGAATAGCTTCAAAGGTTACTGGGGTCATACTCTGGGCGCAGCCGGAATATTGGAGATCATTGCAGGCGTCTGTTCCCTTTCGGAAAACCTGCTTTTCGGGACGCTTGGATATTCGGAACCCGGTACAACACATCCGCTTGCCGTAATACGGGAGACCAGAGAAGCCAGGCTGAATACCTGTCTGAAGATTGCCTCGGGATTTGGCGGCTGCAATGCGGCACTTTTAATCAGCAAATGATGAAAGAAGAATACGTCATCACGAATTACTGCATCATCCGGAATAACCGGGTATGGTTGAACGGCAACCTGGTGTTCGAGGGAAGGGAGGATCCTTCTGCTTTTTTCACCTCAGTTTACCGGCATCTCGATATCAGTTATGCCAAATTCTTCAAGATGGATAACCTGTGCAAACTTGGATTTCTGGCCGCGGAATTTGTACTTCGTGACGCAAACCTCGCTCAGGTCTATCAGGGTACCGATGTTGGCATCATACTATCGAATGCATCTTCCTCCATTGATACGGACAGGAATCACCAGCAGTCCATCGCAAACCGGGATGCGTATTTTCCAAGTCCTTCGGTATTCGTATATACCTTGGCCAATATTGTTATCGGAGAAATCTGCATACGTCATAAACTGCATGGTGAAAGTGCCTTCTTCATTGAAAAGGATTTCTACCCGAAGGGCATATATACCTGTGTTAAACAATTGCTTGATGACGATGTTATTAAATGCTGTATCATGGGATGGGTGGAAATGGAAGTAAAAGATTACGAAGCCGGATTGTATTTCATTGAAAAACAAACCGGCCCTACACGTGGAATAGCTATTTTTGAACCTGAAAAATTACTTGACCTTTACCAGCAAAGAAGTTAATGTATGGAACAGCTAATTGCCAAACTGAAGGATGAGATTATCGGCGTTTTGAACCTCACTGAAATGACCCCCGATGATATTGACGAGTATGCACCCCTATTCGTGGAGGGGCTCGGTCTGGATTCGATCGATGCACTGGAACTGATCGTTCTTCTCGAGAAAAACTACGGATTGAAACTGGGAACGGCAGAGGAGGGTAAAAAAGTGCTTCATTCAGTCAGGACCATGGCTGAATTCATCAAGGCGCACGGCAAAGCATAACTTTTCAGCAATTTGAGAAACCGGGTTCTTGTCACGGGCATGGGTATCATCTCCGCAATTGGATCTGATACCCGGGCGGTACTTGATTCGCTCATGCAAAGGCGTTCAGGCATCGGAAAAATGACATTGCTCGATTCGGTGTATCGTGATGAGATACCCATGGCCGGGATCATGGCCAATAATGATGAATTGAAGTATATGGCGCTGCCCGGGATATCCGGTAACTATACCCGTACCAGCCTTTTCGGGATCATTGCATCCAGGCAGGCATTAGAGCAGGCAGGACAGGGGTCCTTATCAGGAGGTCGCACAGGATTAATTTCTGCTACAACTGTGGGCGGGATGGACCGCAGTGAGGTGTTCTACAAAAGTTACCTTGCAGACAGCAACAAGGGCCGGTTGCGGGACATTTCCGGTCATGATTGCGGTGCAGGAACAGAACAGATCGCCAGATTACTGGGTATCAATGGTTTCATATCTACAATCAATACTGCCTGTTCATCATCGGCCAATGCAATTATCATGGGGGCACGTATGATCAGGCTCGGAATGCTCGACCGGGTGGTTGCCGGGGGAACTGACGCACTGACCCTGTTTACGGTGAACGGCTTCAACAGTCTGATGATCCTGGACCGGGAACCATGCAGGCCGTTTGACGAAAATCGCAACGGGCTGAACCTGGGTGAGGGTTCCGCTTTTATTGTAATGGAATCAGCAGAAGTGGCTCAACAATCGGGAAAAAAGATCTTATGTGAAATCAGCGGATATGGTAATGCCTGTGATGCATACCACCAGACTGCCTCATCACCTGAGGGTAAAGGCGCATACCTTTCTATGAAACAGGCACTTGAATCGGCCGGACTGAAACCGGATGATATCAGTTATATCAACGCACACGGGACAGGTACAAAAAACAATGATCTTTCTGAAGGGATCGCCATTGAGCGGGTATTCGCATCGGGTGTACCCGCCATCAGTTCTACAAAAGCATACACCGGTCATACGCTTGGTGCTGCCGGAGCCATTGAAGCGGTCATCAGCATCCTTGCCCTGCAGCACAATACTGTGTTTCCCAACCTGAATTTTTCGCAGCAGATGAATGAACTGGACTTCTCTCCAGTGGCCGATCTGAAAACCGGAATACCACTTAGCCATATTATGTCAAACTCCTTTGGCTTTGGCGGCAATAATTCAACGCTCATAATCTCCCGATACGCATGATGGCCTTTATAAGCAGCGCAGCAGTCATTTCACCGCAGAAAACTCTCGGCAGACCGGGATTCCCGGAGGAAGTTATGAATTATCCCGAAACGAGTTTCCTCAGGTGTATTGAACCGGTATACAGGGAATTTCTCGATCCCATGGCATCACGCCGTATGAGCCGGATCATTAAAATGGGAGTGTATACAGCTCTAAGCTGCCTGCGAAATGCTGAAGTTGATTTACCCGATGCCATAATAGCCGGGACTGGACTGGGTTGCCTCGAGGATACGGAGAAATTTCTGGCTTCGGTTTATACCGGCGACGAACGTCTGCTCAACCCAACACCATTTATCCAAAGCACACATAACACCCTGGCAGGTGCCATTGCCCTTGCGATCAGGTGCCATGGCTATAATGCCACCTACACCCACAGAGGATTTTCATTCGAGAGCGCCATTATTGATGCCCTGATGCAGATACACATAAATCCCGATATGCGGGTCCTGACCGGGGGCTTCGATGAGTTGACTCCAGGTTCCTATGCCATCACCAAACGGTTTGGATTGTGGAGGATTAAACCGGTCGGGAGTCTTTCTCTGCTGACCAGTTCCGGCAAGGGTACACTGCCCGGAGAGGGACAGGCTTTCTTCCTCCTGAGCGGTAAAAAGGGACAAAAAGATCTGGCAAGGCTGATTTCTGTCCGTACCCTGTTTGCGCCCGCAAACCATGATCAGGTGGAAGGTGAAATACTGAGCTTTGTTACTGAGGCCGGTCTGTCTCTTTCCGATATTGACCTGGTCATCCTTGGGATGAATGGAAACAGGTCTACAGATTCCTATTATTACCATCTAATGGAAGACAGGCTGAGGAATACACCTTCTGCCGGATTTAAGCATCTTTGCGGGGAATATGATACAGCTTCCTCCTTTGCCCTTTGGCTGGCATCCGAGATCGTCCATTCACAGCATTTACCCGAAAGTGTATTGCTGGGTGACAGGATGCCTGGCAGGCTAAATAATATACTTATTTATAATCATTTACACGGAATAAACCACTCGATGATTTTAGTTTCAGCATGTTGAATTACCGAAATACACTCATCCTGTTTATACTTCTGATCCTGTCTATGATCATTGGCGCTCATTATATTTACATCAGCCCGTGGTATTTTGTTGGCATATTTCTTGTGCTGATCACTTTGATTACCCTAGGTGCCATCCGAATATCAATGGGATTCTACCTGGTTTCGCATTGTTTGGGTGATGGCAGCAAAAAACAGGTTGCATTTACTTTTGATGATGGTCCGGACAGGATAATAACACCCCTTGTACTGGACGTGCTGAAAGAGCAAGGGATTTTAGCAGGATTTTTTGTGATCGGAAGCAGGGTGATGGGTAATCCTGGATTAGTCAGACGCATGGACCAGGAAGGTCATGTTATCGGTGGGCATAGCTTTTCCCACCTCTTTTTCTTCGATCTGCATTCCACCAGGAAAATGAAGGAAGAGCTTGGCCTGACAAGGGATATGATCCTTCAGGTAACAGGTCGGAGGACAAAACTTTTCCGTCCTCCCTATGGTGTTACCAACCCTGCACTGGCTAAAGCTGTCCGGAGTCTTGGTCTTATCAGCATCGGATGGAGTTTGAAGTCAAGGGATACAGTTATTGATGAATGGGATATATTGCTGAGCAGGTTGAAAAAAAAAGTGAGGCCGGGAGATGTGATCCTGTTTCATGATACTCGGGAGATAGTTCCCGGAGTTTTGTCCCGTTTTATTCAATACCTGCGCGAGGAGGGATTTGAGATAATCAGACCTGACCGTTTACTTAAAATTGAAGCCTATGAACCTGAATAGAACAGGAATGATGCTATCCTTGGTTGTATTTTCCATGCATGTATTTACTCAGGTACCCTCATCGCCCATGAAAGATGTTCCTTCTTTCAGGAACAGGTTGAACACCATTTCGGCCGGTCTCAATACCATTGAAAGCGATTTTATTCAGGAGAAAAAGCTGAATGTACTTTCAAATACCCTGATTTCCAAAGGATACTTTTGTTTTAAGAAAGAGAACCAGATACGATGGGAATACTGGCAACCTTACCGGTATCTGATCATCATCCGCCAGGATAAGATTTATATTAAAGAGGGCAAGGACCAAAGACAATATGATATGCAGTCGAATAAAATGTTCCAGGAAATGAACCGCTTTATCATCGGCTGCATTCAGGGAGACATCCTGAAAAATGAAAAAGAGTACCAGATCAAATATTTTGAAGACAACCATTCCTATTTCGTGACGCTGGTACCTGTTTCAGAAAAAATGCGTCAGATGCTCAGCGAAGTGCAGATATGGTTTGACCGGGATGACCTTACGGTTTCACGTATCCGGATGCTGGAGTCAGGAGGGGACTATACTAAAATTGATTTTACAAACAAAAAACTGAATGCGGAAATACCCCTTGAGAAATTTAGTTTTAAGTAGTATCCTTTTGATGTTGTTGGCCGGCTGCTCGTTCTCTCTTTTCAATGGTTACCGGCAAGGGACCGGGAGCGGGTATGGTGAAATTGTGCCCGTATCCTGGTTCGGTTCAGATACAGGCCACTTTCTGCTGAACACCACAATTGACTTAATGGGAAAGCATTTCACCGGACTGATGATCATAAAGCCACTAGGCGGATGTTACCGGGTCGTTTTTATTACCGAATTGGGCCTTAAGATCTTTGATATGGAATTTACCCCGGGAGATAAAGTAAGGGTGCACTACATAATGGATGTCATGAACAGAAATGCACTTATCAAAAGACTGGCCCATGATCTCAGTCTCGTGCTGATGACAGTGGCGGAGGGAAAAAAATCCATTCTCTTACACGACCACGATACGGGTGATACGGTACTTAAATTCAAGGACAAGGGACGAAGGAACTATTACCATTTCCCGGAAGGGTCGGGCAGGGCTTCGCAAGCCATTCAAACAGGATGTATGCTGAAAAAGGCCCGGGCGGTGTTTTATGGATCGTCCTTCACCGGCATAGACTCAGTGAAGATCACCCATTACAATATTAATTTATGCATACGGATGTTCCGCATCTTAGAAAAATAGAACCATGCTTCTGAATAACCTGTATACCACAAGGCTGATGGAAATCGCACCGGATGGATCTGCTGTCAGGTCAGAAGTCACGCTCAACAGCAGTCATCCCATATTTGAAGGGCATTTTCCGGGAAATCCCATCCTTCCGGGTGTTTGTACAGTGCAGATTATCAAGGAATTACTCGAGTTATCAATCCGGAAACCACTGAAAATGGTCAGGGCTGGAAGCATAAAGTACCTGGGTTTTGTCAACCCTGCGGAGATGCCTCTTCTTGAATTCCGGTTTCAGTTAAATCATGCCGACGATGGCACCATCTCCTGTTCGGCAGTTGTTTCTGCACATGATAAAGCCGTTTGCAGTTTCAAGGGCACTTTTCATAGCTAACTTGTCCCTTTTAACAGTATCCTCATCTCACACACTGCCAGTAACTTCTCCGCTAAAAAAACCCTGCCTGTGATGATTGAATAACCGACAATCTCATTCTCAAGAATGATTACCGACCGGATTAAAGCTCCAGCGGGTGGCAGATCATGAATGACCAGATTTTTAACTGCACCGATATATCCTTCTGATACCTTCTGATTATTTATTTTATTTTTATATCCGGTGAAGGCTGCAGCAGTCTGAGCAATGAATTCGATCATGCCTGTTTCACGGAATAATCCGTTTTCGCAGAACAGGTTGGATTCATGGATTGTCATTTCTCCTGTTGCTGACGTTTCGCCGGCTTCGGTCAGTTTATCAATCATGACCATAGGCGGGCGTTGCGGGATCAGGTCGTGGATGTCGAAGTCAGTACTTTGCATGGCAGATTGTTATTCAGTTTCAAACGGACTCCTGCTTTGCCCAGAAATTATAATAGTTGAACCATTGGTATGGATATTGTCTGAGCTTGATTTCCATGGCATGAACATAGTCAGCAATCAGCATACTGAGCATTTCATCACGCTTTCCGGGAGAGGGTTGTTGCGGGTAATACCGTGGGGGCGTGGCATAAAAATGATAATGTCTGCGGCCTTCCTTCAAGGCAAACACAAATGATACAGGAATACCATATTTCATGGCAAGGTAAAATGGTCCGGTGGGAAAAAGGGCCTTCTCTCCTAAGAATGTACTTTCCATGCTTTTGCTTCCCTTCACAAACCTGTCTCCATGCATACAAAGGATCTCCTTGTTTTCCAGGACTCTGTTTATATCATACACATGCGAATTGTCTTCCCTGATGGCGATCACCTGAAAACTTTTCCGCGTAAATAAGGTCAGGTATTGTTTGATCTGCTGATGTTCTGCATCGAGCATGAGGACATTCACTTTTGACTGAAGACGTTCGAGCATGTGTCCGGCCATTTCAAAATTACCGATATGGGCGCTGATCAGAAGGCACCCGGTATTGGCAGCAGCCATGTTGCGGAGGTGATCTTCACCGTCGAAGTTAAAAGTAAATCCCGTATGAAATCCGGCCATCGTGGCTGTCTTATCAAGCAATACCCGGCCGAAAACATAATAGTTCCGGTAAACAGCCAGGATGGACCTGATAAAACCGAATCCCAATCTGTGACGGTATACATAAAAGATATTCCGGAACGAAGCCGGTGAGAAGAAGAAAAAGTAGAGTGCAACAAAACGAAGGATAAAATAAGCCGGAGGTAATCCTACATATTTGAGCAGGGTTATAAAAATTTTATAACCCAGAATATTGCCGCGCGATTGCCCTTTCCATGTGGCCACTTCAGGCTATTTCTTATTAACTGTGTTGAAAATGTAATTATACAGATCCTGCAAGGTTCTTATGGCTGTCATTTCTTCTCCTTTCAGGGTAATGCCGAACTCTTTCTGTACAATCACTGCAATATCAACGTAATCCAGACTTTCAAGTCCCAGGTCGTCTTTCAGATTTGCACCGGGAGAAATCCGTTTTTCCTCAATCTCAAATTCTTCGATCAGAAAAGTATCAATGATTTGTGTGATTTCTGCTTTGGTCATATGTTATCTTCGGCTTTATGAATTGTATTTTTTGATGATCAGGCTGGAGTTGGTACCTCCAAATCCAAAGGAGTTTGAAAGTACTGTGTTGATCTCCATAGGAATAGTCTTATTCGTGATATTCAATTTGACAGTGAACTCATCTGGTTCCTCGAAATTGATATTGGGTGCAACAAAGGAATTCTCCATCATGATGAGGGAATAGACAATTTCACTGGCACCTGCCATCCACATCTCGTGTCCGGTCATCGATTTGGTGGAAGTAACCACAGGTTTGTGTCCGTTGAACAGAAGGTCAATGGCCCGTGCTTCGTTCTGGTCGCCGATGGGCGTTGAAGTTGCGTGTGCGTTTATGTAATCAATCTTATCCGGGGTTAACCCGGCGTCCTTCATGGCCATGGATATTGCACGAACAGGGCCATCGACATCGGGATTGGAAATATGTTTTCCATCGGATGAGAATCCGTATCCAACGACTTCAGCCAAAATGGGTGCACCTCTTTTCAACGCATGGTCCAGGCTCTCCAGAATGATAGTAGCTGCGCCTCCACTCGGTACAAGACCATCCCGGTTTTTATCAAAGGGACGTGATGCGGCTTCCGGATTTGATTCCTGTTTGGAAAATGCGCCGAGTGCATCAAAGCTGCCCACACACAGGAGATTGACTTCCTGTGATCCGCCACAAATCACCTGATCCTGGTAGCCATGTCTGATCAGGGTGTAACCCATGCCAATGGCATGAGACCCGCTGGCACAAGCTCCACTCAGCGTAAAATTAACGCCACGCAGGTGAAAGATCACAGAAAGATTCATGGTAACTGACGAATTCATAGACTGAAATACGGACCCTGAACCGATCAGGCTGGTATCCCTTTTTTCACGTATGATATCGGCGCTCTGCACCACGGAAGGAGTAGAACTATCGTTGCCGAATATTATTCCCACTTCATTCTTGTCAAAATAGCCGGGTTCCAGTCTGGCATTTTTTATTGCCTCCAGCGTAGATACGTAGGCATATTCGGCATGATCGGGCATGCAGACCCGGGCACGGCGGTCGAGAATGCCTTTAAGCAGAGGACGTTCCACTTTTCCGGTCAATCCTGATTGATATCCATAAGCCTTTCTTTCTGAGTTGAGTACAACTCCTGACCTGCCATGGTATAGAGAATCTTTTACTTCATCCAGGTTACAGCCGATGGATGAATAAATACCAACTCCGGTGATTACTACCCTGTTCATAGAAGATGAGACATACATTTATCAAGTTCAAGTATACAATCCGCCATTTACCGAAATTACTTCACCCGTTATATAGGATGCCTTGTCAGAAGCCAGAAAGCCTACCACCGCGGCAACTTCCTCCGGTAACCCAAAGCGGTTTAATGGTATCATGCTTTTCAGTTCATTCTCATTCAAATCCGCGGTCATATCCGTTTTGATGAATCCGGGGGCCACTGCATTAACCGTAACCTTCTTCTTGCCAATCTCCTGGGCAAGTGCCTTGGTAGCACCGATAATGCCGGCCTTGGCCGCTGAATAATTTACCTGCCCCGGCATTCCCCTTAATCCGGAAAGAGAAACCACGTTCACGATCCTTCCGTATTTTTTTACCAGCATGTTTTTTAACAGAAACCGGGTTGTAAAGAAAAATCCATTCAGATTAGTATTTAACACATCCTGCCACAAATTGTTTTCCATCCACATCATAAGGGCATCTTTTCTGATTCCGGCATTGTTTACCAATACTTCAATGTAATCATCCGGATGTTCCTCCTGCCATTTTCCGAGCGCGGATTCAACTGCCACACTGTCTGATACATCAAAAGGCATCAGCATACCGTCACGGCCTATTTCTCTCAACATGCGTTGAGTCTGGCTGGCCTCTTCCTCACGGCTGAGATAATTGATAAGCACATGATAACCCATAACCGCAAGTTGCACACAGATGGCCCTTCCAATTCCCCGTGATCCACCGGTTACAAGTGCGTATTTCATTGATAACCAGATAATTTATTGGTTTATGTGATGCTGATAAACTTTTGGCAAAGGTAATCTTTAATTTTCTTTATTTCTATATATTTTATGGTATCCTCCGTGAACCGGGGTACGATATTCCGGAGCTGGTGATACTTTTCGCGGTTGAAAGATGACATGCGCTGTTCAATATTCAGAAAATCAATAGCCTGAATCAGTGTAATCATTTCAATGGCAAGAACCTGGTAAGTATTATCAATAACCTTCCTGGCCAGTTGAGCGGAATTCGTACCCATGCTCACAATATCCTGGTTGTCATTGTTGTTAGAGATGCTGTGAAGGTAATTGGGAAAAGAAAGGCTTTGATTTTCGGCAACAGTGGAGGTAGCGGTAAACTGTGCTCCCTGCATGCCGAAATTTACGCCCAGTTTACCAAGATTGACAAAGGGCGGGAGCTTACCATTCAGCCTGTCATTCATGAGATAATTAATCCACCGTTCTATCAACATGGAAAGCTTGGCGATGGCAATCTTCAGTTTGTCCATTTCAAAAGAAATGTAGTCTCCGTGAAAGTTACCGCCGTGAAAGATATTTCCGTGCACAAAATCAATGACAGGGTTGTCACTTGCCGAGTTGGCTTCATTCAACAGCACATTTTCCGTATATTCAACTGCATCAAATATGGGTCCCAGGATCTGGGGGACACACCGGATCGAATAATACTCCTGAACCTTATCAGCGATCACATATTTTTCCTGGTTCTTGTTGTTAAAGAAATGCTCTTCCCGTTTCCGGATCAGCCTGCTGTCGTGCAGGACCTTCCTTTCCAGTTCAGCGACCCTGTTTTGACCGGGGTGCAGCTTTACCTGATTCAGCTCTTGCGAAAAGTAGTCATCGAATGACCGTACAATTTCATTGATCATGGTTGCTGCCACGAGGCTCCAGTTGATGAGATTTTTCGCATAAATCAGGTTCACTATACCCGTACCGGTCATGAAACCTGTGCCATTTATGAGGGATAGTCCTTCGCGCAGATGAACAGTAATCGGTTTCAGACCATTCTGCGCAAAAGCCTCCGCTGTTGGTACTCTTGAACCGTGGCTGATCAGTTCCCCTTCACCAATCAGCACAAGGGCAATGTGAGCCAGCTGAACCAGGTCACCGCTTGCACCAACACCTCCATGTTCAGGAACAACCGGAATGAGTTGCTTATTTACAAGATCTTTGATCAGTTCTACAACCTCGGGATGTATTCCTGAGTATCCCCTTGCGAAATTGTTGATCAGTGTAATCATTGCCGAACGCACATATACACTGTCAACCGGGTCACCACAACCGGCTGCATGACTGCGAATGGCATTATAATGCAGATTCAGGCGGTCCTCCTCCTCGATCTTATACTGCGCCATCGGGCCTAGTCCGGTATTGATACCGTAAATGATCTTATCCTTGTGAAACATTTCCAGGAAGCTGAAGCTTTTCTCAATCCTTTCCCGGGCCCTGTCTTCAATTTCAATTTCTTCCTCCCCAAATAAAATATGCTGATAATCATCGGGTGTTATGGGTCTATCGCCTATTTTAATCATTGCTAATAAATGAATTGTATGGTGTTTTCAATACAAGTAAACCACAGCACATGTTTTATTCTCCTCGCAAATGTGGCTGCAAAGTAATAAAAATTTTAATTATTCTTTCTTCGGTAATTTTCCTTTTGTTATAATTCATGATTTCAGGGATGAAAGTAAATAAACCGGATGGTTATGATTAGATCGCATTTAAATTTATATTTGCTGATGAATCAGGAGTACCAATAAGAATTAAGAGCAGAAAGGATTAAGAGTTGAAATGAACTGGTGCGTTGTAATTCCTACATACAACAATGAAAAAACACTGGAAAAGGTTGTCCGCGATGTATCGGCGGTATGCGATGATGTTATTGTTGTAAACGACGGATCTACAGATTCTACCGCTGATATCCTCAGCCAATTCCCGAAATTGCAGGTCATCAGTTATGCTCCAAACCAGGGCAAAGGTTATGCCCTGAGAAAAGGATTTGAACATGCCTTCAGCAGGAAATATCAGCACGTTATAACCATTGATTCAGATGGGCAGCATTATGCCTCTGATATCGCCCTGTTTGTTGCCGGTATGAAAGAAAATCCCAATGCACTCATCATGGGTTACCGGACCTTACCGATGGAAAGGATGAGGCAGGGAAGCGGTTTTGCCAACCGGCTTTCCAACTTCTGGTTCAGGCTTATCACCGGCATAAACCTGCCGGATACACAAAGTGGCTTTCGGCTATACCCTCTTCATCTGCTTCAGAATATGCGTTTTTATACACGCAGGTATGAATTCGAGCTCGAAATATTGGTCAGATCAGCCTGGAAGGGAATACCGGTTACCAGCATTCCAATCAGTGTGTTTTATCCGTCCCCTGGTGAAAGGATCAGCCACTACAGACCTATTAAGGATTTCTTACGGATCAGCCTGCTGAATACGGTTTTTGTTTTTATTGCATTTTTCTACATCAAACCCTTTTCCTTCATAAAATACCTGAAAAAAGAGAATATCCGTGAGTTTTTACTCAGGAATATTCTGCACAGCGATGACTCGACAACTAAAATTACATTGTCTGTTATGTTTGGTGTATTCATGGGCATTGTACCTATTTGGGGCTATCAGTTGATTACGGCAATTGCCCTGGCCTATGTGCTGAAACTGAACAAACTGATTGTAATTGTAGCAGCCAATATCAGCATACCCCCCATGATTCCTGTCATTCTGTATTTAAGTCTTCTGACCGGCGGTATCGCCCTGGGTACCGGTACGCATCTGAGCAAGAATTACCTCATTACCTTTGATTATATTAAAACCAATTTGTTCCAATACATAGTGGGAAGTATCATCTTTGCCCTAATCCTGGCTGTATTAATGGGATTAATCATGTTCATCATATTGAAAATAATCCGGAGGAACCGAATAACAAACAGCTAATATTTATGGAAGGCATCTTCATAACCCTGTACCGGTATTTTCGCAACAGGCGACTTGTCTTCTTTTCAATGCTTATCCTCTTTGGATTCACAGCCGCTTTCTTTGCATCACGCATATCGTTTGAAGAAGATATCTCCAATTCCGTTCCCGGAGATAATGAGCAGACCTCATTCATTATCAACAATTCCAGGTTGACCAACAAAATAATAGTTCACATTTCTCTTCAGGATACCAGCCAGGCTGCAGACCCGGGAAAGCTGACCGATTTTGCGGACGACCTCACGGATTCACTTCTGAACGGGAGATTCACAGATTTTATTGATCAGTCTGCGTTCAGAACCAGTGATACATTGATTGAGAATATAATGAGCCTGATGGTTGACAATCTGCCCCTTTTCCTCTCGGAAGATGATTATCAAAGAATGGACAGTTTAATTCTCCCGGAGAATATCGACAGGGCAATGGAGAAAAATCTGAGGTCCTTGTTATCGCCGACCAGTTTTACCATGAAGAAATATATCCTCCGGGATCCACTGGGCATCAGTTCTCTTGCATTTTCAAAACTCAGACAATTTCAATTCGAAAAGAATTACGAATTTTTGAACGGTTATGTCTTTACCAACAACAGGAAGAGCCTTCTGGTTTTCATCGATCCACTGAATTCTCCCAGTGAAACACGTAAAAATGGTCTGTTTTTTAAACAGCTGGATAATCTGTTGAACGAACTTCTGTCCAGGGAAAAGCACGTTGTCAAAGCCGAATACTATGGTGCTGCTGCAGTTGCAGTGGGTAACGCGGAACAGATAAAAAATGATATTGCTGTAACGGTAACCATGGCCATAATAATCATACTGGTTTTTATTGGCTGGTATTTCAGAAAAGTCAGTATTCCCTTCATTAGCTTCCTGCCTGCGGTCTTTGGTGGTATTACCGCCCTGGCCATCCTGTTCATTTTTCGGGATAAATTGTCCACCATCGCGTTGGGTATCGGATCAGTATTGTTGGGAATCATTGTCGATTATGCGTTGTATTTCTATTGTCTTTATAAATCGAAAGGATCTGTTGAATTGGTTATCAGAGATTTAACTCTGTCAATTGTAATGTGTTCCCTGACTTCGGCTATAGCATTTTTCAGTTTGTTGTTTGTAAAATCGGAAGTTTTAAGAGACCTGGGATTATTTGCAGGCTTAAGCATTTTGGGAGCTGCATTATTCTCACTTGCCGTCCTTCCGCATTTGGCAAAACTGGAGAAAGCAGATACGGATAAGAAGAAGATCAATCCAATCATTAAACTGGTGTCTTATCCTTTCGAATCAAACTGGTTTCTGATCATGGCAATTTTCCTCATTTCTGTTGTCTTCTTTTATTTCAGTAGGAAGGCCGGTTTTGAATCAGATATGTATTCGATTAATTACTTATCCCCAAAGTTGAAGGAGGCCGAAAAAGGGTTGAATACCATAAATGATATTTCCCTGAAGTCTGTATTTATTGTATCCACCGGAGACAATCTTGATCAGGCATTAATATCAAACACGGCCGTACTGAAAAAGCTTGATAGTTTAAAAGAAGCAGACGTCATCCGGAAGTATTCCAATGTGGGTACAATTCTGCTGCCTGATTCCATTCAGCAGATCAGACTAAAGCGGTGGAGCGAATACTGGAGTGATGGAAAAAAGAAGGATCTGAACAATGTACTTATCAAAACAGGAAATAAATACGGATTTAACCGGGATGCTTTTTCCGGTTTTTTCACTTTCCTGAATACGGATTTCAAGACGCTTGATATTGCCCGGTATGGTTCTTTGAGAAAACTGTTCCTGAATGATATGATTACGGAGACTGAAAATCTTACCCTGGTAATATCCCTGGTTAAAGTGAAGAATGAAGTCAGACATCAGGTTTATACAGAATTTGCCGGGGTTGAAAACTGCATCGTGATGGACAGGCAGGAGATTACATCCGGTTTCGTGGATCTTATCAGGAAGGATTTTGATCTGCTGGTTAACCTGTGTCTCTTGTTTGTGACAATGACACTGCTCGTTTCGTTCGGAAGAATTGAGACCGGACTGATTGCCTCAATACCTATGTTTATCAGCTGGTTATGGACCCTGGGTTTCATGGGGATCACCGGCATTGAATTCAATATCATCAATATCATTGTTACCACATTTGTGTTTGGACTTGGTGTTGATTACAGTATTCTGATGATGCGGGGATTATTGCTGGAATACAAATTTGGTCAGCCTGAATTAACAGCCTATAAGACATCCATTTTTCTGTCCTCCTTTACTACACTTGTGGGCGTTGGTGTATTATTCCTGGCAAAACATCCTTCCCTGCATTCAATATCCCTGATTTCAGTTGTTGGCCTGGTAACGGTGGTCCTGGTATCCTATACCCTAACTCCGGTCATGTTCAATTGGCTGGTATCAAAAAGGAAAATAAAACGGGTTATTCCGATGACTTTATCCGATGTACTGGTAACCATCCTTGTATTTGGCATTTTCTTTGGCGGAAGTTTGTTTATGAACTTGTTGCTTCTGCTAATTATAATTATGCCGGTATCTGGGCGGAGGAAAAAATTCTGGATGCATCAATGTTTGGCTTTCTTCTGCAAGATCCCCGTTTATACCATGGTACACATCAGAAAATCGATCGTGAATACCTCAGGTGAAGACTTTACAAGGCCGTCGGTCATCATCAGCAACCACCAGTCACATATTGACCTGCTTCTTTTACTGATGCTCAATCCCAGAATCATTGCAATCACAAACAAATGGGTTTGGAATAATCCGATCTATGCCCTGGTAATACGTTATCTTGAATTCTATCCGGTAACGAACGGATACGATGAAATTATTGAAAAGCTTAAACCAAGTGTTAAAAAGGGTTATTCAATACTCGTTTTTCCTGAAGGAAGCAGATCTCCCGATGCCAGCATCCGGCGTTTCCACAAAGGAGCCTTCATCATGGCAGAAAAACTGGGTTTGGATATTTTACCGGTTTTAATCCATGGAGCCAGTGATTGCATGAATAAGGGAGAAAACCATTTAAAAAGTGGTTTTATCACCATGAACATATACCCGCGGATTAAGGCAGATGATCCGTCATTTGGTCTTGATTACCACATGCGCACAAAATCCATTCAGAAATTTTACCGGCAGGAATGGCTCAGGATCAGAGAAGAACTGGAAACACCGGACTATTTCAGGTCAAGGCTGATCCGGAATTATATTTACAAAGGACCTGTTCTGGAATGGTACACGCGGATTAAACTTAATCTCGAGGACAATTATAATCTCATCAACAGTTATATTCCACGTAAGGCCAGTGTCGTTGACATTGGCTGCGGTTATGGTTTCCTTTCCCATATGTTGAGCTTTGTATCACCGGATAGAAAAATACTGGGAATTGATTATGATGCCGAAAAAATCGAACTGGCCAATAATTGTATATCGAAAAATTCCAGTGTGAATTTTGTTATAGCCGATGCCACAGCCTATGCTTATGAACAGGTTGATGTATTTATTCTGGGTGATGTACTCCATTATGTTCCTGATGACAAGCAGGAGTTATTGTTAAGGCATTGCATCCAGCACCTGAATCCGGGAGGGACTATACTTGTCCGGGATGCCGATAAGGACTATACAAAAAGACACATGGGCACCCGATACACCGAGTTTTATTCAACCCGTTCAGGATTTAACAAGTCCATTTATAACCAGCTGTTCTTTTTCTCCGGCAACATGATCCGGGAAATTGCAGACAGGCATGGTCTGCAGCTTGAGATCATTGATAATTCAAGGCTTACATCCAACATTTTATATGTCATGAAGAAACCTTGACGTAACTCTGAAACCATATTGACGTAACATATTGCATGGCAAATTGAATATTCAATTTTTAATTTAAATATTACCACCATGAAAAAAGTTGTTCTTCTTGTTTTGATTCAGTTGGTTATATCAGGATTTTGGCTGCATGCGCAAAAGATAGTCCTGAAGAGTGGATCCTTTGATTTCCTGAAAGGTCAGAAAGCCATTCTGGTAAAATTCGATTACAGCAATCTTTCCGTCGGAAAGTTTGAAAAGGAAGATGATTATATTGCACAAAAAGTGGCAGATTACAACAAGGATGAAGCGGGCAAGGGCGATAAGTGGAAGGAAGCGTGGTTTAGCGACCGGCCAAAACGATATGAGCCCAAGTTCGAGGAATTATTCAATAACTACATGAAAGAAAAAGATCTGCAATGTGACCAGGCTGCACCGGGGGCAACGTATGAAATGAATATACACACTTCATTCATTGAGCCCGGGTATAATATCGGGATAAGCAGGAAACCGGCTTATATTAATGTTGACATAAGATTCATCGAATCGGGAACAGGTAATGAAGTTGCCGTGGTAACGGTTGACAATTGTCCGGGTCGGGATGCCGTTGGTTTTGATTTTGACACCGGTTACAGGCTGGAAGAAGCATATGCCAAACTGGGAAAAGCCTTGTCAGGATTCATACTGAAAAAGCTGTAACTGGTGATTGGTGATTGGTCAATGTCTAATACTCCAGGTCTTCAGGAGATAATTTGATCAGATATATTCTGGGGAACCTGCCGACAACATAGGTTTGTGTGAGCAGTGCCAGCCCTTTCTCACGGGTGTAGTCCATTCCGGCAAGGGTTACAGGATATTTTTCATTCAGGAATTTGACCGTCTTCAGATCGCCGTTTAAGGCATCATAAAAGTAGAGACACAACTGGTTGGCACGCGTCTGACTGGCAAAAACCACAATATCCTTGTTGTTAATTTCAGTATGCAGGCATTTTACAGGGGCATCTGGCGAAAGTTCAGGGAGGGCGAAATCAGGATAGTCTGTTATACTTCTCATGTCTTCCAATTCAAGTTCCACCGATGGATTAACGAAATTATCGCCTGAATAATATCGTGTTAGGGCAAATCGATTGTTCTCAATACTCACGGCGGAACTGACTGCTGCATTCTCCTGGAAGGAATACAGTGTGCCGGTTTGTGTCCCTGCTGCTCCCTCAACGAAAAGCATGGTCATGGTATAGTTATAAAAACAATTGACAAAGTAGTGTGTGGTTGTAGGTGTTCCGACCTCACCAATAAAAAATGGAAATTGTTTTCCGCTTTTGGCCAGGTGCAATTCGATCTGATGTTTAACGTCGCCGATTATGGAAAATTCCCGCGTCCAGATATCCTCAAATTCGTCATTAAAGCAAGTCAGTATGGATTTTCTTCCCAGCCTGTCAAAATTCAAAATAAGAACATCTCCATGACTGTCTTTCATCGAATACAGCGGATACTGAAGTGACAAAGCCTTGATTTCAGTTGCTTCCTGGGTGTCCTGATTGATTCTCATGACACGGGATTCCTGGTTGACAGCATCCATACAAATGAAATAATAACTGTTCCCCAATTGCATCAATGAAGGGATTGCGCTGCAATAGGCTTTATCCAGCCAGTTTTCCCAGATCTTTTTACCGAATGCATCTGTCTTCATCAGGTGGATAAGGGGAAAAGTGGACAGGGTGGAATCAGTGTAAACCGAGAGGATAAGAAATCCGCCATCCCCGGTTTGTTCCAGGTCAACCGGAAAAAAAGACAAGTTCATATCGGAATAGTCAAAGATCCGGGAATATTCGGATGAAGGATCCGTGTTGCTTTTTTTGACATCACAGGAAATCAGAATTCCGGATAGGGCTGAAACGAAGAGGATCTGCCTGAAGGTGTAAAGTTTTGTTTTTAAGATCATCACTTTCTCTTTTTAAAACTGATGCATTCAACTTGTTTTCCGGCCTGGTTGGTACCTGTATTGAACAGAATACCGATATGAATGTTCAGTGATCCGAGTTTGAGGTCATCCTGCACATCGTACATGCCGGCACTGACAGATGCATTGCCATATCGCTGTGATTCGTTTATGATGTTATTGAAACCCAGGCTGAAATCCGCACTGAGCATCAGTTTCACTGGTCCTAAAGGATAAAAGATACCCAGACCCGGAGAAATTCCAATCCGGCTGTGAATGTATGAAGAGGAATTATTGCTGATGGAACTGATATTTTCGTAGGGGATGGCTACTGTACCGGAATATCGGGTGATCGAAGATTCCATCTGCTTTTCAGCTCCGATCATGAAACCATAGAAAAAACCAATTGAAACAAATGGGATAACCTTCTTCCCGGAGAATTCATGGCGTAAAACAAGCGGAAACTCCAGATAATTTACCCGGTTTTTGTGCATGGATGTGTATTCGATATAATCTGCCGGATCACTGCCGTTTGTCCAGCTTGTTTGGTTATGATATCCATAACGATATGCTGCAATTCCCGGTTCAAAGGACAGACTGGTGGCTTTTGTCAGGTAAACCATCACAAGAAATGCATACTGGTATCCCAAATTTGAAAACATGGGATCATATTCTTTTTCGACAGGATTTGCCACTTGTCCCTGTAACACGTCGTATCGCTCCAGGATCAACGGCTGAGAGAAATTTGCGCCGCCCCTGAATCCGACAATCAGGTTGAGGTTATTCAGCGGATCTGAAGACATGCTGCCAAACGGAGGACTTCCATTAATCCGACTGCCATGGCTGATTGTCATCAGGATCATGATGAGAATGAGATGTAACCGCATATCTTATAAACGACTAAATCCTGATAATTAATATGCACAGATAAAGATAATGCAGAATTTATCTTCTGGGAAGATCATACCGGGTGTTTGGGGATATGACTAAAATCAAATATATTTACCCGCCCCGGACCAATAAAATAAAAACTCCCAATGGAAATTCTCAATTCTCCTTACTTTGATTACCTGCTTCTCCCCCTGTTCATATTTTGCCTGAGGATATGCGATGTTACACTCGACACCATGCGCATTATTTTCATGACAAAAGGTTACAAGAACCTGGCACCCGTGATCGGATTCTTTGAGATTCTGATCTGGATTGTTGCCATCAGTCGTACCATGCAAAACCTGAATAACAACTGGCTTTGTTATATTGCCTACGCAGGCGGATTTGCCACAGGCAATTATGTTGGTATGTTGCTTGATGAGAAATTGGCCATCGGACATGAGATCATCCGGGTAATATCCCGTGTAAATTCAGGAGAAATGGCCGGGGGACTCAGGGTTGCCGGTTTTGGTGTAACCACGGTTAAAGCGTTCGGAATGGAAGGTGAGGTAGACATTGTATTCGTTGTGGTTAACCGGAAGAATTTGAAAAATGCCATTGAGATTATACAGAACCACAATCCGACAGCATTTTTTACAATTGAGAACGTTCACTTTGTAAATCGCCCCTTAGACAAGAATATTATAACTGGTGCAGGACGGCTGAGCGTATAAGTCTGTGGTGTTACTATTTAAACAGAATATATACGCCGAGTCCGATCATTAGAATTCCTGAGACGACATACACGCCTCTGAGTATCAGTGGATTCATCAGACTGCTAAGCCGGTAGGCGAAGTACGCTTTGGCTACATCAAGGATGGCAACCACACCCAGGGTAACGGCATAGTACAACAATACCTGGTTGCCTGTCAGCCGGAACTGTGTTATGACAACGGCCATGCTGCCCAGCCAGAATACAACCACGGAGGGATTCAGCAGGTTAATGAAAAAACCGTTCAGGACCAGCTTCGGGATTCCGTTTTTTGCCTTGTACGATAAATCCTCCTTTCTTCGGGAAACAATATAGTTTATTCCGAATCCGACAAATGCAATTCCACCGGCCAGGTTAAAATACGCGGTATTGACAATCATCCGGTTAATCCATGCTGTAAAGAAATAGATAGAAGCAATGATCAGGGAATCACAAATCAGCACGCCCAGGTCGAACCACAAGGCTGACCGGAAACCACGTGTCATGCTGGTTTCAATCAGCATAAAGAAAGTGGCACCGACAAATAGGCTAAGTAAGAGTCCTGTAATTAAACCTTCGATTATGATGTCCATCTTTTATTTATATTGCTGCACGAACTCGTTCCAGTCATTATACAGGGTCTGTATAACCCGTGGAAATTTGTTTTGTCCACCTTCTTTTCCCTTTATTTTTAACCAATCGTAAAACACCTTCGTTGGCAGTATCTCAATCAGAACTTCTTTGAGGGCAGCTTTACGTTCCACTGCATAGTCATCATTAAGCCTGGACAGAGTCTGGTCAAGTAATTGTTTTAGTTGAACCGGGTCTTCAACAGGCTGGTCGGTTCCAATGTACCATTTATGTGCGAAAAGTCTATTATACGGAATACCTGCAACAGTGAATTCTTTTATATCAATATTCAGTTTTTCCGAGATTTCGCTGATTGCACGTGTCATGTTATCAATGCTGAGATGTTCTCCGCAAAGGCTGAGGAAGTGTTTTGTCCGGCCCGTAATGATTATCTCGAAATCTTTGACGGATGTGAACCGGATTGTGTCACCAATCAGGTATCTCCATGCGCCTGCACAGGTACTGATCAGGATCGCATAATCCTCCTCTTCGGTAACCTCATCGAGAAGCCTGATTTCCGGATTCTCCACCAATGTGCCATCGGAGTTGAAATTGTTTCCATTAAAGGGTATGAACTCAAAGAATATACCGTTATCAAGCACAAGCTGCATGGCATGATCTTTCTTACGCTGGTAGGCCAGGAACCCTTCCGATGCAAGATAGGTCTCCATGTAGTAAACCTCTTTACCCATGAGCTTTTCAAAGCTCTTCTTATAGGGAGTAAAATTCACACCGCCATGGGTGTACACCCTGAAGTTGGGCCATATATCGTGAATGTTGCTGATCCCGTAATACTCGATGATTTTTTCAAGCATGATCTGAACCCAGGCAGGCACACCCGTGATACCCCCAATATCCCATTCCCGGGCTTTTTTAACGATTTTGTTGATTTTAGTATTCCAGTCTTTCTCTCTGGCAATAACACCTGGCTTGTAAAATCGGCCGAACCAGAAAGGAAGCCGGCTTGCCATGATTCCACTCAGGTCACCTTCGAAATATGTCTCCATTTTGACCAGTGAGGTACTTCCGCCCAGCATCAGAACACTTTTTTCAAAAAAGTAAGGAGGAAGTTCAAGTTCAGCCAATGACAACCATTGCCGGATTCCGACCCGACGGATCGATTTTATCATATCGCGCGTAAGCGGCACGCGTTTGCTGGCATCATTTGATGTCCCGGATGTAAGGCCAAAAAACCTGACCTTCCCCGGCCAGGTCACGTTAGATTTACCTTCGAGCAATTTATGCCAGTATTCAAAGAAGAGCTTTTCATAATCGTAAACCGGTACGTTTCGTTTGAACGATTCTATAATTTGAGGTTTACTTAGTATATCACCAAAATTGTGATCAATGCCAAATTCAGTATTTCTTGCTTTGAGAACGAGCTGTCTCAGGGTTTGTTCCTGAAGAATGAATTTGATCTCTCTTTTTTCGAGATTCTCCTTTTTCTTCTTGATAACCTCCTGAAGAATAGTACCTACAATAGCCATCGGATATGTGTGCTTTTAATTAATGACCGGATGATAAATGTACCACTTTTTCTCCGGCCAGGATACGGACCGGCAAAATGTTTTTCCTGATGGGCAGGGGACAGGTAGCAAAGGGTGTAAATGCACAGGGTGGATTATACGCTTTGTTGAAATCAATTATTACGCGGTTATCTTTATCGGGCGCATCGGTATACAGGAATCGTCCTGCAGGATAGGTTTCTTCCCCGTTGGAAAGGTCACCGAAAACAAGGAACAGACTTCCGTTTTCTGTGAAGGGATACAGTACCTGTTTTTTTCCAAAAATTCTGAAGTGCAGTTCTCCGGGGATCAGGTTTTCCTCTTCAGTACCAATAATGGTAGGGACTTTCGATTTTTCTGGCTTTGCATAGGATTTGAAACTGGCCACAATTCTGTACCCTTCATCTGTTTCAAAACAGGGAATGCTTTTCAGACTATCTATCCATAAACTTTCATAATCCCGCAATCGGATACCGTAACGGTTACCTCTTTTGATGACGTTCCAGGCATATGGATGAAGCGTCATGATGGTAGGCTTGCCCAGGGCATCGTCATTCAGTTTAATCCCGGAAGAAGGCATGTTGTCGACCAAAACAGGTCTTAGGGTTGAATGCAGGTAAACCGTGTCGCCCCTGAGTTCCATTGTACCAATAAAGGGGGGGGCCTTTGCCGGAAATACAAGGGTGTTTGACGAATCGGAACCGAATGTATTCATCCCTGTCTGAAGCCAATAAAGCCCGGCCAGATTTAACCAACCTTTCCCGGATTTCAGTCCGGTAAGTCGTTCTGCCCGCCATTGCTCCAGTTCAGTCCTGTAGGTTTCAGGATCAACCTTATCCTGTTTGCATCCTGCCATTATCAGGACCAGACATGCCAATACTTTACCAACAGTCTTGAATCTATATTCTTTTACCCTCCTCATTACTCCTTACTCATCTTTCTTCCTCCAATATAGGTCTCCAAAACCCGGGTTCGCGGAATGGCTTCCTCATCAACCTGCATGATATCCTGATCTAGAACCACAAAATCAGCGCTTTTTCCCGGTTCAAGACTTCCTTTCTCATTTTCCATAAAGGAAGCTTTTGCAGCCCAGATTGTCATCGCCTGTAATGCCTGAAAGCGTGTCAGGGATTCCTCTGTTCTGTAACCAGTTGGGGGAAAGCCATTAAGGTCCTTTCTGACAGCTGCAGCATAAAATCCAAAGATAGGGTTTATTGATTCTACCGGAAAATCGCTTCCATTTGGCAGCCATCCATTCAGATCGAGCAAAGTTTTATAGGCATATGCATACCGTACCCTGGATGAGCCCAGCCGTTGCTCTGCCCAATACATATCAGATGTGGCGTGAGTTGTTTGTACACTCGGTATAATAGCATACTGCCTGAAAAGGTGGAGATCCTGGGGATCAAACACCTGGGCATGCTCGATGCGCCACCGAAGGTCATTGTTTTCAGGCAGAATGCCGGTGTAGATCTGCAGCATAAGGCTGAGGGCAGAATCCCCTATGCAATGGGTGTTTACCTGAAATCCCTTATTGTATGCCAACTGGCATATATTTTTGAGAAAGCCGGTGCTGGTAAGCTGAACTCCGCGGTTATCCGGATCATCCGTATATGGTTTTTTCAGCATAGCTCCCCTTGATCCCAATGCTCCATCGGCAAAAAGCTTGATTGATCGCACCGTCAGTTTATCGGTAACATATATTCCCTGTTTGATAAAACTGTCAATATTCTCGTCTGTGGGGTTCAGCATGGCATTGACATGGATGCTTAATAAACCTTGCTTTTGCAATGAATCGATGAGGAGGACGATTTCCTTATTAAGACCTGCGTCACTTACTGACGTCAGTCCGGCTGCAAGACAGCTTTTTTCTGCCCTGAGCAAGGCCTGTATTTTTTCTTCCCGGCTTGGTGTGGGTAACAGTTTTTCTACAATCGACATGGCATTGTCAATCAAGATACCAGTTGGACCATTGTCATCGCAGAGCACATCACCGCCCTCCAGGGTCATTCCGGCTTTAATACCGGCTAAGCCAAGTGCTTTTGAATTAACCCAGGCAGCATGTCCGTCTACCCTGACGAGGTATACCGGTATGTCAGGAAATAATGCATCCAGGATTTTCCTGTCCGGAAACCGCTTATCCTTCCAGTCATTCTGGTCCCACCCGCGACCCAGAATCCAGGAGGTCCCAACTTGCCTGAAATGATCCAGCAACCGTTCGCCGATCTCCTCCGGTGAATTTGTTCCGGTTAGATCTGCCTGTCTCCGGCTCAGTCCATAATCGTAAAAATGGCAGTGGGAATCAATTAATCCGGGATATACAGCATTTCCATCAAGATCTTTTTCTTCAGCAGCGATAAATTTCTTACGGAGCCAGGTCTCTTCGCCGGCGGCCACAATACGGCCTGCACGAATTACCATAGCCTCGGCGGTTTCAGATTCTTTGCCTACTGTATAAATTTTTCCATTGAACAGCAGCAGATCAACCTTTGTCTTGCAGCCCAGGCTCATAAACAGGCAGATAATGCAAAGCGACAGTTTATTCACCGATATCAGATTTTTGCACGGAGAAGATCTCCTCTATCAGTCTCTCATAGCGCTGGGTAAGGAACTTACGCCTGAGTTTTAAGGTCGGTGACAATTCACCGGTATTGGATGTCCATTCTTCCCACACAAGTCTGAATCGTTTGATTTGTTCTGTTTGTCCAAGGACCTTATTCATCTCATTCACGACCCGCTGGTAGCGGTTGATTACCGTTTGGTTCCGGACGAGTTCAGCATTATCCCGGAAATCAATTCCATGCAGCATGGCCCAGTTGTGAAGATAATTAAAATTCGGAGAAATTATGGTGCTTGCGAATTTCTGGTTTTCACCGATTACCATAACCTGTTCGATAAACTGGGATTCTTTAAGCTTATTTTCGATGACCTGGGGTGCAATGTACTTACCGCTCGACAATTTGAACATTTCTTTCTTCCGGTCGGTTATTTTCAGATACTTACCTTCCAACATAACACCAATATCTCCAGTATGCAGCCATCCTTCCGCATCGATAACTTCACGGGTATATTCGGGTTCACGGTAATAGCCCATCATCACATTGGGTCCTTTGCACAGGATCTCCCCGTCACCGGCAATCTTCACTTCCACGCCGGGAATGGGCAAGCCAACGGTACCGACCCTGATCTCTCCGGTCGAAGGCATTCTGTTGGCCGATATGACAGGCGAGGATTCGGTCATTCCATATCCTTCCAGCACTGTTAACCCTGCCGCATTGAAAATCGTGGCCAGCCGGGGTTGTAATGCAGCACCTCCTGCAACGATGAGCTGCACATTACCACCCAGTGCCAGGCGCCATTTTGAAAATACCAGTTTGTCGGCTATAGCGAGCTTCATCTTATAAAACCAACTGTTGCCATTGGGAATTTTATACTTCATACCCAGGTTTACAGCCCAGAAAAAGATCTGTTTTTTTATACCGTGCAAATCACGGCCCTTGCTGATAATCCTGTCATAGGTTCTTTCCAGCAAGCGGGGTACGGTAATAAAAATGTGCGGGCCCACCTCGCGCAGGTTGTCGGCAATGGTACCCATATTTTCAGCATAGTAAATACTGAGGCCCACACTTTGAAAGTAATAGTTGATGGTCCTTTCAAAAATATGGCTGATGGGAAGAAAACTGAGTGTACGATGGGTATGGTTAAAATCATATACCTGTGAGATGGCTACTACATTACTCACCACATTATTATGCGAAAGCATAACACCCTTGGGATTTCCTGTGGTTCCTGAAGTATAAATCAGGGTTACCATCTCCTGCACATCAATGCTATCCCTGATCTTCCTGAGCGGTTCGGCAAATTCACCGGCATGCTGTTTGCCTAATTCAGGTATTTCTTTCCAGTTGCTTGCATTTTCCACAATATTGTATGTATATGTCCGCATGACGGAAGTTACACGGGTAGCAATGGGCGATATTTTTTCAAACAGGGATTTGTCTGAAACAATCACTATCCTGGGTTCACAATTGTTTAAAATATACGTGTAATCATCTTCACTGATGGTTGGATAGATCGGGACATGAACAAGGCCAGCCTGACTTAGTGCCATGTCCATTATATTCCACTCCGGCCTGTTGTTGGAAATGGTAACAACCAGATCACCTCTTTTCAAACCGAGGGCCATCAGTCCGTAACTGGTAAAATTTGCCATACTGACGTATTCCATTACTGAATACTTAATCCAGTGGCCTTCTTCCTTGCCAGCCAGCATATCTGGCTTATCCGGACAAATTTCCATCAGGTTATCCAGGATATCAAAAGTGCGTTTTAGTTCCATGTGACATAAAAATTAGGGGTATCAAATATAACTATAATGACTATATGATGTTGGTTCACTATGGAGCAATGTCATTTTTTGGATACAATAATTAATCTATCTTTTCTGATTATTGCGTAATCAACCCATTATGAGCAAACTTGCAGTAGTAGCACTGGGCGGTAATGCCCTTCAGCGTGATAATCAGCGTGGCACAATTGAAGAGCAGGAAAAGAACACTTTCAGAACCCTCGAAAACCTGGTATTCCTGTTATCTGACGGATATGATCTGGTGATCACCCATGGTAACGGGCCTCAGGTTGGGGATCTCCTGCAGCGGAATGATGCCGGAGAATTAAATTACGGCATTCCACAGATGCCGCTGGATATATGTGTTGCCGGTACACAGGGTGAGATCGGTTATATGATCGAACGTATATTGCGCAACGCCTTGCATAAACATGGCATCCGGAAGAACGTGGTAACCCTCGTCAGCCAGGTTATTGTTGACCGCAAAGGTAAATCCTTTCACAATATGGTAAAGCGAATCGGCAGGACGTATCCTCCTGATATGGCCCGGAAACTGGAAAAAAAGAAGGGATGGATTTTCAAGGAGGAGATTAAATCAGGCGGCGGATACCGGAGGGTTGTGGCTTCTCCTGATCCGGTTGAGGTAGTGAACAGCAGCATTATACGGCAGCTGGTATCGGAAGGCAATATCGTCATTGCTGCCGGGGGAGGTGGAATACCGGTATATATTGACAGCAAGGGAAATTACAGACCGGTGGAAGCGGTAATCGACAAGGATATGGCCTCTGCCCTGCTTGCTGTTACGATCGGGGCCGATGAGCTATACATATTAACCGATGTTCCGTATGTTTACCTGAATTACAAAAAACCAAACCAGGAAATTGCTGAATTCATCACCCGCAACCAGGCACGTCAATACCTGAATATGGGCATGTTCAGCGAAGGGAGCATGGCACCGAAAATGGAAGCAGCCCTGTATTTTATTGAGCATGGCGGCAGTAAAAGCGTGATCACAGAGGCCACCAAGCTGGAAAATAAAAAGTACGGATCAAGAATTACAATGGACTAATATCCCGGCATGTTGTTGGTTAATGTTGAAAACCTGCCTGTAATTAACAATACAAATCTGCTTCGGATCGTTATTTTTGCAGGATTCAAACAGGGTTATGAAAGGATATCTGTTGCTGGTTTTTAACCTGGTTGTTGGCGGAAGTCTGGCACAGTCGGGAAGCAGAATGACACGTCTTGAATATTTTAATGGCTACAAGGACATGGCAATCCATGAAATGAGACGCAGTGGAGTGCCTGCCAGTATTACACTTGCCCAGGGTGCGCTGGAGTCGGGTGATGGCAACAGCTCACTTGCCCGGCAGGGCAATAATCACTTTGGCATCAAGTGCCATCAGGACTGGTATGGAAAAAGGATTTATCACGACGATGATGAAAAGAACGAATGCTTTCGAAAATACGAATCAGCAGAGGATTCCTATCGGGATCATTCCGACTACCTGAAAGCAAAATCGCGTTATGCCTTTCTTTTTGATCTGAGTGTAGCAGATTACAAGGGCTGGGCCAGGGGTTTACAGAAAGCTGGCTACGCTACCAGTAATACATATGCAGAGTCACTGATCCGTATTATTGAGGAATTCGATCTGCACAGGTATGATAGGATGGGATTATCAGACAAGCCTGTTTCGAAAGCGGAAAAACATCCGCATGCACATGCCATGAACCGGGAAAAAGGGGAAACGAACCGTGTGAAATTTATCCTGGCAGTTAAGGGGGATACCTATGAATCCCTGACTGCAGAATTTGGGAAGCTTGATTGGGAAATTATGCAATATAATGACGCAGGGCCTTCTGATTCCATAAAGCCGGGGCAGGTAATTTATGTTCAACCCAAAAGGAATCGTGCACAGGCAGGAAAAAATATACATGTACTTAAAAATGGTGAGACCATCCGCGCAGTATCTCAGTTATATGCCATCAAACTTGAGCGGCTGTATGAACTCAACCACCTCAAAACGGGTGCACAACCACCAGTCGGCACAACGCTTCAATTGAGAAAAGCCCTGAAAATGGAAGTTTCTGCTCCGGAATTAGACAAAAAAGCCACAAATATTGAATCGGAGGAAGAAATCAAGGTGGATCTGAACCTGGACTAGCCCCCGAAGTTTTACTGAAACCGGCATTGTGCAGCCGGAAATCCACGGAGAAACTCAATTATGTCCATCTGTTTCTTCCCTTCGAGTTGGATCCGGTCAATTGCGATAACGCCCTTACCGGTAACAACATGTAAAAAGTGCTGGCCGTCTGTGATCACTGTCCCCGGTTTTTCGACCGGATTTGCATCAAGGGGTCTGCCATAGTAAATCTTCACCAACAAGACTTCTTCTTTACCGGTGACAATCTCACTCCATGCAGCAGGATAGGGACTCAGCCCACGGATAAAATTATACAGGTGCACAGCATCCCGGTTCCAGTTCATCCTGCAATCATTTTTAAAAATCTTGGGCGCACTGCGCAAGGGACCGGTTATCTGTATATGATGCTGGTCAACAGTACCTGCGCGACCTGAGACAATTCCTTCGATGGTTCTGATGACCAGCCTGGCCCCGATCTTCATCAGCCTGTCATGTAACTCCCCCGCAGTCTCTTGTGGTCCAATATCAGTCTCCTCATAATAAATAACAGAGCCCGTGTCAATTTCATGGTTCAGGAAGAATGTCGAAACGCCGGTTCTTGTCTCACCATTCATAATGGCCCAGTTTATCGGAGCTGCACCACGGTATTGGGGAAGCAGAGATCCATGGAGGTTGAAAGTTCCCATGGGAGGCATGCCCCATACCTCTTCGGGTAACATACGAAATGCAACAATGACTTGTAAATCAGCCTGCCAAAGCCTGAGTGAATGAAGGAAATCAGGATCTTTTAACTTCATGGGCTGTAAAACCGGCAGATTATGCTGCACAGCAAATGTTCTAACGGGTGAGGGGCGCACTTGCAGGCCTCTTCCTGAAGCCTTGTCGGGTGAAGTCACCACCCCTTTGACAGAATAACCTGAATCGAGAATGGCTTTAAGAGATTCCACCGCAAATTCAGGTGTACCCATAAACACAATGTCCGGACCGGATGGTTTCATCCTACTTGTCATTGGTAATTTTAAAGTCCTTATCTTCCAGCAATTCCAATAAATGGCCCATTCTATTCTTTTTTGTTTTCAGATAGAATTCATTGTGTTCATTGGATGGTATGATCAGGGGAATATTATCGATGATGGATATGCCATAGCCTTCAAGTCCGGCCCGTTTTACAGGGTTGTTGGTAATCAATCTGATCTTGCCAAGACCGAGTTCATGCAGAATACTCGCACCCACACCATAGTCGCGTTCATCTTCTTCAAAACCCAGGTCGAGGTTAGCCTCTACCGTATCACGGCCTTTTTCCTGCAGATTGTAGGCTGTAATTTTGTTAAATAACCCGATGCCCCTGCCTTCCTGATTGAGATAGACTATTACGCCCATTCCGGCATTTTCGATCATCTTCATGGCAGCATGCAATTGTGAACCACAATCACACCGGTATGAACCAAATATATCTCCTGTCATGCATGACGAATGAACCCTCACCATTACCGGTTCTTCCCGTTTCAGGGTACCCTTGAACAGGGCCAGGTGTTCCAGACCGTTTGATTTCTGAATGAAGGGAATAACATTAAAAGTACCATATTTGGTGGGTAGTTTGGCCTTTTCACCTTTAATGACCAGGCTTTCATGTTCAAGAAGAAAAGCGATCAGACTTTTTATCGTGATGATTTTGAGCCTGTATTTCTTGGCCAGCCCGATCAGTTCAGGCAGCCGGGCCATATTTCCATCCTCATTCATGATCTCCACCAGTGCACCGCCAGGTTTCAGACCAGCCAGCCGGGTCAGATCAATGGCGGCTTCGGTATGTCCCGGCCGGCGCAGCACCCCTTTGGTCCGGGCTTTAAGGGGAAAAATATGTCCGGGCCTGCCCAGGTCCTCTGGTTTGGTTTCAGGATCTACCAATGCCCTGATCGTTTTGGCCCTGTCGGAAGCTGAGATACCGGTGGTGCAGCCATGACCCAACAGGTCAACGGATACTGTGAAAGGAGTTGCATGAAATGACGTATTGCTTCTCACCATCAATTCCAGTTCCAGATTCTCACAACGCGTTTCCGGAATGGGTGCACATATCAATCCGCGGCCACATGTGGCCATGAAATTCACAATGTCAGGCGTGATCAGTTCAGCCGCACAAATGAAATCACCTTCGTTTTCCCGATCCTCATCATCTACGACGATCACAACTTTCCCTGCCCTGATGTCATCAATGGCTTCCTTAATTGTGTTCAACTCCATCAGGATATTGTTCTTAACTTTATCAGGCATTGCCGTTTATTCAAATTCTTAATTATAAAGCAAAAATACAATTTGTAGCCAGATCTGTAGCCGGTTTTCACTACTAATTAACCCTATTTGCCTGTATAATGCAATGAAAATAATCAGCTTCTTTTTGCTTTCTGCCAGTTTACAGTATAGTTGCCCGTTATGAAGTTATATACGCCAATGAGGATGGCATAATTCATTACCAGAAGGTAGTAGGGTGCAAAAACAACCTTGAACCGAAGTTTCACATTATTCAGGAAACCTCCTGCAATCGCAAGAAGGTAAAAGAGACCCTGTAAAATAAAAAACAGGGTATAGAAATCCGGTTGGTGGGGTAAAAACAGGATTGCTGCATTCAGAAGAAAAACCATCGGAAAACAGAAGGGTACCAGACACCAGCGCAGAACTTTATGAGAAAAATATTTAAATGAAAGTAATCCATGCCGGAAAGGATTCAGCAGTGAAGTTAACCGAAACAGGGTTTGCATTCCGCCGGTGGCTATTCTCACTTTTCGCTTCATTTCTTCAGACACCGATATGGATGCAGTTTCGACACCCCAGGCCTGTGGTGCATATTTGATAAAGTATCCCTTGCCGGCAATCCGGAGTGAAATACTGAAGTCATCGAGCAGAGTATCCTCAGGCACTTCCTCATACAATTCCCGTCTGATGGCGAATAATTCTCCCACAGCACCTACAGCAGATCCGGTTTCCGATTCAAGTCTTTTAATCATGGATTCATATTTCCAGTAGAGACCTTCTCCTGCCCCCACTGCTTTTTCCCGTTGAGATTCAGTGATCCTCTTTTCTCCTGCCACACAACCTACCTGCTGATCGGAAAAGAACCGTACCATTTCCCGGATGGCTTCCGGATTCAGCATGGTGTTTGCATCGGTAAATATTACGATGGGTGTATCAGTAAGTTTTATACCCCTGTTCATGGCATGGATTTTTCCGCGACGTTCAGGATTATGAAAAACAGTTATTCCCGCATACCTGCCCAACTGCTCCAGACTGCTGTCTGTGGAACCGTCCGTGATCCATATGATCTTTAACTTATCTTTCGGGTACTTGAGCGCCAGTGTATTCAGCATTTTTATTCCAATATAGTCAGCTTCATTATAAGCCGGAATGAATAAAGTAACTGGTGGCTCGCAATGAATTTCCATCTTTTTCACTTTTATGCTGAATAATCTGTGAATCCCTGCGAGAACAAGCATAATGAGTGTATATCCGAAATAGGCATATGCAATAACGGCAAGGAAAAGCCAAAACAGAATGATCAGCATCATGGAAGATGGGATAGGTAAAAGCCGATAAGTTCCGCTGACACTTTCATATTGTCAAAATTCTTCTGGATGAAAATTGTGGCATTATGTCCGATTTTCCGGTAAAAATCAGGAAATTTTATAAGACGGTCAAGAAATTCAGCAAATTCATTTATTGAATCACTTATCAGGATATTTTCATTATGTGCTGCTCCCAAACCTTCAGCACCAATAGGTGTTGTCACTACCGGTTTTCCGTGCGACATGGCTTCAATGATCTTTACCCGCATTCCACTACCAGAAAAACAGGGGGCAACCATGATGTCATGATTACGGATAAACACAGTTGAATCCGGTATTTCTCCATGAAAAACAATGCCGGGCTTTTTCATGCGCTTTTGAAGCCAAACCGGGGCATTTCTGCCTGCAATATGCAGCCTGAGACCTGGATGGCGGGGCAACAGCATTGGCAGCACCTGGTCGGTAAACCAGAGAAGTCCTTCCTGATTCGGCCTCCACTCGAGTGAACCAAGAAAAAAGAGTGTTGGTAAACCTGCGGGCATTTCAGGTTCAGAGAGGCTTTCTGCATCCAGGGCAGCAGGACAAACATGTGCTGGTTTGATGTTACCCAAATGATTGAAAATATCAAGATCCCTTCTTGTAATAGGCACAAGCAGGTCATAGTGGTTTAAGTACCCAACCTCAAACTGCATGATACGTCCGGACAATATCTTGAAATAGAACTTTTTGATGACACTGGATTCTTGTGCAGCAATCCGGCTCCAGATTTCATGTTCAACATTGTGCGCCCGTAATACGATCCGGGCACGGCTGTGTCGGCGTATGGTATCAGCATAGGGCATCAGGTAAAGACCTTCCAGCTGTACTATATCAAATGATGCATTTTGAAGTATGCGGGATAGGGTGGTATCAAAAGCCAGTGAAATAAATCGTTCAGCATTGTAAGGCATTCGGGAGAAAATGAAATTAACCAGAAGGCGGAATTTGTTAATTGTTGTATCCACTTCCACGGTGAAAAGCCTGACCATAGCTGACAGCGCATTTTTATCCTGTTGGCTGAGGCCATGTTTAGGCGTACACATGGTCAGCAAGGTTACATCATGTCCATGCCGGCTAAAAGAACGAATCATACCGTAACTGGCCAGAGAACCTCCGTCATTCGGCGGATAAGGTGATTTATTACAAATCTGCAGGATGTTCATACCAGATATACAGGATCGGTTTTCATTGCTGCACTGTTCAGCAGGTTCACCATACCGGCAGAAAGTTCTCTCACCTGCTGAAGGCTTCTCTTTAAACTTCGGGATTTTAGCCACAGGTGGATGAGAATAGGTATCCATACCGGGAAAACCACATAGGAGATAAGTTTCACGTATTTATTGGGAAAATAATTCGATGTAATCCGGCCATGCAGGAAAGGGAATTCTGATAGCCTTTTTAAGAAATAGGGATGTCGGAACCATTTACTGAGTATAATTCTGTCAATCATGCTATTATAATCAACTCCGAATTCAATGAGGTAGATATAGCCCGTGTTCGTTATCGTTTTCCTGGCCAGATTGACCAGACCTAGTTCCTTTTCCATTTGTTCGATACAGGCAGAAGCCTCTATACCGATGCTTGTGAATTCCCGCTGTAATTCCTCCCTGGGTATATCCAGAATCTCAAATTTCCCGGTGAGATGGGCTTTCTTGTCAAGCAGGACACCTTTGCTGAATCCCAGTTTATCGCGAAACCAATTGAGATAGGCATCCAGATTGAGTATGGCAGAATCATTTGTGGCTTCGTAAGTCAGAAATACACCGGCAATAACGAGAATAAAGGAAGACAGCCACATACCCTGGTAAGCACTCAGAACGCTTTCCCTGACAAATTTCTCTCCTGTGAGGGAAATGACATAATACAGAATAAACAAAAGCGTGGATATTACCGTAGGCATTCCAAGTCCCCCTTTCCGAATAATGGCTCCCAGCGGTGCACCAATGAACAGAAATATCAGACAGGCAAGAGACAGGGTGAATTTGCGGTGCCACTCAATTTCATGACGCCGCAGATATCGCATGTCAAATGTGAGATTTGACGATGTACTAACAACCGAATACTGATTCATGGAGGTGTTATTCAGGGCATATTTTACAATATCCTGCTGTTTTCTGGGGGTATAGGACAAAAAAAGACTATCGAAATTGTGCACCTTCAGGACCGGTTTTGTGTTAAGGACTGAATCAGTGCTGGCAGACAGTTGTTGATGGAGCGCTGGTTCCTTTACAGCAGAGGTTTGATTCTGAAGCACTGGCTTTTTAAGGACAGGGGTAGGTTTCCCCAGGTCTGTTTTTCCCGGAGAAATCAGAGTTGACCCTGGCGGAGCAGAAGCAGGAGGAGAGGCAGAAATCATGCGGGCAGCAGGACTGACAAGACGTTTCTGAAACTGCGAGCTCATCTTAAAGAAGTTATTCATAATCATAGAATTGTAGAACTGCCTGCTTTTTCTGTCAAGCTCCCGTTGGAGAGAGTCACAGGCCTGCTGAAGCTGTGAAAGGTTGAGCATCGTATAGGAATTCCGGAATATGCTTTCATCGGAACGAAGTAGCTCAAATCCAGTCATTTCAATGATGATGCGCTGCTCACCGAACCTATCCGTCCTGTGAGGATAGCTCCGTTCACGTTTTCGCCGCTTCTCTTCTATTTCAGCGTAAGTATGACCACTCCAGAGTGTTACAACGAGATTTCTCCGGTCTGCAGTCATTTTCATTCTGCCCGAATCAGCCAGGGTTACCGACAGATTGCCTTTATTGGCTGTATGGTCGTATATTTTAATATCATACAACATGTTTGTAACAGGATCCTTTCGGTTTACCCGGATGCTGAAATTATCGATACCATTATAGAAAACCCCTTCCGTAATCTGCACTTCAGGTCGCTGATTCCTGACATCATATAACAGCGATTTCATTTTGAGGTTGGTGAATGGAAGAATATTATTCGCAAAAAAGAAGGCGCCAAATGAGATGAAAATTACCAGTATGACAAGCGGAAGCATAATGCGACGGAGGGAGATGCCAGATGATTTCATGGCTGTAAGCTCATAAAACTCACCCATGTTACCGAATGTCATCAGGGAGGAAAGGAGTATAGCCAGGGGCATTGCCAGTGGAACAAGACTTGACGATGCATAAAAGAGTAATTCACCGATGATCTTAAATTCCAGACCCTTACCCACGAGCTCATCAATATATCGCCAAAGGAATTGCATGAGCAGGAGGAAGAGCACAACAAAAAAGGTCATGACAAATGGACCCAGAAAGGAGATAATTACCAGCCGGTGCAGTCGTTTCACAACAAATTATAATAATAATTACCAGGTATTAACACCGGATACAAAGCTAGGATTTTATTGGCAGTGAAAAAAGCGCAACATCTGGTAAAATTAAAGGCTCTATTTCAAACTATTTCAGGCCTTATCTGGCTGATATGATAAATTTTTAATTTGTTAAAAAATATTAATTGACCATTTGCCATGGTTTCTTTCATTATATTTGATCCGACATGAAAGATGTAAAAAATATTTTGGTTCTCTTACTTCTTGTATTAACCGTGTTTTCTTATTTAGGACACGACATTGTTGATCATTATGGCCATATTACAGACAAAATTGAAAGTTCACCTAATGGTAAAACCTCGCAAAGATCAGTATCTCAGGAAACATCATTCGAAGAAGATTTTCATTTTATTTCCCCAAGGAATGCAGATCAAATTGAAAATTTCGGATGCGAGAGTTTTTCATCCTTAACTTGCTCTTATCCACCCAAATTGTGTTATTCCATTTGGCTTCCGCCTGAATTATCATAAGCCCATTCCTTCGTATCTAATTCTATTTTTCACTTGCCAAAGCATTTGGATTAAGTCCAATGCAATTTAAACTCTATATGAATGCATAGAATTATTTACTGTATTACTTCTCAATAATAAATTCTCTCAACGTACTTATACAAATAATAAATTCTAACCGCATGGATTTTGATGATTTTTTTGAAAACAAACGCAGAAATCATGGTAATTACAGGGAGCCAGTATATCATGATGCCGATCGATATTCGCATAATTCGCAACATTCATATTCTGGATACAGCGACCATCTAAAGTGGATAAATATACTTGAAAAGATTAGGAGGAATAAAAAACTGAAACTACTGGTCCTATTGGCCGGTATGTTGTTTCTAGCTATAGCCATTGTCTTGATAATAATTCTACTACCCTTGTTTGCGAAACTTTATGATTATATCATTCAAAATGGTTTGCAGGGCTTGCTGGATGGAATCATAGGTTTTCTGGATAAAATTTGGAAAGGCTCAGGAAAATGATTTCCATTTAATCTGTTAAGCGGGGGATCGGAATGAAGGATTGTTTGATAAAAGTCTTTCTATACTCAGTTATTTAATTTAATTATAAAAGCTATGAATTGTCCAAATTGCAATGTAACATTAGTAATGTCCGACAAGCAGGGCATTGAGATAGATTATTGTCCTAGATGCAGGGGAGTATGGCTTGACCGGGGTGAGCTTGACAAAATTATTGAACGTTCAGCAGGGACACAGGGCAGACCAAATTATAATCCTCACAATCACATGCAGGATAGTCATGACTATGAGCAACATGATTATGATAAACATAGAAAAAAGGGATTTCTGGAGGGATTATTCGATTAATATGGAATACATAGGGTCAGGTTGGTTAATTATGCTGACCGCAATATTTTGTTATGGTTAGATAATACTAACTAAAATTTATGAATTAACATGGGAAGAATATTTAAAACTGAATATTTTAACGGTTTATCCGAAGAGCAGGTCAGGCTTAAACTGGATAAAGAGGGCTTTAATGAACTACCTTCTTCAAAACCAAAAGGCATAATTCAAATTGCCTTGGGCGTTGTTAAAGAACCCATGTTTCTGTTATTGGTAGCCTGCGGAACATTATATCTGATACTTGGTGATGTTCAGGAAGGGCTGATGCTATTGGGCTTTGTATTTGTAATCATGGGTATTGAATTCTATCAGGAGAAAAAAACAGAAAAAGCACTGGATGCTTTGAAGGACCTTGCCAGTCCAAGAGCATTGGTAATCAGGGAGGGAATTGAAAAGAGGATACCTGGCAAGGAAGTAGTTACTGATGATATTGTAGTATTACAGGAGGGGGATAGGGTTCCAGCCGATGCACTGGTTTTATCATGCACAAACCTCTTGGCAGATGAATCCTTACTTACTGGAGAATCTGTACCGGTGAGAAAAAGGGAAACAAAAGATGTGGATTCCGGTTTTATGCCAGGCGGCGATGATATTCCTTGTGTTTATTCAGGATCAATGATCGTCCAGGGGAATGGAATTGTAAAAGTTACTGCAACCGGGATGAGAACTGAAATCGGGAAAATAGGGAAAGCATTAGAATCAGTAAAAGAAGAACCCACAAAACTAAAAAAAGAAACTGGTGTTCTTGTAAAACGCCTGGCAATTATCGGGATTTCTCTTTGTGCTCTGGTTATTGTTGTATATACTCTAACCAGGGGTGATTTGCTGAACGGCTTTTTAGCGGGTATTACACTCGCTATGGCTATGCTTCCCGAAGAATTTCCGGTAGTGCTTACGGTATTTCTGGCACTCGGCGCATGGCGAATGTCTAAGAAAAATGTACTGACCCGAAAACCTGCCGCTATCGAAACCCTTGGATCTGCTACTGTTTTGTGCACTGATAAAACGGGAACACTTACGCAAAATAAAATGACTGTTACCAGGTTGTTTAATGGTTATGATTTTTATACAGTTAAAGCCAATATAGCATTTCCTGAATCATTTCATGAGATCATTGAATATGGCATCTTATCAAGTCAGGTTAACCCATTTGATCCGATGGAGAAAGCAATTACCGGCATAGGCGATAAATTTCTTCAGAATACAGAACATATTCATTCGGATTGGTTAATGGAAAAGGAATATCCCTTATCCCAGGAAATGCTGGCCATGTCCAGAGTATTTAGCAGCACGGGAACAAAGGGAAAAGTCATTGCAGCAAAAGGAGCCCCTGAGGCCATATTTGATTTGTCACATCTTGATGCAAATACCAAAAGCAAATATGAAAAGGCTGTTGCCGAGATGGCATCTGCAGGTCTAAGGGTACTGGGTGTTGCCAAAGCAATTGTTAATCCGGGCAATTTACCGGTAATCCAACATGATTTTGATTTTGAGGTTGTTGGGTTAATTGGTTTGTCTGATCCTATCAGGGAAAATGTGCCGGATGCCGTCAAAGAATGTCATAAAGCTGGTATCCGAGTTATTATGATTACAGGAGATTATCCTGTAACCGCAATGAATATTGCAAAAGATATCGGATTAAGAAATCCTGGATTTGTGCATAACTGGCATTGAATTGAGGGAAATAAGTGAAGAAGAGCTTTGTGGAAAGATAAAAACCGTCAATATTTTTGCCAGGGTTATTCCTGAGCAAAAATTAAAAATTGTCAATGCTTTAAAGAAAAATAATGAAATTGTTGCCATGACAGGTGATGGCGTGAATGATGCACCAGCACTTAAAACAGCAAACATAGGAATCGCTATGGGTGAAAAGGGTACTGATGTGGCAAGGGAAGCATCATCCCTTGTACTTATGGATGATAACTTTGCCTCTATTGTGGGAGCAGTCAGAATGGGACGAAGAATATTTGATAATCTTCAGAAAGCATTGGGATATATATTCGCAATACATGTACCCATTGCAGGCTTATCCCTAATTCCTGTTTTATTTGGCGACATGCCTTTGATTCTATGGCCTGTTCACATTGTATTTCTTGAGTTGATTATTGACCCGTACCTGTTCTATCATTTTTGAAGCTGAAAAGGAAGAAAAGAATGTCATGGCACGACCGCCAAAAGATATAAATGAACCATTCTTTGGGTCAAAAAAGATATTGTTAAGTTGCACGCAAGGTATCGGAATACTTGTTATGACATTGCTTGTCTATTTTATCGGACTCAAAACAGGCTATTCCGAAAAAGCTGTGAGAACACTCACCTTTGTAACATTAATTTCCTCAAATATTGCCATCATTATATCAAACCGCTCATGGACTTCCAATTTCTTTAAAATAATTCTTACACCTAATAAAACTGTAAAATGGGTAGTAGGTGGGGCAATATTGTTTATGATTCTCATTCTCAATATTCCGTTTCTATTGAATTTGTTCCAATTCGAAAAAATTGGTTTATTAGAAGCTGTAATATGCATAATCGTGGGTATCTTTAGCATAACCTGGTTTGAATTATATAAGCATTTTAAGCTGGTTAGAAAAACCCTCTATTAAATGCTAATACAACAAGGGAATGGTTTTTATAAATATACCAATATGATGTGTCAACATAGTTCAAAGAATTAGGTTAATTATGTTTTCTATTGAATAAATGAGGAAGATATTTATCATATTGTATATTTCATTTTTACCTGTGCTAATATACAGCGAGTATTCAATAAGTATAGATCCTTTACATTTGATCCTCAATATTGAGTATTTTGTCGGCTCATCTATACCTGTTGAAGAAAATTGCCAGGATGATGTATCTATAAAAAATATCGAATCTTCTTTTCAAATAGCAAATGGGAAATATTTTCACTTGACCTCATGTATCGCTGCCACAAGAGTGTCGCCAAGTATATGGCGACCTCCAAAATAGTTAATTGTTATTTCTTTAAGATCTGATGTTAAGATTTGAGCAACGATCCACTTATTTCGTTCATATTTTAAAATTTGAAAATCAATTGTTATGAAAAAAATATATGTTATATTAATGGTTTTACTATTTACAGTAGCCATTATCGGATGTGACAAAGACGAATGTCCTGTGTGTCACGAATGTGAATGTATTTGTCCTAATTGAAGTTGCAAATGCAGCAAACATGATCTGCCACTACGCGGTATGAAAAGTGCAAAATCCGGGAGAGTTTTCGATGCCTTGGTCAGTTAATATTTTTTCTGGATAAATCTGCACTTTTCGTACCGTTGATAGGGAAAATACAATCAGATCTTCTAAAAGAAATATCTTCCCAATAAATTGCATGGATGGATGGAATATTCGATTTCTTAAAGGAGCTTGTGAATCCGGAAAGTATTATCCGTTACGGAGGAATCTATTTGCTGCTTTTTGTCGTTTTTGCGGAAACCGGCTTATTCGTTGGTTTTTTCCTGCCAGGAGATTCGCTGTTATTTACTGCCGGTTTGTTTTGTTCTACAGGAATTTTGCAAATTCATCCCTTAATGCTTATAGTCTTAATTATTATTTCTGCTGTATCAGGCAATATGGTAGGTTATTCATTTGGTAAAAAAGTCGGGGTATTGCTATTCAGACGTAAATCAGGATTTTTCTTTCGGCAGGAACACTTGGTTGTAGCGAACGAGTTTTATATAAAATATGGAAAAAAGACGATCATACTTAGCCGGTTTTTGCCGATTGTACGGACTTTTGCCCCTATTGTTGCTGGTATTGTAAAGTTAGAATACCATAAATTCTTCATATACAGTTTGGTCGGAGCACTTTTTTGGGTAAGTTCTTTGGTCCTGACGGGTTATTTTATGGGGGAATATATCCCAAAGACAAAAGAATACCTGGAATATATAGTTATTTTCCTGATTGTTATAACCTCAATACCGTTTATATATAATTTTGTTAAGAAAAAATTTGAAAATAGGATAATTAATTTAAAACAGAAGAAAAAATTCTAATGTTTATGTCTTCTTTCGCGTTAAGAATTTATTCATTGGAAGAGATATCGGATAAACTAACTTAGTGCTTACAGACCAATTACACGCTTTAGTTTGGCAATTTGGGAATTCCAGAGCTCGATGGTGCTTTCCTTGTCTTCATCTTCCGTAAAGTCTGTGATAATCAGTGCGGTATCTCCGGTAAGGTCATCTATGCTAATTCGGAATTCAAACCATTGTGATTCTGGCTCTTCGGAATCAAGCCAGCGGTATCTGACATATTTGTTTTCTTTTTTCTGCACTATTACAGCCCGTTGTTCTGTTTTTTCCCAAAAGAATGAAAGCACATTTCCGTTAATATTCACGTTATCCGCGAACCATTCGGAAAGTCCACCCGGTGTGCTAAGACGGGGAAATAGAACTTTAGAAGCAGAATTTATGGTATATTCAAGAACAATCTTCTTCTTCATCCGGATAGATTACATTAATACAAGCAAAACAAAATATACTGAACTTAACTATGTGCAATATATAAAAAATGTAAATGTATTACAAATTTGAAGGAATAATAAGTAAGAAGTAATGAGTGATGAGTGATGAGTAATGAGTAATGAGTAATGAGAGAGTGTGGGTGTGTGGGGGTGGGGGTGGGGGTGGGTGAGAATTAATAAGAATCTGGCAGGCAGATGTTCTTTTTATTCCGGAATTTAGCCAACTTTAGCTATTGATAATTTATTACTGAATATAATTTAGGACATACGATATGAGCAACTTAAGTAAAAACGTGCATATTGCAATAACCCTGGGAATGCTGATACATGGCTATTATACGGAAGCCCGGGAAACACGTATTCATGAAAGTATAACTGTTGAATATATTGACCCCGGTAAGCCGGTAAGCAGTGCTACTGTAATACCGTTTTATGATAGTATCCATTCTGCAAATGCACGAATAAGCCTTTATAGAAACAAAATATATCAGGTTGTAATTCATGAAATTGATCGTGGATCTTACACGGAGATCAATGGTGAATTGGAATACCTGGCCGAAGGCAGCTCTTGTGCAACCCTTCGGATATGCTTCGCTGTCAGGGGTGATACATGGACATGGTATCACGGGCTGAATGAATCAGTCGTAATGCAGCCAGATAAGGTGATGTACGACACTGTTCATTTGGCTACTGTGATGCCTCCTGATGGAGCTTTTAATAACAGTGATCTGAAGGAAGGCGGTTACGGTAATGCCGTGGGCCGGGGTACTATGTCATATTTTCCCCTCTGTGCGGTGAGCGTGGATGCCAAAGGGATCGGACTTGGCGTAAACATGTCCCTGCCCATTGTTTACCGGCTGGGAGCGGACATCCGGAAGGGGTTGCTTGCTGAGTTTGACCTGGCTACCAGTCCTTTAACGGATAAACATCCCAACCGGGCCTTTTTTAAATTATGTCTGTTTGATTTTGACCAGGAATGGGGCATGAGAGCTGCGCTGAAAGAATATTACGGCATTTATCCTGATGCATTTAAAAAACGCGTTGTAAATGAGGGAATATGGCTTCCATTTACCGCATTAAGGTCAATTCGCAATTGGGAAGATTTTGGTTTTGGATTTCATGAGACATCCTGGGGCAGCAATGATCAGAAAGACGGCAATAAAATACCCAACATAGTTTCCGATAAAGGCACTGGTGTCCTGAGTTTTCAATACACAGAACCTTGGGATATTCAGTTGCCTATCGAAACAAAGGACATACCTTACGATACACTTGTATCTGCAAAAATGATATCCCCGGAACATAAAATCTATCTGGATATCAGCGCAACAAATGATAAAAACGGCCGCTGGCAGGCACGCCGTCTGGAAACTCCCTGGTTTAAAACAGGGTGGGCAGTGAGCATTACGACAAATTGTGATCCCGATCTTCCCGGTTTCAACCGGTATCAATATATCCTGAACAGTGAAATTACACCGGCACGAGAAATGAATGTGGACGGAATTTATTTTGATTCAATGGAATGGAACTGGCATCATGATCTGAATTACCGGGAAGATCACTTCAGGTATACCGATTATCCGCTGACATTTTCTAACAGCATTGCCAGGCCAGCAATATGGAACTTCACTTCAGAATTTGAATTCATGAAAAAGATTTCTGATGAAATGCATGCACAAGGCAAACTGGCCATGGGCAATGGTCATGGATGGAATCCTTTTGCTGCGGCTAATCTGGACCTGTTTGGTGCTGAACTGAGCTGGTATTCTTCTGATGATCACAATGTGGAAGCGCTGGATTTTAAAAGAGCCATCTCATTTCAGAAATCCATTGTATTCCTGCTGAATGAAGGATTGAACGATAAGGCATTTACGAGCCCTCCCTATGCAGGATACGAGATCTATTTTGAGAAGATGATGGCCTATGGTTTCTTCCCGTCCTTTTTCAGTGTGGATGCATCAAATGATCCTTACTGGCAGGATCGCGATAAAATTGAGAACGGTCGGCCTTTTTTCAGGAAATATATCCCGGTCATTAAGCAGATTGCTGCCGCAGGCTGGCAGCCTGTGACCCTTGCAACGAGCAATTCGGGATCAATACGTGTCGAAAGGTTTGGTGAGGATGACAGGCTTTTCTTCACGGTTCGCAACAATGGTGATCAGGATTTGCCATGTGTCATAACTCTGGATATGAACAAACTAAGAATACCCGGAAAATTTACTGCTGTGGAGATGGTGAATGGTCAGGTTGTCCGGGTCGGAGATAACAAAATGATGCTTACCCTTCCTGCCGGCAGAACACAGGTGGTTCGGATTGATCAACAGAAGTAAAAGTCCGTTCTGCCAGCTTGCCTGAACCTGTAATTGAAGATCCTGCAATCGAAGGACTAAGAATTTGCAATACGCATCACCCGGTTTACAGCATCGTCAATCTGTTCTTTGCTCTCCAGACCCAGGGTCATACAATGGACATTACCGCTTTTGATTACATAATCCAGTGCTTTTTCACGCTGGTCGTCCTTTATCAGATCTCCCATGCCAAATACCTTCATTCCGATAACACCTTTGCCGTTCATACGGGCAGTCTCAAGGACCTTCATTACTTTTTCCGGTGTGCCATCCATCTTTGATCCGTGGTGATTGATCCGGGCAAGCAGGACATCCACCCAGGGGTTGCTTGCGGCTTCGATCATGGCATCCAGATTATGACAGGAGATTCCTAATGTTTTAATAGTTCCCTTTTCCTTTGCCCTGGACAGATCTTCCAAATATTGACTGTATTCTTGCGGCCACTGACCGTTCATCATGCAATGCAACAGGAGGATATCGAAGTACTCAGTACCGGTCTCCTTTCTGAAACGGTCAAGACTGGTTTGAAAGGGTTCCGTTTTATACCAGCCTTCATGGTCGTAAGTCATTACCTTAGTAAGAATAGTTACCTTATCACGCGGTATCACTTTCAGGGCTTCACGCACATAGGTATGTGAACCGTACATATCAGCTGTATCAAAGAACTGAATTCCTTTATCAAAGCCATACTGGGCGAGTTCAACGAATTTTTTCATGCCGAGCCTGGTCTGATTGGATGCCCCTTTCCATCCACCTGAACCTGTACCCAGGGCAACGCGGGGAACCATCAGGCCGGTTTCTCCCAGTTTCACCTTATCGATAGGGGTTGCAGCAGGTGTTAAACCATAACCTGTCAGGCCGGCAGCCAATACGGCAAATCCGGCGAGTCCTGCTGTACTGGTCTGAAGAAACTCGCGGCGGTTCGTTTTTTTCATTTCATGAGATTTTGAAAGTAGTACCTGTAATTTAGCATCTTATCCCAGGCTCGCTAACCTTTCAGCGAGCTGAGGCAGAGGGTAAAGATATACATTTATTGGAATTGTGTATTAATCTAACTGCTTGGATTGGGTTTAGCATTCCGGATATTTGAGGTTTTATCGGATATACTGACCTTCTTCTTTCAGCCTCTTTCTCAGAAAGTCCACATCTACTTCATGGACATCATTTTTATGGTTTCTGCAAGCATGGACAGCCGCCATTCCTGCAGCCTCCCCCGTAACAAGACAAGCAGCCTGTATGCGCGTGCTACCCTGAACGATTTCTTCTGTGGAAATACATCGACCTGCTACCAGTACATTTTTAATACCCTTGGGTGTAAGACATCGGTAGGGGATGCCATGTGATTCCCCATTTTCATACTTGAAGGGTTCCGGATCATCTGTATTAAAGACGTTGATACCATAGATGCTTTCAAGCATCTCTTTCGAGCTGTGGATATCGATATAATAATTATTCCTGCCAATCTCATCGGAAAAGCTTGCCCGGGCGATATAATCTTTAAAGGATAGTATATAATCACCCTCAACTATTCTGGATTCTCTTACTCCCAGCAACTGAGCGGTGTTGACCCGAAATGAACCAGCAAAGATCTCAGGACGGAATTCTTTTAAAGCCTCCAGGTACTGGAAGGAAATTTCTCTGCCATTAAGCATTGCACGGGAAATGCACACAGGGTCCGTGCCATCAACATCAGACAGGTGTCCAGCATTCAAACCTGCTGTATTTGGTCCGATCAAATTGATAACCAGATGTGTGTCTTTGATTAAAGGATATTTTCCGGAATTCACTATTTCCCTGGCAGGACTTTTTGGATTTGCACCGTGGAGGGAATTAAATAATTCCAGATTAAAAGGATTAATATTGGCAATATTGAAACAATGTGTGGCCTGCATGGTCATGCCAGTTGCGTTTCCTTTTTTGCATGATGCCCCTGCCCAAGCGGCGAGGTCTCCATCGCCCGTACAATCAACATATACTTTTGCCTGATAGGCCGTTAATCCGGATTTATTGCTGACAATTATCGCATCAACATCTCCATTCCCTTTTAAATTTATAGAAGCAAGACGTGAGAAAAACAAGATCTCCGTACCGGAGCCTTTAACCATCCTGTCATATACAAGCTTCAGCCATTCCGGGTTAATGGGCACCCAATCCGTTTTGTCTTTTGGCACATGAGGAACGCCCTTCAGCGATTCATTAAATACTTTTTCTGCTATTCCCTGGTACACAAATTGCACGCCGTCTGAAAAAGGTGTCCATGAAGGGACCAGACCTGAAGTCCCCATTCCGCCCAGACAACCCATGGCTTCAATGAGGAGAACTTTTGAGCCCTCGCGTCCGGCAGCAATTGCTGCAGCAGAACCCGAAGGACCTCCACCAATGATAATAATGTCATAATCTTTATTCAGTGGAATGGTTCTCTTTAATTCAAGCGAGGATTCCGGGATTTTTACTGATCTGTATGCGCTATGATTCAATGCATTTACTGCCATTCCTGTTCCTGATAGAACAGAAGTCATTAAAAACTTGCGTCTTTTCATAACAAAACCTATTACTTGTTGTGTACTATCCCGTTTTTATAACGGAGTAATGATAATATCCATTCCTTATTCCATTCGTGTTTGTATTTTAATGCCGGATTGCAATGATATTGGATCTGGTTTGCATCCATAAATTTCAAAAAAGTCTCCGTCTGTTTTTGAAATAGATCATATCCGCCAATAACGATAGTCTTGTTTCTTATCATGTCGGCTGAGTTGCGAACTCTGTTTGTCAGACGGTAACAGTTGTCAAAGTAATCTTTATCCCGGAATACCTGATCCATACCCCATTCCTTATTGAACTCCGTTGACAATGGTGCATCCCAGATGAATATCCCATCAATTAACCGGGAAAAGTTGCACATAACGCTCATGCAGCCCCAGCCACTTTTTGAAAACCCCAGCAAGTATATTTTGCATTTTCTGTTGCTAAAGGATAAAGTTACCTGATTTATTATTTGAATAAGGTATTTTTCCTGGCAGATATGTGTGTCAGACGGATGATCACCATACCACGGAATCCTCGTAAATTCAGGCTGAACAAATACCACATTTTCTCCGATCAGATTCGAATCAATTAAATCCCTGACTTCTTCTATTCCTGACCCAAACCTCTGATTCTCTTTTTGCTCTTCCACCGGCAGTATAAAAAGGATTGAAACGCTGTCTGAAGTTGAACTCTTCGTTTGTATAGTCATGATATTTGTTGAATCTTCCTGAAACAGGGATTTCACTTTTCTGCAAGCGATTTTGCCCTCCGGAAAGCTAAGTTGGGCATTCAAGGCAAATGTGACAAATGATAAGATCATAAGCCATGTACAGTACTTCATAGTTGTATCGGTTCTCAGAAAGGTAATAAAAAGGAATATCATACACAAACACCACCTTGGGTGTTTCATGCGTCTGCCTCCCTCAGATTTGACCCACTTGATTCAGGAAGGTTTGCAATTGTTGGTTCCTTTCCTTATATTTCGTACTAACTGACAATATGATTCAGTGAATTTGACTGTATTGAATGATAAAAGGATTTGTAATTATCAGAAAAACATATAAAACAGAGTACATTATATGGAAATAGTGGTATTGGGAATATTGATCTTAATGAACGGCTTTTTTGCCTTATCTGAAATTGCCCTGGTTTCAAGCAAGAGGGCGAGAATTGAAAAATCAAGACTGGAAGGGCGCAGAGGAGCTAAGACAGCATTGAAATTGCTGAATGATTCTGAAAATTTCCTGTCCGCTATCCAGGTCGGTATTACATTGATTGGAATTGTTACCGGGGTTTACGGAGGAATAAATATTGCCCATGATGTTTCACCCTTCTTTCAAAGAATTGCCTTTACAAGTCATTATGCATATGAGATAGCTTTGTCATTGACTGTACTGATCATCACATTTATATCCATTGTTATTGGCGAACTGGTACCCAAAACCATTGCCTTAAATAATCCTGAAAGTATTGCCATGTCTGTGGCACCTGTAATTCATTATTTCAGCAGGGCATTTTATCCTTTTGTTAAACTCCTGTCGCTTTCAACAAACTTCGTTAATAAAATACTCGGGATAAAAAAACATTCGGAACAGCTGACAGAAGCTGAATTGAGGCAAATGATCAAAATTGCTTCTGCTGAGGGCGTGATCGAAAAAGAACAAAACAGTATTCATGAAAAAGTATTCTACTTCTCCGACAAGAAAGCAAAGCATATCATGACACATCGAACCGATGTGGAATGGATCGATTTGAGTAAGCCCGATGATGAAATTAAGCGTGAACTATTCAATTTTCAACATAGTAAGATAGTTTGCAGCAAGGGTGAACTGGATAATTTTCAAGGGATATTGTATCTGAGGGATTATTATAAATCAATCACATCAAATAAAAAAATCAACTTCAGTGATCTGCTTGTTCAACCGATCATCGTCCCTGAAAATGCAGATGCCCAAAAAGTATTGACTTTACTGAGAAGAAAGAAGACGCACATTTGTTGTGTCGTTAATGAATATGGCGGATTTGAAGGCATAATTACAATACATGATATAATTGAGAATATTGTAGGACAAATACCCGGGGAAGGAGAGTTCTATGAACCGGATGTATTTATTCGTGATGATAAATCAGTATTGGTAAGTGGTGATGCCCCGATAGAAACGTTGGTTGAAATAATTGAGGATTTCACAATTGATTTTGACAGGATTGATTATTCTACTGTAGCTGGATTTGTACTGAGTCAAATAAGCAAGATCCCTAAGATCGGAGATAAATTTGACTATTTACATTACAGGTTTGAGATTGTTGATATTGATGGAAACAAGATTGACAAAATATTGATAAAAAAGAAATAGTGTGGCAGCTTCAACGGTGACAAGACAAGCGGTATAAAGTCCGCCTGGTGGCAGACAGAGCCGTGGTTATTGTTATTCGCATAAATCAGTTATTGCTGTTATATTGCAGTTAATATGAAAAAACAATCCAGATTATTCTTGCTTGTTATTTTGTTGATTAATACAAATCAGATAAAAGCTCAAATCAACATATTGAGTACTTTAGAGTCTCCTGTTATTTTTAAAGGTGATGAAACAACAGCATATCGCGATCCGGCAGTCTTATATTATGAAAATGAGTTTTATCTGTTTTTTACTCTGGTGAGAACTGAAGAGGGAAAAATATATTCATATACTGCATTGAGCCATTCGGCAGATCTGAAAAATTGGAGTCCTGCAAAAATCATCACTCCGAGAGATCAATCATTGGATTTTTGCAGTCCGGGAAATATTATCCGATACAATGGGGAGTGGATCATCTGCCTGCAAACATATCCTCGCCCTGACTACATAGCCGATGAGAAGCCAAGATACGGAACAGCTGATGCAAGATTGTATATCATGCGAAGCAAAGACCTCGAAAATTGGAGCACTCCGGAAATCATGAAAGTAAAAGGATCTGATATGGAAATAGCCAATATGGGCAGAATGATAGATCCTTATCTGCTGGAGGACAAAGATGAGAAAGGAAAGTGGTGGTGCTTTTATAAACAAAATGGTGTAAGCATGTCCTACAGTTATGATCTGTGCAACTGGACATTTTTTGGATACACCGAATCTGGCGAGAATGTTTGTGTTTTGAAAGAAAATAATGAATATATTTTAATTCATTCTCCTGCGAATGGTATAGCTATTAAGCGTTCGTCAGATCTTAAAAATTGGAATGATTGGGGAAAACTTATCACCTTGGGACAGAATGAATGGGACTGGGCAAAGGGCAGGATTACGGCCGGCACTGTAATTAATCTCAAGGAAAATGAGAAGTTTGGCAAGTATATTATGTTTTTTCACGGTTCAGGTCCGAAAACAGAACAGGAAGGGGATTTTGACAAAAATGCCTCGATAGGGATAGCCTGGAGTGATGATTTATTACTTTGGGGCTGGCCCGGGAAAAGAACGAAATAATATTCCAAATTCTCGGACGTTTCAACCGCATAGCCTTTGTGCGCCATGTGGCAAATTGGTGTCTGAGCCCTTCGATTATATCCTGGAACTAAAATTCAGGGAATTTATCCTGAATATCCTTTTGAATAAATTGGAAAAGCCAGCGACCTTGACCATATGCGACCGGAATAAATTGACGATCTATGGCCGGAGTTAAGTTCCTGTTTTTTAATTGTGTATGTTAAACGTAATCTTACCGGCCAAATGTATTCGAGGCGTCCGGTTTTTGCACTATTACCGGTTCAGTCATATGTAATTCAGTTCATCTTTTTGGTTTCGCCCTGAACTGCAATTTATACGGAGCCACTTCAAACGGGAATGTGGCAAGATCCAGCCCGATATGTGCCTTGCCTGTCGTGCCGAACTCATGAGCTCCGATGTCATAAAGGCCAGTTTTTGGAAGATCGTAAAAGCCGGTTTCCGGATTCGGGTTATCGGAAGCGCTGGTTTTCGGAAGGTGAGGACGCTGACCATTCCAGAAATCCAGAGGGTTCTCGTAGAGAAGCATGCCAGCGTCTATGGCAGCGGAGCCGCTTTTCAGACGGTAACCTTCCGGGGTGGATGCGTTGGGATCAGCGAAGGCAGGATCGCCAGTACGGGCCCTGGAATCGCCCTGATAAGGAGTGCTCCAGAGGTTGTTATGGAAATGGATGCCGGCCGTGTCAAGACCGCTATCGATACCTACACCTCCGGTATTTTTCCAGAAAATGTTGTTACGAAACCAGATGTTGCGGAACTCAGTGAGTGGCGGGCGCCGCTGAATTCCGACCACATTGGAGCAATTGTTGTAAGCAACGGTATTGTTGTCGAAATAGACGTCACGTGTAGCCTGCGAGAAGAGGATCGTGTTTTTGCCGGCACGAATCGATGGACTGATAGAAGCCCAATCATTGTGAACGATAATATTGTTGCGGATCGAGATCAGATCATTCAGATACCGGTTGGCATAATCCTCTTCGCCTGAGAGCCAGATCCCAACATTATTGCCATAGAGAAAATTGTTGTCGAAAATACTCATGGATGCATTGTCTATCCAAATGGCCGCGATGCCGGTACCGCGGATTACGTTATACCGGGCCGTGGTATGGATTCCCCAGTCCTCGTATAGAATCCCGTCGCCGGTATTGTTGTCGATCTGGCAGTTTTCAATGACCAGATATTCTACCGCCCCGTTACTTGTTATCCCGTAGCCTTCATTCCCCTCAGCATTCCAGCCTGCGTCATGCATCCAGCAGTTCCGTATTTCCACCCAGGCGTTTTCGTCTGATGGATCCCAGTGTCCGTTGCTGCCATCTCCGGATCCGATCATATGAACTCCATATTTTCCCGAAAATGCCATTTCGCAATTCTGGATAGTGAGGTGATGAGAGCTGAAAATTTTCACACCGACATCGCAGGCATAGAATCTGCAGTTACTGATGTCTATATGCTCTTTCTGCAAAATATAGATCCCGAATCCTTCTAGTAAGGTATCCGCGGTCATGGTGAATTCAATTCCAGTGATGGTGGTATAGGAGCCTGGAATGAGCAAATTCTGTGAGCCGTCGCCTGAAAACAGTACCTTCCCGTCCCCGGCGGAACGAAGGGTCACCGTCAATCCCGGACAGCCGTCTGGCGACTTTTCCTCAGCGCACGGATAAATTCCTGCGGAAAACACTACCATGTCGCCCGGTTTGGTAAGCGACAACGCTTTCCGGACAGATCGGAACGGACGGTCAGGCGTACCCGGATTTGAGTCTGAGGCACCGCTGCTAGTGGATACATACCATTCACTCGCTGAAACATCCGAACTACCCCATAATCCAAACACCAAAAAGCATATAAGATAAGAAATTCCTTTTTCAAGCCAATTCGGAACACTGTGTTTTACCTCTTTCCTAGTTCTCATTTTATTTATTATTTAGTAAGAAAATACTCTTGTTAATATTTCATGATAAGGGGTAATTCAATCAATCTCAGGGAAGCAATCAATACGTATCTTTTAAAGTTATCCTATTTTTCCAAAATCTCAAATTACGTTGCATATTTAATTTCTTTTATATTAGTGTTGGAAAAGATAAATAAAAACTATCTGAATGAATTTTGCTATAAAGTAAACAGTAGATCTATTAAGGAAGAATTGTTTGAAGAGCTGTTAATCTCCTGTATAAAAATAGATTACGAAGAATTTGTTAAAATAGCAGATAGTCAAAAAATGATTTAACCCTACACGGCAAATTCAGTTCACAACATCCCTTCATCAAAAAGACAGCCAAATACTTGACTTTGCATTCATTATGTTGTAAATTATGAGGTTGAAATAGCCAAAACCTGCTCAGCAGGTTTACATTTTCTCGTGCATTCTTCTCAGCGATCTTTAACGACCATACCCAAATCCTATGAAATCGTTGCTGAATGCATCCTTCCTATTTTATTCCAATATCGCTATAAAGGATATGGATATCACCTCCTATTGTCTGCCAACCAGTAATACCCAATACCATGAAAAAACTAACCTTTCTTCTTTGTCTGTTGTTAATTGGCATTCAAGCATATTCCCAGTTCAGAAAGGAACCTAACCAGCTTCTGTTCAGGCCCGCAACCCACAGCAGCAACCTGAAAAGTACAGCCAATCCTTACAATGGTAAGTCTTTCTACCAATCAAAAGCAGACTGGCAGACGGTCATCGACACTACCTGGGGGCCGGGACTTCCACTAAACGAAAAGCTCGCCATATTCGATGCTTACACACAAGTATTGACTATAAGTTGTGCAAGTTTTAATTCACTGGGCATTGACCCTACAGAATGGAATTCAATAAAAGCCTCTTACCGACAACGCATCGACGAATCCACCAGCAAGGGAGACTTTGCAGCACTCATGGGTCGTCTGGCTTATGATTTGCATGATAGGCATGCCTATGCCTTGGACACTTCAGTATTAATGACACTACTGAATCCCGGCATACCTATTCTGGTGATCGGTTCTTTTGAGATCGGTCATTTCGGGGCTGTTTTGACAGTTTTGCCAGATAGTTCACTGCTTGTACTGAGAACACTTGATGACCATCCGCTCGGGCTGGAACCGGGCGATATTGTGCTGGGCTATGAAGGCGTGGCCTGGAAAGATCTTGTGGATGAACTGCTTGGATCCGGGATCCCTATACTATATTATCAAAGGAATTCAAAAAGTAGTGTAAGATATAACGAACTTGCCAGTGCCGGAATGAATTGGCACTTGTTTAATACCATCGACATAATTAAATTTGCAGGTGGGGATACTGTTCATCTTCCAGTAAATCCACTGCTAAACCTGCCAGTTTCCACAAGAGAGTATTGGTTCGGTGGGGAGATTCTCATGTGGAATAACGAGCAATTGTCTGTTGCAGGTGTTCCTTTTCCTGATCCTGTTAAAATTGTGGATAATGACCAATCTGTCACCTTTGGCATAGTTGAAGGTACAAATGTTGGTTATATTTATCTAATGTGGGAGGATGACAATACAGATGCCCAGTTTGGTAAAGCAGTATACGCACTTTCAGGGACGGAAGGTCTGATTATTGATTTAAGGATAAATTTTGGTGGGGTGCCAAATCCCAGGAGTGGACTCAATCTTCTTTTTAATGCTCATCAGTATACAATGCAAGATGAATTACGCTGCAGTCCGGATAATTTTAGTCTCTGTCCCATGAGTGATCAGAATGATTATTTTATTACTGGCAACCCAATGTCCTGGTATGACCGGCCTATGGCTGTGTTAACTGGTCCGAATTGTGTCAGTGCAGGTGAATATAGGGCATATATTTTTGGCTATCATCCCTTGTCACGATTTTTTGGCAAGTCAACCTGTGCTGCCCTTGGCTCTTGGAATGATCCAGGTATTGGTTCATTATCGGGATGGAAATTCTTGTACCCTTATACAGAGGCATTTCTTGTTGATAAGCCGGAAATTCATCTTAACCATCGGGAGTTCCCGGTGGATTATCCTGTTTGGTTTGACCGGGAGAGTGTGGCCAATGGGGAAGATGCTGTTGTAAAAAAAGCCCTGGAATGGATACAAAATGTTTCTTATGCACACAAAGCAAAGGTTAATCCCGGTTATGCCCTGCCCGGGACAGGGGAAGTTACACTGACTGCAAAGGTTGAAAATCCCAATGGACATGACCTGGGGGTGAAGGCATTTATCACCAGCATAGACAGTACGGTTAAAGAAACGGTTTCCTTATTTGATGACGGGAACCATGGCGATGGTGACGCCGGGGACGCGACCTGGGGTATTGTTTGGCAGGTACCGGACATGAAAGCCATATTTTCCGCAGATTTAACAGCCGAGGATCTGACTGCCGTAACCACACGAACCATCAACAGTGCCGTTAAATTCACCACCATTGGTCCGGTTGTGGTGGATGGGATAAGCTATACAGGAAGCGACACCGTCCCGGAGGCCGGTGATAACCTTGCATTCAAGTTGGTTCTCAGGAATCATGATTTAACAACACCGGTGACCAAAATAAAGGTTAAAGTAACAAGTCTGGATACTACGCTGGCCAAAACTTCTGATATTAATCTTGGATTCGCCGATATGGCACCTGGTGAAACTTCAACAAATATAGGTTTTTTGACATTCTACATAAACATTGATGATGATTGCCCTGCAGAATACAGCAATACCGATCAAAGCAGAGATATCAAGTGATTTATTATACATTCTGGACAGACACTATTTCAATTGTGGTAAGGGGGCCTATAAATATTGAGGACCTCAATACCCTGGCAGCCCGGGTTTACCCAAATCCCGCTGAGGACAGGATAAACATTGAGATCGATAATACCGGTGCTCAGGAAACCGTGATTGAACTTGTAACAGTAACCGGTACTGTGATTTACCGGAAGGAATACCGGGACAACCAGAGTCATTTCGCTGAACAGATCGATGTATCAGACTATGCCAGGGGGATGTATTTCGTAAGAATCAGGCAGGGAGGAGACATGTATAATGCGAAGATCGTTCTGCGGTAAATGTAGAAGGTTATATCGGGTTGATTGTCAGTTCCGTACGAATGCCTTGAATTAACACAGGGCGAAATCAAGGGTTAGCGAGATTAAGTCAGCGCTCAATACACCCGTTCACTTTCTAAACCTGGCTCTGTAATACTTAGACCTGGAATAATACATTAATAAAGACCCGGAAACAAGGCCTACATTAAGTTGCAACTTGATTAAAAACTCCTCATATTTTCAATAAATCAGATCAGGAAGATTCAAATAATATAGCCCCCCTTTTCCCCCAATAAAAAAACCCCTTGATTTCCAAGGGGTTTTGCTTCATTCTGCGGTCGCGACGGGACTGCAAATCACACTTTCTGACACCTCTACTAACACAAGGAAAACACGCTTAAAACCCTTTATTACACGGGTATTTCAGACATTAACAATAGTTAATAGAAATACAATATAATTAAAGAAAGTTAATAAAATCTGACACCTAAATTGACACCTACGGGTGTCAGTATTTATTTATTTTGTATCTTTAGGTAACAATTCAAATATAAAGCAATGGCAAAGTATAAATTTAACCTAAAAGATGCTGATTCAGATAAAGATACGCCCGTGAAGCTCATGATTAACTATTCTCTAAAGCGGGTTGTACTATATGTAAATGAGTCAATCCACCCAAAATATTGGAATTCCAAAACACATAGGGCAAACGGATCCTTTACTGAAGCGCCTGAATTCAACCAAAGGTTAACCAATATCGAAACAGCTGCAAAGGATGTTTTCCGAAGGTATCAAAATGACCATAACCAACAGGAACCAAGTCCAGGTGAATATAAAAAACTATTGGAGGAAGCAATTAAAGGCACCAAAAAGACTATACCCACTACCCTGATAGAATTCACTGAATATTTCATCGGGCAAACCCAAAAGAAGTTTAAGGATCAAGATACTCGAAGCGGAATAGCTGGGAGTTATCGGCAAACTCTTAACTGTATCAAGGATTATGCAAAGGATAAAAATAAACGCGTAGACTTTGATACCATGGATCTTGACTTTTATGCTGACTTTTTAGGATATCTAGAAACCGTCAAGAAAACAACCAACGAAAAAGGTAAGAAAGTCAATAAATACGGGTTCTCTGCCAATAACGTCGGTAAGCACATCAAAAACCTGAAACGCATCCTAGGTGAAGCTGCAACACCTGAAATGAACGTGAATAAATTCACATATTACAAGCGATTCAAAGTAATGAAAGAAGAAACCGGAGCGATATACCTTGATGAATCTGAGTTGCAAGCCTTGCACGACCTGGATCTGACTAACAACCTCAAATTAGATCGTGTACGTGATCTGTTTTTAGTGGGATGCTGGACCGGTTTACGCTTCTCTGACTTTACCAATATCAAAGCAAAAGACATTCAGGGGGACTATATTAACATCAAAACTCAAAAGACAGGTGAACGGGTTGTTATCCCTCTCCATTGGACTGTAAAGGCTATTATAAGTAAATATAACAATTGTTTGCCACCGGATATAAGTAATGTTAACATGAATAAGTACCTAAAGGAATTAGGCGGGCTGCTGGACATTCTTAAAATCAAAACAGAAACAAGCAGGACACGGGCAGGGCTGAAAGTTACCATAATGAAGCAAAAATATGAACTGATAACTACCCATTCAGCAAGAAGATCCTTTGCCACTAATATGTTTAAAATGGGCGTTCCCACTATAACCATTATGCGAATAACCGGACACCGGACAGAACGGGCGTTTCTAACTTACATTAAGGTAACTCCTGATGAACACGCCCGTATAATGATGGGTTACTTTGAAAAACAGAATAAACTCAGGATTGTATAACAAATGCCCGGTTAACTGCCGGGTTTTTTATTCCAGGGGGTAGGGGGGGGGAAATGGAGGGCCGGGCAGGCCGGCAGGGTTAGCATACTGACCGCAGCAAACAAAAACAAGTTTCTGAAATTTTCCGCAGAAACAAAAAGGGTTTATTTAAGTTTAAGACATAGCTATTCTGCTAATCCTTCACACATCGGATACTAAATCCATTAGATCCATCAGCTAAGTCACTGACGGACGTGTTAAGATAATTAAGCTTATTAATCCATGGATTACTAGGATGATCTAAATAACCGTCTAGGAGCCAGTAACCACCAATTCCAATTTCTGAAAAGCCAACATAATTTCGATATCCTCCGGGAAGTCCAGTAAAACCACTTTCGTTAGTCGCACCTGTATTTGGGCTTTGCCAATGGTTATAACCAGCTTCCTTCATTTTTCCACCAGCAATTCCCCATCCTCCAAGATATCCGACGATCTGACCGAAATGTCTGGGAACATGCCACCCAACAGGACAGAGTTTATGTGAAGCTACAGTAGGCCAATTGTATAATGCGCCATATATTGCCTTATTAGAAATATCATTATTATAATAACACATTGCTCCAATACTTGATGCACCGTAATTGTTCCAATCGCTGTCTTCTTCAATCACGGGAATAGTTGATCCATCATTATACTTTGTAGTTTTCAGATTTTCTGCCATCCAAATCTCATCGCCAATTTTCACTGTCTTATATGTATTCCCTTCAATATCGGTAATGAAACCATCAAAATTGTTCGGTATCAGTCCAAGTCCTAATAATATTTCATCCAAGTATGCTTTATTTACAACGTCTCCAGCAGTCTCAGGATTGGCTACGTTTGTAATCTTTGTGTTATTGGAGTTTAAACCGTCGTTAGCCAGAATAGTATTGCTAAAGGTTATATTTCCACCTATAATTTGATTACCAGTTAAGGTAACATCATCGGTTCTATCTTCATCAATATTTGACGGTATATTTGTCAATTCATCGTAGCTACCATTAAAGTCATCTGAGGTATTATTGTCCCAACCAGTAAAATCTGGAGTGTTTGAAAGATCATTATAATTCCCACTAAATCCATTTTCCGCTGTCTTTGCATAAAGAGCATATGGAACACTTAACAATTGCGAGGTTCCCATTTCTATGTTATCTACACTTATTTTGATAAAATATGGCCCTACAGACCAATCAATGTCAGAAAAACCTTTAGGATTTTTAAAGCCTATTTCAAGATTCACAAGACCAAATTCGTTTGTTGTTACATTATGAGTTTCTATAAATACTTGTGATCCTGAAGCACTTCCTTGTAGAATGGCTATATCTATGCTTACATCAGCATTTGCTTTAACATTACCTGAGATATCACGTAATACAGCCTGATACTTGAAACTTGCCGGAACTTGACCAATTATACCATTAATAATCAGTATAAAGACTAATATTGAATAAAGTCGTTTCATAGATACTAGGTTATAATTAATTGGGATAGCCATTTTGTAATAGTAACAATGGTTAATCCTTTACGCAGCGGACACTACATGCGAACTCGAATGGATTGTAACTTTTGCCAATGTCTCCAATACTATAGGATAGGATACGTAGAAATGCTTTACTATCATCATACTTTGTAGAGGACCACCAATGACCGAAGTAACTCTCCCATAGGATTAATCCATCAGTGCCACGATTCCCACCCGGAAGTGCTGTAAAGCCACTGCTATTATTGGCTCCTGCGTTAGGTTCAAGCCAATGATTATATCCTGCTTCCTTTAGTTTCCCCCCCGCAATACTCTCACCGCCCAAAAAATCAACAAGTTCCTTCCATTCAGAATCACTAGGTAAATGCCACCCACTAGGACAGACGCCTTGGACTCCGCTCGGATTGGAATTACTGCTATTTGCACCATTCATTGCAGCTGGCCAATTGTATAAAACGCCATATATATTATAATTATGTGTTACCATAGCTTCTCCAGTATCACTTCCTTCATAACCAAAGACATAATAATGAGGTTCGGTGGTGGAACCTAATGATGAAGGGCTGACAGAAGGTAAATAAGCAAGGTTTTCAGCCATCCAAATTTGCTCCCCGATTCTTATGGTTCTATAAGTATTTCCTTGTACGTCGGTAATTGTGCTTGTATCGGGATGATTTGCTCCACTTATACCAGGTATAATAATATAATTGTTGGAATCAAGGAACAATGTATCTCCAAATTCAGAAACTGAAAATTCAGGTTTGTTCATTATATCATTATAATTTACACTAAGTGCATTTTCTGCGGTTTTAGCAAATAATGCATAAGGAACACTTAATAATTGTGATGTTCCCATTTCAGTGCCATCGACAATCAATTTAACAAAATATGTCCCATCAGACCAATTTATGGATTTAAAATCTGTAGTATTTATGGAACCTATTTCCAAGTTAACCAAACCAAATTCATTGGTCGAGGTACTATGAGTTTCTAAAAATAATTGAGTCCCGGTAGCACTGTCCTGCAAAATTGCAATGTCAATAATAACATCTGTGCTTGCCTTAACATTTCCCGAGCCATCTCTTAAAACTGTCTGGTATTTAAAGCTAGAAGGGGCTTGCCCAAAAAGGGCTGCAGAAATTAATACATTGGCTATTATGAAACAAAGTCTTTTCATGGCTATTGGATTTTAACAATCTTGAATGATTTCAACTCTTTGTCCTCATCGGAAACTATTAGGATATATTCTGCCGGAGCGAGGTCATTAAAAGGAATCTCCGTTTCAGCACCTTCAAGTCTATTTTTCAACAATAGATTTCCATTCATATCGTAAAGCGTGTATTGCATCCCGGCAATACTTTCCTTGCATATCTTCAGCTTTACAATCTCAGATGCAGGATTTGGGGAAGCCGTAATTTCAAAATCCAAACCAGGTAACTCTTTTATTGCAGAAACAACAAGATTGGTCTGCTGAAATCCCTGAGTCAGGATATTGTTTTCCCCGGTGAAGGTTTCTACAACTGGTTCTCCGATAGTGTAGCTAATTGATCCGTTTGCCTTACTGTGCGAATCGCCTGCGGAACTTACTACTTCCTGGGCGATAATCTTCCCGTATCCAGTAAGGATAAATAGAAAAAGAACATGGAAGATAATTGAATAGGGTTTAGGTTGTTTCATAGGGTTTAAGATATTGCAGTTAGAAGTCTATCAAGACATATTAAATGTAACCACAATTAGCCAGAAATACAATATATTGATACTACAAGTTATTTAGGTATCATACAGGCTTGATTTAAATGGAGGCAGGAAGAAACGTAAACCTTTGATATGTTTATGATCTGATTCAAAATCGCAGAATAAAAAAGACAGTTCTATAATTTCCGTAGAAATGAAAACAGGTTCTTTAAGATAACGAAATTATCTGTATTTTTTTACCTTAATTTAATGTATCCACCATGGAAACAATATCTTATAATTCAAAAGCAGGTTTTCGGTCTATCGAAAAGATAAAAGGCAGCTTTAAAGATTTTGATTTGCAATAAAAGAGTTAAATTTAAAGTGAAATGCTCATTTTTTGTATCGCATGCAAGAATTAATGGTTAATAAAAACAAAAGAAACCGCTCATATACACCCAAAATAGAGTGTCAAAGAATGGTTTAACCGTTTTATAAACGAGTTGGCTGCAAGGCAAGAAAGACATAACACAGTATGGAACTTATTTCGATATTAAAAGATTTTTTAAAGCAAGAAAAGACAGACTATTCTTTATTGATTAGTGGAGAATGGGGAAGTGGAAAAACTTTCTTTTTGAAAAATAGCCTCTTTCCAACGATTAGAGAAACAAAAGTAAATATTGCAAAAAACAATAAAAATGTTTCTTTAAGTTGTGATCCATTGTATATTAGTTTATTTGGTATTTCTGAGATTTGCGAAATTGATAAAAGATTATTTCTTGAATTAAATCCAAAACTCAAAACCAAACCAGCATATGCTTTAAGTTTTATCGCTAATAAATTATCTGGTATTGTTAATTTAAAATGGTTTGATAAAGATGATTATTCTGATTATTTGAGTGTTTTTAGTATTCCTTCGAATAAGGTATTATGTTTTGATGATATAGAAAGGATAAATGAAAGTTTGCTTAACGAAGCTCTAGGATATATTAATTCTTTTGTTGAACATCAAAATGTCAAAGTAATAATAATTGGTGATGAGCAAATATTACGTCAAAAAGTTAAAGAGTATGATAAAATTAAAGAGAAAATAATTCGATTTACTTATAGCTTTGAACCAAATATTACTAAAGTTTTTGACAGTTTCGTCTCTATATACCCAGTAAATTATAAGGATTTTCTAATTGGCAACAAAAGATTTATTTGCGAAATCTTTAATAGGGGTAATCATAAAAACTTAAGAACATTAAGATTTCATTTTGATTTATTTGAAAAGATTTTTAGTAATGCTGAAACATATCTTGAAGATAATAAATATAGACTTAGCGTTTTGGATCGTTTCTTATTTTTTGCTACTACTTATGCAATTGAATATAAAAAAATAAACAATAAAGATGATTTAAATGATTTGAAGCATTTAAATAGCCAAAATTTATTAAATATTGCAAATATTGATTTTAATTCAATAAATCAAAATAATGATCCAATAGAAATATCTCCTCAAGATAAAAGCTACAATGAAAAATTTAGGGAGACTTATTTACCATTTGATAACCATTTATTCGATTACTATGAGTTTATAGCAAATTATATTCATACTGGATACCTCTCTCTTGAAGACCTTAAGCAAAATATAAGTTCAATTTGTGATGAAATGAGACTTAAGGAAGCAACTGAAGAAGATATAATTATAAATAAATTAGCGAATATATTCAAACTTAATGATGAAGAATTTACTCCATTATTAAATGATGTATTTGAAAAAGTAGAGAAAGGTGCATTTGAATTAGCTACCTATCCTAATATTTTTGCTTCACTCTTGCAAATTGAACATTACAAAATTAATAATTTCCAAATAGATGAAACTATATTCAAACGCTTTGAAAAAGGAATAGATATTAGTAAAACCCGTTCTAAGTACCTCGAATCGTTTCGCTATAGGATTCCAATATGGCAAGGAACTAATAATAAATACAAAAGAATTTCTGATTACGCTATTCAAGCAAATGAATCATTACAAGCTGAAAACATTAGAAACTATGCTCAAAATATCCCAAATTTAATTGAAACTAACAAAGGAGAAGAACTTTATCAGCATCTTTCAAATAAGGATTTATTATTTATTCCATTATACATTCATCTTGACCCGGTTGATATATTTAATAAATTGGCAAAATCAAATAATTCAACAATTTATTATTTCCGAGACAGTCTTTATTGTAGGTATCGATCAGAAATTGCAAATGAATGCACTAAAAAGGAAACATATTTCTTTGCTAATCTATTAGATTTAATAAATAATCATATTACCCAAAATAAGACTATAACAATTAGTATAGTTGCCCTTACTGAATTACAAAAGGAAGTAAATAGGATTGTTACACTTAGAGAAATATAAACATGCCCAGCAGCCAACACACAATTTAGCCAATAAGGATTTCGGTGGTATGCGAAGGGTTGTAGCCCGCCTCAAAGTTTTGTGTAACTTGACCGGAAAATAGTCCACAATCCCTTACTGTATATAACCTCAAATGTTGGCAACAATTACTAAATCACAAAACCACTAAGTATTCCAGAATAATCATTAATTCAATTTATCATGGAATCATTACTCTCTGATTATCTTCGTATTTTCTTGAATCTTATTATACCAGGATTTATTTATTTATTATGTATTTTCATACTCTTAAAAACATACAATATTGTTGATATTTGGGATAAGGTTAAGAAGAATAAAGAGTTTTATCCATACTTAGGCATTTTAATAATAATATTATCCTTTTTAATTGGCTTGGTCGCATATCTAACAGAGCAGGAGATTAAAGTAATTAAAAATAATATTGTAGCGATAATTACCGGTTCTGAAGGTGAAGAATGCAATTTTATTCATAAAGTTGATCAACAATTATTCAATAATGTATATGGAGTATTAATTATGTTAAGGCACTTAATATATTCAATTTCCATCCTTGTATTATTTATAGTCATTTCTGTGAGTTCCCCTATAAAAAAGGATTTTAATAAAAAATTCATTTTAATATTCTATTTGTTCATTTATACCGTTTTATTGCTTTCCTATTTCAAGATCAGAATGGTTATTAACAGTTGGAATAATGAAGAAAATGAAACCTTGAGTATAATTATAGTATTTGCTATATTCTTCCTAATTTCGTTTCTACCGTTACTTACTTTAAAACAAGAAAAAAAATAATATAACTGCAACAGCGTGAATAACCCATTGCTGGTTGTGGGTTTGCATAGATTAGCTCATTTGACGATCTTGGTGTAACGAGATACAGAATCAAATTTATTACACAAGGGGCCATATTGTCAACCGTTAAATGCCATTCCCCCAATTTACATTTAAACGAATTAAGGAATAACCCAATACCCTCAGAGGGGGAATGGGCAGCCTGAACATTTGTATGGTCAGCTTTTATGCCGCAAACTACAAAAAGGTGGTTCTGTAGTATTCCATACAACAAAAAGCAGGTTAAATTTTTACGAATTGAATTAACCACGACTTAATCTGACAAGTAGTAATTACTTTGTTTTGAAATTTAATAATACTTAGGTAAGAAAGTAACGAAGATAATGTATCTTCAGGTCTATATTAAACAATAGAAATATGAAGCCAGCCTTAACCCTTATTATCTTAATTCTAAGTTACACATTAGCTTTTTCTCAGCAGAATTATCAAGATGTTGTTTATTTGAAAAATGGAGGTATAATCCGTGGTATGATAATAGAACAAATTCCTAATAAATCCATTAAAATTGAAACTGCAGATAGAAATGTTTTTGTTTATCAGTTGGATGAAATAGATAGAATCACTAAGGAGCCTGTTCAAGAAGGTGTGAAAAATTCTGGTAAAAAGTATAATCTAAAACGAGGATATACAGGAATTATTGAAGTAGGTTATGCATCAGCTATGGATGATTTTGGTGATGATTTTATGAAGTTTAACATTATTAATGGTTATAGAATTAATCCTTACTTGTTTTTTGGCATAGGAACTGGTTTTAGATATCATTACGAATATGAATACTTTTACATGCCTTACTTTATAGATTTTCGAGCAAATTTTTTAGATAAGAATGTTTCACCTTATGTATCCATAGATGCCGGATATTCTTCTGATTTGACTAATAGTTTTACGGGTGTTGGTTTTATGTCAAATCTTACTATAGGAGCGTGTTTTAGAGTAGGGAATAATAAAACATTAATCGTTGGGATAGGATTGGGATATGCAGAGAGAAGAACTACTTTATTATGATCCTTATACATTTAATTATTTTTATGGAGAACCTGAAAATATTGACTTCTTAGGTATTATTGTTGGTTTTACCTTTTAGTCGGACTTATAATATTCCCGGTGTAGGGAAGAATTGAATATTACCGTAAACTGTATTTATTTCCAATTTATAAGCAATATTTGTATATTTTGAACAAAGTACAATTTTATAAAGTATTGATAATGTGAGGTAGAATGAGAAAAAGATATATATTCTACCCATAAAAAAGGAGGTGTAGGTCTTTATTTATTATCATGCTCAATACCTGCGAGATACAGTTCATACGTGTTATTCCTCATCCGTAGAGGATAAAATACTTCAAAGTCATCCATACCGAACCTGTTGTTATCTACTATATGCTCTGCGGATGTGAAGGAAACCTGCTTACCTGCGATTGTTGCGATAGTGGCATTAGAGGTGATTATACGTCCACATTCGTAGCCTATGACTGCACCTGTATCAATTGAGGAAACCTCGCAGAAGTACCTGGATGAACTTCTTTCTAAAATTCGATAATGAACATCATTTTTATTGAACCCTGTCTTTAGCTTATACATGTGGCCTTAAATTTTCGGTTCATTGCCCCAAAATCACGTTATGGCAAATCTGAGAGGTGGAAAGGGGTACTTACTATCAACTCATGGGAGAAGGTAAGGGCATCCACAATGTAAAGTGTGGCTGGCCGTGCCACAAAATACACGGAATGCCCTAATATTAGTTTGTCTTCAACTTCAATTTTCGTATTAAGCTCATGAAAGCCTCAGGTTTCATTGAAAATTGGCCTTTCCGGTAGGTAAAAAGTTCAGAAATATCGAACTCAAATTTCCCTGGAATGTATTGCGGCAAAAACTCGAATTTTTTATTTAAGTCTGACAATTCATCAGCCAATCTCTGCCATTGCTGCCACAATGCTAAATCTCTGATACTATCAGTAAAATAGCGGAATGGTGCAGAATTGAATTTTTGCTCAAGTTTTTCAGAGGAAATTTCAATCGTGCCGCCGTCGATGGTGAAAAACGGCAGATAATCAATCCCATGCTTGCAGTCCAGGCAGGCATCCCGAAGGGTACGTAGGTTCGGAATATGAACTGTGTTTAATACAAGTTGCTTATTTACAGGAAGTTTAGTCGATTGGTCATAATCCGGAATTTTGTCCATGTAAATTTTTTTTACAAAACCGTCAGGATCATGAATAAGGTCAGGCAAAAGTGATATGTCAAGGTTTGTGTCCAGATTCAGGGCGTCAAACTCTGCTTTTAACTTTAATAGCCTATCCTCATAATTGCGGATATTCATCAGCAGATTGTCGATGGCATCGGAGTTCTCGAATATTAGTTCCTTTTCCATAATTCTATTTTTTATTTGAATAAAAGTTGTCCCTTTCTTTTCTGGCAGCTGATTCAGGGTCAGACATTTCCTTATATACTTTCATCGCAGCATCACGACCCAGGATATATTTTCCGCCCATACTTTCCCAGGCATCTCCGCCCTTCAGGTGCTTTTCTTTTGTCAGATACCGGCCTGATTGATGGTCGAAATACCCTGGGCCATCTTCCAATGCAGCAACGAAATACGTCTGACCTGAGTTTAGTACTTTGCATATTACAGCATTATCCGAAATTTCAAGAGGGAGTAGCCTGTCACCCTCTGAGTTATTTTCTAAATGTTCTAATTTCATAGCTTTTTGAATTTATAGTTCTTACTGGTATTCGATGGCACTTTTGCAGCTGATTGTTTCAGAACCTGCAATCCCGTCAAAGTCGGCCTCCCACCGATTTCCGGTGTTTTGTGTGTTCTCTTGATTGAGATTTTCTTTGTTGTGTACATTGCTTTAAAATTTATTGTTATTTAATAGAACTATTGAATTTCCTATTGAATCTTACCCTGCAAACAGTTCCACAGAAGCGAGCAGTTTTACGTTGAGGCACGAATTTTATACCACATTCTTCGCATGATGCTGTATAATTTGGTACGCTATTCATTAGCGTATCATTTATCGTATCATTTACCGGAACAGTACCCATGGCCATGAGTTCAGCACCTTTGCGCTCCCAGTAAATACGTACATATTCCCGTTGCTTATCCCTGTTCCTGGCCTGCCATTGACGCTGGTAGGCTGCCTTCGCTTTCATTGCTGCTGTCGATAGTTTTATGTGTGCCATTTTTTTGAATTTTTTAGCCAAAATTTACTTTAGTCATTTCTTTGTATTTTAATTACTTACAAGCTTTGTAGCAACATATTGGTTAGAGAATATTATCTCCCTAATTTTTCTTCCTTCTTCCTCAATTAATCCTTCAATCTTAATTTGTGGTCGAAATCCGACAAAAAATGTGAGTTCTTCTTCCATAATTTTGCGGACAGCCTCCACGTTGTTCGTGAGAATTCCGGTCATGATACTATCGTGTATTGTGATGGCGACAACTCCAGGCAACTCCCGGTAAATTCGTTTCATAATCACATCCAGCATAAGGTAGCTTTCTATCCTTTGGAGAAGAATAGCAAACCTCTTAAAATTTGAAAATTTGTCGCCTTTCCCGTGACCTCTGACCTTGCTAAATATCCGGTGAACGGTTGGGAATCTGTCTTTGAATATCTGTCGGCACTTTCTGTTAATCTCTTCCTTAGGCATTCTATTACGGGCAAATAATATCCGCAGGACTTGAACTTTGGTTTCATCCCTGGTTAACCGCAAACCTTCCTTATCAAATTCGCCCATCAGGTATTCATAAATTTCACCCAAAACAGCCAATTGAATAAAATTCTTAACATCCTGTTTGTGTGATACTTTCAATGTTTGTAGCAACAATACAAAAGCAGGGTTTTCAGTCATCCAGGATACCTTACCTGGGTTTGTCAGAATGATGGTGCTGAGGTATAACTGGGAATTTCTGATGTCCAGGTTAACCAGCGGTTGCCCATTCACCCTTAGAAACGGCCTGAGACCTTTGGCCATATTAGTTACATTGGAATGAAACCTCCGGGAAGTGTTATCAATTGAGTAAAAAATATCTTTGTTTAAAATTCTTGTTGCGGATCCAACTATGCTGTTATACTGGTCCGTTTCCTTGGTATAATTCGATATGATATATTCATTGTAACCCTCATCAATTGTCAATTGTCTGAGGTATTTCGCTTGCTCCGAATGTCCCCTGACTGACTTTGTTGCCTTGTGCCGTAATTCATTCAGTGCTGATTCAATTCGCCTGATCAGTTTATGGTTATTCAAAGGGAATGAAAGAAATTTCGAATGATATTTAGACGCAAAATTATACCGGTAACTGATTTGCCCGGGTATGGCATATCCCGAACGCTGAATAATTCCCAAGCCAATAAGACCTAAAAGGTATCTGCCCCCCTGAGGGACCATTTTTTTAAGGTAGGTCATTTTCAACAGGGTGCATCCTTCATCCTTCCGTATATGACAGGCGACAATTGAAATAACCTCCTTCAGGTTATCCAATGAAAAGCCTTTTATTCCAGGCTTCAGACTTTCTTCAATGGCCGGTAATTCACAGTAAATCTTTTCGGGAATCAATTGATAATATTTTTTATCCCGCTTCATAAAGTTGAAACATAATTCTTCAATGCTGATCTGAATTGCACTCTTTCACCTTGTTCCTGCAATTGCAGATTCTCGGCAATTTTCTCATCAAAAACATCCATGATTGCTTTTTCGCACATGGCTTGTAGTGTATTCGGTTCGATTGCGTCTAACTCCACCTGTCCTAATCCTGTCCAGGTTGCGCTCCTGGTATCGCCCATCTTCACCGGTGCCGGCGGCAACTTCATTTCAATGACCTGATCTTTGCTTAAGGCAATTCGCCTGACTTCGACATTACAACCAAGTTTGTCTATGTTCTCTTTGATACTCCTGGGGATGTCTTCACCGCTGGGATCATAGTCTCCAAAATACAAGATAATGGGACAGTACCCTTCATTTGTTGCTTTTATAAACCGTTGTGCAGTATCAAAGAGAAATGTAAGTGAGGGATAACCTTTGCAAGCTCCAAGCGTAACGGACCACTGTTCACATACGCTTTGGAATACACCCTGCAGGGCTTTTTTCTCAATTAAGACTTCTGGGTAATAGTACTGATTCTGCCATTTGTTTCTTTCGTAGTTTGTCATCCAGGCCTTTACCTGATCCTTTGCCTGTCCAATCTTATCTGCCAGGGAAATACATTCATAATCTGTTTTACCCAGCATAAACCGGTCATGGTCGGAAAATGTATCGAAGTCTATCAATCCCTCCCACCTGGCGCTTATCATTGCATTAACAACACGTTTATAGTGTTGAGTATCGTTCGTCATGCCTGACGCAACCAGCCTGTAATGCAGTCCCCGGATAGTAAGGATGCCCTTTTCATAACCCTTTACGATCTCCAAAGAGGTAGCCGTGATCCATTTCTTAGTGTATAGATCCTTCATTACATGCCTAATTCGTGTGTACAGGTTTCAGCACACCATCAATTTCAGCCCTTTTGTATAACACCCGCCCCCCCAAACGATAAGCTGGAATTTTGCCTTGCTTTGTAAAATTGTGCAGACAGACAAGCGTGATTCTCAGCAATTTAGCCGTTTCTTCGCGACTCAGATACGTTTCTTCGGAAATGTTTGAACTTTTCATTTTTTAATTTATTAGTTATTAGTAATTTAGACTCAGATTGTTATGTACACATTACGTATATATTACGTATATCTACCTTATTATCAGATTGTTACATGCAATATTAAGCAAGAAAACATCTTCAAAAAAGCAAAAGTTATCAACAATAATTAAATGGGTAGAAATGTAATAAGCTGAAATATAGACACATGAAAAATGAGGGTAAGCCAAATTACCGTCTTATTTAGAATTTGTCTAAATGGAGATTCTTGAAATGGACTGTTCGGATAAACTGTAAGAAACCGGAGTAAATTACACCATACTGACACCCATGCTGACACCTAACAAAGAAAAACCCCCGATAAATTTAAGATTATCAGGGGTTTACGCTTTAATCTTGCGGTCGCGACGGGACTCGAACCCGCGACCTCCGGCGTGACAGGCCGGCATTCTAACCAGCTGAACTACACGACCTCATTTTAAAGCGCCACAAAAGTAAGGTTATTTTTTAATCCTACCAAATGAAAATTCAAAAAACCTGAAATTTAACTTTCTGTAAATAGGAATTAGAAATTGTGCAAGATCCGGGTTGGAAATCAGGGCTTTTATGGCCACTTTTGATCTGCACCATGATAACCATGAAATGAATGTATATGCCCAATATCAAATGGTTGAGCAAACCATCCGCTACCTTTCCCTGAACTTCAGAAACCAGCCTTCATTGCAGGAAATCGCACGACTGATGAATATAAGTCCCTTTCATTTCCAGCGTGTGTTTACGGAATGGGCCGGTATCAGCCCTAAAAAGTTTCTGCAATATCTTACTATTGAAGCACTGAAAAGGGAACTGCACCAAAGTGACAATCTGATACAGGCCGCTGATCAGGTAGGACTTTCAGCACAAAGCCGGGTTTACGACCTGTTTGTTACCCTGGAAGCGGTTACTCCGGGTGAGTTTAAAACCAAAGGCAGGAATCTTGCAATTGAATACGGAATACATCCCTCTCCCTTTGGGGATTGCCTTGTTGCTTCAACCCGGCGAGGCATATGTGCTATGAGCTTTATCGGCAATAATGCTGACTTAGCTATAAAAAACTTACATAATCAATGGGAATCAGCTGATATCCGGGAAAATCATGACAGCACCGGGAGTATTGCCACACTGATATTTAAACCACACCAGACCGGAAATAAATTCAGACTGCTGGTAAGAGGTACATCATTCCAGGTCAGGGTATGGGAGGCCCTGCTGAAAATACCCTTTGGTTCTGTTAATAGTTACCAGCATGTGGCTACATTGGCCGGATATCCAAAAGCAGTAAGGGCCGTGGGCACGGCTATTGCCCATAACCCGGTCGCTTACCTGATCCCCTGCCACCGGGTGATTCGCAGGGAAGGAATAATCGGAAATTACCGGTGGGGTCCTTGTCGTAAAGCGACCATGATTGGGTGGGAGAGGGCGAGGAAAGTAATGAGTGATGAGTAATGAGTAATGAACAGGCAAGGATTTTGGATGATTATTTGTTATACTGCAAATGTGCTAATATTGTTAAGCAATCCTGTAGAATAATAATTGGTTAGCTTTGAATGTTTCAGGAAAATTTGAACATTTGTATGGATTAATTCATAATTCTCCCGAAGGGATGCCTTCGGCAATAATTCATAATTCATAATTCATAATTCTCCTAATAACCATGGTTCGAAGGGAAAGATTTATGGCTGCACTCCGACATGACCCGACTGATCAGCTTCCCATGTTTGATTTCTTATTTCAGCAACCCATGTATGAAAGATTAACCGGGAATAAACCGGAAGCCTACAATGGTGAAGATGCCGTAAAATGTGCGCTCGCTTTGGATCATGATGGTATATGGGTGCCATTTGGAGGATTCTCTGGTTTGCAGCCCGAGTTCCTGGAAAAGAACGTATACAAGGACGAATGGGGAACTACCTATAAAAAGAATGAATCCTCATGGCCACTGGACGCGCCGGTTGATTACCCGATAAAAAGCAGGAAAGATCTGAAACATTATAACATGCCTGATCCCACTTTGCCCGGGAGAGACAGTGAAATAAGAAAAGCCATTGAAATGCAGAATGACAATATTGCCATTCTGGGCGGAGTTCTTGGTCCGTTTTCAACAGCATGGCTACTGCTGGGCTTTGAGACGATTTGCTGTTCACTTTGTGAAGACCCAGGATTGATCCATGCGGTGATGAGAATATCCAATGACTATTTCAAAGAAGCAGCCAGAAGATCTGTTGAGGCCGGTTGCGTGGGCATGTGGGTCAGTGAAGACCTGGGCGATAGCAAGAGTGGATTTTTCAGCGTCGATGATTTCAGGGAGCATTGCCTTCCCTATCTCAACGAAATTGTTGATTATATTGACAACCTGAGAGTCCCTGTTCTTCTCCATTCATGTGGAAATATCAGTTCCTACCTTGATGATCTCGCCCAAACCAAAATAGTTTCCATTCACCCCCTCCAACGAACGGCAGGAATGGACCTGAGAACCATTAAGGCAAGATACGGAGGCCGTTTTTGTCTGATCGGAAATATTGACTCATCAAGAACATTGCCATTTGGATCAATTGAAGAAGTGGCGGCCGAAGTTAAAGAGGCAATTGATATCGCACTTCCCGGAGGCGGATATATCCTCGCATCTGATCATTCTCTGCATGATGGCATTCCAGTTGAAAATATCGTGGAAATGTTCCGGACAGGGAAAACCTATAGCAAGAAGTTCTTTCCTGGTGGATCAGACGGGTAAACCCTTTATAAATTCATTACCATTCAAATAGACAGACATGAGAAAATTTGTTTTCCAACCCGACTACAACAATCTGCTGGATGTTTTGCACAACCGGAAACCCAAGAGATTACCTTTATATGAACACATCATCGATGTACCTTTTATAGCGAAGGCATCAGGCAAAGACCTGGGGCTTCAGGGAGACACCCCCGTTGACATGGAAGCTTACTATGCAGAGCTTATCGGTTTCTGGAAAGATATGACATATGATGGTTTTGCCTATGAAGCGGCCATTTGCGAAATTTTACCCGATCATGGTGCCATTAAGGGCGGCAGACCAGGCCCAATTCAGAATCGCACTGATTTCGAAAAATACCCTTTTGAAGAAATTCCCCGGATCTTCTGGGAAACCTATACACCCCACCTGGAGGCCATACGAAAGGTGATGCCCCCGGGGATGAAAGCATATGGCGGTTGCGGCTACGGTATTTTTGAAACCAGTGAAGACCTTGTTGGTTATGAATACCTGTGTGTTATGCAGTACCTCGATCCTGATCTATTTAACGATCTCTATAAAAAAATCGGTGACCTCTTTATTACACTCTGGTCAGAGATGATCCGGCGTTACAGCGACATTTTTGTTTTTTTCAGGATGGGGGATGATCTTGGGTTTAAAACATCTACCCTCTTTGATCCGGTGGTAATCAGAGCCCATATTGTTCCGCAATATAAAAGGGTAATTGACCTGATCCATGCCCATGGTAAAAAATTCCTGTTTCATTGCTGCGGAAACATATTCGACATCATGGATGACGTGATCGGAGTAGGTATCGATGCAAAGCATTCAAATGAGGATCAGATTGCCATATTCGATAAATGGATCGAATTGTATACCAAAAAGATAGGCCTATTTGGCGGTATTGACGTCAATACACTCTGCCTTAACCCCTATGACCAGGTTCACAGGAAAGTGCTGGAAGATGCGACACGGTTCAGAACAACCGCCAACGGCTGGGGGCTGGGATCCGGCAATTCAATCGCCGGATATGTACCTGTGGACTCATACATGGCCATGATTGAAGCGGCAAAAAAGGTGAGAAGCAATGAGTAATTAGCAATGAGTAATTAGCAATGAGCAATGAACAATGTTAAAGGAGTAATGATTAATGACAGTTAACTTTCTCTAGAAGAATTAATTATCTTAAACAGAATTTTTAATATCTGTTCACAATCGTTAATTAATGGCTCAAATTGATATTCGTTCAGGTAATCAGTTTCTTTTAGAAGTCTTAGCCAGTATCTGGTTTCCCGTGCTTCTTTATAAGCTATGCTCATTTTAGCACTGAAATCTTTTTTGGAGAATCCACCCTGAGCTTCTTCAATATTGGCTCCAATTGAGCAGCCGCATCGTAAAATCTGTTTTGAAAGAACAAATTCATTCTTATCACTTACTAAGTGCTGATACAGCCTGATAATACGAATAGAAAACTGAAATGATTTGTTGATGATAATGTTATCCCTCATTGCCTTAACGTAATAATAAATAAAAATTGCAAATTATATTAATAATTTTGTTTTTCCATATCAGTTTAATTGTTCATTGTTCATTGTTCATTATTCATTGATTACTGCTTCTTTCTCTCCAGCGGAACTACCCCCGCCATTTCACCAATGATATTCACCAGTTCGGCCCCGGTTGGTACCACCACCTTGGCATTTTCCTTCAGGGATACTTCCATGGCCTGTAGCTTCCTGAGCAATTGCGCGTTGCCGATAAAATATCTGTCAGCCGCTTCGTTTACCAGCCGTATGGCTTCAGCTTCTCCTTCAGCAGTAAGTATCTTGGCTTGTTTAAACCCTTCAGCTTCCTTGATTTTGGCACGTTTTTCACCATCGGCAACCGTTTCACGGGCTGAAGCAAAGTCTATTGCAGCTATTTTTTCATTCTCTGCTTTTACCACTTTGTTCATGGTCTCCTGAACATCCTTGGGAGGGTCAATCTCTTTCAGTTCTGTTCTGACTATTTCGATTCCCCAGCTTTTGGTTTCCTGAAGAAGTGTACGGTGTAAGTCTGCATTTATTCGACCCCGCTCACTGTTGGCTGATTTAAGCGTAAGCGTTCCAATAATATTACGCAGGGTAGTCCTGGCCAGGTTTACGATCTGCCAGGCGTAATTGTTCACATTGTACTGCGAACCTTTAACACTTTCTTCATCGCTTTTGACCTTAAAGTAAACCTGCGCATCAACCTTTGCATTTAGGTTATCATTGGTTATAATTTCCTGAGGTTCTGCATTTACCATTTGCTCAGTAATGTTAACCCTATACAATTTTTCAATGAAAGGAATAATCCAATGAAATCCGGGTTCGGCAAACCGGTGATACCTGCCCAACCGTTCAACAAGACCTTTGTGCGTGGGACGAATTATTCTTACTCCCCAGAGAAAGATTATTACCAGTGGAATGATCAGATAAAGTGGATTCATGATTACCTCCCTTAATTTGAATATGTGATAATGTATATAAATATAATCAAAATAACGGAAGTTCTGATAAGATTTAATAAGTTCCCTGTGTGAAATGAAGGACAAAGTCCGAATATCCTGAACGACTATTTTTTTTCCGCAAACATCAATTCCTCCGGGAAGGGCTCAAAGAGAAGATATTTCCCGGGATCAGTCTTCAGATCAAGCCAGAGTTGCTCAGTGTCCGCAGCCAGAATAACCGGCATGCGCTTCTTCAGGTTATGGATCTCTTCCATCATGGGATTTGCCCGGGTAGTAATAATGGAAAAGGTATTCAGCATCTCTCCCGACTGGTGATTAGTCCACTGGTCATAAAGACCGGCAAGGGCAATTATGGGCTGATCTCTGACACCAATGTAATAGGGTATCTTGGATTTTTCTGCTGTATGCCATTCATAGAATCCACTGGCCAGCACCAGGCAACGTTTCCGGTTTAATGAATTCCGGAAGGAAGGCTTTTCAGCCAGGGTTTCAGATTTGGCATTGAAAGTCTTCATCCGGATTTCTCCGGCCTGTTTACTGTCCTTTACCCAGAAAGGAATCAAACCCCATGTGAACAGGCTGATCGTTCCTGGATCATGGCTGCATATGACCGGTAATCTCGGCAGTGCAAAGGCACTGATGCGTTCTCCTGTATGAAATGTTTCAGGCTGCTCCATCTTTGCGCCGAAGCGTTTTTCAAGCTCTTCCCGCGTGAAATCGATTTTGACTGTGTAGCACATGTGACCGGATAATTGATATTACAAATGTATAAACAGTTTGAAATTAATTCTTATTTAAATTTAATTTAAATAAGATTCAGAAGGCTTTTAGGATAAATTTCGCTTTCTTTGCGAAAATAATTTTAATTGGCTTATTAATTAGGTTACGATATGGTTGTGACGAAAAATAAAATAGTGTCCCTGACCTATGAGTTGAGGATTGACAGCAATGACGGAAAAATTATCGAAACAGTTGATCAAAATTCTCCACTTACATTTTTGTTTGGAACAGGTTCATTGTTGCCTAAGTTCGAGGATTACCTGGCTGGTTTAAAGGTAGGTGATGCCTTTGATTTCAATCTGCCAAGCGAAGATGCATATGGTGATTTTGATGAAAGTTCGGTTATTCAGATCCCGCTGCACGCTTTTGAAGTCGATGGCAAAGTTGATTCTGAACTGGTGAAGGTGGGCAATAAAATTCCCATGCAGGATGGTGAAGGACATCGCCTCACCGGTGTTGTTAAATCAGTCGGTTCAGATTCGGTTACCATGGATTTCAACCACCCGTTGGCCGGCAACCATCTGTTTTTCAAAGGAGAAGTCAAAGATATCCGGCAGGCAACAGAAGAAGAGCTTACCCATGGACATGCCCATTATGAAGGCAGTTGCGACAGCTGTGATCATTGTGGCGGTGAGGGCGGACATTGCCACTAGGTAATTTATTGATTTGATGATTTGATGATTTGATGATTTGTATTGCCTGCATATCTATTTTCTCCGTATCACGAAAACAAGAGCATCATTGGCGTTAATCATGCTTTTGTTATTTGCGGGTAATTTACCATATAAAGCTTTGTCAGCCATCCAGTTTTCATCAACCTGGAATCTTACATCCTGTTGCTTTGTGCTATAGTTGATAGCCACAATAACTTTTTCCGTGGAAGACAAATCATGTTCCGTAAGTCCTATAGAAGGATTGTCCTTCCTGACGGATTGTGGCAGGACTGATCCATCAGCTAGGGTTTTATAGATCTTCCAGTAGGGGACTGAGTTTTCACAAAAGATTCCCGGTGTGCTGGTCAGGCTGGTTTCCAATGGAACAGCAAGGAAATATACCTTTCCCTTACCGTAAGAATTGACCGTAAATATGGGATTGTTATCCTGTTCAACGGCCAGAACCTGAGCAGTGGTAAGGTTTAGCGTAAAACGGGTTGAAGCAGAAACCGCACCTTGAAATTTCTTATCTGTAAGCATGCCAAATATCGCATTTCCCGTACGGGCCTGTCGTGATACTACCTCAACTCCGAAAGGGTCGGAAAAAGGAGAAAGAAATCCTTCGTTACAGGAGACATACAGCGTAGCACCCTGTTTCACCTTATCAAGTATGGCAAGCCATTGCTGAAGCCGAAGTGAGGAGGTTCCGTCAACAGAGGGCAGGAGATAGACCGGAGCATCTTTTAGCGTTTGACCGGCATGTTGAAATTCAGGTTCCAGTCCGGCCTGTTTTGCCAGAATGAAGGTACTGTAAGCAGCAGCCCATTGATCCTGACCTTCGGTAAGAATGCAAACGGCATTTGTTTTCCGGACTGGCAGTACCTTGAATGGCAGTTGATCAAGGAAGGCTGAAAAGCTTTTCATCTCCAGAAAAACAGGTTTTGGTGTCCGGTCGGTCCGGATCAGACCCAGATCACGTTCAACAGCGTACCATTCATAGGGTGGAAACTTCAGGTGGTTCTGATCATAGGCACACCACCAGAGGAATCCATGACAATCATTTGCCCAGAGCGAGAACATGGCAGTTCGTGCAAATGCAGCAACCACAGGGGTGCTGGCGTCCATGGGACCCATGAGTCCAATTTCTTCAGCAATGCAGGGTTTATTCGCCAGATCAGCATAAAGTCTGCTTTCAGCAACAGAATGCATACAGGTGCGAATTGAATTCCGGGCATCTTGTCCGGCATAGGGAGTAAAAATGGGATAGGGGTGGGTTGTTACCATATCGGTCAGTTCTCCCTGATCCCGGATACGCCAGACAGCCTGATCAGCCGCACTTAAACCATGCATCCCTGATACAATGGGTCGTGTTTTGTCTTCAGCACGAATGGTGTTGGTTATGGAAGCTGTCCAAAGGTATGCTGCTCCAGTGTTGTCCAGTTCTTCCATCACATTGCATTCATTTCCCAGATCCCAGGCCATAATGGCCGGGTGATCTTTCATTGCCTGAACGAAAGTCCTCACGAATTTTATCTGCCACATAAGGGAAGCAGGATCTGACAAAATCCTTCGGCCTTCAAGGGCGGGCGGTACCAGGAGTTGTCCGCTCATCCAGCCGGTTACAATACCCACCATAAGTTTTATGTTATACTTTCCGGCCAGATCAGCCAGTTGCCGGAAATGGTTCAGGGCTTCCAGACTTATGCCATTGCTTTCCATGCCTTCTGCCGGCAAAGGACGGTCCCTGAACCGGATCTCTTTTTGATTTCCGCCTGGTCCGTATGACTGATATATGGGCTGAAATTCAGGCCAGATTGGGAATACCCTGATCACCCGGATATTTCCCTCGGACAATTGCTTAAAGTCCGCTTCCACAATTTCCGGCTTCCAATCGCGCCACATGTTTAATCCTGCGTGCGATGCCCAGTAGTTGCACCCCACAACAAATGATCCCGGTTCGGTAAATCCAAAATTGTCCTGTGACGTGATTTGACTGGTGAACAGAGATAAACAGCAGATCAGTACAATAGTTACCGTTCTCATATGTATTTAATGATTTGTTGATTTAATGATTTGTTGATTTACTTTGCCAACACCCAATCATCCCAGTCTTTCCAAACCGGGAATTTCTCCCGGAAAGCATTCAGTTCGTCCAGGGAGATTACGGCCCGGATAAGCCCTTCAGAAGAAGGAGTCCTTTCGGCAATTACTTTTCCCTTTGGATCAATTACCATTGACTCACCTATATAAGAAATCCCGTTTCCATCGGTACCAACCCGGTTAACCGCAGCTACGTAACATTGGTTTTCAATGGCCCGTGCCCTCAGAAGGATGTTCCAGACATCGCTGCGTGCAGCTGGCCAGTTAGATACATAAACAAGCAGATCGTAATCATTCCGGTTCCTGCTCCATACCGGGAATCGCAGATCATAGCAAATCTGAAAACTGACACGGCAAAGACCAGTGTTAACGATGAGCGGCCTGGTACCAGGTGTATAATGAACTTCTTCACCTGCCATCCGGAACAGGTGACGCTTGTCGTAATATCCGGTTTTACCCAGATGGTCGGTATATATCAACCTGTTGTAGTATCTCTTTCCCTCGCTGATGATCAGACTTCCTGCAACAGCGGAATGAAGGTACCGGGCGGTTTCCTGCATCCATTTTATTGATTCACCTTGCATGGTTTCTGCCAGGGAAGCAGCATCAATACAAAAACCGGTGGTAAACATTTCAGGCAGGATCACGAGATCGGATTTTTCCGTGATGCCGTTCAGCAATTGGTTATATTTCAACCGGTTCTTTCCGGCATCTTGCCATACAATGTCAGGTTGGATCAGAACAATATTTATTTGATCTGATGTCATTTTGCTATTCGATATGAAAGTCATTCTCAAAATCACTGATCAGGGAGTTCACGATGGTCCTGGCCTCCTGAATGAGATCAGGCATGCCTTCAGGATCTCCTGCCTTGCCTTTTTCTTCAATGATCTTCAGGATGTTCTCCAGGTCCCTGGCACCCAGGAAGGATACGCCGGGAATCAGTTTGTGTGCTTCCTTGCCGGCAGCTTCAGGCTTATTCTGTGAAGCATATTCCTCCATCCTGCTGATGACAGGTGGTGCAGTTCTTTTAAACGTTTGCAGCATATCCCGGATAAAGATCTCATCATTATCGGATAGCTTTTGCAGCATGCTCAGATCATATCTCATAAGATAGTAGTTACAAGTTACAAGTTACAAGTTACAAGTTACGAATTACTAGTCACAAACCTCCAATCGCACACCCATGGGTAAATTGTTACTCGTCACCCGTCACTTTTTTAGCAATTTCCCAGATCTCGTTCATCTCATCCAGTGTCATGTCTCTGAGACTTCGGCCCTTCTTGAGGGTTTGTTCCTCCAGGAAGTTAAAGCGGCTGATAAATTTCCGGTTTGTACGTTCAAGGGCGGTTTCCGGATCTACTCCATATAAACGGGCAGCATTTACCAGAGAGAAGAACAGATCACCAAATTCATCTTCAGTTTTTTCTTTGTCCTGCCGGTCAATTTCAGCCTTCAGTTCATGCAATTCTTCATTCACCTTATCCCAAACCTGCGATCTTTCATCCCAGTCGAAACCAACTGCCCTGGCTTTTTCCTGGATGCGGTTTGCCTTGATCAGTGCAGGCAGGGAGGCCGGAACCCCGCTGAGAACCGAATGATTTCCTTCCTTGATCTTGAGCTCTTCCCAGTTCTTTTTAACTGTTTCGGGATTGTCCCTGACATCAGTATCCCCGAAAACGTGTGGATGCCGGAATATCAGTTTTTCAGAAATTGAATCGGCCACATCCTTGATATCAAAGGCACCCGTTTCCGAGCCCATTTTAGCATAGAAGACAATATGCAGCAACAGGTCCCCCAGCTCCTTTTTAATATGTTCCATATCATCCTTAAGAATAGCATCAGCCAGTTCATAGGTTTCCTCAATGGTATTGTTTCTGATGCTTTCGAAAGTCTGTTCCCGGTCCCATGGGCATTTGCTGCGTAATTCATCCATAATATCAAGCAGTTTACCTAACGCCTCCAGCTTTTCATTCCTCCTGTTCATTATTTTTAAATTCCGATTAAGATATTATACGCCTTCCCTGAATTTGATCCGGATGGTAGAATTTAGCGATAAATTCAACAACTCTGCAGCGTTGCCGCCATTTATCGCTATTTCCAATAAATCCAATGAATTAAAAAGGGCCAGTATTTCACCCGAAGAAGTTTCACTATACCAGGAATTAATCCGGTTAATCCGGTAATGATTGCTTTGAATAAAAAGCTCAAAGGATCTGCCCCTTCCGATGCGTTCGAATAATTCCCGGTTGATATTCGTAATGACATTCCGGTAAGAATCAATATAAATAATGCCTCCTGTAATGACCGATTCATCAATGGCCGGGAGCATGGCTACCTGCCTGTATAATTTATCATATCTGGAACCAAGCGTGCTTAATTTTCCTGATTGAATGAGATCACAGGCAGCTTCGGCGAAAACGGACAATTCGGGAAAGCTGCCAGGATTGTCATATTTCAACAGTACTACTTCCTGGGGTTCTTCATCTGCCAGCAATCCGAAGATCCCATTGTCGTAACCGATAAAGTAATGGTCGTTGAGTTTCAAACCAATATAAGGATAACGGTCCTTTATTTCATTGTTGACAGCGATCAGGTGTATGGTACCCTGCGGAAAACCGGGCACAACATGCCGTAAGAGGAACGCCGCAAGGCTTATATTGAAGGATGGAACCTGATTTGTAACTGTAACGAAAATAGTTCCGGGACATCGGGTTAATATCTTACCCTGCACTAAACCGGTATAATAATCATCATTGTTCCAATCGCTTGTTAAAGTGACAATTGCCATTGAGCAGTTTCAGATTGCAATTTTCTAATGATAAATTGGATTTGTAACAAAAATAAGCCTAATTTGTATGTTTCAAATGTAAGCATTATTCTCTGAAATAAATGATTGAAAAGGTTGTATATTTAGAGGGAGTGGACCCTCAGGCTTTTTATGGTTCAAATAACCGTAACTTCGATAAGCTGAAATCCTATTTCCCAAAACTCAAATTGGTAGCACGGGATTATGAAATCAAGGTGCTGGGAGATCCTTCTGAAATCAACCGGTTTGAAGAAGACATCGACAGGATCCTGGAGTATCTGCAACAACGAAATCAGCTTACTGAAGAGAATATCGAAAAAATACTGATGACCGAGGATGATGAGATCCGCAGCTTCAATGAAAGGGAGGAAGATGTGCTGATCTTCGGAAACAGTGGCAAGGTGATCAAGGCCCGCTCTGTGAATCAGAAAAAGCTCGTTGAGTATTATAACAGCAATGATCTCTTGTTTGCAATCGGACCTGCCGGATCAGGAAAAACCTATACTGCTATTGCCCTGGCAGTCAGGTCGCTCCGTAACAAAGAAGTGAAACGGATCGTATTAACGCGGCCTGCTGTTGAAGCCGGGGAAAAACTGGGATTTCTGCCTGGTGATTTCAAGCAGAAGCTTGATCCATACCTTCAGCCCTTGTATGATGCTCTGCATGACATGATACCCCAGAAAAAGCTGGAAGGCTATATGGAAGAAGGGTTCATTGAGATTGCCCCCCTGGCATACATGCGGGGACGAACATTGGGCGATGCGGTGGTTATCCTGGATGAAGGACAGAATACTTCCATTAACCAGCTTAAAATGTTTCTCACCCGGATGGGGAAAAATGCCAAATTCGTGGTAACGGGTGATATCACCCAGATTGACCTGCCTGAAAGACAGCAGTCAGGTCTGCTTAAGGCACTGAGCCTCCTTTCTGATATTAAGGGGATTGCTGTCATTGAGTTTGACAAGGGCGATATCGTGCGCCACAGGCTGGTAAGGCATATTGTGGGGGCGTATGAGAGGGACAATGAAAAATGAACAATGAAAAATGAACAATGAACAATGAACTATGAACTATCAACTATGAACAATGTTTGGTAGTTTATTTATATTTGTGAGAAACTAAATTACAGCAAGCATGCAAGCCATAACAAAAACCAATTTTACCTTTCCCAGGCAGAAAGGCATTTATGTAGGGAAAGTAAGGGATGTATATAACATTGAGGGTAAATATCTCGTGATGGTGGTCACGGACCGTATCTCAGCCTTTGATGTGGTCCTGCCGAGGGGTATTCCATATAAAGGCCAGGTATTGAACCAGATCGCCTCCAGGTTTCTGGATGCAACATCGGATATTGTTCCAAACTGGAAGATCTCCAGTCCTGATCCCATGGTTACCATCGGCCATTTTGCCGAGCCTTACAAGGTTGAGATGGTTATCCGGGGATACCTTACAGGACATGCCTGGCGTGAGTACAAATCAGGCAAGCGCAGTCTTTGCGGCGTTTCTCTTCCTGAAGGGATGGTGGAAAACCAGAAATTTGCGGAACCCATCATTACACCAACTACAAAAGCAGAGACAGGTCATGACCTTGACATTTCCAGGGAGGAGATCATCGGTTCCGGTCTTGTTCTGCAAAATGAGTATATCATGCTGGAACAATATACACGGAAGTTATTTGAAAAGGGATCCCAGATAGCTGCTTCAAAAGGACTTATTCTGGTGGATACCAAATATGAATTCGGAAAAAAAGATGGCAGGATATACCTGATTGATGAGATCAATACCCCTGATTCATCCCGGTATTTTTATGCAAATGGTTATGAAGAACGACTGAAAAAAGGGGAAGCCCAAAAACAATTGTCAAAGGAATTTGTCCGGCAGTGGCTGATCGAAAACAATTTCCAGGGCAAGACCGGGCAGGTGGTTCCCGAAATGACTGATGCCTTTGTAAATCAGGTGTCTGAAAGGTATATCGAATTGTATGAAAATATTATTGGTGAAAAATTTGAGTTCGACAGAACCGATATTACCGATGTGCTGAAACGCATTGAAAAAAATATTAGAAAGGCATTGAAGGAATTGCATAAGGCTATGCCGATATATTGTAAACCATGTAAATTGGGAATTGCATTGAGTATTGAGGGCAGACACAAAAGTCTGTCTTTCTTATTATTTAACTATCATCGTTTGCCCGGTATACCTTATCGGGCAGTATGGTCTTCTGTCCGGATCATAGCCTTCGGGTGTATCTTTTGATACCCATACAATATTGAATACTCTTGTTTCAATCATACCGGGAAAATTTCCTTTCCGTTCCCCAATGGTCAGTTCCCCTGTTGATTCATGATAAGAAAGGGAGATGGTGCTGTATTTCCCTTGTTCATAATTGTAATTGTCGTCCTCATCCTCATACAAGGTAAAGGTTGCATCCGCTCCGGTATAAACATAAAGCATAACCGGATCAGCCGGTTTCTGTGATGCAAATTCCAATTCGGGACCCATTGGCAGGATGGAACCTGCCTTTCACAAATAACGGCATTCTTTCATAAGGAGCAGGAACCGTCATCTGCTTTCCTCCCTGGATGAACTGCCCTGTATAAAAATCATACCACCCGCCACCCTCTGGGAAATAAACCTCCCGTTCACGTGCCTTGTAGGTATATACCGGACAAATCAGCAATGCAGGTCCAAACATATATTGATCCCCAATGTTGTATACCCCGTGATCAGAGGTGAAATCCATGGACAAGCCCGCGCATAATGGTATAATCTCTCAACCAGGCCATTCCTGCCAGCGAATAAATATATGGCATCAGCCGGTAACGAAGCCTGTCATAATAAACAATACTTTTATAAGCAGGGTGGTTTTCCGGAGCCAGGTTAAAAACCTCCCTGAAAGGAAATTGTCCATGCGTCCGGAAAAGGGGCGCAAAAGCACCAAACTGAGTCCACCGTGTGTTCAGTTCTCTCCATTCCTCCATATCACCAGTCCCTTCTTTTGCATTGACATACCGGTTTTCGACACAGAATCCTCCAATATCCATTGTCCAGTAAGGATTGCCCGACATACTGTAATTTATTCCTGCAGGAATCTGGGCCTTTATATCCTCCCAGCGGGTGGCAATATCACCGCTCCAGGTGGCTGCTGCATAACGTTGGAGACCTGCGAATCCGGAACGTGTAAGCAGAAAAACACGATGGTCGGGATATGCTGAACGGGATCCCTCATAAATACCCCTGGCATTCATAAGCGCATAGGCATTGAAATATTTTGCCGAAGGCCCAAGAGCTGTGGGATTCATCAGTTTTTTACGATAAGCCATACTTGCATTGGAAAGAATATCCGGTTCAGATGCATCCATCCACCAGGCATCAATGCCCAGACCACCGAAATGATCATGCATCTGCTTCCAGAATAGACTTCCTGGCTTCGGTCATTGTAAGCATCATAAAATGATCCTACATAACCTTTACCAACCCAGTCGCGCACACTATCTTTTACTGCCTGCATATACATACCACTGATCTTTTCCAATTCTTTAAAATGTTCCGTGGTATGATAGAATTTCGGCCAGACCGAAATCATCAGGTGTGCATTCATCTGGTGTACCTGATCAATCATTCCTTTGGGATCCGGGAACCTGGATGATCAAACTCATGGCTTCCCCAGGCATTTTCGGGCCAATAAAACCAGTCAAGTACAATATTGTCAATGGGTATGTGTCTTTTTCTGAATTCCTTAAGGATGGTCCAGCAATTCATCCTGGGTCTTATATCTTTCGCGACTTTGCCAAAAACCCATTGCCCACCTGGGCATGACCTGGGCTTTACCGGTCAGTTGCCTGTAGCCGCTGATCACATCATCCATGTTATCTGCCCTGCACAAAATAATAATCCAGCTGGTCACCTATTTCTGACCAGAATGATATCCTCTTTTGTGAAACCGGATCCAGGGGATCCAGCACCCGCAGGCCAATATAGGAAACACCTCCATCGGGTCTCCATTCCAGCCTTATCGTATGTCTTTCACCCTGCTTCATGTCGACACTGAATTTTGCCAGATTCGGATTCCAGGCAGTACGCCACCTGTCAGCCATAAGCTTCCCGTCAATCCATATCCGGGTATATCCTGCATAATATAGTCCAAAATGGTAATTGGCGGTTTCCGGAGCCTCCAGATAACCTTCCCAGGTGATCAGGGAACCGGAAAGCTGAAAATCTTCGGGCAGATTTTTCACTGTCTCCAGATTCTCATAACTGATCTCATTTTCCTGGCGCTGCAAAAATACCCTGTTTGTATCCGCATTTTCATAATAGGTGGCGGTTAGCCCGCCTTCCATACCATCCTTGCCTGTCAGATCTTAAAAAGTGACATTTGGCTATAATCCCGGGGATTTCCAAACCGGGTGAGAGAATAATTATCCCACAATATCCCATAATTTTTTGTGGAAATAAAAAAAGGCACGGATACTTTGGTATTGTATTGAAACAAGCACCTCATCTTTACCTTTGTAATTCATCTCATCTGACTGGTGTTGACCCAGCCCGTAAAGAGCTTCATCATCCTGTGATTCAAATACTCTGTCGCATGAGAATAGCCGTGTGACCCATCAATGGTTGTATCTGAGAATATCCCGGCCATCTTTTGTTTCCTGTAAAAGGACTTATTCCATCTTTATTCATAAAAGTCACCTGTCCTGTTTTCAGGGAGACATGAACTCTTGTTGATAGGGTTGTTATTTCAAGTGAACTGTCGCTTTCAGTCACCGCCCACTTTTTTGCCATATCCGGCTTCAGGATTACCGAAAGGCTTGCATGTTCTGTAAAAGACCTGGCCGGAGTGGCAGAGATACGAAAGATATCATCGGTAAGAACCTGTATACGCAACAGACTAGGCATGTTGTTCAGCTAGTTTTTTTTATTCTGATCGTTACACCGTCTTTCTGGATGTATAATTGGTTCCTTATAACAAGATACCAGATTCAAAGAAAGAAGCAAACAATATCCTAGCTGTTATTGGTATTCATTTGCATTTCCTCCGCTATTTATCTATCCATATTTTAAATTCATGAACTTCATCAGCGGCTGACAATTAAGTCCTCCATGGGTTTGTTACTGTTTAATTTTATCTTCAGCCTGCTGGATGAATAAAACAGGATGTCGCTGATTGCATTTATGTTAACCATGCAATTCCGGTTTATTCTGAAAAACGTATGGTAGTCAACAGATTTCTTAATGTAATCCAGCGAATAGTCAATTGCATACTCTTTATCGGCAAACGTCCTGATAAATGTAACCCGTTCGGATATGTAAAAGCAGCTTATTTCACCAACAGGCACAGACCTGTATCTCGGTCCGATTTTGACCAGAAAGCGGTTTTTAAATCCCGCGTTCAATTCCCTGACCAGTTGCATGATCATGTCATTCTTGAATACTGCCTTGTCATGAAGTGATTTGAATTTATTGATTGCATTGCGCAGAGCGTCCTCTTCGACCGGTTTTAGCAGATAATCCACACTGTTGACCTTAAATGCCTTTAGCATGTATTCATCATAGGCCGTTGTAAAAATGACCGGTATGTCAATGCCAATGGTCTCAAAGATCTCAAAGCAAAGTCCGTCATCGAGCTGAATATCCATAAGAATCAAATCGGGTGGAGCTTCATTCTGCAACTGATTGATGGCCCCTTCAACAGTCTCAACAATACCCGCAATCGTCAGGGATCTGTCGATTTTTCCGAGTAACCTTACGATTTTCTCGGCCGCAGGCTTTTCATTCTCAACGATCAGGATATTCATGGCAGCAAAGGCACTTTTACCATAAAAAAGGCATTTGATTCTTCAATTATTAGATCCCTTTTTGAGATCAGTTTGACTCGTTGTGTCAGATTCTTCAGTCCAATTCCTGTTGATCTGATCCCGGAGGCCATTTTCTGTAGGTTGTTCTTTACAATGATCTGCTGTCCTTCGATAAAAATGGTGATCCTTAAGGGATCCTCGCGGGTTGCTTTATTATGCTTGATCGCATTTTCAACAAGTATCTGAAGGGATACCGGAATTATCTCAAAAAAATCAGGTCCATCGGCCTTTATCTCAAGCTCAATTTTCCCATCATCCCTGATCCTATGCAGATAAAAGTAATCGGTTATGAATGATAATTCCGCCTTTAGCGGAACCCTGTCCTTTGAATTGTTCTCGAGAATGTAACGGTATATGGAGGAAAGCCTGTTAATGAATTCTTCGGCTATCGCAGGATGGGTTACTATCAGAGAAGATAGTGTATTCAGGCTGTTAAAAAGGAAATGGGGATTTACCTGGTTCTTTAAGGTTTCATGCTGAAAGATCAGGTTTTCCTCCTCTCAGCTTTTGCTCCCGTCTTAGCGCGTCCTGCCATAGGGCAATGATAAAAATACCGGTGCTCAAATATAAGTCCGCCAATAGTCGATTTCAGCCACGGACTAAAGGCATAGTTGAAAAAGTCAGGAAGTACCTTTGTCAGATCACCCTTCGATACGATCTGTCTGGCATAGGAAAAAACAATGCTAATAATAAAGGAAGCAATAAAGCAGGCGATTAAAAATGTCGTGAACCGGACAAATGCGCTTTTGGTAATTTCCAGGGCTGTTTTACCTGGCTTTACATTTCTGAATATCAAATGAGCAAGAAATATGAACAATTCTATCTGTGAGAATATCAATATAAATCCACTCAGATACCTGTCCCATGTCTTGAGATCTGAACTTATTAAGACGTTTATGAATACTATAACCAGGGAAAGCAATATTATCCCGACATGGGTCAGTAGTTTTCGCTGGTTTAGCACGTTCTCAGTTACAATCTTTTTCATTCAGTCAAATTTACATGTTCTTTACTGAATTTTCTCAACCCATAATTCACGTATTGTCTTAACCAGGAATTTGTCATGGGAAACACCTGGCACCTCAATCTCCTGTATTGTCCCGCCATACATGGCAGCTGATTCGATCATCCTGGTATTTAAAGATATCCATATTGTTCCCCAGTATTGCTCTGTTCCTTTTGATTTTAGACCATTTACCGACAATGAGATTTTATTGTCCGGTGCTCTGAACTCAACAATAGCACATAGTTCTTCAGCAACGGCTGAAATGCCTGTCCAGCAAAGTTGAATCTCAGTATGCGCATAGCTGCCGATATCTGCCATGTTAAATGGCGCAGCTGCTTCCGGGATCCGGAAGATTTTATTCAGTCTCAATGAATCCGTATAGTCCCAGGCAAATCCTTCAAGTGCCATCATATCCCAGACCAGGTTTTTAGAGAATACAGTTTCCGTACTACCTGGAAAATCTTTAAAGGCAATGGCATCAAGCATTTCCGGAGAGGGAATATATTGCATATCCTCCATATAATCCTGTTTTGCACCCGCCGGGAAAGGCTCTACAAAATTGTCTGAATGGGAGATGTAAATATCGTTCCATTTCACCTGTCCGCGTTCGAGTCCCCTCGTATAATCACCTGTAACTTTTATTTTCCCGGTAAAGTTTCCATACAGGTCTCTGTTTGTGTAAACAGCTGTCATTCTGTACATTTGAGGTGTATTACTTACCGAAAAACCGGGAAGTTTTGTCAGGTACTTCTGTATGAATGCATTTTTAGTCTGACCCTGCAAAACGGACGGCAAAATGATCTGCAGGCAAAGGGTCAATCCTGTCAGAACTGAGTAGAATTTTGTTTTCATTGCTTTGAATTTTACAGTTACATGTTAAATTTCAAATCAAAGAAAAGCCAAAGCGGATTCAATAAGAAAGATTAATTGCAGAGTCAGGAAATCCTGATGCTGAATAGTAGAAAGATCACGCCCAACCGGCAAGATGTATTCAGGTCCGGTCTTTCTATTCCAGGCAATGCACCACCAGCCCGCTTCTCAATTTGGGCTCGAACCAGGTGGTTTTGGGTGGCATGATGTTACCGGTGTCGGCAATCCGGATAAGCTGGTCCATGGTAACCGGATACAGGGCAAAGGCAATGGCCATCTCACCATTATCTACCCTGCGTTTCAATTCAGCCAGCCCACGGATACCACCTACAAAATCAATACGGGAAGATTTTCGCAAATCCTTTATTCCGAGGATATGATCGAGAACATGATCAGACAGGAGTGTGACATCCAGGCACCCGATTGGATCATTGTCATTGTATGTACCGGTTTTGGCTTCCAAAGCATACCAGTTTCCACCCATATACATTGAAAATTCATGGGGACGGGAGGGTTTGTATTCATGCCGGCCTTTCGGAATGATCATAAACGTCTCTTCAAGTTTCAGCAGGAATTCCGCAGGTGTGTTACCGTTCAGATCCGTTACCACCCGGTTGTAATCAAAAATCGACAACTGGCTGGCCGGGAAATGAACGGCCAGGAAATAATTGTACTCTTCGCTACCTTTATGCAAGGGATTGGCTTGTTTTCTTTCTTCGCCAACATGGGCAGCAGCTGCTGTGCGATGATGTCCGTCAGCTATATAGGTAAAGGGTATTTCTTTTTTAAAGATCGTTTCAATTCTTTTAATGGTGTGCTGGTCATCTATGACCCATAGCTGATGATGAATACCATCCATCGGTCTTGAAATCATATTCGGATTTTTCCTGGATATACTTATTAATAAGCCTGTCGATTTCCTCATGATCGGGGTATGCAAAAAATACAGGTTCGGAATTAAAATTGGTAATCCGGATATGCGTTTTCCGGTCTTCCTCCTTTTCAACGCGTGTTAGTTCATGTTTCCGGATAACGTTATTCAGGTAATCAGAAACCGATGCGCAGGCAACCAATCCATACTGGGTTCTTCCCCACATGGTCTGGGCATATATGTAAAGACAGGCCTGACTGTCCTGAATGAATACTTTATCATCAATAAACTTTTGCAGGTTCAACCGGGCTTTCTCATATACTTCAGAGGCATAATGATCTGTATCCGGGGGTAGATCAATTTCCGATTTGATCACATGGTAAAATGAATAGGGATTTCCCGCTGCCTCAGTTAGCGCCTCCTCAGAGGACAATACATCATATGGACGACAGGCAATTTTTGCGGCCAGTTCTTTTTTTGGCCGGAATCCCTTGAATGCTTTGATAATAGCCATGTTGGTTGGTAAATGGATTATTAATATGATTTTCGCCAGTATAATTGACCGGTTCTCTGCAAAGGTAATAATAAACAGATTACCAAGGAATACAGAATGTTCGAAAAACGTAGAGACGCAATATTTTGCGTCTCTACGATTGTTCCATGGAAATACATATCGCCGGATCTGTCAATTCACCTGGAATGTCCTGTCTCCTTTTTTCAGGAAATTCACGATCTGCCTGGCTGCAGCCAACCCGGCATTGATATTGGCTTCTTCTGTCTGTGCTCCCATTTTTTTCGGTGTAGCATAATAACGGGCAGCAAATTCAGCCTTTATCTGCTCCTGGCAGTCCGGTGCCACATCGGTTATATAGCGGAAATCTTTCCGTTCGGTAAACATTTTCAGCAAGGATGGTTCATGCACGATCTCTTTCCGGGCTGTATTCACTATGGTAGCGCCTTCGGGCATTAACCTCATCAGGTCGAAATTAATGGACTCTTTGGTTTCTTTATTTGCGGGGAGATTTGCGGATATATACTGACATTTGCTATACAGATCCTTGACATCAGCCAGATATTTAATACCGTCATTCTCAATCACGATCTTATCAACAAAAGGATCATGGGCAAAAACATCCATGCCCATACCCTTGGCAATTCTGGCGACAATACGGCCGATATGACCATAGGCATGAATACCCAGGGTTTTTCCGCGTAGTTCAACGCCGGAAGTACCATTGAAGAAATTCCGGTTCAGGTAGATCATGGCACCAAAGGCAAGTTCTGCAACTGCATTGGCATTCTGACCCGGGGTGTTCATTACAACAACACCCTTTGCAGTTGAAGCATTCAGGTCGATATTGTCATAACCGGCACCTGCCCGGACAGCAATTTTTAGTTTGCCGGCAGACCTGAATTACCTGCTCATCAAGGATATCACTTCTTACGATGACGGCATCCACATCCTTAATGGCATCCAGTAGTTGTTCCTTACTGGTGTATTTCTCCAGGAGCTTCAGTTCAAATCCGGCGTTTTTAACTATTTCCCGTATACCTTCCACCGCAATTTTGGCGAATGGTTTATCTGTGGCGACAAGAATGGTGTGCATAATAATTTTTATTAATGGGTTAGGATAACTGATTCATGCTGTATTCCAGGTTGCAGGTGCTGCTTATGCCTGTGCTTCGAATTCCTTCATAGCAGCCACCAGGGTTTTTACACCCTCTACAGCCATGGCATTGTAAATTGAAGCCCGGAATCCACCAACTGAACGATGGCCTTTAATTCCGACAAGACCTTTGGATTTGGCCAGTTCCAGGAATTTTTCTTCCAGCTCTTTGTATTCCGGTTTGAAAACAAAGACGACATTCATCATCGATCTGTCCTCAACATTTGTCAGGGGTGACATAAACAGCTTATTCCGGTCAATCTCATTATACAGTATGGCGGCTTTTTCAGCATTGATTTTGTAAATGACATCCAGTCCGCCCAGGTTCTTGAGCCATTTCAGGGTTTGCAAGCAGGCATAAATTGCCACACAGGGGGGCGTGTTGTACAAAGAATCATTCTCGGCATGGATCTTATAGCTCAGCATGGTAGGCACAGGTCTGGACAACTTTTTCAAGCAGGCTGTCTTTTACAATGGCGAATGCAACGCCCGAGGGACCGAGATTCTTCTGTGCACCACCATATAATCAGTGCATATTTGGAAACATCCATGGGCCGGCTCAGGATATCCGAAGATGCATCGGCTATCAGGGGAACGGGTGAATCAATGTCGGTCTTCAGTTCCGTTCCATAAATGGTATTGTTCGTGGTAATATGAAAATAATCTGCATCTGCAGGTATGGTGTAATTCTTTGGAATGAATGTATAGTTCTGATCTTTGGAAGATGCCACAACCTGGACTTCTCCGAAAAATTTGGCTTCCTTGATCGCTTTTGATGCCCATGAACCTGAATCGAGATATGCCGCTTTTTTATTCAGGAAGTTATAGGGTATCATGGTAAACTGTAAACTGGCTCCTCCCTGCAGGAAAAGTATGGAATAACCGGACGGAATTCCCAGGATTTCCCTGAACAAATCCTTGGCTTCTTTCAGAATGGCTTCAAAATCCTTACTGCGATGAGATATTTCCATAATTGACAATCCACTGCCATTGAGGTTAAGAACTGCTTCCGCTGTGTTTTTAAGCGTAAATTCAGGTAATACTGATGGGCCCGGATTGAAGTTATACTTTTTCATAGGAGCTTGTTTTATTTGGTTAACAATTCAATTGAATGGAATCAAATATATATAAATAATATTTGTTTGTGAAAAAAATAACACAAAATAGTTGCTATTTTTTACAAACATGTTTTATGGTTGATTTTCAAATTGATACATTTAGATATTCTCAACCAGAGTGAGGTGATCGTTCTTCAATGCCGGGATCATGCTGGTCAGATTCAAAGTATGACAATATGCTATAACATCATCAAGTTTGTTCTTTTTCAGCCGGTGTCGTTGGGCTGCTTTTTCAATATATGCCATCATGTCCGGCTTTGCCAGCTTCCATAAATCCATTGAGGCAAATGTCGAATCACACATGGTGATGTATCTGTTGTTTTTTAAGTACCGCTTCGGCCAAGGCACCTGCAAATAATGAATCCTCCAGGTTAAATTTGTTTTTCCATCCGGCACAGAGGATCATCAGATCACGTTCAGCCTGAAGAATATACTCCACAAGAGCACTAAAATTCAGATATGCCCCGATAAGCACCCGGTAGCTGTTTTGTGCCAGCATGATACAGTGGGTACCATTGGTGGTGGAATATACAATATCCTTGCCTTCAATGATCTCCCGACGAAAATTGTAGGGTGAATTGCCAAAATCAGCAAAGTCCCGCACAATGCCGTCACGCTCAGCTGCAACCAGATATCCCTTCTTCTTGTATTCCAGGGCTTCCTCCAGGGTGGCAACCGGGATTATATGCCTGGCTCCGTTCATGAATGCTGTGACAATAGCTGAAGTGGCACGAAGAATATCCACAATGACCACTACTGCATCATCGTTTCTGAAGTCAGCAAACATTGCGGGTGAAAAACATACCTCAACTTTTCTTTTACCTTCTGTCATCATTGTGATTCGGTTAACTCACGGTATCTTCTGACAAATGTATTCTTTTTAACATCGGTTGATACCATGTAGGATAAATGATTCACCGGTGATAACCTTCATTCGCCTGTCAGCGGTCTTCAGTTTCATTATTCTGTCGAGGAAGGCATTGTTGGAGGAATGGATCTGCATGACTCCCCGGGTGTAACCGAAATAATACCAGGTGCGGCGGTCAAGCTGGAGGTAAATATCCATGATGTCACCACTTCTCTTTATCTGAAGTTCGATAAGACCGTCCACCCGTTTGTTGATCGTGGTATTGTTGATGCTGGCAATGCCGATCTTTCCAACTGATATCCATGAATTTGACTCATTATTCCATTTCAGCCTTAGTTCATTAAGAAGTATCGTATGCCTTAGTTCGGCCGGTAATTCCTTCATCGATCCGAACAAACTAAGCTCAGATTTCATGGCATCGTATTTTGACTTGCCGATCAGCTCTGTCATATTTTTTACATATGCAGGCCTGTTCAGGTCCACTGCCGGTAAACTGGGCATGCTGTCTGCCTCACTTGCCATAATATTAATGATGCCATTATCTATAAAAAAGTCGATTCCCAGTAAAAGGTCCATCTCAGTCTGATTCGTAACTGTATTGTGGGTAACATTACCCGATGCGGTTAGTTTTACCTGACCCAGCTTCTCACCCAGGTTCAGCTTTCCTTCACCATACAATTCACAGTTTTCCCTATGCAGGCTCAGCAGGTTTCCCGGGGAATTTCTGTTCAGCAATTTGTCTTTCTGCCCGATCAGGTATTGCTGTCCGGCCTTGTCATATTGAAGAAATCCGGATGAAGTGATCAGCGGAACATCACTGTAATTTTTCCTGCCCGACAAAAAAGCCGGATAGGCATGCACAGAATCATAATACATGTACAAGCCGTTGAATATTTTATCCCGGTTGATATCGATCAGCGGATCTCCGATGGGAATAAGAATATTTCCGGGATCAATCTGAGACCTGAAGTAGACCCAACGAAGTGGCAAGCGGTCGCAATTCTGTTCAATCAGTGCACCACCCTCAAATGTTAAAAACTGCTGTGCAGCCTGCATGAAGACCTTACCCTGATAACGGTAATTCGGACTCAGGGTAAACTCGTCTGATTCAACAATCTCCCCGGAACCAATGGTTTGCCGACTGGTGTCCACCCCCAGTGAACTGAAAAAGATGGTTTGCTTTTGGTCAATTTCATCAGTATAATCATAGTAAGCTGATCCGGTAAAACTGTTCCTGCCAGTTATGTTCAGGGTTGCATTATGAAGGGTGTAAAACCTTGTATCCCTGTTTGCCACAAAGCCTGCCTTATACAGTGTCTTCAACCTGGCGTCAGGCATAACAGTAATTCGCTCATTTTCGGGATATACACGCGCATCTGCAATATCGATGTATTTTACTGCGGTGGCCTTTATGAGGTTGCTGTCATAATCGTAAATGGCCACCGGTGATATGAAACTGAGAGAATCCTGCTCAGGATCAATGCTGATATAACGGGGACCGGTAAGCCCTTCTTCTGCAACTTCAACTGCAGGCGGAGCAGAAGTATTGGAACCCATGGTCAGCTCCTTCCTGTTCATATCCCATTCAAAATGATCAAGAAAACTCACATATTTGTTTTCGGGAAAAGAAACAAGGGTATAATCTTCATTTGAAGTGAAATTTCCTTGCTGGGAAATGAGATTGATGTTTGCGTTGATGTTCTCCGTAAGCACAGTAAAGCCTTCTGAATGAAGTGATTTAAGATAGAAATCCGCTGTATCGGCACGAATCTCATTGGCTTTGAAAGCATAATCATCCGACACCATCTCCGCACCCTCAAAATACATCCTGCCAGTACCATTGAGACCGGAAGGCTGCAATTTCAAATTTCCGGCCAGCAAACCTTTGTCATAGAACATCCTGAAGGCTGAATCGGTACGGTTGGCATATAATTCATCCTGATATGGCAACCAGTGAATGTTATTGAATACGGATTCCACCCTGGGGAATTCGGTTCCCGTTGTTTTTTCTGCGATGGTGAATTCCCGTGCGAAAGCATTCAATGAATCAGGGTAGAATAAGATATCATCGGAGGAGAAAGAAGAAGTAAGATAATCTACATCACCCCGGCCTTTTAATCCGGTATTGCTTAGGGTAATTTCCCGTGTAAAATTCCCTTTCCTCCATACAGGACAAGTCCGGAGTCGGCAGTAATATGTTTAAATCCGAGCGACTTATCAGGTTGAAGACGCAGCGTCTCCTGAATTACCGGAAATATTCCGGCTGAAGCAAGTTCACCATTGAAGTTCATCGACTGCCGGGTAAAATTGTCAAGGCTGTCCATCAGCAAACGGATATATTTTAAAGAAAAATCTTTCGCGGTCATATACGCCGTCCTGTATCTTTTTATTGTCGTAATAGACATAACCGTTTTCCTTGGAGTGGAAAACAGGATATTCAGGAAATGATTTACGTCCGGATTTATTGTCTGGTTTATCAATATACAATTCCCCGGTCAGATCCTGGATCAGGTTCTGCGCATTTTCCGCTTTTTTGAAACCATAATTGTCAATTTCTTCGGTGAGATAACGGATATGCAGTGAATCAATCTTCTGCATTTTAATTTTGAAAGTATCATAGTTGAAGAAGAAATTCTTGCCTGAAAATGTAAATAGTCCGGCCTGAACATGGCCATCAAACTGAAAATTCCGGTTCTTCTTCATGATTATCCTGTCATTTGCCGGATAAATTGCCACGTTTTGTGAATCGCTCACGAAAATGCGGGGAATGCCGTTGATGGTAAGGTTGTAATTACGCAGGTCAAATACTGCATTTTCGACTGGAGTATTAGTCTTGGATGGAATACTGATCACGTCATAATCAATTTTGGCAACGCTGGCAGCCAGATAATCATGCAAACGTGGTCTGATGGTTGCCATATCTGATTCGCTGTCATAATACAGGAAACCCTGAGCTGCCATTCGCATCAGCAATTGTTTTACCTGGGCTACCGGCTTTTTTAAGATAAGCTGCGAAATCCTCTGCCAGGAATTCCTCGGTTCCCATGTATCTTGAAAAGCTTCTGATGGAGATCAGCGGATGAACTTCATCCATAAGCTGCATTTTCAAGTATTTATCATTGTTAAAAAAACTTACCGATTCAAAATTGGCATTTCCTATGGTACTCCCCATCAGGGCAGTAAATCGCATTACCGGCTCATTCATTTTCCAGACAAGCTGTTCGAAGGTCATATCGATGTTGTGATAGGAATTAAAATAGGGACTTTGCGAAGTATAATCATCGGTGCGGAACAGGGTTAGTTCGCGTGAAGGTACAAGAAAAGACAGAGCAAGCCCCGGATGGAAAATAGAATCGCTTTTCAGTTTAATGACAATCTCAGCATTGGGGGTATTGATCCGGTCAGCTTTAAAGGCAAAATATCCCGACCGGGCTATCAGCACCAGCGTATCCTTTCGATAAATATATACCTTGGCCTGTTCCATCCGGTTCCCTGTTCCCACAAGCTTTGAACCCTGCATGGAAAGACCTCCTTCATAACTGATATCTTTATACAGATTCTTGATCCTGAAATCTTTCTGGTAAGAGTCAAATTGGGGATAATCGGCATCTTCAGGACTCTTGTTGAATTTAACCTTGTCAATGAGTGACCCTTTCAGGGGAGTGCTGAAATAAAGCGTATTGGTGAAAACAACCTGTTTTGCATTATATTCAGACCGGGTCATGTTAATTTCGTACGTGTCCAGCCTGGCGAACACATCCGAACTTTTGAAACCTGCCCGCTCCCATGTAACCCGTCCGTTTTTACCTGACCAGACTGATGTAATGGGATTGAAGGAACCTGATGTTTCATATATATGCATGCTGTCACGCTTGGCATAACATACGAGGTCGGTTTTTCCCACCACAACCCGGATGGCAGTATCAATAACAAACTTGTATTCGGGTGTACGTATGCGCCAGTCGACTGATCCCGAGCGGTATAAGGAACTGCTGTCAATCAGCTGACTGGTAAAAACCAGATAGCGATCCATATTCAGCAGCGAAGTCTTTCGAATATCAAGCAGGAGATCCAGACCTTTTTCCCAGTTCTGGTAGTTCCCGGATGGCTGGTCGCTATTTTTCAATAATAAAAGACAGGAAAGATAATGTGTAAAATGGGGATGAGGCCTGGCATTTCTTTTAACCAGACTGACCGAAGTGCTGACGATCTTTTCCTGCTCTTTTAATGTAAACAGGCTGTCCCTTGTCCATGCATTCAGAAAATCATGAATTACCTTTTCACTTTCTGCATTGACGTTCTTCTGCATAAACAGCAACAGCTCATCCGGATACCTCCCTGTTTCACCAGAGAAAACCCTGGAATCCTGGGCAAATGGCTGATTAAGTCCAGCAGCAAAAAGCCACAGATAGATGAAGATCAAAGGTCTTAATTTCATGAACCCTTGTAACAAATAACTGACAACCAACAACCAAGAATAGGTAATCCGGTATCAATAACCATTAGCCTGTAACAGGTCAAAATGCACTTACGATTCCCATAAAATCTGCCGCCGTGAGGGAGGCACCGCCAATCAGTCCGCCATCTACGTCCGGATTGGCGAAGAGCTCACCTGCATTAGATGGTTTGCAGCTTCCACCATAAAGTATTGATGCGTTGTCTGCAATCTGATTGCCATATTTCTCTGCTACATGCACCCTGATTAATTTGTGCATTTCCTGGGCTTGTGCCGAAGTAGCCGTAACACCAGTACCTATTGCCCAAACCGGTTCGTAGGCGATGACAACCTTGCTGAAATCATCAGCTGACAGGTCAAACAAACCCCGTTCGATCTGCATACGAACAACATCCGGGTGAATACCCGACTGCCTTTCCTGTAAAACTTCACCACAGCAAAATATGGGGATCAGATCATTAGCGAGGGCTAACTTCACCTTTTTATTCACAATCACATCATCCTCGTGATAGTAACTTCTTCTTTCTGAATGACCGATAATAACATAATCAGCGCCGGCAGACTTGATCATGGCAGCCGAGACTTCACCGGTGAATGCTCCTGAGGCCTCTGCAGCGCAATTCTGGGCACCCAGATAAAGCGAGTCCTTGGTAATGGCATTCTTTACTTCAGTTAGATGGATAAAGGGAGTGCACAGGACAATAATAACCCCGTTATCACCAGCCTGCCTGTTTACTGTTCTTGCCAATTCAATACCTTCCGGCAGGGTCTTGTTCATTTTCCAGTTTCCGGCTATTATTTTTTTTCTCATTGTTGTAATGTTTGTTTTACATGAAAATGCAGTTCAAAAATAGCAAAAGTTATGATTTGTAAGCTTGCAAATATGCAATGACTTTATTATTGCACTATTTAACCGGCTTACAAAAAAAGGGATGCCGTGAACCGGCATCCCTTATTATTGAAGGGGAAGATCTGATAATTATCTGACAAGCAGTTTTCCAGAATATCTACCGGCTTCGGTATCCAGCATCAGATAATAAGCACCTTTATTAAGCTTGCTTATGTCAATAGATTCGGAAACACTATTCATATAACGGTTCAGCATGACCTTACCATCTATATTGATAATTTTAAGCTGTCCGCGGGTTTCGCCATTCAATCCTGACAAACGTACCTGATCCGTTGCCGGGTTGGGATGTATACTGAGTTGTTTCGAATCAGCGGTAATATCCAGAATTCCTGTGGCAGCCGGTGGCAGCAATACAGCGTCGATGACATGAACTACGCCATTGTCAGCAACAAGATCAGCGACAATAACCTTGGCATCATTGATGAAAACACCGTCGCCATTGATGGTCACCGTAATATCCTTACCCAGTAAGGTAGTGGCTGTCTGTCCGTCGGAAAGATCAGTTGACATGACTTTCCCGCTTACCACATGGTACAGGAGAATGTTGGCCAGGTCACCGGTCGGGTCTTCGAGCAGGGCATCCAGTGTACCTTCGGGAAGCGCTGCAAATGCATCATCTGTGGGGGCAAACACGGTGAAAGGGCCCTCACCTGACAGGTCATCGGCCAGTCCGGCAGCAATGACAGCTGCTTCAAGCGTTTCATGAGCGGGACTGTTTACAATGATATCCACCACGGTAATTGCCGGTGGCAGCAATACAGCGTCGATGACATGCACAACGCCATTGTCAGCAACAAGATCAGCGACAATAACCTTGGCATCATTGATGAAAACACCGTCGCCATTGATGGTCACCGTAATATCCTTACCCAGCAAGGTAGTGGCTGTCTGTCCGTCGGAAAGATCAGTCGACATGACTTTTCCGCTTACAACATGGTACAGGAGAATATTGGCCAGGTCACCGGTCGGGTCTTCGAGCAGGGCATCCAGTGTTCCTTCGGGAAGAGCTGCAAATGCATCATCTGTGGGGGCAAACACGGTGAAAGGGCCCTCACCTGAGAGGTCATCTGCCAGTCCGGCAGCAATGACAGCTGCTTCAAGCGTTTCATGAGCGGGACTGTTTACAATGATATCCACCACGGTAATTGCCGGTGGCAGTAATACAGCGTCGATGACATGCACAACGCCATTATCCGCAACCAGATCGGCTACTGTAACCTTTGAGCCATTGATGAAAACACCGTCGCCATTGATGGTCACCGTAATATCCTTACCCAGCAAGGTAGTGGCTGTCTGTCCGTCGGAAAGATCAGTTGACATGACTTTCCCGCTTACCACATGGTACAGGAGAATATTGGCCAGGTCACCGGTCGGATCTTCGAGCAGGGCATCCAGTGTACCTTCGGGAAGAGCTGCAAATGCATCATCTGTGGGGGCAAACACGGTGAAAGGGCCCTCACCTGAGAGGTCATCGGCCAGTCCGGCAGCAATGACAGCAGCTTCAAGTGTATTATGTAAGGGACTGTTTACAACAATATCCACCACGGTTATAGTTTCAGGCATGATAACTGCATCAATTACATGCACAACACCATTGCTCGCATGAATATCCGCACCAGTTACTTTGGCATTATTAATAAAAACACCTGACTCATTTATGGTAACTTTAACCTTCTCGCCGGACAAGGTAAGTATCTCCTGTCCGTCTGACAGATGACCCGATGTAATACTGCCACTGGCAACATGGTAAAGCAATACATCAGCAAGTGTACCGGTCGGATCGGAAAGGAGAGCATCCAATACACCGGCAGGCAAGGCCTTAAAAGCAGCATCCGTAGGTGCGAATACCGTAAAGGGGCCTTCTCCTGAGAGATCATCGGCCAGGCCGGCTGCAATAACTGCAGCTTCCAATGTGTCGTGTTCGGGGCTGTTGACAATAATGTCAACTACGGTCTGCGACTTCACATCATGTAGATGAAGAAATGAAGTCATCAGCAACATGGCAAAAAAGAGTACGTTCTTTTTCATGATTATTTAATTTAATTGATTTAATGATTAAACAGGAAGAATTCATTTTTGTTTAATAAAATTAATAATATATTAAACAAAATTAATAAGGAAATATAGTTTGTCAGTTAATCATTTTAGATCTAATTTTCTGTTATATAGCTTTTTAAGCCATGTTGTAAGGCATTGATCTAAATTCAATATAAATTACAGATTGTCAAATTTTGTGTCTTGTTTTTTTTTCATACATTTAACATGGATTCCATACCGGTTGATACGGATCAGACTCATTGCATATTCGTATGGCTACTTAAATTCAAAACATGATTATGGAAATGCACAACAGACGGACATTTCTCAAAACTGCAGGAATCGGGCTTGCTGCAGGTGCTCTTTCCCCGAAGTTAAGTGCAAAGGATCGGTCTTTTTTGCAGACCGGGTCTTTCAGTAAAACTTTAAAACCGGAGTTGGGACTGGCATCCTATACAACACGGGAGTTCAGCCTGGATGAGACAATCGGTATGGCGCTTCGGGTTGGACTAAAGCACCTGGGTCTTAAGAGTTTTCATTTACCGCTGGATGCTTCCGAAGCTGCATGCAAAGCAGCTGCAGAGAAGATCAGGGCAGCCGGGATTGATTTTTACTCGGCCGGAGTGATCTACATGAACAAAAAGGAAGAGGTTGATCAGGCATTCAACTATGCACGGGCATGCGGTATCCGTTTTATTGTAGGTGTCCCTGCCTATGATCTGCTGGATTACACCCAGGATATGATCAGGCAGTTTAACATCATGGTCGCCATTCATAATCATGGCCCGGGAGATACGGTTTATCCCACAGTGCCGGGTATATACGAAAAGATCGCCGGAATGGACAAACGCATGGGTATATGCATGGACATTGGTCACGTTGTGCGCCTCGATCGGGATCCTCTGGCCGAACTGAGGCAATGTTTCGACCGGATCCTTGACATTCATATCAAAGATGTGGACAAACGCACAGCTGAAGGGGAAGCGATTGAAGCAGGCCGGGGCGTAATTGACTTACCCGCCTTCCTCAGGGAAACTATCCGTTTACAGTACAAGGGCATCCTGTCATTTGAATTTGAGAAAGACCCGAAGGATCCTCTCCCTGGGCTGGCGGAAAGCGTCGGCTATGTGCAGGGTGTGCTGGATTCAATCTGATCTTGAATCCGCTATAAAAAGTCTGCAAGGAAACCCGTCATTGCGAGCGTAAGCGAAGCAATCTACTCATCTGCAGGAGATTGCTTCAGTCACCTTGCTCCTTCGAAATGACGTGTGGAGAATCATCCTTCCTACACTCCTGCGATTCTCTTTTTATATTCTGCCAGCGCTTCGCTGAGCCTTTCCCTGGCCGTTGTGTCGCCAGGGATATTATGCGAGGGGTGGATGAAGAGTTTTACACCCCGGTCGGCCAGGATTTCTGCCACAGTGGTCACAGTCATCCATACTGTGGTGATAAAACCCATCGTGGAAACCGGGCCCACTTTATCAATATGATTTTTCAACGGTACAGAAGCATCCTGAACCGGAACACAGGTATCGACCACAATATCCGCCAGGTCAAAAATGGTTTTGCCGCAGCTGTGTCGTGTCTGTTTCCCTTCGGCTTCCTTTGCCGATCCATAAACAATAACTTTCATACCTCTTTTTCTGGCCTCCAGTGCAACATCAATATTCACGGCATTTATTCCTGTATGTGAAAATAACCACATGCAATCAGCAGGATCGAAATTATACCCTTTCATGATCTCAATCCCATATCCTTCCACTCTCTCCAGAAATATAAACTGGTGCACGCTCATCCCGCCGACGATGTTGGTGAAGAATGTTAATGGCAATTCTACCATGGGATGAAAGCCCACAAAGCCCCCAATGCGTGGATACATCTCTTCGACGGGAATGGTTGCGTGGCCGCAGGCGAATGTATGGACCCATCTTCCTGCCTGAATGGCATCAGCCATTACTTCAGCGGATTTCCTGATATTCTCCATCTGCGTATTCTCGATATTGTCCATCACGCTTCTGGCATTATCAATCCATTGTTTTGCTAACATAATTACCTCCTGTGATTTTAATTAATTCTTTATTTTGGTTGATACTTTTTTGATCACCAAGGTGAATAAAATTGCCATCATTATTACGCAAACTGCCAGTACCAAGGGGAAACTGCCAATCCCCTGCGATTTTGAGATAATACCGACGAGGTAATTCAGCAAAGTATTCCCGGTGAGGGCCAAAACGATCACCAGGCTGAACGCTGTTCCGAATATCTCGTGTAAAGCTCTCCCACGTAACCCAGTATGACCGGAAATCCGGCTGCAAAGCCCATGCCCAGGCATATCATGGCGGTAACCGCCATGGCCAGGGAACATGTTAAATACAACAACATAGTGCCGGCAAAGATAAAGGCCAGACTTATATAAACAACGATTCCGGAGGCCATATGCCTGAGAAAATAGCTCAGAAAAAGTCTGGCAAATGCTATGGCAGCCAGCTGGCAGGAAAGGGCATAAAGTGCATCCTGCCCGGGCAAATCAACCGAATTCAGATAGATTGTGGACCAATTATTAACCATGCCTTCCAGTGCGCTTTCAAAAAACAAAATAGAAGCCCATCAGGATGAGAACAGGTTCTTTAACCAGACTGAAAGCCTTGCGCAAGGGAAAGCCTTGTTTCAGCTTTGCATCAGGAAATTTCAACAGAATGAAAAACATCATCGGCAGGAAAACGAAAAAACCGATACCAGAGATGATGGTTTGGTAAGAATAATGCGGCATGAAAGTGTACCAATGAACACAGGGCATGCCCAGAGCACCAATCCCGAAAAAAACACCGAGCAGGCTGAGTTTGGCACCCTTGCGGTCCGCCGTTATATCAGCCGACAAAGCATTTGTTCCTCCATTGATCATTCCTCCGGCAAATCCAATGAGGAAATAGGAGAATTGCAAAACCCGGAAAGAATTGGCATAAGCGATGAATTGGAATGCCAGCAGTATCAGGCCTGCTACTTATGATAAGCAAGGGTTTGTAACCAAACCGGTCAACGATTGGACCAAAAATTACTGAGCCAAGCAGAATGCCAAGGGGCAGGGAAGAGGCCAGGGAAGCAACCCGGACTGAGTCGACCTGATATTGTTGCTGAATAAAAACCGCAATGGTACCCAGGGAGAGAAATACCATGCCAAAAAGAAGCATTCCCATGCATGCCGCAGCAAATACCAGGTTGTGCCTATACATGTATTCGTGAGATAACAGAATTTACATCATTTTATCATTCATTCCCAGGAAGGCAGCACCATACAATCCTGCATCCCCGCCCAATATGGACTTGTTCAGCTCAACCTTCCGGATGCTGACCGGTTGTGACCATTTTTTGGCTTCAGTCAGGATATCGTCCAGGAAAAGGGCGGCAGGTCCGAAAACTCCGCCACCGAAAATTATTTTTTCAGGGTTGAACAGGCTTACCAGATTTCCAACTGCCATACCCCAGAATTCAACTGCCTGGTTGAGCACGGTAATCGCAATCGGATCATTTGCCCGATATGCATCAAAGATAGCATGAGTAGTAAGATCTTTCGGGCTGATGAGGCTGAGGAGTCCGGAACAGGCAGGATTATCCCTGAGCAGGTCCCTGTGTCACCCTGACAAGTCCTTCCCCAGAGGCATAATACTCAAAGCATCCGATACCGGAATATTTTTCAAGATAAGGTCTGTCTAAAGCAAGCCATCCAATAGATCCGGCAATGTCGTCAGCTCCCCGCAATATTCTTCCTCCAGTCATGATCCCGGCTCCTATACCGGTACCCACTGCAAGGAAAATGGCATCATTGCAGCCCCGGGCTGAGCCCTGCCAAACCTCACCCGCGATCGCACAAGCCCTGTCATTGTCAATGATCACTTTGACGGCACTATCCGGCATATTCCCCTGTAATTTTTCAAGCAGCGGGTAATCATCCCAGCCGGCAATATTCGGAGCCCAAACCCGACCTGTTTTCGGGTATGCAATCCCGGGTACACAGCATCCGACAGCATCAATTTTCATGCTCATCATACCGGCAATGTCAACCAGGGATTTGACCAGGTCAACCACAAACTTTCCGGCTTCCTCTCCGCCACGCTTTTCAAGTGATAGCAAAGTTTTCCTCATCATCGTGCCATCCTTCTGAAACAGGGCACCAGAGAGTTTCGTCCCGCCCAGGTCAATGCCGATTACTGCCATAGACGGGCAAAATAATAAAAACACAACTGAATGTGAAATGCATGTGGAAGATATTATACCATTATGCCAAATATAAGTAAAGCATTTAAGACCTGGAATATAAATCATTAAACTGTATGAAAACGTACACCATATGTTTAGTATTAATACAAATATCCGGGATAGTTACGTGTAAATATTTTGGTTATACATTTGAATATTAATAATATATGTAATTTGGTACAGTTTGTGATATTAAAATGGTGGATAATGATTTAAAATTAATCTTAATAAAGACAAAAATGAAAATGACACTGCAACCCAATGAAATGATCATCAGAGCAGGAAATTCCAATCTATGTCAGCATGATCAGCAGGTTCAGGGAAAACTGATTGTAACAAATCAGCGAATTTATTTTAAATCACTGAATAACTGAAACCAGGCACTGTGACCGGGAAATCGAACCCGGTGAGATAAGGGATCTGTATTTTTTCAATACCCTTTGGCTTATTCCAAACGGGATGAATATTATCACCAAGAACGGTGAAGAGATTCAGTTTACCGTGAAGAATCGCGGTGAATGGGCTAAACTGATTACCAAAATGTATTGAACAGAGGCGGATACTATTACCTTTGTTTAACATCATCAACCAGATAGGGGGTATCACCACGCCAGAATAATGCTCCGTTTTTCTGATGATAATGAACGATCACATCTCTGCCCTGAAGGGTATCCAAACGGCTTGCCAGACTGTCGTTGGTAACGGAAAAAAGGAACTTTTCAGAAGCAATGACCACATTTTTATTTCCTGCAACACTGCTCAGAATCAACTCTCCTTCATACGTTTTAAAAATCGTCCCTTTTCTTGAGAATTTCTGCAACAGGCCGGCACGGTAACCATCACTGTACGTGTAAAAATATTTCCAATACACTGTAATTACCAGGATAAGCATATCAGTGCGGTCAGCCAGATAAGAATTTTTCTGATTTTCCGTCTCAGCACTGACCAGGCAGATGCTTTGTTTTGTGTTTTGATCTGGTTCTGGTTTCATGGTATTTATGCTATTATCATGCTAAATTAACAATTTCTGATCACATTCCAATTCCTTGCAAGCCATTGGGATTTAATAAACCCATTGAATTTCCATAAATTTCCCTGATCATTTCAATCTGTATGGAAGGCTGTATAGCAGGGCTAATACAAGCACCACGCCAATAATCAAAAGTATATCGGCATGCCTCTTCTGCCGGAGCATTGTGGCAGATAGCAGGTCGGCTGTGAGCACTTTGGCAGCCGGGGCATCCCGAAAATTCCACTTGCCCAGGATGGTACCGTGATATAGAAGCATAACTCCGGGATTGGCCCGGATAATTGTTTTCAGTGTTGTTTCATCGGTTGTGCAGAAGTCAAAGGCTGGCTGAAATTTCACAGTATAGTCCAGGATTTGACTGTTGGGGGAGGAGGTCAGACCATATACATCAAATCCGAGCTCCCTGCATTTCAATGCCAGGTTGTTTAGTTTTTCCATTCCTTTCCTGGAGGCTTTATTAAGATGCGGTGCAATGATCAGGAATATATAGCCGCTATCGGCAAGTACCTGATTCGTAATATCCTCACCGTCAAAAGTGGTGATGGAGAAATCATGAATGGGGGGTTCGAATCCTTTTTTAATTAGTTTCTGCCGTGTTTCTACCCATTTCCATGTTGTGTCCTGCCAGGGAAAATTCTGATCTGTAAATTCCTGCCGGTGTCCATCTTTTTCATAAATAAGACGGGTCTCATACAGATCCGGTTCAGCACCCTCCGGAACGATCATTTTACCTGGGATGTAGGCTCCGGTATTGTATGGCCGGAAGTCGAGTATGGGTTGATGCCATATACAATAAAAAGAAAGGCCGCAGGAAAGCAGAAAATTAGTGAATACCAGGGGCCACTCCCTGGAGGGCTGGCCGGGGGAGCTGATCTTGCGGTTCAGGAACACGATAACCGCAGGTATCAGCAGGACAATGTTCTTCCAGAATGTTTGCCAGTTGGTCAGTTTAAGCGCATCCCCAAAACAGCCGCAATCGCTTACCGGATTAGTCAGAGCTGATATGAAGGTCAGCACCGTGAAAAAAGACATGAACAGGATCAGCAGCCATGCCGTGAACTTCATACGCAAGCCGGCCAGCAGGTTCAAACCTATCATGAACTCCGCCGCACACAGCAAAATGGCAAGGGGAAGTGCCATATGGATGAGTATGCCCATATGGAAAGCTTCAAAATATTCGCTGAATTTAATGGAAGATCCAACGGGATCCAATGCTTTTACAAATCCACTAAAAACAAATACCAAACCGGTTATTATCCTGGCGAGGAGTCGGGTGATCTTCATACTGATGTTCAGTTATTGTAAATCTGTTTCCCGCATTATTTTCGTAAAGATGGATTCCGGTGATAGCATGCCACCATGCTCATCCATGCAGCTGATGATCTTAAAATCACTGCATGATTGCGCCTGCCAGAGATACATATCCCGGACCCTCTTCTGGAACTCAAGGTCTTCTTCATGAATGTCCCTGAGCCCCTTCAGATATTCCCGTCCTGTTCCGGTCCGCATACCGGAAAGTTTACTCTCTGTAAAGGCAAATGGCACATCCAGCAATATATTCACCTGTGGGCGTGGAATTTTGTTGTACGAGAATTCAAGTTCAAGTATCCAGTTCCTGAGCTTTGCCTGTTTATCCTTTTCATTCAGTTTTGCGCACTGAAAGGCAATATTGGAGTAAACGTAACGGTCGAGTATGACAGTATAATCCTTATACAGCCAATCATTTATCTCCGCCGATGCATCCTTGCGGTCTCCTGCATACAACAAAGCCACCAGGTATGGGTCAACCGTGTTCAGGGAACCGAAATCGCCCCGCAGGAAACGCGCTATTAATTCGCCGTAGAATGGAGAGTCTGTTCGTGGAAAATGAATATAGCGATGAGGTACATTCCGCTTTTTTAAATAGTTTAAAATGAACTGGATCTGTGTGGATTTTCCGGATCCGTCAAGCCCCTCAATTACCATAAATTTCATGCCGAACTTTTTATTACTTTTATCCGATTGTACATGAGAATGAATTTTAAAGATACATTTTTTTCTCAAAAACTGACCATTACCTGTCATGGTCGGCTGATTGATTTTTCAATTCCCCGGGTAATGGGCATCCTGAACATTACACCCGATTCATTTTATGATGGTGGCCGGTACATGAATGAAACTACCATTTTAAGCAGGGCTGCCAATATGCTGGCACAGGGTGCGGACATCGTTGATGTGGGAGCCTGTTCTTCCCGGCCTGGGGCAACAGAAATCTCAACGGAAGAGGAGAAATCAAGGTTAAAAACAGCCCTAAGGGCTATCCGGCAGGAATTTCCGGATGCATGTATCTCAGTTGACACCTTCAGGGCTGATATTGCGGAATATGTGATAAAAGAATTCGGTGCCGACCTGATAAATGATATTTCAGCAGGCAGATGGGATGATCAGATGCTGCCGGTAGTCGGTAAACTAAAAGTACCCTTTGGTCATGATGCATGTGCAGGGCACACCCGGGACGATGCAAATAAATCCCCATTATGCCGATATTGTGAGGGAACTGATGCTATTTTTTGCTGAGCGGATCCTGGAAGCAAAGCGCCATGGTATTGCTGATCTGATCATTGATCCCGGGTTTGGTTTTGGTAAAACCGTCAGTCATAATTTCCAGCTCCTTCGTGAACTCAGGCTGTTTACCCAGCTCGGTTCACCTGTAATGGTCGGTTTATCACGAAAGTCAATGATATACAAATCAATAAATGAAACACCCGAAAATGCCCTGAATGGTACTACTGTTTTGAATACCCTGGCATTGTCAAACGGTGCCCGGTTATTGCGCGTACATGACGTAAAGGAGGCATCTGAAGCCGTAAAACTCTTCCGTATTTACAGTACCACAGATGATTAATCGGATAATTTGTCGTATTTTTGTTCTGCTTATGAAATGCAATTGGTTATGATTCCTGCTTTTATCCATGTCAGAATTATCGACGTGGTAGATATTTTGCTTGTAGCGGCGCTGATGTACCAGGTTTATATGCTTATCCGCGGAACCATAGCCACCTATATCTTTATGACCATCATCACATTTTATGTGGTGTGGTTGCTGGTAAAGGATAATATGCTGCTGCTCGGTGGCATTCTGGGGCAAATCATTGGTGTTGGAGCAATTGCTATTAATCGTAGTTTTTCAGCAGGAACTGAGACGATTTCTCATCATGTTCAGTACCCGGTATCTTCCCAAAACAGGAATATCCATTGATAACTTCTTTTCTAAAATTGGATCGGGATCTGCCGGTGATGAATATAAACGGCATTATGAAAGCCTGCATAAATATGTCAAAGCACAGGACAGGTGCCTTGATTGTGTTGCAACGAAATTCAATTCTCGACAATTACATAAGCACAGGTGAATTGCTGGATGCAAGAACCACAAGCCGTTTGCTCGAATCAATCTTCATTAAGAACAGTCCGCTTCACGACGGGGCAGTCATTATTCATGAAGATAGGATCCGCGCTGCCAGCTGCATTTTACCCTTATCCGAGAATTTTGAACTACCTGAACATCTTGGCTTAAGGCATAGGGCCGGAGTAGGACTTACAGAACAAACGGATGCCCTGGTCATTATTATCTCTGAACAAACCGGCATGATTTCACTGGCAGAAGTCAGGAATGCTGAAGCCAGTTGAAATTAAAGAACTTCATACAAAACTGGAAGAGGAATTTATCAGGCGCAGGAAATAAGAGAAGTCAGGCTGATTGTTTCAATCGTTCGATTTCCCGCCTTCTCTTGCTCATCAGAAAAAGAACCTTTTTCTCTTCCCTGCGGAGCAGTCTTTCCAGATTTTTCTGGTGCGTGAACAGCAAGAGCACGGCAAGAATCAGGGAGAAAATCACCAGCGAGGGAGTTGTGGTTTTAAAAACAAATATCACCAGAATGGGAAAGGCAAAAGCTGCAATCATTGAACTCAGGGATACATATTTGGTGATGATGAGGGTCATCAGAAATACGCCGATACAAATCAGTGTGGGTTCAGGGTTAATAGCAAGAACCAGACCAAATAATGTGGCGACTCCTTTACCGCCGCGGAAACCAACGTAAACAGGAAAGATATGGCCTAAAATGGCGGCAATACCCAGCAATAACTGAAATTCAATAAAATCACCGGTCTCGGGGATGTAGTAATTGGTGAGGTGTATCAGGTTTACCGCCAGCCAGCCCTTCAGCATATCAACAAAAAGAACGGCCAATCCTGGCTTTCCATCCCAGTATGCGCATTGCATTGGTAGCTCCTGCATTCTTGCTGCCCTGTTCACGGATATCGATCCCAAAAAAAGATTTCCCAATCCATACGGATGTGGGAATTGAACCAATCAAGTAGGCAAGTATAAGGATACCAATATTATATACTATCTGCATTAAAGAACCCAAATAGATATGAGGTCACAAATATAGACATAATTATTCATCCTGCAACAGTATTTATACCTATTTTTCAAGACCTGAAAACATAAAAGCCTCTATTACAAAATAATAAAGGCTTTATGTTTTGATTAAATTTGCGGACCGGACGGAATCAGCGCCTTACCTTCAGGTGTGCTGGCATATTGTTCAAAATACTTCAGATAGCGGGATGACAGGTCTCTGGCTTTCTTTACCCACAATTCCTTGTCGGCATATGTGTCACGCGGATCAAGGATCCCTTCTGAAACACTCGGCAGACTTACGGGAATTGTGAGGTTCAGATAAGGAATATGGGCAGTTTTAGCCTTCTCGATTGATCCGTCGAGAATCGCATCAATGATGGCACGGGTTTCCTTTATCGAGATTCTTTTACCTGAGCCATTCCAGCCTGTATTGACCAGGTAAGCCTTGGCATTATGCTGATCCATTTTTCTTACAAGCTCGGTGGCATAATATGTGGGATGCAGGGTAAGAAATGCCTCACCGAAAGCGGGTGAAAATGAAGGGACCGGTTCGGTTATACCGCGTTCGGTACCCGCCAGTTTGGAAGTATATCCGCAAAGAAAATGGTATTGTGCCTGGTTGCGGTCCAGGATGGAGACCGGCGGCAGCACACCAAATGCATCTGCAGAAAGGTATATGATCTTGGTCGCATGTCCTGCCTTGGAAGGCAACACTATTTTATTGATGTGGTATATCGGATAGGAAACACGGGTGTTTTCCGTGATGGATCCGTCAGCAAAATCAACAGAACCGTCTTCACGGACTGTCACATTCTCAAGTAGTGCATCCCGCCGGATGGCACGATATATATCAGGTTCATTCTCCTGGCTCAGGTTTATGGTTTTTGCATAGCAGCCGCCTTCGAAATTGAATATACCCTGGTCATCCCATCCATGCTCATCATCACCAATGAGGTATCTTTTTGGATCAGCTGACAGGGTAGTTTTTCCAGTCCCTGAAAGGCCAAAGAACAAGGCAACATCACCCTTTTCACCGACATTGGCTGAACAATGCATGGAAGCCATTCCCCTGAGGGGCAGGTAATAATTCATCATGCTGAAAATACCCTTCTTCATTTCGCCACCGTACCAGGTACCACCAATAACGGCAAGCTTTTCTGTAAGGTTAAACAGAACAAATACTTCTGAATTCAAACCCTGGTCTTTCCATTTCGGATTGGTGACTTTGGAGCCGTTAAACACGACAAAATCGGGTTCACCAAAATTGGCCAGTTCATAATGCGAAGGCCGGATGAACATATTGGTCACGAAGTGGGCCTGCCAGGCCACTTCAACAATAAACCTTACCTTAAGACGGCTGTTGGTATTGGTACCGCAAAATGCGTCCACCACATATAACCTTTCAGTATCAGATAGCTGATTGATAACCAGGCTCTTGCAATGTTTCCATACATCCTGGTCAATGGGCCGGTTGATAACGCCGTCCCACCATATGGTATTTTCCGAAATAGAATCTTTAACGAAGTATTTGTCTTTAGGAGACCGGCCTGTAAAAATGCCGGTTTTTACTGCGATTGCACCAGTATTGGTCTGGACTCCTTTTTCAAATCCTTCCAGTGCAGGATCCGTTTCAAATGTAAACAAATCCTGATACGTTGGATTGTAAACCACTTCTTTTACGTTGCTGATGCCATACTTGGCCAAGGTTATCGGGCTGATAAAGCTCATTTGGTCAATTATTTATAAATTAATACTAGGATCATTTCCGACAAAGATAAAAGTTTTGTGATAAAAAAAAAGCCGTTTGTTTATAATCAAACGGCTTTTCATGACATATTCACATTTTACGTTATTTTGCACCCTTAATGGCAGCCTGGGCTGCAGCCAGACGTGCAATTGGAACGCGGAAAGGCGAGCAGCTGACATAGGTCAGACCTGCCTTGTAACAGAATTCAACTGATGCCGGATCACCACCCTGTTCACCGCAGATGCCGACCTTCAGGTCGGGGCGGGTTGCACGGCCTTTGTCAACAGCCATTTTTATAAGCTGGCCAACACCATCCTGATCAATGGTCTGAAATGGGTCAGCTGAGAGTATCTTGTAATCAAGATAATGATTCAAGAATCCGCCAATATCATCGCGACTGAATCCAAATGTCATCTGGGTGAGGTCATTGGTTCCAAATGAGAAGAAATCGGCTGATTTCGCCATCTTGTCAGCCAGCAGGCAGGCACGGGGAATTTCGATCATGGTACCGTATTTATAATCAATGCCCTTAACCCCGAATTTCCGGCATACCTCATTATACACTTTGTCGGTAATTGCCTTTGTAAAATCTAGTTCTGATACATCGCAGGTAACCGGAACCATAATCTCCGGATGCGGATTCTTACCTTCTTTCTTCAATTCAACAGCTGATTCAAAAATCGAACGTACCTGCATTTCAGTTACCTCAGGGTAGGTTACGCCAAGACGCACACCCCGATGTCCCATCATCGGATTGGATTCATGCAGAATTTCACCGCGTTTTGCAATGGCTTCAACGCTGATCCCAAGGGCTTTTGCCAGTTCGGCTTGTTTCTCTGCACTTTGGGGAACAAATTCATGAAGCGGAGGGTCAAGGAGCCGGAATGTAACTGGCAAGCCATTCATCGCCTCGAGTGTTGCTTTGATGTCTTTTTTGACATAGGTAAAAAGCTCGTTCAGCGCGATTTTCCGTTCTTCCACGCCCTCGCTGAGGATCATTTTCCGGAGCAGGAAGAGTGGCTGATCTGAACCTTCACCATAGAACATATGCTCTGTGCGGAACAATCCGATCCCTTCTGCACCATATTCCCGGGCAATTCTTGCATCAGCAGGTGTATCGGCATTGGTACGCACACCCATTTTACGAAATTTATCCACCAGTTTCATGAAATCCTTGAACCTCGGATTTTCAGTGGCGTCCATCAGTTTAACAGCACCCTGGTATACATTCCCTTTGGTACCGTTCAGGGTAATTACGTCACCTTCTTTCAAAACTATATCTGTACCGCTTACCTTCACTTTCTTTGCAGCCACATCAACATGCAGATGGCCGGCACCAACAATACAGCATTTTCCCCATCCGCGCGCCACAAGCGCAGCATGTGAGGTCATACCACCACGTGCGGTAAGAATTCCTTCAGCAGCCCGCATGCCTTCAACATCTTCAGGATTGGTCTCTTCCCGGAGCAGGATCACCTTTTCACCTTTCCGAAACCATGCCACGGCATCTTCTGCCGTAAATACTATTTTACCAACTGCAGCGCCGGGACCAGCAGGCAAACCTTTTACAATGGGATTGACCTTCTTTTCAGCAGCCGGGTCACAAATAGGATGCAGGAGCTCATCAAGCTGAGCCGGATCAACACGGGTAACTGCTTTCTTTTCATCAATAAGCCCTTCTTTCAACATATCCATGGCCATATTGAGCGCAGCTGTACCTGTACGCTTGCCGGCACGGCATTGCAGCATGTACAGGGTTCCTTCCTGGATGGTAAATTCAATATCAAGCATGTCTTTGAATGATGTCTCCAGAATATCACGGATATCGCATAACTCCTTGTAGGTTTTGGGCATGGATTCCTGCATGCTTTTCAGATGCTGGTTCTGCTCATTCTTCGTATCGTTGTTCAGCGGATTCGGCGTACGGATTCCGGCAACAACATCTTCACCCTGTGCATTGATGAGCCATTCACCATAGAAAACATTCTCACCCGTGGCCGGATTCCGGGTGAAAGCAACACCGGTAGCAGAAGTATCTCCCATATTGCCGAATACCATGGCCTGAACATTCACAGCCGTGCCCCATTCATCGGGAATTCCTTCAATCCTGCGGTAAGAAACGGCCTTTTTGCCATTCCAGCTTTTAAATACAGCTTTGATTCCGCCTTCCAGCTGAGCCCTTGCATCATCAGGAAAGGGTTGGCCAAGTGATGACTGAACCCGTTTCTTAAATTCTTCGGCGAGGAATTTCAAATCATCAGCGTTGAGATCAGTATCGGATCTATATCCTTTCTTGTGCTTGTAATCATCCAGCAGGTCATCCAGCTGTTTGCGAATTCCTCTTCCATCGGCAGGCTCAAGTCCATCTGCTTTTTCCATTACCACATCAGCATACATCATGATAAGACGGCGGTATGAGTCCCATACAAAACGGGGATTATTGGTCTTTCTAATAACTCCCGGTATGGTGGCGGAACACAAACCTATATTCAGAACCGTATCCATCATCCCGGGCATCGAACTGCGCGCCCCGGAGCGGCAGGATACGAGCAGGGCATTTTCGGTATCACCATATTTCATGCCCATGATTTCCTCCATCTTTTTCATGGCGGTCCAGACCTCTGGCATCAATTCTGCCGGGAGCTGACAGTTATTATCATAATATTCGGTACAAACCTCGGTGGTTATGGTGAATCCTGCAGGAACAGGCAGACCCAGCAGACACATTTCAGCCAGATTGGCTCCTTTACCACCAAGCAAATTCTTCATATCGGCTTTACCTTCGGCTTTCTTAGCCCCGAATGTGTAAACGCGTTTAATGTTCGACATTGGATTTATTTATTTAGTTTTCAATAAGTTAATATAAAATATAAATTATATAAAAAGCACAAATGTAATAAAAATTGTGAGTAATGGATCGGCACAGGTGAGAATTATGATGCCCGGTCTCTGGTAACGCTACTTTCCGGATCGCGGGTGGAAACGAATGATCGCATCACGCAAATAATCACGGTCGAGATGGGTGTATATTTCCGTAGTAAGGATGGACTCATGGCCAAGCATCTCCTGAACAGCCCGGAGATCAGCTCCTCCCTCTACCAGGTGGGTGGCGAAAGAGTGCCTGAATGTATGCGGACTCACTTTTTTCCTTATTCCGGCCTTCAGAACGAGTTCCTGTATCATGGTAAAGATCATCACCCGGGTAAGTTTGTTACCTCTCCGGTTAAGAAACACATAGTTTTCAGCGGATTTGACAGGATTCTGGTGATTGCGCGTTTGGCTGAAATACATTTCAATCTCATGCATGGCCCGCTGACTTATGGGTATCAGTCTCTCCTTACTGCCCTTACCGGTAACCTTGATAAAGCCGTCCCTGAAGAACAGGTTGGTGATACGCAGGTTTACCAGTTCGCTTACCCTTAATCCGCAACTGTACAAGGTTTCAATAATGGCCCGGTTCCGATGTCCTTCCTGGCGGCTCAGGTCAATTGCGCCCATGATCCTGTCAATTTCATCAACGTGGAGAATCACTGGCAACCTGCGTCCTGGTTTCGGAGATTCAAGCAATTCCGACGGATCCTGCGCAATCTGCTCTTCCATGGAGAGGTACCTGAAAAATGATTTAATACCCGAAACGATCCTGGCCTGGCTGCGCGGACTCATGCCCGATTCACCAATCCAGATCAGGAATTCTTTGAGATGTCCGTATGTAACCAATTCAGGCGGAATATCTTGACCTGAAGATTCCAGAAATGCCCTGAGTTTTTCCAGATCTGTAATATAGGCATCAACTGAATTTCCGGAAAGTGACTTCTCAAGCTGAAGAAAAGCGCGATACCGGGAGGTTTGTTTTGACCAATCCAATTGATTTAATAAATTTGCGTGAAATTAGCTTTTTTGTGGCTAATTAAAAGCATTGGCATTTATTTCTGATTTTTATTCCGGCATGTTGAAGAAGACAAAAATTATAGCCGCAATTCTCGTTAGCCTAAGATTGAATAATTTGTTACCCTATGATTGATGAACAAAGTATTGTTGATGATTTAACCCTTCCATTACAACAATATCTGAAACCTGATGAACTCGAGGAGATCCGGATCAACAGCAATGCAGTTGCTCACCGTGATCGCGAGATATTATTCCGGCAAAGTACAAGAACTTCCCATATCATGTTTGTCAGATCCGGATTGGTGAAGGTTTTCAAAGAGAGCAAAAGCCATCGTACTTCTTTGCTGAAAATTGCCACAAAAGGTGAATACCTGGGTCTGCTTTCGGTTTTCGGGAACAAAATCCATCAATATTCGGCTACTTCATTGCACGCTTGTGATATAGGGTATATCGACATAAACTGTTTTAACAGTATTCTGAAAAGGAATGGTGAGTTTGCCATAGGTTTGATCCATGCAATAAGTGAAGAAGGTTTATTTGTCCTGGAAAAATTGCTTGGGCAAACACATAAACAATTGCCGGGGCGTATTGCCGATGTTATCCTCTATTTTTCAGATATTATATACAAGAGCCATATATTTGACCTTCCCCTCACGCGTCGTGAGCTTGCAGAGATGGCAGGCACAACCAAGGAAAGTTTTATCCGAACACTGGCTGAGTTTAAACATGACAAGATAATTGACCTTGAGGGCAGAAAAGTGAGTATTAACAGTATGAAGATCATTCGTACATTAAGTGATCTTGGATGAAACCTTACGTAAACCTGAATGAATGAAAATAATCATAGCTGACGATTTCTATACCAACCGTCTCCTGGTATCTGAGATTCTGAAAGACCTTGGACATGAATTAATAGAGGCTGAAAACGGGAAAGAGGCAATCGAAGCCCTTGAGAACAACAATGATATTGACCTGATCCTCATGGATATTGAGATGCCTGTTATGGGAGGACTCGAAGCCATAAAGTACATTCGGGAAAAACTGACCTATCCCAAAAACCGTGTTCCGATCATAGCCCTTACAGCCCATAATCCTGCCATGTTCCCTGAAGTTTCAAACCATACCGGATTTGATGGCCTGCTGGTAAAACCCTACTCAATTCATAAAATAGCAGAAATCCTGGAAACCTTTAAGAAAAAACAGGTAAACGATTGATATTCTGCAGGTCTTTTGTCAATTGTCATGCTGAACAGAGTGAAGCATCTTTATACCTGTAATAAAGATGTTTCGCCACCGCTCAACATGACAAATCAAACCTGTCCAGGTTATTGCACTTTGTAACAGATATCATTCAAATAACAGTGCTACAATCCGCTCCAGTTCTGTCGCATCAGTTTCATCGAAATTTCCCAATTCGGTGCTGTCAATATCCAGAACACCCAAAATGGTATTGTCATTATCAATGACAGGGACAACAATTTCTGACCTCGAGCGGGAATCACAGGCTATGTGGTCCGGAAATTCGTTTATATCAGGAACCACAATGGTAAGTCGCTGATTAACACCTGCCCAGCAAACACCCTTATCTTTTGCCAGTTCCATACAGGCGAGAGGTCCCTGGTAGGGGCCAACAATCAGCTTCCCGGCCCGCAGCAAGTAAAATCCCACCCAGAAAAAACCATCCATTTTGTGATATAACAAAGCATTCATCGTAGCCATCCTGGCATGCAGATCCTTGTTTTTCAGGAATAATTCCCGGATCTGATTATGAATGCGGACGTACCTACTTGACTTTTTGGCCTTCATGCTGTGTAAATACACATTCCTTTTACAGGAGGAATTTTAGGCAAACCGGTGTGGGTATGCTGGTTACCGCTCCGGTATCGATCAACTTTCCGGTTGATTGGTCAATGCGGAAGGTCACCACATTATCCGAATCCTGGTTGGCAACCAGAAGGAAGGTACCAGTCGGATCAATGACAAAACCCCGCGGCGTCTTGCCCTTCAATGCCTGGTGTCCGATGAGGGTTAGTTTTCCGGTCTCCTGATCCACGGAATACATGGCCAGATTATTGATTTTTCCCCGGTTGGAGGCATAGAGGAAATTACCCGAAGGTGTAAGATGAATATCAGCACATGAGGCTTCATTTCCCATTCCCTCGGCCAGGGTGGGCACTATTTGCAGCCTTTTCAGGTTTCCGGAAAGAGAATCAGCCGTCATCACCTCAATTGTCCCGTTCAGCTCATTGACCACATAGGTAAAATGTTTCGCAGGATGAAAGGCAAGATGACGGGGTCCGGCCCCGGATTGGGTGGCATATTTCGTTCCTGTTGAAACGAGCAAGCCCTTGATCGTATCCAGTTTATATATATAAATATTGTCGGTTCCCAGATCGCAGGCATAGATAAAATGGTTATGTGGTGATTGGATGATCATATGGGCATGTGCTGATTCCTGCTCGGGACGGGGACCTTTACCCGAATGCTGTATTGAGGCAGAGGCTGCTCCGACTGATCCGTCATTCAACACAGGAAAAGCAGCTACTGTTCCACTTCCGTAATTCGCACACATCACCACGTTACCTGTTTTGTCCATGGTAATGTAACATGGGCCACTACCCTGAGATGGTACCGAATTGATATATTCCATCTGCCTGCCCTGCATGGTCAGCCTGTAGGCACTGACCATACCTGATGGTTCACTTTCATTACCTGTCTCGTTAACGGCATACAGTCTCTGCCTGTCCGGATCAACAAAAAGGTAAGACGGATTTATTGTATAGGGAGAACTGCTCACATAACTGAGTCGGCCGGTATTCAAATTAATTTCATATATAAAAATTCCCGGAGCCTTCCCGTCGGCATTGTCCTTACCCTCATTATATGTACCTATAAAAAGAATTCTGGTTGAATCCTTCAGGGCAGTTCCGCTCTGTTCGGTCAATATTTGTTGTTCAGGCTTCATACCGGGCTTACAACTCAAGAACATGGCAATCCATACGGGCAAAATCCTGATAAAACGATAAGTATGCATGCATTTCATCTGTTTTTAATTAAATTAAGATCCAAAGATAGGCAATTGGATCGAAGGAACAAAAATATTCAATCCCTTACGCGGCAATGGTTTTAAAATAAAGGTCTCTTAATTTCCTCTTTTGTCAAGAATATCCTAATTTAACCCGATATTTTGTTGCTTCATCCGCCAGTAAACATACATGGTATCAGACAAAAAGGACAAACATGGCAATCCTGCTCCACCCGAGGGGAACATAGACAATTTTGAAGCATTGTTCAAGACGTATTATGCACCGCTTGTTGTGTATGCCTGCAGGTTTGTGGCTGAAACAGATATTGCCCGGGAGATCGTTCAGGATTTCTTTGTCAGGTTATATGAAAAGCGACTGACACTGACCATTGATACTTCCATAAAGTCATACTTGTATCGTTCGGTTTATAATTGCTGCATCAATTATTTAAATCAGCGAGCGATTCAGGAAAAGCATCTGAGAAATATTGATATGGAAAAAGTTGATGAGGATAATCTTGAAAATGAAATTAACCGGATAGAAATGCAGCAAAAAATATATGAAGTAATTGAAACGCTGCCGGCCAAATGCAGGAGAATTTTTAAGATGAACAGACTGGAAGGATTGAAAAACGAAGAAATCGCTGTGAAATTGAATTTATCCAAACGGACGGTCGAGACCCAGATCAGTAAAGCCCTTAAAACTCTCAGGCTTAAACTGGCTGATTTCCTGGTTGGGATATAATGATTATGTTTGTTAATATTAAATTACATATTTTCAATGATATAAGTAAGATAACTCAGTTTTGGTGTGGTAAATAATAAGTGAACTTCCAGATTTAAATGTCATATAAACGATTTAGTATGGATTTAAAAAGCGAGCCTATTAAACTGATTTTTACAAAGCTTATCCAGGATGGTGATTTCCGTGATGAACAAAAATTCAGTAAGCGGATATCCGATAATCCACGGATGCATTTGGAATTCAAGCGTATAGAGAAGATCTGGCATGAGGCCGGAGGTATAGGCTTATTCGGACAGATTGACACAGATTCGGATTGGGAAATAATCCGGGAAAAGATAGGCATGCCTATTCAGCGAAGACATCGTAAGATTCCGTTATATCGCTATTTTCTTCGTATAGCGGCAATGATCATATTTGCCGGAGGTCTTTCTGCTGCACTCTATAAAACGATAACCTTTTTAAACCGGGAGCGGGGAGATGGTTATGTAAACATTCTGGCCAATAACAAACCAAAGGAATTTACACTTCCGGATGGTTCATCTGTAACCTTGAATGCAGGATCAAGGCTTACATTTAATTCCGGCTATAACGAAATGAACCGTGAAGTATTCCTTGAGGGTGAAGCCTTATTTGAAGTGTTGCCGGATAAGAATCATCCTTTTAAAGTTTTTACTGGAGAGTCCGTTATTGAAGTCACCGGTACACGGTTTAATGTCCGGCAGGAAGATGGTTCGGTGAAAGTCGCAGTAATTTCGGGTACCGTATTGTTATCCAGCACAAGCAGTCTGCCTGATAAGATCAGTATTTCCGCTAACCAGTCAGGTTATCTCCTTCCCGGTAATGAACTCAAACTTGAAGACGGGATTGAAATCAATGGTTTATCCTGGAAAACAGGATATCTGGTTTTCGATGAAACGCCCATCGATTCTGCGCTGATAGATATCGCCCGGCATTTCAGAAAAGAACTCCTTATTGAAACTGTTATATCTGAAGAAATTACGGCTGAATTCCAGGACCAGGCCCTGGGTGAAATACTCGATGAGCTTAATCTGGTTGCGGGTCTGAAATTCGATACCAGCGGAACAGCACTCATTGTCAGAAAGTAATCTACCTGATTATGAGTCAACGGGAAACATATCCTCGCTTTCTTCCCGTCGTTTTAAGTTTTGTTTTGCTGTCTGCACTCACATCCGTTCAAGCACAGCAGAAATTACTCGACAAAGAAGTAAGTTTATCCCGCACCACCGGGGAAATAGACCTTTTATTAAATGAGCTAAGCCGGAAAGGTAAGTTTTCTTTTACCTATACATCGCAGGTGAAAGTTCACCGGATGGCTTCCGTATTGAATAAAAAGCAAATGGTACGTAACCATCTTGCTGATATTTTCCGGTATGATAGTCTGCAGTTTGTTGAGCAGAACGACAAGATCCTTCTGATTCCCATTCGCAGGAAGATTGCACCGGCAATAACTTTTCAGCTGTTGAAGGGATTGGTTATTGACAGCAGGACCAGAAGACCGCTTTCATATTCAAATGTATTTCTGTTAAATAAAAGTACTGGTACCATTACCAATGCAAGCGGCAGATTTGAATTGAAGATTACACAGGGAGAAAGCCAAGATACAATCGGGGTTTCATACATCGGATATAAATTTTTTAAGATGCCGCTGACAGCCACGGATACAGGAACACTGATCATCCGTCTGTCCACTGATAGGGTACAGATCAAGGAGATCATTGTTAAACCGCTTGATCCGATATATATCCTTACCAAAGCCATTGAACAGATTCCTGTTAATTTTGACAGGAGACCTGCTGTATTCACGGCCTTTTTCAGAGAATCCACCCGTCAGGATAATAAGAATATTTCACTTTCAGAGGCTGTGATAAACATTTTTAAAGAACCCTACACTTCTGTACGGGATGACCAGATCAAGATATTTAAAGGCAGAAAGGGTACCAATACCGATGAGAAAGAAATTGTTGATTTTATAGTACAGGGTGGCCTTTTTAATACACTTCAGCTGGATATTGTAAAAAACCTGCCCACCTTTCTCGATGCAGACTATTTTACCCTGTACGAATACCACGTCGAAAAGATAATCACCCATTTCGACCGGCCGACCTATGTTATTGCCTTCGATCAGCAGGCGGGGGTTAAGTATCCATGTTACAGCGGCAGGGTATATATCGATGTCGAATCATTGGCTATGGTGGGGGCTTCATTTGAGCTGAGTGAAAAAGGTCTGAACTATGCAACCGGTATTTATGTGAAAAAAACATCCAAGAAACTGGGTGTTAAACTGATTAGCGCAAAATATGAGGTCTATTACCGGTCTTACCATGGCAAATGGAACCTGAGCAATGTGAGGAGTGATGTCATGATGCGGGTAAGGCGCAAAAGGGGAAAACAACAGGATAAGTTCAAATCCGACTTCGAATCCACTTCCGAATTTGTTATTACGCATAAAGACACGGCTGATATCGCCCGATTCCGGTTTAATGAAATTTCGAGGCCGAAAGATGTTCTGGCGGAACAGATCGGTGAAACCGATGAGGAATTCTGGGGAAGTGAGAATGTAATCACCATAGATGAGCCAATTGAGAAAACCATTTTGCGGTTAGGCCGGAGAAACAGTATGTTCTCGGAACAGGAAATTGCAGCCATAAAAATTGAGGAAGAAAAAGAAGCGGAGAAATCAGCTGAAGAGGAATCCTCGGATAACAGCAGTCATGAAGAAGAAAAAAGTCAGAATTAGTGTTGAATAATTTATCACCGCTATGACAAAAAGAATAATAAAATCAATCCTGATCATGTTGCCCGCAGCGCTGATTTTCGCATTTTCATCTGTTGAACGGGACGGGATCGGGTCGTTTTTTGAAGTCCTGGAACAGAAATTGGAACAGTTTAACCGCAACTATTATAGCGAAAAGGCATATCTGACCACAGATCGTTTTGTATACAGGCCCGGAGAAGATATCTGGTTTCGCGGATTTGTTTCTTCATTGATAATGCCTCATGGAGATTCCAGCAGTTCCGATTTTTATATCAAGTTCATTAACAGCAAGGGAGATGAAATTGTTTCCCGGCGATATCCTTTCACAGAAAACGAGGTTTCAGGACGCTTCCTGATACCACGGACATCCATTCCGGGGAAATATTACCTGCTAGCCTATACTGGCTGGATGAAAAATCAGGACCCCAATGAAGCATTCAGGAAAGAGATACTCATTGGAAAGTATTTTGACAAGCGTTTTCAGGTTGAAATTGTATATGATAAGCTGTTTTATTATCCCGATGATTCCCTGATCGCCATGCTCAAGCTTGTTGATCATGCAGGAAAACCTATTGCAGCGACTGAATTCGAATATCAGTTGGAATCATTTACAAAAAGCCTTCTGCGGGGATCCGCTAAAACCAATGAATTGGGTAAATACCAGTTAAGATGCCGTTTGCCATTGACTGACGATATTATCATGCTTACCCTTGAATTAAAAAACCGAAGGATTTCAGGTGAATATACACTGGTAATCCCCGCTTCCAATTCCATGCCCGAAATTGCCTTTCATTCCGAAGACGGAAATCTGGTAGCAGGAATTGATAACTTCATGGCATTCAGTTGTAAGGATCAGCAGGGGCTCCCGGTTAGCATCGAGGGTGAACTAATTGACTCAAAAGGTCACCTGCTGCAGAGGGTAACATCTGATAACATGGGCTTGGGTTCTTTTACATATCAGCCACAGGAAGATACGTGCTATTTGCGAATAGCAAAGCCAGTGGGCATTGAAAAACTATATCCGCTACCGGAAGCCAGCAGGCAGGGAACTGTATTACATCTCCGGAAATTGGACCAGGATTCGGCATTCTTTTCAATCAGATCAGTCGGCAGTAACATTGACTCTGTACATTACTGGGTGGCATTGCTTAACCGGAGGATTGTATGGAAGAAAGAGGTGTCTTTTCAAGGATCAGCCGAAGTGATCGTACCGCTTTCCGGATTCCTGCAGGGTATCCTGCAGGTAACCGTATTTAATTCAAAACAGCAGATTCTGGCTGAAAGGGTATTATACGTGCCGCGGGAAAATCCCCTGTTCATGGTGAAAACCGACAGAAAGCATTATCAAAGCCGGCAACGGGTGTTCCTTACCATTGAATATCTGGGTGAAAGCAACGCAGCTGATGTTTCAACGGCTGTCTCCTTGCGCCAGCTGGCATACAACCCGCTTAATGCTGACTTCGGGGAGTATATTAGTTCTTTTCCTTTTGACACATTGGCAAAATGGTCCGGAAATATTTCCAGTCCTTCTGATAACAGTCTGCTTACATCTGAATATATTCAAGTTAACTGGCCTGATATCCTGAATGGTTCATCTGAATTGCCTCCTTATAAAAGACAGGATGGTCTCTCTGGTATTATCACCGACAAAAAAGAGAACGCAGCACAACATGCCAAAGTAAGGGTAACCCATATCACCAATTTCAGGTTCTATGAGACGCAGACGAATGAAAATGGGAGATTTCAGATATTGTTCGGATCTGATGTCATTGATTTGAATTACCTGAATATTGATGCGTATGATGCACTCGGGAAGGTAAACCTGGTGGCTACCATAAACCAGGACTATTCGGAAAAATTACGCAACAATATCCGGGATCAGGAAGAGAACCGAAACCAGCAGAAAGTAAACAACATCATCTCATTCAATGATCCTGATGTTATTTACTCGCTTCGTTACGGGTCCTGGAAATACAGAAAATCGGAAAATGAAATCCGGAAAAGATATGATCCGAATTTATATACCGATTATACAAGCGTTATGGATATCATTCAGGAGATCAAACCTTTTCTGATTAAAGACAATGTAATCGTTTTTTCTGATTCAGGTCAGACAGTACTCCCTGCTCATTTACAGGAGGGAGTGATCATCGTAATCAATGGTATGCTGAAAGGCACCCATACCGACGTTTTTAGGAACCTGCTTCCTTCGGATGTTACAAATATCAGTATTTCCACATCACTGAATGATGTTCACCGGTATACGCCCATTAACTTTCAGGGTGTAATTGAATTGACAACGATCCAGGGTATGTTCCGTTACAGGCAGCCCGGTGACCAGACGGGAATGGATATTCTGAATTCAGACCGTGAGTTCTATTCTCCTGATTATTCCATTGAAAGCCCGGCCAGCAATGATAATCGCAGAACACTATATTGGAATCCGCAGATTACCGTTCGCCGGGGACAACCCGTGTTCCTTACATTCTATACTTCAGATATCAGGGGTGTTTTTTACGGAAATATTGAGGGTACGGATGCGGAGGGAAATCCAATCCGATCATCATTTACCATTTCGGTAGAATAAACCGGGACAGGATGAAACAGGAATGTAACTCTTTCTAGGTGTGTTTCCTTCGGTTCACAAAGGGAATAATTAATAAAGCAGCAAGGCCCAGAAATAAATAGATCAGGTTTGTACATGCATGGGCAATCAGAGCGAAAACCTTGCCGTCTGCTTTGTCAATACCATAAATAAAAAGCGTTTCATAAACCATAAAATGCCAGGGCCCTATTCCGCCCTGAACCGGTGCCAGCATTGCCAATCCACCCATCAGGAAAGTGATCATGCCTGTCTGGAGGGTAAGATGCGCCGTGGGGGGATAGGCTTTAAAAATGACATAGAGCATAAAAAGCCACATGACAAAAATGAATGCAGTATGCCCGATGAAAAGCCATTTGTTCTCAAGCTTGGCAATCGACTGAATTCCTTCAAAAAAGTTCTGTTTTATCAACCTGATCTTTTTAACAAAGGAATTTCCCCTGTCACTTTTATTTTTCTTGTAATAGCGATTAAACAGGATCAGGATTAAGGCAAGAATGAGAATAAGCAGGAATCCCATAATCAGATTACGGGCTGAAAAAATTAAAAGGAAATTTGATCTGACTTCCGGATGATTACTGAAGAAGGATACAAATACGCTGAGTTGACTGATTATTATAACAAGAGCGAGCAACATCAACGTGACAAAATCGGCAAACCGTTCAACAAATACGGTACCAGCCAGTTTTACAAAGGGAATCTTTTCGTAACGGCTCAGTATGGTACATCTGAAAACCTCTCCCGCACGCGGTAATAAAAGGTTCACGAAATAAAGGATAAGAACGGATAAGTAGGAATTATATAATCTGGGCCTATATCCCAAAGGTCTGATCAGCATATTCCAACGCATTGCCCTGCTGATCTGAGAAAGAACACTAAAAAAAACAGATGCAACGATCCATAAATAATTCAGATCCTTAAAAGCAATTTTGTACTTTTCCAGGGGTTCATCCTTATATACCCACCAAAAGACAAAAATTCCGGTACCCAGAAATACAAAATATTTGAATATATTCAGAAATTTCTTCCACATTTGACAACAGATCAGGGATATATCCCCTGAACGGCCACAAAGGTAATGAAATATATATTTATCCGCCCAATAAAAAGCCCTTGAATATCCTACCCTGAACATCATGAAGAAAAAGTGCTATTTTTACACAGTAGTGCCGGGAGTTACTGTTTCGTTACAAGCTGTATATGAACCTGCCTAACCTGTTTCAATTTAAGAGACTCGCTTTTCTTGCCCTGCTCATACATTCTGCTTTTGCTTTATATGGTCAGATCCGGGATGATACCACCAGCATCATCGATGAAATTCTGGTGAAGCCGGATTCTCTTTTACAGAATCCCCTGCCATCAAAACCGGCCAGGAGATGGAGTCAGTGGCCGTCAAAATCTTCAGACAGCCTTGTATTGCCTAACAACAATGGCAGATTTAGCAGGGAAATCCACAACTTGCTGCTGAAGTTATACAACAGCACGGAAAGCAAAAAGAAAGTTCCGGTTACCTATTCAAACCTGATCCCCTATGATGGCAAATTCATCCGGAATATCGAGATCAGAAAGGTCAATATGTTCGCAGAATCAGCCCTTGATACGGGCTATATTCCATCCTCATGGCTGCAGCGCGCCGCCACCTCCTTACAAAACGGAACCCGGAGAGGAATCATTGCGCGCAACCTCCTCATACAGTCGGGCGATCCGCTCGATGTGTTCCTTGCAGCTGAGAATGAACGCCTGATTAGAGGAATGCCCTATATTCTGGATGCCCGTTTCCTGGTGAAACCGGTCCCCGGTGAGACCGATTCAGTTGACCTGATTTTACTTACCAAAGATCTTTGGCCTGTGGGTTTCAATGCTGAATTTACCAGGGCCGACGCAGGTAGTGCAGGATTATGGTACAATAATATTTTTGGCTATGGTCATCAGCTCCTGACATCTGTGTCTTGGGACGGAAATCATACTCCCTTTCTCGGTTACCGGTTTTTATATGAAATACCCAATATTTCAGGTTCCTTTGTCTCATCAGAAGTCGAGTACATTAACCGGTGGAATACCACTAGCACCAGAATAAAGATAGTCAGGGATTTTAAAACGGTGGGATTTAAATACGCCGGAGCAGCAGAGTTTATTGATGCTGACCTGATACGGGATATTGTTATGCCGGACAGCACAATACCTGATGCGAACTCGAAATTTACCAGTTATGATTTCTGGATTGGCCGTATGATTTCCCTGAAGAAACCCAGTCCGGCAGGTATAAGTTCGGGCTTTTTCTTTACCGGACGCACCTATTCCAAACTAGTCAGGGAGGGACCTGAAACAAGCGAACAACTTTTTTATGCCTTCCAGGATAAAACCCAGTTATTCATCTCCACAGGATATACCCGCCAGGGTTTTCGTAAGGATAATCTGATCTATACATTTAATCGTACGGAGGACGTACCCTTTGGTTATATGTTTGAACTTACATCAGGCTTAGAATGGGGACAGTATAAGACCAGGCCCTATGTGGCGGCAGGCGCATCATTTGGCAAGTATTTTAAAAATAACGGGTATCTATACGGTAAGGCTGAATACGGAACATTCATTTATGGAGGCTCGTTTGAGCAGGGGACAATAAAAGCCCAGCTGAAAGGCTTTGCCCGTTTGTATTCATGGGAAAGAATACAGTTCAGGAATTTTGCATCACTGTCTTACTTAAATGGCATTAACCGGTATAGGGAGGAATTTACGAGTATGGAAAACCTGGGTGGGATTCAAGGTCTTATAAGTCCGTCTTTGCGTGGAAATGAAAAACTTGTTCTGAATCTTGAATCAGTGGTCTTTACACCTTACCGATTACTTGGATTCCGGTTTGCCTTGTTTGGTTCTGCAGATCTCGGATTAATCAAAACTGAAAACATGAAATTTTCTGAATCCACGTTTTATTCGGGATTAAGCCTTGGTGCAAGAATCCGGAATGATCAGCTGATTTTTGATACTTTTGAAATTAAATTCTCTGTATTTCCGGGTTTACCGGCTGATTCACGTCCAACCTATATTGAAGTCGGCACAGTTCCCCGGCTCAGGTTAAAAAACCTATTCCCGGATAAGCCGGATGTAATTGAATATTATCGATAATGTGAATCTTTCATTAATCCATCAGCCTGTTTAAAATTTCAGTCATCTGATCCCGGGTGATGAACCTGGCGTTTTTTGGAAAATCCATTTTATTTGCAGACTCTTCCATTGGATGAAACTTTTCAGCAGTAAATCTCATTTTAAGATGTAACAGGTTCAGTTCGAATTCCATCAGAACACCGTCAATTTCCCGGTAGGGATTTGTTGCATTCGGATGCTTCAGTCGGATTTCTCCTGTATAAAATATGTCAAATGATTTATGTGAGGAGGGCAGATAAACATTAGCCTTTTTACAGGCAAATCCGGCGATGGTTTTTGTTCCCGGGATTTCCGTTATTTCCATACCATCCATCGGATCAAAGCAGCACATCATTTCATCCCGCTTCCCCTTGAACAGATAGTTCTTTTCAAACACCTTAAGCAAGGTTGAACATTTCCGGGTGTGAAAGTTGGTGATAGCCTCAAGCTTGTAAAATCCCATGAAACCTTCAATATTGTTAATGGCCATTTTCTCATTAAATACCAGTTTCATCCGCCTTGGCAAAATATCCAGCATCTTCTTATCGAGTTCTTCATTCAGGTAGGAGATCTTATAGTCAATTCTTCCCGATGAAATGCCTGTGTGGTCCGTATCAGGCAAACATGATACCATGACTGGAACTGACATCAGGATAAAAATAATCTGTGATATGCGCATTCGATTGTGTGATTTGTGTCTTACTTTACGTGAATTTCACGGTCGGGGTTGGCATATTGACGCTGGTTTTGATAAAATCATACGAAACATGGTCAAATGAATTGTTCCGGTTGACAGGGTCAGCCTGCCTGAGATGTAATTAAAAATTGAAATATATGAAATATTGATGAATAAATATTCTTAAATGATAAATATCATATCCTGTGGGAGATTTCTTTGGTTACATTTGTGAGGAAAAATATGCATTATGGCTTTTAATCTCCGTAACCGAAGCTTTCTGAAGCTGTTGGATTTCACTCCGGCTGAAATCAATTTCCTGCTTGATCTTTCATTTGACCTGAAACGGGCCAAATACAGTGGAACCGAACAGGCCCGGTTAACCGGAAAAAACATTGCCCTTATATTCGAGAAGACTTCAACGAGAACGCGTTGTGCCTTTGAGGTTGCCGCACATGACCAGGGCGCACATGTTACTTACCTTGATCCGGTCAGTTCACAGATCGGGCATAAGGAGTCGGTTAAGGATACAGCCCGTGTGCTTGGCCGGATGTATGATGGTATTGAATACAGGGGATACGGGCAGAATATTGTTGAGGATCTGGCCAGGTATTCAGGTGTTCCTGTCTGGAACGGCCTTACAAATGAATTTCACCCTACCCAGGTACTGGCTGACCTGATGACCATGATCGAGCACAGCGATAAACCCCTGAAGGAATTGAAATTCTGTTATCTGGGAGATGCACGCAACAATATGGGCAATTCACTCATGGTGGGATGTGCCAAGATGGGGATCGACTTCAGGGCAGCCGCACCCATTGCATGTCAACCTGCAACCGGACTGGTCCAGACTTGCCGGGAAATTGCAGCCTCCACAGGAGCAAAGATCACCCTTACGGAAGATATCACCCTCGCCGTTCAGGATGCCGATTTTCTGTACACCGATGTCTGGGTATCAATGGGTGAACCGGCTTCGGTTTGGGAAGAACGTGTGAGGCTTCTCAAGCCTTATCAGGTCAACAACCAGGTTCTCCGATTAACCGGCAATAAGCAGGTTAAATTCCTGCACTGCCTGCCGGCATTTCATAACCGTGAGACTAAAATGGGTGAAGATATTTTCCAGAAATTTGCTCTTGAATCCATGGAAGTTACAGAAGATGTATTTGAATCCGCCGCTTCCCTTGTATTCGATCAGGCTGAAAACCGGGTACATACCATCAAGGCTGTTATGGTGGCCACATTGGGTTCGTAAAAACACCTTGAAGAACAAATCCATCCTATGTTTGTTAAACTTCAGTTTGTTATCTTTGCCGCCATTGTTTAATATTTTAAATCATTTGCTAAACTTATGAGTAAAAATTTCACTTTGAGAAAGTTGCAATTTCCCGGGTTATTGCTTTTACTTCTTTTTTTCAGCCAGGCTATCATGGCCTCCGAAGGATCTGTACCTTCCTTGGTTGGAATCCGTTGGGAATTTATCCTCTTTGCCGTTACCCTGATCGGGGTGGCCGTATTTCATCACAAAACCATGTATGTGGCGCTTTCCGGTTTGGCAGTTGTCCTGCTTTTCAAGTACATCTTTACTGACTTCTCATTGCTGGAGCACATTGCCGGTACATCTGCCCAAGAAGGTGAATGGAGAATCCTGCTCAACCTGCTGGGTCTGCTTTTTGGATTTGCCATTCTGGCCGAACACTTTAAAGAATCGAGATTTCCGGACATTCTGCCGAATTATCTTCCGAACGATTGGAAAGGGGGCTTTGTCCTGCTTGTTTTCATTTCAATTCTTTCCTCCTTCCTCGACAATATTGCTGCCGCCATGATCGGCGGTGCCATTGCCATGGTGGTATATAAAGGGAAAGTGCATATCGGTTTCCTTGCTGCCATTGTCGCTGCCAGCAATGCCGGTGGTGCCGGCAGTGTTGTGGGGGATACCACAACCACGCTGATGTGGATTGACGGCGTGAATCCGCTGGATGTGCTCCATGCATTTGTCGCTTCGTTCGCAGCCCTGGCTATTTTTGGTGTGGTAGGGGCTATTCAGCAGGACAGATATAATCGGATCAGCAGTGATAGCCCGGTGGATGTCAAAGTGGACTGGGGCAGAATCTGGATAGTCTTTCTCATCCTGATATGTGCCATCATTACCAATTGGACACTGGATTTCCCTGCTGTTGGCGTTTGGATCGGTATTCTCATAGGTGCATTTTTCAGGAAGACTCCCTGGGGCGAGTTAAAAAATGCCTGGATGGGTACCGTTTTCCTGATGTCCCTGGTCACTATTGCGTCGTTGATGCCGGTTGAAGAACTGCCTCCTGCATCACACTGGACAGCATTCTTCCTGGGCTTTGTTTCGGCTGTATTTGACAATATACCATTAACCAAACTATGCCTGGAGCAGGGCGGTTACGACTGGGGTGTTCTGGCCTATACCGTGGGATTTGGCGGTTCCATGATCTGGTTCGGTTCATCTGCCGGCGTTGCATTGTCCAATATGTATCCTGAAACAAAAAATACCCTGAATTATATCAGGAAGGGATGGCACGTAACTGTAGCTTATGTGTTTGGATTTTTTGTTCTGTATTATACCCTGGGCTGGCATCCGCATGCTCCGCACAAAAAGGTGGCACCACAGGAAGAAGCAAGTCAGAAATGATGGACTATTTTCTGGCTATAACCGGTACGATTCTAATCCTGGTTGGTATCCTGGGCAGCGTATTGCCCGGACTGCCCGGACCGCCGCTCAGTTATACCGGACTGATTTTTTTACATTGGACCAGCTTTGCGCAGTTTTCAGCAAGACTTCTGATCATCTGGGCCTTTATTATTGTTATCGTAGCAATTCTTGATTATGTTGTACCGATATGGGGCACCAAGAAATTTGGCGGAACCCGGGCCGGTGTGCGTGGAAGCACAATCGGACTGATTATTGGCGTCATACTGTTGCCGATGATGGGAATTGTACTCGGTCCGTTTGGTCTGATCGGGATTCTGGGCGGTCCCTTCCTGGGTGCCTGGATTGGAGAAAAATATGCGGGACAAAATTCAGATCAGGCTTTGCGGGCCGCGGCGGGTTCATTTATAGGTTTCCTGGCAGGAACTTTTATGAAAATTGTGGTATCTGTTATACTGGCAGTTTATTTTTTCCGGGCAGTCTGGCAGTCGGTCTTTTAACCGGCTTTTTACAGGAGACATGTTATATGGTTAAAAATCAGACGATTTCAAAGTAACCAGGTTGTTCTTCACCGCAAATATTACGAGAGACAGGCTGTTCTTACAACCAGTTTTCGCAAACAGACTGGCCTTGTGATTTTCAACCGTTCTTTCACTCAGGAACAATTTATCTGATATTTCTGCTGTGCCTGAGCCCTGGCATATAAGTTCCAGAATCTCATGCTCCCGGCTGGTAAGGCTGATGTTGTAAGGTGTCTGCCGGTTCCGTATCATGCCGAGCAGCAATTCCTGAGAGAAATAAGTTTTGCCATCTAAAATAGCCCGGACAGCAACTTTTAATTCAGCATTATCCGCGGTTTTTAATATAAAACCCCGGACACCGTTTATAATGACACTGTTGTAATACTGCTCATCCCCATACATTGAAACGACCAGTATTGGAATATCCGGATGTTCTTTTCCCAGAATGCGGCTGGCCTCAATCCCGTTCAGCAAGGGCATGTTTATATCCATAATGATCAGGTCGGGCTCCATAACGCTGACTGCCTCCACCAATTCCTTACCATTCGCGACATCAGCAATAACCTCCATTCCATCCATTTCCATCAGAATTAATTTCAAGCCCTGCCGGAATAAAGCATGATCATCAGCAATAATGATCCGGTTCTTTTTCTTAGTCATCTTGTGCGGTAACAGTTTCCATAAAAAAACTGATCTCAAATCCATTTCCCGGACTGGTAACCATATGTAAACGTCCGCCTAGTGAATGAATCCTTGATCGTATGTTGGTGATTCCCATTCCTTTTGATGTTTGGGTATTGTATTCATTCATGTTAAAACCTATGCCATTGTCTTTGTAATTGCATTCCAAAATGTGCCCGTTATAATCCACCCGGATGAAGATGTCACTGGCATGTGCATGTTTGACCGTATTGTTAATGAGTTCCTTGATCACCCGGTAAATGACTGACTCTACAATGTCGGGGAATCTGGTCTGGTCAAAATTGGTGTGTAAATGTATGGCTACATTCCGGGAAAAAAGATCAGAAATGCTCCGGATTGCAGCAATAAGACCAAAATTAACCAGTATATGCGGGCTCATATCATTGGAAATATTCCTGACGGATTCAATCATATCCCGTATGATCATACTGATTTGACCCGCCATTTCGATCTTTTTATCAACATTCGGATTATCAACAAATGAGGTCAGGTAAATTTTCAGGGCAGAAAGTACAGGACCGATTTCATCATGCAGATTCTTGGCTATTCTTGTACGCTCCTCTTCTTCAGTTTTTATAATGGTTTCAAACAATTTTCGCGCAATGGTCTTACGTTCAGTGATGTCACGCATTACAGTAAGTATTGCGTTTTTTTGATTGAAAATGATGGGAACATTGTTGATCTCCATTGGAACAATTTGTCCGGTGAGGGGGGAGATTATTTCGATTTCCAGATTACCACTGGGAACACCCAGTTTTAACAATTGCAAACGGTCAAAAATCAATTCACGATATGCCGGTGACAGGAAGTCAATCAGAGAATGTGTTGCCAGAAATTCTTTGGTTATGCCGAAACCATGGAGAAGTGTATTGTTTGCTTCCAGAAAGTTGAATTCATGGTCGGTGATGATTATACCATCACTCGTATTGTCGAAAATATTTCTGAAATTGGTCTCACTTTCCTGTACTTTCTCAAAAAGGATGATTAATTCATTTGTCCTTTCCTCGACCAGTTTTTCAAGTTCCGTGCGATACAGGTTCAGCTCATCACGTTGCTTTTTTTGCTCAATGGTCTTTGTTACTGATAGGGGCAAAATCGCCATATAGTTATATTGGTCATCCTTGATAAGATAATCGTAGGCTCCGGTTTTCAGTGCATGTAAAGCAATATCCTCACTGCCTTCGCACGTTATAATGATCAGCGGAGATTCATCCAGGAAAGGAAATAGGTCAATAGCCTGGCCATCTCTGAGATAATAGTCAGACACGACAGCCTGATACCTGTTCTGTTTCAGGAAAGCAACCGCTTCCTTCAGAGATACCGCAATATCAGCTTTGAACGGGAAACCGGCCTTTTCTGATTCATGCTGAAAGTACAACCTGTCAGCCAGGTTATCTTCGACATATAAGATCTTAACTTCACCGCTATCCATAACCCGACTGACTGGACATGATTAGGAAAAAACCCTAAAGTTATCAAATAAAGTACTTAAAACAAAGTGAGATGTTCAATTCCTCCTTCATGGCCAACTTTGCAGAAATTTTACTATTTTTCTGTAAAATTTGCAGCACAACGATGTTATTATCGTCTATATTTTGAGTAAATGACTGAGAAGAGAGAATTCAACATTCATCAGGAACTGATCAACAGATGTCGCAAGGGAGACCGGACAGCACAGGAGGAATTATACCGGCTGTATTACCGGGCCATGTACAACACCTGTCTGCGCATTCTGAATGACACGGTTGAAGCCGAAGATGTAATGCAGGAAGCTTTTCTCTCAGCCTTTATAAAATTAGGGCAGTATCGCGGTGAAATGAGTTTTGGTTCCTGGTTGAAAAGAATTGTAATAAACAAGGCCATTGACACACTGAGAGTAAAGAGGATCAGATTTGAAGAACTGGATGAAAAACAAGAATATGGTTTGGAATCCGATCCGGAACTTGATGAATCACCTGAAGAGACAGCATACAAGATCCGCAGGATCAAGGATGCTGTGCAAAACCTTCCTGAAGGATTCAGGGTAGTTCTTTCACTTTCCCTGTTCGAGGGTTATGATCATGAGGAGATAGCCATGATACTGGGTATCAGTGAGTCAACTTCACGGTCACAACTTGCAAGGGCAAAGAAAAAACTGATAGAAGACCTTAAACAGGTAAGATATGAAAATGATTGATGATTATATCCGGCTAAATCCCGAATTATTCGATACCGAGGAACCTGATCCGGGTCATGTGGATCGGTTCAGGAACAGGATACATTCCATGAATCTGGCCAAACGGCGCAGAACCCGGTTCATCCTGCTAAGTGCGGCAGCCATCCTGATTTTTGGACTGTTGTTGTCCTATGCTGCCATTCGGGAATTTGGACTAATTGAAGTGAGGTTAAACAGGCTGGCTGACGATTTTCCGAATTCCGAGCTGAACGAAGCCGAACAATATTATTCAGGACAGCTCAATATTTACTATAGTAAGATTCGGCAACTCGGATTCAACAATGACCAGGCTGAAAAAAATCAGGTTTTGGCTGAGTTATCAGCCATGGATGCTCAGGTTCAGGCAATGAAGTATGATTTGAAACAAAATCCGGATGATGAAAGGATTGTTCATGCCATCATTAATTTTTACCAGGTGAAAATCGAATTGATGGACGTAATCATTGCCCATGCAGATAAAACAAACAATAGTATTTAAATTCAGGATCATGAAAGCACGATTAATTATAACGAGAGCAATTGCCGCATGTGTTGCCATAATGGCATCGTTTGGTTTGCAGGCACAGGATAATCTTTACACGAAGGTAATCCTGAAAGAATTTCAGGTTAATCAGAATACACGCCTTGAACTGTCTAATCAATACGGCAATGTGGATATTGTCAATTGTGACGATCAGAGACTTAGCATTGAGGTCAACCTGAAAGTCAATGTCAGGGACAAGGATAAGGCCAATGAAATCCTGAATACGGTAAAAATTAATATTACGCAGGAAGGAGATGTTATTAAGGCAGTTACAGTTCTGGATGATGACTTCAGCAGGATGTTCAGGGGATCCAATAACAATAATGGCGGTCTGGAGATCAATTATACCGTGACCATGCCTAAAACCCTGCCTGTTCAACTAACCAACAAATATGGAAATGTATTTGTGGATGAACTTGTTTCCACATCGACACTCGATGTCAAATATGGAAAACTCACCATCAATAAGATCCTGCATGATTCAAAGGTACCGCTTACCAAGATCTATTTATCCTATTCCAAAGGAACCATCCAGGATGCCCGCTGGATTGAGCTGGATATCAAATATTCACAGTTGAATATTACCGATAGTAAGGCCCTGGCCCTGATGAGTAAATATTCAAAGGTATTTGTAACCAATGGCAGTTCTATCGTGAGTGAATCAAAATATGACACCTATGAGATAGGTAAACTTAACAATTTCATTACCACTGCTGCATATGGACATTTCGTGATCAGTGAGCTCTCCGGGAAGCTCCAGGTGGATACCAAGTATTCCGATGTCATAGTGGACAATATTTCATCCGGATTCGAGCAAATAAAAATAAACAACAGTTACGGAACCTATAAACTGGGCATAGACCCGGATGCTTCCTATAAGTTGAACGGCTATTCAAAGTATTGTTCAATAACATATCCGGAAAAAAATGCCCGTGTGAACCAGTTCAATGAAAACAACGAATTGAAAGTGAACGGGGTAGTAGGGAACAGTCCGAATCCTTCGGCAGAAGTATCCGTTACATCACGGTATGGTAACATCCGGCTCATAAGATAAGTACTTTTTATCAACAATTCCTTTCAAAAATCCTGAAATAAATATATTTGCAGGGAATTCACACCTGCATGAGTAATTTTGTTGTATCTGCCAGAAAATACAGACCGCTAAATTTTGATACGGTTGTGGGACAACCTGCTGTTTCCAACACCTTGAGAAGCGCCATCAGATCGGGTCAGGTTGCCCATGCATATCTGTTTTGCGGACCGCGCGGTGTTGGTAAAACTACATGTGCCCGCATATTTGCCAAGACACTGAATTGTTTTAACCTGTCCGACAGCATCGAAGCGTGTGAAATATGCGAATCCTGCAAGTCATTTAATGAATCAAGGTCATATAACATTCATGAACTTGATGCAGCATCCAACAACTCGGTGGATGATATCCGGAGCCTGATCGATAAGGTCAGGATCTTACCCCAGGTAGGCAGGTACAGTATATATATCATCGATGAGGTTCATATGCTCTCACAGTCTGCATTTAATGCCTTCCTTAAAACACTGGAGGAACCTCCAGCGCATGCAATCTTCATTCTGGCCACAACAGAAAAGCACAAGATCATTCCAACCATCCTCTCACGCTGCCAGATTTTTGATTTTCACCGTATCAGGGTTGAGGATATTGTCGGGTACCTGGCAAAAATTGCACAACTGGAACAAATCCGGTATGAAGAAGAAGCCCTCAATATTATTGCGTTAAAGGCGGACGGAGCGATGCGTGATGCCCTGTCCATCTTCGATCAGGTAGCCAGTTTTACCCAAAATAACATCACCTATACCGAGGTACTTGAGAACCTCAATGTACTCGATTATGAATACTACTTCAGGATCACAGAAGCCTTTTTAAGCCAGGATTCAGCCCGTGCACTGCTTTTATTTGATGAGATCCTGCAAAGGGGCTTTGATGGCCAGAATTTTACAGGCGGGTTGTCTGCTCATTTACGTGATCTGCTGGTATGCCAGGATAGTTCCACCATTCAACTCCTGGAAGTGAGTGAAACCCTCAAAACCAGGTACAGGCAGCAGGCGAGTTCATGTCATGCCGAATTTGTATTTCGGGCCCTGGAGGTATGCAGCCAATGCGAACTTACCTATAAGGCAAGCAAAAACCAACGCCTTCACGTTGAGCTCGCACTCATCAGGCTCTGTAATATCAGTGGTGAAAAAAAAAACGTGATTTCTGAGCAGGAATTCCTTACCATACCTGAAATTAACAAACATCTAAACGGGGAAAAACCGGTTCCGGTCAGGCCAATAACGATTGAACCGCCTGTTGGCAAAACATTTTCAAGTCAGGAGCCGGAAACTGAATACATAAATCCCTCAAAATTCTCCATCAAAGATGCTTTAAAAGCATCTTCAGGTCAAAACCAAACCCCGGACGATTTGGGGAAGGATGTTGATATGCAGGCCAGTCAGCCCACAGGCAAACTGCTGAAAGCGATATCCGAAGAGTTCCTTTCCTTATGCTGGAATGCTTATTCCGTTCAAATCAGGGAGTCAAAGCCACGCATGGCCGTCACGCTGAGAAATGTCCGGCCTGTTATTTCAGATAACTATGTCATCCGGATCGAATTGAATAACCGCGACCAGCTGGAAGACTTCATTTCCAACACAAAAAATGACCTGCAAAAGTTCCTTCGCCGGGAAATGCAAAATGATTTGATTACCATTGATTCACAACTCATTGAACTTGTCGGACCCGCACAGGTAAGGTTGTATACAAGTGAGGAAAAATTCACCTATCTAAATCAGAAAAATCCGCTTTTATCAAAACTGAGACAGGAATTAAACTTAGAACTTGATTAATAAACAATTCACTACCCATGAAAGGACATAAAATTACCCTGTTTAACAAAACCCTGACTGTTCCAAATGATCCAATCATTCCCTTTATTGAAGGTGATGGTACAGGTCCTGACATATGGGCAGCTTCGGTGAAAGTTTTTGATGCTGCTGTTGAAAAAGCCTATCAGGGCAAGCGTAAAATAATGTGGCATGAGGTCCTTGCCGGAGAGAAGGCCTATGAAAGGACAGGTAACTGGTTGCCTGAAGATACCTTGCAGATTATCAGAGAATGTCTTGTTGCTATTAAGGGACCACTTACAACACCTGTAGGTGGCGGTATCCGGTCGCTTAACGTTGCCCTGCGCCAGATTTTGGATCTGTATGTTTGTCTCCGTCCGGTCAGGTACTACGCAGGCGTTCCTTCTCCTGTTAAAGATCCAACTACCACGAATATGGTCATCTTTCGTGAAAACGCTGAAGATATCTATGCGGGCGTTGAATGGATGTATGGCACACAGGAAGTGAAAAAGATTATTCATTTTCTGAAAACGGAAATGAACGTGACAAAAATCCGGTTTCCTGAGTCTTCCTCCATAGGTATCAAACCTGTTTCAAAGGAAGGAACCGAGAGACTTGTCAGGGCTGCATTCCAATATGCGGTCGAACATGACCTGCCCTCTGTTACACTTGTACACAAAGGAAATATAATGAAATTTACCGAAGGGGCATTCCGTGACTGGGGATACCAGCTGGCAAAATCCGAATTCGGAGCAGTTGAAATTGCAGAAGGCCCCTGGTGTTCATTTACCAATCCCAATTCCGGAAAAATGATTACGGTTAAGGATGTTATTGCTGACGCTTTTCTGCAACAGATCCTGACACGCCCTGCTGAATACTCTGTTATAGCCACACTGAATCTGAACGGAGATTATATTTCAGATGCCCTTGCCGCTATTGTTGGCGGGATTGGAATTGCTCCGGGTGCCAATATCAATTATGAGACAGGTCATGCAGTTTTCGAAGCCACACACGGAACAGCCCCCAAATATGCCGGTAAAGACATGGTGAATCCCGGATCCGTGATCCTGTCCGGAGTGATGATGCTCGAATACATGGGGTGGCCTGAAGCTGCACGGTTGATAACAAAAGGCCTGCAGGCTTCCATTGCAGCTAAAAGAGTTACCTATGATTTTGAAAGGTTGATGGAAGGTGCTACCAAACTGAGCTGTTCAGGATTTGGTGATGAGATCATCCGCAACATGTAAACGGATTTTTCTATTAATTCCGGATCAAATTTTATAATTTTGCTATTCATATTACTTTAATAAAATTTACCATGTTAAACAAGAAAATAGAAGTTGCCTTGAATGAGCAGGTCGAAAAGGAAGCCTTTTCTTCTGCTTTATACCTGGCCATGGCCTCCTGGGCTGAAGTTAAGGGTATGGCAGGGGTTGCTGATTGGCTTTATTTACAGGCTGATGAAGAAAGAATGCATATGCTCAAGTTCATCCGGTATATAAATGAGCGTGGCGGTCATGCAATTATTCCTGCTTTGAAACAACCAAAAAAAGAATTCACTGCAGTTAAGAAAATGTTTGAGGAAGTACTCAAACATGAACAATTCATCTCATCATCCATCAATGATATTGTCGCACTTTGCATCAAAGAGAGAGATTTTACAACCCAGCACTGGTTGCAGTGGTTTGTAAACGAACAGATTGAGGAAGAGGCCAATGTCACAAAAATCCTGGATAAACTGAACCTGATCGGGGACAATAACCTGTATATGTTCGACCGGGATATAGTCTCATTGCGGACACCCCCGACTGCAAATACAGGAGAAGCAGCAGGATAATAAATTTCCTTTGCTGCTTTATCTAATGCATTAACTTTGCAGGATCCTGAACCGGATTTATCCGGTTCGTTTTTCTATCGATATTACCAATAATACACCGAATGGCCGTTTCAAATATTCTGAGGAAATTCTTTGGCAATAAATCCCAGCGTGATATTAAAGAGATATTACCTGAAGTCAATAAGATCAGGGCAATATATCCGCAAATTGAGTCCCTGAGCCATGATGAGTTAAGAGCAAGGACCCTGCAAATAAAAGATCAGGTCAGAGGCATAGTAAAGGAAAAAGAATCCATGATCACCGATCTGAAGCAGCAGGTTGAGAACGGAAACCTGGATGTTGAGAAGGTTGAGGATATCTACCGTGAAATTGACGGCATTGAAAAAGATATCGTTTCCGGGATAGAAGAAGCCTTGCTCGTTGTGTTGCCCGAAGCCTTCGCCATTGTGAAGGAGACTGCCCGAAGATTCAAGGAGCTTGATTACATTGAAGTAACTGCAACGGACTTTGACAGGGACCTGGCAGCACAACGCAACAGCATTCAGATCCATGACGACAAGGCCAGATGGCTGAATACCTGGATCGCCGGTGGTAATCCCGTAAAATGGGACATGGTGCATTATGATGAACAGCTTATCGGTGGCGTAGTTCTCCATCAGGGAAAGATTTCGGAAATGGCCACAGGTGAAGGAAAAACCCTGGTAGCCACACTCCCGGTATTCCTGAATGCCCTGGCCGGCAGGGGTGTACATATCGTAACAGTGAACGATTATCTCTCCAAGCGCGACTCTGAATGGATGGGTCCTATTTTTGAGTTCCATGGACTTTCCGTGGATTGTATCGACAAACACCAGCCGAATTCAGAACCCAGGAGGAAGGCTTACCAGGCTGATATCACCTATGGGACCAACAACGAATTTGGATTTGACTACCTGCGTGATAACATGGCCATCAGTCCCAATGACCTTGTTCAGCGTAAGCACCATTATGCCATCGTTGATGAGGTGGACTCAGTATTGATCGATGATGCCCGAACTCCACTGATCATTTCAGGACCGGTTCCGAAAGGGGAGGATCAATCCTTTGAAGAATTCAAACCACAGGTTGAAAAACTGGTTACCGTCCAACGCAATCTGGTTACAAACTTTCTGGCTGAAGCAAAAAAGCTGATAGCAGACAACAAGCTGGAAGAGGGTGGCTTTAAACTGCTCCAATCCTTTAAAGGACTGCCAAAAAACAAACCCCTCATTAAGTTTCTGAGTGAACAGGGTAACAAGGCCTTATTGCTTAAAACTGAGAATTACTATATGCAGGAAAACAACAAAAACATGCATGTGGTAACCGACGACCTGTATTTTGTTATTGAAGAAAAACTCAACTCGGTTGAGATGACGGAAAAGGGAACAGATCTGATTACCGGATCAGCAGACGACCCCAACTTTTTTATTATGCCTGATATTGGTTCAGATGTTGCTGAACTGGAGAAATCAACATTATCAGCAGATGAAAAGCTCATGCAAAAGGACCGGATACTTCAGGATTATGCCATTAAATCGGACAGGATACATACAGTGAATCAGTTGCTGAAAGCCTATACCATGTTCGAGAAAGATGTCGAATATGTGGTGATGGACAACAAGGTGAAGATTGTTGATGAACAGACCGGACGTATACTTGAAGGACGAAGATATTCCGAGGGTCTGCACCAGGCCATTGAGGCTAAAGAAAGGGTGAAAGTCGAGGCTGCCACACAGACCTTTGCCACCATCACGCTGCAGAATTATTTCCGGATGTATCATAAACTGGCCGGAATGACCGGTACGGCAGAGACAGAGGCTTCAGAGCTGTGGAATATCTATAAACTTGATGTGGTGGTTATTCCCACTCACAGGCCAGTGGTCCGTCTCGATCATGATGATCTGGTTTACCGCACGAAAAGGGAAAAATACAATGCTGCAATCGATGAAATCGTCCGGTTGCATAAGGAGGGAAGACCTTCCCTGGTGGGTACCACATCGGTTGAAATATCCGAATTGCTGAGCAGGATGCTGAAGTTAAAAGGTATAAAGCATAGTGTATTGAATGCCAAATTGCATCAGCGCGAAGCTGAAATCGTCGCCGATGCAGGGAAAAGCGGTATTGTCACAATCGCTACCAATATGGCTGGCCGTGGAACGGATATTAAGCTTAGCCCGGAAGTAAGGGAAGCCGGTGGATTGGCCATAATCGGCACTGAAAGGCATGAATCGCGCAGGGTGGACCGTCAGTTACGCGGCCGGTCAGGCAGACAAGGAGATCCGGGTACCTCACAGTTTTATGTTTCTCTCGAGGATGACCTGATGCGCCTCTTTGCATCGGATCGTATTGCGGGATGGATGGCAAAAATGGGATGGAATGAAGGAGAACCTATACAGGCCAAATTAATTACACAGTCTATCGAAAGAGCCCAGCGTAAAGTTGAAGAGAACAACTTCGGGATCCGTAAGCGGCTGCTGGAATATGATGATGTGATGAATTCACAGCGTGAGGTGATCTACACAAAAAGGAAGCATGCCTTATATGGAGAGCGTATCCAGGTTGATGTAGCGAATATGATGTACGATGTTTGTGAAAGCCTGGTTGCACAATTGTTTGGACAGGTGGACCATGAGGAGTTTATTTTCTCTGTATTGCGGGTGCTTTCTATTGATCCTGCTGTTACCACACAGGATTATGTAAAATTATCACCAGAGGAAATTACAGACCGTATCTATAAAACACTGCGTGAAACCTACCTGAGAAAACAGTCCCTGATATCCAAGCAGGCCTACCCGGTAATCCGTGATGTGTTTGAAAAGCAGGGAAAATTGTATGAGAACATCGTGGTGCCCATTTCCGATGGTACACGGATATACCATATTGTCACCAACCTCGAGAAGGCTTACCGTTCAAACGGAGACGAACTGGTGAGATCCTATGAAAAAAGTATCATGCTGGCCACCATTGATGATGCCTGGAAGGAGCACCTCCGTGAACTGGATGATCTCAGGCAGTCAGTTCAAACCGCTACGTATGAGCAGAAAGATCCTCTGCTTATTTATAAATTCGAATCATTTGAGCTGTTCCGGACCATGATCGACAAAATAAACCGTGACGTGACCGGTATCCTGATGCGGGGCCAGATTCCAATTCGTGATGCCAGTGGTGTTCAGCGTGCTCAGGCACCCAGGCGTACCGATTTCAGCCAGATGGAAGCCAATAAGAAGGAATATCAGCCCGAAAATCCCTCAGCCCAAAAGAAAGATGAACATGTACAGCCGGTGCGGGTGGAGAAAAAAGTCGGACGAAATGAACCCTGCCCGTGTGGCAGCGGAAAGAAATATAAACACTGCCATGGAGCAGGTAGTCTGGTAAGCTAAATACAGGTATTCGGTATTTGGTATTCGGTATTCAGTATTCGGTATTCAGTATCCGGTGAGATTTTAAGTCTATCACACCCAATTCCCTAAACTCTTGACCCACTGATCACTGATTACTGATCACTGATTACTTTTAAGATCCCCTCCAGCTTTTTATACAACGCATCACTGACAGGAACCAGCGGCAGACGCAGATTGTTTTGTGATATTTTGATGATCTCCAGCGCCGCTTTGATACCAGCAGGACTTCCTTCTTCAAACAATGCATTCATCAGGTCAAGAAGTTTATATTGCAGGGCAGATGCTTTATCAAAACTTCCGTTCAGTCCCAGGTTGACCATGTCGGAGAATGGTTTCGGGCAAGCGTTGGCAATAACGGATATTGCCCCTGATGCACCCAGGGCCATCATGGGAAGAGTAAGTGCGTCATCACCCGAAATAACCTGAAAATTCACGGGTTTGTCTCGGATAATCTGCATTACCTGCATTAAACTGCCCGACGCTTCTTTGATGCCAACAATATTTTTAACATCCCTGGACAGTTTTATGGTAGTCTCAGCTGTAATATTGGAACCGGTTCGTCCGGGAACGTTGTATATTATTACGGGCACGGGGCTTATGGTGGCAATTGACTTGAAGTGCTCATAAATTCCCTGTTGGGAAGGCTTATTATAATAGGGTGAAACGGATAAAAGCCCGTCTACATTTGAAAAGTCGAATTGTATTATAGAGTCGATGATCTCCTGTGTGTTATTGCCTCCGATGCCCACCATCACCGGAATCCTGGAACTAACCGTGTCGGTAACGAAATTCACAATGGCTTTTTTCTCATCTTTGGTAAGCGTAACGGATTCTCCGGTTGTACCCAGGGGTACAATATAGTCAACACCTCCCTTGATAACATGTTCCAATAGTTTTCCAAGCGACTTGAAATCAATGCTCCCGTCTTTTCGGAAGGGCGTCACAATGGCCACACCCGTGCCGGAAAATTTTTTGTTCGTCATAAGCTTAATCACCTATTAATTATGGAAAGATAATGCATCAATTGATTAATCAGGAATTTCAACTGAAGTTCTGTCTCCGTTTTTTTCTCCATATCGGCTTCGATTTCGAGGTTCGCAGACATTGAATCTGCCTCATGAATGATTTCCAGGTGAAGGGATTTCATGGTTTGTTTTTCCTTTTCAATATCAATCATGAAGTCAAGGGATTCATCATCCGGAGTATAACGGCCAGCTTTAAATAACGCAGGCGATAAGGAAGTAATATAATGAATGGGAAAATGATCTTCCAGACTCAGATTCAACAACAGATCAAACTGCTCTTCCGCAAATTGCACTGCTGCCAAAGAAACCGGCTTATAATACCAGTTCAGGTCGCTCTTTGAAAAAAAATCAAATCCCTTACGGTACAGGTAATGATCAATTAATTTTTTACTGTCGACATAACCCAGTACACTGACTTTGACGGTTTTGTCAGATAATTGCTTAACCAGATCTTTAATGATCTCAAAACTTACATATTCAGTGGCATTGTATATAACACCAATATACCTGGCATCATCCAGATTACACGCCTGAACCCTCCGATGGAACTTCCTCAGTTTTTTAGCAAGTACCCGACTGCCCATGATGGCCTTGAAATCTTCTGCCCACTTCATAATGCAAGTTTAACAAAATATAATGATAAAAATAAGAAAACACCCGGTGAAATATGGAATCATAGACACCATTAGTATTCTCATATACAATCTATTAATGAAATGCAGGCAATTCCCGCAGAATGGAGGCACTAGTTTCCGCAGTAATATCCCGTTGGGGGTTGGCCAGTAGTTCATACCCCACCATGAACTTCTTAATTGTTGCTGAACGCAGCAACGGAGGGTAAAAATGCATGTGCATCTGCCATTCCTCATGCGCATTGCCATCTGTTGGCGCCTGATGAATACCTGCTGAATAAGGGAATGAGATCCGGAAAAGATTGTCGTATTTGATTGTAGTTACCTTAATAATCTCAGCAAAATCTGAAACTTCAGATTGGGAAAGCTGCAGACAGGTTCTGAATGGCTCTTTTTGGAATGATCATGGTCTCATAAGGCCATATTGCCCAGAATGGCACAAGCAAAACAAATGAATCATTTTCAAAAATGATTCTTTCCCGTTTTTCAAGCTCAAGGTTAACATAATCGATCAGTAAAGGACGGTTCTCCTTATTAAAGTACTGAAGCTGATGTTCCTGCTCCTGAGCAGGTTCAACCGGTATGGTCTCCTGCGCCCAAATCTGTCCGTGAGGATGCGGATTGCTGCAACCCATAATCTCCCCCTTGTTTTCGAAAATCTGGACATAATTGATATACGGAAGTGCACCTATTGACTTATATTCATCCTGCCAGGTTCTGATAACCTCTTTCAGGTCGTCATTTTCCATTTCGGCAAGCGTCAGATTATGTTTGGGCGAAAAGCAAATTACCTTGCATATACCCTTCTCGGAACGAGAAACCAACAAATGGGATTCATCTGTAGAAAAATCGGGCATATTTTGCGTCAGGGCACTGAAATCATTCACAAAGGTATAAGTCGATTTATAAACCGGATTTGTAACACCATTAGCCCGGGTATTACCCGGACAAAGGTAACAATCCGGATCATGTTCGGCAGTGTTCTTAATTGCCTTGATCTCCTCATGTCCCTGCCAGGGTCGTTTTGTACGGTGAGGTGCAACCAATATCCATTCACCGGTGAGTATATTGAATCGTCTGTGGCTGTATTGTTGAATCATGTTATTTGTTGTCTTCCAGTTCATTAAACCAATTAATCGTGGATATTCCCCACGATATGACACCGGTCTCATGAGTAAGTCCGTCCATTTCTATAAGGGTCACCCTGTTCAGGATCTGAGCCTGCATCAATAAAACTGTCATATGCATCATGGGATTGTGCAGGAGGTACATTCAAATCACTGGTACCATGATAGAACTGCAACCGGGCATCTGCCTGCCAGGCAAACACACTGTTCTCAGTTAATACATTCCTCAGGGTTTGAAAATCAGAGCCTGTTGAAAAATTTTCAATCAAATCTGCTGTCAGCAACCTGGATATGGTATCGTTCAGGTTGGCGTTTACCTCGCTGTTGCTGTAGGTTCCGTCAAATAATTCCGGAATGACTCCTGCATATGGTTGGTTGAAAAACTTATCCAGGGGATCTGTCAATGACCCATAAACCTGTTCGGAATAAATGAAATAAGGGAGATACAACGGACCGGGAAAAGTTTCCTGACCAAGGACGTAATCTGACATGGCCATCAGGTCATAGGCACCGGCACCACATGACGTGGCTGATACATGTATATCCGATGGTCCGTTCTTTTCAAGTTCTTCCAATATGGCGAGCGTTGCCCAGCCTCCCTGCGAATATCCCATCAGATAATAATCCCCATTGTTCTTCGCAAGTATAGTACCGTCCTGAAGCAGCTCATTACAGGCATGTATCATGTCAATGACCGAAGAACATGTACTTTCTTTCTGATAATACGGATGCACCAGATCAGAAGAAGCACCGAAACCTATATAGTCAGGTATCAGGATAATATAACCATTGCTGGCCATGGCCTCAAGCAGCAGATAATTGGTGTTCATCGGATCAGCGGTCGGTGCATAATCGTGGAACGTATTGGTGCCATTCTGAAAACTGATGATGGGAAATTCACTGCTCTCAAGGGGGAGGCATACCAAACCTGAGGCATTGATTTCACTGCCCTTGTATTTTGTTTTATAGGTAATGCTGATGACCTGAACGCTGTAATCAGCATGTTCCTTGATGCCAGCTGCCTGGGGGTAGGCTGACTCAAGCGGAGAGAAAAGAGCCTCGATGGACTGAAGCATAAAGAGGTTTTCCTGTTCAAAACCAATCAGGTATTCATTAACAAGAGGTTTGGAATCATCCTTTTGACATCCTGCCAGAACTAAGGCTATCACAAATATTCCGGTCATAAACCGCAACCTGTGAAATACCATCCAACTTTTATTTATTTTTTTCCCATATCTAAACAATTACAACCTATGCCGAAGGCATCCCTTTGGGACAACCTGCAACTACTTCTCCCCCCGTATTATCCCCACCCATCCTCCTCCCGGAGCCAGGTGTATAATATGTTTTATGTCTCCGGAAATACGCAAGGTTTTTTTGGTGAAATCAATAGCATTTCGGTCCGCGTTAATGCCATCTTCCCACATATCCATGCTGAAATTTCCCGGGCCCAGAAATGAAAGATCCAGCTGAAGATCACGCCCTGTCCAGTCTGTCATGGCACCAATATACCAGTCACCGTTAGCCGCTTTTCGTGCGATGGCCACAAAATCACCGGTTTTACCTTCAATGGCTCGGTTTCATCCCAAACAGCCGGCACCTGTCTCAGGAATTCCATACAAAGGGGTTCGCGGTAATAGTTGGAAGGCGCATCGGATAGCATCTGAAGCGGACTGGTGTAAATAATGTACATGGCAAGTTGATGACACCGGGTACCCAGGCTCATAGGCCGCTGGAAAATGGGTTCCCAAGATTCTCGCTGTGCATTTATCATTGCTCCGGGTGTGTAATCCATTGGTCCAACCGCATTACGGATAAAGGGCAGGGTTACATTATGTTCAGGGCTGATATTTTTTGCAGCATCCCATTTGCTTTGTTCAAGTCCATATACACCTTCACGTGTGATCACATTCGGATAGAGCCGTTCCATTCCTGTTGGTTTATAAGCACCATGGAAGTCCACCAAAAGCTTTCTTTTGGCTGCCTCTCTGGCCGTCCGCTCATAAAAATTCACCATTTTCTGGTCATCCCGCTGCATAAAATCCACCTTGATCCCCTTAATGCCCCATGCGGCATAGATATCCAAAGCCGTATCCATTTGCTTATCAAGAGCAGCCCAAATCACCCAGAGTATGATGCCAACATTTTTTTCCTTTGCGTATGCGGTCAGTTCAGGCATATCCAATGCCACCGTGCTGCGGGTAATATCTGTTGTTGGAGACCAGCCCTCATCGAGGATTATGTATTCAAGTCCGTACCGCGCTGCAAAATCAATATAGTATTTATAGGTATCTGTGTTGATACCGGATCTGAAATTAACCCCATCCATGATTGAGTGCGTTCCACCAGTCCCAGGCAATTTTGCCAGGCTTTACCCAGGAGAAATCCTCATTTGTAGATCGTGAAAGCAGGTAAACGAGCTGGTTATTCAATAGATCTTTGTCTTTTCGGGCTATCATAAATACACGCCAGGGAAAGGAACGAATACCGGAGGTTTTTGCCAGATAGTCATTTGTGGATTTCACCTGCACATCCCGGTCATTCACAGCATTTTCAAATGCCGGAAATCGGGGAAAAGACAGCAACCAGTTTGTTTGCACCAGAACCAGTAAGCCACATTCCCGGGTAATCAAAAAGATCAGCCTCACTGATCAGGACATTTGTACCCGTGTGATTTACCAGGGTGGGCAGACTTGCCAGACTGTCTTTTGTTATCCGCGAAAGCGGGTATTGCTTATAAAGCCTTTCATTATGGGAAAAGTAACTCTTCTCGGCCGGATACCAGCTGATATCATTATCATGGAAGCCCAGGTCAGCCTTTTCATTTATTACGGTGATGCTGTCTTTTAAAGCCGAGGTCCACCGGTATGCAATACCCAGATTATAAGCCCGGAATACGAGTGCCAGATTATTCCTGAACTGCAGACTCAATTCATTGAAATTGTCAGTTATACTGGAAGCCTTTTCTGCAACGATCGGATTAACAATCTGGTTTACAGATTTTTTTGTCACTTTCTTCACCTGCAGCAATCCCGGTTTGATCTTGTCAATTTCGATTGAGATTGTGGACGGTGTAATTAGTTCTTTGCTGTCGGCCATAACCCTGAATGTAACATCCGGGCCAATGGAAATTTCAATACTGATCGTGTTGTCCGGAGAATTGAGAACATAGGATTGTCCGGAAAGTGGTAAAAGGGCAAAAAGCAATGAAAAAGTAGCAAGCAGTTTCATGATTCTGATTTAATGATTTGTATGTCTAAAATAGCAAATAATTCCCAAAGTTATGATAAATGGTTAGTTTTACAGTGGGGTATGGCCGATAAGAGGTCACCCGGCAAAATTGGTATGCTTATTTAAACAATCATGTATGAAAGAAGTTTTGAATCAACTCATACGGGAAAGGAGATCAACCTATCCGGTACATTTCGATTCGTCACGCAAAATTGATAATGCCTTGATTGCAGAAATGCTGGAAACGGCAATCTGGGCTCCTTCGCATGGTTTAACACAACCCTGGGCATTCAGGGTGTTTCATGGTAATGGAATCCGGGATTTCTTTCTCAAACTCAGGGAAATTTATCTGGAAATTACTCCAGCAGAAAAAGTAAAGGCAGGTAAATCAGATAAATATGAAGAGAAGATCAATCAGGTTTCTCATGTTATCGCCGTTTGTATGATCCGGGATCCCGGGAGAAAATATCCTGAACTGGAAGAAATTGTGGCCACCGCCTGTGTTCTTGAGAATATATATTTATGTATACAGGCATACGGGTTGGCAGGATATTTAAGTACAGGTGATGTTTGTTATACCAGGCAAATCAGGGAATATCTGAACCTGGGACCGGAAGATCTCTGCCTGGGCTTCTTTCAGTTGGGTTTTCCAAAACCGGATATAAACCGTCCTGTCCGGAAAAGAATTCCGGCTTCAGAAAAGACAATCTGGATAGGTTAGCTGAACCACAGTGATTTAGATTTCCAGAAGCATTTTTTCCGGATCATTCCCTCCAAATATAAGGTTTATAGGGGATTCGATCAGTTCCTTGACTTTTACGAGGAAGCTGACAGAGTCCCGTCCGTCGATCAGCCGGTGATCATATGACAGTGCCAGATACATAACAGGTCTGATCTCTATCTTACCCCGGATAGCCATGGGTCTTTCCACTATATTATGCATGCCCAGGATGGCTGACTGCGGAGGATTCAGAATCGGTGTAGACAACATGGATCCGAAAACACCGCCGTTGGTGATGGTAAATGTTCCTCCTGTCATTTCTTCAATGGTCAGCTTGGCTGTCCTGGCTTTTTGTGCCAGGCCGGACAGACCAAGTTCTATTTGTGGCAGGCTCATGGACTGCACATCACGAATTACCGGCACCATCAGTCCTTTTTCTGTTTGCACGGCCACCGCAATATCTATATAACGGGGGGTAATCATGTTATCTCCGTCGATCATGGAATTCACCCGTGGAAATACTTTAAGGGCTTCTGAGGAGGCCTTGATAAAAAAAGACATAAGTCCGAGCTTAACTCCGTGTTTTTCCTGAAAAACCTGCTGGTGCTTTTTTCGCAGGTCGAGGATAGCACTCATATCTGCCTCATTGAATGTGGTAAGCATAGCAGTATCGTTTTTCACAGCTACCAGACGTTTTCCCAGCTTTCGTCTCAACGGAGACATCGGAGTTGTTTCTGCCGTTCTTCCAGCCTCCTGAGCCGATTGGACCATGGTCTTTGAGAAGAGGTGATTCACGACGTGTTCAACATCCCGGCGCGTTAATTTTTTCAATCCCTGGATAATATCTTCGACATCCAGGTGATGCTCGTTCATTAATGTACGGGCCAGGGGAGTAACCTTAACATGTGCAGGTTCAGTTTCCTTCTCTTTTGCTGGCCTGACGGGTTGGGCCTCTTCTTTCTTTTTGGAGGCCTTTTGTAACCTGACCGGAGATATCACAGAAGTATCGATGGTACAGGCAATGTCTCCGACATGTACTTTCTGTCCTGCCGGCACATGAATGCTAAGTTGGCCTGATGTGGTGGAGATCAGGGGAAGGGTGGCTTTATCAGATTCAACCTCAGCGATCTCCTGATCTTTCTCAACAAAGCTTTTATCCTCTGCAAGCCAGCTTCCGATGGCGACTTCTGTAATAGATTCACCTGCACTTGGAATGATGATTTCAACGATCATGACTGACGGGAAATTGGTTTAGGTTTTTTCCGGAAAATAACTGTATTGTTTTAGCATATTTTGCCTGATGCTGCCATCGGAACACTGGAGGCCGCAATACTTGGCCTTCAGTTCGCATTCGCATTTGCGGAAGACCTTGCTGATCAGTTCTTCCTGGCTTATCTGATGGAGTTTTAGCAAACCTGTGGCCGGGCTGCCGCTGAGCTGTCTGAAAACAGGAAGGATCTGACGGTTCCGGAATTCGTGCATGATATGCCTCCAGGGTCCCATATTGCCCGGTTCTTCCTGAACCCACAGGGTTATCAATACGTTTTTATATTTCTTAATTATATAGTCAATTTGCGGGGTGGGGAAGGGGTGTAACTGTTCCACCCTGACCAGGGCAACATCACGTGCATTGTATTCTTCTTTTCGGGCAAGCAGGTCGTAATACACTTTTCCGGAACAAAAAACAAGCCGTCGCACTTCCTTTACTTCAACATCATGATCGTCAATTACTTCTCTGAAACGGTCATTAACCAGTTCATCCAATGTGGAAGTACACCTGGGATGTCTGAGCAGACTCTTGGGTGTAAATAGGATGACGGGTACTCTGAAATTCCGGTAAATACTCTGACGCAGCAGGTGAAAGAGATTAGCAGGTGTCGTGATATTTACGATCTGCATGTTGTTTCGTGCGGCAAGAAGCAGGAATCTTTCAATCCGGGCACTGGAATGTTCGGGACCTTGTCCTTCAAAGCCATGTGGCAGGTATAGGACAATTCCGTTCATCAGGCCCCACTTCTCCTCTGCTGAACTGATGTATTGGTCAACGATCACCTGTGCCACGTTGGCAAAGTCACCAAACTGGGCTTCCCATATGTTAAGTCCGTTTGGATTAGCCAGGGCGTACCCGTATTCAAAACCAAGCACACCGTATTCACTCAGCAGGGAGTTATACACATGAAAAGGCGCCTGACCGGGTGATATATTCTTCAGTGGAACAAAGGTTGAATCAGTATCTTCGATCACATGCGCAGCATGCCTGTGGGCGAATGTTCCCCGGACTGAATCCTGACCACTCAGACGTACAGGGTGTCCGTCGTAAACCAGGGTGCCGTAAGCTAAAAGCTCAGCCAGGGCCCAGTCAACTGTATCGTTGGAAATCATTTTTCGCCTGTCTTCGACAAGTTTGACTGTTTTGTCAATAAACCTGCTATCGGACGGAAGATAATTGATCTTATCGCCGATAAATTTCAACATTTCAAGGGTAATCTCTCCCGGGTAATGTTTTTCAAAATCTGCACGTGCTGCATGCTTAAATCCCTTCCACTGGTTGTGCAGGAAACGCTGAATGTAGACCTTTCCTAAACTCTTGGAAATGAGATGCTTTTCTTCAAGAAACTCATCAAAATCACGCTGCTGTTTTAATACTTCGTCCTGCGTATACACGCCTTGTGAGATCAGGGTTTCGGCATATATATCCCTCGGATTCGGATGATTGGCAATGGCCTTGTAAAGCGTGGGCTGGGTATACCGGGGTTCATCCCCTTCATTATGTCCATACTTCCGGTATGACAGGATATCGATGAACACGTCGGAATAAAAAGTCTGCCTGTATTCCATGGCCATCCTTACTGTGTGCACAAGCGCCTCTATATCATCGCCATTAACATGAAAAATCGGCGCCTTGATCACCTTTCCAATATCTGTGCAATAGGTGCTGGAACGGGCATCCAGGTAATTTGTGGTGAAGCCGACCTGGTTGTTGATGATAATATGAATGGTACCGCCGGTACGGTAACCATTGAGTTCAGACATCTGAACAACTTCGTAAACAATTCCCTGGGCTGCAATGGCAGCATCGCCATGGATCAATATAGGTGATACCTTGGTAAAATCACCCCTGTACTGGTTATCGATTTTAGCCCTGGCAATGCCCTGTGTAACCGGAGAGGATGCTTCCAGATGAGAAGGATTGGGTGCCAGGTTAAGTGTAATTTTTTTGCCATTTCCCAACTGAATCTCATTGCAGTATCCGAGATGATATTTTACATCCCCCAGTGCAATGTCATCTTCGATATTCTTCTGCCACAAATTCCTGAAATATCTTTTCATATGGTTTTTCAATGATGTTGGCCAGCACGTTCAATCTGCCACGATGGGCCATACCGATGAAGTACTCCTCAATACCGAGTGAAGAACCTTTTTCCAGCAGGAAGTACAGGGCAGGAATGAGTGCTTCCGTACCTTCAAGCGAGAATCGCTTTTGTCCGACAAATCTCCGGTGGATGAAACTTTCAAAGCCAACCGCCTTTTTCAGGTGAAAAAAGATCTGTTTCTTTTCGTCGATGCTGAATTCCGTTCTGCTTCGGCTTCTCTCAATACGTTTCTGCAACCATTCAATCTTTTCAGGTGTGCGTATAAACATGTATTCTGCCCCAATTGACTGGCAATAGGTTTCCTCCATGGCGGTCACAATTTCCCGAAGGCTTGCATTTCCGATACCAATTTCCGTACCCGCATGAAAATTGGTATCAAGGTCACTTTCGGATAGCTGGTAGTTTTCAAGGTCGAGTGTCGGGAAATATTTTCTCCTTGTCCGTACCGGATTGGTTTTTGTAAACAGATGACCTCTTTTGCGGAAGGCATCAATGTAATTCAGGACCTTAAATTCCTTGTCGAGATGCTCATTTCCAGCTTGATTTTCAGTATAGTATTGCCGTGCAAAATCGAATCCCCTGAAAAAGTTACGCCAGCTTTCATCAACAGAATCAGGGTTTTCCAGGTATTGCCTGTATAACTGATCGATTGATTCGATCTCACTGTTACCCATGAATGAAAACTGATCCATTTGATTATACTCCTTAACAACGTGAAATGAAAATTTAAGTCTTTTTCAAAATTACAAAACTTTTTAACAATGCTGCTGTTTACATCTTATGCCTTTTGAAAACAGCATTTATAACAATGCATTCATAAATTGGTTGTGTCATTTGTTTGGAATTATGGAAATTTGAAATGATTACTATTGGATTATTAAAGGAACAGACACCTGAAACCAGGGTAGCCCTCACACCAGAGGCGGTAAGTATGCTTGTGCAACGCAAGACTGGCGTGGTGATTGAACATGGAGCCGGTGCAGGTGCCTACTTGCAGGATATCGAATATGAACGTGCCGGTGCCAGGGTGGTTAGCCGTAAGGAGATTTTTGACCAATCCGATTGCATTCTCTCGGTTTCACCTGTAAAACCTGATGAAATCTCTGGCTGGAATCGGGGAAAGGTATTGGCGGGAGGACTTGATCCGTATAGCAACCGACCTCTTGTGGAAGTGCTTTTAAAACGGAATATTACCTCCTTTAGTCTGGAATTACTGCCGCGAACCACGCTTGCCCAGTCAATGGACATACTCTCAAGTATGGCTACGGTCTCAGGTTACCGTGCCGTTTTGGATGCGGCAATGCATCTGCCTCGTTTTTTCCCCATGTTCATGAGCGCTGCCGGTACGATCAAACCTGCAAGGATGCTTATACTTGGTGCGGGAGTGGCTGGATTGCAGTCAATTGCAACGGCACGAAGACTTGGTGCGGTTGTCGAGGTTTTTGATGTCAGGTCTGCTGTAAAGGATGAAGTTCACAGTCTGGGTGGAAAGTTCATTGAAGTGGAAGGTGCCAGGGAGGACGTGTCTGCGGGTGGGTATGCCGTCGATCAGACAGATGAATTCCGTGAGAAACAGCGTGAATTGATCCACGAACATGCCGTTAAAGCGGATGTGGTAATCTGTACAGCGCAGATTCCGGGTAAAAGAGCTCCGCTTTTACTGTATAAAAGCACTGTGGAAGCCATGAAAGGTGGATCGGTCATTGTTGATCTGGCTGCTTCATCAGGTGGAAACTGTGAACTGACAAGGAATAGCGATGTAATTGATCACAATGGGGTAATCATTATTGGACGTTCGGATTATCCACGCTCAATGCCTTTGGATTCAAGCCGGATGTTCAGCAACAACCTTATGAGCTTCATTCAGCTTATCATCGATGCGGAGGGAAATCTGAACCTGAACTGGACAGATGAGATTATATGCCGTTCATGTCTCACCCATGAAGGGAAGCTCATGCACGAAAAGATAAAACAACATTTCAATCATTAACTTATTTTCGAAGTACCATGGAACATATTCTTGAATTCCTGTTTACATACAGGCATGAAATTTTCATCATTGTTTTGGCCAGCTTTCTGGGAATAGAAGTAATCTCCCATGTACCCTCTGTATTGCACACGCCACTCATGTCAGGTGCCAATGCCGTTAGTGGCGTGATCATCATTGGTGGTATAATCCTGCTCGGTCATGCGGATTTATCCGGATTTTCCGGAGAGATGGTATTCGGTATAATTGCAGTATTCTTTGCAACATTGAATGTCGCAGGCGGTTTTGTCGTCACTGACCGGATGCTTGAGATGTTCAGGAAGAGAAAACAAAAATAGAACCCTACGCGCGATTCATTATGATACCACAAACATTTACCATTGGTTCGGCCATACTTGATTTCAGCTATCTGCTGTCTGCCATTTTGTTTGTAATAGGCCTGAAAATGCTGAGCAAACCTGAAACAGCCCGGGCCGGTAACCTGTGGGCTGCGGCAGGCATGTTGCTGGCCATGATAACCACACTTTTGCTCCATAAGGACCCGCAAGGTTTTCCAATTCCTTTTGAGAATGCCATGCTGGTCCTGCTTATTATTGCAGCGGGAACAGTTGTGGGTTGGATCATTGCCCGGAAGGTACATATGACTGCCATGCCACAAATGGTGTCCTTTTACAATGCTACAGGTGGTGCAGCCTCCGGCCTGGTGGCTCTCATGGAATACGGGAATCCGGATAACTCCTCATTGCTCGTTACTTTACTCGGTATTGCAGTTGGCAATATTGCATTCAGTGGAAGTATGATTGCCTATGGAAAACTCGATGGTAAAATCAAGGACTGGTTTTCACCGGTCATGAAATATATCAACTTGTTCATGTTACTGCTCACCACCACAATTATCGTTATCCTGCTGCTACCGGGAATTGACCAGGGAACGGCCAGGATCCTGGTTTATTTTCTCTTTTTCCTGGCACTGGTTTATGGCATATTGTTTGTCATGCCAATTGGCGGGGCTGATATGCCGGTAGTGATTTCCCTGCTGAATTCATTGACCGGGGTGGCAGCCGCCATGGCCGGATTTATTTATAATAACCAGGCTATGATACTGGGTGGCATTCTCGTCGGCGCCGCCGGCACAATTCTTACCATCATGATGTGCCGTGCCATGAACCGTTCACTGATCAATGTAATTGTGGGATCATTTGGCGGTGAAACTTCCGGCGTAGTCAATGGGTATCAACGGTGTTATACGTGAAATTACCCTCAGTGACGCAGGCATTCTACTGAATTATAGCCAGAAGGTGGTCATTGTACCCGGATATGGACTGGCAGCGGCCCAGGCACAGCATGTATGCAGTGAACTTGATAAATTGCTGACCGATCGTGGGGTAGATGTCAGGTATGCCATTCATCCCGTGGCCGGGCGAATGCCGGGTCATATGAATGTTTTACTTGCTGAGGCACATGTGTCCTATGAAAAGCTGGTTGAAATGGACCATATCAACCCGGATATGGTCAATGTCGACGTGGCCGTTATCATTGGTGCAAATGACGTTGTAAATCCTGCCGCCTTGAACGATCCTTCGGGACCCATCTTTGGTATGCCCATCATCCGCGCCCATGAGGCAAAAAACATTATCGTCATCAAAAGAGGAATGGGGAAGGGCTATGCAGCCATTGAGAACCAGTTGTTTTATAATGACAAGACCAGAATGTTGTTTGGCAATGCCAAAGATGTTCTGCATAAACTGGTGGAGGAAGTGAAGACCATGTGACGGCAGAAATGACCCTTCAATCTGCCCGGAGCTCTTCCAGAAGATCCAGTGTTGTAAGTGTGAGGTTGCTGATGGCCAGCGGAAGCATCCAGTTGTCTACCTTGGAGATTTCAATGAAATAGGATATGGATCTGATTTGCAGGAAGGGTACTTTTTCCATCAGGCAGGTATAAAAGAATGCCGCACCGGACATGGTTTCAATCTCGCATTTGAAACGTTTTTTGATCCGCTGAATGCTATCCTGACGACTGTGAAGTGTATTTACCGTGATAGCCTTTACAGGGATGAGAGATTCCACAACCTCAATCTCAAAATTTCCCAGGCTTCTTAACAATTCACCGGCAAACGGAAACGAATCCTCATTCAGCATTTCCTTTTCACTCAGGCTAAAGAATGAATCCTTCTCCTCAAATCCCAGGTCCGCAAACTGATCCTGTATTACATTCACCACAAATCCCAGTTCGAGGAAGTAATCAAAACTTCCTGCGATCCCGATATTCAATGGCCAGATCATAATTGTATGATTTCAGGGTTTTTGTAAGATGATAGGCCGTAAATACACTGCCGTGTCCGGTCACCAGGATATCGATATCCAGGGTTCCCAGCCTGTAATTGTAAAGGTTGTTGCTGGTCCTCGTAACAAAATCCAGTTTATCCCGCAGTAATTTTATTTCACTGTTGGAGGAAGCAACGAGAAGGATTTTCATGCCCGACGTATTTTTTCGATCAATGAAAAAAAAAGTTCCTAAATTTGTCTACGTCCGCATGGAATAAAAGTTATCGATTTTTCAATTCCCCTGATAAATAAATTCCGCAGAGCGAGATTAATTTAACATAAAATCTATGGATGAAAAGAATATCGTAATTGAAGGTATTTCAGAAGCCGGCTTTGAGCGGATTGACAAGTTTAGCGGAAAAAAGACCAAATCCCTTTCCTCCCTGTACCGGAAAATACTGATGAACCTGGGTGAAGATCCTTGCCGTGAAGGATCTGATTGACACGCCCGAGCGTGTTGCCAAAGCCATGCAGTACTTTACGCATGGTTATTTTATCAATCCTGAGGAGATTCTCGCAGCTTCCATATTTCATGAGGATTATCAGCAAATGGTCCTGGTAAAGGATATTGAACTGTATTCATTATGTGAGCACCACATGGTGCCCTTTTTTGGCAAAGCACATGTTGCCTATATACCCAATGGGAATATTACCGGACTAAGCAAAATAGCCAGGGTGGTGGATGCTTATGCCCGCAGATTGCAGGTGCAGGAGCGGCTGACCGTGCAAATCAGGGATTGTATTCAGAATGCATTGGATCCGTTGGGCGTTGCAGTCGTGATTGAGGCCAAGCATTTGTGTATGGTTATGCGGGGAGTACAAAAGCAAAATTCAGTGACCACTACATCGGCTTTTACCGGTTGCTTCCTGCTGGATAACCGAACTCGTGAAGAATTCATTCACATGATCGGGGTAAAATTGCACTGATGCAGATTTGTCAAGTTTGCGCTGAGCGCCTATGTCATTTGGGAAGCAAATATAATCTGAGTTAATGAAAAAGTATTTGCTTCTGTTGGTGAAACTCCTGATGTATTATTCCGGCATCACGGACAATTCAGATTTGGCATGCAGGGCGGAATTAACATGACCACCCTGATTGAGCAGAATTACAATCATGATTATGCCAGCAATTTCTATAAAACGGGTTTTAACGCGGGACCCGTGGCTGAATTTTTAACTGGAGATCATGTATCTGTTAAAACCGCACTCATATTTGAAACCAAAGGCACGAAGGGTACGATTCGTCTGGATACCCTAGTCGCCGATGTTGGTACCAGCCTTCTCTATCTGGATATTCCGCTTTTTATCACAGGGCGTATCAACGCCGGCAAATTGATCCTTTTTGTCCAGGCGGGACCATATGCCGGTTTGGGACTTTGGGGGAAGGCGACAGCGGAAACTCCGGACAGAAGCATTTCAAGGGATATAAAGTGGGGCTCGGGAACTGATGATGAGTTTAAAAGAATAGATCTGGGCATAATGACAGGTGCCGGGGTTGAATGGAACAAATTCTTCCTTGACTTATCTTTTGGGTTCGGGTTAGCCAATATATTCCCGGTACGTGAAATTGATTATAATATTCATCACCGCATTTTCAGCCTGAGCCTGGGATACTATTTAAACAGATAGATTTAGCCGATCTTTAATGCAGGAAATTTACTTATGCCTGCTGCCTACCAGAGCAAAAAAGGCTATGTAGGCATAACTGATCACGGGCAGAATAAAGGCGAACCGCACGCTCCAGGCATCAGCAACTGCACCCATCAGCACGGGTAAAACAGCACCACCCACGATCAGCGTATTGATCACTCCGGAAGCCATGCTCATTTCACTCTTGTCCAGGCCATCGACACTGAGGGCAAAGATATTCGGGAACATAACCGAGTTAAAGAAACCAATTGATATAACAGCCCACATGGCAACCAAACCTGTTGTGCCCATGGTCACCAGTTCCAGGATGGCAGCGATCGCGGCAAATACAGCCAGCGTAATACTGGTCTTGCTGCGGCCAAGTTGAATAGCAAGAAAACATGCAACGGAAATGCCCATGAATATCAGGCCGTCAGTTACACTCATTTCCGTGATATACCAGCCGGCAATAAAGGCGAAAACCAGGACCAGCAAAACATAGGTGTATTTCTTTTTGACCGTCAGAAATGTTCGAAAGCATGATGGATCCAAAAAATCGTCCGATCATGGATCCACCCCAGTAAATTGCAGCATATTTGGCAGCAATCGCCGGCGTTAAGCCTCCGAGGTCCGGAGCGGTGAGGTAGGGTACGATCATCGCAGCCGTACCGACCTCGGCACCTACATAGAAAAATATTCCCAGGGCACCCAACAGCACGTGCGGATATTTCCAGATACTTTTCTTCTGCTCACCCTGGGTAGAGATCTCGGGAAGTTTTAAAAAGAAAATACCAATTCCGATCAGGATCACCAGCGTGCCTATTACGAGAAAAGGCATCTGAACCGCTTTGGCACCCATGGCAACACCAGCTGATGTAAATACGACCAAACTCAGCACCAGGGGGGCAATGGTTGTCCCGATGGAATTCAGCGCCTGTGTAAGGTTTAAACGACCTGATGCGGTATCCGGAGATCCTAAAGCAGCAACATATGGATTGGCGGCGGTTTGAAGGAACACAACCCCGGAGGCCATAATAAAAATGGCAACCAGGAAGAAAGGATAGGAAGGGATATTCGCTGCCGGAAAAAATAAATAACTGCCAATACCCACAGCAAACAAGCCCAGGATAACTCCCATTTTATATCCTATTCTTTTGATTATTGAACCGCTGGCAAATGACAGGAGGAAATAGGTGAGAAAGAATACACCATTAACCAGCTGAGCCATAAACTCACTGAGCTGGAACACTTCTTTGACTTTTGCGCTTAGGGTGATGTTAAATGTGGTTACAAAACCAAAAATCAGAAATATCAAGGACATAAAGGTCATCCCGATTGCAAGGGTGTTTTTTTGCTGTGTCATTTTATAAGTATTAGATTAAACATTCCTGTTAAAACCGGCATAAGTTTACGAATTTCTGTCGAAATACAAGTATTATTTTCGGATCATTCTTGGCAAAGATTCAAAAACCTCAACGGCAGCCCTCGATTTGTTCAGGGTATAAAAATGAAGCCCCGGTGCGCCGGCCTTGAGCAAATCAACACACTGATTTATAGCATGATCAACTCCAATCTGGTATACTTTTTCAGGACTCTCCTGGTATTTTTCAAGTTTCCCGAGCAGGTCAGCCGGGAATGTTGCACCAGTCATGTCCACAAATCTTTTAATTTGCTTATAGTTGGTGACAGGAATGATACCGGGAATGATCCTGCATGTAATACCGGCCATATACGCTTTTTCAGTGAAACTGTAATAAGCGGCATTGTCAAAGAACAATTGCGTAACCAGGAAGTCAGCCCCTGCGTGGTATTTAGCATTAAGATGTTCAATATCCTCATTCGGGGAGGGCGATTCAGGATGTTTTTCCGGATATGCAGCAGCTCCCACTGAAAAAGAGTACCCGCTTTTTACAAAGGAGATCAGTTCACTGGCATGATTGAAACCATTTTCCGGTGGCTTGAATTTTTCACTGCCTTTGGGAGGATCACCCCGGAGAAGCATCAGGTTCTCTATATTGATTTTCCGAAGGAACTCCATATCTCTGGCTATTTTATCCTTTCCTGCGCCCACACATGTGTAATGTGCCATGGTATTCAATCCGATTTTATTCTGCAGGAAGTCTACCAGTCCAAAGGTACGCTCCTGGTTAGAGCCACCGGCTCCGTATGTAACAGAAACGAAAGACGGATTTAGTTTTATCAATTGACCAACATTAATCCCAAAATCAACGGCTGATATTTCATCTTTCGGCGGAAAGAATTCAAAAGAAAAAGTCCGTTCGGTATGGCTAAACAATTCTGTGATCTTCATGCAAACAGTCTATTTGTAATTCAGGTTGGAGGCCAGGAGACTTTCTACCGTATCCACAGATACTGCCTTTCTTCGGGCGTAATCCTGCACCTGGTCCGGTGACAGGTTACCGGCAAAGAAGTAACGTGCTTTCGGGTGTGCAAAAATAAGACCACTGACTGAAGCAGCCGGAAACATGGAATAGCTTTCTGTGAGCGTAATTCCGGTATTGCGCTCAGCATCAAGCAACCTGAACAAGCTGGTCTTTTCTGAATGATCAGGACAGGCCGGATAACCATGAGCCGGTCTGATGCCCTGGTATTTCTCAAGCAAAAGCTCATCGAGTGAAAGGTTTTCATCCACTGCATATCCCCATAATTCCTTTCTGACTTTCAAATGGATGAGTTCGGTAAATGCTTCGGCCAGCCGATCAGCCAATGCTTTGACCATGATTCCATGATAATCATCGAGACCGGCTTCAAATTCAGCCAGTAACTTTTGCATACCGATTCCGGCAGTTACTGCAAAAGCGCCAATATAGTCCTGAATTCCTGTGGATCTGGGAGCAACGAAATCTGACAAACACAGGTTGGGAGCACCATCGGACTTTAACTCCTGATTTCTAAGGTTAATAAACCGGGTCAGAACATGTTTCCTGGAATTGTCACTGTAAACTTCAATGTCATCACCAACCGAATTTGCCGGAAATATGCCGGCCACACCATTGGCTGTAAGCAAATCTTCACGAATGATCCGGTCGAGCAACCGGTTTGCATCATCAAATAACTTCCTGGCCTCTTCACCTTGCCGGGGGTCGTTCAGAATTTCAGGAAATTTGCCACGCAACTGCCACACCACAAAGAAGAAAACCCAGCTGATATACTCTCTGATTTCTTCGAGCGGATAATGAATGAAGGTTTTTAGTCCGATAAATTTTGGTTCTACAACCTGTCCGCTGTCCCATGCCAGATTAAGCCAGTTCTTCCTTGCCTCCTCGAGGGTAATATACGAAGTTTGTCCTTTTGCTCCGAGATAGTTTTTTCGCAGATCAGCGTATTCTTTCCGGATATTCTTTACAAAATTATCCTTCTGGGTTGCGGAAAGCAGGCTGCTTACCACCCCGACGCTCTTGGATGCATCTTTGACATGGATTACCGGTGCCTGATAATGGAGTTCAATTTTAACTGCCGTATGTATCTTGGAAGTAGTAGCCCCACCGATCAGCAAGGGCTTATTCAGCTTATGTTTTTCCAGTTGTTTGGCTACATCGGTCATGATTTCCAGAGACGGGGTTATCAACCCGCTTAACCCAATAATGTCCACCTGTTTTTCAATGGCAGCCTCAATGATCTTTTCTGTCGGTACCATCACACCCAGGTCAATAACGTCATAATTATTACAGCCAAGCACAACACCTACAATGTTTTTGCCAATATCATGAACATCGCCTTTCACGGTAGCCAGCAGAATTCTTCCAACCGACTGTTCTTCCAGGTCAGGATTTGCATCTTTCTCCTCCTCAATGTAAGGATGAAGAACTGCTACGGCTTTTTTCATCACCCGGGCGCTTTTAACTACCTGCGGTAAGAACATCTTGCCTTCACCAAACAGGTCACCCACTTTTGACATCCCGTCCATCAGGGGACCCTCAATGATCTGCAGGGCCCGCTTATAACCAGCCCGGGCTTCCAGAATATCCTGTTCGATAAAATCAACTATACCCTTGATAAGAGCGTGGCTGATCCGTTCTTCCACGGTACCTTCACGCCATTCATCCATGCGGATCTCCTTTTTATCCTGTTTCTTTACCGAATCAGCAAAGGCAAGTAACCTTTCAGTTGAATCGGGACGACGGTTCAGGACAACATCCTCGATCATATCAAGCATGTCATGCGGAAGTTCATCATATACAGCAAGCATGGCCGGATTGACAATACCCATATCAAGTCCGGCTTTGATAGCATGGTACAGGAACACGGAATGCATGGCTTCACGGATCGCGTTATTTCCCCGGAATGCAAACGAAAGGTTACTGATACCTCCGCTCACCTTGGCATACGGAAGATTTTCCTTTATCCAGCTGATTGTGCGGATAAAATCAACCGCGTAATTGTTATGTTCCTCAATCCCTGTTCCAATGGCCAGTACGTTGGGATCGAAGATAATATTTTCCGGTGCAAATCCGACCTTTTCAGTCAATATGCGGTAGGCTCTGCTGCACACTTCTATTCTGCGCTCAAATGTGTCTGCCTGTCCTTTCTCATCAAACGCCATCACCACGACAGCTGCTCCATACTGCTTAACCCTGGATGCCTGTTCGGCAAAGGCCGTTTCTCCTTCCTTCAGGCTGATCGAATTCACGATCGATTTTCCCTGGACGCATTTCAGGCCGGCTTCTATAACTGACCATTTTGAAGAATCGATCATAAGGGGAAGTTTGGCAATATCCGGTTCAGACATAACCAGGTGGAGAAATCTGACCATGCACTTTTCGGCATCCAGCATGGCATCGTCCATACATATATCCAGGATCTGGGCGCCACTATCCACTTGTTCACGAGCCACGCCAAGTGCCTCTTCAAATTTTTCTTCCCGGATGAGTCCTGCAAATTTCAAAGAACCAGAGACATTGGCACGTTCTCCGACATTGACAAAATTGCTCTCCTTTGCGATTATCAGGGGTTCCAGTCCGCTTAAGCAGGTTATGTGTTTAGTCCGGGGTATGGCTCTGGGGCTGAAATTGCTGGCCAGTTCTGAGAAGGCATGGATATGAGCCGGAGTAGTACCGCAGCAACCTCCAATTATATTTACGAGTCCTCTTTCGAGATATTCCGAGAATTGTTCCGTCATCAGTGCGGGTGTATCATCATAGCCACCGAATTGATTCGGCAAACCTGCATTCGGATGGGCACTTATATAAAAGGGTGCTTTTGCTGCCAGCTCGGCCACATAAGGGAGCATCTCTCTTGCGCCCAAAGCACAATTGATGCCTATACTCATCAACCCGGCATGAGAAAGAGAGTATAGAAAAGCAGTGATGGTCTGGCCTGACAATGTTCTTCCACTGGCATCCGTGACAGTACCTGAAATCATAACGGGTACTTTCCTGCCGTATTCACGGGTGATATCCTCTATGGCAAACAAAGCAGCTTTAGCATTCAATGTGTCAAAAACGGTTTCTATCAGCAACAAATCCACGCCTCCATCGATCAGTCCACGGATCTGCTCACAGTATGCCAAAACCAGCGTGTCAAAATTGATGGCACGGTACCCGGGATCATTCACATGAGGCGACATGGAGGCAGTTTTGTTGGTCGGTCCAATAGATCCTGCAACGAACCTGGGTTTGAACGGTTCCAGGGCTGTGATCTCCTGTGCTGCGGATACGGCAATTTTGGCAGACTCATAATTAAGTTCATATACCAGGTCCTCCAGGTGGTAATCCGCCTGGGAAATTACCGTTGAGCTGAAAGTATTGGTTTCGATGATATCTGCTCCGGCACGCAGATATTCCAGATGAATATCACGGATAATCCCGGGCTTCGTAAGGGATAAAAGGTCGATATTGCCATTCAGATCATGCCCGTGTCCTGAAAAACGTTGTCCACGGTAATCCTTTTCCTGTAGCTTGTGTTGCTGAACCATGCTGCCCATGGCACCGTCGAGTATGAGAATTCTTTTGCTGAGTTCCAGCAATACGGATGAATTTTCCATTTACTGATTATTGAAATGCAAAAATGGGAATTCGCCAATAAATATAATAGGGATTGCCGGTTATTTCTGGCTACTCTTTTACCAGCAGTTTCAAAATAATGACCAACTACCGGTATAAAGGCAGTAAAAAGCCTACAACAAAAGCTTTTTCAGCGTATTGAAGTTCTGTTCATTATAAATATTCTTTCCCTGGGGAGTATACATGTAATCAAGCCGGGTTTTATAATATTCGGTAATTTTATACCTGACAATCTTCATAACGCTGTTCAGCAGCTGATTATCTTCTGTAAATCCTTCATCAATTATCGAAAATGAAGCGGGTAACCAGCGATGTGGAAATTTGTCTGCCATTTTACCTCCGGTCAGGAACTGATCAATCTGGGATTCGATCAGTTTCACAATCTCCCGGTGTGTTTCTGAATCATCCGGATTCATTTTGTGACTTCCGAGCCAGGACTTAATGGCAGCAACATTGGGATAGATCAAGGCAGTTGTATAGGCGTTCTGGTTATTGTAAAGCATGCACTGATCAATGAATCTGGAATGCTGAACCAGAGCCTCCTCAATACTTTCCGGGCTGAATTTTTCGCCATCATCGGCGATCAGCAGGCTTTTAAACCGCCCCAGCACATAGAGGAAACCATCTCTGTCCATATAACCCATGTCGCCCGTATATAGCCAGCCGTCCCGTATTGTCTCCTGCGTCGCCTCAGGATTTGACCAATATCCAACCATGACGTTTTCTCCCTTAACGACAATTTCACCTTTCTCGCCAACGGGAAGCGCTTTTCCATCTTCATCGCATATTTTTAACTGAAGGTCCTTCACCAGGGTACCGGAAGATCCCATTTTATGCTTATCGGGATTATTGGCGGAAATTACAGGAGAAGCTTCGGTTAAACCATAACCCTGATACATGGGTATACCAATGGCATAGAAAAACCGCTGTAAATCTATGTCCAGTAAAGCTCCACCGCCGATGAAATAGGCAAGCCTGCCCCCAAAACCCTCACGGATCTTGCTGAACAGGATCCTGTCAAATAACCCGATTAATGGTTTCAGTGCAATCCTGAGTCCTTTGCCCTTATTCCAGCCTATTCCATTGTATGTATAGGCGGTTTTTATGGCCAGGTTAAATAGTTTTTCAGCAGCCGGGCCTTTATCACGTATTCCCTTTTCGATGTTTTTTCTGAAATTCTTGGCCAGTGCCGGTACACTCATGAGAAAAAAAGGTCTGTTTTCCTTTATGTTGAGGGGGATGTTCTTGATCGTTTCCATGGGTGTTTCACCCATCTGCACAGAAGCCATGCTGGCTCCACAGGACATCAGGGTATATATTCCACAGGTATGTGCAAAAGCATGGTCCCAGGGCAGAATCACCAAGGTGGTCCAGTATTTGGGAATGACGAACAGGCTCAGGGATTGCTCAATATTGGCTGTGTAGTTCCGGTGACTCAGGATGATCCCTTTCGGATCGGCCGTAGTGCCTGATGTGTAGCATATATTGGCATAATCCTCCTCCCTGACTGACCTCCATCGTTCAGTAAAAGCCTGGGTATTTATTTTCAAATAGTTCTTTCCCTGCTCCAGGACTTCTGAAAACCATAATTCTTTTTCAGTCTTACCTTCCTGGGCATCCAGTAATATTATCTTTTCCAGGCTTTCCAGGCTGTTCTTAACAGGCATTAGCTTCCTGACCTGGTTTTTCGAAGCGATGATGAATCTGGCACCGCTGTGCGCAAGACGGAATTTCAGCTCCGACGTTTCTGTAAGCCTAACGGACAAGGGCACATTGACTGCTCCGGCGTAAAATATGCCCAGTTCACTGATCACCCAATCATTTCTGCCTTCCGATAATAAGGCAATCCGGTCGCCTTTTTTTATGCCCAGTGAAATAAGACCTGCTGCAAACTGATAAACCTTATCCTGCACTTCACTGAATGTAGATCCTATATACTTGTTATTTTTTTTCTCAAGCAGAAATACATTCTCGCTGTATTTCGCTACACAGTCTTCAAACAGGCCAATGAGTGTTCTCATATCCGCGCATCTTTGGTTAAAATATACTGCAATTTAACAAAAAAAATGATGCAGTACCCTGACAGGTCAGCACCGAATTGCGATGATAATAAGATGGGGAAAAGAGTCTGTACGGAAAATGCTTAACGGACAGAAACCGGAATCAACAGATTTTCGATCTTGAGCATCAGATCCTGGAGATTGATGGGTTTGGTGATATAATCATCACAGCCTGCCTGGAAGCATTTTTCCCATTCATCATTAAATGCATTGGCAGTCTGCACAATAATTGGTAAACCCGGATTGAACAATCTAATTTGCTTGATTGCCTCAATGCCATCCATTACGGGCAATTGAATATCCATTAACACGAGGTCAATATGTTCGTACATCCTGCAAAAATCCACAGCCATCTGACCGTTTATTGCCCAGATAATGTTTACGTTTGTTTTGCGTGTCAGGATAAGGTCCATAAATTTAAAACTGATCTCATCATCTTCTGCAATCAGAATCGTCCGGTTACTTAAATCAATCATCATACTGGATGTTATCAATTTTTAAAGGAATCAAGCATTTGATCTGATATACGTAAGACTTATAATAAAGTAACAGGTTTTTGACAAACATTTAAAAAATACTGTCTAACTGGTGAATTTGCCAGACCAGGATTTGCAATCAAATATTAGGGGCCGGAAAAAAGCAAGCGTAGTAAAATCATTGCATGACATCAATATATTTTGTAATTTTTAGTTGTTAATCCAAATACATGATGAAAGAGCAATTTTGATCCGGCAATGCGTATTCAGGATATGCTGCAATTTGATGAATTTGGAGGAGTAAACCCCGCAATAACCGATTCATCAACCTTTACCTTTCTTGATCCGGAAACCATGACAGAGACCTTTCTGGGCCATACAGAAGGGTGTTTTTTATATTCCCGCCACTGGAATCCAAGTAACAAATACCTGGCTGATACCCTTGCAGCCATGGAAAATACCGGTTCGGCATGGGTAACAGCTTCAGGAATGGCAGCCATTACCTGTTCGATTTTACAGCTGTGCAAGGCTGGTGATCACCTGATCACGAGTGTAACAACCTATGGAGGCACTTTTGCCTTTCTGAGGAATTACCTGCCTAAGTTCAACATTGAGGTATCATTTGTGGATATTACTGATCTGGAGTGTGTTAAAAGAGAAATAAAACCGAATACCCGGCTGATTTATACCGAATCACTTACAAATCCCCTGCTGCAGGTTTCCGATATCCGGGCCCTGTCCGCAATTGCTAGGGAAAGCGGCCTATTGCTCATGGTAGATAACACATTCAGTCCCATGATGATTACACCAGCCCGACTGGGTGCAGATATTGTGGTTTACAGCATGACGAAATTCATCAATGGAAAAAATGATTGTGTTGCCGGAGCTATTTGCGGTTCAGCAGATTTCATAAATGCTCTTTCAAATGTAAATGACGGTACTGCCATGTTATTGGGACCCGTTCTGGATCCTATGCGTTCTTCATCGATTTTAAAGAATCTGCATACCCTGCATGTCAGGATGAAGCAGCATAGCAGCAATGCCCTGTTTATAGCCGAAGGTCTTCGTGATCTTGGACTTAAGGTCCGATATCCAGGATTGCCCGATCATCCTCAGCATAATCTGATGAATTCCATGATGAACCGGGAGTATGGCTACGGTGGTATGTTGTCTGTTGAGCTGGGGATCGGCAGATAAGGCTAACGAATTTATGAGGCAACTGCAAATGGAAGGCGTAGGTTATCTTGCCGTCAGTCTTGGTTATTTTAAAACACTTTTCAGCAACTCAGGCCGTAGTACATCCTCTGAGGTGCCGGAAGATCTGCAGCGGAAGATGGGATTAACAGAGGGATTGGTGAGATTTTCAATCGGACTTGATAATAACATTGCACGTTCGCTCGACAGAATGCAGGAATGTCTTATCCGTCTGGGAATTATATAATCGGTAAACAAATCAGGGTGATTGGTTGTTAATCTGGAAATAATTGTTTTGATATGGCTTTTACACTCAAAATCGGTTCAGAGGCTCCTGACTTTCATCTGAAAGCCACGGACGGAAAAAAATACGGGTTGATGGATTTCAAGGAGGACAGGTTCCTGGTGATTTTTTTCACCTGCAACCATTGTCCTTATGTTCTTGGATCGGACGAAGTAACCCGGCATACTGCCAATCAGTATGAAACTGAAGGTGTCAGATTTGTGGCGATCAACTCCAATAGTGCAAATACTTACCGTGAAGATGATTTTGATCATATGGTAAGCAGAATGAAACAATACAGATTCCCCTGGCTTTACCTTCATGATGAAAGCCAGGAAATAGCCCTCAAATACGGGGCCCTGAGAACCCCGCATTTTTATGTTTTTAATGAAAAACGGCAGCTTGTTTATACCGGGCGTGGAGTCGATAATCCGCGGGATGCAGGCAAGACGGTCATTAATGATCTGGACCGCGTGCTTCATGAGCTTACCTCGGGAAAGGAGGTTTCCATTAAACTTACGAATCCAATCGGATGTAATGTTAAATGGGATGGCAGGGAAAAACATTGGATGCCGGCTGAAGCAAGCTGACCTGGTTTGAAATTGATTGTGCTAGGTGTTTTGAAATCCCCTGAAATACTTCATGAACTGTACACGCTCATAGGCTGCCGGATTTCCTGATTTAGACTGACTTAACAATCCCCTGAACTGGTCAATTGATGAATAATCTTTCCGGTTCATCCAGGTATCCAAGCTCGGAAAGCATAACCTGTATCTGCCCGAAACCATTTTTGTATATTGTAGAAGCGATCTCAACCGCACTTGCGCCAGCCAGCAATTGCTTGATAAGTGCAGTACCATCATGAACACCGGTAGATGCGGCAAGACTGCAACTGACCCTGCCGGTGAGTATGCCAATCCAACGGAGTGACAGGTACAGATCGGAAGGACTGCTTAATACAGCACCGGAAGTAAATTCCAGTGATTCAATATCAAAATCGGGATTATAAAAGCGGTTGAACAATACCATCCCTTGTATCCCTGATGCTGAGATCCGTTGTAAAAACGCAGCCAGATTGGAGAAATAATAACTGAGTTTTACAATGACGGGGATGGTAACCTGCTTTTTAACTTCCCTGATAATTTCATCATATATGTTTTCATTTTCCGCTGCAGAACGGTTAAAATCACTGGGAAGTACAAAAATGTTCAGCTCCAGGGCATCTGCACCGGCCTGCTCAATCTGCCGGGGAAAATAGGTCCATTGTGTGGCAGTGATACAGTTAATACTGGCTATTACAGGTATTGACAGATTCTTTTTTGCTGTCCGGATTTGATTCAGATAGGTGAGGGTGGCCTCATCCGGTGTCTCATAAAAATCATAATAGTCAACGGTTTCAGGGTAAAGGAATCCCTCAGAGCTCATCTTGTGCAGACTTGCATTCATCTCCTTCAGAATTTCCTCTTCGAAGAGCGATTTCAGCACAATGGCAGCAGCTCCATTTTTCTCGAGGTCCAGGATGTTTTCAATTGTATCAGACAAGCCTGAACTCCCCATTATCAGTGGATTCTTCAGTTTAAGTCCGGCAAAAACAGTGCTTAGATCAGCCATGTAATGAGTATTAGTAATATTCGTAAATTTAAAAACTTCTCCTGAAAGTATAAGCGTTAGTATCTTAATTTTCATAAATTTGTTAAATTGATATGACCCTTTAAATTGTGGAATTAATCCACACAATACTGAAAGACAATGAAGAGTATATTCATCTTATTATTCCTGTGCCTTTTTCTGGGTTATGGATGCAAGTATTTTAAAAGGTCCTCTTCCAGGACTATTGATACAATTACAGCAGATACGGCGATGCAATTTCGAACTATTGTTGATTCCGCTGCCTATTATTCCGAGCGTAAATGAGATGCCAGGCTGTCCCAAAAGCAGCCCAAGGCAGTGTATCTGCAGTGAAAGGCAATTATTATATGATTGTTGGATGTTTTACGGTACACCAAAATGCTGATAACTATGCCGAAAAATTGAAAGGTATGGGCTATGAGGCACAGATCATTCCCGGCAGGGATAATTTTCAGATGGTAGCGGCACGCATGTATGATAATTACCGTGCAAGTGTGGCTGAAATTGATAAATTCCGGAATGAAGTCAGCCCCAATGCCTGGGTTTACAGAGAGAGATAGCCTGCTCAGGAGTTGCCGTCATTATGAACAGGGGCTGAAATTCAAAGCTCTTATAATGTGGACGGTATCTTTCCACATTGTAATATCTTTTGATATCCACAACTTTGTTGGTACTGGTCACCACATCAATGGGTGCATTATCGTAACGGCCATTTCGCAGTACAACCAATCTGCCATGAATGCCTTTCAGTATCAGGTCAAGCGCCAGATTCCCATATGCCATGGGAACAATTGAATCAATTGCATCCGGATCTCCGCCTCTGACCAGATATCCGAGTTGCTGATAAATGGTATTGATTTTCTTTCCGAAGTAATATTTGGGTGAGATCTCCCTGATTTTATCTGAAACCACTTCCCCGATACCACCATGCAGGCTGTGTCCATATACATCCTTGTCACCATTGTTGAATGGTAAATCATTTGTGCCTGCCATCATCGCTCCTTCAGAAACCAGCACAACGGAATAATGACTTGGATTTTTTTCACGGTCTTCAATCAGCAACTGAGTCAGCAGGTCAGGGTCAAATTTGTGCTCAGGGATAATGCATCGGTTGGCAGCACCGGCCATGGTAGGAAGCATGGCTGTAAATCCGGCATAACGGCCGAAAACTTCAATAACCAGTATTCGCTCATGTGAACCGGCAGAAGTACGCAGTGTATTGCACATTTGTATTGTACGGGTAACACAGGTGCTGAAACCAATGCAATAATCGGTACCCGGTACATCGTTATCCATGGTTTTGGGTATTGCAACTACCTTTACACCTTCAGAATAAAGTCTTACGGCATAGCTAAGTGTGTCATCCCCGCCAATGGGTACAAGATATTCAACACCGAGGTATTCCAGATTTTTGATGACTTCTTCGGTAAGATCATTTACATCATTCTTATATTTATCCTGATATTGTGGCGGAACACTGCTTCTGGGAACATGGCTGGGCCGGGTCCGGGAAGTATGCAGAAATGTTCCGCCGGTCCTGCCTGCCTTGTTCACAATCTCCTCAGTAAGCAACATATATTTATCGCTGTTGTCGGCTTTCCTGTCGCGCACAAGCTCCATGATACCAGCCCATCCCCTGCGCAATCCAATAACCTGATACCCTTCACGTAATGCCCTGATGGTAATGGCCCTGATGGCCGGGTTAAGTCCGGGAACATCTCCACCTCCGGTCAGAATTGCAATTGAGCCTTTCTTTTTGGTCATACTCACCATGGTGTAATGTTTTATTGGGTTTATATTGATTTCGTCTCAGTAAAGATAGATATTTTTCATAAAAAAACCCCGCTAATGGCGGGGCTTTTAGATTACCAGTTGAGTATCTTCTTGAAATCATATTCCTCGGGTTCAGGCAGATATTTTTTTGCCGCTTTGTAATCGTTCTTGGTAATATAATGCAGGTTATTCTCATAAACAAGCTTTACCCTTTCGGATTCCATATTCACAAGTCTGGGTTTCACCTTACCATTCTCATCTTCAACATCTTTCATGTAAAGAGGCATAATATCGCCTATGGGTGTCACAGTAACCATACAACCGGATCTTCCGTCCTGGAAAAGCTTCATAACTCCGGTGCCGAGCTGGGTAGCATAAGAAAGGTCATAAGCAATTGGTCTGACACAACGCAGTTCATAACCTATCTCATTCGGACGGCTTTTGACAGAAATATTCAGTTTTTTAAGCTTGCGCTGAACCAGCATGTTGAATATGTGGGCCTTACTGACATTGCCCAATTCAGGATGGCCATGATCGTCATAGGTAAAGTTAACACCAGTACCCTCAATTTCCTCGTCATTCATGAAATGAAATACACCCTCGCTGACAATGGCAACACCATACTCTATCCCAAGTAAGCGGCGCTTAACCATGGATGAAATAATCATCCTGGTTATCGCGTCAAAAGTGATCTTGGTTTTGTTGAACATTTCAGGAATGATGATCATGGGATAGTGACAGGAAAGACCGATACCGAAAGCAAGATGACCTGCTTCACGACCCATGGCCGAAACAACAAACCAGTTGCCGCTGGTACGGGCATCCTCATATATTGTGGTGCCGATCCTAACGCCTTCCTCCTTTGCAGAATGATAGCCAAAAGTGGGTATGCCTTCAGGCAAGGGAAGATCGTTATCGATTGTCTTCGGAACATGTATGTTGGAAACCTTAACTTTATTCAATGCAAGAAATTTGCTGAAGCCGGTTTGCCGTTGAGGCTGTGTCATCGCCACCAATGGTTACAAGCAGTTTCACGTTGTTGTTAACAAAGAAGTCAGTTTTGAATTCTTCATCCTTCGGTTTGTAACGACTCATTTTCAGTGCTGAACCACCGCGGCTGTAAATGGAATCTGCAAAATTAAAATCCAGCAGTTCAAAATTGGGCTTTTCAGTGAAAATCGTTTTGTATCCTTCATGAATACCCAGTACATCATATCCGGCATTTAAGAATACTTTGGTAACGGATCCAATTACTGTATTGATACCCGGTGCCGGACCGCCAGCACATAAAATTGCAATTGATTCTTTCATATTTTATTAATTCTTAAAGATTTAGAAGAATTTTAACTTGAAAATACATTGGTGTGCAAAGATGTAAATATATTTTTAAATGTAATATATTTGATCTCCTAAAATTCACATGAATGATTGAACAAACGAAGTCGATGAAGGAAAATGCCGTAATCAGGTGGAGTGTTCTGTTTATTGTAAGCCTTATTATGGCTGCAAATTATTATTTTTATGATGCCTTGTCTCCCCTGAAGGATCAGATACAATCACAATCTTGGTTTTTCCAATCAGCAATATGGATTTCTGCAGTCCACCTATTCCTTGTCCAATGTATTTCTGTTCATGGCTGTGATTGGGGGTATTTTGCTCGATAAATGGGGGATACGCTTCACCGGTATCGGATTTACATTCTTTATGGCTGCAGGTTCAATTCTGACTTTTTATGGCGCTTCAGATACATTTATCCAGGGCGGTTTTGGATATCAATTCATGAATTCATTTCTGGAACAGTACACACCGGCATTTAAAATGATGACCTTTGGTTATTTCCTTTTTGGGTTGGGCGCTGAAACCAGTATCGTGGTTATTACCACCATTGTTGTAAAATGGTTCAAAGGCAAAGAACTGGCACTTGCTCTGGGGCTTAAACCTGGCAATAGCCCGGATTGGACAGGCTTTGTCGTTTTTCTTTTCAGCCAGACCTGAGCACACCTGACTTTTGGTACAGGCCTATCTTTCTGGCAGCTTGTCTTTTAAGCATTGCATTTTTGTTTTTCCTTGTCTATAGTCTGATCGATTATAGTCTGGATAAACAGATCAGCTTTAAGCGTTGATGTGAAAGAGGCAGATAAATTCAGGGTTTCAGATATTCTGAAAATAATCCGGATTCCCTCATTTATATATATTACCCTGCTTATGCGTTACCTTTTATTCTGCATTTTTCCCGTTTCTGAAATATGCAACCGACCTCCTGCATAACAAATTCAGTCTGAGTACGGCCATTTCCGGCAGGTTAACCTCCATTCCGGTCTTTTTCACTGTGTTGTTCACCCCTCTATTCGGCTGGATTGCAGATAACAAAGGAAAAAGCGCATCCATGATGATCTATTCCTCATTTTTGCTGATCATTGCTCATCTGACACTTACCTTTACGCATATTAACCCGGTTGTGCCCATGGCCTTGCTTGGCATTTCCTTTTCCCTGATACCGGCAGCCATGTGGCCTGCCGTATCAAAGATCATTGTATCAGAATAAGACTTGGAACTGCTTATGGCATTATGTTTTCAGTCCAGAACTTCGGATTATGGCTATTCCCCATACTGATCGGAATTATTCTGGATAAAACCAATCCTGGTGTTACCGCCGCCATGGTTGAGGCTGGAACGGCAAAATACAACTATACCTATTCCATACTGATGCTTGCCATCATTGGTATCGTTGGAATCGTGTTTGCCTTACTGTTGAAACACGAGGATAAGACTTCGGGATACGGCCTGGAACTGCCAAACAAAGCCTGATTTTACCGGAAGATGAACTGTTTCCTGTCTGGTCCGAGAGAAACCAGCGTAACAGGGACGCCAGTTTCTTTCTCAATAAACCGGATATAATCAGTTAGTTCTGCAGGCATTTCTGATTTGTCGCTGATATCTGATATATCACTTTTCCAACCCTTCATACTGACATATTCCGGTTTGGTGATCTCCCCCAGATCATAGGGAAGATGATCAATTATCCTGCCTTGCCACCAGTAACCTGTGCAAACGTTAATACTATCAAGATCTGATAGTACATCCGCCTTGGTCATGAAAAGCTGTGTTGCGCCGTTTATCAAAATGGCATATTTCAGAGCCACGAGATCGAGCCAGCCACAACGCCTTGGTCTACCAGTTGTGGCACCGTATTCGTGACCTTTTTCCCGGAGGTATCTGCCGGTCTCATCAAGGAGCTCTGTTGGAAAAGGGCCGCCACCTACACGGGTACAGTAAGCTTTGAAAACACCAAATACCTCACCCATAAGGCCGGGAGCAAAGCCAAGACCAGTGCATGCACCGGCACTGATTGTATTTGATGAGGTGACGAAGGGATAGGAACCGAAATCAATATCCAGCATGGTACCCTGGGCTCCTTCGGCTAAGACCTTATTGCCCTCCTGCAATAACCGGTTGAGCTCATACTCACTGTCAACAATCGTATAGCCACGCATATCCTCAATCCCTGCAAACCACTGTTCTTCATGCTCTTCAATATTATAACTGTAATTATACAGCCTGAGCAGATCCTTATGTTTCTGTGTGAGATGATTGTACTTATCCCTGAAATCAGGCTGAAGAATATCACCTACACGCAATCCGTTGCGGCCTGTTTTATCCATATAGGTTGGACCGATGCCCTTCAGTGTGGAGCCGATTTTCGTAATTCCTTTTGCGGCCTCCGAGGCAGCATCCAGGATCCGGTGAGAGGGCAGAATGAGGTGGGCCTTCCTGGATATCAGGAGCTTTTTCTTCAGATCAACACCGAGTTTGTAAATGGAATCAGTTTCCTTTTTAAAAATTACCGGATCAATAACAACCCCATTACCAATCAGGTTAATCTGATTATCATGAAATATGCCTGAAGGAATGGAATGAAGGACATGCTTGATCTGGTTGAATTCAAGTGAATGGCCTGCATTTGGTCCACCCTGGAAACGGGCAATTACATTGTACTGCGGGGTAAGAACATCCACAATTTTACCTTTGCCTTCATCACCCCATTGAAGGCCTAATACCACGTCTACTTTCATGTTGTCAAAGGGAGTTAAAAAATGCCCCCGAAGGTACTATTTTTTATTCTTCAAAGTATAAAGGAATACATAATTCAGCATTATTTTTCGGCCTGATTCTTTTTTCCTGCCATAGATATACAGAGAATGATGGGAGACATCAAATCCATTCAATTCACAGGCTGTTGTAATGATTTCCTGCATCCTCGGATCGCAAAACTCGATTACCCGCCCGGTATCAATGTCAATAAGGTGATCATGCTGCATGCACTGATAAGCCTTTTCGAACTGTGCAATGTTTTTGCCAAACTGATGCTTTATCACCAGATTACAATCGAGAAGCAACTCAATCGTATTGTATAAGGTGGCCCTGCTAACCCTGTAATTCTTGTTTTTCATGAACAGATACAAGGTTTCCATATCAAAATGACCATCGCGTGAGTAAATTTCATCCAGTATCGCGTAACGTTCAGGGGTTTTACGATGCCCTTTTTTTTCAAGATAACTTATAAAGATCTTTTTTACCGTTTCTTTTGTTTCGGGAGAAACCATAATCTTAGTCAGTTAAAGGTAACGGCAAAATTAACCATTTTTCAATTTAGTTCCTATTCTATTTAGAATTATTTTAAATTAATTCCGGACTGATTCGTTATACGGCCGCTTCAACGCGTTTTACCGCATCCACACCCTTGATTTTACTCAGGCTCATCAACAGGTTGTTGAGGTCTTTCGCATCATGCACATACAGATCAATGTGTACCTTCCCAAACACCATCATGACTGGAAAGATTAATGGAACGGATATTCACATTCAATTGCTTTGAGATCACAGTGGTAATATCGTTATACATGCCAAAACGGTCGAAACCGTTTATGGCAACTTTTACCAGAAATGAGAGGAGTTTATGGGTGGTCCATTTTACCGGGACAAGCAGTTCACTTTGGCTGGAAAGAAGCTTAATTGCGTTGGAACATTTGGCCTGGTGGATGGTAACATTTTCGTCGTCTGCGGGATCCCGGAATCCGATTACGTTGTCACCCGGAATGGGATTACAGCATCCGGCAATAGCATAATCAGTTGTTGCATTGTGTATGTTTTCCCGCAGCAAAACGGGGGTTTTAAAGCTGGTTTTTGAAGGTGTATGATTCACCATTGTGGTCTTTCTTGCCTTCATGGTTGCTTTTCCGAATTGAAGGCTCCAGTAATTGACCCATTTGTTTTTTGTATTCCTTTTAAGCACCTGTTCCAGGTCATCAAATTGGATAATTCCCGTCCCTGCCTTGCTGTATAGTTCATCTTTATTTGACACCTCATAGGCTGGCAGCAATTTCTGAATTATCCGGGCATTTGGTCTCAGCTTCAGATCCAACAGTTTTTCCTCAAGGAGTTTCTTTCCTTTCTCGATCCTGTTCTTATTCTCCGCTTTCAGTGCATCCTTAATGGCACTTTTGGCCTTAATCGTGATAACATTATCCAGCCACTCAAGCCGGGAACGATATGTGTCCGACGTGATGATTTCAACCTGATCGCCACTTCTCAATATGTGATTCAGCGGTACCAGCTTATGATTTACTTTTGCACCAATTGCTTTATGACCGATTTCAGTATGGATTTCATAGGCAAAATCAAGCACGGTACTGTTCACCGGGAGGGTTTTTGTATCACCTTTGGGCGTAAATATGAAAATTTCAGATGCAAACAGGCTAAGTTTAAAATCATCCAGGAATTCAAGCGCATCTGAATTGGGATTGGCCAGCAACTCACGGATCCTCTTGAGCCATTTGTCAAGCTCGCTTTCATGCGAACTATCGGTCTTATACTTCCAGTGTGCAGCAAACCCCCTTTCAGCAATATCATCCATTCTTCTTGACCTGATCTGGACTTCAACCCAGTTTCCCTTGGGTCCCATCACCGTTGCATGCAGGGCTTCATACCCGTTTGCCTTTGGTGTGCTTACCCAGTCGCGAATTCGCTCGGGCTTGGGCATATAAATATCCGTGATCATGGAATAAATATTCCAGCACTGCGTTTTTTCAGGGATGCCGGGCAAGGGATCAAATACAATACGGATGGCCATCAGATCATATACTTCCTCAAAAGGAATGCTCTTGCTTTGCATTTTATGCCAGATGGAATAGATGGATTTATACCTACCACTGATGTCATAGCCTATTCCGTTTTTTTCAAGTTGTTCCTTGATTGGACTGGAGAATTCGAGAATAAACGCCTGGTGACTTTTCTCCTGGTTTCTGATTTTCTCTGATAACTCCTGAAATATTTTTGGATAGCGGTATTTGAGACTGAGATCTTCCAGTTCGGTTTTAATAGAGTAAAAACCCATCCGGTGAGCGAGCGGAGCATACAGATAGAGGGTTTCCGCAGATATTTTCATTTGCTTGGCAACAGAAAGCGAATCAAGCGTGCGCATATTGTGCAGCCGGTCAGCCAGCTTGATCAGGATAACACGAACATCTTCAGACAGGGTAAGCAGCATCTTCCTGAAATTCTCAGCCTGAAGGGAAGAGTTCTTGTCAAATACACCGGAAATCTTGGTTAACCCGTCAATGATGGAGGCAATTTTCGCACCGAAATGATTTTCAATATCTTCTAATGTAAAATCCGTATCTTCAACTACATCATGCAATAAGGCGGAAACAATAGCTTTTACGCCCAGACCCATCTCCTCTGTTACTATCCTGGCTACGGCAATGGGGTGGAGAATATAGGGCTCGCCCGACAGGCGAAGGGCTCCCTTGTGTGCATTGTAAGCGATTTTAAATGCTTTCCGGATCAAGGCTTTGTCACTCCGCTTATTGCATCGGGCGCAGCTATCAAGCAGATAATTAAACTCCCGCCTGACTTGTATCTCCTCTGCCGTAAGTGTCGAACTCATCGGGAAAAAAACTGTAATGAATTGTTTATACCCCAAAGGTAGTGATTTTGCAGCATTTCATGCCGCATGAATTAAAAAATAAAGGCCGCGGGCTTCACCTGAATACAACAGTGACTTTTCCGTTCAGTTCCATTATGTCAGTAGAGTAATTATACACCCGCAGAAGATAAATATATACACCTTCCGGTACATATTTGCCGGCCACCTTGCCATCCCAGGCACCTGAACCTTCCCATATCTTTGTTCCCAGACGGTTATAGATAATCAGTTCGTAATGTTCCGGGAGGAAGGAGAAAACAGGCTCAAAAACCTGGTTTACCGGTTCTGTGTCATTGGGTATAAAAGCATTGGGCATACGGATATCAGGCATTACTGAAAAGCAGACCCGGTTTGACATGCTCCGTCCGCGGATACCATGAACATTCAACCGTTCAACCGCATCAATCTGGTAGCAAATATAACTGCTGGAGGGGTTTACGTAATCGACGAGTCCGTTTACATCATCTGAAAAACCGGTCATGGTTCCGGCACTCAGCGTGTCTGTTTGCTGATTACTGCGACCGATGGTTCGTATAACCCGGTAGTTTTCAACACCGCCTGACCAGTTTTTGTATTCGTTCCACAAAAGGGAAATATTGCTGCCTGATTGTGTGCCATTCAGAATGATATTACAGGCCAGGTTCGATTGCACAGAAACAACGTCGCAATTATTCAGAACTTCAAGCCGGTAATAGTATATTCCCGATGTGAACGGTATATCATCAGTATAGGTGATCACGGAATCCGCGGTAGTAAAAGTGGATATCTGTTCAAAGGGTCCTGTTTCGCTGCTGCTTCGCATGAGGTTATACCGGTATTGTTCCGTTGAATTTCCGACCGTGAAGGATAAATCAATTGTATTACTGGCATTTATCGTGGCAAGATCCGCATTGATGAAGTCTGGCTGTTGCGATAAATCTGTAAAAATACTCACCCGGTTCGAGGTAGAACGCCTGACCCCATCGATATGAACCGCTTCAATGAATAGATCGAAGGTCTGATCGGGTTCTACATTATTCAAAACATAGTTATTCGTATCACTGGTTGCTATCAGCTGATAAATTCCCGCACCCAGCCTTCTGTAAATATTGTAGTTTAAAATGGAACCGCGCCAGGAATTATAGTCATTCCAGTTCATGGTTATCCTGCCATTACAGGAATCAAGAACTGCCTGCAAAAACATCGTACTGTCTGTCCGGTCAAAGGGTCCTGTTACCTGCTGACCCCCCCGGTCCTCAACACCCCAAACGGCATAACCGACCGGATGGCCGGCAGATTCAGTGTTGGTGTTACACCAGGACGTATCCGGAACCAGGACCATGCCAATGGGCAGATAGGAGTCCGGTTCTCCGGGCATGGTAACAACACGGTTAGCAATGATATAAAAATCGATTTCGGGAGACGGACTGGCATACCAGGTAATACAGTCATTCCCGGTTTCCGGGTCAATTGTAACCAGATACATGGGAGGAGCCTCAAGATTCGCTTGTCCCCAAGCACCCATGAAGAAGACCAGTTGAAGAAGCAGCAGTACAGAAATATATGGCATTGATTTCATACACATCAGTTTAAGAAAACGGCTTTACATGCGGTTTATTTCAGATCAAAGATAAGTTAATGCAGGATTGTATGGTATTTTTCTGTTAATTTTAAGCATAATTTGGATTTCAGATGATGCATACCGGATTTAAATATATCCTGGTTTGGATGACCCTTTTCAGCATGTCGATGGCATTCGTGGAAAGCGCGGTTGTTGTATATCTGAGAGAGCTTTATTACCCGCAGGGTTTCTGCTTTCCACTGGTTACCCTGCCCGCGAAAATTGCACTTACTGAATTCCTGAGAGAGATGGCTACCCTGATCATGCTGCTGGCAGCCGGATATATTGCAGGCAGGCAGACAGACAGATGGTTCGCCTGGTTTATTTACAGCTTTGCAGTGTGGGATATCTTCTATTATGTGTATCTTAAAATTCTACTTAATTGGCCTGATTCCTGGTTAACCTGGGATATACTTTTTCTTATCCCGGTTATCTGGACGGGACCGGTAATTGCTCCTGTTCTGGCTTCATTTACAATGATTCTGTTGTCAGGCCTAATATTATATTACTCTGACAAGCATGGTAAACTGGTGAACAGCAATCCAGCCCTTATATTACTGATTGCAGGATCAGTGCTGGTCTTTCTTTCATTTATCTGGGATTTTTCCTCCTTTGTGAACCGGCATTATTCATCTTGTGCCTTCCTGCATCCAGAAATTTCTTCACAGGCTGTCCGCCAATATATTCCCATGTACTTTATGTGGGGGTTATTCTGGGCAGGTGAGGGGACAATCATAACCGGAATTGTTTTGCTGTTTGTGAAAAACCAAAAGATAAAAGCCGATGTTGTGCAAAACTAAACTCAAACCCATTCTTGTCATTATCCTGCTTATTACTGCCGGATTTACCGTTTTCGCGCAATCCTTTATTCGCGTGAATCAACTGGGGTATACGCCAGCTTCAATAAAGGTTGCGGTGCTGGTTAGCAAGGAAAATGCGATGATCAGCACCTTTGACTTGTTTAATGCCCTTACCGATGAAAAAGCATTTACATCCGACAAGATAAGGACTTTTAACACCTGGGGTGCGTTCTCCTCCTCCTGCCGTCTTGATTTCTCAGCATGCACTATCCGTGGAGCCTATTACATTATTGCCGGGGGAGCCAGATCACCGGTATTCAGAATATCAGATGATGTTTATGACGGAACTGCAGATTTCCTGTTACGGTATATGCGGCAGCAAAGGTGCGGATATAATCCATTTTTACAGGATTCATGCCACACACATGATGGATATATTATATATCATCCGACCCTTGATTCAACACATCTTGATGTCACTGGCGGCTGGCATGATGCCACTGATTATTTGCAATACACCGCCACATCTGCGAATGCGGTATATCAGATGCTTCTGGCCTATACGCATAATCCCATTGCCTTTGGCGATGCGTATCTGGCAAACGGGGAATCCGGAAAGAACGGTATTCCGGATATACTGGATGAAGCAAGATGGGGGCTCGACTGGCTTGTGAAAATGAATCCGGACAGCGGACAGATGTACAATCAGATCGCGGATGACCGGGATCATGTGGGATTTCGCCTGCCCAACAAGGACACGGCCTACTATGGGATGGGCTTCGAAAGGCCTGTTTATTTCTGCACCGGAAAACCACAGGGTGTATTGGTACATAAAAGCAGAGCTACCGGAATTGCTTCCACAGCAGGGAAATACGCTTCGGCTTTTGCTTTGGGATCAGTTGTTATGCGGGATAGTGATCCGCAATTCAGCAAGTTGCTGGCCAAAAAGGCTTCAGATGCTTTCACCTTTGGATTGGCCAATCCCGGGGCCTGTCAGACTGCTCCTTGCACAGCTCCATATTTCTATGAGGAGGATAACTGGACTGATGATATGGAACTGGCCGGTGTTGAGCTTTTCTTGCTGACCGGCAACCAGGCATACCTTGATAAGGCAGTCTTTTTTGGCAGGCAGGAACCGTTGACTCCCTGGATGGGAGCTGATACAGCCCGTCATTACCAGTGGTACCCCTTTTATAATATGGGTCATTGTCGGGTGGCCAAATCGGCAGATGAGGCATTATCACAGGAGTTTATGCAATTCTGGAAAAGAGGCATTGATACCGTATTTCAACGCGGTATATCAAATCCCTTCTTAAACGGTATTCCGTTCATATGGTGTTCCAATAACCTCACAACCGCCATGATCACCCAGTGTCATCTCTATTCACGGCAAACAGGAGACCATGCATACGATGAAATGGAAGCCGCATTGCGTGACTGGTTATTTGGCTGCAATCCCTGGGGAACAAGCATGATCGCCGGTTTGCCGGCATATGGTGATACACCGGTTGATCCGCACTCCTCCCTGTCAGTCCTTCATCAGTACCGGCTTGACGGGGGACTGGTCGACGGGCCTGTTTATAACTCCATATATAAGAATCTCAAGGGTATCTATCTGGCCGGAGGCGATGAATACAGGACCTTTCAATCAGAAGCTGCGGTTTATCACGATGATTACGCCGATTACTCTACCAATGAGCCAACCATGGATGGAACTGCAGACCTGACCTACTACCTTTCATCCATGCAAGCTGAGGCACATGTTAATCCAGTCACAACAAGTTACCTTGCCTTCGATCATGGTGCAGTCATCCGCGGAAATACGCATGGGAAAAAAATCAGCCTTGTCTTTACAGGTCATGAATATGCAGACGGGTATGAAAAAGTCAGAAATGTCCTGAAGAAACACCATGTCTTGGGTTCTTTCTTTCTAACAGGTGATTTTTATCGCAATCCGGAATTCAAGGGTATGATCCGCACACTGAAAAATGAGGGACACTACCTGGGAGCTCACTCCGACAAACACCTGCTGTATTGTGACTGGAATAACCAGGATTCCCTCCTGGTGAGCAAGGATCAGTTCATACATGATCTGAAAATGAATTATGCTGCCATGAAAGATGAAGACATCCTACCAGGGGATGCCCCCTTCTTCCTGCCACCCTATGAATGGTACAATGACTCCATAGCATACTGGTGCAAACAATATGGGTTGAAACTGATCAATTTCACTCCGGGAACATCATCAAACCAGGACTGGACTTATCCTGAACTGGAAGGAAAATATATGGGAAGCAAGGATATATTTAACCGGATTGTTGCTTATGAAAAGGTAAGTTCTGATGGAATGAACGGTTTTATTTTCCTGTCCCATTTTGGCACCGATCCAAGACGGACTGATAAGTTTTATGATCAGCTCGACTCCTTACTGACTGAGCTCGAAAAGAGAGGATATACCTTCGTTACACTGAAGGAAATGATTGGGGATTGAAGACCGCAGATGCAGATTGCAGATTAAAGATTAAAGATTAAGGTCATTCTGAAAAGTGATCAAAATGGCAGTATCTGGGGCTAAAGCCCTCATTTTGGAACGGTTTTTGTCCTATTTCTAAAGGCTAATATCTTTGTTATGTTTCTGAAACTGAAACACGACATGAAGAAAAACAGCCAGGATAATGATCTTCCTGACGAAGCCCTGGTTGCAAGGTATCTCGAGACGGGAAATAAAGATCTGATAGCTATTCTTTTTGACCGGTATACGCACCTGGTATATGGTATCTGCTTACGTTACCTTCGTGATCAGGATCAATGCAAGGATGCAGTAATGGAAATCTTCAGCAGCCTTTTTGAAAAACTGGCCGCCCATCATATCGTGTCATTTAAAAACTGGCTTTACAGCGTTTCCCGAAACCATTGTCTGATGACCTTGCGAAAAGGTGCAAGCTATGAACGGTCAAAAGAGATTATTGCCAATCACTCCAGAATCAATGGTTTTGAGCTGCCAGATGCTTTTTTCGAAAAAGGAAAAGTGGATGAAGGACTGATTCATAAGGCTATTGACAGTCTGAATTCAGAACAGCGTCTGTGCGTGAGCCTGATGTATCTGGAGGATAAAAGTTACAAGGATATTGTTGACCTGACGGGATATTCCTTAAATCAGGTTAAAAGCCATATTCAGAATGGCAAAAGAAACCTGAAAAATTATTTACTTGATAAATATGATTTCATCGACCCATAACAGGTTATTTGGACCAGGCGGTTGTTTGACCCCTGCAGCAATGCGGTCATATCTTGATGGTTCTCTGGGGATGGCAGGCAGGTTGCGGGCGGAGGAACACTTCAAGAAATGCAGTCTCTGTGCTGAGGCCCTGCAGGGATATAGAAGACATGGTCAAAGTTTTTTACAGAGTGACCTGGAATTCCTGTCCAAAAGGGTCAGAAGGAAATATTCAGGAAAACCGGATTTGCCGGGCAAGCGACTTCCGGTCCTGATCTTGTTTTCCCTTGTAACCTCGCTGTTGATCTTGCTGGGTATTTTTTACATCATCAGACTGGACGAAACGAACAGGCAGGTACAATCTGCCAAGACAGCCGATTCAACCCTGAACGAAACGAAACCCGAGTCTGATACAACAAGGCTTCTTCCGACCGTGATCAAAGGGAAGGAAACAGAGAAGGACCAATAAATTTTACCATGCAAAACGGACTGAATTTATTCAGAACAGGCTTTTTCTTTTACTTTTGTTATTCTTAACCTTGTAGGTCTTTCTTTTTTCCACTTCTTTATAACGGCTGTTTCTGGCCATTTCCGACTTTTTCGGAATCATGTAATTTCTTCTTTCGGTTGCTTCTTTTTCTGCACCGCAACCCACTGTGAGCATAATCATGAATATACCGGCGATGGCAATCCAATAGAAACTCCTGGCTTTCATGTTAATGGCTGTCGATCCGAAATCCTGTTTAAACGCTTCATCAATTGATTATACGTATTTTCAGGCATATGGTTTTTACCAAATACCGATTACCGAACACCGATTACCGAACACCGATTACCGAACACCGAATACCGAATACCGATTACTGGCTACTGCCATCTTCTTCCCTGCCAGGTATCTCTTATTTCCAGAAGTTTCTCGAACTTCACCAGGATCTGATCATATCGCGGGCCCCAAGGCTGGAATACTGAATATCTGGGTGGGGTTTCACCGGCTATTCTTTCAACCACAATGCGTGGATTAAGCATTTCGATGTATTCAACCATGAAATTAAGGTAATCGTTTTCACCGGGCAGGATGAAATCCCCGGGATTACTCTTGTATTCCACTTCCATGGCTGTTCCTTTAAAGATCTGCAACTGATGGAATTTAATCGTATTGAGCGGCATCTGTGAAATAACATTCGCACTTATCAGCATTTCCTGACGGCTTTCACCCGGCAGACCGAAAATTAAATGCCCACCCACATGTATGCCTTTATTTGCTGTCATTTTCACCGCCTCGAGGGTATCTTCAAATGAATGACCCCGGTTAATCCTTTGGAGGGTTTTATTGTATACCGATTCAATACCGTATTCAACTACAATGTGATATCGCTGTGATAAATTCTGAAGGAGGTCCAGTTTTCCGGCATCCATGCAATCAGGTCTTGTACCGATTACCAATCCGATTACCCCTTCACACTCCAGTGCTTCCTTGTACTTCTTTGCGAGTTCATCAACTGAGGCGTGGGTATTGGAAAAAGCCTGGAAATAGGCAAGATATTTCTCAGCCCGTTTATAACGTGTTGCATGAAATGCGATTCCTTCTGATATCTGCCTTGCGATGGATTTATCCGGTGTACAGTAAGAAGGATTAAATGCATCATTAAGACAAAATGTACATCCGCCGGTTCCTTTTGTGCCATCCCGGTTTGGGCATGAAAAACCTGCATCGATCGTCAGTTTTTGTACCCTGCCGCCTAACTTTTTCTTCATATAATCGGGGTAGGCATTGAACCGCCTTGTATGGTCCCAATAGGTACTATACATTATTCACTTTTCATTTTTCACTATTCACTTTTCGCTAACTTCTGCTACCTTCCCCATCATAACATACCATATAAAGCCTTGCACCTGCATATAACCCATCTGTTTCAACAAGCGGATGTATTGTTCTACCTGCCTGTGGTAGGATGGATCTGTTTTTTCACCAAATTTATAATCGATCACAAGGACCTGTTCTTCTTTGATCATCACCCGATCAGGACGTCTTGAAATACCTTCTGGCAAAATGATCTCAGCCTCGGCAAGAACATACCAGTCATCCATGAACCATGACAATACCTGGACGTCATTCATCAGGTGTGCGATCTGGGTAATGTAGTTATCCCTTTCCTCATGGTTTAACTTCCCATGAAGGTACATTTTGTTTATGGCTGGAATTATATCTTGTTTCGTCCGGATGGATGTAAATATCTCATGCAGTATTTTACCTTTATTCAATGGTCTTTTAGGTTGATTTACTGCCGGATCCAGATAAATCCTGCCCTGGTATGCTACCTGGATCCGCTGGGATGCCATGGTACTGGTTACATTCGACGGTGGTATGTTTTCAACAGGGCTCCTCTCGGTTTCAGCCACTTTTTCAGGCAGATCGCCGAAAGAATAGCAATCCTCCATCTCATTATAACAGCCTGGAAAAAGAACAGGAGACGAATCTGATCCCGGACCGGTAAATTTATTCCTCAGCACGCGACGGACAAGAACTGATACATTATTAAGCACATCTTCCTTCCCCTTTTTGCAAAAAACAAACAGGCCGTTGCAAGCCCTGGTGTAAGATACATATAGCAGATTGAGGTTGTCCGTGTACTGATTGAGGAACTCAGTATAGTAATCACCGGCAAATACGGTTTTTTTAAGCCTTGATGAATAGGCAACGGGAACCAGATCCAGATCGTTAAATGGCGCATCCTCTGGCTTGCACCATAATATTGAATTGTGTGATGTATTGAGTTCCCAGTTACAATAGGGCAAAATTACAATTTTAAACTCAAGGCCTTTGGCTTTATGAACGGTAAAGATCCGGATAGCCTCCTGTCCGGACAGTGCTGATACTGATTTCTCTTTGCCGGTATCATCCCAGTATTCAAGGAATTTACCAGGATCGGCGGCATTCTTCTCACCATATTCATGAACCAGGTCCCGGAAGGCATTCAGGTAAACCTGCTCACCCCGGATTTGAGCTAGTCTGAAAATGGAAATTAGTCGCTCAGTGATTTCAGCCAGGGATATTGCACCTGCAGATCCGGTCAGCTCAAAAAACCCATCCGGCAATAGTTCTGCAAGTTCCTTGTTGCGGGAAGCCACTGAATTATCCGGTAAAAGCCATCGGTCCGACTTTTTCCCCTCAACCAGATTGTTTTTATAATATAACAGGATATAATAGGTACAAACCAGGTCATCAGGATTAACCAGATACTTGAGTAAAGAGATCAGGAAAACCACTGTAGATGAGCCGCCCAGTCTCAGCGCTTCATCCGAGATCACTGGAAAACGGTGTCCGGCTTCCGGGTTATGAATTTCATAGTTTAAGAGGAAATCGGCCACTTGTTTGGCTTCTTTATTTTTACGGGTAATAATGGCAATATCACCGGGGTTATATCCCTTTTTCTGAAGTTCGTTCAGCAGATTGATCAGCCTTTGATTAACCTTTTCATTAAAATCAGCTTCATCATCCTCCTCAATAAAACTGATCCGGATTTTTCCGTCAGGATGATTATCATTGCCGGGTTCCTGTCTTGTATCAGCATAAATACCTGTAACAGGGTCCATGCCAAACCTATCCTGCGGATACCCGTCTCCGTGCAGCAAATTCAGAAATTCCTCTTCCAGACAGACTGCAGCATCCTGAAAGAACCAGTTATTGAATTCGATAATTCTTTTGCCTGATCTCCAGTTTTGACGAAGCGACAGGTTATGAATTATTCCCGGCGGAAAATCATGGTCAATACCTTTGGCCAGAATTGTCCAGTTGCTGTTTCGCCATCGGTAAATCGACTGCTTCACATCACCCACTACCAGGTTATCGTAATCCTGAGAAAGACTGTTGCTGATCAGCGGTTTAAAATTGAGCCATTGCATCAGGGAAGTATCCTGGAATTCGTCAATCATAAAATGATGATACCAGTAACCTGCCTTTTCATAAATGAACGGAGTATCGTTGCCGTCAATTATCCTATGCAGAAATACCGGTGCCTCCGGTAATAAAAAGGCATTGTTATCATTACACCACCGGTATGCCAAACGTGAAAGATCAGACAGGATACCCAGGGTGAATATGTTCTTCAGAATAACCTCCAGCGTAAAATAGTCCCGGAAATTTTTGTTATAGTAATCCAGTACCCGTTGCATCAGGGGCATCAGTTCATTTTCGGAAATCTGCCTGATTTTACCTGCATGCAGGGATTGTTTGGTAAACCATTTTTCCGGGTTGGCTGCTGCCTGCTTAGCCGTGGATGTGGGTTCAATGAATTCACCGGATACGAGTTTCAGCAGGAAGCCGACCGGTCCTTTGCTTTTCATAAAGAAATCATCACTTTCGAGACCGGCCTTCTGCAGAATCGTTTTTGCCAGATATCCAAAATCCCTGTATTCTTTCCCGATCAGGTGGAACCGGGCATGAAGTTCCTGGCGATACTTATTCAGGAAATTGCGATCACCATATTTACCGGCAACCTGATATGAAGAGGACTTGAATTCCTCACGGAATATTTCTTTTCCGAGGGTCCTGATACTCTGTCTGAGGTTCCAGCTATCTCCTTTTTCGATCAGGGATTCTGCGTAATTAACAAGCCAAGCCAGAAGTGATTTATCCGTTTCTGCCTGAATGAGCAGCTGATCAATCACTTCTGTTAAAAGTGATTCTGTATCAAGCTCAATGGAATAGGTTCCCTGCAATCCCAGCTCTCGGGTAAAGGAACGAATTATACGTTGGAAGAAAGCATCGATTGTGCTGACCGAAAAATTGGAATAATGATGCAACAGCCTCTTCAGGATTGTATTTGCTTTCTCCCGGACCTCATTTTCGGATAGGCCGGTATGGATGATCAGATCATTTACCTGAGAAGATGGTTCACCGGAGGAAAGCAAGTGCAATTCTCGCACGATGCGGCTTTTCATCTCATTGGTTGCCTTGTTGGTAAAGGTAACAGCCAGGATATGCCGGAAATAATCCGCATCTGTGAACAACAGACGTAAAAACTCACCGGACAGGGTATGGGTTTTGCCCGAACCGGCTGATGCACGGATTACTTTTAACTGTGGCAAAGACAATGATTTTAGCTCGTGAAAATTACCATATTTTTTTCAATTAACCATTGATTTGACTATGTTTGCATGAAAGCCGGAATTAAACCGTACTACTGCATTCATGAATCCAGACTCCAGCGGGTTACACAAAGTTCCCGGAAAGACCAGGAATATACCGGTTTGGTTTTCAATCCTTATGCTGGCGATGATCTTCCTTGCTGCAGCCACAACGCTTGTCCGGCCATTATCAGTTGATTTTCATCCCTGCATACGTTCTGATTACAGTAAGGTGGATATCCATTCTCCTGCTGATCATTTTTGCCATATTTCGCCGTTCACTTACCACCTGGATATTAATCAGCATGGTTGCCGGTGCGGTATTTGGTTTTGATCTGCCTGATACAGCCATTCATTTGCAGGTGATCAGCAAAATTTTCCTCAGGTTGATAAAAACCATCATTGCACCGCTTCTGTTTGCCACAATAGTGGTGGGTATTGCCGGACATCCCAATCTCAGGCAGGTTGGCAGGATGGGATGGAAGTCCCTCCTTTATTTTGAAGTAGTTTCCACCATTGCTTTGTTTATTGGACTACTGGCGATAAATATCAGCAGGGCAGGAGTGGGAGTCGCTCTGCCTGAGTCAGTTGTGGAAGAAAGTATCCAAAAGACGGAACCGCTGACCGGAACAGATATTATCCTGCATGTGTTCCCGGAGAATATTGCCAGGTCCGTTTATGAAGGTCAGGTTCTGCAGATAGTGATCTTCAGCCTGATATTCGGAATAGCCGTCGCCTTGCTCCGGGAGAAATTCAGAAGTCCCATGATCCGGTTTACTGAAGCCCTGGCTGAAACCATGTTCAAGTTCACCCAGCTTGTGATGTATTTTGCCCCTTTTGCCGTTTTTGCAGCCATCGCTTACAGCATTGCGCATATGGGTCCCGGTATCCTGGTTAACCTTTTTAAATTGCTCGCAACCCTATATGTTTCATTGATCCTGTTTCTGATCTTCGTGCTGTTACCGGTGGCGCTGCTGTTTGGCATTCCGGTCAGGAAGTTCATTCTTGCCATAGCTGAACCCGTTTCCATCGCTTTCGCAACCACCAGCTCCGAATCCGCTTTACCAGTTGCCATGGAAAGGATGGAGGAATTCGGTGTGCCCCGGAGAATAGTAGCCTTTGTCATGCCAACCGGGTATAGCTTTAACCTGGATGGCACTACCCTATACCTTTCGCTGGCCACCATCTTTGTTGCCCAGGTGTGTGGTATCCACCTTTCACTTGACCGTCAGTTGCTTATCGTTTTTACCCTGATGCTTACCAGCAAGGGTGTGGCCGGTGTTCCACGGGCTTCCATGGTGATCCTGCTGGGCACTGCAGCAAGTTTTGGCTTGCCGGCATGGCCCATTTATATCATACTGGGTATAGATGAACTGATGGATATGGCCCGAACATCCGTAAATGTTATTGGTAATTGTCTGGCCACCGCTGTTATTGCCAGGTGGGAGGGGGAACTGGGAGCAGTAACCAGTGACAAGTTACTAGTTACCAGTGAGCAAGGGCAAGCGCATGAGCGTGAACAAACTAACAACCTATAACTCGTAACTCGTAACTTGTAACTTGTAACTAAGCAAATGCACCTGTCAGAAGGTTTCCTGCTAGGTCTGAGTACCGGAACGGTATGCCTGGCCTATTGCGGACCGGTTCTGTTACCTTATCTCATGAGCGAGGGGAGTACGGTTATGCGTAACACCCTATCGGTTGGACTTTTTCTGGGCGGACGTTTCCTGGCGTATATGCTGGTGGGAATGGCTTCAGGACTGGCAGGAGCTTTATTGATCCCGAAATCATTTGAAAAATCCGTATTCTTCGGGATTATTTACTTGTTGCTGGCCGTATTTCTTATATCAACCGGTTTATATCGTTTTAAAGAGGTATGTCAGGGAACCAATCATAATACATTACAAAAAATACATGTTCACCACTGGCCGTTAGTGGTCCCGGTACTGGGCGGTTTTATCACCGGTTTGAATCTTTGTCCGCCTTTCCTGCTGGCCATTGCGGAAGCTATTAAAGGGGAGAGAATTAGCGGAGGCATGTTGTTTTTTACCATGTTCTTCCTGGGAACATCGGTATTTTTCTTACCGCTGCCCTTTATTGGCGTGTTCCGGCGAAGGCACGTATTGCGAATAATAGGAAAATTTGCGTCCGTGCTGGCAGGATTGTTATATTTGTATAAAGGAGTGATTCTGTTGTTTATTGTTTAAGATATATATCAATTACCCATGAAAAGAACTCCAGTTTATGCAACCGAAGGGAGTATATGGAAATCATTATTGATTACCCTGCCCATGGTTTTATTCATTGTCATATTAATTGCCGGTGGAAAACCTGACCTGTCAACCCCTGATAAAATAATAGCTTTCCTGGTTACCTTCGTGTTTCTGTCCTTCCTTTTTTTCCGGATTATGTATACGGGTAAAACAGACAGGTACAGGGCAGCAGGTTTCATTGTATTGTCTCTCTTTTTTGCGCTCACCTTCATCGTTGACCTTATAAAAGCGCGGGGAGCCATGACCTTTAACCAGGAAAACCTGCTCGCTTGTGAGATTCCGTTTTGTCATATTGTAACCACCATGGTTATTATACCCATGGCCCTTACCAGTTCAGTTATTTTTCCGGGCAGCATTATCGGTGGCTTTGCCTCTATCGCCTCCATGCTGGTGATCGTGATTGGTGTGAGTCTGGCCCTGGGAAGAGGATTCTGCAGCTGGGGATGTTTTTACGGAGGCTGGGATGACGGTACATCGCGGTTGCTGCGAAAACCCAGGATCAAAAAAATAAATCCGGTATTCAGGTGGATATCCTTTTCAGTATTGTTGCTGGTTGCGATTTTTGCGGCTGCCACATTGAATCCGGTATACTGTGACTGGCTTTGTCCCTTTAAAACAGTAACTGAGTTTGAGAAAGTGACTTCAGTTACTATTTTCTTTAAAACGGTGGTTTTTTTGTCCTTGTTTGCAGGGTTGGTGATTATCCTTCCGGTTCTGACCGGGAAGCGTATTCAATGTGCCACTTTTTGCCCCATGGGCGCATTGTTGTCCCTGACCAATAAAATAAATGCCTTTGATGTAAGGATTGATGCGGAAAAATGCAGCCAGTGCAACAAATGTGTAAATGCCTGCCCGACTTTATCACTCAGTTCATCAAATATGGCTTCCGGAGGACCATCCATTACCTGCATGAAATGTGGGAAATGCATTGACACCTGCACAAAACGGGCTATTCACTATCATATCAAGGGTACGCCGGTTAACAGGAATTACAGCTGGGCGCGAAACCTCTTCCTCTTTTCTTCCTTTTTATTGTTGGTGGTATTTACGGGCGGGCCCATGCAAAACGGTATTATATTGCTGATCAATTTTTTCAAAACAGGAAGCCTAATCTGAATAATCTGATAAAAATGAAATCGATATTAGCCATACCTGCCTATCTGTGGGCAATTGCTTGTTTCCTTCTCATACCGGTAACCTTCATAAAAAATGATACACTTGCCGTACATCTTTCCAAATTACCCTTTATGAAAATACACCCGAAATACAGCGGAGGGAAGGAAAATCGCTCATATCTGCGAAACGGACTTCATATCACTGTGAACAAGCCTGTATATGCCGGTTTAAGAGGCAGAAATTCAGATGGTTTTGTACAGGTCAGATTTATTGGCATTCCTGAATTGCCTTCTTCTATAGATGAAACCATCGATTACGATTTTGATGACCAACCGGATTTTAAGGTGTCAATCAATACAATGGATGGGACCACTGAACTGAAAAAGCTCAGTTCCGGTGTTAAATCCCTCGCGATTTCGTCAAAAGTAAAAAACGATTGGGTAATCAGGATCAAAATAAGCAATAACTGAAAAAAACCCGGTGATTTGCCGGGTTTTTTATTCATATATTGATTTTTTCTTACATGTATTATTTGAGATGATTGCCTTTCAGTCCCACCTTGTACCCCCAGATCGAATAATACAGGATAACCAGATAACAGGGAACACAGATCCAATAGGCATTCTGAGGGGAATCCGGAAATATATCAATCAACCTGCCCCATAAAAGTGGCAGAAGTGCCCCGCCGGCAATCATCATGATCAGGATGGAGGACCCTGTCTTTATAAATTTGCCCAGATCATGCAATGCCAGTGGCCACATGGCAGGCCATACCAGGGCATTGGCAAAACCCAGCAGGGCAACGAACAGAACGGAGGTTTTACCCTGTGTGTATATGGCTAACAAGGTAAAGATCACACCCATAATGGCTGAAAGTTTCAGGGCGGTACGCTGGGTAATTACTTTGGGGATCAGAATGATGCCGATAAGGATATAGCCAACTACCATGGCAATGAGGGTATAGGTTGTAAATACTTTGGCTTCTGCAATGGGAATGCCGAGTTGTATTCCGTACCTAATAATGGTATCTCCGGCAATTACTTCTGCTCCAACATACAGGAACAAGGTGAATGCGCCAAGTAACAAATGGGGAAACTGAAATATACTGGTTTTACTTGTTACTACATTCATATCCATCTCATCTTCAGGTTCTGTTTCAATATCCGGCAATGGGGAGAACAGGATCATAATGCCGAGTATGGCCAGTACAATGGCAATGACAATATAGGGAGTTATAACACGGGCTGCCAGCGCATCCAGTGCAAGTATTTTATCAGCCTCACCCAGGGTGGCAAGATTGGCCACAAAGGCATCACCGTCACTCAAAATGAAATAGGCCAGGATGAGCGGGGCGAGCGCACCGGCCACCTTGTTACAAACGCCCATGATGCTGATTCTTTTCGCTGCAGTTTCACGTGGGCCGATTATGGTGATATAAGGATTGGAAGCTGTTTGCAACATGGCCAGTCCGGCTCCCATAACAAACAGTCCACCCAGGAAAATTGAATATGTCCTGGTCATGGCCGCCGGGATAAAGACCAAAGCTCCCAAAGCCATTACAAGCAATCCAACCATCATTCCCTTTTTAAAACCGGTTTTACCAAGTACCCAGGAAGATGGGGGAGCCATAACAAAGTAGGAAATATAAAAGGCAAAAGCGACAAGTAAGGATTCAAAAGAGGTAAGTTCGCAGGCTATCTTGAGATAGGGAATCAAAATGCCATTTAGCCAGGTGACAAACCCGAAAATAAAAAAAAGGATACCTATTATTGTAATCGAGGTCCAGTAATTTTTATTCGCTTCGGAAGGTGTCGGAGGTGCTTTTTTAACAGGTTTTTCCATAATATCTCATATTTAAGTTCAGGATAAATTCGCGTTTAAGGTATTGGTTTTTTTTGAAAATACAAACTGTGCAGACCTGAAAGCTGAACTTTTAAAAGACCTGTTGGTAACCTCTTCTCACCGCTACTCATCTTTTAATACTTCCACCGGTTTGGTTCTTACTGCCTTGATAATTTGAAAGCTAATGGTAGCCAGGGCTACAATCAGGATGATCAATGTGCCTAAAAGGAATTCCCAGATCTGAATGCCGTATTTGTTGGCTCCCGGAAGATAAGTATAGACATAGTATGCCGCAGGCCACGCAATAATGATTGCCATCAGGAACAGTTTAATGAAGCCTGATGACAGGGTGTAGTACAGGTTGAAAAAGGTGAATCCCATGACTTTACGCAGGGCGATCTCTTTCATCTTCCGTTTGGTCACAAACAGGATCAGTCCGAATAATCCTATCGATGAAATCAGAGTGGATATCAAGGCAATAAAATTGCATGTTTTGCTGAATTTCTGCCAGTACAGGTATGCATTTTCATTGTTGATCCGGTTCCGGATATTTTTAAAATCAAAAGCATCATCCGGGAAAGCAGCTTCAAATTCGTTCTTTATGATCTTCATGGCTCTTTTTTCGGATCCGGGCCCAAATCTGACCGAGTATATTCTGTCCGAAGAGATCGAATCTGATAATAGCAGATATATATGTGGTTCGAGCGGATTATGCACAGAAAACACGACATAATCCTTGATCACACCAATGACCTCGTAATCTATGTTATATGGTTTCAGATGTTTACCCACGCTTTCTTTCCAGCCAAATATCCTGGCGGCGGTTTCGTTGATCAGGCATTTCTGATGATCAGCTGGAAATTCACGTGAAAAATTCCTCCCACTGAGCATTTCCAGATTGTAGGTAGGTACAAAATCATAGCTTACATTACTGATCCTCACGAATACCCTGTCCTCAGGACTTCCGCCCTCCCAGCTCAGATCATCTCCTCCAGGAAGTATAAAAGGGATATAATCCGATACACAGGCTTCCACTATCTCAGGATGGCGCAGGAGATTTTGACGCACCGGATCGAAAGAACCTTTTTTATCTGTGACAATATTGGCAAATGCCACATTTTCCGAATCAAATCCCATATCCTTATTCAGCATGTATTGTGACTGCCTGTAAATAATGAAACTGACCAGGACGAGGAAGATCGATATGCTGAACTGACCAGTAACCAGTATTCTTTTCAGGTTGATGCCATTAATATCCTCCTGCACGAATTTTTGCTTTATGGCAGTAACCGGATTATAGGAAGAAATTGCATACGCAGGATGGAGACCGGATAAAAAGCCTGTCAGAAGGGTGCAAATCGCAATGACGAGGATTAATCTCCCGTCGGATACAACGCTTGTCATGATCCCTGCATCCAGAATGCGGTTGAAGGCAGGAATGGCAAGTTGTGCTAGAACGAGACCTATCAGGGCTGAAATTATGGCAAAAAAAATGGATTCAAACATGAATTGTTTCCAAAGCTGCCTTTTTGTAAAACCCACTGTTTTCTTGATTCCGATCTCGCGAAAGCGGTTGGTGGCATTTGCTGTTTGCAGGTTGATAAAGTTGATGGCAGAAAGCAACAGGATGAGCAGTGCAATGAAGGAATACAGGCTCAGGATCAGGATAAAGTCATTTTGAAAATAAGGATTCAGAAAAAGTTTTGACAGTGGTCGCAAATAAGGGTGATGTTCCTTTCGGAAACCTTTTAAGGCATCATAGATTTTTGCATCAACAGATTGCTTACTGGCATTCGGTTTCAGGAGTACATAGGTATTGAAGGAATAGGCCCAGTAGTTATCTTCAAAGTCTTTCCAGCGAGTAAGGGCGGTAAAGATCTTCATCGGGATCAGGTATGCGGGCGTCAGGGAGGATTTTGCCGGTATATCCTCATATACGCCGGTCACGGTTAAGGTTGCCTTGTTCTCTCCATAGACCTGTTTCCCGATCGGTTTTCCTTCGGGAAACAATTTATCTGCAAGGCTTTTAGACAATACGATCGAATACGGCTCGACCAGGGCATTTTGCATGTCCCCTTCAACGAACCTGAACGTCAGGATTTCGAAAATTGACTGGTCAGCATAATACCCATAACGGGTCAGAAACTGGTTCTTCTTGTCAACTGAAAGAAATACGCCATTCTTGTTGTTGTCTCCTACATCATGAACTAGGGCAATACGTTCAATTTCAGGCAGATTGACAAGATCATGCCGGCTGAATGCTGCAGTGACACTCGCTGAGTGCATCTCGGTATTGTCCTTCTGATCCATGAAAAGTTGCAGCCGGTAAATCCGGTCGAATTTCTCATTGTGCTTGTCAAAGGTCAGGAAGGCATTGATGAACTGGCTTAGCAGGATGAAGGCTGCAAACCCCGTTCCCAGATTGATGATGTTAATTGCTGAAAACAGACTGTCAGTTTTGAATCGCCTCAGCAACATTTGGATAGATTGTACCATACAGCAAATTTTGGTTTAGTGTTCCTAAAATCACCTCATTCAGGCTTGAGAAAGACTGAAATACCGTTCAACACGCTCAGTCACAATATGGCCGTCATACAGGTTTACGACCCGGTGTGCACGGTCGGCATGATTCACAGAATGCGTTACCATAACTATGGTCGTCCCCTCGGCATTGAGCTGTTCCAGCAACTGCATAACCTGCTCACCATTTGTCGAGTCGAGATTACCGGTTGGTTCATCTGCAAGGATCAGCTTGGGGTTCGTAATCAGTGCTCGGGCAACAGCCACACGTTGCTGCTGGCCACCTGAAAGTTGACGTGGGAAGTGATCCCTGCGGTGTCCGATCCGCATCCGTTCAAGCATTTCGTCAACTGTTCTCTTTCGTGTTTGTCGGAGTGTTCGCAAGGCAATCAGCGGCAATTCAACATTTTCGAATACACTGAGCTCATCAATCAGGTTGAAACTCTGGAATACAAATCCGATATTGCCTTTTCGCAGGTTAGTCCGCTGATTTTCACCAAAATGCGAAACCTCGGTGCCGTCAAAATAATACTCCCCTGAGTTGGCCGTGTCAAGAAGTCCGAGAATATTCAGCAAGGTTGACTTCCCGCATCCCGAAGGTCCCATGATTGCAACAAACTCACCCTTTTTCACCTCAAAATCTACCTGTGACAGTGCTGTGGTTTCAACCAGATCGGTTTGGAATACCTTTGTCAGTTTTACAGTCCGTATCATAATATTGTTTTTACACTACCAGGCCAAATCTGTGCCGGAAAGCCTATAATATTGTGGATCAACATAATAGATTTCGCAGGATTAACAAAGTGTAAAAAAAATTTACAATCTATGGTATAAAATCTTTACATTTATACACTGTATTATAAAGATTCCGATTCATGAAAGAAGGCAGGTTGCTTATTGCGGACGATAACCGTGGTATTCTGAATGCCCTTCAGATACTGCTGCTGAAAGATTTTGAAACAGTTAAAACAATTCCGGGCCCGAACCAATTACTGTCTGAATTAGGCCAGAAAGTCTACGATATTGTGGTTTTGGACATGAATTTCCGGGCAGGATTGAATACTGGAAACGAAGGAATATTCTGGCTCAGGGAAATAAAAAAGAAATTTCCGGATATAGAGGTGATCATGATTACAGCCTATGGCGATGTGGAACTTGCGGTTAAGGCTTTAAAAGAAGGTGCGGCTGATTTCATCCTGAAGCCCTGGGATAATGAAAAGCTGATCGCTACCCTGAAGGCTGCACTAAAGCTCAGGAAGTCAAATCTGGAGATTTCAGCGCTGAAAGCACGCGAGAGTTTACTGAAACATGAGGCCAACCGGAACAAACCGATGATTATCGGCAAATCACGGGCCATGCAGGAAGTGATGAATACCGTATCCAAAGTGGCAAATACAGATGCCAGCGTGCTTATATCAGGGGAGAATGGAACCGGAAAGGAGTTGATTGCCAGGGAAATACACAGAATTTCCGGAAGAACGGCTGAGTTGTTTGTACTGGTAGATCTTTCTGCACTTACGGAAACACTTTTTGAAAGTGAGCTTTTTGGCCATAAAAAGGGTTCATTCACCAATGCCTATGAAGATAAAACAGGCCGTTTTGTTCTGGCTAACAAGGGGACCCTGTTTCTCGATGAGATCGGTAACATTCCGATGAACCTGCAGTCCAAACTCCTTACTGTACTGCAAACCCGGATCATCACTCCTGTGGGTTCGAATGCTGAAGTACCCGTGGATATCAGACTGATCAGTGCCACCAATAACGATCTTCCCAGGATGATTGCCGGGAACCAGTTCAGGCAGGATTTGCTTTACCGCATGAATACCATCCAGATTCATCTGCCGCCCTTGCGTGAAAGAACTGAAGATATCGGAGAACTTGCAATTTATTTTGTAAACATGTACCGTAAGAAATACAACAAACCGGGATTGCAGTTCCGTGAGGATGCCCTGGCGATGTTGCAGAAAAATCCCTGGCCCGGTAATATCAGGGAATTGCAGCATACCATTGAAAAAGCCGTGATCCTGTCAGAGAGGGATGAACTGTGTGCCCGTGATTTTGCGTTCGGAACTGAAGACATGGGTATGATCCATGAAACTGAAACACTCGAAGAAATGGAAAAAAAGATGATCATGAAGGCCATAAAAAAGTATGACCGGAATCTGACCGTTTCAGCGGAGCATCTCGGAATCACCCGGCAAACCCTGTATAACAAAATGAAAAAGTATGGTCTCTGAAAGGCTGCTCCATACCCGGACACATTATATAATCATGCTGTTGCTGGCAATCAGCTTTACAGCAGCGGGTTTCCTGTTTGCGAAGTCATACCATACCCTGGCCACCCTTCTTTGTATTTTGGGTGTACTTTGTTGCTGGCTGATTTTTAAGCTATATCGCGTTACCAATGAATCAGTCACTTATTTTTTTAATGCCCTTCAAAATGACGACACCAGCCTTCTTTTCCCTGATAAGGTTGGAAATAGGACTCTCGCCGCGTTGTACGAAAATATGAACCGGTTGAATCATCATTATCAGGAAATCAGGTTGCAAAATGAATTCAATGAAAGATATTATAAAACCCTGATCCAGCATTCGGCAACCGGTTTACTGGTGCTGAACAGCGATGGCCGGATCGAGTTGATCAATGAAGTGGCTTGTCGTTATGCCGGAATATCACCTGAATCAACCCATCCAAATATTCTGCAGGTAAAGAATCCGCAGTTTTATAATGCTTTGTTCAACTTGCAACCCGGTGATAATCAGACTTATAAACAGATTGTCGGTAATTCAATACAAATACTCTTTTTCAGGGCCACCCTGCTTCGAAAAAATGACCTTGCTGTTAAGCTGGTATCCATCCAGGATATCCGACAGGAACTGGAAAACCGTGAGATCGAATCATATCGGAAATTGATCAGTGTATTGACCCATGAGATTATGAACCTGCTATCGCCGCTGACTTCTGTCGCAGGTTCATTGAATTCCCTGTATCATCCGGACAATAAACCTGTCACTGCTGAGGAAATAAATGAAGATATCCTTAAGATTACGCTGAGCAGTATTGATGTAATAAAAGAGCAGAGCAATGGTTTGTTGAATTTTATGAACAATTACAGGAAATTGTCGCGTATACCCCAACCTGAGATAAGGGCTTTCAAGGTGGGGGAATGGATCGACCAGATCCGGATTGTCTATTCGGGCAAAATGCTGGAGAATGGAATTGACTTTGAGATAGGAGCAGAAAAAGGAATTAAACAGATTGAAGCAGATAAAACGCTCATCAATCAGGTGGTGATCAACCTGGTAAACAATGCCATGGATGCTGTGATTGAAAACCAGGTGAATAAAGTAATACGTATTGACATCACAAGTACACACCAAAACCGGATCCGGATCAGTGTTTCCAACAATGGCCCGGTGATACCGGCTGAAGTTCAGGATAAGATCTTCGTACCCTTCTTTACAACCAAAAAAGAAGGATCAGGTATCGGACTGAGCATCTCCCAGGAGATCATGAAGCTTCACAAAGGATCGCTTATGATGGTGTCCGGACCTGGAAACCTGACATCATTTATTATTGAAATATAAATTCCGCTGAACCCTATACAACTCCCTGTGCCAGCATGGCGTTTGCCACCTTGATAAAACCACCAATATTAGCACCATTCACATAATTGATGAATCCTGATGGTTCTTTACCATATTTAACACAGGTTTCATGAATGTTTACCATAATGTGGTTCAGCCTTTGATCCACTTCCTCACGGGTCCAGGGAAGTCGCATTGAATTCTGTGTCATTTCAAGCCCTGATACTGCAACACCTCCTGCATTTGCGGCTTTCCCCGGTCCATAAAGGATTTTCGAGGACAGGAAAACCTCTACCGCTTCGGGAGTAGAAGGCATGTTGGCACCTTCGGAAACAGCCATACATCCATTTTTACAGAGTTTCCCCGCATCATCCTGGTTAATCTCATTTTGTGTGGCACTTGGAAAGGCGATATCACATTTCACACCCCAGGGTCTTTCTCCCTCAAAGTATTTTACATGATATTTCTTTGCGTATTCCTCAATTCTTCCCCGTTTGATGTTTTTCAACTCCATTGCCCAGGCAAGTTTTTCACTGTCAATGCCGTCAGGGTCATGGACGTATCCCGAAGAATCGGACAGGGTAAGTACCTTACACCCCATGGTCAGGAGTCTTTCAGCGGTATATTGTGCAACATTGCCCGAGCCGGATACAACGGCTGTTTTGCCTTTCATGCCTTCGTTACGGGTTTTCAGCATTTCTGCTGCAAAATAAACAGCACCATAACCGGTAGCTTCAGGCCGGATCAGACTTCCACCCCATTCAATACCTTTTCCGGTAAGAACACCGGTAAATTCATTGCGGATCCGCTTATACTGTCCGAACATATAACCTATTTCCCGTCCGCCGACACCGATATCTCCCGCCGGTACATCGGTATCCTGTCCGATATGGCGTTGTAATTCCGTCATAAAACTCTGACAGAAACGCATGACCTCATTATCGGATTTTCCTTTCGGATCAAAATCGGAGCCACCTTTCCCCCCGCCCATCGGAAGAGAGGTCAGGCTGTTCTTGAATACCTGCTCAAAGGCCAGGAATTTCAAAATACCCAGGTTAACGGTCGGATGAAAGCGAATACCCCCTTTATAGGGGCCAATGGCACTGTTCATCTCGATCCTGTAACCCTTATTAATATGGATCTCACCGTTATCATCCACCCAGGGCACCCTGAAGAGGATCACCCTTTCTGGTTCTGAAATACGCTCAAGGATCTTTCCATGCCTGAATTTGGGATTTTCTTCAATAAAGGGCATAAGCGATTCCACAACTTCCTTTACAGCCTGATGAAATTCTGATTCTCCCGGATTCCTGGCTATAAGCCTGGCCATGAAATCGTTTACTTTCACATCCAATATATCTGACATAATAATATGGTTTTAAGGGTTCAAGTCGCCTTAAAAATAAAAAGATTTATTGCGGTAACTTAGCCGGCAGTGCCTATTTCAGTAGTTTGCGTATGGAATTACGTGTTTCGCGTAAGGAGGTGCTTATATGTCGATAATATTGTTACGTATGCCATATTTAATCATATCTACCGAGGTTTTCAGGTTGAGTTTCTGCATGATGTGGTTTTTATGCGTTTCCACGGTACGTACACTTAAAAACAGGGTGTTTGCAATTTCCTTGTTAGACATGCTGTTTCCCCAAAGCCTTAATATCTCAATCTCACGTGCACTCAATTCCTTTATCTCTGATTTATCATCAACCAGCTTGAGATTTGCGATATACCGGTTGAGAAGCAGGTGTGTAATGGATTTGCTGAAATAATCAAATCCGTTCCGGAGGCTATATATTGCCTCCATGAGTTCGTTCCGGCCTGTATCTCTGGCAAGAAACCCTTTGGCTCCGGCTTTGATCGATTTAAGTATGGCTTCTTCACTGCTGAGCACGGAAAGGACCAGTATTTTTATCCCCGGACATACCTGAATGATGTCTGATATCAGCTTGAAGGAGGATTGAGCCGTATTGTGCAGGTTTATGATCAGTATATGTACAGGAGCAGTTTTCAGATCCTCCAGCAAAAGGTCATACTGCTGGGAAACAAACACGACCTCGATATCCGGTGCATCCTTCAGCAGGGCTTGTATGCCTTCCTGCACAATTCTGTGGTCATCAAATATGCCGGTAAATATGCGGTTCATGTCCTTTCAATGATTGTAGAGAATGACAGAAGTGCGTTGCTTACCATTCATCAAAACCTGCAGAGGGTGTTCAAGGCGAACATGTTTCAGGTATTTTTTATTGTAGGGCATGGTGTGGTTTTTCAGCATACCCCAGCGGATAAAATCAGTACTGGACTCTTCGAGAACTGAAAAATATCCGATGTTCATGGAGGTAACATTGTGAAAGAAATGAGATCCCAGGGAGGAATCAAGCGGGTAGTTGGCCAGGCTTATCTCCACAATAACACGTGCATTTGAGATCTGAGACCAGTTCACCGGTATGCCCAGAAAGGGATCACGTGTGCCCCAACGGCCGGGTCCGATCAGGATATAATGCCGGTTCAGGCTGATCATCCGGTTGTTGATCTGTTCAATTTCTGCAGCAATGTTAAATGTTTTCAACTTGTCAAATTTCTCACTATCCACAAAAATAATGTCATGGATGTGGTTCATCTCCCCATTGCCCAGACTGGAACGGGTGAACAGAAATATTTTCGACTGGTCCAGATCCTGGGGATTGAAGTTGTAATTCAGCTGATTTCCCAGCAGGGGTTTGATCTGAAGGAGATAAAAAGAGGGAAGGTTATTCTGTGTTTTATTGAGGTCCACTGCAAATTCAATCTCCACAGGTGATCCAAGAGACTCTTCAATTGTACCTAACATGATATCAATGGTTTCAGCCAGGGGTATGTACCCATAGTGCAATATGTCGGCAAAATTCAGAATCCTGGGGCCAAAGGTTCCCAAACCCGGCTCAATCCGGTCGTTGTTCACATTGTATACAGATACACAATGAGCCATGGTGCCATGCTTCTCCGCCTCATCAGCATCAAGCAGGGCAAGTGAAGCCAATTCACCTTCGGTGACATAATCAACATCGGACCTGGATGTATCCAGGGCATAGAACTTAACCTGGGAACTGTTTAAAAGATCCTTGGTGGTATACATTTCAATTTTAGGATAACGTGGTGAAAACCGGAAAGATTTCCAGCCGTCTACCACATATGATCCCAGTCCCAATGCGATTACCGCGTAACCCTCGTCAGGTTTCATATGTGCTACAGGATAGAAATTATAGGATTGCGCAATACCGCTGATGTGCGGATAATAGTAATTTCCGTAATGGTTACCAACCAGTTCCTGGAGTATCACGGCCATCATTTCTTCTTCAACTTTATGATGGATTGCCTGAAAATAGGTTCGTGAATTGTTTGAATATACAGAAGCAAATACCAATTTGATGGCCCTGATCAGGTTCTCCAAAACCTTTTTCTTGTTGTCCCGGTTATTGGGGATGATATACGTATCAAAAACACCTGCAAAAGGCTGGGTCAGACTATCCTCTGAAAGGCTCGAGGATCTCACGGCTATCGGCCTTTCCACCTGTTCGACAAACACCTCCAGTTTTTTGACAAGTGGGGAGGAAAGTCCACCATGTACAAAGTAGCGCCGGATCTCTTTATAATCAATACCTGGTTTAAGAATTAGATTGAGAAGATTGTTCATTTCAAGGAAATTCTCAAATTCATCTGTGCCAATTATTGCTGTAATCGGAGTCCGTATATTGATCTTCCGGGTAAGATCACCAAAATCAAAATTGTATACCAATGCATTAATAAAGGCAAGGCCTCTCCCTTTTCCGCCAAAAGATCCTGCTGCAAAAGCAACAATATTCTTTTCATCCAGGGTGGCAGTTTCATCAAAACTCAGTACTTTACCACTCTTCTTTTCTTCACGGTATTTCCGGATGGTTTCTATGAAGAATCGCCTGGATTCCTTTATGTCTTTAAAGTCACCGATTCTCAGGGGATTCAGCGTACGGGCCAGTTCAATTTCACCGCGTGCCATCAGCCAGAGTGAAAACTGATTTTCCAGGGCGTGCAGATAAAAAGTTTCATCGGGTATTTCCTGGAGCAAGGCCTCAAATTCACGCAGGGATTTTGCTACAGCGATGGGTTTACCCTCTTTATTCCTGAAGACGAAATCACCGAAACCCAGGTAATAGGTCAGGAAGTTTTTCAGATCATTCAGCAGGGTTTCTGAATTTTTATTTATGAATCCTACATTCAGTTTCCGGGCAACCTGTTCATTGCTTTTTTCAGATGACTGGAGAACGATTGGAAGATTAAGAATATGTGATTTAATGTATTTTATGAATTTTATACCGGCTGTTTTATCAGGTTTACCCTCCCGTTCAAACTCCACATCCGAGATCACACAGAGCATGAAATCCTTATACTTGTTGAAGATGTACATGGCATCCTCAAAATTCCTGGCCAGTAAAATCTTAGGCCTTGACCGCATTTTACAGATCTTGTTCAGTTCATTCTTTTCCACTTCCGGCAATACCTGCTGAACCTGTCCGAACACAATAGAATAAAGCATCTGGAGGTATTTGGAATAATACTGCGCAGAATCTTCCACGAGCAGGATGATCCTGACCAGTCCGATCTTCGTGTCATTTTCGACGTTGACCTCATCCTCAATTGATTTTACTATGGCAAAAAATATCTGTGAATTTCCACTCCAGACAAAAAGCCGGTTAACTGATTTTAAGGTGGGCACCAGTTCTTCGAAATACCGGATGTTGCTCTTCTGATTCAGCAACAGGTATATAAGTAAACCGGGCCGTTTCTTCCTGATGCTATCGCTTAATGCAACGGGCGTATCACGGTCCATGCCAACCATGAGAATAACCAGATCGAAATGTGCACTGTCGAGCAGCTCCAATGCATCATCCGGATTTGTCACCCCGGTGATCCTGGGTAGGGAAAAAAGGCTGTACTGATATATTATTCCCATAAACTGTTCGAAGAAGCTGTCTTCATTTTCCAGGATGAAGGCATCATACAGGGTAGCCACAAAAAGAATCTCTTTTACCTTGTATTTCATCATGTCAAGATAAATATACTTATCCAGCGACTGACGGTTGAAAAAAAGCTGGAGCGGTCTCTTGTTTTTCACGAGAGATTGCCTGTAATCATTGGCATTGAATGGCCGGATCTCTTCAAACCTTCTTTTGCTGTAGATTTCCCTGCCTTTTACATTGTTCAGGTATCCGCTGATGAGTCTTGCCAGGTTGATGATCAGCTGCCTTTCTTCTTTCATGAAAGGGCCCTCAAAGGATATTGGAAAAGCTTTCAGGTAAAAAACCTCAATTGTACCTTTAATATTATCAATGGTAATGAAATGTTCCCGTTGGACCCACGGCGAGTCCTTAAAATCCCGGCTTTTATATATTCTGCCTTCAAATAGTATCCGTACGGCGGTATACCTGGGATACTGATAGGATCTGGGGAGAATTGAACATATTTTTTGGAGCGTTTCATCCACCGGCTTCCCAAGGGAGATTATTTCCGAGGTCTTGTTTATCAGGTTCAGTTCCTTCAAACGCTCCCTGTTTTCATACTGCAGGTTTTTTAAAACTTCACCGGTTGCTGATCCGGCAATCAATGCTGCCAGGTTGTTAATGAGATTCCTTTCTTCCTTCAGAAAGGGTCCTTCATAGGCATGAGGAAACTCCTTCAGATAGAAAACTTCAATACTGCCCTGCCGGTGATCAGGTGTTTCAAATACCTGCTTTTGCAGCCAGGGTGTTTCCCTGAAGTTACGGCTTGTAAAAACATCTTTGCCAAAAACCAGCCTGACTACGGTCGATTCAGGGAATTGCCATGCCTCAGGAATAACAGAACATATTTCATAAAGAGATTGTTCCAGTGGCAGGCCTCTTTTCAGTATCTCCGCCGTTCGCTGAATACCAGTCAGTTCCTTGATGCGTTCGGAATTATCATAGATCAGTTTGGCAAGTTTGTCGACCGACACGGTTCCGACGATCAGTCTGGCAATATGCGGTATAAAATCATCATCACGGTTCAGAAAATCTGCATCTGATTCAGGTTTGTAATCATCCGGAAAATGTACTTCAATGACACCATTTACTTTATCAGGAGTGGAAAAGGCAAATCGCTCCAATCGCTGTGATCCGGTAAAATCATGGCTGATATACCGTACAGAATCATAGTAAATACAGGCAGAGACCTGGCCTGGACAATCATAGGCAAGTGAGATCTGAAGGCATATCTGTCGCAGCTTGCTATCCAGTGAATCTGAAGTACCGAGGATTGCTACAATGTTGTTGATTGCGGATGATCTGCATTTCAGGATATGGTCGTTTATTACTTTTGACATCGGTTTCAGGCTAGTATTCATGAACAGGATAATATTACAAATTTAACACCCATGCCAGAATATATGATAAAAAAAGTAATTTTATATCCTATTTATATTAATAACTCACAACATACAACCTACAACATTTAACTAACAACTACTCCATGAACACGTCAAGACGTAATTTCATTAAGAAAGGCGCCATTGCCCTGGCCGCTGCAACAGTGATCAACAGATCCTCCTTCGCAGGCGTTTTAAAATTAGACAACGTTGGTATGCAGTTGTTCTCCATCCGCGATGATATGACGAAGGACCCCCTGGGTTCCCTGCAACAAATAGCCAACATGGGATACAGGAATGTGGAACATGCCAACTATATCAACCGCAAATTCTATGGTTACCCGGCTAAGGAATTCAAAAAAATTCTCGATAATCTTGGCCTGATCATGATCAGCGGACATACAGTAATGGGAACTGAACACTGGGACAAGGTGAAGAAAGATTTCACAGATTCCTGGAAATTTACTGTTGAAGATGCTGCCACCCTGCAGCAAAAATATGTGGTCAGCCCCTGGATGGACGAAAGTTTCAGAAAATCCTATGATGACCTGAAAAGCTGCCTCGACATATTCAACAAATGCGGTGAATTGTGTAAAAAATCAGGCATGAAATTCGGTTACCACAACCATGACTTTGAATTCAGCCAGAAACTAAATAATGAAAAGGTATTTGATATCATGATGCGAAGCATCGATCCTGATCTGGTGGTCGTTCAGCTGGATATCGGCAATTTATACAGTGGTGGTGCCATTGCTGCGGATGTTATCAGGCAATATCCAAACCGTTTTGAAAACATCCATGTTAAAGATATGGTAAAATCGGGAGGTGGGAATGAAGAATATGAAAGCACTATTATCGGTGAGGGAATTGTGAATGCAAAGGAAACTGTTGCGCTGGCCACCAGTTTGGGCGGGGCAATCTGCTATATAATCGAACAGGAATCTTATCAGAATAAATCTCCCTTGGAATGCATGAAAACCAATCTGGCAATCATGCGGAAATGGGGATACTAATACGAAAATTTCGTTATTTTTAAACCCTGAAAATACAAATTTCCCAAATTCCGAAAATATATGAAAAACCAATTTGATCTGAATCAGGCTCAGTTAGCTGATATTGCGAACGATTTATCCCAAAAAATTGTAACTGGACTTAATCAGGATGATACTGAGATCAAATGCCTTCCCACTTACATTCATCCCAAAAAGGGGAATATCAAGGGAAACGCGACTGTATTTGACCTGGGTGGCACGAATTTCAGGATAGCTTCTGTATCGGTTGCTGATAAGACCTCCATCACAAGTATGGCTGAGAAGGATATCACTGAAATGAAAAGAAAGGGTTTTACCCGGGAGGATTTGTTCAAATCTCAGTCCAGCGTGCTGAAGCAGCTAATTGTATCAAACCAGACTCCCATTGGCTATTGTTTCTCTTATCCAGCCAAATCGCTGCCAGATGGCGATGCTGAGCTGATCAAATGGACCAAAGGGGTGAGTATAGCACAAATGGAAGGTCATCCGGTAGGCAAACCTTTGCTCGACTTCATGAATAAGAACACCAGGCATCATTTCACTGACATCAGGGTGGTGAATGATACCATTACCAGTTTGTTCGCCGGTTTGTTGAATCCGGGTTTTGATGCCTACATTGGAATTATCGTTGGTACCGGTACCAATATGGCCACTTTTTTCCCTTCTGAATATATTCCGAAAATTAAGAGTTTAAAAGGCTGGACAGGTGAAACTCCCGTAAATCTTGAATCCGGCAACTTTTATCCGCCGCATCTGACTTCCCTGGATGATGAAGTGGATGCCGGTTCAGACAATAAAGGCTTCCAGCGTTTCGAGAAGGCTGTTTCAGGCATGTATCTGGGTCGTGTTTTCAGGGCTGCATGGCCTTCTGATAAATGGAATGAAAATTTCAGTGCAGCGGATCTGACCCGAATGATCAACGATCCTTTAAGGCATGAGTCGATGCATGTTGAAGTCGCCTATCAGATCTATGAACGGTCCGCCAAACTGGTTGCCGCATCAATTGCAGGACTGGCGTTGAACCTGCGTGATGCCAATCCGGCTGTAAAAACAATACAGGTCCTTGCTGAAGGAAGTTTATTCTGGAGCCAGATCATAACGAGACGTTCATCCTATGCTGAACTGGTAAATACACATGTGTCTGAGATTCTAACAAAGCTGGACATACCGGGGATTACAGTGACCATTTCCCAAATGGAAAATGCAAATCTCATTGGTGCTGCCATGGCTGTTCTATCCTGAAAGTGGATCATAACTCCACGGGTAATTCAGGTAGAATCCCTTTCCGGATATAAATCGGATGAATATATTTCCGGAGGGATTTCCGGTTCAATTCAAACCAGATTCCGGCTAACACGGTAATGATCCCTCCGGTCAGCAGGGTATAGGGTATGCCAATCCCGCTTGCAATGCTGCCTGCCAGCAGATTACCAATGGGTGTGGTACCTATCAGGGCCATCGCATAAAAACTCATTACCCGGCCACGCTTATCCTCATCAGCAATGGTCTGTAACAAGGTATTTATGGCAGCTATGGATAAAATCATGGAAAGTCCTGCAAAATAGAACAGGCATAATGAAAAACCGGTGCTTTCAGAGAAAGAAGTCAGTACAATCATTAATCCAAGCAGGATAGAAAAAACAGAGATAATTCTACCCAAACCCAGAATGCTCCTTCTTGCTGCCAGGTAAATGGCCCCGGTCAGCGCACCTGCACCCATGGCTGACATCAGGAATCCCAATGTACCGGCACTGCCATGTAATATTTCCCTGACATAGGCAGGCAGCAGCACGATGAAAGGAAGGGCCACCAGGCTCAGTATGGCCAGCTGGATCAATAACCGGCGAATTGGCAGCGATCTGAATGTATAGCTCAGTCCTTCGGAAAAGGCCTTTCTGAGATTGGTGTCGCTTGTATGAACTGGTTTTACCTCAATTGACATCTTCATGAGTGCAAAAATGACAGCCAGATAGCTGATGGCGTTCAGCAAAAAGCAAATCCCTTCTCCAACCAGGGCAATGACCACCCCTGCAATGGCAGGTCCGATAAGCCTGGCCCCGTTAAAAACAGCCGAATTTAAAGCAATGGCATTTCCGAGATCATCGGGATTGTCAATCATGTCAACGACCAGTGATTGTCTGGCCGGTGCATCGAAAGCACTGATGATACCGAAGATCACACTTAGCGAGAGGATATGCCACACCAGGATTATATTGAAGAGGACCAGCATGGCCATCAACAGAGCCTGCAGCATAAAACATACCTGGGCCAGGATCATGATCCTGCGACGATTATAACGGTCAGTCAATACACCCGTAATGGGTGAGAGAATGAAAGCAGGGATCTGATTCGCAAAACCCGTCAGACCCAACAGGAATACTGACCCTGTTAAACGGTATATCAGCCAGCTGAGCGCAACATTCTGCATCCAGGATCCAACAAGCGAGACACTTTGACCCATAAAATACAGCCTGTAGTTCTTCGACTGCAGGGAAGAAAATATCTGCCGCAGGGGAGCTATTTCTTTTCGATGAACCATATTTACTGTATCATCTGATGATGAATTAGTCTGGAAGCAATATTACAAAAGGAAAAAGAATGTGATCATGGATATGAAAAAAAAGTTACTTTTATGACAAAGCATTTTGGCTGAACCGGCCAACAAGAAACCGTTCATTTCTAGCTGCAATATATCTGAGATGATGACTGCCTTTAATAATAGTCCATTTGTTGAGATAGAGGGCCAATTCACAGTTGACCTCGGATGGAATGCCATCACGGAAAGGCTTCGCCGTCATGCTTTGGATCAAGGTACCAGAAAGAAGATCATTGTTGTTGAATATTATCAGGGTGTTTTGGAGGAAGAAACGGATGCTGCACTGATAGCCGGATTAATTCCGGATCTGGTGATCCACAGTCGTGATATCATGTGGTCTGAAGAAAAAATCTCGGCAATGGTTTATCCGGATGTCACAGATGACCGGATATTCGGACACCTGACCAGGCTCACCCTAGATGCCTACTTCAATCCGGCAGCAATTGAAAAGGTCCGTAATCAGATCCAATCATTTGAAAAGGGTTTGGTCCTTATACTTGGAACAGGTGCAGCCTATGTTGTGCCGTATTTTGATGTGCTGGTGTATGCGGATATGGCCCGTTGGGAAATTCAGCAGCGTATGCGAAAAAACCGTGTATCTAACCTGGGTGTAAATAACCGGTTCGAAACCGACTGGATGTTGCTTTACAAGCGGAGTTTTTTTGTGGACTGGCGTGTGTGTGACCGTTTTAAAAAGAGGCTGATCAGCAAATGGGATTTTGTACTTGATACGAATAATCAGCAATTGCCCAAAATGACAACAGGAGATGCCATACGCGAAGGTTTAAAGCAAACAGTAAAAAGACCATTCAGCGTGGTACCCTTCTTTGATCCCGGACCCTGGGGAGGACAGTGGATGAAGGAACACTGCAATCTGGATAAAACGGCTGAGAACTACGCCTGGTGTTTTAACTGTGTACCGGAAGAAAACAGCCTGTACTTCCGGATTAATCATACAATATTTGAGATACCCTCCATTAACCTGGTGTTTTTCCAGCCCCGTGAGCTGTTAGGTGAAGCTGTGCATGCACGTTTCGGTGACGAATTCCCGATCCGCTTTGATTTCCTCGATACCATGGACGGCGGAAACTTAAGTTTACAGGTACACCCACTTACAGAATACATTCAGGAGAAATTCGGCATGCATTATACCCAGGATGAAAGCTATTATATCATGGATGCCAAACCTGGAGCTCAAGTATATCTCGGATTGAAGGAAGGTGTGATCCCTGAGGCAATGATCCGCGAACTCGGGGATGCACAAAACGGGGTAACCTCTTTCGACACCTTGAGACATGTACAGATCTGGCCGGCAAAAAAACACGATCATTTTCTTATTCCCGGGGGCACTGTGCATTGTTCGGGAAAGGATTCAATGGTATTGGAGATCAGTGCCACACCCTATATCTTTACTTTCAAACTGTGGGACTGGGGCCGGCTGGGGATGGATGGCAGGCCGCGTCCCATCAACATTGAACATGGACGTAAAGTCATTCAGTGGGACCGAACCACCACATGGACAAAGAGTAATCTGGTAAACCGTTTTGAAATTATGGCTGAAGGAGATGGATGGAAAGAAGAACGGACAGGACTGCATGAACGGGAGTTTATTGAAACACGACGTCATTGGTTTACCAAAAAGGTAATTCACAATACCTGGGGTGGGGTGAACGTATTGTGCCTGGTAGAAGGAGAAGCTGTTGTTGTGGAAAGTCCGTCAAATGCATTTTTACCCTTTGAAGTACATTATGCAGAAACTTTTATTATCCCTGCTTCGGTGGAAGAATATACAATCAGGCCCCTTCTTGAGGATCAGGAAAAAATCCATGGTACAATCAAAGCTTATGTCCGTACAGGGGCCTATCACTAATTCCATATGAAATGAAACAAAAAGATTCGTTCTATCTTCTACTTGCTGCAGTTGTTGCTGCCCTGGGTGGTTTGTTGTTTGGATTTGACACCGCGGTAATTTCAGGTACAATACCTTTTATCCAACCCTACTTTCAGCTCAATGACATTAGTCTGGGCTGGACCGTGAGCAGTCTGCTCGCCGGTTGCATTTTGGGAGTGCTTTCATCGGGTAAACCAGGCGATATCTATGGAAGAAAGAAAATACTGATGTTGTCAGCAGCACTTTTCCTACTTTCTGCACTGGGATCAGCCTTGTCCACCATTCACCTTGTTTTTATCTTTTTCAGGTTGATCGGGGGATTTGCCGTGGGCATGGCTTCCATGCTTTCGCCTATGTATATTTCCGAAATATCACCCGCGTCAAAACGTGGTCAGCTGGTAACCCTGAACCAGATGGCCATTGTTGTGGGTATCATGCTGGCCTTTTTTAGCAATTACTGGTTGTCAGATACAGGTGTAAACAATTGGAGATGGATGTTTGCCGTAATGGGCCTGCCAGCCTTGCTGTTTTTGGTTTTGCTCTTCTTTGTGCCCGAAAGTCCTCGCTGGTTAGTGCAAAAAAACATGGACTCAGAGGCCTTCAGAATCCTCAGCCGGATCAACGGGCAGGAAAGGGCCAGGATTGAGCTGGACGACATTCGAAATTCGGTCATAGCAGAAAAGGGAACCTATAAGGAAGTTTTTTCATCACGGATGAAACCTGTCCTTTGGCTGGGCATCCTGCTGGCTGTATTCTCACAGGTAACCGGTATCAATTCGATCATGTATTATGCACCTGTGATTTTTCAGAAGACCGGAATCGGTACCAGTTCAGCACTCCTGCATACCGCTGTCATCGGGGGTGTAAATGTTCTCTTTACATTGGTAGCCATCACCTGGGTGGACAAGCTGGGACGGAAACCCCTCCTGATCGGCGGAACCATAGGCATGGCCATCTCACTTACCGCATTAACCCTGGCATTTTATATGCAGAAATTTGGTGGGTTTATTATCCTTGTTTTCATTTTGTTGTATATCGCATCATTTTCCGCTTCGCTGGGACCTGTAACGTGGGTGATCATATCGGAGATTTATCCAAACAAACTAAGGAGTAAAGCCATGTCAGTTTCTATAGTCGCTATCTGGATGGCCAATTTTATCGTCATTTTGACCTTTCCGGTCATTCTGAACAGGCTGGGGGGCGCTTCGGCATTTCTGATCTTTGATATCATGTGCCTGATGCTGATCATTTTTGTATTTTTAAAGGTGCCTGAGACAAAGGGGAAAAGCCTTGAAGAACTCGAGAAGATCCTGATCAGGCATAATTAAAACTGGGGTTATTTTAAACGATGTGATATGAAAAAAGTGGTTGTTGTCGGTTTTGGATTTATGGGATTGTCTCATACAATCAATATTCTCAAAAACAAAGAATTGCAGTTGACGGCCATTGTTGACAAGGATCAGGGTAACATTGAAAAAAAGCTTACGGAACAAACAGGTAACTTTTCAACCGGTAACCTGAAACCGGAATCCCTTTCAGGAATTAAATTCTATTCCAGCCTGGATGAATGTCTTTCCATGGAAGATCCGGATGCCTGTTTCATTTGTGTGCATACCGATTTACATTATGAAATGGCTAAAAAAGCCCTGCTTGCAGGTAAACACGTATTCCTGGAAAAACCGGTCTGTTTGGACATAGAACAGGGGGAAGAGTTAATAACCCTGGCGAATGAAAGGAATCTTATATTATTGGTAGGACAGGTTGTCCGTTTTATGCCGGCGTACCGGAAACTGCAGCAATGGATTATTTCAGGTGAATTCGGACCATTGAGATTCCTGTCACTTTCCCGCTTTGCAGGCATACCGGCATGGGGCGAATGGACAGAAAAACAATCAAACTTTGGTTCTTCCGGTGGTGCCTTGTTCGATCTTGTGATTCATGATATTGACTTCGTTCAGTCCGTACTTGGTGTTCCTGATACCATCAGGAGTGAGATCCTGCCCGGCAAGTTGAGTAATCATGATTATGTCAGTGCATTCTGGAAATACAACGGAAAGGATATTGTTGTAAAAATTGAAGGCGGGCTGATTTTTCATTCAACTTTCCCCTTTCATGCCGGGTTTTCTGCACTATTTGAAAGAGCAAGCATCTTATATAGCACATTTCAGCCCGATCATATCAGTATCTCTACCAACCAGGAATCAAATCAGATATCTGCCGGCGATGCAAATGAAGGTTTTGCCGGAGAGGTTGATTATTTTACAGCCTGTATGGAAGATGATGACAAAACCTTTACTCTGCACACCTGAATCGGCACTCCTTACGATCAGAATCTGCTATGATCATTTGAATATCAATAAAAAAGGTATGCGTTGAGCTATGTGATCGGTTCAGTTACCCTAGTCACAGCAGTTGAAACGTTTGCAGGAACCGTTTGCAGGAACAAACCCGGCTGCGAAATGAAAATGGATTATACCCTAATTCATTAATTATGCTAGTAATCAGAATAGGTAAACTTACCTCCCTGGTTACTGATATGCTATTTATGTTTTAATTCCGAATAGGCTGATTTAGGAGAATCCGTTATTTGGACTTTACAGGAAATTATCCTAAATTTATATTTGTCCCAATTACCAACAAACTACAATAAACCTTCGAAATTTGGGACAGGGATATATTTGATTCTATTTGGATGAATGTTAACATGCTCAAAAATGAAAACCCAAATCCTGTTCTTTATCATCATGAATTACGGATTGTTGCACAACGCGTGGGCTCAAACCTACAGTATGGCTGATTCAATTGCCTTAGAGGCTATTGATATGGCCTGTGACACTTCTGACAATTTAAACTGGAACACTGAATCAGATCCCGGAATGTGGGAGGGTGTAATCTGGAACTCCGAAAATCCAAAAAGGGTTGCCACATTAAACATTTGGGATAAATTGCTGACTGGAGAAATGGATTTAACAGCATTGACTGGCCTTACGGCTCTTTCTTGTTACAACAACCAGTTAGCAAGTCTTAACGTTTCAAATCTCGGGAATCTGGTTAATTTGTCCTGTTTCAACAATCAGCTAAACACATTGGATATTTCTGCAGTAAATAATCTAAGCTATTTTACCTGTAGCATGAACCAATTGACTGAGCTACCTTTATCCGGACTGACAAACCTTACCTATTTGAGTTGTGGCATTAATCAGTTAAGTAGTCTGGATGTTTCAGATTTAGTTAACCTGAATTACCTGTCTTGCAATGTCAATAATATAGAATTGTTGGATGTTTCCAACTTGCCTGATCTCACAGAACTGTATTGTCAGGCGAATCAGTTGAAAGAGCTACATGTCTCTCCATTGGCAAATTTTAGTTATTTATTTTGCTATGAGAATCGGTTACCATTCTCATCTCTGGTCACCTGCCGGAATACGGCTAATCTGACTTACAGTCCGCAATATAATATCTTTGAACCAGAAAACCTGTCAAAAGATACCCTTATTGATTACTCTTCAGAAGCATTGATTGATACGTCAGCAACGAAATTTGTTTTCTATAAGAACGGAGTTGAAGTCGAAACCAATACAACAGGTCTTTTATTATACCACCGGATCTGGGGAATATTCCTGCTCAATGACTAATGCAGTATTTCCTGATCTTACTCTGGTTACAGAGCAAATAACAGTTGCAATACCTACAAGAATAATTGATGAGAAATCAATCCAAATTGATTTCTTTCCCAATCCGGCCAAAGACAGAATCATATTGAATTCAACTGACCAAATCACAGAAATTTCCATATTCTCACTGGAGGGTAAAGAGCTTATCCATGCATGCAATCCGGTTCAGGAAATGGACGTTTCAGGTTTGGCCAAAGGAATTTACCTGCTGAAGATAATACTTGGACAGAAATCTATCAACAGTAAACTCATTATCGAGTAAGAATTATAGTCCCAATTATCAGTAATCAGGTCAAATCTGATTAAAGATGAAAGTTCCCCTTTAAAAGAAGATGAATATCGTGGGGAGCATATTATATATGAATCCCAACCCGGATTCTATGTCAATTCTTCACTATATATTCCTGAAATTCAGAGCAGAAAAAAAGCACCAAAGTATTTTATGGCGGGTGAATCGGACCATGTAATTCCCTATTTACTGATGATTTTTATTCATATTATTAGCCTGGATTATTCCTAACCATAATACCGATAAAAGCAGAACCTTACTTTAGGAAATTTGTTTTAATTAATATAAATCAAGAATTTTGATTCAATTTTTTATCTTTCTGGCAGTCAGTGGATTTATAAATGCGGTCTTAGCGCAGGTTGATGAACTTCGTGCCTTTCCACAAGAGATTGTATTTAATAATTTTGCTCCTGGAAATTATTATCTTTCACTGGAACCAGGAAATTCAGGGATATATAAAAATGTCACTAATAAAATAAGTCGGAGAATTCTCATACCAAAAACATTAATCAGATAGTATCTTGTTACGCATTTTTTAGACTTTGTCATAGAAAATTTGAATTATCTTTATTAATTCAGATATTGACCTCAATTTAACCTTATACATGAATATGAGCCGGATATTATTTCTGATTATGATAAGGTAATACTGGTAAACGTAAAACTGGAAACCTCTATGGATAAAACAATTGAAATTAAATTTCTGAAACCCTATAAGCTTCTTCAGAACTATCCCAATCCGTTTAATACATTTACCTGGACTGAGTTTTATTTAGATGAAGACAGCCAGGTCACATTGGATGTTTACAACGCTTCCGGTCAAAAGATAGAAACAATGCTTAATCAGTATATGAGATCTGGTAGTTATAGGCTAAAATGGGAATCCCGAAATTTTGCCTCAGGTAATTATTTTCTCTCCCTGAAAACCGAAAAATTTACGGATACCATAAAAATGTCACTTATAAAATAAGCAAGGCAATTTTGGCATGGATAATTTGAGTTATCTTTAATGATTCAGACTTTCATAATGGTTTAACCTATTGTATTCATATGGGACGAATTTTATTTTTGAGTATGATTCTCTCTTTTTATATTACTGGAGAATCAAAAACACAGAATTTATCAAAGCAAACAGATGTTTCTGGTAAACGCAGCAGTTACACCTTATTTTCAGGCAAGAAATCAAATTTCAGGATAGCGGTCAGCAGCAGCGCATCGGAATCAGAACAATGGGCAGCCAAAGAACTACAGCATTGGCTCAGGGAGATCAGTGGTGCAGAATTTCCCATACAGCCGGTTGAACAAGCCTGGCCGGGTCCGCAAATCGTGCTGGGTTATAACAGCCTGGTACTGGACAAAACCGGCAAACCTGCTCCCGCTGACCTGGATGAATCATTCCGGTATTGCAGTTTTGGACCGGATATATTGATATATGGAGGAAAGCAACGCGGCACCATGTATGGAGTTATGGGATTTCTCGAGAATGAGCTCGGTTGCAGGTGGTACACACCTTCGGTAAGCGTTATACCCCAGAGGGAACAACTGACATTTGACTCTTTTGAGCACACAGAGGCCCCCGGGATCAGGGTGCGCAATGATTTTTATTTTGAAGCTTTCGACAGCATCTGGGCTGCCAGGAACAGGATGAACGGAACAATGTCATACAGGCAGCAGCCCGGGGGAGTTGAAGGCTATTGGGCTGTTCATACTTTCTATCCGTTGATGCCACCCTCAGAATTTTATAAAAAACATCCTGAATACTACAGCCTAATCAACAACAAACGGATTCATGAACATGCTCAGTTATGCCTTACCAATCCAGACGTTTTGAAGATCGTGACGGAAAGGATAAAAAAAAGAATGCGTGAAAATCCGGAATACCTGATCTATGATGTATCGCAGAATGACTGGGACAATCCCTGCCAGTGTGATAATTGCCAGGCCATTGTGAAAAAGGAGGGAAGTGAGTCCGGGGTTATCATCTGGTTTGTAAACCAGGTAGCCGAAGCGGTTGAAAAGGAATTTCCGGACAAGTTCATTGGTACACTGGCTTATAAGTATACCAGGAAACCCTGTAAAACGATAAAACCCAGACACAATGTCGTGGTAAGGTTATGCAGCATTGAATGCTGCTTTTCGCATGATATCAGATCATGCTCCCGCAACGAGCCTTTTCTCAGGGATCTGGAAGGCTGGTCAGCCATTGCAAAGAATCTCTATATCTGGGATTATGTGGTATACTTTCAGCATTATATCATGCCGTATCCGAACATGCTTGTACTGCAGTCCAATATAAAAACCTTTCAGAAAAACAATGCCATTGGTATTATGGAACAGGCGGCCTACGAGAGCCGCGGCGGTGAATTTGCCGAGCTCCGGTCTTACCTGATATCCCGGTTGCTCTGGGATCCTGATTGTAATGCTGATGATGTTATTAGCGATTTTATGTATGGCTATTACGGAAGAGCCGGCAAATATATAAAGCAGTATTTCGACTTGTTATATGGTAGGATCACACCGGAAACCCATATGCATATTGAATCGAATGATGAATATCAGCGCCTGGGTGCTGAAGATCCCCTGTTCGGAGGCGACTTTCTTGAGCAGTCTTTGCATATATTTGAGAATGCCGGGAAAGTTGCTGACCATGATGAAATCCTGCATCGCGTGGAAATGGCCTCATTGCCGATTTTGTATCTTAAATGCAAATTAACCCCGGTTGTTGCCCGGAATGACGGAACATATGATAGATTCAAACACATAGTAAAAAGAGAGGGAATTACCCATTATGCCGAATATGGTGAAGAAAGCAATATGGAAGATTTCCACAGAATGGTTGAAAACGCTAAATAACAAATAAATCGTATGACAAGGATGAAATCTCTGGCATGTATTGTATGCTTTCTGTTCCTGAGCTGGCAGCATGGTGCAGCTTTGGATCAACCTGAAGACCAAACCGGATGGAAAGCCGGTGCAGCCAAGGTAGTGATCACACCTGGGCAATCCATGTGGATGGCAGGATATGCACTGCGCGATCATCCGTCGGAAGGCACACTGCATGATTTGTGGGCCAAGGCATTGGCATTGGAAGATTCAGAAGGAAATAAGGCTTTGCTGGTTACAACTGATCTGCTGGGATTTCCAAAAGCTATGTCTGACCGCATTCGTGACCGGATTCAGACCAGATACGGTCTAACCCGCGCACAGGTCATATTAAACAGTTCACATACGCATTCCGGGCCTGTGCTGACGGATGCCCTGTACGACATCTATCCCCTTGATGATCCTCAATTCCGGAAAATCGATCAGTATTCCGTCAAACTGGAGGATAAACTGGTTGAACTGGCCGGTAAGGCTTTGCATACGCTGAGACCGGCGCGGCTGTCAGCCAGGAACGGGGTTGCACGATTCCAGGTGAACAGGCGGACCAATGTGGATGCAGGATTGGATCAGCAGACTGATCTGAACGGTCCGAATGATTATGCAGTACCTGTTATCAGGGTTTCGGATGAAGCGGGAAGTGTAATGGCCATTATTTTCGGATATGCCTGTCACCCCACTGTCCTCGATTCCTACCGATGGTCAGGCGATTATCCGGGATTTGCGCAGATTGAGCTGGAGAAGTCAAATCCCGGCGCAATGGCCCTTTTCTTTCAGGGTGCCGGAGCGGATATGAATCCGCTTCCCAGGAGAACAGTGGCACTCGCACGGCAATATGGCGAAGAACTGGCTGCTGCAGTTGACAGGGTATTGGAGGAAGACATGCGTGAATTGCCCCCTCATTTGTCCGTGGCATATTCGGAAGTGGAACTTTCATTGACTACTCCTCCCACAAAAGAGGAGTTGATGCAGATGGAAAAAGAAGCCTCCACAGGTTTTGAACAACGGTGGGCTGCCCGGATGCTTGGAGAAATGGAACGGGGCGAACCATTTGTCACATCCTGTCCCTATCCCATACAGGTTTGGCGTTTGGGTGATCAGGCTATTGTGAGCCTGGGAGGTGAACTTGTCGTTGAATATGCCATTCAGCTTAAACGGATCTTTGGCCAGGAACTGTTTGTAATGGGTTATACAAATGACGTTGTCTCTTATATTCCATCTGCCCGGATCCTCCGGGAGGGCGGATATGAAGGTGCTCTTGCGCAGATTGTGTATGGACTGCCTGCAACCTGGAAAGCGGATATTGAAATGGTTATTTTACATGAAGTATTAAAACTGGCGGACCAGGCAGGGATACAACCACCTGAATCGAAACTGGTAAAAAAATAGCAAATTCATCATGAACATATTAAACAGAATTCGCAGAAATCAAAGCACTCTGGCTATATGTGTTATCAATGCCGGAATGTTTCTATCCTGCAAAGCACCGGGTACAGATAAAGGCCAAACCTTACAGGCAACACATTATTTCTCAGGTTTCGAAGATGCCCACGACACGTATAACGCCGTTTCAACTGCCAGTGACGGAAATATATATTATGTGCTCTCTTCAGCAGCGTATAACAAGGGTGGACAGGTTTACAAGTATGATCCCCTGAACGATAAGGTCACTTTCCTGGGTGATCTCACGGATATTTGCGGTGAAAAGGGAAAAATGACTATATCGCAAGGCAAAAGCCATGTCGATTTTTATGAAAGGGAAGGCAAATTGTATTTTGCCACCCATGTAGGCTACTATGAGATGATTGATGGTATGGAACGATTGCCGGTGAATGCACCTGAAGGTTATCAGCTTTATCCCGGGGGGCATATTCTCAGCTATGACCTTACCTCCGGGAAATTTGAAGACCTGGCCACTGCTCCCGATGGGGAGGGTATCATAACCATGACACTTGATCAAGACCGGGGTCAGATCTACGGTATTACCTGGCCCAAGGGCTATTTTATCCATTATGACCTTGAAACAGATGAGTTGAAAAACCTCGGTCGGTTTTCGGCCAACGGGGAAGCCGGAATTCCCGGCAGCGATTACCGCGTCCTTTGTCGCTCCATGTTTGTTGATCAGGACGGTTCAGTATATTTTTCAACTGCCGAAGGAGATATTCTAACCTATAATCCCGGTGCAGATTCCATTAGCAAGCTGGATGGTATCAGTTTAAAGATCGATTATTTCGGACAGTATGATCCAACCCGGCCGGGAAGCATGGGATACAACTGGAGAAGCATCACATGGTATGCCCCGGAACAGGTGGCTTATGGTGTGCATGGAAATTCAGGTTACCTATTCCGCTTTGATCCCCGCAAACCTGAAATCGAAATTGTGGACCGGATCACATCAGAACCTTCCAGAAAGAGCGGAATGTTTGATCAGTTCAGCTATGGCTACCTCGGGTTTGAGATTGGTCCGGATAAAAAAACCCTCTATTATCTCACCGGTGGTCCGATTTACCTCGATGGCAAAAGGGTGAAGGGCGTGGATGAGATTGCCATGGGTGCCGCCAGGGGGCTTGAGAACCTGCACCTGATAACCTATAATATCCCGGAACACAGATACACCGACCATGGTCCCATCTTTTATGCAGATGGTACCAGACCCACCTATGTAAATTCTATTGCTGTCGGACCTGAAGGCAACATATACACGCTGGCGCGGTTTGAGTACAATGGCAAGCTCATTGAAGACCTGGTAAAGATACCGGATCCGCTTCATCCATAACCGTAAGAAATAACCCGGATCTATACTTTCGCTTTGATCTTCCCTGCGTTTTTCTGGACTTTTGCAATTGCCATTGCGATATCATCCATGTCTGCTTTGCTTCCAAGAAGCAATGACTGGAAGATCCAGACTGCTTCTTCGTTGCATATACGATCGTTCTCAGGGCATTTGTTTTGCTCTACGAATTTCTTAAAATCAAGCATTTCACTGGGATACATTTTTTTGTAGTTCTTGGAACGAAACGCATCATCCAGGTAAGGCATACTGTTCAGGGTTCCGCCATATCCTGCTGAACAGGGTATTCCCTCCGCATTCAGTGCATTGAGAAATCCTTCCCTCGGCAAGCCATCAAATTGTTCTTTTTTGTAACGGAAGGGGAATAGATGAAAAGATGCCCGGGTTACATTGTCATACAGTTTATAGGGGATGATACCGGGTATATCCTTGATCTGGGATTTCAGATAGGCGGCATTCTCATTCCTGATAACCGTATGTCCCTCCAGACGTTTCAACTGGGCCAGACCGATGGCTGCCTGATATTCCGTCATCCTGAGGTTGTTTGCCCTGATTATATAATTGCCGCCAACCAGATCAACCATTTTTCCATAGGCACGACCACAATTGTGGTATGAATGGCAACGGTCAATAAAATCATCGTTGTTGCTCACAATGGCTCCGCCTTCCCCAATGGCAAGGTGTTTGGAGTTCTGGAAACTGAAGCAGCCTGCATCACCGAAAGTGCCCACCTTCTGATGATTTACCTCGGCAAGCCAGGCCTGGCAGGCATCCTCAACCACGAGAAGGTTGTGCTTTTTCGCTATCTCCATGACCCTGACAATGTCTACCGGCAATCCCAGGATATGAACAGGCAATATGGCCCGGGTCCGGGGTGTGATCCTTTTTTCAATTTTCTCGGGATCAATCTGAAAGGTTGCCGGATCAATATCAACAAAAACGGGCATAGCGCCAGTTTCCAGAATGGCTGAGATCGTGGCAATAAATGTATAGGGTGTTACGATTACTTCATCACCACCGCCGATATCCAGCTGCTTGAGTGATATAATCAGGGAATTTGTACCGTTAACCACAGCCAGGCAACGTTTTGCACCCAGGGTTTCAGCCCATTTCTTTTCAAAATCGGCTACCACACTCTGTTCTACACCTGCGCGACACCAGACGCCCTTTCTCAGAACATCGAGAACCTGCTTTTCGTCAGTCGCTGAATCCCATATCGGCCAGCTTGGCCAATCTTTGGTTCTTACCGGCGATCCGCCCAGGATGGCCGGAACATCGGCATTTTTTGCAAAACCTGCAAACATGGAGGGAGTAACTCCCATGGCTACCAGGGCACTCAGCCCTGTCAATGAATTTTTCCTTACAAACTCACGCCTTGAATAATTCTTCTTCCACATGTTGTTTTATTTTAGACTTTAATTGGTTAAATCTTTTCAATGTGAATCTTGCCCTAAGATACAATAAAATCGAATTATTGATATCCGAAACAGGTATTATTATATTTATCTCATACACCTGAAAATTAAGCCGGGTAACGTCTAACTTCTATACTGCGGAATCTTGAGAAGTTCCCCATCTTTCAACGCGGATTGGTGCGCCACAATTCCGGCAACGGTCAGGTTAAGCGCCATGGCGATATCAACCAAGGGTTTACGGTCATGCAGGATAGAACTTATAAATTCATGGCAAAGATATCCGTGCGAACCGCCATGACCACCCAGGGGCAGGCCGGGCGGCAGTGGAGGACGTTTCAGGTCAGGCAGAGCGTTTTCAAGCCCTTCGTATTTTCCATAAAACGACCCCTTCTGGCCCCGGATACGCCCCTTTTCTCCACTATCACCGGGGGTATCCCAGCTGACCCCCATGCGAGCTGTTCCTCCTTCACTGGTCCGGAACAAGGCGATCTCCGTGCCATAAGGATTGTTGTAACGATTATTTCCGGGCTGAAGATGATCTATTGTGCTTGGCATTCCCATGCAGGAGACCTCAGTAAAACTGCCGCTGGTGACACCAGCATAATAGGCGTTGGAATGTGTCGGATAAAATTGTGGTGGCAGACCGATCCGCCAACCCTTATATGAATCAATTGGCTTTTCCATATAATGGTAGTATTCACCCTCGGCATAAACCAATTTGCCAAGTCCTCCCGCATGATAAACCTGTCGCATGGCATGCAGGTCCTCGTGAAAGCAGGATGTTTCGAACATCATATACTTCAGGCCGGAAACCCTGACCGCTTCAAACAGCCGGCCGGCATCCTCCAATGATCCAAAAACGGCAGGAACAGCCACAGCCACATGTTTTCCATGTCTTAAAACCTCGAGGCAATGTTGCATATGGCTTGGGGCATCTGTGGCGACAAAAACGGCTTCTATCCGCTTATCTTTCACCAGCTCTTCAAGCGAAGGATACTGAACTGAGCAATTGCACTCCCTGGCCAGCTCCGCACAACGATCCGGGAAAAGATCACTCACAGCAACAATCTCCACATTCGGATGGTTCTGGAAGCCAAACTGGGCACCAAACTGGCAAACACCATAGCCGGCTATGCCTACGCGGATCTTTCTGTCTGATAGCGGGACCCACCCTTTATAGGGATCAGTCTCGACTGAAGTATCCTCAAATCCCTGGATGGCCGGAGTCCCGGTCGACCCGGACACTGATCCGCGTCCGGCTGAACAACTGACCTGCGTCAGACCTATTGCAGCGGCGCCCAATCCCAGCGTATGGAGGAACAAACGACGGGAAAGAGCAGATGGTTCATTCTTGTTTGGATTCATAAGGCGTGGTTTTAATGCTATTATTTTATTCTGCATGTATAATGTTCACATTGTCAAAAAGCCCGACATGCCAACCGGTTCCAAATCCTGAATAGCCCTTTGTATATATGGTATCCTGAACCCTGCAGATTTCTTTCCCGTTTACTGATCCGGTAATGGTATCATCCTGAAATTTCAACATCAGCCTGTTCCACTTGTTTTCCGAAAAACTCACCCGTCCGGATGCAAGTTTTCTTTGCTTATATACCTGAAAAAAACCATTGGTGTACAGGACCAGATCAACTTGTTCAAAATCAGTAATGCCAGTAATTGTGTTTCCAAGCCCATCGAACAGGGCAATCTTTTCTTTCGGCCAGGATCGGACTTCAGTGAATGGTATCAAATAGCTGTTCTGGGTCTGATCGGGGAAAAATGAATAGGATTCCGGCCATTTTTGTCTGTAATCGCTCCATCCGGCCAAAAGGGCAGGCATTGTGCTGCACAGGATGAACTGCCCATTTGTGTTTACTTTTAAACAATATCCCATAGGAGGAATAACTTGTCCCTGAATGATGTATGGAATTCTGCCCATGATATGAGCTGTTTCTCCTTTCTTTTCAAGCTTCACATCAATGGAGACAGCATAGTTGTCCATGTTCATGTCTCCGATTATTGTAAATGGTTCCGCGTTCAAACTTGACAGCCATTCAATTCCACGTTCCGGAACGACCTGCTTAAGCACCTTGTTGTTTTTGTCGTATGCGATCTCGAAAACACCTGAAATGTCACTGGTATATTTGGGCAGTTTTTCGATGTCGTATTTGCTAAAATCATCAGAATAGGGCAGGGGAAATAAGGATGCTCCCGGAATACTGAGATTCGGGTTCCCTTTTTGTTGCCCTGTTGTGGTGGTCAATGTATAAATAGCTCCTTTGTCCAATGTCAGGCGTAATGATCCTTCAACCGGATTAATCACATCAGGCTGTTCCATAAACTGGTCAAGAGAGTCAGATTTCCAAACATGTAATGCCCTACCGGCAAATGTACCTGCCAGATTGAACTGTACTCTTTCATTCGCACCTGATTCCACTGTTTCAATAACTATGCTGACATGTTGTTTGTCAGGAGACATAAGGGAAACATAACTGCCTCCCTGGCTTAAATATCCATTTGCACCGCCTTCCAGAAAGATCCATCCCGGCTCAATGAACTGTGTAAAGTGGGCCATGGCCCACAATGCAGGCTGTACCTCATAATTGCCGCTCCAGGGAGTATTGGCTCTCATCAGTCCTGATTCCGGGATTCCTATATTATCATGATAGGAAGTTATCAGACTCCAGGTGATGGTCTTTACCATCTTCGCATCAATATAATTGCGAATCAGAACTTTAATAAGGCCTTTCGCCCCTTTCCACTCCCCGTTCCAGGGACCATCTTCCTGCGACCAGATTGGCTTGCCGCAATCGAGTGCCTCCGGCCAGACAATCTTATGATCTTTGCCATACAGTTCATATACCGATTTCCCGCCATATAATTGATTTCCTTGTCCATGAGCATAATGCGTACCGATTACATCCACTGAATTATACAGCCCTGTGTCTTTTAGCATGTCTTTAACGATCCCATAAGAGCGGATCTCATCCGCAGCAGATATTTGCGTTCTTATATTGTATTTATCCAGCACTTTTCTCAGTTGCTTGATATAATTTATATCATATGGACTCTCATTCCATATGCCAATATAGTCAATATCAAGATCATGAACCTGTTTAGCACCCATGATGAATTTAGCCATATATTCAGGCAAGTCGTCTGAATAGTATTTCCCGTTACCAATCCAGTATGGGGCACCCCAGGCCAAAACATCCAGTACTATATTCCCGTTCCGCCTCCTGGCTTCTTTCATTAACCACCACTCGTAACCTCTTTCAAAGTTTTCATCGTTTCTAGTATGCTGGTGGCTTGATTCTGTACCACAGGTTGAATTTACATCCCCTCCAATTTCTGTTTTCAGGTGATTAAGTGAAGCACCGAACATGGGTTTAAACAAATAATCCAATATCTGAGACCGGTATGGCTCGGGATAATCAATTAGCAGACGGGATGATGCACCTGCGCTTAATGATCCGATTCCTTCATAAACCCGGCCTGTGACTTTTGAATTAACCATGATGACATCATCCGGAGACGAAGTGGAAACCGGAATACAAATCATTGATAATAAAGATATTAAAAAAAAATTACCATGAACGTTACTAAAATTTTGAAAATTTCTTTTCATCGTAATATTTATTGATCTTTATTGTATTTTCATTACCTGGATTTCAAAGTGACGGAAGTGCTTTTCCTTAATACAAATATATTTAAATATACCGATGCCAGTAAATTTATATATTGTCCCTAACGGGACTATGAATTGATATATTATCATGAAACGGCTCTTCATTCTCCTTCTTTTTTATTCTTCCGGGATTTTTGCCGGGAGTAACGCTATTTTCAAACCCGATAGTGCAGTAAAAGAGATTGAGGCTGTACAGATCTCATCCCATATTCAGCTGGATGGCTTATTACAGGAAGCTGAATGGCAGCTGACCAGTCCTTCTCCCCGGTTTATACAGGTAGAACCAGTTCAGGGTTCAATCCCGAATTTTGATACGGAAGTTAAAGTTCTGTACAACCCGAAATATTTATATTTTGGGATATTTGCCCATGATTCCATGGGTAAAAAAGCCATCCGTGCAACAGATCTGAAACGTGATTTTGACTACCGCCAGCATGATCTGATCAATCTTTCATTTGATGGCTTCAATGACAAGCGGAATGCCATGGCAATGGCTTTTGATCCATATGGTGTGCAACGGGATTATCTTGCGTTTGATGAAATATATGTCGAAAACGAGTGGGATGGCCTTTGGAGTGTGCGCACCAACAGGACTGATTCCGGTTGGTTCGCCGAAATCGCCATACCGTGGAAAACCCTGCGGTATCCGAAAACAGATTCTGCTATTCTGAACTGGGGTTTTAATGTATACCGGAATCGTCGCCGGACAAATGAGATAACTGCATTTTCAGAATTTCCAAGGTCGGTCAGTTCTGTCAGAATGAGCTATGCGGGTGTTTTAAGAAATCTGCAGCCACCCCCTCCCAGGTCCAATATCCGCATACAGCCGTACATTTTAACTTCATATGACAAGTATAAGGCTGTTGAATCAGAAGATGTATCGGATGATACCCACATTAAGCTTGGTGCTGATGCCAAGCTTGCCATCAATCAGAATGCCATCCTTGATCTGACAGTCAATACCGACTTCGCGCAGGCCGATGTTGACCGGCAGATAAATAATGTGACAAGATTTTCAGTGTTTTTTCCGGAAAAAAGGCAGTTCTTTCTTGAGAATTCGTCCTTGTTCAGCATTGGGGTTAGCCAGATCAGGGAGCGCTATGGCGGTCTGATGCGCATACAGCCCTTTTTCAGCAGGAGAATCGGGCTCGACGATTTTGGGAATCCCATTCCGATCAGTGCTGGGGCAAGATTCGTGTCACGGTCACTAAAACGGAATTATGGGGCCATATTAATGCGGCAGAGGGGTGTTGACAGTCTTCCCGCAACCAATTTCCTGGTAGCCCGGTTCTCTGAGAATTTCGGCAAGCAAAACCGGATCGGCATGCTTGTCACTGCGAAGAACCAACCGGATGCCTCCAATGTAACCACCGCAGTGGATGGATTCTTTCGCCTGGGCAGGTTTAATTCCATCAGTACCATGTTAATACATTCTGCTTCGGGTAGTACAGGCAGGAATGGTATTTCCGCTTTTGCACAATATTTTTATACAACCAACCGGTGGCGGATCTGGTGGACGGAATCCCTTGTTACAAAGGACTTCAATCCGGAAATGGGATTTGTTTCCAGGAACGATGTCATTGGCACCACTCCCGGCATCTATTGGTTCTACCGCGGAGACAAGCTGCCCTTTAAAAAATGGCTTCGCGCCTATGAGCCGGGTATAAGTGCCGAATTATTCCATCAGGCTTCTACCGGCTCACTCATCGAAAGGCAGGTAAACCTCAATCCCTTCTACCTCAATTTACAGGGCGGAGGATATTTCAGTTTAGGGATCATATCATTATTCCAGCAACTACAGGTGCCATTTGAACCATTGGGTGTATATATAGGTCCAGGTAAATATAGCTACATTCGGTCCTATGTCCTGGCAAGCACCGATCCCTCCAGGTTCATTAACCTGCTGGCAGACTTCAGCTGGGGAAGTTACTTTAACGGAAAACTGATTTCCGGTGATTGGACCCTGCAATTTGCACCCCTTCCCCATATTTCCCTGAAGGGACGGTTTAACCGGAACTATTTCATGGGTGTAGGTGAACCTGAGACCTCTACCACCATTGATCTGTATGGTGTGGAAGGACGTTTTGCCTTAAATCCGCGTTTGCAGCTGATCGGCTTTTATCAGAAAAATTCGGATAACAATTCCTTTAACTATAATATTCGACTGGCTTGGGAGTATCAGCCATTATCATACATCTATCTGGTTTTCAATCACCGTGACTTTTATGATCCGGAACAATACAGACAGATTGAAGATCACGCAATTGCAAAAATAAGTTATCTTAGACAATTCTGAGTTCAGGCATCAGGTATACAGCGCATGCCTGTCGCTCTTGCTTAATTAGATTAAAATACATATATTTAATTATGAATTAATTAATGCAAAATATTTTGAAATTATGGATATTGAAAGACTCATTGACCTGGTCGAAAAACTGTTACCTGAATACCTGGCTGATCCGGCCGATATGAACAACAACGGCAATACGGCAATTTGTATTATCGATGAACAGGGACAGGTTTTCGGCAAGATGTTCGGGCCTGATAAAATCACCACCCGTTACATTTTCAGGATCGCCTGGACAAAGGCAAGTCAGGTTTGGCTTACCGGTATTAATACCGGTGAATTTGAAAAACTGGTGTTCAACAAGCAGATAGATGAACATAAATTTAGGATCCAGAGGCCCGATTTCATCGGCTGGGAAGGAGGACAACTGATCACCTTAAAGGATGGTACAAAGTTGTCTGTCGGATTTAGCGGGATGCGGGGAAAAAGTGACCTGGATATAATTACACGCGCAGTTGCCCTGTTGGAGTAAAAAGCAGAGCGATCAGTCACCTATATTTATAAAATTCAAAACCATGAGATTAAAATACGTAATTGCCATAGTCATATTGCTTTTCCTTTTCGGAACCAGGCAATCTTCAGGTCAGAGTGTGCCGTTATCCCAGGTTACACTGAAGAACGCTCCAGTCCTGTTTAAGGAGGGAGGGAAAACCTGGCAACAGATCCTTGCCATTTACCGTTCTGAAACTGAGGGAAAGATTGAATTCTCTTTGTCGGGTAAGGTTTTACTCATTGCAGATTTTAAAATGTATGACAACAGATTTCTCCTGACCCTGCCTGAAGTGACAAAGTCCAAAAACATAATTATCAACGTAAAAATCAATGACAAGCCTGCCGTCAAATATCCGTTTACGCTGGTCCCGCCAAAACAATGGGAGGTATACCTGGTACAGCATTCACATACCGATATCGGATATACACGTCCCCAGTCGGAGATTCTTGCAGAACAGATGCGTTATATTGATTATGCACTGGATTATTGTGATAAAACAGACCGCATGCCTGATGAGGCCAGGTTCCGCTGGACATGCGAATCTTCCTGGGTAACCAGGGAGTATCTCAGGGCAAGACCAGCCTCACAAATTGAAAGGTTTAGAAAAAGAATAGCCGAAGGCCGTATCGAAGTGTGCGGCATGTATTGTAACATGGCTGAAATTTCCGATGAAAACATCATGTACGATTTCCTGCAACCCTTAAAAGAGTTTGCGTGGTTAAACATACCGGTTAAAGTGGCTATGCAGAATGATGTTAACGGCATAGCCTGGTGTATGCCTGATTATTTCAAAAATACAGGGGTTAAATACCTGATCATGGGTATTAATGAAACAAGGTCCATCCTGCCTTTCGACAAACCCACCTGCTTCTGGTGGGAATCCCCGTCAGGTGCACGAATGCTGGCATTTCGCGCAGATCATTATATGACGGGAAACTTCTTTGGGATTGAAAGCAAGGCTATTAAAGCCGAGAATTTGCTGGGGCATCTGGCTGACCTTGATAGCCGGAATTATCCCTTTGACAAAATAGGTATCCAGTTTTCGGGTTACTTCACAGATAATGCCCCGCCTTCAACAGCCGGTTGTGATATTGTCATGGCCTGGAATACCCGTTACGAATGCCCGAAGCTCAGGCTTGCGCTGGCCAGTGAATTCCCTGAATATGTTGAAAACAATTATGCTGATAAACTGCCGGTATACCGCAACGCCTGGCTCGACTGGTGGACCGATGGTTATGGCTCAACATCACGCGAAACGGCGGAGGTGCGAAAGACCCAGAATATAAAACAGGTTGATGAAGGCTTGTTTGCCATGGTATCCATGATGGGGGGACAGTTGGGCCCGAACCTGGAAAGCAAGATGGACCACATCAGTGAAAATGCCATTTTTTTCGATGAACATACCTGCGGCGCAGACGAGAGTATTAACCGCCCTTTTTCTGAGAATTCAACCAGACAATGGTTACAAAAGGGAGCCTATGCCTGGGAAGCGTTGAAAAAAGTCACGCTGTTGCACGAGGAAGCCCTTGCCCGGTTTCAGGAGTTTTTGAAAAAGGCGGATTTTCCGGTAATCTATGTAATTAATTCCATGGGATGGCCCCGTTCAGGTGATTTACAGCTGTTTGTGGATTATGAGGTTCTTCCTGTTATGAATAATGTAAGGATCATCGATCTTTCTACAGGGAAGGAAGTGCCTGCACAAATATTAAGCAAACGTGCCGAAGGGGCATATTGGATGCTGGAGGTGAACGATATTCCTGCACTCGGTGCAAAGGCCCTGAAGATTGAAGTGACCGGACAACCGGCAAATGAAGACAATAATCCCCGGGCAGGCATTGAAGTTCTCGAAAACCGGTTTTACAAAGTGGTGATTGACAGATCCACCGGTGCTGTAAGCAGTTTATTTGACAAGGAATTGAATCTGGAACTGGTAGATCCCCTGAATTCCTATAAAATCGGTCAACTGGTCAGGGAAACCCTGCCTGACCGGAATCAATACAAGCCTGCGCATACTATAGTCTCCCATGTAAAAACAGAAGGCGGCATGAATGGTCAGGTCTGGGAAAGCATTCGAATCACTGCTGATCTTGATGGATTTCAAAAAGGTACCGATAATAATCCAAAAGGGATCGAGGTGGAAGTGCGCCTGTATAAAAACCATAAGAAAATTGAATTCAAATATATGGCGCACAAAGAGATCATAACAGATCCTGAAGCTTTGTATGTAGCTTTCCCATTCTCTCTGCCTGATTCAAGAATTGTTTTTGAGACCATTGGCGGCGTGCTGACCCAGGGACAGCAACTTCCGGGTTCTTCTTCCGATTGGAATGCGGCTCAGAATTTCGTTTCGGTAAGGGGGAAAACCGGCCAGATCATCATAGTCAGCAATGAAATACCCTTGTGGCATTTCAGCGATTTCAACATGGGCAAGTTTGAGCGCTATCCGAAACCCGGAAAAACCTGGCTTTATTCCTGGGTTATGAACAATTACTGGTTCACCAATTTCCGCGCCTTCCAGGAAGGTGGTTTCAGCTGGAGCTACCAGATAACTTCTACCGGTGATACCTCAAATACCTTTGCCACGCGATATGCCTGGAGTGAAAGGAATCCATTCCCTACCAGAACCTTTCCGGCCGGAAATAATGCTTTGGAGAAGACCACCCTGGAAACCCTTCAAATAACCGGTGCTGATCATGCATTTCTGGTGAACACCCGACCCTCTTTTAAAAGCAAAGGATCTATTCTGCTTCATTTTCGTGAACTGGAAGGAAAGCCAGCCGAGGTCAGGCTTGCATCTGCTGTTCCGGGATTGTCAATCAGCAAACTGGTGGAGGTCAATACACTTGGCCAATTAGTAGGCCAACCTTTATCTGCCATAAAATTAAAACCCTATGAGGTAAAATTCATTGAAGTCGAGTTTTAATCTGGTTTCACATTTTGCGAAATGTTTTAAAGATGAACACAATTGCAATCGGGGTCGACATTGGGGGCAGTCACATAAGTTGTGCAGCCTGCGATTTATCCGGTCACAAGTATCTGCCGGAAACACTTTCCGGGAGCGGACTTGATAACCAGGGAAATTCGGAAAAGATTCTTGATATTTGGGCTCATACCCTTGTTGAAACCATACAAAAAACTGAATCAAATGAAGTTACCGGTATCGGGTTCGCTATGCCTGGCCCCTTTGATTATGTAAATGGTATTGCCTTATTTAAAGGCAACAATAAAAAATACGAAAATTTATATGGTTTGCATGTATCTGAATTACTGATCGGAAAAATGAAAATGAAGAAGCAGATACCTGTCCGTTTTATTAACGATGCAACGGCTTTTGCCCTGGGTGAGGACTGGATCGGCAAGTCACGTGGTACCCGGAATTCATTGGCAATCACGCTGGGAACCGGATTCGGTTCGGCATTTCTAAGCGACCATTTGCCATTGGTTACCGGCAGCAAGGTCCCTGAAATGGGATGCGTATGGCATCTTCCATTCAAAGAGGGAAGCGCAGACGATTATTTCTCTACACGCGGATTGCTGAAACGCTATCATGACAGGACAGGCAAAACACTTTCCGGGGTCAAAGAGCTGGCAGCACGGGTACCGGACGAACCTTTGGTAAAAATGCTCTTTGACGATTTCGGATACAATCTGGGTGCATTTTTGCATCCCTGGATAGAAAAGGCGAATATCGAAGCCCTGGTTATCGGGGGGAATATTTCGAATGCTCATAGTCTCTTTGGTGATAGCCTTAAAGGCTACTTTTCCGAAAATAAAATCAATATCCGGATCGCAATTTCCGAGTTGAAAGAAACAGCTTCCATAATCGGCAGTGCCTTACTTGCAGATAATAACTTTTATAATAATCTTAAGCCTTTGCTGGAACATATGTAAAACCTGATCCCAATGAAGAATAAATACCTTCTTTTACTGATCTCATTTACTCTTTCGTCATGTGCAGAACCGGTAAAAAAACTGTCTGATAAAGAACTGTCTGAAGAAATAAGAAAAAATACGTATTTCTCCTATGTCAAAGAAAGAGCCCTGGAGGTGATGCGGACCGGTTTCAATGCCGGGGATGGCTACCGTGAAGTTTGGATCCGTGATTACAATACATTTATAGAGCTGGCAGCCCGGGTCAATGAGAAAGAAGTCCTGCGGGAGAATCTCCTGGTCTTTTTCAGGATGCAGGGCAAAGACGGTAATGTCATTGACGGCTTTACGCCGGCCGAAAAAATAGGAAAGGAAGAAACAGATTTTTCTTACTCAAGTCTCGAGCCCCGGTATGCCGCTCATAAAAATACGGTAGAGACAGATCAGGAGACATCGCTGGTCCAGGCAGTCTACAAGTATATACAAATCACAGCTGACAGTTCGATCCTGGCAGAAGTCATTGGCGGAAAAGCAGTCGCTGCAAGAATGGAATGGGCTATGGAATTCCTGATGAAGAACCGGATAAGTGAAAAATATGGCCTTATCTGGGGGGCCACAACCGCCGACTGGGGTGATGTGCAGCCTGAACATGGATGGGGGGTTGACCTGGATCAGAATACGCATCCTGCCATTGACATTTATGACAATGCCATGCTTGTGATTGCCCTGGACAACCTGACGGAGATGTTGCCCGAAACGCGAGCGAAATGGAGTGACATCCGGGAAAGTGTGATCCGAAAATGTAGAGAACATTTGTGGGATGCAGAAAAACAGAAATTCATCCCGCACATTTACCTCAGGGGATCACCATTCCCGGAAGATTTCGATGAAAGTGAGATTTACTATTTCGGTGGCACAGCCGTTGCAATCGAAGCCGGTTTGCTGAGCAAGGAAGAAATAAAAGCCTCACTTCAGCAAATGGTCGGGCGGGTAAAACTGGCAGGGGCAGCTTCTATCGGTCTTACCCTTTATCCGCCTTATCCTGAAAACTTTTTTGCGAATAAGATTATGAATCCTCCTTACAGTTATCAGAATGGAGGCGACTGGACCTGGTTTGGAGGCCGGATGATACAGCAGCTGATTATATATGGCTTTGTGCAGGAAGCTTATGAACAGGTGCAGCCCATGGTGAAACGGGTAAAAGACAACCAGGGGTTCTTTGAGTGGTATACAGTTGATAATAAACCCCGTGGATCAGGCACATTCAGGGGCGAAGCCGGCGTACTCTTTAAGGCAATTACGATGCTAGAATTTTGGGCTGCCAGAAATAAAAAATAAGCTGATTATTAGGGCAGGGGAAAAAATATTATAAAAAAAACCAGGCGTTGTTTAAAACTGCGCCTAACGTCAATCCTTTAAAATATAGCTTCATCTGGCATCTTATTTCAGCACAAGACAGGTGGTGTTTATGTCGTCGTTTGTGGTATAAATCTTGGATCGGGTTCAGTTTCTTCGATCCATGCATTGTCCAATCCGATATTCAAATTTTATTTACCTTTAATTGTTCTTCTTAATGTTGAAAGGATCTATACCTCTTTGTGAAACACCTTGAAAATTGGGATCATAACGGATATCCACGAAAACGTGGAAATGCTTCAGGCCGCATTAAAACTGGCTTCTCTGCATCATTGCGATGAACTGGTCTGTCTTGGGGATATGGCAGGTTTTGACCAAAGATTCTACAGATATAGCAGTACACGAAGTGCCAGTAAATGCTTAGCACTTGTGAGGTCTAACTGCCGGTGGATTGTGGCAGGGAACCACGACCAGCATGCAGCTGGCGTTTTTCCCACCTATTCCAACGGATTTGCTTATCCTGAAAACTGGTTCGACCTGCAAAATGAAGACCGAAAAAAATTGTCCAGGGGAAGGGTTTGGTGTTACGAAGGCGATGAACCAAATGACCTGGGACTGAATGATCTGTTGTTTATGAGAAAGCTTCCAGAATATATCATACTGACAATTAATGATATAACCTGCCTTTTTTCACATTATATATATCCTGATTTTACGGGATCTACCACCCGCGATATTAAAAGACCCATACATTTAAAAGAACATTGGGATTTGATGAATATTCACAATGTGACACTGTCATTTTGCGGTCATTTCCATAATTTTTTTACAGGTTTTGCTTATCAGAGATCGCTTCCTTTTTCAAAAGCCATCCATTCCATACCACACAATAGTTTTAATATGGGAAATGAAAAAGTCATCATCGTACTTCCTCCACTTGCCGGGGAAAAGGGCAGGACCAGCTTCACCATAATTGATATGAATAGTCTGAAGATCAATATAGTCACAGTCGGCTAGTTTAAGATGAATCCATTATGGAACAAAAAACATTGAAAAGGCTTAGCAGGTTCTTCATTGTGAGGATCGATCTACCGGCAATACTGGCCATCGTTTTCTTTGCAGGATTGATCTTCTTTTATCTGTTACCGGGTTTTGAAAAGGCAATGATGGATCGAAAACGCCTGATGATCCACGAAATGACATCCTCCATTTACAGCCTGCTTTCATACTATCATTCGCTCGAGACAAGGGGCGTTTTTTCAGGTGAAGAAGCAAAGGAACAGGCCAGATCAGCCGTCAGTACTATACGATACGGTGAGACGCTCAAGGATTATTTCTGGATCACAGATCTTCACCCGAACATGATTATGCATCCTTACAAGCCTGATCTGAACGGGACCGATCTTACCGGTTATCGTGATTCAAAGGGTAAAACTGTTTTTGTTGAATTTGTGAAAGCCGTATCCTTAACCGGAGAAAGCTATGTCGATTATATGTGGCAATGGAATGACGATTCTACCCGGATAGTGTCAAAATTATCCTATGTCAGGTTATTTGAACCCTGGGGTTGGATAATTGGTACAGGCATCTATATTGACGATGTGCGATCAGAAATAAGAAGAATGGAAAACAGGGCACTTTTTATTTCCGGAATAATCGGCCTTGTTATCCTGGCCCTGCTTGTTGCCATATCCAGACAAAGCCATAGAATTGAAAACAAAAGGAACAAGGCTGAGGAGGAATTAATCAAATCAAAAGAATTATACAGGACACTCGCCGAAGCGGCATCCGAGGGCGTATTGATCTGGTCCCGGCAAGGTTTACAAGCCAATAAGATCCTGCTTTCCTGGCTGGGATATGAAGAAGAGGAATTATGGAGCCTTGCATTGCGGGATATTTTTTCATCACCGGAAATCCCGGAACTCAATGATTCAGATATATTATATGATGAGTTAAGTGCAAGTCGATATGTGGAATGTGTTCTTACCATGAAAAACGGGAAACTCATTAAGGCACAAGCAGATTTTTCCAGGATACTCATGGGGGAGATGAGATCTGTCCTGGTAGTCATCCGGCCAGTAAAGAGCTCTGCAGCACAGACTGGTTATTCACCCTACATTTCCTTGTTTGATGAGATTGGCACCGGTTTTTTCCGGACAACCTATGGCAGAAAGAACAAGTTCCTTTACGCCACCAAGCCTACAATTAAAACACTCGGTTTTGATAATTTCGAGGATCTTCTTCCCCATACCATTGAATCATTTTTTGTTGATCCTGTTCAGCTTAAAACCTTTATTTCATCAATGGCTTCCAGAGAAAATATATTCAGAAGAGCTATACTTCTGCGAAGGAAGGGTGGAGATGCAATATGGGCTCTGGTAAGCTTGATGGTTATTGAATCCGAATCCCGGGAAATCTGGTGTGAAGGGACTATTGAGCCCCTGGCAGCCTCTGTTTTTCAAAATAATCTTCCGATGGTGGATCTGGATGACTACAGTGCTTCCTTCATTATGAAGGTCCCCGTTTCTGCCATCATGCGTGCGCCGGTTGCATGTCAGGAGAACCTTTCTGTTGCCCGCGCTTTATCGGTAATGAAAGACAACAACATACATTATGTTATAGTTAATAACAAAAATGGTCAGCCAATGGGAATCATTGATTCCGGATCAATTTGCTTCAGATTATCCGAAGGAGGCTCTCCTGAAACTGGAGTATTTAGATGGATGAGTTCACCGCCTGATTTGATCCCGCAAGATACCCTTATTCATGAAGCATTCGGGATGATCAGAAATAGCCAGAAAAAATGCCTGCTTGTATTCGATAAGTTGGATGAAATAACCGGAATTATTACCCATGAAGAACTTGCAGAGGCCTTTTTCAAATCCCCTGAACTGATCTTTTCGGAAATCCGGGAGGCAAACTCATCGCAGGCTCTCAGGAAAGCTTTCCTTCATAGCCGCAAAATTGCCATTTCCATGATATTGGGTCATGCAGATCCATATGCCGTTTCACTGCACCTTTCATCCGCTGCGGATGCGATTGGCAAAAGAGTATTATCCCTTTGCATAGAAGAATCAGGAGAACCCCCTTGCCGCTTTGCCTTCATTCAAACTGGAAGTGCAGGCCGCATGGAACAAACTTTCTCCACCGACCAGGATAATGCAATTATTTTTGAAGATGCAGAAGGAGAATGGCTGGTTCGTGCCAGTAAGTATTTTCTCTCCCTCGGGAAAAAAGTAAACGAGATGCTGGAGACTGCAGGATTCAGAATTTGTAAGGGGGAAAATATGGCTGGAAATCCTAAATGGTGCCAGTCTGTTAACCAATGGAAAAAATACTTTTGCGATTGGATAAATATGCCTGGTCCGGAGGAGCTCCTCGGGATCAGCATTTTTTTTGATTTCAGGCATTGTTATGGAGACCCTCGCCTTACAGATGAATTACGTGAGTATGTGAAAAATGACCTGAGAACCAGTGATATATTCTTTCATCACATGGCAAGTGCCTGGAAACAATTTAATCCATCACTGACACAACTAACCAGTGGAAATACGGATGTAAAGAAAATCCTTATGCCGCTGACCGGAATAATAAGGCTTTATTCCCTGAAAAATGGAATCAACGGTTTTTCAACCCTGGAAAGGATACTTGGGTTGTATTCGGGTAATCATCTGGATAAACAGCTGCTGCATGACTCGATAAGGGCCTGGAAAGATCTTTCTTCTGTTCGTCTTACACACCAGGCATCATGTATCGCAAGGGAAAGCGAACCTGATAATATTATTGATTTTCTGATGGTGAATAGCGATATGCGCTACTTTACAGAACAGGCTATCCGGACCATCAACGATCTGATGCTGAAAGCATCCAGCGATTTCTACACAACTCCGATCTAGAACTTATACTGCGTGCTCAGCAAGACCCTCAGGTTGCTTACATTGTTTGTATTCGCCACATGTCCGTCAGATTGGGTTGTTCCATAAGCCGCAGTTGTCGTTTCCAATTCCAGACCAAAACTCAGATGCCCTGATGTGACGATTATGCGCGGGGATATCCTGAATAAATGATCTATATTACTGCCCCGACTATATATGGATTCAACCGCATCATCATTCGCGCCAAGATTTTTACTGTACCCGGTAAAAAGTCCGACTACAACTGTTTTACCCTTCGTGGTTATATCAGCCCAGAAACTGGTTGTGTTCATAGTGGTATAGGTTTTAAACATACTGACCGTATCCGTTATTTCAGAAACAGCATATCCGCCTATCATAACCAGATCTGTAGCATTCTGGGCGTAACCGCCCATTAGGGATATATTGACCGGCTTAGTCTTGATCTTAACGTTGGCGAAGGAACAGTAACTTCCGATGGTCGAGTTGGTTTTTATATTCGCAGTGGTTTTAAGCTCAGGTTTGAGTGTTTTATAATCAAGCCCGGCCCATACCGTGAAAATTTCACCGGCGGGAATCCGGAAATGGATATTGACACCCGGTATTCCGCTGTTTCTTATATACTTATTGTTGCTTCCATCGGGCCCTGTTGAGACGAAATCGCGTTGGCTGTATACAGTTAGGGAAAGTCCGGCTTTTCCGAGCACCCTGGTCAGCCGGACTTGAGGATTCCTACTGAAGGGATTAAACGGAGCACCGGTATTGAAGCTGAGGGTACCGGGAAAGCTTTCTGCCGGAAAAAGGGGATGCCAGTATTGTCCGATGAGCAACGAAGTTTTTTTCCAGTCCATCTTTACAAAAGCATGCCGCAACCTGAATCCATTCACATCCAACTCACTGGTACCATAAAACTCGGCCTCGATCACACCGGAAGTTTTTGCCCCAAAGGCATCCGGCCCGGTAATATCCCCCTTTAAACGGGTTTGAATATTTAGCATATGCAGGTCCGGACTGGCATTTATATCATGCCCAAACTCATCATTTAGCACGTTATCAGGATAAAGATAGAAGTGTTCATCCCTGAGAGCGGTTGTTGCACCAGATTGTCGGGTATCATAGAAGATATCGTTTTTCACATATCCTGAAAATTTAATCCCCCAGTCCGGGACTTTTTCCTGCGCACGTCCTGCTGCCGGAAAGAAGGTACAAATCAGGACAATAACCATGTTTCTTTTCATATCTATACGGTATTAATTCTTGTTTTTATCCGCTGGGAAGAGCGATTCGATCAGGGAAGGTTTAACCGGCTCACCGCCAAGAAGCACATTCATATTGCTTTTTGCTGTACGGTTGTCTTTCCACAAGGAAAGTGCCTGCTGATAAAAGATAAGTGCAGAATCCGGTTTCATCCTATGCCGGTAAATGGTTCCCTTGTTGGTAAGACTTACCGACAATCTGCGGGGCGTTTCAATCTGGGCTGTGACAATATTCTCTACTCTCCTTGCAAAAATTCTTTTAAAATTATAACCCCGGAATGCAGGATTGTCTTTTTTCATAAAAGGATCTATTCTGTCAGCAATTAATTCCGGAGTGAGGTTTTCCCATTCTTTTATCCACTTCTGGTAATTTGCAATGCTGCTGTCACAGTATTTTATGGAAAGACTGAGCAAATTATTCCTTTCTGCTTCATGAACCGTACTGTCATACATTGCATTAAGCAGAAAAGCGCTGCATTTGTTATTATATATGAGCCCGATCTCATAGGAAGATTCATAATCGGGATAAGACCTGAAAATGGCATAGGCAGTGTCAAGATAAGGAAACAGCTCAAAGCTGTTAATCCTGCCTGATTTTTTTTCATAATGCATCAGATGTTCCCTTGCTTTTACAGTGCGCGGATCCTCGGAGTTATTAATACCCCTGTAATAGAAATAGGCAAAGGTGATAGCCAAAATGGCAATTGAGAAGGTGATCGCCAGGATCACCTTCGTTCCTTTTGTTACTATAAAAATCTCTCTAATCCGCATCAATTATGGACATGCTCAGCCAGGAATTTTTTGATTTCCAGTGGAGTAGGAGTCGAAAACTTGGAGACTATGATATTAACAATAATGGCCAGGGGTGCGCCTATCCAGGCAAAATACCATACATTAAGCCAGTAAGAGACAAAGGTCTGTCCGGGGAGGCTGCCACCGCTTATTCCGGCAATAAAATAGGTCAGGGATATCGTTGTAATAAGTATACCGGCAAACAGCCCTGCTTTAGCTCCAGTACGGTTTGATCCGCTCCACCATATTCCCAGCAGGAAAAGCGGGAAAATAGTACAGGCAGCCATTGAGAAGGCAACGGAAACCAGCTGAGCTATAAGTCCCAATTTTAGCAAGGCTACAATGGTGACCGCCAAACCCATAATGATAGTTCCTATTCTTGCTACTCGTAACTGTGATTTAGGTGAAGCTGCAGGGTTCAAAACCTTTACATACAGATCGTGCGAAAATGCTGATGCTCCTGCGACCAAAAGTCCGGCAACTGTTGAAAAGGCCGCTGAAATGGCGCCTGCTGCCAGCAGTCCTACCACTAACGAGTTCACACCTCCCAATTGGGCGGTATATACAACAATAGCATCTTTTGCTAAAACACCAACTTCAGGACTTGATGAAAGAAGTTTACCGAATGTCGAGTAAGCTGGTGCAGTCCAGTAAACAAGACAGATAAAGAACAGTCCCCAAACTACTGACCATCGTGCATCCGTAACTTTCGGCACGACATAGAAACGCTGAATCACATGCGGCAATCCGGCAGTTCCTACCATTAATGAAAAACAGATTGCGATCCACTGGAAGAAAGTTGTACCGGTTGAGGGATCCCAGGGCATGGCAAATTCCGGACTTGGCACTATTGAAAAATCATGCCCGTAGGCGTTGAGCAGGGCAGCACCATCGGAGATATTCGGAGCCGGGATACCTCGGACAATATCCGTTACCGCCTCACCATAGCCTATCTGAGGGAGCAACCAGAAATAGTCGAATTTAAATGCCATAATGAATATGGGAATCAGGAAAGAAACGACAATAATCACATATTGAATCTGCATGTTTTTTGTTGCACCGATCATCCCGGAAATCAACGTATATAACAAAACAACCGAGGAACCGATAATTACGGCCCAGGTATAGTCGAGTCCAAGTATCCATTTAAACATCAGGCCAATACCGCCAAACTGTCCTACGCAATAGGCAAAGGATATCAAAATGGTGAATACTGCACTTACAATCCTCAGATCAAGTGAATAATAGCGGTCACCAATAAAATCGGGTGCAGTATATTTTCCATATTTACGAATCTGGGCAGCCATCAGGATCAGCAGCAACACATAGCCTCCGGTCCATCCAACAACATAGGCCAGACCAGTATATCCAAAGCCGTACATCATTCCGGCCATACCCAAAAAAGAGGCCGCGCTCATCCAGTTTGAAGCAATGGCCATGCCGGAACCCACCCTGGAAATCTTCCTGCCGGCAGCATAATAATCGGAAGGATCCTTGGCACGGAAAAATATGCCGACCAGTACAAAGGTCACCAATGTGGCTATGAGAATAATGGCAGGCCCAGTTTTAAAGCTGCCTTCGAGTTGCGTGAGACTCTCCGCCCTGAGTGTTAGCATCCCGATAAAGGAAAGAATTGCTGTAATATATATTTTTTTCATCATGATTGCTTTTTTATGATTCGACCACACCTTCTTTTTTTAATCTCCACTCTATCAATATATTATATAATATACAAAGCGATACAAACAGGATTAGTAAAAACACTGCAGTATAAAAATAATGGAAAGGAAATCCCAAAAACAGGCTGTCGGTCAACACGGATTGATTATGGGTAAGATACAATTTCATTATCTCCGGCAACCGGGCATATGAGGGGTCATCGAATGATGCAGGATAGGTGTCATTCAGGCTGCTGGAAAAAATGGCAGCCTCCAGACTCCCCTGTTTGAATCCTGAATAAGGCTCACAAAATGCTATCAGGGCTTTGTTCTTCTCACCAATCCTGATTTTTGCATCAAGATAGTCCTGATCTTTGGCCTGGGCAAGCCGTTCCTTTAAAGACTTAGCTTCTGATAACTCGCTAATTATCAAAGTTTTGATACTATCAGGAACCGTTTTAAAAGTAACACAGCTTATTGTGTTGGAAATAACGCTCTGGTCTTCGGGTTTTACCGTATTTTTCCCCTTTACAAGTACCAGTGTGTTAAGAAGTGTTTTAATATCAACGGTGGTCAAATCACTGTTAAGTACAGCCGGCCAGGATGATTCAAACAAGAGCAGCGTTTTTTCAGGAGTGGGTTTCTGAATACCCCTGAGAAGGAATTGAAAGCCGAAGACCGCCACCGCCCAGATTAAGAGCATGGTAAGAATGACATTCCTGTTTTTCTTGCCATGGATATTACGCGGACGGAATAGACTGAAATTGTAATGATCTGATGATTCCATAGATTTCTTATAGGTATTTATTCACGATTTATTGCCCACTAAAATAAGGATTATATTATAGGATACATGCTTTAAACTCCTGCAATATAACATTGATATAAATCAACTAAAGAAATCTGCTATATTTGAGGTAAAATACCTGGCGGATCAATAATATATTAATGGACTTGCCAGTTCTTCATTCCTAAAATCTGTATTTAATGAAATTCACTAGAAATGTAACCTGTGAAAATTGCAGGCATAAATGCGACATTTACGATGCCTTGGTTTTAACAGGCAGGTCAATTTCCGATGCAATGACCATTCAGGCGCAATTCAGGAAGCATGAAAAGGTTTGTAAGCAGGGTGCGAATGTCAGCCATGCCATATACCTGGTTGAAGGCACGGCAAAGCTCTTTATTGAAGGCAACAATGGTAGAAATATTATTCTTTACCTCATGAAGCCTCCTGCGTATATCGGTTTGTTATCCTTTTTTGAAAGTATCCATTACTCCTATTCTGTCACGGCATTGAGGATTCAAAAGTATGCATGGTGGACCTGGAATTTTTGAAGAAGCTATATCTCGAAAATCATGAGGTTCTCTTAAAACTCAACAAGGCTTTCGGGAAATCGGTAGCCCTTATTATGAATAAAATAATCTGCCTGAACCAGAAAAATATCAGAGGGCGAATAGCTGAGAGTTTACTTGGCCTTACTGACTTCTATGGAAGTAATAATTTTAAGTTATCCATAACCCGAAAGGAATTGGGTGAAATGTCAGCCATTTCTGAAGAAAATACTGTGCGGCTGCTTACTGAATTTAAAAATGAAGGAATTATCAAAATTGAAGGCAAAGAGATTGCAATCCTGGATAAATTTCTGCTAAAAAAGTTCTCTGATATCGGTTAATTAATCAATCCGGAATACTCATGCACGATGTGCGCTTACCTGCAGTTTGAAAATGCTTCAAAGGCATTTGGGAAGATGGACCTACTTCAGCAACATGCCATTTTTTGCAGGCCTAGTAAGGATATTTCAGCAGTGCAGCCTTATGGATTTCGCTGTGCAGTAATTAAGCTGAAGAATGAATAACCGAAGGAAATTACTACCAAACTGCAAGCCAAAACCAAAAGTAACCTTGCCATATCTGTCGGCAACAGGTAAGCCGCCAGCAGGCTGATAAACATAATAACGGCAATCACCGGTCCGAAGCGGGTCCGTTTTTCCGGTCGTCCGCGTAATCCTGCCGAATGAATTACCAAAACATAAATGTAACGCAGGTAAACCACCGGCAGAATCCAGGCATCTGCCGCATGCTTTTCAACCAAAACCAACCCGACAAGGGCTACAAAAAGTGCATCGGTTTCCATGTCAAAAAGTGCTCCGAAACTGGATTTCTGGTTCAATCTTCTTGCCAGGAATCCATCCAAAGCGTCCAGAGAAACCGGTATAATGAAGAGAATTCCCAGGGTTCTTAGTGAAAGAAAATTCGAAAAGGCAGTGACTGAAATCACCAGGATCATCCTGAACAGGGTTAACAGATTGGCATAACCACCGGCTGGTTTAAAATGCGAAATGGAGTGCCATTGTGAAACCCACAACCACAATACGGAAAGGGATATAATCAAAATAACCGGAACTAGGCTTCCTGTGAGATGAAAAACTACCAGTCCGGCCAAAACAGACATGCAATGAAGGAAATCCCATTTTTCCAGTTTCATGGCACGGCAGGTTTTATTCCAAATGGCATATATTGCGGGAGGCTGTTAAAATCCTGTCCGTAAACCCGGACGAATTCCCGCATGAACATGGAATAGAAGCCTTCGTGCCGGATCGGATTATCCCCTTCGCTCACCTGTAAGCCTCGTTGAAAACCGTATTGTAAAAATGCGTCCGTAAATTCATGCTTCCGGGAGATTATATGGACCGGGGTTTCAAAACCATCCTGCCGGCCGGTTATTAACGGAGGCTGATGATCACCGATAAGAATAAAAATTGCATTGCTGTCGGCTTTTTCGGTGATGAACCGGCTTAACACACGCAAATCATAACAAATAGCCTTTACATAATCCTTTTCTTTGGGTTTTTTTAAAAAAACCGATGCATGAGATTCTGCATGGTCTGTTTCATCCTGAAGCATATGCCAGTCCTCTGCCATGGAATCAGGAGCATAAAACGGATTATGGGTAGTCTGCGTTATAAAAAAAAGGGCAAAGGGTCCATGGGTTGTAGATCTTATATAATCAACTGCAAAGTTGATTGAAAACTGATCGGGTGGGGAAGGCCCGAAACCATACAATCTACCTTTATAATTCATATCTGTGAATTGTATCCATTTGTCAATACTGTAAAAACCGGAATAGGTATCCCAGGGTACCTTAATTTCGGGATTATGGGGTATAGCATTCAATCTGAATGTCATATAGCCTTTTTGTCTCAGAACACTGAAAATATGGTCATATTTAATTATGTCCTGATTTTTAAGCATTGAATTGTATGTCCCCTGGTTCCGGACATTATACCCGAACATCACGGATGTATAACTGATCCAGGATTTTCCGCCTGAAACAGGCGAAACACTGAAATTGGATACCGCATGCCAGCCATTATGGTTTAATCTGGAAATGCAATTTTCAAGGCAATCAAAATAGGGTTTCCGACAACTTACATGCTGGTAAAGCAATTTTCCATACGATTCAATGAAGATCAGGTATAAATCAGGCTTTTTGGCAAGCTTGAATTGTTTTAAATCCAACATACCATTCATGTCATCCACGTTGAAGTTCCTCAGGTTGCTGTATGCCTGTGCCGAACTCCTGCCATTATCAATTATCATGACTAAAGCCTCATGAAAAGCCTGATTCAGTTCAGGCGTAAAGCCCGATTTCACGGTATTGAAGAATAAAAGTACAGCCACTACCCCCGCAATGCATTTACTGTATATGCCAGGCTTTAATTCATATGTATAATAAATCAGTCTTTTTACCATCAGGATCAAACCAAATGAAAAAGCAGTCAGCATAAGGATTATTCCCGCTGACTTTAGGAAAGATCCCCCGCCGCTGTTGAACAAACCAAGTTTAAGCATGGACAAATCATTATAGATTACCGGCGGAATAAGGAAAATCTTTTCAAATGCGGTATAGTATATTAAAAAATACAGCATAAATGCGTAGTATATTCCGGCTATCCAGCCAAACAGTCCGGCGGATATACGGCTCTTTAAAAGATAATATAAAAATACCAGTACAAACAGGTCCACGCTGATGCGAAAAACATCATAGTTCTGCCGGACAAACAGGTATTTAAATCTTTCATACAGACTCCCTTCAGTAAAACCATGGTAAGGAAAAAAGCTGCTGGTGGAGGCATTAAACAGGTATCCCGGAAGAAATAAAAGTGAATTCAGCAAAAATAACAGCAGCCAGAACTTGATTTCGTTGCGTTTCATTTGGTATAGTGATAATGTAATTACAATCAGGCCTGTTCTTTGTTCAAATCATCCCTGCAGACTAACACCCCAAATAAGGAACTTGGGCGTGTCAAAAATAGTCGCTGTAAATTTAACCTTTCAAGGTATTTTTTGTATCTTTTCCGTGATATGGAAATCAACAGATCAACGGAATTATTCTGGAATATCCTGCTTGAGATCAAGAAACAGTTCAGTTCTTATCCCTCAGGATTGAACCTTATTTCGGCAGTATTCTCTCTCGAAGGATTTCGGTTGATACCCAATTCGGTGCCTTCTGATTCCACCGACCAGCCTGCCCTGGTGGTATGTCTTATAAAGACGGAAAAATTCAGAATTAATTCTGCTTATGTTTTTGTAGATGAGGATTTTTCTATACAGGTATTGTATAATGATTTCCTGCTGGAACATGAAATTGAATTCCTGAGATGTTATCTTGGTTACTGCCTTATGTCTCAAAAGGCATACCGGTTGAAGCGTACTGTTTCCGTACTTCACCTGGCACAAAGTCTTGATGGCCGCATTGCCACCCTTACCGGTGCTGCAAAATGGATAAGCAACAAGGAGAATCTTGTATATGTTCACCGGTTAAGGGCTTTATGTGATGGTATACTCATTGGATCAAATACCTTGCATAAGGACAACCCGGCTCTCACGGTCAGGCACGTTTCCGGGGCAAATCCGGTTAAAATTGTGGTTGGCAATTCGGCCAGTAATTTTGATAGTATCCAGGAAAGTAATGATAGGATAATTCACATAATGAGTTTGCCCGGAAGTCGGGATGGGATTGAGAGAATCTGTATTAAAGAAACAGCAGGATATATTCATCCAGAAATCCTGCTGAATGAGCTTTACAAGCAAGGAATCAGTTCAGTGTATATTGAAGGAGGGGCAACTACAGCTTCAATTTTTTTGAAGCATGGGGCCATTGATATTGTGAATTTCTTCATTACTCCACGGATACTGGGTTCCGGGATCTCGATTGAATTCCCGGGAGCCATGAATATAGATGATTCCCTGTGCCTGCGGAACTGCCGTTATATTCCAATGGGTGATGGGATGCTCGTTACCGGAAATCTTTAATTCTAACCACATCAATATGAAAACAAGTGAGTTGTGGCATGAATCAGCGGTGAATTCTGCAATCAGGACAGTTGACCTTCCACAGGGTAAGGAAAATCAGGTTTTAATTGAATCAGAATATTCTCTTATCAGCCTTGGCACAGAGCGCCTGGTTGCCAAAGGACTGATACCACAAAGTATTTCGAAGGAGATGCAGGTCCCCTATATGGAGGGTGCATTTTCATTCCCCTGTAAATATGGTTATTCACTGGTTGGCAAAGTCATCCATGGTCCGGCCGGTTATCTGGGAAGGAGGGTACATGTGATGCATCCTCACCAGGATCATGCCTGGGTTGACACAGGATCTGTCTATACCCTGCCTGAGGGAATTCCCCCGCAGCGTGCCGTTCTGGCTAGCCACCTTGAAACCACCATCAATGCAATTTGGGATAGTGAGATCTCAATCGGGGATTCAATACTTGTTGTTGGTTTCGGGCTTGTTGGCGCTTTGATTTGTCTTGTAGCTGCCGGTATTCCGGGCGTTCAGGTGCAGGTACATGAGACGAATGAAAACCGTCGCAGCATAGCCGCAAAAATGGGATTCGGTTTATATCAGGAGGAATTTCCGGGGGTCGTGTTCGATAAGGCATTCAATACTTCTGCGGATGATGGGGGCCTTCAGCTCTGCATTGACAAAACAGGAAACGAAGGCACAATCATTGAAGTCAGTTTCTATGGTGTGCGCCAGGTCTCTGTTATGCTTGGTGCAGGTTATCACACCGGCCGGAAAAGAATTATTGCTTCGCAGGTTTCCCGGATACCGGCGAACAGATCAGTGCGATGGGATTATTACCGGCGAAAGCAGCTTGTTTTTGACTTATTGAAGAACGATAGCTTTGATTCCCTTATGGGGAAAAGCATTCCTTTTACAGATTCACCCGATTTTTTCAATACACTCCGAAAGGGGAGTATTGATGCAATTTCAGTAATCATTAACTATCAGCAATAATCTGCCAATATGTATTCAATTAAGATCAGGGATCACATTATGATCGCCCATTCCTTGCAAGATAAAGCCTTCGGGCCAGCACAACGTCTTCACGGTGCTACCTATATTGTGGATGTTACTTTTTCCAGTGAAAAGCTAAATCACCTCAATATTGTTATCGACATTGACCGGGCTCATAAAATACTGAATGATTTACTGGAACCGATGCGATACCGGAATCTGGATGAAATGGAAGAATTCAGGGGCAGATTAACTACGACGGAGTTTTTGGCCCGCCACATTCATGATAATCTCATGCAAAAGACAACCGGTGAGTTTAATGGAAGAATTGGCGTGACCCTGGGGGAATCACATATTGCCTGGGCTTCCTATTCAGGTGGACCGGAATGAGTCAGGGTAATGCATCACTCCGCTACAGGATTGGATTGCTTAAAAGCCGCCTGGTGTATGACTATAAGCCATTTAACCGGAGAAAAATGATCCGGTTTTATGGCAGTTTCATTAAACCAGGTGATCTGTGCTTTGACATTGGCGCCCATACGGGTAACCGAACGGCGGCCTGGCTTGATATGGGCGGACGGGTTGTGGCAGTTGAGCCTCAGCCTGTGTGCTTCAGGCTGCTGGAAAAGAAATTTGTCAGCAACAACAGGTTTACCTTATTGAAAAGTGCTGTTGGGAAATATCCCGGGAAAGCCAAGCTGTATGTTTCTCCATTGAATCCGGCAATCTCCACACTTTCTAAAGAATGGATGAATGTCATGCTTGATTATGATGACTCCATTTTGTGGGATGAAGAGGTAGAGACCGAAGTGATTACCCTGGATGAAATAATTGCGGTTTACGGCCGTCCTGTATTCTGTAAAATAGATGTGGAAGGATTCGAAGCGGAAGTGCTGGAAGGGCTGTCTGTTCCTGTCCATCATGTTTCTTTTGAATTTTTCCCCACCACACCGCTTCGTACCGGGAAGTGTATCAGGTTACTGGAAAATCTGGCCAAATATCGTTTTAACTGGTCGCTCACCGAATCTTTCCGGTTTATTGAAAAGGACTGGTTGCAGGCCGGGGAAATGATTAACGTCATACAACATTATACTGGCAGAAAATCCGGTGACATATATGCAAGTATCCAATCCTGAAGGTTCTATGGACGTATTTTTTTTGCTATCCGGAGACATAAATTCACTTACAGGCGGACACCTGTATAACAGGCATATGGTTGAAGGATTAAGACAAAGGGGATACGGGGTGAAAGTCCTCAGATTGGATGAATCCACTATGCTGACCAATGCCATTGAAATGAAATGCAGCTCCTATTTCAATACTTTACCGCCAGGTTCATTTGTAATGATTGATAGTCTGGTATTGGGTAATATTCCGGGAGTTCTAAAAAAATACAGCGAAAAACTCACATTCATCGGTTTGATTCACTTACCGCTAACATACAATCCCTTGCCGGGTAAGAACAGAAAACACATTGCAAACCGTGAAGTTAAGGCCATGATGATGACGCGTCATTTGATAGTTACGGGACGTTTCACCTTACGCATGCTTATGGACGCCGGTATTTCACATGAGAAGATCAGCCTGATAGAACCGGGCGTGGAGAATTATCCAAGAAAGCGGTATTATGCAGAACTGCCCTTAGGCTTACTTTGTATCTCGAATTATTCGCAGATCAAAGGTCAGCTGTTGCTTGTCCGGGCACTCAACAGGCTCAGGAGCAACAAATGGACCCTTCAAATGTATGGTGACACGAATACCGACAAGCCTTATGTTACCCGGCTGAAATCAATTATTGCGAATAAGAAGCTGAATGACAGGATACTTCTGCATGATACCATTGACAGAAATAATATCTCAGAGGCCTTTCTGGCATCTGACTTATTTATCCTTCCCTCCCGGTTCGAAACATTTGGCATGGTGCTGACCGAGGCGCTGGCTCATGGTATTCCGGTGGTTACCACCCATGCCGGTAATATTCCCGATACGGTACCGCAGGCCATGGGAGTATTTACCGAACCCGGTAACCTGGAAAGCCTGGTGTCGGCACTTACATTGCTTTTTACCAATTCACAACAGTATAAATCCCTTTGTATTGCTGCCTCAGGTTACTACAGACAGGCCACAAGCTGGCAAACCTCTTTTGATAAGCTTGAAAGATTAATTACTGATATACAGAATAAAACTGGCAAATGAAGGTTTCTGACAAATACAATGCCCTGGCTGTATTTGAAAGCAGGATCACCAGAAGGAAGAAAACCTATCCGGTACATAAGAAACTGGATTTTGGAAAATCAGGTTCCGCAAAAATCTGCGAGGACATAAATGACTGGCTGGCTGAAAGGTATATGCCGCCTGAGAACGGCAGGATTCTGGATGCAGGTTGCGGTAACGGAAAAACCCTGTTTACCTTTTGCCGGAGCATGAATGTAACCGGAATGGGCATCAGCCAGAGCGAGGTTGAGATATCGCTGGCAAAAAAAATGGCCGGGACCCTGGGATATGATCAGGTATGTACTTTTGCCGTAAAAAATTATGATGAGCCTTTGCATGAAAGGTTCGATCTGATCATGGCAATCGAATCACTCAAGCATTCGAAAAACCTTGAATATACGGTTTCAAACCTTTGTTCATCACTCAATCAGGGAGGATTGTTCATTGTCGTGGAAGATCTGCTAAGTGGAAGTTTTCAGGAAGGATACTTCAGGAATCTGCTGATGAAACACTGGTCGTTGCAGGAATTGTACCTGGAAGATGATTATCATGCAGCCATGCATCATCAAGAGTTACAAATCAAGGAGATGACCGATCTTACAGATATGGTCCCAAGGCGGACACGCATACTGGCTGCCGTATATGTTTACCTTTTCGGGATAGTCAGCATGGTTACCCTATGGCCTTTTGCCCGTCGGATATTTTCTATATTTCAGGCGGGTTTTGTAATGGAATATTTATACGCCTCCGGGAAAATGAGATATAAGGTATTGGTTTACAGAAAAAATAGCATCTCATTTACAGTTTAAATGCTAAACCTGTAACCAATACCTGATTCTGTTATTAACAAGGTAGGCTTTGAAGGATCATCCTCGATCTTTTTCCTGAGTTGTGCAATAAATACCCGTAAATATTGGGTTTGCTCAACGATAGGAATAACCCCAGATTTCCTTTAAGATATATTGATGGGTGAGAACCCTTCCGGCATTTCTTGCCAATAGGGCCAACAGGTTAAATTCCGTAGATGTAAGTTTCAGGATTTTGTTTTGTTTACGTGCCACATGATCAGCTATGTCAATCTCAAGGTTTTCAAAAACAAATTTTGTAGTTTGTTCATCACCTTTATTCTGTCTTAACGCAGATCTGATTCGTGCCAGCAATTCACCTGTCCGAAATGGTTTAGTAAGATAATCATTTGCACCATTATCCAGGGCCTTAATGACATCTTCTTCAGTATTCCGTACAGTTAAAATAATAATAGGCTTTTGATACCATGTCCGCAATTTCTTCAGGATCTCCAGTCCGTCAGCATCCGGTAAACCCAGATCTAATATTATCCCCGATGGCTGATGGCTTGCAGCTGCAATCAGTCCTTCCCTGCCATCGCCTGCTTTAATGATTTTATATCCATTGTGCTGAAAGGGTTATTTCCAGCAAGCGACGGATTTGTACCTCATCATCGATTATTAACAAGAGTTCAGCCATCTGAATTTGTCCTTGAATTATATTGTTTTTTAATGTGATCCATTTCAGAAATTTTAACTGGTATTTTAACAGTGAATATAGCTCCGCCATTTTGCCGGTTTGCTGCAATTACAGATCCTTTGTGGGCTTCAACAAAACCTTTTACTATGGATAATCCCAAACCTGTGCCTCCTGCTGTAGCATCTTTTCCGCGATAAAACTTATTAAAAACCGATGATAATTCGGAAGGCGGAAATCCTTTCCCCCTGTCCATCACCTGAATTGTAAAATGGCCATTATCATAAAAAAATTTGACTCTTATATTGGTCCCGGCAGGAGCGTTTTGTGTGGCATTTAAGACAAGATTGTGCAAAACCTGTTCGATAAGTCCAAAATCAATAAGAACCAATGGCATAGTCATCAGGAATTACTGTTGACAGTGTGAAAGGTAACAATTCCTGTTTAAGATTGATCAGCTACTTTATTGACCAGATCATGAACATCGCACCAATCAGGACGTGGGGTAATGCGTCCTGATTCGAGACGTGACATATTTAACAGGTTTTCGATAAGGCGGTTAAGCCGCACTGAAGCTTTGTATATTTCTGAATACAGATTCAATTTTGTTTCTTCAGGATATGTGCTGGGATAAAAGCGTATCAGATGCTCCCATAATGGTTGCCACCGGAATACGCAATTCGTGTGAAATGGAATTGAAAAGGGTTTTGTAGAGTTTATCCGATTCATTCAGAATATAAGCTTTTTTAGCAGCATCGCGTAAGAATTCACGTTCAAATTTGCCTGAGATCTGAGAAATGAATGCTTCCCAAAATTGTTCTTCACCCTGGGTAAATACGGTTGTATGATTAACGGCAATAACACCCATGTTGTTGCTATTTCCTGTCAAAGGATAAAATGTATAATTCGGTGGAAGGCAATGTATCAGTATATTTTCCGGCTTTGGTCGAATGTTTGAAAACCCATTGGGCAATGCTCCAGTCATTTTCGGAAAATTTATTTCTAGTATCGTGACGGATATGGTTCTCAAGCTGATTCAATTCATTTTTAAGAATAATGGCACAATCCAGGTTGAAATATTCTTTGAATGGATTTCAGGGCAATTTTCGATACCTCCTCAATACCCGATGCCATGTGTCAATTCTCTTGTCAGTTGATAAAGTGCATGCGTACGTTCTTCCCGAATCCTGATTTTTTTTTCCTGCCCTCGTACCCTGGATGTTAAAATGCCATTTAGCAGGGCAATAATAAAAAACATGATCAGCATAAGCACATCCACAGGATTTTCGATATGCATTGTAAATGGTGGAGGAATGAAGAAAAAATCCCAGATCACGGCACTTAAAGTGGCTGCCAGTAAAATTGGGCCGGTTCCGTAGAAAAAGGCAAGCATGGATACCAAAAAAAGCAAGCAGAATGAAACTACCTGATAACCAATATAATCCTTCAAAAGATAGCAAATAATGGTAGCCAGAGAACTGATAGCTGATGTGATTAAATACTGGGTAAAATTAGATGTAAAGGAGGGAATGTGACTTTCTCCTTGAAATGATCTTTTGCCTGGCTATCGGAACCAAGAATATAAACATCAATATTTCCGCTGTACCGGATCAGCCTGTTTACAAAATTGCCAAGCCGGAACATGGATAAAACATTACGAACACGGGGCTTGCCAACAATGATATGGGTAACATTTTCCTTCTGGGCAAAATCCACGATCGCTTTTACCATATCATAATTGGTAATGATCCGGAATTGAATCCCAAGTTGTTTGGCAAGATTGATGTTTTTATCGAGTTGCTCACGTTCTTTTGGAGTCAACTGGTGCGAAGTTTCAACGTAAAGCGACTGAATATTCGCACCCATGGAATAAGACAGGTTTTTTGCCCATCGCAATAACCTGGTCGATTGCTGGCTGTAATCAATGGCAACCAGCAAATGTAATCCTGATTTCCATGGGCCGCGAATTCGTTTTTGTTGCATGTAATCGTGCAATTGTTTGTCAACACGGTCGGCAACAATACGGAATGCCATTTCACGCAAGGCGGTAATATTTCCTTTGCGGAAAAAATTTGCAATTGCTTCTCTTGATCGTTCATGATGTATATACCTTACCTTCTGACAGCCGTTGAAGCAATTCATCCGGAGTAAGATCAACCAGTTCAACTTCATCAGCATTCTCAAAAATTTCATCGGGCAGTGTTTCACGCACAATAATACCGGTAATTTGTGCAACTGTTTCTGAACGGCTTTCCAGATGCTGTACGTTTAAAGTAGTGTAAACATTGATACCGCTTTCGAGAATTTCCTGAACATCCTGGTATCTTTTTGCATGGCGGCTTCCGGGAGCATTGGTATGGGCCAGCTCATCCACAATAACAATCTGAGGCTTCCGGGCAATGATTGCATCCAGATCCATTTCCTGAACAGAAGTAGTTTTGTATTCGTAGGATTTGCGGGGAATTAATTCAAAACCTTCTGCCAGTTCGGTAGTTTCCTTTCGGTTGTGTGTTTCAACATATCCGATGATAATATCACTTCCTTTCAACTTTTCAGCATGAGCAGCCTGCAGCATGGTATAAGTTTTACCCACGCCGGCACACATACCGAAAAATATTTTCAGTTTCCCACGTTTGCTTTTTTCTTCCTCGTGAATTAAAGAAGCTAATAATTCATCAGGATCGGGCCTGTTTTCATCGGAACTCATTATTTGATATTATCTAACGCTAAATTTAGTTCAAAAACATTGATTCTGGGTTCTCCAAATAAAGAAAACTGAGGTCCTTCAGTTTTGCTTTTAATAAGTTCCTGTACCCTTAGTTTTTGATCTTCATTATAATTCCTTGATGTTGCAACTCTATCCAGTTGGAGCAAAGCAGCTTCGGGAGAAATGTGCGGGTCAAGTCCGCTGGCCGATGCAAAGATCATTTCTTGGGAATAGCGGTACTATCCTTTATGGAATTTATAGTAGCAAATGCTTTACGTCTTTCGGTCAATCTGTTTTTTCAGTTTATCACTGGTCGGTCCCAAATTTGATCCTGAAGAAGGTACAGGGTTGTAATCGATGGCCGATGGCCTTGACGAGAAATAAATACTGCTGTCAAATTTCTGGCCGATCAACGTCGAGCCCACAATTTTACCATCTTTTATGAACAAACTTCCGTTTGCTTTTACCGGAAAAACAATCTGTGCGAGTCCTGTCATGAAAAAGGGATAAATAATTCCGGTAAGGATGATCATTCCCAGTAAGAATTTTATGGCAAAAATCGTTTGTGCTTTCATTATAAGATATTTTAATCCGTTAATATTCAGATATCTAAATCATGTGCAGGAATACGAGCAACATATCGATAAGCTTGATTCCGATAAAAGGAATGATGATTCCGCCAATACCATAGATAAGGATATTTAATCCGAGCACCCTTGTGGCCGAAATTGGCCTGTATTTCACACCTTTTAACGCAAGCGGAATCAGTAACAACAATGATCAGTCGCATTAAATATTACGGCACTTAAGATAGCGCTTTCAGGGGAGTTCAATTTCATAATATTGAGAACGCTCAAGGGAGCCACTCCGGAGGAGGTAACGTACAATAATGTGGCTATAGCGGGAATTATGGCGAAATATTTGGCTACATCATTGGCAATGCTGAATGTTGTCAGAGCACCCGCGGGTCATCAGCAATTGTTTTCCGGTTTCAACCACCTCAATAAGCTTGGTAGGATTGCTGTCCAGATCTACCATGTTGCCCGCCTCACGGGCAGCCTGGGTGCCGGTATTCATTGCCAAACCAACATCAGCCTGTGCAAGGGCCGGTGCGTCATTTGTGCCGTCGCCGATCATTCCTACTAAATGGCCATTGGCCTGTTCTTCGCGGATGCGATGGAGTTTGTCTTCAGGCGTTGCTTCTGCCAGGAAATCATCAACACCGGCTTCAGCCGCTATAGCAGCAGCCGTTTGTGGGTTATCTCCGGTGATCATGATTGTTCTTATTCCCATTTTACGAAGCTGGGCAAACCGTTGTTTTATACCACCCTTCACAATATCTTTAAGGTGAATGACACCCAATACCTGGCTATTTTCTGCAACCACCAGTGGTGTGGCTCCCTGTCTGGATAGTTCAAAGACGACCTCTTCAACTTTTCTTGGAAAAAATCCATTATTGCTTTCAATGAACTTCCTGATTGCATCAGCAGACCCTTTCCGGATACTTCGTAACTTACTGCCCGGCTTTCCCAGATCGACGCCGCTCATCCTGGTTTGTGCGGTAAAGGGAATAAATACGGTATCGGCAGGCTGCATTTCTCTTCCCCGGATATTAAACTGCTCTTTGGCCAATACGACAATTGAACGGCCTTCGGGTGTTTCATCCGCCAGGGATGCCAATTGGGCAGCATCCGCCAATTGTTCCACAGATATACTATCGTTTGGTATAAATTCCGTTGCCATCCGGTTTCCCAAGGTAATGGTGCCTGTTTTATCGAGGAGCAAAACATCTGTATCGCCTGCTGCTTCAATGGCTTTACCACTGGTTGCAATAACATTCTTACGCAACAGCCTGTCCATTCCGCTTATACCGATTGCGCTCAACAAACCACCAATAGTTGTTGGAATAAGACATACAAGCAGGGATATCAAAACCGGTAAGGTCAGATTATGTTGTTGTGACATGCCTGAAGCTTTCAGACTGTATCCAAAATATGCGGGTATTGAAATTACCACCAACAGGAAAATAATGGTAAGACCTGATAAAAGGATGATCAGGGCAATTTCATTCGGTGTTTTCTGACGCTTTGCGCCTTCTACCAAAGCAATCATGCGGTCTAAAAATGTATTTCCGGGTTCGGAGGTTACCTTTATGATGATTCTGTCACTGATCACTTTTGTACCACCTGTTACAGCACTACGATCGCCACCACTTTCGCGGATGACCGGAGCCGATTCACCCGTAATAGCCGATTCATCCACACTGGCAATTCCCTCGATCACATCGCCGTCAGCGGGTATAATATCACCTGCCTCGCAAACAACAATATCTCCCTTTCTCAAATCGGTTGCCGCCACAATCACTTCTTTTTGCTGAACCAACCTGCGGGCTTTTGTCTGTGTGCGGCTTTTGCGCAAACTATCTGCCTGTGCTTTTCCCCGGCCTTCAGCAACTGCTTCGGCAAAATTGGCAAACAAAACCGTAAACCAAAGCCAGACTGTAATCTGAAAGTTAAAACCGGAAAAATGACCCTTGAAAACATCATTAAGCATTACTACTGTGGTCATCAGAGCTCCAATACCCACGATGAAAATAACCGGATTTCTTATCAAAATGGCCGGTTTCAGTTTAATAAAGGAATCTTTTAATGCCTGCCTTGCAATTTCTCTGGTAAACAAGCGGCTTTTGTTTCGTTTCTCTGTAATATTCATGCTTTAAGAATTAAAACGTAACACCCAAATTCATTAGAAAATGTTCTACAATAGGGCCCAGTGCCAGGGGAGGGAAAAATGTCAGCCCTCCGACTATCAGAATCACGCCAATCAGTAAAAGAACAAACAGCCAGTTGTCAGTTTTAAATGTTCCGGATGAAACCGGGGTGATCTTTTTCCTGGCCATACTTCCGGCAATTGCCATTACCGGAATAATTACCCCAAAACGACCTATGAGCATCCCAAATCCCAGCATTAGGTTATAAAATACCGTATTGGCATTGAGCCCTGCAAAAGCGCTTCCATTGTTACCTGCAGCCGAGCTGAACGCATAGAGAATTTCAGAAAGACCATGCGGCCCGTTATTAGAGAGACTGGATAGACCAATATCCGTTGAACAGGCGATGGCCGAAAACAATTTAATCACAACATTTGGGGCCAATACCGCCAGAATAGCCATCTTGACTTCAAACGCTTCCACTTTTTTACCCAGATACTCAGGAGTACGTCCAACCAGAAGGCCTGCAATGAATACAGTAAGTATGATAAAGACGATCATCCCATATAATCCGGAACCTACTCCACCAAAAATAACTTCGCCCAGCATTATGTTGAACATGGAAATCATTCCGGATAATGGAGAAAGGCTGTCATGCATGGAATTAACCGAACCACTGGAAGTAACCGTGGTTGTTACGGACCATAAGACGCTGTTCATCACGCCAAAACGTGTTTCTTTCCCTTCCATGTTGCCGGTAACATTCAGAACATTGTTATAACTGTATTCAGACCAGAGAGATATAATAAGCCCAGCTGTAAATAAAATAAGCATGGTTATAAATATTGTCCAGGCCTGGCGTTTGGACTTAACATAATGGCCATAAGTAAATACTAGTCCTGCAGAAATGATGATTATAGCAAACATTTCGAGAAAATTGCTGAACGGCGTCGGGTTCTCGAATGGATGAGCACTGTTTGCGCTAAAGAATCCTCCCCCGTTGGTACCAAGCTGTTTAATTGCAATTTGGGAGGCAGCCGGGCCAAGTGCAATAACCTGTTCTGTTCCTTCCAGGGTGGTTGCTGTGACATAATGAGAAAATGTCTGTACCGCTCCCTGGCTTACAAGGGCCATAGTGAGAATGATGGAAAGCGGCAGTAATACATAAATTACAATTCGGGTCATATCAACCCAGAAATTTCCCAGTTTTTCTGTTGTCTTTCTGGTCAACCCTCGTATCAATGCCAGCAGTACGGCGATTCCGGTGGCTGCACTTACAAAATTCTGAACCGTGAGTCCCAGCATCTGAACCAGATAACTCAGTGTTTTCTCACTGTAATAGGACTGCCAGTTGGTATTGGTAACGAAACTGACAGCTGTATTAAATGAAAGATGCCATGAAACATTTGGTAATTTCTCCGTGTTCAATGGCAAATACGCCTGAACATTTGTAAAAGAAATAAAAATATCAAGCCAAAAATGTTGAACAGGAGTAGCCCAAACAAATAGGTCTTCCAGTTCGTTTCTTCTTCACTTTTGATACCGGTTGTCCTGTAAACTAATTTTTCAAGCCAGCCAAACACGGGCTTTAAGATGTGATGTTCACCCGTGAATACCTTTGCCATATATTTGCCTAAGACAGGTGCCACGGCTATCAATAATAAAATGTAAATAATTAACTGAATTGCTTCATTCATATTTCAGTATTTAAAGTTCATAATAGAATGATGATTTTAGCCCAAAAAGGAATCCCCTATTTAAAATTTCTCAGGCCAGATCAGGCTGTAGATCAAATAACCCAGGATCAGCACAGCAATAGCACCTCCGATGAGGTAACTATTGGGTCCATTAGCGCCATTAGCTTCTGTTGAGGAAGGTATTGTTACCAGAAAGATAAATGAGGATACAATTTTTGTTTTCATATTGATTAAATTGAAGCATGAAACGGAATTAAACACCATGTTGTTTTGCATTTTGATCTATATGAGTTGGTTAAATATTTTCAAACCAAATCTAGGTTGAAGGCCATAAGTATGATATAAATATTAAATGTCATTCCATAAAGATTTTATAAAGAAGATCTCTCAGTTAAGCAAATACTATCTTTGTGAACCTGAATCTCAGACAATGCGCACTTACCTGCAGGTTGATAATGCTTCAAAATCATTCGGGGAGATGAACCTCTTCAGCAACATATCATTTGTTGTGAATGAGGGCCGGAAAGTTGCGTTGATTGCAAAAAACGGTGCAGGCAAGACCACTTTGCTCAATATCCTGTCTGGTAAGGACACGTTTGATTCCGGCAGTTATTATCTCAGGCAGGATATCAAAACAGGTTATCTAGAGCAGGACCCGCAGTTCGATCATAGCCTGACCTTGTTCCAGGCTGTATATGGCGCACCGGGAAAGTTAATGGAAACCGTGCGGGAATATGAGTTTGCCCTGCATCTCCACCAGGAAAGGAAACTGGAAGAAGCCACTGCCCAGATGGATTTTCATCAGGCATGGGACCTCGATTCGAAGATAAAACAAATGCTTGGTGTGCTGAAACTCCATGACGGGGATCAGTTGGTTGGATCCCTGTCGGGAGGTCAGGTTAAACGTCTGGCATTGGCAGTGACACTGATTAACGGGTCACATTTTCTGATTCTCGATGAACCGACCAACCACCTCGACCTCGACATGATCGAGTGGTTGGAGGAATACCTGTTGAAATCGCAGATCACCCTGCTTATGGTCACACATGACCGGTATTTTCTCGAACGCATCTGCAATGAGATTATTGAGATAGATGAGAAATCAGCTTTTTCATACAAGGGAAACTATTCCCTTTTTATAAAAAAACGGGATGAGCGGCTGTCGAATAAAGCGCAAGCTGCTGAAAAAGCCCAGAACCTGCTCCGTACTGAGATTGAATGGATGCGGCGTATGCCCAAAGCGCGTACTACCAAAGCAAAATATCGCATCGATGCTTTTTACGACCTGAAAAAGCAGTCAGAATACCGCCGGAACGATCGCCGGGTTGAGATCAATGTTCAGACATCACGCCTGGGCAGGAAGATCCTGGTGCTCGAAAATGTCTCCAAGCGTTTTGATGATACCCTTATCCTCGATCGTTTTTCATATGCCTTTTCACGGGGTGAAAAACTGGGTATTATCGGACGGAATGGAACAGGGAAGTCAACTTTACTGAATATCATTACCCGGGAGCTGGCACCTGATTCCGGTAATCTTGATCAGGGAGAGACTGTTGTTTATGGCTATTACCGGCAACAGGGCATCGATTTCAAACCGGGCCAGCGGGTTATTGATATCATGCGGGATATTGCCGAGGTAATTACGCTGGGTGACGGACGTCAGATGTCGGTTACCCAGTTTCTGCAGTATTTTTTGTTTACCCCCGAAATGCAGTATGTACAGGTTGAAAAGCTCAGCGGGGGTGAAAAGCGGCGTCTTTACCTGATGACTGTGCTCATGCGCAATCCGAACTTCCTCATCCTCGACGAACCCACCAATGATTTTGATATTGTCACGCTGAATGTGCTTGAAACCTATCTTGCCAGTTTCAGTGGTTGCCTTATTGTTGTATCTCACGACCGGTTTTTTATGGACAAACTGGTGGACCATCTTTTTATTTTCGAAGGCGATGGTGCCGTCTATGACTTTCCCGGTAACTACAGTGAATATCGTGCATCACAGAAGCAAGCGGCAATTGAAATCATGCGTGACGAACCAGAGACCCTTGCAAAAACAGCCATTCCCCCAGGCGAAACGAAAGGTGTAAAGGAGAAAAAACTGAGTTACCGGGAAAAGAAGGAATTTGATCAACTCACGGCCGAAATAGAATTACTCGAAGAAGAGAAAAGTATGCTTGAGTCCTCACTTTCCGATGGCACACTGAAGCCTGATGAACTCATCCGGAGATCAGGTCGTATCGGTGAGCTCATTTCCCTCCTTGACCGGAAAACTGACAGATGGCTGGAACTATGCGAATAGTGAACTTCTATATTACAATACATGCCGGATTATACTTGAATCAAGGTATTTGATATATTTACCTATAATATTATATTAGACTATGAAAGCACTGGTACTGGAAGAGTATAACAGATTGGTTTATAAAGATGTAGAGAAACCTGTCCCGGATGACAATGAAGTTCTGGTCGAAGTCAGGGCAGTTGGCATTTGCGGAAGCGATGTACACGGGATGGATGGGAGTACAGGAAGACGCATTCCGCCAATTATCATGGGACATGAAGCCTCAGGCATTATTGTTGAAACGGGTAAATTTGTGACCGGCTGGAACACCAGTGACCGGGTTACTTTCGATTCGACCCTGTACAGGCTTGATGACTGGTACACACGTTCCGGGCACTATAACCTGAGCAATAACAGAATGGTGTTGGGCGTATCCTGCAAAGAATTCAGACGCGACGGGGCTTTTGCACAATATGTGGCCATTCCTGCACATATTCTTTATCATCTGCCGGAGAATGTCAGTTTTGAGCAGGCAGCCATGGTTGAACCTGTGGCTGTGGCATTGCATGCCATTCATCTGGCAGGTGTAAAAATCAACGATCACGTGGCGGTATTTGGCTCCGGAATGATCGGATTATTCCTCATTCAGTTGCTGAATCTGGCAGGGTGCAAGGTTATTGCCATAGATATACTCGATGAGAAACTGGCCTTGGCAAAAACTGCCGGAGCTGAGATCTTACTGAATACCCAAAAAGCGGATATTGCTGAAGAAATTAAAAAACGGACCGGAGGCAGGGGTGCTGATTTTGCTTTCGAAGCTGTGGGTATTTCTGCTACTGTAAAATCGGCTGTTGAATGTCTGAGAAAGGGAGCCACCCTGATATTGGTGGGGAATCTGTCACCGGTTGTGGATTTTCCCTTGCAGAAAGTAGTTACACAGGAAATCACGGTAAAAGGCTCCTGTGCCATCAATGGAGAATACCCGGCGGTACTTGACCTTATTTCGCAATACAAAATCAGGGTGGACAATATGATCAGTGCTGTAGCCCCTTTGTCTGACGGAGCTTTGTATTTCAATAAATTATACAACAAAGAAAAGGGGTTATTGAAGGTGATCCTTAAACCATAATAGATAGATACATGAGCATTCGATTAAAGACAGGAATTGTGGGTTGCGGAAAAGTTGCAGGCATTCATGCTGCTGCCCTGACAGCAATACCGGGTTCGCTGTTCACCGCGGTTTGCGGCAGGAATGAAACCAGGACAAAGGAATTTGCAGCGAAATTTGGCGTTAAGGCGTATACCTGTGTTTCTGACATGGTGACTAAGGAAAAGCTGGATATGGTAACCATTTGTACACCACACCCGGAACATAAAAAACCTGCAGTGGAAGCACTTCAGGCCGGTGCCCATGTGCTGATTGAAAAACCGCTCGCTTCCTCCCTGGAAGATTGCGATGCCATGCTTTCTGCCGCTACAGAAACCGGAAAGCAAACCGGTGTAATATCCCAGCGACGCTTTTATTCCCCCTGCTTAAGATTAAAGAGAGCCATCGATGAAGGCAGGATCGGAAAACCTGCTCTTGGCGTAGTTCTCATGTTTGGCTGGCGGAATGAGGCATACTATAAAAGTGACCCCTGGCGCGGGAGCTGGAAAGGTGAAGGGGGCGGTGTGCTTGTCAATCAGGCTCCCCATCAGCTTGATCTGCTGCAATGGTTCATGGGTGGCGAAATTGAGGAAATCTATGGTGTGTGGAAAAACCTGAATCATCCCTATATTGAGGTGGAAGACACTGCCCTGGCGATCGTGAAATTTAAAAACGGCGGTATCGGAAACATCATGGTCAGCAATTCACAAAAACCCGGGATTTACGGCAAGGTTCATATCCATGGTGACAACGGAGCTTCTGTGGGTGTGCAGACAGATGGCGGTGCCATGTTTATAGCCGGCATGACCTCTATTCTGGAACCTCCGGTAAATGATTTATGGACTGTGCCGGGAGAGGAAAGCAGACTGGGAGCTTGGGTGAAGGAAGACTCGGATTTTTTCAATGGAATTAATCCGATTGAATATTTTCATAAACAGCAGATTGAAGATTTTATAGAAGCCTTGATAAATGGGAAGAAACCCATGGTAACAGGAGAAGAAGGACGTATCACGGTCGAGATGTTTACAGCCATATACCGCTCGCAAAGAGACGGTAAGCCGGAAAAATTTCCGCTGGCACCTGAAACCGTATGGTATGATTTGGACGGCAGATAATAAGTTTTTATGAATACTGATTTTAATTGTTGTGAGATACGTTTCATATACCTATCTTTAAACGCTTAAAAATAACGTACTTTTGAATATTTATTCAAATCAGATAATGGACAATCAGGTAAAGGGAAGAGTCTTACAGGTATTAACCCGGGTGACGGGCAAAAACATAGAAAATATCAATCTCGATGAGGATCTGAGGTCTCAGTTATCCCTTGATTCTATCATGATCGTAGAGTTATTTGCCGCACTTGAAAAGGAGCTGGGTATTGAATTGCCGCTTCAGTTGATGACGGTAAAAACCGGAAAAGCCTTTTTGGAGATGCTTGAAAATGAACTGAAATAACGATGAATAAAAATCCAGCAGATTGTCCCCAATCCGGATTGGATTAACCAATTGATGATGAATGACTTTAAGCTGATTACCCAATTGAATTTTAAACAGATCTTTTTTAAGGAAAAAAGATTTGACAAAAAGTTGATCTCTGAAGCCATTGATCACCTGGCAAAATATCTCACCACCCATATTCACTCCACATCCCCCTTTGTTTTACTGGCAACCTACAATCATATCAAATCGCTGGTTGCTTACTATGCCATCATCAAAGCCGGCAGGATCCCGGCCATTATGGACCCCGGTACGCGGTCCATCGAGCTTACCGAAATCATTGAAGAGATTGATCCGGCTGCGATCATGTTCCTGAACTCCAGCGAGATACAATTCAGATATGAAGAGGAGATTGTTTTCAGGAGACCAAAACCTGGCTTCATCATCAGCTCCGATCTGACAGATGTCTGCACCCTGGCTTTTACCAATGCGGAGGACGGCTATTCAAAAGGAGCCATGCTCACGGAAAAAAACCTGTTGTCGGAAATTCATGCCCTGATCCGGACAAACAAGCTTAATGAAGATTCCATTACCTGTGCATTACTGCCATTCTCACATCTGTTCGGCCTTGTGCAGGGCATACTGGTTCCTACACATGCAGGTTCGACGGGTGTCATAATTGAACTGGACATCATGAGAATCAATGAGATCATAAAAAAGGTCCATCATTACAAGGTGACTCATTTGTATACTGTACCCTCCTTGTTTTACTTGTTCAGTAAAGTTCCCGGAATTGAATATCAGGTGCAGGATATACTGGAGTTTTACTCGGGCGGAACACAACTGACATCATTTATCTTTGAGAGCTTCTACAAAAAGGCCAACCGGAAGATACGCGAAGGATATGGCCTGACAGAAAGCTCACCCGGCGTCGCGCTGAATTACAGGGAAGAGGGACCGGTCATGGACAGTATCGGAATACCCCTGCCCGGTTGTGAGATTAAAATAACAGATGAATTCGGTCTGGAATGTGCAACAGACAGTATCGGTGAGATATGCATAAAGGGAGATATGGTATTCAAGGGTTATTTGAATCACCCGGAAACCACCAGGGACGTATTAAAGGATGGCTGGCTGCATACCGGTGATTTCGGCAAAAAGGATATTCAAGGAAATATCTATTTCTGCGGATTGAAAAAAAATATGATCAATGTGGCCGGAAATAACGTTTACCCGAAGAAACTGGAACGCATGATAAAAATAAACAAAAAGGTAAGGGATATACAGGTTTTTTCTGAAGAATCCCTGATTCAGGGACATATAGTTGGAGCACGCATCCGGTTGCGCGATCCCTCTGACAGGGCACAGGATGAATTGAAAGCCTGGTGTCATGAAAACATCAACAATATATTGCTACCAAAGAAATGGTTGTTTGAATAATGGTGGTTTTAAATCAATATCAACAACATGAGCAGCTTCAATATCCAAACAAGCGAGTTATTTAATACAGTTAAATTTCTGAAAGAAAATGGTTGCGTATTTCAATATTTTGAAGATGACCATTATAATGGACGGACCGTTACAGTAAATGGAAAAGAATTGCTGCATTTTGCCAGTTGCAGTTACCTTGGTCTGGAAACCCATCCTGCACTAATCAATGCCGCCATTGAGGCTGTAAAAAAATATGGCACGCAGACTCCCAGTTCCAGGGCTATGCTTTCTTCGCCACTCTATAAGGAGCTTGAAGACTTGCTTAAAACTATTTTTCCAGGCTATGCGCTGGTAGCACAAACGGTGACCCTTGCACATTGCTCGGTTTTGCCTCTTTTGATTAGTGAAAAAGATGCCATTATCCTGGATGCCTATGTGCATAACAGTGTGCGCATGGCAAGCCAGTTGTGCAGGGCCAATGGTACATTTATTGTCATGTCAAGGCACAATGATATGGAACATGTCAAATACCTGGTATACCGTTTGAAAAAAGAAGGTTACCGGAACATCTGGTATTGTGCGGACGGGATCTACAGCATTCACGGAAATTTATGCGATGTGGAAGGCCTGCAAAAGTTGTTGAATGAAGAAGAGAATTTTTATGCCTATGTGGATGATGCGCATGGAACCGGATGGTGCGGGAAGAACGGATCCGGATATGTTATTGGAAAATATGGTCTGCATGATAAAATGATTGTTACAGAATCATTTGCCAAATCAATGGCTGCATCAGGCGGTGGGATTATTATACCTGACAGAATAATTGCAGAATACATCAATTTTACCGGACAGACCATGATCTTTTCCGGTCCAATTCAACCTGCCACCCTGGGATCATTAATTGCCAGTGTTAAAATACATTTATCTAACGAGTTAAATATTCTGCAAAAAGAATTACTGGATCGTATTGTATATTTTCGAAAAAGAAGCAATGAACTCAATTTACCTATCACGACAATTGATGAAACACCTATACAGCTTCTTAGAATTGGGAATATGGAAAAATTATTCAGAATACTGACACAAATGATTAATAAGGGATATTTTCCTGTTACAGCAAGTTACCCTGCTATTGCGAAAGGTCAGGAGGGTATAAGAATTACAATCACAAGACACCTGTCAAAAAAAGACATAAATAATTTTCTTGAATGTTTGAAAGGTATCATGGTTTCGGAGAATCTATAAAAATGGTGTAGGTGTATGAATAAAGAATTTAGGAAAATTGCTCTTATAAATCCCAAAAGGCCTCTTCAAAAGGATAATTTCAGAATTTATGATCTGTTCAAACGTAACAAGGACCGCTTAAAACTATGGTTTGCTCCTCCATTAAGTTTATTAACAATAGCCTCAATCACTCCGTCTGATATTAATGTTACCATTATTGATGAGCATTTTGAAGAAATTGATTTTGAAGAAGAATATGACTTGGTGGGAATAACAGCAATGACTCAACAGGCCTCACGGGCCTACGAAATTGCAGACAAATTTAAGCAGAGGAATGTCACAGTGGTAATGGGAGGCATTCATGCATCAGTTTTACCATACGAAGCTCTTAATCATGTAAATACGGTTTTCATTGGTGAAGCAGAAGATCTATGGCAGGCTTACCTGACAGAGCTAAAATTGGGTAATGAAAGGCAAATTTATAGAAGTAATAAATTATTTAACCTCAAAAGATCTATTTTACCCAGATATGAGCTGATAAACTTCGAACAGTTTAATAATCTAACCGAGTATTTTAAATTTCTTCCTGTACAAGCAAGTCGGGGATGTCCACATGATTGTAGTTTCTGTGTTACATCTAAATTTTATGGAAAAAAAATAAGAAAAAAAGAGATTGAGCAGATAATCAAGGAAATCGAATACCTCAGAAAACTAAGCAATAATGCGTTAATACTATTTGTTGACGACAATCTATTTGTAGACCGGGTATTTGCCAAGTCATTGTTACGCGAGATTATACCACTAAATATCAAATATATTGCTCAATCCGATGTAAAAGTGGCAGATGATCCTGAACTTCTAAGATTGGCATATCTGAGTGGCTGCATGATGATTTTTATTGGCTTCGAAAGCATTAATAAACAAGCATTGAGTGAAATAAATATTAATGCCTGGAAAATGAAGCAACTTCAGAATTATCCATCAGCAATAAAGAGGATCCAGGAAAATGGTATTGTAGTATTTGGTGCTTTTATTGCCGGATTTAAAGATGATGACATGTCAACTTTTCATAATATTAAAAATTTCGTCATTGAAAACAACATCCCAGGGCAATTTACATTGCTTACACCGCTTCCGGGCAGTCAAATATATGATCAGTATAAGGCGGAAGGGAGGTTAATTAAAGATGTATTCTGGGATAAATGCAGTTTCTTTGATATGACTTTCAGGCATGATAGTATTATTAGCGAAGATGCTGAGATTGAAATTATCAAACTGCATGATGAAATTTTCAATGAAGAAAACACGATGAATAGAAATCTTCACATGATGAAAATTTATAAAAATCTACCCCAAAGATGGGTATTATAACTAAAAATTAAATCAACCCACTGCTAAAGTTAACAATTCTGATAATAGGCTTTTGGAAAGGGAGTCGTTAATGAAATTGCGCCGAATTGGAGGAAAACAATACTAATCCGTAAAACATAATTAAAAACTACGTTCTATTGCCAACATATTGATAATGGATTCGTATAGTAGTGTAATCTTCAGTTATTACTTATTGATAATTAATGAACAGATTATATCTCTGGTATATATTATCATTTCTAAAGTTCTTAATAGGCATAGACTTATATGCTTCCGATACACTTTTCATAAAAGACGCAACTAATAATATTGAAATATACAAACATATTTCAATTTTAGAAGATCCTCATATTAGAATGAATATTGATACCATCATTATGATGAAAGACAAGTATTCATTTAAATCAAATACTTCTCCAAAACTAAATTTTGCATACTCCAGGTCAACTATTTGGTTGCGGTTTGTGGTTAAAAATATTACAAAACTGCCATTAAAATATACTTTGGAAGTTTCTAATCCTGATCTGGATTTTATCAGTTTTTATGAAGTGCAGAATGATTGTGTTTTGCGTGCAACACATACCGGAGAATTGCGCGATGTAAGTTCAAGAGAAATGTATCACAGGAATTTTCTGTTTAATGTTTCACTTGAATCGGGGAAAGATTGTACATATTATTTATCAGTAAATAATAATGGTCATTCCTGTTCCATTCCAGTTGAACTTAAGAAGAATACTTATTTTGAGAGATATGACAACAAGACAGAAATATTTAACTGGTTAATTTACGGCTTCCTAATTTTTATCATGATCTTTAATTTGTATTCGTATTTGGCATTAAAAGACAAAGTGAACCTTTATTATTCACTTCACCTTTTCTTTGCCATGCTTTTTTTTCTGCAATATGAAGGTTATTTTTATTTCTTTAATCCTCCTGTAATTGTTGAGAAATTTAAATATATCACACCATGTCTGTATGTTATATTTTTAGTCACCTTTACAGAGACCTTTTTCAGTTATCATAAAAAACTAAATGAATTCAAAAGATTCCTTATTCTACTTAAAGGTATCGCATTAATTGCTCCAGTTTTTTATATCTTAAAGTATCCTATATCACTTATAGCAGATATAGGTGTTCCTTTAATACTATTAACCTGTTTTGTAATAATCATTATTCTTGCTATTGTTTCATATAAAAAAGATTATTTGCCTTCTCAAATTTTCCTGGCTTCATACAGTATTGTTTTTCTTTCTCTTATGATCCATCAACTGAAAGAATTCGACTTAATCAGTCCGAATTTTCTTATTATTAATTCTATCAAAATAGGACTCACTGGACAGAATATTCTTTTAATAATAGCTGTTTTGGAACGTTTTCGGATCAATCAGAATAATGACAAGAAAATTATAAGTAACAACCTGGTAAAAATCGAACTGCAGAACAAGGAACTAGAAATCATCAATACGGAGCTTGAGAAACTTTCCATTGTTGCAAGCGAAACCGACAACAGCATTGCCATTTATGATGAGAACGGCAGACTGGAGTGGGGCAACTCAGGTTTTGAAAAGCTATACGATTCAAATACAAATGAGCTGATCAAAGATTACCGGGATAGAATTGAACTGATCATTCCCAATATAGACATCAGCAAATTTGTTAATAAATGTCTGGAATCGCAGCAACCGGTTGTTTTTGAGACGCCTGTACTGTCAAAATCAGGCAACATCCGGTGGATTCAGACAACCCTTTCTCCATTTATCAGGTCGGGTAAAATATTTAAAATTATTGCGATCGACGCTGATATCACCAGTTTAAAAATCTACGAGAAAGAACTTGAAACGGCCAAAGAAAAGGCGGTTGAATCAGACAGGCTGAAAACAGCCTTTTTAAGCAACATGTCACATGAGATCAGAACACCCTTGAACGGCATAATGGGATTCAGCCAGTTGCTTAACCGGAGCGAGCTTTCCAATGAGGAAATGGAGAGTTATCTGGAGATAATAAAGACATGCGGTGATCAGCTGTTGCATATAATTGATGACATACTCGAGATTTCATTAATCGAATCGAATCAGTTAAAGGTATTTCCTGTTGAATTCGAGCTCAAATCTTTTATCCGGGAGATAACCGGCTTCTTTGAAACCTATAAAACCACCATAGGAAAAGCGGATATTAAGCTCATCAGCGACCTGGAAATCAGGGAGGATCATTTCAACATCATATCCGATCCCTTCCGGTTGAAACAGGTTCTCACAAACCTGTTTAAAAATGCATTTAAATTCACGAAAGAAGGCCAGATCAAAATCGGTATCTATCCTGAAAGCAATTATCTGTACTTCTATGTTCAGGATACCGGTATCAGTATTGATCCGGAGAAAAAGGATATTATCTTCGAACGTTTCAGACAGGGTGAAGAAACACTCAGCAGGAAGTATGGCGGATCAGGATTGGGTTTATCCATTTCAAAGGGGATCATTGAAAAACTGGGCGGAAAGATCTGGCTTGATACATCCTATAAAAATGGATTCAGGATATATTTTACCATTCCCCTTGTAAAATCCGCTACAAACTCTTTGCTTCAGGAACACAAGCCGGGAAGTAACCATATTGATGAAAAGATCAGGAATAAGAAGGTCCTGATCGTTGAAGACCATGATATATCCTATAAATTTCTGCAGGAAATACTTTCACCCTATAAACCGGAAATATCCTGGGCAGTCAGTGGCAAAGCAGCTGTTGATCTGGTCAGGAATAATCACTATGATATGGTATTGATGGATGTTAACCTTCCTGAAATGGATGGCATCACTGCCACCCGGGAGATCAGAAAAATACGCCCGGAATTGCCGATACTGATGCAAACTGCACATGCCATGGAATCGGAATTGAGCAGGATCCGAACATCCGGTTGCGATGACGTGATCAGCAAACCCATAAATGTGAAGGAGTTTATAGAAAAACTGGTGAAATACCTGTAAACAGAAATTGATCCGTGTTGCCGGCAGAAGGATCAGGCTCCTATAGTTATCGCCGGATTCAATATGGTAAAGCATATCAAGTGCATACCTGGAATTTTTCCGGGTATGCATTTTTTTTACATGACAAACTGTAAAAAAAGATATATTTCATCATATTTGCATTCGTAGGTTTAATAGATCAGGGTATAACCATAAAATGTACAGAATGATGCGACTCATATATTTACTCCTGTTTTTGGTCTTCAGTTTCCCTTTCATGGCCCAGGATATAGCCCAGTGGCGGGGTCCTAACCGGGATGGCATATACAATGAGACCAGCTTGCTGAAGAAGTGGCCTGAAAATGGGCCCAGGCTCATGTGGCATTATGACGAGCTGGGTGATGGCCATACATCAGCGGCAGTTACTGCCGGAGGTATTTACACTTCCGGTATGATCGATGGTAAAGGATTTGTTTTCGCATTTGATCAGAACGGCAAGCTCAGGTGGAAAAAAGAATATGGAAATGAGTGGACAATAAACTGGAATGGTGTACGATCCACTCCATTAGTCTTCAAGGATAAAATATATGTCCTGAGTGCTTTGGGAAAGCTGGTGTGTATGAATTCAAGCAATGGACAAATTGTATGGACAGTGGATGTATTTAAGGACTATGATGGCCGGAACATTGATTGGGGAATTACAGAAAACCTGCTGGTTGAAGGAAATATGGTTTTTTGCACCCCCGGTGGAAAAACAGCCAATGTTATAGCCCTCGACCGCAATACAGGTAAATTGATCTGGAAAAGTAAGGGCAATGGACAAAAGACGGGGTATTGTTCTCCCATACTGATCAGGCTTGCCAAAAGGAATATCCTGGTTATCCAGATGGAGGGATCCATTCAGGGAATTGATGCCTCCAGTGGGACTTTCCTGTGGTCACATGAACAGACAAATACCTATGCTGTACATCCGAATGTTTCCCTTTACAGCAATGGGCATGTTTATTGTGTCAGCGGGTATGGCAGGGGAGGATTAATGCTCAGGCTTTCTGAAGACGGGCAAAGTATATCCGAAGTATGGCGTGATCCTAAGCTCGATTCGAGGCTTGGCGGTGTTGTACTTGTTAACGGACGTTTATACGGTACGGGCGACAATAACCGGAAGCTTTTCTGCATCGACTGGAAGACCGGGAAGGAATTGTATTCGGCATCAGGCCTTGCACCTGCCAATATTATTTACAGTGACGGCCTTCTTTATTTGTACAGTGAATCAGGTAAAATAGTGCTGGTTGAACCCAGGCCAGATTCTTTCAGTATGATCAGTTCTTTCAGTGTCCCGTACGGAGCAAATCAGCACTGGGCACATCTGGTGATCAGCAACAAAAAGCTATATGTAAGACATGGTACCTCACTGATGGTGTATGATATAGCTGGCAGGTAAATTATAGCCGGACCAATATCAGCATGTCTCATTTAATTAATTTGCTATAAAACAGGAAGTTTGATTATGAAAAAATCAATTGTCATTATATTAATAGCCAGTTATATTGCAGTTCCGGCATGGAGCCAGATCACAAGTGAATGGCGGGGGCCGGGGCGAACGGGGGTATATCCGGATAAAGGCTTGTTAAAAGAATGGCCGAAAGGTGGTCCCCGGTTGGTCATGTCAGCTACGGGCCTTCCAAAGGGCAATTCATCTGTTGCCGTTGGTAATGGTGCACTCTACGTAGCAGGTACACGGGATAGCACAGAAGTGCTTGTTTCTCTGGATATGGAAGGAAACGTATTGTGGGAGACGCCTTACGGAAGAGCATGGGCGGAATCCTATCCTGAGAGCCGTTCAACACCAACCCTTGAAAATGAAAGGATTTATGTTGTATCCGGCAGGCTTGATGCCGCCTGTATTGATGCAAAATCAGGAAGGGTGATCTGGTCCCGGCAGGTGGCTGATCAGTACAGGAGTCAATTCGGGAGATGGGGAACTTCCTGTTCGCCACTTATCGTGGATAATAAATGTGTTATTACAACCGGAGGCAATCTGACAACGGTTGTAGCTCTGGAAAAATCAACAGGCGAGAAGGTCTGGACTACGGAGAGCCTGAATGACCCTTTGGGTTATGTTTCACCCTGTCTGATAGATCATCATGGCAATAAACAGATCATTGCCCTTACCGAAAAGCATATTTTGGGAGTTTCCCCGGATAATGGAAGGATAATCTGGAAATTTGACTTTTCTGTTTATGCCGGGCCGGAAGGACAAAAAAACAATACAACCACACCCTTGTATTCTGATGGCCGGATCTATGTGACCAGCGGGTACAACCACAAAAGCATCATGCTTGCACTGGACAATGAGGGAAATTCAGTTTCCCTGGTCTGGGCTGATAGCGTGCTGGATAATCACCTGGGTGGTGTAGTACATGTTGGTGATTATATATTTGGATCAAACTGGCATAATAACAGCAAGGGCAACTGGGTCTGCCTCGACTGGAATACAGGAAAGGTCATGTATGACAATGAATGGGGCAACAAGGGTGCCATTATTGCAGCAGAAGGCATGCTGTATTGCTATGAGGAGAAGAAAGGAAATGTCGGACTTATAAACCCGACACCTGACAAATTTGACATGGTGAGTTCCTTCCAGGTTAATTTGGGAAGCGGACCGCATTGGGCACATCCCGTAATTCATGATAAGGTGCTGTACATTCGCCACGGGGATGCTTTACTTGCCTATGATATTGGTGCTGATTAAGCACTGTGTTATTAACTACTTATATAAACTATGTAAACAAGGCTTTATGAAAGACCGGATTATTTTAACAGCAGTTATTTTTGGCATTTTCCAGTTTGTTAATGGACAGGTCACAAGCGAATGGAGAAATTTGGGCAGAACCGGGGTGTACCTTGAAACCGGATTGCTGAAGAAATGGCCGGAAAAGGGACCACAGCTGATCATGTCAGCAACAGGCCTTCCCAAAGGCAATTCGTCGGTTGCAGTGGGCAGGGACAAGCTTTATTTAACCGGTACAACAGGTGAAAACGAAGTGCTGATTGCCCTGGATATGAAGGGCAATAAATTATGGGAAACGATTTTCGGGCGTGCATGGACCGAATCATTTCCTGAAAGCCGCTGCACTCCAACCCTGGATGGTGACCGGGTTTATGTGACCAGCGGTGTTCTCGATGCAGCCTGCATTGATGCGGAATCGGGTGAGATCAAATGGTCAGTTAAAGTGAATGAAAAATTTGAGGGCGCTTTCGGTGAGTGGGGAAAGGCTGAATCACCTCTCATTATAGGGGATTTGATATATTTTACACCTGCAGGCAACAGGACCACCATGGTTGCCCTTCATAAAATGACGGGTGAAACAGTCTGGGAATCAGAAAGCCTGAAGGACATATCTTCATATGTGTCCCCCTTGCTGGTAAACCACGAGGGATTACAATTCATAACCGGGGTTACCGAGAGATACATCTTTGCTATCGCGCCGGCTGACGGCAGGATCCTGTGGAAATTTGATTACGGATCATCACTTCATATGTGCACACCCTTGTATGCGGAGGGTTGTCTTTTTGTTTCCACAGGGTATGATCACGGCAATGTCATGCTTAAATTATCAGCTGATGGCAGACCACCCACGCTGCTTTGGAAAGACAGTACCCTTGACACGCATCATGGCGGGTATGTCAGGGTAGGCAATTACATCTTTGGTTCAAACTGGCTTAGCAACAGCAAGGGCCGTTGGGTCTGCCTCGAATGGAATACCGGCAAGGTGATGTATGAAACCGACTGGAAAAACAAGGGCCCCGTTATTACAGCAGAGGGTATGCTTTACTGTTACGAGGAAAAGTCGGGGTATATTGCGCTTGTCCGACCAACACCGGAGAAGTTCGACATGGTAAGCTCCTTTAAAGTCCCGCTTGGAAGCGGTCCCAACTGGTCACATCCGGTGATTCACAATAAAATACTTTATATTCGCCATGGTGATGCACTTATGGCTTATGATATTGCGGCAGATTAGGCGAGGATTGAATGGTAATAAATCTAATCTTTTCCCATTGAACTCATGAAGGTCCGGATTCTTTTAATCTTTGTTATCCTTGGCTTTCTTCTGGCAGCTAATGGGCAGGTAATCAGCGAGTGGCGCAATGCCGGCAGGACCGGAGTTTATCAGGATACCGGATTGCTGAAGAAATGGCCGGAAGAGGGACCCCGGTTAATTATGTCAATCGAAGGCCTGCCGCAAGGTTATTCTTCCGTTGCCATTGGTCATGATAAGCTATATCTTTCAGGTACCATCGGTGATAATGAAGTCCTGATCGCCTTTGATATGAAAGGGAATAAACTGTGGGAGACAACCTGTGGACGTGCCTTTATGGAATCATTCCCTGAAAGCCGTTCCACGCCGACAATTGATGGTGACAGAATATATGTGACCAGCGGAATGCTTGATGCGGCTTGCATACATGCTAAAACCGGCAAAATCGTCTGGACGGCTAAAGTGAATGAGACATTCGAAGGTACTTTTGGAGATTGGGGAAAGGCTGAATCGCCGCTTGTATTCGATGACAAAGTGTTTTTCACTCCTGCAGGCAATAAAACCACCATGGTTGCCCTGAACAAAATGACCGGTGAAACAGTATGGGCATCAGAAAGCCTGAATGACAGATCATCCTATGTTTCTCCCTTGCTTGTAATTCACAACGGTAATCCGTTTATTGCGGGAGTTACGGAAAAGTACATCTTTGCAGTTTCTCCTTCCGATGGCAGGATGATCTGGAAATTTGATTTTGGTTCTTTGGCCTTACCTCCGGAATACAGGCGTATACATGCAGGTACACCCTTGTATTATCATGACTGTTTGTTCGTCTCCGGCGGATATGATCATGCCAATGCCATGATTACCATATCAGACAATGGCACACAACCCACCTTAAAATGGAGTGATCAGACATTTGATACACACATGGGCGGTTGTGTCAGGGTGGGGGACTATATTTATGGATCAAACTGGCTGAATAACGGCCAAGGTCACTGGGTTTGCCTCGACTGGAGAACCGGCCGTGTAATGTATGAAAGCGATTGGATGAACAAAGGTTCTATTATTGCTGCAGACGACATGCTCTATTGTTATGAAGAAAAGTCGGGAATCATTGCCCTGGTTAAAGCAACTCCTGAAAAATTCGATAGGATAAGCTCCTTCAGGGTTCCGCTGGGAAGCGGTCCGCACTGGTCCCACCCGGTGATTCATGATGGGATCCTTTACATCCGCCACGGTGAGGCCCTGATGGCCTATAATATCCTGAGTAAAACAGATCAATAGAGACAACCTTAATCCGGGATCATGAAAGAACGACGACCAGAGATGATTCTGTCGGTTATTGCCGGGATAGGAACCATCACTTTCCTGTTCTGGTTTTTTCATAATCCTGTCCGTAATCTGACGATTAGCACACCTGGTCTGGATAACCGGCCACCGAATTCAGGCATTTCCGACAGCGTAATCATAGGCGAGAGATTCAGGGAATACAGTACTTTAACCTCTTCATTAACAGGTAAATGGTCCCGTTTCAGGGGTGATGATTTCGATAATATCAACAAAGAAAATATAGAACTGATCGATACCTGGGGTAGTGAGGGTCCGCATGTGGTTTGGAAGGTTGATCTTGGTGAGGGACATGCTGCACCTGCCATTTATAATGGAAGGGTCTATATCCTTGACTATGACGAGAGAAGAAAAAATGATGCACTTCGTTGTTTTTCGCTGGAGACAGGGCAGGAGATCTGGCGGAGATATTATTCCGTGAACCTGAAGCGGAACCACGGCATGTCGCGCACCATTCCGGCAGTGACGGATAAATATGTAGTCACCATGGGTCCAAAATGCCATGTGATGTGCACGCACCCGGTCACCGGAGACCTCCTGTGGGGAATTGACCTGGTAAGGGAATATCATGCAGAAGTACCCCTGTGGTATACAGGCCAGTGCCCGCTCATTGACAACGATACGGCAGTTTTTGCCCCCTGTGGCACTGACCTGATGATCGGGGTTGACTGTGCCACGGGCCGGAAAGTCTGGACCACACCAAACCCGGATAAATGGACCATGTCTCATTCATCGATTGTCCCGATGCACTTTTCAGGACGGAAGATGTATATATATGTTGCCAATGGCGGAGTTTTTGGTGTATCGGCCTCCGGCCCAGACAAGGGAAAAATATTGTGGAAGACCAATGCATTTAAGGCTTCGGTAATTGCACCCACGCCCTTAATTCTGGATAGGGGACGAATCTTCCTCACAGCAGGTTATGGTTATGGCTCCATGGTTATTCAACTGGTACCGGAAGGCGGTTCTTTTTCAGTCAGGGTGTTGCAATCATATAAACCGGTCGGGGGACTGGCCTCGGAACAGCAGACACCTGTTTTGTACAAGGGTCATTTATTTGCCATCTTGCCCAAGGACGCAGGAAGCGGGCGAAATCAGTTTGTATGCTGTGATGCAGATGATGTAACCAAAATCCTGTGGGCCAGTAGTAAGACTGACAGGTATGGGCTGGGACCCTACATCGTGGCAGATGGCAAATTCTTCATCCTCAGTGATGACGGGTCGCTCACCATTGCCAGGGCAAATATATCCGGGTTTGAATATCTGGACAAGGCCAGGGTACTGGAAGGGCAGGATGCCTGGGGTCCGATAGCCATGGCAGACGGATATCTGCTGATGCGTGATTCGAAGCAAATGCTTTGTTTGGATGTCAGGGCAAGAAAATGATACAACTATGAAACAAAAACTGATCATCGGAATTTCTTTGATTTTACTCCTGGGAGTCATGGGACTGATCGTTGCAGACCTGTTTAAAAGGCCCTCCAGGAAACAGGAAAATCCTGAAATGTATAGTATTGAAAAGCTGAAGATGATTGACACCAGCCAGATATGCTTCAGGGAAGTGAAACAATTCAAAACGGACATGTCTGCATTGCAGGGTCTTGCCCTGGATCTTAATCTGAATGTATATGTCTGCGGAGACCGGGATGTTCAGGTGTATAACCGGAACTGGGAAAAGACTTCCGGTTTCAGGGTTGATTCAGATGCATATTGTATCGCACCAGGTGCAGGTGGAGAAATATACCTGGGACTTGGTGATCACATTGAGGTTTTTGATCTTTCAGGCGTCAGAAAAGCAAAATGGAACGCCTATAATGACCGCAGCTTTCTTACTTCAATTGTAGTCATCGGTGATGAGGTTTTCGCAGCAGATGCGGAGAACAAAATCGTACTGAGGTATGACAGGGAGGGCAGTCTGCTTAATACGATCGGGAAAAAGGACAGGGATGGAATAGACGGTTTCATTATCCCAAGCATGTATTTTGATGTAGCCGTCGGTCCTGATAACGAGTTATGGGCTGCAAATACCGGACGTCATGAATTGCAGCGCTTTTCTTTTGATGGCAAGCTGATCTCGTTTTGGGGAACAGCCTCCATGCAGCTGGAGGGATTTGCCGGTTGCTGTAATCCGGTGCACTTTGCTATTATGCCAGACGGGCAATTTGTCACCTACGAAAAAGGACTCGACAGGATTAAGTTATACAACCAGGCGGGTGAGTATGCCTGCACAGTATCTGGTCCTGTACGAACAGATGAAAAGTCACTTGCAACCTGTAGTGTAAGCTCACCCGTGCACGATCTTGCGGTTGACCGGGAAGGAAAGGTCTATGCGCTTGACGGGGAAAAATTACTTATTCGCGTATTTATCAGTAAATAATGGAGAGGATCTGCACAATGGAAAGAAATGAACCATTCAACCGTCGTGATTTTCTGCATAAGGGACTGAGAGCAGGGATCGGACTAAGCCTGACCGGGATCGTTGCGATCCTGGCAAAAAGAACCATGGCAGGAAATACCGTCTGGCAGCTCGATACTTCAAAGTGTGTGCAGTGTGGAAGATGTGCAACCAGTTGCGTACTGACACCATCTGCAGTCAAGGTTGTGCATGTGTATGACATGTGCGGTTATTGCGATCTATGCAGCGGTTATCTCCGGCCGGAAACCAAGGAACTGAATACTGCCGCGGAAAACCAGCTGTGCCCGACCAGTGCGATCAAACGAAGGTTTATCGAAGAACCGTTTTTCGAATACACGATTGATGAAGATCTGTGTATTGGCTGCGGGAAGTGTGTGAAAGGATGTGGTGCATTTGGAAATGGATCAATGCAATTACAGGCCAGCCATAAGTTATGCGTTAACTGTAATGAGTGTTCTATTGCACGGGCTTGTCCTGCTGACGCCTGGAGCAGGATGCCACTTTCACAGGCCTACAGATTAATAGGATTTGGCAAGGGGAAATAATTGGTTCACAACACCAATCTAAAACGGGATGAAAAAGCGCACTTCAATTATCATGTTTTTTATTCTGGTGTCATTGCTGGCCTTGAATAATACTGCCATTCAGCGATTCCCCAAACCTGAATTCGAAAGTGGTTATACCCAGCCTGCCACCCAGGTTACTGCCCCGCGTTCCATTATATTGGAATACCTTGATGTAGCTGTGCTGATTGCATGTCTCTCCCTGATAACCTGGTTAATCCTGAAGAAACGATCCAGGATGGGGGTATTTGCCGTTACCATTTTTTCAATACTGTATTTTGGGTTCTATCGCAAGGGTTGCATTTGTGCCGTGGGTTCATTGCAAAACATTATTCTGGGTCTGTTTAATCCGTCATACCATATTCCACTCACGGCAATTGCCTTTTTTGTAATACCACTGTTGTTCACCTTGTTTTACGGCCGTACTTTTTGCGCAGGTGTTTGTCCGCTTGGTGCCATTCAGGATATTTTTGTTATCAAACCCATGAGCCTCAACTCCTGGGTTCAATCCTTACTCGGGCTTGTACCCTTTGTCTATCTTGCTCTGGCTGTTTTGTTTGCTGCAACAGGAACTGATTTCATCATATGCCGGTACGATCCCTTTGTGGGCTTCTTCAGGATCAATGCACCCTTCATGATGCTTGCCATCGGGGCTGTTCTTCTCCTGACCGGGGTTTTCATTGCTAGACCTTATTGCCGATTTTTCTGTCCGTACGGTGTATTGCTGAACCTGGTCAGCCGTGTTTCAAGAAAACACATGGGCATTACACCCCTGACCTGCATTGATTGCAGGCTGTGCGAGAATTCCTGCCCGTTCGGAGCCATCAACAGACCGGTCCCCGTTAAAACCAGCGAGAAACGGGATATTTCCGTGCGCCGGCTGATCCTCTTTTCTGTTCTTACACCCTTGTTAGTTGTTCTGGGCGGATTTGCCGGATCAAGGCTGCACCACAGGATGGCCGGAGTAAATCCAAAAGTACGACTTGAAAAAACGCTGGCTCTTCCTGAAGATCAGCTGTCACCGCTTCAGCAAGTGGATGTTACTGCTTTCAGGTCATCGGGTACGACCATTGAAAATCTGCAGGCTGATGTGGATAAAATTCTCGGGCAATTTAATCGGGGGGGATGGATCATGGGTGGATTTATCGGACTTGTATTCGGACTTACCCTGGCCGGTTTGTCCATTCCCCGGTATCGTACCGGATATTGGCCAAATAAGGGCACATGCCTGAGTTGTGCAAGATGCATCGAGTATTGTCCGGTAAAAGAGGGGATGAATGAATCCCAGATCAATGCATTGAGAAAAACGGAAGAATTTTGAAATAAAAACATCAACGAAATGCTGAATCTGTCAGTAAAAGCGGGAAATTCCGGTGAAAGACTGCTGCGCAGGATTGCCCTGATTGCAGGTATTTTCTCCTGCATGGTGTGCCTGCTTATGATCGCCAACTATATCCAGCTGAAAAGGGCCGACCCCATCAATATGAAGGTGATTACAGCCCTGGTTGAAAGGCTTCATCAGAATCCTGCAGATGATCAGCTGCGTGAAGAGATACGCACACTTGATCTTCTGTACAGAAAGGCCTATTTTACCAGTCAGTGGCAGATCAGGATGGGTGGATACCTTCTGCTGGCCGGACTCGCGGTCATGGTTATTGCCCTGCAATGGATCAGCCTCAGCAGAAAAAGGCAGCCCGTTCTTTCGGCTCTTCATGAGGAAAATTCTTTTCTGGCGCAGAGGAAGGCCCGTAATCTGGTGATGACTGGCGGCATCTCTTTGCTGGTCCTGGCCCTGTTTTTTGGATTTCTTTCACACCGGGAACTGAAAGGGAGATTTACTGATATCACCGATCGTGGAGACAGTATGACTGATTCAACCGATGCCGTGCAGGGTGATGAAATGGTGCAAATCCAATCTGATTCAACAGGTGGCGGCAATACTGTTCCCGGTGAGATTACCGCAGCTGATCAGCAGGATATTCCATCTGTTGATAATAAGAGTGCCACACCGGCCACCGGGCAGGTTGATAATTATCCTACCCTGCGGGGACCTGGGGGATTTGGAATCGCCTTGCAAAAAAACATACCTGTGGACTGGGATGGGCCAACGGGCAAAAATATACTCTGGAAGACAACAATCCCGCTTTCGGGTTACAGTTCACCTGTAATATGGGACAATAAGCTGTTTCTTACCGGCGCAAGTGAAAGCAAACGTGAGGTATACTGCATCGATAAAAATAATGGCAAAATCATCTGGTCCACAGTCGTTTCCGATATTCCGGGCTCACCTGCTTCAACTCCGAAGGTGCTGAAGGAAACGGGTTACGCTGCACCAACCGCAGCGGTGAATGCCCAGGGTGTTTATGCAATCTTTCCCAATGGGGACCTTATTGCCCTGGACAACGAAGGAAAGCTGCGCTGGTCACAAAATCTCGGCTTGCCCGAAAATCATTACGGCCATTCATCTTCTCTCATGATTTACAACGACTTGCTGATTATCCAGTTCGACCAGAGATCCCGTGCCAGGATATTCGCCCTGAACACAACCACCGGAGAGACCGTATGGAGCACAAACCGGCAGGTAAAGGTTTCCTGGTCTTCGCCCATTCTGGTGTCTGCAGGCAACAGCATGCAGGTGATAACGGCAGCCGAACCCTATGTTGCAGGGTATGATGTGAAGTCGGGGGAAGAATTGTGGAAAATCGATGCGATATCAGGCGAAGTGGGACCATCCCCAGCTTATGCGAACGGTATTGTTTTTACCGTGAATGACTATTCAAAGCTGGCTGCCATAAGGCTGGGCAATCCTCCGGTTCAGATTTGGGAGAATGATGAGTACCTTTCCGATATTCCAAGCCCGGTGGCAAACGATAAATATGTGTTTCTTGTTACCAGTTATGGCGCTGTGGTTTGTTATGATGCGCAGACCGGAGAAAAATATTGGGAACATGAATTCAACAACCCGGTATTCTCCTCCCCGGTGATTGCTGAAAACAGGGTATATCTGATGGATCGCACGGGGGTAATGCACATTTTCAAACCTGATAAGGAATTTGTTTTGCTGGGACAACCGAAGCTGGGTGAACGTTCAGCTTGCACGCCTGCATTCTCAAACGGAAGGATTTATTTACGGGGAGATAAGAATTTGTTCTGTATAGGAAAGTAAACAGGCATAGAAAAAAGGATGGGTAAGAACATAATTGAAATAGTCGACAACATTGTTGAAATTCAGGGAAGGACCGCCGACAGGTTAATACCCGTTTTACAGGCCATTCAGCAGGAATTTAATTATCTGCCTGAAGCTGCTTTGCAAAGGGTAAATGAAATAACAGACAGCCTTCCATCCTCCATATTTGGCATAGCAACTTTTTACACCCAGTTCAGGCTCCATCCGGTTGGCAAGCATATCATCAGGGTATGCCTGGGCACAGCCTGTCATGTAAAGGGTTCCCTTCAGGTATATGATGCATTCAGAAGAAGCCTGCAACTGAAAGATCACGAGGATACCGATGCAAAGGGCCTGTTTACGCTTGAACAGGTTGCCTGTTTGGGATGCTGTACCCTTGCACCGGTGGTTCAGATCGGCGATGTAACATATGGACATGTGGCGGCCGGAAAGACAAGCGGTATTCTCGAAGATTATCTTGCTCTCGGGAAGGGGCATGGAGTTACCGGAGCTGCACCGCCACTGGTCAAAGGCATTGACCGTATTCAGGGAGAGATCAGGATTGGTCTGGGTTCCTGCTGTGTGGCCAGCGGCAGTGCGGCGGTGAAATCAGAACTGGAAAACTCACTTCAGCGTAACCGTATCCATGTTAACGTAAAACAGGTCGGATGCGTTGGTGTGTGTAACCAGGTGCCCATACTGGAGATACAAAAGCCTGGTGAACAACCGTCCTTTTATGCAAAAATAAAGCCCGAGGAAGTGAATGAGGTCATACGCAGGCATTTTAAACCATATGGACCGGTTGACAAATTAAAAAGCAGCATCTACAACTTCTTCGACCAGATGATCACCGAGGATATGCCGAAATCGGTACGGTATTATCCGGGAGATCATACCGACACCCCGCTGGCTGAATTTCTCGACGGACAAATGAATATTGCCACTGAGCACCGCGGAGCCCTGAAACCAAATGACCTGGCCGAATACAGAAGTAAGGAGGGATTCAGGGCACTTTACAAAGCACTTCATAAGATGACACCCGCAGAAATAATTGATAATATTACTGCCAGTGGCTTACGGGGCAGGGGTGGAGCAGGTTTTCCAACGGGTGTAAAATGGAAAATCGTGTGTGACGCGCAGGCAGATAAAAAATACCTGATTTGTAACGGGGATGAAGGCGATCCGGGGGCTTTCATGGACAGGATGTTGCTTGAATCCTATCCATTCCGCATAATTGAAGGAATGGCCATTGCTGCGATGCGCCGTGGGTGCCACGGAGGGAATATTTTATATCCGGGCTGAATACCCCCTGGCAGTAAAGCGTATCCGTGAAGCCATTGGGATTTGCGAAAAAGAAGGTATTCTGGGAGACGGAATAATGAAAAGCGATTTCTCATTCAGGATTACAGTATTTGAAGGTGCGGGCGCATTTGTATGCGGAGAGGAAACGGCTTTGATAGCCTCGGTTGAGGGAAGACGAGGCTTACCCACCATGAGGCCACCCTATCCGGCCAATACAGGTCTCTGGGGATACCCGACCCTGATCAACAACGTGGAAACCTATTCTCTGATACCCTGGATCATCCGGAACGGTGCAGAGGCCTTTCATTCCATTGGCACGGACAACAGCAAGGGCACCAAGGTATTTGCACTGGCAGGAAAGATCAGAAGAGGCGGGCTGATCGAAGTGCCCATGGGAATCTCCCTGAGCAGGATTGTGAAAGAGATTGGCGGAGGAATTCCGGGCGGACGAAAGTTCAAAGCCATTCAGATTGGCGGCCCTTCAGGAGGTTGTATTCCGGCCTCCATGGCTGACCTGCCGATCGATTATGCCTCCCTGACAGCTGCAGGGGGCATGATGGGATCCGGGGGTCTGATCGTGCTCGATGAAACCGATTGCATGGTAGACATCGCCCGCTATTTTCTGTCATTTACCCAGGACCAGTCTTGCGGAAGATGCACTTTCTGCCGCATCGGGACAAGGCGTATGCTGGAAATCCTGGACAAGATCAGCTCAGGCAGAGGTACAGCAGATGATCTGACTATGCTGGAGGAGCTGGCACAGAAAAACAAAATCGGGCAGCATTTGTGGCCTCGGGAAATCAGCACCAAATCCTGTTCTTACCACCCTGCTGTATTTCAGGGAGGAATATGTTGCCCATATAGAGGGAAAATGTCCAACCGGAAAATGCAAAAACCTGATTACCTATTCCATCACAGAAGATTGCATTGGCTGCACCAAGTGTGCACAGGAATGTCCCTCCGATGCCATACCAGTCAATCCATATGAATTGCATGCAATTGATCCTGAAAAATGCATTAAATGTGATATCTGCAGACAGGTTTGTCCGGTTAATGCAGTGATAACCAAATGAAATGATCAGGCTTAGAATAGACGATACGGAAATATCCGCCCGCGAAGGCACTTCGGTGCTCGAAGCGGCAAAACTGGCCAACATCATCATACCCAGCATGTGCTACAAGGAAGGGTATACCAATCATCCATCCTGCATGCTTTGCGTGGTGAGGGACAGGAAAACAGGAAATCTCTTTCCTTCCTGCGCCATTGAAATCATGGAGGGGATGGATCTTGAAAGCAACAGTGACGAAGTACGGAATGCCCGGAAAGATGCGCTTGAATTGCTGTTAAGTGATCATGTTGGTGACTGTGAAGCTCCCTGCAGCCTGGCTTGTCCGGCAAACATGAATATTCCCCTCATGAACAGGCTCATTGCTGAAAATGATTTTGCCGGTTCACTCAGGATTGTGAAGGAAGAAATAGCCCTGCCTTATATACTCGGGTATATTTGTCCGGCCCCCTGCGAAAAGGCCTGCCGCCGTAAGCAGGTCGACAATCCGGTTTCGATCTGTTTGTTAAAGCGATTTGTGGCTGCTGAAGATGTGCATGGAACCTGCACCTTCCTGCCACAGAAAGAACCGGAAACCGGAAAATCGGTCGCCATTATCGGTACAGGACCTGCAGGCCTGGCCTCAGCATATTATCTGCTGCAAATGGGTCACCAATGTGTGCTGTATGATGAAAAAGAAGAGGCGGGGGGTGCCATGCGGTATAGCATACCTGAAGAAGAGCTTCCGCGCTCCGTGCTGGATGCTGAATTACAAATAATCAGTGCCTTTGGGGCCGAATTCAGGCTTGGAGTCCTGGTCAATGAAGAGCTTTTCATATCCGGGATAAAACCAGGATATGATGCAGTAATTTTGGCTACCGGGGATGTCTCGGTTGACGGGCACTTGCTTTCTATGTTTCAAAGCAGCAGATCGGGAATAAGTGTAACGGACGGAACCTACGAAACATCTGAACCGGGTGTTTTTGCCTGCGGGAGCATTCTCCGTACACAATGGATGGCCGTGAGAGCAGTAGCCCAGGGAAAAGCAGCTGCCCTTTCGGTTGACAAATATCTGAAAGGTCAGAAGCCGGTCAAATCAAAAAGAAAATTCAATTCACGGTTTGATAAGCTCAGCGAGCCTGAGTTTACGCAATATCTGAAGGAATCAATACCCGGAGACAGGTTGCAGCCTTCCGGTGGAATGATGGCAGGCTTTAACCGGGATGAAGCTATCCGGGAAGCCAAGCGATGTATGCATTGCGACTGTCGGAAGTTTGATAACTGCCTGCTTCGTGATTATGCTGACCTGTATATGGCCGACCGGAGAAAATATTCTTCCGGTGAGCGCAAGCCGATAGTGAAACATTTCGATCATGAACGTGTTGTATATGAACCCGAGAAATGCATCCGGTGTGGTCTTTGCATCGACATCACCGCAAAGAGCGGGGAAGCTATCGGTCTGACCTTTACCGGCAGAGGATTTGATGTCCGCATGAGGGTCCCATTTAGTCATCCCATGAGCATAGGTCTAACCCATGCAGCTGATGCGTGTGTGGCAGGTTGTCCCACCGGAGCACTTTCTTTTAAGGATAAGTAATCAAAGTCATATGATGATCCGATACTACATAGGGTTCTTACTGACCATGGGAACCGCGCTTCTGACAACCGCCCAGGATACGGGATGGTCTTCATTCAGGGGTAATCCTGCTCTGACAGGCGTATCAAAATTCCCGCTTCGGAAGACTTATAGCCTTCGGTGGACATTCAAAATGGGAGATGGCACGAAATCATCCCCTGTGCTTTACGGGAATTACCTGTATGTAGGCTGTGATGACGGGTACATTTATTGCTTGTCTCAATCCGGAAAACTGATTTGGAAATTCACTACCGGCTCAACAGTTGAAGCACCACCCCTGTGCCTGAACAATATGGTTTATGCAGGATCACTTGAAGGCCAGTTCTTTGCGATTGATGCAAAAAGCGGCAAATTGAAATGGAAATTTCTGACAGATGGACAGATCTCCGGCTCAGCCAATTATTTTTTTTCGGGAAAAAGCACACCGCAGATCACGATAGGAAGTTACGATTACGCCATATATTGCCTGGACGCGAATACCGGAAAATTAACCTGGAAATATATTACAGATAATTATATAAATGGCTGTGCGGCCAATAACGGTAAACTGACTGTTTTTGGCGGTTGTGACGGGCAGTTGCATGTTGTGGATCTGTTGAAAGGAAGGCTGGTACACAAAGTAAATATGGGTACATATATAGCCTCTTCAGCCTCCCTGGAGGGCAACCTGGGTTTCCTGGGCAATTATGATGGCATATTCTATTGCGTTGATTTTATAAAGAATGAGATTCTATGGAGCAGGGAAGGAGCCGGGCCCTTTACAGGATCTCCTGCAATTGCCGGCAATAAGGTTATTGTTGGCTCACAGGACAGGAAAATCTATTGCTATAATAAAACTGACGGAAAACTGCTTTGGACCCGCAAAACCCTGGGTAAGATCGAAGGCTCACCGGTTGTTTCCGGAAATCTGCTGGCCATAACATCAGGCGACGGACGCCTTTATATATTGGACCTCAATAGCGGCAAGGATGTGTGGACATATGAAATGGGCCAACCTTCTGTCAGTTCTCCGGCTGTTGTCAAGGATATGCTTTTTGTAGCTACATCCGATGGATCTATCTTTGCTTTTGGACCGAAATAACAGAAAGATTATGAAACTAGTCAACATTGTTCCGGGATTCGGGGGTACTTTTTACTGCGGAAACTGCCTGCGGGACAGCATTTTTATCAAAACCCTCCGGGACATGGGACATGATCCCATGCTCTTGCCCATTTACCTTCCGCTTTCATCAGACAACCAGGTTAACCGGGATGTGCCGGTTTTCTACGGTGCCGTGAGTATTTACCTGAAACAGAATTATAGTATATTCAGGCATATGCCCGGGTGGGTCCATCATCTTCTCGATTCCCGTCCCATTTTGAGATTTGCTGCAAAAAAAGCAGGATCAACAAGAGCATCCGGTTTGGAAGAGATGACCATGTCCATGCTCAGGGGTATTGATGGTTATCAGAAAGAGGAGTTGCAACAATTGGTGTACTTTCTGCAGCACCATGAAAAACCGGATGTGGTGCATCTTTCCAATGCCCTGCTGTTAGGTCTCGCAAAGACAATCCGGAAAGACCTGAACATTCCGGTTGTCTGCTCCCTGCAGGATGAGGACGTTTGGGTGGATGCCATGAAGCCCTCTTACCGGGATCAGATCTGGAAGCTGATGGCCGAAAAAGCCCGTGACGTTGATGCATTTATAGCCGTAAGTCAGTACTATGGCGATCGGATGCAAACCAACATGCAGATCCCGGATGATAAAATGCATGTGGTGCATATTGGTGTAAATCCTGCATTATATCAGGTATTTAAGCCCTCTTTGAATCCGCCGGTCATTGGTTACCTGTCGAGATTGTGCGAAGAGAATGGCCTTGAAGTCCTGGTAGATGCCTTTATTGAACTTAAGGAAACCTCATCTTTCAGGAATGCCAGACTGAGGCTAACTGGGGGAAAAACAGGTGATGATAAAGGCCTCATCAGAAAGCAGATCGGCAAACTCAACCGGAAGGGATTTCAGCATGATGTGGAATGGATGAACGATTTCAGCCTGAAAGGTATATCATCCTTCTTTAACGGACTGACTGTGCTGTCTGTACCTGTACTGAAAGGGGAGGCCTTTGGCCTGTATCAGATAGAATCCATGGCCTCCGGAATACCCATTGTGCAACCTGCCATAGGCGCCTTTCCTGAAATTGTCAAGGCAAGCCACGGCGGACTGAATTATTCACCAAACACATCCCATGTGCTTGCCAATACCCTGGCCGGTTTATTCTCCGATCCTGAAATGCTGAACCGGATGAGCATCAGCGGAAGGGCAGCCGTGGCTGACCTCTTTAATTGTGAATCCATCACAAAAAGGATGATCGGGGTGTATGAGAAAGTACTCAAAAAGTTCTGATCCCATCGTTGTAGATTCTGTACCCAAAACAAAGCATATGCTGCTGGAACTGTCACATATCACCCGGTCATACAAGGACGGGGATTCTCAAAACACCAGGAAGGTTCTGGATAACATTTCCCTGTCAGTAGATTCCGGAGCCTCAGTCGCCATTACAGGTCCCTCGGGATCCGGAAAAAGTACCCTGCTGCACATTATGGGAACACTGGACAGGCCGGACTCCGGAACAGTCAGATTCAGGGGAACGGATATCAGTATGCTGACGGAACCTGAACTGGCTGTGATCAGGAACAGGCATCTGGGATTTGTTTTCCAACTTCATTATCTTCTGCCGCAATTAAACCTGCTCGAAAATATCCTGATACCGGTTTTACCGCTTAAAGACAGGATCAAATACGGGGCTGCCGAAAAACGTGCTCTGGACCTTTTGGAACTGGTGGGATTAAAAGACAGAATCAGACAACGGCCAGGTCAGATGTCCGTTGGAGAATGCCAGCGTGCTGCCCTTGTAAGAGCCCTCATCACCGGGCCCGAATTGATACTGGCTGATGAGCCTACAGGATCACTCGATCACAAAACCGCCATAATCATGGGTGATCTGTTGAAAGAGCTGAATCAGAAGTTCACCGTTGCCATGGTTGTGGTAACCCATTCGATGGAACTGGCCAGGCACATGGATACAATCTATCAACTCGACGATGGCAAACTGGTCATTTGAAAAGCAGTCCATGGGGATTTACCGGTTCATAACAAACAGCATCTGGTATTTCCGAAGACAGCATCTGGCGGTATTTCTGGCCACGGTCATTGCGACTGCTGCCCTCACAGGAGCACTGATCATTGGTGATTCGGTAAGGCATAGCCTGGACAATCTGGTGGATACAAGGCTGGGTAAAACCCGGGTTGCCGTGATATCGGGTTCGCGGTTTATACGGGCACAGCTGGCGAAAGACCTGGCATCTTCACTTCATACGCCTGCCACACCCATCCTGATGCTCCGGGGAATAGCCATCCATCCCTCAACCGGTGAGCGAATAAATACGGCCCAGGTATTGGGTGTTGATACCGGCTTTTCGTTCTTTGCGCCAGTACCCCTGCCACCCGTGGGTCCCGGAGAAGCCCTGATCAGCAGCAATGTGGCACAAAGGCTGAATCTCGCAAAAGGGGATCAGTTCCTGCTAAGGATTGAAAAAACCGGTCTTATCCCTGTGAATGTGGTCTATTCACGTGATGAGGGCGCATCGGTTGCACTCAGGTTAACTGTGACCGGAATAGCCAATGACAGTGCGCTCGGAAGATTCAGCCTGCTCAACAACCAATCGGTACCGTATAACATTTTTGTTTCACATGAATACCTGGCATCGCAAATGCAGCTGGATTCGCTCTCAAATTTGATAATTGCAGCAGGTTCAACCACAGATGAAAGTTTGGAAGGTAAGGTAAGAGACCTTTTCAGAAAGCACTGGCGGCTAAGGGATATCTCACTCCGGATCACCTCGGCAGGCGAATTTGGTATGTTTGACCTTGTATCAGACAGGATATTTATCGATGATACAGTAACCTCCCTTATATCAGCTTCGGGTGTAACACATGAAAAGGTGTTTACATACCTGGTGAACAGTTTTCAACACCAGGGAAAGCAAACACCTTATTCTTTTGTTTCGGCGGTTTCTTCAACGCATGATCAACATTTTCCCGGAGACCGTTCGATGTTCATTAACCGCTGGCTGGCAGATGACCTGGATGCCGGGATGAATGATACCATCTCATTGACGTATTTTGTGATTGGTCCCTGGAGAAACCTTACTGTTCAATCCACGCAGTTTGTCGTCAGGGGCGTGATTCCCAATAATGGCAGCCTCCCGGCAAGGATGCTGATGCCCTCCATCCCCGGACTATCCGACGCAGGAAGCTGCCGGGACTGGAATTCCGGTGTACCGGTTGATCTCAGCCTTATCCGGGATAAAGATGAGCAATACTGGAATGAATACAGGGGATCTCCGAAGGCTTTCATTCCCCTGAAGACAGGTCAGCTCCTTTGGAAGAACCATTTTGGCAACTGTACGGCCATCCGCTTTAATGAGGCACATATAAAGGCTGATTCGCTCGAGAGACTGGTGCTGCATAAACTGGACCCCCGGGATTTCGGGATTGAAACTATACAGGTCCACAGGGCAGGGAAGGAGGCAGCTCAGCATTCAGTCGACTTCAGCTCGCTGTTTTTGTACCTCAGCTTCTTCATCATTGTGGCAAGCATGTTGCTGATCATCCTAACCTATGCCCTGAATACAGAAATGCGTACACAGGAGACCGCATTGCTTGCTGGACTTGGATTTAACCGCAGACAGATTATCTGGTTAAGGCTGGCTGAATCTTTTCCGGTAATCATAACAGGAGGATTGACAGGAGCCATTGCAGGCATTGCCTATAATTACCTTTTATTGGCCGGCCTGAACACAATCTGGCAGGATGCCGTGAATTTCAACATGCTTGTCGTTCAGATCCGGCCTGGAACCCTTATTTTGGGTGCCGTGGCCGGAACCCTGCTTGCCTTTATGTCCATTGCCTGGATCAGCCGGCACAAACTGCAAAATCCCGTTTCCGGCCTTCTGAAGCAATTTCCGGGATCCGGGCAGGAATCATCAAAATCAAATATGATAGTGACGGGAATAATTGCGATCGTATGTACTGTATTATCCCTGAGTCTGGTAGCATATTCGGTTCTGACAGCAGCTTTTGAGCATGCCGGACTGTTTCTTACAGCCGGGGGACTATTCCTTACAGGCAGCGTTTCCTTTTTGGCTTATATCCTGGTTAAGCCTAAAGCCGGGTCAGAAATGAACCTTATCAGGCTGGCCATGAAAAATGCAGGAAGAAAACCAGGCAGGAGCATGGCCGTGATCATTATCCTGTCACTTGGAGTTTTTTCGATCATGCTTACCGGTGCATACCGAAAAACCTTTGTTGGAAGTGAGAATCCTGTGAAATCAGGAACCGGTGGATATCAGCTCTGGGTGGAAACCTCGTTCCCTGTGGTTTTCAACCTGAATTCCCAAGATGGTAGGAACAGGCTTATCGCAGAAAATGACAGCGATCTGTATGGTGTTCATTTCTTTCAGTTTATAAGCCTGGAGGGAGATGATGCCAGTTGCCTTAACCTGAACCAGGTTCAGAAACCACGGATACTGGGAGTTCCTTCGCAGGAATTTGATACCAGGGGTGCTTTCTCATTTGCCAGACTAGCATCCGGAATCGACCGGGATCATCCATGGAAGGCACTTGAAAATGAGTATGGCAGCAATATCTTTCCTGCATTTGCTGATCAGACGGTGATCCATTATGGCATGAAAAAGTCAATTGGTGATACACTGGTTTTTCTGAACGAACAAGGGAAGCCTTTCCGGCTCATTCTTGCCGGAGGTCTTGACAATTCTGTATTTCAAGGCAACATGCTCGTTTCTGACAGCGTGCTGCGGGCACAGTTTCCTTCAACAGGAGGCAGCAGGATCATGCTCGTTGAAACGCCACCTGCAAAAATGGAGCTTATTTCCGAAGTGCTGAAGAACAGTCTGCCGGACTATGGAGTAGAAATCACAACGGCAACAACCAGGCTGGCTCAGTTCAATTCTGTTGAAAACACGTATCTTACCGTGTTCATGATGCTGGGCGGATTGGGACTCCTGATCGGTACGTTCGGATTAGGTCTTGTATTGCTGCGGAACATCATGGAACGCAGACATGAACTGGCCCTGCTTATTGCCTTGGGTTACCGCAGGAAACTCCTTGCCCGGCTGATTTTAACCGAATATTTGTTTCTCCTGTTGGCAGGTGTATGCTGTGGCAGTTTTTCCGCTTTTATTGCCATTATACCCTCGGTTTTATCACCCGTATTTACACTGAATCCGGGCTACCTGATTTCAATTATCCTGCTGATAATGCTGAGCGGTTCACTATGGATCTTTGTATCTGCCCGATACATCCTGCATCAGGATCTGATCACTGCTCTGCGGGAGGATTAATAAAAGCAAACCTGTTTTTGAAAATTTTCTCCGTCAGACCGTTCCGGCCGCTGAATTTAGTGTCCGGATTGAGAGAAGATGTGATAATGTGCTCATTCAGCGAATCGGCAATAAAAGCCTGCATTTCAACAGGTGCAGCAGAGCTGCTTTCCAGGGTAAGCCTGAATATTGGCTGTCCATCAACAGAAGCATCATCTGATACATCTGCTCCCGACAAATCTTCCAGGGAAGCCAGATAAAGGCCTGTTTTAGCCGAGTCAGCAGGCTGTCCCTGGATGATCCATGTATTACCCTGTTTCTCAAGGGTAAATGAGCTGTCTGCAGGATACTGGAATTTCAGCTTTTTCAGCTGACCAGGCACGGACTTCACCAGGATTTTATCCCGGAAGCGATTCACGTCAGGAGATAAACTCATCCTGAGAAATCCGTTGACGGCATAAACTTCCTTCTCGTCAGCGATGCGTACATAAGTTGTCATGATCCCCTGCCGGTCATAGGGATTATTGGATGGCTGCCAGGAGAACCTGCCCACCATCAGGTCGGCCAGTATTTTGTTCTTTCCCTTCACCGTTGCCCGTAAAGCAAGAGAATCCGTAACCTCAAATTCCTTCCATTTTTCCTTGCTGGTGGCAGCAACACGTTCTGCCTTCAATCCGGTAAGATCCAAGAGCAGATTATTTATATTATCCTTGTCAGTGCGGTATTCCCGGCCATTTGACTTCATTGTCCAAACCCTGCCTGTTCTTACCAGTTCAAGGGCATTATGCCCGTTTTTCGGATCGGAAATGATCACACTGGTCACACGGGCCGTATCAAAGGCTGCAAGTTCCGACCTGAAGGTTCTTTCTCCCTTCCTCTTCTCCATGACCTGCGAGATTATGACAACAGCCAGCAAGGCGCCGAAGATATATAACAGGGTACGTATATTGATTTTTCTAAACATAACCTTCCTCCATTCTTTTCTTCCGGATATTTCTGTTTCGCTGAGATCTGTAAATACCATAACCCAAAATAAGCAGGATAGGGAAAAAGAAATTGAAATATTTCCAAAGGATTCTTTGTGCATCTTCCAGTTCCTTTAATGGTCTTGAGGTTACTCCTTTTGTACGCAGCTCCATAAGTCCTGTCTGATCGGTAAGGTAATCGATAGCATTCACCAGAAAACTCACATTGTCGGGTGCAAGCTGTGTGGCCTCCTGTTCCTTTCCGTTCACCGCAAATTTCCCGCTTCCGAATACTACCATACTGCTATTCAGCTGACCGGATAGTTTTCCTTTCAGCAGACCTGCAACAACAAGTCCAGGCTGCGTAAAGTCATTCTCCTGCCAGGCATAATTGATATCAAAAAAAACCGGTGCAGTTTTATACCCGGATTTTTCCGATGTCCTGGCAAGTGCAGTGAACTGGATTGTCGAATCACCCTTAAACTCCATACTGCTGGCAAATGGCAGGATCACGGCTTCGAGTCCCTTACTGATCGGATTTTCACTGAAATTTGATATGATCGGGAAGTAGGGAAATTCCACGCTCGATTGAACTGTAAATCCGCCCATTTGCTGCCGGACTCCAATCTGGTTGCATTTTGTGTCAATTACAAAATTATCATAAACAACTAATCCCTTGCTTTTCAGCCATGTTTCCAGTCCCGTATTGACTGCCGACCCCATGGGATATCCTCCACCCAGGTTTCCGTCCACCCGGTCAATTGCCATGACCAGATTGCCTCCCCTGGCCAGAAAAGCATCAAGCTGGCGTATGTGACTTTCCTGCAATGAATCCCGCGGAGAGATGATAACTGCAGTCTGATAACCGGATAAGGCATCTGCTGTATCACTGAGGGCAACCGGAACAGCAGTATATAAAACCGACATGGATTGCATAACCTGACTCATCTCATTGAGTGATGGCTCTTTATGTCCCTGCAGAAATGCAATACCGGGCTTGTTTGTGGTGGTTAGCTTTTTAATTGAGGTTGAAAGCTCATATTCCATGGCTGCTCCTGGTTGAATAACGGGAATCAGTTCAGATTTCTCGCCGGCTATGATCACCGCACCCAGGTATGCCTTCTTCTGAACCGATTTATCTTTCTCACGGCTATCGATGATCAGTGGCTGAATACCAGCCTGCATAGCCTGTTGCTCTAACTCAGGTTTTTCATTTGGACTGATAAATTCAAACTGGATCATGCCCTTTGAAGCGGATTTGTATTCGATCAGCAAATCCATAAAATCACGCCTGACCGCATCGATCTGGGGTGGAAGTTCTTTTGTAAAATATGCCTTTACAGTGATGGGTTCTTTTATCTCTGCCAGAATACCCCGGGTGGCTTTGCTCAGTGTATACCGCTTGTCAGCGGTGAAATCAAGACGGAGAAAATACCGGAAGGAAAGTACATTCACCAGAAGTATAACGCCGGTAATGAGCAATGTATATTTATATACAGTTGATTTCGTTCTCATGGATTTCTGGATTTATTTATCTGCAATGTTCCTTTTGGCAAGAATTACTTCCGAAATGACCAGGCCAATGATCATGAACGAAGAGAAATAAATGATATCCTTGGTATCCAGGACACCTCTTGATACCGATTCGTAATGTGTCTGCATGCTCATATAATTCAGTATCCGCCCGACAATACCCGGGAAACCGGAAGCCAGGAGACCGAAAAGCAAATGGAAGAAGATGCCTATAAACAGCGTTACCAAAAAAGCCACGATCTGGTTGTTCGTAAGCGCACTCGCTATAATCCCGATACTGATGTAGGCTCCGCTCATCAGCAACAAGCCCAGGTAACCCGTTAATACTGCACCGTGATCAATAGGACCGAGTTTCCAAACCGTGAAGTAATAGGGCAGGGTTAGTCCCAGTGCAATCGCCACCAAAATGAGCGCAGAAAGAAACTTTCCCGATACAAATTGCCAGTCGGTAACCGGTTTGGTAAGCAACAATTCAATCGTACCACTTCTTTTTTCCTCTGCAATCAAACGCATGGTGATAGCGGGAATGAAAAGAAAAAGAGTCCAGTATGCCCAAAAAAAGAACACAGCCAGATTGGCCTGACCTGACATGAAGATGTCATTTCCAAACAGCCAGGTAAGCAAACCGGTTACAGTAAGGAATAAAATGATAAGGATATAAGCCATCAGGGAATCAAAAAACACACCCAGTTCCCGCCTGGCGATAATCCAAATAGGTTTCATAGATATCAGATTTACTTGTTTGTTAATTAATTCAAGGTCAGTTCACGGAAAACATCCTCAAGCCGGGTTTCTACAGGTGATAGTTCAGAAAGGTACCATTTCTTGGAAACGCACATGGAGAAGATCTTCCTCTTTGATGACAGTCCATCCCGGCTTTGGACCTCAAACAGGTCTTCCCGGCCGGCCACAGGGTCAACCTGGGCAACTGTATCAATCTTATTGAGCTGTTCAAGAATTTCCTCATTGGATCCACCATCAATGGCTACCCGGAGAACTTCCCTTCCCTGAGCCTGTTTTCGGAGATGCTGTGCGGTTCCGTCAGCTACAATCCTGCCTTTATTGATGATCAGGATCCGGTTGCAGGTTGCTTCTACTTCAGCCAGGATGTGAGAACTAAGGATAACCGTTTTCTCCCGTCCGATCTTGCGTATCAGGTCCCGGATTTCCACGATCTGGTTCGGATCAAGTCCCGACGTAGGCTCGTCGAGCACCAAAACGGCCGGATCATGAATCAGCGCCTGGGCCAAACCAACACGCTGACGATAGCCCTTTGAGAGCTCTCCTATCTTCTTGTGTTTTTCTCCTTCCAGGCCACAGGTGTTGATCATTTCCAGGATACGGGCCCGGATCTTCTCCCCTGGAATGGCATGTATTTCCGCAGTGAAACGCAGGTAATCGATTACCCCCATTTCCATATAAAGCGGATTGGTCTCAGGCAGGTAACCAATGAATTTTTTTATGGCATCAGGTTCTTCCTTCACCGAAATACCTCCCAGGGTGATGTCGCCTGAATCGGGAGCAAGATAACCGGTAATGGCTTTCATTGTGGTGGTTTTGCCGGCACCGTTGGGTCCAAGGAATCCCAGAATCTCACCGGTTTTCACCGTAAAACTGATGTCATCCACAGCCTTTTGTGGCCCATAGCGTTTCGTGACATGCTGAACAATTATATCCATAAGTAATTACGATGTATGATTATAGGCAATGCAGTAAAAATAATTGGTTTACCCTATATCCGGAGAATTTTTATTGTTAATATTTCTTAAAACCTAAGTGTTATCAGAATTATTGCAAAGCAAGGGCTTTCATGAACCGGTACATAAACTCCACGCCATCGTAAAATTCCCTGACCCCAATCCGCTCATCCCTGCCGTGTGCTCGCACATCATCGGAATCACCAAACATACCTGAAACACCATAGACCGGGATCCCTGCCCGGCGAAGATATTTACCGTCAGTAGCTCCTGTTGACATGAGGGGTATAACACGTACACCTGGCCACAGGATTGTCGAAATACGCTCCGCATGGTTCATAACCTCTTTCCTGAGAGGCGACAGGGGGGCCAGGAAAGAGGAATACGTGCAGGTTAAGGATATTCCCGTATCTGCAACCACTTGTTTAAGAGTAGACAAAACATTTTCCACATTGTCATCCGGAAGCATCCTGCAATTGATTTGTGGCCGCGCGCTTTGCGGTAAAGCATTCTCTGCATGCCCGGCATTCATCATCGTTGCGACACAGGTTGTCCGCATCATGGCGTTGTAATATGCCGAGATCGAAGCCAGGAGACCTGCGGCTGATTTGTCAGCAGGATCCTTCAGAATTGCCTTTAATGAAGCCCCCACTTCTGCTGTCTCAAAGGGGGCGTTGTCCGTAAATATCCTTCGAGTTGTTTCATTTAGTCTTACCGGAAAATCATAGTCCGAAAGGCGGGTGAGTCCGGCAGCCAGTCTGTATATAGCGTTCTCTTTTACGGGCAGAGAACTGTGTCCCCCTTTGTTCTTCGCTTCAAGCTTAAAAGAAGCATATATTTTCTCACTGGTTTGCACCGCCAGCGTATGATGTTCTCCATTTTGCATGTCGCCTCCGCCTCCATCAGGATTAATGCAAAACTCAGCCTCTATCAGTTCGCGGTGATTGGTTAGTAGCCAGTTCACGCCGTTGGCATCGCCTCCTTCCTCATCAGCTGTAAGCGCCACAATGATATCCCGGTCAGGAACGAAACCTTCTTCCTTAAGACGGATCAGATTGGCAACGAGATCAGCACATTCGCATTTGATGTCAGTGGTACCGCGGCCATAATAATATCCGTCTTTCTCCAGAAATGTGAACGGATCCATTGACCAATCCCTGGGATAGGCTTCAACAACATCCAGGTGACATATGAACAGTACCGGCCTCAATCTGCCAATGCCTTGGTAACGGGCAACCAGGTTCTTATACCGGGGATCAGGACCTAATACCTGGATGTCCCCAGATTGGAAACCTGCTGACAACAACCGTGCTGCCATTGCCTCGGCTGCCTTTGTACTGCCGTTCTCCGATGTTGTGTTGATCTCAATAAGTTCCCTGAATAGTTCATGAACCAGTTTCTGATTTCCGCTAAGGGTATCGGTACCGGTAGTGATCTGGCTTTGTAAATTCCTTGTGCACAAAGCGAAAAAGATCAGGAGAGAACAGCCAATCCAAATCCCTGGTAAGCGTATGTTTTGTAACATCATTCGTAAGTTTATGATATACTATCAAACTTAAAAATAAAATACAAGAATAATAGAATATCTTAACATTAGCTTAACAAATACTTATTATAATTGATACATTTTTTTAATTCCTTTGAACGGACTATTTGGGTCAGGTGACTGGATTTGTGAATTTAATTCTTGCTAACCTTTTACAGGATGGGGAAGAAACGAGATGTAGAAATTGTAGTTTTGTCAGATATACACCTGGGAACCCGAGGTTGTCACGCAAAAGAACTGATTAAATACCTGAAATCAATTAAACCCGGAATCTTAATCCTGAATGGTGATATAATTGATTTCTGGCAATTTAGCAAGCGGTATTGGCCGGCTTCACATATGAAAATTGTCAAATACATTATTGGTTTGGCATCAAAGGGGATACATACCTATTATATTACCGGCAATCATGATGAAACACTCAGAAAATTTGCTGATCTTAAGATTGGAAAACTTGAATTGGTAAACAAGCTTGTTCTTGATCTCGACGGACAAAAATACTGGTTTTTTCATGGTGATATTTTCGATGTGATTATGCAATACTCAAAATGGCTTGCCAAGGCAGGGGCAATTGGCTATGACGGGCTGATCATGCTGAACAACCTTATTAATCAAATCCGACGCATATTCCAAATGGAAAAAGTATCCTTGTCAAAGAAAATCAAGGATAATATCAAGACAGCAGTTAAATACATACATAATTTCGAGGAAACAGCTACCAGGCTTGCTCTTAAGAAGGGATATAATGCCATAGTCTGCGGACACATCCACCATCCGGAGATGAGCACAATATCTGTGGGTGCGTCGCAGGTCTTGTATCTGAATTCGGGCGACTGGATAGAAAATCTCACTGCCTTGGAATACAATAACAAGCAATGGAAAATATTTTATTATAATCACGAAAGGAACATGATGGATTCCTTTGGCGAAGAGGAGAGTGCTCAGGCTGAAGTAGATTTAAATAGCAAACAGATTTTTAAAATAATATTGGATGAATTCAATAATTGAAAAGTCTTGGGTTTCACTTTGCATGACTATGGTTTATTTTTTGGTTTCTTTACCAAATAGATTTCTATGAAAATACTGTATGCTATTCAGGGAACAGGGAATGGTCATATAAGCAGGGCAAGGGACATCATTCCGGTATTGAACAAAAGATGTGAAACAGATATTCTTGTAAGCGGTACTCAGGCTGATGTTTCCTTACCTTATAACATCAAATACCGGCTTAAAGGATTTAGTTTTATTTTTGGCAAGAAAGGAGGGGTAGATGTTTGGAATACTTATGTTCATTCTAATGCAAAGCAGCTTCATGATGAAATCAGAAGTTTACCGGTATGGGACTATGATTTTGTAATAAATGACTTTGAACCTGTTTCTGCATGGGCATGCTTAATCAATAAAAAACCCTGTGTTTCACTTAGCCACCAGGCCGCACTGCTGGACAAAAACTCACCACGCCCGAAAAATAAGGATCTTTTCGGCCGGTTTATTTTACACAATTATGCTCCCTCCCTGGTTCAGTTCGGATTTCATTTCAGCCGTTATTCAAAAAATATATACACACCTGTTATCCGGAATGAGGTAAGGTCCCTCACGCCTGTTAATAAGGGTTATTATACCGTTTATCTTCCTTCATTCTCAAATGAAGAACTGATCGAAAGACTGAGCAAATTCAACACTGTTTATTGGCAGGTTTTCTCAAAGCATGCCTCTGTTAATACTTATTCTGATAACATTGAGATACATCCGATAACCAATGAAGGTTTTCTGTCAAGTCTGGCCGGTTGTACAGGCATTTTGTGTGGGGCAGGCTTTGAGACACCCGCTGAAGCCTTGTTTCTCGGGAAAAAACTTATGGTAATTCCCATGTATAATCAGTATGAGCAACATTGCAATGCAGCATCGCTCAGAGAACTTGGCGTGCCGGTTATCGGTAAATTCAAAGAGAAATATTATGATAAAATCCAGGAATGGCTTGACAGCGATTATAAAATTGAAATTCATTACCCCGATCATACCGAAATAATAATTAAGCGAATTATTGAATTATATGTGAGTCAGGAGCTTCAAAAGTATAAATGGAGTAAAGAGTATTCTCTTATTTTTGGCCTGAAAGGAAAAAAGGCATCTAAAAGCGCTAATTACAAGTTCTTTTCAAGGAAAGCCCCAAAGTGATTCAACCGTCTCATCGCCTTTCCCATATGAAGCGAAGAAAATTCTTTAAAATCAGTTCGGGCATATTACCCATATTATTTGATATCCCTCATCTGAAAACTACGCTTTTATCTCTCCAAACTGACGTGCCCTTGTCAATATCATCACCCGGGAATTTAGGTCCTGATTTTAAATGGGGAATTGCCTCATCAGCCTTTCAGACAGAGGGCGCATACCTTGATGATGGGAAAGGTCTCTCTATTTGGGATACCTTTTCAATTAACAAAAGAAATATCCGTGATGGATCAACTGCCCAGCATTCAGTAGATTTTTATCATCATTATCATGAAGATTTGCAGTGGCTGAAAAGTATGCATTTCAGGAATTTCAGGTTTTCCTTATCCTGGCCCAGAATTTTACCGGAAGGCATGGGTCGTTTGAACCAGCAGGGGATTGATTACTATCAAAGGGTCATTGATTCATGTTGTGCATTGCAGATAGAACCCTGGTTAACCTTGTATCACTGGGATCTGCCTCAGCTTCTTGAAGATAAAGGTGGATGGACGAACCGGGAAGTTTTACACTGGTTTTCCGATTATGTCGACCAATGTACAAAAATATTTGGAGACAGGGTTAAAAACTGGATCGTATTGAATGAACCCATGAGCTTTGTGGGATTGGGGTATTTCCTGGGTTTTCATGCACCCGGACGGAAGGGATTTCGGAATTTCTTTCCGGCAGCCCATCACGCCGCCTTATGTCAGGCTGAGGGTGGAAGAATTATCAGGGCAAACATACCAGATGCTTATGTAGGCACGACCTTCTCATGTGCGCATATTAAACCGATCAATGAGAGAGAAATAAACCTGAAGGCAGCACAAAGAATGGATGCCCTTTTTAACCGGTTTTTTATCGAACCTTCACTTGGGATGGGTTATCCTGCTGATGTGCTTGGGATTTTAAACAGAATGGAGAAATATTATCAGACTGGAGACGAGGATAAACTGAAATTTGATTTTGATTTCATCGGACTACAATATTATTTTCGGATGATATCCAAATTCAGTTTATTTCCTCCCTTTGTTTTTGCCTCTGAGATCCCGGCTGCAGAGCGTAATGTAAATATGAATGCCATGGGATATGAGATATTCCCAAAGGGACTATATAAAATGCTTAATAAATTTAGTCAGTATAAGGGAATTAGAGACATCATCATAACTGAATCCGGTGTTTGCCTCGATGACAGGCTGTCAGAAGGACGGATTAATGACCAGGCCCGGATCGATTACTTTAAAGAGTCTTTGGCCTATGTGCGCAGGGCTCAGCAGGAAGGTATAAAGGTGAAAGGTTTCTTTGTCTGGACTCTCACCGATAATTTTGAATGGAATGAAGGGTTTAAACCCCGATTCGGTCTGGTTTATGTCAATTTTGAAAATCAAGCAAGGTTTATTAAGGACTCAGGATTATGGTTCCGGGATTTATTAACTAACTGATCTTCCTTTAAAATCCTGATCTCCGGGATTGAATTAGATCCGGCATTCATCAGAAAGCATCAGGTAATAAAAAGCTAATTATCATCGGACGTGTTGCCTTTACATGTTAATAATTTTCATTCTCTACTCAATCTGCATTTAAACAGCCAGGATTGTATTGAGCCATTCACCTCGTTGCGGTTGAGCTGGACATACGGTCAACTTGCAAAACAAGGATATTGTTGTAATTTTAGTGTTGTATTATGGATGGTGCTTAATTGCTTCTCTATTTTTATTTTCAGTTTTTTCATATTCAGGAATTTATGAAAACTTGTAATGTTGTGTTATGGCTGTTTTTGATTTTCATCCTGAAATCATGTGCCTATTCGCCAAAGGTTTGCAGAAGTTTGCTGGAAGAGTCGAGGACAAAAAATTACGATATTATTGTTGTTCCCGGAGTTCCATTTGAGAATGAACAATGGAGTGATGTCATGAAAATCAGGATTTACTGGTCAAAGTATTTATATGATGAAGGAATAACAAAAAATGTAATGTATTCAGGATCTGCGGTTTATTCACCTTATATTGAAGCTGAGATCATGGCACTTTATGCAGAAAAGATTGGCATACCAAAAGAGAACATTTTTACGGAAATATTGGCAGAACATAGCACTGAGAATATTTTTTACTCTTACAAAAAAGCCCGAAAACTCGGATTCGATCGGATTGCACTGGCTTCCGACCCGTTTCAGACAAAAATGTTACGTCTGTTCACACGAAGAAAAGTAAATGCCGAGGTTGGTTTTATTCCCATAGTAAGTGATTCAATTAAGGCCATGGAATCCGGCATGACTGATCCTGATATAGACTTTGAGAAAGCTTTTGTTATTGATTTTATGTCACTTAAGGATCGAGAGAACTTCTTTGAACGATTGAAAGGTACCAGTGGCGTGGATATTGACACACTTGCCTACAGATGAAAAACGAACCCTGCCATCCTTGCGAAACATGAGGCCCTTGTAGGGCAGCAGATACCTTATTGCCGGAGAGATCATTATACTTTATTTTTCCGGCTGTAATATTGCTGCATGGGTTTAAAATAGAAATCCTTCCATCCCTTCTTATAATTATTGGCCTGACCTTGTGGAATATTAAAATGTTTAAGGGTTAGTTTGGTTTTGCCGTTCAAGCTTTCAAAAATAACTTCAAGCATTGAATCCTCATCATGAAGGTTGAACTCAGTGGTTCTCCACGATTGCACAATCTTGTGAAAGGGCTCTAAAGCAAGGATGGTACCTGTGATATACCCCTCCCATGCAGAAAATTTCCCATGTATCACCGGGTCTACTTCGGCCAGGCTTCCGGTGAATTTACTATGTGCGTCATTGTCCAACCAGTCTCTGTATAGATTCTCAGCTGTCTCATTAAGCCTTGCTGACATTTCCAACGATTCTTTCATAAGGCTTAGTTTTATTGGTAAAGATATGCATATTTATTCTACAAGGATATCATAATACAAGATAGGGTATTATCATAAATTTGGGGTTTATAAATAAAAAAATAGTAATTTTCAGTTTCACGCAAGGATTATTTTGGATTGGGAAAGTTAATTTTATTCAGGTATGAAGAAAAAAACGAAATCTTCTCTTTTCATCCTTATGCTCGGGTTTACTTCAGGAGCGGAAGCACAGACTCCGGTTCAAAAAATGGAACCGGTTGACTTTTCCCGGGTAACAATTGAGGATCATTTCTGGAAACCGCGGATTGAGGCCGTCAGCAAGGTCACTATCCCGGTATGTATTTACCAGACAGAGGTTAAAACGCCCCGCATCCGCAATTTCGAAAAGGTAGCCGCCCATAAAGGAAAACATGAAGGGATCTTTTACGATGATTCCGATGTATACAAAGCACTTGAGGCGATTGCCTATTCACTGAAGAACAATCCGGATCCTGATCTGGAGAAAAAGGCCGACGAATGGATCGACAAGATCGCATTGGCGCAGCTGCCGGATGGTTACCTGAATACATACTATACACTGGAAGGCATTCAAAACAGATGGAGCGACATGGATAAGCATGAAGATTACTGTGCCGGTCATCTTATAGAAGCTGCAGTGGCATATTACAATACAACGCATAAGCGGAAACTGCTGGATGTCGCCATCCGGTTTGCCAACCATATTGATTCTGTTTTCCGGCAGCAAAACCGGCATTGGGTATCCGGTCACCAGGAGATTGAGCTGGCACTGGTAAAACTTTACAGGACAACCGGAGATAAAAGATACCTGGAGCTGTCTGACTGGTATCTGCAGCAACGGGGCCATGGATATTATATGGATAAGCCTGGACACCAGGACTATTGCCAGGACACATATCCTGTTAAAGAGCAAACCCAGATCACCGGTCATGCTGTACGGGCAATGTATTTATATTCCGGTGCAGCAGATGTAGCTGCTGCCAGAGAGGATACAGGTTATATGAATGCCATGAAACTGGTTTGGGAGGATGTGGTTTACAGGAATATGTATATCACCGGAGGCATTGGTTCGTCGGGCAGAAATGAAGGCTTCAGCGTGGATTATGATCTGCCGAACGAACATGCCTATTGTGAAACATGCGCATCGGTTGGCATGGTATTCTGGAATTACAGGATGAACCTGCTCACAGGTGACAGCAAATACATGGATGTATTGGAGAGAAGTCTGTACAATGGTGCGCTGGATGGATTGTCACTCAAAGGAGACCTGTTTTTTTACGGAAACCCCCTGGCTTCTTCAGGCAACTATTCAAGAAGCGAATGGTTCGGTACTGCTTGCTGTCCGTCCAATATTGCACGCCTGGTTGAATCGGTGGGCAATTACATCTTTGCCAAGACCGACGATGCACTATGGATTAATCTGTTTATTGGCAGTTCCGGATCATTTACAATGAATAAGAGAAAGACTGAGATTCATCAGGTTACATATTATCCCTGGGATGGTGAGGTTCAGATTTCTGTTACACCGGAGAAACAAACCGAATTCAGTTTGTTTTTGCGCATTCCGGGCTGGGCCAACGGTCAACCGGTTCCGGGAAATACTTATTTCTATGTGGATCACCAGTCCGCGGAGATTGCAATATCCGTGAACGGACTTCCGGTAGATTATAAGCTGGTAAACGGATATGCCATGATCAGAAAAACCTGGAAAAAAGGCGATATTGTCCGATTATCCCTGCCAATGCCCGTGAGGAGAATAGCTGCCATTGATGAGGTGAAAGAGAACCGCAACCGCGTTGCCTTTCAAAGAGGACCCCTGGTCTATTGCTTTGAGCATGCGGATAACCAGGGCAAGGTATTTAACATAACAATTCCTGATCCGGTTTCTTTCACTGCTGAATACAAGCCCGGTATAATGAACGGGATTGTGGTGATTCAGGCTGAGACACCTGTTGCAACGATATCGGAAAACGGATTATCGATCAGTACTTCCATGAAGAAGATCACGGGTATTCCTTATTATTCCTGGGCTAACAGAGGTGAAGGCCAGATGCAGGTATGGGTACCCAGGAAGATTACGGATATCCGGCTGCTCACGGAATAGAGGAATCATTAAAATATTTAACTTTAGCAGTTGCACATCTTTGAAAACCTGCAAGAATATGAAAACCATTAAACAAGTAATTGTCCTGTTAATAACCATACAATTTGGTATGGCTGCAGGATCGGCTCAAACACTGCTGTTTAATTCCACGGATGCCGAAAATAAATACGATTCGCTTTTTAATTTGCTGTATGCTTCGACAGATCAGGAAAACATCCGGAAAGGGGTTTTTTACCTGTCCAAAGATCCCCTGCCCAGGCGCGTCCTGAACTGGTCCATCCCCGGACATGCTCTTTCAAGCCTAGAAGAAGCAGACGCCTGGATATTGCAGCAACTCACCAGTTGGAATTATCCAACCAAAACTGATGAAACCAGGGTCCGTGCATTTGGCCGGGATCTTTCCAAGCCGTTGGCACATCAATATGCACCTCCTCCCGAGGGTTCTCCGTGGTACACTGCCCGCAATATCTTTGCCGGGAAAAAAGGATCTGAGAATCCTGAAGAGCTTATCCTCATTCTGGCCCACAAGGATTCTCAGAGTTGGATCGCTTCGCCGGGTGCCAATGATAACGCTGTGGGAACATGCGGTGCTTTGGAATTAGCCAGGGTACTTAAAAGCTACCAGCCAAAGCATACAGTGGGATTTGTTTTCTGCAATGAGGAACATACACCCTGGACAAGTATTACGGCAGCAGAGTATATCCGATCAGAAGGTTTAAAGGTTCTGGCGGTAATCAATATGGATGGCATTGGCGTTAAACCAATAGAACAGTCAGGACAACGCACAAACGTTACCGGTTTTACCACAGATGAAGGAGAAAGACTCGCAGATATGATGGCAGCCCTGAATACACGACATGCCCTCGGACTTATCCAATCGAAGTATCGCTTTGATCAGCCGGGTAACGATGACGGTTCGTTTATCAAGGCAGGTTTTCCCTGGTCAGTATTGAATATCGGTTCAATGCCCTATGGAGATCCGAATTATCATACTGAAGATGATGTGGCTGAAAAAGTGGATATTGAAAATGCGAGGGTGACTGTACAATTGACCCTAGCCGCCATCCTGTATCTGGACCTATCCGGAAGACCCTGAAATGTCATTTCAATTGAAGGCAAAATTTAACAGAGCCTGGGTAGTTATTTATAAAGAATCAGGGGATGGAAGGACATGGTAACCCCAATCTGCCCACCGGTATAATCCAGTACGAAATCTCCCATTCCGGTTGAGGAATCGGTAGCCTTTGTATATCTGAAGGCACCGTAGGGCTGAAGGTTGAATTTACCAAATTGCAAACTGTAGCCAAGCTGCAATTTGAAACCAGGTGCTGATGCACTGAATTCCTCAAAGCTTAAAAAACTGTAGTTAACGCCCCCGCCTATAAAGAAGGCGTTTTTGCCGTTTTTGTTAGAGATGTAATAATTGGCAGAGATTTCAGGTGAAAACCGGTGATAGAAATATGTAATACTGTTAACGTTTCCTCCCTCGACAATGACATATTTCGGAGCCACATTGTACTCTATACCTCCGGTAACGTCAAAACTTTTTAAACGATAAGTCAGGCCGGCTTTTACTTCCAGATACATATACATTTCGGTATTAAAAGTCCCCACAGCTCCCTGGCTAGCCATATCAATCACCATATAATCATTAACATCAGCAGGATAGAAGAAGCCTATTCCCAGTCCGAATGAGGGATAAAACGCAGAAGTTTTGGCTGTTGACTCCTGAGAAAGCAGGGATTGCCATGACATGACCACGACGAGCAAAAGCAAGATCAATGCTTTTGTTTTTGACTTTAACAAAGCCGCATGAGACAGTAAGGTTTTCATAATTGAATAATTTGAAATGTTTACTGGCATAAGTTAATAATCTGCAGAAAATCAATATATAGAGTTCTTGTGCATTTCATAACGCGACTATTTTCCTTCTTTTTTTAAATCTTCCAGGAGTGAACCCAGTTTGTTTACATAATCAGTAAACTCCTTGGAATACCTTACCGAATCGTTGCGATTCTTCGGTAAATCAATATTAAAGTAGTGCCTTATGTTTGCAGGCCCTGAATCCAGGATGTATATGTCGGTAGAAAGGAAAACGGCTTCACTTTCGGAATGGGTTACAAAGATGACAGTTGGGTCAATTTTGGCATTTTCGAAAATTGAGCGGAGAAAAACCTGGATTTGCTTCCGGGTAACTGTATCCAAAGCGCCAAAAGGTTCGTCCATGAGCAGGATCTGCGGATTCACGACAAGGTTGCGCGCTATGGCCACCCTTTGTAACTGTCCACCCGACAGGATCGGATATTTGGCCCATTTGTTTTCATGTCCGGACAATCCAACAATTTTTATCATATCCATGGCTTTATCACTGGCTTCATTTTTAGGAATCCCCTTCAAAATCAAGGGGAGAGCAACGTTTTGCAAAACAGTTTTCCATTCAAAGGAAGTATATTGCTGAAAAACCATGGGAATCCGGTCCTTGTCCGTACGTTTCCTCCCATAGATATAAACCTCTCCCGATGTGGGTATCTGTAAACCAGAAATATACCGGAGCAATGTGGATTTTCCGCAACCCGATTTGCCCATAATGGTAATAAACTGTCCCTGGCTTTTAATATCTTTGATATCAAGGTTGAAATCCTTAAAGACTACATTGGGTGGCGTGTGATCTGAATAGACCTGGTTGATATTAACAAGATTCAGAATATCCACCGGCTGACTGAAATTTGACTGAACCGGAGGAGCCTCATAACCTACCTCAATTTTTGTTCCAGGTTCTATTGCGGGTTCTACAGGTTCGGTTATTTCACTGTCATCCTGTTTTTGAAATATATTTCGCTTCATGATCAGGCGTATTTGAATTTAAAAAGTTTTCTATCGAGCAGTTTCAGCAATTTATCCTGCAGAAATCCAATAAAAATGATAAGCAGTAATACTGCATAAAGCTGATCGACATGCGAACCCCGTGAAGTTGCCATGTAAATCATCGAACCCAATCCACCCTGGGCATTTACCATTTCCGCAATCACGATGTAAGTCCAGCTCACAGCAACAAGGTTGATTACATCCATTGAAAAACGGCTGAGTACTGAGGGAATATAGAAATGTTTCAGGGTCATCCACGGACTGGCATTCAGTGTCCACATGGTTTGCTGCAAAGCTTTCAGATGATCGTCGGTTTCAATATCTTTAATCCTTTGGGCAATGGCGGGAAGCAGGTAGACAAAAATACCAAATGCCAGGAATTCGACCTTGACACCCAGACCAAGACCAAAAAGTGCCATAAAAATTCCTGTTGTTGCAGGCAGTGGTGTAAAGCGGATTGCTTCAATTTGTTTGCTGACCAGATGTCTGAAGAAGGGTATAAGCCCAACCAGGAAACCGAGCGGAATTGCCAGAGCCATTGCCTGTAAATAACCGCCCAGGTTGATAAAAATAGAATAACCCGTATTGTACAAAAGGTTTCGTTCCACAAAGAGGGTTTTGAAGCACAAAATTACATCTATGGGAGAGGGAAGTATGGTGGATTTAATCCATCCGAGAGTTGGGATCAACCACCAGAAAAATACGAGTAGAACCCATCCCAAAATATTTACAGCCAGGGCAGTTTTTTTGTCCACTTCACCGGCGAACCTGAAAAGCTTTTTAATCAATTCCATAATTATGGGTTTCCTTAATTTATAATGAGGCTGTCTCAAAAGTCCTATTATTAGGAACGTCATTGCGAGCAAAGCGAAGCAATCTGTTGTAAATTAACAGATTGCTTCGGTCGTGCCTCCCTCGCAATGACGTTTTATCAACTTTTATGACAGCCTCGGTATAAAGATTATTTGTCAATATTTTACTTTCCCAGAAGCTGGAACTCCGTCCGGCGATTTGCAGCCTTGCCGTCTTCCGAATTATTGTCTGCAACCGGCTTATCCGGGCCGTTACCAACAATTACAAACCTGTTCGGATCAAAATTGTAGGTTTTAACCAAATAGTCAGCAACCGATTTAGCACGTTTGTAGGAAAGGTCTCTGTTCATTGCAGCACTGCCAACATTGTCGGTATTGCCTTCAATGCGGACTTTCATACCGGCAAACTCGACAGACAACTGCCCGAGTTGATTTTCGATTTTTTCTTTCATATCGGAAGTAAGTGCCCATGAACCCGTAGCAAAGTTGATGATAATTGGCTTTATGGCCACTGCCGGTGCTTTTTCGTCTGCAACTGATGGCGATTCGAACTGAATCTGACCTTCAGCTGCTTGAGCATCACCCTGTAAATCGCTGATAGCCTGGACAATTCCCGGATAGGAGGCTTCAGCCCAGGGAACAATATTCGTTAAGTTATTCCCATATCCTGTTTTATAAACGCGGGCCATTTTTGTATAAAGCTGCTGTCCGGTAATGCCTGTATAATCCGTGCTTAATCCAAAGAAGTTGACATTATCACCATACGTTGCAAAATGGATTTTTTTCATTCCGTCAAGGATAATACTTACGTCGTCGGGAACTTCAAAAGCTGTTTTATAGGTCTGTGCAGCTTCCGCCATTTTTGCGGGATCTTTCATTTCTGCATTGGCTACAAGCCATGCCCTTGAGAGCTTTATAAAAAGATCTTTCTTCTTTTCCAGAACTTCTTTCCTGGCTATAAATCCGTCCATAATAATATTCGGAAGCAATGTGGTACTTGTCAAAACTTTAGCATCTCTTGATTTCAGACATTCTTCATCGTCAGGCGACCAGACTACTGTTGCATCGGCATTTCCTGTAGTAAAGGCAGTTTTGGCAGCAAAAGGATCACCCATGGGCAGAATCTGGACATCCTGTTCAGTAAGACCTCCGGCCTCCAGTGTGGCATGAAGCAACGTGTTGCTGGGCCAGCCCAGTGCACAGGCAATTTTTTTACCTTTCAGGTCGGCGATTGTATTTATTGATTTATCAACAATAAAAACATCAGCCCCGCGCGAATCATCAATTTTCAAAAACTGTACAACCGACATTTTTGCAAGGTCGCTGCTGCGATCCATGCCAATGGGTGAAATATCGGTGGTGGTAAAAATAAAATCCAGATCTCCGTTTTTCAAAGCATCATTGAGTTTTTGCATATCATCCATCCTCACTGCCTCGAAAGTTAACCCAAACTCCTTGTACATCCTGGAGTCTTTATTGGGAGCAGCACCACCATTCATGTTTATTCCCGGGGCAAAACCAACAAAGTTGTTGAACCCGGCACGCAGATCCGCTTTATTACCCTTGGATGCCTTATTCAAATAAGGATAGCCAAAATATACAGCGGCTCCAACTGCACCAATAATCAGGATAAGTACTAAGAGTTGAAATCCCAAAGTCCATTTCTCGGGAAATCCAGGAATTGATCTTCCTGGTTTGTTTTGATATTCAGTTGCCATTTTTTTAATTATTTATTTGATGATATAAAAGTCACATCTAAAAAATATCACCAAGCGGGCCAGTTGATTTTTTTTCTTCACGGGTCAGTTTGTGATTAGGGTTAGAAATCCTTGACGGATCGGGAATGTCTATCTGTCCGGCATCCAGTTTGTTACCGATGGCGAGTAGTTTTTCGTAAGCCTCATCGCTGTCAAAATCAAAGGCTGTGGTATTTCTTTCTAGATCTTCAAGGTTCTGGGCTGTCATGGCAAGGTCTTCTGAAATACGTCCGGCGACAAATTCAAGGGCATATTCCAGTTTCCAGTTCTGTCCGCCCGGGCCAAGAATTTCTTTCAGGATAGCCGTTGCACCACGGGATGCCGCTGCCATTTCCCAGTCTTTCTTCATAATGCCGATACTTTCCTCAAAATCCTTTATTTTATTCTCGAGGAGCGTTGCACCAATGGCTAATTTACGGTCGAGATTGGCAAAAATGTTTGAACGTGCCGCATATTTGGTTGTCCATTCAATATTTTTCTCGAGGACGGTATTTGTTCTGGTACCTGCAGATGTTGCATTGATAAACTGCTGCTGCAGGTCTACATATTCATCGGTTTCTTTTATTCCTGCGCCTTTATCGGCAATCATTTTGTCCATCAGCAATTTTATTTCACCGGCCTTTTTGGTTTGCCGCTGCACTTCGCTTTTCGAATTTTCAGCAACTTTCTGGGTTTCGTGAGACATTTGCTCGAAATCGGTGCGAAGTTGTTTTATTTTCGATTTATGCTTTAAAAACATATCGTGTGTTTCCCACATTTTTTGTTTTTGCTCCTCCAGTTCATCGAAAGGGTTCCATCGGATGATGGCTTTGTGAAACCAGCGGACAATTCTGCGGAAAAGTTTGAAAATAGCAGGTAAAAGTAATATAACGAGCACAACTGCCAGAATTGAGGCAATAACAGCAAAAACCTGACTCAGGGCACTAAAAACAGCCGGAATTATCCATCTGAATATTCCGTAACCAATAATCCCGATTAGTATCAAACCAATAATGGCGCCAATTGGCTTTTCACCTTTTCGCCATTTCGCAAGAGACTCTTTTCCTTTTTCAACCAGCTTGGCATCATCGAAATACTTCATGATTGGCAGTTGGGTAATAGTTTTTGTTTCCGTTTGCATAATATCGGTTTTTTTTATTTAAGAAAGATTCGATTTTATTCCGGCTTCAATGTCAACAATACTCACAAGAACCTGTTCTTTTGCATTACGGATGGCACTTATTTTCCTGTCAATATCGATAAACTGACTGTCGTATTTCTGATCGATAGCTGAAAGTTGGTTGCCCAAAGCTACATCCTGATTCTGGAGTTCCTGAACCTGCTTGGTGAGCTGTTGTATTTTTGCCCTGGTGCTCTTCAGGCTATTGTCAAGGTTGTTTCTTTCAGTGTCTTTTTCAGCCTGCAATCCCTGTTTTTTAGATGTCCCTTTGTTAATTTCTGTCTCAGCAGTCCGTTGTACCAGATCTTTATAAAACATGGCACTATCGAGTAATCTTGAAGGTGTTAGTGATTTGTCAATTTTTTGTGCAATCCTGAACACTGTTTTATAAACTTCCGGAGTTGGATTTTGTTTTTCTTCAAAAAGTGATTCAGTGAATTCAAGAAAATCAAAACCTGCCTGGTTATTCTGATTGATCAAATTCTGGAGACGCTGAACAAAATCCTCCACAAGTGGTTGATCCTGAGGTCCGGCAGGCGTATTCGGAGTAGTACTTGCAATATAGTCATACTGAGCCTTATTACCTGTCGGTTCCCCTTCCTGAATTTGCTTTTCCTGTGCGCCAGTTTCTGTATCCCGCAAAAAAAGGCGTCTGAAGCTAAACCCTTTGTTTTTTTCTGGCATTACCTTTGATTTATTTCTGATGCGTAAATCATGAAGAAGTATTATTACAAAAATAAGGGTTTTTTGACAGGTTATTATTTTTTAAGCCCGAATAATACAAGTTAATAAATGAAATCGCTGAATGAAAGCCATCAGTTTGCGGCTTGATTGATAAAACAGGGTAAGGTTTTTCCCGGTTCGGTAAAATGGTTTCTGTTACGGAGTAAAAATGGGGTAGTGCTACAATCAATGAATCATGACGAATTGATTATTAATAACATAATAAAAGGAGGGGGTAGGGTAAAATTAGGTTTTTAGAAATCCATGCAGTATATTTGTTTTTAATAACAGTACCAAAAAAATAGTATATAGAAGAACCTAACAATTATTTCTTACCATCATGAAAAGAGGTTTTTTGTCTTTATTAGTACTGGCGATGAGTTTGTTAAGCATTCCTGTGTTTTCTCAAACTGCCCAGGATACGACATTATTAGGCTTGCCGGGAGATAACCTGGATCTGTATGCCGTATTGGATCTTTTTCAAAAGTCAAAGACCATTGAAGACTTTGAAAAATCGTTAAATCTGGAAAAAACAGGAATCAATAACCTGGATTTGGATCTGGATAATAAAGTTGATTTCATCAAGGTTGAGACAAAGCAAAAGGACAATGATTTTACATTTATACTTCAGGTTGCAGTCAATGATAAAGAAACACAAGATGTTGCCGTCATTTTGGTGTCAAAGGATAAAAATGAGAAAGTGAATATGCAAATTGTTGGAGATGTTGATTTGTACGGTAAGGATTATATTGTTGAGCCCAAAACAACTTCAACTCCTTCAGTCACTGCTAATCCCGGGTATACTGGTGATAACCCTGTTACTGTCAGCGTTCCGGCAACAACTACCGTTGTAGTGGTTGAATCAGCACCAATTGTACAGTATGTGTATTCACCAGCCTATGTGCCCTATTATCCACCTTACTATTACGGATTTTATCCGCCCTATTTTGCAGCATTTTCAGTAATGGCGGTTGGCATCTATGCTGTTAATCATTCTTATTACCATGGTGGTTATGGCTATCATGGCAATACAACCGTAATTCATAATACCAATAACTATAATAATTACAATAATTCCAGAAATAGCTCCAATACCGTTAATCATAATAAAGCCAACGGTAATTATAATAATAGTGGTAATAAAGCATCCACCCGTCAATCAGGTGCATCGGCATCCACCCGACAATCAGGTGCATCGGCATCCACCCGACAATCAGGTGCATCGGTATCAACACGTCAGTCATCGGGAGCTTCTGCATCGACACGCCAGTCAAATTCAAACTATTCTTCTCAGCAATCCAGATCATCTTCAACCGGGGCATCTCGTACAAGAAGCAGCGGAGGCTATAGTGGGGGTGGAGGTTCCAGAAGTTATGGCGGAGGCGGTGGCTATAGCGGAGGTTCCAGAGGTGGTGGAGGCGGAGGCAGAAGACGATAATTGAACAAAAACGGCAATCTGAAAATACTTTTCGGACTGCCGTTATTAAAACACATTCTTTATTTTTATTCAAGTGGCATATCAGATGCACTCATATCTCTTACACAGAAATAGTTACCGTCTCTTTTTTCAAACAGGCTCATATAATTTCCAGTATTAATGGCAGTATTGGTAGAGTCAATAACTTTATAATGGCCAATTTCAACCACATGAATCCCATCATTTGATACAAAAACTTCGTTAGTTGTAAATGAAATTATATTGGAATTCGCATTTAAATCGGATTTTAAATACTCTACAATTGCTTCTTTGCCTATTAATGGTGCTCTGTTTTGAAAAAAGGTTGTCGCATCATCAGCATAATAACCGATATCTTTCAATTCACCGGCATTGTAAAGCGCAGCAAATGCATTTTCCTTGGCTTGAATTTCTTTTTTTATTTGTTCTTTGTCAATCACCACTGCTGCAGGTTCTGCTTTTTTTGCATTACAAGCGAACATAAAAGACATGATGCATGATAATAATACTCCTTTTATAACCTTGTTTTTCATAAGTATATTGTTTTAATTTATGTATTTAGGGTTTAACCTGAAAAGTCAAAATTAGTAAAAAAAAAATCTGACTATCGGGTAATCTTAACAATTTCTTTGTAATTTATGGTTGCACAGGCAAATGAATTACGTCGCAACCGAGTTGTTTCTCATTTTTTATTTTATTCCGCCTTGTTCGGTTTCTGTGGTCAATTGGGCGATTTTTCCGAAGAATACACATACTTGGCGACGTTGAAATCAATTGGATTGTCTTGATTATTTTGATATACCTGTGAAAAAACAGAAGGATTATTCCTTTTCTGATAACCTTTATTTAATGAATAATACAGCATGGCTTCTACAAAACCAATTTTAATATTAGGGTACGAACGTTTTAGAATAGAACTGTTGGAATAGAAGTGCCATTTTATTTTATTATATCTATTCAATAATTCTTCGGGTGAAATGTTTTCAGGTCTTATGATCACTTTTGAAGCATCGAACCTGCACCAGTCATCAGTAAGGATACGTCCCTGCGAAAGTAATTTATTGAAAACAGGTGTTCCCGGATAGGGTGTCATCACACATGCCTGAAAGAAAGCGGCTTTTGAACGGGTAAGAAAATCATGAGCTAGATCAAATACTTCAGGGGTGTCAGAATCAAGGCCAAAGATAAGTGAAGCCATGGTCATAATGCCGTTATCCTGGAGTTTTTTTACCGCCAGGATGTTTTCTTCAATTGTTTTTAAAGTTTTACGATATTGATTGATGCCTGAATCTGACATGGATTCGAAGCCTATAAGCAATGCCCTGCATCCCGATTTGTACGCAAGTTTGACGAGTTCTATATCCTTGGCAACCTGTATGGAAGCCTGACCCACCCATATCTTTTTCTGGGGGATCATTTCCCTGAACAACTCCTTGACTATAGAGTTTATCGCCCGTAATGTTGTCATCAAGGAAGAAAAGGTTTTTTTCCTTGCACGATTCAATGTCGGTAATGATATTGCGGATGGGCTTGTGCCTCTGGCGAGTTCCAAAAAACCTTGATACGGCGCAAAAGTCGCAATTGTAAGGACAGCCGCGCGTGGTTTCAATCGGTGCAATGGAGAATCTTCCCGAAGAGCACTTGATCAAATCCCTCCTGGGTTTTACATGAGTTTGCAAGTCCGGCAATTGGTCAAGCTTATAGAAGGATTTCAGACGATTATGCTTGATATCATTCAATACGATATCCCAAAGGCCCTCTGCCTCGCCTATTACCACCGCGTTACCAAACCGGATGGCTTCTTCCGGCATTGCGGTAGCATGAATTCCGCCAAAAATAACAATTCTACCACGTTTTTTAAACTCTGTGGCTATCTGGTAGCCCCTTATGCAGGTTTGCGTCATGATAGAAATACCAATGACATCGTAATCGCCATCGTAATTTATTTTCTCACCATAGGCTTCTTCAACGATTTGTACCTCGTATTCAGGAGGAGTAAGTGCGGCTATCAGCGAAAGGGTTAGCTGAGGTATATCCATTGAGTCAGGACGTTGTTCCCGGGATAAGCAAGCTGCAATAAGAAGAATCTTCAAAATGTTGGTTAATTAATACAGATAAAACCATAATCAATAATAAATTGCAAAGTATTGAAGATATTGCCGAGTAACTGGCTTATAGAGAGTAATTTAGACACCTTCTGTAACATGTATTGGCCAAGTCTTTTTATTACGTTTTATAAGAATATCACCAAACTGAATATTTATAGTTCTTTCTAATGTTTTGATCTTTACTGATTAAGCATGAATTATTTATGTAGGCATCTGCAACTATGATCCTATCAAATGGATCACGGGTGAAATCCAGATGAATAGCCTGGCTTACTATTCTTTCAATACTATTATTGCTAAAAACCAATCCAATTTCATCTATCAGTGCATCAATAATCATATCCGGATGCTGATTAATTCTGCCTATTTCATTCAAATATTTCATTTCAAGCCTTACTACATGTGAAATACATACCTGGTTATCATTGATAAGCTGTAATGCCTTTGGTTTAAAGAGATCAAGCCTCCCAGAATACAACCAAATTGCTACATGGGTATCAAGAAAGATCAAGCTTTCCATTCCTTTTCCCAATTGTTGTTAATTATTTCATCGGGTTTACAATTTAGGATATCCCTCTTTTTTAGGTTATCAAGTTTTGATTTTGATGGTTCTACAGTAATTTTAAGAATCTTATTCTTTCTTTTTACTTCAATTGGTTTCCCTGTTTGGATAACCTGGTCAAGTAAATTGTATAAGTTCTCTCTTAATTTTGAGGGAGTTATCATATTGCAAGTGTTTAATGCAAATATATTAAAACGTACAATAATATCATAATATATCGTACGCTTTTTATTATATTTATTCTCCTCATCCGATTATATTTCTTCTTATTTTTATAAATGAGCTTTCATAAAAAATGAAAAACTATGAAGTCACCAAAAAGTAAATTAGCGATTGATGGGGGAGAGAAAGCCAAAACCACCCCCAATATTCCCATGTACCCGGGCGGGCTTGAAATTGGAGACGAAGAAAAATCGGCAGTAATGCAGGTACTGGATGACAAGTATCTGTTCCGTTATTATGGTCCTTCCGATGTTGAATCAAAAGTTAAATTGTTCGAAGAAGAGTTTTCTGAAAAGATTGGCGTTAAACATTCACTGGCAACTAATTCTTGTACATCTGCACTGATTTGTTCATTGGTTGCGCTGGACATTGGGCCTGGTGATGAAGTTATCGTTCCGGGATATACATTCTTCGCCTCCTGCGCTTCCATAGTAGCTGCAAGGGCTGTTCCAGTAATTGCGGAAGTTGATGATAGCCTGACCATAGATCCGCTTGATGCGGAGAAAAAAATCACACCAAGAACAAAAGCAATTATTGCTGTTCACATGAGAGGTGCACCTTGTGACATGACCAGGATCTTAGCCCTTGCCGGCAAGCACAATCTAAAGGTTATTGAGGACGTGGCTCAGTCTGCAGGTGGAACCTACAACGGAAAAAGACTGGGCGCTTTTGGAGATATGGGAGCTTTTAGTTTTCAATACCATAAAATAATTACGGCCGGAGAGGGGGGGATGGTTACCACGGATGATGAATATCTTTATGAAAGAGCCATGTCTTATCATGATACGGCAGCTTGCTGGAGACCGGGCGGACCGGAAAAAAGATTCTCCAAAGCCCGTTACAATGGAGAGCTTTTCCCTGGCGTTAATTACAGGATGAACGAAATTTCAGGAGCCATACTGAGAGTTCAGCTTAAAAGGCTGGACGGACTGATAACAAAAATGAGAAATAATAAATTACGAATAAAAAAAACCATTGGAAATATCAGGGGTCTGGAATTTCGAAGATTGAATGATGCAGAAGGTGATACCGGACTTGTAATAGTTTTTTTTCTGGAAGATCCGGAACTGACCGGCAGATTTGCCGATGCTTTGAAAGCAGAAGGTATTGCGTCATCATCCATGCATAATAAAAGCGTACCTGACTGGCACCTATATAACCATTGGGAAATGATTCTTAATAAATGGACAGCAACCCGGGAAGGATGCCCTTATACCTGTGACTATTATCTGAAAAAAGGAGGCAAGGTACAATACAGTGAAGAGATGAATCCCAATACATTGAATTATCTTCAACGGTCAATTCATATTGACTTACCACCTCAAATGACAGATGAGGATTGTGATATGATTGCCGAGGGAATTCATAAAGTCGCAAATGCATATTTATAAAAAAGAAAGAATTACCATGATAAAAATAGACTTGTGCATCGAACCCTTTTTTTTGGGTAAAGACACATCTGAGAAAATTAAAAAAGTAAATAAACTCGGATTTGAGTCAGTTGAATTTTGGTTCTGGGATCATGAATTTACCGGAAAGGAATTGGTCCCAGGCATAAAAAACATCCAGGAAATTTCTGCAGTGTGCAAGGATTTGAATGTAGCGGTTACCGATTTGGTGGTTAATTCACCAGATGGGGCGATAGGCGGTTTCCTTACGAAACCTGAAGATAGGAATACCTATCTCGAACGGCTGAAAGAAACCATCGATATTGCGCATAAATTGAATTGTAAAAAGCTTATTACCTGTACAGGAAATGAAATTACAGGCAGAACATTTCAGCAGCAGTATGACACCCTTGTGCATACCCTTTCCAAAGCTGCAGAAATAGCCTGCAAAGAGGGTATTACACTCGTTCTGGAGGCGCTGAATTCGCATGTTGATCATCCGGGATACTTCCTGACTTCTTCAGGAACCGGTTTTGATATAGTAAACATGGTTAACAATCCAGGACTGAAACTTCTATACGATGTCTATCACATGCAAATCATGGAAGGAAACCTTATTGCATCTATAAAGGAAAATATATCCCTGATCGGGCACTTCCATTCGGCCAGTGTACCCGGTCGTAATGAGCTTTATTCAGGGGAAATCAACTATGCTTCAATTATACATGCAATAAACGAGACCGGTTACGGGGGATATTTCGGGTTGGAGTATTGGCCGACAGTAAAGGAAGAAATATCCTTGTCAAAAACACGGGAGTATTTGAAGACCTTCATGTAATGACAGGTGAAAGAAGATCAATTTTCAACCTGAAGCAATTCATAAAATCCTAATCCAATGAAATATTGCAAATTGATTCTTATCACAGTTTTACTGAGCCTTGTTGGTCATCTATTTACTCTTGCTCAGAATAATGAAAACAAAACTGTATTATGCATTGTTGCCCATCCTGATGATGCCGAGTTTCAATGTGCCGGTACACTTGCCTTGTTAGCAGATAAAGGATGGAAAATTGTCATTGCCACAATGACTCCGGGGCAGGCAGGTTCTGCAGAAAAGATGTTAAGTTGTCATAAAAGTCAACGGGAATGGTTATTAAAAATTTCCGGCGTTGATGATTATATAATGACGATGCGGGAATTCTCAAAAAAGGAAGGCAAGGAGGTCAAGTGTAATTATGCAGAGGGATTTTGCCAGCATCTTGGTTTTAGTTATCCGGTGAGCAATATACTTAAATCGGAATTAGGAGATTTGGTAATTGAGCATCCGTTTGAATCAGAATAAAGTGTTGAGTGCTGAAAAATAAAAAAGGCCGCTATCCGATTATAGTTATGAATACACGAAGAAAAAGCTGTCAATTATGGGTACCATTGGGAATTTCATTCCTGTTTTACTCTTTGGCTCCCATAAAAAGTGACATTGCCGAAAATGATAACAAATGGGATATTGCACCTTTTGGTGAGTTAAACTATTGGTCAGACAATACTGGAGTTTTAGGTAATATCCTGAAAAAAAGTAACTTGATTGAAGTGCCACAAACATCGGCATTTGAATGGAACCTGGGAGTTTGTTGGGAGGAAGCACGGGATATTAACAGCATTGAAATTGGCTATGAAGGAAGGATTACGGAATCATTGGCCAAAGAAACAAAAGTACAATACTGGTTTCAAACCTGGCCGGGTGATGCGCCCAAAAGCCATACCATTGAAGATCTTTTTGATGATCCCTGGCAGGGGAAATGGCTTACGGCAGATATTGATTTTCAGATAAAAGGGAATAAAGTCGTATATTCTTTTAAACCGATGTCTAATGAGGAGAATGAACTTGCAGATAATCTGCCGGAACCAGTAAGCTACAGGAGGACACTTAAAATCAGATTGCTTTATAATAGCAAACCTTCCCGCATTAAGTCCCTGAACGTATTCTCACCCACTCTCAGTAAGAAATTATCGCTTCGCATTGAGTTTGGTTGTGATAAACCGGTCAATAAGACCATTGTAGGCAAGCTTGAAGTCTTCAATGGGAAGATTGAAAATGTTATGGGCTGGAAATGGGATTCAAAGGATAAACTGACTTCAAAAAATACCTGGAACGTTCAGTTAAAAAAACAGCCAAAAGGGATCAAGGCAGATCTGATTGTTGCGGTACCGACATTACCCGGATCCAACGATCTTACCATTGTCACGGTTCGTTCATCTGAAGGAAACTTTTCATTTTCAACTGATGATTTGTACAATGGTCCGATTTATATTCCTGCCTATTCGGCTTATATTACATTCACATCCGACACAAATCAATTTAAAGAATCCACAGTAAGAAAAGGGCAGACAGTCCGTGAAAAATTAAAAACAGAACCCGAACAGACCTATGACAGGGCATGCCGGGAAATTCCCAAATTGGATGTTATGCTTCGTGAAGATGGCGGGAAGCTTTATCTGCCAATAGCTTCAGATGCAAGCTGGCAGAAATTCGGACTTGAATGGGGTGGGGGATTCTTTATGAATAAAAGCTCCACAAAGGCCAAGGGCAGGGAACTGGAACGCTGCAACTGGAAAGGGGATGAATTGCATTGGTTTATAGGGACAGGAAAAGAACCGGTATACATCAGAGATGATAAAAACTCCCAAATGTCAATTCTTAATGACTATCTGCCAGTTGTACAAGTCAGTTGGAATCATGAAGGCCTATTATACCAGGAGGAGGGATTTTCAACTTTACTGGAAGGTCCTTTGTCGCCATATGACGAGCAGCGAGATGAACAGACTCCTGCGATCCTGATGTTAAAACTTAATATTTCGAATCCAACCAATCTGGATAGAACTGCTCACGTCTGGTTAAAAGCCGAATCGCTTGAAAACCCTGTGCTTCAGGATTTATTTATTCTGGACCAAAAAAATGGCAATAATTATATCCGTGCAAAAATCAAGCTGCCGGAGGGGGTCACTTCTTATAATATAAAAGTAGTTCAAAATGCCATTGACCTTCCTTTTTCTGTTCCGGCAAACCAGACAGTGTCATTTTATATTTCTGCTCCTTTTGTGGGAGATTTAACGGATAGCAGCAGAGAAAAACTTTCATCCCTTGATTATTCTACTGAACGGCAGCGAGTCATATCATACTGGAGACAAATTGTCAACGAGTTTGCATCATTTGATGTACCCGAGCGGAAATTTAACGAAATGGCAAGATCTGTCATACCACATATCCGAATGAGTACAACCAAAGATCCTAAAAGCGGCTTGTTCATGGTACCTGCTGCTTCTTTTGGATATCAGGTTTTTTCCAATGAATCGGCATTTCAAATCATTTATCTGGATAAGATCGGGGATCATCGGACAGCCGCCAACTACCTGGAAACTTTTCTGAATCTTCAGGGAACTGATCCCATGCCCGGATCATTTACCGGAAATCAAAGTGCCGTATTTCACGGAGGAAAAGTGGATAACGAATATGACTATACCATGGGTCCTTATAATTTGGACCACGGAACGGTACTCTGGGCTCTGGGTAATCACTATCTCATGTCCCGTGATTCTGTCTGGCTAAAACACGCATCACCGAACATGCTTCTGGCCGCTGATTGGATTATTGAACAAAGGAATCAGACCAGAATAATGGACAAAGATGGCGTTCCTGTCCTGCATTATGGATTGCTGCCCGCCGGACGTTTGGAGGATAATCAGGACTGGGGCTTTTGGTTTGCTGTTAATGCTTATAGTTATTTGGGATTGCACACTACGGCTGAGGCATTTAAAAAGGCGGGATTACCACAGGCGGCCAGATTAGAGAAAGAAGCTCAGAACTATCTTAATGATCTGAGAACCTCTGTCAGACGATGCAGTGAATTATCACCGGTCGTACGTCTGAGGAATAATACGTATGTTCCATTTGTTCCATCAAGAGCGTATCAACGCTTCCGCTACTTTGGACCCATGCAGTCAGGCTATTATTCAAGATACGGAAAACACACCTCGCTTACCTACCGGCTTTCCGCTACCAGGGAGGCCCTGTATGGTCCTATGATTCTGATCACGACAGGCATTCTTGACCCTCTTGATCCCCTTTCTGAGGCCATTCTTGATGACTGGGAAGACAATATAACGTTATCAAGTTCATTGGGACAACATATACATGGAGTGGTTGATGACGAATATTGGTTTAGCAGGGGGGGGATGGTTTTTCAACCCAATCTACAGAATCCGGTTCAGTCCTATCTGTTACGAAACGAAATACCTGCGGCCATCAGGGGTATTTATAATTCAATGGTTTCATGTCTTTACCGGGATGTCAATGCCTTTACGGAAGAATACAGAAGGTGGGGAGTGGGCAGTGGTCCAATGTATAAGATCCCTGATGAGGCCCGGTTTCAGAACAGGGTGTGCGACATGCTGGTCATTGAAGCAGGGGATGAACTCTGGCTGGCTTCAGGAACGCCGAAATACTGGCTCGAACCCGGAAAGATCATAAAATTATATAAGGCAGCCACTATTTTCGGAAATGTATCTTACGAATTAAAGAGCGGAACCAGTCCCAATACTATTGAAGGAAGTATAAATCTTCCTGAGAACATACCTGAAGGTATAGTTAAGTTATTTATCCGCTCCCCATTTGAAAAGCCAATCAGATCTGTCCTGGTAAACGGTAAGGCCTGGAATGACTGGGATCGGAATAAAGAGTATATTGTCTTACCCACGCAAAGCAAAAAAATAGAAGTACTGGTTTCTTATTAAGTGGAAAAATAGGTCATGTTGACCACCTTTCGCCGAAAATAACTCATTATTTCAAATAACTTGTTATCATGTATTTAACCATCAAATAGGGTGGTCAATGAATTCCGTCCTGCCCTGGTCATCGGCACCGATTTTTCCATCTGGATACAGAATTACTTTGGCAACGTAACGGGTCATACACGCGGAGGTTAGGCTTAATATGAAAATACAAAACTATTAATGCGAAATATTGATAAATATTAAAAAGTACGTATATTTGTACCTAATAAAATACTTGAATAATATGATTGCTGCTAACTATACCGAATTTAGGATAAGCCTAAAAAAGTATCTTGATAATGTTGAGGAGAATAATGAAACCTTGATAATTAAAAGGGGTACTGGAAAAGGGACTGTTATGATATCCCTGGATGAATATAATTCAATAATGGAAACAGTTCATCTCTTAAGTTCCAAAGCGAATGCAGATAGGCTCTACGAGTCAATTAAGCAGATGAAAGAAGGAAAAGTAGTTCATAAAGATCTTTTAGACGAGAAATGAGAATTACATTTTCAAGAAACTCATGGGAGGATTATACCTCTTGGCTTACGGAAGATAAGAGTGTGTTGAAAAAGATAAATGAACTGATTCGCGATATTCAGAGAACTCCATTTGAGGGAAAAGGTAAACCAGAACCGTTAAAATATGATTTAGCCGGCTTTTGGTCTCGTAGAATCGAAAGAGAACATAGATTGGTTTATCAAGTAAAGGATAACGAGATATTAATCTATGGTTGCAAGTACCATTACGATAGGTAATAACATACTTAGCCTAACAGGGTTTATACAATTGTATTCTTCCTGCAGAAATCTGCAAAATATGAGGTACTTATGCATCCAATCGAGACCAAATTTGAAATACTACTTTAGGTCTCGAATTATACCCCCAACATGGGGTTTTTTCGCTTTGTTTGCCGTGAGTTAACACCCACGGTTAGCGCTCCTCGCAGCAAGCTGCGAGGAACCGGAACAGCCTGCCCCGATCTATCGGGGAAGTGGAGCTCAGCGCAGCTAATCTTCGATCCCCAAATAGGCATTTTATAATTTATGCCCGCAAACCCCGCGGCAAGCCACGGGGAATGCGCTCGCGGGGATTCAAATTCAGCCCCATTGGGGCAAAGAAGGCTGCATAAAAATTGAATTTGCTTTTTACTGGAGTTAAAGTACCATAGAACCATTCATTACCAATAGTAAAATGATTAAATCCATGTACGGATTATTGCGATGAGCCAAGAATATTATTCATTTTTTGGCGATGTTTTATATACTGTGGGGTATGCCTGCTTACTTGTGATCATTATCTCCTGTCTGGGGCTGCTGGGGATGGCAACTTTCAGTACACAAACCCGGCTCAGGGAAATTGCTATACGTAAAGCCTTTGGGGCCATGCCTGCAAATGTATTGCTGATGATTTCAAGATCGTATGTATGGTTGTTGATTATTGCTGCTGTTATTGCCGCCCCGCTTGCTTATTTTCTTAACAATATGTGGTTTCAATATATGGCAAATCATGTAAACTTTGGTGCAGGCACTTTGCTTATGGGTATTTTATTTGTTGTTTTCATTGGGTTACTTACCATTGGTTCTCAAACCTTAAGGGCATCTCAAACCAATCCTGCTGAGATGCTTAAAGTAGAATAACCTGTTTAGGTGATCCAGTTGGGATTAGTTCGCTTCGCTCATGATCCTCTTTATGGGTATCCTACAAGGCAAATGAGGCGCGCAGCAGAGCTGCTTCTCATTTTTTATTTTATTCCGGGCGAGCAAGCAGAGCTTACTCTCCCGTCGTAAAATAAAAAATGCCCCAGAGGGGGCATCATTTGCCTTGTGATCCAGTTGGGATTCGAACCCAAGACCCCATCCTTAAAAGGGATGTGCTCTACCTGCTGAGCTACTGGATCGGGAAATGCTATAATTCAGCTCTTTTTAAAGAGTTGCAAATATAGTATCTAATTTCTAACCTTAAAAAAAAAACACGGCTAATTTTACCATACATCACAAATCTCATCAATTGGCTCATAGAATTGAAATTTGTGGAACAATTCCTGTAAAATTGTCGTAAAAAGAAAGCAAAACCGAAATATACAAGCAACATGAAAAATAACCTGACTCACAAATGGCTGCTGCTTATTACAGCCACTTTATTAATGAATCATCCCGGTTTTTCACAAATATCTGAAATAGGTAGACTTATGGCCGCAGGTGCAGAGGATGCCGAGCTTCTCATTCAGCCGTATATCGCACCGGCTGTGAATGCTTTTGGAGCTGGCCTGGGCAGTGGCTGGTATAATACGGCAGAAACCCATAAACTGGGTGGTTTTGATATTACATTTACAACAAATGCTGCCATCGTCCCGAAAAAATATGAAACCTTTCTGATTGATGATTCCCAGCTGACATCATTGAAACTGCATGATCCATTGATGAATGAATCCCCAACCGTGGCAGGTGAGAATGTGGCTGGCCCGCTAATGGATTATAAATATGCAGGTTATTCTGTATCCGCATTCGCCATGCCTGCCGGAGTAAATACAAATTACGTACCTTCTCCCATGGTTCAGGCCGGTATTGGTCTCATCAAAGGAACTGAAGTAATGATCAGGTTCATGCCTGATATCAAATACAAAGGCAATGAGATAGGCCTCTGGGGCATTGGAGGTAAGCACGATATCAAACAATGGATCCCTGCTTTGAAAAAATTTCCAGTATTACAGATTTCTGTTATGTTTGGTTATACCAACCTGCATACCCTGGTTGATGTTGATATCACACCAGCCGATATCAATGCAGGATCTTTGCCCGGTGCGGATGACAGCAACTGGGATAATCAGTTCATGAAATCATCCACACAGACGCACACTGCGAATCTGCTTGTTGGTGCAAACCTCCCGGTTGTTGGTTTCTATGGTGGTGTCGGTTTTGTTTCAAGTCAGACCAATCTGAAGCTCGAGGGAGATTATCCCGCTGTGATTATTGATGGCGTGAATCCTGAGGTACAGGTATTGGTGGATCCCATTGATATGCAAATCAAGAATCAGGATGGCAGCATAACCAAGCCTCGCTTCAATGCCGGTATCCGGCTTAAGCTTGCCTTTATTACCATTCACTTTGATTACAGCTGGGCCAACTACAGCGTCTTATCAGGCGGATTGGGAATAACTTTCAGATAGGATAGTCTAATAGTCTGTTAGTCTGTTAGATTGTTGGGATTTAGGATGAAACCGAATCATTTTCTTCCTAAAAGACTAATAGACTAAAAAGCTAACAGACTAAAAATAAAATCCGAATTTCAGTATGGGATTGCTATAAGGGGAGAACTCATTCTGTGTTACATCCCAAAGGATATAAATGGATATGCCGAACCTGCCGCCCATGGACTGACTTATTCCCCCGCCCAGAAGCAGGTTGTCGATCCAAACCCGGTCGCCGAAGAAATAGTAATACGTGTATGGATCATAGTAAAGCGGTTCAACATTGATTACTTCGTTTTCTGCATGAAACACAATGTTGCCAAGCGGGAATACGCCACCTGCATCCTTACCCTTGATGACCATGAAGGAAGCCACCACCTTACCTCCATATGTGGAAGATTCCAGATTATAATTCTTGTATTTCTCGTAAATATAAATCGGACCCAGTCCGGCAGCAAGCCGGTCTGTTATCCTATACCCAACAATGGGGGCTATTTTGATATAGGTTATTGTTCCAAAACTCAATCCAATATCCCCTCCGAAAATCAGACGCTGAGAGAAAGGAGGCCTTTCTTTTTCCTTTTTCTGGCCTCCGGGTTTCACGGATTCTTCAACCTGGGAGAAAAGAGTCAGTGAAAAAGCGGCGAAGGCAATTATCAGCAAGCTGCGCATGAATGTCATACTTCTTTCTTATCTTTATGGTAAGTGTGTAAAAGTACAAATTCAATACCAAATTGCAATATGGTAGTCATTATAACCGGTGCAAGCCGGGGAATTGGTTTTGCCACCGCCAGGTATTTTGCCGGGCTGAAGGATGTTGAAATCTACGCTTTGTCCAGGAATAGTGCCGGTTTGGAACAACTGGCCACTGTCTGTGCCGGACTGAATAAAAATTCTGCCTTGCATCCGCTGGTTTTTGACCTGGACAAGTTTCTTCAGGACCCATCTTCCCTGCGCCAGAGACTTCCTTCCTCCATCAGCCATGTCGACATCCTGATCAACAATGCCGGAGTGTTGATCAATAAACCGTTTCAACAGATAAGTCTGGAGGAGATGGAACGGATCTTCCGGGTGAATTTTTTTGCCCCTGCTGTTCTCATCCGGGAACTTCTTCCAATCATGGGCCGCAAAGGAACAACACATGTGGTAAATATCAGCAGCATGGGCGGGTTTCAGGGGAGTAATAAATATCCGGGTCTGAGTTATTACAGCTCCAGCAAAGCTTCACTAGCTTGCCTGACGGAATGTCTAAATGAGGAATTCAGAGATTCAGGCATTGCATTCAATTGCCTTGCCCTGGGATCCGTGCAGACTGAAATGCTCGATGAAGCCTTCCCGGGTTATAAAGCCCAGTTAAAACCCGACGAAATAGCTGAATTCATTGGTCATTTTGCCTTAACGGCTCACAGGTATATGCGGGGCAGAGTGGTGCCGGTGTCAGTAGGAAATCCATAGAAAAGTAATGAGTGAGGAGTAATGAGTATTGAGAGAGGATTGGGCAAAGAGAATGGTGCATGATTTGCAGGATAAATATTCTAGACGCTTTACCCATGCTCAATTCCCGCTCATTACTCATTACTCATGACTCTTCACTATTTCATCATTTCATCCTTCTCCTTATCCTTCGGTTCCCAGCATGGGAGTATTACATTCACCATGTTGGATTCATCATAATCCCTGGGATTAATTTCACCTTTCAGAACCATAAAACCGTTCATGGCCAAAGCATGCATCTCATCTTCACCGGGATAGATAACCACAGGGGCAATAAAGGATACCATTTTCTTGATGTATTCCACCACCATCGGATTATGTGAAATACCACCCGTAAGAATAACCGCATCCACTTCGCCATGTAAAACAGCACACATGGAAGCTATCTCCTTGCCAATCTGGTATGACATGGCATCCTGGATGAGGCTGGCTTTTTCATCCCCATCTTGTGCAAGCAGTTCCACCTCGTAAGCACTGTTTGTCCCCAGGTAAGCAACATAACCTCCTTCGCCCGTGATCATCTTTTTAATTTCATCCAGGCTGTGCGTTCCTTCATAGCACAGTTTCACCAGGGCTCCTGAGGGGAGCGTTCCCGACCTTTCCGGTGAAAAAGGACCTTCGCCGTCCAGGGCCTGGTTTACATCAATTACCTTTCCCTTGCGGTGGGCTCCGATGGATACACCTCCGCCCAGGTGGGCAATCACCAGGTTCAGGTCTTCATATTTCCGGTTCATCAGGCGTGAATATGCCCTTGCTGTAGCTTTTTGATTCAGGGCATGAAATATGGAGTAACGCTGGAACTTCGGATGGCCTGCAATGCGCGCCACGTCCTGCAACTCATCAACAACAACAGGATCTGCAATAAACGCCTGGCAATTGGGAAGATCTTTGGCAATATCATGGGCAATCAAGCCTCCCAGGTTACTAGCATGTTCACCCATGACTCCCTCAAGCAGATCGTGTCTGAGCCTTTCATTGATATGGTAAACTCCGGACTCAATTGGCTTTACCAAACCCCCGCGTCCGACAACCACTTCAACGGTATTGATGTCAATATGTGAGTCCTTCAGCTCCTTCAGGATGATTCTTTTCCTGAATTCATACTGATCACTGATTCTGCTGAACCTGGACAATTCCTGCGGCTCATGCAGAATACTTTTGAGGAAAACGGGTTTTGCATTCTGGTAAACGGCAATCTTGGTAGAAGTTGAACCCGGATTGATCGCAAGAATGATATGGTTCATAATCGGAAATTTAAGCATGTTAGGCAAGAAAACCACATTGTCAAATCGCAGCGGCCAATGCAATTGAAAGGAATTTGCTCTTGTCCGAATCGGCACGGGAAGTCAGCACCACCGGAACGCTTGCTCCCACAACCATGGCGGCTGTTATAGCGCCACCCAGGAAGATCAGGGACTTGTACAGCATATTGCCGGAGTTCAGATCAGGAGCGACCAGTATATCGGGATCACCGGCTACTTCCGATTCAATTCCTTTATGGTGCGCCGCTTCAGCTGAGATGGCATTGTCAAGTGCCAACGGTCCATCGATCAGACAACCGATTATCTGTTTTCTTCTTTGCATGGTTACCAACATGGCTGCATGAAGGGTGGCCTCTATTTTGGGATTAACAGTTTCAACCGCGGCCAGTATAGCAACCTTGGGCAAGGGTACGCCGAGCTTATGCAAGGTTTTTACAGCATTTTTGACAATTTCGGCCTTTTCGCCGATATCCGGACTGATGTTCAGTGCAGCATCGGTAATACACAGCAGTTTATGGTAATGCGGAGATTCGAAAAAGGCAACATGGCTCAGTAAGGCATTGCCACACATGAGTCCGTTTTCTTTATCGAGAATGGCTTTCATAAGGATTCCGGTACTAACCATTCCCTTCATCAGGATTTCTGCCTTGTTATCCCTGGCAAGCCTGACAGCCTGAACACAGGCCTGATGCCTGTCAGGTATATGCATGACCTCCATATTTGAAATATCCAGTCCCGAAAGTCTCGCGGACTCTATGATCTCCTGTCTGTCACCGATCAGAACAGGTGCAATTAATCCGGCTTCAGAGGCTGCCTTTACCGCCAAGAGGACATCTTTATCCTGGGCGACTGCCACCGCCAGAATTCGGCGTTTCTTTCCGGATGCCAGAACCACCAGATCATTGAGTGTCCTGATTGTCATTTTTGGTTGGATGATTTCTTCAATTCCTGTACAATCCTTGTGGTATCTTCAGCAATGACCAGCTCCTCATTGGTGGGAATCACCATGACTTGTACCCTGGCTTGATCCCGACTGATAATAGCTTCCTTAGAACGAAGTCCAGTATTCTTTTCAGGATCCAACTCAATACCCAGGAATTCAAGATCATGACAAATGGCCTCCCGGGTTTCCGGACCGTTTTCACCAATTCCGCCGGCAAAAACAACAATATCAACTCCACCCATGGCCGCAGCATAAGCTCCGATATATTTCTTTACCCGGTAATGATACATTTCGAGGCCTAATATGGCGCGTTCGTTCTTCTCCTTAAAAGCTGCATCTTCTATCTCGCGCATGTCAGAAGAAATTCCGGTCACACCAAGCATACCACTCTGCTTGTTTACCAGTGTGCCTATCTGTGAAATGCCGATCTCTTCCTTGTCCATGATATAGGTTAATATGCCAATGTCCAGGTCGCCTGAACGGGTACCCATGATCAGACCTTCTACCGGAGTAAATCCCATGGAGGTATCTACCGACTGGCCAAATTTCACTGCAGCCATAGAGGCGCCATTACCCAGATGCACGGTTATTATCCGCAGCTTTTTAATATCTGTCTGAAGGATCTCACAAGCCCTTTTACTGATATAATAATGACTTGTGCCATGGTAACCATATTTGCGGATACCGTACTTTTTATACAAAGAATAGGGGATAGCATACATAAATGCATATTTAGGCAGTGTCTGATGGAATGCTGTATCAAACACGCCTACCTGGGGGATGCCGGGCATAAGGAGCTTTATGGCATACACGCCCTTCAGGTTAGCCGGATTATGCAATGGAGCGAGGTCAATGTATTTCTCAACCTCTGCCTGAACTTCATCCGTTATCAATACGCTTTTGTTGAATTTCTCGCCCCCATTCACCACACGGTGCCCAACGGCATCTATTTCATCCAGGCTTTTAATACAGCCATGTTTTGCACTGGTAATAATGCCCAGAATATATTCAATCCCGGCTTGGTGGTCAAGGATCTCCCCTTCAAACCTCACTTTGTCCCCGTTTTCCTTCTCCAGTTTAACAAAAGATCCCTTCATTCCTACTTTCTCAGCTACTCCCTTTGCCAGGGTCAGTTTCCGGTTCATATCAAAAAACTGGAATTTGATGGAAGAACTGCCACAATTTAAAACTAAAACCTTCATATTGTTATGGTTAAACTTTTATAATATGTATTTTCACCCTATACCTGTTAACTTAACTAATTTTTCGTCCACTGTCATCATATTCATAAAATCCTCTTCCCGTAACCCGCCCATACTGGTGGGCACGAACATGCCTTTTAATGATCGGGGAGGCCTTGTACTTAACATCACCGAACTCACCATACAGGTTATCCATCCAGCGTTCTACCTTATCCAGACCAACCTTGTCTGCCAGTTCAAACGGACCAAGAGATAAACCAAGTCCTATGCGCATGGTGGTATCAATATCCGATTTGGTGCCGACACCTTCCATAAGAATCTCACAAGCCTCATTCACCATCGTGACGAACAATCGGATGCTGATCAGTCCGGGAGACTCCTGTACCGGTACAAGTACCTTACCCAGCATATGGATAAATTTACTCACCTTATCATACACATCATCTGATGTATACAAACTGCGGACAACTTCTATCATTTTGGCTCCGGGTGCATTGGTGAGGAAATGAAGACTGACACATCTATCCTTATGCTCCAGTTCAGAGGACAATTCCGTGATGGCAATCGTAGTGGAATTTGTCGCCAGTATGGTCTCCGGGGATACATATTTTTCTATATTCCTGAATACCTCTTTCCTGCAGGTTACGCGCTGTTCACGTGTTTTTGACCGAATTGCCTCAATAACCAGGTCACATCCGAGAAGATTTTCATAGCCTACATAACCGTTTATCCTGGAAAGGATGGCCCTTTTTTCGCCAGGGGTCATTCCCCAGTGACCAATCATCCGATCGAGTTCCTCATCAATAAGCATGATGGCAAGATTAACCTTCTCCTCCGATAATTCAATGAATACGACCTCCAGTTCCTTCTGGCTGATCAACAGGGCAATGTTTTGTCCCACAGTTCCGCATCCTACAATGCCTACCTTTGAAAACAGGGTCTTGGCGTGGCTTTTCTGACTTAGCCCATAGTTTTCAATTGATTCAACAATAACTTCTGCCATATCTGTATGTATGAATTATGTTCTACGATTCCTGTTTGTTATCAATCGCCTGATTTGCTGTAATGGCAATCAGATCAACAATATCCTCCACTGAACAACCGCGGGAAAGATCATTGATCGGTGCAGCCATTCCCTGAAGCACCGGACCGATCGCCTCGGCATGTGCAAGCCTTTGCACCAGTTTGTATGCTATGTTGCCACATTCGAGGTTCGGGAAGATCAAAACGTTGGCTTTACCGGCAATTTCACTTCCGGGAGCTTTCTTAAGACCCACAGAGGCCACAATGGCGGCATCAGCCTGCAATTCACCGTCAATTTTGATTCCCGGACTCATTTCCCTGGCATACTGCGTGGCCCGGACCACTTTATCAACCATTTCATGACTGGCACTGCCTTTTGTGGAAAAGCTCAACATGGCAATCCGGGGTTCAATTCGTGCTATCGCTTGGGTTGTTTTTGCTGTAGCAACAGCTATTTCGGCCAGTTCCCTATCGGTAGGATCCGGATGAACCGCACAGTCAGCAAAAACCATTAACCCGTTGTCCCCATAATTCTTATCCCGCAGGAACATCAGGAAGGCACCTGACACCACACTGATGCCAGGCAACGTTTTTACGTACTGAAATGCAGGTCTGAGAACGTCCCCGGTGGCATTATCAGCCCCGGCCACTTCACCATCAGCATCGCCGTATTTAATCATAACTGTAGCAAAATAGAGCGGATTATCGAGTAATTTCAAGGCTTCATCCAGCGTAAGGCCCTTTGATTTCCTCAATTCCACCATCATTCGGGCATAGACCTCGCGTTTTTCATAAGTCCTTGGATCAATCAGCAGGGCTTTATCCATATTTTTCAAAGCCAGACTTTTTGCCTTATTCAGGATATCCTCCGGTTTTCCGATAATCACAATCTCAGAAATTCCATATTGTAATATACGATCTGCAGCTTTTAAGGTTCGTTCTTCATGTCCTTCAGGTAATACAATACGCTTTTTGTTCATTTTGGCATTAGCCTTTATCTGTTCAATCAAATTCATTGTATATCTATTAATTATAGGATTAATACTCACTAAATTTAGTGAAAATGACAGACTTTGCTGCAAAGGAAACAATAAATTATCGCATGAAATCAGGCTGGGAGTAAATTATTTAAACTTTTTATCAACTGCACTGATAAATATCACAGTCTCCTTTTTGCATGCTCAGGCAGTTTTTACAGAGTTAATCATTAGATTTGCATGGAAGCGAAATCTAATCCACACTGCTTTTGTTGATGAAAAAAACTGCGAATACCCGTTTGCTCGATCTGCTTGCGAAGGACCTTTCCGGCGATCTGTATTATGACATGACAAACCGGTTGCTTTATGCAACGGATGCATCAGCATACCGGGAAGTTCCATATGCTGTGGCAAGGCCTCAAAATGAATCCGATATCGGTCGGTTGATCCGCTTCGCAGCTGAAAACTACTTAACTCTCATTCCGAGAACTGCCGGTACTTCACTGGCTGGTCAGGTGGTTGGTAACGGAATCGTGGTTGATGTATCCAGGTATTTTACGCAAATTCAGGAGATTAATGAAAAAGACGGATATGTCAGGCTTCAGCCCGGTGTCATTCTCGATGAGCTTAACCTGAAGCTGGCTGAATATGGATTATTCTTCGGTCCGGAAACATCCACATCCAACCGTTGTATGATTGGTGGAATGGTTGGAAACAATGCCTGTGGAGCACATTCACTGATTTATGGCAGCACCCGTGATCATCTGAGGTCTGCCAGAGCCTTGCTCAGTGATGGCTCGGAAGCAGAATTTATACCACTTGGAAAATCTGAATTCCACGCAAAATGTAAGGGCGATAGCCTGGAAAATAATTTATATATACAAATTAATGATCTATTATCGAAGACTGAGAACCGGGAAGAAATTACCAGGGAATTCCCTGATCCCGTTATCAAACGCAGAAATACAGGATACGCTCTGGATTTGCTTATGTCCGACTGTCCCTTCACAGAGAATGGACCACCCTTTAATTTCTCTAAACTCATGGCTGGATCAGAAGGTACCCTGGCTTTCCTTACCGAGATTGAACTGCATCTTATACCATTACCACCAAAGGTCAAGGGTTTGGTGTGCATTCATTTCCGTACCCTGGAGGAATCCCTTGATGCGAATCTGATTTGTCTGAAATACAATCCCGGTGCCATTGAACTTATGGACAGCACCATCCTCAATTGCACCCGTGCAAACATTGAACAAAGGAAAAACCGTTTTTTTCTCCAGGGTGACCCGGGAGCTATACTGATTGTTGAGTTTGCCAGGCATTCGATGGAAGAATTGCAGGATGAAAAAAAACAACTGGAAACAGAATTGAGAAAGGCAGGTCTTGGCTACCATTATCCATTGGTTACCGGGCCTGATATTCCAAAAGTCTGGGCACTCCGGAAATCCGGATTGGGTGTTCTCTCGAACATACCTGGCGATGCTAAACCTGTATCCCTCATTGAGGACACTGCGGTGAGACCTGAACTTCTGCCGGATTATATCCGGGATATTAAGAAAATCATGCATCAATATGGCCTGGATTGTGTGTTTCATGCCCATGTCGGTACCGGTGAACTCCACCTGCGGCCTGTCCTGAACCTGAAGGATCCTTCAGGAGTTGAGCTTTTCCGGAAAGTCGCCACTGATGTGGCATGGCTTGTCAAGAAATACCGTGGATCACTCAGTGGTGAGCATGGCGATGGACGCCTTCGCGGTGAATTTATTCCAATTATGGTTGGGCATCATAACTATGAATTGATGCGGCAGGTGAAAAATACCTGGGATCCGCATGGAATATTTAACAAGGGGAAGATAACCGATACGCCCAGGATGGATACCGGATTGCGTTACAGGCATTCTGTCAATCTGTGGGAGAAGAAAACGATATTCGATTATTCTTCCACCCGTGGACTTCTCCGCCATACCGAGCAATGCAACGGGTCAGGCGACTGCAGGAAAACTGCCATTCTGGGCGGTACCATGTGTCCCAGTTACATGGCCACACGCGATGAACAAACCTCAACCCGGGCCAGGGCTAATCTGCTCCGTGAGTATCTGAACGGTTCTGAGCAGGTCAGCAGGGTAGACATCAATGCGGTATACGATATACTTGATCTGTGTCTTTCCTGTAAGGGATGTAAATCAGAGTGCCCGTCGAACGTGGATATGGCCAAACTCAAAGCAGAGTTTCTGCAGCATTATTATGACAAAAAGGGGATAGCCCTGTCAGCATGGCTGATCGCTCACATTGGGAGGATCAACAGGATGAACGCCCGTTTCCCGGTTTTATACAACATGTTGTTTTCAAATCCCCTTATCTCAGGTCTGATTAAAAAAATACTGGGCTTTGCCGGGGAAAGAAAGCTGCCTTTGCTGTCTGTTATGAGTTTTGAACGGTGGCTGAGGCAAAATGGATATTTTACCTTCCATAGAGAGAGACCTGACAATGGCAAACCCGTTGTTTGTCTTTTCCTCGATGAATTCACGGACTTTCAGGATGCAGAAAAAGGCATTGCTGCCGTGAATCTGCTGACCAGCCTGGGTTACAGCTTGCATTTCGAGATTTCAGGGGAAAGTGGCCGCACCTATATCTCCAAGGGAATGCTTCGCAAGGCAAGGTCAACCGCTGACCGGAATATCCGGATATTCAGCAGTATCCTGAACGAAAAAATGGTGTTGGTAGGTATTGAACCTTCAGCACTGCTAACGTTCAGGGATGAATACCCGGAATTGGCGAGTGTGGGATTACGCGAGGAAGCAAAACGGATTTCCCCGTATTGTCTGACAATTGAGGAATTTATTGCTGCAGAGTTCGAAGCCGGTCGTATCTCACGGGATTTTTTTACCCGTGAAAAGCGGCATATTTATCTGCACGGTCACTGTCAGCAAAAAGCAATCGCTTCCACACAATCCTCCAGGATTATGCTGACCATACCTGAAAATTATACTGTAGAAGAAATAAAATCCGGATGCTGCGGCATGGCCGGTTCTTTTGGATATGAGAAAAGGCACTACAAATTATCCATGAAAATCGGTGAATTGGTATTGTTTCCGGCCATCAGGAACGCTTTGCCCGGATCGGTTATCTGTGCATCCGGAACGAGCTGCCGGCAGCAAATTGCTGATGGAACCGGTGTTCAGGCTTTGCACCCGGTGGAGGTGTTGTACTATGCATTAAAGAATAGGGACAAGGGACAAGGGACAAGGGACGAGTCAGGGGACAAGGACCCATGACTCGTCCCTTGTCCCTTGTCCCTTGTCCCTTGTCCCTTGTCCCTACTTCAAACTTCAATCATCTTATTCTTGATGGCATAAATTACCAGGCTTGCGGCATTCCGGGTGTTGGTTTTTGTAAGCAGACTGGCCCTGTGGTGATCTACGGTTCGTTTGCTGATGAAAAGCTGATCAGCAATTTCCTGATTCGATAAACCCTTGCATATCAGCAACAAGACCTCCTGTTCCCGGTCAGATAATATCACTTGTGGTTCCGGTTGGGGAGAGCGTGTTTTGAACCGGTTAACCAGCCTGTACAGAATTTCCTCGGTAAAGTAATTGTTTCCCTGGACAACGTTCTGAATTGCTTTTCTTACTTCTGAAAATTCTGAGTTCTTCATCAAAAATCCACAAACACCGGCATCAACCATTTTTTGAAAATACTCTTCGTCACCAAACATTGACAGGGCAATAATCTTCAGATCCGGGAATTGCTCAAGCGCCCTTGCTGTTGCTTCAATCCCGTTCACCCTGGGCATTTCAATATCCATAAGCACAAGATCGGGATGACAGTTCCGGATCATCTGCAGAAAGATCTCACCGTCAGCAGCCTCCCATATTTCTCCTACTTCCTCCAGACTTTTCAGGAGCAATTTAAGGCCTTCCCTGAATAGCTTGTGATCATCCACGATCATCAGGTTAAGCTTTTCCATGGATAGCAGCTTTAACCTTGGTTTTGAGCACTACGCTGGTCATCATACCCCGGGGCATGATCCGCTTGAATTCAATTTCTCCATTCAAAGCTTTCAACCTGGACTTCATGTTGGAAATTCCCATACCGTTCATCTTGACAGTGTCTTCGGGGTTAAAGCCAATGCCATCATCAAAGTACTGGATAATGATCTTACCTTCATGAAAGTGCACCAGGAGTGAAACCTTGCTGGCACCGGCATGTTTGACCGTATTCTGAAACAGTTCACAGATTATTCTGTAGAGATTTGTTTCAATCTGACTGTCAAACCGCGTGTTTTCAATATTGCTGTTAAAAATTATATCAATTTTACCCAGTCTGTTTATGTTTTCGGTAAATGAATTCACTGCACTGGCCAAACCGAAATTTTCCAGTACATGCGGACTCAGGTTATTTGAGGTATATTTTAGTGCAGTGATGGATTCATTAATCAGGTTGCCGATGTTATCCACAACGGTCCGGTTAAAACCGTTTATTTGTGATTTATCGAGCGCGGAAACCGACATCTTGATATTGGATAGCAAAGGACCTATGCCATCATGGAGATCTTTGGCAAGCTGACGCCGCTCCCGCTCTTCGGTCTGCATGATAGCCTGAAGAATACGGTTTTCGGAATCCCGGCGAATATCATCAATCCGTTTCAGAAAATTAAACAATCGCCTGATGAAGATAACTCCTGACAACAGCAAAACCGATATAAAAATACCGAGCAACCGGTCAATAATATAGATCTCACTTTGCAGTTCTTTATAATATATCGGCACCAGGTCGAAGATCCGCCTTACCGCAATCAGCAAAAAGGCAAGGGAGATCAGAATCCAGCTTATATTGAACTTCGTCTGACGGGTCAATCCAAGTGCAATAAACGCGGCAAGGAGCTGAAAGACAATAGATATGATAAGCGCAGCTTTCATTTTGTCAGAGAAGGTAAACCATTTTGTGCCGGCTACAAATGTATTCAATTTTGCAGGGCATCCGAATACAGCAAATAGACCTGTTTATAATTTGGCTACATCTTCTTCAATAAATTGCGATTGTCTGACATTCCGGTTTCTGATCATGTAGGAAAACGAAATATACCATACCTGGGTCTTGTTGAAGCTTGTATAATCGCTGTAGGTACTACTACCTTTATAACTGTTATTCAAATAGTTATCAAGATAATATCTGAATTTCACCTGTAAGCCATATGGCATCTGGATCCCGGCAAATACAGAGGGGATAAAATGCGGGGTCCGGTCACTGAACCATTCGACATACTTGGTTTTTTCATCATTCTCAAATACCTTTTGTTTGAAGGCAAACATCCACTCATATTCGGCTCCTCCGAATACATACAGGTTATTCTTGAAGGAACCCAGTTTGATTGCCAGCGGAATTCCCAGGTTATAGGTTCTGTATTTGATCTTGATATCATTCTCTTCAGTAATTAAACCTACGTTTCGGACACCAAGCCCGGAAAAAAGACCAATGTTATTGGTCAGGTCCAGGTGTACATATTCTCCAAGATGAAAAAACAGTGTGAACCTCACATTGGAGTTGATGTCAGCATTATTCTGTTCGACACTGGATGATTGAAAAATAATCTCACCAGATGTCGTGGTATAAATACCCTGAGCGGATGAAAAAAATGTCGCAATCAACAAGAAAACCGGAATTAAAATGGATCGTTTCATATCGAAATATTTCTGTTTAAGCCGCAAATGTAATCAATTTTAACTTTTCCATGAAGGAGCCGTATAATACTTATTTCCGGTTTGAAAATACAGAATCATGCTTTGTGCAGCCATACTGGCATTGATAAAAACATCTTTTACCTGCTAAATCGCTTCTTTAATATGAGAATCATCGTATTTACGGTCACCGTAATGATTTATCTGACAGGGTGCAACACCGGTACGGCTTTGTCACAAAACGGACCCAACCCCTTTATTGCTGAACTGAACATGAAATTCCAATCCGCTGAGCTGAAAAGACTTGATCGGGCCCTTGCATTGATGCAGGAGGCAGATAAGTTACTGGAAGAGGCCCAAAGCCGGTTTGCCGGTCTTGATGATCTGGACAAAAAGGAACGGGTTTCCCAGGCATATGGAGCAGCACTAAAAAAGCTGTTTGAAAGTTCAGAGACATATAAGGATGCCATCAATATGGCATTTACTGTCCTTAAGGATAAGGGCACCGATTTCTGGCAAAAGATGAACCGCGTAAATCATCGTGCTTCAGGTATGGAAAAAGCCAGGTATTATGAAGCTCAGGCTCTGAAATACCTGAACAGGTCCCTTATCCGGCGTCAGCAGGCACTTGAAAGTGACCGTTTTGAATTTACACTCGGCATCATGAATGATGCATTAAACCTGGAAAAAAAGGCAGTCCGCGACCAGGGCAGATCAGTGCAGATATGTGCTGATTATCCGGTGGAATACAATTACGGGTGGGAAGATGATCTGACCCTTGAACAAATTGTGGCCATCATGAAGGATCCGATGGTGCATGAACCTCCGGCTGATATATTTGCCACGGTGGACAAGAGTGTTCCGGTGGATTCTTCACTTCTCCGGGAGATCATCTTCAAGGTCCAGATAGCAGCCCATACCATGCCGCTAAGTGAAGATTATCTAAATACAGTGTACAAGGGTGATCTTAAAATCGACATGGTTTTTGAAGAAGACTGGTACAAGTATTCCATTGGCAGGTACCGGACCTTTGACGAAGCTGAAGCTACACGGCTTGAATGCAATATAAGAAAAGCCTTTGTTGTGGCTTATCAGGAAGGGCATAAAATAAGCACCCAGGAAGCCATACAGATTATCCAGAAGAAAGCTGATGAGTAGATAGCATCCCGCAGGCTGCAAAAATATCCTGCCCCCTGGAAGCCCTTATCGTTGTCAATATTCCTTTTTCATTCAACCTGGTCTTGAACCATTGAACCGTATCATCATCAGAAGAAACAAGTGACACACCCGGAATTGCATGATACCGGATGAGGTTGATCCGGCAACGCAATCCATTCAACAGACGTGTCAGACCATTGATGTGTCTTATCGTATCATTGATACCGCTGAACATAATATACTCGAAAGAGACTCTGCGTTGACGGCCCGACGGGTTTTTTTTCAGGAATTCAACGATCCTTCGGATCGGGTATTGTCTTTCAACAGGCATAAGTTCCAGCCTTTCCTCGGGAAATGGCGAATGCAGGCTGATTGCCAGGTGACAATTGCTTTCTGCCAAGAACTTCTCTAATCCTGGAAGGATACCAATTGTAGATACCGTAATTCTGGAGGGGCTTAAGCCATATGCATAGTCAGCAGTCAGAATTTCAAGACTTTTTAACAGGTTCTCGGTATTGGCCAAAGGCTCGCCCATACCCATGAAGACATAATTGGTAAGATTCGGCTGCTCCGGGACAGAAATGATCTGGTTCAGGATCTCACCGGGTGAGAGGTTACCCTGAAATCCCTGCTTCCCGGTCATACAGAAAATACAGCCCATTTTGCATCCAACCTGCGATGAGACACACAGGGTAGATCTCTTTGACTCGGGAATGTAAACGGTCTCAATGTGCCTGCCATTTTTTGCCGGGAACAGATATTTCCGGGTTCCATCGGAAGAAACCTGCACAGCTGTGGGCTCACAAAGTCCGATAAAAAACAAATCTTCAAGCTGTTTTCGGTAATCCTTCGAAAGGTTGGTCATCTGGTCAAAGGATATGGCCTTTTTCTTATAGAGCCAGTCGGTTATCTGCGCGCCTGTATATCCAGGCAAAGTCAGTCGTTCAGCAATTTGCCTTATCTCTGCGGATGTTTTTCCGAATATATCTTCACGTTCAGGCATCGATGCAAAGTAAACCAAAATACAGGTGAGACTGGATTATTCAATACTTTATAATGCGGGCAGTAAGTTTATTATTCCCCGATTCAATTCTGGCGATATAAACACCCCTTTCCCATTTTGATATATCCATGGTAAGGCTACCTTCTTCCACCCTGATCATTTCATCCTGAATTAATGTGCCGGTGGCAGAATAGACATACACATGTACCTGTCTTTCAGAAAGTGCATCCCCTGTAATATACACATAGTCGCTTGCAGGCTGGGGATAAACATGAAGCAGCCCTTCCTTTTCCGGAGAGATCCCGGTAATCGTCAGATCTGTAAGTTGAAGCTGAAAGCTGCCTTCCAGTCCGCCACCGCTTCCATCCACCTGCAACCAGTAGGTTTCTCCCGGCGTTACTTCTGCTGAACGGATCAGGGGATTGAAGTCAGTATTGCTTCGGTCATCATTGGCTCCCAGGATTGTAAAATTCCCGCTGAGGATATCCAGATAATTGTAAGCTTCATATAAAGCAACCTGGTTGTCAAATCCTGAAGAAGATATGCTGATATGACCGGCCGACCCGGCAACAAATTTAAACCATATGCTTCTTTCCACTATGTTTTCCCCGTTACCGTATTCATCACACCATGAATATTGTGCGGTGCATGAGTAATAGGGTGGTACAGGCTCGTCTGCTTCAATTGTGGCACATTTGTTTGAATACGTATCGCTTTCTCCATATTGCAGCAGCAAAGCATGCTCCACATCATCATTTACAGGCTTAAGCAGATTATATTCTAGATAAGCTGTGTCAGCACATGATTCCTGCGCACCGATTACTCGGATTCCGACAGTTAGGGCAGAATCGCTGCGGAGGTTCGTACCGGGCCTGATTATCACCGTATCACCAACATTCCTGTCCAGGGTTATTTTATCTTCACTGCCGGGTTGTATGTTCCATTCGTAAAGCGTGGCTCCTGTTGCCCATGCCTTGAAATAGTCAAAATTACATAAGCAGGACTCCCCGGATGGAGAGGAGTTGATTCCGACATCAATGGTTTCGCCGACCTGAATGGCATTGTTGATCAGCATGGTGTCATAACCCGCAGCATTTGTGACAATAAGCTTCACTGAATATATTCCAGGTTGATGGAATTCAACAACCGCCCTGGGTGAGGATTGTGAAGTTCCCCTGGTATAAGAATATGTCGCAGGTGTTATGATCCACTTCCTGGCATAGGGAGCAAAGGCTGAATAATCGGTCAACTCCAAATCTGCATGCGTGCATACTTTGTAGAATGGAACCGAAAAGAACGCATCCGGTGGTATATTGGCCGGATAGTATCCATCCAATTGTAATTTCCCTGTATTGTCAGGATCGAGAAAATTCTTGATTTTGGGATAATTTCCTGAGGTATGGGTCCAGGAATAACTCAGTTTCCCGTAAAAATCATTTATTTCATCTACTCCATGCAATTGCCCGATAATTTGCTTTGATTTGTTGAAGAGGGGTGATCCTGAAGATCCGCCTGCAGTAATACCCTTATCAAATTGTACCTGCCAGTGACTTCGGGCGGGAGATACAGAACCTCCTTCCCATTGAATGAGATTTGAATTTGTGTCAATACTGTCATTTTCAATGGACAATTTTTTAGTAAGCCCCTCCGGGTGGTGGACTCCGGTAACACGATCGGCAAGTGTATTGCTGGCGTCCCAGCCGGCATAATAGGGTTGATATTCCGGTGAAGGTACGTTATTGAGGAGCAGCAGGGAATAATCTGATTCCGGAGCCGTGGTGAGAAGTCTTGCCCCGGATAGGGTATGAGGGGTGATGGCATTTCCGCTGCAGCCTTCATTTTCAAAATTAAAATAGGCTACCAGGGTGGAGGCTTCTGCGGAGTCGCTTATGCAATGATTGGCTGTAAGAAAATAGGGTTGTGCATCCTGGCGCACATTGTTGACAAGGGCTCCTGTACACAAATATGAACCTGAACCTGAGCGGAACGTTATCCGGCAAACTGCATGTTTTGCGAGCTGTAATTCTTTGCCTTCAGGGCAGTTAATATTGATATAAGAACTTCCGTCAGTTGGCTGATAGATATCCTTATACCCCTGTGCGACAGATCCGATGATAATTTCACCGGGAAAGGCAGGATGATGGGGTTCATTATATTCAACAACAGCACTGCTGCCAATTATGTCTGCGATTGTCAATGTTGAATCCGTCTGCATGCTTCTCCGGGTAAAGGCGCCCAGGATCTGTGTGAACTGTTCATTGTAAACGAAAAGTTTGGCGCCAGGAGGAATACTGAATTTCCGAAGGATTATCTGAATGGAACTTGCACTGTCAGTCTCAATTCTTAATCGCCATATTTTACCTTTTCGCAAAGGCAGTGTATCTGTTTTACCCGATAACCTGAGATCAATGTTCATATCCTCAAAACTGGCATAACGAAAGGGGTAGGGATTAAGCCTGTCTTCTGCAAGCAGTGCAGAACGGTCCAGGGACTTCATTTTATATTCCGGAATGGAAGATGTTGCTTTCAAATGATCCATGGACAGTGAGTTGGGCAGGGCATATTCGGAAACCTGACCAGACAACTGCAGGTATTTTAATAAAAGAACCAGGATTAAGTATATCGATCTGTTCATAACCAAACACATTCAATTTGTATAACCTGATTTTTTTAAGAATGTTGCGAAATCTGCTAAAATATTATAAATTGTATAATAATTTATACTTATGAAAATTGTTGATTTAACATCAAAGCATGAAAGACAATATTTTTGTTGTCTTGAAGAATGGTCGGAAGAAATACGGGAAGCCGGCGACCACAAAGAATGCTGGTATGCCAAGATGAAGGATAAGGGCTTACGGGTCAAGGTGGCGGAAAATGACGACGGAGTGGCCTGCGGAATGATCCAGTACGTGCCCATAGAGATCTCGCCTGTGAATGGCCGGGGTTTGTATTATATTCTGTGCATCTGGGTTCATGGTTACCGCAAAGGTATCGGAAATTTTCAAAAGAAGGGAATTGGTAAATCGCTCCTGACGGCTGCTGAAGCAGATGTGCGGCAGTTGGGCAGTAAGGGACTGGTTGCATTTGGTATCATTCTGCCTTTTTTTATGCGGTCCGCCTGGTTCAGAAAACAGGGTTATTCAGTAGTTGACAAGTCAGGCATGATGAGGTTGCTGTGGAAACCTTTTTCACCGGATGCTGAGAAGCCCAGGTTCATGAAAGAAAGGAAGCTACCCACACCCGTACCTGGAAAGGTAAATGTGACTGTCTTTTTTAATGGCTGGTGTCCGGCGCAAAACCTGGTATATGAAAGAACCAAACAGGCTATGATTGAATTCCGGGAAAAGATTGTGTTTAACGTATACCATACCATTGACCATAATATACTCAGTTACTGGGGTATATCAGATGCATTATTTGTCGATGGCAGGCAGATCAGAACCGGTCCGCCACCCTCCTTTAGAAAGATAAACAGGATCATCGCCGCACGGGTCAGGAAACTCAGGGAGCCGGTTTCTTATTAAACAACTTCGTGTTGTATTTGTTAGTTATGTAAAGCACAACGCGATGAAAAAGATTATTTTTTTTCCGATCCTGTTTATCCTGGCCTGTAGCTCACAGGCACAAAAAAACCATGCAAATATGACAGATGAAAATACATTGCAGATAAGCGATGCTGAATGGAAAGCTAAGCTAACTCCGGAGCAATACAATATCTGCCGGTTGAAAGGTACGGAAGCCCCCGGAAGCGGGAAATTCGACAAGTTTTTCGAACCCGGTTATTATAGCTGTGTGGCCTGTGGTGCCCGCTTGTTTGATTCAGAAACAAAATATGATTCCGGGAGCGGATGGCCGGCTTTTTATGATAAACACAGCGAATCGGGTCTGACTCTCCATAAAGATGCCAGGTATGGCATGATCCGTACGGAAGTATTATGCGCAAATTGCGGATCCCACCTTGGACATGTATTCGATGACGGGCCCGGGCCAACAGGACTCAGGTACTGCATCAATTCACTGGCACTTGAATTTGTGCCTGCAGGAGAACCATAGGATCGTTTCCCGTGCAAAAAAAATGGTTAAATTGCCGGCCTAATTCCAATCATTATGTCTGCACCAGAAAACCGGGGTTTTGCCAGTGATAATAATTCAGGTATTCATCCTATATTGCTGGAAGCAATACGTGAGGCCAATACGGGACATGTAATCGGTTATGGTGATGATGTTTACACCAGAAGGGCAGAAACCACATTCAGGAAACACTTTGGTCCGCAGGCTGAAGTCTTTTTCGTTCTGACCGGCACCGGTGCCAACGTACTATCACTTGCATCCGTTACCCGTTCATTTCATGCCATTATATGTGCTGAAACTGCACATATCCAGGTGGACGAGTGTGGAGCACCGGAAAAGTTTACCGGATGTAAATTGATATCCCTTACAACACCTGACGGAAAGCTAACTCCGGAAATGATCTCAGAGCATCTGCATGGCTTTGGTGTTGAGCACCATGTGCAACCCCGTGTAATCTCCATCAGTCAGCCTACTGAAATGGGTACCGTATATACCGTGGCTGAAATACAAGCTTTGGCGGAGCTGGCAAAGAATTCCGGACTGCTGTTACACATGGACGGTGCCAGGCTTGCCAATGCAGCAGTCAGCCTGGACTTGCCCTTTAAAGCATTTACTGCAGATGCCGGGGTTGATGTACTTTCATTCGGGGGGACAAAAAACGGAATGCTATTCGGAGAATCGGTGGTTTTCCTTAATCCAGCACTTGCTGCAGATTTCAAATATCTCAGAAAGCAGGCCATGCAGCTTGCATCCAAGATGCGCTTTATCAGTGCACAGTTCGAAGCCTACCTCAGCTCTGAAGTCTGTTTCCGGAACGCAGGGCATGCCAACAGAATGGCCCGGCTGCTGTTTGAAAGGATATCTGGTATAAAGGGGATAACCATTACACAACCTGTAGAGGCAAACGCTGTTTTTGCCGTTATTCCCAGGAGAATAATCAGACCATTGCAGCAAAAGTACTTCTTTTACTCCTGGAATGATTCAACTTCTGAAGTGAGATGGATGACCTCGTTTGACACCACACCGGAGGATTTGGATGGTTTCTGTAAATTCCTTGCTTCCCTCATGGTATGAAATCAGATTATCCTATCTGAAAAGCAATGAACTGTCTCCATAACTTAAAAACCGGAATCCGTTATCCAGGGCATATTGATAGGTACTTACCCATGATTTACCCATGAAGGCGGCGACAAGCAATAACAAGGTACTTCCTGGCTGATGAAAATTGGTAATCAGTGTATTCACTACCCTGAACCGGTAACCGGGAATGATCATGAGACGGGTAGAGGTACTAAGTTCAGACAACTTATTCAGATCAAGCCATTGATCCAGGGCACAAAATGATTCAGCCACGCTGATATGCTGAGGCAATTGATAGGCTTCCCACTGTCCAAGCCGCAGATCCGAAACCAACAGTTTCTTGTCAGACAGAAGCTTCACTCCCAGCCAGTAAAGTGATTCAAGAGTTCGTACAGATGTAGTGCCCACGGCCACAACGGGCGTATTTAAACCAGTAAGCATGGTGATTATCTTACGGGTGACCTGCAAAAATTCACCATGCATGTCATGCTTCAGCAAGGAGTCTGATTTGATCGGCCTGAATGTTCCTGCTCCGACATGCAGCGTAATTTCATGCAAAGAAATCCCCTTCTGCATGAGCTTTTCAAATGTTTTTTCTGTAAAATGCAGTCCGGCAGTTGGAGCGGCAACAGATCCATCGTGTTTTGCATAGACCGTCTGATATCGCTCACGATCAATTTCATCCGGTTCCCTTCTTATATAGGGAGGAAGTGGTGTCTTCCCGGCAGCGGAAAGGATTTCGGCAAATGTAACCCGGTTATCCTGCCAGGAGAAGCTGATGTGTATCAGGCCTCCAATTTGCCTGACTCTTTCGGCGCGGAGCAGCAGATTCTTCTGGCCGATAACCAGGTTCATCTGAAGTTCATCACTTCTGAATCTTTTCAGGTTGCCTGCCATACATTCCCAAACACAGGCTGATCGGGATGATAGTGAATGGTCGTAACCTGAAGGATCTACGGGGGTAAGACAAAACAATTCAATTTTTGAACCGGTAGGCTTTGTAAAGATCAAACGTGCCGGTATTACCCGGGAATTATTAAACACCAGATGGCTGCCTTCATCAAGATAGGAAGCCAGGTTCAGGAAAAGATCCCGGTATATGGTCCCATCCGGTTTCCTCACCAGCAATAAAGATTCATCGCGGTTAGTTTCCGGAAAAGCAGCTATTCTGTCTTCCGGCAGTTCATAAGTAAATTCCTGCAGTTTAATATTATTAAAAGGTTGCAATGCTGAAGATTTGGCCTGCAAAATTAATTAATTTTGCAGTTGTAAAATATACTGCGAATGGGGTTGAAATTTAAAAATGGTGATCCGGTGAGGTTTCTGAATGATACCGGTGGGGGAGTGATAAGCCATATCAGCCCGGATGGTCTCATTTTTGTTCAGTCCGATGATGGATTTGAAATTCCGGTTCCTGCGAAAGAGCTTGTGTATGCCGGTAGCTTCGAATTGACTGAACAGGACAAACCGGAATCATCACGACCTGTTCGGGTACCAGGCAAAGCAGTCACACCTGAAGAAACACAGACATCTGTGTCTGCTGAAAAACCTGCAATACAGAGATTGCCTGAAAACATATCCGCGGATGCCAGGGTAAGCCTTCTGCTCGGGATCATACCTGATAATCCGGGACCAGTTTTCAACAGTGAACTGGCCATTTACCTGATCAATGATTCCCCGTATTATGCTTATTATTCTGTAGGTTCCTGGGAACATGGTAGTTATTATCAACTTTCTTCGGGGAAGATTGAATCAGACACGAAGAACCTCATTGCCGTTCTCGACCAGACAGCCATCAGTAAAATTTCGGGTTTTCATGTGCAGCTGATCTGGCTCAGTGGAGGCAGGTACAACCGAAAGGCTCCCCTCGATGAATTGGTAGATAGTCAGCTTATTAACTTCAGTAAGGAAAGTTATTATCATGAAAATGCCTATTTTGAGGAGAAAGCAATTCTTTTTTCCCTTGCAGGAAAGGATGAGCAGGTTGAGCACATGGAAAAGACCGTTCCCGATACTATAAAAGCTGAGAAAGGGGATATTGATTCCGGTTATCAGGTTCCTAAAAAGCAGGATAACAGGACTGATACGATGGAGATTGATCTTCATATGGATGAGACGGATCTGCAGAAAAGTCAGTTTTCATTGTCAGGCATTCTCACTCTGCAGATGAGTCGGTTCCATGCCGCCCTTGAAGAAGCCGTAAGTAAAAAATTCAGACGGCTTGTCATAATTCACGGGGTTGGCCAGGGAACCCTGAAAATGCAAATCAGAAAAGAATTACAGGAAAAGTATCCCGGCTATCTCTTTCAGGATGCATCATTTCGGGAATATGGATTTGGTGCAACCATGGTTCATTTAAATACTGATAAGAAGCAGTAAACCGTTCTATCGCTCCTTTCAGGCATCATATATGCCCGGAAGGAGAGGAAAGTCCGGCCAACAAAGAGCATCGTGCTTCCGAAAGGGAAGATGTCCGCGAGGGCATAGTAATGGAGAAGAAAAAAACTTCCTGCTTAGCTGACGTGAGGGCCTGCCTTCGCCGAGGCTTTGGCGGGTAAAGGTGAGAAGGCAGGGTAAGAGCCTGCCAGCGGTCATGGTGACGTGACCGGCTGTCCGTCTTACGAGTTGAAAGATCACGTATACCGGTGCCTGAAGGCTGCTCGCCTGATACCGGGGGGTAGATCGACAAGACAAATGATAGAAAACCGGCATGCCCAAAGCGTGGCGGTTACAGAAACCGGCTTACAGGTTTACTGCTTCTTTTTTTTCAGCATACCAGGTTGTTGCATAAATCTGGTTGTTTTCAGATTTTGGATTAAATTTACGTTTAGAAATATAACGATATAGCCATATTCATCGTATTTAATTCAGATTAAGACAATTATTCGGATATGCCATACCGGAATTATGGTCTAATAAGTTTCTTTTGTATCATGCTTCATGTGGGCATGACGGGTATGCCTATTGATGATAAGTCCACTGACAGACCGATTCTGGCTTCGGAAAAGAAAAAGGTTGAGGACCTGATATCCCGTGCCTCATACCTGCAGTTAACAAAAAACGACAGTTCCCTGGTTGTTGCCACCGAGGCCCTGCGCCTGGCAAGAGTATATAATTCTGTAGTGCATGAAGCCAGGGCAGTGCAGGTTATTGCCGACTATAATTTTGACACTGAACGGTACAAGGAAGCACTTGATAATCTCATGCAATTGCTTGTCCTGTATACCCAGACCGGAGATTCCCTCAGTAAAGCCAAATGCCACAATCGGCTGGGTTTGGTCTATTTTAACCTGGGCATTTACAATGAGGCAATCCGGAACTATCATCATGCCATGCGGCTTGCTATGAATCAGCGTGATACCCTTCTCATGGCAAAATGCAACCAGAACATTGGTGTTCTTTATGCTGAAATGAAAAGACCTGAAGAGGCCATGAACTATTATCAAAAAGCACTAAACCTTCACCGTGTTTTGAAAAACCGGGAGGATGAGGCCGGAGTGCTTCAAAATATAGGAATCATTTATGAGGACAAAAGAAACTACAAAGATGCCCTTGGATACTACCTTTCTGCACTCAAAATCTTTACAAACATAAAAGACAGCCTTTCAATTGCAACAATGTACCTGAACCTTGGCAGTCTATATGAGGATCAGGGTGGTTTTACCAGGAGCCTCGATTATTACAACAAGGCACTCGGCATCTTCCTGAAAGAAAACTACAAATTTGGCATTGCTTATAGTTACTTTAGTCTCGGTTCGGTATCCAAAAAGACCGGACAACTGGACAGGGCAATTTCCTTCCTGCAAAGTTCGCTGGAATACTCCCGAATGATCTCTCTGCTCGAAAATGAAGCCGATTGTCACCGGTTACTGGCAGAGGTATATGCCGGATTGGGAGCCTATGCCAATGCCTATGGGGAAATGAAGGATTATGAACAGCTACATGATTCCCTTTACAATGAAAATGTTCAGGAGCAGATTGCCGAGCTCGAACTCAGATATAAAACACAATTGAAGGATACGGAAATTGAAAGTCTGAAGAATGAACGGGAACAGGCAGTTAAGGATATGATCCGCCGCACCATCGCGCTTACCTCCATTGTAACACTTACTTTGATTGTTATCGTCATATCGGTTTATTACAGCAGATCGCTTAAAAAAAGTAATGAACGGCTTACCCGGGAAGTGGAAGAAAGGACCCGGGCAGAAAAAGAGCTACTGAATATCAAGGAGAGTTTAGAAGAACGCGTAAAAGAGCGCACACATGAACTGGAGAAGGCCAAGATCAAAGCCGAAGAATCTGACCGGCTGAAATCGGCTTTTATTGCCAATATGAGCCATGAGATCCGAACACCCCTGAATGCCATCACCGGTTTTTCCGGACTTATGCTGCGGGACGATATTTCAACGGAGAAGAAGGTTGAATATAACGATCAGATTATCAAAAATAACCGGATCCTGGTGAATATGATAGAAGACCTGATCGATACATCGAAAATAGAGTCGGGAAGTCTTCAGTTACATCCTTCACCGGTAAATCCCGGACATATCCTGAACCAGCTGAAAGAACCTATATTTGAGAATATGGCCAAGAAGAACAAGCCTTTCATTGAGGTAATTCAGGAAAAAACCAGTACAAAGACGTCCACCATCTATGCTGATCCGGTAAGGTTACAGCAGGTTCTCTGGCATTTGCTTGACAATGCGGTGAAATTTACCAACCAGGGCTCCATTCGCTATGGATGTTATGAGAATCACAACCATATGATATTCTATGTCAATGATACCGGAATTGGAATACCGGAGGATGCCAGGGAGGTCATATTTGAAAAATTCAGACAGCTGGATGAAACATCCAGGAGGAAATATGGCGGAACGGGTCTTGGCCTGTATTATGCACAAAAGATAGCAGAAGTCATGCGGGGCCGAATCTGGTTTGAATCAAAAAAAGAAGGCGGATCGATCTTTTATTTTTCCGTGCCGCTCAACCAGAATGTTTAAATTGAATTTTATCAGTAATCATGTAACAAAAAAAGAAAGCCTGCACATTCCATGCAGGCTTTCAGCTGTTATAGGCTAATTTGTTAGGGTTAATTTCACGTAAAGATAATAATTAAGTTATTATCTCCAAAATCTGTAAAAAAAATTACAAACCAGGGAATTATTGAAATCCGGCCAGCATAAACTTAGAATCAATTCACCTTATCAATTTCAAGTATGGTTTTTCTGATCTTCACCAGTTTTTCGAGCATCTCTTCAAGCAAATCAAGTCTGAGCATATTGGCTCCATCAGATTTGGCCAGCATGGGTTCCGGATGGGTTTCCACGAATATTCCATCAACGCCCACAGCTATTGCCGCCCTGGCCAGGGTCTCGATCATATCGGGCCGGCCGCCGGTTACCCCTTGTGTCTGATTGGGTTGTTGCAGAGAATGGGTAACATCCATCACAACCGGGAATCCCATTTTCCTCATCTCCGGTATACCTCTGAAATCAACAACCAGATCCTGGTATCCGAACATGGTCCCACGGTCGGTTATCATAATGTGGTTATTGCCGGATTGCACAACTTTATCAGCTGCAAATTTCATGGATTCGGGTGCCAGGAACTGTCCTTTCTTGATATTTACCACCTTGCCGGTTTTGGCTGCAGCTACCAGCAGATCTGTCTGCCGGCATAAAAACGCAGGAATCTGAAGCACATCAACATATTGCGAGGCAAAGTAAGCTTCCTCGGCGGAGTGGATGTCCGTCAGAACTGGTATCTGCAGTTCTTTTCTGATGCTGCGCAGCACTTCAAGACCCGCTTTATCACCAATACCTGAAAATGAATCGATTCTGGAACGATTCGCCTTTTTGAATGAACTTTTGAAAATATAAGGAATTTTTAGCTTATCGGTAATCCTGATTACCTTTTCTGCAATATCAAAGCAGATCTCTTTGCTCTCTATCACGCAGGGACCTGCCAGAAGAAAAAAATTTCCGCTCCGGTCGTGGCGGATCTGTGGAATGGATGTAATGGTTTGCATAGAATCAGTTTTAATCTTCATACTGGTATTTGTCTTTCCACAGGGTGGATAACTTTTTCTTGATTTCAATCTCACGCGGATTCTCCTGGGGATTATACATGGTCTGGTTTCTGATTTCCCCGGGCAGGAATTCCTCCCTTGTAAAATTTCCGTCATAATCATGCGCATATTTATACCCGTCTCCATAACCCAGGTCTTTCATCAGAGAGGTGGGAGCATTACGGATATTCAGCGGTACAGCCAGATCTCCTGTATTCTTTACCAATTCTAAAGCATCACTGATAGCAAGGTAGGCGGAATTGCTTTTCGGACTGGTGGCCAGGTAGAGGGCTGTTTCTGAAAGAATGATCCTGGACTCGGGCCACCCGATCAGGTTAACTGCTTCAAAACAGGCTGTGGCCAGCAGCAAGGCATTTGGATTGGCAAGCCCGATATCCTCTGCTGCCAGGATTACCATACGACGGGCAATGAATTTGGGATCTTCACCTCCCTCCACCATCCTGGCCAGCCAGTAAACAGAAGCATTCGGATCACTGCCCCGAATCGATTTGATAAATGCGGAAATGATATCGTAATGTTGCTCACCATCTTTATCATACAGGGCGATCTTCTCCTGAACAATACTCATGACAGCTTCGTCGGTAATACGTAAGGTAAGGGGGTTGTCTGCAACGAGGCTGCTGATAACCAGTTCAAGGATGTTCATCAGCTTGCGTGCATCACCACCCGACAGCCGAAGCAGGGCATTGATTTCAGTAAGCTCAATTTTAAGCTGTTTCAGATAATAATCGTGTTCAATGGCCTTGTTCAGAATTCTCAGCAAATCATCCTTCCCCAGTGATTTAAGTACATACACCTGACAACGTGACAAAAGGGGAGATATCACCTCAAAAGACGGGTTTTCCGTTGTGGCTCCGATCAGGGTGACAATACCCTGTTCCACCGAGGACAGAAGAGAATCCTGCTGTGATTTGTTAAAGCGGTGTATTTCATCGATGAACAGAATGGGTGAGGGGTTATTGAAGAATTGCTGATTCCTGGCCTTTTCAATGGTTTCACGCACATCCTTCACACCTGCGTGAACAGCGCTTAATTGGTAAAAAGGCCTTTTTAACCGGTTTGCAATGATTCTGGCCAGCGTTGTTTTACCGACACCTGGAGGCCCCCAGAGAATAAACGAAGGAATGTTGCCGCTTTCAATGCTTGCCCGTAAGATGGATTTTTCACCAACCAGATGCTCCTGTCCAACATAATCATCCAGGTCTTTTGGACGCATCCGGTCAGCCAGTGGTTGATTGGTACCGATCATATTGAAATTTATTCCAGCACAAAATTACCATTAAGTTTTATATTGCTGACAAATTTCCCTGCCAAACATGAGTTGGATTGGTCTTTATTACTACTTTTATGGACAATCATTTTATATGAAGGACAAAGTAGTAATTATCACAGGTGCGTCATCGGGAATTGGACTGGCCTCTGCAAAGGAATTTGCCCGTCAGGGTGCCTGTGTTGTGCTTGCCGCCCGAAGTGCCGGGTTGCTCCAGGAGATCGAACATGACCTGAAGACCAAGGGATACGAAGCATTCGCTGTTGTGACAGATGTCACCTGCGAGGAGGATTGCAAAACGCTAATTGACAAAACGATTGAGAAATATGGCTGTATTGATGTTCTGATCAACAACGCAGGCATTTCTATGAGGGCGCTTTTCCAGGATGTCGATATCAGCGTGCTCAGGAGATTGTTCGAGGTTAATTTCTGGGGTGCTGTCCAATGCACCAAATTTGCCTTGCCTTATCTCATTCAAAGCAAGGGATCGGTAGTAGGTGTTTCATCGGTGGCCGGTATTGTAGGCCTTCCTGGCAGGACAGGTTACTCGGCCTCAAAATATGCCCTCCATGGATTCCTGGAAACACTGCGCATCGAAAACCTGCGGAACGGTTTGCATGTGCTGATCATGTGTGCCGGATTTACCAAATCGGATATCCGGAAAAAAGCACTTACCGCAGATGGAACGCCGCAAGGCTTCACCCCAAGAGAGGAAGAAAAAATGATGCTGCCGGAAGAGGTTGCCAAAGCCCTTATAAAGGCAATACGCTGGAGACGGAATTATATTATCCTGACAATTGTGGGGAAGATGACTGCACTTGTAAAGCGTGTTGCCCCAAGAATCCTTGAACGCGCAGCCTATATTAAAATGGCAAAGGAGCAGGATTCTCCGCTTTCAAGGAAGTGACAAGTGACAAGTGACGGGTGACAAGTGGGCAAGGGCAAGAGCATGGGTATTGGCTCAGGTATTCTTGAATCTGAAATCTGAAATCTGAAATCTTCAATCTGCTTACTACCATATGACTTGCAGTGAAACAATCATCCGCGTCAGATACGGGGAGACCGATAAAATGGGTTACCTGTATTACGGTCATTACCCGGCCTATTTTGAAGCATCACGCACAGATATGATCCGGTTATTTGGTTTTTCATACAAGGAAATCGAAGAACGGGGCATTATCATGCCGGTTCGAAGTCTGAAAGTGGATTATAAACGCCCGGCTTTTTATGATGAACTGCTTACCGTAAAATCATGCCTTACCGTATTGCCGGTCATTAAGCTTGATATTGATTACGAAATATACAATCCGCAAAAACAATTGATCTGCACCGGCAACACCATCCTTGCCTATGTAGATGTAAAAACCGGCCGACCGCGCCGTGCGCCGGATTTCTTTATTGAAGCAGTGGAAAAATACTTTGTAACAGAGCACAGGTAACCATCCTGTATTTAGTTTACCACGGGTACCGTTTCACCCGGGAACCTGAAAACGTCATCGGTGATATCCTCATTTATAGCAATCGCAGAAAAACTTAGTTTCTGAATGCTCTGTCCATCCAGCTGGGTATCCAGGACAAAGGGCATCAGAAATCCGTCACCGGTTTCCTGATAGTCGCTCATATAGATCTCTACCTCCTGGCCCATGGTTTGTGGTGTAGCTTGCTTTATCATGATTTGCAGGCTGTTCTCCACATCAAAATAATAATAAGACGACATTTCTTTTCCTTCAATGCCCTTATGCTTAACCAGTTTAATAATGTTGCACTGAACACCCCCAGCAACACCCGTACCCTCATAGCTTGCCACAAATCCCTTATTCTGGTAATCAATAAAGGGATCTTCGAATTCCGATTCGTCCCTCAGGGCATTGGTCTGATCCTCCGAAAGCTTTTGCGGACCTTCGCCGCCCGCAAACGGATTGATCATCCATCCGGTTTCACCATCAAAGGCCTGTGGAACGATCTCCTGGTCCATGATTTTTATAACAATCTTGAATTTATTCGGAGTCTTCCTGTACAAGGTAAAAGGAAACTCACCCTGCGGCATAACCAGATTTCCGGTCATCCTGAGTGAGGTCATACTTTTCCATTTATCAATTCCCCCGACACATTCAAAATACTTTTTTAAAACATCATCTGCAGTCTGTGCCTGGAAAACCTGAACAGCGAAGAGGAGGAATACAGGTATTAATACAGTTTTTTTCATCTTTGTATATTTTGGGTTATTCAGTCAGATTTGTTGCGGGTAAAGATAGTTTTTTTTGCAGGAAAGTGACCGGAGGGTGTAATATAAACCAAACATATTCGTCTAATGTTCGAAGACCTTTTAAGATAAAGATAATTAGCAAGCCACAACCTTAATAAAACGATGTGAAATGAAAAAGATGATGATTATTCTGGCAATCATGGGCATAGTTGGTACAACATTTGCCCAGAAAGATCCTGTTACTGCAGTATTTGAAAAATACGCGGGAACAGAAGGTTATACCACGGTAAATATATCCGGTGATATGCTCAACATGATTACAAAAGCCGAGGAAGATAGAAGAGATACCACTTTTCAGTCAAAACTCACGGAAATAAAAATACTGGTCAGGGAAAAGAGCTGCGATGAAACAGCCGGGCCCGATTTAAAAATGGAGGTTTTGGATAAAATTGACAAAAAGGTCTATAAGGAAATGATGACAGTTAAACAAGAGGATGAAAATGTCATAATTTTGGTTAAGGAATCAGGTGGGCGGATCAGCGAATTGCTTTTGGTCGTATCGGGTAAAGATGACAACGTTCTCATTCAGGCCAAAGGAGATATGTTGCTCAGTGAAATGGCCGATATGGCCGGAAAATGCCAGATGAAAGGATTTGATCAACTCAGAAAGCTGGATAAGTAGTGACCCGTTCCAGCGATCTGAGGATGAAAAATGCACAGTAAAACAGGAATTTAATAATGGATGCAGCAGAATTCAAAAGAATCGTCCTGCCCATGAGCAGAAAACTGCTGCATTATTCCTTTCAACTGCTGCATGATACCGGTGAGGCGGAAGATGCCGTTCAGGAGGTTGTCCTGAAGCTTTGGAAGATCAGATTTTCTTTGAAGGATTTCAATAGTCTGGATGCATTTGCCATGAAGATAACCCGCAATTGGTGCCTCGATCGCCTGAAAGCAAAAAAGCCTCTTTATGTCGACACATACAATTACTTGTATGACCGGCAGTCCGATGAGTATAATCCACAGAAGCAGATGGAACATGCTGATAAGCTGGATCTCATTAACACGGTTTTGAACAGGTTACCTGATCAACAGAGGCAGATCGTGCAGCTTCGGGATATTGAAGGACTTGAATATGAGCAGATTGCAGAAATAATGGAAATGAACCTGAATGCATTGCGGGTGAGCCTTTCGCGAGCCCGGAACAAGATCAGAGAGGAACTTATAAAGTTTGATTCATATGGATACCAGACAAATAAAGACGCTGCTGGAAAAGTACTTTGAAGGTCAGACCACCCTGCATGAAGAGCAGGTGCTGACTGATTATTTTACGGAAGAACTTCCGTTACCGGAACTACTTCCCTTCAGGCAGCAATTTGTTCTGCTCAAGGCGCTGCGGGAGCAGGAATGCGGTAAACCGGATTTTGAATACCGCTTGGCCCAAATGATCGATTCGCAGCAGGAAGTATTACCACATAACGTGAGGCCGAGGTATCTTTTCCGTTTGGCTGTTGCAGCTTCCATTGCGATCCTGATAGGGCTTTCCGGATATCTCATCATAAACAACCTGTGGCACCGGGAGCGGGATACCTTCAATGATTCCAGCCTGGCTTATGCAGAAGCCCAGAAAACCCTGATGTATGTCTCCCAAAAAATGAATCAGGGTATCAAGCCCCTGTCTGCGGTCGCAAAAATAAACTCGGGAACAGAATCCCTGAAAAACCTGAATAAGTTGAACACCAGTATGGACATGCTGAACCTGGTTTCCATCATAAATAATTCGTCAAATCTGAAAAAATAGATAATCATGAAAACACTGGCTATGGTTGCTGGATTATTGATGATCTCCCTGGGTGGGTGGTCGCAGAGCATAATTGATAAACTGTATGATAAGTACTCCGGCGAAGAAGGATATACATCCGTTTATATTTCCAAATACATGTTTGACATGTTCAGGAATAACGATGCTGAGAAAATATCCCAGGATGAAACAGAGCAAATCATCAGCAAACTGGATTGCATAAAAATACTGGTAACGGATGATGATCCTGCTACACCGGCACCCGCTAATCTGTATGACGAAATCATGAAGGTCATTCCCTCTTCACCCTACAAGGAAATAATGGTGGTAAAGGAAAAAGACCAGAATGTGAAATTCTTTGCCAAGGAGGATAAGGGCCGGGTTGTTGAACTGCTGCTTGTTGTCGGAGGTAAGGACGAAAATGTGCTCATCAGCATCCAGGGAGACATTGATATGAAAAACATTTCAAAACTGGCAAGCTCCATGAATATTGAGGGAATGGAGAACCTGGAGAAGATGAAGGAAAAGTGAAACAGGGAGTTGGGAGAGAGTTGAATATCCCCCGCTGGCGAGAGTAGGGGGTGGATTAGTCGGTATTCGGTAATCAGTATTCGGTATTCGGTATTCGGTAAGTTTCGAAGGAATTATTCGAAAGGATGTTCATTCCTGAAATCGGGATTATAGGTATGTGAACTGCCTGATTCCTGGACCCAGCCCCTGTAAAATCCCAGCTCTTTCATAGCCTGCACTACATAATCATATTCCTCTTCCTTTATTGTTCGGTATAGCACGGGATGAGACGCCACACAGGTCGTCGGATAATATTGTGACATCAGGGAAATATGCACTGCAGGCGATAATTCTGCTGCAATCCACTGTAAAATTGCGACACTGTCATCCGCATGCCCAGGTAATACCAGATGTCGGATGATCATGCCATTTATCGCCTGACCGCTTTCGCTCACAATGACTGAATTTCCTTTCTGCCTGTATAATTCCAGAATAGCTTTCCTGGCAACCTCGGGATAATCGGCTGCTCCGGAATATTCTTCGGATACTTCAGGATCCAGGTATTTCATATCAGGCAGATATACATCAATTAATCCCTCTAATGTTCTGAGCGATTCAACGGAATCATAGCCATTGCTGTTATAAACGGTTACCGGATGCATTCCTTCAGTATGAAGCGCATGAATAATGGCCCTGACGTGGGGCACAAAATGAGATGGTGTAACAAAGCCGACTGCTTCTGCACCCATATCCAGATAATGCGCAATAGTATCAACAATTTCAGTAAGTGTCATCTTCGTATCTTCGATCATACCCCGGTTCCGGCTGATCTGGTAATTCTGACAATAGATACATTGCAGGTTGCACCGGGAGAAAAAGATATTGCAGATTCCTTTTTTCCCGCTGATCACGGGCTCCTCACCACTGTGCAGGCAAATCGAACCGATATGGAAGCCGGCATCGTTCCGGCAATATCCCAGCTCACCTTTGTTCCGGTTAACACCGCAGATCCTCGGGCATATAATACAGTGATCAAGCTCTTTCATTTGCCTGTAAAAATAGGTCATTCCTTTTCTGATCAGGATGGTGAAATGTCATAAGGCAAAAATAATCTTGCAGAATTGGAAATATTGCTAAATTTGCACCGCAAACGGTCCGTAGCTCAGCTGGTAGAGCACGTGACTCTTAATCATGGGGTCCGGGGTTCGATCCCCTCGCGGACCGACAGCGAATTTACAGATCCCGCATGATCAGCGGGATTTGTTCTTAACAGAAATCGATGTAGCCAAATTCAGATTAAATCATATACATTTCCAATTCTCATGCAATTAATGTAAATTTGAATAGAAATAATACCCATTGAATTCATATAACTCAGAATATATATAATTCTTAATTTCTGGCTATTTAAAACCAATCATCTAAATCTTCAAATTATGCTTGAAAACTTATTGAAATTAGTTAAAGAGAATGCAGGCGAAGCCATTATTAATAATTCTGCCATTCCAAATGCCCAGAATGATGCTGCCTGTGAAGCAACAGCAAATTCTATCTTTAGAAGCCTTCAGGAGAAAGCCAAAAGTGGTGACCTTAATTCGATAAAGGATCTTTTTCAAAGCGGAGGGAATGTATCTTCTCATCCGGTTGTTAATAATCTGTCATCAAATGCAGCTGGAGACCTGATAAAGAAATTTGGTCTTGACAAGGGCACTGCAGGCAATATCGTAAATAGTTTACTCCCGATAGTTATGAGTAAATTGGTGAGTAAAACAAACGATCCCAATGATAGTAGTTTTGATCTCAATGGAATAATTGGAGCCTTAGCCGGGAATCAAGGTAAAGCAGGAGGAATTCTTAATTCCCTCAAGGGATTGTTAAGAAGATAAACTACTTTTTAGAAAGAAGTTGACTTTATCCGAATTGCATTTTTTCAGTTCAATGCCGGTATCACTAAAACCTGCCCGGGATATATCAGATTCGGATCTTTCAACATAGGTTTATTAGCTTCGAAAATAACCGGGTATTTGTTGGCGTTACCATAAACCTCTTTTGCAATCTTTGAGAGAGAATCACCTTTTCTCACAGTATAGAATTGCTTTGCAGGTTCCGGTATGGTAACCGTTACCGGTTTGGTGATGACCATTTTGTCTTCAACAGCGGTAATTCCTTCAATATTCCCGGCCGCGACGATCATTTTATTCTTGTTGTCAAGGGTATCCGCTTTACCGGTAAGAATTACTTTCTCACCATCAACAACTACCTGAATATCATTGGTATTGAAGCCAAATTTTTTCAAGTGTGATACGATAAGATCTGCCTTTTCTTTTTCTTGCTTTTCTTCAGATTTTCCGAAGATTTTTTCACCGGCGTTTTTAATAAATGAAATTAGGCCCATAATTAAATTTTGTTTGTTAGATAATAATTGTCTCCTAGTTTAAAACTTCAAAAGTGACCTTTGCGTTAACCCGAAATTCAGCAATTTTATCACCTTTTACTACTGCACTCAAGTCCTGAATATAGACAGACTTGATTCCTTTGACAGTTTTGCTCGCCATATTTACGGCAGCTTGTGCAGCATCTTCCCAGCTTTTACTGGAAGATGCCAGTAGTTCGATAACTTTCAATACAGCCATAGTTTGAAGATTTAAGGTAAATACTTGAAATAATATTGAAAAATACTATTCTTACTACAAATGAATAGATAGGGATTAAGTTACACATTAATTCCCAAATAAAAAACAGTAATTGTTTTATATCCTCGACGAGGATAAATTATATAAATCATATTCTTTGGGTTACACAACACCTGGCGGCATGCGAAGTTGCCGGATTCAAAGTTTTGACTTATCCAGTTACCCGAAAGTTAAGCAAATGAACAATTATTAGCAAGGCCATAATGAAATTCGGCAGGCCTATTGTCTTCCGCTATTTCGTCATACGCTACCCGTGAACATTCCGGGTAATTAAACGTTTATCGGGAAAGCCCGGCCTATGCAGATTAATTTCCGGATTTTCCTGAAAATACTGATCATTTACCTGATCCCTTTGAGGCTGCAGGCGCAGGATGACCGGTTCGGTATCCTGGAGAAAACCGGGGAATAACTGCCCGGCAATGTGATGCTGGTCAATGAGGATTCAGTTATGGTGAGGTTTGAAGACCTCATTGATAAGCCTACCTTATTGTCATTTGTATATTATGATTGTCCCGGACTTTGCAGCCCTGTTATGGCAGGTATCGCTGAAATAATCGGGAAATCCGATCTTACGCTCGGCAGGGATTATCAGGTAATCACCATCAGCATCGAGCCGGAATAGGTATTCTGTTCCTTGCCATATTCCTGTTTATTTGGTTATCTTTGACCCAACGAAAAACCAATTAGCAAGGATTCTACGCACAATGACCCGTTATCGAACTGGTAACCTGCTGTATACCATCCTCGAACTGAGCAAGGTAAGAATCACGGTTGCGGTTGCCATTACTACCATAACAGGGTATATCCTCGCAGCACAAAATTACAGTATTGACTTCCTTCTGCCAACGCTGGGAATATTTCTTCTGGCCTGCGGATCATCGGTAATCAATCATCTTCAGGAGCGGAAAACCGATGCCCTGATGTCGAGAACCCGTCACAGACCCGTGCCGTCTCAGAAGATATCACTTATTCCGGCCCTGCTGATCGCCTTTGGTGAAACCCTGAGCGGCTCACTTATTTTATATTTCTCTGCCGGCATCGTGGCCCTGGTGCTTGGTCTCATTGCCATGTTCTGGTACAACGGCATTTATACCATCCTGAAACGGTTTACCCCACATGCCGTGATCCCAGGTTCCATTATAGGTTCAATCCCCCCGCTGGTAGGCTGGGTATCTGCAGGGGGAAACCTATACAGTATCCATGCGGGCATACTGGCCTTGTTCTTTTTCATATGGCAGGTCCCTCATTTTTATCTTCTGGCCATGCAATACGGACATGAATATCAGGAAGCAGGTTTACCTTCCATCACATCAAACTGGACAACGGAAAAGGCAAGGAAGCGCATCTATCTGTGGATTATCTTTACTGCCATGGGTGCTATTCTTCTCGCATCAAGCGGACTTCCTTCCTCCGTAATAAGCTCTGCTGCGATCCTGGCCAGCAGTATATGGCTTGTTAGTTCATTCCGGAATATCAGCAGAGAGACAGATGAATCTTTCGATGCTTTTCATTATTTCATGAAGATCAACTATTTTGTGCTGGTAGTTACGCTGATGCTCATCGCAGGGCCCTTCCTGCGTAATTCTTTTCAAATCTGAAGGTTTTCCTGCTGAACAAAAATCAATTCATGGTTGTTTAGGTGGATGCATCAATCATTAAACACGTAAACAATTCAAGCCATGGATCAAAACAATCAGTCCCGTTTCATTAACCCTTCAGAAACCGTGATCAAGAATGCCAATGTCACCGAGTATGAAAAAGCCTACCGGGCTTCTATTGATGACCGGGAGAATTTCTGGTCGACACAGGCCGAAAACCTGCACTGGTTTCAGAAATGGGACAGGGTGCTGGATAAATCCAATCCTCCATTTTACAAATGGTTTACCGGAGGCAAGACAAATATCATCTACAATGCTCTCGACCGTCACCAGAAAACAGAGACACGAAACAAACTGGCCTTGATTTGGGAGGGTGAACCGGGTGATGTCCGTACTTTTTCCTATCATGCCCTGAACCGGGAGGTCTGTCAGTTTGCCAATATCCTGAAAAGCATGGGTGTTAAGAAGGGAGATGTGGTTACCATTTATATGCCTCAGATTCCTGAACAGATCTTCGCTATGCTTGCCTGTGCCAAAATAGGAGCAGCTCATAGCGTTGTGTATGGCGGGTTCAGTCACGAAGCACTGGCCGACCGGATCAATGATGCCAACAGCAGGGTGGTGATCACAGCCGACGGAGGTAACCGGCGAGGTAAAATTGTAGAACTGAAAAGTATTGTAAACAAGGCCATGGAGCTATCTCCCACCATGGAGATCTGCATTACCATCAAAAGGACCGGGCAGGATGTGTATATGGAGAACGACCGGGACTACTGGTATCATGATTTGAAATCCCTGCCAATTGCCGGAAACAAATGTGAAACTGAAGTTATGGATTCAGATGACATGCTTTTCCTGCTGTATACCTCGGGTTCTACCGGAAAGCCCAAGGCCCTCGTTCATTCCCATGGTGGTTACAGCGTATATACTTCCACCACCATCCGTATGGTATTTGATATCAAACCGGAAGACCGTTACTGGTGTGCAGCCGACCCGGGTTGGATTACCGGACATAGCTATATTGTATATGGACCACTCATAAATGGTGCCACCATCATGCTCTATGAAGGCGCTCCAAATCATCCGTACCCTGATCGCTGGTGGAAAATGGTTGAAAAATACGGCATTAACATCCTGTATACATCCCCGACAGCCATACGCGGATTGATGCGGTTTGGAGAATCATGGCCCAAACGAAATGACCTGAGTTCACTCCGTTTGCTTGGATCTGTGGGAGAACCCATTAATCCAGAGGCATGGAAGTGGTATTATAAGTATATCGGACAGGAGCGATGTCCCATCATGGATACCTGGTGGCAAACCGAGACCGGAGGCTTTATGATCTCTCCGCTTCCGATCACTCCGCTGAAACCCGGATCAGCCACCAAACCTTTCTTTGGCAATGAGGTTGCCGTGGTGGATGATGCCGGAATCGAAGTACAGCCCGGTGAAGTAGGAAACCTGGTGATCAAATCCCCCTGGCCGGGCATGACTGCCGGAATTTACCGTGATCCGGAGAGGTTTTTGGAAACATATTGGAGCAAATTCTCAAAACAGGGTTGGTACTTTACCGGGGATTCCGCCAAGACAGATGCAGATGGTTACTTTTGGATCATCGGACGTATGGATGATGTGATCAAGGTGAGTGGTTACAGGTTGGGCACGGCAGAAATAGAAAACACCCTGGTAAGTCACCCTGCAGTGGCTGAGGCAGCTGCAATTGCCATTCCTCATGACCTGAAGGGAAACTCAATCCATATTTTTGCCATCCTGAAGAAAGGTTATGAATCAACCCGGGAACTGGAGCATGAATTGGTACAGCATATTGTTGATCATATGGGACCGATCGCCAGACCGGAAGCAGTAAAATGTGTGGATTCGCTGCCGAAAACACGCAGCGGCAAGATCATGAGACGTGTGTTGAAAGCCCGTCTGCTGGGTTTGCCCGAGGGGGACCTCAGTACGCTGGAAGAATAATCACACCAGACGTGCTTTGAATTCCGGGATTTTTCTGTGCTTTGTCGCCTGTTCAAAAGCAAAGGCCAGCCTGATCAGTGTCGGTTCACTCCATGCACCACCCATAAATGTAATCCCGACAGGAAGTCCAAAAACAAAGCCGGCAGGAACTGTTATGGCCGGATAACCTGCGCAGGCAGGAGGGGAGGAGCTGCCCCCGGCAGAATGGTCACCATTTGCCCAATCAGTATTCCAGGCAGGGCTTCCGGTTGGTGCAATGATGGCATCGAGACGGTATTTCCGCATGGTGGCATCAATACCTTCCGCACCGGCTGCTTTTTTCAAATTGGCAAGTGCCGACTGGTAGGCTTTGTCCGTTAACGGACCCTTGGCCTGTGCAGAAATGAAAATATCCTGTCCGAACCAGGGCATTTCCTTATCCGGATTGACTTCGTTAAAATCAATCAGATCCTGAAGACTACGGTAAGGAACTGAATCAGGCAAGCCTGACAAATACTTATTCAGATCGGATTTAAACTCATACAACAAGACTTCGAATTCATATTTCCCGATTTCCTGAATGGTTACTATATCTGCGGGATCAATGATCTCAGCTCCCTTTTCCCTCATAAGCCGAATCGCCTCTTCAATCAGCCGGTCCACTTTATCGTGAAAACCGGATAAATTCCTGGCTATTCCTATCCTGGCGCCCTGTAAACCATCCGGATCGAGATAACGGGTATAATCCTGCAGTACTTTTCCGGCTCCGGCTTTGCTCGCTTCATCACGATCATCAATGCCGGTCAGTAGTCCCAGCAACACTGCGGCATCAGATACTGTTCGTGTCATGGGTCCGGCAGTATCCTGGCTGTGAGCAATGGGTATGATGCCACTCCGGCTCCACATCCCGAGGGTTGGCTTTAAACCTACAATACCATTTACCGAAGAAGGGCAGACCACAGATCCGTCAGTCTCTGTTCCAATGGCGGCGACACAAAGATTTGCGGAGACGGCCACGCCTGAACCTGAACTGGAACCACAAGGATTTCTGTCGAGTATATAAGGATTGATCGTTTGTCCACCCCTTCCGCTCCAACCGCTGGATGATCCGCCGGACCGGAAATTAGCCCATTCGCTCAGGTTAGTCTTGCCCAGTATCACGGCACCGGCATCCCTCAAGCGATTCACGATAAAAGCATCCTGAAGGGCATGTGATCCTGCCAATGCCAGAGAACCTGCGGAAGTGGCCATCTTATCAGCTGTATCTATGTTATCCTTGATCAAAACGGGTATTCCGTGCAACGGACTTCGGACCTTGCCTGATTTGCGCTCGAGATCCAGTTTTTTTGCAATTTCCAGGGCTTCCGGGTTGATTTCGATAATACTGTTCAGCTTCGGTCCGTTTTTGTCAATTTGCTCAATTCTGTCCAAATATAAGGATACCAGCTTTTCGGACGTGTGCTTGCCGGTTTGCAGGTTATGTTGCAATTGCGGTATGGTAATCTCATTAAGCTCAAAATCATCGGTGAATGGGGCATCAGCAACCTTATTCCTGTCAGGAACTTTGCAGGACTGCGCGAATGTCGAACCAACCACAGCTGCTGTTGCTGCAGCCGATGTTGCCAGAAAATTCCGTCGTTTCATAAACAAGTAATTTGAAGTGCTATTTCGACCTGGCCAGGGCCTGTTCTATATCAGCAAGTATATCATCAATATGTTCCAGTCCAACGGATACCCGGATCAAACCGTCCGTAATCCCGGATTCTTTTCTTTCAGGCAAAGTCAGCTTTGAATGGGTTGTTGTGGCCGGGTGGGTGACTATGCTCCGGGTATCGCCCAGATTTGAAGTGATGGACATAAGTTGAAGGTAATCAATAAATTTACTGGTTCTTTTAGAGTTTCCCTTCAACTCAAAAGTCACCAGGCCTCCGCCAAGCCTCATCTGCTTTTTAGCAAGCTTATATTGCGGATGGGAGGGAAGAAAAGGATATCTTACCCAAGCCACATCCGGATGTTTTTCCAGGTATTTGGCCAATTTAAGTGCATTGCTGCAATGTCTTTCCATCCGTACGGAAAGGGTTTCCAGACTCTTCGACAACAGCCAGGCTGTAAATGCCGACATGGTGGGACCGGTAATTTTGGATACTGTGCGGATTTCCAGGATTGTTTCCTTTTTTCCAAGTACTGCTCCACTGACCGTTCTTCCCTGGCCGTCAATGAACTTGGTAGCTGAGTGAACAACCAGATCAGCACCAAGCTGAATCGGATTTTGCAGGTAGGGTGTGGCAAAGCAGTTGTCCACCATAAGATATAAATCGTTCCTGGAAGAAAACCTGCCGAGCCACCTCAGATCTGCCAGATCCAATCCAGGATTCGAAGGACTTTCGGTATAAATCATCCGGGTCGTGGGCAGCAGGTTTTTCGCCCAATCCTGCTGGTTCTTCATGTCAACATATGTGTGCGATATGCCCCATCTGGGCAGCATCTGCGTAAACAGCAGGTGTGTTGTGCCAAAGATCTGACGACTGGCCAAAATATGGTCACCCGGACGAAGGAGAGCTGCAATGGCTACAAAGATGGCAGCCATGCCTGAAGACGTGGCTATTCCATCCTCTGCACCTTCGAGCAGACAAAGCTTTTGAATAAATTCATCCGAATTGGGATTGGCAAAGCGCGTGTAAATGTTCCCGGCTGATTCTTCCGCAAATACCGCTCTGGCTTCTTCCGCTGTATCAAAAATAAAACTTGAGGTTTCGTAAATGGGTACACTGTGCTCTTTATGTGGTGAACGCCGGGCCTGGGTTCTCACACATTGTGTCTCAAATTTGAAATCCTTATTCATTTTTCCCGGCTGATTCAACCGACTTTTTTGCTTTTGGTGCCTTTTTTGCCGGGGTAGCTTTGGTGGCCTTTACTTCAGGCACGATGACAGGTGCCTTGACTTCCGTTGCAGCGGGAATGACCTCCTTTGCCTTCACTGTCCGAACGGCTTTGCCTGCTTTATTTTTGCGTCTTCTGACTCCGAATGAGCCCTGAAATAACTTACCCCGCCTGGTTTTTTTATCACCTTTTCCCATATAGCATTGTTTTAAGTATTAATTTATTGTCAGCTCAAATATACCAATTCAATGACAAATATCAACATCCTGTCGCCAGATTTGCAGATTGTAGTTATAAATCATATTTATCCTGTCTCCTCTGTAGTAGTGGATTAGTCCGGCCAATACCAGCATGATTCGGATAAAGATTATATATTTGCCCGGTGATTGTGGCATATGCTTATGTATTGCGGAACAAATTTAACATAATAACCGGTGCAGACGTTGAAAACCCGTTACAAACATATCATTTTTGATCTTGACGGTACGCTTTCTGATTCACGCGAGGGCATCTTTAATGCTTATTATTACACCATTAACAAAATGGGACTTGAACTCCCTGCTGAAGACAGACTCACTACCCTGATAGGGCCCTCCCTGCAAAAGGGATTTACCGATGTATTCGGATTATCAGGAGAAATGACTGATCAGGCTGTGAAAGCATTCCGGGAGTATTACGGAACAAAGGGGCTGTTTGAAAACCGGCTGTATGAAGGTATACGGGAATTGCTCCGGGATCTCGACCAGGCTGGTGCTCTTCAGTATGTGGCAACGGCAAAATATGAAGTATATGCCAACCGCGTATTACAGCATTTCAACATTCTGCCTCACTTTCAGGACATCGCGGGAGCAGATTACAACGGTAAACATGGTGACAAAATGAGCCTTATAACTTCCCTGCTTCAAAGGAATGGTATTCGTCACCCGGAGGAAGCAGTTGTTATCGGGGATACAAGGTATGACCTTGATGCTGCAGCAGAACTTGAGATCGAATCCATTGGTGTTGCATATGGCTTTACTCCCCTTGCAGAAATCGAAAAGCTCAATCCCGATTACATCGCCAGGGATGTAGGGGAATTAAGGGAGTTGCTGATTGGGTATTAGTATTTGCCATTAATCGGTATTCGGTCCTTTTCATTGTTCATTTTTCATTGATCACTTTTCATTGATCCACCTACAACCTCCTCATTCTTCCCAGTATCCTATTCGCCCGGCTCCTGTAACCTGGTGTTTCATCAGGTAACTGATCTTCCAAAATTCTGGACAGTTCATCACCGATTTCCGGTATTTCCTTACTGAGGTTATATAACACCTGCATGCTGTATACCTTGATTGCCACCGCGTATTTGCCTGAAACCAGATAATCGTAACAAAGATTGACCAGGATGGACTTTTCCCTGCTGGACAGTTTCAGGGGTACTTCTGAAATGATCTTGAGAAGATTCCGGATAGCACCTTCATCTTTCAGGTTCTTCAGTTCCCGTATGATTCTGGAATAATGCGGTTTAAGCAGTTCTGGAAACCTGGAACTGCAGATCGACACTACCCTGGAAGCACGCTGTGCAAAAAGTCTTTCACCGGTCAGTGCAACATCAATCAGCAAGCTGAAAAGTTCCGGCGCCTCATAAACCATGTTGGCGGTAAGATCAGCGAGGGCCCGGCTGCTGTCGGCCAGGTGCAGCTTTAGCTGCCGGGTCGTAAATTTCGGAATATTTCTTCCCTGGTTCATGGTGGCTGGAAAACTGGTTATTATGACCAGCGGCCCGGGATAGCCTGTCCGCAAAATTTACATTTACCCGAAACGATTGAATTCATCAGTATGCTGTAGCCTCTTCGTTCAACAACGGTTTTTCCGCATTTGGAGCAGTATGTATGTTCAGCCGGTGTATTGGCCACATTACCAATGTAAACATAATGTAATCCTGCTTTGAGGGCAATATCCCTGGCTTTCTCAAGAGTTGCCAGGGGTGTTGCAGGAACCTGTGTCAGCCTGTATTCGGGATGAAAACGGATGAAATGCAGGGGATTGTATGTAAAACCATTTAAGCTAAGCCAGTCACACATTTTTTTGATCATACCAAGATCATCAGTCCATCCGGGAATAACCAGGTTAGTGATCTCCAGCCATACATTCATTTCCTTGTAGGTCTTCAGGGAATTCAGCACAGTATCCAGTTTACCGCTGTTGAGTTTCATGTAAATATCATTGCTGAACGACTTGAGATTGATGTTCGCCGCATCAATATACCTGATCAGATCGCGCAAGGGCTCTTCATGAATGAAACCATTGGATACCATGATGTTCTTTATTCCTTTAGCCCTTGCCAATTTGGCCGTATCGTAAACATATTCATAGAAAGTATTGGGTTCTGAATATGTGTATGCAATTGATTTACAATGGTTGCTGAGGGCGGCACTTACCACCTTATCAGGCATCAGGTCCTCATTTTTTGTTTTATCCGGTGTAGTTTGGGAGATGGTCCAGTTCTGACAGTTCATACACGCCAGATTACAACCTGCAGTAGCTATTGAAAAAGCCTGACTTTCCGGATAGAAGTGCATGAGGGGCTTTTTTTCAACCGGATCAATGTGAACAGTACATGGATTGCCGTATGCAATGGAATACAATTTTCCGCCAAAGTTTTTTCGGCTACCGCAGTCCCCGGCCGCACCTTCCTGGATATTGCATTCATTCGGGCAAATCATGCAACGAATTCCCTTCGGGGTCTGGACCTGATACATGGCTTCCTTGCTGAACCTGCCGGGCTTATCGGATAAACCTGATCCCGGCTCCGGATTGGATTCAATGTCAACAAAACCCGACCATACAAGTTTCGTCGGCAGGATCATCCCTCCTGTCCAGAGCAGTCCTTTTTTGATAAATTCCCTCTTCTGCAATATGACTGACTTTTTACCCATCATGGATAGTCTTATGAGTCAAAATTACGGTTTTCGTGTCAGAATTCCACACATTTCAGACATGATTGGTGGCTTTTTGTTTTACCAGCATAATAAGGGCGATCAACAGGTTAAACAGGCCTGTCAGATAGGGGGCGGTCTTTATTCCGGCCACCGGAATCAGCAGTATTGTGGTCAGAAATGCACCCAGGGATGCACCGGCCAGGTCGGCACCATAGACTGCCGGAACATTTTCTTTTGTTCCGGTGCCGAGAAATTCAAGCGATAATGAAAAGACCATACCGGTCACCACCGATATGAACCAGGTTGCTGAAAGATACAACAGATGAACCAGAAAAGGCAGCTGAATGAGGCTGGCCGACAGATTAATCAGAAATGGAATTATGGCGGATAGTCCCGCCAGGACCACCTGAAGAAGAATCAATCGTGTTTTGTCCGTTGAACTGAACATTTGCCTGCGAAACATGGCACCCATGGCAAGACCGGCCATGAAAACCGCTGTAAATAAACCGATCGTCCGGTAAATATACCCGTACACGATCTGAAATGAAAGGATCAGGATCACCTGAAGCGCCGAAGAAGTAAATCCGGCTGCAAACATGCCGGAGTTGGCAGGTGATGCAATGGTAGTGCCTGCAATGATCAGAAGTACAACAAGCAGGATGATGTATCGGAAAGTTTTGATTTCCATCTGAGAGCGGTTGAGCCAGTATTGATAAAACCCGCTCACTGCGACTGGTTTAAAGTCAGTATTCATCTCTTCATTTAGATGCAATTGATCTGTAATGGCCTTTGCCAGTCGCTCCATCTCTGCCTGATCTATATAGTATGAGTTCACATAATCGGTACTAATATCTTCATTTTCTATTAGTTGTCCAATATTGCATTTTAATTCCCGATCAGAAGCTACAAAATGACAGGCCAATCCGGGAAAAATCCTGATATGCTGGAATAACGATCCTGCTGCATTATGCAGGGATGAATAGATTCTCCTGGAACCTTCGTTCAGATAGTTACCGGTCAGTGGCAAAGAATAAGCAAAAACGCCTTGTTCCTTCAGGCATCCTTTTACAGCGGACATGAATTCAATGGAGTAAAAGCGGTTTAACTGAAAAGAGGATGGCTCCGGAAGGCAGACGATCACAACGTCATACCTGACCTTGGTCCTGCGAAGATAAATGCGCGGATCACCTTCAATAAGCCGGATCTTATGACTTGAAAGATTGTCGGTATATTTCTTTCCGATCTCCAGAATAACCGGATCAATTTCTATATAATCCAGCTGCTCCACGGATTTATATTTCAGTACTTCTCCGGTAAGTCCTGCAACACCTCCCGATACAAGTAATACTTTTTGCGGAGCAGGATACTGAAGCATGGCAAAATGCACCGACTCTTCATTGATCTGATGGTTATCGGTGGAAAACAGCAACACATTATTTTCAAACAGGTTAAGCTGACCCGAAGTGCTGGTAACTGCCAGGTTACCGAATGGTGTATCCCGGATCTCCAGTAAATCCTGATTTTGAAATAAAAAATGTCTGGCGAACCGGCTTCCGGTTGATAAAACCAGGATTGAGATCAAAAGCAGAAAAGAGGAAAGGATTATTCCTGTACGCATGCCAAGCCTTTCCCAACAGGAAAAAAGGACCAGTATGCTGCCAGTTGTTGCCACCACACCGGCAGCCCGGAAATTATCGTAGAGATAGATCAAAACAAGACTTAATAACAGTCCGCCTGTCATACTTCCGGCCGATTCAATGCCATAAGCTTTGTCTGCTGAAGCTTTACCGTTGTTTTGGATCAGCGTAAGTGTGATATTGGCAAACAAAAGTCCGGACAAGAAGCAAAATGGCAACAGGAGCAATGATGATGCGATCAGGATCTGGAAAATACCCGGTTCAATGCCGGGTAAGAAAAGCCGGTTACGCAGCATATCAACCAGGTAAAGCAGCACAAGCGGAAACCATGACAGGAAAAGAGAACAGAACGGTATATGTCTTTTCCGCAAATGCAGGATTTTTGCAGCATATGAGCCACCAGCCGTGAGCAGCATCCAGATGGCAAGAAACAAGCCAATGATCAATTCATTCCCGCCAAAGATCAGGATGAACTCGCGTATCAGGACAACCTGGGCAGGGATTGCACAGAAACCCAGTACAAAAATAACGATCAGTTGGTTTTGTTGATTCGCCGGAAATGTTTTATGCATGGCTACACTTTTGCGGGTATGTTCTAAAATTACGAATTTTACAACAAAAAGCATTAACTTTAAACATATTAACAATACCTAACAGGCATGCGGGCAAAGGAATCGGAATACATGGCCGGGTTTAGAAAAAAATTCGAACAATTGGTCAGATTGATCCGGAGAAATAAGGAAATACGGGATTATTCGAAGCTCCGGAAGGCTTTTGACCTGCTAGTCAATACCTTTGGTCAGGAGGGTGATTTCGGAGGGCACCAGGAAATCCATTCGGCGATTGAAGTGTCGGAGATTGCCATTACGGAAATTGGCCTCGGCATGACATCCGTGCTGGGTATTTTTCTGATCCGTGTGTTTAATAAGGGTATCATGGGTAAGACGGAGATCGAGAAGGAGTTCGGCAAACCGGTAGCCGTCATTACCAGTGGGCTAAATTCCATTTACGAATTGGGTAACAAAACAATTGCCCCGCAGGCGGAGAATTTCAGGAACCTATTGCTGAACCTGGCCGGTGATGTTCGTGTGATCCTGATTAAAATTGCTGAACAGCTACACAGGATGAGATCAATGAAATCATTGCCTGAGGAAGAACAGATCAGGCTGTCATCCGAGGCATCTTTCCTGTATGCTCCATTGGCGCACAGACTCGGTTTCTACATCATCAAATCGGAAATGGAGGATCTGGCACTTAAATTTACAGATCGCAGGACCTACGATTCTATTGCCCTGCAGCTCGCACAAACCATGCGTGACAGGAAGCAATTCATTGAAGCCTTCATCCAGCCCGTCACCGAAGCATTACAAAAGCAGGGATTTGATTTTGAGATTAAAGGAAGGCCCAAATCTATCCATTCCATCTGGAACAAAATGGTGAATAAAGGCGCTGCCTATGAGGATATTTACGACCTGTTTGCCATCCGGATCATCCTGAACAGTGAGATTAAAAATGAAAAGGCTGATTGCTGGCAGGTTTACAGTACAGTTACGGACCTCTACCAGCCAAATCCTTTACGGCTGCGTGACTGGATATCTGTGCCCAAAACCAATGGTTATGAGTCACTGCATACCACGGTTGTCGGTCCCGGAGGTCATTGGGTGGAAATTCAGATACGCACGAAGCGTATGAATGAAATTGCCGAAAAGGGATTTGCAGCCCATTGGAAGTACAAGGGTTTGGAATCGGAACAGGGATTGGAAGAATGGTTAAAGCGGATCCGGGAATTGCTGGAAACGCCTGAGCCTGATGCCCGGGAATTCATGGATGATTTCAAACTCAGCCTGTATTCCAAGGAGATCTTTGTGTTTACCCCAAAGGGTGATCTGAAGAAATATCCAGCTGGTGCTACGGTGCTTGATTTTGCCTATGATATACACTCCGAGGTAGGATCCATGTGCACAGGCGCCCGGGTAAACGGCAGGAATGTACCCATCCGGCATGTTCTGCAAAACGGGGACAGGGTAGAGATCCTGACATCAAAAAACCAGTCGCCCAAAATGGACTGGCTTAATTTTGTGGTTACTTCAAAGGCAAAAACCAAAATCCGGTTTAAGCTGAATGAGGTTCGGGTAAAGCAGGCGGGGCAGGGCAAAGAGACCCTGATACGCCGTTTGAAGAACTGGAAGATACCCTTTTCTGATGAAACAGTCAGAAAACTGCTTAAGGCATACAAGCTCAAAATGTCACAGGACCTCTATTATCAGATTGCCACAGAAGAGATTGACCTGTCCCGGATAAAGGGAATATTACAGGAATCCGTACCGGAAGAAAAACCGGTTTCCGAGCCCGAACAGGTCATCCAGACACCCGAAACCATTGTTCGCACCGACGATTTCCTGATCATTGATGACAGGCTGGGCAATATAAATTTCAAGCTGGCCAAATGCTGTAATCCGATCATCGGGGATGAGATCTTTGGTTTTGTGACCATAGGCGAGGGGATAAAAGTACACCGTTTAAACTGTCCCAATGCAGCACAGCTGATATCGAAATATGGCTACCGGATTGTGAAAGCGCGGTGGAGTCCAGGTGGCAAGCAGGCCATGTTCACGGTGGAAATCGCCATTGAAAGCGAAAATGATCCGAACATACTCAACAATATTTCAACGGTACTTTCAAAAGATCTGAAAATTACCCTGAATTCCATCAACCTCGATAATGAGAACGGTATGTTGCGGGGACGATTGAAAATATCCATCCGGGATACTACTCATCTCGATATGCTGATATCCAGGTTATCTTCAGTCAAAGGGGTTTATCGGGTGAATAGGGTGGAAAGAAGCAGGGAGTAGGGACAAGGGACGAGGGAAAAGTCATTCAGTAATCAGTATTCGGTATTCGGTGTTTTATGTTATTTTTGCATCTCATTCTTTAAACCAAAAAGAACAGAAAGTATGAAGCTTCTTGAAGGAAAAACTGCCATTGTGACCGGTGCCGCAAGAGGTATCGGCAGGGCTGTCGCGCTTGTTTTTGCCCGTGAGGGAGCCAACGTGGCCATAACCGATCTGCGTATTGATGACAATGCCCTGGAGACGGAGAAAATGATCAGTCAGTTGGGTGTTAAGGCAAAAGTATATGCCTCCGATGCGAGTAATTTCGCCGATACCGAAAAAGTGGTGGAACAGATAGTCCAGGATTTCGGCACCGTGGATATCCTGGTGAACAATGCCGGCATTACCATGGACACCTTGCTGCTACGTATGACGGAACAACAATGGGATACAGTGATCAGCGTAAACCTGAAATCGGTTTTTAACTTCACCAAGGCAGTTCAGCGGATCATGATCAAAAAACAGGGTGGATCCATCATCAACATGAGCTCTGTTGTCGGCGTGGGGGGAAATGCCGGACAGGCAAATTATAGCGCCTCGAAAGCCGGAATGATCGGTTTCACCAAATCCATTGCCATGGAGCTGGGTTCTCGCAACGTGCGCTGCAACGCAATTGCACCTGGTTTTATCATAACCGAAATGACCAACAGACTTCCCGAAGATGTGAAGAAAATATGGGAGGAAAAAATTCCCTTGAGGCGGGGAGGTACTCCCGAAGAAGTTGCCAAGGTGGCTCTCTTCCTGGCGTCTGACTTGTCAAGTTATGTGAGCGGGCAGGTGATTGGCGTGTGCGGTGGTATGAGAACATAATATGAAGATCAGTCTGCTATTCCGGTTTGGCATAATTATCCAATTGCTGGTTTGCGCAGCCTGTTATACCGGAAGGATCAATATCAGCATCCTGGAACCAGCCACGATTACAATTCCCATTTCGATCAAGCGAATATCGCTTTTTCCGGGCGCCGGAATACCCGACCCACCTGGTACCATCGACAGCATCAGTGAAATTGCCCTTGCGCCCGATTATGATTATAACCGTTTAAAAAGAGGTTATATGGAAGGAATTTATCCGGTGATGGCTGCCTCTCCCAGATTTCAGAAAGTGGTACAGGCTGACACGGTATACGAGTTCCTCCTTTCGACGGGTCAGATAAGTTGGGATGAGCTTAGACAGATTTGCCTGAGAGATTCCACTGATGTGGTGATGATCCTGAAAAAATCAGTAAGCCACGATTTGCTTCAAAGATATGACATGCCAGGCATACCCTGCGGGATTTTATACGAGGTGATCAACGAGACCAAATGGACGTTTTACCAGCCATTTCTGGAGGAGGAGTACAGGAACATTATATTTTGTGACACTACAGTTTTTGACCAGGGAAATGAAGACTGTTTCTCCCCTTACATAATAGAAAATGCCACAGGTTTATTGTATGAATCATTCCTGAATACCGGCTTCAAAATGGGTTTACTGATCAGCCCGACATGGCACGACAGTGTACCGCGCATCTACTTTTCCGGTCCCGGAGAAGAGCTGCGTTATGCTTCACAGCTTGCCATAAACAACCAGTGGAATCAGGCATCGGTAATCTGGAATACGCTGACAGAAAGCAATAACAGACGACTTGCTTCACATGCTGCCTTCAACATGGCACTGGCATGGGAAAGAGATGATGAACTCAATCAGGCCATGCTTTGGATCAATTATTCAGATAGTCTGCTGAGTACCGGTAAAACCTTAATATACAAAAATTTAATTGAAACCCGGCTTAAAAAAAGGGATATACTGAATCAGCAAATGACGGGAAATTGAATATTCTCCTATCTTTGAACCTGAAATATTCTCGCCGAGAGCAAACCTGATGATCAATCCCGTTTTTATCATAATTATCACCATCCTGGTAGCTGATTTCGCGCTGGAGCGTTTCCTGGATTACCTGAACAGCCGGAAATGGAGTGCCGACCTGCCGGATGAGCTCAGGGATGTTTATGATGCTGACCAATACCGGAAACAGCAGGAGTACAAGAAGGCAAATGACCGTTTTTCATTGCTGACCAGTTCATTCAGCCTGATATTAATCATGTTGATGCTTTTTCTGTCAGGCTTCAGTCTGGTTGACGGATGGGCGAGGAGCATAACACAGCATCCGGTGCTGGTGGTCCTGGTCTTTTTTGGCATTCTGGGACTTGCATCCGACATCATCAACACACCATTCAGCATATATGATACTTTTGTCATTGAGGAAAAATTCGGATTCAACAAAACCTCACCGGTTACCTTTGTAACGGATAAACTCAAGGGGTGGATGCTTGGGGCTCTTATCGGAGGCGGATTGCTTTCGCTTTTTGTCTGGTTCTACCATCTTACAACCTCTCTCTTCTGGATTTATGCCTGGATACTGGCCACTTTATTCTCGGCATTCATGGCCATGTTTTACTCCTCCCTGATCGTTCCCCTGTTCAACAAGCAAACACCGCTGGAACAAGGCGAACTCCGTGATGCAATCAGCGCATTCAGCCAGAAAGCAGGATTCAGGCTTGATAACATTTTTGTTATCGACGGTTCAAAAAGATCAACCAAGGCCAATGCCTACTTCACCGGACTGGGTCCGAGAAAGCGGATCGTGCTGTATGACACCCTGATCCGGGAATTGTCCACCCGTGAAATAGTAGCCGTGCTGGCCCACGAGATCGGGCATTACAAAAAGAAACATACCCTCACCGGTATGTTATCCGGTGTCATTCAAACCGGTTTTACCCTTTACATCCTGTCTCTGTTTATTGGCAATCCGGCTTTGTCAGAAGCTCTTGGTGCAGGTGAGCCCAGTTTTCATATGGGTCTGATCGCATTTGGGATCCTGTATAGTCCGATTTCCCTGCTTGCAGGTTTGATTATGAATTATGTTTCCCGCAAAAACGAATACTCAGCTGACCGGTATGTAAAGGAAAACGATGAGGCTGATGCACTGGTTTCTGCATTGAAAAAGCTTTCATCCAAGAATCTGAGCAACCTCACACCACATCTTGTTTATGTTTTTTTCCATTACTCGCATCCAACCTTATTACAACGGATCAGGGCGCTGGAGAAGTAACGCGTGACGAGTGACAAGTGACCAGCGGGTAGTGGGTTGTGGGAACTGAGTGTGATCTTCAACCTACAACTTACAACATTTTTGCACAAATCACGATTATTTATAAATTTGCAGCTCCTTCATTAACCTGATCGCCTCTTTAGCTCAGCTGGTAGAGCAGCGGTTTCGTAAACCGCAGGTCGGGGGTTCAAGTCCCCTGAGAGGCTCAAATTCAATGCGGCAGTAGCTCAGTAGGTAGAGCGTGAGCTTCCCAAGCTCAAGGTCGTGGGTTCGAGACCCATTTGCCGCTCAGGGAGCGCAGTTGGTAGTCCCGACTTGTCGGGATCCCAAGCTCAAGGTCGTGGGTTCGAGACCCATTTGCCGCTCCATATTATTTGATGATTTGATGATTTAATGATTTGAATGCGGAAATAATTACCATCGGGGATGAAATTCTCATTGGGCAAGTGGTTGATACCAATTCAGCTTTTCTTGCAACCGAGCTGAACAAGCTGGGTATCTCAATCATTCAGATTACTTCAATTCCGGATATCCGGGAAAAAATAATTCATGCTTTTCATGAAGCTGCCACCCGTGCTGACCTGATTATTTCAACCGGAGGCCTTGGTCCCACCAGTGACGACATAACCAAACATACATTGGCAGAATATTTTAATACCCGACTGGTGGAAAATCCGGTTGTGGTGGAACAAATCCGTTCCCTGCTCTCCCGGCGCGGTGTGACAATGAATGAACGAAACAGGAAGCAGGCAGAGCTTCCGGAAAATTGTGAGTTGCTCCATAATAGTGCCGGTACCGCACAGGGAATGTGGTTCATACGGGATGGAAAACACTTCATCTCCCTTCCGGGCGTACCCTATGAGATGAAGTCCATTTATCATGAAGAAATGGAACACAGGCTGACAGAACGATTTTCGCTGCCTTGCATTCATCATATTACAATTCATACCCACGGTGTTCCGGAATCAGAAATGGCCATCCGGATAAAGGACTGGGAAGACAAGCTTCCCGGAGAAATGAAACTGGCCTATCTGCCTTCACCCGGATTGCTTCGGCTTCGGATTACGGGTAAGTCGACCGGAACCCGTGAGGCCTTGATCTCTCTCATGGAAGAGCAAAGAAGCAGGCTGGAATGTATTATTGGACAGCAAATATTTGGATATAACGGGGACAAGCTGGAGGAAATCGTCGGAAGAATGCTGAAAGAAAACGGATTTACCTTGTCTGTTGCCGAAAGTTGCACGGGTGGAGCACTCAGCGGACTGATCACATCGGTTCCCGGTTCATCTGCATATTTTAAAGGCAGCATAGTAGCCTATTCCAATGATGTAAAGACCAGCGAGCTGGATGTCAGTCCCTATACCCTCATGATGAACGGTGCCGTCAGCCAGGCAGTGGTTGAACAAATGGCTGACGGGATCCGGAACCATTTTAGTACCGATTTCTCCATTGGAGTAAGTGGTGTTGCCGGGCCGACCGGAGGTACGGCTGAAAAGCCGGTAGGAACCACCTGGATATCAATAGCGTCAAAGAAGAGGACTATCTCCCGGATATTCAGCTTTGGTGAAGACCGGGGCCGGAATATTCAGAAAGCCACAATTGCCGCGCTCTTCCTTTTGCGAAATGAGATAAGGGATTGTTTATAAATATTTTTCAGGGTACCGTTGAATATTTGAAAAAAAATACCGTACTTTGCAAACTGTTTTTTAGAACGCGTTAAATTGATTATATCCATGTCAAGAATTTGTCAGATTACCGGAAAGACGGCTCAGGTTGGGAACAGCGTTTCGCATTCCAAGCGCAGGACAAAAAGAACCTTTGAGGTGAACCTGTTTGATAAGCGGTTTTTCCTGCAGGAAGAAAACCGTTGGATTGACCTTCGTGTTTCAGCAGCCGGTTTGCGTTTCATCAATAAAGTTGGCCTGAAGCAGGCTCTCATAGACGCAAAAAGCAAAGGATTCATTAAAAACTTTTAACATTTAGCGATCAGGATATGGCAAAAAAAGGCAATAGGATTCAGGTTATTCTTGAGTGTACCGAACACAAGACCACTGGTAAACCCGGCATGTCGAGGTATATCACAACAAAGAACAGGAAAAACACACCGGACAGGCTTGAGCTGAAGAAATTCAATCCAATCCTCAAGAAGGTAACCATACATCGTGAAATTAAATAATTCCGGCCATGGCAAAGAAAGTAATAGCAACATTGAAATCAGGCACCGGCAAAACTTTTGCCAAGTGCATCAAGATGGTGAAATCTCCCAAAACAGGAGCTTATATGTATAAGGAAGAAATTGTTCACGTAGATCATATCAAGGATTTCTTTTCGGGAAACTAAGCTTTTTGCTGTCAATTCATACTGGCTTTCTTTGGAAGAAGAAAGCCTTTTTTTTATTCAGCAACCAAAAACAGGAATCACACCCTATGTCAATCTTCGGTTTATTCGGCAGGGAAAGCAGGGAAGACCTGAACAGGGGCCTTGAAAAGACAAAGGAAAGTGTGCTTAAAAAATTGTCCAGGGCGGTGGTTGGTAAAAGCCGGGTAGATGATGAAGTTCTGGATAACCTGGAAGATGTCCTGATTTCTTCCGATGTTGGTGTAAATACAACGCTTCGCATCATTGAGCGCCTTCAGTCGCGAGTCAGGCATGACAAATACCTTGGCATTGATGAGCTGAACCGGATCCTGCTTGAAGAAACAGCTGCCCTTCTGGAGGAAAAACCTGCTGATACTGCAGGATTTGACGGTGATTTGCCTGCCTGTCCCTATGTAATCATGGTGGTTGGGGTTAACGGCGTCGGAAAAACGACAACGATCGGAAAGCTTGCCTTTCATTTTAAAATGGCAAACCGCAAAGTTGTGCTGGGTGCAGCCGATACCTTCAGAGCAGCAGCAGTGGAACAGCTTTCCATCTGGGCAGAGCGGGTTGGCGTGCCGATCGTGAAACAGCAGATGGGATCCGATCCTGCATCCGTTGCTTTTGACACAGTTACATCCGCCAAGGCCGGACATGCTGATGTGGTTATTGTGGATACTGCCGGAAGGCTGCATAACAAAACCAACCTGATGCATGAGCTCGCCAAAATAAAAAGGGTGATTCAAAAAGTAATTCCCGATGCACCGCATGAAGTGCTGCTTGTTCTTGACGGTTCTACCGGGCAGAATGCATTTGAGCAGGCACGCCTGTTCACTGAAGCCACGCAGGTAAATGCATTGGCCATCACCAAGCTTGATGGTACTGCCAAGGGCGGGGTGGTAATCGGCATCTCAGACCAATTTAAAATCCCGGTGAAATATATCGGCATCGGGGAAAAAATGGAAGATCTTCAGCTTTTCAACAAAGCCACCTTCGTGGAGGCTCTTTTTGGTCCGGCAATATCATAATTCTGCTTCTTTTTTAAGAAAAGGTCTTTTGTTGTTATAAGAAAGAATATATTTGAATTATGATAATGATAATTCCTTCCACATGCAGCTGTTCAGATTAAAGCCCATCAGCCAGCTGATGGCAGAGGTCAATGACAAGGATCATGGCCTGAGAAAATCACTGGGAAGAGCAAGTCTGGTTACTCTGGGTATAGGTGCCATCATTGGAACAGGCATCTTTGTGCTTACCGGCACGGTTGCAGCCAATAATGCCGGGCCGGCCCTGGTTTTATCCTTTCTTCTGTCAGCCGTCGGATGCGTGTTTGCCGGTCTCTGCTATGCAGAGTTCGCCTCTCTCATTCCCATATCCGGAAGTGCTTATACCTACGCCTATGCCACGCTTGGTGAGTTTATTGCCTGGATAATTGGCTGGGACCTGATACTGGAATATCTCTTCGCTTCCTCTACCGTGGCTGTTGGCTGGTCAGGTTACATAGTCAGCTTCCTGCATGACTATAACATCAATATCCCTGCGGCACTGTGCAATGCACCGATCGACCATATCAAAGGGCAGGGATGGGTGCTTACGGGCAGCATCATTAATTTCCCGGCCGTATTTATCATTGCCTTTCTGTCCACCCTGCTGGTGATCGGTATCCGTGAATCAGCCGGGTTTAATAATATTATCGTGGCGATCAAGATCATTGTAATTCTTTTGTTTATCGGCTTCGGTTTATCCTTTATCGATACCGCTAACTGGAAACCATTTATACCACCAAACACAGGTGAATTCGGTCATTTCGGAATTTCTGGAATTCTGCGCGGAGCCGGGGTGATATTTTTCGCTTATATCGGTTTTGATGCTGTTTCAACTGCTGCGCAGGAAGCCCGTAATCCACAACGTGATATGCCCATTGGCATTCTGGGATCCTTGCTGGTTTGTACATTGCTTTATGTTCTGGTTTCCTTCGTATTGACGGGTATCATCCCCTACAACCAGCTTAATGTGCCGGCTCCTCTTGCTCTTGCCATCGATAGTACAGGCAAGTCCCTTTACTGGCTTCGTCCCCTGATCAAAATAGGTGCTATTGCCGGACTCAGTTCCGTGATTCTTGTCATGCTGCTGGGACAACCCCGGATATTCTTTACGATGGCCAAGGACGGACTACTTCCAAAAGGTTTGTCAAAAGTTCATCCAAGGTTCAGAACACCCTATGTGACTACCATACTGACGGGCATCATTGCATGTATCATAGCCGGCTTATTTCCGATCAATATCCTGAGTGAACTGGTTTCCATTGGCACCTTATTTGCCTTTGTCATTGTGTGTATCAGCATTATCATCCTGCGCAAGAAAAGTCCTGATCTCCAACGACCCTTTAAAACCCCCTGGGTACCACTGGTGCCCATTCTGGGCGCCGGTATATGTCTTGCCCAGATGTTAAGCCTTCCCTGGGAAACCTGGGAAAGGCTGTTTATCTGGATGGCTGCCGGCCTGTTAATTTATTTCCTGTACAGCCGGAAAAACAGCAAACTTGCCAATTCCAAGTGACGAGGAAGGAAAAGATCAATATCGTCACCCTGGGATGTTCAAAAAATATTGTGGACTCGGAATTCCTGATGAAGCAACTTGATGCCAATCACCTTTCCATTGTTCATAACGCTGAATCCTTTAAGTACAAGACCGTAATCATCAATACATGCGGATTCATCCGTGATGCCAAACAGGAATCCGTGGATACTATCCTGCGTTTCCTCCGGGCCAAGGAAAAGGGATTAATTCACCATGTTTATGTAATGGGCTGCCTGTCCGAAAGGTATAAGTCGGATCTGGAGAAAGAAATTCCGGATGTCGACCGGTATTTTGGCTCAAATGATCTGGTCTCCATCATTGAACACCTGGGTTTACATTACAGGCATAGCCTGGTTGGAGAAAGAATGCTGACAACACCCTCACATTATGCCTACCTCAAAATTTCGGAAGGGTGCGACAGGAGCTGTGCGTTCTGTGCCATCCCCCTGATGCGTGGCAGGCATGTTTCCAGGTCATTGGACTCGCTAAGGGAGGAAGCCGCCTCCCTCAGCCGGACAGGTGTCAGGGAACTGATCCTGATTGCCCAGGACCTTACCTGGTATGGATTGGATCTGTATAAACGGCAGGCCCTGCCTGAATTGCTGGAAATCCTGTCTGACATGAAAGGCATAGATTGGATCAGACTTCATTATGCCTATCCTGCCTCATTTCCCAGGGAGGTGATCCGGGTGATGAAAGAAAGGAAAAATATCTGCAATTACCTGGATATCCCCTTTCAGCATGCAAGTGATAAAGTCCTGCGGATGATGCGCCGAAATCATACCCAGAAGCAGAATTATGCGCTGATTGATTACATCAGGAAGGAAATACCCGGCATTACCCTGAGAACTACACTGATGACGGGACACCCGGGAGAAGGGCAGAGGGAGTTTGATGAACTCAGGCAGTTTGTGGAAAAGGTTGAATTTGAACGCCTGGGGATTTTTACCTACTCCGAAGAAGAGGATACCTGGGCAGCCAGGAAGTATGAGGACCAGGTTCCGCAGGAAATAAAACGGGATCGGGCTGCAGAGCTCATGCAGATTCAACAGTCTATTTCAAAACGACTGAATAATAATAAAATACATACTTTAATTAAAGTATTAATTGATGGAAGGGAAGGGGAGTACTATACCGGAAGAGCTGAGTCTGATTCTCCGGAAGTGGACAATGAAATTCTTATTCCCGCATCCACCAGGGAGCTGTGCATCGGAGAGTTTTATCAGGTAAGGATAACCGGTGCAGAGGAGTATGACCTGTATGGGGAAGTGCTGGAATGAAGGGTATTATACCGTTTCTTCAGAATCATCGACCAAAGCTCCGGCAGATTCTTCATCTGCATGAATCACCTTCATCGCTACTTCTTCCTTCTTCTTGTTGAATGTGATCGCGATTGTATCACCTTGTTTCATGTTCGACTTGATGATCACCTCAGCCATCGGATCTTCCAGATACTTCTGAATGGCTCGTTTGAGCGGACGAGCGCCAAACTGGATATCATATCCTTTCTCGGCAACATAATCTTTGGCAGGTTCGGACATCCTGATGTGATAACCCATGGTAAGGATCCTGGCATAAAGTCCCTGCAATTCGATCTCAATGATCTTATGGATATCCTCACGCGAGAGTGTATTAAATATTACCACGTCATCAATACGGTTGAGGAATTCAGGTGAAAAGACCTTTTTCAGTGCATTCTGGATCACACTCTTTGTGAATTCGTTGCTGCTTTCCTGCTTGGATTTTGTGGTGAAACCAACACCCTGTCCAAAATCCTTCAGTTGCCGGGTCCCTATGTTGGATGTCATGATCACGATTGTGTTCCTGAAATCAACACGTCTTCCCAGGCTATCGGTAAGCTGACCTTCGTCAAGAACCTGAAGCAGTATGTTGTACACATCCGGATGGGCTTTTTCAATTTCATCGAGGAGCACAACACAATATGGCCTCCTTCTGACTTTTTCTGTAAGCTGTCCGCCCTCCTCATAGCCAATATATCCCGGAGGGGCACCAACCAGACGTGATACGGAGAATTTCTCCATATACTCACTCATATCGATGCGGATCAGGTTATTGGGCGAATCAAATAAATACTGGGCCAGAACCTTCGCCAGCTGCGTTTTTCCAACACCGGTCGGCCCGAGGAAAATAAAGGTGCCTATGGGCTTATTCGGATCTTTCAGGCCGGCTCTGTTTCTCTGAATGGACTTGACGACCTTTTCAATGGCTTCATCCTGGCCGATCACACTGCCTTTTAATTCCTCGCCCATCTTTAGGAGTCGCTGTCCTTCCTCAAGAGCAATCCGCTGAACCGGTACACCTGTCATCATCGCTACCACTTCGGCGACCTTTTCGGCATCTACAACCTGTCGGTTGCGGGTGAGTTCTTTTTCCCAACGTATCTTTTCATCTTCAAGCATTTCCAGAAGTTCTTTTTCTTTATCACGGAAACTGGCCGCTTTTTCGAAATTCTGGTTTTTCACAGCTTTTATTTTCTCTTTCTTGGTCTCCTCTATTCTTTTCTCCAGTTCAATGATCCTCTCCGGAACATGTATATTGGAGATATGGACACGTGATCCCGATTCATCCAGTGCATCAATGGCCTTGTCCGGAAGATGTCTGTCAGATATATATCGGTTCGTCAGCTTAACGCATGCTTCAATTGCTTCCGGCGTATAGATCACATTGTGATGATCTTCATACCTCTCCTTAATATTGTTGAGGATCTCCTGCGTTTCCTCCGGAGATGTAGGTTCAACCATTACTTTCTGGAATCGCCTTTCCAGTGCGCCGTCCTTTTCAATGTGTTGCCGGTATTCGTCAAGTGTTGTAGCTCCAATGCACTGGATATCGCCACGGGCAAGAGCCGGTTTAAGCATATTGGCCGCATCGAGAGAACCGGTTGCTCCACCAGCGCCCACAATAGTATGAATTTCGTCAATAAAAAGTATGATGCTGGAAGTTTTGGAAAGTTCGTTCAGGATAGCCTTCATACGTTCCTCAAACTGACCCCTGTACTTCGTGCCTGCCACGATGGCTGCAAGATCCAGCGTGACAACCCGCTTACCAAACAAAACACGGGATACCTTCTTTTGAATAATCCTGAGCGCAAGACCCTCAACTATGGCTGATTTGCCAACACCCGGATCACCGATCAGGATCGGATTATTTTTCTTACGACGGCTCAGAATCTGGGCAAGCCTTTCTATTTCTCTCTCACGGCCCACGATCGGATCGAGTCTGTCTTCTTCAGCAGCTTTGGTTAGGTCAATACCAAAGTTGTCAAGTACCGGCGTATCAGAATTGGATTTTGCTCCATGTTCCGGACTACCGCCTTTACCCCCCTGCGACCCGAATGAGCCCAAGGGCTCATCATCCTCATGCGGATAATCGGAGCGCGGTTCATTGTCTTCAGAGTCAGACATATGTTCATTCAGTAATTCACGTCTGGCTTTCTCATATTCAATGGAATGATCGAACAGTATCCGTGAAACCGCGGAATTCTCATCCTTGATCATTGCAAGCAGGAGATGTCCGGTGTCAATTGTGTTCTTCTTCATGGATTTAGCCTCGAGATAGACCAGCTTCAATATGCGTTCAGAAGTTTTGAGCAAGGGCAGGTTATCCATATCTGTCACCTTTACCGGTCCCGCAGCCGGGGCAATAACAGCCTCAACATCCTTCTTTAGCTGGTAGAGATTGACGCCAAGTGAAACCAAAATATCAATGGCAACACCTTCCCCTTCCCGCAGAATACCCAGGAGCAGGTGCTCCGGAGCAATCTCATGGTTTCCAAGCCTTATTGCCTCCTCCTTGCTAAAGGACAGAACATCTTTTATTCGTTGCGAAAACTTAGCATCCATACCAAAATATATTCATTTCCCCCTTCAGGGAGTAGTTTACTTTGCAAATATACGAATTTATATATAACGTTTTTTTAACAGGTTTTGTTAATATAAACAGCGTAAAATTTGCGACTAAGCGTCATAATTTATTTACATTAGCCGACTCATTTCATTTGCTGGATTATAAGTTTTTCAGGATTGATTATGTTTTATTCATTATGGCTGAAGGAGAAAAAATAGTACAGGTAAATATTGAAGAGGAAATGAAATCAGCCTACATCGATTACTCGATGTCGGTCATTGTTTCACGGGCTTTACCGGATGTACGGGATGGACTCAAACCGGTTCACCGGAGGGTTCTTTACGGCATGCAGGATTTGGGTGTTTTGTCAAACCGGGCATACAAGAAATCAGCCCGTATTGTGGGTGAGGTACTTGGTAAATACCATCCACACGGGGATACATCAGTATATGATGCCATGGTAAGAATGGCCCAGGACTGGTCTCTTCGTTATCCGCTGGTGGAAGGGCAGGGCAATTTTGGTTCGATGGACGGTGACAATCCGGCAGCCATGCGGTATACTGAAGCCAGGCTTAAGAAAGTAGCTGAAGAGCTATTGGCTGACCTGGAAAAAAACACGGTTGATTTTCAGCTGAACTTCGACGATACATTGCAGGAACCTACAGTTTTACCATCCCGGATTCCAAATCTCCTCATCAACGGAGCATCAGGGATTGCCGTGGGTATGGCAACAAATATGCCGCCACACAATCTTACTGAGGTATGCCGTGCTATCATGGTCTATATTGATAACCGGGAAATTACCACCGATGAACTGATGGTACACATGAAAGGACCTGATTTTCCAACCGGCGGCATTATCTATGGCTTACAGGGTATCCGTGAAGCTTTTGAAACCGGCAGGGGAAGAATTGTCCTTCGTGCCAATACAGAAATTGAAATTACATCCTCGGGCCGGGAGGTCATCGTGGTGAAAGAAATACCATACCAGGTCAACAAGGCTGAAATGATCAGAAAGATTGCCGAGCTGATCAACGAAAAGAAGATTGAAGGCATCTCTTATATCAATGATGAATCTGACCGGAATGGCGTACGGGTGGTTATCATTTGTAAAAAAGAAGCGCAATCAAGTGTAGTTTTAAATAACCTGTTTAAATTCTCTCAGCTTCAGACATCTTTCAATGTGAATAACATTGCCCTGGTTCATGGCAGGCCCAGGATGCTCTCCCTGAAGCAAAGCATACGGTATTTTGTCGAACATCGCCATGAAGTTGTGGTGCGTCGTACCCAGTTTGATCTGGATGAATCAGAAAAAAAGGCGCATATTCTCGAAGGATTAATGATTGCACTTGATCACCTGGATGAAGTGATCAGCCTGATCAGGGCATCTAAAACACCAGATGATGCCAAAGATGGACTGATGTCTGCGTTCAGCCTGTCCGAAGTCCAGGCCAGGGCCATTCTTGAAATGAGGCTGCAACGGTTAACCGGTCTGGAAAGGGATAAAATCCGGCTCGATTATGAAGAATTGCTTAAACTCATTGCCTTTCTGAAAAGTTTACTGGCAGATGAAGGTATGCGGATGCAGATAATAAAGGATGAACTTGCGGATTTAATTGATAAGTACGGAGATGAACGCCGTACCAGCATAGTTCCAGATGCCGGAGAGTTCAATCCGGAAGATTTCTATGCCGATGATGATATGATTATCACTGTTTCTCACCTGGGATATATTAAAAGAACCCCCTTAACTGAATTCCGGACACAGCAGCGTGGCGGCAAAGGATCCAGGGGGAGCGAAACCCGTGATGAGGATTTTCTCGAACACCTTTACAATGCCACCATGCACAACACCATGCTTTTCTTTACAGAGAAAGGCCGTTGTTTCTGGATGAAGGTGTATGATATCCCAGAAGGAACTAAAATTTCGAAAGGAAGGGCCATCCAAAACCTGATCAGCATAGAGCAGGGAGATAAGGTAAGGGCCTTTATCAATCTCGGCAACCTGGCTGATACGGAATATATACAGAACAACTATATTGTACTGTGTACATTGAAAGGGATCATTAAAAAAACTTCCCTGGAAGCCTATTCCAGACCAAGACAGAATGGTATTAATGCGATTAATATCCGGGAGGGAGATTGCCTGCTTGAAGCACAATTGACTAACGGAAACAATGAAATATTGCTGGCAGTCAGGTCGGGCAAGGCCCTCCGTTTTCATGAAAAAAACGTGCGGCCAATGGGCAGGACTGCATCTGGTGTAACAGGGATCAGGTATTCCAATCCGCAAGATGAAGTGGTGGGTATGGTTTGCCTCGATGATACGTCCAAATCAATTCTCGTGGTTTCTGAGAATGGTTATGGAAAACGAACGGAACTGGAGGATTACCGGATTACAAACCGGGGTGGGAAAGGGGTTAAAACAATCAATATCACAGAAAAGACCGGTCCCCTTATTGCCATTAAAGCCGTGACTGATAAAGATGACCTCATGATCATCAATAAATCCGGCCTGATAATCAGGCTCGCCGTGTCAAATCTCCGTCTGATGGGCAGGGCCACACAAGGTGTGCGGCTGATCAACATCCGGTCAGGAGATTCAATTGCTGCTGTGACAGATGTGGTAGGCTCTTCAGAGACTGTTGATGAGCAGGATCCCCCTGAAATACAAGCATGAAACGGGCATGTTTTGACCTGGAGACAAACGTGAAAATTTGCACATGCGAGATCGCTGCCCGATGACCTCAGACAGGCGGACATCCGACCAGATAAAATCAAACCATTTAGGATGAAATTTATCCTTTTTATCTAGTGTGAATTTTTGGACAATAATTAAATAGCATATATATTTGGCAAAATTTTTGATATTTACCTAACTGATATTACTTAATATAACTTAAAAACGATAGCAATGAAGCGAATTAGTTGGTTCTTAATTACACTTATGTTGGCTGCGGGATCAGGTTTGAAAGCACAAGCTCCAGAAGGTGCAACTCCTGTACTCAATTATTCGGGTTTGGAAAACAAGTTAAAGAAAAGTGACAGTGATATCCAGGACCCAAAAAAGAATGTCAAGGCAAAAACCTGGACCAGCCGTGCAGCCTTACTGGTTAATATATTCAATGTTCATAATGATATCCTTACCAAAGGAATGGATCCAGTCAGTGTAAAGCTATTCATGAAGGATCCGAAAGAAATCAAGACAGCACAGGACGGATCAGACAAAATCGAGGAATACATATATGAGCGCGTTACATTGAATTTCCGTAACGGTGTGCTGGAAAGCTGGACTGAAACCAAGAAAATTCATCCCGATCCGCTAAACGAGGCCATTAAGGCTGTCAATGAAGCTGTTAAAGCCAATGCGGATGGGAAGGCGGACAAAGATATTGCTGACGTGATAATAAGCCTGAAATCAGCTCTGGAGTTCGAAGCAGTCTTTGATTATGATAAAAAGAATTACAAGGCATCTTACGATGCTTTTATCAAGTTGCTCGATCTGAATAAATTACCTCAAATGAAAAACCAGGTTGATACGATCTATATATATTATGCCGGTCGTGCTGCTTTTGAGGACAAGAACTATACTGAGGCCAACAGGCTATTCGAAGAAGCCGCTGCTAACAAATTAGAAGATCCGTTTTTGTATGTTTTCCGCAAGCAAAGTTATTTTGCAAGCGGAGATACCGCCAAGGGCGTGGATGTAATTTCAGAAGGTTTCAGGAAATTTCCTGAGAATCAATCAATTCTGATTGAATTGATCAACTATTATATGGTTACCAATCAGACTGATGACGCTCTTCAGAAGCTTGCTATTGCAAAAGCAGGTGATCCGCAGAATGTATCTTATGTTTTTGCCGAAAGTTCATTGTATGACAAGATGGGGAATTTTGAAGATGCTGAACGTTCATACAAGACCTGTATTGAAATGGATCCAAATTTCTTTGATGCAAATTTCAATATTGCTGTTCTGTATTTCAACAAGGCTGTAAAGATCTATGAGGATGCATCAAAGATTTCAGATAATACAGAATATGAAAAGATAAAAATTGAAGGTGACAATATGTTGCTAAAATCTGTTCCTTATATGGAAAAAGCACACGAAATCGACCCCAAGGACAGGGCCTCACTCGAAACGCTGAAAACCATTTTCTACAGGCTGAAAATGACTGACAAATACCAGGAAGTTGTAGGAGAATTGAACGCCTTATAAAACTGCAATAGGGGAAGCTTTAAAACCTTCCCTTATTCTTACTATATTCTATTTAACATAATATTAATTATAGGACAAAACCAGGCGTTAAAAGAACATTTGTTGGGTCAAGTATACGAAATATTTTTTTCTGGTGTTTCGGGATCTTATATATTTACAATGATTCTTGTTTGAAAATAATATAAAGAGGTAAGTTTGGTTGAGTATACTTGAAATATTTCAAAAGAACAGGCATAAGAAATGTGGATAAACCTTATGCCTGTTCAATATGATCAATGAACTAATTTTTTATAAAAGGATAACTTTCTTTATTTGTTTCACTATTGATTATTATAAGATATGATCCTGCTTGCAAAGCTGAAATATTAACAACAGCTTCCCTAATTTCAGAATCATATTTTTCGTAATAATAGGTATTGCCAAAATTGTCAATGATTTTAATTGAACCAATCATTGTAATTTCTGATTGGATTGATTCACTGCCTAATAGAGAGAGATCTTCATTTTGTGATATTGAAATTTCTGAATTTGCCGGATTTGGATATATAATAAAGCTTTTATAACAAGGCGGTTCAGAAACTTCAGCATGACGGATCGGAGAAACACCACATGCATTTACCAATGATACATCAACATAGTAAACATGTCCACAGTTGCCAATCTGTCTTTGAAAAATAACAACATCTTCTAATGCATTAAATTTCAGAACACCATCTAAGTACCATTTATATGATGTAGCCGAGACTAATCCATCTATTGATGCAGTAAATCTTCCTGGGGGAGCATCGAATTGAATAGTGATTGGTCCTGGTTTTGGTGAGCCGGCATCAACAAGATAGTTTGCAGAAGAAGTTCCACAACCTGAATTAATTGTTGCTTTAATCCAACTAGCACTGCTTCCAGTTGCTTTAAATGTTGCAGAATTACCTGATGATGAATATAAACTCAAATTAGGACCCTTATCCCACAAAAGCGAGCATTCTGAAGGTAAATTGCTTACAAGAAAGGTAGCACCAGACGAGCAAACTGCTTTGTTTCCTGAAATACTTGGAATCGGTACGGTAAGAGTGGAAGTATTAAGTGTATTACTTGGATCGGATTTTGTATTTAAATTGTTTAGTGCTCTTACATAGAATTTATATGGAGTACCAGCCAACAGACCGTTAACAGTATAAGTGGTTCCTGTTGTAGTCACTTTTAAAACATAGGTTGTATTTGTAACATCCCAAACTTCATATTTCACTGCACCTGAGGGTGCACTCCATGTCAACGTAATATAACAAAAACTTGTTTTTGAAATAGATAAGGTGGGAGGTCCGGGTGCTGTTCTTGTAGGTACCTCAGCAGAGCTCGAGTTTCCTGCCAAATCTGCTGCTGTAACATTTACTTTATAATCGGTATTGGAGGTAATGTTTGTTTTAAATGTATAATAGGTATTTCCGGTAGCACTAATTGTTTTAGTTTCTACAACACTATTATCAGCCCTTTTTAAAACAATTGTATAATCCTTTATTCCATTAAGACCTGAGCTTTGGTTTTTATTTGTATATCCAATAGACCTGGAATCAAAACTACTCCAAGAGTAAACATAAACTTCGGAACTCTTTGGGCTAATTGAAAATGCCGGAGTTTGTGGGTTGGATTTGTCTACAATAATCGTTTGTGTAAAATAGATAAATGGATTATTATTGTTTGATGGATCATATGCATTAAAAGACAAAGGCAATGGATAATCCATATCACTTGCACTTGAAGGCACATTGACAGTTAAGATATAAGATTTGGTTTGACCTGGAGTAATTGTCTGACTAGTAAAATCAATACTTATCCACGATTTAACAGCACCCATGGCATCTTTATCAATTGAAACAACATAACTAAGAGATGTATTATTCTTAACTGTAAGCTGAAATATAAAACTGGAACCTGCTTTTATGGGTGGATGTAATCCACCAAAAGCATCTGTTGTTGGGACTTTTACTGTAAAATCTGCACCATAAGTTACACCACCCATTGTGGTAAACAGGAGGATTGAAAGAATGACTTTATAAAATGTTTTCATAAGATTGAATTTAGAGTTTTTACCTACTCTGTTTACGCTTTTCGGTCACCTCGTTAATATTGTGTTATATCAATCCTTTATACAGCGGACAGAGTATCCATTAACTTTATAATTGATTCCTCTCCAAACAAAAGAATCAAAATAAAATAAATATAAAAAACCTGCTGATGTTTCATTGTATTCAGGCATAGCCCAAAATGTACAGTAATATCCTATTTCGTTTGTAGTTCTATCAAGATAACGCCATCCGCCAGGAAGTGCAGTAAAACCACTACTATTGTCAGATTCAAATGGATCTTCCCAGTGAAAACTGCCGATTTCTTTCATTTTATTACTTGCAATTGTGTCCCCACCAAGATAGTTTATAAGTACATCCCACTCCATAATAGTAGGTATATGCCAGCCCTTAGGGGCAAGATTGCGGCTGTCAGCCACTGCATACCAGTTATACAATCTTCCGTAGGTGGCAATGGTATCCATATCATTGGTATTATTGTAATTGCAGTAAGCACTTGTGCTTAAAGATCCCCACTCAGTATTAATAAGTACAGTAGGCAATTCATCGCCGTTTTGAAAATGAATGGTACGCAGGTTTTCAGCCATCCAGGTTTGGCTACCTATTTTTATGGTTTTGTAAATGTTACCATCAACATCAGAGACAGTTCCATAGGTTCTTTCAGGATTAAAAACGGATGTTGTTCTTCCGTTAAGGGGATTTTCAGGATTATTGGGATCATCGCATTCGCATTGTGCACTAATAAGTATGGAAATTCCAATTATTAAAAAAGGATATTTAAATAATATATATTTCATGACTTAGTAATTTCTTTGAAATTCTTCAAAACTTTTTTTTGAACATTGCTGTATGTTGAAATAAAGGTAATAAAAAATAAAATACCAGGTTCATAATAGCCTGGTCTTTTGCGTATAAATTATTAATTCAAGATTTAGAACAAATGACGGTTAGATGTTCTTTTAGTTAGTTTTTAAATAAAAGAATTGGCTTTGAAATCCAGGTACTTTCCTTTCCTATTTCCTTCCAAACCCAACGAATAAAAAAATACCTATTGAAAAAAAACCTGCCGTTGCAGGCAGGCTTCAGGATAATACATTTATTCGTTATATGGTTATTATTTGGTTTTACCTTTATATGAGGCTTTGACTTGCTCAATAGCTTCACATAAAGGTAAAATGCCTTTGGTGTGGTAAAGTGTTGGGAATTGAGTAGCTATTAAAGAAAATGAGTTCGACAAGGTTTCAGCGTCTTCCTGGTTTACCAGGATGGCGTTAACCGTAGGTGAAATCCTTTTTACTTTCATAGTAGATACATTTAAGTGAAACAATATCGCCGGGTACTTTTTACCCTATTGCTCAGACAAAGATATAACCAGGAACAAATGATTCTATAGAAACAGATTTATCAAAAGGGTTGTAAGTGTATTGTAACACTTACAAACGGTATACAGGCTGTGACCGCCGTTTGCTAGTTTATTATCGGAAGATCAATAGTTTACAAGTAAATAGATTTTTTCTGCACACCTGCATTTTTCCCTCAAAAAGTTTTAGTAAGCTGTCTAATAACGTTTTAGGTGCTTGCCTTACTGCTGCAAGCGTTTAGGACAAAATTTCCTGTTTTTCTCAATTTTTGAAATGTATTAAAAACCTTACTGGGTAAGGCGTTCCCGTTGTTTTGGTAGGCCCGTTACAAATGTGTACCAAAATTTGTTTTCCCCCCTACTTTTGATCTGTTTTTGATATTTCGGCGGTCCAGGATGGTAAAAATTCATTTGAAAAAATGGTAAAATTCAAAAAAGGGAGGGTTTTTATGGGAAAATAGGCCAAAAAACAGGGTTAAAAATACTGTTTAAATAACAGATTTATAAATGGTTTAATAGGTTTTACAAACGTATTCCATTTTTATAAAAAATAGCTATGATTGATACTATTTCTTTCCAGGTGGTGAATGTCCATCAAAGGTATGGGCAAATGGTCGGTTTCCTGAATAGCAGGAATAACGAAAAAAGCTTTAAAGTATTGAGGTTTAGGGATAATACTACAAACTTAGAATTGAATATAAAGAAAGGATCCCTTTACATCCCTTCATCATCCAGGAGTGTAAATTATACTTGGGATAAGGTTAGGGATTGTATTGCCTTTGAATTCTCTGTACCCAAGGCGTGTTATGGAACAAATGTTTACCAGTTTGTTAACCATCGTCCGGACCGGTTTTCCTGGTTTAATCAAACGGAATCCGCTGACATTATGATACAGTTGCGCCGAACCCATGCCAGGCTTGTGCATTTCATAAAAATGTTTTTACAGGATCAATGCTTGTATCAGGTTGTTTCTGAATATGAATACAGGCAAAAAAAGGCTCAGGATCGTGGAATACATTTGATATCCATGCAGGATATAGAGGTCAAAAGATTGGATTTTTGCTTTAACAGGATCTTCTTGACAAAAAAGGATTGCATTGATTACCTGGACCTGCTTAAGAGTGTACACAAAAAAGGACAAAGGGATAACAGGGACAAATCCCGGCGGTCCTATGATACATCCATATATTTAGTGGGCCGGTTCTATACTCTGAAAGTGTATCACAAAGGATCTGAATTCAATCATATCCGCAATGGTGAATCAGACCGGAAGGGATTGCAGGAATTAAACAAGTTGAACCGTTCGGAATACGGTTTTGAAAAATATGAGATTGATTCGATCCAGGCCCTGGCGGATAGGATGTTGCGTTATGAGGTTGAATATAAAAAGCAGGGATTGAATTACATATATAAACGAGGCATTTACAAAACAAAGGATTTTGAATATAAAAGAATAAAAAAAGAGGCGTTAAAGCATGAAGCCATACAGGAAAAGATTGATCGATTGATCGAGGCGAAAAAGGATACCAGGAAATCGGGTTTATACCTTATCAAATTAGGTTTTGATTCCTACGGCGGTGCCATGGCTTCACTATTAAAGGAACTAAAAAGGTATAGCGGATCCTATGAATTCTATAATAAATCCCAATCTCAAACTGCAGATTTTTGCCTGGAAATTACCGATTATGAAACGGATTGCGCTGAGCGTGTTTTAGTTGAGGAATTGGAGGGATACAATAGAAAACATTTCACCTTTACAAAAAATGCTTTATTCAGTAATGAATTGGTTGTTAGGTGCGGATTGCATTTTTTAAAATTCATTAATGAATTTACATTGAATGAGTTAACAGAAAAGCAGATAAAAAGTGACGTTCTGATAAGAACTATTGAGCAGAAAAACCAGGAGTTGAAAAATAAAGGACTAAAAGGTATTATTTTATCCCTGGGCTTTAAAGAATTCATCCGGTTACTGGATAATAATTCAATGGATGAAGTTAAAGAAATGAATATCTACAATAAGACAACATTTTACAGATTCAAAAAGCAATTAGCATTAATCGGATACGTTCGTCAGTCTCTCCTCTCCCGCCCTATTCCATACGGAAAAGATTTTGCAGAATATTACATGAACGTTAATACAGAACGTTTTGAAGTAAATTTAAAGTGTGGCTATTTCAATAAGTAGCTAGTTTACAGGAAATAAGAAAAAAACTGTATTTGAAAAATCAAAATTTGTTTTCGCCGGTAGTTTTGTAACGATAGTTTTTTTACAAATCTAAAACATTTCATTATGGCTTCACGTCGTAGGAAAAAAGGTAATTTAATGACAATCCTCCTGGTTGTCGGTGTTGGCGCTGCGGTTTTCTTCTTTCATGACAAACTCCGGGATCTGCTTGGTAAAATAACCGGAATGTTTAGTAAAAAGCTGTAACGTTATCTATTAACTAACTTAATTAAAAAGTGTTATGAGTTTTATTATTAAAGCAAACGAAACCAGGGAGCAGATTGTTAGGGGTGCTACAATTGGGCGGTTAAAGCTTAATGCGTTTCTCTCACACGGTGCGGTTAATACTGATATCACGCCGGATATGCTTGACCTGTCAAAGGTGTTTATTAAAATGATTCTTACCAGGAATCGGGAAGATCATGTAATTTTTTCGGATAAGGCCATTTTTTGGGCGTTGGATTCTGCTTTGAATAACAATTTCAATTACATCCATCCCCTTAATACCACTGCTGCAAATATTATGATTCTTTTGGCAAAAGGAGCAGCAGCTAAGGAACAGGCTTTAAAAAGTGTTGTCCTGGATCTTCCCGGGGTTATTAATGTAAAGGATTCGGATTCTCTTAAGGTCGAGATTTCTCTGGCTACATCTCCTTTTCATGCTGACCTGGATTCATCGGTTTCTTATATCGAGTGTGAACTGGAACAGTTTGTTGGTTATGAAGAATATATCCCGGCTGTCAAAGTGTTTACCATTAATGCAGGTGAATCAACATTTTCCCCGGCAATTGGGAATGATGTTGTAAAGATATCTTTGATTAACCTGGATAAAAATTCGGTTCTTGAAGCGGATTCGCCCCTGCAATCCCTTTCTCTTAAAGCTGACAAATATGCGGCATTTGCAACGTTCCGTCAGATCCTGGCCCGGCGTTATTATGATATTGTTAATCCTGCCGAGGCGGCAAATCTTCGCCATAGTCATCTGATTTATGAAGGGATTGACCTGGATGGCGGTTCCCTGGATCTTCAGTTGAATTCTGCAAACATCACCTCAGGTAAAAATGCTGTTGTTGTTCAATACCTGAATGCAGATCTGTTTACTGCAAATCGTGCAATTGATATGTCGGTTAAACATCAGAATGAACTGGTTAGCAAAATTCGGACAAAAGGATAATCATGGGTCTGTTTAAAAAGATAGGATCGGCGTTAAAAAAGGTGGTGAAACCTGGCGGGCTGCTTTCAAAGGTTGTAAGCAAAATTCCCGTTATCGGTGGTATCGCTTCGGGTGCAATAGATATCGTTGGCGGTCTGGTACAAAAGATCGGCAAGGGTAAACAAGGCACAGCTACAAAACAAACTGCGGGTCAATCTTTTATTGACGCTTACCAGAATACAACCGGATCGACTGCTGGGGCTGCGCTTAATGCTTCCCTGGGATCCGGTGTACCTTCTTCGCCGTTTACAAAATATATTTTGATTGGTGGCGGTGTCCTGGGTCTGGTCCTGGTTTTATTGTTTTTTAAAAAAAGGCGTTAAATGGGTCTTTTTAAAAAGATAGTAAAGGGCGTTTTAACAGGTGGGGCTTCCATCATAGCGGAAAAGGCCAAAAAAAAGTAAAGTTGCTAAGGCCGTTCTGTCCGGTGGTGTTTCCCTGTTGGTGGATAAGGCGAAAAATAAAAGGCCGTCAAATCCATTAGTAAATAAAGGATTGACCGAAAAAACAGGGGGCGTTAATACTCCCTCAGTTTTGAATCTTGGTTCCCTGAATTTTGGCAAGTCGGCAATTGATAAAGGTATCATCCTGACGGTTCAGAATCTAGGGAACAATTCAGGGCAAATAGTACCGGATGGTTCTGGATCCGGTCAGGGATCCCAGGGATCGGCCTGGATCCTGCCGGTAGTTGCCGGTGTTGCCGTGCTGGGTTTTATATTATTTAATCAAATAACTGCAAGAAAATGAATCCTATAAAGCTGCTTTTTAGAATTCTTAATGAATTTTCGTTATTGGATGCGGAGGATTATGCACGCTATCGGCAAGAGGCCGCAAATTGGTGGGATGAAATACGGATTGATAAGGATGTGCCAAAAGAAGAACAGGATTGGAGGTATCATCTAAAGCTTAGAACCTCTGTTTGGTATGTTGCTATTGGGATAGCTTGCCTTTATTTTCCTCTTAAAAGATGGCTTTCGGATTTGGTTTCGGATGATGTTATTGAAGAAAACGACTAAAAATTAATGAGTTATGGCTTACAAAAGAAGAAAGAGACCTTTTTCAAAAAGGCAGTTTAAGACTATCGCTAAGCTGGTTAGGCGGGTTGCAAGGAGAAGGCGCTCTAAAAGATCAAGGCGTTTTTATCGTTAATTAAGGCTCTAGGATGGACAAATTTCAACGCACAATAGTTAAAATAAAGAAGTATAGCGGATTAATCCGCTATGCTTTTTTATTAGTAGTTGTTTTGATCCTGTATTTAAAGTTTTTCAAAAGTAAGGGCAATACAACTACTGGCGGTATATCAAGCGGATCCGTGGATGATATTGATTACAGTTCAGGAAATTTTGTCCTGGATATCGGGACCCTAAAATCCAAGGTTAAAGCAATACTGGATTCCATGAATCGGCTTGGTACGGATGAAAAAACAATCTTTCAAATCTTTAATGAATTGAACAGGGATGAAATCAATTTCATCTTTAAAGAATTTGGGATTGTGAAATATGACGTTTTGGGCGGTACTGCTTCAACGTTCATAGGTAGGAAATTGAATTTACAGGGGTGGCTTAAAAATGAGCTTTCCAATAATGGCTCATATTCCTACGATAATTTAAAGGTCATACTTGAAAATAAAGGAGTTTATCTATTATGAGTGGATTAATATATGAGGCTTATGCGGATCAAATTGCTGAACGTTTGGGCCGTACAAACATAGTGCCGGTAATGTTTAATACTGATTTCAATCCTTTAAATAATAACTGGCATAAGGTTGTAAATCATAGGGATATCGGTACAGATTCTAATCTTCCTCCTTCATCTTTGGATGTGTTTGTTGGTGAAGTTGAAATTGTGGAAATATCGAACCCTTATGAAAAAAGGAATCATCCTTATTTTCTTTATCTGGATCTGGAGGGAAATGATATGCTTTCGGTTGGAACCCATTTTGAAACCGGCGAGCCTACTCTGGAGGGATTTAAAGTTACAGGGGCGCTGGCGGGTGTAAAGATCGTTTCTTTCTCTACCGGTGCGGGATGGACTTTGAGGTATAAAGGTTATTTAATTAAAGCTGTATAATCATGAGAATGTTCTATAAATCCCTTTTAAAAAGGGCAAACGGGTTATCTGATACGATTAGGGAGGTATCTGGCGAAGTTCGCCTGGATGGTGCGGGCCTTTTTACTTTCCAGGGTGATACTGTGCCTGTTCACCTGGCAGGAAAATTTTATCTTCAATTTTATGTTCCTGCTTCTGCATCGCTAGTGGCTACGGCTACACTTGGCGAAGTTAAGGGTTTTGATAATCCCGCCGGTGACTATGTGGTCAGCGTGGAAAATAATGACCCTGTTAATCCAGGCCGGTTCATCGTGCAAATTGAAGGGTTATATAAATCCCTGGTAGTTGCCGGTGCTGGTTGTACCTGTAAAGTGCATTTTGTTGGTTATATGTGTGCTGTATAATGCGCCGGGCTTCAATTGTGGTAGTAATTATTATAGGGGTAGTTATTTTAATATTATTGGGGATCCCTTTGGTAATGTTCCTGGCTTCTCTTTCACTCCTTAAATTGATTTTTGCGGAGGTATTTACATTAATTGGATTTTTATACTGGCCGTTTAAGTTTTACACGGACTATTATAAGACCAGAATTAAACAGTTGAAATATGATAGGATTCGGGATTCTGTTGATTTTAATAGTGGTTTTGTTTTTGACAAAGATCAAAAAAGATACCATAGGGTTCAGTAACAACAATCCGTTCAATATAAGAGATAATTACCTGTATCGTTCGGATTATGCAAGTTCACCAGGTGAAAAGGGATTTTTGAAATTCTTGTTCTTGGATGATGGTCTGGAGGCAGGTTATAGGCTTTTGCTGTATTACTTCAAAAACAGGAATTCTTACCCGGTTAAAGATTTTATTACCAGGTATGCGGAAGGCGATAAAAATTATATAAAATTCCTTGTTAGTGAATTGGGAACCAATAATATAGAAAAGTCAAAAATACTTGATTTGGGTAAATTGATCGTAAGGTTTGAAAACGGATCCGCTGTTGATTCTGACCGGATGTCCGAAGCCTATAAAAGGGCGTTAAAAAGATAAATATGTTTCAAGCTTTAAAAGGTAGGAAAAAGGAGGTTTATTATACCCTTGTTTTCTACGTTGGGTCCTCTCCTGTTAGGTACCTTAAGGTTCCGCGCGTTGAATCTATAAAACGTAAATGTTTGCAGATTTCCAGGCGGTTCAATTGGAAGTATGTGAAGATCTTTAACAGGTTTACGGAAATTATATCACTCAGTTTAAGCCTGGTGATAATATACCGGATTTTGTACGTGGTTTTTACTTTAATGATTAAGCGAATGGGAAATTTATCAAATAAGAATAAAAGAAGCTTTGCTATCTATGGTACTTCGATTACAACGTTTAATCCTGCGGATGGCGTTACCTATTGTTTAACAGTTAATCAAGGTGCTTCATGGGGTACGGTGTTTGGAACAAAGGATAAAATAATGATTCCGATTGCATGTACAATTAAGGCATGTCGGTTTTATTGGTATGCTAACGGTGTGGCAGGATCATCTGAAAATATTCAGCTATTTATCAGAAAACAGAATACAACTGATTACCTGGTTGCTGAAGTTGCTACGGGAAATGCGGGTAAGAATTTCCAGAATGAGGCTTTGAGTATTCCGCTAATATCAACGGATTACTTTGAGTTTAAGCTGGTTTGTCCTACCTGGGCAACAAATCCTGCCGGGATTACATTTCATTGGATCGTTTATATTGAATAGCATGTTAAAAGGGATCCCGGTTCTATTTTTCTTTTTTGTGGTTCTATCTTGTTCTCCGTGCCGGCATTGTGTCAATGGTGTTAGGGTTGATTCGGTCCAGGTGAATAGGATTGATACCGTTTTTAATACTGTGGTTGAAAGGATCCGGGATAGTGCAGGATTAACGTTGTCCCTGGATTGTGATTCCATGAATAGATTGATAGTACAGGAAAACATGTTGATAAATGGAAAATATGTAAAAATTGCCTATCAGTTAAAGGATAATCGGTTGAAATTAAGGGTGTTTATTGATTCCCTGTACCTTGTTAAATCAGAATTGAAGATTGAAAAAAGCAAGGTTAAAGAGATTGTAAAATATGTCCAGGTGAAGGATCCGAAAAAGGGAGGGCAATTAAAGGATATTTTCGTTTTGGGTGCGGTTTTCCTGGTGTTGATTTTAATTTATAAATTCTTGAGGCTTTGAAAGTTATAATAATAATAGTATGTCGTTTTAAATGGATTAAACGTAATATGGTACACAATTATAAAACTACTTTATTGGGTGCGTTGGCTGCTGCTTCTAATTTGCTTGCCAATCATCTTTTAACGGCTGAAGGGTCAATTAATTGGCCTGCTCTGGCCGTTTCTTTCTGCCTTTTCTTCCTTGGGGCGTTTGCTTCGGATCATGACAAGGTCCAGAGTAAGTAAAGGATTAGGGTTTAGTTAGGTGCAATATTTGTTGAGATTTTTTTGTATAAGGGGAGTTTTTGCTCCCCTTTTTTATTCATGGAATGTGAAATTTTACTAAATTGACATGATATATTTAAATAATAGAAACAATGAAATAGCTGCAAATTGAACGCAACCAAAATTACAATCTAAACATCTTTACATTACTGATAGTAATTAAACTAAAAAAATCATGACAATAAAAAAAATGTTTTTCCTAATAATGACAACACTTTTCATTATAGAATGTGATAAGGAAGAAGAAAATGATGTGAACCTATTGTCAATTGACCTCATAACTAATGACAATCCTACTTTTTTCGCAAAGACTGTGATTTTGTTCGAGAACAACAACTACTTGATAAAAACAAATTTTGATTCATATATTGACTCTTATCCATTTGATGTTCTCCAAGGGTATGATGAAATTAAACAACAAGCAACTAAGGATTCAAATAATCAAAATGTTTTATTAATGACAGATTACCTTAGACTCCCCAATGATAGCACTTACATATTAGCTTTTCATTTGGAGAACGGTTCTTGTTTAATTTTTGATAAGAAAAGAAATGAAATTATTCAAAAGATTGAAATGGAAGAATATATGGAAGGCGAACCAATGATGTCAACAGGAGGTCGTAGATTTTTTATAAAGGGAGATTTGTTTTTAGAGACTGTTGACTTGATTAGTTAAAACAATCAGCAGCTAACAGCCGGTTAGAAAACATTGCGCGGATAGTGCTAAATTTGAGCAAAATAACATTTATACAAAGGTAGAAACGGTCTGATATGGAATTGCTTCGAAATGTTCAACGTTTCTTAACGGCAAACCGTTGAAAACAAAAAAGGGGCAAAATTGCCCCCTTTTCTTTAAGCTGCAGCCTTTTTATATGGTTGGTCGTATATTATGACCTTTATCTTTTGGAATTTACTAGAGATTAGAAATTTGCTTATTCTGAGGTAAAAGGTTTTAAATATAGATGTGCTGTTGATTACCATGCCTTTTACCTTGTTCTCTCCTACTAAAATACATCCTGCGGTGTCTTCTGTGGTGTTCCCTGGGTGAATGAGTATCCCGGAAAAGTTAGGAACGTTCAGAAGTCTTGGCATAGGCCGTTTATAACGGTTTGAATAGTTTATTACAAGGTTATACGATCCGCAAGGAATTGCGGTCCTGGCAGGAATTTTAATTTCTCCCTGGTCGAATTGTCCGTTATGGTTTAGATCTCTGATCTCATCTTCCAGGGTGTCACAAAAGTATCGACCTGTTATAAATAGTTTACCTATTGTATAACCATTCTGCGGATATCGGAATATTTCTATTATCATGGCTGTGAGTTTTAAAGTGGTAATTTTAGTTGTCTGGCCTGAAACCTGGATTTCTGTTCTCTTTGTAAGTATTTCAAGATTGATTCCAGGATCCTGCGGTTTTGCCAGTCGTATTTTTCCAATCCTTCAAGGGTGTGCTTTGTGGCGGTTATTTCCGTCTTTAGCTGTTCATCTGTCAGCGTACATCTCCGATAGTTGTTCATATCTCAGGATCTTTATAAACGAGTTGCCGGTATATGTTGTATTTTTTCCAGTTTCGCTTGTGGGTTATAAACATAAAGGGTTTTTTGAATCTCTCCTTTATTTCGTTTATCTCCTTTTCGGTGTCCATAAAATTGATAATATGACGGTTCAAGGCGTCTAGTTCAATTGGCGAAAGGATCTGCTTGGCAATAAATGATATCCTTTTTCTTTCTTCTATTGACGTGCTGCGGTTAATGAAACTTTTAAAGGTATCCAGGGTTGATTGTTGGGATAGGTACTCTTTTCTTTTCTGAATATAGTTCATTAGTTTTCAAGTTTAAGTTGAAAAATGGTCTTTGCATTTTTGCGGATACAGGTTAATAAAAGATGTTTGCGGTTGTGTCTGGTATTGAGTTCACGAACAAAAAAACAATCGTTATCCAGGCAATAATCATCAAAAAGGTGCTTGCAGTTTTCAGACAGGATCACAATATTCCTTTCATACAATTCTGAAATGTGTTTGGTGTCGTTTATCCGTTCATAAAGTTTTTTGATTTGATCTTGCACGGATCCGGAGGGGGTTGATAGGTGGTGCCGTGTTTCAAATGTTATCAGATTATGGATAACATTTTGAAGATCAGCAGCGTTTTTCCTGTAAATGCGTTTTAGTAACGCTGTTTTCATTCTTTTAATTAAATGCTTCATAATGTGAAAGTTTAGGTTAAGAAAATATTAATTCATCACTCCAATCAGATAGTTTGGTGTGGACCAGGTTTATTAGTTCGGTTTTCTTATGGTATGCCCTACCCTGTTCGGATTTTTGCCAGGTTTCGGCGTGTTCCTGGAAATATTCTTGCCTTAATGCAATTTCCGTTTCCAGGTTAGTTAATAATAAAGCAATATGCCTTAATATGTGCTGCATAATATTAAAGATTAAGGGATTAAGAAAAATTATTGATTTACTGCTAGTTTTATAACCTTACAAGTGGATCCTTTAATAAGGTTTTCCAGGCGTTCAAATTTGAATACGGTAAATTCCTGGAATGAGGTTTCCAGGCGTTCATCGAAAAGTTTACAACGATAAATTGCCAGGGTGTTTTTTTGTTTCCTGAATAGGTCTTGCATTAATTGATTGATTAATTGGAGTTCGCTGTAGGCTTTTTCTACTTTGCCAATAATATGCACTCCTTTATCATGCCCCATTGGATGGTGGCAATAGTCAATTAATGCTTCAATTTCCTTAAACTTATTAAGTATGGTGTGCTTTTGAAGTCCTACGGCTGTAAATAATAATCTTCTGGCTTCGGGGTAAATTTCTATAAGTAGTTCATTTACTTTAAAAACCTCCTTGAATAAGAGGTTGTTGGCAAGCACAATAAATTTGGTGGCTTCCTTTAGATTGGAAAATACGTATCGTTTTTCCCAATAGATGAAGACATGATAGGACTTAGAATCTGGTGACGGTGTGGCGTAGAACGCCTGAAAAGATTTCATGATCCGCGATATTATACGGTTTAGTACAATACCCGGTTGAGCTTACTTAAGAAAACAAAATTAAAATGCAAATTTTCCCGGCAGAGAATTTGTCTAAATTAGTTCGGGGTGTGTTCGGGGAAAATTTGTAGATTATTTTGCTTCTAAATAACATTACTGGCTGTATAACAGGTAATTAATCCTGTTTCTATTTAACAGTAATAGGATTTTATGTCCAATTTCTCTTTTACTGACTTTTTACCGTCATAAAAATAATTACATTTGATACTACGTCATAAATCTGAAGTAACTGGACATAAAATCCTATTATGTTAGCAACAAGCTTTAAATCCCTCCAGCTTGACGTTCCTATCGATGAATTAATGTAGTATCTTTGACTTATGGTAGTAAAAGATGAAATATTAAAAAAGGCAAATGATTTTAATTCCTTGTGTCGGAGTCACAAGGTAAAGTCATTGTATGCCTTTGGTTCATCAACAAACGACAGTTTCAATTCAGAAAGTAGTGATATTGATTTGCTTGTTGAAATTGAGTATTTGGATCCCATTGAAAGAGGAGAAAAGCTAATGTCGTTTTGGGATCGATTGGAAGGTTTCTTCAATAGAAAAGTTGATTTGTTGACGGAATCTTCATTACGCAATCCGTTTCTTAAAAAAAGCATTGACTCAACAAAGGTACTTATCTATGACGGATCAAGGCAGAAAATACTTATCTGATATATTTTTATCTATTGAGCTCATTGAATCATTTACAAAAGAGGTATCATCCTTTGAAAATTATCAGGCGGATTTAAAAACACAGAGCGCAGTTGAAAGGCAGTTAGGTATAATTGGAGAGGCCATCAATAAATTCGAGAAGATATTTCCAGAAATCAGCCTGGATAATGCCAGGAAAATAGTTGGTTTACGTAATCGTTTAATTCATAGCTATGATTCTATTGATTCCAGCATCATTTGGGCAATCATAAAGAATCATCTAACTCCACTGAAAATCGAAGTTATAAGATTAAACAGATAACATAAGTCGGTTGCTAATAAATAGGAATAGTTATTATTTTACTCATCAACCACAGGTTGCATTCAGCGATCTTGCCCAGGGTTATATATACCTTAAACCACATCATGAATATGGAAAATGCAAATGGTTGGATAATTATATATCGAAAGCACGGATTTACAAACTAGCAGGTTTGTTTAATTAATCTTATTCTAGATTAAACTGGCACAATTAAGTTTAAAGAATGTAAAAGCAAATTTACAATTTTTATTGCTTCTAAATAAGTTAGTGTTTTGATTTTGTGCATCTTACGGTTTAATCTGCTCAGAAACAATATTTATTTATAGGACAATTGTAGAAAATTTGTGCTCCCGACATTCCTGTCGGGATTAACATAATTTCAGTTATCGCGACGCAGCGAAGCGAAGTCCGATAACGGCACCGAAATTTTGTTATTGACACAGCTTAATAGCCATGGCCTTCAGGCCGTGGAAACAAGAAACAAGCCTCCTCCGGGGCTAAGCCCCAGACAAATTGATCCTGTTTGTTTTTCAATTACGGGGGTTAAAACCCCCGGGTGAGAGTATGCTTGCCATCGTTTTCCCCGGCCTAAGGGCCAGGGCTATTGATTAAGACAAATCCTACAATTATCACACCACAAGTAATTCATTCATATACCGGACCTATTTGGGGTCGGTTTTCAAAATAGAAGATACGCAAAAACAAATGGGCATAACATTTACATGTCACATTTCCTCACTTTGAGCTAAATTTGTCATTGATTTTTAATACTTAAATTATGAATAAGGCAAATCCTGCTGTTGCATTGCTCATCCTGCTGCTTCTGGCACAATGTGCTACCGTTCCGCTGACCGGCCGGAAACAGTTCACCATGATTCCATCGTCCCAGATCCTGTCACTCAGCAGCGACAGCTACGCCCAGGTTCTTAAGGAGAATAAGATCTCAACGAACACTCAGTATATCAATACAGTAAGACAGGTTGGTACAAATATTACAGCGGCAGTTGAAACCTATTTTACTGAACAAAATCAGAGCAGTATCTTAAATGGCTATGCCTGGGAATATAATGTATTGGTATCCAAAGAAATGAATGCCTGGTGCATGCCAGGTGGTAAAATCGCCTTTTATGAGGGCATCATGCCAGTATGTATTGATGCTCATGGCGTAGCTGTGGTAATGTCGCATGAAATTGCCCATGCCATCGCAAACCACGGCAATGAGCGGATGTCTCAGGAACTGGCTGTTCAAATGAGCGGTATGGCCCTCGATGTTGCTCTACAGCAGAAACCGGAAACCACAAGGCAATTGGCCCTGGCTGCGTTCGGTGTTGGTTCATCGCTTGGGGTACTTCTCCCCTACAGCCGCAAACATGAAAGTGAAGCAGATGAACTGGGACTGTATTTCATGGCCATGGCCGGTTATAATCCCACCAAGGCTGTTGATTTCTGGAAACGGATGATGGAACAGAAACAGGGTGCTCCACCCGAGTTTTTATCCACTCACCCCTCGGATCAGACCCGTATTGATCACCTGAATACAAGGATGGCCAAAGCCCTGGAATATTACAACAAAAGCGAGAAGAAATAATCCGGGCTCCGATACGGTTAATTTACATCAAATGAAAGTGATCGTCTGACTACCCTGCCATCCTGGCTTATTCCCCGTATTAGAATGATATATTGCCCCGGGGTATCCGGTGTTACGAATGTTATCCTGTTTTCCGTTTCCGGTCGAAGATCTGGCACCCACAGCAGTGTATTGCGTGAATCGGGATGATGTCCGGCCAATGGCATATAATTTCCAGATTGCGGGCAAGGTGTCAGCAGATCGTATTTCACAAAAACGCCGGAACCGGGAAGATCAATGCCGGCGAAATCACCCTGCCTTGAAATAATACTGATGATGCCACCATAAGTCAGATTACCCTTCACATAAGGTTTGTCAACAATCTCAATTTTCAGAATTTTCTGAGGGGACAAAGCAAGTATCTTGCCAATATCACCGATCACGACCCAATCGACCAGCACCAGGGGATCATTCACGATCATCGAAGCATTGGCCGAGAGAAATTTAAAATACTTGCCTCCCTTCCTTTCCCTGACCTTTACCTCAAGCGGCAGCTCATTAAAATACTCTTCGAGTGTTGGCAGTTGAATGAATTTGTCCATAAGAAGTGTTTCGGTCGGCTGTCCATAAAAAGGCCTGATCTGATCCTTCAGGCTGTCAACCTTCGCTACTGTATTCAATTCATCATATTGATCTGACACCACTTTATTGACGGAAAGGCGAAATGCTACTTCCTTTTCCTTCTCAGACAATGAAAATTCCGGGTTATACAGTCTCACCGGTATGGTACAGTAATCATTGTCAATCAGCAGGGTTGAGGTATGACCGGAAATATCAGCGGTAGAAAGAAAAATGTCACTGCTGCCCTGATCTTCGGGTAGTGTGAAGAAAAATCGTCCATCTCCGCCGGTCCTGTATGCGCTGAAATCCTTATGCCCCATGACAGATAGTGTAATAACATGATCAGGAGCCGGTTTCACCATGTCTTTATCCAGGATTGTGCCTGTAAGGGAAATGCCCCTGGTTTCAGCGTAGTATGGCTGAAAAGGTGCTGATTTCTCATTTTTCGGTTTCATTTCAAATATCCCGGATAATTCTGCTGTGTTGGCTGGTATGACAGAAAGGCACAACCCATCCATCCTTGCAGATTCAGGCATCATCATCCTGATCGTTATCCCTGCACTTTCGCGTTTACCATAATGCTCCTTATCCGTGGATAATTGAAATAATCCATCATCAGTTGAATCCGGAGTTTCCGGAAAAGGCACCTCATTTCCGGAGGCAAGGATCTCGGTTTTATTCGGATTTATCACTTTAACAGGTTGGTAATCATAAGCTGATGGACCGTAATTGCGCATGAACAGGGTATAACCCCTGATATAGTAAATTCCGGTCAGCAAATCCTCAGGGATTTTGAGACAACCGCTGGCAAGACCCTGATGAAACCTATACTTTCCACCTGAAATTTTAACACCATCGGATGTGATCATCTCCAAATACAGGATCTTTCCGGTTGAATCCTTTTTCGTTTTATGCCAGGCAGAAAATTGAACGAACTCCCCGGTCACATACAAGGTCCTGTCTGTAAAAAGCCTGACAGATTCACGGAAATCCTGTTTACCGCTCTCCTGACCTGTTGCCTTTGTCCATGCGGTCAGACATCCTGTCACCAGGATCAATAGAAAAACCAGGGTCTTCATTTTATTCAGGCCAGAATTCAGGTTTTACAACGGTACCGCCCCGCGCCCGGCAATCAACACATTCTGTGCGAAGAATCTTCAATCTGTAACCATTATTAATGAACAAATAGGTGAAATAAACAGGATAATCCTCTCGTGTAAATTCTCTCCAGCCCATTCGGCCAAGGTCATATGGTGAACAAATAGAGTCATAGGCAATCCCCATATCCCTGACTGCATCCAGATACGACCTCCTTTGTGACACAGACGAGGCGCCAAAATAGCCCAGAACCTTTTTTTCCGGATGTGTTATATTCTGCAGATTGCCCTGAACAGGCAAGGGCTGCGTCTCATACAAACCTCCGTCTTTCCCACTGTTCAGGCGCAATTGCTCCCAAAAATCAAAAGCTTTGGCTGACAGGGCATGCTGGGTGATCAGCACACTGTATCCGAAATAGAGCTTGGTTGTGGTATTATCCACAAAATGAAGTGGCAGCTTCCGGTAACTGTTTGAAACCAGATTATTTGTTGTTACCGAGAAGGTCTTATCAACAGGTTTGGTGACCCAGCATACCATATAGGAATAATCCGGAGGAATTACCTGGTTCCTTGTACCGTTATAGAAATATTCAATGGGATATGGGGAATGATATTCCCAGGTCTCATCTGCAGTCCACCGGTAAAACCGGCTGTCTGTACCCGAACCATAAAAATCAATGTAATATTGCATTCCGGTAAGTATCTCCCCCGACCGGGTGACCACCTCTTCCCGCATATTATAGGCTGAGTCAATTGGGGGACATGCCGGCATAGTGTCATAATCCGAAATGATCTCCTCTCCGGAAGGGGTAGTGATCAGCAACCGGTATGAGACCCCCGGATTCAGAAACTCCTGATCCATCCACACCCTGTACCTCCCGTTCTCATATTCCTCCAAACCGAATTCATTTCCTTTATCATCCTCAATGGTCAACAGCCCGTCACTAACCGGGTAAAACCGGGGTTCGTCAATGGGAGATGCGATTGACAAGGTTACCATCTGGTATCCGGCATGATTTGTCACCTCACCCTCCACAACATATACATCCTCTGCCTCTCCCTTCAGCTGCGGTACGTATGGTTCGATGCATCCCAATACTGTCATTAACAGTATCAGATATGTCAGGTTATTCCGATGCATAATTTCCGAGTTTGACTAAAAGAGTTATGGTGAATATGGGTACACTGATAACAGAGTATTTATAGCTGTTCAGGCTTCTGTATTCATTTCTATAATAAACTGAGTATGCGTTATCGCGGCCTGTAAGATTGTATATGCTGAAGACCAGGGAATTGTGGAATGGTTTGTTTTTCCTGAGATTGCCCTCCAGGGTGGCCGACAGGTCCACCCTGAAGTAATCGGGGATATTGAATTTATTCCGGTCTGAGTAATCTGTGTAAGGTACTCCATTAACATAATATGCAGTAAGGGGATAAGTTATCGGACGTCCTGTCTGGTACGTTATAACAGAAGAAAGGCTGAACCTCCGGCTTATCGAATAATTGATCAGTGTATTCAAGGCATGGGGTATATCGTGGTTGGCAGGGTATGTTTTTCCGTCATTTATGCTGTTCCATACATTTCCACCATCTACTTCCACCAGTGCCCGGGAGAAAGTGTAAGCCACCCATCCGTTCAGTTTTTTCCCGTTTCTTTTGACTGAAAGCTCAATGCCATACGACTTCTGAATTCCCTGCAGGATGATCGATTCCATGGGAGCGCTGTCAAGAAAGTCGGCCCCGTCCCTGAATTCCGGAAAATGTCTGGTATGTTTATAAAATATTTCCAGGGAAGCCTCCCATCCCTTATTTGGATAATTCCGGAATACGCCAAGCGATATCTGATTGCTCCGGGCAGGCTTAAGGTAATAATCTGCCAGTTTCCATTGCGTATTGGGTGCGACGGATATGGTGTTGGTAAGCATGAAGATGGACTGGTGCATCTGGTTAAAAGCAAGTTTCAGGGATCCCCCGGGATCGGTTTCGAAATTCAGTGTTGTACGGATCTCCGGGAGTGAATACCAGCATAAGGGCTGGTTATTGCCATATACAACTGAATCCACAATGTACCTCGCTTCCAGTGGTTCACCATCCTGATAGGTATATACAGTCCGCGGGCCAAGCGGAGTATTCAGCGAATACCGTAATCCGGCACTTATACTCAACGAGGGCATCAGTTCGACCATATCAGAGAGATATACCGATCCTTCAATGCCTTTTTCCTTACCAAGATCTACCTCACTCCGCTGTGATTCCCCATAAGGAATAACATCTCCGCGGTCAAGCCGGTTAAGCAAAAGACTGGCACCGTACTCCAGGTTGTGTCTTGTCAGGGTGACATGGTTGAAATCGAACCGTGCCTCATAATGTTCCAGCTTGTATCCGTGTTGGTATGATACGGCAGGCTCCTGCTGGTCAACGGTTTTAAACCGGTATCCGGACCCGGTAAAGGAAAAATCTCCCTGAATATCCGTACTGAAGTTGTGCCTGAGATTAAGGGAAACACCGCTGTTGCCATATTCATACTGGGTAATGTCGGATAACCGGAAGAAATCATAACTGTTGATGGCAAACAAAGCCAATTTCGTTTTTCGAAAATCATAGTTGTATGACAGGGCTATATCATTGAATCGCGCACTGCTGGCATTAATTGTGGGATTGTCAATGCGGTTCAGGATCCAGTCAGAATAAGAGGCCCGGCCACTGATCAGGATTGAACTTTTATCTCTTCCCAAAGGTCCTTCCAGGGTGAGACTCGCCGTTACGGGATTCACTGTGGCATGGGCATTGAACCGTTTCCGGTTCCCCTGACGGGTAATTATGTTGAACACGGAAGATAATCTTCCGCCATATTGTGCAGGAACATATCCCTTGTAAACCGAAAAGTCTTTCACAATATCAGAATTGAAAGCGGGGAAAAAGCCAAAAAGATGAGATGTATTGTATATGGGAATCTTGTTGATATAAAACGCATTCTGATCTGAGCTTCCCCCGCGGACATTGAGGCCCGAAGCACCCTCCCCCACGCTCACTATACCAGGCATCATCTCTGATACCTTCAGTATATCCCGTTCGCCCATCATGGTGGGAATTTCCCTGATCGTTTTGGAAGAGATCTTCTCCAGTCCGGGATCCCGGGAAGTGACATTGATCTGCCTGTCACCCATGATCACCACTTCATCAATGGGTATTACTACTTTTTTCATTTCCACCCTGAAATCTCCGGCAGAATATACCTCCAGAATACATTTTTTCTTTTCAAATCCCAGGTATTCTAACCTTGTATTGTAAGTGCCCGGCTTTATGACAAGACTGAGGAAACCGTTCTGATCAGTTATTGTTCCCGTGTTAAGTTCTTCAACAAACATCGCTGCGCCGATGATTGGTTCTCCGGTTTCCTCTACGGTCAGATTACCCAGGATCTTGACAAGGGCAGGACCTGATGCGAACGATTTCTTCCCGACTTTGATAATCTCAGTGCTCCCGGCCTTCCTGCCCATCAAATAGCGTTCCTCACTCTCGGTGAGTCCTGATGCTGACTCTTCAGTCACCTCTGCAATGGCCACCTTTTCATATACAGGCAAGGCTGTGATCAGCTGTTTTGATTTAAGAACCAGAAGATTACCATGCCAAATCGAAATGTGCAAATCCGTGCCGGCAACTGCCCTTTCAAGTGCTGACCGTACTGAGATGCTGTCCTCCTGCAGGGTAACCCGCAGGTTATCAGTCCAGGATTCCTCATAGTATACCGTGACGTCTGTACGCTCACGAATATCTGAACAAAATTCAGTAAATTTAACCTCCTGATAATGACAGGATATGATCTGATCCGGGCCAGCACTCCGACCAGTCAACAGGCTGAGGACAAACTGCGATATGAATAAAATGGTTTTCATTGTCTAATCTGGAGATCACAGAAATTAACCAGGTCAGCCATGACAGCATCAGAAGCTTTTAATAACTTTATTCTGTTGTTTTTAAGATAATTGCTTATGATTACCTGAACAGAAGGATTAAAAGCTTGCAGAAAGTCCCTGGTGTTGCGGTACGGGTGCTCCTGGGCACAGATCAGGACAGACTGCTCCCTGACCGGCTTAGAAAATACGTAGATTGGAGTGCCTTGCACGTTGTCCAGCTTCAGATCCTTTCTCCGGTAATAATGGACCTTAACTTGTCCACTCTGTATAACCTGACAGATAACCTGCCTGCCATCCAGTCTCCGTACCGGTTCAAAAATCATGGGTCCGATTCTGAGTCTTTCAAGCCATGTGTCCGGAATTTCAAGGATAACGGCCTCTCCTTCATGATTCAGGTATTTCAACAACAACAACTGGTTTAAAAGATCGTAGTTCAGTTCCAGATTGCAATATGTTTTTCCTTTTACACTAATACAGCCTTGTTCGAAACCACTTTCAAAAAGGTATGGATTCCCGGAGGTATTCGGGGGTGATTGATACGTATAGTGCCTGCCATTGTATAATACAGGATCAAATCCATAAATCGGGTCTATTCCGTTACAATTCACCTGTGCGACAAGGTAGCATACAGGCATCACAAGAAGAATGTTGATTACCAATGTGTTCCGCAAAGAAAGCATGAAAACGGATGAATGAAATGATGCTGAAATCAGACCTGACTAAAGTAACGTTAAATTTATCACTTAATAGGTAAGATCTACCTGACTTTGACATTTTTTTCCGCTTTTATACTGGCATGTATTTTGATCCTATCCTTTAAATTAACGTTATCATGAAGAAACTACTTTCGGGTATCGCAATTGTCGGGCTGTTAGTAATACCATCTGGTATGCATGCCCAGTTTCTCAAGAATGCCAAAAAGCTCCTGGGCAATGAAAATGCCTCTTTCACCGAACAGGAGGCAGCACAAGGTATCAGGGAAGCCCTTATTAATGGAACCGGTAAAAGTGTGGATCTTGTATCTCTGGTGGACGGGTATTTCGGGAACCCTGAAATTAAAATTCCCTTCCCTGAAGATGCCCGGGTGGTGGAAAGCACTCTCAGATCAATGGGCATGGGCAAGCAAGTGGATGACGCCATCCAGTCGATCAACCGTGCCGCAGAAGATGCTGCCCATGAGGCAAAACCCATTTTTGTGGATGCCATCACAGCCATGAGCATACAGGATGCCATTGGGATCGTGCGGGGTGAAGATAATGCCGCTACCGAGTACTTGCGTAAATCCACTTCTGCCGAACTCAATAAAAAATTCAGGCCTGTGATCAGCAAATCACTCGACAGGGTGCAGGCAACCAGATACTGGGCCGATGTGATCAACACGTATAACAAGATCCCCTTTGTCCAGAAAGTCAATCCTGATCTTACTGCTTATGTAACCGGCCTGGCCATTGACGGATTGTTCATTATGATTTCCAGGGAAGAGAAAAGGATCAGGAAAGATCCTGTGGCCAGAACCAGTGAAATGCTGAAAAAGGTGTTCGCAAATTAACCAAGGTATTCAGGGTCCCTGATAGATGAGTTTCCGGCTAATCATGTGGTTATTTTCAACCAGAACCAGGAGATAGAGTCTTCCTGCAATCAGGGGTTCCCGGGTAATTTCTACTATGGGAATATCTGTACGATCTTTGTTTACGCGGGCATTGCCTAAAAGGGAGCCATCCAAGTTATAAAGGCTTAACCGGGATTCCCCCAGGAGGCCGGGACCGGATTGACGGATGTGAATTTCCTGGTTCGACCAGTGTATTTCCACGATCGGATTGTTCGGCAGTCCTTCCTGGTTGCTAGTAAAAACATCAGGATCTGCTCCTGAATAACCGAACGGCGACTTTCCGGCGGCTGCAAAATACAGCCAGGAAGTAGCATCGAGACTGGCCCAGTCAACTGCCCAGATTCCTGCCATACTGCCCAGGTTTTCATCATAATAGGGTACTGTACCGTCAGAATTGATGTGCTCTTTTATTCCGGCAAATAAGATATTGCTGCCCGGTCCGCCTGCGGCAATATAGGAAAGTGTGCCTTCATACCAGGCAGAAATGGGACCAATACCATCGAATCCGGTTATCCCGCCGGATCCCGTTGTATATAATAGATTACCCACCAATGACAGGGCATCCAGGGCCTCGGCCGGATATCCTCCGGGACGCACCAGAGCGGCAAGCCAGGTATTAACAAGCAACACGAGCCTGGAAGAACCCGGACCTTCATTCCAGATTCGCAACTGCTGATCCCATCCATTTTCCATTAAGTAGTGCATGACAGTTTTGGCCATCATGGTATCGCCTAGTTCAAAAAGGCAAAACAAAGCCGCTGCATAGCCTTCGTAATTGGAAACTTCAGATTTCTGACGTGTTGCCATATTCATTGTATTCACCTTACCGCTTGTATCAATCAGATTGTATAAAAAGGATCTGGCTTTAACCAGGGCAGGCAGTATAGAAGCATCTCCTGATTTTCTGTAATAATAGGCCAGGCTTCCGGGGATCCAGGGAAAATCGCCCATCCAGACCGTATTGTCGCTTTCAAGCCTTATAATTGGATTGCCGGTCAAAGAGTTCCAGGCTCGCGGCCAGTAACCTTCAGCTTCCTGATGGGCTGCTAGAAAACGGGCCAGGTTTTGTGCGGTCCATGCATAATCGTCAAGCGGGTTTGAACCGGCCCACTTTCCTTCTGCGGTGAGGGCTTTCAGTGCAAGGCCCTGACCATAAAGCCATGAGGATCCATCCTGTGTCCAGGTTGTAAGCAGTCCGTTTGTCTGCTGCCTGTTCCTAATGGCTTCAATGGCGTTTTGACGAATGGTCTCCAGTTCGTCCGAACTGAATCCGGTAAGAGAATCAGGATTTTCAGCCCGTATGAATGAGTCAACTGACCGGGATATCAGATTGCGAAAGGACACAGTTCCTGAATCACTCTGATTATCCGAAACATCGGCGGCATTCATGGTAACCGCTACGGAAATAACCTTTACGGCGCTCCAGTCCAAGGCCTGATGGTTCGAAAACTGCTTCTTCAGAATCACCATTCTATCACACCATCGACTCATATGGGCCAGGTTTTCCCAGGTGTACACAGCGTGGGTGCTTCCTGATTCAAACTTGAATTCCACATTCCTCACCCATCTCTTTCCGATAACTCCGCGAATGTCAATTCCAAAGACGTCTTCATTGGATAAATCAACCGGTTCTGATAGTATCATGTAACACTGGGCAAATTTCGGCCTGGCCCCGCTCCCAAAATGCCAGTGCAGATGAACGGCAGAATCAGAAGTTACCGAGCATGAATCCCCCGCCAAAAGGTCTGACTGGTTGCAGGTCCATTGGGAAGCATTCATAAAAATTTCATCGGGAATAATCCTGTTTCCCGTCCAACCCAGGCTGAATGGCTGTGCCTGAAGTAGAGAAACCCATGCCATGAATCCAAGGAAAAAGAAAAGTTTTTTCATATGTGGGATTTGTAAGGATCTTCAAATACCTGGCCCGGTTACCGGAGTAAAGTTAGTTGATTATGCTTACGGATATTATATTACCTCCGGCATTTTATATTATCTTTATTTCGCTCATTTTATATCCGTCCAGATGGTCAAACATTCCCTGTTCAGAACCAAATCACTGCAGGACATATTGTTAGAGGTTAAGTCCAATGAATCCCATGGAACGCTTAAGCGGATTTTAACCGTCAGGGACCTTACCGCATTTGGCATTGCTGCAGTAGTAGGCGCAGGTATATTCTCCACCATTGGCAATGCAGCATCCACCGGGGGCCCGGCCATATCCCTGCTGTTTATCTTTACGGCTGTTGCCTGCGGTTTCTCAGCCCTCTGTTATGCAGAGTTCGCTTCCCTGGTGCCCGTTTCCGGCAGCGCCTATACTTATGCTTATTATTCACTGGGTGAACTGATTGCCTGGATCATAGGTTGGGACCTTTTGCTTGAATATGCCATTGGCAACATTGCAGTAGCCATTTCATGGTCTGAGTATTTCACAGAGTTTGTCCGGGGTTTTGGGTGGCATTTACCTGAATACTTAACAATCGATTATTTCAGCGCCCTGAATGCCCATAAAACGGTTTTAGCCACTTTGTCCGCCGGAGCTGACATTTCTCTTCTACCCTCCACAATCCAGTTTGCGAATCAGGCCTGGTTGCATGCTCCAACCCTGGGCAATATCCGGTTTATTGCTGATATTCCTGCTCTCTTCATTGTGGCTGTGATTACGTATATTGTTTTTATCGGCATTAAGGAATCCAGAATTTCCAATAACATCATGGTAGCCATCAAACTGGTGGTAATTTTCTTTGTGATTGTCGCCGGATCATTTTATGTGCACCCCGAAAACTGGAGTCCTTTTGCACCAGAAGGCTTGTCAGGTGTGCTTAAGGGAGTTTCAGCCGTGTTTTTTGCCTTTATCGGTTTCGATGCCATATCAACCACCGCCGAAGAATGCAGAAATCCTTCCCGTGACCTGCCGAGGGCTATTTTTTATTCACTCTTTATTTGCACGGTCCTTTATGTGCTGATCGCCCTTGTTCTGACAGGTATGGTAAATTACAGTGAATTGGGCGTTGGTGACCCGCTGGCCTTTGTATTTAAGAAAATCGGACTCGACTGGATCAGTGGTGTGATTGCCCTTACTGCCCTGATAGCGATGGCCAGTGTACTGCTGATATTTCAACTGGGTCAGCCCAGGATCTGGATGAGTATGAGCCGTGACGGCCTTTTGCCAAAAGCATTTTCAAGAATTCATCCGAAGTATAAAACGCCATCATTCGCCACCATTGTAACCGGACTCGTTGTTGCCATACCTTCGCTCTTCATGAATCTTACGGAGGTCACTGATCTTACCAGTATCGGTACCCTTTTTGCTTTCGTGGTGGTTTGCAGCGGCGTTCTGATCCTGCAGAACAAAAAAAACAAACCGGTTGGCCGATTTGAGGTACCATTCATAAACAGCCGTTATATTATCCTCCCCCTTCTGGCAGGGGTAGTTTATGTTCAGATAAGATATAACCAGACCTATTGGTACGATTTTCTGACCCTAAAAAACCATGAGAATCTATTTGTAAGCTTACTGGATAGGTTACCCCTGCTGCTGTTTATCTTTGTCTGCCTTGTAATTACTTGGTTCAGCCTGATTAAAAGGCTTTCTCTCATCCCTGTTCTCGGACTGCTCAGTTGTTTGTTCCTGATGACAAAACTGGGATATTCCAACTGGCTCAGATTTTTGATCTGGCTGGGAATCGGACTTATTCTCTACTTCAGCTACAGCAGAAGAAACAGCAAACTTAACCGGAAAGAATAAAAAAAAGAAATAAAACCAGGTTCTATTACTTATGCCTTAACGATACGAAATGTAAAACTAATATTCCCGGTATTCAGGTGCAGTGAGTACAAGATAGCCCAGAACAAACACCGAGATAGCCGGAACCAGTAGGAGCACAAATGTTGCCATAATTACACGTATTATCAGGTAATTATTTATTCGTCCTAAATATACGTATTTTCGTCAACAAAAGATGCATGTTCGTCAAATTTTTTTTCAACCAATTTTTAATTTATCACAATCTCTTTATTAAGAGATTAATAATCAGTGTATTACGTTATTTTATTGATTCAGAGATCATTGATCGACCATGGTTTGGACCATACCGAACAAGGTTTCAAAATTTGCCCGTGTTTCCTCATCAAAGTCACTTTTTCCAAGGCTCTCCTGCTCAATGTAAGAGCAGAAATCAGAGGCAAGCATGATCCGAGAAAGGCCATTTGCCGCAATGAAGCTAGAATTCCTTTCGGTGATCCCGATCCGTTGTTTTAAGATATAACGTTTGAAGTCAATGGTTGAAAAGAGATCTTCAATTTCTGAAAATCCTGTAACCTCGCGCACCTTTCTGTCGAAAACCTGATCTCTTTGTGCAAATATGCTTTTTCCAAGATATTCGGGGACTCTTTTGCCGGTTTGGTTATCAAATGTCAGTACACCAAAATCGATTTTCCAGCCAAAAAGCAGGTTGGCGATAACCGGAATGCCCTCGCCGTTGGAGGCAGGGATATAATGTGCCAGACAATCGGCATCGAATAACCGGGCCATGGAGTCGAGATAAAAAAAGGTAACCGTATCGCAAACTAAAATATTATTTTTAGGATAAATGAATTGCTTGTCATTCAACCGGGTGCCCATCAGAGAATATACCGGAGACAGCGTATCGGCCGAGGCTGAACTCAGGGATCGGGTATCAAGTACCACGGTCTCGCTGGTTTCATCCTCTGCATTAGCCCGCTGAACGGCCATTATTCGGTACAGCTTGTGCAGGTCGATCAGGTGAGGTGAATGGGTACAATAAATGATCTGCATATTTTCTTTCAGATCTTCAAACACCCTTAACACATCTTCCTGGGCTCTGGCGTGCAGACTAAGTCCGGGTTCATCAATCAGCAAGACTCTGTTTTTAAGGTTTTCCTTTGCCGTCGCTTTCAATTCTAGATAAAAGGAAAGAAACCATCTCACTCCCCTGCTCCGCTGCTTGGGATAAAGCCTTTCCTGTTTATCCTTTATCCAGAATTCCAGATAGGGCTTGCCACTTTTTTCCGGAACTGTATAATCATAATGCTCCAGCTCAAAATTTAATCTGATCTTATCATCTTTTCCCACAAGCTGACACCAGTAATCCTGGAAGTCGATGGTTATCTCACTGTTCAGGTTTTCGATCTTCTGCTTCAGGATTCTATGGTTCTTCTCCCTGAAAAAGTCCGCCGTAAGCCCGGCCACACATAAAAAATTACGTGCTGCATTATATCCTTCCGCCTGCCGGTTTTCATTCAAGAGATCTTCCAGATCGATTTTATTCGGCAACAGACTGCTGAAATCTTCAAAGAATTCAAATACAGGCAGATATCTGTGAAGCTGTTTTCCAATTTCCTCTGCAGTATAATAATTGTTTTCCCGTTCAATCTCATATACAGCTTCTTGCATGGCAGATTCAATTTCCTGTCCATCCAGTATTTTTACCGTTACCTTTTCGACGTGTTGCAGCTCCTTCAAACAGCCCTTAAGCTCATCGGAAAGCTGATTATGAATTAACCACAATTGTTCCAGACGCTTGGAAATATTTCTGGCTTCTTTTTCTGAGGAACAAAGTTCCAATTGATGCTCGGTTTCCCGGATCAAGGTGGTTTTTGATCTCACTTCCTCTCGGAGTGATTCTGAAGAGGATTCAACTGAAGCGTATTTTCTGCAAAGCTCTAACTTTTGAAAAAGCTGATTACCAGCCAGCTGATAATGATCGCTACGGTCTAGCAGATCCCTGAGTTTATCTTTTGCCTCGTCTGCAAGTTGCCTGGATTTCTCCAAATCCTGTTGAATTGTAACCTGTAAATCAGGTCTTTTAGTCTTTTTTAAAACCCGGTTCAATTCCTCAAGTCTGGCAAATCGCCTGTTTACTTCATCCCTGGCCGTTGTTATGTTCCTGTTTACCTGTACCAGCTCACCTGATGAACTTTCGTATTGTTTTTCCAGCAAAGGCAGGGACTCCATGATCTTTTTACCGGCATCGTCCGACTTTTGTCTGAGGGCTTCAAAAAACTGCAGTATCTCAGGTTCTGAAATCATGAAAATGCTATTGTGTGCACCAAGCCACTTTCTGACCAGTCTGATTTCCTGTTTATCCCTTAATGCCTCATGGAGTTCAACCGGTAGAAAGGAAAAATCAATGAGCTGGTTCAGGCTTGTTTTATCCAGAGACAGAGTACAGCTTATTTCGGGGAAAGACAGATCACTGCGCAGTACATCGTCGGTGATGCGTCCTTCATAAAAACTCAGCAGTGCTTCGAGCACTGAAGTCTTACCAGACTCGTTCTGTCCAATCAGTGCGGTTATGTTATCGTGTGATAAAAAACAGGTACCCGAGTCCACGATCGATCGGTAGTTTTTAATTTGAAAAGCCCTGATAATCATTTACTCCATTGAGTTGGTGAATGGATGCCATCCTAACCTGGCATATTGTATCGGAATCCGAATACTAATACGTCATCCAGCTGCTTCAGGTTGCCTTTCCAGGAATCAAATGTTTGCTGCAGTTGAACTTTCTGTTCATTCACGGGTAAATCGCTTATGTTGGTCAGCAATTCCCTAAAGGGGCGATACTTGAATTTCTTCCCATCCATGCCCCCGAACTGATCGGCAAATCCGTCTGAAAACAAATAGATCATGTCTCCTTTTTCCAAATCAAGCACATGGTTAGTAAATGGACTTTCCTGTTCTGAGCCAATTCCGACGGGCATTTTGTCACCCTCATATTCAAAAAGCCTCCGGTTCCTGACCACGTAAATCGGATTAAAGGCGCCGGCAAACTGCATGGTATTGCTTTGCCTGTTGAGAATACAAAAGGCCATGTCAATACCGTCTTTTTGCTCGGTTTGAGCACCGGTTTGACTGAGTGCCTTCATCACGTGTTCCCTCATCAGGTTAAGGACCTGGGATGCCCTGGCGGGATAGAACCGTGAAACGACTGCATTCAGAAAGGCAATTCCCAGGATACTCATGAATGCGCCCGGAACGCCATGGCCGGTGCAGTCACCCACAGCGAGATAAATATTTTCATTTTGACATGAAATGAAGTAGAAATCTCCGCTGACCATATTGCAGGGTCTGTAAAAAAGAAAATGGTCAGGCAGAAAACGGCTTATTTCAGCTGAATCCGGAAGCAGAGCACGCTGTATATAACTGGCATATTTCAGACTGTCTGCTATTTCCCTTTGTTCTTTTGATTCAGGTTCATTCTTGAGAATTCCGCTTTTGCGTTTGTACATATTCAGATTTCATGAATATTTATCAGATAATAATAAACGAGAAAGCAATGAAACAGAGGCTAAAAAGTGATACCGGTATTTTTAATCAACAAAATTTCGCCTGTATAAGCAGCCAGCATGAGATTGCCCTGAAGGTCTTTTCGTATTCCGGTTAAAGTCATACCCGCAGGGATCCTGGCTGATTTCTGAATTTCACCCTTGGTCACATTGATCCAGTTTAGGGACTGGTAGCCTGGAAAGCCCAGCAAGGCAATAACCTGGCCGGGTCCGCCATATATTAAAGAAATTGCCGAACAAAGCGTGTCAGGTGTAATGATTTCCTTTTCATAGATGACCTTATTATCAGGTCCGGTTTTGATCAACAAAGCGGTGCTCCTGTTTCTTAATCCCAGATACAGGGTTTCACCACGGGGTAATGTGACAGAATTAAAAATGCTGTCGGTTGCAGCATAGGAAGTTTCCCAGATGAGATAACCCCGTGGATCCATTCTGGCACGCCAGTGATTTCCCGTGACCAGAATCCGGTTATCACCTGTCAGAGACAGGCTCACAATCTCACCAATGCCGGTATACGTTCTGTTCCACAGTCTCTTACCATTTTCATTCAGCGACATCATGGCATAATGTATGCTCCCGCTTGAATCATTCAACGCAAATCCGCCCAGGAATATTGTTCCCTGTCCAGTTGTGAGTATGCACCTGACATGAAAACTGCCCAGTTTCTTGCTCCACAGTTTTTGTCCATCAGAACCCAACTTGAAGATCCAGGATTCCCGGGATGAAGAATCCCTGCCGAGCCATGTATGACCAATGCCTATTATCTCATTCCGGTTATTGATATCCAGGATGTTCACTTCATTGTTAAAGGCATCCCCGACAAATTTGTTCCACAGCATTTTTCCGTCAGTTCCCAACTTGAGCACCCAGGCATCGGATGTTCCGGTATCACTTCGAACCACAGTACCCCCTGCTACATAGAAATCATTTGAATCAATGGCCATGCAGGCGGTCAATTCAGTTGCTTCTTCCTCACCAAAACTCCGGGCCCATTGTACGTTATTTGAAGGAAAAGCCTGCGAACTGATTAATTTCATTCCGTTATCCAGGGATTTCAGGTTAAAAATGTCGATGTATTGTTGTCCCTCAGGATACTTCCTGATAAATTCATTGTATGCTTCAACCGTCTGGATCTTTTTGGCATCTTCATAAAGCAGCTGCTTAAGTAGTTGCTTTGCATCAGCAACCTCGAGGGCATCCGGATATGCCGATATGAAGTTCTCATAGGTGGTAATGGTATTCTCCTTTCTTGCCTGCTGAAAGGCTACAGCATTTAACATTTTGACAGCCATACTGCATTCCGCAGCTTCGGGATATTTCTTCAGGTAATCCTGAAAGGCCTCCACTGTATTGACTTGTCTGGCTTTTTCAAATGCAAGCTTATTTCTGTATCGGATCGCCTTGTCTAGCTGCGATGCATCCGGAAATTTTTGAATGAACTCCAGATAAGCCTCCAGTGTGTTCTGTTTCTCGTATTTCCGGAATTCCAGCTGATTTCGGATATGAATGACATTATCCCGATAGCGGAAGTCAGGAAACTTTTCAAGAACTGCATAAACAATATCCAGGTTATTCTCTTCCCGAATATACCTGATCAAATTAGCCTCGACGGTTTCCAGGGCATATTGAATCTTCTTCTTAACCGGAATGTTCCTGGGTCTTACCTCCGTATTACTAAAATACTCGCCGATGATTTCAATTTCTTCGGGTGTAAGTTTTTCTACATTCTGTCTGAGCTTCAGTGCATAACTCCAAGCATCAATCAGGTTAAACAGGGTAGATTTGTTATCCGCATAAATCATAGCCATACCAAATATGGCCGCGAGATTATGTTCATTCTCCCCGAGTACCTCCCCGAAAATCTCCGCAGATTTTTCATATTCCGCCTTTTCAAGCAATTTAAAGCCTTTTTTTACATTCTGCGCTGACAGGCCGAATGCCATAAATAAGAGCGGTATTAAAATGATTCTGTGCATGTGGCCATGAATTTTTCTCTGCTAATGCTGAAACTCTGCATGACTATTTTTTAATCAGGGTGAACTCAACCCGCCGGTTTTGCGCCCTTCCTGCTTCCGTTTGATTAGTATCTACAGGCCGGCTTTCGCCATAACCTGCTGCCTGCATTCTCTCCGGTAAAACGCCCTTTGAAGTCAGATAGCTTACCACAGCTGCTGCTCTGCCATCTGACAGTTTCTGGTTATATGTATCCGAACCCTCACTATCGGTATGTCCTGATATCTCAATCAGTTGGATGTTTTCTTCAAACATGAACCGGGCAACTTTATCGAGTTCAGTATAAGATTCAGGCAGCAAATAGGTCTTGTTGAACTCAAAGAAAATATTCTGCAGTACTACTGCTGATCCTTCGTCAATGTCTTTTAAACCTTCCAGAAATTCATCCTTTATGATAACGGGTTCAATAAATACAACCGTATCTGAAGATAGGCAATTGTTGGCGTCCCGCGCAAGATAAATGTATTTGCCTGCTGGCAGGTTTTTGAGGGTGGTACCGGTCATCCGGTTATTCCAGTCAACCTGGTAAGGCTGTGTACCACCCAGGAGGCCAACCCGTATCTGTCCGTCAGCCAGGATCCGGCTTACTTTTCCGGTCATGAGATCTTTTCCTCCTGTATAACGGGTTTCAACAATTCTGCTTTCAAAATCATGCTGTACACAGGGACACGACAGGCAATTATCCAGACGCGTGATGATCACATCATCAAAATAGTAATACGCATACGCTTTATTTCTGAGATTAACCACGTTTTTGTCCGTAACCACGTAATTGGTATTGTCATAATTCCTGAAATTACCGAGGATGAAAAAAGTTTCATTACCAGATGCAGTATAGACCGTGCAGAATTCCTCCCATTCATCAATATTATCCAGGAACAATCCCACCTTATTTGTAATCTGGGGCGTATATGACAGATTAATATTGATGTCGTTTTTAATCTCAATATCACTGAAATAAAGGCTCATCTGATCAACTGCAAACCGGGAATAGGAAGCCAGTTTATAGTAAAAGCGGACACAATATTTCTGTCCCCTTACCAGGGGAGTAATGAGTTTGCCCTGGATGTATTCCCGGTAGCTCTCTTCCGTACCGCTCAGGATAGCTCCAACATAACCGTTTCCGTTATGTGGTTCGCTTTCTCCGGCAAAATTCCTGGGAACACCTACGTTTTTCGGACTGCATCGGTTAAAATAATCAGGTGTTGCCCGGGTTGGATAAGTCCAGCCCGGAATCAATCTGTGTGTCAGGTTTTCCGGTGTGTAATCCTCCGGACATTTTTCATAGTCCTCAAAGCCCGGATTAACAACCAGATTGTGATCCTGTGCGGTCGTGCCCTGTATCAGTAAAAGGAAAAACAGGACTGACACACAGCATTGTTGTATTCCAGTCATACCTTATGTGACATTTTATCCACATCCTGGTTATAATATTCCAGCAGGGCCCGGTTGATTCTTCTCATAAGTAAAGGTCCTTCATAGATAAATCCGGAATACAATTGTATTAAACAGGCTCCAGCTTTGATTAGGTTCAATGCGTCTTCCGTATTCATAATGCCGCCGACTCCAATAACCGGTATAGCATGTTCAGTTTGTTTACAAATGTAACTAACAATTTCCAGTGTACGGTTTGTCAGAGGCCTTCCACTTAGTCCGCCCTGTCCTATAGCTCTAATCCTGTCCGTCCCGGTTACCAAACTTTTGCGGGATGTGGAGGTATTTGCCGCGATAATTCCGTCAAATCCTGTTTCACGGATGAGAACCAGGACATCATCAATCTGTTTGAAGGATAGATCAGGTGAAATCTTAACGAATACGGGCTTATATTGCTTTTTTAGCGACCTTATCTTACCAAGGCGGTTAAGGATTATCCGCAGGGAATCCATGTCCTGGAGTTTATCCAATCCTGCAATATTCGGACAGCTGACATTGACCGTGAAATAGTCAACCACGTTATAGAGCTTTTCAAAACATTCTGCATAATCATCAGCTGCATTTTCGTTGTGCGTAGCGGTATTTTTTCCAATATTGCCGCCTATGATCAGGTTATTATCCCGTCTTTTCAATTGCTTAACAGCATGTTCCACCCCTTTGTTATTGAAACCCATTCTGTTGATAAGTGCTTTATCCCTTTGAAGCCGGAAAAGCCTGGGTTTAGGATTTCCCGTTTGAGGAACAGGAGTGACAGTACCAATCTCAATAAAAGAGAACCCAAACATCGAGAATTCTGTATAGAAATCCGCGTTCTTATCAAAACCGGCAGCCAGTCCCACCCTGCCCTTGAATTGCAGGCCAGCAACGTTTATTGAATCTGATTTTGAATGATTTGAATGATATTTACGGAAACATGTATATAAACCCGGTATCCGGCAAATCAGTTTTACCATGAAGACGACAATATGATGCACTCTCTCCGGATCAATCAGAAAAAGAAGTGGTCGTATGAGGTACTTATACATGAAGTTTTCGCCAAAGATAAGGAAAAAACTTAATCTTTTGCAGCGGGATAATAGGGTTTGTAAGTACCATCTGCATAGAATATCACGATCTGATCTATCATGGTTACATTTGTAATCTTACTAATTTTTTCTGTAATTATTTCTCCAGTGGCAATTTGCCTTTTTATCGTCTCCGGTATGGGTTCGGGATTCTTAATCTGACTGAAGAGATCTTTGGGAACAGTGGTGTTGGGATTTAAAAGAGACTTCAGCATATCTCCCCTTCCAAGTATAAGCCATTCAAGGTTAATTTCAGGAAAACGTTTCGTGATTTTAAGGATAAAGTCATAGCTTGGATGGTTTCTGCCGCTTAGAATATGAGATATTCCGGAGCGTTGAACCCCGATTTCATCTGCAAAACGGGTAGCCGTATAACCAAAATGTATCAGTAATTTAGAAATTCTGTCTTGCATATTACAAATGTAATATATTTTAAGTTTACAAGTGTAACTTTGTTAGTTATAATTGTGAATTTTTTGGATATTCCCGGTTATTCCGGTAGTTTTCTTTCAGAATATTGTTTAATCCAGGAAAAGATGAGGGTGCATTATAATGTTTTCGGCTCAAAGTATTAGTTTACAAAAATAGTGTAAACTATTGGTTTTAAATTCATAAAAGATATGTTTTTAATATTTATTTCATCGTTAAGCGATTTCACCCTTGCTTTTTTTAAAGTGATGGTTCATTAAAATTATGTAAAATACAGGATATCAATAATATAAATTAACTGAAATGTGTGTTGTTTATTTATTCATTTCCGATGCATACCCTATTTACGCATAAAACAGGTGTTTCCCGCAGCAAGAAATCGATAAATGGCAGAAAATTGTTGGGTTGCTTCTCAGACATTTTCCGGAAGGCTCCCATAGACAATGTTGATGCTTGCCGGGATAATCCGGAATTGTATGGGAGAATGGCCGAGGGTTTCTCCGTCTGCTTCCAGATGGATGGACGGAATTGATTCGATCCGGATTATTTTTCCTGTAAAGCCTTGTATTTTTGGATGTTCCAATATTGATCCATCATATAGCTTTTTCAGACTCAGGATAAGATCTACCTTACCGATCTTTTTCACCAGGGTAATATCAAATAGTCCGTCAGATGGAACAGCCCGAGGTGTCTGCATCATCCCCCCTCCTGAAAAACGACCGATGCCAATGCTGATCGTGAAAACATCCTCAGATAATTTCCAGCCGTCAATTTCGAGCTCAGTCCGGGTTGGTTTATAAAATAAAAGGCTGTTGAGGAGATTTATAAGGTAAAGGGCCTTCCCCTTTCTTCCTCTATCTTTCTGCCTGTTGGTCCTTCGCACCACGGCAGCATCAAAACCCAAACCAGCGATGTTCAGGAAATACCGGCTTTCCTGCCGGCTTCCAACATAATATTCAGTCAGTCCCGCATCCTGCAGTATGGTTTTCCCTTCCCGGATAATTCTTACCGCTCCCTTGTAATCCGATGGTATCCCGTACATTTTGCACCAGTCATTTCCGGTTCCGACTGCTATTATTGCCAATGTAATATCGGTGGAATGACAGGCCTGCTGGGTAAAAACCCCGTTCACCACTTCGTTCAGTGTACCATCGCCTCCCACGACAATAAAATTCCGGTATCCCCGTAAGATATAATCCTGGGTTAAGTGTATGGCATGCCCTTTTGAAACCGTAAATACAGGTGTATGGCAGATTTCCTGCTGATCCAGCAAACCGGCAATCCTTTTCCAGTCTTTTTCACCTCTGCCCTTGCCGGCATTTGGATTTACCACCACCATCCATTCACCAGTGTGATTACCTTGCATATGAGCCTTTTGGTTTTACAGCCATTCCGTAGTGTAAATATAAAAAAAACCCCGTTGGTAACGGGGTTTAACATTAGACTTCCACAGGTAGTATTCGAATTTTATATTCGTTTTACGTTAACCGCATTCAATCCTTTTTTACCCTGTTGCAGTTCAAATGATACAGTGTCGTCTTCCTTGATTTTGTCAATCAAGCCAGAAACATGAACGAAATACTCGTTGCCTGATTCTGCATCTTTAATAAATCCAAAACCCTTGTTCTCATTAAAGAATTTTACTTTACCTTCTTTCATAATGTTTGATTAAAAATTATTTGCAAATGTATAATAAAAATCAATTGGGTGTATTTGAAACAAAAAAAATAGGATAAAGTTTAATGAGGTCAGGCATTTATCTCTGTTTTTATTATGAGTTTATGCCAGACAACCGAAAGAATCCTACTGATGAACAGTTTAGGTTCAGGGCTCGTTTTCGGAATTGTAAAAATTCTGTTATACCTTTACCATGTGAAATGACAAAGAAGTGAATAATAAGCTTTTGTATGTATTATACCAGCCTTACAAATGGCTGGTACTGCTGCCCTTTATCACCATCAATACCCTCCTGTTTGGTATTATTGCAGTTCTGGTATCCAGCCTGGTGAATCAAAGAGTTGGCAGTTATTTTGGTGGCGTAATCTGGTCGCGCGTGAATGCCTTGATGACACCCATGTTTGTAATGGTTAAAGGAAAAGAGCATATTAAAAAAGGTATATCCTATGTTGTTGTTGCCAACCACCAGAGCTATTATGACATATTCCTGATTTATGGCTGGCTGGGCATTGATATTAAGTGGGTAATGAAAAAGGAACTTGCCCGTATCCCGGGTTTGGGATTTGGAAGCAGGAAAGTGGGACATATATTTCTTGACCGGTCAAATAGCCGGGTGGCACTGGAAACACTGAATACAGCAAAAAGAATGCTTGTAAATGGTACCTCGGTGGTGATTTTCCCGGAAGGAACCCGCAGTAAGACAGGAGAAATCGGACTGTTTAAAAAAGGTGCATTCAAGCTTGCAATTGATCTTGGTCTGCCTATTCTTCCTGTCACAATTGCCGGCACAAAAGACATATTGCCGGCCGACACATTGGATATCAAACCTGGCCGATCCATGCTTCAAATTCATGAATCAATAGACATTTCCGGATATGACGAAAATACGATGAAGGACCTGATGAACCGCACCCGACTTATCATTGGAGGTGGTTTGAATCTTAAATTGTGAACATATCTCATGTAGAAATCCTGTTTCATTCCAGTGAACTATTTTTGTGCAAAAGCGTTGTTATTTTTCTAACCATCAATTTTTAAAGTATGCTGTATCCGGTCCTAAAACATGCTCATTCTGTGGTCCGCTGGTTGCTTATCACAGGCCTGCTGGCATCTGTTACGGTGGCCTTATACAGCATGTACAAAAAGAAAAGCCTGGTTTATCCGGGAAGTCTGTTCAGCCGTATGACGGTTTATACAGCTCATGTACAGCTTCTCATTGGTATCCTGTTGTATCTGATCAGTCCGAAGGTGGTTTTCTCCCCGGAAAGCATGAGTAGTCCCATTCTGCGGTTTTACCTGATCGAACATGTTTTCATCATGATACTTGTCATTTTATTAATTACGGTAGGTTATGTGCGAATGAAGAAGACCGGACCTGTGAATCAATCAGCCAGACAAATATTCTGGTATTATATGATCAGCCTTATTCTGATCCTGGCATTGATTCCCTGGCCTTTTATGTCTTATGGCGGTCAGTGGTATTAACTGCAAAAAAAAGACCTTCTTACAACAGGATCAGTCCCGATATTTTTAGTAAATTTGGTAAATACCATTCATTTGCTGCTCCATGAACAGGTTATTCATGACCCTGAATCTGTCAATTGTTGTAATGTCTGTCCTTTTACTGTCCGAATCTGCCTGTCATTCCCAAACCGATAAGAACGAAAGCATGGAACCAACTAAACAGGAACTGATAAACCGGAAAGCGGTTGTCTCAGGGCAGTTTTACCCGGCCAGCCCTGCTGAACTAAGACGTGAGCTGGACAAGCTTTTTGCAGGAAGTGTTTCCAAAGACATACCGGATCAGATTCTTGCCCTGGTGGCACCCCATGCTGGATACGTGTTTTCAGGCGCTGTCGCTGCAGAAAGCTTTATGCAAATTGACCGGGATAAAGCCTTTGATAACATATTTCTGATCGGCTCAAGTCACCAGGTATCCTTCGATGGCGCATCAATTTATTCCCGGGGTAATTTTGAGACGCCGCTGGGTATGGTACCGGTGAATATCGAACTTGCAGAGAATCTGATAAAGGACTACAGTTGTTTCAGCTCCAGGACCGATGCCCATCAATATGAGCACAGTTTGGAAGTACAGTTGCCTTTTCTCCAGTACTGGCTAAAGAAACCTTTCCGGATTGTTCCGGTTGTATTGGGCACCCATAATTCAAATACATGCAGGAAGATTGCTGACGCTCTCCGACCTTACTTCAATGAATCGAATCTTTTTGTAATCAGTACGGATTTCTCACATTATCCGGATTATGAGGATGCCCGGTCCGCCGACCATAAGACGGCAGAAGCTATCCTGACAAATAAACCGGATAAGTTATTAGCCAGTCTTGAAATGAACGATAATGCAGGGATACCCGGATTGGCGACAAGTTTATGCGGATGGACCTCCGTATTAACACTGATGTATATCACTGATGATATGCCAGGGATAAGCTATCAGTTAATTGATTACCGAAATTCAGGCGATGCGGCACATTATGGTGACAAATCCAGGGTGGTTGGTTATTGTGCGATCGCCGTTTCACGGCAAAAACAGGCTCTGAAAGATGTCCAGGATCAGGATATATTCCGGATCCCGGCCGGAGATCAGGCCAAACTGCTTAGCATTGCACATGAAACCATGGCAACATACATCACCCAGGGCAAGATCCCGGTTGTGAAAACTGAGAATCTCTCCCCGGTTCTCATGACCAATGCAGGAGCCTTTGTTTCACTCTATAAAAAAGGAGAGTTACGGGGCTGTATCGGCAGGTTTGAACCCAGTGAGCCCCTTTACAAAGTGGTTCAGGCGATGGCCATTTCCTCTTCCACGCAGGATTATCGTTTCTCCCGGGTAAAAGCAGATGAAATTGCAGACATAAAAATTGAGATATCCGTTCTGACTCCCCTGAAAAGAATAGCCTCTGAAGATGAAATAGTCTTAGGCAAACATGGAATTTATATAAAAAAAGGTTCGCATTCAGGTACTTTCCTTCCTCAGGTAGCCGGGAGTACAAACTGGACACTGGAAGAATTTCTGGGACATTGCGCCAGGGACAAGGCCGGTATCGGCTGGGACGGATGGAAAACGGCAGAACTATACACATATGAAGCCATAGTTTTTTCAGATAATTAGCACTTCACTGACTTAATACTCTCCTCGATGACAATGAATCTGCCCTTCGAACAAGTTTTATCTGCAGCGGTAACACCGCTTTTTCTCATTTCTGGTGTCGGATTGATTCTATTGAGTCTTGTAAACCGTTACAGTCATGCCCTTGATCGTACTCGTCAGTTGCATAACACACCTCAAGACAATCAGGAGTTATACATCAGACGCAAAAAACAGGTTGACCACATGTACCGCCGGTGCCTGATCCTGAAAAGAAGCATCGGATTCCTGGTCCTGAGTGTGGCAAGCAGTGGGATTATTATTCTTTTTTCTGTCAGCCAGCTTGTTACAGGGATTAATTTCGACTCCCTGAAAATGGTCTTCCTGTTTATGGGAATCCTTTCCCTGGTCATTTCAATCCTGTTGTTTTTTTTCGATATCCGGTTATCCATGAAAGCACTGGATATCGAACTTGGCAAGCTGGCAAGTAAAACACAGGATTAGAAATATCATCTGCTTGTTATGTCATTCAAGTTCACGACCAAGTTTTCGATAGTTCAGGAAAGCGGAAAACGCTGATACAAAGACTACTGCCAGTGTATAATACACAAATGCAGGTACTGGAAGCGGATCACCCTTGGCGTAGGAATGAAGTCCTGACAGGTAATAATTTACCCCGAAATAGGTCATGATCACCGAACTAAATCCAACCAGTGCAGCAAGGTTATAACCGAATAAACCCCGTAACCCGGGTACCAGCCTCATATGAGAAATAAAGCTGTAAATCAGAACAGTCACAAGAGCCCAGGTCTCCTTGGGATCCCATCCCCAATAACGTCCCCAGGATTCATTGGCCCAGACACCACCAAGAAAAGTACCGATCGTGAGAAGATACAAGCCAACGATCAGCGCCATTTCAATGATATTTGCAAGTTCCTGTATGGTCAGGTCAATAAAACGGAATGATTTCCTGGTGATGAGGATCATCAGGATCAGGTTAATGTAAGCCAGTATTGCACCAAGCCCGAGAAAGCCATAACTGGCTGTAATGGTGGCAACGTGAATCACGAGCCAGTATGATTTCAATACGGGTACCAGGTTGGTAATCTGGGGATCCATCCAGCTCAAATGGGCAGTATGCAATATAAGAAATGCCAGTATAGCTGTTGCACTCAATGTTATGGACGACCGGGAGGAGAAAACCAGACCAGCCAGCACGGTAGCCCAGGCAATATAGGTAAGTGCCTCATAACCATTACTCCAGGGAGCATGACCTGAAACGTACCACCGCATACCCAATCCGGCAGTATGGAAAACAAAGGCAATCGTTATCAATATCAGAGCAAGGATTTCCGGAACGCGCACTTTAAAACGCGTGTAAAACAGTCCGGCAAATTGCAAAATAAGTAAAGTAAAACCAACCAGGCCGTAAAGCTTTGATATCCTGGGGAAAATATCAGATTCATTCATAAGGATCTCCATGGATATTTTCCCGGGTGATGGTACAACGGAACCACTGATTCTTCTTTGAAAGGCAGTCAGGTTCCGGATAATGTCATCCGGACTTTTCCAGTTACCGGTTTTCAGACTCGCTGAAACATCCTGCATATATAAGGGCATAATATTGCCAATCAATACGGAATCCTTCGAATTGACCTGACCATGAATACCGCGGTAGCTGTACCACCTGTGCGTGCTGTCATCCGGATCCGGCAGGATACGAAGCAGATCGCCGGTAAAAACGAGGTAACAAATGTTGATCCGTTCATCCAGACGAATGACTTCATTATCGAATTTGCTGCGCATGGCGGACTTTTTGCGAAAAGCCCCTTCCACATAGTCATGCAGGATATAATTGCCTTCCGGAAAGAATGAGGCGAAGGAATAATATTTCGATACACTGCCCATAATCTCCTGAATCTGCGGGTGGGTAGCCCGGATAATGGGTTCATGCTGCCAGGTTGCCGGATCAACGATCATCCCGATGACGACCTGTTCGGGTGTAAGGCCTTTATAATCATTTTTCCTGCAGAGCTTCCTCAGAATTTCCGAGCTTAAGGTATTCAGGGGTTCAATTCTGCCCGCATTGTCCTGCACAAGCATCTTACCAAAAAGTCGGGCGTGCTCCGGATCCACTGTTGCAGGCCGGGTCATTTTAATCGCATCCTGTGCTGGTGAGAATTGGGCCGTAAACAATAATATAACGACAGTGAGTCCTTTTTTGGCGGCTTTCAACAGCGTATTTGAAGCAGAAAGCGATCTGAAACGGCTATTGACATTGAACAAACTGAGTATCATGCCCAATCCCATCATCATGTAACCCAGATAGGTAACCCAGGTGCCCGCCCAGTCCCTGTTGACGGAAAGAATGGTACCCTTCTCGTCGGTAGTATAAGATGACTGATAAAAGCGGTAACCCCGGTACTTCAGTATGTTGTTCATGAAAATGCGCCGGTCTTCAAAAATATTCCGGGAATCGTCACGCAACTCGACACGGCTCTCAAACCAGGAGGGGCTATTCGAACCGGGATAACGCTCGACGACAAAATCTTTTAGTTTTAGTTCGAATGGAAGTTTCCTGTAAACAGAACCATAGCTAATTAAAAAATCTGTATTATTAATTACAACCAACTTGTTTTCACCGGGATATCCGGGCTTTCCCGAAAGTGTAAATTCCTTTGATTCGCTTCCGGAAGACAGTTCCATGATCAGGGCATCTGACATTTTTCCCTCGGAGTTGCTTGTTGTATCAGGTACGGCATTGACAATAAATGACTTACAAGTCAACTTGTAGGACTCATCCTGATGCCTGAAACGGACTTTGAAGTTATTTTTGCCCACTGTACTGAAGAGGACGGGAAATTTTATGTCTTTGCCGCCGGTTTTCAGTTCCACATAAGCCTTATCGGTCAGCACCTGTCCTGAAGTCTCTTCTTCCTTCAGGGTCAGGCTGCCCTCAAAACCGGTAAAACGGGTAATAGCAGCGCCTGTCAGTATAAATATAAATGACAGGTGAAAGATAAATACAGTCAGTTTTGACTTGGAATACAGTTTTCTACGAAAAATTATTCCCACCAGGTTTAGTAATCCGAGCAACAAAAGGATTTCAAACCATCGTGCATTATAAACCAGGGCTCTGGCAGAGGCACTGCCATAATCATTTTCAATGAAGGTGGCTGCCGCGATGGACAAGGCAAAGAATGCCAATACCAGTGCCATCAGCCTGGTCGAAAAGAGAAAATCACCTATCCTGTTCATCTGAAGGGCATTTTATTTGAGGCATCACCAGGGTATGTGCTGACTTTCATTTTTTTAACTTATCAGCAAAAACCTTCCTGAATTTCTCAACTTTTGGGGTAATCACCGCTGAGCAATAGGGTTGATAAGTATTCTGAAAATAATACTCCTGATGATAATCCTCAGCTTTGTAAAAAACCCGGAAAGGAACAATTTCAGTCACAACCGGATCTTTCCAGATACCGGCCTGATTTAGCCGGGCTTTCATCTCCTCGGCCAGCTTTTTTTGCTCACCATCGTGATAAAAAATAGCAGATCTGTATTGTGTCCCGATATCAGCACCCTGACGGTTAAGGGTTGTCGGGTCGTGTGTCTTCCAGAAAACTTCCAGCATTTCCAAAAAAGATATTACTGCCGGATCATAAACAATCTGGCATACTTCGGCATGACCGGTTGTACCGCTACACACCTCCTTGTAAGCAGGATTCTTCACATGTCCGCCTGAATATCCCGAAACTACAGAATAAACGCCATTAAGCTGCTGAAAGATGGCTTCTACACACCAGAAACATCCGGCGCCAAAAGTGATCGTATCGTAATCTTGTGCCTTTGTCATGTCTGTCTCATTTTCAGATTTAGTCTTTGCGGTTTGCATACAGGATGCAAATTGAATCATACCCATAAATATAAGAGATATTCCAATTGTTTTGTTCATGGCTTAACCTTTTTTATTATAACAGATGGGAAGCCCAATAGTTTAGCGGGTGGGAGAAACCGGTGTATAAATAGACAGGTTTTTTTTATTCCTGTTTCACCGACTGCTGGGCCATGTCTTTTTCGCTTTCAAAGAGAAGCGGAGGCATGTATTTACTTACTCGCTGGGTATAGCCGGCGTCCACGATGGAAGAATAGCAGACGATATACTGCCATTTCTGTGTCCGCAAATTATACATAAATGAAGAATTTTTTACTGCCGACTTATAGGGTATGACAAATGCATATCCGAACTTCAAATCACCCGATGAAACACAAAGCTTGTTTTTCATCAGATAAGCTGACAGCATTTTGTCGGCATGAAGGATGGCCTCCCCCTTCTTCACGGCTTCCATGGAGGATTCCGGAATGAACTCATCAATAACAATTACCTGATCATGCCATTTAAAAACACCACGGGGATTCACGGTATCGAAACGGGCATTTACCGTTTCATCCGTGTATAGTTCGAGTTCTTTTTCCCTTCCCTTCCTTTCAAGGAGATCAGATAGTGAAGAAGCAACTACCAGTTTCTGCCTGGTAAAAAACTCCGTGTTCAGTCGTGAACCGGTCAGATTAGCATAGTTCACACAATGTACAAGCAGTGTTTCTGCCTCCTTAACACGAGCAATGCTGTCGCTTTCAACCAGGGGAAGAAAGACCTTCTCAAATTCCTTGATATTTCCGGTCAGGGCGGCCAGGTCATATGGTGAGCCCAGGTCAAATATCAATGCCCGGGTATAGGCATCATAGGTTTCAAGGTATTTGACCGTCTCGGTAAGATTGTTTTCGTTGGCATACTTCAGTGCAAGGTTGACCATTCTCACGGTTTTCTGATAGGAATCCTGAATACCCAGTTCTGCAAGCCGGTCAAATTCTTTTCTGAAGTTCTTTTCTTTGGAAAACAGGGTCTGGTAGTGAATGCGTTGTTGTTTAATGAGGGTATAGATATCGTCCTTATATTGTTTATAATATTCAATCGAATACTGGTCTCTTCTGAATGCTGCTCTTTCAATGCGTGATTCAACCAGTTTCTTTGCATTATCCAGGTCTTCATCCCGGATAAATTCTTCACAGGTTCTGGCAAATAAAGTCAGGTCAAGTTCCCTTTGCAGGTTGTAATAGGCGACATCGCGTTGTTGTTTAAGCCTGGGGATTTGTTTCTGCAGGTAGTCGATCCGGTTATCCAGGCTGTCGAAAAATGCAGCAGATCCTCTTTCAATGTGCACAGGCTGTGCATAAACCCCGGAAAAGCCCATGATGAGGGTCAACAGAAAAGGATAAAGGTATTTTCGGGATCCCGGCATGTTTAGCAATTGTAAGGTATTTTGCTTTTAGATACCTTATATACGTAATACCGTTGTCCAGGTTCGGCAACTAGGTCTTCTTCATCCTGCTTTTCAACTGATCCAGGTCTTTTTTAAGTCCTGCGACAGTTTTTATCAGCTCATCGGGTGAGATCATCGGATCGGGGATCTCTGAACTGATGTAATTAACAAATTTCCATATTTCCCGGATCTCACTGACATGCACATCAAAAGGCTCATAAACAGGGTTTAGTGAAAACAGACGAAGCTTATGTTCAGATTCCAGGAGATCAACGATTTTAAATACGATCCCTTCGTCGAGTGTCAGGATGATATAACCATGTCCACTCACGAGGGCATTCCAGTCCTGTAAGAACTCCCCGGTTACGTATGAGCCATCGGGAATGGGCAGCATGGAATCTCCTGCCAGCTGGAAGGTGCGGTATTTTTTCTGTCTGGACAGGAAAGGCAGTTGAAAAACCGGCAGATCCCGGATGAATTCCGGGTCGGCGAAACCTGTTGCGTAGCCTGCTTTGGCTTTCTGGGTAACCAGTTCAATATTTTCCTCATTGCGGCTGTTGACTGTGGAGGCAAGTACCCGCAGGTTGCTGCCGCGGATGTATACATCCCCGCCCCTTTCGAGCTGGGAGAGCTGGCTCTCTGCCAGCGTGCGGAGATCCACTTTTACAAGGGTATCGATGGCCACGCCATAATATTTGGAAAAGGCCATCAGTGCCGGGATGGTGGGTTGACTAACTTCGTTTTCATATCCGCTCAGGGTGGATCGTTTCATATTGAGCGCAAAGGCCACATCGTCCTGTGTGCGGCTGCGACGTTTTCGCAGAAGCCTGATGTTGGTGGAGAAGTACATTGTACGGATAGTTTAGTTATTGATATTAATCTTCATTATTCATCATTCGTTGTTCCTTGTTCGATATTATTTGCTGAACACCGAACACCGATTTAAGAATTTCGAAGTGTCATCTGCATATTGTTTTGAGCCGTTTCCACACTTTTAACAAATATGGATATAAGTTCATTTGTTTCATTAATAGCTTGTTCTACAGATCTTTCTGATTTATATAAATTAGTTTTACCTAGTATTTTCAGACAGACAAGTGTTTCCCGCAATTCTTTCAAAACTATTTTCAACTTATGAATAAAATCCTTACGGGATTCACCACTTTGAGCTTCAGCATAATTCAATGCCGGAGATGTACCCGATCGTATTAATTGTCCCGCATAATGATTCCCTGCCCTGGTGTTTGGTATTGTTTCAACAATTCCTGTAATTAAAACAGAATAATTTATTAATCTTTCCTCCAGATCAAACCTTTTGGTCTTTGAAGTTTCTTCGTTATTCATCATTCCTTGTTTGATGTTTTAAAAATTCATTTTTTTCTTGTAAATATAATACATATTGATTATATTATCATCATAAAAATTGATTAAAATATAATCATTAGTAAAATTTTATTAACAATTATTGAATCCCCCACTCCCTATGATTTTGGAAACGAGTAACACGCGTCATATCATCCACCTCGACCTTGACAGTTTTTTCGTGTCGGTGGAACGGCTCATCAACAGCAGGCTCACCGGAAAGCCGGTGGTGATCGGTAGTTTGTCGGGTCGCGGCGTGGTGGCGAGTTGCAGCTATGAGGCGCGGAAATACGGGGTGCATTCGGCCATGCCCATGAAGATGGCGCGGCAGCTGTGTGCCGATGCCATCATTGTCCGGGGAGATATGGACCTGTACAGCAAGTATTCGAACATTGTAACCGATGTTATCGCCGAACGGGCCCCGGTGTATGAGAAAGCCTCTATTGATGAACATTACATTGACCTTACGGGAATGGACCGGTTTTTCGGCTCTCTGAAATGGGCACAGGAACTGCGCCGGGAAATAATCCGGCAAACGGGGCTGCCCATATCTTCCGGATTGTCGGTCAATAAAACCGTCTCAAAAATAGCCACCGGCGAGGCCAAGCCGAATGGTGAAAAGGAAGTCCCGGGCTCTCTGGTAAAGCCCTTTCTCAATCCTTTATCCATCAGTAAAATTCCCATGGTAGGCGAAAAAACTTTTCACCTGCTCCGTTCCATGGGCGTGGCTACCATTGGCACGCTCAGCTGCATACCTTTGGAAATGATGGAAAAGGTGCTGGGCAGGAACGGCATTGACATATGGAAAAAGGCGAACGGCATTGATACCACTCCGGTAATACCATACTGGGAACAAAAATCGATCAGCACGGAACGTACCTTCGACACGGATACCACCAACCTGGCGCTGCTGAACAACACCCTGGTGAGCATGGTGGAGAAAATCGCCTGGGAGCTGCGTAAAGATGAAAGACTCACCTCCTGTATCACGGTAAAAATACGGTATTCAAATTTCGATACCCATACCCTGCAGCAGCGGATCCCCTACACGTCATTTGACCATAAGCTCATTGAACTGGCCAAGTCGCTATTTGTCCGCCTTTACCAGCGGCGCATGCTCATCCGGCTCATCGGCGTCAAGTTCAGCCACCTGGTGCAGGGAACACCCCAGCTCAACCTGTTCGAAGACACGCCCGAGATGGTACGCCTGTATCAGGAGATTGACCGGATGAGGCTGCGGTATGGGAAGAAGGCCGTGGGGAGAGCGGTGGGGGCAGGAGGTAAAGAGTAGGGAGTAAGGAGTAAGGAGCGGGTACGTCATTGCGAGTCCCGATGAAATCGGGACGAAGCAATCCGCCCGCACAGGCCGGATGAAACCAATAGCTGCATCGCAAAATCATCCCGTTTCAACCATACGGGTTGCCACGATAAAATTGCTTATACCATAATCTGATAATTTGATTGCTTTTTAATCATTGTAATATGAATAAACGTTTATTTTTCTTAAAGCAGGAAGGGTGGTTTGAGGTTGAAATTACCGGGAAACTCCTGCAGGCAACAGACACAGAACTGATCCGCTGGGTCTATGCCATGATGGATCGGTACGGGTACCGGAATTACTGGATTTCGGAAAACCCGGAGACGTCATTGCGAGGAGGCAGCAGTATGCAGCCGTTTTCCAATGTTGATTTTGCCGACGAAGCAATCTGCTCGCATAGGCAATGCGTTACCAATTGTTGCAACACAAAAGCAATCTGTTTCAATGAAACGGATTGCTTCGTCAGCAATTACTTAGTACAAAACAAAAGCATGCTATTCGCTTCCTCGCAATGACGTTTATGTACCTCAACTGCCATTCATACTACAGCCTTCGCTATGGCACACTGCCGGTTGAAAGGCTGGTAGCCGCAGCCCTGAAAAATGAGGTAAGGGCTATGGCGCTTACCGACATGAACAACAGCACGGGCATGATGGATTTTATTACCGAATGCCGGATAAACGGCATCAAACCCATTGCCGGAATGGAGTTCAGGGACGAAAACTTCCGCCTGCTTTACATTGCCATAGCCCGTAACAACGAAGGATTCCGTGAAATAAATGAATACCTTACCGGGCATAACCTGGAAAAAACACCCCTTTCCGTCCGCGCACCCGCATTTGCGCATGTGTATGTGATCTATCCCTTTAACAGCAAGACTCCGGTCAAGCCATCCGAGAACGAATTCATCGGTATCCGGCCCGAAGAGGTCAACCGCCTCATCACCTCCCGGTTCCGTTACAACCAGCAGCAACTCATTGCCCTGTTGCCGGTAACTTTCAGCAGCGAAAGCGAGCTCGTTCTGCACCGACACCTTCGTGCCATCGGTAAAAACACATTGCTGAGCAAGCTTGTCCCGGATGATCTGGCCTACCCCAAAGAGATCTTTCTGCCAAACGACTTCACCCGGATCATCTATTCCGATTATCCGCAAATCATAAGGAATACGGAACGGCTGACCGATGAATGCTCCATTGATATTGACTTCACCACGGTCAAAAACAAACGTACCTTTACCGGCAGTCGTTACGATGACAAACTGTTACTTGAAAAACTGACACTCGACGGCATGCAGTACCGCTATGGTAAATCCAACAAGGAAGCCATCCGGCGGATAAAGCACGAACTTGAAGTAATTGACAGGCTGGGTTTTTCGGCCTATTTCCTGATCACGTGGGACATCATCCGGTATTCCATGAGCCGTGGCTTTTACCATGTTGGGCGCGGGAGCGGTGCCAACAGCATCGTGGCCTACTGCCTGAAGATCACCGATGTGGATCCCATCGAGTTAAACCTGTATTTTGAACGCTTCCTCAATCCCAAACGCACTTCCCCGCCCGACTTTGATATCGATTACTCCTGGAAGGACCGCGACGAGGTGCAGGATTATATTTTCAAGCGATACGGTAAAAAGCACACTGCCCTGCTCGGAACCATCAGCACGTTCAGGGACCGGTCTATCTTCCGCGAACTGGGAAAAGCATACGGCCTGCCCAAGGAGGAGATCGACAGGCTGGTGGACAATCCGGCTCTCGCCACCCGGGATGATATCACCGGGCAGCTTTTTCTGGTCGGAAACCAGCTGCTTGATTTCCCAAACCTGCGCAGTATTCATGCCGGGGGCATCCTGGTGTCGGAGGAACCCGTCACCTGTTATACCGCACTCGACCTGCCGCCGAAAGGATTTCCCACCACCCAGTTCGACATGTATGTATCCGAAGCCATCGGATTTGAAAAGCTCGATATTCTCAGTCAGCGCGGCATCGGTCACATCAACGAAAGCGTGGAGATCATTGCCGCTAACCGGGGAATAAAGGTTGATGTTCACCGGGTGCCTGATTTTAAACAGGATGAACAGGTAAACAACCGGTTATACCAGGGAGAAGCCATCGGCTGTTTCTACATCGAAAGCCCTGCCATGCGTGGCTTACTCAAAAAGCTGCGCTGCAACAATTACCTTACCCTGGTGGCAGCCAGTTCCATTATCCGGCCAGGCGTGGCCAAGTCGGGCATGATGAGGGAATACATTAACCGTTTTCATAACCCGCAAGGATTCAAATACCTGCATCCTGTGATGGAGGAGCAGTTGAAGGAAACCTTCGGGGTCATGGTTTATCAGGAAGACGTGATCAAGATCTGCCATCATTTCGCGGGACTTGACCTGGCCGATGCCGATATTCTCCGCCGGGCCATGGCAGGAAGATTCAGGTCGAAAAAGGAGTTTGAGCGCATCCAGGACCGGTTCTTCAGCAACTGCCGGGAAAGGGGGTACACGGATGCGCTTACGGCCGAAGTCTGGCGTCAGGTGGCTTCCTTTGCCGGCTATGCATTTTCCAAGGCGCATTCGGCATCGTATGCCGTGGAAAGCTACCAGAGCCTTTACCTGAAAACCTATTTCCCGAAGGAGTTCATGGTGGCGGTGATCAACAACTTCGGCGGATTCTACCGTACCTGGGTGTATTTCAACGAAGCCCGCCGGTGTGGTGCTTCCATATCCCTGCCCTGCATAAACAAAAGCCAGTACAAGACCTGCATATACGGCAGCGAGGTGTATATCGGCTTCATCCACATCGCCAACCTCGAATCAAAAGTGGCTGACATGATCATCAGCCAGCGCAATGCAGGCGGTGAGTATAAAAGTCTGGAGGATTTCATCAGCCGGGTCCAGGCTGGCATTGAGCAACTTGTGATCCTGATCCGGCTCGATGCCTTGCGGTTTACCGGAAAAACCAAGAAGCAACTGTTGTGGGAAGCCCATATGATGCTGGGAAAAAGCACTTCCGAAAGTGCCATGCCCATGCTTTTTCAGGAAAAACCGCGTGAATTCTCCCTGCCTGAACTGGAGCAGACCCGGCTTGAAGATGCCTATGATGAGATTGAGCTCCTCGGATTCCCGGTTACACTCAGCAGTTTCGATCTGCTTGAAACCCAGTTCAGGGGAGATATCCGTGCCTGCGACCTGATGAAACACGCCGGCCGGAAAGTCCGGATGCTCGGCAACCTGGTCACCATCAAATATGTGCATACCGTCAAGGGCGAATGGATGCACTTCGGCTGTTTCCTCGATATCCACGGGGAGTTTTTCGATACGGTCAATTTTCCCAATTCATTGAAAAACTATCCCTTCCGCGGATATGGGATTTACCTGATCATGGGCAGGGTTACCGAGGAATTCGGATTCCCGGGCATCACGGTGGAAAAAATGGCAAAATTGCCGTTTCGGAAGGATCCGAGATATTAGGATGGAAGACTCAAGATGGAAGAAGGAAGATTAGCAGAATGTTAGGCGTAGTTTGTAACTACGCCTAAAACAATAAAACCGCATTTTACGTAATACAAACAAACCAAAGCACCATGAGATCCTTTATACTGATCATGTCATTCCTGGCATCCGCCGCCACCTTGCCCAGTCCTACGAATTACCTGTCCAGGCACCCCGTGAGCAGCATGTGGTGCACACGCTTTTTACGCTTTCCTACAGCGAGGGCTATGAGCTGCCCTCCTGGGCTGCTTACCAGCTTACCCCGGAACAGGCCAAAGCAACCGGAACGTACAAGGAAAAATACAATGAGGACCCGATGGTAACCACGGGGACTTCCACAACAAAGGATTACAGGGACGCCGGATTTATCATGGCACAACTTATCCCGGTCGAGGACATGTTCACCTCTTCCAGGGCTGTTGAGGAATCCTTCCTCATGTCGAACATTGTTCCGCAAAAGCCGGCTTTCAATAAGTTCATATGGAAAACAAATGAAAAACTGATCAGGGAATGGGCCAAGGAGGGAAATACGCTGTACATTGTTGCCGGACCCGTGCTGGCTGATGCCCCCTTTGGCTCCTTCGGACCAAGCAAGGTCAGTATACCAATCCGGTATTATAAGGCAGTGGTTGACGTAAACGGGGAAAGGGCGATCGGTTTTCTGTTCAGAAATAACGTGGCCAGTGGCACACCCAGGTCTTTCGCGGTCTCCGTGGATGAACTGGAAAAAATAACCGGTCTCGAATTCTTTCCTTCCCTGCCGGATAACCTGGAGCAGGTGGTGGAAAGCAGCACCGATTTCAGCAGGTGGAATTTCAAGGCACTTGAACAGTGATTTGTGATTGGTAACTTGTAACTTGTAACTTGTAACTGCTATCTTGTTACCCCTTCAGGGCTTCCACCATCGTTTTGGCAATATCGGCCGGCGATTCCACAACATGGATCCCGCATTCGCGCATGATCTTCATCTTGGCAGCCGCCGTATCCTCAGCACCCCCGATAATGGCCCCTGCATGACCCATTCTTCTTCCTTTTGGTGCAGTCTGACCCGCAATAAAGCCCACCACGGGCTTGGTGCCATGATCCCTGATCCAGCGGGCCGCATCGGATTCCATGCTGCCTCCGATCTCACCGATCATGATGATACCTTCGGTTTCCGGATCATCCATGAAAAGCTGAACGGCATCCAGTGTGGATGTTCCAATGATCGGATCCCCGCCGATACCAATGCAGGTAGATTGTCCCTTCCCTGCCCTGGTCACCTGGTCCACAGCCTCATAGGTCAGGGTCCCGCTGCGGGAAACGATGCCAATGCCCCCTTTTTTATGGATAAAGCCCGGCATAATGCCAACCTTGGCTTCACCCGGTGTGATGATGCCTGGGCAATTCGGGCCGATCAGCCTGGTGTTTTTGCCTCTCAGGAATTCCTTGACCTTCACCATATCCTGTGTCGGAATACCTTCTGTAATGCAAACGACCACCCTGATCCCGGCTTCTGCCGCCTCCATGATCGCATCAGCTGCAAAGGCAGCGGGAACGAAAATCACGGTAGTATCTGCCGCTGTCTCTTTAACAGAGTCAGCAACTGAATTAAATACAGGTCTGTCAAGATGCACTTGGCCTCCTTTGCCAGGCGTTATTCCACCCACCACCTGGGTGCCATACTCGATCATCTGCTGGGCATGAAAAGTGCCTTCACTACCTGTAAATCCCTGCACGATAACACGGGAATTCTTATTGATCAAAATGCTCATGGTTCCGGTTTATTCTTGTGGATTCAAAAATAACATAAAATTATGGTTATTCGAAACCGGCCTGAACTTTCTTAACGCGATAAACTGTACCTTTGCTGCTGGAAAGTCTGCCAATCACACCATGTATTCCAGGGACGATACGATCTGTGCCATATCCACGCCGCCCGGCCGGGGAGCCATCGCGGTGATCCGCTGTAGCGGCTCCCATGCCCTTGAAATTGCCGGAGGAATAATCCGGATGACCCCGGGTAAGGGCGATTTTTTGCTTCAGCCTGCAAATACCGTTCATTACTGTAATGTATACGACAGTGAACAATTGCTGGACCAGGTTGTGGTGAGCCTGTTCCGCGAACCCCATTCTTACTCCGGCGAAGATACCGTTGAGATCAGCTGCCATGGTTCGCCTTATATCCAGAAACGGATCCTGGAGCTCCTCGTTCAATCGGGCGCCAGGATGGCCACTGCAGGAGAGTTTACCATGCGTGCCTTTTTGAATGGCAAGCTCGACCTGACCCAGGTCGAGGCGGTGGCCGATCTGATCGCATCCGGATCATCGGCTGCACATCGGGTGGCCATGAATCAGATGCGGGGGGGATTTACACGTGAGATAAAAACCCTGCGGGATAAGCTGCTCACATTCACCTCCCTGGTTGAGCTGGAACTCGATTTCAGCGAAGAAGATGTGGAATTTGCCGACCGCGGGCAGCTTAAAACCCTGTTGACCGAAATTTCGGGTGTACTTCATCATCTCAAGGATTCATTTGCTCTTGGCAACGTGATTAAAAATGGTATTCCTGTAGCCATTGTGGGAAAAACCAACTCCGGTAAATCAACCCTGCTGAACCTCTTGCTGAGTGAAGAAAAAGCAATCGTATCCGATATTGCCGGAACCACCCGTGATTCCATCGAGGACGTGATCAGCATCCGGGGGATACATTTCCGGCTGATCGATACCGCCGGCCTGCGGCATACCAGTGATGAGATTGAAAAGCTGGGTATTGAAAGAACCTGGCAGAAGATCGACCAGGCCTCCATTATTATCCAGGTGCTGGATGTGAGCAGTGACCCGGATGAGATCGTGCGTCACCGGAACCAGATCCGTTCATTGCCTGACGCAAAGGAAAAACGGTGGATCGTGGTCCTGAATAAAATGGATCTGGTCTCACCGGATGCACTCCACCAGATACAATCGCTCCTTGAACCGATATTCAGTGCCGGTGAAACGGTCATTCCGGTTTCTGCGAAATCCGGCACCAACCTGGCGATTCTCGAAGAAGCCCTGATCAGGGCCTCAGGGGCGGTAAACACGGACGAGAACGATGTGATCATTACCAATGTAAGGCATTTTGAGGCCCTTGACAAAGCCCTGTCAGCCCTGCAGAGGGCAACCAGCGGACTATCCGCTTCATTGCCCGGCGACCTCCTGGCACAGGATATCCGTGAAGCCCTGCACTATCTCGGAGAGATCACCGGCGACATCACAAACGATGAGGTGCTGGGGAATATCTTTAAGAATTTCTGTATCGGCAAATAGGCCCACAAAACAAACATTAAACAAAAATTCTAAAACCCGCTGTAAGATTGAACCATCTATTTGGTTGTCCAAGGTTTTTTTTGGTAATTTTATTTTCTGAAAAGCTCATAGGAATATTGTTGTAAGAAGCTGTAAGATAGTAATTTATCTTATAATTCCATGAGCTTTTCTTATTATTTATGAATTATTCAGGCTAAATACAATGGAATTGTTTTTTAGAAGGAATTTACGTAAAATGCACACACTTTTAAAGCAAACTTTACCATGAAAAGTAAAAAAAGATTAAGAATTTTGTAAAGTAGGAAATAGATCTTTAATATGTCGGACAAGCTTTAAAGGAGCTGAAAGAAAAGATCAATGCCAGACTAATTGAATGGCAACTTGAAGACATAAGTTTAACAGAATTTGAATAGAAAGTAGTCCATATTTAAAGCCTGTAAATTTTTTTGGGTGTAAGCCTTCGGCCAAGTAAATCTTGCATTGATGGATCAGGTAGATTAGATTTCGTCATTAAAGTAAATTCTAAAGTTTAACTCAAACAAAGATTATGTAATTATAGTTATGAAAAACAGCGAATTACTCATATATCAAAACACAGATGGCAACATCAAAATTGATGTTCGTCTCGAACAAGAAACTGTTTGGCTTACACAAGATCAAATGGCTTCTTTGTTTGGAAAGGCCCGAACTACCATAACCGAACACATACAAAACGTATTCAAAGAAGGTGAATTAAACGAAGAAGTGGTATGTCGGAATTTCCGACTAACCACTCAACATGGTGCTATTGAAGGAAAAATGCAAGAAGTTTCAGTTAAGCATTACAACCTCGATGTTATTATTTCGGTTGGTTACCGGGTAAAATCGCAGCAAGGTACTCAATTTCGTATATGGGCAACCCAACGCCTCAAAGAATATATTGTTAAAGGTTTTGCTCTAAACGACGAGCGTTTCAAGTCGGGCAGTTCTATGAATTACTTTGATGAACTTCAGGAACGCATTAGGGAGATTCGCATTTCAGAACGTTTCTTTTATCAAAAAATAAAAGATATATACAAAACCAGCATCGATTATGATCCAAACGATGAGAAAACCCTAAGGTTCTTTAAAATAGTCCAAAACAAACTGCTTTGGGCAATAAGTCAACAAACAGCAGCCGAACTCATTTACCGTCGTGTTGATGCTGCTTTACCTTTACTCGGAATGCAGTCATTCGATAAGAAGACGGTTGCAAACATTAAAAAGGCTGATGTAAGCATCGCCAAAAATTACCTGAATGAAAAAGAAATGAAATTGCTGGGACTATTGGTTGAACAATATCTTGCATTTGCTGAAACCATGGCACAACAGCAAATCCCAATGCATATGAAAGACTGGATCGAACGTCTCGATTCCATTTTGCAAATGAATGGTAGAGAGATACTTGACCATGCAGGTGCTATAAGCCACCAAATGGCTTTAATCAAATCCGGATCGGAATATGACAAATTTAAAAAGGAACGAAAAAGATCATTGGAAGAAGATAATTTAAAAGAAATTGAAACGGATATAAAAAACTGGCTAAAAGCAACCCGAATAAATAATCCTTGAAAAGAATTCCCGATGGATCAACCTAAAGACCCTCAAATACTAAGAAAGATCGAACTGGAATTGAACTCACTCAACCGGTCAGAACTAGTGGCGGTAAATAAAATGATCATTCACCGGATACGAATCATGGACGATTTGCAACGACTGCACAGAATGCGAAGTTTATGCCCGGACAAAAAGTATCCTGGAAGGATCATGGCGGAATGACTCGTTATGGAGTGATTATCAGAATAAACAAAAAAACAATTACTTTAGAAGAAGATGGTGATTTGGAAGGTACCTGGAAAGTTTCGGCATCACTTCTTACCCTTATCTGAAAATTTTAATCACCAATTTTGGATTAGTCATTTCTCTTGAATAAATCAATTTATAGCGAATATGATCCAGTTTGTGTATCTCTTTCCCGGGATAACGATTTCGGCAAAAATTGTACCCCATTTGTACCCCACTCCGCCTAACTTACTATAAATCAATTCAAGTTACTTTCATATCGGGGGGGGGGAGAGGTTGCTGGCATCGCCAGCCATAGCATCAGCCGCGGCGTGTAAAAAGGATGAGAATTTGATTTCCCAGGCACTTAAATGCGCTTGACAACCTAATTTACCACCTGCAGATCAAACGTGCCGAAAATGACCAAAAAAAGCTAAAAACAGGCTGCTCCACCATAACATGAAATAGCCTGTTTCCTTATTAAACTGATGCAGAATATTGCCAGTAACCAAGATTATTGAAAATAGGTATAGGTTCTCTCACTCACCAGCGTATGACCTTTGTCATCCTTTGTTATTGCCTTTACCCAATTGCCTTTAGCATCATATTCGGGGTAGTTTCTGTTTACAACTTCTGATGCATTTTTGTTTTTATCATAAAATGTAATACCAGAAATCTTACCTTTTTCATTGAAGGTTACTTTATTTGAGTTTTGGAGAGAATCATTTTTATTATATACTTCAAAACTCAAAAACTGCCCTTTTTCATTATACAGATTTAAAACCCGTAAATCAGGCAATCCCTTTGAGTCTGCACCAAGGTATAATACTGTATCTCCAGACTTATTGTAGTTTACGGTATAGGTATATAAAATTGTATCTGCAGATGCGCTGTAAGCAATAACATCAACAATTCTTCCTTTCTCGTCGCATTTTAACTTTTGATTTTCTCTGATGGTATCTTGCCAGGTCCATTTGGCAGAAACCAGCATATTATTCTCCTTAAAGAATTGCCATGTTCCGATAGCTTTATTGTTCTCGTCAATATAATTGCAAAGTAATAAGTTGCCCACACTATCAAATACAGATTCATGATCATAATACCATTTCAAAGAGTCACGTTCATGGATAGTCACGGGATCTCCCTTTTTAAATGTATCTCCTTCAGCTACTGTCCAATATATTTTTTCTGTAACCTTCTCGACTTTTCCGTTCATTTTCTCTATAAATCCACCATAAGGAGTATAGTCACCAAGTATGGTATACTCGGCTTGCTTGTTATTTTTACAGCCTGTGATCATAAAAACAACAGCAATGAAAAGAATAAAAAAAATTTTCATAATTGTCAGATTAAAATAAACAATTGAAAAGGCCACCATTTAATGAATCCGGTGACAAATACAATTTACAACATTATAAGGCCAATGTCAAGTAAATCATTGAAAATATTCAACTTAATTCATTTATGGTCAAAAAGCTTGACTCGGGATATTAGATTGTGTAACTTTATTTAATATATGGTAAATTATGAGTGATATTGGTTGGCGTCGCCTGCTTTATACAGGAGCTGCACTCTCCATACTGGCTTTGGCTATATGGCTGGTTTTCCTGATCCCACAAGTGAAAAACCAAGCCGGTATGACCCATGGGGCTGACTGGTTATTTACCGGCATCCAGTTGTTCATCGCTGCCATGCTGTTTGGCATAGGTTTTATGAACAGACGTGATGGCTGTTTAACAAGGATTTTGTTGATTCTTATCGGAATCGGTGCAATTCTGATAGGCTTAATAGGATTAATTGCTGTAGCTCAGGAAGATGATGTAAACTTTTTCTGGAAAGCAATCAGGGTTATTGCCATGGGTGATATTATCATTGGAATCATGGCCTTATTTGCCTGCCTATAAATTTCGGCAATCACCCCATGGGAAAACTGTCCCCACTTTGTCCCCCACCCGTCCTCAAACCCAATAAAATCACCAACGTAACTTTTTGTATCGGTCGAACTCACTTCGATGAGGTACGAATCGGGATCACCCGGAGCGGATGCTGGCTTCGCTCACACCATAGCTTCAGCGACGGCGGGTAAAAAGGGACGAGAATTTGATTTTACAGGCATCTGCATGCTGCGGACATCTCAAAGTACCACCTGTAAATCAAACGTGGCAGAAACGGGTTAAAACAAGCAAAACAGGCTACTCCACCATAATATGAAATAGCCCGTTACATCAATGTATGATCCTGAATTATTGGATAACCAGTTTTATTGAAAATAGGTATATGTTCTCTCACTAAACCAGGTCTGGCCTTTGTTATTCCTGGTTATTGCATTGATCCAGTTACCTTTGGCATCATATTCAGGATAAGTTCTGGTGTAAGATGATGTTACTGTTTTGTCTTTATCATAATTTGTCCATTCTGACCAGAAACCTTTCTCATTGTATTTTATTTCCCATGACCATCTTGTTACACCATCCTTATCATAATTTACTCCGCCTAGATACTGTTTCTTGTCATTATTTAAATTAATCCAACTATCCAACAAAATACCTTTGCTATCAAATTGTTGAAGTTTGTGTGTATCTCCAGCTTCACTGTATTTGTTTGTCCACCTATAAATAATCGTATCAATATTTGCCATATAGTCGACAGCTTCCGTTATTTGTCCCTTGTCATTGTATTCATATTTTGTATAACCAGAGATTGGTGATTTATACATCTCAATATAAAAAGGATCACCCAAAGTCCATTTTGTCATAGACACCATGCTATTTTCCTTGAAATACTGCCAGTTGCTGACAATATTATTATTGTCGTCAAGCATATTATAGCTCATAACATGATCACCCGACGAGTCAAATTTGGCTTCAAAGTCGTAATAGAATCTCAATGAATCATGTTCCTTTGTGGTTACCAGACTCCCTTTCTTAAAATTGTCTCCTTCAGCGATTGCCCAATACGTTTTTTCAGTGATTTTCTCAACCCTGCCATTTAGTTGCTCATTGTAATTAGAAGGTTCAGAAAGTAATGTAAATTCAGCTTTTTTAGTGCTTTTACAGGCTATTGCCATAAAAACACTTGCCATGACAATAACGACGAGTTTTTTCATATTGAATGGTTTACTTGATTAATTGAAAAGATCACCGTTTGATGAATTTGATGACAAACACAATTTACAACATTATAAGGCCAATGTCAAGTAAATCCTTGAAAATATTTTAGTTAAGTCATTTTACTTTTAAACCGATCAGGCTTATTGAAATAGATATTTATGATCATCTGGATAACCGGAGAAATAACCCCCGATGCAAAATCAGTCCCGGTTTTCCAACCGCCTTCAAAACCAGTAAAATCAAGCAACTTAAATTTTATAGCAGGATCTGCATGAGTTAATTATTTAGATAATGTGGGAATGATGTAAATCTTTTCTTGAATTGTATAAGGCTTTCCGCTATAATTTAAAGTACTTTTATTCAAATATTTGAATTGTTTAAATGGTTGACAATACCAAGAACCATGAAAAAATTACTGATTGTGATTGCAGCCTTGCTTATTATTATCTGGGCTGTTATGTTTTTTGTATACAAAACCGGTGATATTGCGCACATTTTGCTTGCCGTTGCAGGCATTATTATTCTCTTCCGATACAGTCTGCGTAAAATCTTAACATGAAGATTAAATACAAGAATTAAAAATACTTTAAACGTTTCATTCAATTTTAAGCAATTATAATGGAAAGAGAATTTGATATCATTTACTGGAATGACCTGAAAGGCAAACTCAAGCAGAAATATCCCCAGTTAACAAATGCCGATTTGCTTTGGAGACAGGGTGCAGAAGAAGATTTGTTAAGGATGACAGCATTTAAGCTCAGAAAGACGAAGAGAGAACTGCAGGAAATAATGGATAATTTATGACCTCAGGATTTCAGGCCAGGTTTTCACTAGGGTTGAACCTTTTTTGTCAGGTTGTGTTTATATTGTAAAGGATCTTTTTTCCGGTTATGTGTAAAAAAGCATGAAACGAATAATCAAATTAATGAAAAAGAAACAAACCAATATCAAATCGCCTGAACTGGCGCAATTACAGGAAGTAGTTATTGATTTCCGTACGAGAATATTTATAGCACTTGGCGCAGATCCCAAGGAAGCCAGGAACCGCTTTATTTCGCGTTTTGGTTACAAAGTATTGTGATGGCATTCATTAACAATCTGAATACCTGTGATGATCGTAAGGAACATCTGGCAGAAGTATAACTTTACCGTGGAAAATAATAAACCCGGATTCATTTTCCAGTTTTAAAAGTTTCGTAAAGACGAAGCCTGTTTCTGAGTGAGGTGATTTCAGCCTGCATTGCGTTAATGCGCTGTAACAAATGAGAGATGGTCTCAATTCCTTCCAAATTAATATCCAGCTCATAATATAAATGAATAAATTTCTCTAATTGCTGAAGCTGGTCTGCATCAATAAACAATGTTTCTTTTATATTGGTAATTTCTATCAATCCGGTTTGTTGTAATGAACTGATAAATGAAACCTCAATGTTATGGCAGGCGCAGAACTCATCTACTGCTATTAAATATTCTGTTTGCATTGCTTACAGATTATATTTCACGATTTGGATAATTCAGTAAATAGTAGTTTTTGCTTATCCGTTAAATTAGTTGGGATCTTGATAGTATAGGTCACATATAAATCTCCAAAATGCCCTTCATTTTTATACACAGGAAATCCCCTACCCTTTAGTTTTATTTTGCTTCCATTTTGGGTTTCAGGTTTTACTTTTAGCTTTACCTTTCCGTTTAAGGTATCCAGGGTTATTTCACCTCCCAGTACAGCGATATATAAATCCAACTCAGCCTTAGTATATAAGTTATTTCCCAACCGCTTGATCATGGGATGATTGGCTATTATAAATGTAATATATAAATCCCCATTCGGGCCACCATTTATTCCCTTACCTCCATGCCCTGGTATTTTAAGGGTTTGCCCGTTTTCGATTCCGGCAGGGATAGTAATTCTTATGTTTTTCCCGTTTACGGTTAATGTTTGTTTGTGGGTTTTATAGGCATTAATGAGGTTGAGTTGTAACTCGGCGTTGTAATCTTCCCCTCTGTATTTCACCTGTCTGCTTCTGCCTGTTCCTGATGAACCGCCAAACATGGATTCAAAAAAACCAGAAAAATCCCCCTGAGATTGTGTCCCTGAATACCTCGATCCACGATTATTTGATGATTGTTCCCGATACTGTTTTGCCTTTTCAAATTCTTCGGCATGTTGCCAATCCTTGCCGTATTGATCATATTTCTTGCGTTTTTGAGGATCGCTCAATACTTCATTGGCTTCATTGATTTCCTGGAATTTTCTTTTGGCATCCTTATCATTCGGATTTAAATCGGGGTGATACTTTCTGGCTAATTTCCGGTAAGCATTTTTGATATCATTTGAGGTTGCATGTATATCTGTCCCTAGAATTTTATAATAATCTACGAAATCCATGTGTTAATTGAATTGTGTTGATATCGTGTATGGTAAAATAAAAATATGCACATTTTTCATTTCTTTTGTTTGGTTGGAACAATATAAAGCGGAATAGAAGTGTGATGTAAAACTTTTTCCGTAACACTTCCCATTACTATATTTTCCAGCCATTTCCGGCTGTGAGAGCCCATGACAATAACATCTGCATGGATGACTTTGGCTGCCTTTAAAATGGATTCAGCATAATCACCCTCCTCCACCATTATTTGTATGGCTGTATCACCCAGGTGGTGTCTCGATTTATCAAGAAAATGCAGTGAGGCCTTTTTCAGAGAATCAACACTATTTAATTGCATTTGACTTGTCTCCATGTAACCATTAAATCCCATTATCGGAGAATATTCTTCAGACGAATAATACACTGGATCTGATATTACATGCATCAAGGTAACCTCAGCATTCATGGCCTTGGCCATTGAATAGCCTTCCTCTGCCACTTTTTGTGCGGTTGGATTATAATCCAGCGCAATCAATACTTTTTTCATTCGTACAAAATTATAATTTGGTTCGATTTCAATATTTTACATCAGAATTCTAGTAATCATAACGGATGGAACATCACATTTTGTCCATGTGTATTTACTCGCTTCGCTCATGAGAAAAGTTGTAGAGCATTATGTTGATATTCACATACTTCATTGCCCAATGGCTGAGCCGACCCTTATCCTGTAACTTTAAATTTTTCTTTTTCACCCAGCTTTTTCAGCAAAAGGTTGATCTCTTTCCTGAGCTCAATCATTTGAAGGTCACTAGCCTCAACAAGGTCATTAAATTGTTCAAGTTCAAGAGCTTTTTTCTTCAATATTTCTTCTGCGCGCTTACGCTTTGTAATATCAACCAGCGTTATAAAGCATTTTTGCTCCTCTTCGGACAATATGCCCTCGATGTGAACAAAAATAGCCGGATTCCCGGTAATTATCATCCTCGCTTCGCAGAACTCTTTGGAATTGGTTTCAAATACTTTCAGAAAAAAGTCATTGAAGTCGGCCAGGGTATCCAGGGTAATATAATGCCTGAAGTTTTTGTTTACCAGGTTGGACCGTTCTTTACCAAGCATTCTTGCGCCACTCAGGTTTAACCAGAAGATTTTCCCGTCGGGGTTGAGTGTAAAGTAACCGGTATAAGCAAAATCATACAGTGCGGTGTATTTTTCAGTAACTGTTTTTGCCTTTTCTCTTACCAGTCTTAGTTCCTCGCCTTGCATTTCCAGTTCTATCTGGTGTACCTCAAGTTCATGGATAAGTTTTATTGTATCGGCTTCGGTTGGAGACTCCACTTTTACAACATGGTTTTTGCTTAATTTTCCCTCTGCTTTTTGTCGTAATGAAGCGACTTCATCTGACTTCACATTTTCCCTCTTCATGGTTTTTTATATTAATCCCGATAGTAATAATTCCAGTGAGCATTCCCTGGTCATCCAACAGTTTATGGGCTGACCATTCAATTTTAAGTATGTCGCCATTTATAGCTTTTACAAGGTTATCAAACCGGTTTGGCAACGTCCCAGCCAATAACTTTTTCATATCTGCTTCCACATTAACACGCGATGATTCAGGGATAAACAGATCAACATAGCTTTTGCCCATTACCTCGTCGCGTGTACGGCTAAAAAGTTTTTCAGCTTCCGGGTTAAACTCAATAACTTTACCATTGGATGATAAACCAATAATAACACCCGGCACTGCATGTATGAATGACCGAAGCATCATTTGGGACTCCAGCAGGCCGTTCTCCAATCGTTTTGATTTTGTAATATCGATAAACGTAATCACCAAACCATCGATTTTATCTTCGAAAGTGCGGTAAGGTCTCATACGAATGTTAAACCACCGTCCGTCGCGGGTAGAAATGGATTTCTCTGAAAATACCAGATTACGTAATACTTTCCTGGCATCGTTATACATTTCGGGGTAATCCAGATCAGTAACCTGGTCGGTAAATAGCCTTCCGATATCACTGTTGATCAGTTTAAAAATTTTTGTTGCCGAATCAGTGAACTGACGGATTTTCAACTCCCTGTCCAGAAACAAAGTCGCAATGTCAATACTGTTGAGCAGGTTATTCATATCGTTGTTTACCCTTGCATGATCATCAATCTTGCTTTGAAGTTCAGTGTTCACGGTATGGAGCTCTTCGTTCAGGCTCTGCATCTCTTCCTTGGAAGTAGTAAGCTCTTCGTTGGCTGATTGCAGTTCTTCATTGGTTGATTGCATCTCCTCATTGGCTGATTGGAGTTCTTCCTGTGAGGTCTGCATTTCTTCGCGAATACTTTGAAGTTCTTCTTTCAGATGCTGAAGTTCACTTTCCAATTTGACTTTCAAAGTGCTGTCAGGAGTTTTCTCTTTTTTTTGCTTTGAAGATTCTAATGTCACTTCCGGAACATCATTAAAAATCACTATAATCCTGCCTTTCAACGACAATGGTTTTTCAATTTGCTGGATCGTAACATCTGTCAATTTGGTTTTACCGTTCGCTTCCATTTTAATACCCCGTAAAACTACCCTTTCAAAGTTTTGCATTGCTTTACGGAATGCATGGGGGAGTTCGTTGCGCAGCCCTTCGCGTGCCATGGCGAACAGGTTCATGTTGGCTTTGCCTGCTGCCGGCTCAAGATATTTCCCTGTGCTGCCGGTAATGTAGAGTATGTCCCCTTTATCGGTTACCAGCACACTGGCAGGCGAAAACTTTTGCAAAAGTAACTGATCGGTAAGCATTTGCAGGTTATCAGGAACTTTTGCCGGTAGTTGATTCTCATTCAAACCAGTTTTGGAACGGGAAAATGAGCTTGGAAAACTAAAAAGTTCCTCTGTTTTGGGCGAACCGGAATGTTGGTAGATTCTTAGTTTTGAATCAACTGCAGTAAATAAATCACTTTGCATTCCATTGGTTTCGGCACTGCCCAATAACAGGATACCCCCAGGAATAAGGCTATAATGGAACATAGTCAGTAGTTTTTTCTGTATTTCAGTGTCCAGGTATATCAACAGGTTGCGACATGAAAGCAAGGTCAGTTTTGTGAACGGGGGATCCTTAATTACGTTTTGGGCTGCAAATATTATCATTTCCCGTATCTCCGCATTAACACGGTACTGATCATTCACTTTGGTAAAAAAACGGTTAAGGCGATCTGGAGATACATCAGTAACAATGTTAGCCGGATAGATACCTTTTCGGGCCTTTTCAATGGCGTTGGTGTCGAGATCGGTGGCGAATATCTGCAGGGAAAAATTTTTAACCGGTTTCACTTTTCCAAGGACTTCCTTAAAAACCATGGCCAGTGAATATGCTTCTTCTCCGGTAGAACAGCCGGGTATCCATGCCCGCAATATATGCCCGTTCGGTAATCTGGCAAAAAGCGACGGAATTACATTTTCCTTCATCTGTTCCCATACGCCAGTATCACGGAAAAAGTTGGTAACCCCAATCATGAGTTCTTTAAAAAGTATATCCAATTCTGCCGGGTTTTCCTGCAAATAGCGGACGTAAGAATCAATCTTATCAATCTGGTGAATGCCCATGCGCCTTTCAATGCGGCGATACAAGGTATTTTTCTTATACTTCGAAAAGTCATTGCCGGTTTTTGTACGTAACAGGATAACAATTTTATCGAGCGCACTTTTATCCTTCTCCAGTTCCTGTATATTTTTAGTGCGCGGAGTTTGCCCGGTAAGGGCAATAAGTTTTGCCGGCAGTTCACAGGCCGGCGCTACAATATCAACCACCACCGCTTCGATAGCACAGCGAGGCATGCTGTCGAATTTAGCTGAGGAGGGATCCTGCACCAGTACCAATCCGGAATTTTCTTTTATGGCCCTTAGCCCCATGCTTCCATCGGATCCCATACCTGAAAGAATTATGCCGATACTCTGCTCCCGGCGGTCATCAGCAAGCGAACGGAAAAAGTAATCGACAGGCAATCGCAGTCCACGGGATTCAATGGGCTCAAATAAATGTAATGCGCAGTTGAGAATTGACATACTCTTGTTTGGCGGTATTACATACACACAATTGGGTTTAATTTTCAACCGGTCGGTCACGGTATGCACCATCATTTTTGTAATCCGTTGAAGGAGTTCCTGCATAATGCCTTTGTGGTCAGGATCGAGATGCTGGATAACGACAAACGCCATTCCGCAGTTTGCGGGCATATTCGTAAAAAACTGTTCCAGTGCCTCCAATCCTCCGGCCGATGCACCAATGCCAACAATGGGGAATTGATTTGCATTTTCATAGATGCTTGTGTTTGTTTGCATACATGTTGGTTTCATACCCGGAAATGTTATCCCGACATGGAGGCATTTGATTTTCCGGATACAGCCTCCTTATTCATGAAAATTCGCTGCACGATTTGATGCCAAAATGATTTGATGACCTCTGGTTTCCTGGCGACAATCCTTGTAATACCGTACAACAATATGCTGCCGAAAACTTTTTTCAGGAAATTGCCCGAGGTACTGGCAAATATTCTTTTGGTGAAAAAACCGGCACTTAACCCAAGGGTGGCAATTAGGATGTTACTGATTATTCCGGGCGATGCGACCGTCTGGGTAAGAGTTTTGATCAGGTTGGCAGGTTTTAAACTTACGTAGGCATCGTTGAACTGCTCTTTTAACAATTGCCCTTCAACATCTCGTTTGTTTTCTAATTGTTGAATCGCCTCTTTTAACCCGACTGAAGAGGTTATGTTTTGCATCTGGTTTTATTTTAATACTTGTTCAATGATAAAATCCCCAACAATCTTTTTAAGCCATTTATGCATGAAGAAGTAGACAACAATAGCCGTAATACCATAAAATGCAGCAACCACAAAAAATCCGTACCAGGATTTGCCAAGGATTTCACCTAACCAAAGACAAGTTCCTAAAGTCCCCAGAAGAAAGAACATGAAAAAGATGAGGATGGCGAATACACGTGATACAATTGTGGATAATATCCCCGACGATTTATCCAACGCTTTAAATTTTAATAACGCAAAGCTAGTTTTACCAAATTCTTCACCTCTTTCTAAAAGGGACTCCAGTACATTTGCTTTTTCTTCCATGGTTTGCTGTTTATGGTTGCGGCCATATTAAAATTGGTCATTTAACTTCCTCAGCAACAGGTTTTTCGTTTTCAACCTCACCAGTTATTGTCTCAATTTTTTTAAAGATGTCGTCAACCAATTCATTGAACTTATCTTTTAATGAATCTGTATAATCCTCGCTTTTTTTTGCAATTTTTTTCCTGGTAACAGATCCTTTTTCAGGAGCGAACAGCACTCCTAATAACGCACCGGCAGCAATGCCTGCCAATAATCCCAATAATACTTTACCTGAGCTCATCGTTTTTTTTTAAATGGTGAATATTTTTAAACAAAAAATGAGGGCAACCATTCAATTGAAGCCCCCGATATAACCAACGACTTCAAAGTCTTCTCCCCTGAATAACTCTTAATATTACAGCAATAATTGCTATAACAATAAGAATGTGGATGATGCCACCGGCATGAAATCCGACTAATCCTATCAGCCATGCTATGACCAATATAACTGCAATGACATAAAGCAAATTTCCCATGATTTTATGTTTATTAAATTTAAAAATGCTGATAACAGGCCCCGGGCATAAATCAATTGATTTTTTTACAACTCTTTGTGATACAAAGTTGATTGCCTTTATGCTAAAATATGTTACATAACTTTGGAAATAAGTTACATCATTCACACATTTACATCCATGAAGGTGAATAAACCCCTGCCCGGTTTCACAGCTACCCGGAATTTACTATTCAACCTAGCATATAAATTCCTAATATTACAGGGTAATAACAGATGAAAAATCATTTGGACAATACAATGCAGACCCAGCCGTAGCGTTTCTACAATATTTTCAAGTAATTCATTTCCATGACTCAGAAGCCGAAGGTTATTTATTGGGTAAGTACCTTAACAGGAATGCTCTTGTGGCTTTGTTCAATACGTGCCAATGCTCAAAATGCCAGTTATACCCAATTGGGCAATGAGTTACAATTTGCCCGTGCGATTAATGATAAGTGGGCCGCAGAGATATGGCTCGGCGGTACTTATAGCAACACACCCTCTGAAAGCCGGGTTCTTGAGACCAATATTCAACGATATGGCTTTGCCTGGGTGCATTACTATTTTTCACCGAGGTGGAAATTCTCCTCATCACTGGCCTACTATTACAATAAGGATGTACCCGATATCGGACAGTATTTTTCGCCCGAATACCGGCTGACCCTGCAGGGAATATATTATATCCATAAAACCGGTTACACCTTGTTAACCAGAATGCGGGGAGAATTCCGGTATATCATGAATGCGGACAGCGTATTTGAGGATAAGTACCGGTACCGTCAAATGATAAAATTTCTGAAACCCATAAACAGCCAGGTACTCAGGAAGGGGGTATTTTATGGTGTCACCACGGAAGAATTACTGTTTAAGCCTCAGGCAAAAACAAAAGGCGTTAACTTTTTTGACCGCAACCGGTTTGAAATTGGCGGGGGCTACATTATCACAGACGATCTCCAGGTTGAATTAACCTATGTGAATGAATTCATGCCCCGCGATAAAGGAAATGAAATTTATAATATAATATCCTTAACAATTTCTTTTAATAATCTTTTGCCAAACTTTAGAGAAAGAATTACATCCAAACCATCAGAAGAAAACCCGCCGGACTGACTACTTCTTCCTGGTTTCTTCTTCTTTCAAAAAACAGGCTAACTGTTCCTGCAGTGCCGATTTATGCAGTTTAAAAACATAAGTTCTGATGCCCTCGCTTCCCATCATGTCAATCTTTGCCTCAACAACTTCATATTTCAGCAAGTAATCCATATTTTCTTTATCAAGAAGAAAAAGCATTTCCATGACAGTATCTTTCTCAACATAGCGGGTATCGTAGTGTTTAAACTCATAGGTATTGCCATTGGACAATTTCAGGATCAGTTCCTTTTTTAACTTATTTCCTCCGGGCTTCTCAGGAAATGGGACAGGATGCAATTCCAGAAAGTAGTTTTCTTTGTCGGTAACAATACATCCCTGAAGCGATTTTGAGCTGGTCCAGTAAAAATTCACGGGCTCCATAAAATACTGCATCGACCCGTCAGGAGACACCCGGTTCAGTATCCGGCATTGCGGGAATGAAGCATTTGCTGCAGCAAGGAGACCCAGTATAAATGCGCCCATTTTAATGATTGTCTTCATGGATATAAAAATAGCAATAATTTATAAGCCTTGCAAAGAATAGACTGGCAGGTATGAATTAAATCAGAATTCTTTCTTATCTTCATGTAATATAATTCGATAGTTATTAACCATAAAAGTATGAGTCATCTACTTAATTTAGCGGCCATGTTCCTTATTCCGCTTCTGGTTGTGCTTATACCCATATTTATCGGTCAGCGTTACGGTATTTATATTATTAAAAGATCACCAGATATAAAAGAAGCTCCCGTTGGAACCGTTGTAGGTACAGCATTTGGGTTGCTGGCCTTCATGCTTGCCTTTACATTTCAGATTGCCACCAATAGGTACGATGCCAGGAAAGGATTGCTTCTGGAAGAGGTCACGAACATCCGGACTACTTACCTGAGGGCAGGATTGTTGCAGGAACCCTTCCGTTCCGGTACGAAGAAGCTACTTGTTGAATACGTTGACCTTCGTGTTGAAATTGCCAGGGATACCACCAAGCTCAAACCTGCGATCTACCGGTCTCAGCAGATACTTGACACACTCTGGCGGTACGCTGAAAGACTGGCGGAACAGGACCGCAGTTCAGAAGTGTATGCTCTTTTTACAACGTCTGTAAACGATCTTGTTGCCAATTTCAATCAGCGGATTTCCATGACGTTTGAATATCGTATTCCCGTTGTGGTGCTGTGGATTTTATTTATTATTGCCTTCTTTTCCATGCTTTCGCTCGGTTATCATTTCGGAATCTCAGGGAAGGGGAATCTCAGTATAAATCTGGTACTTGCCTTTATCTTTGCAGTGGTCATGCTGTTAATTCTGGCGCTCGACCGTCCTGAAACCGGGATAGCAAAACTCAATCAAAAACCCATGTTAACCTTGCAGAAGCAATTACGGGCAGCGCAATTCAAGATTACAAAATGAACTACCTCGCAGCAAGCTGTCGAGGTATCAATATTGAGATTCTTTTCTATCGATGCAAGCATCGGAGTATTAAACTCATTTATCCCGATACGCTACGCTATCGGGATTCGTTCAACTTACAAATTTCAATGCACTCCGTTTTTGAAATTTGAGTTTCACGAATAAAACCATGCCAGGAGATGTCAGAAAGCTTTTTTTTTTATAAAGCTGATTTTTATCGCCTTCTGCCTCCGCCGCCACCACCCCCGGCACGCGATGATCCCATTGAATTTGATCGGGATGCAGATGAAGAATAGCTTGATGTTGATTTTCGTGTCGATGCAGAAGATTTTTTTGACTGACCGGTTGATGGCGTTGCAGATGGCCGTGTCGATGCAGAAGATCCTTTTGACTGACCAGTTGATGGCGTTGCAGATGGCCGGGTCGATGCAGAAGATCCGGTTGAAGGACGGGTTGATGCGTTATTGCGATTATAATTACCATTGGCATTATTATGGTTCACGGTATTGGAACTATTTCTGGAATTATTGTAATTGTTATAGTTATTTTCATTATGAATAATGACAGTATTACCACCATAACCACCATGATACCCGCCGTGGTGATAATAATTATTATGATGGTAGACACTAACCGCCATTACGGCAAAAGCGGCATGATAAGGCGGATAATATCCATAATAATATGGCGGATAATAGGGTACGTAAACAGGCGAATAAACATATTGCACTATTGGTGCTGATTCAACAACCACAACGGTTGTTGATGCCGGAGCGGCTGAAGTAACTGGCTCCGGTCCGGCATATGCAGGATTAGGAGTTGCTGCAGGAGCTGCAGGTTTTGGTTCAATAACATAATCTTTACCATACAGATCCTTATCACCTACAATCTGCATGGTAACTTTCCCGTCCTTATCTTTTGATACTAAAATTACAGCTACATCCTGTATCTCTTTTTTACTGACATCGACCTGAAGTATAAATGTAAAATCCGTCCCGTCCTGCTTTGTCACAACTTTAATGAAATCAACGGTATCATTTAGGTCCAGGTCAAGGTTATTGATCCCTGTTTCCTTTAAGTTCAGGGTCTTTTCAAAATCCTCAATGGTCTTTGATTTTTGAAAAATGTTCAATACTGCATAAAGATCCAGGTTATCTCCCGGTAAGCCCAGCAATGCTGTATCATTCTCTGTCTGAGGCCCGGTCTGAGAATAAACAGGAATGCCCAATAAACTCATACCAAGTACTAAAAATGATAACAAAATATTTTTCATGATATTATGATATAATTACAGATATAATAATGTTCAAATTTACAAAAAATATCACAGGTAACCGGCGATTATTTCCTTCTTAACAGTGCATCACCTTCACTTTCGCTATCGAAATGATATAGTTTTGCTATCGTGATCCTTCTTGCCAGCAGGCTGCAGGCAAGGCTTGCCAGCAGTGCGCCTGCAAGCGGACCAATCAGATAGATCCAGAATCCATCCCACTGCCCGGAAACAACTGCCGGGCCAAGACTTCGTGCAGGATTAGTGCTGGTACCTGAGATAGCTGCCTCCAGCGGAACCATTATTGAATAAAGAAACGGAAACATAAACGGCGTAAACTGACGTATGGCTCTGAAACCAATAAATATTACAAGAAGAGAGACCATAGTAAAAGTGGTGATAACTTCGCCCAGCAAAACTGTCTGCATTGAGTATCCTTCTCCGGGGATTGTTACACCGAAATCTATGCTGCGTCCCATTGCTCCCCATAATAAAAGAGGCAGGCAGCCAATAACTGCACCGGTCAATTGAGCCAATATGTACGTAATGGCAAGACGTCCTTCGATCTTGCGAAACAACCAAAATACCATTGTAACTGCAGGGTTGATATGTGCTCCGCTTAATTTTCCGATGGGAGAAAGTGCTATTGATGCACATAGCGATCCAAACAGAAAACCGGTAATTATCTGGCGGATTTTCACATTCGGTATTAAATCTGCCATGGGGCTGCCGGATCCAAACATAAAAATGACAACCGACAGACCTACAAGCAGTAACAAAGCCGTACCAAGGAATTCAGAAATAAAAAACTTGGAGCGGTATTTCAGATATCTCGCATTATTCACATCAGTCATTTCATTCATAAGCCTGAAATATAAATTTAGTCGCACTAGTCATATGGAAGACCGAAGTCTGAAGTTATTAATTGTTACAGGTTCCGGAAAATCAATAAATCTTGCCGGGATACCGGGAGGTAAGCACAGACGGTAGTTCTTTTCGCCCGTTTGTGCGTTACCGGCAAAATCTTTTGTTAGGATATGCTCTGCATTTTCACTCAAAGCTATTCTTTTGGCGGTGGTGAACAATAACATGGGCCTCCTGCAATATCATAGGTACAGGATGATTCTTTAGATATCTCATCTCTGAGTGTTGTAACAGCCTCAAATTGAGTAAGAAATACTTTTCCTGTAAGTGCATGAAGAAAATGTGTATCCTTCAGGCGGTCCATTACAGGGCCTTTTACCTCTGACAGGTGAAGATTTATCCCGCTGTCCTTAAACCGGAGATTAATCGCCTCGAGGCTTTCGAGGGCCGAGAGATCAATTGTGTTAACGGCGGGGCAGACCTGGATGAGATGTTTTATATCAGGATTCTCAGCAACCGCATCGTTGATGGTATCTTCCAGAAATCGTGCATTGGGGAAATAAAGGCTCGCATCAACCCTTACTGAGAGTATTCCGGGATCAGTGATCACTTCATGACGTTTAACGTTCAGAAAATGTTCAGTGCCGGGCACCTGGCCCACTAAAGCCACATGTGGCTTTGAAGTACGATAGAGGTGCAGGAAAACAGACAGGCTAACCCCTGCTTTAAGACCTGCTTCAACTCCTTTCTATAATGTTACAAGGATGGTGACAGCCATCGCTGCAAAATCGGTTTTGGAATAGGACCATGCATGTTTCAGCGCTTTCATATCAACCAGACCGAGCACGGCCACAATTATTGTGGCAGCAAGTGTAGCTTTCGGAAGAAAGAAGAGAAGAGGGGTGAGAAAAAGGGTGACGAGTGCTATGCCGACAGCTGTAAAGGCACCGGCTGCAGGAGTCTCAGCTCCGGCCTCGAAATTCACAACTGAACGTGCAAATCCTCCGGTTACCGGGAAACCTCCCGATATTGCTGAACCCACGTTTGACGCACCAAGAGCAATAAGTTCCTGGTCGGGATCGACACGCTGGCGCTTCTTGGCTGCAAGTGTAAGGGCCACTGAAATAGACTCTACATAACCCACAATTGAGATCAGCAATGCCAGGACAAAACTTTTCAGTGTGGCCCAGGATATCTACATTCAGAAAAACGGCACGTGTATCATTTCATCTAATTTCAGGGGTAGAAATCCGGAAGGCAGGGGTTATACCGACCATCTTTATCAGTGTTTTCTTTTTTACAGTAAAATTCCTTACGAATCCACATTTCTAATACTGGTCATTACAGATATATCAGGATTTGAGCATATCCACAAAGGATTTCATTATTACATCGGGAACCACCCAAAAGTATTTCGCTATCCTGATGATGAGCTCCTTTCAACAGGACTTATCTATTCCCATACAGAATTCAGGATCATTGAGCTCATTGAACAGGGAATGTGCACAAAGGAGATTGCTGAGAAGCTTTTCAGGAGCCCACTGACAATCAATACGCATCGTTCGAATATCATAAAGAAAGCCGGGAAATCCTCTATTACGGAAGTGATACGTGAACTGAAAGCAAAGGGGTTGCTTTAGGAGATTTCGGATTGCGGATTTTCGATTGCGGATTTATTGAGCACTACGCATATGGTGCATGCCACTGTGATATTATTCAATATCTATTCTGTTAAGTCAGGTATTGAAGTGGAATGCAGGATTATATGGGGATCCCGAATCCCGATAAATCGGGATTCGGGATGACAGTTTTTGTATTATTTATCGCGATAATGTCCGCGTGCCTGTAAGATGACTATTGTTACTATTTCATTATCTATTCGGTAAACAAGTCTGTGCTTACTGTTTATTCTTCTTGACCAACAACCGGTAAAGTTGTATTTCATTTCTTCGGGTTTGCCTGTCCCTGTCTTTGGATGTTCCGTTAATTCCTCAAACAAAACAGAAAGCTTCCTTAACGTGGCTTTGTCACCCGATCTCCTAAAAAACTCTATATCCTCGATAGCAATAGGGGTTAATTTTAACGTGTAACTCATACCCCAAGGAACTTATCTATATCCTCTTTATGTAATGTTGTAAGTTCCCCTCGTTCTGCCTGCTCAATAGAATTAGCAATACGCTGAATTATCTCAGGGTCTGAAAAATAGCAATCAGCTTCTGTTATCAAGGTTAATGCATAAGATTTGCCTTTCCCTCGCTGTACTATCACTTGCACGTTTTTATCAACAAGATCAAGGTACATTTTTTGTTTTTGCCGAAACTCTCTTGAATTTATTATCAACATAGCTATTTTAATTTAAGTAATATGTACCATATTGGTACACAAATGTAGTTATAATATTGAAATTATGATTCAATTTTATTTATTTTTTGCAAAACTACTATACTCGATTGAATAACCAGAGGGATTGACGAAAGTTAGCCAGCAATATTGACCATCAAAAGCCGGGTACTTATTCAGGCACGAAAGCTTAGATTCTCAGATGCATTACGTTTATTGAATGGATTGAAGCCGGGGTGATCGCGTGATTATAAACAAAATTGACTGATCAGCCACTTAACTTTTTAAACCTGAACCCTAAAAGAACCAGATACCGGTTACCAAAATCTGTTGTTTGAATTAATGCTGAATAAGCTTGTATATGTGCTTACTTTATTTTCTTCAATGTACCTTTTGCAATCAACACCCATCTGAGTAATATCATTTAGAAAGAGGAGAAATCCTCTGTTGCTTACAGCATATGACAAGCTTGATTACGATTAGATCAAACTATGAATAAAATAAAAATTGTTATCTTTGAATTATGATTACAAGAAACGACATATTATTAAAGCTTAAAGAGTTAAAACCATCTCTCAGAAAGGAATTTGCTGTCAGCGAAATAGGCCTGTTCGGATCCTTTTCAGATGAAACCTTTTCTGAAGAGAGTGACATAGATTTACTTGTAGAACTGGAAAGGCCAATTGGATGGAGATTACTATCCCTGGAACTTTACCTTGAGAAGATTTTCAATCGAAAAATAGATCTGGTCACTAAGGGAGCCTTGAAAGAACCAATTAAGGAAAGAATACTTAAGCAAATCTATTACATTTAAGTTGAAGAAAGAGGATCGTAACTATACAATGTATCTTGAAGACCTTCTGCTGGCAATGACCAGGATCGCTGAGTATATTGAAGGTCTTACATATATGGATTTTAAAAGAGATTATAAAACAGCTGATGCTGTAATAAGAAATTTTGAAATAATCGGAGAAGCTGCAAGGAATATACCCCCGGAGGTTAAAGAAAAATATACTGAAGTTCCATGGGATGAAATGTATTTGCTACGGAATAAGGTATCCCATGAATATTTTGGTATAGATTACGAGATTATCTGGGATATCGCCCTTAATTATTTGCCTGAGAATAGAAAACAGATAGAGAATATACTGAAAGCATTAAAATAGGACCCTGATTTTGGGAGAGGGATCTCCCTCTTTGACAGCAGGGTTGTTATTCAGATAGAAAATCCCGCAGATGTACCTGTTTTACTCCTTTAAAACCAGACCCGGCAGAAACCTCATCCATTGAAATAACAAATTTCGGATAGTGATCGTCAATTGACATCAGATTGCCAAATTCCCGATCAATAGTCTTCTGATCGAAAAGCATATATGTTACCTGGAAGTAGATTCTTTCTCCGTTTAATTCAGCCATAAAATCAATCTCTTTATTCCCGAGCCTTCCAACAAATACATTATAATTTTTTCTTCTGAGATGCAGGTAAACCACGTTCTCCATCAACTTGTTTACATCGTTCCTGTATTCAAACGATCTTATCGCGTTACGCAGTCCCAGATCCTCGAAATAGTATTTATCACCCACTTCAAATATTTTCATGCCATTAATGTCTGCCCGCTGCACTCTGTGCAGATAATATGCATTTGTTAAAGCATGAAGGTAGTTTAATACTGTTTGTGTGGGCATGTTTTGTTGTTGTGATTTAAGGTATTTGCTGATATTCAGAGCCGATAAAACACTTCCGGTATTATCAGCCAGGAAAGCTGTCAGGTTCTCCAGGAAATATACATTTCTTATGTTTTCTCTTGCAACTACATCTTTTAAAAGGATTGTCGAATTTACATTTTTAAGATACTCAAATGCTACATTCTGATCTAATCCTGTATGCATCAGGTATGGCATTCCGCCAAACTTCAGATATTTAACCAGACTTTCATTGGAGTTCTTCAGGCTATGAAATTCAAGAAATTCAGCGTAACTTAAAGAATAAACAGGGAATTGAATGTACCGTCCTGAAATTGAGGTCGCCAATTCTCCTGAAAGCATCTGCGCATTGCTCCCGGTGCAAAAAATATCGCATTTTGATTCTGCCAGTAGGCTGCGTAAACAAAGTTCAAACGATTTCACCTCCTGAATCTCATCAATTAACAGGAAGTTCTCTTTTCCTTTGACAAGTTTTTTATCAATATATTGAAATAGAGCCGTATGGGTCCGGATTGCATCAAACTCATGTAACTCCATATTGATGTAGATAATATTACAATCAGAATAGATATTCTTTATCTCGTCGATCAATTGCAATAAAATGTAACTTTTACCCACTCTCCTCTGGCCGGTGATCACTTTTATGATTTTCTTGCCTATGAAAGGCTTAATTCTATCCAGATAAACAGGACGCTTAATGTATGCTGCTTTCATATTTCATCTGTTATAAGTGAAATAATTGGTAAAAATACTAAATATATCTAATATATATTATAAAATACTAATGAAGTCTTATTGTTTATTGTATAGCAGAAATATTCAAATAATTATCAGAAAACAGGGTAAACCTGCTATCACTGAAGTACATGATCTGAAAGCGAGGGGTTGTTGCAGAGGTCCCGATCCAGCACCAGCAGGATCGGGATGACACGACTTGGTTAGAAAGGGGGTAAATCCCTGATTTATGAGATTATCTGATTCATCCTTAATACAAAAATCCGCAAAACCCAAAATTTCTTTTGAGCCTGCGGATTCAAAATTATTAATACCTCTGACCTGGAATATTATCCTATCCTGCCTCCTGTCTGCAGTGGATCAGCAGCGCCGGGAAGTTTTGCTGTCGTTCTTTTTTTCCATTCATCTTCCAGCAACTCACGGGCAGCCTGCTCAAGGAATTCCGGAGCCGCCCATTTATGCACATCAAAATTGTTCTTTATATAACCATGGCTCAGCATGAAATCCTTGCCAATTTCAACAGACACCAGGTTTTGCGGAGACAGGTCTGGCACCATATCGATAAGCCTTATTCCTTCGTAGGTATCTTCAACATCACGATAAAAAGTCTGTTTGTCAAGAATTGCTGCCGCAGCATGCTTGTGCTCATTGGCCCATCTTCCCACTTTGATCATTCCTTTCAGAAATGCCACAGCCAGTTCGGGATGTTTTTCTGCCATAATATCGCTGCATGTAATGGTGGCAGGAATATTGGCAACCTGTAATGTCCAGTCGGGGTACCTCGAAAGGTCCTCTATAGACTTAAATTTGCCGGTAGTTTCAGAAAGCACACTGAGTACTCTGCTCTGGCTGTACATAGCATCGATTACCCCTTTTTCGAGTGCGGTTTCAAGCGGGCGAAAAGCCAGGTCGTGCTTATGATCGCGACGAAGCCACAGTTCTGATGGATTTTCCATCTCCGGCCCCATCATTGAAGGGTTATCATACCAGTCATCAGGATAGGGGAATTCAACGATCTCAACATCTTTTCTTGTCATCCCGTTCATTCTCAGTATAAGCTCTATCCCCTGTTCCTCCTGGATGCCCCACCAGTCAGTTTTGATCTTATTCTGGCTTCTTGAAAGACCTATCTTTTTCCCCTTAAGATCAGCCATCCGGTAAATATCATCTCTCGACCTTACAATCATTACCCCGCCTTCTTTGGGAGCATGAGTAACTCATTACAGCCTTGTCCTTCGGATATCGGCATGTACATGAATTGGAGGGAATAAGCTGCCAAAACGGATTATATTGTCCATATTATGAATATAGTGAGGGTACCAGTCATTCTCTTTACGTGCACGCAGATACAGGTACTGAACATCCATCTTTTTATAGATTTCCTTGGTCCATCCAAGTTCCTGGTCAACATTGCTTGCAGAGACAAGCGGGCAGTTGGTGTAATAGACTTCTTTCCAGTTCAATGGTACAGTTTTGAGCTTGCCATCTTTTTTTGCCTGTGCAATAATAGCATCCATATCAGGAGCTGTTCTTTTTGTTACGTTTGCCATAATCAATGGTTTTAGTGTAATTATTAACTGATATGTAAAAACATAAAAAGTCAGTATATCTTGCGCGCTTATTTCGGATTTGGCTTCGCCGAACTTCACAATCTGAAATCCGCAATATACAACCTCCATCTAAGGTTTCCTGCCTTTTGGGATATCCCTGCCCCACCTGTATTGCCAAATTAATCCGGCCACATCATAATCGCTTCCTGTGCGTGTTGAAACCCCGGTACTTAGATTTACTTTAAGTGAATGGTGAATACCCAACGGAAATGCAACCGTTAATCCCAGACGGGTATTCTTTTGCAGATCCTTACCCTGTACCTCATCAACAGTAGTATGCCCCCCCCAGTAATAAGTACCATCAAGAGCTGCCCATATCCCTTTTTTGAAATTGTAGTTAACATGTCCCTGTATTGAACCGATTGGTGCCTGCGACCGGGTCTTCCCCTGGTAAAAATCATAATTGGTAGTATAAAATGAAACACCCGCTGTTATTTCAACCTGCAGGTGTCCCAGTGTTTTTGAAACACCCAGTTCTGGCTTTATCGTAAAACGATTGGTTCCGAGATTGACTAGCCTGAGCGGATCGTACTGACCCAGGGGCAAAAAAACCTGCAGACTGGCTCCGACAACAAAGTTTTGTTTGTAATCCTTAAAATCTGATAGTGCCAATGCAGGTGCCCCAATAAAATTAACACTCATGCGTATCCTGGGATCAGCTAAACCTGAAACAGCACGTGTAACTGTTTGCTCCTGGTATTCTGCTGAGCCTGAAAGCCATCCATATGGCAGGATTATGTCAACCTTACCCGACATAGGCCCCACCTTAATTGACCGTGCCCAGGCTAATACGGTTCCATGGATATGGATATCGGCATTTTCAAGCGGAATGGTAGGATCAAAGACAACTCCTCCTGCCGAATAGCTATATCCGGCTAGCACAAAATTCAATCCTGTCGGAATGTTTGTATAAGCCCTGGGCTCAAGATCCTGGGCATAAGTAAAGGATACCGTTGAAAAAAAAAAACGAAAAGGCTAACAGAGAAAATTTCACGCAAAATCCCCGGAGGTACATGGTATATTCTGATTTGACAATTTGTTTTTGGTTAAATTACATAATATAACCTCCGTCCATGTGATGAAAATTGGAGTATCATTTTGTCATCGAATAACCGAGCTGCCGAAGTACATCAGCTTCGTTATAAAAAGTCCTGCTGTGCACAATTTTACCGTTTTCGATCCGGTAAACAATATTTACCCACAGATTCACCGGACCTCTGCCGTCTTTATATTTAATGGTGAGATATGCCCAGTTCAGAACCCAGTCACCCAGGGCTTCACCTTCTTTAACCGTTACGGCCAATTCTTTATGCCGTGTAAATTCAAAAGATTCATACAGATTATCCATCAGGAATTTGGTGTTTAAAACCGCACCTTCCTTGTTGATGGAATCACCAACTGAAGGACCATAGCCCATATAATTATCAGCAAGCAGGGAATCTATAACTGCTATATTCTTGGTTTCAACGGCTTTCATATATTTTCGGGCAATAGCCAGGTTTTCTTTTTCTTTTTTCTCGGCGGGAGAAGTGCAGGCAGCGAGACAAATGCCGGCAATTACCAATATGATAATTTGTTTCATAATATTTTACGATTTAAATGTTTATTATACTATTCGTTTATTTAACGGTGTAGCCTTTGCCCTCAATGCACACCGAAAAGGCTTTGTTAAAGCTGTTCTTCATTTCCTGCTCTGTAGCGGTGGCCTGGGCCTGAGATTGTTGGTTTGCCTGAGCCTGAGCCTGTTTCCCCTGACGTCGGCCAGCCATAGCCCCAGCTGTAGCACCAATGGCGGCTCCTTTCCCGGCATCGCCAGCAATGGCACCGATGGCAGCACCTGCAGCCGCCCCCTTGGCAGCTCCCACAACAGCACCACCGGTGGGACCCGATTGAACCTTGGCTTCCACTTTGGGAAGGTTCAGCGGATCGATGCCGGATTGTTCAATGGCCCACATATAGCATTCATACTCGTCTTTCTTTTGCTGTTGTTTGCTTTGTCCCTTGGCAGGATAGACATACAGTTTCAGCCCGCTGGAAATCTGGTTATAGGTCATTTTTGAGGTATCCGGCACCATCGGCGGTGGTGTCTGGGCCATCAAAGTTTGCCCGAAAGCCATTAAAACAGCCGGAATAACAAACCGGCAGAATTTTTTAAATAATTTGTCAGGTTTCATCTCTTTTGGTTTAGTATATAAAAGTAATTAAAATTTACTCATGCAATGTTATATTTTTTGTACAACCCTTCCTTATAAAACTGTCTTTTTCCTTAAAATCCACACCAATATTGACTGGTTTAATAAGATAAAGCACGGTTACCATTATTATGTTGGAAAGGACCTTTCAAATTTCAGATATCCTGACGATGAGATGTTGATGAAAGGTAATATCTTCTCCGGTTGTGAATTTGAGATCATCAGACAGATAGAATCGGGCTTGGGCACAGATGAAATTGCTAAAAAGCTATTCCTGAGCTTGCATACCGTGAACACCCATCGCAGGAATATTCTGGAGAAGGCCGGTAAAGCCCATATCTCGGATGTGATTTATGACCTCAAGGAAAGGGGAATACTTTGATCAGTTCAGGGAAATAAGTCAAGTGATAAAATACACCCTGAATTCTCCTTCAGACCGCTGGTCCAACCAATGTTTGTAACCAAGACTTAATGTTTTGTCAAGCAGGGGCGCCGGTATAAAGGGTGCAATAATTTCCAGAATTTCATTGTTCCCGAGTTTTTTAATTGCTGCCAGCACCTCATATACCGGTTGTTCATCCCGGTTCAGAATTTCGCGGATATCAATGGTATTAACTACAGCCTCTTTTTTAAACCAACCTGGACATAGGGTAGTGTATCTGGTCCCGGTATCATCCAGTTGCCCAATACTGCCCTGCCCCACTTCTCTGCGCAGCCTGTTCACCAGATCCTCCACATGAAGTCCGCCAATGGTGGCTGCCTGGCCAATGTTGGTTATGCGGGTGATGGTTTTTCTAAGTATGGGATTCTTCAGCTTCCTGAATTCAGGTGCCGAGCCGATCAATGTCTCTTCCAGCTTCGGATAAGCCTCCAGCAGATCATATATTTTTGTTTTGGGTGTAATGATCAGTTTTTCCATGCTCAATGCTTCTTTTCAGTATATGATAAAATGCGTTGTTCGCCTTCGAGTTGCCGTGCATGGGTCAGATCCTGTGATGCTTCGAGTGTACCCAGATATTCCCCGTTTTCATCGCGCAGGGCATAGTACTCGATATAAATGAACTTTTCCTGTTTTTGTATCCAGAATGGTGCATGTGAGGCCCTGCCCGACTTGAAGTCGTCGAGTATTTTTTCAATGACGTGAACACTTCCCGGGGGATGACATAACCTCACATCGCGGTTGATGATAGAACGGCTGCGTGCAAAAATCCGGTGGCTTCCCTGTGTGAAGTATCTCACCTTATCGTCCTTATCTACAAAAGTCATGTCGACCGGCACGGTGTTCAGAATGGCCATGATTTCCTTAGCTGTAAAACTGCCTGATGGCAGTTGGATGGTGCCGTTTTCACCTGAAATGCCTGTATTGTTGTAATCCCCGTCCTGTATTCCCTCCGGTTTCCAATCGACCGCAGGATCGTACAGAGTGAAACCGAATTCAAGGGTCTGTTTGTGGATGTTCCACCAGTCTTCGGTTGACAGCACATCCATGCTCATCGGGAACAGGATCTGCTCTTCCTTTTTGCTCATGTCTGCGAGTGCCTTTAATACGGGAAGAAAGAGTATATGCAGGGCGTCTTCCAGGTCTGACTTTTTTAGCTCCCCGGTTCTTAGTATTTCAATACAACCTTTTAACTGGTCGCGTATTTCATCGTGCTTGCCCCACATCACCTTGGGCGGTCCTGTAATCTGGTTTTTCTCGAGATAGGGGAACAACAGATACTCTTTACGCTGGTAATGTTTATCAACGTCCATCAGGTCGTTGAAACAGGCCTGGATTTGCAGGGCATGCTCTCTGAAATTTTCATCACTTACGGTATGCAGGTTTTCCAGAAGTGTTTCTACCCTATGAACCACGTTAAGCAGTTCCCGGTTTTCGTGTTTGAAAACATCCACGGGATGTCCTTCGGGTATGGTTTTTGCTCCGCTCAGGTCGATATGGCCATCAAGCACATCACCGTGAATATCACAAAGTTTTAATACCTCGGTTTCCGGCAATCCCTCATGTATAAGTTCCTGCTCCACTTCCACCACTTCACCATATGGGATCTGTTGAAGGGTATTGATCAGTTCGGTACGAACCTGCGCGGGATTCTCCCCCTGATGCAGTTTCAGGATAAGCTCCTTTAGTTTGTCCTTCCGGTATTTCGAATTGTCAATTAACTCACTCATAATAATTCAGCTTTTCAAAGTTTTGCATAATCTCTTTCAATTCATTACATCCCGGCAACCATTTGATTGCCGCCATATTCCCTGGCCAAGGACTGTATGGTCCCGCTGGTCACCATCCGGTCAATGGCTTCTCTGATGGGCGCATATTGATCATGCAGGGGACATGGATTATCCGAATTGCAGTTTTTTAATCCAAAACCACAGCCCGTAATGATACTATTCCCTTCGAGGGCATATATTAACTCCTTAATTGTCAGTTCCGGTCTATTCTTATCAAAAAAGAATCCCCCGCCCTTCCCTTTTAATGACATAACGAATCCCAGTCTGACCAGCCGTTGCAATATTTTGGCCGTAAAAAAGCGAGGGGCTTCAATTTCCCGGACAATTTCATCCGTACCCGGCCGGTTCCCTTTCAAATTCTGTATCTGTATATATACCAGCCCCCGCAAAGCATATTCTGTCTCCTTGTTGAACATATTGTTTCTACTTAAATCATACAAAGATAAGAAAAAAAGTCAAATTACTAAAAGACCTTTTTGTCTTTTAGTGAGAATATTTTATATATTTGCATCTTAAATTCTTATTAAAGGAAGCTATTTATACAAAAACAATCCTAAACTCAATTGCGCATGAAAACACGAAAACTATGGTTTGGCTTTATTGCTGTAATGACAATTTCCTTCGCCGTGTTGTTATACTATGGCCGGGAAATTTACCGACAGGCTCCGCCCATACCTGATAAGGTATTGACTGCCAACGGATCTGTACTATTTACCGGACAGGATATCAAAGACGGGCAAAACGTCTGGCAATCCATGGGTGGCCAGGAAATGGGAACAGTGTGGGGACATGGCGCATATCAGGCACCCGACTGGAGTGCCGACTGGCTTCACAGGGAGGCTATGTTCATTTTGGATAAGCTTGCTTTGGAAACCGACGGTACATCTTTCGATAAGATAAGCGAAGAGCGAAAGGCTGCCTTAAAAGTCACGTTACAGAAAGAACTTCGAACAAACACCTTCAATGATGTGACTAAAACACTCACTGTTTCTGATGTAAGGGCCGAGGCCATTGCTGATAACAGTAAATATTACGGAGGGCTGTTTACAAACGATCCTGAACGCAGCAAGGAAAGAGATGCTTACAGTGTCCCTGAAAACTCCCTGAAGGATCCGGAACGGGTACGTAAGCTAAACGCATTTTTCTTCTGGATATCCTGGTCCTGCGTTACTGAGCGTCCCGGACAGGAAATAACCTATACCAACAACTGGCCGTCTGAGGAGTTGGTTGCTAACAAGCCAACAGGAGCTCTGCTGCTCTGGACTGGATTCAGCGTAATCATGCTTATTGCAGGCATTGGCCTTATGGGATGGTATTATGCCAGTCGCCGCGGGGAAACGCCGGCAATTATACCTTCAGCATTTCCGCTTAAAAACGAAAAACAAACCCCTTCGCAGAAAGCAACTGTAAAGTATTTCTGGATAGTTTCGGCTTTGCTGCTGGTGCAGGTAATTATGGGCGTAATTACAGCACACTATACGGTAGAAGGCCAGGCATTGTATGGCATTCCACTTGCAAAATGGCTGCCCTATTCAGTCTCCCGCACATGGCATATTCAGATTGCCATTTTCTGGATTGCAACTTCATGGCTTGCAACCGGACTTTATTACGCACCGGCTATTTCCGGCGTTGAACCTAAATTTCAACGATTGGGTGTAAACTTCCTTTTTGGTGCGTTGCTTTTCATTGTATTGGGTTCGCTTATTGGCCAGTGGATGGGTGTAATGCAAAAACTGGGATTAATTGAAAACTTCTGGTTTGGACACCAGGGTTATGAGTATGTCGACCTGGGCAGGTTCTGGCAGTTATTCCTCTTTGTGGGTCTGATTATTTGGCTATTGTTGATGGGCAGGGCTATCTGGCCGGCATTGAGACAAAAATCAGCAAGTCGCAATCTGTTGATCCTTTTTCTTATTTCCACCATTGCGATTGCAGCGTTTTATGGTGCAGGCCTGATGTGGGGCCGCCAGACCAACCTTGCCGTTGCCGAGTACTGGCGCTGGTGGGTAGTTCATCTTTGGGTGGAAGGTTTCTTTGAAGTATTTGCTGCAGTGGTAGTTGCCTTCCTTTTTACCCGTATTGGCATTGTGAAAGTTGAAACCGCAACGCTTGCGGTGTTATTTTCAACCATAGTTTTTCTTTCGGGGGGCATACTGGGTACTTTTCATCATCTCTATTTTACCGGCACACCCACTGCAGTACTTGCGCTTGGTGCCACGTTCAGTGCGCTTGAAGTTGTACCACTGGTATTTATGGGCTTCGAAGCCTGGGACAACCTCAAAGCCAGCAGGAGCAACGAGTGGATAAAAGCCTATAAATGGCCCATATACAGTTTCATTGCTGTGGCATTCTGGAACCTTGTTGGTGCAGGCATTTTCGGGTTTCTGATTAACCCCCCGATCGCATTATACTATATGCAGGGACTGAATACTACTCCGGTACACGGTCATACCGCCCTCTTTGGTGTTTATGGTATGTTGGGAATCGGATTGATGCTTTTTGTATTGCGTGACATGAACAAAGATACAGCGTGGAAGGATCGCTGGATAAAATTTGCTTTTTGGAGCATAAATATCGGACTGGCTGCTATGGTGCTTATCAGCGTATTACCGGTTGGTTTGTCTCAGACTGTGGCAAGTGTTCAGAAAGGATTGTGGTATGCCCGGTCCGCTGAATTTATGCAACAGCCGCACATACTCACTTTTAAATGGTTACGTATCATTGGCGATACGTTGTTTGCTGCTGGTACAATTGCGCTGGCATGGTTTATATTCGGACTGGCCGCAGGATGGAGCTATAAGAAAAAATAATCCGCAAAAATTCATTCGTGCGCTCTGTTTACTATATTTGTGGCAGGGCGCATGGATAATACCAGCAACCATTATTAACTTGAATTTCCTTTTCTCGATGAAAACCATACATATTTTACGAATTTCCTTTATCACCCTAGTTACAGTTTTCACTTCCTGCTCCGGAATTGACATAAACGATGAACAGGCTATCGTAAAAGACCTGCAGGGCACATGGATTGGATATGAACATAAGGGTGACATTTACAGGCATATTAAACTGATCATCTCGGATAATACTTTCAGTGGATGGCTGCAAACTTCAGAAACGAATAACGAACCAGCCTGGACAGCTCTGCCCAGCGAAAGCGGAACAATATCCTTAAGTTCTGTTCAGCATATTCCGAATGAATCCGGTAAATACCGTAAAATCAGTTTTTTTATGCAGGGTCGTTGTTGCGGAGATAATTCCCTGACTGCCAGAATATTGTCAGAAATGATTACGTATCATGAGGGAAGGGGTTTATGTATTACGGATCAGACACCCCTGATCAGAAAATAAATACTTTTCTACATCACATAGGGCGACCTCATATCCCGGAAATACAATTTATTTGCTTCCGGATCTCCGGCTACCTCACCCAACTTCGGATCCCACGTAACCTTGCGCCCGGTACGGATAGCGATATTCCCCATATGGCTGATCGTATCTGAGATTATGGCTTCATCGAGCGGACAAAGCTCCTTTTCATTTCCCCTGATGACGGAAATAAACCGCTTGCCCATTGTATTATTTTCACTTAAGATAGAACCATATTGATCTCTTGGAAAATCGTTCAGTTTCTGGTTGATTTCAGGTATATCTGACTGCACAGTTGAACGGCTGAGTGAAATCCAGCCCTTAGTTCCAAAAAAAGTTGTACCGTTCGACTCTTTCTGGGTACGATAATCCAGCATACCATTCAAAGCAACGTCAGTACTTACAAAATGAACTTCCAGACCATTCTGGTACCGGCAGGTTACATCCCATGACAGGATGTTGTCATATAAACCGCCTTCAGGCCAGTACTGCCCGCTCCCCTCACAGCTGTAGTTACCGCTCACCTGATCTTTCAGAATCCATACCAGGATATCCAGCGGATGTGCACCCCAGCCGGCCAGAAAACCAATGCTATAGTCCCAGTTGAACCAGGAGCTGTTATTGGTCACCCGGTCAGGGCAATAAGGTCGCATCGGAGCAGGACCTGTCCAGCGGTCAAAATCAAAATCCGGAGGTACAGGAACTTCGTTGCAGACCGGTGAGGGTACCTCGTTTTTACCGGGAGCCCAGACATCCACACGCCCGACCTCTCCGATCAGTCCCTCACGGATCATATTATAAACCAGTTGCATGTGTTCGAATGAACGTTGTTGTGTTCCGTAATGAAATTTTACCTGATTGTCTTTCAAGGTTTTCGCGAGAACAAGATTCTGGGGGTAGCTCAATCCAAGGGGTTTGGCAAGCATGATGTGTTTGCCGGCCCTTGCTGCTTTGATGGCAGCCAGGACATGCCAGTGATCGGGTGTGGTTATGTGGACGGCATCGATGTCTTTTCGCTGAAGCAGCTCGTCCATATCGAGATATGCGTCACATGCCACCGATTTATTGTCATTCTTTTTATAAAACTGCATAATCTTGTTCGCAACCTCTTCACGGCGGTCCTTAAAAGGATCACACACTGCTGCATTCAAGGCCTCCCGTAAAGGCAGGAAGTAAGTCATCAGTTCATCCGTTCCCCGGGAACCGACACCAATATGTCCGACAACGATCCGATCGTTAGCGCCTTTCCAGTTCGTACAGGAAGTAAGGATGGTGGGTAACAGGGCAGCTCCGACAGCACCTTTAAGTGAACTGCTGACAAAATCCCTGCGTGATATTCCCTGGTTCTTTTTTATCCGGTTTTTCATGTAGTTTAGTTGTTTATTGGGTTGAAATTAATGAAAATATCAGAAGTAGCTGATGCATTTCCCGAATTTATATCATTTTGCTTTAAACTGATCAAACTTATCCTGCAACTGTGCCTGGGTAACCACACCCGGCAATATCCAGATGCGGTATGAAAGATCCAGGATCTGTCCCTTTTTCAGGATCATATTGTGATCGTACAGAACAGCCGGACTAAAATACCAGAATGGAGTCTTTTTATCCCGGATCACATACCAGGCAAAGGAATCGGGGGTGAAATCAGGGTTTTGCATAATGGCAATACCTGCTCTTTTACCGGTAAGGGTATTATACCCCATATATAGCCAGTCACATTTCCGGCATAATGCGGTATCGGTCGGGGATATTATGCCGGCTGATGTAAAATCCTGACTGAACCGCATGGATAATCCGGCATACCCTCCAAAGGATTGTCCATCCGGTTCTCCCAGGATGGGAGTCCGGTCGAGAATCACACTGTCTGTCAAAGTGGTAAATTCTTGCTGTTCATCAATATAGTAGCTGCCATCTTCATACAAGCTTGAAATATGCAAACTTCTTTCTTCAGCCAGAACTGTTTTGCCCTGTGCCGGATAATACATGAGATTTAACCCGATATCAGCGGACAGATCGGGATTTTTAACAATCCTTATATTCTCAATTTCCGTAATACCTTCTGATTTATAGCCTGTTTCGGGAGATCTGAAATCGTCCATGTATTCCCAGTAATTGACCCCATTGATATATTTCCAGGAAAACCACAAACCCAGATGCCAGGGGTGATCCGGAGGAGAAACGCAGGTCAGGACAGCGTGATCCACACTCAGGGGATGAAAATAGGGTTTTTTGAAGTAATTATTGAAATTGAATTGCCAAATTATCTCATAATCATTGTATAAACCAATCGAAGTATCCGTTTCAAGCCATCTGAATTGATCATTCTTCTTACTTTCCATCTTTATCAGCTCAGTGGGCAACTTAACTGTAACTTCCCGGTTTGCACACCATTGTGCTGCCCGCTGCAACAAGGCCTGCAATCCTGAATTCAGCAGTGCCCGCTCATCATGTCCCAGTATTGTATAAAAAGTTCTTCCCTTTCCGGTCTGATTGACAAAAACTGCAGGCTCCTTTACCGGGTGACCGTCGTTTTCATCCCTTGCAGAGAGAAAGCCCAGTGCGGTGGCTCCCGGATATATATCCGCTTTCTCCCAGATCTCATCCATGATGTAAAAATCCTGCATTCCCCGGGTAACAGGATGGTTCTGATCAAGCGAAACCTGCGCCCTGGTTGGAATACCATGGCTGGTTTCTTTTCCCCACCGGCCGATACCAACCCCGTGGTAAGCGTCCCAATCATAAAATGAAGTTGCACCGGCATGAAAAAATACCACCCCGCCACCTTCACTCACGTATCGCAGAAAATCACTTTCCCATCTGCTGATCATCCTCAAACTACTGTCCGGCCAGAAATTCCAGTTGCTGACAATCACATCGTATTTCTTCAATGCATTGAATGACAATGTTTCCGGATTATTAGTGACCTGGGTGGAAAACACATCCCGATCCTGAAATATCCTGATCAGCACCGGTGTTGTTTTCTGCCATTCGTGGTTGTTTTTTCCGCTCAGGATCAGTATCCTGATTGGTTTATCACCGGTATGTATCATTGAACAGCCTGTTATGCAGGCAATGGATATTGCGATGAAACTCACCAGCAGAAGAGAACAGATTTTATTCATAAACAGATAACCAAATTGCATCTAAAGATAAATATTTTCAATAATACATTAAATTTTACCATTTCTTTGTCTTTATCTTCATATATCATATGGATATTCTTTTTACAGATGCTCTGAAGCTGAAGCGGAACGATGCTTTTCAGGTGATGGTAAAGCCGGCAGGACCAGCCTGCAATCTGAACTGCGGTTATTGCTATTACCTTGAAAAGAAAAAGCTTTACCCCGGACAACCGTCCTACAGGATGTCCGATGAGCTTCTTGAACATTTCACAAAACAGCTGATCGAGGCAAATCAGGTACCGGTTGTGACCTTTACCTGGCAGGGAGGTGAACCGACACTCCTGGGTCTGGATTTCTTCAGAAAAGCCCTTACATACCAGAAGAAATATGCCGGAGGAAAGATCATTGAAAATGCTTTTCAAACCAATGGTACACGATTAAATGCGGATTGGTGCACGTTTTTTAATGACAATAAAATTCTGGTTGGCATATCGTTAGATGGTCCGGAGCATAATCACGACCATTACCGTGTGACTGCCTCCGGAGGACCGACCTTTAAACGGGTGATGAGGGGGATCGAACTACTGCACAGGCATAAAGTGGAATTCAATACACTGAGTTGTGTCAATGACTATAATGTTCAGTTTCCATCGGAAACTTACCGCTTCCTGAAAAATACCGGCAGTGGCTTTATGCAGTTTCTGCCCATTGTTGAAAGGAGAGCCGTTGATCTTCCCGAAGATAAGCTGCGCCTGGTAGCAAATGATTATCCCGGATATGCCGGCCTGACTGAATGGTCGGTTAGCGGGAAGGATTACGGAAACTTCCTGGTCCGGATTTTCGACGAATGGGTTCGGCATGATGTCGGCCGGTATTTTGTGCAGATATTTGATACTACACTGGCAAACTGGGTTGGTGAAATGCCCGGAATCTGTGTTTTTGCAGAGACATGTGGAAATGCACTGGTAATGGAGCAAAATGGTGATCTCTACTCATGCGACCATTTTGTATATCCTGAATATTATGTGGGAAATATAATGGAAAAATCTTTGCCTGAGATGGTAAAATCACAAGCACAGTTTGAATTTGGCATCAATAAAAGGAATAAGCTTCCCAGATACTGTTTGCGGTGTGAGGTCAGGTTTGCCTGTCATGGCGAGTGCCCGAAACACAGATTCAGTCTGACACCGGATGGGGAACCAGGATTAAACCACCTGTGTGAAGGTTATAAGATGTTCTTTCACCATGTTGAACCCTATATGGATTTCATGGCAAAGGAATTGAAAAACAAACGTCCTCCGGCTAATGTGATGAACTGGATAAGGAACAAGGAAAATCAGGTCATAAAACCATCCCTGCCGGAGAGAAATGATCCCTGTCCTTGTGGCAGCGGCAAAAAGTTCAAGAACTGCTGTATCGGGAAGGTTACAGGCATATGAGATAAAATAATCAAAGTTTTATAACAGGAGTTTTTGCTTTTGCTTGAAATTGCTCCCGAGCCTGGAACCAGTTGTATCCTTTCTGATAAACTGCAGGTGATTTATCCTTCCGCAATTCACTTCGAAACCTGTAATCATACCATTATGGTTACGCGTTACATTTAGTTTGTGCATCCACCAAAAGTCATTTGAAAGCAGATCATCGTTTATTAATATCAACCTGGTTCTGTTGTATTTAGAATGGGTCAGCCACAATTGGCTATCTTTTAATACAATGTCATATCTGGCATCCAGCTCCTGACAATAGTAGGAACCCGTGTATAATTTGAGGAATCTGTTATCCAGCTTTCTGTTTCTATCGTATTTTTTCAGGTGGAAATAAAAATTCGAGTATAAAATATCAACTGTGGTATCGCCCTGCTGCATTCCCAGAACAAATTTTATTCCGGGAGAACCATATACTGAGAAGGTGCTGCTGGAATCATTGACCAGTAATTTGGTCTCATTGTATAACTGATAGTACAACTTCTTGTTTTTTAGTTTCAGGCTTACAGGCATGCCATCATCACTCATATAATGTCCCAGGAATTTCTGTATTGACAGTGTGTCTTTCACAACGGCCTGAGAGCTGTCCATGTTTTCTTTCATCAACGATTGGTTCTTCATTGTTGTATCATTAATAAACAGATCCGCAATGGCTTGGGTCTTACCCACGGGATCAGAATCTGCCACGTTACTTAAGACAATAAAACCCATTTTCAGGTCAGGAAAAACACTTATATTCGCTCTGTAACCGGCATCTGCACCTGAATGGGAGAATTGTCTCCAACCTTTGTACGTCTCTAATTCGATTCCCAAACCATAATCCAGTTCCGTACTGTCATTTAATTTACCTCTCCGGGTAAGCTGATCAATTGTTCTCTGATTCCCGGCCCTGGGATTATAAAAATTCATGATCCATTTTGACATGTCCCTTACATTGGAATAGAGGTTGGTAGCACCTACATTGGCATAATTCAAAATATTGTTTACGAAGTTGTTGCTATCAACCCTGCTGTATGAATAACTTCGGTTCCTGATAATTTCCTGGTAATCATCATGAAAAAAGGTATTATCCATTCCCAGGGGTTTGAATATTGCTGAGTCGGAATACTGTCTTAACGAGCGCCGTGTAACTGTACCGATGATTTCAGCTGCCATCGTGTAACCGCTGTTTGAGTAACTATATCTTTCGCCCGGTTTGAAATTGAGTGTTTGCTGTTCATTGAGCACTTTGATGATGTGCTCTTGGGTGATTAAGTCTTCTAATCTTGTGCCTGCAATCGCAATGAGCTGCCATTGATCCCTGATTCCGCTGGTATGATTCAGAATATTGCGAATTGTAATCCTGTTGTGCATATTGGGAAACCATAACAAGTAGTTACGAACATTATCATCCAGCTTAAGCTTACCTTCATTTGCCAGCAAAACAATACAATAGGCCGTGAATTGCTTTGACACAGAAGCCAAATGAAAAATCGTTTCCGGCGTGATGGGTATCCCGTACTCAAGGTTGGCCAATCCGTATCCCCTGGCAAAAATCAGGGAATCACCCATTACAATGCCTACTGCACATCCCGGGCTCATATTGTTATTATATCCAATAAAGAGACTATCGATTTTGGCTTCAATGGAATCAGGTATGGATAGTGCGCTTACATTGCCTGCAAGCGCAGATAATCTGATTGAAAGAATAAGCAAACAGGCTACAAGGTATTTCATATTATCAACAGTTTAATAATATGGTCACTACTATTAAAATAGACAAAATCAATTTTTTAGCTCCGGCAGTTGCAATATCAGTTAAAATATCATCTATTAGCAATAACTGATTAAATGGATTTTTGTTTAACGGGATTGTATCATTATGGCTTGTGATTCATTGTCCTTGAATTCCCTTATAAGTGATTGAAGCCTTTTATGAAGGTGTTTCCGGATTGAGGAATAAGCCGGATCACAATACAAATTTCTCATCTCCAGAGGATCCGATTTAATATCAAAAAGTTCCCATTCATCAACATCATAATAGAAATGTATAAGCTTATACCTTTCTGTACTTATGCCGTAATGCCTTTTGACCATATGGTAACCCGGGTATTCATAATAATGATAATAGTGTTCCTTTCTCCAGTCTGAAGGTGTCTTTCCTTTCAGAACAGGGACCATGCTCCTGCCCTGCATATCGGCAGGAACTTTCACACCTGCCATGTCAAGAAAAGTTTCCGCCAGATCGAGGTTTGAAACCATATCCCCATTTATACTTCCCGGTTTTGTGACCCCCGGCCATGTGATCAGCAAAGGGGTTCTGTAGGACTGTTCAAACATCCAGCGCTTGTCAAACCAACCATGCTCACCCAGAAAGAATCCCTGATCGGAGGTATAAATGACCAGGGTATTCTTATCGAGCCCGTTATCCTTTAAAAAGTCAAGTATCTGCCCTACACTATTGTCAACTGCTGCAACGCAAGCAAGATAATCCTGCAGATAACGCTGATATTTAAACCGTACCAGTGCATCTCCCGACAGACCGGATCCATAGAATTCTTTAATGATCGGGTCATATACTGCACTCCATTTTGCCATTTGTGCGGAATCCATGCGGTTTAGTCCGGTTTTCATCATGCCAGCCTTGTCACGATAAAGCTTCAGGTCTTCTTCGATCCGCATGGTACCTGAGATCGTCATGTCCTGTGTTTTCTCAGCAATACCCCGGTTGGCATAGTCATCAAAAAGAGTTGGTGGTTCAGGGAAGGTCACATCCTTATACATTGCCAGTTCACCGGGTCCGGGTTGCCATTCCCGATGAGGAGCCTTGTGGTGCATCATCAGCATAAACGGACGGCCTGAATCCTTTTCTTCTTGCAGCCATTGTAAGCATTTGCTTGTTATCAGATCCGTTACATAGCCATTTTCTGTATGGGTTCCGTCTTTGTTGATGAAATCAGGATTGTAATAATGACCCTGACCGGGAAGTATTTCCCAATGGTCGAAGCCGGTCGGGTCAGAACCAAGATGCCATTTGCCGATGATGGCTGTTGTGTAACCTGCATCCTGCAACAATTTTGGAAAAGTCTGCTGAGAACCGTCAAATGGTTCCTGGTCATCATTTGTCATAAAACTGTTGAGATGACTGTATTTGCCGGTCAGGATGACTGCCCTGCTCGGACCTGAAATGGAGTTGGTAACCAGGCAGCGATCGAAGCGCATACCGGCCGCGGCAATCCGGTCGATGTTGGGTGTGGGAGCCAGATCCTTCAATGGTCCGCCATAGGCGCTGATCGCCTGGTAGGCATGGTCATCGCTCATAATAAAAATGATGTTGGGTTTTTGGGAAGGAACAGTCTGGGACTGTATAGTCGGATTGATGAATGCAGTTATTCCGAGAATCGTGGTTATTTCTATATGTGAGATCATAAGCCAGGGGAAGTTGCATCTTTTTTAACTGATCCGGATTTGCGTGAATTAACACCAGGCAAATTGTAATTTTCATCGCCAAGGTCCTGTCGCATCTCATCTGCGAGCTTCTTCAGTTCTTCCACCACCATGGGATATAGTTCTTTAACATCATATCGCTCACCAGGATCCCTGCGCAGATCAAAAAGGGCATAGTCGGTTTTGCCCTCACCATATGGTCCGGGCCAGCCATCATTACCGGGCAATTGGCCTTCGTATGACCGGAATTCATGTGGAAGAATAAGTTTCCACTGGCCTTTTCGCACATTTTCCAGGCTGTTCTTCCTGTAGAAATAGAAAAATACATCGCGCGGATTGGCTTCAAAATTCCCCATTAGCAAAGTGAGTATGCTTATGCCGTCGATTTTCTTTCCTGGCAGTTCAGCACCTGTGATTTGGCAAAGGGTTGGTAAGATATCTATTGTGGATGCGATGTTACTGCAAATCGTTCCCTGCGGGATCCTGCCTGGCCAGGACATGATACAGGGAACCCGCTGTCCGCCTTCCCAGCTGCATCCTTTGCCTTCCCGCAGGCCACCCGCTGATCCGGCATGGTTTCCAAAATTGAGCCAGGGTCCATTGTCCGATGTAAAAATCACAAGCGTATTTTCAGACAGTCCGTTTTTCTCAAGTGCGAGCAGGATCTCTCCGACCGACCAGTCTATCTCCATGATCACATCGCCATAGAGGCCCTGTTTGCTTTTTCCTTTGAATTTATCTGAAACGGCCAGTGGAACATGCGGCATGGAATGCGCGAAATACAGGAAAAAAGGATGGTTCCTGTTCCTGGTAATAAAGTTAACCGCATATTCAGTATAGGATGTGGTGAGTAAGGCCTGGTCATCCAAAGTCCTTATTTCCCTGGTCTTTTCATTGCCTTTCATGAGCGGAAGCGGAGGATAGGACAGTTTCCGGGCAGCTTTCTCATTTGAAGCGGGAATTCCGTCAAAATCCACAGGCCACATATCATTCGAATAAGGCAGCCCGAAATATTCATGAAAACCATTTTGTAAAGGAAGAAATGGAAAATGATGCCCGAGATGCCATTTGCCTACAATGCAATTCCGGTAACCATGTCTGTCCAGCAATTCCGGAAGCAATTCTTCGTCCGCACTGATCCCGGTGCTATCCCAGGGCATCAGTGCACCTGAAATGCCCACCCGGTTGGAATAGCAACCCGTCATCAGTCCCGCCCGGGAAGCACTGCATACAGCCTGTGCAACATAGAAATTCGTGAAACGCATACCGGTTACGGCAAGCCGGTCGATGTTGGGTGTAACGTAGCGTGTGGCGCCAAAACAACCCACGTCGCCATAACCCATATCATCCATAAAGATGAGGACGATATTGGGGAGCCGGGTCCCGGCCGGTTCCGGTTTTTGGGCAAAGGTGAGCAATGAAAGCATCGACACAGTGCCAATGCCCAGTGATAGTTTTAGATCCTTCTTATGCATATTCCAGGTATTGGTACTTATAGTTTTTTGTGCACCCCGGTTATTTATTGTTTATCTCTGATTCAAAGGGAAAAATATCTGATGGAGAATGAGCCTGTTTCATAAGTTTTTCAATCTCATCAACAATTTCAGGATGGGAGGCTGCAATGTTTTTTGTTTCACCTCTGTCAACTGACAGATCATATAACTCCACAGGTCCCCGGGGTGAAATATCAACATTTAATTTTATGGCTTTCCAGTTGTTCATCCGGACAGCAATTTTACTCCCCTCTTCATGAAATTCCCAGTACAGATAATCGTGCTGTTTCTGGGGCTTTCCCAATAGAGCCGGGAGAAATGAGATTCCGTCCAGACCCGTTGGTGGCTCCATTCCGGCTATTTCTGCCAGTGTTGGCATCACATCCCAGAAAGCCGAAATGTGGTCATTTACTATTCCTGATTTGAAATGATCCGGCCAGCTGACCAACAGCGGTGACCTGATCCCACCCTCATACAGATCGCGTTTAAAGCCTCTCAAGCCCCCATTGCTGTTAAAATATACCGGATCTGCTCCACCTTCCAGATGAGGCCCGTTATCGGATGCAAATATCACCACCGTATTTTTTTCAAGCCCGAGCTCTTTCAGTTTTTGCAAAATTTCACCGACATAATCATCGAGTTCTTTCACCATGGCTGCAAAGGCAGCATGTGCCTCAGGCTGGGAGCCATACTCTCCCTTGCGGAAAGAGGGTCCTTCATCCACCCCGGAGAAGGCTTTTTCAGGATCGAATTTCCCCCTGAACATTTTCAAGTATTCTTCTTTGGCAAAAAGTTCTGCATGGGGGATTACCGTGGGGTAGAAAAGGAAGAACTGATTGTCTTTGTTCGTCTCAATAAAATCAAGGGCTGCTTTATGTATCCTATCCGGACCATAGATGCCACACTTACCACTGTCATTTTCGGTAAGCAAGATCTTTTTCCGGTTATGCCAAAGGTGTCCCGGGTAATAATTATGAGCCAGTCCCTGGCAGTTATAGCCGAAGAATTCATTGAATCCCTGGGAATTGGGATCACCCTCAGTATCTATAAAGCCAAGTCCCCATTTGCCAAAGGCACCGGTGATATATCCCTTTGTTTTCAGCAATTCTGCAATAGTATATGAATTTGCCGGTAAGGGCCATTGCCCTTCCGGTCCATATTCTTTGTTTCCCCTGATGGGTGTATGGCCGGTATGGTAACCTGTCATGAGGCATGACCGGGAAGGAGCACTGACAGTGCAACCGGCGTAATGCTGTGTAAAAAGCATGCCTGAATTAGCCAGCCTGTCGATATTTGGTGTGGAGAACTTCTGTTGGCCGTAACAGCTCAGGTCACCGTAACCCAGGTCATCGGCCAGGATATAGACTATATTCGGTAAAGGTTGCTTTTCACCTGAATGACTGCATGCTACAAGGGCCAAAGATATACAAACGGCATTGGGTATTTTATTTCTCATAATCAGGTTTATAAATTCAACTGAAGTCTCTGTATTTTTCGAATTAAAAAGATACATAAAAAAAAGTCCTGCCAACGGCAGGACTTAAAATTTTAAATGTTGTATGTTATTTTAACTAGGCAAGTCTAACATTTACTGCATTTAATCCTTTTTTTCCTTCTTCCAGATCAAAAGTTACTTCATCATTCTCCCGGATACTGTCTTTTAATCCGGATGAATGAACAAAGTATTCTTTAGATGAGTCTGCGTCCTTAATGAAACCAAAACCTTTTGAATCATTAAAAAATTTTACTGTTCCGTTGTTCATAATATGATTTTAAAATTAAGGGCGCAAGTTACGTTTAATATTTGATATTTGTCAACATGAAGTGAATAAATAAATTAAATTAAATGAAGATTTTTAAAAATCCATAACTTTACAAATATGGACTTCTTTATCAAATACATTATGTAAGTTTATTGAAACTGTACATCAAAAATATGGTGTGTATACGATGCCAGATGGTTGTGAAAGCTGAGCTTGAAAAACTTGGTCTGCATTATAATCATGTGAAAATTGGTGAAGCAGAAATAATTGACGCCATTTCGCCGCTACAGCTGGAGCAGCTTGATATCGCCTTAAAAAAATCGGGATTGCTTTTGATGGACAATAAAAAAAGCATTCTGGTTGAAAAAATAAAAAGTACCATTATTGAATTGGTGCACTATACAGAAGAACAAATCAGGGTAAACCTCTCTGATTACCTTAGCGAAAAGCTCAACTATGATTATACCTATCTTGCCAATCTTTTTGCTGAAGTTAAGGGTATTACAATTGAAAAGTTTTACCTGACCCATAAAATTGAAAAAGTAAAAGAACTGATCGTATATGATGAACTTAATCTTACAGAAATAGCCTACCAGATGCACTACAGCAGTGTAGCTCATATGTCCAATCAATTCAAGAAATTTACCGGTCTTACCCCTTCCCACTTTAAAAAACTCAAGAAAAAGAGGCGCGACACACTGGAAAATGTGTGAATGATGTAAATAAAACCCTCAATTGTATAACACTAAGGTAAATCGCATGAAGTACCTTTAGCTTTCATATAAAGCAGATATGAAAGTGTCATAATCTAATGTATAAAGAATGAAACTGGCTTTTATCGGCACTTACCCTCCCCGGGAATGCGGTATTGGTACCTTTACCAACAATCTGTTCAACTCAATGCTTGTTAACCGGAAAAGCCGGGGAAACGGTAATGAAGGCTTTGTTGTTGCGCTAAACGACATGGATCTGACTTATGAATACCCTGAAGAAGTAAAACTGACAATCAGGCAGGAACACCAGGAAGATTATTTGCAGGCAGTTAAATTCATTAATTTAAGCGGTGCTGATCTTTGTATACTTGAACATGAATTTGGTATTTACGGTGGACAAAATGGTGTTTATATTCTTCCCTTGCTCCATAGATTGGAAGTTCCGCTAATTGTAACCCTCCATACCATAATTAAAACCCCTTCTTACAATGAAAAGGCTGTTTTGCATGAAATATGTAAAATGGCTCATAAAATTGTGGTGATGAGCCACAAAGCAATTGATTTCCTGGTGAATATTTACCATGTACCGGAAGAGAAAATTGTATTTATAGAACACGGCGTACCAGACATTCAATTTAGTCCGGAAAAATCGAAAAAGGAGTTTAAACTCGAAAACAAGAAAGTATTGCTTACATTCGGTTTTATTGGTCGTAACAAAGGTATTGAAACAGTAATAAAGGCACTGCCCGCAGTTGTCCAGAAGCATCCTGATGTAATTTACATTGTATTGGGTAAAACCCATCCCAATGTGCTGAGACATTCCGGCGAAGAATATCGTATTTACCTTATGCGATTGGTCAAGAGCCTTCAACTTGAAGAACATGTTGTGTTTTTAAACGAGTTCATTGAGGTAATGGATCTATTCAAATACCTGTCTGCATCTGATATTTATATAACACCCTATTTAAACGAGGCCCAGATTACCAGCGGAACACTTTCCTATGCTGTCGGAGTGGGTTCGGCGGTTATCTCGACACCTTACTGGCATGCGGTAGAACTGCTGGCTGAAGGCAGGGGAATACTGTTTAACTTCAATGATTCGAGTGGACTTACTGAAACTTTGACTAAACTCCTGGATAATCCTGAGAAGTTAAATGAACTGAAAAGAAAAGCATCTGATTATGGCCGGAAAATTACCTGGCCTAAATCAGGTGAAAAGTATGTTGCGCTTACTGAGTCTATTCTGAAAGATTTGCATCCTGTTATAGCAAAAAAAGATACCGTATTGGATCTTCTCATTCTGCCCCCTTTTTCTCTGACTCATATCAATCGTTTGACAGATGATACAGGGATCATCCAGCATGCAAAATTTGGTATACCCAACTTAAAAGAAGGCTATTGCCTGGATGACAATGCAAGGGCTTTGCTTATGGTGTTAATGGCCTACCGGCAGATGAAGAATATGCGTGCACTTGAATTATCTCCCATTTATCTGAGTTATATCCATTACATGCAAAATCCGAACGGAACCTTCAGGAATTTCATGAGTTTCAACAGAAATTTCCTGGATGAGGTTGGTTCAGAAGATTCTTTTGGCCGAACCATCTGGGCGTTGGGATATTTGTTGGGTAATGCCCCCAACGATGCTTATTACCAGGCAGGTAAACTGGTTTTCTTTAATGCGTCTCCAAATTTTGAAAAATTAAAGTCAATAAGGGGTATCGCAAATGCCATGATCGGGATTAGCTATTATCTTAAAAGCAGCCCTTCGGATGATGCCATGACTGAAAGGTTAAGGAATCTCGCCAATATATTAATTAAACATTACCATGAGAACGAAACACCGGATTGGAAATGGTTTGAATCCTTATTGGCTTATGATAATGGTATCTTGCCCCTGGCGCTGCTGCATTCAGCAGAAATACTCAACGATGATAAAATAACAAAAACAGCGATCAGTTCAATGGACTTTTTAACAAAACACACACTAAAAGATAATTACTTATCGATCATTGGAAATGAAAAGTGGTACAGCAAAGAAGGGGTACGTTCTGTTTTTGCACAACAGCCTATCGATGCCATGGCTATGGTCCTAATGTTCCACCAGGCATTTCATTTAACAAAGGATAAAGAATATCTCAATAAGCTATTCACTTCATTTTTATGGTTCCTGGGTGAGAATGACCTGAGAATGAGCCTTTATGATTTTGAGACACAGGGATGTTGCGATGGATTTGAAAGTTATGGTGTAAACCGCAACCAGGGTGCAGAAAGTTCTTTGGCCTATTTGATTTCTCATTTAACTGTTTTACAAGCTTATGAGGAATTTCATGAATCGGATTAGCACACAATTTATCTGCCTCTTTCAGATCAAAGGTAAAAAAAGAGGCTGTCTCAAAAGCCTTATTGGATTGTCATTTACCGCTTTAACGGGACTATTCCAGCCATCTCCCCTATAATATTTACCAATTCGGTCCCGGTTGGAATTACAATCTTCGCATTATTCCCGAGTGATACTTCAAGAGCCTCCAGCTTTCGTAACATTTGAGCGTTTCCGACAAAATATTTGTCTGCTGCCTCGTTGACCAGTTTAATGGCTTCAGCTTCTCCTTCGGCATGTAATATTTTCGACTGTTTGAAACCTTCGGCTTCTTTTATTTTAGCGCGTTTTACGCCATCAGCAACAGTTTCTGCAGCTGTAGCAGAATCAATGGCGGCTATTTTTTCATTTTCAGCTTTTACCACCTTATTCATGGTTTCCTGGACATCTTTTGGCGGATCGATCTCTTTTAACTCGGTACGTACTATCTCAATGCCCCAGCTTTGGGTTTCAGTATGCAGTGTTCTATAAAGTTCAGCATTGATTTTTCCGCGTTCACTGTTTGCCGACTTAAGTGTAAGTGTGCCAATAATATTTCGTAAGGTGGTGCGTGCAAGATTAACGATCTGCCATTTATAATTATTCACATTGTAGATTGATCCTTTTACACTTTCTTCGGCCGATTTCACCCTGAAATAAACCTGGGCATCGACGCTTGCATTCAGATTATCGTTGGTGATTATTTCCTGTGGCTGAGCATCAATCATCTGTTCGGTCACATTTACCATGTATAGCTTGTCGATAACCGGAATAATCCAGTGGAAGCCGGGATTGGCAAAATTATAGTACTTTCCGAGCCTTTCAATCAGACCTCTTTGGGTTGGTCTTACGATTCTTATTCCCGCGAAAAAAAATAGGACAAGGGGAATTATTAAATACAAGTAGTTCATTTAATTTTCCTTTCTTTATTATGTAATTATCTAAATTTCAATAATTTGAACAAAAGTAATTACAATGATTGAAAAAAGCATTACATAATTCCTTAAACGATTTACATAATTCACACATTTTACATGTACCATTGGTCATTATGTTATGGTTTAAATATGGATACGACGTACCTCATCAAAATAGGGTGTGCGTTTTTCTTCGACACATTTTGCGGCATACAGGTAAAGTGCAGCGCTCCAGGTTTGCCAGTCCTGACCCATGGGTTTGCCGTCCTGGGCTTTCAGCCATTCGTTAAAGCCGAAATCGCTGGTTCTGTTGCTGGATATTCTCATAATCGCTGTCAGCGCCAGTAGTTTTTCCTCAGCCAGCTTGAACTTCTTCACTGCAACCAGTGCTGCAATGTAAATCCCGCAGACAAATGGCCAAATGCCTCCATTATGGTATTCACCCGGATTATTGTAAACCGAATATCGTGCATACCAATCAGGATCTTCAGGTTTAATAAAGGGGAAGAAATTGGGTGGCAGATCAATTGCCAATTCGCCTCGTTTTTTCATGTTTTCACATTCCTCTTCGATCCAGGAAATCATTTCCTCAGCCCGCGAAGGTGATGCTATACCGGAAAGAATGGCAAGACTATTGCCAAGCAGGTCAAAGCGCTCGCTGCTGAAAATTTTATAGGACCAGAATGCATAGTAAGGCTTATATTTTACCACGAGACCTTCATGGACATGATGATGCATCGTCCCTCCAGTAATGGTAAACCGGCCCATATCATGGCGCATCATGTCAGCCCTGTGGTTCTGACCCAGGAGCCGGAGATAACTATATACCAGGGTATTCACATACAGGCCATATCCAGTCACCCATTGTTCATCACGCCAGTCACTGGTGGGTTGCTGCGCAACCAGGTATCGGTCTGAAGGGCTTTGATATTCCATCCAGATTAGGGCTTTTCGCATTGCATCCTCAAGAAAATCCGCACTTCCTGACACTCTCCTGAAGATGCCAACACCCAGTAAAAACAAGGGAGTTGTATCACTCGATCCCCGGTCTTCCTTATCATGTACCAGAGAAGGGATATGACCGTGTTCTGTTTGATTCCTGGCGAGTGTTTCCAAAACCGTTTGAATACTGTCAATCAGCTTTTTATTACCCGAAACGGCAATACCCAGGATAGAAAACATCAGGTCTCTCGTGTACGGTTCCGGATAACCCCAGCCTGCAGTGCGCGGGAGTCTGTGATAGGGACCATGGGCGTTATGAAGCAGTACTTCAATGGCGGCCCGTTTTGCTTCTTCAATTTCTTGCCAGGATGCGGGTTGCATAATTTTAGTTTATTCCCAGTTTTTCCTGAATAATCTGAATAAATTTCTTTGCAACAACCCGATAGTCGAAATGCTGAACTGCGCGCTCTCTCCCGGCCTTTCCCATTTTCTGCCGCAACTCCGGATTCGTCATAAGATCCATCAAATACTTTGCAATATCATGAACACTGGCACGGTAGTCTACAGTCCGCGGCTGCCTAAATTTTATCCGGTGTTTGTCTTCAAAGCCCGATTCATCACCCAGAATTACTTCTTTCACCACAATTTTTTGGGCAACCTTTGCCAATAATGCGGTTTCACCGTGTATAAGAGTATCGAGCATTCCCATTGCCTTGATGCCTATTACCGGCTTCTCACATGCTCCGGCCTCAACCTGTGGCATTCCGAATCCTTCCAACCTGGAAGGAGCGGCATATATATCGCAAGCACCGATCAGATAAGGCATGAAGTTACGTGATATGGTATTTGTGGCATACGTCACGTTCTTTTCAATACCAAGATGTGTTGCCATTTCAAGGTCAGTCAGGTTCTGACGTTTGGTTCGGGGCTGAGGCCACACCTTACATACATATTTCCAATCAGGTGCCTTGCTGTCAATGATCGCAAGCGCCTGCATTACTTCCTGTGCCCCTTTTGATGCAGCATCGCCACCTACAGTGAGGATCATGATCTGATCGGGTGAAACACCCAGAGACTCCCGCACAGCCAGAATTTTTTTGTCATCTTTATCATAGGGCATAAATGTATCGGTGTCACACCCAACAGGCAGTACTTCTATTATTTCACCATTAATTCCATCTCTGACATACATTTCCTTCACCCAGTTAGATGTTACCAGTATGAGCGGCAGGGCATTCAATACCTCCTGGTAGTTTGCAATATAGCCGTCGGCAACAAGCCAGGGAACAGGTTGAGCTCCATATCGCAGGGGATGAAGTACCAGATGCGGAACGTGTCCCCAATAACCCACACCAATCACAACATCCGGTTCGAACCAGCGATAGTACCATTCCTTTTCCTGTGCTGATTCGAAATGAACGGCATGGGCCTCGATCCCCATTTCCAGCAATCCCCTGTACAGAAGATCACCCTGGGTTGCAAGACCTCCCGGGGAAGGCGGGTAATCATATAATACAAGTACTTTCATTAACCGATTCCCGGATTTTTAAGCCATTTCTGAGCATCATACGAATTTGAAAATTGCCAGAATGCCTCTGCGTGAGGTGCTGTTTCCGCTTCAAAACTGCCTTTTTCAAATCCATACGTTTCTGTGATTATGCTGTATTTTCTCAGCCAGATACGTTTGGATAATATTCGAGAAATAGAAGCTGTTTCTATGGGTTTAGGATAATATTCCTTACCGCCGTCTTCATAAGCAAAAGTCCAAAGTTCATGCGTGGATATCTTGCCCGTATGCCATAGTTTAATGACAGCTTTGCTCACTTCTTCGTGTCTGATATGTTTTGTATACTCTCCGTTCGGATTATGGGTAATAATCAGATCAAAATACTTCTGTGGCAAAAGCTGAAGTATTGTATGTTGAACCTCATTTTCATCCAAAGGCTTTTGCTCGGGATTATCATCCATATCGCCCATTTTTCCCTCAGCCCTGAGAATTTTCAGTGCTTCATAAAACCTGGGAGCGCGGTTTGTGTCGCTTGCCCTGCATAGTGATATTATCAGGAATTTCCATGAAGGATGTCCCAGAATAGTTCCACCTGCCCACAATGTTTCATCATCAGGATGGGCAACTATAACGGCAACTGTCTTTGGTTCCTTTTTCATCACTTTTCAGAGTTCCTTTTACCAGTCTTTTGCAACTTAATTTTAAATATGGCCAAAGCAGGCATGGTATCACCCAATAAAAATCCCCAGGGCTTTAAGGGTTCGATGTGGTCAAAAATTAATTTAATAATTGCTGTAAGCGGAATAGCAATTAACATTCCCGGAATACCCCATAAAGCGCCAAAGGCAATAACTGCAATGATAGAAATGAGCGCATTGATTTTTACTTTTGATGCAACTATTTTCGGAACAATGTAGTTATTGTCAATGAATTGGATGAATAAATACAGTGCCAGGACTAACAAGGCAAACCAGGGTGATGATTTTGTGACAATGGCAATCATCATGGGTAATGAAGCTGCAATCCATGAGCCGATATAGGGAACAAGGTTAAGAAGTGCCCCGATTATTCCAAGGATAATGGCATACTCTATTCCCATTATCAAAAGGCCAATAGAATATAGTGCAGCAATTATTGCAGTTTCTATGAGCAGTCCAATGAGGTATCGCTGAATAAGCGTTTTTATCTCGGTAATTACTGCGTTCACTTCATTGCGGTTGCCGGCACCAAACAGTCTGCGAAAGAATTCAAGCAAAAGTGGCTGATAAAACAATAACATAAAAATGTACACGGGTATCAAAAACAATAACACCACCATACCGCCAACCGTGACAATTGTTTGCCCAATAGCTGAGCCGCTGGTATTGATGAGCTCGCCTTCGGTATTTTTGATCCAGGAATTTATTTTTCGCGTGCTTATATCGAAATATTCTGATAACCAGGTTACTGAATTATTGAGGACCTCGATGAATTTATCGATCAGTTTTGGCAATGTTTCGATAAAGCGGTTTACTTGTGACAATAATAAAGTAGCAAAGGCAGCTATTATGATAAAGGAAAGTATTAAAGTAATTATTATTGCTACCACCCTGTTAATTTTTCGCCCAACAAAAAAATTTACGACAGGGTGAAGTACAATCGCAGCAATTATTGAAAAAAGGATAGGAACAATAATACCCTGTGCTATGTACAACATCGATACAAATGCAAAAAAGCCTATGAAAAAAAACGAGACCTTTGCGTAAAATGGAAATTTCAATTCTTTGTCCATTTTAATTTACGGATGAAAGGGAGAAATATTTTCAGGATACAGCTTCCTTTCTGCTGAAAACAAGTTGTACGATTCGCTTCCTAAGCGATTTAATAATATCAGGTTTCCTGGTGACAATCCTTGTAACGCCGAATAATAAAGTTCCGCCGATAATCTTTTTTAGCAGATTGCCCGAGTTGCTGGCAAATATTCTTTTTGAGAAGAAACCTGCACTTAACCCGATGGTGGCGCTAAGGATGTTACTGATTATATCGGGCGATATTGCGGCTTCTGTGAATGTTCTGATCAGGTTGACAGGTTTTAAACTTGTATAGGTGATGTTGAACTGTTCTTTCAACAATTGCCCTTCAGCAGCTTGTTTGATCTCTAATTGTTGAATTGCCTCTTTTAAACCAACTGTTGAGGTTATGTTTTGCATATTATGGCATAAGCCTTAAAAGAAATGATCATTTTTGTTCCTCTGTAACAGGTTTTCCGACTTCAGATTCTTCTACCCTGAATAACTCTGAATATCACAGCAATTATAGCAATAACCAGAAGAATGTGAATGAGCCCTCCAGCATTAAATCCTACCAATCCTATCAGCCATGCAATGACCAATATGACGGCAACCACATAAAGTAAATTTCCCATGAATTTAGGTTTTAAATAATTATAAAATTTGAAACCAATTACCCGTGATAATTTGATTTAGAGCGAATATAAATTGACGTAACAAAGGTGAGTACCTTTATGCGGGTTTGTGTTACATAACTTTAGAAATAAGTTACATTATTCACACATTTTTAGTTATCTTGAGTTTTTCAACTCATGCAGAAGTTCCTTTAAATTAACCGTTGCAAATGTGGATGCATAATCAGACATGGCATAGGGTATGATCAGATCGCTGTTGTGAATAATTGAACCACAGGAATAAACTACATTGGGCACATATCCTTCTCTTTCTTCAGTATTGGGCATTAACAAGGGTGTATTTAACCTTCCTATTTCTATCTCTGGGTTATGAAGATCGAATAGCGATGCTCCCAAAACATATTCCCGCATTGGGCCTACCCCATGGGTTATCACCAGCCACCCCTCATCGGTTTCTATGGGGGATCCGCAATTACCTATCTGAATAAATTCCCAGGGAAATCTGGGTTGCTGCAACAATTTGGCCTCACGCCAGATTGTGATATCATCGGAAAAGGCAATATAATTATTAAATCCATCCAACCGGCAAAGCATGGCATATTTACCATTGACTTTTCGGGGGAAAATAGCCATTCCTTTGTTCTGGGCAATTTCGCCGTGAACCGGTAATACCCTGAAGTGATAGAAATCCCTTGTATCAAGCATCTTTGGCAATATTGAAGTTCCATTATAAGCTGTATAAGTAGCATAATAGATGACTTCATTATTTTCATCTGTAAATTTCACGAAACGGGCATCTTCAATACCATTTTTTTCGTTTGCCGATACCGGGAAGATCACTCTTTCGGAAATATGCGTATCAATAGAAAAATCAAGTTCATAATGTGACGAAGCCAGCCACATGATCTGATTAAAAAGTATCTCCTTGTCTGAAGCGAGATGCAGTGTCTTTCTTGCTTCTTCAATGCATTTACGGAGTTCACCGTAGGTGAATTTGTCATTAAGCTTATCCAGTATCAGACCCGATGGAATAATGGATTGAATAACCTGCATTTCATCCAGTTTGCTTTTGAACGATTCCTTATCGTAAATATGTCGCCGAACATGCTCTGCTTCTTCCAGCATCCTCCCGACTGTTTCAACAGTAAGATTACCCTTTTTATCAAGCACACCTGTCCGGAAAACGATTGAAGAAATATGACCTTCACCGGTAGCCCGGAAACTGATAATCACTCGTTTTTCTCCTGGTCCGGTCTCAGACTGATCAGGATGTTCAACAATGGAAGGATTAAAAAATGCGGCTGATTCGATCGAATATTCCATTGTAAAATAAGATCCGATAAGAATTTTTTTCGAAAAATCGAGCGTTTCAGGATCCAGATTTAACTGTTTAAACAAGGGGGATATTTTATCAAAATGCCTGGCAAAAACCTTTGATATATTTCTGTGACGCAGCGAGTAATCCCTCAATACATGGCTTAAAGCAACCGAGGTCTCATTTTCCGGCATATTTAACACAGCCTGAATGGTACTTTTAGTCCTTTCGTCATCCAAATAAAGAAACCTTGCGATAACCCTTGTGGCGTCCGGAATAAATTTGATATTTTTTCGATTTACTGCAACTTGCATTCGTAACGGTTATTAAATTTCGTTAAAGGTAATCGCTAATGTTTAAAATGCCGGTGTATTTGAAATTAGTTTATGCGATCCCTACCTGCATGTTTCAGTATTTCTCCGGAACAAAGGTCTGGTCCGTAATGGGCGGTCTCACATAGGCTTTTCGCTCCTTCCTTGGAGGCAACTCCATCGGCTTGGGCGTCAGGTCTTTATAAGGGATCAGACCCAACAGGTGGCAGATGCAGTTTAGTCTTGCCTGCTTTTTGTTGTCAGCCTCAACAACATACCAGGGTGCCTGTTTAATATCTGTATACTTAAACATGATATCTTTCGCCTCGGAGTATTCCACCCATTTCTCACGTGAGGCTATGTCCATCGGGCTGAGTTTCCAGCGCCTTGTTGGGTCTTCAATTCTGGTGCGGAATCTTTTTTCCTGTTCTTCATCGGAAACCGAAAACCAGTATTTGATCAGAATCAATCCGGAACGCAGAAGCATTCTTTCAAATTCAGGGCACGTGCGCAGAAATTCCTCATATTCCTCACGCGTACAAAAATTCATGACATGCTCAACACCCGCCCGGTTGTACCAGCTGCGGTCAAAAAGCACCATTTCACCGGCAGCTGGCAGATGGGGCACATAACGCTGGAAATACCACTGCGTTTTTTCGCGTTCCGTTGGAGTTCCAAGGGCAACCACACGGCAGATCCTGGGATTGAGACGCTGCGTTATCCTTTTAATCACACTACCCTTCCCGGCTGCATCCCGGCCTTCAAAGAGGACAACCACCTTGAGACCTTTGTTCCTAATCCATTCCTGGAGTTTCACCAGCTCAATCTGGAGCTTTGCAAGTTCCCGGTTGTACCTTCTTTTATTAAGTTTCTTACCCTTCTTCATAAGAGGATATATTAACAAAATCCTTGTCTATTCAGAATCCAATCCCCTCACGTAAGCCAATCCCATTTCCCTGAGCTTGTATTTTTGGATTTTACCGCTGGCCGTTTTTGGAAAATCATCTACAAAAATAACATATTTGGGTATTTTATGACGGGCTATTTTCCCCCGGCAGAATTCCTGAACATCCTCCTGGGTAAGGTTTTGTCCTGTCTTAATTTTTACAAAGGCCCCTACGATCTCACCATACTTCTCATCGGCAATGCCTGCTACTTCTACCATTTCAATTTGCGGCATCAGAAACAGGAAATTTTCTATCTCACGCGGGTAAATGTTCTCTCCTCCCCGGATGATCATATCTTTTATCCTTCCGGTGATCCTGTAAAAACCATCCGCCGTTTTCACAGCAAGGTCACCTGAATGCAGCCATCCGTCATAATCAATGGCTTTGGCCGTTGCTTCGGGATTGTTATAATACCCCTTCATCACATTGTATCCGCGGCAGCAGATTTCACCCTGCTTTTCAGGAACGCACTCTTCACCCGTTTCCGGGTCAACCACTTTGATTTCAACTCCGGGATAATTGGTACCCACAGTTGTAGCCCGTATTTCAGGCGGATCGGTTACCCGGGTTGCCGTCATACCAGGTGATGATTCAGTGAGCCCATATACAATGATCAGGTCACGGCAGTTCATCTTGTTCATAACCTGGTTCATGGTCTCAATCGGGCATAACGAACCTGCCATGATGCCCGTCCGGAGACTGCTCAGGTCGAACATCTCAAACATCGGGTGGTTGAGCTCGGCAATAAACATGGTGGGAACACCATAGAGGGCTGTGCATCTTTCTTTCTGAACAGAAGCAAGTACCATCAGGGGATCAAATTCCTCAACAAAAACCAGGGTTGCACCGTGTGTTATAATGGCACACATGGCCAGCACACAGCCAAAACAATGGAAAAGAGGCACACACACCAGAAGCCGGTCAGCCTGGGTATACTGCATGCATTCACCTGTGGCATAACCATTGTTGAGAATATTGTAATGACTTAACATCACCCCCTTGGGAAAACCGGTGGTCCCCGATGTATACTGCATATTTACAACATCATGGCAGGACCAGGATTGACGGGCCTTATTCAGATCATCATCGGGAAGATATGAGCCAAGCAACATAAGCTCATGTGTATTGTACATACCTTTGTGCTTCTGAGGACCAATGAAGACTACGTTTTTAAGCATAGGAAATTTCTCACTGCTGAGATCACCGCGTGCACTGGTTTTCAGTTCTGGCACCAGTTCAAAAGTCATATTCACGTAGTCACTGTCACGGTAGCCATCAATGATGCAAAGTGTGTGCAGATCCGCATTCCGGATGAGGAATTCCAGCTCGGTTAACTTATAATTCGTATTAATGGTAACCAATATGGCTCCGATTTTTGCCGTGGCATACATAAACGTGGACCAGTCGGGTACATTGGTGGCCCAAATGCCCACCTTGTCCCCCTGCTTTACCCCGATAGTCATCAGTCCCCTGGCCAGATTGTTAACCCGGCGGTCAAACTGTGCATAAGTAAACCGGAGATTCCGGTCAGGATACACAATGAATTCATGATCAGGGGTCTCACGCGCCCATCTTTCAAGCGCTTCACCCAGTGTATATTCAATCAGATGCATGGTACGGGACATTATACAGGTACATAAACAACACCCAGTATGGTGGCTTTAGGTCCTGTAGTGGTTACCAGATGATCCACTATTGAATCAAGATAGATGCTATCGCCTTTCCCAAGCTCAAAAATATCGGTGCCATAGGCAACCGTGATTTTCCCTTCCATTACAAAAATGAATTCTTCACCTTCGTGGGATGATTTGGGCAATTGTTTGCTCTCGCCAGGTATGATATCTACGATGAAAGGTTCCATATGGCGGCCGGCTTTATTGGGTGCAAGGGAATAAAAAGTCAGATGCTCACGCGTATTATCTTCATTGGTTGAAAAGCTGTAAGCTGAAATCCGGTCACTTGCCCTGACAATAGCTGGTCCCTCTTTCACGGTATCATCCAGCAAGGTACCGATCCGTATGGCCATTGCACGGGAAATGCGAATGAGCACGCCCAGGGAGGGAATTGATGTACCTGATTCAATAAGTTTTAACTGGTTGACTGACAAGCCTGCTTTGACAGCGAGGTCCTGTATCTCTATCTTCTTCAGGTTTCGTAAGGCTGCAATTTTTCCGCCTATAGAATACGTGGATTCCATGGTTAATATGTCAGATTCGTTAAGAGGGTGAAAATAAAATAATTTTTCGTGCAATCAAAAAACTCTTCTCGCAGTCATTCTTGTGCTAAACCTAAAAAGCATCACCTGTCATCCAAAATATATTTTTCCTTATCTATTTCAACCAGAAACCGGGAGGGCAGGTGAAAAAAAGCATCATACGAAAAAATATTCCTGGGCAGGGTGATGTACAATTCTTCCTTCGCCCTGCTGCAGGCTACATAAAACAGCCTTCTTTCCTCCTCCATCTCCTCAATGTCGGTTGCCCGGTTTGAAGGGAACATACCCTCCAGGGCATGCGGTATGAAAACGGCATACCATTCAAGTCCCTTCGCAGAATGAACTGTACTTACAGTTACCTTTCCAACCTCCTCCCCTTCATCAATTAAGGGGGTGGTCTGGTCAGCCACGCGTCTTGAAGGCGGGTCCAGGGCGAAATCGGACAAGAACCGGTCCAGGTTCTTATATTTCTTCGAGAGATCAACCAGTACTTCAATATCCTGCATCCGGTGGAGGTAATCATCTTCCCTGGCCTTTAAAAGCGGTTCATAATAATCCCGGATAATTTCGATTTTTTGAGTAAGCGAAAAAGCTGGCTGACTGGCTTTGGAAAGCATTATACCCATGTCATACAGATCATCAAAGAACTTTTTCTGCCGGAAGGCATCAAAAGAAAAAGGATGGTCTGAATCCTGAATAGTTGCAATGACATGACTTGCAGTTATCTGTCCCACACCTCCGATATACTTCAGTACACGATGCCATGAAACGGCATCTGAAGGATTGAATGTGAGGCGAAGAAATGCAACCACATCACGGACATGCATCCGTTCATTGAACTTGAATCCGCCAACGACAACATAGGGAATTACTCTCCTGCTCAACTCTGCCTGTATATACCGGTTATGCCAGTCGGCCCGGTTAAGCACGGCGATCTGGTTCATGGGTACGCCTTGTTCCCGAAGCTCCAGGATGCGATCAGCGATGAAGGAAGCCTCATCATCCTCCCCGATTGCACGGTGGACTACCGGCATTCGGTGGTTATGGTTCTGTGTGAACAGCCTTTTTTTGTATCCGATCATGGCATTTTCAATGATACAGTTTGTGAAGTCGAGTATGGGTTGGTTACTCCGGTAGTTTTCCTCGATCTTTACCACCACGCAATCCGGATATACCTGCGGAAAACGGAGAATATTCTCATAATCAGCTCCCCGGAAAGCATATATGCTTTGCGAATCATCTCCTACCACCATCAGCCGGCGGTGCTTCGCAGCGATCATTTTCACAATTTCATTCTGTACGGCATTGGTGTCCTGGAACTCGTCAACCATCACATACTGATAGGCTTCCTGCATGATATCCCTGAATTTCGGGTTGTTTTTAAGCGACTCGTTCAATACATCCATGAGATCATCGAAATCAAGTATGTGACTGGCTTTCTTGTACCGGGTGTAAGCCGAGAAGATCAGTTCAATGTCGGCAATGCGTTCTTCCAGGCCGGTAAATTGTTTCAGTATGATCTCCCTGATCGTGCTCTGCTTATTTCTGGAATAGGAAATAATGTCATAAATCCGGCCCTTCCTGGGGAATTTCCTGTCCCTGGAATTGAATTTAAGCTCCGTCCGTATCAGGTCAATGATATCTTCGGAGTCACTGGTATCCACAATTGTAAAATTGGCCGGCAATCCCAGCAGGTTGGCATATTTCCGTAATATATAGCTGGCAAAGGAATGAAATGTACCCCTGGTCACCTTCCCCCCGATTTTGTCCTGCAACAACGTTTCCACCCTCAGGAGCATTTCCTGGGCGGCCTTACGCGTAAAGGTCAGCAGAAGAATAGATTGCGGGTCAATCCCCTTTTCAATCAGGTATGAAACCCGGTGGACAATGACGCGGGTTTTACCGCTTCCTGCCCCGGCAATACATAGCAACGGTTTATCAATTGAAATAACACCGGCCAACTGTGCCGGGTTTAATGCATGGGCATAGTTGACCTTGAATTTCGAAAAATCCATTCTTTCGTCAGAGTCTGCTCCAGACCTCCGTTTTTCAATGGATGCGGCAATGACCTGAAGCTCCCGGATTTTTTGCTCCAGTTTGGTTGAAACCGGCAGGACTGGATAATCGCCGGCCGACAAGCTTCTGAATTTAACCGGCTGATCATGAAGAATAGCATGCCCGGGATCGGCAGCCCTGGGCGTGATCCTGTTCAGAAACTGGTTCATCAGTTCCTCCCGGTTTATGTCCGGACGAATCACGATCGCTTCATCAGGCGCGGAATCAACTGCTTTTACTGCTTTATGTCTGCGGCGTTTAAACAGGTCAAAAATGCCCATTCTTTTGATTATTATCTCATCAAGATCATCAAGAGTAAGATATGAAATATTATGCAGAATGGTATAATTATAAACGATAATGCCTTAGAAATGGTTTTGAAACCTGTCTCCAAGGTGAATATTAAACATACAATTTATTTCGTTTTTCTAATAAATCTTCATCCGAGGAATA
>CAVPIY010000008.1:0-916539 GCA_963705125.1 uncultured Bacteroidales bacterium | reverse complement strand
TTCCTGGGCCAAAACCCTGGCTATCATCACCAGTTGCTGTTCACCTCCGGAAAGTTCGGTGTATTTGCGGGATCTAAGATGCAGGATACCGGCTTTTTCCATGGCGAGCAGGACTGCCTGCCTGTCACTTTTACAGGGAGTAAACTTCACAAACCCAACTCTTCCGGTAAGCACAACATCATCCACCGAAAAGGGAAAAACAGGCTTGTGCTGCTGGTTAAGAAAGCCCATAATCCGGGCTCGTTGAATATGGGACAGTGTTTTACTATCTGCACCAAATACTGTTGCAATACCTTGTTGTATCGGTAAAAGACCGGCAAGAATGCGCAGGAAAGTTGATTTTCCGCTCCCATTCCTCCCCAGGATGAAGGTAAGTTTCCCGGTTTCAATTTCCACATTTACATCCTGCAGAACTGCAAAACCTTCGTATGCAAATGACAGGCCGGTCACCCTGATTGCCTTGTTTAGTTGCTCCATACAAGGTTCGTTTTTTTCATTAAATAAATGAAGAAAGGGGCCCCTAAAAGTATCGTAAAAACGCCGATAGGGATTTCAAAAGAAGAAACAGTACGCGAAATATCGTCGATGATGAGCAGAAACATACCTCCAAATAACAGGTTAAGTGGCATGGACTGGCGGTTGTCCGGCCCTGCCATCATGCGCACCATGTGGGGCACAATAAGGCCGTAAAGTCCTATGATACCGGCTACAGCCACAGCAGAAGAAGAAGCAAGAGTTGCCGCAATCAAAATGATGATTTTTTCGCGGTCGGGATTTAACCCTGCCGATTGGGCTTCATCGTCGCCCATCGCGAGCACATTTACACGCCACCTGAACAGCAATAATATTGAAATGCCAAGAGATATGGGTATTGCGGCTGATCTGAGTTTGGTCCAATTGGCATTGTGCAGGTTTCCCATCGTCCAGTGAACAATGGTTTGAAGCTTAAACGGGTCATTCAGAAACTGAACAACGGTGAGCAAGGCGGTGAATATTCCCGAAACAATAATGCCGGCCAGGATAAGCGACACAATGGAAACACTTTTGTTCTTGCGGGCCATAAAGTAACTCAGGGCTACCGCAATGGCCCCAAATATAAAAGCCGAGACCTGAACCGGGATAAAAGCAAAAGCCAGGGCAATTGCAGCGCCAAATGCCGCGCCCGACGATAAACCAAGAATGTATGGGTCGGTCAGCGGATTACGAAACACAGCCTGCAATCCGCATCCGGAAACCGATAAAGCGCCTCCTACAACAAAGGTGAGCAGAATACGTGGTAAACGAACATCAATAATTATTGACCGGATTAATTCCCCGTTGGGAATCAGTAAGGAATTTTCCCGGCCCATATTCCAGAGTGATTTTACTATCACGTTGAAAGTTGCGGTTTCTGAAGGGCCTATAAACAATGATGCCACAATTACCGGAAGAGGTAACAGATAAATGAGGATAATGACTAATCTCCTGCTCATTTTGAAAGCTTTAACCCTTTTTGACCATAGAGATTGAGGAGCATGTTATCCTTCTCCTTTTCCATATCGAGACCTTTAAAACTGTCAGGATAGCACCATTTGGCCAATAATTTAGCAGCATATTGAAATTTTAGTGTCCAAAGGTCGCATAAAAAAGCCGACGGCAACTGGTATACCTGTTTGTTTTTAACGGCACTGACATTTCTCCATTCGGGTATGCCCATGACATCGGAAGGTAAACTGGCAGCATTGTACCACATGATGATTACATCGGGGTTCCATTCCAGAATATTTTCCATGTTTACCACGAGATGTTCAAGTGTTGACCTGCACACATTTTTTGCACCTGCCAGTTCAATCAATTCATTAGCTGTGCTTGATGTGCCGGACGTTTCGAGTAGTCCCTGCGACCACATGAAATAAACGGATCGGTCATTGTCTGATGGCCGGGTATGAGTTTTAAGTGAGCCAATTTCATGTTGGGTATATGCAAGAAGGCTGTCAGCCCTGGGCTGTTTGCCTGTCAGTTGGCCAAGATCAGTTATTTCTTTATACACGTCGCTGAAGCTTTTCAGGAAAACCCCATAAACCGAAATACCTTGTTCTTCTATCGCTTCAATCGATTCTTTCTGGGATGACCATATGATGACCAGATCAGGCTGAAGGGCTACTACACTTTCAAGGTTTACAAAGTCCCAATTCCCCGGGGCTGGAATCTTTTTAAATTTTATACGCTCATCGAGTGCGGCATACTGATCATAAACGCTTTCAGAATAAATATTGGCAGGAACACCGATAACCTTGCTTTCGGCATTGAGCATATACAAACCGGAAAGCGCGCTTTCGATAAGGCAAACAATGCGTGTGGCGGGTTTTTCAAGTGCAACCTCTACACCCCTGAAATCGGTAACTTTAATGGAGTTATTCTGACCGGTTTGTTTTACCGGATTCCGGCAACCTGTCAGCAATAAGGATGCTGACAGTACTACCGGAAGAAACCATGTAAATACAAACCTCATCCAGACAATATTAAAACGTTACCCTGAGACCGCCCATACCTGAAAAACCCGTATTCTGAAATTGCCAGGGCATTTCAAACCGGTTATCGGTTAAATTATAGAATTGTCCGAATAATTCAACCTTATAGTTTTCATTCCTGGCTAAAACCTGTGCCACGTAAATGTTAAGCAATTCCCCAGGCTTAAAGTATGTTCTGCCATTTTTTGAACTGCTGTCATAATAACCGCCGTTATAGCTCAGATATGGGCTGACCGATAAGCCAAATGAAGTTGAAATTGAAATACCCAGGTTGGCTATAATTGCCGGGGCAAAGGGGATCTCCGTACCATCCTGATCCTCATCGTATTGGTTTTCTACCGTGGTTTTCATGTAGGTATAATTGACAAACCAATGCAGATAGGATGCAAGCTGTTGTTTGATTTCAACTTCAAAACCGGTTGATGATGATTTGCCGGCATTGATGGATTGCGTTTGGGATGGATTCTGGCTGACTACGTTATCAATGATTGCATCATTAATATTAATCATAAAACCGCGAAAGGAGAATTTCAGGTTTGCTATAAGTGAAATATCGGTTCCTGCGTCAACACCCAAACCGGCTTCCGGTTTTAGGTCAGGATTGGGCAATTGACCATTGCGGCCGGGTACACCCTGATCTTCCAGATTAATGGTACCCCCAACCGATTTTAAGCCTGGAGTAAGAAAGCTGTTCCCTCCGTTGGCATAAAATGAGATGTTTGCATTCACATTGTAGCGAATGCCCACACTCCATATCAAACTGCTCCAGTCATTTGATTTTATTCCGGGCGCTCCGCCATTGATAAAATCTATTTTATTGTTAATATAGCTGTAACGCAGTCCTGCCCGAATAATAAGCCCTTCAATGTGCATTTCTTCCTGGGCATAAAGTCCGGCCTGAGTAGCCCTCGATTTATTACCATACGTTTTATAGCCCTGCAAAGGATCAGACCAGGTGCTGTATGAAGCTCCCTGGTAATCACTCCCTACTACCAAAAGGCTGTTTTTGCCATGTTTGATGGAAAAAGCAACGTCTACGGGAACAATATTCTGCACTACGCCATTGTTTGATAACAGGGTATCCAATTCATTGAATTTGCTTTCCTGCCAGGTGCGGTTGTATTGTCTGAGTCCCATGTGTGCCTGCAGGTTCACCCGGTCACTCAATTCAACAGAATACCCGGTGTTAATGATCCCGTAATCGTTGTTATACCCACGGTAGAGCCGGCCGGCATCACCGGTATGGAAGGTTCTGTTTACAAACAAAGTCAATTTTTGCCTGTCATCGCCGCCGGGGCGAAGTGTGAAACCTCCATACAACTTGGTTTTTCGATATTCCGGGTCTTTTTGCATATTAAGCCATGAATTTTCCGTGCCGTAATTTGTATAATCGGACATCTCATAAGAAGCGCCGGCAAAATAACTCAGGTTTTTTGCATTCCCCTCGTGATAAAGCTGGCCGTTGAGTGTATTATAGGAACCATAGGAAGCAGAAACACGGGTAAGCGGTTTTTCGATGTTGTCTTTCAAAATGAGGTTGACTGTACCTGCAAGCGGACTTTGGTTTCCGGCGAAATCCTGGGAAAGGTAGTTTGGATAGAGAACAGAGGCCGGTCCACGCTGTACTTCGATCCGGTCAAAAGCTGAAAGGTCGAGTGACATGGGGTCAACAAAAGCATCAATGGGTAAACCCTGCAGCATATACGTGCTGTATTTGGGGCCAATGCCGCTATACGTACCCCAGTTGGCATCATTTCGCGAAAGCGCGCTTACAGATACCCCTGGTTTATACATGATGGCTTCTGCAACATTGCGATTTCCGGTAACCAGGGAATTAATTTCAACGGCTTTGACTACATCAATTTTTTGCGTTATGTTTCCGGGAGATTGTGGTTGTTTTGAGCCGGTTACGACTACTTCCGACATAACAATTGTATCATGCTTCTGGGCAAATGAGCTGATAAGTGCCATGGTGAGGATGGCTGCAAGTAAAAATCCTTTTCTCATAATTTGCGGATTTATTATTGTACTATAATCATAGATTAAATGAAGTTTCCCGGATAAATTGAAGGGTGAGCGGAAGTTTTGAGAGAGTAAAACTGAAATCATGTTACGAATATTAAAATCGTAACACAAATATAATAAAGTATTCTATTCCGCAAATTTAAAATAGAAATATCTCAAAACAGAACTGAATCTTTCAGTCTGTTTTAAGATGTTTCACAAGTAATTGGGAAATGCGTAATTACTGATGCTTTTGTGGATAATTAAGGAGGAATCCAAAGATTTAGATAAGACTATTCGGTCCGGCTCATTACCAATTTACCATGAATAACGCCTTTGATACCTATTAATTTATCTGATAATTCGGTTAACCTGTTGGCATTACCTTTCACGGCAATAATTTCGAGACAATTGTCGTGATTTAAATGGAAATGCTGTGAAGAAAGGATTAAATCAAAATATTCGTGCTGAATATCGTTCGATTTGTTTGTCACATCGCCCTTGTGATGGTCGTAAAGCATAACAACAGCCCCTGCCACCACATGATTGCAAAGCCATTTTTGCTCTGCAATGTTCTTTTCTACCAGGTGCCGGATTGCCTGGGAACGGTTGGGCAAATTATTTTCAACTACAAAGTTGTCCAGGGCTTTAAGAATATCTTCTTCCAGGCTTACACCAAATCGGGCTAATGACATGTTTCTAATAATTATTAAATTCGAAACACAAAATTAAAAATTTATACTCCAATTGCTTATTGTGGAGCTATTTTAAATAGAATCCAATAAATTGTGGTGGTTACTATAGGCTGCCAAATAATTATTATCTTTGTATTAAGAGAAAATGAGTGCTTTTTAGCGAGGTGCTAATTCGGTGGACTTGCTTTTCTTGCAAAGGCTAACAAAAAGATAGTAAGCGATATAGAATGGAAAATACAAATCCCATTCTCTCCGCAACTAAGAAATAATCCCTGGCGAAGCCCCGGGATTTTCATATAAAAAGGCCCAAACTCCGTTTGAGGCCTTTTTATATGAAAAAACCGTCCGGCGCATAGCGACGGAAGGGATTATTTCTCTGTTGCATGGATTCCCCCTTCAGGGATCATGCAATAATCCCATTCTCTCCGCAAATCATAAAAAGTGCCCCAATGGGGCATTTTTATTTTGGAGAGGTTGCCAAACTTTGTTTGAGCAACATCGAAAAAATAAAAATGAAAAGGCGAAGCCTGCACTTTTTATGATTTAAGCATCCCCCTTCAGGGATCATGCAATAATCCCATTCTCTCCGCCTTCGCTCGCCATAGATCCATCGGGACGGCGGCGAGACTCGCTAATAAATAGGTTAGGCTAAATATACATGATGGCTAATTGAAATTACGTTATAGCGAGATGGTGTTCATAGAGCCTTTGAAATCCAAATAAACATCATTTAAATAATAGTATTGTAAATAAGGTCTGAAAGACCGAAACGTTAAAGCACAGGGCGAAATTACGCGACAGCGGGATTGCAGCCCTGTGTGATCATGATAGTTACCCTATAAGGGCTGTAATTCCGACATGTATTATACGAATATGAACCTGATCCATTACGTTTCGCCCATACAGGGCTCGAATCAATTTTACTGCCAATAGCACAGGGCTTCGTTTCACTTCGCCCTGTGCTTTTGCGTACCGGGGCTTTGCCCCTTAAGCTGATATCACAATTCAAAAAAAACCGAATTTTAAGCCTTTGAAGTTGAAGCTTACTCCTTGAGAAGGCAGTTTAAATATATTCAAGTATATTTGCTTAAAATAATGGATTATATCCAAACAGGAAAAAAATGGGTCAATATTGTATACAGGATGAATACGGTAAAATTGTGCACGGTAGGACTTTTTTGTAACGAGGCCGATGTGCTGCGGCAGCTTGGATATTCGATAATACAATAATACCAATGAATTACATCACCGGGCTAAGGTAATTTCTATTTAAATAATATTTAATACTTATATTTCAACCATGAACAAGAGTTTAATTGGATTAGTAATGATGGCTGGAATACTGCCCTTTTCCTGTACACAGAAAAAGGCAGACCAGTTAGCTGTTGGCTCTGATGATAATATGGACCGCACTGTACTGCCCATAAGGGAACCTGTTCGTCAAACCTATAAGGAGCTTGACGTACGCAATGCCACTGCACCGCCACGGTTCGAAGTAAAAGCCCCGAAAGGAGCCCCAAATGTCGTCATTGTCTTAATTGACGATATGGGTTTTGGAGTTTCCGAAGCCTTTGGAGGTCCTGTTACCACACCTACCATGGACAACCTTGCGGCTAAAGGTATCAGATACAACCGTTTTCATACTACTGCAGTTTGTTCTCCTACCAGGGTAGCCTTACTTACCGGATATAACCATCACAGCAACAACATGGGTTCTATTACCGAAACTGCTACTACGTTCCCGGGAAATACAGGTGTTAGGCCACAAACCATAACACCCATGGCAGAGGTATTAAGACAGAATGGCTACAACACTGCTGCTTTCGGGAAATACCATGAAACTCCGCCCTGGGAAATTTCAAATTCAGGACCCCAGGATCGTTGGCCAACACGTTCAGGATTCGAAAAGTTTTATGGCTTCATTGGTGGTGAAACCAATCAGTGGGCTCCTTTGATTTATGATGGGGTTACGCTTGTTGAAACGCCGGAAGATCCGAATTATCACTTCACTACCGACATGACCAACCAGGCTATTTCGTGGGTTCGTTTTCAGCAGGCTTTAACCCCGGATAAGCCTTTCTTTATTTATTTCGCACCGGGAGCAACCCATGCGCCACATCATGTTCCAAAAGAATGGATTGAAAAATACAAGGGTAAATTTGACCAGGGTTGGGATGCTATTCGTGAAATGACGCTGGAACGCCAGAAAAAACTGGGCCTGGTTCCCGAAAACACGAAACTGGCTCCAAAACCCACCGATATTAAAGACTGGGAAAAACTTTCAGCAGATGAAAAGAAATTGTTTACCCGCCAGATGGAAGTGTATGCCGGATTCGCCGAACAAACGGATTACGAAGTTGGAAGACTAGTTTCAACGATTGAAGAATTAGGTGTAATTGACAACACAATTATCATTTTCGTTGCCGGGGATAACGGAGCAAGTGCAGAAGGCCAAATGAACGGGATGTTCAGTGAGATGACTTACTTCAGCGGGGTACCTGAAACCGTACCGGATATGTTAAAACATTATGATGAGTGGGGTTCTGAAAGCACATATCCTCATTATTCAGCCGGATGGGCAGTGGCGATGGATGCTCCTTTCTCCTATACCAAACAAGTAGCTTCTGATTTCGGAGGCACAAGAAATGGCATGATCATTCAGTGGCCGTCAGGTATCAAAGCCAAAGGAGAGATTCGTTCGCAGTTTGGCCATGTTATTGACATTGCCCCAACCATCTACGAAGTTACAAAAATACCAGCACCAACCATGGTAAACGGCATTAATCAGGATCCGGTTGAGGGCACCAGCCTGGCCTACACATTTAATGACGCCGGTGCAGCAGAGCAGCATACATTACAATACTTTGAAATGTTTGGCAATAGAGGAATTTACCAGGATGGCTGGTTTGCCAGAACAATCCACAGACCGGCATGGAGACAAAAGCCCCTGAATACTCTCCAGGAAGATAAATGGGAGTTATTCAATTCTCATGAAGATTTCAGTCTGGCCAATGATTTGTCCGCACAGAATCCCGATAAACTGAAAGCCCTGCAGGAGTTGTTTATGAAAGAGGCAGAAAAATACCATGTACTACCCATCGATGACCGTCTGTTGGAAAGAACCAATGCTGCATTAATGGGCAGACCTACGGTGATGGGCGAGAGAAATTCTGTAACTTATGGTGAGGGCATGAGAGGGATGGGTGTGGATGTCTTTATTGATCTCAGAAACACATCCTATACCATTTCTGCTGAAGTAACAATAAATGCCAATGGAAACGGTGTTATTGTATGCCAGGGAGGCCGGTTCGGTGGTCTCTCTTTCTACATTAAAAACGGAAAACCGGCCTTTAGCTACAATTACCTGGGGATGGAATCAACGCAGATACTATCTTCCCAGACACTGAAACCGGGAAATTATCAATTGGTGTATGACTTTACCTACGAAGGCGGCGGAATGGGTAAGGGAGGCCTTGGTACACTTATGGTAAATGGCAAAAAGGTAGCAGAAAAAAGGCTTGAAAAAACACAACCCGGCATATTCTCTGTGGATGATCTGGCGGATGTAGGCACCGATGATGGTACCCATGTTGCAGATTATGGTGGTTCAGCAAAATTCAACGGGAAAATCAGCAAAGTAACCATTGAACGGAAAAAATAATAGCTTGTCTTTTTGTCCTTTATAATGATGCTATTCAACAGTCCTTTATAAGGACCCATGAACAGGAAGTATTATCTTGGTATTGAAATCGGCGGAACAAAATTTCAGGCTGTTATTGGCGATTCCGAGACAAGGATTATCGATCGTTACCGTGTTGATGTAGACAAAACGCTGGGTGGAGCAGGCATCCGGGAAGAAATCCTGAAATCCATTGCCTATCTGAACAAGTATAAACCAGTATCCATCGGAGTAGGCTTTGGCGGTCCAATCGACTTTGAAAAAGGGGTAATCTGCACTTCTCATCAGATCGATGGATGGAACAATTTTCCCATTGGTCCCTGGTTGGAAAAGATATCAGGGCTTCCCACCCGGGTTGATAACGATGCCAACGTTGCGGCATTGGCAGAAGCATTGAAAGGAAGTGGTAATAACAACAAACGTGTTTTCTTTGTTACGCTGGGTAGTGGAATGGGAGGAGGAATGATCCTGGACGGACAAATTTATCACGGTGAAAAACCGGGTGAGTCTGAAATCGGGTTAATGCCATTCGACCGCAAATTAAACACCATGGAATCTCAATGCTCCGGATGGAGCGTCGATAATAAAATCCGGAAATATTCAGAATTGAATCCTGACAGCGTTTTGGCAAAGCTTACAAAGGCAATGAAGGGTGGAGAGGCAAAATATCTCATGGCAGCAATCGGAAAAGGAGATAAAGGAGCAATGAAAATACTCGATGAAACATGTGATAATATAGCATTTGCCCTTTCTTACGTTGTTCACCTGTTTAACCCAAAAATTCTCATTGTCGGCGGAGGACTTTCCCTGATTGGGGATCCTCTTTTAAAACGAATACATGCATTGTTGCCGAAATACATTGTAGCTGCATTTAAACCAGGTCCAAAAGTAAGAATTGCCAAACTGGGTGAAGATGTTGTCAGCATCGGTGCCCTGCTTTTAGCAATTCAGGCCGGCAGAAGAAACAATTTACACATTGAACTCTCCAAAAAATCCGAAAATGGGAAAGAAAACGAATAAAATGACTGCAATTGTGGCCCTTATGGCCGTTTTTACCTTGGCTATCTGTTTGATAATCCTGGGATCAATTTCTACCGAATTAATGACCGCATTGGACATTGACAGCGGTCAATTCGGTACACTCGTCATGGGATTGTTTCTGACAAGCTGCATTATTCAACTTTTTATTGGTCCGCTGGTTGACAAGGTGGGTTATAAATCTGTTGCTGTTTTGGGCTTTATGGTAACCAGTCTGAGTATGTTTATACTTGCATTTTCATCCAGTTTTTCCCTTGCCCTGATCGCATGTATTTTGCTAGGCCTAGGTGCCATGTCTTTGAATACAGTCGGTAATACACTCATACCGATAGTCCTTTTTGAGGGTAAAGATCCCGCCCGTGCCAGTAATTTCGGCAATGGCTTTTTTGGTCTTGGCTACACCCTGACCCCCTTGCTCGTCGTGTTTGTGATCCATGTGCTAAAATTAGGTTATTCTGCTGCACTGATATCCATTGGTATATTTTCGCTTATTTTTTTGATGTTTGTTATAAAGACAAGATTTCCTGATGTTTCGCCCGGATTTAAATTTTCCATGGCATTTAAGGTACTTTCCAAACCAGCCGTGCTGATTGCGGCGTTTGCCCTGTTTTGTTATACTTCCCTGGATGCCTCCATGGGAACATGGATTAAAAAGCTTATGGAAGAGCTTTATAGCAGCAGCACCCAGGTTAATTCTGCAGGAAATGCAGGTCTGGTACTGAGCTTGTTCGGGGTAGCCATGATGGCTGGCAGGTTTCTTTCTTCTACCATCAGGGATCTAACTGCCATGGGTTCAAAAGTGATTATCATGATGTCCTCTCTCTCGATAATCGCAATTTTGCTCATGATTTATGCCAAAAGTCCGGCTTGGGGCATATTTGCTGTTCTGCTGGCCGGATTCGCTTTTGCTCCTATATTCCCCACTATCATTGGCATCACATTCGCTAAGTTTGATTCAGGTTTATATGGCAGTATTTTTGGCATTATCTTCTCGGTTGGTTTATTGGGGGGCACATTTATCCCCAAGCTAATTGGCAACCTGAGCGTGGGATCAACTATTCAGCAGAGTCTGTCAATTGCCGCCATAATGGCAACTATTCTTCTGGCTATTTCTTTGTTTATTGGTCGGATCGGCAAGCCGAAAGCAGGGTAGGTTTATTGATAGCAGTGCTTATTTCTTAATAAACAGTAATCAATATTTTTCTCTTTGCATTAATCAAAATTGAACATACCTGAATTTCATTTGTTTATTATTATGTTGTCATACCCATACCTCTCATCAATTTATCACCTATTGAATTTTGTGACAGCCTTTTAACATTAGTTTGTTTTATCATTTTGTTGAGAAATATCAGTGTGATATTTAAGATTTTCGTATCTTTTTATATTTTTTTATATATTGGAAAAATTGTTTTTAAAGTGTTTTTTTAGGAATAACGGTAACTAATAATAACTTTTCACAGATATGGCATACTCACCAGACCTTAAAAACGCTATAGAAATTACATCCTCCATAGCCAGGGAATACCACCATGCTACCTGGGGACCTTCTCACCTATTAAAGGCATTGCTTCATAATGATATCGGATTGGCATCGCTCCTGGCTTCCCATAACAAGGATATCCATTATTTAAGGGAATGGGCGGATGTTCGGTTGGAAAATTACCCAAAGGCTTCCAGGTTAACCGGAACACCCATTCAAGATAAAGACGTTGATAAGGTTATTGATGTGGCCGATTTGGTAAGACTTCAGCTTGGAAAGGATTTTACTGAACCATTGTGTGTACTGATTGCATTGTTAAAGCCGGGCCTTGCTTTTTCTTATGAGCAACTAAAATCATTTCCTCTCACCCAGCAGGAGGCCTTGCTCTTCGAGCCAGCATCTATGCCTGCAGACCTATCGACACCAATGACTAAACCCGAAAGCAGCCCTGATAAAGCTTCATTCGCTTCCGGAGCACTTGCAAAATATTGTACAAACAGAACCGAAGCAGCCTCCCTGGCAAAGGCCGACCCTATTATTGGCCGGGAAAAGGAGATGAGAATGATCATTGAGGTTTTTGGAAGAAGGACAAAACCGAATGTAATTCTGGTGGGCGAGCCTGGTGTTGGCAAAACTGCGCTGGCCATCGGCCTTGCTCAAAAAATCCAGGACGACTCGGTTCCTGGCTATTTAAAAGGAAGTTCGGTATTTGAACTGAATATCGGTGCCTTGGTGGCCGGGGCATCCTATAAGGGAGAAATAGAGGACCGGATTAACAAGATCCTTGCCGAAATTAAAAAATACAACAAAGCCATTCTTTTTATCGATGAAATCCACATGATGCTCGATAACAAAGGTTCCCTGCAGGGTATTGCCAATTTATTGAAACCAGAACTGGCAAGGGGCGAAATAACGGTCATTGGCGCTACCACTCAGGAAGAATACCAGAAATATATTGAGCAGGATGAGGCCTTCAGCCGGAGATTTGAAGTAGTTACGGTAGATGAACCCGACGTAAATACTGCCGTGAGAATGCTGCAATCGGTGATGCCAATGTATGAGAAACATCACGATATTACTGTAAATGCGGATGCCATCAGGGAGGCTGTTTATATGTCGAAAAGATACATCAAGGAGCGGAAGTTGCCGGATGCTGCCATTGATTTACTGGACAGAACCATGGCCTCGGTGAAAACAATGGAAGGCACCGTTCAAAAGGATCTGGAAACCTTGCAGGGATTTCTTGCTCCGATTAAAGAAATAAAAGGCAATAAAGAGCAGCAGGATGAATACAAATGGCTATTTCAGCAATTTAAGAATACCATTAATCCAATGCTGTTCAGCCAGATAAACGAAGGTGAAGTTCAAATCGAAAATATGGAATCGGTAGAGCAGATGAAAGATCTTATCGAGGATTCCCTGAAATTATTAAAAACAGCAAGTTCACAGAAAAAGATCTTTATAGATAAGCAGGATATCGTATCCGTCATGGCTTCCAAAACCGGAATTCCCCTGGGGAAGATCAGGCGCAACGAGCGTGATAAACTCATCGGGATGGAGGACATATTAAAAAGACGGGTGGTTGGACAGGACTATGCAGTTCATGCCCTTTCCGAATCCATCTTAGAATCAAGGTCGGGACTCATAAAGGGCGGGCAACCGATAGGTTCCTTCTTTCTTTTGGGCCCCACAGGAACCGGAAAAACTGAATTGGCAAAAGCGCTGGCTGACTTCCTGTTCAATGATGAATCCTACCTGATCCGTTTCGATATGTCGGAGTTTAAGGAAGAACATTCTGCCGCCCTGTTATATGGAGCGCCTCCGGGGTATGTTGGATACGAAGAAGGGGGGCTGCTGGTAAATAAAATCCGCCAGAAACCTTATTCGGTAGTATTGTTTGATGAAATTGAAAAAGCACATCCTTCCGTTTTTGATCTTTTCCTGCAAATCATGGATGAAGGCAAAATACACGATCGTTTAGGTAAAGAAGGTGATTTCTCCAATGCAGTGGTACTATTCACATCCAATATCGGAAGCGAGTTTGTTGCGAAGAAATTTGAAAACAAAGAAGTACCGTCAACCAATGAATTGATGGAGATCATGAGCCGGCACTTCAGACCCGAATACCTGGCCAGGCTTACTGAAATTGTTCCTTTTGCCCCCATCACGGAAGAAAACCTGGTTAAGATTTTTGATATTCATTTAAAGGAGCTTACCAAACTGTTAACCAAACAGGGCATCACCCTTGAAATATCTCCCGAAGCCAAAAAACAGATCGCGTTCGAAGGATTTACACCAAAGTATGGCGTGAGACCGCTCAAAGGTGTGATCAGAAATAAACTGCGAAGACCTATTTCCCGGATGATCATTTTGGAGGAAATTAAAAAGGGTTCGAAAGTAACGGTCGGATTGGATGCCGGTGGGGCCATAATATGGAAAACAAATCATACGGAAGAATCGCCCCAAGCGACTGTGGTTGAAGAGAAACAACTTATCGATAACCTGGAATAGAACCAAAAACCAACAACTATTAACTATCAACTATCAACACAATGTCACAACCAGCAGCAAGATTAGGAGATATGCACATCTGCCCGATGGCAACACCGGGTTTGCCCCCGATACCACATGTAGGCGGTCCCATATCCGGCCCCGGGGTACCCAATGTTTTAATTGGCAATCAACCGGCATCGGTGGTGGGTGATATGTGCGTATGCGTTGGACCACCGGATGTAATAGCCATGGGATCCACCTCGGTATTAATTGGTGGAAAACCTGCAGCCAGAATGGGTGACACTACGGCTCATGGTGGAAGCATAGTACTTGGGTTCCCTACTGTAATGATAGGATAGACAATTGAATTCACTTTAAAGATATTGAGTCAATTGAAATGAATTTTTATTATAACCTTAAACAATAATCATATGGCCACTACTTATGGAATTGGAGGCGAAGAAAGAAAGGCAAACAATGCCTCCGAAGGAATTTCTGACATTCCCCTCAACCGTACACTGTTTATTAATAAACTTACTTCCGATCCTGCATACAAGCCGGAAGTTGTTCATGATCTGAAAAACATTAATGAGGTGTTTCAGCATTATCAGCCCCAGGTTGAAATGGAATTTGAAACAGCAGAGGGTACAAGCGTTTCTGAACAGCTAAGGTTTCAAAGTCTGGCGAATTTTGGAAAACTGGGTATTATTGCGCAAAGCTCTTTTTTGCAAAACCTGAATTCCGAAGTGATTGATCTTCAAAAGATGCTCAAACAATTTAAATCAAATAGAATTTTCAGAACTGTTCTCGAGAATCCGGAAGCAAAGGAAAGCTATTTGTCTGCTTTGAAAGCCCTGGTGCAGGAACTGGAAGAAGCCGAAACCTCACTTTAAAATATAACCAAATGGCAAAAGATCAATTAGAAAAAACAGTGGAGCAGACTGAAGCTAAAGTAGCTCTTCAAAGTTCCGATATTCTGGAAGTCAGCACCCAAAAACTTAGTAAATATGGTGGTTTCAGCATAATAGAAACGACCATTGATGGTGTTCAGAATCTAAATCCTGAAAAAAAGGCCCGCAAAAAGATATTTCTTACCGAATCTACCAAAGAATTGGAAAGAAAGCAACTGAAAAAACGATTATTTCTTTTGATCGAACTTATAAATAGTTCTGCTTCCGTTTCGGATATGATACAGACCTGCGAAAGCAAGGTGGAAATTGCGCAGAGTTTGCTGAAAAGCAATGTGAAAAAATCCCTTGACATGACAAGGGATTTGGAGAAATCATACCGTGCGGTCAATTTATTCATCAAGAATACTGAATCAGATAAGATTAAAAACTTGTCCCTGATGAATGCTGAACCTGATCAGCTGAAGGATCTTGACAATACCACCTTTATTGATGCAGTTGCAGAAGAACTGGATAAAAATTATGACCGGCTTGACCTGAGAGACAATTATTCACTGATGGTGATCCCGGGATATCTGGGTTCCAAAAAAGTAGTGGATAAGTGGGCAAAAATTGCACACAAGAATAAGGTAATGATGCTAACAGATTTTGAACATCTCGATGCACCCGATGACGTAATTGAGCTTTTTGAATCAGCCAACCTTACCGGGGGAGATGAACATCTGTCCAATGTGGTCATGACTTGCAACTGGCTCGTAGGAAGAGGAAAGGCAGCGGATGTAGGTGAGGAAGAGGATGTATTTGTACCCCCCTCTTCTGCCCTGGCAGGAAAAATATACAAAACTTTAATGTCACAGGTCACAGCAGGGAAAAAACACGGTGGGATGAACGAAGTGGATGGCGTTCGATTTCCCTTAAAGAAAAGTGAAATTGCCCAATTGGAAAAATCCGGATTGGTACCCATGGTTTTTGAATATGGAAGTGTAATGGCTTTCTCAGCCAAAACACTCTTTAACGGAGATAATCTGGGTTTACAAACCTATTCCGTGGTTCGTGTTTTTGACTATGTAACCAAAGTTTTAATTGATTTTCTTAACCGGAGAGCTTTTGAAAACTTCACCGTGAACACGAAAATGGATATCCAAAAGCAAATCATGAAGTTCTTAAGCGGAATTACCGGGCCGAACAATCTGATTGAAAAATTCAAGTTGATCCGGTTTGAAAGAGATCCCGTGCAGAAAGACAGAATTTACCTGGATATTCATATGACCCCTTATTTCCCTGCAAAAAACTTCCTTATCAAACTGGATGGCACCAAGGGAGATGATCCGGATTCAGCAGAATGGAAATCTGAGTATGGTCAGGAATAATGGTTGCCAAAGCTGAACTGGTCCTGGAAGGTAACACGTATCTCCTGAATTCAGTATCTGTTGAAATTGAACAGTCAGCCGATCAATTCGGGAGGCCTTCTACTGCCGCAAAAGGGGGGAAGATAGATATAGAATTATTTTCAATTGAGGATGATGTGATTTTCGACTGGATGGTTCACATCAGGAAGACCCTGAACGGCAGCATTAATTTGTATGAGGCTGACTTTGAGACAAAGCTCAAGGAGATAAAGTTTGAGGATGCTTATTGTATAGAATTTAGCGAGCACTTTGATGAAGCAGCCGAAGACAGCCTGGTAACAAAATTTAAAATTTCAGCTGAAAAACTATCAATCGGGAATATCGATCTTGATAACCAATGGCTTAAATGAGAGGAACTTGCAAATAATTCCATTTAAATCAATCTGAATAATGGCCTATACTGCAGAACTTAAAATTGAAGACAAAACGTTTCCAGTTGTCAGATGCGAATACAGCCTCTGGCAAAAAGCTGATTTATTCGGAAAACCAGTCCCAAAAGTTTTTACCAGACCAATCAGGCTTGAGATCTATGGCACCGATGACGAGACCAATATCTCATGGGCCATAAACAATAAAAAGAAACTGAGCGGTTCCATTTCTTATTTAAAAAGCGACCAATCAGTTTTCAAGGAAATAAAATTCGAAGATGGATTTTGCATTAAATACAAAGAATTGGTGTTGATCTCAAAAGGAGGTGCTTCGGGCACCCATTACAGGCATTACCTTGAGATATCAGCCAGGTCGATCAGTATTGGGGATATTAAGCATGATAACCACTGGTAGGAAATTATGAATGATGAATCTGCCTGCCAGCAGGCAGGTTATGAATGATGAATTATTATGCGGCGAATTGCAGGGTTTTTTCATTGTGCCGAGTGCATTCAGTATTACAGAATTTACAAAAAATGGGTAAACAGGTAAATATAGAGATTGAATTGGAGGGAGGAACCAAACTCTCTCATTGTATTGGTCTTGTCATCCGGCAGGTGTTTGGCAATCCGCATTCTTTTGAAGTCGTTGTACCTTTTGAAGTTCTTGAAGAAAACAGTGAAAGTTTCTTCAATAAATCACATGAAACTGTAATGGGCAAGCTCATCCGTGTTTCAATAAAACCATCTTCATCAGATGAATCGCAGAGTTTTGATTTTAAGGGAATTGTCACTTCCATTGAATTAAGGAATAACAATGCATTTAATCCGTGTTTTTCCTTAAAGGGCACCAGTACCGATGGGTTACTGAAGGATGGAATACAAAGGAGGACCTTTGTGAAACAAACGCTTAAACAGATATATGATAAAGTGCTGGATAGTTATCCCCGGAATCTATTGAAAAGGAAAATCCGGTTTGACGATTACCCTACTCTTGAATATGTTGTGCAATACGATGAGAGTAATTTTGATTTCTTAAAGCGTCTTTCCCAGGAACATGGGAAGTGGTTTTATTATAATGGATTGGAATTGATTGCAGGATCGAATGAGGATGATTCAACAGATTTTCTGATTGACGGTATTCAGAATTATAATATGTCAATTTCTATTCATCCCTCGCGGTTTGGTATGTATAATTACAATTATCAAAAAGATGAAGAAACCTCCGGTATTTCAAAGGATCAGAAACTGAACGGGCTTAACAAGCTGGTCAGCTTTGCACTGGATAAATCTGAAAGTCTGTTTTCCCAGGAAAATCAAGTCGTTAGCGTAAGTGCCCTTGAAAACGGATCGGAAATCAATGATCTGGTGAAAATGGTCAAGACGATGCAGACCGGTGACTACATTCATTTTAACGGGACGGGAGAAAGCTGCGATTTGTGTTTAGGTAAGATCGTTTCTGCAAAAGGGATCCTGTATAACGATGATGACAGCAGTTCAGAGGAAAATCTTGGAAAATACAGGATAACAGAAATTGTACATACTGTGGATGAGAATGGATGTTATTCAAATGATTTTGTTGCCATTCCCGATTCACTGCCGCTTCCCCCAGCTTTACCTGATTTAATTAAACCGTTAGGATATATTGAGATTGCGGAGGTGGTGGATAATGACGATCCCGATGAACTTGGCCGGGTTAAGATAAAATTCTACTGGCAAAATAGCGATGCCGAATCTGTATGGGTGCGAGTATCTACACTTTATTCCGGTGTGGGAAAAGGAACCCTGTTCACACCTGAAACCGGGGCACAGGTAATCGTCGGCTTTGAGCATAATGATCCTTCCCGACCTGTGGTTTTGGGGAGCCTTTATCCAAATTCTGCAGGCGAATCCTATACTTCGGATGACAATAAATTGAAAATGATCCGGACCAGGGGTGGTAACCATATCACCTTTGATGATACGGACAATGATCAGCGTATTACAGTATCAAATGAAAATAATACGGGCACATCCCTGAGCCTGAGCTTTAAGAATGACGGAACCATCGAAATAAAAACGGACGGTTCCCTGTCTCTCGAGGGTAAAGATATCAGCATCAAATCGCAAACCCTGAAAATTGAAGCGGATCAGACTATTGAAATGAAATCACAGCAGGAAACAACCATAAAAAGTGCCCAGGTTAAGGTAGATGCAGATGCATCGCTTAAAATGGCTACCCAGGGTTCGCTAAAGATGGAAGGGATATCGGTGGACGTGGAAGGTCAGGCAATGATCAATATGAAGGGCGGACTGATCAAACTGAATTAATATAACATCAACAGAAACACAAACAACTGAATTATAAACTTTTAAAAACCAAGACTATGCCAAGCAATTTTAACCAGACAGCGATCTTATTAATTAATGACAACTCCGATGACATCGGAATAGTATCTAATTTTGCTATGAGCTTTAACCAGGGAGCAGGTACGGTTTCTGCACACATCACATGCATGACCAATTATACCGACAAGAGTCCTCTTTTTGACTTTTTTGTCCAGAACCAACCAGCAACGTTGAAGCTGCTGATTGAAAACTCCCTCAATTCTGCAGGGCCGACAACAAGGACAATCGAATTTCAGAATGCGATTTGCAGAGAATACCTGGAATCGTATGATATGAACTCCCAATCTTTGGAGAGCATGAATGATTATCTGGTTGTTATAAATATCCAGGCAGATGGAGCCACAGTGGGTGAAACAAGCTTCCCGGGATAATTCTATTGATCTACCCTTTGACAGGATATAATGTCATTATTGATTATTCCATTTTCCTGGAAGGTCAGATCGGGATCAATGAATTTATTCCTTTTCCACCAGGATGTTTTAATTTGAAATATCCAGGGGTAAGGTTCCTGGTTGCTGTTGGTAATTTCAATACTGTTTTGTGGATGACTTTCGTTATAGTCGCTGATAAAAATGTAAAAAAGTTCACCAAAAGGCATGTTGCTCGGAGCCTTTGCCTTGAAGTTAGTAAGTGAGGTTTCGCTTATACCTTTTAGAAATTCAAATTGAATGATCAAAACCCTTGTCAGATCGAGCAAATCAAGATTAGGCATGGAATGATCCAATGGATAATACCATTTTTTGAAAATTTCATCCGGAATGCTTAAATAAAGTCCAAGGGTGTAGAGGAATAAAAATGGAAGTGGAAACAATACCAGTCCCAATGTAAACAGGGCCTGGGAGGTCTTGTTAAATACGAAATAATTCAAAACAAGGACAGCAATGAAGCCCAGGAAGGTTAAAAGTATCGTAAAAAGCAGACTTTTTTGAGGTTTCAGACTACTGAAAATTGCTTTAACAGAGAAGATATGGATTATACCGGTAAACAGGTAGGCCAGCAGGATGAAGAGAAAACGCGTTTGAACGGATAGGGAAGTGATCAGTCCGATACAATTGATCAATCCGAAAAGTAAAAGGGATACAATTATATAATAGATGAAAATTTTATAGGGCGATTTTTTTATGTCAGGTGCAGCCATACAGTAAATATAATAGACCAATATAAAGATTTATTCTTAATTAAAAAAACGGAAATCAAATGAGCGCATCAACAAAAGCAAATGACTGGGAATGCGTTGGAGTAGCCACCGCGGGTGGAGCTGCCGGTGCGGGAGCTTCAGTTACCATGTTCCAGTTTAGAAGTAAAGCGGCCGACTTCTTAGGAGAGTACATTTTTGTTGGAGGCGGTATAGGAGCAGGTGGAAGCTTAAATTCTGCGGTAGCTCCAAGTCCGACAGACTTATATAATAAAGGCCAGGGTATGAATTATTGGTCAAAAATAACCTCAAGCAGACCATTTTCTTCCGATGACTTAAGCAATTGCATGGGATTAATGAGCTCTGCCGGGGTAAGTGCCGCTTACGGGTATTCCCTGGTTTATCTCACTGCAGGTTTGTTCGATGTCCTGTTTAAAAGCCAATACATTGGTGGATGGGGTATTGGAGTCGGCGTCTCTGCTTCAATGATGAGAGGGTACTTTATAAGACTTTCAACGAAAAGTTACTATTGATATTTTAGTATACAATTATTAAACCATTAATCACTTATCATATGAAAAAGTATTTTATCCTGGCATTCATGTACCTTCCATTTATGTATTCAAATGCACAAAAAGGCGACTCCAAAGTGTACCTTAAAGTTTTTGGCAATTATGCCTTTCCGACTTCCGCTTCTTACAGAAGTACAAGTTACACCTCAAGCGTTGTTAATAATGACTATACGTTCAATACAGTCAAAGACGGCCTGGGAATGGGATTGAGAGCAGGAATAGGAGTAGGCCTTGTTCTGAATGATTTCATTAATATCGGGCTGGATGCAGAAAACTATTTTGGTCCGACCATAACATCGAGTAACCTGTATTATTATGATAACCAGGCGGGATTGGTAACCATCAGCAATACAAGCGTGGATTACCAGGCCAAAATTGCTACAGTTAGTCCGAACATCACCTTCAAAGCATTATCCCAGCCTGGCTTTTTCATTTATAACAGGCTGGCCATTAAGGTGGGCGTGATGACAAAGGTGACTGAAAAGACCAACAGTGAGTACAACGAACGGTTCATTGAAGATATCAACATCAATCCAAACCCCACGGATCATATTACCAAATCCAAACAGGATTTCGAATACCAGGGCGGACTCCCCTTCGGATTTTCGGCAGCACTCGGTTTTCAGGTGAAACTCACTGACAAGTTAAGATTCTTTACAGAAGTTGAATATACCCATCTTACTTATAATCCGAAAAAGAAGGTGATGACCCAGTGGATAAATAATGACGGTTCTGAGGTAGATCTTAGTGCACAGGATAAAATTCAAGTTGAAACGGAATATATGAAAAGCTTCACGATCAAGGATGGACAAACCAATGTCAATGCACCCAATCCTCAACCTTTATTAAGAATGCCATTTTCAAGTATTGGTTTGGGAATTGGATTGATCTACAGGCTGTAAATTGAAATTATGAAAAATCTGAGCGAATCAGATAATTCACTCTATGCCCTGCCATTGAGGCTGGATAAGATTGTTAACAGAAAACCACTTTCGTATTGTTCCCTTCAGGAATCAATTGCCCAGAATCTCTATTTGCTTATCACTACTGATTTCAAGGAACTCAGGTATGATCATTCCTTTGGATGCAGCGTTTGGGAACAGGATTTTGAGATCCTTGCAAACATAAAGTGGAAAGATACGATATCCGGATCCCTGGAGGAGACAATCAGGAAACATGAAGAAAGACTGAATAATGTCAAAGTGAAAGTTGAAATTGAAGAATACAAGTTATTGAGTAAGGAAATAATACGGATAAAGCGAAAACTCATCATCCGCATTAACGGATTCATTGCTAAGACAAATGAGAAATTCGAATTCATGGAACAGATCTTTATTGCTCCTTTATCATGGGAATAATCATAAAAGAAATTTAGCAGCATGATAAACCTCGATAAGAAATCGTTTGACAAGGAAAGAATAAAAAGTAGAATTCTCAAAAAAGCTGCCGATTTGTGGGGCTATAAAGAGGGCGAAATGGAATCTTTTGACCCCCTGGTAAAATTGCTTATTGAGGCTTTTGCAGGTGAATTTGAAAAGATAAGTTATGAGATAAATGAAACCCAGTTTCGTGTTATTGAAAGACTAACCGGATTGATCAGTCCGGAACTTGACATTGTAAAACCTGCATATGCCATCATACAAACAAAGGCTGTGGACAATAATACAATAGTAAACCGTACTGCCCAGTTTTTGCTGAAAAAGCCGGAAGACAGAATACAGAATCCCGGAAGCAAGGAAAATACCGACGTGTTTTTCTCACCTGCAGGTGAATATCCAGTTTACAAGGGAAGTATATTTTGCTGTGTTGCACAAAGAAACGCCTTTGGTTTTGAAAACGGAACGAAAAGGACCTACCTGGTAGAAAATGATGGAAAGGATTTTGAGGAATATAACACGCTTTGGCTTGGAATTGATTTGGAAGAGGAAGTCGAATCATTCAACGGAATGAGTTTCTTTATTGAGTGGTATAATGAACCGCAAAAGGAATTATTCAGTCAATACCTGCCTTATACTGAATGGAGCTTTCATACAGGTGAAAGGCTAAATATAGAGTCAGGATTGAGGGGTAACAAAATGGAGATCAGCCTTGACCGACTATTTGACATCTCAGGAAAACTGGAAGAAGAGACATCCCTGATTTATTCCAAGTATTTTCTCACAATAACCGATTTCGCAGAGTCCCGTGAGGTGAGATCCAAAGTGAAATATCCGGAAATATTCGGGAAAAAATTTTCCGTTCAGGAATTAAAATCATTCAAAAAGGATTTATACTGGATAAGAATAAAATTTCCGACTTATTGTCCGCCCGAAATCCTGAACAATATACATTGTGCAATTAATTGTTTTCCTGTTTTAAACAGGAGAATTCACAAAATAAATTACAAAGCTCAGAAAACGATCAACGTCATCGCCCTGGAATCGCCAGATTCCTTTTTGGCTGTAAGGGAAGTTAGAAATGACAGCAACAGGGTCTATAAGGGTATCCCGCTTGCAGGTCTGAAGGAACTCGATGTATCAACCTATACAATCCGTTCCTCTGTAAATAGGCTGGATCAGCGACAGGCTCAGGAAATGCTTAAATATCTGCTTGAACTCCTTCAGGATGAAGGAGCATCTTTTGCAGCAATGGGCGAGGATTTTCTCAGTTCACAGATTCTTGAACTGAATCAGAATATTGCCAGGCTGGAACAAAGGGTAAACAAACAGTCTGAATACAAATCATCAAATCCTTACATGATCCTGAATGCCCTGTCACTGGGGGAAACCTTGTTTATTGAGTATTGGAGTTCGCAGGGTCAAAGTGCGAACCATATTCCTTACGGGAACAAGGTAACACTCTTCTCAGGTTCTTATCTCGATAACAACTCAACCTGGCTAATGACCACAACAAGGGGTGGACTGGAGAAACCGGGGGAGAACAAAAAATAAATCTCTTAAGAAAGAGCCTGTTATCGAGAGACCGTATTGTTACATTGGAAGATATCAGGGCGGCATGCTGGGCAGCCATAACAGATAAAGCAAGGGACATCCGCATCAGAAAGGTGTTCGAAACCGGGACAGTGCCTTCAACCGGATTTATCCGGAAGATACTGATTGAAATTATTCCCCAGGATACCCATGCGATTATTGAAAATGAATGGACAGCTATTTGTGAGGACCTGAGATTGGCATTGGAATCCAGATCTGCAGCAAACTGGCCTTATAAAATTGTTGTAAAAAAATAAAAATGGGCATTGCCAATTCTTCTTACCTATTTAATGCGTACCCAGATCTGAAATTGGAATTTATCCTGGGGGAACTGATGGAATCCGGACTGGATCTGGACGAAATTGTTATAAATTCAATGGGGAATTTCAGGAGAAGATACGGAAAAGACATTGCAGCCAGTGAAATAAGGGAATACAGGACAAACAAGAGACAGTATGTAAACCTCGACATCAACCGCAATGGCATTTATGATCTTTTGCCCAAGGGACTATTCCATCAGCCCCAAATCAGATTAAATAACATTTCTCCTGCACAGGCTATTGAAGAATACAAATTGCAAAATCAAATTGAGAAAGAATCGAGATTATTCTTTCAACCTTTCGAACAGGAATTATACAGGTTATCATTATTGCTTGAAGCAGAAGAAAGAAAAAGCATTTTTGATTTCCAGAATGTAATTAAAAGTGAGGTTTTTATTGAGTTTTGGAATATCCCGACAATTTTTAATGAAAGGCAAATCTGTAACCTGCTATATATCCTGCCCCTGGCAACTTTTATTGTGGGGAATTACCCGCTTACAAAACTTTGTTTTGAAAGCATTTTAAATGATCGTATCGAGATCTTCGAATCTGCCCCGCTGACCCATATTCAGGTTGAAACAGGAGAAAAGGGCTTAAATGATGTACACCTTGGAGTGGATTTTGTAATAGAGGAAACTTATCACGAGGTAGCCTTAAGCCTCGATTTGTCCGTTTATCCCTCTAAACCGGAAGATATTACAGGTTATCTGGAAGGAGGGATAAAATTGAAAATGCTCCATTTTTTGTTAAACTATTTTTTATCTTTTGAAAATGATATCACTATCAACATCGTATCAGAAGAAGTATTTGTCCTTACTGAAGATCCCCACCATGCCAGGTTGGGAATTACCACAAATATTTAATTTATCAAATCATAATATAATTCACTCGCATCCCACCGGAGGTTTTTTTATCTTGGCAGTAATTTCCGCTATCTTTTGGCTGGCTTCTTTCTTAACGGATTCCACATTCGAATTCTGATATTCTTTAAATACCACCAAGGCAGACTGGTAAAGGGCTTTTCTCTGATTACAGTTAATGATCCTCGATTCAGCTTTGCTTTCATCACAATATCCTTTGGCCATGGCAAGTTTTGCTTCCAATTCGGATATTTTGGTTTCGTATGCTTTAACGTCAACAGGGGCGCGATCAACCTTGGTAGTCTGAGCCAGTTTCAGCTGGTCCTGACAATCTTTCAATTGCAATTGCAGCTTTTCAGCTTCTTTATTGCTGCCTTTACCAGAACCTCCACCGGCATCTGCTGGTTTAGATGCTAAAATAATTTTATAGGTCTCCAGTTGAGATTCCGTTTCTTTGAGTTTATTGTTCAATTCTTCAATTTGTTCCATATTAATGCCCTTTTCCTTGATCGTTTGCCGCAGCAATCCAATCGTGTTCCGGTAGGTAAGGAAGGCATCCAGGGAATTGACGATACCCGTTGCCATCGTCTTATTCGATTGAAATACCAAAGAAGAAGAATCTCGTTTCGTCTGATATACAATAGATTGAATATGGTCTTCATATTCATTGATGCTTCGCATACTTTGTGCCTGGTCAAATTCATCCCCCTGTCTGCTTAAAGAGGCATCCACTGTTTCGAGGCCTTTTAACTGATTTCCCATGGAATCGATAACCATAACCAGCTTTTTTTGCTCGTTCATGAAATTCTTAAGGCTGACATTCTCTGCTTTCAGCGCGTTGTCAGGAACATACAGGAAAAAGGAGAATGCCATCAGGGCAATTACAACGGTTAAGAAATAGAACAGAGAAAATTTCAATATAGCATTGGATCTTTCACTGCTGTTAATGGGTTTCATAAAAATATTGTTTTGAATTTAGGCACTTCATTCCTGGTTAAAATGCATTTTATGACAACGGACTCCATCTCGATTTTGCCTTGTCGGTATTTTCTTTGGCAACATCATGTTCTACGATAAATACGCTTTGTCCTTTTCTTTTACCAATGAACTCAAGTTGACTCAGTATTGAAAACAATTCGGAGATCATTTTTAAATAATCATATATAAAAGACAGGGAAAGCAACGGATCGTTGTGGTTATAGGTATAATTAATCAGGAAATCATTCGTCTTGTTTTCCAGGATACCTGGCGAAAGATTTGACCATTCACCCAAATAATTTAGCAATTCTTCTTTTTCTTTCGGAGTAAGAAGTGTAAGAATGGTGCCAATTGTATTGGGAACCTGAAGCAGCAATACAAAAAGATGAACAGGGGGCTGGACAGGAATGATGGTTTTAAAGTGCAAGAAATTGGATGAAATATCAAAGCCAAGCCTTTCTGAAAGCATGTATATACAGTTGGTAAGAGAAGTTTTTTGGTCCTTTGACCTGATCTTTTGAAGGATCAGAAAACAACTCCGTTCGATCAGCATGAGGGCATCTCCAACCGCGTTATAAAACTCAATAAAATTCGGATGACATTGCAGGGTTGTGCAGGCGGGAATAAATTCCTGATGGTGCTTAAATTCACCTTTTTTATAGGATAACTTGCCCACAATAAGGGATGAGGATTCAAACTGGTTAAGATTCACATGGGTGCTCAACACGATATCCAGCTTATAATCAGCATAGGTAAAGGGGTTTCGGGGAGGCAATTCATTTTCGATCGGATTACCAAATGGAATTCTCTTAAACGGATTAACCGATACAGTAATATAAAACATCGCCTCATCAGTAAATGCAATGTTATTGCCATTCAGTAACTCATTGGAAGGTATGTTATAGGTTAACGGCATATCCTCCAGAATCTGGATCCGGCATCCGTTTGCAGTAATTCCAATGCATGTTTTAAGGGTAATATGGATGTTGCCTGCCTGATCTACGTTAATGGCAAGATCGTTGGGGTTCCTGCCGTATGGCAAGAGCCCAAAATTTAATGAAGTATGGGACGCGGAGATTGAATCCCTGACCTGATCGTCAATTGCATGTTGAAAGGCTAACAAATGGCTTTTGGAAATTTTCATCCCATCTACCCAATTTACAGGAAAGTTCTTGATTTCAGATTGCATAGCTTATGCTTTCTATGTTGTTAAATCTTCATGGGACAAGCATGAACTAAATAACAGTTGAAATTCAGGTAAGTTCAATTGTTTTATAAGAAAAACACCCACATCTGCCTGACAGCAGGCACACCCCCACTCATTACTCATCACTCATCACTGCATTTCCCAACCCCCTCCCAGGGCCTTATACAATTGCACCGTGCTCTGCAGGTGAAGCTGAAGGGCCTGTGCAGCCAATAGCTGGGCATCGAGTTCAGTGCGCTCATTTTCCAATAGTTCAAGGTAGTTTGTATAACCGGAATCATAGCGCGCACGGGATAAATTAGCCGCACCTCCGGCAGACATCGCCTGCATGGTGCGTGCATCATATTCGCGTTTATAGGTGTCTGTCGATACCAGTGCGTTTTCAACTTCTGCAAATGCATTGAGCACAGCTTTCTCATATTGCAGGCGGGCTTGTTCGGTTTTCTGCCGCTCCATCTGGACCCTTCTTTTGTTTTTGCCAAAATAAAACAACGGGCCGGTTACAGAACCCATGGCATAGCCGATCAATGATCCGCTTTCCGTAATATTTGTAAGGTCCTGGCTGGCTGCACCAAAAAGTCCCGTCAGGCTGATAGAGGGGAACCGCATAGCCTGAGCTACGCCTATCTGCTCATTCTGTGCCATCCACAAATCTTCCGCCTGCCTGACATCCGGCCTCCGTGCCAGCAATTGGGAAGGAAGCCCTTCCGGAATGGCAAGGGGAAATACCTGGGAATTATTATCAAGACCTCTTGCAACATACCCCGGATTCCTGCCGAGCAGGATACTTAAGGCATTCTCCGTTTGGGCAACCTGCCGTTCAAGACTCGGGACCAGGGCAGCGGCAACGGCTTCCTGCGACTGGGCCTGGAATTTATCAAGCTCAGCAACTTCTCCGCCGGTAAATCTTTCTGTTATGATCCGCGTGGATTCCTTCCTGACTGTGAGGGTTCTTCTGGCAATTTCCAATTGCTGGTCGAGCCCCCGCAGTTGGAAATACAGCGAAGCCACCTGGGCGACCAGACTGGTGGTCAGCAATTTCCTGGATTCATCCGAAGCCAGCAACTGGGCCCGGGCAGCCCGGGTGCCGTGCCGGTATTTTCCCCAGAAATCAAGTTCCCAGGTCATCATGCCGAAACCCATAAAATTATCCCGCAGCAAGATCCCGTCATCGTCTGCCTCACTGTTGGTTTTGTTTAAAATACTTGCACCTCCCTGATAACCAAACTGGGGATAGATATCCGCCTTTTTATAACCCACATTGTACTGGGCCTCCATGACCCTGGCCATAATGATTTTCATATCACGGTTCTCCGCCAGCGCTGTATGGATCAGAGACTGCAGAACCGTATCCTGATATACCTCCCACCATTTCAGACTTGTAATGGAATCCTGGTTGGTGGTGTCCCTGGTATATTGATACCTGGCTTCGGCTGTCCACTCCGATTTATGAAATTTAGGGCCGACCATGCAGCCCGATACCATAACAAAGGCGAGTATTATTGGTATTAATCGTTTCATGATTTCTGCCCCTCCTCGGCTTTGGCTTTCCGGTGGCTTAATTTTTCTATCATAACAAATAAGGCAGGTATTAATAGAACCCCCAGAATCGTGGCGATAAGCATACCGCTGAATACGGTCATCCCCATCACCTTTCGCCCTTCTCCACCTGCTCCGGTTGCCCGGACTAGCGGAACCACACCGAGGATGAAAGCAAAGGCGGTCATCAGGATGGGTCGCAGCCGAAGTTTCGCTGCTTCGAGGGTGGATTCAATAAGGGGTTTTCCGGATTCCACATTGGCCTTTGCAAATTCAACGATCAGGATCGCATTTTTGGCAGCCAGTCCGATCAGCATCACGAGGCCTATCTGTGCAAAGACATTATTTACATAGCCGGGAATGAAAAGACCCGCCAGGAATAGTCCCGTGAAAGCACCAAACACGGCAAACGGCGTTCCGAGCAGCACCGAGAAGGGAAGTGCCCAGCTTTCGTATTGTGCTGCCAGGATAAGAAAAACAAATACAAGGGCCATAAGGAAAACAACTCCCCCGGTTCCGGCGGCCTTTTTCTCCTGGTAGGACATATAGGCCCATTCGTAGCCCATATCCCGGGGCAATACCTGGGCTGCCACCTCCTCCAGCGCCGTCAAAGCCTCATCGGAACTATATCCCGGGGCTGGAGCACCTCCAAGCTCTGCAGCACGGAAAAGGTTAAACCGGTTGGTAAATTCCGCTCCGCTGGTTCTTTTTACCGTGACCAGTGTTGACAGTGGTACCATATTTCCGTTGGTTCCCCGTACAAAGATCTTATTCAGGTCTTTCGGGTCAACCCGGTATTCTCCTTCGGCCTGGAGGAAAACCTTATATTGTCGTCCGAACCGGTTGAAGTCATTGATATAGGAAGCCCCGAAGGCGGCACCGATAGAAGTATTAACTTCCTGAAGCGTCAAACCCATTTTAAATACCTTGTCGCGGTCGACGTCGAGATAGATCTGCGGAACGTTGGTGCGGAAAGTGGTATAGATCCTGCCTATTTCCGGGCGTTGACTGGCAGCCTGCATAAATTTGGCGGTTTGTTCCGAAAGGTATTGCGGGTCATTTCCGCCGCGGTCCTGCAACATCATCGAAAATCCGGCAGCCGTGCCCAATCCCTGGATGGGAGGGGGTCCGAATGCCATGGCCGTGGCTTCCGGCAGACCCATCATAAACTCCCGGTTCAGCTTACGCATGATCGCCTCTGCAGTATTGTCACCGCGTTCTTTCCATTCCTTGAGCGATATAAAAAAGAACCCGATGTTCGGATTATAGGTATTGGTCAGGAGGCTGAATCCGGAAATACCGGTGTAGAATTCTATGCCTTCCTCAGCCTGCAGCATTTTCTCGACCTTTGCCATAACGCCCTCCGTCCTTTCCAATGAGGCTGCATCGGGCAACTGCACATTGATCATAAAGTATCCCTGGTCTTCTTCGGGTACGAAGCCGCCCGGGATTGCTTTACCGAGCAGCAGAATAAGCACCACGATCACGCCGAGCATGATGCCAACCCTGGCCAGTTTCTTCAACAGGTGGGAAACAATATTTATATAACCTCCTGTAAATTTGTCAAAAATCCTATTGAACCCGGTATAAAATTTACCAAGGATCCCTCCTGTCTTCTGTCCGGGTTTCAGCAGCATGGCACTGAGCGCAGGGCTTAATGTCAGTGCATTGAATGCGGAGAACAACACCGAGATCGCGATGGTGATGGCAAACTGCTGATACAGTGCCCCGGTGATCCCGCCCATGGCGGCCACAGGCACAAATACCGCGGTCAGGATCAGGGCGATGGCCACCACGGGACCGGAGACCTCTTTCATGGCCTTAATGGTGGCATCCCGGGGACTCAAACCGTGTTCAATATTATGCATCACCGCTTCCACCACCACAATGGCATCATCCACCACAATTCCGATTGCAAGGACCAGTCCCAGCAGGGAAAGCACATTAATGGAAAATCCCAGCAAAGGAAAGACCATAAATGTACCAATAAGGGAAACCGGAACGGTGAGCAGTGGGATCAGGGTGGCCCTCCAGTTCTGGAGAAATATAAAAACCACCAATATAACAAGAACAACCGCTTCAAAAAGTGTAGTGATGATCTCACTAATACCTTCAGAAACAGCCAGCGTGGTATCCAAAACCAGATCGTATTTCAGATCCTGCGGGAACCGGGCAGACAGTTCTTCCATGGCTTTTTTAATATTAGCCTGTGTTTCGAGTGCGTTGGATCCCGGGATCTGGAAAACGGCAATAGCCGCTCCGGGTTTGCCGTTCACCTTGCCAACGGAGTTGAAATTCTCTGTGCCGAGTTCCAGGCGGGCCACATCCTTAAGCCTGACCTGGGATCCATCAGGATTGGAACGAACAATAATGTCCCCGAATTCTTCAACGGTAATGAGACGTGCCTGCAACAAGGCTGTATAGGAAAGCTGTGTGCCGGCAGGAGCTGGATTTCCTCCGAACTTTCCGGCCGGGTAGATCTGGTTCTGCTCTTTTACAGCCTTGATCAGGTCGTTCATGGTAAGTCCCAGTTTGGCGATTACATCGGGTTTGACCCACACCCGCATGGCATAATCAGCTCCTCCGAACAGCTTTACATCGCCCACTCCTCTGACCCGGGATATTACATCCACCACATTTATATTGGCATAGTTCGACAGGAAATTATTATCGTAACTGCCATTGGGGGATCGCAAGGATATGATCAGCAGGGGAAACGGAAGGGCCTTTTTTGGTGACCACACCAGATTGCTTCACTTCACTGGGCAGAATGGCCGTGGCCTGGTTCACCCGGTTCACCGTGAGCATGTTGGCATTATCCAGGTCGGTTCCCACCTCGAAGGCAATACGGAGGCTCAGTGAACCATCACTGGCATTGACCGATTTCATATAGAGCATCTCTTCCACCCCGTTTACTTTTTGCTCAATGGGTGTGGCAACAGCCTGCTCCACGTTGATGGCATTGGCACCCTGGAAGGTAGTTGTAACGAGTACTTCAGGGGGTGTAATCTCCGGATACTGTGAAATGGGAAGCGATTTCATGGCTACCAGTCCCACGATCACAATAATGATGGAGATCACCATCGCGACGATAGGTCTTCTGACGAAAAATTCTGACATGGAGATGGATTTTAAATATTGGTTGAATCAGCCTTTACCGGCACGGGCGTTACAACACTGTTAACTCTCAGGGCGATATTACCCAACAGTGCAACCTTATCCGTGGCTTCAAGGCCGGAGTCGATAAGCCAGTACTCGCCATATTTCTGACCGGCCTGAACCGCCCTGACTTCAATTTTATTTTCTGCATTCACTACATAAACCTGGTAGGTTCCCTGCAATTCTGTGACTGCCCGGAGCGGTATCAGCATGGCGCCTTTCCGGATCTCCGTCACGAATCTGATCTTGGCAAACTGCCCCGGCCTGACATTTTCCTCAGGATTTGGAACCGTGGCCTCCATGGTCAGGGTACCGGTGGAAGGATCTATCTCCCGGTTGGCCAAATTGATCTGACCCTTGTGGGGATGCATGGAACCATCACTTAATATCATGTCGATGGTCCAATCCATTTTTGTTTTATCAGGCACTCTTTTCCTGAATTCCAGGTATTCTGTTTCGGTAACAGAAAAGCGGACGCGTATTGTTTTTGTGCTGGATACGGTGTTCAGGTTGAATGATTGGATTGTTCCGACCAGGTCGCCGATTTCGAAATTTGGATATTCCGATAATTCCGTCAATGGGTGAGGTAATCGTGGCATAGCCCAATTCAATCTGTGCATTTTTAACCATACCCTGAGCAGCTTCCAGATCCGCCAACGGCCGCGTCATATTGGGCCTGTGCGGCTACCAGGTCGCGCTGACTGACAGCGTTTATCGCTGCCAATGGTTTAATGCGATCCAGGTCACTTTTGGCCTTTGCCAGCTAAGGCTTCGTGCTTCCGCCAGCTGCCCCTTTGCCTGGTCCAGTTTGGCCTGATACGGCAAAGGATCAATGCTATACAACAATTGTCCCTTTTTTACAGCCGATCCTTCCCTGAAATACATGCCGGTTAAAAAGCCCTGCACCCTGGCCCGGATCTGGATATCGGTACCTCCAAGTGTCTGACCCACATATTCCTGGGTAAGCGGTACATCTTTTATTAACACGGAGGCTACCGGAACTTCCGGTGCAGCTGTTTCCACTGCCTTTTTCTTACTGCAGGAAAAAAAGAGCAATCCGACCAATACTACCCAATAAAAATTCGTGATTTTCATAATGTCTGGATATAGATTTTTAATAATTAAGGTTGAGTCTACTCGAAAAGTCCAAAGTCATTGCGAAGGACCCCGATAGTTAGGGGGACTGAATCTTAAACGAAAAGATTGCTTCGCTACGCTCGCAATGACGCTATGCCTTGTAGACTTTTCGGAGTTGACTCAAGGTTTCTTTCGAAAATTTCTACTTAAAAATATCAAATTAATTAGAATATTTCTAGATGCCCCCGTCCAGATCATAAATCTTTTCTGCAGGCTAGAACTTTATGATGAATATAATTTAATTTTAAACCCAAATTCAGTATTAGGATGAAAAGGATCACTTTCGGTAAATCTGTCCTCTGGGATACACTCCTGGTGATTTCAGTAATATTTGCGGCTTTTATCCTCCCTGTTGTTACCACCTGAATGGCAGCGAAGCTCTTTTATAGCCGTATATACAATCATTTATATTACGGCCATTATTTCTCTTGAAAAAAGAAGCAATTACACAATCTTACTTTTTGTTGTCACCGTTTTACTTGCGTGGATATCAAGCCTGCTTGACCTTCAAATCGTGCCGAGTATTTCAAGAGGTGTAAATATTCTGTATTTTGTTGGTTATTGTTTGTCTCATTAATAAAGGAAATTGCTATGGCAAGAGAAGTAACATCAGGAGTGATTCTCAGTTCAATTGCCGGATATCTGCTGATGGGGATTATCTATTCTATTTTCATTGCTTTCATCATTCAGCAGGACCCGGCTGCATTTACACCGCAGTCAAGCCGGAGGAGGCAGGTACAGGTGCAGGTGCCAATGCAAGTGTACCGCTCTATTTTGGTTATGTAACGCTTGCTTCCCTTGGATATGGCGATATATTGCCCCTGAAACCGTATACACGGTCACTGGCTACCTTTATAGTAGTCTCAGGACAGTTTTATATCGCCATCATTGTCGCTTTGCTGGTCGGGAAGTTTTCAGCGAGGCAGAATATGAAAAAACAGTGAACTACAACCCTACTTCCCCCGAAAATCGTCCAGCCTATATAAATCTGAAATGTACGGTTCTTTATGCTCTCTTCTGAAACATCGGATATATCGGTAAAACCGAGTACATACCTGGCACCGGCATTGAATCCCAGGGGCAGCTGCACACCGGCACCGAAGGCCAGACCAAAATCATTATTCTTCAGCTGATCCTTTACATCACCAACTTCTTCAACTTCCGCTTTTGTAAGAAAACTGAACTGTGGTCCGGCTTCAATGCTGAGCAATTTAATAGGCTTGAACCGAAACATCACCGGCAGTGCAATATAATCATAATCTACCTTAACATCTTCCCATTGGGTACCATAGGCCGAATATAAAACTTCAGGCGTAATCCCGAATTTCTCAGATATATTCAGATTGAGATAGGCTCCTACATGAAAATCGGTAGCTGTTTTAATATCAATATCTTCAACAGCCTGGTCGGCAAAGTTTGCCCCGGCTTTAATACCCAATCCAATACCTTGCGCATGGATGAATACAGGGGCAGCAAACAGCATCAAAAAAAACAAAACTGGCTTTTTCATATCTATTTAAATTGGTTTTACATTAATCATGGTTATTATAACATAATAAACTGTCCTGATTGAAAATTATTACATTTGTTTCTGTGAATATACAATCACCTTTCATTTTTGGTGGACCAGTCCTGATACAGAAAAAAAAAGGAAAGCCTGTACAATCTGATCCTTCATCTTCATCCACGCAAGGTGAAGGCTTCAACGCTTCGCTTTAACTTAACTTTTGGGCTCGGGGGTATGGCAGCCCTGCTGGTGGTTATCCAGGTTTTCACCGGACTGTTGCTGAAGTTTCATTACGAACCCTCACCCGAAAATGCATACAATTCCATTCTGAACCTCCAGGAAGGCCTGCTTTTCGGAAAGATGTTGCGTAACCTGCATCACTGGAGTGCAATTGCCTTGCTGTGGGTTGTTTTTCTCCACATGCTGCGTGTACTTTTTACGGGAGCTTACCGCAAACCCAGACATGCCAACTGGATTTTCGGACTTGCCCTGCTGATACTGGTTGTATTATCTAATTTTACAGGATACCTGCTGCCCTGGGATCAGCTGTCTTTCTGGGCTGTTACAATAAGCACAAGCCTGTTGGCCTATATTCCCTTGATTGGGTGACTTATTCCGGGTGTCACTCCTCGGGGGACAGGAAGTCGGCCAGGCAACGCTTACCAACTTCTTTAACCTGCATACCGGAGTTATTCCGGTCATGATGGTGATCCTGATGGGATACCATTTCTGGCGTATCCGGAAAGCAGGCGGGGTTATTGTTGCTGAAAAAGATAAGGACAGTCCGATGGTGGATACACAACCGCATCTGGTTTATCGTGAATTTGTTGTGGCACTGGTCCTTCTGGCGTTTCTGTTTTTTGTAAGCCAGTGTTATTGATGCTCCCCTGCGCGAAAGGGCCAACCCTTCCTTCAGTCCCAATCCGGCCAAAGCGCCCTGGTACTTCATGGGATTGCAGGAATTGCTGATCCATTTTCACCCATTCTTTGCAGTTGTTGTCTTTCCCTTCACGGTCTTAGCTGCAGCTTGCCGCCTTCCCTATATTAAGTTGGATGATGCAAACCAGGGGATCTGGTTTTTATCTGATAAAGGAAAAGCTTCCGGTAAAATTACCGTGCTGGCAGGATTTATCTTCACGGTCTTCTTTTTACTGGCAAGCGAATATTTACCCGATCCCGAACTGCTCCTGCCTTTCATACCACCCATAGTTACCACAGGTCTCATTCCTTTTGCAATACTGATCGTCACCCTATATTATTTTCTACGGTTTATGAAGCGGAAATATGCATTAAACCGTTCGGAATACCTGCAATCAGTAATGATCCTCCTGATTGTCTCTTACAGCGTGTTGACTGTAACCGGTATATTTTTCAGGGGAGAAGGCATGAATCTGATGTGGCCCTGGCAGATCTGATATTGAAGAAAATGTGAGTGTCATCAATGACTAATAATATCCACATAGCGCCTTTTTCTTTTTTGTCCCGTCAGGGACACCATATTGGTAGCAAAAAAAATAAATGACAAGTAGAAATCCCGTCAGGGATGATATAAAACCATACATTATGGCAAATACCTATACCCAAATCCATATCCAGGCAGTATTTACAGTTCAGGACAGGGATTCCATTATCCGAACCGCTTGGAAGGATGATTTATATAAATACATTACCGGCATTATACAAAATAACAAACACAAATTACTGGCTATTAATGGTATGCCGGATCACATCCATTTACTTTTTGGATTCAGACCAACACAATCCTTATCCGATCTAATGCAGGATATTAAAGGAAGTTCTTCAAAATGGATCAATGAAAAGAGATTTCTTCGCACGAAATTTTCATGGCAAGAAGGATATGGTGCTTTTTCTTATTCCAAAGCCGATCTGCTTAATATAATTCGTTATATAAATCGTCAAAAAGAACATCACACAAAAAGAACCTTTTTAGAGGAATACCTTAGTCTGTTGAAAGAATTTGATATTGAATATGATGACCGGTTTGTTTTTAAACCAGTTGGTATTGATTATTCCGTACCTGACGGCACTAAATTGATCCCTGAATGAGACTTTTCTACCACTATAAAGTCCCTAACGGGACAAAATCAAATAATAGACTATTCAGAATATGTGTGCAACTATTTTTCGAATTACTTAACCATCTTTTGTATCTAATCAAAATAGAACAAGTTAGATGAATAAATCTATGTTTAAAAAAAATAGTATAGAATATAGCACCAGAAGAGGCTTCCTGAAAAAAACATGGAAAATCCTTGGGTGGATTGCAACAGCAGAGCTCGGGATATTTATGATCAGTTTATTAAAACCATCGAAGGAACTTCATAAAGGCCGAAAGAGTTCAACCATCAAAATCCTTGGCAATGTTGAGGATTTTCCTTTGAATTCAGTCACCCCCGACAGGATAAACAAATTGTACCTCATCCGGGAGAAGGATGGCGGCTTCCTTGCCCTTTCGCTCACCTGTTCCCACCTGGGGTGCTCTGTTATTTGGGATGAAACTAAAAACCAATTCATTTGTCCCTGTCATGCTTCTTCGTTTGACAGGGTCGGAAATGTACTCAGTTCACCGGCTCCTCGTCCGCTTGATTATTTCCCGGTAGTTATCGAAGCAGGAAAAGTAAGCATTGACATCAGTCTGAAGGCAAAACGCCGGAAATTCGAAAAAAAGCAGTTGACCTATGCCATTTGATGCAGGGAACGATCCGATGAAATCCTGGAAGATTGCAGGTTTTACCGCCACTGCTGTGTTTGTCATTGCGTTTCCTGTATATATGATTCGGACGGCCATTGAAAAATCAAATGCTTCGGCAGAAAAAGGCGCTCAGTTTGTCGGGAGACAGACCTGCATCGAATGCCATAAAAAGGAGGATGATTTATGGCTCGGTTCGCATCACGATATGGCGATGGACAGTGCTACGGATAAAACTGTTCTGGGAAATTTCGATAATTTCGAATTCATGCATAAGGGACTTACCCACCGCATGTTCCGGAAAGACGGAATGTTTTATGTAAACACCCAGGGTCCCGACAGGAAAATTTGAGGATTTCCAGATTACCTATACCTTTGGTTATACCCCCTTGCAGCAATACCTTGTCCCTTTTGAAGGTGGACGTTTGCAATGCCTGCCCATAGCCTGGGATACCGACCGTAAAAAATGGTTCCATCTGGGAGACACAGTTTACCCACGGTCAGAACATCCAACCTGACAACTGGCTATACTGGACAAACCAGGCGCAAAACTGGAATGGCATGTGTGCCGATTGCCATTCAACCAACCTGAGGAAGAACTACGACCCGGATAGCCGGACTTTTCAAACCACCTGGTCAGAAATCGATGTCAGCTGTGAAGCATGCCACGGACCGGCTTCTGAACATCTCAAATGGGCAGATCTGCCTGAAGGATCCAGGCCCATGGATGTGAATACAGGCCTGATTGTAAGAACCCGGGATCTGGATAATAAAGAGTTACTGAATGTCTGTGCCCGCTGCCACTCCCGCCGCGCCATTCTGGGTGATTACGAAGATGATAACAGTGATCTGCTGAATTACATGATCCCGCAACTGATTACACAACCCCTGTATCATGCCGACGGACAGATACTGGAAGAGGATTATGAGTATGGCTCGTTCACCCAGAGCAAAATGTTTGAAAAGGCAGTCAAGTGCAGCGATTGCCATGACGTTCATTCGGTGAAAACCCTGAAGGATGATAATGAACTCTGCCTCAAATGCCATCGTCCGGATATCTATGATACCCCGCGGCATCATTTTCATAAAATGGATACAGGGACCGGGGCAAATCGACTGATCAACCGCGGAGAACCCGAATACAAACAGGGAACCGGAGCACAGTGCGTGAACTGCCACATGGTGGGCAGATACTATATGGGAAACGATTACCGGCGCGATCACAGTTTCAGGATACCCCGTCCCGATCTGACCCTGAGCATAGGAACACCCAATGCCTGCAATGACTGCCATAAAGACAAAACATCAGCATGGTCGCAGTCCTATATTGAAAAATGGTACGGGACCAAAAAACTGCCCCATTATGGCGAAACCTTTTCAGCTGCCCGAAACGGAGATGAAAAGGCAATACCGGAGCTGATCCTGTATGCCGGGAATGAATTATTTCCGCTGATGGTAAGGGCAACTGCAGTCCAACTTTTAGGCAACTTAAATACACCTGAAAGCAACCTTGCCATTGAAAAAGCACTCAGCGATCCGGCCTCGCTTGTGAGACATACGGCCATCATGAGTTACCATCCGACCGACGCCGGAGTATACGAAAAACTGATGATGCCACTCTTGAACGACCCGGTAAAGGGCATTCGTTCCGAGGCCGGCTATCAGACTTTCTGAGGTGCCGGAAAACATGCTGAGTGAACCTGCAAAAAAGGCCAGGAATGCTGCACTGGAAGAATACAGGCATATCAACCTGTATACTTCCGATTTCCCGGGCGGGCGGTATAACCTGGGGATCATGTATGCCAATGCCGGGAACCTGGACAGGGCTGTTCAATCCTACCAGGAGGCACTGAAAACAGACGGGCTTTTCTTTATGGCCAAGGTGAACCTGGCCATGGTATATGCACAGCAGGGAAAGAACGATGAAGCAGAAAGACTACTCCGGGAAGTGCTCAAGGAGAATCCGGAGATTGTGCAGATCAACAATTCACTCGCCCTGTTGCTGGCAGAGATGGGGAAATATGATGAAAGCAGAGCAGTACTTCCTGAAAGCGGCTGAGTTGATGCCGGAGCAAACAAGAATATGGTATAACCTGGGATTGCTGGAAAATTCACTGGGCAATAAAGCGGCAGCCGAAAGTTATCTCCTTAAAGCACTTGACCGGGAGCCTGATAATTTTGATTTTCTGTATGCCTTATCCACCTTCTATCTCGACCAAAAGCAAAACGCCAAAGCTATGACCTATGCAAAGCATCTCATCGAAAAATTCCCGGATAATCCTGCAGGGAATCAGTTGTTGCAGGCAGCGGGCAGGTGAAAATGGGTAGCTATAATATATTACGTCCCTGCTAGAAGTCCCTTAGGGACGAAATACAATTTAAGTCATAGGTTTTTATTTTTGCTAATTTTATAAGGTTAAATAATCAGAATCAGAATTGATTTTTAGTATCATACACGTATGAAATTTTGCACATGGATTTTGGCCGTGTACATATTTGCTTTCTTCCCGGGTCTTGTCACCGGCCAGGATTCCCTGAAAGTCAAAATTGATACAAGCTGCATCCAGAAAGACCTGCCTGATCTGGCACGTGAAATTTTCAGGAAGGCTCCTAAAATAAAAAGGGAAGGTTCAGCATCCTTACTCCTCATTCCGATTATCGGCGCCAATCCAGCTACCGGTTTTATGTTTGGTTTGGGCGGGCAATATGCACTCAAAATGCCGGGAAGCAGCCTGTATTCAAACTTTAACGGTAGTGCCCAGTTTACCACCAAATCCCAGATGATCTTTATGTTGAAGAATAATATCTATACAAAAGCCAACCGGATCTTCTTCAGTGGGGACTGGCGCTATTTGATATATTCCCAGCCGACATACGGATTGGGTACCAACTCCCCCAGTGAAGGAATACCAGACTATCAGATCAGCGTGTATGGAACTGAAACCTCAATGGATTCCCTGAGCCAGCCCATGAAGTTCAATTTCGCACGTTTTCACCAGTCGGTTTCCTTTAAATTAATAGATGGGCTTTACGCAGGTTTTGGATATTTCTACGATGCCTATATGAAGATTGTGGATGAAAAACTCCGGGTGACACCGGGTGACCGCTATCTGACAAATCACTATACCTACAGCCTTACGTATGGATTCAGTACCGAAAAATACCATGTTTCCGCCTTGAATATCAATCTCGTTTATGATACCCGCGATAATATGATCAATCCCTATAAAGGCATTTATGCGTTGGCCAGCTGGCGGGGCGGACTGAAGTTCCTGGGAAATGAAAAATATTCGGATTTTACGCAGCTCGAATGGCGGAGCTTTCATGGCTTGTCGAAAAATAATCCCAGGCATCTCATCGCCTTCTGGCTGATGGGCAGTTTCTCTCCTGAAGGTGAACTTCCCTACCTGATATTGCCCGCCACTGCATATGATCAGCGCGGCCGGAGCGGCCGGGGCTATACGCAGGGACGCTTTCGCGGAGGCAATTTTGTATATGGTGAAACCGAATATCGTTTCCCAGTTTCAAGATGCGGCGGCATGCTGGGTGGTGTTGTGTTTGTAAACGCCACGACGACTGACAATGCTGCGCAATCCCTGAAATTATTTGAATCCATTAAGCCAGGTTATGGTGCAGGTTTGCGGATCATGGTGGACAAGCATTCACGTACCAATCTGGCCGTCGATATCGGATTTGGTGAGCAATCCTTTGGTTTCTATCTGGCAGCTTCTGAAACATTTTAATATTTTTAGCCATGATCAAAGAAATTACACTCCAGGAGTTGAACACTCCGGATTTCATCAGCGAAAAAGTTGAAGAAATCAGAAAAGCCGTTGGTAACGGCATAGCCATCAATGCCCTGTCAGGAGGTGTGGATTCATCCACCGTAACCATGCTCGGGCACAAAGCACTGGGAAATCGCCTTAAAACGGTATTTATTGAAAACGGCCTGATGCGTGCCGGAGAATCAGAACAGGTAGTTGGTTTTTTCCGGAAGCTCGGCGTGGTTGTCGAAGTAGTGGATGCTAAGCAGGAATTTCTTGCCGCGCTTAAGGGGATCCTGGATCCGGAGGAGAAACGGGAAGCCATTACCCAGACATTCTATAAGAAAGTTTTTGGCCGTATTGTGCCGAGAGAGCGGGGCAAAGTTCCTGCTGCAGGGGACCATCCTTACCGATGTGGATGAAACAGTGGCAGGCATAAAACGGCAACACAATGTTTTTGAGCAACTTGGAATTGATCCCCAGGAAGCTTTTGGCTACCGGATACTTGAACCGCTGATCCAGTTGCGTAAGGATGGGGTAAGAAAAGTCGGCAAAGCCCTTGGATTGCCTGCAGAACTGTTTGATCGTATTCCATTCCCCGGACCGGCACTCTCCGCGCGCGTGATAGGCGAAGCAACCAGTGAAAGGATTGAGACCGTTCGAAAAGCAACCGTTGTGGTAGAGCGTATTCTGAAAAGCACCCATGCCTTCCAGTACCTGGCCATATTGCATGAAGACCGGGTGACGGGCATACGGGATGGCAAGCGCGATTTCGGCCAGCAGATCGAAGTGCGGTGCTGGGACAGTGTGGATGCACGAACCGCCACCCCTACCAGGCTTTCTTATGAAATTCTTGAACAGCTGGCACAGGAAATCATCCGCGATGTGCCCGGCATTGTGAGTGTAACCTACAATATAGCGACCAAACCTCCCTCAACCATTGAGGCGGTTTGAGTTATTGAATGGTATTAACTTCATTGCGAGGGATCGAAGCGCCCCCCCGTCATTGCGAGTCCCCATACATTTTTGTACACCAAATATAATGACAAGGCGGAATTAAGAATTCCGCCGGAATCTTTCACTTGTATAACTTGATTTTTTAATGTACTTTTTTGCTACAGCGCAAAAAAGTTACCAACCGCGTGCCGCCTATAGCTTCAGCGGTGGCGCAAAAAACGCCGCCGCTTCTGATCCCGATTATAGATTTGTAAGGTTTTGCAAAGCAAAACCAACAAAATCTAATATCGGGACTTTCTTAACGCTACATGAATTGATTTTCCTGACGCATTTTTTCAGAGGCGGACCAACCTTTTCCTGATGTCTGTTACCGCTAAATCTCGCCGAGCGTGTTGGTGTCCACGGGCCCTGCCCGAATGACTTCGGTCAGGCGGGGGTGCGAAAATTAAGCTGTACGGCCTTAGTTAGCGATGGGATGTGCGAAAAGGACAGCTTAATTTTTTCGTCCGTGGTGACTTTTTCTGCTCCTTTTTGTGTGGCTGACAAAAGAGGAGAAAACAGTTAAGCTTAATATGAAATCGATGATTTTGGCGGAATTCCTAATTCCGCTCAGACAATCCATAAAAAGTTGTCATTAGTAAGGAGCGAAGCGACTGAAGCCTGCCCGTCCGGTCAGGCGGGCAATCTGTTTCTGGTGGGCAGATTGCTTCACTACGCCTGCCTGTCGGCAGACAGGCTCGCAATGACGCATTGCTTGTAGACTTTTTTGAGTAAACTCAACTTTTAAAGGCCCAAAAATCTATACAATTTCCGGCAACAAATAAGGCGCACGGTAATCGCGGCTGATCATGCCATTGGCCTCGCTTTCGCCTTCACCGATAAAACGTTCTGCCACCGGATCGAATTCGAGCTGACGGCCTAAACGATAAGAGATATTGCCCAGGTGTGCCAGAGATGATGCCAGATGCCCGGTCTGTACCGGTCCGTTCTGAATGCTCATGTCGCGGGCACGGATGGCATCAAACCAGTTCTGGAAATGAAGTGTCAGTTCTCCGCTTTCAGAACGGCTTGGTCCCTTTTCACGTTTTTCTCCCAGATAGGTATTCGTAAGTACCGTAGCCTTTTACAACCAGATAACCCTTATCACCGTAGAAAATATTTCCCACTCCGGCGCCATCTTCCAGATTGGTGCACCAGTTGCGCACCTCAAACTGGATGATTTTCCTTTCTTTCGGGTAATGATAAATGGAAGTCTGAATTTCAGGGACTTCCTTGCAATCGTCCCACAGGAATTTACCGCCCATTGAAGTAATCCGTTCAGGAAGACTGATTTACACCCAGTCCCCACATGCAAAGATCGGTTTCATGAATTCCCTGGTTGCCGACATCGCCATTGCCATAATTCCAGTGCCAGTGCCAGTTGTAATGAACCAGATTTTTGGTGAAAGGACGCATCGGGGCAGGACCGCACCACAGATCGTAATTTAATCCGGCAGGTGTTTGTGAAATGCCTTTGTTGCCAATATCAGGACGCCAGCGGTATACCAATCCGCGCGACATATAAACCCGTCCGATCAATCCATTCTTTCAAATGCTGGATGGCTTCCCTGATTGCCACTGAACTGCGCAACTGAACACCATGCTGAACGATGCGGTTGTATTTATATGCTGCTTCAATCATCTTTTTGCCTTCGTAAATGTTGTGCGTGGCAGGTTTTTCCACATACACATCTTTTCCGGCCTGACAAGCCCAGATGGTCTGCAAGGGCATGCCAGTGATTCGGTGTGGCAATCGATACTGCATCAATGTGTTTTATCTTCATATGTTTTTCTGAAATCCTGCTCAATCTGCACTTTTTTGCCATATTTCTGTTTCAAATTCGCTGGCACGGACCTGCAGGATATCCATATCCGGATCGCACAGAACGGCAACTTCAACATTGGCTTTTTCAGAAAGGCCCATGATTTCTTCGATATGCGATTCTCCCCGGCCATTTATCCCCAGCACGGCAACGCGTATCCGGTCGTTTGCACCTTTGGCACTGGCCGGAACTATGACCGGAGCCATTTCCGGATCTTTGGCTAGTGCAGCCGGAGAAACGGCTGCCAAAGCTGCACCGGCAGCGGCTGTTCTCAGGAATGATCTTCTTGAATTGCCTTCCTTGTTTTCCATCATTTCAGGTTTATTGGGTTCTACATGAATCGTTGGTTTAAATAAACCGCTTATAATCCGATACCAGCAAGTGAAATGGTTGCTCATCTTCCTCTATTTCAGGAAACCGTCCCACCGGATCATAAAATCTGTTATCCGTTTTATCATCATTCACAGCACTAACTTCACCCACCAGTACCTTTCCCTTTCCTTTCTCTCCGTAAAAACGATGATACATACCCTGTTCCAGGCAAATACTTTCGCCGGGAGTAAGTATTACAGCACCTCCGGGTGCAACCGAACGGGTCACACCATCGGTTTTAAATATTACCTTTTCATTCGAAAAACCTTCATTCCGATCTGATCTGAAGAGCTCAATAACCAGGTTACCCCCGCCACGATTGATAATATCTTCCATTTTGCTCCAATGAAAATGCATGGGTGTTTCCTGGTTCTCTTCAACGATCATAACCTTTTCGGCATAGGTTTTCTTATCTTTTTTAGGATTCCCGTTCCTTATGGTAAATAATAATAATCCCTGTTTATGAAAATTACCGTTGCCAAAATCGGTTAAATCCCAACCAAGCATATTATCAACTATCTCGCTGCAGTTCTCATACTTACCCTTCCAATCTTCAGGCTTCCAAAATGCCCAGGGAGGTAGTTTAAATTTCTTGGCATCAAAGAAACGGATGGCATCCTTTATCAGCTGGTTAATTTCGCTTCGTTTCATTGTTCTAATATTATTAGTTGACCGACAAATATATATAAACTTCCTGGAGTTAAAAAGTCTTGTTTGTAACCAGTGGTTTTGCCCAGAAGGCCACGCTCAATACGATCAATAAAGGCAGGAACAGGTAGTTTAACGATATTCCCAATCCAAATATATCCCCCATGCTCCCAACAATGACAGGTCCCAGTGCTCCTCCCACCGATGCGGTGAACATAAATCCGGAAAGCACTTCATGATGCCTTGAAACAGAATTGAGTGCCAGTGACAGTATTACCGGCCACATGACGGATTCAAACGCGGCAACCATCGGAAATGCTATTTTTGAAGCATTTGTTCCACCATACAAGGCAACAGTCAAGCTTACTATGGCGAATATAGTCAAACCTGCCAAAACCTTCCGGCTGTCGAAGAATTTCAACAGGATCATACCCCCAAAACAACCTGCCGTGAGTAACAGCCAATAAAACGACAAAATCGATGCCCCCTCCGATTGAGGATCCAATCCGTGATAATCCTGAAAGAACTTTGACATCCATGCCGCAATTCCCTGCTCACAACTTGCATATGCCACCAGTGAAAAAAAGTAAAAGATAACATATTTGTTTCGAAACAGTTCCATGTATACCCCATTTCTGGTTTGATCAGATAACCAGGTTCTTCTCCTGCCCGGGAAATTTAATAAATGCCATGATCAATATGAGCAGGATCAATAAAACAACAAACAACCAGTAGGCTGAAGCCCACTCGAATCCCTGTGGTAAAAGCCTTGAAAATACTTTGGTCAGAAGATTATTTCCCCCGGTATCATTGAGCAGACTTTGTGTTAGCCAGGAGTAGATTACCGGGCTTAAAAATGCACCCGCACCATACATCAGCTGATTCAATGTGGAATGGAAAGCCAGGTTTTCCGGTCCACAGGCCCTCCTCAATAATGGGACAGCCGTAACCTGAATTATCGCAATTGAACTCCCGATGATGAATAATGAAATGATGGAGGCCCTGTAACTTAAAAACAGGACAAACACCAAAACACCTGCCAATGCAAATAAAAAAGCAAAAACAAGGATACTCTTCGCTGTGAATTTCTCACCTGCTACCCCGGCAGGAACGCATGACAAGCCAAGTGCGATGTAAAATGCAAATGGCAATACGGATGCCAATCCGTAGCTTATCTGAAAACTCTGGATAATCTCCGGGATCAGGGCACTCATGATCGACACGAGCAACCCTATTAACAGAAACATCAGGTTAATGAATATAATCAGTTTATTGTTATTCATTCTTAAACCCAGGATTTCTTATCATATCACATGCATTTATCATAGCAATGAAGTTCTCAGTTTTCACAGGGGGATTAATCTCACTGGATGAAGCCACAATCATCCCGCCTGTATTCAACACATCCGTTTCAATAATGTGACGGCAGACTTCAGCGGTCACCTCCTCCGGTGTGCCTCTTTCCATCAGCTCCACGCCATCCACACCTCCGGCCCAGGTATAATCAGAATATTGGTTTTTTAGCCCGACCACATCCATGCCGGCATTCATTTCAAGGCAATAAAAACCATCAACCCCGCAATTCATTAACTGAGGAAGAGCTGGTTTATAATTACCGTCCGAATGGTATAATACCTTTATACCATGTTCATGCCATGCTTCAGTAAGCTTTTTTACATAAGGATAATGAAATAGCTCCAAAACATCGGGACCAAATATGGGACCTCTTTTATGGGAAAAGTCTTCAGGAATCAGAATTACGGGTGATAGATTTTTATCGGCTACAGCATGCACCCGGCGAATTTCCATATCCGTGGATACTTCCATAAACTCACTGCATTACCTCGGGATAATTTATATAAAAAAAAGTAAAAATCTCAAGCCCCATTGAATCAAAAACGGAACAAAATCCGGTTTGACTGTAATTCAGCAGCACGGTATCTCCGATCTTCTGCTGAACTGAAAGCATGATAATCACGGTACCATTGATCGAAGTAAATCCGTACTGATTTCCGAAGTGCATTGGCTGCTTTCAATGCCGGGAACCATGGCATAGTCCGGATCGCATTTTACGGTTTTAATCCTTTTTGTCCGCCTGATCAGCCAATCCCTTGCCCCAATCTTCATCGTGAAAAGGCCGGCTCACGTGCCATGAATTCCAGTTGTCATTTTGAAAAACAAAACCGTCGATATTGGAAAACCTGCCGTTCCTTTCGGGGCAAACGGCGGCATGATCAGATCGGTTGTTTTGCGGATCACTTCGCAAATATCATCAATTGTATAGTTGAAACCATCAATGGGTTTCCCGGTAAACCTTGATATAACATCCGGATTATAACTCAATTGCTCAAGAATCGCAGCCCTGTCAATGGGTTTATGGTTCAATGTCAGTTCAACACGTTCTCTTTTGCTGATTTGATCCTTGGGAAAAATCTTTTCAAAAGGCATAATACAAATTTTATTTATACGGTTATTTTATCCTTTTTTCCAGCGGATCAATGCCACCGTACAAAATCCCCCCCGGGTATTAATAACCTCGTAATCTCCAAAACAAGCCGGAACGACTGCAGACTGGAATAAATTAATATCGGTGTGATAGTCAGGATTTGATTTGGACCGGATTGTTACATTTTCTCCAATGGTAAGTGTCACGATATGGCAGAATTTTCCTTCAGTGGTGTATTCTGCTCTTTTGTAAAAATGAATGCGTTCAATTTCAAATGGCATGGGCCCATAGCTTGAATACCGGTCAATAAAGTACTCTTTTGTCCATTTTACTACTTCCGGTTTTGCACGAAGATGCTTGTCCACCCAGTCTTCACGCCGGGTCTGATCCGTGTCAAACCCGTGGTCCAGTTGCATATTGACTGGCTTACCGGTCATGGTTTTGGTATTGTCATCCCAGGAAGGACGCATGAAGTCGTACATAAAAAATGAATATTCGGTACCGGCTATACTGGGTACGGTATCCATTTCAAGTACCATCTGATTGCCTCCATGACCGTGCGTGGTTCCCGGGGGAATAAGGTACAGGTCTCCCACATTGGATTTCCAGTTTTTAATAAAGTTTTTCCAATCCGGAATAGGTTCCTGTTTATCCCATGATTCGTAACATTTTCTTTCCCATTCTTCTATATCTGCATCATCTATAAATCCCATCCAGGTATTGGCTCCCTCATAGGCCTCAACAATGTAATAGGTCTCGTAACGGCCAATGGGTTCATTAAAATGTTTTTTGACGTAATGGGAACTGGGGTGGTTGTGGATTGGCATACTGATCCGTTCGGCAGGAGTTGGTTTTGGAAAGTACCCATCATCCAGCCATATATCCAGCGGAAATAATCCGGGAAAATGCTCCGGAATGTATTTGCCAAGAAGTTTTGTATCGTATTGCATCAGATTTACAAAGGGCATATTTAATACCTTTCCTGAGCCAATATCAACCAGCATACTCAGTTCAGGACCCGCCAGTTCGTTCCAGGCATTGCACTCAAGTCCCTTGATATCCCAAAAATCCTTGTACCGGTAAGCGCCCCAGGGTCCAGGCTGGTATATTTCCACCTCCTTCACCGGGTATTGTACAAGTGTTTGCATGATACCATCATAAGCTACCCTTGGAACCAGTTTCAGTTCATCAAAGCTGATGGCTTCCAGATAAAAATCCATGGTGCTAAAGGCAAAGTGTTTCTGGTGTTCCAGCAAATAGAAATCGCAATAGTAATATTCTTTCCAGTAATAATCCTTTTTGGGCACATCCCAGGCAAAAGGGATCAGTCCGCCTTCCCACATTTTCCAAAGCAATGGCTGGCGGGTGAAATCAAAGTAATATTTCAAATCAATCTGTTCTGCAATTTCCGGTATAAAAGCGCCTGAATTATACAGGATACTGATCCCACTTCTGGTCTTGTCACCCAGTCTTTCCTTTAAACGGGCCAATTTGCCCTGATCGACGATATCAGCGATTTTTCCCTCCATGTTGGCATATCCGAAACTGGGATCTTCACCGATAAATTTCTGTCTTGTAGGTATCAATTTCCGCACCTGACTTCATCACTGAATTGAAATTTACGAATGTGATCCCGGCAGCCGGAAGATCCCTTTTGAGTTCATGGATGATCTTATCCCAATCAACTCCATACCACCCGTCAAATCCTACATTCAGGTGGCCGTTTTCTTAAGAAGATGCAGCAGTAGTGATCTGCTCGGCAATTCGCTTGCAGACCTCAGTGGGTCCGGTAATAACACTTTCAACCCACTCCTGTTTTACCCTGATTTTGTTTTCGGCATTATGCCGGCCTTCATACAGTGGCATGGCTTAAGAATTTAATGGTTAATATTTTTTTCATTTGTACATTCATATTCCTTAATTGCTTATTTCCCGATTACAACAGGTGTACCTATACTTTCAGCATAAATCTTCCCTGCTTCAGTTACTTCGTATGCATCTTTTGTGATTTTAATATCTATATTTTTACCCCTGATCTTAAGCCCTCTTCAGTTCAAGGTAATCCGCTAGGGTTGTTTTTATTGGGTTTATTGTAATATTCCCATCAAAATCAGAACTTACGCCAAACATCCCAAACAAGATACATTGTGCCAGACATCCGGTCCCTATTTCTGACTGTAGCGGAGTGTCGGTGCGGTAGTCGATCTCATTAGCCACCTGCGAGTCACCAAAATAAGGCATCCGTTGACCCCACCACAAAATCCGGCGCATGATATCATCTGCAACCTCAGTCCTTCCGGCATTGTACAGAAACTCAGCAATGAGCGGAGGAAAAGAAGTGCAAATGCCACCCCCACCATTATCAACATCAACCTGATCATAGGCTATGTCCTTTTTTCGACATGCTGTGTAAGCCATAGGAAGACAGGAACTCATCTTCGTTGAGGTGGCTTATGAGGCCTTCCTCCATTTCCTTGTCCAGCACATCGCTGTTAAACATTTTAAACATCTGGACCGTATAGCGGACGTCCTTATTGCCTTTATCATCAGAGAATCTGAACCACCTGATGTCCGGATCCCAGAGTTCCTCCCTGAGTAATTTCTTCACTCCCCTTGCCCGTTCCATCAGGTAGGGTTGAGGCTTTCCGGCGGCCTCACAAAGTTTCGAAACCCTTTCGTAGTTGGCATACCTTCTTGCATTTATATCGGGCATAACATGGTTATAGGGGAATTCCCGCCTAAGCTCCAGGTGATCCCCTGCAGGGCCATAGTCAATCAGCTTAACTGGCTTCGTCTTATCGTCAAGGCGCATGGCGGATTCAATCATAAGATCTAAAACGGTTTTCCCCTCCCTGACCTGCTCGTTGAGAAAAGACAAATCTCCTGTATATTTCACGTAGTTATACACCAGCGCAGTTATTTTTTCATCGTTTACCATGTACCAGGCACCAAAGGCTTCTCCCGTCATGGGAAAGAAGGCGTAATGATCGCTTACGCAATTCGTGGACAGGAATTGCATGATGTGCTTTTTCGTAGCCTGGGGATCGAGCAGTGGCATGATTTCCCTGACCTGACCGAAGTTATACAGGTAGTTTCCCTGGCATCCTCCCTTTACAGCTCCTGTGGCATAGTAAGGATTGAGCACAAGCTCCGGAATTGTAAACTTGATGGTGACGAAGATGCTGAGGGAGCGGTTGTAAAGACTTACAAGGCTGGGATTGCTGGAACTCAACCTTGGCAACTTATCGTAAATGTTCCGGACCTCCGAAATGTAATATTCTGTTGCCTCACCTATATACTTTCCAGGATTGGCTAGTAAGGCATCTCTTTGCTGGGCAGCCTTACTCTTTTCTTCTATCGAAAAAGCCAGGTAGGCTGATAACTTTTCACCCGGACCCAACTTAATGGTTGAGTGGAACCGGTTGGTCAGCGGCTCCCATTTTGTTCCTTCGATATCAACACCAATTGCCACAGCATAATCACCCTGCACCCTCAGGATACCCTTGCCATCAACTTCATCCGTAACAAATGTTTTGCTTTTCACAGTAGAGAATCCCCAGTTCTGGACGTAATCTAAGGTACTCCGGTAGGTAGCGTTATCGTTTGCGATAAACTGAAGCGGAATGACCTTCGTTTCATTTGAAGTATTTCTGAATACCATTTCCAGTATACCGGCTCGCATACCATAGATCAGGGTGGTGGTGGCAGCAACCTCAACTCCCCTTAAACTTCCTGCCTGCTCAGTCTGGTAGGGTAACCAATCGTAGTGGTTTGTTCTGACTTTCTCCCCCCAGAGCCGGGGTTCAATATGAAAATCAGAGCTCACCAATGGCTGCCCCCAGAGACCGTCTATTACCCCCACATGATTGTGGCTGATGCCAACAGTCGCCATACCATTTACTATTCCAAGATGCTCAGGCCTGAGGATCATGCTGTCACCATTGGCAGCAAATATGTCCAGGGCCTCCTTTGGGCTTAGAATGCCCGGGCTGCTAATTCCGGACTTTTTTGGACTACATCCTGATGCAAGCAACCCTACGGCAATTATTACTGTCAATAGCCCGTTACATTTCAATATACTTATATTATTCATTAGGTTAAGTTTAGTTCTTCATTATTGCTACACTACTTCAGGTAAGACATATGGTGCTCTGTACTCACGTGTAAGCATATTATTGGCATCGTCCATATTGCTGCCAATAAATCGTTCGGCAACCGGATCAAAATCGAGTTGACGTCCCAGACGGCAGGAAATACTTCCGAGGTGAGCAAGCGCAGATGACAAATGAGCTGTTTGTACCGGAGCATTTTGAATGCTCATGTCGCGGGCACGAATGGCATCGAACCAATTCATAAAGTGCAGATTACATTCTCCTTCTTCAGTGCGACCGGGACCTTTCTCTCTTTTTTCGCCCAGGTATGTTTCGTAGGTACCATACCCTTTAACTACCATATAACCTTTGTCGCCGTAAAAAATATTACCTACTCCGGCACCATCCTCAAGATTTGTGCACCAGTTGCGTACTTCGAACTGGATAATCTTTTTTTCATTCGGATAGTGAAAAATGGAGGTTTGAATCTCGGGAGTCTCCTTGCTGTCATTCCAAAGGAATTTTCCACCCATGGACGTTATTCGTTCTGGGAGCGAATTGACACCCAGGCCCCACATGCACAGGTCGGTCTCATGAATACCCTGATTGCCAGTATCTCCATTACCGTAGTTCCAATGCCAATGCCAGTTATAATGTACCAGATCCCTGGAAAAAGGAGCCATAGGAGCGGGACCGGTCCACAAATCATAGTTCAGGGTATCCGGCACTTTTGAAATTCCCTTAATTCCTATATCCGGCCTCCACCGGAATACCAGGCCGCGTGACATATAAACCCTCCCAATCAGGCCTTCTTCGAGGTGCTTTACGGCTTCCCTGATGGCAATGGAGCTTCTAAGCTGCACACCATGCTGCACGATACGGTTGTATTTGTAAGCAGCCTCAATCATTTTCCTTCCCTCATGCACATTATGTGTTCCAGGTTTTTCAACGTAAACGTCTTTCCCGGCCTGACAAGCCCAAATGGTCATCAGAGCATGCCAGTGGTTTGGTGCTGCAATGGTAACCGCATCAATTCGTTTATCATCAAGTGCCCTGCGAAAATCCTGCAGGGTTTCGACTTTTTTCCCATACTTACTTTCAAACTCATCGGAACGCTCCTTAAGCACTTCCAAATCAGGGTCGCACAACGCAACAATCTCAACGTTAGACTGATTTGAAACTTCCATTATTTGTTGAATTTGGCTACCCCCTCTCCCGTGGACGCCAATTATGGCAATCCTTAACCTGTCGTTTGCGCCTTTTGCCGAAGCGGGAATAACAGTAGGTTTTTTAATCAACTCCTCAGAAATTACCATTGGACTAACGGCCGTCATCATAGTCCCGGCAACTGATTTCTTCAGAAATCTTCTTCTTGAATTTAACCTTTGTTCTTCCATTTTTTATAATTATTAATATGATTAATTATCAGGTTTACTGAAAGCCTCTGGCTATTTTATTTATTTCCTTATCGCTTAAATCCCCGGCAATGACAACTTTATATTTAAAAGTCAATATCTCACCTGGCATCAGTATTATTCTTTACCTCACTTGTGGTTTTATCAAATTCACGACCACCAAGGTTATTTACTGCAAAAAGTCCATACCCTCTTGTATGCCACCATGCAGGATAGTTAAGATTCTGTTTGTTATCGAAAATGGTAATACTAATAATCTCATCATCCTTTTTCGCCCGCAGCGACACCCACGAACTTCTCTTACCCCAGACATTGGCACCCACAGCTCCGTCAGCATTATGATACACGCCATTCAGACCATCATTATTGATTGTTGGCTCCTCCATGGGAATACCGTTTGCATCGGTAAGTTTTGATGGTTTTTTATAGGGTTCTTCAAATACCCTGTCCATGCGTATAGCCAGCATACCCTCCTTAGATTCGTTAAATGTGACGGTTTGCACTGCCCGCAAAACTGCTGTCCGGGTAATCGATCTCATATCCGCAGTCCCACTAAAAACGTAACTTGTTTCTTCATTTAGTAATACATCTCCATGAACATCCACCCAGTCAGAACTAACCTTTAATTCACCCCTTTGGGGATTTTGACTTATAATTTCCCGAAATTTGATTATGCCATATCTGGACTTCTGATCTGCAGGAATCAGGGATGAGTTATTCCAAAAATCAAGACCATTCACGTTGCCATAATTAAACCACATACCCAATTGGTGCGGAGCATCCGCCCTTTCAAAAGCACGTGGATTAAGGGGGTAACCTCTTGTAATTATCTTACCCGATGGACTGAAGACAGGATAAAGCGACTGTTTTTCAAGATTATCTGGATAGATGTAACAGGTAAACAGCTTTTCTCCAATAAATACCTCCACTTTTTGCCCGGCAGTATCATTTATAAATGAAACTTTTTCCAGCTTTGATCTATCCAAAAGTGAAACAGCAATAATCTGAGATACAAGTTGTATATATAAAAGAATGTTGAATATCATTGTATTCCTCTTTTCGAAAAACCCATTACTGTATCACAGTTGCTTTACCGATATTCTCCTTGTATGTTTCACCTCCTGAAACAACTTCATACTTATCGTCTGTAACTGAAATATCTATGGTCTTGCCATGAATTTTCAATCCCCTGACTTCAATTTTATTGGCCAGCTTTGTGTTTGCGGGATTGATGGTTATGGAACCATCGAAACCGGCATTAATTCCCATCATCCCAAATAAAATGGATTCCGCCAGACTTATTGTTCCGATATCTGCCTGCAAAGGGGTGTCCTGCCGGTAATCAATCTCGTTTGCAACCTGCGAGTCGCCGAAGTACGGCAAACGCTGTCCCCACCACAATATCCTGCCCATAATGTTATCGGCCATTTCCGGTTTGCCATCATTATATAAAAGTTCGGCAATCTGGGGAGGGAAAATGGTGCATATTCCACCACCACCATTATCTATATCCACCTGGTCATACGCTATGTCCTTTTTTGACATACTGTGCAATCCGTAATCCGAGAAGAATTCATCCTCGTTAAGGTGGCTTAAAAGCCCTTGTTCAATTTCATCATCGATCACATCGCTGTTAAAGAGATAAAACATCTGGACAGTATACCGCACATCCTTGTTCCCTTTATCATCTGCATAGGCGAACCATTTTAGTTCAGGATCCCAGAGCTCCTTTTTAATGATTTCTTTCAGTTCCCTGGCGTGTTCCATAAGGTATGGCTGCGGGTTACCAACTAACTTACAAAGTTCTGCAACCCGTTCATAATTTTTATATCTAAGGCCATTCAGATCTGGTATAACATGATTATAGGTAAATTCCCTTCTTAGTTCCAAATGATCGCCAGCAGGGCCGTAATCTATTAATTTTACCGGTTTGGACTTGTCATCGAGATGCATGGCATTCCTGATCATATGATCCAAAACCGTTTCCCCTTCTGCAACTTCTTCTTTCAGGAAACCAACATCTCCCGTATTTTTTATATAATTATAGGTAAGTTGAATGATTAAATTCTGATTCACCGGATACCAGGATCCATTCCCTACCCCGGTTATAGGATCGAAAGCGTGTCCATTATAAAGTCCGCCTGATCTTATAAATTGCAGGATATGCTTTTTATCCGCTTCAGGGTCAAAAAGTGGCAGCATTTGTGAAACAGCCCCGTAATTCCACAGGTAGTTCTTAAAACACCCGCCTTTGACTGATCCGGTAGGATAATAGGGATTTAATGCCAACTCCGGTACCTCATATTTATTCATAATGAGTATACTGAGTGAACGGTTATATATCTGTTCAAGATCTTTGTTATCGGATGTTAACCTCGGAAGTTTATCAAAAAGGTCTTTTACTTGAGAAATGTAGTGGTCGGTGGCAGATTGAACGTACTTGTCCGGATCAGATAAAAGATCATCCCGTTGTTGCCTGGCGGTTTCTTTCTTTCCAATTGAAAAAACCAATGATGTAACCAATTCCCGGCCGGGCTTCAGGCTGACTTTCCCATGGAAACGACGGGTTGGCTCTTCCCACCATATCCCTTCCAAATCACTGCCCAAGGCAATGGCATAATCTCCCTGTACCCTCAGGATGCCTTTCCCGTAAACCGTATCAGTAACTGCTGTTTTGCTCAAAGGGGTCCCAAAACCCCATACTTCTTCCTTATCCAGTGTGACCTTATAGGTAAACGGGCTATTTGCAATAAGCTGGAGCGGAATTTCTTTTATTTCCTTGCCTGTGTTTCTTAATTTTAATGTAAGGACTCCGGCGCGCATGCCATGTATCAGGGTTGTGGTAGAAACTACCTCTATACCTTTTATCCTGCCAATCCGGCTGGTTTGAAAAGGCAACCAGGTATAATGGTCTGTTTTTATTCTTTCGCCCCAAAGACGTGGTTCCAGATAAAAATCGGAACTGACGAACGGTACAGCCCACAATCCATCCAAAACACCCACATAATCATGGTCTATACCCACTGATGCCATTCCATTTACGATCCCCAGGTGCTGTGGGCGGGTAATGATACTGTCGCCATCAGTCATAAAAACATCCAGGTACTCATTGCCGGTTTTGAGCGATAACTTATTGAGGTTTCCTCATTTGAAATCCGCGAACAATTTGAAAATAACAGAGGGGCAATGAATAATAGAATGATTGATCCAATCAAAGAATTGTTTTTTTTCATGATCCTGATGTATTAAAGGCGGTAGAAATCTTACGCATCAAGTTTTCTGCTCTTCACTTTCCTGCAGCTTACCCTAATTAAAAGTGCAAGTAATTTCATTGGCAGGGATGAATGAACAATTCATTCCATCAACAAATGAATAAGCAATATCACCAAATATTGTTGCCCGGAGATTGCTGATTCCGGTTGAGGTTATTTCTACTGGATGTTATTTACCGTATAATCAATAACATCCAGTAGAAAACCAGCTTAATCAACTCCTGCGTAAAAGTCACAATCAGGGTTGACCCATTTATAATTTCCCGTTAATAACCCGGATTTTGTTCCAGAACCGGTTTTACCTGTATTTGTGATTCAGGAATCGGGAAGAGCATACAATTATTCTTTACCGTTATAATCCTGTTCTGTTCCAGATAAGCATTGGGAATATAACTTTCCATTTCACGTTTAAGAAAATCAAATCCCCTGTAAATGAGATCAAACCAACGATCACCTTCCATCAGTAATTCTTTTTGCCTTTCCGCTGCCAAAGCTTCAAACATCTGCTGTTTCGAATAGCCTTCCGGCAAATCGCCTATTCCTGCGCGCTCCCTTACCTGGTTTATGTACTGGTATGCCTGGGCAGTTTTGCCATTTTCATTCAGCGCCTCGGCATACATCAACAGAACGTCGGCATAACGAAGGATGATGGTATTTGAACCAGACCAGCCATTAAACGTGGTGAGGGTGTCCACATATTTCCGGGAAAAAACGTTGGTATCTATTAACCCGAGATTTTCAAATATCAGTGTATCAATAAGTCTAGCTCTCTTGTCCTGTGGATCAAACTTTCCGGCAATATATTGTTCAACCATAAGATATCCGTTGCCATATTTTTCCGGGATATTTGGATATACTGATCCAACCGGAGCATTATAGGGAATAGTAGTACTAACAAAAGGACTTGAAAAACCATCGACCCTGTCAAAATTGATACTGAAGATAATCTCATTGTTAAATGGCTTATCGGCATCGTATAACACGGACAATTCTTCCAGTTGTTTTCCACTGGTGCCCACAACATCCGCCAGAGTAGTTTCGGCATTTGGAAAATCTTTTTTCCAGAGATAGACTTTCCCCAGTAAAGTTTTTGCTGCTACTGTGGATGCCTTCCCTCCGGCAGTTGCCATATCCTCTGCTGTGCGATACGAGTCGATGTTCTTGGCTTCATTCAGGTCACTGATGACAAGATCCAGAACCTCATCTGCGGATGATCTTGGTGTAGAATAGATCGTTCCAATATCCACAAGCTCGTTATATATCGGAACCCCACCAAAAATACGCACCAGGTTAAAGTAAGAAAAAGCCCTGAGAAATCTGGCTTCAGCTTCAAAAACTTTTTTATCCTCATCGCCTACTGTAGAATTTGCCAATTCACCGATCAGCATGTTCACCCGCTGGATAGTTGTATAATTACTGGCCCAATAGGTACTGAGAGATTCATCCTGTGCACTCACCACAAGCTGGTCAATATCCCGCATGGTTCCGGATGGCTGATATCGGGTAATATACACATTGTCACCGGCTATATCCCCAAACCAGACATTATCCATGGCAGGGCGCATAATTGACTGATAACACCCTGCAAGGGCGGCATCAAAATCTTCTTTAGAATTATACAGTTTATCCCAGGTTAAAACTCCGGGATCGCTTCTGTCAAGGAAGTCCTCTCCGCAACCTGTGGTCACCCATATCATCAGGCCAAATATGATGGCATTATTGAATATTTTTTTCATAATTCTCTTATAATAAGTTAATGATTAAAATGTCACGTTTATCCCGAAAGTAAAGGATTTAGCCAAGGGATATGATCCGTAATCTACCCCGAATTGAGCCACACCAGCTGCACCATTGTAAAAGTTAGCCTGTGGGCTGTACCACGGGTAATCGGTAAATGTGTATAAATTCTGGGCGCTCACCGCCAGCCTTAATCTGTCAATGCGAAGTGTATTACAAACACGATCAGGCAGATTGTAGCCGATTGTCAGGTTTTTAATCCTTACATAGGAGGCATCAAATACGTGATACGAATTTCTCTCGATCCTGTTCCCGGAATAATCCAGGTTTGGAGCTCCATATACCTCTCCGGCCCTGTCATAAATATATTTTGATAAATTCCCCTCAATTGGCGAAATCCAGCTTTGATTCCTGAATGAGGGTACATATTTCGAAGCGCCCTGGCTCCCATCAAGGACAAAGCTCAGGTCCCAGTTTTTGTAGCTCAGATCATTCGACCATCCAAATGTAAAATTCGGCAATCCATTGCCCAGTTTCTGGTAATCACCTGAATTTAAAATCAAATCTTTTTCAACCTCTTCATAAATGGGATCCCCTATCTTAGAACCACGGGGTCTGGGATATTGTGTAAGTTCTTCTTCGGTTTTAAATACACCGATAGCTTTATATCCATAGATCTGGAACATTTCTTCCCCCTCAATAATCCATACCATATCATAAGCACCACTTCCCAGGCGGATTATGCCGTCTTCGGTATGAATTGCAGTAGCCTTGTTCCATACTTTGTTAAATATCCAGACGGATGACCAGGTAAAGTTACTTTTTTGAATATTTACCGTGGTCAAGGCCAGTTCAATACCCTTGTTGGTCAAATCTCCAATGTTGTCCATGATGGTGGAGGATATTCCATTTTCAGTAGGCAAGGGCCGCTGCAACAACATGTCTTTGGTATTTCTCACATAAAAATCAGATGCCAGTTGAATCCTGTTATTCAAGATGCTCAGGTCAATTCCCAAATCGTATTGCTCGTTGGTCTCCCATTTCAGATTGGGATTTTCAATTGATGACGGGTATGCAGTAGTAACTAGCATTTCCAGGGCCATATATGTACTGAAAACCTCCGAAAGTAGCTGTGCCCTGCCAGGAGTAAGGTCCGATCTGGTCGTTACCTGATACACCATAGCTTAGCCTGATTTTTAAATCATCGAAAAGGTTCTGTGATTGCATGAAAGACTCCTCTGAAACGCGCCATGCAGCTGAAACAGCCGGGAATATACCATACCGGTTATCCGGGGCAAATTTTGAGGATCCGTCACGACGGATAGAAGCCATGAAGAGGTATTTATCTTTATAATCATAATTCAACCTGGAAAACAGGGAGACGAATGTTTCTTCATAAAATCCCCCTCCCCCTGTAACATCATTTGCTCCCCAGATATTGGGACGTAAATAATTATCAAAGCGCGGAAGCGGATCTTCCGCGTTTGCTCCCCTGTCGTTTACCGAAGCATTGGCTGAAGTTCCCCTGTATCCGGTATACTCATTGCTGAAACCGGCTATAATACCAAAATTATGGACCTGGGCAAAAGTGCGTTTATAGCCGGCATACCCTTCAGTAGTGTATTTGGTACGCATTTCATTACTCTGACCAGCTACAATATCATCATATCGCGGGTGTGAAAAATTTGCATCATTGCTGTGTCCCTGGGCAGCCATATATGGGCTTTCATGAAAATCCCTGTATCCGGTACCGAACAATCCACTAAAGCTTACATTTAAATTCAGACCTGTAATAGGCTCAAAATTTAAAAATGTTCTGCCTATACCGGAGAATCCATAACGATAGTCATATACTTCTTTCAGGCCTGCCACAGGATTTCCATATCCGTTGTACTGGACCGGAGTACCCCAATCTTTCGAAACCTGCTGCCCGTAATCTCCATTTGGCATGTAAACCGGAATAACCGGATATTGTACAATGGCGTCCTCTAAAATTCCTCCGCTGCCGTGTGCTGCACCACCCAGCTTATTGTTAACCCTGCTTTTTGTGTAAGTGGCATTATAGGTAAGTCCAAGGTCAAGTTTATCGTTTAATTCTATCTCGAAATTACCATTTGATGAGTAATCATTTTCATAAGTCGTAAGCATAATCCCTTCTTCACCAAGATAATTAAACGAGATATTATACTTTACTTTTTCACTGCTCCCATTTGCCACCAATTGATGATTTTGAAGCAAGCCGGTCCTGAAAATTTCATCCTGCCAATCAGTATTGGCCACATCCGGAGCAAAAACCGGCTCGGGTTGTGCCGAAGCTGCATATGATTCTTTTGAATATTGAATATACTCCGGGCCACTCAGGGTAGGAACTTTTCTTTCTAATTTCTGGAATCCGATGGTTGCATTGTATGAGAACTTTGCCTTGCCTGTACCGCCCTTGGTGGTGACAATTACAACCCCGTTACCGGCCCTGGAACCATATATGGCGCCGGCTGCCGCATCTTTCAATACGTTGACACTTTGAACTGATTTGGGATTCAATAACCTGAACTCAGTGCTTGAAACGATCATACCATCAATAACATAAAGCGGTTCGCTGCCTGCATTAATTGATCCATAACCCCTTACCCTGATAACCGGTGTAGCTCCCGGTGCACCTGAACCTTGTTCAACCATCACACCCGATACATTTCCCGTAAATGAGTTTGCAATATTGGTAATAGGTGCATTCTCTAACTTATCTGCTTGTACACTGGACACAGAGGTCGTTAGTTTTTTAACACTGGAAGTACCATATCCAATGACCACTACCTCGTCTATTCCAACAACATCGGGCAATAATATCACATCTACTGTTGTTCTCCCGGCCACATCAACTTCCTGTGTTAACATCCCGACATAAGAAAACACCAGCATACCGGCACCCTCCTTCAATTGAAGAGAATAATTGCCGTTTACGTCAGTAACCGTGCCGATCATTGTGCCCTTTATTTGCACTGCTACTCCGGGTAAGGCTTCTCCTTCCTGGCTGGTCACCTTCCCGATAACCTTTACCTCCTGTGCCTTTACACTTACTGCATCAGCATTGGAATTCTTCAGTGGTTCAAGCAATCCCGGGTCATCGCCGGATGCCGACAGGTTCATTGATAAAAACAGGATCAATAGAACCAGGGGCACCCGGATTAAATAACTCTGGAAAACTTGTTTCATTTCCTTTTTTCTTTCCGATTCGTTTTTCATAGTTTTACGGGTTTAATTAATTAATGGGTGTAAAAACTGAGCGGTAGTTTTTGGGGCAGGGAATGATCCATATTCCTTGCCTTTTTTTTTACGACCCAGCAATAATGAATAGTTCTTATGAAAGACAATTTGTCAATATAAAATTAAGCTCATGTCTGGCAAAAACATGTTTGATTTTGCGTAAAACATTTTTTCATTTGCGTTATTCTGTTTTTATATAAAGAAGTACCTTGAAAGGCCTTAGAATTATTCGCAAATGGTAAAAAATCATTCGCAAAGGAGTTTAATCCCCGGACTATCATTTAATATCTTTACTACAAGAAGACCTTATATTTAATAAAAGGCTATGGAAACAAAAAAAACCACTGCATGCGCATTTTGTGCCGCATTCATGCTGATCTTCATTGCTTGCTCACAAACTGAAACAAGACTAATTGATAACTTCAGCATTGACCAGACTAAAAATATCATGCGCCCGGAAAATTTTGGTATTGCCAATGGGAATATTACAACGGGTATCCAATACAAGGATTTGATCAGTATTCAGGGCATATGGGCTCCACCCTATGTTTCCTCCGATTTCACTTTCCAGGGCACTATTCATGACAGTGTCCCGGCCTGCTCGGAATATATCTGGAGACCCTTCTACATTGAACGAAAAGCCACACCAGGTAACATGACCCTTGAATCCAACACCATACTGATACCGGAAAAACGGGCTTTTTTACTGGTATTGACCCTGTCAAATATTGGTTCTCAACCATTTTCTGCACCTGTTACATTTACAGCCCAGGGGACACTTGACAAGCTAATGAAGGACGAAAACTGGGGATTCGCAGCGCCTAAAAGTTCAACTACCACCGTAACAGAAATAATAACTGATGGAATCATAAAATTGGAGCAGGGTGAAAATGCCGTGGTCATTGCCGCAAGCAAAGAAATAGCCTGGGATTTTGCAGAAAGCTGCTTTAAAGGCATTATATCCATCCCTCCTTCAGAAAAAGCAAAACTTTTCTTCAGCTTTGCTATCGGGGCAACTGAAGATGCTATAAGGCTGTGTAATGAAATCGCCGGTAATCCTGATGCTGCAATAAAAAATGCCAGGGTGCATTATGAGAAAAGAGTATCCGAACTTTATCAAAGAGTACCCTACTTTGAATCGGACAATGCTTTGCTGGTAAAGTTTTACAACCGATCCCTGACACCCTTCCTGCTTAATCGCTGGAATGTCCCGGAGTTCAAGTTAAAACCGTTTTACTCTTCGGGCAGTGTCAAAGGTGGATGTGTGGGAGAATACCTGTGGGATTTCGGAGAGGCTTGTGAGATCATATCACTCTTCGATCCCCAGGCAACCAAAGCGCATATCATACAATTTATGGAAACTGGTGTTAAAAAGGGCTTTGGATTTTGCCCACTCTTTGGAGGCATGTTGAGTCCAAGTCATTTCTATCCCACGAATCAGGATAAGATTATTGGCCTTACCTATCATTACATTAAAAATACCGGAGATGTGGCTTTTTTGACCGAAAAACTGGGCAACGGGACTGTGCTTGACACCATCATTTCTCAGGCCCTGTTTATGGACGACCTTTCTAAACCCATAGCCTTGATTAACTATGATACCTGCGACCCGCAGCATAATGGTGGTCAAAGCCATCTGGAAATCAGACATCCGGTTGGCAAACTTGGCTATACCCATATTATACCAGACGTTAACGGAAGGAGATATATAAACTACACCCGTGCAGCAGAACTCTCGGAACTGGCAGGCAAGTCCCGGCCCGACCTGGTGGAGCGGGCAGAATCGCTCAAAGTACTTTTAAAGAAAGAACTTTGGGATGCCGAAAAAAAATGGTTTGCCTATGAGATACCAACATTTAAACCTCCGCTCCGAGAATTCAGATATACCAATATTTTGTATTTTCTTCTTGGAACCGGAGTTCTTGATGAGGAGGAGGAATCAGGATTATTGAGCCACCTGAAAGAGGGGGAGTTTTTATCGACATATGGTTTATATAGTATTGCCAGACATGATCCTTCTTTTAATCCGGCAGACGTGGATCACGGAGGACCTGGCGCATATAATTCCTTCCCGCCGGGTATTGCAAAAACTTTGTATAAAATTGGCAAAAATGAGCAGGCTGATGACCTTTTGAAAAGAATACTGTGGTGGGGAGAGAGAATGCCTTACTGGGGTGATTCATTCTACGCTGATACGATCAGGTACCGCGAGGAAACTCCACTGCAATGTGACATTGGCTCTTTGGCCGGCGCACAATGTGTGATTTTCGGAATATTTGGCATTAATTCATGCTTTGATGGAAGCGTCATAATTGATCCAAACCAGCCTTCATTTGCAAATCAGCTGTCGCTAAAAGGTGTCAAACTATGCAACCAGGTATTTGATGTAGAAATGAATATGGGTATTTATAAGGTTACCTGCCAGGGTAAAACGCTTGAAGCGAAGGTCGGGCAAACCATCCTGGTTAAAAACAGCAACCTGAGCCTTCAATAACATATTATGCCCAAATTTAAGACCATGGAAACGAAAAAATCCCTTGTATGCACATTACATGTTGTATTCCTGTTGCTCTTCATTTCATGCTCCCAACCTGAGATCAAACTGATTGATAAGTTCAGCATTGACCAGGCTAAAAACATCATGCGCCCGGAGAACTTTGGTATTGCCAATGGGAAGATCACCACAGGCATCGAATGCAACGATCTGATCAGCATCAAAGGAATATGGGCACCTCCCTATGTGTCTTCTGACTTTTCTTTTCAGGCCAACCTCAATGGAAAACCGGTTGAGCAACCCCAATATCTCTGGCGGCCATTTTATATTGAGAGAACAGCCATACTGGGAGAAGGATTGCTCGCGCAAACCAATACGTTGCTAGTACCCGAAGGGCGTGCCTTCATTTTTTCCCTACTCCTGAAAAACCAGGAAAAGGAAAAGTTGCCGGTATCGCTGGCGTTTACTATTCAGGGTACGCTTGATAAAATGCTGGATGACTCCAAATGGGGCTTTTCGGCACCACAAAGTTCTTCTCCTGCTATACTTAAAAAAATCAATGAGAATTCTGCAGCACTTGAGCAGGGTGATCAGGCCATAGTCATTTCTGCCAGCAAGGAAATTGTATGGGATAACAAACAGAATTGTTTTAGTGTTGAAACGATAATCGCTCCGGGACACGAAATAAAACTAGTTCTTACTTTCACCATCGGAGAAAAAAATGAGGCTATGGATCAGAGTGCTGAACTGGCTGGCAACCCGGAATCGGCCATAGAAAAAGCCTATGGTGTTTATGATCAAAGGGTAGCTGAACTGTACCGGAAAATGCCCCGGTTCGAATCCGACAATACTTCTCTGGTGCATTTTTACGATCGCTCACTGGTCCCCTTGCTCATGAACCGCTGGGATGTACCGGAGTTTAAACTAAACCCATTTTATTCAACAGGCAGCGTGAGAGGTGGATGTGTTGGAGATTACCTGTGGAATGTGGGTGAGTGTTTAGAGATACTTTCCTTCTATGATCCCGATGCCACAAAAGCGCACATCAGGCAGTTTCTGGAAACCGGCGTAAAACATGGTTTTGGTTTTTGTCCCATCAACGGGACCATGTTACATCCCGATTACTTTTATCCGATAAACCAGGAGAAGGTGATCGGATTGACCTATCATTACATCAGAAATACCGGTGACCTTGCCTTTCTGAATGAAAAGCTCGGCGATGGAACCATCCTGGATTCCATTGTTTCGGAAGCTCTTTATTTGGATGACCTGTCCAGGCCGGTAGCTTTGATTGACTATAATATCTGTGATCCACAGCATAAGGGTGGTCAAAGCCATCTGGAACTGCGCACCCCCATCGGGGCATTGAATTATACCCATGTTATGCCCGACCTCAACGGAAGGAGATATTTAAACTATTTACTGGCTGCGCGCTTATCCGAACTGGTTGGAAAACCAAGACCTGATTTGCTAGAAAGAGCAGAAGAACTGCGGGGGGAGTTAAAAAAACAACTCTGGGATGCTGACAAAAAATGGTTTGTTTACAGAATGCCGGACGCAAAGCCCCCCGTTACAGCATTCCGGTATACCGTGCAAATGTACTACCTCTTGGGAAGCGGCGTATTGGATCAGGAACAGGAGTCAGGGCTTCTTAGCCACCTGAATGAAGATGAATTCTTATCAGACTTTGGCCTGCATAGTCATGGCCAAGCATGATCCGGCCTATTTTCAACCCGATGTGGATAACGGAGGTCCCGGGGGCATGTACCTGTTTTCCACTCAATATAGCCAAAACTTTATACATTATGGGGAAACCTCAACTTGCAGAAGATATCTTGAAACGGATTCTGTGGTGGGGAGAAAGAATGCCTTACTGGGGTGATTCTTTCTATGCAGATACCATGCGGTATCGTGAGGAAACCCCGCTGCAATCCACCATTGATGCAGTTACCGGGGCTCAGTGCATTATCTTCGGTATGTTTGGCATATGTCCTGATTTCGATGGGTCCATTACAATCAATCCCAGCCTGCCTGCCTTCGCAAGACAAATTTCTTTGAAGGGGGTGAAGTTGAGAAACCAGTTGTTTGACGTGGCTGTGAGAGATGATTCCTATGAAGTCAGTTGTCAGGGTAAAATCATCAAAGTAAAAATCGGACAAGCTGTAAAACTTAGTACAGGTGGATTATTATCTACCGGACAGTAATTGTGACTTAGGCTGAATGCCAGAATCCTCCTGGCCATTTTCCAGAAAACATGTAACCTTTGTTAATATGACAAAAAGAAGAGATTTCATTAAGAAAAGCCTGATTGGAACTGCAGGACTAACCCTTGGCGGTATTGGTTTCAGTTCAAAATCCTATGCATCGATCATCGGTGCAAATGACCGCATCATGGCTGCAGTTGTTGGCATTGGCGGACGGGGCACCGCTCATGTAAGCGCATGGTGCAAACTCAAAGACTCCAGGAACGTAACATTAAAGACACTTTGCGATGCGGATGAACAGTTTTTTGCGAAAAATACCGAGACGGTTGAAAGCAGGACACAAGTCAAACCAATGACAGAATGGGATATGCGTCGGGTTTTCGACGACAGGGAAATCGATGTCGTGTCGTTTGCAACACCCAATTTCTGGCATGCCCTGGGTACCATATGGGCCTGCCAGGCAGGCAAACATGTGTATGTTGAAAAACCTGGCTGCTGGTCTATCTGGGAAGGGAGGAAGATGATCGAAGCCTCAAAAAAATATAATGTAAGAGTTCAGGTAGGCTTTCAAAACCGTTCTTCAGCCAATGTTATAGAAGCCATCAAATTCCTGCATAGCGGTGGAATCGGAGATGTTTACATGTCCAGGGGCCTTTGTATCAAACCACGAGACTCCTTTGGAATTGCGGCAGACAGTACTCCTCCTGCTACCCTTCATTACGATAACTGGCTCGGCCCGGTCGCTTACCGTCCGTACAATGAAAAAAAGGGTCATTATAACTGGCATTGGTTTTGGGAGACCGGCAACGGCGATACCGGCAATCAGGGCCCTCATCAATTTGATATTGCCCGCTGGGGAATGAATAAAAACGAGCACCCTGTTACAGCCTATTCCGTTGGAAACATCTATGGGATTAATCCCGTTGAATGTGCACAGGAAACGCCAAATACACAATCTTCCATTTTTAAGTATGGCGATGGAAAAATGCTTGAGTTTGAAACACGCGGACGCTTCTCTAATTCCGAATCAAGTCTTGCAACAACTGTTGGTAACGTATTCTATGGAACAGCAGGATACCTCGAACTCAATGGTGGTACCTGGAAAGCATTCCGCAACAGGGAAACAGAACCCTTTGCCGGATCCAGTCCATCCGCAGGTCAAACAGCACCGGAAACCCTGACAGGAACTGAGGGCGCGGAACATTTTGCAAACCTGATTGATGCAGTCCGTTCTGGCAAAGACTCGGATCTGAACTGCAGCATCCGGGAAGGTTATTTATCCTCAGCACTACCCCATATGGCCAATATTTCGCACCGCCTCGGACGCGGACTGAGTTTTAATGATGCTACCGAGAAATTTGTAAAAGATCCTGAAGCAAATGCCATGCTGAAAAGAAAGGAATACCGCAAACCTTATGTAATTCCGGAAAAAGTTTAGTATGAAGGGGTACCGAAAATTAAAATCTTCACAATATGCCTGGTAGAAGAAATTTCATCAAACATTTGTCTGCGGCAGGTTTAGTTGGTTACCTGCCAAATCTGCTACTTCCTCAGACAGTCAAGGCCAAACCTTCGGCCCATGAAGCCAAATCGGATAAAATCTGGGGATGCCTTTTGCATTTGGGTACCAATATGTGGTTGGATTATATGCCTGAAGATAAACCTGAAATTGGTTTCGATCCTGTCCTCAGGTTTGATGAAGTGGTTTGGGATGCCCTGACCAATAAAATGGCGGAACAAGTTCTGAATCTGATCATTATTGATGTCGCAGATGGCATACAATACGAAAGTCATCCGGAGATATCGGTTAAAAACGCATGGCCGCCTGATAAACTGCGTAATGAACTTGACAGGCTGCGTAAAATGGGCATCGAACCAATTCCAAAATTGAATTTTTCGGCTTGTCATGATGCCTGGATGGGTATTTATTCCCGAATGGTATCGACCCATAAATACTATGAGGTATGCCGGGATCTTATTGCCGAAGTATGCGATATTTTTGACACACCGCGGTTTTTTCATCTGGGCATGGATGAGGAGAATGCCGGAAACCAATGGAATTATAATTATGTGGTAGTCAGGCAGAGAGACTTGTGGTGGGGCGATCTGTATTTTCTGATAGGAGAGGTAGAGAAGCATGGATCACGACCCTGGATCTGGGCTGACTATGCCTGGCACTATCCGGAAACATTTTATAAAAAAATGCCAAGATCAGTACTTCAGAGTAACTGGTATTATGAGGAAAGCTTTGATGAAAAAACAGCTAAGAAAGAATGGGTAAAGGCATTGAAAGCCTATGAAGACCTGGAGAAAAATGGATATGACCAGATACCCACAGGCAGCAGCTTTTTTAACCATGATGAAAATATGCTGGGGACCGTCAAACACGCTAAAAAATGTATTGCTGACGAGAGATTAATGGGATTTTTACAGGTCCCCTGGAAAATGACATTGGGAAAAAACCGGGATGACATTTGTAAAGGAATTGATCAGCTTGGCGCTGCAAGAAAATGGTTCTTACAAGGATAATTAAATAAGTAAAGATCAATGAGATTTCTGAGAATGGTATATTCCACTGTTTGTATTATTCGTATTATTCCCCGGACATTCCCTGTCCCAGAGACCTTCCATTATTCCTCAGCCTCAGCAGATGAAGATGCAGGATGGTTCTTTTATTCTGGACAATAAAGTCGTCATTGACATTATTCCCTTCAACTGACAAAGCATTAGCGGATATTGCAAACCAGTTCATTCAACAGCTTGCCCATGCAAATGGCCCGATGCTGCAACTTTGCCAGGGAAAGCTGACTCCGGGAGTTCGATATATCCGTTTTGCCATATATGAAAATAAGTCTGCCAATCCTGAGTCATACAAATTGGAAGTTACAACGGCAAGCATTGATCATAACAGCACCACACACATACTGGATGTTTTTATGGATTGCAAAGTTTACTTCAGATGCTTCCCGTGGCCGTATTTGGTCAGGCACCTGCAGATCCGACTTCATGGGAAGTGCCATGCCTGAGTATTACAGATTATCCACGGTTTGCCTATCGCGGAATGCATCTGGATGTAGGCCGGCATTTCTATCCGGTACCCTTTATTAAAAAGTTCATTGACCTGATGGCGATTCATAAGCTCAATACCTTTCATTGGCATCTTACAGAAGACCAGGGTTGGAGAATTGAAATTAAGAAATATCCCAATCTTACTGCAATTGGCTCCAGGCGAAAAAACACGATCAAAGAGCCCTATCAAAGAAACAATTATGAGCCTCACGAAGGGTATTATACACAGGAAGAAATTCGTGAAGTGGTTGACTATGCCAGGAAAAAGTACATTACCATCCTTCCGGAAATCGAAACGCCCAGCCATGCCATGGCGGCCCTGGCTTCCTATCCTGAGCTGGGCTGCAAGGGAAAAGGCTACGAGGTTAGCACAGAAATGGGAGTAATGTTTGAGGATGACGATTTTTGTGCAGGCAGGGAAAGTACCTTCACATTTCTGGAAAATGTACTGGATGAAGTGATGGGGCTGTTTCCCGGTAAATACATTCATATCGGTGGCGATGAATGTCCTAAAACAATGTGGAAGACTTGTCCATTATTGCCAGGCACGCATTAAGAATGAAAACCTGAAAGATGAGAACGAATTACAGGGTTACTTTATACAGCGCATCGAAAAATATGTGAGTAACAAAGGGCAGGAACGATTATTGGATGGGACGAAATATATAGAGGGTGCAGCTTACTCCCGATGCAACCATCATGTCCTGGAGGGGAAACAAAGGAGCCATTTGCTGCCGTCCGACAACATCATAACGTCATTATGGCCCCTACCACACCTCTGTACTTCATTGTTGATCAGGGCAGTAGCAATACCGACTCTATTACGATGTCGTTCATAAAGGGGTATAATACCCTTGACTCGGTATATTGCTATGAGCCAATACCGGCCGGGCTAAGCAAGGCTGAGGAGAAATACATTATCGGATTACAGGCATGTACCTGGACTGAATTTATGGAAAAGCCAGAGACTGTGGAGTCAATGGTTTACCCCCGGATTTGTGCATTGAGTGAAGTGCAATGGCTGGATAAAAGCAAGAAAGATTTACCTGATTTTAAAGAACCGGTTACGGCTACATCTTTTAAGACTCGACAACCTCAATGTAAACTATGCAAAGCACAAATTTTAATTTTGGAAAATGAAAAAGTCAGCAATAACTTCTGTCTTAATATTCTATTTATCAACACTGTTCTTTAACTTCCAGGTCAGGGCACAAAATATATCGAAACTTCACTATCAGCCGGTTGAAAACGGATTTCAAAGAGTAGGAAGCAGATACTTATTCAACAGACCCTTGTATGGAAGTCATGAAAATGATACTCTTCCTGAGAGATACATAACTTTTGCAAGCGACCAGCCCATTGTGATGGGAATTATTTCTGACTGGCGAAAAAATGAGGCTGGAACTCATGCAAAGTGTGGAACATTCATGGCAGGTTTGTCCATTGCTGTTGGTTCTCCAGGTGAAAGCCGGGAATCTCAGTGGCTTCACGAAAATGATAATACCGTTGCAACGTATAGAAATGGTTGGATGGAATATGAAATCAGTACATACATAGCTGCCCAACCCTGTGTAATCGGCAAAATGGAGGTTTTGCCAATCATGCATGATGATGGCTTCCTTGTTAGTTTTAAGATAAGCACCAATCAAAAGATAAATCTGGTCATGGGATTTGGCGGGATAACCGATTTTTTAGGGAGACTTGAGTATCCCACGACAAAAGAAAGGAATTTTTCGGCGAATGATTGCCTGGGTAATACGGTCATCCCGGGAAAGAATAGAGCACTGGTAAAGGGTTCGGAGAAAAATTACGATAAAACAAGCATGTGGATAGGGAGCTCCTTTCCGTTGGATGTGCAGGTTGGAGAGGCAAAAAACATTGAATTCCCGGGTTTGTTCCTCCAGACTGATCATGCCAGCACCATTGAGTCTCCCATGGTAAGGATGAATTGTGCCATTATGCAGGGTGACACTTTAAACGGTTATATTGTCGTTCTGAGAAATGCGCCTGAAACCGCCCTGGATAAGTGGCTCTCGCATCCTGATCCGGTAGGATACATAAAAAATGAAATAAGAAAAATTCAATCAACAATTGTAGTTTCCACACCCGATTATCTGCTTGACCTGACTATCCCCCCTTGTGTACTGGGTATAGACGCTGCCTGGCATCATAACGGATTTTATCATGGAACATACACATGGCATACACCCTATCTGGGATGGAGAACCTGGTATGGGCCAACGGTGATAGGATGGCATGACAGAGTAAAAAAAGCATACAAGACATTTGCAGATGTTCAGGTTGAAAAAAGCAGTAAAAAAGAGGAAGTTATTTATCAAGGCGGGGCATATTCAACGCTCAATAATAGCTATGGGTATCTGCCGGATGTACCCAACAAAAAGAGCATATTTTATAATATGCAGGAGGTTGGTGTTGATATGATATTGTACGAAATTGACTGGACAAACGACCTCACTTACGCAAACAATCTTTTTACCAGTATATCAGAAGTGCTTAGTTGGGAAAAGCGCATTCTTGATGCAGACAACGACTATCTCTATCAAAACTGGCTAAATACATGGGTATCTGATGCTCACTCCTATAATGGAGGTGGCTGTACACAGTCCAGTGCATATAATTATCGCGCAAATATCACCATGGCGACCCTGGCATCAAAACTAGGAAAAGACCCGACAGTATTCATTGAACGAGGAAAGAAAATCCATGATGCTGTGCAAAAAACGCTCTGGATTCCAGAAAAAGGAGTTATGGCTGAATATATTGATGTTATCGGGAATAAGTTACTGCATCCCTCACCGGAACTTGCCACGATCTACCACGCTATTGAATCAGGAATTGTAGATAAATTTCAGGCTTATCAAATGCTCAGGTTCACAGAAGTTGTATTGCGCAATGAGAAGACGAAAATGCGTGGCGGACGGTTGGCGTGGTCATCAAACTGGTATCCTCCAAACTATTCAAGTTGCGGAATATATACAGCTGAAAATATACATCTTGCTTTAGCATACTATATGCACGGACAGGTACAAAAAGGGTATGAACTTTTAACAGGTGTCGCTGATGCATATTTTCTCAATCGTGTACCTGGCAGTGTAGCGCATATCATGGGGCCGGATGGATATTCTGATGGTACAACAGATTTTACCGATATAACAAGCATATACCTGAGGATGATTGTTGAGGGATTGTTTGGAATACGTTTCAATCTTTTACATGACAAAATTGTAATTGCGCCAAACTTCCCCCCTGACTGGGATAAAGCTGATTTAAAGGTTCCGGATGCTACGCTTGTTTACAGGCGGTCCGATCAAAATGAAACTTTTCTTTTTAGCAGCATGGTTGATGCAAAAAGAGTCTTTTCAATACCGCTCCGATCAACCGGAATTAACGCTGTACTTCTGAATGGTAAAGCGGTAGAGTACCGGATTGATCCCGGAATAGGTTTTTCCAGACTAATTGTTGAGAGCAGGGAAACAGGACCTGTAGAACTTGAAGTAAAACATTCATCTACATCCTTACCAAAACTCATTTATAAACAAAACATCTTTCAGGGAGACAGAATAGAACTGCATGTTGAAAATGGTAAAATTGTCGAAGTAAATGATCCTTCGGAATGCCTGACTGAAATGAATCAGACTGAAAACTCAATAACAGGTATAAATAGAGGAATCCCTGGTAATCATACGGTCTTTGTCCGAATCATTGAGGGATTATGGGATGCCTGGTTACCTGCGGACATGGTTACAAACGAAAAGTCAGGTTTAAAACAAACTGTACCTGAAACAGGTGGCGAGTTTAAGCCAGTTGATATTATCAGCCAATTCAATATATCTTTACAGGATATACATAAACTGGAATATTGGGATCCGAGACCTAAATCCTATTCCATAATGGCCAATCTTAATGGAAGATTCGGATGGGATTGGAATCATGCAGGTTTTGGCAAAGTGGTTGTGGATGATAGTAAGTTAAGATCCTGTGGGGGAGAGTACATAACAGACAAAGGAATAGGATTTTCAACGCCCGGTACAGGTAAAAATGCAGCTTGCATTTCAATCTGGAAGAATTTTCCCGATGAAACAAGCTTCCCTTTGACAGGGAAGGGAAAAGAGTTAGCCGTTTTTTTTATCGGCGTAACAAATCCTATGCAGTCGAGGGTGGAGAACGGGAGATTTACTGTCGAATACACCGATGGTAGTCAGGAAATAGTATCTCTGGTTAACCCGGATAACTTTGATGATTGGCTGGTGCCCTCAATCCAGCAGGAGAACGAAACGCAATATTTTAGCGATTACAATCATGGCATAGTTCAGCGAATTACGCTTAATCCGTCAAAGGAATTGAAGGCATTAACTGTCCGTGCTGTTGCCAATGAGGTAATCATTGGTGTCTTAGCTATTTCGATACTTAAATAGTTGAATAATTACAGACAACATAATAAGAGGTAACAAGTTTTCACAATACTGAGAACATAATACTGCCCATTTTAATTAACATAATGTTATTATATTTAGGGTTGGTCGGAATGAAACGGGATATGATTACAGGACATTTTCCATAAATGAAAAGAAATTCAAAGTGATGATTCTTGAAAAGGGTGCTTGAGAAGCTGAAGATTTGCAAAAAGAGTATAAAGAATTTCGTGCCAAGGGACAAATGCCAAATAAATCTTCTTGAAACATAGTCATAAAATATCTTTGTTTACTTTCAAAATAGAAAAGAATAAAAAATGGCATCTCCTATTGCAGTTAGAACCTGATCTGAAAAAACTTTAAGATTTTGATGCAATGTACAATAAGGAAATTTAGTATAATACAATTAAAGAAAACTAAAATATTATGAGAAATCTGACTTGCAAAATAATTTACATTTTAATCTTGCTTATAAGTGCTTTAAGCTGTCGGACATCAAATAACAAACGAATTTTCACAGAATTGGTTTTTATTGATCATCAAAATCTGCGGTATGTCAAAGAGAAGCAAACCATACTTTTTCAGATCAAATCTGCTAAGAAGAACATTGATAAAGCATCAGAACTTGGCATTGATACATATCTGTTTTTCGCCCAGGAGACCTTTGAAGCAATGCTAAATTATGATTTTACTGCAACCGGGTTGGGTAATATTGGAGAAAAAGCATTTCCACCTGACGGAGATCATCGTCGAACAGCCATATTCCTGAGTGACGCCCTGAATGAGATAATCGACTATGCGCAGAAAAAGCAGGTCCGAATTTTCTTTCACAGTAACCAGTTCATTTTCCCAAAAGAGGTACTAAAAATAATTGAGCCTGCTGTCTGGGGAACCGCAGTTTGCCCTGGCAGGGATATCACTTGGGAAATCTATAGTAAAAAGCTTCAAGAGTTTTTTACCATATTTCCAAATATTGCAGGATTGCAGATAACGGGCGATGAAACCCAGGTTTCGGTTCTGGAATGTAAATGTGATTCCTGTGCGCACATGTCGTTTGTAAACCGTGTGAATATGCTGACCAGGGTTACCGCAAAGGTATGCCTGGAACACGGCAAGGAAGTGCAAATGAGAACCTGGCAACGTATGGCTGAATTGGAGGAAGAAAAAGATCCCACAAAAATGGGAGAAGGACTGCCGGATAATGTATTCTTTTCCATCAAAAATACAAAGGGAGATTTTTATATAACAAATCCACCAGATGAAAAATTTTTACGTTCCGTTGATCCCGATAGAGTTATTGTGGAATTTGATGCATGGCGGGAATACAATGGGAACAATTATTTCCCCTGTTTCATGGGGGAAAAATGGGCGCCTCGCTTCAGGTTATTGCACGAGCTTGGAATAAAACGTATTGCCATTAGGTTAAACTGGTGTTCCAATAAAAATCCGATATTTGAGATGCCCTGGGGAAATGAGGTTAACATTTATACATTCCTTAAGCTTTCTGAAAATCCCGAAAGGACTGCGGATGATATTTTACAGGAATTTGTATTGAATACTTTTCCAGAATCTGCACAGAAAACGGCATTTGATCTTTATAAATTTTCACCAGGTTTTCAAGAAACGATCTATTATTTGAAGGGTGAATACAATGCCAATCATTCTAGGGTGCAGGATGATTATGCCAAAGTTGATCTGGAAAATCTGCAGAACCAAGGCTTCTTAATGCAGTCCGAGGATTTTGAGGCACGCCGCCAGGAGATAAATATGGCCTGCAAAAAGGCAAATACCCTTGTTGATCTTTTGGGAATTGAGGTACCTAAAGAATGGAGTAAGTCTCTTAAAATCGGTATTATAATTGAGCAACATATTGCGGTGGGTACAATTGATAAAATGGAGGCTATTTTTTGGAAAAAGAAAGGCAATACTGAAGAATTTGAGAAAGTGTTAAAGCGGCTTAAAGAACGCCAGAAGAATTGGTCTGATTTTCATTCGGAGAGTTACCGATCGATGAACGGAGAAGACTTGCTTAAAGATATTTAAAATTGAGAATAGAATGGGACTTAGTGGAATGTTGTTGTACTAATGATTAACACTATTATCAGCTTTAAATAATTCGATATAGATATTTAGATTTAAGTAATAAGTAAAATTAATAATGAGCAGCCTCTTTACAAGCATAGTTTTGCCTGATCCGGGAGGACCGATCATAATGGGATTTCAAGGGAATTATATACTATGAGAATTATTAGTATGACATGAATAGCTATCGCATCGCTTTTTGGACTTCAAGCCACAGTTTGAATAATGTGTCGGCTGATTTTGGTTGTGCCGTGCACGGATTTGCCAATTCCCGGCAATGGGCAAATCCTCAGGAACCACTGACCGGTGTTTGGGATGAAAGTCTCCAGGGTACTGTAGCTTCGGGTAACTATGATTCCGTCTTGAAAACTTTGTCTTCTTTAGCGTCTAAACCCAAAATATGTATTGTATTTTTCAGTAAACCAACCGGAATTGAGTCTTTCATTGACCGGTTGATACAAATTATGCCAGGTGTACCGCTGATTGGCGGAGGGGCCGCCATTGCGGACGGACAGAGCTGTGGGTGAATTGATGCCCCCGGGAGAAGATGTAACTTTGCTGGCGGTGGAGGAAGGAAACTTTGAGCTGGAATCACTTAACATCTTTGATAAAAATGACCTGGCCATTGAGATTAAAAAAACCTCCTCAAGAGACTTCGAACAATTAAGAGTTTTACCCGGTGGAGAATGGCAAAGCGCACTGGATTACTTTCATCGTCTCCAAACAAGTCTGGGATTGGAGAACAGTAATTTTGAATCAGTGACCTTTTGCGATAAGGATGATAGAAATATCCATTTCAGCAAGGCTGGAAATTCATTGCATGCGGGTGCCAGTCTGCCTGATGATGGTATCCTGTTTTTACGTAATTTGAGCAACAATCACGCAGAGGAAAGAGTAGCCAATTTTATGTCCGATAAACGGGCACTCATTTTTGGATGCGCTGGAATTCGCTCCCTGATAAAAAACCCAATCTTCACCGGGCATAATTCATTGGCTGGTTTTATGTTTGGTGAGTTGGTTATGCTTAACCACACCCCTATGTTTGGTAACTTAATGCTTGCAAAATTAAAGGTTAAGTAAGTTCACATGCCGGTCTCAGATTATTCATTTGATTTATGTCATTTATCGAATAAATTTATTCCCGTGTAAAAACCTATTCGGGAATTTGATAAATTTAAAAATCTTTTCAGGTGACGAATATATATTCCCCAGATTCCCAGGATAGAAATGAGTAAAGCGGCAAAAATAGCTTTATTGCTTGATAAATCAGGATCTTACGACAGAGGATTATTTAGAGGGATAGTCCAGTATCCTGATGTTACCTTACCCTGGTCTTTTTTCTTTGAAGCTCCGGATGAATTAACCTATTACCAGAAAGAAAGCCTTCTTCACAAGTTGAAGATGTGGGATCCTGATTGTATCGTTACCAAACCCACTAATCTGATGCCGAAGTTAAAGGAATTGGGAGTACCCATTATAGTAACAGCAGCCAACACCAAAATTGACGGAGTTATAAACATAATAGCCGATGATGAGAAAATTGGGCAATTGGGGGCGTCATATCTGATGGAAAAAGGATTTAAAAACCTGGCATATTATGGAACAGACAAAATATTCTGGTCGAAAAACAGAAAAATCGCTTTTAAGAAAGAAGTTATTTCTAAAGGCTTGAATTATTTCGAAGCTGGAAGCACTTCTGCTGAAGGAGTGGCAGAATAACCCCTATCGTCTGAAAAGTTGGATTGAATCGTTGCCAAAACCCGCTGCCATTATGGCGTGTCAGGATGAATTTCGGCATTCAGGTTATTGAAGCAGTGAAATTAACTGAATTTAAAATCCCATTTGATATAGCCGTCCTAGGAGTCGACAACGATCTGTTGATTTGTAATTTGCACCATCCCCCGATGTCGAGCATTGACCAGGAGTCAGAAACAGTTGGTCATAGTGTAGCCAAATATATCCAGGGCTTTCTGGATGGCAATGAAGAATTGCCGAATGAGATCGTCGGGACAATATTCAGCGTGATTACCCGCTTGTCGACTGATGTCATTGCTGTTGAAGATAATGAATTGAGGAAGGCACTTGATTTATATTAAGCAAAATGCAGGTAAAAGAAACATATCGGTCGGTGAGGTTGTAGGGGAAACATTTTTGTCACGTCGTCCGCTTGAAATGCGTTTTCGCAAAACACTGGGCAGGTCCATCCTGCAGGAAATAAACCGGGTAAGGATAAATTTTGCCTGCAATATGCTTAGAAATTCAAATTCTTCGATTGGTGAAATTGCTTATTTAATGGGATTTAGTTCCCCAACCAGTTTCTCAAATTTTTTTAGAAAGGAAATACATTCCAGCTGCAAGGAATTCCGGGATCAGTTCCAGGGTTATAAATAAATCAGAGTCTTCCAATCAGGTTGATTATTTTCATATACTTTGCCAGTAACAGCTGAATCATGCCAACTCTACGGATGAAAACAGGAGAAACCAACCATGCATAAGAAAGCTATCACCCGGGCGCAATTCCTGGGAACATCACTGGGGCTTCCCTTGCTTACGGCGTCTGCAATGCATAAGGACGCGTTAAATTATCTGCAGGCATCACGACAAGAGCCCTTTCAGTTGACTGATCAAATGAAAGCTGACAGGGAGGTGGCTATGAATATTCTTACACCAACCCGGAAAGATCTGGAGCATGGACTTGAATTACACAGGAATTCTGTTGTTGTTGAAACCTATGGATTTATACCCAGAGCTGCCATGGATGGTGAAGCTATTAATATAGCAATACAGAACAATGCTTCTTCACTGGAATTACATGATTTGGGAGAAGAAATGCTGATGACACGCTATGCCACAAATGAAAGGGAGCGCCAGGAATTTATAAATGCTTTTGAAGCGGCCGGTGTTACCTGTGTCTTTCAGAATGCGGGGGAGGAAAGCAATGACATAAAAGTATTGCTTAAACGACTGGCAAATTTTACCTATGCGTGTGACAGGATGCCCGATTATCTGCGGAAAGCAGTTATTCCCGATGATATAATCCTTGCCAAAAAGGAAAACCGTCATGCACTATACTTCAGCGGAAACGGTGTGCCATTGCCCCAGGACTGGGTTTCAATTGAAGAGGAATTGCGGTACATCAGGGTGTTTTTTCAACTGGGTATCCGACAGATGCATCTTACATATAACCGCAGGAATATGATCGGAGATGGTTGCGGCGAAGCAGCCAACGGGGGTCTGAGTGATTTCGGCCGCGCTGTTATAAAAGAAATGAACCGTGTAGGCGTGATTGCTGATGTGGCTCATTCAGGATGGCAGACCAGTCTGGAAGCGGCTCAATGTTCCGCACGTCCCATGGTTGCCAGTCATACTGCCGTTGCTGCCCTGAATCCCCACATGAGATCAAAGCCGGATAATGTAATTCGTGGCATTGCAGATACCGGTGGTTATATTGGCATTTGTTGTATTCCCGGATTTCTTGGTGGTACAGGAGATATTTCTGCCATGATGAAACATATTGATTATGTGGTGAAGAAATACGGGTTTGAATATGTGGGCATTGGCACCGACGTAGCCTATACCTCAAGTTATGCTGCTGAGGAATATAATAAAGTCAGGTCTGACCGCCAGGACAGGGCAGCATGGGAGTCTTACTGGCCTTCAGACAGTTACCCTAATGATCCGTCTGAAAAAATGCAGAGCATGAGCTGGACGAACTGGCCCCTTTTTACGGTCGGCATGGTTCAGTTGGGATATTCAGATGACAATATTCAGAAAATCCTGGGCGGAAACGCATTACGGGTGGCAAGAGCAGCACTTGCCTGACATTTACATCTGAAATCAAATCATTCACCCTATTTCCCAGGATTTCACACAGGAATCCGGTCATTTTATTGTCCGAATTCGGACAAACAGTACACAAAAATGACCATTTTTATAATATCAAAAGCTTGCATATTTGATCGTATATTATTGTATTTCTGTTTATTATAATTCCTGGCATGATTTATGTCATTATTTTAATAAACCACAACAAAGGCCATGAAAGCACTTGATACGATCTCCGCTTTAGATATCCAGTTCTGTCCACCCCTGGCAAGTACTGAATTCTACGAAATGATCCTGCAGTTCGCCCTGAATCTGGCAGTGCTGCTGGTTATTTCCAGAGCGCTGTATTTTAAATGGAATCGTAAGCCTGAATATCTGTTTACACAGCTGGTCACGGGTGTTGTCGTTTTCTTTTTATGTGCCATGCTTCGCTGGGTGCAACTTGGACTGGGCATGGTTTTGGGACTGTTTGCCATTTTTGCCATCATCCGGTTCAGGACACTCAATGTGCCTGTAAAGGAAATGGCTTACCTGTTTTTGGTGGTGGGCATTTCGGCGGTCAACGCATTACTGCAGGTAAGCCAGTGCTTTCAGTGGATCATTTTTGCCAACCTGTTCGTCGTAGGTCTCATCTATATTTTAGAAAAAGTATTCTTCAGCATTCAGCTCAATCGGAGGACAATAGCCTTCAATCATACAGACTTGCTTAAACCAAGCAAACATGATTTGCTGCTGGCGGAATTAAAGGAACTGACCGAACTGAACATTGTCCGGTTTGAAATAGGCAAGGTTGATTATATAAAAAACCAGGCACAGATCAGGTTATTTTATTCAGGTGATGGTTTGGAAAATTTCAATGAAAGTGAAAACGGAAATGATGACGATTGATTAAAACATACCGATTCACGGAAATCATGAATTGGAATACCCAAAAATCCATGGCTATGAAGACATTTATATTCTTTATTTCTTTTCTGAGCATTGGAATTAATGCCAATACACAGGATAATTCTCTGATAATGGATACACTGGCATCCGGCTCGTATACAGCAGTATTAGCAGCCAAAACAGGCTTTGACTTCTTTGGTTCGGAAGAACCCTTAGAAATGACACTTTCGTTTAATTTCAACAATTTCCTTAAAACCAGAAATAATCCTGAATATCTCGATGCCACTCTCACTATAAAATTGAATGCCCAAAATTCCATCTCTCAAAGAATCAAAATAAAAGCCCGGGGAGAAGTGAGACGTACCATCAGTGACTTTCCTCCCATTATGCTGAAATTCAAGAACGACAGCCAGAATTCAAAATCTATCCGGGAAAAGGGGACTCTTAAGCTTGTTACACCCTGCAAAAAGACTACCCTTTATAAAAACTATGTGCTAAAAGAATACCTGGCGTACAGGATGTTTAACCTGGTTACACCCTACAGTTTCAAAACAAGACTTGTTAAGATCAGCTATAAGGATACCGAAAAACCCAAAAAAACCCTTACTGCATATGGCTTTCTTATTGAAAATGAAAAAGATATGGCAGCCAGAAATGATGCTGTACTTGTGAACTGCGGAGGTGTTTCCCATACCCAGGTGAATTCCCGGGATTTGGCCCGTGTAGCGGTTTATAATTATATGATCGGCAATACGGACTGGTACTTATCCTGTCAGCATAATATTCAAGTAATTAAACCCATTAAGGTTGCTTCTGATAAGGGCATACCGGTTGCCTTTGATTTTGACTATTCCGGCTTTGTCGACGCTGAGTATTCAGTCCCGACTAAAAACATTCCCATAGAGGATGTCAAAGAGCGGTATTATCTGGGTACATGTTTCACTGAAGAAGAGATAAAACCGGTCATAGATGAATTTGTGGAATTGAAAGATGAGTTTCTTAGCACAATTGAGAATTTTGATCTGCTTTCCATGGGAGACAAAAAACTGGCAGAAGGTTATATCAACAGTTTTTACAGGGCGAACAGCTATAATTATACTTTAATCAGCGATCTAAGCCGCACTTGCATACACGGTCAATAGTTGGTTTTCTAATGTCTTAGGAGTTGTGTTTGCCCCCGCCAAAATTCAATACATACTGCAGCATAATCGTTCTCATCTCCTCGGCTTTTAAGGGTCTCAAGGAATACCAGCGGTTCAGGAAATTATTGCTGATAAGGGATATTTTGTGTTTCTGTCCGAACTCATAGCTGCATCGGATATCCATGATTAAATTTCCATTATTATGATCATTGAAATAGTCCATGTAGAGAATTGGCTGAATTGTCCCTCCCGTGCTTCCTGTTGCACGTTCAAAGTCAGCAATCGCCTTGTCAAGGTTCACAATTTTACTGAAGTACTTAATACTGTAACCTATTGAAAATCTATTTGTGTATAACTCAAGATCAGCTTTGATCGTATGCAGAAATCTGTATTTCAAAATGTTCCCTGATGGATCAATACTGGTGGAATCAAAGCTGTATTCAATATTCCTGGCATCTTTGGCAAATACATAGTCTGGCTGCAATGTTTTGGGCATGATATAACTGTATCCAACCATGGTTCTTATCCCGGTCTTATGTCCAAACTTGGTCGCACCGGTCAGTGAAACATCCAGTCCGGTTATCCGTGATTCTCCTGTGTTCAGAAACTTAAATCCCGCGATAGCAAATGAGGGCTCCCAGAATCCAAAGAGATATTCAATGGTATTGTTATATTCCTGTATAAAACCGGCAAAATCCAGGTAACCAATATAATTTCTGAATTTAAACACTTGTTTAACTCCGAACTCAGTGTTCCAGCTGCTTTCCGGCAGAAGCGAAGGATTATCAAAAACGGCAAAGCTTCCTGCTGTTGTTTTAATATAACGCTCTGTTATACTTGGGAACCGGTATCCCTGGCCGTAAGACAGCCGTAAAAAGGTACCCGGATAAAGTTTAAAATTAACTCCGGCACGGATGATGGGCTTCAGGGCTGTAATGGAGTCATTCAGTTGAAAATATTCCCCCCTGACACCCACAGAAGTATTGATAATGTCTTTGAATTTGTTTTCAGCCTGTGCATAGGCCGAAATGTTGAACTGATTGTTGTAAGCCGAGCCTGATGCCTTGTACATATCAGCATTTACAATCGATTGTGTCCAGGATATACCACCGATAAGCTCAAATCCTTTGATAAAAACATAGGTGCGCTTGAACTGGTAATCCGCATAGATCAGGGTACTGTTAATCGACTGGTTATTGGTCATGTGCGAATTGTTATTTAGTACCCTGGCCTTGAAGGAGTGTTTCATGCCTTCCCCCTTGTAAATATTCAGAAAAGGATCAAGGTAAAAGATGAACTGATCCTGCAGGTAAACTGCGCCCGGGTATGCCCGGTAAAAACCGGCTGTATCATCAAGCCAGGCCAATGCCATGGGTGAGGAATTCAACATAAAATTGCCGTTCAACCCGTAATTCAAACCCTGATGTTTCTGGGAATGTTTCCTGATGCCAAAATTAAACCGGTATTTCTGGCTTCTCATCTGCCTGTCGGTGAAATCAGATATTGTATCCTTTACCAGAGGTCCGGGTACCGGTGCCCCCAGGTAGCCATGATCCAGATCGGCATTTCCTCCCAAAACCAGGTCGATTGAGCCATAACGTTTTGAATGCAGAAAGCTGAATCCGGTAATGTAAGGATAATCATCCCACCATTTCATGGACCGGTCTGACGGCGCTGGAATACATCCCTGTATAAGCCATAATTTTGTTCACCGGTTCCGATTTGGGAGTAGAAGTCATAATATGAATGGCTCCACTCAGGGCTGATGTACCCGATAACACACTGGATGCACCTTTGATCACCTCGATATGTTCAATATTCTCAACCGGAATAAGATCCCAGTATGGCCTTCCGGCATCGCCCGAAATCATGGGCATATCGTCAATCAGAACAGCCACCTTGCTTCCCACTCCGAAAGTAAAGCCACTGCCACCCCGTATCTGAGGTTCATTATCCAGAATATTGAGCCCGGGGGTATAGTCAAGTGCCGTTTCAATGCTTCTCGTATTCTTATTCTCAATTAATCCCGGCCGTATAACTTCCATTGAAACGGTAATGTCTTCTATCGGCCTTTCGAATTTGCTGACCCTGACCTCAACCTCTCCCAATTCTTCCCATAAAGGTTCAAGGAAAAATTGCTTTTCAAGGATTTCACCCGGCTTCAGAGAGACCGTGATTGAATCGGATTTCATGCCGATAAAGGAGGCGATGAAAGTATAGGTTCCAGGATTGAGCTGAAGGTAATATCGTCCATCCTGGTCTGATATTGTCCCGGTTGAGAAATCCTTTTTCACTTTTATGTTCGCTCCCACCAGGGTGCTTTTGTCCCTGGCATCAAAAATCACGCCCTGAAAAATGGATTTCTGCTGTGCATGCAATACAAGGGCAGGTAAAAATAAGAAAAGAAAGCCCGTTACATATTTTACTTTATGCCTTATACCAAACAGATCAGGCATCAATGAACCAGGATTTTTTGTGCGTAAATTTCACTTTTACCGCGAAGCGTAACCAGATATAAGCCTTTCTTTAGGTTGACAGATGAGATGTCAATCCGGTCACTGCTCACATTGCCATTCCAAACCTGTCTGCCAGTTATATCCAGGATCTTCGCGGTGTTGAAACCGAGTTGTGAAAATCCCTTCAAAATCAGATACTGATTGCTGACGATATAAACAAAACCTGCAGCGGCTGCGGAATTTTTTACTGAGCTCTGGGGTGAGTTGTAGATCATCTCGATATCATCAAAATGGGCAATACTGCCCGCAACCGGGTCAAAACGGTTGCCGGAATTCAATACAACCAGGACATATTCCGGGATTTCATCATTGTTATAATGAAACGGAGCAGAAAACCGGTGCCACTGATTTCCTGTATTCAGCGCCGAATAGTATTCAGCATCACCAATCCAGCTGGTGGCAGAGTCAGCATCGGGCTGTTTTCCGAATCCCTTGTGAAGTATAATCTTGATCTGCAGAACATCATCCCCCTGTGGGGCATATCTGAACCAACCCGCCACACTGTCTGGTTTCTCTGTAAAGGGTGTATTCCACCGGCTATCCTGTGTATCGGTAAACATGTAGGCCTTATTTATATCCAGATCCGGATGAATACGTCCGTTGGTTGCTGCTCCGTTGGCCACAACAAGCGAGTTAATGTTGGTGAGCTCAATGGAATATTTCCCGCTGTGAGCATCCGGGCTTCTTTTACACACTACCGGGGCAAAATTGCTCAACTGTTCATTATCCGATGTTTTAAGCGAACTCCAGTCGACAGGCTCACGGGTGGTATCTGTAATGTTGATCAGAATGTCTTCCCATTCCTCAAAACCGGGATTTTCAAGCTGACTCTGGGCCATGGAAATGCCAGCCAGTGTGAAGATTATGATTGAGATACCTAAAAGTCTTTTCATCGTTAATCCAATTTCATTTCAAATTATCGAATATACGAAGTTATAAATTAATTCAGTTTATATAGTCATCAGAATCCACAAAAAATTATTGCTGGTCCTGAAACCTGTCCTCATCCCTTTCCTTGCTCTCGCGAATCATATTCGATTTATTATCCAGCACTGGCGATCCTTCCAGGGCCTTCCAGTTGAAATCCTCATCATAGGGATCAAGGGCCATTTGGGCATCAAAAACCCGCGGATCTGCAGGAATCGCTTTATAGGGCTCAAAATCAGGCTGGTCGGTGAAAAAATCAGCCAGATCGGAAGCCCCCGCATCATACTGATTCAGATACGGCAGCCCAAGGATGTTCCAAAAGGTCTTGAAAATACTGCCGAAGCTGTAATGCACATGACTGACATGATCCTTCTTCACCCAGGGAGAGATCACCATCAACAGGCTCCGGTGGGCATCCACATGGTCAACCCCATTCTGGGCATCATCCTCTGTGATAACAATCACCATGTTCTTCCAGTATGGGGTATGCGAAAGGTATTCGACAATGCGACCGACGGCCAGGTCATTATCGGCCATGTAACTCTCCCGGAAAGGAAATCCGGCCTCCGGCCGGTCCTCTGCACCATGGTCATTCGGAATGATCACAGTCAACAAAGCAGGCATGGTATCACGTCCGTTCAGCCATTTTTCCGCAAATTCATGTATGAACTGATCTACCCTGAACTGATCAGGAATTGCCATATTGTAAGTGGGATATTGTTTGGATGTCCTGTCCCAGATAGGCCGGGGAAGAGGATAATTGACATAGTGCCTTATCCCTTCGTATTTGTATTGTGCTTCATACAAGCCCGGTTCGAACATGATGCTGAAGCCGAAATTGAAAAAGCTCACCCCGTTCCGCTCCAGGTGATCCCACATCGACCCGGCTTCGTTGTATTCCTCGGGAAAAATTGCCCCCGCAGCGCCGTTCATGGTATAGATCCCCGGGGCTTTTGAATTGAACTTAAACGTACGGTTATCGCCATAGCTGGCAGCCGTGCAGGTCTCCACCCACTCATTGGGATAGGTATTGACAAGCCAGCGATGCCCATCGGCAGATACATCCGAATCCACGTAAAAATTATCCGCGACACCAAATTCCCTTGAAATTTTCAGGTGATTTAACATAATACCGGCATTGGTGACCGATGCTGTACGTTTGCTGTTGGAAAAGGAAACGCCGTTACCATACCTGGCCAGGGCGGGCTCTCCCTTCCCCTTTTTCACCTGTCCGAACACCTCGTCATAGGTGCGGTTCTCCTTCGAAATGAAAACAATGTGGCTTATCGGACTTTTTTTCTCCCCTGGATATAGTGGAACCGGATTATCACGCCGCCAGGTAAATCCTTCAGAAGAGGCCTTCTCAAAGATGAAATTATTCGAAATGACCTGTTCCGTGAGCTTTGCAAGTTCCCTTTCAGAAGGAATATCCAGGATCTGAACAGTACCCTTCATCAGGGCTCCGATATAACTGCCTTCCGGGCCCGGATTAAAGGCCGGGCCTGCATTGGGCCCGCTGCCAAAGCCTTTGGCATTGGCCACGATCAGCTTCTTACCATCCGGGCTCACTTTTACCTTGGATGGGAACCATCCGGCCGGGATATATCCTATGACTATCAGCTTTTTTGCATCAATAACTGCCACAGCATTGATACCGGATGCTGCCACGTATAATCGCGTATTGTCAGGTGAAAGCGCCAGGCCAAAGGGTATGGCCCCGCGAAATTGCCTGATCCTGTTGTCCGGTTTCAGATAAATGGTGCTGACAATTGTATCTTTTTCAATTGAAATCACAGAAATATTATCATTTGTTCCATTGCTTACAAATACGTAGTGCCCGGTAGCAGCCAGTGAATTGGGACTGGAACCGCCAACTGCGGGAATGCCTTCAACAAGAGCTCCGACAAGGTGGCCGGTCTTGGTTCTGGCAATAACCCGGGGCTTATCCGGATCTGCCAGACTGATGGTAAAAACCGAAAAGGCTTCGGGTGAATTCAGTTCGCCCAAACCCGGAACTGAAAGTGAATCGTTTTCTATGCCCTCGGTCATTTCCCGGGTTCCGTATGCAAAGGCCGGGAACTTCAGTGCTTTTTTAACCGCGTTTTCCTCCGTGATCCCTTTGATCTTGCTGTACTGAAACATACCCACATTGGCGACAAAAACCTTTTTCCCGTCAGGTGACAGGCATATTCCGAAAGGATACCTGCCAACAGGCACGCTGTGTTCCAGCTTGCCCGATTCCGTATCGATGATGATCATCCGGAAGCCAATCTGGTCCACGGCATAAAGCTTCTTACCATCAGCCGACAAAACCAGGTCACCGATATAGCCATCGCTGTAATCCGAACTATCGGACTGGTGCGCACAATCAATGCTATCCGTTTTTCTGCCGGTACGGATATCAAACAGGTATATTTTATTTACCTCCCCGCCGGCCACATAAACCGTGCTGTTATCCGGTGAAACAGCAAGTCCCATAAAAACCGAGGCCAGTACGCCCTTATCCGTTGCAGGCCCCGGCGGTACCTGCTGAACTTCGGGGTATGATAAAATATTGCGGATGATGGTGATGGAAAGCGGTCCTGTACCGGAATTGGCAGTGATGGCTGTATTTCCGTCATGACTAAGCGTAAGTCCATACGGATGCGGGGCAACAACAATGCTTTTTCCTGCGGGAGTTAGGATCCTTCCGTTGGGAATTATGGTCTTGCCAGTGGGATCAACCGCGGCATAGAGGTCCCCGGCAGGTGCGGTAATGATCCAGGGGTCAGCATCACCGGTTGGTTTGCACGAACACAGCATGATAAAACATGCGGCTGCTAAAGCAGATTTGAATTTCATATTGATTTCAATTCAGGTTACTTATCCGGCAGATGTACCCTTACCGATTTCTGCCATACCACCATTTGACGGGCATGAAGGCGCAATTCATCAGCCATCTCCAGATTTCCGTCCTCTTCCAGCAATTTTGCATAATACCTGAGCGTGGAAGGGGCATAAACATCCTGCGCCCTGAGAAGAAATACGGGCTCGTCTTCAGGGATCTTTCCTGCCTTGTCAACTATCCGCTGGTTGTAATCCTCACGTGTGAATCTCATGGTTAGTTTAATATTGTCATTACGATTATATCAAAGGTATCAATAATCTTAAAGCTGATTATGTATATATTTAAATTCATATACTATCTTTAATTTAAATTTGAACAAAGCCATTCCAACATGAGTACATATGACCGCAGGAGCTTTCTGAAAGCATCCATGCTTGGCGGCGCTGCATTGACCCTTACCCGCCCTTTTACAACCTTTGCTTCCGACTGTCTGCCTGAAGCCCCGGGATCGCAGGTGTCGATAGCATCAGGAAACGACCGTGCCGACCTTGCTTTCAGGGCCCTCCAGCCTTTTTCAAAACAGATCAGGGATGCAATCGGGAACCGTCAGGTCGTTCTCAAGCCAAATAATGTGCTGATCTATGTTCCATTGGCCTGCACTCACGTCGAAACGCTGGAAGGCATACTGGAATTTCTGAAATCAATCCGGAAAACAGACAATGTGATCATCGCTGAATCAACTGCCAGCGGATCGGCACTTGAAGGATACGACAATTACGGATATTACAGGCTGGTATCCAAATATCCGGTGAAACTGGTTGACATGGACATGGAACCTTCTGAACTGATGTATATTACAGATCAGAAAGATCTCAGGCCACATCCGGTAAGGATCTCCCGTGTTATTCTTAATCCCGATTCCTACGTGGTATCCGTTGCCCGGATGAAAACCCATTCCGTTGTCGGTGCATCACTTTCTCTAAAAAACATTGTCTTCGGAGCCCCTGTGAAGGATCCCGGTTTCACGCTGTACAATGAGGATATCCGGTTTTCCGAAAGAGCAAAAGAATCAAAACCCGGTGCAAAGAGTGATAAACGACCGATACACGGCAGCGGATTTCACGCGGTGAATTATAACATAGCCATGCTGGCACAAAAGCTACATCCAGATCTTGCGGTTATCGACGGTTATGAAGGGATGGAAGGGAACGGACCCACCCTGGGAACTGCCATTCAGCATGGTGTGTGTGTAGCGGGTCAGGACTGGCTGGCTACCGATCGTGTGGGTATTGAACTCATGGGAATTGATTTTACAAAGATCGGTTATCTGAATTATTGTAAGGAAATGGGATTGGGCGTTGCCGACCTGGAGAAGATTGAGATCTTGGGAAACCTGAAGGACCATATTAAATCCTATAAGCTTCATGAGAATTTTGAGAAACAGCTGGAATGGATGAAGTCGATTGGGTAGGTTGGAGGTTGTAGGTTATATGTTGTATGTTTTATGTTATATGTTGAAAACTGACAAAGCAGATTTATCATGAAAAGAATAGAAAATCAATCTGAGATCAGCCGGAGGAATGCCGTGAAATTGCTGACTGCCGGTTCAGCCGCCGGAATGCTGGGTTTGTTGGGAAGTCCTGAAACCAGGGCTGAATCCCGGGTAATCCCGGCATATGCCAAAGGCATGCCTCCCCTTAGGATTAAAAGTGTCAAGGCCATTGCCACTGCTCCCGAAGGATCAAATCTCATCGTGGTGAAGGTCGAAACCACAGAACCCGGATTGTACGGGCTGGGGTGCGCAACCTTTACCCAGCGTGCCATGGCCGTTGTTACAGCAATTGACAGTTATCTGAACGACTTCTGCGTGGGCAAGGATGTGGACAATATTGAAGATATGTGGCAGTCGGCTTATGTTAGTTCTTACTGGAGGAACGGACCCGTGCTGAACAATGCATTGAGCGGACTGGATGAGGCATTATGGGATATCAAGGGCAAAAGGGCAAATATGCCCGTTTTTCAGCTATTGGGTGGCAGGTGCAGGATTGCTGTTGACTGTTACGCGCACGCCAGCGGGCCGACACCTGAGGCTGTCGCAGACAATGTTCAGCAATTCATGGATCAGGGTTTCCGGCACGTTCGTATCCAGCAGGGTGGTTATGGCGGAGTAGGCACGATGGAAAAGCAACCGGATTTCAGGGAAGCCGGATTTGGCAGGGAGGATGACTCCTTCTCCGACCAGCCTACCTATCTGAAAAGGGTTCCCAAAATGTTTGAAATAGTAAGGAAACGGTGCGGGGAAGACGTGCAGCTGCTTCATGACATTCATGAGCTGGTGGAACCGATTGACGCAATCAATATGATTAAGGAATTGGAACAATATCATCCGTTCTTCATTGAAGATCCCTTCTCCCCGGAAAACATGAAGTGGTTCCGGCATCTGCGGGCTGCCACCACCGTGCCGATCGCCATGGGCGAATTATTCAACAATATTAACGAGTTCAGGGATTATATGGTTGACCAGCTGTTCGACTATATACGGGTTCACATTTCGCAGATCGGGGGTATAACACCGGCCATGAAAATTGCCCGGCTGGGGGAGTGGTTCAACATAAGGACCGCCTGGCACGGACCCGGTGATGTTTCCCCTGTTGGACATTCTGCCAATGCACATATCGATCTGGCCGTCTGGAATTTCGGCATCCAGGAGTCGCATTTCTGGAGCCCTGCCGCACAGGCGGTTTTCCCGGGTTGCCAGACTTACAGGAATGGCTATATGTATATCAATGAAGCCCCCGGTCTGGGAGTGGATATAAATGAAAAAGAAGCGGCAAAATACCCGATCGGTACCAAATCAAAATGGACTGTCAGAAAAGGCGACGGCACCATAATCAGACCATGATTATTTGATGATTTGGTGATTTGATGATTTGATGATTAAAGGTTAATTGAATTCCCGGAAATATATTCCTCCAGGCCGGGTGAATCCGGACCAAAATACCGGAATTGTTCGGCCCATACCAGTCCGTATTTCTCTCCGGTTTTCCGGTCGGAAGGCACTCCCCGCAGGATTTCAGAGTACTTGTCCAGCATAAGCTCCTTAATATAATTGAAATCGGCCGTATAATCATCTTTGCCCAGGATGGGCAGTTTCTTCCCTTTCTCTGCCAGACGTTTTCTTAAAGCAGATCCGGAGTTCCCGCCTGCACCCTGAGAAACAACAACCATGTTGGCTTCTACCTTTTTATCGATAAAGTTGCTGATGTCAACTACCCGGTTAACAACCTGGGGGCCTCTGGCATAATAATATCTCTCCATTACGGCATGCGGCTCAACAACTTCCAGCTGTTCCGGATAATCCGTATTCATACCGGCCATCCAGCGGGCAGCTTCAACAGCCCTGGCCGTTATATAATGGTCAGGGTTTTCCTCATAATGGTCCCAGGGATCAAAACTGATTATCGTGTCCACCTTGAGTAACCTGAACAGGAAGATCAACCGGCCCTTGATTTCCTGGATATTACACTCGTCCATCCTGTGATTGCGGTAACCCAGATCATAAATCTTTTCAAGGCCCATACATTTTGCAAATGCCTCATTCGATTTTTCATTGTTCAGGATCCGATCACCCGGGCTATTACCCGCGCCAGCCGCATCATCATTCGTGGTTCTGATCAGGTATCCCCTGTAACCTTCATGGATGAGCTTGGCAACGGTACCTGCTGCAAAATAAGCTATGTCATCGCAATGAGGCTGAATGACAGCAAGTACTTTACCCCTGTGAGGCTGACCTTCTGCAGGTATTTCGATAAATACGTCATTATGCCTCTCCTGATCGGAAGTGGATTTTCCGCTTTTTTTGTCAGGCAGATCAAGTGCCGATGAAGATGCAAAAGGGGTTATCAGACCTCCAGCCATTATACTTTTTTCAACAAAATCTCTTCTTTTCATGTTGAGATATTTAGGTTCATTGCTCCGTTTTCCATTTATAAATATCTGAAAATTTTTGTCTTACTAGGTCATGGAGCAAGCTCATTTTTTCTTCCCTCTTCAATCTTCAATCTTGAGTCCACTCCAAAAAGTCCAAACGTCATTGCGAAGGACCCCGATAGTTATCGGGGGACTGAAGCAATCTATTGCATATGAACAGATTGCTTCGCTGCGCCTGCCTGTCGGCAGACAGGCTTGCAATGACGCGATGCTTTGCAGACTTTTCGGAGTGGACTCAATCTTCCATCATTCATGTAACAAATCTGTCATATCCCGTTACCTCCCTGTTAGATTCCGCCCTCACCATAACCGTGCATTTACATCATCAAATCATCCCACCTACGCCAAGGCTTCGGCGGGCAAAGCAAATCATCAAATCATCAAATCATCAAATCATCAAATCAACAAATAATTCTGGAGGATAAGAAAATGAAAATTGAAGCTTTAATGAGAATGAAAACGATAATGATGACGATTAAAACGAAAGGCTGCCTTTTTGGTTGACCCTGAACATCAGATGCGCCCCCTGCCGGCCGGATACCCTATGCATATTGACTGGAAATCAAGCGCTATGCTTGATTTCTTTCATTTATTGTTGTAAATTGTAACTCCAGAATTTTGGAATGCCTATAAGCTCTGACACAATGATTATACCGGTGAAAAGAACAATACTGACAATCCTGTTGGTGCTGACTTTCAATGCCCCTGGTTTCAGTCAAACCCGGGAAATCAACTTCGATCAGATACAGAAAAGCAATGGCGTATTGCACAGGATCTTTAATCTGTATCAGGACCACAATGGATTTATCTGGTTCAGAACCGCTGGCAATCCTGGTATACAAAGATATGATGGTTATGTGTTTGTGAATTTCCTGGATACGGCAGGCTTTTTCACTTCAATCATGGAAGACAGAAGGGGTTTATTCTGGTTGGGTTCCGCAACAGGCATTGGCCTCTTTAACCCGGTTAATGAAACGCTAATACGATATTATCCTGTTTATGAATCGATGCAAAATAGTTCCGGCTTGAATACCATTATTAAAATCATTGAAGATCGGACAGGTACGATCTGGTGTGCTACAGCTGACGGCGTACTGAAACTGGTGCCAAAAAAGGATCCGGAATCCTTGTCGGCAGGTGAGATATTCCAGGCAGGCATTGCATCAACCTTTGATATTTCAGCTGTCAAAATCAAAGCTACCCCAGATTCGAAAGTCTACCAGATCAATGATATATTTGAGGACAGCAAGGAACGGCTCTGGATCGGAGGAACAGGTTGTCTGTATATGTCAGGCAAAGACAGGAGCAAATTTACCCGTATTGACGATGATCTTTATGGTAATTCCCGTTTAAGCGATCCCTTTGTAGGCAATATCCAGGAGGAATCTACGGATGTTTTATGGGCAGGTACTGGTAATGGTTTATACCGGATTTCCAACATTGAAATGGCCTTTGGAAAGGATAGCATGGAAAAATCACGGCTTGAGTTCAAACAATATCTTGAAAAGAAGCTTATTATGGGTTTGCTGCCTGAGAACCGGTATTCATTTTGGATTGGAACATACATAAATGGCCTGGTTCATATGAAATATACCAGTGATCATCAGCCTGAATTTGAGGAAATGTATCCAGATCTGCTTGAACCCGAAGGCGAAGGCATAAGAACCATCTTTTCACTTATGAAAGACCGCACTGGCATCATTTGGGCAGGACATCAATATGGCGGAATAAGGAAATTCAAACCGGGCGACAATTATTTTACATCCTTCGAACAGCTGGTAAGGCACTTTTTTAAAAACTATGACCTCAATCCGATTGTAAAAGACGCAGGTGACAACCTGTGGATTGGAACACTGGGTGATGGATTGCATAAAATCCAAAGTGATGGAAAAGTAACAAACTATTACATTCTGGATAACAGGTTTCCTGATAAATCCGGAAATGGTGTGATATCGCTGCTGTCAATAGATAGAGATATTTTTTGGATTGGTGCGGCAAATGGCGTATGGCAGTTTGATGCAACAACCGGCAAATCACTGAAATTATTCACTCAGACCCGTTTTGGTGAGCTTAACAATTACGTTTATGATATGGTGAAAATTGGCAATTATATCCTTTTTATCGTGTGGGGCGAGGGCCTGTTCGCTTATAACACCCTTTCGGGCGAACTCAGGCGCTACCAATATAATCCTGAGGATGCTTCCGGATTGAAATCCAATATCAACTTTGCGATCCGCCGGTTAAGAAATGGAGAAGTTTATGTTGGCGGAAGCAAGGGCTTGACCAGATGTGCGATCAATACAACCTCCGGAGAAATAAGTTACCTGCCTCTACCCTTCCCTGCTGATGCAGCGGATCTTCCCGTTGCAATCAATCAGTTGCTTGAATCAGGAGAAGGCATTTTGTGGTGTGGTACCAGCTATGGTCTATTCAAATTGGATCTGAAATCCGGTACCATCCGGCGATGGACATCAAAAGATGGATTGTCATTCGACATAATACGGGCGATTGAAACAGACAGCCGTGGTAACCTGTGGCTGGGAACTTCAAATGGGTTATCGATGCTGAATACCGCATCCGGTATGATCAAGGTATTCAACAAAAGTCATGGTTTACCGGTTGAAATTCATGGCCATCATGCTTCCTTCAGGGACCGGAAAGGTATGCTGTACTTTGGAGGAATCGGGGGCTTTTACACATTCCATCCGGACAGTATCAGATTCAACAACTCCCTTCCACCGGTTGTCATAACCGATTTCAGGTTATTCAACAAATCAGTGAAGCCTCAACAAAACAAAAAGGCGGTTTTAAACACCAATATCTCTTATACAGATGAAATAAAACTGAAGTATAATCAGCATGATATTTCCTTTGAGTTTGCAGCCCTGGATTACTATCGGTCATCAGAGAACAGATATGCTTACTTTTTGGAAGGGTACCAGCAGGATTGGATTTACACAGATGCTGATAACCGAATCGCATCCTACACCAACCTGAATCCCGGGAAGTATGTATTCAGGGTAAAGGCTTCCAATAACGATGGCTTCTGGAACGATGAAGGAGCAAGCATTGCCGTGGTTATTTACCCTCCGGTCTGGAAAACAACCTGGGCATACATCGCATACGGTATATTCTTTCTCCTGCTTCTCAGGGGGTATATTTTCTGGAGAACCTGGAAATTAAGAAAAGAAAAAACTGTCCTTGAAAAACAGGTATTGGAAAGAACCCAGAAAATCGAAGAACAGAAAGAAGAATTGCTGCAGCAGAAGGGACAATTACAGTCCGCTCTTGAAAACCTGCAAAGAACACAGGAACAACTTGTTGAATCCGAAAAAATGGCTGCCCTGGGAGGACTTGTGGCCGGAGTGGCGCATGAGATCAACACACCGGTAGGTATTGGGGTTACTGCCATCAGTACTTTGTTGGATGATATCGATCACATAGCCGAAAAATTCAAGAAAGACGAGATCAGTCGAGGTGACTTCATGGAATTTCTTCAATCGACCTATGACGCAAGCCAGCTCATTCACAAAAACCTGGATCGTACTGCAAAGCTTATCCAGAGTTTTAAACAGGTATCTGTCGATCAGGTTTCAGAACAACAACGCAAATTCTTGCTGAAAGAATACCTTATTGACATCATCTCCAGCCTGAAACCAAAATTCAAAAACATGAAAATCAATATCCAAATACACTGTGATGAAAAACTGGAACTAAATTCCTACCCCGGAGTTTTTGCACAAATATTCACAAATTTATTGTTAAACAGTTTGCAGCATGGATTTCATGAGCAGGATAAGGAGGGCACAATAGGTATTAAGGTAAATTTAAAAGATGAATTTTTACAGATCCTTTACTCAGACGACGGGGTCGGGATCAGCAGAAAAGATCTGCCCCATATTTTCGAACCCTTTTATACCTCAGATCAGAGAAAAGGAGCAGGATTGGGTTTGAGCATCGTTTATAATCTGATCAGCCGGAAATTACGGGGTGCGATTTCATGCGAAAGTGAGCCCGGAAAGGGTGTATTGTTCAAAATCGAGTTACCTGTTAATTAAGCAATATAAACCAGGGAACGTTCTCATTATTAAATATATATTTTCAAAATTTATGAGTTAAAATTTGGATTATTGAATCTTTTGGTGTAACTTGATTCCAATAAATCCTAAAATCCAAATACCCATGGAAAACAACTATTTGGAAAGTATTGTAAAAAAGAAGGGCAATCAGAGAATTGTACTGGCCAGTATAAGCATTTTGCTTATGTTCGTAGTGACCGGCGTTTTGCTTTCCTGTTTCGAGAAGGGGAAAGCCCTTGACATATCCGGTATGCCATCCATAGCAGTCATACCGGTTTCAAATTCCATGTGCGATCCTGACATCGAGTATATTTCAGCGGGCATGCATGATGCCATTGTCAGTGAACTCGGAAGTATCAACAGCCTGCTGGTTAAATCCAAAACTGCCTCCCAGCAGTATGCAAACAGCGAATTATCCGCGCAGCAAATTGGAAATGAGCTTGGTGCCAATGTTATTATTAAAACCTCCATGATCTGCGCAGAGGAAGGGATGCGCCTGAAAGTACAGCTGTTGCAGGTATCTCCTGAAGAAAAGGAGATCTGGAGCGGCACATATGACCAGGATATGGAGAACTCATTAAGCCTGGTCAGGGACATCACCAGGCAGATCGCCCGGATTGTCAAAGCGGATATTACCCCGCAGGAAAAGGCACACCTGAACACTGCCCGGCAGGTGAATCCCGAATTGTATAAGAATTACCTCCAGGGCGTGTTTTATATGAATAAAATGACTCCTGAAGGGATTGAAAAAGGTTTTGCGTATCTGAATAAGGCCATGGCCATTGATCCTGCTGATCCCTATCCTCACCTGGCCATTGCACTGGGATACAGCAATGCCGGTCATACATCCGGAGGAGGTGTGGATGCCAAAAAGCTTGCCAAAGAACATGCCCTGAAGGCCCTGGAACTGGATTCGACCCTGGCGGAGGCATATACGGTTCTCGCAACGGATTATTTGTATTATGAATGGGACTTTGCGGCAGCAGAGAAATCATTAAAACATGCCCTTGCCCTGAATCCAAACATTGCCGCCCTGCAATATACCATGGGGTGGTATCATTTACTTACGCACAAAGTGGATAAGGCCGAAGCTGCAATTAAACAGGCTGTCATAATTGATCCGCTCGATCCGATTTGCATTGGTTACCTCGCGTGGTTTTATTTATTTAATGGCCGGTATGAAGACGCCATAACCGCAGCCAATAAAACGCTTGAGCTGGAATCCAATTATACAATGGCATACTATGTTTTGGGATCTGTTTATGCTGAGACGGGTAAATATGACCTGGCTATCGAAACGCATAAAAAGGGGATCGCAATCAGTCCTGATTACCTGAGTGGCTTGGGTACCGCATATGCACGTGCCGGACGGAGAGATGAAGCACTTGCCGTTGCCGCAGAATTGGAAAGGTTAAAAAGTTACCCATCAACGGATTTGGCAGATATTTACGCTGTTCTGGGCGACAAGGACAAAGCCATATACTGGATAGAGGATGCTTACCGGCAGCATAATGATTTTTTACCCTGGATAAAATTAAATACGATTTATAAATCACTCCAAAATGATCCCCGGTTTGAGGAAATTGTAAGCAAGTTGAATCTGCCTGATTCACCTGTGTGAGATCAGGACTGAACCTTGTCTACAACCTGATCAGGCAGAAACTGCACGGAAGTATATCCTGTGAAAGCGAGCCTGGGAAAGGGGTTTTGTTAAGGATTGAGGTGCCGGTGTGGCAGTGAAAAACGAATAGCGAAAAGTGAAAATCTGGCGTAGTTGCAAACCACGCCATACCTTGGGTTCAATCTTCCTTCTTGAATCTTGAATCTTCATTCTTGAATCTCTCCCCGTTACAAATCTGTCATCCTCTGTTACAATCCTGTTAGATTCAGACCTTTCCGGGGCCCTACATTTACACAGGAATTCAACCAATCATCAAATCAACCAATCAACAAATCATTAAATAACCTGGGAGGACAAAAAAATGAAAACCACAACCTACAACAACCGCGCCTGTAAAATGGCAACAGCACTTTGTGCTGCAATTGTTTTTGGCACTTCGCTTTTAGCCCAGCCAAATCCTGAACCATACAAAAGCAACGATTTAAATGAGGCTTTTGAAAGACTCGAGGCTTTGATAAGCCAGGCTGAACAGATTGCCAGATACGTAGCCCCATCATTGGATTATGATGACATCCGGCCTGCAATGGAAAGACTTGAATTTCTGGCCAACAAAACGGCATGTGAAATCATGTACAAGGCTCCGGACGAAGAACAGTCCCCTGCAGAGGAATATGCAGTCAAAGAAGATAACACGAAAGCTAAAGATGATAATCTCCTGACATACTATCACAACATAAAAAAGGCAAGGAAATAAGGCAGGCTGAATACAATAATCAATGTAAACGCTAAAGATATGAAAACAATTTATAACCTCGCCCTGGTGAAGATTCCCTTCTGCCCACCATTTGCCAGCACTGATTTTTATGAAATGATCCTGCGATTTGGTCTGAACCTGATGGTGCTGCTGATTATATCAGGGGCCTTGTATTACAGGTTGAACCGAAAGCCTGAGCACATGTTTGCCCAGCTGATCACCGGTATAATTGTTTTCATGATCTGCTCCATGCTTCGCTGGGTTCAGCTTGAACTGGGACTTGTTCTGGGTATGTTCGCCATCTTTGCCATTATCAGGTTCAGAACGATCAATGTTCCCGTTAAGGAAATGGCCTATTTATTTATGGTCGTTGGTATTTCCGCAGTCAATGCCTTGCTTACGCAGAATGAATGTGTACAATGGATCGTTATTGCCAATATTATCCTGCTCCTCATCACATTCCTGATGGAGAAGCTTTTCTTCAGCAATAAACTCTCCCGCAGAACCATAACCTATAGTAATACAGATTTATTAAAGCCCAGCAAACATCCGTTGTTGCTGCAGGAGTTAAAAGATTTGACAGAGCTTAACATAATCCGTTTCGAAATTGGTAAGGTTGATTATGTAAAAAAGCATGCACAAATAAGGTTATATTTTACCGGTGAGGGTAACGGAAGCTTCAATGAGAATGAAAATGAGAATGATGATGATTAACAAAAAGAATGTCCCCGCCTTTTCCCGATTTTATCTCGAAAAGATATTATAAGTCCATCTCTCAGGGCATATTATATAAGATCTGGAATAACAAAAACTCGTTTTGCGCCATTTAAGATTTGTTCAAGCCTCTTTTACTTGACTTTAGCCTGAAATTTTCATGCCTTTTTGAGAAATTACAGTTTCTCAGGCTTTAACATTCAAATGTTCAGCCATGAAAAAGCTTGTGCTTCTCTTTGTATTTCTGCTATTCATTTGTTCTTCTTATAGCCAGTATCCGGAGATCCATTATGAACGAATCTTTAATCAACCGGGGCTGAATGATAATGGGATAGGTTGTTTGTTACAGGATTGCAAGGGATTCATCTGGTTTGGAGGAGAAAATGGATTGTACCGGTTTGATGGGTATAATATTGTCTATTATAAGGATCCGCCAGGTTGTAAAATCTGCCCTCCTTTTGCTCCGGTTTATGATGTGGTGGAAGATAACCACGGAATGCTCTGGACGATATCATCCAAAGGTATTATCCTTTACGACTCTGAAAAAGAAAGATCATGGGAGGCATATCGGTTTAAACGTCCTCGCTTACTTCCCTATAATATTATAACCATGGATCTGATGAAAGACTCCCGGGGCAATATTTGGGCAACCAAAGATTATGGAGTAGTAAGATTTTCATACAAAGAGAATTCCCATAGTAAGGACATCAGGTTTAACGAAGGCCTGAAAAACATTCTTCATATCGATTCTTTTCAGCTTTCTCAGGAAACAATTTCTTACAAAAACCTGGCTGTAAAGATCTACGAAGATTCTGAAGGAAATATCTGGACAGGTTGCATTAAAGGATTTTATGTAATGAGAAAGGGAGATACTTCATTTTACAGGCTTGAAACAGGGGCCGAAATGAGAGCCAGATCGATGCTTTCAATGATATCTTGCAACTGAATAAGGATACCATTTTGATTTATGATGCTGAAAAAGACAAATCTCTGTATTGGATGACAAATATTGAAAATGCACTTCATGGATCTGTTCCTGACGTCTCAGCACTTAGTTTCACAAAATTTGTTGTATCAAAGGATCAGGCAATCTTTGCAATATTTAAGGATATAAAAAACAATATTTTCATCGGTACCAGCCTTGATGTATTTAAATTCAAGGAAAAAAATGAAAAAGCCGGTCTGACTTTCGAATCCTTATACAAAAATATGCTGGATAAAAAGGACTATGCAACCAGTAAATATACCTTTGACATATTAGAAGACCGGACAGGCATGTTGTGGACAGGACATCGGACAACAGGAATCATGAAATTTAATCCGGACAGATCACCATTCATATCTTATAATAATTTAGTTAGTAACACTTTTACCAGTACCGATATTATTAACATTCATTTCGATACCAAAGATAATTTATGGATGGGTGCCTGGGGGAGTGGACTGTACAGATTTCAAAAAGAAACCAATCATATTACCCGGTATGATTTGGGTGAACGTGCGAACAGAATTGGTTGCATTTAGGAAACATACCCCGGTATTTTTTGGGTAGGTCTTGACGACGGAGTAATTGAATTTAATACTTTGACAGGAAAATCTCACGATCCTCTTCCTGAAGGAAAAATAGCGGAAAATTTAAGGAATACAATTGTCACCGATATATTGAAAGATCAAAACCAACTGTACATTACATCCTGGAATGGATTATTTGTCTATGATTTAATTAAAAAAAAGGCTGATTGAAGATTCCTTCTTAAATCTTCCTTCTTCAATCATTTCCTGTTACATCTCTGTTATCCTTTGTTACATCCCTGTTAGATTCAGGCCTCTCCGGGGTCTTACATTTACATAGGAATTCAACCAATAAACAAATCATCAAATCATTAAATCATCAAATCATCAAATAACCTGGGGGGACAAAAAATGAAAACTACAACCAACTACAACCGGGCCAGCAAAATGGCAACAGCATTTTATGCTGCATTGGTTTTTGTTACCGGGATCTGCGCTCAGCCCAATCCTGATAACTACAAAACCAGTTTGGACGAATCCTTTAGCAGAATGGAAGCTATTATTACCCGCACCGAGGAAGCAGTAAAATATGTGGCTCCTGCAGTAAAAGACTGGAATGAAGTTACCTGGGCAGAACAGAACGCCATCCAGGAAGAACTGGTAAATTGCGTAAGACGTCTTGATATGCTGGCTGCCAAAATTGAAAAAGCCTTGAAATACAAGGCCGAACAGGTCGTGCCGGATGATACTGAATCAGCCTGGGAAAGACTGGAAATGCTGGCAAACATTACGGAAAATGAGATCATGTACCGGGCTCCGGTTGAAGAACAGGACAATGCTCCTGAATATTCCGCCAATGATAATATTCAGGAAAAGGATGCTGATTCTAATTCTAATGATGAAGAATTCCTTTCGTTCAATCCGGCCGCAGAAGAAAACGAATAAAAGTGCAGCAGATTTTTTATTCAATATACTATTTATGCTGGGAATCAGGTATTTTACTTGATTTCCTGCATTTTATTTTGTACCTTAAATGCGTAATGCATGCTAAGGGAATTTTTTTATAATCCATGTCTTGCAGATCAAAGAATATAAACACCTGAATAGCATGATGAAAAAGACAACCTTGATACTGGCATTGCTCTTCACAAGCTTACCTGTTTTCAACAAGACCCAAAAGATACACTTTGATGAGATTGCCAACATCAACATCATCATCCATCCTCCCTTCTGGCGGACGACACCGGCCTGTATTGTTTATGGTATCCTTTCCCTGCTGCTGCTCATCGGTTATATTTACTGGCGGAACCGACGTCTTAGAGAAGAAAAATTAGCACAAGAGAAAGAGGTAAATAAAAGAACTGAGGAATTGCTTGAATTGAACACCCTGCTTGAAAAGCAGAATGAAGAACTGATCCGGAAGAAAGAAGAACTGCAATACACCTTCGAAAATCTGCAGAAAACACAGGAACAACTGATTGAATCTGAAAGGATGGCTGCCTTGGGTGGTCTGGTGGCAGGTGTCACGCATGAGATCAATACACCGGTGGGTATTGGTGTCACTGCCATCAGCAATTTGATTGAAGAAGTGCAGAAAATGGCAGAACTCTACAAAAAAGATGAGATCAGCCGGAAAGATTTTAAAGAATTTTTGCAATCAACTCATGACGCCGGGAAACTCATTCAGAAAAATCTGGAACGTACTGCTTCGCTTATCCAGAGTTTTAAACAGGTATCCGTTGACCAGGTTTCAGAGCAGCAGCGTGTGTTTAAAATAAAATCATACTTCGATGATATCATCCGCAGCCTGTCCCCAAAATTCAAGCATAAGGACATTACATTTCGCATTGAATGTGATGAAAGGCTGGAAGTGAATTCATTTCCCGGAACATTTGCCCAGATATTCACCAATCTCCTGCTGAATACTTTTACACATGGTTTTCACGACAGAGAAAAGGGAACTGTCAACATCAGTGTATTTAATAACAATGATACACTCAGGCTCGAATATCAGGATGATGGTGCAGGAATAAGCAGGATGGACCTGCCCCATATTTTCGAACCCTTTTATACTTCTGATCAGCGAAAGGGTACAGGACTGGGTCTGAACATTGTACATAATCTTGTTGAACAGAAATTGCACGGGAACATATCCTGTGACAGTGAACCTGGAAAAGGGGTGATATTCCGGATCGAAATACCCGCAAAACTTAAAATCCAAACCCATGGACAATCCTGAAGAAAAGCTTTTTGAACCAGAAGCCAACAAAGAAAAAAGCAGACTCTTTAAAGACAACAAAGAAGATTTTCAAAATGAAAAACCAGCTAAACCGGGAGATTCACCTGTTTATTGGAAAGTACTGCTGGTGGATGATGAAGAGGATATACACAGTGTAACACGGATGGCATTGAAAGGATTTTCATACCACGGCAGGGAGATCCTGTTTTTGCATGCCTATTCAGCCGGTGAGGCAATGCAACTGCTGCCCAAACATAAGGATATTGCCCTGATATTTCTGGATGTGGTCATGGAAAACAATCATGCCGGTCTCGATCTGGTTAAATATATCCGGAATGTTTTGAAAAATCATTTTACACAAATCGTTTTGCGAACCGGATATCCCGGACAGGCACCCGAACGTGAGGTTATTGCCGCCTATGAGATCAATGACTACAAAACAAAGACTGAACTTACTACTTTTAAATTGTTTACCGTAACACTGGCCTCCTTAAGGTCATATGACTCAATCATGCGGCTCGAGAACCTGAGACAGAACCTGGAGATCATCGTGAAGGAAAGAACGGCTGAACTGGAACGGAAAAATGTAAGGATCATGGAAATGGACCAGATGAAAACACGTTTTTTTTCAAACGTATCCCATGAGTTCCGTACACCCTTGACACTGATCATTGGTCCCCTGGAAGATTTTCTACTGGATAAGGATTTGGCATCTTATAAGAAAGATACCCTAGAAATGATGCACAGGAATGCACTCAGGTTGCTTGGCCTGGTAAATCAGTTGCTTGACCTGTCGAAGATTGATGCAGGGAGCATGAAGCTCAGCATCATGCATTATGACCTGAACAAAGTGCTTCGGTTGATTTCCAGGAGTTTTATTCCCATGGCTGATCGGAAAAAAATAAAATATGCAATATCTATACCGGAAGAGGCCATGAATTGCTTCTTTGATCGCGATAAGGTGGAAAAGATCCTTGTCAACCTGCTGTCCAATGCCTTTAAATTTACGCCGGAACATGGGGAAATAATTTGCTCCGTTAACATTGAAAATCTGAAGGACGTGGATACCCGGTATATTGAACTGATGGTAAAAGATACGGGCCCCGGTATACCGGCCGAACAACTCGGAAAAATATTCGACCGGTTTTACCAGGTGGAAGACGGTTGGAAAAAAGAGACGAGCGGGACGGGTATTGGTCTTTCGCTCACCAAAGAATTAACCACAATGCAACACGGTGAAATCCGGGTTGAAAGTGATCCTCAGAAAGGCAGCTGTTTTATCGTGAGATTACCCGTTGGCAGGGACCACCTGAAACCTCAGGAATATGTCATTGTGAACAATGAAGAAGTTGAAGGACAATCCATGATAATCAAATGCAGCATATCCGATAATTCTCAGAAAGTGCGCAATGACACCTATGAAACAACCGGCATCACCGACCGTCCGATTGTACTTATTGTGGATGATAGCCCGGATATCAGACGTCATCTCAGGGATTCCCTTACAAAAGATTTTATTGTAAAAGAAGCCGCCAATGGAAAAGAGGGATTTGAAAAGGCCTTGGCCATAATCCCTGACCTGGTAATAACTGATCTGATGATGCCGGAAATGGATGGTCTGGAATTATGCCGGAAATTGAAAACCGATGAACGCATAAGCCATATACCAGTGATCATGCTGACAGCAAAAGCTGAGGTGGAAGAAAAAATCGAAGGACTTGAAACGGGGGCCGATGATTACCTTACCAAACCCTTTAATAATAAGGAGCTGACCATAAGAACAAAAAATCTGATCGAACAGCGGAAGAAACTGTTGTCAAAATATAGCCACCAGATATCCATGGATGGAAATGAGACCGAAGTTAAATCCGTTGATGAAAGATTTCTGGAACGTGTCAGGAAAGTCATTGAAAAAAACATAAGCGATTGCAATTTCGATGTGAACAGCTTCTATCCGGAAATGGGCATGAGCAGGATGCAATTATTCAGAAAACTGAAAGCCCTCCTGAACCAGACACCCGGTGAACTGATCCGTAATCTGAGACTCCAGCGGGCCGCTCAACTCATCAGGCAAGATTACGGCAATGTTGCTGAGGTAACGTATGAGGTTGGATTTAACAACCTGTCTTATTTTGCAAAATGCTTTAAAGAAAAATTCGGTCTTTTACCTTCGGAATACCAAAAACAAATTACCGGTTGAAGCAGCTTCTGGTGTAAGCTAAAATCCTGCCGTTATCTTGTAATAATTGTACTTATTGCCTTTAAATGCAGGGATGACAAGGGTATTGTACAAGGTGTCATAAAACCGGAGGGGTTCCGGGTATAAAGCCTTCCGTTTCCATTTCAGTACAGGTTGTTTGACAATACTGCCAAATTCGTCGATCATGACAGCCACTATAAATGACTTTTTCGGACGTCCCAGGCTCTTCATTTTACCGGGATTATTCAGGTTTTTAATGTGGTCATTATAAAACAGAATGATACCACTCCTGTCCAGCGGAGACATAAGAGCATAAGAGCAATAGTTTTCAACATATTGATATAGCGCACCGGTTTCCAGGATGTAATCCCGGTATTCAAATGTCTCAAAATCAAGGTCTCTTATGATGTTGACATTGAAATCCTGTTTCTTCTCAATAACCTGAACCCAATAAACCGTGCCTGTCATGTCATAACAAATGACAATAAGGTTGTTGTAAGTATTATAGGTCTGGTTGAAAAATTGCTCTGCAATGAAGATGATCCTGCCATTTTCACGTAAAACCAGATCAGTCATCACATACGAAACCAATTCTTCTTCCCCGATCATGGGCTCTTTTGTTTCAGCAAGCTTTGCAAGCATGGCATCATCAAACTCATTGAGCATGTTATCATATAGACCTCCACCGCCTGGATTAATCTTAAAGAAGAAACTACCCCTGACACCTGCACGGTACAATTCCGAATATAAACCCGCGCAGATCAGCTCACCCTGTTCACCACCGATGATTTTAATCCCGCGTATATATCTGTTCTGATACGTGATGGGATATTCCTTGAAAACTCTTCCATTGTCTGAATAGCAGTAAATTGTATAACTGTTCTTGATACGGCTGAACACAGATATGAGGGATTCTCTCTTTTGCACACTCAGAACTGAGACATTGCCAATCTCATCCACAACATATTTATTATCTCTTGGACCCTGTTTGGTAAATTCAAATGAATCCTTCCTTTTCCAGATCAGTTCCATATTCTCTCCGAACACATATAATTCATTAAATTGCACCTTGGTCCATTCCAGTTTTATCCGGCAGGCTACCATGAGTCTTTTTTCATGCCTGGAAAGGGCAAAGTGAAAATCAGCCCAGTTGCCATTCATGAAGCGGATGGTGGTGAGTTCAATCAGATCAGTCAAAGGCTCAAGATTACCTTTGTCAATCTTCTGATAATAGAGCGTTATGTCATTGAACTTTCTTCGTGAGACAAATATATAGAGCTCATTATAGAAATGACAAACGGTCTCGAGATCATAGGTCTTAATTCCTTCAAACAACTTTATTCGTCGTTCAAACATAAGGTTCAGATCTCCATCCAGTTTCTCGAGATAATACTGGCCGCTGTGGTATTTGATTACATAATAATGATCCGCATCATGTCCGATGATCTTGTGTACACGGGTGGATCCAAAGTTAAAATCAGGAACACTTGAAGACACCTCGATTTGCTGGGAAAATACTGGCAAAGACCAGATCGAAAACAACAGAACCCAGAACTGCCTTGTCCCATACTGAAGCTTCATAAATCCCAAATTTTCAGTATAAATATTTCAGTAAAGTTAAGAACAAAAAAAGCACCAGAAATGTTAATATGGCAAAGTAATTATTTGTTTGACCTTCAAAAATCCTGATGCCATGAAAAAAGTATTAATCCTCATCTGCCTGATCATTGTGTCATTCACAACGCAGGCTCAAGTGGTCAAAGAGCATGCCTTTGATGATCCGGCCACCAGAGGAATTTCAGTGATCACACTTGAAAACTCAGGCCAGAAATTTTTTGTTGTTAACCAAAATGACAGTACTTCCTACGAGTGTATTCTTTACAATCCCGATTATTCAGAGTTCAAAACCATATCCATTGACCTGGAGCCACTTTTTATCACAGCAGATTTTAAATACCCCTCACTAAACATCCGCTATGTGACTGAGCAAGTATTCGATCAGGATAACGACATTGACATCCTGGCTCATCTTTCTTATTACGACAACAATGATGATGAGTATGCACAGGTTCTTGTGTTCAACGAGAACGGCAGTACTCTTTTTGAATCGGATATCGAAAACGCAAATACCTGGCTTATAAATTCCGCTGTAGCCAATTCATCCATAAAAGCCTCACTGACCAACACAGAAGCAGGGGCTAAAATGATCCTGGATGTTTATTATTTTAATGAAGGACTATACAGTTATGATGTATATGACCTTCCAGGATCCCTGCCCGTATCTTCAAAAGATCTGAAAGCGTTTGAAGAGACCTCGGGCAATTATTTACGGGCCTTCCCCGTTCCGGCCAGCGATTTTGTGGATATGGAGTATCAATTGTCCGGAGACCAGAAAACCGGTGAAATCGAGATCATGGATGAAGAAGGTAAAACAATTCAGAAAATACGGGTTGAGAACAACAGGGGGATGGTCAGAGTGCCTGTATCACAATACGCCAACGGTGTATACATCTATAAATTAAATACAAAAAGAGGGATTCCGAGAACAGGCAAAGTGATGATCATGAAACCCTAGTGAATTTCGGTAGTTTGAACCCTGGTGAAAATATTTTTGGAAAATCACTATCTTAGGCCTGCAATACAGGTATTCATGCCATGAAAAATAAAGTCACATTATTGATCGGACTGGCTCTGGGAATAAATGCTTTCCCTCAGTCAGTAGACCAGGGACCATACAAACCCACATGGGAGTCACTGGACACCCATAAAATGCCTGAATGGTATAAAGATGCCAAAATCGGCCTGAGTATGCACTGGGGAGTTTATGCGGTTCCTGCCTGGGCTCCCCGTGAGGAGGGAATTTCTTATGCCGAGTGGTATGGATACCGTATGCATGAGCCGGGTAATCCAACATTTGCCTATCACGCCGAAAATTTCGGAGAGAAATTTACCTATGATGATTTTATCCCAAAATGGAAGGCGGAGTTATATAATCCGGATGAATGGGCAGCATTCGCAAAAAAGATGGGGGCAAAATATATGTTCATAACCTCCAAACACCACGATGGCTTCTGCCTTTGGCCTACACGGTATACCGACCGGAATGCCATGAAAATGGGACCACAGAAAGATCTTCTGGGTCAGTATTTTGCCGCAGCCAGGAAACAGGGGCTTAAAGTGGGCCTGTATTATTCCCTGTATGAATGGTTCAATCCGCTGTATACCGGGAAAGATATCCCATATGCCGGGCTAAAGAAGGTGAACAATTATGTTGATGATTTTATGATCCCCCAGATCAAGGAGTTAATTGATCTGTATCATCCTGATTTCTTCTTTTTTGACGGGGAATGGGATCATCCGGAATCATACTGGAAAATGAAGGAAGTGGTAGCCTATTACTATAATGAAGCCTTCAAACGTGGCCAGGAAGTATTTGTAAACGACCGCTATGGGAAGGATGAACGTGGAAACCACGGTGATCTGTATAATGTTGAATATGGGTATAATACCGGTAGCGAAGGACTTCTTACGCATAAATGGTCATATTGGCAAGGTATTGCCAAAACATTCGGGTACAACCAGGATACCGATCCGGAAGATTGCTTATCCCCAAAGCAATTCATTGATAAGGTGATCACGGGGGTAAGCCGGAATGGTAACTTTGACATCAATGTCGGGCCTACGGCTGCCGGTCTTATACCGGAATATGAACAATATCCCCTGCTAAAATTGGGTGAGTGGCTTACGGTCAATGGGGAGGCCATTTACGGAACATCGGCCTGGAAAGTCCAGCAGGAAGGAGATGCCTGTTTTACGGCCAGGGGTGACCATGTATATGCCCTGTTTCTGAAATGGCAGGGTGATACCTTCACCATAAAATCAGTAAAACCGGTTGCCGGATCTGCCATAACCATGCTCGGTGTTCCGGGAGAATTGAAATGGACCTGGGACGAAACGACCGGACTCACCGTATTTTACCCGAGACAAAAAGCAAGGCCATCCTCCTGCGGGTATGCCTGGGCATTTAAGATCAGGGTGAAATAACCACAATACCGAAACCTCAATCCACAGCCAAAAGAAAGCGGAACTCCTGATCGCTCGCTGTAAGCGGTATGGACAATAGACCAATTGCCTTGTCCAGGCCGGTCTCCGGACCGTCCCGATAAGGATTGAAAGGGAAAACCGGCCAGGTCAGCCTGGAACCCGGAGGCAGGGTTAAATGCCATCCATTGTGAGCAATGGATCCGCCAAGCTCTTTTTCTCCAAGCTCAATCCGGTCATTGCCCAATGTGATCTTTTGCCCGGTACCTGATACAAGTGATTGCCCTGCTTTGAGCACCAATTGAATATTTAGTTTCGATTCTGCATCACCCCACTTGTAAGTCGTACGGAACCGGAATTCAATTTGCCGGGTTGATGGAGTTGGGATCTCAAGTACAGCAAAGAAAGTATGATAGGACAGGGCAAGCCGGTCAGCATTGCCTTCCATCTGAAGCTTGCTGGTCAGGGGCATATGGACAATTTGTCCGTCAATCAATTCAGTGAAAGTGGCCAGTTCAGGCTGTCGCTTTGAATTCGCACCGGTAACGATCAAGCCCCGTTCTGTGTGATATATACTGATGTTACCCTGCCGGTCAAGAAAAAAATTATTGATTATGTCTTCGGGGGCGATCAAACCGGAAAGACAAACCATCCAGGGACCTGTTTTGCGTATTCCGGCGGGAATCTGCATGGCATGGACAAATTCCGAAAGATCCTGCGGAATCGGTACTGTCTCGCCTTCATGAAAATAGAGTGCATTCTGGGCGAGCCGGCTGAGCGATTGGATATCCCCATCCTCAGGAAAGAAACCTGTAAGGAATGCTGCATACCTTCTGCCGTCAGGAAAGTTTGAAAATCCAAAATGACCCCACATGGAAACATCCCAGTAACGGTTACGGTCGTTGATCGTCTCAACCGGGGTGCCGTCGGTGTATGTAAAATATTTGTGAAAATCAGTGGAACGGCGCAACGCTATCAGGGCATCCGGGTCTTTGGTGTATTCCCAATACAGGGCCATCTGGGTTTCCGTGAGGTAATCGTATCCCGTTGTCGGCAGGGCATGACTGTGTTCTCCCCAAAAACCATCCGCCGACTGCTCTTCAACTGCAAACCTGTGCAGTACTTCGGCTGACACCTTTATCCACTCAGGCTTTCCGAATACATGCCCGGCCACCAGAAGGGTTGAAGCATAGATCGCGTAATGGTTGGGAGAGGTAATAATAAAGGGTGCATTATACCTTGGATAGTCTTTGCATTTTGTCAGCTTGGGCACCAGTAAAACAAGGTTGTCAAGGAGTGCAGTACGCCATAGGTTGCGTCTTTCTTCACCCAGGGAAGATTCAAGCAACCGATAGGCTTCCAGCCACATATAGGTATCCCAGTCACTATCCTGTCTGGGCGTATACAGTCCCTTTTTGTGTGCTTTAACCAATAAATCCCCTACCCGCATGGCCAGACCTAACGTATTTTTATCCCCTAGATGTGAATTATCCGGATGTGATTTTGCATACAGTACAGCCGGGATTAAAATAGCTGAGGCAAAATGTTCCCAGCCAGGCTGGGATTCCAGAACAGAAAGATCCGCGTCGGGCTCTGCAGCGAAGCGATTCTCAATCCGCAGAACTCCTGCTTCCAGTAATCTGAAATATTGATAAGGCAGTTCTACCCTGGAATTAACCGGAACCTGGGCCTGAACAAGAATAGGAACGATCAAACCTATGCACTGCAACAACTGAAGATACTGTTTCATAAATTTCAAAATTTACTCCGTATTTAGTAAAGATATGTCTTTTCAGAACTTAGTTTATAACATTTTCCTGTCTTCAAAGAATCTTCTATGAGAATCGAATTTCATTCAAAACTTGCATAAACAATCCAAAAAAATAACTTTGCAAGCTTTCACCCTATATCATGCAGGCACCTCATCTGAAACGTGCTTTGGGTCTGTGGGACCTTGTATTCTATGGAATTGTGCTGATCACGGTTACAGCACCTCTTCCCATTTTCGGGATTGTCAGCACCGAAGCGAAGGGGCACGTTACCACCAGCATCCTGATAGCTATGGTGGCCATGCTTTTTACTGCAATCAGCTATGGTCGCATGGCGCATGTATATCCACTGGCCGGCTCGGCTTTCTCCTATGTGGGGAGGTCCATTGGCCCCATGTTCGGATTCCTTACCGGATGGGGCATGGTTATGGATTATATGCTGAATCCTATACTTTGCTCGATTTGGTGCAGCAAAGCCCTGATGAACATATTGCCGCAAATTCCCTATCCTGTTTGTGCAGTCTTTTTTGCAGTATTGTTTACCTCGTTGAATCTCCGGGGAATAAAAGCAAATGCCCGGAATAACCAGATCCTGGTCATTTTCATGATTATTGTCATGCTGATTTTTTTCTTTTATGCCGTCCGGTATTTGTTACAAATCCCGGAGTTTTCCGGCAGACAGCTTCTAAAGCCAATCTATGATCCACAGGCCTTTTCCCTGTCCCTGGTGTTGACCGGAACATCCATTGCATCACTCACCTATATCGGATTTGATGGTATCTCGACACTTTCGGAAGAAGTCAGGAATCCACGACGCAATATACTGTTGGCGACCGTGCTTGTCTGTTTATTAACCGGAATAATTGCCGCCCTGGAGGTGTATGTATCACAACTGGTATGGGGGGAATGGGGTAACTTTCCGGATGCCGATACCGCTTTCGTATATGTTGCCAGAAAAGCAGGCGGGGATGTGCTTTTTCATATAATCAACATCAGCATGTTGTTTTCAGTCATGGGAGCGGGCATAGGTTCCATGCTGGGTGCGGCGCGGTTGCTTTATGGCATGGGACGTGAAGATGCGTTACCCAGAAAGTTTTTCGGTGTTATTGATGCCAAACGGTTTGTACCCCGTAACAATGTTTTATTCATTGGGGCTACTACCCTGGCCGGGGTTTTTATCCTCAATTTTCAGCTGGCCGCAGAAATGCTGAATTTCGGGGCTTTTATTGCATTCATGGGTGTTAATCTGTCTGTATTCTTTCATTTTTTTATCAAGGAAAAGAGCAGGAAGTTCATCAACATTGTTCCTCCCCTGATCGGGTTTATTTTTTGTTTCATGATCTGGATCAACCTGCGCATTCAGGCTCAGATAGCCGGCAGTATATGGATCATAACCGGTATGATCGTGGGTTTTATCAAGACCAAAGGATTCCGCAAAAGTATTTCGTTTTCCATACCTGAGGATACTGAAATCCAGTCCTGATGATTTCAACGACAGGAAATAGTTTTTTGTACTTTTACTGTATCTGCACCAATATAATCACAAAATGAGAAATCCTGCTTATGCTTATGGGATCCTGTTACCGGTTCTCCTTTTCTTCCCCATTGCGAATTGCCTGTTTGCACAAACCGGAGATTTAAAGCTTCTTGACTGGCAACCAAAAAGCCAGCTGGTGGTGAAGGAGACTAAAATTCTCAAACCCAGATTTCCGGTTATTGATATCCACAACCACCTGAGAAAACTGGATAACGCAGAAAAATACCTTGAGGAAATGGACAAGGCTGGTGTATGGAAGTGTGTGAGCCTGGACGGCCGATCTGCCGGTGATTTCTACAAGGAACACCTTACAGCATCACAAAAAGTATCCGGCGACCGGTTCCTGGTCTTTTTTAGTCCCGATTTCAGCAGGATCGATGAGCCTGATTTTGGGCGTAAGGAAGCCCTGAAACTGGAAGAAGCTGTTAAAATGGGCGCAAGGGGTCTGAAAATTTTCAAAACCCTTGGCCTGACAATTAAGGATAAAAGTGGCAAGCTGGTTCCTGTGGATGACCCCCGTATCGATCCGATCTGGGAAAAGTGCGCAGAACTTGGAATTCCGGTTATGATTCATGTTTCAGATCCCAAAGCTTTTTTTACACCCGTCGATCGCTACAACGAGCGTTATGATGAACTGGCTGCCCATCCTGACTGGTCGTTTTGCGGCAGCGAATTTCCTGCCAAGGAAGAAATCCTGGCACAGCGAAACCGGGTTATTGCCAGGCATCCCAATACAATATTCATTGGTGCTCATATGGGCAATCTGCCTGAGGATCTGGGCAAAGTATCCATGTGGCTCAACGAATATCCGAATTTTTATGTGGATATCGACGCACGTATCAATGAGTTGGGCCGTCAGCCTTACACAGCCCGGAGATTCATGATCACCCACCAGGACCGGATCCTTTTTGGTACCGATACACCGCCCGATGCTGAAGCATATCAAATCTATTACCGTTTTCTGGAAACAGATGATGAATATATCGATCCCTCCGGAGGACATCATCTCCAGGGACGGTGGATGATTTACGGGCTTTATCTCCCCGATGAAGTGCTGGAAAAGATATACAACAAGAATGCACTGAAAATCCTCGGGATGCATAAGGGTAACGTGCTTAAATAAAAACTTCAATCAAAAAATTATGGGTGAAAAAACAATTCGTCTGGGTTTTGTTGGCATAGGGGGACGTGGCTCTTACCATCTGAATGCAGCACTGGGTATTGAAGGTGTGGAAGTGCCGGCCATATGTGAACTTAAACCCGTACGACTGCATACCGCAAAAAGATGGATAGAAGAGGCAGGACAACCAGCACCCCGGCTGTATGACAGGGGACCTGATGATTTCAGGCGCCTTTGCGAAGAAGAAGATCTTGATGCGGTGATTTGCTCTACCCCATGGGAATATCATACTCCCGTTTGCCTGGCTGCCATGAGGAACAACAAGCACGCTGTCTCTGAAGTCCCTATCATACTTACCCTGGATGAGGCTTGGGAATTGGTTGAAACTCATGAAAGTACCGGAAAATGGGCGACCTTAGGTCTGCAGGGCTTCCGTGAACTCGCTTTGCTGAATATGATTCAAAAAGGCATATTTGGTGAGATGGTTCATGCTGAAAACGGATACGTGCATGACCTCAGGATGGTTAAATTCAATCCGGAAGAGGAACCATGGCGCCTGCAGCATTCCATGGCGCGAAATGGGAATCTGTATCCCGACCATCCCATGGCCAAGATTATCCCTGCACTGGACATCAACCATGGTGACAGGTTTGATTACCTGCTTTCCATGAGCTCGAAGGCTGTAATGCTGAATGATTATGCTTCATTGAACTATGGCAAGGATTCCTTGTATGCCAAGGCGAATGTAGCACTTGGTGATTACAATGCCACGCTGATCCGGACAGTTAACGGAAAGATGATCACGCTCAATCACGATACCAGTACACCACATCCCCGGGAATTCTATCGTATCCAAGGAACTAAGGCTGTATATCTGGGAGACGGAATTTCAAAAAGGATATACATCGAAGGAACCAGTCCGGTTGAACATGAGTGGGAGCCGGCAGAAAAGTATCTGGAAGAGCACCAGCATCCCATGGTGAAGAATTTTAATCCCCCGCCAAGAAAAGGAGGAGCAATACAGGGCCATGGAGATGGAGACACGAAAACGCCCATGGTTTGGCACCGTCTGATATTGGCGCTTCGGGAAAATAAAATGCCTGACTGGGATGTATATGACTCAGTGACAAGCAGTGTCATTTCACCACTCACCGAAGCTTCGGTTGCAAATAAATGTCGTGCTGTTGATTTTCCGGATTTTACCAGAGGAAAATGGAAAAGCCGGCCACCCATAACTTTAGTGTAAAGGAATTCCGACAAAAATGTAATCCATCACATGATGAGCAAAATAGTGTATAACCGCCGTAATTTTGTCAAGCTCTCCACAGCAGCTGCTGTAGGCGGAGCTGCTGCATTATCCGGAATCATACTGCCATTGGACGCAAGGGCAAAGAATCGGGCAGGCAACACAACAATCCGACTTGGATTTGTAGGTATTGGAGGTCGGGGTTCTTACCACCTGAATGCCGCTTTGGGCATAGAAGGTGTAGAAGTGCCTGCCATATGTGAGATTATTCCCAAACGTCTGCATCAGGCAAAAAAATGGATTGAGGAGGCGGGCCAGCCAACTCCTAGGCTCTACAGCAAGGGGCCAACAGATTTCAAACGGCTTTGTGAAAATGAAAACCTGGATGCGGTAATCTGTTCTACATCCTGGGAATGGCATACTCCCGTGTGTCTGGCTGCTATGAAAAACGACAAGCATGCTGTGTCAGAGGTTCCCATAGTGATCACCCTTGATGAGGCGTGGGAACTGGTTGAAACCCATGAAAGCACCGGAAAGTGGGCTACCATCGGCTTAGAGGGTTTTAGTGAGCTTGCCCTCCTCAACATGATTCAGAAAGGCATGCTGGGTGATATTGTCCATGCCGAAGGGGGATATATTCATGATCTGCGTCTGGTTAAATTCGATCCCAATGGAGAACCATGGCGTTTGCAGCATTCGATTGACCGAAACGGGAACCTTTACCCTGATCATCCGATGAGCCGAATGCTTCCGGCCCTGGACATAAATCATGGTGACAGAATTGACTTTCTGGTATCCATGAGTTCGAAAGGTGGAATGCTTAATGATTTTGCCGCTGTATACTATAACAAAAACCATCCGCTTGTCACAAAAGAAATTAAACTTGGCAATTATAATGCTTCCCTGATCCGCACTGTTCATGGAAGAATGATCACCCTCAATCATGATACCAGTACTCCGCATCCACGCGAATTCTACCGGATCCAGGGCACGAAGGGTGTATTTATGGGTGACCGTCATGCCAAATGGATTTATATGGAAGGCCGAAGTCCGGAAGAACACAAGTGGGAATCAGCAGATAAATATCTGGAAGAAAATGAGCATCCCATCGTCAGGAATTATTATCCTCCCCAAAGAAAGGGCGGGGCAATACAGGGACACGGAGGGGGGCAAAATATCACACCCATGCACTGGCATAGGTTAATTGAAGCCCTTCGGGAGAAAAGGATGCCGGATTGGGATGTATACGATTCCGTTACCAGCAGTGCCATTTCTCCAATCACTGAAGTCTCTGTGGCCAATAAAGGTAAACCTGTTGATTTTCCTGATTTTACCAAAGGCAAGTGGCAGTCCCGGGCACGTATTACACTCGTGTAAGGAAAAATGCAGCCACCTTATATAGGAAATCATGAATGATATTGCGGGATATCTTTCAAAACTGCCTGTTTTTTTTATTGTAGGAAGAGGTCGCTCAGGATCCACCCTCCTGAGGACTATCCTGGATGCCCATCCCTCTATTGCTATACCACATGAATCTCGCTTTGTTCAATACCTGTATTATCAGTATGGAACAGTTCACAGGTGGACCCCGGACCAGGCCATTCAGGCTGTGGATTTCATGAAACAAAGTTTTGAGCCAATACAAATAAATCGTGAATTTTTTATCAATCTAATCTTGCAGGAGAAAGAAGGATTGTCATTTCAATCGGTCTGCAAAGCCATATATTTATCAGTCCAATCGGAATTCAGTAAAGAAACGATTACCTGCATCGGCGATAAAAATCCCAGGTATTCCTTTTTCATTCCAATGCTTATCCGGATCTTCCCGGAAGCAAAATTTATCCACCTGGTGCGAGATTACCGCGATAACCTACTGGCCATTAAACGTGTGCACAAAACGATTGGAGAAACCAGCTGGCTGCCTGTGATCCTTTCCCGTTGGAAATATTATAATCAGGTAATTGAAAAGCATAAATCCAGAAATGCCGGGCGGTTCTTTACCCTGCGGTTTGAAGATCTGATCATGGATCCTGAAAAAAACATAGCCCAGATCTGTGCATTCCTCAAACTGACATACAATTCGGATATGCTTCACTACCTTACCCGGCTCAATGCCGGAATCCATGGCGATTCTTATAATACTTTACACAAAAGCCTTCAGCATCCCTTTGATAAATCAAAAGTTGGTGTATGGCAAAACACATTAACTCCCTGGCAACAGACAGTTTGTGCTTCACTTGCAGGAAAATCGGGGCTGCTTTACGGATACCCGGCAGATCATAAAGAGAAGAGCCTGTTACGGACCATCCTGGTTATGCTGTATGCCCCGGTAATGCTTGCAGGTACAATGAGATACAGGCTCAAAGCACTGTTCTACAGGATTCCGTTTGTGATGAAAATTGCCTATAATTTGATACCAAAATGAAAAGAAACAGGTAATCCCGAATTGCCTTGGTTTTACTTCCGGTTATCCCAGGTTTGGTAAATGTCCTTCTTCCCCCGGCCCTTCCTGATGGCATATCTGGCTATATTCTGCAGTACATTTCTTCTGACAATATCCTTCTCGCAATGACGGCAGAGTATATCGGAATCCGGATCATGCAAAGCTGCATTCAGATTATGAAATGCTTTTCCTCGGTACAAATCTGAATAGTTAGTTTCCAGGAGGTTACCCAGAATATGGCGCAGAGACCAGTCCATATGACACAGGGTTACATCGCCGTCAGGCAGAAGGATATTGTGTTTGAAATCCTGACAAGGCTTAAGTATCCTGCCCTGGTTAACGCTGATACACTCATCATTTGCGTTTATGTTGCCGGCCCGGTTATTCAAACCTGCATACTGGACAGGACAACCGGAATTCTGCAATATCCGCTTTATCTCAGGTAAGATATCAATACCTGGTCCGGAATTGTGAAATTTCCATACCATGTTGTCCATCCTTTCCTGCATAAGGCACTTCAGAACTTCGAAGTACAGTTCATCTGTTTTAATATGGGTTAATCCTGAATCATCGGGCAGATGCACCACGAACTTAACAAATGGTATTGTTTTTATTTGATGAACATCATCCAGGCTCATACCCACAAGGGTCGTATTTACCCTGATCATGAATCCTTTTTCATGTGCATGTAATATCATTCGGGTACAATCAGGATTAAGCCATGGCTCACAAAATCCTGAAAATGACAAACAAACATCCAAAGGAACTGTTGTGATACATTTCCGGAAAGTATCCATACTCATCTTCAATTGTTCACTGATCTTCCGGTATGATCTCACAAACGTTTTTTGAGGACAATAGGAACATTGATTCCTGCACCCTGCAATCGTGGTAATTGCTAGACTTGATTTAAGTACCTGTGATTTAAAAAAAGGCATGCAGCTATTGTTTAAACAAGTATTGATTCTGTAATTGATTTTATCTGCTCCAGGGCTTTATGCTTCAGCATTGGTATTGAATCAGCAAGCTTGTCCCTGATTGAAGAATAATTGCTGATCAGATTCCGGATAGTTTGTACAATGGTTTCAGCGAAAAATTCAGGGTCATCAAATAAGTCCGATGTAGCATGAATGACCAATTCAGGCATGCCTAATGATTTGCCGATCACTCCATCATATTTCACGGAATAACCAAGGCCAATGGCAGGCTTACCCATTTGAAATGTTGAGATTGCGGCATGCATGCGACAGGAAAGGGTGAAATATCCGCTGCCCAAAATTTGCCTTAACGCTTGAGGCATGAGTTCTTCATCAATAAAACACATGGGTATTTCTGAATACGGAAGAGTTCTTCTCAGCAGGGAAATAATTACCCTGTCGTCCTCTGGTCTGGTCACATGTGGAAGAAATACGAACTTCTTTTCCTTTAAACCAGGTTGTTCTAAAAGTATTTCAACAAGTCTTTGCCAGCACAATAAATATTTCTTCATATCTGGTGTATACAAAGAATAAAAACCGCCCGGAACAAATGTTATATAATTATCTGGCACCAGATCATAAAGCTCCAGAATTTGGGTCCCGGACTGACCGGGAAGATCTGCAAATGAAAGGTCGGCTGAATCAATCAGCAGTTCACTGCGATGGCCGAGAGTTTCCAGCAAATATCTTGTTGTAAGGCTATCCCGGCTGTAAATAACGGCATTGGCAAGACACCGGGAAGCGATTGCTTTGCGCCAACCCCGGAATGGACCAATAGTCTGCCCTGCCAGGATTGTTTTCAAACAAGTTGTATACCGGTAAATACGGAACAGGTCCGAAATGATCATCCATTTCTTATAGTATTCACTGATATCATCACCCCCCAGAATAATCACAGCAGAAACGCCCGTTTTTCGGAAAAATCGGATATGAGTGAACCACTTATGGTATAGATTGCCCAGTTTGCCAATAACAGCGTATCGATCCGGTGCAGTTACCTTAAATGGCAGCATCCGGATTTGTATACTGTCTGTTACAGGATTGTCCCCGAAAGCCCTGAAGAGGCGATTTAAGTTCTCTTCTCCGTCCAGTTCCATCCATATCTCAATGCTCGTGCCATCAGGCAGATTTTTATACATATGAAAAACGAAACTGATAAGCATCATGAATGAGCCGTTATTGAAAGTGTTGGATGCATGCAGCAGGGCAATCTTTACAGGTGTTTTCTCCATATCATCTTAATCCCTGGTTTGAAAATAGATGTCTCTTTCTTTCAGAAATTTCTTCGCGAATTTTATTCGTTCGCGTATGGCCTGGTCTGATACCTTCGGGAATATACCATGTGAATCAGATCCTTCGGCATCATAATATTTGATCATATGTACACGATTAAAATACACCTGATCGAACACATGTAATGTTTGCAAAAACTCCTCGTCAGTCTCGGTTGGAAAACCAACGATGATGTTGGTGGCAAGTTTGATTCCGGGTATGGCTTTTCGGAACTCCTTCAGTACCTGGATCACCTCCTCGATGGTATGATGGCGGTTCATTAATTCAAGCAGCCTGTTGCTTCCCGATTGAAAACAGCAAATAATCTCGCTTATTTTCTTATCTCCGGCCATTTTAATAAGATCATCCTTATATTTAACAATATATTTCGGGTGGAGGTGTTTAATCACCCAGGCAACCTGATAGTTTTTGTCGATCACTGAAAGCTTGTTGAAAAGCTCGGGCAGATCAGTTCCAATATCCAGTCCATATGAACCAACATCATCGCCAATAAATTCAAAGGTCCTTTTGCCGTCTTTCAGCAACCGGTTATATTCATGGACAATGTCACCGACAGGTCGGCTAACAGGCATACCTACTACCTTTCTCTCTGCACAATAGGAACAAAGATTCGGGCATCCGGTTGAAACCCAAATATAAGTATACGTATAGTCCTCCTTCTGCTCCCTGTGCAGAAAACTGTAGATTTTATCGCCAACACGGGCTGGTGAAAGCATGGTCCCCAACCCTTGCTTAAAATAGGTATAGGGGCTGATGGTCCTGTAAATATTTACCGAAGGCGCCGGTATATTTTGTGGCGGAATATCCTTGTACTTAACTGTAAACCATGGGAAGAAACCATCAACACTATCCATGTCTTTGATGGGCAGAGCTTTGAATTTCCAGAAATTTCTGAATTCGGAAGGGGCAACCTCCATCAGGCAACCCAGGACAATTGTTTCTCCCTTGTATTGGCTTAATTTCCTGATTATATTGAAAGACTCATCGATTCTTATTCTATTCAGTGCACTGGCAAAAAAAATATTATAATTCGCATTCCGCGGATTATCCACTATTCTGCATCCATTTGCCACAAAATACGAACGCAGCCGGCGGGCATCCAATAGCCTCCTGTTGCAGCCATTACAGGAAATGTATACTGTAGTTTCGGGCCTATTTGTTTCCATCCTGAATCCACCTGAAAATATGCCGTTAGAAATAAGTCAGCTATCACTTTTCAAATTTAGCTGAAATGTCTGACAAGTTTATGCCTGAGGGTATGTATAAAGCTAAAATCACTGCTGCGGTATTTGAATATTTCAACCAGACTGATTGAGTATGTTTTTGAATAAATCACCAGCAGGGCAAATGAACCGCCAAAATAACTGATATTAGTTGCCATTGCAGCTCCAACACCCTTATATGAAGGGATCAACAAGATATTCAGCACGACATTGATGATCACAGATGGCAGCAGCGCGTAAATGGCCAGTTCTGGTTTACCATTTCCGATAAACTGACTGTTTATTATTTTAAGCACCACAAAAAACAGAATACCAGGCAGAATGGTGCGCACAATGGGAATGGAAGGCGCGTACTGCGATCCAAAAATCAGTTTGATCAGAATTGGCGTTAATAAGAACAAAACCGTGGCTGCAAGAACTGAAATGATGAAGGAGATCCTGAGTGTTGAACAGACTTGTGCGGTGACCAGCTGCTGGTCCTTTTCTCTTGCCGACTGTGTCATTAACACAAGTCCCACAGCAATGGGTATTTGCCAGATGGTTTCGGCAATATTTACTCCCAGAGAATAATACCCAACTTCTGATATTTCGGAGAGCCTTTTTAAGATCAGCAGATCCACCCTGTAATTCAGTCGTGTTAACAGAAAGGCCAGGGCATAAACAACGCCATATTTCAGAAGAGATCTGATCAGGGTGGCCGGGATATGACGAATCCGTAAATCCGGCCATGGCAATTTCATCGATCGGAACAGGATGAGAATTGTCAGCAGTTTGGATAGAACTATAGCGAAAAGAACGGTTGTGAGGCGCAGGTCAAAATACCCTATCAGCACCAGAACTGTACTCAGTTGAATGACTTTTGGCAACAGGTTTAACCTGTTGAATATTTTGAACTTTTGGTTGGCCAGACTAAAGCCTGACATGTATGACAGGACAAAATCGAAAGGATTCAGCAAACACACCAGGATGATTATGGTAAGGGCATAAATATCCCTACTGATGAAAAGCAGGAAGATCAGAAGCACACCGGTTGAGAGAAATATGGAGAAGAGAGAAATGAAAAATACGGCAGAAACCATCTGTTGCATGTCATATTCTTTTTGTCCCTGCACGATGACGATTGAAGAACGGATGCCGAGGAAAGAAATACTATAAACGATGGCTGCCAGGGCCAGGGCAGAATTAAGTTTGCCAAGCAATTGTGGACCAAGCCATCGTGGAAGTATTATGCCGATGAGAGCCGTAATCGCAATTGCTGCAACATTGGATGAAAGTATACTCAATATGCTGCTGAAAACTGATTGCTTTTGCATGTCTGTTACAAGGTAAAAATGTCCATGAATTGCCTGGTTATCACCTCATAATTATGGGTACATATAATTTTTTCGAAGCCCAATGCGCCTAATTCTAATTTCAGTTCCCTGTCTGTGATCAGCAGCTGTGCCATTTCCAGAAAGGTTTCCTTTGTATCAGCATAGAGCAAGGCATTCCCGCCTATCCTTTTCACTTCGTCAACCGGTGTGGCTATGACTGCTTTGGAGGCAGCCCAGTATTCAAGGAGTTTTATCGGACAGGTAGAATTATTCAGTTCAACGGTTTTAAGCGGGAGAATTCCAAACAAGGTACCCAGTAACAATTCAGGTATATGCTTATTTTCGACATTGCCATGCAGGTGAATATTGCTGATGCCTTCTGCTTTCTGTTTAAGCTGCTGAAAAAGCGGTCCTTGTCCATATATATTCAATGTAATTTCTGGCAATTCTTTGAATACGTCAAACAACATATCAAAATCATACCAATCCCTTAAGCTCCCGATGAAGTTAACCTCCATCCTTTCCAGATTATCCTTTCTGATCTGTTTCAAAGCGTTTAATATATCGGGGGAAACACCATTCGAAATGATCCAGGTCTGGTTTTTTTTCAATTTGTTGAAATAAGAAAACTGGTTCTGGCTGGTGGTTGTAATGGCAAAGGCAAATCTCGCCATGACGGGCTTAATGATAAATTTATAAAATTTACCGGCCCTGCTTGTATCCACAAGTTCCCAGTTGTCGGTAACATCAAAAATGAAACGTATTCCCCTGAAATAACACATCAGGCAGGTGATGACGGCTGACAAATGATTGGTGCTGATTACAACATCAGGTTTACATTGCATTACCTCCTTGAAATTTAAAACATTCTCATAGAGAAAGAGGAAAAATGACTTTCTTAAACGAGTTGAACGACTGATAATCCTCATCCCTTCAACAGCTTGCCGTGAATTAACCCTGGAAAATCGCTGAGCTTTTTCGCATCCTTTATATTCCAGAGGATTCAGATAAATGCATGAATAGCCCCGCTTTGCCAGCATCATTGGCAGCTCCTGATCACGGTATGGATAATAGTTCCAGTGAACAGGGGGAATGAATAATATGACCTTATTCATTTTTGACAATGCGTTTATATAAAAGGAAAATCTCTTTTGACAGGATGAATTTACGGTTCATTATTCTACCCTTCCATGAAAAAGGCAAGCGGTCGAAAATGTGCCTTTGCATCTCTCCGAATTCAAAGATGGCAATTAGAATAAAAGATTTTAACTTGAATATAGTACCGAAATAACTGTTCATCTTTTCATAACCCAGCCCTTTTCCTGTTTCTCCAACCAGATAATCAGCTTGTAAAATTTCCTTCCTGCTGAGTTTTTCTTTCCATTTGTGGATATTCCCGGTTGATATTTCCTTCATCAGATCCGGCTGCCATTCTGCAATGAATTCAGTGCTGTACGCCTGTTCAATCCCGGTTTTCCGCCCTTTGGTATCCAATATGGATGTCAGAAAGGGCACATTTAAAAATTCACAGATTCCCTTGATAAGTTTTTCAGGTTCAGTGACAAAATCCTCATATCTTATCGTAAAATATTGGGAGGGGTATTGCCGGGCCAGTGTTTCTATCTGGTTAACTGATTTCTTCCACAAAAGCAGGATGGTTGAATTCCTGGCCGGAAAAATATCATGTTTGCTCATTGAGGAGAGATTTCCCCGGTAATCCCTGAACAGATGTATGAACCTGGCATTTGGGAAAATCAGTCTAAGCTTGTTTGCATACAGTGAATTAACCGGTGATTTGTCTCCGATAATCTGTATTTCTTCCTTGGGAGAAAATGACTGGTAGTTGTAATGGATGATCTTGATAATCTCAGAAAATGTTATATTCTCCTCCCTGCAAGAAAGTATCATTTTCCTTGCTTTAGTATAATCAGCTCTCCAGAAGGCTTTAACTGCCCTGCCGTCTGCAAAATCCGTCATAAATTCGTCAATTTTTCCAGCCTCCCATTTGAAACTGGTATGACGGTATTTATAATACAGGTGTATAAGGTTGCTGTTTTCCGGTGGGATAATGATATTGGGATGTGCATCCAGAATGGTCCGTAACAGTGTGGTCCCTGATCGTGGCCTGCCCAGAATGAAAAAAAACGGCAGATTCCTTATGGTATCTATTTCTTGTTTATCAGCCATTCTGGAAGGTGAATTGCGTATAGTATTGATCTAAGGTTGCTTCAAAACCCGTGTAAGAAAAAGTCCTGGCTTTGCGGATCGCATTTGAAGTCATTATTTGCCGTTCAACTTCCGGCTTCCTGACAAATTCTTCAATAAGCCTGATCACCGGTTCAATTGCATGCACAGGTACCAGCCATCCGTCTTTATTTCCCGAAATTATCTCGTTCAGACCGGGCACATCCGAGGCAATAACCGGAACTCCACTGGCCATGGCTTCAATCGCTACCATGCCCATGGGTTCGAAATAGGAGGGAATAATCAGCAAATGGATGCGATGGTAGAAACCAGCCATATCGGCAAGATAACCCAGATAATCCACATTATATAGATTGTGACTTTTAATGTTCCCGGTCATCTGTTCAATTTCTGAACCCGTTCCTGCCATTAAAAATTTCAGGTTACCATTGTATTTGAGCGATTCCGCGATTTGCAGAAACTCCCTCCACCCTTTTCTCTTTTCAATGCGCCCCGCAAACCCAATCATAAAAGTTCCAGACTCATGGTGCGAAACAGGAGCAAACCTGCCGAGGTCGACAAAATTATAAATAACTCGTATTTTCGAAGCTGCAAGGCAGGAACGCTTCTGAAGCTTCTGCCCGGTTGCTTTTGAGCAGGCAATAATTCCATTGGATTTCCGGGCGATTACCCGTAAAACTGCTGCATATAACCTTGATTCAAAGATATCACCCTGCTCATGAATAATATAAACCATTTCCCGGAAAAACAGGATTTTCAAAAGATATCCAAACACAATGGAACGCGGGAGCTGACAATGCAAAATATCAATATGGTGGGTCTCGATAAACCGTTTCAGAAATAACAGCGGCATGAAGGAAAATCGTGACTTACTCTGATAAACAATTGCATTACCGTTGCAAATTTCCATAACAGGATCCTTTTCCCTCAATGCAATAGAAAAGACTTCATCATTGTAAGCCTTGTTCTCCAGAATACCCTTCACTACAATTTGGGCACCTCCAAGTGAATAATTGTCAATCAGGTATAAAACACGCCTCACTTCAGCAAATTGTTATAGGTTTCAACAACAGTATCCCAGCTGACGTTCTTCCTTACCTGGTTAAGTATCGACACAGGAATACTGTAATTGCTAAGGAATTTCTCCCTGTAGTAGGTTTCAATTTTTTCGGCCAGTGATACAGCATCATTTACCGGAATAAGGTCTCCGTTCATTCCCTCAGTTATGTATTTATCAGAACCGCTTACCCTTGTGGTTATGATGTACAAGCCGGTGGACAAAGCTTCCAAAATTGCCAGTGACATACCTTCATCCGATGAACCAACAAGCATGACATGTGATTGCCGGTAATAGGTCCTTAATTCCATTTTTGAAATCCACCCGGTAAAAGCAACTTTGCCCTCCAGCTGATGAACCCTTACAAAACGCATCATCGCATTCTGCAGCGGACCATTGCCAATGATTGTAAGCCGGAAAGGTATTGATTCCTGATTCAGGCTCTTCATGGCCCGCAATATTGTGAAAGGAGCTTTCTGATGGGTAAGCCGGCCAACAACAATAAGGTCCAGGACATTCTTTTCTTTCATTTCGGGACAAGGAGAGAAAAACCCGGTGTCACAACCATTTGGTACAATATGAAGTTTGTTAAAATGGGCCCTGCCTAAAAGACTTCGGGCATCACCCAGACGTTTCCCGGACAATACCGTAATTTTTTCAGCATTCCGGCATATAAACATGATTGGCAAATAAAACAGCAGATGATAGAAAAAAAGCTCCCGGGGACAAAACCAGGGGATGTCCTGTCCGTGTGAAACAATCATATAAGGCAGCGTAAACCGGAATTTGAGTGGTAAGGCAACCAGACCACCGGGAATGGCAAAATGTGCCATCACCAGATCTACCTGCTCATGCATACAACTTTTCAAAATATATCGGTATGCCTGAATTGCCCAGGACATCATTTCCAATGGATTGGAGTGGTATTTTTTTTTCCGTCTTGATTTTAAACGGATGAGTGTCAGATTACCCTGATTTTCACGTTCTTCCTCTCCGTCAAACCAGGTGGTAATCACCGTGACCTGATGGCCCAACTTCTCTAGTCCCTTGGCATGATATTGTGCGCAAACACCGGCTCCCCCACCCAAAGGAGGATATTCGTAGTTCAGAATCAGCAGCCTCATGCCAGACCATGCTTTTTAAAATGGTTTAACTGAAATTGGTCTTTTTATCAATGACATACAACGAACGACCCTTCACCTCATGGTAAATCCTGCCGATATATTCTCCCAATATCCAGATCAAAATGAACAGGAATCCCATAAAAATAAAAATTACATCAACCAGGAGTTTATATAAATGGTAATAAACGTGATTGATCATGATATCAGCTACCATATAAACCATAAGCCCCAATCCTATAAAAATGCTGATCAAACCCAGAAAAAACCCTATCCGGAGAGGCAGTCGAGAAAAACTGAAAAAACCATCCATGGCAAGTCGGATAAGTTTTGAAAACGTGTAGCCCGCTTTACCCCTGTTTCTGTCCGACCTGATAAAATCAACATAGGTATGTGAAAATCCGAGCCAGGCAATCATTCCCCTTAGATAGCGGGTACGTTCGCGCATGGTTTTCACCATTTCAAGCACCTTTTTGTCAATCAGCCGGAAGTCTCCAACATTTTTCGGACCGGTAGATATTTTCAGTTTTTCGACCAGATAATAAAAAATCATTGACATCCAGCGCTTTATGATATGATCATCGCGATAGTTTAAGCGTCTTGCATACACAACATCATATCCTGCTTTCCATTGCAAATACAGTTCCTTCAGCAGTTCCGGGGGATCCTGAAGATCGCCGTCCATGGTAACGATGGCTTCTCCATATGCATGGTCTAAACCTGCCGTTAATGCAGCCTGATGGCCAAAGTTGCGTGTGAATGAAATTACTTTGGTATTGGGTGATTTCCCGGACAGGAATTCAAGTAAATCCCTGGTACCATCGGAGCTTCCGTCATTGACGAAAATAAGTTCCCATGTTATATTCAGGCTGATAAGCAAATCGTTCAATCTTGAATACAGGGGCATTATGTTCTTTTCTTCATTGAATAGGGGAATTATCACACTTAGTTCCGGCATAAACTGCAGATTATTATCTTTGTGAAACAAGGGAAATAATGAGCAAATGATGAATAAACACCACCTTCAGACTGGTGAAACCATCGGCATGTTGACAAATATAATGAGAAACAATAAAATACCTATTCTAATACTCATCTTTTTAACCGCCCTGGTATATTCATCTGCAATCAGAAATGAATTTACCAATTGGGATGATAACAACTATGTAACCAATAATAAACATATAAAAGACTTTTCTTGGCAGGGGTTTAAGCACCTGGCAACAGAAAAAACAGGTCTTGGAGGAACCCGGTTAACCCTTATCTCATTCATGCTTGATTACAAGCTGTGGGGATTAAATCCGGTTCCTTACCATGCAGAAAATGTATTATGGCATATATTGAATACCATCCTGGTGTACTTCCTGCTGCAAAAACTAAAAACCAACCGGACCATAAGTTTTATAACTGCTGCCCTGTTTGCTTTGCACCCCATGCATGTTGAATCGGTGGCATGGATATCGGAACGGAAAGATGTATTGTATACTTTTTTCCTGCTCCTATGTCTTCATGGTCATATTCAGTATGTGAACGCAAAAAGGATAACTTCCAGGATCATTTTATGGGTACTCGTTTATATTTCCTTTATGCTATCCTGGTATTCTAAGTTTTCGGCTGTTGTAATTCCCTTGTTGCTATTTCTGATCGACTATTTCATGAAGCGGAGGTCTACCTGGCTTGTCATCGCCGAAAAATTGCCCATGATGATCTTCCTCGGATCAGAGGTATACCGTATTGTTTTCAGCTCACATGCAAATATGATTCACATTGGTAAAATACATATCAAACCATCACAAATTACAGATGCCTTTGACTGGTATGATAAAGTATTGCTGGCCTCATACTCCTTACTTTATTATATTATAAAATTTCTTTTACCGGTCAACCTTTCCGCCATTGTTCCATATCCGGCCAAGATCCACGGAAGTTTTCCAATCATTTATACAGCAGCTTTCATCGTTTCGGTCGTTCTTACAGTCGTGCTGATTCTGCTGCTTTACAGGATCAGAAAGAACAAAAGGGAAATTCTGTTTGGACTATTGTTCTTTCTTTCCGGAATTTCCGTATTCCTGCACTTCGTTTCAATCAAGGGAGTTGTTGTTGTCGCAGACCGTTATACCTATGTGGCTTACATTGGTCTGAGTTTTACGGCTGCAGTTCTGATTCATGAGTTTGCCATAGCTTACTCGAAAAAGTTAGCTTATGCAGTCTTCTCAGTTTGCCTCATCATTCTTTGTACGTTATCCTGGCAAAGGAATAAAATATGGAAAGATAACTTAACCCTGTTCACCGATGTGATAGAAAAAAACCCTAAAGTCACCCAGGCGTATAATAACCGGGGAAATGAATACAACAACAGGGGTGAATACATGCTGGCACTTGAAGATTTCAATAAAGGTATCAGGATAGCACCAAAATTCAAGTATTTGTACAATAACCGGGCACTGACCTGGTCGAAGCTGGACAGCGTCGATAAAGCATTGGCTGACCTGGATATGGCACTTAAGCTGGATCCCTATTATTTTGATGCTCACTTAAACAAGGCAAACCTTCTGGCTGAAATTGACCGGTCAGCTGAAGCCATCCCGCATTTTACAGTAGCCTCGGAGATTTCGCCGCGCCGGGCAGTTGTATTTATTTTCAGGGCCAGGGCATACAATAATCTGGGTGATACGGAAAATGCACTGAATGATTACACACGTGCCATAGAATTATTCCCTGAAAATGTTGAAGCCTATTTCGAACGGGGCAGATTGTTCAAGAAGGAAAAAAAACTTCATGAAGCCCTGTCGGATTTTGAAACAGCAAAGCGTCTGGAACCCACTACAGCTGAGATCTATAACGAAGCAGGTAATATCCTGAATGAGTTACGCGATTTTAAGAATGCCCTGGACAATCTTAACCGGGCGCTTGAGATCAATCCCCGTTATGCAGAGGCTCTGAATAACAGGGGGATATCAAATTTTAACCTGAACAGGCAGGAGGAAGCACTTCATGATTTTAACACAGCAATTGAAATTGATACAACCTTTGCAAAGGCACTTTCAAACAGGGGCATATTAAGGTCAGTCCGCAAAGAATTTGATTTAGCCCTTGAGGATTTTAATCAATCACTGAAATATAATCCGGCAGATTATCTTACCTTTATGAACAGGGGAAACACTTTATTCAGGCTTGGCAGAAGGCTGGATGCATGTGCAGACTGGCAAAATGCCCTCAGCCTGAATTTCACTCAGGCTGCAGAAGTTATAAAAACTAATTGCAGATAATCAGCGTGTGAATGTACGTATTTCTTGTTTACTATATCATTGTAAAACAGATATATAACGAAAAAATAGCATGATCATGTTTCCGTAGTTCATAATTCGTTATTTATTTCTTCTAAATAAATTTAGAATTATCAACAACAATGCTTACATTTGTTATAACGAGAATAAAAATACCAGAATGGAAAATAGAATTTCTACTCTTCTCATTTTTTTATTTGCAGGGTGCAGCCTTTTAGCACAACCGGTAATTACGATTGAGTACAAATGTGATTCTGCCCGCTTGTCTTATGTGGCACCTGATGATGGTATGGTTTATTATTGGCAGGGTACATCCTGTGGTGAATCGCTGGACGACAAAAACCCTACCTTTAAAGTCGCCGCATCCGGCACCTATTATTTACGTGCTTACAACACCACCGCTTCTACATGGGCGGCTACTGATTGCAATACATCCATTGTTGCATTGGCACAATATCCCACAGAACCTCCAGTCCCTGTTTATGAATCAGGAAGCCTTGTTTTGCAGGATCCCCCGGATTCTGTTATTTATTATGCACAAGGTTTATCATGTGGAAATTCCACTGGTTCTCCCGGAACAAGTTTTCCGGTCAGTACTTCAGGCACGTATTATTTTAATGCGTTCAATTCCGAATTCAATTGCTGGTCGGCGGCATGCACATCAATTAATCTGATTATTACTGATCTTGATAATAATCTGAATAATCGCATTAAGATTAGCCTTTCACCGGTCCCGGCTATTGATCAGTTGCGTATTTCCCTTCCGGAGAATATTACCGGTGTTGATCTGGACCTTTATGATCATTCCGGAAGGATTGTATTATCAAAGAAAAATCTGAACTCCAATGATGTTATTGATATTTCCGCTGTACATAAGGGATCCTATATTGCCCGGTTCAGGGGTAATAATATCGATGAAAGTCAGAAAATCATTATAAACCGATAAAATGATTTATTCAGAAACAGAAGCCCGTTATATAACTACGGGCTTTTTCTGTTTCTGTACCTTTCCATATTAGCTATCTTTCAATTACACAATTAATTCTTAATATAACATGGAACTCAATCGCAGGAATTTTATGAAACAAGCCGCTATGGCAGGTCTGGCAACAGCTGCAATCCCCGCATCAGGAAAACCGGTTGCATTTGCAGATGATAAAGCAAAGAAAAAGACAGCTCCTTCGGACCGCATCCGGACAGGATTTATCGGTACCGGCAACCGGGGGCAGGGCCATATCAGCACAACCCTGGAATTGGGAAGTGCGGATATTGTTGCCATTTGCGATATTGCCGACAGGTCAATTCAGGGAGCCAAAAAGCTGATAGCCGATGCCGGAAAGCCTGAACCCGTGGTTTATACCGGCAGTGACCTGGCATATCTGGATATGCTATCAAAGGAAACCCTGGATGCGGTTATCATAGCCACACCCTGGGAATGGCATGCCCGGATGGCAGTGGCGGCCATGAAAGCAGGAGCATACACCGGACTGGAAGTGCCTGCTGCCACCTCATTACTTGAATGCTGGGACCTCGTGAATGTGCACGAGGAAACAGGCGCTCATCTGATGTTCCTGGAAAACGCAAACTATGATAAATCCCTGCTGGCCATCCTGAATATGGTCCGGCAAGGTGTATTCGGTGAACTGCTGCATTGCCATTGCGGATACCTGCATGACCTGAGAGGTGTAAAATTTAACGATGGAGTAGAGTATGATTATGTACCCGGCCGCCCTTTAAAATTCGGGCATGAGGCTTATGCCGAAGCCCAGTGGCGCGGATTGCATTCCCTGAGACGTAACGGGGACCTGTACCCCACCCATGGAATTGGTCCGATCGCTAAAATCCTGGATATCCATAACGGAAACCGTTTCTTGTCCCTTTCATCTTTTGCCACCAAGGCAAGGGGTTTGAAGAAATATGTAGATGACCATGGCGGTCCCCACCACCCCTTATCAAAGGCACAATGGAATTGCGGTGACGTGGTAACCTCCACCATCCTGTGTGCCAACGGCGAAACGGTAATCGTTACCCACGATTGCAACAACCCAAGGCCCCATGATGGCAATTATTTCGTGCAGGGAACCAAAGGACTGTGGCATAGTGACTTTACTTCCATATATCTTGAAAACCAGTCCCCGGAGAAAGACAAATATGAAAACGACGGGCGATGGATTACGAAATACAACCATAAAATATGGCGCGAGGAAGGGGAGAAAGCTGAAGGTGGCGGCCATGGCGGGATTGATTATATGATTCTAAGTGATTTCTATGAACTGGTCAAGAATAAAAAACCCGCATCCATTGATGCTTATGATGCTGCCGCCTGGAGTGCCATCGCAGCTTTGTCGGAAATGTCAATAGAAAGAGGCAATATACCGGTCGATTTCCCCGATTTTACACGCGGACAATGGATCAAATTTAAAAATGAAAAGGTCTTTGCACCGGATGACCAATTCCCGATGCTGGATGAAAGGTTTATCATATACTAGTCTTGCATGTTTAAAAGAGCCCTCCTCATCATATGCTGTCTGGTCTCAGTTCAGCTGTTGGCTCAGACAACAGTGATCAGTACTGCACGAACAGTTACTATTGAGAATAAATACGTTTCGCTGACATTCGATCTAAGCAGGGGAGTATATTCAGTAAGAAATGTACCCCTGAATGTAACGGCTATTACACGTGCCTATTTTCAGGCAGAAGGATTGTATTCCACTGACACATCCGGCACAATCGAATGGTCACAAAAAGCAGTACAGGATTATCTGGGTAAAGGACAGGCTATTAAAATCAGAAAGAAGTTCAGCGGGTATTCTGATATCGTATGGACAGCCACCCTATATGATAATAAGGATTATGTTGTTTTTAACCTGGGTATCATCAATGATTCCAGAACCCCTTTCCGACTAACGGCCTTTTATCCTCTAAAAACGTGGAATGCATGCAAGGGCATGAATATATCGCAAAATTACGCAGTATTAAATGGGAATTCGGGGGGTAACAAAACGTATGTAACCGATACCAGTCGTCTGATTTGTTTCAACAACATACTGATCCGATTCGGCGAATTGAAACGACCCATGATCCTGGTTGCAGGGGGGTTGACTTACAATGAGTTTGAGAAATTCTGTAAGGTTTTAAATTACAGGGACAGCCTGGGAATTCAATTATTCAGTGAAGATCCTGTAGGCAGACTTGTGGATCCGGATTCCTCTTATGAAAACAATGACAGGTTTTACCTGTGCATCAATAATACCAACCCGTTTGAAGGATTGGAAAAATACGGTTTTGCAATCCGGGATGCCCAGCAGATAAAATTGAATTATTATGATTTCCCTACTGAATGTTTGTGGTATGCGAGTGTGTATGCCAAAGATCCTGCCCGACCGAAATTCAACGATTCGAAAGGTGCTGTGGATGAAATGGATAATGTTATTAAAACCGGGTTCACCAGGTACAGCCGGGTATCCATCCGGCTGGTACCGGATGCATACGGACACAATAATCAGCAAGGCTGGTGGGATGATAAACACTGGGCCATGTGGGGAGATCCGTCGTCAGCAAACGGCAGCAATTACTGTACTCCTTACTTGACTACTGAAAGCTGGTGCAAAGAAATTATCAGGAAAGGTGGCATTCCGCTTACTTACTTTCAATCCGGCCGTCGTTCCGAAGATTTTGTCAAACAATTTCCGCAATTCATGCTGTTTAATGATCCTTACCGTTTAGCCACCGGACAGACAGATAAAATGAAACGTCTCAATTATGATCTGGGAGGAGAGTCGGAAGAAGGCTACATGAATCAATGGTGGGATGAAGAAAACATGAATTGTTATGATTTTACGGATGAAGGCTTTATCAGCCATATGAAACAGGTGTATGCCAACCTGAAGAACGCTGGCATAAAAGGCATAATGTTTGATTATCCGGAAGCCACCGGCTGGGCTTTTAATGGCGGTTTTGAAAACAAATATGCTACCACAGCCAGGGCTTATCGCAACATTTTCCAGTTGGCCTATGATGGATTAGGAGAGGATTCTTATATAGATGAACGTTTAATCGGACGCGGATCGGATATCTCATTAGGCTTAATTGCTTCGCAAAGGGTATGGGGCGACAATGATCAGTTTGTGCCTGAAATGGTAAGCCGTAGTGGCTTGCGATGGTACAAAAACCGGGTGGTGGTCAACTATGATCTGGATGCAAAAGACCCGTTCAAGGCCAAACCTGCATACAATAACGATGGATTGAAAACATTAATGACAATGTGTTATATTGTAAGTGCGCGATTCCTGATGGCCCGTGGATTTTATCAGCTGTCCGGTGACCAGTTGCATATCATGAGCCGTACTTTTCCGTATCATGCTTCGCCTAAAAGTGCTCGCCCTGTTGATGCCTTTACCAATGGATTTGCAGTGCCCCGTGTTTTCGATTATGAGGTTAATCCTTCCTGGCATCAACTTGCTTTATATAATCCCAATCAGGATTCGGCCTCACCCCATCTGAACGGTGTTGAAGTTAACCTGGGGACTTCACTCAATGAAGGGGGGCTGGAATTGGACACCAACAGGAATTATTACTTGTATGATTTCTGGAACGACCTGCTTGTAGGCAAATATCAAGGCAATGAAGTTATCAGACAGGAATTGCGTCCGGGTGAAACCCGTATGATCAGCATACATGCTGAGGAAAAAAGTCCGCAGTTCATTTCCACCAATCGCCATATTATGCAGGGATTGGTTGACATGACTGTATTACCGGAATGGCATGCCGGGAAGAAGGAATTAACCGGAACATCAAAGGTTATAGGCGGTGAAACCTACAAAATTGTTATTGCACTTAACGGGTATAGGCCGAAATCCGGTTCAGCCGGAAATGCCAAAACTGAAATTGAAATTATGAACAATGGTCTGGCAATATTGTCTCTCAAATCGGAAACGAACCAGGATGTGGGATGGAAGATTGTATTTGCCGCCCATTGACCTAAGCCCATACCCACACGTCCGCTCAGGGACAGTCTAAAGATGAGTCGTGAATTTATCCGAACCAGCATGGATATATAATTCGTAAGCTTTCACAGGTTATCAGGACGCTTACGGCTTCCCCATGCCCATATCCTGTTGATTGATTTTTTCAGCCATGCCGGTTGTAAAAATAATCTGCCAAACAGATGGTAAAGCAATCTGATAATTGGGTTTGGAAAATAACAGTATGCTTTGGGCAGGTGGACAAGGTCTCCACCAAATCCCATCTTGAAAATGGTCGGACCAAAGAAATATTTCGCCTTTAATTCAGGTGTCAGGACATCCCCGTTCTCCAAAGCCTTTGAAATATCAGTATCGACGGATACAAAATCAAAATAACGAAATCCTTCATTTTTGGATAATTCAATCAGGTTCCAGTACAATGCATTACTGGGACTAAGGTTGCCATATCGTCCTGACCAGCCAAATTTCCAAATCCTGAAAGTATCTCCGAAGGTAAAACTTAAAGCGGCGCAAACCTCTTCATTATTATAATCTGCAAAATGTAACCTTATCCATCCCCTGGGGTGAAATTCAGACCAGAGTAACTCGAAAAATTTTTTATCGGAAGGTGTTGGTGGCGATTTTCTGCGTGCACATGTAGCAAGCATCAGTCTGAAAAAAGGTTCTATATCCTGTCCGTTTCCCTCTCTGATCTTTATCCCCTTTCGGATTGACAGGTTTATATTATACCGTGTCCTTGGTTTCATTTCGCCCAGAATCTCCGCAGCGGTTTTGTTCAGGTCAATGAGCAAGGTCGACGTTAGGTGGATTTTTGGCGGTAATCCTTCAACTGCAATATTAAATCCCATGGTGTTTAGAAGGGGGACCAAATGCTCACCATAATAAGGAGGAACCAGGATAAGATAAACTATTTGTTCTTGTTTTGTAAACTGTTTAATCCCTGAAATGACCTGTCGGGAGAGCGATTCTGAATTACCCAAAATGCAAGGGCCATAGGAGATATAACCGATTTTCCCGAATGGTCTTGCAAATTGTATTAATACCTGTGCTCCGGCAATAATGCTGCCGCCTTTTTCAAAAATAATCAATTTTGAATTCCAGCCATAATTTTTCTTAACTGAAGCCCAGGGAATGGTTTGCTCATGAAATCCTCCTGGCAGACCGGCAACGAAATTGTCCCAGGATGGATGATTTTCCTCTTCCATAACTGTGAAGAAAATGCTATCATTCATATACAAAATCAAATTTTAAGAGTACGGTTGCAACTGCACTCAGAACAAGTTTGTCCGCTCCTCATATCGGATTTGAATTGATTGGAAATTAAACAAAATAATTACTAATTTCACGGAATAGTACATTTCTGTTAAAATATTAATATACCAAGATAATACAATTTCAATGCAAGGACAGCCAGTTCGTCATGGGTTATCCAGGATATTATTTTAAACTGAATCTTTCAGGATATGAAAAATATTTACCTGCAAATACCTGATAAACAGCTGGCAGATTCTCCGATGGCTTTGGCAACCATTACCGCGACAAAGGGCTCAACACCACAGAAGCCTGGTTGCTCTGCCCTTTTTGATCACACGGGTCTGATATGCGGGACTGTTGGCGGAGGGATTCTTGAGGCAAAAGTGCAGGAGATTGCAAAAAACGCATTATTATCCAGGGAATCCGGGTATTACCATTTCATGCTCAACAACGACATCAGCCAGCAGGATGAAGCCATTTGCGGAGGACAGGTGGACATACTGCTGGATACAACACCTGGTGATCATACCCTTGTGTTTGATCAGGTCAGGCAGTCGATGGAGAAAAGAATTCCGGGAATACTGATCACGCAGGTTACGGCTTTGACCGGCATACGGGTCAGTATACACCGTATATGGGTAACCAAAGATGAAAAATATACCATTTCACCCGATCATTTACCTTATCTGGCACCCGTTATTAAAGCCATGCTCTCAGATTTACATGCATCAGATTACCGTGAATTGGCAATTCCTGCCGGAGATAAGGAAACACGGTATTTCCTGGAGCCTTTTTTTCCATTGCCCAGGTTGGTGATTGCCGGCGCCGGGCATATCGGAAAGGCTTTAGCCCATTTGGGAAACCTCCTGGAATTCGAGGTGGTGATTGCAGATGACCGGGCGGAATATGCCAACCCGGAAAATATACCGGATGCCGATCAGATTGTGGTGGATGATATTGGACGGACTATGCAGGCAATGAATTTTACACCTGACACCTACATCGTGATTGTTACACGGGGACATAAGGACGATGCAAATGCACTGAGAGGTTGTATTGGCAGTGAGGCAGCCTATGTCGGCATGATAGGCAGTACGAAGAAGATAGCCCTGATGCGGAATAATTTCATGGCGGAAGGATTTGCAACACCGGAACAGTGGGATTCAGTCTATGCCCCCGTTGGTCTTGATATCTGTTCAAAAACAGTGCAGGAAATAGCGGTGAGTATTGCAGCCCAGTTGATCCAGGTCAGAAATAAAAAAAATGTTGCATATGCCTGAAACCTGCGCAATCATACTGGCTGCCGGTAAATCGGAACGGATGGGAACAAACAAACTGCTCCTGCCTTTTCATGGCAAACCTATGATCAACAAGGTAATTGACCATGTGCAACAGGCGAAAGTCGATCATATATGGATTGTGCTTGGTGCATTTCGCGATGATATGCTTGCTGCTATCAGGGATCTTCCTGTCAATCATTGCTTTAATGCTGACTATGAGCAGGGCATGTTTACCTCCGTGCAATGTGGTTTCCGGAACATGCCTTCATCAGCAGATGCAGCCATTGTATATCTGGGTGACCAGCCTATGATCCCGGCAGAGGTTACCCGGAAAATTATCCGGGCCTTCGGGCAGTCGGATAAGGGTATCCTGATCCCGGTGTACCGGGGAAAAAAGGGACATCCTGTGCTGATCGATAAAAAGTACAAAGACATTATTGATACCCTTTTTGCACCAGAAGGAATGCATACCTTTATGGAAAAATACAGGGATGATATCTTTGAAGTTGAAGTACAGACACCAGATATACTCAGAGATATTGACACAGATCAGGATTATAAAAACGAAATCAAATTAACTAACCGGATATGGAACAAATGATTCATTTTGAACTGAATGGTAAAAAGGTGGAGAAGCTCCTCGACCCTAACCTGACCCTTTTATGGGTGCTGCGCGACCAGTTCGGACTTACGGGAACCAAGTTTGGCTGCGGGGAAGGAGTTTGTGGTTCCTGCACCGTGATAATCGACAATGAACCGGTAAGATCATGTCAGTTGCCGGTTGCCGATGTGGAAGGGAAAAAAGTACTGACCATTGAGGGCCTGTCACCAGGTGACAAGTTGCACCCGATTCAGCAGGCCTTTGTACAGCATGATGCCCTGCAGTGTGGTTTCTGCACACCAGGCATGATCATGAGTGCCTACAGCCTGCTTTTAAAGAGCCCCTCTCCTGACAGAAATGAAATTATCAAGGGGATGGAGAATAACCTGTGCCGGTGCGGTGCCCACGGACAGATCATTGAAGCAATCGAGACAGCATCCAAAGTAATGAAAGGATAATAGTCATGAAAAAAGAAAAATCAACTACAGCAGCGAATGCCATATCTTCGGAACGTCCGGGAATGAAAAGGAGAAATTTCTTTAGGCTGATGGGAGGTGGTATATTCGTTTTTTTCAATACCTGGGATCCGTTGGATCTGATGGCATCTCCTGTAAAGAAGCTGGATGAGGACACTCCCGACTTCAATGCCTTCATCCGGATCGATGAAAATGGCATTGTACATGGCTTTGCCGGCAAGATTGAAATGGGCCAGGGACCTATCACATCCCTGGTGCAGGAGCTGGCCGATGAACTGGATGTAACTTACATCCAGGTTAACCTGGTAATGGGTGATACGGACCTGTGCCCCTGGGATGACGGTACCTGGGGATCCACATCCACACGCTTTTTTGGTGAGACCTTCCGTGCCGCTGCGGCTGAAGCCCGGGCCATACTGCTGCAACTCGGTTCAGAAAAACTGAAAGTCCCAGTATCCCAACTGGAAGTGAAAGAAGGTGTGATCACCGACAAGAATAACCCGAACAACAAGGTGACCTACGGACAACTTGCCAAAGGGAAGAAAATCGAAAGGTACATGGACAAGAAGCCTCCCGTGAAAAGTCCCGCAGAATTCAAGATCATGGGAAAACCCCATTTCAGGCACGATTCCCGGTTAAAAGTTACGGGACAGGCAAAATACACAGGTGATTTCCGCATGCCGGGCATGGTATATGCACGTATTCTGAGGCCTCCTTCGCATGCATCGAAACTGTTATCGGTCAATACAGCCGAAGCTGAAAAAATTGCCGGCATCCAGGTGGTCCGTGACGGTGACCTGGTTGCGGTATTGCATGAACTGCGTGACAAAGCCGATGAAGCCATTGTAAAGGTGAAGGGAGAGTATAGCGGGGAAGAAATGAAAGTGGACGACAAGACCGTGAATGATTTCATGCTGAATGCCGGTGCCAAAGGTGAAATAATCGATGAGGCCGGTGATCTTGCAACGGGAAAGTCCATTTCGAAAACCACCTTTTCCAGCCAGTTCAACAGTCCCTATGTGGCACATTCTCCCATAGAAACACATTCTGCACTGGCCTATATGGAGGGTGACCGTGTGATCGTCAGGGGATCAACGCAAACTCCCTATCCGGCCCAGGAGGAAATTGCAGCTGTATTAAAAATTCCCAGGGAAAAAGTGCGTGTGATCGTGCCCTTTGTGGGGGGTGGTTTTGGTGGGAAAAGCGCATACCAGCAGATGGTGGAAGCAGCACGCCTGACTAAACTGACCGGCAAACCCATCATGTTGATCTGGACCCGGAAGGAAGAATTCTTTTATGATAATTTCCGGCCTGCCTGTGTGATCAAACTGAATTCAGGCATGGATGCCGGCGGAAAGATCACCCTGTGGGATTATCATGTGTATTTTGCCGGATCAAGGGGCTCTGATACTTTCTATGATGTTCCGCACAGGCGTACCATGGCCTATGACGAAGGCAAAAATGTCAGGGTCCATCCCTTCTTCACCGGACCCTGGCGTGCACCGGCCAACGGCAACAATACCCTTGCCCGGGAATCGCAGGTAGACATCATGGCCGTCGCTGCCGGCATTGATCCGCTCGAATTCCGCCTGAAGAATCTGAAGGATAAGAAACTGATCGCTGTGCTGAAGGCAGCAGCGGATAAATTCGGTTACACACCTGCCAAAGGGCCCAGCGGAAGAGGCTATGGCATTGCCTGCGGCACAGATGCAGGAACTTATGTGGCTTCGTTTGCCGAGGTGAAAGTGGACAAAAACACCGGGCATGTGCAGGTTGTTCGCGTTGCCTGCGCACAGGACATGGGAATGTGCGTTAATCCGCAGGGGACGAAAATACAGATGGATGGATGCATCATCATGGGATTGGGGTATACCCTCACGGAAGGAGTGCTGTTCAGGGGCGGAAAGGTGAACACGCAGAGCCTTTATTCGTATGAAATACCCCGTTTTTCATGGGTTCCTAAGATCGATACGGTAATCCTCGACAGGCAGAACGAACCACCTCAGGGCGGAGGTGAGCCCGCAATCGTGCTCATGCCGGGCGTCGTCGCCAATGCCATATTTGATGCCACCGGTGCCAGGCTGTATAATCTGCCCATGACACATGAACGGGTGCTGGCTGCATTGAAGAAGGTATAATGAATATACCCCGTGAAGACCTGCTGCGTTGCCTGCGCCGCGAGGGATTTGAGAATGTGCATGTGGATTATGTTTTCTGCGAATCGCAAATTGACAACTTTAAGGCGAGATTCGGACATGCCGATTATGAAACCTACCTGGGACTAAGCCACAGAAAGCTTGAGATCCCGGTAAAAAGGAATTTTGCAGATGGCAGAAAGCAGTTTCACCGTGAAATTGTCCCGGATAGCACTGTATTTGATGAGTATGGTATAGGTCATTCCAAAGGATCGGAACTGGCATTTCATATGACCCGGATGCACCATCCCCTGCTTGGTGCTGATGTCGGGGAGATAGCGGACTATCCTTATCCGACAGTTGATATAGCAAAACTGGATGAATTCAGCCACAGGGTGGCTGCTCTTCACAAAATGGGACTTGCCTCACTCGGTTTTATGCAGATGACTGTCTGGGAGGCCTCCTGGTACCTGCGCTCCATGGAAGAACTCATGATGGACATGATGATGGGGAACGGTGCCGCTTCCGTATTGCTGGATAAAATCACCGGCTTTGCATGCGAGAAAGCCAGGGCTTATGCAACAGCCGGCATTGACATATTGTCGCTCGGAGACGACATTGGCACCCAGTATTCACTTATGATCGATGTGGATCTGTGGAAAAAATGGCTCCAGCCACGATTGCAAAAAGTGATCCGGACTGCCCGGGAGATAAAACCGGATATCCTCATTTTCTATCATTCCTGCGGTTATGTCCTGCCCTTTATCGACGGTCTGATAAAAACAGGTATTGATATCCTGAATCCCATACAACCCGAATGTATGGATTTTAATGAAGTTCATACTCTTTTCGGCCACCGTGTTTCATTCTGGGGAACATTGGGAACACAGCAACTATTGCCCTTTGGAAGCAGGGAAGAGGTCAGAAGTGTCACACTCGACAGGCTTAAAACCTGCGGATTAAAGGGAGGAATCGTTGTTGGCCCTACTCATATCGTGGAACCTGAGGTACCCTGGGAAAACATCCTGGCCATTAAAGAAGCCGCAAATGAATTTCAAAAAAATCTAAAATGAAATCCTTGTTAAGTATTTCTTCAGGCAAAATTGCCTTTCTGTTGCTATTTCTTATGCCCTTCATTTCGGGATGTGAAAAACAGGAACCCGATCACATTCTTTTAAACGGAACCTGGAAGTTATCCTTGAATCCACTGCCGGGTTTTGAAAATAACGATTTGAATATGGAAGGATGGCGTGACATTCAGGTACCGGGAGAATGTCAGATGCAGGGTTTTGCTATAAAACATGACAAACCTTTTATTTACAAAAAAGAATTTGAAGTTCCAGCACATTTTATAAATCAGGATATTTTTTTATGTTTTGACGGGGTTTACAGTTACGCCCGAATCTGGGTGAATGGCACCTATGTCCGTGATCATACCGGCGGTTTTACTCCCTGGGAATGTGATATAACCGCTTTGGTAAGACCTGGCGAAAAAGCCTGGATTACAGTTGAATGCACTGACAAAAAGAATGACCAGTCTTTTGCCAGCGGATATGCCAAACACCAGATCGGCGGGATTCTTCGTGATGTTTATGTTAAAGCATTATCACATGACCGGATCAACACCTGTCATGTTGAAACCATCCTGGATGCTGATTATAAAGACGCTGTTCTGGCTGTTGATTTATCATTACAGCTTGAAGAAAATGCAGAATTGAGAGTAACCTTGTTTGATCCAAAGGGAAACAGGATAAAATTGCCTGACAGTAAGGTCACCTTGGCAGCATCTGATGAAAACCGAATCTTGAAATATCCGGTGGTCAATCCCCTGAAATGGGATGCAGAACACCCTCATCTTTACACCCTGAAACTTGAATTGTCAAAGAAGGGGAAAATCCTGCAAACCATTTCACAAAAAGTGGGTTTCAGAAAAATTGAAATCATGGGCAATGAATTGCTGGTCAATGGCAAACCCGTGAAACTCCGTGGAGCATGCCGCCACGACGTCCATCCCCTGCTGGGCAGAGTTGCCACACCTGAATATGATCTGCTTGATGCCCGGTTGGCCAAAGAAGCCAATATGAACTTCATCCGGACATCACACTATCCCCCCACAAAAAGGTTTGCAGACCTATGTGACTCCCTGGGTATATATCTCGAGGTAGAAAACGCGGCATGTTTCGTGCGTACCCACCGCCTTCCGGAATATGATACAGTCAGGCATTATGGACCCGAATTTAATGAATCGCTTAATACCCAGCTAAAGGAAATGGTGCAGGCTTTCCGGAATAACCCTTCCGTAATCATATGGTCCTTGGGGAATGAAAGTTTATACGATGAAAACTTTCAGCAGGGATATGATTATATCAAATCAACTGATCTCAGCCGTCCGGTCATCTTCAGCTATCCCGGTACCGTACCCGATGGCAAGAAGTGCTTTGATATCATGAGTATACATTATCCCACATATGATGGAAATACTGACAATTTTAAGCTTATCATAATCCGTTTCAGAAATGATACGATGCCCGTGTTGTATGATGAATGGGCCCATGTGGCATGTTACAATAAACCCACAATTCAAAATGATATCAATATCCGTGAATTCTGGGGACGAAGCCTGGACAGCATGTGGATAAACAGTTTTGCGGCAAGCGGTTCGCTGGGCGGGGCTATATGGGGGATGATCGATGAAACCTTTATGATGCCTGATACCATGGCTGGTTATGATGACTGGTGGGGAATCAACCCCAAAGGTTCTCCCATCCGTTACGAAAGCAAAAACATTGGATATGGCGAATGGGGATTCGTTGATGTCTGGAGAAGAAAAAAACCTGAATTCTGGAGCGTAAAAAAAGCTTACTCTCCGATCCGGATTCTGACTACCGAAGTTAAACAGGCGGTATCCAATAAACCAATTGAACTGTCTGTTTTCAACCGGTATGACCATACTAACCTGAATGAGACAAGTGTAAAATGGGAGTATGAAGGGTTATCAGGAACTGTTGCCGGTGTAAACCTTGTTCCGCGTGAGACCGGGCTGCAAATCATTCCTGCACAGAACTGGAAAAACGGTAGCGACTTAAAGGTGTCGTTTCTAAACGCAGACGACCAACTTATCGACATTTACAATATCAGGATCGGAGAAGCAACAAAGCAAATAGCTGTTGTTCAGGAAAGAAAGGATAATCCGATTGATATGGTTGAAACGGAAGGGATGTTGTCTGTCAGCGGAAAGGATTTCACGGTTCAATTCGATGCAGAGACTGGTCTTGTTAAAGCAGGTATCTATCGAGGCGATACGTTAATCAAGAGTGGACCATTCCTGCAATATACCCTGGGCGGGGAATACCTTGCCTTCACCACCAAAAAGCTGGAATTCCTCAGCTCCGACTGGAAATTGAAAAGCCTGACTGGTTTAATTGCTAATGCGTGTGCGAAAATTGAAATCAAGGGATCTTATAATAATTCCTTTCCGGTTGCTTATCATCTTACCATCCAGGAGAATGGTGAGATAAGCACTGCATATTCCTTTGAAAAACCAACAAAAAAGGAAATATTTGAAATCGGTGTAAATTATCAACTGGCTGCCAGCTTTGACAAATTGATCTGGAATCGTAAAAGTTATTGGTCAGTTTATCCTGACGGCCATATGGGTCGCCCTTCAGGAGAAGAACCTTTACGCAACACAGTTGAGGAGAAATACCGGGAAATCCCTGAAAAGGATTGGGCGTATGATGTATGCAGTTTCTATTATAAGGGAATGGATAATCCCCGGTATACATATCATTTCCCCAATATTGTAGCCGCATTAAAAGAAAATATATACAGGTATGCGCTGGTGAATACTTTATCCGGAAATGCACTGAGCGTTTTTTCAGATGGTTCCGTCGGGTGCCGTGTTTATCAGAATGATCCCGGTAAAATCATTCTTGTGATCAATAACCTTTGGGATTACCCTGACCTGCTTTGGGGAAATTATATGAAATTGATCCGTGTTCCTGACAAATATGCGAACAAAGTAACCATGAAATTCAGTACGGATGAAGTTCACAATCCCTGATATACTTGTATTCCTTATTTATTGCAGCATTGTTATCAGCGTAGGTATTTACATATCACGCAAGGTCAACAGGAAGAAAGATTCAAAGAGTTATTTTTTTGCAGGCAGCACCCTTCCCTGGTATCTGATCGGAAGTTCTATCATTGCGGCCAACATTTCAGCAGAGCAGTTTGTAGGCATGTCAGGATCAGGTTTTGCCATGGGATTGACGATAGCTACCTATGAATGGCTGGCTGCGATCATGCTGATCATGGTGGCATGGTGGTTTCTACCGGTTTTTATGCACAAAAAGATTTATACCATGCCCCAGTTCCTGGAAATGAGATATAATCACCGGATCAAAACGGTGCTGGCCATTTTCTGGCTGTTCCTGTTTGTGTTTGTTAATCTGACATCCATTCTTTACCTGGGAGCGCTCTCACTAAAAACGGTTTTTGGAGTAAAAATGGTTTACGCCATCACCGGTCTGGCTCTTTTTTCAGTTTTTCTGGCGGCCGGTGGGGGATTAAAAACCATTGCAAATACCGATATCATTCAGGTAGTTTTTCTGGTAGCGGGTGGTCTTACCACCACTTACCTGGCCCTGAATACGGTGTCTGACGGTCAGGGGTTTTTCAGCGGATTTGCCCTGTTGATGGAAAAAGCACCTGAAAAGTTTCACATGATCCTGTCCAGGTCGGACCCAAATTTCAAATATATGCCCGGAATCCGATCCATATTGGGTGGGATATGGATTGCCGGCATCTATTATTTCGGGGCAAATCAATACATTATCCAAAAAGCCCTGGGTGCAAAGAATCTGCAGGAAGCACAGCGCGGGATGGTTTTTGCAGGCTATTTAAAACTGATCATCCCCATACTGGTTGTCCTTCCCGGAATTTCTGCCTTTGTGCTGCATGCCGACATTACCCGGCCTGATGAAGCCTATCCCTGGTTGCTGGACCGCTTTGTCCCTTCAGGCGTAAAAGGCTTTGTTTTTGCAGCCCTGATCGCAGCCATCATTTCATCACTGGCGGCCATCATCAACAGTGCATCCACCATTTTTTCCATCGATATTTACAAGGTCCATTTCAGGCCCGGGATATCTGAAGCCGGTCTGGTAAAAACCGGTCGCATTTCAAGCTTTATCATCATTATCCTTGCCGCATCACTGGCATCCATGCTGACCGGGATTAATCAGGTTTTTCAGTTCATCCAGGAATATACCGGTTTGATCAGTCCGGGCATTACTGCCCTGTTCATTCTGGGTATCTTCTGGAAAAAGACCACGACAAGAGCTGCCTGGATTGCCGTATTAATAGCGGTTCCCGTACCGGTAATATTGAAGTTGATCCTTCCGGACTTGCCATTTCTGGACAATATGGCCCTTTCCTTCCTGATCATTTCCGCACAGATCATCGTGATGTCCCTGTTCGCTAAAAAGTCCGATAAACAAACTTCAGAATGGGAACTGCCACCGGATATATTTCACAACAAAGACCGGATTTTTAAATGGTTTTCCATGGGCATTGTCTGTATTCTGTGTGTATTGTATATTTACTTCTGGTAATCGTTTTATTACCATGAAACACTCAATTCTTCTTTCTTTTCAAGATTCTCCATAATGCTTTTCCTGCTGAGCAGGGCAGGCCGCAGTCTTTTCGCGGATAATAATTCCATCTGGTCTCCAATATGTTTATTCCCCGGCTGTGTTGCATTTCCATAGCCCAGTAAAACAAAGGCCCGGGTAGAATCCCCAAATTCAGTAACGGCTATGAAAGTATCTCCATAGCTGGCCTGTCTTTTATGGTCAGATGTCCCGGTATAATCAATTGTCCTGAAAATACCGTATTTCTCGGGTCCTCCATTGGCAGGATAATCCGTCCCGTTCAACCTGAAACGGTGTACACTGCCCCATTCCACATCAAGCGACCCATATTCCTTCTGAACTGCATCAGCCGATTCAGCCAGCAGTCTGACAGCCAATTCCGGATTTGCCAGCCCGTCAGGTGTCTCTGTAGGATTGGCCGGACTCCACGGAATTTTAAACATACTGCCGGTAAGTTTATCAAACCAGGTTGCAAACAGGATGGCTCCGCGACTGTTTGATTCCGTGGCTCTGTCCCAATTCTTTAAAACCGAAGAAGCCTTAAGCGCAAGCGAATCCGGGAATTGCTCAACCGCATCCAGCAGATCATCCAGCAAACGATCAGCTGTCTCCATCCCGGTATTGAATTTGCATTGTATAAGCTGATCTAACGTCAGGGATGGAATTTTCCTGATCATATTCACTGCACGCTGGGCCCTGAAATGCATAAACTGCGGTGCTATGTACGATGGAAACTTTTCGGGCCTGAGAACAGGTGGAAAGGTGCATGTCCAGGGTGGATCATTGCAGTTTTGAAGGAAGCCGGATTCGGGATTCAGAACCTTTGGAAGCTCATTGTATGCAAGGTATTCGTTCCAGATGTACTTTGCTTTTGTGCCATCGATGGTTCCTTTCCAAAATGCAAAATCACCTCCTGAACGTTTGGGAACGTTGCCGTTGAACAGATACAAAATGTTCCCGGATCTGTCAGCATACAATATATTAAACATCGGATTCTGAAGCATTCTCAAAGCCTCTTCAAATTCAGAAAGACTGGTGGCCGCTGCCATTTTGTGATACTGTTCAAATATCCTGTGGTTTTCCATCCCTGTAACACGCAGCGCAAATGCTTTATCACCCTTTTCACCGGTTACCGGTCCGTGAACCGAGTACCGGCATTCCACCGGTACTTCTTTCAGGGTTCCGTCTTCCTGAATGGTACGGATAATATCGATTTTTCTTTCGAATTGCCTTATTTCACCATCCAATACATATCCGCCATCTTTCAGGAGAAGCTCGTAACGGTCAGCCCCATCCAGGGTATTTACGGTAAATGCCCAACCCAGATGCATATTAAATGCCATGGACAAATTAGGCATCCCAACGAGCGTAATCCCATATGCATTAAAACCGGGACATACCAAATGGGATTCGAACCAGAGAAAGAAATCACTCCAGGGAAGGTGCGGATTTGTAAGCAGCATGGCATTCCCTGAAGCCGATCTTGATGGGGCAATGGCATAGGCATTGGAACCATTCTCAACAGTTTTTTTTACTATATATAAATCCTCGCCTGCTAAAATCTCCAAACAAAGAATCCTCAAAAGGTGCGCAAAAACATCATTCCTGCTGACAGGAAGGACTTGCCTGAATTTTTCCGAGATTGCTTCAGGATGAGCAAGGGCATAATCATTCAATCCTCTTACAAATGCGTCGATATAGGATTTGTACGGTTCCTTCTGTTGTTTGTAATTATTTTCGGCATGGAGCGGTATCTCAAAAAGTGTGATGAGTTTGTCGGTTTCCAGAAATTCCGTTCCCCAGTATTCGGATGCTTTTCCTCTTGCCTGCCCATAAAGTTTCAGGATCAGGTCCGCATGATTTTCCATCTGAGACCAGCCGAATGCATAGTACATTTCAGTTGGTCCGGAGGCATAAATGTGCGGCACACCATAATTGTCCCAAAGTATTTCCGGTTCCGAATCCTGACATTGTACAGCTGATGCAGGAAACAAAGCCAACACCGGAATGAATATCATGAATCCTGCGAGGAAGAGCAACATGCCCGATAAGGCCAATAAGGCTTTCCCTCCGGTACCAGAGGTTTCTTTGTAATTCATTTCTTTTGAAGTTAGCCCTATTTTAGTAAACCTTTGCCTTACTTGCTGCTGATCTTAAAAACCGGAAGATTTAGAGATGAAGGCGTTTCGGGCCCGTAAAAAACTTTCTGATTTGCAGGAACCATTTCCCGGGCAGTGTACATCGGGTCACATCTGTTCAGACTGCGGTTATACCGGGGAAACCAGCTCGAAGATATAAATACCCTTAGTTTGTGCCCGGTATTCAACTGGTATCCGGTTGCCCAGACAGAGATTTCTGTTCTTGCAGGTTGTTCATTGCTGATCCTTACTTTTACTGCACCTTCCTGGATATTTATTATCCTTCCATCCGGAAAAACATCCTGAAGGCCTACTATAAAATCAGTACAGGGTGCATCGCTCGAGATCCAAAGTGTGGCGGAAACAGGACCAAGCAAAATCAAAGGTTCTGATACATTCATTTCAAAGACAAGCTGATCTTCGCGATCTGCATTTGCATTCTGCCTGGCCGGACCTACACCTTCACCCAGGGCGGTTCCTCCCATGCTTGGGAAAGGATCTGCCGCTGAGTATTCATATGAGAGATATCCTGTTTTCTCGAATTTCAAAGGACTGAGAAATCCTGATGGTCCAATATAATAGGGCACCGTTTTAGTTTCAAGGGGTGGCCATACCTCCGATCCCACATATTCATTTCTTTCCATGATAAACAGGTTGTACTTTGAATTCTTCAAAGGAGCGGTGAGTTTGTTCTCCTTTCCCTTCAGGAAGCTCTTGACATACTTGAATATCTTTGAGGGTTTTCCTGTTTTCTTCAGCCCTCCGTAATCATTTTGCTCCCCCATGGACCCATGACACCAGGGACCGATGATCAGCCTGCTGTCAGGATTTCCTTTGTCTGTCAGGGACTGGAAATCCTCAATCTGTGATTTCAGGAAAATATCATACCAACCGGCCATGGATAAAACCGGAGATCGTGTCATCCCCCTGAAATTCATTTGTTTCCAGAAACTGTCATATTTTTCATGCTTAATCCAGTCATTCATAAAAGGAATATCCTGAATAACAGAATCATCGGCTATGGATAAGGGCAGGATAAGAGCACTTGCTTTCAATTTCTCAGCCGGTATTTGGACAGCTTCCCGGGTGGAATTTTGAAATCCCCATACAAAAGCGGTTTGCAAAGAAAAAAGACTATCGGGATAGGCAAAATCATACAGATTGGCACCTGTAAGCAATAAGGTCAGAAAATCAAGAGAGTCAGAGATTGCCCATTGTGTATAACCCACATAACTTCCTCCCCATCCGGCAACCGTCCCGTTTGACCAGGATTGTTCCCTGATCCATCTGAGCGTCTGCAGTCCGTCCATCCGTTCATGAATAAAGGGATAGTAATCACCCCCTGATTGATACCGTCCCCTTACGTCCTGTAAAACCACGGCGATACCAAACATATTAAATGCCTTGCCCATCCATTCTTCCGATTTCCTGTTGTAAGGAGTGCGCACTAGAACTGTCGGGCACTTATCTTTGCCCTTTGGTAAAAATATCGTTGTGCCCAGGGGTATACCCTCATCCGTGGAAATGAAAAATTCGGTTTTACCGGGTCTATTAAGCGATTGAACGGATGTATCCTGTGCAGATAAACTAAGAAATGAATATGCCAAGGTTATGATTATTCCGTATTTAATTTCTGGCTGATTCATCATAAGGCTGATCCTGCTTTTGTTTATTATTTAACCGTATTGTCCAGAGGTATATTCAACTTTTCATATAAACTGCGTCGTCCTGCCTTATCACCATTCAGGATTTCGGTAGCATACCCGGCAACCTCCTCAGCATATTCCCTGGGAACAACAATAACCCCATCGCCATCGGCCACCACTACATCACCGGGCCGGACAAGAACACCACCGACGGTGACAGCTTTGTTAACTGATTCAATTTCATTCCTGCCCGGCCGGATTCCCCTGCCCCTTTCCGAATAGTCCAGATAAACCGGTATTTTTTCTTTGATGACTTCATCAATATCCCGGATTCCGCCGTTGGATACAACGCCCCTGGCTCCCTTGCTTACCCAGGATAAAGCATTGTTCGATCCCACTGAGCCCACATCTCCGTCACCCTGTACATCAAGGACCACAACCGATCCTTCTTTCAGGAAGGGTACAAATGGTTCAGGCGAAACCTGGTTATACCAGCTGCCCTCCCATTGCTGGAACTCTTCTTTCGACATGGGATTTTTTACTACTTTGTTGGTTGGGACATACCTGGCTGTAACGGCAATCCCGCAAAATCGGTGTTTGAAATCCTCAGTATCCCGCCATAAGGGCTCAATACTTGCATCCATGGTGCCCGCATCACGTAAACCAACCATATCCATTCCATCGCAAACATCAGCCACACGGAGACCATCATAGATCTTCAGGATCTGCTCATCGGTCAGGCTATTCTGTGCAAGTGCCCAGCCTGCGCATGCAAAACACAGAAGAACAGATACCTGTACATTTAAGAAACAATTTCTTTTCATAGATATTTTTATTTAGAGTTGCACACGGGTATGAATTTTAAAATTAGATTAATTTTAGGAATAAATTCAAACCTGAGTTCCATGAAAAGTCATCAAAAAACCAATATGATGCGCCTCCCGGGATATTTTATCCGGTCAAGCTCTGTCGTGATGGTGCTTGTAACCGCCGTCCTGCTTTCCTGCAATCCCAACAGGGGTAAAAAAGCAACTGCGCCTGGGGACCAGGATACTTCAGCGGTTGGATTCAAACCCAATCCCCAGAAAATTGAAGAAAGGGATGTTCAGACAATGAAAATCGGAGATAAGGCGGTGGATTTCAATCTCCCTGATGTATCCGGCAGGTTATATAAGCTTGATGATTTCAAAGAATCTGCGGTAATGGTGATCATCTTTACCTGCAATCATTGTCCTACTGCCCAGGCCTATGAGGACCGGATCATTCAGTTTACTTCCGATTACCGGGACAAGGGTGTATCGGTTGTGGCCATTATGCCCAACAGTGCGTATTCCCTGCTTCTCGAGGAATGCGGTTACAGCGACCTGGATGATACCTATGAAAGCATGACCATCCGGGCAAAAGAAAAGAATTTCAATTTCCCGTACTTATATGACGGTGACAATGAAGCTGTCTCAATACAATATGGCCCGACAGCTACCCCCCATGCCTTTGTTTTCAATAAGAACAGGGAACTATGTTATGTGGGCAGACTGGATGCATCTGAAAAACCGGGTACCGCTAATGCCGGGGACCTGAGGGCAGCTGTTGATGCAATTCTTGCCGGCAAACCCGTGGAAAATCCTGAAAACAAGTCCTTCGGATGTTCAGTAAAATGGGCATGGAAAACCGAATGGACAGAAAAAGTGAACAATGACTGGAATAACAGGCCGGTTACACTCGAAAAGATCAGCAAAGCCAGTATTGCAGACCTTTTGGCCAACAAATCCGAAAAAATCAGACTGATAAACGTTTGGGCAACCTGGTGTGGGCCTTGTGTTATTGAATATCCCGAACTGGTGAAATTACAACGGATGTATGGCGACCGGAAATTTGAGTTCATCTCCCTGTCAGCAGATAAACCTGACGATCCCGAAAAGGTGCTGGACTTCCTCAAATCCAGACATTCTGCTGTAAAGAACTATATTTTTAACCAGGATGACAAATATGCCCTCATTGAAGCGCTAGACCCTGCCTGGAATGGGGCTCTTCCTTACACTATGCTGGTAGAACCCGGAGGCAGGATCATATATTCGGTACAGGGAGCCGTGGATCTCCTGGAGCTGAAGCAAAAGATCGTGGAACACCCCCTGATCGGAAGATACTATTAGCAAGTCCTGAATCATGAAGCATCTTGTCATCAGCCTGTATTTGATTTTTTTTTCATGCAGGACAATTCAGCATGTTTCGGATAAGATCGAGGAACCCCATTATGCATTATACCGGCAAAAGGTATTGCTGGTGCAATCCGTGAAGACAAACAAGGTATATTTCAGCAATCCGCAGGGCACCCGCTATTACTATTTAAAAGGCAGGCGATACACTGAACAGTGGGCCCCCGGAGATACCTTTGTCATTGACAGCAATCTGGTAAGCTTTTATAATCTGCGGTTTGTGGATAAAGCAGAATAGCAATCAGATTATCGGATTAATTATCCGTTTTCGTACACCCGCTGTATCAAAACCGTACACCCTGGATCATGCTTTCCGGCAGATATTTCGTATGTATACAGCTGGTTATGTTATTTATATAGCAATTGGCATAAAACTTGGGTAATGTCATTGGACATAGTCTTTTTCAAAATACATCAGGTTTCATGTTCAGCAGCTTTTTTAAAGTAGCATACAGGATATTGATAAGGGACAGTGTTCATACGCTGGTCAATATCTTCGGACTGGCCATTGGCCTGGCTTTCAGCATAATCATATTCCTATATGTACACCAGGAAACCAGTTACGACCGCTTTCATAAAAATGCTGACCGCTTGTACCGGATCGGTGTGAAGGGAAAAGTCTCTGACAATATCCTCAACCATGCGACTACTCCCGCGCCACTTGCCGGAGCATTGATCCGTGAAATGCCGGGTATTGAAAATTCCGTAAGGGTGGCTCGATTCGGCGCATGGCTTGTAAGATATGGGAATGCAAGGTATAATGAAGACAATATCATTTTTGCAGACACCTCGTTTTTCAACATCTTTTCTTTTCCGCTGATCAGGGGAAAGGCCGGTGAAGTTTTGCGGGAACCCAATAGCATTGTACTGGGTGAGTCTGTTGCGCAGATATATTTTGGAAATGAAGACCCCTTAGGCAAATTGTTACGGATCGAAAATGATTCCGTTTATTACCGGGTGACAGGAATAATGGCAGATATCCCGGCAAATTCGCATATGCATTTTGATATGGTGGGGTCCCTGAACACATTCGATAAGTTCTTGCTTGATAATCGCTGGATTGCAAATTACATGTATACCTACATGCTCGCAAAACAGGGTTATTCCCAAGAGATGCTGGAAGCGCCTTTACAATCATTTGTCCTGAAATATGTCCTGCCCGACTACCAGAAATTTTTAGGTATTTCTCCTGAAACGGCTGACAGCAGCAGGGACACGTACAATTTTGTTATACAGCCTCTCACCAATATCCACCTGAAATCTTCATTTTCTGCGGAATTTGAACCGGTGGGCAATATCCTTTACATTTACCTGTTCACCGCGCTTGCCATCGTCATCCTTATTCTGTCCTGCATCAATTTCATTAGCCTGGCAACAACACGGTCTGCAAGCCGGGCCAGGGAAGTGATCATACGGAAGATTGCCGGATCGGAAAAGAACATCCTGGTAAGGCAATTCCTTGTCGAATCTTCCTTGCTGGCCTTTCTTTCCATGGCATTGGCCTTGTTTATAACCGAAATGGCACTTCCCGCTTTTAACCGCTATATGATGCTCGATCTCAGGCTTTCCCAACTTTTGAATTCTTCTGGCATTCTGCTTATGATCGGCCTGATCCTGATCATTGGCATTTTTTCCGGACTTTATCCGGCCTTGCATTTCTCCTCTTTCGAGCCACAGTCTGTATTGCGAAACCAGCCCCAACGGTTTTCCGGGAAAAACCATTTCCGTTCAGGACTTGTCCTCTTCCAGCTCTTCATCAGCATGGGCGTCATTACCATGACGGGTATCGTATCAGGGCAGTACCACTATCTGATTGATAAGGATCTGGGTTTTAATAAGAAAGATCTTTTAATTATCAGACGTCCCGATGGTCTTAAGAACAGACTGGAAGATTTAAAAACACAGATAAGCAGGATCCCTGGCGTGATCTCTGTTTCCAACAGCACCAGCATACCTGGCAGTTCCTCCTCCAAAGCGCCCTATTATCTGGCAGGGGCTCCGGCCATACATAATTATTCTGCATCCACCTATCTGGTCAGCCACGGCTTTGATTCAACCTTTGGAATCACCATAAGCCAGGGCAGGTTCTTTGAAAAATCCCAGCCTTCGGATTCCGGGACATGCGTGATCAATGAATCCATGGCACAGAAGCTTGGCCGATCTGACCTGCTGGGTAAAATCCTCATGCAGCCAACCGGTAAACCAAATAAAACGCATGAATTCAGAATTATAGGTATTGTGAAAGATTTTAATTTTGAAGTCCTTGAAAATCCCATCATGCCTTTGGTGATGGTTTTGATGCCCGGCAATTTTGAAGGTTACCTTGCCGTAAGATTAGAACCGGGGGATCCGGAACCGGTAATCCGGCAGCTTAAAACATCATGGGAAAACTTCACCAGTGCCTATCCTTTTGTATATTTCCGTCTGGACCATGATCTGCAAAGCCGCTATGATCGCGTGCAGGAAACTGCAAGGATATTCTCCATCCTCTCCCTGGTAACCTTGCTGATAGCCTGCCTTGGACTGTTCGGACTGGCCTCCTATACCTATAGCAGGCGAGGTTTTGAGATCGGTGTTCGAAAAGCCCTTGGTGCTGATGTACATATAATCATGCTCTATGAGATCAGGAAGATTATTCTCCTTGTGCTTGTCTCATCTAGCTTAGCCTGGATTGGGGTTTATTTCCTGATCAAATCCTGGCTTGGTGATTATGCCTATAAAATTGACGTGAATGCCTTGTATTTCTTTATACCCTTTGCCGCCATCCTGCTTATTTCCCTGTTTACGATATTATATCAGGCTTACCTGGCAGCAAATACCAGCCCGGGACTGGCTTTGAAACATGAGTGATTTTAAAATATTCCTATAGGTGTCAGGATGAGTGAAGCGAAGCATCTATGTCATGAGTAGGATCTTAATGTTAGATCCCAATGGTATTTTTTAAATAGTTTAACGTACAAACCCAGTCTAATTCTTTTGGCATTCAATTTCTGCTTGAATTTAACTGCCGGCGTATTAAAATACTCGCTGATACTATACAGTTGGTCGCGTCCCATCCCTTTCAATACCTCATAACTTTTGTAACGTAGGTAGGGTGCGAGATTCATTCCACGAAATGATTCCATGGTGTACATGTTCCACAAGTACGCTTCATTACTTTTAAGCGGGATGATGGTTTCTTTAAATCCACGTTCCTTTATATTAATCCACATGAAAGCTGCAATCTCATCACCAAGTTTCATTCCAAGGCAAATTTGCCCTGCAGCCAAAAAGGACATGTAGTCCTCCTTATGGTACCCTGAATTGTTTTCAGCGATTACTTTCATATCGGCTTGTCCAAGAAACTCAAACCGATAATCTGAAACATTACCTTTGATCTTAGGCATTTCTGCAACAACAGTAACCTCTTCCAGGTACAAATAATAGGGCACAATCTCTATTCCAAGCCTGCCAATCCTGTTCTTGATTACCTGCAACACCATCCCATAGCGGATTTTGATGCCGATTTTCTGCATCAGGGACAGTTCTTTTTTTCTCTTTTTAGGATTATGCATTGTATTTCAGCTATTTGATACAGCACAACCATATTTGCCAAAACCATTTTCCATTTTCATTTTATGCCTGAACTCTTCGGGTGTCATTACAACACGCCCGTTCGCCCCTGCAATGACATGTATTCTCTTCAGCAGATCAATATTCCGTGCCAGTGTGGTTCTTGCCGTATTATACCAGATGTTGTCCTCAAGTCCAACCCGCACGCCCCCGCCAATGGCAATTGCCACTGAATTCATTTTCAATTGCTGATCACCAATTCCGGCCAGACTCCAGATGGAATTTTCCGGCAAATCCCGGATCATGATGCCGGCATAAAGGATATCCGCCTGTGCACAGGCAATATTCCCCAGCAGGAGATTAAAATAGAATGGCGGATCAAGCAAACCCTTCGCATGGAGATACTTTGCATAGTTGATCATTCCGGCATCGAAAGCCTCCAACTCCGGTACGATGCCAAGCCTTTTCATTTTGGCGGCCAGATCCTGAATCATATCGGGTGAGTTTATGCTGGCTATTTTATTGAAATTCAGTGAGCTGAGCGTGAGACTACCCATATCGGGTTTCAGGTTTCCTTCCAGATCAAGTGCATCTGATCGCTCCTCAAATTTGTTGAACGTTCTGCCACTCAATGAAACACAAATAACCAGACCAGGGGCGTATTTCCTGATCCCTGCAATTATTTCAGCATAAACCTCCTTCTTATAGGTTGGGTTTTCCGTCGCGGAATCCCGGGCATGCAAATGTACCTTGGTTATGCCGAGCTCACAGGCAAGATGAACATCCTCCACTATTTCAGATACACTGATCGGTACATGAGGCGTCATACTCTTGGTGGGAATCATTCCGGTAGGAGTAAAATCAAGTATCAACTTCTCATCCATATCAATCCGGTTAAAATGAAAAACATTGTTTATATTATTTCAGAATCTGATCCTTATAAATACTTTGCCCAGTAGTACCAGGGGGGTTTAGCGTTGTTAAAGCCCAGGCTGTTATAAAGATGTTTGGCATTGTGGTTATCATCCCGGACCTCAAGCGTAACTTTGGAGCACCCCATTTCTTCAGCTATTTCAATGACTCTTTCAATCATCCTCCGTCCGACTCCTTTATTTCGCCAGGTATTGATCACGATCAGGTCATGGATATTGATATAGGGTTTTACCGTGAAGGTGGCAAAATTGATAAACCCAATGCTCAGCCCGACATACTCGGCTCCGGATCGTGCCAGTATTACCAGCTTTGAAGGATGATTCCGCAGTCCCTCAACCAGTTGAACCTTTTGTTCATCGGTGTATGGAATACCATCACCCATCTTATCCGTGATATACTCGTTCATCAGGTTTACAAGGGCGACACAATGTTCCGGATTGTTGAAATCACAGGGAATAATATTGATATTGCTTGTCATACCACGAATTTTGGGCTAATAGACTATAAAGATAAATGAATATTCAGCCTGTCACAAGTTCGGTTAAATGTTATTTTTATTTACCCCCAAATAAATATCTTTGTGTCCTTTAAAGTATAATGATTTCCCATGAACCCTATCCGCAATTTTTGCATTATCGCACACATCGACCATGGTAAAAGTACACTGGCCGACCGGCTGATACAGATCACGCATACGCTTGCAGAAAGGGATTTCCAGGATCAGGTACTTGATAATATGGATCTGGAGAGGGAAAGAGGCATAACAATCAAGAGCCATGCCATCCAGATGGAGTATGAATATCAGGGGAATAATTACATACTCAACCTCATAGATACACCAGGGCACGTTGACTTCTCTTATGAGGTATCACGTGCCATTGCAGCTTGCGAGGGAGCTCTGCTGGTGGTGGATGCAACACAGGGCATTCAGGCCCAGACCATTTCAAACCTTTATCTGGCTGTCGACCATGCACTTGAAATCATTCCGGTGCTGAACAAGCTGGATATGCCAAGCGCCATGCCCGAAGAGGTAAAAGATCAGATCGTTGACCTTACCGGATGCAGGCGCGATGAGATCATTGAAGCCAGTGCCAAGACCGGCATGGGTGTGGAGACCATTCTTGAAAGGATTATTATGCAGATACCCCCCCCTAAGGGAGATCCGGATGCTCCGCTGCAAGCCCTGATCTTTGATTCTGTATTTAACTCCTTCCGTGGAATTTATGCCTATTTTAAGATTATGAACGGTACGATCCGGAGCGGTGATCATGTGAAATTTGTCAATCTGGGGAAAGACTATTTTGCAGATGAAATCGGGGTGCTGAAATTGCGTTTTGAAGCCTGTAAAGAATTACAGGCGGGGAATGTAGGATATATAATCTCGGGTATAAAATCGGCCAAAGAGGTTAAAGTAGGCGATACAATCACACAATATGACAATCCCTGTGAGAAGGCTATTTCAGGATTCGTTGAAGTGAAGCCCATGGTCTTTGCCGGCATCTATCCGATTGATGCGGATGATTATGAGGAACTGCGCGCTTCCCTTGAAAAACTGCAGCTGAACGATGCTTCCCTGTCTTTCATTCCGGAATCATCAGCGGCCCTTGGATTTGGCTTCCGTTGCGGCTTCCTGGGATTACTCCATATGGAGATCGTACAGGAAAGGCTCGACCGTGAATTCAACATGGATGTGATCAATACGGTGCCTAACGTTTCATACCGGGTCATCACAACCAAGGGTGAATCCATTGATGTGCACAATCCTTCAGGCCTGCCTGAGCAGACCTATCTCGATGTTATCGAGGAACCCTATATTGAGGCTGAGATCATATGCCAGAGCGATTACGTGGGTCCTGTCATGAAACTTTGCATTGATAAACGCGGTGTGCTGAAGAACCAGATCTACCTTACCACCAACCGGATCGAGCTCCGGTTTGAAATGCCCCTTGCTGAAATTGTATTTGATTTTTACGATAAGCTGAAAAGCATATCCAAGGGCTATGCATCATTCGACTACCATTACACCGGGTACAAACCCGCGAACCTGGTAAAACTGGATATCCTCCTGAACGGAGATATGGTGGATGCTTTGTCTTCATTGATCCACCGTGACAATGCCTATACCTTTGGCCGGAAAATATGCGAAAAATTACGGGAACTGATACCCCGTCAGCAGTTTGACATAGCCATTCAGGCAGCCATAGGAGCCAAAATTATTGCCCGTGAAACGGTTAAGGCGGTAAGAAAAGACGTGACTGCTAAATGTTACGGGGGTGATATTACCCGGAAGCGGAAGTTGTTGGAGAAGCAAAAGAAAGGGAAGAAACGGATGCGGCAGATTGGTAATGTTGAAGTTCCCCAGTCAGCCTTTCTGGCTGTATTGAAACTGGATTAATAAAACCACCCTGTCAGGGTATATAAATAAATGAAAGCATTCAGGAAAATCTCGGCTTGTGCCTTGTTGATCTTATCGTTTGCAGGCGCTTTCCCCCAGGGGTACGGTCCGTTTGAATGGGCTGCTGATACCTTGCTTGCTCCCCCCTGTCCTGAGACCCCGGTTCTGAAAATCGGGCTTATCAGTGATCCCCAGTATTGTGATTGCGATCCCTCAGGATCCCGGATATACCGGGAGGTTTTAAAAAAGCTTCCTGTGGCAATCGATTCAATGAACAGGTGGGGCGTTGATTTTGTCATGAACCTGGGTGACATGATCGACCGGTATGCGGTAAGCTACGATTCGGTAAGCCGGTTCTATAATAAACTGACAATGCCTTATTACAATCTTCTTGGTAATCACGAATTTGAGGAAATACCAGATAGCCTGAAGCCGTTCATTTTATCCCGTTACGGAATGCCGGACTATTATTACGGATTCAATTACAAAAACTGGCAGTTTCTGGTACTCGACGGAACCGAGCTTGCCACTTACTCACGCAGCCTTCATCCGGAACTCGCCGGTGAAGGTGACAGTCTTATCCAGCAGGTTCAGGATAAAATCACCAACAAGCCCTGGAATGGGGGCATCGGCAGGAAACAGAGAGGCTGGATCAGGAATCAGTTGAAAACCGCCCTTGACAGCAGTCAGCAGGTTATCCTGTTCTGCCATTTTCCAGTCTATCCCGACAGTGTATATCTGAACCTTTGGAACGAAGCGGAGGTCATTCAGCTGATCGAAGAATACCCGAATGTAGTGGCATATATCAACGGCCATTTTCATGAAGGCAATTATGGCTTTCAAAAGGGAATCCACTATCTGACGCAGGCAGCCATGCTAGATACATATGAGCACAATACTTTCAGCTTACTGGAGATATACCCCGATAAACTTGTAATCCATGGATTTGGCCGTATGCCTGACAGGATTTTACCCTATCACAGCATTTTCCGGATTCCCAAACACTTATCCCTGACAAAACAGGAGATTCAATCAGATGTCCAACCAGGAAGCTTCATAGGCAGATTTTATAACTCCCATCCGTTACTATTAAACTATTATTTAACACCTGATTCCAGTGAATTGCAGAATAGTTTCTTCACCATCAGTCATGATTCACTATTCATCCGGAAGGCCCCCGGCATGACAGGACTTGATGTATTTAGGATACGCGTTACTGGAATTGATTGCCAGAATGATACAGTTCAGTCGATTTTCGAACTCAGGTATAATGCCCTGCCGAGCTTGCTAACAGAACTAAATTCATCAACCCTCACCATTTATCCCAATCCGGTTGCCGGAAAGTTGATTTTATCAGTCGAAAGTCCCATTCAGGGAAATTATTTCGAGGTTTCTGTTATTGACATCCATGGTAATGAAGTACAAAATGCTACTCATCAATCAAATGAATACCTTACCAGCAGGATTGAAATTGCACTGGATGAAGCACTGTCTCCGGGGATGTACTTTGTGAGGATCTCACAACAGAAAAAGAAGGATTTAACAGGGAGATTTATTTTGCATTATTAAAGTTGACAAACCACCCTGTCAGGGTGGCACCCTGACAGGGTGTATGAAGCTTGTAAAATGAGATTATTCAGCGACGAATATTTTATGCATGAGGCTTATAAGGAGGCCCTATTGTCTCTGGAAAAGGATGAGGTTCCGGTGGGCGCGGTAGTGGTCTGGAAAAACAGAATCATTGCGAGGGCCCATAACCTTGTGGAAACACTGAGCGATCCGACAGCCCATGCGGAAATGCAGGCTTATACAGCTGCAACCAATACCATTGGTGGAAAATATCTTGAAGAATGCACGTTGTATGTGACCCTCGAACCCTGTGTGATGTGTGCTGGTGCTTCTTTCTGGACACAGCTGGGCAGAATAGTCTATGGTGCAGATGACGCAAAGCGTGGCTTTACCCTGGTGAGGCAGTCGTTGCTCCACCCGAAAACCGTTGTACTGGGGGGGGTGATGAAATCCGAATGCAGCAAGCTGCTGAAGGACTTTTTTGCAAAAAAAAGAGAGTAATTTCTGTCACCGAAGTCCGGTCGATGCAAATCCCTTTCCATTCAACAATTGCAATGTTGCCAGTTTCACAGAATCAAACGCCACTTTGTTTTCCGGTTTTATGGGATCTACCGGGGGCGATTCCATTTTCAGGGGATCAATGGGGGAACCGTTTCGGGTGACCCTGAAATCGAGGTGCGGACCGGTGGACAAACCCGAACTGCCCACGTAGCCCAGCAATTCACCCTGTATTACGTATTTTCCGGTCGTTATTCCCTTTCCAAATCCACTCAGGTGCATGTAGACAGAGGTGTATACACCATTGTGCCTGACCTTGACTATCCTTCCGGATCCGCTCTGGGTGCCGGCCATGATTACCCGCCCGTCACCGATTGAATACACCGGTGTACCGACAGGTGCGGCATAATCTACCCCGTAATGCGGACGCCTGATCTTCAGGATGGGATGCATTCTGCTACTGGAAAACCGTGAAGAAATCCGGGAGGAAAACCGCAGCGGTGATTTGAGAAAGGCACGGCGTAGACTGTTACCATCTGTATCGAAATAGGTTTCAATGCTGTCCTGGGTAAAAGGCACGGCCAGCAATTCACGGCCCCCGTGAAAAAAAGAAGCAGCATGAATCCGGCCCAGACCGATGGAGACCGTATCCACATATAACTCATCATACACTACTGTAAACTTGTCTCCAGGCTGTAAACCGAAGAAATCAACTGTCCATTGATACATTTCCGATAGCTCAATCGCCAACAGCGGATTGATCTCATCTTTTTTGATGGCATCCCACAACGAAGTTATGATCTCCCCGTGTGCCTTTTTATGCCGGGTGACAATATCCTTCTGTTTGACACTGACTTGAACACTATCGGTAAAATCAAATACCACGTATTCAACCGGCGAATGTTCATATACAAAATATTGCAGCCGATAAAGGGTGTCTCTCGACAAAAAAGCGGTATACCGGTTGCCTTGCCTGATTTTGCGTACATCAAAAACATTGCCGGCATACAGCAGCAGCTGTGTATGCGCTCGTTCCTGCAGGTTATATTTCCGGAGTATCTGTCCCAGATTCTGATCTCTTCCCACCGCACCGGTTTCAATGTTGAATGAATCAATTGCCAGCCCGAATAACCGGGGAACCGGTTTCTCCAGGGAGATCAGCTCAGGTCTGCCCCATTTTTCACGCATGATAAGATATCGGGTAAATACGATCCAATAGGCGATTATCATGAGCATCAGGACAATTCCCGCTCCGATCCATATTTTTTGGCCTCTTTTCATATCTTACACAACCACAACATTAATGATTTTACCTGGAACAAATACGATCTTTTTAACTTGCTTGCCCTCGATCCATTTTCGGGATTGCGGATTGGTCCTGACCTTCTGTTCAACCTCGTCAGCCTGCATATCAAGTGGCATTAATAGTTTATACCTGAGCTTCCCGTTGAAGGAAACCGGATATTCAAATTCATCTTCCTGCAAATACAATTCATTGCAAACCGGAAATGGCTGCAGTGTAATTCCTGCTTTGTTTCCAAGTTTTTCCCAAAGCTCCTCGGACAGGTGCGGGGCAAAAGGAGAAAGTACTTTGACAAATGCCTGTGCTGTTTCAATGGTTACTTTGCCCTTTTTAATACACAGGTTGGTAAAGATCATCATCTGCGAGATGGCTGTATTGAAATGCAGGTGCTCGATATCGTGTCCCACTTTTTTGATGGTCTGATGCAATCCTTTCAATATCTCTATATCCTCTTCCCCGTCAACTATGTTACCGGCCTCACCAAAAAAACGGCACACCCGGTTCAGGAAACCGTATACACCTTTAACACCATTGTCGGCCCAGGGTTTGATCACATCAAGTGGTCCCATGAACATTTCATACAGGCGGAGGGAATCGGCGCCATATTGCCTTACTACATCATCGGGATTAACAACATTCTTCAATGACTTTGACATCTTGGCGACGATCTGGTGCAGCTCTTCCCCACTATCCTTGTGAAAATACTTCCCCTCCTGGTCAATAACCATGTCAGCCGGCACCTTCGCTCCGGTAACCGTTTCATAGGCAAAGGCCAGGATCATACCCTGATTGAACAATTTCCGGAATGGCTCATCGGTTGAAACAATACCCAGATCGAACAGTACCTTATGCCAGAACCGGCTGTATAACAGGTGAAGCACTGCATGCTCTGCTCCACCAATATACAGGTCAACGGGCATCCAGTAATTTTCCTTTTCCTTTGAGAAAGGCTCACGGGTATTTCCCGGATCGATAAACCGTAAATAATACCAGCATGATCCTGCCCATTGCGGCATGGTATTGGTTTCGCGGCGACCCTTCCTTCCTTCCTTTGTTACATGCAGCCATTCCGTCGCATTGGCCAGGGGAGATTCACCGTCCGCCCCGGGCTGGTATTTGGTGAGTGCCGGCAATTCTAAAGGAAGTTCCTCATCACTGAGCACCTCTATTTCACCATCTTCCCAGTGGATAACCGGGAAGGGCTCTCCCCAGTAACGCTGCCGGCTGAACAGCCAGTCGCGTAACTTGTAGTTCACCGTGGCCTTACCAATGGCCTTTTTTTCCAGCCAGGCTATAATGGCTTGTATACCCTTTTCCTTGTTCAACCCATTGATGGAAATGCCCCTTTCCTGGCTGGCAGAGTTGATATAAATCCCGTCTTCGGTCCAGCAGGCCTTACCGCTCAGCACCTTTTGCCGAAGTGCTTCATCTGCACCGGCAGGATCCATGATGCAGTCGATGGGCAGCTTAAATTTCTCCGCGAATTCAAAGTCACGCGAATCATGTGCAGGAACGGCCATAATGGCGCCGGTTCCATAACCGATCAATACATAATCGGCCACCCAGATCGGGATTTTCTTGCCATTTACCGGATTTATAGCATACCGGCCGGTAAATACACCTGTTTTTTCCTTTGCCAGGTCAGTGCGGTCGAGATCCGATTTTAAAGAGGCTTCTTTGATGTAAGCAGACACCCTATCCCACTGTCCGGTGATCGTTATCTGATTCAACATGTCATGCTCAGGTGCAATGACCATATAGGTAGCCCCGAATAGTGTGTCTGGTCGGGTAGTATATACCCTGAGGGAGGCATTCAGATCCTCAATGCCGAAATCCACCTCAGCTCCAGTTGAACGTCCGATCCAGTTTCGCTGCATATCTTTTATCCCTTCCGGCCAATCGAGCTGGTCCAGACCATTCAGTAATCTTTCTGCATAGAGCGGTATTCGCAGCATCCATTGCTTCAGGTTTTTGCGGATCACCGGATTACCGCATTTCTCGTGTGAGCCATCAGTCAGTACCTCCTCATTTGAGCAAACGATACGGCAATGCTCACAATACCAAACCTGGGCATTGTCATAATAAGCCAGTCGTTTGCTGTCAGTATATTCCCGTGCGGCTTTTTTTCCCTTCTCCTTCACTTCAGCCGGTATAGGCAAATCATGTATGGGTCGGCCTTTTTGTTGCATATCATCAAACCAGGTATTATACAACCGGATGAAGATCCACTGGGTCCATTTAAAATACCCCGGATCCGTTGTATTGATTTCCCTGTCCCAGTCGTATCCCAGTCCAAGTGATTTGATCTGACGCCTGAATGTATCACAATTGTCGTTGGTGATGATGGCAGGATGAGTCCCGGTTTGTATGGCATATTGTTCGGCAGGCAGTCCGAAAGCATCCCAACCCATCGGGTGAAGTACATTATAACCCTTCATCCGCTTATAACGGGCAACAATATCGGTAGCCGTATATCCCTCGGGGTGCCCGACGTGCAGTCCGCTGCCAGAAGGATAGGGAAACATGTCCAATATATAGAATTTGTTTGGATTGGAAAAATCATCCCGGGTTTTAAATGTTTTGTTCTCCTCCCAGTATAGTTGCCATTTCTTTTCTACTTCACCAAAGTTGTATTCCATTCTGTTGATCCTGAATAATAAATGAATCGGCAAATGTAAAAAATAAATAATTAAAGCCGGAATTCGTGCGAAATATAAAATTTATCAGGAAAAAGAAGCCCTTCATGGCTTATTGGAAAAGATCATTCTTACTAGAGGAAAGGAGGCAATGACAACAACCAGCAAAAGAATATAAACCGAATAATTGATTACTCCGGGATATGCCTTGCCTATAAAATATCCCAGCGGAACAAGGCTGCCAACCCAGGTAATCACTCCAAACCCACTGGAAAGTAAAAACTTCCTGAAAGGGAAAATGGTCACTCCGGCAATCATGGGGACCAACGTTCGGATCACGGGCATAAAGCGTCCCAGAACAAAGGCCCAGATGCCATATTTGCCATAGAACTTCTTACCCCTGTCCAGGTAAGATATTTTAAAAAATCGGGATTTGTTATCAGTAAAGAGTTTGCTGCCCAGCCACCTGCCTTTGAGGTAACCGGTCAGATCTCCCAGGAAGGAGGCCAGAATCAACAGGGAAACAAGCCAATAAATCGGTACTTCGAGATATTTTGTTCCGCAGAACATCCCTGCGGCAAAAAGCATATAGTCACCCCCCGGTAAAACAAGCCCCAGAAAAAAGCCGGTTTCAATGTATACAATGACTAAAACAAATAGTAATCCCCCAATCTCAATGATTTTATGGGTATTGAATATTACCTCCCAAAAATTGCTATCAGTAAGGGTCATACTGCAGATTTATTTTTTCAGACTCGCTTTTGAAAATGTATAATCCGGGATGTGAACATTGAACTGGATATCTCCGATGATAAACTCGGTACCCTCGCCATCTTTAAGCATATCCTTGAAAATGATCTTTTTTGGGTACCATCGTCCGTTCAGGTTTTCAACATTCGACAGTTCGGTAAGCTTCAGCAGGGTACCACTCTTGGCATACAGTTCCTCGCGCAATGGGATATACCGCTCCCGGTCAACCCAGAGTTTCATTCCCTGGTAGGTCACTTCGGGATCGAAAGCAGTGAGTTTTATAATCCAGCATGACCGTTCCTCTAACTTTTCACTCCCGGTGACCTCAGCATTGTAATGTTCGGTTAACCGGTCATCTTCCATCAGGTCCTCGTAGGAAAGGTCCGATCCCATTACCGACTGTCGCAGCATATGACCTGAGATTTGAATGATCCTGTCGGTTGAGGGTGAATATATCCACAACTGATCCTCGAGCTTCAGCATTTTTGTTCCCTGATCCCGGACAGGGAAGAGGTACTCGGTATAGGATTTATTCTCCCCGGCAGTCCAGGTTTTCGACTCTACCGTGCGATCACTTCTCCGGCCATGGATGATCATTTTGGAAGTAAATACCCGGTTCTCGGAAGTCATATTCTGATCAATCCTCCGGAGTATTTCTTTTGCATCAGGTTGGGCAAAAATGCTGGTAAATCCAAGCAGTAAAAAGGCCAGTATTGTTTTCATGCTTCTAACTCCTTAAAAAGTTGTGCTGTTTGACGTTTAAAGATACCAATGCCAGAAAGCAGGGTACCTATCAGTTTGGAAAACACTCCGGGGATAAAGCCTATGAACCAGGTTTCCGGTGTGATGCGTGCACGAAACACGTCAGGCATCATGATGGCAGCATTCCTGGTCATCATTCCCAGGTTGAGTCCATATGTCTGCAGATACAAGGCTATGCCCAGACCAGCAATCTGGCCGATCACTGAACCCAGTATGCCGATCAGCAGAGATTCATAAATCATGGTTTTATATACATGCCCCTTTGATTCACCTATTGCAAGGCGCATACCAAATTCACCATAACGACGCAAACCACCCAGAAGACCTGCATTCCAAAGCACAATCGACATGGCAAATAGAAATACGAATACCATAATTCCCAGTAGTTTCGATGCATATTCCACGAACACTCCCATGCCGCTCTGATCCTGCAACGGTTTCATCAGTGGCGAAAATTCATCGGATGATATGTTATATGCTGCATTGAAGCGGGCTGATACCTCTCTGGCCAGTCCCTGGTCATAAAAGCCTTCACCAAAGAAACCCAATATTTCACCGGTAGCATCTTCCATGTTAAGTGCTTCCCGTATGTCTTGTATATCAGCGATCACAGTACCCCTGTCCATAACGCTGGTTCCAAATTCCACCGTACCGGCTACGGTAAAATTATAAATCGTCATTTCACCGTACATGGTTGAACTGATCAGGCTTACTGTATCTCCGGGATTTACATCCATTTTTTCTGCCACAGCATCACTGATCAGCACTTCCCCGCTTCCTCCCGGTAGATGTCCCTTCTTTACCGACTTCCTGATATTCATCCTGTCAATTTCCGAAGGATTTCCTGAAAGAAGATCAATGCCAAATCCAATGATGGTCCCCTGTGCACGTGTTTCTCCTTTTTCATCAGGCACATCAATCAGACCTGCAAAGTGAATGCGTTCAGCCCAATTCATATCCGGCATCTCCTTCATTAGTAATCCAAGGAGAGTATCGCTGCCTAGCAATGCCAGGTCGTTGGGAATCTGATCAATATTCTCTGCATAGGCCGCCGTTGTTACCTTCACATGTCCTGTCGTAAACCGTGCATTAAATTCGATACTGTCACCCATGATTCCTGAAAGCCAGCTCTGGAAAAAAACGGTAAGCATCACTCCGATAGCCACTACGATCAATGGCAACAAACTGCGGTGTCTGTCGCGCAATAAACCTTTCCACAAAAACCGGATCATTGTATTTTCCCCCTTAAAGCATCTGTTGGTTTCATTTTAGATATTTTCCTGGATGGCCAGTAACTTACCAGGGTGGTGGTGATCATGATAATGACCACTGTGCTGAGCACGAGGTTTAGGCTGTATACCGGGTATATCGTATCTGCCACGGATATGCCATAATCCTTGCTGCTCATGGGAATGGAGATACCCTTGTAGGCCTGCAATGCCAGGAGGGGAATACCGTACAACGCACCGAGCATTGCGGCAAGCACGGAATGCATGGCCCCTTCGACGGTAAAAAGTGCTACTACCTGTCTCCGCGTCATCCCCAGGGCTACATAGGTGCCGATCTCCTTCTGGCGCTTGAAGATGGACAACACCTGCGTGTCAAAAACTGCCAGCATGGCCAACAACAAAAGTACTCCCCAGAGGATGGCCCCGCCTGTTGCCTTGGCACGGATAATCTTGCTGATATCTTCCAGCAGGTTTTCCTGGCTATGGTAGATCCAGCCTTCAAATTTTGACCAGGATGCCCGAGGATCCTTCACGACCAGCAGGGTCGCCTCATCAGGCAGGAGTAAGATACGCTGCAATTCCGGCAGGGGGATCCAGATCTGTCCAACATCCACTGTGGGAACATTGGTTTTAAAGACAGCTGCGATCCTGATCTCTGCTGCATCAAACGCACCATTCCTGTCACGCCAGCGCAAGGTAACCAGGTCGCCTTCCTTGAGTCGTGCACTGGCTGCCATGTTGCTCCCGATGATGGCGGGGATGCCGTCACCCTGACCGATCAAACGTCCGGACGGAATTGAAAGTATACCTTGCCCTGGATCTATACCTTTAATAAGGACACCCTGCATCCTGCCCGAAGGATATAGGGTACCCTGTGAAATCAGAATTGGGGTAAGGTCTCCCTGTTTTATCAGATCACTTAGTTCTTTTGGTATTGTGCCATGACTGTCCTGCAGGGTAAATGGATCATAGGGATCATAGGCCATATGCCTGTACTGACCGCCTCCCAGTTCCCAGTTGATCATATCGGTTTTGGCCTGCCGGTCCCACGAATCGAGGAATCCCTTATGCCAGATAATGACCACGAAGGCAAAGGACAACACGATTACATTGAGCCAGGTTCGTAAACCTGCACCCAACAAATTTCGCAATGCCAGTTGAATTGCCATCATCAGTATGTCCTCCGTCAGTTTTTGGAAATGATTTCATCCCGGGCCACTTTCCCATCCTCTAGATAGATCTTGCGGCGGATATAGCTGATCACCTTCTCATCATGTGTGGCAAAAATAAAGGTGGTCTGAAGCTCTTTATTCAGTTTTTCCATGGTCTGAAGGATATGGTGTGAATTGGCCGCGTCGAGATTGGCGGTAGGTTCGTCGGCCAGTACGATCACCGGAATTTTGACCATGGCCCTGGCGATAGCCACCCGCTGGCATTCACCCCCGGAAAGCTGGGAAGGCTTTGATTTTAACTTATCAGAAAGCCCCACCCACTCCAGGGCATCCAACACCATTTTTTTCCGCCTGGCGCTTTCAATGCCCAGCAGAAGCAAAGGAAACTCAACATTTTCAAATACCGTGTGTACATGGAGCAGGTTATAACTCTGAAAAATGAATCCAAGCTGCGATTTGCGAAGAGTAGCCGATTGCCTGGCGCTTAATTCTCCAACAGATTGACCCATTACGGTTGCCCTCCCCTCGGAAGGAGAGTCAAGCGAACCGATAATATTGAGCAGGGTGGTCTTCCCCGACCCGCTCGGACCAATAACTCCCGCAAACTCACCCTTGACAAATGAGAGGTCTATGCCGTTTAGTGCCGTAAACCTGCCACTTCCCATAGGGAAATGCTTTTTCAAACCTTCAATTGAAATGATTCTTCCTGTTTCCATTAGATAAGTATGTTGAATAACCTATATTAAAAACTTACTACCACCATGAACTGGATTCCCTTCCCTGCAAAAAGGCTTTCGTCACTACCACCACTGTATAGTGCAAGTTGATCGGGATTCCAGAAAGCCATCAGATAGAAGCTCCAGTAATCATATATTCGCTGCAGGCTGAGAAAACGGTACCAGTCCTGCTGGTCCCAGTTATAATAAACCATGCCCATGATGTTGTTCAGTACCCCTATCGGATAATTGGCCGCTACTGCCGTATAGGTCGTATGCTGACCTTTTTCGGTCAGATCGTCTGTACGACCATAACGGAAATATTCCGCCGTAAGGTTCAGTCCATTCCCCAGCGGGAGGGTATAGTCCATGCCAAAGTTAAAATAAGTTTCCCATCTCCTGATCATGACGTTATTGGTATGGCTTTGCATGAGCGTACTTTCGAACCAAAGGCCCACACCCAGGTCCCATTTCCCATCCAGGCCAATCCTGCTTTCGGGATAACGGTCCTGAATGACAACAGGCAGGGTATCGGTAGCCAGAAATAATTCAGCATGACGGTGATGAAAGCTAAGGGCAGCCTCTCCTTTTCCAAGTGGAAGCTGAAATCGTCCGCCGAATTCAGGCGTGTGTTCCTGGGTAGGGACTTTTTCCCATCCTTTTGTTTCATCATTGCCATACAAGGCCCAAAGCCAGATATTGGCATTCTTCTGAAAATAATACCGGCCCAGTAAAGCATATACTCCGTCGGTGAGTTGCAGGGGGTCACGGTAATCCATTCTGTCAAACCACATCAGGGGTCTGAGGATCGCAGCAGAACCAAAATTGATCTTCTGCAATCCGAACCTGAACTCCAACCTGGGTGTTCCATAACGGATCCAGAGCCGGTAAGGCTTAATTACGACGTTACCACCATCATAATCCTGACCTGTGAAATTCACATTCCCATATGCGTTGCAGGATAACTCAGTATCGATGATCCGGTTTTTTCTCAGACTGTCGGACAGGCTCAGGGAAGGAATATACCGGCTGCCAAACTGATAGATCAGTGGATCGCTGAATCCAGCCGTGGCCCAGCCGCTGATCTGGTTCTCAAGATTTAGATGCAACTGCTGAGCTCTGCCTGCACTAGTCAAAAAAAAGCAAAAGATAATCGCGAAATATGTATAATCCGGTCTCATGTCCTGCCTGTACCTTGACTAGAGAAGATCTTTCTCACCAAAGCATATATACTGTATTTATCCAATGCCCTGCCCAACTTCCGGCCCATTAGAATGAACTCTGAAACATCCTCTTCGGTAAAGGCCAAACCTTTTTTCCTTTTCAGCTCAATATAACGGGCGAGGTCTTTTCGCATGGAAAACCAAAACAGGAAATTGGCGAACACAATATAACAAACATACCAGATAGTATGAAAATAATACCAGTACCAGAATATCATCAGCACCATGCCCCCCCAGCGGATGACCAGTACACTACCGGAAATGAATCCTAAGAGAGTAGCAGCCAGGTTTACCACGATTATCCCAAACCAGTTGATAACCAGAAGACCTCCGATGAGAGGTGACTCCCCCCTTCCTCCGATAAAGCGATAATATACAGGATAATTGTGCCCTATTATCCCGAACAACGCTGTGACCAGAAAATAGGGCTGTCCTGTAAAGGTTATTTTAACAAGTAACGTCGGCAAAGCCACCTTGATCATGTCAGCAACCGAAGTCATGCAGCCATATTTCGCTCCGAGGTTTTTAGTCACCAGGGTTGCACTGATCAAATCAGATTCAAATACCTCATTGGAATGAGGAACAGCCTCAGCCAGAGGCTTGATCTTTTTATCCCCGGTAATAAAATAATTGATCAAACGGGCAAAGGAAACAGAACCCGTCAGGTATCCCAATAAGGCACAAAGGACAAAACTGATCCCGGGTTCATCTTTTATTTGTGCAATCAGATCATGCATGATCATGAACAGTTAAAATACCGTTGGATCCGTCAACGGTGACAGTGAGACCATTCCCGAGAGAACAGGCATTTTCTAGCGATACCAGTGCCGGAATACCCAGTTCCCTTGCAATTATCGAACAATGTGAAAGTAACCCGCCTGATTCCGATATAATGGCTCCCGCCTTTACCAGTATGGGTGTCCAGCTGACATCAGAAAAGGGGATGATGAGTACTTCCCCGCGGTTTACCCTGCTGAAATCTTGAACCCCGCTGACAATACGGGTTTTTCCACGGTAAGTACCCGGAGAGGTCCCCAGGCCATGGTGGTTCTTTACATTGCCTGCCTCGATTATGGGGGCAGCATCCCCATATATCAGGGCAGGCAGGAGCAGATCCTTTGTTTCCTCCATTTCCCTTTTTCTTTCGGTTACTTCCAGTTTATATTGCCGTATTTGCCCGGAAACAATACCGGGCAGCAGCTGGTCAATTTCATGGCTGGAAATATAGAAAATATCAGCAACCTGGTCAATTATACCGTGCTGAACAAATTCATTCCCGAGTTTAAGATACAAGGCCCGGAAAAGCCCGTATCCGTATATATACAAAGAACTGATCTGCTCGCGGTAGACTTTATATTTACCTGATTTGTGATACAGGCATTTCAATGAGGGATGGAGGAAGATTGAATAATGCAGCCCTTTAAAAGCAAAGTGATCTGGCCGGCTCTCATGGGGCGATGCATGCAGCATCATTTGATAAACAAATTCAGGCATTTCCTGCCATTTTGGTACAGAAAAATCATTCCCGCTTTCGCTCAAATGCCCAAAACTTGTAATCAAACTGTTAAAATCCTTCATAACAGACCGGGCTTCCTCGCATTCAGACAATGCAGCATATGTATTGCACCTTTCTTTTATCTCATCCGGCAGGGTATCGTACTTTTGTTTTAGCCATTCCAAGGCTACCACTGGAGAAAGTGTTGCCAATTCGGGATAATCAGGATGAAAATCCAGCTGACTGTAATTCCGGTTCAGTTTCTTCAGTTTCGCGGACAGTCTTTTATTATACAGCTGCATCAGCAGAGGCACAACGATGTTGAGGTAGGCCGTTCCCCTGCCCGCTTCAAAGAGTTTGCGAAAGATTTCAGGATAGGCATTCAGCGTAAAATGATCCCTGATTTCCTGATCAATCTCATCATAAATGCTTTGCAGACGGGCATACTCCTTTAGGAAGGTATTTTCAAAATGTAGTTTAGAATACACAAACCGGATGATCCTGAATGTATGTTTCAGGATTTTTACACCCGGTTTGAACCTGGGTTTCCTTACCTGATCATCTCCCATCATAAATTCAAGACTGTCAGGCGGAAGTCCGAATTCCCGGAATATTTCCCCCAGTCTTGCCATATTGAAATATGTTCTGTAGTAGAATGACTTTGAGAGATCTTCGGGATTCATGGGAAGTGGTCCGGTAATTTCAGACAACAGCTTGATCCATGTACCATTCACGAGGGGTATATTGACTGACCATACCAGGGGTTTTATCTGTCCGGGCAGCATTTCCTTTGCCATTTTATTGGAATATACAGGGGGTGAGTTTTTGCCTGTGATACTCCTGATCTGAAGATAATATAAATCCCGGCCATCATATGCCCATTCGATATCCACGTGGCAGCCGAAATGCCGCTTTAACCTCTGCGTATCTCTGGCAATCCTTTGTATTTCAATATAGTGTAAATCATCCCGATTGCCTTCAAGTATTAAACCGCCTTTAAAACGCCATCGCTGCGGGGTAATCCCCTTTTGCACCAGATTCTCACCGGGACCCTCTACCGCTTCGATGACAGATTCGTTTGAATCAGTAACCGGGTTTTTACTAAAGCTCACTCCGGCCAGTTTTGGCTTAACCATTTCCTGCAAAATAACCGCGCATGTAATATCTTCACAACTGGATGACACCCGTTTGTGATACTCGCTCCCTGTTATTGAGTTCACTGATTCCCATACCTTCAGAATGGCATTCAGAATATTATCCTCCCCGGAAATATCAGTAATGGTCCGAAACTGGCCTGCAAATGAATGAGTATCCGTATCTTCAGTCCGGGTAGAGGACCGGACGGCAAACCGGTAGGGTGGCAATGCTGATATTTCTTTCTTTAATTTCTCCAATACCGGTTTACTCCCTTCAAGATAGTCTGAAAAAGCGGCGGAAGACACAATAAATGACTTTGGAATCCGGAATCCATGTTTCTGCAAAAACAGCAAAGACTGCCCTTTGTTGCCTGTTAGCTGCACAGGCAAAGCAAGGGTCAGCGGGTATATGTAATGGTCTGCTCTCAGCCCGGTTATTATTGATTCTGTTTAAAGCCAGCCAATTGCTGGTCTGTTTTTTCTTTAATTGCTTTGATCACCAATGGATGGGCATTCCACGCGCCCAGGTTAATGACTTCGATATTATCCGGGAAGGGGTATTCATGCACCAGTGCGGGGATATCTGCCTGGCTGTGAATGGCATCAGCACTAATCGCAGAAGCGAAATACAGAATTTTCTTTGCATCGTTCTTGACAAGCTTATCCATCAGTTCACGGGGTTTCGGCACCTTAAACTCCATCCACGCATTTCCCAGATTTTCTCTTTCAAAGCCTGCTGTCACCAACTTCTCAATTACACGCTCACGAAATTTAATTTCCTGGGCTGTTTCGGTCGGCCACTCCTTGTCCCATTCATCGGGTTGTCCATGGCCGATCAATGCAACGGCAACTTTTTCCTTTGGGGTATCCCCGATATTTTGCATTACCTTGTCAATAAAAGCCTGGACAAGTATTTCCGAATCCCAAAGCGGATCGGAAAATCGAATGGGAACCTTATAATTATTCTCTACGTCAAGTTGTTCAATCAAATGCTTACCTTCAGCGGTGTGATTGGAGATGGTCAAAAAAACAGTTGCCACAACTATTCTAGATGCCCCATCGTTCAATGCTTCTATTACCGCTGCGTCGGGCCGGGGTTCATCATCCAGGAATGACAGGTAAAACCGGGTGGTTGAGTCTCCATCTATCCGGTAAGCAGCCTCCAGCGCCTTCAGCATATTGATATGACCTTGCCTGTGATTGCTTCTGCCAACCTCAAGGTATTTCTGTCTCAGGGCATAGATAAAGGCCGGCCTGGCAAAAAAGGGTATAAACCGGATCCCCTGTTCATCAAATTCCCTGAACTGATTGATCCATCCAATCGGGTTAAAGGTTTCCGGCTCGCCATGGGTAAAATACACAATGGCGGTATGATCTGCAGAAGCACCTGCAACACGGGTTATCGGTGGAATATACCGGCTATCCTGCCGGGATAGAAATATCCTGGCATTAATCAGGTAACCCAGCAGAAAACAACACAGCCCGATCAGAATCGGAATGAAGCTTTTATACTTCAGGAACAGCACAATTCCTGCCAGACTAAGGCATACAAAGATCGATAGAATAAATACGGAAAAGTAGAGCTTCACCGGGTGCACCGTCAGTGACCGGGTCAGAAACCAGCCTGTGAAAAAGGCGATTGGCACAACCAATACTGGAGATAAGAATTGTTTCATGACATTAGAATTAAGAACTATATAAGATTATATCACTTGTAATTACAATCCCAACTGTTCATTATTCATTGTTCACTATTCATTGTTCATTGTTCACTATTCATTGTTCATTTTTCATTCTTCCTCCTCCTCCCCAGCCATAAAAAACGCCGCATGCACCGGAGCGGGACAGGGACTGTCAAGTCCTTTTACAGCATGCCAGATCACCTCGTTAAATTCGGCATCCGGGGCACGGTCTTCTTTTGCAAAATTGAATCCCTCGCTGAGTTTTGACCATTTGCTACTAACCGTATTCTTCTCATTCAGATCAACCTGACAGGCTCTTGCTGTGAAAGGTTTGTGGCCGGGAGTATTGCTAAAGCATCGCCACATGGGTGTGGCTGAGGCATCGTACTGGCTCATCGGGGGCAATTCCAGGATCAGCTCAATGGTCCGGAGCATCGAAGAAGTTGAATACAGGGTGTGATCCACATAACCTTCCTTAACAAATCCCCCTGCCACATAAGCTGTGGTGCGATGGGCATCCACATGATCCGGGCCGTTCTGGGCATCATCCTCCACGATAAAAATTGCACTCTCATTCCAGATGGGACTATGGCTGAGGTAATCAATAAACAGACCTACGGCCAGGTCGTTGTCCGCCACATGGGCAAAGGGGGTCGGACGACCCACATTCAGACCTTCCGTATGGTCATTTATGAAACGTATGGTATTCAACTTAGGAATGCTATTCAGGGTAAGCAGGGAGTCAAAATCACGCCTCCATTGATAAAATCTTACTGTATCCCTGACGCTTCCATCCCATCCGGTAAAATGGGTGCAATAATGCCCCTCAAGAACCGGTATGCTGGGTTTGTTGTTATTGATGAACTCGCCATATGTGCGATAGGTTACGCCATATTCCTTGCAAAAATCCCATAAATACCCGTCTTTGTTGTTGGCGATTCCCCGTCTTCCTTCTGAGTCATAACTGCCTCCTCTTCCACCATAGCTTGTCGGCCAGTTTTTCTCTATATAATCGGTCGCATACGCACCCATGCTCCAGTTGTGGCCATCGGCACTAACTTCCCCATCCACATAAAAATTATCAAGCAGCACAAATTCACGCGCCAGGGCATGTTGATTCGGGGTAATGCGTTCACCAAAAAGCACCAGGCTTGGGTCGCCGTTGCCTCCGGGTATATCACCCAGAACCTGGTCATAGGTGCGGTTTTCCTTAATCACATAGAAAATGTATTTTATAGGCGAGGCATCCCCTACCCGCATGGGAATTGGATTCCCTTTCTTCCCCTCTGCCATGAATTCCTTGTCTTTTGAATACGGCGTATTGTGATATACAGCCTGGGAATAAATTGCCAGCTGCTTTTGGTCAGGCTCAACCAAGATGGACATTGAACCCCTGAACAAACCACCGATATATTGGACCCTTATTTTATTCACCTCACCTGCATGCTGATATTCAACCTCCTCATCCACATCCGTTGGATTGGGCCCGTAGGGATTGGCTAAAGATGTAAGTCCCTTGCCATTTGCGATAAACAAGGTATTGCCGGTAACGCGGACACAGGTAGGGTACCAGCCTGTGGGAATGAATCCCTTACTAATGCTGTTACCCGGCTGGCTGACATTAAAAACAGCCAGACAATTGTTATCCGCATTTGCCACATACAGTGTCTTTTCATCTTCACTCAGGGCAAGGCTGTTGGTTGTGGAACCACTTGGCGCATCCGGGAACAAGGCAGCATTCAGGGTTTCCATTACTTTCCACTCCCGGGTATCGATTACCGATACGGTATTGTCATTGGCATTGGCAACAAAAAGGTATCTGCCGTCAAGGGTAAGGCAAAGCTCGTTAGGATGATCCCCGACGGCAATTGAACCGGTAAAGATTCGTTTCCCGGTATCGAAGATTTCAACTTTGTTGCATCCCCAGCAGGATATATAGAGGATTTTATGGTCAGGTGAAAGTATACAGGTATATCCTTCTGCACCAAGCGGGTATTTCCCCATAACCTGACCTGAGTTAACATCGAGGAGATACAGCGAATTATTTTCCTTTGTAACTGCATACAGAATATGCCGTGAATCATCCAATGCAATTCCGGCTATGGATATTTTTTCCGGCCAGGGCTTGCCGATTACCAGGGTATCATAGGGTTTCAGCCTGCCCTTATCCACGGCGAACCTGACAATCCAGTTATCATGACCTCCGGAAGCATACAGGAACTTTTCATCATCTGAGAATGCCAGCCCCAGCCATGATTTCGCCATAACCACCGAATCAACCACCTCCATTTGGATTGCATCGATGATCTGCACCATCTGGTCGCTCTGTCCGTTGTTTGTAACAGCCAGGTATTTTTTAGATGTTGATAAGACCATATTCAGCGGAAGATCGCCAAGGGGAAGGATTTTACCGGCTGGGGTCAGCTTCCAGCCGTTAGGCAGGACTATACGGTGCGATTCGATTTCCTGCAGGGTTTGTGTAAACACGAAACCTGAAGAGAGCATTAGTGCCAGAATGAACAAAGTGTATCTACCGATGAAATTTCTAATTAGTATCATGCCTTACATTTTAGATCTGAAACACAAATATTCAAATTTCAGTAATTCAAAATTAAGGATTGATAAAATAAGTCCCTTATTTAAGTATTTTCTGATGAATATTCAAATACTATTTAATCCCCGATTGTTTTCCGATTTTCTGTGGATATTATTTTGCCTTACATCCAATTTTCCATACCTTTGCACTTTCACACCCCCGCCTTTGCTGAAGCTCCGGCGGGCGATGCACTCTCGCACACACCCACACACACCCACACACACCCAATAAGGCCCCGTAGTTCAGCTGAATAGAACGTCAGATTCCGGTTCTGAAAGTCGGGGGTTTGAATCCCTCCGGGGTCACAAAATAAAGTGCCCGCCATTAGCGGCTTTTTTTGTTTTGGAGGCCAGAGAAAGCTTCGCTTTCAATTGCAGAAAAAACAAAAAAAAATGTAAGGCAGCTATGCTGCCGGCAGCATTTATCTTGTAGACCCTCTTCCTGCGGATCATCGAGCGGCAGCGAGAATCCCTCCTGGGTCACCGATTATTTTAAATAGCCTTCAAAGTCATTGATTTTGAACTATTTTTTTCGATAAGAGCCAAAATCTGTTTAATTTTCAATCCATTATATACATTGATATTTGCTTCTAGTACTACCAGGTTTCATTCTAAACAAGCCTTTCCTCCAGTGCATCTTTCCATAAAACAAACCCCTTACGTTCATTGGAATAATCATGTATTATTCTGCTAAAATTGACTGATTTGTTTCCAGAAACATTCCTGCCTTCATTGCGATTTTATTTAGCTGTTTGTCTATTTCCAGAATGCCTTGTTTTAGTGAATTAATATTTTTGGACAAGTGCCATATGTATGTGGCTTCCTCGGTATCCAAGGTTTCCATAACAATGTGATATTGCTCGATACCTGTAAGTAAGAAAACGAAGGCAAAAGGGCATAAAACAAACCGGATCTTTAATACACTGCCTTCATGCCGTTCCGACAAATAATGTAATTGCTTTTGGTGCTTGTAGTTGTCTCTGCTCAAAACATCTGAGAGTATTTCTTCTGCCGATTCATAGATGCTGCTTCCGGTTCCGGTACTTAGATCTCTATTTAAACCTTTTTGTTCTATTGGAAAACCCTTGCCAAAAAAGTTCCTTTCCACAAAACGGAAGCGTACACCTTCTACAATTTCCCTGTTCAGCTTTTCAAGATCTGAGGAGCTTGCAGATAAAGCAGTGACAGCTTTCTGTTTATTCATAATGGCAGTTATGAAGACTGTTACTGTTTTCGACTTAAAGAAATTTTCAAAATAAGGTTTCAGCACTTCAAATTCAGGACGGATATTCAGGTTTTCAATATCGAAGATCAATTCATCTGAATATTCCGGAATACTATACCGGAACTGAAAACCGCCATAGAGAAATTCCAAATCTTCTATTTTAACCTTAATGGTTCTTTCCAGGATTAATTCTTCATCTAAGGGCTTTGATTGATCGATGTTTTCTTCGTCTGGCAGATCAAAAAGTGTTCTTTGCTTTTCCAGTTTTCGGTAAGAAACATTCCTTTTAAGAAACATACGGTTCAGGTAATCTATCTTAATATCCCTGTAATCATATATAGTTGGGCTGATTTCCGATCGTTGCACCCTGCCCATATATTGGATCAACTTGCCCTTAAAAGAAAAAGGATAAACCAAAAACAGGCATTGAGTGTTTTGTAGATCGGACCCTTCCCCAAAGAACTGGCCAGTAGTGATCAATGCTTGGTAGATACCCTCCCTCAATAACTTCCATTTTATATTCCTATTGCTTTCGGAATCTTCACCACTGAGAGTTATTGTTTCAAACGATTGTTTGAGGAATTGTTGTAAAGTATCAATATGCTCTTTCCTTTCTGTTAAGATAACAACCTTCTTTCCTTTATTCAATTCAATGACCACATCACGCAATATAAGCTTGTTCCTCTCTGAATCATGTACCAGTATTTTTGATAAAGTTTCAAACCGGTCAGTTTTTCCATTAAAGGGAACATCCAGTTGGGTATTCCGGATGATAATTTCTGGGTGATTTGAAGTGGAGAGCTCATTCGTCCGAATTTCTGCAATTATCTCGCCAAGATGTATAAAGATGAGCCTGCCATCATCGTATTTTCTGAAGGGAGTTGCTGTTAATCCATAAAGAAATCGTGAATTGAATTTACCGATTGTATTGCGAAATGTTGCAGCAGGAATGTGATGGCATTCATCAACAATGATAAGCCCGAACATATCCGTGAGATTTTGTAAATCAACTTTGGCAAGGCTTTGTATCGTGGCTACGGTGATCTGCTTTCCGATCTTTGTTTTTCCCTGTCCGATGTGCCCAATATCCTTTTGTACAATACCTAAAAAAGCTTCAATCCGTTCCATCCATTGCATGGCAAGTTGTTTCCTGTGAACAACGATCAATGCTGGCTGCTGTTTTTCGGCCACAATTTTCAATGCCATTACAGTTTTCCCGGAACCCGGTGGCGCCACTATAACTCCGATATCTTTTTTATTGATGGCTTCCATGCTTTCCTGTTGATAAGAACGCAGATTTGCCTGAAACGAATAGGTAACCGGGCTATTCAATTTTCGCTGGTCTATAAAACTATGTGCTATCGAATTATCCCGGCAAAAACGGATTAGCTTTCCAATGAACCCTTTAGGCAAAAGGATATTATTACCCAGTTCTTCAATGAACCGGAAATACCGGTCAGTGCCAAAAGTATTCCTGCGGCTATTCTTTTTGATGATAAATTCTGTGTTCAGAAAATTCAGTTCCTCATTAATGAAATGGAATAATGTCGGATCAATGGCATTTCTGTTCAGTACAATGTTATTCCTCAGTGTAATGTTTAGTATGCCTATATTGTTTACCTGATGTGGAGTATTCGATAGCTTGGAAAACAATCCTTCAAAATGCTCCGTTGAAACCCGTTCTATCTGCTGAAGAAACTGCCATTGGTCAGAATAAGGATGTAAAGTTATCGGGTTGATAAAGCAACTGTTGCATTGTTGCAATGAAGTACCATTTAATGGCAGAGCAATGAGGTTTCCCAATCCTTTTCCTGAAAGATTGTCTTGATTTGGGAACAACCTGTCAAAGCTTGTATTCTTATCAAATGCTGATACAATACCCGATGATGTTAACAATGATAAGATTACTTTTCTGCTTTTAAAAGCAGAAAATGGCTTGTCAAAAAATATCCAAATATGCCCACCCTTTCCGGAACGTGAACGTTCAAAATAAGCAGGTAAGGAAACATCATTGCAAGCCTGAATAAACTTTTTACAGGATGCAATCCAATCACCCTCATCAAAATCGGCAGCAATAAACCATGAGGTATTATCCGAAAGAAGTGGGTACAAACCAACGACCTGCTCTCCATTCAGATGTTTGGCAATTTGGTCATTGGTCAGTTGGAGATAGGATTTATCAGGATAGTTCTGAAAAGTACCTCCTTTCATTTTGTGGGCGCGGAAACGGTAAGGATCGAAAAAGTAGGCAGGCATATAGCCGCTCTTTTTGTCTTTCTCCCACCGGATAGCGAAAACATCTTCGCGCCCTTTGAAAAGGGATCTGAACAAGGATATTTTTGTTTGAAGATTCTCCATTTGTCCGTTGAAACAACAATGCCTTAAACTTTGAAAGCAGCAGCCAGATACCAAACGTGATTCAAAATCGTATTTTACTTTACAGCAAGATCAACTGATTTTTCTCAGCTTATTAATCCGTGAGGGTTTGCGTGCACTGTGAATAACACCCAGGATAATCACTTCTGCGGGTTTTATTTTGTAGATAATAAGCCAGCTCTGGCAAACCGCTTTGCGATATATTTTACCTGCTGTCAGAATCTCTTCACACTCACGAAAAGCTAAAGGGTTTTTCCCTATGCGGTCGATGGTTTCAAATAGGGCATCGCCCACACGGATGGCATAAAATGGCTGATGATTGATAAAGGCAATGTAACCCGTAATGTAATCAATGTCCTGCTGCGCGTTTTCGGTAACCCTTACTTGATAAGTTGTTGGAGTTTTTTCTTTCGGTTTTGCCATTGTTGTTTTGCTTGCGTTAGGCTAACAGTAGGGGTATGTTCTGAAAGATATATCCATTTTCTAAATTCTTCCACGGTCATAGGATCTCCGGGCAGACTATACGAGGATGTGACTTCATTTTCACTAATAATACGGATTAATTGCTTTTCTTCTAAGTTATGAAGTTCCTCAAAAGCCTTTTCATCCCTGAGTTCCACCAGTATGGTTTGCATAGTCTTAAGCAATTAATTTTTCCTTCATTGTCAATTTCACAACAAAATTAGCAATTTATTCCCAATTACCGGGAAAATTTGGGAAAGGGATCCATAGTGAGAAACTTGCCCCGGAACGAATAATCATCATCGTGCCTAAAGGGTTTGTAGCTCCATTCGGTTAAATCATTAGTGAAATGACCGTAATTTATTGAATTTCTGCAAGTCAACCATAAATGGTTCGAATACGGTCCCGACGGGGTCACTAGAAAAATCAAACCATTCAAACGCTTTTCAACTGAGTGGCTTTTTCATTTGCACCATAAAATATCAAACCTGGATACTGCAATAATGTTGTATCAATTTTTCTTCTGCCACTTAATCCCTTTATTAGGTTGGAGTTAAAAACACGACTTTAAAATGCTTATAAAACATATTTTAGAAAAATAAAAACACCATTAATCTATGAATGTAAAAAACACTACCCGTCCCGATGCAGTTGTGCTCTATTTTGGGCACAACAATTTCTGGGACATCCGCATTGCAGAAAATAACAAGGAAAAGCCCGGTACTGCTGGACTTCGCCCGCCGGAATGCTGAAATGATCGGACACCGGCTGGATATTTCCACCGGACTTTGTGAAGTTTACCTGCTTAGTAAACAGACACCTCCATAGGAGGTGTCTGTTTACTCTTCACTACTTTATTTTTTGACAATCAGTATTTTAACCGGACCCATTAATCCCGATTTCAATAAAGGAGAATCGGCGTTGTAGTGTTTGTAGGTAGTAAATGTATACCTCCCTGAGGTCCTTGGTTTTCCGTTTAGCAGCCAATCAGGCCATTGATTGTCTTTAATCCCGTCGTCCGGCTTCTTGTTCATCACCAATCAAGCCGGTTGGGCCAGAGGTTGGCCACTTCTATATCAATCTTGTTTTCACCCGGAATAACTGCATCTGTAATTTTTATGCGGAAAGGAGCAGTCCATACTACACCCATATCTTTGCTATTTACATGAATACGGGCCAGGTTGTTCACTTCTCCCAGATCAATATATACATCAGTCTTTTTATCAGCAATAATATTTTCAGGAAATTTTATTGTATTGTGATAATTTGCAATTCCTGAATAGTATTTAATGCCTTCTTCCGGTCTTGAAGTCCAGTCAACAAGTTTATCGAAAACAACATTTTCAGGTCCACCCCATTTCGGGTCGAAGGATACCTTCCATTGATTGTCCACTTCAAATAAAACTTCCGGTTGGGCAAAATTTTTCATGCCTGAAGAGCTGGCTGGTTTTACTTTACTATTTCGATTGAAAACAATAAAATAAGCTTTCGTAAGCCTCAAAATGAAGTGGTATTTGTATCTGACCTTTCTTTATTTCAAAGTCAGGAAGTTCCCGCGTTTCTCCGGTCATAGGATTCCACAATTCGGGTGTTCCTTCGCTAACCCGGAATGAACAATTGACATGTATGGCAGCATTGGTTTTATTTGAAACAAAATAAATTTCTCCGGAAGGGATCAATTGATGCGTATATCTTACAGAACCATCTGATTCAAAATCTTCAGGAATACCCATTTCGCGGAGTATTGAAGCCGTGGAATCATAGTCCGGGTATAGCTCTGGCAATTTAATACCGGAGAAAGCACCGCCCCAATAAATTTTACCCTTTCCCAACCTTCGTTCGGAAATTTGTGAAGGTGCGGTTGTTGCACCCCACATGGATCCGGATTTCGATGCAACCTGCCTGTCACATTCGGGGTAGTTCACCAGGCTGGGCGATTTAAGCGGAGGATTTCCTATAATTACAGCGCCGTCGTTCACCAATGATTCAATTTTATTGAGTAATACCGGAGTCATTGTTTCAGTATTCGGCAGAACAAGGACGGAATAGGAAGCCCCTGACGGGAATACGATTTTCCCGTTAGTGACTGATGCTTTCAATAACTGGGAATGCGCACAGCCATCAAAGTTATAGCCTTTCCGGTCAGGAAGAAACGCATCTTTTGACTCACCCGGCAGCATATCCTCTTTGGCTGTTAAAACCAACGATTTGTCCGGTACCATTCCTTTTGTCAGAGCAGAAACCGGTGCACGGAATACCTGGGGTGCACCTTCAGGTGTTAGATACAGAATGTCAGCTACCGTTTGTCCCTGTTGCAGAAGGTACTGACAACGGGAAACATATTTATGGTATCCGTCCACCATTGGCCACCAGGTCTGATTGCGTTCATGATGCACACCATAGGGCCCAAAAGTCATCCCCGGTTTCAGGCTGTCATTGAGTGGCTGATGCTGAAAAATAACATACACGAATTTATTAACTCCGGTTGCAAAAGCCCAGTCGCCCTGATCTTTCATTGATCCGGGATATTGCGTCCAGGCATCGAGATAGGCTGTGAAAGCCTCGGCAGCAACAACCTTCTTTCCTTCGATATGGGCAATAGATGCCACCTCAATACAACTGAAAGACGCATTGAATCCATAATCTTTACTCCAGAATTCACACATTGGAACATCAGCCACTGCACCCAGTTCCATATCGGCAACAGGGGTCATGTCGTAAGGCTCGATGGAAAATCCCATGTTGTATTTTTGTGCGTATTTTTTGAGATGGACAGCATGATTTTCAATAACTAATTCCTGAGCGGTCAGCCGCAAATCCCACAGAAAACGTTCGCTTTTCTCCAGGCTTTCAACCACCAGTCCCGAATAAACAGGATAATAAGGAAGCGGATCATAGCCTCTTCGCTTTTGAAACTCCTCCCTGAACCGGGAACTCCAGTTTTGTGCACCCATCTCCCAGCTATCCATGTGGAGCATCTTTAAGCCTCCCTGCATTCTGTTGTCAGACGTACCTGTTTTTTGAAGCAACTTGCCGGTGAAACTTGCCATATGTGCATCAATGGCTGTGGTATCGAATTTGTCGGCTTCAAAACCCAAACCCGGTATTGGAGCAGGGCGGGTAACAGCGCCGTTATTTCTGCTTCCGAAACGCATAATGGTCCAATTACCCCTGGGAACTTTCCAATCCAGGGCGCCATCCGGTTTCAGGTACCGGGTTACATCAATAATTTTATCCGTTGAAATTACAGCTCCTTTAGCAGGTTCACTATAAACTGCATACGATGGAAGAAATGGTTTTACACCAGGCATTGAAGTGAATGGATCGCGATAATACAAGGCTTTTCTGGTAATATCAGTCATTCGGAATTCGCCAACCGGAGTAGGAAATGCAAGCACACAAACATCTTCATAATATTCGAGCCATTTTTGCCTGAGTTCCGGAGTGAAAACGTCCTCACCAAAATAGGGATTCATAGGAGCCGGCCTCGGAAGGATGATTGGCTTCTTTTCATTTTCTGAAACCTGAGTTAAACTATAAACAAGATGTTTCATTGACTGGGCACCTGTAACCCATGGACCACCGCTGCCGGTCCACCCTGGACCAACCCCAAGGGTTATGGCGATACCTATGCGCTCGGCCTCGCGCACAGTATGGGTAAACAAATTCATCCATTCTTCACTCATGAAATCAACTTTCCCCCGGGGAACACCCACATTAACCTCCATAAACAATACACTTCCAATGCCCGCGGCTTTCATCGACTCCAAATCAGCAGTTATTCCCTGTTTCGATATATTGCCATCCATAATAAACCAATAAACACCTGGACGAGCAGAATCAGGAGGATTCATAAACCCTTTCTTCAATTCCGAAAATGCCGGTTCGCCCTTATGTGGCGAACAGCTGCCTGCAAACAAGGTTGCTGCAATTGTGATAACGATAATAATTTTATTCATTCAATGTTTTTATATTTCAAGCGCCTTCCCAAGTGATATTAATACGTCAGCATTTTCACAAATTAAGTAATTTTTATATTTTCCCTTAATGGGCTATAAGCCTTTGGCAGCATCAATAAAGGCTACAACATTATCCCATGGTATCGCCGGGTCCAAAATATGGGCCGGTGCCACCAGGAAACCGCCATTTTCTCCAAAAAGTCTATTTGTCTCCCGGACTTTTAAAGTCACGTCTTCCGGTGTTCCATTAAACATCACTGACTGCAAGCCTATACCTCCCCAGAAAGAGAGTTTGTTCTTATATTTCTTATAAATCTCATTGAGGTCATTACACTCAGGCTGGAGTGGATTTAACACTTCTACACCGGCTTCAATAAAGTCGTCAATAACCTCTTCGACCTTTCCGCAGCTGTGCATAAAGATGATTACTTCGGGGTTTACTTCTTTTGCCGCATCAATGATTCTTTGAATCCTTGGTTTGAAAAAAGTATTATAGGTTTCCCGCGACATCATCAAACCCTGCTGGCTCACAATATCATCGCCTAACCGAATGATATCAACACCTGCTCTGGCAAACAAACGTGCTTGCTTTATCCTGATTTGGGTAATATTTTCGCAAATGGCATGAGCAATCGCCTCATTCAGGAGCAAGTCAATCATGAATGGCTCCATATTCCTCATCAACCATGCAGTTTCAAAAATAGTCTGGTACAATTCTCCACATACTGCATAACCCCTGGCTTGAAATTCTCTGGTTTTTTTTGCCACTTCAATATACCGGTATTCTTCACCCAGGTCAGGCCAGGGGTAATTGTTGATTTCTTCGACCGTGGACATATGTTCCAAAGGGTGGTACTTATAATGTGGAATTTCATACATGGTCGGAACTGAACCTATTCCCCATTCATCAAAATGTACATTCTCATTGAGAGATTCGAACCTGAAAAACTGGCCGAAATCAGTATTTTCTCTTGTTGGTTTAGGGAGCACAAACCTTGTATCAAAGTCAAAATACTCTTCAGGTGGTAAATCTGATCCCGTTTTTTCCCGATATGTCTTCATTAGTAAAGGCGTAAATGCCCCCCAGCTGATTTCAAAGGGAGTTTTATCAGGCTTACCTGTTCTTTTTAATGCTGCCAATACTCTTTCCCTGGAATTCATTGTTCAATAATTAATTAACTGTCAAATTGTTTATAGAAAAAAATTTAGCAATAGTTACCAATACACCTTTCAAGAGAAGGATAGGTAATCCTTTTCCAATAAAAAAAGAGATCGTATTTATCAAAGCTACATAATTTCTTATTATGCAGTGAGTGCAAAAACCGGACAGCTTGACCACATTTGGCCGGTCAGATTACATTTAACATACACAGCTAAATAAAAAGAATTTAACTCCGGCGATGGATGGTCAAGTTATTCCGGCCAAATATGGTAAAGGTCTCTGGCTTTTCCGCATAAGCCCTGGTGAACTTTTTTAATCCGCCTTCGCGTTCCGCTTCGGCGGACGAGAAGTTTTGGTTTAATTCCCCGGGGCTTGCCCCGGAACAATGTGTCCAGAGTTTGCTCTGGGGTTTAATACCATTTATTCCAGGTAAGGATTGTTGATGAGCCAAATATTTGTAAATTTTGATTTAACCGATTATATTTATATTCCTGATTTATGAGGCGGAATTATAAATATAATTGACTGGGAATGATACACCATATCTTTACCATAGCCCTAAGGAATATTCTGAAGTACTGGAACTATTCATTAATAAACATTACAGGACTGGCTATTGGTTTAGCAAGTTTCATGTTTATTGTCCTTTACATATCAGATGAGCTGAGCTATGACAAGTTTAACGACAAGGCCAACAGAATTTACAGGGTTAACCGGTTTTATAATGCCAATAATGCCAATGAGGACGCCGCAACCTGTCCATTCCCACTGGCCTCAACCCTGGAAACAGCCTACCCTGAACTGGTTGAAAAAACTGTGATGTTTTTCAATGGACAAAGACCTAAGTGGTTCTTTGATTATACAAATGCCAAGAATGAGGTTGTAAAGTTTAATGAAGTCAATTTTTACTTTGTTGATTCAACCGTATTTGAGATTTTTACCTTCCCTTTCGTGCAAGGTGATCCCAAAACAGCACTTGCGAGGCCAGGCACTATTGTATTAACAGAATCAACTGCAAAAAGATATTTTGGCAACGATTCACCAATCGGAAAAACATTACGAATAGAGGAGTTTACAGATTTTGAGATAACGGGTGTTATTAAGGATATCCCCCCTCAATCGCATTTCAGAATCGATATGCTGGCTCCCATGTCAACATTTATTCAATTTAGTGGTGGACGAAGTCAATTTAACCCGGGATGGATTGGTAATCCTTTTTGGACTTATGTTTTGCTTAAACCAGGCATAAAACCAGAGATGCTCGATCAAAAATTTCCTGATTTTTATAAAACCTACTATACCGAAATTAAAAACCAGGATGTCAGGCACTATCTGCAGAGTTTAACCGATATACATCTGAAATCGCATCATATGTACGAAATGCATCAGAACAGCGATATTATGTATGTTTACATACTGTCTATTATTGCCGGCATTGTATTAATCCTTGCATGCATCAATTTCATGAATTTAGCTACTGCAAGTTCTGCGGGGAGGGCCAAAGAAATTGGGATTAAAAAAGTATTCGGCGGCGATCGCAGGGGGCTGGCCATTCAATTCCTGGGCGAAGCGATTATTCAGAGTGTTTTTGCAATGATAATCGCTTTTGTCCTTCTGGCGCTTTTTCTACCAGGCCTTAACAACTTCACAGGCAAACAGATACTTACCTCGTTCTTGCTTCAGCCCAGACTGCTTTCTTTTGCACTACTGCTTTCTTTTGTGGTGGGTATACTTGCCGGAATATACCCTGCAATAATCCTATCGTCCTTTAAACCATTAAATATCCTGAAAGGACTACTCAAAAATGGCTCAAAAAGTGCAACTGCGCGAAGATCTCTTGTAGTATTCCAATTTACAATCTCAATAGGTTTAATTATAGCTGCTTTTGTTGTTTTCGCCCAGCTCAATTTTATGCGAAACGCCAATATAGGGTTTAAGAAGGATCAAATTATCACATTCGAAACAACCGGGCAGCTATTCAGAAATTATGAGGCTTTTAAGCAGGAATTAAAAGAGAATAGTGATATAGTATCTGTTACCGGTATGGAAGATGTACTCGGTGTAAATCATAATACCCGGGCATATCAGATTGAAGGATTAAACCCAGATGAAGATTATTATGTACCTGCATTTTTGGTGGATTGGGATTTTATTCAAACTTTTGATTTTAAAGTTATTTCAGGCAGGGCGTTCTCAAGGGATTTTCCAAGTGATACTTTACATGCAGTTGTTATAAACGAAACAATGGTGAAAAACATGGGTTGGACTTTAGAAAATGCTATTGGCAGAAAGGTCAAATCGCAGGATGGTGATGAAAGGGTTATTGGAGTAGTTAAGGATTTCAATGCTATGTCGTTGCGTACTCCTCTGAACAACTTCATTATTGATATGTTCCGGCGGCCGCAAGCTTTTGCAAGAGTAATTGCAGTCAGGATAAATTCAAATCAATATAGTGAAGCATTAAAGTTTATAGAAAGTAAATGGAACAAGTTTGCACCAAGCCGTCCATTCGAGTATAATATTTTTGAACAACAGATTGGCAGCCAATATAACGACGAGGAGAAATTTGGAAAATTTACTGTAATGCTTAGCGTTTTGGCAATCATTATAGCCAGTCTGGGTCTTATTGGCTTAACTTCATTCCTTGCCGAGCAACGAACCAAAGAGATAGGTATCAGGCGTGTACTGGGTGCTTCCACAGGTAGTGTTATTAGATTAATGTCAAATGAGTTCTTCATACTTTTGATATTGTCAAACCTCATCGCATGGCCTGTTAGCTACTTTGCAACAACACGTTGGTTAAACAACTATTCGAGCCATATTGGTACGCAATGGGAGATATATGTTCTCTCCGGATTAATTACCCTTTTTGTTGCACTTGCAATTAGTGGGTTTAGGGCTTATAGGATATCTATGATGAATCCTGTTAAGACATTGAAATTTGAATAGTGTATCGACCCCTAATTAATTAGTCAGATTTATCATATCAAATTTACAGAGATTACGTATTTCCTAGAAATGTGGCAAAAGTAAGTTCGGTATATAAATTACAAAAGCCGCTTTAATCTATTGATTTTCAGTAGATCAAGAAATAACTGGTTTGAATTCAGTCCCCCCGGAGAGAACATGAGCGGATTTTGTTTCTGGCACTGTACAGGCCTAATAGTCCCGTTGTCCTGATTATCTTGAATGTTTTTCGACTCTTTCACAAACCAGTTTTGAACTGATCATCACCATAGGCAATCCGGTACCCGGTATGGTTGAGGCCCCGACGTAAAATACATTTTTAAATACTTCATCATAATTTTTTGGGCGAAATCCTCCGATTTGCAACATATCGTGCGAAAGTCCCAGTCCACTCCCACGATGCAGATTATACTGATTCTGCCAGTCTTCGGGGGTATAAACAGTTCTAGAAACAATCTCAGGCTTTATATCTTTTCCAATCCTTCCTGAAAAATCTTCTATAATACTGTCAACTATTTGATCCTTGTCGCTCCAGTCAGGTTTAAACCTGAGATCAGGAACCGGACAAACTATGAACAAACTTTCACAATCATGCGGAGCACAACCGGGATTATGCTTCGAAAGCACATTTACATAATAATAGGGTTTTTCCAATGAGTCGGGACTCTTAAATACTTTATCGGCATATTCGCTGAAATTATCTCCCAGATAATAGTTGTGATGATGAACCATCGGCAGTTTACATTTAAGTCCCAGATAAACTGTCAGGGGACCCATGGTCCATGACTTTTTATCAAGCTTTTTCTCAGAGAATTCCTTTCGTTTGAAAACAGAACCTCTGAATACTGCAGCATCGGCATTTACTAAAATTATATCTGCAGTCCATCTCCTTTCATTCATATCAATCAGGGCTGTAAGCTTATCATTATCAGAGACAAAATCAACTATTTCTGTATTATAGGTAATTTTAACATTCTCTTTTTCAAGCTCATTTACAATACCCTCAATAATTTTATACATACCTCCTTCAACGTTGAAGTAGCCATCGTGCATGAACTCAGTATAGGAGAGTAAAGTATATACAGCCGACGTATCAAAAGGAGTCTTCCCGAGGAAAAATGCGACAAGTGATAAAATCTGTATTGCATCGTCCGACTTGAAATATTTTGAGACCTGCTGCCAGAAATTGCGGAAAAGCACAGGCAGATGTACAGGATTTACACGAAGGAGTTTTACGAAATAATCAAAAAGAGAGTCATAGTTGTTTTTAATTGCGACATCTACAGTATCATGAAAAAGCCGTTTGCTTTTTTCAAGATATCTGGTCATTTTCTCTTCAAAATCAGGCTCCACATCACTGAACTGGGTAGCCAGTTTATGAATATCCTTATATAAAAAATAGGTCTTGGGATTTCCTCTGAAGTTAACAGTATATAAAGGATCGAGACTAATGTATTTAAAGGGTAATTCAATATTGCAATCTTTGGCAAACTGCGTAAATTCATATGACATGCTGAAAAAACTGGGCCCGGTGTCAAATGTGAATCCATCTTTCTTAAGCTGGTTTACCCGGCCTCCTGCCTGATTGTTTTTCTCAATTATCTCAACTTTATAACCTTTTTTTGCAAGCCGCAAAGCTGTTGCAAGTCCTCCCAGTCCGGCTCCGACAATTAATGCACTTTTTGCCATATTTTACAATTTCATTTTATTCAGTACCTTTGGGTACAATTCGTTTTTCACATAACTAAATTCAGGTTCAAGCTTCAATATCTTCTCAAGATAAAATATAGAAGATTTAAAGTCATTCAGATAGGAATAAGACTGAGCAATTACTGTAAGAAGACTAAGATAATTCCAGTTTTCTTTAATATCACTTACATTTTTCTCCATGAGTTCCATCGCTTTGAGATAATATGTCAAGGCTTCTTCTTTTGATCCGCCAAATACCGAGGGCATATAAAATTGAATATTTGCATATTGAACATACCCTAAGGGATTTTCCTGATCAATTTTTATTGCAAGTTTAGCACAATCAATACTTTTAATCCCTAAAAACGGAGCCAATAAATTGTTTAATCCTATTCTGTAGCCATAAAATGCTGCCTTGTATGAATTAACCATAGAAAGGTTATTGATGTCTTTAGAGAGAATTGAAATATTTTTTTCAGCCAGTTCAAGGTAGTACTTCGCTTCATCGATTTTCTTGTTACCTATGCACCAGGCTATATAACCATACTGGTAGTTCACTAACTCAATCATAAGATCGGGCCCCTTGTTTTTTAGCCCCTCCATTCTGTCAATGATTCTTTTCCAGTTTGCCATATGATTATACACATAGGCAGTGTATATCTCCGATTTATAGCTGGCCCTGGCGTTCGCACCCAGGGATATCAGAAAGATTACAAGGATTTTATATCTCGTCCTTTCCAATGATAGGTTTTGTTTTTTTTATTGATGAATGCGAAAAAGATGAATAAACCCAGCGAAATCTGCTGTGGAAATATCAATAACAGATTTTCAACCGTATTTTGTTCGCTGACGAAAGATATGATTATCCTTATTGAAATATAGGATAATAAGTAAGTTATAAATAACGGCATCGGCAATGCAAAAAAAACAAATAGAAAACCGAATGTGGTTATGAACCAAAAGAGGAATGAAAGCATTATTGAATTGCCGAAAAATGCGGAAACATTCTTTGAGAAACCCCGGATAGCCTCGTTTAATCCGGAATACATCCTGCACTGAATAGTTTTGTCACCTGTAAGGCAGGCAATTTTAAATTTCTCCCTTTTCAGATAACGCGCAATTTCAATATCTTCAACCAGGTTGTTTTTCATTTTTTCATGCGGATCCAATAATTTATATACTATGGCATTAAATAGCATAAACTGTCCGTTGGCTGCGGCTAATGAAGGAAAAGTTGATTTTCTCACAAGCACAAGCGGCAACAGAGAGAGCAGAATGTAGTTCATAACCGGGACAGTAACCTTTTCCCCAATTGTTTTGATGATCTGCCTTGGAAAAATTGAAACCAGTGCCAGATCGAAGCGGACCAAATAAGATATCGCATTATATATCAATTCATTACCCACTCTTACATCCGCATCCAGAAACAAAAAATACTCCCCCTTGGCATGCCTGGATAATGTATGGCAGGCCCAGTTTTTACCAAGCCATCCTTCAGGCAACTGTTCGGCGTTTATCTTGCTGATTCTGTTGTCGCGCCGCGTATATTCCTGAACAATTTCAGCTGTTGAGTCGGTTGATAAGTCATTAAAAACAATCACTTCAATGTTGGAATAATCCTGGTGCAGGATATCGTTTAAAACATTACCAATGTTTTTTTCTTCATTTCTGGCAGGGATCAAAATGGAAACCAGGGGTTTCTCATTCCTGTTTCCTGGTAAAAGTTTTGATATAAAAAGCAGGTTCACGAAGGCTATAAGCAATTTCAGCATTGTAAAGAAAAAAATAAACCAGGCGAGATACAGCATCAGGCCTCCGCTTTTTTAATGTTTTCTGCAACACATGCAGCATAAAATGCGCTATATTCATCCTGAATGCTGACAATGTCAAGGTTTGACTTTTCGAATTCCTTCAGGTAGATAAAGAGTGAAGGTTTCTTATGCGAAAAATAATCAATCAGGTTAGCCTGAAAAAAAAACTGAACCCTACCGTTAACCTCTTTAATAATGCGTTCCAGGCCCTTCTCAAAATAGAATGACTGACTGTATAAAGAAGTAATTTTACCTTGGGGGAATAAAAGAACAAGATTTCTATTATCCGACAGAAGTTCAATGGTATATTTTATTGATTCCAAAATGGATCTTGATCCCTTCTTAATTGAAAAACCACCGGTAAGGCTAAAAATACTGATCTTCCTGAGCTGATCTTCCTGCATCATGAAGTGAAATTTACGATGGAATAAATTAAGGATCAGATGCAATGTCCAGAAACCGTCCCACCAGCTTATATGATTTGCAATAATTAAAAGAGGTTTGTTTTTCTCCTGGTAATTTCCTGAAATATTCACCTTATGGAAATTCCTTCTGATTATATAAGGAACATATAGTTTAAAGAATGAATGAACTATCGGATGATGTCTGGCCTTAATTATCATCTTGTAAGATTAAAAAGGATGATTAAAGATAAAAAAAAGATACACTGTGATAGCATTACCATAAAGGCTATTGAATTTTTTGTATTTATCCCGGATGCCTTAATTAAAACCTGAAATAAAAGTGCGATAATGAACCAGGCGATATAATTCTGCAAAGGTACAACATTGTTATACCAGTACCACATATCCATAGCAGGGGCAACCCTTTCAAGTATAATATCATATATAAGAACAAGAAGTGAAGAAATAATGATTTTAAGCCATACAGGCAGACTCATCCGCTCTGCTAATGAACTGCCGGCATAAGTAAGCATCAACCAATTGAGGCCGATTAAAACCGGGGTGTTAGCTATTTTTATACCCAGGGCGCGGCCATATTGGTATTGGCCAAACACAAGGTGGGTATTAACCCCGACAACCTCAATAATATAACCAGATAAACCAATTGTTGCGAGAACCAGGACAGTCCTCGTGTCAAATGCATATTGATGGAAAAGCAATATGGCGATGAGGCTGATCAGAAGGGCTACCGGAACCAGTTTTACAAACAGGAGATGTGAAAACGGGAGCGCAATTCCTATAAAACCAATAGCGTAAAAAATAATAAAGAAGGTTTCAACAAAGCGCTTGTTGTTTGTAAAATAATTTCTAATATCATTAAAAACCAATAACATATCAGTTTTTTACCTTATAGTGCTTATAAAATCCCTGAAACCAGTTTATCAATAATAAATTCAGAAGTACCAGGCTGAAGGCATAACCCACATCCTCAACAGGGACTGTTCCAATCCTTATTCCGAGTGTCTCTGCATTATTGTACCAAACAACTTCGCCGTCAATGAATGTACCGGTTAATATACTGTTTACAATGAAGAAAGGTATTAAAATCATCAGAAATGATAAATAGTATCGGTTCATTAACTTGGTTTTATCAAAGAGAGCCCAAATGAGAGCAAGTATCAGTAAACTGAAATTGAACAGGGTGTAAGTTTTATCCAAATTCAGTACAACTGCTATTACTAAAAACAGGATAATTAATCCAGACAAGATTCTCACATGACTATCGCTGATCCTCAGATCTGGAAAATAGGCAACTAATACATAATGGATGAATACACAAGCATATGGAATAAGGATAAAAAAGAGCCACTCCTCCAGGGGCAACCCAAAAATTAAGACTTTTGAATGATAACCCGGGTTAAATCCCCAGACTCCGTTCTTTACAAAAATGATATCGAAAATGATGTAGACTGCACCAACAATTATTGAAGAAGGTATAATACTTTTCCAAATTCTGTAGAAGCTGACTTTCCTGTCGAAACTCAGAATGAATGGAATGAAAATAGAAAAAAGCAAAATAACAGAATAGAGCGGCATAACTATTCATTAAGAATGTGAGCGTTAACATTCTGATAAATCTGCTTGAACCAATAGGTATAGTTGCCAGGATTGGCTTTAATATCGATGTGCAGTTCTTCGAAAGACAACTTTTTCCAGTCAACAACCTCAGCAGTATTAATTACCGGCTCATTATCTGTAACCCCAATAAAGACATGATCTAATTCATGCTCAGTAAGCTCATTATCAAGCTTTTCTTTATAAATGAAACTAAACAATTTCCTGAGGTTACAATTCAAACCCATCTCTTCTGCTAACCGGCGATTAGCTGTTTCGATTTCCGATTCATCCGGCAAAGGATGGGTACAACAAGTATTTGTCCATAATCCTTTGGAATGGTACTTATCCAGAGCTCTTTTCTGCAAGATCCACTCTCCCTTTAAATTGATAATGAATACCGATATGGCACGATGCAGCATAGCTTTCCTATGAGCCTCCATCTTCTCCATCAATCCAATAGGATTATCATTTTCATCAACCAGTATAACGTAAGTTTCTTTCATGCTAAAATTAAATAAATCCCATCTTCACAGCAACATATGCTTTGTTAAGCAGAAAAAACTTCTTCAAATCATGAACTCTGATCCTTGTCTTTATCAGTTTTTCTGCAGGTGTATTTCTGATTTTATGCAGCAGGTTTAAATAATAGTAATATGCAATCAGAACCGGAAGTTTTGCATCTTCTGGCAGTCTCCTGATTCCTTGCAAAGATTCTATAAAGTCGGCTTCAATATCTTTAATGATTATATCCTTTGCCTCGTGGTTAAACGTTTTAGAATCCAACTCCGGGAAATAGCTTCTTTTAAGTTCAGTCAAATCATTATTAAGATCCCTTAAAAAATTTACTTTCTGAAAGGCAGATCCTAATTTCTTTGCCGGATCCTGCAGTTTCTTGTAAAGGCTCATATCTCCCCTTACAAATACACATAGACACATTAATCCCACTGCCTCGGCCGATCCATAAATATATTCTTCGAATTCGGGTTTACTATAACTGCCATTTTTAACCAGGTCTGATTTCATACTTCTAAGAAAAGCCTGGATAAGATCATCAGGTATACTATATTTTTTAACTGTAATCTGGAAAGAATGCAATACCGGATTAAGACTAATACCCTCATTATATGCCCTATAGTAACCATCTTCAAATTCATCTAACAATTTACTTTTATCATATGCATGAAAAGTATCTGCAATTTCATCTGCAATCCTTACAAAACCATAGATGCTGTAAATTGCATTTCTGATTTCCGGTTTCAGAAAACTTACAGCAATTGAGAACGATGTGCTGTATTTGCGCGTTACAATCTTGCTTATACTGAATGAAACATTATCATAAAGTTGCATCATAACTTGCAGGTTTGTTCCTATTTCTGATTCTGGTCTTATTGTTATTTGGCTAACAATAAAATTAAAGAATTGTTTTCACATATAATGAAAATTTCCTTTACAATAACAAATCCCGGACACGATAAGGTTATATCATAGCCCCTTAATCCGGTAAAGCATCCACCATGGAGTTTGAGGCGATTCATGATGTTCGAAGTGATATCCAAAAAAGTAGCATGATAACATAGCCAAGAAATGGTTCCGCCTTTGCGACCTGGCTTTATGAGGTTCCATTTCGATTGTATGCGGAAGATGATGGGGAAGATATGTTCCAAAGAAAAAGAGCTGAAAAGTTGACAAAACGGAGGGAACTATCCAAAGCACGATAAGTTGAAGTTCATTAAAAAAAAGCAGGCCTACATTAAAAATAGCAGCCATGATAAGTAGCTGCCATATCGTGAGGTATTGCCTCATAAATGAGAACCACCATACAAAGAAGTTCTGATTACCAGTATGGTAATCCGGATCTTTTCCGGTACCAACATGAATGTGATGCAGATAGTGTTTCTTTTTCAGGGCAGGATACCAGAGGCCAGCATAAAGTGTAGTTGCTATAAAACCAAGGAAATTGTTAATCTGTCTGTTCCGGCATATTGTTCCATGCATTGAATCATGGCCTGTTATAAAGAGTCCCGTAAAAAGCCAGGTTTGCAACAAAATATGTATCCAGAACCATACATCCAAAAGGTCTACAGGCTGGTACAGCAATATGTAAATCAGGTGAAATCCCCAGCTAATCATAATTATTAACGCAATTATTATACCCATGGTTGAAGATGGTTTACAATAAATTTTTCAGATAACAATAGTTTGTTAAAATTACCTGCGTATTTTTTCTCAACGAATATTATCTCAAATATTTTTTATTGTAGTTCCTTCAAAATCCTCAATGCTTCATCCACATGCTTAGTGGACTGCATTTGCGAATTAAAGATATAAATCACTTTCCCTGTCTTATCTGCAATATATGTTACGCGGCCCGGTAACAATCCCAGAAAGTTTGTGGGCACACCAAATTGTTTTCGTATGTTATTGCCTTCGTCACTTAACAGAGTGAAACTGAGCCTGTGTTTTTCTGCAAATTCTTTATGGCTTTCAACGGATTGGCCGCTAATACCAATTATCACAGCATCGGCATCCTTAAAAACCTCAAACTGATCACGAAATGAACAGGCCTGTGCTGTGCATCCAGGACTATCGTCTTTTGGATAAAAATAAATCACAAGATTCTTTTTACCGAGGACAGAACTGATGTCGAACAAATTTCCGTTTTGATCAGGTAATGTAAATGCTGGAATGTTACTTCCGATTTTGATTTCGTTCATATTATTTTTTTGACTAAAGGTTAAATAAGATGTAAATAAGAGCACGTAAATGATGAGATAAAAACGATAGAAATTCCTGAATTTCACGTAATTTCGATTATCAGGATATATATTTCCAAAAAGTGCTTTCAGTTCTCTCATAAAATAAGGTTTGATGTTTATGGTCCAGCTATCGGTCTGGTAAACTATCTTACGGAATTTGCTTCGGTAAAAAGTCAGAGGCAAGCCCCAGATGATAAATAATATAATCCAGATATTTTTAAATAAAAACATAAAATTGCGATTTAGTTAGTTTGTCAATTCCTGCTTCATCCTCTGCAATTTAAGAATATTATTTAACGTGAGTTCGATATTCAAATCAATTGAAATTTACCAATGATGCTTATCGCAAATTTTCTATGAATGATGAAAGAGCCCCTGAGTTGTTTATCAGCTCAATTTGTTTATAGACCAGTTGGGTTCGTTTTTCATTGAACTTAGACTGCTCTTTCTGAAAGTCTATTTCATCAGTTAACAGATCGTATGCATTGATCTGCCCTTTATCAAATCTATCCCTATTCAATGAGAGGTTCTCCTCATAAATCGCTATGTTCTGTTTAGATAATCCAGCCTGATATTCAATCTGCCTTATCTCTTCGGAAAGAAGAAGACTTTTATTGGTGACACTGTTCGTCTCATCCTCGAGCCTTGATTTCAGACCGTTTTCCTCCAGCTTCAACTGGTTGACCCTGTTCTTTGTGCTGCTTCCGGAAATTATCTGGAATCTTAGACTCAGTCCCAGGTAGCTGCTTCCATACCAGCTGTCTGAAAGAAATGGATTGAAGGTATCAGTATACTGGTTTGCTCCCAGGAATCCCTCAAAACCAATAGTGGGTGTCTGTTTCATTCTTTCCGACTTCTGCTGCTGCTCAAGAAGTTCAGCCCTGAGTCTGAGGTTTTTCAAGGAAGGAATAGAGTCTAACAGCATGTCAATATTACTTATCTTCAGAACATCATCCGAAAAAGGTGAAAAGTCAAATGTGCCATCAAGTAAAGTCTCCAGAGAAATTCCTGTGAGGAAGCCCATATAAATCTTTTCCCTGGTGAGGGATGACGAAACAGCAACATAATCTGAGAGCGAATTATTATGGTTCAGAATGGCCTTGTTGACTTCCGTTTTCAGCACCTTACCCTCTTTCGATTTTATAATGAAAAGCTCTTTTGTCCTTGAAGTACGAAGTGTATCGAGGGTGGCAGAACGAAGCTGTTCATCCATGAGCCATATATTTGTAAAGCTCTTTAATACCTCCATCTTCAGATCCCTTTCGGCAACATCAGCATCTGTATTCTTTAGTTTCTCATTTATCCTGCTTTCTGAAACGCGGCTCTTGATGGAGAAATCGATTATAGGCTGATACAGATTTAATCCTGAATTCTGCTGCCAGCTGGTACCGAATTTAATCGGCCTTTTTTCGTCTGTAGGTATCTGGCTGAACTGTCCGAGAGGAATTATCTGTGTCGGAATTATGGGATTATATCTGTAATTATAACTCAGGGAAAGGTCAGGCAGATACTTCTGATAAGCCGATGAAGTCTGAAGTTTAGCTATCTCGATATCAGTCCTGACCGCTCGTATATTTCCCTTATTTGCAAGAGCAGAATCGATGCAGGTTATAAGTTTTACCTCCTGCCCAGATAGCCCATCTGATAAGCTTATGAGCAGAATGATTATTATTGATCGCGTTATAGATTTCATTGTAATATTCTTTTTTTTCAGCCACGAAATACGGCAGCCGGTTCAACATTGTTGATTGTACGTATAGAGAAGAACAGAGAACTGCCAACTGAGATAAACACTGTTACCAGGAAAAGGACAGCATAATCAATAATTGAATAACTGAATACAAGGCCAGCCTTGGAAACTCCTGCCCTGAATCCTTCAAGCAGTATCATAGCGATTATAAACCCTGTAACTGCGAACAGGAAGCTCTGTGTAAGAATAAGCATGGAAATATACCGGTTCGTTGCACCAATGGCCTTCAGAGTCCCATAATCCCTTATCCTGTCAACAGCTGACGAATATAGCGTAAGGCCGATGATAAAGAAACCGCTGATCACGGCAAAAATAACAAGCGAACCGATGCTGGTCCCGATGTTTGACGATATGGTGATATAGCTGACTGTTGTTTTTCTTAGTTTCTCAGCATTCCAGGCTTTAATACCATAGACAGACCTGTTTATGTTATTGACAACATCATCAACAACAAAACCCGGTTTGACCTGGATAGCTATTGTGCTTACTTTCGATTCGGGGAATGATGTATAATAACGTGCCTTCGAAAGTGTTGTATAGAAAAATGAGCCTGCAAAACCCCTGGCATTTTTTGTCTGCAGCTTGATAGTAGCACTTTTACCGTTAATCTCAACTCTTGTACCCAGTTTTACCGGGTAATCGAATACGGACTGGTCGTAAAACTCAGCTGACACAGCTTCATCATCATTAAGTGAAAGAAGATTGCCCTCGTTTATGGATTCTGGTTTTGGACCCGCAATAAACAGCGGTGATTCGCTGCCAATAATGAGCACAGGTGCAAGTTTGCCATTCTCAAATTTGACCGATGCCCCCGAGACTACTATCGGGTAAGTATTCATGACCCCCTCAATACTCCTTAGTTCCCTGACAAGGCCCTCATTAAGTTTGGGAAGTTCATTCGCATTCCTTGTAATATTATCGACAACCCAGATCTGGCCAATGTCCTGCCTCGAGTTTCCAACCAGGCCTCCCATTAATCCGGTCAGAAAGCTTAGTACACCTATCTGCTGACCAATCAGGAAGATGCTGACAACGATACCAATAATTACACCAATGCTTTTTACCTTGTCATACCTCATAAACCTGTAGGCAGTTGCGATCATAACTGGCTGTTATTAAGTTTAATTACAGATTCAACCTTTGAGTTCAGGATAAGCCCGTTATCTCCTTCAAGCTTTATTCTTACTTCTCTTACAAGCCTGTCTTCCTGCTCATTTGCTTTTTGCGTGAATAGCGACTTCTTTTTGAGATAGGGGGAAAGGAAGATGACTTTTCCCTTTGCTACTACCGAGTCGCTACCGACAAACCTGATATCAGCCTCAAGACCTTGCCTTAGCCTGCCTGCAAAAAGCTCATCAACTTCAGTTCTCACTGTCATTGGTCCGGAAGGGGCAATCTCCGCATATTTTTCAAACTGGTTTACTGAACTTCCTTTTTCAATTTGCATTTCGAGCATAAGCCCCTCATAAGGTGAACGCAATATCTTCTTCGAAGCTTCGGCTTCTGCATATCTGACCTGTTCAGCAAGCTCCTTTAGTCTGCTGGCTGCAAGTTTTACTGAGGCACTGTACTTTTCAACAGTAAGAGAAAGGGTAGTGACCTCTGTCTCAAGATCATCAAGAGTCTGCTTTGTCTCCGCTCCTTTTAATGCAAGAACTCTTACAGATTCCAGGAGCTTTTCCTTATTGGCAAGCCTTGCCTCTGACTCCCGCAGGTTAAGCTCATCTATATCTTCCTGTGATTTCTGGGTGTTGTACTGGCTTCTTAACTGCGATACCCTTATCAGTTCAAGCTCATCATCCAGTCTAACAAGAGGCTCGTCTTTTTTGATACTGTCGCCGTCGTTCCTGTAGATCTCCCTAACTACACCTCCGCTTGCAGCTGCAAGATTGATTATCTCCAGTTCAGGTTCAACCTTGCCAACCCCGACAACTTCGGAAACATTAACTATTGCACTATTAACTGAATGCGATTCAGCGTCTGATTTTTCTTTATTTTCCTTACCGCTGCTGCAGGCTGAAATAATCAATGGTACTATAACCAGATAGATTTTCATATTCATTGTTTTAATATTAATATTCTGTTTTATTGATTTCTATTTATGAAATATCTCATCCTCCGAGGGCTTGTCCGAGGCGTTCCCGTTGTTCACATAAATGATCCGGTCGGCAAATGGTTTCAGTCTCAGGTCGTGCGTAACCACAATTACCGATTTTCCTGAATCTGAGAGCATTTTAAGTTCTTCCATTACTATGCCAACACTTTTAATATCGAGTGATGCAGTGGGTTCATCGCAAAGCATTATAGATGGTTCTGTTACAAGTGCTCTTGCAATTGCTACTCTCTGCTGTTGCCCGCCGCTGAGGTTTTTCGGCAGGCTATTAACCCTGCTTTCCATGTTTACCTTTTTAAGCGCTTCCTCTGCTTTAAGCTTTGCTTCCTTTTTGCTGCTACCGGAAAGCCTCAGCGGATGCATAACATTTTCAAGTACATTGAGTGGGGCAAGCAGGTTGAAGCTCTGAAAGACAAAACCGATATTTCTCAGTCTGACCCTGGCCAGTTCCTTTTCACTGAGATTATTCACCAGAAGGTTATCGATATATACTTCGCCTGAAGTTGGAAAGATCACGCATCCCAGAAGAGAAAGAAGAGTTGTTTTACCTGAACCTGAAGGACCTATTATCAGTGTAAGCTCCTTCTTCATAAAATCGAAAGTCGTTGGCTGAAGAGCAGTAATTACCGTGTCGCCTGTTTTGTACTCTTTACTTGCACCTTTTATACTGGCAGCTATTTCCATATCCATTTTGTCTATTATGAAGATTAAACAGAATAAGTACAATATTGTTCAATATAAGATTAATTAATACGGTAATGAACTAATAGGATTCAATTTTGTTTTTGAATTGTAAAGATTATTGTCATGAAAAAGAATGAAATACTTACAACCCTGATAAACCATTTCTTTTCCTTTGATGCTGACATGGGCAACCATGAAGAGTATTCGATAGATGAGTTTATTGGTTACCTGAACGCAAAATCTGACGCGGAAGAATTGGAGATCAGAAAAATATCAGGTGAAAACAAGGAGTGGCTCAAGGATGAATACCGAAATACTACAAGTGATATTTCAATTTTAATTGTTTTGATGAATCGTTATGCAAAATGGTATATTAAAAAGGTACTCAGGGATAGTCTTTTACAGACTCCGGATGAGTTTTCTTTTCTAATCACCCTTATGACTTACGACAGTTTGAATAAGAGTGAACTGATCACAAAGCAGGTAATGGAAAAGACATCCGGGACAGAAGTAATCAATCGGCTCGTTAAGAGCGGAATGATAGATGAAACTGCCGATCAGAATGATAAGAGAAGCATCAGGGTTTCGATAAGCAAGGCCGGAAGAGAGGAGATCCTCAAAATACTTCCGCTTATGAGCAAGGTTTCGGAGATTGTGGTTGGAAATCTCAGTGTTCTGGAGATCAACACGCTTGCATACCTCCTTAAGAAACTCGATTATTTCCACAACGATATTTACATAAACAAAAGAGGGCACCCCTTGCATGATTTATTAAGCGGAATTAAAAATAGAAAAACTGACCCATAAACAGGAATTTAGAAGCAATTCCAAGTAATTAATTTAAAAGCAATTTGGCAATGATTTTTAGCCAGAGGTTAACTTGTTGTATTTCAACTTAACCAGGAAAGGGTCCGCGTTGATCATGAAGTTTAAACCTGGGAATAATGGATCCGATTTTGATTGGTGTCATTTTTCGGTTATTAAATCAAACTATAATTAGAAAGCCAATGTATATTATATAAATCAGTAAGAAAAAAGCCCCTTCCCTCTTCTGAATTCTCCTCCCTTTTCCGGTAAAAATAAATATGAACAATATTAAGCTTGCAAAAAGGTTCAGGAGCATATCAATATTTGAAAAGGGTTGTAATGAAACAGGATGAATAGCTGAACTTACACCAAGAATAAAGAAAACGTTAAATATATTTGATCCAACTATATTCCCGATAGCTAAATCAATATTCTTCTTTCTGGTTGCTATAATACTTGTTGCAAGTTCAGGAAGGGATGTTCCTATCGACACAATGGTTAAAGCAATAACCCTTTGTGAAAGACCAATTGCAGATGCGACTTTTACAGCTGAAAACACAATAGTACGGCCGCCAGCAATAAGAATTATAAGACCAATAAGGATAAGCAATACAGATTTAAAAACCGGCTTGTCTCTAACTAAAATCTCATCAATATATTGTTCTGATTTTAAAAGCATTATGTTATATGAAAGGAAAATAAGGAAAAACAGTAAAAGAATGTATCCATCAATCCTGCTGATCGTGGAGTAGTTCATCTTATCAATGAGCATATCATTTGCCAGCAGGATAACTATTACCGCAGAGAGAAGGCAAAGCGGAATCTCTATCCATGTAGTGTTCTTCTTAATAGCCAACGGATAAACGATTGCTGAAATGCCAAGGATGCATAAAATGTTGAAAATATTACTGCCCATAATATTCCCTAAAGCCAGGTCTGAGTTTTTTTCAAAGGAGGAAAAAAGATTAACAACCAATTCAGGAGCAGATGTTCCGAAACCTATAATTGTGAGGCCAATAACCATCGTCGGGATATTTAATCGCTTTGCAAGAGAGGATGCATTATCAACTAGAAGATTCGCTCCGATAATTAAGGGCACAAATCCTACAATTAATAATAAAAGATGCCCCATAGGATCGCTCTTATTATGTTAATCCAATTTTCTGGTAACTAATCTACGTAATTGAGCTCTGGCTTTTCTCCTCCAACAGCCGCCTGATATCATGAAGGTCCTTCTTAATATCGCTGTAGTTAATACTATTCCGATATGCCATTATTATCAGTTTGATCGAAACCAGAAGTACTCCGGCTTCCAGTAAAAGGTTATGCGTAAAACCTTTAACAAACAAAGCAACTGTAAAAAGCAAAACTGTAATTACTATTACAATAATTGTCCCCCGGTCAAAATATTTTATCATTCTAGTACCTTTTAATTTATATTCAACTGGAATAAAATTATATATTTATGTGGTTGTATCAGAGCTTTTTGCACTATACTCCTCAACTCTCTGAAATGGCAGTTTTAAGCTGATCAAGTCAATTCTGTTTTATTATCAATAATATGGTTTGTTAATCATTTTTCATGGCAGGATTTTTAAAATTGGTACACAAATCCAGTCGAAACTGTTAAGAAATTGAGCCAGTTTTTCACATAGCCATCTCCGGGCCATACATCTCCGGTATCTGTTCCTGTAGCGCCCCCGCCAAGATATCTAAAGTTAAGAAATAGTCTGCCTGACTCATTTATTTGTGCTCCCATCCGTAGGCTGGCATCAAGTATGGCGCCAACAATTTCATTATCGCTCCCGTTCAGATAACTTACTGGTGCATATATTCCGTCTGCCTCAATTTCAGCATAAAAACAAGGATTTAACTGAGCCTTGGTACGAATTTTTATTGCCGGAACAAGTCCGGTTCCTCCATTGGTCGTGAAATTTGACCCATCGGTTGATTCAAATGATATTGTTGCATTGCGTATCTGCAGAGTACCGCCTATGGCAAACTTGTATCTGAGATTATTGGGCATAAGTTCCCTCAGATAGCTGAATCTATAAAATGGGAAGTTATAAAGGCAATTTATTCCGGTTGATGCAGGAAATGTAATATCATTAAAAACAGCATCCGTTCTGAGAAACGCCTGAGACTCTATCCGTAACGGCTGATATAGTAAAATAAAAGTGTTGCGTTTGTTCACATCCATCTCAATGGAAAAACGGAATATCGGAAAGAACACATCCTGCCCTCCATCTTTTACATAATCAAAATAGGTCCCATTCTCACCCAATTGAATATGATGGGCAAGAACCGATGTAAAACCGATTTCTGAAACTGCACGGAATTTGAATTTCGAAGTGTCGCATGTTAAATCGACATTTCCGCTTTGAGCTTTTGCAGCGAGTGCAAAAAACAAATACAGAATAGGTAAGGAGATTCCTAATTTCATAATTTAAAAAGCTTAAGGTTTATTACTTGTAATTTTTCGGAGACGATAAAAAATCCCTCACTTCTCCTATTGAACCGTTAATTATTTGTGTTTTATAAAACTGATAAAATGCCATAAATTATATATTTATCGCTGATATACCTCCATCAACCTGGAATACCTGTCCGGTAATCCAACCTGATATATCAGAAATTAGATTTAAGTAAAACCAGATAACATATTAATCGAAGATAAGCAAATGCTTGCAATGGTTAATTCCATTATCTGATAATTCTTATTTTGCTTTGGCTTTTCTCAGATTTTGTATCTCATTTCGCAACTCATCCAAACGGGATATTATATGCATATAAAGTTCTTCAGAATTCTTCCCTTTGAATCTTATTTCCTGAAGCTCCTGCTCGATTTCGTTCTGGCTCTCTTCCATGCTGTTCATAATAACCCCAATAAATAAATTCATAATGATCATGGCTCCTAACAGGATAAAACTTGCAAAATAAAAAAAAGGCCACAAAGATGTTATTTCTTCCTGCCCATTGGAATAATTTCCATACAAATGATTATTCATAATATCAGTCCAACCCTCAAGGGTAAGCACCTTAAAAAGCGTTACCAGGGCATAATGCAAATTGCCAAAATGCATCGGATCTTCCCCCCCAAAAACAAATACACCAATTATAGCATACACATAGAATAAGAGTGCTAAAAGCATTATTACATATCCCATGGAAGGTATACTCTTTAACAAAGCACCGATCAGGATTCGCAGTTTCGGAAAAAAATTAATCATTCTCATTATCCGCAACACCCGTACAATTCGAATAACAGCAACAAAATGCGTATCGATGGCAGGAATAAGACAAACTGCCACAATAATAAAATCAAAAACGTTCCAGGGATCGGAAAAGAAACCAAAGGGTCTTTTCCCCATTGCTAAAATCTTGAGAAGAATTTCTACAGTAAAACAATAAACAATAAAATTATCCAGAAATAGTAATACCATACGATGCCTTTCAGCGCTATCAAGATAGGTTTCGATGCCGGTAAGGATAGCTGAAAGGAATATCAGGAGAAGTATAAAAACCTTAAATGTTTTATGATTCGTTATCTCCTGTGCTATTTTGAATATAGATCTCATGGTTTCTGTTTCCTGGAAAACATAATTCTTAACATGGGAAAAGAGGCAATAGCAGCAAACAGCAGCAGGATATATACAGAATAATTGATTACGCCGGGATATGCCTTGCCAATGAAATATCCCAGAGGAACAAGGGAACCAACCCAGGAAACTGCCCCTGCCAAGTTAAAGAGCAAAAACCTTCTAACAGAAATAGCAGTAGCACCGGCAATCATGGGGACCAACGTCCTTATCACGGGCATAAACCGACCCGTTATAAACGCCCACATCCCATAATGCTGATAAAACTTCTTACCGCGTTCCAGATATTCTATCTTAAAAAAACGGGATTTGTTATCGGTAAAAAGTTTGCCTCCCAACCACTTTCCTTTCAAGTAGCCTGTAAGATCCCCTAAAAAAGAAGCTATTATCAACAATGCAACCAGCCAGAAAATAGAAATCTCCAAATAATGAGATCCGCAGAATATCCCGGCAGCAAATAGCATATAGTCACCGCCCGGCAGAACAAATCCAAGGAAAAACCCAGTCTCGATATAGATTATGGCTAAAACAAGCAATAATCCACCTACCTCAATGATTTTGTGGGTATTGAAAATAAAACTCCAAAAATTACTGTCCAGAACAATCATACTATTTGGTTTTTTTAGTCGGTTGGATTCTCAAGGATAAAACAATGCTGGCAGCAATTATGGAAGCAATGAAGAGCAATGACCATTCAATAGGTATTTTATATATGTCGATCGTCAGCATTTTTATCCCCACAAAGATTAGCACAACAGCAAGGCCATAGCTTAAAAGCCAAAAACGCCGGACAATGCCGGCCAGGGCAAAATAAAGGGAACGCAAGCCCAAAATGGCAAAAACATTTGATGTGTAAACAATAAACTGGTCCTGCGTGATAGCCAGTATAGCCGGAATACTATCCACGGCAAAAATGAGGTCGGAAGTTTCGATGAGTATCAAAACCAGAAACAATGGTGTGGCAAAGCGTTTTCCATCAAGCCTTATGAAAAACCTGTCTTCATGAAGAACGGGAGTTACAGGCACAAACTTCTTAAAAATCCGGAGTAGTGGATTCTTATCGGGTTCAATCTTTGTCTTATTATGATTAAACATTTTATACCCGGTATAAATCAGTAATGCACCAAAAAGATAAATGGTGAAATGAAATTTCTCAATCAGGGCAACGCCGGCGAAGATAAAAATCACACGCAGGATGAGGGCTCCGATTATTCCCCAGAAAAGTACCTTATGCTGAAACTGGGGAGGTATGCTGAAATAAGAAAAAATCATAATGAAGACAAAAATATTGTCAACACTGAGCGCTTTTTCCACCAGATACCCGGTAAAAAACTCCAATGCCTTCTGTTGTCCCCGCCAGAAATAAATGATTGCATTGAAAACCAGGGCAAGTGAAACCCAGACCAAAGTCCAGGTTAATGCTTCCTTTACAGAAAAGACATGAGATTTCCTGTTAAAAATACCCAGATCCAGCGCCAGCATTACCAAAACAAAAACATTAAAAAAAATCCAAAAACGAATATCCGTATTCATGCGATCAATTTTAGTTTATAACATTGTCAGGGATGATTTTGTTTAACTTTTAATTCAGATCGTATCGCATTATCATGGATAGCAATTACCTTAGCTGTAACCGAAACATAGTCCAAAAAGTGATAGGGATCGGTGAATGAACAGCCATGCAGGGTAAGGCTTTGCGGGTGCGAATAATCCCAGACTCGGTAATTATTTCACGACCTAAATTCTATTCGCAATCAAATACGTGATCACCGAAACAGAAGCCGCCAATACACTGCCCCATACCAAATCAACTAAAGTAACCAGTAAGGGCCAATCTTTAACCGTGGCCAGGTTGGTCAGATCATAGGTCGCATAGGTTACCAGTCCAAAAAGGGCTCCGTAAAGCAGGGCATGAACCCAGGATTGCTTGATCACAGCAGGAGTAATGACAAAGATGATAAGACCGGTGATGAAAAGCAAATAGAAAATAATTGCTGCCAACCAGTTGATATCTGGCTTCATCAAAAAACCAATCTGTTTCTGATAGAAGTTTTTCGCCACCAGAGCGAGCCATAACATATCAATGGCGAAAAATACCGGTAGCGCAATTAAGAAAAGCTTTACAAACATCTGTATTTATTTTAATGAATTATATATCTATAAAATTAACTTAATTTCGTTAATTTTCAGCAACCTGGAAGGAATAAGAAATCAGGTAAGCGTCACACCCGGGAACCAAATCAAACGCAAGATTGTTTTGTATCAAATAACTCTCATATGAAATTACTGCTAACAGGGGCAACCGGTTATATTGCGCAAAGACTCATACCCGTATTAATAAGCCAGGGACATGAGGTAATTTGTTGTGTGCGTGACAGGAACAGGTTTAATGCTGAGAAATATCGTACACCGTCTTTGTCGGTGATTGAAGTGGATTTCTTAAAAAAGGAAACACTCCGGAATATTCCTGATGACATTGATGCAGCCTATTACCTGATTCATTCCATGTCGACCTCAACGGGCGATTTTAAAAAAATGGAAGAGATCACCGCAACTCATTTTAAAGAATATTTTCAACAAACGAAAGTCCGGCAGGTGATCTATCTGAGCGGGATCGTAAATGAAGAGCAATTATCCCCCCATCTTGCCAGCCGTAAACATGTTGAAGAAATACTGGCCTCGGGTTCCTTTGCATTAACTACCCTGCGGGCGGGAATAATCATTGGGTCAGGAAGTGCTTCCTTTGAAATTATCCGCGACCTGGTAGAGAAATTACCCGTAATGGTTGCCCCCCGCTGGCTAAATACCCGTTCGCAACCTATCGCTATTGGTAATGTTATTGAATTCCTTTCAGGAGTATTACTGAATGAAAAGACCTTTAACCACAGTTACGATATCGGCGGCCCCGACATTCTTACCTATAAGCAGATGCTGTTGCGTTTTGCCAACGTGAGAGGACTAAAGCGTACAATAGGAATTGTACCGGTGATGACTCCTAAACTATCATCCTATTGGCTCTACTTCATCACATCCACTTCATATTCACTTGCACAAAATCTGGTAGACAGCATGAAGGTTGAAGTCATTTGTAAAGAAAACAATCTTAAAGAACTACTCGGAATTACTCCGGTCAATTATGAAGAAGCCATCAGAGAGGCGTTCAAAAAAATAGAGATGAATCAGGTTCCATCGAGCTGGAAAGATGCACTTACATCCAGGATTTTACATGATGGAATATCCAGACACGCAGAGGTACCTGTCCATGGATGTTTTCTTGATTACCGGAAACTTCACCTTGGTGACAGTGAAAAGACCCTTAAAAAAATATGGTCAATAGGAGGGAAAAACGGTTGGTATTATGGTGACTGGCTTTGGGGTATACGGGGTTTTATTGACAAGCTCTTTGGCGGGGTGGGACTCAGAAGGGGAAGAAAAAATCAGACTGAAATTTCACCCGGTGATGCGCTCGATTTCTGGCGCGTATTAATCGCTGACAAAACAGAAAAGAGATTGCTCCTGTTTGCCGAGATGAAATTGCCAGGAGAAGCCTGGCTGGAATTTAGAATTGACAACAACAACATTTTACATCAGACTGCCACATTCAGACCTTTGGGATTATGGGGCAGGTTATACTGGTATAGTATGATGCCTTTCCATGGTTATATTTTCAACGGAATGCTCAGGAATATTGCAGGGGATTGAGTGTTAATAGTTACCTTTGTTTGTGCCATTGATTTAAACATTAAACCCATGTTTATGAGACGCTCACCTGCTGTAATATTCCTTTTGTTTCTGCTTATTTTCCCTGTAGTATTTACGCATGCCCAGGCTGCAAAACAGGGGAGAGCTGAAGATGTATTGATTGCGGCCACCTTTAAATTTTCTGACCACTTTGTAATTAAGGCGGGTTATCGCATCCTTGAAGGCGGTGCTGACAGTGATGAGGTATATAATTTTGCTTTGTTTCATTACGGCTCGTTGGGGCTTTTCTTTACACTGTAAGGATTATCCTGTTCCATTATTTTAATTTAAAGTATCCATTCAATGACCATTTTTCAATGACATGAGTCAACCGATACCAATCAGGAAAGTTGTCGAAGCTGCCCTTCAGTCCAATCGCTTCGCTGTTCTGGCTACAGAGGGGGAAGGTCAGCCACATGCGAGTCTGATTGCGATTACACCGGTTGAAAGTTGCCGGCAATTGGTCTTTGCAACATATCGCAACACCCGTAAGTTTCGTAACCTGGCAAATAACGGAAAGGTGGCAGTTCTCTTTGAAGTTGGAAATACAGACAGGTCAGGCCTTCAGAAAAGCAGTGTGATTACGGCGTTTGGTCATGCGGAAGAGATCGTGACCGAAAAGAATGATTCAACCCTTAGCGCTCATTTGAAGAGACATCCTGATTTGGGACCCTTCCTGCATTCACCGGACTGTGCCCTTATTTTGGTCAGGGTTGAAGGCTACCAGGTAGTGCGCGGTATTGATGACGTCATGTGGTGGCCTGTAGATAATTTGAATGAAACCTGAAATGTCATTTCAGTATTGGATGAATATAAAAAACGCTTTGAGCAGTTCAAAGCGTTTTTTATTTTACCGGAATCTGATGCGTATTTATTTGGGGAGCACTACTCCGTCAATTACATGAACAACACCATTGATACCCTTCAGGTCTGCTGCAGTAACATAGGCAGATTTTCCGGATTCGTCGGTTAACTTTACTTTATCCATATCGAGGGAGGCTGTTAGTTTTCCTCCACTGACTGTAGTCAAAACGGCCTTGCCATTTCCGCTCTTAATAGCCGCTATCACTGCAGCTGCGTCAAGATTTCCGCTAACTACATGGTAGGTCAGAATTTTAGCCAATTGGGCCTTATTCTCCGGTTTAAGGAGATTTGCAACCGTACCTTCGGGCAGTTTATCAAAAGCGGCATTGGTAGGAGCAAACACTGTAAAAGGACCCTTACCCTTTAAAGTAGATACAAGATCAGCCGCTTTTACAGCAGCTACCAGAGTCGTATGATCAGTAGATCCTATGGCGATATCCACAACATCTTTACCCTGGCTGAAAGCATTCATTGAAACGAAAGCTGTCAGAATTACAAATAGTTTTTTCATGATTTTAATTTTGTTTATTGTTTATAAATAAATATTAAACAGAATATAATTTGATTTGTTCATAAATCATGAAATATTATTTTCAAAGAGATGTAAAAAACTTGTTAACCATTGGGGATGATCTTGTGCATGCGTTCAGGTTAATCCACCTTTATATAGGTTTTTTAAGTATATTCCGTGAAATCTTCATCCTTGTCTCATTTTGCTCGGCAATCTTCATAAGCCGGTTAAGCTTTAATCGGTTTAACCTGTTCAGGCGAAGCGTTTCGAAATAGTCAAGGATCTTGCGTATCGCATCAAAATACAAAAAGATAAGCGACAAAAGGTTAAAAATCCAGGTCAGTGACAAGTTAAACCAAAACGTATCAACTTTTAAGTTAAAGATGCGTTTGACCGGCGCATAAAAATGTGCTCTCCCGTTATTTCTCAGCGGTTGCCTGTAAACAGCATTTTTTTTGGATATCATTTCGCCATTGCGCAAGATATAATATTGTATTTCTTTTTCTTGTGTAACAACAGAAACAAGTTGTTTGTTATCATATTTCTGTCGGAAAGCCATGACCTGATCTTCACCACCCAATTCAGAAACCAGCTGATGGTAAGTGCTATCGCGTTCACCAACTGCACGGGTATAGCGATTTCTGTAAATGATCACAGCACGGTCGAGGAATGCAGTTATACCTGCATTTAATGCTGGCTTGTAGAGCGTATGACTTATACTATCCATGAATGGGGGTCTTTTACTGCCAATATCCTGGATGATCTTATCCATTTCACTGCGCATTATTTGCAGGTTGTTTAAATACCTGTAACTATCCACCCTATTGTAATACAGATCCCTGGTATCATCGGCAATTTCAAGCAATCCAGGTATGGCATATGACCTGTAATAACCTGCATTCCTGGCTCTGGATTCAGCATCATAGAAATACCGTGTATACCGGTTATTTTTATACTGGTTTATGGCCAATGCTTCATATGCCCATCGGGATGCCATATTATCACCAATAAATGGTACCTCCTTTTCATTGGCGATTGTATAATGCATCTTGCTGAAATCAACAATAACACCACTGAAAAGAAGCTGGGGGACAAGGATTAGCGGGACCAGTATGTAAATTGTGATCACCGATTGGAATCCGGAAGAGATATTCAGGCCCACCAGATTTGACCAGCATGAAACGGTGAATAGCACAAACCAGTATGGGAATAGCATACCCCTGATTTCAAGCATTGAATTGCTTACCAGTACAAAAACGAATGTCTGAACTGCTGAGATCATGAAGAGGATTGATATTTTTGAGAGCAGGTAACTTGAACGACTGAGATTCAAGAACTTCTCGCGCTTTAAAATCTTACGGTCCTTAAAAATCTCTTCGGCGCTGATTACGAGACCGAGAAACAAAGCTACAATCACTGCCATAAACAGAAACGCCGGAAGACCGGCATTTTCACCGAAAACATACCTGGGTATCCCGTTTACAAAATTGAAGTTCTTGGAAAAGAATGCCAGTATAAAAGCCAGGATTGGAGCTTCAAGCGCCAGGATCACCAGATACTGTTTGTTGTAGTATTTGGCCAGCAAATCACGTTTTAGATAGATGGTGAATTGTTCGAAATGGCCAGGTGTTTTAAAATTGCTTTTCGGGACGGAAGAATCATGCTCTCTTTCAATCAGTTTAGTCTTAGCATCTATATTTTTCAGAAATCGCTGGTACCATAATTCCGGACTGATCTTGCGCAGCCTGGTCAAATGTCCGTTTGCATCCACTTCACGGGATTCAACGATTCTTAATATTTCATCGGTTTTAACATTGCCGCATTTCTGGCATTCGGTTTCCTCGGCATCGGCATAATGGGCAGCCTGTTTAAAATAGGTGATGGCGCCTATCGGATGCCCGTAATAAATAACCCGTCCTCCCTGGTCCATAACCAATAATTTGTCGAACATTTTATACACATCGGAAGAAGGTTGATGGATGTTGGCAATGACAAGTTTACCCTTGATGGTCTGCCTTTTAAGCAGGGAAATGACATTTTCGGAATCAGCTGAAGATAACCCTGAAGTAGGTTCATCCACGAGCAGGATTGAAGGTTCACGGATCAGTTCAAGTGCAATATTGAGCCGCTTTCGCTGACCTCCGCTCAGTATGGTCATAAAGGCATCCCCTACTTTCAAATCGCGTGCCTCCAGGAGGTCAAAATCCAGGAGCGTTTCCTCGATCAGTGCATGGATCTGTCTCTCCTCGTAATCACTACTGCAAAGCCTGGTATTGAAATAAAGATTCTCATATACGGACAATTCCTTAATCAGCAGATCATCCTGCGGAACATATCCGATAATGCCTTTGACCCGTTCTTTGTTTTCGTGGATATCCCAACCGTTGATTTTGATAGATCCTTCCTGTGGTTTGAGGTTCCCGTTCAGAACATTCAGCAGGGTGGATTTGCCGGATCCACTCCCGCCAACAATACCCACCAGCCGGCCGGATTCTTCGTTCAGATTAAACCTTTTAACGCCATTCTTACTATTGAGATACCCAAATACAATATCTTCGGCCGTAAATACAAATTTGTTCTCCACGCTGGCCTGAATGAATTGCCGGGTTACCCAGGTATAATAAAAGAAACCGATCAGGGGATTTCGGATGACTCCGCCGACAGGCCATATATAGGATCTACCCGGTTCCATCCGCTGTCCGTTCATCATCAAAACCATTTTTCCGTAATACCTCAATACATACATATTGGCACTTGAAATCCTCAGCACAATAATTTCACGATCAAGTTTTTCAAGTGCTATTTGCTTGATATGGGGCAAACATTCCGAGTCTATCGGCCTGATGAACAGCAGGCATTCTGTGTTTATCTTTTCAATATCGTTTACGGTAAAGGCTTTTACATCTGAATATTCTTCCCGGGTTACTTTTAAACTGGCAGCTACGGTACCTACAAGGCTCAATTCGGTGGGATTATGTTTTTGGTCACTTTGAATGAAGTCTAGCAGGGAGATCAGCAAAATGATCTTTTGTTCATGCTCCAGCTCTTCGTTGATCTGCTCGCAAAGGTCAGTGATCGATTGCTCAGCATTTATTTGCTGCATGATATTATCCGTGAGAGTGGAATTGCTATTCAGTTGTTGAAAATACCTGACCTGCTCGTCAAAAAATTCAATGTATTTCAGGACAATTTCATAACTATACTGTCTGTCAAGGTAATTCATAACAATATTGCGCTTTATAACCGATTCCTCTCCCTTGATGTTGGAAACGATGGCGAATAAACGCATCAGTTCTTTGAGTATTAATTCATTCATTATGTAAAGATTATTTCGGTAAAGTAGCTATAAGAATCCCTGCTGGACACGATTCAACCCATAAATTTGTTATTATGCAGATAGACAAAATAGCAGTTATTTATAATGACCAGGTTAAGCATACTTATCAAATATAAGGATTGTTATACATTCTTTTTTGGCATAATTGCCGCTCTTTTTATGGCATGCTAACCTATCGTTTAATAATAGATGGTTTGAATTCAGTCCCTCCGGGGTCATAAGAAAAAAGATGCTCCACAAGGGGCTTTTTTGATTGATAAGCGGAATAAGCCGTCAAGTGGAATAATTGGTGTTAGGGACCACCGCCAGCCGGAGTATCCTGACCCCCAAATAATAAACTAAAGTACTGTTTATATGCTATTTGTAAAATTCCATTATTCCCAGCGAAATCTGGTCAATCGTACCGATTTTTCCAAGTTACTAACGCCGGAACGGCAACCTAACCAGCAATTGTACAAGCTGTTGGGCAAAGTAATTGTAGTTAATTCTTGATTATCTTTATGGTTTGGATATTATTATTTGATAAAATTTTTATGGTATAAATTCCATTTTTTAGTCCTGACATATCAATTATTCCTGAAGACATAACTTTGTTTATGGTTTTTTGCTTACGTCCCAGAATGTCATATATCTCAAATAAAATTGGTTTGTTGGATGATGATTCATAGTTTATATAATCCTTCGTGGGATTTGGATATAATTTTATTGTCTCATTTTCAGCTATTTCTGCATTGGAATTGAATATCTCGCAATTTAGGGCAAAATCCATAACCTCATCTTTGCCATTTCTAATTCCTTGAATCGTTGTCAGAACTTCAATATCAGGAATAATTCCTACCCTTTGCGTACCAGTATAATCAGGATAATAGGTCCCTAAAAATGTCGCATTTGTAACTATTTCGCCAGGTAAATAGATAGATGCAACATTTCCATCAGCTGCAGCTGTGGTACTCCCAATTTTAATAACATTAGGAAATTGCTCTATACCCATACAGGTATATTCCGCTTGGCTTATTGTTCTTTCGTCGAATAAAATAATTATTTTTCCGCTATATGGAGATGTCATTCCTTCACCTATATGTTCTTCATGCCAATACAACCTGCCAGGATATGTAACGTCGGGAGCAGTGAAATTAGCAATGTGTATAGGTGATTTGTACAGATAGTTAACTATTCTCCCAAGGGTTCCCTGAGGATAATTTCTAATGTCAAAAATAATTGCATCCGTATTCCATAAATCATTGAACATTGTTTGCACATCTGCAGTATCAAGCCTTCCCATATCTACTATTCCAATATGGCAATTACCATTGCCAGTTTTTTCTTGCCATATTGGACTGCTATCAGCAATTAAATCATTATCGTTAGTCGAATTTCTACTTAGCACAACGGTTTTCTCATTTTTACCATCAGAAACAGTTATTGAGAAACTACCATATTCACCCCATAGAATAAGATCATTTAATCTTTTCTCAATATAAGTATCATTAGAACCTGCGATATATTTTCTCAGGCTATTCCTAAGATCATATATATTTGCCCCATCAATTTTCTTTATTATATCTCCCTGAGCCACTTCAGCTCCTGGCAATACCTTGGTTATTACCATTTCGTTTTCAATAAATCTAACGAGAAAGGGAGGGAATGCCTGCCCATGCCAGGGCCAATATGTAGAACTGCTAAAAGTTGCATGCGAATCGTTTATTCTTGTTGTAAATTCCTTAAAGACTAAGTTATATGATAATGCATCCTGCGCGCCCACTATTTTTGGTGTAAATTCTTTTAATGATGTTTCCCAACTTTGGTCCATTATATTCTTGTATGGATAGAAATAGTGAATAATATTCCAGTACCTGAAAAGCGCTAAAATCCTTTGCCCTTCATCAGGATAATTTTCACCTGGATAATATTTATCATCATTCTTAAAAGTAATAGCTATGCTGCCTGCAGATACCTTACTGACATATATATTGTTTTGGGGTCTGAATCTGACTCTAATGGTCTCTAGTATGGCCTTAACGGGATCTGAGAAAATTGGATCATGAATCCAGGACAAATCCGTATTATTGTTTAAACTATCAGGTACTGCAGGCAAAGGATCAGACGAAGTGCCCATTTCTCCTGCCTGATTTAACATAGCCAGCAGAGAGTCATTGAAAGCAAAATTATCGGGAGCTGTTTTAATTGCATTAACGGATACCAGCAGTACATTATCCCAATCAATATTTCCATTCGCTATTTCAGTGTGATAGTATTTAACATGCCCCCAAACCTTACAAGTATAGTATAATCTATTATAATATGTACTATCCGCAACTTGAGCATTAGCTCCAATTGCCATAACAATTAATATAAGTATTAATTGCCAATTTTTTATTGTCCTCATAATCCTTGGTCTTAATTATTATTTTGCGCAATGTCCTCAGCGCCATTCACTTGCATGTTTGAAGTGATTACTTATCTGGTTACACCAAGGCAACCAAGGGTTAAAATAAGCGCACACACGATACCAGCAATTGGTTATACACTCTCTGGAAGTGAGTTTTATTCAAGCCGATCTGGTTAATTGAATTCTCCTAAAAGTTTCCCCATTTATTCGCTTTTCTTCCTCAAGGTCATAATCATCTTGTAATCCAAGCCAGAATTTGGCCGAATTTCCAAAATATGAACTTAATCTTAGGGCCGTGTCAGCAGTGACTCTCCGTTTACCCTTGAGAATTTGTGATATTCGTGTTTGGGGAATATCCAAATCCTTCGATAATCTGTATGCTGAAATCTCCATGGGGATTAGAAACTCCACCAACAAAACTTCTCCGGGATGAATGTTCGCCAGCTTTTCCATATTCATAATTTTACTTGTGTCGGTCCATTTTAAATTCACTCCGACGTTCGCGGCTATGTTCAGTGCAGGTATAGAAAGCACTGACCTATCAATCGAAAACAAATATAATTAATAACGCTAAAACCCGCAACCCACTTTACCCTGCATTGGGTATGAGCCTTTGTGGCAGCTGGGCTTTGGTTATTCATTCGTCATTGCTTCCAATTCTTTCGGTAAACTCCTTCTCAGGTGATCCGTTCTCAAATTCAAATTTAGCAGTCAGTGCAAAATTTAGACTCTCAGCGAGCCACGGAAAGCCCTGGCAGCATAGTAAGAGGGTGCACTGTTGTGATACACAAAGACATTGCCGTAGCGGAAATCAGCAAAGAGGGCACCACCGAGTTTTCTAATCTCAGAAGGTGTTTTCACCCAGCTTGATGTTTTCGTATCGAAATTTCCAAGTTTCTGCAATTCCCGATATTGCTCTTCAGTTAAAAGTTCAATGCCCATGGCAGCAGCCATATCAATAGCGTTATTTTCCGGCTTATTTTCTTTCCTTGACTCCTGCCCTTCACGGTCGTAACAAACACTTCTTCGGCCTTCAGGACTTTCCGCTGAACAATCATAAAAAATGTATTCGCCGGTCTTTTTATCATGACCAACAACATCCGGTTCACCACCAGTTCTCTCCATTTCCCGGAGCGACCAAAGTTTTTCAGTATTAACTTCCAGCTTTGCTTGTAGTTTAGCCCATTCAAGATCTTTATGGCGATCCATGTTTTTCTCAAAACGTCCTTTTAATGCTCTGAGCAGTTCTTTACGTTGTTCTGGTGACAACTCCTTTTTATTTCCCATGGTCATACTGTGCTATTTTAATTTGCTTACAAGGTCCTGCAATTGATTATGTGCTGTGTCGTGCTGAGCAGACGTCAAGCCTTGCTGGAATTTATAAGCAGAGTGACTACCTCGTTAACTTTTGTGGTTCGAACTTTGTTTTTTGAAAATATTAAATTTCCGGTAAATATCGTACCAATTATTTGTTGTTTGTTCACCACATATTTCTAATAATCTTTTAAAAATGAATTTCTTTTTTTGACTTGTGTTAACAAGTATGTTAACTTTGGGTCACGACCCGAGAGATTAAATTCTATCTAAATCACTTTATTGATTTCTATATTTCTCAGGATTCATCTATTCAGGAGAAAATAGAGTATGTTTTAAAAGTTGTTCGAACAGTTGATAGAATTCCTGAGAAGTTTCTAAAACATGTCGAAGGGACTGTTGGGTTGTATGAGATAAGGATAAAGACCAGTAGCAATATCTTTAGGATATTCTGCTGTTTTGATTCAGGGAGAATTGTGATTCTTTTTAATGGATTTCAAAAGAAGAGTCAAAAGACTCCAAAAAAGGAGATTGATAAGGCATTAAAATGGATGGATGAGTATTTTAAATAAAAGAGGAGGTAAAGCAATGAAAACAATTAAGGATGCAACGACATTTGACGAATTACTTGATATCAAATACGGAGTGCTTGGAACAAATAACCGTGATAATTTTGAGTTAAAAGCTAAATCCTTTGTTGTTGGAGAGATGATTAAAGAAGCAAGAAAAGAGGCACATATGACACAAGACGATTTGGCAAAGAGGACGGGAACAAAGAAGAGTTATATTTCCCGACTTGAGAACGGTAAAATAGATATTCAGATTTCAACACTCTTCAAGATATTTGAGGAAGGTTTAGGAAAGCGACTTGGACTAACAGTTCAGTAATACCTGGGACGCCACAACTCCCTGTTTTTTCAGGAAATGCTACGCGACAATGCACATACCTAAATAATATAAAACTCAAAACTTATGTTTTATTCTTTGCCGTTTTACTCGTATTTGGCAGAATGGGTGCTTTGGCCCAGGAATCCTTTAATTCTTTCGAAAGAGCAGGACTTCATGATGCACAACGCTCGATGGTCTGATTAGTTGCGACTTCCGTGCCACAATTGTTTCAAGTTACAACTGCTTTTAAAAGTTGGCCATGGCCAACCTTATTCGTTGAAAACGAATCTTTGGATATTTGAACAGGCAGATACAGCAACCGACTGGAGGGAGTTCACGAAGCGTTAGTGTAGTAATTAATTATAACACGCTGGGCACTGCTTATTTTTAATATATCATTGGAATCAGTCTTTTTGTCCTTTTTTGATAATCAATATATTTTTGTCCCATGTGTTCAATCATAAATCGTTCCTCTGTTTTTATCCGATAAATATATCCAAATAATACAGGAATAATCATTAATAAAATTGATAACCAATTTGATAATGATGTTGAAATTCCAACAAAAATAATTAGTTGCCCTAAATATCCTGGATGTCTAATGTTTTTATATAATCCTGTTTCAATCAACTCATGATTCTCAATTTTTGTCACTGTATATGTGAAGTGTTGTTTAAGAGTTAATATTGATTTTATTCGTATTATTAATCCAACTATTGCCAATATTGCACCTATTGTAAAGAATACATCCCACTGATAAATCCTGCCTATTCTTGTTGCACCAATACTGAAGGAAAGAAGATAACCAATCCCAATAAAAATAGAGAGAATCCAAATACTTGCTTTATCTCCTGACTTAACTATATCCTGTTTCCGTTTTTGTTTTTGCCTCATACTCATAAAAATCTCAAAGAATACATATAAATATGAGAAGACTATAATCAATATGAGTTTTGTATCCATAATAACGGTATATCTTTAAGTTGCGCCCAATATTAGTATAAAAACTATTGTGTTTATTTTCACCTTAAATATAGGTCAAATGTTCAGCTTCTCAAACGGATTGATGTTACTTTTCGATTAATTCCTGCGGATTGAATAGGGCAATGTATTCATCCATAAACTTCAAATCATAGATATATTTGCGTTACTGCCTTTCCGGTTCAGAAAAACTATAATAAATTTATCCTTTCAAAAATACGGAATTATCAGTAACCATGCTGAATGATCAAAAAGAACTTACCTATGAACACAAAAAATTTGCCCCTAACCAGTAAACCGTCATGGAAAGCCCTTGTGGCTCATCACAAGAAAGGAATACCCCATCTCAGGGATCTTTTCATGAAAGATCCAAAACGGGGAGAGAAAATGACAGTAGAAGCTGAAGGCCTTTTGCTTGATTATTCAAAGAACCTGGTAACAGATGAGACACTCCGGCTGCTCCTCGAGCTTGCCTCGGAAGCCGGCCTCCGCGAAAGGATTGAAGCCCTGTTCAGGGGTGACAAAATCAATATTACTGAGAACCGTGCTGTTCTTCATGTGGCACTTCGCGCACCACGTGGCGCATCCATATTTGTTGACGGATTAAACGTGGTTCCTGAGGTTCATACTGTTCTTGACAAGATGGCGGGTTTTGCTGACAGGATCCGCAATGGATCGTGGAAGGGTCACACCGGCAAACGCATCCGAAATATCGTGAATATAGGCATAGGAGGATCTGACCTCGGACCTGTAATGGCCTACGAGGCCCTCAGGCATTACAGCGAGCGTTCCCTGACTTTCCGGTTTGTATCCAACGTTGACGGAACTGATTTCGCTGAAGCCGTCCTTGACCTGAATCCTGAAGAGACGCTCTTTATTGTATCCTCCAAGACTTTCACAACCATTGAGACCATGACAAACGCCCTCACAGCCCGTGAATGGCTGTTAAAGGCATTCAAAGACGATGCAAAGGCGGTAGCGAAACATTTCGTCGCTGTTTCAACCAATGCTGCAGAAGTCGGGAAGTTTGGTATTGACACGGCCAATATGTTTGGGTTCTGGGACTGGGTTGGCGGGCGGTACTCCATGGATTCGGCGATCGGGTTGTCAACGATGCTGGCTATCGGACCGGATCATTTTCGCGCCATGCTAAATGGCTTTTATAAAATGGATGCACATTTCCGGACAGCTCCGTTTGAGACCAATCTACCCGTAATCATGGGACTCCTCAGTATCTGGTATGTCAACTTTTGCGGAGCAGAAACCATTGCCGTTCTCCCCTATGAACAATATCTTAAACGATTCCCGGCATACCTTCAGCAACTGACGATGGAGAGCAACGGCAAGCATGTCACCCTGGAGGGAGATAAAGTCGATTACCAGACCAGTCCAATATACTGGGGAGAGCCTGGTACGAATGGACAGCACTCATTTTATCAGTTGATACACCAGGGTACAAGACTGATACCCTGTGACTTTATAGCATTTGCCGAGCCACTCAACCACATGGGCAGGCACCATGATATTCTTATGGCGAATGTATTCGCCCAGGCTGAAGCACTTGCCTTTGGAAAAACTCTTGAACAGGTGAGGTCCGAAGGAGTGCCTGAGTGGCTTGCTCCCCATAAGGTATTTGAGGGCAACCGGCCTTCCAACACCATACTTGCCCAAAGGCTGACACCAGAGACTCTGGGTAAGCTGGTCGCCCTTTATGAACACTGCGTATTCACCCAGGGTGCCATCTGGAACATAGGCTCGTTTGATCAGTGGGGCGTGGAATTGGGCAAGGTTCTGGCTCAGCGCATCATCCCCGAGTTAGAAGGTAAGACGGAACCCCGGCTTGGCCACGACAGTTCTACGAACAACCTGATTCATCGTTACCGGACGATGAAGGAGATGTGATATGAAGATAGAAGTGCTGGACAATGCTGAACTGGTCGCTCAAAAGGCTGCCTTAGTTATTGCCGGAGAAGCCCGTAAAGCTGTAGCTTTACGCGGCCGGTTCATTATCGCGATCAGTGGTGGTAAGACACCCTGGATCATGCTTCGTGCGCTGGCAGATGAAGATGTTCCCTGGGATGGTATGCATATTGTTCAGGTTGATGAACGCCTGGCCCCGGATGGACATCCCGACAGAAACATGACCCATTTGCGCGAAAGTCTGCTCGGTCATGTTCCATTGCTTCCCGGGCGGCTCCATGCAATGCAGGTGGAACAGGAACCTGAAGCGGCAGCTGCCGGCTATGCCCGGACTATCCGGGAGATCGCCGGATCACCTGCGGTTATCGACCTTGTTCACCTGGGCCTCGGGCCCGACGGTCATACTGCCTCGCTTATACCGGGGGATCCGGTACTCGATGTAACCAACAGAGATGTGGCATCAACAGGGATCTATCAGGGAAGGCAGCGGCTGACATTGACCTATCCGGTGATCAATCGTGCAAGGAAAATACTCTGGCTGATTACCGGAAGTGAAAAAAACGAAATGCTTCAGCGCCTGCTTAAGGGTGACTTGTCCATCCCCGCCGGACGTATTTCGCAGGAACATGCTATGATACTGGCTGATAAAGATGCAGCGACAAAAACCAAACCCATATAATTCAGAATATGTCCAAATTAATTCCTGCAAGGAATCAAAAGCATTAAGATAACTATCATGAGTGAACCCGTCATAGATATTATCGATCTCTCAAAATCCTATGGGAAAGCAAGGGGGATTGAACATGTTAACCTGGAAATCGGGGAAGGAGAAATTTTCGGTTTCATTGGACCCAATGGTGCCGGCAAATCGACCACAATTCGGATATTGCTTAATCTGATATTCCCCAGCGAAGGAAGTGCCAGGATCATGGGAATGGATGTCATCAAGGAAACAAAGAAGATCAAACGCCTGGTGGGCTATATACCTTCTGATGCCAATATATATGCTTCAATGGATGTTCAAGAATTCCTCAACTACTGTTTGCGTTTTCACGAAATAAAGAATGGCAAACAAAGAATAGACGAACTTTCATCCCTTTTTGAACTTGACCTGAACAGGAAAGTTTCCGAATTGTCTATGGGCAACCGAAAGAAAGTATCCATTTTACAGAGCCTGTTGCACAGACCGAAACTACTCATCCTCGATGAGCCCACCACGGGGCTGGATCCACTGATGCAGGCAAAATTCTTTGAACTTTTACAGTCAGAGAACAAGAATGGGATGACTATCTTTTTTTCATCACATGCACTCAATGAGGTTCAACTGCTTTGTAAACGAGTAGCGATCATTAAAGAAGGGAAAATCATTCAGATGGAAGATATTGAAACGCTGAGAAAGAAACAATTGAAAAGGGTGCATATTGAGTTTGTAGATCTGATGAATAAAGAAAACTTCAGTTTCACTGGTCTTGAATATATAACTACCAGCATGGGCAACTCCCTGTCCTTTATGTACTCAGGCGACATGAATGAATTGGTTGGCCTGTTGGTAAGGAGTAAGATAGATAACCTTACGATCGAGGAACCATCGCTGGAAGAAATATTCATGCACTTTTACAAATAAAACATGATAAAGCAAATGAACAGGAACCTGTTTTTAAAAGAGATGCAAAGAAACTCGTTAAGTCTTATACTATGGATGATCGCCATATCCACATTGATTTCAGTTACCATGTCGGTGTATCCTACTTTTGTTGAAAATCAATCAAAGGTTTTAGGAATGATGAGCCTGGTTCCAAAAGAGGCCTTGCAGTTCAAAGGCATCTCGAATTTCAGCGATATGCTTTCACCACTGGGATTTTATGCTGTCAATAATATTATCTATATGATGGTACTTGGCAGCATTTTTGCTATCGTACTTTCTTCCAATATCCTGCTAAAGGAAGAATACAATAAAACCGCAGAATACTTGCTGGCAAGGCCACTTACCCGCAGTGAAATTTTCCTCAGTAAGCTGGCTTTAATTTTTCTTTATGTATTTATATTGAATCTGGTAACTGCCCTGACAGGCTTTGTTAGCTTGGAACTGGTTCAGAAAGATTCCATAAGCATCAAGGCATTCTTGATACTATCACTATATACCTTGTTACTGAATATCCTGTTTGGCGCGATTGGGCTCATCATGTCAACCCTGGTTAAAAGGCCAAAACCAATTACCACATTCTGCATAGGGCTGGTCTTGATCCTTTATTTTATCTATACGATTTCAAAGATCACAGAAAGTGTATCAAAAATAGGGTATCTGAGCCCGTTTAAGTATGTCAACATGAGTGTTAATGATCCGGCTTATAAGTTTGAATTAGGGCATCTGTTATATTTTACCGGCATCCCGTTGTTATTGATTGTGATATCTTACCGTCTTTATAACCGGAAGGACATTTATACCTGATCAATAATAAAAAAACATAACGCTGTCACTTATTGAAAAACTAAGATAGAGCGGGAGGTATTCATGAGGGTTAGAAGAGCTGTTGAATAATGCACCTTGAACATTTTGGCTGTCATCCTTGTTATAGCTTACGAAAGAATGTATAACAAGAATGTAACTTTAAAATATATAATAGATGAATACCAAGAAAACAATCGTTGTAGTGGGTGCTACCGGAGCTCAGGGCGGTGGACTGGTGAGGGCTATATTGAATGACCCGGATCATGAATTCAATGTACGTGCCGTTACGCGTGATGTCAGCACAGATAAGGCAAAGGAACTTGCCAGGCTCGGTGCCGAAGTTGTTACAGCCAATGTGGATGATATTGAAAGTCTGAAAAAGGCTTTTAAAGGGGCATATGGAGCCTTTTGCGTTACTTTTTTCTGGGACCATTTTTCTCCGGAAAAAGAAAATAACCAGGCAAAGGCAATGGCTGAAGCATCCAAACATGCCGGAATCAATCATGTAATCTGGTCTACACTCGACGATACGCGTAAATTGATACCCCTCAGCGATGATCGAATGCCAACCCTGATGGGAAAATACAAAGTACCCCATTTTGATGCAAAAGGTGAGTCTAACCACTTTTTCTCCGATCTTGGATTACCTGTTACCATGTTAAATACAGTATTTTACTGGGATAATTTTATTTATTTTGGTTTGGGGCCTAAGAAGGGACCTGATGGTAAACTGGCGATCACTATGCCAATGGGTGAAAAGAAGTTGCCGGGAATAGCAGCTGCTGATATCGGCAAATGTGCTTTGGGAATTTTCAAAGCAGGACAAAAATATATTGGAAAAACATTAGGAATAGCCGGAGAACATCTAACCGGAAAACAGATGGCAGACGGATTTGCCCGTGTTCTGGGCAAAGAAGTGGTTTTCAATGATATCGCACCTGAAATTTATCGCAGTTTTGGATTTCCGGGCGCCCAAGACATGGGAAATATGTTCCAGTTTAAACGTGATTTCGAGAAAGAATACTGCAAATCAAGAGATGTGGAATTATCCAAAACATTGAATCCTTCATTGCTTACTTTTGATCAATGGCTCAATCAAAACAAAAAGCTTATACCCCTTGAATAATAACAGCCTAACAATCCACCAGAAAGAGTGTATCAAGTTTCAGACTTCAGTTAGACAGGGACAGCCCGTTGGGGTCACAAAAAAATGATAAGAAGCTCGCTGTTGACTGTTAAGCACTGGCCAGAGATTGAATATGCCTTATTATCTTTACACGGAGAAAAACCCCGAACAATCTGAGCATAAACAAGTTTACAAGGTTCAGATACGCATACTTTATATGCCTGTTTTTGTCCCCGGTAACTTTTGAAAGCTTATTCATCATACAAAGTTTCAGGTTTTTACCAACCGGATAGCTCCTTGTATAAAGATCGATCCATAATTGATAAAACTCTTTGGGTGACAGATGCGTTGCCGTTGTGGCATGGGCAAAATCGAAATAATCATAATCCAGTATGATTTTTTCTTTCACTTCTGAATAATACAGTGTCCCCGGTATGGGCGTCATTATCGGGAATATCGGGCTTTTGAGTTTGTGCTGCTCTACGTAGTTTATAATCCTCTTAAAATCCTCCTTCATAAATGATGGTTCAATCAGAAAATGAGGCCGGAAGGGTATTCCTATCTCATTCAGGATCATGGCGGCTCTCGCATTGGTCTCTTCAGAATTCTTCTTGTTGAGGTCATTCAGCCGATCGCTTTCGGTCCCTTCAAAACCCACACACAAATTATCCAATCCTGCCTTCCGCCAGGCTCTCATCAATTCCGGATGATGGTAAATGGTGTCAGAACGGCAATAACCTGAGTACTTTTTCCTGATCCCGGCATCCAGGATCAGCTCACACAAGCTATTGGCATTTCTCGTATTAATAAAGGTATTGTCATCTGCAAAAAACACCCTGTGCACATCAGCAGGCAGATCCGCTATTTCCCTAAATACATCCTCAGGGTCACGCAATAAGAAATGTCCTTCGGAAACCTGCCATACTCCGCAAAATGAGCAGCGATGGGGACATCCCCGGGTGGTATTGACAAGTGCAGTCCTGAATCCCATATCACTCCTGTACCTTTTGTAATATTTCATGATCAGATCACGGCGGGGAAAGGGAATATCAGAAGGCTTCAGGTCCCATACTGCTTTGTTATGAAAAAGTGTCTCCCCGTTCTTCAAAATCTCAAGTCCATGAATGTGATCCAATTTTTTTCCCTTTTCCAGGGCAGTGATGTATGCCGGGAAGCTCTTTTCTGCCCAACCCAGGAAAATAGCGTGAACTCCGGGAATCCGGAAATCTCCGGGCATCATGGTTGCATGAAATCCACCCACAACGACTGAAATACCGGCATGCCTTCTGAGAATATGGTTGATGACCATTTTCGCTGAATTGACGTGTATTGTGTTGTTGGCTGTAATTCCGGCCACAGCCGGCCTGAAAGAGGTAAGCTGAGAATCAAGTTCCCTGAGATTATCGATTCGCAGGTCTATTATACGCACATCATGGTCGGGCACGCAGGCTGCGAGTACTTCGAGGGCAAGGGGTTCGAACCGGCCCGGAGCAATGCTGACCCTACTGTCTGGCGGGTGGATCAGGAGTATTTTCATCTTCAATCAGATTATAAACCGGCAACCATGTTTTCAAATGACACTAGGGTTGATACCCCAACCTTCTCCGTTTCTTTTGGTATTTTCTAACCTGGCGGTATATGGGCCAAACCGCAAGGAGCAAAACCAAACCTATTATCATGATGGCTGTTTTCCCCTTCAGATTGTCTCCCCTGGCACGGCTCCACATCTCAAGAACCATCTCATTTTTATCAAGGAAGTCATGCAGCAGGACACAACGTTCTACAACGCTGCTATCAGGGTATTGGATGGGATTAACAAGCAGGCTGTCATGGCCCGGGCCGAAGAAATAATTCAGGTTAACCGTTTCGGAAAGGGATGAATCTATTTGGGCTTCCAGGATCTCCGGGGTTCCCACAGCACTGGTGTATCCGCTGATATCCATGTTTCGCAGGGCGATTTCAGGCTGGCACAGGTAATTGAGAAAGTAGCTGGCGGCTTTCACATTACGGGCATTTTTAGGAATTACCCAACCGTCAAACCAAATGTTGCTGCCCTCGCGAGGTACAGCATAATCGAGTGAAACATTCACTGCGGCGGCTTCTTCGATGGCCCAGACAGCATCTCCGCTCCAGGCATAATTCATCCATATCTCACCTTTGGTCATCATCTCCTTTCCAAAATCAGCCTCCCAGCCTGCCAGGTTTGGTTTCAGCTTCTTCAGTTGTTCCTCCACCACGGCAATATCCCCATCTGTATGATCATTGGAAACATCATACCTTGAACGTTTTCCTGAAGCAATATCCGGGTAAAAACCCCAGATGGCAGCCATATTATAGGCATCCCAATAGTGATCCTTCATCAGGATCTTTCCCTTGTTTTTCGGATCCCAAAAGCAGGCCCAGGATTGAACCTCTTCGGCCCTTATCAGTTTGGTATTGTAAAGGATGCCCGAAATCCCCCACATATATGGGATCATATAATCCAACGCTTTCTTGTCTGGAACGCTGAAGGCATCCATACGTTCGAGAAGAAAGGGGGATAAATTGCCCAGGTAATTCCCCGTCTTTCCAAAATCACGATCTATGGGAAGCAGCATGTCATATTTTAACATCCTTTCAATAATGTACTGGGTGGGACAAACCAGGTCGAAATCTTCCTTGCCCAGGGCAATTTTTGTATACATTACCTCGGCCATGTCAAATACCTGGTAAACGATCTCGACATCCTCCCCGGTCTGTTCCTTGTACCAACGGGGAAATTCTGTCAGCAGGTCTTCATCAATATAATCGGCCCAGTTGTATATTTTCAGGATTTTTTTTCGTGATGTGTCACTTTGCCTGCATGAACTAAATAATATCAGTAAAGCCATCAACAGCATCGACATGCCTACGGCCAGCAGGTAATTTTGTTTTGTGATTGCCCTCATATTCTTTTCAGATTAGGTTTTTTTGCTGCCCTTTGGTTGATTATGATCAATAATATCAGAACAGTGATAAATATAATGGCCGACAGGGGCCTGAGTTCCGGAGTGAGTCCTCCTTTGCGTGCATCGGCATAAATATACGTAGAAATTGTTTCAAGACCTTCGTTACCAATGGTAAATAATGTTACCACAAAATCGTCAATGGAAAGGGTAAAAGCCAGGATAAAACCACTGATCATACCCGGTTTTAACTCGGGAAGCAGAATTCTCCTGAGTGCAAGAAAGGGTGTGGCTCCAAGATCCAGTGCGGCCTCATAAAGATTCACGTTCATGCGGTGAAGGCGTGGTAAAACACTCAGTACCACATAAGGCGTGCAGAAGGTGATATGGGCCAGTATGACCGTGGCATGGCCCTGAGTGATTCCCAAACTTACAAATAAGAGAAACAGCGATATAGCCGTGATGATATCGGGATTGAGAATGGGAATGGCATTTATCATCCTGAATGCTTTCTGCGGACCAGGCTGCAGGTTAAAAATACCGATGGCGGCAATTGTTCCCAGTATGGTCGACACGAAAGCAGCAGACAACCCGATGATCAGGGTGTTCCACAAGGCACTGGAAAGCGAATGGACTTTTCCTCCGTGAACCAGGGAAGCGTAGAGCTTCAGAGAAAAACCGGTCCAGTTACCCAATACTTTGGCTTCTGTAAAGGAGAAAACTATAATGACCAGAATGGGCGCATAGAGCATTACAAGTAAAAGTCCAAGATAGGAAGATGTCAGTATTCTTTTCATCATATCAATCCTCCTTCCTCAGCAGCTTTGGTGTTTCCGTCGCTGTTCAGCAGGGAAGTGAGGCCAACCAGCAGAAGCATAACCAGTGAAAGGGCAGCCCCGTAATTCCACATGCCGTTGTAAATATTCTCCTGCAGCGTTGTTCCAAACAGTTTGATGTTGTTAATGGTGAGCAGTTCGGCAATGGCAAAAGTGGAAATTACCGGCATGAATACCATCATGATTCCACTGGATATGCCTGGAACCGATAGCGGAAGAATTGTTCTGAAAAATACCTGCCTCGGATTTGCTCCCAGGTCCTGCGCTGCTTCAACCAGATTTGGATCGGTTTTCTGCAGGATATTGTATATCGGATACATCATGAAAGGCAGAAAATTATACACCATCCCGAAGATGAGCGCACCCTCTCCAAGAGGCAGGCTTAGGAAATCGAACAACGCTACGGTAGCCAGTGTCCTGATCAGGAAGTTGATCCACATGGGGAGTATAAACAGGATGACCAGCAATCGGGCCCTTCGTGTATCCATTTTGCTCAGGAGATAAGCCGCCGGATAACCCAGGAGAAGACACAGCAGGGTAGTAATCATGGCTACGCCGACCGAGTATATGAGAATGTTTATAGCCTCAGGCTGCATCCAGAATTTGCTGAAATTGGTGAAAGAAAACTTACCATTATGATCAGTAAAGGCATACAGTACAATCAGGACCAGGGGGACCAGCACAAAAAAGGAAAGAAAGAGCATATAGGGTATTGACCAGTTCCTTCTCCGCCCGATGAAAGAAATGAATTGCCTTTGTACGTTTTTCATGGATTAAAGCTCTTCCATTTGTATTGATTCTGGCGAAATACTCACCCCAATGCGGTCTCCGTCATCCCATATATCCTGGGTATCTGCATATATGCATTCATTGCCTTCAGTCACAACGGTAAGGTGATAATGGTTGCCTTTGTACAGAATGAAACTCACAACACTTTTCAGCATGCCGTCTTCTTCGTTATCCAGCAGCATCACATTCCGGAAATCAACCTTGACCTTCACCCGGGTACCTCCGGCAAATCCATGGCTATCATTGCATCTGAATATATTGCCCAGGAACCGGACATGTGACTTGTCCACAATACTTCCTTCAAATGAATTGCAATGCCTTTCCTTTTTCATCACATGAATATCAAAAGGCTTTACACGCAGGCCAACCATTCTGCCTGCATCGAAGCAATGGTAGTCCTGGATCATAATTTCAAAACCCTCAGGGGTGTTAACCATCATCTCATAATGCACTCCTTTGAAAATGCTGGAGGTAACCTGACCGGTAAGCTGTGCGGCATCCGACATTTCGAAAATGTAGATATCCTCGGGACGAAGCACTACATCCACCGGCTCATCGGGTTCAAAACCCTGTTCAACACATTCAAACTGATGCCCGGCAAATTCTACCAGGTTATCCCTGATCATGATACCGTTCAGGATGTTGCTCTCGCCAATGAAGTCGGCCACAAAGGAGTTTGCCGGCTCGTTGTAGGTTTCGGTTGGTGTTCCTATTTGCTGTATAAGGCCCTCGCGCATGACCACGATCGTATCACTCAGGGTAAGGGCTTCCTCCTGATCGTGAGTTACATACAAAAAGGTGATTCCCAGCTTTTTGTGCATGGCTTTGATTTCCATCTGCATATCCTTGCGCATCTTCAGGTCGAGGGCAGCTAGGGGTTCATCGAGGAGCAATACCTCAGGCTTGTTTACGATGGCGCGGGCAATGGCCACACGTTGCTGCTGACCACCCGAGAGGGTATCCACATCCCGCTCCTCATAATCGGTCATGGTTACTATTTTCAGCACCTGCATCACTCTTTTTTTGATTTCATCCTGTGGAAGTTTTTTCAGGTTAAGCCCAAACGCAATATTGTTAAACACGTTCAGGTGAGGAAAAAGGGCATATCTCTGAAAAACAGTATTCACAGGCCGAAGATGCGGAGGGGTATGGGTCATATCCGCACCTGCAATACTTATTTTACCGTCTGAAGCCTTCAGGAAGCCACCGATCAACCGTATCAAGGTCGTTTTTCCACAACCCGATGGACCCAAAATAGTCACAAACTCACCCTTCCCGATGGAAAGATTAATATCCTGAAGAACTGTCTTGCCTCCAAAAGCGTGCGACAAGTGCTCAATGGTGATGATCGGATTATCCGTTTTTTGCGTCATGTATGAATAGAATGAGCCTTACAATCAGGTGACAGATTATGTTTTAATTCGGTGTAACCGGAATCAAAAATAACTAATTCTATGAATTATGGCGCATATAACGGCTGTGGTTTTATGTTCGTCAAAATCCACCTGATTTCGGACTCATATTGTCAACATTTACCATTGACTTTCATTGAAGAAGAGACAATATGGAATAAAAAAAGCTGACTTATATTTTATTAGAAAAAGTTTCAGTGATATTTGTTATCGTATTTAGCTGTAATCTATCGTATTATCTTACCCTGATTACAGATTAGTTATATTCGGCAATTACCTGAAGAACTCCGGGAAACAGGAAAAGGGTTCCTCCTGCACTTCAAAATAGGGCCAGTATTCGAATTCACTGCTTCCGTCGATAGTGAAATGCAGGGGTTTTCCCTCGACAGGCCCGAGCATCGCTGCAATATTATCAGGACCTGCTTTAACGCCAATGTTATCTTTTTTCGCTTTCACGCCTACCATAGCCATCAGGATTGGGCCATACTCGATGGCATAGTGATTATCTTCAAAACCTTTCTCCAGTCCGGTATACTTTGTTATCCTGAAATCCATGGGCAGGGCAAATGAAATGACATCCCCGTTTTTCCAGTTCCTTTCGATCACCACATAGCTCCCGGGGTTCCCGGTACCTTCCCGGATACCGTTGACCATAATGGGCATAGGCTTCGAAGCCCAGGATGGTATGCGAATCCGGATCAATTGCCGGATGGGATCTTCATTTCCGACCAATATCTCTACTTGCGGATCATAGGGAAACTGTGTGTCCATTTTGAGGTTCATGGACTGATCTTTCATGGAATACTTAATTTCAGAAGCTGCATACAGGTTAACAAAAATACCATCTTCGGCAACGGAATAGATGTATTCGGGGAGTGAACCGAATACCCGGGTACCCTGGCCTTCGCAGCAGGTATTCATGCAATGATGGGTGTTTGGCACATGGTCGCCATACTTGCGATCGGTCAGCTTTGCAAAATAGCGTATCCCTTCCGGTCCATATTGATTTGCTATGGCCACATTGTAAATTGATTTCTCAATTTCACTCACATATTTTTCCTCTTCGGGATACAGCAAATGAAAACGCTGATTCAGTTTGATCCAGAAAGAATTTCCACATAACTCTCCTGTCTCATGTAGCAAATAATACGATTTTGGCTCATACAGAAATGCGCCTTCATTTATGGCAAGTGAACCCCCGACATGTTCCCAGTTGTCGTGAAACAGGTCCCATGCTCCCAGCGCAGCATCCAGATATTTCTGCGCTCCTGTGGCACGGTAGAGGTCAAGGTAGGGCTCTATCCCGGTAACCAGATAGTTATGCGGACGATCATAAGGATACCTCCAGATTGCATCCGGATCACGCTTTGCCAGCGCTTCCATCCAATAGTTTTCCTGAAAATACTGCTGAACCACCTGTATATCTTCTGGTTTTCCAACCGGTGTAAAGTAGGTCCTTGTTATCGGTATAATTCCCTGTGTTCCCTGTCTTACCCTGCGTAACATTTCCGGAAGGTACTCACAGTTATCGAACCAGTCGTAGAATCCGCGCAACAGCGGGAATGCCTTTTTGTTCCCTGCATACCCCGCCTCAATAAGCCCCTGTGATACCCACGATCTTGTGTAAGCACCATTTTCATAGTCAAACATCGTGTGTTTCGGGAATGCCATCAAATAACCATCAGGCTCTTTAGACTGATCAATAATATCCACAATATCATCCATTCTTTTACGCATATCTGCATTCTCAGTCCAGCGCAAGGTATTACCCGCTCCGGTGAGAAACCGGCCTGCTTCAGATCCGGGAAGAATCTGAAACCACATGTTCTTAAATCTTTCTTCAAGCGGTTCAACCGGGTATCCTGCCTTGACACGAAAATTCCGGACCAGCTGATCAAACGTGAACGAGTTCATGAGATAGCTGATGTTGTTTTCCATGGTGCTCATAAACAACCCCTCGCCCAGCTTCACGCCTGTTAATGGTGCTTGCGCCTTATAGGCCACAGGCTTCCAGGTCTCAGCCGGCATCACATTGCCGGGATTGCTGGTCACAACAAATTCACCCTGGGGACGCGATGGTCTTGTCAATAATTCTATATGAGAGTCTTTCTGTGGATTTGACTCCATAGCGCTGCATCCTTCGGCGATATCCCTGCCGTCTGAAAGCACGATTATCTTTGTCATGGCCAGTTTGTTGTCCCGAAGTTGTGTTGCTGTCAGCCGTACATATCGACCAACTGCCACTTTTGAAGCAAACGTACAAACGATATCATCCGGGTTGGGGAATTCCTCTTTCAGGGTTTGATCTTCATACATGACAGCATGCTTGAAATCAGCATCGTCCGAAACTTCCAGTTTGAAGCGAGCAGGAAAACCTCCGGAAGCCGGGCCCCATACCTGTACTCCAGGCAAAAGCTTTATGCCTTCTATCTTTTTTGTCTGCCCCAGATCTATTTGTACCCAGCGGATCTCATTGCTATTGACCGCCACAGACGAATAGGCCGGAAGAAAATACCTGGCCACACGCTCGATACCCATCTTTGCTTCGCGTAGTTCATTTTCCGGATTATATTGTACCTGGGCACTTACCGGAATCAGGGTTAGGATGTTGAAGAAGGATGCGGTAAAGGAAATCATCTTTGAACCTTTGATCAGGAAGTTGTTTATTGTACTCATACTATTCTATTTTTATAGGTGCTTACCTTTTTGTAAATCTCTTTTTCCTGTGAAATTCCCTTGGATGATTTGCTGAACGTTCACCATCTTCCCATTTCGGTACCATGCCAATGTCATCGGGTGGATAAAGCTTCGGAATAACGGCTTCAATTAATTGTTCTATCTTCCTCAGCTTTCTTATCTCCTTTTGCGTTACCAGTGTGATCGCTTCTCCCTTCGCGTTAACCCGTGCAGTCCTTCCTATCCGGTGAACGTAATCTTCAGCGTCATGCGGTACATCATAATTGATCACCATGTTAATTTCCTTGACATCTATACCCCGGCTCATTACATCAGTAGCCACCAATATGCGTATTCGCCTGGCTCTGAACTTGCTAAGAACTTCCTCCCGTTTATCCTGATCCAGATTTGATGATATGCCTTTTGCATGAAAACCATATTTGTTTAGCGATGCAACAATGTCGGAGACCTTGCTTTTTGTTGAAGTAAAAACAAGGATGCTATCATAGCTTTTGCGCTCTGCTAATATGTGTTTCAGTAAACTTACCTTTTGTCCATCAAAGATTAAATAGGCCTTTTGATCAACACCTTCAACAGGTTTAGAAACGGATAGGGATATTTCAACCGGATTATGCAGGATCTTCTTAGCCAACAGACGAATACTTTGTGGCATAGTAGCACTAAACATCAAGGTCTGGCGTTTCCTTGGCAGATAGGCAATGATTGTCTGTATATCATCAATAAAACCCATATCCAGCATCCTATCAGCCTCATCTAAAACCAGATGCTTAATATTTTCGAATTTGACATCTCCCGTTTTCAGATGAGACAATAACTTCCCCGGCGTGGCAATAATGATATCAGTACCCTTTTTTAGGGCCTCTTTTTGTATTTCCCAGTCAATTCCGTCACCACCTCCATAAATAGCAATCGACCCTATCGAAACAAAATAGGAAAATCCCTGAATTTGTTGCTCGATCTGAATAGCCAGTTCTCTTGTGGGGACAATTATCAAGGTATCTGCACTGTTTTCTCTTTTGCCAATCAGTTTATTGAGAATGGGCAAAACATAGGCTCCGGTTTTGCCTGTACCGGTTTGTGCACAGGCAATGATATCTCTGTTTTCGAGAATAACAGGAATAACTTCTTCCTGAACCGGCGTGGCCGTTTCAAAGCCCATGTACGATATGGCTTCCAATAACTGTTCATCAAGTTTGAGTTCCGTAAATTTCATTTGATTTTAGTATTAACAACATAATTGCGTTTGCTTCATGGTAACCCGCATGGTATCCATCAGCAAACAATCGTCAAAATTACCACTATTTGGCAGTTGTATCACAGAAAGTTTCCGTTAACTCTGACAGCAAGGCAATTTCTTAGAAAAATTACTTTCGTGAAGCTAAGATAGGTCTGGTGTTAAGTCAACTTCCATGCTGATCCCGATGGTAATCGGGAGAAGCATCTTTAATGTTGTAATAGAGATGTTTCTCCCGACTTTGTCGGGAGAAACATGACAAAGCAAACCTGACATGACACTAGAGCTTGTCGTAAACCAGCTTTGCCTCGATCGGGCCCCTTCCCATAAAACCATCAGCCTTTTGTATAATTACCAGTTTCTTGCCCCTTTTTTGAAGTGTCAGAACATCTGTGGATTTTATCTCTACCGGTTCACCAAAATTCAACGTGACTTTAGAGTTGATGGTCAGTGTATCTTTGTCTTTCGACCAGTTTGCATTCTGAACACGGGGGGAATCCCTGAATACGGTTGAGGTATTATCCTTCCCATCGAGTGTCAGCATTTGTTCGGATACCTCGTCATCGGACCATTCGATAAGCGAAAAGGATTTAATTTTTATTTCACCTGATTTCTGGGCGATCGTAAGTTTATACGGTGAATTGGCTGGTCCGATGCTTTGTGGGATATCACTTTCACATTCATTCAGTTTCCAATCACCGGTAAAATCGGCAGCCCGATCCAGCATTAAAGGATTAAACCCGCAAGACAGCCGGTATTCCTTTGTCCCGTTGACATATGATTGATCTTCCATGAATACTGCACGGGGATTATTTGTGAGCCTTTCATATTCGGCCACGGATGTGCCCCTTGCCATACCCGCCCATACCACCCAGTAAACCCAGTTGGGTTGCTCTTCCAGTATCTCCGGATCGGGGGGATTGCCAACTTCGCCCAGTGTTACAGGCTTGCCTTCAGATAAAGCCATTAATCCCTCATAGTACGTTTTGTTGAAATCATTGCCATAAATATCAATGGCCAGTATATCAAGGTACTGTGTGCCGGGATAATAATTCACAAACTCCCTCCCCGGCTGGCTTGGCCGGTCCACACTCCAGACCCATACCAGGTTGTTGAGCTTGTGGAAATTCACCATCCGGTTGAATATCTGCTTGTAAAGCGCAGCAGTTGTGTACTTGCCTTCATAGCGACCTCCCCACCAAAACCAATCTCCGTTCATTTCATGGTAAGGTCTCCAAAGCACAGGGACTTTTGCTTCCTGCAATTGCTTTAAAAAAAATGCAATCTCATCGACCTGCTTTATCCACTGTTTGTACAAAGGAGTTCCCGGTGTAAGGATATCCCGGAATTGTTTATCAGTCAATCTTCCCTGTACACTGGCCAGGGGGGCTGCCGAATCAGCCCCCGGCAGTGGTTGGAACGTGACAGGTTCCTCTGCGGTGGGTGGAACAGCATGCCAGCATAGGGTGATAATGGCACCCTTTTTATGCTGCCGGATGGCTTCCTGAACAATGGCAGGCCTGGAAAGGTAGGAATCCTTATCCCCTTGGGCAGCAAAGCCGAAATCCTGACTCCAGACGACCGGCGTTTTACCGATATAATCAGCGGCAAATATTGTATTTCTTTCACCCGAGGCTGGAAAGTTATGCTGACCAGATAAAATGTGCTTTCCGCTTAGGCCCTGGATAAATTTTAACAATGCCCGGGCTTCAAGTGAAGCATTCGGACTTACAGGTTCTATGGCCATGGCAAAGGATGACATGCAGGTGATTAGAACCGTGAAGCATGTGTATTTTACCTTTTTTTTCATACTATCATAAATATTGTGCTACAAGGATATGAGATATTTTCATTTGTTGCGTATTGGGTTTGTAAAATAATTTAACTTACGAATTTTAATTTTAGGTCGGCTTATACCCGTTATTTTTTCTCCTGGTTCAATGCTGTTTCAATAGCCACCTGTATCCTGTTCACCAATTCTTCAATATCCTGGTCTTTAGGCTCTATTGGGTCAAGTACAGTGTATGTGATTTTCTGGCCGAATTTCAAGGGAAAAATCCCATTGTACATGAACTGACTGTGACCATCAATTACAAAGGGCACCAGGACTGCCGAGGGAGCCGCACGAAGTAAGGTATTGATACCTGCCGTCATGAACTTTTTAACCCGACCTGTTTTACTGCGCGTACCTTCAGGGAAAATACAAGCCGCATAATTGTTTTCCTGTATTAGCTTCCCCAGTTTAAATATTTCCTTCACCGCCTGTGACCCCTTTTCCCGATCGATCAATGCTGATTTTCCATGTCTCAGGTTGTACGAGATACTGGGTAAATTTCTGGATAGCTCAATCTTGGATATGAATTTTGGATAATACTTTTTAAATCCACACACAACAGCCGGTATATCGTACAAGCTCTGATGGTTAGAAACTATGATCAAGGGCCTTTGATCCGGAATTTTTTCAAATCCCGAAAATCTCACCTTGCATCCCATGAGAAATAAGCCTTTTACCAGAAAAAGGTTAAGAACATCCACAACTTCTTTCCGCGCCCTATCCCCAAAGAGAAAATGAGTTGCTACCTGAACCGGATGGAATAAAATTAAAATCAACCAGTAATAGAAATGGAATACTGGCGTAAGTAAATAACCTAATATGATCTTCATAGAATAGAGTATCTTATACTTTATCATAGGAAATTCATATGAATTGATATTTCAATGATTATCACCAGATGCCTGTCTGTGTTTTATTTTCCCAAATTAAATTAATCCGGGTGAAGTATGTTTGGTCCTTTGTTTTTTGCAATTTAGCAAAAAAATGACTTTCATCCTGAGGATAAGTAATCATTTCGAATTCATAATGCATATAACATGAAAGTTGCCGTAACAGGTGCCTCCGGACATGTCGGGAATAACTTATGCCGGATGCTGGTTGAACAGGGACATCAGGTAAAAGCTTTGATTCACCGCGATGTGAAGGGACTTACAGGTTTGCCCATTGAACCTATCCGGGGAGATGTAGCAAGTGAAACAGACCTGTCGAATCTCTGTTCCGGTTGTGAGGTTGTGTTTCATCTGGCAGCTTACATCAGTATCCGGAGAAATGATCCCTTATGCAGGAAGATCAATATTGACAGCTGCCTTAACCTGATCAGGGCAGCCAGGAAAAAAGGCCTGCGTAAAATCATCCATTTCAGTTCAATTCATGCCTTCAGACAGGATCACACTAGTGAGTTGAACGAATCCTGTGAACTGGATCTTGACAGCAAATTTTCCTATGATCATTCAAAGGCATGGAGTCAGAAGCTCATGCTGGAAGCTTCAACAGATGATCTTGAAATAACAGTCCTGAGTCCTACTGCAATAATTGGCCCGAATGACTTCAAGCCATCTTTGATGGGTTCTGCCCTCATCCGTTTTTACAAGGGACAAAACCCGGTTCTGATACCCGGTGGTTATGACTGGGTTGATGTGCGGGATGTTTGCGGGGCCGCCATAAAGGCCCTTGAACAAGGGAAAGCAGGAACATGCTATTTATTGAGTGGCAGCTGGCAGAACCTGCATACCATAGGTCGTGAAATTGAGAAACATGGGGGGAGCAGGACACCCCTGCTGGAATTGCCCATGTGGATGGCCCGGCTTGGAGAGCCCTTGTTAAATTTACATTCTGTAATTAGTAAAAAGGCACCGCTGTATACTTCAGCCTCATTGCACACATTGGAAAACAGCCACAGGAAAATTTCATCTGAAAAGGCTAAATTGTCATTGGGTTTTAATTCACGGCCACTTACTGAGACATTGCAGGATACGATCCTTTGGTTTCGGGGAAACAAGTATATATAATGGGAAAAAATACATTTGATTTATTCGTACTCACCTGGATATTGACAGGATGTCTAATGTTCCCGATCCTTCTCAGGATCACTGCACCCTATGGCCGGCATTCAAACCAAAAATGGGGAATCACCATACCCAACCGGGCAGGATGGCTATTGATGGAAATGCCTGCTTTACTGATCTTTCTATATTTGATACTTTCAGGAAAACCTGACAGGAATGCAGTGGTTTGGATCATTGTTACCCTTTTTTCCGTTCATTATATCAACCGTTCATTGATCTACCCTTTCAGAATAAAAACAAAGGGGAAAAGAATGCCCTTGTTAATCGCGATTATGGCCATCTTATTCAACACGGTTAATGCCTTTATCAATGGTTATTACCTCGGCACATGGCAGGATCAATACAACCAGTTCTGGCTGACAGATCCAAGGTTTATTTCCGGCATTTTGATTTTTCTGGCCGGTATGATCATCAACATCACAGCAGACGAAAAGCTCATTCACATAAGGAAAACGAGGACAAAGGGGTATCAGATTCCCCATGGCGGACTATTCAAACTAATCTCATGTCCGAATTTCTTCGGCGAGATAATGGAATGGCTTGGCTTTGCCGTGTTATGCTGGTCATTACCTGCTCTTTCATTCTTAATCTGGACAATCTGCAATTTGTTGCCCAGGGCCCTGGACCATCACAGGTGGTATAAAAAATATTTTTCAGATTACCCCGCAACCCGCAAGGCAGTTTTTCCGTATCTACTTTAATATATTTTTTATAATCTTATCAGGTCTGAATTCATCATTTTGAAAAAAATCATTAATCCGGGCTTTTCTATCATTGCCCATATAATTTTAACCCTTAATCAAAATGAAACTGTCATATTTCCCAATAAGGTTAATTTTACGACCTGAATTTGAGTCATCCGCGTTTTAAATCAAACGGATCACAGGATTACCAATACGTCTAATATCAAAGGACCACAAGTAATGAATTAAAACTTACCATGACATGAAAATCACAGGAACAATTCGTAGTTTGATTATGCTGATCGCGGCTATTGCCTTTTTTGGTAATGCGAATTCGCAATCCTGCCCTCCGGGCCTCGTTTCTTATTGGAAAATGGATGAAACCAGCGGAACAACACTCGCGGAAATAGTTGGCGGATACACCGCCACACGTAATTCCGCCGCGGGAAATGTCAGCGGCAAAGTAGGCAATTCTCAGCGTTTTACCTATACTGTGAATGGAAGCAACAATGCCTATACCTATTCAGAATATGCGACAGTGCCGCATAATTCGGCCTTTAATTTTCCGGCCAACTCAAGTTTTACTATTTCTTATTGGTGTAGATATACCGATTATAGTTATGGATTCCAGGATCATATCATGATAAGCAAAGGTGATTGGGGAGGTGGAGGAGCTTATACAGATGGCATGATCGCAAGCGGAAACAATGGTTCTGGCAAGATAAGCTTCATGCTCAGAGACAATACAGGATATAAGATCGACCTCGAAGGTCCGGGTGGGTATGGAAATGGAAATTGGCATCATGTTGCCTGTGTCAGGGATGAAGCAACAAACAGAAACATACTGTATGTAGATGGTACTATTACTGATGAGGCAACGTACAACTATACAGGTGCCTTCACTACCACGATGGATTTGCAAATCGGCAATCTGATCAATGGAGGGACACATTTATATTTTTACAAGGGTGACATTGACGAAGTTGCTATTTTTAACAAGGCCCTGAGCGCTTCAGAGATTTCTGCCATTATTACATCAGCAAATGCCGGCGTTGGTATCTGCAGCGTCTCAAATCAGGCTCCGACCTTTACATCCACTCCGGTTACAACAGCCAGTGTTAGCGTAGCTTATTCCTACACAGCACAGGCAACCGGATCACCATCAACCATGACCTATTCCCTGACAACGCCACCATCCGGCATGACGATTAATTCTACTTCAGGAGTTATTTCCTGGACTCCTTCCTCCGTTGGTGATTTTGATGTTACAGTGAAGGCCTCCAACGGTGTTAATCCTGATGCCACTCAAAGCTTCACCATTACCGTATCGGGAACGAGCCCGAATATCACTTCTGTACCGGTAACTTCAGGCATGGTGGGTGAACCCTACTCTTACACTGTTCAGGCAACCGGCACGCAGACTGGCATGACGTATTCCCTGGTAACTTCTCCTGGTGGTATGACGATCAATCCTTCAACCGGTTTGATTTCCTGGAATCCTGCTTCAGCAGGTGATGTTCCGGTTGAGGTAAAAGCCGACAATGGTATAGATCCCTTTGATACCCAAAGCTTCACCATTACCGTATCCGCCGGAAATCCGGTTATCAATACTGTCCCGCCAACCGATGCTTTCGTTGGCGTCACTTATACGTATACGGTGCATGCAGCAGGTACGCAAACCGGCATGACCTACTCTCTCACAACCAAACCTGCCGGGATGAATATAAATTCCACTTCGGGTTTGATTTCCTGGACTCCTGTTTCTGCCGGTGATTATCCTGTTGAGGTAATGGCTGACAATGGCATTGCTCCTTCCGATAACCAAAGCTTCACCATTACAGTAACTGAATCCGTCAATTGTCCCGATGGCATCATTAGCCTTCACAGACTTGATGAAGGAGCAGGTCCTGATTATGCTGATTTTTATGATGAGCACAATGCCCTGGCATCAGTGTCGCCTACTGCAACAACCGGTATTGTCAACGGGGCTCAATTGTTTGGCGCAACAACAAAACTGGATATCCCTGATAACGGCTCTGAGTTTGACTGGTTACAGTCTGGTAGTTTCTCATTTGAATGCTGGGTAAAAACCTCGACCACGGCAGCCATGGTTGCTGTTGGCCGGAACAGGACCGACTATGTGGCTGCCAGGTGGCTGGTGGGGACAAACAGCTCGGGCAGGGCAACCTTTGAATTGCGTGATAACGGTGGTCCGAATACGATAATCTCGGGTACAAAGAATATAGCGGACAACCAGTGGCATCATATCGTAGCAGTCAGGAATGGCCTGACAAATGTCAATGTGCTTTATGTTGACGGAGTGTCAGAGGCAACACTTACAAAATCCTATGTACATACTTTCAAAGCCGATAACCCGCTGAATGTGACCCTTGGATATCTGAAAGTGGCACAGGGTGAAGAATACCATTTCATCGGGACTATTGATGAAGTGGCTATCTTCAACCGCGCTGTTTCTCTGGAAGAGGTGCAAACCTTTTATAACAATGGGATTCCAAGCGGACATTGCAAAGGATCCAATAACTTCCCCTATTTTACTTCAACGCCTGCGACATTCGTCAATGAGGATGCAAACTATAACTATAACGCAGCGGTAACCGATCCGGATGCTTCTGATGTGCTTACAATGAGTGCTGTTACTAAACCAGGCTGGCTTAACTTCAGCTGGACAGCAGGTCAGAAAAATGCTTCCCTCAGTGGCAGGCCGGCAAATGATAATGTTGGAGAGAATGATGTGGTACTCAGGGTAAGCGATGGTGAGATGTCAAGGGATCAAATATTCAGGATTGTCGTTAACAATGTTAATGACGCTCCTGTTAAAACGTCCACACCCATAACTTCCGTAAGCGAGGGTTCTGCCTATTCCTATACCCTGACGGTGACCGATGTGGACGTTGAGGACGTGATCTCCATGACTGCCCAGACCCTGCCTTCCTGGCTCACCTTTACCTGGTCGGCCGGAGCAAAATCGGCCACCTTAACAGGTACTCCAGGCAACGATGATGTTGGTCCAAACTCGGTGGATATACGGATATCCGATGGTACGGTAATTATCCACGAAGCCTATACAATTACGGTGAATCCGTTGAATAATCCGCCGGTTATCACGGGTCAGAATACACTGAGTGTTAATGAGGATCAAAGCATTACCATTGTCAAATCCGATCTCACCATTACGGATGTGGATAATCCTTTGACCGACATAACCATTGCAGTTCAAACCGGGACAAATTATACCTATTCCGGCAACACGGTAACTCCGGCAGCCAATTTCTTCGGACAGCTGACGGTGAATGTCAAAGCCAGGGATCTGTCGGACGACAGCCAGGTATTCCCGGTTATTGTTACTGTGAATCCGGTCAATGACCCTCCCGTGAATGCTACAGAACCAGTAACCTATGCTGAGGCAGGTCAGGAATATACATATACCCTGACAGTTACTGATGCAGACGCAGCTGATGTTATAGTAATGACAGCAACTACCCTGCCATCATGGCTGAACTTTTTCTGGACTTCAGGTTCGAAGACAGCAACACTTTCTGGCACTCCCACCTCGTTAAATATGGGAGCAAATCCTGTAGATATCAGCATATCCGATGGTCATGTTACGATCCATGAATCGTATACAATTACGGTAAATTCTCAGAACACAGCCCCGGTGATCACGGGTCAGGTTTCACTAAGCCTGGATGAAGACCAGAGCATAACCATTCTGAAATCCCATCTGACCATCACCGATATCGACAATCCGGCCTCAGATATTACCATTGAGGTACAGGCAGGAACGAATTATACCTTTGAGGGTAATACAGTCACCCCGGATGCTAATTACTATGGTCAGCTGTCAGTGAATGTAAAAGCGCATGATCTGGTTGAATACGGTGAAGTTTTCCCTGTCCTTGTAACAGTCAATCCGCTGAATGACGCTCCTGTAATAATCTCAGAACCCGATCTCGCGGTACATCCTGATAGCCTGTACGCATATGTGCTGACGGCAACGGATGCTGAGAATGACCTCCTGACCAAAACAGCAGTCACGCTTCCCGATTGGTTGAATTTCTCTGCTTCCACCGGAATACTGTCAGGTATACCTGCAGTTTCTGACCTGGGTCAGCACCTGGTATTTCTGCAGGTTTCCGATGGCTATGTTACTGTTGATAAATCATTCATCATTACGGTAACGGATGCTACAGGCATATCTGATCTCAGGAGCGGTGGCTTTATTATTTACCCAGTACCGGTTAAAGATGTGCTGAATGTCCAATTCAATGAATTATCCGAGGATGCTATGGTTGAAATTGTCAGTTCCACGGGTGTTGTTGTTGAATCAAATATGGTACAAGCCGGTACGGATGTTTTTCAAATTAATGTTCAGGATATCAAGACGGGTATTTATTTCTGCAAACTCAGAAGCAACGCAGGCATTCAGATTATCCGTTTCCTCATCGCCAGATAGAATTATAATAACAATAATGGCACAAAAGGCCGGAAGCGATTTCCGGCCTTTTTTATTATGGAGTCTTCCCTAAAATCCACTGTTATTTATGCTCTCACCATATATCACACAACCTGTGCACGAAAAATACGTATAATAGTATTGTCACGTTAAATTATCACTAACTACTAACTAACTGATTAACAGCTATGTTAACGATTCCAAAACCTCGTTATCTGGTTGCCTGTGTCCTTATTATTTTCCCTCTTTTACTGCAGGCCCAGCAAGGATTACTACTCAGTACCGGCAACGATCAGAAACAATTGTTAAAAGCCTACAGGCTTGTTCTTGAAAAATCATCAGACGATTATCGTGATGCTTCTGCAACATGGGATAACGAATTATTCCCTGCCTTTGGAGAACATTCGGTTTACTGGATAACCAGCGGTGCCGGCAAGGGCAAATTTGTTTTTCCGGGAGAACTGCCACAGGATTATATGCACCTTGAAGGAAGTCCATACAGCCACTTTACTTTAAATACCCAGAGCCAGACATCTGTCCAGTTTAAGAAACATGCCAAACGTATTGCGGTTTTTAAAAGCAAGTATAAGGCAAATGATGTAAGCCTTTCATGGGAATCGATGTATTTCGGGCGGCTTTTTTCGGAGTACCTGATGGACGATATATTTTATACTGTAAATGAAGATTCGCTTGTTCATGCAGGCCTCAATAATAACACCCTCCTATTCATAATACCGGCATTTGCGGCAAAGGATTCGAACTATACTTATTATGTGGATAGTATTTTTTCAGTAAATCCTGCCCTCAAAGCCAGTATTCAGGCCTATACCACCCGTGGGGGAAGCATCTATGCCGAAGGCAACGGTGTATATTTCATTCAGAAGGCTGGATATCTCGAAAACGGCGCTGTTAATTATACAACCGGAAATTATGGTAACGGGCTTATCGGGGTCACTGAGGCCTCAAGCGTCAGTGTGTTGAATCTTGGTTTCGGCGCTGCCAGAAGTAAATTATATGGGGCGAAATTCCCAACCATAAACTCCTCGCGCATTAACACGGCTGCCATAATAGGTGAAACAGGAAATCCCTGTATTTTCATGCTGAAACCGGCAAATACTGCAGGCAGCATAATTGTCTGCAATACAGGTCTGCCAACTGTACAGGGCCTCTCAAATCCCGATGACGATAGTCAGCAGATCAGCTGGACAATGGTTGCTATTATGTCAGCCTTTGTAAAGGATTTGGACGTTACCCGTAAAGTACGGAATGAGCTTCTCGGGAGCATGGCAACCGGTGATAATGCCATCTCATTTGACAGGCCCGATACATTGTCGGTAGAAATCCGGATACGCAATTTATCGGGTCAACTCCTATCGGGCATTACACTTGATGAAAACATCAAATTGTATTTTACATTTCTTGATGTTACGTCCGGTGATGGTTATAGTAAGTCGGGAAACAAGATCACTTTCTCAGGATTGTCGATCCCCCCTTACTACGAGAAAATCATTTCTTACCGGGTAATTACACCAAATCCCGACAGCGATATCCATGAAGATGTTGACAAATTCATGAGCAAGGGTACCCTGATTGCTGTTTCAACATGTAATGTAAAATACAGCCAGGCTGGTTTTAAACGGAGTTATTCAAAAGAAAGAGACTACGCCGATCTGCTTTTCAGTGCCAGAATTTTTGCTGATACCGATGTAAACTGGAAAAACTTCTTAAACCTGGAATATCAGCCATTCAAGGTATTTATGATCATGGAGAACAAATCCCGGTCGCCGGCATTAAATACAGTTTATTCCCAGTATATTCCAAAGGATGTGCCTTTTTACTGGAGCGATAATTCAATAGATATACCCATTCTGAAAACCCCGGGAGGGAAATATGTCGATGTATTGCGAGGCAGCAATGATGAATCCAGTCCCGATTACGATATGGACTCCGATGGCCATCCCGATGTATGGCTCGACACTGCCTCTATTTTCCCTAAGGGATACACCATAATTGAAGAGGAAGTGTACTGGGCAAATCCATGGAATCACCTGCGCACCGGCACCCATGATTTTGTTTTTGAAGATATTGACCACGATGGTAAGATCGCCGTTGACAACAACGGGGATGGCATTGCAGATGTGGAAGAACCCGGAGATAAAATCCGGGTTTGGAAGGTAACCTGGGACATTGGCCGGGTTGAAGGTTATGAATACCACGATCCATACTGCAGTTATGAAATATGGGTCGATCCGCCCGACCTGGTGCCACTTGCCGCAGGTGTGGGATATGTGCATGATTCAATCGTAAATCCTTACCCCGGTATGTTCTATCCTTATACCGGGAACATCAATTCAGCCAACCTGGGCGACACCACCTGGAGTCACTGGATGGAAAGGGACGAAAACGGAAATGTGATCTGGAAACAGCTGGTTCATCAGCGAATTAACAATTACGAAGGATTTACCTTTATAGATACTGCCGATGTCAATTATCATCCCCTGCCAACGGATAGCATTGTCGGAACCTGTCCTCAACCGCACCGTGAATTTCTTGCAGTATTATCGCTGGGCGGTGAAGAAATTGATATGACACACTATACGCCCCAGCAATCGCTCTATTCAAAAATAGATTATTCAACAGTATTCGGTGAGGAAAGGGTCACACCGATACGAACTACTTATACCTATTGGGCTCCCCTCCCCAATCCGTTACAATTTGAATACCTGTCGAATAACTATCGGGTCATCGACACGCTTGGACAGCCATTAAAAGAACTCCCGGAATATGGTAAAGCCAGTCTGGTTTTTGATATGGATGCCTCAACCGAGTATACCTATTACTGGATCCGTAATGTAGGCCATGATGTGGATTACAACGATCCTTCCGAAGCAATGGATGGAATTGAAAATCTTGGTGATGGGGTATTTGGCTATTTCCTCTACTCGATACCAAAAGGGATGGGCGGTTATCGTATTTCCCTGCCGCAAAATGCCGATGGATCATATAAAACCGAGTCCATTGTCAGTATTAATGGCCAGCCTTTTACAAAATGGCTCGATAATCCCAATACACGCAATCAGGTTGAAGTTTGGGAAACCCCTTTCGAATACCAGGTATACATTCCCCAGTTATTAATCCCACCGGCACTTGATGATAACGATTTTAACGGTGTGGATGACTGGCTGGATGACCGGGGAGACAGGTTCAGCTCCGGGACAGGATTCCTGCACGATGCCTTTATGCCCGATGACGGGGAAGACTGGCCGGGTTATCCTGCCGTGCCTTTCCGGGACGATATTTACGGACAGGTAAATTCGGGCTGGTATGCCGGGTCCGATGGGACTTATGGTGACGACTACTTTGAAGATCTGGGCAAAACCCATATACAGATTACTGCCAATTATATGGGTAGGGGTCGTGAAGGTTCGATAGAGATCAGCAAGGGTGGTGTATTGGTAGTTGAAGAGATATTCGGTGGATCGCCTTGGGTACTCTTCTCCCATGTGCTCTCAGGATTTGCACAGGGAACCGATATGTCGGTGACCTCTCAGGCAATTCCGGAGACCATATATTATGGTATTGACACAGTCTACCTGAAACACGTGGTTGCCGATACCAATGAACCGCATCACTTTGATGCAAATTTCGATCCTTATCATATCTCCTATGGTTATGGTATAACTACCATTACCACATATGTGGGGGCCAAAGACCCTTGCAGCCTGGTTGAACCCCCGATATCCATGCCTGCTATTCTTGATCCCGGTTATGATAAGCATACCCTTACGCTTATTCCGAATGCTGATGCCGGAAATCCCGATTTAACAGGATATCCGAGGTCGGTAAACGGCACCTTTTTGGAAATACGGGTTGAAGTAAATAACAGCACCGGTGACAACTGGATAAATACCCGCGTAACACCAAGGATACCCGCGGAATTGGGAAGCACTTCGGTTGAAATGAGCTATGTGGCGTATCCGAGACCTCTGGTTCCGGCACATTATAACAGTACTTCCGGAGAAATTGTTAAAGGCGACCAGCCTGGGACATTTACGACCGGATGGCGTTTTAACCAGCCTGAAGGCGAAGTATTGATCAAAATGGGAAATACACTTAACCTGATGCAGCCCACCAGGAGGGCTTACTTTGTATTTCTTGTAAAAATTGACCCCTCTCTTGAAACCGGTATATATAAAATACCCTTCATCATTTCAGGAACCAAAAAACATTATTCAGGTGCTATACATGGTACAGTTTCTTATGCTGTACCCGATGCCCTATTCAGTATTTGCGACAAGGATGATTCAGGTAACATTACTGAATTCCAGGAAATTGTTTTGGATAATTCCGTTCTGGCATCGCTTGATGTTGCTGCCACGGAAAATTTTGTTCCCACCGGCAGAATTAAATGGTCAGTTAATAACTTTGGGAAATCGGAATTTGAGGATGTTACGGGCACTTTACATGCCAATGCCGGTGGCGGCATCGATCTGAGCAGGTTCAAAGCTTTCCCGGCACCCGATACAGCCCAACTGGTGATAATGCAGGAGGGTATCGTTGACAGCTACAATACCTCTGCCGAGATACTTCGACTGACAGATGGTCAGACATTACATTATACAACAGCTTTGGGCGAGCAGGTAAAAACTTCTGACCGCCTGATTGTTAAACCCGTAGGTCCAAGGATAAAGGTGAAAAACACGGTATACAGCATCAACGGTAACCGGGTAACTGATACAATTATATACGAACCTGAAAATGATTTATTTGTAAAAACCTTGCTTACAGCCAAAAACACAGGTTCGGATATCTCATCGCAGACCCTGGTCAAAATATTTCCCGGGCAATATTATGAAGTAGTTACGGATAGCCTGGATGCAAACTGTTCGTTCTTAAACGGATTGCTGTCGGTAAATTTTGGCGATATCATTCCGGGTGAAAGCAGGGAGCAGTTATTGCCTTTTATATTAAGGCCTGAATATCTGCCTGAAGGAATTGATATCCGGACGCTGATCGAACAATCTGAAATCGATTATGAAGGTACATTGGTAAATGTTGCATTCAATTTTACTGACACCAATAAAGTATTACTTGACTTATACGATTTCGAAGCATACTCAATTTCTTTCCAAGATATTGGGAATGGACAGGTGCAGGTGAATGCCACAGCCGGGAACCGGGGAATTTCCGGAAAAGATATTTGGTTCAGGATTTACCCCATTATCGGCGGAGGCACTTATGAATTCCCTTTTGCCGAAATCAAGGTGGAAAATTTCAGCCCCGGACAGCAAATCGATCTTTCGGGTGTCTATACCCTTCCGGTTACGGGTAAAACAATTGAGTTTATTGCCATTGTTGATGATGGCCACGATTACGTTGAAATCACGGAAAAAAACAACAGCATAAAAACTGTTTTTGAAATAACTGCAATCCATGATCCGGAAATCCAGGAAAAATACCTATCCGTTTTCCCGATGCCCTTTACCGATGATGTGAACTTTGAATACTACCTCGACAAAGATTACGGACGAATTACATTGAAAATATTTGATTTGAATGGCAGGTTATGGCTGGACCTGATCGATCTGCCTTCAGGATACGGAGTAAACTCCATACAATGGAGATGCAGCGATATGCCGGGTGGTAACTACATTTACAAGCTTACAGGAAAAGAAGAAACCGGTAAGGATGCTCTTCTCTTTACCGGAAGATTGACCAAGCTTGTTAGGTGATGCTTTATGTTGCTTATTTCAGTAAATAGTCCGAAAAAGTGCGGAATGATTAATAAGGGAATGTCCGCACTTTTAGCATTTCTCCTTTTGTTTTTTAAAGGATACGGTCAGGTAGATTTTTCAATACCCGATACCATTTGCATCGACGACAGTGTGTTCATTGAGAATCTTTCGCGCGATGCCAGCACCTACTACTGGAATTTTTGCTCAGGAAACCTGGTTTATGACCCGGGGGGTGAGAATTTCCCAAATCCCGGTACTTTAAATGGTCCGGCTTTTATCGATTTTGCCAACGATAACAACACCTATTTTGCCTTTATTACAAACCATACCGATGGAACCCTGGTCCGCAATTCCTATGGCAGCAATTTTTTACATGCTCCGGTATCGCAGAATCTGGGTAACTTCGGAGGTGCTATTCCCTTGCATGCCCAGGGAATACAGGTAATACAGGATAATGGTAACTGGTATGTGTTTATTGTCGGAGGACAGCGAGATGAATCCGCTATAATCCGGCTTGATTTTGGCAGTTCCCTTTCGAATAATGCTCCTGCCGTAGTTAACCTGGGAAATCCGGGTGATCATCTGGATTATCCCGAGGACCTGTACATCACCACTGAATCGGGCAATTGGACAGGCTTTACCGTAAATTACAACACAAATACCCTGGTCAGGTTCGATTTCGGTACTTCCCTGGCTAATACACCTGCAGTGGTGAACCTGGGAAATACGGGTAACTTGAATAGACCCTGCGGTATCCTGCCGATTAAGGAAAATGGAAACTGGTACATGTTCATTTCGAATTACGGAAGCCACGAAATTACAAGGCTTGACTTCGGAAGTTCATTGTCATCAAATCCTTCTGCAACATCCATTGGAGATAATTCAGTATTGTATTATCCTTTCGATTTAACCATAATCCGTGATTGTGAGAACACATATGGTTTTGTATTGAACCGTTTCAATGATATCGTACGATTGGTCTTTAATAACGGATTGAATAATCCCCCTGAATACACCTCATTGGGTGAAACAGGCAGTTTATACAACCCCCAGGGCATTTCCGATATTTTTCGCGTTGGTGATACTTTGTATGCTTTTGTTGCCAATATTGATAATTCAACGATTACACGATTGTACTTCCCTGGTTGCAATAATGCCAGCCCCGCATCTTCCGCTGATCGAAATCCTGCTCCTGTAAATTATAACACGCCCGGAACCTATAACATCAACCTGGTAATTGATGAAGGGCAACCCACCCAGGAAAGCACCTGCCGGAATATTGTTGTGCTCGACAGTACGGATGTTGGTTTGGGGAATGATACAACTATTGTGCCCGGAACCAGTATAACGCTATCGCCCGACAGTACCTATACTGAATATATGTGGTCTACCGGTTCCACGAGCAGCACGATTGAAGTAAACCTGGCCGGGATATATACCCTTACAGTCACCAATCAATACGGCTGCAAAGCAACTGACGAGATCCAGGTTATTGTTGACATAGGAATCCCCAATTTCTTTACACCCAATGGAGACGGCTATAATGATACCTGGGAGATTCCGTTCTTAAACACTGAACCGGAAACGACAATAACGGTTTATGACCGGTTTGGCAATTTGCTTACCCAGTACAAGGCAGATCAGGGAGGTTGGGATGGCACTTGTAGCGGAAGGGAGATCCCAACCGGTACATATTGGTATTTTATTGAGGTTCCAGGCAATGGCAAACCTTATGCAGGTCCACTGACAATTAAACGATGAGATCATGAGGGGACTGGTGTTATGTATGGTGTTTTTTCTGATGAACATTTTGAACGCCCAGCCACTGGTCCGATATAATCTCTATCCCTTTAATCCGGACTTTGCGAATCCTGCAGCGACCGGATTGACAAACTGCCTGGTTATGAATGTCACGGACATGCACCAGTGGCTCGGCATTGAGGATGCCCCCCGTGTTCAGTCATTCAGTATTCAAAAGGGAAATCAGTTCTCAAATAACAGGAAGCACGGATTGGGCGCTAACGTGATCCGAGATGTAAACGGCCCCTCAAAAAGCCTCTACGGAGAGCTTCTTTATTCTTTTCATGTGCTGATCGGCCGAAACCGGGCAACCTGGTTGAGCTTTGGCCTTTCGGGTAATATTGAGCAGCACGCCCTCAATGAAAGCGGATTTTCTCCGATTTTCGATCCCCGGGTAACAGGAGGAAATCTCACGGAGATTGCCTATAATGCTTCAAGTGGCATTTTCCTGAATAATGCCAGATATTTTGCCGGTTTTGCAGTGTATAACCTGCTGCCCCTTAATTCCTCCCTGAATACGGGCTATGGCGGTGAAAGGTATTTTATGTCCTTTCAGTGTGGGTACCTGTTTACCAGTAATAAAAATCCGGTGAAAATACAGACCTCTTTTCAGGGAAACCTGGGAGCAGATGTTTATCAATTCGATCTTACCAACCGATTATGGTTAAAAAAAAGCCTTTGGACTGGACTAACCCTGCGGAAATATGCAGGCAAATTTGAATCGGCAGGGCAAAATGCCATCGTTTTTGTCGGTTATGACTGGCATAACTGGAGTTTTTGTTATAGCTATAATTTTGACATCAACGGGACCCAGTTCCATCACTACGGGACGCACCAGCTATCCCTGGGCTATACAATATGCCGTGATAAGTTTGATTGCCCGGCGTATAAATAATTCTAATCTAAAAAACCTATATCCGTTTAGAAAGATGCTCAAAACTCCGTATTGCCTGATCAATGGTGCCGCATTCCACGCTGAAAACTATACCTTTTTTGGCTGAATTCACAATGTTTATAATACGATCCCAGTCTACCACACCATCGCCACAGGCGCATCCCACAGATGAATAAGACCTTTTAGTTTTCTCAGCGTTTTATCGGGTGGATATTTGAAATAAAGTTATTAGGTCCTGCAAATGAAACAAACCTAAGACCTGAATAATTTCATAGCCATTTAAATATCAGTTTAAACCATAGGATTTCCAATGGAATATTCATATATTTATGTACCTCAACATCACTAAGAAATTCCTGGAGAAAACCTATGAAGAAACATTTGCTCCACTTTGTATTTGCCTGTTTTATAGTATTTCCAGTCTGCAACAATCCTTCTCCATCTGTTAACTTGACGGAAACAAATGAAAAAACGGGTAAGGTTTTAACCCAAAATCCGGTTAATCTGGTAAGATTTAAAAGATTCAGCTACATTGACCGTCAGGGAACCGGATCAGAAGCCTTCAGCTTTCTCATGCCGGTTGATTGGACATTCAACGGAGGTCTCATCTGGTTTACGGACAATCCCGGTATGCCTGCCACGGCAGCATTTACTGTAAGTAATTCCAAAGGCTCGGAGGAGTTTGAAGTATTCCCGAACCAGCCATTCTTCTGGTCAACCAATCAGCAATTGCTGGGCATGTTCCCGGCCGGTTCAAGATATTTCGGCAATGAGGTGCAGCCCGTTCTGAGCGCCCGTCAGGCCATGCATCAGGTAGTGTTGCCGCGTTTCAGAAACAATGTAGGTAATCTCCGGATTGTTAAAGATGAACCTGTTCCCGAACTGGCGGGAGCTATTGGTGCAATGGCTCAACAACAGGTTGGCATTATATCAAAATTTGATGCTGCAAAGATCAGGATTGAATATACCCTGGTTGGTAAAACTATGGAAGAGGAAATATATGCGGTGATAGAATCATACAGTTTTCCTATTCAGGCATGGGGTATGGTGACATACAACACCAACTGGACTGTAAGTTATATTTTCTCTTACAAGGCCGAAAAAGGCAAACTCGAAGCTTCTGCCAAAATATTTGAGACCATTACCTACTCATTTCAAGTGAACAAATACTGGTATAACAAGTACGTTCAGCTTGTGGAATACCTTATCAGGAATCAGATACAGCAAATCCACAGCGTGGGTGAGTTCAGCAGGAAACTGGCACAGATAAGCAATGAAATACGCGAGGACAACCTGCAATCATGGTATGATCGTCAGGCTGTTGGCGACAGGATTGCCGAAGATTTCAGCCAATATGTAAGGGGAGTTGATGAATATTATGATCCCATCGAAGGAAGGCCGGTTGAATTACCTGCTGGTTATGACAATGCCTGGACCAATGCCAGTGGAGAATATATTATTTCCGATGATCCAAACTATAATCCGAATATCGGCTCCAATCTAAACTGGGAGCAAATGAAAAAAAGATAAGACAGGTAAACTGCTTAAAATCGAATGAGGATTTTTTTAAAAAAAAGCTGCCCTGAGCAGCTTTTTTAAAATATATCCAATTATTGTTTAAATCCTGATAATTGACCTTGCCATTGACCTACTATAACATAATTTATTGTTAAAAGCTTATCGTTAAGCGATCCTGTTCCAGTAACTGTTACAGAATAGTCCCCAAGGGAAATAGATTGTGTTCCAATTGATAAAGAAGTCCCTTCAACATCTGCGGTCACGTTCATCTGAGCTCCGTAGGCAGTAATCGTATTACCAAGATTATTAATTAAAACTTGACGACTATTGACATCCGATTTTGCAATAGTAATTGTATAGTTATCAGTTCCACTTCCGCCACCATCGAGGGTCCAGGTTTCACTCATTGAATATGAGCCGACAAATTTATTCCTGGGATCAGGTTCATCCTTTTTACATGCAGTGATTAAAAGGACAGAGATTGCAAAAAATAAGAAAACAGAGTTTAGTTTTTTCATTTTTGGAATATTTAATAATTAATAAAATATTTAGGATTTATAACATTTCTGGTTTGTTGATTAAAGTTAAAAAAAAAATTGAATAATATGAATACCGGTAAAGATAAATCGTGTAGTATTTTTGGCGAACAAAAAATGTTAATGTAGGTATGGTGATACTCAGTAAATTTATATCCGTTTAGAAAGATGCTCAAAACTCCGTATTGCCTGATCAATGGTGCCGCATTCCACGCTGAAAACTATATCTTTTTTGGCTGAATTCACAATGTTTATAATACGATCCCAGTCTACCACACCATCGCCACAGGCGCATCCCACAGGAGTTCCGGAGACCTTGCCTCGTTCAGCCTTACTTTGTGCCAGACTAATATCCTTCGCATGTAAATGCACCAACCTGCTTTTTACCCTTTCGAGCCACTCGTAAACATCTGAACCGCCTGCCAAATAACTGTTACCTGTGTCAAAGTTTATCCCGATGGCAGGAGACTTTACCAGATTGAAGATGCTGTCAAGTCCGTCGGGTGTCTTGCTGTATTGCTGGTGGGGTTCAAGTCCAATGGTCACCTGGTGGCGCTCTGCTACTTTTGCGGCTTCTGTGAGTGTATATTTCATCAGGTCATAATCCATTTCACGGGTAGTCCATTCCTGCTTAGGCCCTTCATCGGTATTAACAATATAAACACCCATCTCAGCAGCAAAACGAATGGCTTGCTTTAAATACTCCACGCCAATTTCAGGCTTGCACAAGGGGGTATGTGATGATAAGCCTGACATCTTAACATTGCTTCTGTCACAAATCTCTTTGATAAAAAGCGGATCATTATACATGGATACGGAGTGAAAATATCCTGCTTCGCTAAGCAGTTCCCTTCCGAGATGAACCATAGGTTCAATATATTCATAGCCTATTTCAGCTGCCTTACTCACGCCGTCTGCAAATGACATGTCGTGGTGGCGGACAAATTCCATATTAATGCCTAATTTTATCATGTTGTAAAGAATTGAATGGATTAATTAAATACGCATTCGTAAGTTAGTTCTTTTTTAAACAAGATGTTACAGTAAATCCTAATAATCATTTAGTCCAGTGACCCAGGTCACTGCAAGACGTCATTCCGTCATATTACCTTTGGCATTACAAACTACCCGGAAAGAACAATAAATCATCCGGACCAATTTATTGGATTACTTTATAACTAATACATATAATAATGAAAACCAGACTATTCATTCCCGCCTTGCTGGCTGTTACCTTAGTTTTTATGGGTTGTCAGAAAGATGATGACGAACCTGCTGTCAAGGTGACCTATACCAAAGATGTTAAACCGATCATGGTTGCAAGCTGCGCGCCATGCCATGTTGCAGGAGGTGCAAATCCCAATAAATGGGACGAATATACGCCTACCAAGACTAAAATCACCTCCATACTGGATCGGGTGAACAGAGCAGAAGGAGCTGCCGGATTTATGCCAAAAGGAGGTACAAAATTGTCTTCCGAGACCATTGATATTCTAAACAAGTGGGTGGCCGATGGCACCCTGGAATAGGCTACCTGAAATTCTCCGGCAATTCCGGCAAGCATCCCGGGTCTATAAGGCATTAAGTAATATACCTGAAAGCACAACGGTCACAATACCGGCAATATGATATGGCTTGGGTTCTTTTCATCATGATAAATGCGAATGGTGGCTTTTTGAAAATCACTTTCGACAGCCTCATAAATATTGACAAACTTCTGCGGATTCCGGTCCACCAGCGGAAACCAGCTGCTTTGTATCTGAATCATGATCCGATGTCCCTGTTTAAAGGTATGCGCCACATCACCCAAATCATATTTTACCCGTTCAATTGTATTGGGTATAAAAGGTCCCGGTTCTTCAAAACTGTTCCTGTAACGGCCCCTGAAGACCTCGGCATGAACCAGCATTTCATAACCCCCCATTGGGTAGTGTAATTCCGGATCTTCATCCGTATAAATATCCACGCTGCCGGATATATTGTCAGGAAAAACATCGATCAGTTTCACCACAAAGTCAGCATCCGTAGTAGAGATTGAGGTAAGAAGGTCAGCTGTAACAACACCTGTAACTGTAATATCCTCAGTCAGTATGGTTGTTTTAAAAGTGAGTACATCTGGTCTGCGTCCGGCAAAACGCTGGTCGTCGGTCATATAATTCCGTGTTCTGGTAAAATGAACATCTTCAGTATAGGGCACAGGTTTTGCCGGATCACTGACATACTCACTGAAGCCTGATTTGGCCCCGGGCTGCACCCAATCCAGTTTTCCCTGTTCCTGCAAATAAAGTATCTTGTCTATTTTGCCTGCTGGTGGCCACTGGTCAAAATGTCTCCATGTATTGGCTCCTGTGAGGAAAATATTGGCTTCTGCAATTTTTGAAATATCTCCCTTGCCCTTGAGGTAATAGTTGAAAAAAGGTATCTCTATCATTTGTTGATACCACAGGGAAGTATTGCTCCCAAAGTGAATATTCCCGAGGTGCGTACCGTCATTATTGGCCCATTGCACATGATACCAGGGTCCCATCACCAGTTTGTTGAATGCTTTTCCCGGGTTATTCTGCTCCGCAGCCTTATAGGCATTCCAGGCACCCCAGGTGTCCTCTGCGTCAAATAAGCCCCCGACCCACAACACAGCCGGTTTTAGATTTTTGGTGGCGTTCCGGGCATCCCGGGCCTTCCACCATGCATCATAGTTCGGGTGGGCATATAATTCTTTCCAGAACGCGACACTGTCACCGATCAATTTTGAAAATGCCGGTAAGGGTCCCGTTTCCAGGTAAAATTTATAGTTATCCTGAACGGGGAATCCGGTTGACATTGGCGCAACTGAGGTTGGTTTTGGATGGGGCATGCCAAAACCGGCACCCATGGCGGAATAAAAAGTAAATCCATCCATGATAAAAAATGCACCCTTATGATGAAAATCATCTCCGATGAACCAATTTGTGACAGGGGCCTGCGGACTCACGGCCACCAAAGCGGGGTGATTGCTGGCAGCAGCCATGGTAGCGTAAAAACCCGGATAGGAAATTCCAAAAACACCTACTTTCCCGTTGTTATTTGAAATGTTTTTTACCAGCCATTCGATGGTGTCATATGTATCACTGGATTCATCAATGTCCTGGTCCGTTTTTTTGTCGGGATTAAAAGGCCGGATGTTGACAAATACACCCTCGCTCATCCATCTGCCCCGTACATCCTGGGTTACCATAATATAGTTTTCTCTGAGATAGGCTTTTCTGAAACTGTTCCAGTAATCCTTCCACTCATCCTCACCATATGGGGCACAGGAGTATGGCGTACGTTCAATTAAAATGGGATGCTTCTCTGACTTGTCTTTCGGTACATAAATTGATGTGAACAACCTAATACCATCTCGCATGGCAACCTGTTGTTCTAACTTGGTGTAATTATTAACGATCCAGATGCTGTCGGCGTTCTGGGCTGACACATTAAAGCACCATGCAATAATGGTGATCATGAAGAAAGGCTTTTTCATTTGTTTGTCTTTTATCGGATGAATATATCAAATATTCTTCAAAAATTTATTTTATACAACCTATAACCTACAACTTACAAGCTACAACCTGCCTTCTACACTTTCACTTCCTTCCACTTTCCCTTTCTGAAGTAATACCACGCAATTATTGCAATCAGGGTTTCAGCCACCGGAACGGCAATCAGGGCACCATATGATTTCAAATCCAGGCCCATGGATAAAAGGTAAGCCAGCGGGATTTGGATAAGCCAGAAACCAACGAAATTGATCAGCGTGGGTGTTTTGGTATCTCCCGCCCCGTTTAATGCCTGGACCATCACCATTTCGATCCCGTAAAATACAAAACCGGCTCCTATGATTTGCATAGACCGGACTGCATATTTCATAACTGCTTCGTCTTGGGTAAAGATACCGGCAATAGGATGGGCAAAAAAAAGGAACAAAAGCATAACAAAACTCATAAAAACTACATTGTACTTTGTGATAAGGACAACACTCTGTTCTGCTCTTTTCAGTTGTTTTGCCCCAAGATTCTGACCCACCAGGGTGGCGGCGGCATTGCTCAATCCCCAGGCTGGCAAAATGAAAAAAACAAAATTGCGGAATGCGATCTGGCATCCGGCCGAAGCTGTGGTACCGCCCGTTTCAGCTACCAGACGTACCAGTATGATCCAGCTTCCGCTGGCAATTAAGAACTGAAAAGTGGCCGGCCAGGCAATGGTAATTATCGATTTTATTAAGCTTGTGTCGAACTTAAAATGATGCAATCGGAATCTTAATACATGTTTTCCCTTAAACAGGTGAAAACACTGATAGATCACACCGGAACTCCTTCCGAGTACCGTTGCTATGGCAGCTCCTTTCAAGCCAAATACATGAATAAAAACAGGACAAAGGATAATATTGATACCGCTGGCGATCCACAGGCTTTTCATGGCCATGGCTGCATCTCCTGCCCCGCGGAATATCCCGTTAATAAGAAATAGCATGATTATGACCAGACTACCGCCAAACATGATCCGGGTAAAAACGGCCCCTTCCCTGACTACCTCTTCACTGGCACCCATGAGCTCCAGTATGTCTCCTGCGAAGATGATCCCTGCAAGGCTCACTCCTATGGTTATGATAAAAGCCACCAGGAGTGACTGGGCGCCTGCATGAGCAGCATCTTCGGGTTTTCTTTCTCCGATCCTTCGTGCAACGATTGCTGTAGCTGATGTGCTCAAACCAATGGCAACAGAATAAACGAGGGTAATAACAGATTCTGTCAGGCCTACAGTTGCAATTGCATTTTCACCCAATTTACCCACAAAGAACATATCCACAATGGCAAATACACTTTCCAGGCACAATTCAAGGATCATGGGAATAGCCAGCAGGATTACGGCATTGGAAATGCTTCCCTTTGTATAATCATGTTCTTCCCCCCTGAGTGACTGCCGTATGACCGAGAAAATTTCAGGGAAAGACCGAGTATTGCTTTGAAAGGCCATGGTGAAATTGCCAGACAGTTTCTATTCCTGCTTAAACCGCCCCAGGTCGTTGATGTTGGAAATCCGGATCCTTTCCGAACGTGCTTTGTTTTCAGACCGGGCGATCCGTAAAAAGACCTCCAGCGATTTCCAGTAATCATGATTCCGGTTGGTGTCGAACATCAGCAAATAGCCCATGATGATATTGCCTGCCATTTCCACAAGCCTGCGGGCATGAAAGTCAATATACTCAATATCACTTACCATGGTTACCATATTTACGGCCTCCTCATATTCCTCCGTCAGGCTGATCAGATTTCTGCGGTAGGTTTGCAGTTCGGGCTTAATTTCTACAGTTTCATATTCCCTGATCTGGGCAATATAGCCCCCGGCTGTAATTCCGCGAATGGCTGCCACAACCTGAAGCTGCGTAGTACCTTCGTAAATTGATGTAATCCGGGCGTCACGGTAGATGCGCTCAATGGGATAGTCTTTCATAAAACCCGAGCCACCATGGATCTGAAGTGAATCGTAGGCCATGCTGTTGCAATATTCTGAAGCAATTCCCTTCACCAGGGGTGTATAAATATCCCCCAGTTTCTGGTATTTTTTCATTTCCTCCTGTTCGGATTTTTCGAGCGTACGCTCTTCGGAGATGAAATTATAGGCTTTAAATATATCTACAAAACGGGTAGTTTCATAGAGCAGGGACCTGATTGCATCGAGCCTGGCCTTCATGCTTGTAATCATCTCATAAACGGCCGGGAATTTAATAATGGGTTTACCGAATTGTTCACGCTCTCTGGCGAACCCCAGAGCCTCACGGTAGGCGGCCTCGGCAATTCCTACCGACTGTGCGGCAATTCCAAGGCGGGCCCCGTTCATTAGCGCCATCACATATTTGATCAATCCGAGCCTGCGTTGGCCGACCAGTTCGGCAGGAGCATTCCGGAATACAAGTTCACAGGTCGGTGAGCCGATGATACCCATTTTATGTTCAATGCGGCGAACAGTCGCTCCCTTGCTGGCCCTGTCGTAAATAAACATGGATAATCCTCTCCCATCTGTGGATCCTTCTTCAGTGCGTGCCAGAACCAATGCTATATCGCCATCTCCGTTCGTAATAAAGCGTTTTACACCATTCAGATACCATATGTTTTCCGCTTCATCATAGGTGGCCTTAAGCATGACTGCCTGTAAATCTGATCCCGCATCGGGTTCAGTCAGGTCCATGGCCATGGTTGCTCCTTTCGATACACGGGGAAGGTACTTCTTCTTTTGCTCATCTGTGGCAAACTCATGAATCGTTTCCGCACAGTCCTGCAGACCCCAGATATTTACAAAGCCGGCATCCGCGCGGGAAACAATGTCTGCTATCATGGTATATGGAACCATCGAGAAATTGAGACCATCATATTCACGTGGCAGGGTAATGCCCATCAGACCTGCCTTTATTATCGCATCCAGGTTCCGTTGCGTGCCGCTAGCATAAGTAACCCCCTTGGCATCAAGAATGGGACCTTCCTTATCCACACCATCCGCATTGGGTCCGATGGTGTTTGCACATATATCCCCCACAATTTCTAAAACCTTATCGTAGTTGTCCAGGGCATCTTCGAAATCAACCGGGGCATAGTCATATTTTCCCCTATCGGCATAATTGCGCTCCTTTAATGCCACAATCCTTTTCATCATGGGATGCGTCAGATGAAAACGCAATTCCGGATTATCGAGATAATAATTGTCCATTTTTGCTCATGTTTAAATGACCGGATATAACTTTCCCGCGTTATTTCGTATTCTGTTTGTAGTATTTAATCATTTTTGGGATCACCACCTCAAGATCACCGGTGATCACGTAATCAGCAATCCTGTTGATGGGTGCGTTCGGATCGTTGTTGATCGAGACAATCAGGGAAGAATCCTGCATGCCGGCTATGTGCTGAATCTGGCCCGATATGCCGCATGCGATATAGAGCTTCGGACGGACAGTTACGCCAGTCTGGCCGATCTGCCTGTCGTGGCTGGCATACCCGGCATCGATGGCAGCCCGCGATGCACCAACTTCTGCGCCAATGGTATCGGCTAACTGAAAAAGCAGCTGAAAATTCTCTTTAGAACCCACACCATACCCTCCGGATATGATGATGGAGGCGTTCTTGATATTTACCTTTGAACTCTCCATATGCCGTTCGACTACACGGATGACAAAATCGGTATCGCCCACATATTTGCTCAGGTCAAGCCGCACTGATTCCCCCCGGTGGGTATCGGCAAATATCTCCTTTTTCATCACGCCTTCCCGGACTGTGGCCATTTGCGGCCGGTGCTCGGGATTGATAATGGTGGCCACAATGTTTCCGCCAAAAGCAGGTCTGATCTGGTATAACAGGTTTGTATATTCCTTGCCTTCCCGCTTATCTTCATGGTCACCTATTTCCAGACTGGTACAGTCGGCAGTAAGTCCGCTTTTCAAAGCGGAGGAAACCCGAGGACCGAGATCTCTTCCAAAGGTTGTTGCACCAAGCAGGACGATCTGGGGCATTTCTTCCCTGAACAGGTTAACCGCAATGGAAGTGTATGGTAACGTGGTATATACTTCAAGTCTGGGATCGTCGGCAACCCATACTTTGTCAGTCCCAAACAGATACAGCTGATTTTCAATGTTGTCCAGTTTGTGACCCATGATAAGCGCTTCCAGCTTAATACCAAGCTGTTTGGCAAGGGAACGTCCCTTGGTCAGGAGTTCAAGGCTTACATCAGCAACTTTACCCTCATCCAGCTCACAGATTACAAAAATGTTGTTCACGGTATTCAGTGTTGATTATATAATGTAATTGACTTGCTAAGGCCCCTTTTTATCCCAGGGTATGATTATCAATGAGCTCCTTCATAAAGGCATTGATGCTGCCGTCATCGGAGGTAATTCTTTTGGTTTCCTTAGCCTGGAAAACGATGTTCTCAATTTTCTTTACCTTGGTGGGTGAACCGGAAAGTCCCAGCTGGCTGATATCCGTTTTGATATCAGTGACACTCCATTCCGGAATATCGAGGTAGGGCCTTTCGTGATAAAGCAGGATATAATCTTCCGAAGCATTTTGTCTTTCCGTCATGGTGCGGGCATGCTTAAATTTCATGATTGCCCTGGCATTTCTGGGTCTGCAGTCAGGTGCCGAGCTATTAACGGTCAGCACACAAGGTAGCGGAGCTTCCACAGTTTCAACACCCCTTTCCAGCCTTCTTTTCAGGGTGATTTTGTTCCCGGTAAGGCTGATAATTTCTTCGACATAAGTAACCTGCGGCAGGGAAAGCTTTTCAGCTACCTGGGGACCAACCTGAGCAGTATCACCATCAATAGCCTGTCGCCCGGCTATGATCAGGTCAAATTCCTTTATTTTACGTATAGCACAGGCAAGGGCATAGGATGTCGCCAATGTGTCGGCACCTGCAAAGGCCCTGTCGGTAAGCAAAACTCCCCCATCCGCTCCACGGTATAGCCCTTCACGGATAACTTCAGCGGCTCGCCCCGGCCCCATGGTTAACAGTGTGATCACGCTGCCGGGAAACCGATCCTTTAGCCTGAGTGCCTGCTCAAGCGCGTTAAGATCCTCAGGATTGAAAATGGCAGGCAGAGCTGCACGGTTAACCGTACCATCGGCTTTCATGGCATTCTTTCCCACGTTCCGGGTATCAGGCACTTGCTTTGCCAGCACGATAATTTTCAGACTCTTCATAAAACTACAGCTGTTGCTTTAAATTTTTGGATTGCAAATGTAGGTTAAAATCATATTCATACAGACAAATAATTTAGAAGCATCTCAAAGAATTAGTGTAACAAGGTTTCACTGCTCCGTTATGATTAATTGAAATTTGGCCATTTGCGTCTATTTTTTGGCGTAAGTCAAACCTGAATGTTTATTTATATCTTATTTTTGCTAAACGACTACCCATGCGGATGACCATGCAATTGGCCCGCAAGAAAATAGTCCAATTTTTATTCTGGTTCAACAATCTTAGAATTTGATTGTTTACAATTAAAATACAATTCTCCACATGCGAAAACTTCAGTATTACCTCTTATTGCCATTGATGGTAATTTCCTGCAGCGTATCCAAAGACACTCCACCTTCAGAAACCCTAACCACCCTTTCGTCAATTGCCAGAAAACCTGCTAAGTATGAAGGCCAAACCGTGTATCTTGAAGGCTTATATCTTGGATGGAAACATGCAGGGTGCAGCTTTCCAAAATCATTCAGCACCACACAGATTACCCGGAGTGATTGGGCGTTCCGTGATGGAAAGCATTGCTGCTTTGTCACCGGATCTGCCCCCCGTGGACTTGACCCTGCCACTACCCCGCCTGTATCAATCAGGCTTACAGCTACTGTAAAAAGAAAAGAAGCAAAGACCTATCTCGAATTTGTAGATCTTGTTTTAAATAAATGAAAAATCCCAACCTCATGAAGAAAAATTTACTTTTACTATCAGCTTGCTTACTTGTTGTGCTGATCTTTTTGCCCGGGCCTTCAGCAATTGCGCAAGCTAAATGGACTTTTATGGTATACCTGGATGCGGATAATGATCTGGAGCCCTATGGCATAATCGATTTTAATGAGATGGAGACGGTGGGCTCAACCGATGATATAAATATTATCGTTCAGATGGACCGCGTTCCAGGTTATGACAATTCAAACGGTAACTGGACAGGCACCAAACGGTTCAGGGTCACCAAGGATGCCAATACTAATACCATATCCTCAGCTGTTATTCAGGATCTGGGTGAACTGAACATGGGTGATCCGGCAACACTTACTTCTTTTATCCAGTGGGCAAGCACAAACTATCCGGCCGATAATTATGCGCTGATACTCTGGGATCATGGCGGAGGCTGGCAGAAAAAGAAGGCAACCCTTGGGCCGCGTAAGACAATGCCGGTTCTGAATCAGGGCAATTCAAACAACCTGTATAAATCACTGCCGTTTAACACCACCCCGCAGGCTAGTCCGGTTCAGATTTCCGGAACACCCTCCACCAAACCCTTTCCGGTATCCTTGATGAGGCTCCAGAAAAATGTCCTCGGACCGGGAAATGTTCTTAAATATGTTTGTTCAGATGAGACAGACGGGGATGGATTATACAACTTTGAAGTATCTTCCGGCATAGCTTCTTCCGGCGTCTATATCAATCTTATCGGATTTGATGCCTGCCTGATGGCGATGATTGAAGTTGCTTATCCTTTAAGGAACATGGGTGATGTAATGGTCGGGTCAGAAGAAACCGAACCCTCACCCGGATGGCCCTATGATCTCCTCCTCAATGATCTGAAAAATGCTCCGACTATGACTCCGGCTGAGCTGGCACAAGCAATCGTACAAAGGTATGGCCAGTCTTACGATGCCTCGAATGAGCCTACTACCCAATCGGCAATAGACCTGAAATTAATTTCAAACGTGGCCCAGAAACTGGATGCATTCACACAGGCCATCTCCGACAATGGCAATTTATGGGACGAAGTGGATCAGATGCGCCAGGAAGTGGATAAATATTATATTCCCGAACACAAGGACCTATGGCACGTGGCTGACAGGATGTCGCAATTAACAACAGATGCATCTGTCGACGCTGCCGCGGTAAATCTTAAGACCGCTATCAACAGCCTTGTTATCGGAAACCACGCCTATTCCCCAAATTATGGCAACTCCAAAGGACTTGCTATCTATTTTCCCGATGGAACCAATTATGATGCCCGTTACGGAGAAGCTTCCAATGGTATTGATTTTATGCAGGAAAACCAGTGGGATGACTTCCTCATTTCCTATTTTAACGGAGGCGGCGGCGGAAACGGATCAGGCGATCCCGATATTAATTACGGAACCGATGTATATGAGCCAAATAACAACCTGGCTCTCGCGTACGGTCCGCTGAAGAATGACCAGGTTTACAAGGGATATGTGATAGATGGTGCAGATGTGGACCTGTATCGTCTGGAGATCCCGGCAAGCAGCAATATCTTCATTAACCTGGATGTCCCGGTTGATTTCGACCTGTACCTGGTGCAACCCGATGGAACCGACTTTACTGTTCTTGCCAGTTCTGAGGAATCCGGAAACGCCAGTGAGATGATGTCGGGACAAATTGATCCCGGGGTTTATTACCTGGCAGTAACTGCCTACGAAATCAGTTCTGATCCCTATTCACTCGGTGTTACCGGAATAGCAGAGACAAATGACCCCGTACTCTATAATACCACCCTGGCATATGATTTTGGCGATCCCAAATATTATATCTGGGGCACTGCCCTTGGAGATGCTGCAGCATGTATGTATCATCTTCCCTCGGTACCTGCCCAGCTTAACAAGATATGGTTCAATTTTCAGAACCTGGATGCAGGTGAGCTCGGGGGCGACGGAACTTTTTACCTGTATGCGACAGATTATTACGGATCCCTGCTCCCCGATACTCTCCGTGAGCTGACACCTGCCGATACCGGATGGGTATATCTTGACCTTGAGCCGGAAAACATTTACTTATATGGGGATTTTATTGTAGCCGTATTGTATGATGGATTTAACACACCCGGGATCGGGTATGATACAACAAAGTCGTTTGGCAATAATCTGTTCTTTTCAACAGCCTATACCGACGGATACATCGAGGATCCTGGCACCTATTTTATCCGTGCCGAGGTGGACTACTATGTGTCGGGTTTACCGACGGGTACAGGTAATACCTTATTAGATCCCGAAAGGGTCACCGCTTTCCCAAATCCTTTCTGGGAAAGTGCCGAATTGAAATACCAGATGAAACAAACCGGAGATGTTGAAATTCAGTTGACCGACATGCAGGGTCGAAGCGTCCTTAGCCAGGTTTTAAAGGATCAGCCTGCCGGCCTCAACACTTACCGGCTGAACGGAACAGACCTGTCACCCGGGATTTACCTGGTCAGGCTGACCATGAACGGACAAGTATTTCAGAAAAAGTTGGTGCATCGTTGATAGTTCTGGTATCATGATGCGGTAAGGTTATCACCCGGATGCATCAGATTTACCTGCTTTACAAGATCTTTTGAAGAAATAAACAGGTATCCTGTCCCATTGGCCTCCAGAATTACCCTGGATCTTTCAACTGAGAGATTCAGGGTATTTGTTTTCAATTCATTATACAGAAAACCGGCAAACATCAGGGCTTTCTCCACACCGTCTCCCCGTCCGAAATTCCACACCTCGTCTGGCTGAGCGAGGCGTTTTCCGTCATAGATCGACTCATTTGGCAACAGAGAGATCTGTTGATACACTTTCTCAGCCGTATTACCTTTCATTCCATTGAGGGAAACGGGACTTCGCTCCAGAGCCGCCTTTATAAATGGCTGCCATTGTATCCTGTCCATTTGCCTGTAAGTATACAGTGACAATAGTGCCACCTCATTCTCAAGGGCCTTTTCTGTTACTAAATCAAGAATTTCCTGTTGAGTCTGACCTACATGAACAGGCAAAGTTTCAACCGGGTCAAATTCCTTATGGCTATCCGGGAGTCTGGGTTGAACATTTAGAAAAGCAATCAGCTCCCTGTAAAGCAATTTGATCTTGTCTTCATCGATGAAGCCGACAGACCTGGAAAAACACAGGAATTTCTCAAGAACATCAGAAATGGATGATCCGGTGCTCTCTCCAAAGCAGCTTTCAAAATCCTGAATGATAATTCTATCCTTGATAGGTGAATGACTGAACTCTTCGTCATCAATCTCATTCATCAGTGATTCACGCATGGATTCCGAAAAAACGAACCTGGAATGATGCTCATACTCGAATACAGTCTCCAGTGGAATGTAGTACTCATGTCCGCTTAAAACCCGCCTGTACTGGAAATATTTCTTAAGATTCATGTGGTAGCGGAGGAAGTTTATAAATACTGCCGGTGTAAACTCCGTGGTCAGGAAATCGGTCAGTTTTGAGGAAAACCGTTGATAAGCCTGAGGTTGTATGGTTGCCTTATCAAACAAATGATGTATATATCCGGAGATGTGTGAAACGATGGTGACTCTTTCATGCTCAAGGGCTCTGCGGGCTTTGGTTGACATGGAGGTGCCGTTGAACCACATTTTTCTGGTGACAATCCTCCGGTTGTTTGTGAGCACCCCTTCATGGATATCAATAAAATTCTGCGAATGCAGGGGGGTGCCCATCAGAAAAATATGTTCAAGCGGAATCCGGCCAACGATAAATAATGCTGCGGCATACAAGGTGGATAATGAAACACACTCGCCGGCACCTGTCATGAAGGATTCCTTAAAATGAAAAGCGGTCATGGCCTCAACTGTTTCGGTTTTCCAATAGGGTATAATATTTTCCGTATAACTATCCAATCCGAAGTGGCGCCTGATATCGATGTCAAAGTAATATTTATCTCCCTCATATCCGAACAGCGCATTGGACTGTTTTAACGTGGCCATATCGATAAAGCCGTCAAACCGGCTTATTTCTCTTTCTTTGGTTGTCAGTCCCCATGTTTCAAGATCAAGGTTAAATACATAGTGATCCATGATGTATTGCTTGATCCGGTTAATTCTATAGGTGAATGATTTGTTGTGAATGTTCCTAAACCAGGGATCATCACGCCATTTCCAGATTATTGGGCTCATAATATTGGCCATCACCAGCGGGAACAGCAACTCCGGGAAAACATAGATCTCCATATCTGAAAGTGAAACTGTTGAAGAGTATTTTTCCAGTGTGGCTTCATTGGTAAAGTCGGGATTCAGGGCCATCAAACGATTATTTAATTCAGCCAAAGATAAATGAAAAAGGTAAGCACTTCTAGGGATGTTTGGCAGGCATTATGCCAAACAATCTGATTCTGAAACGGGAAGCAGATGAATTTCATTATCTTTGATCAGATTAAGCAATACTTAAATCTATTAGATCATGGATGAAGTATTAATCATGGCCCCGGAGAACTTGGGCAGAAATTTCATCACGCCCGCCTGTCTTCCCGACGGGAAAGATGAGTACTACCTGAGGAACAGGCAAACTGCTCCCCCATCAGCCGGATGGCGAAAGCTCCGGTCGGATGAGCAGGAATTGCTGATGAAAAATGACAATACGGCCGACAACTGGAATGAATTGCTTGTAACAGATGAATTCGATCCAAACCAGATCAAAAACACCCGTTTTTTCGGGTTGGTAAGAATAGGCCGCCTCCGTAATATCATCCTTCAGCATCACGACCTGAAACTGCCGGCCGGGATTACCAACAGTCTGGTCATATCCTGTGACATCGGTGATGATGTGGCCATTCATGATGTGCATTACCTGGCCCATTATATCATTGGTGACCGCTGTATTCTTTTTAACGTTCATGAAATGGACACCACCGATCATGCGAAATTCGGGAACGGAATCCTTAAAGATGGTGAACCCGGGCAAGTCAGGACCTGGATTGACCTGATGAATGAAACCGGCTGTCGCAAGGTTTTGCCTTTTGACGGGATGATCACGGCGGATGCATACCTTTGGGCAAAATACCGCTGATGATCAGCCCCTGCAGGAAGCACTGCTGAAGATTACACAGAATAGCATGGACAGCCGGCGCGGATTTTATGGAACCACCGGCGATCAGTGTGTCATTAAAAACTCCCTGATACTGAAGGATGTTAAAATAGGTTCACATTGCTATATCAAGGGAGCCAACAAATTGAAAAACCTTACCATCAATTCCTCCCGGGAAGAGCCAACCCAGATCGGAGAGGGAGTCGAACTGGTGAATGGCATTATCGGGTATGGCTGTCATATTTTCTACGGCTGCAAAGCCGTAAAATTTATCCTGGGTAATAATGCAAGCCTGAAATACGGAGCCAGGCTGATCAATTCGTTCCTGGGAGACAATTCCACCATCTCCTGCTGTGAAGTTCTTAACAACCTTATCTTTCCTGCACATGAGCAGCATCACAACAATTCTTTCCTTATCGCTTCGCTGGTTATGGGACAAAGTAACATTGCGGCTGGTGCCACCATCGGTTCAAATCACAACAGCCGTGCCAATGACAATGAGATACAAGCTGGCCGGGGATTCTGGCCCGGCTTATGCACAAGCATAAAACATTCATGCCGCTTTGCCTCTTTTGTACTGCTTTCGAAATCGGACTATCCGGCTGAGCTCGATATTCCATTCCCCTTTTCACTGCTCAGCAACAACACCGCCAAAGATCAGCTGGAGGTTATGCCTGCTTACTGGTGGCTTTACAATATGTACGCACTGGCTCGCAATACCTGGAAATTCAGGAATCGTGACAACCGAAAAAATAAAACACAGCACATTGAATTCGAACCGTTTGCTCCCGATACCATTGAAGAAATATTCCAGGCAATCCGGTTGCTTGAAATCTGGACGGCCAGGGCGGCAATACGCCAGGAGGTCGGACCGGTCAGCTTACACAGTGAAGAAGAATTAGCCGCTTACGGCCGGAAATTGCTTTCCGGAAACCAGGAAAAGACCGGTAATTTGGAAGTGCTTGGGGAAAATATGGAGAATAGCCGGAGAAAAGTAGTGATCCTGAAACCAGGACAGGCCTTTCAGGCCTACCATGATATGCTGCATTACTATGCTGTAATTAACCTGCTATCTTACCTGCGCAACAATCCAGGCATCACTTTCAATCAAATGCGCCATGGTCTGCAGGGCAAGCGCCGGAAAGAATGGGTGAACCTGGGCGGACAGATCATGCTGCAGGATGATCTTGACATGCTTCGGTCAGAAATCGGTTCAGGCAAACTGATCACCTGGAAGGAGATCCATGCCCGGTATGACGATCTGTGGGATAAATATACACAGGACAAGCAGCAACATGCCTTTTCCACGCTGTGTGACCTCCACGGCAAAGAAGTCATTGATCAAAGTGAGTGGGAAGCAGCGCTTGATAAGACCCTGGCCATACAGCAATATATTTGCGATCAGGTATATATAAGCCGGAAAAAAGACTTTGATAATCCGTTCAAAAAGACTACATTCAGGAATGAAGCTGAAATGACTGCTACTATCGGAAGCATTGAGAACAACAGTTTCATCTTGCAGATGAGGGAAGAAACCGAGGAAATCAGGAAGATTGTTGAAGAGGTTAGGAAGAGGTAAAGGAGGTTGCAGGTTGTATGTTGTAGGTTGTAACAAAAATCTCCCCGCTACCCTGACGGATTTTTCCGCACCCATACAGCCAGCATCTTGAATCTTCCTTTTTGAATCTTTAATCTTTCTTCTAGTTCACCTCCAGCTCCCTCCATGCCGGAAATTTGGGATAGGTTGCATGCGGATTGGTCTGATACCAGAAACATACCGAGGAAATATCCGATTGCTGAGGCAGGTACCTTCCGCCCTGATGCCAGCCAAGATCCTGAATGGTTATCTTGAGATCCTTTTCAAAGCGCACAGGGTCGACAATATGCCAGCGGTAAAGTCCGAACCGCTGCTGTGACTTATAGGTACCGTCCGGCCGGATCACCTGTACCAATCCGGAATAGGGTGTGCAGAACTCGGTATATTTACCGTTCCGGTCGAAATTATAGGATCCGCAGAAATAGTCCTCGGTACCTGTTCCGCAAATGGTGGGGAACTTCGTATCACCATCCAAATAGAATTTAATTTCCCCCTCACCCCACCAGCCGTTGTTATTCACTCCCCAGGCAAGGTAAACGCCAACAAACTGGCCCTTCCCCTTAATACCATCCACAATTGTATATACAGAAGTTGTATTGGGATTTGATCTTCTGAACTGGGCATGAAAATAAGCGGCATCAGCCGGAACTTCTGTAAGCGTGTAGTCAATCTGGTAATACAGGGTCATGGGATCAGCATCATTGACATTTTCCATGGTGATCCTGCACTTTTTATGGAATGGCATAGGCCAGTAGCAGTTGAAAGCACTTCCCGGATTGACGCATACTGCCAGGGAACTCAGGGGTGCAAATTCATTCCATCCCATGCAAAAGAAATCCCCCACAGGACATTCCACGGATGGTTCAGTTTCGTCGTCCCAATACATGCGGATAATGGAAAACCGCCAATTTCCGGTGGGCGTCATCCAGATATGCTGAATGGCACCGGATCCATTAATCTCAGCCAATGTCACCGTTTCACCGGATTGTATCCGGATGTACGGGTTCACTTTCCAACCCTGCCCCAGATCACGTGCAGCATGAAATGCGTTGGCCTGGTTGGTTTTATCTTTATCTTCCGGATTGGCCATACCAGCCTTTCCTTTTTCACCGGTGAAGTTCTCCGGACTGATGGAACGGGTTTGTGCATTGGATAACCTGTACAGATTTCCCATGTTCATGCCTAGTCCGTCAAATGTGGTCTGGGCATAGGATAAGAAGGAAATAAAACAACAGCCGATAAAAAAGATTGCTTTTTTCATGATCAGAGGTATTTTGGTAAATCAAAAGATTTAAATTTAATATTTAATATCGCATACACCAAACAAAAAAACCATGAAAAAGAATCACCTTTTATCATTTTTTCTGATCATTATAACGTTGATCGGCTGCTCTGAAAGCAATCACAAACCTTCTAAACAGGTCAGATCCTTTAATGGCGAATACACCGGTGAATTTCTCAACAGGGTGGCTTTTCCCCTGGGTGGTATTGGTGCAGGAATGGTATGTCTCGACGGGAATGGTGCCTTTTCACATGTTTCCGTCAGGAATAAACCCGATGTATATAATACCCCATTCCTATTTACCGCCCTCTCCATAAAAGGGATAAAGAATGGCGCAAAGATTCTGGAAGGACCTGTCCAGTCATGGAAAATATTCGGGAATCCCCTTACCGGCAATGGCCTCAGTGTTTTTGGATGTCCCCGCTTTGACAAAGCCACTTTCGTGGCCCGGTTCCCTTTTGCTACAATCAGTTTATCCGATCCCGATATGCCTGTGGAAGTCAGCATTGAAGGCTGGAGCCCATTTATTCCGGGTGATGCTGACAATTCAAGCCTGCCGGTAGGGGGACTTGAATACACCTTCAAAAATACCACCGGCAAGGAATTGGAAGCCGTTTTCTCCGTAAATGCAGAAAATTTCATGCGGATATCCACACCAAGTGAATGGGGAAACCAGTTTGTCGGCAAGGATTCCATTCTGCAGATGGATAACGGATTTATCCTGCGGCAACCCTGTATGCCGGATAAACCACATTATCGGGGGGACTTCGCCGTGTTTACCGATGAATTGGGTGCGGTAGTGGATTATTGCTGGTTCAGGGGCGGGTGGTTTGACGGCCATACCCTGTTATGGAACAATATTGAGAATTGTAATACTCCGGCTAATCCGGTTTCACCAGGTGCCACAGGAGCCTCTGTGTATGTTCCGGTGAAACTGAAGCCCCGTGAATCGAGGACAATTAAGGTTTACATTGCCTGGCATGTGCCCCATTCTGACCTGAGGATAGGAACTGGACCGGATGACAACCTGGCTTCAGTAGCCAAAAATATAAAAAAATGTTCAACCGGCTCATCCTGCTGTCCCACAGAAATGTCCCAACTGTATTATGAACCCTGGTATGCCGGAAAATTCAGAGATGTCGGGGAAGTAGCAAAATACTGGCGGACCCGGTATGCCGATCTGAAAGATAAGTCGGAGTTATTCTCAACCTCCTTCTATGGCTCAGATCTGCCACCGGAAGTGCTGGAGGCTGTTGCAGCCAATCTTACCATCCTGAAATCACCGACGGTATTGCGCCAGAAAGACGGAAAATTGTGGGCATGGGAAGGTTGTCATGACCAAAGTGGCTGTTGTAACGGTTCGTGCACGCATGTATGGAATTATGCACAGGCGATATCTCGTCTGTTCCCATCCCTGGAGCGTTCACTAAGGGAAACGGAATTTCTTGTGAGCCAGGATGCTGCCGGCCACCAGACTTTCAGGGCCAATCTTCCCATCCGCCGTGTAAACCATGACTTTTACGCGGCTGCTGACGGGCAGTTGGGAGGAATAATGAAGGTCCACCGGGAATGGCGTATATCTGGAGACCGGGAATGGCTTCGCAGTTTATGGCCATCCGTAAAAGGCAGTATGGATTACTGCATCGGTCAATGGGATCCCCGGCACACCGGTACTATTGAAGAACCACATCATAACACATATGATATCGAGTTCTGGGGTCCCGAACCGCTTTGTACCGGTTTTTATCTGGGTGCACTTAGCGCTTTCATTTCCCTCTCTGAAGAAATGGATGATGATGCCGGCTTTTATAAGGAACTGCTCGAAAAGGGCAAGAAACAAATGGAATCATCCCTGTACAATGGGGAGTATTTTTATCAACAGGTTAAGTGGGAAGGCCTGCAGGCAGAAAATCCGGTCGAGCTCGCACAAAAAAGCCTTGGTATCAACTATTCACCGGAAGCGTTGGAGATCCTGAAAAAGGAAGGTCCCAAATATCAATACGGAAACGGATGTCTGAGTGATGGGGTATTGGGTTTATGGATTGCCCGGATGTGCGGGCTTGGGGATATTATCGATAACAGCAAGGTGGAAAGTCATCTCATGTCGGTATACCGTTACAACCTGAAAACAGACCTGTCGGATCATGTGAATCCCCAGCGTGCAGGATACGCATATGGTACAGAAGGAGGATTGATACTCTGCTCATGGCCGAAAGGGGATCAGCCCAGCCTTCCCTTTGTATACAGCAACGAGGTATGGACGGGAATTGAATACCAGGTCGCTTCCCATCTTTTCCTCACTGGCCATGTCAAAGAAGGACTTGAAATCGTCCGGGCCTGCCGCCAACGATATGATGGCCGTGTACGCAATCCGTTCAATGAATATGAATGTGGTCACTGGTACGGAAGGGCCATGTCGAGTTACGGTCTTATTCAGGGTCTTACGGGAATTGCCTATGATGCAGTTGACAAGAAATTGTTTATAGATTCAAAGATCGGGATAGATTTCTCCTGTTTTATTGCCACGGAGACCGGTTTTGGCCTGGCAGGCCTCAAAAAAGGCAAACCATTTATTTCAGTCAGATACGGATACATCGATGTGAAAGAAGCCAGTGTCTCCGGGAATGCCATGCCGGTTGAAGTGGTAAGTCAGTGATCGGGACAAAGGTAATAAAGGCGCTTTGCTGAACCTTTAACCGGTTTAATTGTTAATCTTTCGCTATTTTGGGGTGATGTTGACATGTCATTTCCGGAAATGCTTAATTTTGTATTCTAAACCAATTAAAATCATCATTCATGAAATTGTATAATCCATTACGGACCGTATTTACCATTTTGTTGGCCGCTGCCATGTTATACGCCTGCAAAAGCAAGACTTCCCAAACAGCACAGCAATCAGGTATTGAGTATTATCGCAACCTGCAATTCAGTGAGACTCCATTTGACATAGAAAGAGGAACCCACAAGCTAACACCGGAGGAAGCCAAAAACATCAACAGTTACAAGTTTACCTATGACGAATCAGGCCGGCTGGCTTCTGTGGAATACGTCAGGGGTGATGTTTTACTCGGATATTCAGATATGGGGAACGCTGCAAAAGTAACATACACCTATGAGGGTAACAAACAAACCAAACACTTTTTCGACAAGAACGATAAGCCTGTGGAATCACAGGGCATATATGCCTATGAATATATACTGGACAACCAGGGTATACGCAGGAGCCTCATGCTTCTTGATAAAGACGGTAAAATGATTGAAAACACAAATAAAATTCATTCTTACACCTGGAGTAAACTTCCTGACGGGATGATCAGGGAGAACCGGTATAACCTGGGAGGAGAGGAAGTGATCATGAATGAATTCTGTCCGTTTTTTGAATTGAGATTCTCTTATAACGACAAGGGTTATGTTACCAGGATGGCCAATTACCAGGGTGACACCCTGTATAATTGCACTGCTGAAAATTGCGGCGATATCGGTGTCTCCTACTTTACCTTCGTTCCGAATGAAGCTGGCGATCTGTTGAGCTTCTCGGTGCACAATGTGGTGGGACAATTGTCGAACCTTTACTGGGGCTGGGCCAAGCGGCTGAATAAGGTGGATGAGAATGGCTATGTTGTGGAAACGGCTGTATATGATCAGGACGATGAATACCTGGGCGGTAAAAATGTTCCGGTTACACAATACGAATATGATGAATACGGAGCTGTCATTAAGGTAAAAAACATGGACAAGGACAGGAACCTGGTCAATGATCCCCGAAATGGCGTTGCCATTACGGAATACCGTTATGATGCTATAGGCCATCCTTCGGATACGCTGACTTTTGACAAGGCCAACGTGGCTTTGGCACGCTAGTATTCAGGAACTGGAATGTCCATGAAAAGAATGAATGTATTCCTTTTTTCAGTACCGCTTCTGTTTCAGTTGATCCTGACGGGCTGCAAGGGTAACAATCCTGAAAAAATACCGGAATCACAGGCTAAGGTTTCAGAACCTGTTTCTGTGGGCAATGAGACGACCCTGCTTCTAAAAGATCTCGTGGATAACGGTGATTATGTGAACAGCCAGGAATTCCCTTCTCTTATCAAGGCCTCGCTGGTTTTTGAGAACCTGGGGAAAAACATGCTGGTGGTTGATTTGAGGGCTCCGGCAGCATACAGAAGCGGGCATATCAAAGGTTCTGTGAACAAGCAGTTCGAAGAACTGCCCGCTTATTTCGAATCGGGAATCAAACCCTTTGAATATGATAAAATTATTCTGGTTTGCGAAGACGGTCAGCTTTCTTCCTATACCACCTGCCTGCTGAGGTTGATGGGTTATGGTAACGTTTTTGCCATGCGCTGGGGTATGAGCAGCTGGAATAAGAAGTATGCCGGTGAAGGCTGGCTGAAGTCAGTATCCGGAAAATACGAAAATAATCTTGAGGTTGCCGTAAATCCTATGCCTCCGGCCAGATCAATGCCTGAACTGAATACAGGCAAGACTACCGGCGAAGAGATCGGATCAGTGCGTTTTACCCGACTTTTCCGTGAAGGATCCGGTCATATCCTGGTCAGCGCTGATGAAGTTTTTGCCAATCCGGGTAAATACTATATTATCAATTATGAGCGGAAGGATAAGTATGAGAACGGACATATCCCTGGTTCGGTAAGGTACAAAACCGACGGGCTACTCGGCATGGTTTCGGAGATGGCAACGATTTCACAGGACAAACCCGTGGTGATTTATTGTGGAACCGGTCATAATTCAGGTTTTGTCACGGCCTATCTCCGGCTCTTCGGCTATGATGCAAAGACCCTCGCCTTTGGCAACAATGGATTCATGTACAATAAGATGCTAAGCCAGAAAACGGCATTATCCTGGATGCCTTTTACCCATGCTGATGTGCATGATTATCCGGTAGCAAAATAATCCTCTGTGAGATTACAGTACCTTTCCGGCCTGGCTGTGTCAGGCCGGAATTTGTATTTCATCTCTTCATTGTCCTGTTCTTCACTCAGGATATAAAGATTATGGTATCCCATCTGGCTCAGGAGCATCCATACCCTGGCTGATATAGCAGGATCCGGTGAATATAGCAGCACCGGTAATTTATTTGACCGAAGGACCTCCTGCACTGCTTTCTCCAGTATTTTTCGAGGCCGGTAAATGAATGACCGAATCCCCGGGATGTTTTTCCAACTGGTTACTCTGATCATTGATATCGATGATCATATACCCGTTTGAGAAAGTGGTCAGTTGTTCCCGGGAAATCATATTTGAATGGCTGAAAGAGGGCTCTGCAAGCTTCCGGGCATCCTGTTTAAAACGATTCGCGGTCGTTGCACGGATGAGTACCAGAATAGCGAGCTGGCAAAACGATCAGGATCATAATTCCGAATTGACGTAAGTGGTTCATGTTCACGCTTATTTATTTTATGACTTTATTCACAGCCTCCATCGAGCTTTTTCGGATCGAACCTTTTGGAAGCGATGTATTGAAGTTTCAAACTGTCGGGCAGGCTGTTCACTTCCGTAAAAAGCCGCCTTGCCTTCATCCGGGTTTCAAACAGGGCATTTTCCCTTGCCGAGATCTTATCACCGGTAAATTCAGAATTCATGATAACCTCATACCAGGCATTCAATCCGCCTTTCATGACAAAGCAGTTCTTATATCCAAGGCCCCTGGCCAGGACCAGGGCATAATTCGCATCCATGTCGCCATTCGAATATAAGATACTCCGCAAATGCGGCTGGTTAAAATAAGGTTCCGGGTCTTTTACCAGAAATTCATCATAGGGAAGGTTGACCGCTCCGGGTATGTTGAATTCCCTGAATTCCGGTGGCGTCCGGAGATCTATAAGCTGAACGGTACTGTCCTGTGTTGTAACAAAACGGGCTACCTGATCAACCGAAAAGGCTGTTGGCCTCATCAAGTACTTCAGGCAATAACCGTAAAGGTTTCGCGTGAAGCATGTACTTCCCCGAAAGCGGCAGAAAGGCAAGAAGCCCACTGAGGAGAAGAAGTACAACGGAAATGATTTGTCGGGTACTCATATTTTATAACATTACAATTCACGGGTAATATCGGGTCTGGCAAACTTCTTCTCTGCCAGTTCTGCCAGCCAGAACATACAAACTGCTGCACCGATCAGTAAAAAAGTAAAGACACCGGGAGAGAGTCCCAGTACTTCATTTATTTTTACCGGGCCCCGGTAAGGCTGCGTTGGCCAGCTTCTGTATGGACGGGTATGTTTCCGCAAAAAGAAAGGCACCGGTCAGCCCGCCAAAGAAGAAGAACAGTGCATCGATCTTTCCGATGGACAATGCACTGAGGCCGGTACCCGGACAATATCCTCCCATGATAAATCCGGCACCCATTATCACTCCCCCGGTGATGGCCGCATACACATAATACTCATTTACAAATACCTTATTCAGATTCAGGAGCCCGAAATAGCTCAGGAATTGTGATCCCACCAGGGCTACAATGGCTGCTGTAAAGAATACTTTTATAACTGTGGTATCATATCCGTAAAACATGCCGGTAAGCTTCCGGCTCGAGGAGAATCCGGCCTGCTCAAGGGCAAATCCAAATCCGGTGCCGATCAGAAAGGCGATCAGCAAATCAAGCCATACCGGGAATCCGGGCAACGAAGATAAAGGTCCCATAATCAATGCATTTATTTTTATCAAATCCAGTTCTTTCTGAAAAACCAGGCGAACAGGTAGGCCGATCCAAAGATGCAAGCCATGGTGACAAAGCCCGCCAATGACAGGACCGCCATGCCCGAGAGGGCTGCGCCGCTGGTACAGCCACGTGCCAGTTGTGCCCCGTATACAAAGAATATCCCGCCAATAAAAGCCAGTATCAAACGCCTGGTATTTGAAATCTTCGGCGATTTCTCAATTTTGAATTTCAACCGCCCCGATACAGCACCGGAGATAAAACCCCCGGCAAGAATACCAAATACTTCAATTGGCAACCAGTTTTTAAGTGGTTTCTGTCCATTTTCAAAGTACTTGCTGTAGTAAGCCGACTGGCTGGCATGTTGTTGACTGACCGTACCCACGAGCGATACAACGCAGTACTTAATTCCTCCGCTTGCCGCAAGGCCCCGTCCCGACAGGTACATGGCCAGCAGCAGCACAATACCCAGCATTGTCCCCGCCAGGTAAGGATTCATATACTTGCTTTTCATCAGGTAACCGTTTTAATTAATGACAAATTTACTCATATTTCAGTGAATAAGCCGGATTGCGTCCGGCCGATTTTAATGCCTGGAATCCAACCGTGAACATGGCGATGAGAAAGGCCAGCAAGGCTGCCAGGATGAATTCATACGGCCTGATGGCAACATGATATGCAAAATCCCCGAGCCACTGCCGCATGGCAAACCAGGATAAGGGTGTTGCAAGCAGGATCGCAATGACCACCCACCGGAAATATTCCCGGAGGAACATCCAGACAAGCGAGGAGAGCGATGCCCCCATTGCCTTTCGTATGCCAATTTCCTTTGTTTTCTGCTCTGCAGTATATAATGAAAGACCGAATAGTCCCAGACAGGAAATAAGAATAGCAAGCATGGCGAAATAGCTGAAAATGATACCCATCCTTTTTTCTGCTTTGTACAGGTTATCAAAATCCGCATCGAGAAAACGAATTGTATACGGCTGATCTCCGGCGTATTTTTGATAGGTGCTGGCCAGGTATTTCAGCGTTTTTTCCCGGTTTGACGGGGATATCCTGGCAAAAAGAATGTTGTTGTCCTTGGGAAGAAAAGCCATAATGAGGGGCTCGATCCTGCGATGTACCGATTTGAAATGAAAATCCCTGACAACACCAATAATACTCAGCCTGTATGGGCCTATGGACAAGAATTTGCCGATCGGTGAGCCCTCCGGGCTAATGATCCGGGATGCAGTTTCATTAATTACCACAAAGGCAGTATCATTCATCATTTCCGGAGAATAAAACCGGCCTTCGGCCATCTCAATTCTAAACGTTTCCAGATAATCAACATCCACCTGCACCATATGCATAAGCACCTCCTCGGTACTTCCTTTGCCCTCCCATGTCCATCCCGATGTTGAATTACCAATATAGGTGGGTATCTGGTTGGTGGTTGTAACAGAATGGATATCCGGATAGGACAGAAGCTCCTGCTTGAGAATTTGCAGATGTGATCTGATCTCATCACCAAAATACAGGTATACCAGGTTCTCCCGGTCATATCCGATCTTTTTGTTCTGGATGTAAGTCAGCTGTCGTGTAACAATCAGGGTAACAATGATGAGTACAACAGAAATTGTAAACTGGGAAGTCACCAGGACCCGCCTGAAAACGGCTCCGCCGGCACCCGTGCGCACTGAACCTTTCAGGACTTTCAGCGGATTAAATGCTGAAATAAAGAAAGCTGGATAACTGCCAGCGATAAACCCAGTAAGCAGGATTATGAACATGGCATTCCCCACAAACTCCAGCGTAAGATACCGCATGACCAGTGTCTTACCGGTCAGATTGGAGAACCAGGGTAATAGTGCTGCCATGATAACGATTGCTGCGAAATAAGCCAGGATCACCAAAATGACGGATTCTCCGAGAAACTGCATGATGAGCTTGCTGCGATTTGCTCCGCTAACTTTCCGCATACCCACCTCCTTCGCCCGGCGTGTTGATTGTGCAGTAGAGAGATTCATGAAATTGATGCACGCAATGAACAGAATGAAGATGGCTACTAGTGATAAAGCTTTTACATACCGGATATCACCCTGGGCACCTATTTCAGCCGTAAATTTGCCGGCTGAGTATAGGTGAATCTCTCCGATATGCTGCAGATAAATATCCGTAACAGCACCCTTGTTATGCCGTTTGATCAGGTCCTTTATTTTGGCGTTAAAAGCTTCCAGATCAGTTTCCGATTTAAGCAATACGTAAGTCCAGTAGGAATTATTTCCCCAATCCTCCATATTTGTGCCTGTAGTTTTCAAGTATTGAAATGGAATCAGCGACTTTACATCCACATGGGAATTTGACGGGAATTTTTTCATTACACCGGTTATCATAAATTCTTTCCGGTCAATATTAATTGTCATTCCAACCGGGTCCCGCGTCCCGAAATATTTGGCTGCCATTTCCTCCGTAAGAACAATGGACTGTGGATCGGACATAGCCATGGATCTGTCACCTTTCACCAGCTCAACCGAAAACATGGATAAAAAATCAGGATCAACCAAGGTAAAGCCCTCGGAAAAAACTTTGTCCTCCCGTCTTACTGTATAAAATTGCTCAGAGAGCCGGCTTGCGAAAGTGATCTCGGGATATTCCTCCTTTATTCTACCAGCCAGGGCGCTGGGTGTTACGGCAACGGGGAATAATTCTCCTTCCGCATAGTACTGGTTTTCCACAACACGGTAAAGATTGTTATACTGGACATTAAATTTGTCAAAGTTCAGTTCATCACGCACCCACAGCATGATCAGCGTATAAGTTGCCAATCCGACAGCAAGTCCCATTATATTGATGAGTGTGGATGACCTGTTTTGTCGTATTACACGCAAGGCAATCAGCAGATAATTCCGAAACATGGAGGGTAAGAGGGTAAATTTAATAAATTCGTTTATACCTATTAACCCAATAAAAGTAATTAAAGTTCTGCAATAATTGGCACTTCACACCCCCATACCCCAAACCCGTCCCCCCCTCATCACTCCTTACTCATCACTCGTTACTATCTTCATCTCCGGCGGCATCAGCTTATACATCACCGGCGTCACCAATCGGGCCAGCAAGGTTGAGGTAAATAAACCCCCGATGATCACCCAGGCAAGCGGGGAATACATATTTGACTTCCCGAGTGCAATGGGCATCAACCCGCCAATTGCCGTCATCGTGGTCAGCAAAACCGGGAGGAAACGGATCTCACCTGCCCGCATAATGGCTTCCTGCAAGGGAGTACCCTTTTGCCTGAGCTGGTTGGTGAAATCAACAAGCAGGATTGAGTTTTTGATCTCGATACCGATCAGGGCCACAAAACCTATCGCTGCGGAAAATGACAGCGTATAACCGGTAACGTAAAGCATGATAATACCCCCCATGATGCCCAGCGGGATGACTGAAAGTACGATCAGGGTTCCCCGGTAGGTCCTGAACTCAAGGATCAGGATGGCAAAAATGCCAAAAATGGCCACCAGAATGGCAGATCCGATGCCTCCAAAACTTTCCTTCCGGCTTTCAATCTCGCCCGAGGGTATGATCCTGAAATCTTCCGGCAGTGAAAGCGCATTGATTCGGGTTAATATGGCCTTGGTTACCTTGTCGGTATTGTATCCGGTTTTAACAAATGAAGTTAGTGTGATTGACCTTTCATTGTTGTAATGCTGGATGAGTGTTGGAGAACTTTCAAACTTCATGCGGGCCAGCTGTGACAAAGGGATCTGTGCTCCGGTAACTGAAGAAACATAAATATTGTCGAGTGTTTCAAGCGTGTTGGCCCTTCCTTTGGGCAATCTGACATTAATAGCGTATTCCTTTCCATCAGCTTCCCGGTATTTCCCCGCAACGAGGCCGGCAAGTGCCATTCTGACCGTGCGGTCGATTTCAATTGCCGGAACTCCGAACATACCGGCCTTTTCATGGTTAATCTCAATTCGGATGTCAGTAAGTGCTTCACTAAGCGGATTCCGGCAATATATAGTGCCCGTCGGTAGTTTTCATGATCTGTTCAATACGGCCTGCCAATGACTGTATGGTATCCAGATTATCACCCACTATCCTGAGCGCTACGGGAGCATCCACCGGTGATCCGTTCTCGAATTCATATACATAGATCCTGGCATTGATATATGTATTCAGGGTATCACGGAGTTCATCCAAAAACGGGTTATCTCCGGTTGGGTTTTCAATTTGATTTCACACAGTAGTTCGCCCAGACTGGCCTGTTCCGTTTTTTGAAAAATATTGTAATAGATCATGGGATTGCCCTTGCCGATATTTGACATGTAATAATTGATCTCGGTTCTTCGGCTTACGACTGATTCAACAAATCTTACTGCCTTATCTGTCTCATAAATAGAACTTCCCTTCGGTGTTTCAACGGTAATGAGGAATTGCTGCATTCCTGCCTTGGGGAACAAGCTGAATCCAATGACCGGTATCAGCAAAAGTGAAACAAGAAAGAAGACCACTGCGGCAAGGACGGTTTTTACAGGGTGGGTCAGCGCCCATTGCAAAGCTCTGCCATAGGTGAAGTCAATGGCAACATTCAGACCTTGTAGTATCCTGTTTCCCTGCCGTTTACCATCTCCTTTCAGGATAAGGCTCGAAATGAATGGTATGATAGTAAGAGCCACAAAAAGTGAGGCGAGAACGATATATACCACCGAGACCGGCAGCACCCGCATATAATCACCAGCCATCCCGGGGAGGAACATCAGCGGTAGAAAGGCAAAGACCAGTGTGGCCGTACAACCCAGCACAGCCGGACCAATCTGCCGTGTTGCTGAGATTGCCGCATCATAGGGTTTATGACCTTCCCTGATCCACCTGGAAATATTTTCCACTACCACAATGGAGTCATCCACCAGCAGGCCAAGGGCAATAACGCTTCCCACGATGCTCAGCTGGTTGATGCTGAATCCGGTGAGGTAGAGTGCCGTCAGTCCGATCATGATGGACAGGGGAATGGAGACCATCACAATGCCGGAAGCTCTGAAACCAAGGGGAAGAAGAGTGATGAGCACCAGAAGGATGGCAAAGGTAAAATCGAACTGCAGCCTGCGCAGTTTATTCGAAACATTTCTGGCCTGGTCAAATCCTCTTTCCAGTCTGATCCCTTCTGGCAGGGTTTTTTCAAATGCATCGAATTTTTCGTAAACCTTGTTCCTGATTTCATTGATATTTTGCATCTGTTTCATGCTGGCAATGATGAAAACGGCTCTTTTACCATTGTAGCGGCCAAAGTACCGCAAGTCCTCATAATTCCATTCCACCGTGGCCACATCTTTCAGGTAGATGACCTGTCCTTTATTGGCACCCACGATAGTGCGTTCCACTTCATCCACATTCTTAAAATTGCCGCTTGTTTTAATATTGAATTTACGGGGCCCCAATTCAACACTTCCACCTGGAATATTGGCATTCTCACTTTGAAGGGCATTTATCACCTGTGTGAGTGATAGTTTCAGCAAGGACAATTTAGGCAGGTCAAGGGCAATCCGAAGTTCCCTTTCGGGGAAGGCAATGGCTTCGGCTTTTTTGATGCCCTGAATAACATTGATCTGGTCACGGATTTCTTCCGCATATTTTTTCAATTCCGCAAATGTATGAGTCTCCGATACAAGTGCACTCTGTATGATGTTGGTATTGCCGGCAGATACCTTGATCGCTTCGAGACTATACAAATCGGGAGGCATCGAGGATCTGACCGAATTGATCTGGCGCAGCACCTCATCAAACTTTTTATCCGGATCACTGTTGGCAGTAAACTCTATGACCACGGAGGCAACACCGTCCTTAATCGTGCTTTTGACCGTTTTTATATCATCGAGCTCATTCAGGCTCTTTTCGATCCTGTTTACTACCAGTTCTTCTATATCAGCAGGTGAAGCTCCGGGATAAATGGCAAAGACCGGGATGATGGGAATTGGGAATTCAGGATCTTCAGACTGCGGTATGTTCAAATAGGAGAATACACCCAGTGCAACAAGCAGCATAAAAATCACCAAGGTAAACTGGTAGTTCTTAACGGCAATTTCAGTTATCTTCATGACAGGTCACTGATTAATGCTCTTTTGACAATCGGTTGGTTATTGTGATATCTCTACACAGTCGCCCTCTGTCAGATATGCAGCCCCCTCTGTAACTACAGCGGTTGCTTCCCCGAGGCCGCCGGAAATCGCAGCCTCATCTCCAAAAACTGCATTAATTTTCACTTCCAGTTTTCGGGCCATCATGGAATCGCTCACCACAAAAACATATCCGGTTTGTCCTTCTGCCTGGACGATGGCCTCTATGGGAATAAGACAGTATGACAACTTACGGGCAGGATAGATCTCCAGGTTTGCTATAAATCCGGAAGCCAGCTTGCGATTCGCAGGCAACAGATCGAGTTCAATTTCATATGTTCCCGTCATGGGATTTGCCGATTCGCTGATCAGACTTACCACAGCCCTGAATTCTTCATCCGGATAGGCATCCAGTGTAACCCTTGCCGAATCACCCGGCTGCAACCTGACAAAATCCCTGTCGGCCAGACCTGTCTTGATTTTCCAGAACCTGCCCTCCATGCCGAAAAGGAGAACAGGATAACCCGGTCCGATCATTTCACTGGGCTCTGCCAGCCGTTTTAAAATGATACCATTATCGGGTGCCCTGATTTTGGAATGCGCCAGGTTGAATTCCACCATATCCAGATTTGCCTTTGCCACATTCAATGCGGTTTCTGCATTCTGCACCTGCTCAAGCGTTGCAGCACTGTCGGCAAACAGATTCTTTACCCGTGCAAAATCCCGTAATACCTTCTCGTAACCATTCTTAGCCTGATTAACCTGGGACTCCATTTCAGATAAATCCAAAACTGCCAGTATATCTCCCTTTCTGACCCGTGCGCCTTCTTCCGCCTCAATACGGTCAATGATACCGCCCGTTTTGAAGGATAAACGGATCTCCCTGCTGGCTACAATCATCCCGACTGAGCGGACAGGCAGGCTGATCTGTCTGGTTGTTACAGGTTTCACCCTGACTTTGACCACCTGCATGGGACTTTCATCACTGGGAACATGCTTACAGGCCCAGATCGAACAGGTCAGAAGAAACATGAATACACGGTGGAGTTTCATTGTGTATATCATTAAAGTCACTCCTTTGTTCAGAATCATACAATTTACCACATAAATCAACAATTTAAAAAAATATCCATTTTGAAGTTGTCTCTTGTTATAAATATTTATAACCACTTTATGAAATGAAACAGTCCATGACATGAAATATTTTTTTAACTTTCATGATCAGAAAAATATCCCCTGAAATGAAATACACATTTTTGTCTTTTAGAAGTGCAGCTTTCATGCTTTTGGGAATTGTATGCCTGTCAGGATGCAAGCCCAGGCAAGATAATAACCTGTATCTTGGCGTAGAGATCAGCGACATTGAACAAGCGCTTCAGAATCACCTGAAAACCTGGTATCCAAGGATTATTGACAGCATACATGGTGGCTACTGGACAAATTTTGAATATGACTGGACTTTATCCAGGGATCAGGATAAGATGCTGGTTTCCCAGGCAAGGGGTCTTTGGACAGCGGCCAGGGCCGTTTCACTTTTCCCCGGTGAGCCTGTCTACAGAAAGGCCGCTGATCACGGATTCAAATTCCTCACCACGCAAATGTGGGACAGCAAAGATGGCGGATTTTGCCAGTTCTATTTTCCCGATTCCACCCGGAAAATTGTTCCATCATTTAAAATGATATATGGCAATTCTTTTGCCCTTTTTGCCCTGGCCGAATACGCCCGTATTAATCCTGATCCGGCGGTGCTGGACTGGGTGAAAAAAACATTTGACTGGCTCGAACAGTATGCCCATGACCCGGTTCATCTGGGCTACTTTAACATGGTTTTGCCTGGTCATCCCAATCCCCCAAATGATCCAGCCGCACAGGAGATAATCAGACGCATCAGGTGGAGTGAAGCGGATCAGAAAGACCAGAATACCAGCATTCACCTGCTTGAAGCCTTCACCACCACTTATGAGGTTCTGCCCGACAGCCTGGTTAAGTTACGGCTGGCTGAAATGCTGACCCTGGTGAGGGATACCATGGTTAATCGGGACGGCTATCTCAATCTCTATTTCAGTCGCGACTGGAAAGCTGTCTCTAACCGGGATTCCTCGAGAAAATACATTCTGGATAAAATCAGCCTGGACCACGTTTCTTTCGGCCATAATATTGAAACGGCTTACCTTCTGGCAGATGCATCAGAAAAACTATATGGGAGTCCCGACCCCAAAACCTTGCTCATAGCCAAAAAGCTCCTTGATCACACGCTGGCAAATGGATTTGACAAGGATTATTATGGATTATACGACAAGGGTTATTTCTTTTCCGGTGCAGATGCCATCGAGATTGTGGACAGTACAAAAACCTGGTGGGCACAGGCAGAAGCCTGGCATGCCCTGGCTCTTTTCAGCTCATTTTATCCGGATGAAATCCTCTACCAGAAAGCCTTTCAAAACATGTGGAAATATCTGGACAACGAGATTATTGATCATCAGTATGGCGGATGGTATAACTCCGGTCTTGATCAGAATCCGGAAAGTAAAACGTTCCGAAAAGCGCATGCCTGGAAAAGCTGTTACCATGATGGCAGGGCATTGTTTCAGGTAGTGCTGTATGCCCGTCAGAAAGCCGAAACCGCAATACCTGAAACAAAAAAACAGAATTGACCTGATAACCCGTAAATTTGACTTAACTAATAATTAATCCATGGAAAGAGAAGAATTCAAACAAAAAGCAAAACAAAGTATCGACGATATTTTTGTTAGGATCGAGAAGCTGGAGGCCAAAATGGAAAAGGCCAAGGCTGATGCCAAAGTGAAATACAAGGACGAGATTGACGAGCTAAAGGCAAAGAAGGCTGACCTTCAGGCTAAATACGAAAAGCTGGAAGATGCCGTGGAAGACAAGTGGGAAGAGGTTAAGAAGGCTTTCATTGAAAGTGCACCTTCCTTCAAAAAGGGCCTGTCCCGCCTCGGTGAGATATTTAAGAAAAATAATAAACCGGCTGCTAAGAAAGCAGCGGCTAAGAAACCAGTGGCTAAGAAACCCGTGGCTAAGAAACCTGCAGCTAAAAAAACTGCAGCTAAAAAACCGGGGACGGCTAAGTAGGGGGTAATCGGTGTTCGGTAATCGGTGACCGGTAATCGGTGACCGGTAATCGGTGACCGGTAATCGGTGACCGGTAATCGGTGACCGGTAATCGGTGACCGGTAAAATGCAACAAGGCTTCATGTTGGGTCGCGAAAAGCGACCACACGAAGCCTTACTTATTAGCGGCTGGCAATTTTCGTTTTCAAATAATCCTCAGGAGTCATAACTCCAATCTCACTATGTTTAAAGTCCTTGATATTTCTTGTAATGATCGTATCAATTGTCCCCGCTTTCACCGCTGCGTAGTTTTGTATGGCATCTTCAAAATCCTTGAACTTTGATCTTAAAGCCTGCATAAGTACTTCTTTGTCAATTACTAAAACATAAGTAATTATAAGCAGTTGATTGAGTTTTTCAATTACTTTTTCATGCTTTGCAGTTTGTCTTAATAAGTAATATACATTACTGTAAATAACAGGTGTTACAAAGCCCTGAATTATTTTTAATTCACAAAGTGAGAATATTTTAGCAGCATGTTCCGAAAAAGGCTTTCTATCAAAGAAAAAATCCAATATTACATCTGTATCAATAAGTACTTTGTTCATTTACAAGTATTTTTTTGATAAGCTCTTTGTTAGCTCTTTCTTATAATTGAAATCGGAAGGGGCTTTAAAAGAGCCTTTTAATGATTTCACAATCGGCGTCATCTCAATTTCCGATTTAGTACCATCTTTAGTAATAACTTTTAAATAATTTTCGATGATATCTGACAAGCTGTTTCCTTTGCGCTTTGCATAAATTTTAGCCTTATCTATGACTGTCTGCTCAATTGTTAATGTCAATTTACTATTCATATCTCTCCATTTAATCGTGCACGTACAAAATTAAATAATTTTATCCGGCCGTGCAAATTATTTTCATTTTATACGTGTCTTTTTTTTGCTTGCCGCTAACATTCGGCGGTAGGCCCAGTGCCGGCATTTTTACTGTTTAAGTTCGGGTTTCGATTAATAAACTGAATTAATATAGAATGCCAACTTTACTGATTAACGTTTACTGATTACCGAATACCATTAATTACTATTACTCCTCCTCGTTCCACATCCTAGTTTTTTCCCGGAACGCAATACCGTATTTTTTCAGCTCGCGTAAAACCGGTTCATAGATTTCAGGATGTGTGGGTATATATGTGCCGGCCAGTTTTATCTGGCCTGTCAGCACCATTTTGGTCGCAATACCCAGCGGCAGCCCTACGGTTTTGGCCATGGCCGTATTAAACGGATCATCCCCGGTCACCACCATGGAAGACGTCAGCAGGGTGGATTGTGATTCGCCCTTTTTCCGGAAGATGAACTTATGCCACATGACAAGCATATCTTTATCCCCGGGTGCAAGTTCCCATTTCCGGCACAGGATCTGTTCCAGGATCTGGGCAGGTGAGGCATCTTTCAGACCTATCCGGGTGTCGCTGAAAATGCCCAGCCATTCCAGCTTTTCCCGTACATCCGAATCCTGGTCAATATGCATATATTGGTAAAGTTTTGTTCTTACCGGATCTACCCGGCTGTAATACAGGAATGAGTTGATGAACTCCTTATAGGTCATTTCCTCCGTATTCTGCAGGGTATAGGTATCATCTGTGGCACCCAGCTGCACAAACACATCCCAGGCACGACAAAATCCCGGACGGCGAAGGGTTCCCCGGTAAACGGTCGGCACACCCTGCAGGTTGTACTTTTCAATGTATTTAAGGGAATCCCGGTTTGCATAACCTTCAAATTTGCCGTAACCTTCGATATCGATCAACTCCGTACGACGGAATAACCGGTGATACGGGATATTTTTAAATCTGCCTTCCTGGATAAACCGGGCGGGCCCTCCTTGTCCTGCCAGTACCACATTTCTCGGATTCCAGGTGATCTTGTAATGCCAGGGATTATTGTCAGATTCCGGGGCAATCAGGCCGCCTGTAAAGGTCTCGAAACACAACAATTCATGTCCATCTTCCTTCAGCCGGTTTATCACCTGCATGGCCGACATGTGATCAATACCCGGATCCACACCCATTTCATTCAGGAATAAAATGCCCTGTGATTTGGCACGCATGGACATTTCATTCATTTCCGCAGATTCATAGGATGCCGTGAGCATCGACTTTGAATGTCTGAGGCAGGTCAGTGCTACAAGTGGATGAAACCTGGCCGGTAGCAGGGAAACGACAACATCGGCTTCCTGAATTTCTGCATCCAGCTGTTGCTCATTGAAAATATCCAGGGCAATGGCACGGTCTGCCAGGGAGGCTTTTTCAGCGACCATTTTCATATCGCGGTCACCCACCGTGAGATTCCATCCGAATTCGCCCGACTTTTCCGCGAGGTACTGTATCAGTGTCGCAGAAGATCTGCCTGCTCCAATAATCAGGATCTTCTTCATGAGATATCTGGAATTATTTATTGTATACCCAGTCTTCCAGGTAACGGTACCTGTCCGTTAGCCTGCCACCCCTTGCAATCGTTGCCCGTTCAATCGTGTTTTCCCGGTCATCCCTAAGGAGCAAGGGAATCACTGTTTTCATGATGCTTTGGCCAAAGTCAACCGAGGCTTCCCTTGGCAGTCCACATGGCAGGTTATCGATTGTCATCATGGTAATGTTATCCGGATTGCTGAATGGCTCCTCTTCCTTTTCCGAGCCCGGATTATAATCAAAAAAAGGTTTGTCAAACGTGGTTGTTCTCAGGGATGAAGGCACCGAACCTTTGATATCACAGGTAATATCGGCAATAATGCGGATTGAAAAATCCCTGTTCCGCATGTCGGCTGTGGTAAATAGCACCGGCGCTTTCGGATCCCAATATGCTGCCATGATAAGCATCTCTGTTTTGGGACAAAACCTGCGGAAATTGCCCGCATAGGCCTCCGGATAACTGAAGAAGTGATGCAAATCAAATGCCTGGCCATGCCGGTTAACATTATACTTGGAAGGATCCAGCTGAGTATATACCGGGATATTGAAACTGTTCCCGCTCAGGTAATCCTGAACAGTGATTTTCTTAACACCAAAGGCAACGAGCATTTCCTCAGCACCACCGGCCACCCTGCCGTCACCGGTAAGGGCAATTCGAACAGGCGCCAGCTTAAGACCTGAAGCTCTGTTCATCATATCCTCCAGCCCCCGGCAATCCCCTGGCGGTAAAAGTTCCTTTTTTCCGTGCCGAATACACCATGCCCTGATGCCGTTATATGTGCCGGCCAATCCGGCCCATCTTCCAAAACCAATGATACGCGATCCATTGTCATCGGTAAGCACTTCATAGTCCACCAGCCGTATATGCCTTTCCAATATGGTCTGCAGCAACTCCTTGTTATGGGATTGTTTCTTGATCGTGTGAGAAAAGAAGAAGTATGTTTTATCCGGTATTAGACAAGGTGGTTTTACTTCTTTCACACCCATCAGGACATCACAAGACCTTACATCATCAGAAAGTTCAATTCCTGCATTCACATAGTCCGTATCCGGGAAACAGCGGGATTCACTTGGCTGCACCATAATCCGGATTCCCGGATATTCCTCTTCCAGCTGCCAGCACTGGGCTGGTGATAATGGCACACGGCTGTCCGCGGGTATTTTTGTTTCTCTCAGGATACCTATTTTCATATAAGACCAGTATTCGGTATTCAGTATTCGGTATTCAGTATTCACGTGTTCGGTGGTATCGGTTTCACTGATTACCTGCATTACCTGTTTCTTATTGCTCATTGTTCATTTTTCAACCATGCTCCCCACTCATGCCCTATGCTCACTTGTCCCTAGTCCCTCGTCACTTGTCACTTATTTTAAACTCAATCCCCTGCGCCAGCGGCAGATCCGTGCTGAAATTGATCGTATTGGTCTGTCTTCGCATATAGGCCTTCCATGCATCAGAACCTGATTCACGCCCGCCACCGGTGTCTTTTTCCCCGCCAAAGGCTCCCCCGATCTCGGCACCTGAAGTGCCGATATTGATGTTTGCAATGCCACAATCCGAACCCCGGTGCGAAAGGAATTGTTCGGTCTCCATCAGGTTGGTGGAGAACATGGCAGAGGAAAGACCCTGGGGTACAGCATTGTGAAGTTGTATAGCTTCTTCCAGGGTACTGTATCGGATCAGGTATAGCAAGGGAGCAAAGGTTTCCTCCTGGACAATGGGATAATGGTTTTTCACCTCCGCAATACAGGGGACAACATAGCATCCTGAAGCTTGCTCATTTCCTGCAAACGGAACCCCGCCATACAGGATCTTTCCTCCTGCTTCCCTCACTTTTTCAATGGCTGCAAAGAATCCTTCCGCAGCCTGTTGATCGACCAGAGGACCCATGTGGCATCCGGGATCCAACGGATTTCCTATTTTCAATCCTTTATAGGCAGAAACCAGTCTGTCCCTGAATTTGTCGAAAATGGATTCATGCAGAATGATACGCCTTGTTGATGTGCATCGTTGTCCCGCTGTGCCGATTGCTCCAAAAAGGATGGCACGAAGTGCCAGTTCATGGTTTGCATGGGGTGTGACAATGATGGCATTGTTCCCGCCGAGCTCCAGGATAGCCCTTCCCAGTCTTTCCCCGATCAGTCTGCCTGCTCTTTTGCCAATGCGGGTGGAGCCGGTAAAGGATACCAGCGGTATATTCCTGTCGCTGAACAGATCATCTCCGAGGTATTTTGAACTTGTAGCCAGCAGGTTCAGCACTCCCTCCGGGACATCCTGATCCTTCAGCACACCGGCAATAATGCGGTGAACGGCAAGGGCACACAACAGTACCTTCGAGGATGGCTTCCAGATGACCACGTCTCCGCATACCAGGGCAATCATGGCATTCCATGACCAAACGGCAACCGGGAAATTAAATGCCGATACCACACCAACGATACCCAGCGGATGATATTGTTCGTACATCCGGTGACCCGGTCGCTCGGAATGCATGGTAAGTCCGTAAAGCTGTCTGGAAAGCCCCACAGCAAAATCACAGATATCAATCATCTCCTGCACTTCTCCCAGTCCTTCCTGGTATATCTTCCCCATTTCCCAGCTCACCAGTCTGCCCAGCGGTTCCTTATATTTCCGGAGTTCCTGTCCGATCAGCCGTACAACCTCCCCGCGCCTGGGTGCGGGTACCATTCTCCACTTGAGGAAGGCTTCACCGGCTTTGGCAATGAGTAAATTATATTCTTGTCGCGTAGCCTGCCTGATACCTGCAATCACACTGCCATCAACCGGGGAAACAGAGGATAGCACATCCCCGGTGGTATCATGCCATGCCGTTCCTGTGCAGGCTCCGGGATTGACTGGCTGAATACCCAGGATTTCAAGGGTTTGCTGTATGTTAAATTTATCGTTCATGGTTTGATGTATTATTCGGTAATCAGTATTCGGTATTCAGTATTCGGTTTTACTGATTACCGAATACCGATTACTGATTACCTGTTTCTTATTGCTCATTACTCATTATCGCCTTCACCAGCCCTCCTTTTTCCAGTATGTATAAAAGCTTATCCGGCAAAGGATTGAAATGGAAGGTTATATCCTTTATTGTTACCTGACCCTCACGCCATATCGATCCCTACCTGATCTCCCGTGGTTATAAGCAGTCACCGCTTCGGGAAGAACCAGTATGGGTAATCCCTGATTAATGGCAGACCGGAAAAAGATCCTGGAAACGGACTTTACAATGACCGCCCTGATCCCTGCATGCATGAATCCCACTGCAGGATGTTCCCTGGAACTTCCGCACCCGAAGTTCTCACCGCAAATCATAATGTCCCCTTTCTTTACCCTCCCGGCAAATTGCGCATCAAAACCCTTCAGCAAGTGGGGTAGTATCTTTGCAGGTTCGGCGCTGCTGATCTCATAGGTGAGATTTCCGGCAAACATCTGGTCAGTATTCAGGTTGTCGGCATCTTTATAGTTCCAGACACCCCGGGCATACCGGTCATCTTTTGCATCAATGATCAGCATTGTACTCTGCTTTGTATGAAACGGGAAAGACATCCGTGATGAATTAGTTTCAGGACTTGTGATTTCCCCTTTTATGGCCGAAGCGGCCACAGTAGCAGGTGATGCCAGGTATATGGATGCTTTGGGATTGCCCATCCGGCCAAGAAAGTTCCGGTTCGCGGTGGAAATGACATTGATCCCGTCAGGTGGTATACCCTGTCCCGTTCCCAGACAAGGCCCGCAGGAAGGTGTAAGAATATTGGCTCCGGCTTTAACTAAAATTTCGATCAATCCCTCCTGTAGGGCCTGAAGGTATATTTCCCGCGACGCCGGCGTGATTAGCAGCTGAACACCTTCTGCAACTTTGCTGTTCTTCAGGATGGCCGCCGCTATTCTGAGATCCTCGATCCGGCCGTTGGTGCATGTCCCTATCAGGGCCTGACCGATTTTTATCCCTTCGATTTCATGGATGCTTTTCACGTGGTCCACATGATGCGGACAGGCTGCAACCGGGTATAAACCGGACAGATCGATCTTATATTCTTTCAGGTACATGGCATCCGCATCAGCCCACACACTGTTACTCGCCCCGCCCAAATCGTCTGTTAATACATTGTCAGCCGGAAAAACGGCATTCTTGGCTCCCATTTCCGAAGCCAGGTTCGCGATTGTCATCCTGTCTGCCAAGGTAAGCGTGCTTATGCCATCACCATGATACTCGACCGATAAATAATCGGCACCGTCAGAGCCCATCATGCCAATGATGTAAAGGGCCAGGTCCTTCGCGTATACATTTTCAGGCAGTCTGCCGTGCAGTGTGATCCTTACCGACTCTGGTACCCGGAACCAGGTCTCTCCCTGTTTCCAGAGCCCGGCTGTTTCCGTTCGGTCAATTCCGGTTGCGAAAGCGTTAAATGCCCCGGCTGTGCAGGTGTGGCTGTCGCTGCCCACGATGATCATTCCGGGGCGGGCGTATTTTTCCATGAGCTGATGGCAGATCCCGTCACCGGCATCATGAAAGCGCCTGATTCCCTGTCGTTTCACAAATTCCCGAATCTGCTGGTAATCATTGGCCAGTTTGCTGTTGGTCGGGGGAGCATTATGGTCGAGAACCACCAGCAGTTGGTCGGGATCGAAAACCCGGTCACCACCCATTTTTTTAAATGTGCTTTCAATACTTGACGTGTTGTCATGTGTCAGGATGATTCCGGCTGGCGGAAAACAATACTGCCTGCTGGCGCCCCGAATATTTTCTCAGCAAATGTTTTTCCCTTCATATTCTTTTAATTTTTGGGCTAAAGCCCTTCATGTATATACCTTTCACTAACCCCGGCCTTAAGGCCGGGGCTATTGATGTTCAAACATTTATTGGGCTTTGACCCAAAATCTTATATTAATCAGACTCAATCTTCCTTCTTCAATCTTCCATCATAACAACAGGAGGTCTCCGGTTTTATAGATCATCATCTGAACTTCAGAAAACGGGTTTATGTCCACCTGTTTGCCATTCCTTTTGTTCAGAATGGTCCCCTTCTGAAGATCGATGACCACTGTATCCCTGTTTTCGAGTTCAAGTATCCTGAGATCGGTATAAGTCAGGACCGGAAATCCTGCATTGATGGCATTCCGCTCATAAATAGCCCCGAACGATTGTGCCAGGATGGCCTGATTTTGCAATGCTTTAAAACAGTCCACCGCTTGCTGCCGTGAGCTGCCCGAACCAAAGTTCTTCCCCGTGACCACGATATCCCCGGGTTCTGACTGCAGGGCATAACTTTCCCAGCCTTTCAGGTTTCCGAAAGCATATTTCCCCATTTCCTGCATATCGGTGACCGCCAGATGCCTGTTGTGGTATATCATGTCTGTATCAATATTGTCTTGCATAACAAGCCATACTTTACCCTCAATGACCGTCTCCTTTCTCTGGCAGATTCATGACATGTGTGGTCACCAGTTTCCTTTCCCTTGCCTGACATGACAAAGAGCGACGGATGCCCGGGTATATCATCAGCCGAAGTGATATGCCCGGCAATAGCCGAAGCGGCGGCTGTGGATACCGAAGCCAGGAAGACCTCCCCCTTTCCCTGCTTTCCTTCGAAATTACGGTTCCCGGTACTCACTGTCTTTTCACCGGGACCGTTCTGGCCGATCTGGCCCGATGCACAACCGGCACAACCTGCATTGCCAAACAGTGCCCCGGCCGATTTGAATATTTCGATGAGACCCTCATGCAGACAAGTATTCCAGATATCGTCTGTAGCCGGAACAATTTTCAGGACCACACCCGGGGCTACCTTTCTCCCTTTCAATATTCTGGCTGCTTCCCGCATATCCTCCATCCTGCCGTTGGTGCAGCTGCCGATAAAAACCGAATCGATCTTCGTCCCCTTGACCTCTTTTATGGCAGTCACATGATGGGGTTGACCTGGCAGGGATACGACCGGAGAATAAAGACCCATATCAAGCACATATTCCTGCAGATACCGGGCATCCGGATCGGCATATACAGGAGAAAGAGGAGAATACGAACGGGATTCACAATATCGCAATATTTCATCCGAAGGAGGAAAAATAATGGCGATGGCACCCATTTCGGTAGCCATGGATGAAATGGTGATCCGTTCATCGAGTGTAAGTTTATGTACTTCATCCCCATACAGCTCTACCGAATAACCAAGCAGACCATCAGCACCAAATCTCTTGAGAAGATTCAGGGCTATATCTTTGGCCGTGACCTGCTGAGGCCTCTCACCGGTAAAACTGATCCTGACGGATTCCGGGACTTTGAACCACACGGAACCCCTGGCCCAGGCAGCAGCAATATCACGGTCCCCCATGCCCTGTCCGAAAGCCCCGATAGCTCCCAGGATATTGGCATGTGAATCGGTGGATACCAGGGTCGAACCTGGCAGGGCCAGATCCTTCATCCATGGCCAGATGTGTTCCGATGCCAGTATGGATGTCATAAACGCGTATATTGTTTTCCCGGGCATAAATCCTGCATTTCTGCTGGTTGGCCGCATATTGCTGATCCGATCCGGTGGGATTGCAGTCGAATGTAAAGAAGGTCTGATTGCTGTCGGCAATGGTCAGGTTATTGGTCTGCAGGTTCTTAACAACACCTGCACCACCAAAATCCCGTGCCAGTCTGACATCGATTGTAACATCCACAATCTCACCAGGAACAACTTTAGTCTTTCCGGAATGCGATGCGAGTATTTTCTCAATTATAGTCATTTTTTATCTCATCTGTTCTTAAATGGTAGGAAAGTCATAAAATCTGCATGATGCACAATATACGCTTCCGTGGACCGTTTTACCAGATCTCCCTCTCCGGCATGGGCGGCAATGATATGGCATACCTCAGCGCGGCACGCCGCATTGCTCAGCCAGTGACACTCCCGAAAAAGGATGTCTCAGATACTCTCCATATTGACCCTGAAAACACTTTCCGTTTTCGTCCAGCTCGTACTCAAGCAACTTACCTACATCGGCCAGTATGGCCCCCGCGATCAGCACGTCCATATTCACCGGAGTTCTTCCTTAAAAAATGTCTTGAATTTCAGGCCGCATTCTTTGGCAATATGTACGACGGCACGTTTGTGGTCCATAAAACTCACTTTCAGGTCCGGACCTGCCAGGAGCGTAAAGGGAATCCTATGCAGGTCGTCCGGTTTGAGCACACTTTTCTGCAGTGCCAGTTCCCAGGTCTTTGCCGTTTTTGCCCGCAATTCCGGATCTTCTATCCATTCAAGCTCGGGCCACAGGATGTTGATGTTTTCCATATGTAGTCTTATGTTTCCTGTAATTGCTACTGTTTTCATTGTTAGCATGTAATGTTGAGTGATGAGTAACGAGTAACTAGTGGGTGTGTGTATTGGGTGCTGTGCGTAGAATACCTTAAAGACCATTTCACACTCCTTTACCCACACACTGCACTCACTTGTAACTCGTTACTTTCCTGATAATTTCCTCCCCCATCTCCCTGGTCGAGGCAGCTCCTTTATGTATCACATCGGGACTGCCCTTCATTTTCATCATATCATAGGTACGGACTTTTCCTTCTAGGATAACGGCCGCAACTGCCTTTCTGATCTTTTCGTGAAATTTCCTTTTCGTGCAGGTAATCCAGCATCATGCAGGCTGATTCGATCATGGCAATGGGATTTACGATGGATACCGGGTAATCGGCATATTTGGGCGCCGAACCATGCGTTGGCTCAAACACGGCCACCTCCTCACCGATGTTGGCACTGCAAGCGAAACCCAGTCCTCCGATCAGACCTGCAAATCCATCTGAAACGATGTCACCGAACATATTCCCGGCAACGATCACACCGTAATCTTCGGGATTTTTTGTGAGCCACATCATCTGTGCATCAATGTTTGTATTCCACAATTCAATATGACTGATACTGCTTCTGTATTTCCTTGGCCATCCTGTACATCATGCCCGATGTCTCCCGGATCACGTTGGGCTTTTCACACAAGGTGACCGATTTATATCCGTTTTTATCGGCATAGTTGAAAGCATGCCCGTAAAATGCGCTCCGTGGCCCTTTTGGTAAAAATCCGGGTTGATACGGCAATTTCTTCCCTGGGCACCTTACCGAAATTCTTCCTGAAATTGGGATGTGAATTCAGCGCATCATAAACGATGCCTTCCGGGTGGCTCCATTCCACGCCGCAATATAACCCTTCCGTATTCTGCCTGAAAATTACCACATCCACCTCAGGCTCTTCAATTTCACCCTGTGGACCGCGCCGGATAAAATTCAGCGGGTTTCCCTTGTATGTGTGGCAAGGTCTGATACAGATGTCCAGGTCGAACCGCTGACGCATGCCCACGATGGGACTGGCATAAACATAGCCCTTGCCTCTGAGTCCGGGGTCAAGCTCTGCTGCAGCCTCCTCCTTGGGTTTGGATGTAATGGCACCAAACAGGCCTACCTTGTATTTCTCAAGCAATTGCACCGTCCTTTCGGGCAAAGCATTTCCCTCCCTGCACCAGAATTCCCAACCAATATCCCCGCTGACATACTGTGCATTGAATCCGGCAGCATCCAGTACCCGGATAGCTTCCGCCATGACCACCCGGCCGATTCCGTCGCCGGGCATGGTTACGATTGTAGGTTTTGGCATGTAAAGTAGTTGATAGTTGTTAGTTGTTAGTTGATAGTAATATGTTGTTTGTTGTTAGTTTTTAGTTGTTTGTTTATAGTTGTTTTTTTAAAGTTATTTGTTGTTTGTAATTAATATTCAGAAGCTCACTCCCAATACTCAAATCCCTATCCCCCCAAACAACTATCAACAATCAACTAACAACTATTTGTCTTACAACATCAATCACCGTTCCGTCGACCCATTTAATAACCGCCACGATCTTATCGGTGAACCTGGGTTTTTGCGGCTTTCCGCAAATCGCTTCGGCCTCCTCTTTTAGCTGCTGAATCGTCTTCACGGGTAAGCCCGAGTCTTTTACCTTATCCAGCAGGTCCTTCCGCAATGGATTGATGGCAATTCCCCTTTCTGTAACAATGACATCAATGAGCTCACCCGGACCGCACAATGTCGTCACCTCGTCAATGATGACCGGAATCCGGTCACGGAATAAGGGCAGGGGTAGGATTACATTCCGGGCAAACAGGCAGTTTTGCCATCCCCCGATACCATGAAGCAGGCAACCGTCGGAATGGGTGACCACATTGGCGTTAAAATTCAGATCTACCTCAGTGGCTCCCAGAATGGCCACATCCACCATACCGGCAAAATTTCCCTTGCTGTGATAATTATAGCTTGAAAACGGGCTGGTCATTACATGCCGGGGATTATCACGGATTGAACGCACACCGTCCAGATCAAAGGTCTGGCCATCCAGAATATATTCCACCAGTCCTTCTTCCAGCATGTTCACCAGGTATTTGTTGCTTCCGCCGCGGGCAAACCGGGCTTTGATTCCTTTTTTCCGCATGATGTCCCCGAAAAAATTGCCAATGGACAAGTGCTGTTCCGCCTGCTCCGGCCTGAAAGGAGAATCCGTCATGGATAATGCCTGTTACCTCGCAAAAACGGGCAGTTAGTTCGGCGATCAGCAGGCGATCGGGACTCCTGGTAACCTCCGTGGTACCGGAGACTATTTTTTCAGGGATTCCGACCTTGTCCACCCTTACGGTATAATCAACGTAATTTCCCTGTATCTGCCATGGAATGCAGGGGAATGGCACAAGGTTGTCCGTCACAACGATTACCTTATCGGCATACTGTGCATCGGCCAGGGCAAATCCCAGCAATCCGCTGGCTGAAGGACCGTTAACACCGTTGGCATTGCCGAAGGGATCTGCACAACCTGCACCGATAACAGCGATATCAATTTTTACATCCCCGTCCTGAATTGCCTGATAACGGCCACCATGCGACCGAAGTACTGCTGTTTTTTTCATTTTGCCTTCAGAACAATAACGGCCCAGGGGACCGTTCATGCTGCCTTCGATATGGCTGATGGTCCCGTCATCAAGGTATTTAAGCAGGTAAGCATGGCATGAAAAAGAGGCAGAAGGGAACCAGCAGAGATTCTTCACACCCAGTTCACTGGCGCATTCGAATATCATATTGGCCACCAGGTCACCTTCCCTGAAATGATGATGGGTGGAAATGGTCATGCCATCCCTTAAACCTGCCTTTCGCAGGGCTTCCTTTAAGGAAGCCACCTGCTTGTTCCCGTCTGCCGGGTAATCGATGTTGGAGTTTATCCCTGGCGCATGCCTGTTGCCCTGTGGATGATACTTGCCGACACCCTTAAAGGGCACAACAGGCTTGCCGTTTACCTCAGCAGGCACCAGACGGCCTGCAGCATTTTTTATCAGTTTCTCATGCATGGGATTCCCTCCAGTCTTTTGGTATCCGGTTGGCATGTACTGCCTGGCTAATGATTGAAAGGGCCCGTTTGACCACGGGCGGATCGATCATTTTGGAATCCACTGACACCACTGCCAATCCTTCCTTTTCTGCCTTCTCATACGCCACGCACAATTTTTCTCGCCTTCTGAATCTCCGCCTCTGCGGGAAGGAAATTCTCATGGATCACCGGCACCTGTCGGGGATGTATACAGCCCATGCCCGCAAATCCGAGCGCTTTTGATTCCTGTACATTCCGTGCCAGGGCATCCATATCGTCAACATCGGAGAATACCGAGTCGATGGGCTGGATGCCTGCCGCGCGCGCGGCATTTACAACCATGCAACGGGCGAAAAGTGATTCCCGTCCTTCAGCCGTTCTTTGCACTCCGATATCAGCTGTATAATCCTCCAGTCCGATCGCCAGGGCTACCACGTTTTCAGAAGCACTGGCTATTTCAGACGCATGCAGCACACCAGCAGCGCTTTCGATAACCGGCATCAGGTAAATAGATTCGTTTTTTCTCATTCAGTATATCCGAAATGGCCTGGTCCACCTCCTGTACCTGACGTGCACTTTCACATTTTGGGATAAGGATCATATTGACAGGCTGGGGAACCACAAATCTCAGATCCTCCAGGCCTGCCGGAAGCTGGTTGATGCGCACCATGCGCTCCGCCCCGTAAAAATCAACCGATCTCAGCGCATTACGTACCAGGAACCGTGGCTTCAGTCTTTTTGTCAGGAGCCACAGAATCTTCCAGGTCGAGGATTATACCATGACATCCGTATATACCGGCATTGATCATGAGTTTCGGATTATTGCCCGGAAGGTAAAGCCTGGACACACGATCGGTATCACGGGCTTTTATATAGCTGTTTTGTGGCAAAACCGGCAGAAGGTATTCCAGGTCGGTCTTGATCTGCTTTTTAATTACAGCTTCAATCCTGGCTGCCAGTGTAAAGGGAAGTGCGCCGCTGTCATTAATCTCGAGCCTGGCACCGGAGATGGCAAAATAATCAAGCATATCCCGGCAGAGAATTCCGATGGACTCACCGTAAAGTGTCTTTACCTTACTTGAAATGATTACCGAATTATCCTTTTCCTGTGTCATCGTCAAACTGACAAAGCAGTCTGAACGCACCCCATCTCCGCTGTTTCCTGCAGTTTCGGTCCTGGTCATATATTGCCTTATTGAATAGGTGTTACAAACTAATCTTTGGCATAAAAAACGTCTCCCTGAAAACCTGACAAAAAATAATGAAATTGAACATGATAAACCCTGATAGTTGTCATTGCACGGTATTTTGCCCTGGCCTGTTGTTTCCGGCCGCTATTTAACTAACTTTGGTATGCCTTACCGATAAAAAGAGACAATAATGAAAATAATTACCTGTGCAATGAACAGGCAATTCATTCACCGTATTTTGCCTGTTTTTCTTTTACTGACAGCCATGAATATACAAGCGCAGGGATCTCTGGATAAAGATCGATAAACACCTCATGCCGGTCCTGTGGAAATAACATTTATCGGTCACGGTACAATCATGCTATCTGTTTCAGGGTCAAAGTAATTCATATTGACCCATACAGCCGGCTAACGGATTATACCGTTCTGCCCAAGGCTGATCTTGTGCTTATTACGCATGAACATGGAGACCATCTTGATCAGAAAGCCCTGAACCTGGTAAATAAAACAGGAACACAGGTCATATGTACCGAAAAATGCACCACAACCTACAAGGGAGGCATGGTGATGAAGAATGGTGACAGCCGGACCATTGATATGGTTAAAATAGAAGCTGTTCCAGCCTATAACATTGTAAATAAAAGGGATGCCACACATGTCTACCATCCGAAGGGAGAAGGCAACGGCTATATTCTGACCCTGGGCGATAAAAGGATCTATATTGCCGGAGATACAGAAAATACGCCCGAAATGAAAGCACTGAAGAATATCGACGTGGCTTTCCTGCCCATGAATCTGCCGTATACCATGACCCCGAAATGGTTGCGGATGCTGTCAGGGCTTTCAGACCAAAAATACTATATCCCTATCATTACGGGGATACTGATCCCCAGAAACTGGTTGATCTTTTAAAGGAAGAAAAGAGTACTGAGATAAGGATCAGGAGGATGAAGTAGATCGGACAAACCTCACCCCTGCCCCTCTCCTAAAGGCGAGGGGGAAGAAGGTTTTAGTTAGCCCGGATGATTCGACTGGGATTCTTTCCCCTCTCCTCGAGGAGAGGGGCAGGGGTGAGGTGGAACGGCTTAATAATTTTACAATTGCTATTACCCGATATCCTTCAAACCCTTTTCAATCCTCCCAATCGTTTCCTCCCTCCCGATCATTTCCATAATATCAAACAGGTGAGGCCCCATACCCGAACCAACCAGCAATAAGCGCAAGGGGGACATTACCCGGCCGAAACCCAGGCCTTTTTGCTCAATGTGCTGTTTGACAAGTGTTTCAATTGAACCGGAACTGAAATCATTAACCTGATTTAACAGGGCCCTGATTTCCGTCATGATACGGTGTGTGTCCTCCTTCCAAACCTTTTTAACCATGATTGGATCGTAGGTTTTGGGTGCTTCGAAAAAAATAATAAGCCTGCTCCCATATTTCCTGCGGGAAAACCAGTCTCTCCTTTACCAGAGAGACCACCTTGCTGGTAAAGGACAAGGATGACCGGATTCCCCTTTTATCAAGGATCTGCATGAATAGTCCGGCTAGTTCCTCATCCGGCTTGGTTTTCAGGTATTGCTGATTATACCATCTTGCCTTCTCGGGATCAAACCTTGCACCGGATCTGCCAACCCGCTCCAGGCTGAAGGCATCAACCAGCTCATCAAGGGTAAATAATTCCTGTTCAGTTCCCGGGTTCCATCCCAGGAAAGCCAGTATGTTGATCATGGCCTCAGGGAAATAACCTGACTCACGGTATCCTGAAGATACCTCACCGGTGTCCGGATCGGTCCATTGCAAAGGGAAAACAGGAAATCCCATTTTATCGCCATCGCGCTTACTGAGTTTGCCTTGTCCGCTTGGTTTGAGAATAAGCGGCAGATGGGCAAAAACGGGCATCACGTTTTCCCATCCGAATGCCCTGTATAGCATAACATGCAGCGGAAGTGACGGCAACCATTCCTCACCGCGAATCACATGCGATATCTGCATCAGGTAGTCATCAACCACGTTGGCCAGGTGATAAGTGGGCAGACCATCAGCCTTAAATAGCACTTTATCATCCAGCAGAGAGGTATTAAATATCACTTCGCCCCGGATAAGGTCATTTATCCGTACTTCCTCATTTTGAGGGCATTTTAAACCGGATCACAAAGGGGATCCCGGCTTCCAGAGCGTTTATTTACCTCTTCCGGGCTTAGTGTCAAAGAATTTAATAAGGTTGTCCGTGTGGATGCATCGTATTGGAAGGTCTTTCCTTCCGATTCAGATTGTTTGCGGAGGGTATCAATTTCTTCAGTTGTGTCGAAAGCATAATAGGCTTTGCCCGATTTGAGCAACATATCCGCATACTGTCTGTAAATGGATTTTCTTTCACTTTGCCGGTAAGGTTCAAAAGGCCCGCCTTTGTCGGGTCCTTCATTATAGTGAAAATCCGCACCATTTGAGGGATTCCATAATGTATTCCTCAGCACCGGGAACATAGCGTACCTGGTCAGTATCTTCAATCCGCAGGATAAAATCACCATTATTTTTCCTCGCAAATAAATAATTGAATAAAGCCGTTCTGACACCTCCGATATGCAAGGGACCTGTAGGGCTTGGTGCAAAACGCACGCGAACTTTACGGTCCATATTCTTAAATTTCAGTAAAGGTAGAAAACGCCTGCGATTCGCAAATTAACATTTTCCCATTATCGCTTATCTTTGTGCTGATTCAATTCTCATTGCTCATTGTTCATTTTTCATTGTTCATTTTTCATTCTTGATGTCCAAACAATCACCATCCGGTTACCCGCTCCAGGATTATTATTCCCGCATATATAGAACCTATGATCTGGTTAACCGGCTATTTACATTCGGGCAGGACAGGAAGTGGCGCAGGCATACCGTTGATGCATGTCTGAGTAGTAATCCGGAACGGATCCTTGATCTCTGCTGTGGCACAGGTGATCTGGCCGTGAGCATCAGTCTGGCCGCCAAACGGACCCGTTCGTATAACCGGCTTTGATCTGAACCAGGATATGCTTGCACTCGCCCGTGATAAAGCCAACCAAGTCTGCATATCCTGACTTTAGAATTCATTCAGGGAGATGCAGGTTCCATGCCCTTTGCTGATCAGGAATTTGACTGCATCACCATTGGATTCGGATTCAGAAATCTGATCTGGGAAAATCCGCGCCATGACAACGCATCTGAAGGAAATCAGCAGGGTCATGAAACCGGGAGCACGCTTGCTGATCCTGGAAAGTGCAGTCCCGGAAATACCTTCATCGGTTTTTCTACCGGTTTTATCTCCGGTTTATCCTGATACCACTTGGCGGCTTCCTGTCAGGTGACTGGAATGCATACCGTTATCTGGCCGGATCCTCCTCCGGTTTCACGATTTTCCCTCACTTAAATCCATGCTCCGGCCGTACAAGCTTGATCTGGAACCAGGAAGAAAATTCCTGTTTGGTTCGGTTAACCTGCTTATCGCCACTAAGCAGGAACTTAATACCTGACTTCTGTTTTGTTCAAAACGATTTATTATCTTTGACAGTATGATCAAACAACTTAATCACCTCTGTAAAGGCACATTTATCAGCTTTCTCGGCATCGAGTTTCTGAATTACGGCGATGATTTTATTGAAGCATCCATGCCTGTGGACAACAAGCTTCAACCCATGGGTCTGCTGCATGGCGGTGCTTCCCTGGCTTTTGCTGAAACAATAGCCAGTGGGGGATCATATTTGCTGGTGGATCCTGAAAAATATGATGTTTTCGGCTTACAGGTTTCGGGAAATCACATATCCTCCATCAGTGAAGGCATGCTTTACGCCAGGGCAGAAATAATTCACAAGGGACGTTCTACCCATGTATGGGATGTGAAAATCAGAAGTGAGAACGGCAAACTTATTTCTGTCACACGGGTTATTATTATGGTTGTTAAAAAGAACCAACAACCCCATTGATGCAGGACGTTATTGCAACATAATGATTCCGTGCTGAAGGCCATCCAGGTTTGCCTCGACAAAAAGCTCAATTTTGCGGCATACCGGTTACCCGGAAAATCGGGTATTACCCTGATTATTCAGCATGATCCGGAGATGCATGAACTGAAAAACTCTGTCCTCAGTTTCCCGGAAAAGGGTTTTCTCATCTCTCCCTTTTCACGCGATACAGGAGATCCTGTATACCTGATCAGGCCTGATCTGGTTTTACATGATCCGATAAGCCCCGGACAGATGGACAAGATCCTTTCCCTGCCCACCCTTGCTGTTCATCCTGCCGGAAAACCCTTTCCCGATGAAACCCGTAAAGAGCATTATATACAGCAGATTGAGAAGATTATTGCCCATATAAAAGCAACTGAATTCGAAAAGGTGATGCTTTCACGTGTAAAATCGGTCAGGGGCAGATACTCAAACCGGCTGGCCCAATATTTTTAGCAGCCTTTGCCATGCTTACAACCATGCCTTCGTATACCTGTTTTGTGTAAAAGGTAACTGCTGGACCGGGGCCACACCTGAACCATTCATTTGTTCAAATAACGGAGAATTATGTACAGTATCCCTGGCAGGTACTCGTCCATGCAATCCGGAAAATATGGATATCGGAAACTGGAACAGGAAAGAGTTGCTGGAACAGGAATATGTGACCCGACATATTGAAGAGGTTTTACTCGCATTTTCAGTCAGGGATTATCAGAAAAACGGACCTTATATCGCCAGGGCAGGAAATCTTTCGCATTTGCGCACCGATTTTACATTTTCATTTTTATCAGCCGGATCCATACTTCCCTCACTGATAAATGCCCTGCACCCTACTCCGGCTGTATGCGGCATGACATCCGGCAAAGCCATGGATTATATCCGACAAACTGAGAAACACAGCCGTGAATATTATTCAGGGTTTCTGGGACCTATTGGGATTGATGATCTCATGCAGCTGTATGTGAATCTGCGGTGTATGAAAATACTGGATGACCGGTGTGTATTGTACATCGGGGGTGGTATAACACAGGATTCAATACCGGAGGATGAATGGAAAGAAACTGAGATCAAGGCAGACACCTTATTATCCGTGTTGGAACAAATCAGGTAAATGCTTCATCCGAAACAACATATTGCAGATCTGGCTGAAATTTGCCACAGGAAAGGCATCCGCCGGATAGTCATCTCTCCCGGTTCGCGCAGCGCCCCGCTGATCAGGATATTTTATACAGTATTTGGGGAAAACTGCATCAGCATTGCCGATGAACGAAGCGCAGCCTATTTTGCCCTGGGTATGGCCCTTTATGAGCAAAATACGGTGGTTCTGATCTGTACGTCGGGAACGGCGGTACTGAATTATGCCCCTGCGCTTGCTGAAGCTTTTTATCAGCATGTTCCCCTGTTGGCAATCACTGCAGATCAGGCCAAGGGAATGGATTGACCAGCAGGATAACCAAACACTCCGCCAGTCGGGTATATTTGCAAATTACATCAAAGGTAATTTTGACCTGCCCCAGTCCGTTAACACGGAAGACGATATCTGGTATGCCCAGCGAACCGTCAATGAAGCGGTCGATCTTTGCGCTTCACCCTGTCCCGGTCCGGTGCACATCAATATTCCACTTACCGAGCCGCTGTATGATGAGCTTCCTTCACCTTCACAAAAGATCCGGATCATACAGCATGTGCAACCGCATCTGTCCTTCAGGCTTCCGGATGAGCTGGCCGCCGAATGGCAGCAAGCCAACAGGATCATGATCATCCATGGACAGGATCATCCCGGTTCATCTGTCCCTCAAATTCTGGCCCCTCTTTCAGCAGACAGAAGAATCATTATTATGGCTGAAAATATATCGCATGTTACAGGTGCCGGCATTGTATCCAATTCCAATCTGGTTCTGTCCAACAACCGGAATTCCAGTCCAGCCCTGCCTGACCTGATCATCCACAGCGGTGGACAGGTTGTTTCCAAAGCCCTGACCGGCTATCTGCGCCGGGCTGAAAACATTCCCTGCTGGCGGATCGGCTCGTGACACTAACCTCATCGATACGTTCAGGCTCGTCACCCGCCGTATTCCCTTGCAGGCTGAGGTTGTCTACCGTGTCCTCTCTGAGCAACCTGTTCCCCCGTCAACCTCATCCTACCGGGATGCATGGATCGATGCTGCAAAAAATGTTGATGCAATTACTGAAGGCAGGATAAGTCACATGCCTTTTTCAGATGTACGGGTATTCAATCTCATCTTTCAGTGTATTCCTCCCGAAACAATCCTGGTACTTGGGAATAGCAGCGTCATCCGGTATGCCCAGCTATTTCCGGCAAATGAGAGACTGAAATACTATGCCAACCGCGGTGTATCAGGTATTGACGGTTCACTTTCCACTGCTGCAGGCCTTGCCTTTGCCGCAAAAAAGCCCACACTGATCCTCACCGGTGATCTTGGATTTCTGTATGATTCGAATGCCCTGTGGAACCGCGAGTTACCGGCCAATCTGCGTATCGTGGTAATTAACAACAGCGGGGGCGGAATATTTCACATCCTGAAAGGACCCTCGGAATTTCCCGGTTTTAAACAGTATATCGAAGCCCATCATCCGGTGAATATGGATAATCTGGCAAGTGCTTACGGGCTGGAATATTGCTTTGCCGGAGATGGGAAGGCATTGAAAAAACAATGGAAATCCTTCCTGAGTGGCCATGCCAAAGCTTCTATTCTTGAAGTGAAAACGGATGCAGCAGTGAGTGCAACAAGCCTTCCGAAAACTTATGGGGACTCCTTAACAGATCTGTAAAGCCCGAATATCATGACCACAGCAAGAAACTGGACAACAATCAGGGAATACGAAGATATCAGATTTGATTTCTTTGAAGGAATAGCCCGGATCACCATCAACCGTCCGCGATACCGGAATGCCTTCACTCCGGATACGACCATGGAAATGTGCGATGCCATGACCCATTGCCGCGAGAATCCTGATATTTCTGTAGTGATCCTTACTGGTGCGGGAGATAAGGCCTTTTGCAGCGGGGGAGACCAGAATGTCAAAGGCCTTGCCGGTTATATAGGTAAAGACGGCGTTCCCCGGCTTAACATCCTTGATCTGCAGAAACAAATCCGGTCATTGCCCAAACCGGTCATTGCCATGGTAAATGGTTATGCCATCGGTGGGGGACATGTACTTCATGTGGTTTGCGATTTGACCATTGCTTCTGAAAATGCCCTGTTCGGTCAAACCGGGCCAAAAGTGGGTAGTTTTGATGCCGGATTCGGATCATCATACCTGGCAAGGATAGTGGGACAAAAGAAAGCGAGAGAGATCTGGTTTTTATGCGAACAGTATACAGCGAAAGAAGCACTGGAAATGGGACTTGTAAACAAAGTTGTCCCCCTGGATCAACTCGAGGATGAAACCCTTGCCTGGTGCCGCAAAATTATGCAGCACAGTCCGCTGGCCATACGGATGATAAAAGCAGGACTGAATGCCGAACTTGACGGCCAGGCCGGCATTCAGGAGCTTGCCGGCAACGCCACCATGTTGTATTACATGACAGACGAAGCACAGGAAGGAAAAAAGGCTTTCCTGGAAAAAAGAAAGCCTGATTTTAATAAGTATCCCAAATTACCGTAACTTTGCCATTCCAAAGCAAAGAATGAATATCAGGATCTGGATAAAAGCCTTTCGCCTTCAGGACACTGCCCCTTGCCCTTTCAAGTGCCATACTTGGAAGTTTCCTGGCATATGCCCATGGCTCCTTCCGCCTTGAAATCCTTTTACTCGCCGCCTATAACCACGCTCTTCCTCCAGATCCTTTCAAACCTGGCCAATGACTATGGTGATGCGATGCATGGCACTGACAATACAAACAGGCTTGGTCCGCAGCGCTTTACCCAAAGCGGGCTCATCACAAAACAACAGATGCAGACCATGATACTGGTCTTTGTCATCCTGTCCCTGATATCCGGATCCTTTCTGATCTTTGCCGGACTCAGACAGATCGGGTGGAAAACCATATTGATCTTTTTCCTGCTCGGTATATCCGCCATTTATGCAGCCATTAAATATACCGTTGGAAAGAATCCTTATGGTTACATTGGTTTCGGCGACATATTCGTATTTGTATACTTTGGTATTATTGGAGTTGCCGGGACATATTACCTGCACACAAATACCCTTGATCCCCTGGTTTTTCTGCCTGCATCCGCAATCGGACTGCTCAGCTCAGGCGTGCTGAATCTGAATAATATGCGTGATATTGAGAATGATTCCCGTTCGGGGAAACGTACCCTGGTGGTGCATATCGGCAGCAAAGCTGCCAAGATCTATCACCTGATCCTGATTTCTCTTTCTATTCTGTTTAGCCTGATCTATACCTTCATCCATTTCAACTCGTTTTACCAGTTCCTTTTCATTCTTACCTGCCCGCTTTTTGCCCTGAACGTGATTGTGGTGATGAGAAATACAGAGCCAGGTGAACTGAACCGCGAATTGAAAAAACTTGTGTTTAGTACTTTCGCTTTTTCGGTAACATTTGGTCTTGGACTGATTTTACCATGATAAAGGCACGTATCGCATACCAGGAATTTCAGTTTCTCCGTCCGGCAGCAACCTCCCGCGGCACTTACCTGAAGAAGGATGTGAAATACATCATTCTGTATCATACCGATGAGCCTTCTATTGCTGGAATTGGTGAATGCTCATTGCTTCCGGGATTAAGTTTTGATGACAATAAAGGATTTGAAACCCGGTTGAAGCAAACCATCGAACGGATCAACCAGGGTGATTACGGAACGGATCCGACCTTGTCTGATTGGCCTTCAATCAATTTTGCCCTGGAAACTGCATGGAAAGATATCCGGATGAACGGATCCAAGGTTTTGTATCCATCCAGGTTCACCGAAGGAAAGGATTCCATTGGCATAAACGGATTGATCTGGATGGGCACCCGGGAGGACATTCTGAAGCAGATCCGGCACAAGCTGGAGGATGGCTTTTCCTGCCTGAAACTAAAGGTCGGCGCCATGCATTTCGACGATGAACTGGAACTTCTGGAAAACCTCCGAAAAGAATATCCGGCTGATGAACTGGAGATCCGGTTGGATGCAAATGGTGCCTTCAAACCCAGACAGGCCCCGGAGATGATCAAAAGGTTATCAGAATTTGATATACACAGTATTGAACAACCCATTCCAAAAGGTCATGGCGAAACGATGGCTGCCCTGTGTGCTACCTCACCGATCCCCATCGCGCTCGATGAAGAACTCATCGGCAGACATAACTTTAACGATCGCAAGATGATCCTGGACACCCTCAAACCACAGTACCTTGTACTGAAGCCCGGATTACTTGGCGGCCTGGCCTCCTGTGCTGAATGGATCCGATTGGCCATGGAAAGAGATACCGGCTGGTGGATCACATCCTCACTGGAGACTAATATTGGCCTGAATGCCATTGCACAATGGACCTATACCCTGAAAAACACAATGGCTCACGGATTGAGTACAGGTTCACTCTATGCCGGTAATATTCATTCCCCACTCTACCTCTATGGTGACAGGTTGTATTACGATCCTGACATTAAATGGGACTTGTCTGTTTTCAATGAACCTGCCGGAAAATGAAGGATAAATTTCTTACGATCCATGACCGGCCATTCAGCCGGCAGGAACTACTGGCTTTTTCAATCCTGAAGGTCAGTGACCAGAATACCCCGCGATGGGAGAAGTCCATGTATACCTTTATTCAGGAATGGCTTGATGAATCACAAACCATTGTACAACGCTCCTCTGGCACAACCGGAAGGTCGAAAATACTGACTCTGCAGAAAAAATCCATGATCCGGTCGGCTGAAAACACCTGTCAGTATTTCAACCTTGATCCGGGACAAACTGCCTTGCTTTGTCTGCCTGCAGATTATATTGCCGGAAAAATGATGGTGGTCAGAAGCATCATTGGCGGCCTTAACCTGCATCTCACCGAGCCCAGGAGTATGCCGGACCTGACCGCGATCCCCGGCATGGATTTCTGTGCCATGGTTCCGGTACAGGTGATGAATACGTTTTCAAACAAAATGAATTATCCGTCAATTCAAAAACTGATCATTGGCGGTACCGGGATTCCCGCTGAACTTGAAAACCTGATAAGGGATATTCCTGTCCAGGTATTTGCTACCTTTGGTATGGCTGAAACCTGCTCACATATAGCCGTCAGACGTATCAACGGACCGCATCCTGAACCGTTTTACCAGGCTCTTCCAGGAATTGAGCTGAGTACTGATGCCCGGGGCTGCCTGGTGATAAAGACAAGCTATTTGCCTGCCCCTGTGGTTACAAATGACCAGGTTCAGATGACTGCAAAAAACAGGTTCAGATGGATCGGCCGCATTGACAACCTGATCAATGTTCGCGGCCGTAAAGTGGTTCCCGAAGAGGTGGAATCTGCCGTATTGGAAAAGTCCGGACTTGAATGTGCCCTGATTGGTTTGCCTGATCAGAAACATGGTCAACGCCTGGTTTTCATTGCAGAGGGCAAAACCGGTAACAAATGAAACCATTATCACATCCGAACTCAAAAGGTTGCTTCCACCTAAATTGCGGCCCGGTAAAATAATCTGGCTTGAAAAGCTCCCAAGAAACAAAGCCTTTAAACTTGACCGGCAAAAACTGGCCGATATGGTTTACAACAAATTGTGAGCAGGGGTTCTTTTTTTTCTGAATTTCAGGTAGGGAATAATATCTTCATTTTTAAATCCGGAAGTTCCGTCATATTCAATGGTCACGACAGGTATACCGGTCAATTCCTCTATTCTGGGTGTCATGGCTTCCGTTACCAGCGATGGGCAGCAATAGGACGGGTTGGTCTGTATAAATAAATCTATGTCAGGATATTGCCGTGTCAGACTATGTATTCTTAAGCAGATTTTCGAAATGACTCCCCACGGTGAAATAAATAAAGCCCGAACTTATTCAGCCATTCGTCGAATTCTGCTTTCTCCTCTCTGATTGGCTCCCCGATCAACCTGTTGAAATAGTGTGCATATTTTTCTTCCACAAGGGGAATCAGCGACTTCAGAAATTTCGTTTTGACATAATCAAGATAACGGCCTTCCCTGAATGCCCTTTCCGTGAATGGATCCACAACTATCTTAATATATTCGCTATAGGGGGTGGTAATTACTTCACCCCCATTTTCCTCGATCATTTTAATCAGGTCCTGGTTCATCAGGTCGTTATCACGCACGTACAAATCCCCAAAAATTGCCACCCTGGCCCGCTTTGTTTTTTCAGTCACCGATTGACTCAAATTCTCTGGTAATCTGCTCCAGAATCTTCTCCTTTGGCTTCCATGCTTAAAGGCATCATACAGCAAGGCAAATGATTCTTTCATAACCTGATCCGTACTTCCCTTTCACTTTTTCATAGGGACTTATCATACAGCCAATTTTCCGGATATTGCCTCCGAACATATAGGCCAGATAGGTATTAATGGCTGTTTGCAGGGAAATATCATAAAATATAATATCTCCTGAATATACTGAAGCCTGTTCCATTCCCTTTCCATAATCATTCAGCAGCTTACGCATATATTGCGGGAACATGCTGAGGTTGCATGAAAGTGTTGACTTAATTATCCAAAGGACGCTATCTGAGGGATCCAGCCTGTTCGCCTCGATATAATCAATTGCATTCTGGACAATGATATTCAAGGGCAGGCACTGTCCGGTATTATGACTCAGACTTCGCTGAATGGATTCCTTTGTGCTGATCACGAGTCGGGCGTCCAATCCACTGTTTTGCAATACAGCCTCAAGCAATGGCCCCACCTGCTGGTCCCAGGATGGCAGCAGCAAGGTTTTATTTTTTAACTTCCCTGCCCCGGTAATTAAAGTATCACCTATGTCGTTTCCTGCTGAATCACCCCATTGAAGCATCTTGGTAAATCGGCTGAAATCGATCCCATTCGACCTGAGTACTTCAGTAGCGTCATTGATCATCCCACTGATATGGTCTTCCCAGGAATTCACAGGCACTTTTATTCCAGCGTGCATCTGCTGATCTGCGGTTTCATTTCCTGGAGTGGATTTTTCGCAGAGACCTGGCTTTATGTTTGTCATAGTGGTTTCTGAAAGTCCGGATGCCCGCTTCAATCCTTGTCTCATATCCCACAGTGGAATCATGTTCGTCAAGCTGCAAAATCAGATAAGGCTTCCTGTGATCCTGGAAAATCTTTTTAAAATATTCAATAACAAAGGAATCTGGTGTACATTTAAAAGAGGTAAGCAGCACAGGGTAACATGAATCGGATTTTGCCACCCTTTCAGCCGCATTCAGTATTCTGGCTGCAAATTTCCATTTTATGGAACGGATCAGCTCTTCTGCCATGGAAGTTTCGGCATGTTATATTGGGAAGCATATCCATATAGAATGTTCTGACTCCATACTTTTCAATGATCTCCGGAATATGATTGTTCATTGCCGTGGCCAGAACAGTATATGGACGGCCCAGTAAAATAACATGAATATCATCCTGAATGGGCGGATTCTTCCTTGTAAATCCTTTGCCATTTTTTGGACAGCTCCCGAATATGCTTTTTGGCCTTTTCATAAGCCCTGGTTACCTGCAGAAATCCGATATTTTTTAATCCAATGGATCTTAGCATTTTATATAACTCAAGCCGGGTTGAAAGTTCTCCCTGTGAGGATTTTAACAAAGGAGTCAGGATTTTACCAGCAGGATAAAATCGTTTTTGTGCCAAAATAACAGATGACACAAACTGGGTATAATAACAATATTGTTTATTCACATTGTCTTCCTGACTTTCTTCAAGATATACGGGAAGAAAGATATAATCGGCCCTGTTGCGCAGATAATCCACATGCGCATGCATGGCTGCAATGGGCGTGCAGAATTCAGCGCTGCACAGGTTTTTACCCTCTTTCACAACAGTAGGACATTCCTCACTTGTTATTGTGTGATGTGCAGCAAACTCGAAGAACGCGCGCCAAAAGGGGATCTCTTCATACAGGTGCAGACCGGCCGGAATTCCGATTGTAAAGGACTCCCTGATCTCATTGGGGCTGTGTTCTGAATATTTCCTGTCGTTTACGGATCAAATGAAAATCCAGTGCTTTTTCCTGAATATATCGCTTTGCATGGTAATCCCTGCCGCATAAAAAACCATAGGCAACGATTTCCCCGTCCACTTCCGCCACCTTGAGCTTACAGTGATTGGTGCAATAGCTGCAGATCTCTGAACGCTACAGGTATTGTTTTTTTATAAAGATCCAGTCCCCTGAACGAAGAAATGGACGATTCCTTTTCCAGTAATTCCAATGCCACACCCATGGCACCCGTCAGATGACAGTATTTTGAAACCCGGATCGGCTTCCCCAGTTTTTGTTCAAATGCAGCTACCAGGGCCCTGTTTTTTGCTGTGGCGCCCTGAAAGAATATCTTGCTGCCGATCCTGCCGGTTGAGGCCACCTTGGTCAGGTAATTCTCCCGTGTGGCATGCAATACTGCAGCCAGTATCTCATCCACCGAATAACCCTTCACTCAGGTAATGGTTCAGATCGCGTTCCATAAATACCGTACACCGGTCACTGGCCATGGGTGCATGTACCTTTTCTGCCCGGCTTGAATATTCCGGCAAGGGACATCCCAGTTTTTTGGCCTGTTCTTCAATGAAACTTCCTGTTCCTGCTGCACACACATTATTCATTACCGAAAATGTCACCATGCCATCCTGCATAAGGGTGAATTTCGAGTCCTGTCCGCCAATTTCGATGATCGTATCTGTTTCCGGATCGAGTTCATAGGCTGCCCTTGCATGAGCCGTAATTTCATCAGGCATAATATCTGCGCCCAGTATCATCCCGGTGAATTTTCTGCCTGATCCGGTTGTACCTGCCCCTTTGATTTGAATAATGCAAGTCCCCTTTTTTCAGCCAGATCACATATCGCTTCAAAAATTACCTGAACGGCCTGTAAAGGCTGACCCGATGTGCGTGTATAAAAACCGGCCATGACCGTCCTGTCTCTGTCAAGCAAAACAGCCTTGGTGCTTGTTGATCCGATATCAATACCGAGAAAGACATCTATATGGGATGTATTTTCAGGCATGGCATACAGATCAGTTTCAACCGGCTTCATCGACGGGAAAAACCGTGACTGAAATTCGTAGTGTTCATCCACTGCAAAATCGGGATAATCGGAAAGCTTCAACAGGAGCGGAGGATAACAATATGCTTTCTGTTTTTCTCCTGAAGATATCAGGTCGTCAGCATGTCTGAGTTTCAATGATCCCGGATTCTGATCACTCCTGCAGTTCATGGCCGCACCAATGGCACCATACACCGCAGCATATTGATCAACTGAAATCTTGATGCCGGTAAGCTTTTCAATATGCCCGATCACAGCCCTGTTTAAAGCAACTCCTCCGGCAGCGACAATTGAATTTACGGTATTGTCCAGTGAAACCGCATCAATGATGTTTTTGGCCAATCCGTATGATAAACCGTCACAAATCTCCCTCAGCGTGAATCCTTCCTGCTGAGCATGAATCAGGTCGGTTTTTGCAAATACGGCACACCTGCTGGCGATTAGCGGAAAACTTCCCCGGTTGCTGTACGCCAGGTCACTGAATTCCCGGATGTTTTTGAGGTTCAGCCGTTCAGCCTGCTGATCGAGGAAATTTCCGGTTCCTGCCGCACATGATGTATTGGACTTAAAATTCAGGTATTCTCCTGTTGTGCTGAATGTAGCCAGGCCGAATTTTTCAGCACCGATAATCAAAAGTGCCTGCAGATCAGGATGAAAATAACGGGCTGCCATGATGAAAGCAATGCGTGAATCAGTGACCTTGCCCTGTTTGAAAATGGCTTGGTGCAGAAGAGGTATATCCAACTGCCTTGACCTGATTCAAATTCAGGCTGCGTAACGACTTCCGGAGGCAATTGGCCATCTGGCCATTATGAAGATCATAGGAGGTATGCAGTACTTGAAAATCTTCATTCAGCAATACCACTCCGGTCGAAACAGATCCGATATCAATTCCCAGATAATACTCTCTACCCGACATGATGTCTCTTTTAGCACAAATAATCCGGCTTCGACATAGAAATGTACTGATTTTAAATATGAAAAACAAACTGAACCACTATCTTTACTTAATCTTAAAAAATTCTAAATATATCCGCTATGTTTTTACTCATTATTGGCTTGATTGCCCTGATTATTGGCTTTGCCATTGCCAGGGCAAATACTCCTTTCCGCAGAAATGCAACCCTGATCAAGGGCATTGGCGTCGGTATCATGGCCATTGGTATATTAATGGCTTCGGTTATTCAGATAGAACCCGGTGAAGTAGGCGTCCAGAAGCTATTCGGCAAGGTCAGCGACAACATCCTGGAAAGTGGTCTGAACGCTAAAAAATCCACTTGTTGAGGTGGTGCCCTTCGATATCAGGACGCAAAATTATACCATGTCGGGCGTACCCTCCGAAGGTGAAGTCACAGGAGACGATGCCATACGGGTGCTGTCGGCCGACGGACTCGAGGTTATCATTGACCTTACTGTACTGTATAGAGTCCTTCAATCTGAAGCACCCAAAATACTGAGAGAGATCGGGACCGATTACAAGAATATCATTGTTCGGCCAATTTGCCGTACCAAGATCAGGGACAATGCGGTATATTATGATGCGGTAGCTCTATACTCCTCCAAAAGAGATGAATTCCAGGCCCGTATTTTCAAAGGGATTGAATCCGATTTTAAAAACAGGGGATTGTTTCTGGAACAGCTATTGGTAAGAAACATAACCCTGCCGGCTTCGGTAAAGACCACCATTGAATCGAAGATCAATGCCGAACAGGAAGCCCAGAAAATGACTTTTGTTCTGCAGAAGGAAAAACAGGAAGCCGAGCGGAAAAGGGTGGAAGCACAGGGAATAGCCGATTATCAGAGAATAATCAGTCTGTCGCTTACGGATAAGCAATTGCAGTATGAGATGATCAAGGCCATCGCCACCTCGCCCAATGCCAAACTGATCATCATGGGTGACGGGAAAAACACACCCATTATCCTGGATGGTAAATGATCATGTAGAGACGTTGCCTGCAACGTCTCTACATGATATGATTATCTCTCCGCCCTTTTCTTCAGTTCCTCCGGATTCAGCGTGATCAGGTGACCGATGGGTGCACCGTTTCGGTAAGTGATCACCCTCAGGGTGACCGGCCCTTCGGGGATCATGACAGGTTGTGCATATTTTTGCGAGTGATCGTCAGGCATGGTGTTGTCGAGGGTATAAAAGATATCCAGACCAGGAACTTCTGATCCCATTTCAACCCACATCTTCCCGTTCTTATTCATTACTTTAATTATTGCATCATAAATGGCCTTTGAATAAGCTTTTTCTGCCTGATCTGACCTGGTGAACTGGTATTCCACCCGTTGTACAAAATTCTCCCAGTTTCTGACAATCAACGGAGTCCAGAACACTTCGGCCAGTGCCCAGCTGCGAGGATAAGTCATGTAATAGGCGTGCCGCAGGGTGGGTATTTGTTCGCTCCACAAGTTACCCTGTCCGCCCAGGATATATTTGGCATCCACACCTCCGGGTACCGGGTCGTACCCATAGCAGGTATTCATCCTGAGTTGGGCATAAATGGGCGGTTCTATGGCAGGATCCCCCTGCATATAGTCGAGGTAGGCAAAGGTGGTCGGTGTCATGACCACATCGTGACCCAGATGGGCAGCTTCGATACCTCCCTTGATCCCCCTCCAGCTCATTACCGTTGCTTCGGGTGAGATGCCGCCCTCCAGGATCTCATCCCAGCCGAGTAATTTCTTGCCCTTTGTTTTCAGTATGCCTTCCAGCCGGTTCATAAAATAACCCTGCAGTTTTTCCACCTTGGTAACATTCAGTTTCTTCATCAAGGCCTGGCATCCCGGGTCCTTTTCCCAGTATCCCTTATAACATTCATCCCCGCCGACATGGATGTATGGGTTTGGAAAAAGGGCAGCCACTTCCGTAAAAACCTTGTCTAGAAAATCATACACCTTTTCATCCGACGGATTGAGCGTATTGTCGACCAGCATCTTGAAGGTGCCATCACCGTACCATTCGGAGAATTTGGTCCCGGGGTCCACCTTAATTGAAGAGTCCCTTGTACAGCTCAGTTCGGGATAAGATGCAATGGCTGCCATGCTGTGCCCGGGTACATCAATTTCGGGCACGATGGTTACGAAGCGTTCCCGGGCATACCTGACAATTTCACGGATATCATCCTGGGTGTAAAAACCTCCTTCAGTAGCCTTTTCTCCGGGTCGAGGAGGAATGCGCTCCCCGAAATGCCCCTGACGTGGAACCCGCCATGCACCCACCTCAGTAAGCTTTGGAAGTGATTTGATCTCGATCCGCCATCCATTGTCATCAGTAAGATGCAGGTGGAATGTATTAAACTTGAACCTGGACATGTCGTCGATGTATTGCATGACTTCTTCCCTGGTGAAGAAATTCCGGCTCACATCAAGCATAAGTCCCCTCCAGGCAAACCTTGGGTAATCGGTTATTTTTACGCAAGGAAGGGTCAGTTTAATTCTTGACAATGTCTTGCCTTCAATTTCTTTGGGAAAAAGCTGAAGCAGCGTTTGCAACCCATTGAACAGTCCGGCTGGTTGGTTTGCCGTAATGATCACAGCATCAGGGGAAGATTCGAGGGTATAGCCCTCCGTCCCGATTTTCTGAACAGGAGTAGCATTCAGATTGAACTTAATCTTACCGGAATTGCCCTGCACGGTTTTAAGTTTATAACCTGCAGGTATGCTGAGCTTCTGCACCAGCATCACCGCAATGGTTTTCCCTTCCGGTTTGTCATAGCTGATCACTGAAGCAGGGGTGATCTCGAATGATCCGGCAGCGACCTGTACGTCCACGGGCTGAGGTATCACATTGATCCTGGTCTGTTGTCCGCTTACCAGTGTAACGGACATAAGTAATATGGTTAAAAGTAAATTCTTCATATTTTTATTTCTTTGTTATTACCTATTCATTCATAATTCATAATTCATAATTACTTCTGATGCGTACAAGAATAAGTTTGCATTAGACTCAACATAATCGGTTTTGAAGCCACGGAGTGGCATCATCTCAATAACCGTGGGTGATAACCCACGGACATGTACAGAATATAGTCTCTCAGCCCTGAAAGGGTTGAATAACAGGTGTTAATGCCTATCGGTTCAACCCCTCCGGGGCTGAATGGTGATGCCGGTCTTTTCTGCCGTGGGTTTACACCCACGGTTATTTATATAAAACCCCTTCGGGGTCAAAAATCAAATCAAAAAATCAAAGAACGCATATATTATATTTAATATCAATAATATACAAACAAATTTTGAAAGTTAACGCATCACCACTAATTCATAATTCATAATTACTCCGAGTTGCTTACAAACGCAATATACTTGCTGTCCGGTGACCAGGAAGGCACATTGATCGTTCCCTGTCCGCCATACAGGTAGGCAATTACCCTGGGTGCTCCGCCACTGGCCGGCATCATGCGCAACATGACACGTTTGTATGACGGATGGTCAGCGGGAGCAACTTCCACCGGGAAGGAAATGAACACGATCCATTTGCCGTCGGGAGATACATGCGGAAACCAGTCGTTGTACTCATCAAAAGTCATCTGTTCTTTGCCTGTCCCATCCGGCTTCATGCGCCAGATCTGCATGGTACCGCTCTGGCTGCCGTTGTAATAAATGTATTTCCCGTCCGGTGATGCTTCCGGACCATCCACATGCCCTGTTTTGTTGAAAGTCAGCTGGACTTCACTGCCTCCATCGACAGCATGCTTATAAATATTGTAGATTGGCGTATCACGCTGTGCCACGTAATAGACTTCCTTGTTGTTGGCCGACCATCCGTGAAAGTAGGAAGGTGTTCCTTCGGTGATCAGTTTGGGCGTGCCTCCGGTAAGGGGCAGCACGTAAACGGTAGAACCGCCTCCCGGTAATCCTGACCTGTGATGGCTGATGGCCAGCTTTTTCCCGTCGAATGAAATACCGTGATCGTTGTTGAGCTTGTCTGCGAAGCCCGTGTTCAATTTTTCAGGAGTTCCCCCTTCGACCGGAATGGTATACAGGGATCCTTCCATATTGAAAAGCAGCTTGCCATCGGGAATCCAATTAGGCGCTTCGAACCGGCCCTTTGACTCATGGATTACACGGCGGATGCCGTCAAAAACATGTATGGTCTCCAGACGGCAACCCACATATCCATCTTTATCCGGATCGTAAGAATCGGGAACCGGCTTGTCGATCCGCACATTCCAAACCCTGGCCTCTTCCATTACATCAGCATTGTGTGAACAGATGAATAACCCTGCAAGCACCTCATCCGGCATATCACTCATTTCCTTTGAACCGGTGGTTTGAAGCGGTTCTCCAGGCTGGGCTGCCCGGAGTATAATATTTTTACCCGCCCGCTCAAGCTGAATGATCTGGTAATGACTCTTGGGCGAGAAAATTTCATCCTGCGGATCACGCATAAAGGCCCCCTTCAGTAATCGCCACTGCATCACCGTTAGTCCGTCACCATGGGAAACTGCGCTGATATGGGAAGCATTATCGTCGAGTGATTCCCTTACCATCCAGCCGATTTTCCGATGGTTATCAGTACCCTTGCCGATAAAGGCAAAATTGGCCGTAAGGATGAAATCCCCCTTTATTTTCCGGTATGCATAGTGAAACTCATCCCGTTCAAACCAGATATTATAACCCGATCCCTTCATTGTATAAGTCTGGTTATTTGCGTCATAGGTCGCATTTCCGGCCAGTTTTGGTTTTCCAACATCTGTGTGGTCCTCAAAGATCCCCACTGGATTGTTTCCTGCATAGGAAATGCCAACCATAATGCAAAGAACGATTATTGATTTGATTCTCATGTCATTAATTGTTAAGAAAGGAATGCCTATTGCATTTTTGATGTTCAATTAAGATTTTAAGATAGCCCAATTTTCAACTCCCGCCAAATTATTACCGGAAAAATGAACGTGCTGAACAAATCGGATCCTGCTGATAAATGAAAAATTAAACCAAAAGATGGGTACTGATTGCAAGTATGATCAGAATTCATGTTGAATTTGTTGCCACATCAGCTGATCAGTCTATTTCTGATTGCATAGCGGGTAAGTTCGGAATTATTCCGGAGATTCAGCTTTTTGAGAATATTGTTCCGGTGATTGCTGATTGTATGTTTGCTCACCTCCAGTTTACTTGCAATTTCACCTTTAAGCAAGCCATTGGCTAACAAATACAGAACCTGAAGCTCACGGTCCGTGAGTTCATCAAAACCCATTGCCTGTATACCCGTCGTTCCCCGAACAAAATCGGCCATCAGTTCAACCTGAGTGGGAGTATAGTAAGTTCTACCGCCTGCTACAATTTTAAGTGTTTGTATTATCTGTTCAGGTTGGCTGTCCTTCCGAATAAAAGCGGATGCCCCAAGCCTGAAGAACCTGAGGGCATAATGTTCCTCACGATTAAAGGTGAATATCACAACAGGAAGTTCAGGATGATTCGACCGGATTTCACGGATTATGTCAAAAGCTTCTTTACCGGGCATAGAGATTTCAAGTACAACCAAATCATAATCATCCCTATTCAATGCCAGTTTGCGGAGAAGTTCCTCTCCATTGGGCACCTGATCAGCAAGCATAAATACCCCGGTACCATCCAGAATTTGCTTTATTCCAGCGCATACCACCGGGTGATAATCTGCCATTATTATCCGGATCATAATTGTACGGTTACTGGGAAGGATTATTGCGAAATTATTACAGCAATATTACCTGAACTATACAGCTAGATTAAGTTTGTGTTAATTCATTTTCCAGAGTACGGGAATTCTGCATAAGAACCTGCTTATCTGGCATGACAAAATTGTTAACATGCTGTTTGTGTATAATATATAACCCGAAATTTTGTCATAGTAATAACTACTATGCCTCTCTGGATAAAACTACCATTGTTCCGCCTGTCAAGTTCATGTAAAATTGTTCCCTGAATTGATAACCATAAATCAGAACATATGAAAAGAGTTTTACACTTAATTATGATCATGGCGTTGCTGGGTTTTGCTTCCCGGACCTATTGCCAGAACACAAAGATTGAAGTTTCTATTGTGAAGACCGGGGTAATTGTTGATGAGGAAACACAGGAATCATTTGATTTCTCATCTGATGATGCAGAACAGATAAATGATGAGATCGATGGTTTAGATGACGATGACCTCGATGCAGGATGGGAAGGCCAGGAAGGTGATGCCAACGTTGTGACGACCGGATTACGTTTTCAGAATGTTACCATTCCAGCAGGTGCCACCATCGATTCGGCCTGGGTTGTACTCAGCTCTCACGAAGGTAAATCAGCTGAAGATGTGGCAAATATCACAATTGCAGGGGAAGCAGCAGACAGTGCCGTTACCTTTGATGAAGAAACCCTGATTACGGCCAGGCCGGCTACCGAGGCTTCAGTAAGATGGGTGGTGGATGAGGATTGGATTATCTACTTTCCTTACCCCACACCCGACCTTAAGGTTTTAATCCAGGAGATTGTGGACCGCACGGGTTGGAAATCCGGGAATGCCCTGTCACTGATATTAACCGGCGAAAACCAGGGCCCGAGCAATGTGGAAAATGACCGGGAATTCGAATCCTTCGAAAATATCGAGGATCCCGAAGACCTTGATAACGAAGGAATTCCAGGGGACGGACTGAATCATCCCGAACGGGTACCCAAACTCGTTGTGTATTATAGCGATGGCGGTAATCCTACTGCATTGAAGGAGACTGTTTTAGCGAAATCCATGAGAATATTCCCAAATCCGGTTACCGGAACCGAAACCAATGTAACCCTGCCTTCCGGGAATCCTTCTTTTTTCCGGCTGCTTGATATAACAGGCAAGTCTGTGAGAACCTACACCGGAGGTTCATCCACTGTCAGGCTTGATATGTCAGGCATTCCACAGGGAGTATACATGCTGAAGGCCATACAGGGCAAGGATTCATTTGTCCAGAAGGTTCTTATTAAATAGCATTTTGCGTTGTGAAAGCCGTTTGGTGTTTATACCCCGACGGCTTTCACAGCATAATTGTAGATGGGAAATGTCCAAATTGCTGATCATTCTTCTGCAACTGATCGTGATCATTTTCCCTTACCTGTCGTCTTTTTCGCAAAATGGATTCAGGGTCAGTGGAAAGATAACCGACGCGGTCACCCATGAACCGCTACCTGCGGCCACGGTCAGGATCAGGAACTCCAATATCGGAACAATATCCGATCCACAGGGTAATTTTACCCTGGGTAATATTCCAAAAGAACAAACTGAACTGGAGATTGCATTTATCAGCTACGAAACCATTTACATGCAACTTGATTTCAGGAGTCACTCATATGACAACCTTATTATACAACTTAAACCTTCAGCACAAGAACTCGAGGCAGTTAAAATAACCGGAAACGCAGAAGGACAGGTCAAAGCAATACTTGATCAGAAACTGTCGGCCAATATCAAGAACATAGTTTCCGCAGAACAGATCGAACAGTTTCCCGACCTGAATGCAGCTGAAGTTTTACAAAGAATACCCGGCATAACCCTGAAACGTGACCAGGGTGAAGGACGCTTTGTACAATTGCGGGGTACACCGCCTGAGTACACAAGCTTTAATATCAATGGAGAACAGATTCCATCACCGGAAGGGAATGTACGGTATGTGGGACTGGATATCATATCCGCTGACCAGATCGAGTTTGTTGAAGTTACCAAGGTGCTTACACCTGATATGGATGCAGATGCCATAGGCGGAAACGTTAACATCATTACAAAAAAGGGAAGATCAGAAATTCCAGAGATAAAAGCTTCTTTTTCAGGGGGATATAATAATCTGAGAAATACAGGTATCTACCAGACGAACTTTTCTATTGCCCAACGCAAGGGAAAATTCGGTTACAGCATGAATGGCAGTTATTATCTCAACAACCAGGGTTCTGACAACCTCGAGTTTGAGTATGATAAACTTCCGTACCGGGGTACAGTGAATGAAGGTGATAGCAATACCAATTACCATCTTCTTTATACCGAGATGCAGTTGCGGCATTATGATATAAGGCGAACCCGGGCAGGGCTCAGCATATCTGCAGACTATTATCTTGGAAACGCCTATTTTTATCTCAGGGGAATGTATAACAGCTTCACTGACCATGAAACACGGCGGCGTAAGATTTATACCCTCGATGATCCGATAAATGACACTTATTTTACTTATGGGGGAATTGAACATGATCTGAAAGACCGTATCAAGAAACAAGAGATCAGCACGATAAACCTGGGAGGTAAAAACAAGATCGGTATAGCCACCCTCGATTATGAGGCAGCTTACTCCCTTGCTACGGAAAAACAACCTGACAGGCTTGAAATCCTTTTTGAAGATCCGGTACAATCCCTTGCCATAAAAGTTGATAAAAGCAATCCACAGTGGCCCCGCCTCTACTTCCCCAAAACAAGAGATTCCCTGGCTGCTTATGACTATGAGGAGTATGAGCTGGATGAAATGCTAATCCTGACGGGGAATGTGCGTGACAGAAACCTCACCGCAAAATTTAACCTTGAAGTTCCTTTTACGCTTTCCAATGGTAACGGCTTTATGAAAATCGGGTCAAAAATCAGGAATAAGGATAAAAGCAGGGATAATGTTGCACAGGTCTTTGGAAATTATTATCCGACAAACCCGGTTTATTTCGGAACCGCGCCTGAACTGAACCTGACTACCATTTCAGATGATTTTGCTGAAACAGATCTGTTGGGGCAGGGTTACCACATAGATAATATGCCAGCTTCTGCAGAGGTCAGAAGCTTTTACGAATCTTATCCCCAGCATTTTATTTATGCCCGGAAGGAAACCATGCGTAAATCCAATGAGGAAGATTATCATGCCAACGAAAGTATTATGGCTTTTTACGGTATGTTCAGGATGGATTTCAGGCAATTGATGGTACTTGGCGGGCTTCGTTATGAACAGACGAAAATTGATTACAAGGGACGTACCATTAACCTCACAGGCGAAACCTTTGATGATATAGTGGATACACTGACCGATAAGCGGGTTCATTCTTTTTTCCTGCCACAGTTCCAGGTAAAATATAATTTCTCTGACCGTTTGAACCTGAGGGCCGCCATTACCCGGACCTTTTCAAGGCCTAACTTTGAGGATGTGCTTCCTTACCGGCAGCAGGACCGCAAGGAGGTCAAATATGGCAATCCCGATTTAAAATACCCCCTTTCACTGAATTTTGACGTGCTGACAGAATACTATTTTCAGAATAAAAGTATCATCTCGGGCGGTTTGTTTTTAAAAAAAATCGATGATTTTGTATTCTTTTATGTACTGAATGCCTATGAGTCTGACCCCACAACCGGTGCAAACAAATACATCATCGAATTACCCCTGAACGGAAAAGATGCCTCCGTTTTTGGCGCAGAGATTCTGGGGCAATTTAAGCTTGAATTTTTACCGGGATATCTGAAGAACTTTGGCATATATGCAAATTATACCTTCAGCAAGTCGAAGGCGTCAATATTTAAAAGATATCCGGCCAACGAACAAGTCAAGATCATCTCTCCGGGAAATGACTATGAGAGCTATTTCAATACAGCCGAAAAGGAGACCATCACTCTGCCGGGACAAGCCATGCATACCATGAACCTGGCACTTTACTATGAAACTAAAAAACTATATAGCAAGCTTTCTGTTAACTTCCATGATGCCTTTCTTGACAGGCTCGGTGCCGATAAGGATCTCGATGAATATTATGATGCAGCCTGGCATCTGGATCTTACAGCCAGTTATTCCTTCACCTTAAATCTGAAAGTATTCGCTGATGTGATAAATCTGACAAACGCTCCTCTCCGGTATTTCATTGGTGTTAAGTCAAATACTTTGAAACAGGAGTATTATTCCTGGTGGGGAAGGATCGGCATAAAAATGGCATTCTGACAACTCAAAAAACACAACATGAATATAAAACAATTCATCTTTTTCCCTATTTTCCTTCCTTTCCTGGGATGCAAGTTCCACCATGAGAAATCAGTGTATTTACAGACTGACAGCATTGTCTGTGCTTCCGCCGAAACCATGCCTGTGTTATCTGATGAAGGCGAAGATGCTGCCGATGATCCTGCCATTTGGGTAAACCGGTTGAATCCTGAAAACAGCCTAATTATCGGAACCAATAAAAAAGCCGGCTTGTATGTATACAATCTTCAGGGCGAGGAGCTTTCGTTTTATCCACTCGGGAGAGTCAACAATGTGGATATCCGATATGATTTTAAACTCAGTAACGGCAACCAGGTCGATATTGTCGGAGCCTGCAACCGGTCGGATAACAGCATAATCATCATGGCAATTGATCCTGAAACTTACACCCTCTCGGACATAATTGAATCCCGAACCCTTTCTTCACTTTCTGAGGTGTATGGATTTGCATTCTACCATGACAGGAAAAAAAACAAATATTACGCCTTTGTTTGTGCCAAGGATGGCATCACCGAGCAATGGGAACTTATCCCTACGAATAATAGCACCATTGATCTGAAAAATATTCGAAAATTCAGCTTTGAATCACAAACCGAAGGGCTTGTGGCCGATGACGACTTTGGTATTCTTTATGCAGCAGAGGAACATAATTGCATTTGGAAAATCCCGGCAGATACCGGACAAGCCGCACAAAAATCCAGAATTGCCATGAGTGATTCCCTAAATCCCAAAATAGTATGTGACCTTGAAGGACTTACAATTTATTATGGAGAAAAAAGGAATGGATATCTGATTGCTTCGGTACAGGGTAATAGCACCTATGCGTTGTTTGAACGCGAAGGAAATAACCGGTATATCGGGAGCTTTTCCATTGGCGCGGGAATTATCGACGGTGTGGAGGATACAGACGGACTCGACGTGAGTTCTTCACCATTGGGAACTCTTTATCCCCATGGGATTCTTGTTGTTCAGGACGGTTTCAATTACGATGCTGAAAAGTTAACCACACAAAACTTTAAAATCATGGCCTGGCAAAAGATTGCTGCTTTGTTCAATCCTGGCCTCATTATCAGGGAATAGTGGAATACACAACGGGATTGCTCATTTTAACCACAGCAACAATCCCTTCGGTGGTTCAAGATGAATTAAGTCTGTGGGTTTATAAGTCCGGCCTTCCTGAAAATCCCGGATTTCAGGTGCTGTAAGCAAGGCGGTTTGCGGATCCAGTCCGGTTGACTTCCAGTCAATCTCAAGTCTCACGCTCACCGGCTTATCGGCCCAGCTGGCAACGGAAATGAGTATAGTTTTATCTTTAACATAGGCTGTCGCATATACATCAGGATTTGTTGTTTTAACCGGACAATCCTTTTGCCAATAGCCTTTCATTTGAGCAGAGGATATGCCAAACTCATCCCATACTTTCCAAACTGGTCTTGGATCAGCGATACCTGCCCAGGGATGTCTTGCGGTCATACCATAGATCATGCCCCTCCAACGATTTCCCCCATCCTGAAGCATATCACCCATCAGTCCGAAAGGTATGCCACTTGTTTCCACAAGCCAGTTCTCTGCCGGCATCTTATTGTATTGGAAACTTTCTCCAAACCACAATTTATCGATATAAGGAATGAATTCCGCATACTGGTTTGCCGGCCCGAGCGAGAATCCGGTGTTTGAATGCAGATCAATGATGCAGCCCGGTTTGGTTTGTTCCATCACCTTGCGCATTCGTTTCAGGATCTGTCGGTTATAAGTGACGTCATCCAGATACAAGCCATCAATACCGACATTTTTTACCAGCCATGCCAGACCTTCAATGTAATAATTATACCACCGGTTAACGCTGCCGCTATTCACAATGGCAGCGTCAGAAGTCATGTCATCGAAAGGTTGAAACCATTGATGCCGATAGTTGTCGATCAAATGTTCGCGTAACCAGGGATATCCCCCGCCGGAACCACCTCCTAAGATTTCATCATCCAAACTGCGTAGTGCCCAAAGTTCCGTAACATGATCGGTAAGTTCACGAATGGTATAGTAAATCTTTACTTTCATACCTCTTGCGTGCCACGTATCAATATAATCCTTCATCTGTTGAACGTGTATAAACGGATAATTAATATAAGGGTTGTAAACATTGGCGTGATGAACATTGATTATTCTGATGCCTGCCCTGATATCCTCTTCCTGAGGATCAACAGCATGATAATACCGGTCTTCAAACTGGCTTTTATAATTGATCTGTTTTACAGGCGTGATCAGCAAATTCCATTCAAAATCTATAGGTTCCACAGCTCTAAGCAACCGTTTTCCGCTAAATACAGTAGCGATGGTTTTAGAACTGCCCTTTTCGACCCTGAAACCTCCATTTCCTTCATTATTCCAGCTTTTTGGCGGCTCGGGCTTGTACAGGTTAAGCATTGGACCATGAAAAGTTCCCCCGACAAATTCGCAATGTATGCCGGCCTCCGGGCTCCCAATCCAGTAACTATCTTCGGTGGATTTCCATTTCGAAGTATGCGATTTTGGCGTAAACCCGCCCGGAAGTCCCATTCCCATCATATATTCCGAAAAGGCAGGCCTGACCGGCAGTTCAAATCTGATGTCCCTGACGCTGATATCCTTCCCGGGCGTGAGGGTGTACCGGAAATTCAAATGCCCGTCGGATTCCATGGTGCCTGTACAAACCATGCTTAGATCCTGATCTTCCATTCTGCTCTCCCATCGGATTATCCCGTCCTTCTGATCCAGTATCCTGAATACGGTATTCCTGGGTGAAAAGGTCCCGGAATGGGTTTCCACCACAAAACGCATCTGATCTGATAAAAGATCGTGTCCCCAGCTGTCAATCATCTCAGGTAATCCCTTTTCATTCAGGCGAACCGAACGGCCCAGGCAACTGATTGTTTTACCTTCCAACTTCAGGGGAGTATAGGGTGCAACCGCTTCATCATCGATACCGGCCGTTGAATTCAGCCAGCGCAGACGCGAGTGTCGCCAGGGCTCACTGTCACCCCTGTCGGCAAGTACTTTGCCGGTAATATTAAGTTTGACCAATACAGACTGTTTTTTTGCATTTTCAGGTATAATGTTCACGGTTCCCTGGTACATCCCGGGCCTAATATCCTGCGGGATATCCACGCCGATCCATAAGGGCTGTACCTTCCCCAACCCTATGTCAACCCGCTTCGTGAACGACTCACCGTAAGGATCAATACCTCCCTTGTTAAAGCAGGTAAGTGCAGCAGAAGGGATGGCCCCCCTTCTTCCCTCCAATGCTGTAAATTCGACCTTGATATTTTCTAGATCCTTTTTAGCTGCATATACGCTAATCTGAAAAGCGAAGTATTCATTTCGCAAGGCTGTTGCAGTAAACTGATCTGACGGACCTGACCTCACCCATTTTTCAGGTAGTTCATCTTTCATTCGTACTGGATATTCACGTCCCTCGGGAAAAAGAAGGTATTCATCAGGATGATTTCCAAGCATTTGCTGTTTTTCCTGCTTTGTAGGGATGATTTCCATGGGATAGAAACTATCGAAGGCTGTTCTTGATTGAACTTCGCTGATTTTAGCTGCAGGAAATACTGTAGCATTCGTGGTATCTGCAACCGAGTTACCCGTCATCCAATTCTCTTTTGGTTCCGGTTCCTTTTTAAGATAGTCCTTATCAAAGAATCCCCAGGTTGTCTGAACCTCATATGGTAAATAATAAAAATAATATACTCCCTCCTTTATTACAGGTCCAAAGGCAAGTCTGCATCGTTCATTGTCTACCTGATAACGGTAAATATTGTCAATGGTATCCCCTGATACTGCATTGATGATGAGAAATCGCTTCTCCTCTGGTCTAGGGTCATGCCTCCGCCATAAGAAATCCAGGTAAACCACCTCAGCTGTATGGTTAATCTGAAGCACTGCCCGGTGATTGCCAAATGATTCAGGCCAGGGGGATTCAGAGATGGTATAAACAGGTTCGTGGCCAGGATTACATGAAAAGGCAACAAATACATAGGCTATGATGGCAAGATGTTTCATATCATTTAATTTGAATGGTGACATTATACCATTAAACATTAGCTGTTAAATTCCCCAACCGCTTCGAACATAGCAAGGATATTCTCCGGCGGAACATCGGGCAGGATATTATGTACTGTATTGAATACATAGCCTCCGTCTTTAAAAAATATATCGAGCCTCTCCCTTACATGATGCTTTACTTCATCAGGGCTGGCATTATTCAGAACAGTGCGGGTATCCATGCCACCGCCCCAGAAGGTTATGTCGCGGCCGAACTCAGCCTTGAGCCGGGCAGGTTCCATATCACGTGTATTGGTCTGAACCGGATTCAGAATCTCAAATCCGGCTTCTATCATATGAGGAATCAGCTGATAAATTGAGCCACACGAGTGCAGCATCGTATGCATCTGGCTATGCTGTTTTACATAATCGCACAACATCTTGTGCCGTGGCTTGAACAATTGGGCATAGATATCCGGAGACATGAAGGGACCGCTGTCCATACCCAGGTCATCGCCGAATTTAACAATATCTACCACATCACCCACGTACTCACAAACTTTCGCCAGACCTGCCATATGCCTTTCCATCAGGGCATCCAGTAATCTTTCTACGTTCTCGGCATCAGCATAAGTGTCCATCAGAAAATTATCGATCCGCCGGAGAAAGGTCCCCCATTCAAACAGGTTGCAGCCCACTCCCAGTAAAAGTGCTTTATCCGTTGTCTGTCGAAGATCTAATGCCTTGTTTCGCAAATCATTCCAGAAACCTTCTTTGGCGGCATGATCCCAGGGTGGAGCAGGCAGTGCTTTCCACAAAACTTTGTTCATGGCTTTGTCGAGTGCCTGGTAATTAACGGGGTAACCGTCAAGATAGGGAAAACAGATCTGATCAAAGAAGGTGGCACCGGATGGTTTTTTGGCAATGGCCGTTCCCTGATCATTACAGGCGATCAGACTGCCGTCAGATTGTTTTTGCGGCCTGAACCACTGTGGATAGTATGCCAGGCTGCCGTCGCTGAGGGTGATCTGGTACCAGTCTTCCTCACTGGTATTATAAGCACGTCCGACGTCGATGACATCCACACCGAATTTTTCCAGGGCCCAGTCCTCGAGAACGGCCAATTCCTGGATAACATCGTAGACGCGTGTCTGGCTGTCCTTCATCCCCAGGTATTTTGTAAGGTTACTATACGCTATCGCCGAAATCGTGGAACTCGGAGTGGCCCCACAATCCACCGGAACCCGATCTGGTTGCTTGTGGTTTATCGTGGCGAGAATTCGTTCGCGGGAAGTCATAGCAGGGTGTTTTATTGATGAATCATACTTGCTGGTAAGCAGAGGTTTTTGTTGATATTAGGCTTTTAGGCTGTAGGTTATTAGGCTGTAGTGTGTGAGTCAGGGGCCAAGGGTTTTGTGTGTGTATTAATTATTGTGTATCAGTTCATACTTTGGTTTTGGCTACAGATTGCTTCGTCGTCTTGAACTCATGTCAAACAGAAAGAATCTGGACGACTCCTCGCAATGACGCGCTCAAACATACTCAACACCCAATACCCAGACCCACACGCTACAGCCTAAACACCTACAGTCTACAGCCTAAATACATACATCCTACTTCAGAAACAGCTCAATCACCGGGATCTCCACATTTGGCTTATTTACAGGCAGGATCAGATTCAGGTCGTTTTCTGAAACGGATCTCTTTATCTCAGACGCATCATGCAGGAATTGTGAATACTTTACCTTGTCACCGTAACCCTTCATCTGGAAGTTTTGCAATGGATAATCCAATAAATGAACATATAGTCTGTTGGTCTTTGGATTATAGGTCAGCAGGGTATTATCCGGTGCTGTAAACTCATCAGGGGCCTGGGTACAGCCATAGATCGATCTGGAATTGCCACCCATCCATTCACCCATATCCGACAGGGCCTGATCAGCACGGTAGTCAAAGGTGCCTCTGGCTGTTGGACCGACGTTCAGCAGTAAATTTCCTCCCTTGCTGACTGTCTCGATCAGCAGCACAAGCAATTGCTTTTTATCTTTCCAGGTATGCTCGTCGCGGTAGTAACCCCATGAACCGGAGAAAGTCTGGCAGGTTTCCCAGTATATTTTCTTGCCATTTTCTTCCGGCCATTTATCCAGTTTAACCTGCTCGGGTGTGGTAAAATCCCAACCCCCCAGATAATCCTTCAGGTCAGCACGGTCGTTAATCAGGATATCAGGTTGAAGCTGACGCACCATTTTCACGAGTTCAACCGAGTTCCAGTCATCCCGGCCCTTTCCGAATTCACCATCCGGAAAGGAAAAATCAAGCCAGAGAATATCGATCTTCCCGTAACTGGTAAGGATCTCACGCACCTGGTTTTTGAGGTATTCCTGATAAATAGTCATGTCCCTGTCCTTATTCAGCTTGTCATATTCTTCCTTTGAATCTGCACTTTGCGGATGAACCCTGTCGATGGTGTATTCCGGGTGATGCCAGTCAATTAAGGAGTAATAGAATCCTATTTTCAATCCCTCAGCCCGGAAAGCATCCACCCATTGTCTGATGATGTCCTTACCATATGGGGTATTTGTCACCTTGTAATCCGTAAATTTTGAATCGAACATATTGAAACCCTCATGGTGTTTCGATGTAATAACGGCATATTTCATACCGGCAGCTTTGGCTTTTTTTGCCCATTCCGTGGGATTAAACAAATCGGGGTTGAACACCTCAAAATATTTCTGATATTCTTCATTGGTCATCCGCTCAATCTTCTTCACCCATTCGTGCCTTGCAGCCTGGGCATAAAGTCCCCAGTGTATGAACATGCCAAAACGGGCGTCGGTCCACCACGATAACCTTTCTGCTTTCTGCGCTTCGGTTTCATCCCAGATTTTCTTTTGTGAAAAAGACGGGGTTGCAGTCATCATCACAAACAACAGGATCATTGATAGTGCTTTCATATTTGGTGAGGTTAGTTAATGCGATACTATTACAATAATAATGCTTTATAGACTACTGATATATGCTGCGCTTTCCTTAAATGTTTCCATCCCCATCTCCACGAAAATATTCTGCACGCCGCCGGTCTTCACGGAGGCAAAAAACTCCATCCAGTCAACAATTCCCTGACCAAGGGGAACTTCATTCTGTTTTTCGGTGGACCAGTCTGCCAGATGAGCAGAGATAAACCTTCCCGGATACTGGTTGAAATAGGTTGAGGCCTTATAACCAATATTGATCACCGCCACCTGGAACTGCATCTTTACATATTCCGGATCGAATTCTTTCATTAAAGCATCATAGATCAATGCTCCATCGATTTTCCCGAATTCCATGTGGTGGTTATGGTAGCCCATCTGAATACCCGACTTCTTTGTCTTTTCGCCGATTTTGTTCAACTCATCCGCCGCCTTTAACCAATCGCTCATGGTTGCCTTTTCAGGCATCCAGAAACTGGACAGGATCATTTGCTTTTGTCCCGATTCTGCTGCAAACCGGGTGCGTTCATCCAGGCTGTTTCTGAGTTCATCCCATCCATAATGGGTACTTTCCAGGGTAAGACCTGCATCGCTGACAATCTGACGCATCTCTTTCGCTTTCAATTTCATCAGGGGACCGAAGCCGGAAGCCTCATATCCCGGGGGAGAGCACATCTCAACCGTCTGATATCCAAGTCCCGACATCATCTTCAGGGTTCCGGCAAAATCCTTCACCAGCATCTCCCTGACTGTCCATACCTGAAATCCGACCGGCATTTTGACTGCTCCTGACAGAGCATTTGCTTTCATATTCATGGGGATATGGGATGCAACAAAAGCTGCACCCATGCCCATTGCACTTTTGCCAATAAATTGTCTCCTGCTTAGCTTGTTCATTTGCTGTTTCATAATAAAAGATTGATTTCTGCAGTATAAATCAGATCTATCTGTAATTCGTCAGAACCCCCAGGTTGTAACTTGCTACACCATCGTCGGTGCCTATCCAAACAATGCCCTTTTTGTCAACCGCAATGGAAAGTACATTGTCACTATTCAGTCCATCTTCTTTTGTTGTGGAGAACCAAATTGAACCGTCAAACATAGAAGCGCCTTTTTTGGTGCCTATCCAGATATTCCCAAGATTGTCAGCCGCAATCACCTGAACGAAATTGTCCGGAAGTCCGTCAGTGGTTGTAAAAACGGTCCAGTTTTCCAGTGTATTATTTCCGGTATGCCTGGCAAGACCCATGTCGGTCCCAAACCATTGCGTATTATCAGATGCAATAAATACGCTGTATATTTTGTCTGAGGGAATAATGATAGGACCCCACTGTGCATAAGGGGATGCCCCGGATATCCCGTCCACGTCATTCCTGAAAACCCTTGCCACGCCTGCGCCGTCCGTACCGACATACAGTGTATCACCGTTTGCGTTGGTGGCCATGGAGGTTACGGGAAATTCCAGGAACTGCTCTTCATAATACAGCTCCAGGTATTCCGGTGTCAGCCACAGGTCATTTTTGAATGCCGATATCCCTTTATCTGTTCCAAACCAGCGCATCGGGCTTTTGCCAATAGCTACCTGAAGCACGTTATTACTCAGTATGGAAGAGTTTTCCACATGGTAGGTAGTTGCACCTGTCCTGGCATCAATCGGGAGGCTGGCCACGGTAGCTCCTTTGGGAGAAGCAATCCACAATTCCTGCCCATGCGGATTCGCTTCAAAAGCAAAATCCTTCAGATCCTGGAATCCCACTTTTCTGTTTTTACCATGCAGGGTCCATTTTGTATTATCAAAGCTCACAATCCCCTGTTCTGTTAAGAACCATTTCCTGTTGTCATCATCCACTGCAATAGCAGTAAAGCGCTTAACCGATGTGCCGATATCTGCTGAAATACTCTGGCCAATGGTATCTTTGGATTGATAAAGGGCCTTGCCATGCATTCGCATGGCAGTATCTGCCTGCTTATCGGAGGTGTGCATGGCGCCCAGGCCTATAATTGCTGTCAGCATTAAAGTTACCGGAAGAAACTGGTGACGGATAGGATGCTTCATATTGCTTATGATTTGTAACTTGAATTCTGTAAAATACGGATTTGAATTACAAGTAAAAATATAAAATCTTGTACATTTACCCTTGCTTTTCATTTATATTAACCTACAAATTCAAAAAATGATTTGGTCAATCATGCATACCGGGCTAAAAGGATTTATTACAACCTTATTCCTTTTTCTATTTATTTGCCTTATTTCCTTTCCATCCCCTGCGCAGAAAATCGATATTCTTCTGAAAGGGGGGCATGTAATTGATCCAAAGAATAGTATTGACGGGCAAATGGATATCGCCATCAAGGATGGCAAAATAGTTCAGGTTGCACCGGATATTCCGGCAGGCCTGGCATCCAGGGTGGTTGATGTGCAGGGTATGTATGTAACTCCTGGACTGATTGATATGCATGTACATGCCTTTCATGGAACAGACCGGGGAGCTTACATCGCCAACGGGTGGGATGCGCTGCCTCCCGATGGATTTACTTTCCGTGCCGGCGTGACAACGGTAGTGGATGCCGGTTCTGCTGGCTGGCGCAATTTTCGGGATTTTAAATCACAAACCATTGACAGATCTCAAACCAGGATACTGGCATTTTTAAATATTGTGGGCGAAGGAATGGTAGGCCGGTTCGAAGAACAGGATGTTACGGATATGAATCCGGTTATGACAGCTCATATGATAACCCGGTTGTACCCGGATATCCTGGTTGGTATTAAATCGGCACATTACTGGGGTGCAGATTTTACCCAGGTAGACCATGCAGTTGAAGCAGGCAATTTAGCCAACGTACCAGTGATGGTTGATCTTGGCGAACATCATCCTCCGCTGTCCATTGAGGAGCTGTTTATGAAGCACCTCCGGCCCGGGGACATCTGGACACATACTTATGCAAATGCCCCAAAGGACCGGGAAGTCCCGGTGGATGAAAATGGTAAAGTCAAGCCCTTTATTTTCGAAGCCCAGAAAAGGGGGATTATATTTGATGTGGGTCATGGTGGTGGCGCATTTCACTGGCTACAGGCAATCCCTTCCGTCCGGCAGGGATTTATAGCCGATGTGATCAGTTCCGACCTGCATGTCGGGAGTATGAACAGCGGAATGAAGGATATGGCCAACCTGCTGTCGAAATTTCTGAATATGGGATTATCCTTACAGGACGTTATCATGCGTGCTACCTGGAATCCGGCAAAGGTTATAAAAAGACCTGAATTGGGAAATCTGAGTCCTGGATCGGAGGCTGATGTGGCTGTGTTCAGCCTGAGAAAAGGAGATTTTGGTTTTCTGGATGTTCGCGGTACAAAAATGAAGGGCACACAAAAACTCGAAGCCGAACTCACGATCCGCGCCGGGAAAGTCGTTTGGGATCTGAATGGCATTGCAGCGCCCATGTGGGACGCCAAACCCTAACCAAAGGATATATTTTAACCTGATATACCATGATAAAAAAATTTCTGGTCCTAAAAACCAAAGCAAAAAACAGGCTTTTCAACATGCTGTCTGTCCTGATCCCCCTCTTCCTTTTTCCGGTGGCAGAAACTGCCATCGCCCAGGAAATTGAGCTCTTATTAAAAGGCGGTCATGTCATTGATCCAAAAAACAAGATAGATGCCCTGATGGATGTTGCCATTGCCAATGGGAAAATTGTTAAGGTTGCTTCCGGAATTTCTGCTGAAAAAGCCAAAAAGGTGGTTGATGCAAAGGGAATGTATATAACTCCTGGCCTTATCGATCTCCACACACATGTGTTTGTCGGGAGCAAATCAGGCTTTGCGGATGGATTTTCCTGTGTATCTCCGGATGATATTACGCTGAAGGCCGGGATCACCACGGTTGTGGATGCCGGTACATCGGGTTGGCGTAATTTTCCGGTTTTTAAGAATAATGTGATCGACCGGTCCACTACGCGCGTGCTGGCTTTTCTGAATATTGCAGGTTCAGGCATGACCGGGTTTCCTTCGGAGGAAGAGTTGAATGATATGGATGCCCGGATGACCTCCCTGGTTATTCAGCAGTATCCCGACATGATTGTTGGTGTAAAGATCGGCCATTATCAGGGCAGTGAATGGACCCCCTTTGATCGGGCGCTGGAGGCAAGCCGGATTGCCAATGTACCCCTTTTTGTAGAATGCCATTTACCGCAACTGCCTTTGGAAGAAATCCTGGAACGGATGCGTCCCGGTGATATTTATACACATTCCTTCTGTACGGCAGTGGACAGGGCCTGCCTGCTCGACGAACAAAACAAGGTAAGACCCTTTGTGCTGGATGCGCTGAATAAGGGAGTCCGGTTTGATCTGGGTCATGGCGGTGCCATGTTCCACTTCAGTGTGGCTGTGCCCGCCTTTGAACAGGGATTTCTGCCCAATTCCTTTGGCTCTGATCTCCACCGGTTCAGCATGAATTCAGGCATGAAGAACATGCTTGATATCATGTCCAAATACCTGAACATGGGCATGAAAATAGAAGATATCATTTTCCGTGCAACCTGGAATTCTGCCCTTTCCATCAAGCGGGAAGACCTGGGCCACCTGAGTGAGGGTGCAGTGGCAGATGTTGCTGTACTAAGCATCAGAAACGGCAAATTTGGATTTGTGGATGCCGCTGGTTTTCGCCTGGATGGTGATCGCCGGCTGGAAGCCGAACTGACCATACGGGCAGGTAAGGTGGTCTGGGATCAGAACGGCATTGCCGCAAAGAAATGGTCAGAAAAATAAACCGACACCTAATCAACTATATTATGAAAACACAAAGAAGAACGGCATTGAAAAAACTACTGGCCTCACTGGCGGGGTTAACCGGACTGGGTTTGGCAGCAAATGTGAAAGCTGCTCCTGCATCAGAAAAGGAAGTATTTGATGTGGAAAACTTTCAGGATGTACCCCTGTTTTCTGCTTCCACCCGTTACGGAAACCTGGTTTTTTTATCCGGTAGAGGACAACGGCTGGAGGGTGATATCAAGGTGCATACTGACAATGTACTGAAATTGCTTGAATCGGAACTGGTTAAAGTAGGTTCTTCCATGGAGAAAGTATTGAAGGTTACCGTATTTCTGGATAAAATTGAGGACTATTACGGCATGAATGAAGCCTATAAAGGCCGGTTCGGGATGAATCCCCCCGCCCGCACCACCGTTGCCGTACCAAACGGGCTCCCGCCTGCTGACAACCTGATCCAGATGGATTGCATTGCCTATATTTAGGCTGATTTCAATTAAAAAACGGAATTAGGAAAAAATTAAAACTGACCTATATGAAACGCAGGGATATTATTAAAAGATTATCGATTCTTCCCTTAACGGGAAGCTTTCTTCCGATGGAGTCTTTCCTTTCATCACCGCGGGGTCCGCTTATACCCGGGTCGACAATTTATCAGTCAATTGGTGTTGAACCTGTAATCAATTGCGTTGGCACCTACACCATTATCGGCGGTTCTCTGGAGCGTCCCGAGGTGGTAGCAGCCATGCATGCAGCATCCGGCTTTTTTGTACAGTACGATGAACTTGCATTCGGTGTGGCCCGCCGGCTGGCCGAGCTCACAGGAGCAGAATGGGGAATGGTATCTGCCGGGTGTGCCGCAGGTATGAAACATGTAACCGCTGCATGCGTCACAGGAGGGAATCCGGAAAAGCTCATTCGTATCCCCGATCTGTCCGGATTTGACAAAACCGAGGTCGTAATCCCGCGTAGTTCAAGAAACGCCTATGACCATGCCATTCGCAATATCGGTGTGAAGATCATCACCGTGGATACACCCGAAGAACTGGAAAAAGCGCTGAATGAGCGAACAGCAATGATTTACCTGATGGCAGGTGCTGAAACCCTGCCCGGAGAAACCTTTGCCGTGGATAAAGTAGCCGCGCTGGCAAAACCAAAGAACATACCGGTTCTGGTGGATGCCGCTGCTGAAGACCTTACAATTCCCAATGTTCATCTGAAACAGGGTGCAACCATCGTCGCATACAGTGGTGGAAAAGCGCTTTGCGGACCCCAGTGTGCCGGCTTATTGCTCGGCCGTAAGGACATCCTGATGTCTGCCTGGCAGGCAAGCTCGCCTCACCATGGTCCCGGCCGGGATAACAAGGTTGGAAAAGAAGAAATGCTGGGCATGCTTGCAGCGGTTGAATCCTGGGTAACACGCGATCATGCTGAAAAAATGCGAACCTGGCATACCTATCTCGAAACAGTGGCTAAACGGGTTTCCGCTCTTGATTTTATAAAGACAACTGTTCAGGAACCCACAGGCCTCTCCAACCACAGTCCTTCTCTTATCATTTCCTGGGACCCGGGAAGCAAAACATAACCGGCAGAGAATTGGCTGATGAGCTCGCAAACAATTCGCCCAGGATCGCAGTCCACAGCGACAACAATGATGAGAACGGCTCTACTTCAATAATCGTCGTCTCCGGACAGATGCAGCCGGGCAATGACAAGATCGTTGGAGACCGCATCTTCACTGCGCTCTCACAAAAGCGTACAAAAGCAAAAGACATGAGTGCTCCATCCGCTGACCTCAGCGGACGATGGGATGCAGATATCGAATTTTACAGCGGCAGGAGCCTGCATACCTTTTTCATTGAGCAGGATGGCAATTGGATACAGGGCTCACACAAGGGAGATTTTTCTATGCGGGATATGGTTGGGACGATCGAGGGTGATCAGGTGAAACTGAGCAGTATCGACCAGCATGTTGCTGATCATATCCCCTTTATATTCTCCGGTACTTTATCGGGTGATGTTATCACCGGACTAATATATATGGGTGAATACATCAACGCCCGGTTCACGGCGAAACGAAATAAGGAAAGGGGTATACGCAAACCCATCCGGTTTCCGAAAGGACAGCCCCTGGCTACCTAAACCGGGAGTATTGTTGCGATGAAACAGCTTTCCGGATAAATATCCCTCAAAAAAATCCGGAATGCCAAAACAAATCGTTCGGAAAAATGTTTATTTTTAACCGGATGGAATTTTAATTTCACGAAAAAGATTGAGGGCGATAAGATGAAAAGACGTGATTTTATAAGAGTATCTTCTGCTGCAGGTTTAGCCGGACTTGTCGGTCCCGGTTATCATGCCCTGGCGAATCCTGCTTTTGCAGGTGATGGATTCGATCTTCACCCCTTCATCAAAGCACATCCTGAAGCAGTTTTCATAAATCTAACCTCCATAAACGACAAAACTGAAACACAGGCCATTCATGATGCAGCCTATAAGCTCGCAAATGAAATGTTTGTTAAAACATCGAAAGGGGAAGGTTATGCAAACACAACCAAAATAACCTGCAAACCTAACTGGACCTGCAGTGGCCCGCCCAATACCAGGGATCCCTTCGAAAACGCCGGAATCACCACGGATCTGAACTTTATTGAGGGATTTCTGAAATCTGTCCGGAGTAAAGGACCGCAGGAATTCTATCTGAGAGAATGTGCCTGTCCCTTCTTATGGAAAGATCTGGGCTACACACAGATGGCCGAGCGGAACAACTTCAATTTGAAGGATCTTACTTCCAAAGATTTCTGGGAGCTGGGAGATGAAATTATATTCAAGAAGGCCGATGGTGTCGTATTCAAGGAGGTCGGTTTTATGGCCCCCATGAACGCACCGGACACATTCCTGATCAACATCGCAAAATTCAAATCCCACCTGATGGGGATTACTGGTGCCATAAAGAACGTACAGGGAATTACGGGTAAAAAGTTTCACCAGTTTTGCGGAGGTCATTACAGCATCTTCAAAACCTATGATAAGCGATATCATCCCTTTTTCCAGCCCGATTATGTTGAAAGGGTTGCCGAGCTGCAGAAGAAACACATGGAAAACGGTGTGCCCCGCTGGAAAAGCCGGATGGAAAGGCCTCCCTATGGCGGTGGTGTGTTTATGGAACAATGGGTCCAGAGAATGATTGATTCCTACAGTGTTACCCCAATTGGAATAAATATAGTTGAGGGAGTTTACGGGCATGACGGAGATGGTTTCTCCGGAGGTCCCCATGATGGCAAAGCCAGGGATTACATGAGCAACAACGTCATATTCGGCAAGGATGCTTTCCGGGTTGACATTATTGCGCACTGGCTTGCCGGACATGAACCGGGCAATTTTGGTCTCTTCCATATCGGCATTGAGCGCGGTGTTTCCGATGTTCTCGATCCCCTTGATATTCCGATATATATTTGGGAGAACGGGAAGGCAAAATTGGTCAAGCTGGATTCATTGAAAAGGACCCCCCTGGTTACCCATTATCTCAGGCGGAATTATGACGGACTGAATGAAGATAAATTTCATCTTTGCGATGAACCCTTCGACTATTCATCCTGGAAAAAGGGTAATCTTTCCCAGGCTGGGGCTCCGTCTATCCGGGCAATCGGTACGGATGCAAACGACGGGGTTGTCATGGAAGTATCAGTTCCCGGAAAGGGCGATGTGTATGTGGATATCCTGAATCGTCACGGCGATGTAGTCTGGCGTATGGAAGCCAACGGTCTTGAACCCGGTAAGCACGAGGTAGTATGGGATGGATTTTCGCAACCCGGAGTTTACAACATGTATGTAAAAGGAATGGGCTGGGATGCTGAACGGGAAATGGTGATATATACCTGAAAATCCATGTCATGCTGATCCCAATTCATGGGGAGAAGCATCTTTATTCATGGCAGATCCTTCGCTTTGCTCAGGATGATAATTAGAGTGCCGGTACAATGGGCAATACCAGATGACTCATCCGGGTACCGCCATGGTAAACTGTTTGTTGGGCCACCCGTACTTTTGAACTGCTCCCAAGTGGTTCGCCCGTATTTGGATTCCGGTCATACTGCGGGAAGTTACTTGAGGTTATATCAAGGCGAATGCGATGGCCGGGCATGAACACGTTGGCTGTGCCGGTCAGTTCAATATCATATTCATAAACCTGATTGGGCGTTAACAGCTTAACCTTGTCCAGACCTTCACGGAACCTGGCACGCAAAATGCCTTCGGATACCGGCATGGCATACCCGTCCGGATAAACGTCAATTAGTTTTATCATCCAGTCTGTATCCGGTCCGTCGGTTGCCGCATAAAATTTTAGCCTCACCGGGCCGGCAATGGTAACCGGCTCTTCCAGAAATTCCCCGGTATACACAAGGATATCCTCACGCCTCTCCAGCGCACGCTGATCTGCCGGACCTGCAATTGTGGGTGTCCCGCAACAGTTGTTGCCCCCGGTTGTTGGTACAGGAAGAAGCGGATCATACTGATAGGTATCCGATCCGTTTTTGGGGGGTTTGGCAAAGGTAAGCAAGCCATCGCCCCGGACTGAATTTGCCGGTCCACTGCTGGTAATATACAGTTCACGGTATGCTGTGCCGGGGATTGGCCAGTCGGATTCATCACGCCACTTGTTCACTCCCATATAGAACAGCCGCACCGGTTTTTCCTTATCCAGGCCTTTTTGTATTCCCTTCAGGTGGAAATCATAAAACCGCAGCTGGGTCTCAAACATGTCGATCATGGCTGCAGGGGTAAAGTCGACACCTCCGAACGACTGGGTGGGACCATGTCCCCAGGGGCCGATGATCATGCGCGCACCGTCCCGTGCCACTTGTGTTGCTCCGTGATTCTTCATGCCCATATAACCATGGATGGTTCCCATGATGAATATGTCAAACCACCCCCCCAGGGTATGGACCGGGACTGCTATTTTATCGAAACGTTCTTCATCGCTGATGGCTTTCCAGTATCCGTCATAGCTCTCGTGCAGCAACCAGTCACGGTAGTGCTGAACTGGTGCACCTTCATATTCCAGATCCATGTCATGAAGGGGCAGATGCATGAGGATATTATCATACCGTAGATTTTCAGGCATATAATTTTCCGTATGCCAGTATTGGGGCAGCATAATGCGGTTGGGCATTCGCACCACACCCCAGCCATAATTGAAGCTGAGTCTGAAGGCACCCCCCATGGTCAGCCAGTTGCCATAAATATTGGTGGATGCCAGTGAAGGGAAGGCAGCTACAAGATGCGGAGGTCTCTGACTGGCTGCGGCCCACTGGTTGTGTCCCACATAGCTGCCCCCCTGGGTTGCAACCTTTCCGTTCGAAAAAGACTGAACAGCGGCCCATTCGATAATATCATAACCATCCCTTGCTTCATCCCGGAAGGGTTCCCATTTTCCTTCGCTTTCATACCGGCCGCGAACATCGCAAAACACAACGACATAACCATGCTGTGCGAACTTTACCATCATCTCATGCCCACCATCACGCTGAACGCCATAGGGCGTCCGGGTAACCAGGGTAGGATACCTGCCCGGTGCAGCCGGGAGATACACATCCGCATATAGAATCACCCCGTCGCTCATGGGCACAGCCTTATGCCGTTCAATGCGGATATCGTTTAATCCGGATTTATTCTCGTCAGAACCACTCGAAAATGAAAAGGTACTGAACATAAATACCAGGAAGAAGATAAGATGCTTCATTTTTATTCATGTTTTAATTGATTATCCATGACACAGATGATCAGTCCTATATCACCTCATCCCCTGACCCCTTCTCCCAAGGGAGAAGGGGAACACCCTCTTTTTAAATGTACGCTATGCAATCCATTTCAACAAGAGAATCGCCCGGTACACCGCCTTTTGCCACGGCAATGGTGCTGCGGACAGGAGGAGTCTTGCCAAACCGGCCCTTGTATACGTCATTCATACCCTTGTAATCGGCAATGTCATTCAAGTATACAGTGACTTTCAGGACCTTTTCCATGGACGAACCGGCTTTAACCAATTCCTTCTCCAGTTCCTGGAGAACGATTTCAGTATGGTTGGCAATCGTAAAAGGTGCAACATGGGCACCCTTCCCGGCAATGAATACCAGGTTTCCGAACCGGGTGGAACCCGAAAACAAAGGTATATCCTGAAGACTGGTCACATTAAGGGCTTCCTTCTCTTCAGAGGCCAGGGGTTTTGCACTGGCGGCCAATCCTACTCCGGTTATACCCAATAAAGAGGCAAACATTTTCTTTAGCGCAGATCTTCTTTGTGTTTTCATAGTATAATAATAAAAGTTAGTAATGGATTATAATTGATGTATTGATTCGCAAAATAAAATTTCCTGAGAGGCCTCACTCTATTTCTGATCAGGCACGGCGATTCCGTTGAGGTCCCAAACTACCCTGCCGGCTCGGATTGTCAGTTCGGCCACCAGTTTTTGCGTGCCTTTCATCTTTTCTCCGGCAATATCGAGAAATCCGTAATTTCCTTTGCTCAGGCTGAATATGCTTATATCGGCTTCTGATCCCGCGCTCAGATGGCCCAGATCCGGTCTCTTGATGATCTGGGCGGGATTCCAGGTAGAACGGAGAATGACATCCTGAATGGAAAGTCCCATGCTCAGGAATTTTGACATCACGTTGGACATATCCTTCATCCCGCTGTTCATACTGCCGGTATGGAGATCGGTACTGATCGCATCTGCAATAAATCCCTGCTGGATGGATGGGATGGCCTGGCTCCAGCGAAATGAACCACCGCCATGGCCAACATCGAATTTAATGCCCCTTTTTTGTGCTTCAAAAACAAGCGGTTTGACTTTGCCATTTTCATCCACAACGGCTTCCCGGGTTTTTGGAAAATAGGCATACGGATGGGTAAAAATATCACCGGGGCGGAGATGCTTCATAAAGAGTTCTTCCAGGGAAAGGGGAGGTTCGCTTGAACCGAAATCGACCATTACCGGAATATTTGCAAGATTTCCGGCCCTGACTGCACTGTCGGTCGGTTCCCATTCGTGACCGCTGTAATGTGCCAGTTTGATCCCGACAATGATGGATGGATATTTTTTTGCGCATTCTGCTGCCAGGTGTGCATCCATATCTTTGGTAGATTGCTCAAAGGGCCCTCCCCGCATGCCTTCTCCTGCAATATTCAGAAAGGCAAGCACCCTGGTCTGTGAATGGTCAATTGTCTGGTTTTTGAAATCCGGGAATGATCTCCAGCCGGAACTTCCGACATCCACAAACGTGGTCACGCCCGACCTGAAGGAAAAAGCATCCGGCTGCACAGAATTCGGACCATTCATCAATCCCTGATCCATTTTTGTGCCATAATACACATGGACATGCATATCAATAACTCCCGGGGTGACATACAGATCCTGTGCGTGTATGACCAGTTTTCCTTCCTTTTCATCAATGTTTTCTGCAACCCGTGCTATTTTGCCATCCAGGATGGCCACATCCAGGATACCATCGATCTTGTTTTTGGGGTCGATCACATGACCTCCCTTAATTACAATGCTATAGGTCTGAGCCATGGAAACACCTGTCATCAGGAATAAAATTAGTATTATGAATAATGCTGTTTTTTTCATAGGAATAATTGTTTAGCGACCGTTACCGGTCATCATTACATAATAGAATACGGAAATAATCTGACAGACTAATTGTTTTTAAATGGAAGCTTTGGTGAATTCCTCCTGCAGACGACCTGCCACCAGCTTTTCCTGGCCAGGCTGCAAATTCCAGGAAGTAATGACAAGGGTGTCATCCTTTCCACCCATCACCTCAACCGAGGGATCACCCTTCCGGAGCCGTTCCTGGAATTCATCCCGGGAAACCTTCACCTTGCTCTTGTCCCATGAAATGATCAGGGTAGGTGTCACGTTGGCAACCGGAGGCACTATGACGCTGGTAGTCACCCCGTTCACTTTCTTTGCAACGCTTTCCATAACGGCAATACGGTCTTCCCATATCTTCCATTGTTTGGCATGATCGAGGTTGATAAACTTCTCCAGGGCAACATACATACCCAGAATTTCCTCTTTGTTCACCTTCATCCCGCGGCCGATATTTCCTCCCCGTGGCGGGGCATTTAACCGGGCGGCTGCAATCAGTTCTTTTTTGCCCATAAGTATCCCTGCACTTTGCGGTCCACGGAGACCCTTGCCCCCCGAAACGCATACCAGGTCAAATCCCATGTCATTGTATTTCCACATGTTTTCCACGGGTGTTGCGTCAGCCGCCATGTCATTCAACGTGGGTATGCCATATTTCTTACCCAGGCCCACCCATTCCTTATCCTTGATCTGACCGTCAGGACCTGCATAATTCAGGAACCACATCATAGCCGTCTTTTCATTGATGGCCTTTTCCACATCAGCCACTGTTTCAACTTCAACAATCTTTACACCTGTATTCGTAACAGCATGAATATAACCCTGATTATGTGCTTTCTGCGATATAACCTCTGATTTCATGCCTTCCAGGTTGGGCAGCTGTGCCACCTTTTTCATATCCGAACCGGTCAGCACGCCTGCCGTACCCAACACCAGGGCAGACCAGCAACCTGCCGTAACGGTTGCGGCTTCTGCATGACAAAAAGCAGCTATTTTTGCTCCAACCTTGTCCTGCACCTCATCTATCAGGGCAAATTCATGTGCCGTGGACCGGATTGCATCCAATACCTCATCATGCATCAGGCAGCCTGACATAAAAGTATATGTCCCGGCAGCATTGATGAAGGTTCGAATGCCCAGTTCCTTGAATAAATTCCGTTTCGCCGAAGAAGGTGCAGCTGGTGAGGCCAGCATATCCAAAGGGACTGCACTTCCTGCTACTGCCCCTGCAACCGGTAAAACGGATAATCCCTTAATAGCGTCTCTGCGTTTCATATCTACTGTATTTAAATATAATGATTTTGTAAATAGTCGCTTGCTGTATCACGATAATAATGTCGTCCATATACCCCGGAATTATACAAAGTGAATATACAATTAAAAAATGAAATTGCTAATCCCGGGTTGCAGGTTGATGATATAAAGTTACCCCTAAATAGGATTCGTTTACATAAGATTTTGTAAATTTAAGTTTGAACTTTGAATCCGCTCCGAAAATTCACAACCGTCATTGCGAAGGAGCTAAGCGACTGAAGCAATCTCCTGTTAATTGACAGATTGCCCGCCTGACCGGACGGACAGGCTTCACTGTGTTCGCAATGACGTGTTTCATTATTGACTTTTTGGAATAGACTCAACTATACTAATAAACTTTTTTAATCCCATGAAAAAAATTCCTGCTCATACAACGGATCTTTTCAGAATTTTTCTGTTTACAACCCTATCCTTATTCTGCCTCCGGGATTTATCAGGCAACCCTGCCCCAAAAGAAATGCCGATTGAGATTAACCATGACGGGTGGACCATAACCGCTGATGAGGCAAAAGGCATCATCAGTATATCACACGACAGCCTGGGTATGGTATTACAGCAGCTCCGGCTCAATGTGCAGTCCGGACAGGATCTGAAAGCATTTGAAACCTGGCAAACTGAAGTAAATGCTGGTAATCAGCTTGTTATAAATACGATACGGCCCAAAACCACCTGGATCTTTCGCATGGATGTGAACGTGGTCATGATCTCCTGCACATCCACCGGAGGGATAATAACTGCAGAAGCACCCGCCACTGCAGACCGTGTGGTTGCCCGTTTACTTGATCCCGGGGGTGTTCCCGTTAGCTGGGTAGGCACGGATGAGGCCGTTCATTCTTTCGGCGGAAAGGAAACCCGGAATCCCTCCTTCCTTCCGGCCCGGAACCCTGAAACCATGACCTTTGCCCTGGGACAGGTTTCGGGTTCTAACCTGCACAGCCTTTTTGACCGCAACGCGGACATCGCCATAGTATTCAGTGATCAAACCCGAATGGAGCGAAATGATCAGGACCTGGATCTGCTCAGCATCACCATGCCGGTTCCCGGGAATACCATGATACGGCTTATCCCGGATTATTATACCAAAACCCTGGGAGTTCCCTTTTATACAAGGCTTGATAATTCGGTGTTCCCTACTGCACCGGTTTTGTGGTGCAGCTGGACAGCATACTACAACGAGGCCCGCGAAGAGGATATCGTTCGCAATACCGACTGGCTTGCAGCCAATCTAAAACCTTACGGATTTCAATATATACAGATCGACGACGGGTATGACAATGACACAGATGGTATGAAACACAACTGGATTGATCATTGGGACCAACGGGGATATTATCCCCGCGGGCCGGAATGGATAGCCGGATACATCAAATCGAAAGGTCTGCATCCTGGTCTGTGGCTTGTACCCAACGCTTATGCCGGAGCGGTGGAGAAGCATCCCGACTGGTATCTGCGGGACAAATCCGGGAATCTCATCCTGGATTACTCTACACCGGCACTCGATTGCACACATCCCGGTGTTCAGGAGTGGCTCACAAAGCTTTTCACCACATTAAAGAACTGGGGATTTGAATATTACAAATTTGATGGTGAATCCGCCCTGCCCCTGTATGCGCCGGCTGTAGATAAATCCAGACTGTATGATCCGGCAATTGATCCGATCATCGCCTACAGGAACCGGCTGAAACTGATCCGGGATGCCGTTGGTCCTGAAACATTTATTGAGGGCTGTCAGGCCGGTACTCCGCTGAATGGTGTTGGTTTTTTCAATTCCTCTTTCACCGGACATGATGTATACAACAGCTGGCAGGGATCCTATGCGCTTTTCAGTTCCATTGGCGCCAATGCCTTCCTGAATCATATGGTCATATACGTGATGCCCGGGGAAGGGATTGATGTATCACCTTTCACGACTGTGGAGGAAGCCCGGCAAAAAATGGTTCCCCGGTGTATTGAGGTTGCAAAGACCAGAGAGGATCCGCTGGCTGGTTTCGGTGTTACCACGGCAGAAGCACGTACGCTGGTGACCTATGTTTCGCTGACCGGGGTAGTTTACCCACTCGCCAGCATTATGACTGATTTGCCTGAAGAAAGGGCACGGTTACTGAAAATGACCATGCCAACCATGCCCATTCTGCCAGTAGACCTGTTCAGCAGGGGCAGTGACATGACCTGGGATAAGTTCAAACATACAACACCGGATACATACATCCATAACTACCCCGAGATCCTGGACCTGAAAGTAAATGCCATTTCCGGTGCCTACGATGTGACCGGTTTTACAAACTGGCGCAGTGAACCGGTTACCAGGAATATTTCCATTGCAGGATAAACTGGGGTTGAAAGAAAATACACCTTATGTGATTTTTGATTTCTGGCAGCAGAAATTACTTGGCATTTACAAGGATCAAATCACGGTAAACATTGAACCCCATGACACAAGGGTTCTGCTGATACACCCACTGCTGCAAAGACCCCAGCTACTGGGAACTTCCCGGCATATAACCGGGGCCTGGTCAATCCTTGAGCTGGGTTGGGACAACATGAAGAACCAATTATACGGGTCTTCTGAAACTGTACCCGGTGATCTTTACACCTTGTTCTTCTATATCCCCGACGGTATGAAAGTCTCCTTCACCCGGGTTACAGGTGATGCAAACAGGGATATTCCCGTGCAGGTTGCGCATGAAGGAGATCTCGTAAAAATCAGTTTCCAGGGCCAGCGTGAGACTGTGAAATGGACGCTCGGTTTTAGTTCCGCTGTGCGGTAATGCCCAGGGTTACTATCTCGTGGGCACGAATCTTAACCTGTAGGGTTTTACCGCTGCATGTTGGTTTTGCCACGTTATCCAGGGGCAATTCAACCAGATTCAGCCTGCGCGCGTTTTCAATTTCAACCGGGAGGGTAAGGTTTACGGTTGTTTCCTTGCCTTCAATCTCAGCCAGTCTGACTATCAGCTCATTTCCATCTTCTGCCTGCTTTATTCCTGACAGGATAACGCCCGGCACATCAATTGAAATGAACGTATCTTCTTCGGGACGCGTGGCATGACGGGTTGCCAATGCCAGGGAAGGCGGTTCAGCAGCGTAGACCGGAATATTGAAATCCTCGCCCTCAGCCCATACGCCATTTTTCCAGTCGCCCGGGTGCGGGTAAAGTGCGTACCTGATGTTGAATTTCCCGAGATTGGGATAGATATCCGGCTCCCCGGCAGACCGCATCAGTGTAATCCTTAAATCACCATTATGCATGGAATGCCCGTATTTCGTTTTATTCAGCAAGGCAAGGCCTACATTTCCATCTGAGACATCAACCCATTTTTGTGCAGGAACTTCCTGTCCGTCGGTTCCCTCTGCCACAATTCCATATGCATCCTGATGCTGCTGGTGGCCGGGAGCTTCCATTCCACGGATCTTTCCATCAATGGGTCGTTCCACCACGTCAAAGGGAACCTGGGAATAGAACGAAGGATTGTCCATGTCGATCGGAAACAGGGCTCTCAGCATGGGTGAATCAGTGGAATCGCTTCCTGTTTCAAGCCAGTGCACTTCCATATCATAATCGACGCGGGGATAGGACCGGTACAGATAGGTCCTTTCGATGAACCGGGATCTGCCCCAGGTCTTCACCGTTTCAACACAGGCCCTGACTGGCCCGTTTTCCACTACTTTTACACTGATAACATTTGTAACATCCTCTTCTTTAACGAACTTATTGATCGTCCATGATTTCATCCCGCCTTTTCTATCCTCCAGATACATCCTCAGCTGATTCAGCTGACCTCCTTTTTTCACATATTCTTTTTGGGTACGCTTGTCGAACAGGCTGACAATGCCTCCCGTGCTCATGTCAAATTTTACCCTGAAATAATCCGTTTCAAAAGTGTTGTCAACAAAGGGTAAAGCTTCATTGAATTCTCCCGGTTTTGTCAGATCAATGTAAAAGGTTTTATATCCGCCTGCAGGGATATCATCTGCAATGAAGGCCACTTTGGAAGTATAACCCGGCGGAGTCATTTTCCCCCATACGATCTGTGCGGGATAAATTTTCCCTGCGCCATCACGCACAAGCACGGAGGCTACCTCGCCCTGACCCCGGTCGACCGGTTTAATGTACTTTGACCTATAATAATCTGCCCAATGGGCTTCATCAGCTGTGAATGGTAAATCGTGTGAATATACGCTGGCTTCCACGATTGTTTTTCTGACACCGGGATGCAGATTATAAGCCACCACGGGTTGTCCGAATCCGGACTTAAAATTCACCTCATCCGCCATTCTGCGAAAAGCCTTATCCCTTAGTTCGGTTGATCTCCGGAACAGTTCGTTATACCGTGCCACAGCTTCCTTATTGGCTTCGTTTATGCCCGATCCGGGCAGAATATCATGGAACTGATTAAAGGTCAGGGTCGTCCAGAGTTCCCGCAATTCATCTGCCGGATAGGTATCCCCGTTCAGCCAACTGAGTGTATTGAAGTATTCGCTGCTGAAAAGGGAGTTTTCGCCATTCCGGTTTCCCTCCTTTATGTCGGCGACATTGGAATAGCATCCCTCAAAAATGAACTGCATCTCACCGGTATGCACCGGTCGGCCATCCATCTCTTTTGAAGCTTTCCGGAAGAATTCGCCAGCTGTAGTGAATTTCACAGCAGGATACCCGGGTGTTTTATCCAGCGTGTGCACCATTTCAATGTTTGCGCGGGTCGGACCACCACCATGATCCCCGATGCCGGTGATCTGCAGCATCCGGTGCTTCCCTGGTGTAATGGCTTTCAATTTCCTCCTTTAATTCCGGATTAATGTCCCCATTGTAGGTGTCATTGGCATAGCATAAAACGGTCGATGAATCGGGTGCCTTCCACCAGAACGTGCCTTTATAGGGCTTGCACCGGTGAAAATAATAGTAATCACATCCCGCCAGTTTCAGAATCTGTGGCATTTGCGATATATGACCGAAATTATCGGGCAACCAGCCCACATGGGTCATTCTGCCAAAGCGGCTTTGATAATAGCGCTGACCCAGCAGGAAAGAACGGCTTATGGCCTCACCCGAGGAAAGATTCATGTCACCTTCGGTCCACATGCCCCCGGCCAGTTCCAAACGGCCTTCCTTTACATATTTCTGGACCAGTTTAAAAAGTGGCGGATCAACCTTTTCAACAAAATTATAAACCGCTGCCTGGCTTTGCAGCATGGTATAATCGGGGTACTCATCCATAAATGCAACTGCCTGGCGCAGGTTATCGTTGCACATTTTCATGGTCTCGAAATAGGTCCAGAGCCAGTTCATATCCATGTGTGCATGACCCACAACATGGATGGTATCGTTAACCGGTTTCTCCCTGCCCTGGGCAAGAACCTGAATGGCTGAACCTGTGACCAAAACCACCAGGATCAGTACAAAAATACTGTGCTTCATGGGATGAGGCTGAATTATTCTATAGTTGATTTATACAGTGAATGATCCTCAGACAGTTCTGGGATAGGTGAATAATGGCTTCCCTGCCAATCCCCTTATCTTTATCTTTTCTACCTCAGCCGCCTCAAGCGGCTTGATTTTGCCGGAAATTTCCAGGGCCATTTTGAACAGATTCTCGTTTCCCGGGGGAATAGCTGCCGTGACCGGATGCGACAAAGTGAACCGCAATGCCTGAAGTGCATCCTCCGGATCGGTAAGTGGTTCATACCAGCATTTGGATATCTTGTTGGTTGCATTCTCAGGCCAGGGGCCTTTGGCCATGGCTTTCAGGGCCAATAATCCCATGCCTTTTTTATGTGCACGGTCAAGTACCTGGGGTCCGAAATTTCCTGCATACCAGGTTGCGAAGTTAAACGGGAAAAGTATGGTGTCAAAATCGAACTGATCCATCAATTTCATGGCGGCTTCAACGGAATGGGCAGTAAATCCGATGAACCGGACTTTTCCCTCTTTGCGGGCTGCCAGGAAAGTCTCCATAGCCCCATCCGGGCCAAATATGGTGTCTACATCTTCAGGGTTTGTTACAGCATGCAACTGATACAGATCGAAATGATCCGTACGCAAGTGGCTTAAGGATTGTTCAAGTTCCTTCCGGGATCCTTCCTTTTTCCTTTCCGTGGTCTTGCAGGCCAGGAAAACATCCTTCCGGTAGGGTTCCAGTGCCGGGCCTAGCATGATTTCCGCATTGCCATAGGTGGGTGCCACATCAAAATAATTCACACCATAATCAATCGCCATGCTGACTCGCTCTGAAGCCTCTGCGGTTGTGCTGTCTGCTACCACAATCCCACCGAATCCGATGACGGACAGCTTTTCTCCGGTCTTGCCCAGTGATCGCTTCTCAATCAGTCCTGGTTTTATATCGCGGATTATTCCTTCCAGTCTGGCAGGGAATATTCCCAGCAGCGGGATAGACCCGGCTGCAGCTTTAAAGAATGTCCTTCTCCTCATATAATTCGTTTTTAAGTTATTTCAAAGCACTTATTCAAAAATATGAAAAATAGTTGCAATTACCCGGATAATAAATCAAACTGAAATTTTCCTTTTCTGATTTTCGAATATTATGTGTAAATTGTAAGCTAAAATACTTATTCCCCAATCACCAATCACCAATCCCCAATCCCCAATCACCAAGCACCAATCACCAAGCACCAACCATAAAATTATGAAAAACTTCTTCCTTATTCTGATCCTGCTTTTTTCTATAACCGCTTGCCGGTCCAAAAATCATTCCGGCATGGCGGATGTAAATAACCTGCCTATACAAATGTTCTCCTATTCCGATAATCTGGAACCCCGCTGGGTAAGTTTTGAAAACCTGGACGGCTTAAAAGGAGGAGGAGGTATGGAGAATTATCGGAGCAAAAGGGCATGCATGCGACAGTGTTGGTGCAGGCTCCACGAAAACATTGCTGGACATGGAGGGACCGGGCATCATCAACCGCATCTGGATCACTATCAACGATCGTTCTCCAAAAATGCTCCGGAGCCTGGTCCTGAATATGTACTGGGATCATTCCGAAAAACCGGCTGTTTCGGTTCCAATTGGCGATTTCTTCGGCCTGGGTCTGGGTAAGACCGCAGTGTATGAGAACGTGCTGTTTGCCAATCCTGAAGGTCGCTCCTTTAACTGCTTTATTCAAATGCCGTTTAAAAAGGCTGCGAAAATTGAACTCGTGAATGAATCCGATACCGACCTGGCCATGTTGTTTTATGATGTTGACCTGCAATTGCTGAAGAACTGGGAGGATAGCTACCTCTATTTTCACAGCTTTTGGCACAGGGATACTTTGACCACACTGGGAGAAGACTTTGAGATCATGCCACAAATCCATGGTAAGGGCAGGTTTCTGGGTACCAATATCTGTATCAATGCAAATCCCATTTATAAGGATTGCTGGTGGGGTGAAGGAGAAGTCAAGATCTATCTGAACGGGGATGAGGACTACCCGACCCTGGTGGGAACCGGAACGGAAGATTATATAGGCACGGCATGGGGGCAGGGCCAGTTCTGTAATAAATTTACTGGATGTCTCATTGCCGATGATAAGAACCTGCAGTGGGCTTTCTACCGCTATCATATTCCAGATCCCGTGTATTTCAGAAGCGATTGCCGGGTGACCATCCAACAGATCGGTGGTAATACGAAGGAAGTGGTGATCGCCCTGCAGAAACAAAATGTGGACCTTATTCCTGTTACTGTTCATGAAGCTCCGAAAATGATTCATATCTATAAGAAAGACAGCGTGGCTGATCTCACGGATCCGGCTTTGCCAAATGCCTGGACAAATTTCTACCGTTCCGATGACCTGTCTTCCACGGCTTATTTCTACCTGAACAGCCCGGAAAATGATTTGCCGGCCATACAGCCCCTGACTATCCGGATATGGAATTTGAAAGAATAATGTTAATTGGGGCAAGAATTTTTTTTTCTCGGAAAGTTGGCGTATTTTTGCAAGCCCGATAGAAAGAGATCTGTCGGATGTAATTTTAGAACCAGGAAAGTAAGATATATTGCGGGGTGGTCATGACAGGTCGGGACGTTGGGCTCATATCCCGATGAATCGGGACGTAGGTTTCCCGATGGATCGGGACTTACGCAGTCCTTGTAAGGTTTGAAATATTGGTTTAAAATATATTGCGGGGTGGTCCCAACAGGTCGGGACGTTGGGCTCATATCCCGATGAATCGGGACGTAGGTTTCCCGATGGATCGGGACTTACGCAGTCCTTGTAAGGTTTGAAATATTGGTTTAAAATATATTGCGGGGTGGTCCCGACGAGTCGGGACGTTGGGCTCATATCCCGATGAATCGGGACGTAGGTTTCCCAATGGATCGGGACTTACGCAGTCCTTGTAAGGTTTGAAATATTGGTTTAAAATATATTGCGGGGTGGTCCCGACAGGTCGGGACGTTGGGCTCATATCCCGATGAATCGGGACGTAGGTTTCCCGATGGATCGGGACTTACGCAGTCCTTGTAAGGTTTGAAATATTGGTTTAAAATATATTGCGGGGTGGTCCCGACAGGTCGGGACGTTGGGCTCATATCCCGATGAATCGGGACGTAGGTTTCCCGATGGATCGGGACTTACGCAGTCCTTGTAAGGTTTGAAATATTGGTTTAAAATATATTGCGGGGTGGTCCCGACAGGTCGGGACGTTGGGCTCATATCCCGATGAATCGGGACGTAGGTTTCCCGATGGATCGGGACTTACGCAGTCCTTGTAAGGTTTGAAATATTGGTTTAAAATATATTGCGGGGTGGAGCAGTTGGTAGCTCGTTGGGCTCATAACCCAAAGGTCGTAGGTTCAAGTCCTGCCCCCGCTACTAAGAAGCCACCATGGGTGGCTTCTTTATTTTTATCATTGTTATAGGCAAATCATGTTTTGGACTTATATTCTTTATTCGGAATCATTCGATAAATATTATGTCGGGTTTACCCATGATCTCCAAAAGAGGTTAATTGCTCATAATCATCCTAAAAACAAAGGATATACCCGAAAATATAAGCCCTGGAAATTGGTTTATTCCATAGCTTTCAATAACAAAAAAGAGGCTATGGATCACGAAACTCACCTGAAGTCACTTAAAAGTAAAAATGCATTAGTTAACATGATGATGATAAATACTGAATAGCTCGTTGGGCTCATATCCCGATGAATCGGGACGTAGGTTTCCCGATTTATCGGGACCCCCGCTACTAGAAAGCCACCATTTGGTGGCTTTTTTGTTATTGGCATTGCTATTAGCAAATCATGTTTTGGACTTATATTATTTATTCGGAATCATTCGATAATTGGACAAATCGGTCATAGTGACCACCTCTCGCCGGAAATATATCAATTTTTCATATAACATGTTATCAAGCATTTAACTATCGAATTGGTTGGTCAAGCAATTCCGGCCAACCCTGGTCATCATCAGCGATTTTTCAAATATGAGAAACTAAAATGCATATTAAAATCAATTTATAAAAGTCTACCTAAAGTTGAAGTATAACAGAATAAAACTGGATTAGCTAGGTCTTAATCTGAACTTTCAAAATCCGAATAATTAAACTGGTATCTCAATTTTAAACAAAACTCCTTCTCCCGGTTCGCTTTCGCATATTATGGTTCCGTGAAGTTTCTGTTTGACAAGGTTGTAAATAATGTTCAGCCCCAAACCTGTTCCCCGGTGCTGATCGGAAGTATAGAAGGGCTCAAAGATATGCGGCAAGTCTTTTTTGTTAATTCCTGCACCGTCATCTATGTACTGGATTTTCAGTAACTCCTTGGCCATGTCAACCCTCATTGTAATAATACCTGTATCTCTTTTGTAAAATCCGTGCTGCAAGCTGTTCAACAACATATTGGTAAAGATCTGGGCATATATTCCGGGATAGGAGTTCAATTGCAGTTCGTCGTCACATTCTATCTTAAAATCTATTTTCTTTTCCCTGAATTTCGGCCGTAAACTAAGAAGTATGTCGTTAATGTACTCCTTTAAAGCAAATACACGTTGCTGCTCTGTGACCTGATCTGTTGAAACCTGTTTGAAACTCTGGATAAGTGAATCTGCTCGCTCCAGGTTTTTCTGGGTGAGTTTCGCTATATCACTGGTTGATTCCAGGAATCCCTTGAATTCATTACGGCTGATTTGATCCTTTTCATAAAGTCCTGCCATTTTTTGAACATCATCCAGCAAGTTACTAATGGCTGTTATGCCAACGCCAACGGGAGTGCTCATCTCATGGGCAACCCCAGCTACCAGTCCGCCAATGGCCGCCATTTTTTCCGATTCCACTAATTGATCCTGGGTTTTCTCAAGATTTTCAAGGGTTGTCTGCAGTTCTTCCCTTTGCTGCAATAATTCTTCTTGCTTTTCTTTCAATTCTTTACCCTGCTTTTCCAATAATATACGACGTTCATCAAGGGAAGATGTAAGCTTTTTTGAACGTTTCAGGCTATAGTAATAAAGGACGATGAGTCCCATGGCAAGCAAAAGGATGAGCGTTAAACCACCGATCACAATAAGCTGGATTATCTTTTTCTTTTGCAGTACATCAACCTCTGCCTGTTTATTGGCCACTTCAAATTTTGTACGCAGATCAGCCATTTTCTGAATATTCTCAGCGCCATTACTTTTGTTAATACTATCATTAGCTTTTATATATTGCGACTGATAATAATAAGCACTGTCAATTTTGCCAAACATCTGATATAGTTGAGCAAGACGATATGCTGCATCGCTTTCAAAATCAATAAGGCCATTCTTTATGGCAATATCAAAACCTGTGGTTGCAAAGGTTATGGCTTTTTTAATATCTCCTTTATGCTGAAGAATCCCGGCATATTCAGTCATAAACTGTGGAAGTGCAAAATTATCACCCTGTTCGGTAAGTATTTCAATAGCTTGAAGGAGATAATCTTCTGCTTTTTTAAATTCCGACTTTTTGGAATAAACCAATCCTGAATTGCCCAGACAATAGGCATAATATTTAAGGTTTCCCAGCTTTTGAAATATCTCACTTGTCTCTGAGTATAAGATAAGGGCAGTATCATATTTCCCTATACTGTAATTGGCATAACCTAAATTGCTTAAGGCTGCAGTTAGTTTTATCGAATCCTTTTCTTTTCTGAAAATATCAATGGCACTCTTGAGATAATATATCTCATTGTCATGGTTTCCTATAAGGTTATAGGCTTCTGCCATATGACCAAAGGTCCTTGCTAATTGTATGTTATTCTGATCTGATGTGTAATAATTGGCCGCTTTTATAAAACATTCAAGTGCTGATGCCGGCCTGCTGGAATTAAGGAAGCCAATTCCTTTCAAAACATAAGGACTTGCAGGACTTACATTTAATTTTTCAGCAAGTTGTATAGCCTGTTCACTATATTCTAAAATGGTATCAGCATCATCTGAATGTCTGGCAATTTCGCAAAGGAGTTTGTATTTATCAATATCTTCTTTGACCAGATTGTTGTTTAATAAATACAACAGACTATCAGTTGATGACCCATTATTCGCGATTAGTGAGTTTGTTGAAAAAACAAAGGCAATACAAAAAGCTGAAATAATAAGATAATTCATTGTACTGTTCTTACTCTGGGATCCTTATGTAAGGATCTATGGTAATTGTATCATTACTACCCTTAGGGATGTACTTAATAATGTATTTTTCCATAGTTCCACATGGAGGTATATTTATATCTTTTAAACTAAGATTCCACACTCCATGATGCTCTTTAGTACCGTTTCTAAATATTACTGTCGAATCTTTTACGGGTTTGATTTCAATTATCTTCTTTATTCCACTTTTCATAACTTTTATCCATTGAATATTCCCGGAACTAGGCTTTTTTGGGTTATCCATTTTAAAAACAGTTATAAGGGTATCGATACCCCAATCGCCGTTTGCATCAAACATGGCAAGGTGATAAGAAGATTTACCATTTCCATCCTTTCGTTTAACAGATGCTAAGTAGATTGCTACCGTATCCTTTGATTCATAAATTTTAACTGAGTCTTTTGATCCAATAGATTTGCAGGGCGCGACAATATTCTTTTTGTCACAGCTTTGAGTCAGGCTGATTACCATAATACAGAGGAATATTAAAAAAGTGGTTGTCTTTTTCATAGTCTGATTAGGTTAAATTTTAAGAAAAAGAAAGTTACTAAATTTACAAGGAAAAGTCAAGTAAAAAATTGATTTTCAGCTTTGTTATTTAAGAATCCTGGAGTTTCCTCAAAAATCAGTTAGTCAGGGAATAACGATAATTGAAAAGCATCTTGATGAGGGCCGAGATATCAAGTATCCTCCTCACATCGCATCGATCAGCTGCTCCGCAACCTACACAAATTCAATCAGATCAGAAATTAGTTGGTTAGATATTTCGATGCTCCCCGCTACTAATATCAATCATTAAGACCTGTAAACTAATAATTTACAGGTTTTCTTGTTTTAATATTGGATGCAATAGCTGGACGGCTTGACCACATTTGGCCGGCTTTTCCAATAAATAACCAAATGGAATAAAGTTGACTTTCATTCATTAATGTCATAAATTTGATTGAAAAATAAAAGAAGTATATCCCCGCTACAATGTAAAAACTTGTTTCATTACTTATAAATTTCTTCCTTATCTACTGACTGTTAATTATGATACGCTAAAAGTATCCAAGATTTAAATAACATTCCTTTATGGGAAATACATTTGTATTGATTGTAATAAAGAATCAAATAAAATTATTCCTATGAAAAATATAATTATTATCGGTCTCCTTTTGTTTTCAACTACTTGTTATGAAGTATTAGCTCAAGCTGATACTTCCAATTTTACATTAGTGAATGAGGAACGCTTTGATGCAATTGCTGCCACACAACAGTATATTGACAAGTTATCGCCAGAACAAAAAGCAAAGTCTGATGCATATTATGAAGGAGGTTACTGGACAATTCTCTGGGAATTTGTAATAGAAATTCTAACTGCATGGATATTTCTTTCCCTTGGTCTTTCTAAATGGATAAAACGGGTTGCCTCTAAAGCGAAGAAAATAAATATCCGGAACCTTATCTATATTCTGATGTATCTATTCCTGGTCTTCCTAATAGCATTTCCCTATAATGTCTATACATATTTTTTCAGGGAGCACAGTTATGGCTTATCGAATATGACTTTCTCCCAGTGGCTTTCGGAAAGCCTGGCACAGGCAACCCTGTTCATCGTATTCGGAAGCCTCCTGATAATGTCACTCTATGTGGTTATGAGAAAGATTACAGGGCATTGGTGGATCTGGGGGAGCGGAATTGTATTCGTTTTCCTAATCTTTTTAATATTTATCGCACCAGTGTTTATCAGCCCTTTGTTTAATAAATATACACCTCTGGAAGAGGGTACGATCAGGGATGAGATTTTATCGCTGGCAAGAGCAAACAGTGTACCAGTAACAAATGTATACCAGTTTAATGCTTCAAAGCAAACTAGCAATATCAGCGCAAATGTTAGCGGTATAGGGAGCACCATTCGTATATCATTAAACGATAATCTATTGAATAAATGCACACCTGCCGAAATAAAATCAGTAATGGCTCATGAATTAGGACATTATGTTTTAAACCACACTTATAAACGGCTAATTTCCTTTAGCATATTCATTATCATAGGATTTGCTCTTATTAACTTCCTAATGAAGAAAGCGATCGGAAGGTTTGGCGAAAAGTGGGGAATAGAAAGTATTTCAGATATCGGCAGCCTACCCCTATTTGCAGTACTGTTTTCTTTTTTCATTTTTATTTCTACACCGATTGCCAACAACATTTCCAGGACTGCAGAGTCAGAAGCAGATATTTTCGGACTAAATGCTGCGGGAGAACCTGATGGCATGGCTTCAGTGGCAATGAAATTGTCGGATTACCGTAAGATTGATCCTTCAAGGTTTGAAGAGATAATCTTTTACAGTCATCCCAGCGGAAAAAGCCGTGTCTTTATGGCAATGAAATGGAAAGCAGAGCACTTAAACATAAAAGCAGAGTGATGTATTGAGATTAAAACTATTTAAAGTTATTAAGTTATGACCACAAAGTCACTGAATAACTCGTTGGGCTTATATCCCGATACATCGGGCCGTAGGTTTCCCGATTTATCGGGACCCCCGCTACTTGAAAGCCACCATTTGGTGGCTTTTTTGTTACAGGCATTGTTATTCGCAAATCATGTTTCGGACTTATATTCTTTATTCGGAATCATTCGATAATTGGACAAATCGGTCATAGTGACCACCTTTCGCCGGAAATTATTTTTTTTCAAATAATTCTTCATCAAGCATTTAACCATCAATTTGGGTGTTCAATGAATTCCGGCTTGCACTGGTCATCTCCTCCGTTTTTCAATAAGATCCTTCTTCCATTTTTGTGTGGTTTAATGTTAAACATTGTTTTCAAAACCACACCTTAAAATTATGTCTTTACTGGTAAACTTTATGCTGACGATTTACATTTCAAGATGCTCGATTGTTGGCTGGGAATAAAAGATGGAGATCATGTATTAATCGATTATTTGCCTTTAGTAACGTATAACACGGACAATATGGGTAAGTTTTTACCCACATTTGCGGGACAAGTTGTCACACTTTATGCCAACCTTACCTAATCCGGTGCTGCGTCGTGTAACACAACATCTCTTGTAATTCTGGATATTCATTACTTTTCAAAAATCATATTGTCTATTTTTTAATTTGATAGTTCATTTCTGATATTTTTCTTTATCTATAGCTTTACATTAATTCTAAGTAATCGCAATAATTTCAAAACAAATGAAATATAACAAACCGTTTATTCTTGGAATTACCCTTGTATCGGCAATGGGCGGGTTGCTTTTTGGGTACGACTGGGTGGTGATTGGCGGAGCCAAGCCCTTTTACGAGCGCTTTTTCGATATCACAGCCTCGCCGCATTTGCAGGGTTGGGCCATGAGCAGTGCATTAATCGGGTGCCTTTTTGGAGCCATGATATCAGGTTATTTTACCGAGCGATTCGGTCGGAAGATACTGTTGATTATTGCAGCCACCCTTTTCACAATTGCCGCTATCGGTACCGGGATGGCAAATGATTTTACCGTATTTGTGGTTTTCAGACTGGCAGGTGGCCTGGGAATCGGGCTGGCTTCGGCCATTTCACCCATGTATATTGCTGAAATCTCGCCGGCAGGCATTCGCGGAAGGCTTGTTTCCATTAATCAGCTTACCATTGTTCTTGGAATTCTGGCTGCACAAATCACAAATTTCCTGATTGCCGAAAAAGTACCGGATGGCGCAACCAATGAATACATCGTGAATTCATGGAATGGTCAGGTTGGATGGCGTTGGATGTTCTGGTCAGGTGGCGTACCTGCGCTTTTGTTTTTCATATTGTCGTTTCTTATTCCCGAAAGCCCGAGGTTTTTGAGTAAATCGGGAAAATGGGATGCTGCCAGACGGATTCTTACAAGAATCGGAGGAAAGGAATACGCAGTGGATGAAATAAAAGCAATCAACGAGAGCCTGCTGCATACTCATAATCAGGTAGAATGGAAGCAGTTGTTAGCTAAAGAAATACGGCCAGTTATGATAATCGGTATTTTTCTGGCAGTTTTTCAACAATGGTGCGGTATTAATGTCATTTTCAATTATGCCGAAGAAGTATTTACTTCAGCCGGATTTTCGGTAACCGATATGCTGTTTAATGTGGTTATAACCGGTACTGTTAACCTGGTTTTTACCTTGTTGGCCATGAGGCTGGTTGATTCCTGGGGGCGCCGGAAACTCATGTTAACAGGGGCATTGGGGCTGGCATATTATATATTCCCTTCTCGGTTCAGGTTATTTTCTTGCATGGAAAGGCATGGTCGTCCTGATCCTGGTGATGACTGCCATAGCTGCCTATGCTATGACACTCGCACCTATTACATGGGTGGTACTATCTGAAATATTTCCCAACCGGATCCGTGGCGCTGCAATGGCGGTAGCCACATCCGCCTTGTGGATTGCCTGTTTTATTCTTACCTACACATTCCCGATCCTGAATAAAACGCTAAACGCCAGCGGAACGTTCTGGCTCTATGCAATGATCTGTGTAGCCGGATTTGTTTTTATTTTGAAAAAACTGCCGGAAACGAAGGGTAAAACCCTCGAGGAAATTGAGAAAATGGACCAACAACCGTAATTTGAAATTAAACTGATTTATTAAAGTGATACCCGATTATGAATACAAAAAGTTTGCTTTTGATTGCTGTTTCTGCATGGTTCATAGGGTGCCAGAAGCCAGACAATACACAAAAAATTGACCTTTCGGGGGAATGGAATTTTGCGCTCGACTCAAGCGATTCCGGAATCTCTGAAAAATGGTTTTCAAAAAGCCTGGGCGATGTGATTCAACTTCCCGGCTCACTTACGTCCAATGGAATTGGAAGCGAAATTAACCTGAACACCCCGTGGACCGGGCAAATTGTAGATAGTTCGTTTTTTAAAGATCCGGAATATGGCAGGTACCGTGAACCAGGTAATTTTAAAGTACCATTCTGGCTGCAGCCTGTAAAATATTACAAGGGTGCTGCCTGGTTCCAGAAAGAAATTGATATCCCGAAGGACTGGAAAGAAAAGGACATCCTGCTTTTTCTCGAACGCTGTCACTGGGAAAGCCGAATATGGTTAGACAACCATGAGGCAGGAATGCAAAACTCGCTTGGAACTCCGCATGTATACAATCTTTCACAGTGGGCCACTCCCGGCAAACATACACTAACAATTTGCATCGATAACAGGGTGAAGGATTTCGATCCCGGAATGAACTCACACAGCATTTCTGACCATACGCAAACAAACTGGAACGGGATTGTCGGCCAGCTTTTTATTGAAGCACGCCCTATAACAAATATTCAGAATATCCAGCTTTTTCCCGATTTACTGAATAAAACGGTTGAAGCTAAATTGAAAGTGAAAAGCAGGGATGCCGGTAAAATCAAAATCGAAATGAAAGTTACCGGGTCCACTTCACCTGAATCAAAAATTACTGAATTTGAAGTTCAGCCCGGAGAGAATTTGATTTCAATTACCTACGGAATGGGCGACGATGCAAAAACCTGGAGCGAATTTCACCCCGATTTGTATCAATTGCAGGCCATTTTAACAGATGCTTCGGGTAATACTGATTCAGTGAAAACCACTTTTGGAATGCGCGAATTTTCTGTTTCAGGGAAACAGATTCTGATAAACGGGAACCCTGTTTTTTTACGCGGAACACTTGAATGTGCCGTTTTCCCGAAAACAGGATATCCTTCAACGGATAAAAATGAGTGGTTGCGTATTTTTGGCATCTGCAGGGCGCATGGGCTGAATCACCTGCGTTTTCATTCATGGTGTCCGCCGAAAACTGCTTTTGAAGCGGCCGATGAGGCTGGTTTTTATTTGCAGGTTGAATGTTCATCCTGGGCTAACCAGTCAACCACACTTGGCGACGGCAGACCTTTTGATAAATACCTGTATGAGGAGAGTGCAAGAATGATTGAAACCTATGGAAATCACCCTTCGTTTTGCATGATGGCCTATGGCAACGAACCCGGAGGGCCCAATTACCAGTCATTTCTGACGGAATTTGTCAATTACTGGAAAAGTAAAGACAAACGCAGAATTTATGTTTCAGCTGCCGGCTGGCCAAATCTTGATGTGAACGATTACCTCAACATACCCGAACCCCGTATTCAGGCGTGGGGCGAGGAAATGCGCAGCATTATCAATGCGGAACCTCCGAAAAGCGATTACGACTGGAAAAAGAGAATTGAAAAGTTTGCCCAGCCTGTAGTAAGTCATGAAATAGGTCAATGGTGTGTTTATCCTGATTTTAAGGAAATTGCAAAATATGATGGTGTGGTAAGGGCTAAAAACTTTGAGATCTTCCAGGAATCATTAAAAGAAAATGGAATGTCGCACCTTGCCGACAGTTTTTTGTCAGCCTCAGGTAAGTTGCAGGCGCTTTGTTACAAGGCCGAAATTGAAGCTGCTTTGCGGACTGTGGGTTTTGGCGGTTTCCAGTTACTCGACCTGCACGATTTTCCCGGACAGGGAACTGCCTTGGTAGGTGTGCTCAATCCTTTCTGGCAGGAAAAAGGATACATAACACCGGCCGAATACAGTCGTTTCTGTAATTCCACCGTTCCGCTGGCGCGAATGAAAAAATTCATTTTTAAAAATAGTGAATCCCTGGAAGCTTTGGTTGAAGTGGCTCATTATGGGAATGGCCCTATTGAGGATTGTACACCAAAATGGAAAATCAGCGAACCCTCAGGAAAAACTGTTAAGGAAGGGTTGCTTCCGTCAACGGATATTCCGCCCGGAAATGGAACACGACTTGGAAAGATCTCGGTACGGCTTGATTTTGTCAAAACCGCCCAAAAGCTGGTACTTGAAATAGCCATCGGGGATTTCCTGAACAGCTGGGATATTTGGGTGTATCCAACAACATATGAGCCAGTTGCCGGAACTGACAAAATTAAAGTAGTTCATCAACCCAATGCCTCAACGCTGAAATTTATAGAAGATGGAGGAACGGTGCTTTTAACACTAGAACAAGGAACATTGGCTCCTGAAATGGGTGGAAGCATTAAAACCGGTTTTTCAAGTATTTTCTGGAACACAGCCTGGACAAGCGGTCAGGGGCCTCACACGCTGGGGATCCTGGTGAATCCGTTCCACCCTGCCCTAGCTGATTTCCCGACGGAATACCACAGCAACTGGCAATGGTGGGATGCGATGAACCATGGCCAGGCAATGAACCTTGCGAAAATTAATGCCGATATAAAACCGGTAGTGCGTGTAATCGACGATTGGGTTACCAATCGTCCGCTGGCGCTGATTTTCGAGGCAAAATTGGGGAAGGGGAAAATCATGGTCAGCAGCATCGATTTGATAACTGATTTGAATAAACGGCCTGAAGCGCAACAACTGCTTTACAGCCTGAAGAAATACCTGGCAGGCACTCATTTCAACCCTGTTGCCGAAATCAATCCGGTACAATTAAAAGCGCTTGTTAGGGCAAAATAGCGTAAACAAATAAATCAACTCTTTGGAAATGAGCGTAAAAGCCTGGATAGAAAAAGTTACTATTCCAACCTATGGAATCGGTAAGCCCGAAAAGAATCCTATGTTCCTCGAAAAAAGAGTTTACCAGGGAAGCAGCGGCGTAGTGTATCCGCATCCGGTTATTGAAAAAATTCTTGACCAAAAAGAAGATAAAACATATCAGGCCATTTATATAGAAAATGAATACCTGAAAATCATGCTGTTGCCCGAATTGGGCGGACGCGTGCAAATGGCCTGGGATAAATCGAAACAACGACATTTTGTTTATTATAACCAGGTGATAAAACCGGCCTTGGTAGGTTTAACAGGTCCCTGGATTTCAGGAGGAATTGAGTTTAACTGGCCACAACATCACCGTCCTTCAACTTTCGAGCCCACTGATTTTTTTATAGAAAATAACGGTGATGGCAGTGTTACCGTTTGGTGCAACGAATTGGAGCGCATGTTCCGAACACGTGGAATGGCTGGTTTTACATTGCATCCCGACAAGGCATACCTCGAAATAAAAGTTAATCTTTATAACCGTACCAGTTTCCCGCAGACCTTTTTATGGTGGGCGAACCCGGCAGTAAAAGTGAACGATGAGTACCAGTCGGTTTTTCCACCCGATGTTTATGCCGTGTTCGACCATGGTAAACGCGATGTTTCTGAATTTCCCATTGCTAAGGGGACTTACTACAAAGTGGATTATTCACCCGGGACAGATATTTCGCAATATAAAAATATCCCGGTGCCCACATCGTACATGGCAATCAATACCGTTTACGATTTTGTTGGCGGTTATGAAAACGATACAAGGGGAGGCGTGATTCATGTGGCCAATCATCATGTTTCACCGGGCAAAAAGCAATGGACCTGGGGACACAGTGATTTTGGCCGGGCCTGGGACCGCAATCTAACAGACGAAGATGGCCCTTACATTGAACTGATGTGTGGGGTGTATACCGATAATCAGCCCGACTTCTCCTGGCTAATGCCAAATGAGGAAAAAACTTTTACACAGTACTTTATTCCTTACCGCGATTTGGGGGTTGTTAAATGCGCCACAAAGGAAGCATTGGTGAATCTTGAACTGGTTGAAAGTGAAATTGAAATGAAAGCCTTTACTTCGGGTGTATATCAGCAGGGCAAAGTAATTCTGATGTTTGGCAATGAAATACTTTCGGAAGAAAAATTCAATTTTGATCCTTCGGTTTCGTATCATAAAAGAATTGCCACTCCGGTAAACTGTAAACCTGAATATCTGAAATTGAAGGTGACTTCGGCTGAAGGGAAAGTTTTGGTTGAATATTCTCCGGATGCAAGTAGGGAGAAAATTGTACCTGAGCCGGCCAGGGCTGCAAAAATGCCTTCCGAAATTGAAAGCAACGAACAGTTATTTTTAACCGGTCATCATATTGAGCAGTACCGTCATGCCACCTACGACCCACGTCCTTATTACGATGAAGCACTTGCCCGCGAACCGAAAGACTATCGTTGTAACAACGCGCTGGGTCTGTGGTATCTGCTTCGCGGACAATTTGTTAAATCAAAAGAGTATTTAACAAAGGCAGTTCATGCCATTATTGAGCGCAATCAAAATCCCTACGATGGTGAAGCGCTGTACAATCTGGGAGTGGCTAACAGCTTTCTGGGGCTATATAATGAAGCATATAACTACTTTTACAAGTCGGTTTGGAATGCGGCATGGATGGACAGTGGCTATTTTCAGCTTGCGCGGATTGATACCATGTTTGGCCGGTTGGACGAAGCACTTGACCACATAAATCGTTCCTTATTAAGGAACTGGCACAACCATAAAGCGCGCCAGTTAAAAACGAGTATCCTCAGGTATTCAGGAAAAAAGGAAGAAGCACTGAAACTTTGCGAAGAATCATTGGTCATCGATCATTTTAATTTCAGTTTGTATTTTGAAAAATTCAAACTGACAGCTAACAAACAGGCACTTGACGAGTTGAATAAACTCATAAGGGGAAATATTCATAACTACATAGAATTTGCACTTGATTATGCCTGGGCAGGGCTTTACAAGGATGCCATTGAACTTGTTTCCATAGGGATTGATTTACAGGATGAAGACAGAATCTACCCTATGGCTCTGTATTACAAAGCCTGGTTCGAGATGAGGGCAGAATTGCATGGGGCATGGCCGGAAACGTTAAAAATTGCAGCTTCGGTTTCTCCCGATTTCTGTTTCCCAAACCAACCCGAATCGGTGGTCGCCTTAGAATGGGCGATCAGCGTGAACTCTGCCGATGATAAGGCTTTGTATTATCTGGGAAATTTATGGTATGCATGCAAGAACTATCTTTCAGCCATATCGTGTTGGGAGAAATCGGTAGCGTTAAATGCAAATTTCCCAACGTCTCACCGAAACCTGGCTCTGGCCAGTTTTAACAAACTTCATGATCACAAAAGGTCAGTTGAATTACTCGAAAAAGCATTCAGTATCGATACTTCTGATGCCCGTGTCCTGATGGAGCTCGATCAACTATACAAGCGTCTCAATCGCAGTCCTGAAGAAAGGTTGGCTTTTTTGCAGAGTTATCCTGAATTGGTATGTTTTCGTGATGATTTGTATCTTGAACAGGCAGGTTTGCTAAACGTTTTAGGCGAGTATGAAAGAGCTTTCGAAATGATAATGATGCGCAGGTTTCATCCCTGGGAAGGGGGAGAAGGAAAGGTTATAGGTCAATATGTTTTCAGTTTGATTGCCATGGCAAAAATTGCGATTCAGATTAATGACCCGGAAAAGGCAATTGGTCTTTTGATGAAAGCCCGGCATTATCCGGAAAATCTTGGAGAAGGAAAACTATATGGCGCCAAAGAAAACGAGATTTTTTTCTGGCTGGGTGTTGCTTATGAAAAAGCCGGCAATATTCAAAATGCACACAAGGCATGGAATGAAGCAGCGGAAGGTTTAAAAATGGTTTCGGCAGCCATTTTTTACAATGACCAGCAACCCGATATTTCTTTCTACCAGGGTTTGGCTTTACAGAGACTCGGTAAGGAACAGAATGCTTTGGAGTGTTTCAGAAAACTGGTTGATTTTGGTGAAGCCCACCTGAACGATCATGTCGAAATCGACTATTTCGCTGTTTCTCTTCCAGATTTGTTAATTTGGGAAGACGATTTGGATAAGCGGAATAACCTGCTATGTAAATATCTCATTGGGCTGGGAGAACTGGGCTTGGGATATAAAACCAAAAGCCGGAAAATGCTACATGAAGTTATTGATAATGAACGTGTAAACCTAAACGCAATAAAACATATTCAACTTATTCCACTGATTTAATTGCAGATGGATTGAATATGGATACCTGATAGGAAATTCTTCTGTTAGACTTTTTAGTGTCGGCGGCTTGTTTTTAAAAAAGAAGCCGGACTTGTGCCGATTTGTTTTGTAAAGATCCTGGAGAAATAATACTGGTCGCTGTAACCGAGTTTAAAAGCTACCTCTTTAATCCGAAAGGACTTGTTTGTAAGCAGACGGATGGCTTCCTGCATTTTAAGATTGATAAAATAATTGATAGGTGAAGACCCTGTTTTATTTCTGAAAAGCTTTGAAAGATGCGACTTGGACAGTTTAACATGTGCGGCAATGTCTTCTATTTTAAGGCACTTGGTCAGGTTTTGCTGCATATAGAAAACGGATAAATCAATAAGGTTACTGCTCCGTATTCCTTTAACCGAGCGGAAGGTGTTGACATAGAAGAATGAAGCCAATATGCTGTTCAGGCATAAATTAGCGTATTCGATATTTTCTTTTGAGAAACCCATTTCCAATGCCGTAAGCAATTCATTAAACTGGTTGATCCTGTCGTCGACCCGGGCGTTTGATGCACGGCTGATGGGAATAACCTGACAACAAAACTTGTTGAAATGTTGCGTTTTTGCACCGGCAAAATGCAACCAGTATATTGACCAGGGTGATTCTTCTGATGCCCAGTAAGAATGGGGTTCACCAGCCGGTATAATGATATACGAATCCGGGGTAACCTGGAAAAACCGGTCTTTAATGTGTACTGTACCCCAGCCATTAATACAATAGATCAGGATATTTTGTCCAATTCCGTTTTTCCGTTTCCGGTAATGGTTTCGCGCGTTTGGATAAAAACCTATATCGGTAATGAATAAATCTGAAATTAGCGGATTATTTAAAACCAATTCATGTTGTTTTCTTGATAAAACAACACTACGGTCTCCAAAGAAATGGTCCCTTTTACCCGCTTGGGGTTCGGATAGTTCAACATCCACTTTCATTTGAAAATGTAAAATTTAAGAGCTATGAAATAATCAGATAATCTATTGTATAATTCGAAATTTCAGTTTTAGTGTGTAGTATGAAGATACGAAAAAAAACTGCCATCTGGGCTAAAAGAAGTAAAATTAAGTGAAATTATGAATTAAATATCTGTAAATCTGTATTATGGGTGTTTGAGTTATGATTTTTTTTCACATGGTTTCCGTTTTCTTTTTTCCCTTCGGACAGGGATTTAAAATACTCTAATTCTGATGCATAATAGGATTGTACAAATAATACCAGCATAGTCTATTTCTTAAGAAACGATAAGTTTTATGCAAAAACACCCCATAGACTAAGACTGGAGGGCGGAAGCCATGAGATAGTATTTAGAACATCAGGACAGGAGAATTAAATCTCAGGAGATTCGAAACTCAGAAACTTCAGAAGAGAATTGATGGTGCCTATTCACCTGCAAAACTCATCACCGTATTACAATCAGACGGGTTTTTTCAGACTTTTCCGAAAAGAAGACTGATACCAGATAACACCCGGGGTGCAGATCTTCAACAGAGAGCCTTTCCTGCATATTTTGCAACGGAACCATCTTAATCTGCTTCCCGGCAATATCAGAGAATACAACCCTGATTTCATCACCCACTAAGCCTTTAATGTAAATATAACTGCTGGCTGGATTGGGATAAATGATCATATTTTCCGGTTTTTTACTCTCATCGTCCTGGTTCCCGGTGACTGCATTCTTATTAATTCCAATCAGTGTGGTGACTGACCGCGACCTGAGTAAGATAGGGGAAAGGGCACTTACCTCGGAAAAAGGCTCCAAATCCTTTGTAGCATTGGTAATATAAGGTGTAAAACCTGTAATCTCCATATTTGCAGGCAGATTCAGTAAGTTCAGTGTAATTTGCTGATCCTGTGCGGCATAGTTGATGAATACAATGACGAGGGTATCATTGCCCGGACTTATGAATGCCGAAGCCATCTGACCGTCTGCCGCGCTGATTGTATTGAGTCCGTCAGATCTTGAGGTTTCGACACGCCGATACCCGGGTTTAACAAACCGGCTGTAATTCCCAAGTGTCCAGAGATTTTTGCTTGTTTTAAATTCCCCGTCCGTAGCGGTTTCCCAGCTTTCCGAATTGGAATACCAGTTGATAAGGCCGAAACGATTGGCATGATCAGCCACAGCAGGCTTGTTTAATGCAGTCCAGAATGACCAGCCGGTAGCGTTCCCCTCAACAAGATCAAAATGGATGATCCTGGAGAGCCACAGGGAATAATCCATTGGTGCCGGATCATTTATCTCTTCCGTGACTTTGTCCTCGAGCAGGCAAAATTCCGTTTGCCAGTATTGTAATAACGGATTCACCAGTTTCATCTTATTTACTAGATTCTGCCGGGTGGTAACCGATGTATTCACATCGCCGTTGATCCAATAAGAGTGGCCGGCTATAAATTCTGACATATGTGACAGGTTACCTACATAACTTGCACTTGCCTTTCCCCAAAAGTTTGTGATCTGATTGGAAGTTGAAAGGTCAGTTTTGTTTGCGGTTAAATAATTCAGCTCTCCGGCTTCAGGTATAAGTAATTTTGTATGAACACCTTTAACTTCAAACCCGGAATTTATTGCTTTGACCAGGCTGGCAAATTCAGCATTGGTGCAATAGGAACCTGCCTGCGAAGCATTTCCTACTTCAGCATTCCAACCCCATTGAGGTTCATTTACCGGACTGATCAGCGCAAGGGGCGTTCCCTCATCCTGAAAGTATTTTGCCACGTTGGCAAGGAACTCAGCAAAGTCAGAATATTTCGATGCATCGAGGTTATAGCCTGATACATCGTTTGTGCGAAATGTATAACCATTTTTGGTCATGAAATACGGAGGTGAATTCACCCATCCGGTGAAATATTTCACCCCATAATTTTTTGCCTGGCCCATGAACCACTGTGTTCCTGCCTGGCTTGACCAATCATAACTCCCATTGCTTTTCAGAAAACATGAGGTCTCTCTCATCCAGAATCCGCTTGAATACCCGCTGTTAGGCTGATCGGCGCTTCCATCACCGATGTTTACCCGCCACATGGACAGGCCAATGCCTTCGGGATGGCCATTGGGATCCATTTGATTGCTGAACAGGTATTTTGCAATAGCCTCTTTTTTTGCCGGAGGCCATGATCTGCCAATTATTTCAACCGACCACGCATCAGAAGCGCCAAAATGATGGATCGTCTGTTTCACGTCATTGTAATCAATGAAAAAAATCAATGGAGAAGTACTTACTATTATGGCAGACGAGTTGACGGATACATTTCCATCGGCATCCTTTGCCCTTACGGAGAAACTATAGGTGCTTGAGGAGATCAGGGGCAATACAACTGAGGTATCGGCTGTTACAGCAAAGACCCTTGATCCGTATAATATATCATAGGATGTAACCTTGATGTTGTCAATCGACTGATTCCATTTCAGTAAAGTGGACGATACAGTGGTTGCGCCGGAAGTTACATTGGAAGGGATGGAAGGAGGCTCCCGGTCATTCTTTACATAAGTAGCCTCCGGATCATAATTGAAATCAAAAGTTGCCAGGAATTTGTCTATCTGTATCCCGGGTTGTCCGGCAGCAACCATAAACTGATGATTTCCTTCAGGCAGGCTGGCACTGTATAGCTGAACCCATTCCCATCCGGAATGGGCAGTAATGCTATCTGCAGGATGCCAGGCAGATTCGTTCATTTTAACCCAGAAAGGTGAATTTTCCCCTTCGGAATTTCTAATCCTTGCCCAAAGCGTAAGCAAACCCTCGCCCGGTATTATACCCAACAGCAATGTTTCCCCTTCATCGGGGCTGGCAGCCGGGGTGGTGGAATAAAATGAATAGGCTACGGTATCCTCATTTGCATTTTCCCAGTTGCCAAATGCATAATCCTCGGCTTCAAACACCTGAGGTATTGCAGGAACAGCGACCGGGAGCGTATCATGTGTCAGAGCATAAACCTGGCTCTCCGAAAGCACCTTTGAAAACACGGCGAAATCATCATAACGGGCATCAAGGGCCCTCCAGAATCTTCCAGGCAGTGGATCAGCACCAATGAAAAACCTGTTTAGCATCAGGTCGGCCATGGAATGTGCCATAGTGCCCTGGCCTGCATTTTCGCCATTCATATACAGCGTAACCTTGCTGTTATCAAAAGTTATAGCCAGATGAATCCATTTATCAACCGGGGTAATTATCCCGGAACCCACGTATTCCCAACCTTTCAGGAAAGACTGGGCTACTGAGCCATAATAAGTTCCCGCATTTACCGATAGATAAAAATTATTATTGATCCCGTTTATCTGGTTCTCATTTGCAAATTCAAAAACCACCTGCCAGGAATCCACATAATCTGAATTCCAATTTAACCATGTAGATATGGTAAACTGCTCACCTTTTATGGGACTTTGGCTGAACTCCATGTAACCTGTATCAGCATGGTGAATTTCTGCAACCCTTCCCCGAACCGTATCATTCACAAATGAAACATGATGAAGCGACAGATTATTGCCGCTTATAACATCCACACCGCTGCTATCAAGAGGATACCATGATATAGCTTTCTTGTAGACATCTGATTTGGTAATTGTATCTGCATTGGAAAAGGTAAACCCATTCCCTTCGGCAGTTTCTTTGCCGGTGAGCAAAGAAGTTGTTGATAGTAATGTAACGATAAATACTGCATTATATAGAAATTGCAGGTTTATATGGCAGGTCTTTTCATACATATTATGTTATGTTGAATTTACCGGAAATAAGATTAAATACTTATTGTGTGGTACGTTGTATTAACATAGTGGTGACTGATTTAGGGGGAAGTGAAATATTTGGTTTAGTGCCCTGTAAAGAAATCTCATTCTCAATTAACGAACAATCTTCATTTTCTGTGGTGCGGTATATATCTATTCTGTGGCCGGAAAGGGAAAAATTGCTCAAATCGGTTGTATATACCATATTATCTAAGGTCGTATTTACCATCACTATAACCAGCTCTTGCCTGTCATCGCTCAGCGCGGCAAGGGATCGGGAATCAGTTCCTCCAAGTATTGTATAGCCCGGTTTTATATATTTAGTGAACTGCTTGCGGATGTAATATGACTTCTCCCTTTGACAGGTCTTCATATCCGGGTTGTATGTCACCAGGCCCCATCTTGCATCCCCTAAGGCCGCAAACTGCCATTCACACCAAACCGAAGGTTTCAGTTCCTGCAAATCGGTAATAATCCGTTGTGCCATAATAAGATAATTATCCATACCGGTATACGGGATATTTAAAGGGCCGCTTTCGGATTGCCAGAGGATTTTAGCATTTTCCTGTGCCAAAACAAAAAGCTCTGACCGTTTTTCACCTGCATAGGAATGGGTGTTAATCTGGCCGATCAATGGCATAATATCGCCTGCTTTCTGATATTCCATAATACCTTTCAGTGTTTCATCCATGCTGTTTGCATCCATTGCAGCGATATGACAATAACCAAGCATGTTTTTTTGCTTTAAACGTTTGTACAGAACTTTAATAAGACGATGCTGGTTTTCCTGTGAAAAAGCACAGCCTTCCTGTCCTCCCATTGCCTTCCACCAAACCGAGAAAGGTTCATTCATCGGGGAGAGGGAAGTAAATTCAATGTCAAAGGTTTTTTTATAGTAACTTACAACTTCTGTGAGGTAACCGGCAAAATCATCATAATATGCATCATCCAGGTTATCCTCTCCATTTTTATTACCCGCTGAACAACCCGATTTTGTCATCCAGTAAGGTGGGGAATAGGAAGCAGCTTCATTGATGGCATCTTCACGCAAAACATTCAGACGCAATAAAATATTCCGTTGATTCGCATCCCTGCCCCAATCATATCCGGCCTCTTCAGAAGGTTTATATCCCGGAACACTTCCGCCGTCCTTCCGGAAATGTGAATGATCAGGACTGTCACCACCACCTATGTTAAACCGGAACACATTCATATTCAGTTCAGCAGGACTTGTTATCCAATTCGTGATTTCATCAACCTGGCTATCTGGCCAGCCACCTATAACATTGGCCCACCATGCAAGTGAAATGCCCCACCCTTCCCATTTTTGGTATGACTGATCAGGATCAGGACTGATAATATGTTGCCCCGATAAGGAGGAAAAACTAATGATAAAAACCGAAAAAAAAAGCAGCAACAACCGCATGATATTGCATATTATGTTAAAATTGATACTATTCTAAAATCACCTGATACCCCACGTTTATTTAGCATCCAGTAACGGGAGCGACCTGATCTATAAATAGATGATGGAAAGCACCATGCTGGTTACAAGTTTATAGCCTTCAACATCCTTTGTAAAATAAAAAGTATGTTTCGAAGAGGATAATGTAACGGGAGTTACACCTGATTCAAGTGGTGTCTCGTCATCATCCATTGTAACAACTACACCGGGATCAGTATCATATTCGATGGTAGTTGTGTTTGGAAGGAAAATATCTCTAAATATTTCGGCGGTATAGGCCCCCTGCTGACCAGGCAATTCAAGGAGATTTTTGGCCGGTGGTCCGTCGGAAAACTTGAAACTATTGATTTGAGGATAAAAAGCCGCTATGAGCTTATAATTCTTTTTCTTATTAAAATATCCATATACATTGATCAAATTCACAATGGGTTTGTCGGCTTCTATATCATACATTATTATTTTGCTGAGATCGGAATACAGGGTATCATCATTTGCGGTTGTCAGAACAGCCTTTACAAAATTTGTTCTGAAGCGCACAGGCCTTGTATTCACACGTGATTCATATTTCCTGCTTAACTGGAACAGGAGGACACTGTCCCCGATAATTTCTGCCTCAGGGGAGTAGTCTTTTTCAACGTTGTAAATCCCGAACATTTCAATAGTATTTCCGTCGTTACCAGGCTTGACAAAAATTGGCCGTTTGGTTGTATCAGCGGCATATTTTCCGGTCATTTCGTCAAAACTCGAAGCCACCATAACAACAGTATAGGCGCCTGATTGTGTGTAGGAATAGAAAAAGTCTTTGCCCGAGTTTGGGGGAAGGCCAATGTTATTTTTGGCAGAGTCCCTGAGATTGTAGTCATGATCCTGGTCTCCTGTCCAAAAGCAAAAAAACTCACCTGATCCCGTATTGGTAAACTTGACAGAGGCAAAAAGCTCAACAGTATCGGAGGGCAATATAAAATCTGCCACCGGATCCTCAAATCTTTTAATTTCCTCCATGCATGCAGACAGAAGCATCACCATGAAGAATAATATCATTAAATTTCTCATATTTCGCTTTTTGATCAAATTCATAGTCAGTAATTTGTTGCAGCATATAATTATCAGTAGCCCGGATTTTGCTGAATCACCCCGTTGCTGAGAATGATTTCATCCTTAGGAATCGGGAATATTTCATTCACATACCGGATGAACCTTCTTGCTCCGTCGCCTTTCTTCTTGGCCATCACCTCAGTACTAGCAAGGGATTGCATGACGGCATAAATATCCCCCTGGCGTACCAGGTCAAAAAATCGTTCATATTCACCGGCCAGTTCCAATCGCCGTTCTTTCCAAATGAGATCCCGCATCATTTCATAAGGTCCAAGGGATTTTGGGCCCAGATTAATCCTTGACCTTACCCTGTTCAGGTAGATAATCGCTTCTGATGATCTTCCTGATTCATTAAGCGCTTCTGTATATAACAGCAACACATCAGCATACCTGAGAAGAACTGTATTTCTGGTTACATATTTGCTACCACTGGAAGGACGTTTGGTTGAGATCACCCAGTATTTGACAAAAATCAAATAGGTTGGACTTGCATTCTGACCTCCGACATTAACATCCGGGAAATTCTCAGGGGCAAGGGGCTCGTTATGGGAAAGGCATCCGTATATGTCCCTCGGGTCATTGGTCATGGCCAGGTCAAGTGACTGGGTAGGTACCAGTTTACATTCAGTGTCATAAGTATTGAAACCGCCATACATGGCCGGTAAGATCGACCCAGTCTCATAAGGCAGGTTATCACCGGTACGGCGCTCTTTGTGCATAACAAAAATTATTGATTCGGTATTGGTTTCCGCATTCTGCACTTCTATATCAAGAAAACAGGTAATGAAATCTGGATTCAACTGTTTAATATTGACCAGGTTAAACTGATTACCATCGATATTGTACAAATCATTCAGGATATATTCAGGATCAGTTAGCAATTCCAGGTATTCAGGACCAAGTTTTAGCCTGGATACCAAACTTGTATCGACTCCTTCAGGAAAGAGGGTCCCGACAGTGAGGTTATCACCTTTGATTAACCAGTCGCCAAGGTCACAGGCCTGATTCCAGGTATCTGAAGGTTGGCCGGGGCTAGACCGGAACACAAGCACTTTCTCAAGCAATCCGGCTGCTGACCATTTTGTCATCTGCCCAAAATCGGCATTGACAGAAGTTTCAGATTTAAGTGCGAAAATGGCTTCACGCAAATCCTTTTCAATATAATCAAAAACCTCCTCAGCTGTAGATCTCGGAGTGGCCGGATCTCCTACTTTATATGTTTCAGGTTGAATGGGAACTCCTCCAAAGGCTTGCACCAGCTTAAAATAAAAGAATGCTCTCATGAAAAGGGCTTGGCCATATATATGCCTGTAATCACGCAGGAAATCTACCGTGTTACCGGCATTCATAATGATTTCAACGCCTGGGGCTGACTTGATAACACGGTTAGCCCTGAAAATACCCTGATAATTGAGTTTATACCATGACCTGACATATTTATTATCAGGCGTAACTGAAAAGGTTTCTACCTGCATGGCATCCACATCACTTTCGTCCCTCCATGCAAAGTTATCGCTGGGCAGATCCCCCAGAACTGTCATGGCCTGCTCATATTCCCTGCTCTGCCATATGTCATAAATGGATGTTACACCGGCCGAAATCTCATTCAAATTCCTGAAAAAAGCATCTTCACTCACACCGCCGATTGGCTCATTGTCGAGATAATCAGTGCATCCTGCAAATAAAACTGCTCCCAACAGAACCCTTTTTATATTAAATCGATTCATCATTCTTTGATTATGCATTATTAAAAACTTATAACAAAACCAAATGAATACAAACGGGCGACCGGATAATTTCCTCTGTCAATGCCAAAGAAAAGATTGTTAGAAGTGTTGGATATATCCTTTCCGACCTCCGGGTCCAGGCCACTGTATTTAGTAAAAGTCAGTAAATTATAGGCGCTTATATAGGTCCTCAAGTTATTTAATCTGACTTTCCTAATGATTTTTTGCGGAAATGAATAGCCTAATTGAACATTCTTCAACCGGAGGTATGAGCGATCCTCAAGGTAAAAGTCCGATGCCCTGTAATTATTATTGAAATCATTAGGTTTGATTGCAGGATAGGGCCGGTCCTGATGATCAGTGGTCCAGGATGAACTTGCCAGGCCGCTTACCGGATTGATAGGCTTGCCTCCATAAGATTCTGCATAAAAATGATCGGTATAAAAACGTGTTATATTGAAAATCTCATTCCCATATGAGCCCTGGAAAGTCAGGTTTAAATCAAAACCCCGGTATTCAATATCCAACGAAAATCCATACAGGATATCAGGATGCGGAGATCCCAATATGGTCATATCATTGTTGTCAATTTTGCCGTCACTGTTCAGGTCCTTGAATTTAAAATCCCCGGCCTGCGGCATATTGATTCCCTCTTTGGTATTGTAGCCCTGAGGGGTATATTTAATATAAGGTTCCTCCTCCGTAGAGAAAATACCATCGGTTTTATACCCGTAAAACTGACCGATCGGATATCCCGGTGCGGTGTATGTGAGATACCCTAGATAATTGCTGATATAATAATCATCGATCTTTCCGCCATAAACAGGTTCGTTGCGTTCCCCAAGTTTAATAACCTTGTTCACAAATTTGATGAAATTCCCTGATACTTTAATATTGACTTTACCCAAGCTTTGCTTGTATGAGCCTGTAAACTCCACTCCCGAGTTCCTAACCTGGCCTGTATTTTGCCATGGTCCGTTAGTCCCTTCACCTGTTCCTACAGAGTATGGCAGTGGCACCTGCAGCAGCATATCATTGGTGTTTTTAAGGAAGAAATCAACTGATGTGACCAGGCGGTTATTAAACAGGTTCAGGTCAATCCCCGTATTGACGGTTTCAGTCTTTTCCCACATGATATCCGGATTACCATAGCCGGACATCGACCAACCCATGTCGAGCACGGGTACTCTCCCGAAAAGATAATAGCCAAGGGGCTTAACCAGGTCGTAATTAGAATACTCCTGAATACGGTTGTTACCCAACAATCCATAGCTAACCCTAAACTTTAGCAAGGATAACCAGTTAAGGCCGAGGTTTTTCACAAACGACTCCTTTGAAATGGACCATCCTGCAGAAATCGAAGGAAAAAATCCCCATCTCCTTGATTCAGAAAAGAAAGAAGAGCCATCACCCCTGGCATTCAGCTGAAGGTTGTACTTATCACTAAAATCATAAATGACCCTCCCGACAAAACTCATTGTGGTATAAAGCTTTGCCCATTCATAGGTATATTCTATGTTATTTCCTGCATTAAGGTATTGTAAAGGGTCAATATCTGAGATATAACCGTATTTTTTGGAATCGGTTTCTTTAAAGGACTGCCCCTCGAAAGAGACAACGCCTGTAAAATCAATGTTATGCAACCCGGCAAACTTCTTTGAAGCATGCAAAATATTCTCCCATGACCAGCGATAAGTCTGATTATTCTTAATCTGTTTGGTAATGTTGTTTTTATCCCAACTGTTAAATAAATAGAGAAAGCTTTTAGGTGATTTGTAGAAATAATTCCCTTCCCAGAAATTTGCATAAACATTAATCCTTGAATTGATCGATATGGCTTCAAGTGGATTATAGCTTAGATTTAACAGTCCGGTGAGGTTATTTGTGCTTTCCTTGTTATCAATGGAATAGTGTTTGGCATATAAAGAGCCCCATATATAGGAGGGCCCGAGAACAACACTGTCGGGCTTATCTACATTGTCATACAGAGCCTCGTGAATTCTGTCAACAGGGGGTTGACGAAGTACCTGTTGAAAAATGTTGTCCCTACCTTCAAATGTTGGGATACGGCTTGAATTTGCAAAATTAAGATTAGTGCGCAGGGTGATTTTTTTACTTAAATTATGGTCAATATTCAACCTGAAGGTAGTTTGCCTGAAAGACGACTTTTTCACAATACCTTTGTCGCTGGTATTTGTTATGCTCATAAGGAATTTTGTTTTTTCACTGCCCCCGGAGAGGGTAAGATTATATTTCTGGTTGGTGCCATACCGGTTGGTCACTTCACCAAACCAATCACCTTCAGCATATTTTGTGGTAAAATACTTGGTATAGTCCTCATATGGGGATCCCTGGTAATATGTTTTTCTGGTTGCAATCCATTCAGATGTATCCATCAGGCTATATGACTTCCAGAATTCACTAAAGCTGAAACCGGCAGTGAAATCCACCCTGATTTTTCCAGCGTCGCCCTGTTTTGTTGTTATTAATATTACGCCATTGGCACCCCTTGATCCATATAGGGCACATGAAGCCGCGTCCTTTAAAATGCTGATATCCTTCACATCATCCATGCTGAGAAACCGGATATCTTCCAACGGCATCCCATCAACAACATACAATGGTTCGGAATTGTTGATGGTACCCATACCCCTGATGTTTACCGTAGTTGATGAGCCGGGTGCACCGGAATTCTGAATTATCTGTATGCCTGATGCTCTGCCTTGCAGGGCCTGCACTACGGATGCCACCGGCATAAGATTCATATATTTTGTATCGACGGTTGATATCGCACCGGTTAGGTCAACTTTTTTCTGAGTGCCATAACCAACAACCACGACCTGTTCCAGTTCAGTTACGCTAATAGCCAGGGAGACATTGATCGTTGTCTGATCTCCCACCACTGTTTCGAATTGTTCATAACTCACAAAGGAAAAAACAATTATATCTGATTTGCTGGATACAGTAAGGGAATAATTTCCGTTTTCGTCTGTGATTGTGCCGGTGGTTGTATTTTTAATATAAACTGAGACACCCAACAGGGCTTCACCCGTGCTCGCGTCAATAACCTTTCCGCTTATTTTAATTCCCTGTTTATACCATGATTCGGCCGGATCTGTTATGGCACAGGATGTTCCTTCAGCCAGGTAAAAAAATCCGGTAAATACTAATAAACATATATAAAGCAACCTTGTAGATTTAATCATAATCGAAAGAATTAATTCCCTCGGATGAACCAATTAAGTAATTGAATATTTAAATACCAGGAAAGCACAACTGCTTTCCTGGTATTTCAAGAAGAATTTTATTTGCGAAGGATCACTTTGAATGTTTCTACCTTATTTGCAGTGCGCACTTTAATAAAGTACAAACCGTTTTCGCAACCACTGAGATCAATGGTGTTTCCAGGGCTGCTGATAATCTTTGAGTTCACCGATTTACCGGTAATGTCAACAACATCTACAGCAACCGTCGACTGTTCATTGTTTAGCCGGATATTGAGCAATCCTTTGGTAGGATTCGGAAAAACAGAAACCGACTTGGATGGCCTGTCATCTAAATCCCCAGTAGGTTCTTCATACGTACCGATCTTCATAAAGCCTCCCACAACCAGGCCATAATCGCCTGATTTTGATGTCCAGGAGACATTAAATGTGGTGTCTGAACCCTTCGTGTAATTGATGATCGTATCCATAATGATAAACTGATCCTGGATATCAAGGTCTATAGTTTTTCCGGGATAAGCAAATGTGAGCGGCCTCGATTGAATCCATTGCTGACCTGATATGACGAACCGTAAATGATATTTACCGGATTCAAGAGGGAAGCTATACATCAAATGGTTACCTACAAGGGTGTTGGTCCAGAGGAAGTTTGTCCACCGGTCAGCATCCCACCAGCACTGACCCCCAATATCACCTGATTTTCCCCATTTCACAATTGAAGCATCAGGCAGGGTGTCATTTTGATAATACTGGTCGGTTTTTGTCTGCATCGTTCCCAGCGCTTCGTATTTTGGATCCAGTGTGGTGGGACTGAAGTCTCCAATGCGGACATAAAACAGCACAGGATCTTCATAGGCCGGTTCAGTTTTCCAGGCTGCAGTTATCTTTAATGTATCCACTGTGCTTTCAGGACTCAGGAAGGTACAGTTAACCGTGAGTGTCTGATTCCAGGCTTCCGGATCGGTACTTCCGACAAGGACCTTAATAATTGTATCCAAATCGGTCTGAAAATCTGTTCTGTATAACCGTTTCAGATTACCAAACGGATCAGCTCCTCCCAGGGAGATCTTCCAGTCACCTGCAATAGAGAAATTTACATAAGGAGCATCGGCGCTGATGCCTTCTGGATTGATAAATTTCAGTCTGAAGGTGGCCGTATCCGATTTTGATTCATCGAGTGTGGATATCAATGTGGATGACACGTTGAAGACCGGCTCATATTTATACTTAAACAGGCTCTTGTAAGTACCGGTTGTGAAATACAATGCACCGTTCAATCCGGTAAGGTCGAAAGGATTTGTGCTCCCCGGCCCCATATCTCCAATAGGAGCGGCCTTTTTATCAAGTCCGGTTACCACCCATAATTCTTTATCCCAATATGGAGCTATAAAATACATCAAGGTATCTTTACCTTCACTAGTTTTCACAGTTGTACACTGTTCGAGCCAGGAGTCACCACTTCCGGGAGCAATGTCATAAAACAAGCTCGGGCCACTCGTGGGAGTCATATATTGTAGCTCGGAACCTGCGCCACTTGCACCCTCGCTAGCCATGAGGAAAAGTGCACCCTTGTACTCTGCCCACCACTGCGGCCAGCTTGGTTCTGCACCCGGATTAATATCTTTAACCAGGGTAGTCCCCGCCAATCCCTGGAAATTGGTGGTATGAATTTCCACATAAGTGCCTGTACCATCATCTGCCCTGAAATAAAACTTACCGTTGTATGTAATGGGCCATGCATACTGCGTTCCAAGGCCATTTCCGTCGGTACCCTTCGCAGCATTTAAATCTCCAAGAAAAGTAACATTTACGCCATCGGTAAACCATATCTCCTCCCCAATTTGTTCGACAAATTCATCTGGCGTATTTGAATATTTTTTCGGGGTTGTCTGCCTGAATACTATTAAAGAATCCTTGTAATTGGCGATCCATTGCAGATTGCCGCCAATGGTAAAGCCGGCCGGCATACCGGGGGCGGGTATATCCATAATATCCTTAACCAGGCGTGCGCTGAGGGCAGCGGTATCGGCCATGAATAATTCAACACCAAAGGTATCGGATTTAGCTGCAAAATAAACTTTTGTATCCTGGAACGGAATCAGGAAGCCATAGTAGGAATCACCTGCCAGCATAGGCTCAACATTTCCGAGAAGTTTCAATTTTTCCGCATTGCAATCATATAAGTAAAGCCATGATTCGTTGTCAAGAACGCTGTTCTCATCCTGTGCGGCAAATACAACGAGGTCTTTCGTTTCACCCATAGCCGTGAGATTCAGCGGATTTGAGCTTTCAGCGCCCACATAAATGTCAGCCGCCAGCATGGTTCCTGCTTCGGTGCCATCAGACACCCATAGTTCAGCACCATTTGCGTTTGTGGTTGCAGAAAAGAATAACTTCCCGCCTGCAGCGCACAAATATTTTGGATCACTGCCATTGGTACCGGTTTTAATATCCTTTACTATTTTGGTGCCAGCAAGGGTTCCGTCGGTGATCCATAATTCTTCGCCATTTACGGCATCAGTGGCTGTAAAAAAGATTTTGTCCCCGACTACTGCCATGTTCTTTTGTGCGGTGTTTCCCTTGGCATCAATTGTAGTTTCAATACCATCACCCGTAAGGTTAAGCATACCCTTTGGAAGTGTTTGTGCAAGGAGCACAAAGGGCATAAGGAATCCGAGAATAAAAGTAAATTTTTTCATAGGTGTTAAATTTTAATTAATAGATTGTTTTGAAAAATTAAAGACTTAATGGAATTCTTTTATGCGAATAATTTTCTAAGCTTCAATAGCATAAAATTAATGCAATAACACCCGTAAGTATTGTGACATTTAATTCTGTTTTTAGGAGATATTATTCAAATCAAATTGTAACTTTATTTCCCGGAAGTACTTTTTTATTAGACTTATCAATAGTTTTAGAGGTAATGTCAATAATGATCAGGATTATCCAGAGAATATGTATTGTACCCTTCATTGGCTTCCTGTTTTTTGGCTTATCAACCCAGAATAGCCTTGAATTTGAAAGAATTGACAACCGGAAAGGGCTTTCATCGGATATAGCGCTGAAAACCATTCAGGATAAGGAAGGATTCCTTTGGTTTATTACTGAAGATGGACTGAACCGGTATGATGGATATGATATTAAAGTATATAAACATGGATTTAACACTTCCGGTGATTTTAGCTCTTCGAATTTCCGCAGTATTTGCGAAGACCAGGATGGTAAACTTTGGCTGGGCACGCAAGATGCGGGAATAAATATCTTTGACAAAGTCACCGGTAAAACGCAAATCCTCCTGGCCGACCCAGCCAAGCCCGACAGGATTTCGGATAATACTATTAATTCGTTATTCTGTGATTCGGAAGGGCTTATTTGGATTGGCAACAATAAAGGAGTTGACTGCTGGGACCCGAAAAAAGAAAGGTTTATTCAGCTCCCGGAATCAGGTTCATTTCCCCCCCGTGGAAGCATTATATGCTGCTTCACAGAAAGCACGGATGGATTGATTTTAATAGGGTCATGGGAGTCTGGAATATTTGTATATGATAAAAAGACCCGGCATTTTAAGAATTACCTGGTTCCTGATGATGGCATCCCCCTAAATTTTGAGAACCGGATATGGTGCATCCTTCCTGATAAAGACATGCATTATTGGATCGGTACATGGGAAGGGGGGCTCTATCTTGCCAAAATCACAGCCGATACACTTGTTATTGAAAGACATTTTACCTATCAACCCGACAATCCCGGATCATTGTTGATAAATATAATATACAGCCTGCAAAAAGATGACAAAGGATCGCTATGGATAGGTACACCCTTTGGTTTAAATATCATGGATTCACCCCTGTCTGCCCATCCTTTGTTGCATAAATATATCGGGGGGAAAAAACCGAATGAATTGTCTTATTCTGAAGTTTATGATATATTCCGCGACCGTTCGGGGATTATGTGGCTTTCAACATCCGGAGGGGGTATCAACAAGGCAGATCGGTCGCATAAAACTTTTAATAACTATACTATTCCGCAAACCGATCTGCAAAAAAAGGGTACTGCCGTGCATAGCTTTTATGCCGGACCGGAAGGTTCGCTGTATGTTGGCGTAAAAAGTCTTGGTTTTGGGCAGTATGACCTGATAAATCATTCCTTTGTCCCCTATAAGGAGATTGCCTCATTCAGGCACCTGCCCCCGGACTTGAATACAGCTTATTGCTTCCATAAGGACAAAGTGGGAAATCTATGGATTGGTACCCGGTATGAAGGTGTGTACCGTATCAACCTGCTCACCGGTGACTATGTTAATTACCTTCGCGACACAAGTAATTCACCTTACATTGCAAAAGAGGTAAGATCTATCAGCGAGGATCCTTTTGGCCATATCTGGATTGGGACAGCAGATGGGCTGTTTAAGTTCGTACCAACCTCTAAAGCCGGAAAATTCGAACTGTACCGGTATCTTCCTGAAGAAAACAATCCTTTATCTCTTGCAGGTAAAATCATCAACAGTGTATATTTCACCAGTGATTCAACACTTTGGGTCGGCACAAATGACGGGGGCCTCTGCAAACTTGTAACAGATCTGAAATCACATACTTCTCCGGCTTTCGAAAGTTTCATGTCAGGGACAAATAATCCGTTATCCCTTAAGAGCAAACTGATTTATTCAATATTCGAGGACAGCCATCATCGCATATGGGTCGGAACAGGCGATGCCGGGCTTGCTTTTTTCTCCCCGGAACATCAATCCTTCATGCATTTTCAGGAGGAAATAGGCTGGCAGGGGGACGCTGTTTTTGGTATCATCGAAGACAATCAGGGCGCCCTATGGCTTACAACCAATAAAGGTATTTCAAGACTTGTGTTTAGAAGCATTACAGATATATGGCTTGAAAACTTCACTTATGAAGATGGCCTACAGGGGAACCTGTTTATACGGGGAGCAATCATGAAAGACATGCAAGGCAATATTTATGCCGGCGGCCATAATGGTTTTAATGTTTTCCGGCCCGATGAGGTATTGACAAATGCCGCGGTACCTCCTGTTGTGATCACAGATATTTTTATAATGAACAAACCAGTCCAATTTGATTATACTAAGGGCAAAGAACTGGTGCTTACCCATAAAGAAATTAATTTCTCCTTCAGGTTTTCAGCCCTTTCCTTCACACAGCCGAACAAGAATAAATATGCATACAAACTCGAAGGGTTTGACAAAGACTGGCAGTTGGCTTCAAATATTGTACGTATGGCCACATATGCCAACCTCAAACCGGGCCAATACATTTTTAAGATAAAAGCCTCCAATAACAGCGGAATCTGGAACAATTCGCCCCTCGAATTAAATATCAGGGTTAAACCTGCCCCATACAAATCCACATGGGCTGTGATAATTTATATAATTGTCTTTATTGCCATCCTGTTTGTTATTTATTATTTCATTTACAAAAGCATTCGTATTAAACATGCTTATGACATAGAACGGATTGAACATCAGAAGTCTGAAAAGATCCATCAGTTTAAATTGCGCTTTTTCACAAATATTTCACATGAACTGTTAACACCTCTTTCAGTAATTTCATGGCTCGTTGAAGAAATATCATCGGAAGGTGATGTCAAACCTGAGAATCTTTCCACCTTGAAGAATAATGTAAACCGTTTATTACGTTTGATCTCCCAATTGCTCGATTTCAGGAAGATGGAAACAGGCAATATGAAACTGGAAATTCACATGACCGATATCGATAAATTAATTAGGAACTTGTTTGAGAGCATGAAACCCTTGGCTGAAAAAAAGCACATTGCAATCAAGTTCAACGGCCATGTTGGAAAAGAAATCTGCATTGATCCTGACAAACTTGAAAAGATAATCGGAAACCTGTTATCAAATGCTTTAAAATACACGCCTGCCAATGAAAGCATTATTCTCAATTATTCAGTTTTCGCGGGAGAAAACCATGAGTATCTGAAGGTAGAAGTGCTGGATACCGGAGAGGGAATAGAGGAAAAGCATTTGCCGTATATATTTGACAGGTTTTACAAGGTTGAATCGGTTACGGGAAGAACCTTCGGGGCAGGCATAGGCCTGGCTCTCGCAAAGAGCATGGTTGAACTTCATAATGGAGAGATTTCAGGCGGGAACAGAAAAGAAGGCGGCGCTGTCTTTTCCTTTGAAATACCTTTGAATCACTCCAATTATGATGTCTCTACAAATGAAATTGAGGCCAGGCCGGAAAAGAGTTCAGATAATATTCCCCATATTGTTGAGGATTCAGAAGATGAAGAACCCATACCGGTTCCTCAAATGACCTTTAACCGGAAGTATACACTTCTCCTGATCGAGGATCACTTCGATTTCAGAAAAATGATGGTGAATTACTTCTCTAACTTTTTCATTATAATAGAAGCAGAAGACGGAAAAAAAGGATTAGAGCTCATTAATAGTAAAATGCCTGAGGTGGTAATCAGCGATATCATGATGCCAGGTATGAACGGTGCGGAAATATGCAGTCAAGTTAAAAATTCGCTCATGCTAAGCCATATTATTTTCATCCTGCTTACTGCAAAAGTAGGCGAAAACGGCAGGTATCAGGGATACCTTGCCGGGGCGGATTCCTATTTGACAAAACCTGTAAACCTGAAACTTCTGCATACCCGTGTGGCATCCCTTATTCAACAGAGAGAAGCCTTGCATGAAAAATTTAATAGTGGGCTAATGAAGCCCTTTTCAGAATCAGGATTGACCTCGCTCGATGACAAGTTCCTTACAAAGATTAAATCATTCATTGAAACGAATATCATCAATGTTGACCTGAATGTTAAGTCCATGTGCACTGAACTGGGAACAAGCAATTCCATGCTTTACCGCAAGCTGACCAGTTTAACTGGTATGTCCCCTGTGGAATTCATCCGGTATATCCGCCTTCAGCATGCAGCACTGTTATTATTGCAGCAGGATAATGTATCGGAAGCCGCCTATGGATCCGGATTCAATGATCTCAGTTATTTTGGTTCATGCTTTAAGAAACAATTCGGAATCAATCCTAAGAATTACTCAAAGATGTATTTGGAATCATTAAATAAGCCTGATTACCGTTTGGCGTCTCACTCAAATGATATCACACCAGAGGCATACTATTAGAATACAGGAGTCATAGAAAATTTAAAAAAATGCCAAGAATGCATCACATATAAACAAATATTGCATTTAAAAGAAATATCGGATATACAGCAAACATAAAAATAACCAGATGGCAATTTTTGAAATATAAATATTGAATTCTTTTTGAGGTGATTATACTACTCTATATATTAGAGTAATGTTCTATAGATAGAAGGTAATATTGATTTACTGGCAACTATTTAAAACTGTAACTTTTTGCTTGGATATATTATCTTGTAAGGCTTTAGGTACAACTAAAATGAAGAAATGCATCAATAATGGCCTCTATGCAAAATTTTATTTCATAAAAGCCTTGTAATTATTGAATTTCCGCAAAGAATTTGCATAAAATCATCTGTCGACAACCTCAATTCCTATTTCATTCACAAATTCCAAATTATCAATAAAATAAAAAATCATTTGGTTAGATATTTTGATGTTCCCCGTTATTAAAAAATCCACTGAAAGGTGGCTTTTTAGTTAGAAAAAAGACTATACGAGAATATATCAACCTTGGAAACTTATGTTTTCTAAGGAGTTTGATCAAAAACAGGATGCCATGGCGTTTGAAAAATATCTCAAGTCTTTAAGGGATATCGCCCTGATTATCTCCTGAAAAGATGCTTTTACCAACAGAAGCATAATCTTCCCTGGTTTTAGTTCACCCTGTCTTCCACTAATAGCCCTGATTTTTTTATCAATGCCTTAAGTCGCCATAACATGGATAAACTGCTATTTACGATACCTTTTATTATCTGTCAGGCTCCACAACCAGGTAGAATACAATAAAATTTCTGAAAACAATATCATTTTTCTCTTATATATTAAAATTTTGTATATATTTGTCATACCAAACGGTCGGTTTATGTATAATTCAAGAGAATATATTGTCCTTATCGCTTCAAGGCTTTTTCTCCAGAAGAGTTACAAGGAGGTAACAATGAAAGAGCTTGTTGATAAAACTGGGATGTCAAAGGGAGCTTTCTATCATTACTTTAAAAGTAAAGAGCAGGTTTTTCTCGAATCGCTTGAATTCTTTGTCAAGGCGCTTGAAAGAAAGTATAGTTCATATTCCAAGGATTCCTTAAAGCAGTTTTACAATGATTATCTGGATGAAACTGTCAGTTTATCCAGAGGATATTTCCTGAAGTTTGAAAACGAATTCAGCGAAAGCCAGTTTACTATAAATCACTTTGCCCTGATTTTTGATGCTTTAAGATTGTTTCCTGACTACAGGAAAAGAATAGAAGAGTTATTTAACAATGAACTTGCCAATTGGATAAAAATAATTAAAGTGGCTCGCTCAAAAGGTGAAATAAAAACATCTATTTCAGATAAAAAACTTGGAGAAATGTTCATGTACCTTAGTGATGGAATTGGATATAATATGATTATGAGGGGAGCCGACCTGGAAAATATGGTCAAACCAATTAAAGACCAATGGGATGAACTTTATGAACAGATAAAAGTATAATTTTTTTAACAATATACATACCGGACAGTCGGTATTTATTTTGGTGCACAACATACCGGGCAGTCGGTTTAAATATATGAGTCATGAAAAGTAAAATTATTATTACCCGCATCGCAAGCCTTATACTGGCATTCCCCTGGCTAAGTGCCGCCGCACAGGATACAGCGATATATCTCTCTATTACAGAGGCATGCCAGTTGGCCATTGAGAAAAATGCGGAGGTTCGGAATTCAGAATTGGAACAAAGTAAAAGAAGTCTCCAGCTTTCAGAGTCAAAAAGCAAACTCTATCCCCATCTAGAGGGTTTTACTTCCTTAAGCAATAACTTTTTAATTCCCAAAATGATCGTCCCCGGGGAGATTTTCGGCCAGAGCGGACTGATTCCCGTTGAAATCGGGACAAGATTCGACTGGATCAGCGGTTTTAAAGCCAGCCAGATCCTGTACAACCAAAGCTACTTCACTTTTCTGAAAATACTAAAACAGATTGAAAACCTGAGCTCAATATCTGTAATACAGCAGAAGGAAGAAATTGTATACCAGGTATGCCAAGTATATTTTCTGTGCAAGTGCACCGAGAAGCAACTTGAATATCATTCAATGACTTTGACAAACACGGACCGGATGGCAGAAATAACACACCTCCGGAGTGATAACGGACTAGTCCGTAAAGCAGACTACTCCAACGTTCTCGTAAATAAAGCAAACGTTCAGACTCAGATTGATAATATCAGACAACTCCATGGACAGCAGCTCGGTTTATTGAGTTACCTGGCAGGACTGAATACAAACAGCAGGATAATACTGACTGATTCACTCAACATAGGAAATCTGAAAACTCCTGATGAATCATTATTCCTCAAAAACCGGTCGGCCATTCTGTTGCTTGAAAAACAAATCGAAATAACGAACCTTTCTAAAAAGGAGAAACAGCAGGAGTATCTGCCCTCATTGGCCGCTACTGCACAGTATTATTTTCAGGGTCAGCGCAATGATTTTGATTTTCTGAAAGGGGGTGAAGATAAGTTTTACAAAGTCGGATTTGCCGGTTTAATCCTCAACATTCCGATTTTCAACGGATTTGAAAAGCGCTACGGTCAGGCTCAGTATGATATTGAACTAATTCAGCTCAGAAATAACCTGGAAAATACAAGAAGATATTTATCAAAGGAGTATTATGACGCTATGGCTCAATATGAAAACAGCCTCAATATCATTTGGCGCCAGGAAGAGAATATTAAAACCGCCGAAGAGGGTTATGCGATGTGCATGAATGGTTATGCCCATCAGGTCATGCCTCTCTCCGACCTGATAATTGCAGAAGGGAACCTGATTGAAGCCAGACTATCCTATTTAAATGCTCTTCTCCAGTTTAAAAATGCCGAACTGGATCTCAGAAAAGCAAAGGGGGAATTATTGGAATTCTGAAACAACTAAAATAACAATACAATGAAAAGAAAAAGTATCGCGATCAGCATCATTGTAATCACTATCTTATTGATTGCAGGGACAGCAAGGCTCATCTCAAATAAACGCTATTTCAGTGAGCAGTTACAGATGGTGTCGGGTGTGAACATATCTGTTCCGGTTATAACCGATACTGTAAAATCAAAAGCAATATCTGACCAATTCACTGAAAACGGAACATTCCAGGCTTTCTGTGAGATATCCATGATTTCGGAAACACAGGGTAGAGTTCTGGAAGTCAATGCAGAGACCGGAGATTACGTAGAAGCCGGGCAGATTCTGGGTTCTATTGATAATAATGCCCTTAAATCACAGGTTGAACTGGCTGAATACAGTCTGCTCAAGGCTGAAAAGGACTTACACCGGTTTGAGGAACTATCGAAAGGAGATGCAGTAACAATGCAGCAATCAGAGTCGGCCAGGCAGAATTACCTCTATGCCCGATCGGCATACATCACAGCCGAAACGCAATACAGGAACTCGTTTTTCAAAGTGCCATTCGACGGTATAGTAACGAAAAGGTTTATAGAGAAAGGTTCTTACCTTTTCCCAGGAACGCCACTATTTGATATTGTTGAAACAGACAGGGTCAAGTTGATCCTGAAACTGACCGCCGAGCAGGTTACACAAGTATTCAGGGGAATGAATGTAAAGGTTACGGCAGGACCTTTTACGGGCATTGATTATCATGGGAAAGTTCTTGCTATTGAGACAAGGTCTGACCTCTCAAAACGGTATGCCATAGAAATAGAAGTGTATAACAACCCGGCCAGCACAATCCGTCCCGGCATGTTTGGGACCGGAACCTTCACATTGGAATCGGACCAAAAACAGCTTGTGATACCCCGAAGGGCGATTACAGGCAGTATACTGGATCCTGAAGTATTTGTCGTAAATGCTGATTCTGTTATTCTGAAAAAAATTGAAGCTGTCTCACTCAATGACAGATATGTTACCGTAAAAACTGGTATAAAGGAGGGAGATGTAATTGTCGTTTCCGGCCAGATGAACCTTGTAAACGGTTCTAAAGTATCAACAATCCGCTAAATTTCAAGACAATGAATATCACTAAGATAGCAGTCAACCGCCCCACTCTTATTGTGGTAGTCTTTACCGTACTTTTGTTCCTGGGGTTTGCAAGCTTTAAGAACCTTAATTATGAGCTTGTGCCAAATTTCGCTTCCCCTGTATTTACAGTTGTCACAGTATATCCCGGTGCCTCACCTTCCGAAGTGGAGAACAGCGTAACAAAGAAGCTTGAGGATGCAATAACTTCTGTTGAAGGTATTGACAACATCCGGTCATTTTCACACGAGGGTGTCTCAATAGTAGTAATAACCCTGAAACTGCGCACAAATACTGATGATGCCATACTGGATGCACAGAGAAGGATTGATGCAGCTGAATATCAGCTGCCTGAAACAGCACTGGACCCTATGATATCCAAGATTTCAATAAATGATCTGCCGGTGATGAATATCGGGATGACCGCCTCCATGGCGCCCACAGAATTCTACGATCTTGTTAAATACAACATTCAACCTGAGCTTGCACAGATCAGGGGAGTTGGAGAAATCAACATCATCGGAGGTGATGAACGGGAGATCCGTGTAAACCTCGATGCCGGGAAAATGGAATCTTATAATATCTCTGTACTGCAGGTCTTACAGGCTGTTCAATCGGAGAATATCGATTTCCCGACCGGCAAAATAAAAAACGATGAATCGCAGATGGTCATCAGGTTGTCGGCCCGGTTTGAAAAGATCGAAGATATCGAAAATGTTGTGGTATTAAGTGACATGAATGGTGCAAAAGTAAGATTGAAAGATATTGCCGAAGTACTCGATACCGAAAAGGAAACGACTATGGTTGCCAGGATAAACGGATTGAATTCAATAGGGTTTAGCATTAAAAAACAATCCGGTTCAAATACGGTGGAAGTTTGTCATGAGGTGTTAACCGAACTGTCAGGACTGGAATCTGCTTACAAAGAAGTCAACCTGAAGTTTGACGTTCCGTTCAATTCATCGGTCTTCACTGAACAGGCAGTGGATTCGGTAATGCACGACCTTTCATATGCGGTAATACTTGTCGCTCTGGTGATGCTGTTATTCCTGCATGGCTTGCGGAACACATTTATAGTAATGGTCGCAATCCCGATATCGCTTGTTGTTTCTTTTACCGGAATGTATCTCCTGGGATATACATTGAATATCATCACGCTTGCAGCTATGTCGCTGGTAATCGGAATACTGGTCGATGATGCCATTGTTGTGCTTGAGAACATCTACAGGCATATGGAGATGGGGAAAGACAAGATACAGGCTACACTCGATGGAAGATCGGAGATCGGATTTACAGCACTTGCCATAACACTTGTTGATGTCGTGGTATTTCTCCCGATAGGTTTGTCCAGCAGTGTGATTTCACCCTTGCTTAGCCCATTTGCGCTTGTGATTGTTTTTACAACACTGCTCAGTCTGCTGGTTGCTTTTACTGTTGTTCCATTACTCACCTCCCGGCTCGGTAAACTGAAGCACCTGAAAAAGGAAATGCTTACCGGTCGTTTTTTTCTCTTCTTCGAGTCACGGGTTGATGCGCTTTCCAGTGTTATTCACTCTTTACTTATCAGGGCATTCAGGCATAAGGTAATTACTTTTCTTATAGTTACTTTGCTTTTTTTTGGATCCATTGCATTGATTCCTGCCGGCTTTGTCGGCTCTGAATTCTTCGGACTGGGCGATGCAGGCGAATTCAATATACAGATTGAACTTCAGAAGGATGCTGTTTTTAAGGAAACCAATCTTAAGGTACTGGAAGCAGAAAAAATCCTCCTCTCCAAGCCCGAAGTCAGATCAGTTTTTTCAAAGGTAGGATCGGCTAGTTCAGGACTTCTTACAGGCGGAGAAAAAAGCAGCGCATATAAGGCGGAAATCAATGTCAAACTTGTTGAAAAGGAATTTCGTGATGTATCAGCGAATGTTTATGCCAATAGAATTAAGAACGAATTAAATGCAAAAATAGCCGGTGCCAGGATCAAAACAGTACTTCTGAATCCTTTTGCAGGTGGTACAGATGACAGCCCCATCCAGGTAATTATAAAATCATCTGATCCTGATTCATTGCATAAGTACGCCAGTATGATCAGGAAGCTGGTAATAGAGACACCCGGCACCAATGATGTAAGTTCATCACTTGAACAGGCAGCCAGCGAACTGGTGGTTGATATTGACAAGGATAAAATGGCAGACCTCGGATTATCGCTGGTAACAGTTGGCCCTGTGATGGCGACAGCTTTCAGCGGCAATACTGATGCAAAATTCAGACAAGGGTCCTATGAATATGATATTAATATTATATATGATAACTTCAACCGGCGCAACCCTGAAGATGTTTCGAACCTGGTATTTATTAACTCCGCGGGTTCTCCGGTCAAGCTGGCGCAGTTTGCCTCTGTTTACATCGGAACAGGGAATATAAGTCGTGAAAGGTATGACAGGATATCATCAGTTTCTGTTGAGTCGCAGGTACTTGGCCGTTCATCGGGAGATGCAGGTAATGAGATTAAGAAAAAGATAGCTGGCTTGTCGCTGCCTCCGGGTGTTTCAGTCAGCTATGACAGTGAGATGAAGTACCAGGATGATGCATTCGGCAGTCTTGGTTTCGCCCTGCTTACCGCAATAGTACTTGTTTATCTGATAATGGTGGCTTTATACCAGTCATACCTTTATCCTATTGTTGTGTTGTTTTCCATACCCCTTGCAGTAATAGGTGCTGTCCTTGCTTTGGCCCTTACCCGGAACAATCTGGGCATGTTCACTCTGCTTGGCATGATTATGCTTGTGGGCCTTGTGGCCAAGAACACGATACTTGTTGTCGATTTTACAAATCAGCTTAAGAATAAAGGCTATCGTACCATCAGGGCTCTGTTAATGGCAACCCGTATAAGACTCCGTCCGGTACTTATGACAACCGTTTCGATGATAATAGGATTATTGCCAATTGCACTGGCATCCGGAGCAGCTTCAGAATGGAAGAATGGCATAGCCTGGGTACTGATCGGAGGACTTACAAGTTCAATGATGCTGACTCTTGTTATTGTTCCGGTAGTGTTCTCTGTTGCTGAAAACATAAAGACCAGAGTACATGTTTTATTTTTCTCTTTTCTTAAAGAACATACAAAATTAAATACTTCTTCACAGGGACCGAAATCAGAATTAATCTGACAATTCAGTAATTAAGCAACATCCTTAAGCAGGTTAGATATTTCAAACCTATTGTCTACAATGAATAAGCCCTGTCGCGAAAACGAAGGGGTTTTTTCTTTGTTAAGCTACCCCAAGTGGATCACAGTGAGTGGCGCCATCGGCAGTCAATATAAAAATCCAAATAACCAGACAGGCACTTTGTTTCCCGATCCTGTTTCAAGATTATCAGAAGCAATAATATAATTATCCAAATGCTTCACCTGTTCACTATTCTTGCCCTTACCACCTACCTCAATTGTCAATCCATTGGTAATGAAGTCGCCTTCAACCGGTGAACTGACATTTAAACCTGCATTAAGTAATTGATTCAGAACAAATGTTTCCCTGACGTTGCCAATATCTGGTTTATCTTTTAGTGCAAAAGCCAGATTGCTATTTTCCAGAAATATTTTGTCGGGTTTTTGCAAGGTTGATACTCCTTTCCCCTCAGAACTAATAGTGTTGAGCAATCTTGCATCTCTTAGCTGATAAATATATTGATAGACACTGTCTCTGCTTAAATCAAGTTTCCTGGCCAGTGAAGCAATATTTGGTTTAAATGGCACCGATTCTGCTATTACACCCAATAATTTCTTGACCTTTATTGCAGTTCCTGAATTGTAAGAAGCGATATAGGCAAGGTCTATGTCCACAATTGTATTAATCACCTGTTTCAGTTTCATCAGGTAGGTATCTTCCCCTTCAATAATAATCGGCAAATAGCCAACTTCTAAATATTGTCGAAATACCGGTAATGGACGAAAATCTTTTGTAATAAGCCTGCTAAGATTCTGATGATTACTATTGATATCATCAATACAGATTGCCTCAAAACTTGTCCCTTTTATAAATAGTAAAAATTCACGAAAAGAAAGTCCTGCAAGCAAATAGATCATAACTCTCCGGCTTAAATCGGCTCCACCACGATAAATATCCAATGCAGAAGATGCTGAAAAAATAACCTTCATCTCAGGCAATCCATCGTAAATGTTTTTCAATTCAACTGACCACTTAGGGTATTTATGTACTTCATCTATAAAGAGTATTTTCCCTCCCTGCTTGTACCAGTCATTTGCAGCATCAAATAAGGTATGGTTATAGAACCAGTTATGGTCGGCAGTTATGTAAAGTGCCTCTGGTGGCATTCCAAGGTCAAATTTTAAACGTTGTAACATCAAAGTGGTTTTTCCTGATCCTCGTGGTCCTTTAATCCCAACCATCCGATGTTTCCAGTTAATCTGCTTATGCAAATATCTTCGGAAATCATTTTTTATCTGACGAAGTATATTTTCCTGAAATTCCAATAAGCTTTCCATACTTATGTCGATTCAATACGACAAATATACAACAATAATGTTGTTCTTATTCGACATTTTAGAAAATAAGCTTAAATTATCAATCAGAAAATAGTTATTTTTTCGGCATGTTGTTTATGACAGCCATCCAACATGTTCATGGACAGGAGGTCATAAGAACTACCTACACATTTAAGACGATAGGGGATCTCAAAATTCAGGCCGATGTTTACCAGAAACCAGATGACACTGATTTCGATGCCCGGCAGGGGACATGGATTCGATGCAGCAATGGGGGATCCGGAGATTGCCGCAATATTTGATCGCGTATTGAGGTTTCTTGACCAAAGGATGAAACCTGAGAAATCCGGTGCTCAGGATCAACCATAGAATCCAAAGTTACCGGCTCCTCTGCTCATGGCCTGCTATGTTCCAAATTCTTGCGTATATTTTACATTGGCTCCGATCTCGTCAAAGAACCATGGGAACATCCCCACGATCACACCATCTGTCGGCTTTATATTCTCAAAGGCAAATTGAAAGGCAGCTTTGACCTTCTCTTCACTTTCACATTGCCGGCCTCCTCCCAGGATCTTGAAGGCCAGACAAGGTTGTTTCACCTGGCGGATTACCTGTGTCATTACCCATGGATCGTCCTTGTAAAAATTGTAACCGCCGACCGGAATAACTGGCATGTGTTCCTCTTTTTCAGAGTGTCGGGTGAGGAAATAGAAACAGGTCATGAAGAAATCAACCTCCCAATCTTTATCGGCGATCTGCTTAATTACATCGGGATTATGGGCAGAGACACCGGCCATTACTCCATTGTCTTTTACTGCTTTCACATAGTCATGTACTAGTCCGGATTTCCCCTCGGCAAACAAACGATCGGTCACACCGCCGTGGTGGACCATGGCAATAGGTTGAGCAACCTTGATTGTCTCCTTAATCGTTTCCTGTTCCGAATCAAGACAGAAAATACGGATTTTAGAACCCCGTTCACGCAATAAGTTGAAATAATCGCTTCTGGATGATGCCTGGTGCGTCGTAATACCAGCCTGTTCACACTTAAGCAGAAATTCAACAGTTCGCTCCGTAGTAAAATATTCCTTCATGTGCTGATCCGTGTGACGGCCCATATAGGAATAGCCCAGCAATGGATTGGAGCCGCATATCAACCGGCTTATACGATTCGAACCCAGAGCGATGGTGGGCATAACGGATTCATGCTGCCTGCCGGCAGTGCCCTGGTCCACTGGCGATCCTCCATTTAGACCGGTATCGCCAATCAACCCCAAGGCTGCGGCTGCGGAGAGCTTGGTTATGAATTCCCTTCGTCCCCTTTTGTTTTTAGCAATATTCAGATCTTTCATCAGTAAATAATTTAATGGTAGACTACCCTTGTGTAAAATAGATTTATTATAGCCTCCGTAACTTTGCTACATTGAGTATTTAGCTATTTTTCTATTTATCCAGGATCTTTTTATATTTTAAATACTCCAATTTCCCAACCCATGGCGGGCCTACTTTATTATAAAAATCAACCCTCCTGGCTATAGATTCCTTGTTCTCTTTTTCAAGTAATGATATGATAATACCTACGATAATGATTGTTGGAGTAAATATGCAGCAGTAAAGAAAGAGCCAGTCCTGTTGCTGCAGGTAGATTGGCAAACTTTCATTGGCAAATTCTTTTAGCAGGAATATTGTCCAGCCGGAAATAATTCCCAGAATAGTGGTAATCCATATTGCCTTTTCTCCTGTCTTCCACCAAAAGAATCCGAACACACCGGGAAAAAATAATGACACCATAAAAATATTGGCCACAAACATGACCTTCAATACTATATCGACAAATAACAAGGATATGATGATCGTAAACAGGGCAATGAAAAGAGTAAGAATACGCGAAAACCTCAATATATTTTTATCTGAAGCTTCTGGCCTGAATATTCCCTTATAGATATCCTGTGTAATTATCGATACATTATTGTTCCATATTGTCGCCATAGTAGTTTGGGCGATTGAAAAAATCAAAGCAAGAGTAAGTCCCTTTATTCCAACGGGCATCCAGTTGAGAATTACCATTGGTAGGGCATACTGGGGATCTTTAAGATCCGGGAAACCCACTCTGGCGTATGCTGCAACGTAGATTGCCACCCAATATACCCCGAAAGTAAGTAAGGTAGCTATAAAGACACCTTTATAGGCAACTTTTTCATTTTTAGTGGCAAACATGATCTGGCCATACCAGGGAGAATTAAGATAAACGAAAAAACCAAATAAATATACCGTAAAAATAAACTTAAATGAAATGATCGGATCATTCCATGTCTTTAGAATATTATAGGACAAATATTTATTTTCAAAAGCTGCATTTAGTCCCCCAAGTTCATTGGCTTTAATGTAAGAAAAAATGAAAAGACAAGGTAAGGCGACAAGTGCAATGATAAAAGAAAGAAGGTTGGTAAAGGAAACTGATACAAGTCCCCCGGCCAGGGTAAAAATCAATACGACACATGAAATCAAAATTACAGTCCAGAATAAACTCAAATTCATTGTTGTAGAAAATACCATAGCCGCTGCCTTAAGATAAGTAGTGCTCAGCAATGAAAGTGTAAAAACAATCAATATGATCGCCAGGATCTTAAACTTATAATTGTAGCGTTCCATGAACATTTCTGCAACAGTAACTGCATTGAGTCTTTTCCATCGCTTTGCTACCAGAAGCGTATAACTTCCCAGTGCAATTACCAAAGCTAGCGCAAGTAAAGTGCCTAATCGCCCGCCCAGGTATCCGTACGAGGCATACCCAATCATGGTGGCAGTATTAAATTCAGTCATTACCAGGGTTCCGACAAGAACAAACAAACCAAGTGTACGACCGGCAACTAAAAAGTCATCGCTGGTGGAAACATTTCTGGCTTTCCACAAACCATAACCCAAAACCGCCAGAAGGTATAATACGATAATCAGCAAATCCCAATAAGACACACTTCCCATATGATGAATAATTAGATTTTCCGGAATTTCAAATAAACAATTAAAGTGTTGACATTGAATTGATTATATTAATAATTATTCACTTTTGATAAATCCCCGTTAATAGTGATTCCCCCGTCAGCAACGATTACAGCGCCGTTTATATACCGGGCCTCATCACTGGCAAGAAATGCCGCAATATTTGCGATCTCCTCCGGTGTACCATACCTGCGCAAAGGAGTTCGTAATTTCAAAAATGAATTCTCATCAAACTCACCGGAATCTGACGGATTGGATTCGCGCATCATGGGAGTCATAATTGCCGCAGGCGCAATGCAATTAACCCTGATATCATACCTTCCATATTCTGCTGCCATTGATTTTGTCAACTGCACTGTAGCACCTTTGGAAGCAGTATAGGCGTCACATCCCGGAATACCAATTACTCCGGCGCTTGAGGCAGTATTTATAACAACTCCACCTTTCTTACTTTCAATCATGTATGGGATACCATACTTACAAAAAAAGTAAATACTATCCAGGTTAATGCTCAGGATCCTGTGCCAGTTATTTTCTTCAATATCGGTGATAATCCCATCTTTATCAGACCAATATACTGATGCATTATTATAAATGGCATCCATGCACCCGAACTCTTTAATCGTTCGCTTAATGGCATTCTGAACCTGTATCGAATCAGAAACATCGCATTTAATAAATAATGACTTAGCCTCAAACTTCGAAATTTCATATTTCAGGGCAGTACCTTTTTCTTCATCAATATCGATGATAACAACATTTGCACCCAGTGAAGAAAACTTTTTAACTGCAGCTGCACCAATTCCCTGTGCACCACCTGTTATAATGCAGGTTTTGTTGGTTAAATCCATGTTTCTAATAATTATTCAAAAGCACATTTATCCGATCAATTCCAAAGCTTCTTTGATTATATTTTCTGTTCCCAATCCATAATAATCGCGCAGCCATTCATGAGAACCTACTTTGCTTACATAAATATCCGGAAGACCTATTCTTTTGAATTTTAATGAATTACAAACTCCGGAATCTGCCAGTACTTCAGCAACAGCACTTCCGAATCCTCCTGACAAGTTGTGCTCCTCAACAGTTAAAATTGCCCCTGTCGATTTAGCACAAACAATAATAAGCTCTTTATCGATAGGTTTTACTGTCGGCATGCTTATCAGATTCACACTGATCCCTTTCTTTTTAAGTTCCTGAGAAGCTAGTCTGGCATTGTATCCGATTGTTCCTGTGAAAAGGATTGAGATGTCTTTGCCTTCCTGCACCTGAATTCCCTTCCCGATAACGAAATCGAAATCTTTTTCATGTATATCCATTTCTCCTTTGTATCCGCACCGGAAATAAACAGGGCCATGATAATTCATCATGGCATGAGTTGCTTTTCTGGCTTCAGGAATATCTGAAGGAGCCAGGACTACCATATTCGGCAGGGCTCTCATTATGGCAATATCTTCGGTTGAATGATGTGATATCCCAAGGGGTCCGTAGGCCATTCCGCCTCCTATGACAATAATTTTGACATTTGCATTGTGATAACATACATCATTCCGTATCTGTTCCAGGCAACGCAATGTCGGAAAATTAGCGATTGAATAGGTTACACCAATGTTCCCTTCCATTGCTACACCACAGGCAACACCTGTCATATTTTGCTCTGCAACTCCACAATTTATGAATCTTTCCTGAAATGCCTCGGCGAAGGATTCTATTTCCCCATACCCAATGTCGGCTAAAATCAGATATACTCTTTTATCTTCCTGAGCGATTTTGAGTAATTCTTCATTAAATGCTTTTCTCATATTATGCTTCCATTAAGTTTTTAATGCCAGTTTCAATATCTTCATCAGTAACTCCATAGTGACATCTGTATTCATTCTCAAATTTTGCCACACCTTTTCCTTTTACAGTTCTGGCAATTATCCAGGTTGGTTTCCCTTTTTCAAGTGGCAAGGTGTTACATGCATCGTAAATTTCCGGGATACTATGTCCGTCAATTTCTTTAACCGCCCAGCCAAATAATTCCATCTTTTTGGCAAAGGGTTCAAGGTTTATGATATCGTCAGATCTCCCAAGAGCCTGTAACCTGTTATAATCCACTATCCCGATTAAATTATCAAACTTGTGCTGACCCGCGAGCATTATAGCCTCCCAGGTTGACCCGGAATTGCAGTCCCCATCGCTCATTAAACAAAAAATCCTATGCTTTTTGTTCTGACTCCTGGCAGCCATCGCCATTCCGCAGGCAACCGGCAATCCATGCCCCAAGGAACCTGTTGAAAGCTCCACTCCAGGAATATGGTGACTAATGTGGCCATGAAGTTTACCATCATCCACATAATACCAATTAAGCCATTCCAATGGGAAAAATCCCATTTCCGCAAGTACGGCAAATAAGGCTGCTCCTCCATGGCCTTTACTTAAAATGAACCTGTCCCTTTCCGGCATTTGTGGATTTTTTGGATCGACAATCAATATTTTTTTATAAAGCACCACCAGAAGTTCAGGCATCGATAGCATGCTCCCAATATGTCCGCTTTTACCAATATGAACCATTCTCAGGCAATGGAATCGTATTTGCCTGGCAAAATCCTGCAATTCTTTCAGTTCAGCATTATTCATAAAACCTCCTTTATCATTATCAATATATTTGATTTCCAGCCAAAGCCACTATATTTTTAGCGATTTCCTCAGGTGAAATCAGTACAAAGTCTTCAAGAGGCGGGCTGAAAGGGGTTGGTATATTTTTCCCCCCTAGCACAATTGGGGGGCAGTCTAAATAATCGAATCCTTCTGACGCAATACGGCGAACTATTTCAGCTCCAATTCCACACTCTGCATGAGCTTCATGGACAATCATTATTTTTCCGGTTTTGGCTAAAGAGTGCAATATTAAATTCATATCCAAAGGATCGACTGTTCTTGGATCTATCAGTTCAACACCAATTGATTTGTCCAGGGTTTTTAGCGCGGTTATCACTTTCCGGCGGGCATAACCAACTGCGATTACAGTAACATCCGATCCGGTCTGAACAATTTCAGCTTCCCCGATAGGTACCATAAATTCGCCTTCGGGCACCGGCTCTTTATCATAATAGATATTACGGTTTTCGATAAATACTACAGGTGAATCATCACGGATTGAAGATTTTAATAGCCCTTTGGCATCTTTGGCGGTTGCAGGCATTACCACTTTGAATCCCGGGACATGAGCGAACCATGCTTCCAGGCTTTGGGAGTGCTGGGCGCCTTCACGGGTACCGTTTCCTGTTCCGCACATTCGAATGGTTATCGGTATCTTAATCTGTCCTCCGGACATCAGATGTAACTTAGCGATCTGGTTACACAATTGGTCCATTGCAACCCCGACAAAATCCATATACATGAACTCAAGAACTGGTCGCAGACCACACATCGCTGCTCCTGCCGCGAGACCTGAAAAGGCCGATTCGGAAATTGGTGTCCCGATTACCCTTTCGTGCCCGAATCTTTCAAGAAGGCCATTTGTCTCTTTCCATACTCCGCCATTAATATCTACATCCTCGCCTATAATGAATACATTTTTATCACGTTCCATTTCTTCAGCAAGGGCTTCATTCATCGCATCAATAAAAGTCAGTTCTCTCATTTTACCTTAAATTCTTCTGTAAACTCTTTAATATCCGGAAACAAGCTTTGACGTGCGAACATAACAGCATTTTCAATGTCAGTATTAATTTCATTTTCCAACACAGTTATTTTACCATTGTTGAAATATTTCAGGATATCTTGAAATAATACAATTCAACGGATCTTTTTCAGGCGCCTGCCATTCTGCCCGTTCTTTTTCAGGTCTGATATCAGCGATTATGCCGCAATGAGGCTCGATCCGGTAAGTCTTGCAGTCAAGCAGAAATGGTCCTTTGCCTGAGCGTACATACTTTATGGCAGTGATAATTGCCTCAATTACTTTTTCGACATCATTTCCATCAACGTTTAATGCCGGAATGCCATATGCGGCAGCGCGTTTAGTCATATCTTCATCGATGGTGGCATGTGTTACCGGAGTTGTTGCTGCATAACGGTTATTTTCGCATACCGCAATGAAAGGCAATCGCTTTAATGCTGCAAGGTTGAGGCATTCGTGAAATGTTCCCTGATTTGAGGCCCCGTCTCCGAAGAATGAGACACTTATCGAATCAGTTTTTTTATATTTGGCGGCAAAAGCTGCTCCCAGCGCAAGCGGGATACCGCCACCCACAATGCCATTACCACCCATAAATCCTTTTACCGGATTAAACATGTGCATTGAACCACCATATCCATGTGAACAACCTGACCGGCGACCCATAAGTTCTGCCATTGCGCCGGCAGTGTCCGAAGTTTTTGCCAGGTAATGACCATGCCCGCGATGAGTGCTGAAAACATAATCAGAGTCTTTAAGCCCGGAACAAACACCTACAGCAATTGCTTCCTGTCCAATGTATAAGTGGATGGCTCCTGTTATTTCTCCGGCCTGATACAATTGCTTGACTTTTTCTTCAAAACGGCGTATCAATAACATTCGCCGGTAAAGATTCTCTATTGTCATTTTGTTACTCTTTATTATGCATGGGATATACCCCGAACTCCTTAGTGGTGCGAATCATGGCAAGAAAATTTTCAGGTTTCACCCCCGAGGAGATTGTATTTCCCGAAGACATGATATGAGGCCCCCTGGCTGATACCTCACCAAGAAGTCTCTTTGTGGCTGCGATCACCTCATCTACTGTGCCCCTGCTAAGAAGATCCACACTTATATTACCCATCAGAGTTATTCGGCCGGGATACTTCTCCAGGATCTTATCGAGTTCCATCCCCGGCACATCCTGCAGAGGGCCAAGGGCGTCCAGTCCTGTGGCGACAAGCTGATCCATAATAAGACGGATATCCCCGTCGGTATGCTTGATACAGCGGGCTCCGGCCCTTTTAATAGAGGCCACCACGGCTGCATCGTGGGGCAGAATAAGCTCATTGAACATCTCTGGCGACATCATTGGGCCTCTGTTATCGGAATAGTCATCACCCAGAAAAATAACATCTGCTCCAGCTTCGATCGCCATTGGATAAAGCTTTGAGTAGTAGGAGGCACCGATGCCCATCAGGGAACTTGCAAATTCCGGGCGCATAAGTAAATCGACAAAAAGGTTCTCAAGCCCCCCACGCAGATAAACCGCAGGCGCCCAACCCGATTCCCCCACCACTGCCAAAGCTTTATCCGGGTAAAGTGCTTTTAAACGCCTGACCTTCGCTATGACCGGAGATTTAGAGGGGTCGGGAGGCGTATATTGGGCCAGGTCCTCCTCCGATTCTATAAGTGCTGGCTTGACCGGGACAGGGATTGCTTCCAGGGTGAGGTGTTGCAGAGCTCCCCACTTATCACGAAACAATCCCTTTTCACGATCCAGCCAGTCAACCTCATCAGAGTCATAAATCATCGTGGGAACAGTTACCATATCAAGATCAAGGTAGTTGGCCAGATCATTCGAATCGCCTGCTCCCGGAAGGATCATCCGTACAATATTCGGGTCGATCCACATCTCGGCGATCGGCACACGATCGGCTTGCCGGTGATCGAGGGTTGCAAGGATACGCTCGCGCGAATTCATTGGCTTAATGAGTTCCCCTGTAGAGTTTTTCATAGAATATCCATATTGTAATTAAGAAAATCTTTCTCGTTTTTCTTACAATGTTTTTTTGTGAGCCGGGCGGTGCTTATAACCCCAATTGCAGTAAAAATATTAATTTAATATGACTATCAATAATCTATAACAATTTCATTGTAACCGGGATTATTGAAGAAGACAGAAACCTACAATTATCACACCAAGTATGGTAGTTTCGCTATGAGGTGGCTGTATGGGTGTATGCGTCATGCCGGAAGGGCCTCAAACGATTCCATACTTACAGGAATAATCACTCGACCAGTATTACCATCAGATCCATAACGTTTGTCTGGGTTGGGCCTGTTATAATTAACCCTCCCTCCTGTTTAAAGAAGTCGTAAGAATCAAAGTTCCGGATGTATTGTTCTATGTCCAAATTCAGTCTTGATGCGTTCAGTGACGTAAAGGAATCAACAACAGCACCTGCAGCGTCCGTAGGGCCATCCGTTCCGTCGGTGCCACAGCAAAGTATCGTGGTTCCCTGCTGACCCTTCATTAAATCTGCTATTACAAGGGCAAGGTGTTGATTCCGCCCGCCTCTTCCGGAACCGGTCACCTTGAGGGTTGGTTCTCCTCCCATCAATAGACAAAGCTTCCTGCCCGGTTTTTCCAGCTTTGTACTCGTAACAGTACTAAGAATAAAGCTGGCCACTTCAGAGACATCACCTGAAATTTTATCTGTCAATATCTGCGTTTCATAACCCAGTTCTTCAGCTTTCACACTTGCTGCTTGCAGAGCTAATCTGTTATTCCCGATTATTTTATTAATCGTATTCAGAAAAACTCTATCCGTTTCTTTCAGTGTCTCAGCTAGCTTATTTTCGAATCCTTCATATAGAATTTGTAGGATCTTATCAGGTAAATCATTTTCAATTTTGTATTTATTAACTATTGACATTGCCTCAGAATAGGTTGAAGGATCAGCTGCAGTCGGCCCGGAAGCAATTACATCGAGCGGATCACCGATAACATCTGAAAGTATAAGGCTTATCACTCTTGCCGGATATGCTGCTTTGGATAACTGTCCCCCTTTTACTCCGGATACATGTTTACGGATGCAATTAATCTCATTTATATTTGCTCCGCATTTTAATAAAATATCATTCAGCGTTTTCATCTCTTCAAGAGTGCATCCTTCCGGAACATCAGTCAACAACGCAGAGCCTCCTCCAGAGATAAGGCAAATTACCAGGTCGCCTTCACCTGCCCTGTCAACAATTGACATGATTCTTGCAGTTCCGTTGAGACCATTTTCGTCGGGGACCGGATGACCAGCCTCGGTTAATCCGATAAATCTTAAGGGCACACCATGACCATATTTTGTAACAATCTGGCCAGAGGTGATTCTTGATCCCAGAACGGATTCAACCGCCTTGGCCATAATGGAGCTTGCTTTGCCCGCACCCACAACGTAAATATTTTTAATTACCGAAAGATCAAAAGTAGTCTCATCAATCTGAAGGATGTTCTTATTCAACTGCATGAACCTATTTATCAGATTGTCGGGCTTCACACTTTCAACACTTGCTAAAAAGATCTCCAGTGCAGCCTTCCTTCGATTTATTTCAAATGACATAACTCATTGAATATTTAACAAATTGGGAACAAAGGGAGAAATTATTAATGGTATTCTCTTGGCGAAATTTTATTTAAAACAATCCGGGTACTACCAGATAAACCAGAATCAAACCTATAATACCGGTCAGAATTACAAAGAACAACAAAGGCACCAAATTACGTTTCATGATTAGTCCCTCAATACCCACCAGTCCAACTGCTGCACATCCAGTAACAACTTTCTGAACGTTTATCAGGTTACCCAAAGCTCCGCCAACGTTTTGCAGACTAACAGTTATTATATGTGAAATCCCAAGCTGATCGGCAATAGAGTATTGAAAAAGGGAGAAGAGCATATTTGAAACTGTATTTGATCCGGAAATAAAAGCACCAAGAGCCCCGACTAAAGAATCAACGAGCGGCCACGCGCCCTGGAACAGCTGTGATACTGACTGCGCCATTGCAACCGGCATGCTGAGATAATTATTCGGATTTGTGCCGGACTGGATCATTATCCTTACCATCGGTACGGTAAAGACCAGTGCAATCAAAGGATTTTTAATGCCTTTCAGGGCGCTCTTCCATGCAGTACTTACCTGTTTTTTATTCATTCCAAAAATAGGGACACAAAATAGGGCTATCAATAAAAATGGCATGATTCCCGGATTGGTAAGCGGTTCAAACTCCACAGCCAGAGGGGTGTCGAAAAGCACAGGTGAAACAAGCTTTATCGATTTCAGAAATGCATTAACCGGCAGGAAGCTGACTCTTGCAAGTACAAGTAATAATCCGATCAGCAGATACGGAAGCCATGCTTTCAAAGGCGATATATTATTCCCGTCCATTTTTGCCATTGAAATTGAACCATTCCAGTTTTTTTCCCAGTTCTTCCTGTCAGGAAAATCCCAGACCTTTTTTGGAACAAGGAAACCTGCTTTTGTTAGCGGAATTAATATAAACAGACCCAAAAGACTTCCTATAAGGCAAGGGAATTCAGGACCAAGAACTATTGCTACAAATAAAAAAGGAACAATAAAACATAACCCGGCAAATATTGCATATGGCCATATTTCAAGCCCTTCCTTAATACTCTTTTTTTCTCCAAAGAACCTTGTGAGCAGCATCACAATTACAAGTGGCATTAAAATACCGGGAATAGCATGCTGAATTGCAGTCCATACACCAATCTCATGAATCAGTTTGCTAAAACTCATATCATTCTGCGAAAGTGCATGAAGTACGGATGGTGTATTAAGTGAAGTCCCTATTCCTATAATCGTTGGAGTACCGACCGTTCCAAATGAAACTGGAGTACTGTTGGCAACCAGGGAGACCATCACTGCGGCCAGGGCCGGAAATCCAATGGATAACAAAAGCGGTGCTACCAGAGCGATGGGTGCTCCAAAACCAGCAGAAGCCTCCAGAAATGCACCAAATAAAAATGCGATAATTATCGTCTGAATCCTCCTGTCCCTTGAGATGTAAGAAAATCCTGTATTTATGACTCCCAATGCACCACTTTCTCTGAGGGTAAATAGAAGAGCCAAGGCGCCAAAAACAATCAAGACAATTGTTAATGCAATAATTACCCCGTTCAGACTTGAGGCCAGAATCCAGTTAAGGGGGGTCTTCCAGACAAACACGGTCAGAAGCAGTGTAACAATAAATGCAACAGGCATGGCTTTTGTGGCCGGCCACCGAAATCCTACCATTAAAATGAATATAGTAAAGATTGGCAATGAAGCTAAAAGGGCGATAATTCCATTTGACATATTAACCGGAAATTACGTAATTGGGTAAGATGGTCTGATATACCTGGTCAAATTATTGTTCAAATATAAAAGTATATTTTTAATAGAGGGGTGACAATACAGGATACTTTCTGTCTTCCAGTCATTCATTACCCGTATAAGGGAAATTGTATCTTGTACTGTATTTGATACTGGTTTTTCCTGGTCGGGGAGCTTCTAATTTTCGGCCGAAACAAATTTTAACAAATTTTTATAGACTATTCAAACATAATAATTAGTGGTGATGCGTTAACTTTCAAAATTTGTTTGTATATTATTGATATTAAATATAATATATGCGTTCTTTGATTTTTTGATTTGATTTTTGACCCCGAAGGGGGTTTATATAAATAACCGTGGGTGTAAACCCACGGCAGGAAAGACCGGCATCACCATTCAGCCCCGGAGGGGTTGAACCGATAGGTATTATCACCTGTTATTCAACCCTTTCAGGGCTGAGAGAATATATTCTGTACATGTCCGTGGGTTATCACCCACGGTTATTGAGATGATGCCACTCCGTGGCTTCAAAACCGATTATGTTGAGTCTAATGCAAACTTATTCTTTTACGCATCAGAAGTACATAATAATTTATAATTTAGTATGAAAATTGCTAATCGTGGAACCGGTTACACTTACCAATATTGCTGTATTGGTGTCAGTTGTTTTAATTATTATACTATTAACATGTTCCATTATTCTTGTCTCCAATACTATAAAAATCAGAAAAGATCTGGATAACATATGGCATAACTGCCAGCCCTTTCAAATGGCTCAGTCTTTTGAATTTATGGGAGAAAAGGAAAAAGCAATACTATGTTATAAAGAAACATTGTTTAATGTTGTTCATAGAAAATTCAGAATCCCCAAGATGAGCAAGAAACTGCAAATTGATTACCTGGAAAGTAAAATAATAGCCTTGGGGGGTAAATTGCCTGATGAGCAGTAATTGGCTTGAAGGGATAAGTTGGAGAAATCGGTGCCAATGACCACCATCGGCCGGAGTATCATTTTGACCTACAAATAAGCATGTTAAATACTTAACAAACTGTTTTACCATGATAAAACCATTGATTAGTAAATTGTTCATGCCAGTATGGATGATGATCCTCATTTCATCTGAAATATTTTCTCAGCCTCTGTCAATTGATCAATGGCATTATATCCAGGTTGACAGTACCCGCCAGAAATGGGGTGACTGGGCAGAACCTTCCTGGCTGAGATACTTCGGACTTGACATGAAAGACATCAACAAGGATGGATATCAGGATATTATTTCCGGCCGCTACTTTTACCTGAATCCGGGAGGGACCATGGAAGGAAAATGGCTCCGGCATGATCTGGGGATGAATGCGGACGGTTATCTGTTTGCTGATGTTGACGGGGATGATTATGCCGATTTGATTGCAGAAGCCCTTCCGGATGTTTACTGGTTTGAGGCTGATGATTTGCAGGGCTCGACCTGGTCCTGCCGGAAAGTTGGAGAGATCCCCAGAACGGACCATGTGAATGGACAGGGTGGTCGGCATGCACGGCTTATCTTCAGAGGTAAGGGAGAAATAATCCTGGCAGCTGCAGATGGTATCTATGCGGCCACCATACCTGAGAATTCTTATCTTCAGGGCAACTGGCAGTTCATCCGGATCATTAAAACCGGTTCTTCCGAAGGCATTGGCGTGGGAGATATCGACGGTGACGGAGACCTTGATCTAACAGCCGGCGATATGAATGTAGAGGATAAAGACATATCAAGACAGGTTTACTGGCATGAAAATCCCGGTTCAATTAATGTGGAATGGGTAAAACACTTTGTCGGAACTGCAATAAATGCAGCTGACAGAATTGAAATTGCCGATCTGAATGGGGACGGTAAGCCTGATATTGCCATATCGGAGGAAATGTATCCTGGCCTTGAGCCGGCAGCCAATATTTTGGTTTTTACCAACCCGGGAAGCAAAGTTGGGGAATGGAAAAGAAACACGCTATTCACCGGCTTTTCGGTAAATAACCTTGATGCAGGGGATATCGACAATGATGGCGATATCGATCTTGTAAGCTGTGAACACAAAGGCAAAGAATACAGGCTTCTGCTCTTTCAAAATGATGGGAAAGGAAATTTTACCATGCACGTACCCGACAGGGGGCACGAGAGCCATCTGGGCACTCAGCTGGCGGACCTTGATTCCGACGGTGATCTTGACATCATCAGCATAGCATGGGATCATCACAAATTTCTTCATGTATGGAGAAATGATGCTGTTAAAAATGTTATCCGGTGGAAGCACCTTTCGACCAAAACTGGTGATCTGCCGCCAACAAACGGCGGACAACAGCAGACGTCCTGCCTGGTTGCGGATCTCGATAAGGATGGCTTCCAGGATTTTGTCATCACCGACAGGACTGTGAGCCCTTCGGTAATCTGGTACAGGTTTAGCAAGGGAAAATGGGTTACCTGTGCAATCGATACCTCCGTGCTCCGGATCGAGGCTGGCAATGCCGTGCTCGATGTTGACAGGGACGGTGATCTGGATATCATTTTTCCGGGTGAGTCCCGTAGCAATGAGATATGGTGGTGGGAAAATCCCTATCCGAAATATGATCCCGGGAAAAATTGGGCAAGGTATAACGTTAAAAAATCAGGTGAGAATAAACACCACGACCTGATGACTGGTGATTTCGACAATGACGGTGATCCCGAACTGGTTTTCTGGAACCAGGGTGCCACCACCCTGTTTATTGCAGAAGTACCCGCTGATCCTAAAAAAACATCAGAATGGCCAAGAATACCCGTCTATACATATGATGATGACAGTGAGATGGAACCAAGGGGAGGTGTTGCGGCATACCCGGCCTGGAGGGGAAGGAATGAACATGAGGGTCTGGCCAAGGCAGATATTGATGGAGACGGTCTTATTGACATTATCGGGGGTGGCAGATGGTTTAAATATTTGGGAAACGGACAGTTCCGGGCAAATCTGGTAGATGCTTCCTATACTTTCACCCGGGCTGCAGCCGGACAACTGATCGAGGGCGGGCGTCCGGAGATCCTGCTTACCATTGGAGATGGGCTAGGCCCCCTTTGTTTATATGAATGGCATGAGAAAATGGATGCAAATGCAGGCTCAGGCTCAGGTACCTGGGAGCCAAAAATTCTGATAGAAAAACTATATGATGGTCATACAATTGATGTGCTCGACTTTAACGGGGATGGCCATCTCGATATCTTTTCGGCAGAAATGAAACTTAGCCCGGAAAACCCGGGGGCCATCCGGATATTGCTCGGAGACGGCAAAGGTAATTTCGTGCATCATGTGGTGCATGGTGATATGGGCTGTCATGAAGGAAAGATTTTCGATTTTGAAGGTGATGGGGATTACGACATCCTGTCAAAGCCATACAACTGGGATACACCCAGACTGGATCTTTTTATCAACGAATCAAAGAAATAGATTGCAATGATCCTTCCCATGAAAAAATTAACCTTTATAATATCTGTTCTGCCATTATTATCGATTACCCTTCATAGTCAGGAAATAAAATTTGAAACCTCTTTAGTCACAAATTCAGTGGCTCTTCACCCGATGATCTTCGATGTAAATAAGGATGGGAAAAATGATATTGTGGTCGTAGACGATTATATCGACCCGGAAGGCAATGATGCCCTGAATATTAAAACAATGGCCTGGTTTTCAGATATGGGCAAGAAAGGTGGAGAAGGATACAGAAGGAGCCTTATTGCAGAGATCAATTACAGATCCTGTGGCATTGCCCATGCCGATATCGACAAAGACGGGTATGAGGATATCATTGGCCGGTATGACACCGATGGAGATGATATGAATGAGACGGGAATGATATTCTGGCTGAAAAATCCGTACGGTTCAGATAAAAATGCTATCAAGCCCTGGCAAAAATTTGATATCGGTTTTAGCACCTATGCCAAAGACATTATTGCTGCTGATTTTAAAAGGGATGGCAAAATTGATATTGTTTCCCGTGGAGTGGACGGCTATATCCGGGTTTATATGCAAAATACCCCCCTTACATGGACTGTCATCAATATCGAAGCCCCGCAACATGACGGAACTGATGTAGCCGATATAGACCGGGATGGAGATCCGGACATTGTTATTAACGGCTTGTGGTATGAAACCCCTTCAGATTCGTATAAAGGAACCTGGACAAAACACGATTATGCCCCCCGCTGGTATCTGCAAAAAACCGGGAAAAACGGATCATGGTTTGATAACAATACCAAGTTAACCGTATACGACATTGATGACGACGGATGGCCGGACATTTTTATATCCAATGCAGAAAATTCCGGTTATGCCATCTGCTGGTATAAAAATCCAGGGAAAGATTTTGATAAAAATTGGGAAGAACATGTGATTGGTTATATGGATTTTGCCCATACGCTTAAAGTTGCAGATATGGATAACGATGGAGACAAAGACCTTGTTACCGGTTCACTGATTCTCTATAATGATCCCAATCCGGAGGGATATCACCCGGTAACTGTTTTTATTAACAAGGGGAACAACCTGGAATGGGTAAAACAGGTAATTGCAGAAAAAGCCTGCTACGGTGGTACGGTAGGGGATATGGATAATGACGGCGATCTGGATATTGTTGCACCCAGAAACTGGAATAAGGCTCCACTGTACCTCTGGCGGAACCTGACCAACGAAAAACTCAATCCTTCTGCTATCAAGATAAGCGAAACAACGGATCAGGGCATCCCCAGCCTTAAAATTGAAACAGCTTCTGCAACGTATATTTATGATAAGTCAGGGGGTGGCTTCATCAGCATGTTCGATAAAAACGGAAAAGACTGGATCAGCTTCAAAACCGCGGACTACCCTCCACCGGGTAACGCCGCATCGCGATACAGGGGTATACCGAATCTGGGTATTGGCGGAGAAGACGAAGATACCGGTCATCCCGGTTTTGATAAATGCGTTACAAAGATAATAGCTCCCAATGTTATTGAAACGACAACAAAGACCGGTAACTGGAAATTCCGCTGGGCTTTTTATGATACCTATGCAAAGCTTACCATGGTGAAAACTTTTCCCGGCGTACCCTATTGGTTTCTTTACGAGGGAACTCCTGCCGGTAAGTATGATCCTGAAAAAATGTACTGGGGAAATAACCTGGATGGCAGACGTGATGACTTTCCCGACCTGCTTGAAAATACCGGTATTTTCAAAAACATGGACTGGGTTTATGTCGGGCAGAAGGACTATCCGCGCATCATCTATTTCAGGCAGCTTCAACCCGACAACAATACTGATTTGTTCTCCTATATGGGCAGCACTGCCGGAGGTTCCAAGAATTCACCTGATGGTATGGTATGCTTTGGCTTTGGAAGGGCCCACCATACAAAACCTGTATTAACGGATGTTAACCTGGAGTTTATTGTCGGTTTTATCGACCAGGAAATTACCAGCCAATCGGACCATCAATTTATTACTTCAACTATCGGATCGATATGGTGAATACTGTCATCAGCAGTCCGACTTGAATAAAATGGACGGCGCCTTCCTGAAATATGCAGTTACACTTCTAAAATTCAATAAGATGAAAAGAAATTTTAACATTTGGGTGATAACAACAATAAGCCTTTTGTTTGGCTGCCAGGCAGAAAACCCCCGTTTCACAGAAATAATTATTGATGATCAGGCTCCTGATAATGTGTGGATGAAATCGCTAGGGGATATTAACAACGATGGTAAAATCGATATGCTGGCGGGCGGACGGCAGGATGGTGGTATGGTGGCTTACCTGGCTCCTGACTGGAAAAAGCAAATCTTAAACGATTCCTTAAAAATATCAACCGATGCTGAGGTTTGTGATGTCAATAATGATGGAATCCCTGATGTAGTTGCCATTGTGGATATGGCAATAATCTGGCTTTCCGGACCAGATTGGAAAATAAATATAATCGATTCAATAATTGGACATGATGTTGAGGTATATGACTTTGATAACGATGGCTTAATGGACTTTATATCCAGGAATCAGGGTGCCTTCGGCAGCAGCGGAGGCCACACGCTTTACTTCTATCGTCAGCAACCTTTGGGAACATGGACGGGATATGAAAAAGAGATCCTTGATGGCGAGGGACTTAAAATGGCCGACATAAATAAGGACAACAAAATGGATATTGTTACCAACGGATATTGGTTTGAGAACACCGGGGACATGTCGGTGTGGCTTGAACATAAGTTCACAGAAAGTTGGACATGGGTCAATGCGGCTATTGATGTTGCCGATATGAATAAGGATGGTTTGCCGGATATTCTGCATTCTCCGTCGGAACTGGCAGGCAATTATTACCATATTTCCTGGTTTGAAGCACCGGATGACCCTGCTTCGATCTGGAAGGAACATATTGTTGCTGATTCGGTTGAATCGGTATTGCATTCCATGGGCACTGCAGATTTTAATTCAGACGGGAAAACTGACATCATGGTTGCGGAGATGCAACAAGGTGTAGATCCTGATGAGGTAACCATTTACTATAACCGGGGTGATAAACCATGGGAAAAGCAGGTAATCAGCATTGGAGGGTCACATAGCATGCGGATATTTGATTTTGACGGTGACGGGGATATGGATATCTTTGGTGCAAATCATGCTGATCATGTTGTAAAAATGTGGGTAAACGAAGATTAAAACCTTAATAAAAACGCTATGATTCTTAAAAGTCAGATTGTGATTGTACTTCTTTTCATGGTGCAGATAAGTTTTACTCAGACCTATTCCATTCAGGATTTTGGAGCTCTTGCAGATGGGAAAACTATAAATACACTGGCGATTCAGAGAGCAATAGATACATGTTTCTCTGAAGGAGGTGGTACGGTATATGTACCAACAGGTGTATTTATAACAGGCACCCTGCATCTGAAGACGAACATCAATTTATATCTCGAAAGCGGAGCAGTGCTGAAAGGAAGCCATGTCATCACTGATTATGAGTCTTTTGAAAGACCCGGATTTGGCCAGACCAATTATGGCATAATCTTCGCACTGAAGGCAGAAAATGTTTCCATTACCGGAAATGGGACCATTGACGGAAGTGAAGAAGCCTTCTTTAACTGGAATGTGGCCAAAAAGATTGAGTGGGGCTTTACAACCAACACCCGGCAGGGAAAGGATTATCGTAAAGTTACATCCGGAATAGGTGATGGCCCTGTGGAACCCGTAAAAATGCGTCCGCACCAGATGGTCATTTTTTCCCAATGCAGGAATGTATTGCTTGAAAACATAATGCTTGCCAGGTCACCTTTCTGGACCCTTCACTTTGCCGATTGCGATGGTGTATTCGTAAAAGGCATTAAAATATGGAACAGCCTTGAAACACCAAATAGCGACGGAATGGACATTACCTCCTGCAATAATGTGATAGTTTCTGATTGCGATATCCGTGGAGGTGACGATGCAATAGCCATCACCGGATATGCCTTTCATTACGAACTTCCCGGCTATTATAACCTTCGCCATAAATCAGAAAATATAAACATCACAAATTGCAATCTGCAATCACGCTCAAGCGGAATACGCATTGGTTCTGAAGATCAGAACTCATTTGAAAACGTAAACATCAGCAACGTAAATATTACCAACTCAAACCGCGGGATCGGCATTTTCGTGCGCGATTCAGGTTCGGTTGAAAATATTAACATTTCCAGTGTGAACATTGAAACCAGGTTGCACACGGGCGATTGGTGGGGGAATGGTGAACCCATTCACATTTCAGCAGTCAAGGGTCCCAACGGAGAGCTGACCGGCCGGCTCAAAAATGTCACTTTCCGTGATATCATCTGCCAATCCGAGAATGGGATCTTGCTTTACGGATCACCGGAGAGCATCCTGGAAAACATCAGGTTCGAAAACATCCATTTTCGTTTTTTAAACAGCAAACTAAACGAATTCGCAGGAGGTAACATAGATTTGCGGGGCTGCTTCGACAGGCAGAAGTCACTTCACTCACACGACATACCAGGCCTGTTTGCACAGTATGTGAAAGATCTGACCATAAACGATTTTACACTGGAATGGGACAATATTCAGTTTCCATATTTTACAAATGGCCTGGAGGTGAATAACTTTATTTCGTTGGAAATATACAATTTCAAAGGTACAGGTGCTCCCGGAAACCTGAATGCAGTCCCGGTTCTGCTTGAGAATGGAAATGGATTCAAAACCAATCTGGATAATAAGCTTATAAAATGGAAATAACCAACATCCTGCGCCCACTGGGCCATACTGGTATGATGATCAGCCCAATAGGGCTTGGCTGCTGGCAGTTCAGCAAACAAAATAACCTGGCGGGAAAATACTGGCCTGCACTTGATGATGATCTCATTGACAGGCTTGTGTCTCTTTCCCTTGAAGGAGGGATCAACTGGTTCGATACTGCCGAGCTATACGGCAAGGGGGCTTCGGAAAGGGCCCTTTCAAGAGCGCTGCAGGCTGCAGGTAAACAGCCGGGTGAAGTCATGATAGCCACAAAGTGGTGGCCCATGTTCCGGTTCGCTTCGAACATCTCCAAAACCATCGACAACCGGATCAGCGCTCTGGCACCCTATCCCATCGACCTTTACCAGGTCCACCAGCCCTGGGGGTTTTCAAGTGAAAAGAGTGAAATGGATGCCCTGGCTCAACTTTTGCACAGGGACCTGATCAAAAGCATAGGGGTCAGCAATTTTTCAGCCCGGCAAATGAGAAATGCCTGGGAAACCCTCGATAAAAAAGGAATTCCCCTGGCTGCAAACCAGGTCAGGTATAATCTGCTCGACCGCAGGATCGAATCAAACGGTGTGATGGACCTGGCCAAAAAACTTGGAATTACCATAATAGCCTACTCACCCCTGGCGCAGGGTTTGATTACCGGTAAGTTTCATGACAATCCGGAATTAATCAAGGGGACAGGCTGGAGGCAATATATGTCCCCCTTTAGCCGTAAAGGACTGGAGAAAAGCCGTCCTCTCGTTATGCTCGTGAAAGAGCTTGCTGCTAAATATAATGTTACAGCCTCACAGATAGCCTTGAACTGGATGATCCATTTTCATAATGAAACCGTGGTTGCTATCCCGGGTGCTACAAAGGAAACCCATGCTAAGGAAAATATCGGGTCCTTATCATTCAGGCTTTCAGATGAGGATATGGTGCGGCTGGATAAGGAAAGTGCGGAATTCAAATGAATGTAGATCAATAAATCACCGGGTCAGGTATTCCTGAACCAGTTCCACGGCATCATTGACAAGTTTTGCACATCTTGTATTGTGCAGATCCAGTTCTTCAATCTTCTTCATGTCTGCCGGATTGTCCATCCGGAGGCCGTCCAGCAGCTCCAGACAACCGGTTGAGCCGTGCTTTTCGCCGAACGCCTTAAAAAAAGCACGTGTTTTCTCGTAGGTCTCCAGCTTTTTCGCGTTGTCATCCATTTTTCCCTTGCCGTAATGCAATCCCAGTACCATCAGCGCACCGGTTATGGCACCACAGGTATGTTGCTGACGGCCCATACCGGCACCAAAGGCACAGGCAATTTTCAGACAATGTTCTTCTGATAGGCCGTAGTCAACACCGAAAGGAGTCAGTACGGACTGGGCACAATTGAAGCCGGAGTGGAAATATTCCATGGCTTGTTCACTTTTACTCTTCATATATGTTCCAGTTTTGATCAGTTGAAGGTAATAAAAAATCCGGTACCCAAAATGAGGCTACCGGATCTGAATTCACAGAATGGTATTGGCTTCTTTCAGGCAGCATCTGAATACTCATGATACCGGAACTGAGCCTTCATCAGCAGTTCTTCGAAAATCTGCCCGCTTTCCAGGCAATCCTCGTCATCCATCTCATAATGCCAGTTTATGATAAGGGTAGTGATGTTGTTGTTGGCATCAAAAACCTTCAATAATTCCAGAAGCTTTTTGGAAGAGGCACTGTTGAGGTATTCCAGGTTAATATCGAGTTTCACAACCTGTGTTGCAGTTTTGGAGGCCCATTCAATCAATGGGGTATAGAATTTCATTACATTCTCTGGTAAGGATCTACCTTCTATCAGTAATCTTCCGTCTTCCCTGAACCGGATCGCCGGTGTACTACTTGTTGGTTCAATTATCAGATTATTCATGACCGTTGGTTTTTGTTTTCACCTGATTGTACGTAAAAGTTTCTCCAGGGATATATTCTTGTGACGAACTCCCCCTTTTTTTTGACTATTGATAAAAATCCATGCCTGAAATGAGAAAATTACATTGCGCTGTCGCATATGCTGATCCCTGATTTTGTTTTAGCTTTGTTTTCAATATCCTATAAACTATGGCTACGAAAACCTTCATGGATCTTTCCCATATTCTTGAGATGGATATGCCCGTATATCCCGGATCAAAACCTGCCGTAATAACAAAGGTATCTTCACTCACCGGAGAAGGCTTTAATGAATTGTCCCTGCAGATCTCAACCCATTCAGGCACCCATGTTGATTGCGGACATCACATGCTCGCCGGCGGATCAAATACACTTACAACGGCAGTTGACCATTTCTTCGGATCCGGCCTGGTCATTGATTGTCGCCAGGTAGAAGCCGGCAGAACCATAGCGCAGGAACACCTTCAGCGGCACGAGGACCTGATCAGCATATCGGAATTCATCCTGTTTCATACGGGTTGGAGCAAATTCTGGGGCCTTCCAAAGTATTTTGATAGTTTTCCGGTTATGTCTGTTGAGGCAGCAAAATACCTCACTGGTTTTAATCTGAAAGGCCTTGGTTGTGATACACCGGGTTTTGATCCGGTAGAATCAGCTGATTTTCCGGTTCATAACATTATCCTGTCTGCCGGGATGATCCTGGTTGAAAACCTGGTGAATCTGGATTGCCTCCTGAAAACCGCGTTTATATTCTCCTGCTTCCCTCTCAGGATTAAGGACGGGGATGGAAGTCCGGTGAGGGCAGTAGGGATAGTGACAAGGGACCAGGGACAAGGGACAGGTGGGCAAGGGACAGGTGGGCAAGGGTAATGGGATTTGGGTGTGAACAAACTTTATTTTCCAAAGAAAATCAGTCTCAATGCCCAATTCCCATGCCCAAATCTCACTGTTCCCTCGTCCCTTGTCCCTTGTCCCTGACTAGTCACTCGTCACTCGTCACTTGTTACTAATTTATCATAATCAATACATTGTTATTTTTTTTTCGTAATTTTGTAAGGATTTTTTAAACTTCTGAAGAGCTAAATGACAGGAACAAAAGTTCTTTATGTTTCCCAGGAAATAACCCCTTACCTACCCGAGACGGAAATGTCCGTCATCGGGAGGAATCTCCCGCAGGCCATACAGGAGAGAGGACGGGAAATACGGACATTTATGCCAAAATTCGGATGTATCAATGAACGGAGGAATCAGCTTCATGAGGTGATACGGTTATCGGGAATGAATATTATTATTGATGATTCTGATCATCCCCTGATTATTAAGGTTGCATCCATACAGGCCGCCAGAATGCAGGTATATTTCATTGACAATGAAGATTATTTTCAGCGTAAGTATTTGTTCAGTGACGACAAAGGTGAATTTTTCGAGGATAACGATGAACGTGCCATATTTTTCGCCCGGGGCGTTATTGAAACGGTGAAAAAGCTGCAATGGCCCCCAAACATTATACACTGCCACGGATGGTTCTCAGCCCTTCTATCCCTGTATGTGAAAAAACTATATGACGATGATCCAGTATTTAAAAATGCCAAGGTGGTACTTTCATTATACAACAATGAATTTACCAAATCCCTGAATAAGGCATTCCGGAAAAAACTGTCCATGGATGGCGTTCCTGAACATGACCTGAAACTGGTAGAAGATCCCTCCTATGTTAACTATTGCAAACTGGTCATCAGCCTGGCCGATGGCCTCATCATCGGAAGCAATCACATCCATAGTGAAGTAATGAAATTTGTGGAGAAATCGGGTAAACCGGTATTATCTTATCAGGATCCTGATTCTTATGTGGATGCCTATTCTGGTTTCTACGACCTGATCATGAATGGATCCCCTTCATAACTGAAACTTTTTAATCCTGCTGAATGTGTGGTATTGTTGGCTATATCGGTAATCGTGATGTTTATCCGATATTGATAAACGGGCTGAAGCGTCTTGAATACCGCGGGTATGATTCAGCAGGAATTGCGATTCTCGATACCAAAACCCTGATCTATAAATGCAAGGGGAAGGTAAGTGAACTGGAGAAGCACATTAATGGGAATCCCGTTTCGGGACATATCGGAATTGGGCATACACGCTGGGCTACCCATGGAGAACCCAATGATGTGAATGCCCATCCCCATTGTTCATTTGGGGGGAAGTTCATACTGATACACAATGGCATCATTGAAAATTACGCCATCCTGAAAGAAAGGCTGGAGAGCAGGGGTATTCATTTTAAGAGTCAGACCGACTCGGAAGTCCTGGTAAACTTCATTGAGTATATTTACAAGAAGGGTGATGTTTCAGCAGAATTGGCTGTCAGGCTTGCCCTGAGCAAGGTAGAGGGAGCTTATGGTGTTGTGATCATGTGTACTGATGAACCGGATAAGCTCATCGCAGCCCGGAAGGGTAGTCCCCTTGTGATCGGAGTGGGAAACGACGAGTATTTTCTTGCCTCAGATGCCACACCCATTGTTGAATATACCCGGAATGTGATCTACCTCAGTGACAACAATGTGGCTGTAATCACCCGGAACGAGTTGAGTCTTAAAACGATTCATAATATTCCCCTGTCTCCTGACATACAACATTTGGATCTGGACATCGGGGAAATTGACAAGGGCGGGTACAGCCATTTCATGCTGAAGGAAATCTTCGAACAACCCCGGTCAATCCTTGACACTTTCCGGGGAAGGGTTGTGACCGAAAAATCCGAACTTCGTCTTGGCGGACTCTTTAACCTGATACCCCAGGCTAGTTGATTCAAAACGCATCATCATCATCGGATGCGGCACGTCATGGCATGCCGGCCTTGTGGGCGAATACCTTTTCGAGGAACTGGCACGTATCTCCGTTGAAGTGGAATATGCTTCCGAGTTTCGTTATCGTAATCCCGTTATTCATAAGGAGGATGTCGTAATTGCCATCAGCCAGAGCGGAGAGACCGCAGATACACTGGCAGCAGTCAGGCTCGCCAAGGAGTGCAGGTGCACTTGTACTGGGAATCTGCAATGTAGTTGGTTCAAGCATTCCCCGTGAAACGGATGGCGGGGTTTATACGCATGCCGGTCCTGAAATCGGTGTGGCATCGACCAAAGCCTTCACGGCACAGGTCACCGTGCTGGCCATGATGGCCCTGTTAATAGGCCATAAGCGGAAAATCCTTAGTGATGAGCTGTACAGCCATTATATACATGAGCTAACCGCCATTCCTGAAAAAATTGAACGGATCCTTCAGCATGATGATGATTTTCGCAAAATTGCAGAATTGTATAAAGGGGTAAATAACTTTCTGTACCTCGGTCGTGGTTATTTGTTTCCGGTTGCCCTTGAAGGAGCGCTCAAACTGAAGGAAATCTCCTACATCCATGCCGAGGGATATCCGGCTGCAGAAATGAAGCACGGGCCGATTGCCCTGATTGATCAAAATATGCCAGTCGTGGTTCTGGCTATCAAAGATAATTCATACGATAAGATCGTCAGCAATATCCAGGAAGTAAAGGCACGAAAGGGCATCGTCATTGCTATGGTTACCGAGGGAGATACCATCATCCGGGAACTTGCCGACCATATCCTCGAGATACCTGTTTCAGAGTCCATTTTTTCACCCCTGCTGGCAGTGATTCCCCTGCAGCTATTATCCTATCACATTGCAGTTATGCGCGGATGCAATGTGGATCAGCCCAGGAATCTGGCCAAGTCGGTCACTGTCGAATGATCAACGATGGAGGTACTGCTGCTCGTAGTATTTCGCATAATCCCCGCTGACCACGTGCTCCAGCCAGGTTGTATGGCTCAGGTACCAGTCAACCGTTTTCCCCAGTCCTTCCTCAAATGACAGGGAAGGTGCCCAGCCAAGTTCCGTTTTTAGCTTTGATGAATCAATGGCATACCGCAGATCATGACCGGCCCTGTCGGTGACAAAGGTGATGAGTTTCCCGGAGGTTCCTGGTGTCCGGTTCAGTTTAAGATCCATGATCCTGCAGAGAAGCCGGATCAGATCAATATTTTTCCACTCATTGTTTCCTCCAATGGTATAGGTTTCTCCCATCCGGCCACCGTGGAAGATAACATCAATAGCCCGGGCATGATCCTCCACATAAAGCCAGTCCCTGATATTCTCACCCTTACCGTAAACCGGGATCGGATTATTCCTACTGATATTATGGATTGCCAGCGGGATCAGCTTCTCAGGGAACTGGTTAGGTCCGTAATTATTAGAACAATTTGATATTACAACAGGCAGACCATATGTATTGTAATATGCTCTTACCAGATGGTCAGAGCTGGCTTTTGATGCTGAATATGGGCTGCGCGGATCGTAGGGTGTATCCTCAGTAAAATACCCTTCATGTTCCAGGGAACCGAATACTTCATCGGTGGAGATGTGGTAGAACAGATTTTTTTCCGGCCTGGCTTTCCACTGTTCCCGTGCTGCATTCAACAGGTGCACTGTACCCAGGATATTGGTGTGAATGAATTGAAGCGGATCGGTTATTGACCTGTCAACATGCGATTCGGCAGCCAGGTGAATGATACCGTCAAACCGGAATTCCCGGAAGAGGTCATGTACCTGCTGAACCTGCGTAATATCGGTACGGACGAACCTGTAATTCTGTCGTTTTTCAACATCGGTAAGGTTCTCCAGATTTCCTGCATAAGTTAGCTTGTCCGCGTTGACGATCAGGTAACCGGGATATTTGTTGGCAAACAGCCGGACAACATGGGAACCGATAAAACCGGCCCCCCCGGTAATTAAGATTGTTTTGTCCATTTTTTAGGCTGTTACTTGTTATTCTCCTGCAGGCGGATGTGTTTTTCCCAGTTCCAGGCTGATAAGAAAATCTCATCATTACCGGCTTCTGCCTTCCAGCCAAGTTCCTGATTGGCCAGGGTAGTATCGGCATAAACACAGGAAGTATCACCCGGCCTTCGCGGATGAAGCCTGTATCTGACTGTCTGTCCGGTTGCATTTTCAAAGGCATGGATTACCTCCAGTACAGACAAGCCTTTCCCGGTTCCCAGGTTGAAAACCTCATATGGATTCTTGTTGATAGCCGTTAGCAGTCTTTTAATTGCCACCACATGGGCCCTGGCCAGGTCAACCACATAGATGTAGTCACGGATCCCTGTGCCATCAGGGGTATCATAATCATGGCCAAAAACACGCAGCTCGTCACGGATGCCGATGGCAGTCTGTGTGATATAAGGTACCAGATTCTGCGGTATTCCCAGGGGCAGCTCCCCGATGAGGGCTGATGAATGGGCTCCGATGGGATTGAAATACCGGAGGGATATGGCCCTTAATCCCGGATTTGCCAGTATTGTTTCATGGATAATTTCTTCAGAAACCTGTTTGGTATTGCCGTAGGGTGAATTGGCAGGTTTAATCGGAGATGATTCCGTTACCGGAAGGCTATCCGGTTGTCCGTAAACCGTGCAGGAGGATGAGAATACCAGGGCTGGAATGCTGAATTCCCGCATGATCTGCAGGACATTGATCATTGAGATCAGGTTATTGCTGTAATACTCCAGCGGCTTTTCCACGGATTCCCCCACGGCCTTCAGGGCTGCAAAATGGATGATTGCCCGGATACCCGGGTACTTCCGGCAGAATGCCTGTAGCTTCCCCAGGTCACACAGATCGAAATTTTCGAAAAGTGGTCGTTTGCCCGTGATTTGTTCAATGCCATCCAAAACACTGATACGCGAGTTGGATAAATTATCAACGATAAGGGCTTCATAGCCGCTGTTGGTAAGTTCAACCACAGTATGGGAGCCAATGAATCCGGTTCCGCCGGTTACCAGAATTTTTTCCTGCATGATTACTGAATCAGAATTACATGGTTATGCTCAAGCTTGTATTTCTCCCTGCTCTCAGGACATTCGGCATATCCTTCCGGACTGAACGTCAGTTTATGCCCGAAGACACTCATCCATCCGGCATGACGCGCCGGATTGCCAACAACAAGTTCATAGGGGGCAACGTCCCTGGTTACAACAGCTCCGGCACCCACAAAGGCATACCTGCCTATGCGTACTCCGCATATGATGGTAGCATTGGCGCCAATGCTGGCACCCTTTTCCACATGTGTTGGTTTATACTGATCCTTTCTTGCTACAGCACTGCGCGGGTTTATGACATTGGTGAAGACCATGGAAGGGCCGAGGAAAACATCATCCTCACAGATGACCCCTGTATATATGGAGACATTATTTTGAACCTTGACGTGGCTGCCCAGGATCACCCCGGGTGAAACCACCACATTCTGGCCCAGGTTGCAGAATTCCCCGATCGTGCAGCCAGTCATGATGTGCGTAAAATGCCAGATCCTGGTACCCTTTCCGATTGAGCAACCCTCATCAATTACAGCCGTATCGTGTGCAATGTATTCTGGATTCATGGGCTCAGGGTTTGATAAATTCAACCAGGGAATCGGAGATATATTTTACCTGCTCTTCATCCAGCTCAGTATGCATGGGCAGGGAAAGCACAGACCTGCAAAGCTGTTCAGTTACGGGGAAATCCCCCTCGTGATAACCCAGGTAAAGGAAAGCCTTCTGAAGGTGCAGGGGGACAGGATAATAAACCATGGATGGTATACCCTTGCGTTCGAGATGCGACCTGAGCTCATCCCGGTTAATACCCTGCAATCGCAGGGTATATTGGTGGAATACATGTGTACTGAATGATGATCGTTCCGGAATCTCAATCCCGGGTATATCACGCAGTCTTTTATCATACCATCCGGCTGCCCTGTTCCTTGCAACTGAATATTCATCAAGATGCTTCAGTTTAACCCGCAATATGGCGGCCTGAAGGGTGTCAAGTCGTGAATTTACACCCGTCATGTCGTAATGGTACCGTATCCGCATGCCATGGTGGGTGATGGCCGCCATTTTGTCGGCCAGTACCGGATCATTGGTGATCATGGCACCTCCGTCACCAAAGCATCCCAGGTTTTTGGAGGGGAAAAACGATGTGGTGCCAATACGGCCCAGGGTACCGGCTTTACTGGTATGGCCCTTAATATCTGTATAGTCCGACGAAAGGGCCTGGGCAACATCTTCAATAACCATGATGCCGTGTGCTGAAGCTGTACGGAGTATATCATCCATATTGGCACACTGGCCAAAAAGATGGACTGGCATGATGACCCGGGTACGCGGTGTTATGGCTTGTTCCAGGGATGAAATATCCATGTTGAAAGTACCCGGTTCCACATCGGTAATTACAGGTCTCAGCCCAAGCAGCGCGGCCACTTCCACAGTAGAAATGAAGGTGAAGTCGGGTGTGATCACCTCGTCTCCAGGTGTTAGTCCCAGCGCCATAAGGCAAATCTGCAGGGCATCCGTACCGTTGGCACAGGCAATTACGTGCTTCGCTCCCAGGTATTGTGCCAGCTCGGTTTCAAAAGCTTTCACATCAGGACCCTTAATAAAACTGGCATTGTCAATGACATCCTGAATGGCCTGGTCTACTTCAGATTTTATACGCCGGTACTGACCCTGCAGGTCAACCATGCTGATACGGTTCATAAATACTATTTTTTCATGTTTGACTCCACTAAGATAGTTAAATGATATTTACGATCCATATTTTATTAATTTTGGCAAGAATTGTATCAGCTCTTTCAATCCGTCAACTGTGAACATAGCGTTAATCATCAGGGATTTATTGCTCCACAATGAACAATTGGTCATTCCCGGGTTTGGCACTTTGCGAATCATTCACAAGCCTGCCCGGATCAGCAAGACAACCCAGGTTCTGCTGCCACCGTCAAAAGAAATAGTTCTCGACACGCAACAGAATCAAGGAGATAATCTCCTGTTTTTGACCATTAAGAAGAAATCGGGTCTGTCTGAGTCTGAGACAGGCGAAGCACTTAAAAAATTCCTGCATCAGCTCGAAGATGAGATCCGGACCGGGGGAAGCACGATGCTGGAAGGTCTGGGTAGATTAATCCGCGACAAATCCGGAAACCTGAAGTTTGAACCCCTGGATGACCTGCTCAACCTGACCGGAGTATTTGCATTGCCAAAACTTGAGATTAAGTTACCTGGAATAACGGAGTCAGTTAAACCTTCTCCTGTCCCGGTTGAAACACCACCTTTGTCTGTTACCCGTAAGAAAAGATGGTGGATACCGGCTGCCATTATCATCATATTGTCAGTGATGGTCTCCGTGATTTATTTTACAGGTATGTTCACTGGTCGCCCGGATGTAACACAGACAAAAGACACCCTTGATTCCGGGACGGGAAACCCAAACCGCATTGTTTTCGGCAGCCGGGATTCAGCAAAAGACGACAGCATGAAAGAAGACATCAGACATCAGCTGGAAGAACGTACGGCCCGTGAAAATGCCCTTCGCCTGAATGAACCTGCCCGGAAGAAAGAATTGAATTCTGCCAGCCGGGATGCTGAACCGGTCCGTGAGGCTTCTTCAACGATCTGGGGATCCTACCATGTCATTTCCGGATCATTCACCTTGCCAGGTAACGCAGAAAAACAACAGCTGCAGCTCAGGAAAAAGGGATTGACCCCTGAACTTCTTCCAAAAAGGGGAAAATACATTATGGTAAGCCTGGGTTCCTATGCTTCCCGAAAAGACGCCATCGCTGCCATGGAACAGTTGCGTGAATCGTTGGAGCAGGATTTGTGGGTGATGAAAATAGAGTGACAAGGGACAAGAGACAAGGCACAAGTGGGTAAAGGGATGAGAGATTTGTGCATGAAAATCATGCTCCTAGAAAAACGCTTTACAATACCCAATTCCCAAGACCCCTTTTGTTTTACTTGTCCCTCGTCCCTTGTCCCATGTCCCTAGTTTACTTTCTGAAACGCTTTCCACCACAACTCGGGGATATCATGTCTGCATGCCTGCTGATATTCCTCATCTGAACAGGACACCAGCACCTGTTTTCCGGTTTTGATGACAGGCACTTCCATCCACCATCTTCCGGTTACCTGGCTTTTATAAAATGTGAGCCCGTGTTCCAAGTCCTGGTGATTTACAACAAAAACCTTGAAATCGGCATTTGCTTGTGACGGTATCTCACGTTTCCGCTGGGAAAATCCTTCCATAAAATACCATACGGCTTGTGCCGTCAGATGAGCAGTCTGGTCATGATTATCATATTTCGGGTTAACCTCAAATATTCCCAGACAGGAAGTCTGGTCACTTAGGCCGGCATACCGGGCCAACTGGCACATTTCATCAGCAAAAAGCCCATTGGGAGAAGGACTCCTGGTAGCCGGCGCATCTGGCTGCCTGACAGCAGCAATATCCATACTTACCAGGTGTGCATCACGGATGAAGGGTTCCGCGGTAGAAAGGTTCGACCGCAAGGTTCCGAGCCGGATCACCTCGCATGATTTATTCTCAAGCATTTCCTGATGCATTTTGTTCACAAGATATTGCTGGTGGCCCAGCATGGTGCATCCGAACAGCTTCTTGCTGTTCAGCACATGCCTGAGCCAGGTAGATGAGTGGACCGGTCCTTCTTCCAGATCAAAACGCGCGTCCAGAGTTGCCAGATTGACCGATTCCCTGGTCATTTCATAAGCCTGGTAAATCCCGTGCGTAATATCCTGTGTACCGCCAAGAACAATGGCAGCTACCTGGTTATTCAGCAAATCAATCATTACATCCCGGATGCCGAAATAGGAATCGTTGACATTGGCCGGGCATTTCAGGTTACCCAGATCGATGATCCTCAGCTTTTCATTTACCCTGTAAAGTTCATACAGCCTGGACCGGATGCGGTCAGGAGCCAGTCCTGAACCGGTATTCCAGGAACCGCGGTCTTCAGGTACACCCAGGATGGCCAGGTGATAGTTGCTGATCTCATCAATGGGTGTATTTGGGGTGTGGATCCGTATGTTACGGCCAAACATGGCATCGCTGAACCTGAAGGAATCATCAGGTTTTTCAAGAGATACCGGCTCGAAGTAATCGTTCAGGTTCATGTCAGTACCCTATTTTTTCTTTTTTGTCCTGGCCGGGGCTTCCGCAATTATCTTCAGGCATTCGGCAAATGACAGTGTTTTCGGATCTGCACCCCTTGGAATCTTGAAATTGTCTTTTTTGTAATGGATGTAAGGACCCCAGCGACCGTTTAACACCTGCAGTTCTTTGTCTTCCGCGAATTCCAGGATGACTTTGTTGCTGTCCTTTTCCCGTTTAAACCCGATGATCTCCATGGCACGGTCCAGGTCAACAGTATAGGGATCATCTCCTTTCCCGAGAGAGTAAAATTTAGACTTGTGCAGCACATAGGGCCCAAATCGGCCGGTTGATACGGTAACATCGCTTTCCTCGAACTGTCCGAGAAGGCGGGGCAACTTGAAGAGGTCCAGCGCTTCCTCCAGTGTGATCGATTCAATGTTTTGTCCCTTACGAAGCTGTGCGTACCTGGGCTTCTCCGTTCCATTGGTCTCACCGATCTGGGTCACCGCGCCAAAACGTGCCATTCGGGCATAAACGGGCTTACCACTCTCAGGTTCATTCCCCAGGAACCGTTCAGCTTTGGTGATTTCTTTCTTCGACAGGGTATCCTCTACTTTTTTATGGAAAGATTTGTAAAACCGGCTGATCATATCGTTCCAGTTCATCCGTCCTTCGGCAATTTCGTCGAATTCTTTTTCTACCGATGCTGTAAAATTGTAATTCAGGATTTCTGCAAAATGCTCCACCAGGAAGTCGTTTACCACAATCCCGATATTATCGGGAAAGAGTTTCCCTTTTTCTGCTCCGGTTATCTCCGTATTAACCTGCTCACTGATCTGTCCCTTGTTCAGGGTGATCACACTGAATTTCCTTTCCTTACCGGGCCTTTCCTCCTTGATTACATATCCGCGCTGCTGAATAGTGGATATGGTTGGGGCATATGTGGATGGCCGGCCGATGCCCAGCTCCTCCAGCTTTTTCACCAGACTGGCCTCCGTATATCGCGGCGGATAATGGGTGAACCTTTCTGTAGCCATTATGGTAAGATAGGTCAAAATCATTCCCGCTTCAATGGGAGGCAGCCTCACTTCGTCCTTATCTTCTGATTCATCATCGGATGATTCCATATATACCTTCAGAAATCCATCGAATTTCAAAACCTCACCTTCAGCAATAAACTTTTCCTGCTGTCCGGAAATATCAATGGTTACTGTTGTCTTCTCCAGCCTGGCATCACTCATCTGCGAAGCGACTGCCCTCTTCCAGATCAATTCATATAATCTTCTTTCACTGTTGTTGCCTGTTATAGACTGATTACCCATATAAACGGGTCGAATTGCTTCATGGGCTTCCTGTGCACCCTTTGATTTGGTCTTAAAGTTCTTTATGTTCACATATTCTTTGCCGAATTCACGGGTGATGATTTCCTCGGCTGAAGAAAGTGCTGCATTAGAGAGATTTACAGAATCTGTTCTCATATAGGTGATCAAACCGGCTTCATAAAGATGCTGGGCTACCGTCATGGTTTGTGAAACTGAAAATCCGAGTTTACGACTCGCTTCCTGTTGCAGTGTGGATGTGGTAAATGGCGGGGATGGTGATTTCTTTGCCGGTTTTTTGACCACATTGCCCACAGTAAATGTGGCATTCCTGCATTTCCCAATGAAGGCAACTGCATCTTTTTTATCCGGGAATCGCTGATCCAGTTCTGCCTTCAGCTGATGTACACGCTTGCTTTTATCTTTCACTTCAAATACAGCCGTAATGCGGTATGCTGACATGGTCTGGAAATTGATGATCTCCCGCTCACGATCGACAATGAGCCTCACCGCAACTGACTGAACCCGGCCGGCAGACAAGGATGGCTTTACCTTTCTCCAGAGGATGGGGGAGATTTCAAAACCCACCAGGCGATCAAGTATCCTCCGGGCCTGCTGCGCGTTAACCAGATTCTGGTCAATTCCGCGGTAATGCTCAATGGCATGCACTATCGCTTCTTTGGTAATCTCATGAAAAACAATGCGCCTGGTGTTTTCCTTATCCAGTTTCAACTCTTCACTCAAATGCCAGGCAATGGCTTCTCCTTCCCGGTCTTCATCTGAAGCCAGCCATACATTCCTGGCTTTTTTCACGAGTTCCTTCAGCTCCGATACGATCTTTTTCTTGTCGGGAGGAACAATGTATTTTGGTTTGAAATTGTTCTTGATATCAATTCCCAGATCCTCTTTGGAGAGATCACGGATATGACCCATACTCGACTTAACCTGAAAATCCCTGCCAAGGAATTTTTCTATGGTCTTGGCCTTGGCCGGGGACTCAACTATTACCAGATTGTTAATCATTCCATAAACGTTTAATGAGGTTGCAAATAAATCAATTATGCGACTAAGTTCAAAATTTTAATTCAAATAATTATTACTTTTACCCGCTTCACCACTTATTTGTATGAGACTAACCGATATACCCAGGAAAAAGTTTAACAAGTACTTCTGGATAATCTTTGCTTCCCCTTTTGCTTTATTGGCACTGTTAGTATTAATTGCTGCCTTTGGCGGCCTTGGTTACATGCCCAATATTGAAACGCTGGAGAATCCGAAGATTAACCTGGCATCCCAGGTAATTTCCGAAGACGGAAAGATTCTTGGTTCATTTTATTATAAGAACCAGAACCGTATGTATGTTGATTATGATGAACTTCCTGATCCCCTTATCAAAGCACTGATCGCCACCGAGGATAAAAGATTTTACCGCCATGCCGGGATTGATGCCAAGGGCCTTGCCCGGGTGGCATTTAAAACCGTGCTTCTTTTTCAGAGAAGTTCAGGCGGTGGAAGTACCATAACCCAACAACTTGCCAAGCTGCTTTTTCACGAGCCACCCCGCACCCTCATCGGGCGGGCCAGGCAAAAGATCAAGGAATGGATCATCGCAGTGCGACTTGAAAAAGCCTATACCAAGGAAGAGATCATCACCCTGTATTTCAACCAGTGCGATTTTCTCAATCAGGCAGTGGGCATAAAATCAGCTGCACAGGTTTATTTCAGCACGTTGCCTGATTCACTGAAAGTGGAGGAAGGAGCTATGCTTGTCGGTATGGCCAAAAATCCCTCCTACTATAACCCGGCCGACTCTTCCAGGCGGGAACGGGTGCGGTTGCGACGCAACGTGGTGCTGAACCAGATGAGGAAGTACCATTTCATTACAGCCGAAAAATGTGACTCGCTCAAAGCCATACCACTCACCCTTAAGTTTCAGCATATCTCACATGATCAGGGCCTGGCAACCTACTTTCGCGAGCATATCCGCCGTTTTCTCATGAGCAATGAGCCCAAACGTAGAAATTACCTGGATTATAACCAGTATCATGAAGACTCTGCCAGCTGGGCAAACGATCCGCTTTACGGTTGGTGCAACAAGAACAAAAAACCGGATGGTAATCCCTATAACCTGTATACCGACGGACTCCGGATCTATACCATGATTAACTCCCGGATGCAGCAGTATGCAGAAGAAGCGGTCAGAGAACACCTGGGTACCTTTCTGCAACCGGCATTCTTCAAAGAAAAGAAAGGCAGTAAACGGGCTCCTTTTTCCGGTGACCTGACAGACAAGGATATTGAAAGCATTTTGTACAGGGCAATGTTGAATTCTGACCGGGGAAAAAGTCTGAAAAATCAGGGTTTACCTGCCAGCCAGATCCTTAAGGAATTCCGTAAACCGGTATCGATGAAAATCTTCAGCTGGCGCGGGGAAATCGATACGGTTATGTCACCCAGGGATTCTATCCGGTACTACAAGCATTTTCTTCGCACAGGATTTATGGCCATGGATCCCGTTACAGGCTATGTTAAAGCTTATGTGGGCGGTATTGATTTTGCCAATTTTAAGTACGACCATGTGTCCCAGAGCAAGCGACAGGCGGGATCGACCTTCAAGCCCTTTCTCTATATTCTTGCCATGCAGGAGGGATACAACCCGTGTGACGAGGTGCCCAACATTTCGCAGACGTTTTATGTGAATGATACCGTATACATCCCGAAGAGCAACAGCCGTAAAGAAGACCTGGGAAAGATGAAAACACTGAAATGGGGACTGGCTACATCGGAAAACAACATTTCGGCCTGGCTGATCAAACAGTTCAAACCGAAACCCATTGCAGATATTGCGCATAAAATGGGGATCACCAGTTATATCGATCCCGTCCCTTCCATGATATATGGCACATCAGACATGACCGTTGCTGAGATGGTATCCTCTTATGCAACCTTTGCCAACAAAGGAGTGCATACCCGGCCCATTATGATCACCCGGATCGAGGATAAGAACGGTAATGTGCTGGCTGATATTCAAGCCGAACGGATGGAATCGATCAATGAAAAAACGGCTTTCCTGATGCTAAACCTCATGGAAGGCTCAACAGACTTTGGTACTTCCTATCGCTTGCGATACCGCTATAATTTCACAGCCCAGATTGCTGCCAAAACCGGTACCACGCAAAACCATTCCGATGGCTGGTTTATAGGAATCACACCAAAACTGGTTGCCGGAGGATGGGTAGGCGCTGAAGACCGGTCTGTCCATTTCGACCGTATGGACATGGGACAGGGTGCCTCCATGGCACTACCCATTTATGCTCTCTTCATGCAAAAAGTTTATGCTGATAAATTGCTGGGCATAACCCAGGCTGATGTTTTTGAAGCGCCCCCTGATATGGCCCCCATTCCCAACTGCCGTGAATACGCTGAAAAAAATGAAAACGATGAATATTACTGGGAGAATGAATGGTAGTAGAAGCAGTAAGAAGTAAGGAGTAGTGAGTAAGGAGCAGGGAGTAAGGAGCAGGGGTAAGTCGGGACTTCCCCAATTACTAGAACAAATTAACAAAATTCAGACTTTCAGCGAATATTATCATCAGTATTCCGCCCGGCACGCCTACGAATAACAAATACTCCAGATCATCCCGGTTTTGTCGCAGCAATTGCTTCACATTGTTGTACCCCTGTTTCATGATCCTGATTTTTATCCAGAAATATACATAACTGATATTACGATAATGCTACAAAGAAGTTATATTATCGTTAAATCCGACTTCTTAACAAGGCCTTAATCCTCTCTTAATACAAACATATTTTTATTGTAACATTAAGGTAAACTTGGCTCTCTAGTTTTGCAGTTGTTCAGGGAACCTATTTTTTACTTATGATTACACATCTGCACTGCAAAAAAAACATCACAGCGAAGTTTATAAAAGTTATTGTATTATTGAACATCCTGTTTATAGCTCATGGAATTGCCCAGACAAGCGCCATGAAAGGCAGAATCGAAGATGCCGTTACAGGAGAAGGATTAATAGGAGCCAGTATTCTTATTCAGGGTACAACCAAAGGAGCGGTTACTGATCTGGACGGAAATTTCAAGCTGGAAAACCTGCAAAATGGCACCTACAACCTGGTTATCAGTTATGTATCTTATGAACAACAAATCCAGCGTACCAATATAAAAAAAGGAGAGACCCTTGAGCTGGCCTTAAAACTCAAGCCTGTTTCTGTTGAGTTGGGTGAAGTAAAGGTAGTCGCAAGAAAACGTACGGATACTGAAATGTCCATCATTTCCGCCATCAGGAATGGAAACCTGGTGGCCAACGGAATCTCCAAACAACAAATATCCCGTTCGCAGGACAAAGATGCCTCTGAAGTTATTTCACGTATTCCGGGTGTATCCGTGCGCGATGGCAAATTCATCAACGTGCGCGGACTTGATGACAGGTATAACACAGTTTGGCTTAATGGAATCGGGGCACCGAGTTCAGAAGCAGACAGAAGGGCATTCTCTTTTGATATGCTTCCCAGTTCTCTGATTGATAATCTGGTCCTGTATAAAACTCCCGCACCGGAACTTCCGGCTGATTTTGCAGGTGCAGCGGTGCAAATACAGACCAAAAGCACGGTAGACAATAACAGTGTTGATTTGTCTTATGCAATTGGTTACAGGCAATATACAAGCTTTCAGGATTTTTACAGTTACCAGGGAGGTAAAACTGACTGGCTGGGATTCGATGACGGAACACGTGCTTTGCCTGCTGATTTCCCTTCCACCGCTGAATTCAGAGCATTAGCTGATAATCCTTCAGAAGGAGAAAAGCAACAAATTACTGACCTTGGAAGATCATTCGGTAAAATCTGGACTCCGGAACTCACCCAGGCAATTCCTGATCAGTCTTTTCTCGTCACAGTGAACAGAAAATTTCTGGCAGGAAAGGTTTCCATTGGTAATGTCACATCACTGGGTTACAGTGTAGCCAGCCAATATCGCGAAATATTCCGCGCAGGTTATCAGGCCTACGATAAAGTTAACGATCATCCCGATACATCCTATTATTTCAATGACGATAACTACTCCACAAAGACAAAACTGAACGGTTTATTTAACTGGCTTTTTGTATTCGGTAACAACCAGCGGATTGAATTCCGTAATTTCTTCAATCAGATCAGCGATAAGACTACCGTGCTGCGTGAGGGAAGGGATTTCTACGGCGGAAGCTTTAAAATTGCCAGTGAACTGGGATTTCAGTCGCGCAGCATTTATTCCGGTCAGGCCAATGGTGTTTTTAATTTCAACAATAACCTGATCAACCTGAACTGGACATTGGGTTACGGTTATACCAACAAACTTCAGCCCGATACCCGGAGAATTGAAAAAAGCCGAAATGAGGATGCAGGTCCTGAAGCACCGTATACAACCTCATTGAACTTCAATGCAGATCCCAAGTTACTTGGCCGGCTTACACTGGGTAATAATGAGCATCTGTGGGTAGGCGGATTTGACTATAACCACAAGATCCCTTTCAGCAACTTCACTCCCGAAATAAAAACAGGAACATTTCTTGAGTTTAAACACCGCAATTTCACGGCCAGAAACATTGGATATGCCATCAGCAACGTCATGAATTTCAACTGGAATTTGACCTACCAGCCGGTCGACAGCCTGTTCCAGGATAAAAATATCAATTATACCGATGGTATCAAGGTGGATGAATCCACGAATCTATCGGATTCTTACGATGCGAGTAACCGGCTTGTCGCAGCCTATGTCGGGATTAACCTTCCCTTCCGGAATTTAAAAATATATACTGGTTTACGGATGGAAGGAAACAGACAATCGCTTGATGGATATGATGAAAACGGTGCCCCTGTGAAGGTTGATAATAATTACATCGATTTTTTTCCCTCTGTAAATATGGCCTATACCTTCACAACAAAAAATTTGGTAAGATTCGCTTACGGCCGCACGATTAACCGGCCTGAATTCCGTGAAATAGCGCCCTATACCTATTATAATTTTGAAGAGAAGGCCACTTACTATGGAAATCCTGATCTGACAAATAGTTATATCCAGAATATGGAAATCAGGTATGAGTTCTTTCCGGCAGATGGTGATATGATCACCCTGGGAGGATTTCTAAAACAATTTTCCAATCCGATCGAAGCCCACCTGATTGAAAGCGGCACAGGCCTGAATTATTACTTCAGTAACGCATTGTTAGCCCATAGTTACGGATTGGAGATCGACTTGCGGAAGTCATTCAGGGCTTTGGAAAACAGCAATGGTTTTTCCAGGTTCTTTAAAGATTTTGTAATCGTCTTTAATGCAGCCATTATCAGAAGTCAGCTGACCACCGATGATGTGAATGCCCGGGAAAAGACCAGGGCCATGCAGGGGCAGTCACCCTATATCATTAATACCGGTTTATTCTATGATAACCCAGCTGCGGGCCTGATGATCAGCGCACTCTATAATGTTATTGGTGAACGCATCGCATATGTGGGCAACAACTACAATCCACATATTTATCAGATGCCCCGTAATCTGATTGATATAACGATTAACAAAAAGATCGGAAAATACCTGACACTGAAAGGCGGTATTAAGGACCTGTTCAATCAGCCTATCGAATTAAGCCAGAATGAATATGTTCAGCTTGTTCCAACAGATACCGATAGCAAGGTTAAACGGGAACAAAAAACCCAGGAATATATGCCCAATAGTTCATTTATACTGGGTTTCTCCCTGAATTTCTAAGATAGAAAGAAAATTCCCGGAATATCATATTGTTAATTACTAACCAATTAATATATATTATGAATAAGAAAATTTATGCCATTTTATCAGGCATAGTCCTGGTACTATTTAGCGGTAGCGGAATGCTTAAAGCCCAATCAATCATCGACAATGAATTCTTTGATAAAGTTGACTATGTTGGTGCTTTTGGTGAGGAAAACTGGACAGACGGATGGGCCAACTGGACTCCGCAGAACACAGTATATCCTGCCACATCGATAACCATTCCGGCAGGTGATATCACCACCCATACTACCTGGTCATCATCCTCGGTATTGATGGGATCTTCTGATTTTTCGCATACAAAACTGAACAATGCTTTCTTCCAGCAGGTTGATTATATTGGTGCCTTTGGTGATGAAGACTGGACAGACGGATGGGCCAACTGGTCCCCTCAGAATACCGAGTATCCGCCAACAACCGATGTGATTGCCGCAGGAGATATTACAAACAATACTACCCTTAGCGCCGACAAGGTATATCTGATCGACGGCTGGGTATATGTGAAATCAGGCGCTACGCTTACTATTGATCCCGGCACCATTATCCGTGGCAGCAAAGCCAACAAAGGCGCCCTTATCATTGAGAAAGGAGCCAAAATAATTGCAGAAGGCACAGCTTCCAATCCGATCGTTTTCACATCCAATCAGGATGCCGGCTCCAGGTCTTATGGTGATTGGGGTGGACTTATCATCCTTGGGAATGCAACGGTTAACAAAGTGGATCCGATCATCGAAGGCGGACCAACCTCAACCTACGGCGGTTCTGATGATGCGGATAATTCAGGAATTTTGAAATATGTGCGCATTGAATTCCCGGGTATTGCCTTTCAACCGGATAAAGAAATCAACGGCCTGACAATGGGAGGTGCAGGCAGTGAAACGGTAATCGACTATATACAGGTTTCCTTCAGTGGTGACGATTCTTACGAGTGGTTTGGCGGCACGGTGAATGCCAGGCACCTGATCGCTTTTCGCGGCTGGGACGATGATTTTGATACAGATTACGGGTACCGTGGCATGGTCCAGTTTGCCGTTTCACTCAGGGATCCTGCAGTTGCAGATGCGGGATCGGGCTCAAACAGTTTTGAATCCGACAATGACGGCACCGGAACCGAAGCCCTTCCTTTTACTGAGGCAGTTTTCTGCAATGTCAGCTCCTTTGGGCCCCTGGTTACACCTTCAACCACGGTAAATCCAAATTTTAAAAGAGCCCTGCATCTCCGAAGAAACACCAAACTCAGCATCTTCAATTCGTTATTTGCCGGATATATGACAGGCCTTTTCATCGATGGTACTTCTACCCAGGCTAATGCAACCAATGGTTCCCTGAATGTCAGGAATTCAATTCTGGCCGGCTGCAAGGACTTTTTTGCCGATGATTTTGATAGCCTTTACTTCAGTGATGCCACAGCGAACAATAGGAAGCTGGCCTCCAACAGTGAACTGGGGCTGGCTGATCCCTTTAATCTTGACGCTCCGGATTTCTTACCCATACAGGTGGCATATCAGTTGGATGGCTGGGTGTATGTAAAATCAGGGACAACCCTTACCATTGAACCCGGTACAATCATCCGTGGCAGCAAGGCAAACAAGGGCGCCTTAATCATTGAGAAAGGAGCCAAAATAATAGCAGAAGGTACAGCTTCCAATCCGATCGTTTTCACTTCCAATCAGGATGCCGGATCAAGATCATACGGTGACTGGGGTGGTGTAATGATTCTCGGCAAGGCAACCGTTAATAAAGTGGATCCGATTATCGAAGGCGGTCCTACCTCAACCTATGGCGGTTCTGATGATACGGATAATTCAGGTATTCTGAAATACGTACGCATTGAGTTCCCGGGTATTGCCTTTCAGCCGGATAAAGAAATCAATGGTCTGACCATGGGAGGTGTAGGCAGCGGAACCGAGATCGATTATGTACAGGTTTCCTTCAGTGGTGACGATTCTTACGAGTGGTTTGGTGGCACAGTGAATGCCAGGCACCTGATCGCCTTCCGCGGTTGGGACGATGACTTTGATACCGATTTCGGATACCGCGGTATGGTCCAGTTTGCCGTTTCGCTCAGGGACCCTGCTGTTGCGGATGCCGGATCAGGGTCAAACAGCTTTGAATCGGACAATGATGGTAGCGGTTCAGACGCAACGCCTTATACACAGGCACTCTTCAGCAATGTTAGCTCATTCGGTCCATTCGAAACACCCGAGACAAACATAAACGCCAATTATAAAAGGGCATTGCACCTGAGGAGAAATACCAAGTTGAATATTTACAATGCAATTTTTGCAGGCTATGCAACAGGACTTTTTATTGATGGAACAACAACTCAGGCCAACGCTGCAGCCAATGACCTGAAAGTGAGAAATACCATCCTGGCGGGTTGCAAGGATATTTTTGCGGCTGATTTTGATAGCTCCTTCTTTGTCACCGCTGAATTTGAAAATGTTAGCATGTCGGAAAACACGGGTCTGGAAATCACCGATCCCTTTAATCTGGAATCACCCGATTTTCTTCCCCTGAGCGGATCACCTGTCCTGACAGCTTCAAGCTGGTATGAAGAAATTCCCTCTGCTGTGGATGAAATAACGGATAATAAAATATCAGCCACAGTTTACCCGAATCCTTTTGCCGGATCAGCAAGACTGAGCATTGATCTTGAATCAGAATCACAGGTTTCTGTGAAAGTATATGATTTGACCGGAACTTTGATTTCAACACTCGTTCATGAGATACGCGGGATCGGAAACCATGAGTTTACCATCACGATTCCCCAAAAGGGCGTATATTTCGCTGATATAGCAGTGAATGAAAAGAGACAAGTAGTGAAGCTTGTAGCAAAGTAACAACAAGGATAACAATAAAAAAAGGCTGCCTGATCAGGCAGCCTTTTTTTTACGCTTTATAACTTGCTCATACCTCCTTACCAATTTTCTTTTATATTTGTGACAGGAAATCGTCATGAAATTAGTTAATACAGCTCCCGAACTCCGGAAAGCCACCGCAGCAGCCCGCAAAGCCGGAATGTCCATCGGATTTGTACCAACCATGGGAGCACTGCATGAAGGTCACCTTTCCCTTGTCAGGATCTGCAAAAGTCAGAATGACATGACCATAGTGAGCATCTATGTCAATCCCACCCAGTTCAATGATCCGAACGACCTGAGAAATTACCCCCGTATGCCGGAAAAGGATATCGAACTGTTGCAGCAGATCGGTTGCGACGTGGTGTTTATTCCCGACAACAAGGAGGTATATCCTGAGCCGGATAAGAGGATCTTCAACTTCGACGGGCTTGACAAGACCATGGAGGGGAAGCACAGGCCCGGTCATTTCAATGGTGTGGCCCAGGTAGTCTCCCGCTTGTTCCAGATGGTGGAGCCACAGCGGGCCTATTTCGGACTGAAGGATTTTCAGCAGCAGGTCATACTGAAGAAGATAGTCAGGGATCTCAATCTGCCCGTTGAAGTGATCACCTGTCCGATAATCCGGGAAGCTGACGGCCTGGCCATGAGTTCAAGGAATCTTCTGCTAACACCCGAACAACGGAAACACGCCGTGCTGATCCCTCAAACCCTGGCCCTGGCAAAGGAGATGTCCACTGTCCATACGCCCAGTGAAATCAGGCAATTTGTCATACGCCGGATAAACCAGGATAACCTTTTACTGACCGAGTATTTCGAGATTGCCCATGATACTACGTTGCAGCCTGTTCAGGCCTGGGACGAGCCCGGAGGTAAGATTGGATGTGTGGCCGTGAGGGTAGGTAATGTCAGGCTTATCGACAATGTCGTTTTTTCTTCGTAAATTTAATGGTGTATGTATATCGAAGTTGTCAAATCAAAGATCCACCGGGTTACGGTCACCGAAGCCAACCTGAACTATATGGGAAGCATAACCATTGATGAGGACCTGATGGATGCTGCCAACCTGGTTGAAAATGAAAAAGTCCAGGTGGTGAATGTGAATAACGGGGAACGATTTGAAACCTATGTTATTACCGGGGAACGGGGAATGGGCGTTATCTGTCTCAACGGACCTGCTGCCCGCAAAGTGGTGGTAGGTGATGTTGTGATCATCATGTCCTATGCCATGATTGAGATTGAAAAAGCAAAAAGCTTTAAGCCCGTTGTGATTTTCCCCGACAGCGAATCAAACCGGCTGGCTTAATTTTTCTTCGCATCATACTTGTCATTTTCACACACTCAACTTCATTGTATGATACATAAGCTGGACATCATTCAGGGCAAGATCCTTTCTGGAAAGGAACTCGACAGTTGGCTTGCCATAAGCCGGTTCCGGAACCGGAAAATTGTGTTTACCAATGGGTGCTTCGATGTATTGCATCGCGGACATGTTGACTATCTGGCCAGGGCTTCGGAGCTGGGTGACCATCTGATGGTCGGACTGAATACCGATAATTCCGTGATGAGGTTGAAAGGTCCGGGCAGACCTTACCTGGATGAGGGTGCCAGATCTCTTATACTTGCTTCACTCAGTTTTGTGTCGGTTGTAGTCCTCTTTAATGAAGATACTCCGTATGAACTCATCAGGCATGTCAGGCCTGATCTGCTGGTAAAGGGAGGAGAGTATAAGATAGAAGATATCGTTGGTCATGATCTGGTCCTGGCCAGCGGTGGAAAGGTTCTCACAATCGAAATGACACCGGGATATTCGAGCACAGGGTTGATCAGCAGACTTAACGGGAGTTCCTGATGGCAAAAGCCAAAACCGTCTTTGTATGCCGCAGTTGCGGTACCGAATCACCCAAATGGATCGGTAAATGTCCATCCTGTGGTGAGTGGAATACATATGTGGAAGAAGTGGTTTCGAAAACAAGCGGGGCCACAGGTGCTTCTTTTATGGGTGGTTCTTCAGCACCTGTGAGGCTCAGGGAAATCAATACTGAAGCTCAACCCCGTCTCGATACCCAGACAGATGAGCTCAACCGGGTTCTGGGAGGCGGACTGGTGCGGGGATCGGTTGTCCTTATCGGCGGAGAGCCGGGGATTGGTAAATCCACCCTGGCCTTGCAGGTAGCCCTGGCCATGGATAAATACAGGGTCTTGTATATTTCAGGCGAAGAAAGTGCACAGCAGATCAGGATGCGTGCTGACCGGATCGGGCGCTTTAACGAGAACTGTTATGTGCTGTGCGAAATCTCCCTGCAGAATATCTTCGCCCATCTGCAGCAGATCAAACCGGATATACTCATCATTGATTCAGTCCAGACCTTGCAGGATGAGGCTCTGGAGTCATCCCCGGGAAGTATTTCACAAATACGGGAATGTGCGGGTAAACTGATGAAATTTGCCAAAGAAACAGCCACCCCTGTTTTTCTGATCGGACATATTACCAAGGACGGCACGCTTGCCGGTCCGAAAATCCTGGAACATATCGTCGATACCGTCCTGCTTTTCGAAGGAGACCAGCATTACCTCTACCGTATTCTGAGGGCCACCAAGAACCGGTTTGGCGCCACGGCCGAACTGGGGATCTTTGAAATGCAGCATAACGGTTTAAAAGAAGTGGTGAATCCTTCGGAAGTGCTGATCAACAAAAGCAATGAGGGCCTAAGTGGGATAACCACCGCTGCTACAATTGACGGAATAAGACCCTTCCTGATCGAAGTACAGGCCCTGGTCAGCACAGCTGCCTACGGTACACCCCAGCGGATATCGACCGGGTATGATGTGCGACGTCTGAACATGCTGCTGGCTGTGCTTGAACGCAGGGCAGGTTTCAAACTTGCAACCCGTGATGTCTTCCTCAACCTGGCCGGCGGACTCCGGGTAACCGACCCGGCTCTTGACCTTGCCGTGATTGGCGCTATCCTGTCATCGGGTGTGGATAAGGCCATTACAAAAAAGCTTTGCTTCAGCGCTGAAGTCGGGCTGTCAGGTGAGATCAGACCTGTAAACCGCATTGAAAACCGGATCAGGGAAGCCGGCAGGCTTGGATTTACCGGTATCATGATTTCCGGAGCCTATGAGAAGATTACCCTGCCTGGGAAGGACGTCATTCAGGTCATTCAGGTGAACCGGGTGGAGGAAGCAGTGAAGAGGCTTTTTAGTAACAAGTGACGAGTAACAAGTAACAAGTGGGCAAAGGGCATGGAGATTTGGTTGCGGTTTCACACCCTTTACCCGGTTCCCACTCGTCACCCGTTACTCGTTACTTCCTTCGATAAGGTAAACAAAATTTCCAATCCCCCGCCAACCCGGTTTTTCACTGAAATGTCACCCTTATGAAACTGTACGGCATTTTTCACGATGGCCAGTCCGAGTCCGGTTCCTCCGTTCTTCCGGTCGCGTCCTTTGTCCACGCGGTAAAACCGTTCGAAAAGCCGCGGAAGATCTTCATCCGGAACGCCCATTCCGGAATCGTAAAAGGAGAAATATAAGAACTTATTGTCCTCCATGTAGTTCTCTATCCCGATGGTTAAATTTCCTCCGCCATGGCTGATGGCATTGTCGAAAAGATTCCTGAAAATGGAATACAGCAATACCGGGTTCCCTTGTAAGGTGAGTTTTTCGGGTACCGAAAGCTGGAGGGATATTCCATTCTCCCTGCAACGCGGATCAAGTTCCCCGGATATATCATGAATCAGGTCATGGATATTGACTGCCTCAATCTGGTAAAGATTGGACGCTTCTTCCATCTTGGTGAGCAGAGAAATATCATTGATCAGGTCAGCCAGGCGACACGACTGTGTATAAGCACGTTTCAGGAATTCTGCGGTCTTTGCCTTGTCTGTGTTACCTTGCAGGATGGTCTCCAGAAATCCCTTGATCGAACTGACCGGTGTTTTCAATTCATGCGCGATGTTATCGGTAAGCTGCTGCTTCAGCTGTTTCCCCTTGGCGGTTCTGGTGACATCCTGGATGGATACCTCAAAACTGCTGTCCTGAAACAAGGTGCACTTTACTGAAAAGTACCGGCCGCTTTTATTCAGGTTTATTTCATAGGTTGGCAGAAAATTAGAAAGGTCGGCATTTTCATCCTCCAGGTATTTGGCTATAAAGCGGAAGAGTGGTGAAAAATCATCTATCTTGAAAAATTCATCGGCAGAAAAGATACGTATGTCTGAAATAAGATTCAGAAATCTTAAGAACTGGTTGTTAGCAGAAACGAGGTTTTTATCCTTCGAAAAAATGGCAATGCCTTCCTCTAGCAGATCCAGGTGCCTGACTAGCTTTGCTTTTTCCGAAAGCAGTTCTTCCTTGGTTTTATTCAATCGCTGGTAAATGTCAATGATATCCTGCCCGATGTCTCCAAGCTCATTCGGCGGAAAGGCCAGCCCTTTGTCAATAGGCTTGCCAGCCAGGGCTTTCAGCGTGAATTCGCGCAAGGTACGGATGGATTTGCCGAATTTATCATTGATCAGGATCAGGGTAAATGAGGCAATGAAAAAGATCATTAACACAAAAAGGATAAATACCCTGTCGGGCTGAATATACTTCCTGGCATTGATGTCATAAACAACCGAGACCCTGATAAAATAAGGATCATACTTACGGGCAAAATAATAATATGTAATGCCGGTTGTACTTGATTTTCTAATTTCTGAACCGGACCGGTTGACCAGGGAAGCCTGCACTTCAGGTCGCATCAGGTGATTTTCCATTCCGGCCGCATTCTTTACCTGAGAGTCATACAGCACCTCACCGGCAAGATCAATGATGGTTATCCTGAGGGATCTTTTTGAAATCAGCCTGTTGATTGAATCCAGCGGACTAAAATCCCGTGTGGAAATCATACTGTACCTGTGCAGATAATTGTTTATCAGTACTGTATAATTATCCAGTTCCTCATTCAGGGCTTCTGTCCGGAACCTTTTCTCATGCCGGTATTCTGAAACCAGCAATACAGAAGTAAAAAGCAGCAGGAATGAGGCAACATAAATAAGCCACTTTTTGCTATAGGTATAGAAGAATTTCATGGTATATTTTTAATCAATTTCAAAACAATAGCCATATCCCTTCCGGGTTACCAGAAACCTGCCGTAATCGCCCAGTTTTTTACGCAACCGGGTCACATGTACATCTACTGTCCTTTCAGTTACGTTGACATCCCGCCATACGGATTCAAGAATCTGATCCCGGTTGAAAATCCGGCCCGGATTGCGGATGAGTATATACAGCAACTGAAACTCAATGGGTGTAAGATCTTCCCGCCTGCCATCAATATTAAGCCGCTTTCTTTCCATGTCCAGTTCAATTCCTGCGATCTTAATGACCGATTCAGTCATGTCCTCAGTATCCTTGTACTCAGTACGTCTGATCAAGGCCTTAACCCTGGCCATTATTTCTTTTATGGAAAAGGGTTTGGTGATGAAGTCATCTGCACCAAGTGAAAAACCTGTAAGCTTATCGTTTTCAGAATTCCTGGCTGTAATAAAAACAATGGGCGCCCGAATCTTTTTACGCTTTCTGATTTCATCTGCCAGTTTATACCCCGACATACCCTTCATCATCACATCAAGCAGGAAAAGCTGATATCGTTCAAGTTTTTTACGCAAGGCCTCTTCCGCTGAACGTACCGTATCGACCACGTAACCCTCGGATTCCAGGTTGAACTTCAGGATTTCACAAATATCCTCTTCGTCATCCACGATAAGTATATGGTATAAACTTTCTTCATTCATTGATTCAGCGGATTTCAATCTGACAAAGGTACAGGATAACCGTTAAGGCTATGTTACAAATCTGTTACGAAATTGTTACCAATTTCTTACAACAATCATGAGCAAATTGTCATGTGAATGTAACACTATCTTAACACTGCTGCAACATGTCTGTAACAAATAACCAGGAACTTTGTCGCAGCATTAAATATTTAATCATGATGAAAAGAATCTTGACGCTTATAAGTATTTCAGCACTGATCTTCAGTGTCTACAGCCAGCAGCCGGCCGATACCCTGCAGGAGAAACTTTCCGGCATCGACGACAGACTGAATTCATTGGATGAAAAGACGACATTGCATGAAAACGACCTGGGAAAACTGACTAAGATTAAAGTATCCGGGTATTTACAGGCACAGTATGAATATTATCAGGGCGGCCTTGTGAAACCAAACGACCCGGTCAATACCTTCTTTGTCCGACGCGCCAGAATCAAATTCACCTATGAGGCAACAGATGGAATAAGGTTCGTACTTCAGCCCGATTTCTCAACCGGCAATCTTTCCCTTAAAGATGCCTATGCCGTGGCGTATTTGCCCAAACTTCCATCCCTCACCTTATGGGCCGGTCAGTTCAACAGACCCAACTATGAAGTGGAATATTCGTCAAGTCAGCGTGAAGTTCTGGAACGGTCCAGGCTTATCCGCACCATTTATCCCGGTGAGCGCGAAGTAGGAGCCAAACTTGAATACAAACCTGTGAATTTCCCAATTATGATGCAGTTGGCTATGCTAAACGGAAATTTTAGAGGCCTCGAACAACTGGATGTCGATTCAAAAAAAGATCTTATGGCACGTGCTGTATACTCATTTAAATTACCGGCACATGGAATTGGAATTGATGTAGGTGCCCACGGGTATTTTGGTGGCTTAATGGCGAAGAACAAGTATGTGCTGGATTATGAGAACCAAATGGACAGCCTTGAAAGCAATGAGGGCACCTATCTCGACAAAAAGTGGGGTGGTGTTGAGGTCCAGGCATATTTCGACTTGTGGGGCGGCATGGCCCTGAAGGGTGAATACATTGCCGGTCGCAATGCCTACCCGGGAGATTCTAAGTCCAATCCATACAAAACCAAGGAATTCTTGGGATATTATGCATACCTGATCAAGAATCTCGGTAAAAAGAACCAGTTCGTCACCCGTCTCGACTATTTTGATCCCAATACCCGATTATCGGGCGACGGCGCCGGGAAAGACGTTTATTATACGACGATCACATTCGCCTGGCAGTATTACCTGAATGAGAATATCCGCTTCTCCCTGAACTATGGTATCCCGAGAAACGAAACCAATGCTACCTATCCCGATGATATTGAAGACAATGTATTCGGTATCAGGATGCAGGCGAAATTTTAAATAAAGATTGAAGATTGCAGATTACAGATTTAAAAAATACAAATATGAAAAAGAACAGAATTTTATTGGCGATTTTGGTCGCTACCGTGCTGATTACCGGAGCTTCCTTTATGCAGCAAACCAAGATCACGGTCAAGGGTTCCGATACCATGGTGATCCTGGCACAGCGCTGGGCCGAGATCTATATGAAACAACATCCGGAAACATCCGTTCAGGTCACCGGGGGTGGATCCGGGGTGGGCCTTGCTGCGCTGATCAACGGTACAACGGACATTGCAACCTCCAGCCGTCCTATCAAGTCGACTGAGGTTGAAAAGCTCAAAGCCCGTTACAATACACTGGGTGTGGAAATACCCTGTGCAAAAGACGGAATTACCATTTACCTGAATGAGAGCAACAAGGTGAAGGAACTTTCACTGAAACAACTGAGTGACATCTACCAGGCCCGGGTTACCAACTGGAAACAGGTGGGCGGAGAAGATGCTCCCATAAAATTATACGGACGGGAAAACAGTTCCGGAACCTACGCCTTTTTCAAAGACGAAGTGGTAAAAGGGGATTATGCATCCACCTGCCAGACTTTGCCTGGTACGGGTGCTGTTGTCAATGCCGTGAAAAAGGATCAATACGGGATCGGTTATGGCGGTGCAGCTTACGCTGTGGGTGTGAAACACTGCATGGTGAAGAAAGATGATAAGTCAGCCGGTATTTTGCCAACAGCCGAAACCATTGCCAAAAACCAGTATCCAATAACCCGGTATTTATATTTGTATCTCCGGAACAGACCAACGGGTGATATTAAAAAGTTTGTTGACTGGATTTTGAGTCCCGAAGCACAAAAGATCATCACCGAAGTGGGCTATTTTCCAGTGAAATAACTTGATGCTGCCGGCATTTCTGCGCAAGTGTGAAAAGAAATAAAAAACATATTGACCAAACATCAGGGGATCAGCCAACGGAACTGGCTTCTTCCATTCTGAGGAAGCAATTCCGCTTATCCGACTGGCTTGCTGAGCGGATTATCAAAGCCATCGCCTTTTTGTCGATTACAATCGTCATTCTGATTTTTGTTTTTGTCTTCCGGGAAACCCTTCCCATTTTCAGGCAACAAAAGCAGCAGGTCGTTTCGGCCACACCTGGCGAGATGGAGAGCAATGTTTTACAACCCGAATCTTATTCACCGGGAGAACCGGAACCATCTGAAGAATTGAGGCCGGAGAGCTATGGCGCAGTGCCTGAAACACTGCCGGATATTTCAACTGATGACACCACGGCAATTTCAGGTGATCATTCAACCCTTATTCCCGGGAAAATGAGAGAAAACAGTAATGCCGTTGCCACCCTCATGTCACCCGACTGGCAACCGGTTTCCGACAATCCCCGGTATGGTATTTTACCCCTGTTTTTCGGCACTTTGAAAGTGACGATCATTGCCATAATTTTTGCAGCCCCTATAGCCATCCTGGCTGCCATATACACCGCTCTGCTGGCGCCGGCAAAGATCCGTGAATATATTAAGCCGGCGGTGGAACTGCTGGCAGGTTTTCCTTCCGTGGTTATCGGTTTCTTTGCCCTGATGGTACTGGCCTCTTTTTTTCAGGACCTTTTTGGCTATTCAGGCCGTCTGAACAGCTTTGTCGGTGGATTTGCCATGGCCCTGGCAGCTATCCCAATTATCTATACGCTCACGGATGATGCCCTTACCGCTGTTCCCAAAACATATACCGAAGCCAGTCTGGGTTTGGGTGCCAGCCTCAGGCAAACTGCATTTCAGGTTGTGCTGCCAGCTGCAACACCGGGTATCTTCGCGGCAGTGCTCCTGGGCATCGGCCGGATTTTCGGAGAAACCATGATTGCCCTGATGGCCACCGGTAATGCTGCCCTGATCTCCCTCAATCCATTTGATTCAGTCAGGACACTTTCCGCAACCATTGGTGCCGAAATGGCAGAGGTGGTTTTTGGGGACACCCACTACAATGTGCTCTTTCTGATTGGCTCTCTCCTGTTCATTTTCACCTTCCTGCTGAATGCCCTGGCGGAGTTTTATTTCAGGAACAGGCTCATTCGGCGTTTCCAGGGTAAATAATACAGCACATGAGTACGAACAGGGTTACCAAAGATACGCTGATGACCACGCTTACCGCGGTCAGTGTACTGCTTATCCTGTTTGTGATCATATCGATCCTGATAATTGTCTTTATCGGGGGATGGAAGAGTCTTACCTGGGAGTTCCTGACCCGGTTTCCAAGGGAGGGTATGACAAAAGGCGGTATATTTCCGGCCATTGTAGGAACAGCACTGATGACACTGATCATGACCGTTGCCGCAGTACCTTTTGGGACGATCACGGCGATTTACCTGGCAGAATATGCCCCGGAGAAATCATGGTTTGCCAGCACCATCCGCTTTGCGGTAAAAACACTCGCCGTAGTGCCCTCCATCATTTTTGGATTATTTGGTCTTGGCTTTTTTATCAAATTCATTGGTCTGAAAATGGATCATATTTTCTACGGGGGTAACCTGCACTGGGGCCAGCCCAACATCCTCTGGGCCAGTCTTACCATGGCCCTGCTGACTCTGCCCATTGTGATCGTATCCGTTGAGGAATCCATCCGCACGGTGCCAAAGGAAGTCAGGGAGGCCAGCCTTGCCCTTGGCGCTACCAAATGGCAAACCATCAGAAAAGTGGTTCTGCCAGGCTCTAATACAGGTATCCTCACTGGCACCATCCTGGCTATCAGCCGCGGTGCAGGGGAAGTGGCCCCGATTCTTTTCACCGGAGCGGCTTATTATCTGGCTGATTTGCCGCATTCCCTGAGTGATCAGTTTATGTCACTCGGATATCACATTTATATCATGTCAACCCAGTCGACCAACGTGGATGATACCCTGCCCATTCAGTTCGCCACAACCCTGGTTTTGCTGCTCCTGACCTTCTCGCTGAGCATGATTGCCGTTATTCTCCGGTTCAGGATCCGGAAAAAAGCCCGATGAGACTATGAAAGACATCAAAGTAATAGTAAATGACCTCTCGATATATTATGGCTCGAACCATGCCCTGAAACACATAAGCATGGAGATCCCGGAAAAGAAGGTTACCGCTTTTATCGGACCCTCAGGCTGCGGCAAGTCAACTTTTCTGCGCACATTGAACCGGATGAACGATCTGATCGATAATGTGAAGGTAGAAGGAGAAGTTTTTATTGATGACGTGAACATCTATGATAAAAAAATAGATGTTGTTAACCTTCGGAAGAGAGTGGGCATGATCTTTCAGAAATCAAATCCATTTGCAAAATCTATTTACGAAAACATCGCATACGGCCCGAAAATTAACGGGATCTCTCACAGAAACAAGCTAAATGAGATCGTGGAAACCTCGCTGAAACAGGCCGCCATTTGGGATGAAGTTAAGGACAGGCTTCACGATTCAGCCCTGAGTCTTTCAGGGGGACAGCAGCAAAGGATCTGCATTGCCCGGACACTGGCCGTCAATCCGGATATTATCTTAATGGATGAGCCCGCCAGTGCCCTCGATCCCTTATCCACCGCTAAGATTGAAGAACTAATCCATGAATTGAAAAAATACTTTACCATAATCATTGTTACACACAACATGCAACAGGCTGCCCGTACCAGTGATGTTACGGCCTTTTTTTATTTGGGGGAACTGATAGAAATGGACAAAACACGTTCTATCTTTACCAATCCTTCGAAAAAACAGACTGAGGATTACATATCCGGAAGGTTCGGATGATAACCTGCATGGTTGTTTTACGCTTATTCCAAGTACTTAACGATTAACAAATATTCATTATGCAACCCTTCTTTCAGGAAGAACTCGCAAAACTGCGGAAGAGAATTATAAAGATGTTCATCCTGGTGGCAACACAACTGGACAAATCGGCACAGTCAGTTACCAATCCCGACTTTGAATCAACGGATGCTGCGTTACAAAACGAAAACCGTATTGACAAGCTTGATATCAAGATTGATAAACTTTGTCAGCGGATTTTTGCCCTGGCCCAGCCGGTGGCCACGGATTTGCGGTTTATCATGTCATCGCTCCGTATAGCCAGTGAAATTGAAAGGATAGGTGATATCGTCTTCGATATTTTCGGACGATCTGAAACCGTCAGACCTTTTCCGGAAATCCTGTCTGCTTACCAGGTCACCTCGATTTTTCAGGATGTGATCAACCTAAGTAAGCAGGTTGCAGAGGCGTATACGAACAACAACAATGAACTGGCAAAGGAGATCATTTCCGGTTGCAAACGAATCGAGGAATCCTGCAAAATGGTTTTCAATGATATAATTACCAAAATGACTGAGGAATCACCACTCATTATTATAGCCACCGACCTGATCCTCATTGTCCGTGACCTGGAAAGGATCACCAATCATCTCGAGGATATTGCCGACTCCATTGTTTTCATTGTCGAGAGGCAAAGGCTACGGCTGCAAGCAATCAAATGTTGCCGCAATACTTATAATCGCAAATTCCTGTGCAAGCCACTGAATTTGGTTCTTTTTAAAGCCGACTTTGAAAACAGGCTGTTGAATTTTTCCTCGTCCAAAGTATACCATTCCTGCCGCGTCATGTCCAGGATGCCGGCCAGGGGTTCAAATTCCTTCACCTTGTGCGGGGCAGCCCTGCGGTTCCAGGGGCATACATCCTGGCAGATATCACAACCAAAGGCCCTGTTGCTGAAAGATTGTTTAAAACACGGATCTATTTCACCGTGGTGCTCAATGGTGAGATAGGATAAACAGCGGTTTGAATCAAGTATCCGGGGTGCGGTGAGGGCCCGGGTAGGACAGGCATGGATGCACCGCTTACAATCTCCGCAGAAATCCTGTATGGGATTGTCATAAGCAAGTGTAACATCTACCATCAGCGAACCAATGAAAAACCAGGAACCGGAAACCGGTGATATCAGGCAGGTATTCTTTCCGATCCATCCGAGTCCTGATCGTGCAGCCCATGCCCTGTCGAGAACCGGTGCAGAATCCACGAAAGCCCGGCCCGAGACAGGTGTGACCTTGCTGTCGATATACCGGAGTAAGGCGTTCAGCTTTTCCCGGATCACATCGTGATAATCCTTCCCGTAAGCATATTTGGAGATAACCGGTGCTTCAGGATCCTGTTGTCTGGCTGAGGGGTAATAATTCAGAATGACAGAAATGACTGAACGCGTGCCTTCAACCAGTTTTCGGGGATCAAGCCTTTTTTCCAGATTTTTTTCCATGTACGCCATGCTGCCCTGGTAACGATTCTCAAGCCAGCAGGCAATACGGGGCGCTTCTTCCCGGAGATATCCGGCCTGTGAAATTCCGCATCCGTCAAAGCCAAGCCTTCGGGCTTCGGCCTTGATCACGGATGACCGGGTCAATAGGATGTCAGAGTTTCTTCTTGACTTCGGTGGTTTCATATCCCTCAATGATATCACCGACTTTGATATCATTGTATTTTTCAATGTTAAGTCCGCATTCCTGACCAACCACCGCCTCTTTCACATCATCTTTGAAGCGTTTCAGCGAAGCCAGCATACCTGAGTAGATCACGATACCCTCGCGGATGATCCTGACCCGGGTATCGCGTTTGATCTTGCCCTCCTTTACCATACAGCCTGCAACCGTACCTACCTTGGTAATGCTGAAAGCTTCCAGAACTTCGAGCGTGCATACGATCTCTTCCTTAATTTCAGGTGAAAGCATCCCTTCCATTGCGGATCTGATCTCGTTGATTGCATCGTAGATGATGGAATAGAGCCGGATATCGATCTCTTCCCTTTCCGCGATCTTTCTGGCCTGCATGGAAGGACGTACCTGGAATCCGACCACAATGGCGTTGGAGGCTGCCGCAAGCAGGATGTCGCTCTCAGAGATCTGTCCAACAGCCTTATGGATAACATTTACCTGTATCTCCTCGTTTGAAAGTTTGATCAGTGAATCGGAGAGGGCTTCAATGGATCCATCCACATCACCCTTGACAATGATGTTCAGTTCCTTGAAGTTCCCAATGGCAATGCGTCGCCCGATCTCATCGAGTGTAATATGTTTCTGCGTTCGGAGACCTTGCTCACGCAACAATTGTTCGCGCTTGTTTGCAATTTCCTTGGCTTCCTTTTCACTCTCAAAAACGTTGAATTTATCACCGGCCTGGGGTGCACCGTTCAAACCAAGTACAAGAACCGGATCTGATGGTCCTGCTGAATTGCTTTTCTTTCCGCGTTCGTTGTACATGGCTTTAACCTTGCCAAAATGATGCCCTGCCAGCATAATATCGCCGATACTCAGTGTACCTGACTGTACCAGGACCGTTGCGATATAACCCCTTCCTTTATCGAGTTGTGATTCAATTATGGTTCCTGTTGCATACCGGTTCGGATTTGCTTTCAGATTCAGCATTTCTGCTTCCAGCAATACCTTTTCAAGCAGCACTTCCACATTCAGTCCGGTCTTGGCCGAGATTTCCTGTGACTGATATTTGCCTCCCCAGTCCTCTACCAGTATATTCATATTGGCCAGGGTCTCTTTGATCTTATCGGGATTGGCCGTGGGCTTATCAATCTTGTTGATGGCAAAAACCATAGGAACTCCGGCAGCCTGCGCGTGATTGATCGCTTCGATGGTCTGTGGCATGATTCCGTCATCAGCAGCCACCACGATAATGGCAACGTCCGTTATCTGGGCACCCCGTGCACGCATGGCAGTAAATGCTTCATGACCAGGAGTGTCCAGGAAGGTGATCTGTTTGTTATCTTTCAATTCCACACCGTAGGCTCCGATGTGCTGCGTAATGCCACCGGCTTCACCGGCGATGACGTTGGCATGCCGGATATGGTCGAGCAGCTTTGTTTTTCCATGGTCAACGTGTCCCATGACGGTGACAATCGGTGGACGGGGCAGCTGTTCTCTGGGATCTTCCACTTCCTCCTCCAAATCATCCTGAACATCAACGGTAACAAATTCCACCTTATAGCTGAATTCCTCTGCAACCAGTACCAGTGCTTCAGCATCCAGGCGCTGGTTTATGGACACAAACAGTCCAAGGCTCATGCATGCTGCAATAACCTCGTTAACAGGCACGTTCATCAGTGTAGCCAGTTCATTTACAGTTACGAACTCAGTTACCTTGAGAATATTCTTTTCCTGTTCCTTCTTTTCTTCTTCCTGCAGGATACGCTGACTCGCGATGTCGCGTTTCTCGCGGCGGTATTTGGCTCCTTTTGACCTGCCTTTTGAGGTAAGACGGGCGAAAGTGTCTTTAATCTGCTTGTCAACATCTTCCTCACTGATCTCAAACCGGTATCCTTTTCTCTTTTTCTTTTTCTTCTTGTCCTTGGCTGCTTCAATATCACCCGGTTTGGGTTGCTTCTCAACACTGACCCGCTGGGTGTCCTTCTTGATCCTTTTCCTCTTTTTCTTCTCCCCGGGATCATCCCGGCTGACCTCAGCCGATACAAGATCCATCTTTCCAATTACGGTGGGACCGGTAAGCTTCTCTGCCCTGGCTTTTATCACCTCCGGTTCATTGTCCGGTCTGCCGGTTCTACCTGACCGTTCCACGGCCGGAGCCTTCAATTTATCAGCCACCTCGCGTTGCGGGATCCCTGCCCGAGACCGCCTGTCACTTTCAAGCTGCTCTCTGGTCCTTTTAGGTGGCCGGGTACGCTGATTCATGGAGTCAAGATCGATTTTTCCAACAACCTTGACCTCCACATCTTTTATCTCAGGTTTCAGGAAATCTTCCTGAACCAATTCTTCTGCATGTTGTGCCGGTTCAAGCTCAGGATCAAAAACAGGTGCCACAGGTTCATGTTCCGTCTTAGGTTCCTCGTGCTGGACAACTTCAGACTTATCTTCAACAACCTCGGGAGGAGCTTTTTCCTCTTTATGAACGGGTTGAACAGGCTGCTTTTTAGATGGACTGAGCTTATCAATATCGATTTTACCGACTACATTTAACCGGATGGGTTCGACTTCTGTGGGACGTTCCACTTCGGGCTCATGATGTAACCCGGTTACACGGAGGTCCTTGATCAGCAATTCTTCTTCAAAGTCCTGTGATTCGGTCTCTTTTTCGTGATGAAAATCTCCAATGGAAACTGTTTCCAGTTTTTCACGTTTGTTCCGGAGATTAAGTTTTTCTGATTCCCGCTTAACGTTCAGATCAGAATTAAATTCCTTCAATAGCATATCAATTTGCTCGGGAGTGATCTTTTCATTTGGATTTGAATCTATTTTCACTCCTTTTTTATGCAGGAAATCCACGATGGTGGTTATGCCTACATTGAGCTCTCTGGCAAGTTTGCTTAATCGTGTTGTTTTCGTATCTGACATTCGCGGACTTTGGATATTTGAACCTGCAAAAATAGTAATTCCTTTAATATAAAATTATTCCGTAATATTATTCGAATTCTGCCCGGAGTATTTTTAGTACTTCCTTGATGGTTTCTTCTTCCAGGTCCGTTCGTTTGACCAGATCCTCCATATTCAGGTTAAGCACACTGCGGGCTGTGTCACAGCCAATGGCCTTCAACTCATCAATGATCCATCCGTCAATCTCATCAACAAATTCCTCGAGGTTCACATCTTCCTCATCGGCATAATCGGTTTCACGGTAAACATCAATCTCATAACCGCTCAGCTGGCTGGCAAGCTTAATGTTTAATCCGCCTTTGCCAATGGCCAGGGATACTTCGTTTGGCTTAAGATACACATCCGCTTTTTTATTCTTTTCATCGATCTTGATGGATGAAATCTTGGCCGGACTTAATGCACGGGTGATATACAGTTGAAGGTTATTGGTATAATTGATCACATCAATATTTTCGTTTTTGAGTTCCCTGACAATCCCATGAATCCTTGAACCCTTCATGCCCACGCAGGCACCAACGGGATCAATCCGCTCATCATACGATTCTACCGCAACTTTGGCCCGTTCACCCGGAATCCTTACAATTTTCTTAATGGTGATCAGCCCGTCGAAGATTTCCGGTACCTCAAGTTCAAACAAACGCTCGAGGAATACAGGAGAGGTGCGCGACAGGACAATCAGCGGGGTATTGTTTCGCATTTCCACCTTGATCACAACCGCACGGATGTTGTCTCCCTTGCGAAAATAATCGGTGGGGATCTGCTCCGATTTAGGCATGATCAGTTCATTCCCCTCTTCATCCAACACCAGGATCTCACGCTTCCACACCTGGTAAACTTCACCGGTAATAATATCACCGATCCGTTCACGGTATTTCTGAAAGATATTATTCTTCTCCAGGTCAAGGATCCGGGCTGTCAGATTCTGTCTCAGGGCAAGTATGGCTCTTCTGCCAAAATCCAGCAATTTAACCTCGTCCGTAACCTCCTCGCCTTCTTCATAATCCTCATCAATCAGTTTGGCCTCCGAAAGGGAGATCTGCTTGTGCGGATCTTCCACGGAACCATCTGCAACTACTTCCCGGTTTCTCCAGATCTCAAAATCACCCTTGTCGATGTTAATGATCACGTCGAAATTATCAGCCGAACCAAACATTTTTACAAGCATCCCGCGGAATATATCCTCGAGCACACTCATCATGGTTGCCCGGTCAATATTCTTCAGTTCCTTAAATTCTGAAAAAGTCTCGATCAAATTAAGATTTTCCATGTGTACTTTACTTGTTTATTATAACAACTTTAGCAGTTTTTATTTCATTCATGCTTTTTTCCCATATCTGGGCCATTTTCACCTTTTTGCGACCTTTGTCGTCCTTTGTCAGGGATTCCACTTCAAGCCTGATGGATTCTTCATTTGCCTTGACAAGCCTTCCGGTGGTCTTCACACCGTCGAAAGTCACCACCTCCAGGACCCTTCCCATATTCTTCAGGTATTGCTGTGGCAGTTTCAGCGGGTTGTCCAATCCGGGAGATGAAACTTCCAATTCAAAATCTTCAACCTCACGGTCCAGCTTTGACCCGATATACCGGCTGACATACATGCATTCATCAATGCTGACACCCTTCATGCTGTCCACGTAAACCACGATCCGGTTACCCGGATTTACCGTGACATCCACCAGGAAAAGATCCCGTTGTGGCAATTCATCCCGGAGCAGTGTCCTGATCTGTTCTGCCTTTATCATGGGTCAGTTTAAGTAACAAAATAGGGGACAACTTGTCCCCTATACACAAAAATTCTTTGCAAAGATATAAATAATAATTGATTCGGCAAAACGATATTCAGCTGACATGAAATAATACGTTCGTGGTAAGTTGCTTTTCTGCCATAATATTCAGTAATTTGTGCTGTGGTTAAATTCATTCTTCGACCTGTGACCACCATGATCAACAAGCGCAAGATAATCAATGACCCGGTACACGGATTTATCATCCTGCCCACCCCTTTTATTTTTGATCTGTTGGAACACCCTTATCTTCAGCGATTGCGGAGAATTAAACAACTGGGACTTACCAGCCTTGTTTATCCCGGCGCAACACATTCCCGGTTCCAGCATGCGCTGGGAGCTGTGCATCTGATGGGACTTGCCATTGAAAACATCCGGCAGAAAGGAACACAAATAAATGATGAAGAAGCTGAGGCAGTAACGGCAGCCATCCTTTTGCATGACATCGGTCATGGTCCATTCTCTCATGCTTTGGAAGAAAGCATGATTGCGGATGTGAGTCATGAAGATCTTTCGAGGCTCCTCATGAATGATCTGAACCGGGAACTGGACGGCCGCCTTGACATGACACTCGAGATATTCAGCAACCGTTATCCCAAGGGATTCCTGCATCAGCTGGTTTCCGGACAACTCGACATGGACAGGATGGACTACCTGATGCGCGACAGTTTTTATGCAGGCGTAGTGGAAGGCACAATTGGCACTGAACGGATCATCAAGATGCTCAATGTTATAAACGACCAGTTGGTTGTTGAGGCCAAAGGTATTTATTCCATTGAAAAATTCCTGATTTCCCGCCGTCTCATGTACTGGCAGGTATATTTCCACAAAACCGTGATAGCAGCGGAAAACTTGCTTGTCAAGGTGTTGCAGAGAGCCCGGGAAGTTGCAGAAACAGACCCCTCTCTCCCGGCAACCCCTGCGCTCAGCTATTTCCTGACAAACAGAATAACCCGTGAAAATGTGAATAAACACCAGGCAGAGATTCTGAATTACTTTACCAGCCTGGATGATGATGATATTATGGTCTCGGCGAAAGCATGGACCCTGCATCGGGACAGGTTGCTCTCCCTGTTATCGGGCAATCTGGTAAGAAGGATCCTGCCCCGTGTAAAGATCAGTGATACGGCTGTTCCGCACAAACTGATCAAGGCTTTGAGATCGGCCGTTGCACGAAAATACCGGCTGAATAATCATGAAAGCAGCTACCTGGTTTATGCCGGTACCATCTCAAATAAGGCATACAGTGTTACCGCCGATACCATAAAAATCGCCTATAACACAGGTGAGGTAAGGGACCTTGCTGAAGCTTCCGATATTTTTCAGATCCAGAATCTTAGCGTAACGAAAAAAAAATATTTTCTGTGCTTCCCAAAAGATTCTGACATTAATTACTAATTTTGTGGCCACTGAAATAGTCATGACTGCATGAAGTTCACAGCGCGAATAATTGCTGATTTTACCAAAGGTGAAATAATTGGGAATCCAGAAGAAATTGTAACAGACATATCCAGAATTGAGGATGGGAAAAAGGGGACCCTGGCCTTTCTGGCAAATCCCAAGTATGAGAAATATTTATACTCCACCGAGGCTTCCATTGTTCTGATAAATAAAGATTTTCAGGTAAACGGACAACTGAAAAGCACAATCATCCGGGTTGACAATGCATACGATGCTTTTACCTCGATGCTTGAATTATACTCCAGGCTCATGCCACAAAAAAGTGGTATCGAACAGCCTTGTTTCATTGACCCGACTGCAAAAATAGGTGAACAGGTCTATATCGGAGCCTTTTCCTATATAGGTTCAGGGGCAGTTATCGGTAAAAATGTAAAAATCTACCCGCAGACCTTTATCGGTGATTTTACCCAGATTAAAGATAATACCATTATATATTCCGGCGTCAGAATTTACCATGGCTGTGTAATCGGATGCGACTGCATAATCCATTCCGGATCTGTGATCGGTGCCGATGGTTTTGGTTTTGTCCAGCAGCCTGATCAGCAATACCGGAAAATTCCCCAGGTTGGTAACGTCATTATCGAAGACCTGGTGGAAATCGGCTCCAACGTTACCATTGACAGGGCTACCATGGGTTCAACGATTATCCGCAGGGGATCAAAATTCGACAATCTGATCCAGATCGGCCATAATGTGGAAGTGGGTGAGAATACTGTAATCGTTTCTCAGGCCGGGGTGGCCGGATCAACCAAGGTTGGAAGCAATTGTATGATCGGGGGACAGGTTGGCCTGGCAGGCCATCTCAAGATAGGGGATAATGTGAAGATCGGGGCACAATCGGGGGTAAACAATAACCTGAAAGACGGAGAGACTGTGTTCGGTTCCCCGGCCCTTGAGGTGACAAAACAGATCAAGGCTATGATCGTTTACAAATCCCTGCCTGAAATGAGCAAAAAACTTACCGAACTGGAGAAGGAATTGAAGGCGTTACAGGAAAGATTGAACGGGTAACTATGATGCCCTAATATAACACAAATGCCTTGTGTTTAAATTTTTTTTATAATTTCGCCGTTATTTTTGTTAAAAACCTAGCATATTTATAATGGTTGATAAGCAGAGAACGGTGGCCAAACAGGTAAGTCTTAAAGGTAAAGGATTGCATACAGGCATTGAAGTTGAGGTTACAATCTGTCCCGCTCCCGAAAACCACGGATATCAGTTTAAACGCTTAGATGTTGAAGGAAACCCGGTAATCAGGGCTTTGGCTGAGCATGTAAATATTACCGAGCGCAGTACCACCATCGTGGAAAAGGGCGCTTCCATTACTACAGTTGAACATTTACTGGCGGCCTTGTACGGAATGGGTGTTGACAATGCCCTGATGGAAATTAACGGCCCCGAAGTGCCAATCATGGACGGTAGTGCGAAACCTTTTGTGGAGGCCATCCTGTCGGCCGGAATAGTATCTCAGCAGGCTGAACGGAACTACTTTCAAATCCGGGAGAAAATTTCATTCCGGGATGAAAGAAATGATATCGAAATCGTTGCCTATCCCGACAATGAATTTATTGTGGATGTCCACATCGATTATAATTCCCGTGTACTGGGTCATCAATTCGCTTCCCTGAAAAACATCAGTCAGTTCGAAAAGGAATTTGCACCCTGCCGCACCTTTGTTTTTCTGCACGAACTCGAGTTTTTGCAGAAGAATAATCTCATCAAGGGCGGCGACCTGGATAATGCCATAGTGATCATCGACCGTCCTGTTTCACAGGATGAGCTTGACCGGCTGGCTGAGATTTTGAACAAACCCAGGGTGAAAGTAAGGCCTGAAGGAATTCTGAATAACATTGACCTTTCTTTTGTAAATGAACCTGCCCGGCATAAACTGCTCGATGTGATCGGTGACCTTGCATTATGCGGTGTCAGGCTGAAAGGACGAATTATTGCCACCAAACCGGGACACCATGCAAATGTTGAATTTGCCAAGATACTCAGAAAGAGCATTAATGCCAGCCCTAACAAACCGGGTTTGTGATTCCAAATCAATTTTAATCTATTTCTATGAGCACTCAAATTTTAAATTCAATACATCCGGATGCCCGAATTGGTAAGCATGTTGAAATCGGACCCTTTACAACAATTTACAGTGATGTCGAAATCGGTGAAAATACCTGGATCGGGCCCAACGTCACAATCATGGATGGTGCCCGGATTGGTAAAAACTGCCGGATATTTCCCGGTGCGGTCATTTCGGGAATACCCCAGGATTTGAAATTCCAGGGAGAAGTGACAACAGCAGAGATTGGTGACAATACTACCATCCGGGAGTATGTTACCGTCAACCGTGGAACGAAATCAAAAGGGAAAACCCTTGTCGGGAGCAATTGCTTAATTCAGTCTTATGTACATATTGCACATGACTGTGCCATTGGCAACAACTGTATACTCTCAGGGTATGTTGGTCTGGGTGGTGAAGTAATAATTGAGGATTGGGCCATCCTCGGCGGGGGAAGTCTGATTCACCAGTTTGTCCGCATCGGCTGCCATGTTATGATACAGGGTGGATCCAAAGTAGGTAAGGATGTGCCTCCTTATGTCACGGCCGGTAGAGATCCCATTGTATATGCCGGGCTTAACCTTGTTGGCCTCAGACGCCGGAATTTCCCCTCTGAAAAAATCCAGGAGTTGCAAGAGATTTACAGGACACTGTATCAGAAAGGTCTGAATAATTCGGATGCAATTAGAAACATTGAAGCCAGCTTCCCGCAGTCACCTGAGAGAGATCATGTAATAGATTTTGTTCACAGATCCGAACGGGGAATCATCAAGGGATTGCTCGACGATTCTGATTAGTCATCTCAACGGATTCCAACCCTGTGCCTCAAGTGCGACCTCTCCCCCTCCGGAGGCAATTATTTTCATCCCTTCGCTGTTATTCACCATGTGACCGATGATGGATATTTCCGGCCGTTTGCCTACTATATCAAATTTGCTTACCGGAACCGTAAACAGCAATTCATAATCTTCCCCTCCGTTGAGGGCGGCTGTTACAGGATCAATGTTGAATTCATGAGCCACCCGGCGTGTTTCACTGTGAATGGGGATTTTATCCGCATAGATCCTGCAACCTGTGCCCGAAGCCTGGCAGATATGGTTCAGTTCGGATGACAAGCCATCCGATATATCGATCATGGCCGTGGGAATTATTCCGCTTTCCCCGAGTACCGCCGTAATGTTCCGGCATGCTTCGGGTTTCAGCTGGCGCTCCAGTACATAATCATATCCTTCCAGCACCGGTTGAATACCCCCATGCTTCTCATATAAAACCCGCTCTCTTTCCAGCAGCTGCAATCCAAGATAAGCACCTCCCAGATCTCCCGAGACACAAATCAGGTCATGTACCCTCGCACCCTTACGGTAGGTGAGTTCCTTCTCCTTCCCTTCACCAACAGCAGTGCAGGAAAGTATCAATCCCGTAAGCGAGGATGTCGTATCCCCACCCACCAGGTCAACCCCGTACTGTTCACATGCCAACCTGATCCCCGAGTAAAGGTCTTCCATCATGCTGATGGTAAACTTACGGGAGATGGCCATGGAAACCAACAGCTGTCTGGGTTGAGCATTCATGGCATAAATGTCGGAGAAATTTACAACAGCAGCCTTATATCCAAGATGTTTCAACGGGGTATAAACCAGATTGAAGTGAATTCCCTCTGCAAGAAGATCAGTGGTAACCACTACCCTGTTAACACCATAATCCAGCACGGCAGCATCATCTCCAATCCCCATGCTTGTGCTGCTGTTGATAATCCGGATGTCTCGGGTGAGGTGCCGGATGAGCCCGAACTCCCCCAGTCTGGAAATCTCATCATCATGCTGATCCCGATCGCTCATAGCCGTGCTTGTGTGAATTTTTCAAACCCAGCAAATATCTGGATAAATTGATAGAGAATTAGTATATTTGCCATTATTTAGAATTAATCTAAATACAAATATGTGCTTGCGCATTTCTGTATTGAACAATTGGTAAAATGGAAGAGACACAAGATCAGATATTGACGGATGTTACCAAGGGTGATTATAAATATGGTTTTATTACCGATATTGAGACCGACACGATCCCCAAGGGCCTGAATGAGGATATTGTACGGATGATTTCTGCAAAAAAGAATGAACCTGATTTCATGCTTGAATTCAGGCTGAAGGCTTACCGTCACTGGCTTACCATGAAAATGCCACAGTGGCCGCACCTTACCATTCCTGAAATTTCATACCAGGATATCATTTTTTATGCTGCCCCGAGGCAACAGGCAGGGCCAAAAAGCCTGGAGGAAGTGGATCCTGAACTGCTGCGCACCTTTAATAAACTGGGAATTCCTCTTGAGGAACAGAAAATGCTTACGGGTGTTGCCGTAGACGCCGTGATGGACAGTATTTCAGTTAAAACCACATTCAAGGAAACCCTGGCAGAAATGGGCATTATTTTCTGTTCGATGAGTGAGGCAGTCAGGGAATACCCTGACCTGGTTAAAAAATATCTGGGTACCGTGGTTCCCTATACGGATAATTTTTTTGCCACCTTGAATTCGGCGGTCTTCAGCGATGGCTCATTCTGTTATATCCCCAAAGGTGTAAAATGCCCCATGGAACTTTCCACCTATTTCCGGATAAACGCTGCCAACACAGGGCAATTTGAGCGTACCCTGCTAATCGCAGATGATGACAGTTACGTCAGCTATCTCGAAGGTTGCACGGCACCCATGCGCGATGAGAACCAGCTGCATGCGGCCGTAGTTGAGATTATAGCCCATGAAAATGCCTCGGTTAAATACTCCACGGTGCAGAACTGGTATCCCGGTGACAAGAACGGCAAGGGAGGCATCTTTAATTTTGTTACCAAACGCGGCATCTGCAAAGGCGATAATTCAAAGATCTCCTGGACCCAGGTGGAGACCGGATCAGCCATTACCTGGAAATACCCCAGCTGTATCCTGCGCGGGAATAATACAACCGGTGAGTTCTACTCGGTTGCTATTACCAACAACTACCAGCAGGCCGACACCGGAACGAAAATGATCCATATCGGCAAGAACAGCCGCAGTACAATCATTTCAAAGGGGATATCAGCGGGACACGGTCAAAATAGCTTCCGCAGTCTGGTTAAGGTTGTTAAAAATGCCGACAAGGCGAGAAATTTTACCCAGTGTGATTCATTGCTGATGGGGGATAAATGCGGGGCACATACTTTCCCCTATATTGAGGTTGAAAATGAATCTGCTATAATCGAACATGAAGCCACCACATCGAAGATCGGAGAAGATCAGATATTTTACTGCAACCAGCGTGGGATTGATACAGAAAATGCCGTAGGCTTGATTATCAACGGGTATACCCGTGAAGTACTGAATAAACTGCCTATGGAGTTTGCCGTTGAAGCCCAGAAACTCCTGCAGATCAGTCTGGAAGGGAGTGTAGGATAAGAAGGATGATTAAAGAAGGAAGATATAATATGGAAGATTCGATAAAAACCAATTCATTGTTCATTATTCATTGTTCATTATTCATTGTTCATTATTCATTATTACATAATGCTGCATATAAAAGATTTACACGTTAGTATCGACGGAAAAGAGATCCTGAAAGGCATCGACCTGTATGTAAAAGCAGGTGAGGTTCATGCCATTATGGGCCCCAACGGTTCAGGAAAAAGCACATTGGCCTCAGCCCTGGCCGGCAGGGAAATAACTGAAGTGACGCGGGGAACTATTACTTACCGGGGTGAGAACCTGCTTGGGATGATTGCTGAGGAGCGTGCACGGAAAGGCTTATTCCTGGGTTTTCAATATCCGGTTGAAATTCCGGGTGTCTCTATCGTAAACTTCATGAAGACAGCCATCAATGAACAGCGGAAATTCAGGGGACTTGAACCTTTATCAGCATCTGATTTTCTTAAACTGATGCGTGAAAAAAAGGAACTGGTCGGATTAACCTCCAACCTCACCAACCGTTCAGTAAATGAAGGCTTTTCCGGCGGTGAGAAAAAAAGGAATGAGATCTTTCAGATGGCCATGCTGGAACCCTTGCTGGCCATACTCGATGAAACTGACTCCGGGCTCGATATAGATGCCCTGAAGACAGTGGCCAGCGGTGTGAATAAAATGCGCCGCAAGGACAATGCCACCATTGTGATTACACATTATCAGCGTTTGCTTGAATATATCGTACCAGATTTTGTACATGTGCTTTACAAGGGACGGATCGTTAAATCGAGCGGCAAAGAACTGGCACTTGAACTGGAAGAGAAAGGCTACGACTGGTTAAGCGATGTATCCGAATGATCCTCTTTAAAGTAAGATTATCATGAAAGAATCAACAAATGCCCCGGATATTAAAGGGGATCTGATCAATCTGTTCCGTCAGCATACGGATATCCTGGAATCGGGCTCAGGCCATATACTCAATACCTACCGTGAACAGGCCTTCAACGATTTTGACAGACTGGGTATACCCACAACCGGAAATGAAGCATACCGGTATACTCCGCTGGATAAGTACCTGCAGGGAAATTATGATGTGGAGCTCAATGCCAATCCATTTAAAATCGATCTGCAGGATATTTTCAAATGTCATATCCCTGAACTGGATACACATGTGATCCTGGTGCTGAATGGATTCTTCTACTCATTAACCCGTGCAGGACAGCTTCCCGAAGGTGTTCTGGTATGCGGATTAAATGAAGCCTCTGTCCTTTATCCTGAGTTGTTTCACCGGCATTATTCACATTATGCCGATACCTCAGCTGACGGACTGGTTGCATTGAATACCCTCTTCGCCCAGGACGGGGTATTCGTTTATGTACCCCCGGATACGGTGGTTGAAAAACCCCTCCAGATCATAAACCTGAGCCATTCTTTTAAAAACCTGCGGATTACACGGCGAAACCTCTTCATTGCGGAGGATAATGCCCGGGTCAACATTGTGGTTTGCGACCATACCCTATGCCAGCAGAGTTACCTGGCGAACTCCCTTACCGAGGTCTATGCCGGCAGGAATGCCTTGGTTGATTTTAACCGGCTTCAGAATGAAAACAGCTTGTCTACCCAGATCAACAACCTTTTCGTTCATCAGGAGGAAAACAGCCGCTTTGCCGGTAACAGCATTTCCCTGCATGGAGGACTTATCCGGAATAATTTCTATGTAAAACTCAACGGCCGCTTTGGTGAAACGAACCTGTACGGTCTTTTTCTTTGCGATAGCAGCCAGCATGTGGCCAATTATGTTCTGATGGACCATGCTTCATCAGATTGTACATCAAACCAGTTGTTCAAGGGAATACTGGATGATGATGCCACGGGCTCTTTCAACGGGAAGATACTGGTGAGAAAAGACGCGCAGAAAACCCAGGCTTACCAGAAAAACAACAACATACTGCTTTCCCCGGCTGCCCGAATGAACACAAAGCCCCATCTTGAAATCTATGCTGATGATGTTAAATGCAGCCATGGCGCCACGGTCGGGCAGCTCGACACGGAAGCTTTGTTTTATCTGCGCTCCCGGGGTATAGGTGAAAAAGAATCCCGGCATCTCCTGATGTATGCCTTTGCCAATGAGATTGTCAGCAAAATTACAATTCCGGTGCTGAAAGACCGGATCATTGATCTGGTGGACAAGAGACTTAGGGGAGAACTTGCCCGGTGCAGCAATTGTGATATCCGCTGTGGTTAATAAATACAATCATGATGAACTACGATGTACACAGGATCCGTAAGGATTTTCCCATTCTTGAACAAAGGGTGTACAACAAACCTCTAGTATACCTCGACAATGGCGCTACCACACAGAAGCCACTGCCGGTTATCAACTGCATACATGATTATTATACCGTGAAGAACAGCAGCATACACCGGGGTGTGCATTTCCTGAGCGAGCAGGCAACTGAAGATTATGAAGAGGCGCGCAGAACAGTGCAAAACTTTATTCATGCCGCCCAACCGCATGAAATAGTTTTCACTTCCGGTACCACTTCATCCATCAACGGACTTGCATTCTCTTTTGGGGAAAGGTATATACAGCCTGGGGACGAGATCCTGGTCACCGAGATGGAACATCATGCCAATATCGTACCCTGGCAAATGATGTGCGAACGAAAGAAAGCCCTGCTGAAAGTTATTCCATTTACTGATGAGGGTGTGCTGGATATGAATCAGTTCGATGCGCTGATTACATCAAAAACCAGGCTGATTTCAGTTACTCACGTTTCCAACACCCTCGGTACGGTTAATCCGGTGAACACCCTTATACAAAAGGCTCACACATTCGGTATTCCGGTGCTGGTTGACGGGGCACAATCTGTTCAGCATTACCCTGTTGACGTACAACAAATGGATTGCGACTTTTTTGTCTTTTCAGGACATAAAATATATGGTCCAACAGGTATCGGTGTACTGTATGGCAAGGAAAAGTGGCTCGAAGAATTGCCTCCTTACCAGGGTGGCGGTGATATGGTTGATGTGGTGACTTTTCAGAAAACAACCTATAATGTATTGCCCTTCAAAATGGAGGCAGGAACACCCAATTATATCGGTGCCATCGGACTTGCCTGCGCCCTGAAATATGTGGCTGCAGCCGGACTTGAGAATATAGCGCAGCATGAGCAGGCCCTCCTGACATATGGTACCCGTTTACTCCATGATCTGGATTATGTCACCCTATTTGGACAGGCAAAAGCCAAAAGCTCGATACTCTCCTTTAATATACGGGGCGTTCATCACTACGATGCAGGAATGATCATGGACAAGATGGGTGTGGCCGTACGCACCGGTACACACTGCGCCCAACCGGTTATGCAGCACTATGGTATTGAGGGAACCATCAGGGCTTCGCTGGCTATGTACAATACGGCCGGTGAACTGGATTCATTGGCCCGGGCTATACAGAAAGTAAAAACCATGTTTGGCTAATTTTCGTATATTCAACAAAATTTTCATTCATTTGTTTATAATAAAAAGTGAAAAGCATTCAGGCAGTCCAGGAAGAAATTGTGAATGAATTTGAGGCATATGATGACTGGATGGATAAATACAACTATCTGATCGAACTCAGCAGGGACCTGCCGCTGATTGACGCGAAACTGAAGGTAAAAGAGAACCTTATTCATGGCTGTCAGTCGAAGGTATGGCTAAATGCCGAATTCCGGGATGGTACGCTGTATTTCACCGCTGATAGTGATGCGATCATAACAAAGGGCATTATTGCGCTCCTTATCCGTATATTGTCAGGCAAGGCGGCAAGCGATGTAATGCATGCTGATCTGTGGTTCATTGATCAGATCGGATTGCGGCAGAATCTTTCACCCACCCGTTCAAACGGGCTTCTCTCCATGATAAAACAAATGAAGCTATATGCACTGGCTTATCATACGCGGGAATTAGGGACTAGCAAAGACAAAGGACCAGAGACAAGTTAAATCGTGTTGGAAATGGAAACTGAACAATCTGTATTTTCGCTGGAAACAGAGGTGGTAAATGTGCTGAAGACCACGTTTGACCCGGAAATACCGGTAAATATCTACGATCTGGGACTGATCTATGATATCGAAGTGAATGAAAACAAAAAAGTGCAAATCACCATGACCCTTACTGCACCCAATTGTCCGGTTGCCGACAGCCTCCCGCTTGAGATCCGGGACAGGGTTGCTTCCATTGAGGGGGTTTCCGGTGTGGATGTAAACCTGGTCTTTGATCCGCCCTGGAACCAGTCGATGATGTCAGAAGAGGCCTTGCTGGAATTGGGGATGTTATAAGATGATGGTAGAACGAAGATAACAGATGGAAGATTAAAAATAGAAAGAAATACGATTTGATGATGAATGGAATGATTTTTGTTATATATTTGTTTAAATGTTAAGCTTATGAGAAACGTTTTACCCCTGGCCATTGTTCTTCTGTTATGGGCTGCATCTGTTTCGGGCACTGACTTTCCTTCCCTTCATGATCTGAAGTCGGAATTCCGTTCGTTACATCTGGCAGATCAGGATCAACCTTTGCGGGAGGTTGAAATATATCCCAATCCAATCACAGAAGGCCGTTTGACCATTACTGCCTCCGACGATATTTCTTCAGTACAGATCCTGAATATCACAGGCAAAGTGGTCTTCAATCAGGAATATGATTCCAATACCAACCGCGTCGATCTTGAATTGGACAAGCTTGAGAAAGGAATTTACCTGGTAAGAATCAACTTCCCCGGAAAATTATCCCGTACCGAAAAAGTTATGATCAAATAATTCCGGTTCAATCTGAATCCCGGAAATTCCGGAATAGTATTATATTTGACCCACGTTCATTTATTCATTGCTTATCGCGAAGATCTCTTTTGACTTATCAGAAGGGATTTTTTTTATTTTTGGACGGCCCAGCTTTCCGGAGCAGCATAAAAACATACTAATAATGGAAAAAAAAATTAAGCTCGGTGTATTTGGTTTTGGCTGTGTTGGACAGGGATTATACACTGTCTTGCATCAGACAAGGGGTATCAATGCCGAGATCAAAAGGATCTGTATCAAGCATCCTGAGAAAAAACGCCCCATTGATGCCCGGTTCTTTACCACCAGTCGAAACGAGATCCTGAATGATCCGGAAATTGATGTGGTGGTGGAACTGATCGATGAAGTGGATGCTGCATTTGAGATTGTCTCAGAGGCCCTGAAAAGGAAAAAGGCCGTAGTATCGGCTAACAAAAAAATGATTGCCGAAAATTTTGAAGCCCTGTTGCACCTCCAGCGTGAATACAATACCCCCTTTCTCTATGAAGCCTCATGCTGTGCCAGTATTCCGGTTATCCGAAACCTGGAGGAATATTATGACAATGACTTGCTCACCTCAGTGGAAGGTATCCTCAACGGCTCCACCAATTATATCCTGACCCACATATTTGAACATGGCCAGGCATTTGATAAGGCTTTACAAAATGCACAGGAGCTGGGCTATGCTGAAAGCGACCCCAGCCTGGATATCCAGGCACTCGATCCCAAATATAAACTGCTGATCATCCTGGTGCATGCTTTTGGGATTATACTGAAACCAGATGACATTTTTAATTACGGTATTCAAAACCTGAAAGAAGCGGATATCCGGTATGCACGCGAAAAGAATGCCAGTATAAAGCTGATTGCCAAATGCAAAAAAACAGAAAACAAGGTGATCGCCTATTGTATGCCCCGTTTTGTCTCCCTGTCCGATACCCTGAACAAAGTGACCTATGAGTATAATGGTCTGCTTATAGAAGGGGCATTTTCAGAACATCAGTTCTTCATGGGAAAAGGAGCAGGTGGAAATCCAACCGGTTCTGCCGTGCTGTCAGATATCTCTGCACTGACCTATCAGTACAGGTATGAATACAAAAAGCTCAATCAGCATCTGAATTATAGTTTTACGCAGGATGTCTGTCTGGAATTATACGTCAGCTATAACGGCCATGTCAAACCAGATCCGGATGACTTTGAAGGTATTTCGGTCAAACATGAGGCACCTGGCTTCAATTACCTGATCGGAAAAATTAATCTGGCCAGACTGAAACAATGCACCTGGCTCTGGGATGAATCAGTCAATATTGTGCTTACTGAGAATAATCCCTGATGATTCATTTGGTTGGTATGCATGGATGGGTCTTTATAAAAAAAATTAACAAGATTGCGTTTGCAATTGAAAATAAAATTTATATATATTTACCCCCATCTGAACATACAACCTAATTACTTGTAAAACCGTGGGAAAGAAAAGAATAATTAAATCTTACGAGCAACTGTCGGAAGACATGGTTGAGAAGCTAAAAGAGAAATATCCTGACGGATATGAAGATCGCACAATAACCTTTACCAATCCCCGGGGTGAGATTGAAGTTGCCATTCCCTTTGAAACCGAAGAAATTTACTACCTGATAAAACTGCCCCGCACCAAACCTGCTGAAGAAGAAGAAGAGGTCGAATCCTCAACCTTCGATGAATTTGACAATTTTGAAAGCCTCGAAATAAGCGATGAGGTGCAGGAGGACGAAGAATGAAGAAGGTAATCGGTATTCGGTATTCAGTATTCACACATTACCCTAAACTCCTGACCCACTGATTACTGATCACTGATTACTGATTACTTTCCCCTAATCTCCAGTCAATCTCCTCCAACCCATGCTTCTGTAAGATCTCATTTGTTTTGGAAAAATGCCTGCATCCGAAAAAACCGTTATAGGCCGAGAAGGGTGAAGGATGAGCTGCTCTGAGTATATAGTGCCTTTTGCCGTCAATCAATGACTCCTTTTCCTGTGCAAACTTGCCCCATAGCAGGAAAATCAGTCCCACCCTCCTGGCTGAAAGTTCCCGGATCACGGCGTTGGTAAAAGTCTCCCATCCCTGCCGCTGATGTGAACCGGCTTGATTTGCCCGCACAGTCAGGGTGGCATTTAACAACAGCACCCCTTGCCTGGCCCACCTCTCGAGGTTTCCGTGCGAAGGAATTGGAATGCTGAGGTCATTCTGAATTTCTTTGAAAATATTTACCAGAGAGGGTGGCAAAGCAATCCCATGCATCACGGAAAAACATAGGCCGTGAGCCTGTCCGGGGCCATGGTAAGGATCCTGTCCCAGTAATACCACCCTTACCCGGTCGAACGGAGTCAGGCGGAAGGCATTAAAAATCAATTGACCTGGAGGATATATTGTATGGTGCTTTCTTTCATTCAGCAGGAATTCCTTCAGCTCCATAAAATAAGAACTGCTGAATTCTCCGGCAAGAATTTCCTTCCAGCTATCTTCAATCTGTGGATTAACCTGCATGATCAGGCAAATATTCAGTTTCTTTCCTGGTTTCCTGCACTGAGAATGAATTGAGAAATAAAAGTAGTAAAAGATTTCCTATTTTTGGATGTTCACCAATAGCCTGCAGTGCATGCCAAAAAAAAGAAAGACAATTGTTCCTTTCCTGATCATGGCCTTCGCAATTGTCATCATCCTGTTCTATATTACGGTGCGGAAACCGGTAACTCCTGCAGAACCCCTGAAAGCTGTTCCCGTAAATGCAATGGCGATTGTTCAGGTGAATAATTTCAAGGCACTGTTTGAGAAAACCTCGGCCAACAATCAAATCTGGCATGAACTTAAGAATATTCCGGGTTTTGACCGGATTGACAGGCAGATAAACTTTTTGGATTCCCTCTTGCGGTTTGTCCCGGATGTTATGGACATTCTGCAAAACCCCCCTTCTTTTATTTCGGCCCATGCCACAGGGAAAGACCAGATAAGCATACTGCATGTACTTCAGTTGCCTTCCCGGTACGGTGATAAAAATATCCATGAACTGGTTTCCGGTCTGCTGGGTCCCTCCGGCACAATAACAAACCGTAAATACGAAGGTGTTGCCGTGCATGAAGTCGGGATTGATCATCCGGATATCAGGAATTTTTCCTGGGCTGTTTCCCGGAACATCCTGATGATCAGCTTTTCGGCTATAGTGCTTGAAGATGCCATCCGGCAGTTGATTACCGGTGAATCAGTCATTAACCTGAAAGGCTTCCGGGAAATATATGCTACTGCCGGCAAAAATGTTGATGCCAATGTTTTTATCAACTTCTCGAGATTCCCGCTTGGCCTGGCCTCAATGGTGAGACCTGAATTCAGGGGTAAGGTCCGGTCGGCCAGTAATTTTGCCGGCTGGGCCGGAATGGATTTGAACCTGCTATCAGATATGCTGCTCATGAACGGTTTTGTAATTCCGCCTGATTCTTCCTCTTCCATCTCCGCAATGTTTACCGGTCAGAAACCCCAGAAAATAACAGCCGGAAAGATCCTGCCTGGCTCTGTCACTTCATTTGTTTCACTTTCCATATCCGATCCGGGAGCGTATTTCTCGGCCTATAGGTCCTTGCTTCAGGGACAGGGCAAATTAACAGCCTATAACAATGCCCTGCAGGCCCTAAATGAAAACTACCAAACCGACTTGCTCCGGGATATCACAGACATCATGGACAATGAGATCACACTTGCCTTTGATTCTCCGGAAAAGCCAGGTGACTCCGTTCAGGTTTTCGTTCTGATCCGAGTTAAAAGCCTGGGGCTTGCCGGAGAAAAAATGAAGGATCTGCTCGAGAAGGCAGCCGCAGCCGAATCTAAATCCCCGTCTTCTTATTCTTACGATTACCAGCTAGATAATGAAATTACATTTAAAATTTACAGGCTTCCGATTTTTAACTTTTCTGCCCGTTTGTTTGGAGGTCTTTTCTCAGGACTGGGAGAACATTATTTTGTGCTGATGGAAAACTACCTGATCTTCGGTTCGTCGGTTGAATCTCTCCGGTCGTTAATTCACAGCCAGGTTCTGAATAAAACACTGGACAATGATGCTGCTTACAGGGAATTTATAAACAATCTGTCACCCCGCTCCAATATATTATTCTTCAATAATCTCAGTAAAAGTCATATCGTTTATTCCCCCTTTCTGAAAAGTAAACTCGGCAACATTTGGGGAAAATACAATCTGGTCTTTCAGAAGATACCGGCACTGGGATTTCAGATGTATACGAATAACAGCATGCTTTACTGTAATTTCCTGGTGAAATACCTTTCGTCCTATAACCAGGAAACACAAACGGTTTGGGAAAGTAAGCTGGATACGCTGGCGGATAGCAAACCGGTATTTGTGGTAAACCACCAGACTGGAGAGAATGAAGTATTTGTGCAGGATCTGAACCACAGTATCTACCTGATAAACCAGGTAGGCAGGATCCTATGGAAGGTACAGCTCTCAGGGCTTATTAACAGCGAAGTATATCAGGTTGACTATTTCCGTAATGGCAAGTTGCAGTTGCTGTTCAGTACACGAGATTTTATTTATCTGATCGACAGGAAAGGGAATTTTGTGGAAAAATATCCCATTAAGCTGAGGTCTCCTGCTACCTGCGGTGTCTCGGTATTTGATTATGAAAATAACCGGGATTACCGGCTTTTCATTGCCTGCGAGGATAAAAAAGTATATGCCTATGGCAAGGAGGGATCGCTTGTGAATGGCTGGTCTTTTAACCAGACTGAAAGTGAAGTCAGTCAGCCCGTGAATCATTTCAGGGTGGGCGGCAAAGATTTCCTGGTACTGGGTGACCGGTTCAGGACATATATACTCGACAGGAAAGGCAATACACGCATAAGCACGGAAACTTTTTTCCCCCATTCTTTAAACAATAACTACAGCCTGCATTTGCCTGATGACGGATCCGGGGCAGGTGTGGTTACAACGGATACCACCGGAAAAGTAAACTTTATCCTGTTCAACGGGGAGATTAAAACCGTGGAACTTGACCTGTTTACCGGCAATCATTTCTTTGATTACAAAGACCTGAACGGGGACGGGAAAATGGAGTATATCTTTCTTGACCGGAACAGGTTGTCAGTTTACACCAGTGATGAAAACCGTCTCTTCACCTATACCTTCAATGAATCACCTCATACAAGGCCCGTCTATTATCAGTTTTCCTCCAGAGACCGTAAGTTCGGTGTGGTATGTCAAAAAGAGAACCAAATTTATCTGTTCAACAGTGATGGCAAACTGTATGAAGGTTTCCCCCTCCAGGGGAATACACCTTTCAGTATTGGGAATTTCGGTGATTCCCTGTCCCGTTTTAACCTGGTTGTGGGCAGCAGGGACAATTTTCTTTACAATTATAGAGTCAAGTAAAATTTATACAAAAAACATCCTTTCCTTAGTAACATTTATCACCTGATTTAGTATAAAACAAAAACTGGTGAAATGTTTATTAACAGGCCCGTGTTAATTTTGATTTGCTGTTATACAATATTTTTACTTATTTTACCTTTTATATAGGCTTAATTGGTGCTGTCTGCAGGTAAATTCATAAAAGTAGGATAGTAAAAAAATGAAAAAATTAATATTGGTCATTTTTGCTTCTTTCATCTGGATTGGCACATATTCACAGCAAGAAAGACAGGTAAGCCATTATATGTACGATTTGGTTTCAGTTAATCCTGCTTCAGCCGGAAGCAATGATATGATCTCCACACATGCCATTATGCGACAACAGTGGGTAGGCATTGAAGGAGCTCCCCTGGGTGTTGTGCTCAACCTGGATGCTCCGTTCAGGCTTTTCAAGGCTGACCATGGTGTAGGTGCATCGATCTGGTATGATGAGCTGGGATTCAACGAGGATATTAATCTCTCCCTTTCATATGCTTATCAGTTTAATATTGGAAATGGAAAACTCGGGCTTGGTATAAGCGGCAGTTTCATTAACCGTAAACTGAAACCCGATTGGATAATCCCGACCTCACCCCTGCATGATTCCCCTGATCAGGATGTTGCCATTCCATCCGGTGAACAAAACGAGTTCGTTTTTGACCTGGGCGCCGGTTTATTTTACCGGACAGATGAATTGTATGTAGGAATTTCATCGACCCATATGCTCCAGGATGAATTTGTTTATCAAACGGAAGGTACATCTTCCACAGTAGAGGCTAAGGAGCAATTGATCAGACATTATTACCTGACAGCGGGTTACAATCTGCAGCTTTCAAATCCGGCATTTGAGTTGTTACCCTCGGTTATGCTGCAATCCGACATACAAGTAACAAAAATTGACCTGAACGCTACGCTGATGTACAATAAAAAGTTCTGGGCCGGCGTTACGTATAGGGTCGGTTCAGCCATAGTGGGTATGATCGGGTTAGAAATACTGAATGGCGTAAAGGTGGGTTATTCCTATGATTTTGACACATCGGCATTGGCTAACTTCTCAAAGGGTTCACATGAAGTAATGCTGGGTTATAGTTTCAAGCTGGGCGTGGATAGAATACCCCAAAAATATAAGAGCATCAGATTTCTGTAACAAAAAATTAAGTTATATAGTATAAAAAGCTTGTTACATTGGATAAACTTCATTTGATATGAAAAAGTTAATTTCCTTTTTATTTGCGTTGGCACTGTTTATAATCAGTAGTTGCTCAGGTGGATCTATGAGCGGTGAATTGGAAGGTGTGCAGGGCCGTCCGAAAGCCTATACCGAAAGTGATCCCTATGGCATGGTGTTCATTCCGCAGGGCAGTTATAATATGGGATCCAATGATCAGGAAGTGGCCTGGGCACAGTCAGCCGTGACAAAAACTGTGACCATTGATCCCTTCTGGATGGATGAAACAGAGATCACAAACAATGAATACCGTCAGTTTGTGTTTTGGGTGCGTGATTCAATCATGCGCAAAATGCTGGGTGAACAACTCCCTGATGATTTTCTGATCACCGAGGATGAGTTCGGCAATCCGATTGAACCACCGGCCATTAACTGGGAAACTAAAATTGATACCCGGGATGAGGAAGTAAATTCAGTGCTGAGTGAGATGTACCTGAACCAGCAGGAGCGCTTTTATAATAAAAAAGAGATCGATACCCGCAAACTCATGTATGAGTATTTCTGGATTGACCTGAAACAGGCTGCAAAAAAATCGAACCGGTATAATTATGATACTAAAAAGTATGAGGGCTTCATTATGAACAACCAGGGTGAAAAGGTGGAGATCAAAGACCGCTCTTCATTTGTCATCCGTGATGTCGTGAATGTTTATCCCGATACGCTGGTCTGGATAGCCGATTTTACCTATGCCTACAACGAGCCTTACACTGCCATGTATTTCTGGCATCCTTCCTATGATAACTATCCCGTGGTTGGCGTATCCTGGAAACAGGCAACTGCCTTCTGCATTTGGAGATCAATGTTTCTGAACGCCTCCTTGCGGGCCAGCGGGAGCCCTGGTGTGCATGATTATCGTCTGCCGCTTGAATCGGAATGGGAATATGCTGCCCGTGGTGGTCTGGACAATTCAATGTATCCCTGGGGCGGTTATTATACACGCAACAAGGATGGGTGTTTCCTCGCCAATTTCAAGCCCCTTAGGGGTAATTATGCCGATGACGGCGGTGTTACTACAGTCAAGGTCGGCACTTACCAGCCCAATGAATATGGATTGTATGACATGTCAGGCAATGTGGCCGAATGGACATCCAGTGCATATGACGAATCTTCCTATATTTTTTCCCATGACCTGAATCCTGATTACCGGTATAACGCCCGCCCGGACGAACCCCCGGTTATGAAGAGAAAGGTTATCAGGGGAGGATCGTGGAAGGACATCGGTTACTACCTTCAGAATGCAACCCGCAGCTATGAATATCAGGACACATCAAAATCTTATATCGGATTTCGCTGTGTAAGGCCAATCATGGGGGGTGTATAATTAATCGGTCAAATATAATCCACTTAATGTACGACATATTATGGCAAGCTTAACAGACATTGTTGAAAGTTCCGGCTGGAAAAAATTCATGGCCAAGCTTTATGGGTGGGGAGCCTCGGTTGTTATTATCGGTGCCTTGTTCAAGATTCAACACTGGAAATTCGCCGGACTGTTTCTTACCATGGGCCTTCTGACGGAAGCAATTATCTTTTTCTTTTCAGCTTTTGAACCGCTGCATGAAGAACTGGACTGGACCCTGGTCTATCCTGAACTTGCCGGAATGTCGGAACAGGATGAAATGGATGGCATGAAAGAGCTGGGGACAGGTGTCGGCGGACGCCCCCTGGAACGTATCGAGGACCTGCTGGGTGATGCCAGTATCAGTGAATCAACCCTGAAAGGCATTGGCGTGGGACTCGAAAAATTGAATGTTGCTGCTTCAGGTATAGCTGAGATTTCGGGAGCAACAGCTGCAACACAGGAATTCCTGAAAAACATCAAGGCTGCTACCGGATCGGTAGGAACCATGACGGAAACCTACTCTTCTACAGTCCAGACTATCACGGAATCTGCCGGAGCCCTTGCGAGCGCCTATTTACAATCGGCCGATCAGGTCGCCAAATCGGGTTCCGAAGTGGCAGGTTCATACCTGAAAATTGCAGACACACTAAAAGGAGAACAGAATATTATTGCCCAAAGCGGACTTGTTCATGAACAGCATCTTGAATCACTGAATAAAAACCTTTCCGCACTGAATGCTGTGTATGAACTGCAGGTCAAGGAGGGAAGCGAACACCTGAAAGGATCCCAAAAGGTTTATTCCGGTATTGAGGACATGATCCTCAGGCTGAAAGATTCGATAGATGAAACAAGCCGTTACAAGGAGGAAATTGTGAAACTCAGGGATAATCTTTCCTCCCTCAACAACATTTATGGCAATATGTTGTCGGCTATGAACGTGATTATCAATAAGTAATCTCATTTTATCGATTCATAGGCTATGGCACACGGCAAAGAGACTCCAAGACAAAAGATGATCGGCATGATGTATTTGGTGCTGACAGCATTGCTGGCACTGAATGTATCTACCAGCGTATTGGATGCTTTCAAGATCATCGATGAAGGACTCGAGAAGACCGGTATTACCATGAACAATAAGAACCAGGATATTTATACTGAATTTGAACAGGCCTACCAGTTAAACCAGAACAAAACGGCCTTGTGGCGTAACCGGGCATTGGAGGTAAAAACCAATGCGGATAAATTGTACAATTACTTACAGGATCTTAAACTGAGGGTGCTCAATGAAGCTGAACGCGGAAAATCAGAGGCCATTGTTGATAAATCCATTGACCGCGATAAGATCGAAGCTACTACTGATTATGATACCCCGCACCGGATCATGATCGGAACGGATCTCACTGACAAAAGTGAGGCCCGTAAGCTGAAAAACGAGATAGCCGGTTTCCGGGAGTTTCTGCTCTCCCTGGTGAAGGAAAAAGAACTTCCGGCACAGCTGAAAGAATCAATATCAAAGAGCCTGGATACGAATCCTCCTACACCCAAGAAAGGCAAAAAGCGCGACCCCGAAACCGCTACCTGGGAATATCACAAATTCGGTCACTCTCCGCTGATGGGATTTCTGGCCATCATGTCATCTTTGCAGATCGACACACGGAATGCCGAATCGGAAATGCTCAATTACCTGTATGCCCAGATCAGCGCAGGAGAAGTTAAGTTCAACCAGCTCGATGCCGTGGTGATCCCCAATTCAAATTATGTCATCCGCGGGAATCCCTATAAAGCAGCCATTTATCTGGCCGCACGTGATACCACGCAGGATCCCGAGATCTACATTGTTGAAGGAGTGAAGGAACCCTGGGTTGAGGTGACGGACCCGAATACCGGACAGATAAGCATTCAGCGCAAAGAAGGATTAAATTACCAGAAGTTGCCCGTTGAAAAGGGATCCGGTAAGGGTGTTTATGAGCGGATGGGGAGCAGCGTTGGCCAGCGTATATGGGGTGGTATAATCACCATTAAAGGTCCTGCCGGCGACATTATCCGGCCCTTCTCAGCTGAATATATGGTGGCCGAAGGCAGCGTGGTGGTCTCCCCGACCAAAATGAACGTGTTTTACCTTGCCGTTGACAATCCCGTCGAAATCTCCGTCTCAGGTGTGCCCGGCAATAAGATCAGGGCATCAGCTTCAAACGCCACCCTTGAACAACGGGGCAATGCCTGGATACTTCAACCAAAACGGATTGGCAACTCCATAGTCACCGTATCTGCAGAGATTGATGGTAAATGGACAACTGTTGGCACTAAGGAATTTCGTGTGAAACCAGTACCCGACCCGATTGCCATGGTAAACAATCAGAAAGGTGGGGTTATTTCCAAAAATGTACTTTTAGCACAAAGTGGTGTTGTAGCGGCTATGCCTCCTGATTTTGATTTTGACCTTACTTTTAAAGTAACTGAATTTAAGATATGGTCTATTGTTCAAGGATTTGTGAAGGAAGTACCCGTAAGAGGAAATGCATTTAACCAGGATGTCCGGAATTTTATTAACACATTAGGCAAAGGATCTCCGGTTGTCATTGAATATATCAAGGCTGTTGGCCCGGATGGCTCTGTGAGAACCTTATCCGCTATTAATTTAAAATTGAATTAATTATCAAATACATAGTCGAATGAAACGAGTTGTTATATTGTGCATGGGTTTGGCGATAATGGCGGTTGCAACCCCGAAAGTAAATGCCCAGGATATTCTCACCGAAGTGTATACCCGTGAGCATATTCCTAACAAAGCGCCTGTACCCTATGCTTATATTCGGGAAGCCGATGTGATGTGGGCCAAGGATATTTACAGGATAATCGACCTGAAACAGAAACAGAATCTGTCCTTGTATTATCCCACCAAGCCCATCAACGACCGGTTTAATCTCGTTCAGTTGATCCTGTGGGGAATTGACAACGAAGGCATCCGGGCATTTTCTACGGACGATCCGAAAAATGAATTCACCGTTCCCCTCGACCGCTCGAAAATTGACGATGTCTTTGGTGCCGGGACGGAAACCATTAAGAAGCCCGACCTCAACACAGGATTGATGGTGGATACTATAATAAAGAATGACCGGAAAACCGATGAGGTAAAACAGATCCTGGTAAAGGAAAAATGGTTTTTCGATAAGAATCATTCCGTTATGAATGTCAGGATCGTTGGCCTTTGCCCGATACGGGTATATAACCGGCTCGACGACCAGGGCCTTCCAACGGATTTCATCCTGAAAAGGCTGACTTGTTGGGTATATTTTCCCGAGATCAGGCCCTTGCTGGCCCGTCATGAAATGTTCAATAACAACAATGATGCACAACGTATTTCTTTCGATGACTATTTCATGCAACGCCGGTTTAACAGCTACATTTTCGCTGAATCAAACGTTTACGAAAACCGTCAGATCAGTTCCTATGCCCTTGGCCTCGACGCCCTTTTGGAAGCAGATAAGGTCAAGGAATACCTGTTCAACATGGAACACGATTTGTGGGAATATTAGCATGTAAACTGTATAAAAAACGCGAAGAGACGGGTTTGATACCCGTCTCTTCGCGTTTTAAAACCCTGCAGTATCAAATAAATTCCTCCCCTTTTTCTATCCGCACATCATTCACGAAATTCTTGATCTTTTGTTCATCCTGCTTTTTACAGATCAGGAGAATATTATCCGATTCCACAACGATAAAATCATCAAGTCCCTGAATCACAGCCAGCTTGTTATCAGGCAGGTTGATCAGACAGTTCTGTGTGTTGTAGGCAAAAACATTGCACCCGGTAATTGTGTTATTCTCCCCGGTCTTCGGGAGCATGTCATATAAAGACCCCCAGGTACCCAGGTCTGACCAGCCAAAATCGGAACAAAGCACATGCACATTTTCCGCTTTCTCCATTATGCCGTAGTCGATTGAAATATTCTTGCAGTTAGGATAGACTTTTCCAATAAACTCCCCCTCCCTGTCGGTATTATAATATGCCTTCCCTTCACTGAAAAGATGATCCACGTCGGGAAGAAAGGTATTGAATGCTTTCATGATCGAACTGAGTGACCAGAAAAACATGCCTGAATTCCAGAAAAAATCACCGCTCTGGATAAATATCTCAGCCAGGTTAAGATCAGGCTTCTCAGTGAATGTTTTCACCTTCCTGAAGCTCTGGTTAAGCTCGATCCGGGTTTTATCCCCGTTGATCTGGATGTAACCATAGCCCGTTTCAGGCCGGCTTGGCTGTATGCCCAAAGTAAGCAGGCAATCATTGCCGGTCACGAATTCAAGGCCCTTTTTAACAACATCGAGAAAAGCCGGTTCATTCAGGATAACATGATCTGAAGGAGCCACCATGATGTTGGCATTGGGATTGATCAGTTGTATCTTATAGTTGGCATAGGCAATGCAGGGAGCTGTGTTCCGTCTCAAGGGCTCCAGCAAAATCTGAGAATGATTCAATTCAGGTAACTGCTTGGTAACAAGTGCTTCATATTCCTCATTGGTCACAATGTATATGTTTTCGATCGGGAATACTTTCCGTAAACGATCCAGGGTTTGCTGAAGCAGGGTTCGGCCTGTGCCCAGAATATCCAGGAATTGTTTTGGTTTCCGGGTGCGGCTCAACGGCCAGAATCTACTGCCGATCCCGCCAGCCATGACGATACAGTAAAAGTTTTGGTTCATGAAAATAGGCTTAGTATACATTCGACTGCAAGCGAATTTACTAATTTTACGCAACGCAGGTGGATTATTTTGATATAGTATTACAAACCGGCGATCAATGGGGGTATTATTTTGATATTATATCATTATTTTTGCAGTCATGGATTTCTTTAAACTCTTCGGAAAGTATATTATTCTGCTTTCACGGGTTTTCTCAAAACCCGAAAAATCAAAAATTTACATCCGTCAGGTATTCCTTGAGATTGAGAATCTCGGCCTCAATTCAATTGGTATTGTTATATTGATTTCGATCTTCATCGGAGCTGTCATCACCCTCCAGACCCGCTATAACCTGGAAAGCTCCTGGATACCGCTTTACCTGATCGGTCTTACTGCCCGTGATACAATCCTGCTGGAGTTTTCATCCACCATGGTCGGATTGATCCTGGCCGGAAAAGTTGGCTCAAACATTGCCTCCGAAATCGGGCATATGCGCATCACAGAACAGATCGATGCACTGGAAATGATGGGGATTAATTCGGCCAGTTATCTCATCCTGCCCAAAATCATTGCTGCCATGGTTTTTAACCCTTTTCTTACCCTGATAAGCATGGGGGTTGGAATATTCGGGGGATGGGTCGCTGCCATAACCACAGGTGCATTATCTTCCTCCGATTATGTTTATGGCATCCAATACCTCTTCGTCCCCTTTTACATTACCTATGCCCTTGTAAAAACGGTAGTTTATGCTTTTATCATCACCTCGGTTTCGGCCTTTTATGGCTATTATGTACAGGGTGGTGCACTGGAAGTGGGACAGTCGAGCACCCGGGGTGTGGTTTACAGCAGTATTCTCATTCTCCTTGCCGACCTGGTCATTACACAACTTATGCTAGCCTGATGATACAAGTTGAAAATATCTTCAAGTCATTCAATGGCATTATGGTGCTCGAAGGCATATCCGTACTGTTAGAGAAGGGAAAAACCAATCTGATCATAGGCCGGAGCGGATCAGGAAAAACCGTGCTGACAAAATGCATTGTTGGTTTGCATGAGGTCGACCAGGGAGCCATCTTTTTTGACGACCGCGACTTTGTATCCATGAACTTCAACGCCCGTAAAGAACTACGCAGGGAAATAGGCATGATGTTCCAGGGTGGCGCACTTTTCGACTCCCTGACCGTGGAAGAAAACGTGACTTTTCCCCTGAACATGTTCACCCAAATGACCCCCGAGGAAAAAAAAGAACGCACAAGTATCTGCCTTAAACGAGTGAATCTTGAAAATGCACAAAAGTTATATCCGGGAGAACTGAGCGGCGGCATGAAAAAACGGGTTGCCATTGCCCGTGCCATTGTTCAGAATCCGAAATACCTGTTTTGTGACGAACCGAATTCAGGACTTGATCCCAAGACTGCCCTGGTAATTGATGATCTGATCAGTGAAATTACGCATGAATATGATATAACCACCGTTATCAATACGCACGACATGAACTCGGTAATGGAAATCGGTGAAAAGGTGATTTTCATTCATGAGGGGCGTAAATGCTGGGAAGGAACCAACGAGGAGATCCTCGACAGCGATGATATTAACCTGAATGATTTCGTATTTGCTTCCAATTTTGCCAAAAAAATCAAAGCGCTCACTTCAGGAAACATGTAATTTGACCGGCTAATCCCTTACCTCTTCATAATCAATATATTCCCCTTTGGACGGTTTGTTTTTACCTCCACCCTGTGGTGTGTAATCTATATTAACCTCTCCCTCACGTTTCCGCGCCTGCTGCTGCTCACGCCGGCGTTGTTTCTTCTGCTGCTCGGAGAATTCCTTCATCTTATCATCCATATAATTGTAAAACAGCGAGGGCAAAATATATCGTGTAAACAACCTTCCCAGATAATAGATGATGAATATGATCAACAATGTCCTGATCAGGCCCATTTCTTTTTTTTGCACAAAGGTAATATTATTTTAAGTAAAGAGTAATGCGTGAAGAGTCATGAGCGGGTTTTGAGGTTTGAAAATTGGGTGTGAATCTGAATCGGACGGTGAATCATCACAAGTACCATGTCCATGCCCAAAACCCAAATCTCACTCATTTCTCATCACTCATTACTCATTACTTTTTTTATTACCTTTATCCGCTTAGCAAAATTAACCCCATTCAATAGTATGAAAGGCGATAAGGTTATATTGGGCATAACCCATGGTGATATTAACGGGATCAGCTATGAAGTGATCATGAAATCCCTGTTGGATAACCGCATATTTGATTTGTGCACACCGGTAGTTTACGGCTCACCAAAGGTTGCCGCTTACCATAGAAAAACCCTGAACCTCGAACATTTCAGTTTCAATACAATTCGCTCGGTTGAGGAAGCCCAGGCACGCAAAGCAAATATAATCAACTGCATTGATGAAGCAGCGCGGGTTGAGCTGGGGAAATCAACCCCATACGCCGGCGAATCATCCCTGAAGGCGCTGGAAGCGGCGGTAAAGGACCTGGCCGATGGAAAGATTGATGCACTGGTTACGGCACCGGTCAGTAAACCCAATGTTCAGAAAGATCATTTCAACTTCACGGGCCACACCGAATACCTCGAAAATCACTTTAAAGGTGAAGGTGTATTGATGCTTATGGTAAATGAACTGATGCGTGTTGGCATCCTGACTTCCCATATACCCCTGTCTAAGGTCCATGAGTATATAACCCGTGATACCCTCCTGAACAAGCTGAGAATACTCAACCAGTCTTTGCTTGTCGATTTTTCGGTCACAAGTCCCAGGATTGCCGTGCTGGGATTAAATCCGCATGCCGGTGATGAGGGCCTTATGGGAGAAGAGGAAGAAATTGAAATCATCCCGGCGATAAAGCAAGCCCAGGAAGAAAACATCCTTGTTTTCGGACCCTATTCGGCAGACGGTTTTTTTGGAGCCGGAACATACCGGAAGTACGATGCTGTGATTGCTATGTATCACGATCAGGGTCTTGTTCCATTTAAGGCACTTACAACCGAGGGAGGTGTGAACTATACGGCAGGCCTTCCGGTTGTAAGGACTTCACCGGCACATGGTACAGCCTACGAGCTTGCAGGGAAAAATGAGGCTTCTCCTGATTCATTCCGGAATGCAGTGTACCTGGCCTGTGATATTTTCCGTAACAGACTTAGGTACAAAGACATGTCTTCCAATCCGCTTAGTTTGGCCGACATTTCCGAAACCTGAACCGATCGTTTTTTTGATGAGCGCAGTCATTTTTGACCAACTAACCGGACCAACTTCGCTGAAGCCTTTTTATTCCTGAAGCTAACCCTGATACTATGTATGAATATATCGAAGGTGCCCTGAAAGAAAAAAATCCCACGCATTGTGTTATCGAAACCGGTGGGGTCGGCTATTTCATTCATATTTCACTTTCCACGTATACCCAGCTTGAACCCCACGCACATGCAAAACTGTTCATTCACCAGGTTATCAGAGAGGATGCCCACTTGCTGTTCGGTTTCTTCACCAAAACTGAACGTGAGGTGTTCAGGCTGCTGCTCACTGTTTCCGGAATTGGCTCAAATACAGCCCGAATGATGCTTTCATCACTCTCTGCTGAAGAAATCCGGCAAACAATTCTGGTTGGCAATGCCTCCCTTTTGCAGGGGATAAAAGGGATTGGGGCCAAAACAGCCCAGCGTATCATTATCGATCTGCGTGATAAAATAGGCAAGGATAAGCTGGCGGGAGGCGAATTATTTCCAATCCAGAACAATAGATTAAAGGATGAAGCGTTATCTGCATTGGTAATCCTGGGTTTTAACAAAGGAGAAGCCGATAAGGTGATCAGCAAAATCCTGGTTACAGAGAACCTGACCCTCGAGGATCTGATCAAAAAAGCCCTGAAACAGTTGTAAAAGCTCTAAATAACCCGAATTTGGCCACTGTAACGGTACACCATATCATCAAATCGAAACCGTTAATTCAATTCATACTGTGTAGCACCCTGGTCTCTTGTCTGTCAGGTGTTGCAACACCTCTCTTTTCCCAGGCTGGTCCGAATGGAACCCCCGACAGTACAGGCCTTCGTTATCCTTTCAGAGATGAACTCCGTTATCCTTTTTCAAATTCCGGGGTTACATCACCTCTTTACCTCAGCAAACCCGTCGAATGTAGTTCAGACTATCGTCTTTGATCCGGTTACAAACCAGTACGTATTTTCAGAAAAAGTAGGCCAGATTGATTTCAGACCTCCCTCATCCATGTCAGTAAAGGAATATCTCCAGTATGACAGGCAAACGGCGGTCCAGAATTACTGGCAGGAGAAATCACGGGAAAGAATTGAGGCCGAGCGATCACCCCTGCTTTCCAAAATCAAGATGGGAGAGTCATTTGATAAGATTTTCGGTACCGACGCCATCACGATTGTCCCGCAGGGATCTGCAGAACTGATCTTTGGATATAACATGTCACGCATTGACAATCCGGCTCTTTCAGAAAAGAACCGGAAAAACGGTTCCTTCCTGTTCAAGGAAAAAATACAGATGAATGTCACCGGCAGCATCGGTGACAAATTACAACTCGGTATCAATTACAATACAGAGGCTGCATTTGACTTTGAAAACAAGACCAAGCTTGAATACACAGGCAAGGAGGATGAGATCATTAAAAAAATCGAGGCGGGTAATGTTACTTTTTCTTTACCAGGCACCCTGATCACCGGCAGCCAGAGCCTGTTCGGATTGAAAACCGATCTGCAGTTCGGAAAACTGTTTATAAGTTCAGTTTTCAGTCACCAGCGCGGCCAATCGCAAAATATTGAAGTAAAAGGGGGTGCCCAGGTGAGCGAATTCGAGGTTGATGCCTCGGAATATGATGCCAGCCGGCACTTTTTCTTATCTCATTTTTTCAGGGATAACTACAACAATTGGCTGCAGAATCTGCCCTATGTTAACTCCGGTGTGAGGATCCAGCAGATGGAGGTATGGATCACCAACAAATCAAGCAGCACCACTGATACACGGAATATACTTGCCCTCATGGACCTTGGGGAAGGATTCGGTCCCGACGGTGGGGCCAATTTTGCCGGCAATGAGGACTTTATCAAGCCTGTCAGTATGATAAACGCACCCATGGATAACAGCACGAACCAGCTTTATTTTACCATCACGGAACAGTATTCGGGTATTCGTTCTTTTAACCAGATCGCAGCCCTGCTTGCGCCTCTTGAAGAATCCCAGAATTTTTACGGGGGAAGGGATTATGAGAAAATAGAAAATGCCCGCCGGCTTGCTGAGTCAGAATACAAGGTCAATGAGGAGTTGGGATATATCTCATTGAATTCTGCACTCCGGTCTGATGAGGTATTGGCAGTGGCAGTCGTTTATACTTATCAGGGCAAGACATACCGGGTAGGTGAATTGTCCACCGATGGGGTCAGTGCACCCAAAACCCTGGTCGTAAAACTCTTAAAAGGCACCAGCCTCACTCCCAAACTGATGACCTGGGACCTGATGATGAAGAACGTATATGCCATTGGCGCTTATCAGGTTTCAAATAAGGATTTTCTACTGGATATACTTTACCGGAAAGATGAGACTGGTGTGCCGGTTAATTACATCGCTGATAGCCAGGCCGACAGTGCGTTTAACCGTAAAATCCTGCTTCGGGTAATGGAACTGGATAATCTTGATTCACGCAATGAGCCTTTACCCGATGGAAGATTTGACTTTATCGAAGGAACCACCATTACCCAACGCGACGGCAGGGTGTTTTTTACCCAGGTAGAACCCTTCGGAAGTGATCTGAGGAAGACAATCACCGGGGGTGACCCTGCCAAAAATCCGGTGGCCGACAAATACGTCTTTGAGGAGCTGTATGACTCCACACAGACAAAAGCACGTCAGTTATCCAAGAAAAACAAGTTCTTCATTGCCGGTGAATACCAGTCTTCATCCAGCTCTGAAATACAACTCAATGCCATGAACGTACCCCAGGGGTCTGTGAAGGTATCCTCAGGAGGCATTGCGCTTAAAGAAGGACAGGATTATACTGTGGATTATACCCTGGGCAGGGTGAAAATACTGAACGAGGGACTGATCGGTTCCGGTGCTCCCATTTCCGTTTCACTGGAGAACAACGCACTGTTTAACCTGCAGACAAAAACGCTTCTCGGGACACACCTTGATTATAAATTTTCGGACAATTTCAACATTGGCGGTACCGTGATGAACCTTACCGAAAGACCGCTGACTCAAAAGGTAAACATGGGTGATGAACCGATCTCCAATACCATCATGGGCCTGAATACGAGTTATCGCACTGATTCGAGGCTCCTGACCAAATGGATCGATAAACTGCCGCTGATTGAAACAAAGGAAACATCGTCCATTTCAGTGGACGCCGAATTTGCCCAGCTTTTCCCGGGCCAGGCCAAAATCATCGGTGAGGGAGGAGTGGCCTATATCGATGATTTTGAAGGAACTGAAACAACCGTAGAACTGAAAACTCCCCAATCGTGGTATCTATCCAGTACCCCGCGCCGGTTCCCTTATTCAGGAAGTCTGAATGATCTGCGCTATGGCTACAACCGTTCCAAGCTGGCCTGGTACTCCATTGACCCCCTGTTTACCCGGAATGAAAGCCGTACCCCCGATAATATAACGGAAGAGGAACAGAATGATCCCTTTGTAAGGGAAGTACTGGAGACCGAGATTTACAAGAACAGGGAAAGCGGAACGGGCTTCCAGAACTCGCTGCTTGTATTGAACCTGGCCTATTATCCCGATCAACGAGGGCCCTATAATTTTGATCCTTCACTCACCCCAGATGGCACATTGCCCAACCCCCGCCCTCGCTGGGGTGGCATCATGCGGGAGTTACAAACAAGCGATTTCGAAACTTCAAATATTGAATATGTCGAATTCTGGCTGATGGATCCTTTTGTTAAAGATTCAACGCATTCCGGCGGTGAACTTTATTTTAACCTGGGCGAGATCTCGGAGGATGTGCTGAAGGATTCCAGGAAGTCGTTCGAAAACGGCCTTCCCACATCGGATTCCCTTGCCCGGGTAGATACCAGTTCAGCCTGGGGCCTCGTCCCTACAACCCAGTCCATTGTTAACTCCTTTGACTCCGATCCGAACAACCGCGCCAGTCAGGATGTGGGTCTGGATGGTCTGAACGACGAGCATGAAAGGATAAAATACGCTCCATTCCTGAATGCATTTCAGCCCGGCTCAGCTACTTGGGACAAATTGAATAACGATCCCTCAGGGGATAACTTTCTCTACTTCCTGGCCCCGGAATATGATGATACGGCTGGCGTGATATCCAGGTATAAAGATTATAACAACACCCAGGGTAATTCCCCCACCACTGAACAAAGCGGTGGCGATTTCGCGGCAGCCACTACCTTGCCCAATACAGAGGATCTCAACAAGGACAATACATTGAACGAGACTGATGCCTATTACGAATACCATGTTGAACTGAATCCTGAAAACATGGATATCAACAACCCCTATATCACCGAAGTTGTCAGAGGCAAGGATGTTAACTGGTACCAGTTCCGTATTCCCATCGAGGATTATGAAAGGAAATATGGTAACATCGAGGATTTCAAATCCATCCGTTTCATGCGTATGTATCTTACCGGGTTCAGCAAATCAGTCATCCTCCGTTTTGCCGAATTGCACCTGGTTCGTTCGGAATGGCGGAAATACAGAGGCAATCTGGCCGCCGGCAGTCCCTCCATAACCGATCAGTATGAGAAGGGAAGTTTTGAGATAACCTCGGTAAACATTGAGGAAAATGCAGCCAAGACTCCTGTGAATTATATCCTTCCTCCCGGGATTGACCGTGTTGTGGACCCCAGCCAGCCCCAGGTGGCACAGCTCAATGAACAGTCCATTGTATTCAAGGTTGAGGACCTGCCTGACGGAGACGCCCGTGTGGCATACAAAACCCTGAATATGGACCTGCGGCAGTATAAAATGATGCGGATGTTCGTTCATGCAGAAGCCCCGGTCGGACAAGTACTCAACGATTATGAAATGACCGCCTTTATCCGTATCGGATCCGATCAGACAGATAATTACTATGAATATGAAGTCCCCTTGCAGGTCACTCTCCCCGGACAATACAGCGATGACCAGCGCAAGACTCGTGTGGCCCGATGAAAACCTGTTCGAGATCAATCTCAATGATCTGGTAGACCTGAAAGTGGAACGCGATGATGCCATGGCAGAGCATCCCGATCTGTATGATGTTTCCCGGATATACAAAAAAAGGATGGGCAAGAACCTGGTGAAAGTAAAAGGGACACCTAACCTGAGCAACGTCCGGAACATTCTTGTCGGTGTGCGGAATGCCGGTGATATCGACAACGAATATCCGAACGATGGCTTGCCAAAGTCGGCGGAGATATGGTTCAACGAGCTTAGGCTCACCGACTTCAACAATAAGGGGGGGTGGGCCGCCAATGCCCGTACACAGATACGCCTGGCCGATCTGGGAATCCTGTCCGTCGCCGGGAGTACTTCAAAGCCCGGATTCGGCAGCATTGAACAGAAAGTGGATGCCCGGAACAAGGAGGAAACCAACCAGGTCGACATATCCACAAACCTGGAGCTGGGCAAATTGCTCCCTGAAAAGGCCAAGGTATCTGTACCCCTGTATGTCGGTGTATCCAAAATCACCGTTACACCTGAATACTCACCACAACAGCCTGACAGGCTTCTGAAGGAAAGCATCGACCAGGCTGAAACCGCTGAGGAACGCAAGCAAATCAAGGAAGTATCCCAGGATGTTGTGAACCGGAACAGCATCAACCTTACCAATGTCAGGGTCAATAAGGAACTGGAAAAATTCAGGATCCTGTCACCCGCCAACTTCTCCCTTACTGCGGGCTACAGCGAGACCCAGGCGCACAGCTACGAAGTGGAAAGAGATAATACAATTAAGTACGGCCTGGCCTTGAATTACATTTACAGTTCCCGGCCCAAGATCATTACACCTTTTAAAAAGAGCAAAGGCCTGAAATCGCCTTATATGCGGTTCATCAAGGATTTTAATTTTTCCCCGCTGCCAAGCCGTTTTTCACTTCGTACTGATTTTGAACGCTTTTATAACGAACTAAAACTGAGAAATGTATATGCTGACAGGGATATTCTCATCGATTCCACGGTCAGCAAGGATTTTGTGTGGAACAGGGACTACGAGTTGAACTGGGACCTCACCCGGTCATTGAAATTCGACTTTTCCATCAACAACCGGTCGAGAATCGATGAACAACCCGGCGCGTATGATCTGTTCCGCCAGGGTGACAACAGCGAATGGTCAAGTTCAGTTTGGCAAAGCATCCGGAACGGTGGAAGGCCGGTTAATTACAATCACAACCTGAATGCCACCTACAATCTGCCCCTGAGTAAATTTCCCATTATAAACTGGACATCCGTTTCTTTGCGATACAACTCAACCTATGAATGGACACAGGGACCGGTATTTGAAGGATCACGCACACTGGGAAATACGATCAATAACTCAAATACTTTCCAGGTAAACACCACATTTAACCTTACCGGACTGTATAATAAATCGAAATACCTGAAAAAGCTTGAAACCAAGTATTCAGGTAACAAACAAGCAACCGCAGCACCCAAGAAAACCAAGATTGTTACTTTCACCAAGGAAAACGTCTTTCTCAGGCCGAACGTTCCGAGAAACATCTCGCATAAACTGAAATCGGAAAAAGTCAAGGTTACGGTTACAAATAAAAATGGTGATGCCATAAAGGCAGATGTGGCCATTCTCGATCCAAACCGGATCAGCATAACCGCTGACACCAATTTTACCGGTCTGCGGGTATTCGTTGAGGCAGAGGTGGAAACGTCCAATCCACTTGTCATCATTGGTGAAACCACCATCCGGTTGCTCACCGGATTTAAGAATGTCACAATATCCTATTCCCTTTCGGGTGGAACCAAGCTCATGGGCTTCATGCCCACTCCCGATGTTATGGGCTTCAATACCAGTGATACATATAGTGGTGCTCCCGGACTTCCATTCCTGTTGGGTTATCAGGACCGGAATTTTGCCAGGGATGCGGCGCAGAAAGGCTGGCTAACCACCAGTCCATCTTTTAGTGATCCGTTTACTATGTCGAAAACGGAAAACCTGAATATCAAAGGCACTTATGAACCTTTCAAGGGATTCCGGATAGAACTTACCAGTCTCCGTAACTATACTGACTTCAATACGGAGTATTTCCATTACAGCGATTCGATCAGCACGGATGGCGGCTTCAGCTTCGGTAACAAGATGATCACCGGCGGTTTTTCCATTTCTGTGATTACACTGGGCTCGGCGTTTGAAAAACTGACCAGTACTGATGCCTATAGATCAGCCTACTTTGAGAAATTCAAAACCAACCGGCAGATCATTTCACATCGGCTTTATTACAACAGGCTGAATGAAAACGGGTATAACTACCAGGGCAGTATACAACAGGAAATTGAACCCGGTTATACCGACGGTTACGGATCCACATCCCAGGAGGTTATTATTCCGGCCTTCCTCGCCGCATATACAAACAAAGATCCCAGGGAGGTGACCCTGGAGACCTTTCCGGGGTTTCTAAGCATGATGCCAAACTGGCGAATCACTTTTGATGGTCTTTCCAAGATCGAGTTCGTTCAGCGATACCTGAAATCCCTCAACATCAACCATGCATACCGATCAATTTACAGCATCAATTCCTTCATGTCAAACCTGTTGTATGAAGAGGATATGTACGACAGGCTGGGTTATGTCAGGGATTTCCAGGAAAACTTCATTCCCGAGCTGCAAATGAATACAGTTTCCATAAAAGAGGATATGAATCCCCTGATCGGCTTCGACGGAACCTGGGTGAATAGTCTGCTGACCCGGTTCGAGTTCCGGAAATCCCGGATATTGGCCCTGAGTTTGGCAAACAACCAGCTCACAGAAAGCCAGAATAAAGAGATAGTTGTCGGTGCAGGCTATCGGTTTAATGCGGTTCCCCTCAAAATAGGCCAAAAAGCATTTGAAAGCGATCTGAATCTTAAATTCGACCTGTCCGTCAGGGATAACAAGACCATCATCCGATACCTTGCCCTGACCGAGGCTGATGAAGTGGACCAAATCACCTCGGGAGACCGAATTTTCAAGATAATGTTTTCAGCCGATTACCTGCTTTCTCCCCGTTTCAACCTGCAATTCTTTTTCGACCGCACACTTAACAAACCACATACTTCAAGGTCATTCCTCAGGGTTGATACCAATATCGGATTCAGTTTGCGGTTTACGCTCACGCAATAACAACCCCGATAAAAACTTCAGAAGCGATTCCTGAAATCAGGAATAATGCTTACTTTTATACTGAATTTTATTTTTTGTAAACGAACCATATACACTTCATTCATAATTCATAATTCATAATTCATAATTCATAATTCATATTTACTGCCATGAAAATCCCTGCTGACCTGCGTTACACATCCGATCATGAATGGATCAAATTAACAGGCAAAATTGCAAGCATTGGAATCACCGAATTTGCCCAGGGTGAACTGGGTGATATCGTTTTTGTGGAAATTGAAACAGTGGGTAGTCATCTTGATAAGGGCAGTACATTTGGTACAATTGAAGCTGTAAAAACGGTATCTGACCTCTTCATGCCTGTTTCCGGGAAAGTTCTCGAAATGAATGCCCGTATTAATGATGCGCCTGATCTTATTAACAAAGAGCCCTACGGTGAAGGCTGGCTGATCCGGGTGGAAGTGGATGATCCTGCACAGTTGGATCAACTCCTCGATGCGCAAGCCTATACTGCAATGATCAATGCCTGAAAATAAGGCATTCTGGATGGGCTGCTGCGGAGTTTATTGTATCGCAGAAGAAATTATGATGACACAAAAATTGAAGCTGAATGAAACCAATTATACCCCCGGTTGACCGCGAACTGATCGAACAGGAACTTACGGAGGACAAACTGCTGCGGCAGACTAACAATGGGAATAATTTATTGTATATAATTACTCCCCATGATTCACCACATACGATGACGGAGATCGGTCGCCTCCGTGAAATTTCTTTCCGGGTAGCTGGTGGCGGAACAGGCAAGGAAGTCGACATCGATGCATACGATACCATGCCCAATCCATATAAGCAACTGATTGTATGGGACCCTGCCGAAAAAGAAATACTGGGCGGTTATCGCTATTTTGTTTGCTCCGGGATCTACAGTGATGACGATGGAAATTGTAATCTGGCCACTGCCCGGCTTTTTAAATTTTCAAAAAAATTCAGGGAAGAATATCTCCCCTATATAATCGAATTGGGCCGATCCTTTGTCCAGCCCGCATATCAGTCCACCAACCGCAAAGGAAAAGGCATTTATGCCATGGATAATCTGTGGGATGGCCTGGGTGCTGTTTGGTTAAAGCATCCCCATATAAAGTATTTTTTTGGTAAAGTAACCATGTATACAACATACAACCAAGAGGCCCGTGACCTGATCCTGTTCTTCCTGAAGAAATACTTCCCCGACCGGGAAAACCTGGTCTTGCCTTTTGAACCGCTTGAGCCCAGTACAGATCCACACTTGTTGTCTTCCATTCTGTCCGCTGACAATTACGCCGAGGATTATAAGATACTGTCCCAGAATGTACGGGCCAGGGGCGAGAATATCCCGCCATTGATCAATGCCTACATGAACCTTTCACCAACCATGAAAGTATTTGGCACGGCAATGAATTATTCCTTCGGGGATGTGGAAGAAACAGCGCTGATTATCACGTTGAATGACATGTATGTGGAAAAAATAGAAAGACATCTGAAAACCTTTATACGCCGATCCTGATATCTTATCATGCCCGACGATAATTCTTTATTAAACCACCGGGAGTACCACTGGCTGTCATCAGACGGATTGAAGCTCTTCGCACAGCACTGGATGCCGGAAGATAAGCCACGGGCCATCATCAACCTGGTCCATGGATTCAAGGATCACAGCGGGAGGTTCTCAGCATGGGCACAAAAACTCAACCGGGAAGGATTCGGTGTAATTGCTGTTGATCTGCGCGGTCACGGACGCTCTGAAGGCCGCAGGGGTTATGCCGACAGGTTTGACCGGTATCTGCAGGATACACATGTCATGTGCATCAGATCACACGAATTATTCGGTGATATACCGCATTTCCTCTATGGTCAAAGCCTGGGGGGGAATATTGTCACCAACTACCTGATCACTGAAAGCAACATGCCGGCTGCAGCCATCATTACATCACCCTGGTTCACGCTGGCTTTCAAACCTGCATTATTTACTCAGATGACAGCAAGTATACTGCGCTATCTCCTGCCCGGTATACTGGTAAAATCCGACCTCGATCCAAACGGATTATCCCATGATCCGAAAATTGTTGAGGATTACCTGAAGGATCCGCTTGTTCACAATAAGATTTCTCCACGCCTGTATTTCGCGATTGAGGAGTATGGTTTAAAGGCTTCCCGCAATATCTACAAGATAAACGTACCCCTTCTGGTTATGCATGGTTCTGCCGACCCGATTACGTCCTGCAAGCAAACCAGGTCATTTGTCATGAATGCCGGTAATCTTACTACCTATAAGGAATGGCCGGGCGGTTACCATGAATTGCACAATGACACCATGGCGGATGATGTATTCCGTTTCCTGGTCGACTGGCTAAATAAACAGGTCTCAACTTGATCCGGTATGGATAGATTTCATACCCTTGTCGAAATTCCCGGCGCAAAGGATAGGATCAGCTATCAGACGCCTTGCCTGTTCATGGGTTCTTGCTTTGCTGATGAGATAGGTGAAAGGATGAATCGTTTGAAGTTCCCTGTGTTGCTGAATCCTTTCGGGACCCTTTTCAACCCGGCCTCCATCAGTAACAACCTGATGACACTGATCAACGGCAAACCTTATACCGGGGAGGATCTTTTCCTGAACAATGGCATGTGGTTCAGTTTCAGTCATTACACTGGTTTTGCCCGACGTGACAGGCAGGAATGTCTTGACAATATAAACCTTGCTCGCACAGAAGCTGCTGCCTGGCTTCGGCAAAGCGGGTATCTGCTGATCACTTTTGGAACGGCCTGGACCTATATCCATATTAAAACCAATACACTGGTGGCCAACTGTCACAAACTGCCTGCAGCTGAATTTACCCGTAAACTGCTTGAACCAGCTGACATAGTGCACCAGTATACCGGGTTGCTTAATGCCCTTCAACGGTTAAATCCGGGTATCCGGGTGATCTTTACGGTAAGTCCGGTCCGTCACTGGAAGGATGGCGCGGTCAATAACCAGCTAAGCAAATCGATATTGCACATCAGCATCCATGAACTCATCAGCAATCACCCAAATACACGGTATTTCCCTGCCTATGAAATATTCATGGACGAATTGCGTGATTACCGGTTCTACGACAGTGATATGCTGCATCCATCAGAACAGGGTACTTCCTATGTGTGGGAACGCTTCTGCGAGACCTCAATGGATGATGGTGCAAAAAAAATCCTGGCCGGTGTGACAGAAGTGTTAAAGGCTGTCGATCACCGGCCAAGGCAAACTGATTCACCTAACCTAAAAGAATTTATTGAAAACACATTGAAGCGGATCACGCAATTGACATTGGTTTATCCTTTCCTTGACTTCACCCATGAAATTGCCCTGCTCCGGGAGAAACTTTCCTTGTCATCCTAAAATACATGCTGCAAACTGGCGATCGGAATCACACTCAACTCCCGGATGTTTTCCGGATCAGAATAATCATACTGGTATAATCCGTCCGTGCCGATCATGATCAGAACTTCACCGAGCGGGATCACGTCAAAAGCCTGAATATCTTTATACTGTGCAATTTTATGCTCATCAATGGTCAGCGGATCTGCTGCATTGTAGATTTTAAGCCCGGCTGAACCATCGCAAACAAACAACAAAGAGTCATCAATACCCAGACCATAAGGCTCTTCCATGGGATATTCCTTCAACAGAAACGGGTTCTGGAGATCCGTAATATCAATTACATCAAGCTGACTGTTATTATCCCCGCACAGGTTACCGGCCCGCAGGGTTACATAGGCATAATCACCGCTGACCACTACCGGATCGCAACTGCTGGCATGACTGAACTGCGAAATGAACATCGGATTGGCCGGATCAGACAGACTGTAAATATACATTCCGTTGGTACTGCCCAGGAAAAGCTTGTTTTCATAAGGGAAGAGGGTTTCAATGTTCCAACCCACGTACATTTCTTTTACCATGGATGGATTGGACGGGGTAGAGATCGTGAACATCCTGAGTGAATAATTATCCACCGCATACAGGAACTCATCATACACCATGAAGCGGGCCAGAGAGCCCCCTGTGCCTGTATTGGTCTTACCGGTAGCTCCGGCGGCTGAATTATATTCGGCTACAAAGGTAAAATCATCACGCCAGGGCGGGTACTCAATATATCCGTTGGTGTTGTCCTCAGCATCTACCCTGCGTTCTGTGGCATTCCAGGACACCACCACCCCCTGAGTCATGTCAACATTTTCAACAATACCGTCCTCGCAGGCAGGGATCATATAGGGAAATACATTTTCTATGCGCTTGACCTCCCTGATATCATCCATATTGCTGATATCAATGGCAATGAGGTCGACATAGCTGTCAGCATACAGAACATCCTCCTTGATGGCCATGTCAACACTGCCCGGAATATCGATGAATTTGATGATCTGCGGGGATTCCGGGTTGCTGTTATCAACCACGTGAATTCCCTTCTGATATTCATTGACAAATATAAAGTTGTCCTTGAAATAGATTTTACCGGGATGGATTATATCCTGTCCTTCCGCAACTTTAAATGAATTGCGTAACTGGTCGTACGATAAATATACCGGTTCGTTCACCGTGTAAATCTCCTCAATTTTATCCTTGCAGGAAAAAAACATAACGGGAAGAGCCAAACAAAGGATTATTCTGGTGACTGGTTTCATATGGCTGTTTTTTTGGTTTATTAATACGATGGATGTCGACTTGATTTGGTTGCGTGGGAATTAATTTTTATTTTAACGCAACCGAAAAACCGCTTTCATCATCCTGTTAATAATATGACCTCACAACCCATGCCAAGATTTCTTCTTTTACTGCTGGCCCTGATGTTCATTCAACCGGCCCGGTCACAAAAAATGAACGATGTGATTTACCTGCACAACGGCAGCATCCTGCGCGGAACGCTGACTGAACGAAATGACACCCTGGTAAAAATCATGATCTGCTGCGGAAATATTTTTGCTTTTCCGGCAGTGGAGGTCAGTCGCATTAGCCGTGAGAAGGCCGTGAGCGAAAACGTGCAGATACCCCGGAAGGGCTATCTGAACTTCACCACTTTCGGAGTCCTGGTAGGCTCGTCAGACGACCGGAAATCAGCACCCTTCAGCGCCCTCATGGAACACAATTACCGCTTTAATAAATGGATTGCCCTTGGCGGTGTTGTGGGCTTTGAGCAATTAAATGAAAATGTCATGCCTGTGGGGATCAATACAAAGATCCTCTTCTCAGCAGCCCGGATTGACTACTTCATAGGCGGAACTGGCGGATACTCGATATCTTTGGGTGAGCCGGATGAACCCGGAATGGAAAAAGCCACGGGTGGCATGATGGCATGTGCAGAAACAGGCATTGTCATTCCGGTTTCCCGGGGATCTGGCCTGATCCTGGCCATCGGTTACCGGTATAATGTACTGAATTATCAATTAAACGACTGGTGGAGAGGTGATTACGAAAAGGAAATTACCTATAACCGGCTGACGATCCGCTTTGGTATTTCCTTGTTCTGAAGAAGATTGTCATGCTGAGCCTGCGAAGCATCTGTACTAACGAAAGATCCTTCGCTTACGCTCAGGATGACAAAAGGTATATTGTTCAATTTTTTCAATCTTTCTTTAAACAATATTCTCTTTATTTTGTTAGTCCGTAGAATTCGATTAGAAAAAATGAAAAACTACGGACTAATCACCCTATTACTTTTTATATGTTCCCCTTTTATTCAGGCTCAGAAGGCCGGAAAGGGAACTGTCGAGGGACGGGTTATTGACGGCGCCAGCAACAATCCCGTGCCATTTGCCAATGTGGTCATTTACGGTACAACAACAGGAACCCTTACAAATGATGATGGTTACTTTTCCATCAGCGGCATTGAGCCAGGCTATATCCGGCTTGGCGTCTCTTCCATCGGTTTTGATGACTATTTTACAGATGAGATTTACATAACCAATGCAAAAAAGGCAACGGTAGACATTCCCTTGCAGGAATCCCGTGTTGAAATTGATGAAGTTACTGTGAAGGCCTCTCCCTTCAGGCGACAAGAAGAAAGCCCGGTCTCACTGCGGCGGATCGAAATATCAGAAATTGAGAAAAATCCCGGTGGTAACCGTGATATTTCCAAAGTTATCCAGTCCTTTCCCGGCGTCGGGTCAGGGGTCTCCTTCCGGAATGACGTGATCGTGCGGGGTGGCGGACCAGGAGAGAACAGGTTCTATCTGGATGGGGTGGAAATACCGAACCTGAATCATTTTGCCACACAGGGCGCTTCTGGCGGGCCGGTCGGGATCATTAACGTGGATTTCATCCGTGGTGTGGATTTTTATTCCGGGGCCTTTCCTGCCAACCGGGGAAATACCCTGAGCTCTGTTCTCGAATTCAGGCAAATAGATGGCAATAACGAAAGGCTAAAATTCAAGGGAGCAATAGGTGCCTCAGATCTGGCTCTTACCCTGGATGGCCCGGCAGGCAGGAATACAACGTTTATTGTCTCCGCCCGCCGCTCTTACCTGCAATTCCTGTTCAGCGCCCTGAAACTGCCTTTCCTGCCAACCTACAACGATTTCCAGTTCAAGGTGAGAACCAGGCTGAATGAAAAAAACGAATTGTCTTTCATCGGGCTTGGTGCCTATGATAAGTCCAACCTGAACCTCGAAGCCGATGAAACACCCGAACAGCGTTATATACTTGAATTTCTTCCGGTTAATAAGCAGTGGAACTACACTTTCGGTACCGTATACAAGCACTACCGCGAACACGGCTTCACGACCCTGGTTCTTAGCCGGAACTACCTTAACAACCAGGCTTACAAGTACTTTCAGAATAACCCCGAAATGGGTAAATCATATGATTTTACTTCATCGGAAGCGGAAAACCGTTTACGGTTCGAACATAGTGCCCATACACCAGGCGGAATCCGTTTTGTTTATGGTACCGGTCTTGAATATGCCGAATATACCAACGTTACCAAAAATGTCCTTTATATCAATGACACACTGATCGATCAGCAATACATGTCTGATCTGTCTCTCTTCAATTATAATGCTTTTGCCCAGGCCAGCAGGGGATTCTACAATGATAAGCTTACCCTTTCCCTGGGTGCCCGGATTGACGGTAGTTCCTATGCTTCTGTCATGGCAAATCCTTTTAAACAATTCTCTCCCCGGATCTCAGCATCCTGGGCCCTGTCTCCCAACTGGTTTCTGAATGGCAACGCCGGTATTTTCTATCAGCGGCCGCCCTACACCATGCTTGGTTATCGCAACGAAGCCGGAGATCTTGTTAACCGCAACAACGGCATCCGCTATATCCGGGCTGACCATCTGGTGGGAGGATTGGAATTCCGTTCGGGTGAGAATAACCAGGTAACCCTGGAAGGTTTTTACAAAAAATATCACCACTATCCGTTTTCACTCCTGGATAGCATCTCCCTGGCCAGCAAGGGAGCCGATTTTGGCGTTTACGGGGCCGAACCGGTCAAATCCGTTTCCGGTGGCCGGGCGTACGGATTTGAAGTATTGGGCAGATTCAGGAATCTGGCAAAGATTAACACCATTATATCCTACACCTTTGTGATCAGTGAGGCACTTACTCCTGAAATAAGCCTTTCATCAAGGCCTTCCGTTGTGGCCACCTCCTGGGACAACCGGCACATCCTGAATGTCACTGCAACCCGAAAATTCAAATACAACTGGTCCGCTGGCTTCAAATGGCGATTTGTCGGCGGATCACCCTTCACTCCTTACGATTATGAGAAATCAAGCATTAAAGCAGCCTGGGATGCACAGAATACAGCTTATTACGATTACGCCCGGTATAATGTGGAACGGACAAAAGCATTCCATCAGCTGGATATCCGAATTGACAAACAGTATTTCTTTTCGAAGTGGTCGTTGAATTTCTATGTTGATATCCAGAACCTGTACAACTTCAAGTCAGATGAAGCCGATGTCCTGTTGCGCACCGCAACGTTGGAAGGTCGTCCTGTTGATGGTGATCCCTTTACCGATGAAAACGGCATTGAACGGTATAAGCTCAGTTATCTGCCTTCCGAAGGTGCGGGTACCATCCTGCCGACAGTGGGTATCATTGTAGAATTCTGATCCGGCGAACAAAGGCCTTGCTATAGCCTAATGATCTGACCTGTTCCAATGCCGTCAGGGCATCATCCTTGTTTTCAAATCCACCGGTTGTATACCTGCAGAATTTATCGCTTCCTTTCATGGCTGAAATCTCAGGCAGGTCTCTGAAACGGGTCAGGTCAGTTACCGGTCCGGGTACTGCCATTACCTGGATGGTGTATTGGGGGACAATGCTTTTCCTGCGGATAAAGGCATCTGTGTAACCCTTATTTACAAGTTCTTCCCGGATCCTCGATGCCTTTACTGAATCGGTGGTTGTGATCCATGTATAACGGTACCAGGCATCCGGGCGATAGGTAACGGCAATATCGGTAAGACCGGTAAAATACTGCAGGTCTGCAGGATGTCTCAATGCCATGAACTGAACGGTGTACGACCTGGCTTCATATTCTTTTTCTGCAACCATTACCGGTTTTTCTGCGGCATACTGCGGTTCCTCCTGAATAGTGGCTTCAAGGTTTACCTCATGTCTTGGTTTCACCGCTTCCGTCAACATCACCGTATCCTCTTTTTTCTGCTCAGCCACTGCTACATTCTGTTCCGCCACAACCAAAGGTAATGCTTGCGGCACTGCTGAAGTGGCTTCCGGTAAGTCCACCGCTTGCTCTGTCACCGGAATCAGGGTTTCCTCCTCCGGAACTGCAGCAATTGCTGCCATAAGCGTATCTGTTATCTGCTCTTCAACGACAACAACCGTTGATATGGTTTCCTGCTGTTCAATTTTATCAGGAACGACGGCAATCTGATATATATCCCTGCCTCCATAAGTATCAGGTCCGGTGAATGCATAATAGGCTGAAGTATCATTCCCTGCTGGCACATAAAACAGGTTATTGTCTGTCGTGTTGATCGGAAAACCCAGATTGACTGCCCCCTTTTCCGGTTTGTTAAAGTCATACCGGAATATATCATATCCGCCCATGCCCTGGTGTCCTTCTGAACTGAAATACAAGCTATTTCCATCACCGGAAACAAAGGGTGTTTCCTCATTGTAAGGCGTATTAATTTCAGGTCCCAGGTTTTGGGGATTGCTCCAGACATCACCCTGCAGCACGCTGCGGTATATATCCAGATCCCCTACTCCCCCTTTGCGGTTGCTGGTAAAATACATGGTTTTGCCATCGGGAGACATACTGGCGTGGGTCTCGTTCCAGCTGCTGTTGATTGGTTTTTTAAGCATCTCTACCTTGGACCATCGCCCTTTCATGAATTGGCTGATAAAGAGATCAGCGTTTTCCGGATCCTCCTGAACAAGCAGCAGAACATCCCCCTCAGATGAAAGATAGCAGGTTTTCATATATTTCCCTGTTCCCAGCATGGCGGTGATGTTCCGTGGTTCAGACCACCCGCTGTCGGTTATTGCAGACTGGTATATGTCATATCCCTGGCGACCCGGTGAGGTAAATACCAGGGTACTCCCGTCACCTGAAATGACTGCGTTAAAGTTGGGCTGACTGTTGTTAATAGCCTTCCCCAGGTTAGTAAAGTGTACTTCTTTCGGCCTAAGCTGCATATCGCGGGCCACCTGGCAGCTTTTTATATACTGATCCGCTGCCTGCCGGTTATAATCATCCTTCGGATCGAGGTAATCCCTGTACTTTTCATATGCCGTAATGGCCTCTTCAAGCTGATTATTTACCCGGTAGGCGCTCCCCAGTAAGAAATAGGCTTCAATGGGCGCATTGGTCTCTTTGAATGATTTTACATTATACCGTGTAGATATCTTTTCAACCGCTTCTTCAAGATAGGGTATGGCTTTTTCCTTTTCACCCTCTGAATTGAGATAGCAAATACCGATCCTGTGCTTTATATCGGCATTATCAGGCTCTGTTTTCAGCACCTTCAGGTAAAGTTCAAGGGCCTTATTGAATTCCTGCCGCATCAGGTAGTAATCCGCATCAAATTTCAACTCGTCATTCCTGGCAGAGGTTTGTGCTGAAGCGGGAAATATGGCCGGTATAAGAAACAATAATATCAAAAACCTTTTCATCTGATCAGGTATAGGGTTGCTAATATGCAACCCGTTTGTTTCTAAATATTTAAAAATATATCATTTTGTACATTACCCGATAATAAAAAAGAAGATAATATTAACAATATCATCCAAAATGGCAAATATTTGATAATTAACTTGATTTGGCCTGCAGGAATCTGTAATTTTGTGTCAGCGTTTCTTCGCCCGACAACTGAAAAATACACAGGCCATGCACCTTACTCCTGCCATACTAACTGCATGCCTTCTTCTTTCCTTTTCCAGGGGTTGCTCCCAGCCTCTTTCTGATTATGCGGTCAAAAGGGAGTCCATGGTCCGCGAGCAACTGGAGTCCCGGGGGATCAAAGACCAGCGTGTGCTGTCGGCCATGCGAAAAGTTGAAAGACATTTATTTGTACCTTCCATACTGGCATCTGCCGCTTACGCGGATCGTCCCCTTCAGATAGGATACGGACAAACCATATCCCAGCCCTATATCGTCGCCTTTATGACGGAGGCGTTGTCCCTTACCCCCCAAATGAAGGTACTTGAAATCGGTACCGGTTCAGGATACCAGGCTGCCATTCTGGCAGAGTTATGTGATTCGGTTTTTACAGTAGAAATTGTTCCTGAGCTTGGACAACAGGCCAGAAAATTGCTGACCTTACTTGGTTATGACAACATTCGCGTTAAAATCGGGGACGGCTATCAGGGATGGGCATCTCATGCCCCGTATCATGCTGTCATTGTAACCTGTTCCCCCACACATGTACCCCAGCCCCTGGTTGACCAGATGGATGAGGGAGGAAAAATGATCATCCCTGTGGGCGAACGCGACTCGCAGGTACTGGTAATACTGGTTAAAAGTAAGAACAAGCTGAAACAATATTCGGTACTTCCGGTCCGTTTCGTCCCCATGGTCAACCAGAAACAACAGGAATACTGAGTGGGGTGTAATAGTTACGAGTTACAAGTTACGAGTTACAAGGTACGGGTACATGCAAACCTCAAAACTCTTGCTCCAATCCCACTTGTAACTTGTAACTCGTAACTACTTCCTGCTCATTCCTCATTGCTCATTACCTCTTCCATCACGCCCACATGTCCGGCATAGGATACCCCTTCAACAAAGAAGCGATACTCCCCGTTGATTTTGGGCTTATCAATGAGCAGGGTAGCCTGGCCTGATGAATCGGTAACAATTACGGGCAACCAGTAAAGTGTGTAATTGAACCGGGGTTCATTTTCAGGAAGATATTTTGGCTCGTAAAATATCCGGGGCGTACTGTAACCCATCATATCAAATTCGATTACTCCCCTTTTCATAAAGTGGCCTCTCTTGGTGTACACCGCGATCACCCCATTTGCGCCCCGTACACCATATATGGCAGCACTGGGCCCTTTCAGCACTTCAATCCTGTCAATATCTTCAATCGGGATGGCCTTGATGGATTCAACACCCTCGGTCGGCACGCCATCGATCAGGAACAGGGGCTGATTACTTCCCATGATGCTCTTTGGACCCCGGATGATGACCTGATCCCCGTAAACATTCACACCGGGCATTCTGCCTTTTATTACATCAAGCGCATTCTGGCTCCCTTTTGGAAAATCCGACGAATACAATACCTGGTCCGGTTCACTGTAAAGACCAGGAATCAGATCTTTACTTTCTTCTTCCAGCCGTTTCTGCTCTTTTTCATATTCTTCTTTTGATTCAGCATACTTTTCGACCCGGTAAGCCTTCTGGTCCCTTTCACTTTGGGTTATAAGGGAGTAATCGCCCTGGAAACCGCTAATTTCTTCCAATTGTTCATCCGGCAATATGATAAGCAGGTTGCGACGCCCATTCGGGCGCCAGGCTTCAATTTTTACCCTTATTGTATCATAATATACCAGACTGTCGAACAGAAAAAACCCTTTTTCTGTGGAGTATTGCGTAAATACATCATTAAAGGTGCTCATGATGGACAGCTGTACCTTGCAATTCTTCAGGGGGATATTGAAAAAATCCCGGGTGATCTGTCCATAAATGGCAATTTCCCGTTCCTCGTGATATCGGATCTGAGGATATTCACCCTGCAAGATTTTCTCCCAGTCAAATCTGCGCCAGCCCTGGCTCAGCATCAGATTATCCAGTGCCTGTCGACTGAAAAGCGACTTATCCCTGAAATACACATAAGGGTCTTCAATGAATCCCGCCAGATCAGATGATAAAAGCAGGTAACTCACTATATTTTGATTATTTACCGGTAATTCGGCGGTCTTCTCGCGGGTTACTGAAAGAGACAGATTTGCCATCAACGGTCTGTTTCCCTGATCCCGGACGTTAAAAGTGAGCTGGATTTTTGTTCCGTCTTCAGTCAGGTAATCTGTGGCACTCATGCTGATTCTCATGTGATCATTCCGGTTGTTGTAAATGAGCCTTTCCGCCAGGGGCAATCCCCTGCCTGAAAAGGCTGTGAGATGAATTACACCGCTTGGAAAGAAAGCTTTGTTGATAACCGTATGATTCATACCATCTTTGAGAGTCAGTATATCGTGATAATAAATTCTCCCGCCGATTTGTCCAACCAGGATCACTTCATTGGCTGTCCGGTCAGCAGTAGCAGGTTTATTGCTGTGCAGGGTGATTCTGACATTTCCCGGCTCATCCTCCGCGTGCATCACCAGACCGGTTTTTATAGCCCCGGGCAAGGCAAAGCGGATGTCCTGATCTCCATCCTTCAACTCGGCAAAATAATGCTCTCCCGCTGCCGGTGTCAGGGTTAAACGGCCAATACCCTTGAAAAAGCTGGCAAATGAAGTTATTGTATTCCCCTTGTCGTTAACGATTACACCTCGGATATCAACTCCTTTGCCCAGCCGGTTAATAGCCTTGAACGCCACAACGCTTTCGATCCCCTCAATCAGGGCCCCGCCCTCTGGCATAAACTGGAGATCAATATCTTCTGCGAGCTTTCCCCGGTTGTCAAGCTCCTTTTTGTTTACCCTGGCCTGCCGTGGTGATATCATCTTCATGAAGACAGGATTCGTCAAAGGAAAGTTTTTGGTAAAAAAGAATTCCTCACCAAAGTTCTTCATCCAGTTGGTGTATGCCCTGAGCTGGTAAAGTCCTTCTGGCAGGGTATCCGAAAGTTTGAAATCACCGATTCCGAATCCGTTGAACATTTGGAAACGCTTTACCTCAACGCGCGTATGTGAAGGGCTGATGAGCTCAACATACAGGCTGGTACTCAGCGTATCGGGCAGGTGATTCATACCGTTCAGCAGGTAGGCTTTGATCCAGATTATGTCACCTCCGGTATATCCCGGTTTATCGGTATGGAGATATGCCTTCTGCTGCTGATACACAATACCGAACTTATTAAGCGCATCCTCTATAAGACGGTAACGGATATTCTCATCAGCACTGCCGGCTGTCAGAAGCAATCCCCCGAGTATCGAAAGGGACAGCCAGGAAGGAACAGGTTTATTCGGGCCCATAGCGCTCTGTTAGTTACGAGTTACCAGTTACAAGTTACGTGTTAAAAAGAACTTGTCACTAACTGGTAACTTGTAACTGGTAACTGGTAACTCGTAACTGGTAACTCGTAACTAATTTACAACACAATTTCAAATTATGCGTCATTTTACTATTTTTGCCTGATTCAACTTCATCACCAAATATTAACCCGTATGTCAGGTCATAGTAAATGGTCCACCATCAAGCGTAAAAAAGGTGCACTCGATGCCAAAAGGGGTAAGCTATTCTCCCGGATCGTAAAGGAAATACAAATGGCCGTCAAGGAAAGCGGTCCCTCACCTGATCACAATCCACGGCTGCGGCTGGCTATTCAGAATGCAAAGGGAGCCAATATGCCAAAAGAAAATGTGGACCGGGCCATTAATAAAGCCAGCAATGAAGCCGCCAATTTACAGGAGGTTACCTATGAGGGATATGGGCCCGGAGGCGTTGGCATTTTCATTGAATGTCTTACCGACAATAATACCCGTACCGTGGCTAATATCCGTGCCCTCTTTAATAAACGGGGCGGAAACCTGGGTACCAATGGTTCTCTGGCTTTCATTTTCGAGCGCAAAGGCGTCTTCACGGTGCCAAAGGGGAACCTCGATCCCGAAACGTTCGAACTTGATATCATCGATGCTGGTGTAGAGGATATCGAACTCACAGAGGATGTTTTTATCATCACTTCTGCTGTGGAGGACTTTGGCAGGGTTCAGAAAAAACTCGATGAAATGGGTGTGAAGATCGAGCATGCACAATTGCAGCGTATTCCAAACGACACCAAAAAACTTGATCTTGATTCAGCCCAAAAGGTGCTGCGTATCATTGAAGAATTTGAAGAACTGGATGATGTTCAGAATATCTACCACAACCTCGAAATGACTGATGAGCTCATGCATGCCATGGACTAATTATCAAAACGGATTGAACAAAGTCTGGAAGGCTGGTGTTATTATACTGTGATTTTTATTAAAAAAATACTTTGGACTTTGATATATGATTTTTATCATTACATTTGTAAATTCATAAACTGAACATGAACAGACAGGTTATCATTCTTGGCATTATTTTGCTCGGTCTCCTTCAGACACCGGCGTGAGAATGGTATATCTGCACATATAAAACAAGGAGCCATTCTCACAGCGAGAATGGCTCTTTTCATTACCCATTAAAACTAAACAGAATGAGTGACAGGTTATACATTTTTGATACGACGCTCAGGGACGGTGAACAGGTTCCGGGCTGTCAGCTGAATACCGTGGAAAAAATCGAAGTAGCCAGAGCCCTTGAAGCACTGGGTGTTGATATTATTGAAGCGGGATTTCCCATATCCAGTCCGGGTGACTTCCACTCAGTTGAAGAAATGTCCAAGGTGGTTAAAGAGCCGGTAATCTGTGCTCTTACCCGTGCTGTTGAGAAAGACATTGATGTAGCTGCAGATGCCCTCAAATTTGCAAAGCGAAAACGGATACATACCGGGATAGGGACCTCACCCTATCACATTAAATATAAATTCAATTCCACCCCTGAGGAGATCATTGAAAGGGCTATTGCCGCTGTGAAATACGCCAAAAAGTATGTCGAGGATGTTGAGTTTTATGCCGAAGACGCCGGCCGAAGCGATAATGAATACCTGGCCAGGGTTATTGAGGCAGTAATTAAAGCCGGCGCAACGGTGGTGAATATTCCTGATACAACTGGATACTGCCTTCCGGAAGAATACGGTCAGAAGATCAAATACCTGGTCGATCATGTAAAAGGAATTCACAAGGCTGTTATTTCCACGCATTGCCATAACGACCTGGGCATGGCTACGGCCAACTCCGTCAACGGTGTGATCAACGGAGCAAGACAGGTAGAGGTCACCATCAACGGCATTGGTGAAAGAGCCGGGAATACTTCGCTCGAAGAGGTGGTCATGATCATGAAGAGCCGTAAACACCTGGGTATCGAAACCGGTATCCACACTGAAAATATATACAAGACCAGCAGGATGGTATCGTCCCTGATGAATATGCCTGTACAGCCAAACAAGGCAATTGTAGGCCGTAACGCTTTCGCCCACTCATCGGGCATACATCAGGACGGAGTCCTGAAAAACCGTGAAAACTATGAGATCATCGATCCCGTGGATGTTGGCATAAGCGAGTCCATTATCGCCCTCACCGCGCGCAGCGGACGGGCAGCACTCAAACACCGCCTGCAAAATCTGGGTTATTCCATCGAGGGCGAAGCACTTGAAGTGATCTATGAAAAATTCCTCGAAATGGCTGACCGGAAAAAGGAGGTGAAGGATGAAGATCTCGAATTGCTGGTGGGCAACGAAGATGCCTTTGGCGGTAAGGCAATCAAACTCGAGCACCTGCAGGTGATTTCCGGGAAGTCAGCTATTCCCATGGCAGCCGTCACCCTCAGCATCAATGGTGAAAGGTTCACGGCCACCGAATCTGGAAACGGACCGGTTGATGCTTCATTCAAGGCCGTAAGAAGCATTGTGCGGCATAACATCAAACTCGAGGAATTCCTGGTTCAGGCCATCACCCGGGGTAGCGACGACGTGGGAAAGGTTCACATCCAGATCGAAAACCGCGGCAGGCTGTATTATGGTTTTGCCGGTAACACGGATATCCTCACTGCATCAGTCGAAGCCTTTATCAGTGCCATCAATAAAATTATCTAACCCATAAAATTATTTACATTGGGAAATACAATTTTTGACAAGATATGGGACGCACATGTGATTAAGCAAATCAAGGACGGTCCCAGCGTGCTGTATATCGACAGACATCTGATCCATGAAGTAACCAGTCCTCAGGCTTTCGCCGGCCTGGATAAAAGGGGGATCAAGGTTTTCAGGCCTGAAAAGACCCTGGCGACACCCGACCACAACGTTCCAACCCTGAACCAGCACCTGTCCATTCATGATATGTTGTCACGCACCCAGGTTGATAAACTTACTGAAAACACAAAAAACCACGGTATCCGGCATTATGGACTCAACCATCCCTACCAGGGTATCGTGCATGTTATCGGTCCTGAGCTGGGTTTTACACAGCCGGGCATGACAATCGTATGTGGTGACAGCCATACTTCCACCCATGGGGCTTTTGGTTGTGTGGCATTCGGCATAGGTACAAGTGAAGTTGAAATGGCTCTGGCCACACAATGTATCATGCAGCCAAAACCAAAGAAAATGCGGATCACCATCAACGGTCAGCCTGGCAAGGGGGTGACCGCCAAGGACATCATCCTGTATATCATTGCACACATATCTGCCAGTGGTGGCACCGGCTATTTTATAGAATATGCCGGATCAGCCATCCGCAACCTCACCATGGAAGGACGGATGACCGTGTGCAACATGAGCATTGAAATGGGCGCCAGGGGGGGATTGATCGCTCCCGACGATACCACATTTTCCTATATGCAGGGCAGGGAGTTCGCACCAAAAGGGGCAGCCTGGAATGCGAAAATGGCTTACTGGAAGACACTGATTTCAGACCCCGACGCGGTTTTCGACCGGGAACTTGTGTATAACGCAAAGGATATTGAACCCATGATCACCTATGGTACGAATCCCGGTATGGGTGTGGGCATAACGGGACATATTCCTGCACTGAATGAAATTCCCGACAGCAACCGTCTCACCTTTGTAAAAGCTCTGGCATACATGGGCTATGAGAATGGATCCCCCATGCTCGGTAAACCGGTGGATTATGTGTTTGTAGGCAGCTGCACCAACGGTCGCGTTGAAGATCTTCGTGAATTCGCTGCTTTTGTCAGGGGAAAGAGAAAAAATCCCCATGTTACGGCATGGATCGTGCCCGGGTCCAGGCAGGTTGAAAAACAGGCCCGATCCGAGGGGATCGACAGGATACTTGCCGAAGCGGGCTTTGAGCTCCGGCAGCCCGGATGCTCAGCATGCCTGGCCATGAACGACGATAAGATCCCTGAGGGCAAATATGCAGTATCTACTTCCAACAGGAACTTTGAAGGCAGGCAGGGACCGGGAGCCAGAACCCTGCTGGCCAGTCCCCTTACAGCTGCTGCCGCAGCCCTGACCGGAAAAATCACCGACCCCCGGGACTTTTTATAGTGAAAAATGAAAAGTGAAAAATTATGGCCTGCACTATTCGTTTTTCATCTTTAGTTTTTAGTTTTTCATTTTTACTTTTTCACTTTTTTTTTAGTTTTTCACTTTAGTTATAACAATATGTCAATCGATAAATTCAACAAACTGAGATCCACCTGCATTCCCCTGCCTATCGAAAACGTGGATACTGACCAGATCATCCCGGCCAGGTTCCTGAAGGCAACAACCCGTGAAGGATTTGGGGAAAATCTGTTCAGGGATTGGCGTTACGACAAGAACAACCTGCCACGGAAAGATTTCGTGCTGAACGATCCCAGGTGGACAGGGAAAATCCTGCTTGCGGGAAAAAATTTTGGCAGTGGTTCCAGCCGTGAACATGCTGCCTGGGCCATATATGACCATGGCTTTAAGGCTGTGATATCCAGCTTTTTTGCTGACATATTCAGGAACAATGCCCTCAACAATGGCCTGCTTCCGGTGCAGGTATCAGAAGACTTTCTGGCTACTGCCATCACGGCTGTTGAAGCCGATCCGAAAACGGAGGTGGAAATTGACCTGGCCGCCCAGGAGGTAAAGATCTGCTCCACCGGCCGGAAAGAACATTTTGATATCAATTCCTACAAAAAGGAATGCCTGCTGAACGGGTACGATGATATTGATTATCTGCTGAACATGAAAGATGAAATAGAAGAATTTGAGAGTAGAAATCCGTAACAGGTATTCGGTATTCAGTATTCGGTGGTCATTACTTAATACCGATTACTGATTACTGATTACCTGAAAAATAATCAATTACCAATGAAAATCACCATAATGGATACCACCCTCCGCGACGGGGAACAAACCTCAGGGGTTTCGTTCAACGATGAGGAGAAACTCAGCATGACGAAGCTGCTGCTCGACGACCTGAAGGTTGACCGTATTGAAGTGGCATCAGCCCGGGTCTCAGAAGGTGAATACGAAGCCGTGCGGAAAATATCGGCCTGGGCAGAGAAACACAATCATCTCGATAAAATTGAGGTACTTGGTTTTGTGGACGGGGATGTTTCCATTAACTGGATCCGGGAGGCCGGATGCCGGGTGATGAACCTCCTCACCAAAGGATCGCTCAAGCACGTTACGGAACAATTGAAAAAAAGTCCCCAGCAGCATGCCGATGACATCCGGCAAGTGATTAACCATGCCCTTTCACAGGGTCTCCATGTCAACATCTACCTTGAAGACTGGTCAAATGGCATGCGTCATTCCCAGGATTATGTATATTTCATGATCGACTCTTTAAAAGACCTGGAAATTAACCGGTTCATGCTTCCCGACACATTGGGTATCCTGAATCCCGAAGAAACCTATACATTCTGTAAGCTTATGGTTGACCGGTACCCCATGCTGAATTTCGATTTCCATGCACACAATGATTACGACCTGGCCACGGCCAATGTCTATTCAGCCCTCCGTGCCGGGATCACTTGTCTGCACACTACGGTAAACGGGCTGGGGGAAAGGGCAGGCAATGTTCCGCTCTCAAGTGTGGTGGCCATTGTGCGTGACCATTTCAAGTACACCATGTCGGTGAAGGAATCAAAGATCACCCTGGTGAGCAAACTGGTGGAATCATTCTCCGGTATCCGCATCCCGCCAAATAAACCGGTGATTGGGGATAATGTTTTTACACAAACCAGTGGTATCCATGCTGATGGTGATCAGAAGAACCAATTGTATTATAATGATCTGCTTCCGGAACGATTCGGCCGTAAAAGGCTTTATGCCCTCGGCAAGACCTCAGGCAAAGCCAACATCCGGAAGAACCTGGAGGAGATAGGCATTGAGCTTGACTATACCGCCATGCGAAAAGTCACGGAACGCATCATTGAACTCGGCGATAAAAAGGAGACCGTGACCCAGGAAGACCTTCCCTATATCATCTCGGATGTATTGCGGAGCAAAACCATTGACGAACACATCCGGATTCTGAATTTCTCACTTTCCACGGCAAACGAACTGAAGCCGGTCGCCAGCCTGAAAATAAGGATCGGAGATGAGGTATTCGAAGAAACCTCCAACGGCGACGGTCAGTATGATGCCTTCATGAAAGCCCTGCGTAAAATCTATGGCAGGCTGGAGAAATCACTGCCGGTGCTGCTCGATTATTCCGTATCAATCCCCCCGGGTGGAAAAACTGACGCCCTTGTACAGACTGTTATCACCTGGCGGCTGGGAAGGGAATTTAAAACCCGGGGTCTTGATTCCGACCAGACTGTTGCCGCCATTAAAGCGACAGTGAAGATGTTGAATATCATTGAGAATGATTCTTTACAAACATAACAACAGAAACATGAACAAACGATCCTACAACATTGCTGTGATTCCGGGAGACGGAACAGGACCCGAAGTGGTTAAGGAAGGTATAAAGGTCATGAATGCAGCCTCCGTAAAGTTTGGCTTCACGCTCAACTACCAGTATTTCGATTTTGGCGGGGACAGATACCTGCGAACGGGTGAAACCCTTCCCGATTCAGCCCTGGAGGAATTCAAAAAATACAATTCCATCTTTCTGGGCGCCATTGGTCACCCCGATGTGAAACCCGGTATCCTCGAAGTGGGGATCCTGCTGAAAAGCCGTTTTGCACTTGATCAGTATATAAACCTGCGTCCTGTGAAACTTTACCCGGGTGTGGAAACTCCGCTTAAAGACAAAGGACCGGAGGATATCGACTTTGTTGTGATCCGGGAAAATACCGGCGGTATTTACACCGGAATTGGCGGTGCTGTCCAGGTTGGAACGCCCTACGAAGTTGCCACACAGGTGATGGTGTATTCGCGTCCCGTTGTGGATCGCTGCATCCGGTTCGCCTATGAATATACCCGCAAACGGAATAAAAGAAAGCTGCTTACCCTGGTACACAAATGCAACGTGCTCACCCATGCAGGTGATCTGTGGGTGCGTGCCCACAAGGAAATGGGTGATGCAGAATTCCCCGATATAAAACAGGATTACAATCACGTTGATGCCTGCAACATGTGGATGGTAAAATCCCCTGAATTTTACGATGTAATCGTTACGGAAAACCTTTTCGGCGATATCATCACCGACCTGGGTGCCATGATCCAGGGCGGACTGGGTATTGCAGCGGGCGGGAACATCAATCCACATGGTGTGTCCATGTTTGAACCCATGGGTGGCTCAGCCCCCAAATATTCCGGCATGAACATAATCAATCCCCTGGCTGCCATCTGTGCAGGCGGCATGATGCTGGAAACCCTTGGAGAAGCTGAGGCTGCAAACGCAATTGACCAGTCGGTCAGCAAAAGCCTTGCCTCCGGTAAGATCAAAAGTCTCGCCGCCGGAAAAATGGGAATGGGTACAAAGGAAGTGGGGGATCTGGTAGCAGGAGGGTTGTAATAGTGACGAGTAACGAGTGACGAGTAGCGAGTGGGATTCGGGATTTGGGTCTTGGGTATTGGACACGCCATACTCTACATAGTTCGGCGTAGTTTGAAACTACGCCGAGCATTGTGCCTTAAAACTCATGCGCCGCTAGTCACTCGTCACTTCATCCTACTTCGGCAGTCTCCCGAAGATCTTCATGATCGTCCTGTGAAAATTATGGATGCCGGCTACCGGCTCGGCAAACATAAAGATGCACTTTTTTGAGATCAGTTCCACATGAAATTCCTCCGCAATACGGATCGTATCAGACGTTTCCGACATCTGCTGTACCCAGATACGGGTAATTCTCTTGTTGATGGCTTCCCGGAGTACCGCATCCGTCTCCTTTCTGGGTGTCAGGATCAGCAGGTGCTTAACGTCTTCGGGAAGATCAGCCACGGCAGCATAGCATTTTTCCCCGTCAATGTCATCGGCATTCGGATTAATGGGATACACGGAATAGCCGCTCTTTTTAAGTTCGCGGAACACGGCGTGGCCGAATTTTTTTGGATTTCTTGAAACCCCTGCAATGGCAAGTTTTTTAGGTTCGAGGAAGTTCTCGATGGTCTTTTTCGAAACCATTTGAATTGGTGTTTGTTGAATTATCAGTCTAAAATACATATTCATATCGATTTTTAATGTAAAATCGCGAAGAAAAATTTATCTGTCTCATGAACCCTATATCAAACACCATCCGGTTGTTGCTGATATCTCTTATCTTCCTTACCGCTTGCAAAGGAGTTGAAGATATTTCCATGACCGGGATAAGCGGCTTTGAATTCAGGAGCCTGGAGAACAACACCCTTAGTTTCTCGGCTGTGATCGGGGTTTCTAATCCCTCATCCGCAGCATTCCGGGTAAGCGAAGTGAATGTAAAAACCCTGGTTGATGGCTATTTTCTTGGTACACTCTCGACAATTGACAAGGTTAGGATACCGGCCCGTTCTGATTCATCCTACCGCATGAATTTTACCCTGAGTATGGCCAACCTTCTTACCGGAGCCTCATCCCTGTATGGCTTGTCCCGGAAAAAGCAGGTCAATATTGAGTTGCAGGGTTATATAAAAGCCCGCTCCTGGCTCTACACAAAAAAGACGGAAATTAAGGAAAACCGTACGGTCGACGTTCCGTCCTTCAACCGGTGAACCGGCCGTTTTTGGGAATTGCATTCAGGATTTTTTACGTAACTTTGCAATCTGATTCTTTCATGACCATGGTATCGAAAATTTCCGTAACATGTCTGATGATCCTCATTGCTGCTGCCTTCAGCACAAGCTTGCGGGCGCAAACCACATCCGATATTTTCGCTCAGCTTGAATCAGTGAAACCGGGGCAGGGGAAGATCAAGGTAACCCAGGATCAGGCAATCAGGAACCTCGTAAATCAGCATCTGGCCCAACAGAAAAGGATCAACGGCATTCGGGGATTCCGTATTGCGATCTATATGGGATCAGGGCAGGAAGCCAATAAACAGGCTGATCAGTGGAGAGCCCGGTTTATTTCCAAATACGAAGAAGTGAAAAGCTACAAGAAATTCGAGTATCCTTATTTTAAAGTATACGTCGGGGATTTCCGTACAAAAAGCGAAGCCTTGCGTTTTATGAAAAGGATTGAATATGATTACCCGGATGCCTTCATCCGGGAGGATATCATTTCTTTTCCCGATTAAATGAATACACCGCCTGAATGACTGACGAAGTTAACCACGAATGCGGAATTGCCCTGGTAAGGCTGTTGAAACCGCTGGAATACTACCAGTTGAAATACGGAACCTGGAAGTACGGTATACAAAAGCTCTACCTGCTGATGGAGAAACAGCATAACCGGGGACAGGACGGAGCCGGTATTGCATCGGTAAAATTCGATATGAAGCCCGGCAAACAATATATAGATCGGGAAAGATCCATCAAACAGGCCGCCATCAATGACATTTTCAAGACGCTCCGCAAGATTTACGATAAAGTTGAAGAAAAGAATCCTGACCTGATCCTTGATCCCATCTGGGCAAAAGAGAACCTTCCTTTTGCCGGTGAATTGCTGCTCGGCCATTTGCGCTACGGGACCTTTGGCAAGAACGATATCGAAAGTGTTCATCCGGTCATGCGCATGAACAACTGGAAAACCAGAAACCTGGTGCTCGCCGGAAACTTCAATCTTACCAATGTTGACGAGCTCTTCCAGATACTCGTTGACCTGGGTCAGCATCCGCGTGATTTCTCTGACACGGTTACCATGCTCGAAAATATCGGTCATTTCCTCGACCGGGAGATCCAGCGCAATTTCGAAACGTTCAAAAAACTGGGATACGAGAACCTGGAGATCTCCGACCTCATCGCACGTGACCTGCGTTTGGACAATGTGCTTCGGGAAGCCAGCAAAAGATGGGACGGGGGTTACGTGATCGCCGGTCTGCTGGGACATGGTGATGCTTTTGTAGTCAGGGATCCCTGGGGTATCCGTCCGGCATTTTATTATGCCAACGATGAAATTGTGGTTGTGACCTCAGAAAGGCCTGCCATTCAGACAGTTTTGAACATTGACCATACGGAAGTGAGAGAACTCAATCCCGGATCTGCACTCATCATTAAGCGAAACGGCCAGGTGGATAATCCGATTATCAGGGGTCCGTATGAAAAGCGGAGTTGTTCTTTCGAAAGGATCTATTTTTCACGCGGAAGTGACTTCGATATCTACAATGAAAGAAAGAGGCTTGGAGAACTGCTTACACCCCAAATCATCGAAGTGCTTGACAACGATCTGGAAAATACGGTCTTCTCCTTCATACCCAATACAGCCGAATCAGCTTTTCACGGCATGATCAGGGGTGTGGAAACCACCATGAAAATGGAAAAGAAGAAAAGGATCCTGTCACTCGGCCAAAATATCACCGGGGAGGAACTCGACAGCATCATTTTCATGAAACCGCGTGTGGAAAAAGTAGCCCTTAAGGATATCAAGCTGCGTACCTTCATTTCCCAGGATTCAGGACGTGACGACCTGGTGGGACATGTTTATGATGTTACCTACGGTACCATTATTCCGAATACAGATAACCTCGTGGTGATTGATGACTCCATTGTACGGGGCACCACACTGAAATACAGTATTATCAAAATACTCGACCGGCTAAAGCCCAAACGCATCGTCATCGTATCCTCTTCGCCCCAGATCAGGTATCCCGACTGCTATGGGATTGACATGGCCAAACTCGGGGATTTCATAGCTTTCAAGGCTGCAATCAACCTGCTCAGGGAAACCGGCAAGGAAAGCATCCTCAATGAGGTTTACCGAAAAACCAAGGAAAGTGAGAACCAGCCAAAAGAAGAGATTGTCAACCATGTTAAGGAAATATACCGGCCTTTTACCCCTGAACGAATTTCGGAAAAAATAGCCCAGATGCTGAAAACACCTGACATCAGGGCCGAGATCAGGATTGTGTACCAGACAATCGAAAACCTCCACGTCGCGTGTCCCGATCACCTTGGCGACTGGTATTTCACCGGAAACTACCCCACACCTGGCGGTAACCGCGTGGTGAACCGGTCGTTCATAAACTTCATTGAGGGGAGGAATGTGAGGGCTTATTAGGGAAGTAGTGACGGGTGACGGGTGACGAGTAACGAGTGTTTTGGGAAAGTGTGTGGGTGGGGGTCTACCTGACATAAATTCAAAACGATTTGTGATTAAGCCGGATATTTGTATATTTGTTTGTAACCCGTTATGTGAAAAATGTTATGAAAACACACAAAGACTTAATTGCCTGGCAAAAAAGCATTACGCTTGTAACTGATATTTATCGAATAACCAAAGGATTTCCCAGAGATGAAATATATGGTATGATAAATCAGCTTCGTCGTGCTTCAGTTTCTATTCCGTCAAATATTGCCGAAGGTGCAGCAAGAGCATCAAAAAAGGAATTTTGCCAGTTCCTTTATATTTCACTTGGAAGTGCAGCTGAAGTTGAAACACAGATCCTTATTTGTGAAAACCTTGAATACCTGTCTCCCGAGTATTCACTTGGACTTCAATCGAAACTGACTGAAATCCGTAAAACACTATTAGGTCTGATTACATCATTAAAGGAATAATTGAAAAGTATGATTTGTCTGAAGACAAGGCAGCAATATTTTTACTCGTCACTCGTTACTCGTTACTCGTCACCCAGATTTCAAGCCTCTGCCCCGCCTTCACCTCATACCCCTCCATCTGGTTCCAGGCCCTGATGTTCTCGAGTGTAACATTGTACTGCATGGCAATTTTATGCGTGAATTCACCCGGCTGCACCACATGAATGATCCGGGATTTTCCGTCTGTATTGCCGGCCTGGGCCACCATCTGGTGATAATCGGCCGGAGGTGAAGAAAACCCCAGGATATTGACCTCGTTTTGCAGGTAAGCAGCCGTTTTATCCGAAGGAAGCACAAGTAAGCCATAGGGACTTCTCTCGGGTATATAATCGCGCTTGTAAGCCGGGTTCAGCATGCGGATGTGATCCAGATTAAGCCCGATCACCCCGGAAACCTGGCTGAACGATATCGCGTAACGGATGTGAAGTGTATCGGTGTTGTGGTAGTCATATTCAGGCACGATCGGCACAATTCCATGTTCCCTGTAGAAATTCATGATATAGTATGCAGCAACAAAGGCCGGCATATAGTTTTTTGATTGCTCGGAAAGGTAAGGCCGCAGCTTCCAGTAATCGGTCTCTCCCCGGCTGCGCTCAATGGCTTTTCTGACTTCTCCCGGACCACCGTTGTAAGATGACATGACAAGATGCCAGTCATGGAAGGTATTGTACAGGTAAGTCAGATACCGGGCAGCGGCTTCCGTCGATTTGTAAGGATCACGCCGTTCATCCACCAGCGAAGAGATCTCCAGGCTGAACAACCGCCCTGTGTTAAAGAGGAATTGCCACAATCCCACCGCTCCCGATTTTGATGTGGCGAGGGGGTTCAAGCCCGATTCGATCACGGTCAGATACTTGAGTTCAAGGGGAAGGCCCTGGCGGTCCAGGATCTCTTCGAAAATCGGGAAATACAGGTTTGACAGTCCGATGATACGCGCCATTTCCTGACTGCGCAGGCCGGTATACAGGTCGATGTATTTTCTTACATCGGTATTGTAAACCAGTTCAATGGGCGATTGCTTATTCAGCTGCGCGATCCGGTATTCATACAGCATATCCGGATCACCCGCCGGCGGGAGAGATGACCTTGCCGGGGCAGATGCCAGAAGACAAAGCGCAAAAGCAAAGTGCCTGATCATGCTCAAATATACGGTATTTATTGATTTAGGTTATCACCGGTCAGGCCGGCACAAAAAAACCCGTCACGCAAGGTGACGGGCATGATAACCTATGCAGGGAACGCTATTCCTTGGATTTGTTCTCTACGGCAGCTTTTTCAGATACATCATCATCTCCGCGTGACGCCTTCTTAAACTCCTTCATTCCCTGACCCAGTCCGCGCATCAATTCAGGTATCTTTCTCCCGCCAAATAACAATAGCAATACGGCTACTATTAAAATAATTTCAGTTGGTCCCAATGACATAATATTTCTATTTTAGTTATTATTTACCATCCTTCTTTTTTAATTCCTCATCCTGATCTTCCTCTACATGGGAAGCTTTTTTGAACTCACGCATACCCTGTCCCAGTCCTTTCATGAGTTCTGGAATTTTACGGCCGCCGAACAGGAGCAACACCACAGCCAGAATCAGAACAATCTCCATGGGTCCCAGGCCAAAAAGCAATACAGTCAGGTTCATGATAACAAAGTATTAAATATACCGGGTAAAATTAGGAATATTTTTCAATATTGTCCTCTATTATGCGTAATAACTTGCCCGATGCTCCACTTATTTGCCCAACAGCCTGCTTATCCAGCGGAGTATATCATTTGTATTGGCAAAGATAAGCAGCCCGAATATGATCACCATGCCCACGATTTGCGCATATTCCAGGAACTTTTCACTGGGCTTGCGCCGGGTTACCATTTCGTACAGCAGGAAGGTCACATGTCCGCCATCGAGCGCCGGAATGGGCAATACATTCATAAAAGCCAGGATAAGTGACAGGAAAGCTGTGATCTCCCAGAAAGACTGCCATTCCCAGGCACGCGGGAAAAGTCCCCCGATGGTACCAAAACCGCCAAGTCCCTTATATGCCCCTGTCTTGAAGTCAAAGATCAGTTTAAACTGTTTGATATAGAACGACAGCCTGTCCCTGGCCAGTTTAAATCCGGCGGGGAGCGCACTGAAAAAGCTATATTTGGTTGTTTCCAGCTTGTAAAGGTTCAGTTTTTCAAGTTCATCAAAATCGGGTATGATGGAAAGAACCTCTATCTTTCTGTTGTCTGACAGGCTCACTTCAACCGGCAGCCGGGTATCATTCCGCAGTACGTCCAGGGTAATCCGGCCGGGAGGCAGGGTATCAACTATCGAAAGATATTCGTCATAATACCGTATGGGTATTCCGTTGATCCCCAATACCTGATCTCTGGGCTTAAGTCCTGCTCCCGCATTGATCGATGTATCGGGTATTTCACGTATGATGAAGGGTACACGCGGATAAAACAGCATAACATTCCGTTCCTTTACCAGGCTGCCGATAAAATCCTCGGGTACCAGAAACGAATCCACCTGATTATCGCGAAGGACCTTCACAGTACCGCCGAAAATGATCTCCCTGTATATGTCTTCAAAACGGTTTGGTTCGATACCGTTTATCGAAATGATCTTGTCCCCGTTCCGGAAGCCGATGTCCCTGGCGATGGGATCCACGCACCAGATGCCATCGGTAAGGTTCTTGTTGGGAAGGTATTTCTCGCCCCATACATACAATACCGCAGAATAAATGAGAAATCCCAGGATAAGGTTAACGATAACACCACCCAGCATGATCAGCAGACGTTGTCCCGTTGGCTTTGACCTGAATTCCCAGGGTTGCGGTGGCTGTTTCATCTGTTCCCGGTCCATCGATTCATCGATCATCCCCGAAATTTTCACGTATCCGCCCAGCGGAAGCCATCCGATGCCATATTCGGTATCACCCCTTTTCAATTTAAACAGGGAAAACCAGGGATCGAAAAATAGGTAGAATTTTTCCACCCGGGTTTTAAACAGGCGGGCAAAAAGAAAATGTCCCAATTCGTGCAGAATGACAAGAATGGATAAACTTAGCAGCAGCTGACCGATCTGGATGATAACGCCCATGTGTGATATGATTTAATAAAATACAGGGTGCAAAGATAGAGATTATTTTAGAACAGTCACATCCTACTTAGCACTCTCCCCGCAAATGCCCTCGCCTCCAGATCCGTCTCCGCATAATCGGTCAGGGTGGGTTCGGGGATGAAATGGATGTTGGACATGGTCTCTTCGATTATGCCGGGCATATCCAGGAACCTTACATGGTTTTCGAGGAAGGCTTCCACCACCACTTCGTTGGCCGCATTCATGATGCAGGCCATGTTACCCCCTGTGCGCAGGGCCATATAAGCCAGAGAAAGGTTCCTGAAAACTTCCTCATCCGGCTTTTCAAAAGTGAGGCTGTTGCATTCGGTAAAGCTGAAACGGGGGAATTGTGATTTGAGTCGTGCCGGGTATCCAAGGGCATACTGAATGGGCAGCCTCATATCGGGTAACCCAAGCTGGGCCTTGATGGACCCGTCGGTAAACTGTACAAGGGAATGTATGACCGACTGAGGATGTACAACCACTTCGATCTGCTCCGGTTTCATCCCGAACAGCCATCTGGCCTCAATCACTTCCAGTCCTTTATTCATGAGCGATGCGGAATCGATGGTGATCTTGTTTCCCATATTCCAGTTGGGATGTTTGAGGGCTTCCTGGCAGGTTACGTCCTTCAGCCTGTCACGGCTCATGCCCCTGAAAGGACCACCCGATGCAGTAAGGATGATCTTTTCAACCGATTCAGGCTGCTCCCCGGTCAGGCACTGAAAGATAGCCGAATGTTCCGAATCAACCGGGATTATGCCTGCACCATGATCCCGTGCCAGTGTGGTGATCAGCGACCCGGCCACAACCATTGTCTCCTTGTTGGCCAGCGCAATATCCTTACCTGCCTTCAGGGCTGCTACAGTGGGGATGAGTCCCGAAAACCCGACCATGGCAGTAAGAACAATATCCACAGTGGGCAGGATAACCACTTCGGCAAGGGCCTGCATACCGGTAAGCACCTGGACAGGCAGACGCGAAAGACTGTCGCGTACTTCACTGTACAGCATTTCATCGGCGATCACCACGTACGACGGCACGAATTGCAGGGCCTGTTCGATCAGCAGTTCAGCATTACGACCTGCCGTCAGCACTTCAACCTCAAAAAGATCCCGGTGAAGCCGGATGACTTCCAGAGCCTGGGTACCGATCGACCCGGTTGATCCGAGAATGGCAACTTTCTTTTTCATGATGTCCGCACCTTGCGCTACCTGTCAGAAGGTTATGTAATCCTGCGGGTTGAGAGAGGTGCCATTGTGCCACAATTCAAAATGCAGGTGTGGCCCCGTTGTGAGCTCTCCTGAATTTCCGATAATGGAGATAGGCTCACCGGCCTTAACACGGTCACCGATATGCTTGAGCAGTTCGGCATTGTGTTTGTATATCGAGATAATGTTATTTTCATGCTGCAACTGGATCACATAACCAGTTTCAAGCGTCCAGCCGGCCATGATGACCATGCCAGGCAGGGTGGCCTTTACCACTTCACTGGCCGAGGCCACAATGTCGATGCCATAATGCTCGCTCTTGCTGTTAAAAGTATTGGTCACCATTCCCCTCACGGGAGGAAAAAACAGTGTGCTCGACAGGGCAGTATTGATTACTTTTTTCTCAATCGTGGCCAGTCCGAACCTGTCTGTTGGTTCAACCATCCGGCGCAGCAACGAGTCCTCCTCCGACTTCTTATACATCACTCCGGCAGGGGTAACTGAAGTGTCCTTCGTGTCGTCAAAGTTATGGGGACTTTCTCCTGCAATGATCCGTCGCAGGTTCTCGAAATATACATCTCGTTTTGCGATTTCAATTTCAAGCGAATCCAGCCTGTAATTGTTGAGGTGTATGTTGCGTACCGTATTTTCATCGGGATAACCCGGTATCAGCTCCCTGACTGGGGTATAGGCAATGACCGATATCACCAGCAAGAGGAACAGGAAAATCCCCACACCCAGAATGGCCATCACATTCAGGCGGGTTAGTTTGAGGTTCAGTACTTCCTCGTATGTTTCGTCACGATAAATGGATAACCGGTACTTATGTCTGAACTTCTCCCAAAAAGATCTCTTTTCAGCTTTTTCAGCCATTATGTGTGTAGGTTTTGGCAAATATAGTAAAAAAGTAACGAGTGACGAGTAACAAGTGAGGTTTGAGCATGGGTCTGGGTATTGTATGCACAACTTGAAAGTCATCCATGCTCACACCTAAAACCCATTCGTTTCCTTACACCCGTCACTCGTCACCCGTCACTCGTAACTACTTCACCTCTGCCCCGTTTTTTGTACCCTCCTCCGGCGTAACAAAGATCAGTTTACCGTTGGCTTCCTCTGCAAGCAATATCATACCCTGCGATTGTATTCCCTTAATTTCACGGGGTGCCAGGTTTGCGAGGAGGCAGATCTGTTTGCCGATAAGCCCTTCGGGTTCAAAATATTCGGCAATGCCCGACACGACAGTACGTTTGTCCATTCCTGTGTCGATCTTCAGTTGCATCAGCTTTTTGGTTTTTGGCACTTTCACCGCTTCGAGGATGGTACCGATCCGGATATCCATGCGGCTGAACTCCTCATAGCTGATATTTTCCTTTTGTGAGTGGATCACGGGTCCGCTCTGGCGGTTCGCATCTTTGGTCTGTTGCAGCTTTTGCAGTTGTTTGTCTATCACTTCGTCCTCGATCTTTTCGAAAAGCAGGCTCGGAACGCCCAGCTTATGGCCTTCCTTCAGCAGATCTCCCCTGCCGCCGTCCTTCCAGCTGATATCTGTCCTGTTGATGAAAGCAGCGATCTTATCTGCCGAATAGGGCAGGAAGGGTTCAGTGATGACGGCCAGGTTGGCTGTGATCTGCAAGGCAATGTTCAGAACGGTTCCTACGCGGGTCTTATCGGTTTTGATCACAATCCAGGGCTCATTGTCGGCCAGGTATTTGTTTCCCAGCCGGGCCAGGTCCATGGCTGCTTTCAATGCCTCACGGAACCGGAAATTATCGAGATTATATTCCACAGCCTCCTTCAGCCTGGGTATCTCGTCCAGGGTTTGACGATCGGCATCGGTAAGGTCAGCCTGCGGCGGTACCCTTCCGTCGAAATACTTGTTCGTGAGCACCAGTGCCCGGTTCACGAAATTTCCGAGAACGGCTACCAGCTCGTTGTTGTTGCGGCTCTGGAAATCCTTCCAGGTAAAATCATTGTCCTTGGTCTCGGGCATGGTAGCGCACAATACATAACGCAGCACATCCTGCTTGCCGGGAAATTCCTCCAGGTATTCATGAAGCCAAACCGCCCAGTTGCGGGATGTGGATATCTTGTCTCCCTCCAGATTGAGAAACTCATTGGCCGGCACGTTCGCAGGTAAGATATAGCTTCCTTCAGCCCTGAGTATGGCTGGGAACATGATGCAATGAAACACGATGTTGTCTTTGCCGATGAAATGCACCATATGGGTTTCCGGATCCTTCCAGTATTTCTCCCAGTCCGGAGTCAGATCGCGTGTCGCTGAAATATATCCGATGGGAGCATCAAACCATACATACAGCACCTTACCGGCAGCTCCTTCTACCGGAACCGGTATCCCCCAGTCGAGGTCACGGCTTACCGCACGTGGCTGAAGGCCTGCATCGAGCCACGATTTGCACTGCCCGTATACATTGGCTTTCCAGTCCTTATTTTCCTCCAGGATCCATTTCTTCAGAAAAACTTCGTGTTTGTCGAGTGGCAAAAACCAGTGTAATGTATCTTTCATCACAGGCTGGCTTCCGCTGATGGTTGATCGCGGGTTGATCAGGTCAGTGGCACTGAGCGAAGTACCGCATTTCTCACACTGGTCACCATATGCACCCTCATTACCGCAATGCGGGCAAGTACCGGTAATATAGCGGTCAGCCAGGAATTGTTTCGCCTCTTCATCATAATACTGGCTGGTGGTCTTTTCAATAAACTCTCCCTTGTCATACAGGGTGCGGAATATCTCCGAAGCTGTTTTGTAATGTGTTTTGGTTGTGGTGCGGGAGTATATGCTGAATGAAATTCCGAATGCCGAAAATGCATCCCGGATCATGGTGTGGTACTTGTCCACAATATCCTGCGGGCTCACTTTTTCCTGTCTGGCCTTGATGGTGATCGGCACTCCGTGTTCATCGGATCCGCAGATGAATGCCACATCTTCGCCCCTGAGCCGGAGATAACGGACGTAAATATCTGCCGGCACATATACCCCGGCCAGATGCCCAATGTGAACCGGACCATTTGCATACGGCAGGGCAGCCGTGACGAGATGACGTTTGTAGGATTTATCCATATAGTTTGAAACTAAGTATAATTTGCCGGCATTTGAGGTTTTTGTTGCATCCACACAGGCTTTAGGCTTTAGGCTGTAGGCTATAGGTCTGTTGGTTACGTCATTGCGAGACCGCTTCAGCGGGCGCGGCAATCTAACCCCACAGGCAGTTTGCCATAAAATGTTCAATGCTGAAGCAACTCCGGATCACTGAGACAGATTGCTTCGTCGGCCTTGGTTCAGTACCAACTGAGGCATACCATATGCCTCCTCGCAATGACGAACTACACCTAAAAGCCTAAAAACCTACAGCCTTTTTTACTACCTTGCAAATATATTCAAATCACTGTGAATTCAAACCCATAAATACCCATCATGATCACACCGCCCCTGCTTCACCGGGGAGATACAGTCGGTATTCCAGCCCCGGCAGGCTGTCTCGCCGAACCGGAGATTCAGCCTGCGATTGAGCTCATACGCTCCTGGGGCCTGCAGGTGGTCACCGGACAGTATCTTTTTAAACGCCGGAATTCATTTGCCGGCAAGGATGCCCAGCGGGCTGCCGACTTTCAGGCCATGCTCGATGATCCCGCGATCAAGGCCATCATTTGTGCAAGGGGTGGCTATGGTACGATCCGCATCCTGCAGCGGCTCAGCTTTGAAAAATTCATCCGGCACCCGAAATGGATCGCCGGCTGCAGCGATATCACCGTGCTGCATGCCTTCCTGCAGCAGCATGCGGGTATCGAAAGCCTGCACAGTGCCATGCCCAGGTATGTTCCACCCGAGAAACCCGATCTGGCGTCGATGGACTCCCTGCGTGCCGCTCTTTTCGGGGAAGTCAGGCAATATGATATACAGCCGCATAAAGACAACCTGGTTGGCACTGCAAAGGGTGTGCTGATTGGCGGCAACCTGTCTGTGCTTTACAGCCTGGCCGGTACTGACATCGAACCCGATACCGCAGGCCGTATATTGTTCCTGGAAGATGTGAATGAGTATCTGTACCATATCGACCGCATGATCATGAATCTGTTATGGCGTGGGAGGCTTAAAGATTTGAAAGGCCTTGTCGTGGGGGCTATGAACGGGATGAAAGTTTCCGGTTCGGGCTTTCGCAAACCGGCCTATGCCATTATCCGTGAAGCGGTGTCCGGATATGGATTCCCGGTGATGTTCGGATTTCCGGCCGGTCACCTGCGCCCCAACATGAGCCTTGTTTTGGGCCGGGAAGTGCAAATAACCGTTGACCGCAATCAATCCCAAATACGTTTCTGAAATATGGAAGACAAGCAGCATTTTGGCCGGCGGGGCGAAGACCTTGCCGTGGAATTCCTGATCGAGGAGGGATATGAGATCCTCGAACGAAACTGGCATTTTAAACACAACGAAGTGGACATCATCGCACGTCAACGCGACCAGCTGGTGATCGTGGAAGTGAAAACCCGGTCGGGTAACTCCTGGGGAGAGCCTTCAACGGCCGTTGATTTCCGCAAGCAGCGTTACCTGATCTTTGCTGCAGAACGGTATTTGTTCAGCCATAACATCGACCTGGAGGTACGCTTCGATATCATCTCCATCATCATCGACCAGGGCCGGACTGTGCTGGAACACATCAGGGAAGCGTTTCACCCGGTGGCAAAGTAGGGACGAGGGACGAGGGACAAGGGACAAGTGGGTTTTAGGAATTGGGGAATTGTGCCCGCACCACCCGTCACCCGTCACGTGTCACGACTTCCTGCTTGTCCCTCGTCCCTTGTCCCTTGTCCCTCAACAATCGGTTTATTCTCATGGAAAAACCTTTTCTGGAAGAGCAGGATGGCAATTATGCCTGCTGAGATGGAGGAATCGGCAATATTGAAAATGGGCCGGAAAAAGATGAATTCCTCGCCTGCCCAGAAGGGAAACCACCCCGGATATGAGCCCTTGATGATGGGAAAATACAGCATGTCCACCACGCGGCCATGCAGCATCGTGCCGTAGCCTCCCTCCGGGGGAAACATCTGCGCAACAGTATAAAATGTGCTGTTATTGAAGATGAGCCCGTAAAACACACTGTCAATGATATTGCCCATGGCACCGGCGAAAATCAGGGCAACGCAGAGTATCAGTCCCGTGTTGACGCGGCTTTTTACCAGTTCACGCAGGTACCAGCCGATGGCGATCACGGCAATGATCCGGAAAATCGTAAGTACTGGCTTACCCAGTCTGCCGGGGATATCCAGGCCGAAGGCCATGCCCGGATTCTCAATAAACTTGATAAAAAACCAGTTGCCAAATACGGTGATACTCTCACCAATGGTCATGGTGGTTTTAATCTGGATCTTGACGATCTGATCTACCAGCAGAACCAGTACAATAAGGGCTATAGCCTGAGCACCTTTGGAAATTTTCATGTGCAATCAGCGCTGCTTTTGTTTGGCATCAATTGACAGGGTAGCATGTGGTACAGCACGCAGCCTTTCCTTGGAGATCAGCTTGCCGGTTTCACGACATACCCCGTAGGTTTTGTTTTCAATGCGTATCAAAGCCGCCTGTAAATGCTGGATGAACTTTTGCTGCCGCTGGGCAAGCCTGCCCGCTTCCTCTTTCGAAAGTGTGGCAGCGCCTTCTTCGAGCACCTTAAAAGTAGGCGAGGTATCCTGTGTGTCATTGCTTTCACTTTGTGTAATGGCACTTTTCAGGAGCTCAAAATCCCTTCTGGCTTGATCCAACTTGTCTAAGATAATCTTTCTGAACTCCTCGAGTTCTTCATCGGCATACCTTGTCCTCTCTGACATAACTTTGTGATTTAGTATATTTAAAAATACGAAAAAAATCCATTCAATGTGTTGAAAAACCTAAATCTTACTAACCTTTACATAGGTCATTACATTTTCTTCAATTTCCACAGCCTGCGACTCTGAAAGATCAAGCCGGTCAACCAGGGATACAGAACGGGCCAGTGTTTGTGCGGCAATATAATCCCGGTGCTGATTTACTGCCGGTTCGATCAGGGGATGTTGCTGTATTTCAACGACAATCTTATCGGTTACCTCAAATCCGCTGTCCTTACGGATATTCTGGATGCGGTTTACAAATTCGCGGGCATATCCTTCATCTTTGAGCTCCTGGGTAATATTCACATCCAGGGCAACGGTCAGCTTGCCTTCATTGGCCACAAGCCAGCCGGGAATATCTTCGGAGCTGATTTCCACATCATCGGCCGAGAGTATGATGGTCTCTCCGGCTGCTGACAGATTCCACCTGCCTTCCGCTTCAAAACGGCTGATATCATCCTGACCGAAAGCCTCCAGTGCCTTTGTAATATCCTTCATCAGCCTGCCGTAGCGCGGGCCAAGCATCTTGAAATTCGGTCTGATCTTTTTAACCAGTATGCCTGAAGTATCCTTGAGATATTCGAGTTCCTTTACATTTACTTCGCTCAGGATAAGATGCTTAATGGCTTCGAACCGGCTTGCGGTTTCCGGATCCGATACGGGGACCATGATCTTGCGAAGGGGTTGCCTGACTTTTATATTCACCCTTCTGCGTAAGCCCAGCACCATGGATGAGATATTCTGGGCGAGTTCCATCTTTTCCTCCAGGGCCCTGTCCACCAGTTTAGGATCGGCAACCGGGAACTCAGCCAGGTGCACCGACGTATCAGGCTCCCTGTGGGTGATATGGTTGAGATCACGGTATATCTTGTCCATATAGAAAGGAGCCAGGGGAGCTGCCATCCTGACCACCGCGGTGATGCAGGTATACAGCGTCTGGTAGGCTGCCAGCTTGTCTTCGGATTGTTCGCCGCCCCAGTAACGTTTCCGGTTAAGCCGCACATACCAGTTGCTCAGGTTTTCTGTCACAAAGTGCTGGATTGCCCTGGCGGCCTTGGTGGGTTCATAATCTTCATAAAACGATTCTACCGCTATGATCAGCGAATTGAGCAGGGAAATGATCCAGCGGTCGATTTCCGGCCTTTTACTCACCGGAATATCAGCTTCGCGGTAAGTGAACCCGTCAACATTGGCATACAGGGCAAAGAATGAATAGGTATTGAAGAGTGTGCCGAAGAATTTACGTTTTACCTCATCCACACCATCTATATCGAATTTGAGGTTATCCCATGGCTGGGCATTCGTGATCAGGTACCAGCGCAACGGATCCGATCCGTGTTGCCCGATCACATCAAAGGGATCCACCACATTGCCGAGCCGCTTCGACATTTTGTTCCCGTTCTTGTCGAGACACAACCCGTTGCTGATGATATTTTTGTAGGCCACCGAATCAAAAAGCATGACGGCCAGTGCGTGGAGGGTGAAAAACCATCCGCGTGTCTGGTCAACCCCCTCGGCAATGAAATCGGCAGGGTAATGATGTCTGAATTCCGGGTCCTTCATGGCAAATGGATAATGCACCTGGGCATATGGCATGGCCCCAGAATCGAACCAGACATCGATTAAGTCGGTTTCACGGGTCATCTTTTTTCCGGTGTCGGAAACCAGGTAAATATCATCCACAAAAGGCCGGTGCAGGTCGAAGGTGGCGTAATTTGCCTGTCCGAGATCCCCTTCGGTATAAGCCGAGAACGGATTATGCTTCATGAAGCCGGCCTGTATGGCCTTATCAATTTCCTGCTTCAGCTCCTGCACGGAACCCATGCATTTCTGTTCCTGCATGTCTTCACTTACCCATATGGGAAGGGGAGTTCCCCAGTAACGGGAACGCGACAGGTTCCAGTCCACCAGGTTTTCAAGCCATTTTCCGAATCGTCCTGTTCCGGTCGACTCAGGTTTCCAGTTAATTGTGTTGTTCAGTTCGATCAACCTGTCCTTCATCGCTGTGGTTTTAATAAACCAGGCATCGAGCGGGTAGTATAGCACAGGCTTGTCAGTACGCCAGCAATGCGGATAATTGTGCACATGCTTTTCAATGCGGAAAGCCTTGTTGTTCTTTTTCAGGTACACGGCAATGTCGATATCCACCGAGGGATCATCGGCACCCAGGTTGGAATCGTAGTCATTTTTCACATAACGACCGGCAAAGGCACGGTATTCTTCCGTGTTAACATTCGTTGAAATGAAGGATTCATGCAGGTCCTCGAGCCGGAAAAAGCGGCCCTTCCTATCCACAAGGGGTGCAGGGTGATTGTTCCGGTCGGTCACCATCAGCGGGGGCACATTGTTTTTCAGGGCTACCCTGAAGTCATCTGCGCCAAAAGTAGGCGCAATATGCACAATACCCGTACCTTCCCCGGTGGTGACAAAGTCACCGGTGAGCACCCGGAAGGCGCCCTTGCCCGGATCCACCCAGTTGATCAGTTGTTTATAGGAAATGCCTTCCAGGAGTGAGCCCGGGAATTCATCCAGCACCTTGTAGGGAATACGCTTGTCTCCGGACTGGAAAGCCTCGATGGCAATCTCCTGGTTATTTTCGGGGAAATACGTATGCAGCAGGTCACGGGCCAGGATCACGATCACAGGCTCCAGGGTATAGGGATTGAATGTTCTCACCCGGACATAGCGGATGTCCGGCCCAACGGCCAGGGCCGTATTGGAGGGCAATGTCCAGGGCGTGGTCGTCCAGGCCATGAAATATACCGGTGCATCCGCCTGGCTGTAGAGGAATTCGGATTTCACGTTCCGGATTGCCTCGAACTGGGCCACGCAGGTGGTGTCCTTCACATCACGGTAACAACCGGGCTGGTTCAGCTCGTGTGTGCTGAGACCTGTACCGGCTGCAGGTGAATACGGCTGAATGGAATATCCCTTGTAAAGCAATCCCTTGTCGAACAATTTCTTAAGCAGGTACCACAGCGTTTCGATATACCGGTTATCGTAAGTGATATAAGGATTCTCCATGTCGACCCAGTAACCCATTTTCATGGTCAGATCTTCCCATTCACGGGTGAAGGTCATCACATCGCCCTTGCACTTGCTGTTGAAATCGGAAATGCTGATCCGCTGCCCGATGTCCTCCTTTGTGATACCCAGTGAGGTCTCCACTTTAAGCTCCACGGGAAGTCCATGGGTATCCCACCCGGCCTTGCGTTCCACGAGGAAACCCTTCATGGTTTTATAACGGCAGAAAATATCCTTGATGGCACGGGCTATCACGTGGTGTATGCCGGGCATGCCATTGGCAGAAGGAGGGCCCTCATAAAAAACATATAACGGCCGGCCTTGGCGGGCTTCCAGGCATTTTTCAAAAGTCTTTTCATGATTCCATACCCCGAGTATCTCCCGGTTGATGGCGGAAAGGTTGAAACTTTTATATTCAGGATACTTGTTACTCATTATATATCAAACTGTTGTACGCAAAATCGTATTGTAAAAGGAGTACAAAGATAAAAGTTTTAAGATAATAGTTTTAAGTTTTAAGATAAAACAAAAAGTTTTGAAGCTCTTTGTTATCAGTTTTAAGATAATATGCTAAATTTCAAAACCTTTATTGTAAACTCGTTATTGCCAATATTAAGTTAAACTTATGTCTTATCATTCCTTTGAAGAATTAGAAGTATGGAAAAGAAGTAGTAATTTGATGGCAGAAATCTATCAAATATTCAAAAATAGCAGGGAATATTCATTCAGAGATCAGGTTATCCGATCGTCATTATCTATTTCATCTAATATTGCCGAGGGATGTGAAAGAAATTCAAATCCTGATTTCATCCGTTTTTTACACATTGCCAAGGGTTCAGCAGCAGAATTAAAATCCCAGATATTAATTGCCGAACGGATTGGTATCGTATCAAAAGTTGAATCTGTAAGAATTACCCAGGAATTATCCGAAATTTCATCAATGATTCATGGATTAATAAAATTTCTTCGAAAATAGTAGCAAATCTGCCCTGCCATCCCAACCGATAGTCTTAATACTTAAAACTAGAGTCTTAAAACTAATCATTCATTTTTTTCAATATTCTGCTGATATACTTCCCGATAATATCAAACTCCAGATTCACCGTTGTGCCCACCCTGAACTCATGGAAATTGGTATGTTCGTATGTATAGGGTATGATGGCCACCTGGAAGGAGCGGTCCCTTGAGTTCACCACGGTGAGGCTCACCCCGTTCACGCAAACGGAGCCCTTTTCCACCGTCATATAGTCATCCCGGGCAGGTTCGTATCCGAAAGTATAATACCAGCTGCCTTCGGCCGTGATGACCTCCGTGCAAACCGCAGTCTGGTCCACATGCCCCTGCACGATATGACCATCGAGCCTGCCGTCCATCTTCATGCTGCGTTCTAGGTTTACCCCGGAACCGACGGTAAGCAGGCCCAGGTTCGACTTCAGCAGGGTTTCCTGAATGGCTGTCACGGTGTATGTATCTTCCGTTTTTTTCACCACAGTAAGGCATACGCCGTTATGCGACACGCTCTGGTCGATCTTCAGCTCCTTCACGAAAGAACATGTAAGCGTGAGGTGCAGGTTTGACTGTTCCTTTTCCAGAGCAACAACTCTGGCTGATTCTTCAACGATACCGCTGAACATAATTATGAATTATGAATTATGAATTACTTCTGATGCGTACAAGAATAAGTTTGCATTAGACTCAACATAATCGGTTTTGAAGCCACGGAGTGGCATCATCTCAATAACCGTGGGGGATAACCCACGGACATGTACAGAATATAGTCTCTCAGCCCTGAAAGGGTTGAATAACAGGTGTTAATGCCTATCGGTTCAACCCCTCCGGGGCTGAATGGTGATGCCGGTCTTTTCTGCCGTGGGTTTACACCCACGGTTATTTATATAAACCCCCTTCGGGGGTCAAAAATCAAATCAAAAAATCAAAGAACGCATATATTATATTTAATATCAATAATATACAAACAAATTTTGAAAGTTAACGCATCACCACTAATTCATAATTCATAATTCATAATTACTTCAACTCCCTATCCCGAAACCCCATCAGATACAAAATCGCGTCCAGTCCGATGGTGGATATGGCCTGTCTTGCGCTTTCCTTCACCGTGGGTTTGGCGTGAAAGGCGATGCCCAGTCCGGCCACATTCAGCATGGGCAGGTCGTTTGCCCCGTCACCCACGGCAATCACCTGTTCGAGGTGTATGCCCTCCTTGAAGGCCAGGTTTTTCAGCAGTTCTGCTTTCTTCTGTCCGTCAACGATATCGCCAACATATTTCCCGGTAAGCTTGCCGTTGACAATTTCAAGCTCGTTGGCGAACACATAGTCGATATCGAGTTCATGCTGGAGGAATCTTCCGAAATAGGTGAATCCACCCGACAGGATGGCGGTCTTAAATCCGAATTTCCGGAGGGTGCCGGTGAGTTTGGCTGCTCCCTCTGTAATAGGCATGTTATAGGCGATCTGTTTCATCACGCTTTCATCCAGTCCCTTCAGCAAGGCCACCCGTTGCCGGAAGCTCTCCTTAAAATCAATTTCTCCGCGCATGGCCGATTCGGTGATCTCATGCACTTTGTCGCCCACACCGGCCATTTTTGCCAGTTCCACGATCATTTCAGCCTGTATCAGCGTGGAGTCCATATCGAAGCATACCAGGCGGCGGTTGCGGCGGTAAATGTTGTCCTCCTGGAAGGCGATGTCGATGCCTGTTTCACGGGATGCTTCCAGAAAATCGCGTCGCATGACGTCCTTGTCGCGCGGTGTGCCCCGCACCGAGAACTCGACACAGGCTATTGCAGGAGGTTCATCCTCCCGGAGAGAAGGACGGCCGCTGAGGCGGTTGATGATGTCGATATTCAGATGCTGCCCGTGGATAATATCAGTGACCTTAGCCAGGTGATGCGAGTGGATCATGCGGGCGATCAGGGTGACGATATACCGCTGCTTGCCCTGCAGCTTGACCCAGTCCTCATAATCCTCAAGGCCGATGGGTGTGAACTTGGCATTCATGCCCAGCTCATAGCAGCGGAACAGCAGGTCCTTGAGGATGGGAGATGATTCGCTTTCTTCAGGAACTTCAAACAGGATGCCGAGGGACAGCTCATCATGGATCACGGCCTGGCCGATGTCGAGCACCGATACGCGGTATTGCGCCAGGATATGTGTCAGGGCAGTGGTGATCCCGGGCCTGTCAGGACCTGATATATTCAGCAGGATGACTTCTTTGGTTCGGTTCATTTTGCGTTGTTAAAGCAGAACAAAGGTATGTCTTTCATCTGAAAAACAGTAGTCAGCAGGTTGAATACTCGTCACTCGTCACTCGTTACTCGTTACTCGTTACCTTTTCCACAAAGGCATGATCAATATCAATGCTCAGGTTATAATTTAGGGCCTGTATGCTGATCACCAGTTTTTGATGGCCCCTGATCTGTACGATGATACCACGCAAGCCTTCCAGTGTGCCCTGTGTGATCCGGACTGCCTCACCTGCTGTAAAATCCCTTTCTTCATGGGTAACCGGCAATTCCGAGCCCTGGAGGATCTTCAGGTTGGTGATCTGCCAGTCGGGCACCGGCACGGGCTTCCCGCTGAAGCTGATGATGTTCACCACACCCGATGTTTGCAATACAGGGAGATACTCCTTTGTGGTGATGTGGACGAAAATATACGAACGGATCAAAGGTTCCTCCACCTTTTTTTTCCGGTCGCTCCATTGTTTCAGTGTTTTCACGAGCGGGAGGTAATGCTCAATGCCTTGTTTCTGTAATTCACGGGCCACTTTCTTTTCGGCCTTTGAGCGTGTGTAAGCGGCAAACCATTGGGGATTATTGGGTTGGATCATGTCAGGGAAATAGATGTTTTGGAAAAGGAATCCGGAACCGGTCCAGTTTGGCTCAATCTTCCCGGATAAACCAGAGTAGCAGCAAGGCCATGACTGCCCCGGCACCATAATACAGAAAATCTCCGGGATTAAAGGAATTTCCAAACAGGTAAGCAAAAGCTTTGATCCGGGTGAGCTCCGTCATGAACGGGATCCGGAACCATTGCACGAATTCAAGCAGACAGGTGGCACCTGTAGCAAATATCACCGGAAAAAATATTTTCATCCGCGGGAACAGAGCCGAAAAGGCAAGACTGCCGAACAGCACATACAGGATTCCGCCGATGTGGTTGTTGATGATCATCTGGTAATCACCCGTATAAGACTTTGAGAACAGGGCGGTGATGAATATAAGTGTCATGAGCCCGATTTTCAGGGGACGTCCCTGTTGACGGTAGATGAAAGCGCTAACCCTGGCCGGGAATAAAGAAATTTTCTCCCGTATGCCTGTGGTGCCTGAGACAGACGGATATTCAATAGCATAAAGATCTACATCTCCGCTCACCGTAGCTTTAGCGAAGGTGAGTTCGCTCTCCGTAGCTTTAGCGGAGGTAAGTTCGTCAGCATCTGATCTGGAAATAACCTGAAGGCTTTGTGATGGATTGTAAAGGGTCATGAAAAATGAAATTATCCGGTTGATTTAGATTCTTCTTAACTAACGCAAAGATAACAGATAAGTTATTGACATGTTCAGGAAGTTTTCACCAAAGATGTATTTATAGTTTTGTTAAATCTGGGAGTTATAAAGATCTGACTATTTACGCGGAATCTTTTAACTTAGCGGTAAATATCTTCCGGGTAAAGAGTAAACAATGAATAGTGAAAAATGAAAAACGAATAGTGAAAAATGAATAGTGAAAAATGAAAAACTCAAATCCACAATACAATTTGATAGTGCAAAATATTTTTTGTTAGTAGAAATCTATAATTTAACAGTTATGAAATCAGAAAGTATGTTGAAACAAAAAAGCTATGCTTTGGCAATTCAAGTCATTGAAACTTGTAAACGAATAGTTATTGAAAAGAAGGAATTTCTGCTCAGTAAACAGTTTATGCGTTCAGGTACAGCTGTTGGTGCTCTGGTAAGGGAGGCCGAATTTGCTCAATCCAGGGCTGATTTCATTTCCAAATTAAGTATTGCATTAAAAGAATCAAATGAAACGGATTATTGGATTTCTTTATTAAAAGATTCTTCCATAATTGATCCTAAAATAGCAACCTCATTGGAATCATCAAATAAAGAGATAATTAGGATTCTTGTATCCTCAATTAAAACGGCTAAATCGAAAAAAAATGAATAATTTTTAGTTTTTCACTTTTAGTTTTTCACTTTTAGTTTTTCACTCCATGAAACTCCTCTCCGTCGTCGGCGCACGCCCCAACTTTATGAAGATAGCCCCCTTGGTGGCCGCCATTCAGAAACACAACAATGCCCGGCCCGATCGGTATATCGAGCATCTGCTGTTGCATACCGGTCAGCATTACGATATCCGGCTGTCAGAGAATTTCTTTACAGCGCTGGGCATCCCGCAACCCGACATCAACCTGGAGATCGGTTCAGGGACCCATGCCGAGCAGGTTGGCCGGACCATGATGGCCTTTGAGAAAGTGCTGTACCACATCAAACCCAACTGGGTGGTGGTGGTTGGCGATGTGAATGCCACCCTGGCCTGTTCGGTTACCGCGAAAAAGGAAAATGTGAAGTGCTGCCATATTGAAGCGGGATTGCGTTCCGGCGACATGAACATGCCCGAGGAGGTGAACCGGCTTGTGACCGACAGGCTGTCGGACCTGCTGCTCACACCCGACCGCATTTCGGGCGATAATCTTCGGCATGAGGGCGTTCCGGAAGAAAAGATCCGTTTCGTGGGCAACATCATGATCGATACCCTGGAGGCCAACCGGGACAAAGCGGCGGCCCTCAGCATACCCGGTATTCTGGCTGCCAACAGGATAGCCGATACGGGCAAACCCCCGGAAATTGACCTGACTGGCCCCTATGCCGTGGTCACGCTTCACCGGCATTCCAACGTCGACCGGAAAGAGGTGATGGAGCCCCTGCTGCATTTTTTGATCAATGAGGTGGCTTCCATCATGCCGGTTTTTTGGCCGGTCCATCCCCGCACCATGAAGCAGCTCACCCTGTTCGGGTTATGGGGAAAAGCCGAGACAACCCCCAACATGATGCTGCTGCACCCCCTGGCGTATCATGATATGCTGCGGCTGAACATGGATGCCAGGATCATGCTGACGGACAGCGGCGGATTGCAGGAGGAATGCTGTATCCTGGGCACACCCTGTCTCACCCTCCGGTGGAATACCGAACGGCCGGTGACCCTGCGGGAGCATGGCGGTGCCTCCGTGCTGGTCGGCAATGACGTGGAACGCATCCGCACCGAATTCCACACCACCCTGGCCAATGGCATCATGCCCACCCGCCCGGAGCTGTGGGATGGCCACACCGCTGAACGGATAGTGGAGCTGTTTGCAGGGGAGTTTTATGAGTAGTTGTTAGTTTTGAGGGATGGAGGGTTGTGAAGGTTGTGGGCTGTGATTGTTGTGGGTTGTGATTGTTGTGGGTTGTGATTGTTGTGGGTTGTGAGTTACGGGTTTTGCATGTTATTGTTAATTAACGTTATAAGAAATTCGAAAATATGACAACAGAAAAATTGAGTCCACTCCGAAAAGTCTACAAGGCATAGCGTCATTGCGAGCGTAGCGAAGCAATCTATTCATTTGCAGTAGATTGCTTCAGTCGCTTCGCTCCTTCGCAATGACGTTTGGACTTTTCGGAGTGGACTCAAAATTCAAAAGCTACAAGGATTTGGAAATATGTAGAAAACCATTGGCGAACCTAACCTTCACAACCCTCACAACTTGAAAATGAACCAAATTAAAAATTTTTACGGATGAAAAGCTTAACCTTGTTTCTAAACTGTTTTTTCTTTATCCTGCTTGTATCCTGTTCGGGTCCGCACAAAGACTTGTATGTTACATTAACCGGAGATGACAGCAATCCCGGAAGCCGGCATAAGCCCTTCAGAACCATTCAGAAAGCCCGGACTGAGGTTCGTACCCTTTCCGGATCCGGCAAAGTGAAAGAAATAAATGTATGGATTGGTAAGGGTACCTACAGGCTGGAAAAAACACTGACTTTCGAACCCGGGGACTCCGGCAGCCAAGATGTTCAGGTCATTTATCGTGGCTTGCCGGGTGATACCGTGGAGCTCTCCGGCGGTGTTGAAATAAGCGGGTGGCAAAAATACAGGAATGGTGTTTGGGTTGCCAGGATTGATTCGCAGGAAAGAGTGAATGGCATTTTTCGCGAGCTTTTTATTGACGGGAAGCGGGCCGTCAGGGCCAGGCACCCCAACTCCGGCTACCTCCGGGTGGCAGAAGTTGGAAAAGACAGGAGAACCAATTTCCGTTTCAATGAAGGGGATTTTCCTTTGCCGGAAAATCCGGGCCACGTTGAACTGGTTTTGCTCCACGACTGGTCAATTACCCGGATAAACTTGTCAACTATCGATGTCACCAGACATGTGATAACAGCCATCGATTCAATTGGCGCCAAAAGTCTTGATTTTTTCAATCTCGATCACTGGGAAAAAAATCCCCGCTATTTTCTTGAAAATTCAATGGCATTTCTGGATGAGGAGAACGAATGGTATTACGATCAGGATAAGGGACTTATTTACTTACAGCTTAATGAAAAGGAAACTCCCGGTGATAAAAAAGTAGTTTTTCCCTGTCTTTCAGATAACTTATTGCGTCTGGCCGGCACAGAAAAAAGGAAAGTAAGGAATATCCGTTTCGAGAACCTTGCTTTTACACATTGTTCATGGTCACTGCCTGGATCCGGGTATGCAGGCATTCAAGCCTGTCATTTTGATTCACGCGGGAAAGACACGGCATGGAATGTAATACCTGCGGCTGTGCATGCAACATGGGCTGAGAATTGTGCATTTATCAATTGCCGGTTTTCCCAGCTGGGCGGTTCTGGTTTATGGCTGGGGGCCGGTTCTGCCGGGTGCCTGGTATCAGGTTGTCTATTCGGGGATATTTCAGGGAATGGCATCATGATCGGAGAAGGCAACGATCGCCTGGTGGATGGCGCATTATGGTGGAAAAAGGTGCCTGACCAGGTTGCAACAGGCAACACCGTGGAGAACTCCACAATTACGGCATGTGGCAGGCAATTTTTTGGCGCAGTAGGGATCTGGTGCGGATTGGCAGCCCGGACATCCATTTTAAATTGCCATATTTATGACCTTCCCTATACCGGCATCTCTGCCGGATGGTTGTGGAATCCTGATCCGACTCCCTGCCGGGAGAACAGGCTGGAGGGAAATCATATTCATCATGTTATGCAGATATTGAGTGACGGAGGCGGAATTTACATGCTGGGACTTCAGCCGGGCAGCCGTATTATTCATAATCATATTCATGATATTTCGCTAAATGCAGGAAGTGCTGAAAGCAACGGCATGTTTCTGGACGAAGGGACAACCGATGTGGAAATAAGTGATAACCTGATCTATAAGGTGGCAAAATCTCCGTTGCGGTTTCACAGGGCTACCATCAACCTGGTAAAGAATAACATACTTGTCTGCAGCGGGGATAATCCCCCGATCAGGTACAATACCACACCGGTTGAAAATATCAGGCTGGAGAACAACCGGATCCTTCAGGACAATAATCCTGAACACATGAAGATACTTGAATCATCCATCAGCAGCTGGGGCAAGAAATAGCGGTAATTGGGCGTGACTCGTCACTGAAAATGCGTGACTCGTGATTCCACGACCCGCCTCCGCAAAAGTTACAATCGGGCAAGCTGCATGACTGCACAACTTGATAGAGGGGGAGACTTGGAGAGGGGGAGAGAGGGAGAAAAATCTTATTTTTTATATACCTTTAGTTGGTATTTATGATCAAGTTGTTGGTTTGTTAAACGCAATAAATTACTGTTATGGAAAGTATTAAAACACATCGGGACCTTAGGGTTTATAAGCTGGCATTTGCAACAGCACAAAGGGTTTTTCAGATATCAAAAACCTTTCCTCAAATTGAAAGATATTCATTGACCGATCAAATTCGAAGAAGCTCACGTTCAGTCTGTGCCAACATCGCAGAAGCATTCAGGATGCGGAGATACCCAGCCGCATTTGTGTCAAAATTAAATCAATCTGAAGGCGAAGCTGCTGAAACACAAGTCTGGCTTGAATTTGCTGAAGCATGTGAATATATTCAACCCGCAGATAGAGTAGATTTAGAACTAAAGTTTGAGCAAATCTTAGGTATGCTGGTGAATATGGTCCGTAGTCCTGACAAGTGGAAAATCTGATTCATTGTCATCCTCACCCCCTCTCCCCATCTCCAATTCTCCAAGTCTCCTTGTCAAGACCATCATACCAACCTCCTGTTAATAATTTCCAAAATAATACTAACCTTTTATCATTATATTTGAAATAATGAGTAATTTTATAACTCGTTCTTCGTTTATATCTGCATGATACAAACCCTCATCACCTCTGAAACCCGCATCAAGCTGCTGATGAAATTCTTTCTGAACAGCAGCACCAGGGCCCATCTCCGTGGACTGGAAACGGAATTCGGGGAATCGTCCAATTCGATCCGGGTGGAACTGAACCGTTTTGAGGAAGCAGGAATGCTAAATTCCATCCGCGATGGCAACAAAAAAGTATACCAGGCCAATGTAAACACCCCCTGTTCAGGGACATCCATAACCTGATTATGAAGGAATCCGGCATTGACCAGGTGATCGACAAGGTGATCCACCGCATGGGAATGCTGGAGAGGATTTTCCTCACCGGCGATTTTGCCCGCGGCAAGGACAGTCCGGTGATCGAGCTGATCATCGTGGGTGCCGATATCGACCGGGATTACCTGACCCGCAAGGTAATGCAGGCCGAAACACTTTCGGGCCGCAAGGTCAGCTATATCGTGCTCAATCCCGGAGAAGCCGAAAATTATCTGTCAAAACTAAAGCCGTCCGACCTTCTGCCGTTGTGGAGCAGCGACGGCCATAAAATATTATCCCATCAGCAGGTTCTGGAGAAGGATTGATGGGATCGACTTTTAATTTTTAGTTTTTCACTTTCACCCGCCGAAGCCTTTGGCGAAGGAGGGTTTCGTTTTTCACTTTTCGTTTTTCACTGCCTTCTCAGATGCCTGGACGATGGGACTGAGGGGGCGAAGCCTTAGGTAGTGACGAGTTACGAGTTACAAGTGACAAGTGGGTAAGGGTTTGGGGATTTGGGTACAAAGTTTTTAACCTGGACTTGCAAACCATACGACAACACAACTTCTTGACTGCATGACCCGCTTCCGCTAAATCTAATGCCAGGCAAGCTCTACAATAAACCTACAACCTACAACATACAACCTACAACATACATTATTTAACTTTTCATTTTTCATTTTTCATTGATTCATTGATCATTAACACTTAATTTTGGGTCATTATAATAATGCATACCTAACCTGAATATTCACAAGATTTTCTTGTCACTTTTTATTCGCTGCGCTCATGAGACCACTTCGTTAAGTTGTCGTCACAGAAAGTAACCAAAGAAGACTGACGGTTTGAACGCGCTCCGTCTCGTGCCTCGACTTCGCTTGAACGGCAAACCGTCTGATAAGGCATTTGTTCTTTATGCTCCGCAATCCTTGTGACAACTTTTGTTCCTCTTATTACTGAGTGGTATCATGATTCATTTCTATTACCATCCTGAAGACTCTATCCGGTTTCCTGTTGAATGAAGGCTATGATCAAACACAAGCCATCAAAGAAGCACCGGGCGATGGCCGGACAAATCGGCGGGCCTGCGATGGCGGGACGCAGCCGGTGGGGGAGCGTTTAGCGGCCAGGGGTGCAGGCCGGAAACCGGCAAGGAGGCGGGGTGATGCATCGATTTGTCTTGATTTTTCTTGCTTCGTTCTTTGCATCAAGGCAAAGAATGAAGTGGGGTTCGGGGCGAAGCCCCGCCAGCTGAGTGTTAAAAAGAATCGGTTTAGGTACGAATATTTATGATGATCCTTAATTATTATAATATTTGCGAATATCTTCGCAACGAATAATGTCGCAACATATGGTTAAGAATCCATTTAAGTTTGGCAGCATTGTTGATGATCCCTTTTTCAGCCGTTGGATCAAAGAACTCTGGAATTTATAGTCACAACCTACAACATATGCCGAAGGCATCCCTTCGGGACAACCTACAACTTTTCGTTTTTCGTTTTTCACTTTCTTCCTTGTCCCTTTTTTCATGGTACATAACCATACACTTTCTGTATAAATTAGCTAACTTCATCGAAATCTTCATTGATGCCCGAAGTTTTCAGAAAATTTGGTTTTGTTTTCTTTTTTTATGCCAACGAAGGCCAGGAACCCATGCATATTCATGTAAGAAAAGCCGGTGGTTTCGCAAAGTTCTGGTTAGAGCCTGTTGAACTGGAATTTGCTCAGGGTTTGAAAATTCAGGATCTGAATAAAGCTGAAGAATTGATACTGGAACATTTTGATTTAGTAAAAAGCAGATGGCATGAAGTATTTGGTAGCTGAATTGACCGTTAAGGCGGTAAAAGCATGGTACGAAAACCAGCAAATCTGTATAATGCTTGAGGATGAAAGGGAAATTCGATTCCCCGTAAAGAAGAACAACTTGTTAAAAAATGCACCTGTTGAAAAGGTATCCCAAATAGAGATTATTTGTAATGGTACAGGTCTTCACTGGCCATTGCTTGATGAAGATCTGACCGTTTCAGGGATCATTGAAGGCAGGTTTGGCAGATAGCCCACCTGCATGACTGCATGATTGCAAGACCAATCACCCTTTTAACAACCTACAACTTACAACCTACAACTTACAACATACAACATACAACTTTTCACTTTTCGTTTTTCGTTTTTCACTGTTCACAACCCACAACCTGCCTTACCAGGAGTCTGCTTATTACAACACCCAAAACCCAACACCCAAAACCCACCAATCACCAATCACCAATTACCAATCACCCTTTAACAACATACAACCTACAACCTACAACCTACCTTTTATTTGCAGCCGATGCTGTAAAAACGTGTTGATCTACGTAAAGGCATCATTAATGGTATTAATTGCCAATGAAAGCGTGGATTGCGCAATCATTCAGGTGTTAAGGGAAGGCCGGTATAATGTGATTTCCATAATGGAACAATCTCCCGGTATTGATGACAAAAAAGTACTGGCAATGCGTTTAAAATAAATTAATTACCTTTACAAAAAAAAGTCGGTGAAGAGTGGTTTCAGTTACATACCAAAATTGGTAGAAAGCCTGAAGAAAGCAGATCCCAGTAAAATAATCCTCTTCGGATCATATGCCTATGGTAGTCCTGATATAAACAGCGATATTGATATACTTGTTGTTACATCCGATGAGTTTATACCGGAAAATTATGAGGAGAAAATGCAGGTTATTCTTAAAATTTCAGGACTGATTTCTGAAATACGTGCAGAATACCCGGTAGATCTGATTGTGCATACCCTTCCCATGCATCAAAGATTCATGGAGTATGGCAGTATGTTTTCAAAAGAAATATTAAAGAACGGTAAAATTCTTTATGAAAAAGATTACCGGGGAGTGGCTTAGCAGTGCTAAAGATGATTTGAAGGTGATCGTCAGAGCCATTGATGATGAAAGCCTCACGCATCAGGTTGCATTTCATTCTCAGCAGGCTATCGAAAAATCGTTAAAAGCAATTATTGAAGAGTATGAAATTGAATTTATACGGACACATTCGTTAGAAACACTTATAACAAAAACAAATTCATATATTGAATTACCGGTTGATATTATATTGCTCAGAAAACTTGATCAACTTTATATTGATGCCCGTTATCCGGGAGATTTAGGCCTGTTACCTAATGGGAAGCCGGATATTGCCGAGGCCCATTTATTTCAACAAACTGCCGAGGAAATATTTTCACAGGTTACTCATCACCTCTCGAAATAACATGAAATGAGTTCCCCCTTGCTGACATACACGACTGCATGACTGCACGACCGCACGACTGCATGACTGCATGACTGCAAAACCCATCACCAATCACCCTAATAATAACCTACAACTTACAACCTACAACATACAACATACAACATACAACCTACAACTTACAACATACAACATTTAACTTTTCATTTTTCATTTTTCATTGATTCATTGATCATTAACACTTAATTTTGGATCATTATAATAATGCATACCTAACCTGAATATTCACAAGATTTTTAATTTTGCTCCGCAATCTTTGTTACAATGTTTCTTTATTACCGGGTGGTATTATGATTCATTTCTATTACCATCCTGAAGACTCTCTCCGGTTTCCTGTTGAATGAAAGATATGATCAAACACAAGCCATCAACGAAGCACCAAGCGATGGCCAGACAAATCGGCGGGCCTGCGATGGCGGGACGCAGCCGGTGGGGGAGCGTTTAGCGGCCAGGGGTGCAGGCCGGAAACCGGCAAGGAGGCGGGGTGAAGCATCGATTTGTCTTGATTTTTCTTGCTTCGTTCTTTGCATCAAGGCAAAGAATGAAGTGGGGTTCGGGGCGAAGCCCCGCCAGCTGAGTGTTAAAAAGAATCGGTTTAAGTACGAATATTTATGATGATCCTTAATTATAATAATATTTGCGAATATCTTCGCAACGAATAATGTCGCAACGTATGGTTAAGAATCCATTTAAGTCTGGCAGCATTGTTGATGATCCCTTTTTCAGCCGTTGGATCAAAGAACTCTGGAATTTATAGTCACAACCTACAACTTACAACCTATGCCGAAGGCATCCACCCTAAGGGATCCCTTTGGGACTTCGGGACAACTTTTAGTTATTCACTTTTCGTTTTTCACTTTTAGTTTTTCACTGGTCTCCAACCTACAACATATAACCTACAACCTACAACATTCGTTTTCACTGATTTTAAGTTTTTCACTTTTCACAATAAGTTTTTCATTATCTTCCTTGTCCCTTGTCCCTTGTCCCTTGTCCCTTGTCCCTAATTCGTTTTTCACTTTTCGTTTTTCACTTCTTTGAATCCCCATCCTGAAATATACCCCGAAGAAGAAGGCATCGACCTGAAAAAATACCTCTTCCGCATCCTCTACAACTGGTGGTGGTTTGCCCTTTCACTTTTTGTGGCCCTTACCACAGCCTACCTGGTGAACCGGTATTCCACCAAGATCTACCAGGCCAGCTGCTCGGTGATCGCTGGCAATATAAACCCTTCCGGCGGTGATGTTGAAAGCCTGGTCGATGATTTGACCAAAAGCCGGAACCGCCGTGCCAAAACCCTCATCGAAAATGAGATCACCATTCTCAAATCCTATAAAATGGCACGCATGGCCCTTGAACAGCTCGAATTCGGCATCACCTATACAAAGGTAGGCAGAAGAGGCATTGCAGAGCTGCAAATGTATCAATCCTCCCCTTTTATATTGGTTCCTGACTCTTTCGGATATAATCAGCGCTTTTTTCCGGTGATTATAACCATTCTATCCTCTTCCCGGTACCGGGTAACCCTGGATAAACCCTATAAAATGACCCGGGAATTAAATTTCGGTGAGCATTTCAACATCCCTGTCTTCAATTTTAAAATTCTCCCCCGCACGGCGGAAAGCATTAAGAATCTTCCGTATTATCCACAGAAGTTTTATGTGGTGATGAACGATATAAACGGCCTTGCGAATAGCTACCGGGCAATGCTAAGCATATCACGCAACGATGAAAAAGGTTCAATCCTGTCGCTTTCATTAACCGGTACTAACCGGGAGCAAATCTGCGACTATCTGAATAAACTAAGCAAGGTTTATATTACAAGCAACCTGGACGAGAAAAACGCAGCCTCTTCCAGCGCCATCCGTTTTATCGACGAGCAACTCGGTGAGATCACCCGTTCGCTTCATGTAACCGGATCAAGGTTGCAGAATTTCCGTTCAGAAAACAGGATTATCAATCTAAGTACTGAAGGAAATACGTTGTACAAGCAAATGGAATCGTTGAATACTGAAAAGGCAGATCATGATATCATGAATAGTTATTATGCATACATAAAGGGGTACATAGAAGCGAAAAAAGATACCATTGAAATCATGGCTCCTTCATTGCTGGGTATTCAGGATGAACTGCTGAACAGACTGGTTGCAGATGCCAATAAACTTATTACTGAAAAAAGAAATCTTAAATACAATATGAATGCGGGAAATCCCATGCTGGATAATGTAAATACTAGATTGGAGAATGTCAGGCAGGATATCCTCGAAAATATTGAAAACATCATTGCATCAAACGAAATATCATCAAAGAGCCTGAATGACAGAATTGCCGGATATGAACAGGAAATAAAGAAACTGCCTTTTACCGAACGTCAGCTGATCAGCATACAACGCGATTACAATTTAAACGACAAGATCTATACATTCCTGTTGAAAAAGCGGGCGGAAGCCAGTATAACCAAGGCATCCAATATATCTGATAACCGCTTGCTGGATAAGGCCCTGCCGGATAACGCGGCGATGATCAGGCCAAAGATCTCCGCAAATTACCTCCTGGCCCTGGTGACCGGGGGACTGCTTCCTCTTCTGGTGCTGATCCTCATCGAATACTTCAATACAAAGATCATTGACCGTAAGGATATTGAGCGGCTGACTTCAGTTCCTATCCTGGGTTCAGTGGGGCATCAGGGTAAGACCCAGGACCTTCCGGTTTTTGAAAATCCGAAATCATCCCTGGCTGAGTCTTTCCGTTCCTTACGGGCTAACCTGCAATATTTCCTGAAAGAGGAAAACAAAAAGGTTATTTCGGTTTCCTCTGCCATCAGCGGGGAAGGGAAAACCTTTTGCGCCGCGAACCTGGCGGCAATCCTGGCCATGGCCGGGCGGAAGACATTGCTGGTCAGTCTGGACCTGCGCAAGCCCAAGATCCACCGGCTTTTTAAGCTCAATAATACCGAAGGCCTCAGCTCATATCTCGCAGGTATAAGTCCGCTTGAAAAAACCATTCAACCTTCCAACGTTCAACATCTGTTTGTGGCGGTTTCCGGACCGGTTCCGCCGAATCCGGCTGAGCTCATCGGATCGGCACGCATGACTGCGTTTATGAATACCATGAAACAGCAATATGACTATATCATCATCGACACACCTCCAGTTGCCATTGTTACAGATGCTTTATTGCTAAAAGAACTGGTTGATATTCACGTGTTTGTAGTAAGACATGGCTATTCCGACAAGCAGGTCCTGAAATTAATAGAGGATCTTTATACAAAAAGGGGTATTACCAGTATGGCACTATTTATCAACGATGTGCAAACCAAAGGTTATTATGGCTATGGTTACCGGTATAGTTACGGATACGGTTATGGTTATGGTTATGGATATGAGCATGATTACTATGGTGAAACTAAAGCGAAGTCGAAACTGCTCGCTCGCCTCCTTAAATTCCTGGTAAGAAAGAAATAAGAGTAAGAAACCATATTATACATTTTCACAATTGTATAAATCATAAATAATTTTTTTGAGTTTTGCTCTTTTCAATTTTCGTTTTTCATTAAACTTTGATCATTACCAAATCATTATTTCCCATTAAATGTCCAAAACATACCAGCAGTGCACTAAATGCGTTATGGATACTTCCGATCCGGAGATTTCATTTAACCTTGATGGCGTTTGCAGTCATTGCCAATCGTATGAAGAAAGGAAGAGATTTTTTATTTTACCCGCTGACCAAAGAACACTGAAACTTAATTATATAGTTGGCTTTTGCAAAAAGAAAGGGAATGGAAAACCCTATGATTGTATCATTGGTGTCAGCGGGGGAGTTGACAGCACTTACGTTGCTTTTCTTGTAAAATCGCTGGAATTGCGGCCACTGGCCGTGCATCTTGATAACGGTTGGAATTCCGAATTGGCGATATCCAATATTAAATGCGTTTTGGCTAAATTGGAAATTGAATTATATACCCATGTACTAGACTGGGAGGAATTCAAAGGCCTGCAACTTGCTTTTTTGAGATCATCTACTCCCGATTCAGAAATACCATCAGATCATGCCATCGTTGCCTTAATGCGACAAATGGCTGCAAGGTATGATATACCGGTTATTTGGGGGATAAATTTTTCATCAGAAGCTATTATGCCCCGTTCATGGTCACAAGGGCATATGGATTGGGGGTATATTAAAAAGGTTAACCGGCTATTTGGTAATCAAAAACTTCGTGATTACCCACATTATACCATATGGAAATTAATGTACTACCAGCGCTTCAGGCTGCAAAGGACATTTGATATACTTAATTATATAGATTATGATAAAGAGGCTGCCAAATCATTCCTGATCAATGAACTGGGTTGGCGTGATTACGGTGGCAAGCATCATGAATCTCTTTATACAAGAATATTTCAGAGTTATATACTGCCTGTTAAATTCGGATATGATAAACGCAGGGCCCATTATTCCTCGCTTATTTTGGCGGGACAAATGAATCGGAATGAAGCGTTTGAATTACTTAAAGTGCCACCTTACAAGGCAGATAAAATTGAAGAGGATATTGAATACTTGGTAAAGAAATTCCAAATTACCCGACAGGAATTTGAAAATATAATGCAAACAGGACCAAGATATTATAAAAACCTTAGTCCTGTATTTCCTAAAATTGTCTCTCGCATTGAAAAAAAAATATTCTCAAACCTTTTCAGAATAAGGAGAAGATTCCTGAATATGAATATTTTCTAATGCATTCATCATTCTCACATAAATGCATTTATTGTTCTCATATATACTTGAAATCTAATATCATCGGATGGAGTATGAATCAGGATTATGATCAGCTATTATTCAATAACGAATGAAGTATACGGTTGTCTATATTGATCGCAACTTCATTGACAACCGTTATCCTAATAAGCCTTCGGATGGTACCAGCTTCTATACACATGGTTTTGGTTCCATTTATGCAAGGGAGTTTAAAAAATATAATCCTGAAATAACAGTTGAATGCTGGAAAGCTGATCCACGCATTAGTGATGCAATTGATAATGAATTCCAGGGAGTATGCTATCGGATGTTTCCTTCCTGGAACCTGGGAAAAATAGGTCAGTATTCTCCAAAAATGATAAGATTCCTGAAAAAATGGGCGAATTTAAACCCTTACACAGTTTATAATATCTCGAGTTTTGATCACCTCCTGTTTTATTTTCTAGCTTTGAATTTGAAAAACTATCCCCTGGTTGTTCAAAACCATGGTGAAGCAACAGCCCTTTACAAGACAAGCATAAGTAAAGGATTAAAAAAGATTTACTTTAAATTGTTGACTCACCTGGAAAAAAGATGTTTTAAAAATATTGACCTATTGTACGTTCTTGATGAGCGAATAAAGAATTGGTTGCCTAACGGTCCGAGGCAATTTCCTGTTAAAGTAAGCACCACTGGCATTGATGAGGAAATTTTTATACCACTTGATAAAACAGATGCCAAAAAATTAATTGGCTTAAATCCACAGAAAAAATATCTTTTATATGTAGGAAGGCTAAATTTAACAAAACGGCCAGATTTATTAATTGATGTTTATTCTGCCATGAAAAAAGAACGAAATGATATAGAATTAATACTTGCAGGACATGAAACAACAGATCCATTCTACACAAAAGCGAGAGAATCAGGTGCAATATTGTTTGGTGTTATTAAGCAGAATGAAATATATAAGTATTTAAGTGCCGCATCTGTATATGTTTTGGCACAATTGGATAAGAGCATACCATTTGGGGGAATTGGAATGCTATCAGTACAAGCTTTGCTGTGTAATACTCCGATTGTGGGTGAAACTGTAAAAAACATTCCATCTGAAATCAGAGATAAAGTAGGAATTGTTGCTGATTCGGAAAGTACAATTTATACTTGTTTAAGGTCCATAATTAACGGAAGCATAAAATTTGAAAATCTTAGAAAATTGGCTATTGAGCATTATTCTTGGCGTAATATAGCTAACCATACAAGGATGCATTATGATTCAATTATAAAAAACTTATGGGAGAAATATTAAAAAAAGAAGCTGAATTTTTTGCTTCAAAAAATAAAACACAAATTCTAGAGCGAGAAAAGGTAAGATTTAATAAAGTCAGTTGTTATTTTAAAAGAGGTTCATTATTGGATATTGGCTGCAATAACGGTGAAATTCAAAAGTTTTTAAATCCTGAAATAATATATTGGGGAACAGATATTGTTGATAAACATAAAGATGCAGTAAAGAATTTTATTAATGCGGATATTAGTAATAGTAAATTACCTATAAATGATAATTCTTTTGATAATATTCATTTAGGAGAGGTATTAGAACATATTTCAAATTTTTATTTTGTTTTTGAGGAAGCATATAGAATTCTAAAGCCAGGAGGAAGGCTAGTAATAACAGTACCAAATAATTTTGCATTACCTCAATCGATAAGTATAATCAGGCATAGGAAGTATTTACGAAAAAACCTCAATACAAATAACGTTAAAAACTTTGATACGCATATACATTCTTTTTATGAACCTGATTTATTAAAAATATCTCAATTAATTGGATATAAACCTATTTATTGTGATAGATTTTATAACAGATTATATAATTTAAAATTACCTGAAATCCCAATATTTAAACCCTTTGCAGTATTTATTTTATGGGTAGCTGAAAAATAAAACTTAATAATAATTCTCTGAATTAGTTTAAATAATGATTTTTCTAATTAAGTTTTAATTATTCATAATCGCTTGAACATTCCTTTTAATATATTTACACCAAATCGTCGATGTCTGTTATAAAATCTTTTTCAAAAGACACGATGCTCTATGGTCTTGGCAATTCTTTAAAAAAGTTTATAGGATTTTTATTATTACCATTTTATACAAGAGCACTTAGTCCAAATGATTATGGCATTCTTGAAACGTTGGGTAGCTTGACCATGTTATTGACGATTGTTCTTAGCTTTAAAATGGTTGATGCAGGCTCAAGATATTATTACACTTCATCTGATAAACAGGTAAAAGGAACAATTTTATATACCGTATTTATTATTAGTATAGCTACAATCATACCTTGCATTTTGCTATCCTTCTTTTCTGGTTATATTGCTAATCTATTATTTGGTTCTAGGGGATATTCAAGTATCGTATTTGTCAGTTTGCTTACCATACCTTTTGTTATACTCAATGATGAGCAAACCTGGATTTATCGTTATTTACGATTGGCCTGGAAATATAACTTCTACATTATTGCCAAAAGTCTTCTAAATATAGGATTTGGTATTAGTTTGGTAATCATATTAAAAAAAGGAGTTATTGGGGCGCAACTTGCTTCTTTATTGAGTTCTCTATCGATTGTTGTTTTTTCTTTTATATTTTTTACCCGGTTTCAATATCATTATTCTTTTAGTTTCAGCTTGTTCAAGAAAATGCTTCACTTTAGCTCACCCCTGATGTTAAGTGGATTATTAACCTGGTCATACACGCTGTTGGATAGATTTCTTTTATTGGGTTTAAAATCAACGTATGATGTCGGAATCTACTCCATAGGTTCCACTTTTTCTCAGCCTATTTCAATTTTGAATATGGCTATTGGGATGAGTTTTTATCCATTTTTTATGGACATGTATGAAAAGGATAAAAGTGTAAACTATGAATTTACTAAGGAGAATTCAAATAAAATTTGGTATTTGTATTTATCGATTGCATTTACGTTATGTGCAGCTTTATCCATTTTCGGGAAAGATTTGTTAGGATTCATTACGACTAAGGATTATGTTGCAGGTGCCACAATTATACCTTTTCTTGTTTTATCTGCAATCGTTCGTCAAAGCATTGATATCACCTCATTAGGAATGTTTCTAAAGGAGAAAACTATACATTATACCTGGTTGGTTGTGGTTACAACGGGGGCCAGTGTTGGCTTAAACTTACTATTAATACCTAAAGTGGGTTTTTTGGGGGCAGCTATTAGTAACTTAAGTTCCAATATTGTTTACTTTATTATTGCCTATTTTCTGTCGCAAAAGTTTTTTCATGTTCAGAGAAGACTGGGAATCATTTTAGTTTATTTGTTTTTTGTATCCTCATTTGTTATTACGATTCCGGTTGCAGAATATTTTTATCATATTGATATCTCTTATATTATCAAAGGCATTTCTCTTTTGTTTTTGGCCATATTCCCTTTTGTAGTAGGACTAATAAATTTCAGATCAGTAATGGTGTTATTTTCAAATAAGAATTAGTACATCCACCATGTGCGGATTCGTTGGAATTTGGAATTTCAATAATGAGTTGATTGATATTGAGACTATTGAATCAATGAACACCATAATTCGTCACCGGGGTCCGAATGATGAAGGATACCTGATGGTAAATACTGCCCAGCATATAACATGTCACTGTTACGGAAAAGAAACAATACCGGAAATCAAAGCTAGCTCCGTTAATCTCTATGACTGTTTACCTGCAAATTTTGGCATTGGATTTCGGAGATTATCTATTATTGATCTATCCGCCATGGGGCATCAACCTATGAAGGATGAAAGCGGGAGATATTGGATTGTATTGAATGGTGAAATTTATAATTATATCGAGATCAGGGCAGAATTGGTCCAGGCAGGCTATTCTTTTCGCTCTCAATCCGATACAGAGGTTGTTTTGTACGCATATTTGCACTGGGGGAAAGATTGCCTCGCCCGGTTTAACGGGATGTGGGCTTTTGTGATTTATGATGCTGTTGAAAATAAATTGCTCTGCGCACGTGATCGTTTTGGGATCAAACCTTTTTATTATCATTTTGACCAGGGTAAACGGTTCATTTTTTCTTCAGAAATAAAAACGATAATGCAAGTTATTGAACCCCTGGCTGATCGTGAATCGTTATTTGATTTATTCACCACCTCATATATGGATTATACCCCCCGTACTTTCTTCAAGGATATATCACAGTTAATGCCCTCACATTACCTGGAAATCTCGAATGAAAAACATATTATTAACCGATACTATCACCTTCATGTATCTGAGATCATTAAAGATTTTGACAGTGCCCGGGAACAATTCCTTCATATACTGAAAGATGCTGTGAAAATCAGAATGAGAAGTGATGTTCCGTTGGGTTTTGCATTGAGTGGCGGAGTGGATTCTTCGTCTATTATCGCTTTGGCCAGAGATATCGATGCCTCCTACGATATCAATGCCTTTTCATTGGTATTTCCAGGTAAAAATGTTGATGAATCATTTTACATTCAAAAAGTAATCGAGAAACTTTCGGTAAAACAATTTGCAGTCTCGCCATCACCCGGTGATTTAATTGATGATTTCGACCGGTTTATCTGGCACCAGGAGGAACCAAATAATGGCAGTTCCTATTGGGGTGAATTCAGACTCCGTGAACTTATTAAACGGTCCGGAATAACCGTGAGTTTGGAAGGACAAGGAGCAGATGAGATAATTACCGGATACCCTTATTTTATCGATTCATATATATTTGACTTGATTGATAAATTTCAGCTTCAGTCTTTATTGAGGGAGGCACGGGACTTCCGGTACATGAATAATAAAAGCATTCCAGCGTACTTGAAAGCATATATCAGTTCTGGAATAAAAAACCAGAATGATCAGTTATTGAGAAATCCTCCTTTTTACATAGAAAAGGAGTATTTTTCAGAAATCACTAAATATAAAAATAATTTATGTGCTGAATTAAAAAGATCAAGGCTTAATATGGCCTTATATCATGCACTTACTGTTTCATCTGTACCTGCCCAACTGGTCAGAGCCGATAAAAGCGCCATGGCCTTTTCTGTTGAATGTCGCTTCCCGTTTCTCGATTATCGGTTGGTTGAACTTGCCTTTTCAATGCCTGGAAACTTCAAACTGCGCAATGGTACTACTAAGTATATCCTGCGTGAGGCTATGCAAGGTTTAATACCCGATGAGGTATATAACCGAAAAGACAAAGTTGGTTTTGCCACCCCTCAAAGAGAATGGTTGAATACAATCCTTAAACCCTGGTTAAGAAATACTATTTATTCTTCGAGTTTTTCGGAGATTCCTTTTTTTGACCACGAGGCAATTCGGAATGCTTTTGAAGACAATATGAACTCTATTCCTGATTATCGGTGGTGGGCCATTTTAATGTGTCACGGCTGGATACAAAAGTTCGGTGTTCGTTTACAATGAGGAAAATTATGCCAATCAACTGAAGATTCATGTTTAAAACAATTATTCTTGTTAGTTTTTTTGCTCTTTTACTTGCTTTTTCATTGTTATATCCGAAATCGCGTGTAATTCTATTTTGGGTATCTCTAATGTTATTTTTTGATCCGGGCGGCTTTTTTGCCGGTTATCTCGAAGGGGGGATTATCTGGAGGATAAAGTATTATGATATCTTCTTTGGCTTTATGCTTCTGGCTTATATACTTAAAGGAGAGAATAGCAAACTTCGCTGGCAAAGCTTATCATTTATTGAAATTACCAAATATTTGCTTTTTATCAGCCTCTATTTTTTGATAATTACAGGTTTTTTAGTGCCCCTGCTTTTGGGTTATTCCAATCTGCTATTTTTCATCCAGAAAAACCGTCAGTATTTTTATGCCCTTCCACTGTTTATTATGACTTATCGTTATTCATTTACTTCTATAAAGATATTTTACAGGGTGTTCATAATTTTCACAGTGACTATCCTGGTTTCTTATATGTTGACTCTACTAACACCCTTTAAAATTATTCCCGTTTACACTTTCAGCAGGTACGGTGAAGGCGACAGAATAAGTATGATCAGTTACGGACTTATTCACTGGATATTACCAATGGGAATGATATACCTGGCGTTGGGTAAAGGTATTAAACTTCCTTATGGCAAATATGTTCTATTAGCTTTTGTATTGATGCTAATTACAATTTTTCTAACCCTAACTAGAAGGGAATTTCTTAGAATAATTTTTATGGCCATAATAATTCCCTATTTGTTGTCAAAAATCAATAAATCATTGTATGTCAATAAATATAGTAAGTTCCTTTTTCCTGCTCTCGGCGTTATTCTTTTATTAGCTGCCTTTTTCCCTAATTATATTGATCTTTCTGTGAGGTTATTAAATGATACTTTTCACCTGGTTGTTTCTGGAAAAGATACACAAGGAATTGAAGATTACCGTATAACCGGTTCGGGAGATCTTAGAATTGTGAAAGATTTTATAGGTGAGAATCTCCTATTTGGTATCGGATTTTATCCTGCACAATGGAGCGATATTGTTAACATGAAATTAGCCGATAACTCAATGGGACTTGCACTAGATGCAGCTGCAGAAGTACCAGTATATGGCGCACTGATGACCCTGGGAATAGTTGGTTTATTGGTACCATTCTTATTTTATTGGTATTTATTCATACTGTGGAGAAAGTTTTACCGAACCCTTCAAATTAATTACAACAAGTTTATTAATTACCCATTAGAATTACTTATTATTATTACCCTTTTATACTATTTATTAGCCAAGGTTACAATCGATGCATATGGTTTATTTGGAGAGTTTTGTTCGCCATATGGCTTTACGAATTTTACCATAATGCTGGGAATGTTATTGGGGATATTTCAACGGTTTAAACTGGTTTTTCATAGATATTAGAAAATCAATATTTCTTCATTGATTAATTGTCCGGTTTGTAATTGCAATTTAAATAACAGCTTACGATTATATCCCAAGGAAATGATGATCGGGAAAAGAATTTCATTTGAGTATATAAGCTGTAAGGAATGCCATTGTTTATTTATAAACGATATCCCTGTTAATTTAAAGGATTTCTATATCAACTATTACACGTCCAAAAAGAAATTTACTTTAATATCAAAGACAATAGGCTACCTCTGGAAAATGAGAAGTTCTTTAACTTTAATAGGCCTATATCCTGTAATAAGACTTGTAAGTAGAAATTCAATACTCGACTGGCTAAATTGTATAAAAATAGATTTTTCGGATGCTATTTTAGATGTTGGTTGCGGTAACGGTGATGTTCTTTACGAACTTACTAAACATGGATTTTTTAATTTATCTGGGGTTGATCCATTTCCGCCAAAGAATAGTAATGTAAAGTTTAACTGGAAATTTATAAAGGGAGATATTTTCTCAATTCACAACAAGAAGTTTAAACTGATAATGTTTAATCACTCATTGGAACACACTTTTGAACATAAGGACATTTTGACAAGGGCCAAAGAATTATTATGTGAAAATGGTAGGATTATGGTTAGAATGCCACTAATTAATAAGGCATTTGAAGACTATAAAGAATACTGGGCGCAATTGGATGCTCCAAGACATCTTCTTATCCATAGCAGGAAGAGCTTCGATATTTTATGCGCAAATCTTGGTCTTAAAATTTACAAGGTTTTATACGATTCAACAGAATTTCAATTTATGGGAAGTATACAATATAAAAACAATATCGCCTATAATGATCCTGATTCCTATAAAGTTTACATTAATAGTGGTTTGTTTTCAGCTAAAGAAATCAATAATTACAAATCCTTGTCTAAACACTATAACAAACTAGGATTAGGAGATCAAGCTGCATTTTTTTTAAAATCGATTTGAATATGAAGTATGCAATGGTGTTGATCTCAAATGGCACTTTTGGGGGCGCTCAGCGAAGGTTTTTAAACTTGTTTTTTTATATTAACCGTAATTACAGAAATCAGGTAGTCTTTTTTGTTTCATATACACTGAGGGAGCAGATCAAATTAGTTTTTCCCGGTGAAAAACTTGATTATATTATAGCAGTTGGCCCAAAAAAAACTATTGATCCAAAAACACAAAATACAATTAGTTATAATTTCACAAAAAACATAAGGTCCAGGAAAATAATTAAATACAACTTATTGTATAAAATTTATTATTTTTTCAAGAATTACTGCTATCAAAAAAAAATATATGGGGAATTAGAAAGATATAGAAACAAATATAATATTATCGCCTTTCTTGGTATATATTCAGGTATCTTTCCTTTATATTTCTATCTACTAAAGAACAAAAGACCTGGCATCATATTCAGTAACATGGATAGTTGGTTTTCCAATGTATCATCAAATCCCCGAAAAGAATGGTACAAAAAATACGTGACCTTTAATTATGCCCACGAAAACTGTGACTTGATTGATTTTTTGAGTCCCTTTATTTATGAAGGCATAAAAAAACTCGGTGTGAAAGTACCCCTCGAAAAAGTTAACATAACACCTTGCTCATTTACAGATTATTCAAAATGCCATATTGGCACTAAAAGCAAATTTCGGATCGCTTTTTCCGGCCGATTGGAAAACGACAAGAATCCGGTTCTGTTTATGCATGCGGCTATTGAGCTGTCAAAGGAACACCCTGAAGTGGAATTTCACATTTTGGGTGAGGGCCGATTATCAGGGACAGTCAACGAACTAGCTAAAAACGCTGGTTTACTAAATATTTTTGTTCATGGATTCCATTCAGATCCCCCAGTAATTCTTGCTGAAACTAGTGTTTTCGTTAGTATTCAGTCTACCAATAACTATCCTTCCCAAAGCGTTTTGGAAGCCATGGCCTGTGGGAACGCAATAATTGCAACAGATGTGGGAGATACTAGAAAATTCGTTACAGAAGAAACAGGCACATTGATTGAACTTACATTAGAAAGCCTTATCAGAAGTTTGAGAAAGTATATTGTACAACCACAAATAGCATTGGAGAAAGGAATTAAGGGATCACAGTTTGTTCGTAAAAATCATTCAATTGAGAAGTCGGCAGGATATTATATGGAATTATTCCATAAGGCTGAAAAAATGGTAATGACTTAATACAATATTTCGTATCAGGAAACCAATTAGTTTAATTATGAAATTAACGATAGTATCTCCTGTATTTCAAGCGGAAATGATTCTTGATGAGTTGGTTGATAGAATCAAAAAGTCAATCCCCACTGACTTTCATGAGTTTGAAATAATTCTGGTGGATGATGGAAGTAAGGACAATTCATGGCACAAAATTGAAGCTTTGGTTCATATTCATCAAGAAGTCAAGGGAATAAAGCTTAGCAGAAATTTCGGGCAACATTACGCGATAACTGCAGGCTTAGATCATGTAACTGGTGATTGGATTGTGGTTTTGGATTGCGATTTACAGGATCAGCCTGAAGAAATACGTAAATTATATTTCAAAACTAAAGAGGGTTTCGACATTGTATTGGCGCGGAGAAATAATAGAAAGGATGATTTCTTTAAGAGACAGGCTTCTAGAATATTCTATCGAACGTTGGCCTATCTGTCAGGATCAGAACAGGATGAATCAATTGCAAATTTTGGAATTTACAGCAAAAAAGTAATAGTCCAAGTTCAGCAATTAAGGGAAAGTATTCGTTATTTCCCTACAATGATTAAATGGCTAGGTTTCAGTACAACCAAGGTAGATGTTGACCACGCATTTAGAACTCATGGTAACTCAAATTATAATTTGCACAAAATGTTAAATCTGGCTTTGGATATTATGCTGGCATTTAGTGATAAGCCTTTACGCCTGACTGTTAAGTTCGGAATAATTGTGGCATTAATATCTTTCGCATTTGCAATTTATACATTTTTAATGTGGTTTTCCGGTAATATTACCGTGCTAGGTTACGCCAGTTTAATAACAAGTATTTGGTTTTTAGCTGGTTGTATATTAATTACCTTGGGAATTGTAGGTCTTTATGTAGGTAAGACTTTTGAAGGAGTTAAGAATAGACCAATCTATATTATTGATAAAATTAGTGGTAATTAATAAAGTAGAATGGGATTCTGCCTTTTTTGGTTATTCGGTTGGCAGGGTTGATCTGGATTCATTTGAAACTGTTAAACCGGAGGAATTTTATTCTCTATCGGCAGAATATAAATTGATTTATATTTTTACTGAAACAGAATTATTGGATTTACCTGATTCGATTCAATTGATAGATAAGAAAGTGACTTTTAAACGAAAAACTGCTAATAGTCCTTTCTTAGGTGATGTTTCAAATATTCATTCCTATTATGGACCTATTTCTGATGATTTATTGACGTTAACCCTGCAAAGCGGCATCTATTCAAGATTCAGACTTGACAAAAACTTCAAGTGTAACGAATATGAAAAGATGTATAAAATATGGATTGAAGAAAGCTTAAATAGAAAAAATGCGCTTGAAGTATTTGTTTACACAGAAGGAGGATCTCTTTTGGGATTCATAACGCTGGGGGAAAAAAAGGGCATTGCTGATATTGGACTAATTGCAGTATCTGAACAATCAAGGGGTATGAAAATAGGATCTTCCCTCGTTAATTATGCAGTATTTAAATCCTTTAATATAGGTTATTCAGAAATTCAAGTCGTAACTCAATTAGAAAATTTGGCTGCAATAAAACTGTATGAAAAGGCAGGCTTTAATTATTTAAAGACAATTTGCATTTACCATTATTGGAATATATAGTTATTTTAGAATAAATAAAATTAAAGAGCTTGTCAAATAAGCCTTTAATATTATTTTCAATCTTTACTTATAAATAAATTTTGCATTTCATATGTGTTATTAATAATATGATTAAGATAAATAATTATACCAGAAACCTAATTTGGATGGATGGTATCTACATTGGAAAAAATAGCGTAAACATATCATATCCTTTAGATGGTTCTAATAATTGCTTTCAAATTGAGGATGATAGTTTTTGGTTTAAGCACCGGAATAATATTATTCTTAATGCAATGAAAAGGTATAGCATAAGTGGTCCAATCTTTGATGTGGGAGGTGGTAATGGCAATGTTTCTTTACATTTGCAAAGGAATGGATTCGACACTATACTAGTGGAACCTAGATTAGATGGATGCAATAATGCAAGAAGTAGAAATATTAATACAATAATCAATTCTGCTTTTACCGGTGAATTTTTTAAATCTGATTCTATAAATAATATTGGCATTTTCGATGTTATTGAACATATTGAAAATCAATTATTATTCCTAAATGAAATAAATAAAGCGCTAGTTAAAAATGGAATTCTATTTATTACAGTACCAGCATTTCGGTTCCTTTGGTCACATGAAGATGTTGATGCCGGACATTATCGTCGATATCGTTCTAAAGAATTTAATAAAATACTCAATTCTTTAGGATTTAAAGTAATATTTTCAACTTACTTCTTTTCCTTTTTAATATTACCGATCCTTTTTTTCAGAACGTTGCCTTCAAAACTTGGATTTTATAAAACACACTTCGAACAAACTCAGAAACAACATTTATTCTCAAACAGAATGAATGTTTTATTAAATAGGTTGGTAAGTCATGAAATAAATAAAATCGAAAAAGGGAATATGATCAAAATAGGTAGTAGCTATCTAATTGTTGCTCAAAAACTATGACTATTATTCCCTTTAATAAGCCCTATCTCACAGGGAAGGAAACCCAATATATTCAACAAGCTGTCAAATCCGGTAAAATATCTGGTAATGGGGTTTTTACTCAGAAATGCCATAACTTTTTTCAGGATAAGTATGGCTTTAAAAAATGTCTTCTTACTACCTCATGCACTGATGCATTGGAAATGGCCGCTATTTTGCTAAAAATTCAGCCCGGAGATGAGATAATTATGCCTTCTTTTACATTTGTAAGTACAGCAAATGCTTTTGTATTGAGGGGAGCAAAAATTATTTTTGCAGATAGTCACATTAAACACCCAGGAATTGATGAAAATAAAATTGAAGAATTAATTACACCTAAAACAAAGGCAATTGTACCAGTTCATTATGCAGGAGCGGCTTGCGATATGGATAAGATTATGGATATTGCAAAAAGATACAGTCTATTTGTTGTTGAGGATGCTGCCCAAGCAATAGATGGTTATTATTTAGGCAAAAATAAAATAAAGAAACCCTTAGGTAGCATTGGCCATTTAGCGGCCTTTTCATTTCATGAAACAAAAAATATTATTTCCGGTGAAGGAGGTATGTTGGTTATAAATGATCCTCAATTTGAACAACGTGCAGAAATTATCTGGGAAAAAGGAACCAATAGGGCGGCCTATTTCAGGGGAGATGTTGATAAATATGGGTGGGTAGATATTGGATCATCTTTTCTACCTTCTGAAATAATAGCGGCTTTCTTGTGGGCTCAGTTGGAAAACCTTGAAAATATTCAGGCTAAGCGCCTTACTATTTGGAATTATTATTTAAAGAAACTAACTCATTGGGCTATTAATAATGAAGTTCAATTACCATTTATTTCAGATCACGCTACAAATAATGCACATATTTTTTATTTGATCTGCAAAGACTTGAGACAGCGAACCAGAATAATTGGCAAATTGAAAGAAAATAATATTCTATCTGTATTTCATTACCAAAGTCTAAATAATAGCCCTTTTTATAAGGCAAATTATGAGCATAGACAATTAATCCAAGCAGAGAGATACTCGGATTGTCTTTTAAGATTGCCCTTATATTATGATTTGAAAAAAAAACAAATTGATAGGATTTGCAGTGGCGTGCAAGAAATTATTTAGCATAAAAATGATTTTGTATGAATAAAAAAAATGTTGGATTCATTATTCTTATATCGATTGCCATCTATTTCTCAATCGGGTTTTTCCCTATTTCACGATTTGAGACAGATTCAATGGCTATTTCAAATTCTTGTGAACACATGATAAATGAAGGAATTGTTAAAGAAAATATTATTGGACATTCATTTCATATGCAGTCAGGCACATATTTTCTTATAATTAGTATTTCCAAGTTCCTCCATGTTAACACTTTTACCTGTTATTCCATTCTAACAATTATAGCCTCATTATTAGCATTTTACTTGTTAGTATTAAATCTTCATTTCATCACCAATGAAGATTTGTGGAAAATAGCAATCATTCTTTTGCTATTCCAGGAAGTCACCGCAATTGGTTATTATCCAAACAGTGCAGTTATAGCAACAGTATTTTTTCTTTTAGCTTTCTATCTTATTTTGAAATTCCCCGATAGACCTAAAATTCTGATTGTTAGTGCTCCATTATTAGCAATTTCGGCCTGGATGCGCATTGATGTTACCTTTGCCTTTCCTTCTCTTTTATTCCTCTTATATTTTACGAATAAGAATTTTTGGAAAGCAACATATCAAAGCACAATTATTGGGATTTGTGCAGTTTTCCTAACCCTATTTCTGATGTGGCTAATGAATGCTCGGATTGGAGGATTCATGAACTACACTGATGGACATTTGGATTTCAATAAGAATGTTATAAACATGGGTTTATTGGACTTTCAATTCATAAGGGCACATATTTCTTTCTTTAGCATTTTATTGGCTGTACTAATACTGATTGGAATAATTTATTCGGTTTTATATAAAGAATGGAAATTATTCTTTTTATGGTTTTCTGGAGTATTCTTTTACTATTTATTTGGCATAAATTATTGCAGTGCTCCTAAACATTTGTCTTATTTTCTCATTTTTTGGGCATTGATGGCAATTTTGGGTATAAAGCATATATCTAAAATTTCCATAAACTGGAAAGTACCAACCTATTCACTATTTATAGTTCTTTTTATAATCCAATATATCATAGGTTATAAGTTGGACATTTCATCCATTCCCTATGCCAATAAGCAATATTCCATATTAAATCCTACACCTATTTTCCTAAAAATAGCAAATATTCAACCCCCTTCAAAAAAGATAACATCAGCGCAAATTGTTTTGGGCATTGGTACTAAAATACCTTCTGTGGATGAAGTAAGTGCCTCTTCGGGAATCATTTTTTCACCCGTAATGTGGCATAATCAAAAAGCAATTCTTAAAAAAGCATTTGATAGTCTTACAGTATATATTAATGAGACTTCAGGTGATACTCTTAATTTTCTGGTTACAGATGGCAGTTCACAATTTCTAAACAATGCATTATTAAGTAATGATTTCGATTGGAAACCAGAAAAGTATCGATCAGATAATCGATCCTCATATTTTGAATTTGTGAAAGCGAATAAAACGGTATTGGTACACAGATATATGGGTTTCAGGAAGAGTGATACATCCTCCTTCAGTGAAATATTTAAACTTATGAATTCCAAGGAATTTGTAGCCTTATTTTTGTGGGATTGGCAGGTTTATATGATGGAAGAATACCATTTATATAATAGAAAAATATCAAATGGCGTTTATGAAATTCTTCAATAAGTTGTTTCAAACTCAATTCTGTTGTAATCGTTAAAAGGCAATGGGTGAAATTAAAGTTGGTATATTAATACTATTTTATGATGATTTACAGCATATTGAACGAATTTCCTCGGCTCTTCTGGAGCAAAAATATTTTGGATTTTCAATTTATGTCTTAGATAATCAACCCGAATTCAATCATATTCAAAAATTTACACAGTTTACATCAAATATTATTGAAGTTCAATCAAATATGAATATTGGATTTGCCGGAGGGAATAACTTACTAGCTAAGAAGGCAATTGATGATGGTTGTATCTATTTGTGGGTGTTAAATCCAGATATGGAGCCCACTCCGGATGCTTTGGAACATCTTGTTGATTTCATGAAAAAAAATGACGATGTGGGTATAGCAGGACCGCTTGTATTGTATGGCAATTCGAAAAATAATCCGAAAATTCAGGCATTTGGTTCGAAAGCAGATTTTAAAACACAGAAGAAAAAATCATTATTTGCTGATGCTCTTTTAAGCCATACTGCATTACCAAATGAACTCAGGGTAGATATGATCAATGCCGGTTCCCTTTTTATCCGCTCAGAAGTTATAAAAGACAGTTACCTGTTTGAAGAGCAATACTTTATGTATAATGATGAAATTGATATTGCTAAAAGAGTAAGGAACAAGGGATATAGCATTGCGGTCATTTCCAATTCAGTGGTATGGCATCACCATGATTGGTTGCCAGGTAATACAAGTGGTTTTAATATGATGTATTACTATATGATGCGAAACAAAATGCTTTACTTTTATAAATTCGGGATGCCGTTTAGGTGTATTTTTGAGCTCCTTAAACAACTGATATTGTGCCCCATTGTACTTCGATTTTGTCGTAAAACAAGCAGTTTCTCGTTGTTCAGGTTTTACTACAAAGGTCTTTTTCATGGTTTAATAGGGGTTACAGGCAAAGCAACAATTAAATTCAACTGAATTTATGCAAGTTATATATCTCAATACGGGCTTGAGTTCTGTATTTGAGTCGCAAGTTCTTGATTTGCTGATATTGTTAAAAAGTACTTCAGAAGTTGAACAAGTATATTTATGTTGTGGTTATGTTAATAGGACTGAAAGGTGTTCCTTCAAAAAGTTGACAGATCGATTACCAATTGAAACAACATTTTTTAGATCTTTTCCTAACATTCCGATATTTAATACACTTAATAGATTAACACTTCAAAAAGCTATTGCATGTCTTCCTGTTAAAAGAAAAGATATAGTTATCCACATAAGAGGAGAATTACTTGCTTATTATCTAAGCAAAGTACTTAAACCTTTCAAGTTCCCAATAAATCATGTATTAATTGACATAAGGGGTGCTGCGCTTGAGGAAATAATTGAATATACAAAATTTCAAAATCTCATAAGAAAACGGAAGGTTTTAAACTATACTCACGCTATAAATTCATTGCGCTCATATGCTTATATTAATGCCATATCACCTGCACTGAAAGAATACATTATTGAGAAGACGCAAATCAATCCTGAAAATATTTCTGTTATTTCCAATCTAGCAGGAAATCAATTTCGGTTTTCAGAGGAAAAACGCAATTTAATCCGGCAAGAACTGCACCTTAAGTCTGATGAGGTTTTATTTGTTTTCTCATCAGGAGGAACCGGATTATGGCAAAAAAACCAGGCTATAATTGAGTTGGCTGATAAAGGATTAAAAGTTTTAAATCTTTCAAAAACACTATTTTCTCACAAAAATATTTTAAACAGATATATTGCATTTAAAGACGTTCCTGATTATTTATCTGCTGCAGATATTGCCGTTATATTGCGCGATAAAAGTATTGTTAATGAAGTGGCGTCACCGGCTAAGTTCAGCGAATTTATCTGTTCAGGTCTGCCGGTCGTCTCAACCAAAAGCATCAGGATGATATCAGATTATATTTCACTAACTGGCTATGGAGTTATTATTGAGAAAATTGATGAGGTTACCACTACAGTAATTAAGCGTCTTATGAAATTTTCCCGTACAGAGATAGAAAAGTATGGTCAGAAATATTTTGGTGTTGATACAATTTCAAATTCCTATCTTAACCAATATCAAACAATGTTAAATAATGCGAATATTGATAGTTTGCAGCGGAAACGCTGAAAACTTTTCTTTTGAGATACATCAGGCTTTTATTCATGAACAGATAAATGCCATTTTCAAAAAGTTCCCTCAGGTAGAATTTAGCATTTTCCTTGTTAAAAGCAAAGGATGGCTTGGGTATTTGTCTAATTACAAAAGATTTATCCGAACAGTCCGAATTGGTAAATTTGATCTTATTCATGCCCACTTTGCATTAAGTTCACTACTTGCCAATTTGCAGCGAAAAATACCAGTTGTCACTACTTTTCATGGTTCAGACATTAATATGTTCGTAAACAAATTAATTTCATCTATTGTAAATCTATTAAGTGCACATTCAATATTTGTAAGTGAAGAACTTAGAGATAAAATATTGCTCAAAAAAAGAGCAGAAAAAGTTCATGTTATACCATGCGGAATTGATTTAACCATGTTTTATCCAATTGATCAACTGGTAGCTCGTGAAAAATTCAACCTTAATTCAAGTAAGAAATTTATTCTTTTTTCATCTTCCTTCTCATATAAAGTAAAAAATTACCCACTTGCGCTAAAAGCTATTGAATTGCTGAACGATAAGTCTGTTGAATTGTTGGAACTTAAAAATTATCAACGCGACGAGGTTAATTTATTGCTCAATGCTTCGGATGTAGCATTGCTAACATCATTTTTCGAAGGTTCGCCACAGTTTATTAAAGAAGCGATGGCTTGCAATTGTCCGATTGTCTCAACCGATGTTGGGGATGTTAGAAAATTGATACATGATACAGAAGGCTGTTTTTTAACAAATTTTGACCCGGAGCATGTCGCTAAAAAAATTACTAGTGCATTTGAATTTCGAGGTAAAACAACAGGGAGGGATAAAATCCTACATTTGGATAATGAAATAATTTCAGAAGATATTTATAATATCTACGTTAGAATCTTAAAAAAAATCAAATAATGTTTTCAGGTAAACGCTGTGCAATAGGTTTGTGGGAGGATAATATACCCGGAATACGTTTTGATGAAAATGGGATTTCAAATTATGCAAGGATACAACAGCATTTAATGAATGATTTTTTACTCGATGAAAATGGCAAGACTGAGTGGTTGAATTTCGCTAAGACAATTAAAAGAAAAGGTAAGGGTAATGCTTATGATTGTATCATCGGAGTAAGCGGGGGTACAGACAGTTCCTATTTGCTGCATATTGCCAAGGAATATAGCTTAAAACCTTTGGCTGTAAACCTTGACAATGGTTGGAATTCTGATATTGCCGTTAAAAATATTAAAAAGATAACTTCTTTATTAAACATTGATCTCGAAACTTATGTTATTGATTACGAAGAAATAAAAGATCTGCTTAGATCATGTATGCGTGCAGGTTTGCCATGGATCGATTTGCCTACAGATATGGCCATTCAAGCTATACTTTATAAAATAGCCAGTCGCGAAAAAGTAAACTATATTTTAATCGGTAATGATTTTCGTTCAGAAGGAAAACAGCCTGCTGAATGGACATATGGTGATCAACGTTTGTTAAGATATATACACAATAAATATGGAGAGGTGAGTTTAAGAACTTATCCCATGCTTTCCTATGCGAGTTTAATCTACATGGGATACCTGCGTGGTATAAAATTACTATCTCCATTCAATTATATCTCCTATAATAAGGAACTTGCCAGGGATTTTCTTATTAGAGAATATGGTTGGGAGTACTATGGAGAACATCACCATGAGAACTTGTTCACAAAATGGGCCATTAGCTATTGGATGTATGAAAAATTCGGCATTGATAAAAGGATTATTACATATTCTGCCCAGATATTGAATGATAAAATCAGCCGTAAGGATGCACTTGATATTATTGTCAAACCTCCTTACAATAAAGAAACAATAAAACAGGAAACTGCTTTTGTTTTAAAAAAACTGGGAATATCGGAATCTGAGTTTGTTACTCTTTGGGCATCTCCCAATAAATCCTTTAAGGATTATCCTTCATTTTACCCCTTGATTTCTAAATTCGCAAAGTTAATTGTACCCCTTTTGAAGCATATAGTTCCTATAAAGCCAAAAATATTTTATGAATTGGAAGGCCGGGTTTAATCAATAATCAATTATTCAATGCAAGATAACAGAATTTGTTCCCGGTGTGTCTTGGATAACACTGTGCAAGACATCTGGTTTGATGAGAAAGGGGTATGCAAGTATTGCCATATCCATGATGAAATGGATAAAATGCATCCACTCGAAATAAGAATAGAAAAAGAATTCGAAAAAAAAATCGAGCAAATTAAATATTCTGGTAATAACAGGAAATACGACTGTATTGCAGGAGTAAGTGGTGGCAGAGACAGTACCTATACTTTATTAACAGCTGTGAGATTAGGACTCAGGCCTTTGGCAGTACATTTCGATAATGGCTGGAATTCAGATATTTCCGTTCAAAATATAAAAAAAGCATGCGAAATTCTGAATGTTGAACTTTACACCATTGTAGCTGATTGGGAAGAATTCAAGGATTTACAGCTTTCGTTCCTGAAGGCCTCAGTCCCCGATGCGGATGTACCCACTGATTATGCAATCTATTCGGTCTTGTATCATGTTGCCTCTAAAGAGGGTATCCGTTATATTTTAAATGGCCATTCTTTCCGAACTGAGGGTACCTCACCAATTAGTTGGACTTACATGGATCCATTGTATGTTCGCTCAGTCCATAAAAGGTTCGGTAAAATAAAAAAATTTCGGAGTTTCCCTCATATGACCTTTGCAAAATTGCAATACTATATTTGGATTAGGCGAATCAGGGAGATCCGGCTGATGGAATTTATTGAATACAGAAAAAATGAGGTGGATGAAATATTAGCTAAGGAATTGGGATGGCAATATTATGGCGGTCATCACCATGAAAATTTATACACTCGTTTTTTCCAGAGTTATTATCTTCCTAAAAAATTCAATATCGATAAACGAAAAACCGAATTAAGCGCCTTGGTTAGATCAGGTCAGCTTACACGGGAAAAAGCGCTTCGGGAGATCTCCCGATCAGATTATGAACACGATAGCAAGACGATAACTTATACCATAAATAAACTTGGTCTGAACCAGGCCGAATTTGATGAAATAATGAACCTACCTGTTAAATCGCATGATGATTATCCTTCCTATTTGCCACTGATCCGTCTCATGCGTTTCCCCATACGGATAGCCGCAAAACTAAGGTTGGTTCCTCATATTTTATATTTAAAATATGCCAGTTGAAGGATGAAAAGATCTTCGATTGTAATTATTGACTATGGAATGGGAAACATTCGTTCGGTATCGAATAAAATATATCGAGCTGGTTATGAGGCACTTGTATCTCATGAAAAAAGTATAATTAACAATGCTAACAAACTGATCCTTCCGGGAGTTGGCCATTTTTTCAATGGCATGAAAAGGCTTAATGAAAGAAACATAATTGATATTCTCAATAAGAAGGTGCTGATAGATAAAACTCCCATTCTTGGTATTTGTCTTGGTATGCAATTATTTACCCGATTTTCTGAAGAAGGCAACACCAAAGGATTGGGGTGGCTAGATGCCGAAACCATCAAGTTTGCTTTAAGTGATATCCGGCATAAAGTACCACACATGGGCTGGAATTCAATTGAACATAAGAAAGTGAGCCTGCTTTTGCAGGATATCCCGGATAACAGGCATTTCTATTTTGTCCATAGTTATCATGTGACCTGCAATAATAAGGAAGATGTTCTAACAACTACTGAATATGGTTATGAATTTGTATCGGCTGTTCAGAGAGAAAATATCTTTGGAACTCAGTTTCACCCTGAGAAAAGTCACGAATGGGGTGAAAAAATCCTTAATAATTTCTTAAATCTATAACATGTTTCGTCCTCGTGTTATTCCTGTCTTGCTTCTGAAAAACCTAGGTTTGGTAAAATCGATGAAATTTAAAGACTACAGGTATATTGGCGATCCTATAAATGCCGTGAAGCTCTTCAATGATTTGGGTGCAGATGAACTGGCCTTTCTCGATATCCTGGCAAACCGTGAAAACCGATCAATTTCCCTTGATTTTGTCAGGCGCGTGGGTGATGAGGCCAATATGCCCTTCAGTGTAGGGGGAGGTATCCGAAGTATCAAAGAAATACAACAGGTTTTAAACGCAGGAGCCGAAAAGGTAATAATGAATACTTTTGCTGCTGAAAATCCTGATTTTGTAAAGGAAGCCTCAGATGAATTCGGCAGTTCTACCATTGTAGTTTCCATCGATGTGAAGAAAAATGTTTTCGGTAAAGAACTTGTCTATATTTATTCGGGTAGAAAAGCCACAAAATTTGATCCTGTAACTTACGCCGGCCTGGTTGAGGATAGAGGGGCCGGTGAAATTATCATCAACTCCATTGAACAGGATGGCATGATGCAGGGTTATGACATTTCACTCATTAAGCGTGTTTCAGAAGCTGTCAGAATCCCGGTGGTTGCGCTTGGAGGAGCAGGTAACAATAATGATTTGCGAAAAGCAGTTTTGGAGGGTTACGCTTCAGCCGCGGCAGCCGGTAGTATGTTTGTTTATCATGGTCCTAGGAGAGCAGTTCTTGTTAATTATCCGACTTATAATGAGTTATTGAAAATATTTTCCTGATAATTATGAGGTTGATAATAGATATTGGTCATCCTGGCCATGTGCATTATTTTAAGAATCTTTATTGGAATCTTAAGGCACATGGGCATAATATCCTGATTTTTGCAAGAGACAAGGAGGTTTCGTTTAAATTGCTGCATCATTATAAAATGCCCTTCATAAGTCGGGGAAAAGGAAGGAAGTCATTGGTTGGTAAGCTGATATTCCTGTTATATGCTTCAACTCTTATTTACCGTTTAGGTCATAAGTTTAAACCCGATTTAATAATCAGTTTTTCTTCCCCCTATGCTTCTCTGGCAGCTTTTTTTCTCAGGTGTCCGAATATTATACTTGATGATACTGAAGTTGGTCGTTTTGAAAGATGTATCTATAAGCCTCTTGCTAATCTGATAATTACTCCAAAAGCTTTTAAGATGGATTTAGGTAGTAAGCATTTTCGTTTTGATGGATTCATGGAATTATCTTATTTATTACCAGCATATTTTCAACCTGAGCCAAGAATATTGGATGATCTGGGAATAAATAACAAAGAAAAATTCGTTATTATACGCTTTGTTTCCTGGGAAGCAAGTCATGACAAAGGACAAAAAGGTCTTTCTCTTCGACAAAAGCATGAAATCATCAATTTGTGCAAGAGATATGCCCGGATATACATTTCTTCAGAAATGAAGTTGCCTGATTCATTAGAAGAATTTAGGTTAAAAATTCAACCCCATAAACTTCATGATGCCTTGCACTTTGCAGCAATGTACATCGGTGAAGGAGCTACAACTGCATCTGAAGCATGTTTGTTGGGAACACCAGCAGTGTATATCAATACAATAACTGCGGGAACAATTGAAGAGCAAGAAAGATCAGGTTTGCTTCTAAATTTCAGAGAGTTTAAGGGCGTTGCTGAGCAGATTAGCAAGATACTTGTACAAGAAAACAAGGACCGTTATGTTACGTTATCAAAGAAAATGATAGGTGATAAAATTGATTTAACAGCTTTTCTAACCTGGTTAGTCGAAAACTATCCCGACAGTGCCCGGATCATGAGGGAGGAGCCGGAGTACCAGTTGAGGTTCAAGTAGGAAGAAGGTATTCGGTATTCAGTATTCGGTAATCGGTATTCGGTAATCAGTATTCGGTATTCAGTATTCGGTAATCAGTATTCGGTATTCAGTATTCGGTATTCAGTATTCGGTATTCAATATTCGGTAATCAGTATTCGGTATTCAGTATTCGGTAATCAGTATTCGGTATTCAGTATTCGGTATTCAGTGTTCGGTATTCAGTGTTCGGTATTCAGTATTCGGTATTCAGTGTTCGGTATTCAGTATTCGGTATTCGGTATTCAGTATTCAGTATTAAATATCAGTTAATTAGTAATAATTTAATCGTTAGGGCAATGAATTATGTAAAGAGTTTTAAAGAATTGGAGGTTTACAAATCTTCAAGAGACCTGTCAAGAAGTATATTTGTAATCAGTCAGAAATTCCCACCTGATGAAAGATATTCACTCACAGACCAGATCAGACGTTCTTCGAGATCTATCGGTGCACAAATTGCAGAAGCATGGGGCAAAAGAAAGTATGAGAAACATTTTGTTTCCAAGTTATCAGATGCGGATTCAGAACAATTCGAAACACAACATTGGCTGGAAATTGCAGGTGAATGTAAGTACTTGAATGGTCCGGATAAAATTAGATTAATCTCCTGTTGTGAATCGATTGGAAAAATGCTGCAATCTATGATGGATAAAGCTCCTAAGTTCTGCAGATAAATGGTATTCAGTGTTCGGTATTCGGTATTCAGTAAGTGTGTGAATTGGGTAATGGGTGTGGAAACTAACTCCGAATACCGAATACTGATTACCGAATACTGATTACTAAGCCAACCACTTGTCAGGGTTTACCCCCCCCACATGCCCGCCGCTCACCACTGACAGGGTTTCATACCGATTACCGAATACTGAATACCGATTACCGATTAGGTGCGTTTGGTGTCCGGTGTCCATGCCCGCACTCTTGCTCAATACTCTATCCAACCGAATACTGATTACTGACTACTGAATACCGATTACAGCATGCTGCAAAGATCCTACAAATCTCTCTTCTGGCTCGGCTATGCCGCCGTTCTGTTCACTTCTGTCCTGAAGCTCAACTGGCACCTGGATAAAGTGAAAGTCAACCTGCTCGCCTTCGACCTCCGCCTCGACCACCTCCTTCATCTCTCCGCTTATTACCTGATCTGTATGTATTATTTGGCCGGACAGCGTCTGGGACTGAAGTTATTTGTAAGCCATACCTTCCGGAAATTTATCATCGTGACGACATTGCAGGCAACGATTACCGAAATTGTGCAGATCTGGGTGCCTTCGCGGTCATTCAATGTGCTCGACTGGTTGGCAAATGTGGCTGGAATAGGGTTGGGAGTAATTGCGATTAAGATTACAGAATGAAGTGTCCAGCTATTAAAAATATAAGGTATTTGTTCTTTATGCTCCGCAATCTTTGTTACAATGTTCCTTTATTACCGATTGGTATTATGATTCATTTCTATTACCATCCTGAAGACTCTATCCGGTTTCCTGTTGAATGAAGGCTATGATCAAACACAAGCCAACAACGAAGCACCGGGCGATGGCCAGACAAATCGGCGGGCCTGCGATGGCGGGACTCAGTCGGTGGGCGAGCGTTAAGCGGGTTGTGTGCTGGCCGGAAACCGGCAAGGAGGCGGGGTGAAGCATCGATTTGTCTTGATTTTTCTTGCTTCGTTCTTTGCATCAAGTAATCAAAGAATGAATTGGGCCTGCCTGCCGGTAGGCAGGGTTCGGGGCGAAGCCCCGCCAGATGAGTATTAAATGGCATTAAACCCCAGAGCAAGCTCTGGACACATTCTTTCGGGGCAAGCCCCGGGGAACCGAGTTTACGAACTCGGTAGCGGAAGTTATTTTACTTTTAGCTCTATTCCTGTTCTTCTGATTTCAACAGCAAATGGATTATTTGAAATTAAATCTTGCTTTGAGATTGGATGTGGTTCTATTCGGTTATCAATTTGAGAGGCTATTAACATCAGTTTTACCTGCGTGTCAAACCTTTCATTATCAGATAAATTTTCAATTACCAACGCAATATCCATATCGCTATCGACCAATTGCTTGTTTTTCGCATAGGAACCAAAAATATATGCTGCAATTAATCCAGGTTGCTGTTTAGCAACAGAGCGGATAAATCTTTTTACTGTTCTATTAGTGCTTTTATCCATGATCTGTAAATTTTAATCCTTTCAAGCCAGTTTGCAGAAAATTCCGGAGTACAAGTTTTTTGAAAACTCATTGTATAGTCATCGTACCTTGAATTTATATTAAATGCTGTTAATGTTACAAAAAATACCTTTTGCTCCTCGTTTAAATCCAAATCACATTTTTCTGCTAATCTCAGTAAATTGTGTATAAATGGTGGAAAATCATTTTGGGTCTTAACAAATAAAGCTTTAAGAAGTTTTTCTATCATTAAATGACCGACAAACATACTCCAACTGTATCGTTTACTATCAAACATTACAACCATTGTATCAAAATCATCGTCTGAGCTGTCAATCCAGTATTTGATTATTTTATCCTTATTAAAATCCGCTCTTTCCATAACCCAAAGTTATGAAAAAAGATTAGGTCTCAAATTGTTTGAAAATCATTCCCTCCGCAAATTTATCATCGTGACGACATTGCTGGCAACGGTTACCGAAATTGTGCAGATCTGGGTGCCTTCGCGGTCGTTCAATGTGCTCGACTGGGTGGCGAATGTGGCTGGAATAGGGTTGGGAGTGGTTGTAATAAAGATTGCAGAAGGAAGAGGGAAGATTGAAAAAAGTAATTCTGATGCTGATGGAAGATTCTAAAAGGCAATTCTGATGCTGATGGAAGATTCAAGAAGGAAGATTGGGTCCACGGATTCTGCAAAGGATAAAATATACTTGCAAATGAATTTGTAAGTTTGCAAAAATGCAATATCATGAACCGACAAATATTAATTAAAAAAGTGTTGAATAAAATCAACTTATTGCCTGATTCAAAAATTCAGGAGGTCAATGATTTTGCTGATTTCCTTTTAGGCAAAATTGAAGACAATATTACGCTGGAAGGAATTCAAAAATTAGTATCGGATTCAAAAACCTTTGATTTCCTTAAAGATGAAGAAGACCTTTATTCTGTTAATGACGTAAAAGAAAAGTATAAATGAGTAAAGGCGATATCGTACTGATACCATTCCCATTTACAGATCTGTCTGGAAATAAGAACAGACCTGCTCTGATTTTGATTGATTCTGAAGATGATGTAACGGTTTGTTTCATTACAACCCAACTGAAATGGCAATCGGAACTTGATATACCCATACAACCTTCTGAAATTAATGGTTTAAAAAAGCCTTCTTTGATCAGATTAGGCAAGTGAGCCACAATTGATAAAGAGTTAATCATAGGCCGACTTGGAGTATTGGACGAGTACTACTCGGATTTGCTGAATAAAAAGTTAATCCAGTTGTTGAAGTTGGACAAATAGTTTGTTTAAGTAAGTTTAACATCCCTTTGACTACCTCCCACCGGGATAGTTCATTAAGGCCCGACTGCCCGGATTGAAGATTAAAGAAGGAAGATTGAGTCTATTCTGAAAAGTCTATCAAACATACATGTTCAGGGCTAAAGCCCAGAATATCAACGCTATTTACTAACCCCAGGCTTAAGCCTGGGGTTATTGATAATCAAGAACATAGTGGGCTTTAGCCCAAAAAGCCACAGTAATCGGAGTGGACTCAAGATTAAAGAATGAAGATTGCAGATAGCAGATGGCAGATTCAAGAAATAAATGCTTCAGTGATAAAGACTGATCCGCTTCTGAACAAATGTGTATTTGATTTTTAGCATTTCAGAAACGGCGGCGTTTTTGCGCCACCGCTGAAGCTATAGGCGGCATGCGGTTGGTTACTTTTTTCGCTGTATAAAAAGTAACATAAAAACAATTATTGATTAAAAATATTGCGTATTTTTACTTAATATACTGAGTAAAATGTAATTATTAATGGAACGCCATCATTTACAGTTGCTTATTAACAGAATGAATGAACCGAGAAGGTTCATCCAGGTGATTATGGGCCCGCGTCAAACCGGAAAAACAACACTGGCTAACCAACTGTTAAAAAAAGTATCCATACCGGGTATATATCAATCGGCTGATGCCGTACCTGCCGGTAATGTCCTCTGGTTAGAACAAATATGGGAGACAGCCCGTGTGAAAATGAACAGGCTTTCATCTCAGGAATGTATCCTGGTCGTGGATGAAATTCAGAAAATACCGGGCTGGAGTGAGATGGTTAAAAAGCTTTGGGATGAGGATACCCGAAATGATCTGAATTTAAAGGTGGTGCTTTCGGGCTCTTCAAGGTTGATGATTCAAACCGGTCTTACTGAATCACTGGCAGGACGATTTGAGACAATCTATATCGAACATTGGTCATTACCGGAGATGCAATCGGCTTTTAGCTGGACTGCAGACCAATATGCCTGGTTTGGAGGTTACCCGGGAAGCACCGGATTGATCCATGATGAAGTAAGATGGAAACACTATGTGAATACATCATTGATTGAAACCAGTATTTCGAAGGATATCCTGATGCTTACCCGCATTGATAAGCCAGCTCTGATGAAACGCATGTTTGAACTGGGATGCCTCTATTCCGGACAAATCCTATCATATACGAAAATTATGGGGCAATTGCAGGATGCAGGCAATACAACAACGCTATCGCATTACCTCCAGGTGCTTAATTCAGCGGGTTTGCTTGGAGGACTTGAGAAATATGCAGCGGATGTTATTAGAAAAAGATCGTCAAGCCCAAAATTCCAGGTACATAATAATGCCTTGCTTGCTGCACAGCATAGCGATACTTTCATCAAAATTACGCAAAATCCAACAGAATGGGGCCGTATTGTTGAATCCGCCATCGGAGCACATTTATTGAATGCTTCCCTATCAAATGGCTTTTCAGTCTATTATTGGAGAGAACGCGATCATGAAGTTGATTTTGTATTGGAATGGCGCGGCAAATTACTCGCTATAGAAGTAAAAAGCAATGAATCTGGCTCTTTAAAAGGATTAACAATTTTCCGTAACCTTTATCCCCTTTCAAAAATCCTCCTGGTTGGTACAACCGGTCTGCCCTGGCAGGAATTTTTGACTATTGATCCAATTGAGCTTTTTTAAGCAAGAGCTTATTCCCATATAAATTAATTTCCTGAAATTCAAATTGTTTTTTTTGGATCATAATACTTATGCATACCTAACCTGAATATTCACGAGATTTTCCTGTCACTTTTTATTCGCTGCGCTCATGAGACCACTTCGTTAAGTTGTCGTCACAGAAAGTAACCAACCGCGTGCCGCCATAGCGTCAGCGGTGGCGCAAGAAGATTGACGGTTTGAACGCGCTCCGTCTCGTGCCTCGACTTCGCTTGAACGGCAAACCGTCTGATAAGGCATTTGTTCTTTATGCTCCGCAAACTTTGTGACAATGTTTCTTTATTACCGAGTGTTATTATGATTCATTTCTATTACCTTCCTGAAACCTCTACCCGGTTTCCTGTTGAATGAAGGCAATGATCAACCAGAAACCATCAACGAAGCACCGGGCGATGGCCGGACAAATCGGCGGGCCTGCGATGGCGCGACGCAGCCGGTTGGGGAGCGTTTAGCGGCCAGGGGTGCAGGCCGGAAACCGGCAAGGAGGCGGGGTGAAGCATCGATTTGTCTTGATTTTTCTTGCTTCGTTCTTTGCATCAAGTAGGCAAAGAATGAAGTGGGGTTCGGGGCGAAGCCCCGCCAGCTGAGTGTTAAAAAGAATCGGTTTAGGTACGCATATTTATGATGAACCGAATATATTAATTATGGGATCGATAAAGCGTTTGTGACCTTTATTCAGATTTGTTTGACTGGCGTCAGAAAGGCGATTATAATGATTTCTTTGATATGAGTGAAGATGCTGTGCAAAAATAGATTACAGATTGCAGATGGAAGATGCAAGATGGTTACTTTTTTCGCCATGGAAGAGGTTTGATAATGATGCCGGATGTATGGGTAATGGGTATTGGATTTGAAGAAATAATATTTTATATTTACACACATTTAGTTCCATATGTGTGATTTTTATCACATTTTAGGAATGTAATGTGTGATGCATGAAAATAGGTAGAACCCTGCTGAACAATCTAATAAACTGGAAATCATCTTCCAACAGGAAACCTATTGTACTGCGGGGAGCCAGGCAGGTTGGTAAAACCTGGCTTCTGAAAGAATTTGCAGAGAAGGAATTCGAAAGCTTTGCTTATTTTAATTTTGAGGAAAATCCTGAAATCCGTCAGTTTTTCAGCACCACAAAAGATGTTAATCGTATCATTCAAAACCTTTCCCTGATCATTGGCTCGCCCATAACCCCGAAAACATTACTGATATTGGATGAGATCCAGGAGTGTAATGAAGCGCTGAACTCCCTGAAGTATTTCAATGAGAATGCACCGGAGTTTCCTGTTGCCTGTGCAGGTTCATTATTGGGAATTACCCTGTCCCGTGGTTTATCATTTCCTGTGGGTAAGGTAGATTTCTTTGATCTGTACCCGCTTTCTTTTGCAGAATTTCTTTCTGCAGCTGACCCGGCTCTGTTTTCTTACCTGAATGGGATCAACTCAATTGAACCCCTACCGGATCTGTTCTTCAACCAATTGAAAGATAAGCTTAAAATGTACCTGATTTCCGGTGGCATGCCCGAACCAGCCACTACGATAATTGAAACACTCAATGTAATCCTTGTTCAACAGCTCCTGAAAAACACGCTTGATGCCTATGTGCTTGATTTTTCAAAACATGCTGAGAATAAAGATATTCCCAAAATAAGTCTGATCTGGGAATCAATTCCTTCACAATTGGCAAAAGAAAATAAAAAATTTCTTTATCAGGCTGTAAGGAAAGGCGCCAGGGCCAGGGAATATGAGGATGCATTGCAATGGCTTGTACAAGCCGGCCTGGTTTATAAGGTATTTTTAAATAACAAGCCTGCGATTCCACTGGCAGCATATGATGATATATCCGCTTTTAAACTATATATGCTGGATGTAGGTTTATTAAGACGTATGTCTTTGCTTGACCCGGTGGCGATAAAAGAAGGCAATCGCCTGTTTACAGAGTTCAAAGGCGCACTAACTGAAAACTATATTGTTCAGAGCCTGATTCAACAGTTTGAAGCCACGCCAAGGTATTGGACATCGGATGGTAAAGCAGAACTGGATTTCTTAATCCAGTATGAGAATGAAGTAATCCCTGTTGAGGTCAAGTCCGATGAAAATGTACGCGGCAAAAGTCTGGCATTCTATCATAATAAATACCAACCACCTGTCCGGCTCAGGTATTCCCTGAAAAATTTAAAATTCGATGACGGATTAATAAATATACCCTTGTTTTTATCTGATCACACAAGAAAGCTTATCCACCTTGCATCTGATCATTGATTATCCGGGAGGATTGGAGATTAAAGAAGGATTCCAGAAGCCAATTCTGATTCCTGCCGAAGGCATCCCTTTGGGAGATGGAAGATTGATTAGCAGAAACCGTACGGCCACCATCAGGAAGCCTTAGTGAATCAGTGGTTAGGAAAAAATCCTGATTTTTTCTATCTTTGATAAGCAATACCAGCATCGCCAGAAGATGAATAGCAAACAGCATATTATTGCACAACTTAAGCCTCAGTATTTCTGGGATGTAGATTTGTCAAAACTCAATGATACCGCAAACAAACGGTTGATCATTGAACGTGTAATCACACTCGGCACACTGCAGGAGATTGATTTAATCGTTAACCATTACGGAAGGTCAGAAGTCATTAAAGTTGTTCAAAAAATAACCTTCGATCCAAAAACATTGAATTTCATTTCAAAACTTTTTGAGATACCAAAAAATGACTTCACATGTCACATCAGGAAGCCGTTGAAATCCCAACACTGGAACTTATAATATCATTGCAGGGTAAATCATACCTGAAGGAATTCTTCCTGGTTGGAGGCACTGCCCTGGCATTTTGCCTTGGCCATCGTAAATCTGCTGACATTGATTTATTTTCCAATGTTTCATTCGATGCTTCCCTGCTTCTTGAAAACATCCATCAGGATTTTCCATACCAAATTTCAAATACAGCCAAAAACACACTTAAAGGCAGTATTAACAACATTAAGGTTGACTTTTTAGCGCATCGTTATCCATATATCCTGGAGCCTGTAATTACTTCAGGTATTATCATGCTATCCTTGCCGGATATAGTCGCGATGAAACTCAATGCCATTTCAACCAGCGGTCAGCGTGCAAAAGACTTTATTGATATTTATTATCTTTTTGAACATTTTGATCTTGACAGCATGCTGTCATTTTATAAAACCAAATACAACCAGGAGAATGATATCTTTATCCTGAAAAGCCTGGTTTATTTTGATGAGGTTGACCTGTCGGATTGGCCCATCCTGGTTAAGAATCCCAAATTAAAATGGAATGATGTCAAAAAGCGTTTAGACACCTATGTTATGCAATATATTAAAAAACAATCCCGGTCATATTGACGGCCTGGATTGAAGATTGAATAAGGAAAATCAAAGAAGGCAATTCTGATTCTTACCGAAGGCATCCCTAAAGGAGAAGGAAGATTCCCTTACAAGGAAGTAATATGAAAAATCAATGATTGTGGATTACAATCCTAATAAATGTAATTTTTTTAGGAATTCAATCCTAAAATATGTAACCCTGTTGGAACAGGCCTTTATCCTCTTCCGATTAGGCTCTTTCAGCAGAAACCTGAGAAATGAATTGAAATTCAGCCGTAAAATACATTTTTATGATAATGGCGTCCGAAATGCCCTGATTTCAAATTATTCAATAGCTGAAAACCGAAACGATATCGGAGCCTTATGGGAAAATTTCCTGGTATCTGAAAGGCTGAAGAAAAACGCCTATGAGGGAAACTGGACAAATAGCTGGTTTTGGCGCACTACTGAAAATCAGGAAATTGACTACATTGAAGAAAACGAAGGGAAAATCAATGCCTTTGAATTCAAATGGAATCAGGTGAAATCATCACGAATATCTAAATCATTTACCAGAGCATACCCCAATGCAAGTGTTAAAGTAATTCATTTTGAAAATATGGAAGAGTTTCTACTGTAATAACCAAACCGAAAATTCCCCATTCTCCCCATCTCCCACCACCCCAACGGGGTTTTCCCACTCCGTCCCCCCCTCACCCCCTCTCCTTTTCCCCTTTTATTCTATCTTTATAAAAAAATAAACTCATGAGCCTCCGGGAAAAAGCCATTCTCCATCTTCCCTCCCTCATCTTTCTGATCCTGCTTATCACTTCCAGCTCAACAGTTTACGCCCAGGCGGTTTTTCAGCATGTCTCCAACCAACGCATCTATGACTTCCTCGATGAACTGGCCAATGAGAAGGCCATTGCCCTGAACTCCGCCATCAAACCTTACACCCGCAATTATATCTATATAAAGCTTTCTGAAGCCAATGACCATGCTGATCAGTTGAACAAACGGCAGCAACAGGAACTTGATTATTATCTGGATTATTACACCTTCGGGAACCAACCGAATTATCTTCCCTCAAAATCCAAATTAAATCTCTTTAAGAAAAGTCAGCATTCTTCCACCTCCCTAAACCACCTGGCCTATTTCTATAGTGACTCAATATTTAATTTCTCGCTCAGACCAATTTTAGGTATTGAATACTGCACAAATTCCTCCGGAAGTTTTATGCATACATACAGGGGTGCCGAAGCATTCGGATCCATTGGGAAACATGTAAGCATATATGCTGATCTAAGAGACAATACTGTATCTCAACAGCTTGTTCAGCCCTTGTTTTTTGTCAGGGACATAGGAGTTGCATATAAAGAGAATACGAATAGTGCTGAGAAGTCAGATTTTAGTGAGATGCGTGGAGGTATAATGTTTTCCAATAGTTTTTTAGAGATTGGTATTATAAAGGATCATTTGATTTGGGGCGATAACTACAATGGCTCTAATATAGTATCTGGCAGGTCACCTTCATTACCCATGATCAAAATGCACCTTAATCCTGTAAAATGGCTTGATTTCAACTATTTTCATGCATGGCTGGTATCGGAAGTTATTGACAGTTCTCTGAGTTATGTTTTATCAAATGGTCATGTACGAAATACATACAGGAATAAATTCCTAGCTTCGAATATGTATACAATAATTCCCATTAAGGGTTTGAATATATCTTTCGGAAATTCAATTCTTTACAGTGATATGGATGTACAGGCTGCTTATCTTATACCCTTTCTGTTTTATAAGTCTGTGGACCACATGGTAAATCATGGTATAGAAAATCAAAATTCACAATTATTTTTCAACATAAGCTCAAGACTATTAAAACATACGCATTTTTATGGATCATTATATTTTGATGATTTTTCTTTTAATCGGATTTCTGATCCGGAAACACATAATTTTTATAGTTATAAACTCGGTGGAAGGTTATCTAATTGGCCTTTAAATAATCTAAATCTAACTCTCGAATACTTTAAATCAGTCCCCGTAACTTACAAGCACTATGTACCTACGCTCCCCTACGAGTCCAATAAATATTGTTTGGGTAATTATTTGCGCGACAATTCTGAAGAAAAGTTTTTCTCACTAAATTTCAAACCCTTACCTCGATTGTTAGTTCAATATTCCTATACTAATTCCCGTCATGGTAATGAATATGAATATATAGATGGTTATATAGATGTTACCTACCCCATCCTGCAGGACAATACCTGGACCAGCGTCAGCCATTCCCTGGTCTGTTCATATGAGATCCTCACCAATTGCCACATCACACTGGAATACCTGTTCAGCAACACCAAAGGTTATGATGTGGATGGACAGACGGCGGAATATTACCTCGACCGGTTCACTCCGGAGTTTTACCAGGGGAAGAGGAATACGTTGCAGTTCAGGGTCAATTTGGGATTCTGAATAGTAATTCTGATTCTGATGCTGAAGGAAGATTCGCTAAAACAATGCTGATTCTGATGGAAGATTCGCTAAAGAAATTATTTCTTTTTAGAATTGGAATCAGAATTATAATTTCTTAAATATACGATGAATCCTGCCAGCGATTTTGAAATTGATAAGGTTCTTTCCTGAAGCGCCTTAAATTGGGTATCTTCAATCAACTTTAAATCCGACAATACATATAACATGCTGCGTACTTCACCCACCGATCCTTTTGAAACATTTAATAAAAAAATGAATTCCTTTGACGAATACCTTTCAAATCCTTCTGCAATGTTATTCATAACTGATAATGCAGCTCTTTGAATCTGATCGGTAAGCGAGTAATTTCTTCTTATCTTGTCATTTTGAGTCAGTGAATAAATATCCCTGACTAATCCTCTGGCCATTTGCCAAACTTCGATTTCTTCAAATTTCCTTGCCATAAACGTATTTTCAATAAAATTATAACATTTCTTTCAGAATTTTCCTTCAGCATCAGAATTTTCTTTTAGAATCTTCCTTCAGAATTAGAATTAATTTTTCCAATTTTAAAAAAATTACGTAAATTGCGTTACGTTAATTACGTAATATGAAAAGCAAATTAAACAATCCCTTTGCTACCGGTGGGTACATGGGGCCCGGTTACTTCTGCAACCGGAAACAGGAAACCACCCTGCTGTTAAAGGCAATCGCCTCGAAACGCAATGTAACGCTGATATCTCTGAGGAGGATGGGCAAGACCGGGTTGCTGAAGCATGTGAAACAAATGCTTGAGCAGGATAAGAAATCACCCGTAGTCATCTATGCCGACCTGTTGCCCACTATGAACGGCAATGACATGCTGAATACCCTTTCATCGGCCTTGCTGCGTGAAAAGTACCGTGAAAAAAACATGCTTGAAAAGCTTCTTGCCCTCCTGGCTACCCTTCGGCCCAAGATGACCTATGACCAGCTTACCGGCCACCCTTCCCTGGAACTTACCGTGGAATCGCCCGCAGATATACAGTTCGGCTTTGGCCATCTGTTGAACTTCATTTCCGAGATTAAACAGGACCTCGTCCTTATGCTTGACGAGTTTCAGCAGATTAACCGCTACCCTGAAAAAAACATGGAATCGTTATTGCGGACCGTCATTCAAACCTATCCCGGCATAGCCTTCATTTTTTCAGGAAGCAGCAAACACATGCTCGAGCCTATGTTCAGTGCAGCAGAAAGACCTTTTTACCAGAGCGCTGAACTGATGTATCTCGATAAAATAGCGGACAACGAATACCGGGATTTCATTATTGAGAAATTCGGTACTGTAAACAGAAAGATAGTTCCGGAAGCAATAACCCGGCTCTTCAACTGGACCCGCCTGCACACGTTTTACGTGCAGCATGTCTGCAATCTGCTTTTTGAAACAGATCAGCAAATAGTCGATGTTCCCCTGCTGAACCAGATCTTTCAGCGGGTAATGTCCTCGAACGAGCCCCTTTTCGCCAGTTTCCGGAATCTCCTTCCGGCCCAGCAGTACAATCTTTTGCTGGCCATAGCCGTGGAGAACGGAATTGAAAAGCCAACCGCAGGAGCCTTTATTCAAAAATACCGTCTGATCAGTGCCAGTTCAGTGGCTACCTCACTGAAGGCACTGGCTGAAAAGGAAATGATCGTATCCGACGGCGGGCGCTGGCAGGTATATGATGTATTCTTCTCGCGCTGGATGGAGTATCACTACGGGGGGAAGTAGGGAATGGGGTGTGAGTGTGGGTGTCTTGGCTCTAGCAGATGACGCAGATAAGACGGGAAGGTATTCTCGCAGATTTCGCAGATTTACGCAGAGAAATAGGCAAAAAAGGACTTGATAAATCAAATGTTGTTTATTACCCGAAAGATTGATTCGGAAATATTTGAAGAATTAAAATTTATCAATAATCCCAATTTAAGCCCGGTAAGTCGAAGATAGGTTAAAAGCTATTTAATATGGACATCCAGAATATTTTCAACCGATTTAATCTCGACTATAACTATATCATTTATTAACAGATCAATACGAAACCCAATCTCCAAATAAATATCATCCTATTTGACGGGTAGTTGAACCTGTGTTTTTACAATACAACCCTTTTGCCGCATTTCATGAGCAAGTACGTTTTCATAAACGGATTCAAGTAATCCTGGACCTAATTTTCTATGAATTTTGAAGGAAGCACCCCTAACCAAATAAGAAATACCATTTTCACCTAACATAATCGGAATAGAATTAACATGCTATCCAAATTTACATAATATGTTTTTACAAGTATAATTCGTGAATAAAAAATATGATGCCAAAATATATTCTTTTATCCTCATTATAAAAGCAATCTGTGCCAATCTGCGAGAACTGTTCCTCTATCCTCTGCGAAATTCTGCGCAATCTGCGAGAGTCTGTTTTCCCATTTTTTCCTATCTTTATTTTTGTAATCCAATATCAACCTAATATCTGCTACCCCATGCTTGTTGACCGTCACATCAGGACCGCGAAACCATCCCAAAAGACAGGTTTACCGGTTGGAACCGAAACCTATGACAATTACTACTCCCGCCTCATCAAACTCATCCCGGCCGAGGTCATTGCCTTTTACCTGGCCCTGGATGCCATCGTATCCGTCATGCCCCAAAAGGATTTTCTCCTGTGGGTATCACTTGCCATAGCACTCATCGGAGGCTGGTTCTACCTCGGCCGGCTGGCCAATGTCACCCGGATTACCCAGCGCCTGATCACCCTCTTTGCCCTGGTCATCTGGGTGTATGTGTTTGGCGGCCCCTTTGCTTCCCTGCCCTGGTACGATGTGAATTACGGTAAATTCGTACTGGTGGTGTTTACATTTTTTGTGCCTGTGTTTTTTAAAGGAGTAACAAGTGACAAGTAACTAGTGACGAGCGGGATTTGGGAGAGGGTGTGGGGCTCTGAACATACAACTTATTCGCAGATATCACAAATGATATGGATCATTTTCTTCTGTGAGAGTGATTTTTTTTGAAAATATATCATATTATAAGATCTTTTTTTCTTTTATTTTGTTATTCCCTTATAAGCTAAACGGGAGTTGCCCCGCATCGCTGTTTTTTCACCGCAACCTGTGTGTTACATAACTTTCCATTACTAACTAACCATGTAAGAAATGAAAACAATAGTTTTTTCTTTGCTGGCATTGCTGGGAATTCAGGCTTACGGGCATTCACCGGCTCCTGAAGCAGCAGCCAATCCTCTTATTGAACTTGAAACTCCAGGCGGAAGCAAAATGCTCACTGACTGGATGAGCGTGCATATAACCGCCATCCGTAATTGCAAGGTGCCTACGCATCACAACCGGCAACTGGCATACATGGGTGTGGCGCTATATGAATCGGTGGTTGCCGGAGATCCCAATTACCGGTCACTTGCCGGTCAGCTGAATGGATACATTGCAACACCTGCTATGCCTGTCTCTCGGGAAATTTGCTGGCAAGCCAGTGCCAATTCAGCCCTGGCAGAAACCTTCCGGCATTTCTACCCCGAAAATCCGGTTACACTGCAACGGATCGATTCCATGGAACAGTCGTGCAAAAAACAGCTGGTCACACAGGGTTACAGCGAAGCATCTGTCAATTCAGGTGCTGAATACGGATTGCAGGTGGCCCATGCTGTAATTGTATGGAGCAACTCCGATGGTGATGACAAGGCAGATGCAGCTTATACGGTCCCCGGGGGCCCAGGATTATATGAACCCACTCCACCGGCCTTTATACCGCCAATTCATCCTTACATGGGCAATTGCCGTACCTTTGTAAAGGGCAGCATCGAAAACACCATACCCCCTCCTCCTGTTGCATTCTCTGAGGATAGGCAATCCCCTTTCTATGCAATGGTGGATGAGGTGTATCGTGTTTCTCAGCAAAATGATGATGAGAAAGTTGCCACGGCACTTTTCTGGGATGACTTTCCCAATGGAAAAACACTGACAGGCGGAGGCCACTGGGAATCCATCCTGAAAAACGTCATGAGTCAGTTGAACCTGTCGTTCATTGAAGGGGCCCATGTGTATGCAGAACTTTTTATCACCATGGAAGATGCTGCCATCGGCTGTTTTAAGGCCAAGTATACATACAACCTGCTCCGGCCGATAACCTACATCAACAAATACATGCACCAGCCCGACTGGAATTCGTTAATCGCTACGCCTCCACATCCCGAATACCCCGCAGCTCACGCCACGGTATCCATGGCCGGGGCAACCATATTGACGAGTATTCTGGGTGACAGGGTATCGTTTACGGACAATACCTATGCCTACCGGGGATATAAGCCGCACCACTTCAATAACTTTACAGAGGCAGGCAGGGAAGCCGGGATGTCAAGGCTGTACGGCGGTATCCACTATCTGCCATCCATTGAGGCCGGTTATAAACAGGGTGAAAATATTGCCGCAAACATTGGCAACAAGCTGGTTTTCAAAAACTAATATCCTGTTTCTCGCAAAGGCGCAAGGCTTTTAAGGTTTTCAATATTCATGTACCCCCATTTTTGAAACTTTGCGCCTTAGCGAGATTTTATTCTTGAATTACTTTCAACTCTTCCACCCTTCCACTTTTCTACTTTTTCACCCTTCTGCTCTTCGCTCTTCCATAAAAAAATTCCTACTTTTACAACAATAAAATGTCCCCCGAAACCGTCCGCGAATATTGCCTGACGTTGAAAGGGGTTGCCGAAAGCTTCCCGTTCGACGATGACACTCTGGTTTTCAAGGTCATGGGCAAGATCTTTGCCCTGGTCAGTCTGGAAGCCCGCAGCCTTAACCTCAAGTGTGACCCGGAGAAGGCCATAGCCCTGCGTGAATCCTACGACGACGTAACACCAGGCTACCACATGAACAAGAAATACTGGAATACGATACAGCTCACCGGACATGTGCCGGAAAAGCTGATCCGCGAATGGATCACCGATTCCTACCGGCTGGTGGTGGCGGGATTGCCAAGAAGGGTGCAGGGGGAGATCGGTAAGCTGTAATGAGTCTCTCAGTATTTTAAAAATATGGTCTCCAAATGAATAACTGAAAACACCCAAATTCCTCAACTTTCTTTGTCTTGAAACAAAGAAAGTTGCAAAGTAAATTCAAGTCAAATTGATGCTTCTCCCCACATCCTTGCCGATTTCCGGCCAGCACACAATCCGCTTAACGCTCGCCCATCGGCTGCGTCACGCCACACCTGGCCCACCGATTTGACTGGCCTGCGCCACGGGGCATTGATTAGCATTTGGGGTATACATAATTTGATTTAAAAATTATTTTATTGAAGGATCAATCTATTATATGTCGCCGGGTGCGTAGGGTGTCCACGAACGGCGCAGAAAATTGAATTGCACGGCCTTAGTTAGCGAAGGCCTTGTGCGACATGGGCAATTCAATTTTTTCGTTCGTGGTGGCTTTTTCTGTTTCTCTTTTGTGCGGCAGACAAAAGAGAAAAAAATTAAAATTTTGAAAATAATAGTATTATGATTTTCTATGTATTAAAAAGTAGTTACATAATAGTAATCAGTAATCAGTGGGTCAGGAGTTTAGAGTATTGTGTGTGAAATACTTCAAACACCGAACAACGGATTCTCTCAATCATCAAATTGAAACCGGAACAAAACCATGAAAAATCTGAAAAAACCTTTTCTGCCAGTCATTCTCCTGGTAATTTGTTCATGTACCGATAAACAGGCCATGCTGTATCATAACAGCATATTGTGGTATACCTACCCCGCCAAATACTGGAACAGTCAGGCCCTGCATTTGGGTAACGGATATTTTGGCGCTTCATTTTTCGGGGGCATTGATGAAGAAGTGTTTTCGCTTTCAGAAAAAACCCTATGGACAGGCAGACCTGCCCAGGGCAACTGGCAAGGAACCGGTGTAAACCCAAAGGCCAGGACATCCCTTTCATTGATCAGGAAAGCGGTTACTGAAGGTAAGAGCCGGTTAGCCGACAGTCTGATCACCCATGATTTCTTCGGTTCATCAGAGCAGTTCGGCAATTTTACTTCGATCGGAAATCTGAGAATCAATTTTATTCATCCTGAAACCAAATGTGAAAAGTACCTGAGATCACTGGATCTTGCCAATTCGCTCGGCAGGGTTCAATACACCATTCAAAAAACTAAATTTGCACGGGAATATTTCTGTTCCTATCCTCACCGCATTCTGGTGATGAATCTGTCTGCAGACACACCGGGGCAAATTTCGTTCAACCTGGGTTTGGATGTCATGCAGGATTCATCCAATATTGAGCTCAACGACAGCAGTTACTGTGTGAGGGGATTTATAAATGGAAACAACCGGCCTTTTCAGGTTCTGATCCGGGTTACAAAGTCCTTGCCTTTAACCTGGGCCGGTATATGATCATCAGCTCATCCCGTCCCAATACATTGCCTGCCAATCTGCAGGGTGTATGGAATGCATTCCGGGCAGCACCCTGGGCAGGAAATTACCAGAGCAATATTAACCTGCAGGAAATCTATTGGTCATGTGGTCCTTTGGATCTTGCCGAATGCCAGCAACCTTATATTGACTGGATTGAGAACCTGGCGGTCTCGGGCCGCGAAATCGCACGGCGCATATATGGCAGTCACGGCTGGGTAAGTCATACAACTGGAAATATATGGGGACATGCTGCACCAATCGGAGATCATCCCTGGGGAATGTATCCAATGGGAGCGGCATGGCATTGTCAGCATGTATGGGATCAATACGCATTTACGCAAAACAGGAAATATCTGGCCGAACAAGCCTATCCTCTGCTAAAGGAAGCTTCTATATTCTGGATGGAGAACCTGATTACGTTTGAAAAAAACCTGATAACGGCACCCACAGTCTCAGCCGAACATGGAGCTTTAATGACTGAAAATGGCCTGAATCCAGCATTTCATGATTCAATTAGTGACAAGTATTGTTACAGTATCCCCGGTGTTTACCAGGATGTTGAAATGGTATGGGACCTGTTTAGCAATACTGCGGCTGCTGCCAAAATAATCGGCGAGCCTGCATTTGCCGATTCGTTACTCCAGTTGCAGGCCAGGCTCCTGCCGTTAAAGATCGGAAAGTATGGGCAACTGCAGGAATGGTATGAGGATATTGATAATCCCGATTGCCACCACAGGCATATTGCACATCTTTATGCAGTATGTCCCGGAAAACAGATCAATCCGGTTTCCACACCGCAACTTGCAGCTGCTGCAAGAAAATCATTGGAAATGAGGGGCGATGGCCGTTACCCGCAACAGGAGCTTGCTGCGGGAGGCAACTGGGCAAGGGCGCATCGTATGTGGTGCTGGACAAGATTAATGGACGGGAACCGTGCTAATCAGATTTTAACAGGATTGCTTACGGAACAGGGGTTTGAAAACGGACTTACCTATCAGCATGCAGATTACCATTGGGAGCGAAAGGATTTCTTTCGGGAGGATTCTTTGTATTGTCATTTTCAGCTCGATGCTTCGGCATCGGTTCCCGGTTGTATAACAGAAATGCTTGTTCAATCGCATACTGATGAACTTCATCTCCTGCCAGCCTTACCGGATGAGTTTAATACAGGTAAGATCCGGGGGGTGAAAGCAAGAGGCGGATATACGGTTGATCTGGAATGGGAGGACGGAGAAATGCTTAAAGCTGAAATCTTTGCCGGAAATGACAATCCGATGCCTGTAATCCGTTATAAAGGAAGGATTATTCTCCCGGAAGAATTCGGCAGGTTTAACATATCAATTGTAATTGGTAATTGGTAATTGGTGATTGTACAACCTACAACATTATTACCTTTGTCATAGAATTCCGAAAACCATTAAACTCCTGTATAATGAAAAAGATCTTCCGTTACTTCCTGCAGGGTTTGCTGCTTGCAGCGCCAGCCGGCATTACCATTTGGGTGATCTACTGGGTATTCGATACCATTGACGGTCCGGTCCGTAATTTTATCAATTCCCTGGTTGGCATACAGATCCCGGGCAGCGGGCTGGTAGTGACCTTTACCGTGATTGCCCTGCTGGGCTGGGCCGGGCAATCATTCTTATTCAAGCCCTTCGGTCTGTTCGTTGAAAGACTGCTTGATAAGGCCCCGATAATCAAACTGCTCTACAGCTCCCTGACCGATTTCTTCAATGCTTTTGTCGGGGAAAAACGCAAGTTTACACGACCCGTGCTGGTAAAGGTGAATCTGGTATCCAACCTCGAGAAGATCGGCTTCATCACCACGGATGACCTGACTGACCTGGGCATTAAGGACAAGGTATCGGTTTTATTTCCGCATTCCTACAACTGGTCAGGTGAGATGTTCATTGTTCCTATGGAGCATATTACACCTATAGATCTTCCCCCCGGTGAGGTGATGAAGTTTGTGCTGACAGGGGGGGTAACCCGGGTGTAATTATTTGTCACTCTTCTGTAAATTTTATTACCTTCGTATCTTAACACCTGAAACAGGTCTAAAATAACATACTTCATGAACCTGAGATACCGCTTCATATTTCTGGTCCTCCTTGCCTTGCCGGTTTTGTCCGATCGCCTGACAGCGAAGGATAATAAAGTAAACTCCGCTGACAGCCTGGCAGAGCTCCTCCTGAACTCCACCGATACAAACCGCATCGACCTTCTCCTCGCGCTAACCGATGAGCTGAATCAGGCCGACCCGCGGCAGGCTTTCACATATGGCCGTGAAGCATTGGATCTTGCCAAAATGCAAAAGGATCCGGTACGGACCGGTCTGGCCTGCAAGGCCATTGCCCGGGTGTATACAATGAATGCGGTATATGATAAGGCACTTGAGTTTATGTTGCTTGCCCTGGATGAGTTCGAATCACTGTATGACACGCTGGAATTGGCCCGGTGCAATGATTATATCGGGTTTGTGTATATGTCCGCAAATGACTTTACCAATGCCCGTGCGTATTATCTGAAGGCACTCCATCTGAACAAAGCAATCAGGAACTATCCCCAGATTGCAGAAACCTACCTGCACATGGGATCGAACTACGTGCTGCACGACAGCGTTGAGAAAGGGCTGTCCTATTACACGGTTTCCCTGCTGATTGCCGACAGCCTCGGCATGCAGAAGGAAAAGCTGGACCTGCTGAGCAACATCGGATTCGGATATGCCCGGATCGGGAAACATGAGGATGCGCTCAGGCATTTTTACAAGGTGCTGGAACTGGTTGGGACCAGGCCTGATGATTTCACCCGTTCGGCGGCCATGATCAATATAGCCCGCGGATATTACAGCATGCAAAACTACCCGGCCGCCCTCAAATATGCCCGCAACGGTTATAAGCTTTCCAAATCGAAGCATTTCGACGATGTAACCCGTGATGCAGCCAGAATTCTTTCCGATATTCATGCCAGGCAAGGCAATTACAAACAGTCGTACAATTATTACGTGGAATTCAAGAATTTGTCCGACACGATCATGAACGCCGAAAAAACGGATCAGCTTGCCAAGATACAGACCCTTTACGAACTCGGCAGGAAAGAACAGGAAAATATCTCCCTCAGGCTGGAGAATGATCAGAGCCAAAAATCCCTGAGAACCAGGACCCTGGTTATTCTGCTGATCACTTCCCTGGTGATTGTGCTGGCCATCATGCTTTACATACTCAACAAGTTGAATAACAAACAGATAACACTTAATCATAAACTGGCTGAGCAGAGCCGGGAACTGGTAGCCCTGAATGACCAGAAGGACCGGTTTTTCTCTTTTGTCGCCCACAACCTGAAAAATCCCTTCAACACGATCATGGGTTTTGCCGAGCTGATGCAACGCTCCCACAACGGAAAGGATACGGAAAAGGCAAGGCAATACGCCGGACTCATATACAACCTGTCCTCACAGGTGCAGAAAGTGCTTTCCAATTTGCTTGAGTGGTCGAGACTTCAGAGAAGGACTTTTGAGTGCAAGCCCGAAACCCTTGAACTGAGCAGTCTGGTTAAAGACGTGATTGAAATGAACACCCGGGAGGCTGCACGAAAGGACATTCACTTCAGCTTTACCGGACATGAGAATGTATATGTATCAGCCGACCGGCCTATGATCACCACAGTATTACAGAACCTGGTATCGAATGCCATAACCTTCACGCCTTCATCCGGGCAGATCACCCTGGAATGCAAAGTGGATGACCGGAACGCCATGGTTTCTATATCGGATACCGGAATTGGCATTCCGGCCGAGAACCTGTCGCGGTTGTTCGAGTTTGATTTTAGCGGGTCGAAGATCGTCACTTCAGACAAGAGCGGGGCGGGCCTGGGACTCATCATATGCCAGGAGATGCTGATGAAGAACAATGGAACGATTACCGCCGAAAGTGAATGCGGAAAAGGCAGTCGTTTTGCATTTACCTTGCCTGCTTTAACCCATGCAGAGGCCGGTGAAGCAGTTACCGAGCAGCCTGTAGTGCCGGAAATGGAAACCGTGGAGGGACTGCTCAGGGGCGCAAAGACTGTTCCTGCCGATGCCGTCCGTGAGATCCTGATGTACCTTTCACCCTTGTTTGATGAAGTATCCCGGGTCCTCTCCATTGAAAACCTGGAGTTATTCTCAAAGACGGTGGTGGAAACCGGTGAAAAACTGGACATCGGTCCATTGGTAAGTTATGGCCGGATGCTGACCCGACTTACCCGATCACATCAGATTGATCAGATAATCAAAATATTGCCTGGATTCAGGAAATACCTCGATAATCTAACAGCGTAATAATGGAGCTGAAACAGGAGGCAGGAAGAAAACACCAGGTCCTGATCGTGGATGATATCCCCAGCAACCTGAATTTTCTCAGTGAGGTCCTGCATGTGGAAGGCATTGGTGTTCTGCTTGCCACCGGGGGTGCAGATGCACTGGAGATCGCCCGGTATAAATTGCCCGACCTGATCCTGCTCGACATTGCCATGCCCGTGATGGACGGATATGAAGTGTGCGCGGGACTGAAAGCTGATCCGCTTACCCACGATATTCCGGTGATATACCTTACTGCCCGCACGGAACCTGAAGATATTCTCAGGGGCTTCGAATCCGGTGCCGTGGATTATATCCTGAAACCCTTTAACGCCGCAGAGCTCATTGCCCGCGTAAAAACGCACCTTGAGCTGAAAAAAACCACCGCTGAGTTAAAAGCCATCAATTTGCGACTTGAAGAGGAGGTCCGGCAACGAACCGCTGAGATCAGGAAGGCCAATTCCGATCTTACCATTGCCAACCAAAAGCTGGGCAAAGCATATGAGGAACTATCGAACCTAGACAAGGCCAAGGATGAGTTCATACGCCACATCAACCATGAGCTGAGAACGCCCCTGCAGGGTATCCATGGCTTCACGCTCATCATGGAGGAGATTGTGGAATCACCTGAGCAAAAGGAGTATATACAGGCCATCAACTCCCTGGTGAAAAGATTGGTAAAACTTTCGGAGCTATCCCTTTTATTCACTGAGATCAAGGCCAAAAACTACCAGGTCACCCTGAAAGCCCTTTCACTCAAGACAGCGGTTGTCCATGTGCTGGAACTTTTCAAGAAAGACAGGGCAAAAATAGTAGTCGTTCCGGATATCCCCGATGAGAATATCTTTGTCAAAGCAGACCATCGTCTGTTGAACACCTGTCTGGAGCTGATCCTCGACAATGCCCTGAAATATTCCCCGGAAAAAGGAGAAGTAGCCATCCGTATCTTCCATGGTGATTCGCTGACCGGTATTGAGGTGAGCGACAATGGTCCCGGCTTCTCAACCAAGGCCATGGAAAGCCTGTATGAACTGTTTGCCGCTGACAACCTTACATACAGTTCACATGGTTTCGGCATCGGACTTGCCACGGCCAAGATCATTCTCGATACCCTGTCGGCCAGGCTGGAGATCAATAACCGCACCGAGGGGGGAGCCCAGGTCCGGATGATCTTTGACACTTCAGCTTCATCAGCCTGAATTCAGATGCTGATCCCGGCTAAAGCCGGGATCAGCATGACAGGCGTAACCCCTGACGCAATTCTCCGTAATACTTGCAAACTTCCTTCTGCATGCTGAGATCTGCCATCTGCATATTTCTTTTTTTATTCTTTCCTGCTGTACATGCACAGTCTGCACGCTCCGGACCTGCTGACCGGCAAATGATCGCAGCGGCCGACAGCCTGATAAATCCCGAACTCGAACGTCTTGGCAGGCTATTTAAGCTTGATTCCGCAGCGCTGGCCTCATTCGACAAGATCATCACCTTTGACCGGGAAGTATATGTGGGGAAGATCCATAACATCACCTTTTCAGAAGTCCGTTATACCGGCCCCGCCGACAGCATTCTTCACGCGATCAGCCGTTCGCGGATCAGCCAGATCCTGTATGCCGGTGGCCGGCGCGATGTTTTCCTGCCACTGGATGACGCCCGGGTAAAACAAAAGGAACTGGTGGATACGACGCGGATCATCATTAAAAACCTGAAAGACTGGATGAAGGTGGTGGTGACGGAAAATCCCTATGATGTTTCTGACCTGCATGCACTTGGCGGGGTAAAAACCCGGTATGAAGCTGAGGTGGGCAACATGAACAACGATGATCTGATGCGCCAAGCCGCCATCAACCTGAAGAAAAAAGCAGCTGCCATGAAGGCACATTGCGTTCTGGTGGAAACCAAGTTCTTCGTGAAATCATATGGTGAACTGCCGGTGGTAGAGGTAACAGGGACGGCGTTTGGGTATAAGTAGCAGGAAGTTACAAGTTACGAGTTGTGAGAATGTAATACGAATCGTCATTGCGAGGAGGATTCCAGGATGATTATAACTGTTAATAATCTACAAACCGACGAAGCAATCTATTCGCGTTCTACTGAATGATTATATATTGGGATTCAATTTAAATACCGGTTGATCTGACAGATTGCCGCGCCATACATAATCTATCAAAAAATATAATATTATTCTGCAGTATGGCTCGCAATGACGACGTGTTTGGCACGAAAATTGTGCTATAATATACGACAGTTCATCACAATATACCTGAGAGATCAGGGCAGGTCCCGGCCAAAAACCGGGACTTTTTATTTTTCTTGATCTTCCTGACCCCCACTGTCGGGAGAAGGACCTGATGAATACAGATGCTTCCCTTCGCTCAGCATGCAATTCACCCCCACACCCACACCCACACCCACTTGTCACCCGTCACTCGTCACTCGTCACTATTTTATCAGTCCAGCCAATTCTTTTACCTCATTCAGTGTATTCTCGGCATAGTCCCGTGCCACAGCAGACAGTTCCCTTGCCATTTTTTTCATCCTGTCACGGTCGCTGTTCAATTCCATCCGCCTGTCGCGGAAGGGCTGGAGTGTTTTAACCAGTGATTCTGCAGCGGCCTCTTTCAGGTCCTTATATTTCAAGGTACCCTGATTGTATTCCTTGTTCAGCACTTCCCAGGCACCGGTATTGCCACATGCCCGGATAATGGTGAACAGGTTGGTCACACCAGGGCTCATCTCTCCCCCCGGTTGTCCGCCTGTATCCGTGACTGCCGTTTTGACCTTTTTCCGGATGGAGTCTGCGTCCTCGAACACACCAATATAATGCTTATCACCCAGGCTTTTGCTCATTTTTTTCATGGGATCGGCGAGTGACATCAGTTTGGGTACTTCGGTGAACAAGGGTTCGGGTTCGGGGAAATAGTCGCCATACTGGTTATTGAAACGAACGGCAATATTTCTTGCCAGCTCGAGGTGTTGCTCCTGGTCCTTTCCCACGGGTACATAATTTGCTTTGTAGATAAGGATATCTGCTGCCTGCAGAACAGGATAGGTGAACAGGCCTGCAGAGACAAAGGCCCTTTTTGATCCCTCCTCCAGCAGATCTGCCTTGTCCTTGAACTGTGTCATACGCGACAATTCACCATATGAGGTTACACAGCTGAATATCCAGGTCAGTTCGGTATGCTGGGGGACAAGTGACTGTATAAACAGCGTTGACCGGGAAGGGTCGATCCCGCAGGCCAGCAGGTCGATGAACATCTGCAGCGTGCTTTCCTGGAGTAACCGGGGATCATAGGGCATGGTCATGGCATGGAGGTCGACCACACCGTAAACGCAGTCGTATGTCTCCTGGATGGCGACCCAGTTCCGGATGGCACCGAAATAATTCCCGATATGGATCTCCCCTGTGGGCTGAATGCACGATAAGACTCTTTTCCTGGTCATGTAGCTGTGATTTGCGCAAATGTTAGATATTACAAGGGCACAAATCTATAAAATGTTATTTAAAAAATTTACTTTTACATGACTTGTCATGCTGATCTGCAAAAACTGTCATACTGATCCCGGCTTTTGCCGGGAGAAGCATCTTTATTCTTAAATAATCTCATCATGGACTCCGTACGCCAAAACAAAATAGCACGGCTGATACAGAAAGAGCTGGCGATATTTTTCCAGGCAGAAAGCCGGAATCTATTCGCAGGCCGTATGATCACCGTAACCGTGGTCAGGGTATCGCCTGATCTGTCCCTTGCCAAGGTTTACCTGAGCGTTTTTCCACATAACAAGGATGAAGATTTTGTGGCGCAGGTAACCCAGCACAGCAGGACAATCCGCACCACACTCGGGCATCATATCCGTCACCAGGTGAGGGTGATCCCCGAACTGGCGTTTTACCTGGATGATTCCATGGATTATTTCGAACACATTGACAATCTGCTGAAGACGTAATATGGTTTAAGTCTAACTTGCCCTGAACCTGCCATTCTACATAGCAAGCCGTTACCTGGTGGCCAAAAAGTCACACAACGCCATCAACATCATTTCCATCATATCAGCCATGGGTGTGATGGTAGGGACCATGGCCCTGGTCGTGATCCTGTCAGTTTTCAATGGCTTTGATAACCTGGTGCGTTCGCTTATAAACTCTTTCAATCCCGATCTGAAAGTTACCCTGGTGGAGGGCAAGGTCTTCCGTCCTGATGAGGAGATCATGGATAAGATCCGGGCTGTGCCGGGTGTGCTTGACATCAGCTTTGTGATGGAAGACAAGGCATTGGTGCGATATGAGGATCAGCAGACCATTGCCGTGGTGAAGGGAGTAAGTGACAACTATGCCGTGGTGACCGGTCTGGACAGCATGATTGTGGAAGGGGAATATGACATCAGCGATCAGTCCGAGCCACGGGCACTGATAGGCCGGGGTATCAGTATATATCTCAACGTACGTCCCTATTCACCCCGCCAGATGACCCTTTATGTACCCAGGAGGCTGAAACAGCTTTCCTTTGATGCCAACAGGGCCCTGAACCGCAAATACATCGGCATATCCGGGGTATTCAGCATTGAACAGGACTTCGATCTGAAATACATCCTGGTACCCCTGGGTTTTGCCCGTGATCTGTTTGAATACAAAGACAAAGAGGTGAATATCCTCGAAATCAAGGTCAAACCTGGTTATAATGCTGTGCAGGCACAGAAAAATATCATGGTTATTCTCGGACCGGAATTCCTCATACAAAACCGCTACCAGCAGAATGACGTCTTTTACCGGACCATGCAAACCGAGAAATGGGCGATCTTCCTGATCCTGGTGTTCATCCTGGTCGTCGCATCATTCAATGTCATCGGCACACTGACCATGCTGATGCTTGAAAAGAAGAAAGACATCATCACACTGCGGAACCTGGGAGCTGATGCCCGCCTGCTCAGGCGGATATTCCTTTTTGAGGGCTGGTTGATCTCTGCTTCCGGGGCTTTGTCGGGAGTCCTAATGGGCCTGCTGATATGCTGGCTCCAGATACGGTTCGGTCTGATCAGGCTTCAGGGTTCGGGATCTTTTATCATCGATGCCTACCCGGTGCTGGTGAAAGCTTCTGATGTGGTGATTATCCTTATTTGCGTGATCTTCATCGGTCTGGTTGCAGCCTGGTATCCCATCCGCTACCTTACCCGGCGGCATGTGGAGGAAATGAAAGAAGAGTGATGAGTAACAAGTAATGAGCGGGTTTTGGGCATGGGTGTGGGTAGGGATGGTCAGTGTTCGGTATTCGGTATTCGGTATTCGGTGTTCGGTGATTCTCCGGTCATTGAGATAACTTATAAACACTACCCATTCAATCCCCCTCCCCGTATATTCCTGTAATTCTGTACACTAATCCTGATTAACTTCAATAAACTGCCAATACTGTTAAAATATTGGCTTCTAATACCTTCATTTTAAAACTACATTTAATGAAGTATGCCGGAAGGCAGGCTGCATAAAGGTCTTCCGGTGAAGTAGTCAACGAAACCTATTTATAAACATTTCGTAGACATTTATATTTCCGGAATTTGATTATCCCGTGAATTCATAAAAAACAAATGAGATACTCATGAAACGATTTACCGTGCTTTTGCTGTCCGCCCTCATTTTAACGGCTTCCCTGTTTGCGCAGGTCATCCAGTATGAGGTAAAGGTAAAATATAAAAATACCCCGTCTGGTAACACAGCGGATATTACCGTAATGGTCAAAAAGGGAAATCCCGGTTTCACATATTATCTCATGACAAATGATCCCATGAAGGGAGATATAATCATGAAATCTGATCCTGCTGTTGGCAAAACATATGTGTTCAAAGGTGTAAAACCCGGGAAATACTTCATCAGGATCGAAGACAACATGGGTCTGCCCGCCGGCAGAACTATTGAGGTCAAAGAAAATGAAAACGGAAAGAATTAATACTGTAACCCATGGCAATCCGCACATTTAAATACCACCTGGTTTGGCTGCTGGCAATGTTTTTTACCTTTGCCGGTCTCCATGCCCAAACCGTTACTTTCTCCAAAAAAAACATAACCTGTTTCGGCGGGTCAGACGGTGAAATTACAGTAACCCTTTCCGGGGGATCATCTTCTTACCGGTATGTATATTACAAAACATTCCTGCCCTCCGAAAGTGACTCTTTCGGTCCAACCAGCAACCTGAGCCATACATTCAACGGCTTCGGCCCTGATTTTTACACGGTATTTGTCAGGGATGTCAATACTGATGTAGTGCTGGACTTTAACACCCTGCAAATAACACAACCTGCCGTACTCAATGCCACGGTTACCTCAACCAATATTACCTGTTTCAATGCAAACAATGGTACAATCTCCATCAGCAGTCCCTCCGGCGGATCCGGGGCTTATGAATATACAATCAACGGCGGAGCGACCTGGCAGTTGACAGGCAGTTATACCGGACTTGCCCCGGCGACCTATGTGGTACAGATACGTGACAGGAATGCCCCGGCTTGCGTAATAACGCTGAGACCCGCACTGATAATTTCACAGCCCGGTCAATTGAACGCTACACTGACATTCACCGATGTCACTTGCTTTGGCAGGAACAACGGAACCATAGTCATCAGTTCACCCACCGGGGGATCAGGTACATACCAGTATAGCCGGAATGGCGGGGCAAACTGGCAGGCCAGTGGTACCTTCTTATCGCTGGTTCCGGGAACCTATAACGTGGTGATGCGTGATGCAGCCGTTCCGACGTGCACCCGCACCCTCAATGGCGCACTGGTTATTACCCAGCCTGCACAGCTCCAGGTGACCGACATAACCATTATAAAAGGGCTTACGTGCAACGAAGGCAATGACGGCCAGCTCCTGGCCAATGTTTCCGGCGGCACGACACCATACACCTACGACTGGTATGTAAATACCGGCAGCTGGGTCACAATCAACCAGCATAACCAGATAGCCACCAGTTTGCCCAAGGGCTGGTATGAGGTCAGGGTAAATGATGCAAACAACTGCGGTGTTCCTACTCCGGCTTCAGCACGTGAAGTTTTTCTCGAAGGAGTGACGGACAGCATTCCGCCGGTCTTCATCTTCGACTCTGCCAGTGTGCTCAATACCTGCCAGGGACAGTCCAATGGTGCCATTACCATGTATGTTCACGGCGGAAAAACTACCTACCGTTACTCCATCACGAGTGGTGGTGCCAGCGGCTACCAGGTCAGCAACACATTCACCAACCTGGCTGCCGGTGCCTATGATACCTGGGCTATGGACAGAAAAGGATGTAAGAAGAGTGGCGGGAATAAAGTTGTTGCCACCACACCCAATTCCCCGGTTAGTGTCACCATTACTGCAAATCCGTCCGGCAGCATTTGTCCCGGAACATCCGTTCTCTTTACAGCAACTCCGGTAAACGGCGGAACCACGCCTGCTTACCAGTGGCGCCTGAACGGTTCATCTGTTGGCAGTGGCGGAACAACCTATACCAATTCAACCCTGGCAAACGGAGATCAGGTAAGTGTAGTGCTCACCTCGAGTTTGCGCTGTACTTCGGGAAACCCGGCCACATCCAATATCCTCACAACTTCCCTGCTCAGTCCGCCGGCCATCTCTGTTCAACCGGCAAGCCTTACCCAGTGCGCCGGTACCAATGCCACTTTCACCGTAACGGCAACCGGCGCAGGTCTTACCTACCAATGGCGAAAGAACGGAGTGAACATCAGCGGAGCTACAAACGCCAGCTATACCATCAACAATATCGCGACCACGGATGCTGCTAACTATACCGTGGTGATCACCGGCACCTGCGGAACAGTCACGTCAAACGCCGCCACGCTTACCGTGAACACCGCTCCGGTCATTACCGCACAACCCGTCAGTCTTACGCAATGTACGGGCACCAATGCCACCTTCTCTGTAACGGCAACAGGTGCAGGGCTTACCTACCAGTGGCGCAAGGGTGGCGTAAACATCGGCGGGGCCACCAGTGCAAGCTATACCATCAACAACATTGCAGCCGGTGATGCCGGCAGCTATACTGTGGTGATCACCGGCACCTGCGGAACAGTCACTTCAAACGCTGCCACGCTTACCGTGAATACCGCTCCGGCCATTACTGCACAACCCGTCAGTCTTACCCAGTGTACAGGCACCAATGCCACTTTCTCTGTAACGGCAACCGGCGCAGGGCTAACCTACCAGTGGCGCAAGGGTGGTGTGAACATTGCAGGAGCTACCAGTGCAAGCTATACTATCAACAACATCAATATCGGCCATGCCGGCAGTTACGATGTGGTGATCACCGGCACCTGTGGTGCGGTCACCTCAACTGCTGCCACGCTCACCGTGAACACCGCTCCGGCCATTACCACGCAACCGGTTAACCTGATCCAGTGCGCCGGTACCAATGCCACCTTCACTGTGGTGGCAACCGGCACAGGGCTAACCTATCAGTGGCGCAAGGGTGGTGTGAACATCGCAGGGGCTACCAATGCAAGCTATACCATCAACAACATTGCAGCCGGGGATGCCGGCAGTTACGATGTGGTGATCACCGGCACCTGTGGTGCGGTCACCTCAACCGCTGCCACCCTCACGGTAAATCTCCCTCCTGCCATTACCACGCAACCGGTTAATATCATCCAGTGTGCAGGCACCAATGCCACCTTTACGGTAGTGGCAACCGGCGCCGGTTTAACCTACCAGTGGCGCAAGGGCGGTGTGAACATTGCAGGAGCTACCAGTGCAAGCTATACCATCAACAACATCAATATCGGCCATGCCGGCAGCTACGATGTGGTGATCACCGGCACGTGCGGAACAGTCACATCAAACGCTGCCACGCTTACCGTGAATACCCCTCCGGCGATAACAACACAACCCGTCAGCCTCACGCAGTGTGCAGGCACCAATGCCACCTTCTCCGTAACGGCAACCGGCACAGGGCTTACCTACCAGTGGCGCAAGGGTGGTGTGAACATCGGCGGGGCCACCGGTGCAAGCTATACCATCAACAACATTGCAGCCGGTGATGCCGGCAGCTATACGGTAGTGATCACGGGCACATGCGGAACGGTCACGTCAAACGCTGCCACGCTCACCGTGAATACACCTCCGGCCATTACTGCACAACCCGTCAGCCTCACGCAGTGTGCAGGCACCAATGCCACCTTCTCCGTAACGGCAACCGGCACAGGGCTTACCTACCAGTGGCGCAAGGGTGGTGTAAACATCGGCGGGGCCACCAGTGCAAGCTATACCATCAACAACATTGGAGCCGGTGATGCCGGAAGCTACGATGTGGTGATCACCGGCACGTGCGGAACGGTCACCTCAAACGCTGCCACGCTCACCGTGAACACTGCTCCGGCCATTACCGCACAACCCGTCAGCCTCATACAGTGTGCAGGCACAAATGCCACCTTCTCTGTGACGGCAACCGGCACAGGGCTCACCTACCAGTGGCGCAAGGGAGGCGTGAACATCGGCGGTGCCACCGGTGCAAGCTATACCATCAACAACATTGCAGCCGGTGATGCCGGCAGCTATACTGTGGTGATCACCGGTACCTGCGGAACGGTCACCTCAAACGCCGCCACACTCACCGTGAATACACCTCCGGCGATAACAACACAACCCGTCAGTCTTACCCTGTGTGCAGGCAGCAATGCCACCTTCTCTGTAACGGCAACCGGTGCAGGGCTCACCTACCAGTGGCGCAAGGGAGGCGTGAACATCGGCGGGGCCACCGGTGCAGGCTATACAATCAACAACATTGCAGCCGGTGATGCCGGCAGCTACGATGTAGTGATCACCGGCACCTGTGGAACAGTCACTTCAAACGCTGCCACACTTACCGTGAACACTGCTCCGGCCATTACAGCACAGCCTGTAAGCCTCCTCCTGTGTGCAACCAGCAATGCCACTTTTACCGTAACAGCAAGTGGTTCAGGACTCACTTACCAGTGGCGCAAGGGTGGTGTGAACATCGGCGGGGCCACCGGTGCAGGCTATACAATCAACAACATTACAACCGTTGATGCCGGCAGCTACGATGTGGTGATCACCGGCACATGCGGAACCCTTACTTCAAACGCGGCTACACTCACCGTAAACACCGCTCCGGTAATTACCGTACAACCAACTCCTGTCACAGCATGTGAAGGGACAACGGCCATATTTACCGTGACTTCAACGGGGGCCGGATTAAATTACCAGTGGCGGAAGAACGGGCTGAACATAGGCGGGGCTACAGGTCAGTCTCTGACGCTCAGCAATATTACACCCTCCAGTGCCGGCAATTATGATGTGGTGATCACAGGTACCTGCGGGTTGGCAATCAGCAATACAGCTTTACTTACCGTTGCAGATAACCCGCAGATCCTGGCACAACCGATAGCTGACGCAGGAGGTATGTGAAGGATCTGATGTGACTTTCAGTGTCAACGCTACAGGTACCGGACTTGTCCTACCAGTGGAGAAGAAACGGCACAAACCTGCCCGGAGAAACTGCACCAGTCCTTTCGCTTACAAACGTGTTTGCTGCACAGTCGGGCAACTACGATGTTCTTGTCTTTGGCCTATGCGACACACTGGCAAGCACTACGGGCGTGCTGACCGTAAATCCGGCAACAGCTGTACTTTCATCTGATGAAGATACACTGGTTTGCGAAGGAAGTACTGTTGAATTCAACATTGTGGCAAATGGCTTCGGCAACAAGACATACCAGTGGCAGTGGCTTTATATTGGAACATGGATCGACCTGAGCGACGGTGGTGATATATCGGGTGTATCGACCCCTGACCTGAAGATACAAAATGTGGAGGCGGCTGATTCGGGTTACTACCGCTGTTTTGTCACCTCAGACTGCGGATGGGCATATTCCGATTCCATGAACCTGGATGTGAACCTCATTGTGGCCACCATCGGTACCCCGGCTCCTTTCCTCATTGATTCCACATCGACCATTATGCGGGTCGGGGTAAAGGTCACAGACCGCTTCCTGAACTGGGACCTTGGCTTTGCCCTGGTTGCACCCGATGGTACCGAAGTGATGCTGAAAGCACCACTTCCGTTCTGGTGTCTTCTGAATCCGTTCAACAACGGTGTAGATGCCGTGTTTACGAACGAAATCGATCCTGCCTCAGGTGATACACTTGACTATTGTATTACAGACAAACCCTTATCCGGAACCTTTGCAGCCACCGGTAACTGGAATGTATTGCATGGCAAAGATCCGGCTAACGGAGCATGGCAGATACGGGTATATGATGCGGACAAATCCGTTCCTGATCCGGACGGCTTCCTGAAACTGGCCAGCCTGTCCTTCACTGATCTGGATTTTGACGGCGATACTGCCGTGGTACAATACAATTCGGGTGACATCAATGAAGATATCCTGAATCCCATCAGTGGTGAACTTCGACCGACATCATTCGTGGTACCCATTCGCCTCATGACCTCATGCTTTAATACCGAAGATGCCCGGGCAGTTGTGACCGTAAAGGGCGGCATCGCTCCTTTCAGTTATCTGTGGAGTGGTCCTACAACAGTACCTGATGCAGCTGAAGTTGATCTTGGAGCAGGCACTTATACCGTCACCGTAACGGATGCCCTGGGTTGTTCCGCCACAGCCACCGTGGAAGTTTCTTCCCCTCCGGCTATCATTTTCGATGATGTGCAGCATTCCGATACCCTGGCATGCTATGGTTCGACTGAAGGCTTTATCCGTGCCAAAGCCAGCGGAGGAAGCGGTCAAATCAGCTATATGCTGCTTCCCGGCAATCTGCCTTCTGCTGTGGCTGATTCAGGTGTTTTCCTCAATCTGGCAGGCGGTACATATACGCTCAGGGCAACCGACATCAACGGATGTTCTCTGGATACCGTAATTACGCTTCAGCGGCGCCCGCAGCTTCAGGTACAGATAGATGTAATACCCGTTAAGGGCTCACAGCCCGGCACCATCACCCTGACTGCTTCTGGCGGAACGCCTCCTTATATGTACTCAATCGACAATGGTGCGACACTTGATTCGACCAACGTATTTGACAGCCTGGACGCCGATATTTACCCGGTTTATGTTGAGGATGCGAATGGGTGTATTTTCACACAGGATGTTGACCTGATCGTGGATACGCTCCTTATGGATGTTGTTAAACAGGATATTTCCTGCTACGGAGTGGCTGACGGCAGCTTCCTGCTCACCACCACAGATGGAGTGGCACCCTATACCCTCACCGGCAGCTGGCTCACGGATCCCTATATTTCTGTTGACGGCCTGATTTCATTTACCGGACCAGGCAGCGGGCATATATGATCTGCACATTGCCGACAGCGAAGGCAGGGTGTTCATGGATACGATAGAGCTTGTTGAACCCGGTGAAATAGTTGCCGTGGCGGATATAACAAATGCTACCTGTTCTGAGAACACAAATGATGGTGCCATTGTCCTCACCGTAAGTGGTGGCAGCGGCAACTTTACTTATAACTGGTCCAGCGGAGACACAACGCGTGATCTTACGAATATCGGTGCCGGACAGTATCAGGTAACCATCACGGATGAAAACCTCTGTACTGCCAATTTCAGCTATGATGTAACGGCTGCATATACAGCCACATGCGTATGCCGGTGTTGACGACACCATCTGTCCGGGATCGGAATACATGCTGATCGGCACTTCGGGTGACAGCGTTCACTGGGAGCCCGCCTCACTGGTGAGCGATCCCGCCATTGCCAATCCCGTAATCAGCATACTGACTTCCACAACATTCTACTATACCGTTGAACAGGATGGTTGTATTGACCGGGATACCGTGGTGATCAGTGCTTATGAACGCATCGGAATGGACATCTATGATCCTTCAGGTGAGGTTGACATCGATACAGCCCTGTATCTGCTCGAAGGGGAAACCCATGCCATGGCGGCCACCCCGGGTTTCGAAAGCTATCGGTGGCAGCCTGTGGAGGGACTGAGTGACCCTGCAGCTGAAGCGGTTGTCGTGTCTCCTGCCGAGAATACATATTATACCGTATTCGGAACTACAGCCGATGGTTGTATCGAATCGGACATGGTACATGTTGTCATCGCCCGGCAAGATCCAGATTTACTCCGGTTTCAGTCCGAATGACGATGGCATTAACGACACCTGGACGATTGCCCATGCTGTTGAGTACGGTGACCGGATCCGCGTAAAGGTCTTTAACCGCTGGGGAGAACCTGTATTTGAAACAAACGGATACGGAGGTTCCAACCAGTGGGATGGCACAAGAAACGGCAGGCCTATGCCCGTTGGCGCCTATTACTATATTATTGAAGTTGACGACGGCAAATCGAAGCCGTATACCGGAACAGTAACCATATTAAGATAATGAAAATGAAACGAATCAGCTGCCTGATATTGTTCTGCCTCAGTATGGGAATAGCCTCCAGGGCACAACAGGAGCCGTTATCCACGCTCTTCATGACCAATCCCTTCCTCCTGAATCCTGCCCTGGCCGGAACGAACAACTACTTTCAGGTTATATCGGGAAACCGGTTTCAGTGGGTGGGTTTTACGGATGCCCCGATCACCAATTCCCTGAGCTTGCATGGTCCGCTTGTCAAATATCCCATGGGCTGGGGAGCCACCCTCAGCTATGATGTATCCGGGCCTGTCAGTATTGGGACCGTACACGGATCTTATGCCTATCATTATAGCATCAATGAGGATATGAAGATTTCGGCGGGACTGAACCTGGGGATCATGCAGTATAAGATCGACTTTTCCAAGATTGACATGGAGTATGATGATCCTACCATGAATGCAAAAGAGAGTTATTACCTGCCTGATGCAACCCTGGGATTCTATATGTACTCCTCAACCTATCATGTTGGTCTGGTGGTAACCCATTTACTGAACAACAAGATCAAGATCGGGGATGATCCAACAGGTGAAAGTCGGTTGAAAAGCCACTTTTACCTGACAGGTGGATACAAATACTATATCAACCGGGAGTGGGCAATCGAGCCCAGCCTGGTTTTGAAAAAAGTATGGCCTGCTCCGTTTCAGCTGGATATCAATGCCCGTGCCTGGTACCGCAACATGCTGTGGGCCGGTCTGTCATACCGGTCCCAGGAAGCCTTGTCCATCCTCATAGGGTATACCTGGGAAAGGAAATTCTATATCGGTTACTCCTATGACATTGTGCTGAATCCGCTTGGTGCCCATAATCTGGGTTCCCATGAGCTTATGCTGGGATACAGGTTCAATGACATCAAAGAATAATCAAATGAAGAGGAATTCTTTTGCTCCCGGCCTATACGGATTGGTCCTGTTGCTGCTTGTTTCTGCCCTCTCCTGCCACAGATGGTCCGGCCGTTATATAATCCCGGAGAAGAAATTTATCGATGTACTCGTGGATATTCATCTGGCCGATGGAATGGCCATGGATAATATGCGCTATAATGAAGCCTACGTATTGGATTCTGCATCCCTGTACGAATCTGTTTTCAACAAATACAATATAACACGGGCACAGTTCGACTCCACGATGCAATATTACTCTGCCCATCCCGATGATTTCCAGCAATTGTATAATACACTAACTGCCAGGTTAAAACGCATGGAAGATGAGCTGAAGGCAAAGCAGGACACAACCCAGCAGGATGACAGGGAGGAAGAGTGAGGGGGTGATGGGGTGATTAATTAGATCTTCAGTGTTCGGTGTTCGGTATTCAGTAAGTATTCGGTGTTCGGTGTTCGGTCCGATGAATCTTTAATTATAAATCGCTTCCGTCTTCAATCTTCCTTCTGCAATCTTAAGATTCACCCGTCACTACAATAATCCTCCCGATAATTTTGCCGGTCCAATCATTTTCGATATTTTTGCCTCGACCACCGTAGCCTTGGCGAAGGTGGTGAGCGTTTGCAGTATCTTTCACAATATCATGCCCTACACTCCAATCCCTTGCCCTGTCACACCCACACTCACACCCACACTCACAGCCCCAGAAGGCCCTATAGTTCAATGGATAGAACGGAGGTTTCCTAAACCTTAAATCCAGGTTCGATTCCTGGTGGGGCTACAAAATCAGAGTGAGCGTGAGAGCGAGAGTAAGAGAGAGCGTGTACTTTCACGGGCACTCTGATTTCTCAATTCTCACGCTCACTCTCGCACTGACCTGGTTCATTCTCGCTCTGAGTTATTGGTAAGTTATTTAAACGTTCCTTGAATAGGTGGACATTTAACACTCCCATAAGAACAATAAACACAACAATCCCCTTTTTTAGGTTTGAGAATCATTCCGCAATTTGAACACTCATAGAAGACCAGACAAGAATCTGTCGGCATTATTTCCTCCCAGCTAAATCCGCACGCAGGGCAGGTAATCGTGGAGTTAAAAGCATCTTTTTAGTAATGATATAAAAAGTCTAACTGGTTTGATACGATCTGATTTAAAAGAAATAAGTCCTTAATATTTATTTGAAAATCAATGTTTTTGTAATATTATTACATAGGACTATCGACAATGATTAATAACTTTCAATATATCGTTCCTATGGAACTTTTATATTTGTATCATATCTTATTATCTACCAATATTCCGACCCTAAAGGGTCGGTTAGAAACTGCCCCTTTAGGGTCGGAATATTGGTAGGAAAAACAAATATTGATAATTCCAAAAGCCCCATTGGGGGCGATATATTAGTCATATTAAGCAGCGAGGGAAATTATGTGTTTGATTGCCGATAGTCATATTAGTATTTTTATAAGTATTGCCAATTTTTTCCCCTTAAATGAACAAATAGTCCAGCTATTGAATGAATTACAGCTAAAGTGCCGTATCTGCCTGGTTTGTCATTTTTGCAACAAAATCAAATATTGCATTGTCCAATTTTATACAATCCATCTCTCCGTTTTGTCCTACTACAATACCGACAAGTGAAATGTGTATAAAAGAATTAAGTTTCTCATTCTTAAAATTTTTATTTTTTTAGTTTATAGCAAAGTAGTGCAATTCCACATTCAAATATTTGTGCAGTTGTAAGTATCAGGTTTTGTTTACTATCTAATCCTTTGAAAATAGTCATCCCGTTACCAATTGCAATTGGATTGATGAATAAGTGGAATTCATCAATCAGTCCCTGTTTGATTAGAGCTGAAACAAAAGTCGCACCGCCATATGCGATGATGTCTTTACCGTCCTGTTTTTTTAGCTTAGTGATTTCGTCAGCAAGGTCGCCTTTTGCTAAAACGGTATTGTCCCATTCTGACTTGTCAAGCGTTTTGGTAAAAATGACTTTTGTTGTATTATTCATTTTGTCAATTCCCCATGCGTCTTCTCCTTCTGGTTTTGAAGCCCAATGTGGGATAAAACCTTGTGCAAGTTTTCGTCAAAGAACTATGCAGTCAACGGGTTCTGTTATATCTTTTACATACTTTTTAAGTTCTTCATCCCAATTCCATACCATCCAGTCCATTTCGCCATTGAGTCCGGCAATGTATCCGTCAACTGTCATTTGTACTTGAAGTTTTAATTTTCTCATTGTCGTTTTGTTTTTTCTAAGCTGTTTGCATACGTGTCTATTGTCTGTCGTTTAATGTCTGAAAAGCGGTCATAGGATTGCTGGTTAAAGCCTCCGATAGTGAGTCGATACAAAGGTCTACTTAGTCAAATTACCGTTCTGTATCTATTGTATCAATCCTTTTTAATACTTGTCCACGTAATAAGAAATAAAGCTGCTAATTCTGCAATTGTCCGAAATATATGCAATGCCCACCATTTATCTCGAAGTTCAGTCCAATTGTCCGGAAGAGAATTTGAAGTCCAGTCTGCTACAATATCATCTATTGGTTTATTTCCAAATCTTGTTATGAGGATACATGCAATAAAAAAAACAGCAGCTATAAGCAAAGCAATTAAAGCTGATTTATTATTTTTCTGGAGAAAAGCAGACATTATTGTTAAAATTGTTGCAATAACAACCAGCGAAACCATTAATATTTTTAGTGCCTGTAACATATTTTGTTGCTGTTCAACATAAGTTGAAGGCGATAAATCCAATGGATTGAAACCTATCCATATTCCAAAACTAACTCCCGCAAGCAATGCAGCAATAATGATATTAAGAAACCGAATGATTGAAGTTGCCATATTAACTTTGTTTTAATTTGTGCCTACTCTATTTGGTTATCAGCATCCGCGGTTATTTTTTTGTTATCATTTTATGGTTAACATTTTATGTAATAGATTGTTCGTCATTGTGAGTTTTATATGGTCCTGACAGTATGACGCACAACAATTTATGATTTACAGCATTATCATACATGGCACGCAGTATGGATTTTCAATCTATTAGGAAAGAATTATAGTTCTTTCACAATTACAGGTTTAATCCCCTGCATGATGGTTGTTATTGTATACACTTCTCGGAGTTGGCTCAATATTAAAATGTCCCTGATAATCTGAGACTGTAATTTCTCTGAGGCTGGATATCTCCCGGACGGCCCATATATTCCGTATTGGTTAAATTCTTTATGGCAAAAGATACGGTGAACCTGCCACTAATCCTGATTCCCGGAATGATATCTATTACCATATACCCGGTATTGTTCTTTTGCCAGTAGTCATTAAAACCGGGTAAGAACATCTCGCTGGTTACCGGATGAAGAAAAACATCATCTATGTTGAGTATCTTTGAGCTGAGGTTGATATTCAATCCGAGATCAAACCTTTTCCACTTTAAAATAACATATAGCTTACCTGAATGCATCTTTCTGTATTTAAGGTAAATAACCGTGTCTTTGTACATGTCGCTGTTATCAACGGGGTAAATGAAAGTATAACCTCCGGTTGCCTGAATGTCAAGATCCCCAAATGGCCGGCCTAAGGAAAATTCCAGCTCTGTACCGTAAACCCTTGCCTGTTCAACATTTGTCGCCCTGAATCCAACGCCTTCACTATATGAACCAAAATAGTACTCAATAAGATTTGCGTTTTGCATATGAAAAATGGAGAGATCGGCTTGTCCGGAAGTTTTTCCAAGCAGTAATCCCTGTTTTACACCAAGTTCCGCACTCCAGCCCTCTTCAGACAGGATATCAGGATTTGGAATTATCTTTATCGATCCAAGCGTTGTTGAGGCATATTTCTCTGCAATGGAGGGAAACCGGTAGCCTTGTCCGAATGAAGCCCTGATGTATGTATAATTTGCTGCCTGCCAGTTGAGTCCTGCCCTGAAAATAGGAACAATCTTATCATGATTGCCGTCAAGAGAAAAGTTCTCGATCCGAATACCTGCAACTGCCTTCACCCGGTTGAGTGGTCTTATCTCAAACTGCGTGAAACCGGCAAGATTCAGTCCGTCATGATCCCCATAAAAATTTGATTCCACCTTACTGTAATTCCCTGATAATCCTGCTGTCAGATCAAAGTGATTCGACAATCTGTACCATAGCTGGTATTCAGAATAAACAGAAAGGGCATCACTGTTATTTTCCGGATTCTCAGGCAACCTGTTCCTGGCTGAGTGAACTCTCATCCGCAGATCGTGCGTGTATCGGTCGTTTTTTCTGAGAGAGATGAAAGGATCGACAGAAATAAAGTCGCCATGGAATTCTGCGGCAGTTGATTCAGATTGCTTTAATGCACCTGTAACCGCATCTTCCCAGAGTAGAAAATCTATCTTATGTGTCAGTCCCGAACTAATATTCAGTCCGTAATTCAGTCCTTCAACCTTTTTGCTGAAATGTTTCAGCTTAAGATTTATTCGCGCCAGCTTTTCCCCGTTCAGCTTTCTGTATCCTTGATCCGTCATGAGGTTTCCGCTGACTCCGATATCTGTCCTGCCGAATTTCTGCAGATGAGAAAAAGAAATATTGGAAAATACCCTTGGGGCATCCCACCATATCCAGGCTGTGTTTTTTGGCCTGTCAAATATCCCTGCCTCCGTAAAAAATACCGTTACAGGTGTGATTGATGCATCAGCCGTACGGAAATTAATAACGCCATTAAGGGCTGAGGAGCCATAAAGAACCGATGAGGCTCCTTTTATTATCTCTATCTGGGATAGATTTTCAAGGGGTAAAAACTGCCATTTTATATTTCCTGCATCGGCCGACACAAAAGGCAGGCCATCAATAAGTGCCAGTACCCGGCTGCCGGCACCGTAACTGTAACCGCTACCACCCCTTACGGATGCCTGTCCATCCATTACCTCAATACCGGGATTTTTATTTATCAACTCCTGGGCATCCGTAATATGATTGCCTGAAAGGAAAGATGTCTTGATTATGTCCATGGAAACACTCTGCTCAGCAATCTTTTGTTCAATCCGGTTTGCACTGACAACAACCTGGTCTATCTCGCTGACTTTCATGTTAAGCCGGATATCTGCCCCGACAGTTTCCCCATCATGAATTACAATATCCTTTGTAATTGACTCATAGCCAATGAATTGAAATATTATTGTAATTCTTCCTGATACATTTCGGATCAGGTAACTGCCATCCTGGTCAGTTGTTGTTCCCAGGTTCTTTCCATATAAAACATAAACTCCGGGGAGAGGCTCTCCTGATTCATTGTCAGTAACCTTTCCCCTGACTGTTCCGCCAATTTGCGAAGCACTTAAGCCACAGCATAAAATAAGGGAAAGGACGGTTATGGTGGTGCGCTTCACTTGGTTTTGAAGGTCATACGGATATCCAGTGACGCAGGCGGGTTGGCAGGATTTGGGACAACGGTAGTGACCTTAAGTGACTGATAGGTCAACTCAACAATATCACAGATAATCGGAAGAGGAAGCGAATCGGTGACTATCGTGATCTCAGTTTCATCCTGATTGAATCTCCATTGTCCCGTATACTCCCCAAAATAGCCTGTCCCGTTTTCCTCGAATTTGGCATCTCCCTTGAATTTCTCCAGTATGCCGCCCGGTTCGCTGGCTTCGATTCCATCAGCCAGCAGGCTGTCAGTAGCCCACACTGGCGAGGTCAGCATCTTGAATCGTTCTGATTTTTCATCTTTACTGCAGGCAATTATCACCAGACACGCTGTGATAAAGGACAAAAGTACAAGGTTTTTCATGATGATCAGAATTTAAATCTGGTTCTGTATTAATCAAAGAACAACTGGTTTATCTGTGCGTTCACCTGAATGGTAATTCAAAGGTACTAAAAGTATTTTATTCAGAATAAATCACCGTAATACCTGGTTAGTTTAATGTGAACCATTTTCTTATATCAAACTCACGTTAATTAGGACAATTTCATATATTTCGGAAATTCTCGCTTTGTTAAACATCCATATCAAGGTTTGCTGCTATTCCGTTATCATTTTCAGCATTTGGTCAACTTTCTATTGACTTCCGGTTTATTATTCCTTAATTTTATATGAAAAACCAGGTGGAATGGGACCATGTAAAAAGGCATTCTTTTTCATGCTGATGTTATTCTGTTCATTTGTTTCCCTTGCTCAAAAGTTCAGCATTTCAACAAGTTTCAATATAGACAATTTCAGAATAGAGAAAACAGATTCATTCGATGTTATAAAATATACCCTGAACAATGATGTAAAATACTTTCTATCGCAAACATACCCGGAATTTCCCTTTATTGCCTGTTATGTTTTGCTGCCCCACCACGCAAAAATTACCAGGGTTTTAATGACCTATGGCAAAAGCGAAATCTGTAAAGGTTCCTTTCATATACGTCTTTCCAATCCATCCCTTCCTGTAAATAGTGATTTTATTCACTATGATAATCCCGAATTATATGCTGGATATCAGATCAGTAAAGTTTTTATCTGTCCGTTCCGGTATTTGCCTGAAACAAACCAGCTTTTATTCTATTCAAAATTGAGTTTTGATATTTATTATCAAACGGAGGCAAAACCGGTTAATTTAGAACTCTCCCCAGAAAAGATAAAGCTGAGCCGGGAGTTTATCCGGAATAAGGTTATTAATCAGGAAGACATTGAAAAGATCTTTCCACTAGAAGAGAAAATCGATTACTCCGGGCTTGATTTTTTTAAAAATGAAGCAGACAGCTTAAAGAAGATGGAAAAGGAAACTCCAAGGCTTAAAAAAGCTGAGGAACCACTTTACATCAGGCAAATAAAATAAGTATTATTCAGGTATTGCCGGTAATGAAAAAATCAGTTTTATACTGTTGGCTCTTCCATCTCTTCGTTTGGTCTCTGGCAGGCGCTCAGGATGAAAAAGTGCTCGTTATTGTCAATTCTTCTGTTTATGCCGGGCTTGAACCTGAAATTCTCCGGTACACTGATGACATTTCAAAAGAGTATAAAGTTTCGCTTTTTGAAATTTCCGGGGGTAGCACGCAGGAACTGAAGGAGTTTATAAAGGCCCGGGAAGATAGCCTTGCCGGATGCATACTGATCGGAAATATGCCGGTATACTATTTTGAAATCGAACAAGATGAGGCGGCATACAATTCCTATACCACATTCCCATGCGACCTGTATTTTATGGACCTGGACGGATCGTGGTCAGATGATGATAACGATGGCCTTGATGACACCCATACCGGTAATGTAGCACCCGAGATCTTTCTATCCCGGATTAATGCCGGTTATATGTCAACCGGTTATGCGGAGGAAATCTCCTATCTCAGAAACTTCTTTAACCGGGATCACCAATACTGGACCGGCTCCTATGACCTGAGGAAGACCGGACTGGCTTATACGGATGTGGATTGGAAGGATTACAGTCCGGTTAACGAAGAAATGCAATATCTGTATGGAGCTGAGAATTTCCAGCTGATTAAAGACGACAGGATTAGTGGAAAAGATTACCTGCAAAACCGCTTGCTGAATAATCAGTATGAATTTGTTCAGGTTGCAGTCCATTCCAATGCCCAGGCTCACGGATTCAGTCTTAAAGATGGGTTATCCCGGGAGGATATCAGAAAAGCACAGCTGAAAGCTTTGGGATATAACCTTTTTGCCTGCTCGGCATGTGATTATTCACAACCCTGCCTTGGGAATGCGTATATTTTCTCGGAAAGTGAAAAATCCCTTGCTGTGATCGGCAGTACGAAGATCGGATCCATGCTTGAATTTTATGCTTTCTACCAGCCTTTGGGACAGAATAAGACCATCGGTCAGGCTTACAGGGAGTGGTTTAACTGGATAGCCCCATTCAATTCAGTTGAAATGGCATGGTATTATGGCATGACCTTGCTTGGTGATCCGCTGATCCGTTTTAATTCAGGCACCCCTAACCACGGGCCTCTGGCCGATATAGGAGGCAATGAGGATATTCAGTGGCCGGACAACACAACAACGGTAAGTGCAATCATCAAAGACGACGGATTACCCCTGCCTGCAATTATCAACTCGAGCTGGGAAAAGGTAAGCGGACCCGGGTTTATCGCATTTGACAGCATTAATTCAGTTTCAACAGCCGTGCATTTCAGTGATCCCGGCGTTTACACAATAAAATTCAAGGCAAACGATGGACAATATGTGTCAGAGGACTTTAAAAATATATCACTCAGCAGAATAAAATGGCAAGGCGAAGTGGGCGCTTTCGGACAACAAAATGCAATAGCCATTCATGACAGCATTGCTTTTGTATTGACAAGCAATGAACTTCATATTATTGATATTGCCAATAAATCAAGTCCGACGATAATTCAATCATATGATTTTCCGGAAGTTCTGGAGTCCTCTCAAATTAATAGCCTGGATGTGGATTCAAATTTCGCATATCTGGCCCAAGGTGATTTGGGACTGAGGATTATCAATGTTTCCGATCTCCATGATCCATATGAAGTGTCGGCCTTCCAAACCCATGACACTTCTGAAAGGGAAAATGCGGTTAAAGTGGCGGGTGATCTCGCCTATATCACTGACAATGAAAAAGGACTGATGATCCTGGATATTCACGACAGAACCAATCCGGTGCTGACCGGGTTTTGTCCGACAGAGGGCCCCGCACTGGCTCTCTCCGTTCAGGATAATTATGCCTATATTGCCGATGGTTCAAATGGTTTAAGGATAATCGACATCTCAGATAAATATCACCCGGTAGAAGAAGGATATTTTGCAACAAATTTCAAAGAAGGTAACATTAGGCAGTCCCTGCAGGTTTTGGGTAATCATGCCTATCTCAGCCATGCTGACAATTGGAACGGTGAATATTTTATCAGCATTATTGATATTTCAGACAAGGCAAACCCGGTTGAGGTCAGTCGCCTGGAAGGTTCTATTTTCAATGGGCTCTATGTTGAAGGCAATTACCTGTACTATTCAGCATTGGCATCTTATGGTAGTGAACTTTTTGGAATTTACGATATTACCGATAAAACTAACCCCCGATTCGTTGATTCCTATAAGATGGGCAATATCTATTTTCAGGATATCAGGAATATCATGGCGGAAAATGGTTATGTTTATCTCCTTGATAATGTAATGTTTAATGGATTAAATATCTTCGGCGTACAGCTCGATAATACCGAACCGCTGGCCTATACCGGGGAGGACAATAGGACTTGTAAGAATAATCTCATTTTACAGGGTACCGCATTTGACGATCATCTTCCTTCCGGCTCCGCCCTGTCATTTTCATGGGAACAGGTTTCAGGACCTGCAGATGCGGAGTTTATTGCTCCGCTTGATCGCACTACGCCTGTCATTTTTCCTGATTCCGGCAACTATGTCCTGAGACTGTCTGTCAGTGATGGCGATCTAACCGCTCATGACGATATTCGGGTTATCTGTCTTAATAAACCTCCTGCGGGCCATAACGCCGAAGTATGCGAGGGACTACCTGTTCCGGATCTGACGGCTTACGGCGATTCTATCCACTGGTACGGCAATATATGGTTGACGGATTCGCTTGGTTCAGGTGATCACTATTCATCCGGTAAAACCTTGCCCGGATCCTATATTTACTACATTACTCAGAAGATTTCCGGTTGTGAAAGCCGGCCGGATTCAGTTCATCTGACCATAAAGCCGCTTCCCCCCGCACCATGGACAGATGATTTGACTATTTGTGAAAAGGATACGAAACCCTTCCTTGTTGCCCGGGGGGACAGCATAACATGGTATAGGGATTCATTCCTTCTGGATCTGGTTTGCAGGGGCGATACCCTGATGCCAACCGAATCAGGACCAGGTAAATACTGTTATTATGCTACCCAATCGGTTGCAGGATGTGAGGGCGCCATTGTAGCATCAGTCCTGTCCATTAATTCTTTACCGGAAATAAGTCTGGGAAAGGATACAACGATTACTCAGGATCAGGTTATTATTTTAAACCCCGATGCCGGTAACTGTTCATTTCTGTGGAACGATGGCTCTGAAAGTCCCGTTTTTGAATTCCGGGGGGAAGATATGGATCCGGGAATACATCAAATTTCTGTTCGGGTGACGGATTCAAATACCTGCGAAAATTCTGACACCCTTAGCATTTGGGTAATGCCTGTTACAGGAAATACAGTGAATAAGGATCATTTAAAAGTTCGGTTTTATCCCAATCCCACTTATGGTCTCTTACATATCAAATTCCAGGATAACCTGAATGAAGATATCTTAGTGATTTTACTGGATCAAAAAGGCAGCCTGGTAAATAGCAAAAAAATCAAAACCGGTAATTTATCTAATACATTTTCCCTTGATTTATCAAATCTGACACCAGGGATTTATTATATTCAATTGTTTACCCCCGGTGAGCATCTTATGGGCAAAATCCTGCTGAAATAAGTTTCTGTGTCCACCCTGTGGATAGAAATAACATTTGTGCTGAACAAGAAATTTGGCAAGGCAGATCTTTGAATAATAATACCTATTTTTATAAATCCTCATTCACCATTCATAAATCAACCCCATCATGAAACGTCGTGATTTTTTCTCCAAAGCGCTGATAGCCGGAGGCACGCTCTATTTAGGAATTGGCTGCCAGCGTAAAATTGAACCGGTTTCAGAAAGTGAAGAAATTTTGCCCGGTCCGGCCAACCGGCCCGCCGGCAAAACGATAACTGAACCTGAAAAACAAATACCTGTTCTTGCTGAAACAGATGTGCTGGTTATCGGCGGTGGCCCTGCCGGCACAGCTGCCGCCATTGCGGCTAGCCGTTCCGGGGCTGAAACATACCTGGTGGAACGATATAACCATCTGGGCGGTCTCTGGACAGGAGGGCTTGTACTTCCCCTGCTCTCCACCCATGCAGTCGACAGGCAGAAAAGGAGAAGACAGGTAATTTTCGGCATCGGGGGTGAAATGTCATCACGACTGGCGGGCCTGGGCATGTCAATTCATGAAATCAATCCTGTCATCGATCCCGAAGCGGCCAAATATGTTCTCGAAGAAATGGTACGTGAAGCCGGAGTTAAAATGCTCTATCACACCTGGGGAACAAGTGCGATCATGGATGGAAATACCATCAAAGGGGTATTTGTGGAAAGCAAAGCCAGCCGGATGGCCATTCTGGCCAAAGTGGTGATCGACTGCACCGGCGATGGGGACGTGTTCCACTGGACCGGAGAAAGCCATGATGTCATGAATTATGCAATCGGACTGGTGCACAGGTTAGGCAACATTGACCGTATCGACACAAATAAATCCGGATATGTCACGATGAATACCGGCGACCCAACACCCATTGAAGGTGTTAACTGGGTGAATATGTGGGGTAAAGAAAACCAGGATGCCCTTGATGTGATCAATCTTTCACTGCTGCAAATGGACTACCGGAAAGAGATCTGGGAAAGTGTGCAGAAGATCAGACAAACGCCTGGCTACGAAAAGGTATTCCTGTTGGATACCGCCTCCCAGCTTGGTGTAAGAATGTCGCGCATCCTGGATGGAGCATATAAGCTCACACTGGAAGATACCATGACTTATCAGACTTTTGATGATGTGATCGGCATCAGTGGAGCATGGACAACGGTGATGTACAAAGGTAAAAAGGTACCCACAGCAGAACGGCCCCTGTGGCAGATCCCTTACCGTTCACTCGTTCCGAAAAAAACGGATAATCTTTTGGTGGCCGGTCGTTGTTTCTGTTTTGAACGGGACCTTGTTGAAGATGCCAGGATCATCGGGACCTGTCTGGTTACCGGACAGGGAGCTGGAGCGGCTGCCGGACTTGCCGTGAAAGCGCATGATAATCCCAGGAACATTGATACCGGTAAACTGAAGGAGCTGCTTAAATCCCAGGGGGCCTGGCTGGGATGAAAAATATTTTCACTTCATCCGGTATCCGTGCTTTTTCTGCCCTTCTGGCAGTTATGCTGGCCCTCCCTTTTTCATGGAAGGGATTAACAGGCGTGTATGCCTGGTTGAGCCCTTTTATCATGCTGAATTCTGTTTTCACCTTAAAATCTTACGTCTGGCTTAACTTAACTGCACTTGCTGTACTGCTCTTTGTACTTTTCCGTAAAAGATGGTTTTGTCAGCATCTTTGTCCCGTTGGCTGGGGGTGTGACCTGGTTTCCGGCCTGAACAAACGCAATACTTACACCTATAAAGGTCTTCCTGAAATCGGCAAATGGCTGGCTGTATTATCCCTTACCGCAGCCCTTGCGGGATTCCCCCTGCTGATCATTTTTGATCCCCTGGCCATATTTCACGGATTTTTCACAATCTTCCCGGGCAGTGTGCCCTTTATTGCCGTTGTTTCTCTTTTGGGATTGCCTGTTCTGCTGGGAATCCACCTGATCTTCCCGCGCATATGGTGCAACAAATTATGTCCGCTGGGGGGACTGCAACTGGTAATGGCTGATGCAAAAACACTGCTCGACCGACTTGTCTGCAGGAAAAAACCGGAAGTCTTACCCCACAAATCAGGCAGGCGCTATTTCCTGATGTCAGGTATGGGTTTTTTGGCTGGTATATCCATTCCGGGATTTCTGAGACCCTCTTCCGGCATTGGGATACGGCCACCGGCAGCAGTGAATCCTTCCTTATTTGGCTATTTATGTTGCCGGTGTGGCAATTGCAGCAAGGTTTGTCCGACAAGGATTATAACTCCGCAAACAGATCCCGGCAATATTGTCAACTGGATGACTCCTGAAATCAGCTTCAGATCGGGATATTGCCTTGAAACCTGCAACCTGTGCAGCCGGGTTTGTCCGAGTGGTGCGATCACGCTCTTCGGCATTGAAGCAAAAAAACAGCTGTTCATGGGCACCGCTGAAATTCAGCTGAAAGATTGCCTGTTGCTGCATAATAAAGAATGTGTCAGGTGCAGGGAATCGTGCAAATATGATGCCCTGGTATTTGTTGCCGATCACAGCGTTTTACAGGGTACTCCGGCAGTTTATACGGACAAATGTGTCGGATGCGGGGCCTGTGAAGTGATCTGCCCTACAGGATGCATTACAGTAAGACCCCTCCCGGAAAAAGCCGGTGAACCCCTTACCTGATAAGGGCACCTTCCATGATCACCGCATAGGTATAACCTGATCCAAAATCCATGTCCAGGGATATAATTCCTTCAAACACACAGGTTGATCCGACTGCAGCAGTATCCTGTGTGGTAACGGTCAGGTCGTAATTGCTGCCATCCCTGCTGCCATCCTGGATGTGTACCCAATTCCGGTTCATGATCTGTTTTGAAAATTTCACCACCTCGCCCCGGATCTTAACCGATTTTCCCTTGCAGGAATCCCGGTTGGCATAAAGTTCTGCAATGGTGATCCCGCCATCGGCCCTGTCGACTTTGATCCCTGGTTTTTCAGGAACAGACTGCCTGCCTGCCATGGCATTTGATAACATGGAATTATTGGTCAGAATGGGGCTGTCAGAAAGGGTTTCAAGAAAAAAGATGCTCATAAAGTTCCTGTCCAGCTCCTTGCTGTGAAACTCATTCACTTCCCAGCCTTTCAGCCAGAAGTATGTTTTGCCCTTATCAATGTTGGCTTTGTTTATGGCGCACCAGTACTCCTTCTTATTTTCCCTGACCCGGACATAGGTATAATTGCTGGTTTGAATCACTTCTTTTACCTTTACCTGGTGAACACCGGGCGCCAGGTTTTCGATCCTTTTTTCCCCGCTTAACCTGAAAATAATAACAACGGCAAGGACAATCAGTGACCCTATAAGTATTTTCACCTGTATTTTCATGGGCTTTTTGGTTTTTAAATATAATCGCCGGCAAAGTTATGAATTTGCCGTTTATTATTCATATTTCACGGAAAACACATGCACCATAAGATGCGATAAATAAACTTAACAAAAAAAACAATAGATTTGTTTAATGCCCGTTTGATTCCAACCTGGCAATTGAACGGCCGTATAAGATTGAGCATAAAATTAAGCTTTGTCAAAAATTCTGTCCATGACTGCAGCACATAAGGTTTATATCTCTATACTGGCAGGTATCGTCATCCTGACCTTTGTTATCCTTCTTTACCTTGGATTATCCTATTACACCACGAGCCTGGAGGAACGATTTTATCATCCGCTCCATGCCCTGTTAAAGCCAAGTGGAATATGGGGACATGGAATCGGGATCGCAGGTACCCTTTTCATGATACTGGGCGTTCTGTTATATATGATCAGGAAGAGAATGCGTTCCTTATCCCGGCTGGGTTACCTGAAACACTGGCTTGAATTTCACATCTTTCTCTGCACCCTGGGACCAATTCTGGTATTGTTTCACACGTCATTCAAGTTCGGCGGACTGGTTGCCATCAGTTTCTGGAGCATGGTGGCGGTCTTTATAAGCGGAGTCATCGGGAGATTCATTTATATTCAGATTCCCCGATCCATAGAAGGCAGGGAACTCAGTCTCAGCGAGGTTCGGGAACTGAACCTGGCTAAAGATGAGATTGCCCTCAAAAGACAGATCGACAGGCTGGTCACCATGCAAAACCTCTTCAAATACTGGCATGTTGCCCACCTTCCCTTTGCGCTTGTTATGCTTGTCATCATGGTTATTCACGTTGCCGTTACAATTATTTTCGGATACAGATGGATCTTCTGAGTATGGAATTGTGGATTGAAAACATGGTGATCTATGCCCTGGCGATTCTGTTCTGCCTGCTGGTGGTTTGGATATACCTCCGTAAGCAAAAACGGGATTCCCGGAAAGTTGAGGATAAAATATTGAAGGCCAAACAGGATGGCCTATATGAACCTGTATCATTGCATCCGGTTGTGGATGTGAACAGTTGCATTCAGACAGGTGCCTGTATCGCGGCGTGTCCGGAAAAGGACATACTCGGAATCAGGAACGGGAAGGCCACAACCATCAATGCTTCCCAATGTATCGGGCATGGCGCCTGTTTCAATGCCTGCCCGACACAGGCCATCACCCTTTGTATCGGGACAGAAAAACGTGGCGTGGATCTCCCCCATGTGAATGAGAACTTTGAAACCAATGTTCCCGGAATTTATATTGCAGGTGAGCTGGGAGGAATGGGCCTGATCAAAAATGCCGTTGAACAGGGACGGCAGGCTGTTGAAAACATCATGAAGTCGGGACCTAAATCCCACCATGCCAATTATGATCTGATCGTCGTGGGTGCCGGTCCGGCCGGAATTTCTGCTTCCCTTACCGCCAAAAAGAATAATCTCCATTGTCTTACCCTTGAACAGGATACCCTGGGCGGTACAGTCTTTACTTTCCCGCGTGCCAAGATTGTTATGACTTCGGCTATGAATCTTCCCCTTTACGGGAAGGTGAAACTTTTTGAAACCAGCAAATCGGAACTGCTGGATCTTTGGCAATCCGTAATAGCGAAGAACAACATCCAGATGAAGGAAACCAGCAAGGTAGAGTCCATCGTTCCGGAAAACGGGCATTTCAGGATTGAAACGCTTGGCGGGGAAACGTTAACCACCAGACACGTGCTTCTGGCCATCGGACGTCGTGGTACGCCGCGAAAGCTGGGCATTCCCGGTGAAAACACGGAAAAAGTAGCTTACCGCTTGCTTGAACCAGAAAATATCAGGGGAAGAAAGATCATAGTTGTAGGAGGCGGGGATTCTGCTGTTGAATCTGCTTTAATGCTGGCTTGTCAGAATGAGGTAATACTATCATATCGCGGTGAAACATTCAGCCGGCTGAAACCGAAAAACAGCCAGCGGATAAATGAAGCTGCAACCCTCGGACAGCTGGATCTGAGGCTCAATACCAATCTGGTTGCCATTGGCAGGGATGATATTACCCTTTCTTCAGCCAATAACGGGGAAATCCTGAATGTTGAAAACGATCTGGTCTACATTTTTGCAGGCGGCGAACTGCCGACCCAGTTTTTAGCGAAATCAGGCATTCAGATTACCACAAGGTATGGTGAGACAGTATTAAAACACAAATGATCCGCTGACATTATGATTAGGGAACAATTCCTTGCTTTGCTTTCTTTCATCCTGGTTCCGTTTATCCCTGCTATGGCACAGCTCTCGCCGGGTGAACTGGCCCAGGCGCATTCCCATCTCGAGGGGATGTCGAATTGCACCCGCTGCCATATCCTGGGAGAAAAAGTATCGAATGATAATTGCCTGGCCTGTCATACTGAATTGAAAACCCGTATCGACCAGAATAAGGGATATCATTCTTCCACAGAAATCAAAGGAAAGAACTGCGTCACCTGTCACAGTGATCATCACGGGAGAAATTTCCAACTGGTCCGATTCAGCCGGGAAAATTTCAATCACAACCTCACCGGATTTCCCCTTGAAGGGGTGCACGCAAAGAAAAATTGTGTCAGTTGCCATAAATCGGAATTCATAACTGGTGAAAACCTGAAAAAAAAGAAATTCACCTTCCTGGGATTAACCCGTGAGTGCCTGGCGTGCCACGCTGATTACCACCAGAAATCATTATCATCAACCTGCTCCAATTGTCACGGACAGGAATCTTTTACTCCGGCAATAAAATTCTCTCATACAAGGGCAAGATTTCAGTTAACGGGGAAACACCAGTCCGTAGCCTGCGTTAAGTGTCACAAGCTGACCACAACCGAAGGCAAGAAATTCCAGGAATTTACGGGATTGCAGTATAAGGTCTGTAGCAGCTGTCATAAAGACCCGCATAACAATCAGTTCGGGCAGAACTGTACGGAATGTCATTCCACGGAGTCTTTTTATGCGGTAAAAGAAAAAGGCAATTTCGATCACACCAAAACAGGCTTTCCGCTTGAGAACAAGCATGCGAGGCTTGCCTGCAAAGCCTGTCATAAGACCAGTCTTACCGATCCCGTCATTCATGGACGTTGCACGGACTGTCATAAAGACTACCACACAGGTCAGTTCTCAAAGCAGGGTTCTTCGCCGGATTGTTCCCAATGTCATACTACACAAGGTTTTACGGAATTTCTGTTCACCATCGAACAACACAACAACGGTCCCTTTCCGCTCAAGGGGGCTCATCTGGCAATCGCCTGCAATGAATGTCACAAAAAGGAGGTAAAATGGAGTTTCAGAAAAATCGGAAGCAAATGCAGCGATTGCCACAAAGATATTCACGACACTTATATCAGCACCAGATATTATCCTGAATCTAATTGCCAAAGCTGTCATACAAATGATAGCTGGGGTGAGGTTAGCTTTGATCATTCAGCAACAAACTATCCGCTTTCAGGATCTCATACCCAGGTTAACTGCAGGGCATGCCATTTCAGGACAAACGATGCCGGCAGGATAATTCAGCAATTTGGCGGACTGTCGGGGAATTGCCTAAATTGTCACAAAGATGTTCACCAAAGGCAATTTGAGACCAATGGTTCAACGGATTGTTCCCGTTGCCACGTATCCGGTTTCTGGAACATTGATAAATTTGATCACAACAAGACCGGGTTTATACTTGACGGACAGCACAAGGCGGTTGCCTGTGCAGGATGTCATAAGAACAGTACAGATGAACAAAACACCTATGTGATCTACAAAATTAAGGAGGCAAAATGCGAAAATTGTCATTGACCTTATTGCCTGTGACGGTATTCCTGTCGGTATCCCTTCTGGCACAATCACCGCATGGGGACAAGTTTAAAGTAAGCTGCAATGTTTGTCACACTACGAATAGCTGGAAGCTGGACAGACCAAACAGTGCTTTTGACCATGACAAGACTGCCTGGCCCCTGGAAGGAAGCCACCGGGAAGCCGATTGCCGGTCCTGCCACCAAAGCCTGGTATTTACCGAGGCTAAAACTGCCTGTTCCGATTGCCATACCGACATTCACGAAAACACAACAGGCCCGGATTGCGGACACTGTCATTCGCCCAGATCATGGATCGTCGAGAACATTACAGCCCTGCACAGGCAATCCCGTTTCCCCCTGGTTGGTCCACATGTTACCGCGGAATGCATAGCCTGTCACAAATCTGCTTCCCTGCTTCGCTTTGAGCCATTGGGGGTTGAATGTTTTGATTGCCACCAGGCTGATTACAATGCTGCAACCGAACCAAATCATGTACAGTCAGGTTACTCTACCAATTGCGTTGAATGTCATTCCATCAACAGTTTCAGCTGGAACTGGGTCGGATCCGAATTGGATCATGCATTTTTCCCGCTCACAGCCGGACATGCGATACAAGACTGTAATCAATGCCATGTCAGTGGATCCTATTCCGGCCTCTCCAGTGAATGTTATTCCTGTCACCGCGAGAACTATGACCAGGCTGTCAATCCCAATCATGTTAACGGGAATTTTCCGACAACCTGCAACCAGTGTCATACCACCAATCCCGGGTGGTCTCCGGCTACATTTGACCACAGTGAATTTCCACTTACCAGCGGGCATGCCATTACAGATTGTAACCAATGTCATATTGACGGAAATTATGACAATACTTCCCCGGAGTGCGTTTCCTGTCATCAGGCGGATTACAACCAAACAACCAATCCCAATCATGTTGATGCCCATTTTCCGACTACCTGTAACCAGTGTCATACCACCAATCCCGGATGGTCTCCGGCAACATTTGACCACAATGAATTCCCGCTTACCAGCGGGCATGCCATTACAGATTGTAACCAATGTCATATTAACGGAAATTATACCAATACTACCCCGGAGTGCGTTTCCTGCCATCAGGCGGATTACAGCGAGACAACCAATCCCAATCATACTGCAGCCAACATCCCGACAGCCTGCAGCGATTGCCACACAACAAATCCGGGGTGGAAACCAGCACAGTTTACAATCCATGATGCTTACTTTCCGGTGTATTCAGGAAGTCACAAGGGACAATGGAATTCCTGTACGGATTGCCATACAAATTCTGACTATGGTACTTTCACCTGCATCGGATGCCACGAACACAACCAGACAGATATGAACAATAAACACAATGAAGTGAGCGGATATACCTGGGCCAGCCAGGCCTGTTTCGATTGTCATCCTACCGGGAAAGCCGAGGATTAACGATTATAAAGATGCTTTACGGGAACCAGTAAAAACAGAGATGAAGAAAATTCTTATCATCCTATTTTGTACATTAACGGGATATTTTCTGAATGCACAAACGCTCACCCAACCTGTGCAGGGAACGATTTCCTTCATCACTTCCCAGCACGTGTATGTGAAGTTTGAGACAACACGCGATCTTATACCCGGAGATACCCTCTATATGAGCCAGCAGGGTCAACCGGTAGCCGTGCTCAAGATAGCTGCCCGTTCATCCCTCTCCTGTGTATGTGAACCCCTGACAACCCTGAAGCTTATGGTTGGGGATAAGGTAAACTCCGGTCAGAAAAAAACGATTGCTGATGTTCCGAAGGATACGACGCTGCCAATCGTTATACAGCCTGTTCAACCTTCCGACACGGCAGCAAAACAAAAAGCGCATCCTGAAAATAAAACCCGGCATATCAGCGGTCGCCTGTCCATTGCTTCCTATACTGGTCTGTCAAATACGCCGGCAGAGAATTCCGAAAGGATGCAATATACTCTTTCGCTGAATGCCCGGAATATCGGTGGTTCGAGACTCTCTGCGGAGAGTTACCTGGTTTTTGTCCACAGGTATAAAGAATGGGATAAAGTGAAGGAAGATATTTTCAATGGGCTCAAAATCTATGACCTCTCCCTGTCCTATGATATTGGCCGAAATTCACATTTGCTTCTTGGTCGCAAGATCAATCCGAAATTTTCCAATATTGGCGCCGTTGACGGACTGCAATATGAATTGAAGATTAAATCCTTTTCGGCGGGAGTTATTGGGGGATTCCGGCCTGATCTCAGTAATTATGGCTTTAATTCAAGCCTTTTCCAGTATGGGGGATATCTTTACCAGGAGCATAAGGTGAAGCACGGAAGCATGCAAAATACGCTGGCCTTTATTGAACAAAGCAATGCAGGAAATACTGACCGCCGGTTTGCCTATTTTCAGCATTCAAATTCACTGATTGCCAACCTGTATTTCTTTGGTTCCGCAGAGCTTGACCTCTATAACAAAGTGCTGAACGTTGAAGACAGCACATACAACCAGGATCATTCGCCCAAAATATCCAACCTTTATCTTTCTCTGAGATACCGGGTGATGAAAAAGTTGTCCCTGTCAGTATCATACAGTGCCCGGAAAAATATTGTTTACTACGAATCGTACAAGAGTTTTCTTGATAAAATGCTCGAGTCAGAAACTTTGCAGGGGTATTCATTCCATTTTAATTACAATCCTGTTGGTAGCCTGTCCATTGGATTAACCGCAAGTTACAGATTCCAAAACCAGGATGTCCGCGATTCCCGGAATATACATGGATACATGACATACCTTGTACCAGGTTTGAAAATGAACACAACAGCTTCCTATACCTGGATTGATGCCAGTTATCTCGGCGGTAGCATATATGGTCTTGGGTTATCCCGCGATTTGGTAAAAGGGAAACTCGATGCCGGAATTAATTACCGTTATGTTGACTACCTCTTCAGCCCATATGACTATTCTACCAAACAGCATATTGGTGAGCTGAATCTGTGCTGGAGAATTCTTCCCAAGCTTTCCCTGATCACATATTTTGAAGGTACATTCGAAAAATCCGACAACCGCTATCAGCGGATTTATGTGCGGCTCAGCCAGTCTTTCTGAAGAAACCTTTCCCTGTGACAGGAGGTGTCATATTACGGACTGAACAACTGAAAAGCTATAGTCTCGTTTATGCTTGCTGGTAACACCGTATCCAGTCCACTTCAACAGAAGCCGGCAAAACTGAACCGTTTACATCCTGATAAAGTGAGGAACTGATATTGATGAACATGGGGACCTGTGGTACTCCCTGGTTTGCAGTCCGGACGGTAATTCCGTTTATTTTCCATACCAGTTTATTTTTTGTCCATTCGAGTGAGAATATCTGGAAGTCGGTACCATAACGATTTCTGCTCATGGAAGACATGTTCTTATCTACGCGGCCTTTCACGTTTGGATTACCCCAGAAATTTCCCACGCTGATTTTTTTATCTGCCCTGGCAATGTTGATGTGGGGAAGCATAAGTTCCGATATCATCCACACGGCATGATTCACCGGTTGGTTCAGATTGAACCTGATCTTGACCTCAAACAACCCGTACTGCTGGCGGAATTTAACCCCCGAGTTGATGATCCCTGAAGAGTAATCAAAATTGCGTGAATAAAAACCAATAGCCGGGTTCCAGGATTTTCCGGTTACTTTTTCTTTTCGGGTGTGGATAGTCAACACACTGTTGGCAATATCCATGTTCTTCTCCTCAGTAAAGAACTGCTTCTCAGTATCGTTTACATAGCTGTCGTGCAGCACTTTCTCTCCCCAGAAATATCGGGTAAGCCATTTCATGCGGTCGAGCTTATGTGTATCAAACTCATCGGAAAAGGTCAGGTTCCATCGTTTGATCTCATCGAATTTCTTAGAATTCCGGGTGTTTAAATACCATTTGAATTTATCTGAATTTTTTAACTCCTTGTATTTCTGTTCCGACCGGAATTCCTCGGACATTTCCAGTTTCTTCCGCCCCGGGAGCAGCATATATTCCTTCACTTTTTTAAACTCCTCGTTCCGGATATACTGTTCAAGTTGCTCATAGGCAGCAATTTTCTCAGAACCGATCAGGAGGGTAAAATTTACATAATCACGCGACAATTTGAACCGAAAGTAATCCCTCATCCGTTCTGACTTCTTCAGCGATTTGAATTCCAGATACTTTTCATATTCGGGTGTCGTTTTAAACTTACGCCTCCCCATTTCCTTTTGCATACGGGTAAACTCATCCGACTGAACCAGCTTCTCCAGGGTGTGATAATGCTTGACATCGTAAGACCTGTCGAATTCAAGGAAATCCTTGAGTTCAACTGAGTTTTTTGTCTTATAGTAACGCTGTATTTCCTTGCGTTTCTTCATTGCCAGGTACTCTTTCTCCTTGCTGTATTCAGGCGTATCCGAGAACCGGCTTCCCGTTATGTGCTTCTTTCGGAGGGCAAACTCAGAGGAAAGAATTGTCTTTTCCAGTTCAATATATTCGGCCAGTTCCTTCGATTGAGAGAATGCTGTAAGCTCACTGAATTCCTTTCGCAGTGCTTCCTGGTTGGCCTCATATTCAGCTGTTTTCGGAACCCAGCCCAAAAGTATTCTAAGGTTAATCATGGTTGTTGAAATGAATCGGTATCTGAAAAACTAAACTGAAATTGCTTGTCAAGATTGTGTTTACGGGTCACTTTTTGATAAATATACGAAAAAGATATTTTTATGTTAAAATGAACAACAAAAAGTATACGTATTTTAATGACATAGGTTGTTGTTTCGAATGAGTTATAGCCATCCCTCCCCCATATCCCTAAACCCACTTGTCACTCGTTACTTGTCACTCGTTACTTTTTTAAAAAACAACATCAGCGCGAACCAGTACTCATCGCATGCAGCGCCTTCACAGGTCAGCGCCCTTGCACCATGTTCCCCCCTTCCTTGTTCAGGTATGAACAGGGTGTAACTATCCGGGGACATGTGGATTGTCATTTTCTGCAGGTAGATGAATTCCGATTGTGAACCGCTGATAAACACCGGTTTGTTGATTCTGCTGATTTCCTCCGCCATGTTGATCCCGGGTTGGAAATACTCACCCGGGCTAAAAGCAACCACGGCCTGTACCCAGGGATTATCCCTGGCTAGGAGCAGGCAAAGTGACGCTGAATAGGAACTTCCGAACAGGATCACAGGGTTCTTGTTGAATCGCTGCACATAATCAATGGCCGCCAGCAGGTCCGTCCGGGCATCAAGCATTTCTTTCGGCCGCCTTTCCATCTGGGCTCTCAGTGTGGTTTCATTTTCGGTGAAACCTGTTTTACCGCCAGCACGGAGGTCAACTGCCAGGCAGTTGTAGTTCAGGTTCAGCAACCGGGGGGCGATATCATAGAATTCACTCCGGTTTGAACCTGCCTGGTGACAAAGAATGATAAAGGGAAGTTTATAATCGTGGATGTAAAGATCTCCCCTGATCTTTAAACTGTCTCCGGCCAAAAAACAAACTGCCTCTTGTCCCTTTACCAGGTTTGAAACACAGCAAAGCAGGATGAAGAAGGCAGATAATCTCATAGGCCCGGATGGCAGTAATGTTCAGCCTGTAACAGCAAGGATACTGATGTCGTTGGCCTTTACCTCAATGATCCCGGAAACAATATCAATCAGTTGCTGCTGGTCCGTATCTGTGATCACTTTGATGGTTCCGCCGGACAAAGTGGAGATGATCGGAGCGTGGTTTTTCAGGATCTCAAATGATCCTGAGGTACCTGGCACCTGAACCAGCTTTACCTTGCCTTCGAAAAGTTTTTTTTCCGGGGTTATGATTTCGAGTTTCACGATCAGCCTGGTTTTGGATTAACTCTTCTGGGCCTGTGCAATAAGCTTCTCTCCCTTGGCAATGGCTTCTTCAATGGTTCCTACCATATGAAAGGATGCTTCGGGGTACTGGTCAACCTTACCGTCCATGATCATGTCGAAACCCTTGATGGTATCTTCGATTGAGACCCAGACGCCCGGGGTTCCCGTAAATGCTTCAGCCACATGGAAGGGTTGTGAAAGGAATCGCTGGGCCCTGCGTGCACGGTGGACTACCAGCTTGTCTTTTTCCGAAAGTTCATCCATGCCCAGGATGGCGATAATATCCTGAAGTTCTTTATAGCGTTGCAGCAATTCCTTCAGTCTTTTTGCGGTGTCATACTGTTCCTTGCCGATTATTTCCGGTGACAGGATCCGGGAGGTGGAGTCGAGCGGATCCACGGCAGGATAGATCCCTAGCTCGGAGATCTTTCGGCTTAGCACAGTTGTGGCATCCAGGTGTGAAAAGGTTGTGGCCGGAGCCGGGTCGGTCAGGTCATCAGCCGGGACGTAGATTGCCTGTACTGAGGTGATAGAACCCCGTTTAGTGGATGTAATACGCTCCTGCATGATACCCATCTCCGTGGCCAGCGTAGGCTGATAACCTACTGCCGAAGGCATGCGGCCCAGAAGGGCAGATACTTCGGAACCAGCCTGGGTGAAACGGAAGATGTTGTCAACGAAGAACAGAATATCACGTCCACCTGAAGCATCATCCCCGTCACGGAATGATTCGGCCACGGTAAGCCCGGATAATGCCACGGTTGCACGGGCTCCCGGAGGTTCGTTCATTTGTCCGAATACCAGGGTAGCCTGGGATTTTTTCAGGGCCTCGGGGTCAACCAGGGAAAGATCCCAGCCGCCTTCTTCCATATTTTTCTGAAAGGCATCTCCATATTTTATAACCCCTGATTCGATCATTTCGCGAAGCAGGTCATTTCCTTCACGGGTTCTTTCACCAACTCCGGCAAATACCGAAACTCCCGCATATTTCTTGGCAATATTATTGATGAGTTCCATGATGATCACGGTCTTCCCGACACCGGCACCGCCAAATAAACCGATCTTGCCTCCTTTGGGATAGGGTTCGAGCAGGTCGATCACCTTGATCCCGGTATACAGCACTTCTGTTTCCGTGGAAAGATTTTCATACTTCGGCGGATTGGCATGAATTTCGTATCCATCCTTTTTATCCACCCGGCTGAGTCCATCGATCGGATCACCAATCACATTCAGCAGACGGCCCCTTATCTGCTCTCCAACCGGCATACGGATGGAACCGCCGAGGGCTGTTGCCTTCATACCCCTGCGTAAACCATCGGTTGAATCCATGGCGATGGCCCGGATGGAATTCTCACCGATATGCAGCTGGCACTCCACAACAACGGTTTGTCCGTCATCCCTGGTTACTTCCAGTGCATCATGAATATCAGGTAAGTCATCCCCGGAGCGCTCAAAGCTTATATCTACAACAGGACCAATGATTTGAATTACTTCCCCCACCAACTGTGTCATTGTGTAATAGTATTATGATTAATCGTCACAAATATATTATTAAAATATTTATGTAGGAATTTTTATCCGGATAATTACAAATGATTATTGATCCGGTAGAGACGCAAAATGTTGCGTCTCAACCAAGATTTTGCGTCTGTATCGATCATACCTTTACCATTCATCCTTGATAACCAACCCCCAACCTTCAATTTTCAATCAATCATCAAAAAAAACCGGTGATTGCTCACATCCATGCGAAGCTTTTATTAATTTTGTCCATCAAGTTGTAAAAAATCCAAATACACACAGTATGAAAAAAACAAGCAAAATCGTAATTCTAAGCCTGATTCTGGCTTTGTACCTGCCATTGGTCACCGTGAACGCACAAATTTTTGACAAGGGTGATGTCGTGCTCAGTCTCGGCCTTGGTCTTGGCGCAACATACTATACCGGCGGATGGGGCTATTCAACAACCGTTCCCCCCATATTTGTGGCCGGCGATTATTGTTTGCGTGAAGATCTGGGTCCCGGAAATCTTGGCATAGGCGGATATTTGGGTTATTCCGCCTACAAGTACGATTACAATGGCGACTGGGGCTATAAGTACAATACAATTATCTTTGGACCACGGGGAACCTATCATTTCACTGACCTGGTGGATAAGCTCGACCTGTACGGGGGACTCATGCTGGGAGCAGAGATTGTGACTGATAAATCCTATGGTGATTGGGAAGGGGCTGATTACTCAACTAATTCAAGCGGCGTTGCCTTTGATCTGTTCGCCGGTGCCCGGTATTATTTCACCGACAGCTTCGGAGTCATGGGTGAACTGGGATATGGCGTTTCCTGGCTGAAAATCGGTGTTTCGCTTAAACTCTGATCTTATCTGTTCTTCCCGGGTTATTCCTGGCTGTGCCTGCAAGCAGGACGTCCGGAATAACCCTTTTTTTTATTATTATACTATCCTGAATTTGGTTGATTCGGTCTTTTTTCCTACTCTTGTTGATAATTTGAATAACACCCCCTCCTTCAAATTCGTATATCGGTAAAAACCCGGATGTAAAAACGCTTTATACCCGCTGATAAAAACATGGAGAACAAACTTATTTTTTTTGTTGATGATGACAAAATGATGTTGAACTTGATGGAATATACCTTCAAATGCAGAGAAGGATTTGATGTTCGCTCGTATTTATCAGGTGAGGATTGCCTGGCTCATCTGAACCTGAAACCCAGCCTGATTGTTCTCGATTATTACCTTGGCGAAGGTGAATCCACTGCCATGTCAGGACTGGATACCCTTAAAAAAATCAACAAAACCAACAGCAACATCCCTGTGGTTATCCTAAGCCGTGAAAAAGACAAGGCACTTATCCGCGAATTTCTTCATTATGGAGCCATCCGCTATGTCATCAAGGATGATTTCTTCATCAATACCCTGATTGAGACCGTTGAGGATTACTTTATGGAAAAGCTTGATTAGTAGGGAGTGACGAGGGACGAGGGACTAGGGACAAGTGGGGTTTGGGTTTTGTGTTTTGTGTGTGGAGATAACATAATCCCATACCGCACACTCACACCCGCTTGTCCCTCGTCCCTCGTCCCTTGTCCCTTTTAAAAATCTCTTTGTTATTGTAAAATTTATTCCTACTTTTGCACCACTTTTTTTTATTCTGCTGAGTTGAAATTTGAGAATCAATATATTATTCAATTCAAAGGGCTGAAAGAAGGCGTTCATGATTTTGAATTTTTCTTAGGCAAACCGTTCTTTGCAGAATTTGAATACCTTGAGGTGCCTGATGGAATGTTAGCAGCACGCGTTATACTGACGCGAAAGCCCACATTCCTTGATCTGGATGTTAATCTATCGGGCTCTCTCCAGGTATTGTGTGATCGCTGCCTGGGTTATTTTGAATTGGAAGTGGATTTTACCGGTCATCTGGTGGTGAGGTTCAGTGAGCAGGAGGAAGAGGGTGATGACGAGATCATTTACCTGCATCCTGAGAACCATAAGCTTGATCTGAAGCATTATTTCTATGAGTGCATCAGCCTCAGCATTCCTTACCGGAAAGTGCATCCTGACCTGCCTGATGGAGAATCCGGATGTGATCCGGAAATGATGAAAAAACTGAACGATCATCTGATTGGAGATTGAAGAAGGAAGATTCAAGAAGGAAGATGGCAGATTGAAGATTAATTGGCAACAGAATAAAACATACAACCTACAACATACAACATTCATAATTCATAATTCATAATTCATAATTTTACAATTATGCCCAATCCGAAACGCAAGCATTCGAAGCAACGCAGAGACAAAAGAAGGACCCATGATAAAGCAGTTGTCCCTACACTGTCAACCTGCCAGAATTGCGGAACTGCCATTCTGTATCACCGGGTTTGCCCGGAATGCGGTTATTACAAAGGTAAGCCCGCCATTAAAAAAGAGGCTGTTGCATAAGTCCTGAACATGTTAAAATGATCCTGCCTGATCATGAAAATCGGTATTGACATATTCGGCGGAGATTATGCCCCTGTGGCAACCGTGCGTGGTTCAATACTTGCGGTAGCAAGTCTTCCGGCCGGTTCCCAACTGGCTTTGATCGGAGATGAGAACATGATCCGGTCAATCTGTCAGCAAGAGAATTTCGATCCATCGGTATTTGAAATTGTTCATACTACCGGGCATATTGAAATGGGCGAACATCCGGCCAGGGCTTTTGCACAGAAACCGGATGCCAGTGTGGTCCTTGGATTTAAACTGCTTGCCCAGGGAAAAATAGACGGTTTTGCCAGTGCAGGCAATACCGGCGCGATGCTGGTCGGGGCAACACAGGTGATCAAATCCATCCCGGGTGTGATCAGGCCCTGCATCTCTGCCACGGTTCCGAGACAGGGAAGCGCACCCTTACTCCTGCTTGATGTGGGACTCAATCCCGATTGCAGTCAGGATGAACTCAATCAGTATGCTATTCTCGGGAGTATTTATGCCCGACAGGTATTAAACATCCCGAAGCCACGGGTAGGTCTGTTGAATATCGGCGAAGAAGAAGGTAAGGGCAATCTCATCACCAAGGCTGCCCATCAATTGATGAAAGGATCCCTGAAATTCGATTTTATCGGCAATATTGAGGGAAATGACCTGTTTGCAGACAAGGCTGATATCATGGTTTGCGATGGTTTTGTGGGGAATGTCATGTTAAAAATGGCTGAAGCTTTCTATACCATGATCAGGAAACGCAAAATAGTAGATGAATTTTTCGAGAAATTCAATTTTGTCAATTACGGCGGCACCCCGATCCTGGGTATTAATGCACCGGTCCTGATAGCACATGGCATATCAAATGATATTGCCATTAAAAACCTGATATTGCACACTGCAGGCGTTATTAACGGCAATGTTTGTGAAAAATTAAAAGAAGCATTTAAATAATGACCAGTATAAGAGCTGCAATTACAGGTGTTGGCGGATATGTGCCAGATTATGTGCTTGATAATTTCGAGTTGAGTAAAATGGTAGATACCAGCGATGAATGGATCATGCAGCGTATTGGGATTAAGGAACGCCGGGTATTGAAAGATAAGGGGAAAGCCACATCCTACATGGGAGCAAAAGCGATTAAGGAATTGCTGAAAAAAACCGGTACTGATCCGCATGATATCCAGCTCCTGATATGTGCAACAATTACAGCCGACATGCATTTCCCGGCAACCGCAAATCTGATATCGGATAAGGTTGGATTGGTGAATGCCTTCAGTTATGATCTCTCGGCAGCCTGTTCGGGTTTTCTCTTCGGCCTGGAAACCGGCCGGCGCTTCATTGAATCAGGTGGATATAACAAGGTAATCGTGCTGGGTGCCGATATGATGTCAGCCATAACCAACTACTCCGACCGGACGACCTGTCCCCTTTTCGGAGATGGTGCAGCAGCCGTGCTGCTTGAACCGGCTCAGGACGGAGATGGCATTATCGACTCCATCCTGGCTGCTGACGGTTCAGGATCCAAGCATCTGCACATGACGGCCGGTGGATCATTACATCCCCCAACACATGAGACCATTGATGCCGGACAACATTATGTTTATCAGGAAGGACAGGCTGTGTTTAAGTTCGCCGTTTCGAAGATGGCGGATATTTCCGTGGAGATCATGCAACGCAACAACCTTACACACGACGATATTAAATACCTGGTCCCGCACCAGGCCAATATGCGGATCATTGAAGCAACGGCCCGCAGGATGGAAATCAACCGGGATCAGGTGATAATAAATATCGAAAAATTCGGCAATACTACGGCAGCAACCATTCCCCTCTGCCTGTGGGAGTATGAAAAAAAAATGAAGAAAGGGGATAATCTTATCCTTACCTCTTTCGGGGCAGGCTTTACCTGGGGCTCCATTTATGTGAAATGGGCCTATGACCCAAAATAAAATGTATTCCGGGACGTTATTGCATTTGAAGAGACGCAAAATATTGCGTCTTTATCATTATGTTTTATTTTAACTCTACAGATAGGCATCGTATTATCGTAATGTTTATCTTTGGGTAATTGTAGAGACGTAACATGTTACGTCTCTACAATTACCTACGATTATTTTATTAATCCTGATACAATGGCAAAAATAATTGAGACTGAAAACAATGTAATTAACCAGATTGGCGTCGGCACCGAAATAACGGGCGATGTATCAACCAATGGAGATATCCGTTTCGATGGCGTCCTGACAGGAAATCTGAAAACCAGGGGAAAAGTGGTAATTGGTGAAACCGGCAGTGTTAAGGGGGAGATCAACTGTAAAAACTCCGTGGTTGAAGGAAAAGTTGAAGGAAAAATATCTGTAGTTGAATTGCTTACACTGAAAGCCACCTCAATTCTTCTGGGTGATATTGTTACCCGCCGTCTCGCGATTGAGCCGGGGGCAAAATTCAGTGGTAATTGCAGCATGCCTGCAGAAACCTCTACAATCAATGGATCAAAAGAACCGGAACGAACAGCTGAAGAAATCAAAAAGCCTAAGTAATTATGCTCATTACTCGAGCATGGCAATTCAGATGATGGCTATACTCGGCCTGGGCGTGTGGGGAGGTATTAAAATTGACGGCCTGTTGAACATGTCATTCCCCCTGTTCACGGTGATACTGTCATTTGCAGCCGTATTACTGGCCTTATATAGCGTGCTGAAAGACTTTTTGCACACGAAAAATCATAAATCATGATATCCGGATCAAGACAATTTATTATTACCCTTACGATCCTGTCCTTCGTTCTCCTCCTCATTGGTCTTCTCCTGCTCAAACCAGCCTTCCCCGAATGGTATTTTCCCTTCCTTCCCTGGCTGGTAATCATTTTTCTGCTGGTTAATTCGGTATTCATCATCTTCTTCTTTCGGTTTCTCAGACGGTCAAACCAGGAGTTCATCCGTGGCTTTATGGTTTCCACGGCTATCAAACTGTTGATTTATTTCATACTGATCCTGGCCTACGTTTTAACTTCACCAAAATCGGCCATCCCTTTTGCCGTTGCCGTTTCCGTCCTTTACATAACATATACTGCCTTTGATCTCTTCGTCATGCTTTCCTTGCTGAAAAGAAGAAAAGAAAATAAGCCAATCTCAAATCACTTATCAAATTAGTTTTCTATATTTATGGCCACATTTTTTGGATATGCACAGCAAGATTTGTAGCACTCTTCTTACAGCCGGTATACTTCTCTTTGCAACCACCGGGTATGGTGCTGCTCTTTCGCAGGAAGAACAAACATCAACCGTTTCATCGGGACATGAGCAGGCAGCAGAAATCGAAACTTTCAATCCCGGTGATTTCATCTTTGACCACATCGGTGACGGTCATGAATGGCATATCCTGACCATCGGACACAAGCACATCAGCATACCGCTACCTGTGATCCTGGTCAGCAGGAATACCGGTCTTCACGTATTTATGTCTGGAAAATTCAAGCATGGGCAGGCCGTTTACAAAGGCTTCCGGCTGGAAACGACCGGCGAGAACAAGGGTAAAATTATCGCGGAAGATGGTTCCATGCCGATCGACCTGTCCATTACCAAGAATATTGCAGCCATGTTTTTTAGTATAGCTCTGATATTCTGGATATTTCTTTCTGTTGGCAGGGCTTACCGGAAGAATCCGCTGCAGCCCCCCAGTGGTCTGCAATCCTTTGTCGAGCCCGTGATCACTTTTCTGCGCGATGATGTAGCAAAGCCCTCCATTGGTCCGAAATATGAGCGTTATATGCCCTTCCTGCTCACGGTGTTCTTTTTCATATGGATCAATAATATGCTTGGTCTGATACCCATTCCGCCTGGCGGGGCCAATCTTACCGGTAACATAGCCGTCACCATGGTACTGGCTTTGTTTACTTTTGTCATTACCAACGTAAGCGGGAATAAGTCATACTGGCAACATGTTTTCAACACGCCCGGTGTGCCCGTCTGGCTTAAATTGCCCATCCCCCTGCTTCCGCTCGTTGAAACGATCGGGGTGCTAACCAAGCCCTTTGTACTGATGGTCCGGCTTTTTGCCAATATTACGGCAGGTCATATTATCGCCCTGGGATTCATCAGTCTCATATACATTTTCAGTGAAATGTCAACCGGCCTGGCTTACGGTGTTTCCATTGTATCCATTCTGTTCAATATTTTCATGATGTTCCTTGAATTGCTGGTGGCCTTTATTCAGGCTTTTGTGTTCACATTCCTTTCAGCGATATACTTTGGACTGGCAATTGAAGAACATCATGAAGAACATCATCCGGAACATACTTGAGTTTTTTGTTTAATCTTTTAATATTTCCATTATGTTAACCATTATTTTAGAAGCTACAGTCGGAGCAGGATTAGCCAAACTGGGCGGTGCTATTGGAGCCGGTCTTGCTGCACTGGGCGCCGGTTTCGGAATTGGCCGTATCGGTGGCAGTGCCATGGAAGCTATCGCACGTCAGCCTGAGGCATCGGGTGATATTCGTGCAAACATGATCGTTGCCGCAGCCCTTATTGAAGGTGTTGCTCTTTTTGGTGTAATCATCAGCCTTTTGGCTGTTGTATTGCAGATGTAGTGAATGAATGTACCGGGAACTGCACAATTGGTGCGCTTCCCGGTTTTAACCGAATCATAATAAACCTTGCGATATGGATCTGCTTATTCCCGAAACCGGGACCATTTTCTGGTCATTAATCGGCTTTTCATTAACCTTTTATATACTGGCCCGATTTGCATGGAAACCCTTGCTTAAGGCCCTGAAAGAGCGGGATAATTCAATAGCCCAGGCTTTACAGGCTGCTGAAACTGCAAAAAAAGAGGTGACTCAACTGCATACAGCAAGTGAAAAAATACTGGCCGAGGCGAAGGCCGAGCGTGACAAGATCCTTCAGGAAGCCCGCGAATTCAAGGAATCCTTAATATCTGACTCCCGTGAGCAGGCCAAAAAGGAAGGCCGTAAAATGATTGAAGAAGCCAGGGAGGCCATTAAAAATGAGCGTGCTGCTGCCATCCAGGAAATCAAGAAGCAGGTCGCCGAACTTTCCGTTTCAATTTCAGAGAAGATCCTGCTTCAGGAACTTGCTGATCCTGGAAAACAAAAGGATTTCATCGAGAAGTCCCTGAATGATATCAATTTCAACTGAGGCCTACAGATCCTTAACCGATGAATGAAAGCAAAATATCCGTCAGGTATGCCAAAGCCCTCTTTGGCCTGGTGAAGGAGGACCATTCACTTGATGTCCATAAAAAGGATATCGAATTGTTATACCAGTGTGTGCGGGAAATACCTGAACTGCAGTTCGTGATACAGAGTCCGGTAATCAAGGTGAGCAAAAAGATCAGGTTATTTGAGGAAGCCTTCCGGGATTCCTTCCAGCCGCTTGTGATTTCATTTATCAACCTTGTACTCGAAAACAGACGGGAAGAACACCTGGCCGGAATCTGCCGTTATTTTCTTAAACTGCTCAAAGCCGAACAGGGTATCCTGTCTGCAGAGCTTGTTATGGCTGTTCCACTGGATGAAAAACTGCGTCAAATGATTGTCCGGCTCATTGCCCGCAAATATAAATGCCAGGTTGATTTGCATGAAAAGGTTGATAAATCGATAATCGGGGGATTTATACTGCGTGTGGATGATCAGCAGATTGACGCCAGTATTTCCAGTAAGCTGAAACGCATCAAAACCGAGTTAATGAATGCCCATTCTTGATCCTAAAATTAAAAAACGAATACAATGTCGGCGCTTAAACCATCAGAAGTATCCAAAGTATTAAAACAACAGTTAAAAGAAATCGATACCAGAGCCCAGCTTGATGAAATCGGAACCGTTTTGCAGGTTGGTGATGGCATTGCCAGAATATATGGCATGGCCAATGTATGTTCAAATGAGCTGATCGAATTCGACAGCGGTGTCCGCGGAATAGTGCTTAACCTGGAGGAGGACAATGTCGGGGCTGTGCTGCTTGGTGAAACCTTCAAGATTAAAGAAGGGGATACAGTCAAGCGAACGGGACGTATCGCTTCCATCCTGGTGAGCGAGGGAATGCTCGGCCGTGTCATTAACACCATGGGCGATCCGGTCGATGGCAAAGGGCCCATTGTGGGAAAGACCTTCGAAATGCCTTTTGAAAGAAAAGCCCCCGGGGTAATTTTCCGTCGTCCGGTGAATGAACCCCTGCAAACCGGCATTAAGGCCATTGATGCCATGATTCCCATTGGCCGCGGACAGCGCGAACTTATCATCGGTGACAGGCAAACCGGAAAATCATCCATTGCTATTGACACCATCATCAACCAGAAGGAATTCTACGATAAGGGAGAGCCTGTATACTGCATATATGTAGCCATCGGACAGAAGGGCTCCACGGTAGCCAACATTGTCAAGACCCTGGAGGCTTTTGGTGCCATGCCTTATACCGTTATCCTGATGGCCACGGCCTCGGATCCGGCTGCACTCCAGTTCTATGCTCCCTTTGCCGGTTGTGCCATTGGTGAATATTTCAGGGATACCGGACGCTCCGCCCTCATTATCTATGATGACCTTTCCAAACAGGCCGTTTCCTACCGCGAAGTTTCTCTGTTGCTTCGCCGTCCCCCCGGACGTGAAGCCTATCCCGGCGATGTTTTCTACCTGCACTCCCGCCTCCTGGAACGCGCAGCCAAAATCATCAACAACGATGAAGTAGCAGCCCAGATGAACGACCTCCCCGATATACTAAAACCCATCGTCAAGGGCGGTGGTTCACTTACTGCACTTCCCATCATTGAAACCCAGGCAGGCGATGTTTCCGCCTATATTCCCACCAACGTGATCTCCATCACCGATGGGCAGATCTTTCTGGAGACCAGTCTGTTCAACGCAGGAATCAGACCTGCGATCAACGTCGGAATCTCGGTCTCACGTGTGGGAGGCGCTGCACAGATCAGATCCATGAAGCGGGTTGCCGGTACGCTGAAACTCGACCAGGCCCAGTTCCGTGAGCTGGAAGCATTCTCCAAGTTTGGCTCTGATCTCGATGCCGCCACACTGGCTGTTCTCGATAAAGGATCAAAAAATGTGGAAATCCTGAAACAACCCCTGCACAGCCCGCTGTCCGTTGAAAAACAGATTGCTGTTATTTTCTGCGGTACACGTGGTTTGCTGACAGATGTACCGGTCGACAAGGTCAGGACTTTTGAAGAGGATTTACTGAATTTACTTGAGCTGAAACACAAGAACATTCTCAAGGCCCTGAAAGAAGGCAAGCTGACAGAAGAAATTGAGAAGCAGCTGACAGCCATTGCACAGGAAATCGTGGAACGGATAAAATAATGATCCCCGGATATTGCATTTTGGATAACTGATTATGGCTAACCTCAAAGAAATACGGATCCGCCTGAATTCGGTAAAATCGACCCGGCAGATCACCAGTGCGATGAAAATGGTTTCTGCGGCCAAGCTGAGAAAGGCACAGGAAGCCATTCTCCAGCTCAGGCCTTTCTATTTGAAACTGCATGAGGTTTTGCAACACGTCAGTGCAAACATGGAGGATGAGCATGAAAATATCTTTGGCAGATCACCCGATTACGGCCGTGTCCTGATTGTGGTGATCACTTCAAACAGAGGACTGTGCGGGGCTTTCAACTCAAATATTGTTAAAAAAGCCATCCAATGCATGCACGAACAATATTCCGAAGCCTACCGCAGCGGAAAACTGGATATAATTGCCATCGGAAAGAAAGGCGCCGACTTGCTGAAATCGAAGAATGTGAAGGTAACGGCGGCTTACAACTACCTTTTTGATAAACTTACCTTCGAAAATTCAACCCAGATCGCCAACCTGCTGATAGAGGATTTCATGAAAGGTAAGTATGGCATTGTCAAGATTGTGTATAATCAGTTTCGCAATGCAGCAGTTCAGGAGATAACTGAAGAACTGTTCCTGCCTGTTTTACATTCCCACGAAACAGAAGACCGGTATGAATCCCGTGTTGATTATATCTTTGAGCCCTCCGATACGGGCATATTTGATGAAATGATCCCCTATTCGCTCCGGATCCAGTTTTTCAGATCTCTGCTTGAATCCAACGCTTCCGAGCACGGCGCACGGATGACTGCCATGCATAAGGCAACCGATAACGCCACCGAGTTGATCAAGGAACTTGAATTGCACTATAACAAGGCCCGTCAGGCTGCCATTACAAAGGAGATCCTTGAAATTGTAGGAGGGGCAGAAGCCTTAAAAGGGTAGCCAGCATGTTTACCCGTTCAGCCATTGCTGCGTCGGACAGCTGGAAGGACCGGCTGCTGGTGCTTCCGTTCTGTTTCTTTTTTATCCTCCTCACCTTGCTGACCCTGAACCTGCCCTTTTTCTGGGATAAGGATATCCTTTATTCACGAATAGCCCATTGGTTAATCGAAAATAATTTCAGCCTGGTGCTGCCCGACAGCCTCGATCCGGGTTATCCACCGGCACTGGGTTATCTGCTCGCTGCAACCTGGAAGATCTGCGGGATAACCCTGCCGGTCATGCACCTCCTGATGCTGCCCTTCACCCTGGGCATTATTTGGCAAACCCGCCTGTTGCTCGGTCAATTCGTGACCGGGAAGAAAATGGTCCCGGCCATGTTTCTGGTCCTGGCCGATATGACGTTCCTGGCCCAGACCGTGGTGTACTCCACCGACCTGGTCATGATGTTTTTTATGCTCCTCGCAATCAATTCAGTATACCATAACCGGCGCTGGCTGCTGGCACTGGCCGTAACCGGCCTTCTGTTTTCACATTTGCGCGGGGTCATGGTCGTCGTTATCGTCGGGATCTTTGATCTTTACAGGCATAGTCCCTGGAAAAGTCCTGCTGCCCTGGCCAAAAGACTGCCCCCATACTTCCCCGGTCTTATGCTTTTTGCCGGATGGGCAATCTTCCATTATCTTGAAAAAGGATGGATCGGCTACCATGCCGCATCTCCCTGGGCAGAATCATATGCAGTTGTGGACACCACCGGATTTCTGAAGAACTGCGTGATCGTGTTCTGGCGGCTCATGGATTTTGGCCACGCCTTTGTCTGGTTTACGGTAGCGATCCTCCTTTTTCCGTTCCTGAAAAGAAAAGATACCCGTGGCGAACCCCTGAATTCTCTTTTGCTGCTCCTCCTGGTATCTCTTCTGGTTACCCTTCCGACCATGCTCATTTATAAGATCATGAACGGCCACCGTTACCTGATCCCGGTTTACTATTTCCTCTCCTTGCTTGCAGTTTTCCTGCTTTTCGGATCCCCCGGCCGGGAGAGACTGAAAAAGTTACTGTTCGTGTTAACGGTAACGGGACTGCTGAGCGGTTTCTTCTGGATATACCCCGACAACATTGCCAAAGGCTGGGATGCCACCCTGGCACACCTGCCTTACCACAGCCTGCGCCAGAAAATGATGCATTACATTGACCGGAATCACATTCCGGTTGAGGAGACGGGGTCACATATACCCAACACCGTAAAAATCGATTATATTCAACTTAACGGGGATCAACGGGCATTTTCACAGGCTGATCTCTCCGTGAACCATTACGTATTTTATTCGAACGTGTACAATATGTTTACCGATGACGAAATTGCCCGGCTGAAACAGGACTGGGTGGTAGAACAGGAGTACCGCTGTTTGCAGGTGCGTGTTACGCTTTACCGCAATCCGGATTGGAGAAAGTGACAAGGGACGAGGGACGGGGACAAGTCAAAAGCCAATTCAGAAATTGTACTTGAATCGCAGGAAGCCGAGTGTTATATCCTGGCGTTCAGTGGTTCCCGAGGGACCGGGCAACCGTCCGGTGAAATATTGCAGGAAAAGGGAAAAATCAAGGTTGTCAGCCAGTGAGCATGTGAATGACGGACCAAGATAGTAACCGCTGACCCTGGGGTACCAGAGTGCAGCAAATGATGCGTTGATCAGGGGTGTAAATGGATAGCTGAACTGGACCATGAAGTTCCATTCGGTGAAAGACAGGTCTTTGACAGACAAGGGACGCTGGTAGAATTCCACGAAGCTCTGGCCAGTATATCCAGGTGGCAGCTGGTTATAGAAACCTTCCACCTGGATCATCAGGGAATTGGATGTGGTATAGTCCAGGGCCAGGGAAACGAAAAACAGACCCGTTGTATCCGAAAAATGCCGTGCAGGATGAAAATAGCTCATCTCTCCCCGGAATCCGATCTGACCAATATTTCCGGTCCACCCGCTACCCAGCGCAAGATCACTTCCGGTCAGCCAGCCGCCCAGCAACTGAAAATCATAGCTTCCCCTGTTGAATTTATATAACCCGGCAGCGGTCAGACTTCCGGCACTATCTATCTTGGCCACGAATTCAGCACCGGACATGGCTCCTGTAAAATACTGAATCCGGACTGCATCGCTTCCCGGTCTTTCAACATAATCAAAATCAAAGAAAGAATAGGTATTAAACCAATCATTGGGATTCCAGACATAGGTCTGTCCCCAGTTTACGCGTTGTCTTCCCAATGTGATCTCAAGTTTACTATATGAGTATTTCATATATAACCGGTCGATGGCTGTGTTTAATACATAGGACCTGCCGGTTGCCCAGTTGAAAGACAGGTCCATGAATCCGGCATCTTCCGCAAGGGCCTTTTTATTAATCCCTTCCACGTCCGACCTGAAACGATCACCCGTTATAAACCGGTTCCTTGCCTGAAGTGCCAAGCTTATCCTGGAAGTGGGAAAATAGCTGATGTTTAATCGGTTGTGTATCTGGCTTTCGTAATACCAGTATCCATCCAGTGAATCCATGTCAATAACAGACTGAATGGAAGATATATATCCTTCAAGGGTCAGCTTTTTCAGTGACTTTTCCTGTGCAGTGAGCGTGTTCATGGCAGAACACAAAACACAGAACATAAAACCTACCTGTATTTTTACTATGATCACTTTACTTGTCCCCTGTCCCCTGTCCCTCGTCCTTCCTGATATCCGATAAAACCCTCCCGTCTTCAAGTGTTATCACCCGGTGTGCTTTGCGAACCACCCGGTTGTCATGTGTAGAAAAAATGAATGTGATATTCTCTCCGTGATTAAGTCTTTCCATGATATCAAGCAGATTCTGGGTTGACACGGAATCGAGATTTGCCGTAGGCTCGTCAGCCAGGATAAACCTTGGTTTGGAAGCCAGAGCACGGGCAACGGCCACCCGCTGTTGCTGTCCCCCGGACAATCGCGATGGCCGGCTGTTGATCCGGTCAATCAATCCCACAGCCTCAAGCAGTTCGGCAGATCTCTTCCTTCGCTCAGACCGGGATTTGCCTTGCAGCTCCATAATCAGCTCAATGTTTTCACCTGCGGTAAGCACGGGGATGAGGTTGTACGCCTGAAAAACAAAACCGATGTTGTGAAGTCTGAAATCAATAAGCTGGTTATCACTCAGATCATTGATTCGTGTTCCGTTAATAAATATCTCTCCCCCTGTGGGCTTATCAAGTCCCCCCAGCAGGTTGAGCAAAGTGGTTTTACCTGATCCGGAGGGCCCAACCACGGCGGTAAATTCGCCCTCTTCAATGGTAAGATCGATGCCATTGATGGCTTTTACCCTGATTTCGGCATCCGCATACTCTTTTGTAAGCTGTTTGATTTCAATTACTTTCATAATTCATGCTCTTGGGATCAGATATCCATGCGCAGGGCTTCTGCGGGTTTCAGATGAATTGCCTTCCAGGAAGGGTAAAGCGAGGCCACGATAGCGGCAAGCAGGACCATGATGGTTACCTTGATGCAGATATCCAGATTTGGTACAGGGTAAATCAATGATTCATAGCCGAGACGTTCGTAGGCCTCAGCATACCTGGCTAGTTCAATGCCTTTGTGGCTGTAGATCACGGTCACCAGGTAACCGGCTACAATACCGAAGACTCCCCCGCATAAGGAGAGCATCACGGTTTCGAGCAGGATCATAAGAAATACGCGCAACTTGTTCATGCCTATCGCCATCAGCATCCCGAGTTCCTTAATACGCTCAAGGACCGCCATCAGCATGGTGTTTACAATGCCGAATACAAGAGCTGCGAGAATTACACCCAGGAAGATATACATCGACAAATCCATGGATTCTTCTACCAGACTCACCTCAGGCAAGATTTCCCGCCAGGTTTTGCAATCAAGTCCGGGTAAATCCTGCCGCAGGGTAAGGGCCACCGGGTCGAGCAAGTCGTTTTGCGACAGGAGGACAGCCAGCTCATGCCCCGCAGATTCTTCCAGGTCAATGAGCCGTCTGAGGTCAGAATTCCGCACAAATACATTCATTTCATCATACATGGTGTTTGAGGTCTTATAAATGCCTTCCACCCGGAACAATCCCGATGTCAGCGTACCATCCATGGTCTGAAGCGTGAGAACAACCCTCGAACGGAGCCTGACCGAAAGTTTTTCGGCAAGAGCAGCTCCGAGTACAAGGGGAGTGCGGCTCCTGGTCTCAAAATAAGACCCCTCCCGGAGTTTGGTAAAGGTATTGGTTACCTGTTTCTCCTGCCCGGGATAAATTCCCACGATCCTGACACCGGCACCTGTTTCAGATGAAGAGATCATGGCGTTTACCAGAGTTCTTGATGTAACAGCTTTTACACCCGTTAACTTCCTGGTAATCTCCATGATGCTGTCTAGATTCCGGATATAGAATTTCTGATCGGGATTGGTGAGATATTCCGCATGATGCACCTGTATATGCGATGATTCGGTGATGATGGCATTTTGAATGCGCTGATTGACCATGCCGCGGTAAAAACCCCAGGTGAACACACCTGAAAATATGCCGATGGTGATGGCAATGATGATCACCATGCTTCTCAGCCTGTTGCGCCAAATATTCCGCCATGCCATTGCCATCATTTTTTTTGCATTTAGTTTATTTTCCATGCAAAGCCCGGATGACACTCATCCGGCGGATGGTCAGCCAGGGATAAACGACAATCAGCAGTGTAATGACCAAAATAGTCAAAGCCTGGTTTATAAACACCCTCGGAATGATGCTGAAATACATCACCGCCTCTATACCAAAGGATTCATACACCTCTGCATATTTGCCGGACAGGACGATGGGATGATGGATCATGATGGCCAGCAGTGGCATGCTTATGCCAATCCCCAGCAATACACCCAACAAGCCAATACATAATGATTCATAACAGAGTATCCGCTGCAGCCTGTATTTATGCATTCCAATTGCAATCAGCACACCCATTTCCTTTTTCCGTTCAGCCATCATCATGATGATGGTGCCGAGGATGCCAAATCCCACAACCATATACAGGATACCCTTCATGATTACAGACCCGGCCCTGTCCCCCTCAATCATCTTAAGCAGGTCGGGCTGCATTTCGTTCCAGGTTTTCACACTATACCCCGATCCGAGTTTTCTGCGCAATTGTTGGGCAGTGCTGTTAACCGCACGATAGTCCCGAACCATCATGGCAATGGAAGTTACACGGCCCCGTGCTTCAAAAAAATCCCAGGCCCGGTTCAGGTCAATATAAGCACCGAAGCCATTCAGCTGGGGTGAGGGGAATTTCAGGATCCCGCGCACGGGCATCAGGGCTGAGGCACTGGTGCCATGGTAGCCCTGGCTGATCAGTACGAGTGTATCTCCAATATTTACACCCAGGTTTTTGGCAATATTCACTGCCAGCAATATTCCACTGTCTTGCTGTGACAGGTAACGGCCCTGGCTGATCCATTTTGAAAGGCCCGTAAGCCTGTCCTCTTTTGCCGGGTCAATGCCGATCACTGCACAACCTTTTGTACTGTAACCGGAAGAAACAAGGGTGAACGACTCAAGTCTGGGCACGGCCAGGGTAATCCCGGATGACAGTATGGCCTTAGAAAGTAAACTGTCGGGTTCAAAACAGTCATTGATTGATCTGGATTCCCAGTAATCGGGATGATGGACCTGTATATAACCACTATAGAACTTGACAATGTTATCGATCATCCTGGCATACGTGCCCTCCTGCATGGAACTCATGAAGGTCGAGAAAAAAACCGCCATAACCACCGCAGCTAAAGTGATCCAGGTTCGTCTGGGGTTACGCCACAGATTTCGCCAGGCTATCTGCCAGTTCTTGGACATGCGACTGTCATTATTTATCTTACATTTTGCAGGTTCTGCTGAGAAAAAAAGCCTTCAGACAACGGAACATTGAATTTAATGTCCTCCATGATGATGATGGTCCGGTTATCAGGTTTATCAGCCGGAAGCAATTCAAAACGTGTGGCTATCAACCGGTTGTCCATATTCTTAATTTCCGTGCCTGTTTCAGTTTTAACCAGATATCCGTCTTCGTCATAATATTCCGCCTTGAGCTGCAGGTAATCACCTTGTGAAATCCAAAGGATGACCTTCCCCCAGACAACAGGAGCATCTTCCCTGGGTGTCAGCGTGACTATATGGCAGCTCTTCCCGGTAATTGTTTCGGTCCCGGAAAGTGCATGGGTGTAGTCCACCACGATGGAAGACTGGTTCAGGAGGTCATCGTTTGTGTAGTCGGAGCCCATCCATCCCTGGGCAAGCATGGAAGGCGGAAGCTTAATCATGCGGTTGATGGACGGATTCCAGTTCCACATTTCGTTTCCGCGTTTGAGGAATGATTGCCCTTTCTCCTTGGCCGGAGCAGTAATCAGGACCAGAGAATATGCCGTTCCGAGTGTCCACGACTTAAAACTGACAGATCTTGTCCATCCCGGACGAACAATCTGCATGGTGAGCTGGCTCTGGCTTGACTTTTCACCCCGCATTTTGTCATCAGCCTTTTTTACTATGTCATAGGCGGAGGGCTGCGCAAAAGCAGCCCCTATAGTGATTGCCGGCAGGACTAAAATGAATAATATCCTTTTCATGGGGTAATGATCAAAGGGTATAAATAAAATTAGGAATTAAACCGGGAATCGCAAATGAACTTTGTAAAAAAGTTACGAGTTACAAGTTACGAGTTACAAGTAAAACCACCTAAAACTGGTAACTTGTAACTTGTAACCTGTAACTTTTCCTTCTCCCGATCGTCCTACTTCTGAATCCGGTTATTACATGACGATTGCTGAATACAATCAAAGTGTGGATGAATATGCCGACGGAATTTTCCGGTTCATCCTCAAGAATATCAAAAACCACGAAAAAGCAAAGGATGTGGTGCAGGATACGTATGAGAAACTCTGGGTGAGGGTCGCAGAAGTGTCTCCTGAAAAAGCCAAATCCTATCTCTTTACAACAGCATACCATACCATGATTGACATGATCCGCAAAGACAACCGGAAGGAAGATTTCGACATGGCAAAGCACGACCGGCAAACAGGTGACCGGGGATATAATGGCCTGTCGGAAATTCTGGAAGATGCTGTTTCGCGGTTACCCGCTGACCAGCGTTCAGTGATCCTCTTGCGTGATTATGAAGGCTATTCCTATGAAGATATTGCCTCCCTAACCGGTTTGTCGGAGTCGCAGGTAAAGGTTTATATTTTCAGGGGAAGGATGTTCCTGAAGAACTTCCTGGGAAGCATTGAAGCGGTAATGTAACAAATTATGACCATCAGCAAGAATAATATAGAAGCCTATCTGCTGGATTATCTGGAAGGAAATCTGAATCCGCTGCTTATGGCTGAGCTCATGGCTTTCCTGGCTGAAAATCCTGAATATGAGAAGTGGCTGCCTGAATATGACTTTCATACCGGGCCCGGAGACGGTCCCCCTTTCGAAGAAAAATTCATGCTAAAAAAGGATTTCCGGGATATTCCGGTTATCAATGGTGACAATTTTGAGGAGTTCTGCATTGCCTCAGCCGAAGGTATCCTGCAGGAAAGAGATATAGCCAGGTTAGATGACTATCTGTCACAGCATCCGGAGAAAATAAAAATACATAGTGTATATGCCGGGCTGAAGCTCCAGTCTGACTGCACGGTAATCTATCCCGATAAATCGCGACTGAAGAAACAGACCGGGTATAATTTGCGCTTCCGGCCTTTCTATTATGCCCTGGGAGCAGCTGCTTCCCTGGCACTTCTGCTTATGCTGGTCAGCCGAAAGCCGGCTGTTACAACATATACCAATGCATTACCGGTATTACCCCGGGTGGAATCCGCCGAAGGATCATCTGTCCCGGTCCGGTCAAAGGTTGAAAAAAACCCGGTGTTGAAGGAAAAGAAAAGAGACGGATATCATCCGGACAATACTGTATTGGAAAGCAAAGAGACAGCCCCTGCAGCAATGTCAACCGATGATAATGACCTGACTCCGCTGGCAGTCCTGGAACCAATCCGGTCTACCCTCCGGTCATCGGATCAGCCGATGCCTGGAATCACCATTTATGCCAGGCCTCTGATTGACAATTCCATTCACAGAGAACCAGACACGGGCCAACCTGCCGGCAAAAGGGAACCTTCTCTCCTCGTTGCCATTGGATCGCGGATAAAAAAACTGAATTTCTGGAATGCAGCCGGAACAGCCATATCGGGATTCAACTATTTGACTGAATCGCAGGTTTCGCTGACAAAAACTACGGATGAAAGCGGTAAGATGACCGGACTTGCCCTCGGCACGCAGGAGTTTATCATTTCGGGTAGCAAAATCAAATGACACTGTAACTTTCTGCCCTCCCCGAACGTCGCATTCATAAACACTACATCGTAATTTCAACTATTATTTTATGAAACAGGTATTGATATTTGTATGGCTGACTGCATTTGCCGCCACCACACCCGCCCAGGAACTTGATTCACTCAAGGCCATTATGGATAACCGGAATACACAGGAGAATCACAACAATCCGGACAATCCGGAAGGCAAATCCTATTCACCGGTTACCATCGAAGAGAATAACGAAGAAGTAAAGATTAAGCTTGGCGAAAAAGAAATACTCAAGGTGATTGATAATTCAGATTCAACCTATGTCCGGCTTGGTGACAGCAATATCCTGGAAGTATTTGAAGATCCCGATTCAACCCGAATCCGGGTTGGCGATAAAGAGATCAGCATTATTGAAAAGGATAACAATACCAAAATTCATTTGGGGGATGTTGATGAAGGAAAGAAAGGCGGTCACGGGAAATTCAGGGGACACTGGGCCGGATTTGAATGGGGCATTAATAGCCTGGCATCCCGTGATGATGAAGATTCCTTTATGGACCTGATTACAGACCGTTCCTGGTGTATTAATCTCAATTTTGCCCAGTACAGCCTGGGCTTCAACAGCAGCCAGGTTGGTATGCTGATTGGGATGGGTCTGACATTTAACAATTATTATTTTGACAATGATAACACCATTGCCGAAGTAGATGACTATGTTGTTCCGGTTTATCTGGATGGTGCCACCCTGGTTAAAAGCAAGCTGACCACCACCTATATCCGTATCCCCCTGCTTATGGAAGTGCAGTTCCCGGGAAGCAGTGCGCGCTCACACAGGATTTACTTGACAGCTGGATTACTGGCCGGCTTGAAACTGGGATCCCACACCAAGGTGGTATATGATGACGAAAACGGGAAGACCAAGGACAAGGATAACGACGATTTCAATATCAGCCCCTTCACCTTTGGTGTGACTGCCCGGATAGGATTCCACAACATAAGCCTCTTTGGTGACTACAATTTCACACCTATGTTCATCAAGGATAAGGGGCCTGAAATGTATCCATTTTCAATGGGCCTGGCCCTTGGTTTTTAACCGGATTTATCAGGGGCTCGCGGTATTGAAGGCATAAAAAAAGTGCACTTGGTTAGAGATGCAAGGTGTTGCGTCTCAACTTTTTTTTATCTTTACGGAAACTATCCTTAAGTAATTTGTACGGATGAAATCAGACGTTCTTTCTGATAAGGAAATCCGGATTCTGTCAGGTCAGATCCAATTACCCGGGATAGGTTTGGCCGGACAGGAAAAGATAAAAAAGGCCCGTGTCCTCGTAATCGGCGCGGGTGGCAAAGGAACCTCAGCCCTTCAGAACCTGGTAACTTCCGGAGTAGGTTCGATCGGCATCTGTGACAATTATCTGGTTGATGAAGCCTCCTTCCTCCGCCAGACATTGTATGGTGAAAGAGACCTTGGGAAGCAGAAGGCCATTATTTCCAGGCAACGGCTTTCTGAAACAGGTCGGATGACGGTATTTGAGCTGCATAACATTTGTCTTTCCGAGACCAATATTCTGAACATTTTTGCTCCTTATGATATCATTCTGGATGCGACGGATAATTTCCCTGCCCATTACCTGATTAATGACGCAGCCGTCATCACAGGCAAACCCCTGGTGTTTGGCTCCGTCGTTCACAATACAAGCCTGGTAACTGTCTTTAATTTTACCGGAGGCCCTTCCTTCCGCTGCCTGTATCCCCATATTCCCAGAAATAACGGCACTTTCACCAGCGAAGGAATTCCTGCTATTGGCTTGCTGTATCGGATCACCGGTGACATTATGGCCAGTGAGACCCTGAAGATCATATTGGGTTTTCCTTCCAACCTGAGCGGCAGATTGCTTCTCTTTAATATAGACACCTATGGCTGCAAATTCAAGCCTGTCAGGCGAAATGATGCAAACTTTACCTTAAAAACATTCGGATAAAATTCACGGATAAAAAAAATGTCAATATTTTTTCACTTTCAGAATAGTACATATCAGGAATAATAATTACTTTGGTTAATTCATGATCAAACCCATGAGGAATGCTTAAATCATTGCGATACAGGTTACTGGCCTGGTTACTGGCATTTGTTTTACTTACTGCTGCACTGATCATTCCTGCCAACCTTATCTTTCAATCACGTGAAAAAGCAATTGGACTGGTGACACAGCAGATTGCTTCCCTGCATATTGATTTTCTGAAAGACACCAAGACAGTCAATGATTTTCTGACTGCTGAACCGGTTAATGCTGATTTTTTTGTCAAAGGTGAAAATCCCTATCTGAATGAACATCTCCGTAAATCGGAAGTGCTGCTTGCTGACCTTGAAAAAATCCGGAATTCTCAGCATATCCTGGCTTTCGGCATAGCAAATGATCTTGATAAGCTTAAGAACAACCTCGGAGAATACAATATCCTGCTTGACAGCCTGGTTTACCTGGTTTATAAACGGGGCTACCGGAACTTTGGTCTTGAAGGTGAGCTATACGACTACGGAGCCCTGCTTGAAAATGCATTGGGATTGAAAAAGCAGGATGTTTACCGTTTACGGAAGGTTGAAAATGACTATTTTTTCAATTCTGACAGTGCTTCCATTGACAAGGTGCTCAGTCTGGCTGATGAAATGCAAAGGAACCTGGCCGTTAATCCTGGTTTATCGGTCACCGGCCGGATCCAATCATTGGAATTGATTGAGAGCTACAAGGATGCTTTTATACGGCTTGTTAATCTCGACAGACAGACCGGAATCCGGAAGAATATTGCCATGAAAGCCCAGTTGAACAGGCAAAGTACACTGATCGAAAGCGAATTCACCTTGTTGACGGTCAAGTCACTTTCCATGCAGAAGGCTCTGGTACATCGGCTGACTTTGCTGTATATCCTGTTCCTCATGCTGATTATCAGCTTGTCCATAGGTTTCAGTTATATTGCTTCGAGGCATATTGTATCTCAGCTCGAAGCCCTGACAAATTATATTTCGGTACTTTCCGCCACGCACCAGGACCAGTCTCATTCAATCGATCTTCATAATTCAGCCCGGGAAATCAAACAGATCTACCGGGAATTCCGGAATCTGCTGTCGCAGTTGAAAATCTGGGAGAAGCAACGTGACAAAGCTTTGCGTAATGCAGAGGATACACAGCAACGCTACCAGGAACTGGCTGATATGTTACCGCAAAGCGTTTTTGAGACCAATTCCCTGGGAAATTATACCTATGTAAACAAAGCCTGGTACAATGCTTTTGGATATACGACACGCGACCTGGAAGAAGGCCTGAATCTGATTGAAACATTGATCCCGGATTCAGACCGGGAAAAGATACTGGGGCAGGGAAAAATTGAAAATTCCACATTCCAGGCAGTCCGAAAGGACGGGAAAAAGTTCCCTGTATCCGTCTATACGGATAACATTATGAAAGAAGGGAAAATTGAAGGAAGGCGCGGTATTATCATTGATATCACCGACAGGATCGATTATATAAAAACCCTTCAGCAGGAGACCAGCAAGGCCAGGACCTCGGATGAGCTAAAGTCATCTTTCCTGGCGAATATGTCGCATGAGATCCGTACACCGATGAATTCCATAATCGGTTTCTCTAGTCTGCTTGCATCAGAGCATATACCGGAATCACAAAAGAAAGACTTCGTGCAATACATCCGGACCAGCAGTGAAATACTACTCAACCTGATCGATGATATTATCGACATTGCCAAAATTGAAGCCGGTGAGCTCAAGATCAATAAAAGCGAGTGCGAGTTGTATAGTCTGGGACAGGAGTTGCTGACGATATCTCAGGAGGTAAGGAAAAAATTCAATAAGACAGAGCTTGAACTCACATTCCTGCCTGATCCGGCCCTGCAGGTTCTGTTTCTGAAAACGGATCCTTTCAGGTTAAGACAGATCCTGCTGAACCTGATCAACAATGCAATCAAATTCACGGAAAAAGGATCGGTTGAATTCGGATTTTCAGTCTGGGATGAACGTTTTATTGAATTTTATGTAAGGGATACGGGTGTGGGCTTATCCACAGGCGAACTGGATGTAATCTTTGAACGGTTTAAACGAGCCCGGCACTCTGAGGAGAAGAACATTGTGGGAACAGGCCTCGGACTGGCCATATCTAAAAACCTGGTTCAGTTGCTGGGTGGTGAAATGTGGGTGGAATCAACCCCCGGCAAGGGCACCCGGTTTTTGTTCACCATTCCTTACCTGAAAATTACCCGTCTGCCAGCCGGATCTGAAAACAGAATCACGGAAAATACTGAATACAACTGGACCGGAGCCGGAATCCTCGTTGCAGAGGATGATCCCGCAAGTTATACCTTTCTGAAAGAGGTTTTGCAACCCACCGGAGCAGAAATCTATCATGCACACGATGGTGAGGAAGCAGTCAATCTGTTCAGGAAACACAGGAATATTGACCTGGTAATAATGGACATACAGCTTCCGGAAATGGATGGATTTGAAGCCACACGGATCATCAAGTCCATACGAGGGAATATTCCGGTTATTGCGCAAACAGCCTTTGCGATGCTGGGAGACAGGGAAAAAATGACGCAGGCCGGATTTGATGATTACATGGCTAAACCCATTGATATTCCCCGGTTGCTTGGAACGGTCCACCGATGGCTGACACATGCAAAGTCCGGTGTTCCGCCAAAACTGACCCCCGTTTTTCATCAACCGCCCTATTCCGGCATAGACTACTTTGAAAATTGAAGCCGTAATTCTGGTCTGAATCAAACTTATTTCATGGAATCAATTTACTTTTGCAATCGGATATAATAAAGGTTGTAGTTGGCCAGTTTTAATATCCTGTGAACCTGAAAATAGAAACATGGGTTTTCCGCATATGAAAATTCGTTTCAATAGACCATTCCGGACCGTGATCATTGTCCTGCTATCAACCCTTACATTGATAGTGCTCACATCGGCTCTTGGTTCCCTGTTTTACGAGCAGACTATCATCCGCTTTTTAAAAAAATACATGGATGAGCATCTGTTGACGCAGGTATCCATGGATGATATCCGGTTGAGGCTGCTAACGGGATTCCCAAATGCCACGGTGGAGATAAATCAAGCTGTTATGCTTTCCGGAGAAAGCTTTTTACCAGGCGATTTTAGCGGCCCATATGCCGACACACTGCTGAAAGCCCGGAAAGTAACTTTTCAGTTTGATTTGATCAGGCTGATCAATAAAGACTTTGAGCTGAAAAAAATTGAGGTTTCCGGAGGTTATTTGAATATTCTTTTTGACCACAAAGGTCATCATAATCTTACTGTTTGGAAACCCGGCAGAGCTGCCACGCCTGAAACATATTCCTTCAATCTGAGAAGTATCACACTTTCGGATATGCAATTCCGGTTTATCGACCTCAGAAACCAGCTGAAGATGGATGCCTATACAGGCAAATCGGTTTTCAGGGGTAATTATACCGGAAACGTGTTGTCCGGAGACACACGGGGGAATTTGTCCGGCCTAAACCTGATGCTTCGTGACAGATTGTGGCTGAACAAGGCCGATGTTCAGCTGCAGCTGAAAATGCTCTATTCACACAACCTGTTCAGAGTCAGACGAGGCAAGGTGAAAGTAAATAAGGCTGAGATATCGGTCCAGGGTGATTACAACGCCGGAATGGAAAAAATGATCGATATGGCACTTTCCGTACCCCGGTTTGGACTAGATGAGCTCATGTCTCTCCTTCCGGTACAAAATGACAGCTTATTGACCCGGTATCGTTTCGGAGGGAGCGGCAGCCTGAACGCTACCCTGAAAGGCCCATTGTCAGACCCTGACCGAATGAAGATCCGTTCGAAATTCAAACTCACCGGTTGTTCCGTGCGACAATTAAAAACCAGGGCCTTACTCAGCCATATCCAGGTTATGGGAGAAGTATCCGGAACCCATGCAGACAACTTCAGGCTTACCCTTGATGATTTTACTGCCTCCCTGGGTAAGGGCCACATCCGCGGGAGCATGCAGGTCAGTGATCTTCATGATTTGCTTTTGCAGGCAAAGATCCAGTCCGAACTAGACCTGGGTGCCCTGCAGGATTTCATTGCCCTGGGCACCGTTGAAAACATCGGAGGAATGATCAGGGCCAGCTTTGATGCTGAGGGAAAGCTCGGCAGGATCAAGGCAGATTCCGCACTTCATCTGCTTGAATTTCTGAAAAAGGGGACTTTTGTTTTTCAGGATGCCGGTATCAGGTTGAAGCAACCGGAAAGGTCCCTGCAGCATATTACGGGCAAAGCCACATTGAATACCCTCCTTTATCTCGACAGCCTCTCTCTGACCTTCAATGAGAATATATTCATACTGAACGGAAAAGTTCAAAACCTAAACAGCTATATACTGGACAGAGGTACACTGAATTCTGATCTGACTATCCATTCAGATCATTTCTCCATAAACAACTTTTTGCGGAATCAACCGGACAAAGCCTCCAGGAAAGGAAAGGAACCCGGTTCATTTTTCCCGCGGAGGATGAACCTGGATGCCCGTCTCCATGCAGGTGTATTTGATGCCGGTAAATTCCGGGCCGAGGATCTGAACCTGAAGCTCTCCCTGGTGGGTGATTCCATGTATATTCCTTCCTTCTCCCTTGCTTTTCCCGATGGGCTGATTACCGGGAATGCCCTGATTTCGCAGAACAGGGAACAGATTCTCTCCGTAAATTGCAATTCTGTATCCAAACAGATTGATATCCGGCAGCTCTTCACCTCATTCAATAATTTTGCCCAGCATTTTATCATGGATAAAAACGTGAAGGGAAAATTCAATGGTACCATCAGCTTTTTTGTCCAATGGGATGCCTCACTCCATTATCTGTCAGAGAGCCTGAAAGCCAAGGCTGATATTGAGATTGTCAATGGCGAATTGGTGCAGTTTGAACCCATGCTGAAACTATCGAAATACATCAAAGTGGATGAACTCCAGCTGATCCGGTTCAATACCATGAAAAACCAGGTTTACATCAGTGACAGGTTGGTTACCATCCCTGAAATGGACATCCACTCATCAGCATTCAATATCAGTGTTTCCGGACAGCAGACCTTTGATAATGTTTTCGATTACCGGCTTAAGGTGTTGCTCTCTGAAGTATTGTTCAACAAAGCGCGGAAAAAGAAGAAAGAAATGGATGAATTCCAGCAGGAAGAAAACCCGACGGATCAGACAACCATCCCGCTCATCATTGCAGGAACACCCGACAATTTTGAAGTAAGATTTGACTCCAAAAGGGCATTTGATCTGAACCGGAAAAGCCTGACAAAGAGCAATCCTGGTTCCGGTGAGGGCAATTTCAAAATTGAATGGGATGAGAAGGCAAAGAAACCTGACAACATCGAAAAGTCTGCTGCCGGAAAAGATCAGGATGAGTTTACGATTGAATGGGAAGAAGATACAGACGAGGATAATAATTTATAATATAAACAAAACGAACGGGAAATTGAATATTTACAGACAAAAACAGCGGTGGAAATTACTCCTATTTATAACCGCTGTTGTAATCGGACTGGCTTCCCTGCGATATACCAATCAGCTGGTGAAGAAGATGTCAAAGGAAGAGCGAAGAAAAGCGGAAATCCTGGCAGAGGCCCTCACACAGATCGTCTCAGCCGATTCAGATGATGATAACCTGAATTTTTATACCCGTGTCATTGAAGACAACGAAACCGTACCGGTAATTGTGGTCGACAGCCTGAACCAGGTTCTTTTCACCCGCAATCTGGATTCTGCCAAGCTGCAAAATCCCCGATATGTTAAACGAAAGCTGAGGCAAATGAAAGATAACTCGGCACCCATTGTCATCTCCCTTACACCATCAGAAAAGCAATACCTGTATTTCAGTCAGTCAATTATCCTCACCCAACTGGCATATTATCCCTATATCCAGTTCTTTATCATCTTCCTGTTCATCCTGGTGGCCTATTTCGCTTTCAATACTTCTATGAAATCTGAACAAAACCTGGTTTGGGTTGGCTTGTCAAAGGAAACTGCCCACCAGCTTGGAACACCCATTTCATCACTCATGGCCTGGCTCGAAATGATGAAGATCAGGAAAGGAGACGGTGAAATGCTGGCTGAGCTGGAAAAGGATGTGAACAGGCTTGAAAAGATCACGGAAAGATTCTCCAAGATTGGTTCAAAACCTGCTCTGGTAAAAGATAATGTGACTACTGTGATTATGACCGCTGTGAATTACCTCAGATCAAGATCATCAGGCAAGATCCAGATAAACCTCAACCTGCCCGCTTACGAACTGGTTGTGCCCCTTAACGCAACCTTATTTGAATGGGTAATCGAAAACCTGTGCAAGAATGCCATTGATGCACTGAACGGACAGGGACAGATCGAAATAGCCCTTACCGATTATACCCAGGTTATTTACATTGATATCCGGGATACCGGCAAAGGTATCCCGAAATCCATGTTCAAGACCATCTTTAAACCAGGCTTCACCACAAAAAATAAGGGCTGGGGCCTTGGTCTGTCACTCGCCAAAAGAATAGTGGAAGAATATCATGATGGTAAGATTTTCGTGCATCAGTCAGAATTGAACAAGGGATCTGTGATCCGTATCGTGCTGAAAAAATGACCGGAAAGTTCACTTTCTCCAAAAAAGAGCGACTTTTTTATCATAAACACATTGATCGTCTGTTCAGCGGGGGAAGTTCTTTTACGCTGCATCCGCTGAAGGTGTATTTTCTGAAACCTGACCTAGATGACCAGATTTCACGGGTGCTGATTACCATACCACGGAGGAGATTCAAGCGTGCTGTTGATCGTAACCGCTTGCGCAGGCTGTTCCGTGAAGCATACCGGCTGAACAAGCACCGATTACAGGGTATTCCGGCACAATTACATATTGGATTTGTATATATCGGAAATACCGTGAAAATACCTTACAGTGAAGCTGAAAGCAAAATGAAAGCCTGCCTGGACAGGCTTGTGAAGGAGGCATGTGGATAAGGGAGATTTATGATTCGGGTTGTCAGAATATATTGGTCTGGATATTGAGCAGGAATTCCGTAAAGACTTCATTCTCATTATGGAGATATCCCAGGCGAATTCCTGCTGATACCGGGAAGATAATCCGCGCAAAATGAAAGTCAGCCAGTAATTCCATTCCGGATGAAAGGTAGGCCCCGGTATAGGGTTTGCCGCTTCCATCCTCTACATCTGTTCCGTAACTCCGGTCATGAAACAAATCTGCCCTGAGCCGTTTCAGATAGATCACAGGACCCATGGCAAAATCAGGATAAGCTACCGGAAAAGCATAATCCACCGAAAAGGCTGAAAATTCTGCAGAAACAGAAGCAGGATAGCCGCGTGGAAAATCAATACGGTTAATGGGTAAATAATAACTTTCCGGGAATTGTTTCTGATAACCTGCTTTCAGCAAGAGGTGGTGATGCAGGGTGAAACCCGGAAGGTATACGCTGCCCTGCATGGAAAAAAGGGAACCAAACTGACCCAGGTCAGTTGGCGTATGGGTAAATGACATCGAAAAATTTCCTCCCCAGCGGGGATACAAATCACGTAAAGACAATCGCTGATAGCGGTTAACAAACAGACGGTAGTGAAAGTAATCAAGCCCTTTCCGTATGGCTTCACCGTCATAATAATAGATTGACGCGTGCTGGTATTCGATTTGTGGAAGCAGGTAGGAAATATACCTGCCCCGGTCAAAAATAAGCGGGACATAGGTTCTGATCTGGTATTCATAGTAAGGTCCCGGATCGTCTGAAAGTGAAATGTAATCAGGCAGAGGCAGGTGATGGGCCGGCCCGCCGAAATGCCCTGATGCTTCGATAACCGGGTACCATCCCCGCCAGGTAAAACGGGGCACCAGGTAATGATACCCTTCGGAATAGTAATAACCAATACTTGAAATAGCCGTACTTAACAGGTTCTGCGAAAACAACATGAGGCCTGGATATACGGGCAGATCTTCCAGCTGGTCAGGCGCTCCGGTAACCGGTGCATAAAACGGCAGCCAGGAGTGAAAATTGAATAAATGGGTGGATTTATGATACTTACTGATATCCAGCAGGTCATTCCTGATGGGTTGTGCTTCTTCCTCCCGGTTAACAGGCGATTTTGAGCCGTTCCATATCCCTGATGGCCTGGTTTGCATACTGACAGGCTTCCAGGAGGAAGGATCCAATTGAATCCCGGAGATATCATACCCCTTTTCCGAATAATCAGAAAAGATCAGTGTTGAAGAATCGCGCGTAACAGCGGGATGGAATGCACCGAATCTTGAGAAGGTTACCTGGTATAGTTGTTGCCGGTTTGTATCCAGGGCATAAATATTTTCAAGTTTGTCATATGAACTCCTGAAAAGAATATACTGACGGAAGTGCAAGGGTTCGGAAATATCAAACCGGGTAACCGGAAGCAAAATACGCCACTGTTCATGATCAAGTTCTACCAGTTCGATTTGTTTTCCATGGGAGGAAACCGTGATCACGGCAATCTTGTTAAAGGATATCCACTCCGGGAATTGGAGGGCTTTGTTCTGTGGTGAAGGCATTCGCCGGATGCACTGCCCCGATTCTGCATTGAGCAGGGTCAGGAAATGGTTGTTCTGCAAATCCGTTTCCACCACAGCAATAGTCTTGCCATCGGGCGAAAAGTCAGGGCTGAAATAACGGGTCCGTTTTGTCAGGTTGCGCAACTGCTTCGACTGCAAATCATACAAACGGATCTCCGAGAAGTCCCTCCGACCCCAGCGGGGATCTGAAGTTATTTCATCCCAAACCAGGCAGTTCCCGTATAAATCGAATTTCAGGTTCTGGTTTAATCCGGGTGTTTTCACTTTACATTCAATTCCTGAGCTGTCGACCACCACAAAGCAGTCGCGCAGATCAATCCCGGTTTTGAGGGCCAGCCATTTTCCGTCACCCAGATCATGTGGAAGCTTGTAGCTGGTATAGTCACGGGTTTTACGTTTGTTTTTAACTAAATAATCAATATAGGTAATGGAATCTTCCTGCTTCTTATACAAGATATTAATTGAATCCAGCGCTTGTCTGTATAATACTTGTTTATATACACCACTTTTCTTTTTCAGGTAGAAAGCCAGCGGCCATATGAAATACGGATTCCTGGCTGTATAGTCGAGTGCGCCGGGCCAGAGTGCCTTGCCGTATCGTTCGTTGGCAAAGCAGACCATCTCATATCCATACTGATACGCATTGGGTACGAAATCACGATAGGAGCCAAATACAGCTTTGTCGTACGAATATACCGGTTGGTTTGCCAGCAGCATAGTACGCAAGGGCATTTCAAAACCGGGAATCCTGCCCCTGCCGGCTTGTGAGTGCAGGGTTTCGTTTGCCACTGCATCTCCCTCATAGAACCAGGCCGGCACCAAGGAAGATATGCTTCCGGGACCAATTTCGCCTGAAATAACAGATAAGGCTGAAGTAAAACCCTGACTGAACTGGCTGATCTGTCCAACATGCCTGTATTCATGCAGGGCAAGCTGGCTGATCCAGTCATCCGCATAGGAATCCTGAGGAGGTGTGGAAACGATTTCCATGCGTCTGGGTGCCCAGGTAACATATCCATTGGATATCACCGATGCATTATGCATTAATACCGGCACAGGTTTTGCGGGTCTCGAAAAAGGCTGCATGGTATACTGATATGTCCTTTCCAGTTCGTTGACAAATTTAATAGCATCTTTCCGCAGCTCTGCCGGGAATACGATCCTGAACCTTGTCGTTTTGACCTGCATCCAGCGTGTGGAAGAGGGTGGTTCACCTGTGGAATAGAATTGACCACGGACCGGAGCAGCTGAAAAAAGGATGATCAGCAGAAGAAAAACAGGATCCGTAAATTTCATGCATCTCCGGTTTAATTTCCAAAAATAAGGATTTACTCTGCGCATTGTATAACACGAATGTACATTTTACTATTTTTGCAATCACATAAATACGGGGATCTTGGGACGGTTTTTCACAAATCATGTAAACAGCATTCTGGCAACCATTGGCCTGCATCTGATGGTTGTGATTGTCTTTTTGTGGTTCAAACTGGGTGAAGTCAGGGAAAAGCAGAAAGAACAGGTTTTGATTGAATTTAATGAAGAAATCCGGTTTCCCGAAGACGAAAAGGCGAAACTGGAAGATGCCGGGGGAGAGCTTACAGATGACATGCCTGTACTGAGTGCCCGGGAAATGCACAGCATAGCCTCCAACGTGGCCAGTAAGCTAGATGAAGAGATCAGCACGCAGAAATATGAGCAGCAGGTTTTGCAGGAGCTGGGTATTTCATCGCTAAAATCGGAACCTTTTCAGGATAACATGAAACCCTCCGATGATGAGTATGCCATCGGTCAACCGGCCGGCAACGAAATTGCCGACAATGAACCTTATGTTCCGAACGTATTGAGAAAGGACAATACCACGGTTTCCTATTTTCTGGAGAACCGTTGGCACAGTTATATTTACATTCCTACCTATAAATGCCAGGGTGGTGGTACGGTCATTATAGATATTGTGATTAACCAGACCGGTAAGGTAATTTCAGCGGTGATTGCCGAGAACAAGTCAACCCGGGATGAATGCCTGCGTGAGGAAGCTTACCGGTCTGCTACAACTGCCCGCTTCAATTCAGATCCAAAATCACCAGCAAAGCAGTTAGGAACAATTACATATGTATTCCTGTCTCAATAATTACTTCAACTGATTTCCGTTTTGAAGATGACTGACTGCATTGGAAAGTATTACTCCAGAGGAGATTCATTTCGAAAAATCCCCTTCACCCATTCTATGGATCCTTATACCGGGACAAGCTTTTATGAGGTCTTGCGTGTAATTGAAGGAAGCTGCATTTTTCTGGGTGATCACCTTGACCGGCTGAATGAATCACTCAGTTTATCGGGTATATCTTACAGTTTTGGTTCTGATCAGGTCTTTTCCATATTACAGGGACTGATCAGGCGGAACGAGCTGGTATCCGGCAACATACGGCTCATTGTACGGGTGAGCAAAACGGAACCGCCCGAACTGTTTTCATGCTGCACCCCCTTCTCTTATCCCGATGCTGCACAATATGAACAGGGTGTGTCCACGGCCCTATATCATATTTCACGTGCAAATCCGAATGTGAAACAATTTAATCCTTTGTATCAGAAGGAGATGCTTACTTTCATGGCCGACCGGAACATTTACGAAGCCCTGCTGGCCGATGAACAAGCCTGTATAACGGAAGGAAGCCGGTCCAATGTCTTTTTCATCCGGCACAATGCCTTGTTTACCGCACCCGGAAATACCGTATTGAAAGGCATTACTCGCGATAAAGTCATCTCAATCTGCAAAGAATTGAATTATAAGCTAATTGAAGATCCTATTTCAATTAACGATTTAAATTCAATGGAAGCCCTTTTCCTAACCGGTACTTCACCCAAGATTTTGCCGGTATGCCGGATTGATGACCGCTTGTTTAATGTGGATCATCCCATGATGAGAATCCTTATGGAAGCGTATGAACAGTTGATTCGTGCTGAAATTGACCGCAGTTGCATGTCCTGAAATATGCGGAAAAAAAAAGTCAATTTCCGGCAGCTATCTGCACAGTCGGTTTGTGGAGCAGTGCGGCATATTGCTGCGGATTATTCAGCAATTCAATGGCTTTCCTGAGATCCTGATCATCGCTGATTTGGGCCTGGATACGTCCCTTCTGGTAGAAATAGCGGTTTGCTAATTCCTGATAGAGCAACAGACTGATCTCACTTTTGAATGTTTGCAGGTCTTTTGCCTTATCGTGAGCCAGCTTTCCTTTCAGAGCAATGAATTGATCCCGGGCCTCATCATAATATTTCTCCTGCTTTGCGGTTTTGATAAGCTCTTCAAGCTTATCGTCACTTTCAGTTGTATAATCGTAATTTTTATCTTTCAGAAAGTCGAGGAATCTGTCATATTCTTCATCCGAAGGTTTGAGTTTGTCAATACTGCCGGGATTGGCAGCATGATTCAGCATATAGAGGGTCGAATAATCAAAAATCAGGTTTTTGGCATACAGGCTAATGGCAATATTGCTTATCATTTCAGGTTCCAGGGCTATATCCGGTGCAATGCCTCCGCCATCATATACTTTTCTTCCATTCCGGGTGGAGAATTCCCGGATAAGCGAATCGGGAATGATACCGACACTGCCATCAGGATTCCGGTTGGTATAATCAACAGCCTGTATACAGCGCCCACTGGGTATATAATATTTGGCTGTGGTGACTTTGAGTTGGGTATTATAACTCAGCGACCGGGTGGTTTGTACCAGGCCCTTGCCAAAAGTACGCTGTCCGACAATGGCTGCCCGGTCAAGATCCTGAAGAGCCCCGGCTACTATTTCAGAGGCAGAGGCAGAACCGCGGTTTACGAGTACAACCATGGGAATGACCGTATCGACTGATACTGAATTGGTGGTGTATACGTTATCCCATTGTTTTACCTTACCCCGGGTACTGACGATTTCCTGTCCCTTTCCGATAAAGATGTTTGAAACACTTACAGATTCCATCAGGAGTCCGCCCGGATTATTGCGCAAATCCAGAATGACCGAGGTGGCACCCTGTTTTTTTAGTTCCCTCATGGCGTCTGCTGTTTCATTACCGGCATCTTTCGTAAAATTGGAAAGTCGGATATAGGCGATTTTCCCGGAAATAAATCCATAATAGGGAACGTTGGGGATGGTAATCTTCCGGCGTGTCAATGTTTTTTCGAGGATCCCCGTTGTCCCGATCCTTTTGATCTGAAGCTTCACGGCAGTATTGGGCGTCCCTTTCAGCATTTCACTCACCGCACTGATTTCTTTTCCGCGTGTGGATACCCCGTCTACTGACAGTATTGTGTCTCCTGCGTGAAGCCCGGATTGTTGCGCCGGAAAACCCTCATAAGGTTCTGAAACCAGGGCATAATTACCCGCCCTTCTGATCAAAGCACCAATACCGCCATACTCTCCGGTGGTCATGAAATTAAAGTCCTCCATGTCTTCTTCCGGAATAAAGGTCGTATAAGGATCCAGGGAGGTCAGCATGCCGTCAATGGCCGTTTTGATCAGTTTATCCGGCTTTGTATCATCTACGTAGAACCGGTTGAGCTCATTGAAAAGGCTATAAAAAATATCCAGATTCTTAACGATCTCAAATTCTTTGCCTTTCAGGGACACAAATCCTACAGATAAAGAAACAACCAGGAAGAAGATCAGCAACAACCTGGCTTTTTTTAAGTTGAATTTTGTTTTCATTACATGGTAAAATTGGATTGTCCTCAACGCAAGTTTATAACTAAACAAGTGCTTTGCATTGCAGACTGGCACAAAATTAGTGTAAAAGCCTGACAATACTTGTCACGACCAGGGTAAATACGTTAAAAAAGGTTAATAAAGCTCGTCATCCGCCACATTGCGGGAATACAACATGGCTTTGCGGCTGATCCTCTCCACTTCGTACGCAGTTCTCCAGCTCAATTTGTTGTCGTATAAAACAATCAACTCATTTTTGCATGCCGGACAAATAACATCAATGGTGGTAATTTTGTGACATCGTCTGCAAGTTTTGCCGGATTTATCCGAGGCTGACGGCTTCATGAAAGATTGATTTGTATGCCCTTATACGTAACTGAGCGCATGTAGTTACGGGCATGAAGCCTCAGGTCAGGATGATTTAGATCACCTGATGTCCCTATCAAACAATAAATCAGCTATTTTCGGGACCTGAATTTCCCTGTTTTTTACAGTTCTTGTTTTGCTCCTTGATGAACATATCCAATGCCATGATCATGGATGGGGCTTCAGGCCTCGGAGCTTGAAGATCGAGCCGGAGACCGGCATCAACCACCGCCTTGGCCGTTGCCGCACCGAAAGAACCTATTCGGATTTCATTCTGCTGAAATTCAGGGAAGTTCTTGAGCAGCGACTTTATTCCGGACGGGCTGAAAAAAACAAGCAGGTCATAATTGATCACCGAAAAGTTCGATAAATCGGCGCAAACATTGTGGTACAGAATAGCCCTTTCATATTTGATCATATGTCTGTCCAGCAATTCTGTCAGCTCCTCGTGCGGCAGGTCGGAGAAAGGAAGAAGGAATTTCTCATCACAGTGCTTACTGACTATTTCAATGAGATCATTGATCATGCCGGCACCGAAAAATATCTTCCGTTTGCGGTAAATAATATACTTCTGTAAATAGAAAGCCACTGATTCCGAAATACAAAAATACTTCATGGTATCCGGAACGATGATCCGCAATTCCCCGCAAATGCGAAAAAAATGATCAATCGCGGTCTTGCTGTTGAAGATCACCGCAGTATGATGCAGGATATCAATCCGTTGCTTTCGAAAATCTTTACAGGGGACCCCTTCTACATGACTGAACAGGCGAAAGTCAATTTTAACGTTGTTTTTTTCAGCTAATTCAAAGTAAGGAGACTTTTCGGAATCCGGCCTGGGTTGAGATACAAGTATTCTCTTTATTTTCATAAGAGCGCAACTTCTTTGTTAATAACTCTAAATCAATGATATAACAAACTTGTACCCAAGAAGAAGGGGTAAAATTTCAAGCGTACAAAGGTACAAAATCAAATAGAATAATACTACATCTTTTCTTTTAATTATTTGATAAGCCCTGATAGTCTTCCAAATAAATGCCATAGCCAGGATGAAAAGGCCTGTCACCAAAACCGCTGAAACCACAGGATGCGGGAAGTAATGTGCGGTAATTACCACCGGAAAAAGTACAATACCTGCCCCCTTGTTCACCACGAATGTATTGTGGATATATTCAGAAAAGAGGCCCTGATTAAGAAAAAGAAAACCGGTAAGGCGCAGGAGGGCAATCCTGATCAGGGAATACATCATGATGGTATTAAGCAGCAACAAGAACAGGTTTAACCGGCTTAAATCAAATTTGATCAATCCGAAATGTGTGATTATTTCAAAGGTAAAAATAGAAAATACCATAAAGTAGATAAAGTCCAGCACAAAGGATACCCGGCGCACCAGAACATTTCTTTCGCGGAAAAGTTTGGATGATATTTGAAAACTGATCAGGGCATTTGCCAGCAATGAAAAATACTTTCCATAAAACATCCTGATCCAAATAAACAGCAAGGTGATGCTTAAAAAGAAACCCAGGAACCAATCGATGCTCTGGTTATTTCTTTCCCGGGGGAGGACATTTACAGGTTTCAGACTACCCACGGCAGGGATGGCTTCCCCTGATTTATAAAAACCGGATCGAGTGATAGTTCTGGTTAATACATTATTTATTAGGAAGTTAGTTGAAATATTCCATTCAGGAATCCGGATTGTCGGGCCCTGAACCTGCTCAGGTACTATTTTTACCGGTGCGGGGGAGTAAGGCAGTTTGGAAGACTGAATGCGGAGCACATCTCCGGGAGGATCTGTAAAATAACCAATGGCATGGTCTTCGTTCTGGAAAAAAAGTGAGTCCTGGCCATTTTGTATCGGAACAGTATCAGCCGGTTGTAACCGTAAGGAGGAATCACTCACCTGCTGAAGAAAAAAAGCATTGGCCATACCTTATGAAGCTGAAAGCGGGGGCAAAGATAAGATTAATACATGGAAGATGGAAGATTTCAGATTAATTTATCATTTTCACGATGCCTCAGCTGATCCCTTTGCGTCTTCTTCGCCAGGTTGGACTCAAAGGCATTTTCCAGATCAACACCGGTCTGATTTGCCAGGCAGATAAGCACAAAAAGTATATCGGCCATTTCATCAGCCATGTCTGCATCTTTTTCCGAAAATTTGCGTGATTGCTCCCCGTAAGTACGGGCCATGATCCTGGCAAGTTCCCCAGTCTCCTCCATCAGCAGGGCCAGATTGGTGAGCTCACCGAAATACCTTACCCCGTATTCCTTTATCCAGAGGTCAACTGCCGTTTGTGCTTCTCTTAAAGTCATCACTCCTTGTTTTTCGTATCCACAATAATGGTCACCGGCCCGTCATTGACCAGATGAACCTGCATCTCCGCACCGAATTCACCGGATTGCACCGGACTTCCCAGATCTGATTCCAACCTTTCTAAAAATAAATTATAAACAGGAACCGCTGTTCCTGGACGGGCAGCCCTGATGAATGAGGGCCTGTTTCCCTTTTTCGTGCTGGCATGCAGGGTGAATTGGCTCACCACAAGAATTCCGCCTCCAACTTCCTGAACAGATCTGTTCATGAGTCCATCATCATCACTGAAAATTCTCAGGCGGACAATTTTACCGGAAAGCCATTCAGTATCCTCCTGGCTGTCGCTCTCTTCTATACCGATTAATACCAGTAAACCCTGACTTATTGAGGCTTTCCTGGTGGCATTTATTATGACTGAAGCTTCCTGAACCCGCTGAATTACTGCCCTCATTTGATTTGATTGTATTTGAGATCATAAAAATAGTGAATTTAATCAGTAATCAGTAATCAGTAATCAGTGATCAGTATCAGTAATCAGTGAGTCAAGAGTTTAGGGCAGGGTGTGTGAATACTTTCAAATCACCGAACACCGAATACCGAATACTGAACACTGAATACCGGTTCCCGGCCGTCATTTACCGGTAAAAATTGTTTTTTTGACGAATATTTTGAAAATTTTACTACTATGTCTTGCATATTACTATTTATTATATATATCTTTGTATAGGATTTTTGTTTTTATAACATAGTAATATAAAATATATAGTACCAAATGAAAAATCAAGTATTCCTGACCCTGGCGGGTAGCCTGATAATTCCGTTCCTTTTCACGCTTGCACTGGCGATAAGCAATCAGCATATCAGCCAACTGTCCGGCAGCCCCGATCCGGCAATATACAGCACCCGTCAAATTTTACCCCGGCCAGCGGCAGAAACCAGTGAATCCCTTTCAGGCACGGATGAGATCATGGATCCTATGATTATTCAAAATAAGCAAATTAATTTCTGGATACCTTAAAACTTATGCACCTATGAAAAAAACGTTTTCCATTAACCTGGGCAATCAGGTTTACTACATTGATGATGACGCCTTTCTGAGGTTGAAAGAATACCTCGACCGGATAGAGGGTTATTTTTCGGATCAGAAGGAGCGTGAAGAAATAATTAATGATATTGAGCTCCGCATTTCCGAGTTGTTCACTGAGCGGTTGGGTATTAGCAAACAAGTGGTTACCATGAAAGATGTGGAAGAAATGATCACGATCATGGGCGATCCGCGTGAAATAAGCGGAAAAGATGAAGAACCCCGCCCCTCCCATGAACGAAGAACCGGTCCGCACAGGATATACCGTGATCCTGATGACAGGATGATTGGCGGCGTTTGTTCCGGCCTCGGTGCTTATCTCGGGATTGATACTGTGATCACGCGTATCCTGTTCATCCTGTTCCTGATATTCGGCATAGGTTTCCTGGTTTACATCATCCTCTGGATTGTGGTACCGGAAGCCCGAACTACTGCACAGAAACTGGAAATGCGGGGTGATTCGGTGAACGTTTCTAACATCGGGAATTTCTTCAAAGATGAATTCGAAAGTGTAAAGAAGAGCTTCCGGCGGAAGAAAAGCTAAGGGACGAATATTGTAACCATACTAAAAATGAGTACTATGGATTTCGAAAATGCTAAAGCGCAAATGAGAAAAGGCGTACTGGAGTTCTGCATACTTTCCATTCTCTCCAGGGGTGATGCCTATGCCTCCGACATCCTGAACAAATTGAAGGAATCGGAACTGATCGTGGTGGAAGGAACATTGTATCCGTTGCTGTCGCGGCAAAAAAATGCCGGATTGCTGAGCTACCGGTGGGAGGAATCCAGCCAGGGCCCGCCACGCAAATACTATGCCCTTACCGATAATGGCAGGGAGGTACTGAAGGAACTGGAATCCTCCTGGCGGGAACTTATAGACGCTGTGGATTCAATTCTTAAAAAGTAATTCATTCAATGTATAACATAAGAAGACCATGAAAAAAACAATACAGATCCATATCGGTGGACGGCATTTTCACATGGATGAGGATGCTTTTCATAAACTGAATCATTATCTCGAATCCCTGAAATCACATTTCGTGGCTGAAGGGGAAACGGGTAAGGAAATCATTGAGGATATTGAACAACGCATTGCCGAATTGCTGGAGAAAAGCATCACGGATGGCAAAAAGGCCATTTCACTCGACGATGTAAATTCAGTAATCGCCACCCTCGGCAAGGTGGAGGATTTTATCTATTCAGGCACTACCGGAGAAATCCCTGAACCTGGGTCGTATGACCATCGAGGAAACCGACGTTTTTACCGTGATGAGGACAGCAATTACATTGGTGGAGTGGCCGCCGGGCTTGGAGCTTATTTTGACATCGATCCGCTTTGGATCCGGCTGGCATTTGTGGGACTAACCTTTCTGCACGGGTTGGGCATACTGATTTATGTTATCCTGTGGATTGTTGTACCCAAAGCAAGAACAACCGCCGAAAAGCTGCAGATGCAAGGAATACCTGTAACACTATCCACCATCAAGGAGTCGGTCAATGCAGAGTACGGCAAATTCCGGTCCAATCTGAATAACCTGGGTAAATCCGGTGCAGCTGACAAAACCCGGAATGTGCTTGAAAACCTTCTCAGGGCAGTCGGTCTGGTCGTCCTTGCCATGTTCAAATTCATCATCGGTGCCATTGGTGTGGTGTTCCTTGTGCTGGGATCCATTTTCCTCGCCTGTATGATCATAATTTTGCTGGGTTTCACAAACATTTTCGGTCATTTTCATGTTTGGAACACCCTCGACCTTCCCCAATTTTCTCACCTATTTGCCAGTTCCGGCCACTATTATGTTCTAATTGTATCCCTGGTCATCCTGGTGCTGATACCCATTGTTGTCCTGATATACTGGGGCATCAAGATTATTTTCAACATCCGCACACGTCACCGGGGTTTGCGCGCATTTGTTCTCACAGCCTGGATTCTGGCGCTTGTGCTTTTTATTACGCTGATCATCATGAATAGTACAAACTATGCGGTGGAAACCACCGGTAAACAATCTGTCCGGATTGAGACCAAATCCTATCCCCGCTTGTATCTTTCAGTCCGTGATAACACCGGGAATAAAAGAATCACGCAATACAGGATATTTGATCACCGGTTCAATTACAGCGAACGGGACGAGTCCCTTTTCATAAAGCCTGTTTTATCACTTGTCCAGTCAGAGGATGAGGGCGTGTACCTTTCTGTGGAGAAGCATGCCAACAACGTAGGCATGAATCGCTCACTGGAGTTCCTTGACAGGATCAGTTACCAATGGGAGCAAAAGGACTCGGTTATTTACATTGACCGGTATCTGAGTACGGATGCTGAGGACTTCTGGATGTTTGCCCGTGTGGATGTGAACCTGCGTATACCGGAAAACCAGGTGGTGATCCTGTCCGGAGATGTATGTGAGCTGCTGGACAGCGATCAGAATTACCGGTACTGTAATGACAGCCTGTACACAAACAGACCCTGCAAGATGACAGCAGACGGATTGGCTTTGCTGGAGAAGCAGAAATCAAAGTCAAACAAAAACAAATAATTTGTAAAAACCGTTTTTTGTATAACTTTGCCCCTTCTTAAAATGCGCTGTCCGATGGTGTAACGGTAGCACTGCAGATTTTGGTTCTGCCTGTCCAGGTTCGAATCCTGGTCGGACAACCAGACAGAACACTGAAATTTACGAAACCGCCTGATATCAATGGAAATCAGGCGGTTTTATTTTTAGCACCACCCTGTAATTTACGAAAAAACCCCATATCGAGGGGGAAAATTCGACACCTATTTGGAGGTGCTCTAAAACAGGTCTCGATTGAAGCTTAAGTGCCTCATATTTTGCAGCTTTCTGCAGTCTGCGTATTCCTGTTCAGAGTCGAAAATCTTTCCACCGTGTTCCGGGGAAAATTTATGTCTGCTTTACAAAAAAAACTGCCACAGGATAAGTGGTTCATCCGGGATTTGTATAAAACCAATTGGGTTGTTTATGCCAAAGAACCATTTGCAGGTCCTCTGCAGGTAATTGAATACCTTGGAAGGTATACCCACAAGGTTGCCATTAGCAATCATCGCTTGTTAAACGTGAATGATACAGGCGTGCATTTTCACTGGCGCAATTACCGCGACAACAAAGTCAAAATCATGACCCTGGAAGGTGCTGAGTTTTTGAGGCGTTTTTGTCAACAAATTCTTCCCAGGGGATTTGTGCGTATACGACATTATGGATTGCTGTCAACTACCCGCCGGGAACAGCTCCGCGAGCTTCAACAAGCCTTTGGAATCCAGGTCCCTAAGATCAAAGAGAAGAAACACTGGAAGGATATTTGCCGCGAACACATGAACTACAACCCCGATAGCTGCCCCATCTGTGGCAAAGGTCATATGGTTACCGTCGAAATTCTTTTTGGACCACGTCCACCACCTTTGTCTCCGGCTGCTTTTTTGGAAACGTTAGTAAAACCGTTCTGAGAAGGACATGATATTCTATTGCATATAACCAACAAAATGCTGATCAGGTTTGAATCCTAATCCTTTTATAGTGTCATATTTAACCATTGCCCGGCTGTCATCTACCCGAAAATAACAGGCTGACTCCTCTTCTGAAATACACCTGATTTATTGAATCCCCATAATAAACAAATGCTTTCTAAAGAACGTTGGGAGTGGATTTCGTGCAACACAGCTTCATGTTGGGTCTCGTGCCTCGACCACACGAAGCCTTACTTATTGTATGTGGTTTTTATTTCTAAAGTTTAATTGAAAGTTGTAACTGACCCCCTAATCCTAGCTCAACAATCTTTTGAAGAGTGGATAGTCTCACTTCCTTTACATTGTTCTCTATTTTAGATATATAAGATTTAGTTGTGCCTACCTTTTCAGCAAGTTCTTCTTGAGTTAATCCTTTTTCAATGCGAGCTTCGTGTATTAAAGCTCCAATTTTGAAGTTATCATAACCTGCTTCAAGTTCATCACGCTTTGCAGTTCCCCGTTTTCCATAATGCTTATCTTTGAACTGCTTGAGTGTTAATATATTATTCTTTTTCATTTTCATACTCTCCCTTAATCTTTAATGCCACTTCTATCTCCTGCTTTGGTGTCTTTTGTGATTTCTTTTGAAATCCATTTGCAATTACAACCAATTGCCCCTGGTCAAAAAAAACAAAAAATCCTATAAATGTCGCTACCTTGCTGAACTCTTATCTCATAAAGACCCTCCGTAGTCGCTATATGTTTAAGATATAGTTCGGGAACCCTTTGCATATTTTCAATTAAGTCAAAAGTCCAGATAATTTTGTCTTTTACTTTCTGGCGCTGCTTAACAAAGAACCTTTCGAAGTATTCCTTGTAAAAAATAATTGTTCTATACTTCTTTTTATCATTCACGATGCAAATATAATTAATGTTGCCCTAAAGTACAACTTATTTGTCTGCAAAATACTTGACTCGTTTTCTTTTAAAATCACATACAACGCCCGCGTGTATGATCAGTTACGCCACCAAAGTGATTCTGTATCAAGATACACTAAAGTACCCCAAAGTGATAATGCTCGCAACTTGATGCCAGGCAATTGATTATAGTATATATGTAAAAGCATAGATCCCAAGTATTTTGATTAATTTAAGAATGCTATTTCATTAATTAACTAAAATCTGAGACCTATGCTTAACAAATTTAACAAATCTGTCGATTTTTCCAGCCATAATGTTTATGCTGGTTTGGATGTTCATGGTAAATCCTGGACAACTACGATAATCGTTGATGATATTGAACACCGGAGATTCAACCAGCCCCCTGAACCCATGGCGCTGTACAAGTATCTCTCTGCTCATTTCCCGGGCGCCAGCTATTTCAGTGCATATGAAGCCGGAATAGCATAACAATATAAAACCCTGCATAAGGAGGCCAGCGCAAAACAGCGTGTGTGGCCCTACTGGTCCACATTTATAGTTTGCGCCTCCTTTTTTTAAAACATAATAATATTCTGTGGCTTAATTCAGTCCACATATAACAGTATGGTTTTATATTTTTTTGAATTTCAAAAGGTAAAATAATTTTATGCTGCCGTCAAGGGTAAAACAAGTGGCCCCACAGACCTGCCTACAACCAAAGCCACCCTTGACAGCATCCTAAAATTATTTAATGGGATTTATTGCATCCAAAAAAAAAGAAATGTTGTAATTTAGTCATTATCAATTACGCTGGAAGTTGCTTTTCATAGCACACGCTGTTATGGTGCGTAATTAATTAAAAATTAGATGTCGATTGAAATATTAACTTTTCCCCCAAGTCCTTTTTCAACTATATCAAAAAGTGTACTCAACGTAATATTACTTCCGTTATTCTCAACGCGTGAAATATATGTCCTTTTCTTGTCAATGATCTGACCTAATTCTTCCTGGGTCATATTGCGAGATTCTCTCGCTTTTTTCAACAATAGACCTATTTTGAATGATTCGGATTCTCTTTCAAGGTTGTCACGTCTTTCAGTACCCTTTTCACCATATACCCTATCCTTGATTTCAGCCCAGGTAGAAATGTCTTTGCTGCTATTTTTTGCTTTCATAATACTCAGTCATTAGTTTTGTTGCTTTTTCAATTTCACTCTTTGGTGTTTTCTGCGTCTTTTTCTGAAATCCATTTAGAAGGATTACTAATTTCCCTTTGTCGAAAAAGCAGAATACACGCCAAATGTCAGTCCCAACTTGAATTCTTGCTTCGTAAAGCCCTTTGGCCTCTGCAATGCGTTTCAAATAAGTCGTTGGTATCCGCTCTAAAGTCTCAATTGCTTCTAAGATTTTGAAGATCTTATTTTGAACCTTAATTGGTTGCTTCTTCAAAAAGTCCTCAAAATAGTTCTTGTAAGCAATTATCTCTCGGATCTTCCCCATTAGTCATTAAGTTACGTGCAAAGGTAACTTTAAAGTTACAATTCTCCAAATTAATCACAATCTGTCTTTCTTCGTATTATGCACCATAACGGTTGAGGCTATATGCAGTAAGGGATTGCGGGCTACTTTCTTGTCCACCTGCACCGAAGTTTGAGCGGGGAAGAATGCTTGAATTACCACTGAAACCCTTATTGCATATAGCTTTTGTTACCATGCGTTTTTTTTAATAACTGTCTTACAATTTAGACAAAAATCTCTATGAACAGATAGTCCAAAACCACAAACTGTACATTTCCACTTTTCTTCTTCCATTTTTAAAAATACCTCAAGTCCATTTTTTTCAATAGATGAAAGGTTCTCAATCAAGCTCATTCCATAATTTGTTCTATATCTTTTATCAAGGTTTTTTAATCTGGTACATGGATATTTTTTGCAGTCATAACAAAATCCTGATTCAGTTTCAGATAAATGCTCACAGTTAACAATTCTACAACTTCTACAAACCTTTGGTTTATTCTCATCATCAATTTTAAAGCATCCGCCACAGGGTCTTTTTTCTCGGAGGTGACCAATGCAAAGCCTACAATTCATTCCACAAGGGGCAATCATTCCATCGTATCTCATTTCTCTTGACAAATCTCACTTACCATTTCTATTGGGACAAATGTTTTTTTCGATATTTCCTCTGCACTCATACCTTGATTGCGAAAACGTTGTACAAAACAAGGAATTGTTTCTCCAATTTCCACTAAATTGTTTTCAGGGTCATAAAATCGAATTGTATGTTGTCCCCATAATTCTTCGGTTTCCTGATGCAAGAAATTCAGTTTGTGCTTTTCCATATTTTCAACAACTGTTTCAAAATCATCAGTTTCAAAACATATTTCCAGATTTTTGTTTCCTGATTTATCAAAAGTTCGACCAAGGTTTTTAGCAATTGGATACTCTTCTTTCAGTTTCCACAATGAAAGTCCATTTTTGAAACCGATACAGTTTCCAAAATCAAATTCAATTTGTTGTTGAAGAATGTTTTGATAAAATGATTTCATCAGTTCAAAGTCTTCGGTCATGATTACCGTTGAATGAAATTTTATTTCCATAATTTTTCCTTTACACTTAGTAACTTGATTTTCTTATTGATATAATCTATTTCAATAAAGTCCAATCTTCGTTGGATCTCCTTTGAAAACTCTTCCGGATCTTTATCATAATACTTTTTGATGGTTGCTTCAGTAAACAATTTCAATTTTGACTTGCATGAATCACAAATGGGGTAATTGTACAATTCCTTTGCTGTTGCTTTTCCGCAGTTGTAACAAGGTTTTGTCATTTTATTTGCTGATTTTAGACATTATATTCTCAAATCGGGTATTGCTAATGGGATGATGGCTAATAACCTTGTCATTGTATAGTATGCTGAATGTGCCAAAAGCACATGGATTACTTTGTGCTACGCTCGAATCTACTATATCAACAACTCTTGTTTTTAATTTCATTTTTTTTGCAGAATCAACGATTGCATTCACATTTTTCTCTGTATAAGGACATTGTGCCGAACGCATGATCGTAAGCCCATCATTGTATTCAGTTGATTGTGATTTTAAGTTAGGTTTAAAACAAGGGTTTGGGGTATTTACATCAAATTTCAAAACCAATAGTTCAAAGTCCGGTGTTGCATTGTCAACTATTTGAAATCCATTTTTCAAAAAGATGTTATTATCCGCCATAAAAGAACCTTTCCTTGTAACAACAGCTAAGCCGGACATTTTGCTTTTCTTAGCATCTTTGATGCACTCATCAATTAGCACTGTAGCAAAACCTTTGCCTTTATATTCTTTTTTAAATCCAACAAAAAGGCAATGAATAAACAAAAATCCTTCAGCATCTACAGGTCTATGAGCGTATTTTCCGGGGATATACTCAATCATTCCTTGATAACCACCTTTTTGTGAAATAAGTGCTTTTATCTTCAACCCTTTTGAATAGTATTCACAAACCCATTCAATTTTTTTTCTCAATTCAACATGCTTATTTGCATCTTTATAACCACAAACACCATACTTTGCAATGTTTTCTGGGGTAAGATCGATAATTTCTATATCCTCCATATCACAATTTTTATAATTATAATTTTTGAATTAAATTACTTTTCCATTGCTATGATTTTAAAATTTTTCGGCATTTTTTCAATGGCATAGCGTAGTGCCGTGCGCGGCATTTTTAATTTATTTTTCATAACATAATCAAACACTTGTTGTTGATGTGATTCACTGGCGGCTTTTAACATCCAACCGTAGCCTTTTTGTACTAAATCGTCTTTGTCAAGTAACAGATTATCTGCAATTTCAAAAATCGTGTCTAAAAATAACCCTTTTCTGGCAGGTATTATTAATGAAACAGCGGAAGCCCTTCTCATCCATCTGTTTTTAGATTTTGTAAACTTTTTTAATTCCATTAAGAAGTCGGGGTAAATTTGGATGAATTCACCTACTGAATGGTTGCAAAATGTATCACAAGATGCCCAATTATTTATGTACAATTCAATCCAATCTTTGAAAATTTCAAAATCCTTTGGTTGAAAGCTTTTTCTAAGTGAATAAGTCCAATTGCATGCAATGAATGATTCTTCAAGCTTTCCAGATTGCCATAGAATTTCAATTAGTCTAAAAATTACTGCTTTATCAAATGCTTCTATTTCCTTAAAACTATCCTTACTGATTTTGTTAACAACTGGTACTTTTACTCCATAAAACTCAATCTTTTCTTTAAAAAATCCTTGACTTTTTTCTTTTGTCTTGACGTCAACGCTTTCTTCAAGTTGTTCCCTTATTTTGTTAATAATATCATTCATCATTTGTAGTAGATTGCTGTTTTAAAATGCATGGCAACGTTCGCATGTATGATCATTTGCGTTGCCAAAGTGATTCTGTATCCAGATACACTGAAGCTCGCCAAAGAGATACTAATCGCAACTTGATGCCAGGCAATTGATTATAGTATATATGTAAAAGCATAGATCCCAAGTATTTTGATTAATTTAAGAATGCTATTTCATTAATTAACTAAAATCTGAGACCTATGCTTAACAAATTTAACAAATCTGTCGATTTTTCCAGCCATAATGTTTATGCTGGTTTGGATGTTCATGGTAAATCCTGGACAACTACGATAATCGTTGATGATATTGAACACCGGAGATTCAACCAGCCCCCTGAACCCATGGCGCTGTACAAGTATCTCTCTGCTCATTTCCCGGGCGCCAGCTATTTCAGTGCATATGAAGCCGGAATAGCATAACAATATAAAACCCTGCATAAGGAGGCCAGCGCAAAACAGCGTGTGTGGCCCTACTGGTCCACATTTATAGTTTGCGCCTCCTTTTTTTAAAACATAATAATATTCTGTGGCTTAATTCAGTCCACATATAACAGTATGGTTTTATATTTTTTTGAATTTCAAAAGGTAAAATAATTTTATGCTGCCGTCAAGGGTAAAACAAGTGGCCCCACAGACCTGCCTACAACCAAAGCCACCCTTGACAGCATCCTAAAATTATTTAATGGGATTTATTGCATCCAAAAAAAAAGAAATGTTGTAATTTAGTCATTATCAATTACGCTGGAAGTTGCTTTTCATAGCACACGCTGTTGGAGACTGTGCCTTCTTATCTTCTATAAATTAAATTGATTTCTGAGAGTTCCTTGCCAATTTGCTGTATTCCAGATAAAATCTTTTCTGTCTGTGACTCCGATGGCTTTTTATGCCCTTGAACATACTGAGACAAAAGAGTTGGATTCATACCGATTTTGTCAGCAAGAAATTTTGAATTAATCACTTTATAATATTGGAAAAATTGCTTGAAATCAATTTCAAATTTAAAATTCTCATGCGTTATTTGAATATTCAGATCTTCAAAGTATAGATTTGCTGCCTCATAGGAATTATCAATCAATTCAGTTATTGTGCGACCAGTTGTATAAACAGGATATTCTTCTGAAAAAGCTGAAAATCCAGTTTCAGTCTTTTCAACTACCATTTTTATTTTCTTCTTAGTTGTCTTCATACCTCACTTATTTTAAACCAGCGTCCTTACTAATCTTCTTTTCTAATCCTTTACCGACTTCCTGACTTCCATGGTTTGGGAAAATTATTATTCCTGGTTTCTTGTCATGTTTCAATTTGACATGTGATCCGCTTTGAGAAACCGGATACCATCCATCTTTCATAAGAAGCCTATAAAGCTCAGAACATTTCATTCAATAACAATAATCAAACCAAAGGTAAATAATTATTTACTTTTATCAAAATATGTTTAGAGTGGCTTTCTTTTGGCATTGTCTCCAACGGTTGCGGGTATGAAATGTTGCCGATTGCGGGCGTTTTCCTATCAAGTAACTCCAAAGTTGAAGCGGGCTAAAACCCTTGAATAAACTACTAAACCGGCAATTTTTTATACCGCGTGTTATGCGTTCGCCCTTCTTTTCTCATTGTCTATAATGGTTTGCTTTAATGTTATCTGCTGCAAGTCTAACCGTTTCGTCAATTCGTGATTGTCTTGTTTCAGGCTTCTTCGCATTCATAATCCATTCCAAAATATTACGTTTAGAAGAACGAGGAAACTTGTCAAAGTAACCAAAAGCTATTTTATTTTTGTCAAATGCCTTTTTCAAATCATCGGGAATTGTCATTTCTTCCACTTCGTCTAACGCTGTCCAAATGCCGTTTTGCTTGGCTGTTTCAATAGCTTCAAGTCCTGCTGGTGCAATTAGTCCTTTGTCCAAAAGTTTAGCAACTTTTGCTTTGTTTACTTTGCTCCAATTACTTTTAGAATTCCGTTTTGTAAAAAACTGATAGTAACTTTCATCGTCTCGCTTGTTCGGTTTGCTGTCTATCCAACCAAAGCAAATTGCTTCATCAACTGCGTCAGTATAATAAACACTAGGCTTTCCACTTTCTTTTTTGTAAATGATTAGCCAAACAGATTTTTCCGATTGGTGATTTTTCTCCAACCATTTACGCCACTCTTTCTGTGTTTTGGCGTAGAAAGTTTTTATACCGTCTTTTAGTTCCATTACCAACTCAATGTTTGTCCGTCTCTGAAAAATTCGCCATTTGGTCCATTATCTGGAATAGTGGCAGCCCAAACTACTCCTTTTGCTCCGTCACTCACAGGTCTTGCTCCCCATTGTTCTGTTCCTGGATAAGTTGCAGTAAAACCTGGGTCAACCGAATTGATTTTGATTTTACTGTTTTTGAGCTGAGTAGCCATTTTAACAGTCAAACCATTCAAGGCAAGTTTGGTTATACCATAAACAGGCACTTTGCTGAAATGATGAGCAAGTCCAAAAACGGGGTCGCCAAACGAACCTGCACCACTTGAAACATTTACAATTCTTGGGCTATCGCTTTTTTCAAGTAAGTTGTGAAACGCTTTAATCATTCTCCACGCACCTAAAAGATTTGTGTCAAAAGCGCCTTTCACAAATTGCAGGTCGGTTGAAAGTGGCTCTCCACCTTGGTCAAAAAATGCTCCTGCGTTATTTACAAGGATATCTAATTTACCATATTCGCTTTCAATTTCTTTTGCCAAATTGTTTACTGAATTGTCGTCTGTTACGTCTAACCTTTTTGCCGTCACTCTAAGTTGGCCGGCAAGACTTGAAACTTTGTCAAAGTCCCTTGCAGTAATGATAACTTTAAAGCTAAGTTCTTTTAGTTGTCTGGCTGTTTCGCAGCCAAGTCCCATTTCTCGGCTTACTCCTGTAATGATTGCTATTTTGTCCATTTTATTATGTTGTTAATTGTTTGCACAGTCGGTCGTCATAGGGTGACGCATAACTCCCAGATAGAATCTACGAATAGGCAAAGCTACAAAGTATTTTGAGTTCCGGTTGTCAAGTGAGATTTTGCTTTTTTCAGCTAGCATTTGGGCCATCTGATTTCGTTACAGAATTGTCACACTATGTGTAAATTGTCCCGGTAGGTGCACTTAGGCCTGAATGCTAACGGTCCGGCGGTATGTTTTAGTAGGCGTAACCCGAGGCAAGCACGGGGCAGAATCCTGGTACCCCGCGCCAGCGGGGCCAAAAAGTTGTCACGGTGCAAGGAGGGTTTGGCGCGTGTTTTTGCCGTCTAGGTACAATTTTAATTGAGCATTACGCGTGTCGCGATACAAGTTTGTTCGGAGCCGCGAATTTATCCCCGGTTACAAAGTTGGTTGCGGGTATTGGCGCAGTGTCACGGTACAAGCTGTCTCGGAACCAGAAATATGTCACTGTGCAGGATTTATATTGCGGACAGATGCGCGTGTCCGGGTGCAAATACCATCACAAATCTGTCTTGGGTGCAGGAGCTAAGCAAAAACCGTGACAAGCCTATTAAACATACCGACCGTGTTATATGCTGTGCTATTTTGCTTTCATTTTATTTCCTTTCGCATCGTGTGTTACTTCTGCAAGTCCAAGTGCTTCCATTAATGGCGGAATGTACATTCCAAATCGTCCACGAAGTCCTTTTTTAAGTCCATACCAACCACCTACAGGATTGTTTCCTGCTCGTCCCCATGCTTCAACTGTCCCTTCTTTTGCAGGCTTTTGTTCGTCTGCACTTCCAAGTTCCATCCAGTCTCCGCGGTCTTCAAGCATCTTATGCAGGTCTTTTAAACAGTCAATGTTATAAAGCAAAACTGTTTTACCAACAGTGCAAACTAAAACGTCTTTGCCGTCCTTTTGGTCAACGTGCATTGTATATTCACTTGTCAATGGGGGTGTTTTTAATACCATTGGCTTTTCTTTTGTTCCAATTTTGTATACCATATTTTTTAAATTTATTTGGTAGCTTTTTCTGCTTCTGCCTTTAGATCGTTTACAAATTTGTCAAATGAATCGTCAAATGGTGGAATCATTTTAGCAAATAAAGGGAACAATGGTCCGCCAATTTTCTCAGTCATTGAAAAACTGGTTTGTCCACCTGAGACAGGCATTAATTTGTATTCTCTTTTACCCATTGCGTCCCCCCAAACTAGTCGTCTTTCTGGTTCAACTTCTTTTACAGAAAGTTTAAAAACTCTTTTTGGGTCGAGATACGATTTGAGTTGTATTTTTTCTCCCAATGCAATTTTCCCGTCAATAGAAATGACAGTAGAATTCCATTTTGGATAATTTTCTGCATTAGTCAACAAGCTCCAAATTGTTTTTGAATCTGCTTGAATGTCAACACTCACAGAAGTTTCTCTACTGAATGTTTTTCGGATTGTTTTTGCTTTTACCATATTATTTCTGTATTTTAATATAAAACACTTTTCCTTTCAAAATGTTTGGTTCTCATAGCATATAACGGCCCGGTGGTATGTGGAGTTGCCGTCGGAGCCTGCCCAGAGCGCAGCGAAGGGTCGGGGTTGGCATGCGTTTTTGCAAAGTCCCGGTAAGTGGGCAGGATTTACGTGTCACGATAAAGTTGTCCAGATGACTGAGTCCCGATAAATGGTACGAATTTGTCACGTCAAGATAAAATTGTCCAGATGGCGATGCAAAAACCATGACAACAGCACGTCGGCAAGCAGCCCTATTGACTTTGTCTCGGCAGCAAGATTAGTCACAGTAACGAAAGTTTGATAAGTGGGTTTAATTTTGATCACATAGACTTATGGAGCTGGTTACTAAGCTGTCCGGGCTGCTGAAGGCAATTACCCATACCATATGTGTTAGGCTTAGATTTTTATTTTAAAATCCTGAATCTCAGCACTGTCTTTAATCTGTCAGGGGATACTTTACGAAAGTCGGAGAGGTAAATCTCACGATGCTGTTTCGATTCTCTTTTATATCCATTTTGTATGCAAAAGTCTTCCATTTGTTTAAAACTTACAGGTTCACTGTCATAGCTTCCGATGTGCATCATCTGAATGCAGTTGTTGTCTTCGATTATCTCAAATCTGACTTTCTCAAGCAGTGGATGATATTTTTTCTTTTTGGTTTTTTCAATTGCTTCCAGAGCAAAGTCCGGAGTTACAAAATCAGGTTGTCTGATCATTAAATTGAAGACTAATTGGGATTTATCAAGAGTCTTTGAATTTGATTTTTTAGCCTCTTCAGTTAAATCCCATATTCCTTCTAATGGATAGACAGTGTAATCAAAGTAGTCCTTTGGCGCAAAGTTGTTTTTTGGAGACATTTTGATAGCGTACGATAATGAATAGAGTACCCCGATATTCTCTTGAAAAGGTTTGTCGTTAGGATCTCCTTGTCCAAGTATTGAGAAGAATTTGAAAGGAGGAACCTTTACCAATTCAGGCTTTGTTTTTGGTAAATAGTATTGTTTATCTACTTTTTTCCAGTCTTGTTTCATTGGATCAATAAGATTTGAGCAGAAATATATCTTATTTTTTTGTTTTTCTAGCAGTCAGGGTAGTTTTTTTAATAAAGGTTGTTTTACTGTCTGTATATTTTTCTCTGTCATGTTTAAATTCTTCAGCGAGTTTCTTTTTGAGTCTGGAATACTCAGCACTCACCGATTGATTTTTTATTAGATAGTCACGGAATACTATTTCGTCCCAGTCTCCAGTATATCTCACATGAATATAAAATGTTTGTCCAGTTATGCCGGATCCTGCATATCCTTTTGCGAACATCATATGAGGCGGTGGGTTTTCAGGTTTATGGATATATTGATAATCAATCTTTTGCAGCTGCTTAATTAGGAGATCACAATTTGTGATATCCAATATTTCAAGGAGGAAGTCGATTGTTGGTTTAGCACAAAGTCCTGGTACAGCAGTACTTCCGATATGTTCAATCCTTGAGACATTATCTTTTCCTACAATCTTTATGATGTTTTTTAACTCAATTGAAGCAAGTTTGGGCCAGTCTGGATTATAATCAACTATGATGATTGGAAAAAGTTGTCCAAGTTCATCAGTTGTCATTTGGTTAAGGTCTTTTGTCATTTGAAAGCAGAAAGTTGTCTCGGTAAAGGTAACTATATTAAAAGCAGGATGCCAAGAAAAGCCTATTATGTGCAGATAGCCAGCAATTTAAGCCTAACGGCTCCGTGGTATGGGTAGTTGCCGTCGGAGCCTGCCCTGAGCGCAGCGAAGGGTCAGGGTTGGCATGCGTTTTTGCAAAGTCCCGGTAAGTGGGCAGGATTTCCGTGTCACGATAAAGTTGTCAAGATGGCTGAGTCCCGATAGATGGTACGAAGTCGTCAAATCAAGATAAAATTGTCTAGATAGCGATGCAAAAACCATGACAACGGCGCGTCGGCCAGCAGCCCTATTGACTTTGTCTCGGCAGCGGAATTGGTCACAGTACCGAAAGTTAAATAAGTTGGTTTAGATTTATTAGCATAGACTTATGGAGCTGATTGCCAAGCTGTCCGGGCTGCAGAAGGCAATTAACTATACCATCCGTGTTAGCATTTCGGGCCAATTTTAAAACTGACTCGATGCATTGAATTTGTCATGATAATTAATATCTGTCAAGATTACCAGTCCCGGTAAACGGACGCAAGATGTCCCGTCACGATAAAAACCTATTAGGGATGAGTCCCGGTAGTAACAACGGCGTTTACTGGTCACGGTACATTTTATAAACGGAGAGCAAAAAACGCTGCCAACTGTGCGTCGGCCTGAAGCCCTATTGACTTTGTCTAGGTAGCAGGATGAGTCAAGGTGGACAAAGTTTAATAAGTGAAATGAACTTACGAGCATAGACTTATGTAGCTGATTGCTAATGTGTCCGGACTGCAGAAGGCAATTAACTATATCATCCATGTTATGCGTTCGCCCTTCTTTTCTCATTGTCTGTAATGATTTGCTTTTATGTTGTCCGCTGCAAGTCGAACTGTTTCTTCAATTCGCTTTTGTCTTGTTTCGTCTTTCTTTGCGTTGAGTATCCATTCTAAAATTATATGCTTTGATGAAGGTGGAAAAGCAAGAAAGTTTTTTAAAGCTGTCTTGTTTTTGTTTAGTTGATTTTGCAAGTCGTCTGGAACTACAGAATTTTGAACATCAACTAAAGCTTCCCATGTTCCCGTCTTCTTTGCTAAGTTAATAAGTTTTTGTCCGCTCGGTGTCATTAATCCTTTTGCTAACATTTTTTCTGCTCGTTCTCTGTTGGCTTTACTCCAATTGCTTTTAGGTTTTCGTTGAGCAAAAAACTGATACTTGCTTTCTTCGTCTCGTTTGTGTGCGATGCTGTCTATCCAACCAAAGCAAATAGCTTCTTCAACTGCCTCGTCATAATAAACACTTTTGCACTAAATCCCACCCCTTTTTCAGGGGTGGGATAGCACTTTTTGTATCAGCCATGTTTAATGAATTCAACCAAAATTCATTTAAATATGGAGACACAATCAAAGCTACGAAAAAAGTCGTTCACAATTGTTGAACAGGCTATTCATCAGGTAAGGGGCTTCAGAAATCTTTACCAGGAACTGGATGATAAAGTACGCTTATCCGGACAATCACGCAGTACACTGAACAATTATGCCAGGAAATTAGCCCAGTTAAGTCTTCATTTTGGTAAACTTCCGCAACACATCACCGAGAAGGAGATGAATAAATATCTGGCTTCTCTGGCCCGGCAAAGTAAAACGCCATCGCTGAGTGACTTCAAGTTTGCGGTATACGGACTTCGTTATTGCTACCGTCTGCTGGGGTTAACCGATAAAATTGTTCAACTGCCCAGTATTAAACGTGATAATAAGCTGCCGGTGGTACTGAACTATCAGGAGTGCAAGGCATTGTTCAAGGCGCCGGAACTGCTTAAGCATCGTGTTCTTCTGTCATTGATGTATTCTGCGGGTTTACGTGCACGCGAAGTAAGCCGGTTACGCATAGCCGACATCGATTCCGGGCGCATGATGATCCACATCCGTCAGAGCAAGTACAACAAGGATCGGTATGTTCCACTCTCTGCGCTGATACTTGATGGCTTGCGCAAGTATTACTATGCCTGTCAGCCGGTAGATTATCTGTTCAACGGCAGCAGCCCGGGCTCTCCGCTTAGCGTTCGCGGCATGCAATGGGCGCTGCGCGAAGCGGTAAAGAAGTGCCGGCTGCAGAAAGGAATCACCCTGCACACACTTCGTCATAGTTATGCCACGCATTTGCTGGAGTTCGGGATGGATATCGTAACGATCAAGGAACTTCTGGGTCATGAACGCATTGAAACCACCCTGGTGTACCTGCATGTAGCAAAACCCAACCGAAGCAATCTGTTTAGCCCACTGGACAGGTTGTATAAAAAACATTGAAGCCTGTATATGAACTGGCACAGGTAATTGACCGGTTTGGAGTAGTGTTTGATCAAAAGCATTCACCCAACTCGAATGTGAAGCGTACTTTGAGTGCATTGCTGCGTTGCCGGACATCGTCATTGGGCGGACATGTCGACAAATGCGATCAATGCGGCCATATCCGCATCAGTTATAACTCCTGCCGTAACCGTCATTGTCCCAAGTGCCAGAATACACAGCGGGAAGCATGGGTGGAAAGCCGCAAGCAGGATCTGCTGCCGGTGCCATACTTCCATGTGGTTTTTACGGTTCCCGATAAGCTCAATGGGCTTTTTCTTCAACACCCGGAAGTTCTTTATAACCTGCTCTTTGCCTGTGCATGGGAAACAATAGCTCAATTTTCGTACACAACCTTGCAAGCTGAAACGGGCATGGTAGCCATTCTGCATACCTGGGGGCAGAACCTATCGCTCCACCCCCATGTGCATTGTGTTGTCCCTGGCGGAGGTATCAATTTCAAAGGGCAATGGAAACAGGTAAAAACCTCTGTCAATGGGAAAGTATTCCTGTTCAGGGTCGAAAACCTTTCCACCGTGTTCCGGGGAAAATTTATGTCTGCTTTACAAAAAAAACTGCCATAGGATAAACCTTTCATCCGCGAACTATATAAAACCAAATGGGTCGTTTATGCCAAAGAACCATTTGCAGGTCCCCTTCAGGTTTTTGATTATCTTGGAAGATATACCCACAAGGTTGCCATCAGCAATCCACCGGCTGTTAAACATTGATGATACCGGCGTACGTTTTCACTGGCGTGATTACCGCGACAACAAAGTAAAAATTATGACCCTTGAAGGCGCTGAGTTTTTGAGGCGCTTTTGCCAACATATTCTTCCCAGGGGTTTTGTCCGTATACGACATTTTGGTTTGCTCTCTACTGCGCGCCCAGAACAGCTCCGTGAACTTCAACATGCCTTTGGAATCCAGATCCCGAAAATTAAAGAAAACAAACACTGGAAGGATATATGCCGCGAACACCTGAACTACAACCCCGATAGATGCCCTATCTGTGGAAAAGGTAATATGGTTACCATTGAAATGCTTTTTGGCCCTCGTCCACCTCCTTTGTCTCCGCCTGCTTTATTGGAATCATTTGTAAAACCGTTATAATCATTAAAACCGTTCTGAAAAGAACATGATATACTATTGCATACAACCAACAAAATACTGATCGGCCTTGTATCCTAATCCTTGTATAGGGTCATACTTAACTATTTTCGGGCCGTCATCTACCTGAAAATTCCAACATGACTTCTCTTTTGTAATACACCTGAATTATTGAATCCCCATAGTATTTAAATACTCATTATGGTGCTTCCGGAGCGGATTTCGTGCAACACGGCTTCATGTTGGGTCGCGAAAAGCGACCACACGAAGCCTTATTTATTAGGTGGCGTTTTTTATTTTTTTAAATTACCAAACTTTAGGTATTAATCGTTGTCTTGTTCTTTGTGCATAATCAGAATACCCTGTAAGTTCTTTTTTTAAAGTCTCGTCTTCAAGATACGTTCTTATAAACAACAATATTATGGCTATAATTATTGGTATTGAACTCCAAATAGAACCTGTCAATAAAGGTAATGCTGCCAATGAAATTGTCATACCAAAATATCCAGGATGTCTCACAAATTTATAAATTCCTGTATCGCAAACGGTGTGTCCTCTGTCCATTTGAATTCGGACAACACTTGAATAATATTTATTTTCTTTTCTTGCAGTGAGAAAAATCACCTGTCCGATTATCATTAGAACAACTCCGATCAGATAAATAATCCAATGAAAGTCAGGCGACCATTGAAAACGACCAGAGTCAAGTCCAGCGATTACAACACTTATCAAATATGTCATGCCCGAAAATCCTAAAATTAATTTATCCCATGACTTCGAGTCTTTACCAACTTTTGACCGTTCACTCATTAGTTCAGTATCATTCTTAATAGTCCAAAAATTCATTAATGCTGTAAAAAGGTTGGTTAATAAGAAAACATATCCTTGGAAGTAGTCTATTTTCCAGGCACTAAGAAATAATATTACAGGGAAAATCAATGACGTGATTACCGTTTTTATTAAATATTTTGCTTTCATAGTTGTCAGTTAAAATTATGTCAATTGTTCACTGTCGGTTTTTCTAAAATGCCACCTAACGTGACGTAAACTGTGTAAAGTCAATTCCTTCTTTATACCTGCTCTCTCCAGGCCATGGATAAATACTTCCCGCAAACTTGTTTCTGAATATTGCTCTCCGCGCTTCTGACCCTCGAACAACCATAGTTCAGGCTTGTAGATCCGGTAGTAAGATCTTAGCATATCGATCATGCTTTCCGGTAGGGGACAACCCTGTCTTTGTTTCCCTTTGCCCCTTTTATAATCAGCAGCTTTCTATTTGATTCTATGGCACCGACCTTTAGATTTATGAGCTCACTCCGTCTTAATCCGCAGGCATAGATCAGGGATATCATAGCCTTGTGCTTGATATTCTTCAGTGATTTTAAAAGCTGCTGAACTTCTTCCCTTGAGAAAATATCCGGTAATTTTCTTCCCCTTCTCGGTCTCTGAATTCGAGAAATGTCCAGGCTCTTTTTCAATATCCTGCTATAGAAAAGCTTCACTGAATTGATCACCTGATTTTGATAAGCCCAGGAATATTTATTCTTAATGATATGCCCATAATTAAACTCCACAAGGTTTTCATTGGTTATGTCCCCCGGCGCTGTATTCCGGAAATAACCCAAAAATGTTCGTATAGCGTGAACATATGTTGCGATTGTCCTCGAACTGTAGCGCTGGCTGACTAGTCATTGCTGATATGATTCAATAATATGCTCTGTTTCACGGTCAACGGTTCTGTCAAAATATCGGAATTTTCTTTCCTCCAGAAGTTTATCTAGTTGGATAATAGAAACTCCCTCTATTTGCTGCAACTTCTTAACCTCCTCTATGCTGTCATCCGAATAAGGAATGTGCCAGCACTTCATAGTATGGCTCCAAGCCGATCCGTTAATGTTCTTGATAAGGGTTATCAAGTCTCTGTCATAATCAAATATTAGCTTAATTCTGCGCTTCCCTCTGTGTTGTACAGAATCTACATAAATTGGTCTCATACGCCTAACGAATTATCAGTTAATCAAATGTAATGAAAGTTTTGTAATCTGAATAACCGATTTATAACAATTTTCATCGTAGGTTCAGGATGATCAGCAAAATCATACTGACTATACTGAGATATCCTTATTCCTCATTTTATTCACATATTCAATTGAGAAGGGACCTCCTCATCAAAATCCCCCCCGCCAAGTTTTGTGGGGTGATCATACCCCCGGCAATCATTTTAAAATATTAATTCTTAAACTAATCTACCATGTGGAAAAAGTGGATCAGTTGGTTAGTGCATTCCGGAATTCATTGGCCACCCAAATCGATGGTTAAATGCCAGATAAAGAATTATTTGAAAAAAATGAATAATTTCCGGCGAATGGTGGTCAATATGACCGATTTTTCCACTATGGCGGGTAATTCTGGCAATTTTATCCAAAGAGACATTTTCGTAATACAGAATAGAAATGAAAGCTTTTCGGACAGCTTTCGATAAGAATAACTCCCAAATATGGTAAAGAAATTAAGTTTCTCATTCTTAAAATCTTTATTTTTTTAGTTCGTAGCGAAGTAGTGCAATTCCACATTCAAATATTTGTGCAGTTGTATGTATCAGGTTTTGTATACTATCTAATCCTTTGAAAATAGTCATTCCGTTACCAATTGCAACTGGATTAATGAATAAATGAAACTTGTCATGTCCGATTTCGTATGTTGCCATCCTTTCTTTAAATTGTGCAGACATTTTTTAGGACGAGTCAGTACTTATTTTTATTCATGTCTTTTTTATAATTCTTAACGATTTTTCCAAATTCCTTGTCCTTTTTTCGCATCTCTACAACTGTCGATTCAAAATGCGCTTTCTCTCTTTCCATTTTCAGGTAATTTTTGTATGAAGCTTTATCTATTTCTCCTTTTTCAACGGCTTCAAGAACTGAACAACCTTTCTCATTGGTATGAGTGCAGTTTTTGAACCTGCAATTTTGAGAATGGCTGACAATCATGTCGAATGTGATCTCTAATCCGCTGGCTGAATCCGCAATGCCTACTTCTCTCATCCCAGGGTTGTCAACTAATATCCCACCATTTTCTATAATAATTAATTCCCTGTGGCTTGTAACGTGTCTCCCTTTATTTGTACTCCGGCTAATTGTATCTGTTCGCATTATGGTCTTACCAGAAAGATTATTTAATAGCGTGGATTTCCCAACTCCCGAAGAACCAAGCATACAATAAGTCTTCCCTTTTTCAATAGTTGTTTTTAACGTGTCGTATCCATCCTGTGACTCGTTACTTATCGCAATAACCGGAACATTTTTAATCCGTACTTTAATGTTCTCTACTATCTCAGAAATCCGATGCTCATGTTATTAAATCAATCTTACTGAGTACAATTATGGGACTAACCTGAGAAGAATTACATATGGCCAGATATCTCTCAAGTCTGTTGATATTAAAATCCCGATCAACGGCCTGAACTAAAAAAGCATAATCAATATTTGTAGCAATTATCTGAATCTCTCCAAATTGTCCAACTGCCTGCCTTTTAATAATTGAGAATCTTGGCAGTATTTTATGAATTATCGCAAAATCAGATTCATAAGTTGTCAGGGCAACCCAATCACCTACTGCTGGAAAATCTTCACGACTTTTTGCAGTAAAACGCATATTACCGGTTATCTCGGCTTCAAATTCACCTTTTATCGTCTTAACAATATACCGTTCCTTATGTTCTGCAATAATTCTACCTATCTCAAAGCTATTGAGGTTATTGTCTCTTCTGAATTTCTCAAGTACTTTATTATATCCAAGTTCTTCTAATGTCATTATATTATCTAATATGCAGATTGTCTTTAAGTAAGCACAACTTCCGCGTGCATGAGTTACGTCTTCCGTGCAACCGCACTATCAGGCAATTGCTTATGATCCCTTATTACGTACTGGTTTATCTCTTTATCACTTTTAGCCTTGAACTATTTTCGTCTCCGACAATTAAGAAATACATCCCTGCAGATAATTCAGAAATACCAATACTTGAATTGCCGATAGCCAATTTACCTGTCTTCACAGTTTGACCAAAAGTGTTGACCAAATAATAATTTTCAGGAAAATATGCTGATTCTATGGTCATGATATTATTTACCGGATTGGGATAAAACAAAAAATTATGTTGTGCTAAAGACAGTGTAGCACTTTGTGTTGAACTGTTTACATAGTTGCCCAGATAAGAACTTAAATCCAAGATGTGAAGCTTTTGCAGGCTATTAATAAAGGGAGGTTGAGAAAAATATTCATTTGACAGGTAGTATTTTAATCCATTTGTCGTTGTAATACCTTCAATCTGATGAAAAGGAAGTGAAACTGCAATTTTTCTTTTATTACCACTGAAATATGCTGAGCCATTAAAATCATAAAGCAGATAGATAAATGGTTCCAACAAATTGCTATAGCCACATAGAGCAATTATTCTTAGTGATTGAAGCAAAACAGCACCGGTTACAAGTCCATGAATATCAAATGAGGTTATTAATTTAGCCCTATAGGTTCCCGGGATTTTTGGTAGTGAATATAAACTGGTTTTATTGCTAATCCATTGTTTGGTAAATAAATAAATGCTGTCAGCTGAAACAATAAAAGCTTCACAGTCGAAATCGGTATTATTAGAACCTACAGGAATAAAACTTGTTTGGTCAGCATAAGAATAACTTATTGTATCAATTATAGGTGCATTTGTTAGTACTGAATTCTTTTCAATCCTTAAAATCTTCAGGTCCGTTCTGTTTCCGTTGGCGTTGTTTCCAAAATCCCCAACATACAGGTAATTACTGTCTTGCGAAATTTCTTCCCAATCATTATTTACCGCGCCCTGTAACGGATAGGATTGAATAATATTTCCATCGGTGGTGTCTAAGGCATACATGTTGACATCGCTATTATCGTTATGAGTCCAGATTTGCTGATTCCATTTGATAAGACCTGATGTTTCTGCCAGGATACTCGATAGGATTAAACTTGATGAAGGTGAAATAACACCATTATTATACATACAACTTCCATCATTAATGGTTGCTGATGAATTGTAATTTGCTGCCAAAGGATCTGTACATCCATTGATCTGAGCCCTTAAAGAGCTTACAAGGAACAGAAAGCAAAGTGAATATGAATAAAAGTTCCCCATTTTAAAGTTTTATAAACTCGACCCTCCTGTTTTTAGCTTTGTTTACAGTGCTATTATTATCTGCCAAAGGTTCCGATTCGCCTTTCCCATCTGTTTCAATCCTTGCAGCGTCTAAAGCAAATTTATCAACAAGCTCTTTTTTTACTGCTGCACTTCTGCGCTTTGAAAGGTCAAGATTTGAAGCGTCATCGCCATCTGAATCTGTATGACCAACAACTTGGATCCTGATTGTTGGATTTTCCTTTAAAATATCTGAGATTTCTTTAAAAGTTGAATATGATTCAGGCTTTAGTTCCGCGGAATTGACATCATACTGTATGCCGTATGAAATGATTTTACCATCCTTGAGAAGCCTGTTTCTCATATCAGGCAATCCGGCTGCAATCCTGAAATTATTAATGAGCGGAATTGCTTCATCGCGTGAATCGAAGCGAAAAATATTCGATTTGCTTCCGGCAGGTATAGCGCGGGGAACATCCAGTACTTTGTTTTCATTTGCATACAACCTTACCCGTTGCTTCTGTACCCATATGGCGATATGATATAGTTCATTTGATTTGAAAGGATAGGTCACAGTTCCATTAAAACGTTGTTCGGTTTGAAGAGACCAGTTCTTCCATGTAATATTATCATAGTCAAGAGCTATCTGAAAACCTGCATCCCCCGGTTCGCCACCGCCACCGGGCTCTCCGAGGGAACCTGTTAACAAGTAGAAACTAAGTCCAAACATCGATTCACTGTTAGCACTATTCATTGGGATAAAACCAAATTCAATGGTAAAGTTATCCGTAAAATCATCTTTTGCCTCAGGGATGTAATACCCCATTTTAGTCATATTAAACCATCGGCCCGGGAACTTCTCGTATGTTACAATTTCACCACTCCCGTTGGTCAACCATTGTGCAGGGAAATCGCCTACACTTTCTGAGGTGAAGTCATCAAAAAAGATGACCTTTTCGCCAGGGATAAAATCGTATTTGGAAGTGATGTAATTGTTTACCTGTGAATAAGTCATGGTAGTAAATAAGAACTGACCTGTAATTACCAGCAAATAGAATGTATTATGTTTCATAGCGTTTTCCCTTCTGATATTAATAAGAACATTAAGTTTCTGCAATTTCTAAGTAATTATCACATGTTCTATAGGTCGTTGATCTGGTTATTGATTTCTATAATTACGTGGGAGACTTCTCCCTCTCAGAAAATCATTACGATCTGTTTAAAAAACTCTTCAGAACCGGGATCCTCTTCTCATCACACGGTAATACGTTTTGCAGGCAATTTGTTTTTATTATCCGTTTTCTTTTAATAAATCTGTCCTTTTTTGCAGATATTTAGTAACCGCAAACATCAATAAACTCAAAATGCAAAAAGCCATCATAAAATAATTATAATTTGTTCCGTTTTCGATCCATTCGCCTGTTACATTTAAAGCACAGAAAATAAGGAATATCGCAGCAAGTCCGTTTCTTTCCTGTTTAAGTATTTTTTTCCAGTTGAAGGAAGAATTGGATTGTCTGAAATTTTTAAAATTTGGAAAAAATGCAGGTGTGTTTTCAGCCCATTCGGTATACAGGTTTCCGAACTTTCTTCTTAGAAATTGTTCCTCCGCAAACATAATTCTCTCATAATAAATCCAATAAAACAAGCAAAATACAACCATAAACCATACATTTCCCGGTAATAATGCCGGACCAAATGACACAAAGAAATTGCCCAAATACAAGGGATGTCTTACCATACTATATATTCCTGTTGTATTCAATGTGTCAGCGACTTGCTCATTACGATTTCTGCCGGATGTATTTTTTGGTACATATCCAATCGTATAGAAACGAATCCCAAATCCAATCATACTTATTAACAAACAGAACATCTCATAATACATTTCGTAGGGCTTTCCCAAAAAGAAAATTCCGGGGTAGATTTTGGTTTTAAAGTACAGGACTGCACCGAGAGGCATAATAATCATCGGAAGTACACTCCGGTATCTGAAAAGCCATATTCCTTGTTTTTCTAATTCTTCTTGTAGTGCCATAATAAACTAAATTTCTTTCTGATTCCTGATTTTTTTATATTGTGACTTAATTCTTGAATTGTGTAACACGTTCGCAGGTCTAATTAGCTGCCGGTGCCGTTATTTTTCGGATCTGGCTGCCCGAAAGATAATCAATTGAACCGTAATTGGCAAACGTGTAACCCCCCGAGAGGCAGCAAGCAGAATATTCCCCTGTTCTTGCCAGGCTCATCAAGGCTGCTGATTACAATACGTTCTTATGATAAATCCTTTTAATGAATTTTTTTTCTATCAGATAATAAAACGAAAAAATCAAAACCTGATTTATACATGCGGCGATTAAACCATATTTTGAACCATACCAGATTGCAGTTGCATAAGCCGGAAGCTGACCAATTCCATACATTGGGTTTTTAAAGTACTTGTATGGTCCGGTTTGAATGAAGCCGGAGATCTCTTTTCCGAGAAACATGTCCTTCCAATAATAGATCTCTATTGTCACTATTTTTGCAGCCCATATTTTAACTGAAAAACCACTGATAAACATGATCAATACTATTATGAACAGGAAATCCCTATTAATAAACCGGAATAAAGTTTCCGGACTGGAGGAAGCAATATATCCAATGCTGACCCCATTATGAAAAAACAGAAACCCAAGTAAGGCTTCATAGATTAAATATCCTTCATCCTCACTACCCCATTTTCTGATAAACCAGTGGCGGAGACCATTTTTTGAAAGTACAATCGTGATAAAGCCTATATAAAATACTTCGCTAAGAATGAAATAAACCATGGCTAAATCTGAATTCTTAGGCTGGTAATTACTTAAATAGATCGCAAATGACAGGGAAGAGACCATGATAATCGTTCTGAGAACAGTCGCGTTCTTTGGGACATATCCAGCCATTGAAATGATTAGTCCAAGTAAATGATACCCTTCTTTTTCGTGACTCCTGGATTTACCTGTCAGTATGCCCATCAGTATACCGGAAGTCATCCCTGTTATTCCCAGGATTATATCCTGTATGCAGAATGTTCCGGGTATGATCCGCCCATACTGAAGAAATTCAAAACCCAATACCAATAACGGTATACTGGCCATCCAGAAAATTCTTAACCGGGATTTGCTCCCCGACCATATACCGGTGATCAGCAAAGCGTAAGCAAATGCCCATAATCCGTTGGGCAGTGAATAAACAAACCATTCCGGAAAATACTGGGTTACGGAAACCTCATTGCGCCTGGCCATGTTCAACCAGTTATTTAATCCTACGGAATTAATCCATTGAATAAAAACAGGTTCTGCCGCACGCAAAACATAGATGAGACCTCCCAACAACAAGGCAACAGAACTTAGAATGATATAGAACCAATTACGGTTATGCAGTGCCAAACAATGGAATTTCGTCTTCATCTTACAAAACATATTGAACTGAAATGGACTTAATGAAACAGTGCTTATCAATCATTACCAAACTACTAATTAATTTTTGTGGATGATTACCATGCTGATCACGAAATCATTTGCCCAAAGTCAAAATTAATTGAAATTTCGTAAACAATGCTGTCAGGACGATATAAACAAAAGCTTTAATCTCTTTAACTCATTAAAATATATTTCAACTATTTATATTTTTACTTTATAAATATTTCGCAGATCATTTCCGGGCGTAACTCATATGTATGGCCTTTTTAAATACCCCCCAGTGATCCCCGGTCATTCTTTCGGGTGTAAACAGGCAAATGCCTGTCGCTCCATTTTCCATCGATTCCCGTATGGCTGCTTCCAGTTCTTCCGGAAGCAGGCCGTGATTTTCCGGATCTGGTTCGGATGCCTTTTTTCCGGGATCTGGACAAATGAATAATCCGCTGTAGAGAGGTTTCCTGTTGTTCAGGGTGGTGAAGCCTTCGCGGCACATATCACCGATCCACTTTGTGCCCTCAAGATAAAAATCATTATAATTCATCGGGTAAAATGCATCAATATTCCACTTATCCCATTCCTGCCGGACTATTTTCCGGGCAATTGAGTTTGGTCCCGGGAATACGGCTGCATTGATCTCCGTGTTCCTGGCATGGATTGTTTTGGCCAGATGGTTAACTAAATTTGTAATGAGATCATAGCGGAACTGCTTCCATTCCTCCACCTGTGAAGGGTCCTGAACCGCCTTGATATCGATACCCGTTTTTGCCTTAAAATCTGAGACACACTTGTCGCAATAACAATAGTCAAATTGCGGGTATTCCCGGTCCATCACCAGGCCATGTTTTTTCCATAAACCGCGGGCCAGGATGACATCCGGGAACCGGATGAAATCAAGGTGAATGCCGTCAACTTCCGGAATATCCGCAATCCGTCCATACAGTTCATCCAGATAGTCATAAATCTCCTGCCGGTTAGGGCATATAAAATGATAATGATCGGCGTAGGCCGGCTTATCGTAAGCCGATTCTCCTATGCCATTTACAGCATACCATTCCGGCTTCATGTTTGGATTATTGTTCTGGGTAAGGGTAGGTATCCATGTATAGAATTTCAAACCTGCTTTCCTGGCTATTTTCCCTACCCTTCTGTATACCTCAGGGTCTCGTCCGGCTGAGTACATCAATCCGTCAACGCCCTTCATTTTCAAGTCCGTAAATTGTTCTTTCAATTCTGCATCGGTGGCCTGGCCAGGTCCACCAAGCCATGCATGGCACGGTATCTTGGTTTCAACATGTGCTTTGCATGAAACCAAAAAAAGAAATATCAGCATGACAGGTAGTTTATTCATTATCCGGTGTTTTGAGTTTAGAAAAAATTTGAAACACATCAAATATGCATAGCAACCCATAAAAAATCCATATAAAAATAATCAATTTTATGCATCGGGCATTTTCTGATCACCAGCAAAATTGAAAAGAAGGACAGGTCAAACAGGATTTTACTGACATGCTATTGTATAATTCATCTTTTTCATTTATTTTTGCAGCCTGAAATTTTCCTCAGTAGCTCAGTCGGTTAGAGCATCTGGCTGTTAACCAGAGGGTCCTAAGTTCGAGTCTTAGCTGAGGAGCAAAATGATAAATGCCTGAAAAGGCTATAAAACCTGCCTTAAAGGGCAGGTTTTCTGCTTTTTATTAAAACAGTTCTACTACTATGAAAAAAATCCTTGGCATCGGTAACGCCCTGTTGGACATTATCATATTCCTGAACAATGACGATGTATTGCATAGTTTTGCTCTTCCCCGGGGAGGGATGCAGCTAGTTGATTTTGCCACTGCACAAAAAGTGGAAGAGGCAACCCGGGACTGCAAAAAGCACATGGCCTCAGGTGGTTCGGCGGCAAATACCATACACGGGCTTGCCGCACTGGGTGTAACCACCGGCTTTTTTGGCAGCGTGGGGCATGACCGGCTCGGGGACTTTTTCCGTGAAGACCTGCTCCGGGCAGGGATAAAACCCCTTCTTTCGAAAAGCACATCAGACACGGGCAGTGCACGGGCGCTGGTCTCAACTGATGGAGAGCGCACAATGGCCACTTTTCTGGGTGCAGCAGTTGAACTTTCCGCTGATAAACTGGATCCCCGGTTATTTGACGAATATGATCATTTGCACCTTGAAGGTTACCTTGTTTTAAATCACAGTTTGGTAGAAAAAGCCCTGGAATATGCCAACCGCTACAACATGACCGTCTCATTAGACCTGGCGAGTTATAATGTGGTTGAGGCTAATCTGGATTTTTTAAATAAGGTGATACGGGATCATGTGGATGTAGTTTTTGCCAATGAAGAGGAAGCCCGGGCTTTTACCGGCCATACCAATCCGGAAGAAGCCCTTGGCGCAATATCAGCGCTTTGCGATACAGCCGTGGTAAAGATCGGGGAACACGGGTCACTGATACAACAGTCGGGAAAAATTTACAAAGTGGCCCCCGTTAAGGTGAATTGCCTTGACACTACCGGGGCCGGGGATCTATATGCTGCCGGTTTCCTTTACGGACTTGCCGCCAACATGGAGCCTGAGAGATGCGGGAAGATCGGATCCTTGCTAGCTGGTAAGGTCATTGAAGAACCTGGTGCAAAGATCAGTCCTGTATCCTGGGATTTTATCCGGAAAAATATCTGATCGGGTCAGAAGAGTCCGTGAATGGAAGCATTCACCTTATCGATCACCACGCTCAGATCCTCGGGTTTATCAATGAAATTATAGTTGTCCACATCCACGATCAGCATTTTACCCAACTTGTATGACTCAATCCAGGCTTCATACCGCTCATTCAGCCGTTTAAGATAATCGAGCCGGATGTTGTCTTCATATTTCCTCCCCCTTTTCTGTATTTGCCTCACCAGGGTGGGTACCGATGCCCTGAGATAGATAACCAGGTCAGGTGGCTGTATGAGGGAGCTCATCATATTGAACAGGGTGAAATAATTCTCGAAATCACGGGTTGACATGAGACCCATGGCATGAAGGTTAGGAGCAAAAATGAAGGCATCCTCATAAATTGTGCGATCCTGTACCAGGGTTTTTCCTGAGCGGCGAAAAGACAGGATCTGGTTGAAACGGGTATTCAGAAAATAAATCTGCAGGTTAAATGACCAACGCTGCATATCGTTATAGAAATCGTTAAGATAGGGATTGTCATCTACATCCTCGAAATGGGCATCCCAGCCAAAATGCTTCGATAAAAGGCTGGTGAGCGTCGTTTTTCCTGAGCCGATATTGCCGGCAACCGCGATGTGCATACTCATATAAAACCTTCGTTAATCGGATAAAATTAGCCTATTTTTTTAAAGATCTCATGGTTGCATCCATTTCAAGTAAATCTTCGAGATAATTTCTTTCATTTGAGAGGCGTGGCACTTTATACTGGCCTCCCAGCTTGCCTTTCGTCTCAAGCCATTGATAAAAAGTCCCTTGTTCAGCCTGGTGAACCAAGGGCTTATCCAGTGTGAGATTCCGATATCGCTTGGCTTCGTAATCTGAATTGATAGACATCAGTGCATGATCAAGCAGGGTGGTGAAATAATCCAGGTCGTCCGGTGGTATACTGAACTCAATCAGCCACTCATGGGCCCCCTGCCGGTCATTGTTCATGAATATGGGTGCTGCAGTATAGTCGGTGATCTCAGCATTGGTCTTATCACATGCAATCCGCAGAGCCTTGTCCGCATTATCCACGATAACCTCCTCACCAAACACATTGATAAAATGACGGGTTCGTCCGGAAATAATGATTTTATGCGGAAAAGTAGAGGTAAACCGTATCGTATCTCCGATCATGTATCGCCAGAGTCCTGAATTGGTTGAAATAACCAGGGCATAATTCCGGTCTTTCTCTACCTGACTGATGGATAGCACTTGCGGATTGGATTTGTCGAGCTGGTCGACCGGTACAAATTCGAAAAATATGCCATAATCCAGCATGAGCAGCATGTCGTTGACCAAGGGATCATCCTGTATGGCAAAAAAACCTTCCGAAGCGTTATAGGCTTCCAGATAATGCATATTCTCCGAAGGGATCAGGTTTTTGAACTGCTCCCCATAGGGAATAAAACTGACACCGCCATGTATGAACAATTCCAGATTTGGCCAGATCTCAAGGACATTTCTGGCTCCTGTGGTTTGCAAGAGGTATTTCAGCATCACCAGGTTCCAGGATGGGACTCCAGCGATGGAAGTAACGTTTTCATGAATGGAATCGCGGGCAATGCGATCCAGTTTTTCTTCAAATTTCTCCATCAGGGCAACATCGTGACTGGGTGTACGGATAAATTCAGTCCAGAATGGCAGATTCTCAATGAGGATGGCTGACAGATCGCCATAATAGGACTGCGTACTGAAGTTGTCAATCTTATGGCTGCCTCCGAGAGTGAGTCCTTTTCCGGAAAATATCCGGGTTTCCGGAAAATTCTGGCAGTAAATGGCAAGTGCATCCTTTCCTCCCCTGAAATGGCATTCCTCCAAAGATTCCCTGCTCACGGGAAGGAATTTGCTTTTGTCATTTGTTGTCCCCGAGGATTTGGCAAACCATTTGATCTCGCCCGGCCACAAAAGGTTCTGCTCCCCTTGACGCAGCCTGTTAATGTATATCTTAACTTCCTCATAGGTTTGGATGGGTACACGTTGCTGGAATTCTTCAATGCTGCTAATTGAACTGTAACCGTATTTCTGACCCCATTCAGTATCTGCTGCCCGGGTGACCAGCCTGAGAAAAGTTTCCTGTTGCACCTCGGCAGGGTATTTTCTGATCAGGTCGAGTTGATGAACTCGTTTTACATTCAGCCAGTTTATTATGGAAGTCAGTAATGGCATGCCATTCGGTTAGAAGACAAATATAGCATAAAGTTGCAACAACCCTGCCTTAACTTCCGGATTTCCCAGGATTTACATCTGGTCAGTCTGCTTTTGGATTATCCGGTCATTCCGGCTCCTGAAAATTGTGAGCAGGGCCCCGGCCAGGACGGTGAGTGCTCCTGTCAGTGTCATCAGTGTATAATGTTCGTGGGTAATCCAGGTTGCCTGTGAATGGCTGATGATGGCCATCAGACCAAAGGTGAGTATCGGATTCAGGATTAGAATCACGCTTACTTTGTTCGCCTCGATATAATGTATGGCCATGGTTAGAAGCCCGTAGGCGAAAAGTGTATTCAATCCCAGAAACATAAGAATGCCCCACTCTGCCGGACCCAGGCTGAAGAAGTGATGCAGGTTGATAAAGGGGAGATAAAGCAGAACAGGTAACCCGAAAATAACCAGGTTGAGCTGCATGGGGGGATATTTGAATACCAGTATCTTGAGTAAAACGGAATAGGCCGCCCAGGTAACTGCTGCTATCAGTATCCATACGATTCCGGTCTTCCAGGCGCTCTCTGATGCTGTAAATAGGTGTAACTGCTCGTTATAAAAGACGGCCAGTCCGGCAAAAGCCAGGAACAATCCGATAATCTGTCGCAGTGTTGCCTTTTCATGAAAGAATAAAAATCCCGATAGTGCCAGCAATACTGGACCCAGTTGAATGAATATCTGTGCAATGCTGGGGGAAGAAAGTTCAACCCCTTTAATGAAACCAAAGTAATTGGTTGCCAGGCAAAGGGTGGCTAATACCAGCAAAAATGGCGGACGGCGGAGTATTCTCAGGTAGGATGGCTTTTTAAAAAAGTAATACAGCAAGAGGATTACAAAGGCCAGTAAGAATCTGAACCAGGAAATATCCGCCGGGGTGAGTCCGGAAAGGGAAACCTTCAGTGCGATGGCCAGCACACCCCAAAGGATTGCGGTTATGATCGCATACAGAACACCTTTATAGGAAGAGGACATGGGGGAGGGTTAGCTATTGCTTTTTCTTAAAAAGTTATCCACAGCCCTGGCCAGGTTTCGTCCCTGGAATATGGCCCTGACAACAAGGCTCGCTCCGATTGTTGCATCCCCGGCGGCGAAAACTTTTTCCTTGCTTGTCCGGAAGCCATGATCAACCCGGATATTTCCGCGGGGATCAAACTCCAACCCGAATTCCCCGGCCAGGCCCTCATGCTCGCAATGAACAAATCCCATGGCAAGCAGGACCATATCGGCACCAATTATGTGGTTCGTTCCCGGTTTTTCAACCATGGCCAAGGTGCTGTTGCTGTTTACCCAGTCTACTTCAACCACTTCGATCTGCTTAACGAATCCGTTATCGCCCACGCAGCGACGGGTTGACAAACCCCACCGCCGTTCACAGCCTTCTTCATGCGAACTGGAGTAGCGCAGGACATTTGCCCAGAAAGGCCATGGATTTTTAGGATTCCGGGTTTCTGGCGGTTTGGGAAGAATTTCTATCTGGATAACACTTTTTGCACCCTGACGAATGGCTGTTCCGACACAATCGGAACCGGTATCGCCACCCCCGATAACGACAACATCCTTTTCGCTTGCCAGTATCCTGTCCTCATCAGCAATTCTCAGTCCGTGGTTGATCTTATTCTGCTGGGTCAGAAAGTCCATGGCATAATAAATACCTTTCAGGTCAGAGCCTTCAACGGCAAGGGAGCGCGGTTTCATGGCCCCAATAGTAAGGCAAACGGCATCGAAGTTCTTTAGCAGCTCAGCACCTTTAACATCATGTCCGACATATATGCCGGTTTTGAATTCGATCCCTTCTGTCACCAGGATATCCAGCCTGCGGTCAATTACCCTTTTATTCAGTTTAAAATCCGGTATCCCGTAACGAAGCAATCCGCCAACCGCATCATCTTTTTCAAACACAGTAACGTTGTGACCCCACTTGTTGAGGAGATCCGCACAGGCCAGTCCCGAAGGCCCTGATCCTACAACGGCTACTTTCATTCCGGTTCGGTGAGCCGGGGGTTTAGGCACGATAAATCCCATTTCAAATCCCTTCTCCGCTGCTGCAGCTTCATTCTCACGGATGGTTACCGGATTATCCTGAATATTCAGGGTACAGGCATGCTCGCAGGGGGCCGGACAAATACGTCCCGTAAATTCAGGGAAATTGTTCGTTATGTGCAGCAGGTCAATGGCATTTTTCCAGTTGCCCTGGTAAATGGCATCCTGCCATTCAGGCATGTTGTTCATCACCGGACAACCCCACTGACAAAAGGGTACACCGCAATCCATACATCGGGCCGCCTGATCACGCCTGTCCTGTTCATTCAGGGTTTGTTCAACTTCTCCAAAATCATAGATCCGTTCATTCTGTGGCCTGTACCCTGCCGTCTTGCGCGGTATCTGTATAAATCCTTTTGGGTTTCCCATATTCTTTACTATAATGCGGTTAAACTAGGTTAATAATGAAAATGCGGTTCATCCTCCGTTTTCTGGATCTTCTCAATTAGCTGGTTTATCTTCATTTCCTCCAATACTTTCTTGTATTCCAGCGGAATGATCTTGATAAATCTGGGTATGTACTCATCCCAGTTTACCAGGATAGTCTCTGCCAGTTCGCTGCGTGTAAAGAGGTAATGGTTATTAATAAGTCGCTGGAGTTCAAGGAGATCATCCCGGTCGCCGACAGGACTTAGTTCAACCATGCCCTGGTTGCAGAAATAGTCGAAATTGCCATGCATATTCAACACGTAAGCAATACCGCCGCTCATGCCGGCCGCAAAATTGCGCCCCGTCTGGCCAAGAACTACCACACGGCCTCCGGTCATATATTCACAGCAATGGTCGCCCACACCCTCAACCACCGCACGGGCTCCGCTGTTCCTGACCGCAAAGCGCTCACCGGCAACCCCGCGGATATAGGCCTCTCCGCTTGTTGCACCATATAACAGGGTGTTCCCTACGATTATGTTTTCTTCCGGCCTGAATGTGGAACCCTTGGGCGGTACAACCACAATACGGCCACCGGACAGGCCTTTGCCCAGGTAGTCATTGGAATCGCCCTCCAGCTCAAAATGGACGCCCCTTGCCAGGAAAGCTCCGAAAGATTGTCCGGCAGAACCCTTGAATTTACAAACCACAAGGCCTTCCGGCATGCCTGTTTCACCGTGCATCCGGGTGATCTCCCCCGAAAGCATGGCGCCGATCGAACGGTCAGTATTGGTTATTTCCTTTGAAATCCAGACCTTTTCCTTATTTACAATAGCTTTATTGGCCAACTTGATCAGTTCATGGTCCATTACCTCATCTGTTTTATGCTTTTGAAGACAGGTACAATGGTTGGCAAATCTGGAGGCCTCTTTGGGTCGGTAAAGAATCCGTGACAGGTCGAGCCGGGAGGCCTTCCAGTGATTAATGTCCGTCCGGGGTTCAAGAAGATCGGCCCTGCCCACCAGGTCATCGAATTTCCGGTAACCCATCCCGGCCATGATTTCACGAACTTCCCGGGCGATGAACCTGAAATAATTGATCAGGTAAGCTGATTTCCCGTTGAATCTTGCCCTGAGCTCGGCATTCTGTGTGGCCACACCAACGGGACAGGTGTTCAGGTGGCATTTACGCATCATGATACATCCCAGTACAATGAGGGAAGAGGTGGCAAATCCGAACTCCTCCGCACCAAGCAGGCCGGCATAAACAACATCTCTTCCCGTTTTAAGCTGGCCGTCAGTTTGCAGTATGACCCGGTCGCGCAGGTTATTGATTACCAGGGTTTGCTGAACCTCTGAAATACCAAGTTCCATGGGAAGTCCGGCATACTTAATCGAACTGGCCGGACTGGCTCCAGTGCCTCCCTCACTTCCGCTTATGGTAATGCTGTCGGCATGCGCTTTTGCAACCCCGGCAGCAATTGTACCAACACCCTTCTCCGAAACGAGCTTTACATTGATCCGTGCACCCGGATTGGTGCATTTCAGGTCGAATATCAGCTGTGACAGGTCTTCAATGGAATAGATATCATGATGGGGAGGAGGTGAGATCAGGGTAATGCCGGGTGTGGAATGCCTGAGTCTGGCAATGATCTTATCAATCTTATGTCCGGGCAGCTGTCCTCCCTCACCCGGCTTTGCACCCTGTGCGATCTTTATCTGTATCTCGCTGGCATTGATCAGATAGTTGGTGGTAACACCAAAGCGGCCTGATGCCACCTGTTTGATTGCACTTCTTGCACTGCTTCCATCCATGCGGGGCTTAAACCTTTCGGCATCTTCACCTCCTTCACCGGTATTGCTCCGCCCGCCGATTGAATTCATGGCAACTGCCATTGCTTCATGCGCTTCCTTGCTGATGGATCCGTATGACATGGCTCCTGTAACAAAACGCTTCATTATATCCTCCAGTGGTTCCACCTCATCGAGTGGAACGGGGTTTCCTTTTTTCACATTAACACAACCCCTGAGGAAAAGCGGTTTCCGGTTTTCCCGGTCGACAAGGGCACTGAATTCCCTGAATTTTTCATAGTCATCTGTACGGGTTGCCCATTGCAGCAATCCGATGGTTTCCGGGTTCCAGGCATGCTGTTCCCCATCGCGGCGGTAGTGATAAATCCCTTGCGTAGTAATGGTTTCCTCATCCTGACTACCGGGGAAATAGGCACTGCTGTGGGCAATGAGTACCTCTCGTGCAATTTCTTCATGCCCCAGACCGCCAATCCGTGAATCAGTTCCGGTAAAATATTTGTCTGTTATCTCATTTGAAAGACCAATCGCTTCAAAGATCTGCGCTCCATGGTAGCTGCGCAGCGTGGAAATGCCCATTTTCGACATCACCTTTAGCAGTCCTTTATCGATTGACTTGATAAAATGTTCCCGGGCGGTAAAATAATCGCTTTGGATTTCCCCGGTTTTACAAAGTCTTTCAATGACGGCGAAAGCCCCGTAAGGATTTACAACACTGGCTCCATAGGCGAATAGCAATGCAAAATGATTGACCTCCCTGGCTTCTGCGGTTTCAACAATCAACCCGATCTGCATCCTTTTTTTGGTGTTGATCAGGTGATGGTGAATGGCTGATACGGCCATCAGGGAAGGAATGGGGGCCCGGGTGGGGGAAATACCCCGGTCTGACAAGATGACGAAGTTGCGGCCTTTGTCCACAGCTCCCTCAGCTTTCATGCACATCTCAGCAATTGCCTGTTCAAGCGCTTTGCCGGGATCAGCCGAATCGGCTGCAAACAGCATGGGTATAACTTCATGCGAGAACTGACCCTGATCGAGGTTCTTGATCTTCCCTAGGTCTGTATTGGTCACGATGGGACTGCGGAACTTAATCAGCTTGCAATGCGCCGATGATTCCATGAGCAGATTGCGTGAAACCGAACCGATATAGTTTGTAAGTGACATGACAAGCCCTTCCCGGATCGAATCAATGGGAGGATTCGTAACCTGCGCGAAATGCTGACGGAAATAATTGAACAGGCGCTGGGGTTTATCCGACATCACGGCAAGCGGGGTATCATTCCCCATTGAGCTCACCGGTTCCTGACCCTCAACCGCCATAGGTCTGATCAGTATATCGAAATCTTCCCGTGTATAGCCAAAAACCTTGAGGTAATTTTCATATTCATCCCCCAGGGTTGAAGGTACCCGTTGCTTAACAACGATATCACCCAGATCGATCCGGTTTTCCCTGAGCCAGTTTGTGTATGGATTCCGTTCGGTGAGCTGTCTCTTTACCTCGTCATCGGGCACAATAATTCCGAAACGGGTGTCTACCAGCAAGATCTTGCCCGGTCTGAGCCGTCCTTTTTCTTTGATCTGTTCAGGCGGGAATATTTGAACACCCACTTCGGAACCCATGACGATCATATCGTCCTTTGTAATGATGTAGCGAGACGGCCTCAGGCCATTACGATCGAGTGTACCGCCAATGAAACGGCCATCGCTGAAAACAATGGATGCTGGTCCATCCCAGGGTTCCATGATCGTGGAATGATATTCGTAAAATGCCTTTAAACTTTCAGGAATAGGATTTTTATCATTCCATGACTCAGGGATCAGCATGCTGAGGGCATGCGGCATCGATTTCCCTGTGAGAACAAGGAATTCGAGCACATTATCGAGTGAAGCGGAATCGCTCTTGTCCGGTTCAATCACCGGGAATAGTTTCTGCAGGTCTTCCCCGAACATACCTGATTTCATGAGCGACTCCCTGGCATTCATCCACATCCGGTTTCCCTTGATCGTATTGATCTCACCGTTGTGACCCAGGAACCGGAAAGGCTGAGCCAGGTCCCAGGTTGGAAAGGTGTTGGTGCTAAATCGTGAATGGATGAGGGCAATCGCACTTTCGAGCCTGCTATCACGCAGATCCCCGTAAAATAGCCGCAATTGGTGAGAAGTGAACATGCCCTTATATATCAGCACTTTGGATGATAAGCTGGGCACGTAAAATGCCTCTTTATTCCGGATGGAGGACTGGCGAACCTGGTTTTCAGATGTTTTCCGGGCCATATATAACCTGCGCTCGAGCTCATCCTGCTCATAATTACCGGTAACAAAGATCTGCCGTATATAAGGTTCTGACCTCCTTGATATCTCACCCAGAATGGAGTTGTCAACCGGAACATCAATGAGATCGATGACGTCCAGTCCCTCTGCAACCAGGGAATCAGTCAGGATCTTCTCACAGGTGATCCTTTCTTTAAGACCCTGGGGGAGAAAAATCATTCCGGTAGCATATTTCCCTTCTTCGGGTACCTTCACACCCTTGGCCAGAATTAACTTATGCGGAACCTGGATCATAATACCGGCACCATCCCCGGTAACGTTATCAGCGCTTTCCGCTCCCCGGTGTGACATGTTTTCCAGCACCTCAAGCCCCCTGTGTACAATCTCATGCGATTTTACGCCTTTGATCTGGGCGACAAAACCGATCCCACAACTGTCATGCTCCTCTGACGGATCATAAAGTCCCTGTATCTTTGGTAATCCATTACTTATCATAATTCTAACACATATTAAATCCGGTTCAACAAAAAAGCCATCAAGGGTATATGGTGAAAAAACTACTTTCTGTCATCCATGAATTCATAATTCACCCTGCCGAACACGTTTTTATAAGCCGGACGAATGATGCGCTTTGAGGAGAAGGTAACTTCCTCCAGCCTGTGTGCACACCAGCCGGCCATACGGGCGATGGCAAAAATGGGCGTGAATAGCTCCTGTGGAATATCGATGCATTTGTATACAAAACCTGAGTAGAAGTCCACATTGGCACTGACAACCTTGGTACTTCCTCCTTTGAATTTTGCAAAGGCTTCAGGGGCAAGCTCCTCGACCGTTTCATATAGCTTGTATTCGTCGATTGTCCCTTTTGAGGTGGCAAGTTCCTGCGCCTTGTCTTTGAGCAGGATGGACCTGGGATCGGACAGGGTATAAATGGCATGTCCAATACCATATAACTTACCCGAACCATCTCCGGCCTCACAACGGAGTATTTTAAGCAGGTAATCCAGAACTTCTTTCTTATTGGTCCAGTTTTTCACATTCTTCTTGATATCCTGCATCATTTCTTCCACCTGAAGGTTGGCCCCGCCATGCAGAAATCCCTTGAGAGAACCGAGACCCGCTGAGATGGCTGAATAAGTATCGGTACCGGCTGAGCTGATCACACGGGTGGCAAATGTGGAGTTGTTGCCTCCTCCGTGCTCGGCATGCAGTACCAGGGCAAGGTCAAGAATATCCGCCTCGAGCCGGGTGTAATCCTTGCCTTTCAGCATATAAAGGAAATTTTCAGCTGTGCTTAACTCCGGATCCGGATGTCGGAAGATCAGTGATTCCCGCTGATATGTGTGACGGAAACCAAAATAAACATAGGCGGTAATAACCGGAAATTTGGCTATGAAATTCAGTGATTGCTTCAACAGGTTGATATGGGAATAATTCTCTGCATCTTCATCCTGGGTATACATGGCCAATATAGAGCGTGCCAGCATATTCATGATGTTTTTGCCGCGGAAAGAAAGGATGAGGTTGACAAAGCTGTTCGGCAAATCCCGGTGACCTGCCATATAGGTGGTAAACATCTCCAGGTCCTGTTTATTGGGCAGTTTACCCGTAAGAAGAAGGTATACGCTTTCATCGAATCCATGCCTTTTATCCTTTTGGAATCCATGAACCAGATCTTCGACATCTATTCCCCTGTAATAGAGTTTTCCGTGACAGGGGCTTACCTGGTCATCTTTCTTTCAGGTATCCCACCACATCACCGATGTTGGTAAGTCCCACCAACACACCGGATCCGTCCTGGTTCCTGAGACCCCGTTTCACGTTATAGGTTTCGAAAAGATTCTTGTCGATTTGGGAAGCACTGACCGTGAGTTCTTCCAGTCTTTGCATGAATTCAGTTAATGGTTGCATAGAAATAATTATTTAATGAATTGATGATTTGATGATTTGATGATTTAAAAGGCTTTGTTCAGCTTCTTACCTGTCCGTTTCCAAAAATGATATATTTTGGAGCCATCAGGTCCTTCAATCCCATGGGTCCCCGGACATGAAGTTTTTGATTGCTGATGCCCATTTCAGCACCCAGTCCGAATTCATTCCCGTCACTGAAGCGGGTAGAAGCATTGATAAAACAGGCTGCTGAATCCACTTCTGAAATGAACTGCATTCCATTGGCATAGCTGTCTGTAACAATGGAGTCAGAATGATGGGAACCATATGTGTTGATATGGTCGATGGCTTCCTCAAGATTTTCCACGATCTTAACGGAAAGGATCAGATCGAGGTATTCTGTGCTCCAGTCTTCTACCGATGCCGGTTCAATACCTGACAGCAGAAGGCGGGTTTTCTCGCAACCCCTCAGTTTCACCCCTGCCTCATCATAATCCTTCTTCATGAGCGGGAGGAAAGTCTGTTGCAATGGATTTATGTACAAGTAAGGTTTCCATGGCATTGCAGACTCCGGGCCGCTGCACCTTGGCATTGAAGCATATCCTCCGTGCCATATCTATGCCGGCAAATTCATCTACATAGGTATGACAAATACCAAGGTCATGCCGGATGACCGGAATCAGGGAGTTTTCCTCCACGAAACGGATAAGTTGAAGCCCGCCACGGGGTATAATGACGTCGATATAATCCTTCAGTTTTACCAGCTGCAGAACCGAATCACGGTCAGTGTCCTCAACGATGGCCACCGCATCAGCGGGTAACCCGGCTTTTTATAAGTCCTTCCCGGATAAGCCGGGTAAGTATGAGGTTGGAATGCAGCGCATCGGATCCGCCGCGAAGGATAACCCCATTACCTGATTTTATGGTCAGGGCTGCGACTTCGATACATACATTCGGACGGGATTCAAAGATGATGCCGATTACGCCGATTGGCACACGCATCTGCCCAACTTTCAGACCATTAGGCAGTGAGTTCATATTGAAAATTTCACCCACCGGATCATGGAGGTATACTACATCATGCAGGATGCGGATCATCCCGTTGATCCGTTTATCATCCAAAGTCAGCCTGTCGATGAAAGCTGCTGAAAGACCCTTTTCGATACCGGCAGACACATCCTTTCTGTTTTCCTCCCTGATCAATGTCCGGTTACTTTCCAATTCTGTCGGCAATCATTTCAAGGGCTCTGTCTTTCAGCCCCGTATTCAGCCTAGCTAACTCACGGGAGGCTTTTTTTACCTGAATAGCCTTTTGGATCAGGTGTTTATTGATCTCATGCATGGTTCATCTGCTTTTCATTCCGGGCAACAAAATGGGTTCCGATTACCTTTCCCTGCAGGATGTCAAATATGATGGCCGGATCAGAACCACTTGTGATAATGCAATCGATACCATCCTTCAGGCAGATCTTGGCAGCAGATATTTTGGTCACCATTCCGCCTGTGCTGAACGAAGATCCCGCTCCAGAAGCAAGTTTTTCAAGTTCGGGGGTAATGTCAAGCACAGAATGAATGATTTCCGCCGAATTTTCTGAACGAGGATCTGCCGAATACAAACCGTCAATATCGGAGAGCATGACCAGCAAGTCTGCTTCCACCAGGGTAGCTACGGTAGCTGACAGTGTATCGTTGTCCCCGAACACGATTTCATAGGTGGCAATGGTATCATTCTCATTGATGATGGGAATGATATCCATATCCAGCAATTTCATCAATGTCCGTTTGGCATTCTGATTCCGGGAAGGTATGGTCACCACATCTTTGGTAAGGAGAACCTGCGCTACGGTTTGATTATACTCTTCGAAAAATTTCTGGTATATTTTAATCAGCTCAGCCTGTCCTACAGCTGCAAGTGCCTGTTTTTTAGACAATTCCTGAGGCTTTCCAGTAAGTCCAAGACGCCCCGCACCCACCCCTATGGCGCCGGAAGTTACCAGAATGACCTGAACACCCTGACGGCGGATGGCACTCAGCACATAGGTAAGTTTTTCGATGCAATGAAAATTCATCCGGCCGTTCGGATAAGAAAGGGAAGAAGTTCCTATTTTAACCACAATCCTTCGTTTGTTCTTTAACACTTCCCGGTAATCCATATCGTTATTCAGTCTTCTCATGTATTACTTGTTAAAAGGCTATTTCCCCGATTGACTCAGGAAAGGCTGCTTCATCTGGTGTTCCCCCTGGAACCATCAGGTGACAGAATGATTCCAGCTTTTCCTGCAGTTCAGTCTCTCCGTCTACAATCTGTGCAGGCCGTTTTCCCCTCGGCACAATCATATATTTTCCATTCAATTCCATTTTGATCACAATAAAATCAGCCCGGGCAATTTTTGCCACAAGCAGGGCAAGCGGATAGTTGTCATCGAGCTCAATGTCGGCTGTGGATACGGGGTCATTTTCATTGATAATGGGTATGATACTCATTTCCAGGAGCGCATGAAAGGTATTTCGCGCATTTTTAACCCGCTGGGGATAGCGGATGATATCACTGGTAAGCAATACCTGAGCAACAATTTGGTTATAATCATCAAAAAAATGCTGATACCGCCTGATCAGCTCTGCCTGTCCAACCGCTGCAACAGCCTGCATTTCAAGCTGGTTTCCGGGAATATTCTGTAATTTAAGTTTTTCAGCGCCCAGCACGATGGCTCCGGACGTAACAACCAGCACCTGCTTACCGCTATTGTGAAGGTTAGACAGGACCATGGCGAGACGGTCCATTTTACGGCGGTTCAATTTCCCATCGCGGTTAATCATTGCGGAAATCTCAATTCTGACAATGATCGTTTGCTTTTTCATTCCCGGGCTTTCCATAATTCTTCAAGGGCTTCGTCTTTCTTTTCAAAACGGAATAAGGTGAAGACCTTCTCCATTTTCAGAAAAATCCTATCGTTGCATAAATTTCCAATGGATCCCTCATGTGTATGATGGATGGTTTGTTCACTTTGATATGTGCCATCAGCAATCTTCCCGGCAATTATTCTGTATGCTTCCCGGAAAGGGATCCCCTGCATAACCAGCTTATTAACTTCCTCCACCGAAAAAATATACCGGTACAATTCATCCTGCAGGGTATTCTCCACAGGCCTTATTTCTGAAAGGGCATAAGCGGCAATCTCCAGACAGGTCTTCATTTCGGTAAAAACCGGCAGGAATGACTCCTTGATGATCTGCATGTCCCGGAAATATCCCGAGGGCAGATTCAGAAAAATGTGGTCAATTTCCCCCGGAAGTGCCTGTATTTTATTGCATCTGGCACGAATGAGCTCAAAGACATCGGGGTTTTTCTTATGTGGCATTATGCTCGAACCGGTGGTAAAAGCATCCGGCAATACAAGAAGTCCGAAATTCTGACCGGCAAACAGGCAAACATCGCCTGCCATCCTGGAAAGCGTTCCTGCCAGGGAGGAAAGGGCATAAGAGACGATTCGTTCAGTCCTGCCCCTGCTCATCTGTGCATTGACCACATTGTAATGCATATCCTCAAAGCCCAGCAGGTCGGTAGTCATCTGCCGGTCAATCGGAAAAGAGGATCCGTATCCGGCTGCTGAGCCTAACGGATTCTGATCGGCCATGCGGTATGCGGCAAGCAGCAACTGCAGGTCTTCCGCTATGCATTCGGCAAAGGCTGCAAACCACAACCCGAAGGAAGAGGGCATGGCCACCTGCAGGTGAGTATATCCCGGGATCAGCACGTGTTTGTATTTCTCACTCTGCTGAATCAGGGTATCGAATAACTTCCTGGCAAGCAGGACGATATGTTGGAGTTCATCACGGACCAGCAGTTTAATATCAAGCAATACCTGGTCATTTCGTGACCGTGCTGTATGGATCTTTTTGCCTGTGTCTCCCAGTCTTTGTGTCAGCATGAGTTCAACCTGAGAATGTACATCCTCCGCTTCCGGTTCAATGGTGAATCCGCCTGACAGGGTCAGGTCATAAATCACCCTGAGTTCCTTGCGCAAGACCCTGATTTCGATATCATTGAGCAAACCGGCGCTGTGGAGCATGATGGCATGCGCCATGGATCCGATAATGTCATACGGGGCCAGTAACAGGTCAAGTTCACGGTCTTTCCCCACCGTGAATCTTTCGACCAGCTTATCAGTCTGCATTCCTTTTTCCCAGAGTTTCATGACAATAAATGATTTGTCCGGAATCTTAATCCCGAAGCTGACTAATCGTTATACCAAAACAGGGCGGGATGCTTCAGGATAATTTACCCTGCCTTTTTGATATGGCATGATGTGCCATAAGCCTGATGGCGTTGATCTTGATAAAACCGGCACTGTCTTTCTGATCAAATCCGCCTTCTATATCCATACTGGAAAGTTCTTTGTTGTAAAGTGAACAAGGCGACTCACGGCCGTCGATTATAACATTTCCCTTGTACAGCGTAAGCGAAACAATACCATCTATCATTTCCTGGCTTTTATCAATGGCAGCCCGTAAAAAATCCATTTCAGGACTGTACCAGAAACCGTTGTACACAATTTCAGCAAAGATCGGTGACAGCATGTTCCGCAGCCGCATTACTTCACGGTCCATGGCAATGCCTTCAATGTCCATATGGGCATGAAGCAGAATTGTTCCGGCAGGTGTTTCGTAAACACCCCTTGACTTAATGCCCACAAAGCGGTTTTCAACCATATCGAGCATGCCGATGCCATTCTCACCGCCAACCTTGTTCAGGTAAATGAACAAATCCAGCGGATCGGAAATGTCTGTCCGGCTTTCTGCATTTACCACCCTCACCGGTATGCCATCCTTAAAGTGGATCTGCAGATGGACTTCTCTATCCGGTGCATGTTGGGGCGGTATAATTTTGGTAAACATTTCCTTTTCAGGTTTATAAGCCGGATCTTCCAGTATACCGGCTTCATGACTGATATGCATCAGATTGTCGTCCTCACTGTATGGCTTTGACACAGTGGCCTTTACCGGTATGTTGTTTGCTTTTGCATAATTCAGCATATCTGTCCTTCCCTTGAACTGATCGAGGAAATCCTGTGTCTTCCAGGGTGCCAGTACCTTAATGCCCGGGTTTAGGGCATAATAGGACAGTTCAAAACGGACCTGGTCATTCCCTTTCCCTGTTGCACCATGGGATACGATACCTGCCTTTTCCTCAGCCGCTACCTGAATCTGGTATTTTGCAATAAGGGGTCTGGCCAATGAGGTTCCCAACAGATACCGGTTTTCATACACAGCATTGGCCTTCAATGCAGGGAAGATATAATCCGTTACAAATTCCCGCTTCAGATCGCGGATATATACCCGGGAAGCCCCGATCTTCAGAGCTTTCTTCTCCACTTCAGCAAAATCATCATCCTGACCTACGTCTGCAACATAGGCGATTACTTCATGTCCTTTGTCAATTAACCATTTCAGTATTACTGAAGTATCCAATCCACCGCTGTATGCCAGTACTATTTTATCGTTGTTCATTCTTACTTTATTTTATTCTTCAATTCCGGAATAATGATGATCAGGGTATTGATCACATCTTTTTCCGTTACGTTGTCGTGGGGTATTATCAAAATGGTATCGTCACCGGCCAGTGTACCGACAATCTCGAAGGGACTCACCCTGTCGATAAGTGACGCAATACTGGGTGCATATCCGGGTAGTGTGCGGATTATGCCCAGCTTATTCGCAAACTGGATTGAAACAAAACCTTGGGCTGCATAGCTTTCGGCAAGCTCATGTCCGGGAATATAATGCTGGTCAGGCAATTCATAGATATAACCTTTTTCATGATCTGATATCTTATTGACCTTGAGAAATTTAAGATCCCGGGACAGGGTAGCCTGTGTATAATTCAATCCTTTTTTCTCCAGTAGCTCAAGCAGTTCTTCCTGACTAGAGACTTTTTGTGAGGAGATAATGTTTCTGATGGCAAGTAGCCTTTCTGTTCTGTTCCCCATGTTGAATAGTTATTCAATATTGATGCAAATTTATACATAAAATAATAATTATGCAAACTGAATTTAAAAATATTTGTATTTTTGATCCAAATATAGGACATATTCTTTTGAGGGAACAGCATAAAATGGACAAATCGGTCAGGAAAGTACTTGTACTCGGATCAGGAGCGCTGAAAATTGGTGAAGCCGGAGAATTTGATTATTCAGGAACACAGGCGTTGAAAGCCTTGCGGGAAGAGGGAATTTTAACGGTCCTGATTAATCCCAACATTGCCACTGTGCAGACTTCGGAAGGAATCGCAGATATCATTTATTTCCTGCCTGTCACGCCTTATTTCGTGGAGAAGGTCATCGTCCGGGAAAAACCTGACAGCATACTCCTGGCATTTGGGGGACAGACTGCCCTGAATTGCGGTATTGCCCTCTTCAGGAGCGGCGTGCTTGAGAAATACCAGGTACGGGTGCTGGGAACACCTGTACAGGCAATCATGGATACGGAAGACCGTGATTTATTCATTAAAAGGCTGGATGAGATTCAGGTAAAGACCATCCAGAGTTTCGCGGTGACCCATATTGATGATGCAGCCCGGGCAGCCTGTGAACTCGGGTTTCCGGTTATCATCAGGGCTGCTTATACGCTGGGCGGACAAGGCAGCGGATTCTGTAACAATGTGACCGAACTGAGAAAGATGGCCGAAAAGGCATTTTCCTATGCGCCACAGATCCTGGTTGAAAAATCTCTCAAAGGATGGAAAGAAGTTGAATATGAAGTGGTACGCGATGTTTATGATAATTGCATTACGGTTTGCAACATGGAGAATTTTGATCCGCTCGGGATTCACACCGGGGAGAGTATCGTTGTGGCCCCATCGCAGACACTGACCAATTCTGAATACCATTCACTCAGGCAACTTGCCATTAAGATCATCCGGCACATTGGCATAATCGGGGAGTGCAATATTCAGTATGCGCTGGATCCCTGCTCGGAGGATTACCGGGTGATTGAAGTTAATGCACGCCTTTCCCGTTCCAGTGCCCTTGCCTCGAAAGCCACCGGATATCCCCTGGCTTTTGTTGCGGCCAAGCTTGCCATCGGTTATGGCCTGCACGAAATAAAAAATTCGATCACCAAGACCACATCTGCCTTTTTTGAGCCTGCTCTCGACTATATTGTATGTAAAATACCACGCTGGGACCTCAATAAATTCATCGGGGTTTCCAAGCAGATCGGCAGCAGCATGAAAAGTGTTGGTGAGGTGATGGCCATTGGACGTACTTTCGAAGAGGCCATTCAGAAAGGGCTTCGGATGATAGGCCAGGGGATGCATGGATTCGTAGGTAACCGGGATCTCACCTTCGATGATCTTGAAAAGGAGTTATCTGAGCCGACTGATATGCGTATCTTCGTTATTGCCGATGCTTTTTCAAAGGGCTATTCCGTGAAGAAGATCCATGCGCTTACCCGCATCGATCCCTGGTTCCTGTTCAAACTTCAGCGTATATTCCGGCTCAGGAATGAGCTTGGGAACTATGATGCCCTGGATAAAATACCGCTCAGTTTATTCCGGTCAGTTAAAGTAGCCGGTTTTTCAGATTTTCAGATCGCCCGGTCGGTATTAAAAGACGATGAATCGATGCAGAACGGATTGCTCGAAGTGAGGAATTACCGTAAAAAGCATGGCATTGTGCCTTATGTCAAGCAGATTGATACTCTCGCGGCTGAATACCCGGCCCAGACCAACTACCTCTACCTTACATACAGTGCCACTTCCCATGACATAGATTACAATAAGGATGACCGTTCAGTCATAGTTCTGGGATCAGGGGCATACCGTATCGGCAGCAGCGTAGAATTCGACTGGTGCAGTGTGAATGCCTTGTATGCCATCAACAAGGAGGGTTACCGTTCGGTTATGATCAATTACAATCCCGAAACGGTGAGCACGGATTACGACGTATGTGACAGGCTTTACTTCGATGAGCTTTCCTTTGAACGTGTAATGGACATCATCGATCTTGAAAGTCCGCACGGGGTAATCCTGTCCATGGGCGGACAGATCCCGAACAACCTGGCCCTTCGTCTTCATTCACAGCAGGTTAAAATAATGGGGACTTCTCCCCTGTCCATTGATAACGCCGAGGACCGGCACAAATTCTCCCGACTTTGTGATGATTTAAAAATCGATCAGCCGCGTTGGCAGGAACTTTCCAGTATCCGTGAGATACATGACTTTGTCGATGAAGTCGGATTTCCCGTGCTGATCCGCCCATCCTATGTTCTTTCCGGTGCTGCCATGAATGTGGTTTCGAACAAGGATGAGATGGAACACTACCTCACACTCGCGGTAAAAGTTTCCAAACAATATCCAGTTGTTGTATCTGAATTCATTGAACAGGCTAAGGAAATTGAGATCGATGCCGTTGCCCGGGAAGGTGAACTCATCGCCTATGCCATCAGCGAACATGTGGAATTTGCAGGCGTGCATTCGGGTGATGCCACCATTGTTTTCCCAGCCCAGAAAATCTATTTCGAGACCATGCGGCGCATCAAGCGCATTTCCCGGCAGATCGCCCGTGCTCTCAATATTACCGGACCATTCAACATTCAGTTCCTGGCCAAGGATAACGACATCAAGGTAATTGAATGCAACCTGCGGGCATCCCGCAGTTTCCCCTTTGTATCCAAGGTGTTGAAAGTGAATCTGATTGAGCTGGCTACACAGGTGATCCTGGGCATCTCGGTCGAAAAACCGCAGAATTCTGCTTTTGATCTGGACTGTATTGGCGTGAAGGCCCCGCAGTTTTCCTTTTCCCGTCTGCTGAAAGCCGATCCCATTCTGGGTGTGGATATGGCATCAACCGGAGAGGTTGGTTGTATTGGTGAGAATTTCTACGAGGCAATACTTAAATCTATGCTTTCGGTAGGTTATGCTTATCCAAAGAAAAACATACTTTTATCAACTGGGCCCATGCGTTCCAAAGTAGAACTTGTTGGCAGCTGCAAGCTTCTCACGGAAAAGGGCTACAACCTATTTGCCACCCGTGGAACGGCACAGTTCCTCGAAATGAACGGTATTCCCAGTACAATGCTGCACTGGCCTGATGAAGATAAAAAACCCAATACACTCGATTACCTCCGGAGTAAAATGATCGACCTGGTGATCAATATTCCGAAAGACTTATCAAAAAATGAGCTGAGCAATGATTATCACATTCGCCGCAGTGCAGTTGATTATAACATCCCGTTGATCACAAACGCCAGGCTGGCGAGCGCTTTTTTGGTGGCTGTCTGCAAACTTCCCCTGGAAGATATTGACATTAAGAGCTGGGATGAGTATTAGTCACAAAAGGCTGGTTTGAGCGGATCATTTTTATACTCATACATCAGCTTAATTTGTTCAAGTGTTATACGTTGTTCTGAAAGAAGCGGAAATTCATCCGGCCCGAAGAATCCGGTTTCACTGGTCTCCATCCCGCTTTTAAGTTCTCCTCCAATCTCCCGGCATAGAATAAAGATTTTGTATATATGGAACAGGTCCGGCGGATGGCTGTGTCGCTTTTTATCCAGAACGGCCAGCAGCTTCACCGGAGCCACTTCCAAACCGGCTTCCTCACGCACCTCCTTTACAACTACCTCAGACGGCGTAAGCCCCACATCAGCCCAGCCACCCGGTATCGACCAGCATCCATCAATGGTTTCCCGGACCATGAGTATCTGATCACCCCTGAAAACAACGCCTCTTACATCCACTTTGGGGGTCTGGTAGCCCCTTTCCGCCGAAAATACTCCCGTAAGCTCCTCCAGGGTTAACCCGGTGTAATGCTGCAAAATCTCCCGGCTCAGCAGTTTTATCTGCTGATACCGGTCGATGTCATACTTATTGTCCGAATATTCTATTCCCGCCTGTGCAATCGCCTGCAAACGCTTTGCCATGTCAAGCCATTCATATTTCTTCCCGATTTTCATCATTCTGCTATAGTAGTTTCTTCTTTTTCATAATAAAATACATGATGCCTGCTGTAATCAGCATGAGCAATCCGGCAAAGGGATACCCAGCCTTCCATCCCAATTCCGGCATGAATCTGAAATTCATCCCGTAAATTCCGGCAATCAGGGTCAAAGGTATAAAAATGGTTGTAATGATGGCCAGTATGTTCATGCTGCCATTCAAGCGGTTGTTGATGTTTGCATTGTTCATTTCAATAAGATCAGACAGGGTATCCCGGCATATCTCGTACATGTGAATGATATGATTGATATGATCCTTCACGTCGTGTAGGTAGGTTACGGTATCAGGCTCCAGCAAAGCGAAATCACCCTGTACAATATTCAGGAGTGATTCCCTGACCGGATAAATTACACCCCGCATTTCGCTCATCGATTGCTTGATATGGTAAATATCACGCATATAATTATGTCTGGGATCTTCCATCAGTCTTTCCTCGAGTTTATCAATTTTGTTATTTATTTCATCTACAATTTTATAATAAGAATCTACTAAAGTATCAATTAAAAGATAGAACAGGTAATCCGACTTTTTTTGCCGGGCCCTGCTTTTTCCACCAACAATCCTGTTTTCCAGATCATGGAAAAGCTTATTCTCAAAATCTTTGAAAACAATGACATAGTAGTCCCCGAGAATGAGACTTACGTGTTGCTGTCCGAGTTCTCCATTTTCCGGATAATCGAGCAACTTTAGGGTAAGCAGCATTTGTTCCCCCGATTCTTCGGCTTTGGGCAAATGGGAGGTGTTTAAAACGTCTTCCAGGATCATGGGTTGAATGCGAAAGAGCTCACCTAATCTTTCAATTAAAATAACATCTGTTAAGTTATTTATAATTAACAGATTTACCTTATTCTGATCAATAACTCTTTTCAGATCGGATATGGAATTGGTCCGTATTTTTTCACAGCTTGCCGCATCAAAAATCAACAGCTCAATTTCAGCCGGGGAAGGCATGCGGTTGCCTGTATAAACCAGACTTTCAGGAGGAAGTCCTGCCTTTTTTACAAAATTGGTCTGCCTTTTTTTCATCCGAACAAAATTTTAATTTAGTTCATCTTCAATATTTTACATCCAAATTCAAATAATCATTACGGATGGAACACCCCTATTTTGTCCATACGAATTTACTCGCTTCGCTCATGAGAAAAGTTGTGTAAGAAATTCCTTGGGTGTTTCATACGTGGATTTTTTATCCGAAATGATGCTGCAAAATAAATCCATTTTATGCCTATTCCCTAAAAATTTCTTTTAATATCTGCGGTGATTTGATTCTTCCGATACCCTCAATATGCTGACTATAAAAATCAAGGATCCGGTCAAGTAAAATTATTCGGTTTGCATGGGACAGCCTCAAATCGTCAGGCTGTGACAGTGAGTTTTTCATCATCTGCACCAAGGCATAAGCAGCTTCATCCGACAGATCACGGAATACATGAAGTTCGACAGAACGGCTTATATCATCCGGTGTATTGACCTCACCAGGGGAGAAGCCCAGATAACGGGCAAAGTGAAGCAGAAAATGCAGGTGAAAGCTGGCATAGTTCTCATCCCGGGTGTCCAGCAACTGAATGGCGTGGTAGAGAAAATCGAATAAGGCGGGATTGCCTTCTTCTTCCATGAGTGTATGCAGCAGGACGTCAGCCAGGAACATAGCAATTGCCCCTTTCCCTACAACAAAGGGGATGGAAACATAATGAAAGGGGCAGGCTGCTTCCTTTAACCTTTGCAGACCACGGTTTGCTTTGTAGTACAGTTCCACTTCCAGGAGTGTGAGTGGCTGGAAGAAGGTCATCGGTACCCTGGATCGGTTTGACCGGACACCGCTGACAAGGCTGGACAGTCGTCCGTACTTTTCGGTATACAGTGTGACAATAATGCTGGATTCACCGTATTTGACGTGGTGCAAAACGATCGCCTTTGTTTTGCTCAGCATAGATGGGTTAATGGATATAAAGCAATTTGGTGACGTGTGTTTTTGATCCATCTTCATTGGTGCAGAAAATGAGGTAAACGCCCGTGTGAATCCGATCCCCTCTGAAATTTCTGCCATTCCATAATGCCTGTCCGCCAAGCGCGGTGGTTTCAAAAACTAGATTACCACTGATGTCGGTTATCTTTACATTCACATTACTGGCCAGTCCGGTTATCGTAATGAGACCCTCATAATTTTCCCTTACAGGGTTTGGAAAAACATAGACCTGGCCGAAATCATCACCTCCTTCCGTGGCTTCACCCCGGAATGAAACGATTCCCTTATCGGTACCGAAATAAACCTCACCACTCTTATCATTCACAGCCACCGTTTGTACATTATTGGAAAACAGGGGACTGTTTTCTTCGGTGAAATGATGTATTTCTTTTTTCCCGTCATCAGAAACAAGAAAAACACCGGATTTCTCTGTGGCAAACCATTTCCGGTTTGCCCCGTCAACAGCAATGGCATTGATCTTTTCAGTTGACAATAGCAGGTCAACATACTGTGTTCCATCCTTACGCGGTATTTCCGGCTGATAGCCAATAACCTCTTCATTTTCAAATATACCCGATGGATCAAAATAAACAACGGGGCCCTTATTGGAGCCCACCCAGATGTTACCCTCCCTGTCTTCAGCTATCGAATAAACCCGGTCGAGCAGGTCAGGCACCTGATTTTCAACAGTAAAGAATCGTTCCTGAACCTGGTCATTCCTGTTGCTGCTGAAAACCAGAATTCCGTTATTCTGTATCAGCAGCCAGATCTGTCCTGCAGATGTGGCCAGGATATCACCTATTCGTGTTTCAATGCCAAAATTGTTATAATTAAGCTCAACGAATTCCCAATCCCCGTTGCTCTTACGCAGGTAAACAGGCTGATCACTGAAGTTGGTGGATACCCAGAGATTGCCATCGGTATCCAGATCCGTGCCGGTAACCATTACATAGCCATGTCCAAAGCCCGTAACCGGCTTAAGGATGCTGTTAGTTTCATCTGTAATTCCGATCATTGTGCCACTTCTGAACTCAGCTATCCCGTAACCATTCGATCCTCCGATCACATGGTCAGCATCGCCGGGATCAATGGAAATTTCCGAAATATTCAGAAACCCTTCCAGCTGCGGAACAGTCTGGTAATTATAGCTCTGCCAGTCTTCATCAATAAATGAGTAAGCACCGTAGCCTGACCATTTTGTTGCATCCGTGCCACCCCCGACCCAAAGTTTGCCGGCAAGTACCTCCATATCCCCGGCACTGCGAAAAGCAGGGCCATCAGGACATATCACTTCTTCCTGATCATTTTCCCCAATACGGATCAAACCCTTATCCGGATGGGCATACCACAGTATGTTTCTTGAATCCAGCAAGGCATGCTTTGCATAGTAACTGCTCACTTCCCGTATTTGTAGTCCTCCGGCTCCATATACACGGGTTCGTTGTGTTCCACAAACGATCAGATTTGCGTCCCGTGCTCCAAAATAATCATAATAGTCATCCCGGCTGTTCTGCCACAAATCCCAGCTTCCTCCGTTTACCGTAATGATATTGTCAAATCCGGAAGACGGGTTTCGGTAAATGGTAAAGATCCGGTTATCATACCATGCCAGAAATCGATAGGAAGAAGCGGGGTCTGGCAAATTAAGCAGCTTTTCCCAGGCATTGTAGTCAACTAGGTTCGGATTGTCAATGTCGGCTTTGTAAATACCCTGATCGGTAGCAGCGTAAAGAAATTGCCCGTCAAAGGTGATGTCGTTTACACGGATCTGCCCTCCCCCTTCTCCAAACTGATAGGTATCCTTGATTTCATGCTTCATCATGTCACATAATACGATCCCGAAGCCACTGGCAATGTACACATAATCACCCCTGAAAAAGAGGTTGTTGAGGGTTTTGTCTCCCACGATGGATTTTAACTTGATGTCCGGGATGTTGATAATGCTGTCGTTCCTTACCAGATCAATATTTCCGTTGCTGTAACCGATGAACAGTATATTCCTTTCCGTAGTATAACCAATTATGGAAACATCTGCATCGGAAAGGCCAATCACCTTAGAGTATTTCTGCAAATTGTTGTCCGGCACATGGAATGAAAAAAGCCCTCCACCTGCCGTGGTGCAAAATATTTTATTATCGGCCTCAGCCAGCCTTTTCGCCTGATTATAAGGCAGGTGATCCCGCCAGGCTCCCACGGGTATCTGCCCACACACCATTCCGGGCATCCACACAAAAAGGTATAAGCAATATATCAACCAATTCTTCATCAGGATATCATGCCACATTATGTGACTTCGGTTCATAAAAAAAATCATACATCAGGCAAAATTTACAGATAAATAGTCAATTAGCTTCTTAACCGCCAGAGCCCGGTGAGATATTTGGTTTTTTTTCCCTATTTCCATTTCGGCAAAAGTCCGGTCACATCCATCGGGAAGGAAAATTGGATCATAGCCAAAGCCTTGTTTGCCTCTTTTCTCTGTTGTGATCACGCCCTGAATCTCTCCCTGAAAGGTAATCAATCTTTCATTTTCAATAAGTGCAATAACAGTACGGAATCTGGCTCTCCTGTTCTTTATCCCGGTCATGGCTGCAAGTACCTTATTCATATTATCATCAAATGTACAGCCTGCACCGGCATAACGGGCAGAATAAACACCTGGTGCGCCATTGAGGGCATCGATTTCCAGCCCGGTATCATCGGCAAAACAGCTTAATCCGTATGTATCATAAACAAACCTGGCTTTCTGCTCGGCATTTTTGTCGATTGTATCCTTCTCTTCCGGAATTTCACCTTTAAAACCCAGATCAGCCGGAATTAAAAGCCTTATACCATGGCCGATTACATCCCTTATTTCCCTAACTTTATGCAGATTATTCGTTGCAAATACCAGTGTATGAATTCCCGAATATTCCACCTTATTTTTGTTTCAATTATACTGTTTTTGTTATGCCTGCTTATTTGCGGGATTTTTTAAAAAGCGGAACGCGTAGGCTGATCAAAAAAACGAAAACAAGGATAGGTCCTTGTTTTCAAATGGCATCCGCAAGACCTCAGTCCGGTTAACCGCCGCTTGCACTAAAACCACCGCCGATCTTGGCCGGTCGGGGGTTAATACAAATAACAGGAATCCGTTCATTGTTAGCAATGATATATTGTTCCTGGGGACCGAGCACATAATCCGTGAAACCAATATCGCGGGTTGTCATGACCATAATGGCATCAGCATCCACGTTCTTCGCATAATGAACGGTTTCTTTTCCAAAATCAACCTCGCCGACAGATGAAACTGATTCATATTTGATCCCCTTGCTTGTAAAGTATTTGGTCAGGAAGAACATGTTTGAATCAAGACCCTTGCGGAAATTACTGTCGGTATATTTCGCCTTAATCAGGTGAAACTTGGTACCGAACTTTTTGGAAAACAGGTTTGTCCAGGCCACGCATTCCTTGGTTTCTTTTTTAAAGTTCACAGGAAGGACAATGTTTTTCAGGACCTCGCTCTTGGGTGATTCCTGCACGACAACAAAGGGCGCTTTTGAACTTGCGACAACCTTTAATGCCCAGCTACCCAGGAATTTCTGCATACCAACAATGCCATGGGTGCCCATTATTACAAGCAAGGCATTTGTTTCCATGGCAATTTCACCTATGGTATGGAATATGTTACCTGTGCGGACAACAAAATGGAAGACAAGAGAGGGGTCCGTGAACTTTCCCTTTACCTCTGCCATCAACCTTTTCTCTACATCCCGGATTTCAGATGCTTTTTTCACAATGTGAACCACTGAAATCTCTCCCTTTAACATGGATGACATCTGAACTGCATGTTCGAGGGCAAACATGGACTTCTCAGTAAAGTCCCAGGTAACCATAATCAAGCTTTTTTCATGTTCCATGCTTATGGTATTATTTTAACATTAAACTATAAAATTATTTTTTTATTTTGAATATCAGGCAAAATAAGCACAATATTTATGAATTTAATAACCTGCTACAATTGGTGGAAACGTCTGAAATACCTATTTTTGCCTCGAATCAGAAAACTTAAACCATGGAAAGCATTGACTGGAGAAATTTATCGTTCGGCTATGTCAAGACGGATTACAACGTTCGTTGCTACTATAAAAACGGGAAATGGGGCGAGCTTGAGATCACATCCTCCGAGTATATTCATCTTCATATGGCAGCTACAGGACTTCATTACGGACAGGAGGCCTTTGAAGGACTGAAAGCTTTCCGCGGAAAGGATAACCGGGTGAGGGTATTCCGGTGGGAAGACAATGCCAGGCGTATGCATGACACCGCTATCGGCATAAGAATGGCGGCTGTCCCAGCCGAACTTTTTAAAAAGGCTGTATTTACCGCCATCAGGCTGAATGAGAAATTTGTGCCTCCATATGGAACCGGGGCTTCCCTGTACATACGGCCCTTGCTCATTGGATCAGGAGCGGAGGTTGGGGTAAAACCTGCCAGCGAATATATGTTCATGGTTTTTGTTACACCCGTCGGCCCCTATTTCAAAGAAGGCTTCAAACCTGTTGATATCATGGTATGCCGGGAATTTGACCGGGCTGCTCCCCTGGGCACGGGATGCTACAAAGTGGGGGGTAATTATGCTGCCAGCCTGACTTCACTGGAAATAGCCCATCAGAAGGGTTTCTCCACCACCCTATATCTTGATCCGAAGGAAAAGAAATACATTGACGAAGCCGGTCCTGCGAATTTTTTCGGCATTAAGAACAACTGTTACATTACCCCTTCATCCCGGTCAATTCTGCCTTCCATCACGAATTTATGCTTACAGCAGTTGAGCAGGGATCTGGGATTGCAGGTCGAATGCAGACCGGTTCTGTATGATGAGGTACCTTCATTCGAAGAAGTCGGAGCCTGCGGCACTGCCGCAGTAATTACACCCATTCGGAAGATCGTTGATCCTGATAATAACAAAATATACGAGTTTTGTCTTGATGGCAAACCGGGTCCGGTTTCGACAAAACTCTATCAGCGGCTGATCTCCATACAAAACGGGGATGAAGCCGATGTACACGGATGGATTGAATTTTCTGAACAACATGCCATTTAATGCAGACTAAAGACTATACGATCCGCCGGCGCTTAACCGCTTCCTACCTTACCTCAGTGGTGAGCATCACACTCGTATTGTTTATGGTTGGACTGGTAGGCATCCTTCTTCTGAACACGAGAAAGCTTTCTGATTACGTAAAGGAAAATGTGGGCATTTCCCTCTACCTGAATGAAGATATCCGGGAAGTTGATATTTTCAGCTTGCAAAAACAGCTCGACTCAAAAAAATCTGTAAAGGAGACACGGTATATTACCCGGGAGAAAGCTGCTGAAGATTTTCAGAAGGAAATGGGAGAGGATTTTGTCGATTTTCTGGGTTATAATCCGCTCCCTGCTTCCATTGATGTTAAACTGCATGCCAGTTATGCCAATACTGACAGCTTTGCCGTTCTCGAAAAGGAATTCCGCACATTCCCGCAGGTAGCCGATGTCGCCTATCAGAAGGATTTGCTGTACGCTGTGAATATGAATGTCAGAAAGATCAGCCTGGCCATCCTGATATTCGGATCCATGCTTACTCTCATTGCCCTAACGCTGATAAATAACACCATCAGGCTTTCCGTGTATTCCAAAAGATTCATCATCCGTACCATGCAACTGGTAGGAGCTCACCCATACCTGATCAGACGCCCGTTTATTATTAAAGGGATTACGCAGGGTATAATAGGGGCCTGTCTGGCTATCCTGTTACTTATGGCGACCTTGTTTGTTACGGACAAACAGCTGGAAGGATTGTTTAGTTTCCAGGATTTCCGGATCCTGGGTATAATCTTTTCGGTCATCCTGATCACGGGTATTATGCTGGCGTGGTTCTCCACCTGGCTTTCGGTTAATAAATACCTGAATATGAAAACCGATAACTTATACACTTAATACTGGAAATATGGCAAAAAAACCTGAAGAAAGCTCTCCAAATGTCCGTTTTGCACTGGCAAAAGAGAACTATATCTATTTGATAATTGGATTCCTTATCATCATGGTGGGATTCTTGTTGATGGTGGGGGGAAAGTCTCCTGATCCCACTGTCTTTAATGCCGACGAATTATTCAGTTTCAGGCGGATTACCCTTGCCCCGGTTGTCGTTTTAGCTGGATTTGCATTTGAAATCTGGGCCATTATGAAGAAACCCAAAGCATCGAAGTGAGGCAAATCAGGCCGGCACGATCCGTTCAAACGGGAAATGCCTTTCATATGCTATCCACAGGAACAGGACTTTGATGGAAAATGTACGGCTGACCGAGGAATTTACCGCGGGTAAATTGCTGCTCTTTAATAAACCCCTCTATTGGACCTCATTTGATCTGATCCGCAAGGTGAAAAGTGTGGTGAGAAACCGGCTTAAAATCAAAAAGCTGAAGGTCGGACATGCCGGCACCCTTGATCCGCTTGCCACCGGACTGATGATCGTATGTACCGGAAAGGAAACCCGGAATATTGAGCAATACCAGTCTCAACCAAAGGAATATCTCGCAAAAATCACACTGGGGGCAACTACACCTTCTTATGACCTGGAAACTGATGTTGATGCTACCTTTCCTACCGGACATATCACACAAAAAAGCGTAGAAGAAGTTCTGGCTGGGTTTTCAGGTGTGCAGTTGCAGAAGCCTCCAGCATATTCAGCGCGCTTTGTTAACGGGAAACGGGCCTATTCTTTGGTCCGTAAGGGAGAAGCAGTTGATCTCCAGGCAAGGGAAATAGACATCATGTCGATAACGCTGCTGCGTTTTGACCTCCCGGTGATTGAGATCAGGGTCTTTTGCAGCAAGGGGACTTACATAAGGGCCCTTGCCCGTGACATTGGTATCAGACTGGGTTCCGGAGGTCATCTGTCGGGATTGGTCAGAACCGCAATCGGCAGTTTTACACTCGAAGATGCACTGGATATTGAAGATTTTGAAAGAAATTTAATTCTTTTGTAGCTTTTTGATGCCCTTTGCATATATATTTGGTTGATATTATAAATCCTCATTCCGCCTATGAAACTTTCTCAATATAAATACAATCTGCCGGAAGATCTGATTGCCAAATACCCGGCCGATAAACGTGACGAATCGAAACTGCTGGTGGTTGACCGAAAGACTGGTGCCATCGAACACAAAGTCTTCAGGGAGATCATTGATTATTTTGGTGAGGGTGATGTGATGGTTGTGAATAATACCAAGGTTTTTCCGGCCAGGTTGTATGGCAACAAGGAAAAAACAGGAGCTGAAATCGAAGTTTTTCTTCTTCGGGAACTCAACCGGGAACAACGGCTATGGGACGTGCTGGTTGATCCCGCCAGGAAGATCAGGATCGGGAATAAGCTTTATTTTGGCGATGAAGAGGAAACGCTTGTAGCAGAAGTAATTGATAATACCACTTCAAGAGGTCGTACACTTAGATTTTTGTTTGATGGTGATTATGATGAGTTTAAGAAGACACTATTTAAGCTTGGCGAAACCCCCTTGCCGAAATTCATAAAACGCGCTGTTCAACCGGAGGACCGGGACCGGTATCAGACCATCTTCGCCAAACATGAAGGTGCGGTAGCAGCACCTACAGCAGGTCTGCACTTCAGTCGTGAATTATTGAAACGGCTCGAAATAAAGGGTACCCGTTTTGCTGAAATTACGCTCCATGTGGGGCTGGGTAATTTCAGGACAGTAGATGTGGAAGACCTGACCAAACATAAGATGGATTCTGAACGGATCATCATAACCGAAGAATCAGTCCGGATTGTAAATGAGGCCAAGGATAACCGGAAGAATATTTGTGCGGTCGGGACTACTGTTTTGCGAACACTGGAAAGTTCAGTGTCCACCGCCGGACATTTGAAACCGTATGATGGCTGGACAAATAAATTTATTTTCCCCCCCTATGAATTCAGCGTCCCGACCCGTATGATATCCAATTTCCATCTTCCCCTTTCCACATTGCTGATGATGGTATCTGCCTTTGCAGGGTATGAGATGCTGTTTGAATCATACAAGGTTGCAATCAAGGAGAAATACCACTTTGGCACCTATGGAGATGCCATGCTGATTCTGTAGCATAAATTACCTGTCTTCAGGCATGCATAAGCAGTACCCAAGACTTGGGCAGGATTTTTACAGCCGTGATGTACTGACCGTCGCACCTGAACTGATTGGCAAGACCCTGGTAAGGAATATTGGAGGTTACCTGAGCTGTTTTTCCATTGTTGAAACGGAAGCTTACCGGGGTGAAGAGGATGAAGCTTCACATGCGAGATTTGGCAGGACATCCCGGAACAGCATCATGTATGCCAGGGGTGGATTGGTATATGTTTACCTGATTTATGGCATGCACTGGATGCTGAATATCGTCACCGGTCCGCAAGAAATTCCGCAGGCTATCCTGATCAGGGGGCTTTCCGGACTGGGTGGTCCTGGTATCCTTACCCATGCCCTGGCTATTGACAAGTCATTTTACGGAGAGGACCTGGTTATATCAAGCCGGATTTGGATTGAAAACAGCCCCCTCAAGCCGGTTGTCATGAATACACCCCGGATAGGCATCCATTATGCAGGCGAACCCTGGAAAAGTAATGCCTGGCGGTTTATTGTAAATTCCACCCTCTCGTAATCCCGGTTTTCAATTTCCGGATCATTCCCTTGACCCTACCTGTCCGGAATTGTGAACTTCCTTACCAGCTCTTCACCCTGTTCATCGACCAGCAACAGTGTATGTCTGCCCGGACCGGGATAGACTTCTACCTGGTGAATATCCTTAGTGCAGGAAAGAAAACATTCGTCAAGGTGCCAGAATATTGCGGCATTCTGATCACGGTGGACTGCTTCAAAAACCACCCTTCCCCTTTTCCCGTTCAATTCCACGGGTACATAAATTTCCGCATTATCTTGCGGGTAGATCAGATCCATGGCTTTTGCACTGTTCGGTTCACATCCCTCCTTAAAAGGAGGCAAGATCCGGTATTCACTGTGCCTTTTCCTATAATACCATTCCTGCACCGGAGGAAGGACAAACCAGGATGAATGGATCATTTTGGCATTATTGTAACAATTGCTGTTGACCCTGTATTTTCCGTCATCTGACAGGTGGATAACCTGGTGGTACGGACATACCCGTGAATGCTCACCGCTGACCGGAATTTTCACATCATCGCGTTTTTGGCAAAGAGGGCCGGCAAGATAACCGCTTTCCCTGCATACAAAGGCAGGTACGAGCTCCTCCAGTGGCGGACTGAACCAGGCTGATCCGGGCAATAATCCGAATAGTTCAAACATAACAGGGGCGGCAGCTGATATACCGGTCAATCCGGGCCGACCTTCTCCATCAGCATTACCAGCCCAGACTCCAACAACATAATCAGGCGAAGTCCCAATAGCCCATCCGTCCCGGTATCCAAAACTCGTACCGGTTTTCCAGGCAATCTTCCGGGCTGATCTGAAATACTTCCAGCCGATCTCCCCCTCCGGACGGTTCACCTCATTCATGGCAAGATAGGTATACCAGAGTGCCGATGCACTTATCCCGGCTTCTTCCCTTCCCGCTGCCTGAATAATGCTTTTGTTATTATCCAGGTTTAACCGTCTGAAATCGGATTCGTAATAAAATCCGGTTTCTGCAAAATGATTCAGCACACGTGAAAAACCGGAATACAGGGAGACAAGCTCTTCAAGACTGCCCTCTGCACCACCCAGGATAAGAGATAATCCATAGTGATCAGAAGATTTTGTAAGCGTAGTAATTCCCAGACTTTTCAGCAGCCTGTAAAAACGTTCAGTGCCGTAATCCCGAAGCATCCCAACTGCCGGCACATTCAGCGAACGTGATAAAGCCCGGCTTGCAGGAACAGCACCTTCAAACTGACTATCAAAATTCCTGGGTGCAAAGCCGGACAGATTAACGGGTATATCGGCAACCAGACTGTTTGGGAGCAGCATACCAGCATCAAGGAGGGCAGCATATAAGACCGGCTTGAGAATACTGCCTGTGCTCCGGGGTGACCGGATGATATCCACTTCGTCCCCATGCTCTCCCTTTTCCAGATTTACAGTATTGCCAACATAGGCCAGAATATTTCCTGTCTTTACTTCAACAATCAATGCTGCAAGATTATGTATTTGATTATATTGTAATATTTTATGATGTTTTAATAGAATTTCTGTCGTCCTGTCCTGCAGTTCTCCGTCAACTGTGGTTTTATGCTCCCCTCCGCCATCCAGGCTGAGCCGGTCCAACAACTGTGGCGCCCTTCTGGGAATAGCCAGTGGCTTATCCGGAATGGGCTCGGAACAGGCCAGCTCAAGAGTCGTATTGTCAATCCAGTCTAAATTATGTAAACGCTTCAGCAATAGATTCCTTTTCTCCAGCAGAAGGGTCCGGTTCCTGCCGGGATTTACAAGGGACGGCGAGTTGGGCAGTACAGCCAGCATCGCAGCCTCAGCCCAGGAAAGGTTCTCGCATGCCGTACCGTAGTATCTCCATGCGGCGGCGTTTATTCCGATGACATTCCCTCCGTATGGTGCATTGCCGGCATAGAGAGACAGTATCTCTTCTTTGCTTGCACGCAGTTCAAGACGGGTAGCCATCACAATTTCAATACATTTTTCAAGGAAAGTACGGGGCTTGTTCTTTCTTGAAAGCCGGATCGTTTGCATGGTAATCGTACTTCCCCCGCCTATAATCCTGCCTGCCCTGATATTAAGTACCAGAGCCCGGGCAAGAGATACCGGATTGAAACCGGGATGTACATAAAAATACCTGTCCTCAAAGGCAATCGTTGCTTTCTTGATTTTTTCAGGCAGCACAGTACCGGCAGGGAACCGCCACTGTCCGTCAGACGCTACCCGGGCTCCCAGCAAATCGCCCCGGTTATCAAAAATAACCGTCGACACCGGCTCATTGAACAAGGGCATTCTCAACAGGTTCAGATAGCCTGCAATTACCAGCAGGACAGCCAATAATAGGAATCTCTTACGATAAAACCATTGGATGATAGCGACTTTCATCCGCCTGCCTTCTTAACTTTGTATCCCTTCCCGCTCAGGAAACGCATGATCTTTTCGCGAAAGTCTCCCTGGATTATTATTTCTCCGTTTTTTGCTGTCCCGCCGGTACCACAAAGGGTTTTTAATTCCTTTGCCAGTGTGTCCAGGTCCTGGTCGTTACCTGTAAAACCCCTGATCAGTGAAACGGTTTTGCCTTTCCTGCCTTTTGAATCAATCCAGATATAAAGTTGCTGTTGTGCCACCGGCAGGGTTTCCCTGAGTGGTTCTTCCTGTCCATACTTGAAATCAGGGTTAGTTGAATAAACAACTCTGTCTTGGTTTTTTTTATTCATCCTGTATCAGTGTTAACTAATTTTTTCTGTATTTTGACACAAACGAATACTTTGTTTCGAATTGCGTTTAAATTTGGCATATTTTTAAAAATCTTGCACAGCAAAGTATGAAAACTACGATAATTATTTAAAATTTTCAGCATGAAGAATTTCAGACGAGTCAACAACCTGCTGGGTTGGATCCTATTTGGTATTTCCACCTCCGTATACCTGCTTACCCTTGAACCGACAGTAAGCCTTTGGGACTGTGGTGAATTTATTGCCAGTGCCTTTAAACTTCAGGTCGGCCATCCTCCGGGAGCTCCCCTTTTCATGATCCTGGCCCGCACATTCTCCCTGTTTGCCGGGGATCATTACGACAAAGTGGCCTTGCTTGTGAATGCATCTTCGGCCATATACAGTGGATTGACCATTATGTTTCTTTACTGGACCATTGTCCATTTTGCCCAGAAACTGACCCTGAACAGGGAGCAAATTATTGGCGGACAGGACATACAAATAGAATTACGGGACCGGATTGTTGTTTTCGGAAGTGGAATTGTGGGTGCTCTGGCTTACACTTTTTCAGATTCATTCTGGTTTTCTGCCGTTGAAGGCGAGGTATATGCCAGTTCATCCCTGTTTACGGCAGTTGTTTTTTGGGCTGTATTGAAATGGGAAAATGAGGCGGATGATCGGCTCGCGAACCGGTGGTTGATCCTGATTGCTTACCTTATGGGATTATCCATAGGTGTACACTTGCTCAACTTGCTGGCTATTCCGGCCATTGTAATGGTCTATTATTTCAGGAAGCATAAAGTAACCTCTTCCGGTGTGGTCTGGGCCCTGTTAGTTTCCCTGCTTCTGCTGGCATCAATCATGTATGTCATCATTCCGGGCGTGATTTGGCTGGCTTCCCGTTTTGAACTGATTTTTGTAAACGGATTTGGCCTGCCTTATAATTCCGGAGTAATCGTGTATTGCATACTCCTTATCGGCATGCTTTGTTATGGTATCTGGAGAACCTACACCCATATAAACACAGCCCTCAATGCGATTTTGCTCGGTATAACCGTAATTCTGATCGGTTATTCCTGCTATGCCATGATTGTGATCCGTTCATCCGCCAATCCCCCCATGGATGAGAATAGCCCTGACAACGTATTTTCCCTTCAATATTACCTGAACCGTGAGCAGTACGGCGACCGTCCGCTGGTCAGCGGACACTATTTCAATGCAAAACCGGATGGTATTCAGGAGGGTAAGCCAACCTATTCCAAATTGGATGGCAAATATAAGATCACCAACCGTAAGCTTTCTTATAAATATGATCCCCGATATACAACCTTTTTTCCTCGGATGTACAGTTCAGAAAATGAGCATATTAATACCTACATCGATTGGGCCGGGCTGAAAGAAAACCGTTTGTACGAAGCCCGGCAGGATGCCCAGGGTAATATTGTACGGAATGAAAAAGGAAACATCGTGTATGATCGCTCATCGCCTAAAAATCCGCCCGATTTCCTGAGCAACCTGCGTTTCTTTTTCACATACCAGCTTGGGCATATGTATTTTCGTTACTTCATGTGGAATTTTGTTGGTCGTCAGAATGACATCCAGGGGCACGGAGATCCGCTTAACGGTAACTGGATCAGTGGTATCAAACCGGTAGATGAAATTCTCATCGGATCACTGAAAAATCTGCCTGCAGATGAAGCTCATGCCCCTTCAAGAAATACCTATTTCTTTCTTCCTTTGTTACTTGGACTTTTTGGACTTGTATTTCATTTACAGCGGGATGTGAAGAAATTCTGGGTGGTGATGCTGCTGTTTGTACTGACCGGCATCGCCATTGTTATATATCTGAACCAGACTCCCATTCAGCCCAGGGAAAGGGATTATGCATACGCCGGATCATTTTATGCCTTTGCTGTCTGGATCGGACTTGGTGTTATGGCAATATTTGATAGCCTGGGTAAAAAACTTAAAAATACCCTGGTTGCAGGCGGACTTACCATCATCTGCCTGCTACTTGTTCCGGGTATTATGGCCTTTGAAAACTGGGATGATCACAACCGGTCAGGACGTTATACTGCCCGGGATATTGCTTATGATTACCTGAATACTTGTGCCCCGAATGCTCTCCTGTTCACAAACGGTGACAATGATACCTTTCCCTTGTGGTATGCCCAGGAAGTGGAAGGGATCAGAACTGATGTCAGGGTGGTCAATCTGATGCTGCTGAACATGGACTGGTATATTGACCAGATGAAGAGAAAAGCGTATGAATCGGAACCTCTCCCTATCTCCCTTTCGCAAGAAAAATACAGGAACGGAACAAGGGACATTGTGTTTGTTCAGGAACGCACCCAGCAGGTGGCCAATCTGAAGGATATTCTTGAATTTGTCTCAAGCGACCTGCCACAGGCTAAGGTGTCTTCTTCCTCAGGGGAAAAATTCAATTATGTGCCGACCCGAAATTTCCGCATCCCGGTTGACACATCTGTTGTATTGCACAATGGAACGGTGAATCCCAGAGAAGCTGGAAAAATCCTGCCCGCCATTGAATGGAAATTCAACCGCAACAGCCTGGGGAAAAGTGAACTGGCCGTACTTGATATTCTGGCCAATAACAACTGGAAACGCCCGGTTTATTTTGCCTCCCTTGGACATGATGGAACACTGGGACTGGAAGATTATATGCAACTGGAAGGCTTTGCTTACAGGCTGATACCTATCAAATCACCCTCCAGTAACCGCTATGAAGCAGGACGTATTGAAACCGAATTGCTGTATGAAAACCTCATGAACAAATTCCGCTATGGCGGGATGAATGATCCGAAAGTATATCTGGATGATTTTCATGTTCGGACCGTTTCCATTATAAGGCTCCGGAACCGTTTTCTTCAGCTTGCAGGTGAACTGATCATCAGGGATGATACAGCCAGGGCTATACAGGTGCTTGACCGCTGTCTGGAACTAACTCCGGACAATAAAATACCCTTTGATCATACCCTCATCCAGATTGCAAATGCCTACTACCAGTGTAATCGATTTGACAAGGCCAATTCACTGGTTAAAAGTCTCAGTGAAAAATGCAGCGGGAAATTGGCCTATTACCTCGATCAAAAAAACGGATTCATTTCCAGTATCAACGACCAGATCATTTATAATTTTCAGATCATGCAAAATCTGGCCATGATCAGCAAGAATTTTAACCAGACTGAAATCAGTTCAGCCATTGATTCCCTGACAAACCAACAGTATGGTGTTTATGTTGTAAAGCGTAAGGAAAAGTAGGGAGAGAATGAAATCTATTTCTTCCGGTCCATAAGCGCTTCAGAAAACTGCCTCAAAACGGCTTTTCTTTCGGAATGGCATGAAAGATCGTCCAGCATAGCCAGTGCCTGTTGATGATACCGCATTACCATAGAAGTGGTAAGGCTTTCCAGGTTTAGTTGATCGTAAATATCTTTCGTACACTGTATTTTTTCATCGCGGTCAAACTTTTCAGCCTTTAACCACCTCAAAAGCTCCATTCTCTGCTGTCCGTCGGCTGCATGCAGGGCCTGAACAAGCAAGACCGTTTTCTTATTGGATACAATATCATTACCTGTCATCTTGCCAAATAATATCGGATCCCCATACACATCGAGCATATCATCCTGAAGCTGAAAAGCAATTCCAACATTCCTGCCAAACTCATACAGTAAATCAGCCTGTCTGTCTTCTGCCCCACCTATGACAGCACCTATTTTTAACGCAGCAGCAAGCAAAACTGCCGTCTTCAGTTCAACCATGTTCAGATATTCCGCGAGGGTAACATCCAGGCTGTGTTCAAAATCCATATCATATTGCTGTCCCTCACAGACGCTTAAAGCCGTTTTGTTAAACAACTTTAATACAGATACCAGTGAGGAAGCCGGTGTACCGGATAGAAGTTCATAAGCCTTGATCAGCATGGTATCACCTGACAGGATAGCAATATTCTGATTCCATTTAATATGAACAGCAGGTCTGTTGCGACGCATAACGGACTTGTCCATGATATCATCATGCATCAGTGTGAAGTTGTGGAATATCTCGACAGCCATGGCTGCATGAATGGCCTGGCTGATATCCTCTGAAAACACATTGCACCCCATTAAAACCAGAGCCGGTCTTATTCTTTTGCCATCAGTTTCCAGGATATACCGTATCGGATCATACAGATTCACGGGAGAATCAGGCAAACCGATCTCTTTCAGACGGGCCTGTATCAAATTCTGACTTGCCTTCAGGCTAAACATGTAACGAACTGTTTTAATTATGTTCCAAATATAGGAAATATGCATGACTGGCAGGAATCATCCATGGTAAATTGTATTGGCCTCATTCCAATTCTGGATTTTATCATTAATTTTGGCCATTTTAAACTTGATCTCGTTCAATAACCTAATTTCCGCTATGTTGATTAAAAAATGCCATATTTTAATCCTCCTCCTTGTCTCGGCTATGTCATTCGCTTCTGGCTTTGATATCCGGGTTAAGGTCAACGGACTGAATGATACCACACTGATACTGGGGCATTATCTGAACAAATCCATGTATCCGGATGACACGATCATGCTGAACTACAAGGGTATGGGGCAATTTACCGGAAACCGTCACCTTCCGGAAGGCCTGTACCTGATTTATCTTCCCAGTTCTCGATATTTTGAGATCATCCTGGGTAACGATCAGGAATTCTCCATTGAAGTTGATACTGTTGATTTTATCAAATCAATGATAGTTAAAGGCTCAGAAGAGAATGAAATATTTCTCGGTTTCCAACGGTACATGGTTACCTTGCGGAAACAGGCTGATAGTATTACCGCAAAAATCAAATCTGAAAAAGATCTCAATTTGCGGGAATTACTTTCCTCACAGCTTAAAAAAATCAATGATGAACGGATTTCCCGCATTGAGAATATTGGGAAGGAAAAACCTGGGCTGTTTGTATCTGATTTTTTAAATGCCACACTTGATATCAGGGTACCTGATCCGCCCAGAGATGCTAAAGGAAATATTATTGATTCAACCTGGCAGTATTACTACTACCGAAAGCATTACTTTGATAATTTTAATATATCCGATCCCCGACTGCTGCGGACACCCCTGTATGAAGATAAAGTAATGACCTATCTGACCAAGGTCGTTCCCCAGATTCCGGATTCATTGTATGGTCAAATTGATTATGTTATTGAAAAATCACGGGTTGATTCCAATTTATTCAGGTTTATGCTTATTACCCTGTTCAATTATTATGGAAAGAGCAATATCATGGGAATGGATGCAATCCAGGTATATATCGCCGATAAGTATTACATCCGTGAATCCTGGTGGAGCGACGCCAAGTTTATTGCCGACCTGAAGGACAGGGTAGAGAAAATCCGGCCCCTTCTTATTGGGAAGGTGGCTCCTGACGTGGAGCTGATGCTGGTACCGCCCGATCATTTCAAAAGTGCAGCGAAGGATACTGCATTGAAGCGATTTCCCCATGTAGGTATGAAAACGACACTCAAACAGGTCCAGGCTAAATATCTCGTGGTTATTTTCTGGGAGGCAGATTGCGGTCATTGCAAAAAGGCCGTCCCGGAACTGTATTCCATCTATGAGAAAAGCCTCAAGAACATGGGTGCTAAAGTTCTTTCTATAAGTACGCTTTTTGGTGAAGATGGCAAAGTAAAATGGGTTGATTTTGTGAATGAGCATGGCCTGTATGATTGGATGAACGCATGGAATCCTTATTCTTATGATTTCAAATTGAAATATGACGTGACTACCACCCCGCAGATATACATACTGGATGAAAATAAACAGATTGTGGCAAAAAAGATCGGATCCGAGCAGGTAGAAGAGATTATTGCAGCCCTCATTAAAAGCAAACCAATCAAGAAACAGTAAATGGAAAATGGAGTTGAAATCAAACTGGTTTTAGAGGACGGAAAGGAATTTTCCGGATTTTCATTCGGGTTTGAAAAATCGGTTTCCGGTGAAGTGGTTTTCAACACGGCCATGACAGGTTATCCTGAGAGTCTGACTGATCCTTCCTATAAAGGGCAGATTCTCTCACTCACCTATCCCATCATTGGCAATTACGGCGTCCCGGGAGTTGATTCCGAGAACGATCTTCTCAAATATTTTGAATCCTACTCTCTTCATATCTCCGGATTGATCATTTCCGACTACACGGACGAATACAGCCATTGGAATGCAAACAAAAGTCTCGGCAACTGGCTTAAGGAAAATGAAATCCCGGGAATTTATGGTATCGACACACGCGCACTTACGAAAATTTTGCGTGAAGAGGGAACCATGCTTGGTAAAATAATATGCAGGAACCAGGATATTGATCTGTATGATCCAAACCAGGTCAATCTTGTTAATCAGGTAAGTATCCGGCAAAAGAAGATATACGGGCAGGGTAAATACCGCATTCTGCTGATCGATTGTGGTGTAAAATACAACATTATCCGCAACCTTTTAAAAAGGGATACAACGGTTATCGTGGTACCCTGGGATTATGATATATCAAAGGAATCATACGACGGCCTTTTTATTTCGAACGGACCGGGTGATCCCAAACAGTGCAATGTGACAATCCGGAACCTTCATAAGGCCCTGCAACAGGAAATTCCGATTTACGGCATTTGCCTCGGGAACCAGTTGCTTGCTCTGGCTGCCGGGGCTAATACGTATAAGCTGAAATACGGACATAGAAGCCATAACCAGCCGGTATTGCTCGTGAATTCAAACAAGGCCTATATTACATCCCAGAATCACGGATTTGCCATTGATAATTCAACCTTGCCAGCGGATTGGGAACCCCTGTTTATTAACCTGAACGATGGGACAAATGAAGGAATGAAACATAAGAATAAACCATTCTTTTCCAGTCAGTTTCACCCTGAGGCCTCAAGTGGTCCTACAGATACGGAATTTCTTTTCGATCAGTTTATTGAACTGGTTGCCCGGTTCAGGGACTGATCACTTCCACCAGCCTGCCTTTTTGCATGGCTCCGATGTTGCTGTCATACATGGCTTCACAATACACTCCCGGAAGATAGAATCTTCCCTGATAGGCTGCATTGATCATCACTGCAAAGGTCTTGCGTTCCCCCTTCCGGAGGTCGAAGTAGGTAATGATCCGGTCATCCCGGATATCCTGATAAGCAAAGTTGTTTTGATCCGGCATTTCTGAATCGGCCATCCTGGTATTGATGATTTCCCAGCCGGGAGGGAATATTTGGGTCAGGGCCAGTTGCCGGTAATCATAATCTCCCGGATTATAAACCGAAACAACTGCATAAAAGTCGGTTCCCTGAATGACCTGAGCAATGTCAAAGGCCTCGCCTTTTTTAAGCTGATAGCTTGCCTCAAGTATTAACCGGTTGCTGAAATCTTCCTCCCTTCCGGCTTCCGGAACGCCATCCATGATAACCCTTGTAAATATAAGACCCTTTCCCTGATTTTTCATCTCAATATGTCCAGATCTTGTTTTGGGATTTTGCGGAAGCGCTATTTGCACGATCGGCTTATCTGAAGTTACCTCCACTGTTTTGCCTTGGGCCTGTGTATATGAAAAAACCAGTTTCTCCCCGGTAATTCCCTTGCTGAATTTTGCCACGGTTAACAAGCAATAGGCTGTGGTTTGGGTGCTCATCCAGTTTTCAGATGAAAGCGCTTCGGAAATTTTTCTGGCCAGTACAGCGCCCCTGTTTTTATCATTCAGCAGCATCAGGGTTTCCAGTATCATGGCCCAATCTCTCTCACGTGAACCATAAGTTGAATAGGACCCCCTGTACTCTTGAATATCAGTGCTTTCACGATTAACTAATTCCGTTGCTACCTGAGTCTGGCCAATCAGTGCATAGGCAGCTGCAAGCCGCCATTTGGCCTGCAGACTCAAAGTGCTCATCTCTCTCAATTTGTTCATGGCCCCTGTTTCCGGATCTCCTGCAAGGGCCAGTGTATATAAGCGGTAAGCCTGTTCCAGGTCTTCCTGCAAATAGAAATCTGTTCCCTGAACAAGTTTCCATTGTCGGGCCAATCGCTTTTGTGAGCGAATCCAGGTTGATTTAAGACCGGCTGGCAGGACATAACCTTGTTTTTCTGCTTCCAGTAAAAAATGGCCCGCATAGGATGATCCCCAGTTGTTTATCTGTTGTTCGCCGGGCCAATAGCTGAAACCGCCATCTGTCAATTGAAATGTGCCCAGTTTGCTAATGCCTCCTTTGATGTTACCTTCGATGGCTGATCCTGTTTTGGTATCGGGTTCAAGTAGATCATTCAGGTAGAGTTGGGCAAAAGCCGTGGAAGTGATTTGTTCTAAGCAACCGTGGGGGTAAGACAGCAGGTATCTCAACCTTCTTCCAACGTCCACCGGGGGGATTCCGGATACTTCGAGTATGACGGAATTTGTATTTTCCATGCCGGGCAGTGTATAATCGCATTGCCAGGTTTTACCGGATCCGGCTGTTCCGGCAACAAAGCTGGTTACAGGCGGATTTGACGTTCGGATGTCCAACTCAACTTCATATTCCGATGAGATCCCGTTGCCGCTGGCACTCACCTTTACACGTCCCACACCCGTTTTTTTTGCAATGCTGAGGTTGAAATCCAATACCTTATCTCCGGATTCGCTAAAGTATAATTTTTTTACCGGGTTGTCTGTAACGACCAGGAATTCATTTGTCGTTACCCTGACCTGCACCTCTTTTACCTGTGTACCCATGGCAAAAACAGTCACCGGCAACTTAACCGACTCTCCGGGTCCCATGACCCTGGGCAGAGTGGCCAGGATCATCATAGGCTTTTTGACCGGAACGGATTTTTCGGCAAGACCATAGGCCCCTTCCTGCCCAGCCACCACCATAGCCCGGACAGAGCCAATATAATTCGGCAAGGCCAGGGTGTGTTTATTGGTGCTGCCTGCTTTGAGCATAAAGGGTCCCATGAATTTGACCACCGGTTTGAAACGGTTGGCCTTTTCGGCCGGTTCACTGTCCACAATTTCATCATCTCCGCCAATTCCGAGAATTGTGCCCAGTTTTCCTCCATATGCACCTATTACCATGTCGTACAAATCCCAGGTTTTGATTCCCAAAGCCTCTCTTGCATAAAACCGGCTCCACGGATCCGGAGTCTTGAAGCGGGTCAGATCAAGCAGTCCCTCTTCCACCAGGGCCAGTGTATACGTCATCTCCCTTCTGTTTTTTTCATTGATTTCAATGGTGAACCGCTGAAGTGGCTCCAGCTCACCGGGCATTTTTATAAGGGGGGTCAGATGAGTATGTATATCTTCCACAAATATGGGAAGAACCCCATATAACCGCATGGGCATGTCATTTACTGAATTGGCGTGAGGCTGGATCAGTGTTGCATAGGCGTAAACATTGGGAGCCATGTCCGCTGTTACCGGTATTTTTATCCGGGTTTCCTGTTCCTCGGCTTTGATCCACTTCTTCATGAGAATATGCGATCCTGATTCAATGCTGAGCAGGATCAATCCCTTTCCGCCTGTAGGTATAATTAATTCTGCCTCATCTCCCGTGGCATATTTCTTTTTGTCTGAATTAAAAGAAAGCATGCTCACAGCTTCCGGATTATCCCGCATGGGACGGCCAGCCCATCCCGGCCAATCAATGTAAACGATTTTACCTGCTGAGTGTCCCCCAACCGGATCTTCCACCCGAATATAAAACCTGCCCCAGTCCGGACGATCTATTCTGAATCCAAACCGCCCTTTTCCGTTTACTGTTGATACTTTCTTTGTAACCACGGGCTCATTGTAAGTATTGCCAATATAACCGGCCAGTTCATCTCCTTCTGATTCCCACCATCCCCGCCAGTTCAGTTTGTAAACTTTTACATCAAGGTCTTTTCTTGAAATGGATTTCCCGCCATCATCAACCGTAACCACATCAATCCATTGTGTGGTATCAGTGAGGAGCATTCCCCTCTCGTCTCCTTCCGGAGTTCTGATGCCCACATATGCCGTATACGGGGAATAGGGCATGCTGAACCTGTCAATGCTGAAATCGCCTCCCTTTTCAAAAGCACGTACAGTGAAATTAGCCCGTAGCATACCCGGTGCAGCATTTCCTGAATGCATGCGTACCGGTATGGTTGCCTTGCCGTTATCCCCGGTATAACCGTCGAACAAGGTTACTTCCTCCGGAAAGAAAACCTTTGCCGGATCAGTGAACTGATATGACGGATAATTTTCAAATCCCGTCGGCTCACGGGTAGGCAAAACACTTACTGTTGTCCTCAGGTTTCCCGCAATGGCCCCCTGGAGCCAGTTAACCTGGAGATACCCCGATATTTCGACATTGGTCGTCAGGCGGTCAGTTTGAAAATCCAAATTGATTTTCAGCCGGTTTGGCTTGATTGTCTCTATTTTCAAAATCTTATCAAACACGGTGCCTCCCGCCTTCACCTTCACATTCCAGTTACCGGTAGGGATTTCACGGCCGGTAGGGATTTTCACGGAATAGAACCCATTGACACCATGGGTTCTGACATGCCTGCTGTACAACTGTCCCTGCGGACTGAACAATTCAAATATGACCGGGTGCATGGCAGGCAATATTTTTTGCCGGTCTTCGAGCATGAAGGTCATAAATAGTGTATCGCCCGGTCGCCATATTCCCCTTTCACCATAAATATAGCCCTTAAGCCCTCGCTGCACTGGGTCTCCGGAAACATCAAAGGCTCCCAGGGAGAGAGATGAGCCGTCATCCAGCCGTAAATAACCACGCTGCTTCCCATAGCGGGCAACAAGCAGGAATGGCTTTTCATTTGCAGATAAGCTCACAAATCCCTCATTATCGGTAAACCCGGAAGTAATAGGCTGCTGCTGGAAATTATACAGAATTACGCTGACATGACCGATCGGCTCTGCAGTTACCAGGTCCGTTACAGCACAAAACAGGGTATTGCCATCACCCGTCTTGGCAATAATCCCGAGATCGGAGGCCAGAACATTACGGGCAACCCATCGGTTCCGGGTATAGTATGATTCCGAGCAGGGGTCATCTCTTTCCTCCCATTCGTAATCAAAACCATAATCATAATAATCATCATAATATGCCTCATAAGAATCCCAATATGACATATCCTGTTCAATATCCTCATTTTCCGCCCTGGTTTCTGTATTATCCGGCTCAACAGCTATTCGCCCGTCACAGTCAAATAATGAATAGGCTTTCCGGAAGCCAATTTCAACACGATATACTGATCCGGGATCAGGCTGTATCAGTTTACCCAGATCAAGAAAGAACCTGTTCCATTTACCCAGATCAACCGGAGCATTGACCAGTGAAATAGTTTGCCGGTGAATAAGCCTGCCGGCCCGCTTAAGCTGATTGCTGCCATCCAGCTGGTTGACCTGCAAAAAGTATCCGACATTGTTCTCAAATATCTTGATGATTTTAATATCAACCGCATTCAGGTTTATTGCTTCAAACGGAAATACAAGTCCCTTTGAAGCAGGCAGTATAACTCCTCTTCCGGAAAGCCTGACAGCAGGCTTTGGCATCTCAAATACCAGTGCTTCAGTATGAACATGTCCCAAAGGTGATCCCAACAGATTTACCAGTCCCTGCTGCAAGGTGAAATTGTCCTCACCGGTTTGCCTGATAACCGGGTAAGCCCGTAAAATATTGCCATCCACTGAATAATTAAGTGTGGTACCACTCCCCAGAAAAGCCAGTCCGTCATAATTCTGTTTCTTTTTCAGAGGATCGCTAAACATAATCTGAATACATTGTTCCGGTTGCTGTATTACTTTAATATTCAAAACTTTAAAATCACCCAACGCGGGTATTTCCGCAGAGACTTCACCTTTCATACTCTTTCCCAGTGAAGTCGCATCCCAGTATATCTGAACCTTTGTATTCTGCTCTGTCCTCCGGACACTATCGAGTGTAAAGTGAAATGATCGCCTTGCTGCAGGATTGTCCCAGGCAATCTGTAACTTTCTGCTTCCCTGTTTCGCACCAAAATAGGATGCAAGTATTTCATTATCTATAACATCTGAAGTATTAACTATTCCTTTCATTTTGATCCAAACCATATCATCTTCTTTATGAGTCTGATATCCCTCAAATTCTACAGAGAAATCCTGTTTAACAACCGTGAAACCGAATTCCAGTCTGGCCAGTTCCTGAGGGACCTTCATCAATTTCGACAGGTTGAACCTCGCAGAATAGTGCTGCCCTGATATCAGGTGTTGATCAGGACGGAATTCAATTGTCCTGTTGTCAAGCCAGAAAGCCTTCCCTGCAATCGCCGGTTTAAACCGGAAAATGTCCTCAGCCACAGGAGTATTCCTGGAGATCTGTCCAGGATATTCTTCGGTGAGTATTACCTGAATGGTTGATTCTGCAGAAACGATTCCGCTGGTAAAGGCAGATATTTTCTCTGTAAAGGCAGGATTTATTAAGGATGGTTCATGTTTGCCTCGTTTGCATTGGGTTAAGGAAAGCAGCACGATCAGCATTACCATGGTCCGGAATAGCCTGCACGCGTCAGGGATTGATTTCATCTGGGTAGAAATTAAGGTTTAGCAGCATGATTCCTTTTGTTATTGCTGGGGGGTCAGTTTATACAGTTTATCTGCACGGCGGACCTTTCTTTCGACAATCATGGAGAATCTTTCTCCGGCAGATACCCTCTCTTTTCTTTTCAGATCCACCCGTATTTCAATCACCATCTGCTCGATAACACCGGTAGTGGGTCCAATTATGAGAATTTTATCTCCCTGCTTCAATGAATCGGCCTCACACAGGAACTCAGCTACTCCGGCTTTTGCGAAATAGTTCAGGTTCCTGGCCACATACGTTTTCTTCCAGGTTGCCTTGGAACCATAAACATGGCTCCATTCACCCAGTTTTTGTCCCAGGTAATATCCGTCCCAGAATCCCCGGTTAAACACAGCCGAGAGTCTGCTCCGCCACTGCTCAATTTTATCCAAATTATAGGTGCCATCGAAATAACTGTTCAGGGCCTCATCATAGCAGGCAGATACCACCTTTACGTATTCCGGAGATCGCGCTCTGCCTTCTATTTTCAATACCCGAACGCCGGCATCCAGGATTTTATTTATAAAATGAATTGTGCACAGATCTTTCGGAGACATGATATATTCCTGGTCAACATCAAGTTCGAATCCTGTTTCCTTTTCCTTTACTGTGTATGCCCTGCGGCAATCCTGCAGGCAGTCTCCCCTGTTGGCTGAATGGCTGTGATGATGCAGGCTGAGATAGCATTTCCCCGAAACCGACATGCACAAAGCCCCGTGCGCAAACAGTTCAATTCGCATGAGCTGACCTGAAGGTCCTGTAATTTTCTCCTCGACAATCCTTCTGGATATCACGGCTACCTGCTCCAGGTTCAGTTCCCTGGCCAGCACGGCCACATCGGCGAAACCGGAATAAAATAGCAATGATTGTGTATTGCTTATATTAACCTGGGTGGATAAGTGCACTTCCATACCTTGATGGTGGGCATAGTGGATGGCAGCCTGGTCAGCAGCAATAACTGCATCAATACCATTCTCGAGGGCGAGGTTAACGGCCATTTTCATTTCCTCGATATCCTCATCATAGAAAATAACATTCAGTGTCAAATAGGCTTTTTTGTTAAACTGCCGGCATATCCGCATGATCTTCTTCAGATCCTTTGCTGTAAAATTAAAAGCCGAACGGGCACGCATATTAAGTCTTCCGATACCGAAATAAACGGAGTCGGCGCCTCCCTGTATGGCCGCCATGAGTGATTCAAATGAACCCACCGGTGCCATCAGGTCAATGTCCCTTCTAATCAGCTCCTTGTTCAAAATATGTTATCCTTGCAGGGAATTAAAACAAATCAGATATAAGAAATTCTATTTAAAAAACGACTTTATAGCACCCCAGTAATATATTTTCCATCCTTCTTCAAATTCCTCCCAATCTTCATCCGGAACATTTGTGTGTTCGACCGTAACCTTTGTGCCCTTCTCCTGAAGCTTCAGGTTGATGGTAACCACCGACTCCTCAGGCCTGTCACCAAAATACCACTGCTGGACCACCAGCTCATTTTCGATGAACCGGATATTCCTGCCGGTAATATCTCCATCGAACAATGAGAATTCAAAATCTTCCCTGACTTCCATAACAGCCGGATAACCACTCCATAACTCGATCGTGAAAGGATTGGTAATAGCCGTATATACCTCTTCAGGTGAAGCCTTTATAAAGTGCCTCTGCTTGATCGTTTTCATGATTCTTAAATATACCCTGATTAATGTTTATCTATTGCAGTTCTTTTTTATCTATGCCCTGCTTTGGCATAATAAAAATACAAATCTCTTATTACTTTAGCATCAGTAAAAATACAATTTTCAATCCAACCCTTGAATAAAGGCATCGTTGTAAAAACTACAGGGAGCTGGCATACGGTAAACACTGAAGGTAACCTGATTTACTGCAGGCTGAAAGGCTCTTTCAGGATCCGCGGCATAAAGAACACAAATCCTGTCGCCGTTGGGGATGAAGTATTTTTCGATAAATCGTCTGCCCATTCGGGGATCATTACAAAAATACAGGACCGGAAGAATTACATCATCCGCAGGGCAACTAAACTTGCCAAAGAAACTCAAATTCTGGCATCTAACCTGGATCAGGTTGCACTGATGATCACCCTGAATTCACCTGAGACCCCACTGGAATTTGTAGACCGTTTTCTGGTTTCAGTTGAACCCTACCATATACCAGCCATTTTGTTGATCAATAAAATGGATTTATACGGACCGGAAAAACTGGCCTGGTGCAATGAAGTAAAAGCAATGTATGAATTTGCAGGATACTGCGTTATTGAGATTTCTGTAACCCGCCAGATTAACATAGATACCGTGTCAGAAATACTATCCGGAAAATTTACTGCCATCGCCGGAAATTCCGGTGTTGGTAAAACCAGTCTGATCAATCTTATCTGCCCCGGACTGCATTTGAAAACAGCCAATATCTCTGCTTACCATCTCACCGGAAAACATACCACTACCTACCCGGAAATGTTTTCCCTGCCGGGAGGCGGATTCATCATAGATACCCCCGGTATCCGTGGTTTTGGTGTTACCGATATGGAGAAAAATGAAATTGGTCTGTATTTTACGGATATTTTCAATCTTTCCAAGAATTGTCAGTTTTATAACTGCACGCACATTCATGAACCAGGTTGTGCTGTCCTAGATGCCCTGAGAAAAGGGATCCTGCATGAATCCAGGTACCGCAGCTATCTTAATATCTTTTCGGATACAACAGGCAGATACCGGATAGATTGAAGTTGTTATAACAATTGGGGGCATATCTCGTATATAATCCGGTAACATTTTCAATTTTGACCGTGAAACAATATACACCCATTCCATGAAGCAACGCAGACTCTACTTTACGGTATTTATCCTGGCAGCTATTTTTTTAACTCTGTATCTGAATATTTCAATATATCGTAACCATATTACCTTTCAGCGCAGCATGCTCAGTGGTCAGGCACACGCTGCTGCCGGTGAAATTGAAAGAACATTAATGAAGTTTGAAAGTGACGTAACCGCACTTCTTTTTTCAAATTCCCTTGCCGATCTCGATCTGACTGCTGACGATATCAGCCAGAAAGGGATTAAAGATCTTGAATCACTGACCTCAATATACCGGGATCTGATTAAAAACACCGTTATTTATGACAACCGGAAATATGTATTAAATCTTTCTCATAACAAAAGAAATACGCTCCTGGTTGATCCCTATGTAACCCAAAAGCAGAATGATCTCATTCAGACTCCCTCTGTTCGTTTTGCCCAAAATGAATACTTATATTCATTTCCTGTAATTCAGGATAACCAACTCAGGGCAAACCTGGTATTCACCTTGGATTTTTCCGGTTTTTTTTCCGCATTTCTGAATCCCTATTTTCACGACAGGCACTTCTTTCAAACCATAATTGATACGGCAGGTACAGTTATTTACACCAATATTCGTCCTAAAATTAGTTATAACAACTTGAAATTATTTGGAAAAGATATTCAAACTGAAACAAATAATTTCATTAAACATACAATAAATATTGATAATAAGGATATTGATGTATACTCAGCTCTTGCCCCGATCCGGGTATTTACTGCACGATTTGGTGTAATTTTTTCCATGCGTCAACGCTTTATTTTCGATCTTTTATTCAGCAGAATACTGATTAACGGCATTCTGAACATCCTGGCATTGATAGTCCTTTTGCTGGTGATCATCAATGCATCCGGAACCAGACCCTTTTCCGGTAAAAGCAACAAGCAAGGTAACGAATTATTGCTCATACAATCTGTCTTTGATAAACTACCGATTGGTATACTGATGCTGGATCAGTTGCAGAATACCGTACTCATTAATCAGACAGCTCGCGAAATGCTGCTGATTAAAAGTCAGGACGATATTACAGGTAAGAATCTTGCTGACCGCTTCATGCTGTCTCGTGAATACTATGATTCTGATTCTGAGGCAGCTTTTGATTCAAATCAGTTTGTTCTATACAAGCATGAAGGAGAAGAGGTAGCCGTATATAAAAGAGATGTGCCTTTCATGTTGAATGGTGAAGAACATATTTTAAGTGTATTTGTTGATGTTACCCCGATCGAAAAAACCAGAAAATATGAAGCCGCTGCCAATACAGCAAAATCTGAATTTCTGGCAAAAATGAGTCACGAAATCCGCACACCCATGAACGGAATAATTGGGATGACCGAGGCTCTTGATCAGGGTAATCTTACAATGGACCAGAAAGAGTGCATCCAGATCGTGAAAAAGTCAGCAGATCTGTTGCTTAATTTAATTGATGATATTCTTGATTTTTCGAAGATTGAGGCCGGTAAAATGCAGCTTGAGGAAATACCTTTCAAGCTCAGGGAAGAGGTAAGACTGGCTGCTGAACTTTTCCGACCCATAATTGAGGAAAAGAACCTGGCCCTGCATGTGGAAGTTAAACCCGGTGTTCCGGAAAATATAATCGGGGATCCTTTCCGGCTTAGGCAGGTCCTTTCGAATCTGATCAGCAATGCAGTTAAATTCACGCATGAAGGCCAGATTGTTGTTGGAGTAGAACTTGAAGAAGAATACAACAATAATCTTACCCTGCTATTCTACGTTGAGGACACCGGTGTAGGAATACCCAGAAGTAAAATAGAAAGTATTTTTAATTCATTTACCCAGGCTGAGGAATCCACATCACGCAAATATGGCGGTTCCGGTCTGGGCACTACTATTTCCAGACAACTTGTGCATCTCATGCATGGCGAAATATCGGTAGAAAGTCCTTCCACCATCTCAACCAATCCCGCTTATCCGGGTTCCAGATTCAGTTTCACCATTGAAGCGTTTAGCAATGAAAAACCGGTAAAATCCATAATTACGAACAAAATTTTGAAAATGAATGATTTGCATATTTTACTGATCACTTCCGCCGTAGATACCAAGCAGCGTTTAATCCGCTTTTTTGATCAGGAACAAGTGCAATACGATGTATTTATATATGCGAATGACAAATTCCCGGAACTGAAAGACAAGCTGCTGGCGAACCCGGTCCCGTATCATATACTGTATATTCATGATGAGCCAGGTATGAGCGGTCTGCAACTGGCACAAAAGCTAAAGGAACATCAGCTGACGGATGCATTTATCATTTTTATGCACAGTTCCAACCATAAAGTTGAAAACTATATGCAATCGAAGCGTAACGGTGTTGATTACTATATAGTTGAGCCCTTTGAACAGGCAGATGTTTTGTCCTGTCTTCGTGAATCTTTTCCGGAGACAAAGAGACCCGTAAATGAAATTGTTCCGAAGCTCAAATCCGGTTTGTCGATACTTGTCGCTGAGGATAATGAGATCAACATCCGGGTGGCCTATACTATTTTTGCCAATCTGGGTTATAAAATTGATATCGCAAGGAACGGAAATGAAGCCATTGAAAAAGTGAAAGCCCACAAATACGAAATAATTTTCATGGATCTGCTCATGCCGGAAAGAGACGGAATTCAGGCAACTGTTGAAATCAGGGGACTTGGATATCAAATGCTTATTATTGCCATGACGGCAACATCCAGTACAAAAACAAAACAGAAGGCTATTTCATCCGGCATGAATGACTACCTTGTGAAACCCGTTAAGGTTGACACCGTCCGTAATATTCTTCTTAAGTGGTTCGCTTGATCTATGGAGGCTTGGTGCATGTTTTGTGAAACCGGGTCTGTACTTTCCTTTTCTCCTCTTTAGCCTTGTCTGAAATTTAAACTATTTTCGTTTTTATATGTAAATCGAAGTATTCGATTTAACTTTGGTTTAGAACCATAATACACCGGTGATGAAAAGACCTGAGCAACTTGAAACCCTGGGCGTCTTGCATAAAGAAGAATCCCTTCAGACAGTGGAACATGATGTGCTGAACAATACTTTCGTACTGGAAAGCCTGGAACCCTTTCCGGGTTATCATGGGGAAAACATCCCTATTGAATCAAAGCCTGGTTTCGTCTTTCTCATCACACAAAATCCTTATCCGATTGAGAGAATCCTGAGGATCTCACAACATTATGGTGGATACCATCATTTGCAATTTGACATGAGTCCGGCTGAAATTTTCATATACAATAGTACGTTAAATGCAATAAGAATTAAAGATTTAAATGACTACGCATTAATAGCAGATATTCAGGGTTGTTTTATCGATCAGGGTATTAAGTTTTTGAAAAAACGCAGGATTTCTGCCCAGGGCTTAATTCGGGTAGATAAGGTATTCCGTCTTGAAAGGCTGCAGGATTTCTTTTACAGGGATCTGGATGATGAACAGACCTATTATATTGAGATCCCTTACCATTTCAATTGGAATTTGTTTAAGAAAGTAACATTCAGTGTCAAGAACAATCTGGATAACAGCAATTTTGATGCAGCCCTGGCTTTTGTGTATTTACGTAATATAGTGGAGTTTATACGGATTTATGCCAAAAATCCCAGCTTAAGCCGGTTACAGGGCATTCGGGACAAATACCTTGAAGAGATAGTCAGGATCCAGCAAAAATAGCACGTCTCTGTAGGATCTCAGGATGGAATCAGTGTGCTTCGAGCCAGTTCATACCGGTTCCGATATCCACAAGCAAAGGAACCTTGAGCTCAACTGCATTTTCCATCTCATACCTGACAACGTGCTGTATTTCTGCCAATTCATCTGATAGCACATCAAAAATCAGCTCATCATGCACCTGCAGGATCATGCGTGTTTTGTAGTCGATTCTCAGTTTCTTTTGAATATTCACCATGGCTAGTTTGATGATGTCGGCTGCCGAGCCCTGTATGGGCGCATTAATTGCATTACGTTCAGCCACACCTCTGACTATGGCATTTGCGGAGTTTATGTCGGGAAGAAACCGTCTGCGTCGCATCAGGGTCTCGACATACCCCTTTTCTTTGGCCATGCGGATGGCATTGTCCATATAGGCTTTTACCTGAGGGTAGCTTTCAAAATATCCCTTAATCAAATCCGCAGCTTCTGTACGTGAAATATTTAGTCTCTGAGAAAGGCCAAAAGCTGAAATACCGTAAATTATACCGAAATTGGCAATTTTTGCCCTTGATCGCATGTCAGAGCTTACTTCAGTTTCTTTTACCTTGAAGATTTTTGCAGCTGTTGCTGTATGGATATCCTCCCGGTTGCAGAATGCTTCAATCATGCGTATATCACCACTCAGATGTGCCATAAGCCGTAACTCAATCTGTGAATAATCAGCTGAAAGCAAGATGTGGTCATCATCGGAAGGAATGAATGCTTTCCGGATCTCTTTTCCGCGTGCATCTCTTACCGGTATGTTTTGCAGATTCGGATTTTTTGAGCTTAGCCTACCCGTGCTCACCCAGGCTTGCTCAAACGATGTATGAATCCTGCCCGTTCCAGGATCAATCAGTCCAGGCAAAGCATCCACATATGTATTGAGCAGCTTCTGCATTGCCCTGTAATCCAAAATGTGATTAATGATCGGGTGTTTATCAATTAGTCTTACCAGAATTTCCTCTCCGGTGGAATACTGATTTGTTTTTGTTTTCTGAGCTCCCTCAGCAATTTTCATCTTCTCAAATAGCACTTCTCCCAGTTGTTTGGGTGAATTGATGTTGAATTGCACCCCGGCCAGGTCGAAGATTATCTTTTCACTTTTGGCTAATTCCCCACGGAGCACTTCAGCATAGTTTCTCAAAGTCTCAATACTGACATTGAAACCGGCATGTTCCAACTCTGCAAGAACCCTGACCAAAGGCATTTCAATGGCTTCGGCAAGGTACAATAGTCCAAGCCTGTTCAGCTCTTCACGCAGCACTGGATAAAGCTGCCAAGTAATGTCAGCATCCTCACCAGCATATTCCCTGATCAAATGTATATCTACATCGCGCATGTTTTTCTGATCCGGACCTTTCCGGCCAATCAACTTTTCAATGGATACTGGGGAGTAACGCAGGTATACCTCAGCAAGGTAGTTCATATTGTGGCTAAGATCAGGTTGGATCAGGTAATGGGCTATCATGGTGTCGAACAATTCCCCTTCAACCCCAATATCGTAATGCCTCAGTACCTGGATGTCGAATTTCAGGTTTTGTCCGATTTTCCGGATTTCCGAATTTTCAAAAACCGGTTTGAACCTTACCAGCAGATTTGCTGCTTCCTGCTGGTTCTCAGGAAATGGCACATAGTAGGCCTGATGTTCCTGAAAAGAAAAGGACATACCAACCAATTGTGCCTCCCGGGTATTTAAGCCAGTTGTTTCAGTGTCAAAGCAAATCTCTGATCGGGCAGCCAGGTCACTGACCAATTTATCTATTTCAAAAGAATCCTGAACAAGAATATACTCATGTTCAATTGTATCGATATTGCTAAGAATACCCTCATTTGCAGAAAGCTTATCAGGATGGTCTTCAAACAGATTTCCCTGGACATGTATCTCCCTGGTTTCTGTCAGCATAGAAATTAACGATCTGAATTCCAGATTATTAAAAACACTCTGAAGTTTCCTTTCGTCCCACTTTTTGCGTTGTAAAAGTTCCATATCAACGGACATGGGTACGTCTGTAACAATTCTTGCCAGTTTCTGTGAAAGAAGAACCTGTTGCCTGTTTGTTTCCAGACTTTCCCTTTGCTTTGGCTTAAGTTCAGACAAATGAGCCCATAGATTGTCCAGGGATTTGTATTTGGAAATCAACTCCTTTGCCGTTTTTTCCCCAATTCCCGGTGCTCCGGGTATATTATCGGAGGCATCGCCCCATAAGGCGAGAATATCCACAACCTGGTCCGGATCCTGAATACCAAACAGGTGCCGCACCTCATCCACGCCAATAATTTCATAGCCTTTGCTCTGCCTTGAGGGCCGGTAGATATAAATATCCTTCGCTACAAGTTGTGTATAATCCTTATCCGGTGTAACCATGTATGCAACCAAACCAAGTTGTTCCGATTGTTTGGCAAGTGTCCCAATCATATCATCCGCCTCATATCCAGGAATTTCTATTACCTGAATATGTAATGCAGCTAAAATTTCTTTGATTATCGGAACTGATTTCTTTATCTCTTCAGGCGTTACTAACCGGTTTGCCTTATAATCACGATAGAGATCATTCCGGAAAGTTCTTGATGGCGGATCAAAAGCAACAGCCAGGTAGTCAGGATCTTCCCTCTTCAATATGTCCAGCATTGTACTGGTGAATCCGTAAATTGCCGATGTATTCTGACCTTTTGAATTGATCATGGGTCGATTGATAAAGGCATAATATGCTCTGAAAATGAGAGCATATGCATCAAAAAGAAAGATCCTGGGCTTCATCGGGATCAAATTGGTTAAGTCCTTTTAACATGAACAGAAAAAAAAACCGGTTGAAGTGAATCATCCGGTAAAACAGCAGCAAACTGTGATAGTCAGCATGCGCATTTATTGATACACTCTATAATATTACTGAGGTTTTCATTTCTGATGAAATAGTATGTATTTTTTCCTTCACGCTTAGAGCCCAGCACACCCTTGTCCTTTAAAATGCCCAAATGATGCGATGTCGTGGACTGCTCAATTTTCAGATATTCATGAATTTCAGTTACAGTAAGCTGCTTTCCTCCATCCAGGTACTGCAGGATAGCAACGCGCATAGGATGTGCTATGGCTTTTAAAAGATTTGCTGCCTTTTCAAGTTGTTCTGCTGTTAAGCCTTCAAATTTCATTTCTTTGTGTTCTATGGGTCAGAATAATAATTCCAATTATGTTATTTGCTTCAGATACAATTGATTAAACAATATATTGACTTCAATAATATACAAATATATTAATATATCTTGTTTTATTCCCAATATGCTGGTAAAATTCAGATCTGATTATTACCATTATACATTATAAACATCTGAAAACCTGTAACCAATTCACTTTTGTTGTCCCTGGCCTTGCATACTAATTACTCCCATACAAATATAAAATGATTAGACATAAAGAATATTACTAAATTTGAGGCTGCATAATGCCGGATTACTTGGCTCGCGATTATTATTCCTGTTCGATCTGGCCTGTATTCTCCGGTTGACGGGAATTAGATGCTTGGTTAAGTCAAACGAAATCGGATAATATGTTTCAAATGACTGAATTAGATCAAATTAAACTCCCCATTGCCAATGAATTAGCCCATTTCAAGCGCTATTTCCATGAAATCATGAAATCAGAGGTTCCCCTGCTGAACCTGGTTCTGGGTTACCTTTTACGGAGAAAGGGCAAACAAATGCGCCCCATGCTTGTATTTCTTACTGCTAAATTAATGGGTGAGCCTAATTCATCTACATATACTGCTGCTGCACTGATCGAAATCCTGCATACAGCCACTTTGGTTCATGATGATGTGGTTGACGAATCAAACGAACGTCGGGGCTTCTTTTCCATTAATGCCCTCTGGAAATCCAAAGTGGCTGTACTTCTTGGTGATTATCTTCTTGCCCGGGGATTATTACTGGCCATAGAAAACAAGGAATACGATTTGTTAAATCTGGTTGCCGATGCTGTTAAAGAAATGAGTGAGGGGGAATTGATGCAGATCAGGAAGACCAGAAAACTCAATATAAACCAGGATGAGTACTTTGAAATAATCCGTAAAAAAACCGCCACTTTGATTTCCTGTTGCAGCTCCTGTGGTGCCAGATCAGTCGGTATGCCTGACGATGTGGTTTTAAAGATGAAAGAATTTGGTGAACTGCTTGGAATTGCTTTTCAAATAAAAGATGATTTGCTTGATTATCAGATCGATAGCCTCTCAGGTAAGCCCAAAGGCAATGATCTTAAAGATAAAAAAATCACACTTCCTTTGATTTACGCACTTGAAAAAGCGAAAACACCGGATAGAAATCGCATACTCCGTCTGATGAATACAAACAGCTACCACAAGGATAATTTTATCAGTGTACTTGGCTTTATTGAAGAACACAAAGGCATCGCATACTCCCGGGAAAGAATGCATGATTTTGCTGACCAGGCTATACAAAAATTAAACGGCTTTCCCGACAGTGAAATCAAGAAATCGCTCTCCTCCTTTGTGCATTATACCATCTCCAGGAATAAGTAGAATTTTTTCATAACGTATTATTCATACAGGATCTTTTGTTTCCCTTTTACCATGCCACTATCCTTGATTGTACCTTCTACTACCGAAATGCCTGGAGAGAATACGTGCTGTTTTCTTTCCAATTAACTCAGCCAAATCTTCCTCGTTCATTTCTTTTAGCAACTTTAAATCGCTCACCTTGCTCAATATTTTTTCCTTGGATATTTCACCTATTCCTTTTATATTATCCAATTCTGATTCGAATAATGTTATTTCTCGTTTTCTGCGATGAAAACTTATCCCAAACCGGTGTGCCTCATTTCGAATCTGCTGTATAAACCGCAATGACGGTGAGTTTTTATCCAGATATAACGGTACCGGGTCCTTGGGCGTATATATCTCCTCCAAACGTTTGGCAATACCAATTATAGCAACTTCTTCATGTATATCCAGTTTACGGAGGCTTTTTAAAGCCGCTGACAGCTGTCCCTTCCCACCATCAATAATAATTAATTCAGGCAATAAACCCCCTTCATCAAGCATTCTCCTGTATCGCCTAAAAATTATCTCTTCCATGGAAGCAAAGTCATTTGGTCCGATCACTGATTTAATATTAAAATGCCTATACTCAGACTTTCTTGGCTTTCCTGCTATGTAAACCACACAGGAAGCTACCGGATCAGATCCCTGAATATTGGAGTTGTCAAAACACTCTATTTTTTTTGGTTCCCCCTTTAAATGAAGGTCTTTCTTCAATAACTCCAAAATGGAAATATTTTTTTTCGACCTGTCTTCCGAATCCCTTGCCAACTGTCTGTCTCTCTTGTAAGAAAGAGCATTCCTTTCTGACAATGCAAGCAGTTTCTGCTTATCACCCCTTTTTGGTATTGTAATTTTTAATTGTGCCGGATGACTGTCCGGATAAAATGGTACAATTATTTCAGGAGCATCACTTTTAAATCTTTCACGCAAATTGAAAATAACATAGCCCAATATCTCCTGCTTAGCCTCAGCGATTCTTTTAACAACTTCAATATTATGTGACTGTATGACAGCACCGTTTACTATTTTCATAAAATTGACATAGGCCATATTTTCCTCGTCAATCATACTGTAAACATCAACATGATGTATTTTCGGATTGACAATAGTAGACTTCCCCTTGTATTTTTCCAGAACCTCTATTTTCATACGTATAATTTCCGCCTGCTCAAATCTGTAATGTCTGGCATATTCCTTCATTAATGCCTTCAGTTGGAATATCACCTGTTGATAATTACCCCGTAGTATCTCCCTGATTTGACTTATAGATTCGCTATAATCTGATTCCGTCTGTAATCCTTCACACGGTCCAAGACAGTTTTCCATATCAAATTCAAGACAACGTTTCAATTTGTGCCTTTCAATGTTTTCCCTTGACAGGGATAATTTGCAGGTTCGTAATTTATAGAGCTGTCTGATTAATTCCAACATTGTTCTGACCATCATCACAGAAGTATACGGACCAAAGTATTCTGATCCGTCCCGGATACAATTCCGGGTTTGGATGACCCTGGGAAACCTCTCCGCTGTAATTGCAATCCACGGAAAAGTTTTATCATCCTTCAACATGATGTTATATCGGGGCTGATATTCCTTGATCAAGTTGTTTTCGAGCAGTAAAGCATCCGATTCATCATCGACAACAATATATTGAATGTCCTGTATTTTTTTTACCAGAACCTCATGTTTATAATTATGCTGATCGGATCGGGTAAAGTACGAAGCTACCCTCTTTTTTAGATTCTTGGCCTTGCCAACATACAACATATCGCCAGAAATACCCAGGAATTGGTAAACACCTGGTTTTTCCGGCAATTTCCTCACTATTTCCTGAACTGGTGCTGTATCTGACTTAACTGTCATATCCCATATCTTAAATGTTCCACGTGGAACATTTTGAAATCTCTATCTGCCCATATACAATAACAGCACGTGTATATCACTGGGTGAAATACCAGAAATACGGCTCGCCTGACCTATTGTCTTTGGCAAATGACGCGATAATTTTTGCCTGCCTTCAGTGGAAATACTCAATAAAGCTCCATAATCAATATCTGTATCAATTTTTATTCCTTCTAACCTTTTTGCCTTCTCTGCCAACAATTTTTCCCGCAATATATATCCTTTATATTTAATTTCAATTTCAACTGATTGCAATAATTCTTTTATATAGTATCTTTTTTGTACTTTATCACCAACATTAATTAGTCCATGATCCATCAAATTCCCAATGGATATTTCCGGTCTAAGCAATATATCCATTAGTTTTACTTTTTGTTTAATTTCAGTACTTTCATTATTATACAATAATTCATTAATCTCATCAGGTGTAACGCTTTTTTCCGCAATAAACCGACTTATCCCCTCATATTCCCTTTTCTTTACTCTAAAACTTCTAATTTGTTCAGGATCAGCTAAGCCAATATCAATTGCCCTGCCAGTTAGTCTGAAATCTGCGTTGTCCTGCCTCAACAATACCCGAAATTCAGCTCGAGATGTGAACATCCTGTAAGGCTCATCTACACCCTTACTTACAAGATCATCAATCAATACACCAATATAAGCCTCATCCCTTCCCAATATAAGTGGGTCCTTTTTACAAACTTTCTTAAACGCATTAATACCGGCCATTAATCCCTGTGCCGCCGCTTCCTCATAACCTGTAGTCCCATTTATCTGCCCTGCGAAAAATAATGAATCAATAAATTTTGACTCCAGAGACGATTTTAATTGTGTAGGCAAAAAATAATCATATTCTATCGCATAACCTGCTCTGAACACCTTAACCTTATCCAAACCACGTATTAATCTTAATGCTTCGTACTGAACATCAACAGGCAGAGAAGATGAAAAACCATTTATATAATACTCATTTGTATTCCAACCCTCTGGTTCCAAAAATAATTGATGCCGTTCACGATCACTAAAAGTAACTATTTTATCCTCAATGCTGGGACAATATCTAGGTCCAACTCCCTTAATTGTTCCATTATACAAAGGAGAATCATCAAATCCCTTTCTTAATACATTATGTACATCCTCATTCGTATAAGTTATAAAACAAGGTAATTGTCTTTTTATCAAATTTGTTTTACTAAACGAAAACCGTTGTACTTCCTTATCACCATCCTGTTTTTCTAAAATATCAAAATTGATAGACCTTCCATCTAATCTTGCCGGTGTACCCGTTTTCATTCTTCCGGATATAATCCCAAACTCTCTCATTTGTTCCGTTATACCTGTCGAAAAAGGCTCAGAGATCCTTCCTCCCCGAACATTCATTCTACCCATATGTATGAGCCCATTTATAAAAGTTCCAACAGTCAGAATAACGCACTCCGCCCTAAACTTAACACCCATCCTTGTAATAACTCCATGAACCTTACTATTCTGTATAATCAACTCATTTACATTATCTTGCCACAAATCTATGTTCCGATTTTTTTCAATAACACTTCTCCATCCCTGTGAAAACATAACTCTGTCACACTGAGCACGCGGGCTCCATACAGCCGGTCCCTTTGATTTATTTAGCATCCGAAATTGCAACATACTGTAATCGGTCAATCTCCCTGAATATCCACCCAAGGCATCAATTTCTCTTACCATCTGACCCTTCGCAATACCCCCCATCGCAGGGTTACAAGACATCTGCCCTATCTTGGTCATATCCAGGGTAATCAACAGAACCTTACCTCCAAGATTTGCTGCAGCACATGCGGCTTCGCACCCAGCATGCCCAGCACCAACAACAATTATGTCATATCTATCATTCATATCCTATTTCAACAATTTCAAGTATAAAGCCATATACATATCCTCCCGCTCATGAATGCTCCTCTTTCTTTCAGGATTATCATCCTCATATCCCAATATATGCAAAACACCATGGATCATGACCCTTAAAAGCTCATTATGCCAATCAATATCCAAGATGTTCGCATTCTTTAACACTACATCCGGACAAATATATACTTCTCCTGATCTGCTAAGCTTTTTAATCTCCCTGAATGTTATTACATCCGTTTCATAATCATGCTGCAGATAGTCACGATTAATGCGTACTATTTCTTCTGTACTAACAAAAATATAACAAATTTCGCCTAACTGCTTCCTCTCCTTAACTTCTATTTCCTTAACAATTTCACTATATTTCAGTGGAATTCTGAGTCTTTTTATATCATCAGAAAAATAATATAAAATCTTCAATTCTTATTTCAAATTAAACTCCAATACCACAGTAGCGCCGTTTCTGGTAAATTCTATTTTATCTGACAGCTTTTCCATCAAAAAAATACCTCTACCATTAACATTTTCAATATTCTCAGGGGCAGTAGGATCCGGAACATTCTTATAATCAAATCCCCCTCCCTCGTCTTCAATCTTTATTATCAAAAAATTATTCTCCATTTTACATAAAATGTTGACGTTTTTCTTTTCATCCAATTTATTTCCATGAAGAATTGCATTGTTTGCTGCTTCAAGTGTAGCGATAAGAATATTTCCATAAACGTCTGAACTAATACTGAATTCAGTTGATAAATCATCAACCAGCTTTTCTACTTTTCTAAGGTTCTCAATTTTTGAACTTATTCTTAGTAGCTTTTCCATTACTTACTTTGTTTCGATTCTCAACTTATATACTTAAAAGTATATCCTTTTGTTTCTATTTCCAATAATATTTGTGCTAATTTACAAAAAAAACCTTTTTGTATCATTGCGCCAGCCATAATTCCGGATCATTCCTCTCCATTTCCTTCCATACCTGAAAATACAACGTTGTTTCCTTTGTTTCGTCATCCGTAAAGACTTTTCCAATAACCTCTTTAGTATCAACCTGCTGCCCTGCTTTTACCCTAACATCAATAAGATTATGATACAAGGTAAAATAATTTCCATGCCGAATAATTACACTGTAGTTTTCACCAGGAATAGAGAAAACCTTAGATACAACACCTTTAAAAACAGATCTAACAGATTCTCCCTTTTCAGTGGCAATATAAATACCATCATTTCGCATTTTTACTGATTTAAAATCAGGATGTTCATGCTCACCGTATTTCCCTGAAATAATACCCCTCTGGGTTGGCCACGGTAACTTTCCCTGATTTTTGCCAAAATCATTTGAAATGTTCAGCTCCACTGGAGTCAAATTATTTCGTAATGAACCCCTTCCAGCTTTCTTCCTCTCGTTTTCAATGATTCTTGTGATCTCGTTATCTAACTTTTTTGCCACTCTCTCCTTTTCCCTGATTTCCCTTTCTATAACGTTCTGCTGCTTTTTCAGCTCATCCAGAATCGCCATTTTTTGAGTACTTTCTTTTTTTATAACAGCGTATTCACCTTTTGTTTCTTTTACCAACTTCTCTTTTTCACCTTTTAACGCAACCAGCTCCTCCTTTCTCCCAGCCAGCTCCACCTTCTGTCTTTCCAGATTACGCCTAACAATTTTAATATAATTCAAATAAATTCGTGCAAATCTTAACCGGCGATATACCTGGTTAAGGTTTTCGGCCCCAATAAAATACACCATAATAAATTTATTAACCCTGCTTTTATAATATTGAATAACAATACTCCCATAGCTTCTCTTTAATTCATTAATGTCCCCATTAATATGCCCTATCTCCTTTTCACATTGGCCTATATTCATATTTATAATGTTCCCTTCAGCTTCCAATGTCAGAATATATTCCCTTCTCTTTTTTAATCTTTGATTAATTAAATTAATCTCTTGCATGGATTGCTTAGTTTTGCCTTTCGTCTCCTCCAGAATTTTATTTGCATATTCTATTTCCTTCATAGTCCTTTCACGCAACTTCCTGATGCTTTCAACAGAGTTCTGTCCTAAAATATTCAGGGTAACAACACATAGAAAAATAAATATGATTTCCCCCTTCTTCATATCTCCTCCCAAGGCTCTAAGTATCATTCTCTGAAATTTTTCGCCTCAACTTTATCTTAAAATCCTCGTCTCCCAATAACATTGCCTCTGTCCACACCCTAATCGCTTTTTGCTTTCTTCCTTTCTTTAACAATATCTCACCATAGTGATCCATAATTTCCGGATTTTTATTTCCTTCATATTTAATCGCTTTTTTAATATACTTTAATGCCTCATCCACCTGCTTGCTCTTGTATAAAACCCATGCATACGTATCCAAAAATGTGGCATTCTTCGCTTCATTTTCAACAGTTATCCTGCTCATAGCTTTCGCCCGCTCTAAACACTCTTCCCTCACTGCCAGACTGTAAGCAAAATTATTTAATATGCCATAATTCAAACTATCAATAGCCAAAGTATTTTCATAATATTTATCTGACAATTCATTATTTCCCACTTTACTATAACACTCTGCTAAAAGTGAATAATACTCTATTTGAACGGGCTCTGTATCAGCGAAAGGCTCACCTGTCTTTAACAAAACAAGAGCTTCGCTATATTTCTCCTCCGTATAGTAAACCGATGAAACGATTAAATATGGCAATGGCCTGTTTGAAAACTCATTAATTGCCATCAGTCCAAAATAAATCACACTATCCTTGTTTTCCAAAGCACTTTCACAAAACAATAACTGTTCCCACGCTTTATAATTCTCTTTATCCTTTACAATGATCTTTCTTAAAATTAGGCTCGAAATCTTGTAATTTCCTAATCGATAATTAACATCGCTATACAGTGAGAGAATATTCAACTTCTCAGGAGAATTTTTTAATAAAACCTTAACAATCGTATCCAAAACAGGCTTTACTTTTACAAAAAATGCCTGATCCTGTAAGGCATTATATATATACCTGATTTTTACATTTTCATCTATACCAGAATTGTCATACAAGGATACATAAACATGTTCTGCTTCAGATAACTGACCCGTCGACAAAAGAAACTCGCCATAGGATAAAACAACATTTGCATCATTCGTATGATCGCTATATATTAATCTGTAGTAATATTCAGCGGAGTCATTCTGGCTTTGTATTCGAAAATGCTCAGCCATCATACCGTAGATTATATAGTCATCATCCTGTCCCGAAATAGCCCATCTTAATTGGCTTAGTGCCTCCCTATGTTTTCCCTGACTCTCATAAATTCTTGATTTACTAACTAAAGTCTCCCGAGTCTTTCCTACCTCTTTTTCAATTTTATCCAAATAAATCAATGCCCCTTCATAATTCTTTTCCCTTTCCAAGAGTGCCGCAATCTGATAATAAATACTTATATCTCGTAATGATCCGTTCAACAAACGCTTGTACATAAATATTGCACTGTCGTTCATTTGCAGAGATTGATAAATGTTCCCAATCTGAAGTGTATACCACTTGTTGCCTTCATCCAGTGTAAAAGCTTGTAAAGAAAACTGCCTGGCTCTAATAACCTCACCAGCCTTCAGATAAATCTCTGCTAATTGATAATAAGCAGCAGCACTGGATGGATTATATTTTAAACACTCTGTATATAAGCTAGCAGCACCGGCATAATCTCCGAATAAAAACATTTTTGTAGCCTCCGTAAAGGCAAATATATAGCCAGAATCATCTTCTTTATCTTGTTGAATTACTTTACTTTCACTCTCCTGTGACAGCAATATCATAGAAGTACCGAACATTAATAATGTCAATAATATTCCCAACTTTCTCATTCCGTAATTAAATTAAAATCAAAGCCCTGTGTGACCAAATCCTCCGTCTCCTCGACTACTTTCATTCAACCGTTCTGATTCTATCCACTCAATTCTTTCATGTCTGCTTAATATCATTTGTGCAATCCTGTCTCCATCTTTGATTTCACAATTGTCATTCGATAAATTGATCAGTATTACTTTAATCTCACCCCGATAGTCCGCGTCAATGGTTCCCGGAGTATTCAATACAGTTATGCCCATATTTATAGCTAACCCACTTCGTGGCCGAATCTGGGCTTCGAAACCTGGAGGTAATTCTATGTAAATGCCTGTACAAACCAACACTCGATCCAACGGTTTTAATAAAACAGTCTCCTCAAGCTCAGCAAATAAATCCATTCCTGCGCTCAATACTGTACTATAAGCAGGTAGTTTATGTTTTGATTTATTAATAATAGCTATCCTCATTACATTAATTTTCAATCATTCAATTACTTATCACTGAAATACTTTAAGGTTGAGTTTAACATATCTATATTCTTAATTTCCTGTCCTCCAATAATAGAACAAATCTATGATAAACCCGTCCAAATTAAACCCAAACACCCTGACTTATCATCACAAAGTAAACAAATAAATAGTGATAATAGTGGCGACGTTCAGTAATAAAATTTCCCTGACTTGCTTCCTTCTAACACATTCTCAATTAAATATCATAAAAAAACTGCAGAAGAAATCTGTACCCGCACTCATCTAAACCCCCATTCACTAATCAATTAGTATATTCTTTAAGGCCTCCCTTATCCCCTGGAATTGAAATCCAAATCCCCTTTTAATCAGTACTTCTGGTCCTACATCAAGCCCTTCAGTAAGAATAAGACTGCTCTCTCCCATAATACATTTCAAAAAAGCCGGTCTGACAGGAATTCTAACTTTCTCTTTTAATGTATCCCCAACGGCATAAAAGAAGTCCTGTATTGTAACTTTTTCCTTAGAAAGTACATTAACTACCCCACTCAATGAATTATCCTGTATAGCCAAGCTTAAAACACTTATTAAGTCTACTATATGAATAAAAGAAAAACTCTCCTTACTTTTAATGACAAACCCTAAACCCAAACGGAATGGAATTAAAATTTTTTTCATTATTCCGTCGTTTTTTCCCAATACAGCACCCAAACGTAGAACGACAATTCTGATTTTCTCATCTTTAATTCCCTTTAAAGAACCCTCCCAATCTTTTATCACGTCTGCGAGAAAATTATTTGCAAAAAATATACTGCTTTCATCATGATTATGAATGCGATCATAAATTCCAACCCCAGAAATACCAATATAAACACTTACATTTACTCCAACTTGATTTATTTGCTCAACCAATACTCTTGTGGTATTTACACGGCTCTCATAAATACGCTTTTTCTTCCTTCTCGTCCAGATTCCAGCAATAGACTCTCCACATAAATTGATTACGCACTCACAGTTCATCAGCTTCATTCCGATCCTTTTTTCCTTAAAATCCTTTCTACCGATCGTAGATATTTCATGTTTAGCGAGTCTAAGATCACTCACCAAATTTTTTCCAATAAACCCACTGGCTCCAGCAATGCAAATTTTCATACCCAAATGAAATATTACAGTAAAATCATATTAAAACACTACTTCAACAAAACACTTCTTCAATTTTAGCGCGAGGTTACCCAGAAAAATCAACAAGTCAACTTATTTTTGTCATGTCGATAATACAAACTGTTCCTCTTCTGCATATTGCCGTTTAAAAAGTCGGATAAACTATTTTTTTTTCACTCCTTCGTAACGCCTTATAAATTTTCCATAGATTTAAATAATATTACAAAACTAATTCTTCAATATGAAATGATAACTACACAATACTCAAATTTGTGTGACCTGAATCTTCAAAAATTATTAATTTCACACCAAAATATACTTTATGCTGTCCTGTATAATTTATTCTTCCCCCTTTAAATCAAAAATCCTGCCCTTTCTGATTGCATTTATTACATTAAGTTTTATCAATAATCCTATGGCTATTTCACAATCCACAATTCTTCTGGAGACTACCGAGGGTAATATCAAAATCTTGTTATACGATGACACGCCCAATCATCGTGATAATTTTCTTAAACTTGTCAAGGATGGCTTTTACGATAGCCTGCTCTTTCATCGTTGTATATCCAATTTCATGATTCAAACCGGTGATCCTGATTCTAAACATGCGGATGCCGACCAGCCCTTGGGTACCGGCGGACCATCCTATAAATTACCTGCTGAAATTATTCAAAAATATTTTCACAAGAAAGGTGCAGTCGCTGCAGCCAGGCAAGGAGACGCCGTAAATCCCGAAAAAAAATCTTCCGGTTCCCAGTTTTATATTGTTCAGGGTACTAAACTTTCTAATTCTCAATTAGATGCCCTTGAAAACTCCAAACAACATGTTCCCTTTACCCAGGAGCAACGTCAGGTTTATACTACCCTTGGCGGTACCCCTCACCTGGATAACGCATACACGGTATTTGGAGAAGTTACAGAAGGTCTTGAAGTTATTGATAAAATAGCCTCAAGTCCAACAGGTCAAAGAAATCGTCCTGTAAAAGATATCCGCATAATTCACGCTACCGTGATTCATTAAACAACATTCACCCATGCTAAATGAGATATTGCTTATAAGATCAGAAATTGAGAAATCAAGTATTTCCAATCCTGAAGAACTTGAGCAATTCCGTATTCAATACCTGGGTAAAAAGGGCAAAATACCCCTGTTCTTTGATTCCTTTAAGTTACTTCCTTCTGAAGAAAAAAAGCTGATCGGCAAAAGATTGAATGAACTTAAGAATCTGGCAAATGAAAAATATTTACATGTAAAGGCTACCTTTCCTGAATCCTCCGCACTGATAACTGGTGACTTCACCCTTCCTCCAGATAATCTGATCCTTGGCAGTCGTCATCCCGTTTCCCTGATCCGGAACGATATTATCTCTATCTTTTCTAAGATCGGTTTTACTGTTGCTGAAGGACCCGAAATTGAGGATGACTGGCATGTCTTTTCTGGCCTGAATTTTCCTCTTGAGCATCCCGCACGGGATATGCAGGACACTTTCTTCATTGAGCAGGAACCTGATATTTTATTACGAACACATACATCTTCGGTACAGGTCCGTACGATGGAAATATCAAAACCCCCTATCCGGAAGATATTTCCTGGTCGTGTTTTTCGCAATGAGGCCATCTCTGCCCGTGCTCATTGCATTTTTCATCAAATCGAAGGACTTTATATTGATACCGATGTTTCCTTTGCCGATCTCAAACAAACACTCATGTTTTTCGCCCGGGAAATGTTTGGAGAAAAAACGCAGATCCGTTTACGTCCTTCCTTTTTTCCATTTACAGAACCTTCTGCCGAAGTAGATGTATCCTGCACGATTTGTGGAGGTTCAGGATGTAATGTTTGTAAATACACGGGATTTTTGGAAATCCTTGGTTGTGGGATGGTTGATCCCAATGTGCTTGACGCTTCCTCTATTGATAGCCATAATTTTACCGGATATGCCTTTGGAATGGGCCTTGAACGAATAGCTATGTTAAAGTATCAGATAAACGATCTTCGCCTGTATTTTGAAAACGATGTCCGTTTTCTGAATCAGTTTATCAGTCAGGTCTAAATGCTTTCATTTTTTTACACCTGACTTCCGGATTCAGAATTGTAATGTCAGATCACCAAGATTTTTTTTTCCAAAGTGATTGTAAGCTATTTCGGTAGCTTCTCTTCCCCGTGGTGTTCTTTTCAGATAACCCTCCTTTATCAGAAACGGCTCGTATACCTCTTCAATTGTACCGGGGTCTTCGCTCACCGCCGTAGCAATAGTAGTGAGTCCGACAGGTCCTCCCCTAAACTTTTCAATTATAGTCAACAGAATTTTGTTATCCATCTCGTCCAGTCCGTTTTTATCGATATTCAAAGCATCCAAAGCATATTCTGTAATTTCCAGGCTTATAGTCTTCAATTTTTTCACCTGGGCAAAATCTCTTACCCTACGTAATAAGGCGTTGGCGATTCTCGGAGTTCCCCTGGACCTCGATGCTATCTCAAAAGCCGCCGACATATCTATGCCAATATTCATCAATCCTGCAGTTCTATAAATTATTTTCTCCAGTATGCGATAATCATAGTATTCCAAATGAAGATTAATACCAAAACGTGCTCGTAAGGGTCCCGACAACAATCCAGCCCGGGTTGTAGCCCCAATAAGTGTGAATGGATTCAAAGTAAGCTGTACAGATCTGGCTCCCGGACCTTTGTCAATAATTAAATCAATTTTATAATCCTCCATTGCCGAGTACAAAAACTCTTCGACAGTTGCATTTAACCGGTGTATTTCATCTATAAAGAGCACATCATTCTGCTCCAGGTTAGTGAGAATGCCGGCCAGATCTCCGGCCTTTTCCAATACAGGTCCGGATGTAATCTTTATTTTGCTTTCAAGCTCATTTGAAATAATATAAGCCAGTGTAGTTTTTCCCAAGCCCGGTGGACCAGATAAAATAACGTGATCCAGTGCTTCCTTTCTGATTTTTGCAGCTTCCACGTACACTTTGAGATTATCAACAAGTTTATCCTGACCATTGAAATCTGTAAAAGATTTTGGCCTGATACTTCGGTCAACTTCTCTTTCTTCCTCGGTTATCTGAACATTTTTAAGAGCGAATTCACGACTCATACCAGGTTCATTGAATTAATTTAACATCATCCTGCTGGAATTCTATCTTTTCACCATTTATTCTATACTCCCTGTTATCTTTGTAGGTAATGGTGATTAACAAATTTCCATTTTCATCATATCGCTTCCAGTTCTTTTCTGCAATTCCCATTACATAATAAGCCATCTCCTTTATTTTTCCGCTATTATAATAATAAATATGCTCTCCGTCCGGATTTCCTTGAATATAATTCCCTTCATATGCTAACTTCCCATTACTATAATATGCCTTCCATTTTCCATCTTTCAAATCTCCAACATATTTTCCGTTCTCAGAAAAATCCCCTGCCCGATAGAACCATTCTCCTTCCTTTGATCCGTCAAAATAACTACCTTTTACAATCACTTCACCGATTGTATCATATTCAACACAATTTCCTTCCTCGCGCCCCTCAAAATAATCCTCTTCGCGTTTAATATTTCCATTCGGATAATACCACTGCCATGTACCACTAAACTTCCCATTCTTAAAAACTCCTACCTGTTCAGTCTTCCCGTTTTCAAAATAGAATTGCCAAGTACCATTTTCCAGATTATTGCCATAGCTGCCTGTTGATTTTACCTTTCCATTTTCATAATAATAATTCCACTTGCCTTCCTTCCTCCCTTCCGCTGTAATTATACCCTCACCCAGTTTACCTCCTCTGTCAGAATATAAAACAGCGTTCAACACTTTCCCGTCTTTATCGTAACTCCGGTGAATGCCCACCGGGATCTCTTTCCTGTAAGTTCCTGAATAAATAAGCCTTCCTGCCTCATCATATTGATTCCTGACTTCTATATCCAACTCAGCTGTATCTGATTTTTCTTGTAATGTACCCTGAACATATTGTAAGAATATCTTAACCAAACCCTTTTCATCATATTCCTTATAAGGGCCATTCAACATATCGTCCTTATAATTTGCTTCACTCCTGACCCTTCCGTTATCAAAATAAGTCCTCCACACACCTTGTTTGCGCCCGCGTGAATCGAACCTGTTTATTCTTTCACGATCAACCAAAATCCCATTTAAATAGTGTTCAACCGTTATAATACCCCCTTTATTGTCATACTCAATCGCTTCTCCGTCTCTTTTATTGTCTCGAAATTCCACGATTTCCTTAATTCCTCCGTTTTCATAATAATATAACGATTTCCCTGCTTTCTTATCATTAACATACAATTCCCGGGAAACGACACTTCCCCGATGTAACGGATCCTTCAGATCCTTGTATTTGTATTCTGTAACATATCCGTTTCGCTTTCCCACGATATAGCTAACCTTCTGCAGGGTGTCACCCATTTCATTGTAAAATACCCAGGTACTATCCAGCAAATGGTTTCTCCGGTTTCCTTCTGATTTCAGAATCCCAGAAGGATAATAGGTCTTCCAGTATCCATCCGGTAATCCATTTCGCATCATTCCTTCACTTGCAATCTTACCGTTTGGATGATAGATCTTGTTATAGCCATTATTACTTGTAACATTCTGACTAAATACTCTCAACGGAACCATAAGAATACAAGCCATACATACCATATAATTATTACTCATAATTAAAGTCCAAGTTTAGCAGAAATTTCTAACATTCTTCTTATCGGTCTTTCAGCTTTTGCTCTTAATTCTTCTTCCACTTGAATATCCGGTTTCTCATATAGTAGTGCAGTATAAATCTTCTTTACAGTATTCATTTTCATAAAACTGCAATCCATACAACCACATGAGGAATCCTTGGGCGGTGCTGCAATAAACTCCTTTTCAGGACAGGCTTTTCTCATCTGATGTAAGATACCGGATTCCGTTGCAACAAGATAACATTTACCGGTATCACTTTTTACATATTTCAATAATGCTGCCGTTGATCCGATATAATCAGCTACGATCAGAACTGGCTTACTGCATTCGGGGTGGGCTATAATTTTTGCCTCAGGTTTGATCCTTTTTATCTCAAGCATACGTTCAAGAGAAAAAGCTTCGTGCACATGACATGCGCCATTCCATATCAACATTGGCCTTCCGGTGATACCCTCAATGTAATTTCCCAGATTTTTATCCGGAGCGAATATTATATTTTCGTCCCTTGGTAAAGAATTAATAATCTGCACGGCATTTGAAGAAGTGCAAATAATATCAGACAATGCCTTTATACCAACACTCGTATTTACATAGCTTACAACCGTATGATCCGGATAAGCCTTTAAGAATTGCTCAAAATCCTCTACTTTACAGGATTCTGCCAATGAACATCCCGCGTATAGATCAGGCAGAAGAACTTTTTTTCCTGGAGACAAAATTTTTGCCGTTTCAGCCATAAAGTGAACCCCGCAGAACATTATTATTTCAGCATCCGTTTCAGCAGCTCTTTGAGACAAATTCAAACTGTCACCCACAAAATCAGCGAGATCCTGAATATCGCCGTCCTGGTAATAGTGCGCAAGGATTACGGCCTTTTTCTCCTCCTTTATCCGCAATATTTCATGTTTCAGATTGATAACAGGATCAATTTCAACATCCAAATACCCCTTTTTCAACAGCTCATTATTATTATATTTATATATCATATATAAATTTTTTATGATAGTAATAGGATGTTAATAGTGTTAGCAAAAAAAAGACAGTTTTCTTGATTTTTATGCTATTAAAACTTTATTAACATCAACTAACATGCCTGTCTTATTATTTTTCTCTGGATATAAAACAATTCCGGATTTATTAACCAAAGGTTGACAACTCTTATTGTACAAAATTAAGGAGAATTTTGTTGATTGCAGCATGTTTAATCTTTGTTCAGAAAATGAATGAACGATACTGAAAAATGCCAAATAAATTCTGTTTTAAGGCAAACAGGGACAAAAATCCTACCAATTAAATTATTTTGAAAATTTATGAGTTTGTTTCAAACATATATTTAACAATATTGACATTGGGATATTCAATTCTTTTTATCGAAATATAGCAATCCTGCTGGCAAATTATCTATATTTGCCTGTTTGCAAAAAAAGATAGAGGATGAAAATAGCCCTGGCTTCTGATCATGCGGGATATGACATGAAGATTAAATTGATTCAACATCTTCAGGGAGAGGGGCATGACCTGACCGATCTGGGTTGTCATTCTCCTGAGCCGGTTGATTATCCACAATTCGGACATGAAATAGCGAAGCATATTTCAGAGAAAAGATCAGATGTTGGCATTTCTTTATGCGGAAGTGGAAATGGAATCAGCATGACTGCCAACAAGCATCCCATGATACGTTCAGCTCTTTGCTGGAATAAGCAGATCGCAGCTTTGGCGCGTGGTCATAATGATGCCAATATTTGTGCTTTGCCGGCACGATTTATTACAATTGAGCAAGCCATTCAGATTGTCGGTATATTTCTTAGCACTTCTTTTGAAGGCGGAAGGCATAAACAAAGAATAGATAAAATACCCATTTAAAGATTCCATATGTTATCGAATACCAGCAAGTATGCCATCAGGGCGACCATTTACCTGGCTTTGAAAGCCAAAAATGAGGAAAAAATAGGCATCAAAAAAATATCAGCTGACCTTAATATTCCTTCCCCATTTCTTGCAAAGATATTACAGGTGTTAGCGAAACGAAAGTTGCTTTCTTCTACCAAGGGCCCAAATGGAGGTTTTAGTCTGGCTAAGGAATCAAAGAAAATTACGCTATATGATATTGTTACCGTAATTGATGGCAACGACATTTTTCATAAATGTCTGATTTCAATGCGGACCTGTCATGAAGACAATACACCCTGCCCAGTGCACCAAAAGTACGAACCCATCAGGAATGAGGTTATTAAACTTTTCAAGGAGCAAACCATTGATGATCTGGCGAAAGATATACATTCCATGAACCAGGTCATCGCCTTATAACACGCATATAGGCAGTTCCAAATGAAGCACCCAGGCAATCAAAAAGCAGATCGGCGAAACTTGCCGAACGGTTAAGCGAAATCAAGGCGTATTGGAGAAATTCGGTCGTTATTCCAAGAAGCAAACTTAACACCATGACCCAAATAGTTATTAAGGCAGGCTTTTGCATGAATATGCTGTTTTTCTGAAAGTCATGAAAAAGCAATGAAGAAAATGCAATAAACATGATCAGGTGGACTACCAGGTCTTCATAACTGAATTTCAGCAAGTTTATTTTATTAAGATCCTTTGACGGAATCAGGCAGAGGGTCATAATCACAATGATTACAGAGATAGTCCTCCAGAAACGGGTAATTCTTTCAAGCATAAACACGCGGGAAAGTATTACAGCGTACTGATTATAATTCTGTCGCCTAATCCTTTTGATAGATTCATTTTCAAATTGTTTAAGACCATAAACTTGACTTGCAGGGCCTGAATTCGGTCTTCAGCCTTTTGTTCCTGTGCGTACCGGAGTTCAACCTCGGTTTCCCTGAGCAGCTGCAGTACCTTTTCGCTTTTCAGAGAAAGAATAGCTTCAGGCACTATTTCTTTCAGTCGCATATCTTCGGTTTCAAAATAGTTTTCCCGTCTTTTCCATATTTTGCTGAGATCATGTTCAGAAGTTATCAGATCCACTACAGTTTGGGCCACGAGTCCATCCGGATGTTCAATGAAGTAACGGTCATACGTAGAACTTTTCTCTTTTAACTGATGTACAAGTTCAGTAAATATCAAGTTATAAACCGGATGGTGAAATTCCAGTTCATCCTGTTCAATTTCGTGAAATACATAATCAGATACCCGCATGTCAGTATGGTCACCTTGGGCAGCAGGTATTGAAACCATATGATTGCCGAATAATAGCAACAGCCTGATCACTTCTTTCTCGGCCGGGTATTTTTGAAGTAGGATTTCCGTTTTCACAGCTGTTTCCAGGGGAACCTGCTGTGTATATTCCCTGTCCTCACTCTGTTTCACCCGCTGATCGAGCCTGTTCCTTCTTAACCTGGCAGTTTCAGCATATAATATCTTTTCATCCACATCGAGAACTTTACTGCACTCCCGAATATAAACTGACCTTGATATACTCTCAGGGATGACAGAAATTGTCCGGACTATTTCTGTAATAAGACCTGCCTTTTTAATGGGATCTGATTCAGCTTCCCTTTTCAGGAGGTTGGTTTTAAAGGAAATGAAATCAGCTTCATGTGACAGGATAAAGTTGTTTACCGCATTGGAATTGTTTTTGCGCGCAAAGGAATCCGGATCTTCTCCGTCGGGTAAAAGCACAACCCTTACATTCAGGCCTTCTTCAAGTAGAAGGTCAATACCCCTTAACGAAGCTTTAATACCAGCTTCATCCCCATCGTACAGGATAGTGATATTACGTGTGAATCGCTTGATCAGTCTGATCTGGTTTGTGGTCAATGAGGTCCCGGAAGAAGCCACGACATTCTCAATGCCTGCCTGGTTCATGGATATGACATCAGTATAACCTTCAACCAGGTAACATTTGTCATTCTTCAGAATGGACTGACGAGAAAAGAACAATCCATACAATATATCACTCTTGTGATAAATGTCCGATTCTGGTGAGTTAATGTATTTGGCTATTTTTTCATCCGACTTCATTATTCGGCCTGCGAATCCAAGTATTTGGCCCGTAAGACCATGAATCGGGAAAATAACCCTGCCGTGAAAACGGTCATAATTACTATTTTCACGTGGTATAGTTAAGCCTGTTTTGATCAGATAATCAAGTTTATAAGCCTTTTCCAGTGCCGTGCGGGTAAAAGCATTTCTGTCCTCCCGGGCATAACCCAGTTGAAATCTTGCAATAATGTCTTCACGAAATCCCCTTTCTGCAAAATAACTTAAACCGATAGCCTTACCTTCGGGTGTATGCAGGGTATCCATAAAATACTGGCATGCGAACTGGTTAATGGACAATAGACTTTCCCGATCGTTCTTAAGTTGTCTTTCCTGAGGCGATTCTTCCTTTTCAATTATTTCAATATTATATTTTCTGGCCAGATAGTGTAAGGCTTCAGGATAAGTGATTTTCTCATGTTGCATCAGAAAATTGACGACATTCCCGCCAATTCCTGTACTGAAGCATTTAAATATACCTTTTGCGGGACTTACGAAGAACGAAGGCGTTTTTTCGTTTTTAAAAGGACTTAGGCCACGATAATTCTGACCTGATTTTTTCAGACTGACAAATTCGCCAATCACCTCAACGATGTTGGCTGCAGCAAAAATTCTATCAATTGTAATTTTATCAATCATTTCAAAGTCAGTTGATTTCTTCGGGGATAATAAGATGATTTATCAGTGCATACATGGTAAGACCTGCAATAGTTTTAATTCCCAACTTGGCTGTGATGTTTTTCCGGTGTGTAATTACAGTATGTGAACTGATGAACAACTTTTCACCGATTTCCTTGTTGGTCAATCCGATAGCTACCAGACGAAGCACGTCCTTTTCACGGTCACTGATCTCTTCTGATGTATTCTGAACAGGATTATGGCGTTGAATTACATTCAATTGCCTTTCCAATTTACGCATTATGGTTTTATCATGATCAGTGTATTCAATTGTTTCTGCAAATTTCGGATATTTCTCCAGTAAATTTTCAGAATCCCGGATCAGGATGCATGCCGTGGAATTCAGTTTTTTTTGCATATGCTGAATTAAGACAGGCGTACATTTCTGAAGAAAAGAGCTGCTGATGATAAGTAAATCGCACTGGTCCCTTGTGGTTAAACCGGTTAACTTATCAGGGGCTGAGATTTCCCGGATATGGAAGGGGTATTTCATTTGATTTAATAGGGTGACCAGTCCCAGGCGCGTCAATTGAGACAAATCAGCTAATGTTACATGTATATGATTCGTTCCAGTCATTCAGTATAATGATCTTTAATCCATTTTTCCATGAATCTTACTTTGGGGACCAAAACCTTGTCCTCAATCCTGGCATGATCATTCAGATCGATTTCGAGCCTGAACAATTCAATCAGGATGGTATGGCACAGGTTCATATCCAGAGGAAGAGGCAGGTATTTAATGATGATATTCTGAAGATCGAAGAGCTTATCCTCTACATTATCATGTTCACTTTCATAACTTTCAATTGAATAATCGAGGATACGGCTGACCAGAGTATGGGACGGTTTTCCTGATTGGAAAGCTTCTTCAACCGAAAATACATAGGGATATACTTTTTCCTCTTCACGAAGGATGTGCTCCGATAATTCACGCTTGTATTCATCAAAAAACCGGTTAATCAGCAGCAGGGAATCCCCGCTCAGTCCCCCGGCCTGAACCGAAAGCTCCTGAAGCAGTTCGTCTATCCGGGGAATTTTAATGCTGAGATAGTATTCGTGTGATTTTCTCAGGTAATCAATGATAAACTTCAGGGGAAAAGCCTGGAGATTTTTCCGGGGGAAGAAGTTCTTATCATGAACTGAATTCAGGATAACGAGAAAAAAATTCACGTCAATGTTATATTCAGTACAAAGTTGCTCAATGGTTTTTTCTCCGAATCCCAGGTGAATGCCAAACCTGGAAATAATGGGAAGCAAATGATAATTCAGATGAATTACATCGGCCATCTTCATCTTTGGAATAATTTGCATAACAGCCATTTTATAAATGAATCAACGAATAGACCTCGGTATAGGGGAGTAATTTCTGATTTCCTCGCAGAAAATCCAGCTCAATGATGAAGCCGGTATAGATCCGGTGAATATGGAAATTGTGAAGCAGGTTGATGACTGCAAGGGCAGTTCCTCCGGTAGCCAGAAGGTCATCATGAAGCAGCACGATATCATCCTCATGCAAAGCGTCCTTATGGATTTCCAGGGTGTCTTCTCCATATTCCAGATCATAGGTTATGGAAAAGGTTTCTGCGGGCAGTTTACCCTGTTTTCTGACTGGGACTATTCCGGCTCCCAGTTTATAAGCAAGGGCACCTCCGGTAATAAATCCCCGCGATTCAATGGCTACAACCTGGGTAATACCCATTGCACGGTAGTGACGAGTAAGATCATCAACAATCAGGGAAAAAAGCTCAGGTTTTCGGATTGCAGTGGTAATGTCCTTAAATTGAATACCCTTGGTTGGAAAATCAGGTACATTTCTTATTGCTTCCTTTAATAAACGTTGTTCATCCTGGGTGATCATGCGGACTGCTTTTATGCAAAAATAGCAGAATTTGACCCATCCTGGCACGATAATGTTGTTCAGTGGCGTGAAAAATTAAAAATAAATGACTATATTTAGATAATGTATTTAATTACCGGGAAATATGCACATTGACCTGTTAAAATACACGTCTGATCGCATTCATCAGGAAGATGAGCGTTTCAGGGAGGCAGGGCCGGTTATCACCATTTCCAGGGAATACGGTTGTCCTGCAAAGATTTTGGCAGGCCGGCTGGCAGAAGAGCTTACAAAGAAACTCTTTGTCAAAGGTAAGGATATCAAATGGAAATATGTGACCAAGGAAATCATGGCGGAATCTGCAAGGACTCTGGAGGTTGATCCGGATAAGATCAAGTATGTTTTTGATTATGAACAGAAGAGCATGATTGACGGCATCATTTCGGCCCAGTTTAACAAATATTATAAAAGTGAACGGAAGATCAGAAATACGATTGCGAAAGTTATCCGGAATATGGCCTTTGATGGAAATGTTATTATTGTAGGACGTGGTGGAGTTGCTATTGCACATGACATAACCAAATCGTTGCATATAATGCTTGAGGCCCCTATCGATTGGAGAACACTGCGCGTTGCGGAAAACTATCACATTTCCCAAGCCGAAGCGCGAAAAAATTCCATTGAGATCGACAAGAAAAGGAAGGAATTCCGGGAATATTTTCAGGGGAAAAATACGGATTATACCCGTTTTGATCTTACTTTCAATTGCATGACATTCAGCATTGAAGAAATTGTTCAGATCATCCTGAAGGCGGCAGAAATCAGAAAACTAGTTTAAAAAAGCACTTTACAACTTTCCTGCCGGGATTATCCTGCCATGTTTTCTATTGCCCGGTTCAGGAAATGATTGAGCGGTGCCATAGCCCCGAAAACCGCTTTGACTTCATCGATAAACCCGGGTTTCTGGTAGACACTGTCCGGTTCATTTTTAATCGCGGTATAATGCTTGTATTTGAGATAATCCATATCGCTAAAATCTTTGGGGAAGCCCATGGGAGCGGATTTAAGTCTCTCGCCTTCCAGGCGGCCTCCGAAATGTTTTACAAATGGTGGAACAAGCAATAATTCCTTGAACTCCTGGATATTCTCATATATTTCTGTCCGTAAGGCTTTTAATACCGGACCTGAGGGCATGTAGATCCCACCTGCAAGGAAACAGGCCCCGGGTTCAACATGAATGTAATATCCGGCATTAATCCCTTTCCGGCCGCCCCTGGCAATGAAAGCCCCGAAATTGGTTTTATACGGCAACTTGTCATTTGAAAAACGGATATCACGGTTAATACGAAAAACAGAGGCTTTGGCTGTTGTTTGAGCCGCTTCCTGGTCGAACCTGCCAACTTCCAATATAACCTGGTTGATGAAATCTTCAAAATCTTTCCGGATCCGGTTATATGTTGTACGTTTCAAATCGAACCATTCTTTATCGTTGTTCAATTTAAGCTCGCTGAGAAAGTGAAATGTCTCTTTACTGATCATATTGTATGGCTTATTCGTATGGACTTTAACCGATATATCGGTGGGTTTTTGTAAATTTAGGACATTTAAATCATACTATAAATTAATCTTGGAAAAAATTGCGCTCATAATGGCAGGCGGCACAGGAACCAGAATGAAATCGCAGGTGCCGAAGCAGTTCTTATTGCTGAAGGGCATTCCTGTGCTGATGCATACAATGGAGGTATTTTACCGTTATGACAGCGGCATGCGGATAATCCTGGTATTACCCGGAGACCAGTTAGTTACCTGGCAAAGTCTTTGCAGGAAATACAAATTTATGGTAAGGCATGAAATCGGGATTGGGGGAGAGGCCCGGTTTCATTCTGTGAAAAACAACCTGGCAGATATTCCGGATCATTGTCTGGTTGCCATTCATGATGGGGTGAGGCCGCTTGTGAGTCACGAAACCCTTGACAGATGCTTCACATCTGCTCTGGTGCACGGCAATGCAATTCCCTGTATTGAAATACCGGAGACCTTGAGATATGTGGATGGATTGATGAGCCGACAGGTTGACCGTTCAAAATACCGGCTAATCCAAACACCCCAGGTCTTTGACAGCGGTATTTTAAAGAAAGCTTACATGCAGGAGTATCAGCCTGATTTTACAGATGATGCTGGTGTTGTTGAAAACCTGGGTTTTACTATAAAACTGGTGGAAGGCAATCCCGAGAATATTAAGATCACATGGAATAAGGATTTGTTGATTGCGGCTTCTTTTATTAAATCCAGAGTCAGGTAAAGGACAAGTTCAATACCATTTGTAGATCCGGATTCCCAGTATAAAAAAGATAATTCCCATGCCTGAAAGCAGAATAATTGACTGCAGATTTTCAAGCAGGCCGGTTCCTTCTGTCATGATGCTGCGGAGGCTATCGGTTAACATGGTCAGTGGCAGCACCTGAATAACCGGGATAACCAGTTCAGGGAAATTATGATAGCTGAAAAAAATGCCCGATAGTATCATCATGGGCATGGAGATAATATTGATCAGTGCATTGCCAACTCTGGAACTGGATGTACGTGAAGCCATCAACATAGATACACCGGCAAAACAAAAACTACCGGCCAGGATTATCAGGACAAAGGCAGTCACACTTCCCTGAATCTGTATGCGAAAATACAACCAGGAGAAGAGCAACAGGACAATCGCTTCAAATGTAGATAAACTGAGCCTTGCAAAAAAATGGGAAAAGATAAAACCGGATCTTTTCATGGGAGTAGCAACCATTCGCCGCAACAACTTTTTGGTCCGGATCTCTATCAGGCCGTACCCGATTCCCCAAAGGAAACCATTCATAATTCCAAATGCGAGTAGTCCGGGAATGAGAAAATCAATGTACCGTGTGCCTTTCTGACTCAGAATGCTAACCGATTCAGTATCGGAAATCAATCTTTCATTATTGATGGCAGAGGAAATCATGACATAATTATATTTCGCCTCTGTGCCTTGCGGGTCAAAAAGGTACAATACCTCGTCATTTTGTTCCTGAATAATGAGGGAAGTCTGGCCGCGTTTCAGCATAAGCATAGCACTATCAAGTGAAACAGGAATTAACCGGAAAGTAAGCTTGCCCAGGTTATTTTCGATTTTTTTCCGAAATTCCCTGGGATGTTTAGAAGTTTGACCGCCTATCTTTTCGGCACTGTTCAGAAAGGAATCCAGTTTTGAAGGAACAGGAGATGCTGATAAAACGCAGGCAATTGATTGAACTGCCTCTCCCCGCTTTGAAAATGCAACGCCAAGAACCCAGGCCATAAGAACCGGAAATGCCAGTGACCAGAAAAGAATGCCAGGTTCCCGGACGAATTCCTTGTAATTTATTAAAACCAGCTGCCAAAAAGATGTAAAGTCATTCTTCTTCATTGATTTTTCTTCCTGTAAGTGAAATAAACAAGTCTTCCAGGGTCATTTTCCGACACTCAAAGGAGGTCAGGTGAAAGTTATTTTCATTCATGAATTTCATGAAACCGGGGATGGTTGATACTATTTCATTTACCAGCAACCATCCTTTTCGTGATTCACTGTCCCATGCAGATTCACGAATATGCCTTTCCAATGGAATGTTAAGATTTTCAGGCCTTTCCTGGAGGGAAAATTCTATAATCTCTCCTTTATCGTGTTCACAGAGAAGATGTTCAAGAGTTCCCTGTGTTAAAAACCGGCCATGATCCATGATTACAATTTCATCACACAGGAATGAGGCTTCTTCCATGTAATGTGTAGTAAGAATCAAAGTAGTCTGGAACGTTTTTTTCAGATTCAGCAGAATTTGCCAAAGTTCTCTGCGGGAAGCCGGGTCAAGGCCGGTGGTGGGTTCATCCAGAAGCAAAAGGGAGGGTTTATTTAACAATGCAATGGACAGGGCAAGTCGTTGTCGTTGCCCGCCAGAAAGATTCACCGTATATGCACGGGTTTTTTCCTCCAGTCCGGTCAGTCGTATTACCTCCCTGGTCCTGTCGCCTGGGAGTCCGTAAAAGCTTGCGAACAATTTTAATGTTTCAAGTACGGTGAGCTTGTCAATAAAACGGGTTTCCTGCAGAGAAATGCCGAGCTGATGGTGCAGGAAATCTTCATTGCCTTTCCAGCCTTTACCAAACAGGAATATCTCCCCGGAATCAGGTTGCTGCAAGCCTTCGATCATTTCAACCAGGGTGGTCTTTCCTGCCCCGTTCGGACCCAGCAATGCCAGATAAGTTCCCTTTTGAAGCCGCAGAGAAACACCATCAACAGCAACCACATCTTTAAAATGTTTGCTGACCTCCAACAATTGCACAACCGAGTCCTTATTTGCCGGCATCATGCTTTATAAGATATACGATTTTAACGTTGATTTATGGTTCATAAACAACAATACTGCCTCCTGAGTTCGCTATCCGGTTTATTTTTGCCGGATTTCCCTTGTAGGAAATATATCCCTTGGAGCTGGCTTCAGCATCGAGCTCTTCTTCGACATTGATCTTTGCTTTCCCGCCAGTAGTTACTTTTATAGTTATCTTATCACTTTCAAGATCGAAAGCAGATAAGGTCCCTGTAGATGCAACCGTTACTTCCTGGTTGGTAGCATACCCTTCTGCACTCAATAGACCGCCTTCAATTATCCTGGAAATCAGACAACCGATATCAGCATCCAGATAGAGCATACCTCCGCTTTTCAGGTCAACACGAAGGGAATCGGCTTTTAACAATGAACTGGTTGTCACCTCGGCTCCGTTATTTACCGAAATCATGCTGAGATCAACATAATTCAGGGTTACCATTACTTTCTTACGGGTAAAGGGTTCTCCATAAATAGAAAGACTTAGCGTTCCATCGGAAACCTGAGTTCTTACTGCTTCAGGATCAATGCCCTGAACTTTGATAATGGCAGATTCATGATCCGATTTCATCAGCCGGACGATAATCTTATCACCTATAATAATTTTTCGGAAAGAATCCAGTTTCCGCTCGGTATCAGGTTGTGCAGAAATTCCGTTAACTAATACCAGGAATGAAATGATGAAAATGACTGACTTGATCATAATGAGTAATTGTTGAAATGAATACCCTAAAATAACTGAAAAACCAGGACAATATTATTTTTACGGTGTCTTACCTGCTGATTAGGGCTTTGTATGATAAAATGCGGACTAACGGTCAATTTCAACCAGGTTGAAAGGAAGGCTTAAAAGGGACTGGAATACTTCACCTGCCTCCAGCATGCTTTCGTCATCATTCTCAAAGAACCAATTAATGGTCACAATCTTTTTCCCCTGGAATTTCGTTTGTATTCCTTTAAGGATATGAAAAAGCCATTTGGAGGAACTGGAATTCAAATAATTCAATATGAAATCGATGGAAGCGTGTGTTTTAAAATCATTTAAACTTTCGTCAAGTAAAATGGTCAGCTGTTCATAAAAATAGGAGGGATCCTCAAGCCTGGATTGTCCTGAAATGATCACGCGGTGCTCATCATTAATAATTTTAACAGCAGGCGTATACAAGGTTTCCTTAATTCCAGCCGGCATGTTTGGTATAATTTGATTTAAAAATACCCGAATATAAGACAAAAAATCAGGTATATAAAACAATTTTTTAACCTGCAGGTGCTTACCGGATCCGTCGTACCATTATCAGGTCAAAATCAGAAGGAAGGGTCCTTAAAAGGAGTATTCAATAGAAAGTGCTTTTTCAAGAGATTCCCGGCATATTTCATCCTTGATGATATAGCTTCGTGCGCCGGCTTCAATCATCTGAACAACATATTTCATTTCGGAATGAAAAGAAAGGGCAATCACAACCAGATTACGGTAAAGGATGGTAGACTGTCGTGTGGCCTCAATACCATTCATGTTGGGCATGTTAATATCCATGAAGACCATATCGCATACCTTGTGTTTTAACTGATTCAGACATTCCTTTCCATCAGTTGCTGCAGTTATGGATTCAATACGATCTTCGAAAAAGTCCGTCAGCATAAAACTGAGGGCGTTCACAAAGTGAGGATTATCATCAACGATCAGAATTTTCAGTTTTTTCATATAAAACCACACTTATACAAAAATCCAGCGGGAAGCTAGTAATACCAGCTCCCCGCCTTCCTACCTAAATCCAACCAAACCCTAATCTTATATATCTTGAATAATATTCCTTGATGCAAGGCAACATTACCTTCACAACATGCTTTCTTTTCTAATCGGGATAGGCTTTCTTAAACTTCTGATACAAATTTAATCTGAAATACCTTTGCAGGTAAGGTAGGAAATACTTAAAATCATGCAAAAAATACCTAATTTGTAATACGTGTTTTTTCTCAGTATAATGCGTATTTAACGCCATCTGACAAATTTAAACTGAAAATAATCTGTTCTTCAGTGCAAATACAACCAGACTAACTGAATTTCTGCAACCCGTTTTTTCAAGAAGTACTGTCCGGTGCCTCTCGACTGTTCGCTGACTGATATTGAGTATACCGGAGATCTCGTGGGTTGGGTGACCCTTGCTTATCAATTCAAGGACTTCTTTTTCCCGAAGCGACAACCTGACTGGTTCATTATAAGATTCTTTACGAATGATTTTAAGCAGCAATTCCTGAGAAAAATAAGTCCCTCCCAGGATAATTTTCTGAACGGCTGTTATAAGTTCTTCATTATCGGCATCTTTCAGTACAAAGCCCTTCACCCCTATATCCAGCAGGGTAGTATAATACTCCGTTTCACCATAAAGTGACAGAACTAGAATGAAAAGGGAAGGATTAAGTGTTAGGGCGACTTTGGCTGCTTCAATGCCATTCATGACCGGCATGTTAATATCCAGGATGACCAGGTTGGGATGATAGGAGTTGAGTAACTCAATAAATTCCGCGCCATTTGATGCTTCTGCTATAACCTGGTATTGGTCCGACTCTTCAAGGATGTATTTAAGCCCGCTCCTGAATAATTTGTGGTCATCCACCAAAATAATACCTGGCTTTTTCATTGATATAAAGATAATGAAAATTAAACTTTCAGGATCATTTTGGCTTTATCATACCCGGCATTCTGTAAATTTGGCTTCTATAATAATGTGCTTCATGGATATGGCCGGTTTATACATACACATCCCTTTCTGCCGAAAACTATGCAGTTATTGTGATTTTTTTAAAACAACCGTGTTATCCCATATTCCGGGCTATCTGAAATCCTTGGAAAAGGAGATGGAGGAGCGGATATCCTATCTGGGCGGTGAACCACTGGAAACTATTTATCTTGGAGGGGGAACTCCTTCTGTATTAACGGTAGCTCAACTGAAAGAAGTTTTCGGCAAGATTGAACAGTGCTATGAAGTTTTGCCGGAATGCGAGATTACCCTTGAAGCCAATCCGGATGACCTTACGCGGCACTATCTGAGATCGTTATATAAGATGACACCTATAAATCGATTAAGCATTGGTATTCAGTCGTTTAATGATGATGATTTAAGAATGCTCAACCGGAGGCACACGTCGGAACAGGCAAGGCAATGTATTAATGAGGTCAGGGAAACTGGTTACCATAATATTGGCATTGATCTGATGTATGGCTTGCCCGGAATGAGCCAATCAACCTGGAAAAATAACCTGGATATTGCCTTTTCTTTAGGAGTACAGCATATTTCTGCTTATCACCTGACAATTGAACCCCATACAGCCCTGTCACGGACGATTGGCAGGGGTTTGTTGCAGTTACCGGAAGAAGATGAAAGCACCGGCCAGTTCTTTATGTTACATTCGATGGCAGGTGAACAGGATTTTATGCATTATGAGATCTCAAATCTGGCAAAGGGCGGATTTATATCGAAACACAATACAAATTACTGGAAGAGGAAGAAATACATAGGACTGGGGCCTTCAGCACATTCCTATAATCTGGTCAGCAGGCAGTGGAATGTCAGCAATGTAGTAAAATACACGGAGGCCCTGGTAAATGGGGATTCTTATTATATGTCTGAGGAACTGGACAAGAGAACCCGCTACAATGAATATATCATGCTTTCCCTCAGAACCTGCTGGGGTGTCCGGGTCTCTGAAATCTTGCGTGAATATGGCAAGTCCATGGCCAACGCATTTGTAAATCAGATAAAACCGCTGTTGCTGACTGACTGGATGATCCGGCAGGGTGATTCGGTATTTCTTACACCCAGGGGATGGATGGTCTCGGATTATATTGTAAGCAGACTGTTATTTTAGTGTAAAGGTTGATGATCCGATCTCAAAACCTTCAGAAAACAGAATAATCGTATAGCTGCCTGCGATGAGATCAGCATTCTTGTCCCAGAATATGCACATATCAATGTCCTTGTTTTCATATTCAAGCTGGCGTTTGGCAGAATAAACAACCTGTTCGCCTTTTAAATCAAATGTATCTCCGTTTCCGGCAGGAAGCACAACCTCATCAGGTCTGATTATTCTCAGGTAAATATCTTTGGTTCCCGCCGAAGCCACGCTGTTTTCACGGACAGTAAAACATACTTTGACTTTTGCAACCTTACTGGCCTTGCTGCTGGATTTTGCCCCCTTGTTCTGAGGCTCAACGGAAATATTTTTTGCAGAAAGTACCCTGGCGAGCTGGACCTGTGTGTTCAGCATTTCTTTTTCCTTGGAGAGTTCTAAATTCTGATTTTCTGCAGAGGAAAGTTGTTTCTTAACCTGGATATTTTCTTCAGTAAGAGCACGGTTATGTGTATTTAAAGAATCGATCTGTACAATATAACTTCTCATGACCTTCCGCAGGGTTTCCAGCTCTTCCCTGTACTTCCTGATCTTTTCTGCATCGGAAGACTGCATTCTCAGCAGGTTTTTGATTTTGTCCTGTTCCTTGGCCAGCAAAACATTTACACTATCATTAGTGGTTTTCAGCGAGTCATATTCCACGATCATATCACGCAATTGCTTTTCAAGATCACTCTTCACGTCTTCAAGAATTGCTTTTTCTTCAGTCGTTTGACCAAGACGCTGAGATTCTTTATAATACTTATATCCCAGAATGATTACAGCCAGGGCAAGCACGATCACCAGCACGATTAAACCTACTGAAGGTTTCTTATCAGGTTGTTTTTGGTATGTATTGGTTGTGGTTTCCATAATTATGGTATTGATTCTTCTTTATTTTACAAATATAAAACAACTGCAAAGAATATTTTATTGTGCCCGGAATTTTTATTTGAATTAGGATATAATTTTCAGGTTTTCAATCCTGCCCGGTAAATAAACTTGCCCCGATATGCGTGCCTGGAATATAAAGCAAGTAATGGTCGTCCGGCATGGCAACTGCACGGACAATATGTGAACCAGGTTCAATATAGCGGTTAATGTAGGTCAGTTTTGCTTTATGTGTGATGGAAGAATCACAGCGCAGATAAAATACCAGTTGTTGTCCTACTTTAAGCTCTGCATAATACTCTTCCGGGATTTCCAAAGCCAATATGGTTTTTTTGTTCCTGACCATCTCAAGCAGCCTTTCCCCGGGATCGATCCTCCTTCCCTGCAAAGCAACAATCCTGTAAATATATCCCGATTCAGGAGCCATTATGGATATCAGGGGAGACAAATGATCAACATCAATACTATCGGGTGTGAATCCAATCAAAATAAGTTGTTGTGCCAGGGAATGGATTTTTGCTTCCCATACCTGATAGGCCAGCTGAGCTTGCTGCAGTTTCTTTATTGAAGACGCGTTTTCTATTGTCAGTTCACCCTGTCGTTTCATCTCTTCTCCATAATAGAAATACTGGCTTTTAGCTTCCAGATATTCCTGTTGTAATTTCAAAAAGTCGATGTTTTCAACGGTAGCCAGAATAGTACCCTTTTGAACATAATTTCCTGAAAAACAGTGAATTGAATGCACAATCCCAGATGCAGGCGGGGTAATCCATATTCTGTTTGAAGAGGGTATTTCCAGGGTACCGGAACATTCTATAAGGGTGTCAGCATCTTGTTTTAACAGGGGCGGGTCATGGTGTTGTCTGTACCCTGTATCCTGTCCGTTCTGCATTCCGGCCGGGGTTGGTCTGAGGGAATCAACACAGGTTTTTATACGAGGGTGCTTATGAAAACATCCCCAGACGGGAAAGATGGCCGCAAACAACAAGCTTGCCATGAAATATTTAATAGGCATAAAATTCAAGTTCAATTGCTGTTTGATTATAATTATTCAGAACCATGAGATATTCAGATTTTATGCGGAATGCTTCATCAATATCCACGGTATATTCAACATAATCTATATCTTCCTTCTCAAACCTGATCCGGGAAATTTCAAGAATAAGGTCTGCGTGAACAAGTGCGACCTTTGAATAATACTGAAGTTGCTTAAAAAACTGGTTCAGTTCCAATTCCAATTTTTCAGTTTTAGTTATCCGGTCTGCCATCAACCCGGAGTCAGATCCTGGAGATGTGGTTTTATCCTTCTGAAGAACATACATCGATAATATGGAATCTGCTGGCATCAGATCATCCGATATAAACAGCAGGTTTTTCAGTTGATTCCCTGAAATGGTTACCTCATCATGCATCACGGCCAGTGAGGTTTTGATCCCGGTATATCTGGATATCAAAGCAGTTTTCTCAAGTAAATCAATCTCACCGGCTAAATACTTGAGATTAGCCACCCTTTCGAGGTCGTGGAGGAGATCAGCCTGCATTTGCAGGGCTTCAATTCTGTTTAACCGGTAGATCAGGTCGAAGTAAGCTTTTTTGACTTCACTTTTAACAACCTTATCGTGGCCGGTTTTAAGATCAGCATTATTTCGGATGGCGACAGAAATTGCCTCGGTGAGGCTAATCTTTTTTACAGGACCACTTTGTCCCCCTGTCATGATACATGTGAATAGCAAAAGGAAAAATATCAAAGGTCGCATTGAATTTGAGATGCGTTTATACGAAGATAGTATTAATTAGAAGCAAAAGGATTATAATTAATCCCGTAGTCAAATACATCTTCTTTTTCTCTTTTCTTCAGAAAACCCACAGCGAGGTAAGTGAGGGGTGTAAATAATATTTCCACGGTACATTTGAATAGGTAATTTGACACAACAACAGCCAATAGAACATGACCAGGCAGCACGCCGTAAAATGCAACCAGACAGAAGATAACGGTATCAATTCCTTCTCCAATGAGAGTTGAACCAATTGTACGTATCCAAAGAAATCTGCCTCGGGTATAGATCTTAAGTCTGGAAAGGATTACTGAATTGGAAAACTCACCTGTAAAATAAGCCAGCAGGCTGGCCAGGACAATCCTGGGCACAAATCCCAAGATAACCTCAAAGGCTTTTTGATTAGGCCAGTCGCCGGCCGGAGGCAGCGACTGTACCGCATAAAGAACCAGAGACATCAGCAGGGCAGAGATGAAACCAAGCCAGATAACACGGCGTGATTTCCTGTAACCGTATACTTCTGTCAGGATATCCCCAAATATATAGCTAAGCGGGAACAAAATGGTTCCGCCGTCAAAAGTAAATATCCAGAGGTGAAGAATTTTGGTGGAGGCTATATTGGAAATAAGCAGAACAGCAACAAAGAATGCCACCAGAATATCGAAATAATGATAATGTTTGTTTTTCAATATGAATTATTAAGAATACAGCGTAAAAATAGGCCAAATATCTTACCCTGATCTGCAATAGTAACCTCAATTATGAGCAAGGAGGGTTGGGGATGATTTGATGGATTTCAGGCTGTAGAATTGATCAAAGAAGTAGGGAATACAATGGGATGCAACCGGCGTATTTGAATTGAACATAACAACGATTCCAATATTCTCAACCGGATCAAAGGCAATTTCAGAACGGAATCCCTCAACATATCCGCCATGGTAAATAATTTCATGATTTTGCACATGAAAAATCCTCCAACCCAATCCATAATAAGTTTTCCCCAGTGATTTCCAATTGGCTCGGTAAGTATATTTCCGGGGGATTTCAATACATGCTTTGGATATATCCTGAATGGTCTTCTGTGAGATCACTTCGGGATAATTACCGGTAAGTGCGAGCAACCATTGGGCCATATCTGATGCACTTGCATTGATTCCCGATGCCGGGGATACTGAATAATACCGATCATTCTTTGATCTGGGCTTCCAGGTTTTACCTGCTTGAAGATGGGGATACGCCGTATTCAGGTTATTGCTGAAAGTTGCAAAATCAGTGGAAGCTTCGGACATCTGCAGGGGGTCGAATATCCTCTGCCTGAGCAAACTATTGTAATCCAAACCGGTGGCTTTTTGCAGGATATCACCAATCAGGCTGTATACCACATTCTGATAGCCATATATCTGACCTGGTTTTGCAGCCAGCGGAACATCACCAAGAGAATTCTTTATATTCTCATAGGAATAACCATGATCAAGCAAATCGGTATAGGTATGGGCAGGAAATCCGGAAGTATGGCTAAGAATTTGTTTGACAGTCAATTGAGATTCACACGAAGTATCTTTCATGTGAAAATCGGTCAGGTAGTTATTCACATGATCATCCCAGGATAAATAACCTTCATTTACAAGAATACCGGTGAGTATTGCGGCAAATCCTTTGGAAACTGATCCGATCCGGAAAGCAGTATGGATATCGATTGAATCGGTTTCGCCGGCCTTTTTTGTCCCGTAACCCTTTAACAATACGATTTCACCCTTATAAACAATGGCAACTGCTGCACCCGGGCTTTGAAAAGTGTCTACAGTATGACGCAGGTAATCGTCAAATGAAAAGAAGAGGCTGTCAATATGTCCGGGTTTATAATCATAGACAAAAACAGCATGTTTTGACTCAGCAGTTCCTCCTGTAATCGACCCGAGATCGCGGCTCGAAAACATCATGATTATCAGGACACTAATTCCGGCAAATATTCTTTTCCACATAGGTAATCAAAACAGCAATGATAAATTGTTCTTCGTGTCAGTTTTGGTAATAATTCCAAAAATATGATTTTTGCCTCATTTACGAAAAAACAGATATAAAAGTTTTGCATTAATTTTATTCCGGCGATAAATTTATACATAAATGGCAATTATTTCTGCCGATAATTGCAAAGAATGTAGGTGACAAAAGAATAATGTAATAACTTGCCTATAACATGGATGAGATATCAAAGCCGTTTGACCGCCATGCCGAGGGACATTCTGACCGCAATGTGATACAGTTCCTGAATTCATTCAAACCTATTTGGTTATGATACGAAGAGCATGGAAATTTTCTCTGTTTTGCCTTTTGGTGATACCGGCAAGTGCCCCGGGCAGGGATCTGTTCCCGGAAATGGCAGGATGGAAGCTGCAGACAGAACAAAGGGTATATAACAGCAGTGACCTTTGGGAACTCATCAACGGAGCGGCGGATATTTTTCTCAGCTATGGTTTTAAGGACCTCCATATCGCAGAGTATTTAAAAAATGAGCAGATTATTCGCGTGGAGTTATATCAGCAATCAACACCTGAAAATGCCTATGGCATTTATACAGCCGAACGCATGCCTGATTATCCGCAGGTCATCATGGGATCACAGGGTTATAGAAGTCAGGGTGTTTTGAACTTTCTGGCGGGTAACTATTATGTTAAGATCATGTCTGCAGGTCCGGAGGAAGCTGATGAACCGGCGATAACCCTTGTGGCCGGCAAAGTAAATGACAAACTGGCTCAACCAGTCGGTTTACCAGAGGTTCTTCAGCTCTTTCCGGAAGAAGGCAGGGAGTATTTATCGGATGCATATATAGCAGAGAACTTTTTGGGCTATGGTTTTTTTCATTCAGCTTTTACTACGCGGTATAAAAATGAAGCCGAGTTTCAGCTTTTTATCATTCAGGCTGCCCCAGAAGATATACAGGGTATGATAGATGAATATATGAAAATATTACAGCTGAAAAACCCTGTTGTGAAGGGCAATTTACAGATTGTTAACGATCCGTTTAATGGTACTGTTTATCTGGAACACAAAAAAAACTATCTCGTTGGGGTCATCAATACAACAAACGAAACAAAGGCTTCGGAATATATATCCCGTGTGATGCTCAAAATCCCGTAAACTGCTTAAATGAGATGATAAAAATATTAATATACCTGTCATTGATGATTGTTTTATTCCTGCTTTCGGGATGCCAATACCGGAGAGGAAAATCTTTCACCTGGTCAGGAACTGCAGATACCCTGGATTATGTCATTTCTGCTTCCGGATCCGGTAAACGAATCCAGGAGAAATTAAGCCAGTTGGTCTGGATACACGAGAGCAAAGGAGACAGATGCCGTGTTATTTATGTAAGCGATTCAGCCAGTATATATAATGCCAAAAGCATCATGCTGGTTTATACAGTCCTGCCTGATTATACAAAAGATATGTTAACAAAGGGAATAATGGGGACTTTTGCAACACGGCAGATTATTACCTATCTGATTGTAAAGCAAAGTGAATTTGAAAAAAGCTTCACACCATCGGAAAAATAATTACCTATGCGCAAATATTACATACACTTAATCCTGTTGGCGGGTTTGGCCTGCTCTCCCGTCAGGAATTATCAGGATCAAACTGAAGTATTATCCTGGGAAGGGGATATCCGGCAGTTTGAACATCTGGACAGTGTTGAGACCTATCCGCCCAATTCCGTTCTTTTTGCAGGGAGTTCAAGCATCCGGTTGTGGTCTACACTGGCGCAGGACATGTCACCTTATCCTGTCATTCAGCGGGGTTATGGCGGAGCAAGATTAAGCGACCTGGCGGTATATGCTGAAAGGATCATATACCCGCATCAATTCAGGGCTATAGTTATGTTCATAGCCAATGATATAAGTGGAAGCCCTGAGGATAAAAGTCCGCAGGAGGTGGTCCGGTTATTTAGATATGTGTTAAAGACCATCCGGAAAAAGTATCCTGACACGCCTGTTTTCTGGATTGCCGTTACACCCACGGCTTCTCGTTGGAATGTTTGGCCTCAGATCAGTGAGGTCAATAAAATGATTCAGGGTGCATGCGCAAAAGACAAAAATGCCTACTTCATCAGAACGGATTTTGCTTTTCTGGATACTTCAGGACTTCCACGTGAAGAGTTGTTCCAGCCCGACAAACTGCACCTGAATGCCGGAGGATATACCATTTGGACACAATTAATCAGGAAGGAACTGGATAGGGTATTGCATGAATGAACGAACCTGAAATCGTTGTGGTTATATCACAAAATTGATTGGATCGGTATAATTCTTGCTGTCACGGATCACTACCTTACTTTCGTGGTAAACAACGGAAAACGGGGGAACACTTTTGGTAAGCCAAACGTTGCCGCCCACAACAGTATCATGTCCGATGATCGTATCGCCTCCGAGGATCGTACTTCCTGAATAAACAATCACATTATCCTCGAGGGTAGGATGCCGTTTTTTCCCCTTCATGCTTTTATCCACCGATACAGCACCCAGTGTAACTCCCTGATAGATCTTCACATTATTGCCAATATTAGTGGTTTCACCCACAACAATACCCGTACCATGGTCGATAAAAAAATGCTGACCTATTGATGCGCCCGGATGTATATCAATGCCGGTTTTGCTGTGTGCGAATTCAGAGATCATCCGGGGCAGGTAAGGTATTTTAAGCTGGTACAGTTCATGTGAGAGCCGGTAAACGGCAATTGCATAAAATCCCGGATAATAAAGAATTACGCTTTCCCTTGACCGGGCGGCCGGATCAAAATCAACAAACAACTGGGCATCCTGTACCAGACTTTCATAGATAGCGGGTATTGTTGAGAAGAATTTATCATTGATTGAGCTTATGGGTTCTTCCAATACTGGTTCAAGGGGATTGATCAGATCCTTGAAATCGAGCTGTAATTGAGCCAGGTTCAGTTCTATGAGAGGCAGGGTACATTTATTGTCGATTTTAAAGGGAAAAAGAAAATAAATGAGGTTATCAATAAACCTGTGTGATTTGGTCATGGAAGGAACCTCTTTCCTGAAACTATGGTATTGTTCAAGCAGGTATACGGGAAAATTTTCAATATTAATCATGGCTTACATTTATTTTCAGCTGGTTTTGTGAGATTTGGCAGAGAGGCCTTCAAGCTTGTTGAATGATGTAATCAATCCGCGAATTACTGCTGAGCTAAGCCCCTGATGCTCCATTTCATTAAGACCGGAAATGGTGATTCCCTGCGGGGTGGTTACCTTGTCGATCTCACTTTCAGGATGGTTGCTGGTTTCGATGATAAGGCGGGCTGCACCTTTTACGGTTTGTGCCGTGATGAGTTGTGACATCTCGGAATTGAAGCCAATCTCGATTCCGCCTTGCGACATGGCACGCATAAAACGAAGGGCAAAGGCAATACCACATGCCCCCACAACTGTGGCTGCACCCATCATATCCTCGGGAATGACCAGGGTTTTCCCCATCTTCTCAAACAGGGACAGAATGATCTCTTCCGATTCACGGGTGCTGTTTTTGAAAGATATGCAAGTCATGGATTCACAGATCTCCAAGCGCGGTATTGGGCATAATCCGGAAAATAGGCCTTTTTCCCAGTGCTGTTTCAATATCTTTATGGGTAATGCCGGTAACAGTGGATACCAGGATCTGGCCCGGCATAAGCGTGTGTGCAATTTCCTCAGCCAGGCTGTGTAAATTGCTGAGGCTTAACCGATATGACAACAATATCAGCACCGGTTACAGCATGCTGATTATCAGCGGTTGCCTGAAATCCAAGGTTACGGAGCAAAGTGATCCTGGATTCCCGCTTTTCAGTCAGGATGATCTGGTCAGTTGATAAATTGTGCGGAAACAAGTAATCCTTTAGCGAGAGATGTTCCAAGGTTCCCTCCTCCGAGGATCGCAATTTTACGGTTTGTCCGTTTCATATGGCTGAAGTAAAGTGACGTTAAGGTATCTGAATAAACGAAAAAAAAGCCCGTATGACTTGTCAAAGCCAAACGAGCATTTTTTATATGGGATATTCAGAAAAGGGAATTACTTACGAATGGCTTTAATGCCGGGAAGCTCCTTTCCTTCCATGTATTCAAGCATGGCTCCGCCACCTGTGGATACATAGCTTACCTTGTCTGCCAGTTTATTCTTGTTGATGGCTGCGACAGAGTCTCCTCCTCCGATCAGGCTAAATGCTCCTTTTGCTGTTGCATCTGCAATGGCTTTGGCAATGGCTGAAGTGCCGTTTGCGAATTTGGGCATTTCAAAAACGCCCATAGGGCCATTCCAAAGGATGGTCTTTGAACTGAGGATGACTGTGGTGAAGAGCTTGATTGATTCTTCTCCAATGTCCAGGCCCATCCATCCGTCAGGGGTCTTATCAATCCTGGAATGCCCTGTATTTGCCTCAGCATCAAATTTATCTGCATTCACAGCATCCACCGGGAGGTATACTTTCACATTATTGTTCTTTGCTTTTTCGAGGATACTCAGGGCCAGATCAAGTTTATCCTCTTCGCAAAGGGAATTACCAATATTACCTCCCTGTGCTTTAATAAAAGTATAGGTCATTCCTCCGCCGATGATGAGGTTGTCAATCCGGGGCAACAAATTTTCAATCACCAGGATCTTATCCGATACTTTGGCTCCGCCCATAATGGCTGTAAAAGGCTTCCTTGCCTCCTTAAGCACCTTATCCATGGCAATCAGTTCAGCAACAATGAGATAACCAAACATTTTAAGATCATCGGCAAACAGGTCAGCTATCAGAGCGGTGGAAGCATGGGCACGGTGTGCAGTACCGAAGGCATCATTCACATAACAATCGGCATAGGAAGCCAGCTTAGCGGTAAACTCCTTTTGTTTCTTTTTCATGGCATCTTTGGCTGCCTTCTTTTCTTCATCGGTTACATTTTCCGGAAATTTTGGCTTTCCCTCTTCTTCCAGGTAAAAGCGAAGATTTTCGAGAAGAAGTAATTCTCCTGGTTTCAGGTTTTTCGACAGCGATATGGCTGATTCACCGATACAATCATCTGCAAATTTCACGGAAACCCTGGTCAGCTTTTCAAGGGTTGAAATAACATGCTTTAGCGAATATTTGTCCTGTGGTACACCATCAGGTCGTCCCAGGTGGGACATAAGAATGGCTGAACCACCGTCTTTCAGAATTTTATTAATGGTGGGCAAAGCACCCCTGATGCGTGTGTCGTCGGTAACTTCAAACGTTTTTTTGTCCAGGGGGACGTTAAAATCCACCCTGACAATGACCTTTTTACCTTTAAAGTTGAAATTATCAATCGTTTGCATGTTAAATAATTTTGAGTTGTTAATTGAACAAAGATAAAAAACTATTTTTATTTACATTTGGCAATTGGTTATTTTTGACAGTTTCAGCAACTTAACCCAATTATGTTATTCACGGAGATTGTCGGTCAGGAATCATTAAAAAACAGACTTATCCAAACGGTCAGTGAAAACCGTGTAAGTCATGCCTGGCTGTTCTTCGGACCGGAAGGATCGGGCACATTACCTCTGGCCCTTGCATTTGCACGATATTATACTCTGCACCAGCCGCGGGGATAAGGATGCCTGTGGCACCTGTCCAAGTTGCAATAAAATAAACAAATACATTCATCCTGACCTGCATTTTATCTACCCGGTGAACAAGACAAGGTCCGTGGATAAAGATTCGGTTGTCAGTGATGATTTTATTGCCATGTGGCGGGATTTCTTATTAAAACAACCCTATGGCAGACTTACCCAATGGTATGATACTATCGATCTGGAGAACAAGCAGGGAATAATCAATACGGAAGAAAGCAAGAGGCTTGTTGGCAAAGATGAATCTGAAACCATTTGAATCTGACTATAAGGTGGTGATAATCTGGCATCCTGAAAAAATGAATGATCATGCCGCCAACAAACTGTTGAAAATACTGGAAGAACCCCCGCCTATACGATATTTTTAATGGCCGGTGAAAATCCCGACCAGTTGTTATCCACCATCAGATCACGTTGTATGCAGGTAAAGGTACCCCGCATTGCGGATGAGGATTTGCATAAAACCTTATTAATCAGGCATGGTCTGACAGCGGATAAAGCCACTGATCTGGTGAGGCTTGCTTCGGGCAACTATCTGCGGGCAATGGAACTCCTCTCGGAAGAAGAGGACCAGGATTATAATTTTACACGGTTCAGGGATCTGATGCGGTTGTGTTTCACGAAGAACATCCCTGAATTGATAAGGATTTCGGAAGATTTGTCCGTGCTCACCCGTGAAAAACAAAAATCATTTCTGGAATACGGACTCAGGGCAATCCGGGAAAGTCTGGCCTTGCATTTTAATACACCTGGCATTGTTTATATTTCAGAGAAAGAACGGGTTTTTATACCCAATTTTGCCCCTTTTATAAACGGGATGAACGTTGTACCTATCATCAGATGAACTAAACCGCGCCATCCTGATATTGAAAGGAATGGCAACAGCAGGATCATATTTTTGGATATGGCGCTTAAACTCTCTGGATTTATCAAGAAATAAAATCCGTTAAAAATTAAGCTTTTCCTTCAGGCTTTTCAATCCGCTTCGGCTTACCTTTAGGGTAGCACCATTTTTTAGTTTTAATATGTAGTTCTCCTTGGAATAAGGTTCCAGCTGGGTCACCTGATCAATCCGCACGATATGTGAACGGTGAATGCGAATAAACTTCGCATGATCGAGATGATCCTCAAAATATTTCATGGTTCCCTGTTTCATATGCCGGCCTTCATCGGTAATAAATCATCACATAGTCATCCTGCGCTTCAGGATAATTGATTTTGTCAACAGGAATAACCTTGATTTTGGAACCGGATTTAACCACGATTCTTTCCAGATTTTCGGTAAGAGGCTGATGGACCAGATTGGTGATTTTATCAGCCTCGTCTGTTTCCGGATCGGATCCGCTCAGTAGCTTTTTGCACAGCAGCAACAAGACGGTCTCTGGAATAGGGTTTCAGGAGGTAATCCACGGCATTCATTTCAAATGCACGGATAGCAAAATCATTATGAGCCGTGATGAAAATAACTTCGGGAGGATTTTCCAGTAATTCAAGCATTTCAAATCCATTCAGCTTGGGCATCTGAATATCGAGAAATATCAGGTCAGGTTTCAGTTCCGCAATGGCTTTAATACCTTCAAAACCATTTTCGCATTCCGCCAAGGATCTGCACACCGGGCAATTCCTTCAGATAGTTCCTGATCAATGCCCGGGCCAGTTCTTCATCATCAATTATTATTGCCTGTATTGTTTCCATATGTATTTGTTATGGCTGTGGAAATATGATCCTGACTTCATAATGATCCGGTTCTTTCCTGATCTGAAGGAGGTCATCCCGGTTATACAGAATATGTAACCTGCTTCTGATGTTTTTCAGGCCGATGCCTTCTCCCTTTTTATAATGGAAATTCCGGATCATAGGCATTTCTGATTGACACTTCGAGGGCAGCGGAATTGCAGTTGCAAGTTATTTCGATGACCGATTCCTCAGTACTTTCGTAGACACCATATTTCACGGCATTTTCAACGAGGGGCTGAAGGATCAGTCCGGGAAGTTTTAAGTCGAAGCATGATTCGTCTGCTTTCATTGATAATGGCAAGACGTTTTCCGAATCTTATTTTTTCAATATCCAGGTACCGGTTGATATTGCCGATTTCCTCCTGAAGAGAGGTCAGCTTTTCCTCTTTATTTGACAGGGAATAGCGAAGGAAGTCCGATAATTTGATAATCATTTCCTGTGCCTTTGCCGGTTGAATCATGGTAAGAGAACTGATTGAATTCAGGCTGTTAAACAGGAAATGCGGATTAATCTGCGATTTGAGTGAGTTTAATTCAGATTCTTTAACCAGGGCCATCAATTGCGATTCCTTTACCAGTTTTTCCCTGAAACTCCGGTAAAAGATAATCAGGTAATATACCAGGATAATTACCCCATAATATAATATGCCAATACCGGCTCTCCAGGGAAGTGATTTTCGGAGGAATTCAAGGTTTGCCTGAGCGGAATTAAAAAGGGAAACAAGCAGGAAATAGGTAAGCGAGATCCAAATACCCACGGTTATCAGGCATGCAAACACGTGATTGATAAAAGAACTGAGGATTTTCTCGTTTTCTGACCTGGAAAAAAAGATCGGGAACCAAAGTCCCAGGCCGATGGCCCCAAAAAGCAGATTTGACATGATTCCGTCGGCCAGGGCAAAACCAACTGACACCTGTTCCGATATAGTCAGCAGGAGGATATGGAAAAAAATGACCATAATCCATATCCCTGCATAAGTTACAAATGATTTCCGGTTATTGAATAACGGATTTTGCATGTAAATCCTGGTGACCGAATTTAATCGATATAGCTTTTAATCTCTCCGCCGCCAAAAATAACGGTTCCCTTGATGATAAGCTGGGTATTATTTTCACTTGAAAATTCAGGCCTTCTGTACCTGTGTTTGTCGCTAAAACCGCCAAAAAGTGACATGACCCTGATCTTAACATTCCAGTCCTCGGGCACGATCAGTTTCATACCACCAAACAAGCAAAATACATCAATGTAATTTTCTCCCGGGGGCAAGCTTTGCCTTTAGCATATTGTAATTGAGGCCGCCGAAAACAGTTGTTACCTTACCTCCCTGGAAATTTTGTGAACTCATTACCCGGTCACCTCCACCAAAAATGGCCATCTCATCAATCACGGAATCATCGTTAATAATGCCTTTTTTGCCCCAGTCGCGGTCCAGCCTGTGCCTGAATATGATCATTAAACCGGCAAATATTAGTATTGACAGGCCAGAACAGCTGCCAGAAACTAAAACTGTAGTGTAAAAAATCACGAAGGTAAAAAATGCCACCAATGACCAGCAGAATGATACCTGTGGAACGTTTTCCGCGACCAGTGATGAAAACAATGCCCAGGAACATCAGGAGAACTTCCCAGCGAAGTATATATCGCCTGATTTCGTAATCAAAAATACCAAAGTTGTTGGCCAGGAGAAATAAGCCAAGCATAACAGCGCCAACACCCAGCCATAATCGGTGATCATAATTTCTTTTTTCCATAGTAATACCTCCTCAGATTTTTGTGGTAAAAATAACCTGGAGCCGTGGATATCGAAACTATTTTTCGGTGAATGACGGTCAATGAACGGTGAGTTGGCGGTATTTATCGGAATATACCCCATGGTTTTTCACCCTGTCAGGGTGTCACCCTGACAGGGTGGATTTATTTGGCCTTACCCTGGTTGGCAACAGATGCCATTGCTTTCTGAATGGCTTCCTGATCACCCAGGTAATAATGCTTGATCGGTTTCAGATCCTGATTCAGTTCATATACCAGGGGAACTCCTGTGGGAATATTCAGTTCAATAATCTCCTCATCGGTCATGTTATCAAGGTATTTTACCAGGGCACGGAGGCTGTTCCCATGTGCGGTTATAAGAACACGTTTGCCCGATTTAATGAGCAGGAGCAATAGTTTCATGCCAGTATGGCAGGAACCTTTCAACGGTATCTTTCAGGCATTCTGTGGTGGGAATGTCCCTTGCAGGCAGATTCTTGTAAGCAGGATGATTACCCGGGTATCTCGGATCAGTTCTTTCGAGCGGGGAGGAGGAACATCGTAACTGCGTCTCCAGATCTTTACCTTTTCTTCTCCATGCAAAGCTGCAGTTTCAGCCTTGTTTAATCCCTGCAGGGCGCCATAATGACGTTCATTCAAACGCCAGGTCTTGATCCAGGGTATCCATAAAAGATCCATTTCTTCGAGAGCCAGCCACAATGTTCTCAGGGCACGCTTTAAAACAGAGACATAGGCTACATCAAATTCATAGCCGGCTTCTTTCATTATTTTGCCGGAGTTCCTGGCTTCTTCCATACCTTTTTCACTCAGATCAACATCTGTCCATCCGGTAAAACGGTTTTCCTTGTTCCAGGTGCTTTCTCCGTGACGCAATAAAACAATCTTATACATGGGTACAGGATTTAAATAATTTAGAAATAATTTGGTTCATAGTAAAGAATGGCAAATATACAAAACACTGGCCTAATGGCATTTGCCATGGAATGAAAATTTTCCCTACCGGGCATGAATCATGTTTTTATCATCACAGCAATTGTATTCATATTGGATTGTGACATGATTAATCTGGAATTTGTTTATCAGAATATCATGGATGGCCTGCTTGATCGTCCTCGGTTTCACTGATCCGTAAATCGGATTTCAGGTCAACATGGCATTCGAAATGAATATCCCTGTCACTTAAATTCCAGGCATGCACATGGTGGATGTTGTCAATGGCAGGGATGATTTCAAGTGAATCCTTGACCAGATTCAAATCCAATCCCTGGGGAGTGGCCTGCATCAGAATATCAACAGCATCTTTCAGGATATGGTAAGTTTCCCAAAGGAGGTAAATGCCCAGAATAAATGTAACAAAGGATCAATCCAGTATAATCTTGAAGAAGTAGATCAATACTGCTGTAAATATCACAATGACCGAAGAAACTGTATCGCCTATCAGGTGAAGATAGGCTGCCCTGATGTTAAGACTTTGGAATGCATGTCGTTTTAACAGGATCACCGAGAACAGATTTGCCAGAAAACCAATAACTGCAACCAGGAACATCACAAGTCCCTTTATCGGCTCGGGATTCTTGAGCCTGTGCCAGGCCTCGCTGAACAGAAAAAAGATAATAACAACCAGAATAATGGCATTAAATAGAGCAGCCAGGATTTCAATACGTTTGTAACCAAAGGTTTTCCTGTCGTTGCGGTCCTTTTTGCTGATCAGATTGGCCAGGTAGGCGATAAAAAGAGCGGAAGTATCTCCCAGGTTATGAAGTGCATCGGATAGCAAAGCCAGACTGTTTGAATAAAGGCCGCCCAAGGCTTCGGCAACTGTGACAACAGGTTTAACAGTGATAGAAATCAGCAGGTTATTTTCAGAGTGTTTTTATGCTGAAGATCGTGTTGATGTGATGATTATGATGGGAGTGATTCATTGCGCGGCCATTTTAACAGCACAAGGGTTATACCGGTCAAAATAAAGGGTATGCTCAGTATCTGACCCATATTGAGGGCGTAAGCATCTTCAAATGATTCCTGGTTTTGTTTGAGAAATTCGATTAAGAAACGGGCCAGGAAAACCAGTAAAAGAAACATGCCAAAAATAAAGCCTTCCCGTAAACGTTCCCTGAGCGTATAGTATAGAAAAACAAGAATAAAAAAGATAAGCAGGTAGCTCAATGATTCATATATCTGCGAGGGATGCCGGGGTACAGCATCAATCTTTGCACTGAGTATCAGGTTTTTATTCTTCCGGCTTACCTGATACCTGAGAGAATCATCTGAAGGAGGAATAATATTATTGTCAAAATCATAGTGTCCTAAATCGGAAGGCAGAATGGAATTTCCAAACTGTCTTACCATATTTTCATCTTTCACTTTACGGGTAAAGAGAATATTCATCTGCAAAGGAACACTTCGTTGGTCACTATCCAAGTCATCCTGTATTTTTTCATAGGATACATCCTGAATAGTTCCGTTGTATTTTTCAGTTAGCAGCCGGGTAAGATCGTGCGTAAATACAAATCCATAATTGTTTTTTGTCGGGTTCCCATAAATTTCAGAATTCATCAGGTTACCCAGCCGGATAAAGCAACCGGCGAGCGCGGTCACAATCACAAGCATATCCATGGTCCACAGATAGGATGATTTTGTTTTCCGGGCAAACAAATATATCCCTGCCAATATGCCAATGGCTGCTCCATGACTGGCAAGTCCCTGAAAACCTGTAAATTCAAAGTCATCTCCTATTTTTCCCCGCCAGGGCAGGAATATTTCAAGCAAATGGTGCCGGTAATAGGAGAACTCATAGAAAAGACAATGTCCAAGCCGTGCGCCGATAATGGTGCTCAATACCATATAAACGGTTAGTCTGTCAAGCAGTTCCTGGCTCAGTCCCTGTTTTTTAAATACACGGGATAAAATGATATATCCTGTTACAAATCCGAGAGCAAATAAAAGACTATAATACCTGATCTCAAAGCTGCCGAAATCAACCAGTTGTGGTTTTACATTCCAGATTACATAATCCAGCATCATTTTTCTGAAGGATAATTTATGCAAAACTAATAAAACTACCTATAAGGCAACATTTTTGTTGGTTATATTTGCGCAGACAACGGATCCCATTTTTTATAAGTTCTCCGGTATGAAAAACATAACCGCAGCGATTGCCGCCACAGTGGTCATTTCTCTCCTTTTACCGGCATGTGCCAAGGTGGGTGCTCCAACAGGAGGTATCAGGGATATCAAGCCGCCGAAATATCTGAAGGGGATTCCTGAAAACAGGTCCACGCACTTTTCCGGGGAAGAGATCAATTTCTGGTTTGATGAGTATATCCAGTTTAAGGACCTGAATAAAGAACTGCTGATTTCTCCACCCCTCAAAGAAAGACCGGATATCCGGATCAAGGAAAAATCCGTCAGGGTTGAACTAAATAATGATTTATTGCCCGGCACAACCTATACCATTAATTTCGGAAATGCGCTTTCTGATCTGAATGAAAGTAATCCGCTGCCTGATTTTGAATTTGTCTTTTCAACGGGCGACCAGATTGATTCGCTTGCAGTCGCCGGACAAGCACTGAATGCCTTCGATCATAAACCGCTGAAGGATGAGGAAATACTGGTAATGCTCTATGATGATCTCTCCGATTCTGCCCCACTGTTAAAAGAACCACGTTATATCGGACGGGCGAATAAATTCGGGCTGTTTTCCATTAACAATATTCATCCGGATACCTGCATGATTATAGCCCTGAATGATGCAAACAGCAATCTGAAATATGACCCGGGTTCCGAATCGGTAGCATTTCTTGATTCATTTCTGATCTTAAATGCCACAACGGTAAAGCCCCTCAACTTTATCAAAGACACCATCAAAATCGGAAAAGGCGATAATAAGGCAAATCGCTCAGAAAAACCTGTATCAGCAAAGGAATCTATTGACACAACCATTGTCCAGGGTAAAAAACTGAATGCCCTGAATGTATCACTGTATTATTTTCTGGAAGAAACAAATGAAGTATATCTTACCGGGAGAAACAGAGACTTACCTGAAAGATTGTTTTTTTCTTTCAGCAGGACACCGCATGATTCCGTTCAGATCAGGCTCCTGAATTACAATGCCGGCCCTTCATGGTTTGTGGCTGAGAACAGTATACACCGGGATTCCCTCGTCTACTGGATCACCGATTCACTCCTGGCCGGGAAGGATACCCTGCTGATGACTCTATCATTTACTACAACAGATACCTCCGGTAATTTTATTCTGCGGACGGATACCATCAGCCTGAGATTCCAGAAACCGGATGAAAAGGGTACAGGAGGCAGGAAATCCCGGACAAGCGTCGTTAAAGATTCAGAAAGAAGGATGAAGCTAACATCCAGTATCTCAAAACGGGGCACACAAAACCTGAACAAGCCCGTGGTGTTTGCCTCAGATAAACCAATATCCATCGTTAACCAGGACAGTATTGAACTATATGCGATAGTGGACAGTGTAAGCACCCGACAATCTTTCACTTGTATTTCCGATACCACCAATATCAGAAGATTTAAGCTGGTCCCCGCCTGGAAGGAAAATACCTCATACAGGCTTCTTTTAAAGCCTAGTGCGGTTAAGGATATTTACGGACATACCAATGATTCCGTTGAAATAATGTTTACTACCCAGAAAGCCGAATATTACGGCAATCTCATAATCAGTGCCAGTAGCAGTCATTACCCGTTAATCCTTCAGATTATTGATCAGAAGGGACGTATGGTTGATTCCCGGACTGTGATTCAAAAGGATAGAATAGTGGTGGATTATCTATTACCGGATAAATATATCCCTAAAGGCCATTTTTGACAGCAACCATAATGGCCGATGGGATACGGGAGATTATCTAAAAAAGAGGCAGCCTGAGCAGGTGTTTTTTTATAATTTACCCATCCAACTGAGATCGAACTGGGATTTTGAGATGAGCTGGGAAATACCTGACTGACCGGACAAATCGCATTTATCTGTACCATATACCGGAAGACAACAATTAATTTTTTACTTTTGCCTGATTCTGTACTTAACTTAAAAGACAATGACCAACGGTTGTAATGGCCGTGGATGCCATAAATTAGTCAAGGATGCCTCTGAAACGTTTACATGTTTTGATGTGGGGGGCAATAAACTGGATACTTTCGGCTGGTTGCATGAAATTGCCGATTCCTATCAAAACTGTGACATTGTTGAGGTAAGGTTCAAAAATACAAGGAAAGCTTACTTCCGGAATGTGAATGATTTGAAATTGAGCAAGGGAGATGTGGTAGCTGTTGAAGCTTCTCCGGGTCATGATATTGGTATTGTATCACTTACCGGATATCTGGTTTTATTGCAACTGAGAAGAAACAATATTCCCGTTGAAGGAACAGAATTCCGGAAAATCTATCGTAAGGCTAAACCGGCAGATGTGGACAAATGGAAAGAATCAATGGCCCTGGAGTTCACAACGATGATCAGATCAAGGAAAATAGCCGTCGATCTGAAACTTGAAATGAAGATAGGAGATGTGGAATATCAGGGCGACGGGACAAAAGCCATTTTCTATTACATAGCAGATGACCGTGTTGATTTCCGTGAATTGATCAAGGTGCTGGCCGAGCAACTGAAAGTCCGCATCGAGATGAAACAGATCGGTGCACGGCAGGAGGCAGGCAGAATCGGCGGGATCGGATCCTGCGGGCGGGAGCTGTGCTGTTCAACCTGGATTACCAATTTTGTCTCCGTTACTACCAATGCAGCGCGATACCAGGAAGTATCATTAAATCCGCAAAAACTGGCCGGACAATGCGGAAAGCTGAAGTGTTGTCTCAATTATGAACTATCCTCATACCTTGATGCCCAGAAAGATTTTCCTGACACGTCCGTTGCACTGGAAACCGAACAGGGTCTGGTATATCATCAGAAGACTGATGTATTCAAGCGACTGATGTGGTACTCCTCCCGAAAGGACATGCCATCGGAGATTGTTTGTCTTTCTGTTGATAAGGTACTTGAAGTAATAGCCATGAATAAGCGTGGAGAAAAGGTTAAAAAGCTGGAAAGTGTTGAAAACATTAATATTGCGCCGATAATTGACTATCAGTACCAGAATGCCGTGGATGAAAAGATTCTCACCCGGATCGAGGATAAGCCTTCTTCAAAACCCTTTAAAAAACGCCACCAACATCGTCGAGGATGAAAAGGACCCTGCTGATTTTTCCTGTTTTGTTGCTGCTGTCGTGTAATACAAAACCATTCTATGAGGAGTTCATTTCTCTTCCTCAAACCTGGAACAGCAGCAATATTGTACATTTTGATGTAAACATCAGCGATACGGCATCCGCACATCATGTTTATATTTCCGTGCGTAATACCGGTAAGTATGAATACAGCAACCTTTACCTGTTCGTAACCGCGCATTCACCCAATGGAAATGTTGTGCGGGATACAGTTGAGATCACTTTGGCCGATGAACGCGGAAAATGGCTCGGCAGCGGAGCTGCCAGTGTTTTCACCCTGTTTTATCCGTATAAAACCAACATCAGATTCCCCATGCGCGGCATTTATACTTTTGATATTGAGCAAGCCATGTGGATCAGGGATCTGGGGAATATCAGCGATATAGGACTCAGAATTGAGAAGGCAGCGGATAATAACTGAAGTTATCCATCATTACGGATCCTGAACATGGTAAAGAAAAAGATGGAACGTTTTGCCGAAATGGAAACATTTCCCAATGTTATTCAACCCTCCTTTGAAGAAGTTTTTGGTAAAGATTATCCCATTAAGGGGAAATGGAACAGTCAAATATTCAGGAATGACAATCCCATCGTACTGGAACTTGGATGTGGCAAAGGAGAATATACTACGGGACTTGCCAGCCGTTTTCCAGGTAAAAATTTCATCGGAATTGATATCAAGGGTTCACGTATATGGCGCGGAGCAAAGACCGCCCTTTCAGAACGACTGGAGAATGTGGCCTTTTTGCGTACACGCATTGAAATGATCCGTTCATTTTTCGGACGGGATGAAGTTGATGAGATATGGCTGACTTTTCCAGATCCGCAATTGAAAAAAAAACGCAAAAGACTTACTTCACCCCGGTTTTTAAATGCATACGGAAGTTTTCTGAAAGACAGCGGCCTGATTCATCTGAAGACGGACAGCCTGGTTCTGTACCAGTATACCCTTGATCTGGTCAAGACATAATAATCTGAGGATCATAATCCACAGCCATGATCTGTATCATTCTGCCATTGATAAGTGAAATCCTTAGTATCCAGACCTTCTATGAACGCCAGTTTCTTGATCAGGGAATGAAAATCAGGTACCTGTGTTTCGAATTACCACATGGAAAAACAATCGAAGAACCGGAACAAGACCAGTCCGGATAAGCTTTTTTGACCGGGTATTATGACATCGTGAGGTGTATTCCGCCCGGCAGAGTGACCACTTATGGAGCCATTGCCCGTTGTATTGGTATCTGCACAGTCGGCCCGGATGGTTGGCTGGGCCATGAATGCGTCCCATGCACAAACCGGTGAAATCCCTGCACACCGGGTGGTAAACAGAAACGGACTGCTAACCGGGAAACATCATTTCAGGCATGATATGCTGATGCAGGAATTACTTGAAAGCGAAGGCATAATGATTGAAGATGACCGTGTGGTTGATTTCCAGCGACTTTTATGGGATCCTTATAAAGAATTAATCTAAATAAATAGAATTATTCGCTGAAAAGTGTAGTATCTTTACCTGTTCAGTGGTTGTCAAACATGGATTTATACAGGATATGAATTTTTCTGAAAGCCAGGTACTGGAATTATTGCGTAGGGTCATTCATCCGGTATCGGCAAAGGACATCATTACCCTAAACCTGGTTAACAGCCTTAAGATTGAGGGAAGTAAAATCAGTTTTACCCTGGAATTCCCCGGATTCAATGATCCGTTAAAATCTTCACTAAAAAAAGCATGTCAGAAAATCCTGCAGGAGAACCTGGGCAGGGGAGTTGAAATCAATATCGAAATAATTGCCAGCGCAAAGACTGTAACCCGGTCACAAAGAAAGTACCTCCCGGATGTAAGGAATATTATTGCAATTGCCTCAGGCAAGGGGGGAGTTGGCAAGTCTACGGTATCCGTTAATCTGGCGGTTGCTTTTGCCACAACGGGAGCCAGGGTTGGGCTCATCGATGCCGATATTTATGGCCCGTCAGTCCCTAAAATGCTACAGGCAGAATATGTACATCCCACAGTTATAAAAAAAGATGGAAAGGATTTCATCATTCCGGTGGAGCGGTATGGAATCAAAGCACTTTCCATTGGTTTTTTTGTCAATCCCGCTGATGCAACAATCTGGAGAGGGCCGATGGCATCAAATGCCTTTCAGCAACTGCTGGGCGATACGGACTGGGGAGAGCTCGATTATATGTTTGTTGACCTTCCTCCCGGAACCAGTGACATACACCTGACACTTGTGCAAAGTGTTCCGGTTACCGGTGCAGTGATCGTAAGTACTCCGCAGGATGTGGCACTGGCTGATGCGGTCAAAGGCATCAACATGTTCAGATCGCCCTCTGTAAATGTGCCTGTACTGGGACTTATTGAGAACATGGCCTGGTTTACTCCCGAAGAACTGCCCAATAACCGGTACTATATCTTCGGCAGGGATGGATGTAAAAAACTGGCTGATCAGTCCGGAATTCCCATGCTTGGACAAATACCCCTTTTGCAGGGAATTCGCGAGGGTGGTGACAACGGTGAACCGCCCGTGTTGAAAAAAGGGCAGGTCAGCGAAGCATTTAAATCCATTGCCGACAACCTGGTTGATCCAGATTCTGAAACGCAATACCGAACTTGAACCTACCCAGGTAGTAGAAATAACCAAAACACGAAGTAATCATATACATTAATCCCTTGTTTATGGACAGTAATTAATTTCGAATGAAATAACCGGCAAGATCAATTCAGCCATTGAAGAAGTAAGACCTTACCTTAAAGCGGATGGAGGGGACGTGGAACTGGTTGAAGTTACCGGGGATTTGACAGTAAAGGTCAGGTTAACAGGTGCCTGTGACGGATGCCCTTTCAGCATGATGACCCTGAGGGCCGGAATTGAACAGGCCATCCGGAAAAAATTCCCGGAAATGAAAGAGCTTATCGCGATCGACTGAATGGACTAAAATTCTTATCTTTATTGCCTTGTTCATTAAGAATATAGTCTGAAATTCATCGTGAAGGATCTGTTTCTGTATAACACGATCACCCGCAACAAGGAGCGGTTCGAGCCTCTTAATCCGCCCCATGTGGGATTGTATGTCTGCGGACCAACCGTATATGGTGATCCACACCTCGGACATGCCCGACCGGCAATTACCTTCGATATACTTTTCCGTTACCTGAAACACCTGGGTTATAAGGTAAGATATGTGCGAAACATAACCGATGTAGGGCACCTGGAAGATGAAATGACCGGGGAAGGAGAGGATAAGATACTGAAAAAAGCCAGGCTTGAACAACTCGAACCCATGGAGGTGGTGCAGTACTATACCAACCGGTATCACCACTTTATGGACATGCTGAATATTTTGCCCCCTGGCATTGAACCCAGTGCTTCAGGTCATATTATTGAGCAGCAGCAGCTGATCCGTGACATTCTGCGAAAGGGTTATGGTTATGAAATCAACGGTTCAGTATATTTTAACCTTCGCAAGTACAACAAAGATTATGGATACGGACAACTTTCAGGAAGGGTTATAGACGATATGCTTAGCAATACACGTGAGCTTGAAGGGCAGGATGAAAAGCAGTTCCCGCTTGATTTTGCGCTTTGGAAAAAGGCGAGTCCGGAGCACCTTATGCGATGGCCCTCAGAATGGAGTGAAGGCTTTCCCGGATGGCATCTCGAGTGTTCTGCCATGGGCATGAAATACCTGGGTGAGCATTTCGATATACACGGAGGAGGTATGGACCTCATTTTTCCTCACCATGAGTGTGAAATTGCGCAATCCACTGTGGTTACCGGGAAACATCATGTGAAGTACTGGATGCACAACAACATGGTTACCATCAACGGACAGAAAATGAGTAAGTCCAAGAACAATTTCATTACGCTGGAAGAATTGTTCACGGGTGAACAATACCTTGCTGGAGAAAGCCTATTCTCCCATGACCGTTCGTTTTTATATTTTACAGGCGCATTATTCAAGCCAGGTTGATTTTTCAAATGAAGCTCTGAAAGCTTCGGAACAGGGATTGAGCAGGCTGATGAAGGGAATTGCCCTATTACCCGGCCTGAAAGCTTCTCCATCTTCAACAGTCGATGTTGCAATCCTGGTGGATAAGGGCTTATGAGGCCATTGGCGATGATCTGAATTGTCCTGTCCTGATGGGAAACCTCTTCGAAGGGGTACGAATCATCAATTCGGTAAAAGACGGTAAAGAGAAGATCAATGCAACAGACCTGGAATCCCTGCGGCAATTCATGACAACATTTACCCATGATCTGCTTGGCCTGGTGCCGGAAGAAAATCAACAGCAGACTGAGCTGCTGGACAAGGTTATTCGGCTTTTGCTGCAGCAAAGGCAGGAGGCAAAAAGCAGGAAGGATTATGCAGCATCGGATTTGATCCGGAAACAGCTTTCCGCACTGGGTATATTGGTCAGGGACACCAAACAGGGAGCGGAATGGGAAATGGAATAATAGTAATGAGTGACGTGTAAAGGGTGACGAGTGTAAATTACAAAAGACGGGAAACGGTTACCGTGAACATTGGCCAGGTGCCCCTGGGGAGCAGTTTTCCCATTCGGGTACAATCAATGGCCAATACACTCACTTCTGATCTTGAAGGCAGTGTCGGACAGTGCGTGCGCATGATTGAAGCAGGGGCGGATTATATCAGGTTCACGATACCTTCTCTGCTTGATGTGGAACACATCGCAGCCATCCGGGAGAAGCTTATGTCATTAGGGGATCAGACACCCCTGATCGCCGATGTGCATTTCAATGCAGACATAGCATTTCGGGTTGCAGATTACGTTGACAAGGTCAGGATCAATCCCGGTAACTATTGTGAAAGCCGGAAACACGTATCATCAGAAATCACGGATGGGGAGTATCTTAACGGGCTTGACAGGATAAGGGAGACATTTAAACTCCTTCTGGATAAATGCCAAAAAAAGGGTGTGGCACTGCGAATCGGGGTCAATCACGGTTCATTGTCTGAGCGCATCATGAGCCGGTTTGGTGATACTCCCGCAGGTATGGCAGAATCGGCCATGGAATTCTTAAGAATTTGCAAGGAAAACGGATTCAACCAGGTGGTGGTTTCCATGAAGTCCAGCAACGTCAGGGTCATGGTACAGGCTACCCGCATGATAACAAAAATGATGGAGGAAGAGGGCATGCATTTTCCGCTTCACCTGGGCGTAACTGAGGCAGGGGATGGGGAGGATGGCAGGATTAAATCGGCTGCGGGTATTGGTGCATTGCTTCACGATGGACTGGGCGATACCATCCGGGTATCGCTCACGGAAGATCCTGAGAAAGAGATACCGGTGGCGCTGAATCTTGTACAGCATGTTTCCCGGCTACCCGGGCATGCTCTCCTGCCTGACATGAAATACCTTCCGGCAGATCCGTTTGTATTTAGCAAACGGAGATCAGGTATCTCAGGGATAATAGGTGGCCATCATGTTCCGGTGGTAATCGGAGGAACCTTCACCCGGGCTGATTATTATTATTCGGATTCATGGGATGAAATCAGGAGCTTTGCCGGTGACGGACGATTGATAATTCCCTATGATCTGTGGCTGAAAAAGAGAATTGATCATGCTTATCCACTCTTGTCCAGCTGGTCAGTATTTGGACAATAATCTCCGATCAGCCGAAACCAATTTCGTTCGGATTACATTCCGGGACCTGGCACTGCTGAGCCAAAATCCCCTGAAGTCAGATAACACTGTCGTCATTGTGTATGAATGTTCCCACATCAATATTCAGGCTGAGCTGAGATGGTTGCACTATAACCTGCGGGAGGCAGGCTGCAGCCTGCCTGTAATCATCCGTTGCCATTATGGGGAGCCTGACCTGGAGAGTATCCAGCTAAAAAGTGCAGCCGACCTGGGAGGTACTTTCATTGACGGATTTGGAGATGGCCTCTGGTTATCCAATAGCCTTCCGGTTTCAGGTGAAGAGGTTGTATCAGTGGCCTTTGGCATATTGCAAGCCTGCAGGGCACGAATAACCCGGACAGAATTCATATCCTGTCCTTCCTGCGGACGCACCAACTTTAACCTGATGGAAACCCTTGCCCGTATTAAAAAGGCAACATCACATCTGAAGGGTTTGAAAATAGGCGTTATGGGATGTATTGTGAACGGACCGGGTGAAATGGCCGATGCAGACTACGGCTATGTAGGCGTCGGGAAGGGCAGGATCACCCTTTACAAGTCAAAAGAAGTTGTGAAAAGGGGCATACCTGAACAATCAGCCGTGGACGAACTTATTGCCCTGATTAAGGAATGCGGCGACTGGACCGAGCCTTAAAATGCAATAGATTCAATTTTATTCATCTCTACGGCAACGTCGACGGTTTTTTCGGTCAGCGGATTGAGGATCTGCACGTGGATCTCGTTATACCGGTCTGACGGACCGAAACACGACATGGCCAGTTCAGCTTCCTCCAGGACTACACTGACACCACTTTTTTTTACCACGGTAATTGTACCTTTCTGATTGCCTTTGGAAGCCACAGGAGACTCGGTAAATCCGCTCAGAATAAGCTTGCTTATATCATTGTAGTCACTGATCTCGGTATGGCTGCCGCTGTATTTCCCGCGCAAAATGGTGTAGGTGGTTGCATACCGGTTTGACTCACAGAATAATTTACCAAAATGGGAGGCCTCAATTATTTTACCATCTTTAAGATGGATTATGGCCTTTTTAGCCGTCTGGCCGGAAGCAGCTGCAAATATCAGCAGGAATAGGCAAATCAGTGTTGTTTTCATGGCGATTGACTCCCGTATTTCATCAATGGATTACCAATATTAACTCAGAAAACCAGGCATTATTATGTGAGGGATCATTGAGGCTGATTTGTGAACAGATCTGCAAGGGTTAATGGACTCTGCAGGTGTACCGTCTGAAAATCCAATGATCGCGCTGTTTCTATATTGTCAATCGAATCATCAATAAACAGGGTTTCTTCCGGCTTGATTTGACTGTCTGAAATAACATATTCAAAAATGTCCTGGTTGGGTTTTCGAAGATGCAATTCATAGGAAAAATAAACCTTCTCGAATAAATGTATATAACCGTCAGTTCCGTAAATCCCCTTCAGATAATTTGAATAATACTCCACATGAATGGCATTGGTATTGCTCAGCAGGAAAGTCCGGTATACCCTTCCTGCCGATTCCAGCACCTTCCACCTTTCGGCCGGAAGTTTTCCAAGCATGGAATTCCATGCACTGTCGATCATTTCATCGGTAATTTGCCTGGGAGTAAGCTCCCGCAAACGGTTTCGGAATTCACCGGACGAAATGGTGCCAATCTCAAAAGGAAGAAAAATCTTCTTCAAGGGTTCATGGGGTTTCCATTCATCAATGATGTTCAGGCCCAGATCCTGAAATCCCTTTTTTGTGTTATCAAAATGCAGGTCTGTGATCACCCCGCCCCAATCGAAAATTATATTCTTAATTTCAGTCTTTCCGTCATATAAACCGTCGAATAAAATCATTATTTTTATTTTTGCACAAAAGAAGCGCTTTTCATCCAGATATGAAAGTAAAAGATCGTCATTTTGAAACAATTTGGATGCATCCCGATAATCGGGGTGTGGTGCAGATCATTGATCAGCGTTATCTGCCTTTTGATTTCGTAATTGAGGATCTGACCACGGTGGAGGAGATGTTCAAGGCCATACACGATATGCATCTGCGTGGTGCGCCATTAATCGGTGCCGCAGGTGCCATGGGGATGTATCTGGCTGTATTGCAGGCTCCTGCGGGTGAAGGGATATCAGAATATGCCGGAAGGATGGCCAGGTACCTGAAATCTGCCCGGCCCACAGCAGTAAATCTGGCCTGGGGTGTTGACAGGGTAGTGGAATCGTTGATGAATTGCACTTCCAGGCAGGAGAGGATTGATCGTGCATTGGAAATCGCTCTCCTGATTATTGCCGAAGAAAGGACAAACTGCCGGAAAATCGGAGAGCATGGACTGACCTTGATTGAAAAGGTAAGTCAAAGGAAACCGGACATCCCGGTAAATATCCTGACACACTGCAACGCAGGATGGCTCGCCTGTATCGATTACGGAACGGCACTTGCCCCGGTTTACCTGGCCCATGATAAAGGTATACCTTTACATATTTGGGTGGATGAGACGAGGCCCCGCAACCAGGGTGCAAGACTAACGGCCTGGGAATTACAGCAACATGGTGTACCCTGTACAGTGATCACAGATAATGCAGGGGGTTACCTGATGCATCGGGGAATGGTGGACATGGTGCTTGTGGGCTGTGACAGGGCATCATCCCATGGCGACGTTGTGAATAAAGTGGGAACATATCTGAAGGCACTGGCTGCCTTTGACAATCAGGTGCCATTTTATGCTGCACTGCCTTCTTCCACGATCGACTGGGACCTGGAAGAGGGAGGCATGAATACTCCGGTTGAGGAAAGGGATGCCGGAGAGGTCAGGTACGCTGAAGGATGGATGGATGGCAATCCAGCGCGATTACTGATGATGCCCGAAGTAACAGCAGTTGTCAATTATGGATTTGACATTACCCCCGCACGGCTTGTCACGGCCATCATTACAGAAAGGGGAATTGTAAAAGCCAATAGAGATCATATCATGAAATTATTTCCTGAAAAACCAAAAACCCGTTTGTATGAGTAAAATAGCAATTATTGGTGGAAAAGGACTTGGAATGCCGGATTACCTGGATAATGTAAAGGAAATATCGGTTATTAATCCTTTTGGGGTTCCTGATCCTGTGATCTTTTCCGGTTTCTTTGACGGTGTTGAAGTGATTCACCTGTCAAGATACGGAAAAGAAAAGACCGTTCCACCATCCAGAACAAATTACAAAGCCAATCTTTATGCACTTAAAAAGTTGGATTGCAGCCATATCCTGGCTGCTGCCACATGCCGGAGCCTGCAGGAGGAGATATGTCCGGGGGAGATCATTATTCTGGACCAGTTCATTGATATGACCACACAGCGTCTTTCAGGCATTCATGAGGATCTGAAAACTCTGGAAACAGCATGCCTGCCCATGGGAGATCCGTTCTCGGAGGAATTGCGTGATCATCTCGTGGAGGCTGCAATTGTTTTGGGAGTAACCGTCCATACAAAGGGAATTGTCCTGTCAATAGAAGGTCCCCGTTTATCTTCCCGTGCGGAATCGAACCTTTTCCGGAATTGGGGTGCAGATGTAATAAACATGGTTACAACGCCTGAGGTTATCATGGCAAATGAGCTTGGCATACCCTATGCAACACTTGCCCTTTGCACAGGCTATGATTCATGGCGTGTCAATGATGATCCGTCCGGTGAAAAAGATGTTGAGACCATTTTGACGGAAAATCGTGATATGATGATCCGGATGCTGACCTATGCGGTCAGGAAGATTGAACAGCACGATCAGGGCGAATTATAGTTGCTTATTTCTGAACTATTCATTAATATTGCACGCCTTTAAAATTCTGGTCCCATAGCTCAGCAGGTTAGAGCACCTGACTCATAATCAGGGAGTCCCTGGTTCGAACCCAGGTGGGACCACGGGGATGCTACTAAACTCATTGTAATTTAGGAGATTGCAATGAGTTTTTTTGTTATTGGGATGAAATTGGGGATGAAAACGAAGAGTTTTATTAGTCCTTTTCAATTATTTAAGGGAGATTTTAAAGCAATACTGTAATATTAGGTAGCAATTTGTCAAGGTGCAGAATATTTATTGTTTGCAGCTGCTTGTATCCGGATGCCAGGGTTATTACGTATCTCGGTAAGTGGCTCAGAGTCATGCAAAAAGCATGACAAACAACTCACCTTACTTCCATGTGGTGTTTACGGTTCCGGATAAACTCAATAGCCTGTTTCTTCACCACCCGGGTGTTCTTTACAATCTGCTGCTGGCCTGTGCATGGGAAACGATAGCACAATTCTCCTACACAAAACTGAATGCTGAAACGAGCATGGTCACCATTTTGCATATCCCGCCTAAGCGGGACAGGACCAGGGGGCAAAACCTCTCGCTCCACCCACATGTGCATTGTGTTGTGCCTGGTGGAGGTATCAATTTCAATGGACAATGGAGACAGGTTAAGACCTGTGTAAACGGGAAAGTATTCCTGTTCAGGGTCGAAAACCTATCCGCGGTGTTCCGGGGAAAATACATTTCCGCTTTACAAAAAAAACTGCCACAGGATAGGCGGTTCATCAACGAGTTGTATAAAACCAACTGGGTTGTTTATGCCAAAGAACCATTTGCAGGTCCTCTTCAGGTAATTGAATACCTTGGCATATATACCCACAAGGTTGCCATCAGCAATCACCGACTTCTAAACGTGGATGAAACGGGCGTGCATTTTCATTGGCGTGATTACCGCGGCAACAAAATGAAAGTCATGACCCTTGAAGGTGCCGAGTTTTTGAGGCGTTTTTGTCAGCATAATCATAAACATCCACGGGGACGGTGTGACTTTCATGCACAAGGATTATGGCGACAATGCCCGCCAGAAACCCCTCTCCTTAAGCGGAACTGAGTTCCTCAGGCGGTTTTGCCTGCATATATTGCCCCATCGCTTCGTCAAAATCAGGGCTAAATAGTTCCTTTTAAAAGCCCCGTAGAACGGGCAGTGGGATTACTTTGCCCAATCCGAATAAATAACCATCTTTCCAGGATCTTTTTTAGAAAAAAAACGGCATTTGAACACCAAAAAACAAAATCACCAATGATTAATTTCCAAAATCCGTATCTTAATTTTGCCCCCTACCTCATTTTATAACCTTCCAATAACCTTTATATCCTTTGATAAGTGCATAGCCATTGTGCCCGGGATGTAGTTCAACCGGGGCTTCCTGCTTGGCATTGCATGCCGCAAGAAGTCCTATTTATTGGCAATAGTTTATTATTTAGCTTCAAATATTTCAATTTCTGAAATTCCTAATCTTTTACCCGGAATAAAGGTAGTTGCAGTAGTAATTTCAGCATTTCCTTTTGTAATAGTAAACTTCACCCATTTCACCTTTTTTGGGGGGAAACTTATCTCAGCAGGAGTTTTAGAACTATTTGAAGGAGCAGCATACATCCACTCCATCGACCCATCGCTGAATTCAAAGTATCCTTCTTTAGTCCATCTGTCTGCTGCAGGACTATCATAAATTCTTATTCTGTTTATATCTTTTTCCCCATTCCACTCTAATTTAATCATTGCTCCTTCTCCTTCATGAGAAATCCACTCCGTAAACTCATTTTTATTTTCCACATTAATGATTCCATCAACTGCAGCTTCAGGTGTACTTTTTGTTTCACTAGAAGTAGCCCAAACTTTTGCTAAGGGAGCAATATTTTTCTGATCCAGCAATAATTCTTTAAAAGGTTTATCTTTTAAAACAAAAGCTAGTTCATGCATTGATGCTGCATAACGACATTGATGGGGGTTGATATTCTGAACACTGTAATTACTTGCAATAGTCATCCATGCACTGGTACCATCTTCATTAATAAACTGGGATGATATATTAGGGAAATATGTTTGAGCGCCCCAATTCTTCATATAGTGTACAATTTTGTACGGTCCAGTTATATCATCTGCCTCCCAAAAAATGGTGACATTATAAGGCAAGTTTTCTTCATTTTCCATTAGTCTGCAAGTCACCAAAATAAACTTTTTCAACATTGGAAAATGTGTTATACTTTCACTCCCAAGATGATTTGGCCAATCTAAAATTGGTTTAGCCTTCTCAATCTTACGAGTCCACACAGACGCACCATTTTTATCATGTCCTGCAAAAAATTCGTAGCTCTCGGACTTAATTATGCTATCAGTAGCCGCATGAGTTCTGCATAAATAGATTGCATCTCCTTTGTCCCAGTTATTTTGACCGTTTCCTGAGCTATATCCGTGCGCACTCAAATAGATTCGTCCGTCTTGTGCTTTGTTATTTTCCGCAAAATTTACTGAATGAACAGTCCTGAATTTAGCTTTACCTGTTTCATTAAAGAAGTTGCCATCCTCATCAATTGCATTTATCCAATACGGATTTTTCCAATTTGGTTCCGTATTGGCAGTATAATGATTCCAGTCTTTTGAGTATCTGAACCCGTTGAAGTAACCTTCGTGATTAAAAGCATTATATGTACCTATGTAGAAGGTGCTATCAACAATAAGACTCACACATGGGTAATAGTTCGTACCTCCTGACCACATTCTGCCAATATTTTCAAATCTCAGGTTGATAGGATTGTTTCCTGTTATTCTGGCCTGACCTACCGAGTTAGATCGAACGCTTGAATTGGTGGCAAATCCGTCTATTACTCCATCTGTCCAGCAAGAATAAAGATTGCCATCTCCTCCAGATTGTAAATACCAAGTATCAGCACCTGTATAATTTGCATACCGACCTGTGAACACTACCTTTGAGATATCTTCAGACTGTTCGAAAGGACAATAATCAGGAATATTGTTTTCCCATTCGTAATATTCATAATTCGGATTAATTGCTGGATCCGTTAAATCTCCTTCACGTTTCGTATTGTCTGTTAACTGCGCAATTATTGCACTGCTAAAAACTAAGTTGAAAATTAGCACAAAAATAAGAAGCTTCATATTTTACTTTAAAATTATTACCAACGATGATAATATGTGTAGGCTGGGATTTTGAAGCACCAACCTGTCACGCCGCTACAATTTTTAGTAAATGTATAAAAGTTTAAATTACCCACAGCCCCCGGCTTACGGATATTATGTGTTGAACTAAATCCGCCTATGCGGATATCTTAAATAAAAGTACCCGATTCTTTCTATAATTCGAAATTATTTCACCTAAAAGTTTCAAATTATGAGAAAGGAATCGGGTTTTACCATTGTAGAACAGGCCATTACACTTATTCCAGATTTTCAAAGTGTTGTTAGTAAACTTGAGCAGCAGGTTACCTTGCGTGGACAGATCAGGAGCACCCTTCAGAACTACATCCGGCGCATTGCCCTGTTCGTGATTCATTTCGGAAAACTGCCTGAGCAGGTTGATCCGGAAGAAATCAATATATATCTTGTTTTCCTGGCCGGGGATCCGAAGTCTCCTTCCCGGAGTAGTTTTAAGCACATGGTTTATGGCCTTCGCTACTACTAACGCCTGCTGGGCATGAACAAGAATGCCATTGCCCTTCCTTCGCCCAGGAAAGATGCAAAACTTCCTGTTATCCTGAACCACCAGGAACTCAAAGAACTCATTACGGCCCCAACGCTGCTCAAACAGCGCGTGGTGCTGGCTTTGATCTATTCGGCGGGATTGCGCGGACAGGAAGTCATCAACCTGAAAATCTCCGACATCGACTTCCAGCGCAAAACCATCCATATACGGCAAAGTAAATACAAAAAAGACCGTATTGTCCCTCTGGCCGATAGCATGGCCGTTGGGCTCAAAAAAACCTCAGGGCGGAGAACCTTCATGTCTGGCTGTTCAACGGGAAAGAACCCGATGGGAGGTACAGTTTACGCGGACTCTCGTGGGTACGGAATGCAAAATACTTGAGTTTTTGGATCATCCTAATAATGCATACCTAACCTGAATATTCACAAGATTTTCTTGTCACTTTTTATTCGCTGCGCTCATGAGACCACTTCGTTAAGTTGTCGTCACAACTTAGCGAAGCGATCTCATGAGCGAAAGCGAGTAAAAAGTAACCAAAGAAGACTGACGGTTTGAACGCGCTCCGTCTCGTGCCTCGACTTCGCTTGAATGGCAAACCGTCTGATAGGGCATTTGCTCTTCATGCTCCGCAATCTTTGTTACAATGTTTCTTTATTACCGGGTGGTATTATGATTCATTTCTATTACCATCCTGAAGACTCTATCCGGTTTCCTGTTGAATGAAGGCTATGATCAAACACAAGCCATCAACGAAGCACCGGGCGATGGCCAGACAAATCGGCCTTGCTCTGCCGAAGCGGCTACGAGAAGGCGCAGCGGGCCTGCGATGGCGCAATGCAGCCGGAGGGAGAGCGTTTAGCGGCCAGGGGTGCAGGCCGGAAACCGGCAAGGAGGCGGGGTGAAGCCCCGCCAGATGAGTATTAAAAAAACGACTTAGGTACGCATATTTATGATGAACCGAGTTTTTTAATGAATTTGACGAATTGAGCTAGTGACGATAATCGAATTTTTTCAAAACAGGTGAGACAACGATGGCAATTTTGCCCAGATGATTAATTTCTAGTCAGGCATTGCCCAAGTCTCATGAAAATGTATAATCTTCCAACCACTTTGTTCTTTTTTCCAAACAAATGTGACGAGGAAATTAAGGTTTAATTTTTCTCCGCTTTTCATCAAGATATCAAAGTTCCCTTTGTCTGTCATGAGAGCTAAATCTTGTGTTAAAGGAGTCACTCTTACTTCCAGTGAATTAAAAGTCAGTTTATCCCTCAATGAAAACCAGTATTTTAAAGAATCCATAAATACACTACGATCAGAAAAGCAGGTTACACCGGAGTTGATGGAAATAAATTCATCCTTACTCAGGTTTTCAGACCATCCACTAACATCCAAATTATTAACAGTTGAAACTTGTCCATCAGATTGAGCTTTTACTTCTTTTTCAATTACTGCTTTCTGCTCTTCCGTAAATTCAGAACTTTCCTGACATGAAGCAAGTGCCATTAAAATAATGGCTGCAGTTGACCACAGGTACTTTTTCATGATTTTTGGGTTTAGTTAGTAATTTATTATTAGTTATTTATTTGGTTATAAAAATCACGACAAAAAGGAATAAAAGTCAAGTATATTTTAACCAAAATTGTAAGAATATATTGGACCAAAACTAGATGTAAAAGCAGCAGCTTGTTTTAGTGATGAATGGTTCAGATTTTTATATCTTTATAGAAATAATACTTCAGGAAATATGAATAAGAACACACGCCGTGAATTCCTGCAAAAGATGATTGCAGTAAGCGCAATGTCAGGTCTTTATCCTTATCTGGATGCAATTCCAAATACTCCCGGAGCCTTATTTAAGAATAATAAAATGCCAGTTCGTCCTTTGGGAAAAACGGGACATATGGTAGGGATTTACAGTCTTGGTGGCCAGGCTTCGATTGAAACTCCAGGCAAGGAGGAAATAGCAGTTGCCATAGTTAACAAAGCGATCGATCTGGGTATAAATTACATCGACACTGCAGCTGCCTACGGGAGGACAACTGCCAGCATTACCAAAGAGGACGCTATGGGCACCAGCGAGAGGAATATTGGTCAGGTTATGAAATACAGGCGTAAAGAAGTGTTTCTCGCTTCAAAAACACATGACAGGACCTATGAAGGTTCGATGAGGCTGCTTGAAAAGACACTGAAGAACCTGCAGACTGATCATCTCGATTTATGGCAGATCCACAATGTGAAGGCCGCTGAAATAGATACACTTGATAAAATTTTCAGTGATGGAGGTGTAATAAAAGCAATGGAAAAAGCCCGGGATCAGAAAATGATACAGTTTATCGGATTCACGGGCCATGAAAACCCTGACGTTATGAAGGCTATGGCGGAGCGTTATCCTTTTGATAATGTCCTCGTTGCAATAAATGCTGCCGACAAACATCATGATCCTTTTATCGAAAAGTTCCTTCCCACCCCCGTGTCAAAGAATATGGGCATTATTGGGATGAAAATTCCTGCGCGCGACAGGATCTTCGCTCATGGAGGTATAATAACCATAAAAGAAGCAATGGAATATGTCATGACACTTCCTGTAAGCACAATAATCATAGGGATTGATGACATTCCGCAGCTTGAAGAAAATATGATAATTGCCAGGAAATTCAGACCACTTAATGCTGACCAGATGCTGGCGATTGAAGAAAAAACAAAACCATATTATAAGGAGCTACAGTTCTTCAAGAACCTATCCGAATGGCCGACTGAATGGTAAGACTTGTATTACCGATGGCAAGCATACTCCCGCCCGGGGATATTGAGTTGTAGCAAGGGGTTACCTGGGCAGGAACAAAAGAGGTAGTATCACATTTTTGTTGGAAGATGCTATGCCACCTAATGGTTGACGGATCGTGCTTTATTCTATCAGTAATCTCGCTCATCATTTTCAACAATCGCATAGTGATAATTATCTTTCCATTCTCCTCCTACCGGCAAAATTTTACGTCTCAATCCTTCCCGAGTCATTCCAACTTTTTCAAGTACTCTTATCGATTTTATATTTTCAGTTGCTACACCAGCCTCGACTTTGTGTAAACCAAAATCCTCAAAACCTGTCCTTATCAATCGTTTTGCTATCTCCGTGGCATATCCTTTTCCCCAATAATCAGGATGTAATTTATAGTATATCTCTCCAAGTTTGAATTTGTCATTTGACAAGGTTATTCCAGCTAAGCCTATGAATTGATTTGTTTCCTTTAAGATAATTTTCAATGTATACGAATCTCTCGGTTTTTTTAATCGAGCCTCAATCAGCGGTAGAATAATCTTCTTGGTGTCATGTAATGTTTTGGGAATCCCAAGTGTATTAAATTCGTCAACTGCTGGAATTGAATGCAATCGGTGTATGTTGTCCAGATCGTCTATCGCAATTTCTGATAGTATTAATCGCTCTGTCTCTAAATCAAACATCTCAGGATTGTGAACCTTATCCCAGTTACTGGATTGCTTACCTGTTAAAGAATCAATTTTTATTCTTAAAATCACCACAGAATCAACCTGTTTAGTCTCAAAATACATTGAATCTTCTGCTCCGTTATGAGCCATAATAATTTTAAGTCCTCTTTGTTTTTGCAAAAAATCAGTCAGTATCTCCACGTTTCCATATCCGACTATTGACCGATAGGTTGTTGCCCATTTGCAGGCTTCATCATTTTTTACAATATCTGCCTTTTGTTCAATCTCAAAACAAACTTTCGGGTTTAATCTCAACAAATCTATCTTCCTACCAATCGGAGCGCAATGAATATAAATTTGGTTATTCTCGTATCCGTAATTAAATGGCAATACATAAGGCAATCCATTATCCATCATTCCAATCCTGCAAATCCTGGACTGATTTAATACGTCTTCAATTGTCGATTTATCCGTTATTTCCTGGTTTACTTTTCTCATTTTACATTTTCAATTTACCCGGGTGTCTTTAAGCATGACCGCTTGTTCAGTTCATCGATCACTTTTTCTTAGTCCGGAAAGTATTTCCATCGATATCTCCTCAATGGGTTTATTGGTAACGTCTATTTTCGTCCAACGTGCCTGGCGTTTATAGATACTGTCAGCATATTCCAGCTCTTTCATGACAAAAGATGGTTTTGCATAATCGCCCAAATTCCCGCCGAGATGCTTTTCACGGACTTTTCGCAGTTCGGCAAGATGGTTGGGAGAAGTGGTAAGACAGAATACCCGTTCAGGGGGAATCATAAACAGATCTCCCGGTGGTTCCATTCCAAAAACGATGGGAATGTTCGCCACCAACCATCCCTTATGGGCCAGGTAAATGCTAACCGGTGTTTTAACTGTTCTCGATACACCCAGAATAACTATTTCGGCCTTGTCAAGCTCTTCAATTCTTTGTCCGTCATCATGCCGCAAAGTATATTCAACAGCCTCAATGCGTTTGAAATAAGGCTTATTCAATTCATAATAAATACCCGGTTTTTCAGAGGGCAAATGGGAGAAATGGTGTGAAAAATGAGCCAGAAGAGGCCCTATCAGGTCAATGGTTTCAACATCATACAGGCGGCCCTGTGTATTAATGACATCACGTAGCTTTTTGGAAACAACGGTAAACACTACCAGACTTTTCGAAAGGCAGGCTTCGGCTATAATTTCCACGATTTGTTTCTCATCGCTGATATTAGGATATATGATGGTATGAACCTTACTGTTCTCAAATTGCATCAAGGCTGCATTTAAGACCTGTTCCGCAGTTCGTCCGGTTCCGTCGGAAATGATGAATACCTGTTGTATCATTTAATGAGTCATGGAAGGAATTACATTCAACACGAAAACCGTCTTTATGCAGGATCTCCCTGAATTAAACTCAGCGAGAAAACATAGATCTTCCAGCCGGGCTCGTCCAGATACAAGCCTTTCGCCTGCAATTCGTTTCCCTCTCTCTCAAAGGTATTGCTTCCTATCAGGTCATGCAACAACCAAGATTTATCACCCATATCCTGAAAGGGAAGCCTGATGCAACACTGGTTCCGGTCGGGTGAATAATTCACTGTGATCAGCATTTTTTCCTCACCGGTACCCTGCCAGGCGAAGGAAATATAATTCTCATTTGACCAGTTACCCTCCCATGCCGGCGTACAATCAAGTAGCTGCCATTTTCCGTTCCGGAAGATGGGCCGGCGTAAAATGTCACGAAGTGCATAGTAGAACATCTCCAGTTTTTCGTCCACCGGTTCTTCCGGAGCCCTGACAAGGTGCGGTGAGATTCGTTTTTTTCTTCCCTGGAACTGGCCCTGGTGAAAGAAGCGAAGACCCGGAGACAGAAAGGTAATGATGGCAGCAGCTTCATGCATGTCGACAGGAAAGTCAGCGGCCACCCTTGGCTCATCGTGATTTTCAAGGAATCTGGCCATTTTTCCCTGGTAATCCAATCCGGCATATAAATGCTCCCGGACCGGTTTTGCATGACCCTCTTTTAAGCGGTCATACAAACGTTTATCATAGGCATAATCAAATCCCTGCTGGAGTAAAGTCCATTCCAGATCCCAGTAAACTTCCGCCATAAAACAGAATTCCGCATTTATTTCACGAACCCGCCTGGTGGCTTCAGGCCAGAAAGGCTGACTTTTGATACCCCATGTTCTTTCAAATACATCCGGCAGCACCAGCATGGCCATGTCGCAGCGCACACCATCACACTGACCGGCAATTCTGATCAGTTCGCCGATCAGGGCTTCCTGCAAAAGCGGATTTCCATAATTGAGCTGTAATGTGTCTGGCCATCCGGGAAAGAACGGATCCCGGCCGTGAGCCAGAACGATGTCTCCCGATTCAAGGCTGATCCTGGTGAAATTAGCCGGTTCTCTTTCGAGATCTGCCTCATCTGCCTGTATATAATAATCAGGATGATCGCGGATCCAGTCGTGATCCGGAGCAGTATGATTGGGAACAAAATCAAGCATCATTTTCATACCACGATCTCCCAGGCGTTTGCGAAGACGTGACAAGGCGGCATCACCACCCAGCTCTTCAGATACCGTATAGCGGGTAATGGCAAATCCGGAACCGGCTATATCCTCTTCCTTCAGGTCAGGCAATGTCTCCTGAAATTCATTTCTCCATTCAGGATTCTGCCTTGAAATACGCTGGCCTTCTTTACCGGTCTGCCATACACTCAGAAACCATATCCACTCGAAACCGGAATTTGCCAGCTTATCCAGCTCTGCATCAGGAATTTCGTCAAGTGTTACATGACATCCCAGTCTTCGGGATAGCTCAGTCATCCAGACCCTCGTGTTGATCTGGTATAACAATGGATATAAATAGCCGGACATGATTGTGGAATTTGGGGATTATTTGTATCACTTTCTTTTTATGCACCTAGTCTTCGGTTTCTATAAAGGCTGCTTTTTTACCCAGTTTCAGAACCTGTTCTGCAGTGGTACTGGCAAAAAGGTGCATCATCCGGGCAACAATTCCGGTCCATCCGGTTTGATGACTGGCTCCGATTCCGGCTCCGTTATCTCCATGGAAATATTCATAGAACAAAATGTTATCCCGCCAATGCGGATCTTCCTGGAATTTACGGGTTCCTCCGTAAACCGGGCGCAAACCCTGGTCATTTTTAAGGAAAATGCTGGCCAGACGTTTGGCAATAATCTCTGCTACCTGGTAGAGATTCACCTGATTTCCGGAACCTGTCGGACATTCGATTTTGAATTCATCTCCATAATACGCGTAATATTGCAGCAAGGCACGAATGATCAGTGCATTTACCGGAAGCCATACAGGACCGCGCCAGTTGGAATTACCACCAAACATGCCCGTGTCTGATTCACCCGGGAGATAGGCTACCCTGTATTCCTGACCATTTACATGGAAACTGTAAGGGTGATCGGCATGATAGCGTGAGAGGGAGCGAATCCCATAAGAACCAAGAAACTCGTTCTCATCAAGCATGATACCCAGCACCCGCCTGAGATGGCTTTCGTCCAGTATAGATGCCAGTTTTCGTCCGGCAACACCTGATTTCATAGGATCATGTATGGCAGTCATTATTTCCTTATGGGAACTTAAAAATTGCTGAAGTCTGGTTCCTATTTCAGGATATTTTTTAAGTAATTCGCCATCAAAGGAAGTGGCAGCACATAGCGGAAGCAATCCGACCATGGACCGTACCTTCAGACGTTGTGCCTGTCCATCGGGGAGCCGTAATACATCATAGAAAAATCCGTCTTCGTCATCCCACATCCCAATGTTATCACCCAGATGCACCATGGAAGATGCAATCCAGAGAAAGTGCTCAGCAAATTTGAGTGCCATATCCGCATATGCTTTGTCCTTCAGTGCAAGTGCTCCTGCTATTTCGAGCATATTCTGGCTGAACAGGGCCATCCATGCAGTACCATCAGCCTGTTCGAGATACCCGCCTGTTGGCAGGGGCGCACTGCGGTCGAATACGCCAATATTATCGAGCCCAAGAAATCCGCCTTCGAATACATTACGGCCGTTACGGTCCTTCCGGTTCACCCACCAGGTGAAATTCAGCAAAAGTTTCAGGAAATTTCCACTGAGCCACTCCGTATCTTCAATCCCTTTTGTAAGCTTTTCCAGGCGATAGGTAAAAATGGTCGACCAGGCCAGAACCGGAGGATTCACATCACTGAAATTCCATTCATAAGCCGGCACCTGTCCGTTGGGATGCATATAATGTCCCTGCAACATCAATCTCAGTTGTTGCTTTCCAAAATCCGGGTCAACCAGGGTAAGTGCCAGAACATGGAAGGCAAGGTCCCATGAGGCATACCAGGGATACTCCCATTTATCAGGCATTGAAATGATATCGCCATTGTACATGTGCAGCCATTCTTCATTTCTGGGAGAGGTCCGGCGTGAAGAGAGGGAAGAGTCAGAGCCACGTTCAACGAGCCATTTGTTGATATCATAAAAATAAAACTGCTTGCTCCACATCATCCCGGCCAGAGCCTGTCTCATCACATTAGCCTCATCGGAATTAAGAGAAGCCGGTATGACCTTGCGATAGAAATCGTCAGCGTCCTGCTTGCGGCCGGCAAAGATATTGTCAAACTGATCACCAAATGGGTTGAATACTTTTGACGGATTACGGGTTAATCTTAATCTGATTGACTGTTGCCTTTCCGGGTCCAACTGTGAGTGAATAGTCTGCGGCGGCTTTGGTACCGGTACCATCCTGATTTACCGCTTCTGTTCTGCCATGCACGATATAATTATTGATGCCATCCTTAACAAAAGGACTCTGGTTTGGCGTTCCGAAAAGCCGTTCCGTATTTGTTTCATTGTCAGTAAAGAGAAGAGCGGGATTTCCCTCGCAAAAAAGATGGTAATCACCAAGTATCTGAATGGGCAGCTTTAAGCATGACACAGGACGTTGTTCCTGCCATCTGCTGCAGGTCAGGCTTTTTCACTCCAGCTCCCCATGACCAGACATTCCTGAACCAGAGCGTGGGCAGTACATGTATAGGGGCTGGTTCAGGTCCGCGGTTGAATACGCTTATTTTTATCAGGATATCTTCGGGGGATTCTTTTGCATATTCAACAAATACATCAAAGTACCTGTCCTGATCAAATACTCCTGTATCGAGTAGTTCGTATTCAAATTCCAGGCGGCTTCTGGACTGGTTGGTGGTCACCAGGTTCTCATAAGGGTAGGCAGCCTGTGGATACTTATACAGGTATTTCATGTATGAGTGTGTGGGCGTACTGTCGAGATAGAAATAGTATTCCTTGACATCCTCACCATGATTACTTTCACTGTTGGTTAATCCGAACAAACGTTCCTTGATTATGGGGTCATTTCCATTCCAGAGAGCAAGGGCAAAACAAAGTAGCTGCCGGTCATCTGAAATACCTGCCAGTCCATCCTCCCCCCATCGATAAGCACGGGAACGCGCCTGGTCATGTGTAAAGTAATTCCAGGCATCCCCATTTTTACTGTAATCTTCCCTCACAGTGCCCCATTGCCTTTCGCTCAGATAGGGCCCCCACAATTTCCAGTGCGCCCGTTTTTCATTGTCATCATTCAAGCGTTTTTGTTCGACAGACGTTTCTGCCAATACTGGTTTTTTTGTTTTTGCGGCCATGTGTGTATTGATTTATGGAATAATGGGAATTCTAAATATACTAAATTTAGTATTCCCATGCAAAATTAAATGCAGGAGATCAGGTACAGTTAATTACCGGGTTCACCTTTTACATATTTGTCCAGAAATGTCAGAATCTGCCCGTATCCCTTTATTTCGTTTTCTTTCTTAACAAATATGGGGCATTCATTCTATTTTGCCAGGTGCTTTCTTTTGTATATGTAAAGATACGAAAAATGCAAGGATAAGAACGGCGGGGACAATAGACACATACAGCAGTGTATTAGCCCCTGCAGTGAGTTGGGTTTGTGCCCATTGTGAAGCCTCAGCTGTACCCGGCAGGGCTGATTTCAGCGCATCCAGCGTTTGGCCTGCAGGAATAGCCTTAATAGTCTGGGCATCAAAAATAGCTCCCATTGCAGGCTGGGCAATTGCACCACCCAGAAAGCCGATACCACCCATGATGGCAAGTCCCAAAGCACCGCTTTGCGGGATATTCTCAGAGGCAAAACCCAGCATGGAAGGCCAGAAAAACGCCACGCCCAGTGCAAAAATCGCACTGGCGACAAATACCATGATGCCGCCGGTATATCCCAATAAGATCAAACCAATAAATGCCAGATATTGCAGAAGTCAGCAATACTACGGTGGATTTCATGTTGTGGATGAGGGTTCCGCCGAACTGACGGGTAAGTGCCATTATACCGGAAATCCATACCAGCAGCAATATCGGACTGGTGGTGACATTTGACATCAGGGCCGCAATCCATTGATTGGTGCCCAATTCAGTGGCTGCAGTAAGTAACATGCAGCAGGCAATAAAAATAAACAGGGGACTGACACAGGCCTTCAGCATTTGCTTATAGGTAAAACCGGAAACTACGCGCTCAGTCTGCGGGAATTCTTTATTCAGGAACCATATCCCGTACCACAAGGTTGGAATAAGCATGGCACCCATGGAAAAACGCCAGTTCATGATTCCCAGTTTGGTGAAAATATAAACCATTAATCCCCCGATGACGATCCCGGTTGGAAACCAGGCATGAAACCGGTTCAACCGCCTTGTTTTTTCTTCGGTATACATGCTGGTAATCAATGGATTACATGCAGCCTCGACACTTCCATTTGCAACGCCGATAAACAGGGTGGAAATAAACAAGGGCCAGAATCCTGTAGCAAGGATTGTCATCACGATGCCGATAACATGACAGATAAAGGCAATGGCAATGATGCGGCCAATGCCGATAATATCAACCAGGGGTCCACCGAAAACCATGGCCAGTGTAAAGCCCCAGAATGCCGTTCCCACAATCCAGCCCACCTGTGTGTGTGAGAGATTAAATTCCTTGACCCATATTTCAACAAAAGAACCTCTTGTGGCAAATGCCAGGGCAGTTACTACCAGTGCAACACAACTTGCGTTGAAAAGTGCGGTTTTCTTTATTGTATTCATGGTTTAAAGTTTGATTAAGCTTGTATTCTTTTCATAAAGATATATTTATTTATCAATCTGTGATTTTCAGAAGACAGTATTTTTTTTTTGTGAAGTTTAAAATCCATCCAGGAAGATATTAACTTTACAAAAAGAACTTAACCAATATGAAGACTACAATTTATCTGGGAGCAATATGCTTCATTCTTTTCCTGCTTTTTATCAGGGGATCACAGATGTTCAGGGAGGTATCCCCCATATCTCTTCATGTACAGGGTTTTGAATACCCGGCAAACGTCAAGGCTGTCATCGATCAGAAATGCCATGGTTGCCACAGCCTGGAGGGAAAATCAGCAGATGCAAAGAAAGGTCTTTTATGGGACAGCATTCCCAGTTACAGCAAAGTGAAACAGGTGGCCAAACTTGATGACATCATCAGTGTCCTGGATGACGGATCCATGCCACCGGAGAAATATGTTGAAAAGAATCCCTCAGCAAAATTGACGAAAGATGAAATGAAGATATTAAAGGGCTGGGCGGAAGAAACTGCAGATAATTTGATGAAATAGAAACTATTGGCAAAACCTCTAACGTATCCTGTGATGAAAACACTGAAGATCATTCTCTTGATTCTGGTTCTTGCCATGGCTGCCATACAACTCATTCCCGACAAACTGCCGGCTATTGTAAATATCAATCCGGGAGATATTGTAAACAGCGGAATGGTGCCGGATAGCCTTGCTGCCATCCTGAAAACATCTTGCTATGACTGCCATTCAAATGAGACCCAATTCCCCTGGTACTCCAGACTGGCACCGGCTTCGTGGTTGCTTGCCAGGGATATTAGGGTAGGAAGGGAACAGATTAATTTTTCAGAGTGGGAGGCTTACAGCAAGCGGGAAAGGATCGGAAAGCTTGAGTCAGTAAAAGAGGTTGTCACATCGGGCGAAATGCCTCTCTTTATCTACACGATAATTCACAGGCAGGCCAGACTCACACAGGAGCAGATTTCCTCCCTTTCAGCATGGACGGAAGATATGGCAAATAAAATCATGGAGTAGAGAAGCAATATTTTGCATCTCTACATTTGGTGAAATCTTATCAACCCTTCCATGGGATTGCGGGTAATAATGCCCATCTGAAATCCATTTACAGCGGCAGATTCCTCTAAAATATCTTTGAAATAGTAGGCGACACTTCCTGTAAAATGAACAGGATGATCCTGTGCCTGGGGATACTGACGGATGTTGCGGGTGAAAAACTTGTTAAAGCCTGATCTGACGAGGTTTTGCAAGGCAGGTTCAGTAATATTTTCCGAGACAAAAGTGGCAAAACGGGCCAGAAACCGGTTTGGGAAAGGATTCTTATAAACGTGTTCCAGTATTTGTTCCGGGGAAAAGGAATATGTACTGAAGAATTGTTCTGTAATGGCATGAGGCAACTGTTTCTTCAGGATATCGGAAACCAGCCTTCTTCCGATATCAGCCCCACTTCCCTCATCTCCCAGAATATATCCAAGGGAAGGTATCTGCAGTGCAATTTCCTTACCATCATAATAGCAGGAGTTGGATCCGGTTCCCAGAATACAGGTAATCCCTTCGCTGTGTTGGCAAAGTGAACGTGCTGCGGCCATAAGATCACTTTCAACTGACAAGGCAACCGGGTCAAAATAGGCCTTTAACGGGACCTGGACAATTGCTTTGGACTCATTTCCAGAACAGCCGGCGCCATAAAAATATAAGCTGATCAGATCTTGGAAAGGGATTATAAATTCCTTTTTCAGCAACCTGAGGATGGTTTTTTTATCCTGATAAAATGGATTAATACCCGATGTCTGGCATTGCCCGATTTCTGATCCGGAAAGTTCGTCCACCAGACACCAGTTGGTTTTCGTTGAACCGCTATCGGCAATCAGTATCATATTGAAAGTAAAATAACAATATTTGGTAAGGGAACTGGAAAATGGCTGGCAATTCTTATCCCGTATGCCTGCAAAGATATAATAAGCATAACAGGAATGATCAGTCAGATGAAAATGATGTATTTTTGATAAATGTACAAAGATCTCTTTTTTGGACTGTTCCTGCAGTAATTCCCGGATAACCGATGTGTAAACTGACAATTACCTGAATTATGAATACAAGAAGGAAATTTTTAGCATATTGCGGAACAATTGCCGGTACAGCAGGTTTTTCTTTTTCTCTACCCGGAATTCAGGAAAAAATGGAAACTGGAAAATATAAGGGATTGCACGGAAAAATGACATTGCGATTCAAACCATTCGAGCTTCAGCTGAGACATGTTTTTACACTCGCATCCGGCTCCAGAAGCACGACTCCGGTGATGCTCACTGAATTGGCCTTTGAAGATACAGTAGGATATGGTGAAGCATCCATGCCTCCATATTTGGGTGAAAGCCACGCTACTGCAGAGAAATTCCTCCTGCAGGTCGATCTTTCAAGTTTTGACAGTCCCTTCCTGATGGAGGACATATTGGCCTTTGTTGATCAGATTGCGCCGGGTAATTATGCAGCAAAGGCTTCAGTGGATATTGCCCTACATGACCTGGTGGGTAAGCTGATGGGACAGCCCTGGCACCGGATATGGGGATTGAATCCGCAGCATACCCCGAATACCTCATTTACAATTGGGATTGACAAACCGGCTGTGGTCAGGGAAAAGACAATGGAGGCAACACCGTATAAAATCTTAAAGGTCAAACTGGGACGGGGAAACGATCAGGAGATGATACAGGCAGTCAGGGCAGTTACCGATAAACCACTTTGTGTGGATGTAAACCAGGGTTGGACTGACAAACAGGAGGCTCTGGATACCATTTATTGGCTGAAAGAGCAGGGTGTGGTTTTTGTGGAACAACCCATGTCAATAACAGCACTATCTGACATTGCCTGGCTAACGCAACGCAGTCCCCTGCCGATAATTGCCGATGAAGCATTGCAAACAATCGGAGATATTGAAAAAGTGAATGGGGTATACAGTGGCCTGAATGTTAAATTGATGAAATGTGGCGGCTTGCGCAATGCCTATACCATGATAAAAATGGCCCGGGCGTTGGGTATGAAAGTAATGATCGGATGCATGACTGAAACTTCCTGTGCTGTAACAGCCGCTGCGCAGCTTTCCCCCCTGGCTGACTGGGCTGATCTTGATGGTAACCTGTTGATTGATAATGATATATATACGGGTATTCAAATTGTGGATGGGAAAGTCATTCTGCCTGATTTACCCGGCATTGGCATTACACCTCGTTAAATGATATTGACAGGGATTATCAGTTTGAAACTGATGTTTCTCCCCATGTTATATATACCCACACGATTTGTAGCATAATTTATGTCCGTGTATTTCAACCTGCTCAGATGACTCTGATAAGTCACATCGGTGAGATTATTCATGCTGACATAGAATGAACAAAGTGTTTTCCCCTTTATATTAATATCCGTGCCCATACCCAGATTAAACAGAATGTAACGTGGCGTAGCGGTTTCCGTACCATAGGCAGCATAGTATTTATCCTGTTTAAAAAAGAAGTCCGATTCAATTTGTACGAAGATATTGTGGAATAACTTACCTGCGCTTTCTATGTCGACCCGCAAAGATGATTGCCATCTGGGAGGAGGAATTAACGGCAGGTATCTTGAAGAATCAGGCTGATTGTGCTGATAACCTTCCACATAGGAAAAGGTATTTTCGTAATGAATCCAGTCTAAGGGGTGGGGGTGCAAATCAATCCGGATTTCCCCGCCCATGAGACGGGCGTCTCCCTGTACAAATTTAAATGTTTCGGATCCAGCCGTAATGGAATCACCGACAAGCGCGCTGCTGAGCTTTCGTTGGAAGATATATTGATAAATGCCATTATGAAAAATATCCGCTTCCGCGGATATATGTTCCCCATTTACGCCAAAGGTGTAATCAAACTGGAGACTACTTTCCGCTTTTAAATCAGCGTCGCCCAATTCATATCTCAAGGTTCCCTCGTGAATGCCGTTTGATCCCAGTTCAGCAATGTTCGGTGCCCTGTATCCGCGTGAGACATTTAGTTTGGTATAAAGCACCTTTGATATCTGCCAGGTTGATCCCAGGCTGCCTGAAAGGTCTGAAAAGCTGGTATGGAAAGCGGAAAACCGGTGAATTGAACCAGGTTCCGGGCCAGTCAGCACATCTCCCTGGGAGTTTAAATATAGGTCTTTTCCGTTTTCAATTCTTGAGTCGTAGCGCAATCCCCCGCTCAGGTCAAATTTACCAAAGGATTTCTTCACCAGAAGGAAAGTAGCGATATCAAAGAGCGAATATTCCGGCACGAGGAATTCTTCCCCTTTGTTCCTTGAAGTCTGATGCATACCGTTTATTCCGAATGAAATCGAATACTTTTTGAACTCCGGTAAAACATAGCGCAAGTCATAATTCAGTGTGTTAAGCAGGAAATAGAGATCATACTGACCGGGATGAAGAACATCGCCAAATTCCTGTCTGTGATTTTGCTGGAATCCAATTGTGGATCTGAAATGGCTGTTTCTCAGAATGAAATTGTTGTTCAGAACAATTTTATAATGGTGTATTTTTTGATAGGGTGTCAGGGGAGTATAGGATTTCAGATCATGATCCGACACAAGGATGTTTATTTCTGTTGAATCATTCAGGGCAACAGGGCGGGTGAAATGACCGGTCATGCTGTCACGATTACCTTCCGCAATACCCGGTGTAAGATTATATGCATTGAAACTGAGGTTTGAATATCCCCATGATTTAACCAGGCCGGTCATCATACTCAGGCTGTTTTCTTTGAATCCGGAGTTAAATACATACCCGTCATACCGGTTCTGATAAGCATGAGCCATTTTATGGCTATAACGTAAATCCCAGACCAAACCTTTCCGGTTTCCGGCCATGTTCCCACTAATGCCAAACAAGCCATTGTTTGTCTGGTAATTCATTATCAGGTTACCGCGTATCTCACCTGCGGATAAGGGGGGAGATGATACCATGTTGATGACTCCGGCCATGGCATCAGAGCCATAGACAATACTGGCGGGTCCTTTCAGAATTTCCACCCTGTTTACGGAGAATTCATCGATTTCAACACCGTGTTCATCGCCCCACTGCTGCCCTTCCTGCCGGATGCCATCACTGACCACTACAACCCGGTTATAACCCAGACCCCGGATTACCGGTTTTGATATCCCCGATCCGGTGGTAATCTGGGATATCCCCGGCTGAGTGGCAATTGCATCAATGATATTGGCAGAAGCACTCTGCAATAATACCAGCCGGGGAACTACAGATACGGGAGCTGGATTTCTTTTCTGTTCAGTTGACTTTGTCAGGCCGGTAACAACAATTTCATTTATTTCCGTAGCTACATATTCCAACTGAAAATCGAGGATTGTAACGCCGGACAAATCCACAGTTTCAAGCAGGGTTCGGTAGCTGATGTAGCTTATCTGAACCATAACACGGACCAGTGGAAGATTAGTGATTTTATAATTGCCTTCAGTATCTGAGGTAGTTCCGATTTTAAGATCCGGAAAGTAGATGATTACCCCGGGCAGTGGTTCCCCGGTTTTCTTGTCGGTGATTTTCCCGGTCAGGAAACCTTGTGGCATTATCCTTTCCTTTGCCTCAGCATAATTGGTAATTATCAGAAGCCCAATCCAGATAATGATGAACATTGTTTTCATTTATATAACATAATATACTGCAATTCAGGATATGGGAAATGATACCAATTCAGGTATCCATGTTAAACTCATTCCAATTGGTTTTTTTCAACAGAACACACCTGAATCTCAATAAATTTCTGGCTATTTAATTGTTATATTGTAGGAGACTGCTTGATTTACATCCAGTTCATAATATGGAACAGCTTCTATCCTTTCATCCCGATCATAAACCTGAAGACCAAACGTACACATCTCTACCTGGGTAAAAATTCCTTTTATTGTTAACGTATAGTTACCTGGATTCAGTGAAATATCGAAATTTCTTCTTCCACCGGCTGGAGTTTCCCCCAATATCCCTTTTCCACTTAATGAAACCTCAAAAATATCTTCTGCTATCTGACCGGCATCCCATACTACAATTAACACATTTCCCCTTCTTACTTTACCATATAGATAATCCTGAAGGCCATCGCCGAAATTATCAACGCCATCACCCGGGAATTCCATATTTACTCCTCCATCCTGTGCAAACTCTGGATTGGCATTGCTCTGGGCCAGTTGCTGTCCGTTGTTCATGATCTCATCGAAATCGGCCCCATATGATGCCAGCAAATCCCGCATCTCTTGAAGTTTATTCTTCATATCCGTGGATTGATTTTCCACCTCCGAGTAAATGCTGATTATACCACTTGTTTTGACATCGGGATTTGAGGTTGCCTGTGCAATAAGTTCCCTTCCCCGGGCATTAATTGTGTCCTTAATGATGTATGATCATTGTAGTTCCGGTTAGCATTTACGAGGCATAATGCAAGAAGGTCGTTTTGTGTGGGATTGCTCTTCTGGTCTTTTACCTCATTGACTAGTTTGTTGTAATTGATATTGAACTGGCTATAAAGTGACCTTGACAGATTCAGTAATTCATTCAGATTTCTCAAGACATTTTGTATTTTCTGGTTATCCCATTTTCTGTGTGCTTCATCATTCATCAGGTCATCAATTGCGGCATCAATTCCAATATCGCCCACTTCATATATTTCAACCTGGAGGCTGCCAGAGTTATCGCGGTAGTCGGTATCGAAAATCCAGAAGGAAATGGGTTGTCCGTTTGAATCGAAATAGGCAGAGCAATAGATATGGTCGGGATGATACTGGTTGTCACATACGATAATTCCCTGGCTGTTTTAAAAATGGATAAAACCTGGGGGCTGCCCTGGGCATTGAATTCATAACAGGCATCATTCAGAAGTGTATTGCCGTTCACATACCAGGTACCCTCGGAGAGTGTTCCTCTGACCACGATATAATACTTATTTCCGGCCACGAGCTGGGGTGAGGTGATCCGCTGACCCCGGAATCCACGTTGCCTGTCCAGACTAACCGGTCAGCAGGCCAATGGGCAGAAGGCCCCGGATCCCTGAGTCACTGGGGGTATCTGTACCTGGCCATGGGTTTGGCCGGCTCCGGTACCCACTTCATATATTTCAACCTGGAGGCTGCCAGAGTTATCGCGGTAGTCGGTATCGAAAATCCAGAAGGAAATGGTTGTCCGTTTGAATCGAAATAGGCAGAGCAATAGATATGGTCGGGATGATACTGGTTGTCACATACGATAATTCCCTGGCTGTTTTGAAAAATGGATAAAACCTGGGGGCTGCCCTGGCATTGAATTCATAACAGGCATCATTCAGAAGTGTATTGCCGTTCACATACCAGGTACCCTCGGAGAGTGTTCCTCTGACCACGATATAATACTTATTTCCGGCCACGAGCTGGGGTGAGGTGATCCGCTGACCCCTGGAATCCACGTTGCCTGTCCAGACTAACCGGTCAGCAGGGCCAATGGGGCAGAAGGCCCCGGATCCCTGAGTCACTGGGGGTATCTGTACCTGGCCATGGGTTTGGCCAGCTCCGGTACCCACTTCATATATTTCAACCTGGAGGCTGCCAGAGTTATCGCGGTAGTCGGTATCGAAAATCCAGAAGGAAATGGGTTGTCCGTTTGAATCGAAATAGGCAGAGCAATAGATATGGTCGGGATGATACTGGTTGTCACATACGATAATTCCCTGGCTGTTTTGAAAAATGGATAAAACCTGGGGGCTGCCCTGGGCATTGAATTCATAACAGGCATCATTCAGAAGTGTATTGCCGTTCACATACCAGGTACCCTCGGAGAGTGTTCCTCTGACCACGATATAATACTTATTTCCGGCCACGAGCTGGGGTGAGGTGATCCGCTGACCCCTGGAATCCACGTTGCCTGTCCAGACTAACCGGTCAGCAGGGCCAATGGGGCAGAAGGCCCCGGATCCCTGAGTCACTGGGGGTATCTGTACCTGGCCATGGGTTTGGCCGGCTCCGGTACCCACTTCATATATTTCAACCTGGAGGCTGCCAGAGTTATCGCGGTAGTCGGTATCGAAAATCCAGAAGGAAATGGGTTGTCCGTTTGAATCGAAATAGGCAGAGCAATAGATATGGTCGGGATGATACTGGTTGTCACATACGATAATTCCCTGGCTGTTTTGAAAAATGGATAAAACCTGGGGGCTGCCCTGGGCATTGAATTCATAACAGGCATCATTCAGAAGTGTATTGCCGTTCACATACCAGGTACCCTCGGAGAGTGTTCCTCTGACCACGATATAATACTTATTTCCGGCCACGAGCTGGGGTGAGGTGATCCGCTGACCCCTGGAATCCACGTTGCCTGTCCAGACTAACCGGTCAGCAGGGCCAATGGGGCAGAAGGCCCCGGATCCCTGAGTCACTGGGGGTATCTGTACCTGGCCATGGGTTTGGCCAGCTCCGGTACCCACTTCATATATTTCAACCTGGAGGCTGCCAGAGTTATCGCGGTAGTCGGTATCGAAAATCCAGAAGGAAATGGGTTGTCCGTTTGAATCGAAATAGGCAGAGCAATAGATATGGTCGGGATGATACTGGTTGTCACATACGATAATTCCCTGGCTGTTTTGAAAAATGGATAAAACCTGGGGGCTGCCCTGGGCATTGAATTCATAACAGGCATCATTCAGAAGTGTATTGCCGTTCACATACCAGGTACCCTCTGGAGAGTGTTCCTCTGACCACGATATAATACTTATTTCCGGCCACGAGCTGGGGTGAGGTGATCCGCTGACCCCTGGAATCCACGTTGCCTGTCCAGACTAACCGGTCAGCAGGGCCTATCGGTCAGAACGCACCTGAAGGACCACCAGGCTGGTTTGGTTGAGCGGTTAGTGCCATACTGACCAGAAAAATGCCTGAAATTATCAGGATAATTTTGATGAGAATATATTGGCGATTCATAGCTCAGATTTTTAATCAAGACAGGTTATAATGCAAATCGGTAAATTAGTCCGCCGGAAAACCGCAAATTCGATTTTTTTTCAATCGGATTAATGCTGGTTTCTACAGTGGCATCAGTTCTTATTAAATAATTGTTCAGGTTAAAGTGTATGTCCCAGTTTTGATATAGCGGTAGCCGAAAATTTATTCTAAATTGAAAAGATGAGGGCTTTCTCATCAGATTATCTCCATATATCATCGTGCCTGTGGTGTCCATACTTGCTTGTTTCTGAAGGACCAGCGATCTTTCATAGAAACCTGCCAGTTCTAGACTGGCATTTTTAATCTTAAAACCGCTGGTAATGCCAATTCCTCCACGAACAGAACTACCGTTGCGAAAAAAAGTGTCTTTGAACGGATTGGCTTCTTCATCAGTTTGTTCACTGGCGAAGATCAACTTACTGAAATTATAATAAATATGACCCCCCAGGATGAATCCGATCTTCAGGCTGTTGAATGCAACAGTTCCATGGCTGATATTGCGGATATTTGGTCCAAACTCACTAAAGAAGTCAATTACATTGTCAAAAGAAGTTGTATCAGATTTTACAAAATTATTCCAAAAGCGATTAAATATATTTATATTGAAGAACCCGGTCGGCCCGGTATTCGATTTATCCCAGCGCAGGTCAAACTGGTCAGGAGCCATCATATTCTCCCGATTAACGACATATGTAAATATAGTACTGAATGAGGAAGATGACGATTTTTTCTCAGGTGATCCCTTTCTTCTTTGCAAGTTGTAACCTATTCTGACATAATCCTGAAGTTCGTTAAAGGGATGAGATTTATAGGTCAAATTGAGGTTTTTCATCAGGATTTTTTTGCTCCGACTGATGCGCCACAGCAACTCCATCTTATATTTCTGATAATCGTTCGAATTATTTGTAGATGCAAATTTCAGGATGTCGACATCAAAACCTGCATTGAAGGACTTTTTCTGATTTTGCTTCACCATGTAATTAAATGTCGGATTGATCTGGTTAAAACGCATAAAATCCCTTTCACTGAACTGACTTGTTCCTAAAACCTGAAATCTAAGTGTTTTATTTTCTTCTGGTGTCATTGAAGTTCCTATAGTGTAGAATACACCCTGGTAGTTATTTTCTTCCAGGATGCTATAATCTTTTGCCCGATAGTTGATATTCCCATATATGTTCGATTTTCTGGATGGATTGTACATTACATTGATACCTGTATTGATGAATCCAAAGGTATTGGTCGCAGTGCTCTTATCATTGTAATTCTCATAATCCAGTTTGCCCTTAAGCTGGAGTTTATTTGCGAATGTTTTAGATATGCCTGTTTCAATGGTTGTATTTGAAAAAGGGGTTTGAATCAATTCGTTTTGATGATTAATGCCTGCTTCCACGCTCATGGAAGGATCAATCTGATAAATTCCGTTAAAAGCTAGTCTTGTGGATGTGGTTGAATTCGACTCCATATTTGTGTATGAGGATCTTCCGATATCAGCCATGGCGGTTCCTTTGAAACGTTCACCCGGGATAACTTTAACAGGTTGTTTTTCATCAGTACGTAAAGGAATATTATTTAAAGGTTTAAGAAACCGATTGGCATATTCAAAGTACTTGTTTATTTTATCCATTGCCAGCCGGGCAGCATTATAATCGGCTTCAAGTGGTTTCTTATTTTCCTGGGAGAGACTGTTATATGTTTCATTGATTTGCTGGAATGTCTGCAATGCAGTCTCATGCAGCTCAAATATTGCGATTCTGTTACCGGATATCAGTGAAAGCAACAAAGAAGCTTCTTTGCCCATTATTCTTTTTTCTTTGTCAGGGATTTCAGGGGGAGCTTTTGATATGATCTGTATGTAATTTTCCCGGATCCAGCCTTCCCGGGCATTTTCCGTTTTGATCCTGATCCAGTTCTCATGCCTTTCTATGATGGGATATTCTTCATTTAACCTTACCACAGCAATTGTAAGAGAATTTTCATTATCAGTTTCATTTATATAGGCAAAGGGAGAAATGATTTTGACCATTTCAACCGGTTCAGCCGGTGAAAGCTTTTCATATTCCTTAATTAGGGCGAGAAGGGAAAGAACCTGCTCATTCATCTCTGTGCTGATCAGCTTCAGCTGAGAGGCATTTTTGGAGATGTTTCTATTTGCAGGGGATTGTGCATATACGTAAGAAGATAAGAAGCAAAAATGGAGAAAACAGATTAAAAGAAAAGTGAGATATTTCCTGGAATAATCCATAACATTGGAAATGAATCCGCAAATTAGATGGATATATTTTGCAAAGTTCGATTGCTATGTCACCAGATCATAATAAAAGTAAAAACAATTATCATAGGATCAAAATATTAAGACAGATATTTTGAGGCAGGATCATATTATATCCACAACATGAATGATCATGTACTGGATTTAAACTGCAGATTCAATGGCTGGTCTCTTGTCTCCTGACTTTTTCAGGATCTCCAAGATTTTGAGGTATCCCACACGGAATATCTCGGGGGCTTTTTTCATGTCGAAAAGACCATAATTGATAATATCTTCCGGTTCAATGAAGATATCGAAATATCTTTTTTTGTTCCATATTTCCGAAGCGATGGCCAGGTGAAATGATGTCGGGTTTCATCCCGAATTCTTCCAGAGCCTTTACTACACCCATTTGGGAAAATCCACGGGCAGTCCCGCCCCTCAGGACTAATCCGTAATTGTATTTCTTAACTCGCATAATATTGGCAAAACAACCTTTCTTCGCTGAAGCTTTGTCGGGCAAGCAAATCATTAAATCAATAAATCTTAAACCAACAAATACCTACTTCCTGGATGCCTTTTTGATATACTTCAAAATTCGCTTATAAAAAGGTTTTTCTCCTTTGGCCAGGAATTTCACTTCAACAGGAATATATAACAAGGCTCTCTTCAGTTGTTCATCCATTTCCAGATCACGCAATCTCATGGCGTCTTTTTCGGTAACAAGAATGTACTTTTCTGTTCCCGGAATGGATTGGAATCGTTTTGAGATAACCTGCAGATCCTGTTTATCAAACTGATGATGATCAGGAAAAAAAACAGAATCTCCTACATGCAGAAATTCTTCCAGAAATTGAAGGATCGGCTTTGGTTCGGCTATGCCGGTAACCAATAGTATACCTGCATGTGATTTGCGGAGGTGTTTGAAGGATGGAGCGTATACATGCTTTTTCCTGCCAGGGAAAACCGACTCAGGCTGACCGTAGGCATAGGCCGTGAAAAACAGGTGTTGTCTTTTTTCACGGTGCAGCTTTTCTATGAACCGTTTTCTCTCCCCTGGTGAAAGGTTGGGGGGGCATTTGGTGATGATAATGATATCTGCCCTTCGGCAATTTACGGCAGGTTCACGCAAGTTTCCGGCCGGGAGTAAAACATCTTTAAAAACAGGACGATTATAATCAATCAGCAAAACCGACAGGCCTGGTTTAATATACCTGTGTTGATATGCATCATCCAGAATTATCACATCCGGTCTGTGCTTGATTTCCATCAGCTTTTCAACACCGTGTACCCTGCTGTTATCAACAGCCACCTGAATTTCCGGAAATTTCATTTTGATTTGCAAGGGCTCATCGCCGATATCGGATAAACGGGAATGACCTGTTGCCAGGATGAAACCGGCAGATTTTCTCTTATAACCGCGGCTTAATACCGCCAGTTTGTAATCTTGTCTCAGAAACCGCACCAGCATTTCAACATGAGGAGTCTTTCCGGTTCCGCCCACCGTAATATTACCAATGGAAATTAAAGGGGTGCAAAAGCTGGTTGATCGCAATATATGCAAGTCAAACAGCAGATTCCGGATCATAACCGCAATCCAGAAAAAGAATGAAAAAGGCAATAAGAAGGGGCGCTGAATTTGTCTGATGCTTTTTATCATTTCAGGCACAGCTTAATGTAGCGATATTTCAAAAGGCAGGCGGGCCTGTATCGGGTCTCCGCTGATCAGTTGATTCAAATGCTGAAGGTACAGGTAGCTTGCACCAAGTTCATGACTGAGTATCTTTCCGGTAACTTCACCGGATATCTCCTTTAAGATCTGCGAAAAAGGGTCTTCAATTCTGGGTAGTTCAACTATCTTGTAATGATCGAGTTTGGCTTTACTGACTGCGAGTTCAATGGCCCTGGAAAGACCACCTGTAACATCCACCAGTTTTAGTTCAGCAGCATTCGTACCGCTCCAGACACGTCCTTCAGCAATCTGATCCACAGTTTCATAGGGAAGGTTTCGGCCGTCAGAAACCCGGTTAACAAAGGTCATATAAAACTGATCTATCATTTTCTGAAGAACGTTGCGCTCTGTTCCTGTAAGCGGGCGGAAGATTGAGCCAAAGTCGGAATATGTATTTGTTTTTTCCACATCCGTCGTTATCCCAAGCTTGTTTTTAAAGAAACCGGAAGCATCCATAAGTATCCCGAAAACACCAATAGAGCCGGTGATTGTATTTGGGCCTGCAACTATGGTGTCGGCCGCCGTTACAATATAATATCCGCCTGAAGCGGCTACATCGCCAAGGGAGGCAATGACGGGTTTTACCTGATGCGCCAGGTAAAGCTCCCGCCAAATGACTTCAGAAGCCAGTGCACTTCCGCCACCCGAATTAACCCTGAAAACAATGGCTTTAATTGTTGAATCCTTCCTGGCATCACGAATGGTTTTTGAAAGTGACTCAGATCCTATGTTGCCTTCGCCCGGATCACCCGTGACAATGTTACCCTCAGCATATATCACCGCAATCTTATTGCGTGTATACACCTTTTCTTCCCGTGGTTTACGTACTTTAAGATATTTCTGATGTGTGACAAAATGCAAATCCCCGGCTTTCTCAACCTTTGCCAGACGGGCCAGTGTATCCATCACCTGATCCCTGTAAAGGAGGGTATCCATCATCCCGCATGAGATGGCCGAAACCGGATTCCAGAAAAGGAGACTATCCGCAAATGAATTCAATCTTTCAACCGGAACATGCCGGGCTTCTGCGATCTGGTTCAACATATGATCCCAGATGGAGCCGACATAGATTTGGATCTGTTTCCGGTTTTCCGGGCTCATTTTATCATATATCAGGGGTTCCACTGCGCTTTTGAATTTGCCATGCCTGATGATTTCGGGCTTTATATCCAATTTTTCAAGGGTCTTTTTATAGAACATGATCTCCGCACGAAGTCCGATCAAGCCAAGGGTCCCACCCGGATTCATGTATATTTTGTCGCTGGCACTTGCCAGATAATAGGCTTTTTGCGAGTAATTATCACTAAAAGCCACGACGAATTTACCAGAATTCCGAAAGTCGATCAGGGCATTCCGTATTTCCTCAACTGTGGCAATGCCAGCATCAAGAAATGACAGATCAAGAAAAATGCCCTTGATGTTGTCATCTGTGACTGCCTTGGTGATGTTGTTCAACACATCGTTTAATCCGATCTGGTTATCGGTTCCAAACAGGAATAAATTATAGTCCAGAAAGGGTATGGAAGATTTACGATCCTTAATGGATTTATCCAGCTTCAAATGTAACAACGTGTTGTCGGCAATCTCAACGGGTTTATCCTGAGAGGCTACGATAGCACTGATAATACCGAGGGTTACAAAGAAAACGATCAGGGAAGCAATGATGACACCTAAAATACTGGCCAGCAAATATGTAAAAAATTTCTTCATGGGATAGGTTTTACGCGATATTCAAAACAATATTAGTAAAAGCGGCTCTATTGCACAAGAAATACTTGGCATTCTGTTCAATTTCGCCGGTAAATTACCATAAATTTGGAAGCTATGAACCGGATCTTTTTGTCTCTGGGAAGTAATCTGGGCGATCGCAGGAAAAATCTGGAACAGGCGAATATGCTTCTGGAAGAACAGGCAGGGCATGTTGAAGCCAGATCAGCCATGTATGAGACCGAACCATGGGGGTTCAGTTCTGACATATCCTTTTATAACCAGGCAGTTGAACTTTATTCCAAACAGAATCCTTCACAGTTGCTGAAAACCCTGCATGAAATAGAAAGGTTATGTGGCAGAAAGCACATGTCAGTGCGTTATGCTCCAAGGCTTATTGATCTGGATATATTGTTTTTCAACGATTATATAATCGAAACACCCGATCTTGTTTTGCCACATCCAACCCTTCACCTGAGGCGATTTGTCATGATTCCGCTAGCAGAAATTGCACCCGATGTGATACATCCGGTATTGAATAAAAGTATCGGACAATTGCTCAGATCCTGTACAGATCAAAGTGCAGTGATTCTGCTATTACCATAACGGAAGCAATTTGGTATAAAAGGGAAGTTTGTTGTGGAATATCTCAACCAGTTGACTTTCCCGCGCATCAAAATCAGTGTAATGGAAAGAATTTGATGATTCAGGTTGAAATTCAAAAGTTAATGTTGAATGGGTTTCTGCATATTTTTCTATAATCCGGTCAATGAGGAACAAATGAGGAAAATTCTGCAGCTGATCGGGAGCTGTAAACTGAAACTGCAGGTATAATCTGTTTATAAACCAGGAGAGCAAAACTATGGATGCCAATTGATTATGGCTGTTGTATATCCCGAATAATTCACCTGATTTATAACGGATCAGTGCAGCAACAATTGTCCGCAGGAGACGATAGTTATGTCCGGAGACGGTCTTTTCTGTCGGGATACCATTGCGGCTTATAAACTGTATCAGGTCGTTGGGTGACAGACCTTTAACCATATTAAACCTGTGTGCCATGGCCAGATTTAACTTGGCACGCAAAGCCGGCTTAAAATTACCAGCCAGTTTATAATATGGCCCGATGAGGTCGAGTTCGTATTTTTTCTGATAGCGAACAGCAATATTCCGGGACTCAAGTGGATTGAATTTGTTAAGCGTAATTCGGTAATACCTGAAATCGGGGGGTATGGAATCCAGGAAATGACGTGTTTTAAAGGTATTGATGGGTTCTTTTGAAAAAATTCCCAATTCGGCAGCAAATACAGGCAGGTCAATTATTTTATGCCCCCAGCGATTTTTAATGATCAGGGGCATGACCGATTTGTAATCATCTTCAATCAGGGCATCCCATTGTTCACATATCAGATCGAGGTACCATGAGCATGCATGCAGCGTACCGTTAAATGATCCTGCAATACATTTATCCCAGGCACTTGTATTTATTTCAGTATTCTTCAGATAATGGATGCTCATGGGAACATTTCTGGTTCGGTATCCAAATACAATCAAATCATGCTTTCGTCGGCAAGGCTAAAATAAGCTTTGCCTGCGACAATCACATGATCCAGCAGGGTAATATCCATCAAGGCAGCTGATTCTTTGATCCTGCGGGTAATCGAGATATCGGCATCACTGGGCTGAAGATTTCCCGAGGGGTGGTTATGACAAATAATCAGACCGGTAGCCAGATTATCGAGAGCGAGTTTCAGAATCATCCGGATATCGGTCACTGTACCGGTGATTCCTCCCTGGCTAATTTTACGTTTTTCGATTATTTTATTGGACCGGTTCAGGAGTAACGCCCAGAACTCTTCATGGGAAAGATCGGAAAGAAGAGGCCCCATCAGGACAAATACGTCTGAACTGCCCGTAATTTTGCAGTCATCAGGAGAATCAGACAGATTACGGCGTCTACCCAGTTCAAGTGCTGCAACAATGGATATTGCTCTAGCCTGGCCGATCCCGTTCAGCTTTTTCAGATCGGATACTGAGTATTTTCCAAGTTTATCCAGATTATTACCAGCCATATTCAGAACCTGCCTTGCCAGGTCGACCGCTGAAGATTTTCGGGTTCCGGATCCGATAAGCAAAGCCAGCAATTCTGAATCACTGAGACTCTGAATGCCCTTGAGCAGCATTTTTTCACGGGGGCGGTCTTCAAGTGCCCAATTCCTGATACTACGATTGTTATATTCCTCCATTGCCTGAAACATTTTTTGAAAGTTATGCAGGAAAAATGGAATAAAAAACCCCGGATGTATAATTCAGCCGGGGTTATATCGTTTTAGACTTGTTTTTCAGGAAAGGCCGTTCACCTGTTTGGTAAGCTTGGATTTAAGATTAGCGGCTTTGTTGGGATGTATGATATTTTTCTTTGCCAGTTTATCGAGCATGGAAGTAACCCCAGGCAGCAATTCAGCAGCAGCAGATTTATCGCGCGTTGATCGCAGTTTTTTGAGCGTATTCCGTGTAGTTCTGGAAAAATACTTGTTGTTTTCCTTGCGACTTTCGTCCTGTCTGATCCTTTTTTCTGATGATTTATGATTTGCCATGGGATACCGAATGATTTAATGCTTTGATTACACTTTTTAAAAGAGGGACAAAAATAATTAATTTTTCAATACAGAAAACTTTTTGAAAAAAATTATACATTTGCAAGCTCAAATTTAAAGTAGGTTTTATTCATTAATGTATGCCCGTAAAAATCAGATTATCGAAAAAAGGCCGTAAAAAGTTGCCTTACTACCACATTGTGGTAGCAGATAGCAGGGCGCCACGGGATGGTAAGTTTGTTGAAAGGATTGGCTTATACAATCCCCAGACTAATCCTGCTACTATTGAATTAGATTTTGATAGTGCATTAGATTGGTTACAAAAGGGCGCTCAACCTACTGACACCTGTAGGGCTATTCTGTCAGAAAAAGGTGTGATGATGAAGAAGCATCTTCTCGAAGGTGCAAAGAAAGGAGCTTTCACTCCGGAGGAAGCTGATTCCCGTTTTCAGAAATGGCTGAATGATAAGGAAGCCAAAGCAAAATCTCAGTCAGAGAAAATTTCAAACGGCAAAGCCGAAGAAGCCAAAAAGCGTCTTGAGGCTGAAACCAAAGTGAAAGAAGCCAAAGCACAGGAATTAGCGAAAAAGCTGAAAGCTCAGGCGGAGGAAGCAAAAACGGAGGAAGTGGCTGCTGAAGCTGCAGAAGAGTCAGCATCTGAAAGTCCGGCAGAATCTGCAGAAGCCTGATAATGGAATCATTTCCATTTCTGGGTGTAATTAATCCTGCCAGGGTGCAGTTTTGTTTAACAGCAAAGGGTTCTGATGATCAACAAGGACAATTGTATTCTGTTGGGCACGCTGTCCAAACCGCATGGCACCAAGGGTTCATTACATATCAGATTTAGTGGCCTGAAAGCAGAAGAAGTAAAAGATAGGGGGCTGGTATTTGTCGAAATCGACGGATTGCCTGTCCCTTTTTTTATTGAAAGTTTTCAGGAAAAAACGGATGATTCAGCTATTTTAAAAATCGAAGGGATTGATACGGAAACCAAGGCACGGGAATTTTCAGGGTTTTCGGTATATGTGATGAAAGACCAGGTGAAAAGAAAAACTCTGCAATCAGACAGAACAGCAGATGTCAAGGGCTACCGGGTTATCGACGTCCGCTTGGGTTTTATTGGGTATGCAGAAGAGATCATTAATAGGCCGACCAATCCTTTGTTGGTTGTAAAAAAAGAAAATAAGGAATTTCTTGTCCCGGTTCATGAAGACATTGTCCGGGAAATTGATAAAAAGGAAGAAGTCATCCACATAATAGCTCCGGAAGGATTATTTGAACTTTAGCAGGATCCCGGTCATACATATATTTCATCTGGTCCGGTCTGGGCCAGCGATATGAAAAATGCCGCGATCTTGTCTGTAATGGTTTCAAGATAGCGTATTCCCTTTTCAGCTGATGCCCTGGCGGGATCACCAATACCGGTATCTTCCGTTACCCGGGTCCAGGCTCTTGGAAACCATACCCACCCTTCGTTTCGGGCAGCAAATTTAATTTTCTTTGCTTTGCCGGGACCTGCTTCGCGCAAAGGCAATACCAGTTCAGGCATGATGTGCATCATCACACTGGTTTCCATTTCATTGGCGTGATCGCCGCCTACTTCAAAAAACTGATCAAGCGGAACCACTTCATACCAGTTGAGCTGGGCTATAAAAATATCCGGATACCTGGGTTGCAGTTCACGGATTAAGGTTTTGAAGTCATTTCCACCATGACCGTTAAATATAACCAGCCTGGGGATTCCATGCATGGCCAGGCTGTCAAGTACATCCTCAAGTATTTTCAACATGGTGGAGGGATTCATGTTCATTGTCATGAATATATCCATTTGACTTGTATTGACCCCGAAGGGAATAACCGGCAGGACCACAACCTTTGTTCCTGATTCCCATGCTTTTCCGGCGGATATACGAGCAATATATTCAGTTTCAAAATTATCTGTACCATAGGGAAGATGGTAATTATGGGCTTCGGTTGCTCCCCAGGGTAATACAACAATGTCATAGGTCTGGTTCTGAACGGATTTCCACGTATTTTCACAGAGAATAAAGGGTGCTGCCATGGTTTACGATTTAATCTGCAAACTTACGGGAATTCCTGCCAATTTGAAACGCCAGATGCAGCAGATTTAAAAGGAGATATAATAATTTCGGTTTTTTTTAGTTAGCATTGTAGAAAATTCCTGCTGCTGCATGAGGCTTAATAAGGTTTTCCCTCTGATCATTCTTTCTGTTTTGCTGACCGCGAATGTGACTGGCCAGATCTATTCACCGGCAGCGGCAGATTCCTTTCAGGCGGTCTACAATCCATCAGGAGGTACAGATCAGGTGTTCATTTATAACCAGCCTGAATACAATGGGAACGTTTCCGCTTCCATCATAGCCCAGTCAGTTGACCGGCTGACCGGCTGGACCTTTCAATGGGCAGTATACGACACTGCATCACAATCATATATAGCCTTACCCGGGACGTCTTCCGGCGTATATTCTGTCATTGATACAATTCATACCCCTTCGGGCTATCAGGTGACCATGGTGAAAGGTGACCTTGTGAATATATATCGCGTTTGGCTGGTATTTAATGATTATGATCTTGAGATAACCAATAAAGATGCCGAAAACAAACTGCAGTTCGGATATTATAACTGTTCTTCACTGGATCTGCGTGCAGATACATCCCTGGTTCCGCTGTTTTATTTTAATCCGGTTTCGGGAGACAGGATAAGAATTTATAACAATTATACGATCCGGTGGAAGACTGATAATCCGGATGCGTCGGTTCCGGCAAGCAAACTGATTACCCGGGTTAACAATCCACCATCGGAGGATACCTGGTACTTTCTGACCCTGACAGACAGATTTGATCTACAGCGGGCAGATTCCGTGTACTATGAATCTATTCAATCCGATGCACAAATTACGGGAACTTATATACCCCTGGGTGACAGCTTGGAATACCCAGATCGTCACTATGACTGGTTTTATGCAGATGATATTAAATCTGCTCCGGGAAAATACAGGTTTGATATTTCGGCATCACGGAATGCGGCAAGTTATATGATTGATTTCGGCGACGGCCAAAAGATGGAAACAGATTCGGGTGATGCTGAAATTATTCATGAATTCGAGAAACCCGGAAAATACAAAGTTGTGCTGACCACCAAATCGGATAAACCTTACGAATGTGCTGACTCAGCCAATGCTGAGGCAGAACTTGTATTTGGTGATTTATCCCTTCCCAATGTGTTTTCACCCAACAATGACGGTGAAAATGACGAACTTAACTTTTACGAAAATAACAATGTTTTCAGAAGTGAGGATGTATCGATCGTGACAATCGACTTAACCATTTTCGACAGGGCAGGACGGAAAATGCATGAATATTCAGGGAGTATACGTGACTGGAAAGGGTGGGATGGAAGGGTAATGCATTCAAACCGGGAAGCCCCGGAAGGGGTATATTATTATGTGATAACAACCATCTATTATTATAAGGATCCGTTAAATCCGATAAGCAACGGATTGTTCAAAGGATTTTTCCACTTATACCGGCAATAATTAAAAAACCAATTGTATGATGGGGAAAATGCCATCCCGTGAAGAAGCATATGCCTTGCTTCAAAAATACAACCAGAACGAGAGTCTGATCAGGCATGCGCTTTCTGTGGAAGCAGTCATGCGCCATTTTGCTGCTCTTTTTAGCGAAGATGTTGAGAAATGGGGGATTATTGGTTTGATTCATGACCTGGACTATGAGCAATATCCGGATCAGCATTGCACCATGACAAAGAAACTGCTGGTAGATGAAGACTGGCCTGCAGATTTCATCAGGTCAGTGATCAGTCATGGCTGGGGCATCTGTTCTGAAGTGGAACCAGTTCATGTAATGGAAAAAGTCTTATTTACAATTGATGAGCTTACCGGACTGGTAACCGCATCGGTACTGGTAAGGCCATCCAGGTCAATACTTGATCTGGAGGTAAAATCGGTGAAGAAAAAATGGCCCATGAAAAATTTTGCTGCCGGGGCAAACCGGGATATAATTGAAAAAGGAGCCAGCATGATGGGGAAGAACCTGGATTACATCATACAGGAGACCATAGCCGGCATGCGTGCAGTGGCAGCAGAAATTGGACTGGCGGGAAATCCAGGCCAGTAAATCAATGCCAGGCTCCCAAAATACCCCCTGCAACAATATAGGTTACAGCCTGATAGCCGGCATTGATAAGGAAAAGCTTAACAGATTTTCTTTCAAAAAGATACAGGATACCCAGGGATGCGGATACCCATCCTATTCCAGCCAGGGCACCTGCGGTCATGCCCCAGATGAAATTGGCCTCAGGGCCCAGGAATGCAGCAAGATTAAAGCAGATAATCAGAGCGAGAAGGAAGGTCAGGCTTAATATCCTGATCATACTTGATTGTTTGATTATCTCTTCAGTCAGCCCGGCTTCTTTCATCCAGACATTGCCAAAAGCAAAGGGTGCATACCAAATAAATCCGATTACAAAGCTCGATAAAGCAGCAACAACAACTGCCAGATAGTTGATCTGTGACAAGTCCATAGGGCATTTATTTTTTTGAATATGGGAATTAAACAACTTGTTAATGAATTGGTTCATCCGGAACAATTCAATTCTGGCCGGTTTTGGTGATCCTCATCTGTGAAACATCAGCCGGGGTGACCGGATCGGCGATATTCCCGAAATTTGACCGGATATATGTGAGTACCCCGGCAATTTGGGCATCAGAAAGATATTGGTGTGCAGGCATAACACCTTTAAAAACCTGGCCGTTTACGGTAATCTCCCCTTGCTGTCCATTCAGCATAAGGTTGATGAGTCTTGCCTTGTCGCCCTGGACCCAGTCAGTTTTCTGAAGGGTCGGGTACATGCCCGGTATACCTGATCCATCTGTTTGATGGCATGCCAGGCAATATTTCATATAAACTTCATTACCGGATCCGGTAGGGGTGGCTTCAGAAAGCTTTTTGCTTCTTCCGCATGAAAGCAGGACCAGGATCAGCAGCCAAGATAAAATGAAGGATTTCATTAATAATGCCAGTTATTATCAAAAGTAAGAAAAATTCAGGACAGTGTTGAAGTCCTGATCCAATTTTTTGCATCATTGATCAAGCCGAATACAGCGACAGTCACCACTTTGAAACAATTCGTCAAAATTTTCGTATACAAAATCAAAGTTTGAACCCAAAACATCAGTAACCTGGCAAAACTTGTACCGGGCTAGGCCCCAGGAGACAGAGCGAAAAGATAAAGTATTAATCAAGGTCCGTAGGGCACGGATATTTCACAGGCAACAGGTATGAGGGGCACATTCTCAAAACTACTAACTGTAATTACGTTATTTCTAACCGTGTTTTGGCAGCGGGTTCCGGGTCAGTGCGCACTGATCACCGATAATTATAGCGGGCAGGTTCCCAGCAGCGTTTGTGCCCCTGTTAATCTCACGATGGATGTGCGGTACAAATTCATCCTCCCGGTTAATCCAGCCAATGTACAGATTTTGTATGTGTGGAACGATGGTACCGGTGCCACAACACTTATACCGGCCATATCACAGGGAGATACTGTATTTATGGCAACAGCAGCTCATATTTATCCCCCGGCGGATGAATGTTCTTATACCGCTGAAGCATATGTGGTATATAATGGAACGCAGTGCGTGAGCAGCAGCCGGCAGGAACAAACTTTCAGTGCCTGGGCCAGGGACAATCAGAATGGTGCTGATATTATTACTGATCCGGTTATTGCCCAGTTCTGTGAGGGAGAAGACATCATAGATGTGCGTTTCAGGGATAATTCAACCTTTAACTGCAACATCAATATTGAACCGGACAAACCCAACCGGATTACACGCTGGGTGCAGTTCATTTACGGCACAACCTCAATAGGGGGCGACCGCATACCCAATGTTACCATCCGGGATACGCTTGGGAAATATTTATCAGATGACTGATGCTTCCGGAAATTCCCTTCCTCCGGTTTCAGGGCCGATTGTTGAGATCCCCATACCCGCAGACGGACCGACTGAAATTTCCTGGCCGATCAGTGCCCCGGCAGGGGGTATTGCCGGAGACATATTTGAGATCACCATGCGCAACTGGAACATTTGCAATCCTTATGACCGCAATCCGTTTGATGCAATTCCACCTGCAAATCTTATCAACGGCGACAATCCGCCCATTACGACTACTGCACTGATTGAAATTATCACCACCCCTCCAGTGATAAACAATCCTTCTTTGGAGTTTTGCGCAGGAAGTCCGGTTATCCTTACTTTAGCCACTTCAGGCGGAATTGTTAACTGGTACACCGATTCACTGCTGACAAACCATATTCATACAGGCAATTCATTTAATCCCGTCGGTTCACCAACATTTATTGATAACACAATTGGAGGAACATACTCGTATTATGTGACCGAGAGCATCGGAGCCTGTGCCAGTGCACCCAGTAAAGTGTCATTCACCATCTTTGACACACCGGCTCCGACGCCGGATGCTGGTCCGGATGCTGCAATATGCGGCGATTCCTTTATACTGCAAGGGAATATGCCAATTATCGGAGCAGGATCATGGAGCACCTCCGGTTCGGCTACAATTGACGATCCTGCTGATCCCCATTCTGCTGCGCATAATCTGTCTCCGGGGCCCAATCTCTTCAGATGGACTGTAACCAACGGACCATGTGTTTCGGTTGATGAAGTAATCATTACAAGGGACCTGCAGGCTGCACCGGCTGTGGCAGGCCTTGACCAGTCATTTTGTAATACGGCAGGTGCTACTTTGCATGGGAACAACCCTACTAACCAGGGTACCGGAACCTGGTCGGTTGCATCGGGTAATGCGGTATTCCCCGATGAGCATAATCCGGGACAATGGCGTCAGGCCTTTCTGGTGGAGTGAACATACTGGTCTGGACTATTGTGAGCCGGTATGGTGCTTGCATCACCACTTCTGATACAATGCAGATCCTGCGGGACCTTTCACCCGATATTGCCAATGCCGGTCCTGACAGGGGAGTGTGTGATTCAGCCATGATAAACCTGGGAGCATTGACAGTCAATAACGGCGGTACAGGAACCTGGACCGTTCTATCCGGTGGAGGAATTGTGACAGACATTCATGATCCCGGATCAGCACTGTCCAACCTGGCATACGGAGATAACCAGATCCGGTGGAATGTTGTCAGCCAATTCGGGATATGTCCTGGGAGCAGCGATATTGTGGTCATTACACGTGATAGAGCCCCTGCCCCTGCATTTGCCGGGCTTGATCAGGCGCTGTGTCTCACAGTATCAGCACCTCTTGGTGCAAATGCGGCCACCGTAGGTACAGGGACCTGGAGTGTAGTGACAAAACCTGCGGGTATTGATCCGGATATTCTGCCATCTGTTAACTCACCAAACGCCACAATTCAGATCCTACCCGGGAATGAAGGAATTTATCAGCTTGCCTGGACAATTGTCAACGCAAGTTGCCTTACGGCAGATACCCTGCTGATTGACTTTGGCGTTCCTGTTCCGGCAGCCATTGCGGGACCGGCAGATTCAATCTGTGGCTTGTCAGCGACATTACAAGGGAATGATCCTGGTAAAGGAGTTGGATCCTGGAAAAAGATCAATGGAACAGGAAATGTAACATTCATCCCCGGTATTCATTCACCTGCAGTTTTGGCCTCCATTATACCGGGAGATGAAGGGAATTATACTTTCGAATGGAAGATAACGAGCGGATCCTGCCCGCCAAAATCAGATTCAACCAGTATTTACTTCAAACCCATGCCGGGTATACCCTCTGCAGCCGATGCTGAACGATGCGGTCCAGGCAACATGGTACTGACCGCTTCCCCGGGTATAAACGGTGATGACGTTCATTGGTACGCTAATGCCACAGGCGGGGCTATCCTGATGTCAGGCAATATCATAACAACACCTGTGCTTTCATCAGATACGGACTACTGGGTTGCCACATACAGCAGTATTACCGGTTGTGAAAGCTTCCGCCGGCGTGTTCATGTTACCATTCATCCTATTCCGGATATGCCCGTTACGGCAATTGTACAACATTGCGGAAGTACCAGCATGACTATCAGTGCTGCCACGGGAAACGGAGGGAACACCAACCGCTGGTATGATGCTGCAACAGGGGGTAATCTCATCACACAGTCCGTGTCATATAGCACACCTTTCCTGAGCGCTTCTGTAACCTATTGGGTGAGTAGCTATAATGACAGTACGGGATGCGAAAGCAACAGGGTTCCGTTAACCGTCCGGATTGACCAGGTACCCGGTATACCGGGTGCTTCTGATTCAAGCAGATGCGGAGAAGGATTTCTTGCCCTGAATTCATCTACCGGAAGCAACGGAACCGCTAACCATTGGTATGATGCAGCATCAGGCGGAACGATGCTCGATACAGCCCTAACATTCCGTACACCTTATCTGGTGAATTCAGCGACTTACTGGGTAGAAACCGTGAACCGGACAACCGGATGCAGAAGTGCACGGGTAAAAGTGAATGCCACGATACATCCTGTACCCGGATTTCCAAACACGGGTAATGTGACTATTTGCGGGCCTGACTCAGTGTTGCTTATTTCCACTCCTGGTGTGGATGGTTCGATAGACAGGTGGTACGACAGTCTCACAGGAGGGAATCTCCTGTTGCAGGGAAACGATTTCCTTACCCCATTTCTGACCAGTACACAGCGGTATTTTGTGGCAAGTTATAATGCAATCACCGGATGCGAGAGCAGCAGGCGCGATGTCCTTGGTGTTATCCTTCCTGTTCCCGGACCAAATCCAATATTGGGTCCAGCCCAGGTGGGAATCAGCCAGTCCAATGTGATCTATTCAGTAAATTATCATCCAGGGTCTACCTATGCGTGGTCAATTCCCCCGGGAATAAACGTACTGCTGATGAACATGAATTTTGTGATCGTTGAGTTTCCGAATATGGGAACGTATACACTGTCAGTGGTAGAAACCAACAGCATTGGCTGTCCCGGTCCGCTGACAGATAAACAGATAGTTGTCTTGGATAGAGTTATCATGCTGGATATCAATACAATAAATGGCGATGTCTGTACCAGGGCAGATCTTCCGCTGTCGGTTTTACCTTCAGGCGGGACCCCTTCTTATACCTTTACCTGGGGTGGGGACATTCAGTATCTGTCGGCTGCAGGTATTTCAAATCCAATCTTTAGTTCTTCCGTGCCCGGCACATACCGGCTTACAGTCAGTGTCAGTGACATCAACGGAAATCACTCAGAAGATACCATTCAGGTGACTGTACATCCAAATCCGAGGGTACGGATTGCCAATACCGATTCAGTTGTATGCATCGGAAATGATTTGCAACTGATTACCAATATATCGGGGGGGTCAGGTGTCTATTCGCGCTATACCTGGAGCGGAGAGACAAGCCTGCTTTCTGCGACTGATATTCCCGATCCGGTCTTTTCAAGCCTGATCCGGGGGATATACCCGGTATCGCTTACGGTGGAGGATAACCGGGGTTGCAGGGCCAGCGATTCCATAAGGATTTTCAATGACTCACCCTTTGCATCCTTTATCAGCGATGCCCTTCCGGGATGCAGCCCGGTGAAAGTCATATTTACAAATGAGTCAGACAATGCCGCGGATTACCTTTGGGATTTTGGGGATGGTGTTACCAGCAGCCTTGAAAATCCTGTTCACCTTTTCTCCAACCAATCCACGTCAGTGCAGTATTTTGATGTCAGACTGACTGCCATTAGTCAGCATAGTTGTGTACACACCACCAACGGCTATATAACCGTTTATCCGAATCCTGAATTGAAGATCTCCTCATATCCCGATAAAGCCTGTGCACCTGCTGATGTTTTGCTGTCTTCCACTCCGGGCGGATTCACTTATGCATGGGATTTTGGTGATGGTCCTGGCATAATGGGCAATTTCAACATCATGCATACCTTTGAGAATGAAACAGACCGTGATACGGTTTTTATGGTGCAGCTCATCTCCACATCGTTTTTCAGTTGTGAGGATACGGCCTTTACCCGGATAACGGTTCATCCTTCTCCCCGTGCCAATTTCACAGCCGACCCGGCATCACAGATGATACCTGACCGCACGGTAACCATAACCAACACAACACCGGAAGGGAACTGGGATTATACATGGTATTTCGGGAACGACAGCACTTCGCGGGAGCGGGATCCCGGTCAGATCACATACCCGGGACCGGATGAGTATATGATAAGCCTGGTGGTGAAAAGTGAACATTGTACCGATAGCACCTGGCAGCTGGTTGAAATTGTGCCCCATCCTCCGGAAGCCGACTTCAAGCCGGTTCAGCCCGGTTGTATGCCACTGACGATACATTTTGAAAACACATCGGCTTTTTCCACCTCCTATCTTTGGGAATTCGGGGATGGCGCTGTATCAAACAAACCCAATCCGGATTACACCTATTATGAACCTGGCACATACAAGATAAAACTTACCGCCTGGGGTGATGGTGGAAAGGACAGCTACAGTACAATTAATGATGTATGGGTATTGCCCAATGCTTATTTTGAAATAGCGCCGCGCATAGTATATGTCAATGACCAGGCTGTGCATTTCTTCAATTTGTCCGACAACGGTGAAATATATGTATGGGATTTCGGTGATGGAACCGGATCGGGGGAGATGAACCCGACCCATGTATATACCAAGGATGGGAATTATGATGTGACATTGCATGTTTGGACCGAAAATGATTGTTATGATCTGTACGAATCAGCAACCGCCGTATTGGTTGAACCCACGGGAAGAATCGTATTCCCGAATGCATTCAGGCCCGAATCTCCCATTGAAGAAAACCGGGTATTCAAACCAGGTGTAATCGATCATGTTGAAACATATCACCTGATGATTTTCAACCGTTGGGGAGAATTTATTTTTGAGAGTTTTGACAAGGATTACGGATGGGATGGTTATGTTGATGGCAGGATGGCCAAACAGGATGTATATGTTTGGAAGGTAGAAGGCAAGTATTCTAACGGGCAGACATTTATTCAATCGGGTGATGTTACTCTGATGCATTAAAGCAGAAGCGATGAAGAAACCAGGTTTGATACTGATACTTTTAATCTGCATGCTGCGGATCAGTGCCCAGGACGCACATTTCTCCCAGTTCTATTCCAATTATCTTTATCTGTCACCCTCTTTTGCAGGATTGACAGAAAAGAACAGGTTGGCTTTCAATTACCGAAACCAATGGCCTGAAATCGCACACGGGTTTCAGACCTACTCGTTTTCTTTCGATAAGTATTTTGAAAAATTCAGGAGTGGACTGGGTATACTGTTATTCCAGGATATGGCCGGAAGCGGGCGGTTGAGGACAACCAATGCGGGTATTCAGTATGCATATGACTTCAGTATCACCGAATCCTGGCATGTGAGACCCGGTTTGCATTTTAATTATACACAGCGGGCGGTCGATTTTGATAAACTTTTGTGGAATGATCAGATCTCAGCAAGCGGTAATTCCGCAGTCACAGCCGAACTGGCGCCGATGGGAAAGTCAGGAGACATCGATTTTTCAACATCGGTGCTTACCTATTCTGATCGGTTATGGCTGGGTGCCGGAGTAGATCATCTGCTCAAGCCTAACCATTCACTGTATTATTATGAAGGGGAGGAAGGGAATCCGGGTAGGGTTCCTTTAAAATACTCCCTGTTTGGAGGTGTAAAATTTATCCGGAATGAGCACCTGTTAAGACCCATTCCCACCGCAGTGCAGCTTGCATTCCTGTACCGCCAGCAGGCACAGTTCCGGCAACTTGACCTGGGCATTTACTGGCATCGCAATCCCCTCGTAGCCGGTTTTTGGTACAGGGGAATACCCCTTTACAAGGAAGCCTTTAACCGGGATGCTTTTACCGTGCTCCTTGGAATAAAGACGAGGAATATGAATATCGGATACAGTTATGATTTTACAATCTCCCGGCTGATCACCAGCACAGGAGGTTCACACGAATTATCGGTCAGTTACACATTCAAGACAAAACCCATTAAACATAAGCCAAGGGCCATTCCGTGCCCTGAGTTCTGATTCATTCACCGTCCCGGCGGGGGTGTTGACATCAGGAGGGCTGAAGCACAAAGGTGATATGCCTGGGCCTGTGAACACCGGTGTTTGATAAACGGTGAATTATTTCGCGGGCTTTGTTTTCAAAAAAATAGTAAAAATCTGTTCCCCGCAGAAGTTTGACTTTATTTCTCAGTCGTTCCGACATGGCATCTATTTCTTCCCGGTTAAGGTAATCTCCGGTGACTTCCTCGTGAACAAAATAATCAAGCAGGCACAAACCACTGCTTTTGATGATGGCAAGCAATTCCTTGAGATGAAATGGCTCACGGTGGAAATGTCCAAGCTGATTATCCACATCGGCGTTGAACCGGTGATACAGCATATATGTTTCCTGAATCCTGGAAAGACTTTCGTTCAGCATTTCATTGATTACGATCAGGCCATTGGATTTGATGACTCTGCTGGTTTCGACAAAGAGGGGGGGAAGGGTTTCAATGTGATGCAGGGCGTTTGACATAGTGACCGTATCAAAATATTCGTCTGTAAAGGGCATATTCAAGGCTGATCCAAAAATCAGAATCACAGACGTATTTGAAAACTCTTTTGCTGCAATCTGCAGTGATTCCTGGTCAATATCAATACCAGCTGCGCTTTTCCATGTGCGGAAAGATCCAAGGGCAAATTTGAGGAAATCACCCCGGCCTACGGCAATATCAAGCAAAGATCCGGCTTCATAGTTGCCAAGCCGGCTTTTAAGCGTATGCATGTTCTCATAATTCATCCGGTCTGCAGGTCAGAATGCTGCCATGAGGAGATCAATATCTTTTGAAGGAATACCAAAGAGGTTACCAATATATTCATTTGTCAATATCCCATTATATAGGTACACGCTGTTTCGTACGCCGAGATTGGCTTTCAGAAAAGGTTTAAAACCACCAGAATTGCCGATGGTCACCAGAATGGGTGATATAATATTGCTGAGGGCTATTGAAGCTGTCCTTGCCACGCGCGACGGAAGGTTAGGCACACTGAAATGGATTACGTCATATTTGATATATACTGCATCCTGATGGGACCGGTATTCACTCGTTTCAATGCATCCACCCTGATCAATGCTAAGGTCTATAATCACTGAACCCTTCTTCATTTCCCTCACCATATCCTCGGTGACAAAATAGCGAGGCCCGGTATCCCAAAGGTTCAATGCACCGATGACAACATCAGCTGATTTCAGCGTGCGTCTGAGCACTTTGGGGTGGAAGATGGATGTATGTATTCTTTGCCCCAGATTCCGCTGTAATTCTTCGAGCTTATGCGGGGAATTATCAAAAATCTTAACCAATGCGCCCATGCCGAGTGCAGCACGCGCAGCGAATTCGGCAATGGTGTCGGCACCGATGATGACTACTTCGGTAGGGGTGATGCCGGAAATACCCCCAAGCAGTATCCCCTTACCGTTGTTTTTGTTACTCAGCAGTTCAGCTGCAATATTGATGGCTGAAATTCCTGAAATGGCACTCATGGATTGAATAACCGGAAAGCAATCATGCTCATCTTTTATTTGCTCAATAGCAATGGCGGTAGCTTTTTTATCCATGAGTCCACGAATATATTCTTCTGACTGCCGGCTAAGGTGGATGGAAGACATAATAACCTGGTTCCCTTTCAGCATTTCGATCTCTTTGGTTTCGAGAGGAGATACCTTCAGAATTACATCTGTACCAAATACGAGCTTTTTATTTTCAACGATAAAAGCACCGCATTCACTGTAATCGTTGTTGGTATAACGGGCACCCTCACCCGCCTGTGATTCAAGAATAACCTCATGCCCGCTACCTATGAGCACTTCCACTGCCTCAGGAGTCAGTGAAACGCGCTGTTCAATCTGATGTTTTTCTCGTGGAATACCGATGGAAAGCTTTTTGTGTTTTTTTCCAATGGCAAGCATCTCTTCCTGTGGTAAAATGCCTCCATACATCAGCGGATTACTGGCCGGTTCTCGTCGCTGGTCTGCCATTTTTTATCAGGTTTAAACTGGTTGAAAACAAACTAAGATAATACAAATGCCAGAGATAGTCAAATATTTCTTGGACAGCGACACAAGGACTAGTTGGATATTTTAACCAACCTTGCTTTTGGACCTTTTTCTTCCATGTATACCCGAATACAGGAATCGGGGATCAGGGATTCAGCTTTCTCTGCCCATTCGATAAAAAGGTAGGAATCACTGAAAAAATATTCTTCATAACCCATGTCAAACAGTTCTTCAATGGAATTGATGCGATAAAGGTCAAAATGATACAGAGACAAACCACCGGCAGTGCGATACTCGTTTACCAGCGAGAAAGAGGGACTGGTTATTGTATCCACAGCTCCGAGCTGCTTACAGATTGCCTTTATCATTGTGGTTTTGCCTGAACCCATTGCACCGTAAAAAGCGAATCTTCTAATACCCGCTGTGATTGTCACAAAAGTCTTTGCCGCAAGGACCAGATCATGCAGTGTATTAATGACAAGGGTTTCCATAAAGGAGGAAAATTGTATCAGCGGGGTCTCATGGTTACAACCGGGACAATCATTTCTTCCATGGAAATCCCGCCATGCTGATAGGTATTGCGGTAATAATTCACATAGTAGTTATAATTATTGGGATAAGCAAAGAAATCGGCATTCAGTGCAAAAATATAGCCTGAGCTAACATCGGATTTTGGCAGGTGAGCCAAAAAGGGATCCCTGATCTCAAAGACCTCCCTGGGGTTATAATTCAGGTTTTTTCCAGTTTTATATCTCAGGTTCGCTGAGGTTTTTCGGTCGCCTATCACCTTTATCGGATTGTTCACCCGAATGGATCCGTGATCGGTCGTAAAGATCACCGTGATATCTTTTTCAGCCAGCATCTTAATGAAATCAAGCAATTGTGAATGATTGAACCAGGAAAGCACCAGGGATCGATATGCCGAATCGTTTCCGGCCAGTTCGCGGATCATTTCAAGTTCTGTATTGGCATGAGAAAGCAGGTCGATAAAATTATAAACAATAACAACCAGATCATACTGCAACAAATTATTGAAGTTCTCAACCAGCTTTTTACCGGTACGTGCATGAATAATCTTCTCGTAATAAAACCTGTATTTCTTCCCGAGACGGGCAAGATGTTTCCGGAGCAGTTCTTCTTCGTTTGTATTTTTTGACCCTTCCTCGTCATCGTTCAGCCATAGCTGTGGACTGAGCGTAGCAATTTCCCGGGGCATTAATCCGGCAAACATGGCATTCCGTGCATATTGCGTCGCTGTTGGAATAATGCTGCAAAAAAGAGAATCATCAACCGACAGGTAGAATTCACTGATTATGGGATAAAGAACACGCCACTGGTCGAGCCTGAGATTATCGATCAAAATGACAAACACCTTATGGTTCTGATCCACAAGCGGGAATACTTTCTCATTGAAAACACGGGCAGAGAGTAAGGGTTTTGTTATATTCCTGTCACTAAACCAGGACAGGTAATTATTCCGGATGTACCGGCAAAAACCCAGACCAGCTTCCGATTTCTGCATTCTGAAAACTTCGAACATGCTGGTATCATTTGATCGTTCAAGTTCAAGCTCCCAGTAAACGAGTTTTCTGTAAATCTCTTCCCAGTCGGCATAAGTTGAGGCCATGTTTATCTGATCTCCCAGGACCCGGAATTCAGACTGATAGGCAGAGGTGGTTTCGCGGGTGATCAGCTTTTTGGTCTCCAGGTTTTTCTTGATGGAAAGGAGAATCTGATTCGGATTAACCGGTTTAATGAGGTAGTCGGCGATTTTGGAACCAATAGCCATCTCCATGATGTTTTCTTCTTCGCTCTTGGTGATCATTACCACGGGGATGGTTGAATTGATTATTTTAATCTTGTTCAGGGTTTCTATTCCGCTTAATCCGGGCATATTCTCATCCAGGAATACCAGGTCGAAATAGTTGTTCTGGATCAGTTCAACCGCATCGTTGCCATTGGTGGCTGTTTCAACTTCGTATCCCTTTTCTTTCAGGAAAAGAATATGGGGCTTGAGCAGATCAATTTCATCATCTGTCCAAAGGATCCTGAATTTCTTAAGTTCCGGCATCAGTGGTAATTTTCATTGAAGAATTTCAGGTAAAGATCGGCAGATTTATTTGTTTTAAGTATATTATAATTCTCCACCGAGATGGCAAATGGAATGAGTGAAATTCCTGGAATATCCTTAATAATGGTTTCTGATGACCGGATGGCATGCAGGTATTTCATCACCGCATCCCCATCCGGGAAGGGCTTAACCACAACCAGATTCTGCCGGGGATTGAGATCGGCAACTTCAGCAAGCAGGTTCAGCGTGTCAAAATTATCCAGGTTAAAGTTGATTATATTGAAAATTAACTGGTTAATATTTGTTTTTTTATCCACAAGGTAAGCGAACACATGTTCCGAACCAGGATCAAGCTGGTACAATTTCTGACTAATAATTATGTCCTGGGCTTCTTTAATTTCAGGATGCTCCTTATCCATATAATCCACCAGGTTTTGTGCATCAGCTGCCATATCCGTTCCAGGGTATTTTTCAACCCAGGCCAGAAGGTTTTCACGGAAAGTTTTCCGGTCACCGATTTTTCCCGAGGCAAGCAGGCTCAGATACCCAAATTTGGGGAGAAGCGGATTATCCTTGAAATTCTCCTGGCCATACGCTGCTCTTTCGATCACCTCAGGATATTTACCGGATTTATAGAGGTCATAAGTTTCGGAATAATATTGCCTGATTTTTTGATCTTCCTTCTCAAGCTCCTGAAGATAGCCCGGATTGATCAAAACCTTGGTATACATACTTTGCGGGAATTTGAGGGCTAGGATGTTTTTGTAATAATCTGCCATTGCCTGGTTATTCTGATCCCTGGCCATGCTGTAAAGATTGAAATACGAGGAAAGGATGTATTCAGATGAAGGAAAGCGTTCAATAAGATCCTTGAAGGCCGCAGAAGCTTTTTCATAGTCTTTTAAATCGGTTTTATAAATCACACCCATATTATATTCCGCTATTTCCATCCTTTTCAGCGATGCCGCAACAGCTGAATCGGTTTTCGGAATATTCACCAGATAATACTCCCGTGACATTTTGCTAAGCGAGTTTGCCGGTTGGGACCCTTCCTCATTGGTATTTTCAGTTTCTTCACCACCCCCTGCAGAAAATGATAGGGCAGTTTTCACTGATCGTTGCCAATGATCTTCCAGTTTACGGTTTCCCCAGGTTAGTTTAAACTCGCGATAACCCATGCTTTTGGCAGCATCGTTATAGAAGTACCAACGGCTCCCTTCAGTAGTATTTTGCTGCTTGGAGAAGTTCTGTACGGCTATTTCATTGCCAAACTGACGATCGAGCTGCTCTTCCTGTTGTCTCTGCCGTTCCAGCTCTTCCTTTTTCCTTTCTGATTCGATTATTGCATCAATACGTGCATTCAATTCCTGCTCGGGGAGCTTAGCGAGTTTCAGCACACTGTCTTCAAGCTGAAAGGTATTGAGTTCATTTACAAGCCGGGTGAGGCTCTTTGATTTGGAGAAAAGGGCTTCATATCCGGGATAATCAGGCCGAATCTGGATCAGGGCACTATCATAGTAAGCCTGGGCATTGGGATAATCAGGGAATGAATAGTAGAGATTGGCCAGAGTAAGATAGGATCTTGTTTTTTGCTGCTCATTGGTCAGGCTCACATTCAACGATTTTTTATAATTTTCAATGGCTTTGGCGTAGTTACCTTCCTTGGCAGCCAAATTACCCAGGGCGAAATAGATCTGGTCACGGTAGTCGATATTTTTATCATCGCGGAGCATCTTGGTCAGTTCGGACTCTATTTCTTCAGCATTTCCAAAGCCTTGCTGGAAGGCAAGAGCCCTGTTGATCCTGGCATTAAAAGCCATATCATACACGGGATTCATTTTAAGTACAAGTGAGTAATAATCCGAAGCTTCCTTCAGATCTCCTTTCTTTTCAGACAGCTGTGCCAGAATAAAGTAGTACCTCGTGCGGATATTTTTTTTGCCTTCCTGTGGCAGTGCCTTTTCCAGGTAAGAAATAGCTTGAATATAGTCCTTTTGTTTCAGGTAATAATGTGCTGCACTCGGGTAAAGCTCAGGGAGTAGTTTTTTAGGGAATTCCGGATTGTTAAGCAGCAGATTGATGATTTCATATGCATCTTTATTCTGACCAGTTTCAATCAGCAATCGTGCGAGCCAAATCTGGGTTTCCGGGATAATGGACTGATTTTTAAAATCATTGAGTATCATATGAAATATCTCAGATGCCTCAATATATTCCTGTTTATAGAAATGGGCCTTCCCCATCAGGAGATATGCATCATCAACAAAGGCGTTATACTCCTTTTTATTGAAAAATTCTCGTTCCTTGGTAGTCAGGGTCTTGGAGTTTTTCACTTTGGGTTTTGCCGTTATGGAATGCATGGAAATAAGTTTGCTGCATTTTTTAATTGTCCTGTCCATATCGGAACTGGCAATGGATACAGCACTTTTATCAACAAAGGGGAATACGGGCAGAATTTCAGTATAATCATCCTTGAAATCTTCATCAATTTTGTTGGCACCTTTTTTAAAGCTCTCCTTTCCATTGAAAAGAACATTGAATTTTGCAGTCAGGTTATGATACGCACGCGACAAGCCCGTATTCTTCTGTACACTGCAACCTGAGGAAAGGCCCAGCAAAAGGAGGGCAGTAATTATGATATGGACAGGAGGTTTGTTCAATTTACCAATTTTATGACACTTTAGGGTAATTAACCCGTGCAGACAATCAGGCAACTGTCGCCTGAAAGGTTAACTTCAATTCAGGTGAATTATTTTCCGGCAGTAAATTTATTTATTGTAGCGTAAATAAAAAAAATAGTTGCAGGAAGCAGATAAGTATTACTGCAATTTGGCATAAGCCAGGGAGGCGACACTGACAGTAACCCCTTCACATCCCAGAATGCAGGATGCACATGCCTCAATGGTTGATCCGGTTGTAATCACGTCATCCACAAGCAAGATATGCTTATTCCGGATGGCATCCGGATTTTCACACCGGAAAATATGCTGAACATTTTCCCATCTTTCATATCGTGATTTCCGGGTTTGGGACAGGGTGTCATCCTTACGGCTAATATATGTGGTTACAACCGGAAGATGAAGAATCTCGGCCATACCTGATGCTATCAGTTCACTTTGATTATATCCCCGTTTTTTTTGTTTTTTGTGATGAAGAGGTACCGGATGAATCAGGTCCACGCCCGAAAATGGTGTGTTCTTCAGTTCGTTGCCGAACATTCGCCCCATTTCAATGCCGATTCTTTTCTGACCGTTGTATTTAAGCTCATGAAGAATATGCTGATAGCGGCTGCCTTTGGCAAAATAAATAAAGGAAGAGACCTGATTAACGGGTATTCGGCCCCAGAACATTTGTGCAACTTCATTTTCAGGGTCCTGATGAAATCCTGTTCTGGGTAAATCAGCAAGGCATTTAAGGCACAGGACAATCTCACCCCTGAACAAGGCACACCCGCATGCAGCACAATAAGTGGGAAAGATCAGGCTTGTAAAAGCCTGCAGGTAACTCTGCAATCTGTTGGATTTAGTCACGTAATCTGGTGATGGTCACAGGAACTTGATTTCCCAGGTGACAGGCATGGCCTTCTTAAGGGAAGCATTTACGCCGCAGTATTTATCCTGCGAAAGCTCAATAGCGCGGGTCAGTTTATCAAGCGGCAGGTCTGTACCCCGGAATTCATAAATAATATGCATGGATGTAAAGAGTTTGGGATGTTCATCTGAAATACCACCTTCAACCCGGATATTGAATTCAACCGGTTCAACTTTCATTTTTTTCAGAATTGAAATAACGTCCATGCCTGTGCAACCTGCCAGCGAAACCATTAAAAGAGGTTTAGGACGCGGACCCAGGTTATGGCCTCCCGTTTCCTCTTTTGCATCCATTAATATTCTGTGTTCATGAATTGCTGCTTCAAAGGTCATATCTCCCATCCACTTAACATCAATTGTATCTTTCATTTTTTTTTGTTTTTTTTAATACCTTTATTTACAAATTTAGATAATATTCGCACTGATATTTGTAAGGATTATGAAAAACCATTCAACAGCCATAAGAAAAGAGTGCTTCATTGACAGTGCCTCAATATTCAGGCATTTGACACAGGATGAACTTGCCAGGATACCCATCGACCAGGAACCTGATTTCTACAAACGGGGGACAATTATTTATTCAGAAGGCAGCCGCATAAATGGTTTTTATTGTGTGCAGCGGGGAATTATCAAGATATATAAGACAGGGTTCGATGGAAAAGAGCAGATCATCCGGTTTGCCAAGAAAGGAGATATTATGGGTTTCAGATCGACCATTACGCGGGAGCGCGCCTGTACCACGGCCAAGGTGCTTGAAGATGCCTATATATGTTTCATTCATGCAGAAACAGTCCTTGAATTTGTAAAACATAACGGTGCATTTGCTCTGGAATTACTGCAGATTGCCTGCAAGGAACTGGGCGAGGCCAATGATTACATCACAGACATTGCCCAGAAGACAGTCAGGGAAAGGCTTGCTGAAGTACTGATTCACCTGAGAAAGGATTTTGACCTCGATCATGAAAGATACCTGCAGATCACACTTACCCGGGAGGAGCTAGCCAACATGGTTGGTACCGCAACGGAATCGGTAATCAGGTTGTTGTCAGAGTTTAAGCAGGATGGGCTGATTGAACTGCAGGGCCGTAAGATCAAAATCTTAGATGAAAAAACGCTGTATAAAATAGGCAACATGAATGATTAACTGAAATGGGTATCAGGGAAAATGAAATTAAAAACGCATCCTGGGTGGGGATCATCGGGAATACTTTCCTTTCGGTTTTAAAAATAACTTCCGGAATTGTATCCGGAAGCCTGGCAGTAGTTGCTGACGGCGTCGATTCATCCAGTGATATCATTACTTCGGTAATCACCCTTATCACAGCGCGCATCCTGACAAAGCCACCGGATAAAAAATACCCTTACGGCTATGGTAAAGCTGATACAATTGCCACCAAGGCACTTTCATTCATCATTTTTTTTGCCGGAGGACAATTATTCATAACCACCCTACGTAAATTCCTGCAAGGAGGCAATACCGAAGCGCCATCCCTTTTGGCCATTTATGTTACTTTTGTTTCAATATTGGGAAAACTGGCTCTTTCCTACTATCAGTTCAAAATCGGAAAAAAGACCGGCAGCACTATGCTGATGGCCAATGGTAAAAACATGCAGAATGACGTGTTGATTTCTGGATCGGTACTGCTGGGGCTTGTATTTGTTTATGTTTTTAAGGCCCCCATCCTGGATACTGTTACTGCATTTCTGGTAAGCATCTGGGTTCTGCGGATTGCTTATAAAATATTCATGCAAACCAGTCTGGAATTGATGGATGGCACGAAAGACTGCAATATTTACAACAAAATATTTGAAGCCATTGAAAAGGTTGACGGTGCACATCATCCACACAGGGTGAGAGCCCGGAACATCGGACATAAAGTCATGATAGCCATTGACCTGGAAGTTGACGGAGAACTTACCCTACGTGAGGCGCATGACATAGCCCACAAAGTAGAATATTCACTGCAGCAGAATATTGAAAATGTTTTTGATGTAGCCATTCACATTGAGCCAATCGGCGATCAGATAGAAGAGAAGGCGCTGGGTATCAGTAAAAGCAGTCTGTAAAAATAATTCATCATAATAACCCCCACGTGGAAGTAAGAAAGCAAAAGAAAAGAAATAAGGGAGTAAGCAAGAAGGAATTGTCAAACAATGTACTTGCTGTATTCTCACAGCATCCGAAACGGATTTACAATTACAGGCAGATAGCAGCGCAGCTGTTAATAACCAGTTCCGCTGAAAAAAATCTGATAACTGAAATTCTGAATGAGCTGAAGGAAAAAGAAGCCCTGGAAGAATTGTCCCAGGGCAAGTTCAGGTTAAAGGCCCGGGGAGGGTTTGTAATAGGCACGATAGATATGGCCCGGGGGGGATATGGTTTTGTGGTTTCGGAAACCATCAAGGAAGACATCTTTATTTCACAAAATAACCTGAATCACGCTCTTGACGGAGATACGGTCAAAGTGCTGGTTTATGCTCACAGGAAGACAAAAGCCCTGGAAGGAGAGGTGTTGGAAATCCTCGAGAGAGCCCGGGAAACGTTTGTGGGTACGATAGAAATCAGTGGCAGGTATGCGTTCCTTACCCCCGACAGCAAACAGATGCCCTTTGACATGTTTATTCCTATTGATAAGCTAAACGGCGCGGGAAATGGTCAGAAGGCCATAGCCAGACTCACGGAATGGCCGAAGCATGCAAAGAATCCGTTCGGTGAGATCATTGAGGTTTTGGGCAATGAGGGGGAGAATGATACCGAGATGCATGCCATACTTGCAGAATTCGGACTTCCGTTCCGTTTTTCAGAGGACCTCGAAGAAGAAGCAGCCCGGATCAATGACCGTATTGGGGAACATGATTACCGGATGAGGCGTGATTTCCGAGGCATTTCGACCTTCACAATCGATCCTGATGATGCCAAGGATTTTGACGATGCCCTTTCCCTCCGGGAACTTCCGGACAAAAAATGGGAGGTCGGTGTACACATTGCTGACGTGACTCATTTTATACATCCAGACACCTTACTCGATGAGGAGGCCTTGCAAAGAGCTACTTCGGTGTATCTGGTAGACCGGGTGATTCCCATGTTACCGGAAAGGATATCAAATTATTTATGCTCACTCCGTCCTCATGAAGAGAAGCTATGCTTTTCAGCGGTCTTTGAAATGAACGATAAGGCTGAAATACTGAATGAATGGTTTGGCCGCACGGTCATTAGATCCGGCCGGCGGTTCAGTTACCGGGAAGCACAGCAGGTTATTGACAAGGGTGAAGGCGATATGAGTCATGAAATGCTCAAATTGAACGAGCTGGCCCGCGTCCTTCGCGAAAATCGATTTAAGCAGGGTTCCATCGCCTTTGAAAGGGATGAAGTCAAGATCGAAGTGGATGATAAAGGCAATCCGGTGAGGATGTATGTCAGGGAACACGATCTGTCCAATGAGCTCATTGAGGAGTTTATGTTGCTGGCCAATAAACGGGTTGCTGAACTGATTGGCCGCAGCGGAGACAGGAAGGAACAGCGCACGTTTGTATACCGGACACACGATAAACCGGATATCGAAAAACTACTGAAGTTTTCCAACTTTATCAAAAGGTTCGGTTACAAAGTTTCCCTGAAAACAGGTAAGGAGACTGCACTGTCGCTGAACAAGCTGCTCGGTGAAGTTAAAGGTACACGGGAACAGGACATAGTAGAAAATCTTGCCTTGAGGGCTATGGCAAAAGCCGAGTACACAACCCGGAATATTGGCCATTATGGTCTGGCTTTTCCGTATTATACACATTTCACATCGCCCATCCGCAGATATCCTGACATGCTTGTCCACAGGTTACTGGCAGATCATCTGACCGGGGCCCCTTCACGTAACCAGAAAAAATTTGAAAAGATGTGCAGACATGCCTCCAAAATGGAAATCCTGGCCATGGAAGCAGAGCGGTCTTCCATCAAATATAAGCAGGCGGAATTCATGAAAGACAAAATAGGACAGGTATTTGAGGGTGTCATATCGGGTGTAACAGAATGGGGCATATTCGTGGAGATAATTGAGAATAAATGTGAAGGAATGATTCCCATGCGTGGTTTAGCAGGTGACTTTTATGAGTATGATGAAGATAATTATTGCATCCGGGGGCGGAGAACGGGTAAAAAGTACCAGATGGGAGATCCTGTCAGAATCGAAGTCGTGAGGGTAAATCTGGCCCGCAAACAGATTGACATGGCCCTGGCGGATCAGGAATAGTACTAACTTTTTAACCGGTTAACGGTATGATCCTGAGCTATATTTGGATTGGCTTTTTTCTGATTGGATTTCTGGTAGCCATTTTCAGGGTTACCGGCTATTATTTTCGGGATTTTTTTCTGGAGCACTTCAACCTGTTGTTCAACATTGCGGACCGGGATGTATTTTCAGCCATTGTGCAGAGCACGTTTGACATGGCAAAAACAAGCGTGGAGATTTCCATTTATCTGATCGGGGTGATGACGCTTTGGCTCGGTGTGATGAAAATAGGCGAAAAAGGAGGAGCGGTGAGGGGGCTGTCCCGGCTGGTTAATCCATTCTTCAAACGCATTTTCCCGGGTATACCAGAAAATCATCCCGCCATGGGATCAATACTGATGAATTTTTCGGCAAACATGCTGGGATTGGATAATGCTGCAACACCACTGGGTTTAAAAGCCATGCGGGAATTGCAGGAAGTAAATACAGACAGGGGCATGGCCTCCGATCCGCAGATTATGTTTCTGGTACTCAATACATCCGGGCTCACCATAATCCCCATCAGTATACTGGCTATGCGGGTTGCCTGCGGGGCCAGTGTAGCAACTGACATTTTCATTCCCTTGATTCTGGCCACGTATTTTTCCACCCTGGCTGGATTAATCTATGTTTCCATAAGGCAGCGCATCAACCTGCTGAACAAAATTATCCTATTTTATCTGGCAGGTATATCAGCCATAATAGGGGGCATTATCTGGTATCTGAGCCGGTTACCGCAACCCCTGGTTGAATCCCGGACGGGTTTTGCAGGAAATTTTCTGTTATTTCTGGTGATCATCGTGTTCATTATCCTGGGTATCCGGAAGAAAATCAATCTCTATGAGACCTTTATTGAAGGTGCCCGGGAAGGATTCGAAGTTGCTGTCAAGATAATTCCATACCTGGTGGCCATGCTTGTTGCCATTGGGGTATTCAGGGCTTCAGGTGCTTTTGACTTCATGATGGACGGCATAGGCAGTTTTTTCTCCACTTTCGGTATTGACACCCGTTTTGTGGATGCCTTACCGGTGGCCTTTATGAAACCCCTGAGCGGTAGCGGGGCACGCGGATTGATGGTTGAAACCATGAAGCACTTCGGCCCCGATTCGTTTGCCGGCAGGCTTGCCTGCATATTCCAGGGCTCCACGGAAACTACTTTTTATACTGTGGCGGTATATTACGGAGCCGTGAATATCCGCAAGACACGTTATACAGTTCAGGGAGGATTGATTGCTGACCTGGCCGGTATAATAGCATCCATTTTTATTGCCTATTTATTTTTCGGAAAAGGGTGATTTTAACTATCTTATAAAATAGTTTACACCAAAGGACAGATAGTTGTTATAATCTCCTGTGGAATGTCCGAACAGCTCACCGAACCAGGAATAATAGGCTCCTGCCGATTCCTGATCACGTATGGAAAGTATGGAATAGGAATACCGGAAATTCAGGCTGATTTTCTTGGAAATTTGAATGCCCACACCCAACAGCGTTCCAAGATCAAATTTATGGAAGTCAACCAGGTATTCATCGGGAAGTTCCCCTCCATCGTCCTCACCCTGGGCTGCAAACATATAGCCTGGTATCAGTCCCACCTCAATGGATCCAATCTTTTTGATTTTTACCGCAGCAAGCAGGGGAAGATCAATATAATGCAAACTCAGTTTATAGAAGCCGGTATTATCCTCTGATGCAGGATTTAAAGCCCCTCTGCCAGCATATCTGATTTCAAGCCGGGCTTCGAGAGTCTGGGTTAATAATGCACTAACGAATACTCCGCCCTGGAATCCGAGCTTATTGAAACCGGCATGGGAATCTCCGTCAACCTGTGATGCAGTTAGACCAGCCATAAGGCCTCCATGAAAAGGCTGCGAAAACGCAGCCAGACTGACCGGGATCAGGACCAGGAAGATCAGATATGGTTTCATCCGCTTCAGCACTAAATGTATTCTTTTATCAGTCTTTCCTTCAGAAGGGAAACCCCGGCACCCGCCTTTTCCCGGATGAAATGGATGTGCCTGTATATGGGAACGGCAACATCATTCGGATCGATTAAAAAAACAGGGGAGCTTTTTGGAACATAGTCAATCAGTCCGGCTGCCGGATAAACGACCATTGATGTACCGATTACCGCAAAAATGTCAGCGGATGATGCCAAGACAGCTGCCTCTTCGATAGCCGGAACAGCTTCACCAAACCAGACTATATCAGGACGCAGCTGAAAACCATTCTCACAGGTATCACCCAATCGAATAGCCTCGTAACCAATATCATAAGTAAAGGCATGATCCCCCGTGCTTCTGGCACTGGTAAGAATGCCGTGTAAATGGAGAACTTTGCTGCTGCCTGCCCTTTCATGCAGATTATCCACATTTTGGGTAATGATCTGTACATCAAAATACGCTTCAAGATCAACCAGTCCCTTGTGGCCATCATTTGGAGCGACATCCCTGAGTTGGGCACGGCGCTCGTTATAGAATCTTAAAACAATTTCCCTGTTTTGCGCCCAGCCTGCCGGACTGGCGACTTCCATCACATCATAATCCTCCCACAAACCTCCTGATTCCCGGAATGTTTTCAGCCCGCTTTCCGAACTGATTCCCGAACCGGTTAATACAACAAGCTTTTTCATGGATATTTGATATCGTAAAACAAATATAGGATTTTATTTTATTATATTTACGGTTTTCATAATCAGCATTTAACGCATGGATCAGTATCCAGAAATTTACCGCGAAGAGGAAAGTATCGACATTAAGAAATACCTGTACAGAATTCTGTATAACTGGTGGTGGTTTGCCCTGACCATTTTTGTAGCGCTTACCATTGCTTATCTCGTCAACCGGTATAGCGAGGATATCTACAAGGCTACATGCTCTGTTATTATTGCAAATGAGAATACTTCCCGGGGAGATGTTGAAAGTATCATTGAAGATATGACCAATATCCGGAACAGAAGGACCAAGGCGGTTGTTCAGAATGAAATATCAGTGCTCAAATCATATAAGATGGCACACGCTGCACTGATAGACCTTGATTTCAATATTTCATATACAGCAGTGGGCCGGCGTGGCATAGCGGAATCAAAACTTTATAAAAGCGCTCCTTTCTTTGTTGCACCTGACACTACCAAAACCAATCAGTTAAATTACCCGGTGAATGTTACGATTCTTACCCCCACAACATACCGGTTAAACATCAATGACAAATATAAGATATCACAAGTGCTTTATTTCGGACAAAGTTTCAACCATGAGAGTTTTAATTTCAAATTGCTTCCCAAGAGTCCGGAAAGCCTGAAGAAACTTACCGGTTTTCCGCTCAGGTACTATTTCACGATGCATGATGTAAACGGACTCGTCAACCGCTATCGTGCCGGATTAAATGTGGAAGTGAATGATGAAAAGGGTTCTATTTTGAGTCTTTCGCTTACCGGGCCCAATAAAGAGCAAATCTGTGATTACCTCAACAAGTTGGCTGAAGTATATATTCATTCAAACCTGAATGAGAAAAATATCACTTCTTCCAATACAATTCGTTTTATTGATGCACAGCTGCATGAGATTATTGATTCTCTGCAGACAGCAGGTGTCCGGCTGCAAAACTTTCGTTCGGCCAACAGGATAATCAATATCAGCCAGGAAGGTACTGCACTGTTTCAAAAGATGGAAACACTGAATACCAAAAAAGCAGAAATAGAAATCCAGGGCAAATACTTTGAATATATCAGGCAGTACATTGAAGCAAAAAGGGACAATGCCGATATTATTGCGCCTTCGGTAATGGGTATTCAGGATGCCCTGCTGAATGCATTGATTGCGCAGATAAACGAATTAAATACCCAGCGGCGTGATCTCCAGTTCAGTTCCAATGAAAGCAATCCCAAGCTGAACATGGTAAACATACAACTTGAGAATGTAAGAAGGGATATCCAGGAAAATGTAAATAACCTGATTGGAGCAAACAATATTTCCGAAACCAGCCTGGTTAAGCAATTAGCGGTCCTCGAACTGGAGATTCAGAAACTCCCGTATACCGAAAGGCAACTCATTAATATTCAGCGGGAATTTAATATTAATGATCAGATATACACCTTTTTACTCGAAAAGCGGGCTGAAGCAGGAATTACCAAAGCATCCAATACACCGGACCACCGTCTTCTTGATATCGCCCGGCAGGAAAATGCACAGATGATCAAGCCCAAAACGTCCATGAATTATATGATGGCGCTGGTTCTGGGAGGATTGTTCCCGCTTATGCTGCTGATCCTGATTGAATATTTTAATAATAAAATAGTTGACCGCAAAGACATTGAACAGCAGACTACTGTTCCTATCCTGGGATCAGTGGGGCATAATGAAAAGGTATATGAGCTGCCGGTCTTCGAGAATCCGAAATCAGCACTGGCCGAGTCATTTCGTTCCCTTCGGGCCAATTTGCAGTATCTGCTGAAGAATGAAAATCATAAAATCATCAACATTTCATCCACCATCAGCGGAGAAGGTAAAACGTTCTGTTCTGCCAATCTGGCAGCTATTCTGGCCATGGCAGGCAGGAAAACACTGCTGGTTAGCCTTGACCTGAGAAAACCCAAAATACACAAACTGTTCAAAATTGACAATGAGGTTGGAATCAGTTCATATCTGGCCGGGATCAGCAACATGGATGAACTAATCCGCATTACCAATATTGATAACCTGTCGGTTGCTGTGTCGGGGCCTGTTCCGCCAAATCCGGCTGAGCTCATTGAATCAGAGAGAATGAGGGATTTTATCCGGAAAATGAAGGAAACATATGATTTTCTGGTAATTGATACACCACCCATTGCCATTGTCACAGATGCATTGCTCCTTAAGGAATTGGTGGATATTCATGTATTCGTGATCAGGCATGGATACTCCTCCAAAAATGTGCTGCAGCTGGTTGAGGATTTATACACCAAAAGGGGGATCAGGAATATGGCACTTTTGGTTAATGATGTTCAGACCAAGGGGTACTATGGATATTCCTACCGCTATGGTTATGGATATGGTTATGGATATGGATATGGCTATGGATATGAAAATGGGTACTATGATGAGGAAGCCATAAGGATTAATAAATTCCCGGGTAAGTTCAGGAAATGGCTTAAAATCAACCGCCTGTTGTAACAAAAGTACCGGATCTGCGGATGCTTTTGGGCGTTAAGCAAAGAACGGGTATTTCTGCTTTATTCAAAATCTGATGAGCGGTATTGCCAATAATCAGACTGATACCCGAAGCTTTATCCGTAGTAATGGAAATCAGGTCAGCCTTTATAGAGTTTGCATAATTAGTGACCAGTTCAGCAGCATTGTCACCGAAAACTTCATTGGTTTCACAGGCTGCTTTGTCTTCAATATATCCTGCGACCTGGCTGACATAGGATCTGATTTTGCGTTTGTTGCCAAGTCCCCGCAAAGTATGGATGCCCACAACATGAATCACCGCGTTGAACAATTTTGCAACTTCCGCAGTAAACGGCACTTTTTGCCTGGAATCAACGGACAGGTCAATGGGCATGACAATTCGGCTAATACTATCAGGACAGGTATTTTTTCTGAGGGTAATTACGGGTCGTTCAGTGGCCGATATGATCCGGAAGGCATTGCTCCCAATGAACAGTTCCTGGAAGCCCGATGCCCCATGGGTTGAAGCCGCTATGACAGAATCGGGCAACGTTTCAGCCAGGTTAACAATTTCGTGATAAATGCGTCCTCTTTGTATTGTGAAGCCAAGACTTGAATCCTTTCCAAGCAAGGGAGAGTATTCCTGCATTATTAAGCTGAACTTATCTTTGGTAACTTCTAATTCAGTATCTGATACATCTTTTTCAGCATCGGATGATTTAGGCAACACATTGATCATGTGAATGTGGACCTGTGTATGTTTTGAAAACAAAATGGCCAGCTTGAGACCATTCAGGGATTCAGCGGAAAAATCCACCGGAACAATGAAGTTCTTCATAATGATTCTATTTTGGATTAACAGAATGAAGCATGTATTTCAACTTTTACCGGACTCCAGAATGAATACTCATTATAAATATGTTATCTGGATTTGATCCGAATTATCAATACATGTATACGGCAATGAGGTCAGATTTGTTTACCTGTTTCTTCAACAAGTGAAATAATTATGGCACACATGAATTCTGTTGTAAAAAAAAGTTACTTTTAGATCATGACATCATAATACTGTGGGAATTAATAGATTTTCCCAACAATAATCTTAAACAGCACTGTTATGAAGGATGCAGTAATTGGCATTGATATTGGAGGAACTTTTACAAAATACGGTATAGTTGACAGGGAAGGTAACTGCCTGGCCGAAAGTTTTACGAATACCAGCATTCACAATAATTTTGATGATTACTTGCGGGATCTGCATGCTGCTATTGAAAAATCCATGCAGTTTCTGAAGGGTCAGATCGAGATCAGGGGTGTTGGGATCGGAGCCCCGAATGGTAATTATTATGCCGGGTCAATTGAAAATGCCGTGAATCTGAACTGGAGAGGCACTGTTCCTGTGGTTGAAAAAATGAAAACATATTATCCCGGATTGACCATTTCACTGACCAATGACGCCAACGCAGCTGCCATTGGCGAGATGGTGTTTGGGGGTGCAAAAAACATGAAGGATTTTGTTGTCATTACCCTGGGAACGGGTTTGGGCAGCGGCATCGTGGTTGGCGGAACCCTGGTTTATGGGCATGATGGTTTTGCCGGAGAACTGGGACATGTTAACGTGCAATTGAACGGTCGTGATTGCGGATGCGGAAAGAAGGGTTGTCTTGAAGCTTATGCATCAGCAACCGGTATCCGTCGAACAGTGTTCTGGCTTTTATCAGAACGGATGATTGACAGCGAGCTCCGGGACATAAGTTTTAACAATCTTACAGCAAAAATGATTAGTGAGGCTGCCCTCAGGGGAGATAAGATCGCCCTGGAAGCTTTTGATCATACCGGCTGGATATTGGGTCTTAAATTGGCTGATACAGTTGCGCATAATAGTCCTGAGGCTATATTTCTGCTCGGTGGACTGGCCAATGCAAGAGAGATGATCATCAACCCAACAAAAAAATACATGGAAGAGAACCTGTTGCCTGTATTTAAAAATAAGGTAAGTATATTATTATCCAGCCTGCCTGACATGAATGCAGGTGTACTGGGTGCGGGGGCACTGGCCTGGAATGAACTCGACAGGCGGAACAACAACTGAAACAGGAAAAGAAACATATCCAGATCTGCTTTGTTTCTTGGAGAGGAAATAGGTATGTTCATTGAAGGCAGAATGACAAACTGACAGGTAAGTTTAATTCAGGAATGAAAGGCAAAATAGATTATAATATATATATGTATATAAGTTGGTATAATTATTGAATGCTGTTTTCACATCATCAAACTATTAAATCAATGAAACTCGAACATTTGACAAAAGACACCTTTAAACAGAAGGTTTTTAATTTTGAAACAAACAAGGAATGGAAATATGAAGGAACCAAGCCTGCCATTATTGATTTTTATGCTGATTGGTGTGGCCCTTGCCGCATGGTGACGCCTATTTTGGAAGAGCTTAAGGATGAATACGGAGATAAGCTTGAAATATATAAAATTGACACGGAAGCGGAAAGGGAATTGTCTGCCATGTTTGGAATACAAAGCATTCCAAGTTTATTATTTGTCCCAGTTGACGGTCAACCCCAGATGGCCATGGGAGCTTTACCAAAGGAAACTTTCAGACAGGCAATCAGTGATGTATTGCTCATAAAGTAATTGATTTAAAGCTGACCTGTCTGCTTTTCCGAAAATATTCAACTACCAAATGTTAGATGATCAGGGCATTAGATGAGCGGTATGCTAAAGCTATTGATTATATCATTTTTTTATTGTTAACTTTGCTGGGTTATTTTAAAGTATTCACATCCTTTTGCATGTCAGCGTTGCTGGCATAAATTTTCCACACATAGAGAGGATGTGGATTTGACGAGGAAAAGATATGCAAAAGATCTGTCCATTGGAATTCTACTCTATCCGCTTCATTCTTCATACCCTTTCAGATCCCTTTTTTATTAACCGCTAAATTTTTCCTACATGGATGTAAAAGGAAAGCTTTTCACGCGTTTCATTGAGAGAGGCAATATTTATGCAGAGCAGCAAAATGATCAGGTAAAGGAGAAACAGCATTCAAAAGGCAAGATGACTGCCCGGGAACGAATAGACATGTTGTTTGATTCCGGGACATTTGAGGAGATAGATGCTTTTTCAATGCCCGCTGCAGCAGGCGGAGATTTCGGAAAGAAGGTCAGTACATTTGGTGACGGCGTGATTACAGGTTATGGGAAAATCAGCGGGCGTCTTGCTTTTGCTTTCGCGCAGGACTTTAACGTAATGGGAGGTTCATTGGGTTCAGTACATGCGGCAAAGATTGCGAAAACACAGGATATGGCACTGAAAATGGGGGCACCTATTATCGGGTTGATTGATTCAGGAGGAGCGAGGATTCAGGAGGGTGTATCCAGCCTGGCCGGTTATGCCGCCATATTTAACCGCAACGTTGGATCTTCAGGTGTAATTCCCCAGATATCTGTGATTATGGGGCCTGCCGCCGGCGGGGCAGTTTATTCACCATCAATTACCGACTTTGTATTCATGACGAATAAGACCAGTTACATGTTTGTGACAGGACCCAACGTGGTGAAAGAGGTATTGAATGAGGATGTTTCTTTTGATGATCTTGGCGGTGCAATGGTCCACATGAAGAAAAGCGGTGTTGCGCATTTTGTTTATGAGGACGAGGAAAATACAATACGGGGAGTTCACAAACTGTTGTCATATCTTCCTTCAAATAACCTCGAGAATCCACCCTTCAATGAATATTGTGACTCGGATCTTCGTGTGGATGAGCGCATCAGGGATATTATTCCTGATGATCCGAACAAACCATATGATATAAAGGATATTATAAACCTCATCATTGACCGGAACAGTTTTTTTGAAGTTTCTGATAATTTTGCCCAAAATCTCGTGATAGGGTTTGGCCGGCTCAGGGGCAAAGCTATTGGTATACTGGCCAATCAACCGAAAGTGCTTGCCGGTACCCTGGATATTAACTCATCTGTCAAAGGTGCCCGGTTTATTCGTTTTTGCGATTCTTTTAATATCCCCATTCTGACGCTTGAGGATGTGCCTGGTTTCCTTCCGGGTATTGACCAGGAGCATAATGGGATCATCAGGCATGGTGCCAAACTGCTGTATGCATATGCGGATGCTACAGTGCCCAAGATTACTGTAATCCTGCGCAAATCTTATGGAGGGGCTTATTGCGTTATGAACAGCAAGAATCTGGGTGGGGATTTTAATTTTGCCTGGCCTACAGCAGAAATTGCTGTCATGGGTCCCGAAGGGGCAGTTTCAATTCTGTACCGCAAGGAATTGTTGGAATCTGATGATCCCGCAAAGTTAAAAAAGGAGCTCACTGTTAAATACCGTGATGAAATAGCCAATCCCTATGTGGCTGATGATAAAGGATATATTGATGAGGTTATTGACCCTGCCATAACCCGTAAGAAACTTATTGCTGCATTTGAAGCTCTCGAAAACAAACATGTCAGCGTTCCTTCCAGGAAGCACGGAAATATTCCATTGTAATATTAAGGAATGGGTTTTCATCAGTATATCATGTGAATTCCCTGAAATAATTGTGCATTTACGAACTTAATTTATCTTTGTATTGGAGTTATGCTGGATAGTGTTTGCCAGTGTGATTGTAGTTCTTTTACACCATGCGCTGACCAATGATACACGGCATTGTTGTATAACTGGCCGGATAGGATACAGCCATGATTTGACCGCAGGGAAATCTTTTTAAATTCTGTTCTGATGAAAATTAAAAGTCTGCTCATTGCCAACCGGGGTGAAATAGCCGTAAGGATCAACGAAACGGCACAAAAAATGAACATCAAGACCTTTGGCATCAAGACTTCAAAGGAACCCAATGCCTTATATCTGAGGCTGGTTGACGATGTTATTGATTTCTCGGAATCGATGGACGAAATACCCGAATTTCTTGATATTGAAAGAATTATTGAAGCTGCCAGTGCCAATAAAATTGATGCTATTCATCCGGGATATGGTTTCCTTGCTGAGAATCCGTATTTTGCCCGGAGATGTGAGGAGGAGAGTATCATTTTTATCGGGCCATCCGCATCCGCTATTTATAAAATGGGAAATAAGACCATTGCCAAACAAATAGCTCAAAAGTATAAAGTGCCATTGCTGCAGGGAAGCCTGGGAAATGTTAAAGATGCAAAGGAAGCTGCAGATATTGCCTCGAAAATTGGCTATCCGGTTATTTTGAAAGCTGCAGCTGGCGGAGGCGGGCGTGGAATGCGTATCGTGGAAAAGGCCTCTCACCTCGAGAAAATGTTTAAAATGGCCACAGGCGAGGCTGAAAAAGCTTTCAATGATGCATCGGTTTTTATTGAGAAATATGTTAAGAATCCCCGTCACATTGAATTCCAGGTATTCGGTGACAGGCATGGAAATTATATTCACCTCGGAGAAAGAGAATGTTCTATACAACGCAAGCACCAGAAGCTGATCGAAGAATCACCTTCCATAGCCCTGGATGAAAATCTCCGCCGGGAGATGGGTCAAGCAGCTATCCTCATTGCCAAAGCGGTGAATTACTATTCAGCCGGCACAGTGGAATTCCTGCTCGATGCCGACCATAACTTCTTTTTTATGGAGATGAACACCCGTATCCAGGTTGAGCATCCGGTAACCGAGATGGTCTCCGGCATAGATCTGATAGCCCTGCAGATTAAAATCGCAGAAGGACAAAAACTGTCTCTCAGGCAGGATGATATCAAGCTTTCTGGATGGGCCATCGAATGCCGTATCAATGCTGAGGATGTTCAGGCAGGTTTTTCTCCCAACCTGGGAATAATTGAAAAAGTGTCCTACCCCAAAGGAAAAAGCATACGGGTGGATAGCGGAGTTACAGATTATTCTGTTATAACACCTTATTTCGACTCTATGATTGCCAAACTGATAGTGCATGCTGAGACACGTGAAAAGGCAATTTCAGCTGCTTCTTTGGCATTGAGAAAATTCTGGGTTAAAGGAATAAAAACAACCATTCCATTTTGTCTTGCAGTTTTAAATCATAAGAAATTCAAGAAAGGAGACTTCAATACTTCGTTTATTGAAAAAGAGATGACAAAACTCTATCACAACGATGAAGAAGATGAAATGCTGGCAGCCTATGTCGCTGCTTTCGACTTTGCTGCGGAACTGGAAACCAATCGGACAACCAGGCCTGATTTTGAACGTGGTAAAAACATCAGTCCCTGGGTTTTGAAGAAGCGATTGAAATCACTTTAAAAGAAAAAAAATAATGCTGATAAGAAAGAAAAAAGACAACAAAGATGAATATATCGCGGTTACTCCAGGCGATAATAAATTCGTTATCAGGGATCCTTTTAGCGAAGATTTGAGAATAAACGGGCATAAAAGGGAAATAAAAATATTTGAGAATGAAGAGGGATTTACTTTTCTTGAATTTAATAACAAAAGATACCTGGCGGAAATTACGGATAAAAGCCAGAATAAATATACGGTGTTGCTTAACGGGGTAAGTTATTCCTTTACAATTGAATCGCCCATTTCATACCGGCGCAGGAAATACCTCCAGAAATACAGGCAGGATAACAAACTGGAAATAGTTACTGCACCCATGCCGGGAAGAATAGTTGAATTGCTGGTTGAAGAGTCGGCCAGCGTTAAGGAAGGGGATTCCATTCTTATTCTGGAAGCCATGAAAATGCAAAATGAAATTATTGCCCAGGTGTCGGGCAAGATAAAGAAAATCAATGTGAAGGCAGGAGATACGGTAACAAAGGATGATGTGCTCCTCGAAATCTTGCGGTAATTTGCATTATATCCCTCACAACATCTGCATCAAATGATTGACAAAATAAATGAGACTGTTGATTATCTAAACAGGGCAGGCATCCATAATCCGGAAATTGGGATTGTTTTGGGAACTGGGCTGGGCAGGATGGTCGAGACCATGGATATTGTGTGTTCTATTGATTACAGCAATATTCCTCATTTTCCGCTTTCAACCGTTGAATCCCATTCGGGCAAACTGATATTTGGAATGCTTCGTGGACGGAAACTGCTCGCAATGCAGGGTAGGTTTCATTATTATGAAGGGTATACTTTGCAACAGGTTACTTTTCCCATCCGGGTTATGAAACGGCTGGGTATCCGCTGCCTGCTTTTATCAAATGCCGCTGGAGCAATGAATCTCCGGTTTAAAAAGGGTAGTCTGATGTTGATTGATGATCACATCAATTTTTTGCCCGATAACCCATTGAAGGGACAAAATCTGAATGAATTCGGTCCACGGTTTCCGGATATGAGCAGGCCTTATTCGGATGAACTGAATGATCATCTGATGAAAATTGCTGAAAAAGAACACATTGTTTTGCATAAAGGCATCTACCTGGCTGTCATGGGTCCGAATCTTGAAACCCGTGCAGAATACAGAATGTTCCGTAATTTTGCAGATGCTGTGGGAATGTCAACCGTTCCGGAAGTTATTGTGGCAAATCATATGGGACTGCCTTGTGCTGCAATCTCGGTTTTAACGGATGTATGCGATCCGGATAATCTGGTACCGGCCAGTATAGAGGATATACTTGAGACAGCTGCAAAAGCTGATGAACAGCTTATTCGGATTTTTTCAATCCTGGTTGGCGAACTTTACGGCAACCAAGAAACAGGTAAGGCAAAATGATTTTCGTAACCGGAGCAACCGGATTCCTTGGATCACATCTGTTGCATGACCTGGTTGTGCTTGAACGACCGGTAAGAGCATTATATCGCAACAAGGAGAAACTCGACTTTGTTCGGAGAATTTTCAGCTATTATCATGCAGATGCCGAAGGACTCATGAACAGAATTGACTGGGTACAGGGAGACATCCTGGATTATTACAACCTAGTTGAGTGCATGAAGGGAATCAATCAGGTTTATCATTGCGCAGGAGTGGTTTCTTTCAACAATAAAGATAAAAGGAAACTGTTTGATATCAATGTCCTGGGTACGACCAATGTTGTAAATGCCTGCCTGGCACAAAGCGGGATAAGGCTTTGCCATGTCAGTTCCATTGCAACATTGGGGGATTCACAGGATGGAAGTCCGGTTGATGAAAATAATCTATGGAATCACGGATCAGACGTCTCGCCCTATGCTTTCAGCAAATTCAGAGGTGAAATGGAAGTTTGGAGGGGTATATTTGAAGGACTCAATGCAGTAATTGTTAACCCTTCTGTGATAATTGGTCCGGGGATTTGGTTTAAATCAGGATCAGACCTCTATCGCCAGATCAGAAAAGGATTAAAATATTATCCTGCCGGCACGAGCGGTTTTGTTGATGTCCGTGATGTGGTTCGTGTCATGATAACACTGACAGACAGTGAAATCAGCCAGGAACGGTTTATCATAAATGCCGAAAATAGGACTCACAGGGAAATCATCAATTGTATTGCAGAATCCATGCATCAACCAATACCTGTCCGTACTCTTTCCCCTGTACAGATCAGCCTGATTTGTCAATTCGAAAAACTAAGATCCCTGCTCACGGGAAAACCTCCACGGGTTAGTAAAACTTCTATGAAAAGTGCAAATGCAATCACAGCCTATTCGAACCGTAAATTAATGGATGCTATCTCTGTAAATTTCATCCCGATAAAGGAGTCAGTTACGTTTTCATCTCGAATGATAGAACTTTCATGAAGATTCGGGGATTACTTTTTTTTGGATAAGGGTATTAACATTTGACAGTTATCAATACGTTAACCCTTAACCTACCCGTTATGATGAAAAAATCTGCTATTGTCTTTATGGGGATCATTTTATCTGTTTTGTCCTGCAACAGGGATGAACTGAATGAGAAGAAGCCAATCGGAACATTAAAAGTTGATATTGGGCTGTATGTCACGGTGAGCGAAATAAGTGAAAACCTTAAATCTACCTGGGGTCCGGAAGATTTCAAAGTGGTCATTTATAATTCTGCAGATCAGGAGGTGATAAAATTTGAAAGAGCTGCAGACATGCCTGATGCAATTCAATTGGAAACCGGAAATTATTATGTTATCGTTTTTTCTGATAATGATCTGCCGGCTGCTTTTAATAATCCGTATTACTATGGCAAATCAGAGGTTTTTACGATCGCCCCGAATGATCATCGAACCGTAGTTGTAAACTGTGAACAGGGGAATACGGCTGTATCCGTGGTTTATTCCGACAACATCAGGAATTATTTTGATGACTTTACCACAAAAGTGTCATCATCTGCCGGATCGCTTGATTTTGGACGGGATGAAACAAGAACGGGATATTTTCGCCCTCTTCCTTTAACAATCAATGCAACCCTTACCCTGCAAAAAGCGGATGGTACACTGGAAAACAAAGTACTTACAGGAATGATTACCACACCGTTGCCTAAAAGGAAATATGAAATTCATGTTAATGCCTCCGCAGGAGGAGGGTCATCCATCCTTACGATCAACCTGGATGAATCCGCGGGGCCGGTTGAGGTTGTTGATATTTCGGAAGAGACACAGGATAACAAAGGTGTATTGGAAAATGGGGAATTACTCATCACAGAGATCATGTATGATCCCACTGCACAGTCTGATGCTGCGGGTGAATGGTTTGAGATATTTAACAATACAAATCATCCGGTTAATCTGAAGAATCTGGTTGTAGAAAAAAACGAAACAGAACATCATATCATCTCGGATTCCATTACCCTTTCACCAGGGAATTACCAGGTATTGGCACGATCGGAAACGGCCTTGACCGGTGGCAAATATGTATACGGTTCAAGCATAGCCCTGAACAATACAGGGGCCATGCTTTCAGTTTCAAACTATGGAACGGATGGAACAGATGGAGGCGTGATCTGTTCCGTGAATTATGGAGCCCAGGGCTTTCCGTCAGCCTCAGGAGCATCGCTTTGCCTTGACCCAGACCATTTGAATGTACTGGATGCATCAGCAGGAACTTCATGGTGTGTATCCTCATCAGTATATGACACTGGGGATATGGGCACTCCGGGAGATGCAAATGACAGTTGTGATTAATCCATACCTGATCCGCAATGCAGTCCTGATCATATTTGAAGAGATCAACAAGCCCTTCCTTGCAGAAGCTTAAATTCAATTCGTAATTTCGTTACTGGCAAAACCCTCTTAAGCAAGGAGGGCTTTTTTTTTCCAAAATTTCATTTTTTAAAGTGAATATATTTATTATTGCATAGTAATATGATTTGACCATCATAAAGGGCAAATTTGAATTGCAGTAGCTTTCCTCTACCTGACCAGGATCGTCCTGTGAACACTTTGAATCGCCATGCAGAAAAGGACATCGTCGAGTTTCATCATTGATTTGATCGTTGTTTCAATTTCATTTATACTCTGTGTTTGGCTGAAACCAGGAGGAAATGCAGCATATTACAAGAATTACTCCGGTTCCTTCATCCTTTTTCTGGTCATCTGGTTGTCAGGTTCATTTATCTTTGAGAAATATAGTCTTATAGGCAACTTATCATGGAAGGCGGGATTAAAGAAAATCCTGCTTATTAACATGATTATCTTCTTCTTTGTTACCAGCATAATGTATATTTTCCAGACCTTCAACTACTCCCGGTTTATTGTACTGGGAACAGTCGGTGTTGCCACTTCGGCAGAACTGATGGTGGGTTTATTGTATCTCCTGGTTAAAAATACACAGGTAAGATTCGAGAATGGTTCTTCGCAGGGAAACCTGTTTCAATTTCGAAACAGACATAAAGAAGAGACATATTCTTTTCTTAAGAAGAGACTGGCGGTAAAGTATGACTTTAAACTGCGTGAGGAGTACCTGAGGCATGAAATTGGTGATGAGGCATATCGCTATATCGTTCATTATTCTGCAATTGATTCCCCCAATACCCTGGTAATTGCAACAACAACAAGATTTAATATAGATGCACAATTACAACAGTCCTTTGAGTGTATTATCAATGTTCGCCGGGTGAATGATTTTAGATACATCAACAAGTATTTCGAATCGGTGAATGCTAAATTACCGGTTGGAGGTATTTTCATTGATTTTCTTGAGACCAAGAATATGCGAAAACGACGTATATTGGATAAGTACCCGCCCGGATTTAATTATATTTACTATGCGGCAGATTTCATTATCAAACGCATATTCCCCAAGTTTCTTTTGACCAAGAAGCTCTACTTTATTCTGACCCGGGGAGAAAACAGGGTATTATCAAAGGCTGAAGCATTTGGGCGCCTATATTCATGTGGTTTTGAAATACTTGATGAAAAAGTCATTGGCCGGGGTTTGTATTTTGTTGCCATCAAAGTAAGGGATCCCCTGTTTCCGGAAAATCCGAGTTATGGACCACTCATTGGGCTTGAGCGCATAGGAAAGGGAGGTAAAACAATCAAAGTGTTTAAAATGCGTACCATGCATCCTTTTGCGGAGTATCTGCAGGATTATGTATACAATAAAGCAGGATTACAGGAAGGAGGCAAATTCAGGGACGATTTCAGGGTCACTACGCTCGGCAGGATCATGAGGAAGTTCTGGCTTGATGAACTACCCATGTTCATTAACCTGATAAAAGGTGATTTGAAAATATTCGGGGTACGACCCCTGAGCAAGCAGTATTTCAAACTGTATACCATGGAATTGCAAAAACTAAGAATCAGGAACAAACCCGGGCTAATTCCACCCTTTTATGTTGATAATCCCAGGACACTTGAAGAGATTGTTGCGTCAGAACTACGGTATCTGAAATCGTATGAGAATCACCCTTTTCGAACAGACTGGGTGTATTTCTGGAAAGCAGTATATAATATAGTTTTCATGAAGTACCGGAGCAGATAATCTACGCCACTGAAAATTTGCATGTTATGATCAGTTACTGCTGATGAAGTTCAAAACAAGAATAAGTGTGGTAATAGAAGTAAGTAGCAGTGAAAGCGTGGGTATATTGATCTTGAAAGATTTGCTCTTAATGGGTTCTACATAAATTATATCGTTGGGCAGTAAAAAAAACCCGTCTGAGGTCAGGATATTCCGGTTCGTCAGATCGAGCTGGAATGATTTTGTACCTTTCAATTCCGGGCGCAAAACATGAACTTTATGCCGGTTACCATAATCAGTTATGTCACCGGCCATACTGATTGCTTCAAGAACAGTTAGCTGACTGTTAAAATTAGTATAGGATCCGGGCCTGTTTACTTCACCGATCACAGAAAACTTGAATGAAATCAGTTTCACAATGACTGTGGCGTCTTTTAAATATTGGTTGCAGCGTTCATGTATAGCGGCAATGGCTTCATCCAGGGTTTTCCCGGCTACGCGTATACGGCCCAGGATCGGGATCTCAATAAAGCCTGAATCGCTGACTGCATAACCATTAATAAAGAGACTGGTTTCATTCTGAAACATGTTTTGCTGATACGATCCGATGGTTTGGTTTATCAGGTTGCTCATTTCCTCGTTCAGGGAATAGATCTTTATATACATGATGTCCCTTGTCTGGATCAGGTATGCCGGACGGGTCTTCGGATAGAAGTTTTCTGTAGACGACGAATCCACGTCCTTCAGGTATACCAGTTGCCGGTGAGTTGTACAGGAACTCAGGACAACCAGTACAATACCTGAGATTATAATTCCGATACGTTTCAAAGCAGACAAAACCAGGGTTTTATGCATTTCAGTTTAAATATTCGCTATACACCTTTTTTACCCCCTGTTCCAGACTTATTTTATCAATCCAGCCCAGATCACGTATCTTTTTAACACTGAGGAGCTTCTGAAAAGTCCCGTCAGGTTTGGCAGTGTCCCATTCAATCAGACCATCAAACCCGACTATTTCTTTGACCAGCATGGCAAGTTCCTTAATGGTAAGGTCCTTGCCTGTGCCTATATTAATATGGGTATTTCTGATTTCGATCTTTGATTCACGGGAAGTTATTTTATCTGCATATTTGTCTTTTACCAGATCCTTGAAATCAACATTTTCCATCACAAATACGCAGGCATCAGCCATATCATCCGAATGCAGGAATTCACGACGGGGAATTCCTGAGCCCCATAATCTTACAGTTACCGGTGTTTCGGCAGAATTGTGCCGAAAGATGCCATATTTTTCAAGTTTTTCACCAATTTCAATTTGTGTCGAAGTGCCGTCCACACCTTCCACCGGGTTTTTATTGAAATCCTTTCGGATGGAATCCCAGTTATTTTCAATCAGGCACTTGGCCAAATGCATTTTACGAATCATGGCAGGCAGAACATGGGATTTCTCAAGGTCATAGTTATCGTTTGATCCGTAAAGATTGGTGGGCATTACCGAAATAAAGTTTGTGCCGTATTGCAAATTGTAGCTTTCACACATCTTAATACCGGCAATTTTGGCGATAGCATAAGGTTCGTTGGTATATTCGAGGACATCGGTTAGCAGGTATTTTTCTTTCAGGGGCTGTGGAGCAAGTTTCGGATATATACAAGAGCTACCGAGAAACAACAGCTTTTTAACGCCATTCAGATAGCAGGCATGGATCACATTGCTCTGTATCATGATGTTCTCATAAATAAACTGTCCCCTGTATATGTTGTTTGCAATGATTCCACCCACTTTAGCCGCGGCGAGCATGACGTATTCTGGTTTTTCCTGAATGAAGAATTCGTTTACAGCATGCTGATCCACTAAGTCCAATTCGGTATAATGGCGGGAGATTATGTTATGATAGCCCTTTTTGGTTAGGTTTCTGAATAAGGCACTGCCGACAAGTCCGGTATGCCCTGCAAGATATATCCTACTATCTTTTTTCATTCTGCGGGGGTAATGATTATTCAAAGTAATTCAGGGTCTGGTAGCCTCCTTTCTTAAGGTAGACTTCTTTGTGCATAAGCTTGATATCACCTTCAATCATGTCCTTTACCAATCCTTTCAGGGTGTATTCCGGTTCCCATTTCAGCTTATTCCGTGCCTTTGAGGCATCTCCGATCAGCAAGTCAACTTCTGTGGGCCGGAAGTATCTTGAATCAACTGCAAGTACTTCTTTACCTTTCTCGAGCTGGTATCTGGGATCATGACAGGATTTGACAATACCTGTTTCGTAAGCTCCGCTGCCTTTAAATGCGATTTCGATTCCCACTTCTTCAAAAGCCATCCGGACAAATTCCCGGATCTCTGTGGTGATCCCGGTGGCAATCACAAAATCCTCCGGCTGATCCTGCTGCAAAATGAGATACATGGCCCGTATATAGTCTTTCGCATGACCCCAGTCACGCTTTGAGGATAGATTACCCAGGAACAATTTATCCTGAAGGCCAAGTGCTATACGTGAAACAGCACGTGTAATCTTACGTGTAACGAAGGTTTCGCCCCGGATCGGGGATTCGTGGTTAAACAGAATGCCATTACAGGCAAATATATTGTAGGCTTCACGGTAATTTACCGTGATCCAGTAAGCATACAGTTTAGCCACTGCATATGGACTGCGGGGATAGAAAGGAGTCTTTTCAGTCTGCGGAACTTCCTGAACCAGGCCGTATAATTCACTGGTTGAAGCCTGGTAAAACCGGGTCTTATTCTCCAGGTTCAGTATCCGGATGGCTTCAAGTATTCTCAAGGTCCCAATACCATCTGCATTTGCTGTATATTCAGGTGTATCAAAACTTACTTTGACATGACTCATGGCAGCCAGGTTATACACCTCATCGGGCTTGGTTTCCTGAATAATCCGGATCAGATTGGTTGAATCGGTAAGATCGCTGTAATGAAGCACAAAATTCCGGTTTTCAACATGCGGATCAAGGTAGAGATGATCAATTCTTTCGGTATTGAACATGGAACTTCTCCGTTTGGTTCCATGAACAACATACCCCTTCTTAAGAAGAAATTCAGCCAGGTAGGCTCCGTCCTGACCTGTAATTCCTGTAATCAGCGCAACTTTCTTTTCCCCCATGATTTGTGTAATTAAAACTGAATTATGATTGTAAAACCTGTTTGCACAATTCATGATAATCCCCCTGAAGGCCAACAGGCGTGGCATTCCTGATCTGATAAACAATTTCAATGGATTGCTGGGATTCCGATAAGCCGAAACCTCTGCCTGCAAGTATTTCCTCGTAACTCTTTGTGTGAAGGTCAGTAAAACCCTCACTGAATTCAATTTCAGTATTATCCATAATAATGGAACGATACGTACGTATCCCCTTTTGTTTTGCCTGTTCGGGAAGATCCTTGTAATCGAGACTCAGAAACCATCTCACCCGTGCATTCTCAAGTTCAAGAAAACCAGAAGCTTTACTGGGATGCAAAAGGTGTACAACATTTTTTTTAACCTTACCGAAAATCCAGGTAAGCATATCAAAGAAATGAACCCCGATATTGGTAGCAATTCCACCGGATTTGTGGATATCACCCTTCCAGGAATTGAAATACCAGTTTCCACGGCTTGTAATATACGTAAGATCCAAATCGTGAATAACACCACGCGGGCCACCTTCAATTTTCTTTTTCAGGTCTATCAGGACAGGATGCAACCTCAACTGGAGAATATTATAAATCTTCCTGTTGTATTCTTTTTCAATCTCCGACAAAGCCTCAATGTTCCAGGGATTCAGGACCAGGGGTTTTTCGCAAATGGCAGCTGCACCTGAACGAAGGGCAAACCGGATATGTGAATCATGAAGGTAATTGGGAGAACAGATACTGACAAAATCAATCTGAACTCCGGATCTGCGTAATTTATCAACATGCCGGTCAAACCGTTCAAACTCAACAAAAAAGTGACAGTCCGGGAAGTAGCTGTCAATAATACCCACGCTGTCAGAGGGATCCAGTGAGGCAAGCAAAATATTCCCGGTATCCTTAACGGCTTTCAGGTGCCTGACAGCAATATAACCACCCACACCGATAATGGCAAATTTCTTATTTGTAAACATCATTTTATATATCACATTTTAAATGTCATCCTAAAAATAGGAAATAAATATCAGAAATGAAGCAACTAATGCAAGGGAAAGAAAATATAAGATATAGGCGTTCAATTCCTTCTTATTACAGGCTCATGTAAGTAAGTGCACTGATCCTGTTCCGGAATATCCCTTTTACGTCCATCAGGATGCCTTTTCCAGAGGATAGAGAACTGAAAAAGTTCTCACTTAGCTTCGAATAGTCCTGATGGGCAACGGCCAGTACGATAGCATCATAATTTTCTCCGGGTTTTGGGGAAATTATATAACCATATTCTTCCTCGAATTCGTCGCTGGAAGCATATGGATCGATAATTTCCACCAATACACCATAAGATCGCAGCTCATTGACAACATCCGCCACCTTGGAATTCCGGATATCGCTAACATTTTCCTTAAAGGTAGCTCCCATAACCAACACCCTGGAATTAAGCACATTTTTTCCATCTCGGATTATCTGTTTGACCAGTTCTGTGGCAATATACTTTCCCATGCCATCATTCACGGAACGGCCTGATGTGATGACCTGGGCATTATGACCAAGTTCGGCAGCTTTAAAGGTAAGATAATACGGATCAACGCCAATACAATGCCCACCAACCAATCCCGGATAAAACCGGAGAAAATTCCACTTTGTTCCGGCTGCTTCGAGCACTTCGTAAGTATTGATTCCCATCTTGTTAAAAATCATGGAAAGTTCATTCATCAAGGCAATATTGACGTCGCGCTGGGTATTTTCGATAATTTTGGCAGCTTCGGCAACCTTAATGGAGGAGGCCTTGAACACACCTGCTGTAACTACCAGTTCATATACCTTGGCCACCACCTCAAGTGCTTCCTCATCACAGGCAGACACGATCTTGGTAATGGTTGAAATGGTATGTGCCTTATCCCCCGGATTAATTCTCTCGGGGGAATATCCCAGTTTAAAGTCCTTTCCGCAGGTCAATCCTGACAATTCCTCGAGTATGGTTCTGCATTCTTCATCAGTGGTACCGGGGTAAACGGTTGATTCATAAACCACATAATCTCCTTTTTTAAGGATTGAACCCACTGTTCTGGTGGCTGATAACAGGGGATTCAGATCGGGCAGGTTGTGCTTATCAATGGGTGTGGGAACGGCAACAATATGAAAGCTGGCCTTCTTCAGGTCTTCCGGATTGGCGGTAAACCGGATATCCGTATCTTGAAAGGACTCATTCTCAAGCTCGTTACTTGGATCAATGCCCCTTTTCATGAGTTCAACACGTGGGGCATTGATATCAAATCCGATAACGGAAATTTTTCTGGCAAATGCCAGGGCTATTGGCAGTCCGACGTATCCCAGGCCTATGAGTGACAGACTGTTTTCCTTGTTCAGGAGTTTTTCATAAACGCTCATAGTAATAATATTTAATATTAACCATGAATTGAAAATTGGGCAATACGATATTTCCGACTTTACAGACCAAATTCCTTTCGGAGGGCATCTACATAATCAAGCTTTTCCCATGCAAAAAATTCAACTTCCTTGGTTTCAGGCAAGCCATTCTTTAAGAAGGTTACGCTTGCAAGGAAAGGTTCTCTTCCCATATGGCCATAGGCGGCAGTTGGAAGAAATATGGGATTCTTTAACCCGAGTCGCCTGATGATTACCGCAGGGCGCAAATCAAACAATCCGGCTATTTTATGGGCGATCTCACCGTCATTAAGCGGGATCCTGGTTGTACCGAAAGTATTGACATACACGCCAACAGGTTTTGCCACACCAATGGCATAGGCGACCTGAGCCAGCACTTCATCGGCAATACCGGCAGCAACCATGTTTTTTGCTATATGTCTCATGGCGTAGGCTGCAGATCTGTCAACTTTCGAACTGTCTTTCCCTGAGAAGGCACCTCCACCATGTGCACCCTTACCCCCATAGGTATCCACGATTATTTTACGGCCGGTTAAACCGGTATCTCCATGCGGTCCGCCAATTACGAACTTTCCGGTAGGATTTACAAATAACAGGAATCGATCGTCAAAAAAGGATTTAACCCGACCGGGAAGTTTGGAGATCACCCTGGGTATCAAAATTTTTCTGACATCCTCTTCGATTCTCTTCAGCATGGCTTTTTCTTCATCAAAGCTATCGTGCTGTGTCGATACCACGATGGTATGAACCCGAAGGGGTTGTTTATTGTCATCATATTCAATCGTTACCTGTGATTTGGCATCGGGCCTGAGGTAGAGCATACTTTTTCCTTCACGGCGTATGGCGGATAGTTCCCTGAGTAATAAATGGGAAAGTTCCAGGGAAAGAGGCATATAATTGTCGGTTTCCTTACAGGCATAACCAAACATCATACCCTGATCACCAGCACCCTGTTCTTCTTCATTTCCGCGTTCAACGCCCCGGTTAATATCCTGTGATTGCTCGTGGATGGATGAAATCACCCCACACGAATCAGCTTCAAACATGTAATCTGAATGTGTATATCCGATCTTTTTAATCACGTCACGGGCAACTTGCTGAACATCAATATAGGCGTTGGTTTTCACCTCTCCGCTTAAGACAACCAAACCGGTGGTTACCAGGGTTTCACAGGCCACTTTCGATTCAGGATCACGGCGCAAAAACTCATCCAGCAAAGCATCGGATATCTGATCAGCCACTTTATCCGGGTGTCCTTCTGAGACCGACTCGGATGTAAATAAATAAGCCATTCTGCTAAAGTTTTAATATTTATGATGAGGGCAAAGATAAAAAGAGAAATCCAATCCCGGTTAATGGTTTGGAAATAGTTGATAAGTAAACGATATTAGGAGGTCAGTTCCCGAAAAACATCCTCCAACTTTCGATCATGGGTATGCATGGACAGAATAACCAGATTATTTTTAACTGCCAGTCTGAACAATTCTTCCCGGACATCAGCATCTCCGGAAGTCTGGACCAGCCATGTACCAGGTTGGAGCTGTTTTGCCAGTTCAACCTGCGGCAGATTCATGAAAAGGGCTTCCCGGGGATTCTGACTGAATTCAATCAGGATCGTGTGCGTGGCATTTGAAACATAATTTCCTATATTCCCAGTCAGGTCATTGGCCATAATCTGTCCTTTGCTGATAATGATCACCCGTTTGCAGATGGCTTCAACCTCCTGCATAATGTGTGTTGAGAGCATCACTGTTTTTTCTTTCCCCAGATTGGAAATGAGATTACGGATCTCAGTCAGTTGATTCGGATCAAGTCCTGTTGTTGGTTCATCGAGGATCAGCACATCGGGATTATGAATGATGGCCTGCGCCAAACCAACCCTTTGCCGGTATCCCTTTGAAAGAACACCGATCTTCTTGTTTTTTTCAGGAGTCAGGCCGGTAAGACCAATAACTTCCCTTACCCTTCGGTGACTATTCCCAAGCTTGTACAAACCTGCAACAAATTTGAGATACTCCTCAACATACATGTCGGGATACAGGGGATTGTTTTCAGGCAAATAACCGAGTTTCTTCCGGACTTCGAGCATATTGGACATGATATCCATATCCTTGATCCTTACTTCACCTGCTGAGGGTCTTATCAACCCACACAGGATTTTCATCAGGGTTGATTTTCCGGCTCCGTTAGGGCCGATGAAAGCGGCTATTTCACCTGAAATGACATGAAAACTCACTGCATTCAGAGCGAGCTGTTTACCAAATAGTTTACTGACCTGATGAACATGAATGGACATGAAAGTAAATTTGATCAAATATATAAAAATCGGAATTACCAATTGCCGGACGCGGAGTGCCTTTTACGGTCAAATCATCCATCCGGTTAATTTAACCGAGTTAAATTTTAATTGTTACCGTGGAATTGAATGGCAAATTGCCCTAAAATTCTAAATTTGCACATTCAACAATTATTGTTCAGCATAATGAGAATTAAAGAATTGTTAATGTCCCGCGATTTTGATAGCAGCGTCGAAGTCAGGGGTTGGGTCAGAACCAGGAGAGGGAACAAAAGCATTGCATTTGTGGCGTTGAATGATGGATCCGTTATACACAATATTCAGATAGTCATTGATATGACAAGGTTTGATGAAGAGGTGATTAAGAAGGTTACAACTGGTTCCTGCATTCGGGTGACCGGGAAACTGGCCGAGTCACCCGGTAAGGAGCAACACATTGAAATTCATGCAGAATCAATACAGGTTTTTGGAACAGCAGATCCGGATGACTATCCTCTGCAGAAAAAGGGCCATACCCTTGAATTCCTGCGTGAAATAGCTCATTTAAGGCCAAGAACAAATACATTCGGGGCTATATTCCGCATCAGGCATGCCATGTCATTTGCCGTTCACAAGTATTTTAACGACAATGGATTCTATTATCTGCATACACCCATTGTTACCGGCTCAGATGCTGAAGGAGCCGGAGAAATGTTCAGGGTAACCACGCTCAGTGCTACAAATCCTCCCCTGAATGAGGACGGGAGTGTTAATTATGCTGAAGACTTTTTTGGTCGACCGACTAATCTTACCGTCTCTGGACAGCTTGAAGGCGAACTCGGGGCCCTGGCCTTGTCCAATATTTATACCTTTGGCCCGACTTTCAGGGCGGAAAATTCAAATACTCCCCGTCATCTTGCGGAATTCTGGATGATTGAACCAGAGATGGCATTCTATGAAATCCAGGACAACATGGACCTGGCGGAAGATTTTCTGAAGTACCTGCTTCGTTATGCCCTTGATCATTGCAGGGATGATCTCGAATTTCTTTCAGGCATGTATGACAATGAACTTATTGGCAGATTGAATTTTGTAATCAATAACCAATTTGAAAGAATTACCTATACCCATGCCATTGAGATATTGCAGCAATCAGGTGAAAAATTTGAATACCCGGTTTCCTGGGGTGTTGATCTGCAAACTGAACATGAACGGTTTCTAGTAGAGCGATATTATAAAAGGCCAGTCATAGTTACGGATTATCCCCTGGAAATAAAGGCTTTTTATATGAAACAAAATGATGACGGCAAAACAGTAAGGGGCATGGATGTATTGTTTCCAAAAATTGGTGAAATTATTGGCGGATCACAGCGCGAGGAAAACTATGAAAAACTCATCAGACGTATTCGTGACCTGAAGTTACCAGAGGAAGATCTGTGGTGGTATATTGAAACCAGAAAATTCGGATCGGCTCCACACAGTGGATTTGGATTGGGATTCGAAAGGCTTATTTTGTTTGTTACCGGGATGTCCAATATCAGGGATGTTATACCCTTTCCCCGGTTCCCCAAGAATGCGGATTTTTAGAAACGGGTTTAACTAATTTATCACAGCATATGCTCAGGCAAAAATTACAGCAGAAATTGCTTCAGAAGCTTTCTCCACAGCAGATACAAATGATCAAGCTGCTCGAGATTCCTTCCATGCAGCTTGAGCAGCGGATTAAGGCTGAAATAGAAGAAAATCCGGCTCTCGAAGAGGGTGCTATTGAGGATACCTCCCAGCAAAACGAAGGGCAGGAAGAAGATGTGAACACCGATCCCAATGATAAGGATAAGGAGGAGTTTACCTTGGAGGATTACATGGATGAGGATGAATATCCGTCTTATAAGCTGAATGCCCAGAATTATTCAAAGGACGAAAAACGGGAGGAGATTCCTTTTTCTGTTGGGCTTTCATTCCAGGATTATCTGGAAAGCCAGCTTGGTTTAAGATCTCTGGATGAAAAGCAACAATTGCTTGCTCTTTATTTGCTTGGTAACATAGATGATGACGGCTATCTCAGGCGTAAGCTTGAAAATATTGTGGATGATGTTGCTTTTGCCCTGAACATCCATACAGATGAAATAGAGCTGATCGGGATCCTGAGGATCATTCAGGAATTTGATCCACCCGGTGTAGGTGCACGCTCTTTGCAGGAATGTCTGCTGTTACAGATTCAGGCAAAGGATATGGATAATCCCCACGTTACTCTTGCTGCCCGAATACTGGGAGATTTTTTTCCGGAGTTTACCCGTAAACATTATGATAAGATCATAACGCGTCTTAACATTACGGATGAGCAGCTGAAAGGAGCGCTCGATGAGATTCTTAAGCTTAATCCAAAACCCGGCGGTGCTTATAGTGATCCCCAGAATAAAACGGCCAGCCATATAGTTCCCGATTTCATTCTTGAAAATAACGAAGGTGATCTGGAACTTGGGCTGAATGCCAAGAATGTACCTGAACTTCGGGTTAGCAAAACCTATTCTGAGATGCTGCATTCATATCAGAATAACCGGGGACATAATTCAAAAAGCCAAAAGGAAGCACTTAACTTTGTCAAGCAAAAACTCGATTCAGCACGATGGTTCATCGATGCATTGCGCCAAAGGCAAAATACCTTGCTGGTTACCATGAACGCCATCATCAGTTACCAACATGATTATTTTCTTTCAGGGGATGAGACAAAACTTAAACCAATGATCCTTAAAGATATAGCTGACTTGACCGGTCTGGATGTTTCCACCATCTCCCGCGTGGCAAACAGCAAGTACATACAGACCAATTTTGGCATTTATGCATTGAAGTTCTTCTTTTCAGAAGGCATGCAAACGGAATCGGGAGAAGAAGTATCAACACGGGAGATTAAAAAGATCCTGCAGAACTGTGTTGAAGGAGAAGAAAAACGGCATCCGCTTACCGATGACCGGCTGGCTGAAATACTGAATGAAAAGGGTTATCATATTGCACGGCGTACGATTGCAAAATATCGTGAACAATTGAACATTCCAGTCGCAAGAATGCGAAAAGAGCTATGACACCGTTATTCCGGCTAAACAATTTATCATGGACAAAAGAATTGCACTGGCAATCTCGTATATTACGCATCCTTTGCTGATGACCCTGGTAGGATTGCTTGTGATCAGCAATTCCGGCACCTATGCTGCCGATCTTGACAGGCGGTATACCAGTTATATTTATCTGTCGGTTTTTCTGTTCACCTTTATGATACCCCTTGTCATGATGCCCTTGTATTATTATACCCGCCTCGCGAGAAATCTGCAGTTTTCAGAACGGCGAGAAAGGCTTCTTCCGCTGTATGTTACTTTGGTCTTTTATATAGCAGCTTATATCCTGATAAGGAAACTTCCTGTAAGTCAGGTTTATCAAAGACTAATGTTTTCTTCCTGTCTTTCAGTTTTATTTGTACTGGCCATTTCTTATTTCTGGAAAATTAGTGCGCATTTGGTCGGATGGGGTGGTATTGTTGGTTTGATCCTGGTCCTTTCTTTCCGCTTTAACACAGATCTGATGCTTTACCTGATAATCGCCGTCATGGCCGCGGGTATAACCGCCTTTGCTCGATTACGCCTGGATGAGCATAAACCGTTGCAGGTCTATTCAGGTTTTCTGTTGGGATTTATCATTATGCTCACAGTATTTTCCATATAGGTCCAGATAATGATCCAGTCCGGACTGCTGAAATTCCTTTTGGAAATCAGGGATGGGTCTTGACGTTTTCCTCAACACACTGGCCAGATCCAGATCCTTCTGCTGAACAACCTGAAACCAGCCCTTTTTGGCCAGATGGGCGCCCAGGTATTCCTGTTCACTTTGCCCGGGGGTTGGAACCAGAATTGCCTGGATTCCCAGGGAAATCATATCCATAATACCCGAATATCCAGATCTGCAAAGGACAAAGTCAGCCTGAAGGAGTACATCAGCAAAAATGCCTGTTTCAAGATGAGAGGCCAGGAAAATCCTTTCCTCCAGTATTCCAGGGGACTGCCTTATCTCTCCCCGAAAGCCTTTTATGACAATGGCGGTTACTGGCAGGTCTTTTAGCTGTTGGCAGACAAGATTCTCAAATGTGGTGATTTGCGGTTCAGGGCCGCTTAAAATGACCGCAAGGTTATAATGCCGGGCTGGGGAGGAATTTCGAATTACCTCAGGATTGCAGAATCTGGAGAGCATGCCAATAAACCGGGCATTATCAGGCCGGGTGTAACGATGTGACAGTTTTCCGCTCATGTTCTGATCGGGATCTTCGAAATCGGGAATCCAGCACTCATTAAACAACCGGATAATACCAGTGATAATCCAGTACAGGGGATATTCAAACCACCGCCACATTCCAGGCAAAACCGGCGATAACTGGTGCGTAATAAAGATAGTATAGGTGGATTTGCAAAACAGGCCATATCGGTTATCAGAAATCAGGATATCAATATGCTGATGCCGGACAATCTTTTTGACGATGACATGTTCACGGAATAAGGCAAAGATCAATCCCGGAAGCTGGAGGAGAAGTCCGAGATGAGATAGACGGCTATCCCCAAGACGGATCTCGGGAGAAGGCAAGTCAACGAAAGGAAGATCCGGGAAAGAAGCTTTTAAAAGTTGAGCTGACCGGCCTGTTCCTGCTACCATAACCTGGTGTCCGTCCTTACGGAAACGGGATATTAACGGTATCATCCGGGATGCATGTCCGAGACCCCAATCCAGGGGACAGACCAGAACGTTCAGTTGGCGTGAGTACAAATTTGCCTGTATTGATCAGGGGGTGACCTGTACAACAATGCCCAGTTCCTGGATGCGGTCAGCAATGGCGGCCAGTTCTTCAATACCCACCCGGTTCAGTCCTGATACAGCGGTGTCCCGGGCAATGGAATAAATCATCACACATTCGGGTCTTAATTCAGCAAGAACATTCAGCCAGGCTGAGACTTCAGTTTCTGTTGAATTATCAATGACCATGCCATTGTAAAGGCCTCGGAAAAATAGAGTTTGTATGATCAGTTTACCCTTGAATCTTTTTATGGTAGTGAGCAGACGTGCCAGACTGAATTCTCCTCCCGGGCAGTTGATATGCAAGAGGGTTTCTTCAAAAGCAGAATCCAGTTTCAGAATGTTCATATCTGCTTTTATCAGTGCATCAAAGATGATCTTATTGCCAGCCTGAGTTGCATTTGATAAGACAGCAATCCTGGCTTCCGGAAAAATGATGTCTCTGGTTTCCAAAGTGTCAGCCATTATTTGCGGAAATTCGGGATGCAGGGTCGGCTCGCCATTGCCTGCAAAGGTTATGCTATCGAGGTAATCCCCGTTTTTCTTCATTTCCTGAAGCCGTGCAGTAAGCAACTCCTTTACTTGTTGTCTGGACGGGAATCCGGAATGTGAAATTTTTCCGGGTGTAAGACCACATTCACAATAGATACAGTTGAAATTGCAAACTTTCTGGTTTACTGGTAACAGGTTAATCCCGAGTGATTCTCCAAGCCTGCGGCTCCACACCGGTCCAAAGATAATGCTGTCAAAGAGAAATGTAGACATATATAAAAGATAATTATTTCAAGGCAAAGATAGGATAAGAAATGAGGTGTTGAAGTGAAGAGATGATGAAGTGAAGAGGTGTTGAAGTGGTGAATTTTCCTTATTTTTAGCAAATATAAATACAGCGCAATGAATTATATAGATATGTTTGTGGTGGTACTGCTGATATATGCTGTATTCCGCGGGATCACAAGAGGATTTATTATGCAGGCCGCCTCTTTGGCAGCCCTGATAGCCGGTATTTTCGGAGCATTAAAATTATCCGGGATGACAGCCCGGTATTTGTCTGACCATTGGAACTTCAGCCATGAATATCTGTATATTATTTCCCTGGCAATTACCTTTTCAATTGTTTTTATCCTGGTCAATCTTTTTGGAAATCTGCTGGATAAATGGATAGAGACGGCCCATTTGTCGTTATTAAATAAACTGCTCGGTGCAGTATTCAATGTTTGCAAGGTGATGTTAATCACCGGTATTGTCCTTTTGTTTATTGACAGGATTGACAAACAGGTATCCATGTTGCCTAAAAATTCCCGGGAAGGATCATTCTTTTACAAACCGATAACTTCTTTAACCCGATTTCTTTTTCCCGTCCTTGATATTGGAGGACATCCCAAAGACAATAAGCGTGAGGAATTTGTATAATTAAGCAGGTTCATGCTATAAAATACTATATTTGCCAAAAAATCATTCATGACTTTGGTTGAGGAACTCAGGTGGCGGGGCATGGTTTATGATATTATGCCTGGTACGGAAGAGCAGTTGCAAAAAGAAATGACCACAGGATATATTGGTTTCGATCCCACTGCAGATTCATTGCATATTGGAAATTTGCTGCCCATCATGTTGCTTGTACATTTTCAGCGTGCGGGACACAAGCCCCTGGCTTTGGTAGGCGGGGCAACCGGGATGGTGGGAGATCCGTCGGGACGATCTGAGGAAAGGAAATTCCTGGATGAAGAAACCCTGAATTACAATCTTTCCTGTCAGCGAAGGCAGCTGGAGAAATTCCTCAATTTTGACTGTGGGCCGAACTCGGCTGAAATAGTCAACAATTATGACTGGTTCAGGGATTTTACTTTTTTGAATTTTCTCCGGGATGTAGGCAAGCATATTACCGTGAATTACATGTTGACCAAAGATTCCGTGAAAAAACGACTGGAAACCGGAATTTCCTTTACGGAATTCAGTTATCAGCTGGTACAGGGCTATGACTATTATTATTTGTATAGCCACCATAACTGCAGGCTTCAGATGGGCGGTTCGGACCAATGGGGTAATATTGTTACCGGGACTGAACTGATCCGCAGAAAAGACGGAGGTGAAGCCTTTGCGCTGACATGTCCGCTGGTAACCCGGGCAGATGGGGGTAAATTCGGAAAATCGGAAAAAGGGAATGTCTGGCTCGACCCGATAAAGACTTCCCCCTATGCATTTTATCAATTCTGGGTTAATGTTTCGGATGAAGATGCTGAAAAATACATTAAAATATTCACATTGCTGAGTCAGGAAGAAATAGTAAAGCTTACCGAGGAACACCGGAAAGCACCTCATTTACGGTTGCTTCAAAAAAAGCTGGCGGGAGAAGTAACCCTGATGGTACATTCAAGAGATGGGTTGGAAATGGCGATTGAAGCCTCAGAAATACTTTTCGGCAAGGGAACAAACGACACCCTGAGAAAACTGGATGAACTTACCTTCCTGAGCGTTTTCGAAGGCGTGCCAAATTTTATCATTGATGAGCATGCCCTTCAAAAAGGGACAAATATAATTGACTTACTTGGAGAAAAAACAGGCATATGTCAATCAAAGGGTGAAGCCAGGAGGATGATCACCGGAGGCGGTATTAGTATGAATAAGAAAAGGATTGATGATGAGTTTTATACGGTAAGCATGTCCGATTTGATTAAAAATAAATACGTACTGATACAGAAAGGCAAGAAAAACTATTACCTGTTAACAATCAACTAATCAGAATCATCATGGACACTGAAGCCCAAAATCAGGACTATACGTTTAATGTTTATCGACTCATCCAGTTAGCATGGGATAAAAAATGGATATTGATCGCCCTGTCCACATTGGCTTTCATCTTAGCTATAATATATTCACTGAATATTAAGCCCCGATTCAGATCTGAGGTTATCTTGTTCCCGGCATCCTCTGTTTCAATTTCAAAAAGCCTGCTGGAAACGAATTCGTTGATCACGGACAGCAGGGATGTTCTGTCGTTCGGTGGGGATGATGATGCCGAAAGACTGCTGCAAATACTGCATTCGGATCTGATCAAGGAATATATTACCAGGAAGTTTAATTTAATGAGTCATTACAGGATTGACAGTACAGGAGCTTTTCCCCGTACCCTGCTGTATAATAAATTCAAGGGGAACGTTAAGTCCAAGCGAACGGAATACATGTCAATTGAATTATCAGTCCTCGATGAAGATCCCCAGATGGCAGCAGATATAGCCAATGGGATTGTTTCGTATGTCGACTCAACCATTCGAAATATGCAACACTTGCGTGCCATGGAGGCCCTCACCATTGTTGAAGATGAATACTTGCAGACTGAGACGGAAGTGCGCCAGATCAGTGATTCCCTTCAAAAGATCAGGAAATTGGGAATTAATGACTATGAATCACAGGCAAAAACGTTGAATTCAGCTTACGCAGATGCGCTGGCCAAGGGAAACAAAGAAGCAAGCGACTTACTTCTAAAACGGATTAATATACTGGCAACTTATGGAGGGAAATATGTGGAGCTTTCTAAAAAACTGGATTTTGAAATTGACCGGCTGGGTGAACTGAAGGTAAAATATGCCTCTGCAAAATTAAATGCCAACCTGAGCATTCCGCATATGTTCATTGTTGACAAGGCCATAAAGGCTGAGCGCAAAGCAGTACCAAAACGGTCGATCATTGTTATGATGACTACATTGTCAACATTTGCCCTTGCTTTATTACTGCTGATTGTCCTCAATAATATAAAAAGAAGGACCTGATCCAATGACCTGGTGGCTGAATATCAGGAGACACATCCTGGTCATAACGCTGATAATCATTTATTTGGCTACCGATATGGTGCTTACCGGGAGGGAGATATATGTGCTTAATCTTCTTCCTGTATTAATCCTGATTATATATCTGACCCTTGCTCGGCTGGACTGGATGTATTTTATTGTTATTTTTCTTACACCTCTGTCGGTGCAATTGATTGATTTTTTCCCGTCTTCTTCTGTTGATTTTTGGATACCCACTGAACCCTTGTTGTTTGGGATAATGATCGTGTTTTATTACAAAATAGTTCTTGACAGGTCACTGGATGCGCGGATTATTAACCATCCGGTAACCTTTGTCATTTTGTTTAACCTGTTCTGGTTACTGTTCACTTCAGTCACAAGCACAATGACACTTGTTTCATTTAAATTTCTGCTGGCCAGAACCTGGTTTATTACCGTATACTATCTGTTAGCCATTCTTGTTTTCCGGAAAATTGGCAATATACGGTTGTTTATATGGTGTTATGCCATTTCTTTGATGGGAGTTGTTGTTTATACCATTATCATGCAAGTTCAAATCGGAATTTTCAACAAGCAGGTGGCGACCTTTGCTATGGCTCCCTTCTTTCGGGATCATACTTCATATGGTGCGGTGCTGGCCATGTTGATTTTCGGACTTGGCGGAGTTATTTTGCATAAAGGTGGAAATTTAATTTTCCGGATCATTATTTGGAGTTCCTGGGTTTTACTTATCGCGGGCTTGGTGCTTTCATACACGCGGGCTGCCTGGATCAGTGTCTTGATTTCATTTGGGGTGCTGGGATTGACCCTTTGGCGTGTCCGGTTCAGGTACATCCTGATTGCCGGTGTAGTTGCTTTGCTTTACTATGGAGGGCAAAGTACTGCGATAATCCAGAAAATGCAACGGAACAGGCAGGATTCATCATCGTCGATTGTTGATCATCTCAGATCTATTTCCAATATCACAACGGATGAGTCAAATCTGGAGCGAATAAACCGATGGAATTCTGCACTGAGGATGTTCCGGGAGCGACCTGTTCTGGGCTGGGGTCCCGGGACCTTTATATTCAAATACGCGCCTTTTCAGAAAGCTAACGAAAAGACCATGATCAGTACCGACTTCGGGGATCACGGAAATGCACATAGTGAATATATTGGCCCGCTTGCGGAAAGTGGTATACTCGGATCCCTTTCATTCATTCTGATCGGAATTCTCAGTCTTATCACCGGTTTCAGGGTATATCAGAAGATAAACGACAAATCACTGAAGCACATTATCCTCAGCTTAATCCTGGGCCTGATCACTTACCTGGTGCATGGCGTCCTCAATAATTTTCTGGATACGGATAAGGTTTCTGCAGTGTTTTGGGGATTTATAGCGATCTTTGTTTCCCTGGATATTTATTACCCTCAGGAACAAGGTATCGGTTCGGTTTCAGAAAAGCTCAATACCCAGCATTGAAATATCATCGAAAATGGCGGCGCTGCCTGCGTAAATGCCTAGTTTCCTGATAATATCCTGTATGTTTTCCTCAATATTGTTGTTGTTCATGATACATTCCTCAATTTCCCCTGTACCAAATGAGATCTGTTTGCCATCGATGAGTTCAACCAGTCCATCAGTATAGCAAAGGATCTTGGCCGGTTCTTCCAGAGTCAGTGAACCCTTTCTGATTATCGGTATTTCATCGATCATACCGATACCAACGCATCCCTTGCTCAGCATTGTCAGTTCCTTTTTGTTCCTGAGATACAGGATCGGCTGGTTATGACCGGCATTAATATATTGAAGCTCGAGTGTTTTATAATTGAATTTGCCTATAAAGAGGGTAATGAACTTTTCTCCATTGGCAGCGTGCATAACCCTGTCATTGAGTTTCTCGATCAGGGCATCCAGTGAAATATCATAAGTAAAAAGAGCCCGAAGGTTAGCCTGGAAATTGGACATCAGCAGGGCGGCCGACATACCCTTACCGGACACATCAGCAATACAGAATCCGAACTCATTACGATTCAGGGGGATGTAATCGTAATAATCACCTCCGACGTCAAAATGGGGCAAATAAAAGGCAGTCATAAAAACCTTATCATTCCTGGGAAGAATGGAAGAGCTGGGTATAAGCATATTCTGCATCTTTGAAGCCAGTTCAAGCTCCTTCTTCAAGGCCTCCTGTCTTAAGCTCTCTTTGAACAAACGCATATTTTCAATAGCCACCATGATGATATTGGTCAGGGTTTGAATGAAATTCAGGTGTTTGATTATCGGGCTTACACCTTCGCCTTCTTCAATGTCACCTATGATCACATAAGCAATTGGAGTTCCCTTGTTGATGACCGGGATAACAATATCAAAAGCATTCAGGGATTTATTCGGAGATGAAGTAATAAAGGAAATATCCTGAATGGGGATCAGGTCTTTTTCAACATCAATGCTTGCATAGGTATCGTCCACTGCTCCCGATCTGAGAATACATTGCCAGTTTTCATCCCGCTTATAGATCAATACTTTGCCGATGTTCAGATCGGTAGTAAGAAGTTTTTCATAAATTTCAAGCAACTCGTCCTGAGAAAGATTTTCATTGATAGCCAGGGTAATATTCAGCAGGGACTGCAGTTTAAAGGTAGTAAGCTGAAGCCGGTTGATAGAAGCTTTATCTGATCTGCCTTCTTTCATCGGAAAGGGAAAAAGATCCAAAACAATGCTGAAGATACAAAAATATTATTAAAAATAGATTAATTGGAGATAAACAGGGATGGCCTTAATCCGGAAGAATACCAAGCGGATATTTCAAATTGTCATATTCAGCGAGCTCCATGTGAAGTGATCCAACCAAAAGGTCAAATCTTACCTTAACAGGAATCATGTTTTGGTCAGCCGAAATCCAAATGATCATATCATCTTCCGAGGCAAACATCCTGCCGGGCTCAACCACCGGATCAAACCGGAAGCATTTGATTTTGCCAAATTTTGTTTTCAATATTTCCTTGCCTTTGTACCGGATATCAAATGGAAACAAGGCTTCATTAAAGAAAGTCACTGGGTGAAGAACAGTTCCGGGTGTCATATTCTGCAGGTCAAGGCTCCGCAAATAGTACAGGACCGACACCATATCCATGGTACGGTCAGGTACAGATATGAGGGTATCTTTCCTTACGCAGTAAACTGTATTATTTCCATGATAAAAAATAGCCTCGTCACGCTTTCTGTAATTCCCTTCTTTTACATCCCGGATAGCCCTGTATGGTAAAAGCGTGTTTAAATCAAAATAGCTTTCAAAAACATCCTTAACGCTATAGAGTTTTTCTGCAAGTCCGACTGTTTTGCCTTCGCCCCTGGCGTAATAAACCATCCTGTTGTCCAAATAGGACTGTTTAAGCGACAAAGTAGCATGACCTCCGATAATAGGTCCAAATTTCACATAATAATTTATTTTTTCGCCGGATTTGAATGGTTTTTCCTGGCTTACAACTTCCGAGAACTGGCTGTATCCGGCCTGGGATTGGCATAATAACCATAACACAGGGATCATCTTTACCATTTGCAGTAATGTTTTAGATGCAACCGTATTCATAGAAATAACGTTTTATACCTGTGAAATTTTATATATGAAGGGAATTTTTAGGCCTCGTTGCAACAAAATCCTTGAGGTAAAAAGGTTCGAAATAAGCCAGATTTTCAAATTGGCTTTTTCGGTAGGAATCTTCGGATAAAGCAACCATTGCTTTGGCGTGCGGAAAAATATCTTCGAGAAAGGCAGCGTTGGGATGAGCTAAAATTTGGCGGCATTTATCCATACCCGAGCCAAAAAAGTATATTCTGCGGGAAGCCAGAAGATGAGAAAAGGTATCCCGATCAATAATTTTTGCAGATACTGTTTCTTCTTCTTCTCCGGATGCATGATAGAGGCATGTGAAAACCTCCATTCTTCTGGCATCAATCATCGGGCAAAAAAGGGCATTTTCTTTTACTTCAGCCTGTTCATTCTGAGCCAGGGAACCGGCAATTGCCTGGTTAAACAGGGTTTTCAGCGTGCCAATTGCAATCAGGGGAAGATTTGCCCCGTAACACAATCCTTTGGCAGTTGAAACACCGATTCGCAGACCGGTATATGATCCGGGTCCTTTACCCACGGCAATAGCATCAAGATCCTTGATCTTCAACCCTTCCGCATGTAGTATTTCTTCAATAAAAACAGTTAAACGGGCGGCATGTGACTTTTCTTCCAGGGTTTCACGCTGTGAAGTAACCCGTCCATCGAATGCAAGGGAGACCGAGCAAAGGGGGGTAGCTGTTTCTATATTAAGAATAACAGGCATGGTTCAATCGGTAAGATCTTTTTTACTGACCTTCTTTACCAAGGAACCATCTTTCAGTTTTTTGGTGATGACATTATAGGGGGCAGTCACCACTTCCGAATTTTCCGTGAGGCCACTGATAATTTCAATATAACTGTTATCCTGAATTCCGGTTTTTACCACAGTAGTCTTCACCTTACCATCCTCATATACGAATACAACTTCTTTCGGTCCGGACTCATTGGAACCACTGAGAATCGAATCTGCCTTGATCAGGGAATCAGTCATCATGGTAACAGATTGCAGCGGAACGGCAAGCACACCGGTTTTGGATTCGGTCATGATATCCACGGAAGCTGACATCCCCGGTCTGAAAGGCTGGGGCTTTTCCGTGCTCATCAAATCACTGTAGGATTCCTTCAGCAGCAGGATCTTCACCTCGAAGTTAGTGACCTGATCCGCGGTAAGTCCCGAACTGGTTGCAGAATTGGCAATTTCAGTGACAAGACCCTTGAATTTTCTGTCAGGGAAAGCATCCACTTCAATCAAAGCAGAATCGTTTAATTTTACCCGAACGATATCATTTTCATTCACTTCGGTAAGGACTTCCATCCTTTCAAGGTTTGCAACACGGAGCATTTCCGTACCACTCATCAGTTCAGTTCCAACGACTCTTTCTCCCTTTTCAATATTGAGCAAAGTTACAGTTCCTTCAATTGGAGAGTACACTGATGTCTTAATGAGGTTCTCACTGGCTTCTTTCAGCGTTGCTTCTGAACTGCGCACTGAAAATTCTGATGCGGCCACATTCTGCTGCGCTGCAGTTACTTCAGCTTTAGCCACTTCGTAGGAAGATTGGGCATTTTCCCATTCCGATTCAGAGATCGTGCGTTCACTCCATAGTTTTACACTGCGGTTATATGAGAGGCGAGCCTGCTCGTACCGTGCTTCAACCTGGACCAGCATGGCCTTTGCATTGGCAAGGTTTGCCCTAGCCGCATTAAGGGCAGCCAGAGAGCGATCACGCGCAGACACGTAAATATCAGGTTTAATTTTAAGCAGAAACTGTCCCATTTTAACAGCATCACCATCTTTGACAGCCAATTCAACAATTTCGCCTGAAACGTCAGGTGTAATCTTCACCTCTGTTTCGGGTTGGATTTTACCATTGGCCGTGATGATTTCTGTGAGATCGCGGCTCAGTGCTTTTTCTGTTGTTACTTCATACGTTATGGCTTTTCCGAACCAGCCGGCCTTTTTCCCGATAAGTGCGAATATGATTAGAACAAATGCTGATATGGCCAAATAGACCAGAACTTTCCGGGATTTCATAAGGTTGTTAAAAAAGGGTTCATATTTTAATTATGTAAAATTAGAATTTGGGACAAACAATTGGTAAAAAGAGCGTATTTTTTGGCGAAAATAATCATCAGAGCTTGAAAACAGAACAAGTAAGGATTGTGAACTATAAGACAATCGGGGAAGTCAGTTTTATCAGGAAATTATCGGTGAGAGGTCTTAAGATCACAATCAAACCTTTCAGCGGAGTGAAGGTAATCTATCCCCATTTTATTTCTTTTGAAACAGCCGGGAAATTTGTGGAAGATAAAATGGGATGGATCAGGAGGCAGCAGGAGAAAATTGACAAATTTGAAAGCCGGGTCACTTGTTTCAGGGACGATACGGTTTTCAGAACAAAGGATCATGTTCTTTCCATTGGTACGCATGAAAAATCAACCATACTGGCCCTGATTAGGAACCAGGTTATCCGGATCAATTACCCCGTTTATGCCAATGTGGAGGATCCGCGCATACAGCGGGTAATTCGCAGGGCAATTCATGCCGCGTTGAAAATAGAAGCGGTCAAATATCTTCCGGTATTAACCGGCAGGCTGGCCAGGGAGTTTGGTCTCAGTTATGGTCAGGTTTCTGTCAGAAACAACAAAACCCGGTGGGGCAGTTGTTCAGGCAGGAACCGTATCAGTCTGAACATACACATAATGAGGCTTCCGCAGCATTTGCAGGAGTACATTATTTTACACGAATTGTGCCATACGGTACATCGCCATCATCAAAAATCATTCTGGCAGTTGCTTGACAAATTAACAGGAGGGAGGGCACGGAGGCTTGACCGGGAATTGGGTGCCTATAATCCTGAAGCATTTTAATGCAGTTCTGATTAAAACATTTCGTAATTTTAATGAAAATATACACCCATGAAGAAGGTATTAATTCATTTTGCCGATGGCTTCGAGGAAGTGGAGGCTATCACTCCGGTTGACGTTTTGCGTCGTGCCGGTTGTGAAGTAACTACCGTATCGGTTACGGGTAAAAAAGAAGTTACCAGTACCAGGGGAGTCAGCGTACTGGCTGATATGCTTTTTGCAGATGTGGATTATACAAAGGCAGATCTGATCGTGCTTCCCGGTGGACAACCGGGTTCAGACAATCTGAACAAGCATGAGGGTCTGAAGAAGCAAATACGTGCCTTTCATGATCAGGGCCGGATGATAGCGGCCATTTGTGCAGCTCCGCTTGTGTTAGCCAGTGCAGGTGTTCTGAAAGGCAAGAGAGCCACCTGTTATCCCGGTTGTGAAAGTCTGCTTACGGGAGCGATCTGCACGGGAAATGCTGTAGAGATCGATGGCAATATCATTACCGGGAAGGGGCCGGGTCTGGCCATGAAATTTTCGCTCACACTGGTAGAACAACTTATAGGCAAAGCCAAGTCAGATGAAGTGAGAAGGGCTATGATTGCGGAGTGAGAAGAAAGTTACAAGATACAAGTTACAGGCGAGCCAGAGCAGGTGCTTTGCGTAAGACTTGAAAAGAAGGCTATTTCCCAAGTCCCGATACACCAGTCTATCTCGTAACTTGTAACTGGTAACTTGTAACCTGTCGCTTCCGGATACTAATAAACTGCTGATAATCTATAACTTTTTTGTCCCGTGTCCGTAAAAAAACCTGACACGTTGCACATTGTAATGTGACAGCGTGAAACCAACTTACAGAAATCAGGCGTTGCGGGCACATTGATGAATACCACCTTTCAACATAACTTTCACCATTTGGGCAGGAGCATAAGGGCTTTTGCAGGAGGACTGATTTTGTTGTTGGTATTCCCTATTGCCTCATATTCTCAGTCTCCCTATACATCAGTAGCGTCAGGTAGCTGGAATGATGACAATACCTGGACTGGCACAGGTGTGCCTGTTGCCGGAGATGTTGTCACCATCCTTGCTGCACATACGGTTACGGTGGCTGCAAACGAAGCCTGTGCCTCACTGACTGTTACTGGAGCGATCAATATTGGGAATTTTACATTGGACATTTCCACGGATTTGTCCGGTAACGGGACCCTCACTATGGGTTCAGGTACCTTAAACGTAGCAGATGACAACATCACCTTTTCAGGACTTTTTACTTACGGTACCGGAACTGTCAATTTTAACAGAAACGGCGGACAAAATATTCCGGGATTCACGTATTACAATTTAACCACATCGACAGGCGGGATCAAATTACTTTTAGGAAGCATTGTTATAAAGGGAGATCTGAACATCGGTGCGGCTTCTATTCTTGATATTGACAATGCCAATAACTATGGGATAACCAGTGAAGGAAACTGGCTACATACAGGGACATTCGAAGAAAGGCAGGGTACGGTGACCTTTTCAGGAGGAAATATTCAAAACATTACCGGTAATCCATCCGAAACGTTTTATAACCTAGCGATAAATAAATCCGGCGGATTTACCCAGCCTTCCGCAGGTACGGATATTGCAGTTACCAACAATTTCAGCATCAATTCGGGTTCTACTTTCAGTATCCAGGGAAATAATTTTACAGTCAGCGGGAATTCAACAATTTCAGGATTACTGGAAGATAATAATACTGCTGGGACCAATAGCTTCAGGCACTTGATCTGTCAGGCGGTACAATTGACTTTACAACTGCCGCCGGCATTGAGACTATAACAGTAAATGGCAATCTGACATTGCCCAACGGAAATGGCAATATTGGAGAATATGTCCAACTTCGTGTCAACGGAACCACTACAATTTCAAATGCCAGGACGCTATCATTTATAAATGGAATGAATGGTAATAAAACTTTTGTTGGCCTTATAACTAACAACGGAACCTGGAATAACATAATCAATGAGAGCATTACATTAAGGGGAGGTTTACAAAACAATGGGGTATTTAATTCCGGTACCGCGATATATACCTTTAACGCGAATTCACCTCAAGGCATTTCAGGATCGCAAGCCATTACTTTTCAGGGGGATGTTATATCAAGTATAACATTAAACAATCAGAACAATACTACGATTAAGGGTTTGCTGAGCGGTTTAGGTACCTGGAATAACGACAATGGTTCAGTTTTGAATTATGAGAATATAAATGCTCCTAACATTACGACATTCACGGTAAATACAAATTCCAATACTGTTAATTATTCCGGGGATGCCGACCAGGCTATCCGAGCTGCAACCTATCACCATCTGACCATCAGTGATGTGAATATTCTTACCCCGAACACCAAGACATTGCAGGGGTTGACCACTGTAAACGGAACCCTGGATCTGCAGGATGGATTAGTGAATGCGGGAAATAATAATTTGGTAATTAGTCCCGGGGGACTTATATCCGGCTTCGATGCATCCAGTTATATTGTTACCAGTGCCAATGGAGTATTGAAGCAAAGAGTTGCAGCCGTGGATAAGGTTTTCCCAATAGGAACAACGACATCCTATTTGCCCCTGGCATTAAATAATAGTGGTACAGCGGATAATTATTCTGTTAACCTATTTACCGATGTAACGGAAAATGGATTATCTGGAGGAGTCCAGGTGCCGGACTATGCCAATTATGTAAAATATACCTGGCGGGTGGCCGAAGATGTCGCTGGTGGATCGGGCTTGGCTATTACAGTTCAGTGGAATGTTTCCGATCAGGGTGCTGGTTTTAATCCAAATGACTGCAGTCTGGGTTATCACAATGGCATAGTTTGGTCTCCGCAAACACCTGGAGTGGCAGCGGGGCCTCCTTATACCAGGAGTAGGTCGGGCATAACCGGTGTCGGATCCTTCGCGGTAGGGAAGAGGTGTACGAGGGTGGGGGATGATGAGGACCCCA
>CAVPIY010000007.1:0-330312 GCA_963705125.1 uncultured Bacteroidales bacterium | reverse complement strand
TCCTTTTCCGCGAACTGGCAAAATAAAGGGTCTTACCATCAGCAGAAATCCATGCTGAAGTTTCATCCGCTTTGGTATTAACATGTTTATTCAGCTTTACAGCTTTTGTCCAGCCCGCATCATTGCGAACAGACACCCAGATATCGCTGTTGATGCCCGTTTTGACTAAATAGAGCTCATTTCCATCAGCTGATATGCAGGTTGGGTAAAAATCCCCGTCTGACCCAATGACCGGATTCAGGTTTTGGAGAGAACTCCATGTGCCATCCTGCCGTGTGGTGAGGAATATTGCATCATAGAATTTAAGTTTTCTGACAAAAACCAGGGTTCCTTCATCTCCGGTGACCACAGGGTAAATTTCCGATGCATCCGTATTGATTACCGTGTCCAGGGCTTGTTCCTCCAAACCAACAGGATTATCCTGGATAATCTTGGCCCTTTCACATGATTTTATTTCATTTTCAACAATAGTTTCATTGTAATTACCAGAGTAAAACGGTGAATTGATAAAGGTGTTGTAAGCTTTCAATGCATCATCCAGCCGGTTATTCATGCGATATACATTACCCAGGTAAAAATAGGCATGCAAGGGGGAGTTGGCCTCAGCAAAATCCTTATGATCGTATTGTTTTTTGCCTTCAATATGAACAATTGCCTTTTCAAAACAGGGTATTGCCATGGCTTCGCTGCCAGGTATGTTCATAAAGCATTCCCCAAGTTTAAAATTGAAATTGGCATTATCCGGCATTGCGTCTACAACCTGCCTGAAATAATAGGCTGCTTCACGATAATCCTTGCGGTTAAGAAAATATTGTCCTTCATTAAACAGGTCCAGCAGTTCTCCCCGGTTTTGTCCCATTGAGGGAAGGCTCAATATCGGAATTATAATAAATATCAACAATATCCGCATATCCGGTTATTTGTTTCTATTCCCTGAACATCAGCTTCTCCGGTACGGGAGGCATATTAATTCTGATCACCGTATTATCGCCTCCGGTAATTTCATATTCCACACGTCTGTTCAATCTGCGACCTTCCGGATTATCCGAACCATCAGGATTGGAATTAATGGCAACGAAATTTTTCTCACCAATCCCCACTGCGCTTAACCTGCCCGGATCAATACCCAGATTTACCAGGTATTGCATTGAAGCTGAAGCCCGTCTGGCTGAAAGCCCAAGGTTATACTCAGCCGGACCCTTTGCATCTGCATGGCCCAACAGTTTGATATGAATTGCCGGGTAATCCTTCATCAGTTGGAAAACAACGCTCAGCAGCTCTTCCCCCTCACGGGTCAGCTGATGATTATCAAAGGCAAAATAAATAGGCTTCAGCATAATCTCTTTTGGTGATACCGGTTGAGGCTGAACAGCAGGAGGTGTAGCGACAGGCTCCGCTGGTGGGGAGATAACCGGCTGAACAGGCAACGCAGTGCTTTCAGCAGGCTGCGAAACCGTTGGAACAGACTCCGGTTGAGCCATGACAGTAGTTTCAGCTATTGCAGCGGGCCTCAAAATATCGGTCAGCAGTTCAGGCAATGGTTTGTCATCTGCCGGTTGAATTGCATAAATATCCTCTTTGCCAAGTCCGTCAGGCCTGATAAGGGAAGCATATACTATCCGTGCGTCATGCCAGGGATAAAAGAAAAGATCATCATCGGTTGTGTTAAGGGGATACCGCACGTTTTCCGGGGCTGACCATCGACCTGAGGCATCCAGCCTACAGCGAAAAATATCATATCCGCCCATGTTCTCATGTCCCTGCGAGCTAAAAAACAAGATGCTGTCATTTTCAGTGATAAATGGGGTATCTTCGTTCAAATTGGTATTAATCCCATTTCCCAGATTAACCGGCGAACCCCATTGACCGTTAGGCTGAAGAACTGATCTGTATATATCCATCTCGCCAAATCCATCCTTTCGGTTACTGGTAAAATACAGGGTCTTACCATCACGGGAAATGGAAGCATGTGATTCCCAATATTTAGTATTAATATACTGACCGGTTATTGGTTGTGATTTTGTCCATTTCCCGTTTTGGAAATCGGTTGTATAAACATCGCTGTTAAAAGCATCTTCTCTTGTAAGATAGAGACGCGTGCCATCATATGAGATGGAACTCACATATTGATCGCCATCCGACTGAATCTGGGGTGTGATGTTTACAGGAGCAGTCCATCCCGTACCCGTGTATCGTGATACATATACAGCCTGGTAAAAGGGTAGTTCATTCATGAACGCCATAGTAAGCCCATCCCCTGAAATCACGGCTTTGAAATTTGAAGAGGATCCGTTTACTGAGTCCCCCAGGTTGGTAATTGTCAACTGTAACGGACTGTCCATGAATCTGATAGCATTGTTGCATGCCGCTATCTGCTGGTCTGCATATTTAATTTCACCGGATTGACCCGCGAGTTCCTTGTATGTATTGTATGATTCAATCGCCTTGCTCAGCAGATTATTAACACGGTATGCATTGCCCAGATACAGGTGGGCATCTATCGGTGCAAAGGTCTGTTTAAGTGTGCTTTCCCGGTATTTTGGTGAAACATTTTTAAGGGCTTCAAGCAGGTAATTGATAGATTTGTCTTTTTGCCCCGGTATGTTCAAATAACAAATACCAATCCTGTAATTGATATTTGCATTGTCACTGTATCCATTGTTATAGACCTCAAGGTAGTCATATAATGCATCCAGGTATTCTTCCTGTGCAAAGAAATACTCCGCATCCATAAAATATTCCTTCAGGTCAATAGGCTCGTTTTCCTGCGCTGATAAAGGGATTTGTAAAGAAAAAAGCGAGACAAGAAACAAGAGAGTTTTCATGAATCAGGATTTTATAAGAACAAATTTAATAATTTAACAACTGGTAAGCTAATATTGAATCCCCTAAATTCAACAACCTGATTTTCATCAACAGATCAGGCCGACAGGATTAGTAAGTCTTATTTCATCCTGAGATTCTCAGGAACGCTATTCAGTTTATCGATATCAATCTCTTCCGGAAGATGATCGAAATCAAGTTCAACGCGTCGGTTATACTTACGGCCGAGCGGATTATCAAGACCATCCGGATTCTGGTTAAGGGCAACCGGATTTTGTTCTCCGTAAGCCTTCACGAAGATTCTTCCTTGTAAGGAATTGCAACGATTCAGGTATGTAGCAACTGCCTTGGCCCTCCTCAGGGATAAGTTCATATTGTATGTTTCATCGCCAAAGGCATCCGCATAACCTTTCACTCGCAATTGTAGTCCGGAATAAGTTGTCATGAGTTCAATCACTTTATCGAGGTATAGCTGAGAAGATTCATCCAGACTGCACTTGTCAAATTCAAACCGGATATCCTGCATCGGGAATGTATTTCTTTCCTCCCGCCTGTGTATGATCAGATCAGTATTCAATACCAATTCATTCTGCGGGAAATAAGCCGGAATATCCAGTTTTTTTCGTAAATAAACCGTATCTTTTCCGCTGAAAACCAGGGTATAACTGCCGGCAGGCAGCTTCTCGCTAAAGTAGCCCTCCAGGCTAATTTTCCGGATAGATATTGTATCCTGGGTGACATCATCTACAAAAGATACAGTCAGGTTTTCGGGCTTTTGACCCGGATCAGTCTGCTGGGTTACCTTAACGGTTACTTTATAGCGGGAAGGATGGCCAAAGGAGAAAATGGTATAACGGACAATATCATATAAGGCAGAGCCTGTAAGAATGCGCGCTTCATAGGCAATCCTGCCCGATCCCAGCGGGAAGAAAAAGAGGTCATCATCGGTGGTGTTCAAGGGAAATCCCACATTCACCGGGGGTAACCAGTCCCTGCCATCCAGTGATGACATGTATATATCATAACCCCCCATATTGTAATGCCCCTGAGAACTGAAAAACAGGATTTTACCATCGTCTGTCAAAAAAGGGCTTTCCTCGTTATATGGTGTATTAACCAAGGGCCCCAGATTCTCTGCCACACTCCAGTCACCCTGGTTATTCCTAACAGAGCGGTAAATATCGAGGCCTCCGAACCCTCCTTTCCGGTCACTGGTAAAAAAAATATACTTTCCGTCTGCTGAAATTGAAGCATGGGTTTCATTAAAACGGGTATTGATATTTTCGTTTAACTTCCTCATCTCGCTCCATTGCCCGTTGGTATATTCTGAGATGAAAATTTCTCCGCTCATATAAGCGTCAAAGGCCGTCAGCAACAAGGTCTTTCCATCCGCGGAAACTCCGGTCAGAACATGATCACCATCCGATTTTACCCGGGGAGTCAGATTTTCAGGCTTTTGCCAGACTGTGTCCAGCTTAAAACTACTCATCACAGCATCATAAAATTTAAGCTGGTCCATGTAGAAAAGCTGCTTTTCATCTGCTGAAACCACGGGGTTATAATTAGAGAATACCGTATTGATGTTATCCGGTAATGTGTCACATTTAACTAGCGCGGGCGCTGCCATCAACTCTTGTGCATTCATGCAGCGCTCAATATGATATTCAACCAGCGAACGGTTGTTGGCATCGCTCTTGTCAAGGGTTTCAAGATAGGCATTAAAACTCGACAATGCCTTGTCAAAATCATTATTTACCCGGTAGGCAATGCCCAGGAATAAAAGTGATTTTACCGGTGCCACATTTTCAGTCAGTGAGTCGCCTGAATATGATCCGGAAATACTGTTTGAAGCTTCTTGCAGAAATGGAATGGCTTTGGTTTTTTGCCCTTTCAGATTCAGAAAACACTCCCCGATCAGATAACTTATATTGGCTCCGGAATACCCCTTTTCCTGCAGATTCAGAAGAACAGGAAGCGCTTCCTGATACTCTCCTGCAAACATATACTCCTTTGCCTCAAGGTATAAATTATCAGGGCCGGGAACGATCTGTCCATTTACAGGACCAGCAAATATCAAAATAACCATCAGGGACAGTTTGAAAAGGGACTTACCCTGATATGTAAGCGGTATCTTAGGCCAGATCGCCATTTTGTTCATTCTTTCGCTTTTTGCGCAAAATAAATACGATAAGCATAATGATAATAATGGCATTGACAATAACAAGCGTAGTCACAAGAGCAGGCCGGTTAATGGATGCAAACCATCCTGCCTTTTCGGAAGCGGCCATGCCCTCGGGGCCCTTTCTGAGCAACATCTTAAGAAGTACCCTCAGCAAATCGCGTTCACTGAAATGGTATTCATCCGCCACTGACAAAAGGTACTGCAATACTTCCAACGGTTTCGAAAAGCGAGTGGCATCGGCAGCTTGCATGGCCCCCTCAATACGGTCATCTCCGTAAAGCAGGAGAAGATTGATAAATTCTTGTACATTCTTTGGATCAATAATATCCAGCAGGAGCTGGTAAACCATCTCCCGGTTGAAATCATGAAATTTCGACTGGTTCAGCAGATAATCCACAAGTTCTTCAAATGTATTGATTCTCAAACCTCTGACATCAATCTCCTGTAAAAAGATCTTCAGGCTGCCGGTAGCTCTTTCCGCAAGTAGCCTCCTGAAAAGATCAACATAATAATATGGATCGTTCCTGATCTTCTCAATATTGTCTATCAGTTCTCTTTTGGTATAGTGACGCAAATCGGCCTGACCCATGAGGTAGGTCACCAAGTCAAGGGAATTGATTATTTGGGCTTCTTTCATATCGAGGTCCAGCAAGGTTTGCTTCAAACTGTCTCCGGAAATAAACAGCAGGCTTTGATAAAGAAAATTCATATCCAGGTCTGCGGCAGCTTTTCTCAGGGCTGATTCCAGCTCGGCAACAGGAAATTCATTATCTGATACGGCTTTCAGAAGATGATCAGCCACTGCCCTCGTACTGGCGTATGAATCTGCATTTTTTTTCATCAATCCAAGAAAGGATGTAAGCTTTCCTTCGGAATACGATTCAAGCAATTCAATAAACGATCGCGGATCATGGTTCGCAGATGCTATCCGGTAAAGGATCTCACGAAGTTCATCAATTCCATAATTATTGCCTGCTGATTGTGAAAACAGGTAATCCAGAAGTGCATGGGATGTATAAATATTATTTGCCTTCAGATCAATACTATCTATGGTTTTTTGTAGGCTATCCGATGCAAGGCTTTTTAGTTCATCCTGGAAATACTTCAGTTCTTTCTGTGACAGGAACCTGGCCATTAGTTCTTCAACCTCAGCCAAAGTATAGTTATTTTCAGCAGCATGCTGTACAAGATAATCGTACAAGTCTGCAAGGGAATTAAAATGCATCTGGTTAAAATCAATACTCTGCAGAAACCTGGCCAGGTTTCCGCCAGCCATGGATACTATCCCGAGATATCGGTCAGATCCATCCTGAATGCCTGTCTCAATCGGCTGAATAACGGTTGTTCCGGTATCTGCCGGGGTATATACAACTTTTACCTCCCGTGTGGTGCTATTACCTTGTACATTGCTAAGTGTAAGCCGAAGCAGATTTGTGCCTGGCTCTGGCGTGAGCATATAAACAAATCTTCTTCGCTTGATATCGAAGTCTTCTGTCTTTTGTAACTCCCCATTCACATAGGTTTCAATCTTCAAGGTGGTATTCTTTTCAAGGTCCATCCTGATGGGGATTGACTGGTTGGATGTAACATAAAAACTGTCAACTGCAATCGACATCTCAGGACCCACAGGCTGAGACACCGTAACCGGAAGCACCAAAGGCGGTGTTGTTTCAGTCACTGCAGCAGTAAGAACAGATGTATGGGAAACAATATTCGACGGATTATTGACCGGGATGGATAGCCTTTCTGTTTTTGTTTCAATGTCCTTGCCCTTGATTTGTAATTCCAGGTCACCTGATTGTGCATTCAAGGTATAGGTACCATCGGAATTCAGTTTCGTCTGGTCAATAATCTTTCCGTTCTTGCTGTTAATGAGAATGGCCGTTATCTGTGTATAATCAGGCTGATTGACCTGACTTTCAACACGGGATATTCCGTTGAGGATAAACTTCCTGGGATGCAGGTCCGTGAACACCTCGAGTTTGTAGATGTCCATGAGCCCATAGGAATCATCTATATTATACTTAGCATAGTAGGCATACGCTCCGTCGCCTACCGGTGTAAAAAAAAGGTCATCATGGGTGGTATTCAGCGGATATCCTGCATTGATGGGCTTCGACCACTGCCCGTTATCAAGCCGCGTACTGTAAAATATATCATATCCACCCATGTTATAATGTCCCATGGAACTGAAATAAATGGTATTTCCATCTGTCGTTATAAATGGGGTATCCTCGTTGTATTTCGAATTGATGACCGGACCGAGGCTAACGGCAGGCCCCCAGTCTCCCCCTCTTTTGCGTTCAGATTTGTAAATATCCAGGCCGCCGTATCCGCCTGCACGGTTGCTGGTAAAGTAAAGGGTCTTTCCATCTTTGGACAAGGAAGCATGCGATTCCCAATATTTTGTATTGATATTTGCATTGAGCTTCTCCAGTTTGGACCATTTATCGTTTTTGTATTGACTCACATAAAGATTACCGTCAAAATTATCACTCCGGTAAACATAAATTTCATCCCCCTTAAAAGAAATGCCGGTTGAATAGGTATTTCCATCCACGCCAAAAGCATCAGTCAGGTTTTCAGGCTGGCCCCATTTCCCGTTTTGTTTCCGGCTACAGAAAACAGCATCATAAAACTGAAGTTTTCGGGTAAACACAAGTACGGATTCATCTCCTGATACAACCGGATTGGATTCTTCAAAACGCTCATTGACATTTTCACCCAAATTGGCCGAAATAAAATACATGGGTTCAGCTTCCTGGTTCGCAGCTACTTTGCATGCCTCAATCTGTAATTCTACCAGTTCAACATCATATACCATCGGATCCAGCACCAGCTTGAACTGCTCATAAGCCTGGACTGCATCATCCATCCGGTTATTGGCCCTGTATGCATTCCCCAGGTAATAGAAAACCTCCGGAGGAGACTTCTTTTCCTTAAAACTATTGGTCTTGGATTCCAGACTCATGCCTTTTGCAGCTGTTTCCAGATATGAAAGAGATTTCTGGTACTGATAAATATCGTTCAAATAACAAATGCCAATTTTATAGTTGAGGTTGAAATTCTCCGGATCAGATTGCAGCAATCGCTGATACAGGGGGAGCGCATCCTTAAATTCTTCGAACAGAAAAAACGATTCCGCTTCGACAAACATACTTTTCAGGTTTTCATCTCCCTGGCTGAAGATACCTGGAGAGACTAAAACCAAAATGCAGAAGAAGCCGAGTAACAGATGGATCTTGATATATGATTTCATAGGTATACTTGTAACTTAACAAATTTATACAATTAAATACAATAAATGAATAAAGGTCATACAGTTAAGTGTGGCGATTTTTCAACCAATAATCATAAACGGCTTGGATTCTGAGTCTTAGGATGTTAATTACTGAATGGCAACCGCCCACCAACTTACAAATCACGTTGAAATAAAAGGACATCATCCGGTTAAATCTCCCTGCTTGTTTCAAAATTTTCGAGATACCATACGATCCTGCTGAGAAATCTCCCGCCCAAAGCACCATCTATAACACGGTGATCATATGTTAACGACAACATGCTTATATCCCTGACAGCAAGTCCATATCCCTGTGTAGTTCTGACTGCCCAGGGTTTTTTAATAATTGTGCCGATGGCCAGAATGGCTGCTTCCGGTTGATTAATAATGGGTGTTCCCGTCAGGTTGTTGTATTGACCTATGTTTGTGATTGTAAATGTCCCACCCCGGATATCAGCAGGCATAAGTGCATTGCTCCTTGCTCTTTCTGCCAGATCTGCAACTTTCCGGGAGATCCCGCCAAGGTTCTCCCTATCGGCATTCCTGATGACAGGAACGATGAGGTTTCCATCAGGTAAGGCAGTAGCAATGCCAATATTTATGTTTTTGTGCCTGATGATCTTTTCCCCGGACAGGGACACATTAATATTCGGAAATTCCTTCAATGCTCTGGCTAAGGCTTCCACGAACAAAGGGGTAAAGGTCAGTCTAACCTTTTCACGCAGTAAAAACCCGGATTTGTTCTGTTCCCGCCAATCAACCAGGGCTGTAACATCGGCCTCCAGGAATGAGGTAACATGGGGGGAAACTTTCTTCGACCTGACCATATGACTGGCGATAAGTTTACGCATCCTGTCCATCTCAAACACCTCGTCACCATCTTCAGGTGTGATCTCCTGTATGGCTGTTGCTGGTTCTGCCGCAGGGATATCCGGATCAGGCAAATCCTCCTGTGGTTTCCGGTGAATTATATAATACCGGATATCATCTTTGGTAATCCTGCCGTCCAGTCCGGTTCCCTTGATCAGTTTCAGCTCATGTGCGGGAAGGTTGCGCTGGATGGCCAGAAGACGCACCAGGGGGGAAATGAAATCTGCACCGGAAGGTTTCCGGGTATCAGTTTCAACAGGTGCAATATCAGGTTCCCTGAATGTTTCATCCTCGGGTGTATCAACTTTCCGAACCTGCCTTTCTTCCATATGTTCTGCTGATGCTTCCATACCAGTATCAATTATTGCAATTACCTGTCCCACCCGGGGTATTTCACCCTCATTATATACCAGCCGTATTATTGTACCTTCAACGGGTGAAGGTATCTCAGAGTCGACTTTGTCCGTTGCTACTTCCAGCAGTGGCTGATCCACTTTAACCCGATCACCCTGTGAAACGTGCCACCGGGTAATAGCAGCCTCAATGATCCCTTCACCCATGGCTGGTAAGGTAAATTCAAATCTGCCCATTTCCTATTCTTCCTTTTCCTGTATTTGTTGTCCGGGCTGATTCGGTCTGCGACCCAATTGCCTTATAGCCTTCATGATAATACTCAGATCATTCATGATACGGTAATCTTTAGCATAATTCAGGTTTATTTTCTCTGTCAGCCCTTCCTCTCCGATCAGGTCCGGAGCAGCATCCATGGGGGTAAGAATACCGTATCTGATGCAGGGCAGACCCGGGTGGTTACCACCGGTCGACTGGAAATATCCCACCCAGGAATTTATCCCGAATAGAACGCTGAAAACATTTCTGATCAACCCGAAGCGATCATTTACTAATGTCAATAGTATGGGACTAATAACAAAAAATAACAAGGAAAGTGCAATATCCAGCATCCGTTTTTTCCTTCGGTTCAGCACCCGGGAAAGGGTATTAAAATGCAAAATGTAAAGCTCTCCAGTGGTGTCATTCGAATTACTGCCAATAACTGAAAGGCTCTCTGGAGGGGCAATTTTAAACTCCAGGCCTGTGTCTGTAAACTGGAGCATGGTAGTAATAATCTGTCTTGAACTGATGTCACGGCCACAAAAAACCAATTCATCAGCCCGGTTAAGTCTGACAATTTCCCCGATTTGCCCGATATGGCCTATGTAATCCGGAATAACACGGTTCTCCACCGGATCAACAAACCCGATAAGTTCAGGGATCACCTGAGTCTGTCTGATAATTGAAAAAACCCTTTTACTTTCCTGTATACTCCCAATCACGATGATGCGCTTTTTCCTTTTCCATGCTTCCAGTTTGAAGCTTCCCGAAAACAGCATACTTATCAGCAGGCGGATCAGGATGGATGAAACCAAGGTCCACGCAGTTCCGAAAAGTATCAATGCACGTGAGAACCTGAGTGTTTCAGGCAGTAAAGCATAGGCAAGCAGGATGAAAAAAGATCCGAGAATGATACCCTTTATCATATCTGAAAGCTTTACCGATTTTTCATATCCGGTAGTAAGAAATAATGCCAGAATCCAGATCAGTATATAGGCAGGAACAACAACATGCAGATATACTGGTGGATAAACTCCAATTTGTCCAAAATGTTTTACCTCCCATACAGGCAGGATCATGGCATAACCTGCATAAACCACAATTGCATCCAGCAAGGGAGTGATGATTCCCATGAAAAAACGCTGGAGAATGGAGAGGGCAGCCCTGAAATAAATTGCGATATTTATAAAAATCGCATAGTAACGGGCAGTATTCCGGGTATAATGTTTGCGTGCAAATATGATCATGGCATTATAAAACATGACCACATAGTTGAAGCTCCCTTTTTTCGTACTTTCTCCCTTGTAGTGAATAATTGTGGTGAGGGGATAATAAACGTTCCGGAATCCGGCTTGTGCAATACGGTATGACAAATCAATATCTTCACCATACATGAAGAACGATTCATCAAGCAGGCCGATCTTTTCCAAAACACTCTTGCGCAGAAACATGAAGGCTCCTGAGATGACTTCAACATCATGTATCTTTTCCCGGTCAAGAAATCCCAGGTGATACCGTCCGAAGGTTTCAGAACGTGGGAATAAGGAAGATAATCCGAATATTTTATAAAAGGCTACACGGGGATTGGGCAGTGCTCTTTTTGATTCGGGAAGAAAATTTCCCTTGCCATCAATCATTTTCACTCCCAGGCAACCCACATCCGGTTGGCTGTCCATGAATTGCAAACACAAATCAAATGTATCCTCCTGAACCAGCGTATCCGGGTTCAGCAATAAAATATGCCGGCCCGAAGCCAGGTTTATGGCCTGGTTATTTGCCCTGGCAAAGCCCAGGTTTTCAATATTGGCGATGAGCCTGACCCCTGGAAATTTTCCGGCTACCATTTGGGCAGAACCATCCACAGAATTGTTGTCAACAACAAATATCTCAACCTTACAATTTCTGGATGCCTTTTCAACAGCATGCAAGCATTGTTCCAAAAAATACTTTACATTATAACTGACTATGATAACTGAAAGATCCATGCTGATGTTGAAAATTCAAAGTTAGCACAATTTGAGGAAGTGCCCGTCTGGCTATTGAACTGCCGGTATTGCTTTTGTGCATTCCATCAGAGCCATACGGCAGGCATTGTTATTGCCCATGGTACAGGCTTTATGAAAATAGGGACAAGCTTTTGCGTTCTCATTTAAACGATAATAGGACATACCCAGGTTGAAATACAAAGCTGCATTACCTTGAGAATGCTCAAGTACTTTTAAAAAATCATTTACAGAAGCATTATAGTCATGGAGTTCATAATTTACCATTGCCCTGCTGTGATATGCGCCGGCCACCGTGTCATTTATTTCAATGGCAGAAGATAAATCAGAAAGTGCCTGATCATATTCCAGCAGATTCAAATGAGAAACACCCCGACCGAGATAATATTTATAAATATTTGAGATTGGTTTCAGTTCAATACCCCGGTCAAAATCGTCAAGGGCTTTTGCATATTTCTCCCTGGAATTGTAGATCACTCCCCGGATATAATAAAATTCAGGTTCATCGGGATAATGACTTATGGCTTCATCCGCATAATGCACAGCTTCCTTATCCTTGTTCATCAGGAAATAGAGATTAATTTGCTTCAACAGGGCCGGAATATTGCTGGAGGAAAGTTGCAACGCTTCCTTTGTCTTTTCCATGGCCTGGGTTAGATTATTACCGGAGATGCAAGCATCAGCCTCGGAAAGCAAAACCCTTACTCTGGTGTCATCCTGAGGTATAGCCCAGGAAGGCAAAATAACCAGCAGAAGATATGTCAGTGAAAACCTGAAAAAATTTAGCAAGGTCAGGGAATTAATTGTGCCGATGAATTTACAAAATATTATAAATGGAACAACAAATTGACTATGGATGTTTTTAACAGCTTTGGATTTACTTTGCCAGGCTCTTAAAATCACTTTCCAGAAATCCATCCGGTTTTTTATCACTTATCTTATGGTAGTCGAAATAATAGAAATTGGCATCAGCCGCGCCAATAATTACCTTATAACAACGTGCATTGATCTTTGTCCCCTCGGGACCAACTTTGTGCAAAAAAACCACATCCGACTTCCGTTCACGAATGGCCTGCTCAATCTCTTCAACTGTTACTATCTTAAATTCATATGGATAAACACTCTTAATCCGTGAAGCGGAATTTACCTCCTGGGCAAGTTCTTCCTTCAGCAGGTAAAGCGTTTTATCCCGAATATCCTTGATGTTATCATTATAATGCTTGAAAACATTTGCGCTCACAATCTCTGGATGTTCACGTATCAACCTCGCATGATTTTGCATAAACCTAACCAAAATTGCAAGCTTATAGGCATACCTGTCTTCATCAACCCCATAATAGGCAAGCGGCACCGATGCAATATCAGGCATCTCATTGAGTCTGAAGTAATCACCGCCAAGAGACAAATGGAGGAACCGATAAGCGGCATCGGTTTTGTCATTCTCGAAGGCAACTTTTGACATGTAGATAAAGGAATATTGCGGATCAAGTCGTTTGGCTTCAAACTCCTTGTTCGAAATAAAATCAAAATCAGTAACGTTCCATTCCTGCTGCATAACGGTTCTGATAATGGAATTAAATTCGCTTAGCGGATTGTCCTCCAGGACTACCCGTGTTTTTGTTGTAAAAAAGGTTACTATATCCTGCTGGGTCGGCACATAACTTTGGGCATGCAGGATCATGCTTGTCCACAGTAAGACAAAAGCCAGAATGGTTCCTTTTGATTTCATAGTTTACTGGTTTATTGGAAAGTATAAGGGATTTCTTTCATTGAACTTACGGATATACATAAACTTCATCTGTTTCTGCTTCTTATTGCTCAAGGAAGAAAATTCATCATGTAACTCAGGATCAGTCATCAGCAACATTTCCACACTTTCCTCATCATAATCCAGAACGGTTCCGGTCTTAAAATCGAGCAGATACTGCCTCATTTCCGTGTTGGAGGTATTGGAATAAGGCGAATAATATGGACTGTAAGGATTGTAAGGATAACCGTAATACGGGTATCCATAATTGTAGTAGGGGTAATTGCTGTTGTTATAAGTAGTCAGACTTGCCACAAAATGGCAAATGCTTCCAATGATGGTGATCCTGAAATATCCTTCATTTAAGTTGATATACAGAACTCCGTTCCGGGTGAAGCCCCAGATATTCTTGGTATTGATTTCCTGTTTACTGCCAACGTTGTCGAACACCTGGATTTTCTTTTCCTGTAAAACCCGCTCATAAAAATCGGGGTCATCATATTGGACTGCTGTGATGATGCGTGATTTGGGGACAGGTTTGTTTTGTCTGACCTGATCGAAATTCAGAAAGATTCCTTCCTCAAACTTGAAACCAGGTGTGTATTTAACCATACCTGAAGAATCCTGCTGTGAATAGGACCTGCAAAGGCCCACAGCTCCCATCAGGGACACCCAGATAATGCCCCTGCATATGCCTGGAATTAATAGTCCCCGGAAAATTTTTCCCCGGCTAGCTGAGCTTTTTTTGCAAACTGAATTTACCTGCATCATAAACGGCATTTTAGAAACATTTACCGGCATATCTTCGTATGTACAAAAGTATGTAAATCCGGGCCGAAATTAATACATCCAAACCTCGATTATATCAATTTGTATCAAATGATATAGAACCTTGTAAAATATTTTCAAAAATCGCGCCAAGACTGAATCAATTTGGTGATCACAAATGCGAAAGACTTAATTTCGACAAATATTTATTATATTTATATCTGATATAATGTTTATCATGGCTGTTCATAAACATACAAATGTAACCTGATGAATCCCTTATACTTCTTCCTTATACGTTTGGCCAAGAAACTGGAACGTCAAGCTGATCTTGATGTGGTGAATAAAATGCTGATCATCTATTTTGTTCACCTCATTGGAATAATCTTCACGCTGTTTTTTGGCATTTTGGCGCTGATATCTCACAATTTTAGCCATGCCTGGTTTTTGTTCCCCACAATAGTCGCCCTGATGCTGTCACTTGTCTTTTTTCATTACGCCAAACGTCAGAATATCAGCAGAATAATAATTACCATACTGACTTCATCTGTCTTTATCTATTTATTGCTGACCGGAGGTACAGGTGGATCAGGACAATTCTGGATGCTCCTCTTCCCTGTTTTTGTGATTCCGCTTTTTGGTCTAAGTCGGGGAAATATAGTTTCCTTTCTCTTTTTTGTTGTTATAATTCTTTGCCTGGTATTTCAGAAAAACCTGCAAGCTGAGCAACACTATACCCTCACTTATTCTTTACAAATTATGGGGGCTTATGCTGCAGTTCACCTGCTCATTTATCTGAATGAATTCCTGAAGTTCCATAATTATCATGTAATGGAAAGGACGATTATTGAATCTAAAAATGAAACCCGGCAAAAAGATGATTTTCTGTCCAAACTATCCCATCAGATCAGGACACCCTTGAATAACCTCACTGTTGTTTCCAACCTGGTAAACAAGTCTAAGCTCGATGCTGAACACCGTGATCTTTTCGACACCATCCTGGCCTCAACCATAAATCTTATTAATGTCGTTAACAATATTGTTAAAGTATCTGAGGTCAAAATAGAAAAGGAATTAAACAGTCAGGTTAACTTTGATCTGAATTCCTCGATTGACAATACCCTTAAGTTGTTCCGCGATCAGCATAAAGACCGTCTGGAACTGAACCTCCATATCTCAAGATCAATTAAAACAACCTATATTGGAGATCCTATACGGATCAAGCAGATATTTCTGAATATCATTGAGAATATTATTAAGGCAAATCCTGCAGGTAAGCTTTTCATTGAGATCAGGGTTGATCTGGTCAGTGAACGAGAAAATGAAGCCGACCTGACTTTTCATATTCAATGCCCGCAATTGCAGCTTGAATCGGATGATTATGGCAATTTTTACAGTCGGCCCGGAACAGACCTTGTTAAAGACGGGACTTACCAGCCTGATGATTATTTCATCGACTTTACCATTGCCAAGAAAATCGTTGAGTATTACGGAAGTGAACTTCAGATTACATCCTCAGACGAACATGCTACAATATCCTTTGGGTTAATCCTTAAAAAAGGCCTGGCTGGAATTCAAAAACCAGAGGCCGATAAGGAAGCAATCCAGTTGCTGCAGGTAAAAAACAGGATTGAGCTGAAAAATGCAAATATCTTACTGGTCGAGGATAATGCCATTAACCAGAAAATCATTATCCTCAGTTTAAAGAATGTGGTGAAAAGCATTGATATTGCCAATAACGGAAAGGATGCACTGGATAAATTCGGCACCTCTAAATACGACCTGATCCTGATGGATATTCAAATGCCTGTAATTAATGGTATTGTGGCAACCAAAAAGATCCGTGAACTGGAGTCCACTTCCAATACTCAAACGCCGATAATAGCCATCACCGCCAATGCTCTTTCAGGAGACAAAGAAACCTGTCTTGCAGCCGGAATGAATGATTATATCAGTAAGCCTTTCCAGGTAGAGGTACTGGTAAATAAAATGAGGATCCTGCTTGAAAATTAAAAGTCTATTTTGATACCGATAACCAGGATATCATCGACCTGCTCCTGGTTACCTCTCCATTCTATAACGTTGTTTTCCAGTATTTCATGCTGTCTCTCCATGGGCAAATGGTGCAGGTTCAGCAGCAGGTGCCTGAACCGCCGGTATTTATACTTCTTGCCGTCTGAACCACCGAACTGATCAGCAAAACCATCAGTAAAAATATAAATGATATCACCCTGCTGTATGGGTATCAGGTGGTTCTTAAAAGTCTGATCCATGAAATTGGTTTCATCCAGGCCAATGGCATATCTGTCACCCTTAATCTCCGTTATTTTATTGTCACGGATCAGATAAAGCGGATTAAACGCTCCGGCAAATTCAAGTATCATGTTCTTTTTGTCAATAGAGCAGAAAGCTACATCCATACCATCGCGCAATACTACGTTATCAACGTCTTTAAAAATCACATGAAAATCTTCATTCAACCGGTTTAATATATCGGAAGGCCGTGATAATCCTTCAATATTGGTAATCTTTCTGAACAGCTCAAATCCAATGATGGACATAAATGCTCCCGGGACCCCGTGTCCGGTGCAGTCCACAGCGGCCACATAAATTTTGTCATTTAATTTGTTGATCCAGTAAAAATCTCCGCTAACAATATCCTTAGGCAGATACAAAACGAAGGAAGATGAAAAAATGGATTTGAATAAACGGTTTGGTGGCAACATCGCGGTTTGTATGCGTTTGGCATAATTGATGCTGTCGGTTATGCTTTTGTTCTTCAGGCTAAGTTCTTCCTTTTGCAGGATGATCTGACGGGCAAACATCTCACGCTGTGCATTTTCCTTGCTGAGATTGAAGAATTGACGTGTGAGCACCCTCAATATAAAGGCAATGAAGAGCATGCCCGTAATGATATAAAGAACCAAGGCTGTTTTGGATCGCCATTTTGGTGACGCAACTGAAATTAACAAGGAAGTGGCATTGGCATCCCCTGCTGACAGAGCATCAACCTCTGATACCATGAAACTATAATTACCCGGAGGCAATTGATCCAATATGACATAATTCTGAGATCCAAGAGGGTGCCATTCAGGTTCCTGTTCCGATTTGCCAAAACTGTATCTGTACTTATTAAATTCCGGCCTGGACAGGTTCATGGAAGCAAAATCAATCTTGATGGGCTTCCTGACCCAGGGTAAAGCCAGTGTGTCTGGAACATGAATAAATACGCGGTCATTCAGCGGTTCATTTCCAATGATACGCAGTCCGGTTATATTAACCCGGGATATTGTGGCAACCTCCTTTATCTTATTTGGATCGATGACTGATAATCCTTGCTGACCTCCCAGGTAAATCTGTCCATCCTGGCTTTTACAGATGGCGGAATAGGCATAATTGATCAGACCTTCCCGCTGGTCATAAAACATGGATGAGCCTGAATTATGGCTGATGCAATACAGGCCTGTTCCGGTCCCAATCCAGATGTTCCGGAAATTATCAACTGCCATGGCACGCACAGGAGATTGTAAAAAGGGCTGATCATCAATTACAGCAGTAAATTCATGTGCAGGAACATCAAACCTGTATGCTCCCCTGGAAGTGCCGATCAGAAAAAGCCCCGGTGATTCAGCCATAATGAAATAGACCTTTTTATGCTCCGTATTAAGCAGAGCTTTGTCATACGGTGTGTACCTGTAGAAGGAACCCCGTTTCGGATCATACATTACCAAGCCGTTTGATGTGCCCAACCAAAGATTTTGATCGGCGTCTGATTCAATATCATAGACCGGGCCAATGTCAAGGCTCTGGTTATTAAAGCTGAATGCATGAATCGCCCTGTGCCGTGCTGAGTCAAAACGGATCAACTGCAAACCGGAATCGGTGCCGAGCCACAGGCTGGAAATACCATCATCCAGCAGGCAGGTTAGGGAAGATTCCTGCAGCAAGCTTTTTTTCACGAAGGGATATTTGTCGGAAAAACTGGTCCGTCCTGTTTGACCATTGCCAATAATCTCCATCTCATGTTCAGACAGAACAATAAATCTCTGGTCTCTGAAAGGAAAGAAATTGATCATCCTGTTCCCGTCGAGTGTTTCGAAATTCCTCCGGCTCAGATTGTTCAAATCAGCGATATCATAGGTGTTGTTGGCAAATCCGATAAAGATATTATTCCCCGTGCCGGCAGCGATTGCAGTTATCCTGTCGTCAGGCAGTCTGAATAAGGGTTCCTGGGTTGTAAAATTCTGGACAGGAAGCTGGGATAACCTGATTTTAAGCAGGCCCTGTGTGGTACCGCACCAGATAGCGCCAAAAGCGTCCACTGCGATGGAAGTAAGCTTTCTATCAGAAGTAACCGCAATCCCGGCAAAGAATCCATCCACTATATCAAAGGAATATAATCCTGCAGCAGTAAAAAGAATCAGCCGGCCTCCGGGTTCCTGCCGGATATAATGAATTTCGTTGGATGGCTGCAATTTACCATCTCTTCCCGGAAAAAACCTATCAAAATCATAATCAACCGGATCAAACCGGTTGAGTCCATTCCGGGTACCTATCCATAATCTGTTGTCAGCGTCCAGAAACAAACAGTTAACACGAACATCACTAAGCAGGCCCTGAAAGTTTTGGGGCATGTATTCAGTAAATGCCTGTTGCAGTCTGTCAAAAAACAACAAACCGACCGAGGTGCCTATCCAAATATTACCATTGCCATCTACCAGGAGACAGGTGGTCAAAATTTTCCCCAACCTATTCTCACCGGGAATTGAGTAATACCGGGTTTTTCCGGAGTTCATGGAAATCAGCCTATTGTCAGTAAGAGCCCAGACTTCCCCATCTTTCCCGGGGTATATATCTATCACATTCAAATCTTCAAAATTGGCTGAATCCTCTCTGATAATGGCGTAGGAACTGATTTCACCCGTCATTTGATCTTGCCGGAGCAATCCACTCTCACTCATGATCCAGACATTTCCCTGAAAATCGGTCCGAATAACCTTGATTTGCTGGTCAGTGGGTGAAATCTGGCCACTCGTGGATGCCTGAAACTGTATAAAGCGATACCCGTCGTAACGGTTCAAACCTGATTGAGTGCCTACCCAAAGGTATCCTTTGGTGTCAAAAGCCAGACAGTTGACATGTTGCGACGACAAACCATTCTCCACCGGGAATGCTTCCGGTTGGAGGTAGTTCTGTGCACACAATGGGCTCAGCAAGAGAAGTATAACAAATATAATATGAATACGGTAAAACGGCATCCGCCACAAAGATTTAGTTGATTAAAACTACCTAATTTAATCAACAAATTCCGAACTAACAAAGAGGATGCTGAAAACTCCTTTTATTCATCACCGGGATTTTCGCCTCTGGCTATCTTTTCCAACATAACAGTGGTAACCGACTTGGGTCTTTCAAGGGGATAGCCCAATGCCCGGTCCCAAATGATGTTGGCACAGATACCGATTGCCCGTCCTATGCCGAAGAGCACAGTATAGAAATCATATTCTTTGACCCCATAGTGCCATTGTATAACACCAGAATGCGCATCAACATTGGGCCAGGGATTTTTTGCCTTTCCCTGCTTCATAAGGATGGGAGGAACAACGTTGTATAATATGTCAACATATCTGAACACCGGGTCATCCGCCATATATTTAAGGGCAAATTCACGCTGAATCATATACCTTGGATCGGTGATCCTCAACACAGCATGTCCGAAACCCGGTATGATCTGCCCTGCATTTAGCATATCCCAGACAAATTGTTTCATTTCATCTTCCGTGGGAATTTGGCCTCCCATTTTTTCCATGATATCGTGAAGCCACCTGAGTACTTCCTGATTGGCCAGACCGTGAAGTGGTCCGGCCAGACCGTTGATCATGGAGGAGATGGCCAGGTATATATCCGACAGAGAGCTGGCAACCAGATGCCCGGTGTGTGCACTGACATTTCCGCTTTCATGGTCACTGTGCAGAATAAAATGCATACGTGAGACATCATCATATGGTTTACCAATGCCCATCATCTGGGCAAAGTTGGCACCCATGTCAAGATTCGGATCTGAAATAATCTTTTTGCCACCCTTATATACCTTTGAATAAATATAAGCTCCAATTTCAGGAAGTTTGGCCAGGAGGTTAATTGCATCCTCAAAGGTGGGTTCCCAATAATCGTGCTTGTTAATTCCCACATCGTATTTTCTGGCAAAAAAGGATTCCCTGTGCATGGTCAGGATTGCCGTGGAAAAGATTGTCATTGGGTGGCTGCCCCCCGGGAACGCATCAATTACATCATAAACATACCGGGGAACTATATGTCGTTTTTTAAACTCGTCGAGAACTTCATTTATATTACTTTCTGTAGGCATATCTCCTGTCAGCAGAAGGTAGATCACTCCTTCCACATAGGGCATTTCAGAGCCTTTTGGTTTTGGGAGTTTTTTAAAAAGTTCAGGCAGCGTGAAATCACGATACCGGATCCCCTCATTTGGATCCAGGTATGAAATATCTGTGACCAGGCATTTCAGATCGCGCATTCCTCCGATCAGTTTGCTGATGGTAACAGTATCAATCACAACTTCTCCGTGTTCATCAAGCAGGTTTTTAATTCGGGGCCGCCAGGCCTGAATCTTTTCGTACAAGGTCTCTTTCAATCCGGCCATAAACAAGAATTATGAATTATGAATTATGAATTATGAATTGGGCGGTGAGTAGCGTGTATTGTGTATGCTTACTTCAATAATATTAACAGAATATCAGTAATCTTGTTTAACAATTCAGGGTATTAAGATATATAAAAAATTGAATATATCAAAATTCTCCGCTAACCCCGGATTATTTAATCTCAGGTATGCAGCATAAAAAAAAAGCCTTGCAGCAACTGCAAAGCTTGATCAGTAAATTCTCCGGGAGGAGCCGGTTTATTTTTTGTAACCGTAAATCGCCAAGGGTCCTAGTTCTTCTTCAATGCGAAGTAACTGGTTATATTTGGCCATACGGTCTGATCTACTGAGAGATCCGGTCTTGATCTGACCTGAGTTTGTGGCCACGGCAATGTCGGCAATGGTTGCATCTTCGGTTTCACCTGAACGATGCGATGTTACCGTGGTATATCCTGCCCGGTGAGCCATCTCAATGGCATCAAGTGTTTCGGTGAGGCTGCCGATCTGGTTTACCTTAATCAGGATGGAATTGGCACAACCCATATCAATACCCTTCTTCAGGAATTCAACGTTGGTAACGAATACATCGTCTCCTACCAGCTGACAACGTCTGCCAAGTTTATCTGTCAGAAGTTTCCAGCCACTCCAGTCGTGTTCCGACATACCGTCTTCCACAGAGTCGATCGGATACTTGCTGATAAGTTGTTCGAGGAAGGCAACCTGTTCAGCTGAACTCAGTATGGCACCCGTTTTACCTTCAAATTTGCTATAGTCGTATTTACCGTTCACGTAAAACTCAGAAGCAGCACAATCAAGCGCAATGGCTACATCTCCACCATCTTCTGCACGGCCGGGTTTATAGCCGGCGGCTGATATTGCCTTAATGATGGATTCAAGGGCATCCTCGGTTCCTTTTAGAACCGGAGCAAAACCGCCCTCATCGCCAACAGCTGTGCTTAGTCCACGTTCCTTCAACACTTTTTTAAGTGAATGAAAAACTTCGGAACCCATACGCAGACCTTCACGAAAACTTGATGCCCCGATCGGACGGATCATGAACTCTTGAAATGCTATCGGGGCATCGCTGTGCGATCCACCGTTTATGATGTTCATCATGGGCACCGGCAAAACCTTGGCATTGGTGCCACCAATATACCGGTAGAGTGGCATATCGTGGAACATCGATGCCGCTTTAGCCACCGCCAGTGAAACCCCAAGTATGGCATTGGCACCGAGTTTGCTCTTGGTTTTAGTCCCGTCAAGATCGATCATCTTTTTATCAATGGCCGCCTGATCCAGCGCATTCATTCCGATGATTTCCCTGGCTATTACGTTGTTTACATTATCTACTGCCTTCAGGACACCTTTTCCCAGGTACCTTTTTTTGTCACCATCGCGCAATTCAAGTGCTTCATTCTCGCCCGTAGATGCGCCTGATGGTACCGCAGCGCGGCCAACAAAACCACTCTCAAGTACAACTTCAACCTCGATTGTGGGATTTCCCCTGGAATCGAGTATTTCGCGTGCATGAACATGTGCTATTTGTCCCATGATGTTAAATTTAATGATTTATCCCTTATTTCTTGGTTTCTGATTCGGCAGGTGATTCGGATGAAGATTCCTGATTTTCGGCTTTCGCTTCAGTCTTTTTAGCCCTGGGTTTGGATTGCGAAGCTGGCTTGGCCTTTTTTGGGGTTTCAGCCTGGGTCTTCTTTTTAGTACCACGGCGGCTCCGGCGGCCGGTCTTGGTTTCTGCCGCTCCTGTAACAGCCATCATGACCTCATTAAAATCTACCAGTTCAATATAGCAGATTTCAGCAGCATCCCCGGCACGGGTTCCAAGTTTCAGGATCCGGGTATATCCACCCGGACGATCTGCTATTTTGGGTGATACTTCCTTGAAAAGTTCGGTTACAGCCTTCTTATCCTGCAGATAGTCGAAAGCAAAACGACGTGCGTGTGTTGAGTCCTCCTTGGATTTTGTAAGAATGGGTTCAATAAACACCCGAAGTGCTTTGGCTTTTGCGGTTGTCGTTTTAATCCGTTTGTGTAAAATCAGCGAAACCGCCATATTCGAAAGCATGGCTTTGCGGTGTGCGCTTTTTCGTCCAAGACTATTATTCGTATTATTATGTCGCATTGTAATCCGTAATTAATTCAAAATGTAAATCAATCATTCCTCTGGTTACAGTTAATCCCTGTCAAGTTTGTATTTCACGATATCCATGCCAAATGAAAGGTTCATGGTCTCAAGCAGTTCGTCCAGTTCAGTCAGAGATTTCTTTCCAAAATTCCGGAATTTGAGCAGGTCGTTCTTGTTGAACTTCACGAGGTCGCCCAAAGTCTCTACCTCAGCCGCTTTGAGACAGTTCAAAGCTCTTACGGACAGATCGAGATCCACCAATTTTGTTTTAAGCAGTTGTCGCATATGGAGGACTTCCTCATCAAATTCCTCATTGGCAGCACGCTCTTCCGAATCGAGTGTGATTTTCTCATCCGAGAACAGCATAAAATGATAGATCAGAATCTTAGCCGCTTCCTTGAGGGCATCCTTGGGATGAATTGAACCATCCGTCAGGATTTCAATTAAAAGTTTCTCATAGTCCGTTTTTTGTTCAACACGGTAGTTCTCCACCGAATACTTCACATTTTTGATGGGGGTGAAGATGGAATCTATGGGGATCAGACCGATCTCAGCATCAAAGGGTTTGTTTTCCTCTGCCGGCACATAACCCCTTCCTTTGTTGATATGTATTTCCAAATGCAGTTCCACGTCCTTTTCCATGTGGCAGATAACAAGTTCAGGGTTCAGTACTTCAAAACTGCTGAGAAACCGGCTGAGATCACCGGCTTTCAAAGTAGTCTGATCTGAAAGAGTAACCAGGATCTTTTCATCGTTCACATCATCCACCAGTTTTTTAAACCTGATCTGCTTCAGATTGAGCACTATCTCAACCACATCTTCAATAACGCCCGTTATCGAGGCAAATTCATGCTCAACTCCGTCGATTTTGATTGCGGTTATTGCATGTCCCTCGAGAGATGATAGGAGTATCCTGCGTAAGGCATTTCCAATGGTAATACCGTAGCCGGGTTCCAGAGGACGAAATTCAAATCTTCCGAGCTTGTCGTCCGATTCAATCATGATTACCTTATCGGGCTTCTGAAAGGCTAATATGGCCATAATATAAAAATTACAATTATTTAGAATACAATTCAACAATCAACTGTTCCTTGATGGTTTCGGGAATCTGATCGCGTTCAGGACGATTGATCAGTTTACCGCTCAGGGAAGCAGAATCCCATTCCAGCCAGGAAACGTTGATCCGGCGGGAACCAAGAGAATCTTGAATCACCTCAAGTGATTTCGATTTTTCACGGACACCAATAATATCGCCAGGTTTAACGGAAAAAGATGGCACATTAACCACATGACCGTTTACGGTAATATGACGGTGGGTAACCAGCTGACGGGCACCCGAGCGGGTTGGCGAAATCCCCAGTCTGTAAACCACATTATCCAGCCTGGCTTCCAGTAACTGCAGCAAAACCTCACCTGTAACGCCCTTGCTCCGCTGTGCCTTATCGAAGAGGTTGGCAAATTGCCTTTCCAGAATTCCATATGTATATTTTGCCTTCTGCTTTTCGCGCAGCTGAAGACCATACTCTGAGAGCTTCCTTCTTTTTTTGTTTACACCATGTTGTCCCGGAGGATAGTTCTTCCTATCGTAGTTTTTATCCGGTCCGTAAATTGCATCCCCGAATTTTCTGGCTATTTTAGTTTTAGGTCCAGTATATCTTGCCATAATTATTTTGAATATGTAAATCTCTTTTATTTGCTTCGTTCCTTATACTCTTCTTCTGCCTGGAGCACGACAACCGTTATGGGGAAGAGGAGTTACATCCACAATTTCCATTATTTCAATACCCGCGGTATGAATAGTCCGGATTGCTGATTCCCTTCCTGCGCCGGGTCCTTTCACAAAAGCCTTAACCTTGCGCAGCCCCAGGTCAAAGGCGGTCTTGGCGCAGTCAGCTGCGGCAACCTGTGCGGCGTAGGGTGTGTTTTTCTTCGATCCCCTGAAGCCCATTTTGCCGGCAGAAGCCCAGGATATTACCTGTCCCTGGCTATTGGTAATGGAAATAATGATGTTGTTGAATGAGGCATGTACATGAGCCTGACCAACAGGATCAACCTTAACAACTTTTTTCTTGGTGATTCCGACTTTTTTTGCCATAATTTACTCCTTATTTGGTAGCCTTCTTTTTATTAGCAACTGTTTTACGTCTTCCCTTGCGGGTCCGGGCATTATTCTTCGTGCTCTGGCCCCTGGTCGGGAGCCCGAGGCGATGCCTGATGCCACGGTATGATCCAATATCCATGAGACGCTTGATGTTAAGCTGAACCTGAGAACGGAGCTCACCTTCCACTTTGAAGTTTTCGTTAATGATCTTTCTGATCATATTCACTTGCTCATCCGTCCAGTCCTTGACCTTAACGTCCCTGTCTACTCCTGCTTTTTCAAGAATTTTCTGGGCAGTACTGCGTCCCAACCCGTAAATATAAGTCAGGCCTATTTCGCCGCGTTTGTTTTTTGGTAAATCGACACCTACGATTCTAGCCATATTGTATGTAATATTAAGATTTTACTTCAATTATCAGCCCTGACGCTGTTTGTACTTGGGATTCTTTTTGTTGATCACATATAAACGTCCTTTCCGGCGGACAATTTTGCAGTCGGCCGTACGCTTTTTAATGGATGCTTTTACTTTCATTTTGCTTTGTTCAATTATTTATACCTGAATGTTATTCTGCCTTTTGTAAGATCATATGGTGACATTTCAACCCTCACTTTATCACCGGGCAGGATTTTAATGTAATGCATCCTCATCTTTCCGGAGATATGTGCCGTAATAATATGCCCGTTCTGAAGTTCCACCCGGAACATGGCATTGGAGAGTGCCTCCTTTATTACGCCATCTTGTTCAATTGAAGACTGTTTTGACATATAATGATCTGATCAATTTTTCAATGTTTCATTGCTTCTTCGATGAATTCAAATGTTGAAAGAACATCAGCCCCGTTTTTACCAATTGCCACACAATGTTCAAAATGTGCAGACGGTAGCTTGTCAGCTGTATGGATTGTCCAACCATCCGGGTCCTGAATGATCTCCCTTTTGCCCAGATTGATCATCGGTTCGATGCACAGCACCATACCTTGTTGCAATTTCACCCCAGAGCCCCTTCTTCCGTAATTTGGCACTTCCGGGGCTTCATGCAATCCCTTTCCGATGCCATGTCCAACCATCTCCCTCACCACCGAGAATTTCTCCTTCTCACAACAGGCCTGCACTGCAGCACCGATATCTCCAATCCGTTTCCCTTCCCTGGCCTGTTGAATACCTTTATACAAGGCTTCTTTTGTAATCTTCAACAGAAGCCGGACCCTTTCGGGGATATTTCCAACAGCGAAAGTATAGGCCGCATCGCCGTAATATCCCTGATAAAGCACCCCACAATCAACCGATACGATATCTCCCTCCTTCAGAATATAAGAGGAGGGTATCCCATGTACCACCTGCTGGTTAACCGATGTGCAAAGCGTTTTCGGATATCCCCGGTAACCCATAAATCCCGGTACCGCACCCTGATCCCGGATATATTCTTCGGCAACTGCATCGAGCGCCAGTGTTGAAATACCCGGAGCAATTATCCGGGCAACCTCAGCCAGAGCTTTAGATACCAGCGAATTACTAATTCTCAGTAACTCGATCTCTTCCGTTGTTTTAAAATGTATCATCAAAGAACGTACCAAGGGGTTAGATAGAAGAGGCGTAACCGCCTGCTCTTCCTTTAACCCTGCCTGATTTCATTAATCCGTCATAATGCCGCATCAGCAAATGACTTTCAACCTGCTGCAGCGTATCCAGAACAACTCCTACGAGGATCAGCAGCGACGTGCCACCGAAGAACTGGGCGAAACTCTGTTGAATTCCAAACAAACTCGCAAATGCCGGCATAATGGCAATAAATGCCAGAAAAATAGATCCGGGCAATGTGATTCTCGACATTACCGTATCGATAAATTCCGAGGTCTTTTTACCCGGTTTGACACCTGGGATAAAACCGCCGTTTTTCTTCATGTCTTCTGCCATTTGCGTGGGATTCATGATAATGGCGGTGTAAAAATACGTAAAAACTATGATCAGCAAAGCGAACACAACATTATACCACACGCTGGTATACCGGCTGAATGTAGCCACGAATCTCGACATGGCTTCTCCTCCCGTACCATACCGGGCAAATGAAAGCGGGAGAAACATGATCGCCTGTGCAAAGATGATCGGCATAACTCCGGCTGCATTTACTTTCAGGGGTATATACTGCCTGACTCCGCCATATTGTTTATTGCCAACAATCCTCTTGGCATATTGTACAGGTATCCTCCTAGTACCCTGCACCAGCAAAATACTGATGACAAAAACCAGGAACAGGAAAACGATTTCCACCAGAAAGGCCACCAGTCCACCCTGTCCGCCCAGCCTTTCCGAAAGCTCGCTGGATATCGCAAAAGGGAGCCTTGCGATGATCCCGATCATGATGATGAGTGAAATGCCATTGCCGATTCCCTTATCCGTTATTCTTTCACCCAGCCACATGACAAAAATTGTACCTGCCGTGAGAATGATCACCGAAGAAAAAAGGAACATGGTTGGGGCCATCAATTTGGCCTGATTGGGAATCTGCGTGAGATAAGCAGGTGCCTGAAGAACAAGCACCACCACGGTAAGATAACGGGTAATCTGGTTCATTTTTCTGCGTCCGCTTTCACCCTCTTTCTGCATGCGCTGGAAATAAGGTACTGCGATGGTGAGCAGCTGAATTATGATGGAAGCAGAAATATAGGGCATAATACCCAAAGCAAATATGGAGGCCTGTGAAAAAGCTCCTCCCGAGAACATATCGAGCAAACCAAGAACTCCTGATGAGGCACGTTGAGAAAATGCCTCGAGTTGGGCCGGATCAACCCCGGGTAATACGACCTTTGAACCGAGCCGGTAGATCAGTACGATCAGCAGGGTAAAAAAGATCCTTGAACGGAGTTCTTCGATTTTATAAATATTCTTTAATGTCTGAATAAATGCTTTCATGCGGATTTCAGATTATGGTTGCCGTTCCATTCAAAGCTTCAATCGCGGCTTTTGCCGATTTGGAGAAGGCATGGGCTTTGACATCCAGCTTGGTGGTAAGTTTGCCGTTACCAAGTACCTTTACAAGGTCCTTTTTTGATATCAAACCTGCATCAGCCAGTATCTGTGCATCAATTAAGGTAAGTTTTCTTGCCTCGGCAAGCGTTTGCAGGGTTGAAATATTGATCGCCTTGTATTCCTTTCGGTTTATATTGCTAAATCCATATTTTGGTATCCTGCGCTGAAGGGGCATCTGGCCGCCTTCAAATCCAATTTTCCGCGAATAACCGGCTCTTGACTGACCTCCCTTATGTCCTTTTGTAGAAGTACCGCCCTTACCGGAACCCTGGCCTCTGCCAATACGTTTTCCTTTCTTTACTGACCCCTTGGCCGGTTTTAATGTGCTCAGATCCATAATGATTTCAAAATCTTAATGTTTAAATATCCGTGACTTTCAGTAAATGCTTTACCTGATTGACCATACCCAGGATCTGTGGTGTGGCTTCATGCACAACGCTGGCATTCATCTTGTGCAATCCCAGGGCTTCAAGATTCAGTTTTTGCCGTTTAGTGCAATGAATCTTGCTTCTTATCTGCGTAATTTTAATTTTAGCCATTTGTAAAAATAATATGCTAACATCAACCATTAAAAACCTTTTCAATACTTACATTGCGGTGTTGGGCAATTGTATAGGCATCCCGCATCAACAACAAGGCATTGAAGGTAGCCTTCACCAGGTTATGGGGATTAGAGGATCCTTTTGACTTAGCGAGTACATCACGTATGCCGACACTTTCCAACACGGCACGCATAGCACCTCCAGCCTTTACACCGGTACCGCTGGAGGCCGGCTTCAGGAAAACCTGTGCGCCACCATATTTGGCCAGCTGTTCATGTGGAATAGTACCCTTGTAAACAGGAACCTTGATCAGGTTTTTCTTGGCATCCTCCACCCCTTTGGCAATGGCTGTGGTAACCTCATTGGCTTTACCCAGTCCGTAGCCGACAATACCATCCTCGTTGCCAACCACAACGATGGCTGAGAAACTGAAGGTCCGACCACCCTTGGTAACCTTGGTCACGCGTTGAATACTAACAAGACGGTCTTTCAGATCAAGGTCTGTTGTCTTTACTCTTCGAATGCTTACGTTTGACATAATTTGCTAAAATTTAAGTCCTCCTTCTCGTGCAGCTTCAGCCAGGGCTCTCACCCTTCCATGGTACAAACAACCGTTACGGTCGAAAACAACTTTGCTGATCCCATTGATTTTTGATTTCTCGGCAGCCAGTTTACCAACCAGTTTAGCCTGTTCTGTTTTGTTAATCCCGGTTTTTTCCGCGATTTCCTTATCGCGTGAAGAAACTGATAACAGGGTTCGGCCTGTAGCATCATCAACAAACTGAACATAGATCTGCTTATTGCTCCTGTATACAGACAACCGGGGAAGATCTTTTGTTCCGTAAACATCTTTACGGATCCGCATCTTTATCCTGTTCCTTCTTTCTAATTTTGTTAAAGCCATAACTCAATTTTTTAGGATTATTTGGCTGTTGCCGATTTACCGGCTTTCTTTCTAAGTACTTCACCTACAAATTTGATACCCTTTCCCTTATAAGGTTCCGGTTCGCGGAATGACCTGATTTTGGCTGCTACCTGTCCGATCAGTTGTTTATCACTGCTGGTTAAAGTAATGACAGGGTTGCTTCTTCTTTCGGTGCGGGCTTCAACCTTGACCTCGGCAGGCGCCAGAAAATGTATATCATGTGAATACCCGAGACTCATTTCGAGAACCTGGCCTTTTACTTCGGCTTTATAACCGACGCCCACAACTTCGAGTTCAATTTTGTATCCGGTTGATACACCCAGAACCATGTTGTTGATGAGCGAACGGTATAAACCGTGCAGTGATTTGTGCCGTTTCTGTTCGGTAGGCCTGGTAAAAACAACTTCGTTATCTTTGACTTCCACCTTGATATCGGGATCTACAGTCTGATGAAGTTCACCTTTGGGACCTTTCACCGTAACCGTGTTATCGGGCTTCACTGACAGGGTCACACCCTGTGGCAGTTTGATCGGTAGATTTCCTATTCGTGACATGGGTTGTTCCTCCGTTAATATACGTAACACAATATTTCACCACCCACTTTCAGGTTCCTGGCTTCCTTATCTGTCATCACACCTTTTGAAGTAGATATGATGGCTATGCCCAAACCATTCAATACCCTGGGAAGTTTCTCAGAACCTACATATTTCCGGAGACCGGGTGAGCTAACCCGTTTCAGCAAACGGATTGCAGGCTGTTTGGTCTCTGGATGATATTTCAGGGCTATTTTTATGGTACCCTGCAGTTCGTCGTCAACAAACTTGTAATTAAGAATATATCCCTTATCAAACAGGATTTTGGTTAGATTCTTTTTCAGATTGGAAGAGGGAATTTCTACCACTTTATGCTTGGCGGAAATTGCATTCCGTAATCTGGTCAGGTAATCTGCTATCGGATCTGTCATTGTTTTGAATTTTTCTCTTTATTCAACTGATATTACCAGCTGGCTTTCTTTACACCGGGAATTAAACCCTTTGAAGCAAGTTCCCTGAAAACGATCCTGCTTACGCCAAATTGGCGCATATAGCCCTTGGGCCTTCCGGTTAGTTTACACCGGTTGTGCAAACGGATGGGACTGGAATTCCGCGGCAGGCGGCTGAGCTCCTGAAAATCTCCTACAACTTTCAGTTTGGCTCTTTTTTCGGCGAACCTGTCAACAAGCTTCTTACGCCTGACTTCACGGGCTTTCATTGATTCTTTAGCCATATTCACTAATTCTTTTTAATATTTTTAAATGGTAAGCCAAACTCACGCAGGAGTGCAAATGCTTCTTCATCTGTTCTGGCTGAGGTTACAAAAGTAATTTCCATACCCAGGATCTTGCCAATCTTGTCGATGTCAATTTCAGGGAAAATGATCTGTTCGCTGATACCCAGCGTGTAATTTCCCCTGCCGTCGAATTTGTTATTAATACCCTTGAAATCACGAATCCTTGGCAGTGCCACACTTACAAGCCTGTCCAGGAATTCAAACATCCTTTCACGACGCAGGGTAACCTTCACACCAATGGGCATTTTCCGCCTGAGTTTGAAATTGGATATATCCTTACGGGAAAGTGTCTGTACAGCTTTCTGACCGGATATCAGGGTTAGTTCCTCAAGGGCCACGTCCACGATCTTTTTGTCGGTCACAGCCTGACCTACACCCTGGTTAATAACGATCTTCTCCAGCTTTGGAACCTGCATGACCGAACGGTAGCCAAACTCACTGGTGAGTGCCGGGATGATCTCTTCCTGGTATTTTCTTCTGAGATTCGGTATATATTCCATCACTTAATCTCCTCTCCTGATTTTTTTGAATATCTAACAAGCCGGTTGTCTCCGGATAATTTTCTGCCAACCCGTGTAGGTTTGCCTGTCGACGGATCCACCAGCATCAGGTTCGAAATGTGCACCGATGCTTCTTTTTTAAGGATACCACCTTTGGGACTCTTGGCATTTGGCTTGGTATGTTTGCTTACCAGGTTGATGCCCTCAACTATTGCCCGGTCAGATTTCCTGATCACCTCAAGAATGCGGCCTTGCTTGCCTTTGCTCTCACCTGCATTCACGAAGACCGTATCACCTTTTTTAATATGAAGTTTCTTCTGCATTGAATTGGGTTTTTAATATTATAGCACTTCAGGTGCAAGTGATACAATTTTCATATACTTGTCTCGCAATTCACGGGCTACTGGTCCGAATATACGGGTCCCCCTGATTTCATCCTGATTCGTAAGCAGCACACATGCATTGTCGTCGAAACGAATGTAGGATCCGTCCGAACGACGTATCTCTTTTTTTGTCCTCACAATGACTGCTTTGCTAACCGTTCCTTTCTTTACTTCGCTTGCAGGAAGTGCGGTCTTTACAGTCACTACGATTTTGTCGCCGACAGATGCATACCGCCTGGCCGTTCCGCCAAGTACCCGGATACAAAGAACCTCCTTTGCACCGCTGTTATCAGCAACCGTTAATCTGCTTTCTTGCTGTATCATGGTTATTTAGCTCTTTCGATAATTTCAACTACTCTCCAGATCTTATTTTTACTCATGGGCCGGGTTTCCATTATCTTCACGACATCGCCGATATTGCAATTGTTCGTATCATCGTGAGCCATGAATTTTGTGGTCCTGTTAATGAACTTCCCGTAAATGGCATGCTTCACCTTTCTTTTTTCAGCCACCACGATGGTTTTGTTCATCTTGTTGCTAACAACAGTTCCGATCCTCTCTTTTCGCAAATTTCTTTTTTCCATTGGGTTCAATTTAACCTTTTACTTGACTTCATTCTTTTTCTGACGAAGTATGGTTTCCAGCCTGGCGATATTTCTCCTGGTCTCTTTGATTTTCATCGGATTATCAAGCGGAGAAATGGCATGGTTCATTTTCTGCCGGAAAATGAGATTTTTCTCATTTTCAATCCGTTCTTCAATTTCTTTGACGGAAAGTTCTCTTATTTCGGTAGTTTTCATGAACTTACAAATTAAATTTCAACATAATCCCTTCTGACAATGAACTTCGTGGGTATGGGCAGTTTTTGCGCCGCCAGCCGTAACGCCTCTTTGGCAATATCAAACGGCACACCGTCAGCTTCTATCAGGATGCGGCCGGGTGTGACCGGGACCACAAAACCCTCCGGGGCACCTTTACCTTTACCCATACGGACTTCTGCAGGTTTTTTGGTGATTGGCTTGTCGGGGAAAACTCTGATCCAGATCTGTCCTTCACGTTTCATATGACGGGTAACAGCCTGACGGGCTGCCTCAATCTGTCTCCCGGTAATCCAGGCCTTATCCAGAGCCTTGATCCCAAAGGACCCGAATGCCAGCTCATGTCCCCGCTGGGCATTTCCCTTCATCCTGCCCTTTTGCTGTCTCCTGAATTTTGTTTTCTTTGGTTGTAACATATCATTATCTTTTAAAGCGCGCTTCGATTATTTTCTGCGTTTCTTAAAATTGCTCTTGGGCTTGGCCGATTTCGCCCCGATATTGGGGGCCAGATCACGCCGGCCGAATATCTCGCCTTTGCAAATCCATACTTTAACACCGATAAGACCGACCTTGGTAAGTGCTTCGGCCAGAGCATAATCGATATCGGCACGGAAAGTATGCAGGGGAATACGTCCTTCCTTGATGATTTCCGTACGGGCCATTTCGGCTCCACCCAGCCTGCCTGAAACCTGACATTTAATACCTTCAGCTCCCATGCGGATAGTAGAAGCAATGGCCATTTTAATAGCCCGGCGATAGGATACCTTTCCCTCAATCTGCCTTGCAACATTATTGGCCACAATCATGGCATCGAGCTCAGGCCTTTTCACTTCAAATATGTTAATCTGAACCTCCTTGCTGGTGATCTTTTTAAGCTCTTCCTTCAGTTTGTCCACTTCCTGTCCCCCTTTTCCGATGATGATACCCGGACGGGCAGTATTTACCGTAACCGTGATGAGCTTCAAGGTACGCTCGATAATAATTTTCGAGAGACTGGCCTTCGCCAACCGTGCGGTCAGGTACTCGCGGATCTTGAAATCCTCGATCAGTTTATCGGCGTAGTTTCTGCCACCAAACCAGTTGGAATCCCAGCCTTTGATGATTCCCAGGCGATTACTTATAGGATTGACTTTCTGTCCCATTAATTTTAGTTTGTATTACTTAAGACTTGTTCCTGTTTATCTGCACGGCTGTCCAGGATGATGGTCACATGATTGGAACGTTTCCGGATCCTATAGCCTCTTCCCTGGGGTGCTGGACGGAGCCTTTTCAGCATTCGGCCTCCGTCGACAAATACCTCTTTTACAAAAAGGTTTGATTTCTCAATACGTACATCTTCGTGCTTTTTCTGCCAATTTGAGATGGCGGAAAGCAAAAGCTTTTCAACATTTTTTGATGCCTCTTTCGGGCTATAGCGAAGAATATCCAGCGCCCTGTTGACTTCAACGCCCCTGATCATATCGACAACCAGCCTCATTTTACGGGGTGAGGTTGGGCAATTGTTCAGCTCGGCAAAGGTCCGGCCTTTGTTTTCTTCCTTTCGTTTTTCAGCGGTATTACGCTTTCGTGCACCCATTGCTTTCTGTATTTAATGGATTTTGTCTATACTTTTGATCTTCCGGCATGGCCCCTGAATGTGCGGGTTGGTGAAAATTCACCCAAATGGTGCCCTACCATGTTTTCGGTAATGTAAACCGGAATGAATTTGTTCCCGTTATGAACCGCTATGGTATGGCCAACAAAGTCGGGAGAGATCAGTGAACGCCTCGACCAGGTTTTTACAACCGATTTCTTCCCGGATTTATTCATCTCAATTACGCGTTTTTCAAGCTTGAATTCGATGAAAGGACCTTTTTTTAATGACCTGCTCATAATATATAGTCAATTATTTTTTCCTGCGTTCAATTATAAACTTTGTACTGGGATTCTTTTTTCTCCGGGTTTTCATTCCCTTTGCATATAATCCCTTACGTGACCTTGGATGTCCGCCAGATGCCCGGCCTTCACCACCCCCCATGGGATGATCCACCGGATTCATAACCACACCACGTACTCTTGGTCTACGTCCCAGCCACCGTGAACGACCGGCCTTGCCTGACCGTTCAAGACCATGATCCGGGTTGGAAACTGTTCCAACAGTAGCCCTGCAGGCTGTAAGGATCATGCGTGACTCTCCTGACGGAAGTTTAATAATGGCATACTTGCCATCGCGTGAAGTAAGCTGGGCATATGAACCGGCACTGCGTGCCAGAGCACCGCCTTTACCCGGATGGAGTTCAATGTTATGAACCAGCGTTCCGAGCGGAATCTCAGCCAGGGTAAGACAGTTGCCGACTTCCGGAGCAACACCCTGACCGGAGCGCACGATCTGCCCGACTTTCAATCCGCTTGGTGCAATGATATAGCGCTTTTCACCATCTTCATATACCAGCAGGGCGATACGGGCCGAACGGTTCGGATCATATTCAATAGTCTTCACCATGGCGGACATACCATCCTTATTGCGTATAAAATCAATCACCCGGTACATCTTCTTATGACCCCCGCCAATATACCGCATGGTCATCTTACCATCATTGTTCCGTCCCCCGGACTTCTGCAATGGTCTTAACAGCGATTTTTCAGGTGTTGCGCTGGTGATGTCGTCATACGAACCAACTACCCTGTGTCGCTGACCCGGGGTTACAGGTTTTAATTTCCTTACAGCCATAATAATAAATTAGATATTGCTATAAAAATCAATTATATCGCCCTCCCGCAGGGTAATAACAGCCTTCTTGAAGCCATTTTGCCTGCCAGATACAACACCGGTCTTGGTGAATCTTGATTTGCGCTTTCCGGCATAAAACATCGTGCTAACTGATTCTACCGTAACACCATACAGGTTCTCCACGGCCCTTTTTATCTGTACCTTGTTTGCCTTCTTGTTTACAATGAAGCCGTATTTTCTCAGGCTTGCCTGGGCATTCATCTTCTCGGTTACAACTGGCTTTACTATAATATCCATTACACTAAGATTTGAAGGTTACAGACTTTTCTGAATTTTGTCAAGTGAACTTTCCACAAATACAAGAGAGGTACTGTTTAGTATGTCATATGTGGTTAATTCAGAGACCATTACCACTCTTGTGCCGGTCAAATTCCGGGATGACAAATATATATTTTTATTCGGTTCATTCAGGACCACCAGGGTCTTCTTACCCTCTATTTTCAGGTTATTCAGTATGCTGATATAGTCCTTTGTTTTTGGCGCTTCCAGGGTAAAATCCTCGAGTATCATTATTTCATTGTTCCTGGCTTTATAAGTCAGCGCTGATTTACGCGCCAGTGATTTTACTTTTTTGTTCAGTTTGAAATTGTAATCCCTCGGACGGGGCCCGAAAATTCTTCCTCCTCCGGTAAACAGGGGATTCTTGATACTGCCGGCGCGTGCCCCGCCGGTACCTTTCTGCCGCTTGATTTTACGCGTACTCCCCGCAATTTCATTGCGCTCCTTTGCCTTATGCGTTCCCTGGCGATTGTTGGCAAGATGTTGCTTTACTTCAAGGTAAATGGCGTGATCGTTCGGCTGAATGGAAAAAATCTCATCCATCAGCTCGACTTTGCGGCCTGTTTCCTTTCCTGCTGTATTCAATACTGCTAATTCCATGACTCACAGTTTATTTTAGGTTCCTTCAGGGCTTTCAATGACAATGTAGGATCCCTTGGCCCCGGGAACTGATCCTTTTAACAACAATAGATTATTCTCCGGAATGATCTTCACAACCTTCAGATTGAGAATCTTTACGCTCTTATTGCCGGTTTGTCCGGCCATCCGCATACCTTTAAAAACACGGGAAGGCCAGGATGACCCCCCCAGTGACCCGGGCGCCCTGGACCGGTCGTGCTGACCATGTGTGGAATCACCAATCCCGCTAAAACCATGACGTTTTACGACACCCTGAAATCCTTTACCCTTTGAGACTGCCGTTACGTCGAGCCATGGATCATCCTTAAAATAATCCACAGTGATAACATCACCAACCTGCCACTCGCGGATAAAACCTCTCAGTTCGATCACCTTTCTCTTCGGTGTGGCATTGGCTTTTTTAAAGTGCCCCTGCATAGCCTTGGGCGTGTTCTTTTCTTTCTTTTCATCAAATGCAAGCTGTACGGCTTTGTAACCATCCTTTTCCATGGTCTTGATCTGTGTAATGACACAGGGACCAACCTCAAGAACAGTGCAGGGAACATTGTTCCCGCTCTCGTCAAATACGGAGGTCATTCCGACCTTTTTTCCAATTAATCCAGGCATCTCTTGTCAAATTAACTGTTTCATACTTTGATTTCAACTTCAACACCACTGGGCAATTCCAATTTCATCAATGCATCTATGGTCTTCGGCGTTGAGCTGTAAATATCCAGCAAACGCTTGTGCGATGAAAGCTGAAATTGCTCTCTGGATTTCTTGTTCACAAAAGGGGACCGCAGTACGGTAAATATCCTTTTATGCGTCGGAAGGGGTATTGGGCCGCTTACCACAGCGCCGGTAGATTTAACCGTCTTGACAATTTTCTCGGCTGATTTATCTACCAGGTTATGATCGTACGATTTAAGCTTTATTCTAATCTTCTGGCTCATATATTAATGGTCTTAAAGTCGTTTATACAATTATTTTCATTCCGGTAATCCTCTCAATCACTTCGCTCGAAAGGGTAGCCGGTACCTCTTCATAATGGGAGAACTCCATGGTGGAAGTTGCCCTTCCGGACGAAATGGTTCGCAACACAGTCACATACCCGAACATTTCTTCCAGCGGAACTTGGGCCAGGATAACTCTGGCAACCTGCCTGGATTCCATCCCGGTAATCTGCCCGCGCCTGCGGTTAAAATCAGCAATCACATCACCCATATATTCCTCGGGGGTAACTACCTCTACCTTCATAATGGGCTCGAGCAGGTTTACCTTCCCCTTTTTCAGGGCATGTTTGAAACCCTGCCTGGCAGCAATCTCAAAAGAGAGTGAATCTGAATCCACCGGGTGGAATGACCCGTCCTTAAGAGTCACCTGCAGGTTGTCCATGGGGAATCCTGCCAGTATTCCATTTCTCATGGCCTCCCGGAATCCTTTTTCCACGGAAGGAATATATTCACGCGGTATATTGCCACCCTTAACCTGATCGATAAATACGAGGCCATGCACTCCCTTTTCTGTCGGAGTCAGTTCGAAAACGATATCAGCAAATTTACCCCGTCCACCAGTCTGCTTTTTAAAAATCTCCCGGTGTTTTACGGTGGTGTTCAGGGCTTCTTTATAAGCCACCTGCGGAGCACCCTGGTTGCATTCCACATTGAACTCGCGTTTTAACCTGTCCATCAGTATTTCGAGATGAAGTTCCCCCATACCGCTGATGATGGTCTGTCCCGAATCGTCATCGACTTTGACTTTAAATGTCGGATCCTCCTCAGCCAGTTTGTTCAGGGCTATGCCCAATTTGTCAAAATCAGCCTGTGTCCTGGGTTCAATGGCCACTCCGATCACGGGTTCCGGAAATGTCATGGACAGGAGGGAAATCGGATGCTTGATATCACACAAGGTATCTCCGGTCACAACATCTTTTAATCCTACCACACTGCAAATGTCACCGGCCTCAATGCGCTCACGCGGATTCTGCTTATTGGCATGCATTTGATACAGGCGGTTAATCCTTTCCTTATTGCCTGTCCGTGGATTCAGTACCTGCATTCCTGCATCAACGGCACCTGAATAAACACGAAGGTATGTAAGCCTGCCTACATAGGGATCTGTGGCAATCTTAAACGCCAGTGCGGCCATTGGTTCCTTTTCATCAGCCCGGCGTTCTTCTGTTTTATCTGTATAGGGATTTACGCCCTGTGTTACCTCAATATCCATCGGGCTGGGCAACAAAGCACATATTGTATCAAGCAACCGCTGTATTCCTTTATTCTTAAACGCAGCTCCGCATAAAACCGGAACAATGCGATGTCCAATAACGGCCTTGCGCGTATGTTCCATAAACTCCTCCACAGAAATGGAAGCACGGTCCTCGAAAAATCTTTCCAACAGGTCGTCATCCTGCTCACAAACCGCCTCGATCAGCTTTTCACGCCATTCCTCCACCAGGTCGATCATGTCAGCCGGTATATCGATATATTCATACCGCATCCCGATCTCTTTGTCCTCTTTCCAGACAATAGCCCTTCGTTCAATGAGGTCCACCAGACCGATGAAATTTTCTTCCGAGCCAATGGGAATTTGCATGGGGACCGGATTTGAGCCCAATTTTTCCTTGATCTGATTGACAACACCAAAGAAATCAGCTCCGGTTCGATCCATCTTGTTGATGAAGGCCAGCCTGGGAACATTATATTTATCTGCCTGGCGCCAAACGGTTTCAGACTGTGGCTGAACGCCACCCACTGCACAAAAGACAGCAATGGCACCATCCAGAACACGCAGAGAACGCTCCACTTCTACGGTGAAGTCTACGTGACCCGGTGTATCAATAATGTTGATTTTGTATTTCTGGTCGTGGTATTTCCAGTATGTGGTGGTCGATGCGGCTGTTATTGTAATGCCTCTTTCCTGTTCCTGAACCATCCAGTCCATCGTAGCTGTGCCATCGTGCACCTCGCCCATCCGGTGAACCATACCAGTGTAAAACAGAATGCGCTCGGTAGTGGTAGTCTTACCGGCGTCAATATGGGCCATAATGCCAATATTTCTGGTATAATTCAGATCAGAATTCATAAAGCACTAATTATCAGCTAGTGTAGCTATAGGCTAAAACCGCAATGTCAAATATCCCGTATTAGAACCTGAAATGCGCAAATGCCTTGTTCGCTTCTGCCATTTTATGTGTATCTTCTTTCTTCTTAAAAGCTGCCCCTTCTTCCTTAAAAGCTGCCAGTATCTCCGATGCCAGTTTATCACTCATGGAATTGCCTGCCCTTTTCTTGGAATACAGGATCAGGTTTTTCATACTGATTGAAATCTTACGATCGGGCCGAATTTCAGTAGGTACCTGGAATGTGGCACCACCAACCCGGCGGCTCTTAACCTCAACCTGGGGTGTTATATTTTCCAGCGCTTTTTTCCAGATATCCAGCGGTGCGGTTTCAATATCCTTTGCACGTTTGGCAACCAGATCAAGCGCTTCATAAAATACATCGTACGCGGTACTCTTTTTTCCCCTGGTCATCAGATTGTTCACAAACCGGGTTACCAGTGTATCATTGTACTTCGGATCAGGTAACAATATTCTTTTTTTTGGCTTAGTCTTCCTCATTGCTTTGTCTGTTCAAAAAACTACTTGCTTTTAGGTTTCTTGGTGCCATACTTGGAACGGCGCTGATTACGACCCTCTACACCCGAAGTGTCAAGCGCTCCGCGGATAATATGATAACGTACACCGGGCAAATCCTTTACCCTGCCTCCCCGGATCATAACAATGGAATGCTCCTGCAGGTTATGCCCCTCACCCGGAATATAAGCCGTAACTTCAATTCCATGCTGGAGCCTGACCCTGGCAACTTTACGCATAGCGGAATTCGGCTTCTTCGGTGTTGTTGTGTAGACACGTGTACAAACACCACGTTTCTGCGGACAAGCATTTAAAGCCGGAGCTTTGCTCTTGTCTTCAATCGTGGCCCTGCCCTTTCTTACCAATTGCTGTATAGTTGGCATGTAGACTTATTTTGTATTTTTTCCTTAAAATTGGCTTGCAAAGGTAGATGTTTTTTTATCAAAAACAACAAGCTGCGGAAAAATATTTTTTTTATCCGGCCCGGAATTCACTTTAAATCCGGCTCCGTATTTTATCATCTGAAAGTTTTGTATTACTTTTATTTGCGCAATTCTGCCAGAAACATACATCTATTAACTTAATACCATTCATCGAACATGAAAATATCACAGTCAAGAAGGGATTTCCTGCGCGTGTCAGCAGCGGGCGCCCTGGGAGCTTTTGCTCTTTCCCAGTATGGTTGTAAGAATCCTGCCACGTCTCCGGCAATAGCTCCGGTCGACCTGAAAAGCTTTGGCATAGGTCTGCAGTTGTATACCATACGCGATGCCATGGGAACAGATGTGCCGGGTTCACTGAAAATGGTCTCGGATATGGGTTATAAAAACCTGGAACTGGCGAAATATGCCGATGGTAAGTTTTACGGTTTTTCACCGGAAGAATTTAAAAAGATGGTAAACGACCTGGGTATGGAAGTTATCAGCAGCCATACACAGGTTGAAGCAGAGGGTATCACCCTGGATAATGCCATAAAAATGGCCGAGGATCATGCAAAACTGGGCGTTAAATACTGCGTTCAGCCCTGGGTTGTTGAAGAAGCCAGAAAAACCCTGGACAGCTATAAAAGAATGGTGGCCGAATGGAACAAAGTCGGCAAAATTATGAAAGAACACGGAATACAATTCGGATACCATAATCATAATTTTGAATTCGCTATGGTTGAGGGCAAGGTTCCCTATTTCGATGTCTTCATGGTGGAAATGGACAAGGACCTCATCACCATGGAAATTGATCTGTTCTGGGTCACAAAGGCCGGGCAAAATCCGATCGAGATCATGAACAGGTATCCTGGCAGGTTCCAGCTGTTCCACATGAAGGACATGTTTACCCGGGAAGCACCCTATTTTACCACCACCGGTGTTACAGATTTTGCCCCCGTTGGTGCAGGAATTATCAATTTCAAAGAAATCCTGGCCGTCAAAGATGTGGCCGGAATGAAATACATGTTCGTTGAACAGGACAGCACGAAAGACGGAAAACCCTTCGACGCCCTTCAGACCAGCATCGCCAACCTTACCACGAAAATCCTGGTGTGATTATGTCTTTCAATAGCCCGAGCCTTAAGGCTCGGGTAGTGAATAATTATTTTTTCCTCCCCCTTCCCGTCTTCTCCGATAAAAACAGGATCAATGGACGGAGTTGAGCGGTAACTTCCTGCTCGTATATTAAAAGCGTGTGACTGTATTCGACCGTTTCCACGGTTATTCTGTAAAGGAACTGATCCTGCACGGATGTTTCGGACATTTCATTTGCCGGTAAGCTGAAAAAATCCGAACGCTCAATCAACTGGCGGACTTCTTCCCGTTCACCGGGACTCAGCAAGGTGCCATCCAGTATTACCCTGACCGGAATACCGGTGAATCCGCCCGAACGCTCAAAATCGATATGTATGATATCGTCCATCAGTGATTGGTGATTGGTGATTGGTGAGTGTGGGTTTTGAGAACAGGGTGTGACGATCTTCATCACACCCTGAGCCCTTTGCCCTAATCACACCAATTACCAATTACCAATTACAAATAACTTATTTATTACTTCAATTTTATATTCTTCTTCCCGGAGGATACTGCAAACTTGATTCCAACCCCTTCCCATCCTTTGCGAACGGCTTTCTGCTCCAGGCTTTTCTTCCCATACAGTTCCCCTGCCACGGTCCAGGTAAGCCGGGCTGCATCCTGAAAATCGGATTTTTCACGGAGCTTATCCCGTAATGTAAAGTACCAAATCTTACCTGCCTTCTCCCAGGCATAACCCCCTATCTCAACCGCAGTGAGGTAAAAGGCCCTGTTCGGTATTCCCGAATTTATATGAACACCGCCGTTATCCGATGTTGTGTTCACATAATGCCGCATATGTGCTGGCTGCGGGTCCTTACCCAGCAAGGGATCATCATATGCAGTACCGGGTTCTTTCATCGAACGGATCGCCTGCCCCTTCACGTAAGATGTAAATAAACCCGCTCCGATCAACCAGTCAGCCCGATCCGCTGTTTGGTTGAGTTTCTTCTGCTTTACAAGCGATCCGAAAATATCTGAAAAGGATTCATTCAAGGCACCTGACTGCTCCCAATAGGCCAGTTTGGCCTCAAACTGGGTTACCCCATGGGTAAGTTCATGCCCGATGACATCCACAGCAACGGTAAAACGGTTGAATAAACGCTCTTCTTCCGGCAGATCTTCATCGCCATCACCATATACCATCTGCTCCCCGTTCCAGAAAGCATTATCATATCCCTTCTGGTAGTGTACGGTGGATATCAGATGCATTCCCGAACCATCAATCGAATTGCGATCATAATGATCCAGAAACAGATCAAAGGTTATTCCTGCCCCGTCAAAGGCCTCATCAACGGCAGGATCTCCTGAAGGCGGATCCTTTTCATGCCTGATAACTGAACCCGGAAGGCCGGACCCGTAACCGGCAGAATAAACATAGCGCTGCTTGCCAGGTGTCAGGGTCCGGGGAAACGGAAACTTAACCCGGGTGAGCGATTGCCGTCGGCCACGCATCTGTCCCGATAAGGTAAGGACTTTAAGCGCCCTGTCTTTTTGTCCGGCTGAACCGGCTTCTAGGATTCTTTCCAGTATGTACGGAGGCGTAAAGCAAAGCAAACAGTTCTGGTGGGATTTCATGAGGCGGCAGGGTTTAGGGAGACATCATTATATAGTCAACCATCAGGGGTATATCAAATGCCTGTATGCCATGCATAGTAAGGTGTTTACTGTCGTCCATCATGGCACGTGCGAACCAGTTGAAATCCATACTGGCTGCCTGAAGGCTCTTTTTGTAATTTTCAATAGCCTTGGCTTTGTTGTGCATGCACCAGTATATATGTCCCAAATTCAGGAAATCATTTTTACTGGTTTCCTGTTCAAGCGATTTTTCAAGGTATTTCCTGGCCCTGTCCAGTTTACCGAGCATAAATGAGCACCATGAGATTGGCCGTTTCACTTTATGGTTGCCCGGCTGCAGGTACTCAACCTTAAAATAATATTTCAGGGCTTCTTCATAATCCTCCGTTTCCAGCAGGGTCTGCCCCAGCCAGGCCTGCACTTCCAGGTTCTCCGGTTCCAGCTTCTCGGCATCAAGATAATACATCACCGCTTTATCATAATCTCCGGTTTTACGGTAACACCAGGCAATACGGGTTAGAAGCCAAAGCCTTTTCCGGTCAAGTAATTCCGCTTTATGATAATATTCAAGCGCTTCTGTGAAGTTCCCTGTTTTTTGCCAGCAGAATCCAATCTTTTCAAACAATTCATAATTCTGGTTTTTATCAATGATCTGCGCGAAGATCAAACAGGCATCCGAATAATAATTCTTCCCGAAAAAGAATTCCCCGATATTCCGGAGCATATTGAGATCATCAATCCACAGCTTGAAAAAGGCGGCCTCATGAATGTTAACGGGCAGGTTGAAAACATCATCAAATTCCTGCTTCAGTGGATGAAGTTTGTAAAATCTGTACAGATCGTGAAAATATTGGGTTATGATCACCCCGGTCCTGGGCATTGCTGTTAATTAACTCATCATCACGGGCCATCTCATTCATGGCCTTCAGTTCCATATTGAACAATTCCATAACGGTCGACTTCTGGAAAGCCGGCATATGTCTAACATTGAGGCAAAACGAATATTTGTCAGAATTGCACAGAAAATTGCTCCGTTCAATACCTTCGGCAAACTGACCTACATCAAATCCTTCACTTACATCGCTGAAAATGGCGGAAACATATTCATTGTCCTTATTAAATGGCAGGAACCAGTTATGGATCTCATTGAAGAAATCAAATTGCTTCAGCATGGCAAACGCACCCAGAAAAACATCTGCACCTTCGAGCTGCAGGTTGGTAAATTCCTCTAGTTTATTATATATATCCGGCGAATCCTTGAAGAATGTTTCCCACTCCGGATTTTTGTCTTCCGGCTTATTTGTGGAAAGCAGATTCTCCAGGTCAAGTTTCTCTTCCAGCTTCGATTTCATTTTAATCATTTCCGGCAGGATATCCTGCTGGATCTTCCGCGTGATCTTTTCCGTTTCCCTGGCTTTGATGAACTGGATGATAACGATCTCCATGCTTTTATCCTCGGACTTCAACCCCTGTATAGCCCGCAGGCGCATCATGATCTCAGGGTAGTATTTTATCCGTTTGTCGAAATAGGTCAGACCCAGTACAAGTCCTACCAGTGCCCTCTGCCATACCTGCATTTCGCCAGCTTCATAGAAGTTAAAAAGCTGATCTATCTTATTGCTGTCAAAATGACGTATTAGTGACAAAGTCAGCGCACTCACCAGCACACATTTGTCATACCAGGCGATGGTATCGGGCTTGCTAAGCTTGCTGAGGAGTTCAATTTCAGTATCTTTAAGCTTGTCTGATTGCCAAATGATGTAGAAGAGATCTCTGATTTTTTCCTTATACACCGGTGATGCCATGAACTCCCCCAGGCCTTTACCGACCGGTTCAACTGAGCCTGATTCCCTTATCAGTACAAGCTGGTCAGTTAACCTGGCAACTTCCTGTATTGTATGGTCCGAAACTGATTCAGGTATCATCCTCAGCCTGTAATATTTCAGGAGATTATGCGAACGGACAATATCCTCCTTCACATCATCAGCCAGGCTGATGATAGCCTTTACCAGCCGGTTATATACCAGTTCCTTCTGCGGGTCATCCGATAATTCAAATGAATACTTAAGCAGGTTAAAATAGGTTTCATTGTGACCATCCAGTTGCATCCTGAGATCAAGATTCCGTCCATGATTACATAGATCCCTGAGGGTATCCATGGCTTCCCTGATCCGGCTTCTGTTTATGAAATCAAAAACCTGGTTGTACTTCGTTTTGAGCTCTGCGTATGTCATTCTCCCGCCTTTATACTTGCTGTACCTTTTTTAATAATGCATGGAGATTTCCGGAAAAAATCTTATGTTTTTGTTCGTCCGTCAGAAAGGCATTTCGAATCCGTGCAATAACCGTGCCCGGATCATTGATTGAAAAGTCAGAACCAAAAAGCACCCGGTCAGGACCAATCGATTTAACAGCATATTCAAGCACCCCGACCCGATCATGCCCATAACCCGAAGTATCGAGGTAGAAATTGGGATTTTGTGCAACCAGATCAATCCGTTTGAATATGTCATCATATTCATGATCATCACCAAAATGGGCAAAGGCAATGGTAGCGCCAGGGAACTTCCGGGCAATATATTCCATTTCCCCCTGCTCGGTGTGCAGGGCTAATACCATGTTTAGCCTGATAACCTGTTCTACCAGCTGATCGAATTCCGGAATCGTGTATTGATAAGGTACCATATAATTACACAATTCTCCTACCCAGACAAAGCCAAGCTGGTTGCGGCAATATTCGATTTCACGCAAAGCTTCCTCAATATATTGCGGATTCACCACGCAGGCTCCCAGAAAGCGCCCCTTGTACTTGTCGGCATACCGGGCAACCTCTCGATTCCCGGCTTTGAATTCTTCGGGTAGTGCGCCATAACTGCGCTGTGAATTAATAATTCCCCGCTGCACACCAGTTTTATCGAGGTAATCCACAAAATCCCCAAAGTTGTTGGTGACTTTATACCACTGCCAGTTTTCTCCCTGCTCGGCCGGACAATGGAGATGACAATCAAATACCGGATATAACTCCTCATCTGAATACCCTCCAGGCTTACAGCTCTCCCTGGCCCATAAACGTGGCATACCCACCGTGCCCGATGCAACCATCCCTGTGAGCCATGCGGCACTTCTTATAAGAAACTTACGCCGGGGTGACCGGGTGATCTGAGGTTGCTGTTCCAATTCGTCGAATACCCATGATAAGAAAATATAGTTAATCCGGATTAATCAGTTAAGATAATTGATATATTTGTTTGGAAACGATTCGTAAGCAATTTCTTTTACGAATTTATATAATTTGTCTTAATTATCAACGCTATTTTACTTATGATACGACTCTTGTATCTGCTTTTTATCATAGCCGGATTTACAGCATGTCCCGGAAATGATAAACAGGAGCCCTCTTTTACCCAGTGGGAAAAGGTCGGACCGGGAGGCGGCGGTGCCATGTTCAATCCTGCCGTGAGTCCGCATAATGCAGATTATGCCTATGTAGCCTGCGATATGACCGGATCGTATGTTACCTACAACGGAGGTCTTTCCTGGAGGATGTTCTCCTTGCGGGCGACCAGTCAGATTCTTTGTATTCGATCCCATGGATTCAAACATTGTATATGCGAATTCCATTGCCCTTTTTAAAAGTACTGACCGCGGGAATACATGGCGTATTTTATACCCCGGGCCGGCTGAGATGACAGGACTGGTGTCCAGGGGAGATCATGCAGAAGAAACAGTGGTCACAATTGACAGCACAAGGCGCCATGTAATGGCACTGGCTGTTGATCCCGGGAACTCCATGAAATTACATGCGGTCATAGCTATCGATAATGCCGTGGCATATTATTATTCGGATGACCAGGGCGGACATTGGACGAAAATTAAGGATCTCGACCAAGCAGCCCGGAACATTTTTATTGATCCTTCGTCTCCGCAAGAGAACAGGACCCTCTATATAACCGCGAGAAATACCATTACAGTCAGGGAAAACAGAATCTGGAAAACCAATCCTTGCCCTGCTCATGTTGGCATGCTTACTGAATTTTCGGGTGGTTTTGACAGTCAGCAAAACAAGTATGTCATCTACGCCATTTCAGGAAAATCCTATTTTAATCCGGAAGGTGACCCTTCCGGTATTTATTATTCTGATGACGGAGGTAAGACCTGGGAAAACAGGCAGGAAGGCCTGCTTAAGTTTTGCGAAAAAAATGCTGATCTACCGGAATGGCGAACCATTGCAACCTGTACCGGTCATCCCGGAACCGTATATGTTTCCTACAACGGACTGAAAATTCATGCCGACACCACCTGCATCGGTGTGGCTAAAAGTGAGGATTTCGGAAAAACATGGAAGCTGGTCTGGAAGGACCGTTTGACAAGTGGAAACGACCAGTATTCAGAAAACTATAAAAAGGGATGGATTGATGAGCGGTTTGGCCCAACCTGGGGAGAGAATCCCTTTGCAATTGCTGTTTCTCCTGTTGACCCGGATATCTGTTACACAACCGATTTTGGCAGGACCATCAAAACAACGGATGGGGGTCTGTCCTGGGAACAATTTTACACCAGAAAGAAAGAAGGCCAGGGCTGGATCTCCAGGGGACTTGAGGTCACCACCGGTTATACCATGGTCTTTGATCCCTTTGATATGAATCATGTATTTATGGCCACCACCGACATCGGACTCATGGAAAGCAGGGATGGCGGTGAAAGCTGGCAGAGTGCCACGCTAAATAACGGTGTGCCTCGCAACTGGTACAACAGTACGTACTGGTTGACCTTCGATGCTGATATTAAGGGAAAGGCCTGGGCTGCGATGAGCAATGTCCACGATCTTCCCCGTCCCAAAATGTGGAGGAGAAATGGTACTGCAGGGTATCAGGGTGGTATCGTGTTAACCATTGATGGTGGCAAAACCTGGCAACCGGTCAGCAGCGATATCGGGGAAGCAGCCGTGACACATGTATATATCGATCCCTCCAGCAAAGCAGAAAGCCGGACATTATATGCCTGTGCTTTCGGGAAAGGGGTTTACAAGTCGCTTGACGGGGGAGCAACCTGGTTGCAGAAAAACAAGGGGATTGAGGGCAAGGAACCCTTTGCCTGGAGAATATTCGGGAACAGTGATAACGGGATGCTTTATTTAATTGTAAGCAGGCGTAGCTCCGACGGCACTATTGGAAATGATCAGGATGGAGCCCTGTACCGTTCAGATAATGAGGCTGAATCATGGGAAAAAATACCCCTTCCGGCCGGCACCAATGGGCCTACAAGTCTGGCAACAGACCCGGGAGACCAGAACCGCCTTCTGCTGTCAGCCTGGGGACGACCAAACGGAGAACAGTTTTCTCCCGATACAGGCGGCGGCATTTTCGTATCAAAAGACAAGGGCGCAACATGGAATCAGGTATTGGAAGCAGACCAGCATATACACGATATTACCTATGATGCCCGCAACAAAACTTATTATGCCTGTGGCTTCAATGGCTCAGCATACCGGTCCGGGGACCTTGGTGAAACATGGATCCGCCTCAAAGGCTATAACTTCAAGTGGGGGAAAAGGGTGGATATCGACCCCCGGAACCCGGAAAAAATTTATATCATCACATTCGGCGGTGGCGTATGGTATGGACCTGCCCAGGGTGATGAAAATGCCGTGGAAGATATAATAATGAATCAATAATCATACAAGATCTATGAAAACAAAAGCAATTTCAGTAAGCATAACCCTGGTTATCCTATTGGGCTTCCTGTTGGTTTTTTCGTTACCCTTGACGGCTCAAAATGCAGATAACCTGCTGTTAAAGAACTTCCGGCCCGTATCCATTTACAAAATTCCGGCCACCCGCATTGAAAAGGCTGCCTTTCCGGTAATTGATGTTCATTCACATGATTATGCCAGAACAGATGAAGATATCGCCCAATGGGTCAGGAACATGGATGTCTGTGGCATTGATAAAGACCATTGTATTGACCGAAGCCTCGGGTCCTAAATTTGATGCCATCATAAAAAAATATGCCAAATATGGAAACCGGTTTGAGGTTTGGTGTGGATTTGATTACACCGGGTATGACAAGGCCGGCTTTGGTCCTTCAGCCGTCAGGGAACTGGAACGTTGTTACAAAATGGGTGCCCGGGGTGTTGGCGAGGAGGGAGACAAGGGATTGGGATTGTTCTTTTCAGAACCGGTACAGGCGTGGGGCATGCATTTTGATGATCCCCGCTTGAAACCCTTATTTGAAAAATGTGCTGAACTGAAGATGCCCATCAACATTCATGTGGCTGATCCCATCTGGATGTATGAGAAAATGGATTCCACCAACGATGGCCTCATGAATGCTCAGGAATGGCGCATTGATATGACCAAACCGGGTATCATAGGTTTTGATGCCCTGATTCAGACACTGGAAAACGCGGTTAAAAACAACCCTAAAGTAACCTTCGTTGCCTGCCATTTTGCCAATCTTAACCATGATATGGCTAAGCTGGCTGAACTCTTCGATAAATATCCCAACTTCTATACAGACATATCTGCGCGGTATGCGGAATCAGCAACTATTCCCCGCTATATGAAGGCATTTTACGAAAAGTACCAGGACCGGCTGCTATATGGTACCGATATGGGTTATAATGCGGATATGTACAGGATCACCTTTCGGGTACTGGAATCAGAAGATGAACATTTCTATGAGATCGGACAATTTGGCTATCATTGGGCAATGAATGGTTTCGGCCTTCCAAAAGAAGTACTTAAAAAGGTATATCACGATAATGCTGCCCGAATAGGTAAGTAATCTGCCATGCGAAAACCAGATCACTTTCTTCCAAATGTACTAATAACCATTTGGTTATGTTGCTCCACTGTGGCAATACATGCCCAGGTTTCAACAAATCCACCGGAGCCTGGCAAGATCCGCATTGCCTCCTGTCAATTCCCGGTATCTTCCGATATCAGGGCCAATTGTGCGTGGATGATAGACCAGATGACAGAAGCCAGTCTTAAGAAAGCTGATATTGTGCATTTCCCCGAATGTGCCTTGTCGGGTTATCCGGGTGTGGATATGCCCTCGCTTGATCAGTTTGACTGGGATGAATTGTACCGGAATACGGATTCCATTTTGGCGCTGGCGAAGGATTTGAAATTGTGGGTGGTTTTCGGATCAGTCCACCGGCTGAGCGGAAACCACAAACCGCACAATAGTTTATATATCGTTAATCATCAGGGTGAAATAACCGACCGGTACGACAAACGATTTTGCACAGGTGGAGATCTGGAGTATTTTACTCCGGGAGATCATTTTGTAACATTCAACGTGAATGGCGTAAACTGCGGTTTATTGATCTGTTATGATGTCCGTTTCCCGGAACTTTACCGGGAATACAGAAAACTGGACTGCGACATGATATTTCAGTCGTTTCACAATGCAAGACAGAAAAAAGGCAGCATACATCCGGTCATTATGCCGGTCAGCGCACAGGCACATGCCGCAACAAATTACTTCTACATGTCATTAACCAATTCTTCCGCACCGGAAAGCTGGCCCTGTCATTTCATCACACCCGACGGACTCATACAGAACAAACTGCCCGTAAATATTCCTGCAATATTAATCTCCGACGTGGATAAAGCGGTCAAATATTATGATGCCAGCAAGGATTACAGATCCGGTGCCATCGGGGGCAAGCTGAACAGCGGTGAAACCGTTCAGGATACGCTGTCATTGAACAGAAGGGTAATCCATTAAATATACTGAACCACTTGCTGTTCAGATCTACCGTATACTGATCTGGTTGTCCAGCATCCGGTTGTGATACTGTTGCTTAAATGCCTTCAGTTTGATCTCCATGGTATCCTGCACCGCTCCAGCCTGACCTGACAGGTTGTTCTGCAACAGCCTGTCGGTCTTGAACCGGTATAATCCTTTGGTTTCTATTTCATTAGTGATCAGAACCAGATCCCGGTAGAAAAACTGGTAAGTGCCATCGATATAATTTATCACAGAATTATCTCCGCGGCCCTGTAACACATCAGTACCGTATGCGAAATACGGCTTGTTGTATTTCAGCTGACCGAGGATCACTGGCATGATATCGATCTGCTGAATGAGTCGTGGATCCTCTCCTTTCAGGCTGCCATCTGGCGTATAGAAAATCACCGGCACTTCAAAAGAGCCTGTTGATGTGCGATATACATCGCGTTGTGGTTCTGACTGGCAATGATCAGCTGTGATCACGAACAGGGTTTTTTCAAACCATGGCCTTTTTGAAGCATTCTCAAAGAAACGCCTGACGGCCATATCTGTATATCCTATGCAACGGTTGATTGGGATGAGGCCCTTCGGGAAATTTTCCGGCGTAACGTTCAGGCAGAACGAAGGGATGGTGTGAGGAAGCACTGAAAATGGTTGAAATAAAAGGCCTGGGAAACTCTCCCAGTTTTTCGGCAAAAAACTGAAAAAATTCCTCATCCCAGATGGTCCAGTAACCGTCAAAATCCTGATCGTTGCCATATTCATCCATTCCAAAATACTGATCAATACCGACCAGATTTGAAAAAGCCAGATATCCCATGGATCCGTTTGGTGCCCCATGAAAGAAAGAACTGTGATAACCTTCCCTGCCCAGTAAATAAGGCAGGCTTTGCATATTGTTGCTGAAACTGCTGGTAAGGACAAAAGGCTCAACGATGGAAGGAATGCTGACCAAAACGGTAGGCATGATATCGATGGATTTTCGTCCGTTGGCAAAGCTGTATTTAAATGTGAGGCTTTGCCGGCAAAGGCTGTCAATAAAAGGCGTGTAACTCGGATATTGCCGGTCCGGATCCCTGTTAAAGAAACCGATGAATTCCTTGCCAAAGCTTTCGAGGATAATGATTACCACGTTTTTCTTATCCATAATCCAATCTGCCGGAGGATGATGGATAACAGGATACAGGCTGTCTGCCTTATTTTGTGCAAAATAGTCCATCCTGGAAAAGGTTTTTATTTCCAGGGTCTTCAGGATGCTGAAAGGGGTATTGAGTACTATACTCACCTCGCGGGGTTCCCGGATATACTGACCTGCATTGCTCAGTGTTATTGGCCTCGTACTATGCTTATAGCCGCCTCGTACACCTCCTGTAAACAAAGTATAAGTCAGCATCAGCAATATACAGGCATAAACATAATACATCAATCCCCGCAGCCGGATCTGACCGGCAGGCCTGGTTTTTCGGGTAAGATAAACAAGAGCGGCTATTATCAGGACGAACAGGATAGTACCATACCAATAGTCCACCAGGAACTTGAGAAAAAGTATACCCAGGTTCGATTCATTGGCGAATTGCCTGAATACCGATGCAGTTGTTCTTGTCAGTGTGAATGGATAGTAAAATACATCGCCAATATTAGCTGCAATTGAAATTGTATTGGTAACCACAAAAATACCCGCCAGGATCGCCTGGAACCATTTTCTGTATCTGATCTGCAAGGGAAGGGTGGCCAGAAAGATATAAAGCAGGTTAACATATAAAATGGCTACTGTATCAAAAATCAACCCGCCCCACATGAGGCTTAGTATATGTCCGGCTCCTGAAAATGTGAAGTATTTATAATTGAAGAGAATGAAGATGATCCGGCATACCGAAAACAACAGATACAGGCCGACAATCCTGTAAATCAAAGATAGAAATACAGGTTCGGGGATAAATCCGGATAGGCCTGACCTGCTTTTTGACATATCAATGTTCCCTTTGGACTGGTGAAACAAAATAACGGTAGAGCCAAATTCCGCCAAGAAATCCTCCGATATGGGCCCAGAAAGCAATACCTGTTGCACTGTTGGAGAGCATCAGCGACGTTGTACCGCTGAGCAACTGCCCCAGAAACCAAATACCGATATATACCAGAGCAGGAATAGGCAGAAATAAGGGTATGATGAAAATCGGAATAAAGGAAATTATCGTGCTTTTTGGAAACATCATCATATAGGCTGCCATAATACCTGAAATGGCTCCGGAAGCGCCTATTGCCGGTACCGGTGAGCTGTGGTGCAGGACAAAATGGGTCAAGCCGGCTGTAAGACCGCACAGGATGTAGAACAGAAAATAACGGATCTTTCCCATCCGGTCCTCCACATTATCCCCGAAAATAAAGAGGATCCACATATTTGCAATGAGATGACCCCAGCCCCCATGTAAAAACATGTTCGTAAAGAAAGGCCTGAATAGAGTGATCCGCAGTTCATGCAAACTGTGAATGCCTGAAAGCCTTACATTTTCAGGAACCAAACCGTACCGGTAAATAAAGGATTCTGCCTGTTTGTCATCCAGGACAAAGACCTCGAATACAAAAACAAACAAATTTACCAGGATCAGTATCCAGTTTACAATGGGGACACTGCGTGAAGGAATGGTATCGCGTAATGGGAACAAGTTGCTTATCTCCGTTTATTATTCTTCTCACAGGGACAAGGAACCATCCCATGCCTGCCTTTTTTTGCACCCTGGTAAGAAGAAGAACAACCCTGAAGATCAAGACACCTGTAAGGACAAGGGGCAGGATAATCCTGAGCATATGAAGCAGCATTCTGTTGAAATCTTTCATGGAGACTGTCGGCTTTGATGGCTCAGCTGCAAAGATAAGTGAAAAATTATGACTTGGTCAAACCGGATAACCGGAAAGACTGGCTAACCTGACTAAAGATAATACCTGCAATCACCACGACTATTCCGGCTATTTTAACAAGTCCAAAGCTTTCCTTCAGAATAACATAGGATAATACTGCCGTAAATACCGGTATCAGGTTAATAAAGACATTTGTCCGGGCCATTCCTATGCTTTTTATGGAATAAACAAAGAATAGAAACGCCACTGTGGAAGAAAAAACCGCCAGCTTGATTATGGGTATGAAAGAACTGAAGCTGTAAGACTGATGGATAAATTGCGAAAATTCAGTAATAGGCAAACACCGGTATAAAATACAGAAAGCCAAAGGTACTCTGATAAGTAACAATGGTAAATGAGCCGTAATATTCAGATAGCTTGCGTACATAAATCGAATGAAAGACTGCAGCCACTACTGCCACAAGCATAAGCAGTACACCGGCTAATGTCCCCTGTTTCTTGCTATAATCCCCGGAAATCACCAGCAGAACCCCGGCAATTGATATGAAGAGTCCGATATAATTGGTGAATGTAAACCTCTCCCTGAAAATATACCTTGCCGGAATAGGCACCAGTAGAGGGATCAGGGATATGATGATTGAACCCAGGGTCGGTGAAATCAATTGCATACCATAGCATTCACCCAGGAAATAGACAAAAGGCTCAAAAAAACCCAGCAGAACGAACCATTTCAGGTGCACTTGCCTTATGCGCTCCAATTTTCCGGCGGCGACAGATAAAAGAAAAAGCAGCGGAACTGCAATGACCAGTCGCAGGACAATTACTGTCATGGGTTGAAAATCGACAAATACCTGCTTATACCAGATAAAACTAAAGCTCCAGCATATCGTGGCCAGCAATACAGGAACATAGACAAATAAAGGATTCCGGCATATTCATGGCATGTTTTTTGCAACTGCTTTCTGATGCCAAAGCAAGAAATATCAGTATTGAAAACAAGTGATAAAAGTCATGATTTCATGATCCTGCGTATCGGTTTCCGCAGGTCATTGATAATCATGCTAATTTGGAATTAGAATGAATTAAATTTTGAAAAGTGGCAAAAATATCTTATATTCATGCTGTAGAAACAAGAAGTTCGGAGCAGATTTAGCTTTTTTTAAGAAATTATTATGCAACAATTCAATCCGTTTTTTGTTATTTAGATGAATTTAAAGTTACTTCTTCATTAAACCAAAAGTTCAACATGAGGCAATTAAAAATAACCAAGTCCATTACAAACCGAAATAGTGATTCTCTCGAAAAATACTTACACGATATTGGCAAGGAGGAATTGATATCTCCGGAAGAGGAAGTTGAGCTCGCGAAGCGTATTAAAATGGGAGATCAGGATGCACTTGAAAAGCTGACCAAAGCAAATTTGCGTTTTGTAGTATCGGTGGCCAAGCAATATCAGCATCAGGGATTAAGTCTTCCTGATCTGATTAATGAAGGCAACCTCGGACTTATTAAAGCTGCCAAGAAATTCGACGAAACAAAGGGTTTCAAATTCATCTCCTATGCGGTTTGGTGGATCAGACAATGCATACTCCAGGCTCTGGCTGAACAGTCGCGGATTGTACGGCTGCCGCTGAATAAAATCGGAGCACTCAATAAAATTAACCGGGCATTCTCCCAGTTAGAACAGAAGCATGAGCGAGAACCCTCTCCGGAAGAAGTGGCCGCTATTCTTGAACTTCCCGAAGTAAAGGTTGCCGGCACACTTGAACTCTCGGGACGGCATTTGTCAGTTGACGCTCCCTTCCAGGACGGTGAAGAAAACAGTCTCCTGGATGTCTTACCGAGTCATGACACACCCACAACTGACAGTAAGCTTATTGAAGAATCACTTGCTAAAGAAATTGAGCGTACTTTAAGTACTCTACCTGAAAAAGAAAGCAATGTGATCAGGGCTTTCTATGGCATTGGTACGAAACCCATGTCACTGGAAGAAATCGGACAGACAATCGGGATTTCACGTGAACGCACCCGTCAGATCAAGGAAAAAGCCATCAAGCATCTTCGTCAGAAATCGAAGAACAAATTACTGAAAACCTACCTGGGGTAATTATCCCGAAAAAATCATGATTGAAAAGCCCGGACATTGCAATACAATGTCCGGGCTTTTTTTGTCATTCTGAATGAAGTGAAGAATCTATATTACTATAATGCAGATGTTTCTCCCGACCTTGTCGGGATCAACATGACAAAAATACATGTATTACCACCCTTTAATACAATCTCTTTTCGTTTTAAACTTCCTTTCCTGGCAAAACTTGTGTATATTTGATACAGACAGGTTTAAATTTGTTGCAAATGAATCATTACAACACCTTGGCGTTATTGTTGTCAATCTTTGGCAGTACATTCCTTCAGGCTCAAAACAATCAGGATGTATGCCTTGTAGAGACACGGGAATATCCGGGGAAAGATTATGCCATGTGGGATGCCCTATATGCAGCCAGAAATGGCGCTGTATATACAGGACTTATCACTGAAGGGGGAAGCGCACATTTCTATGTTTATAATCCTGCCCACGATGAAAATGTTCTGATTGCTGATTTAGCCGGGTTTCTGGGAGAAAGGGGCAAAGGTATCCGCACATCAGGCAAGATACATAACAAACCGGTCGAGGATGATGCCGGCAATATTTATTTTGTCCCGATGAACAATGGCGCCGGACCCCGTAACATTGATTATACCAGTTGGTCTGGTGGACACTGGATGAAATACCACCCGGCTAACGGGATTTTGGAAAATCTCGGACTGGTTGATGAAGGGATCGGGTGCTATCCCCTCACCATTGATATACAAAGAAAATACCTGTTTGGAGTTGGATTCACCGGTTATTTCTACCGTTTCGACCTGGAAAAAGGCGTTACCCGGAATTTCGGCCGGGTCACCAATTGGGATATATGCCGTGATATTTTCTGTGACGACAAGGGCAATGTTTACGGGTGCTTCCCGGTAGGCAGGGTCTGGAAATATGATGCAGCCAATGAAAAAGTGGTTGATCTTTCCCTTCAGGTACCCTATGACCCGACTGTTTATCCCACACAGCTTTCAAATCCCATGATCGACCGGAGCTGCGACTGGCGTGCTGTGGAATGGGATCCGGCAGATAAGGTTGCCTATGGGATCACCTGTGGCAGCGGGTCCATCCTTTTCCGGTTCGATCCGCACGAGGGGAAAGAAGGCAGCATTATACCGCTGGTGAAGATGTGCGACTCCCGGTTCCTTGAAACCGACCGCAAGGACATTCCTTATTCCACCCTCGCCTTTGCACTCGACAGCAAAAACAGGATTGTATATTTTATTCCCTCTGCCCGTGCTTATTCAACGGATACCTATGCTGAAACCTTTGGCAGTGATCAGCCTCATCATCTTATTATGTACAGCATCAATACCGGTAAAAGAATTGATCTGGGTGCGATGAAATCCAGGGACGGAAGGCGGGTTTTCGGTTGTGAAGCTGCCTCAGTGGCTCCCGATGGAACCGTGTACATATGCGGACAGGTTGAACTCCCGGATAAAACAAAGGCAACCGGTTATATTGGTAATATACCGGTTTCATTACAATTAATTATTTATAAACCTGAATGATGGTCAAAAATAAGATGAAACTGATATCCTTTAATAATACAGGGTTCTTCATTCCTGCTATGGTTCTTCTTTTTTTTCAGACAGGATCTCTACCAGTGCATTCACAGGACTGGGCCAGGACTAACATCAGGGATCTTCACCGGGTTGACATGCGTGATCTTGGATACCCCCTGGTAAATGAAATACCGGAAAACAGCAGTGCGATCACTTCTCTGATTACAGCCCGGGATGGTAAAATATACGGCGCTACCACAGGCGAGGAAGCTTATTTGTTCATGTTTGACCCTGCGATAAACAAAGTCAGACATCTGGGCAAAATTACTGGCCAGGAGAGCGTACATCATGCCATGATCGAGGACAAGAACGGCTGCATTTATCTTGGGACCGGCCGGAATATGTTTGAAGAGATCCTCCTGTCAAAAGGGGGGATTGGTAAAGAAGAGACCATTGATAAAACTTTGTGGGATGATATAAAAAATCATTATCAGGATTATTCGGGCGGTCATCTGTTCAGGTATGTTCCCGAACTGAGCAATCAAAAGGTCAAAATTACCGGTATGCCCGGTGAACTTGAAGATCTTGGCATACCCCTGGCAAACAATTCGATATATACCCTCACAATCAATCCTTCCGGGGACGAGATCTATGGATTGACCTATCCTGACGGACATTTTTTTGTGTATGATATCGCCCTGAAGAAGTTCCGGGATTTGGGACCTATAGATGAGAAGATAGTCTTCCATGGACCCGAAAGATACTGGAGAAGTTTACCCAGGGCACTTGTTTGCGACAGCTCGGGCAGGGTTTTCTTCTCCGCTACAGATGGCATAATCAGGTATTATGATCCAAAATCGCGAAAACTTGAATCAACAGCCTTGAAAATCCCGGGTGATTATTATTACCTGCAATTTTATGAAGATTATGCAGTTGTGGAATATTTTGCAAAGGATTCCTCGGGATTGATCTTTGGTGGCACATCCGATGGCTACCTGTTCTCTTTTGATCCGACTTGTATGTTGCTTAGAAATCTCGGAAAAATGAGGGCTTCACGCCGTCTTCGTTGTTTGACCGTTGGTATGGACGGCAAGATCTATATGATGGCCGGTGAACGCTCAACTGCACGACCCTGCCAGTTTTATAGCTATGATCCGGTCTCGGGCGGATTTGATGATCTCGGGCTGTTAATAGCAGACCGAAGTCCTTACTACTACTGGCGTGGACAACAATTTGATGCCATGACCACCGGAAATGACGGAACGATTTTTATCGGAGAAAGTGAGCGCCGGTCTCACCTGTTTCTGTTTATCCCCTGACCTCCGCAATTTCTTAAATATGCTTTACCTCTTCCCCTATGAAAAAGATATGGAGATCATGCATTCTTTCCTCACTCTTATGCGGAATTGTCGGTCCTGTGTTCTGTCAGACTAATCCCGGTCGGGACTTATCCGTTGTTTCCTATCTTTTGCGGGACCGGGCCGTTATAATTGACAGCCTTGTCATGAGAAAATGCCTGTATGTTGCATTTAAAACCGGTCGTTCACTTTCTGAGGTCAGAAAATGTGCGGTTACCGGTACGCTGAGCCACCAGGGAGTTGTTATGGCTCGTGATACCACATGGCTCTTTGACGAAGCCGCTGGTAATCTTGGATTTAACCTTCCTTTCAAAATTCCGGATGGCACATACAATCTTGAGATTAATATCATCAATCCGACTGGAATAGTCCTGGATACATTCACCGATAAATATGACAGGGCTGACCTGAAACCTTATTTTAACCGTGAAATCCAGTACTGGGATTATACCACACCTTATGCTCACCTGGAATGTTCGGGTTATGGGAATATAATATACCATTTCAACAGCAATAAAGCGATACCTGATGTGAAAAGGATTGAATTATCCGCCCGGATGAATTCGGATAATGACATGCCTGGACTGGTTGAGGTATTGTTGAACGGAACCAGCCTTGGCAAATTCATCCTACCAACAGGCAGTGATGCCAAATCAGTGGTTAATTGGCAGATAGAAGAGGGTGGTGAGCTAAGGTCGGCCCTGGTTCGGGTGGGAGAAAACGAGCTGGGTTTTATTGTCAATCCTGAACCGCAATACGAGGGAATGGGGTTACGTATTTATTCAAACAAGAACAGCAATGATCCTGCTGTTGATGCAGCCATACCCATTACCCTTGCTATCACGGGTGCGACTCCCTCAGAAAAGGCGGTTTTTGTCATACCGGTATGGGGAGAGGAAGGAGAACACATCACCAGTAAATTCAATCTGCCAGTTCCGACAAGCTTCACACCCTTACTCCCGGAAATGGCAAAGGGAGACCTCAGCCTGAATAAGGAAGATGTCAACCTGGGTTATGTGATATTTAACAGGGACTTCCAGCGCTATGTGAATCCCTGGACAATCCCTGATGAAAATGAGCGTGTTCATACCTTGTTGCATCAGATGAGCCGGAATGATTTCGATCCCGTCACCTTTTGTATATACCCGATACGTGATCTGGGTGATGTAAAAGTATCGGTCAGTGATCTGACCGGGCCTGCTGGCAGCATAATTCCGTCAGCTAACATTTTAGTTCAGCTGATACGGAATATGAAAATCCGTACAGGTGAAGGCAACACATTTCAGCTCATCCCCCGTTTGCTCGATCGCACTGACCACACCAACATTCCCATGTGCTACACTACGCGTTTCTGGCTTACAGTTCATGCAGACAGCCTGACAATCCCCGGAAAATATCAGGGCGTGATCCGGATCAGACCGGAAAAGGAAGCCGAATCAATTCTTCCTTTCCTGGTTGAAGTCCTGCCTGTTACCCTTGAGCCTGTTCCCGGAATTGATTACAGCATGTGTATGAGCTATGAGTTCTTTGAACTCGAAAGCAAAGAATGGTCACCAGGTCAGAAAGAGAAAATATACCAGGATGGTGTCAATGCATTCAGAGATTATCTCAATCACGGAATGAGTACTGTTGTTGTTGCCAGTCCTTACTATTTTCAATGGAATAAAGATGGCTCTCCGCAGCTCGCACATCTGGAAGCCATGCTCAGGGCAGCCAAAGAAACCGGGTTTACCCGTCCCGTATTCTGGTATTACGGACAATATTTACAGGCTGCCAAGGGTCAGCATCCGGGTAACATCCGTTTGTATGATCCGAAAATACACCCTGCAAGAGCAAGATACCTCGCGGAGACTGCCCTTAAAATGGCCCAAATTCTTGACGGACCCCCCCTGGGCTTCATGCCCATCGATGAACCCCGCATCGCCCTGAGACAAAAGATCACCCTTGAACTTCTCAGGGAAATAAAGAAAGTGCCGGGAACTAAAACCGTGTGTACCACGAATATCGGCGGCAGACTGCTTGACATTGAGAATGACAGCCAGGTGGACAGAATAACCCTTGGTCCGGGCGAAAAGACCAGGCAAGCAGACCGGAAGGTTTGGGAGTATAACAATACAGTTGTACAATGCCTGAATCCAGGGTACAGCCGTTATATATACGGGTATTACACCTGGCGTCAGGATCTGGACGGAATGAACAGCTGGGGGCCCGGCACCACGCAGAATTCCCGTGGAAATCCCTTTGAGGATCTTGATCATGAATTTACAGACTATGCCATTACCTTTCCACATGTCGGGGGACCACTGGCAACCACAAACTGGGAAGCACTCAGGGAAGGCATTGATGATATCCGTTATATCTATCAGCTTGAGCAACGCTGCTCCCGCTCCGCGGCAAGTCATCCGGTTGAAGTTGCCGATGCTGAAGAATTCCTGGATTCGATCCGGGCTATGTGCGATTTTGATGACAGGATTATCATTAATGACTTCGGGGATTGGACTCCGGAACGATTTGAATCACTGAGAAAACAGGTGACCGGATGGATCCTCAAACTGGACAATCTGTAAAAGAATGACATCAGCAGCTACTTTCCCGGAGCCTGGAAATTGGCTGAAGCATCATCAATTACCATCACCCAGTCCCGATTATCCGGCTTCCGGAACAGCCTGATATTTTTAGTGGCATATTTCCCTGCAGATACAGCATCCCCGTTTCTGGGATTATACCACCAAATGCTGGCTTTCTTCCCGGATACTTTGCTCATATCTACATGAAAAGGTTCACCGTCGGGTGGAATGTATACAACAATTGTTTCTCCGTCAGTAGTTATTGCCGCAGAAATATACCTCTCTTCCGATCCATAGCCGGAGGTAACCACCTTGTGGTTAAAATCGGGTTCAAGTTTATGCCAGTCTCTGGAATCAACGAGTTTTTTAAGACGTGCCGCATCCGTGGAACCTTGTCCGTCCATGGCTGCCTGCCAGCCGTTTGCAAATTTCCAGATGGGATTATTCCCCATTTGTTGTCCCCCAATACCACATAACCATCCCCAGTACATTTCTGTCCTGATCTGGTCAGAAGTAAAATTATGCTCGCCCTCATATGTGGTTTCGAACAGGAAAACCGGCTTGACAGGAATTTTCTGGTAATTGACCAGGCATTTTTCATGGATATAAGTTCCTTTGCCATTCCGGTTATAGGTATAAACGGCATTCAGGTCCAGCCAGGACTCACCTTCCCACTGGTCACGGGATGAATTCGTAGGATGGCAATGGGCGGTAAACAAGTGAGTGCTGTCCTTTTCCTTTATCCCTGCAATAATTTCCCGGATCAAGGGTCGTGATAGTGAATCCGGATTGCGATCGCCATCCATGATCCAGATAATATTCGGGAATTTTTTATACCGGTTACCCAGGTATCTGCCATAATCCCTGCATCGGGTGGCTCCATTTGCAAGCACTTCTGTGTACCAACCTTCCTGGGTACCGATATAACCCATATAAGCCGGTGTCATCATCACCATGATCCCCTTTTCCAATGCTTTTCCAATCACATAATCAACATGGTCAAAATAAACATCGTTCGGTCGGGAAAAATCGGGGATATCATTTGCCAGATACCCTGAAAAGGGAGCATCTCCAGCCCCGTTGATGCTGCCGAAGGGATATGCCGTTGAATCGCCTTTGTACCAGTGTTCAATCAGGTTTACCGTGATGGTGTTGAATCCCTTTTGACTGCGGTTCTCCAGATAGGTTTCGGCTTCGGTTTTTGCAAGCGCAACAAATAAGGACCAGGGTGTGTCAGCCTGGATGAAAAAAGGGGTATTGTTTTGATCAACAAGATAACGGCCATTGTCGCAAACCTTGACCGGAAAAACCGGTGCGCGGGCATTACCATAAGCAGAAAAAGAAACAATTAATAAAAACCCTAAAGGAAATAATATATCCCTTGATAACGCAAATGGCTGTCTCATATCATTTATTCCTGAATCATATTTATGGTTAATCACTTCCTGTTATCTGGATTTCTCAAATATATTTGTTTTATCTTTAATGACTATCAGTTATCTTTAACAACAATCTCAAAACTCGTACCTGCCCGGGTAAACCATTGCCACTGCTCAATAGCTACGGTCTTCAGGCCGGGGTTATCGAAGAAGACAACAACCTACAATTATCACACCACAAGTAATTCATTCAAATACTGGACCTATTTGTTTATTATATGTATTAATCATTACCTATACTCATATTATCTTTTTATTCGATAAGTTAATCCAAAATCAATTCTCCCATCATTAAGGGAATCTTCATTATACCAACCTCCTTCAAAGGATGAATAACAATATAGATTATCCAGAAAATAGAATCCAAAACCTATTAACCATCTCTTATTAGGTGCTCTGGCAGGCCCTGTTTTTGTATAGTTTTTATAAAACTCAGAGAATATTTCAAATCTGTTTCCAATGGACCTTTTTACATTAATAGCATATAAAAATTCTAACCTTTCCAAATCGTTAATATAAACCCCTCCCAAATTGCAAGTAATTATTGTACGTTTACCAAAAGGGTGGGAGTATAAAACTCTGATTTCCGGAGAAAGTAATGTGTTTAATGCATTTTGAAATTTTGGAATTGTTACTTGAGCGAATAAAGAAAGCTTAGATGTTTTATTTCTTGAATAAAATATGAAATACTTAGCCCCTATGGATATTCCAGTATTTAAACTTCCTTTGCTATATTCTTTTATTTCCTCATCTGCCTTTACAATTAAATCACTAAAACTCAGTTGCAATTCTAAATCTTTTCGAAAGGAGTGTTTTATAGTATAGCTGTTGTAAATACTATAAACTGACATTGTATTATTATGAATCCAACTGCTATTTTGGTAAAACTCGGGACTTAATACTGTTACCATCTCAATTTGAGTAGACTTATGATTTACAATATCAGGATTTACAGTGTGATTAAATCTGTCACTAATCAGCTTATTCTCAAATGAGAGAGGAAGTCTGTCAAGTTTGGCAGGATTTCTATTTTTACACCAATCCTGAGCATTTATCGATAACGCAAATAAAAACAAACAAATAAATGATACAGTTCTTGACATATTCTGTTAATAACTTGATATACACATAAATATTGTGTATTTGGGGTGAGTTTCCCGGGCCGTGTACCGGTAAAAAACAAATTTAGTTGATGATACCCAGATAAGTCTTTCTTATTTGAAGTGCTTATTTTAATTCATTCAAGTTGCCATAAATAGAAGATTTTCATTTGACTGTTTTTGTCAGAATTATTTCCTCTCCAGCACAACGATCAAATACACCGCAAATTCCGGCATCCTTATTTCGTTTAGTCCATCGACCCCAGAAACAGGAATCACTGATTTCTCTTCCTCATCGGGAGATATAGCCCATGCTCTTTTTACTTTTCCGGAATACTCAATTGTTATTCCACCTGCCTGTTTTCCCACCTTATAATTGTACAGGTGAATGATCTCCCGGTCTTCCTGGATATCGTGTGAAACACCAATCCATTCAGGCGCTGTAACACGCAGTGGAAGTCTCCCGGCAGTCCAGTATACCGCCGATATAAGTTCGGTTGCATTTTCGGGCATCATCCATACGGATTCCATGCCCAGTTTGACCTCTCCCTCAGGTTGTATCAATCCGGAGAGGCACATGATCCTTCCTTTCCCATAATCAAAGGAAAGGGGATATTCACGCAAGGCGGCATTCTCTGTTACAACCAGACCACTTTCCTGTTGCATTTCATCCGGAAGGCTGGCTTTTCTGAGTCTCCGCCACTTGTCATACCTGCCTGTATTTCCCGTCACGACAAGTCCTCCGCCCGCTTTGGCAAAGCTCTTCAAGGCAGAGATGGTTTCATCTGATAGGCTTTCCTGATCAGCCAGGACAATCACCTGGTATTTGCCAAGCTGTCCGAGTTGCTGGTCAAAGATGATATCAAAGGGGATCTGCCTCTGCTGAAGAACCTGTTCAGCCATATTCACAGCGACCTGTGTTTCCAGGTTATTATAAGCCATGGATGGATAGCTCCGTAAAACAGCTACTTTTTCCCCTCCGGTCACATGCGTGTATAATTCCCGGTTGGCCAGCCAGAAATCAAGGTATTTTTTTGCCAGGCCAGTGGGTACCTCAGTGCCTAAAAAACCAATGGTTCTGTTGAGTGCCAGGTTCTCAGCAAAGTCCTGCGGCTTGCCACAATATGTCAGGATATAATTCCCGGTGGTACGACCCAGTTTATAATGGCGGAATTTGCCGATGGCAACCCCGTTCTCCCACCTGGGATTGTTGTCATCCTCGGTCCAGATCACATTGGTGTACAGCATCAGGTCGGGATGGTTGATACCCGCTTCCCAGGCCCTGTTGCTGCCAACCAGTCCATGCGGATTGACCTCGATGGCAATTTCCTTGTTCAATTCACGAACAAACCGGGCACATTCAGCCAGTCGAGATGTGAATGTCCAGCAACGGAAATCAATCCATTCCTGCATCACCGGATCATTTATCACTTCCATCTTTTCAGCCGGATTTTCTGTATTCCACATCGGCGGAAGCACATGTGAGACATCCTCAAATCCGAACCTTTCTTTCCGTTGTGCTGATGAATACCTGTCCGTCAGGAATTTTCGGAAAGCTGCAATTGTTGCCGGATTAAAATCGGCAGCAGGAGGATAATTAAAGTCAAAATTATCGAAATGGATAAAATCGGTCTTCACTTTTTCAACCACATACCGGATGATCTTTTCCTTGAAATAGGACATGTATCCGTCGTGGTTAAAGCAGGGCCTGTACCGGTACGATTGCTGATAACTGTATGTGAGCAATATGGGCTTTCCGCTCACATCAACCTGATACCACACGTCTGTTTCCGCTTCAGGCACCTCCGCAAAAAAAGTCTCGTACGCCATCGTGTTCCATTGCACATAGGTATCTGCCTTCATGCCGTACTTATGGGCAATGGCAACAGCCTGTGCCACCCTGTCCATATATTCCTTTTCTGCCTGAAAGCCAAATCCTTTATAACATCCGACATGATAAACCGTGACACCTGCGTCTGCCAGGGCTTTGATATAGGGTTCGGAAAGCTGGTAGTCATAATCTGCTTTTTGCCACTGGTTGAATCCCGGGTTGTTTCGTCTGGTCTGGAAAATCCAGGGTTCATGTGTTGCACCTGCATCGGCAAATCCCTGTCTGATCCATTGTGGCGTATATCGTGCCAAATCAGGTGTACCTGGCTGTGCATAAATCCGGTATGAACTGAAAGCGAGTCCGGTAATCAGCAAAAAAGAAAGGTTATGAAGGAAATAAAATAGTATTATCTTGCCATTTTCTTTTGTTTTCATAATATATTTTCATCAAAATTGATTAATTTTAATCATCAGGATCTTCATACTAAGATAAAGTAATTTGACATATTTACCTTGATCTATTGTCTAATTTGGCTTAATAACTACATCTATGACCGGAAATTCATCACTTAATCTCCCATGTTTTTTGTTGTTGGCAGCCTTGACCACCACCGGTGCTGAAGCCCAATATAAACAACCCGTGCACAAGACAATTCCGGAAGGAGTTATTCCGGTTAAGGGTCCGGGTAATTACGACAAAGCAGGATCCACGTATATGTTACAAAATGATATATCGGGCGAGAAAAGCACGGTCTTTCTGGGTAAGGATGTTACCCTCGATCTGAACGGATATACAATAACTTATGCGGATGGCAATTACGGGCATGTTACCAATTACGGTTTTGAAGAGGGCCTGACCGGATGGGATATTTCAAGGGCACCCGGGGCAAAAGTTGAGAATACGGCAGAGGTACACACCTTTATTGGAGATAAACTGCTGAGGCTTAAGGCAGGTGATGAGATACTATCTTCCTACGTTTATCTTCCGGTAGCCGGCAGATCGTACTTTGCCATGTGTGGCCTAACGGGGAACTATTATACCGATATGGGGGGAGATATGAGCAAGGATATGCGGGTAAGCATATACGTTGAGGATGAAGGGGGGAATGAGGTCAGGGTTATTACCCGGTATGGTGATTCAACCCGGGTGAGCTGTCCGGTACTGAACCGCTCGGCCGAACTTGGCGGAGGCTTTGTATTTGCTCACCTGAATAACCTGCCAGCCGGAAAGTACCGCGTCCGTGTAAAAGCTGAGAATGATTGTCTGGTTGATGAAATTGACATCCGTCCGGCCATGGACGTGGGCATAGGTATTGCGGAAAAGACGCATCCTATGGGTCATTATGATCACCTGTATAACAGAAAACATGCTGCCTTTTTTGATTATACCGCGGATGTATCCGATGGTAAACCGGTTGAAGGAATACCGGTTGTCAAAGGAGCCGGAACAGTAACGATTAAAAACGGTGCAATAAAAAACGGCACCATTGGTATTCTCTCCTGGGGAATTCAATCTACCGCCACTGATGCCAGGCTGATCCTTGACAATGTCAGGATCATCTCATCAGGTATTAACACAACTGCGGTGGACGTGTTGCAGGCTACTATTACAAATTGCACCTTTGATATTCAGAATCCCTTTATCATTAACCGGCATGGCTCAGAGTTCTATGCCGTTGATCTGCAGGGCGAACAGGCTTCGGAGGTTTCTTTCTGCGATATTTACGGGGGACAGGGATGCCTGTGCTTCAAGGGAAAATCCTCCGTCATACATCATAATACCTTTATCAACCGGCAGACTGTGACCAACCATTACTGCGTGATGGCCATGGGTGACGGATCGAAGGTCTTCGAGAACCTGTTTAAGCCGGAGATCGGTTCCGGACTGGAGATATTCCGGCACAGGAATATCGATATCTTCAACAATGAATTCCACATACAGGCCTCACCGCCAAGTTGTGAGTACCATCAACATTACAGCACCAATGCCGTGCGCATTGCAGATTATGGTGCACCGCTGGGATCACCCGAAGGAAGCTATGGTAACCGGTTCTATAATAACAAATTCTATATTACGGGTAAGAAGTACATCCAGTATCCGGATTACATCCCCATGGCTTCAGCATTCTTTTACAGTGCCAGTGCAGGAGATAATGAAATATTCGGCAATGACATCGTAATAAATCAGGAAAATCCGGGAACCGATGCTGAGGCTTATGCTTTTTACATTGGCAATGCCCGGGGTGGCAAACTCTATAATAATCGCATCACCGCCAATGTAACACCCATCTGGGTAGGATGCAGCTATGGCAGGGCAGAGGATACCGAGCTGACCGGCAATACAATTGAAAGGGCCCATGACACCCGGATTGACTTCCGTCCTGTCAGAATGGGATCCTATGAGCAGCCGGATTTTCTGGCCTTTGGCACAAAGTTCCGTTCCAATGAATTTTCGGGTATGGAATTTAATGTAGATGCAACTGATCAGCATCATATCTATACGGTTTACTGGACCCTAAAGGTTAAAACACAGGATAAATCAGGCAGGATTCTGAGCAACACCGAAATAAAGATACTGGACAAGAATGGCAAAGAGGTGTTTTACCAGAAGCCCGACAAAAACGGCTTCATCATGGTGGAACTGCCTGAATATTATATGAATGGCAATATGAAAACCGATTTTTCGTCATACACCGTCGTGGCCGGGAAAGTAAAAATGGAAATTGAGCTGAAGAAGAATATGGAGGTTGAACTGGTTGTGAAATGAAATTCGGGACAATCATGCATAAATCATTGCTTTGCTTCATTTTTCTGACAACCCTGTTCCTTTCTTCCGGAAAGAACGATGAAATTCTGTTCAGGGAGGCCTTTGAAGATGAAATGTTGGAAAAGCGCGGCTGGTATGATGGCACTGCCTGCAGGATAGCTGATAATTCGGCGTATGGAAAGGGCTGCATAGAATATGAATGGATTAAGGGTATTCAGCCTGCGCAGGGTTCATCCCCGCATCGGCATCTTTTTACACCCACGGATAAGGTCTACATCCGGTTCTACCTCAGGTTGTCCGGGGATTGGCAATGGACGGGCGTGAACTGGCATCCCCACCTCACCCATTTTCTCACTACCGAGAATTCCCCTTTTCACGGACCTGCGGCCAGCCACCTGACCCTGTATATTGAGCCGGTGAATGGAAAACTCCGGCTGGCCGCCACCGATATTCAGAATGAGAAAATGCCCCATGGGCTCACCCAGGGACCTTTGAAAGGCGGATATAACGGCATGCTTTACGACAGTAAGGAGATTTTATTCAATGACGACAATTGGCACTGCATTGAAGCTTATTTTAGGCTGAATACCCTGGATATGGAACATGACAGTCCAAACCGGGACGGGATTATACGGGGATGGTTCGACGGGGAACTGGTAATTGATCACACCAATGTCATCTTGCGTTCTACAGATTTTCCCGATATGAAGCTGAACCAGTTTCTCATGGCCCCTTACTTTGGCCCCGGACTTTTGAATAATGCCCAGAAGCTTTGGATTGACGAGCTTTTTGTTGCCACAGAACGTATCGGGCAGATGTGAGCCTTCTAAACACGAAGAAACATAATATAAAATCGTTTACATGAATAGTCCAAATCAATCTGATCGCAGGGATTTCATTAAGAAAATCTCGCTTGGTACCGGTGCTGTCACCATAGGTTTGCATAGTCCTTCTTCAGTCCACAGCCAGGACAATGAAGATCACGATCATGCAAGAAAGACCCAGTATTTTAATATGTGCGGTTTCGCAACCCCCAAAATAGAAATAGTCAGGATTGGTCTGATGGGGTGGGAAACCGGGGTAAAGCTGCCGCTGTCCGTCTGCCCCTTATCGACCAAGTGGAAATGACAGCCCTGTCGGACGTATTCGAAGCACGGGTGAAATACTCGCAGGAAAACCTGGTTAAAATGGGGCTTAAAAAGGCTGCGGAATACTATGGCAGTGAAAATGAATGGATGAAGCTCTGTGAGCGGGATGATGTTGATCTGGTCTACATCTGTACACCCTGGGCATGGCATACTCCAATGGCTGTTTATGCGATGAAACATGGCAAGCATGTTTGTGTTGAAGTCCCGGCCGCCAAAACCCTTGATGAGGCCTGGCAGCTGGTGGAAACTTCCGAAAGCACAAGGAAGCATTGTATGATGCTCGAGAATTGCTGCTACGATTACTTCGAACTGTTGACGCTGAACATGGCGCGGAATGGTTTTTTTGGTGAACTTGTACACGCAGAAGGAGCTTATATCCATCCATTGATTGAATTATTGTTCAGCAAAACCTATTTTGATAAAAACTGGCAGCTCCGGGAGAGTCAAAGACAGGGAAATCTTTACCCCACGCATGGTCTCGGGCCGGTTTGCCAGGCCCTGGATATTAACCGCGGTGACAGGATGGAATACCTCATATCAATGTCCTCCAATGACTTCCAGATGGCTGCCAAAGCGGAAGAACTGGCCCGGAAGGACAGTTATTACACGGAATTTACTGGTAAAACGTACAAAGGGGATATGAATACTTCAATCATCAGAACCTGGAAAGGAAAAACCATTATGTTACAATACGATGTTACATCGACAAGGCCTTACTCCCGTATTCACCTGCTGAGCGGAGCCAGGGGAATCGCATGCAAATATCCTGAACCTTCCAGGATATCAACAGGGCACGAATGGCTAGGAGAAACGGAAATGAAAAAACTGGAGGATCAGTATAAACCGGCGATCGTGAAACACATAGGTGAAATAGCCAAAAAGGCCGGTGGCCATGGGGGGATGGATTTTCTGATGGACTGGAGGACAATCGATTGCCTGCGTAATGGTCTGCCTCTGGATGAAGATGTGTACGATGCTGCTTTATGGAGTTCGATTACCCCGCTGAGCGAATGGTCCGTGACCCACCGCTCCAATTCAATTGATGTGCCCGACTTTACCCGGGGCTCATGGAAAATAAACAAACCTGTCGATCTGACCATGAATGGCGGGGGAACAACCGGAGTCAGGGAGGACAGGATGCTTAATACACTGTTATGAAATATTGCTGGAAAAAAACCTTTACATAAATCAATTATATCATGAAAAAAATACTGTTAGTTTGCGGCGTCCTGATGTCCTGGCTAACCCAGGCTTATATGCAGGATCAAACCAATTATGATGAAAGCAAAGTCCCGCCCTACAAACTGCCGGAGATTCTGGTTTCGCTAAAAGGCAAAGCCATAACCAATTCCCGGGAATGGACAGAGATCCGCAGGCCCGAAATAATAAAGCTGTTCGAGGAAAATATGTACGGAAAAATTCCGGGCGAGTTAAAAATTCATTCCTTCAAAGTAGTGGAAGAGGACAACAATGCCCTGGGAGGAATTGCCAGAAGAAAGCAGGTGGTGTTGACTTTTCAGAATGCAGGCAAAGTACTGAATGTGAATCTGCTGATCTATCTGCCAAAAAATGCCGGTAAGGCCCCCTTGTTCGTGGGTTACAATTTCGATGGCAATCAGTCGGTGACTGACGATCCCGATGTTCCGGTCACAAATTCCTGGATGAGGGAGGATACGGCAAATGGTGTAATACATAACCGGGCTACTGAACGGACAAGGGGTACCGACAGGAGAAGCTGGCAGGTTGAGAAGATCATTAATGCAGGGTATGGCCTTGCAACCCTGTATTACGGCGATGTTGACCCTGATAAAAATGATTTCACTGACGGTGTGCATCCCTTGTTATACCGGAAAGGGCAGACAAAACCTGAAGCCGGTGAGTGGGGAGCTATATCTGCCTGGGCCTGGGGCCTTAGCAGGGCCATGGACTATTTCGAAAAAGACCCGGATATTGATGCAACCAAAGTCATTGTGATGGGACATTCCCGGCTTGGAAAAACAGCACTCTGGGCGGGCGCAATCGATCAGCGATTCGCAATCGTGATTTCCAATAACTCGGGGTGTGGCGGAGCAGCTCTCTCACGCAGGAAATACGGGGAAAGGCTTGGCGGTATGAATCAGTATTTTCAGCATTGGTTGTGTGATAATTGCAGTCAATTTGACGGGAAGGAAGAAACACTGCCGGTCGACCAGCATATGCTGATCGCCCTGATCGCACCCCGCCCGGTTTGTATTGCCAGTGCCTTGGAGGATAAATGGGCCGACCCGAAAGGCGAATATCTCTCGGGCTATTATGCCACTCCGGTCTATGAACTCTTTGGCAAAAAAGGGCTTACAAGCATGGAGATGCCTGAAGTCAACTATCCGGTCATGAACACGATCGGTTATCATATCCGGCCCGGTGTGCATGGTGTTTTTGCATATGACTGGGACCAGTTCATCGGTTTTGCCGATCTGCATCTGAAGCATGCCGATCCTGCTCTTACAGGTATCCGTTTATTTACTGACAGCAGCTGGATTAGCAATGACCGTGAAAAACGCTTCACCTATGGACTGAATATCGATTCGCCCTGGGAGAATGGAGGGACTTTATTCATCCATTTTCCCGAGCACCTGGAATACAATCCCGTTGGTAATACGATCCAACGACATTACGACAGCATCCCAACACCATGGATCATTTCTCCTGACGGACTTCAGGCCTCCTACCGGGTGGAAAGTCCGGCACTGCAAGATGTGATGGTTGAATCCTTTGTCAGGCGTACATTTGAATATGAACTCCCCTTCCATGTATCCGGGGTGAAACTGGCCATGAAAATCATCAATAATGGTACGGAAATCCTGCCCCTTATCCGGCCCCTGATATGTATGCAGTATGGCGGATTAACCGGATTCCCCGCAAAACTTCAGCAGAATTATGAACATAATTTCATCGTAATCAACGGGAAGCTTACCCCATTGTCTGACTTACAGACTGCTGATCCGAAAACCGGATTTAAAGGTTGTGTTGTCAAAGGTTGTCCGCAGCGGGACACCCGATCCGAAGCTACCGGTGGTCTGATTGCACAGGACATGGATCTTGCCCTTTCCGTAGTGTCATCCCTGGATGACAGACGCAAGGTGATAATCTGGTGGACACCGGGAAAAAGCATGATTGCCAATGCCAATATACCCTGCATGCATGCAGATCCGTATTTCGGCACGCTTAAACCCGGAGAGCAGGCTTATGCCGAAGGGATGATACTTTTTACAGAAGACGATCCCATGCCGATTATCCAGTATTTAACCGGAAAAGACAGGAAAGTCTTTTAACATACGTATAATTCAACTCTGAATCAAGCTATTGCGGCCATGCTGTAACCTTCAGGAACTGCACCGTCCTTATATCCGGGTTGAGCCCAGCATAAGGCATGAGGTCCGGCGAGACGGGAAAGACGGGCTTCCAGTTCCTGACGTTTGCTAGGTGGAAATGCCGCTGCTGAAAATTCCTGGGCCAACCGTATATTTTCCGTCAGGGTATCCATTCCGGTATGCCCTATCAGGGCAGTTGCAACACCTTCCTGCGTAAGGGCATAGTTAAGAAGTTCCCGCGGCGCAGCCTCCTTGCCGACAATGTCACGCATGAGTTTCATGGACATAACTCCGGTATTTTTCTTCCTGGCAACTGGCAAGGCAAATCTGGCAAAAAACCCATACTGGGTTGCATTCATGGCCAGCAATACAACATCAAAATCAAGTTTTTCCAGGAGTTTGCTGGCATGTTCTGCGTCTCCCATGGATGAAAATCCGATGAATCTGGTCATGCCTGATTCTTTGAAGGCAACCAGGGATTTGTATACGCCATTTTCGATATCCGCAATCTTATCTTCGACTTCTATACCATGAAGGAATAAAATATCCACCTGGTCTGTTTTCAGTTTCTTCAGACTTGTTTCAAATTCAGCCTTGGCTTCTTCGGGTTTACGGGTGTCAAGTTTTGTTGAGAGGATAATCTGTTTTCTGTACCTGGGCAGTATTTGTCCGAATCTGTCCTGGCTGTTGTCAACCGATTTTCCGTCCCATATACCGTTCATCTTGGAAGCTATATAATTGGGTGCTGTATCAAACAGGTTTATACCTCCCTGCAGGGCAGTTTCAAGCATTTTTTCCCAGGTTCCATCGGGATTCCTGAGAAACTGGGATCCTCCGCCAAAGGACAGTATGGATACATCCAATCCGGTTTTACCTAGTTTCCTCTTCATGATGCCGGGTTTACCACCCTTCAGTTCAGTGCCGTTGCTGAAGGCTGGGATCAATGCAGAGGCCGATACTGCAGCAACCGCTCCGGCTGTATTTTGTATGAACCTTCTGCGTGTCATGGCAGGTGTATTTTTTTTCATATTTTCAGGATTATAATGTTATCTGAACAGTTTTACATCAGCATTATGGTTGTATCAACAATCCTTGCCAAAAAAAGATTAATTCATCGTTATGGAATTGCAATCAACGGCTCCTTAGCCAGTTTAACAAGCAGATCCTGTGACCATTGATAAGCCGGTGGCATTTTGCCCACAAAATGTATACAGGCAGGTGACAACAAGGCCGGAATCTGATATACATCGGTGATCCGGAGACAATTCAGCATTTCTGTGGCTGGTCCTTTGCCATCGGGACTGCTGGGCTGATCCTGCGTTTCCGGCGGGTTCTTCAGGATCAGAGCTTCACACCGGCCATCCATCAGTGCAGCATACAAGGCAACCACACCGGCTTCATTTCTGGCGGCAATACTAACTTTTGCCGGATCCACACCAGGGAGTGTACGGCAAAATTCCATGCACCGCATCAGGTCATATACCTGCATGGAGGCTATAGTCCTGCCCGTCCAGGCGGACGCCCGGCGTACATGCCACTGCAGATCAGGTGTCCATCCAAATTCTCCGACTCCCCGAGTTTCAAATAAGGCTATATTACGTCCTTGGGATATTGCTGAAGCGAAAGCCTCGGCTTCCCAGCGTTCATCGTCATAATTCCGGAGTACGATAAGCAAGGGATTCACACTGTCAGGTTTATGCGCCCAGTGTATATCCACCTTTAAACGCCAGCCGGCTTCAGGTACAAAGCTGAATATCTCTTCACCATATCTGCCCCCATCTAGGGTTCTGAATTCCAATTCCGGTTTGAATGCTGATTTCTCCTTTGGAAAGGCACCAAATGTCCGCATTTTCAGGAATTTTTTAACCGAATCGCGGTAGGCAAGAAGTTCGGCTTCATTTGAGACCGGGGGGACTGAATGTAGTTTAACGAAAGAATCCTGTATGGTGGTGGTTCTGTCGTCTGCCGGCGGACCATCGGTATACACCCGCAGCACATCTTCAGACAGCTGGCTTGATTCTGATGTATCGATATCTCCGGCTTCTTCCGGAGTAACCTGCTTACCCATCAGGTGCAGCATAAAAAAAGAAAATATCTTCTCGCGGGAGATCTTATGGTAAGAATGCCCCCCCGGCGTTTCAACCAGTCCTATCCTGTCTCCTGCATCGTAAAGCTTATAAATGTCTTCAATTTTATGGTATAGTTCCCGTACCGATTCAATTACATTCAGCCCATCACGGTCGGCCTGGCAGATCAGCAAGGGCCGCGGTGCAATAAGGGCCCCGATATCCATAAAATCCTGCCGGTATGTATTAATGGGCACCATGCAGTCGCAATGGCCGTCAACAGTCCGGGAGGTTATCTGGGCCTTCAGTGTGCTGGCACCACATACTGGCGCAACTGCCTTTATACGTGGATCGGCAGCAGCAATATAAAAACTCTGGGATCCGCCACCGGAAATCCCGGTAACGCCAAGCTTTTCCGGGTCAACTTCCGGCCGCGACGTCAGCAGGTCAATTCCGCGGATGGCATTCCAAACTTCTACCCCGGCCGGATTATAACCGCGGCTATACCAGTTGAACCATCCCTTTGCATAACACCCGTGATGCTCCCCATAAACCTCACCAAACTGGATTGTTTCAATGATCAGGCATACAAACCCGAGGCGGGCAAATTTTGCAGGATGCGCCTGGTAGTGAGCCTTTTGTGTCGGAGAATGGCCGCAAACATACAGGATTGCCGGTACCTTTTCCTGTTTGTGATCGGGAATGTACAGGTTTGCCCGGACATACAGACCGGGCAGTGATTCATAGTATAATTTTTCAATATGATATCCCTCCTGTTGAACCGTGCCGGTCACTTTAACATGCAGGGGCGTCCGCTCCCCGGTAAGGGGCATATCGGAAAGACTCATCATTTCGATGAACTCCTTGAAACGTAAATCTTTGATTTTCTGCCAGTCCTGCAGCGTTTTTACTCCGGAAAAGGCTTGATCAGATATGGCCGTAGCAGCACCGATCAGATAGGTGCGGATATTGTTTGGTTCTGCACAGTCCTTTTTTTCACCGGAACAGGTTGTGCACAAGATGAAGATTACCACAGGTAAAACAGTATACACTGATCTTCTCATGGGCATTTCGGATTAATGTTGTTTCAAATATACTACTTATCTCTGGTATATTTCGAAAATTGTTCACACCTTTGAAATTATTGTAATCTTTCCTTTCCTAATGCCAGCTTGTATTACGTTATCTTTTTATGATATGAAAATCACTTCTATTTCAAAATGTATGTTACTCCTGTTGTTATTCATACACATGGGAAAGCCTGTTTCCGGTGGAAACGCAATTATCATCGATTCAAGACATTACAGCCAGGTCTTTGGTGAGATCAGGAATTACAGGATATTCCTGCCACCCGGTTACTATGAAAATCCGCAGGCCAGATATCCGGTAATATATTACTATCATGGCTGGTCACAACGCTATTTTGGCAGCACCGGCACATTCGACCGCGACCAGGGAGAAAGCAACAACGGAGATAATATAGCCAGTTTCGTCTCCACCCATGAGGTCATTGTCGTTAAAGCAGACGGATACAACCGGAAACCAAATGAGGAATACTACCTTCGGCCATATAATATCTCCCCTGTGGAAACCTACCGGCAGTTCCCGCTCTATTTCCCCGAACTGGTTAAATACATTGACGCAAATTATAAAACCATACCCGATAGAAATCACAGGGCAATAAGCGGATTATCCATGGGTGGATTCATGACCTTCTGGATAAGCGGTAAATATCCACATCTGGTTTCTGCAGCGGGTAATTTTTGCGGTTCGGCTGAGTTTTTTGTCGGACCAGAGAACTTTCCGGTCGAATACCGCAATATTGATATGGCCGGGAATTATGCGGGTGTAAATGTACGGCTTAACTATGGCAATAAGGATTTTATCCGTTGTTACCACCGCGATCTGAACCGGGTATGGACCCAGGTAATGGACAATTATGAATTCAAGGTATATGAGGCCGAACATACGACCTGCGGGCTCGGGGAGATGTTTGAGTTTATCCTGAAAACTTTTGATAATCCTCCGGACAAACCTGATAACTGGAAACATATTGATGTTTATCCTGATTTCGAGGTTTGGGATTACCAAGTCAATTCTGACCGTGACATCGAGGGTTTCACAATTCTCGAAAATGTTGAAAAAAGAGGTTTCAGATGTGCAGTAAGGGAATTTCTGCCCGATGGTGAACTGATGCCCTTTGTTAATCTTACTGTTACGACGGCCCCTGTTTATGAAAAAAACCAATTGTACACCATATTGGATGTCGATAAACGAACCATGGACATTACACGCAGAGCAGTCCAGGCCGATAGCTGCGGCAGGTTGAAAATTGAAATCAACGGAAGTCTGCATGAGATCGGTATCAACAAATCAGATGTACTTCCCCTGCTTTGCATATCCTCAGTGGAAACAGGGAATGCACCCTGGGCATCATCCGGCAAAGAGGTCAGTATCAATCTACAGCTCCTGAACAAAGGATCCGCAGATGCTGAACAGGTAAAAGCTACACTCATCCCGACGCGGGACAACACCAGGGTCCTCAGGAATGAATCGGAGTTCAGCAATATCGGGATAAATGCAATCCGCGGCGGCTCAAATCCTTTTACCTTTATAGTAAGTCCTGATACCATAGAGATTGTCAGATTCAAACTGGTCATCCGCGATGTACACAATCATGAATGGATTGATTATTTTGAAATTCCAATCCGGAAAGACCTGCCTGCCATAGAGCAGGTTGTGATTGCAGACGGCAGGACATATACCGTTGCTGCAGCCGGTACAGATTCTGCAACAGTTCTTTTGGGAACAGGCAATGGAGACGGTGTGGCCAATCCGGGTGAATCAATTGTGGTCCTGGTAAAGAACCAGAACAAATTCTGGCGAACTGAACTCTATACTGCAGATAAATATGTTAATCCGTTTGGTATCCGAATCCGTGAATCCGACAACTGGGGTAACTATGATCACGTGGGGGGGTCGGCCAAATATTCCATTCCGCTGATATCTGGTGACTGTCCTCAGGATCACGTCATCCGCTTCTTTGCATCATACTGGATCCCTGATTATCCCGAACACATTATAAAGCAGGGAACAATTGATATCAAAGTTACCGGAAAAGACCTTACACTTCCTGTAATACGGTGGGCAAAGGTTACTGGGGACAATACTGTGCATGTTAAAGCCTTTGACGGATCGGGAATAAAAACGATTAAAGTCCGGTTCACGGCATCAGATGATCCCAAAAGAACCTTTGAAGCCATTTTAAATGATGATGGAATGGACGGTGACCCTGCCCAGGATGATCAGTTATTCAGTAAAAAGCTGCCGGAACAGAAATTCGGGCTCTTCCGGATGGAAATCGAAGCCACCGATCTTTTCGGTAACAAAAGGATTGAAAAACAAGAACCCTTGTATGTATTTCATTGATTAATATAAATTATTCGGGATGACAAATAAAAACTTTAACTTCCATTGGGTCAGTATCCTGCTGATCCTGCCCCTGCTATTCGTCGGACAGGCCTGCTCACCTAAGAAAACGGTACAAACAGAATACTGTACGGCGGATGACTTTGAGAAAATGACTAAAATTGATATCCACTGCCACATAGATGTGGAAAGGCCTGCCTTCATGGAAATTGCATCAGAGGACAATTTCAGGATACTTTCCATCAATACGGAAGCGCCCGATAATGGCACGGTTGAAGAACAGCAAAACATGGCCTTGTATCAGCGCAAGGCATTTCCGGATCGCCTGGCTTACCTGACCACTTTTTCAATGGAAGGGTGGGATAATCCAGACTGGCAAAAAAATACCCTAACCTACCTGGAAGATTCGTTTGAAAAGGGAGCCATTGGCATGAAGGTATGGAAAAACATCGGGATGGTTGAGAAAGACAAGGATGGAAAATTCATCATGATTGATGATCCGAAATTTGAACCCATTTTCAATTATCTGGAGAAAAAAGGAATACCGGTTTGCGGGCACATCGGTGAACCAAAAAACTGCTGGCTGCCACTCGAGGAAATGACTGTGAATGGTGACAGGCAATACTTCAAAGAACACCCGGAATATCACATGTACCTTCATCCTGAGTATCCTTCGTACGAAGATCAGATTAAAGCCCGGGATAATCTGCTCCGGAAACATCCGGGCCTTCGCTTTATGGGTGCCCACCTCGGCAGCATGGAGTGGAGCCTGGAAGAAATGGCCAGTCATTTTGACATGTTTCCGAATATGTCCGTGGACATGGCCGCCCGCATATCACATGTTGAAAATCATGCAAGTACTGATTGGCAAAAGGTACATGACTTCTTTATCAAATACCAGGACAGGATCATATATGGAACCGACCAGGGAGACTGGCGGGGAGCCGAAGCTGACCCTGTAAAATTCAAAGCGGGAATACACGAAGTATGGATACGTGACTGGGCCTTCATGACAACCGATTCAACGATGACAGCTCCGGAGGTAAACGGCTCCTTCAAAGGCCTGGAACTGCCACGGCAGGTGATTGAAAAGATCTATTATAAGAATGCGCTGAAATGGTTTCCCGGGGCATAAAACAATCATAATGATGAACCAAACAGTAAGAAATTATATATTCATTGCCCTGCTAGGCCTGAATGGCTTATCCTATGAAGTTTTTTCACAGGAAAAAAGTACGGGCATTCTGGAAGTGGTGAAATCCACCGACTTTGCTGTTACCGGAGATGGCAATTCGGATCAGTGGGACAAAACCGATTGGATCAGTCTGCCCCAGCGTGTATCCCAGCCCATCGCCTATCAGACGAGGGCAAAGGTGCTCTATTCAGATACCGGCTTATATATTCTGTTCGATTGCGAGGATAGAAAATTGAACACAACCATGAAGGCCGATAATCTCGATATTTATGAAGAAGATGTTGTTGAGGTCTTCCTGTGGACCAGTGAAGATTTTCCGGTTTACTTCGAATATGAACTTTCACCCTTAAATTATGAATTGACAATCATGGTGCCCAATTACAGGGGTAAATTCTATGGCTGGCTGCCCTGGCATTACGAAGGTGACAAACGAACCCGCCATGCAACCAGTGTCAGGGGAGGCAGAAAAGAAAGCGGCAGTGAGGTATCCGGCTGGATGGCCGAAATCTTCATTCCATACAAACTCCTCGATCCCCTGCCACAGGTTCCGCCAAAATCCGGCACCCGCTGGAGGGCAAATCTGTACCGGATCGACTATGACCAGGGACAAACACCCTTTTCCTGGCAGAAAACCGGACCCAGCTTCCACGAATACGGCAAATTTGGTACGTTTGTATTTGAGTAGAAATTTGGATTCTGACTCAGTTAAGCTGGGTTTGCTTGTACAATAATTTTCAACAGGAAACTGATAAATAAGATTAGTCATAATTTTGAGGTCTGCCAGATATGAAAAAGCTGTTATTGGTTATGATTGCTTTCACCTTATTAAATAACCTTGGTGCACAGGATTATTATCCATTTGATACAACTCTTATTTGCTGGAATGAGCTTAAGGAATCAGGTGATGATCTGCCAGATCACCAGATGATTGAAAGCTATTTCATTTCAGGTGATACCTTAATCACGAATTATAAATTCTTTAAAATATATAAAATAATTGATAATGATAGTATTTACATGGGTGCTTTCAGGGAGTCAAACAAAAAAATATTCTATGTTGGCAGGGACTATTTTGATTTCACTTCTGATACATCGGTTGTATTATATGACTTCACGAAGAATGTGGACGATACAGTTCACACCGGTTCATGGCATTGGGCTGTTATTTATGGGATAGATTCAATTTTAATATCCGGCATACATAGAAAAAGATACACATTAAATGATAATCAATATTGGATTGAAGGAATCGGGAGCACGAATGGCTTTTTCTTTCCCATAACCAAACAACCAACCATGTATTGGCATTCAGAATTGATATGTTTTAATAGAAATAACAATATTATTTATTTAAATCCAAATTTCATTGATTGCACAACCGCTAAGGCTTCCTCAATTACTGATTTAGAAGAAAATGATCCAATACATATATATCCTAATCCAAGCAATTTTAAAGGTGAGATTAATATCCAATCGGATGGTGCACATATGAATAGGATTATAATATTTAATGCATTGGGTTATTTGGTGGAGTCATCAAATTGTATTTCAAAAAAGGAAACAAAAATAGATATATCAGACTATGTATCTGGCATTTATGTTATTAAGATTATTGATACAAATGAAAAGGTTTATTATCAGAAATTCGTAGTAAATGGGAATTAAGAAACAATACAAAATAAACAACTAAGTATCAATTCTGACATTCATTTCCCCGAAAGGGGTATTAATCTCAATAACCGTGGGTGCCAACCCACGGTAAAGTAGCTCAGTACAAACCACACAGCCCTGAAGGGGTTGAATTTGAATAACCGTGGGTGAAGCCCACGGCAAACAAATCGAAAGAACCTCAGCCACGAAGTGGTTGAATATGTGAAATTTTTATTCAGCCCACTTCGGGGCTGAAGTTTGGTTATGTCCTTTTTCCGTGGGCTTCACCCACGGTTATTTAGATTATACCCTTTCAGGGTACTTCGGCCTTCTCAATTCAGGAAACTCAAAAGGTATTTCGCTTACGTATTATTCCAGATTTCAAAATATACTTTAAGTTACGCATCTTTATGATGAGTCAAAAATATTATCATTTCTATTCCCATTTAGCATAATATATGTAGTTCTAAACTACACCAGATGAGAATGACTCATCGATCAGAATGATCATCCGAAGCGTATACAATTTCCCCGCCTACCAGGGTCAATTCCGACTCAATATCCCTTATCCGGTTAACCGGACAGGTAAGCAGGTCATCGGATAAAACCACGATATCGGCCAGTTTACCGGGTTCGATGGATCCTTTGATATCTTCCTCAAAAGAAGCATAGGCATTATTAATTGTATACATTTTAAGGGCTTCTTCCCGGGTTATTGCCTCCTCAGGCATGATTACGGTACCCCGCTCCGTGGTACGTGAAATCATGGTCCACATCGCCAGGAAGGGATTATAGGGATTGACTGACGTGTTGGCATCCCATTTAACCATATGGTCAGAACCTCCGTTCACAATAACTCCGGCATCAATCATTGAACGGTAGGGGTGAAAATCCTGAATTCTGCTATCCCCGAGGATGGAACGCATGGCATCAGCATCCTTGTAAAACCAAGCCGGCTGCATGTCAGCATATATGCCAAGAGCTTTCATCCGCCTGATGGCATTAGCCGTAAAAAAATTGCCGTGGATAATTGAAAATCGCCTTTCCTTTACCGGTTTTAGCCGGTTCACTTCTTCAATAACATCCAGGAGCATATCCACACCCCCGCCTCCGGTAATATGGGCAGTGAATTTCCAATTGAGGTCATTGGCAAGCCGAACAATGGAGAACAATTCCTCGCGGGTATAATTCAGAACACCCCGGTAAGTTGGATCTTCAATTCCAAATATACTGCGGGCCTTATCACCCCATGGTTCCCTCAGGTAGGCTGTCCCGGTTAATATCCCCCCATCCAGCATGATTTTTATCGCGCCGATCCTGGTCCACTCATCGCCATAGCCGGTGACGTACTGTAAGGATTTCAGGGAATCGAGCAGTACGTTTACTGTACTTTCAGTTCCGGCTGGACGAGACGGTTCCCCATACTTGTTTAACAGGATGTTTTGGAATATTCTTGCCGTGAGCTTTTTTCTGTTGTGCAGTTCCTTGTACAGGGTATAATTTCTGAAGTCGCCTTCGCCTGAACACAGGCTTGTTATGCCCAGACGATTGTATCGTTTGAGCATTGCCTCAAGCGCATCCAGTTTCTCATTATAAGACAACACCGTTTGCGGTGGCAATTTCAGCAAAGGAAAGGCAGAAGCCCTGATTAATCCGCTAAAATGGCCTGTCAATTTATCCCGGATAAGGCCCGGATGCACGGTTTCATTTGTAATCCCCGATATCCGCATGGCCGCTGAATTAATCATCCCGCCAAATGATCCGTTCAGAAACACCGGATTATCGGGAGCCACTTTATCCAGCTCAGCAAGCGCAGGTTGCCTGAGCTCTTTCAACCGGGTGAAAAACAACTTGGGGTGTATGATCCATTCATGGTTCTCTTTTACCGCAGCCTGGTTCTTTATCCAGTCCAGCAGTTCTGCCACTGTATGCAGATCGGGTATTTCCCCCTCAAGTTCACTGACGGATGCCGATTCGGGATGCAGATGTGCATCGATAAGGCCGGGAATGACAGTCTTTCCTTTCAGATCAATGATCCTGTTCTTTCTGCCTGATCTTTTCCTGATCTCAACATTTGATCCCACAGCAACAATCTTATCTTTTTCAATGGCTATCGCCTCTGAAATGGTAAAATCCTTATCCACTGTAATTACTTTCCCGTTTGTCAGTATTATATCCGGATGTGAAGAATTACAGGCAATTAAACAAAAGGCCATAATAATTAGCCATACCAGTACCAAAGGGTTGTTGCGTCTCATTGATTTTATTTAATTACCGGCAAAATTATACAAGACGGATATTCACGGTTGTGATATATTGTTTGTTCTGCTTTTAAGATGGTTGTATCTGTAGCAAAGTAATTTCCGGTATTCAGGTTCCGGTCAAAACGGGGGAAGTTGCTGCTGGAAATCTCTACCCTTATCTGATGACCTTTTTTAAATACATTGCTGGTCGCCCACAGGTCTATTTTATAAGGATATATTTTACCCGGATCGATGCAGGAAGGTGGTCTTGACGGATCTCTGTGATCTGCCCTGATAATTCCTTCACAGATGCGTATGGCTCTTCCATCGGGGTAAACATCCACCAGTTTTGCCGTGAAGTCAGTATTCCTTGCTGAACTGGAAGCATACACCAGGGCATGAACCGGGCCGGTGACCTCCATATCTTCCTTCAGTGGGTTGGTAGTGTATACCAGAACATCCTGACGCACCTCAACCTGCTGCTGATCGTAAGGTCCCATTCCGCCAAGGGTTCTTACCGGGTCTGCCGGATCATAAAGATACCCGTCCACAGGCTCCGAATCAGGCGGTTTGATATGTAGAGAACCATCTCCTGAACTGGAATTGGCCTTGCCGTTGCTGTGAAAATAGAAATTCTGGTAATTGGTGCGTGCCAGCGGCCACTCGTTCTCAAAACGCCATATATTCTTGCCCATCACAAAGATTTTCACAGGTGGCTCTTGCATGATGCCATTGTCTATTCCCTTTAACTGGTTGTCAAACCACCTCATCATCAGTTCTGAATCGTTCAGGTCAGCTGCTTCGCCGAAATCCAGCTCATCAAACTTCCGTTTTCCCATATCATGTATCCAGGGTCCGATCATCAGCTTTTGTTTACGGCGGATCTCAGGTGCAATATCCGGACCGGTCATTTTCAAGAAATTAGCAATGGTCCCTTGTAACAAAATATCATACCAGCCTCCAATGGCATATACTGAAGCGGTGATTTTGCTATAACCGTCGCCCACACTGGTTCTGTCCCAATACCGGTCCCGTTCCGGATGAGACATCCAGTCCCTGAGGAAGGGTATTTTCCATCCCAGCAGCTTGTCCTGCTCAATCAGGGGGAGCGACATGAGGATCTTATCGGTTTGTTTAGCCAATGAATCAGAATTAACCGCATAGGGTTGCGTCATCTCCCAACTCCAGAGTCCGAAGAGGTCAAGACGGAAGGCACCATTCTGGTATACTTCATTGTGAAAATCAGAGAAGGTCACCACGGGGAACATGGTCACCAGATAAGGACTCTGCAGCGGAGCGGGCATCCACTGTGTGAAGCCGACATAAGAGCCGCCAAACGTGCCAATTTTCCCGTTACACCAGTCTTGCTCACCAATCCATTGTTGTGTGTCATAGCCATCCAGGGCTTCTGGTTGCATGGCATCAAAAATTCCCTCGGATTCATACCGGCCTCTGGTGTCCTGGATAATGACAACATATCCGGAGCTGGCACCATAGTTTGCCTCTGTATTTCCTCCACCGCCGTTACCATATGGTGTCCGCATAAGCAATACCGGGAATTTCCCCGGTGCGTCGGGCCGGAAAATGTTGGTGGAAAGCCTGACACCATCCCGCATGGGTACTTTGACATCCAGTTCCGCGATAACCTTGTAGGTGGGTATTGATATCTGGCTGATCTGTGGAAAGGATGGCAGAGTGAAAAATAATGAAAGGAAAATAATGATTCCCCGGATGTGGTAGATTGTCTTCATATTTAAAATAAGGTATAAATTGTTTATTGATTCAGAATTCCGGACTAAGATTCCAACCTGTATATATAAACCTGTCTGCTTCCTGTATGTGTCGAATTGAATCCGATCATGTCGCCTTTCGGGCTCCATCGGCAATGAATGTCACAACGCCACTGTCCCCCGAATTCTTCAGGTTCGGTAAACCTGCCCAACGATATGACTGCCTCTGTTTTCATATCCATCAGGAAAATTTTTTGTTCTCTCGTTCCGGGTCCCGGGTAGGTATCCGTTACCATCCATTTCTGGTTGGGTGAAAACGTTCCATGCCCGTCAAAATCCAGAATACCATTTCCCAGTCGTTTAAAATCCTTTACCCCTATGGTAAACAAAACATGTGCATATTGTTTCCCTTCCCAATTAGCAGTAACCATTAATTCATCATCATTCAGCCAGTCGAAATGAGATCCGTCCCACAAGTCCGGAAAACAACGTTGCAGGTTTGCACCATCGGTGTTTACAGTGAAGGCAGTCGTGATCCATCCATCTCCTTCTTTCTGTCTGCAAAGCCAGAATACCTTTGAACCTTTCCTGCTGAATAAAACATGATTGACCCAGGCCATGTTCCCTTCCTTTGTAGGCGGCACCAGATTCTTCATTTGCTGATAGGAGACCAGAAGTTCCGAACTGCCTGTCTCAAGATTGATCAGGAACAAGCCGTCATCCTCCGGGAATGGAGTTTCCTTACGTGAATCCTGACCATCCCCGCCGTATCCATAGTCAGGCCGTACAAGTCTGAGTCTGGCAAAGTTTATGCTTATGGCTTTTTTTCCATCAGGAGAAACTGCACACACTGGAGTGGGAATGACTCGAATCTCCTTTTTGGAATAAACATTCATGATAACTGAAACAAATTTACCCTGCCGTAGATCATTGTAAATAATCAGGGAATCAGGCGAAGTTCCCAGCCAGTGGGCCATACACCCCTGCTGAAAATTCCATGATCGTGTTATTGAGAGGGGAATGAATTCCCTGGTTTTCAGATCTACCAAACCCAGCGTGGCAGGTTCATTTTCATCAGGAAGCTTGTATTTTATGTCGGTTTCCAGAACCGTAACGTATTGCTCTGACTGGCTAAACGAGTTAATCCCATAGTAACTTGCAAATAAGTGCTCTTTACCGTTGGCGGTAATCTGTTCGGGCCCGGTCATTTTAGGAAAAAGAACCCGGATTCCTTCTGTTTTGTGGCCATTGCATGAACTGAGGAAAAGAATGATCCATAACAGACCTCTCAGAACCTTGGTATTATTCCTCTTCCAGGAATCCCTGGGGCAATTCTGCAAACAGTTCATCGTCGCAATATATATCTGCTGTAATAATGTGGATGCCGGGTGCCGGAACTTTGGAAATTTTCACTGTAAAACAAATATCCTTTGATTCTCCGGGTTTTAATTCATAAGGATATATTTCCTGTTCAAAAATAATGTTGCCATAATTTTTTAACCGGAAATGGCCGGAGATCCCCGTGTTACAATAATTCTTTATTCTGAGAGCCATTTTCACCTTTTGCCCGGGAAGTACTTTTATCCTGGCGGGATAAAAGGCAGCCCAGTATGGATTATATCCTGTCTCGGGCAGATGTGGCTTAAGAAGAGACAAGATCGCATCCGTGGTATTGACCGCCCACGCCATGTATTCATCCCGGGTATCTTCGTGTATGGCGAAACCGTTGCTGTGGGCAGGCACACATAAATAAGGACTGGCATCATAAACAGTTTTTGCTGTCCTGATCAGTCCCGTGGTCAGGGAGATCCCGTTATATCCATGAATGGCAGAACGCAAATGGCCTTCACTGTTAGAGGCTGTGCCATCACCCAAAAAAAGAAATTTCAGGTCGTCCACCAACGCAAACAGGGCCATTTGCTCTTCCATGTGAGCCGGATTCGGGTAAACCCTGAATGAATAACCGCCCCAGGTAAACTCCTCTCCATCAAGTAAAACGCGATCTGGTTTAATTGTAATTCCTGACCAGCAAGTAGTTGGAAAATGCTCCGGAAATTCAAGGTGTTCTGAAAGGCCCTCATAAACCCATACTTTAGCACCTTCTGATTTCACGATACCGGGAATGCCGTTAACATGGTCGAAATGCCAGTGACTGGGAATTATGACCGCAATATTACTTATGCCGAATATCCGTTTTGCCTCCGCAAGCCGGGATACCGTAAAATCATCCCCGCAATCATACAAAAGCGCCTCCCCCTCTTCTGATATAATGATCTGGGTTGTGGTGCCGCAGTCCTGAACGACATGCGGGGATATCTGAACAAATCCGCTCCAGTTCCACCTTCCTGCCCTTTCAAACGTGAGAGAGTTTTGTACCTGTTTTAGTCTGATCTCCAGCAGCCTGATATCATGACCGGGGTCACAAACAATCTCCCCATGCGAGGGCAAAATCAGATCAGGTCTGAATTCACTGACCTTCTTCAGTGATACAAGGGAGGAATCAATTCCCGGATTCTCAAGATAGGTCCATTGCATGCTATACAGATCCTGTACATGTCCTCCCTGCATGATCAGGTCGCCGGTGAAGGCGATCCGTTTACCGCCGGTCTCAACAAGATAGGTTATACTGCCCCTGGTATGACCCGGTGTACCGATCACCCGGATAAGATATTGATTCCATGCAAACGAAGACCCATCATCAAATATCTTATCCACCCCGGGTTTCTGAAAGGGAGCCATCCGCCTGCCCCAGTCCGGCAGTTCACCGTTCAACAGGAACTGCGCAGGCATTTCAAACGGGGGCTGCATTCCGGCCGGCTCGAGCATCTCCTTTTCCAGGCTGCTGAGGCCAATGGATGCTCCCTGTTTTTTAAGCTTCATGTCACCCAGGCACTGGTCTCTGTGATAATGGGTATGTAAGATCCATTCAACTTTCGACACGCCGATTTCGCGCAGGTAATCCGCTATGCCTTCCGAACCTGCATCAATTAAAATGGCAGAACTGCCTGATTTTAGCAAATAGGAATTGGTGGCACCCTTATACAGGTAAAGATCGGGCAGGATAATCTCAAATCCCTGATCCCCTTTGCCCTGTTGGCTGTTGCCTGTAACTGCTGCGGAATAGCCGGCAAAACTATAGCATAGCAGCAAAACCGGCATGATATTTCGAGGATTCACACGCACCTTTTATTCAACGTCAATTATAATCCTGTGTTCGGGACCTGCAATTCCGGCCAGGTTAACAACCCGGAAAAGCAGTTCAGCTTTTCTTTTCTTGAGTTTTACATTCAGGTTATTGTCCGTAGTGATCCATCCTTCCGCGGGCAACTCCTTCATCTGGTATTCCCTGAGGTTGGGTGTATCGGAAACAAGCTCAATATGGGCGGTGTCTGCTTTAATTTCCACTTTTGAGCTGATCGTGTTCGGTGTCCAGTAAATAACATCCCTGTCCTGGACCAGTTTCATGAATTCAGGCTGGTTATAGGCCCAATGCGGTTTATTATCCCAGATCCAGGTATTATTCTTAAAATAATCATCCTCATACATGATCAGCAATTCCTGGTGGTTTGGCCAAACTGTAAACATGTCATTATGGCCATGCCATTCAATCCATGTATAGGTCTGGGCATTCTGCTCGCGGCTCAGACCAGTTTCTGCATCAATATCAAAGGGTACACGCCCGGGACCCTTTACTTTAACGATATCGGCAGCCTTATTCTTTAAAAACTCATCCCGTATTTCCAACGCAGACAAGGGAATTCCGTTCTTCTCAAAGTGATGGTCGTATTTTGCATCCGACAGGAACCATTTGTTATACTGGTTCAACCATATTTCATTGATGCCGTGATGCCCGTCGGGTCCACCTTTTACCCCGGGTCCAGCACCAAGAGTCCTCGTAACATAGCCAAAGGCATTCATGATGGCATTCTGGACCGTCATGAAATGTCCGCAATGAAATCCCTGTCCATTTAATGCCGCATCGAGTATACCTTCGGCATATCCATCACCCGGATACGGATCACCAAAATCATTGATGGCAATGACTGATTTGATCCAATGCCGCAGCAACAGGATCCTTTTAAATTCATCGGTTTCACCATGGAATATAGTATCCAGCTGGTATTTGCTGACCAGATGCTCAAATCGCGGGGAGGTCAGGTCCTCATAGGACTGAAATACAACATTGGGTTTGAAAGCAGGGTTATCTGTTTCAATCTGGTAATAGTTCTTTTTACCACAGTTTATCATGAATAAATGCATATGCATACCAGGGCTAATTTTGCTTTCATTACCTTATGATTTATAATCAGATAAAGATAAACAAAATAATATATTTATCATAACCTTGTGTTTTAGAAAATAAAAAATTACTTTTGAATAGATAACAATTGTGTGCTGCTCACTTTTTTTGGATTAATACAACAATCTTCTCTGAAAGTGTCAATCGTCATTGCGAAGGCGCATAGCGACTGAAGCAATCTCCTGCCTATGGACAGATTGCTTCGCTTCGCTCGCAATGACGCACTGAAATTGGGACTTTCCGGAGCAGACTCCTACAAATAATTAAAATAATATATGGTATGAAAACAGATCTGAACCTCATCCGACATTACCCTTCATTGGTAATAATAATGCTGCTCCTCTTTTTCTCCCTGCAATCCATGTCGCAAAATCCCGATCACCTGACCGTGATAAAGCCAAAGGAAATCAATGATGTTCTGGTAAATCCCGGTATGGGCTTCATGACCTTTCAGCGTTTCAACGGGGATGACCTGAATGCTGGTTCCGGGTGGACGGAAGGTTCCCCGATTGATTACCAGGATTTTGACGGCGACCTGACCAATAAGGACCATCCTGCCACCACCATTGCCTACTGGAGAATTTACTGGAAATTCCTTGAACCTGAAATGGAAAAATACAGGTGGGATATGCTGGACAAGGCCCTGGAAGTTGCCCGATCGAGGGGGCAAACGCTTCTCCTGCGGATTGCACCTTATGGAACCGGTGATGAGCGGGATGTTCCTGCATGGTACCGTAAGATGGTAGGTCCCAATAAGAAATGGAAATACGACAGCGAGGTTAATGGCTGGATGGTGGATGCTGAAGACCCGAGATACGCCGAATATTTTGGCGGAATGATACGTGCCATGGGTGAACGGTACGATGGCCATCCTGATCTGGAAGCAGTGGATCTTTCGATTGTGGGTGCCTGGGGTGAAGGTGCCGGTTCGGAGCTGCTGAGCCAGGATGCCCGGGAAGCCCTGATCAACGCCTACACTGAATCATTCCGGAAAACCCCGCTGATTGCTTTGATGATGGACAGGGAAACAAATATGTATGCCGATTCGCAGATTCCGGTCGGCTGGCGCGTGGATTGCATCGGTGACCTGGGTTTCTGGGCAACCGAACAGAATGGCTGGAGCCATATGTATGATTTCTATCCCCGGGAGATCATTAACTGTGAAATGCAGGATGACTGGAAGAGATCCCCGTTAAGCTTTGAGATCTGCGGCACATTCCTGAGCTGGCGTGACCAGCAAAAGTACAATCGCGAACAGGTAAAATATATTTTCGACCAGTCGCTCAAATGGCATATGTCCTCTTTCAATGCAAAGTCCTCACCAGTACCCTCCGGAATGGCAGGATCTTGTGGATGACTGGTTAAAGAAAATGGGGTATCGTTTTGTGTTAAGACGGTTCACCTATCCTGAAGCCGTTCGGCAAAACGGGAAGCTTCCGTTTACTACCTGGTGGGAGAACAAGGGTGTGGCACCCTGTTATAAGGATTTTACCCTGGCAATCCGGTTGAAATCAGCTAACCGGGAGGCTTTGTATGTTTCGGATGCCAATCTGAAGGAATGGCTGCCCGGAGATATTGTTTATGATAACGACATGTTTGTACCGGCTGATTTTCCTATAGGAACCTGTGATGTTCAGGTGGCTATCGTCGATAAACTGAAACACGAACCAAGAATTAGGTTGGCTATTGAAGGAAAACTGGATGAAGGGTGGTATCAGGTTGGGAAAATTGAAGTGGTTAAATAATTGAATTACAGTTTAAATTTGTATTTCCATGGAAAAAGTCTTTGATATCCTGGTGATCGGTGAACTGAACGTTGACCTAATCCTGAATGACATTGAGAAATTCCCGGAGATTGGCAAGGAAGTACTTGCACATGGCATGACGCTCACACTCGGAAGCTCTTCCGCAATATTTGCCAGCAATATTTCCAGTCTGGGGGCACGTACTGCCTTTCTGGGGAAGATCGGCAGGGATAAATTCGGAGAGGTTGTCATTGAAAGCCTGCAGGCAAATCATGTGGATATTTCCATGATCAGGACAGATGAAAAAACCGGCACGGGCGCAACCATTATCCTGAATATTGCTGAAGACAGGGCAAATACCACGTACCCGGGAGCCATGGACCTGCTTACCCTGGATGACATTTCGGAAGAAGACCTGAAAAAAGCCGGACATATTCATTTCTCATCCTATTTTCTGCAACCCGGCATGTGGAATGATCTGGGAAAATTATTCAGGATGGCCCAGAAGGCTCGGGCTGACGACTTCATTTGATATGCAATGGGATCCGAAGGAAACCTGGAAACTGGACATGGCAGATGTGCTGCCCCATGTGAATGTTTTCCTCCCGAATGAAAAGGAACTGATGTTCCTGACCGGAAAGATAAACCTGGATGAAGCAATAGAAACAATAAAGAAATATACCGATATACTCGTAATAAAAAGAGGCAACAAGGGCTCCATGGTAGTTTCCGGTGACCGGGTATCAGACCTCCCTCCTTTTCTCAACAAGAATGTGGTGGATGCAATCGGTGCCGGCGACAGCTTTAATGCTGGTTTTATATATAAATATATTCAGGGTAAGGATATTACAGAGTGCCAACGGTATGGTAACCTGACAGGGGCTGTTTCCACAACTGCCGCCGGTGGTACTGCAGCCTTCCGCGACATGGAGGCTTTCAGAAGAATAGCGCTGGAAAAGTTCGGGGTTGAGGTCTAACCTCACCCCCTGCCTGGACGACAGGCAGGCCCTGCCCCCTCTACACCTCACCCCCTGCCCCCTCTCCTAAAAGAGAGGGGGAGGAGGTTTCATCGATTTCTTTGAGTATAAATTGAATCTCAATTTTGTTTTGAGATCCATTATTCATTTAATTTACACTCAAGGATTCTATTGACTTTCTTCCCCCCTCTCCCTTGGGAGAGGGGCTAGGGGTGAGGTGCAAAAAGGTCAGGGGTGAGGTATTAACTTATGCAGCAAAACCGGATAAATATTTAATCATACCCATCGAAAGAAAGTTACATGATTTTATTAATTATATTGTCAACTTATCTTTTGTAATCTTCTTTTTGAGAAAATTTTTTTATTATTTTATTATTTTATTATTTTTTTTTCTATATTTACATTCCGTGAAAATGAAATAAAAGATTTCTTCTATTGCCAAATTATGAACCAAAAGCACACCATGGGTAATTCAGAAGTTTCTATCTCACCTGCCCTTCCGGAAATTGATCCTGAAATCGTATTATATCGTCCGATAATCAAAACAATTATCTTTTCATAATCCTTAATCTAAAACTACTATGAGAAAAAGTCTACTTTTAACTCTTACACTACTCCTGACATTTCTGGGTGGTGTAATCGCCCAGGAGCGTACCATAACAGGTACCGTCACCTCGGCGGATGACGGGTCTACTTTGCCGGGAGTGAATATCCTGGTAGCCGGGACCACCAGCATTGGTACGGTATCCGATGTCAATGGAAAGTTCACGATCAAAGTGCCTGCAGGTTCTGAGGCCCTGGAATTTTCTTACATCGGCATGACATCGCAGAAAATTGACATTGGCGCATCCAATGTTGTTGATGTGGCCATGGCCACATCTGCAGAAGTACTGGAAGAAGTGGTTGTTACAGCCCTGGGTATCCAGCGGCAGGTCAAAGCACTGGGATATGCGCAGCAGGAACTTGGTTCGGATGAACTGAGTGCCTCGAGGGAGTCCAACCTTTCCAGCTTTCTTACAGGCAAGGTTTCCGGGGTCAGGGTATCCAAAAACTCATCTGGTACTGGCGGTTCCTCATCCATTACAATTCGGGGTGCAAAATCACTCCTTGGGAACAACCAACCGCTCTTCGTGGTCGATGGTGTTCCGATTACCAACATAGGACACAGTCAATCCGGCTCCGGTGTCTGGGACGATGTGGATCTTGGAGACGGCATGGGAGATATCAATCCGGAAGACGTTGAATCCATGACCGTCCTGAAGGGCCCTAATGCTTCAGCCTTATATGGTGCAAGGGGAAGCAACGGTGTTATCCTGATTACGACAAAATCAGGTAAGAAAGGCAAAGGAATTGGTGTGGAAATCAATTCCAATACCTCCATTGAAACCCTGAACCAGGTTCCTACCTTTCAGAACAAATATGCCACCGGGTATGAGGAGACAAACATATATGGCAGCTTTGTTGAAATACCTCCGGGTAGCGGCCAAACGTATGAAACCATGGATACCTGGCATGGAGACAACTGGGGGCCTCCGCTTGACGGAAGGAGAACCATCGTTGATCCCTTCTGCTATCCTGAGGATATGTTCACAAGGACTTTGGTATTACTGCCGCAACCTGAGGACAATGTCCGGAATTTTTATGACGTTGGCGTGAATACCGCTAATACGGTTGCCATATCGGGGAGTACGGGTAAAACATCGGCCAGACTTTCATTTGGCAATACAACGAACAAGGGAATTATTCCCAATACAAAACTGAACAAACAGACCGTTTCCCTGAATGTGAACTCGCAGGTTACCGATTTTCTGAGTTTTGACGGCAAGATCAATTACATCCGTGATGAAGGTAACAACAGGCCCATGCTGGGTCTGGCCTATCAGGGCGGCAATGTTTCCAGGATATTTGCTGCCATGGGAAGATATGTTCCCATGGACTGGCTGAAAGAATATTATGAAACCACTGGGGAAGCCGGAAGCTGGCCTGGTGTAAGCTATAATCCATATTATGTCATCAATGAATTAAAGAGCAATGATATCCAGGACAGGATCATCGGCCAGATCTCATCAACCCTGAAGATAACCCCCTGGTTAAGTTTGTTGGGCAGAGCCGGTATGGATACCTATACCCAGAGACTTGTCAGAACCTGGCCGATCGGTGCCAAGCGAAGTGAGAACTACCGGGGAAGAGTCTATAATGAGGTCCGCGTTGTAAAGGACCTCAATGCCGATGTGATCTTAACTGCCACCAAGGAACTTTCCAGTCATTTTTCTGCAAACGCTTCGATCGGCGGAAGCATCCTCTACCAGGAAAGAAATACGCAAACCATTGATGGCAGGGTATTCAAAACCAAAGATGTTTTCGATATCAGCAATTGCCAGGATATACGTCCCTCCACTTACCTGTCACGCAAAGAAATGCAATCCGTGTATTTTATGGGACAACTGGCTTACAACAATTACCTGTTCCTGGATGTAACCGGGCGTAATGACTGGTCTTCAGCACTGGGTGTAGATAATTATTCATTCTTCTATCCTTCCGTGAGTACTAGCTTTGTATTTACCGATGCTTTCAAAGGAATTCCGAGCAATATCCTGTCCTTTGGAAAGGTCAGGGCTTCCTGGGCCCAGGTGGGCAACGATTCTGATCCATATCTGACGATGAATGGCTATGCATCCACCACAACAACCTATGCCGGACAGGGCCTTTCCTGGATGAATGAGACAATACCCGCGTTGAACCTGAAAAACGAACTCACCGAGTCGTGGGAATTAGGAGCCGACCTGAGATTTCTCAATAACCGGATAGGACTTGATCTTACCTATTACAACGGCAAAACCACGAATCAGATCCTTCCGGCGAATGTTTCCAATTCCAGCGGTTATACAACCGTGGTAATTAATGCAGGTGAAATTCAGAATAAGGGTCTGGAATTGACCTTGAACCTGACCCCCATAAAAACCTCCCGTGGTTTCTCCTGGGATATCAATGCCAACTATGCACGAAATCATTCCGAGGTTGTGGAACTGGCTCCGGGAATTGAATCCCTCGTTGTGGGAGGCTCCGCTTCAGGCACTGTCGAAGCCAGACCAGGAGAACCCTATGGCAATATTGTCGGTTACGCTTACCAGAGGGCTCCTGACGGTCAGCTACTGGTTTCAGAAGGAGGTTCTTATATGCCAACCGCAACACAACAGGTACTGGGCAATATTACCCCGGACTGGATCGGCGGACTGAACAATACCTTTACCTATAAGGGACTTTCGCTGAATGTGCTGCTCGATTTTGTCCAGGGCAATGAAATAACCTCTGAAACCAAATACCGGTGTGAGGCCAGCGGAAATGGAAAATGGACGACGGAAGGACGAAGAACACAGGACATGGATGATCAGGGCAATCAGTTGCCCCTGGTAGGTATCCTGGATGGTGTTGTTGCCATGCCTGACGGTTCCTATCAGAAAAACACCAAGGCAGTTTACGGACAGGACTACTGGGCCATGCGTGCCTGGGGTGACATCAGTGAGGAATTTGTGCTGGATGGCAGTTATATCAGCTTGAGGGAGGTTATGCTCAGCTATAACTTCAGTCAGTCTGTTTTATCCAAGACGCCCTTTGCCGGAATAACCCTGAGCGTTGTCGGCCGAAACCTGATGTACCTCGAAGAACACATGCAGGATATGGGTGTTTCTCCCGAGTCGGCCCCGAATACTTCTGCAGGTGACTCCGGTTGGGAGGTGTTTGCCATGCCTACCACACGTACCTGGGGGTTTAATCTCAAGCTTGCATTTTAGTTGAATCATTCACGGAAAAAATTGAGAAATATGAAAAATATGCATAAAATAACAATAGTGTTCCTATGTGCATTGGGCTTTCTCTTGTCCAATGCATGTACGGATAATTTCGAGGAACTGAACACCAATCCGAAATTAATTACTGCTGAAGTAATTAATCCGGGCTTAATCCTGACCTATGTTGAGGAACAAGGTATTGTGGAAGCTGGCAGCTATGGCAACGGAACGTACGGATGTTATTGCGGTATGAACAAAAGGGATGATGATGCCCCATTTCTGGAAACGGATGCCCCGGGTGAATGGAATTTTGAATATGAGGTTCAGATCAATAACCTGTCTAACATTATCCAGATTATTGAAGGCAAGAAAAATAAAGATGAACTGATAAATTTACAGGCGATTGCCCGTATATTAAAAGTCTGGACTGTATCCAAACTGACTGACACCTATGGAGATGTACCCTATTCCGAGTCATGTTTACCCAAGGAAGTGGCAATTTATCAACCCAAATACGACACCCAGGAAAGCATCTACAAGGATCTGTTCAAGGAGTTGAAAGAGGCTGCCGCCCAATTGGATGAAGGCAAGGCAAGTTACGGCAGCGCCGACCTCATCTATGGCGGTGATGTGGCCAAATGGATAAAACTGGCCAATTCATTAAGACTGCGGCTGGCTCTGCGTGTCCGGTTTGTTGACGCAAACCTGGCCCGGGAGCAGTTAAGTGATCTTTCTGAAGCCGGTTTAATGACTACCCTGGATGATGATGCCTATATCCTCAACAATACGGATTATCCTGATCATTTGAATCCCAGGTATTACCGCATCATTAACTATACCACGACACAGGAAAGTGTTTCGTCCCATATGGTGATGATCGAGATCCTGCGCAACGACTCCATCGACCTCGATCCCCGCATTAAGCTTTACGCCGATACAGTCATGGCACCCTGGAAAGGCGGAGACTCACCCAATGGATACTATTTTCCAAACTATGACTATCGTGGGTCACCCACCCTGGGAGACGTACTGGTAGAGTATAAATACCCCTGGGGATCCAATACGGTATCGAATCTCGCAGATTTCTGGCGGGTACCGGTTCTGGCCCCTGCCCTGATGAGATGCTCGGAAGTGTATTTTGCACTGGCTGAAGCTAAATTAGCCGGTTTGCTGCCTGCAGGTTTCAGCAACACAGCAGAAGGATATTATCAGCAGGGGATCGATGCTTCCATCGACTGGTACAAATGGTTCTATGATTTAACTGCACCCCAGATGCCTGATCTGATGATCAATTATATCCATAATCCTGAATGGACTCCTGGTCCCCAATGGACACAGGCTGATGTGGACCAGTTCCTTGAATATAAGAGAATTAAAGACGAGGAAGTGGCAGCCTTTAAGGCCACGGAGATGTATACTTTGTCCGGGACCGAGGGCGAGCAACTGGAAAAAATCATAAACCAGAAGCTGGTGGCCCTGTATCCGGATGAATTCCAGGGTTGGTGCGAATACCGGAGAACCGGCTATCCCAAGGTACCGATCGGTCCCGATGATGCAGCGTTGAAGGGTAAAGTGCCAAGAAGGGAACCCTGGCCTACAAAGGAAGAAACGATCAACAGTGAAAGCTTCAAAGAAGCTTTGGCCCGTTACGGAGGAACAGACAGCAGGCTCACCCGTTTCTGGTGGGATGCCAACCCCAACGCACCTTTGGTCAATGATTATGTAGCCCCCTCCATGCCATCAGCCTGGCAATAATTAATTGATATTTAATTTATTATAAACAGCTCATAGCGGCCATGCCCTATGAGCTGTTTTTTTCCTGTCACAAATCCCGCAAGCGATGAAGGCAAATACAAGAATTGTACTGATGCAGGTTATCCTTCTCATCATGTATGCATGTACGGGACCAAAATCCGGTTCCCCGGATAAAAAAAACAACGTGGATGTTATCGTACTCGGTGATTTTGAGAAAAAAACAGACCTGAACATATGGAAGGGTTTTGTATCCATTTCGAAAGAGTTCGCTGCACACGGCAAAGCTTGCTGCAAGTTAGCTGCCCCAGAAGGACAGGCAATCTGGATCGAGAACGGGGACATGCCAAAAGATTGGGGAACATTTGAATACCTGAAATTTGACATATACAATCCCTCATCCAGTCTGTACTACGGAACCATCCAGATTTTTGACGAACAGGGGACGGACGAACAGGCTGAATTTCAGGGACAAAGCTATAACGGTGAAAAACTCTTCCTGAATACCGGCTGGAATCATTTTGTCTTTATGCTTAAGCAAGCCAAGGTGGAAGAGGGTGACCGGCCCCTGGCGCTGGACAGGATACGCAAACTTCGTTTTTCCTTCGGAAGTATCAATGATCCGCTTTATATCGATAATATCAGACTTGTGACCGGTGATGAAAGTGCGAAAACCCGGTCCCGGATTGATCCCCGTGATTGCCTCACAGTCATTGATAACCGGGATGTTTATCCTTCCCTGGCCGGACCTGTTGATCAGATCAGGACAAGCAACGAAATTATCCTGCTGAGAAAACAAGCCCTGGATGCAGCTGAATCCCTGCGAACAGAGATCCGTGTGGCTGAAATGCAGGGCTATCAGACTTTATATCAGCGGATACCGCTCATTACGGCAGATGTCGGCATGGGAATCCGGAGTAAACTGGTATGGTTCCAGAATGAAGTTGAAGAGAAAAAGATACTCCAGTATATAATAGAGTCCTGCACCAGGTCTGCCCGTGAAATTGCAGCCATACTCTCAGCCAGGAAAGGTGATGTGCTTACTTTAGAGCCTGAAAATGAAGTAAGTGAGGCCTCCTTTTACGTTCCGCCCTATCCTCCCCTGGCTGAGCTCAAAATTTTGGATGGTTGCTATCGTGATAAAAAGGGTAACCCGGTCATCCTGCTTTCCATGCTGCAGATCAATGAAGGACCCCTCATGGATTACTTCGCACCCTTTGACCACCGGCTCGAAAGCTACACGGTGGGAGGCGGATCAAGATACACCATAGAAAGTTCACCGGTGTACGAGGCATTTCATAAATACCCTGGCACACGCAGGATCGGATGGGACGGATGGTGCGGACACCTGATCAAGGACAGGTGGGCCATGGGTGGAAAGAAAGAAGACATGGTAATCTGCCTCGAAAGCCCGCACATCCGCCAGGCCGTGCTCGACTATATGCTGATCCATTACCGGGAATGGACTGACAATCCGGACCTGCTGTATAATATTATGGCCTATGAACTGCAATACATTTGCTATTGCGATGAAAGCCAGCAAATGTTCCGGAACTGGCTTGTATCAAAATATACCAATATCCGTGCACTAAATCAAACCTGGCAAACTCAATTCAATTCTTTCCAGGAAATCAAGGCTCCTGAAACCCGCAATGCACGGCCAATTGATGATATTAACCGCGCGGCATGGTACGAATGGGCAAGTTTCAATGCCCGCCGGTTTACCGATTATATGAAATGGATCAGGGCTGAAATGCGTAAACTGGATCCGCGGACTCCCATTTGTGCAGGTGGTACCTCCTCCATGCTCAGCTCGTCAAACAGTGTTACGGGCATAGATGAAGAGCTGATTATCAACGAGGTGGATGATGTCATCCTGAATGAATCGGGAGGATCTCCTATATTCTCGGATTTGTTGTTGTCGCTGAGTGACCGGAAAAAAGTCATGGTCGATCCCGAAATGGGCGACGGAACGCGTGGCTTGCTGCTTCACTTCCTGCATGGGAAATCGGATATTGCAAAATGGTGGTGGGCAGGCTTTCCCAATAAGGAATACATGCATATGAACCAGTCTTCCCTTCCCCACAGCAAAGAAATATCCCTTTCAGATATTGATGAAGTCCTGAGAATCGGACTTGATGTAAGGCGCCTGAGCTCAGAAATAACTGAATTCACAAGATCTGAACCCGAGGTCGCCATCCTCTATTCTAAAACAAGTATCATACAGGTTCCACCCCTGCAAATCCAGGCTGGTTCTACCCCTTACCTTGACGCTCTCTATTCCGTATGGGAAGGAGCCCGTTTTCTCGGCTGCCGGACAGGCTTCATCAGCGAAAGGCAGATCCTGTCCGGTCATCTGGCCGGAGTCAGGCTCCTGATCATTCCGGCCGTTAAATATATCCCTCCGGAAATAATCCGGTCTGTTCGGAAATATATCGAAAATGGCGGCACAGCCGTGGTTATTCCCGAGTCTTTTGTTTTTGATCAGTATGCCCGGGAACAAAATGGATTGGCCGGTTTCGGATTGACAATCAAAGATGTGACTCTCCCACCGGTTATTGGCCAGGCTGAAAAAACACAGAACTATGACCTGAGTTTCTCACAGGCAATCCTGTATGGTGAAGTGCAAAGGAAAATAACCTGTGCAAACGAAGATTTGTTTGGCGGTAATACCACTCCGGTTATCCTGATGTCAGATGGCCTGGTGCAAACGGTAGATCCCGGACCAAACAAGGTGCTTGCCAGCTTTGATGATGGTAAGCCGGCAATAATACTAGTCAAATCCGGGAAGGGATCGATTTATTACCTGGCCTCCCCGCTGAAAACTCCGGATTATCATTTGCTGCTATCACCCCTGGCGAAAAGTACCGGATTGAACAGGCCTGTGATGGGAATCGGATCTGATGGAATGCCTGTTACCGGTGCCGAAGTCAGGGCAGTTGAACGGGAAAAGGATTATCTGGTATATGCCAGCAACCTGACCTCCGGTCCGGTTGAATTTGACCTGAAGGGAAGCAACAGCTTCGGCACGATAACTGACCTTCGCAGACTGACAATAACAGGAACACACATAAAACTTGAACCATTCCAGGAAACAATCTTCAGGATTGAGAAATTCAAATAATACCTCACCCCCTGCCCCCTTATACACCTCACCCCTAGCCCCTCTCCCAAGGGAGAGGGGGGAAGAAAGTCAATAGAATCCTTGAGTGTAAATTAAATGAATAATGGATCTCAAAACAAAATTGAGACTCAATTTATACGCAAAGAAATCGATAAAACCTCTTCCCCCTCTCTTTTAGGAGAGGGGGCAGGGGGTGAGGTGATTTCGGGGCCGGGGGTGAGGTGTTTCAGCAAAAAATAAATATCTTTAATATCTGCAATCAACATCCCGGGGTATGATAAAAAGATTTCTATTGTACAGTTTCTCTCTTTTTCAGGTCTATTATACAGGTCAGGTTTGTGCCCTTGATACGGAGACACCGCTATGGAAAGCCGGGATCCATATTATCCCGTATCCCCAGTCAGTTGTATTGGATGGTGATGATTATGTATTGCAGGAAGATATCAGCATATCGGTTGAAAAAGCCGCATCACCGGAAGTAATGTTTGCAGCAGATGATCTGAGCCGGCAGCTGTCCCAGGAATGGGGAGTAAGCAGCCGGATTTTACAATCTCCTCACAAGGCAGATATTATACTGACCCGGGCAAAGGCTCCCGTCAAAAAAGGTGAGCAAAGCTATCAGATCGAAGTATCATCAAAGGGGATCATGGTCAGGGCAAACTATTCAAGCGGCATGTTTTACGGTGTTCAAACCCTGCTCCGGTTAATACAACAGGCTGAGAGCAGGCTGGTCGTGAAAGGCATGGTAATTACAGATTGGCCCGACATTCCCATCCGGGCTGTTCATTATGATACAAAGCACTTCCAGGAGAAAAAGGAGTATGTTTTTGATTTTATCCGCACCCTGGCCAGCTATAAAATCAACATGCTCATCTGGGAATGGGAGGATAAATTCGCGTATCAGAGCCATCCGGAAATTGGTGCCCCGGGGGCATTCACCCTGGAGGAAATGCAGGAATTTACCCGGTATGCCCGTAAGTACCATGTGCAGATCGTACCGCTGGTGCAGGGACTGGGACATGTCAGCTATATCCTCAAACACCCTGAAAATAAACACCTGCGGGAGATTCCTTCCAACAACTGGGGCTTCTGTCCCCTCAGGGAAGGCACCTATGATTTGATGAACGATCTGATCAGAGAAGCCGTTGAAGCCACACCCGGTTCGGAGTATGTTCATATCGGATGTGATGAGACCTATAGCCTGGGCAAAGGCATTGCCTGCGGATGCCGGGAAAGGTATGAGAAAGAAGGTGAGTATGCCCTCAGGCAAGTGTACATCAACCGTATGGCGGAAAAGGTAAAAGAGTTGAAACGGTTACCCATCGCCTGGAATGGCGGGTATGACCCGAATGAAAAAGTAAAGCCGGTCGAAGGTCTTTTTGTCTGGGGCGGCGAGGATTCCGTTAGAGATAAGGCCGCGCTGGAAAAAGGATATCCACTTTACATCTACGACCCGAACCCGGGAATTGAACACCTGTTCCTGCCCTATTTTTACCGGGAGAATGAAAAGGGTCCTGTCCGGCCACACCTGGAGGAATCCTATGCCGTGCTGTCTGGAGCAGCCCGCTCAGGAAAATTCAAGGGCATGATCTCAACATCCTGGAATTGTTCGGGTGTGCATAACCAGATCTGGATGCTCCGCTATATTACCGCTGCGGAATATTCCTGGAATGGCAAGGAACCTGCCCTGGCAGAATTTGAGAATACATACTTCCTGAATTATTATGGTCCCGGCGGCAGAAATATCCGGGAGCTTTTTGTACTCCTGAATAAAGCCAGCTATTATTATATGAGCACATTCGAGCGAAAGGTATGGCACTGGGGTGAAGTGGGAAAAACACACCTGCCGGATCTTCCGCGTGATGATATGGAGTACGATCCATTCTGGAATACAGAATATGCCGATCTGATCCGTCGTTCAAATGATCTGCTGCCTGAAATGGAACGGGTTCTGGTCATTTGTCAGGAGAACCTGGAAAGCGGGGTTAAAAATGCCTATGATTTTGAGCTGTTCACAGGTCTGGCAAAACTGTTCATTCACACCGCCCATACCTGCCTTACCTTGTCTGCCCTGGAGAACTCCGTTGCCAAAGCCGCCGGTCTGCATTTCGACGACAATCAGGTGGCATATGATGAATTGACCCATGTCGTTGAAATGATCGAGGCAAATCTGGCTGAACGCAATCAGGTTTTTGGTGAAATAAAAAACACCTGGGAGAAAAGTCAGTTACCCAGGGGAATGTCCACGCCTGATAAAAAATACATGCATGCCAGGGATCAGCAACGGAATTTTGCCAACAGGCGTCCTGATCTGAGCTTTATGATCTGTGATGAAGAAGACCTGGGAATTGAGGAATATCTCAAAGACCTTAAAAAGTACATGCAGTTCTATGAAAACAAGTATCTATGCAACAAACCTTAATGAGATGGAAAAGGACAAACAGTTACTACTTGAATACAGGAGAATTTATGAAGAGAACCTGCGGGATTCAGTCATACCCTTCTGGTTAAAAAATTCCCCCGACCGGATTAATGGGGGAACATTTTCTTGCCTTGACCGGTATGGAAGGGTATACGACACAAAAAAATATGTCTGGCTGGTAGGAAGATCCGCCTGGATGTTTTCGCGTTTATATAATGAATATGACAGGAACAGCAGCTATCCGGAGGTTGCATCACTGGGTATTGATTTCCTGCAGAAAAATGCAAAAGATACCCGCGGACGATACTATTTTTCTTTGACTTCCGAAGGCAGTCCCTGGTTTTACCAGCGAAAGCCCTATGGAGCCGTATTTGCCATGCTGGCTTATCTCGAGTATTTCAAACTCACCGGTAAGAAAAAATACAAACACGATGCGGTCCGGTTGTTCTGGAGAATAAACCAGTGGATCGAAAATCCCGCGACGATGGGAAGACCGGTAATGGCGGGAGTGCCCCGGATGAGTAACCTGGCCAATGTTATGGTACTGGCGAGCATGGCCCTTGAACTGGCCCGCTTGGATAATGATCCCGCCTATATTGAAATTATCCGGAAAGCCTTTACCGGATGCAGACTGCATTTTGATCCCGGACTGAAGATCCTGGTTGAGAATGTTTCGCCTGATCCGGGTGTATCTCCTCATCAATGGCCTGAAGGTCGCATGTTCAATCCGGGCCATTCCATTGAGGTAGCCTGGTTTATTCTTCAAATGATTAAGCTGGTTCCCGACAGCACCATGCAAAAGATGGCACTGGACGCCCTGGAAGGCAGTCTGGAATATGGCTGGGATAAAAAATACGGGGGATTGTATTACTTCATGGATATAGAAGAAAAACCCACACTTCAACTGGAATCAACCATGAAATTGTGGTGGCCGCATACTGAAGCTATTTATGCTTTGGTGCTGGCATATAGTCTGACCGGGGATGGTAAATGGCTCGACTGGCTGCAACGCGTTCATCAATATGCCTTTTCGCATTTCGTAGATCATGAGTACGGCGAGTGGTATGGGTACTGCGACAGGGCGGGTAATCCTGTAAATACCTGTAAAGGAGGAAATTATAAGGGATTCTTCCATGTTCCCCGGGCCTTGCTTTTCAGTATCCAGGAAATAGATGACTTTTTACGTAAACACAATACCACGTCCTGATGAGTAAAATACAATACATTGTCACACAACGGGAGGGCAGTATCTGGTACCTTTCCCTGATATGCCTGGTAGCTTCACTGGGTGGTTTACTTTTCGGATTTGATACGGCTGTCATCTCAGGTACGGTAAGCCTGGTGGAATCCCTCTTTGGATTATCAAAACTGGAAGTCGGCTGGTTCACCAGTTCAGCTCTGGTAGGGTGTATTGTGGGTGCACTATTCGCCGGCAGCCTGGGGGACAGGTACGGACGTAAACCGGTCTTGGTTGTTGCCGGTATTCTGTTCCTGGTTTCCGGGGTGGGATCCGCCATTCCTCCGACATTTGGCTTCCTTATCATGGCCAGACTGGTATGTGGTATCGGTGTGGGGATCGCATCCGTGCTTTCGCCGATGTACATTTCTGAATTTGCTCCGCCTCATATCAGGGGCCGCCTGGTTGCCCTGTATCAGTTCTCGATTGTGACAGGGATCCTGCTGGCCTATTTTTCAAACTGGCTTTTACAATCCTGGTCCGTTCATCACATCGGCGCTTATGATGCGGGCGGACTGCTGAATAAGATCCTGGTCACCGAAGTATGGCGATCCATGTTTGGTATGGAAATTATACCGGCTCTTGTGTTCCTGCTTCTCCTGATATTTGTCCCGGAAAGTCCCAGATGGCTGATTCGAAAAGGATTTGAAGAAAGGGGTAGGACTATCCTTCAGAAAATAAGTGGATTGAGCACGGCAAAACGGGAACTGAAAGAAATAACAGAATCGCTTAGACAAAAGCAGGGCAGGCTTAAGGATCTGTTTAATCCGGGATTAAGGACCGCCCTGATGGTTGGGATTGGCTTATCTGTATTCGGGCAGCTGACAGGTGTAAATGCCGTTATTTATTACGGTCCTTTGATCCTGGAACAAACCGGTATTCAGTTCGGAAATGCACTGCAGTTTCAGATCATTCTTGGCTTCATAAACCTTGTTTTTACCTTACTGGCCATGCTGGTCATCGATAAACTGGGGAGAAGACCCCTGCTGATCGGAGGCATGATAGTGGTTGTAGTCAGCCTTCTTTTGGCCGGCGTGTTGTTTTCGGCCGGAAGGCCTGACGGAACCTTAATAGTGGTGGTACTTGGCGTCTATATTGCCGCCATTGCTTTTTCAATTTGTGCCGTAATATGGGTATTGACACCGGAGGTTTTCCCAAATGCTGTCAGGGGAAGGGCCATGTCCATGGCAACCTTCAGCAACTGGCTGACAAATGCGCTGGCTGCTTATCTTTTTCCGTGGTACGTTTCAACATTTGGCATGCATGTTGGTTTTTTCACCTTCGCCGGCATCTGCCTGATCGCCACCATGTTTTTCTGGAAGTTTGTCCCTGAAACCAAGGGAAAGAGCCTGGAACAGATTGAATTGCTGTTTAAAAAATGAGTGGATAATAAGCGGCGTAGATTCAATCTACGCCGAGCATGGGGCGCAGCCTAAACCGAACTTTTCTATTTTCAACTCTTTCTCTCAATCCCGATTCCCGCCAGTTTATCTGAAATTGTATAATACGGTGCACTGTATTCCGGTCCTCCGGTAAAGGGTTCCTGTCCGGGCCTCAGATGCGGATCAAGATCAACATAATCAAAACCCCCCAGTCCGGCTGCAAAGTGAACCGCGCAGCCCAGGGCCAACCTGGTTTCAAGCATACACCCGATCATAAGTTTAATATTCGCACTGCGGGCTATGGCAGCAATATCGAGCGCCTCGACAATTCCTGATTTCATCAGTTTAACGTTGATAACATCAGCACAGCCCATCCTGACAACCCGTATTGCATCAGCCGCTGTAAAGACCGATTCGTCTGCGGCAATGGGTATTGAAGTATGGTCCTTAACGAATTTCATCCCCTCAAGATCGCTCTTTATCACAGGTTGCTCAAAAAGGACCGGACGGATGTTGTTTTTTGCAAGCTCTTCAAGAAAATGAACTGCCTCACAGGGTGTAAATCCCTGGTTGGCATCCAGCGTAATTCCGCAACCGGGAGCCCCATCCCTGATAGCCAGAATCCGGTCGATATCCTGTCCGAGACTTTTGCCAACCTTGGTTTTCAATACCCTGTACCCGGCTTTGGCCAGCCGGTCTGCATTCACCTTAGCCACCTCAGGAGGAACTATATCCACGGTATAATCGGTTTCCAGCTTATTGCCCACCCCGCCAAAGTATTTATATAGCGGAATATCCATCGATTTTGAAAAGGCCTCCAGCAAAGCCATTTCCACAGCACACCTCGCTGTGACCTGCGCCCAGAAAACACTTTTCAGGTATCCGGAGATGATCCTGAATTCAGAAACATCCCGGCCCACCAGAAAATCCTGGCAGCTTTTCAGTGCAGCCATGACGGTGGACTGATTTTCACCATTGATCGGTTCCAGTGGAGCGGCTTCACCATACCCGATAATCCCGTTCTGTAATTCCAGCGTAATCAATACATTTTCAATATCGAATTTCTTTCCAATGGCTATTGTAAACGGTTCATCCATCGGAATAGTCAATAGCTCCAGCGATACCTTGCTGATCCTAGTCGGTTCCATTTCTATCTCTCCATATTTTAAGCAATTCAAGTAAGCCCCCGGTCTGTTCTTTTATGTGGTTTATACAAACAGTAATTCTCACCAGTGACATTTCTGTTTTGGCCGGATATTCAATACAGGGTACAATATAACGATTTGCTTCGAGAAAGGCTGATAAAGCCCTTGCTTTATCAATTGACCTGAACATCACGGGAATTATCGGGGTATCATCGGTTGTGGTCCGGAAACCAAGACCGGAAACCCCTGCCCGGACCTCTTTTGCTATGTCAAGCAGATTCAGGCGCATCCCGGGATTTTCCCGCATTATCTTCAGTGATGCACATGCAGCTGACACAACCGGGGGAGGCAGGGCTGTGGAAGCCTGGTATACGGTTGACCCTTTCCTGATTGACCTGATCAATTCCTCACTGCCGGAGATAAAACCACCATAAGCCCCCAAAGCTTTGCTCATGGTTTCAGTCTGATGGAGATTGACAGCCCCTTCAAGGTGAAAATAATCGGGAGTGCCACGGCCATGATCGCCCAGAATGCCGGTTGCGTGTGCGTCATCCACAATGACAATTGCCTTGTACTTTTCCGCCAGATTCATGATCTGATCAAGCGGAGCAATTTCGCCGGTCAGTGCAAACAAACCATCGGTTATGATCAGGGGCCGGTAACGTTTGTTTCTCCTGAGCAGGACTTCAAGATGTGAGGTCTTGCCATGATCATAATACATAAGCCGGTTCATTCCGGCCGGCATCCCGTCCCGAATGCTGGGATGTGCCGATGCATCGGCGATGACTGCAGAATACTCATTCCGGAGTACCTGCAGTAAAATTTTATTACCCAGGTATCCTGATGCAAATATTGCTGAATCCTGTTTTCCTTTAAATTCACAAAGCTGTCGCTCAAGTTCCAGATGAATTGCAGCGGTCCCTGTAGTTTGCCGTGAGGCCGAGAAGTTTACCCCGTATTGCTCAATTGAACGGATCGATGCTTCTTTGACCAGGGGATGACCGGCAAGACCCAGGTAATTGTTGCCGGCAAAATAGGAGTACTTCCTGCCCCTGAACGCAATATAATTACCGGCTCCGCTTTCGAGAATAAACATGGTAACTCAGTTGGTTTGGTTGAACCTCACGGTGGTTGCATGATTAACTGTTCAGTCAACTGACTGTACATCTTCCCAACTGTCTGTGATGGCGGATTTTTCGAGGGCTTCAAGTACAGCAATGGGTCTCAGGATACTTTGGTGACTGAGTGGTTCCTTTCCGGTGCGGAACATCTCCACCATATCCACATAGTTCTTGCCGGGGTTAGTCTCTTCAACCCTGGATTTGAGCTCAACAAAACCGTCCTTTGTTTCAACATAAGTTTGAAAACCGGATGACAGATTCCTGAAAACCAGGGTGGCAAGCTTGCCGTTGCCAAATGCCATACTCGCCGTGGCAGATTTCCCAACCCTGCTGACACGCACTTTTCTGATATCCTCCCCGAAAATGACCATCAGGGGCTGCACAAGATGGATACCGTAAAAGAAAATTCCACCATACACCGACTCCAGATCAGCTGGCCCAGTACTGACAATATGCGAAAATTCACCGATGGAGGTTATCTGGTCGCGTATATCATATGTGGAAGCGCTTTGTGCCTGGGAGCTGTATGAGGTTATCGGCGTTCCAATCTTCCGTGCCATGGATAAAAATTCCTTTCCCTCGGCAACCCGGTAGCAGAATGGCTTGTCAATGAAAGTGGGTATACCTTCTTTAACAAAGGGCTCGGCAGCCTTGAGGTGATATTTCGCGTGACGGTGGTCAACAATCAGTGCATCGATCTTCCCCATCATGGAAAGGGGATCCCAAACCATTTCAGGAATATTACCCTCCCGCATGGCAGCCCTGGCAAATTCCTCCGTTTCACCCCACACATAACGGATCTCGAAGCCCGGGAATCTTTTCTCGACATTGAAAATCTTCCCGTAACCAATGGTATGGGAATTCTCAGCGCCTATGATTCCGATCCTCATTGGTTTCTGTTGTTTGGGTTTGACTTCTGCCTGCTGAGAAGCAAAGGAGGATAAGGTCAGGGAGGAAAACGCTACACTTTTTGCAGCTTTCCCAAGGAAAGATCTCCTGGATTCCATGTCTTCTGTTTTTTCTTAATTATACCTTGCGTTAACACGGTAGATAAAATAGAAACATAACATTTGTCTTTCGAAAGGATAAAATTATAAAAATTCAAGTTAATTTCATGAAAATTACTATTTTATTATGTATATTTAAAAGAATATCGATATCAATTTGATCCTTGAGTAAGGATATGAAAGTCGTTATCTATCCTGACATATTTCTTTCATATAATTATTTGAAATTCTCTTTTAAACAAATTTAATTTTTTTCTACCTTGCCCGCAGGTAAACGAAAGTCAAATCATCTATAAATCTAAACCAAATTTATATGGATCGATCATCTAATAAGTCGACTGTTTCACGAAGAGCCCGGATTTTGGAAGAACTGGAAGCAAAAGGCCAGGTAACGGTAAGTGAATTGAGCAGATTATTTAAGATAAGCGAAGTTACAATCCGTAATGATCTTGCTCATCTCGAAAAACAGAACATGCTGATCCGGGCTAGGGGTGGTGCCATCAAGATCAAATTTTACCGTTTGGGGGTCGATCCTTCTATTTCGGATAAACAAAAGGAATTCCTGAAAGAAAAGCAGAAAATTGCCAAAGCAGCCATAAAACTCATTGAGGATGGCGATACCATTATTCTGGATTCCGGTACGACCACAACCGAAATTGCCAAAAACCTGGAGCAGTTTAAGAATCTGACCATTATTACCAATGCCCTGAATATTGCGATCATTCTTTCGGAATACGAGGGATTCAATGTATTTATGCCCGGTGGTATCCTGAGAAAAAAGGCCTTATCCCTGGTGGGTGTGCTAGCCGATGAGAACTTTAGTAAGTTTTACTGTGATAAGTTGTTCCTGGGTGTGGATGGTTTTGATACACAGCACGGTTTATCCACCCCCAACAGTGATGAAGCCCATCTGAACCAAATCATGATCAACATGGCAAAAAAAGTCATTGTTGTAACCGACTCCAGAAAATTCCTGAGAAGAAGATTTGCCTTTATCAGTCCGTTGTCCAGTATCAATGTTGTCATTACCGATTCAGGTATCAGCGAGGAGGATAAAAGCAGGTTAGAGAAAAACGGTGTTGAAGTGATCATTACTTAATCAGTTTGTTTAATTCGATCTTTCCCTTTCAAATTCCACATCGCAATGATAAAAAGGCCCTGGTTATTGTTTACCCTGATCACCACCGTATTTTGGGGTGTATGGGGTGCATTGATTGAACTTCCCGGACGGGCCGGTTTTCCGCCCACACTTGTATATATTGTATGGTCGCTTACCATGATACCCTGTGCATTGGTCGGACTGGCAGTCATTAAATGGAAACTGGATCATGATCTGAAATCCATCATGCTTGGCATGATCATTGGTTTGACCGGTGCCGGCGGACAGGTCGCCCTGTTTAAGGCACTGATAGATGGTCCGGCTTATCTTGTCTTCCCGATCATTTCGCTGTCTCCGGCCGTGACAGTTCTCCTGTCTGTGATCTTTTTAAAGGAAACCACAACAAAACGCCATTGGGTAGGCATCATCATTGCCCTGATTGCCATTGTGCTGATGTCATTTCAGAAACCGGATAAAAATGCTATCCAGGGATATTTCTGGTTTTTCATGTCTTTGCTGGTATTCCTTGCCTGGGGTATCCAGGCGTTTTACATGAAGAAAGCGAACAACACCATGCGGGCTGAGAGCATTTTCTTTTACATGATGGTAGCAGGCCTCCTGGTTATCCCGATGGCTTACATGATGACAGACATGAACCGGGAGATCAACTGGGGATTCAGGGGACCCTACCTGGCTGCCATTGTATCAGTTCTGAATTCCATCGGGGCCCTTACCCTGGTTTATGCCATCCGGTACGGGAAAGTGATCATTGTTGCCCCATTGACCAATGCGGTGGCACCCATTATCACCGTGGTTCTGTCCCTGCTGATCTATGCTGTGATACCCAATCCGGTAATTATTACCGGTATTGCTATTGCCCTGATCGCTGTATTTCTGATGGCAGATTAAGATGCCGATATTTTAACCGGCTGATGCCACCGGCTCCATGCTGACCATTCACCCGTCGTACTTTTCTGACGGACCCGGCAAAAACAGGTAGTCCCGGGCACAAGCTGCTTCTGGCCTTGCAACGAGCCAATGAAAGTTCCTGTAAAGGTACTTATGATGATTTGCTCTCCCGCATTCACATGCCCCGATCTGAATACCACATCATCCCCGGTATAATCCACCGCGAGTTCCACTTCCCAGGTCTCCATACTTTCTGGTCCATGGTATGGTGTTTTGTATAAAGTGGGATTCGGGGGACAGTATACCGGTCCAATGGGCTCTGTTGACACAACAAAATTATCGAACCATCTCCCTTCGGTTTTAATGGCACCGTTATTCCAGTATGATTCTAGAAATACAGCATTAATTCCGTGTTTTGTATAACTTCCCCTGAAATTCAGATTTATGCGTTCAGCTTCCAGTCGTCCGTCTATCCAGAGTCTGCTGGAACCATCGCTTTTGCCGGGCGTGTTCAACCTGGCACTCGCTTCCACCATAACCCAATAACCTGATTCCTCCGTTGACGATATCTGAAAAGCAGAACAGGGTTTATTCCCAAGCCAGGTGAGGTTTTCAAAATCATTATACCCGGTTGTCCGGATACTGTCTGTCTGTCCTTTGACACCACTGGCCGGGTCAAGGGTAAGACAATTATTATCCCCGCTCCAGACGTGTGCTATCATAGCTTGCTGCCACTTGGCAGACACAATGCTGGTAGCCCTGGACATCTTTGCCGGTGCTCCTGTCCATCCATACTCATGCTTAACATATATGCGCCAGTAAATTTCTTCAAATTGTTTTCCGTTAGCCACTACGGATGTTCCGGCAGGGAAATCGCCAAATGCCACTTTCCGGTTACCTTCACCGTTTATCTCTCCTTTAACGAATCCAGCCTTCATAGACCCACCCTGTGAGCCGAAAAATTCAGCAAAATCAAGGTCACCCGATGATTCCAGGTAAGTTTTCACTTCATCAAAATCATCATACCAGATGCAGGCTATATCACTTTCATGAGGCTGCCGTTCACTCATGCCAACATAACTAATGTGTGGTATTTCCAGTTGCACACTGTCACTTCCTGGCTTTTCCTGAGTACTACCCCCATCACAGGCCAGCATGACCAAAATACCTGTCACCAGCAAAACCGGCTGTAAGGTTATTAGATTAGCTATCATTTCCTTTCCTCCTTTAAAAAAAATCAACGCTCAGATTATATACAAAGGATAAAAAATAATAAATTACAATATTTATCTTTGCAAATAATCTTTCATAAGATTATATATTGCATTTCGCTAAATTAATACAAATACCTAACAAAATGAAAGCTCGTATAGGAATTGCCCTGGTCATTGTCCTGAGTATGCCGTCCTCACAAAGTCTGTTTTGCCAGCCAAAAAAATCCGCAAAAATAGCCGTGATCCAGGCAACCGGCCTGCCCAACCAGGATCCGTTTATGGGGGATTATGATTTTGCTAAAGTCAGGCCCCAGATGATGGCCCATTTCAATAAACTGCTGGCCCTGTTTGAACAGGCCGGGCAAATGGGTGCAGACCTGGTTTGCGGACCGGAAGATATGCAGCATATCGGTTCTTACGGACTTCATATCGATAAAAAAGATCCTGAAACCGGAAAAATATTGTTTAACTCACTGGCCGTTCCTGTACCAGGTCAGCTGACCGATCAGCTGGCTTCAATTGCCAGAAAACACAGCATGTACATTATAGCCCCCATATACGAGGCCGATGGGGATAAAGTATTCAACACGGCGGTGGTATTTGACCGGCAGGGAAAGATCATGGGCAAACACCGCAAAACCATAGTGCCTGTAATGGAAACCTGGCTTGTTTCCCTTGGGGATTCTTACGAAGTATTTCAAACTGACTTTGCCGCAATCGCGGTGGCCACCTGTATGGAAATTTCCTTTCAGGAGATACCCACCATTTACAGCTTGCAGGGAGCTGAAATGATTTTTAATCCGACCATGGCTCCGGACAATAAGCCTGGCCAAAGCCTGGCAACAGCGCCCATGTTCACTACGCGCGCCAGGGACAATTCGGTTTATATAGTTCCGGTAGTTCTTGGTACAGACGGAAACGGGATTATGGATTTTGAAGGAAATGTCGTGGCCGAAGCCGTCGGCAAGGAAAATACCGTGATCATGGCAGATATCGATTTTTCCCGGGAAAGAACTTATGACAGCCCCTGGTGGGAAACCATTAACGGGACCAATAATACAAGGGCCATGATGATGAAATTACGACGCCCGGATATCTTTGACATGCTCACGGATCCGAATCCTCCCATACTTGAGAAATACAAGGATGTACACCTGACCACGGGAGATCCGGAAAGACAGCTGAAGGCAGTCAAGGCAGTGGACTATGGGCCCAATGCAAAATAAGATTAATAACTTTCTGAAACAGTATTATTATCCTTTGAAAAGCAAATGAAATTTATTATATTTGGTTTGAAATAAAATATGAGCTGTAATGAATTATCTAAAATGTGAAACGAAATACCTCAGCTCCAGGGGCGGGTATCACACGGCAAAAGAAATACAAAGCCAACCCGGGCTGTGGATGGAAACATATTCAAAATTGGTTCGGGAACAAGAGGCAATTTCTGCTTTTGTCAATAATGTCCTTGGAAAAGATTGCCCCTATGTAATATTAACCGGTGCAGGTACCTCTGCCTTCATTGGTGAGGCATTACTGGGTCCGTATCAGAGGAAATGGGGTGTAAATACAAGGGCCATTGCAACCACGGATATCATTACACACCCCGCGGATTATTTCATCCGTCAGAGACCAACCCTGTTGATTTCCTTCGCACGATCCGGTGATAGTCCCGAAAGTCTTGCAACCGTTGAGCTGGCCGACAAATATTGCGATGATCTTTATAAACTGAACATCACCTGCAACAAAGATGGTGAACTGGCACAAAGGTCAACCGGTAAAAATTCTTATGTGTTCCTTCTTCCCGAAGAAACAAACGACAAGTCCCTGGCCATGACAAGTTCCTTTACTTCTATGCTGCTGGCAGGATTGCTCATTCTTAACATCCGGAATATTAAATCCATGCTTCCGCTTGTCAGTAAATTGCAGGCCTGTGGATATTTCATCCTGGACCATTGCCTGGATGATTTAAGAAAACTGGCTGAGACTGATTTTAAAAAAGTGGTATTCTTGGGATCAGGACCCATATTCGGTGCTGCACATGAATCCCATCTAAAGGTCCAGGAACTCTCCGATGGCAATGTGGTATGTATATATGATTCCTTTCTTGGATTCAGACATGGCCCCAGGGCTGTGGTGAAAAATGACACCGTTGTTGTCTATCTTTTATCAAACAATCCGCATGCCAGGAGATATGAACTCGACCTGATCCGGTCCATAAATGAAACGTCCGCAAACGTCAAATCTGTTGCAGTTGGACATGAACTTGATGCGAAAGAATTATCGATTGACCAGTCCATCGAGTTTCCCAATGGTATTGATGATATTCCCGAAGAATTCCTGTCTGTTCTTTATGTACTTCCTGCTCAGATCATCGGGTTTTTTAAATCTTTGAGTCTCGGACTCGCGCCAGACTCTCCATCAAACAGCGGTTCCATTACCCGTGTTGTGCAGGGAGTAAAAATATATCAAAACGAACCTGCTGCCGCGCTGTAATTTGATTTCGCCATATGACAGAAGATGCAGGAAGAAAATTCCTTGAACTTATTGCTGGAAATCGGAATGGCACAGCAAAGGGGATATATTCGGTTTGCTCCGCTCACCCCGACGTACTGGAATCCTGTTTTAAACAAGCCCTTGAGGATGAATCTGTTATTTTAATCGAATCCACATCCAACCAGGTTGATCAGTATGGCGGATATACCGGCATGAAACCCGGGGATTTTGCCGCTTATGTGTTGTCATTTGCCAAAAAAACAACCTTCCCTAAAAACAGGATCCTGCTGGGTGGAGACCATCTCGGACCAAATGCATGGCAGGCACTCCCTGCAGAAAAAGCCATGAAACGGGCTGAAGTGCTCATAGAAGAATATGTCAGGGCAGGCTATCTCAAGATCCATCTTGACACCAGCATGTTTTGTGCTGATGACGAAGGAGACAGGTCCGCGACCTTGTCCGATGAAATAGTCGCCTCACGGACAGTCAGACTCTGTCGGATTGCAGAAGATACCTGGAAGAAGTCCTTTCATACAAAGCCCGGACTAATTTATATCATCGGTACCGAAGTTCCTGTTCCAGGCGGAGCAAGAGAAGCTGAGGAATTTGTCCATCCTTCCAGACCAATGGATGCGGCCAATACACTGGAAATAACACGGAAGTTTTTTTTGAAAGCTGGTTTGGATAATGCCTGGGAACGTGTTGCAGGAATTGTGGTTCAGCCTGGTGTTGAGTTTGGCGATGATCAGATTTTTAACTACCGGCCGGAAAATGCCAGGGACCTGAGCACCATGATCCTTGGTTACGAAAACCTGGTTTATGAAGCCCATTCTACGGATTACCAGACAGAACACTGCCTTCAAGCTCTGGTTGAAGATCATTTTTGTATTCTGAAGGTAGGTCCCTGGCTTACATTTGCTTACCGTGAAGCCCTGTTCGGCCTCGAGGCCATGGAAACCGAACTTCTCGGAAAGGATCATCCGGAAAGATCCGGGTTGAGAGACACCCTGGACAAAGTCATGGTAAACGAACCGGGTTTTTGGAAAAAATACTATCCGGGTAATGAAGCCCAGCAGCAATTCAAACGTAAATACAGTTTTTCAGACAGGTCAAGATATTACTGGACAAATCCGGAAATTGCCCGGGCAAAAGTCAGGCTGTACACCAACCTGCAAAAACAAAAAATCCCGCTTTCCCTTCTGAGCCAGTTTATGCCTCTGCAGTTCTTCCAGGTGCAGGAGGGAAAAATCAAGGCTGATCCGCAGGATCTTGTGCATAGTTGTATCCGTACCGTAGCCAGCATTTATTCAAGGGCATGCGGGCTGTCATCATGTAAACCAAAAACATCATGAAAATAAACCCGAATGTGCTGAACTCCTTGAAATGGTTGTTCGCCCTGTTCACTTTGACAGTTATGATTTCTGGGAATACAATAAATGCCAGTGAATTATCGTCCCTGGGATTGCATGTGATCCCCTATCCCAGACAAGTAAAAACCGGTGGTGAGGATTTTGTTTTCCCGGGAAAACTTACCATTGTACTGGACAGGAATCCTTCTGCTTCCGACCGGTTTGCTGCTGAGGAACTGATCAGGGACCTGAAAAGCCAGTGGAATATTTCGGCTGAAATCGGAATAAAGGGTACTACCCCTTCGGTTATACTGTCCCGTAAGGCACCAAAATCGTTGAACAGTCAAGGTTATCAGCTTACTACCGGGAAAACTGAAATCGTAATCAAGGCACGCTCAGAGGAGGGATTGTTCTATGGCACGCAAACCCTGCTCCAGATAATAAAACCTGCGACCCAGGCTTACCTGGTGCCCGGGATGTCGATAACAGACTGGCCCGATATTCGGAAACGTGCCATTCACTATGATACCAAGCATCACCAGGATAAAGCTGCTTATGTAAAAAGTTTTATCAAGGATCTTTCCCGTTACAAGGTCAATATGCTGGTATGGGAGTGGGAGGATAAATTCGCCTACCCCAGCCATCCCGAAATAGGAGCTCCCGGAGCATTCACAATGAAAGAAATGCAGGAATTCACGCGGTATGCCCGGCAGTATCATATCCAGATCGTACCCCTGGTTCAGGGTTTGGGGCATGTCAGTTTCATTCTGAAATGGCCTCAGTTCAAACACTTACGTGAAGTCCCGGCATCAAACTGGGAATTTTGTCCGCTTAAGGAGGGCAGTTATGACCTGTTGTTTGATCTCTGGAAAGATGCCGTGGAAGCCACACCCGGATCAGAATATCTCCATATTGGTTCCGATGAGACCTATGAATTGGCTGCCTGTGAGCAATGCAAGACCAAATCGGAGGAGATCGGCAGAAGTGGTCTTTATCAGTTGTTCATCAACAAAGGCGCTGAATTCCTGAAGACAAAGGGCAGGAAGGTTATGGCCTGGGAAACCCCGATGGGATGGAAAATAAGTGACTCACCGGCAAAAGGCATTGAACCGGTAAAGGGACTGGTTTTTACGGAAAGCTATGATTATGAAACTCCTGGACTGACTTACGCCAATGAAGCCAGAGCGATGGGCTTTGAGGTGTTTGCCTATGACCCGAATCCGGGAGTCGTTCCCATGATGGTTCCCTATTTTTTTGAAAAAGGGGAAGCAGGGGAAATGAGGACCGGGAGCCTGGAAAAATCATACCGCTTCCTTTCTCCGGCAGCACAATCAGGGTCATTTGACGGAATGATCTGCACATCCTGGGATGATGATGATCTGCACAACCAGATGTGGATGATGCATTTTATAAACGCTGCAGCCTGGTCGTGGAACGGCAGTGAACCCACGCTTGATGAATTCCGGCAGTCTTTCTTCGCCAGTTATTATGGAAATAAGGCATCAGCCATGGATGAATTGTATCAGCTTCTGAATGAAGGAGTTTACTATTTCGCATCCACGATGGAAAGAAATGTATGGCATTATGGAGAGATCGGACAAACGCATCTGCCCGACCTGCCCCGGGGAGATGCCCTGGAATATGATCCATTCTGGAACACCGAATATAAGGAAAAAGTAATCCAGTCAGAGGATATGCTGGCTAAAATGAACCGGGCACTGCAGATCATAGAAGGAAATAAAAAAGCAGGTGTCAGCCGGGGATATGACTTTGAGATTTTCCATACCACTGCTGAACTCATCCGGCATACCTGTCAGACCTATCTTGACCTGTCAAACTTGGAATATGCCATTAAAGATGCCCATGTCAACCGCTTCGTGGATTATAGTACAGCCCTTGATCATCTGCTGAAGGCACAACAAATCCTTGAAAACACCCTGAAAAGAAGAGAAGACGTTTTCAGCAACCTGGTTAAAACTTATGAAGAAACACGATTCCCCAGGGGCATGTCCACACCTGAGAAAACCTTCTTCTGGCAACAGGACAGGGCCAGGCATTTTGCCTATCGCCGGCCCGATATGTCTTTCCTGATCTACGATGAACAATTGCTGGATATGGAAGGTTATCTGGAAAAATTAAAGGCATACATTGAATATTTCAGGCATATAAGTTTAAATTAGTCATTTCAACCGTAACAATAGAAAACATGATTACCCGAATGAAGAATCCCTTTTATTCCGGAATTGCATTGATTCTGGCCGCTTTTATCCTTTCATGCAGCAAGGAAAGTCCCATTCTGACATCTGAAAAAGAAAAACGCATTACCGGCCAATACGAGAATACCCTGGCGGTATCCACCGACCTGACCAGATTTCCCAGAACGATCAATGAAAAAGGTGATCTGGTGACCACTGATCTGTACGATTGGACCACAGGCTTTTTTGCCGGGAATCTCTGGTACATTTATGAACTGACCGGTGATGAAAAGTGGAAATCTGAAGCAGTCAAATGGACTGAAGCACTGGATACCATCCAATACTGGAGTGGCAACCACGATGTTGGCTTTATGATGAACTGCAGTTATGGCAATGGTCTCAGGCTGACAGGCAACGAGGCATACAAAAAAGTGCTTGTGCAGACCGCTGAATCACTTTGCAAAAGATATAATCCGAACACCAGATGTATCGAATCATGGAACTACCGGAAAGCCTGGAATGACACTGTTGAGTGGTTCTTTCCGGTGATCGTTGACAACATGATGAACCTGGAATTGCTGTTTGAAGCAACAAAGTTCAGTGGTAATAAACGGTATGAGGAGATTGCCATTCAACATGCACTAACTACCATGAAGCATCATTATCGTCCTGACTATTCAAGCTATCATGTTGTGGATTATGACACAATTACCGGGGAGGTTCTGGATAAGGCCACCTGTCAGGGATTTACCGATGAGTCATCCTGGTCGCGAGGACAGTCGTGGGGTTTATATGGTTATGTTTTATGCTACCGGTATACAAAGGATTCCCAATACCTTTCCTTTGCCGAGAACATTGCCAACTTCCTGCTGAACCACCCGAATGTGCCTGAAGACGGAATCCCCTACTGGGACTATAATGCACTTGATACGGGACTCATCCCGGAATGGAAATATGATCCCGGCAAATTCCCGATTATCCTAAGAGACGCTTCCGCAGCGGCCATTTTGAGCTCGGCCTTATTTGAGCTGGGTACCCTGTCAGCTTCTCAGGGAACCCGGTATACTGAAGCAGCAACGAAGATCCTCCGGTCACTGGCCTCTCCGGAATATATTGAGAATCCCGCTAACAAATACTTTATCCTGAACCATTGCGTGGGGAGTATTCCCCACGGAGCTGAAGTGGATAAACCGCTCGTATATGCGGATTATTATTTTTTGGAAGCCCTGCTGCGTTATTCCAGGTTATAAGGGTCACTGTATATACCTGAAACCCCGGGCACGATTGAGATAATCATCCAGCAATTCGATATCAAACTCCTGTATCATCTGGTCAACTGTAATCTCTTTGTCTTCACTTGAAACCATTACCGATCCAAGTTTACCGGGATCCAGTATGGTAACTCCCGATCCGTATCTGGCTTTCAAAGCGCTCAGTTTTTCCCAGTTATAATCGAGGTGAACCAACTTCATATCCAGGTTAATCCGGCTCACGGCAAAATCAAAATAGTTGGTGCTGGTTGCCACTGCATCTCCTGCCGGATTTCTGATCTCGGAAGGATTACCCGGATAAACCGACGCAATGAAATATGATCTGCAGGTATAGGCCCACATCCCCTGGGCAAGTCCCCCATGGTACATGGAGCAAAAAAGAATCAGGTCTGGTTTTTCATGGACATACTGTTCACGCAATTGTTCGAAATTAAGATCAAAACATATGGCCACAGCCACACTTCCGAAATCACATTGGATCAGGGGGGCAACCTGGCCCGCCTTTATCCCGCTTTCCATTTCCCCGATGGTCGGGTAGTTTTTATCATAGATACCGGCTATTCCCCCCTTCCTGTCCAGCAGGATACAGGAATTCCGCCAAAGTCCCAAATCGTCTTCCCGTTTCGTGCCAAACGCGATATAGCAATGGTTTTCTCTGGCAACAGAAGAGAAAAAGTCCAGAATCTGGTTTTTGCGTACCCCGAGGTACTCGTCCCCGGCCCCTGACAGGTCGCAGAATTCAGGCAATACGATCAGGTCAGGCTTATCGGGAAGTACCTGGGCAAGTTCCTTTTGCCAGAAAGTGATCACCTGATTAACCAGGCTCTGGGGATCCTGTTTCTCATCCAGCTGGGGCACTGCACCAATGGTGGCAACGGTTATGTAATTTGCAGCCAGGGTCCTTGCAGAAAGTGCCAGGAATAAGAATATTACAAGAATATAAATTCGGTATTTCATATGGATTGATTTTACATTCATTTCCAATATTTAGAATATTGTGTCCGCTCCGAAAAGTCAACGCGTCATTGCGAAGGACCCCGATAGCTATCGGGGGACTGAAGCAATCTCCTGTAATTAGACAGATTGCTTCACTACGTTCGCAATGACGTGTTTCGGTATGGACTTTTCGGAGCAGACTTAACATTAAAGACTTTGTATTTTGTATTTATCGATCAGCTTCGGCTTTGGCCGCATGACTGAAATCTGCATTTCATCGAAAACATCTTTTGCCGTTGTGATGCCTTCACTTACCGGTTCAATCCTGGCTATGCCATTTTCCCAGATTGACTGGCCAATCAGGACAGGCTTGAATTTCAGGTCTTCCGTTGCCCTGACATCAGCCCTGAACAACAGAGCCGGCTGCCCGTTACTGAATTCGTCCTCCATGTGTTCTTCCCTGTCAAATTCGGGGAAAGTGTCATTAAAATCCCCTGCCAGATTCATTTCAATCCAGCAGATCCAGGCTGATCCAGGTTCAACCTCCACCCTTATTGAAAAATAATCCTCCTTTGGTGTTGCCCCTGAAATGGCCAGTTCAGATCCCTTTACTGATCCCGTTTCCTTTGCAGGATTCCCATTCCCCCTGAACTGCTTAAACCATTGTGGCAATGCTACCGGTACATTTGCCTTACCTTCCCAGTCACCTACCGCCACCCGGTGTGTGACAAAAACGGTCTTTAATTCCCTTGTTTCAGGGTTTTCAAGCCAGATTGCGAATTGCGGTGGCTCAGCAAAAGTTGACAGGTGAATCAGCTTCTTATTCTGGTGAATATCCACCTGAACTACGGTCCTGCCCCATGTTCTGATAATTACTACTCCGGCAATTATTAAAACCAGCAACAGACCACCTGTGATCAGGATAATCCCCGTTTTTATATATTTCCGTGAAAAGTGCATAATCTCAAACTATTTCCGGTATTTCAAATCCCCTGGTATAATTGCCTTTTGACAGGATATTGGCTTCATCAGAATTGGTAACCAGTTCGGTTGTGCTGTCAAAATACAATTGCTTTTTACCGGCACGGTAAGACAGATTGGCCAGATGGACCATAATGGCACTTTTATGAGCCTGCTCAATATTGGAGTTGGGCACCTTACGGGTTCGAATGCAATTTATGAAATCCTGCTGATGCACTTCATCCGGGAAATAACCATACTCCTGGGCTATTATCTTTCGCATCTGCTCCAAGTACCTGCCATCCTGCCCCATGTCGTCCGAGGTACATCATGCCTTCGGTCCCGTAAATTTCCATTCGGTCACTGTTAAATGGCCAGTTCGGGAACAAATTCCCATACCTGATCTCCGGAGAGGCTTTTGACATATACTCACCGTAGATAGAAGCCTCAACGGTCATCGGGAAATCTCCCAAATCGTAAGTTATTGTCTGGTTGTCGGGGATGTCCCTGTTATCATTATAAAGAACACGTCCTCCTGCACAGAATGTTGACTTAGGACTATCAGGATCCCCAAGGACCATACGGGCAAGGTCGATCACATGGCAGCAATCAGCCAGGGGCAGTCCACAGGAATAAGCCCAGTATTCGTTATAACCTTTGTGCCGGCTTACATTGTAAGGAACCCTGGGAGCAGGACCCAACCACATATCCCAGTCCAGTCCTGCCGGAACTGCTTCATCCTCCTTCAGCATCCATGGTTTACTTCCAGGCAGCATGCAATATGCCTTTAACCACAGCAATTTTACCAAGTTTTCCACTTTGGATATACTCGCGTGCTGACATGTTATAAGGCGCCGCTCCGGTTCTGGAATCCGCATTGTAATGATCCTGTTGTACTTTTCTGGCTGCTTCGATCATCTTTCTTCCTTCCGGTATATTCAGGGAAATATTCTTCTCAACATACACATCTTTCCCTGCCTGGCATGCCCATATTGTTGCCAATGCATGCCAGTGTTCAGGTGTACAGATCACAACCGCATCAACATCTTTATCCTCGAAAGTACGCCGCATATCGTCCACACGCTTTGGTCTTAACTTTTGTTGCTTTTCCAGTTCATCAATCGCACGTCCGCCTCTTTCTTCATCCACTTCACACACATATTTTACCTCGACACCCGGGAGTACATTTCTGCATACTCAGGATCACCTGTGTTCCCCTTCCTCCGGCACCAATAAGTGCCAGTACTACCTTATCGTTAGCACTTGCCATGTTGATTATTTTTGTTCCATCATGTATAGCTTATACCTTATCGGGTATTTCATAATTTTCCCGGTAATTTACGCTGAGCAGTTTATTTGCCTCATCGTTGTCCACAAACTTTTCATTCTCCCCGTCAAATAAAAGCTGTTTATTTCCGGTTCGATAGGCAATATTCGCAATATGCACCAGGGAAGCGCTCAGGTGTGCCTGTTCAATATTTGAATTGGGTTGTTTCCGGCTTCTGATGCATTCGATGAAGTTAATCTGGTGTTCCTTATCCGGGTGCACACCACCACCCTGGGCCACCATCTGTTCACCTGGGCCGAAAACCTGCCACCCGCCGCCTGTTCGTCCCAGGAACATCACACCAAGTGTTCCATATATTTCAATTCTGTCTGCATTGGTTTTCCATTCCGGGAAACGCGTCGGATCCATACGGATCTCGGTTGGGGTTTTAGACATGTAATTTGTAGCATTCCCGCTTTCACATGTCAGGGTGAACTTTTCAAAATCAAATGTAAATGACTGAAATTCAGGTATCTCGCGTTCTGAATTCCAGATATGATTTCCACCCCAGCCATACATAGATTTAGGATGGCCGGGATCGCCCATGACCATTCTGGCGATATCGAGTTGATGACTGGCATCATTCAGCGTTCCGACGTTATAAGCCCAGAAATTCACCCATCCCTCATATATGCCGGGATTATAAGGCCGCCAGGAAGCAGGACCAAGCCAGCCATCCCAATCCAATCCCTGGGGGATTTCGGCATCAGGCAAAGGCAGCCATTTATTCCCACCCAGAAGATTGAAAACCCGTATGTGTACAACCTGACCCAGTTTTCCGCTCTGAATATAGTCGCGCGCTGCAGCTATATAAGCCCCGCTTCTGTTTTGAAAACCCACCTGTACTACCTGTCGGTATTTTCTGGCAGCTTCGATCATCTTTCTTCCTTCCCGGATGCAAAGGTTCGGCGTTTTCTCAACATATACATCCTTGCCAGCCTGGCAAGCCCAGATCGTGGCGAGTGCATGCCAGTGATCAGGTGTTGCGATCCAAACTGCATCCACATCCCTGTCATCAAACACCTCTTTCATAAATCGGGTTGCCTGCGGCTTATACCCGAACTGCTTCTCAATCTCAATGGCCGCTGCAGCTGACCTGACATCATTCACATCACAAACTGTCTTGATCTCTACGTTGGGGTTCACCTGAACACAGCTGATGATTGATGACAGTCCCCTTCCGCCGGTTCCTACAATGGCAAGGACAACTTTGTTATTCGCTCCCTTGCAGGAATTCATCATCAGACCGGAAACACCCATTGTCATCCCTGCAGACCCGATCAGGGTCTTTTCAAGAAATTCTCGTCTTTTCATAGTCTTCACTATTCATTTTTGGCAGAAGCAACTATGTATCAAATATAATCCTATGTATCCATTTATTAAAGTGCCTGCACAATATTTTATCGATGACAAAGAAATTTCAGATCCGGAATATTCTTTTTACATTTGTTCATGCACCTGATTTATAGCTTTAAGACACCCTTCTAACACCTATACAACCATGAAAAGGAGAAAATTCATCAAAACAGCCGGAGGCGTTGCCATACTGAGCCCTGTTTTACCCCATACCATAACGGATCAGATCACGGCAAGCGTGGAAATCAAATCGGAAAAACAACTTTCTTCCCTTCGCATTCATGACAACCAGGTATTTATTGATACGGCCACATTATCTGCGACAATTGCGGATGGATTCCTCATATCTGTAAAGAGCAAATTCAGCGGAGAAGAGTTTATTCGCAACTTTAACCGGGATGATTATTCTGCACTTCAATTGTTATATCCTAAATCAGAGGTTGTTGATCTTCATAATAAAATATATGGCAAGATCAGTCTGCGACAGATTTCTGACCAAAGGGTGGAAATTGTTTTTAACGGCTGGCATGGTGACGGGATAATCAGCATCTCCACAGATGACGCCTCAGGTGACCTGATCATCGAACCTTCGGCCTTTTCCTCACGCCCGGAAGTGCTTGCCTGCCGTTGGAATATGCCTGGTTTGAACAATGACCTGCAATTGGTAGCCCCGCTTTTTCAAGGTATTAAACTCAGGCTTGATGATCCCCTGATTCAGGATTCCCGTTGGCCCTGGCCTTTCCAATGGGAAGCCGGACTGGCCATTCTGCTGTCAGCCAATGGTGGTTTCTATATTCATACCCGGGATACCCATTACACCTATAAGGCACTGAAAACCGGTTCAAAGAACGATCCATATCTGATCGGACTGGATACGGAAACTTATGGCCCCCTGGACAACAATTTAGCATCGGGTGGCCTCAGCTGGCGTATCAATGTATTTGAAGGCAACTGGCAGGTACCGGCCTTTAAATACCGGGAATGGCTCTGGGATGCATATGATCTGAAAAAGGAAGAGGAAAGGAGAAAGCCCTGGATCCAGGACATCAAATTTGCCATATCCTGGTGCCCGGGTAATCCCGAGATACTCGATGCCCTGGCAAAAAAAGTACCGCCATCAAAGGTGCTTCTTCATTTTCCCGACTGGAGAACAGACAGTTATGATCAGAATTATCCCACTTATGTGGCAAGCAGCAATGGGAAGAGTTTTATTCAAAAATGCATGGATATGGGATACCATGTCATGCCACATTTCAATTCCATCGATATGGATCCTTCTCATCCGGTATATAATCTGATCCGTGATTTCCAATACCGTGACATTGACACCAGGCATGTCCTGGGATGGAGCTGGGTCGACGGGAAAGCTATTGGTGTGCCGGAATCGAATGAAAGTCGTATGCATAACCGTGATAAGAATGTTATGGTCAAGGTTCATCCGGGATTAAGTCTGTGGCGATCCATTCTCGGCGAAAACATTCTCAGGGCCGGTCAGGACCTTAAGCTGGATTGTGTTTTCATAGATGTGACGCTGGTAACACAAAACCTGCACAATTGTCTGGTTGAATCCATGACATCCACCGAAGGCATGAAACGTTTGATCCTTCATGTCAGTGAACTGGGCAAGGGACTTGTTGTCGGCGGAGAAGGCCTGAATGAAATCACCATGCAGGGTCTGTCCTTTGCACAGGCACATTTGTTCAAAAGCTGGCAGACTTCTATTGAAGGTTTGGAACGCACAGGAGGTTGTAATCTGAATCAGCTGTTATTCGGCAAACTTTGCAGAACCATCGGTTATTCCGGACTGGGTGGAAGGGATCAGGACGAGGAACTTCGGATGAAGATGCACCTGGAGCATGGAAGCATACCCACGATAACCATCGACTCAGTAGAAGAAATAACCAATCCTAACTCTGCAGTCAGTCATATGCTGGAAATCGCAAACAAATAAACTGGTTTTGATCATCTTAACATCATTAAACACGACCAGAACATGGAAAAAAGAGAAGTGGTGAAAAGGTCATTGAATTTTCAGGATATTCCCTACGTACCCTGGCATTTTAAATTTACAGTGGAAGCGATGGATAAACTGAAGGAATATCTGAATGGAAGAGATTTGGAAGAATACCTTCAGAATCACCTGCTTGAACTGGGAAATGATATTGGTTTCTTTGAATATATGGGAAATGACCTTTATAAAGATGTTTTCGGTGTTGTATGGGACAGGACTATTGACAAGGACATTGGGAATGTAACAGTTACCGTATTGCCTGAACCAACCTTGAAAGGATATGTTTTTCCGGATCCCCTTGATAAAAGATATTTTGAGGACATACCCGGTAAATTAACGCAATATGGTGACAGATTCAGGCTTTTTGCCATTGGTTTTTCTCTTTTTGAAAGGGCATGGACCATGCGCGGGATGGAGAATCTGCTGATGGATTTTATGATTAATCCCGGATTTGTGCATGAATTGATGAACGCCATCACGGATTATAATATTGCCCAGATTGAAAAAGCCTTTACCTACGATATTGATGGTATAGAGCTGGGAGATGACTGGGGCCAGCAAAGGGGCCTGATCATGGGATATGAATCCTGGAAAGAGTTCATTTATCCTTATTTAAAGAGGACCTATAAGGCCATTAAAGACAGGGGAAAATATGTCTTTATCCATTCCTGCGGTGATGTGGATGAGTTGTTTGATGACCTGGCTGATATTGGTGTGGATTGCTTCAATCCCTTCCAGCCCGAGGTAATGGATGTGAAGGCACTTCTGAAACAATATCACAAAAAACTCTCTTTCTGGGGAGGATTATCCATTCAGAAAATCCTGCCTTTTGGAACAGTCCGGGATGTGGTCGAAGAGAGTCAATCGCTCATGGCTCTTGGCAGAAAAGGGGGATATATTTTTGCCCCTTCACATGCCACAGAAGGAGATGCTCCCATTGAAAACATTGTGGCATTTATAGAAGAAGCAAAAAAACAGATTGCGTTCTAGAAAGTTAATCCCCTCCGGGGAATGAAATATGGGTTATGCTATTATTCTACAAAAGTATAACCGCTCCCCAGTAAGTAAAATTTGCAGGTATCAGTATTCCTTCATGAATCATTGATTTGCCCGGAGGGCATACACGATTATAGATAAGTACATGGATGCATCATAGATTTTGCCCGGAGGGCATACACTATTGTAGATAAGTACATTGATGAATCATAAATTTTGCCCGGAGGGCATACACTATTGTAGCAAATAACAGGGTATGACCCATCATTACCCCGGAGGGGTTATACTATTGTGTGAAAAAAACATTGACAAATCAGTGTGTATTGTCGTAGGTCCTTATCTTTTGTATCACCTGTGCTTCAGCCTGATCATACATTTCCCGGATGAAATCATCATTGAAACATAGGGTGCGCTCTTCCAGGGTCATTTCGGTAAGCCTGTCAAACAATCTTTCCTTGGCCAGGTTGATATCTTTACCGTAGATATGGTATGAATCTGCCTGCCAGTTCATCCTCCCCAGCTTCACGACCCTGCCAGTCTTTTCAGCTATACCGGCCGCAATGACTTCCCTGTTAAACTGGATGAATCCGAACATATTCATAAAACTGGCTCCCCAGGCATCATTGCTACGGAAGCGGATATTACAGTTCAGCCAGTAAATCCCTTCTTCATCCTCCAGTATTCTGTACCACAGTGACTGGAGGCAGGGCGGATCATAGCAGTCATTGTCAATATTCGGCATCCAGGTGATCATTTGCGCCTGACGGGTGAAAGGCTGTTTTGACAATTTGTCAATGACAGTCTGTATCTGATCTATCCTGAATCCCCCGACATCCTGTGACCTGCCACCGATAAGTTCCCTCCATACTCCGTAATTCTTAAGCCTGCCATGGTAGGTGTATTCCCAGCGGTGATCACTCTCCACATTCATGTTTTTGGTCCAGTGGTCCTTGAACCCCTTTAATTCGAGGACATATTCCTTCAGATCATCAATCCCGCCGGGAAAGGCCATATGGATCACCGGATCGGTCTCAGGTTCCTCAATGGTGAGATTCAGTGTGCAATCCATGCTTTGCGGATCATCGGGCTTGTCGTACTGCGTTTTAAACCGGGTGCCCTTTTCATATACTGCAACGAGCGCTGCTTCATAAGCCTCTGCCAGGGTCCTCCTTGAGATGGTGATGACCGGAATGTTTTTCATTTCATGTAGTGCTATTATATTAAATGACTATCTGCAAAGAATAACATAACCATAATTTCGCACCTACGGCGCTCATGAATTATGTTACATCATTTCTTTTCTACCATAATATCGCACCTCTGGTGCTTTCCCTTATTGTATGCATTAAAGGGAGCCCCATTCGGGGCGATATTATGGTAGAACTATCGCACCTCTGATGCTTTCCCTTATTGTATGCATTAAAGGGAGCCCCATTCGGGGCGATATTATGGTAGAACAAACAAAAACACAATCCACTAAGCCCCATTCGGGGCGACATTAGGGTGATTGTTATAGATCTTATTATCAAGTATATTTCTTTATTATTGATTACCGATACTCATATTATATTATAATCTCTGTATTGTCATTCCCCCGTCTACCCCGATAACCTGTCCCGTGGAATAGGGGAGGCTTCCCGAGGCCAGGGCTGCGACGATCTTTCCGACATCCTCCGGCACACCCCACCTGGGTTGCACGGCCAGTCCAGCCTGAAAAAGCTTATCGTATTTCTCCTTCACCCCGGCGGTCATGTCAGTCCGGATCACGCCGGGCTGAATTTCATAAACCGGTATATCGAACTCACCCAGCCTGGCCGCCCACAACCTGGTTGCCATGGCAATGCCGGCTTTTGAAATACAATATTCACCGCGATTTATGGATGCAACCGTTGCAGAAACTGAAGACACATTGATGATACAATAAAAACCGGTTGTATCCTCCTTCTTCAGGCGGATCATCTGGTTTGCCACCAGTTGGGTGAGAAAATAAGGCCCTTTCAGGTTCGTATGCATAACCAGATCAAACATCGCTTCTGTTGCTTCCAGAATATCTTTTCTTACCGGAGGCGCAATACCGGCATTGTTTACAAGCACATGCAGATTTCCGAAATACTCCAGTGTCTGATTGACTATCCGCTGACGATCTTTTTCCTCTGCCACATTCCCCTGACAATAGACTACCCGGCAACCGCCAGATCGCAGTTCCTCCAAAACGGGACTTACCGAAGCCTCATCCCGAATTCCGTTAATGGCCAGATCGAATTTTGCCCGGGCCAGCTCTTTCGCAATACCAAGGCCGATGCCGCGGGATCCTCCTGTAATGAGTGCTACCTTATTCATAGTTCAGGGATTTCAACCCATGTACGCTTTGCCCAGCTTTCAAGTCCCTTTTCTGCAAGCTGCACGCCCTTGGCCCCTTCTTTCAGATCCCAGGGGAAAGGATCGCCCTTTACCACATGTTTGAGAAAAAGTTCCCACTCGACCTTAAAGGCATTTTCATAATTTTCCTGTTCCGGTACCCTGAGCCAGCCTTCGTTGAAATTTATAGGTTGCTCAACATCCGGATTCCAAACCGGCCTGGGGGTATTGCCGTAATGCTGGGTCCAGCATTCACGTAAGCCGGCAACGGCTGAGCCCTTGGTCCCGTCCACCTGGATGGTCAGCAGGTCGTCACGCCGCACCCGGGTAACCCAGGATGAATTGAAATGTGCAATAATACCCCCTTCAAGCTCAAATGTGGCATATGCTGCATCATCAGCGGTGCATTGATAAACTTTCCCCTGTTCATCCACCCGTTCGGGGATGTGGGTGGTTCCCAGACAAAAAACCCCCCTGACATTTCCAAACAGGTTGTCGAGCACATAGCGCCAATGACAGAGCATATCCAGGATAATCCCCCCTTCCTCCTCTTTCCGGTAATTCCAGCTGGGCCGCTGTGCCGGGATATGGAAGCCTTCAAACACCCAGTAGCCGAATTCACCGCGGACTGACAGGATCTTCCCGAAAAATCCGCTTTCGATCAACCGCCTGAGCTTTATTATGCCGGGCAGCCATAGTTTGTCCTGAACAACACCATGTTTCACTCCGGCCTCCTCACAGATCCGGTAAAGCGACAGGGCTTCCTCCGTCGTGGCCGCGACCGGCTTTTCAGCATAAACATGTTTTCCCGCTGTTGCGGCCCTTTTAATGGCTTCCACCCGTCTTCCGGTAGTTTGTGCATCAAAATAAACCGGGTAATCCGGATCCTTCATTACCGATTCCAGGTCAGTGGTCCATTTTCCCACACCTGACTGTTCTGCCAGTTTTTTAAGCTTAGCTTCATTCCTGCCGACCAGCACCGGTTCGGGCATAATAAGCTCAGTCGGACTGATCCTGACCCCTCCCTGCCTTATGATCTCAACAATTGAACGCATCAGGTGCTGGTTTGTCCCCATCCTGCCCGTAACCCCGTTCATAATAATGCCCACCCGATGGGTTAAAATACTATCACTCATATTTTATGTTTTTGTCAGATACGCACTTTTTATTTTCCCAAGGTATTCATTCTGATCCTCAGACCAGTATTTATCCGAAAATATCTCCACCTCATTGTAGCCGGAGAAACCTGCTTCCTCAACCCAGGAGCGTACTTCCGGGACATTGATGCATCCTTCACCCATCAGTCCCCTGTCATTTAAGAAATCACTGGTCGGGACTTTCCAGTCACAGACATGAAAGGCGAACAAATGCCTTTGCGAAGCACACCGGTTGATCTCCGTTTTAAGATCGGGATCCCACCATAGATGATAAACATCTACCGCCACACCGACCCATGCAGAATTAATCTTTTCAGCCATATCGTTTGCCTGCCTGATTGTATTCACGGCAGAGCGGTCACCGGCATACATGGGATGCAGCGGCTCGATGGCCAGCCTGATCCCGGCTGACTCTGCAAGGGGTAGAATGCGGATAATACCTTCCAATATCTGTTCCCGTGATCTTTCCAGCGACTGATCCTTATCTGCGCCGCAAACCAGGACAATCAAAGGAGCTCCGACTGCTGAAGCCTGTTCTATCGCCAGCAGGTTGTCATCAATGGCTGATTGCCGTTTCTCAGGACTTGTCGATGGGAAAAAACCACCCCGGCAAAGGGAAACGACTTGCATCCCGTAATCACGAAGCTGCGTTTTGATCACTTTCAGATTCCTGTTCTCAAGCACGTTCCGCCAGATGGTAATACCATGGATACCCGCATCTGCATAATTCCGGATGCATTCTTCAATATTCCAGGGTCTGGTGGTCATGGTATGCACACACAACCGGGAGTAATCCTTCAGTATGGAAGCCATGGTCAGATCAATCCATTAAAAAATGCATAATATTTTTCCCCGCGGATCAACCGCTGCATGTATAAGGCTACTTCACGTGCATGGTAATCACCCCACATGCATGATTCCCCGCATGCAACCTGACGCCCTTCCGGAATATGATCCCATCCGTTTGGCTGATGATAAATGGCATGCAGGATCAGTCCCTGGTGATCAGGATTATTGCTCAGATAAGGCTCACCAAACAAGGTATCCAGGATTGTAAGGCCTGCCTGCCGGTATTTTTCGGCCTCCTTATCCTGCCCTTTTAAAAGTAAATAATTCCCCAGGCGAAGCAGCCCCTGGGAACCAATGCAGGCCGCTGAGCTGTCGACCGGTTCAAAATCATTAAACGGATCAGCCGGGTGTTCAAGATAATCCCCTGTTTTATAAAGATCTGGTGCACCCGTATCCCAGTAGGGTATACCGTCCGTTGGGGTATTTTCGATGTAGAAATCACAGGTGGCCATAGCTGCTTTCAGCATAATTTCCTCCAGCTGCACTTTGCCCCCGGCATCCTTCAGATCGGAAACATCCAAATGATGAATCAGTTCAAGCTGCTCAGCAAAACCCAGCATAGCCCAGGCCAGCCCGCGTGTCCATGTGGAAAATCCTGAATATCCCTGCTGTGTGTTCGGGCAACGGTAATTCCCGTCGTTGATATTGAAAACCGATTCGTGGGCCGTTCTGCCCCTGACATCATACCGATCACGCCCCTCATTATAATACACGGAATATTTGGCTGTTGATCTGAGGTGATCCATGGCCCGTTTCATCAGATTAATGGAAATGTCATTTTCACCTTTGGGGACATGGCCAAGCAGATGGCTGACAACGAGTATCCGGCAAGACCGGATCGTATCAACAAACAGGGAGTGCGGACCGTTAAATGAATATATAAAACCACCATCCTTTGTGGTTGTCCAGCGGCTCGCCTGAACAGCACCGGATATCTGCAGGGCGAGTTCACAGAATCTTTTTTCCCAGGCATCAGACGGAATTTTGCCCTCCAATATCAGGCGGAGCAAATTGCCATAGGTGCTGATATTGTTAAAGCCATGATCGTGCACCCCGGCATGGCTGATATGGGGAGCCATCTTTTCAACGGTATCCTTTCTCCCCGACTCAAGGAAGCAGGGATCGCCGGTGGCATCATACTGCAGAAGGGCTGATCCGAATTGAAAGCCCTGGGTCCATTCTGTCCAGCCTCTTGTCGTATACCTGCCGTTCACCGTAAATACCGGCGAACCGGCTGAAGTATCGTAATGCTCCTGAATCAGCTTTATCTTCTCGCCGGAAAGTGTCCAGAACTCCTCAATCCTTTTTGAAAGATCTGCAGGTTTAAGGTTGTAATTTATATGGATCATGCATTTCCTGGTAATGTGTACTACTTACTTTTTCTTTTCATCACTACCTGATACTTCCCGGCAAGTGATTTGTCCTTTGCGGTAAAGACAAGACGTACCAGGCTATTACCCCACACAGGCATGAGCCTGCCATCGGAAACTTCCTTGGATTCGGCAATCACATTGAATTTTTTCGGATCGTAAGTCATTTCATAAATCCGCGACGGGTCCTGTTTATCTGTTAATATAACCTGTCCGGGAACGGATACATCTGCCTTGAAAGCTGTCATTAAATTCAGTTTCACCGGTTCTTTCCATGATTGAAGCTCATATTTCTCTGACAGGGTCAGTTTCCGGCCACGGTCGAGAATGATCTCCCGGTTCCATGAGTTTACCATGGCATCAGCCGGGTAGGTCTTTTCCAGATCAAGGGAGAATTTCACCTGCTTTGCATTAGCAGTAAAACTTGCATTTTCTGCATGGTATTCCCGGCCGTCCTTTTGTTGTATACCATTGATTGTGGGGAGATTGTGGTATTGCGACTGCATGGTCCAGATATCGTAGCGGTTGCTGCTGAAGGTTTTGGCCGTGTAGGTTTCGACGCCGATATCAATAAGCATCGGCCGGCCATCGGCATACACGATAAAATTCCCCACATCATTGTGGTTGTGGCTTTCAGCATTATGCCCGCCCTTGGCCGCTACATAAAGATCCTTCTCCGAATCCGGGTAAGAACGTGCTGCCATGACCTGCAGACCAGGCAACCAGAAATCGGCCAGGTAGGGCTCAACCGGTTTTTCAGCCAGCATGGTATTTGTTGCCAGCAGATCCGGAATTACACGGATCAGAGAGCCATCATCAGGATCTGCATTGCTTCTGCCATTCTTTTGCCGCAAGGCCAGATATGCACCAAAACCCTTCATAACCGGATCATTTATGCGTTTTCCAAACCGGTAGACCAGTCCGGCTTCCGGTTGATTGATGGCACTCGCATCGGCAAAATCTATATAATAATCATCGTGTATCCACGCTTTATATATGAACTGTCCCATTTTTTGCACCAGGGGCTCATTGAAAATGCTTATTTTACCATCCGTGGCCAGATATAAAAGCTCAAGGTAATCAAACAAGGACCCTCCTGCCCTGCTCCAATAACCAGGACCCTCATCACATCCGCCATCATCGGGATAACTGTTTATGAATATGTCAATGCTTTGCATGCTTTTATAAACAGCTTGTGCACGACGTGTTTCATTTTTCTCAAGGAGCAGGACAATATTCAGCACATTGGAATTGATCCAGGGGTTCCAGTTATTTACTGTCCGTTCGGGATTGAATCCCATCCACCAGGAATCATTCCGTTCCAAAAATGAGGATATGATTCTCCGGTCCTCTTCAAGGTATATTCTTTCTTTGATCAGCGGAGAAACCTGGTCAAGTTTATCGCCCAGCAGATAATAGGTCCAGGCAAGCAACTCACCTGTTTCCGCCGCAAAAAGGTCAATGGTGGGTTCCGTTACATCGGGCAGTCCGACTCCCCTTTTCTGGGCTCCAAGGTGAGCCGGAACTCCCCAAAAAGTCTCTTCGCAGATAGCCCATATACCGTTAACAATATCATCAACAAACCTGCCCTTATTCTCGAATATTTCGGCCAGGATCAGACAGGTCAATCTCTGCCTCCGGCCAAACATAATATTCTCATACCGGGAACGGTTCCCGTTTTTCGCAAAATCAAGAAGAACAGTCGCGGGGAGAATTTCCCAGCTCTTTCCCAGGAATGTTTCTGCTTTATTAATGTATTGGTTTCTAATATCTTCCGAAATATTAGCCCACAGTTCGCGGTCATTCAGCTTGGGATAGGGATGCCAATTCTGCTGCGGGATGAGAAGTGAATTCAATTGGTCAGTGGTAAAGCGTCCACTCAAATAATTGCGGGGTGCCTGTGCCATGGAAAATGCCGTGAGACTGATAATACCAAACAGGATCATCAGTCGCTTCATTATGTTTCCAGTCATATTAAAACAATTTATGGAAGGTGAAAATAAGGATGTTTTTTGGGATTTAAAAGGGAAAAGAGGCTACTTATTCAATTCTCACTGCAACCAGGTCATAGATCTTCAGCATAGGCACGATGAATTCAATCCGTCCATTCACCGCGCGATAATCAAGGGCCTGCGATTTCGTTGCATCAGGAGAATTAACAATCACGCTTTCTGCTTTCCTGTCTTGAGGAATACTCAGGCTTACCCGGATATTTTTTACAACGGCATTATACTCAGCATTGTAATTGAGCAGATGAAGCATGATGCAGCTGCCATCATTCTTCTTTGTTAATTCCATGGTTACGGTCTCTGGTGCATTCATTTCAACAGCAAGCTCCCCTCCGGCAGCCCATTTGACCGATTCTACCAGTTCTTTCCAGTTTACAGGCAGTTTCCAGAACTTACTTCTCATTTCTTCTGCGGCGGGCTTTTCAATTGATGGGACAACCTCGGGAAGATATACAACCCGGCCATTGCTGATCTGGTTCTTAACCGGAGGTATACTTAGAATTTCTTCCGGCTTACCTCTTCCCTGCCACCTCGGAGCGCTTATCTGAAAAAGGTCTTTCAGTCCGAAATCCCGTTTGCGGTTCCGCCATTCCGTGTACAGGGATGTATGTTCCGTAGCCACAAGTCCGCCACCTCTTTTCACAAAGTTGCGTATCAGCTCCAGCTTATCATCATTCAGGCATTCCACATCCGACAGGATGAGGACCTTATATTTGGCAAGATCTTTCAGATCCTTGTCATAAATGATATCAAAGGGAACCTTTCCCTGTATCAGGGCCTGTTCAAAGAGATAGATACTCTGATATGGCCGGTCGTTGTTAAATGCAAGGGTGGAATAAGAATGAAGCACCGCTGCATCGGCCAGATTATCAATATCACGGTAATATTTAAAGTTATCATGGAAAAAACGGATATACTCCGCTTTTTTCATCCGGATTACCAAATCTTCGGTATAGGCACCCAGGGAATAGGGATTGTCAAAACCAATATCTTCCCTTTTCTCGGTTAATTCGTATCCTGCCAGCACGCCACCGACCATGCCCATGCATTGTCTGTTATATGCCATGGCTTCGGCCATCTGAAGCGGATCTTCACCTGTATAGGTAAATATTTTGTTTTTCAGGTGACTGGCCATTTTATAGGACCTGATCTTGGAAACCAGGATTCCGTCAGCAGTATACCCGGCTTCATCTCCCTCCTCGCTCCAGATAACACTTGTATTTGAAAGCAGGGCCGGATAATACATGCCGCATCCCCATTCGGTATTAATACCCGACAAGCCGTAACAGGGATTGTTCTCCACAACCGTTAGCGGATTAAGCTGATGGATATATCTTTCCATCTCACGGTAATACCCGGCCAGCTGATTACAACGAAAGTCCGTCCACAGTTGAAAGAGCGGCTCGTCAATGGTGCTGATGGGTTCATCAAACACAGGTGGTTCAAGATAGCTCACATCAGTAAATCCCAGCCTTTCTTTCAGTTCCCTGGGAGAACAATTCTCAGTAAGGTAAGTTTTGAAGTCGCTTTTGGCAAGGGGATGAAAGAAAATGGGGCCGTTGGCCCGTTCGCTGGTATTGTCAAAATGGATCAGATCAGCTTTTATATCCACAATGGCTATTCTCAGTACTTTTTTGATGTATTCCCTGTAATCCGGATGCATGAAATATACCCGCTTGCGGAATGGCTGCCTGCTGTCCCACAACACCGGTTTGCCCATAAAATCAGGCACAAACCAGTCCTGTGCTCCAGGCTCTTCCACAAGAAAGGTCTCAAAGAAAATAGTGCTGCCAATATAAACACCCACTTTCAAACCATGTTTATGGCAAAGAGCTGAAAAATTAATTGTATGTTCGATCTGTTCTTTTTCCGCTTCCAGGCCGAATCCTTTGAAAAGATCCGTAATGACCATCGTTACTCCCATTTGCTTCAGCTTAATCACTGCCTCCTCTGTATGTTCCTTATCATACTCCTCTTTGTACCACGCAGGATTGCCTCCCCTCCGGTTGCGGAATAACGGATCACCATCCCAGTTTCCCACCATAACCAGTGGCAATGAATCGAGCCATGCGGGACGGGTATCTGTGAAGAGACTGTTGCTATACAATTTATTATCCAGATTGGGACCAGCGTTTGGAGTCTCTTGGGAAGGATTTGGTTTACAACTTCCAGAAAACAGAACCAGGATGAGAACTCCAAAGTGAATACAATGTATATTTTTCATCATTTGTGAATTTAAGATATTCCCAGTTCGGCCTGAGCCATCAGACTTCCTTGTTAATCTCAAAACCCTTTCTGTAGACAAGCTGTGCCAGGGATGCTGCTTTGCTGTCGTTCAGTATGGCCTCGTATTCCGGGGAGAAAAGCAATTGCTTGTTCCCTGCGCGATAGGACAGGTTGGCCAGGTGGATCAGCACGGAACTGTTGTGTCCTTCCACAATGTTTCCATTGGGTTGTTTTCTGGTCCTGATGCAATCAATATAATTTAAAATATGTGCCTTCAACGGGAATATCCCCTTGTCCCGGGCGACAATCTTTTCATCCTTGTCAAAAACCTGCCAGCCACCACCCATACGGCCCACATACATCATTTTTTTCGTTCCCAGAATGTCAATACGGGTGGAATTCTGCATCCATTTGGGGTAAATATCCCCAAACCGGACATCAGCCCCTTCTTTTTGCATATAGGGCGTGCACTCACCGGTTTGCAATGTCAGCACAAAATTTCCGTAATCAAAGGTTGACATCTGGTAATCGGGTATTTCACGTTTATCGTTGAAGAAATACCTGCCCCCGGCGCAGTACACCGATTTTGGGAAGCCGGGATTGTCCAGGACAAGCCGGGCCATATCCATCTGATGTATGGAACCTCCGGAGGTAACAGGGCCCCCGGAATAGTCCCAGTAGTATACCCATGATTTGTTGCGCGATACGTTGTATGGTACTTTCGGGGCCGGTCCCAGCCACATATCCCAGTCGATGGTATCGGGTGCTTCGGAGTTTTCCTTCTCATTGAAGGGAACCGGTCCATCGAGGAGTTCCCGCACATGTACGGCAACTATATCTCCCAGTTCACCGCTTTTTATGTATTTCCTTGCCGTGAGGGCATAATCTGCACTCCGGTTCTGTGTGCCGCACTGTACAATCCGTTCATATTTCATGGCCGCCTTGATCATTTGCTGGCCCTCGAAGATGGAGCGGCAGATTGTTTTTTCCACATAAACATCTTTGCCTGCCTGACAAGCCCAGATGGTCGCCAATGCATGCCAGTGTTCCGGGGTTTCGATGAATACGCCATCCACTTCCTTGTCATCATATACTTTTCGCATGTCGCGCACCGCGATGGGCCTGAAGCCCTGTAATTTTTCAAGCTCTGAGATGGCACGGCCACCCCGGGTATCATCCACATCACATACATACTTGATCCTGATGTTTTCGCCTGCCTTGGCCGCCTCCAGGATCAGGTTGGTACCCCAGGAACCCGCACCGATAAGTGCCAGGATCACCCGGTCACCTGCAGATTTACCTTTTGTTGAAGTAAATGCGGTCTTAATTGTTTTCCTGTAATCAGGAATCTCGGTCGGCACAGCAGTCTCAGGTGAACCTGTTTCATGGGCCGCCGGTTTGCAGGCAGCCGCCAGGGTGAGCCCTGCTGCCCCCGCAGATGCCACCTGGAAGAACTTTCTTCGTTTCATAAATTATGCTATTTATTAATGATCCTAATTAATTCTTCAATATTTCTCGCAAAGACGCTAAGGTGCAAAGATTTTCAATAAACATTCTTTTCTTCTCTTTGCGACTTGGCGTCTCTGCGAGATTTTATAAAATCTTGAATTACACACTTATTTCAAATCCTTTTCGGTGTTGCGGTTGCGATAAGGTTTGTGCAGTTTTGTCATTCAGAATGGTCTCGTATTCAGGAGAAAACAGCAATTGTTTACATCCGGCACGATAGGACAGATTTGCCATATGGATTAAGGAAGCACTGTGGTGTCCCTGAATAATATTCCCGTTTGGCTGTTTCCGGGATCGCATGCAATCAAAAAAGTTTTTCAGATGGGCTTTAAGCGGATAGATGCCTTTATCACTGGCCACGATCTTTTTATCCTTATCAAAAACCTGCCAGCCGCCACCCATTACTCCAAGGTACATCATCCGTTTGGTACCGTAGATCTCTATTTTTGTAGCGTTTTGCTGCCATTCCGGGAACTTATCGCCAAAACGCACCTCCGGTTTTGTTTTATCCAGATACCGGGTAAATTCTCCGGCCTGCAAAGTGAGGATGAAATTTCCATAATCATATACCGCTATCTGATAATCGGGTGTATCCCGCTTATCGTTGAACAGGTAACGTCCGCCTGTACAGTAAACCGATTTCGGAAATCCCGGATCATCCAGTGCCAGCCTGAGCAGTTCAACCTGGTGTATCACACCCTGGGCAAAGGCACTGCCACCCGAATAATCCCAGTAATATACCCATGATTTATGCCTTGATTCGTTGTAAGGTGTTATAGGGGCCGGTCCCAGCCACATGTCCCAGTCAAGCGTGTCAGGTGCCGGGGTATCTTCCTTTTCGATGAAAGGAACCGGCCCGTCAGTCAGTTCCATGGCATGCGCCGTGACGATGTCTCCCAATTCGCCGCTTCTGATGTAGTCCCTTGCAGTAATCGCATAGTCGGCGCTCGTGTTCATGGTTCCACACTGGATGATACGTTCGTGTTTCATGGCAGCCTGGATCATTTTCTGACCCTCATTAATCGAATGGGAGATGCATTTTTCCACATACACATCCTTACCTGCCTGGCAGGCCCAGATGGTTGCCAGGGCATGCCAGTGTTCCGGTGTGGCAATGATTACACCATCAACTTCCTTGTCGTCAAATACTTTCCGCATATCCCGGGTTGGGATGGGTTTGAAGCCCTGGATTTTGGTGACCTCTGCAAATGCCCGGCCACCCCGCGTATCATCGACATCACAGATGTATTTGACCCGGATATTTTCCTTTAATCCGGCTGCCTCGATGATGATATTCGTTCCCCATGAACCTGCACCGATCAGTCCAATCACCAGGGTATCGCCAGCGGATCTTGTTTTGCCTGCAGTAAAACCGGCCTTGATCATTTTCCTGTATTCCGGTACTTCTCCAACTTGCTGCCCGGTTCCTTTCCCGGGATCCAATGCAGTTCCGTCATCCTTAACAGGCCTGCAGGAAGCGGCCATTGCCAATCCTGCCGCACCTACGCCAGTTACCTGAATGAACTTTCTTCTTTTCATCTTAAAACTTAGTGCTTTTTATCTTATCACTGCTTTACCATACACCTCAATCCAGTCAAGCCTGGAACAGGCATTACTCTGGCCGCCTCGCATCAGATCAGTAAATCCGATCTCATCCACCCTGGATAGATCGGGATTGCCGGCTGGTAAGCCCTCGACTATGGTATGGATATCCAGGAGATACCAGTTGATATCCGCCAGGTTGAATTCATGGATCCGCCAGTCCTTCGACTGTCCGTCACACTGATTACTGACAAGCCAGGTTCCGTCTGCAAGCTTCAGGATGATACGCAGGTTCCGGAGTCCGCTCTGTTTGGATCGCCATACTATTTTCGCATATTCGCGCAAGTCCGCATAAGAGGTCCTGTTTTTCAGGGTTACAGCCCAGTTTCCCACGCAAAGCCCGGACCAGATATAATACGGGTCATCGGCAGGGCTTGCATGGTGACTTTTCTTAATGCTGTCACAGCCGGATCCATAAAGACACAGCACCATATCCGGGTTTGAAACATGTTCCTGTGTTACCGGGGTCGCTGCCGGTATTTCCTTCCACTCCTCCCGGAAAAACAGGGAGGGCCGGTACTGGGCTTTGCCGGTGGTACAGGCAGAAAGCAGAATGATCAGGGAAAAGGTGATCAGGACGGGATTTTTAAAAGCGGCTGGCGTCATCATGGTTGTTTGAATATTTAAGTATTATAGGCTATAGGCTATGGGCTGTAGGCTAAAGGTATTTAAAATTCCCCTATCAAAATTATATAAATGCGGGGTTGCTTGCCCACTATATTATAACCTACAGCCTAAATACCTATAGCCTAAATGCCTAATTCTTACCTCCTCGGTCCATAATGTGGCAATTCCTGCCCGTATTCGTATGCCCCGCAATCGGGAGCAGTCCCGGCATAGTCATCATTGATATTGGGTATCACCACGCCTCCATCGATTACCCGGGAACCAGCCCGCAGCCTGAGGTCCGGAACATCTCGCTCGGGAACGGGGGGATTGGGAAATTCCACATGATTAAAGGTCTCCTCCAGGGTTATTCCTTCAATTCCGTGCTTTTCCACTTCAGCAAAGGATTTGTCCCCTATCCTGGCAATATAAGGTGTACCATAAACACCAACAGCATCGTAATCAAAACTGCTATGTTTGCCCGGCTTGCGGATGTCTGCCGCCCATGGATTCCCCACACCATATTTGCCGTATTCCTTTTCGGGAATGGGACCCCCAATGGCCAGGTTATTTCTGAAGTACTGATAATCAATTTGAGCAGAATTACCGCCCAGTCCTTTGCCGACCTTCACCATGGTGTTATGCAGTATAACATCTCCCTGACTGCCACGTTGCAGTTTCAGTCCGCCATTGATGATATTATACATGACATTTCTGACAAAGTAGTTCGGGCCTCCCAATCCCGGCTGTGAACTGAGGCCCATATAACAGTTGGTGATCCGGTTGTTGAATATGCGGCAGTTTGAAAAACAGAAGTCCGCTTCAATGGCATCATCCAATCCACGGTATATGTCATTGTTATAAATATCAATACAGGTCTGATCTATAGCATGCTGATCCTCCATCGTGGAAATGCAATCCCGGAAACCGGTTACAAGGTTATAACATATAACATTACCGGGACCCGTCATTTCGATACCTTCGCCGACATTTTCCCCGTTTGCGCCCATGGATTCGCTATTCCATTTATTCTCACCTGTAATTGTATTGTCACTGACACAACAGTTTTCGGCGCCCGGATAATAGGCAACAATACCCCATGTCGAATGAATGTTACACCGGCTTACCGTGCAATCCGAAGCACCATCCATCCTGATGGCTATGCCACTGTCGGCCCTGTTGATAATTTCAAGTCCGTTGATATATACCCATTTCTTCTTTTGCAAATCAACATGCGTAAAGGTAGCTTTCCCCTTGCTGCATTGGTATACAACGGGTCTTGCCTCAGTCCCGCTTTTTGTTTTCAATGTATCATAATTTCCCGGTTGAATTTCAATGATTTCCGCCTCAGGACCGATCCGGGGTTCGGGCCTGGTAAGTGCTTCAATCATTCTCTCCTCAGTTCCTCCATCGGGATCCAAAAGGTTCAGCAATATTTCATACCGGGTATCAGGCTTTAAATCAAAAATGCTGCCGGCAAATTTGTTCTTCCACGAAAAGGTAAGTTGCTCTCCGGAAGGAATCCTGAACAAAGGCATTCCCCGTTTCCACGATGAACTGCCCTTCTCACGAAACTGAACTGTCACTGTCCCGTTCTGATTATCATCACCCTCAATGAGCCATTCTATGCCCAAATTGATCAGAGTCGGGTAGGGACATGACAATTCCCCGGGTATGCTTGCATTTTTAATGGCATCCCTCGGTCCGTAATGCGGCAGTTCCTGCCCGTATTCATAGGCACCGCAATCGGGAGCAGAACCTGTAAAATTATCATTGATATTCGGTATGATCATACCGCCGTCAATTACCTTTGAATGAACATTTGGCCTGAGGTTGGGGATTTCCCGTTCCGGAGCCGGTGGATTCGGGAATTCCAGGTGATTAAAAGTTTCTTCCAGGGTTATTCTTTCAATACCGTGCTTTTCTACCTCAGCGAATGGTTTGTTTCCTATCATAGCTTTGTAGGGTGAACCAATAACTCCCACGGCATCATAATCAAAAGTGCTGTGTTTGCCCGGTTTTTGGATGTCAGCGGCATACGGTTTCCCTACTCCGTATTTGCCCCATTCCTGATCGGGAATCGGCCCGCCTATAGCCAGATTATTCCTGAAATACTCATAATCCATGGCCGTGTTACCTCCCAATCCCCTTCCGATCTTGATCATGGTATTATGCAGGATTACATCTCCCTGACTATAACGCTGCAATTTCAGACCTCCGTTAATGATATTATACATGACATTTCTGACAAAGTAATTTGGTCCGCCTAGTCCGGGTTGAGAACTGAGACCCATATAACAGTTTGTGATCCGGTTGCGGAAAATACGGCAGTTGGAAAAACAGAAATCCGCCTCGATGGCATCATCCACACCTCTGAAAACATCGTTGTTGTATATATCAATACATATCTGATTATAAGTACGCTGATCTTCCATTGTAGAAATACAATCCCGAAAACCGGTGACCCGGTTATAGCATATAACATTGCCGGGGCCGGTCATCTGGATTCCCTCTCCGATGTTATCACCATTCGATCCCATGGCCTCACTGGTCCATACACAGGTGCCCGTCAATACGTTATCACTGATAAAACAATTGGTAGCACCGGGTTTATCTGCAACAATGCCATAGGGTGAATTCAGGGTACAGGCTATTACTGCACAATTCTTTGCTCCATTCATCCGAATGCCGATCCCTTCTTCATTGCTGTTTTCAATGATAAGTCCCTGGACAAATACCCATTGCCTGTCATTCAGATCAATATGGGTAAATATGCCTTTACCGTCGGTACACCTGTATACAACAGGTTTATCCTGACTTCCGTTTTTTGTGTGCAATGTGTCATACCGTCCAGCTTGTATCTCAATAATTTCAGCATTGATACCGATTTCCGGTATTGGCCGGGTATGGGCAAAAACTGTCCTCTCTGCTGAACCTCCGTCAGGATCCGTAAGGGTAAGTTTAATCTCATATTCGGTGTTGGGAATCAGATCAAATATACTGCCTGAGTGTTTATTGATCCATGTAAAACCAATGTTTTCACCGGCAGGTACCCTGAATAAGGACATTCCCTGTTTCCAGGCGGTCTGGCCTTTCTCACGGAACTGAAGAGTCACGATCCCGTTTTGGTTGTCATCTCCCTGAATGGCCCACTCGACAGCGAGGTTGATAATAGTAGGGTATGGCGTGCTTATCGCCCCGGGAATGGTTTGATCCTGGGCTTGTACCACAATTACCTGAATGAAAGGCCACAACAAAATGATACAAAATGTACAGATAATTACGCGGACATGCATCATTTATGTGAGATTAATCGGTTGGACTTACACGAAAAGAAATAATTTTACCTTTCCTTTTCTTTCATTAAACAAATATATCTATTATTTTTGCTTTTTATGTTGATTTTTTCAAAAAAAGACCCATGAAAATACCCCTCGAAAGAATCAGACTGATCCTGCTGATTGCCGCTATTCTGTTTTCATCATGCAACTCCCAAAATGATGAAAATAAAAAGAGATCCCCAGGCTGGACAGTAATTGGCCCCGGTGGTGGCGGAGGTGTGCTGAAGCCTACCCTCAGTCCGTTTAATGAGAATTTTGTGTTGACGCATTGTGACATGACAGGTGTCTATGTTACAACAAATGGCGGTGAAACATGGAAGATGAAGAACCTCTGGAATGTCCCGGATGATTTTGAGTTTGATCCGGGAGATTCAAATACAGTTTATGCAGCAACCCGCGGATTCCTGCACAGCGAAGACCGGGGATCAGGGATCAGCCTGCTAATCCGGTCAAAAGACAAAGGCGAGAAATGGCAGATCATCTATCCCGATGTGACAAAATCAAAAAAGGTCGAAAGACTTCAAAGCACCAGCCTGCTGCCATCCGAGATCATGAATGGTGCCGTGGACGGGACCATTCAAAAAGTGAAGGTAGACCCTGCCGATAATAGGCGTATCTACCTGGGTATGTCCCCATTGATCGATTACATGGGGCGCGGGGGGATGGAACCGAAAACCGATGACAGGAGTGCCTCCCTGATTTTGTCTACGGATCATGGGATAAGCTGGAAAGTCATTGCCCGTTTACCGGATAAAAGTGTGAAGGCCATTTTCCCCCAAAGCATGGAAGGTCATGTAATTGTATTTACAGAGCGTTCATGCGTGCGAATCGATGAAAATACAGGTGAAATAAAATCCCTGCCATTGCCGGTTAATTCAATTACGGTTGCAGAAGGAGGTAAGGGCAAAAACGGACCCTTGATTTACATTCAATCCGACTTAAGCCTGGAAAAAGGCAAAGTCACGGGTGGTATTTATGTAAGTCAGGATTTGGGGGCAAGCTGGACACAGATCAATGAGGGTTTGCTGAAAGAAACAGCAAATGGTATGGTACCTGATTTCCGGCAGGGTTTTGCCGTATGTGAGTCGGAACCGGAGGTAGCCTATCTGTCTACCATAAACCCGGTCAAGGCTGAGGATGGCCAGACTGAAGCCATTTACTGTATCTATAAAACCACAAATGCCGGGAAGATCTGGGAACCTGTACTTTTGTCCTCCACACCCCGCGGATACCTTACCAATAACTTCAGTGGATCATGGATGGAAAAGAGTTTTGATCCGGGATGGGGAGGAAGTCCCATTGACCTGGGTGTCGCACCGGGGAATCCTGATGTATGCTATGCCGGGGATAACGGTCGGGGTTATAAAACCGTAGACGGTGGTAAAACCTGGGCCCAGGTATACAGTCACAACAATTCCGACGGATCCTGTTCAAGCAGCAGGATTGAATGTGACCACCTGTTATGGTATTCATTTTGACCCGTTCGACAGAAATCACTTTTTCATCTGTTATACCGACATCGGCTTGTTCCATACCTTTGACGGAGGTAAAAGCTGGTTTCATTCCATAAATGGCGTTCCGAGGGACTGGCAAAATACATGCTATGATCTGGTTTTCGATCCGGATGTAAAAGGGAGGCTTTGGTCAGTCTGGGCCAATGCCCATGATCTGCCCCGGACAAAAATGTTCGGAGGCGATGGATTTGGATGGTACAGCGGCGGGATAGCCGTTTCAGACGATGCCGGACGCACCTGGCAGAAAACCAGCCCCGGTTTGCCTGAAAATTCTGTGTGTACCGGTATCCTGCTCGACAAGTCTTCCTCATCTGAATCAAGAATTCTATATGTCAGTGTATTTGACAAGGGTATATATAAATCCACGGATGGCGGTTCAAGTTGGAAACCTGTAAACAAAGGTCTGGAAGAAATCTATTTGCCTGGCAGGTCAGGCAGAATGCCAATGGCCGTTTATTTACCCTATTCGCGCGAGGTCAACGGCATGACAAAACAGTGGCCGGAGCTGTTTACTTTAGCGATGACGGAGGCGAAAACTGGCAAAAGCTTCAGTTACCCGAAGGCATAAACGGTCCGCATGACCTGCTCATCGACCCGGTTAATACAGAAGTCATGTATGTCAGTTGCTGGCCGCACACAACCGATGGGAAAGACACCGGAGGCGGGATCATTAAAACCACTGACGGAGGTAAAACCTGGAAACAGACTTTTGATGACAGAATGCGTGTCAATTCCGCTGGTATGGATCCGATGCGACCTGATATCCTGTACATAAATACATTTCAGAACGCAGCTTACCGATCCGATGATTCAGGCAACACCTGGAAAAGGATTGAGGGTTACCGTTTCAAATGGGGACAACGCGCCATACCTGATATAAACAATCCGGGTATGCTTTACCTGACCACCTATGGGGGCAGCGTTTTTTATGGCCCTGCCGGCGGCATACCAAATGACGCCGATGATATTGTCAACATGCCGGAAGGCTGGTGGTAGATCCAGTCTAATAATAAAACTCCACCGGACCCAGGATACCTGATTCCAGCAAAGGCTTGTCCTTACCCGGAAGGTTGTCGACCGGAGAGGTTGTCCAGCAATTCCTTAACTCTCCGAATTCGGTGAAGTCCCCGATGATCCTGTTGCGCCATGTATTGGCTACCCTAACCTCCAGCTTATTCGCCTTTTCCTTCAGCAAACCGGTAACGTCAAACCGGTAACCGGGAAACGCTGAGCAGCCGAGGGCTTTGTTATTCAGCATGATTTCAATGGCTGCGCTGACGGCATCCAGACTGATATAAACCGGTTTTTGGTTCAGCAGTTCAGCAGGAAGATCGAAATCCAGGCTGAATTTTGCCTTACCGGAATAATATTTTATGTCCGGATCATCACTGTTTGTCCATGAATTGAGGCCTGTAATATGAACCGGAGCTTTGCCCGGAAGATCTTCAAATTCGAGGGTACCCTTGAGATCTTGCAGCACAAAGTTTTTCGTCAATTCCTGCCTGATTTTCACATCCGGAGTTTTAACATTGTTAAACACAAAAAAAAGGGATTCCTTTGGCCGGAATTTGACCTTGACATGCGTTAACCCATCGGACTCATCTGATTCGGCTGGTAATGAGACGGTACCGTATTGCGGATCCCAGATCTCAGGCACTTTCCCTGTGATCCTGAAAAAACATTCCCTGTCAACGCTGCTGTTTTCCTGGTTTACAACAAAATATACGTCTGAATCTCCAATTTTCTTGTGGATATATAATAGGTCGGTATTCCCCTCATCCTGGACCGAAAAATCGGGTTTGATCTCCTGGTTTTCCAGAATTTCTTTCAGGCTGATCCCGGAACAAACCTTGCCCCTTCCATATGCATTTTCATATACTCCCGGGCTTCCTGCTTTTCCCCATACCTTTTCTGACAAGGTGAGGAGCTCATTTTCATTCTCGGTATAATTCAGATTACCCGCAACCTGCAAGGGTTTAGGACCGGCCACCACAGCTCCTGCACGCACAAGTTCAGCAATTCTTTTCAAGGTAGCTGCCTCCATGTGCGAATCGTCCGGCAAAAGCAGCATGGCATAACTTAATCCGTTGTCGAGATGCAGTTTTCCATCCTTAATTCTGCAATGGTTCATCAGCACATCAAGGTTGCACTTTTGAACGGTGTAACCGGCAGGGATTTTGTAGATGTCGGCCGAGCTCATCTCCTGGTAATACCTGTCGCCCAGGAAATACAGAATATCCGCAACGGGAACACCCTGCTGCAGAACATACTGCACACGGGCATGATAGGTGAACCACTGTGAAGAGAAATCCCACCAGGGATTGTGCCTGTTGAAGCTCTGTCCGAAAACGCCGAGGGTGACTCCCGGCTTTTTCTCAAATGGCTGGTGTACATAGCTGTGCAATACCATCTGGTTGATTCCGGTACAAAAGGCCCTGTCGCCAAAAAGTTTTAGGTCCCAGGGCGATTCACTGTAATTGGCAAAACCGGTATAGGCTTCTGCCGGCACAACCTGTTGTCCATATAAGGCAGCGGCATGCACCGGAATTTCATACGCAGCAGGGCCTCCCGGGGTATATCTGATAAATCCGGTAACCGGGTCAGGGGCAGCCCAGAATTCAAACATGGGGACATCTACATAACTGTTCGATTTCAGAATATCAAGCGGCGGATATCCGTTGCCGCCATAGATCACTTCTGCATGCGACTTAACACCGTACTTGTGGCAGAGTTCATTGAACTGCCGGTAATAATTCTCTTCAATCAGTTCGGCAATTGTTTGCCTGAAATCATGCAGAAATCGTTCGGTTGATGCGTTATCATTTACTGTTACACCGCAAATCACGGGTAACCAGTTAATGAGGCTGTAATGACGGCGTTTCTCAAATTCAGACTGGAAATTCCGGGTCCAGTTCTGATACCTGCATTCCCAACTGTCAATGAAGAGGTATTCAAAAGTATTTCCTGCATATTTTCCGGCATGGGCGATCAGTTTGGCCGGGAAACTCCGGAAATGCAGGTTGAGGGCAGCCGTATCCATTTTATCACATTCGAGGCCTGTGCCGGCGACCGTGCCTGGGGCATTCTGTGCACCGGTGGTTGTATAGCCTATACGCAGTATCTCCCATTTCCCATCAGGCGCATCCCAATTAAGACTGCCATCGTTTGTCATGTATTGAGTCAGATCGAGGATATCCTTTGCAGGAACGGCTCCTGAAGAATCAGTTCCCTGGTTCAGTAACGCAGTCATGCCAGACGGCATAGTGGTCACTGTTTTTTCAAGGTGATTTGGAATACGGGTGAAATAAGCCGGATTTTCACTCTTTCCCAACAATTCTGCCTCTGAAATGCCGATGCCTGCATCATCTATGTCGGAGATATTGCTGAATTCAAGTCTGTAGAACCTAGCGGTGGTGGGTTTAATATCAATAACGGAAGTCTTATTGAATACCGGATCAACAAATTTTTGTACCGATTTAAATGTCCTCCCGTCAGCAGATGATTTAAGCTCAACCTGGTAATGAATGTTCTGAAGACTTCCCCAGACAAATTCAATTCGGGGATGAATTGCAATTTTATCAGCCGTAAAATCCTGATTGAATACAATATCCATCCTGGTTCCCTCCTTCACATTTACCATACTGAAGGGATCTCCATCATACATCAGGTCGCCTGTTGGTGAACCATCTGCACGTATGGTTGCTTTCGCCTTCTGAAATGAGTTTTCCTCAACTTTTACAGGAAATGCAACAACCCGTATGTCCTGATAAAATCCCAGATACCCTTTGGGTTGAGGCAATTTATATGTAACCTTTCCACCTCCGCTGATGTTTGATCTGCTCCAGACGCAACGTTTCATGGAATATTCCGGACTGATCCACGGGCCTCCGCTTGAGCTCCATCCGTCACAATTGTGAGCGCCGATCTTCATGCCAATTCTGTCAGCTTCCATTAACGCCCACTCGAACAACTTAAACCATTCCTCGGTATTGAATTTTGTCTGTGGCACACCCAGATCTCGTTCACCTAACAAGCTGACATTAAGTATTGTAGCAGTGGAAATACCTTGTTTTTTCATTGCCTCCAGGTCTTTTGTGATCCCTTCCCGGGTAATTGAGTTATCAAGCCAGTGCCACCAGGCATGTATTGAACTCTCAACAGGAGGATTTTGAAATGAAGAGATATCAGGCCCGCTGGTAGTGGTTTGCTTACAGCTACCTGCCAGCAAAACAAAACAAATAAGAAAGAACAGGCATACAATGCTTATAGCTTTTCCTTTCATGACAATTGATTTTATCTGGTTTCTAATATATGGACATTTGCGAAATGTCAGGCATTCTTACAGGGAATCGAAGTAAGTCAGCACTTTAATTAAATCTTCTTCACGATTCACCTTTATCTTTTCCCGTTTTAGAAAATCATCAATTTCAGAAGAATGGTTGTTCATTATGTCAAGCAAATCCTTTCTGGAATTGCAGAGACGGGATACATCGCTGTGTATTTTGATATAATACTCATTTGGTTTATCAACTATTTTGGAAGGAATCTCAGGAAGTATCCCGTTTGAAGGTGTACCTTCCTTGTAGGTTTTGTAATTCCGGCGATAAAGCTTGCTTCCCCCTTCGTAAAGTAAAAACAAAAAGCCCTTTCTTTTTTCATCAGTTGACAGATAATCAGTATAGACCAGAACATTTTTGTTTAGCAAAATCTGAAATATCTGTGCGGGATCAATCAGTTCGGAGACATTCCCATTGGGTAATCTGACCTCAATATTGTCAGTAAATGCGTTGTATCGCATGGGTATATCCTTAAAACATTCAGCATTCAGGGTTAAAATCTGTCCGCTTACAAAATTCTCATCCAGATACTCAGAACCCTCGAATTTTGAGTAACTCCGGCCCGGGGTATTCCCAACAAAACGCATCTCCGAGGCAAAGTCCTCAAGTGACCTGTTAATGATAATTTTGTCCTGACCAAAGATGGCATGAGAAGTTATATACACCATCACGAATAGAAATCTGATTTTTCCGGTCATATCCTGGTCTTAAAATGTACGTGAAGGCGGACTGGACTTTGATACACAAATATAATAAATATAAGTTTCGAAAACTTCAATAATGATTCTGTTCCGAACAGTCTCTATTGTAGTACGTCATTGCGAGCGTTGCGAAGCAATCTGTTCATTTGCAGTAGATTGATTCAGCCCCCCGATAACTATCGGGGTCCTTCGCAATGACGATTGGACTTTTCGGAACAGATTCTATAAAAAAGTACATAACGTTTCGAAATATTTGTTTTAATTTATTTTTATCCTATTTTTAGTGTCTGGTCTTTGTGTCCGATTATTTTTGAACAACATTGGCTATTTTTACACTTTAACTAATTATGGAGGGATCATGTGATGCTTGTATTACCGGATATCATAAAAAATGAGGATCAGCTGGAGGAGTTATTATCAAGGCCCGGCGATGAGGCTGCTGCCCTGTTTTCACGTCTCGACGGGGATATCCTGTTCCTGGGTATCGGGGGGAAAATCGGTCCTTCACTGGCACGTATGGCAAAACGGGCCTGCGATCAGGCGGGCGTTAATAAGAAGATCATTGGGGTGTCCCTCTTTGAATCACCCGAACATCGTGAAAAAATCGAAAAAATCGGCATTGAGACTATTCATGGTGACCTGCTTGACACCGGATTCATGAAAAGTCTTCCCCGGATAAGAAATGTTTTTTTTCTTGCCGGAATGAAGTTTGGTTCTGTAGATAACCTGTCCCTCACCTGGGCCGTTAATTCATATTTGCCGGCTCTGGTTGCGGAGCATTTCAGCCTTTCCAGGATCGTGGCTTTTTCTACCGGCTGCGTATATCCGCTTGTTCCGGTGAAATCAGGTGGTTCGAAAGAAACAGATATGCCTGATCCGGTCGGAGAATATGCACAATCCTGCCTGGGAAGGGAACGCATGTTTGAATACGGGAGCAATAAATATAAAACCCCGGTGTCACTGATCCGGCTCAATTATTCGGTTGAATTGCGATACGGCGTGCTGGTGGATATTGCCCTGAAAGTCATGAACAGGCAGCCGGTTGACCTAGCCATGGGATATTTCAACGTGATCTGGCAGGGGGATGTAAACGATGTCGTTCTCCGCTCTGTGGAACATGCCGCCAGTCCGGCCTGGATACTCAATATTACAGGGCCTGAGATCCTTTCCGTGCGGGAAGTTGCACTGAAATTTGGAAAATTACTCGGCCTTCATGTTGCATTTACAGGAGATGAGGCTGAAACAGCCCTGCTGAATAATTCACAAATGGCCCACCGTTTATTTGGACTCCCCAGGGTCAGCATTGATCAGGTATTGTATTGGATTGCCGGATGGCTGAAAGAGGAAGGCAAAATTTTGGGCAAACCAACCCATTTTGAAGTTCGTGACGGAAAATACTAAATAAAACCCCATGCACTTTTCAGAATTACCCAGGACCATCATTGAATTATTGCACAAGGGAGTCGTTATTCCGGCTCTTCCGCTTGCCCTTGACAGTCAACGGAAACTTGATACACGCAGGCAACGCGCGATTATCCGGTATTATCTCGATGCCGGTGCAGGCGGGGTGGCTGTTGCGGTGCATACTACCCAGTTTGCTATCCGGCTGCCTGAACATGATCTGTACAAACCTGTTCTTGAACTGGCCAAAGAGGAGTTCGACCGATTTGCCCTGAAAACCGGAAGGCCTGTGATCCGGATTGCAGGTGTAATTGGTAAAACCAGCCAGGCTGTGCAGGAGTCAACCTTTGCACGGGAAAACGGATACCACGCCGCCTTGCTTAGCGTTGCTGCTTTTAAGGATGCCTCCAACGATGAGATTTTACAGCATTGCCGCACCATAGCCGGAATCATTCCGGTTGTGGGTTTTTATCTTCAGCCTGCGGTAGGGGGAAGAAGGCTTGATGTTGATTTCTGGCGGGATTTCTCCTGTATAGACAATGTAATTGCCATTAAAATTGCACCCTTTAACCGTTATCAGACCCTGGATGTTGTGCGTGGCGTGGCAGAATCGGGCAGGGCTGAAAATATCGCCCTGTATACCGGCAATGATGACAACATCCTGGCGGATCTGCTGACGGCTTATCATATTCAGGTCGGGGACCAGGTTATTGAGAAGCGTATTGTTGGCGGTTTACTCGGCCATTGGGCTGTTTGGACAAGATCAGCTGTAAAGCTCCTCGAAGACATCCAAAAACCCGGTTTCAAAGGAGACCTTCAGAAAATGATGACCTTGGGGATCCAGATAACAGACAGCAATGCTGCCTTTTTCGATGCCTCCCATAATTTTGCGGGCTGCATCGTCGGCCTTCACGAAGTGCTTCGCCGGCAGGGCATCCTGGAAGGATTGTGGACGCTGGACAGGAATGAAGGTTTGTCACCCGGACAAATGGAAGAGATTGACCGGGTCTATGCTGCATATCCTCACCTGAATGATGATGTTTTTGTGACGGAAAACCTGCATAAGTGGCTGTCCTGACAAGACCAATATATTAACTTTATCATGGATATCCAGGTGAGCCTGCGGCCGATGACTCCGAAAGACATCGGTGATTGCCTTCTGCTTTCCGGAACTGAGGGATGGAACCAGACTGCCTCTGACTGGAAAAGGCTTGTGGAATATCCAAAGAATACCTGCAGGGTTGCTGAATATGCGGGCAAGATCATCGGAACGGCTACAGCAAGCAATTATGAAAATGATATTGCCTGGATTGGCATGGTGCTGATTGATAAGGCCTACCGGGGAAGGGGGATCAGTAAAATGCTTCTCTCGGCGTTACTAACCCAGCTTGAATCATGCAGATCAGTTAAACTTGATGCCACACCGGCGGGACAGCCCGTTTACGAAAAATTCGGCTTTAGGGAAGAATACCTGATCTACCGGATGACCGGTATGGTTCAGCAAGGATTTCAACCATACAATTCAGGGATCAAACCTGAACCGGTTCAATTACGTCAGGTCTCTGATATTATTGCCCTGGATGGCAGTATTTTCGGAGCAGACAGAAGGCACCTGATCCTATCGCTGCTGAAGGACAATCCGGATAAAGCCTGGTTCATTGGAAAAGAGGGTAAAATGACCGCCTTTTCCCTGGGCAGACAGGGAAGTAAATACATCCAGATCGGGCCGGTATTTGCATCCGATCTCACTGAGGCCTTCATCCTGATTTCACAATTTTTAGCCAGAAATACCGGAAAACCCATTGTTGCAGATGTCCCGGCAGACAAGACAGAACTCATCAAATGGCTAAATTCAAGCGGGTTTACCAGTCAACGCCATTTTGTAAGAATGTACCAATACAGAAATCCCAACCCGGGCAAAACGGAAAATCAGTTCCTGATCTGCGGCCCTGAATTTGGATAGTTGTATTGATCATATTCCGCCTGCAACCGTTTCATATCCAGGTCTATAGCACTACCCTCATGCACAATCAGGCGGTATCTCAACACGATAGGATTGTCAACGGACAATGTCACCCGCTGCCTGCCCGGAAATAGAACATTCTGCATGCTGCCGGTCTGTCTGAGAATCCAGGGAGCAGGATAATTGGGTGTACTGGGATGACAAAGAATCGTAAGTCCGCTTTTACCGGTCAGGCCGTAAGAGGCTGAAAAATCCATCCACGAACCAGCTTCGATCTGCAGGTTCTGAGGGATTACCGGCCCGCTTACCGAGGTGAATGTCAGGTCTTCAGGCATCCTGATACGGGTACAAAAGCCCCCATAACCTTTTTCGTCATCCGATCCTCCGATACTGATACCCGGAACAAGAGCCGTAAGTGCTATCTCGAAATCAATAACCCGCAAATTGGTATCCCGGGGATGGACCAGGATGGTGGTTTGTTCATGCACAAAGGGCTTGGAATTCTGCCATAAAGACGATTTCCAGTGAACATCAGCAGTCAGTCGGGCAAGAGAATTCTGTATACGTGTGCTTACGCTGTCAACATCCAGAGAGATATTCTCCATGATCCATCCATCACCGATGGTCCGATCGCCTACATAAAGCTGGTGCCAGGCCCAGAAAATGCCCCTGTGATAAAGATGATCATCGGGGAATTCCTCAGTCAGGGTATCTCCTGTGACAGAATACAACGGATGGAGGTAATTGTTACAGATATAATGTCCATCCTTCGATTTGGGTGTCCGCTGGTAGAAAAATACAGGTTGCCCGTTCTCCAGTAATTCGACACCCTGTTCATTTACATGGTAAACAAAGGCGGATTTCTTTTCCGTTTGGCAACCAAAAAGGAGTGAAATTGCGAATAGCCAAAAAAACCGTGAAACGGACGGTGACATGTCAGACTATCCTTTTGTTTACCGGATCCCATTCCACGCGCCGTTTTTCGACATAGGACCTGTGTGCCATAAGGCAGGTAATACCCTCTTCGAAAGCCCGTTCTATATTGGCTGAAGGTTCACCCCCATTCCGGATGCAATTGATCCACTGCTTGAGATGCAGGTGAGTTACATCCACTTCGCGTCCATTGATATTGGTCGTGGTCAGGCCTCTGGCCGCATAGTACCTTTCTGTGGCAGAAGTAACGGCATCTACTTTCCCGGATCCCGGTTGAATGGCAATCATGGGAATCGAAGTTTCAATAATGCCCTCTTCTATCTGTTTCTTATATCGTGTGGAATTATAATCCGCATGAATGCTTAATGATTCACCCAACTCCATCGAGGCATCATGTCCCATGAAAACCCGGCCCCTTTCCCTGCTGCTGGCCAGACTGGCGCTGTATATCAGGGTCAGTTCGCGCTCCGGGTATTCAAATACACAGTTCAGGATATCCGGCATCTCGCGGTTATCTTTCCAGTAATATATACCCCCTGATGAAACTGCTGATTTCGGAATGCCTATCCGGAGCAATTGGTTCACGGCATCATACTCATGGGTGAAAAGCTGACCGATCATGCCCATATCATAATCGAACCATTTGGTCCAGCTGTAGAATCTGTCGATGCTGAAGGGTACATAAGGACGGTCCCCCAGCCACTGTTTCCAGTCGATTGACTTTTCATCCCCGGGTTTCGGATTCCCGTTGGCATCTAAGTGTCTGATCCAGGCTCCGTCAGCTGTATTCCGGTTGGTAGTGGTTTCAACCAGGGTGATCTTGCCCAGTATGTCCTTCTTGATTATCTCCTTGGCCTGTTGAAAGACCACATTTTGTGGTATCTGGTGTCCGAGCTGATAAACGATACCGTTGCTTTTAACCGTATTATAAAGCTCATTGAGTTCTTCCTCTGATAGAGACGGACTTTTCTCACAGTATACATGTTTCCCGGCTTTGGCAGCTTCAGTGGAAATATGTGCGTGATGGTGATCAGGTGTTGCAATGATCACGGCATCAATATCTTTATCAGCCAGCATTTCCTTGTAAGTCCTGTATCTCTTTACGGGAAGTTTCACGGCTTTGTCCCCGCCCGGACGGACATCGTTTTGTGCTGTTGCCAGTCCTCTTTCCGCGTGCAGGTCAAACACATCACAAATGCCAACCACAGCAACATTCAGATACTCCTGTTCAAGCCAACCGGCCAATGTCTCATTGGCCTCCATACCTTTAATATCTTCGGGATGAGCAAATCCCAGGCTTCTGGCCAGCTGATTCCCCCGGCTTCCAAAACCGATCATCCCAACACGTAATAAATCACCGGTACCGCCCGGCGAAACATTCATGACCGCCGGCATTTCCAGGTTTTCCAATCCCAATTCCTTAATTACCCTGCTTTTTTGTGTGTTCTTATATTTATTGCCTTTCACAACCTGCCAGCCAAGCAAGCCCAGGACCGGAATTCCGGCCAAGGCTTTTAGTACTGTACGACGCGATTGGACCTTACTTTCTGACCGATTCCGGCCTTCAGCAGTTGACGGATTTTTATCTTTTGAACTTGCCATAATATCATTCCTCCCAGCTTATTTCTTTTTTAATTTATTTGTAAAAAGAGATTCCAATCCATAAACCGCATGTACCGGAAAAACGGCCAGTAAGAAAAGGGCAATGGCTTCAATGAGCGTCTTATTCACGATAATATTGCTGCCCTCAGACGGAATGCTATATTCCAGTCCGATCAACGGCGGATTGTTCAGATAATAGACTAAAAGCAGGATTGTCCCGGCCACCGCGGCAAACCGCATGAATATACCCAGTATGAGTGCGGTACCAATGGCAATCAGTCCCCACGTATTCAGAAAATCTACTGTTTTCAGCACACCCGGGTTGGATATGATCCAATTGGCAAAATCTGAAAATATCCATTTTGATTCACTCAAAAATCCGATGGATGACCAGTTTGGATTGAGCAGTTTGGCAATGCCCTCATACAAGATATGCCAGCCGATCACAAGCCGTAAAATAACCAGGGTAGTTATTTGCAGGGTTGAATATGAATTATTATCTTTCATGATGAATAGTATTATAAATATAAGTTATCGTAACTTCCTGGTTTTATTATTGAAAGGATTTGAAAAAACAAAAATATATATAAATATGTTATCCTGCAAAAAGTCAGGTTATAAAATAAAATCCCATTATTTTCTGAACGCTAATTATAGTTCATTTACATGGAAAATACCAAAAGATTAATTGCCCTTGATGTATTCCGCGGCCTGACAATTGCCCTGATGATCGTGGTGAATAATCCGGGGTAGCCGGGAATATGTTTATCCTCCCTTGCTGCATTCCAGATGGAACGTATGCACCCCTACCGATCTGGTATTTCCCTTCTTCCTGTTTATTGTGGGTTCCGCCATGTGGTATTCCTACAAGAAATTTGACCATATTCTGTCGGGTAATCTGGTGATGAAAATTTTGAGGCATACTGTTCTGATCTACCTTATTGGACTGGCAATAAATGCTTATGCCACATTCAGTATGACCTCAGCAAGATCCGGATCATGGGTGTTCTTCCACGGATAGCCCTGGGATACGGAATCGCTTCCTTTCTTGTTTTGGGTTTAAGAACAACCGGGGTTAAAATTGTCACTGCATGTATTTTACTGGGATATTGGGCTATCCTGATCATTTTTGGAGGAGATCCTTTCACGCTCGAAGGGAACTTTGCCCGGACTTTTGATATAGCCGTGCTTGGAATAAACCACATTCCCGAATTCCAGGGTGTTAAATTTGACCAGACCGGCCTGCTTAGCACCCTGCCGGCCCTCGGAAACATTTTGTTCGGATATCTTGCCGGAAGACTGATCGACAAAACAGAGAACAAGAAGTACGCTGCAGTAATGCTTATTGCTTACGGTTTAGCAGGAATTGCTCTTGGCAGGGCATGGGATCTCATTTTCCCGATCAACAAACCCTTGTGGACTTCCTCTTTTGTCGTTTACACCTGTGGCTTTGCTTCCCTGACGCTGGGCATACTGCTCTGGATTATCGATGTAAAAGGATACACCAGATGGACCAAACCCCTGCAGGTGTTCGGGATGAAGCCGATATTCATCTATGGTTTATCGGAATTCCTGGCGATCACATTTTGGATAAAAATTTCATCAACCCCAGCCGGCGAGAGTGTATCCATTGTAAACTGGGTTTATATGAAATGTTTCTTCCTCTGACAGGCACCTACAATGGTTCGCTGTTATATGCACTGGTATTTACATTTGTTTGCTGGGTACCCGCGTGTATTAAGCATAAGCGATCCATCGGTGAGTTCAACAACCTGTGATTCATTGACCGGTCCGGTTGTTTTATTTCCGGCCTGCCAGGTTTTGCCATGGTCGTTGCTAAATATTACTCCATCATAAACAGGAGCCACCAGGCTTCCGCTCTTAAGATTGATGCCAATACCCGGACCCAGGGCTATATTCCCAACGCTATGCGTGATATCAATAGGTTCAGTCCATGTTTCTCCTTCATCCATGCTTTTCATAAACCAAACCTGGGTAGCCCCTTTACCTTCATTTGGGGTGTTTCGTTTTTTGGATTTTGCATGGCTTGCCAGGTAATATTGCGCTGACGTGAGCGCGGTTCTGTAGCGCTGTGAAGGGGTGGTATCCATCGGGCCTGTATTCAGGCTCCGTTTAAGCACCAGATCGTGTTGGGCTACCATCCTGGTTGTTATCGCGACGACCCTCGCAAAAAGCCAGGATAGTGCCCTTTTTGGTACATATAAGCGATGGTATGCGCGTAGGGATTATAATACATCGTTTTTATCCGAAAAATAAATCCGTCTCAACAAACAGGGCAATGAAATGAAAGGCCACCTGCAACCATGGTTCCATAATCAACAAACTAATTAAAACTTTTAATAAATCCCGATTGCCTTCGCTATAAGCCTGAATATTACCCTTTTTGCTACATATAAGCAATGGTATGCGGTAGGTATTGATGTCATCCTGCCCTCCGACAAAGACATCTGTTTCATCAAACAGGGGAATTTGTGCAAGGCCACCTGCAGCCATGGCTCCCAAAAACAACAGACTGATAAACCTTTTCATAAAATATTCTATTATCTGAAGTACTATTTTTTGCTGATCAGTTTCAGTCCATATGGCAGCATGAGTAAAAAAGGAATAATCCAGATTGCCCAATAGGAAAAATACTCAAACCAGTTATATACGGTATATACATATTTCTTTTTTCCGAAGATTTCAACCAGCAGATCCGTGGTATATGGATCTTTTGCATCCGGGTAATACAGGGCTGCCAGATTGCTGTAAGGTGCTCTCACCAGTTCGGGATTGGCTGAAATGGCTGCAGTATCATGGGGAACCACAACGCCAAAGTCCGGATCGAGGATGTAGGCGATTGTATCGTTGAGTTCTGCCCTCACAACTACATGACGACCGCCCACATCCATTAATTCGGCTTTAATTCCGTTATCAAGCAATACGCCCTTTACAATCGTGGAGTGCGTCGAACATAATCCTGCTCCTCTTTCCAGGTTTTTCTTATACTTACTGAACTCGTATCTGCCATACTTTTTGGGTGAGATGGTTGATGCAAGGTTAAGCAGATAATTTTCCCAGACCGGTACCTTGAGGTGGTATTTATTGGTCCCTTCAGCTTTCCAGTAATGAATAAAGCCATCATTAACAACCTTGTTTATCCTGACGGCGAAATCCACATTGGATTCATGGTCCTTTCTTTTCAGGCTGTCCAAAATTTCAGGATAGGGTATGGAAATGTCGTTGATCCTGTTCCTCAGGTTTTGCTCCTCGGAATACACCGCCGGATTTCTCATGGTTTTGAACAACCCGTAAATATTAATGACCAGCAATAAAAGGCCAATAAATAGGAGAATTTTATTCAGGATTTTCATAATCAGGAATTTTATTATTTAAAGGGAGTTGTCATATAATCTTCAATATCCCGCCAGTGACTGATCATGATCTTATACTTTTTCTCTAATTGACCGATAATGTCTGGCCCCAGCAGGAAGCAATCCTCGTGTATTTCATCTTTTGCATGGCACAAAACAGAAAGGCCACCCTTTTTCAACAGTTCTGTCAGTTCGGCAGTATTATCCAGTTCATCCCGCATGATCGCATTGAATTTTAGCAGATCCGGATCTCCGGTCCAGGTAGCTTCTTTATCCGGCCGGTGGATGGGACCGTTTAGTTTGACGGCATTCGTATCCCTGATCTGCTGGGCCCCGGTGAAATTTCCACAACTTCGTAACAGACTTGCATGCATCCTGAGTGCCAGTGCCATTTTCGGAATAAGATCACTTTTCAGTGCCTCCTGATCAATGGATTCAAGTTTGGTGCTTACATCGGTAATTTTTTTAAAATATACCCTGATGGCTTCAGGTGAGGTCGTCCAGCGTCCGCCATGAAAATCCAGATAATCATTCCGGGCTTCCTCCTGGGAAACATTAAAAATATATGGGAGGAAGTAAGACTCTTCCTCTTTTGTCAATCGCTGAGGAACTGCAACCAGTGGCCGGTTGATCATCCTGGAAGAAACATTCCAGTAAATGCTGAGTACATTCCCGAAGTTGGCACTTCTGTACTGAAAAGCCTCCTCCAGTCCAACGAAAGCATGATATAAACTGTCGGCAAATCTTTCTCCGGCCATGGCTTTGCTGTAGGCAAGGAGCTTGAGTAAAACCGGTTCATCGCCTGTACTGTATTTTTTAAAATGGTCTTCAAGCATCCCCAGCAAGAGGTCTTCTACGGCCAGGGTTTCATCTCCCCTGTCATAGTATGAGCTGAAACTGACAAATATGGTTTGTTGTTTTTGTCTGTCAATTCTGTTCAGATCATTCAGTGCAGACAGAACATCACAAATACCCCTGACCGGGTACAGAAAGCCAATATCACTGCCAAATGACACGAATTCATGTTCGGGTGTACTCTTAAAATAACAGTTCTCCGGTAAACGGTTCTGGATATCCACTCTTTCTTCATCGGAGAAATTCGAAGAACCCTGCGAATGGGAAAGATATACGTCAAGGTCACATCCGGCCCGGTCAGCTCCGGCTTGCATGGCCCTGAAGATGTATTCCATTCTCTGCCCGGTGGTTTCTCCCCTGCAATGGGCCGGACCATTGGGTCCGGTATAAAGCCAGTCCGACCAGCAATTACCCGAACCGGCATCATTCGTCTTGAAAAAATAGGTCTTGATCTCCGGGGCATTTTTCAGTAACTCAGCCATCATGCCGGTATACATTTCCTGCATTTCCCGCGTACTCAAACAGGGTGAGAAGCAGGGATTTGTACTTCTCCTGGGATGATCCACACGTGGGCCCCGCAAGTGAGGGTTGGCCTCAAAAAAAGCAGCCGGAAGGAAGGCGGGTTCGTTGGCAAAAAAAGCAGCTTCCATGCCATTTTCCCGGAGGATCTTCGCCTTATCCAGCAACAACTTCCGGTTTTTCATAACAAAGTCAGCCGGTATAAAGGGCGCAATCTCAGGATCAGGAAAGAACTTATACAAGGCGGGATTATTGCTGGCATATTCATTCCAGGGATTTCCGCCGGGAGGGATCTCATGGAAGGATTTGTCTGCCAGAGTGCCAATGTTTACCTGCACCCTGCCATATTCCTTCAGGCGGCTTGCCACCTTAACCAGATCCCTGAACTCGTTTAAATCAGTAAGACTATTATCTATTATGAAAGTTCTTTTCTGATCTTTTACCTGCCTGGTTTGTGAAGCCTGCAACAAATCCTGATTCCTGTGTGGAAGAAGTGAGAGAAACAACATGATAATCAGATGCATGCCGGATTTTATAATTGGTTTCATATTAAAAGTGTTATACCTGTTTTACTAACCTATCATGAGACTGCTCAGGGCATCAGGATCTCCTTGTTCCTGTCCAGGTTGATTTCTTTTCTTTGTCCCGCAGCCTCAACGGTATAGGGCGATGAATCTTTTCTGTTCTTACCCTCGACCGCATATTCGGGTAATTCAGCCACGATTATGCCCGTTTCATCTGTTTTTGCTTTCAGCACTACTGCATTGAATCTGTCACGGATGGTTACATCGGAACCTTTCAGGGGTAGACCTTTGTCATTCTTGACTTTTACAAGCAAAGTCCAGTGCACCGAGTATGCGTGATCCTGATCCGTAACTTCCAGTGAAAATTTCTGACCTTCGATTTCATTGGATCTGAATGAAACATTTCTCGCTACACAATCATCACAACCCATACTTCCGATCCTGAATGTTTTAAATTTTGCTCCTGAAAGCGGAATAATCGTGTTGTTATAAATATTGGAATTCGAGGCACCTCCATAGAATGAAGCAACCCAGGCTGCCGGTACATTGGTGGTGATCCGGTTGTTATAAAACTGGCCGCCAAAGTACTTGGGCCCGCCACAGATATAGAATGCGGCGGTCAATGCTTTTGAGGCAGTGTCAGTTTTATTGATTACAATATCATTCCCGTATACATAGTTTTCACCCCCACTGGCACTGTAATAAATTCCCCAGGCCATGGGAATGTATTCTTTCGGCTCAGGGTAATCATTTGCGGTGATATAAATCTTATTGTCGTGTATCCGGTTGCCCACCGATGCTCCGGGAGAGCCGGGCTTTGCATGATAATCTCCCAGCCTGATCCCTGCCGTACTGTATTCTTCCCTCCCGTATTCACAGGTTGGGGGAGATGTTTCTATTTTGAAGACGTTGTTGAATACTTCAGTGTATCTGGATACATAAATACCTGACCCCTGTTTTGGTTCAAAACGATTATTGAATATTTTCGAGCTGTCACCGGTTCCCATGATGCTGTAATGATTGGTCACAGTCTGATGGTTGACAAACAGATTATCATGGACAAGTGAATACTTACCCTTTATTGACAGACAACCCTGTCCCCCGTAGAATTCTGAATTTTCCACTTCTGATGCCTTGTTTCCCCTGATTACAACCGAGCAAATAAATCCATGGCGTTGAATAAGGAAGGGCATATCTACATCAAACCTGCAATTGCGAATGTCTGCCCAGAGCATATCTGCAGCACCCGAGCTGATTCCACCGGTTATTATCTTTACATTTTCCAGGATTATTTTTACATCGCGGGCAGAAGACTGAATGCCCCAGGAATGAATACCGGCAACTCCACTTTCAATAATACCATTTTTTATAGTGATGGTTCCGGAACCATTTACCTGTGGCAAGGATGAAAATGCCCTTCCGAGACCAAAGTCTTCTGTGTAATCATAAAAGGTGGGCATTACCGGAGGATAGGATTCCATGATCAAATGATCGTAATGTGCCATCGGAGCAGTATTCTCAATAATACTGATGCCAACATCCATGGCCGGACGGATATCAATTTCATCTACAAGACAATCCGTATCGGCTTTTATGTGAACACGGAATTTCCCTGCCGGTAACCCGGTAAGGTGGGCATAAACAAAACCTCCGCCAAGCCGGGGTGATTTTTTTTCTACCGGACAGCTCATGCGGGATCCATCTGCGTATTCTGTCATACACCTGACTTCATTGCCTCGTTCATCCTCCACATATACGCTCACCTTCATTTCATCATCCGGATATTTCTTCATATCATGATAATATCTTCCCGTAATTCCGCACATGGCAAAATAGGAACGGTTTGCAACCGGCAGGTTAACATACGATGATGTGATTTCATCCCCTGCCTGGAGGCTCATCAGTTTCTCTCCGAGAAAAACGTGCACATCATCCGTGTTTTCCAGTTTTGCACCCGGGGCTTTTGACAGATCCCATCCATCAGTGCCCGCTTCAAATCCTGAATTGGGAATATGACCATACCCGGCATCCGCATATTTTATTGTGTATCCATTTAAATCCAGTGTAACATCCTTTCCGAGAAAAAGGGTACTGCTCACACTCGTAATGTCGTTCATCAGCAAATAGGTTGTCCCGGCTGTTGCGCAATTGCCTGCCTTCACGACAGGTACTTCATTACCTGAAATATTCCGGTGTTGCACCGGATTATACTGTGAAAAACAGGAAGGGCCATAAAACAGGATCAGGAACAGTGATTTTAATATATGCATAATGTTTTAATAAATAAATATTTTTGGGATGATATTATCAAAGCAAAAGAAATGATTTTTTCATCAAATAGCAAGTAAATGAAAGATAAATAAAGACATCTCATATATATAGAAAATTTTGCTTTAAAATGCATAAAAAAAGGTAAATTAATCCAGTTTTTAACCAACTGTTTTACCCGATGACAAACAAAAGAAAAACCACAACTCGTCGTGCATTTATCTCAAAGTCAGGGTTGCTGACTGCTGGATTCACCCTGGGGGTGGGCCAGATGAGTGCACTTAGCTATAAAAGAATTACCGGGGCCAACGAAAAGATCCGGGTGGGATTTATCGGTGTTGGTAACCGTGGAACACAACTGTTGAAGACTTTCATGCAGATGCGCGACTGCGAAATAGCTGCTTTGTGTGACGTGTATGAACCCTATATCACAAGGGACCGGTCAAAAGTTGATCCGCGTTATACCAGGGACAGGCCGGGACAGATACCACAAATGGGAGAGGTGTTCCCGAACAAGGTAGAGCGGTATTCTGATTACCATGCCCTGCTTGATAACAAAAGTATTGATGCAGTATGCATTGCAACCCCCGATCACTGGCATGCCCTGCAAACCATTCATTCCGTTCAGGCAGGCAAGGATGTGTACCTGGAAAAGCCGGTCTCAAAAACGGTCGAAGAGGGCCGTGCCATGATCAAGGCAGCTTCAGACACCAAGCAGATTGTTACAGTCGGACTGAACAGGCGGTCAGCTTCTACATTTCAGCGACTGGCCAAAGAGATTCCGGCAGGTAAGATCGGTAAGGTAACGTTTGCATCAGCCTGTCATGTAGGCAACATGTTCCCAGCCGGGATCGGAAAAATGAAGGCTGAAAATCCACCGGCGGATCTTAACTGGGATGCATGGCTGGGTCCCAGGGCCTATAGACCTTACCAATTTAATATTGCACCCTATATGTTCCGGTGGTGGGAGGATTACTCCAATCAGATCGGCAACAATGGGGTTCATTATCTTGATCTGATGCGGTGGATGATGAATGAAACTGCTCCGGTAGCTGTTCATTCCAGTGGTGGTAAATACGCTGTGGATGATGACCGGACAATCCCCGATACCATGCAGGTAACATACGAATTTGCCTCGGGGGCACTCATCACAATTAACATCCTGGAGGCCAGTTCAGGAAGCTTTGTGCCATATGGCTTTATTGAATTAAGGGGAACCAAAGGCACACTGCTTACGGGTGAAAATGACTATAAGATCATACCCACACGGCCGGGTCAGTTCCAATCCTGGGATACACTGATGGAGCCCGAAACTGTTAACCTGGAAATGAATGATACCCTGCTGAGCGATGGAAGGTACCGCGACAGTACAGCCAATATGGTACGCAATTTCCTGGATTGCATCAAATCACGTCAGACCCCCTTCTGCACCCTGGAAGAAGGTCATCGTTCAACTTGCCTTGCTCATATAGCTACTATTGCGATGATCACAAAAGAAAGATTGCAGTGGGACAGCGCGCAGGAAAGATTTACAAACAACGAAAAGGCAAACCAGATGCTGGGATACGAATACAGAAAACCATATACCCTTTAATCTAGATTAGATATGCTGATTGACATCAATGCAAATGTCGGGCACTGGCCGTTCAAACAAATGAATTACAATACCTGTGCGAAATTGCTTGACAGAATGAACAAGTTCGGTGTGAATATGTCAGTAATCAGCAACATGAATGGCATTTTCTACAAAAACACCCAATCGGCCAATGAAGAGTTTTATGAGGAGATCAGATCGGATAAGCTGTTTCATGAACGCTTTATCCCCTTTGCCATACTCAATCCAATTTATGCCGGCTGGCGGGATGATCTCGAAACCTGCCAGAAGAAAATGGGGATGAAAGGCATACGTTTGTATCCCCTGTACCATGATTATGAAATTACAGATCCCTCCTGTATCGAACTGGTTAAGAATGCCCGGGATCGCGGACTGCCTGTAGCATTTACCCTGCGCATGGTCGACAGCCGGCAGCGTTCCTGGATAGATATCTCCAAAGAATGGACATTAAAGGATATTATTCCCATCGTCAAAGAAGTGCCGGATGCAAAATACATCATCCTGAATGTAGCGAACAGTATGGAACTATCGACTCATGAGTCTGAATTAGTGAAAAAAGCAGACTTGCTTTTTGATACGTCCGGAAGGTCATTGAGCAAACTGGGGGAACTGCTTAACCAATTTGGCAAAGAGAAATTTGCCTTTGGTACCCATTCCCCCATTCTGGATTACCTGACCGGTATGTTGCGGATCGAATCATTACGGGATACTGAGGCTGATGAAGATACACGTGAATTGCTGAGATCAGGAAATGCAATGAGAATTCTGGGAATATAGAATATTATCCGGTCCTGCATTTTATTCCACTGGCATCAACCTGACAATTTTCCCGGGGTTCTCAATGGCCACGTATACCAAACCATCCGGACCCATAACCACATTGCGCACCCGTCCTATACCTTCAAGCAGTTTTTCATGGTGAATGACTGCATGCCTGTTGATCACTATACGCTCGAGGTATTGAAAACGAAGGGACCCTACCAGCAAATTGTTGCTCCACTTTTTGTATCGGTTGCCGGTCACGAAGGTCATTCCACAGGGAGCGATCGATGGTAACCAATACATTACAGGCTGCTCAAGGCCTTCTTTTTCAGTCAGACTGGTGAGGATGGTACCGTCATAATTGATGCCATAGGAAATTACAGGCCAGCCAAAATTGAGGCCGGGCTCGATCAGGTTAAGTTCATCCCCGCCGCGCGGACCATGTTCCGTTTCCCACACCTCACCAGTCACCGGATGAATGCATGTACCCTGCGGATTACGATGTCCATAACTGTAAATCGAAGGCATGGCCCCCGGAGTATTGACAAAGGGGTTGTCAGGCGGAATAGAGCCATCATCAAAAATCCGATGGATCTTTCCGTTTGTATTATCTAGTTTTTGTGGAAAATCGAAATGCTGGCCCCGGTCACCAATGCCGAAAAACAGGTGTCCTTTTTTATCAAAGGCAAGTTTACAGCCAAAATGATAATTCCGTTCGGTATCAGGATTGCCTTTGAAGATTACCTGCTGGTCGACCAGCCTGTTGTCCAGCAGTCTGGCCCGCATAATGGCCGTATTACCTGAAGGTGTGGCACTGTTCGTATTTAGTGCGGAATAAGAGAAATAGATCCAGCCGTTCTTCGCATAATCGGGATGAAGGCACAGATCAAGCAGGCCTCCCTGCCCTGATGCCATAATGGGAGGCAGCCCTCCTATCGGAGGAGAGAGCTTTCCCTTGTTAAAGCGGTACAACTTACCGGATCTCTCAGAAATCAGTAAGTCGCCGCTGGGCAGAAATGCAAGTCCCCAGGGCACGTTTAAACCCGTTACCACCGTGTCGACCACAAAACGCTGTGCCTCCGACTCGATGATCCCGCCTGGTGTTGCAGCCGGTTTTAACTTGCTTCTGTCCTCGGGAATACCCTTTTTGACATAAACCGCCAGTGCCTTTATTTCATCATCCGTGAAGGTTTTCTCAAAGGAAGGCATGCCCATGTTCTCAATTCCGTATTTGATGCTTTGAAAAGCCGAAGTGGTGCCCTCTTCCTCCATCCAGGCCTTGGCTGCAAATTTCTCCAGATTGTCACCATGACATCCGGCACAGTATTTCTGATAGTTCACGGCAGCCGGTTCTTTATCAGATTTCCTGGCTGTAATGGCAGTATCATTAAATGTCTTTAAGCCCATCAATAGGCCAATTCCTGGTATAATGAAGCTCACTGAAAACAAAGCAGTTTTTTTCATTTTTTACGTGTGTTTTGCGTTTGCAGATATACCCTTTTATAAATGTTCGCTTGTGTTTGTTGTCAATTTCCAGTCTGATCTGCTTGCCGGTTTTCAATCCCCGAAGCTGTCAGCATAGATCTCCGTCTCCAGGTTGTCGTGCAACCTCACATAATCAAAGGCTCCGGAACCCTTTGTAACAAAACGTATCCCTTTTACCAAGCCGAGTGGTCTAATATAATTACATGTAAATATAGTGTCATTCCCATTGGTTATTAATGCATTGCCATTTTCTGTTTTAATCCTGACAACATTCCAGGAGGATAAGTCTGCACTGAAGGAGGACAGGTCATGAAATTTTCCATTCAGATGCCTTTCACCGACCGTAATTTCCGACCACCTGTAACACCCCTTCTGAACAAGCATAACAGATGCCAGACCATTTTCACCGGTTATTCTGAATTCAGCATCAAAGCAACTTATGCCACCCATGTCTGGGCTGTTTTTATATCCTACCTCCATGGCACAACTATCGGCAGATATTTGAAAGTCCTTATAAAGCATATGCTCCAGGTAATAAACTGTGTTGCCATTGAAACCCTGGTTGCGCAGATCTTTAGGTGCAATATATAAAAGTCCGTCATCAATTGTGTCACATACTTTTTTATCCAGTTGAAACACAAATTTTCTAAGGCTGAAATTGTCATCATTAAAATAATAGCTGGTCCAACCATCCGACAAAGTATGAATTTTAACCGATGCAAGAATAGTACCCTTTGAAGTTAGGGTCACAGTGAAAAATCCAGGAGATTCATAACAATGATTTATCAGGTTGCGATCTTTATCAAGCAATTCTCCCGGTGATTTGTCCTCGGCTTCTTTCTCACCAAAGTCGATGTAAACCTCCTTGTTCTTCAATCCGGAAATATCATAGTGGAATGAAACCGTGTGAGGCGTTACGCCTGACCTATTATCGGAATAGAAGAATACCTTTCCGGAGCTTTTAACAGCGTGTATCAGAAAAAAAGCGATTGCTGATACAAATAAGATCCCGCCTATAATAAAGATCAGTTTCCTGTTATGAGTTGTAAAAATTTTGCTCAGGAAAGAACCAAATCTGTTTTTACTGCCAGCCTGATCCTGAACGAAAACATCCCAGTCATCATATTGGAGGAATCTTGCCAGGGCATCCTTCGTGGCAGGCTGGGGGGTGTAAACATCTTTATACTTTACTTTGCCAAAGAGTCGCTTTAAGGTTTGCGGACTTATGGATATCGTGGTATCTTTGTATATGAGGAGGCTTAATTTCCTGTATTCATTATCCGTCCATAGTGATACTTTTCTCCAGTTGAGCTTTTTCTCAATTTTCCGGATAATTGTCTCAATATAAAAAACATCATTCATGGTATGAGACTGTGGAGAAATTTTCATGCGTTTGGAATGAGCCTCAACTCCTGCAAATTAATTCATGTACAGGATTTGTACAAATATTGAAAATCACTATCACTTTACAATTGAGAAATCTGTGTTACCTTTTACTGGCAAAATTAAAATATTAATGCATAAACGAAAACATATGAAATCATGAAACACACACTGGTAATTTTTCTGGTTGTGATGATATCGTGCAATCGTCAGGCCAGCGTAGTGCCCGATGAAACTTTTTGCACCCACAAAGTGATGTTGGATGATCAGCAGAAGATTATCCCCTGGTATTCACCCCGGGAAAAAGCCTACGATCATTTCCTTCATCTCCGATGGGATTTTATTAAAAATAAGGTTCCGAATTCTCCGGGACCCGATCCAAGGTCGCGATATCCGCAGTATTACTTTTATTGTGCATTCAAGGTAAGCAATGACTCCATTTTACCGGATTCCTGGATGAACGACATTGGTGAAAAGATCCCCAACTGGTTTGAAAACGCCAGGCTTTACTATGCCTATACGGGTGATGCGGGCATAATGAAGCTTATGCGCGATTTTGTTGATTATACCCTCGAGCATGGCACCAGTTCCGCGGAATTTGCCTGGCCAAAATTTCCCTATACCACGACGAATGCAGGGGACACCCTGTTCCGTGGATTTTCCAATGCCGGCAGACTGGTATTACATGAAATTCAGGTGGATCATGCCGGTGAAATGGGTTTAACGTATTACCGGATGTATCTATTTTCCGGCGAGAAAAAATACCTTGACGCAGCCATTAATGTTGCCGATGTGCTGGCCAGAAACGCTAAAAAAGGAAACCAGGACCAGTCAGTATGGCCATACAGGGTGGTTATGGACGATGGCAGGGTCACTGCTCCCTACGGAGCTAACTGGACCGGCTGCTATATGCTTCTTGAAAACCTGATCCGGGCAAATCTGGGAAATATAAATGCCTATCGGGATGCCAGGGACAAAGCCCGGGATTTCATCCTGCAATACCCCATGAAGACCGGCTATTGGACCGACGGACATTCCGATACCGATGTAAAGAGCAATACCTATAAAAGTAACCTGAGTGCCAGCAATACCTCGCTTTGCCTGTTCGATTACCCCGAACTCGATCCGGACTGGAAAAAGGATATACCCATGCTGATCAAATGGACAGAGGATAATTTTATATTCCGCACTGCACCCGGAGAGCCATCAACCATGTGGGGCGCCAACATCGTAGGTGAGCAGGATTCATTCAACTACAAAATGGATTACCAGACAGCCCGGTATGGTGCCGCCTGTGCCCGCTGGTATGCGGTATCGGGTGATGAATCCTATAAGGAAAAAGCATACCGGTCTTTGAACTGGGTCACCTATTGTAATGATTCTTCCGGAATGGCTTTTGAAAGTCCGGTCAGCAAGGGCATTTTAAGCTGGTGGTCGGATTGCTACGGAGAATGTCCAAGGATGTTCTACCATGCATTTTCAGCTGTCCCGGAATGGGCTCCGCCACATGAAAATCATATCCTGTATTCCGAAGGCATAGTCCGTGACGTGTTATACAGTAAGGATCAAGTTGCCTATACGGCAACAGCTGAAAACGGAACAGAATATCTGCGACTCGCCTTTAAACCGGATAGGATAATCATAAACGGGGAATTGATCACACCGGGTGAGATATTAAATCCCGATACTTACCTGCTCAGGAGTCTTGGGGATGGTGACTTTGCTTTGACCATCAGACATAAGAAAGCGGGTGATGTTATTATATCAGGTTAACATTCTACAAAATCCTTTTAATAATGAAAAGTCTATTATTAATTATAGCAGCCGGTCTTATCCCGCTGGCAATATTTGCACAATCTGCAGAAATCAAACTTCAGATAGATGGTGCAACGAAATATCAGACCATGGATGGTTTTGGTGTCAACATCAACCCGGCATGGTGGTATAATGGCAAATACGAGGATGCCAAAGTGGTGCAGCCGGCCATTGACCTGCTTGTCGATTCACTTGGCGCCGCCATTTTCAGGGCCGTTATCGAAGAGATAGACTGGGAAGCCGTTAATGACGATAACGATCCAAACCATTTCAACTGGGACTATTACAACACAGTTTTCTCCAATGACAGGTTTCAGGGTGTATGGAATACATTACGCTATCTGAATCAGAAAGGGATCACAGGTGGCCTGATGATCAGTTTCATGGGCGCCCCGCCCGCTTCATCACCGCTGGATGATCCGGATCCGAAAAAAAGCTGGTTGGGCGGTACCGATCACACCATTGCACCCAATATGGAAGATGAATTGGTGGAGTCAATTACTGCGCTCCTCTATTACATGCGGCATACTGCCAAGATCCGGTTTACCCTGGTATCCCCCATGAACGAAACGGATGTACAGGCCAATAGCAGAAGCGCTGATCATCCCGATGGCGTTGTGGAAGGTCCGAATATACCGGATGCCATCCAGTATGTACGTGTGGTGAGGAAGCTTGCAGAAAAACTCGATGCCATCGGCATGGACGATATCAGGTTCGTGGCTCCGGATGCAGGAGGAGATCTCCTGTTTGGGGATTGCATGGCCGAAATGGTAAAGGACCCGTATCTTATGGGAAAAATGGCTCGCTGGGGTGTGCATCAATACGGTGACGATGCGGGAAATTATTTGAATAAAATCAAAATGTCCCCTTATCCCACCAAGCCTTACTGGGTGACTGAAACAGCACGTATAAGCCATATGCTGGGTCAGCTCGACGACAATGCCAGTGCCTATATTTTCTGGGACGGATTTGACTGCGTTTATCAGCATGGAAGAAGAAATGGCTATGGCAATGTACCTCCAAATGACTGGGTTTTCTGGTTTGGGCCTGAAGAGGGCACTCCACTGATCGAATATATCGCAGCGACCAAAAGCTGGAAACCACGCAAGCAGTTCTATGAACATGCCCAACTGATGAAGTATATTAAACCTGGCTCCGTGCGCATTGGTGTAACGGGCCAGGACAGCAGCCTTGCAGTTCATGCCTTTTACAATCCGGACGGGAACATGGTTATCATCGGCAGGAATAACAGCAAACGGAATATTTCTTTCGACGGAATTCTAACCAACCTTCCGGTTCTGAGAAACATGAAATTGATCTATACCAATTCAAAATCCAATTTAATTGAGGGGAATGAAATTATTGTAGCGGGAAAAAGTTTGAAGGCCTCTATCCCTGCAGAATCTGTTTTTACATTAACCGGGAAGGCTGATTTATCATCTTCATCCATGAAAACAACAAAGCCTGAACCTTCGGACTGGTATGCAGGTGATATGCATGTACACCGGAATTGTGGCGACGGAACAGCAGTACTGGCTGAAAGTGAGTTTACCGCCATGATGGAACCCAATGACCTGGCTGTTATTTCGGTATTGGCCGACATGGGTAACGGGGAAGTGAAAGACAGCCAGGCTGACTTACCCAAAGTAAACGGCACCGATGCAGTTCAATCCATGCCCGGACGGATCGTGCACTGGGATGCCGAATGGCATTTTGATCCGGCCGGTGTCACATTTGAGAACAAAGCCCTGGGCGGGCATCTTGTTTTACTTGGCCTTACAAAAGCCCATACCATTTGGAATGAATCTCCCTCCAAGATCATTGAATGGGGCAAGTCTCAGGATGCCATTGTGGGTTTCTGCCATATGCAATACCTCAGGGAATCCATTCCAGGTGCGTTGGATTGTTGCACCCCCATCGATTATCCTGTGGAAGCTGCCCTGGGCACAATTGATTTCCTGGCTGAAGATGTTTGGTTAAATGATGCATCCGTAAATGCTTACTATAAATTGCTGAATTGCGGCTTCAGACTGGGCTGGGCTGCCGGAACGGATTTTCCCTGCAACAACAGCCAGCCATTTGGCTCTTTGCTAACTTATGTACAGGTTAAGAATCAGCCCTTTACTTACCGCCAATGGGTAGATGGGATAAAGAACGGCAGAACTGTGGTTACAACCAACGGACATGTTGAATTCCTGGATCTGAGAGCAAATGGAATTGCCTCTCCCGGCGATGAAATAAAATTAAAAGACAAGGGAAATATCCAGGTAGAGGTCAGGTGGACGTCAGCAAAAGAATTGACCGGAAGCATTGAGCTTGTATGCAACGGAAAAGTCGTTGCAACACAGGAAGGATCAGCCAGACCCGGTGAACCTGTTATCCTGGAAACAAGCCTTGCAGTAAGCAAAAGCAGCTGGATGTGCGCGCGCCGGATGGACGACAGGGGCCACCAGTCACATACTGCACCCATATATGTCATGGTAAAGAACGAGCCGGTAAGGGCCAGCGCTGACGATGCCCGGTACTTTGTTGAATGGATTGACAAAACACTCACCAACACCGCTCCGGGTGGACCCTGGAACCAGTATTTCACCCATGACCTTGACCTGGTTCAGAACAGGTATCGCCAGGCACAGGCTATCTACGAAAAAATTGCTTTAGAAGCCAAAAAGATGCAAAACCCCTAAGCCAACCATCCTGGTACATGCTTATTTTTAAGGATATGAAGCACTATGTAATTGTATTTGCAACCTTGATCCTGCTGATGGGAGCAAGTGGTTGTTCCGGTAAAAAGGCCCTTGCCCCGGTATTGATATTGGCCACAGACGCTGATTATGGCACCTACACAGCAGAAATTTTGAAAACGGAAGGATTTCATGAATTTGTGCTTGATTCACTTGCCGGCAGGAAGGTGAAATCATCCTATCTGTCCAGGTTTGACCTGGTAATCCTGGCTGAATCGGGAATCAATCCGAAGGCAAAGAAAATGTTTCAGAAATATATCAGAAAAGGCGGAAATCTGATTGCCTTTTGTCCTGACCCTGAACTTGCTGAACTATTCGGTATTGAACCCAAAGAAGGAAGTATGGCCGAAGGATATATCAGGATTGATACCACTACTGAACAAGGCAGAGGCTTAACTTCCAAAGCAATACAGTTTCACGGGCCAGCCGATATCTATACCCTTGATGGAGGAAAGACCATTGCTGCCTTATTTGCAGACAAAGCCGCTGAAGAAGGATTCCCGGCTGTTGTAAGCCACAATTACGAAAAAGGCCATACGGCTGCCTTTCTTTACAACCTGCCTAAAAACATAGTGTATACCCGACAGGGCAATCCATTGTATGCCGGCCTTGAAAAAGACAGTATACCCGGACTCAGGGGCATGGATCTGTTTACAGACGGTTGGGTGGATACGGCCAACAATACCCTCAATCAGGCGGATGAACAAATGGCCTTATTGTCACATTGCATCGAAATGATGTATCCCTATACCAAACCCCTACCCCGTTTCTGGTATTTCCCCGATACGTTGAAATGTCTTGTAACGCTCACCAACGATGGCGAATACAAAAGCGAAGCCGATTTTGAACCCCAATTTCGCGATGTGGATTCCATGGGTGCGAAAATGTCAATTTATATTATTGGATTAGATCAGGTATCCAAAGCCTGGGTTGACAGGTGGACCGCAAAAGGCTTTGAAATTTCAGGGCATCCAGATGATACCAGAGAGGCCCGCAGCCCTAAATGGAATAATATGGACAGTGTCCTGTCCGCCAAAAAGAAAGAAATTGCCCATTCATATGGATTAACCATGCGCACGGTGGTCAACCATTGGTTTATATGGTGCGGGACTCTTTCCGACGGGACACAGGATTTCGGGGCACAGGCAAGACTGGAAGAAAAGAATGGCCTGGAAATGGACATCAATTATGCTCATTACGACATGAAATCAAACCAGGGAGAGCATTATCTCGGACCGCTTGGTACAAGCCAGGGTAACTTTACCGGAAGCGGCCAGGTAATGAAATTTGCTGATACCAGGGGAAAAATCATTAACGTGTATCAGCATTTCAATGCAGTATACGACCAGGAATACAACGAAAGTCACGATCCCGAAGGATTTTTTAATTGTTTCAAAGGCTTGATGGACAGGAGCCTGCATAATGAAGTGTATTCGTTTATAAGCGTCAAGTCGCACAACGATGAGTATTATTTTTCCAGAACTCCCTTGCTGAAAATGTTGAGCTATGCTAATCATAATAAAATACCGGTATGGACGGAGCTGCAATTGCTTGATTTTATAAAAATGAAAGACCAGGCTAGCTTTTCCGATGTCAAATGGTCAAAAAACCGGTTGACCTTTACACTTTCATCTGCTTATAAACATTCTGGCGGTCTTTCGTTTTATGTACCGGCGAACCATGGCATTTTGAAAATCAGGCATTTTACCCTTAACGGCCAGGACACGCCATTTAAACAAGTGATAATAAAAGGCTATGAATATGCCCTGTTAACAGTAAATGCGGGCAATACATATGACATTTCAGTTAAATACCAGTAGCGAGTAAAATGAAAAATATTCAAAACGATTCCGAATTATTTGGTTTCATTCAACAGAATCTTTATGTGGCAGCTGTTTGCGATATCCTCGATGAGCTTGGATTCCGCAACCAGGCCATGCACCAGCGGTTGCGGCCACTTCTCCCTGATCCGGTAAATTGTGGCTTTATTGGCCGGGCACGGACATTCCGCTGGATGGAAACGGATTACATTGTAGAAGATAATCCTTACGGGCTTGAGATCGAAGCCATGGATTCATTGAAAGTCAATGATGTTGCCGTTCATTCTACCGATTATGGCGGCACCAATGCACCCTGGGGTGAACTCATGAGTACCATTGCAAAACGAAACGGAGCTGCGGGGTGCGTTTGTGACAGCCAGATACGCGATTGTGTAAGGATTATAAATATGGGCTTCCCTGTTTATTATTCAGGCATAAGGCCCCTGGATTCAAAAGGCCGGGCAATCGTCAATGCATATGATGTACCCGTTCGTTGCGGTGAAGTGCTGGTGCATCCCGGCGATATTGTTTATGCTGACTTCGATGGCATTGTTGTAGTACCCAAAGCTGCAGAAAAGGAGGTTTTCCAAAAAGCCCGTGAAAAAGTAAATAAAGAAGATCTGTCACGCAAGGAACTGCTTGCCGGAAAATCATTACGTGAGGTATATGATAAATACAAAGCACTCTGACAAACTCATACAGCTATGAAACTAAAAGACCGAATTGTTGTGGTAACCGGTGCTGGCTCAGGTATTGGCCGGGCCTGCGCTATTGAATCTGCAAGAGAAGGTGCCCGGGTAGTTGCTGTTGATTTGAATATGCAGGGAGCCGAAGAAACCGTCAGGCAGATCATGGCAAAAAAAGGAACTGCCTTTGCCTTTAAAACTGATGTTTCAAAGCCGGATTCTGTTATGCGACTAGCAGAATTCACGATTAAATCCTATTCCAGAATAGATGCACTGATCAACAATGCCGCCATTCAGGTTAATAAAACCGTCGAGGATATTACTTTCGAAGAATGGAACCTCCAGATGTCGATCAATGTTGGCGGAATATTTTTGTGTTCTAAATACTTTCTGCCCCACTTGCGTGCTTCAAAAGGCAGTATTGTCAATATGTCTTCGGTAAATGGCTTTTTTGTGGAGCCCATGTGCGCGGGGTATTGCACCACCAAAGCAGCCATAATCGGCCTGACAAAGGCTATGGCAATTGATCATGGACACGAAGGTGTACGGGTTAACTGTATTTGTCCGGGTTATATCGATGCCGGCCTTGCCGAAGGTTATTTCCAAAGCCAGCCTGATCCGGTGAAAGCCCGCGAAGAAGCCGGAAAATTACATGCTTTGTGGCGCATTGGCAAGCCTGAAGAGGTGGCCCGCGTAGCAGTATTCCTGGTCAGCGAAGAGGCTTCTTTTATGACAGGGGCTTCGGTGGTTGTTGATGGTGGGTTTGGTTCCGGCTTGCCCCCGAAATAGTTTATTCAATAATGTTAAATTCCTATTAAGCAGTCATGGGTATGTTTAATTCACAAAAAACAATTGATTGGGGATTCATAATCATCATCAATTTTATGTGGGCCACGCAGGTTCCTGTCATACGTTTTATCGGAGATCGGCTGGGACCAATTACAGTTGCATTTATACCCATGATTGCCAGTACGTTAATTTTTCTTCCCATACTCTGGCTTGAAAATAAAAGACGGAATGTGAAGTTTCGCTGGAGATGGCACGAAATTAAGTACTTCGTATTGTCGGGACTGATCGGGATTTTTATCATGCAGTATGCCTATACACTTGGTTCTAAATTAACCATAGCTGCCAATGCAGGTATTATTACCTTAACCATTCCTGTATTTGTTGCCATTTTAGCTTCCTTTATGCTGAAAGAAAAACTCAATGTCATCCGCATCATCAGTTTTGTCCTTGCCATCGCAGGAGTTCTTATGACTTCAATATCAGATATATCGGGGGCAAATTTTATCCATGGCGAATATTTTACCGGAAATATGGTATTCCTGTTTGCCTGTCTTTGTTGTGCGTTTTATAATACATATTGCAAAATGCTGGTAGACAAAAAGTTCACGGAATTGGAGATTTTAGTATACAGTTCTGTAATCGGCAGCATGGCCAGCATTCCCTTGCTTATCTGGGCTGAACCTTTTCATTTAACTGAATTTTTGCATACCGGCAATATTGCCATATTTGGAATACTGGAGCTCAGTATCTTTGTATATGGAATCCCTGCCTTGCTGTTCTTCTATGTTCTGAAAAGACTCGATGTTACACAGGCAATTCTGGGCACCTATCTATTACCCTTCTTCATAGCCGTTATGGGTATATTCCTGTTAAATGAAAAAATCTCCCTGTTGATGATAATTGGAGGTAGTATTATTTTCATAAGTACACTCATGGTGACCGTATACGAAAATAAACTGGTGGAATTCTCTGAAAAGTTTACTTCTAAAAAGCAAAACATAACGCAAAGTATCCTGAAATCATAAAAACTAATTTCAATGAAGATTACAGATGTAAAGGCCATCATACTAAAACTGCCTGATATATCTTCAGCAGCTGATGGGACCCAGGATGATCTGATCCTTGCGGTGGAAACCGATGAAGGGATCACGGGGTATGGTGAAGTAGATACCGCACCCCTTGTTGGCAAGGCTGTCGTTGAATCCTATATGTCGCATGGCACCTGCTATGGTTTGAAAGAGGTAGTGATCGGAAGTGATCCGTTTGACTATGAGCAGATATGGAATGAAATGTGGTCAAAGACATATTACTACGGCCGAAGCGGACCTGTCATGCATGTCATGAGCGGGATTGATATGGCCCTGTGGGACATTATGGGCAAAGCCACGGGTAAGCCCGTCCATAAGCTTCTGGGTGGAAGCTATACCACCAGGGTACGTCCCTATGCGAGTGCACTGATGCCCGACAGCAAGGATGAAGTAAATAGGATGGTGGAGAAATACGCTTCGCTTGGTTATACTGCAATCAAATTCGGCTGGGGACCTCTGGGATATGATGTAAAGTTCGATCTTACACTCATTGAAATGGCCCGTAAAACAGCGGGGTCCTATATGGAGATCATGATCGATATAGGCAAGCGGTATAAACTAAAGCAGGCCATGTATGTGGCAAAAGCACTGGAACAGCTTAATATTTTCTGGCTTGAGGAACCCCTCCCGGCAGAAGATTATCGCGGATATAAGAGGCTCACGGAATCCACCACCGTGCGGATAGCTACCGGTGAAGAGGAAAGCGGCAGGCTGGCATTTTCAAGGCTAATACAGGAATCGGGGGTGGATGTGATTCAGCCTGATATCTCGCGTTGCGGAGGTTTGACCGAGGCAAAGAAAATAGCCACGCTGGCGGCTGATAATAACATTCTGATGGTACCCCACGCTTTTAAAACCGGCATACTGGTAGCGGCCAGCATTCAACTGATCGCAGCTTTGCCCCAGGTTCCCTTCCTTGAATTTTCAGTGACCGAATCCGCCATCCGGAAGGAATTACTTGTGAAACCTTTTGTGCAGAAAGATGGTTTTGTTGAGGTTCCGCAAATGCCGGGACTGGGCATTGAAATAAATCCGGAAGTCATTAAAAAATATGCAGTAGATAATAAATGACTTGATGTATGAACTTACATAAGAATACCTTAAATCGCCGTGACTTCATAAATATGGGTTCAATCCTTGCCGCAAGTATTCCATTTTCAAATATGTTGCTTGGCTCCTGTCAGACCCCTGGGACTTCCCTGATCCCTACTTTAACTGGGATTATTAAACCGGAGGAATTAGGAACAACCCTCATGCATGAACATATACTTTGGTTCGCAGGGCCGATGGAAGAAAACGCCGGTTACACGCCAATCCCCGATGATCTGGAGTCCGAGACTGTTGATTTTGCCGTTTCACTTTTAAATGCTGCGGCACGGGTGGGTATTCATACTATTGTAGATCTCACTCCCTTCAGGCCTGTAGATCTATATAAGCGTATTGCAGATAGGACGACTGTTAGGATCATTGCATCAACCGGTTTTTACAGGCGTTCGAAAGTGCCGAAGTGGATGGCGGATATGGAGGATGAAAAGCAAATGGAAGAGCGGATGTTTAAGGAATTAACAAGTGGTATCGATGAAACAAAAATCAGGGCAGGAATCATTAAAATTGCAGGAGATGGCGGCACAGATTGGGAGAAAAAGGTATTCCGGGCTGCGGCCCGTGTAAACAAAGCAATAGGCTCTCCAATTGCAACACATTCAGGTGCCGATGCATTCGAGCAGTTCAGTTTGCTCGTGAAAACCGGAGCAGATCCGCACCGGATCATGCTGTCACATGTAGATGTCGGCAGGAAGGGGAAACCCGGCGACTTGCTTACCATAGCCAGGGAAGGAGGTTACCTGGAGGTTGACACTTTTGGACAGAATTTTTATACGCCCTGGGATGAACTGGTTTCTTTTCTGCGGTCTTTTTGCGATGCGGGCCTTGCCGGCAGAATTATTATCTCGATAGACAGCAACTGGCATTGGGAAAACAGGATGAAAGTTTTTGAGGGATCAGGGCCTCCCAATTTTGATCCGAATGCTGCCAACCGGACCTTCGCCTATATGATGACTGACGCAGTGCCCATGCTGCTGAAATCCGGATTCAGCATGGAAGAAATAAATACTTTCCTTGTTGATAATCCGCGGAATTATTTCACCGTGAACCATGAACCTGATGGAAAAAATGGAATATAAGGGCTGGCCAAATTGCATACGGCTGTTTAATGGAGAAATCGAATTGATAATCACTACAGATGTTGGTCCGCGGATCATCCGGTGTGGCTATATAAACGGACCAAATTTGTTTTACGTCGCCGAGGCTGAAACCGGCAAAACAGGAGGAACAAACTGGCGCATCTACGGCGGTCACCGTTTATGGCATGCCCCGGAGGCTATGCCCCGCTCATATTTTCCGGATAATAACCCGGTGAGCTATACCTGGAACAGAAAAACACTTACACTCACCCAGGATGTGGAAACCACGACCGGTATTATTAAAGAAATGGAAATTACCCTAAATCCTGATAAAAACTATGTGAAGGTTTTACACCGGCTGATCAACAAAAACCTTTGGCCCATAGAGACCTCGCCCTGGGCGATCACGGCACATGCAGCCGGCGGAAGGGCCATTCTGCCCCAGGAGCCCTATGTCGATCCTGCTGAATACCTTCTACCGGCCCGTCCGGTTGTTCTCTGGTATTATACGCACATGGGTGATCCGCGATGGATCTGGGGAAATAAATACATCCAGTTAATACATAATTCAAATATAACTTCGGAACAAAAGACCGGGATTTTAAACAAACAGGGCTGGGCTGCATACCTTCATGACAAAACCCTGATGATCAAAAAGTTTCAATTTGATCCTGAAGCCCTGTACCCGGACTATGGATGTAATAATGAGGTGTATGTAAATGGGAACCTTCTGGAAATTGAAACGCTGGGACCGCTTTCGAAGATTGCTCCCTGCAGTGCCGTGGAACATACCGAACATTGGTTGATCACAACCCTGGAACAAACTATACAACCAGTGCATGATGATGGCATTGATCGTAAAATATTGCCTATAATTCAGTCATAAACTTATACAGCATGAAAAATTTACTATCACGGCGTAACTTTTTAGTAAAAACCTCAACAATCTTGGCAGGTTTCTCGGCTGTGACTTCCATCGGATCAACTTCATTTTTTATTGCTGCATGCACTAAAGGAAGCAAGACCGGTAAAAGCTCCGTGTCTGGGATCTCTTGTGAATTTGGAATAGAAGGTGGTTTTCCGCAAAATGATCCGGTGGAACTCATCCCTTTTTTAAAGGCTACCCATGAACTTGGTGCAGAATTTATAATTGTAATATTTATTCCGGATAGTGTTAACTCAACCCTAAGTGATAGAGGATGGAAAGGTCGCGAGCAGGATTTCAAAGATCTTGCTTTGGCCTGCCGTGAATTCAATCTGACCTATTTCGTTAACCAGGAGATCACGAACTTCTATAAGCCAGGCACCTTTCTGGACAAAGACGGTAACGATATGCTGGCACATCCGGATAAAACTCACCGATGGGATATCACAGGTGAAGTACTTGAGAGTGCATTGAAATATCCAGAGTTCCGTGGCGTAATGTATGATGAATCTGAACATGGGCAGATGCGCCTCGATTATGATAATGCGGAATATAGACCTTTCATCGGTCTTTGCAATCCGTACTACGCTGTAACGAACGGAATGACAATAGTTGAAGCCTATGAGGCTGTATACAATAGTGCCAAAGCCATTGCCTTGAATTATCGGGATAATGGTGTTACTCCAATGACTGAGAGTGTATTTCCCGCGATGTTGTTCACTTTTGCAAGGGCGGGATTCGATCCTGCCATCAAGTTCATGAAGGAAGGTATTGATCCGGTTTATGGAGCAATTGCCATGGGCGCGGCCAGGCAGTATGGAAGAGAGTTATGTATTACACCTGATTTATGGGGCATGACAGGCTTCCCGGGTCATCCGCCTGAAGAGATGCGTGCTTCCTTTCTATATGCTTATTGGATTGGAGCTACAAAGATATTCGTTGAAGATGCTGGCGGACTTCTGGAAAAAAAGATTGAAAACGATATGATCAGTTATGAACCCAATGAATATGGCAAGGTATATCAGTGGATAGTAAAGGAGCATATACCTGCTCACCCTCGTCCTTATACCTTTCGGGACATTCGCCCAGAGGTGGCTATTCTGCGATTGGACGATTCCTGCTGGGGCCAGAAAGGCTCGTGGTTACCTGATTGCCTGTATGGAGCGGAAAACCTCAAGACCACACCAGAGACTGCTGCATGGTTTCAGATTTGGAAATTGTTGACCCACGGACGAACCCTGGAAGAAGGTCTTAATTACCACAATCTGGCTTATAATTACGGAAAGCTATACGAAATTATGAAATCTGAATACAGCCGTGGAAAACATGTTGAATACAATGGAATGCCTCATGATTTTTTCTGCCCCCTTAATGGTGTAATTGTCTATGATCATCTTGCCGGAGCAAAAGAACTGGAAGGTTTGAAACTGGTTTTCCTGACTGGCGTCCTGATTAGTCCACAAACTTTGATTGAAGTGAAAAAATTTGTCGAGAAAGGAGGACTGTGTATCAGTCTGGCTTCCTTGGCACCATCAGAATTTAAGGGGAAACTAGGTGAAATCCCGGATGGATCAGGTCGATGGTTAATTGTGGAAGATTTTTACTCGGATGAGGTTCGACAGGCTGTTGCACCCTACCTTGGTAAGCCCGACGAAATCAGTTACCATGTTGGTGACAAAAAGCTCACAGTCAAGCGAGGTGAAAATAATAACACAATCCGGATTTATCTTCAGAATGTAAAGGAGATAATGAATGATGGTGAAACACCTGAATCAGCGCGGGTCTTGTAAGATAAGAAATACCAGATGAACCATAGATTCATTCTAAAGAAAATTAAAATGTTATAAATAAATCACTTATGTAATATTCCCTTATTATCAAATTGTCTGGGACAATGAAGATTATATTAATCTCTGTATTACTAATACCAGTGATGTTTTCATGCAAATTGAAAACCAAATCCGATAGGGGCTCTCCTGTTGATCAAAAGCAAGTCATGCTGTTTGAAATTTTGACCCCGGAACAGACAGGGATACATTTTGAAAATAAGATCACCGAAACCCTGTCTATGAATGGACTGTTTTACGAGTATTACTATAACGGCGGTGGTCTTGCCATCGCTGATTTCAATAATGACGGCCTTCAGGACGTGTATTTTATTGCCAATCTACATCCCAATAAGCTCTATTTGAACATGGGCAACCTGAAGTTCAAAGATATTTCAAAAGAATCCGGAACCGCCGACCATATTGGATTCTCAACTGGCGTTACTGCTGTGGACATAAATTATGACGGATGGATGGATATTTATATTTCGAATTCGGGAAGGTTTGACCCTGAAAGGTTAAAAAATAAGCTATTTGTAAATCAGGGCATAAATAAAGATGGTATTCCCATATTTAAGGAGGAAAGTTCAAAATACGGCCTCGATATTGCTTTGTGTTCAACCCAGGCTGCTTTTCTCGATTATGATCGTGATAATGATCTGGATATGTTCCTGATAAATCATTATCCGGATATTTATAATGTTTCAGAGATTGAAAAATTACTTAAAACTGAAAGTACCGTTACAGGAGACCGCCTTTACCAAAACCAGAACGGGAAATTCATTGATGTTTCAAAGAAAGCCGGAATTGTCAACAATGAATTGAGCTACGGCCTTGGTGTAGGCATAAGCGATCTGAATAACGATGGATGGCCGGATGTTTATGTCAGTACTGATTATTCCGGGAAGGATTTCTTGTACGTGAACAACCGGAATGGAACTTTCACAGAATGCATAAACAGGTCCTTAAAGCACATTTCACTTTCGTCCATGGGCAACTATCTGGCTGATCTGAATAATGATGGCTGGTCGGATATTGTTACCCTGGATATGATGGCTGAAGAAAACTACGGAATAAAGGCGAGTTATGGGTTCATGGATTTTGAATTGTTCACAAGACTGGTCGATCTGGGTCAGCATCATCAATATATGTACAATACCCTTCAATTGAATAGGGGGATATTGATCCATGATCAAATACCTGCTTTTTCTGATATTGCCCAACTGGCCGGGATATCAAGTACAGATTGGAGCTGGGGACCTCTGCTGTTCGATATGGATAACGACGGGCTAAAGGACATTTTTGTAGCGAATGGTATCATGAGAGACTTCATAAACAACGATTATCTGATGTATTTCGAAAAGAGATATAAAGAAGTTATAGAAACCGGAAAAGTGAGTAAAGATGAATTCATTACAAGTGTTCTAAAACAAATGCCCGATAGAAAAAAGAGCAATTATTTCTTCCGGAACAGGGGTGATCTGACGTTTGAAAAAAAGAACGGAGCATGGGCCAGGGACTTGCCAACATGCTCCAATGGAGCGGCTTATGCAGATCTTGACAATGACGGAGACATGGATATAATTCTCAATAATTCAGAGGGTTCTTCCTTCATTTATAAAAACAATGCCAGAGAGAGTGGATTGGGCAATTATCTTCAATTTAAACTAACAGGTCCCAGAAAAAATCCCTTGGGTATTGGCACAAAAATTACTGTAAAACAAGCAAAACAGTTACAGGTGCAGGAGCAGTATCTGACCCGTGGTTTCCTGTCTTCCATCAGCCCGGTTCTCCATTTTGGATTGGGATCAGATTCAGTGGTACCTGAAATACAGATTATCTGGCCCGATGGGAAAGAACAGATAATTACAAATATTACAGCAAATCAAACCCTACCCCTGTCGTATAATGATGCCGTTACCATGCACGATTTCTCTTATACCAGGCCATCTTTATTTATTGATATCACAAAATCGACACAACTTAATCACAAACACGAAGAGAATAGTTTCAATGATTTTGGCAGGGAAGCCTTATTGCCACATAAAATGTCAGATCTGGGACCGGGAATGGCTGTAAGTGATGTGAATAATGATGGACTCGAGGATTTCTATGTCGGAGGGGCTATCGGTCATTCGGGCAAATTGTTTATCCAGACGAAAGATGGTTTTAAAGCATCTGCCCATCGACCCTGGATGGAGGACAGCGAATGCGAAGATGTTAAAGCAACCTTTTTTGATGCAGACAAGGATGGCGATCCTGATTTATATGTAGTAAGTGGCGGTAACGAATATGAGGAAGGTAGTGCGTATTTACAGGACCGACTTTATCTGAATATGGGTCAGGGTGATTTTAAGAAAATGAAAGATGCCTTGCCCGATATGACTGGAAGCGGTTCATGTGTTATCCCGGCTGATTACGATGGGGATGGAGATTTGGATTTCTTTGTCGGAGGCCGTCAGATACCGGGTAAATATCCACTCCCTGCTTCCAGTAAAATATTAAGGAATGACAGCAAACCTGGTTCTGTGAGGTTTACTGATGTATCATCATTGGCCTGCCCGCAACTGACCAATATTGGTATGGTCACGGATGCTGTCTTTACTGATATCAATGGAGATGATAAATTGGATTTGGTAGTGGTTGGCGAGTGGATGCCAGTCAGGGTATTCAAAAATAATGGTAACAAATTCGAGGACATTACTGATCAGGCAGGACTGTCGGAGGAAACAGGCTGGTGGAATTGCGTGACTTCTGCTGATTTCGACAATGATGGCGACATGGATCTTGTGGCCGGAAACCTCGGCCTGAATTGCAAGTACAAGTCCAGCATGGAACACCCGTTTGAAATCTACAGCAAAGATTTTGATAACAATGGCAGGCTGGATATCGTGTTGGGCTATTACAACGCCGATACACTTTACCCCTTGCATGGATTAAAGAAATCTTCTGATCAGTTACCCTTTATCAGGCAAAAGTTTAAAACTCATGATGCTTTTGCCAGAGCCACACTGCAGGATGTTTACGGAATTGATAATTTGAAAAGTGCAGGGAATTACAAGACCAGAAATTTTGCAAGCTGTTATCTGGAGAATATCGGAAATGGAACTTACCGGATAAAACCCCTGGACAATCCCGCTCAGATTTCATCCGTGCAATCCATTATTAAGGAAGATATTGACCTGGATGGGATTCTCGATCTGGTGATTGCCGGAAATACATTTGGCATTGAAACCGAAACACCCAGAATTGATGCGGGTATAGGCCTTTACCTAAAAGGGGATGGAACCGGAAGCTTTACACCGGTAACAGCAGCGGAAAGTGGATTGCTGGTCGATGGAGATGTCAGGGAGATACACATGATACATCTGGGAGTTAACAAGACCCTGGGAATCATTGCAGTAAAGAACGATGACTTTTTGCAGGTCATTAAAATTAATAACCATAAATAAGACAAATAAAAAACAAAATTTCTTCAAATATTTTGGACCATGCGCAATTCAAAAAGAAAGGAAATACTGCTGATCAGCTGGTTGACGCTTTTTGTTGCAGGAATCCCAAACCTGCTGTATTCACAGGAAGATAAAGTGCATTTCAGCCAGGTATTTAACCGGGAGAAACCCTTTAGGATTTTTTTGCCGGCTGACTATCACACTTCACAGAAAAGGTATCCTGTAATCTATTATTTTCATGGCAATACCGGCAATCATGAATTGGACATACCCGGCGTGGTAGAGCTTGTAAAAGAAAATGGCGTTATCCTGGTTGCATGGAACGGGCGTTCAGTTGATTCCGACCTGCGTCCGTATAACATCGGGAACCATTCCAACATTAAATACCAGGTTCAATTTAAGGACTATTTCCCTGAACTGGTAAGTTTCATCGACAGTACATACCGCACCCTTACTGACCGTGCAAACCGGGCTGTGATAGGGCACAGTATGGGAGGCATCATGTCGTTTTTCCTGGCCGGGAAGTATCCGCATATGATTGGTACCGCGGTGAGCTCAAAAGGTTCGCCTGAGTTCTTTATCGGATATCCTGATAACCATTCATTGTATCACGTCAGGTATATGTTCAATAACATGGTTGGTGTCAGAACCTTGTTTGCCACCAGCAAGGCATGCGAATTATTTTACCTGAACAATGAGGTAATCAGCGGGGCATTGCGTGAAGAAGGACTGGATTTCAGCTATCAGGTATATGAAGGCAGCCATGATATAAGCCCTGAACAGCTCAGCGATGCTTTTCATTTTGTAGTTACCTCTTTTCTGGATCCCTTGCCGGATCCGCCCCGCTGGAACCATGCCGATCTGTATCCCGATTTTGATATCTGGGGTTATGAAGTGAGAAGCAACAAGAGTACTCCCGGATTTATTGATCTGAAAGGTGTTACAAAAGGAGGTTTGGGAATTGTCACTAAAAAATGGGAACCCGATGGCGGAACTATTCCGGGTGTTCAGATCAACATAAGCACTCCGGCCATGTATAACCCGAATACGCTATATTCTCTCCTGGACTTCAATATATCACAGGATAAAAAGGAAATATCAAAAGTTACCAGCGATAAGATGGGGAAAATAAACATTACGGTAAATCATGAGAATCACCAGATCGGCATTTTCAGGAAGAATGATCCGGCCGACCTGGTGTGCCTGGCCTATCAGGTAAATGACAGCAGCCAGTTTCTCGATCACAAAAAAGAATGCAGCCTCGCAATACGATTACTGAACCGGGGTGCCGTCGAGGCCAAAGAGATCAAAGTGACGCTGAAAACATCAGCTGCAGGTGTTATTATTGCGAATCCAGTCCTTGAAATTGACAGACTCGGTTCAGGAGAGGCTATTTGGTCAACTGCAAAGTATAAAATTACAGCCTCCAATCTGCCCGTTTTAGACGGGTCACCTTTCAGGATCAGGTTCTATCTGATCATAACTGATGACAAACAACATACCTGGCAGGATGATTTTGATGTGCCTGTCTATTATGATGTTCCGGAATTCACGAACATCGGGATTGATGATGGTGACAGCGAGATTTTCGGCAGCGGTAACGGCAACAACATAGCTGAGCCGGGTGAAACGGTTATGATATACGAAATATCCAACGGAAGCCGGCGAATGCGGCTTTATTATGACGACCCCTATATTGACAGGGAAAGGTTGTATGATGAAATTCAGCCTGATAAATGGGGAGACGGGTATTCCCTGTCATCCCTGGTCCACATTTCAAAAGACTGCCCGCCCGGCCACCAGATAAAATTTCTGGCCAATTATGAAATTAAAGATTGGAAAACAATAAGAAGGGATGTAACTTGGGGTATATTTATCATTACAATTGGGAACATTTCAACAAGGTAAGATGTACCCGATCGATTTTAATATTACCTTATTACAGAGATATGTTTGTCAATGCAGAAATAAGCATGATCAGCCCCGAAAACTTCGAAGCGATTTTTAAGAAGCATTACCACAGTCTCTTGCTTTATACCCGTCGGTTTGTTATTGACCCGGATGCAGCCGAGGATATTGTACAGGAAATATTCTACAACCTGTTAAAAAGCAGGAAAGACCTGCAACTGAATGATTCAATAAAAGCCTACCTGTTTACCGCCACATATCATCAGTGCCTGAACTATATCAAACATGAAAGGATCAAAAACAAATTTGAAGAGGAAGAAAAGAAAGGGGCAGATCATTTCAACAATTTCTTTTTACATGATTTTACCTCAGAAGACTCAGGCATTCTGTGGGAAGATTTAAGTGAAAACTTAAATAAGGCCATTAAGACTCTTCCGGATCAATGCCGGAGAATATTTATATTGAGCCGGAAATATGGGCTTAAAAACCGGGAAATAGCTGAATACCTTGATATCAGCGTGAAAGTGGTGGAAAAGCAGGTTGGCAAAGCCCTCTTGTCACTGCGTGAGCATTTCCGGAAATTTATAAAAAAATAATATGGATTACCCCCGCAACAGGGAAAATTTCTTCTTCATTTACAGAATGACCGTTTACCTGATTTTTGTAACTCCATCATTTATCATGCTGCTGGAAATATTTTCTCCCTGTCGGGGTGGGTAAATAATAACTCAGTTGTTTATAGTAATTAGAACATTTACTCTATGATTGACGAAGATAAATACAATGAATTGATCATAAAACACCTGGATAATCCATTGTCAGGTGAAGACCTGAATGATCTTCTGAATTGGATAAAGGCGGATACGCTGCATTTAAAACATTATCTTGAATTAAAAGATATCTGGTATTCAGGTGAGCTTGTCGATTCACGGGAAGATATTGATGAAAAAGACCTGATCCGGTTCAGGGAAAAATACCATCTAAATGAAGCCCGTCGGGTCATGTCAACAAAAATGATCCGGATTTTAACGCAAATTGCAGCTACGGTATTATTGGCTTTTCTATTAAGCCTTTCCTGGCGTTGGCTTACCACTGATAAGGGATCTGATACCTTAATTGACAAAGGATCTTTACAGATTCTTATACCCAAGGGACAAAAAGGGCAACTAACCCTGAATGACGGTACCAGGGTATGGCTAAATTCAAATTCAATACTCAGGTATCCGACGGACTTCGGCAACGGCTCACGGGGGATCATTCTCGACGGAGAAGCCTACCTGGAAGTGGCAAAAGATCCGGCACATCCTTTCATTCTTGAAACCTCCTCCGTGACATTAAAAGTATTGGGTACCCGGTTTAACGTTAAGTGTTACAGTAAGGAAAATACAGTTGAAACCACCCTGATCGAAGGTTCACTGGAAATCCTGTCCGGAAATTCCGGGGTCAGAAGGATGAAACCCGTTACGTTAAAACCAAATGAGAAGGCAATTTTTCTAAAACCCGACAATCAAATCTCGATAGCAGAGCTCGATATTCCCGCGAAAAAGGAAAATAAACCTAACCGGCGGGTCCGGAAATCACCCATGTCGATTACACAGGTAGAATCTATTATTTCATGGAAGGATAATCACTTGATATTCAGAGATGAATCTTTTGAACAGATCGCAACCAAAATGGAATCCTGGTATGGTGTGGAGATCCGGATTGAGGATGAAAAACTGAAGAACTTCCGTTTTACCGGGAAGTTCATATATAATGAGACAATTGAGCAGGTTATGGAAGTAATCAGCCGAACCACTCCCCTGCAATATTCCCTTTATAAAAATCTTTTAGTTATTAAGTCAAAATAGTCTACCTGAAAAATTACCCCAAAAAAACCTAGCCTATGAATATACCCTGAAAATCCTAAAACAAAACAGGAGATGTGCTACCATCCCCTGTATAAAAAAAGTTAAAATTGACGTGCTGAAGTGCGTCATTGACAATTATTAACCTTTAATATCACAAAGATATGATAAAAATATCTAAGCGATGTATTTTAACTTTAAAATACAACAACAAACTAATTCAAATCATGAAACTTAATCTGCTTTTCTTATTACTGGGAACTGTCCAGATATTTGCTACTTCTTACTCGCAAGACTCAAGGATCAACATCAGCATGGAAAATGGAACCATTGTCGACATTTTCAATGAGATTGAGAAGCAAAGTGAGTACAGAATCTTTTATAGGATGAACGATATTGACATGGAAAAGAAATATTCCTTGTCCTATGAAAATGAATTGGTAAGTGTATTGCTGCCACAAGTGCTGAAAGAAGCGAACACATCCTATCAGCTGTTGGATAAGATCATTGTCATCACTTCAGATGCAATGAAACAGTACACGGTTACTGGTACCCTTACCGATGCTTCCACCGGGGAACCCTTGCCGGGAGTCTATGTTATGATTGAGGGTACGAATACAGGGGTGGCCACCGATGCCAGGGGTAAATATTCCCTCCAGGTTTCGGATCAGAATGCAAACCTTGTCTTTAGTTTTGTCGGTTATACTGCCCAAACCCTTGCTTTGTCTGGCAGATCGGTTATTGATGTACAATTGGCTCCTGAGATTCAAAGTCTTGAAGAAGTTGTGGTGATCGGTTATGGAACTCAAAAGAAAGTAGATCTCACAGGTTCTGTAGCAGTTGTGTCTTCCAAGGAATTTGAAAAAGCTCCTGTGACTGATGCTTTGGATGCAATGCAGGGAAAACTTGCCGGAGTTACGATCATTTCAAATTCCGGTGAACCCGGAGCTGAAAAGCAGATAAGAATCAGGGGAGTGCAATCCTGGGGTGCTTCGACTGACCCTCTTTATGTCATTGACGGCGTGATTATGGATAATATGAATAGTCTCAGCCCCAATGATATCGCAAGCGTTTCAGTACTTGAAAGATGCTGCTTCCAGTGCCATTTACGGTGCCAGGGCCGCAAATGGTGTAGTGCTGATCACAACAAAAAGAGGAAGCAAAAGCGGTGCACCGGTTATCTCCTTTGAGATGTATGCAGGAGCTCAGCAATATTCTGACTTAAAGCCTGATCTGCTGAATTCAGACACAATGGCTGATGCTGGACGAGGAATCTTACAGAAATGCAGGACCGGAAGCCCTCGATCAATCACCTTACGGAACACAGAATCCTGTAGACATGAACCTGTTTATGGTCAATGGCGAGTTAGTTAATACTGACTGGCTGGATATGGTCGGTCAGCCTGGCAGGATACAGAATTATGACCTAGTCGATAAGCGGAGGCAATGAAAGATCTACCTATTTTACATCTGCCACATATTTTAAACAGGATGGTCTTATTCGTAATACCGGTGCTGACAGGATAAGTTTCCGTTATTAATGCCGATCATAAGGTCACCGATTTTATTGAATTCGGAAATTCCGTGAACATCTATAGCACAAGCCGCTTTGGAGGAGTTGGCAATCCTTATCTGGGAGCCATACGTAAAAATCCCATTTCACGACCATATCAAACTGATTCAGAAGGCAATTTGCTCGATCTCTCAATTATGATTATGTCAGGAGCTACACTATGGAGGGCGGTGATGTAGGGCCCCTTATTTATGCCAATGAGTATACAGATGCCACCAAGATCGTATGGTTTTGTGGGAATGTCTTCCTTAAAGTTAAAATTCTGAAAGGACTCACCTTTACACCGCGGTTAAGTATTGATTACAACACCAGTGCCCAGAGTGCTTTCACACCTGAACTTCATATACAGGGTGTAGAAACACAAAGCATAAATAACGTTTACAAGAACCAGAACTATAACTTCCACTGGATAGCTGATTACATGCTGAATTATGAAAGAACCTTTAATGCTGTGCACAATTTATCTGCCTTGTTTGTTTATTCCCAGGAAGAAAGCAAGTATGAATATTTAAATGGCACGCGTTATGGTACACCGAATAACCAGATCCAGTATCTGAATGCAGGACAGCTTGAAAATCAAAGTGTTTACAATGGTTTCGAGGATTGGGCCTTCGTATCTTATATCGGCAGACTTGGCTATAATTACAATGAGAAATATTTTATCCAGGGCTCCGTTCGTCGTGATGGTACCTCCCGGTTTATAGAAGAAAACCGTTGGGGAGTATTCCCTTCAGTTTCTGCCGGATGGAGAATTTCAAAGGAAGGATTCTTTGAGCCGCTTCTCGGCGTAGTGAATGATTTAAAGATCAGGGGAAGTTTCGGAACACTGGGAAACAGCAATGTCGGACTTTATCCCACCTATGCCACACTGGAAATGCATACTGCTGTGATGGGGCCAAGAAACGGTCAGTACGCCATCCAAGCTATGCCTTGGGAGCAGCTGTCAATCCAAATGTTAAATGGGAGCAGACTCAAAAAAATGATATCGGATTTGATGCCAGCTTTCTGAAATCCAAGATAACCCTCACCTTTGATTATTATATCTCACACACGACAAATTTACTTTATGGTAAACCAATTCCTTTAGCTGCCGGTAAATACTATTATGCCGATGGCTGGATTAATCCTTCAGATCCGACTATCAATGGCGGCGAAATTCAAGAACCATGGATATGAGTTTACTCTCGGATATCAGGTCAGTAAAGGTTCTTTCAGCTGGGGTGTCAACGGGTATATTTCAATTGACCGAAATGAAGTTGTCGATTTGGAAGGTCGTAACCTTCAGGGAGTATGGTCTTGAAGTTGGTCAGCCTATATACGGCTTTTTTGGATATACTTCGAATGGAATAGTTAAGAACCAGGCCATTTTGGATGCTAATCCGTATCTTACAAATCCGGAGAACGATTTTGCAATTGGGCTTGGCGATATCTGGACCGTTGATATTGACGGCAGGGATGCAGAAGGAAAACTAACCGGAAAACCGGATGGTAAGATCACTGCAGATGACCGGGATTTTATTGGACAGAAATACCCCGATTTTACTTATGGACTGTCAGGTTATCTACTTATAAAAGATGGACACTTCAGGTTGTTACCTATGGCGCACAGGGAGTTGATCTGAATACCATGGTTGATATCAATGGTTATTTTCAGTACACAAGTAACGATGTTACCAGGGTACTTGACAGATGGGAAGCCACAAAGAATCCGGATGGCAATATGCCTAAAGTAACCAAAGCCGACGCTGCAGGAAATGCTATACACACATCAAGCTTCTGGTTGTCAGATGCATCCTTCCTGAAGATCAGCAATGTAAACCTGAGATATGCTGTTCCGGATAATATTTGTCAGAAAATGAGGATGAAAAACCTTGAGGTTTATGGAAGCGTGGAAAACCTTCACACCTTTACCAACTATCCCGGAGGAGAAGTGGATGTTACCGATCAGGGAATGTGGTCTCAGCCGGTAACAAAAATGCCCCAGCCGAGAACATGGGTATTGGGATTGAAAGTTTCCTTCTGATGTGATGTATATATTATGATGATAAAAAAATGAAATATGAAAAATAAATTATTATTTATTTATTTACCTTCCTTGGAATAGCTATTATATATGGATGCAATGAAGATGAATTGTTGACAAAATATCCCAAGGATGCCCCAAATGCGGATAATTTCTTTGTCAATGCAACTTCTGCAAGGCAGGCGGCCCTGTCACCCTTCGCAATAATGACCCAGATCCCTCATGATTTCAGGCGTTACTGGGTAACATTTCAGGATATCTTTACGGATGACAGTTATACCAGGAATGTAGGTGATCGTCTTCCGGCACTTAACTGGAGTGCTGATCCTACCTGGTATCACTGCTATTCATGGTACTTCTGCTTCTATAAAGGAATAAACAATGCAAATTTTGCCATTGACGGGATACCAACATCGACCGATCCAGACTTCACCCCCGATCAACAGGCACCTTATATTGCCGTGGCCAAACTGGCAAAAGGATTTTGCTATCTGATGCTGACAACTTTATGGGGAGATGTAACCTATTTTCCGCATTTTCTTAACGATCCTGACAGCGCTTTTGTTGCAAGGACACCCAAGAGTGAGGTAATGGACAGATTAATTGAAGATCTAACCTATGCAGTAGAAAATTTACCTGACGCCTGGACTGGTGATGATATAGGCTTTCCTACAAAGGCAGCCGCTGCCGGAATGCTTGCAAAAGCATATCTTTATAACAGGGATTTGCCAAATGCAGTCACTGCAGCTGCGCTAACGCACTTGACATTGCTGATGCTGAAGGATATGCTCTGATGGATGATTATGTTTATATGATGTCGTATGAATCTCAGGATAAATGGCGATAATACGGAATTTATCTTACACTTTCCCGTTTATTCGAATGGATCCACCACCGGTAACCAGAATGAGATGCAGGTGGAGAGACTATGCAGGGATGCGCCCAACCAGGTCAAAAATATCTATGGTGCCGGCTGGGGTTATGCCCTGCCAAGCCGTAACCTTGTTGAGGCATTCGAGCCGGGAGACAAGCGCAGGGAATATTCCATGTGGATCCCCGGCGATTTTTATGGCATTTATAATGAAACTGCAGAATTTAAAATTGCCCGGAGATGAATTACATGGCAGTGAAACAGATTCAACAGTTATCCAGCAAGGGTGACAATATTATTTACAAATATGGCTGGTCGTATTCCAATACCAATACAAGGAAAATATGGCAACCGATCATGAAAGACGGAACTCCTCTTCTGATAGATGACCAGCAAGCCGGTTATGATATTCCGCTTTTGAGATATGCCGATCTGGTGCTTGTGTATGCTGAAGCCCTGATCGAAAATAACCAGGTTTCTGAAGGTATGGCTCAACTAAACAGGGTCCGGGCAAGACCTTCTGTGAACATGCCTCCCTTAACTGCATACCGATCAGAACGATGCCAGAAAGAAGCTGCGTCATGAACGCCGTATTGAGCTGAACATGGAAGGACAGAGGCTTTATGACCTGATGAGATGGACAGCGGATGACGGTGTTTCAGGTTCTTATCTCGAGCAGATTTTCGGTACAGGATTGAATGGCAGACCGATCCTGATGAGATTGGATGATGATGTAACCCTTAAAGACCAGGAATTAAACTATCCCAAAGACCTTTTGTTTCCAATACCCCAGGAAGAATTGGACAGAAATAAAGCCTGCATCCAGAATGAGGGATGGTAGTTGCTTTGAACTATGATGATGGTTAAGATTAAAAAGAAGCCGTGCCGTTCCTGGCACTGCTTCTTTTTTTCTCTAGATTATTCAATCATTTCTAACAATTTTATTGCGAATAATGAATAGTAAAAATCTTATTAAAGTAATCCCTGCGATGAAAATTCATAAACACCTTACGGCTTTCCTGGTCCTGGCAATTTTAAATCAGTTTGCCTGTTTCGTACCTGCTCAATCCCAACAGATTAAAGCAACCCATAGTCCAGATAAAGAAATTCCCATTTATAAAAACCCGGCCTTCCCTGTTGAACAAAGGATCACAGATCTCCTTTCACGTATGACACTCGAAGAAAAGGTCGGTCAGATGAATATACCAACCTGTTACTCCACGGAGCTGGGATGGGGCCTGAACAGTGATGCACCCTATTTATGGGATATGGAAGATACCAGGGAAGTCAGGGACAAACAGCTGGCTGGTTGCAGAAAATGGGCTGAAGGAACACACAATACTGTCTTTGGACCGGGCGGAGGATTTTTTACACTCTCAGACAGGCTGATTTATGAGGGCCCAAAGCGACAGGCTGAAATCATGAATGAACTTCAGAAGGATCGCAATGGAGAAAACACGGCTGGGGATCCCGCTTTTTCAGATCGAGGAAGGAACACACGGCCTGATGTGTCCCGGTGGAACAGTCTTCCCGGAAGGACTGGCCATTGGTGCATCATGGAACAAAAACCTTGTCAGGAAGATATATACGGTGGCTGCCAAAGAAGGAAAAGCGATCGGTGTTCATGGATTATGCACACTGGTGGTCGAACCGAACCGGGATCCCAGAATGGGCAGAAATGAGGAGGGATACAGTGAAGATCCATACATGTGCTCACAGATTGCAGCAAATATTGTACAGGCTCTGCAGGGATATGATATTTCAGCACCGGATAAACTGGTCGCTTTCCTTTGTCACTATCCCGGACAAAGTCAGCCAGTCAGCGGATTTGAAAGGGGAGCTATGGAGATTTCCGAAAGGAAATTCAGGGAAGTATTTTTACCATCCTTTGCAACCGGAATTAAAAAATACGGAGCCCTGGGAGTAATGGCCACCTATCCTGCCATTGATGGTGTGGCCGTTCACAGCTCTGAAAAAATACTTACAGAGATCCTGAGAGAAGAATTGGGATTTAAAGGCATTGTGGTAAGTGAAGGTGGCGGATTGGGAACTATTGTAACTGAAAGACATGCGGCAACACAAAAGGAAGCCGGAATTTTGGCCCTTAAGGCCGGGGTTGATGTGGGCATTTCCATCGAAGATGCCTACATGGGAGGATTAATTGAAAATGTACATGAGGGTAAAATATCCATGAAGTGAAGTTGACCAGGCTGTATCCAGGCTTTTACAGACTCAAATTTCAAATGGGCCTGTTTGAGAATCCCTATGTTGATCCCGATTATGCTGTCAGCATGGTTAATTCAAAAGAACACCAGGAGCTGGCACTGCAGGCTGCCAGGGAAGGGATTGTATTGCTTAGGAATGAGAAGAAAATACTGCCCCTGAAGAAAGATATAAAAACAATAGCCGTTATCGGACCCAATGCGGATGCCCCGATCGACCAGCTGGGTGATTATTTTCCGCATCATGTACCCCAGGATGTGATAACCGTTCTTGAAGGAATTAAAAATAAGGTTTCTCCGAAAACAAAAATTACCTATGTGAAGGGTTGTGATGTAATCGAACACCTTCCCAATGAAATTGCCAAAGCCAAAAATGCAGCCAAGAATGCTGATGTTGCAATAGTTGTTATTGGTGAAGCCGGATACAGAACAAATGGTGAGGGCAGGGATGTTGCCAGCCTGGATTTAACCGGACTCCAGGAAGAGCTTCTCAAAGCTGTGCACGCAACAGGTACGCCAACCATTGTGGTTCTGATAAATGGAAGACCCTTATCCATCCGATGGGCATCAGAAAATATTCCTGCCATTGTCGAGGCCTGGATGTGCGGTGAACAGGGAGGTAATGCCATTGCAGATGTTCTTTTTGGCGATTATAATCCAAGCGGCAGACTTCCGGTCACTGTTCCCCGCCATGTCAGGACAATATCCTTTTTATTATAATTATTCTGCAACAAAAGACGGCGCAAGGTATATTGATATGCCGGCAACCCCCTTGTATGAATTTGGTTTTGGATTAAGCTATACTACCTTTGAATACAGTAATCTTATGATTCTGCCCAGGGAAATAAACAGCGGCGGGCGAAGTTGAAGTATCTGTGGATGTGAAAAATACCGGAGCAGTGAAAGGTGATGAAGTGGTGCAATTGTATATAAATGATATTATTAGCAGTACCTCAAAACCAGTGAAGGAATTAAAGGGATATGAGAAAATTACGCTCGAACCGGGAGAGAAGAAAACGGTAAAATTAAAACTGCTTCCTGAAGATCTGTCCCTTTTCGACAGGGATATGAATTTTGTGGTTGAACCGGGTACATTTGAGGTATTGGTTGGAAGTTCATCGGAGGATATAAGGCTTAAGGGCGAATTCGAGGTGAAGAAATAATGATGGTGTTTTGCAGTAAAAATACAATAAGCAGTGCGTCATTGCGAGCCACGATTCCGCAGTACCAGGCTCAGGACTCAGTATTTGTATACGTGGCGAAGCAATCTGCCCGCACAGGCACAGTGTACCCAAAACACGTATCCAAAAGTCAACCTGCTACAATAATTCAGATTGCTTCGGTCTCCTCAAACAATCACACTGCAATGAATCTTTTTTGGAAGGAGGCCTCGCAATGACGTACCTCCTTATAGCATTGCCCATACGGGTTTAAAAGTAATTTTAGTTTGAATAAATATTCAATAATGAAAAACCAAGGTAAAAGTATCTTCAGAAGAGACTTTTTGAAAGGACTGGGTGCCATCCCTTTCCTGGGCTATTTTGCAGTGAAATTCAAGGATAACATGCTGACTGAGGCTGAGTTTAAGCACAAGGATTATTTAAAATTTCTCGGAATCGAAACACTCGATGCGCCCAACGTCAAATACATCCCCTCAGCAAAAAATGCCGGTAATCCCATCCGGCTTGGCTTGATCGGAAGCGGTTGGCGGGGCGAACAGCTCATGCAATCCTTTGGTTTTATACATGGTGACCAGGTAAAGGAAAACACTGTGAACGGGAAATATAATGATTGGCTGAAAAACTTCCTTCAGCAGGATGACCTGAATGTTGAGTTTGCCGGCGTATGTGACACATTTTCAATTCATGCGCAACGGGGAATGGAGATCTCGATGAATGACATACAGGCCAGGAGGAAACAAAGGAAGCTCAAAACCCGCAAAAATCTATCCCACCTACAGGGAGATGGTCGAAAGCAATGATATTGACGCCGTAGTGATAGCCACACCCGATCATTGGCATGCACCCATGGCCATCGCTGCTGCAAAGGCAGGCAAACATGTGTTACCTTGAAAAGCCCATGACGCAAAGCATTGAAGAAGCCGTTGAACTGAGAAATACGATAAAATCAACGCGGTGTGGTCTTTCAGCTGGGACATGAAAACCGTCAGCAAATGAGTTTCAGAATTGCGCGGGAGTTGATTCAGAAAGGAGTGCTGGGCACTGTTTCCATGATCCAGACCTATACAAACCGGAATGGTTTGTATGGAGCCTGGATCAGAAAAAGAAAATTTGATGATCAGGGTAACCCTGACAACATCAACTGGAAAGAATTCCTTGGCAATACCCCCTGGTATGAATTTGATCGAAAAAGGTACTTTAACTGGCACCGATTCAGTGAATACGGAACCGGTTTCATCGGGAATGACTTTTCACATCAGTATGACTGCATTAACCAGGTTCTGAGGGTGGGTATACCTGAAATGGTTGTCGCCACGGGAGGTCAGTATTACTATCACGACTGTGGTGATATGCCTGATGTAATGAATGTAATATTCAACTATCCGAAAAAAGGATATTCAATGACCTATGATGGTACCCTGAAGAATGGCATTTACAGGGAAAATTACATTATGGGATCGGATGCTGCCATGTATCTTGACCTGGGGATAAAAATATTCAAAGACGATTATTCAGACCGGTATAAGGAAGTGATGATGGACTCATCCGAACCCCTGTATGTATACAATGGTGGCGGATCTGAGGTTGATGCATTACTACCGCAACAGCCCAAGCCTATATCAAGGGTGGCTATGGACCCACCTTTATTGATGGGAAAGTACTTGATGCCAGTTTCTTACATGTAAAAGAATGGATTGATGCCATCCGGAACCAGGGAAAACAAGCTGTAACATTGACGAAGGATTTGATGAAGCGGTCACCTTTAACCTGGCCAATTTGGCCTTTGCCAACAATAAGAAGGTAATGTGGGATCCTGTTACGGAAAAGGCCATCCTGGTGTAAAACATGATTAACCCGCTATTCATATCCATATGAAAAAAAATTCCAACTCAGATTCTTATTCAAACTGGCAGGTATTTTCCTTGACCTTTTTACGTGTTTTAATTGGCTGGCATTTCCTGTATGAAGGATTGGTGAAACTTTATTCTTCTCCGGGCTGGTCAGCAAAATCCTATCTTATGGGATCAGTTGGCCCGGTTGCCCGGGTTTTTAAAGCCATGGCCTCTCACCCTGCCCTCCTGAATGCCATCGATTTTCTGAACATCTGGGGCTTGATACTGATCGGTTTGGGCTTGTTTATCGGCTTGCTGGCAAAACCGCTTAAACTCTGCGGAATAGCCTTATTGTTGCTTTATTACCTTGCTTATCCGCCCTTTGCCTCCCTGGCAGTTAATATTCCGGTTGAAGGCAATTATTGGGTTGTAAATAAAAATCTGATTGAATTGGCTGCGCTTTTTGTATTATATTTATTCCCATCAAGCCATATTACCGGAATGGACAGGTTATTTTCGAAATCAAATAAAAAAGGTTCATCATAAAGATGCGTACCTTAAAGTATATTTTGAAATCTGGAATACTTCGCAAGCGAATTACTTTTTGAGTTTCCTGAATTGAGAAGACCGAACTGCCCTGAAAGGGTAAAATCTAAATAACCGTGGGTGAAGCCCACGGAAAAGGGACAGAACCAAACTTCAGCCCCAAAGTGGGCTGAATAGAAATTACGCATATTCAACCACTTCGTGGCTGGGGTTCTTTCGCTTTGTTTGCCGTGGGTTAACACCCACGGTTATTCAAATTCAGCCCCTTTGGGGCAAAGAAGGCTGCATAAAAATTGAATTTGCTTTTTACCGGAGTTAAAGTACCATAGAGCCATTCATAAGCCATAGTAAACTGATTAAATCCAGGTACGGATTATTATGATGAGCCTTATTAATATTATTATTGCCCGGTTAAAATTGTTCATATTTCTCGAATGTATTGCACATATTACGTCCCTATGGGACTTTTGGAAAATCAGGGGTGGTTTACTACTGATATTTGGTTTCCCGCAAAGCGGGACAAGCTCTAACGGAACAGTCCCGGAGGGACAAAATATTGGTAGAATGTTGATTATGTAAAAGATTGAAGTCCCGGATGGGACGAAATAAATTTACCAGATAACAGTGCATAAATATTTTTTTCAAGAAACAATTGCAGAAGCTTTGCTATCATTGGCCTGCAATACTTACATTTTAAAACGCACAATTAAACTAAAGCCTTCTACTAAGATTCAGGAATACAAAGAAGGTTGAAAACAATGACTATTTATGCCTAAATTATAAAATAAGGACATTTGAAAATCATTAGTCTTCGAATTCAATTCTTTCAGATTCCAGTTGATCCTTTACATAATCAATAAATTTATTTAACCGGAAATCGAACCACTCCTGTCTATATAATGATGATTCTACTTCGGCCTTAAAATTTGCAAAAGGGCTTCTCCTGTTCAGAATTTTTACCAAATCTTCCTGCAGTCTTTTATCCTGAACTTCATCCACGAAAGCTTCCATTATTTCGAATGCCTCCCTGGATTCCATTTTAGTAATAATAACGAAGTCTGCCCACTCATATTGAATTTTTTCCAGTTCTTCCTGCCAGAACCCATTATCCCCATACATATCATCCCAATCAAGTATGGTTCTTATCTCTAAATTTTCACGATTGATAAAAATCTTCATCCCTGCCTCCAAATCTTGAGCAATTTCTACTATTTGTTTTAATGTAAGTCTCATTTCGAAAAATTTATCTTCATTATCCGAAATCTGGTACTGGTCAGTTTATCACCACGGGAAATTCACGGTACCCGTCTCCAATTGTCCATCGGATTTTATAATCTCCCTTATAGGTCGCTTTCTTGGTTGGGTCCTTGCCGTCCCAGGTAATCATAAACGTGCCTTCGGGGATCTTTCCATGAAAGAGTCTGCAGACTTGTTTATCCTCAGTTGAAAACAAATCAATCTGAAGATCCCCTGGAACCCAGGTTTTGCAAATGATGATGGATTTTCCGCCCCTGGTTACCAGATGAGGAAGAACAGTGGCCATGAAAAGCTCCTTGCTTTCGGTGAAATGAACTTCAGGTACAGTTACTTCACCTTTAACATATTTTCTTGCAAAGCCTGGTGGATTGATCAATACCGAGTTTTTATAGCTGAGGTATTCAGTGGATGAATGATCGTTTTTAAATCTCAGTTCATAAAGATTGCGTATCCGCTGATCAAAATCGAGCAGTCCTGTCCAGAGTTCACCTGCATTTTTAGTTGCATTGGAATGTCCCCATGCTTTCTGAAATTCAGCGATACCGGTTGTGTCAAAGTCCCCACCCAATCCGTTTGAACTGATGAAGCGCGGATTCAGGGTGTCTTTGTTCCACATCACATTGAGGTTTGTATTGATTATCCGCTTAATATCCTGTTCATCAAAGACGATCCCGTAGTGGTATGCTTCGGCAATATCCTCCACCTCGCGGGCCGTATAGCCTGAACGCCATGGATGAACCCACACGCCATGACGGGTATCCTTCTTTTCCAAGTCAACATCCCCCGGGTAAAGCGGTTCATAATAGTTCCAGCAGTAATGGTCATCGAAATACTGAAAGTGACTCTTGGCGGTAAAATAGATCTTTTCTGCCCGGTCACGGTAAAACTTGTCTCCTGTTATTCTATAAAGCCTCAGGCAAACCCTGGCCGCATCAAACTGTTTATTGAACGGATGGCTGATCCCTACGCGTGATTCCTCAGGCGCCATGATCCATTCCTTAAGATTATCCTTATTCAGGAATTTGCCGAACTCAATATAACCGCCATATGGACCATCGTCGATCCAGCAACCTCTTTTATCCCATTTCTCCACAAAATCCCTTTTTGCAATTTCCACATAGGATTTTGCTTTCCCCCCGTATTTGCTTTTCAGGGCACTGTCTTCCAAAACAAGAACAGAGAAATCGAGTATTCCCTCGATAAGTATCGCATCGCCCACCAGGGCATCCTGCCAGTATTGCTCGTCATAACCATATACACCGATCCATCCCTTGTATCCATCAGGATCGGTCGCCATATTCCCAATCAGAAAATCATAGTATTTTACTCCGGCATCCAGCCATTTGGTGTCCTTTGTCAAATTATAATTTTCAACAAACTGGTCCAGACCAACCCGCGCATGCCAGCAGAAATTCTCTCCATTGGCATTTTCAACAAAGGCAGGATTATGGATCATTTTATCACTGAGTTCATCCGGCGTTGTGTCAAGCTTAATCCCTTTCCTGACACAGGAGGTATCCATAGCAAACCATGCCATGGCAAGAATTAAAACAGGAAAGGAGAGTATTGATTTTTCCATTATTCAGATATTTAGATTCTAAACTATTCCACTTTAGTGTTCCGGAACAATGGTAAAAATAGTCAAATTGCTTTTCACTTCATTTTCCTGTATTTACATTATCTTTATCTAAATGATAAATGAGATGAAAAAGATGAAAATACAATTGTTGATCCCGGTTATGTTGTTAACCGGACTTTTATTTGCAGGTGCATTCCGTGAAAGTTCCTCCCCAAAAAATAACCTGTTGGCAGGAATCGCAAAAATTAAGATCACCCCCGAAACACCGATCCCCATGAGCGGATATGGCAGCAGAATAACCCCGTTTACGGGAATTCATGATGATCTGTTTGCCCGGGTGATTGTATTCAGCGACGGTGTGAATAAGGCTGCCTTAATATCTGCTGATGTTATAGGATTTTCGAACTCTTTCTGGAATGAAACCACGCAACGCATAACAAAGGAAACCGGGATAAAAAAGGAATATGTATTGCTGTCACCCGTGCATAATCACGGCGGCCCGGTTACCAAGGTCTATGGTGAAGATTCTTCTGCCCAGGTCAATGCCTATGTGGAAGAATTAAAAGACAAAATAGTCATGGCCACAAAGGAGGCCCTGAAAAAAATGGTTCCGGTGAGCATCGGTGCCGGCAAAGGGGAATGCAAAATGAATATTAACCGCAGGGCTCCTGATGGCTCCGGGGAGATCTCTCTGGGTCAGAACCCTTATGCCCCATGTGATCATGAGGTAGGCGTAATCCGTGTGAATGATAAATCGGGGAATCCGCTTGCGATTATTATGAACTGGCCCTGTCATGGTGTGGTGCTCGGACCAAACAATTATTTGATAACAGGTGACTGGCCCGGGGCAGCTTCAAGATATGTGGAAGAAGGATCGGGAGGAAAACTGATCGCTCCGGTTGTTGTAGGCGCCTCAGGTGATATAAACCCGATTTACGGTCCTCACATCGATTTTGAAGAAAACAGTTCCTATGCCTATGGCAAGGATGCCATTGGTGAAGATCTGGGCAAAGAATCACTGCATGTTGCAAATGAAATTCTGCTATTCTCTTCAGGTAAAATCACTGCCGTTCAGCGTGAAATATCCTTACCGGCAAAAGATGAAGAAGAAGGTGAGTATCTTCAGCCGGACAGGAAGGCAGCTGACTCTGTCAAAGTTCGCCTGTCAGCAATTAAACTGGGAAACATTGTTTTAACCGGTGTTTCCGGTGAGGTATTCAATCAGATCAGCGTGAAAATGAGAAATCAGTCTCCTTACGCTTTTACATTCATGATCACACATTGCAACGGGAGCAGCGGCTACCTTGTTACCGATGATGCATACCTGAAACCGGGTGTCAGTGGTTCTGAAAATAAATATGTTCCTACCGGAGGGTATGAAGTAAATTCCACAGAAGTCAAATCTGGCGCTGAAAAGGCAATTATCGGAAATCTGCTTGACATGATCAGTGAATTATAGGCGCATGCAAATTCTTTCAACATGAAAGTGCATCGGGAATGTATATATTCTGGATTGTTCAGGATCCTCAAAATTTGCAATATATTTTTTTGGATACTTACAGGAATACTTTCCCACCTTGCCTGTGATACAAAAAATTCAACACCGGGTTCTGATATTGCCGGGGGTCAGTTGGAAAAAGGTTTCAGGAATCCCCCCATGCAGGCCCGTCCCCGGGCATACTGGTCCTGGATGAATGGCAATGTGGACCTTCCCCGGTTGACCTATGAACTGGAGGAGTACAGGGACAAGGGCTTTGGCGGCCTGGATATTTTTGATATCGGTGCCGTTGATCCGGATAAGGTTGTTCCTGCGGGAAATCAATTCATGGGAAAGGAATCTGTTGATGCAATAGTGTATGCAATCAACGAAGCAAAAAGACTTGGACTTGAACTTGGACTGGTTGCCTCAAGCAGCTGGAATGCAGGAGGAACATGGATAACCCCGGAACATGCTGCCATGTTGCTTTACAAATCGGAAGTTGTTGTGAACGGTCCGGCCGATTTCTCGGGTATTTTACCCTTTCCGGAAGTTTCCTCCCAAACACCCAGAAAGGCGGATGGCATCCCCGAGTTTTATAAAAATGTTGCCGTAATTGCATTCCCGGATGCTTCAGAAAATTCAGCCATTGACCAATCCGTTGTGGCAGATCTTACTGAGCAAATGGACATTCAGGGCCATCTGACATGGAAAATCCCCCCTGGAAAATGGAAGATCCTGCGATTGGTTTGCTCCAATTCAGGACAGAAACTGGTACTGCCAAGTCCAAAATCAAGCGGTTATAATATTGACCATTTTAATCCGAAGGCCACGGAAATGCATTTCCAGTACCTTGTTGACCGTCTGCAGAAAGAGATTGGGGACTTCACCAGCTTCAGCATTAAAGTTCATGTATCTTTGCAGTTACGAATTGCAGGGGTTGGTATGGACACCGGAATTGACGGCGGAATTTCAAAACCGCAGGGGTTACGACATGACCCCCTTTCTCCCCGTCCTATATGGGAAGATCATTCAAAGCAAAGAAATTACCGACCGGTTCCTGTTTGATTTTCATATGACCTTGTCAGACCTGATCATTGAAGGACATTATGCGAAGGCCAGGGAAGTATTGAATAAATACGGGCTTAAACTTGGTAAGCGAAGCCGGGGGGCCTGGTCAACCCCTTCACAATTGTCCTTTTGAGGCACTCAGGGCATTGGGAGCATTGGATATTCCACGCGGGGAATTCTGGAATAAACACCAGTATATCGATGAAAGTGGGGCTGATATACTCTGGCTGGTCAAGGAGATTTCCTGTGCTGCCCATATTTACGGGAAAACTATCGTTGATGGTGAATCGTTTACCAGCTGGCAGCATTGGCAGGAAGGACCCTTTGAACTGAAGCCTCTGGCAGATAAAGCCATGTGTGAAGGACTGAATCTCTTTACCTTTCATACCGGGACCCACAATCCTCCCGAAGGCGGAAAACCGGGCTGGGTATATCACGCCGGCACACATATGAATCCAAACCGTATCTGGTGGCCCAAGATAAAGCCATTTATCGATTACCTGGCTCGCAGTTGCTACCTGTTGCAGCAGGGTAAATTTGTAGGTGATGTTTGTTACTATTATGGCGATAAGGCCCCAAATTTTGTAAAGCCCAAACACATAGATCCCTCACTGGGATATGGGTTTGACTATGATGTTACCAACACGGAGGTGATATTGACCCGGATGAATACCCGGGACGGCAAAATTGTGCTGCCCGATGGGATGAGCTATGAACTTCTGGTATTGCCTGAACAGGAAGATGCCAATCCCAAGGTGCTCGAAAAATTAATGCAATTGGTCAAAGCCGGTGCCACCATTGTCGGGCCAAAACCTTCCCGGTCCAATGGACTGAGCGATTATCCCCGGTCGGACAGCCTGGTAAGAAAACTGGCAGATGACCTGTGGGGGCCGTGCAATGGAAATGAAATAAAGGAAAATTCCTACGGCAAAGGCAAGGTGATCTGGGGAAAGAATCTCAGGGAAATACTTGCTGAGCGCGGAATTGGCCCTGATTTCAGTTATACGGGGAAGAATGACAGCACCGACCTTGACTTCATACACAGGAGCACAGGAGGTGAGGAGATCTATTTTGTCAGCAATAAGAAAATGCAACCAGTTGAGTTGGAATGTATGTTCCGGGTAAATAATAAAATTCCCGAATTATGGATGCCGGAAACCGGAGAGATCAGAAAATATCCGGTTTATTCTTCTGATAAAGGAATTACCCGCGTTTTCCTGCAACTGCCTCCCGCAGGGTCTGTTTTCGTGGTGTTCAGGGAAAAATCGAATCAGAAACACATCGAATCGATCCATAAAGACGGTGTGTCTGTTTTTCCGGTCATACACGGCGTTGAAAACGGGATATCACCTGTAAATCTGACCGGCTGGTCAACCAGACGAAGCAAGTTTAATCTTTCTGCAAAATGGAATGTATATCGCTGCAATACAGCCAGGGGTAAAACAGTCAAATTTGATATTCATTCTATTCCCTCTCCCGTAAATCTTTCCGGATCATGGAATGTTAATTTCCCAACCGGCTGGGGTGCTCCCCCGACCACTGAATTTCCGGAACTGATATCCTGGACTTTGCACAAAGAAATCGGCATTAAATACTTTTCGGGCATTGCCACCTACCGGAAAGAATTTGATTTTTCCGGGGAGTTGCTCGATCCCGGTTATCTTTTTCAACTTGACCTGGGAGATGTTAAATTAATTGCGGATGTATACCTGAACGACAAACACCTGGGAATACTCTGGCAACCACCTTTCAGGCTGGATGTTACGGAAGCGCTGAAGCCCGGAAAAAATATACTGACCATTGAGGTGGCCAATGATTGGTCGAACCGGATTGTCGGTGACCAGAAACTTCCCCGAAAGAACAGGTTTACCTCCACCAATATTACCAGTCCAAACTCTACTGAACTGATGTGGAAAGATGCTCCACTTTTGGAATCTGGATTAATTGGGCCTGTCCAGATAATCGCGGCAAAGAAAGTGCAACTGAATTTTTAAAAACCAGATAATAAAATACCTAAACGATTATTCTTTGTGAAAAATCTTAACTATTTACGACATGAAATATTTTATGCGGCTCACACTTGTTCTGATATCCCTTGTTTTAAGGATTGAGATCAGCGCTGGTTTTATACAACCGGCTGATACCCCTATTTATAAAAATCCTTCCTGCCCCATTGAGCAAAGAATTGATGACCTCATTTCCAGGATGACACTGAAAGAAAAGATCGGGCAGCTGAATATTCCCTGCTGTTATTTGTCCGAGATCGGATGGGGACTCCATAGCCATGCTCCCTCCCTCTGGGAAACCACTACAAGGGAAATCAGGGATAAGCAGATTGAAGGATGCCGCAAATGGGCCGAAGGAACACATAATGATGTTTTTGGGCCAGGAGGTGGTTTTTTTACTCTTTCAGACCAATTGATCCATGAAGGCACGCGCAGGCAGGCTGAAATTTTAAATGAACTTCAGAAGATTGCCATCGAAAAAACGCGTTTAGGTATTCCCCTGCTGCAGATTGAAGAAGGTACGCATGGCTTAATGTGTGCCGGTGGTACTGTATTTCCCGAAGGATTGGCAATTGGCGCCACATGGAATAAGGGCCTTGTAAAAAAGATTTATACCGTTGCTGCCAGAGAAGGCAGATCGATAGGGGTACACGGGTTATGCACGATAGTACTTGAGCCCAATGTCGATCCCCGGATGGGCCGGAACGAGGAAGGATACAGTGAAGACCCTTACATGATTTCCAGAATTGCCGAAAATATTGTTCAGGCAGTTCAGGGATACGACATTTCTGCTCCGGATAAAGTCATTGCTTTTTTCACAGACTTTCCAGGGCAGAACCCGGCAGTAGGCGGATTGGAAAGGGGTGCTCTGGAGGTCTCAGACAGAAAATTATACACTTTGCTGATGCCTCCCTGGATTGCGGCGATTAAGAAAAGCGGGGCATTGGGTGTAATGGCTTCTTATTCATCTGTTGATGGAATAGCTGCCCATAGTTCAGAAAAACTCTTTACAAAGATCCTTCGTCAGGAATTGGGCTTCAAGGGAATCGTTCTCGGCGAAGGCGGTGGTCTTGGAACAATCATAACCGAAAGGCAGGCTGTAGATGAAAAAGATGCAGGCATTCAGGCAATGAAAGCAGGGATTGACATAGGTATCTCTATCGAGGATGCTTACATGGGCGACCTGATTGAAAACGTTAACGAAGGAAAAATTTCCATGCAATTGATTGACCGGTCACTGGCAAGGCTCTTAAGGCTTAAATTCCAGCTGGGTCTGTTTGAGCATCCTTACATCGATGTTGAACGTGCGGTGAATACAGTCCATACCGACGAACATAAGGAACTTGCCTTACAAACTGCACGGGAGAGTATGGTATTACTTAAGAATGAAAAAAATATCCTTCCCCTAAAAAAAGATATCAGGTCGATAGCTGTGATTGGTCCTTTGGCAAATGCAAGAATTGAACAACTTGGCGATTACATTCCCCAGAATGTTCCACAGGAGGTAGTGTCGGTTCTGCAGGGGATTAAAAACAAAGTCTCATCAAAAACGAAGATTACTTACGTGAAAGGCTGCAATGTAATCGGAAACGAACTTAATGAAATTGAAAAAGCCAAATCCGCAGCTAAAAATGCAGATATAGTTGTCGTGGTTGTGGGCGAAGACGGCTATAAAACTAACGGTGAAGGCAGGGATGTTGCAAAATTGGAATTGACCGGCCTTCAGGAAGATCTTCTTGAAGCAGTCTATTCAGTGGGGAAGCCTATAATCGCAGTATTGATCAATGGCCGGCCTTTGGCAATTCCCTGGGCTGCCGAACATATACCTGCCATCCTGGAAGCTTTTATGTGTGGAGAACAGGGAGGAAACGCTGTGGCAGAGATACTTTTTGGCGACTATAACCCAAGCGGACGGCTCCCAATCACCATCCCGCGTCATGTAGGACAATTTCCTTTTTATTACAATCATTCGGTCACAAAGGAAAGGGAAAAAATATATTGATTTGCCCGCAACACCATTGTATGAATTTGGATTTGGATTGAGCTATACAACGTTTGAATACAGCAATCTAAAGATGCCTGGAGAGATATATTCCGGCGGCTGATGCGGAGGTTTCTCTGGATGTCAAAAATACCGGCAGCCGGAAGGGGGACGAAGTAGTGCAATTGTATATTAATGATGTGATCGCAAGTACTTCAAGACCGATTAAAGAACTTAAAGGATATGAAAAGATTTCACTTGAACCAGGAGAAACAAAAACGGTTAAATTGAAACTTCTTCCGGAAGACTTATCGCTTTACGACCGGAACATGAATTATGTTGTGGAGCCCGGAACGTTTAAAATCATGATCGGAAGTTCATCACAAGATATTAAACTTACTGGAAAATTGGAAGTAAAATAATGAGATCAAGAGAACGAATTCTTTGTGCAATAAATGGAATTGCTGGTGATTATATCCCGATGACCACCTGGTGTTTTGGATTCCAGCCTCCAAAGCACTTACGATGGAAAACCAATAACGATGAAATTAAATATTGGTATACTAACCGTCTTGAGCATATTCATAATCTCCCTCAGCCATGGACTCTTGAGGATGATTTTAAACGGGTGCTGGCATGGCAATCAATAGGCATAGACGATATACTGGATGTTTCTGTGCCATGGGGCATTCATCCCGGTGTAACTCATTCTGACTTTATTATTCCGAAGGGAGGCAACGGAGGCGACCAACAGTATCCGGTTATGGTTCGTGATTACCAAACACCTGCAGGAAAAGTTCGCCAGGCAGTAAAAAAGACAGGGGATGAGCCGGAAGGCTGGCCTGTTCAGCCCACTTGCGTGAAATTATTTGAAGACTACAATGTTCCACGGGGTGTAAGACATCTTGTAACTGAACCAGATGATACAGAAAAAGTAAAATATCTGTATATGCCCCCCGATAGTATTCAACAAAACTGGTTTACCCGGCGAATGAATGAGGTAAAGAATTTTGCAGACACACATGGGGTCTTTGTTCAGGTTTGGAGTGCGTTCGGGATGGATGCTGCAGTCTGGCTGGCAGGAGTGGAAAATGCAACATTAATGGCGATGACTGACCCTGAATCCTTTGGTAAGTTAATTGATAGTATTGCAGCAACTGACTATGCAAGAACAGAATTGGCAGTAATGACTCCGGGTGTTGATATGGTTTGTCAGCGTGGCTGGTACTCCTCCACAGATTTTTGGTCTCCTGAACTTTTTGATATGTTCGTTTTCCCGCATCTATGCAGACTTACCGACATTGGCGCACAAACATGGAAAGAAATTCGGATATGTAATGACAACCGGGATTGAAGTTCTTGGGCCACGGTTAGCAGACTGCCGGGGTGGATGTTTTGTATTTCGTTGACCCTGTGATGGATAAAATATCTCTGGCAAAAGCAGCGGAATTGTTTGGCAACCGGATGACCCTGGTCGGCGGAATTAGTTCTGTAAGCCTTAACAGCAATAATTCAGAGCAAATACATCGTGAAGTCAGTGAGGCAATTGGGGCCTTGGGATCAACCCATCGTTTCATCCTTCATCCTGTTGACTCGATTTTCCCTGACACTCCCTGGAAAAGTATAGAAGCTATGATTAATGCATGGAAAGAATATAGGTAGTTGTTTTTGCTCATAAGTTGTGTGATAAATTGTATAAAAAGTGAAGTCAGAAAATAAGCAGAACAAGTTTTTTATTATTGTAATTTCAAGTATAGCTGCAATTGGAGGATTCCTTTTTGGTTTTGATACCGGCGTCATCTCAGGAACGTTGATTTTTTTGCAGGACGCTAAAGGCTGGGCTCTTACAGATTCAGAATTGGGAGGAGTTACAACTGCCGTTTTATTGGGAGCTGTTTTTGGATGTTTAGTGAGTGGTAAAATCACTGACATTCTCGGGCGTAAAAAAATCATTATTATAACATCTGTAATATTCATGTGTGGCGCAGTATTAAGCGGTTCGGCACCCAATGTGAATTTTTTGATAATAAGCAGGTTGTTTCTCGGAATTGGAATTGGAATTGCATCATTTTCAGTTCCTCTCTATATTGCGGAAATATCTCCAACCAGACACAGAGGTGCCCTCGTTACAATTAATCAACTAATGATTACCATTGGTATTCTGGTATCCTTATTACCGATTACTGGATCGCAAATGATGCTGATCCGTTTTCGTGGAGATTCATGTTTCACATAGGGTTTATTCCGGGTTTGATGCTTTTTACCGGTATGTTATTTCTTCCTGAAACTCCCCGGTGGCTGATAAGCAAAGGACGATATGAAGAGGGAGAAAAGGTACTAGAAAAGAGTCGAAGACCCTGATTTAATTGATGCCTCTTTACATAAGTTGAAACAGGAAATTGACTTCGATGCGGAAAATAAAAGTTCAGTAAGGCAGATTTTTACACCCTGGTTAAAGTATCCCTTCATGATAGGTGTGGGAATTATGATTCTCTCCGAATTAACAGGAATTGATACCATTGTATACTATACACCAAAAATATTCAAGATTGCGGGCTATATAAGCAATGAACAATCTATATTACCGGCTATCATTGTTGGAGTTTCAAATGTCTTTTTCACAATCGTTTCAATATTTTTAATGGATAAAATAGGCCGAAGGCCTGTATATTTTATCGGCTTATCTGGCCTGGTGATTACTTTGTTTTCATTGGGACTTTGTTTCCATTTTCAGAATGAATTAGGAGAGATTTTCAGTTTGCTTACCATATCAACAATGGTTGCATTTATTGGATCCTTTGCAGTAAGTTTCGGCCCATTGTCATGGCTGATCATTTCAGAGATATTTCCTTTGAAATTCCGGGGTATAGGTATGAGTATCGGTGCATTTACTCTCTGGTCTGCTACTACAATGGTTAATTTTTCATTTCTAAAAATTGTAGATGCATTAACGCTTGCCGGTACTTTTTGGGCCTTTGCAATTATGGGAATAATATCCGGTGTCTGGGGCTATTTCTTTTTCCCTGAAACCAAAGGTAAATCGCTGGAATATATTGAATATCACTGGAGACAAGGAAAAACACCCAGGGAACTTTAACAAGCAGTAGATATCCATGAAAGTCACCACTGGCTAAGGGTAAATGGCAGCCTTGAATAAATTGTTACCTTTGATTTTATTCCCGCTTAAAAGGAGAAGAACCCATGAGAAAAACAATAAGGGCTTCCGTTATTTCCGCTTGTGTATTAATTCTAACTCAGGTACCTCAGTTATTGGCATCAGCTCTGCCAGAGCTAACACCCTTTTTAAGGAAAACGGTATCCTGGAAATGTGTCACCATGGAGAAGCTCGTACCTATGAACATCTATTACATGGGAGGAGAAACGGGTCCCGATGGCACTGAGGTTATTGTTTATGTTAAAAACAGTGCATGGGACCGGATTGGTCAGGAATCTGATCTCTCTATTTTACAGGATTATATTCAGAAAAAGTTCATTGTAATTACAGTTGATTTCGGAGATGATAACCAAGCCGTTTCTCCCCAATTTGACAAGGATTTACACGAAATATTCAAGGCGGTTTATGGATTTAGAACACAATCTCTTTTAGAAGACATCCACCTTAAACCCAAAGAATACAGATGCTTTTTTCTTCCTGAAGGATACCGTGTAGCCACGGATCTTGTTTACTGGGAAATTGATAAACATGCTGCCTTCGGTACCATGGAATATATTATGAAATCTTATAACGAAGATATTGTGCCAAAACTGCCCGGATTAAAGCCGGTTGTCTCGCCGATAGATATGGTGGACAGAAAAGGAAATCCATTCGACTTTACAATAAAAATGGATATTGTTTATCCTTCCCAGGCAAAGAAAAAAATCCCTGCCATCATTTTTTCAGCCTGGCTTGCAGCGCGGAACCCGAATGGCGAGCCCATATCCTATCTTCCCCACTTTGCAGGATTCACCATGCGCGGCTATGTTTATATTGTCATGGGCCACTGCTTTAATCCATCGTTCAACATTATTTTCATTATTGCAAATTCACCCTCGACCAGTGGAATGGTTTTGCGTGTTATTCAGCAGCCGTGCGGTACATCAATGCCAATTCCGGAAAGTACAGCATAAATACAGATCACATTGGCATGGCTGGACATTCCAAGGGAGAATATGCCATAACGCGTCTTTCTGACCCCCATCATGAAGGTGGAATAGAGATAAGCAGGTTTGAGGGCTTTCCCGAAGGATCGCCCGATGCCCCAGCCGTGGCCCGGATATCCATCAAACATTTCCGCAGGATATCAGTCCATGGGGATGGGCCTTTTTGAACCGGAGTATATCACAGCCGATTATGTTCCGAATATAGTCGCTTGTGGGGAAAATGAACGCGATGTGATAAGTAAGGAAGCCCATCCGGCGTTTGTTAAAAGACTCGAAGAACTTGACTGCAACTATATCAACCTCTTTATGCAGGATCTTGGCCATGAAGTTCCTTATGGATATGATGAAAGAACGGGCGTGGACCGGTATCAGCTGATGCATAATTTCTTTGACCGGTATCTTAAGGTGGAAGATAAACTTCCTCCTGTTGTACTGGTTGTTTCTCCCCGTGATAATCAATATGATGTGTCACCAGCCGCACATATTGTTTTGACTTCGCACCGGTCATTGATGCCCGGAGCATTATCAAAGAAAAAGGCATCAAGATAATCCGATCAAAAGATAATTCCGAAATGGGGGAAACTGGAAAGTATCCCATGGAGGCACAAGGTATACCTTTATTCCTGTGCAGCGATCTTATAAAAAATGAAGCAATATCATATTGACGTAAACAGAAACGCAAAAGATAAAGATGGAATACATCTGGTTGAGGAAAAAACACTGCATTTTAAAGTGGCTGCGGAATAACAGCCCTGTAAAAGTTGCATCAAGACAGCATGCAAACACTATTGATATAAAAATATGAAAATAAGATTTATACGCATTACCTGGGTCTTCCTTCTTTATCTTTTATGCTCGGTTTCCGATTTCGATAAGAATAATAACCAGGTTAAATCGATCAGAATCAATAAGCTGGAATGGATGACAGAAAATCTGAATGTCAGTATTTTCAGGAACGGTGATACCATTACCCGAAGCCCGAACAATGAAGAATGGCGAAAAGCAGGTAAAGGAAGGCAAACCTGCATGGTGCTATTATGAAAACAATGTTGAAAATGGCAGTAAATACGGCAAATTATATAACTGGTATGCTGTAACCGATTCCCGGGGCTTAGTCCCCGGAAGGCTGGCATGTGTCAAGCGATGCCGAATGGAGGCAGACTACTGATTTCCTGGGTGGTGAAGATGCAGCAGGAACAAAGATGAAAAGCAACATCAGGCTGGGACAAGGATGGTAATGGAACAAACGAGAGTGGTTTTACAGGTCTTCCGGGCGGATGCCGTGACCTGAACGGCAAATTCAGCGGCATGGGCATAATCGGATTCTGGTGGAGCTACTAAGGAATATAACAAAGAGCTTAGCCTGGTACAGATGTATTGATATAAGCCCTTATTATGTTTACAGGACCAACTACTATAAGCAAAACGGATTATCAGTACGATGTGCATTAAGGGATCTAAAGTCATATTGCATCAGCGACCAGTTACCAACTGTCATTGCCACTGCCAACTAGGTTCATATACCCATATAAATGAATGGCGAAGATTTTCAGCCATGAGAATCCTTCCTTTACATCTGCACATATTACACTGCATTGTGCAGTATTATCCGGCCACCCAAGGCAATCTATTGATCCGATTGCATTGGATCATAACAGATGAGCCATGAATTATCCTCATCCCTTCCACCCAGCATATATAGCTTTCCATCATCGCCATATGCGAGAGACTTCAGGTTCCAGTACTGAAAAGCTTTTCCCTTATTGATTACGGTTGAAGTTGACGGGTGAAATTTAAAAAGGAATCCATCATTTATTGTACCGCACCAAAATCCACCATCGCGCGCCCTGATGGCTGATGCAATTCCATTCTCATAGAGAGGATCCGAATCCATTCCTGCTTGAGTTGGTATAACAACACCAGTAAAAACAGGCTGTTCATCACCATAGACAGAGTCTGTAAATAAGTCCCCCTGAATAGGTTGAATAGGTTGAAGAACCTCCTTTCATGAGCTCCTGTTTCGTCATGCTTATTTCCTTATGATAATAGGTGGAGAAATACACGGTACCGGCATCATCAATCATCAGCACCTTTGGTACTCCCCGCCAGGAAACCCGGCCAAGATCTTTAACCCTCCAGGGTGTCATTACCTCACCGAAATCCTTTTTTGAACCCGATGAAAGATCATAGGAGAATAAATGACCTGCCGGATAAGTTATGCCATATATCTTATCACGGATAGTATCAACTGCGATGCAATTAATTCCATGACCCGAGGCTATTATTCCCAAATCTGTATTTTTCCTGGTGCCGGATCAAAGCTGAAGAGATGTCCTCCTTTATAATGCTTACCTGTTCATCCAGTATCTCATCATATGTTGATGTAGAGCCGTAAATTATATTTCCTTTCCCTGCACAGAGATCAGTTATTGAGGTTTGTCCGGCAAATGACGAAGTTATATTCAGCATATGCTCAACCTTATCACCGTCAGTCCGGAAAATATGACAATTTTGAGCTCCCCAGGTAGCTTTTGTACTTCCGTATACCCAGCCATCAGGCATCAGGATCATATCGGTCACGGCACTTTCTCCGCCCTGAATAGGGCCTTGCGGACCATTTGAGATCAGAATGTGCTTGGTTACGGAACCCCTTGTGATTTTACCGGCTCGCTGGCCAAAGGAGGTTAAAGGATAAAATCCCGCAACTATCAAAACCAGAAGGAACCATACATCTATACCACGTTTCATAATTTGTTTCTTCCCTTATTGTCAATTATTCAAAAAGTATTATTTGTTTATGGTTAAACGTTTTTTATTTATCAGAATCAAGAAGTTCCGGCGGATCATATTTTACCAGGTAGGGACGGGTAATTGGCCTTCCTTCTTTGTCTTTTTCAACATCATTTCCCTTATAGAAGTTACCAAAGCAACTGAAATACACCGTATGATTTTTTGTAACCAATGCACCAAAGCATCCTTCCACACCTTCCAGTTGCCCTACCCAGTAATATTTTTTAGTCTTTAAATCCAATATGGTGAGAATTTCCAGGGCGTCTTCAAACACTTTACCACCATGATTACCGGCGATAAAATACAATCGTCCCCATTCCTCATCCAGTGCAATGTTCGGAGTATAATGCGGCTGATCAGGCAACCCTATTACATGCCCAAAACTCTCGAGTCTATTTGTCCGCGGTTCATAACTCCATACATAGCCATCGGTAGATATACAATAAATTACATTTTTTGATGACACAACTGAAGCACGAAAATCCATCATTTTACCGGGTAATTTTATGTCAATATCGGTAAAATGTTCCGTATCCGGATCGAATCTGGTCAATCCGCCCACATCATTGGCAAAATAACAGAAGCCCTCCCTGTCCATTATCATTTCACGTACCGGTCCTCGAGCCGGCTCATCCGGGCAAGCGACTCATAACGGTTAAGTTCCATGGTTGATAATTTCACCCTCCAGAATTTGGCACGGTCAGGAGTAATACCATTCAGGATATTCCGCTTTTCATCGTAATATAAACCCACTGTGGCTCCATATGGAACTGGTATACCAAAATATTCGACATTTTTTGTTGATGGATTATATTTGATCAAAGCCCCGCCTGCGTAACTTTTTGGATAATAGGCACGCGTAAATTCGTGCATATAGGACATGCCCATGTATCCGGCAAAGTATAACATGCCTTTTGAATCTGATGCAATATTGCCATGGATCTTCCCATGCCCCGGAGTTTCGGCATTAGAGTAAATTGAACTTGCTTTATCCAGCTCAAGCTCAAAAGAAACCTTATCCGTCCTGGGGTCATAAGAACAAATAGCTGTATTCCCGAAACCCCATGGCCTTTCATAATTATCAGATTTATCGAAATTTCCGATTACCGCATCGGTTCCCCAATGGTCTCCACCACAAAACCAGATCTTGCCATCCGGCGTTTCCGTGATTTTATTCCAGCTTGTATTCTGTGCCGACTCATTTTTCCAAATCAGTCCCTCTGCCCCATACATGTTTAGCCTGACTTTCTGAAGTCTCTGGATATTGATCGACTGTCCCCGGGTGACGGGAGGGATTAAGAATAAGCTCAATATAAGAAATATTTCAGTTTTATCAAATTTCATACTATTTGCCTCCCAATTGAATAACAGGTATTTGTAATACGCTCGTTTCCATAAATGCGATTTGTCCGGACTTTCTTAACCAAAATTAGGGCTAATATTTATATTTTTCAGGGAAATAGCTGTCATTTCCGATTGGTTAAAAGGTAATTTTATATTGGCCTAAGGTATCTGATAATATTTCCTAAATTTACTTTGAGGACCTCATAATTATAAAAACGATTAACATAAGCAATTTATACAACATGACAACAGAAGTGAAGAATTCCCATTTATTAAGAGGTGAAAGCGAAACGGCAATTTATACTTGTTATCGTACTCTTTCGCCGGTTAAGATCGATGGTGACCTGAACAAATCAGTATGGCGGCAAGCGCACAAGTCACCCCGGTTTGTGGACATGATCAGTGGTACCCCTGGATTCTTTGAAACGTGTGCTGCAGCATTGTGGGATGATGAGGCACTTTATATTGCATTCTGGGTGGAAGAGCCGTTCGTTGAAGCCAAACTTACCATGCGAGATGCAACTATCTTTCAGGAGAACGATGTCGAGGTATTCATAGACGGCGGCGACTGCTATTATGAATTTGAAATCAACGCACTGAACACAGTCTATGAGGTGTTTTTCATCTGGCAGGATGCTTATCACAAATTTGACACGTATGAGTTTGATGTGCATAAACGCCAGGCATACACCTTTGGCGGCAACCACGACCGTGACGCCTCAACCTTCTGGCGAGGAACGCACCCGCGTGGGTTGCGCTGGGCTTTTACTGACTGGGATTTTCCGGGCATGAAGTCTGCAGTTAAAGTGAACGGCACACTGAATAATAACAGTGATATTGACACAGGCTGGACAGTTGAGATCTCCTTCCCCTGGTCGGGTATGTCCCACCTCGCAAAGGGTCGCAGCCTCCCCCCCAGGGAAGGTGACCAGTGGCGAATTTTTTTCGGTCGCTTTGGCAAACTGGCAGTGGGAAATACTATGGTTGGCAACGCCATGTCCTGGGACCCAACCGGTGACAACGATAATCATCTTCCCGAGCGTTTTACCCCTGTATCTTTCTCAAATCAATCAGGGAGGTCAACATGAAAAGAAATACAACAATTTGCATGGCACAGCTAATATTTATGTTTTTCTCTGCTGCAGGCTTATTTCCGATTCATGGTATTGCACAGCAGATCCCGGAACAGTACAGGGAAAACTTTTCAAATTCCTTTCCTATCCGCAAGGAACAGCATTTGGAAATAAAGGCATATGTTGACCAATTACTTGAGGAGAATATAAAAGCATCCCTCACATCGTTTGAGCCTGATTACTTCAGCATTGAAGATTATATTAACTCCCTGTATCCCTACAGGAAAAAAGTGGGTGACTATTTTGGCTATCCTCCTCCAAAAGCAAAAGAGGGTAAAATCTCGAAAATTATGAAAATTGGTGAAGATGCCCATTGCACCATCTATCGCGTTTGGGTTGAGGTAATTGAGGGTGTCAATGCTTACGGATTATATATGGTGCCTAAAAACCTGAAGGGAAAAGCCCCCCTTCTGATTGCACAGCACGGAGGTGGCGGAAATCCTGAAGCTATATGCGACCTCGATACCCGCATAAACTACCACTCTTTTGGTCCTGAGGCGGTTAAAAGAGGATACATTGTCTGGGCCCCCGCACTGGCGATGAATTGTGGTTACTGCCAGGATCCTGAAATACCCGGAGCAAACAGGGAAATCCTTGACCGCAAGCTTCAATTTGCCGGAACAAGTATGATTGGTGTTGAACTGCAGAAAATCATTGAAAGCACAAAAGCCCTGATCAAAGAACGCCCTGAAATTGATCCGGAGCGTGTTGGCATGACAGGACTCTCCTGGGGTGGATTTTATACCTTATACGTTACAGCACTTTGTCCTTTTATAAAAGTTGCTGTCCCCTCCGCAAACATGCAGGATTATGAAATCGAATTAAAAAATGCGATCGCAGACGACTCAACTATGCCGCCGGACAGACTTTTATTCAGTGGCTTTGGAAATTTTCAGGCCGTTGGATTAATATGTCCCCGTCCCTGTATGATTCAGCTTGGCGAAAACGATATTTTGTTTAATCTGGAGGAGGCTCACAGGGAGTCTGAAAGGGCTTCCCTGTTCTATGAGAAATTGGGAATAAGCGACCGGTACGAGTTTAATATTCATCCTGCAGGGCATGAATTTGATATACCCAGCATATTCAGGTTTTTTGATAAATACTTGAAATAAATTGCAATTCGATATAAGTTCAAATCACGATAGATCATCGGGAATGAACCCGGGAAGATATTTCTGGATAATCGTTGCCATGGCCTTTGTGGCAACAGCCCTGAGTTTTCTGGACCGGCAGGTTTTGTCGATCCTGATAATAAAAATCAAACAGGAACTTACAATTTCAGATATTCAGTATGGCTTCATTAACACCGGATTTTTAATTGGTTATGCGATCATGTTTACGGTCAGCGGAATATTAATTGACCGGTATGGCAGCCGATACGGGCTTGCCCTTTCTGTTGCGATCTGGTCGTTGGCAACCGCGCTCCACAGCCTGGCAAATACAGTGCAGCAATTTGCGGCTTTCCGGTTTCTTCTGGGTGTCGGTGAGGGAGGGGCTTTCCCGGGAGCCATAAAAGCGGTAACCGATTGGGTCCCGAAGAGGAGACAGGCTATGGCAAACGGGATTGCCATTGGCGGTGCGGCACTGGGAGCCGTTATTGCTCCACCCTTGTGCGCATACCTGCTGATTAAGATCGGCTGGCGGGGTGTATTCCTGGTCACCAGCATTATTGGATTTGTGTGGGTTATTGTATGGCTGCTGGTTACAGTGAGAAAGAATGCAATGAAGATAAAAAATGAAGCACCTTTTGCAGAGCCAACAAGGGTCAACCTGGAGTCTGGGATCAATCTATCGAAATTATTAAAATTAAAAGAAGTATGGGTTTTTATTGCCATCCGGTTCTTACTTGATCCCATTTTATACTTTTACATGTTCTGGATCCCTAAATACTTAAATGAAACCCGGGGACTGGTTATTGCGGAAATTGGCAGGCTGTTCTGGATCCCGTTCCTGGCTCTCGGCATTTCAAACATGTTGGGAGGATGGATTTCTGATTCAATCTTGCTGAAGACTTCAAACCTCAACCTGGCCCGTAAAGCGGTTATGGGTTTGGCGGCAATTTTAATGTTGCCTGTGGTTCTGGTAAAAGTTGCACCCACTTCGGAAATGGTTATCCTGATTTTAACAGTAGCCTTCTTTGCGCATGGGCTGTGGATTACAAATTACATAACCTCTATCGGGGATATTTTCGGCCGGAAGGTGACTTCAACTGTTGTTGGATTTTCGGGAACTGCAGGGGCTGTTTCGGCCTTTGTTATCAACCCCGTAATTGGAATAATCATTTCAAGATTTTCATACAATCCGATGTGGCTTTATGCCGGTTTGATGTATTTGGTTGTATTTATTGGTTATATCTGGCTAATTCCAACAATAAAATTATCCAAGGCTTTTATTTAAACAGACACCTGAATCTTGAACTTTCAAAATAACGACGATAATCATGACTGCTGAAAAAACAATAATCCCTGACCGGGAAAATAACTCTCCAATCAAGAATTGGCATATTTGGAGTAGGTTATGACAAGTATTGGGATCAATTTCCTGGACTGCTGGAAGAATTAATGGTCAAACACAACACCATCATTAAAAAGATACCGGATAAGAATGCCAGGATTATTGATTTTGGCATGATAGACCATGCCGCCAAGGCCTATGAATTGCTTAAAGCAATGGAAGCTGCAAACCTGGACATGGTATTTTGTACGATGCTTACCTATGCGACATCGGGAACATTTGGGATAATAATAAAATCACTCAATATACCGGTTGTGCTGGTTGCACTTCAGACTTTGAAGGCATTGGATTACGCAAAGGCCTCAACTTACATGCAACTGGCGAATGACGATATCTGTTCACTGCCTGAATTTGCGGCAGTTGCTGTACGTATGGGGAAAAAAGTACCCGACATGATCATCGGAACATTGCATGATGACCCTGACGTTGATCATCAGATAGATGAGTATTGCCGGATTGCCCGGGTATTGCACGATTTAAAAAATGCCCACTTCGGCCATCTGGGCCATCCGATCAATGCAATGATGGATATGCACACAGATCCCACCATGCTGACTTCATTCTTTGGCTGCCACACAGTTGAATGCGAGGCCCATGAATTAATGAGTTGTTATGAAAGAGTAAGGGAACAGGAAATAGTGCTTGAAGAAGAAAGAATCCTGAATTTTTTTGATACCCCCGATCCGGTTTCCGATCCGATTTCAATGAAACTGAAAAAAGAGGATTTACAGGTTGCAGCACATGTCAGCGTGGCACTCAATTCATTCATCCGGGAAAAAGGATTGGATGGCTTGTCTTACTATTATGACGGCCCGGCGGACAGCGACCTCAGAATGGTAATGTCAAACCTGATCGTCGGTAACTCACTTTTAGCTGTTGATGGCATTCCCATGTGCGGGGAATCTGACCAGAAAACACTGATCGCCTTATTTATCATGTTCAAACTCGGGATCGGAGGTAGTTTTGCCGAATTTCATCCCGTTGACTTCAATGAGGGTTTTGTCCTGGTTGGACACGATGGCCCTCATAACATTGGCATTGCCCAGGGAAAACCCGTGTTAAGGAGCCTAAAGAAATATCATGGGAAACCGGGTTTTGGAGCAGGTGTTGAATTCAATATCAAAGAAGGACCGATTACCATGTTGTCGATCAACTCAACCTATGACGGAAAATTCAAATTTATTATCGCCGAAGGGGAATCGGTGAAAGGTCCGATACCGCCGACAGGCAATACCAATACCCGGGGCTTTTTCAAGCCCGATATTAAGACCTTTCTGACAAGGTGGATCAAAGAAGGCCCTACGCACCACTTTGCATTGGGTATAGGTCACCATGCGGGAACAATTGAGAAAATTGCCGGTTATCTGAATCTTGAATCTGTAATTATTTCCTGATTATATAAAGTCCGAAATTAAAAATCGACTCAGAGCAAGCTGGATTTTATTCTTATATTTATATATTCAAGTTCTCTCAACTTATCATGGAGAAAATTACTTTGAAAATATGTGCGTTTTTTATAGTATTCCTTTGCCTGCTTTGTACATCTGAACTCTATATTCCCAGGTCTCAGCTCCTCTTGTAAATAACCGCATCGTTCCTGAAAAGGATGAGGAAAACCTGGATGTTTTTCAACAATGGCTTCACTGGAATAATCCCGGTAGCCTGCTGATAAATTATCTTACGGATCAGGCCCTGGTTTATTATACATTGCGCGAACGGGAGATCGCCAGGTTAAAATCTGAGAGCGACTGGCGAAACCGGCAAAAGTATGTCAGGGATAAACTGGTTGAAATTATTGGCCCATTCCCGGAAAAAACGCCTCTTAACCCCAGGATTACAGGTATTATAAAAGGGGATGGTTACCGGATTGAAAAAATCATTTATGAATCCTTTCAGGGATTTTATGTGACCGGCTGTCTTTATATCCCGGAAAAGATTAAAGGGAAGACTCCTGCCATACTGAATGTTATCGGACATAACCAGGAAGCCTTCAGGAATGAGTTGTATCAGGTAATAAATTTTAACCTGGTAAAAAAGGGCATGATTGTTTTTGCCATCGATCCCCCCGGACAGGGAGAGCATGTTCAGAATTATGATACAACGGTAAAATTCTCTTCAGTAGGTTATTCAGTTATTGAGCATTGCTATTTTGGAAATCAATGCTTTCTGTCGGGTTATTCCTGTGCTAAATATTTTATATGGGATGGCATAAGGGCAATGGATTATCTTATGACCCGCAAGGAAGTTGATACAGCCAGAATCGGGGTGACGGGTTTCTCAGGCGGTGGAACGGTGACCTCCTATATTGCTGCGCTTGACGATAGGGTGAAAGTATCCATACCATGCAGCTGGGCCAACGCAAGCAGGAGATTGCTTGAAACCAAGGGAGCGCCGGATGCGGAAGCCATTCTATTTCATGGTACGGTAAACGGGATCACCTTTGAGGATCTTCTGGAAGCCAGGGCGCCCAAACCGACTCTGCTTACATTCGTTTCACGCGATGAATACCTGTGCCTGCAGGGAGCCCGCGAAGCCTATGTTGAAGCCAAAAATGCCTATCAAGCTTTTGGCAAAAATGAAAATCTGGAGATGGTTGAAGATGATTCCAGACATTGGATGACTCCAAAAATAAGACAGGCTATCTATGCCTTTTTCATGAAACATTTTAATTTATCCGGCAATGCGGAAGAAGTGGAGGCTGTGATACTGTCAAAGGAAGAACTTACCATAACACCTACCGGACAAGTCTCAACATACCTGGGTGGTAACATGATCTTTGATGTGAATAAAAGAATAGCTGAAAAACTCATGGTGAATCTTGAGAAATCAAGGAAAGATATAGAGAAACACCTCAAAATGGTACTGATAAAAGCCCGGGAAATATCAGGTTTTATTCCTCCGGAAAGCACTATGGAGGAACCTTTTATCAATGGCCGGTATCAGCGGGATGGTTACTCTGTTGGAAAATATGCTATTCCGGGTGAGGGGGATTATGCCATTCCCTTGTTGCTATTCGTGCCGGATGACACACTGAGAAAACATGCTGCCTTGATTTACCTGCATCCCATGGGTAAAGCATTTGAAGCAAAGGCTGGAGGGGAGATTGAGATACTGGTGAGAAAGGGCTATATTGTTGCAGCAATTGACGTTCTTGGGATTGGTGAAACAAGAAACACGGCAGCCAGAGGATTGACAGATGGTTATACTGCCGTCCTGATTGGCAGAAGTGTTGTCGGGATCCAGGCAGGTGATATTGTTCATACAGTGCAATGCTTAAAGAGCTTCCCGGGAGTTGATTCCTTGAAAATCGGCGCTATCGGGATCAATGAGATGTGTATACCACTGATACATGCCGCTGCTTTTGATCCTTCAATTCAACATGTTGTGTTGAGCGGTTCACCCATCTCATACCGATCGATCGTGATGAACCGCTTATATAAAATTGGTTTTACCGCCCGAGAGGGAGGTGATTATTGGCATCCCTATGAGTTGGATTTTTCCTGGGGGGTTGCCGGTGCCTTAACTGCATACGATTTGCCAGATTTAATTGGATGCATTGCTCCACGACGGGTGATATTAGCCGGTTTAAAAAACCAGATGCTTGAACCGGCATCCGAAGAATCAATAAACCTGGAACTTGAATTTCCACATTCGGTTTATTTATACAGAAAGGCATCAGACAACATGAAAGTTTTACAGGTATATGAAAATATTGGTGATCTTGTTGATTGGAGCAGTGAAGGATTGAAATAGACGGAAATAGATTGAAATAGATTGAAATAAATAGTCTTATGTCATTCAGGATCGATCGCAGAAAGTTTTTTACCCAGACCGCAGTTGCATCTGCCGGTATCTTGCTTGGAGGGAGTCTTTCCCGATGTTCAAAAAAAAATAGTTCCGCATTATCCCCGTATCCGATCATGCAGGAAGTCATGAAATACCGGAAGATCGATGCGCATGAACATACCGACCTGTATCAGGGAGGACCTGAGGTCCAGATCGGCTATGCAGACAGGCTGGGAATTGAGAAGCTGGTTATCTCAAAACCGGTGGTTGGGACTGCCAAAGCTACACCCGAGGAGTTCCGGCAATGCAACAATACGGTTCTGAAAGCCATGAAACAATACCCCGACCGGATTCTGGGACAGCTCACCCTGAATCCCGTCTACAGGAAAGAATCCCTGGAAGAGATAAGCCGATGTATGGACCAGGGAATGGTCGGCATCAAGGTCTATTACCAGGTGAAGATCAATGATCCCCTGTTCTTTCCCATCATCGAGAAGGCGATCGATCTCGGGATCCTCATCCTGATGCATGCCAATTGCCAGCTCGGCATGGGCGGATACCGGATGAAGTATGATTTCGGGGAATCCCCCAATACATCAATCCCTGATGATTTTGTGGATGCTGCCAAAAGATATCCCGAGGCCATGTTTCAATATGCCCATACCGGGGGAGGCGGAGACTGGGAGTATGCCTGCAAGGCCATCAGGAATTATCCGAATATTTATGTCGACACCTCCGGCAGTAATAATGAAGCGGGTATGATTGACTTTGCGCTGAGCTGTGTAGGTGAGGACAGATTGTTCTTTGCAACAGACAGCTCTTATTACCAAGGCGTTGGAAATATTCTGGCTTCGAACCTGAGTGAATCCCAGCGAAAGAAGATTTTCTTTGAAAACTACAACGGCATCTTACGTAAAGGTGGCCATGGTGTTGTCTGACTTTACATACTCCCTATGAAAACCTGGAATTTTGGAATTATTGGCTCAGGCATGATCGCTGACTTTCATGCAAAAGCCATTCAAAGCCTCCCCAATGCACGACTGATTGGGATCTGTGGTCTGAATCCGAAGAAGACCCTAACGCTGGCTGACAGATATTCCTGCCACCCGTTTCAAAACACGGGCGATATGTTGAAAAATACTGAAATAGATATAGTGACAATTGCCACACCAAGCGGCGCCCACCTGGAACCAGCCGTAGAAGCTGCAAGGCATGGCAAGCACGTGATCTGTGAAAAACCGATGGAGATTTCCCTGGACCGGATTGATAAAATGATTGAAGCCCATGAAAAAGCAGGTACCTGTCTGGGAGGCATATTCAATTACCGGTATAACGATGCCGTGAAAGTACTCAAAGATACTGTTGATTCCGGTCGCTTTGGCACCATTTCATTTGCTGCTGTTCATGTGCCCTGGTGGCGGACCGATGAATATTATAAAAGCAGCTGGCGGGGGACCTGGAATCTGGATGGAGGCGGGGCGCTGATGAATCAATCCATCCATATGATTGACATGCTGCAGTTCATGATGGGTCCAGTCAGGTCATTACAGGCTTACATGGCTACAATTGCACATGATATTGAGGTTGAAGATACCGCTGTGTCGGTTTTGCAGTTTGAAAACAATGCCCTGGGTTTGATTTATGGTTCAACCGCATCTTTCCCAGGGCAGTACAGAAGGATAGAGATCACCGGAAACAAGGGAACGGCAGTCCTGGTCGAAAATAGCTTCAAGGTTTGGCAATTTGCGGATGAAACAGAAGCTGACCGGGAAATCCGGGTCAGATTCGGGGATATTGAAGGCGGAGGCGGGACCTCTGATCCGGCGGCAATTCCGTTTCACCCGCACGCAAAGAATATAGCTGCCTTCATTCAATCGGTTGACCAGGGGAAAACGTATGAGATCAGCGGACGGGAAGCCCGCAAATCGGTTGAGATTATCCTGGCGATTTACCGCTCTGCCCGGGAACAAAGGATGATCCTTCTGAATTCCTGATCTGCATTCAATTAATGAAGATCATTTATACCCTGCCTCACGTTCTGTTTGCCTGTGCCACCATTTTTTCCCACAACAAGCGCTGTTCAACCAGGGCAGCAACTTTATCGGCCGGATCAGAGGAACACTCCAGCAACATCCATCCCTTGTAATCTATTCCGGCAAAGAGGTTCATCAGCTCCTGGAAGGGGTATTTGGTATCTGTCAGTTCGCGGATATGGGCAGTATCGCCAATCCTGTCCTTCACCAGGTTGAAATTGTATTTCAATCCTTCTCCCTCAAGATCTGCAGGATTGCTGTTCCAGCATACCTTGACGCCCGGGTTTTCCACAAAGTCCATCATGGCTTTGATATTGGGCAACAGGGAGGTTTCCGGTCCATGTACCTCCAGCCTGATCAGTTGTCCCTGGTCAATTGCATACTTACCCAGTGAATTCAGCGCTTTTCCAATCTGCTCAATGGTCTTTTCCTTCGGGACATCCTTGTGAAACTGGTTCGGTTTTACCTTTACACCCGAAGCACCGATATCCACGCTCAGTTTGATCCAGTCTTTGGTCCTGGCTATCGATTCCTTTAATTGATTTGGATCGGGGTAATCATATTGCTGGTTTGTGCCCAGACCAACCAGGGTTACCGCACTATCCGCAAATGTTTTTCTCACCTCTTTTCTCTTCTCTGCATGACAAGTCGGTACCAACACCATGAGCATGCTGCTCGCGAAGCTCAACCCCAAGCATACCGGTTGCTGAACAGTTTTTGATCAGGGTTGGAATATCCCAGTCTTTGGCCCATAAATACGTTACCAGGCCAAGGTTGGCTTTCAGTTTCCCTGACTTTCCTGCTTGAGCAAACAGACCGGCCGATACAAGTGTTCCTCCAGCGATCAGGGATAAATCCCGCAAAAATTCCTTTCTTGATTTCAATTTGTCTGACATCATATGGTTAAATGTTATTTGTTTTTGCAAACAGGATTATAGCTCACTTAAACAGCATCCAGAATGCCCTTAAAATAGCCAACTGATTCCGCAATTCCTGGCAAGGGATCCGTATCTCCCTTTTCATACTCAAGGCTGCACATTCCTTTGCATATTTAACAGTACGCAAAGCCTTAATAAAGGCAGGGAAATCAATAATCCCGCGACCCAGTTCACAATCTTTTCCTTCTGCAGAAGCCAGGGTAACATCCTTGATGTGAATATCAAAAATCCTGCTGCCATATATTAAGGTAACAGCAGCCGGATCGATACCCATGAGCATGGAATAACCTATATCATGACACGCACCGATCCGGGGATCCAGATCCTTCACTTTCGTGTACACGCTTTCAACAGTTGGATAAAGTTTGTCATCGATCCCGTGGTTATGAATGGCAAAATGGAAACCATATTCCTTTACTTTCCTGTCGATATAGGGAAGCAATTCATGTTCCGGAACACCAACGACCAGGGTATAGGCCCGCCCGTCTTGCAATAGGCAAAGGCCTGGTCAGCCTCAGCTTCGGATTTCATGCCAATGGGACCAACGGCATACCCGGTTACTCCTTTGGCTTTCAATTTATCGTGAAATTCCGCAATTTGAACCGGAGTACTATCAAACGGCAAATGAAAGTTCTTGATGCACAGATAATGCATGTCAACCCTGGCCATCATATCGAGAGCTGCATCCAGTTTATAATTGACAAATGTCCAACCGGCAATCCCGAACCTAAACAGATCCTTAGTCCCTGTATTCAATTTTGAATGCATGCCGAACATTTTTCCTGCAGGCAGCGTAGCAGCAGCACCTGCAGCCAGCAAGCCGGCACCCGTCTTCCTGATAAATTGTCTTCTTGATCCTTTCATCTTGTAATGATTTGTTTTATATTATTATGCAATTGCCTTATCTGATTTCAGTTTCCTTTTTAAAGTTAGGTTTTTCTGTTATAATCTTAAACTAATTTTAGCAGAATTCTTATATTTCATTTTATTTCATAACCAGGAAAAGCGATACAATTATGCTGCAAATTCTGACATTTGATGAAAGAGCCGGGATTCATAAAACGGGCAAAAGGATTCTCGGGGAAATAGGCATCCGGGTTAGAAACAGGATCATCTGTGATATGCTGCTGGAAGCGGGAGCTGAACCGGACAAGGATGACCGGGCAAGGGTTTATCTGCCCGCTAAAATGGTGGATCAATACCTGGCCCTTTGTCCCGGAGAATTTACACTAAAGAACCGCCTTGGGAAGGATACGGTGATGAAATGCGGAGGACCGTCCCTGTTTTATACAGGTAATGCAACCCGGTATTTCAGGGGTACAGGTAAAAAAGCAGTAGAGTTGGGCGTGGGTGAATTTACGGATTTCGTCAGGGTGGTTGACACACTTGAAAATATCGGGGGAATAGTGGGAACAAGTTTGAAGGAGTACCCTCCAAACTGCAGGGATTTTGCAGGTTTCAGAATATCTGCCGAATACACTGCCAAACATATTCGACCCTGCATATATACTCGCATCCGGCGCGGAAGCCATTATTGAAATGTCGAATGTAATTCTGGATGGCAAATCCTTACGGGATAATATGTTCTTTACTCTGGGATATAGTATCGTAAGCCCGTTAACCTGGTCAGAAACCGCCCTCGAACTGTTTTACAGAACCAGAGGATACGGAATCCCCATTATGATCAACTCAGAGCCCATGGCAGGAGGAACATCCCCTGTGACCCTGGCAGGAAGCCTGGCCATGGCAGATGCAGAGGTAATAAGCGGGATCGTGATAAACCAGGTCATTGAACCAGGGAGACCCTGCATTTATAATGCCGGTTTCGCCCATGTATTTGATATGATGACGACACTGGTTTTGACCGGCTCTCCGGAAAATGCCCTGTTGCAAAGTGCCGGCGCTGAAATGGCACAGTTTCATGGACTCCCTTGTGCATCATGGGCCTTGAGTGATTCTGTCATGCTTGATGCCCAGGCTTCCTATGAGAAAATGCTGACCGCTCTTTTTCATACCTTGAGCAAGGTCAATATGATATGGGGTATTGGTAATCTGGAAACTTCGAAGGTTATATCACCTGAGGCTGCTGTTATTGATCATGAGATCATTGGAAATTGCCTGAGGGTATCTGACAGGTTCATGGTTGACGAGGAGCATCTGGCCTTCCAGGTGATTAAGGATGTGGCTTTTCAGGGTTCCTTTCTGGAGACCTCCCATACCCTGGAACATTACCGGGAAGAGATCAGGTATACTGAACTGCCAAACCGGAAAAACCGGCTTTTATGGGAGAAAGATGGTTCATTATCGTTGGAAGAAAAAGCCGGGGAAGTTGTCACCTCCATTTTGAACAGGAAGCCTGAAATTTATTTGTCAGGCTCACAAATCGCAAAACTCGAATCCGTTGAAAAGAAGTGGATGGAAAGGATGAATAAACTCACCTGAACCTATTTAATATAATATTAATCAAAATAAAAGATTCAGAGTAACGAAACGAAAGATATTTTCGTATTTTTGAACGAAATAGAGCGAAAAATCAAAAGATTATATGCACATTAAAAAAATGTCCCCAGTATTTGTGCTGGGGCAGTTTGCTTTTTTGGTCTTTATTTCTGTTAACCTGAATCTGATGGGACAGATCGCCGAACCAGAGCATGGTAAGAACAAGCCGGTTTCACTCCATGAAATCTATGCCCCGGTTTTTGTCGGCAGGCCCACGGATAACGCCTTTAACGGATTGGTCCGGTTGCCTGACGGTGAACTCCGGCATTACGGTTTTGAAGGTCAATGGTTTACTCCCTCGGCTCATATTTACATTTACAGCCAGGACAACGGATTTACCTGGAACCGGAAGGTTATTGAAGATCCGGCCTTATTTACCAACGAAAATATGCCTCCGGCAGTTTGCAGTCCCTATTCCGGTGAATATATCCGGCTCATCAGTACCCAGGAAGGCACCTTTGTTATGAGAAGCTTTGATATGGATGGCCCGTATGAGAAAATCCAAATTGATAAGGATCCGCATGACATGATCCGGCAGCCGGTATTTCTCAAATCCCGTAAAAGAATTCTGGTTACCTGCGGTAGGAGCCTTTTGGAAGATGGTAAAGAAGTTATGCAGTCCTGTGTGTTTTATTCGGATGATGACGGCCATAACTGGCAAATATCCTATGTTCCCGTGGGTCCGTATTTTAATCCGCAATGGCCCCATGAAAAGCCCCGCTGGCAGAATTACGCCATTGAGCCTACCCTTACAGAGTTACAAAACGGGAGAATCTGGATGTTGTTGCGCACCTCCATGGACCGGTTGTATGAATCCTGGTCAGACGATCATGGCACAACCTGGCCAGCTCCGGTGCCTTCCCGGTTTTACTCAACCTTAACCATGCCCACCTTCTTTCGTTTACAGGATGGGCGTCTTCTGCTATTCCTCTGCAGCACCACACCCCTGCCCGAATTGGACCGGTCAGCCGATACGACCATTCGCGAAGAACAGAAAACCGGGCTCTGGGAAGATGTTTTTACCAACCGTGACGTTATCCATGTTGCCATCTCCGGAGATGATGGAAAAACCTGGACAGGTTTCCGGGAATTATATTTAAATCCGCTCAGGAATGAAGGCGATTTTGCCACCCTAGGAGGCAAGGAAGTATCCCTGGACAAAAGTGTACACCAATCCCAGGCCGTTGAATTGCCCTATGGCAAAGTCCTGGTGGCTTTCGGGCAGCACCCGCTGGTGCGGGCCATGGTTATTTTTGATCCAGACTGGTTATATGAAACGCAACGCCGTGATGATTTTTCCGCAGGTCTCATGAACTGGTCTACCCACAAATACCTGAAAGGGATTAAGGGCCATTGTGCATATAACCGGGATCCGGGGGCTTCCCTCATTGATCATCCGGTTGGTCAGGGTAAGAAAGTATTGCAGATCAGACATGTCATAAATCCTGAACTGGTTTGTGATGTCGATGGCGCAGTCTGGAATTTTCCGTCAGCACGGAAAGGAACCTTCACAACCCGGATATACCTGAAGCCCGGTAGTAAGGGAGGACGGATTTGCCTCACCGACCGCTGGTTTAATCCAACGGATACAATGGTTTACCGGTATGCCGTGTACAACCTGACATTCGACGGAAGAGGAAATTCAAACGTTGGACCCTTGTTAAGACCGGGTGAATGGAATGAGCTCATTTTTGAATGGGATAATCTTCAGAAGGGTAACTGCCGGTTAATACTAAACGGGGAAACCTACACTGAAGTCCTGCCCATTAATTTGCCCAGTGTAAATGGCATAAATTATGTTCATTTTCAGTCGGTTACTGATACTGAGGACCAGGAGGGCTATCTGATCGAATCCGTGAAGGGGGTGGTGAAATGAAATTGACCCTCATATACTGTCTCATCCTTTGCCTTCTGTCCGGCAAGGCCACTCTTGCCCAGGATTGTCTGGATGTAATCAATAACACCGGGTTATACACCAAAACGGATGATATCATTAACGGAACGAAATGGATCTATGAAAAAAAATACCTGGGAAGTCCTTTGCTGGTGGAAAAATATTGGCCAAAAGCTGACATACTGTACAAGGGCGTTTTGTATACCGGGGTTGTCATGAATTATGATGTGTATAAAAATGAGTTCATTATTTTCCATCCTGAAAAAGGCAAAGAAAAATACGTGGTGATCAGCAATGATTATTTAGCAGGGTTCTTATATACTGATAACGTGACGAATAAAAGACATCATTATGAATATTCCGAAATACCCGGCATCAGTGGTAAGGCACTTTATGAATCCATAGTATTTAATAAGACCGTATTGTATATTAAACCCATTAAAAATATTGTAGTAAGATCAGCGAAAGGGCAGGGAGAATTTACCGGATATTCTGCCTATTATCTTCAAACCGGAAATGTTTGCAGTAACTTCCGTTCGAAAAATCAGCTAATAAAACTCCTGGCAACACAGGGTAACGAGCTTACCAAATTCATCAGGAGGAATAAAATAAAGTTCAATACGGATAATCCAGACAATATTGTGGCTATCCTTCGCTATTTCGACAAACTTAATCCTTGAACCTGGAAGTCATACAGTATTGCGTGAGTATAAAATTATGAAAAAAGGATTAATTACAATCCTGATTATACTGATCTCTGCGTTTTATATGCATGCGCAGGATCTCCCTATCTTCATTACCGGGAATTATCAGCAGGTACCACTGAAGACTTTCCTCCGGGAAATTGAACTTACCTATCCGGTAAGGTTTTTCTTTGACGAAAAGGCCATTGATAGCATACAGGTAACCTCAGGTTTTAATAAAGTCCCCCTGAAGAGATGCCTGGAAAGCATTCTTGAAAAGTATCAGGTTTATTATTATATGTCCGGGAACCAGGTTGTGATTTATACAGGATTGTTGCTGTCAGACTTATTTCCGGGTATTGATCTGAATGAAGAAAGTCTGAAAGATACCCCAACGGAAAAGAAAATATCCAGGGAAAATCTTCATCAACTTCAATATCAGATCATCAATATTGGTATACCGGGTAAAAACAAAAGTACAACTGCCCTATTATCCGGGTATTTAAAAGATTATGAGTCGGGAGAACCCGTTGTGGGAGCAAATGTTTACGTGAATGAAATCCGGAAAGGGGCATCCTCCGATGCCTTGGGTTATTATGAAATAATACTGCCTGTTGGAAACCAGATCGTGAATTTTAGCAGTATTGGCATGGAACCTGTTAAACGAATCCTCAATTTGTACTCGGACGGTAAGCTTGATGTTGAATTGGAGGTCAAGGTGAATGTACTGGAGGATGCGGTCATTATCGGCCATGGCACAGGGAATCTCGGACAAATGCATATTGGCATGGAAAGGATCGATAATATCACCCTGAAATCAATTCCCAGCCTTTTGGGCGAAGCAGATATTATGAAAAGTGTACTTACCTTGCCCGGTGTTCAGACTGTCGGTGAGGGTACTTCGGGCTTTAACGTGCGCGGTGGAAATACAGACCAGAACCTGATCCTGGTTGACCAGGCGCCTATCTATTACCCTTCCCACTTCTTTGGTAATTTTTCAGCCATCAATTCTGAAATAATTGACAATGCAACCCTATACAAAGGAAGTATGCCGGTGAAATATGGCGGCCGGATTTCTTCCGTTTTTGAAATTAATACAATTGAAGGTAATCGCGATAAAATCTCAGGTTCTGCAGGGATCAGTCCTGTTTCAGCCAGGATAAACCTCACCGGACCCCTGTTTAATAAGAAATGTTCTTTCGTAACCAGTTTCAGGAGCACATACTCAAACTGGTTGCTGGAAAATATAAAAGTTCCTGAACTATACAATAGCAAGGCATTCTTTTATGATGCACAGGCCAAACTCAATTTCTATATCAATGAAAAGAATACGCTGCATGTGAACCTCTATAGCAGTAAGGATAAATTCCAGTTACACAGTGACACAATTTATGATTATGATAATTTTATTGCTTCACTGTCCTGGATGTTTAAAGCCAACTCCAAGCTAAAATCCAATACCTCATTGATCTGCAGTTTGTTCAATTATGAAATCTCAAATGAAAATACATCCATGCAGTCCTTCATTTTGAGCCATGATCTTGCCCATTTCGCGCTGACAAATGATATTGAATACTTCACCAACGGCAGGATGAAATATGATTTCGGTGCTGCAGTTAATTTCTATTCCATTAATCCCGGTGAAAAAAAGGCCCTGGGCAATTCAAATATTACACCTGTGCTCACTTCAAATGAACATGCTTTGGAGTATGCAGTTTATGCCGGGAGTGTCTACAGTATTTCGGGTAGATTAAAAATGGAGGGAGGTATAAGGCTCTCCGGATTAGCTTCATTTGACGACGGTAAGAAATATGTTTATGCCGCGAACCTGCCTTACGAGGAAGAAAACATTATCGATACGCTGATCCACAGTAAAAACAGGATTGAGAAGACTTACCTGAATCCAGAATGGAGATTTTCATTGAATTATTCAGCAGGCAGAACCAGTTCCCTCAAACTCAGCTACAATAAAACTGCCCAATATATCCATATGCTTTCGAATACAACAGCTATTTCGCCAACCGACACCTGGAAGCTAAGTGATACGTATCTGCTTCCTGCTGGCGGACATCAGTTTTCAGCCGGTTATTTCAGGAATTTCAGGAAAAACAACATTGAAGTTTCAACAGAAGTTTTTTATAAACAAGTCAATCATATCATAGAATATAAACCCGGTGCTGAACTTCTCTTAAATGATCATATAGAAACGGAAATTATCGACGGGAAAGGCAAATCCTATGGAATTGAACTATCCCTGCAAAAATCAGGAGGCCGGGTTAACGGGCGTATCGATTATACCTGGTCACGCACCCTGATCAGATCGGTTTCCCAATACCCAGAAGAATTGATCAATGACGGAGAATTTTTCCCTGCCAATTATGATAAACCCCATAATCTGAATATGCTGGCCAATTTTAAAGCCTCACGCAGGATCGTTTTTTCAGCCAACATGACCTATTCAACGGGAAGACCTATAACCTATCCGGTTTCAAAATACCAGCAGGGTGAACAGGTATTCCTGCAATATTCAAAATATAACCAGTACAGGATATCCGATTATTTCCGGATAGATGTCTCCGCCACGCTGAACGGCAACCTGAAGAAAAATCAACGGATACACAGCTCCCTTACTTTATCTTTCTATAACCTTACCGGCAGGAATAATGCCTATTCGGTATACTTTAAAAGTGAGGGGGGAAAATTTGTAGCCTATCAGCTTTCAATATTTGGCACTGTCATCCCAACAATTACCTATAATATTAAATTTTAATGACTTATAGAAAATTGAGTATTGCCCTTGTTTCATTTTTCAGCATGATCCTCAGCATGCAATCGTGTGTGGAGCCCATTACACCCAGTCTGAATGAGGATGACGCCGAACCCATGCTGGTTGTGGATTCGAAAATCACAGACGAAGAGGGACCTTTCAAAGTGAAGCTGACCACCTCTGTCCCTGTTAACGTGATGTACTATCCTGAACCTGTTTTGAATGCTGATGTCAGGATCAGTGATGACCATGGAAATGTATATCAGTTGTACAGTGATAAATACGGGAGGTATGAGACCACAGAGAAAAATCTGAAAGGAGTACCCGGATATTCATATTCATTACATATCACTACCAGTGACGGAATTCAGTACACATCTGATACAGTCGCCATGCAGGAGGGCCCTGAAATAGACAGCATTGTATTCTGAAGAAGTAATCAGGACCAGTTTTGCAGAAGATCAGGCAAAGGAAGAAACCTGGCTGAATATTCTCCTGGATACACATGATCCCCGGGGAACTGTTAAATACTGGTACTTTGAGTTCGAAGAGACCTGGGAAGTGAAACTGCTGACTGATGACATATTGGTTGATCATACACCATCGGGGACAGTACAATATAGTTCAAGGGAAAAGATTTCCGTAAACGATGAGAAAGTTACCTGCTGGGTGACCATGTCTTCCAGTTCAATACGGGTTGCTTCTACTGTCAATTCTCCGGTTGATGAAATTAAGGGATTTCAGCTTCAATCCCTGGGGCCTGGTGAAGATAAGCTTCATATCGGATACAGCATTCTGGCAAAACAATCCTCCATAAGCCGTGAGCAGTATGACTACTGGAAGCAGCTAATGGATGCCAATGAAGATGTAGGTGGCATATATGATAAGATACCTTCCAGGGTAATCGGAAATATTACAAGCAGTGATGGAAAAATTCATGCATTGGGTAGCTTTTCAGCCTTATCGGTTAAGAAAAAAAGATTGTTTATTGATAAATATGAACATCATGTAAAGACCGTCAGTGCCTATGGTAATTGTTCCTATTATGATTTTGAACAAGTACCGTGGGTGCCGAAATACTTACTGGGTACGATTGAAGGCACTGAAACACCAGTATACTGTAACTCTATATTTTTGTGCAGATTGCCGGGATTATGGAACGAATATCAAACCCGATTTTTGGGAATAAGATTACCCTATGAGGCTGAAGATTAAAATAGGCATTTTATTTGTTGGTGCTGTTATGATGGGGTATAATTCTTCTGGTCAGCCTGTCATTCAAACATCCACGACAAACTGCCCCCACGAAAATATTGTCGTACACTTATCCCATGAGAGCACTTTCACAGGTGAAATATGCTGGTTTAAGATATATTGCACTTCCAGCTTATTTCCTGCGCTGGAATTAAGCCAGATAGCATTTATTGAACTGGTTGGCAATGAGAATACTTCGCTGATCAGGAAAAAAATCAGGTTAATCCGGGGAGAAGGCATGGGTGATTTTGAAATTCCCGTTGACCTGCCAACCGGTTTATATTATATCCTGGCTTATACCAACTGGATGAAAAATTTTGACGAAGCATCTTTTTTCAAAAAAGAATTGGTGATCATAAATCCCAATCAACCATCGGGCAATTTATCAGACAGTGGGTTATATGTCAGGGAGCAGGCAGATACTGCTGGAATTAAAGCCAAGGGTAATATCCTGGATGTAAGTCCTGACAAAAAGTTGTATTCCACCCGTGAACAAGTTACACTCAAAATTAAAACAGTTGGGATGTCAGGAAAAGCAGTTGCAGGGAACTTTTCTGTTTCTGTTTACCGGCAGGAGCCTCCCATGGTTTTCACATCCAAAAAGGATGACGGGACCACTATATTACATGATCCTGAAAACATAACCTTCAAGCCCGACTATAAAGGGATTTTGCTTTCAGGAAAGCTTTCTGATCCTTTGGGAAATTCCTTGCCCGGTAAAATGGTTACGCCTTTGCATGCCCGGACCCGGAACTGATATTAAAAGCAATGTTACAGACTCCCTCGGTTATTTTCATTTCCTTTTATCACCGAAGGAAGGAGAACAGGATGTTGTCATTGAGGTTCCTGATGCAGATTCAAAAATTGACCTCAAAGAAGCATTTTGGAACGGCTTCAGAACACCCCCGGACAATCTGCAGTTCGGTCTTGACAGAAAGGCACTGTATTATTTGAAGGAGAAGTATGCCCATTATCAATTGCAGGGAAATTTTAAAATGCAGAATTATATAGCGTAACCCGCCGGTTCAAAATCCTGTTGATAGCAGCGTATTCTATTCAAAACCCTATCAAACCATTGAAATGACCAGTTACATAAGTCTTGATTCACTCAGGGAGTATTTTTATGAACTGGTACCTTCCGTTAGGTTTACCGGCAGAAAAGGAGAATTCAACATTTCAGTGATTGACCGTCAGACATCAACATTTATTGATGAAAAACCCGGAGTTTTTCTTGATGGTGTCAGATATGATGATTATGCTGCAATCGCCGGCTTGCCTGCCGGCGAAATCAACCGGATAGTGATCCTTCCCACAACTTATTACTATAAGGATTTTACATTTGGAGGTATTGTTGATATTCATACAAAAAAATCAGATTTCAATGGTGTAAAGCCGCTGCCCAATATGACCCGATTCTTGTTTCCCATGGTAAATTCACAGTAATGGAAATTCTCTGCCCCAATTTATGCAATGTCCGATAGGCCGGACAGGATTCCTGATTTCAGGTATCTCCTGCATTGGGAACCTACAGTTAGGGTAGGTAATTCAGGAGAATCTACTGTTCAGTTTTATACTGGTGATGTGAAGGGAAGCTTTGTTATCAGAGTCGCCGGGATATCTAAACAGGGTGAAACTTACAAGCTGAATCTCAGATTACTGTTGAGCAATGAAAAATTGGGTTAGGAAAACCAGGATAAGGAAATAATTGATTGCGTGATCTTGTATAGGGCAGTGATTTAAAAATTATTTTAGATATCACCTGTTGTAAATAGCATTTTCGATAGCCCTGGCAAAAAGTTGTTGATCTTCCATAATCCATTTTGCCAGATAATTTAACTTGTCCTTAAAAAATTATTTCAATGGTATGCTTACCGGTGCCCTTCGGTATCTGAACCTGAATACCCGATTTGGCCTGGCTTATTCCATCTACCTTGACGGATGAAACAGCGCCTATTTCCTGAAGCAGCCAATCAGAATATTCCAGGTTCCAAACCGAGGCATGCTTGCTGAAATCCTGGCAGTAATGCGGATCATAGGCAACCTCGATGGTGAGTTTCTCTTCTTTCAAATTCCAGACAGATGAGCTGGCGGAATGCAGGTAAGCGATGAATTCATTCATGCCTATGAAGCGGTTCTGCGGATACAGGTCAAATATGGCGGCAAACTTCCCGGGGTCGCGGGAAATTCCAAAATCATGTCCATCAGGCAAAACCGGTATCATGCGGGGTGATTCCAGAGTCCCAAAGAACTTCCAGTCGCGAATGACCATATCCTTCCCCAGGTATCCGGTCTCCCAGTCGCACCAGCCAAAACCAGCCTGAGCTGCCAATTTCGCCGTATTATTGAAATAGGAAGCTGACGTTCCGAGTCCGCCCGCACAAAACCCTAGCGGGGTTATACCAAACTGTTCCTTTAGCCAGCTCATCGCTGTTTTCATCCTCCAGAGCTGTTCGGCAGCCGGTATTTCCTGCAACCTTCGTGTATCACCAAATTCGCGATACCACCCCACTTCACTCCGCTCTTTTTCCAAATGTGTTCCGTACCATCCCGGATCCGAAGCCAGGTCAGGCTGCATGTGGGTAAGTCCATGGCACATCACTTCGAAAACACCCAGTTTTACACCCTTGTCATATCCTTTTTTGCTGGATACATTATCATGCCTTGTTCCGAATTCATCGGTAAACTGCTGGGTCCAGGCTGGTTCCAGCTGCTTTTTTTCATCATTTACAAAAGCGGGAACAAAATTGATGTTCAGTACAGCCTGATGTTCTGCCAGTGGTTTTATCAGGAAGTCATCAATCATCTGCTCTGAGGGTCCGGCATAATGCCAGTGCTTCAGCCAGGCATTGGATGCTCCCCCGGGGTCATCCATGATCATGATCAGATCATTTTCCCAGGTTTTGTAAAGATTATAGCCAATGGTCCAGGTGATGGCCCTGCGCAGGAGAGTGCGTATTCCCTGATAAGAAAACATGTGGTTGTGGTCGTTCCCGATCCAGACGGCGCGGCCACCGGACAGGTACTCCTTTGCCGTTACCTGGGCAAAGGGTCCCTGATTTACCACGGTCACTGTACCATCGAGGATTTCTACCTGTTGTCGTTGAACATGGCTCAATTCAATTCCCGAATCTGCCTCCATGGGTGAATTGATTTCGTGGGTAAGAAAATGATCGCCGGCATGAATCAATTTGTCATTGCTTTCCCAGCTGCCAACATATTTCAGCCCAAGAATACTTTGTATCTCAGGTTGGGTAATCCGGTCGGATAAGCCAATCAGTCCCATCCCGTATTTGTTTACCATTTCCGTAATGATTGAAAAATCAGCAGGCAACAATTTATCACTGTCATTTACATCCCATATTATGGTCCCGTATCTGGCATTGCCATACATGTCCAGAAACATGTACCGGTCAAGGAACTGCTGATCCAGCCTGATAATGTCAAAAGGGATTCCCCAGGATTTCAGCAGAACCACAAGGTGGTGAAAATCACATGAACCCGGCACTTCAGGTCGCGAATCATATCCCGAATACTGCCCTGTGGGCCCGGGCATTTCCACCAGGTAACTGGCCGGGTCTTCCCACTGATCCCCGATAATAACCAGTACCCTGAAGGGCTTGAATTTTCCCGGAACATGATCAGCCGGGGAGGCCACAGGTATGGCCATAATTATTAAAAAACAAAGGGTCAGTAGCCTTACAGGAGAAAAACGGATAAATGTATTTCGTACCATTTATTTAATAATGCGAATTAAGAGTTAAAAATTAAATATATGAATGCAGCTGCGATCCTACCAAAGACATGAACTAACAAACCTTTTGTGGACCGCACCTTTGACGCTCTTTGAATATCTGTTTTTTCAATAATCCAGTTAAACAACGATTCGATTGGTTGTCTGACACTGGATACTGCCCTGGAATAAATATCATTGGCTGCTTTATCACGCTGCCTGAGAACCTCAGGTTGGTTTTTGACCGCCTTAACCGGAGTTAGTATTCTTGAATTACAAGAGCTTTCCATATCCTTTAAAAGTTCCGCATCACAGTAGATCTTATCTCCATAGAAGGTTCTGTTGGGTATATTACTCCAGTTTTGCCTGTGCACGTTCAGATCATGCTCAGATGCAGGCGTAATCACGATGTTTTCCGGGAATGGAAGATGATTTGGTCTGTGATATGCCAGTGCATGTAGCTTTAAACCAAAGTAATACATGCTTTTAGTTGAACAGTATCCCTTATCCGTTAATTCTCTGGCTACAGATGGAATCCGTTTTCCGGAACAAGTAATTATGGGAAGTGAATCGATTAAACTGGCATCCAGGTCACAGTCATCGGGACGATATCCGGAAAGCACCAATTCTGATAAATGCCGGAATGCCTCGCTTAAGCGATTTATTCTCGTATTATATGCTACATAGCTTGGAAGCAATGGAAACCAGGATCGCAGATGATCACTTGCGTATTGATGGATTTGCTTTATCTTTAATCGTTGTTCCACGTGCATGGCATATAGATAGATTGTCATTATTTCCTGATCTGTAAAATCAGGCTGATTGTTATTGCTGAAGCGCTCACAGAGGCTTCTTAAATTTGAATCATATATATCACAGATATACAAATAGATAGAAATTAGTTTGAGTTCTTTTACCTTGGGAATCATATTGCCTGACATAATTTGGAGTTATGCCATAATATATTGATTTCCAAGGTTTTAACCAAATAAAAACATCATAATTTATTGACAATCAGCAATTTATATGTTAATAACTTAATCTATTTCAACCCTTAATTCGCATTAATAATTAAACTATTTTCACTTACTTCCCAATGAATTATTTTTCCCTATTTTTGTTTAATTCATTGTAAAAATAATCAAGTATCCGGGAAATTGCATTTTATAACCACAAATATACGATCCCCTTTATGGAGTGTTAATTCCTTACCTCTTTTTCTCACTAAATGATAACACTATGAATTGGTTAGACTATACTGTTTTGATTGGCTATTTTGTGATGATCACCCTCTTCGGACTGTATCTGAGCAGAAAAATAAAAACAAGCAACAGTTTTTTTCTGGGTGACCGGAAGTTTGGCTGGCTGGTTATGATCGGGCAGGCATTCAGTGCAGGTACACATGCGGAAATGCCTGTGGCGCAAGCCGGAGCCACGTATTCGCTCGGTTTCTCTACGATATGGTACCAATGGAAAAATATGCTTATTACTCCATTCTACTGGCTGATAGCACCCTTCTATCGCAGGAGCGAACGGACCACGATCGGGGAGATCATAGAAGACAGGTACGGAAGGAATCTCGGTTTTATCTATTCCGTATTTGCGATTGCCTTCTTCATATCCAACATGGGTGTCATGCTTCAGGGAGCAGCCAAGATAATTGCCCTGACTACGGGCAATACCTTTTCGCCGAATAATATCGTCCTGGCCATGACCTTGGCCTTCTTGCTGTATAGTTTTTTTGGCGGACTTATCGCATCGGCTTATACCAACATGATCCAGGCCGTATTGATTATAGTTCTTTCCATGATGCTGATCCCGTTCGGTTTACATGAACTCGGAGGTTTTGCCGGAATGCGCGAAGTACTGCCTTCCGATTTTTTTAAGATCTACAGCAGCCAGAGCGGTATGAACGCCTTCAACATTGCCATGCTGGCAGTGAATGGGATTGTGGGCATAACATCGCAACCCCATATGCTTACCATGTGCGCCACAGGGCATAGTGAAAGGTCGGGACGGGTAGGCCAGACATATGGTTCCTTTGTAAAAAGATTATGTACGATTGGCTGGGCTTTGGTTGGACTCATTGTTGCAGCGCTGGTAATTAAGGATGGCGTTCATCTGAGCGATCCGGAAATGGCATTTGGTTACGGCTGCAAAAGGCTTTTGTTACCGGGCTTGACCGGCCTGATGGTGTCGGCCATTGTTGCGGCCAACATGGCAGCCTGTTCAAATTATATGGTAAACACGGGAGCTCTGTTCACGGAAAATGTGTATAAAAAGTATTTCAATCCCCTGGCTGATGACCGGAGATTATTATGGATGGGTCGGTTTTCGGGTCTCTTTCTTTCTTTGCTCGCGGTTTTCTTTGCACTGACTATCAAAAATGTGCTGCATGCTTTCCTGTTCACAGAAACGATCGCAGCTTTTGTCGGGATCATTTTCCTGGGCGGATTACTCTGGAGAAGGGCAAACAGACATGGTGCCCTGGCAGCCATTCTGATTTCTTTTGGTGCATATTATATACTCAACTTCCTGCATTATAATGAAATCCTCCTGGTTTACAAATGGCATCCCGCACTCTTCGGCTGGGCTATGCTGGCGGGATCCGTAGCTTTCGTCCTGGTCAGTCTGCTTTCCAGACCTGAAGATAAGCAGGCCATGGATGATTTTTTTCTGAAAATGAGGCTGAGTACTGATCCGGAGGACAAAAACACGGATGGCACTAAAAAACTGGCTGCCACCACAGGCAAAGATCTTTTACTCCTCGAAATTACAGAATGGGTAGGTTTGGCCAGGTGGAAAGGCTTTTTCAGACGTTACAGGGAGGATATCGGCGGATTCCTGCTTAGCTGGGGATTTGTGGCAGCATTGATCCTGCTGGCCTGGGCAATTATGCAAATCGGGTGAAGAATGATTAATTATGAATTATAAATTATGAATTATGGCCAGGTACGATCTTGAACCGGTTGAGGTTCCCTTGGTAAACACGCAATACAGGACGATCAGGACAAAACTGCCTGTACCGGAATCGCTTGAAATCTTCCGGCAGCTGCAACAATCTGAACCCGTCTCCATGATGGGACAACCCCCGGTTGTGTGGGATAAAGCTGAAGGATTCCAGGTTTTTGACAAATGGGGAAATAAATGGATAGACTGGTCATCGGGAGTGCTGATCACCAATGCCGGCCATGGCAGGCAGGAGATCATACATGCCATAAAAGATATCCTGGAGCAGAATTTACTGGCTACCTACGTTTTTGTTCATAAAAAAAGGGCTGATCTGACCCAGATGCTGCAGAAACTTTCACCTGACCCGGAAAATTATCTGGTATTTCTGCTCAGCACGGGGAGTGAGGCTACAGAAAATTGTATTAAGCTGGCAAAAACTTATTCATTGGAAAAATACGGACCTCAAAGGAAGTATTTTGTGACCTTTAAAAACGCCTTTCATGGCAGGACAATGGGAGCGCAACTGGCCGGGGGGATGGACAGGCTGAAAAACTGGATTGTCGATGAGGGCAGAACATTTATACAGGTGCCCTTTCCGGACGGTTACAAAAATGAGGATGTGTCATTTGATCTGTTCCTGCGAACCTTACACGATCAGGGTATAAAACCCGGACAGGTTGCCGGGATTATGACTGAATCCTACCAGGGCGTGGGACCTGATTTCCTCCCTTATGAATATGCCCGGCAGCTCGCACAATTCTGCAAAGAGAATGATATTCCCCTGATAGCCGACGAGGTTCAGTCCGGTTTTGGCAGAACAGGCAAGATGTTTGCCTATGAACATTATGATATTGCACCTGACCTGATCGCCTGTGGCAAGGGTATTTCATCTTCTCTACCTCTATCCGCAGTTATCGGAAGAAAAGATATCATGGATCTCTATGCACCGGGATCCATGACTTCCACACATTCTGCAAGTCCTATTCCCGTGGCAGCAGCGATCGAGAACCTGAAAATCATTCACAAGGAAAACCTGGTGGAAAATGCCCGGAAGATGGGCGAAATACTGATCCCGGGTTTAAGCCGCGTGCAACAGAAATATCCTTCTGTCCTGGGATGCTTGCAGGGGAAAGGTCTTGTTGCCGGCATCCAGTGTGTCAAAGAAGGCACCCGGGTACCTGATCCGGATCTGGCGGTAAAAATAAACGTAGCCTGCTTTCAAAAGGGACTCCTCATGTTCGCCCCTGTCGGGGTGGCTGGTGAATGCATCAAAATCGCGCCGCCATTGATCATTACCCCGGATGCATTGCAGGAATCCTTGCAGGTGTTTGAAGAGGCCTGTGATGAAGTCCTGCACAAATACTGAAATTCTTATGCTTGACGCAATAACACAGATTTTATCGGACAAGAAATGTAAGGAGCAGATGCCGGTAATGAACACTTTTGCCTGTTTGTTCTGTTTAAAAGGTAGTACCCGCATTCACACCCACTCACCAATAACCTGGAGCCTACAGTCTATAGCCTATTTAAAAATAAAGATGAATATAACATTTGGTTTAGTCCTTAAATAGCATTATAAATAGAAACCATGAAAAATTCCAGAAGATCCTTTATTAAGAAGACAGCCGCCGGTTCGGCAGCTATATATGCCGGCAGTATATTACCCGCATTCAGCGCCAAAAGTTATAACAGGATATTGGGTTCCAATGACAGGGTGAATGTTTGTGTAATGGGCGTAAATTCAAGGGGATTCAGTCATGCGGAAAACTTTGCCAAACAGTCTGATTGCAGTGTGATCCATATTTGCGATGTAGATACCCGGGCAATCAGTAAAACTGTATCCAGGGTAAGCGAAATAACCGGAAGCACACCGAAAGGTTATATAGATTTACGTAAATCGTTAGAAGATAAGGAACTTGATGCCCTTGTTATTGCAGCGCCCGATCATTGGCATGCTCCCGCAGCCCTGATGGCTGTAAAGGCAGGCAAGCATGTTTATCTGGAAAAACCTTGCAGCCACAGTCCAAATGAAGGGGAAATACTGATCCAGGCGACCAAAAAATATGGAAAGCTGATACAAATGGGCAACCAGCGCCGGTCGTGGAACAACGTTAACCAGGCTATCACTGACCTGAAATCAGGCCTGATCGGTCGGGTTTACCTTGGAAAAAGCTGGTATGCCAACACCCGCGGACCGATCGGAACCGGCAAGGAAGCAGCTGTACCGGAATGGCTCGACTGGGAATTGTGGCAGGGCCCTGCTCCCCGCATGAAGTACAAAGACAACCGGGTACACTATAATTGGCACTGGTTCTGGCACTGGGGCACGGGAGAAGCACTGAACAACGGAACCCACATGGTTGATCTGTTGCGCTGGGGCATGGGCGTGGATTACCCTGTACGGGTAAGCTCAAACGGGGGCAGGTATCATTATCAGGATGACTGGGAAACTCCCGATACCCAGGTAATCAGCATGGATTTCCCCGGGGGGATCAGTCTGACCTGGGAAGGAAGAAGCTGCAACGGCAAGCCGGTTGAAGGAGCTGCCGTGGGTGCACTGTATTATGGTGAGAAAGGCAGCCTGATGATTACCGGAGGTAACGAATATACCGTATTTGATCTGAAGGGGGAGATTGTGAAAGCCGTAAAGCAGGACCAGGCAGTAGCAGTCAATGCACTCAATCCGGCAAGTCCCGGAGAAGATCTGGATATCCCGCATATCCTGAATTTCCTGAATGCAATCCGGATGGGTGAGAAACTAACCGCCGATATTGATTCCGGTCACAAAAGCACTTTACTGGTACAACTCGGGAACATTGCCCAGCGTGTCGGGAATTCGCTGGAAATTGACCCCCGGAACGGACATATTCTGAATAATACCCATGCCGCAGCTTACTGGGTCCGCGAATATGAAAAAGGCTGGGAGATGCTTTTGTAGGATTATGTATTCCGTCTAATGTCCTTTAATCCAACCCCCATCAACTGCCAGCGACTGGCCTGTAATATAACTCGCCCGTTCACTTACCAGAAATGCGGCAGCAGCAGCAAATTCACTTGTTGTAGCTAAACGTTTCATGGGTATTTCTTCCTTGATCTTATACACTGAAGGATCCTTCTCGGCGAGATATTGTATGCGGGTTGTATTGGTATAGCCAGGCATCAGATTGTTCACAGTAATTCCGTATGGAGCCACCTCGCTCGAAAGACTTTTTACCAATCCCAATATACTGGTACGCACCGCATTAGACGAAATGAGATTATTAGCTGGTTGTTTCACAGCTACCGACGACATACACAGTATCCGCCCTGCGCCTTTCTGTTTCATAGAAGGCAGAACCTGCTTAATAATATCTACGGCACTCAGAAACAACAGGTTGAAAAATCCTTTCCAATCCTCCAGATCAAACTGCTCGAACGGACCAGCAGGAGGGCCTCCGGTATTGGTGACTAAAATTTCGATGTTGCCAAAGGTTTTAACACTAAATTCAACAAGTCTTTTGCGTTGAACTTCGTCGGTAAGATCGCAAAAAAATGCGGCTACTTTGCCAGGTGCGATGGCCTGGATTTCCGCTTCGGTTTCGGCCAATGATTTCTGATCGTTGCCGCAAATGATAACGCTGGCTCCTTCCGTGGCTAATTCAATTGCAACGGCTTTGCCCAAACCCATGCTTGATGCCAGCACCAATGCAACTTTATTTTGAATTCCTAAATCCATGGTTATTTTCTTAAGTAGTTATCCGAACTGTTTATCCAATCCTGTCGGGGTGGAGAAAATGCGTCGGTTTCAATAACCTTGCCGATCATCAAAGCCTTATGTGGCCGTTTCCCCTTAATAATTATTGCATCACCGGGGTTTAAGTCAATATGGCTTTGATCATCGTTATCAAACCAAAATCTGAGTGTGCCTTCAATGACCTCAGTAATTTGTTCATTGTCATGTGAATGCCATGGTACGATAAAACCATCTGTAAACTCCATTCTGGCAATCATAATTTTTTCACCGTAGATGAATTTTCGTTTCATTTGCGGATTCACTTGTTCTTCGGGTACGTTGCTCCAATTTATTTTGCTCATGGTATGAATTATTTAAGTATTTACTTCTACCGGCACCAGCCAGTTGCGTTTGTCTTCGATCCGGCCTGATCGTAATCCGTTTATTTCATCGTAAAGCATATTGCTGATGATGCGTTCCTCAATTTTCGGCAACACCATGTGCACATCATTATGTGTTATTTCCGTAATATGGGAAACAACGGCTGCCGTGCCTGTGCCAAAGGCTTCTTTTAATGTACCTTTTTTATGGGCTTCGATGATTTCATCAATATAAATATCCCTGACTTCTGTCTTGATTTTCCTCTCTTCAAGAATGTCAAGACAATACCTTCGCGTGGTACCTTTTAAAACAGCTCCGCTAAGTGCTGGCGTAACCACCGTATCGCCAATTACAAAAAAAAGGTTCATCATTCCTGCTTCCTGAATTTTAATGAATCCGGGGCTTTCAAGCCAGATAATCTGGTCGAACCCCTTTTGTTTTGCCAGCTCACTTGCCAGCAATGAACCGGCATAATTTCCGCCCGTTTTGGTCTCTCCGGTACCTCCGGGTACAGCCCGTATTAATTTTTGTTCGGTAATTACTTTTATGGGTTTTGAAAAATAGGGTTGCCCGGGACCTGTATAAATGTAAAATGTATATGTGTCAGAGGGAGTTACTGCCAGTGAACTTTCTGTTGCAAACATGGTTGGGCGCACATACAAGGCACTGCCTTCTGCTTTTGGTATCCAGTTCATATCAACAGCAACAATCGCATGCAGGGCTCTAAGAAAAATATCATGCGGAACCTGGGGCATACACATGCGTTCGGCCGAATGGTTAAACCGCTCAATATTCAGATCAGGACGCAGAAACCTGGGAATTCCGTCTTTCCCCAATGTAACTTTCATTCCTTCAAAAATACATTGACAATATTGCAGTGCTTTGGATTGCGGGTCGAGCACAAAGCCCTGGTATGGCACAATCCTGAAATCCTTCCATTGCCCGTCGGCATAGTCCATAACGAACATATGATCGGAGGTGTATTTTCCGAAGGGAATATGATCAAAGTCTATGTATTTCAGTTTTGAATTATCGGTTTTCGAAATTCTTATCTCCATGTTTGTGCTTTTAAACAGAAACAGTAATTTCAGTATCGTTATTATCAACTGCCGGATGGCAGTTGCCCGGGCTTCGAATGGTATTGAATAAAGTGACATGCAAATGTAAAATTTTTCTCCAAATACTGCTGCAAAACCTTACATTCAGGAAGTAAATTTTAAATATTTTGAAATGCTTCTAAGGATTATTGCCTTTGTGCAAAGCACTATGTGAAATGCCGTAGATGAAATAAACTGCAAAGCCCATTGCCAGCCACACTATCAGGCGTAGCCATGTATCAAATGGAAGTGAGAACATTTGAACCAGACAGATTATTGCTCCCAACACAGGCACAAAGGGAACCCAGGGCGTGCGGAAAGGACGATGAAGATCAGGCTTCTTATACCGGAGTATAACGATCCCGATACATACGATTACAAATACAAGAAGTGTGCTTATGGAAATCATTTCGCCTAAAATATGGATGGGTAGAATGCCCGCGAGAATTATTGAAGCAATTCCCGAAATAATGGTGCTAATATACGGAGTTTTAAAGCGTTTATGCATTTCTGAGAAGGCCGGAGACAACAGCCCGTCTTTGGACATGGAAAAGATTATGCGTGGGAGGCCCAAAATCATTACCAGAATTATTGAAGTAAGTGCAGCAATGGCCGCAATTTTAATAAGCGGGCGAAACCAAAACATGCCTGGTCCCATAGAATCAACCCCGACCGCTATAGGGTCGGCAACATTCAGCCGGGTATAGCTTACAAGACCTGTCAGAACAACAGCCATTGAAATATACAGAATAGTTGAAATACCCAGCGAACCCAGACTCGCCCAGGGTATATCGCGTTGCGGATTTTTTGCTTCCTGTGCGGTGGTTGAAACTGCATCAAACCCGATATAGGCAATGATCACCACGGCTGCCCCCCTGAAAATGCCACTGATGCCAAAGTGCCCCCATTCACCAGTATTTTCAGGTATAAAAGGATGCCAGTTGCTTGGGTTAATATAGAAAACTCCGATGCCAACAAACAGGATAATGGCTGAGACTTTAATGAGAACCATTATACTATTAAAACCTGCAGATTCGGAAATGCCAATGACAAGCAGCAGGGTCAAGGCCGATATGATTAACATGGCCGGTAAATTCATAATGGCTGTTACATGCAGTAATGAATTCACATCGATCGCTGCCAGTGTATCTTTGGATAAACCGGAAAGCAACTGCCATCCCTGGCCTGGAATATTATATAAAACGGTACCGGTGGCTGCCGATAATCTGGGAGGAATAAAAACTCCGTAATCCTTCAGAAAACTTGTCACATAGCCCGACCATCCAACGGCAACCGTTGCTGCCGAAAAAAGGTATTCGGCAATCAGATTCCATCCGATAATCCAGGCAAAAAGCTCGCCCAAAGTAGCATAACCATAAGTATATGCACTACCGTCTACCGGGATCATGGAGGCATACTCGGCATAACAAAGGCCCACTAAGGCGCAGGCAAGCCCCGAAATCAGAAATGAAATCACAATGGCCGGCCCGGCGTATAATGCAGCAATCTGCCCGGTAAGCACAAAAATTCCTGCCCCGATAATTGCGCCTATTCCGATATTGGTTAAATTAAGTCTGGTTAATGTTCGCTTAAAACCTGCATCCCTGGCCGGAGCATCATCAAGCAGTTTTTTCAATGATTTTGTTGCGAACAAGGAGTTCATCATGAGGCGCAGGATGCTTTAGTTTTATTTGTTACACATCTTCTGTAATTCACCGGCCCATACCAGACTGTTGTTTAGATCCAGGGCAAACCTTACTTCAGCTTTTGCTTTGTCTTTTTCTCCCATGCCATATAATCCAAGGGCTTTCACATAAAAAGCCTTTGCCTTTTGTTCCTGAACGGTTTGTCTTTCCCCGAATTTGGCAAAAAAATCAGTCTCAAGCTCCTGAAGATCCGTTTCTCCTTTGCTTATCAGTTTTTGAAAAATAGCCTCTGCCTTATCCTTCTTCCCCAGTTCCCCCAGTGACAAACCCTGATAAAAACTGTTTTCCGAAAATCCAATCTCCTGCGCTGCTGATTTATTGAAATACTGTGCTGCCGTTTTTTTGTTACCCTGTTTTTGCCAGGCCAACCCTAGGTAATAATTGATCATAGCCCAGCGGGGTTCGCTCAAAGGCTTACCGGCTTGCTGATTTTCAGGATATTCCAGCGCCCTGTTAAAAGCTGAAATAGACTCCTTTGTTTTTCCGTCCTCAAGGGATTCAATTCCCAACAGCAGCTGGGCATCTACATGCAGATCATGAATATGTTCATCCCCCTCACGCACATGAAAATGATGGGTTGTCAGATAGCTGGCAGCCTCTGCAGCCCTCCCGGCCAGCATCAGTACCTTAATTTCCCTGAGGAAGGCATCATCACGCTGAACAACCACAGCATGATGGCTTTCCAGCATTTTCAGACGGATTTGGACCGGAGCATTACTCTTTTCATACATTCTGTCAAGCTCGCAAAAATAAACCGGATCATCAGATTTAAGCTGAACCGCCCGTTCATAAAAGCCCGCGGCCCTGGAAGCATTTCCCTCCTCGTACCAGCTTCCCCATCCCAGGTTACGCCAGGCAATTGCCAGGGAAGGATCCGTTTGCACACAGCTTTCCCAGCATCTCATGGCCCGTTCAGGTTGTTTATCATACAACAGATTACCCAGATAATACAATGCCCTGGCATCCTTTGGCCGGAGTTCAATGGCGTTTTCGAGGACGGTAATACTGCCGTTCATATAGGGAAAGCAATAGTCGGTTGACTGTATGGCAGCAGCGTCCAGGGAAGCGTTCAAATTCTGAGCATCGCCTGCTTTCCAGCAGAGCCAGGCTAATGTATAATATACCATGGGATCAACCGTTCCCGGTTCCTTCCCATTCCGGAAAGCCTGCAAAACTGATAAGGCCTCGCTGTAAAAGCCGGCCTGGATATAATCGTCGGCCAGTTCCAGCCATGACCAGTCAGATCCGCGCATCCCTTTAACCAGTTCTGCTGTCGCTGCTTCTGCCTCTGCCAGCTTTTGCAGTGACCTGAGGCACATCATGCGTTCATAACCCACCCGCCAGTTGAGGGGATCCTTCAGCCTGGCTGTATCCATTATATCGAGTGCCCTGTCCGCCTTTCCCAGGTTTCGGAGGATGGATGACTTCAGTGCCAGGGCCTGGTCATTGGCCTGGTTGGTTTGAAGGGATTGCTCAACCTGCTCAAGAGCCCTTACCAGGTCATGCTGTATAACTGATATACAGGCCAGCTGGAAATATGCTGCCGAATGCCAGGCATAATCCCATGTTGCCCGGTAAAGCGTGTCCGTGGCATCCTTGTACCGGCCAAGGTTCTTTAGCGCCAGACCCAGTCCGAACATGGCTTCGCAATTTGCCGGACGTGCATAATTGTGTGTTATTCGTTTGACCGCGTTCCGGTAATATGAAGATGCTTCATCAAACATGCCTCTTTTCATGCAATAATTCCCCATCCAGGCATTCACCCTTGATTCATTTGGATCACGCTTAAGCGCCTCTTCCATGTATGCCAGGGGATCAACGGTCGGATTATGGAATTGCTGAATCCATTGTCCGGCAAGAAACAATTCCTCTACCGTCTTCATTTCTTCAGGTGGTATAGGCGGTTCCACAACCGGGGGTAATTTTTCAGGCATGGTTTTGGGTTGTGGCTGAAAAGATATCACTTCCCGGCTATTTTTATCAAATAACGATGCTTTCAGACTGGTCTCGGGGGATCCTTTTGGGATTGCAAGTGTTTTTAGGTAAGCATGCGCCGGATCCAGTGATTTTACTTCGTCCGACAAAACATTTCCGTCACAGGTGAGCACAATCCGTGCATCCGGCATGGATCCCGTGACATAAAAACCATATTTTACCTGTCCGTCTCCTGTCAATTCAAGATTAACAGCAGCATCCAGACAGGCTTTCCGGAATCCGCCTATATCCCGCACCGGATACCAGTACTGCCTGAATGTTTTTGTCTCATAAGGCCTGATCCAGGAGTAATCAGGCTGATTATCGGAGAAAGCACCCACCATGATCTCAGCATAGGGCCCATCGGTATCGGTCAAAACCTTGTCCCACATCTGTGCATATTCTGAAGGACCCCATTCCCATAACTTAGCTCCTTTCACCACGTTATGGTCACCAATATGAACAGTTCCGGCATTTTTACCATAATCATAACCCCCCGAGAAGTCTTCTTTCAGGTCATACGCAAAGAATGATATGGGTTCCGGATGGTTCTTCCACCAGCTGATATCAACACCCCTTGTATAATCCACTCCGTTATATACCTCGGTAGATACCGGCCAGCGGGTAAATGAGTTTTTACCGTGATACACTGCAAAATCGGTGCTGGGTGGGAAGATTGCCCGGTAATCCGAATTGGCAAAGGTGGCCACATTCGCCCAATACAAGAAAGTATGGGTCTCCGGCATCCGGTTGAAGATTTTTACCTGCGCCTCAATATAAGACTTTCCGGGGAAGGAGGTCAGGCCGATGATCCATCTCATCCGCTGGCGGGGTTCCGTTTCCCCGATCCAGATTGTTTTGCTGCCATCCTCATTGCTTGTGGCATAATGGTCAACCGGCATGAAAGTACTTGCCCTGTGATGGTGGAGAACACACCATTCAATACCTCCCGAAAGCCATGCTCCAAGCATGCCGATATTGGCAGGCTTTACTGCATGGTTACGATAAAAAAAATGATATCCGTTCGTTTTGTCAAGTGCATCATATAATTTTCCCCCGAGTTCGGGCAGAACACAGACCTTGATGAATTCATTTTCAAGATACACGGCCTCATATTGTTTATCCGACTTCTGATTGCCCAGGTTGTCCATCAACGCATACGGGTAAATTACCTTGGAGGCTCCCTGGTATACATCCCCTTTAAAAAAGACCGGATTCACATCAGCCGGTCTCACTTCATAGGTGGGAATCACCAGGGGTTCGTTCCATACCTTAACCGGTTGCTGCCCGGCAGTTAACAAAGCATGGGCCAAAAGCAGGATGCAAAATACTGTTTTGGTTTTCATGGGCGCTCAGGGTTTTATTGCCCGGTAATTTAGTAATTATTTCTGGTGTTCACAGGGCTTTGGGGATTCGTTTATCCATAGACACTATTTATTATTTAAACCAGGCAGAGAATATAGCAATCCGGATGGAAAATAATACCTTTACTTCATTGAGTTTGTGGCTTAACTTGGGTATTATGAAAAAGGTCTTAACTTTTATAGTCTTGATGGGTATGGTTTTAACTGCCTGTAAACAAAATCAGAAACCTGTTGACACCTTAAAGGATCTGGAGGATTTTCCCAGAGAATTGGTGGCATTCGCACCCTATGATCATAATCCGGTATTCACAGGCACCAAAATAGAGACCTGGGATAAGGCCATCCGTGAGCGTGGTTTTATTCTTTTTGAAGACGGGACCTATAAAATGTGGTATACCGGATATACGGGTAATGATAACGATATTAAATACCTGGGATATGCCACATCCAAGGATGGGATCTCCTGGAACCGCTATCAGAAAAATCCGGTCTTCAGTGAGAAATGGACTGAGGACATGTCCGTTACCCGTTTTGAAGGCAAGTATTATATGTATGCCGAAGGGGTAAATGACGTCGCCCATTTGCTTACTTCTGAAGATGGAATTAACTGGCAGGAACAGGGCGACCTGATCATGCTAACCGCCAAAGGTGATACAATTCCCGGGCCCTATGGCACGCCTTCCTTATGGATTGAAAATGGCAAGTGGTATTTGTTTTATGAACGCAACGACGAAGCGATATGGCTTGCCGTGTCGGATGACAAAAAAACCTGGACGAACGTACAGGATGAACCCGTGCTTAAAAAGGGACCGGAAGTTTACGACTCCGGGGCCGTTGCTGCAAATCAGATTATCAAATTCAGGGAAAAGTATTACATGTATTATCATGCAACCACCGATTCCGGTTGGAATGTTCCCGGGAATGCATCCCTTTGGACATCAAACGTTGCCATGTCTGATGACCTTGTGCAATGGGTTAAATACGCTGAAAATCCCATTGTGGAAGGAGACCATTCAAGTCCCATTTTGGTGCCCGATGGAAATAAATTCCGGCTGTATACCATGCACAATGAGGTTTGGTTATATTATTCAAAATAGGAAAAAATGAACATGTACAATTTAAACAGACTGATTTTCATGTCTGTATTGATTTCCTGTACTTGTGCTTATGGCCAGCAAAGCAATTGCAAAGTTGTCATGGAATCCATTTCCGGATCCTATTCGGGAAAATGTAGAAATGGGCTTGCGCAGGGAAAAGGAATTGCACAGGGGATTGATCATTATGAAGGTCAGTTCGATAAAGGAATGCCTGATGGAATGGGTGTTTACACCTGGGCGGACGGCACCTATTATGATGGGCAGTGGCAAAATGGAAGGAAAGAAGGAAAAGGAAAAATGGTTTATAAAGATTCCGTTGTCACCGGCTATTGGAAAGGTGGCAGATATGTCGGTGACAAGCTATTGCCATCCTATAAGGTGACACAAACCCTGAGCGTGTCACGATATACATTCAATAAGATCGGTCCGACAGGTAATGGATTAAGATTAAGAATATTACAGGGAGGTTTGGAAAGTGCCAGTATTGAGGATTTCTCACTGGCCTATAGCAGCGGCGAAGAATACAGGTCGGGATCATATTACGGCCTCCAGAACATGTATTTCCCTGTTGATGTGAAAGTCAAGTACCGTACCTGGAACCAGTTGCGTACTGCAAAATTCGATGTAATTTTCGAGTTTACCATTATGGAACCCGGCAATTGGGAAGTCATGGTTTCCAACTGAGGCCTATGGACTCAAGAGAACGTACATCTGCAGCCATTCATCACCGGCAACCCGATCGCCCGCCGGTTTATGTATCTCTGACACCCCAGATGGCCCGGAAACTGGGGGATGCTCTCGGGCTTCCTTTTGAAGAGCCTGTTGATGCCATGGAATCAGCCCGTATATCGCACATGGAACTTCTCACAAAAATGGGCGTGGATATCATCGCAATTGCACCTACCGTACCAACAACGGCACCTACCATTACCTTGCCTGATGGCACGATCAGGAATGAATGGGGCATGGTATTCCGGAACATTGGCATATACAGTGAATTCGCCGAATATCCGCTGGCAGATGCTTTAACAGAAACCGACATACTGAATTACCCCTTCCCGGATCCAAATGCACCCGGCCGTTTCGATACAGCCATGAAGATGCTGGAGAAATACCAAAAGAACTATGCCGTAATTGGTGATGTGGAAACCATGTTCTTCGAAATGTCCTGGTATCTGACGGGATTGGAGAAATTCCTGACTGACCTGATGATGGAAACTGAATACCAGTCCTTCCTGATGGACAAGATCATGCATTATATTATCGGTGCCGGGAAAAGACTGATTGAAATGGATATTGATATCCTGTGGTGCGGGGATGATTTTGGCAGCCAGCAGGGCATGATCATGGATCCGGAAACCTGGAGGAAGGTGTTCAAACCCAGAATCAAATATATGTTCGAAGAATTCCGCAAGGTGCGTTCAGATATTAAGATTGCCTGGCATAGCTGTGGTTCCATCCTTCCGATCATTCCTGATTTTATAGAGGTGGGACTTGACATCCTCAATCCGATTCAGCCCCTTGCACAGGGAATGGAACCATCATTTCTGAAACGCACATACGGCAAAGACCTGGTTTTTTTCGGTGGCATTGATGTCCAGCAACTTCTTCCCTACGGAACACCCGAGAACATCCGGGATGAGGTGAAACGAAGGATCGACATCCTGGGTAAAGATGGAGGATATATCATAGCACCGGCCCACAATATTCAACCCGATACGCCCGTGGAAAATGTTATGGCGTTTTTTGATGCAGCCTTGCATCCATAGTAATACCCAAGATTTAAGACAGGAATGATTTGTCATGTTGATCCCGACGGTAGTCGGGAGAAACATCTGTACTATAGTAAAGATTCTTCACTCCGTCAGCATGACAGTTGACATGACATTGGCAGCCAAATGCAGTCTCTATTTTACTGGATACCCCTGTATCCTGGCCCCTTTACAAATCGTCCTGGTTTTTCACCGGTATGTTCACCATTTTTTAAGACCCGGGTGCCATTCACAAATACATCCGTTACACCGGTTGATAACTGGTGTGGTTTGCTGAAAGTGGCATGATCGCTGATCGTTTGCGGATCAAATACTACAATATCGGCAAAATAGCCCTTTTTTAAAAGTCCCCGCTTCCGGATTTTCATGTTCGATGCCGGAAGTGAGGTCAATTTCCGGATGGCTTCCTCCATGGGGATCACCTTTTCATCCCGGACATATTTTCCCAATAAGCGGCTGAAATTCCCGTATGCCCTCGGGTGAGGGTTTGATTTCAGGAAAACGCCTTCGGGGGCAAGGGATTGCTCATCAGAGCCAAAACTCACCCAGGGTAAGGCAATCTGTTTGCTGATATTCTCTTCGGTCATCAGAAAGAAGATGCATTCCACCGGACTATGATCCTTAACAACAAGATCGATAATGGCCTCAGCGGGCTGGACATTGTGCGATTCGGCAACCTGGGCTAATGTCTTTCCGGTTAAATACTTTAATGAATCCTGCTTAAAAACATTCAGCATGATATTCTCGGCGGAACCAACCAGATAGAAAAAATTCTCCCAGTCCTTTCCCGGCGCCACCATTTCTTTAATAACCCTGGCCCTCATTGCAGGATTCTTCAGCCGCCTGATCCATTCATCCTGTCCGCCTTCCTGGACCCATTGCGGCATGGTGGCGTACAGACCCGTGCCTGCTGCAGTATAATTATACATGTTGGCAGTGATATCCAGGCCAGCTGCACGGGCCGAATCGATCCTGCTGATCACCAGGTCCATTTTAGACCAGTTCATGTTACCTGCTGCTTTCAAATGATAGATCTCCGATTTGATTCGGGCCTTTTCAGTGATCTGAATAAATTCCTGCAAGGCCTGAAGCAAATTATCCCCCTCACTCCGGATATGCGAAATATACATTCCGCCATATTCGTTAACCACTTTGCAGAGTTCTATGAGTTCTTCCGTTGCTGCAAATGATCCCGGAGTATAGATCAGGGCTGTACTTATTCCGATGGCTCCTTCCGCCATAGCCTGCCCCACAAGCAATCTCATCGAATCCAGCTCAGCAGGTGAGGGAGGCCTGTTTTCATAGCCAATTACATAAATCCTGACCGTACTGGCACCGACAAAGGATGCAATGTTTGTTGAAACCCCCTTTTTCTCCATATAATCGAGGTATTCCCCCAGCGTATTCCAGGCGATTTCGTATTTAATGTCAACCTGTTTATTTATCAGGTCTTTTTTCATGGATTCATTGATTGGCCCGGGTGACCATCCCTCACCCAGTATTTCGAGTGTCACACCCTGCCGGATATCACTCTGCGACCGGCCATCCTCGATCAGTGATTTATCAGCCCAGCTCAGCATATTGATGAAACCGGGCGCTACGGCCTTTCCGCCGGCGTCGATCTCGATCCGGCCCCGCGCATGTTTCAGATCACCCATGGCCGCGATGGTATCTGCAGCAATGGCCAGATCACCTGCAAGTGCTTTTGTTCCTGTACCATCATACAGAATTCCGTTCCGGATGATCACATCATAACTCTCCCGGGATCTGCATGATACAAACAGGAAGAGAATAAGCAAAAGGGGAAACAGCTGTTTCATAGTTAAAGCGGATTTAGGGTTACACGACAATACCACTGATCTGATTGTATGAAAACAACATTGGGTTCTACTTCCACGATGGTTGAATAACAGGTCCCAGATTGCCGGATTATCCTGTTTGTCTTCCAGGTCTGACCTCCGTCCTGGCTAATTGACAAACTTGTATACCCCTCGCCAGGATATACGAAAGCGCCTTTATCACCTTCCGGAGAGATCTTTGACCATCCCTCCGGAAAACGCCTCCCCCAGCTGAGTGCGACCCTTCCATCGTGCAAGGTGATAAGACAGGGATCACATCCGCGGTCGAGGCCGGTATAAACCGGGGGCGACCAGCTTTTGCCGTTATCACTGCTCCAGGAAGCATAAAGCGGAAAATGATGTCCCGAACGCATGATACAAAGTAGCCTGCCATCATGTAACTGCGTGATTGCCGGTTCAACAAATCCTTCTGCAACAGGATCACCCGTCCTGGGTGCAGCAACAGTGGATAAATAATTCCAGCTATGGCCTTCATCCGAGGAGATAACAATCAGTGTACGCTGCATGAAGCGGGTTTCCTTTTTTGCATCCGTGTCATACGGTACTAGGGTATCAGCGTCAAAATTGCCATACATCGTCATCAGCCAGGTATTGTCAGGCATCCGGAGGATGGTGCGGTATACAAAAAGACCGTACCACTCCGAATTGTTTTTCAACGGAGGCGCACCATCCGGGATATTAAACTGTACTTCCTGCTGTTCCAAAGTTTTGAGATGATCATCTGACCGCCATGATTTGCCTGTAAATACACCGGGCCTGATATATTCTATTGGTCCGTCGAGGGCATAAAACAATGTCTCCGTTGAGATCACAGCCCGTTCAGGAGCACCATTGATCTCCTGGAGATCAACAATGGATTGCGGAATCAGAGTTTTACCCCCATCATGGCTTATCAAACTATCCTTGAAATAAATCATCCCATCTGCAGTGCGAAAACAACGGCTCCACTTGGCGCCTGTATTCATGCTCTTTATTTCACCTTTGACCAGAATATCTGAAAAGCTGTTGTCAGGTTTGTTATTTTCCCGGATACGGAGACAATTTGCTGTCAAACAACCGGTAAGAACCATTAAAACCAAAATCTTAGTAGGATATATCATAAAATATAATGATTTGACAACGTTACAATTAAGTACAAAGATGTTAATTATATAAGTATTTTTTCAATTCCATTAAACCTTTTTCTGATTTTATAGTCAAAGTTCACAACAAACAAATTTGAAAAATAGTATTGTAATCTTTCAATTAAACTAAAAACCGTTATTTATGAAAACGAAAAGATTGATTCCAGGTTTTATGTTAACAGCTGCTGTTATCCTGCTTCTGATCCCTGCCTGTTCGAAAGATGATGCCGGCAACATGTCAGGAGATGAACTTGCTCTGGCTCAGGATGAAACCTATGCTGATGCCTTGTATGAAGAAGTCGACAATATGGTCATAACCGAGATCACCACGCTGGATGACAACCATTATATGGGTGATGGCATGAAATCCACTGTAGATGATGTTTGTCGGACGATCACGGTTGATCACCCCGATTCCACATTCTTTCCCAAAACTGTGACAATCGATTACGGTGATGGCTGTACGATGGTATTCAATGATGACACCCTTACGCGCAAGGGAAAGATAATCGTCACCATAACCGATCGCTGGTTTGTGCCCGGAGCAGAACATATCGTCACATTCCGGGATTTTTATATCAATGAAGTGAAGATCGAAGGTACACGGACCATAACCAATATGGGGCTAAATGAAAATCTGCACCTTGAACTGGGAATAAAGCTCGAGCAGGGGAAGATCATTTTCAATGATACCGCCTGGCTGACCCGTGAAGCAGAACATGTGCGTGAATGCATATTTCATCTGAATCCGCAGAATGATACGGTGCTGATAACCGGTATTGCGAGCGGAATCAACATGAAAGGTAAAACGTATGAAAGGTTGATAACTGATCCCCTTGTGCTGGTGCATTGCGCGGATTATCACTGGCGCTGGGTCATTGTGGATGGCTCTATCCAGATCACAAACGGTGAAAATGAAATCACCACAATTGAATACAGCACTGCCGGGTGTGAAAGTTCAATCGAGGTCAACAAAAACGGCGATCACCATAATTATCAAATCAGATTCAGGCACCACAACCATTGGGGTGGCCGATGACCGGAATAATTTGGAAAAAAAAGAGGCTGTCTTAAAAGTCCTATTATCAAGAACGTCATTGCGAGTGAGGCGAAGCAATCTTTTGTAAATCAATAGATTGCTTCAGTCGTGCCTCCTTCGCAATGACGTTTTATCGACTTTTAAGACCGCCTCTTTTTATTTTTTAATGCACCCTGGGTGTCGGGATCTTCTTAAACACCAGAGCGGTCCGGCTCGGTAAATACATTTTAAGGTAATGCGGATCATTCAGTTTAATACCTACTTGTGCAAAATAGGTAATCGATTCATCAACATGACCTTTTCCGCCATATAAAATATTGTCTGTGTTCAGCACGATTCTGTATTTACCCTGCTGAAGCTGTATGCCATAATCGGTATATGAACGGGAAGGATTGAAATTAAAGACGAAAACATAATTTTTTCTTTCAAATGCCAGAACCTGATCCGGACGGTTATCAGCCAAAAGCCTGCAATAGGGAAATGCCAGTAAACCATTTTCCTGTAAAAGATGGATCATGTCGCGATCAAAATCCCCCAGGAAATGATATTTCAGGTCTTTGTCATCCACCAGGTTCCAAAGCCTCCTGGCGTAATGATAAGACCAGTTGTTACCCTCCCTTGGAAAATCAATCCATTCAGGATGACCAAACTCATTTCCCATGAAATTCAGGTAACCTCCGCCGCCGGTAGCAGCAGTAATAAGTCTGATCATTTTATGCAATGCCAGACCCCGGTCAATAATCAGACTTTGTGATTCTTTATTCATGAAAAAATACATGTCCTTATCTATTAGCCTGAATATAACTGTCTTGTCGCCAACCAACGCCTGATCATGTGATTCCGCATAGGAAATGGTCTTTTCATCCTGCCTTTTGCTGGTGAGTTCGTGATAAAGCTCCGAAACATTCCAGTCTTCATCCGCCTTTTCCTTGATGATTTTAATCCAGTAATCGGGAACGCCCATGGCCATCCGGAAATCAAAGCCATAACCACCTTGGGCCAGGGGTGATGCCAATCCCGGCATGCCACTCATCTCTTCGGCAATGGTAATGGCTTTCGGGTTTACAGAACGGATCAGCTTGTTTGCAAGTGCGATATAGGTTATGGCATCTTCGTCCTGCTGTCCGTCATAATACATGCCATAGTCGGTAAAATTCCTTGACAAACCGTGATCGTAATACAACATGCTGGTTACCCCGTCGAACCGGAATCCGTCAAAGCGGTACTCCTCGAGCCAGAATTTGCAGTTGGACAACAGAAAATGTAAAACCTCATTCCTTCCATAATCGAAGCAGAGAGAGTCCCACGCAATATGTTCACGCCGTGGGCCCGCGTGAAAATATTGATAAGGTGTTCCATCGAAATTTCCCAGTCCTTCCATTTCATTTTTTACCGAATGGGAATGCACAAGGTCCATTATCACCGCTACATCCATACCATGTGCTTCATCAATAAGCTGTTTGAGTTCGGTGGGTGTTCCAAACCGGGACGAAACGGCAAAGTAATTTGAAACATGGTAGCCAAATGAACCATAGTAGGGATGTTCCTGGATGGCCATCAGCTGAATTGTGTTATAACCTGCCCTTTTGATCCTTGGCAGGATATGCATGCGAAACTCGTCGAATGACCCGATCTTTTCCTCGGGGGTGCTCATACCCACATGGGCTTCGTAAATAAAGGGGGGCCGGCCTGAAGCATTCACTGGCAGGTGTTTCCACTGATAATCCTCCGGCGGGGCCCATACCTGCGCATCAAATACCTTTATATCCTCATGTTGAATAACACGCCGGATATAAGATGGCAGCCGGTATCCCTGACCCCCTTTCCAGTGTACCGACAGCTTGAACAGATCACCGTGATTCATTTTATTTTCCGGCAGCTGCAACTCCCAGACATCATGATCAAGCTGGCTGAGTCTGAATTCCTCATTTTCATGCCAATTGGTGAATTCTCCGACCATATAAATCGCGGTGGCATTCGGTGCCCATTCCCTGAAAATCCACCCGTTTGCGGTCCGGTGCAATCCGAAATACAGGTACCCGGTGGCAAAATCTGACAGGCTTTTATCTTCACCGGAAAGCTCTTTTTCTTTCTCATATACCTTGATCTGCCGTCTGTAAATAATCTCGGCATAAGGCCCAAGCCAGGGGTCATTTTTAACAATTTCGGGCTGTTTGATCACCATCTTTTTGGAGGTTAATTAATTATAAACCAAATGATTGGCCTAATACGACCAGGTAACGAGAGAATTCCGTTATAAATTTAGGAATTTATCCTCTTCTAATATCAACTGAATGTAATTATAGTTACAATGTCAGTAGTGTCCGGCAAAAATGGGTAATTAACACATTATTTCATTTCATATGCCTTTCATCCTTCTACCAAACACGGTTTATTCTACATTGTTTTTGACGGATTAATATTAACTTTGCCATTCTTTGATAACCCCGAAAAGGTTGAAGGTATTTCGCGACATAAAAGAGATCAAGGTCTCAAATCCCGTTGTCACAATTGGCATATTTGATGGTGTACATCTGGGGCATGTTGAGATTCTCAGGCGTATCAAAAAACTAGCCAGGCTCTATAAAGGTGAATCAGTGGTCATCACACTTTGGCCTCACCCACGTTTTGTGCTGCAGCCCGAAAATACCGAATTGAAATTGCTTACTTCGCTGGACGAGAAGATCAGACTGATCGAAAAGCGGGGAGTAGATAATCTGCTGATCCTTCCCTTTACACATATGCTGGCCAATATCCCTTATGACCAATTTATCCGCGATTATCTGGTCGGAAGCATCGGTGCCAAACATGTGATTGTTGGGTTTAACCATCATTTTGGCAAGGACCGTAAGGGGACATTTGAAAACCTGCTAAAGAGCGCGAGGGAGTTTGACATACTTGCTGAACGTCTTGAACCGGTTATAATTGACAATGTCCGGTTAAGTTCTTCCGGGATCCGGCATATGATTGAAGAAGGAAGAATTGCCTCGGCAAACAAGGCACTCGGATATCCCTATTTTTTACAAGGAAAGGTGATACCGGGTAATAAGCTGGGAAGAACACTCGGATTCCCAACGGCCAATGTGATACCGGATGAGTCAAAAAAAATTCTTCCCCGTAATGGTGTTTATGCTGTGAAGGTACTTGTGGCAGGCCGCAGGCTGAAGGGAATGCTCAACATTGGTATCCGCCCGACAATTGAATCTGACGGACATGAACGGACCATTGAAGTGAACCTGTTCAATTTCCACAATGATATCTATGGTGAGCCCATTCATATCACTTTTTTTGAATGGCTCCGCAGTGAGATCAAATTCAATTCCTTACAGGAGTTGCAGGATCAGTTAGTCATTGATAAAGCTGAAATTTTGAAAATTTTTAAAACAATTTCCGGTAAGAAGTAGTTTATTTATATTATCCATTATAATTCCATATGAAAATAGAAATCGCTTCAGAAATTCTGCCTTACAAAGTGAAAGATTTAAGTCTGGCTGATTTTGGCAGAAAAGAAATTGAAATTGCTGAAAAAGAAATGCCCGGATTAATGGCAATCCGGAAGAAATATGCGGCTAACAAACCCTTGTCCGGTGCCCGTATTTCAGGATCACTGCACATGACCATTCAGACTGCTGTTCTGATTGAGACCCTGAAGGAACTGGGTGCTGATGTAAGATGGGCCAGTTGTAATATTTTTTCCACACAGGATCACGCTGCGGCTGCCATAGCATGGGCCGGTATACCAGTTTTCGCATGGAAGGGCGAAAGCCTTGAAGAGTATTGGTGGTGCACGGATCAGGCGCTGACTTTCCCGGGCGGACTTGGTCCGAACCTCATCGTTGATGATGGCGGGGATGCCACCCTGCTGATTCACCTGGGTTACAAAGCCGAGAATAACGCTTCCATTCTGGATAAAACTCCTGAGAGTAAGGAAGAAGGCGTAATTCTTGAGTTGCTGAAAAGAACACTTCGGGAGGACAGCGGCAAATGGCACCGGTTTGCCAAATCCTGGAAAGGGGTTTCGGAGGAAACCACCACCGGTGTGCACAGGCTTTACCAGATGATGGAAAAAGGAGAATTGCTTGTTCCGGCAATCAATGTGAACGATTCTGTCACCAAAAGTAAGTTCGACAACCTTTATGGCTGCCGTGAATCCCTGGCTGATGGCATTAAACGGGCCACTGATGTGATGATTGCCGGAAAGGTAGTAGTCGTGCTTGGATATGGTGATGTGGGCAAGGGCTGTGCCCGGTCAATGCGGGCCTATGGTGCCAGGGTGCTGATCACCGAGATCGATCCGATCTGTGCGTTGCAGGCTGCCATGGAAGGTTTCGAGATTACAACCATAGAAGAGGCTGTAAAAGAAGGCAACATTTTTGTTACTTCCACGGGAAACAAGGATGTTGTTACAGTGGAACACATGAAACAAATGAAGGACCAGGTTATTGTCTGCAACATAGGTCATTTCGACAATGAAATCCAGGTCGACCGGCTTATCTCTTTCCCCGGGATAAAACATGTAAACATCAAGCCTCAGGTGGATAAATACATTTTCCCCGCCGGTAACGCCCTTTATTTGCTGGCTGAAGGCCGTCTGGTTAACCTGGGTTGTGCCACCGGCCATCCTTCTTTTGTAATGAGCAATTCATTTACAAACCAGACACTGGCCCAGCTTGATCTTTGGCAGAACAAATATGACATTGGTGTTTACCGTCTGCCCAAAAAACTGGATGAGGAAGTTGCCCGGCTTCACCTTGAGCAACTGGGCGTTAAACTGACAACCCTCACCCCGCAGCAGGCTGATTATATCGGCGTGCCTATTGACGGACCGTATAAGCCGGAGCATTACAGGTATTAGCAGTTACAAGTTACTAGTTACTAGTTACCAGTTACGAGTTACCAGTTACAAGTTATAAGTTACTCGTAACTTGTAACTTGTAACTCGTAACTTTTTATTACTTTTACCCAAAACATCCTACACCATGATTGACCCAAACGGCAACTTACTCATTGCGAAATCAGACAAAGATTTGTTCCTTGTCCCGAAAATGTCGAACCGGCATGGACTTGTTGCAGGTGCGACCGGAACGGGCAAGACCGTTACTTTGCAGACCATGGCCGAAACTTTCAGCCATATTGGCGTTCCGGTAGTAATGGCTGATGTTAAAGGCGATCTTTCCGGCATTGCCAGAGCAGGCGGAGATAATCCAAAAGTTACAGCAAGGTTGCAGGAACTTAATATCCAGGGACACATACCACAAGGCTTCCCGGTATGTTTCTGGGACATATTCGGTGAACTGGGACATCCCCTGCGAACCACGATCTCTGAAATGGGACCCCTGTTATTGAGTCGCCTCCTGAACCTGAATGATGTCCAATCAGGTGTACTGACCCTTGTATTTAAAATCGCCGATGATAACGGACTTCTCTTACTAGACCTCAAGGACCTGCGCAAAATGCTTGAATTCGTGGGTGAACACAGAGATGAATTTACCAATGAATATGGCAACGTATCCTCAGCCAGCATCGGTTCCATTCAAAGGGGACTGCTCTCAATGGAAGAGCAGGGTGCAGACAGGTTCTTTGCTGAGCCTGCTCTGGACATCATGGATTTCATACAGACGGACGGCAAGGGGAAGGGAGTAATGAACATCATAGCTTCCGAGAAACTGATGCTCTCGCCCGGACTGTATTCTACCTTCCTGCTATGGCTCTTGTCCGAATTATTTGAACAGCTGCCTGAAGCGGGTGATCTCGATAAACCCAAACTCGTCTTTTTCTTTGATGAAGCTCATCTGCTGTTCAATGATGCCCCCAAGGTACTGCTGGAAAAAATTGAACAGGTGGTTAGGCTTGTGCGTTCCAAGGGTGTTGGGATCTATTTTGTGACTCAAAATCCGGTTGACATTCCGGAAACCGTTCTGGGACAGCTTGGCAACCGGGTGCAACACGCCCTGCGTGCCTTTACGCCAAAAGACCAGAAGGCAGTGAGATCTGCTGCAGAAACGTTCCGGCCCAACCCCGCATTCAAGGTCGAAGAAGTAATAACTGAACTGGGTGTTGGTGAAGCCCTGGTATCCTTCCTCGATGAAAAAGGCATACCGGGTATTGTGGAAAGGGCAAAGATAGTACCACCCCAGTCACAGATCGGCCCCATCTTGCCTGAAGAACGCATTCGACTGATCCGGTCTTCGGTTGTTTATGGCGTGTATGAGAAACAAATCGACCGGGAATCCGCCTTTGAGATCCTGCAAAAAAGATTTGCCCAGGAAGAAGCCCATGAAAGAGCAGCAGAAGAACAAAAGGAATTGCTGAAACGGCAAAAGCAGGAACGATCAACCCAGGCAGGTGCAGGAGGTATGATGGGCGACCTTGCCAAATATGCCGGACGAAGCCTCAGCCGGCAGGTGGGGAGTGAAATAGGCCGGACCCTGGTAAGGGGACTCCTGGGTTCTCTGCTGGCCGGTGCTTTGGGTTCAACCGCGAGAAGGAGAAGATAAAAATACAGATACCCGAACAGAATCCCACACGGTTTTCACAGCTTTAACTCATTTATTAACAGTCAATTCAATTTTTCCGGAAAATCCGACTGCTTGCTCCTGTCCGGAAGCGTACACCCCTTGTCTCAAAATGTGCAGACTTCTTCCAGTCCCAAATACTGCCAAATCTTCATATATATTTGTTTATCAATGTTTTATCATCTTTGGCACGGTTAGTGTGAGTATAGTTGCAAACGATAAAACCTTAAAAAAATGAAAACAAAAGTGAACATAAGTAACCTGAAAAAAGTGGCCGTAACATTTTGTTCCGCCCTGGTTTTAACCACCGGAAGTTTTGTCCAAGCCAATCCGGATGCGTCCGCAAATGATACAAGGGTTGCAATAGCCAGACTGGAAGTCAGAATGAATGAGACTGAACATTCGGTCATGTTTGTCGCTCCTGCAGTCGCTGAAATTACTCCTGAGATGGAAAGACTCACTGCCCTGGCTGAATTAACAGAAGTATCCCTCAGATATGTTGCTCCTGCTGCCGAGGTTGCCCCTGAACTGGCAAGGCTTGATTTGCTCGCCGGTATTACCGAAACTGCCCTTCAGTATGTTGCCCCTGCCGTCGCAGAAGAAGAATTTGTCACTCCTGAACTGGAAAGGCTTGACGTGCTGGCTGCAGAAACTGAAGCCTCAATCAGGTTCATGGCTGCTGCTGTTGAAGAGCCCCTGTATAATACAATCAATGACAATTCAACTGAAATTATGCTGGCAGAACGAACCAAATAATTCATATACCATGAGCACCAACCAGGTTTCAATTCGACAATAACCTGCTGTCATCACCCGATCCAGCAGGTTTTTTGTTTTTAGCAACATCATCTAACCCATGCCCCATACCCTAAACCCACACATCCAGTATCCAGCATCCAGCATCCAGTATCCAGCATCCAGTATCTACCCTAGCCCCTGATCTCCCTGATAAAATTCCGTATACCTTCCTCCAGATTTGTGCAAGTATCCAACATCGCCACAAAAGCACTTCCTATTATAGCTCCATGAGCATACTGACAGGCTTCTGCAAAACCGTCATGATTTGAAATGCCAAATCCGATCAGCCGTGGGTTTTTCAGCTCCATTTGCCTGATCCGCCTGAAGTAGGCAGTTTGTTCTGCCGAAAAACTTCCCCTGACACCTGTGGTGGAAGACGAAGATACCATATAAATAAAGCCCCGGCTTGCATGATCGATTTGCCTGATTCGCCCGGGGCTGGTTTGCGGTGTTATGAGAAAAATATTGAACAGCCCGTAATGCTCAAAGACGGATTGGTATTCCTCCTCATATACCTGCATAGGCATATCAGGCAGGATGACACCATCGATGCCCGTTTTACCGCAATCACGGCAGAAGTTTTCCATGCCGTATTGCATTACGGGATTCAGATATCCCATGAGAAGCAAAGGGATGTCCACTTCCTGTCGGATATTCTGCAGCTGACTGAACAGCAGTTTCAGGCTCATACCCTGTTTAAGGGCCATGTCACTGCTATGCTGAATAACGGGCCCATCTGCCATGGGATCAGAAAAAGGTATCCCGATTTCGATCATATCGGCCCCGTTACGGGCCAGGGATCTTATTATGCCGGCCGTAGAAAGGCATGTCGGATATCCTGCAGTGAAATAAACTGACAGAATTTGGCCGGGCCTGGTTTCGAATAAATGATTTATGCGGTTCATGTAGAGGGTATTAATTATGGCTTACATCCTGATCAATTTTGTACGCGTTCATATATCGCATGTACGTAGCCATATCTTTATCCCCCCTGCCGGATAGATTTACAACAACGATATCTTTCTCACTGAAGCTTCGTTTTTTCAGAACAGCCAGGGCATGTGCCGATTCCAGGGCAGGGACGATCCCTTCAAGACGGGTTAGCCGAAATGCAGCCTCCAGCGCTTCATCATCGGTGACATGTTCGAAAATGGCCCTGCCGGTCTTGTGCAGATAGGCATGCAAGGGGCCAATACCGGGATAATCCAGACCGGCTGAAATAGAATAGGGCTCGGTGATCTGGCCGTCATCATTCTGCATCAGCATGGTTTTGCTGCCATGTATGATACCGGGACGGCCAAGTACCATGGTTGCGGCTGATTCTCCGCTTTGCACACCCTTACCGCTTGCTTCCACGGCAACCAGTTTTACTGCCGGGTTATCCAGGTAATGGTAAAATGACCCGGCTGCATTGCTGCCCCCACCCACACAAGCAATAATATAGTCGGGATCCGGATTGCCGGTTTGCTCCCTGAGTTGCCATTGTAATTCCTCACTGATGACCGATTGCAGCCGGGCGACCAGGTCGGGATAAGGATGTGGTCCCACGACGGACCCGATAATATAATGTGTGTCCAACGGATTGTTTATCCAGTCGCGTATGGCCTCGTTTGTTGCATCCTTCAAGGTCATATTCCCGCTTAATACCGGAACTACCTCTGCGCCCAGCATTTTCATCCGCAAAACATTGGGTTCCTGACGTTCCACATCGAGTTTACCCATATAAACAATGCACTTCAGACCCATCAGGGCGCAAACTGTGGCGGTTGCCACGCCGTGCTGACCGGCGCCCGTTTCTGCAATGATCCTGGTTTTCCCAAGCCTTTTTGCAATCAGGATCTGGCCAATGGTGTTATTTATTTTATGGGCTCCGGTATGATTGAGGTCCTCCCGTTTCAGGTACACCCGTGTTTGGTGAAAAACCGAGAGCCTTTTTGCAAAATACAGCGGTGAAGGACGTCCTGCATAATTCTTCAGCAGTGAACGGAACTCGGCCAGAAAACTTCGGTTTTCCAGTATTTTCAAATAATTCTGGCGTAATTCCTCAATGTTGGGATACATCATCTCGGGTATGAATGCACCCCCGAACTCACCGTAATACCCCTTTTCATCCACAAAATAGTTCATAATGCGTTGGTTTTAATATCCTGAATAAATTTATGCACCAGCAGGGTATCCTTCATACCTGGAGCTTTTTCAAACCGGCTGTTGATATCAGCGGCATAAAATGTCTTGTGGGAAATTTCCCTGATCATCTGTACATCATCCGAACCGATACCTCCACTCAGAAAGAAAGGTGTGTTCATAGTATAATTCCTGAGTTTTTTCCAGGGAAATTTCATTCCGGTTCCGCCATGATGCCTGGTATGGGTATCAAACAGAAAATAGTCGCATGCCTCAAGATAGGGCTCAAGACAATTGAAGTCAAAATCTTCATCAATGCCAAAGGCCTTAATTACTTGTTTTCCTCCCTGTCTGATCGTCTGGCAGAAGCCTGCCGGTTCCTGACCGTGCAATTGAACTGCATTCAGGCTGAACCGGTTGGTTATTTCGATGACCTTTTCCGGTTGTTCATTCACAAATACGCCCACTTTCCGGGTATGGTCCGGCAAGCCCAGGAATAAATCCGCTGCCGGATGGTCTCCCACATACCGCTTTGAACCGTTGTAAAAAATGAATCCCAGGTAGTCGGCGCCAGCCTCTGCAATTTCCCTCGTATTGAGGGGATCAGTTAATCCGCAGACCTTAATCCTGATCATGTTCAAACAGCATGTGTTTAACAAAATCAGAGAAAGCAACGACAGGATCAGGTGCGCGCATGAAATTCTCCCCGATCAGAAATCCATGGTATCCGGCACCTTTAAGCTTTCTGACGATCCCGGGTGAGGATATTCCGCTTTCAGAAATCCGGACAAATTCTCCCGGAATCAGTTCTGCAAGCTTGAATGATATTTCCGTATCCACGTCAAATGTTTTCAGGTCGCGATTATTCACACCAACCATATCCACAAATGCACACGACCTGTCGAGTTCCTCCCGGCCATGTATTTCCAGCAAGACCTGCAGACCCAGGGAATGGGCACAACGCCCCAGATTCAATACCTGGTCACCTGAAAGAATGGCGGCAATGAGCAGGATGGCATCCGCCCCCAGGGATTTCGCTTCTATGATCTGATATTCATCCAGGATAAAATCTTTCCGCAGGATGGGAATGGGATTGAGCTCCCGAGCCCGGATAAGGTCGGTCTCCTTTCCTCCGAAATAGGTATAATCCGTTAAAATGGAAAGTGCGGATGCACCCGACCGGAAATATCCCGTGGTCACCTCCTCGACGGACACCCCGGTATTGATAATTCCCCTGGAAGGTGATTTTCTTTTGAACTCAGCAATGATACCTGTTTTATCCGGGCTTAAAATGAAATGTGTCATCGGCAATGGCTGACGCTTGAACAGTTTCCGGCTTTCCAGACTCCGGATCGCGGTGCGTGCGGTTTTTCGGGCCAATTCCCTTTTCTTATGGGCAATAATTTCATCCAGTATGTTCATGTCTGCAATTCAATAAGATTTTTAAACTTTGCATAGGCCTTCCCGCTGAGTAATGATTCACCGGCCATTTCCCTGCATGTTTCGGGAGACAGCCGGTTATCATAGCAACGAAGTGCCAATTCAGTGTTGGCAAGAACCACATTATTCTGAGCAGGGGTGCCTTCTCCATGGAGGATACGGGTAAAAATTCCGGCGGCTTCCTGAACTGTACTTCCTCCGGCGAGATCTGCCGGTTGAGTTTTTTCATAACCGAACGAACTGAGGTTGACAATCTGCTCAACCCCATTCAGGATATACTTGAAATCGGAGGTAAGTGATACTTCATCATACCCGTCGAGACTATGCACAATGGCAAATTGAATATCAGACTGCTGATAAAGGTAATTATAAAGACGTGCAAGTTCAAGACTATAGACGCCAATAAGTTGCTTCTTAGGGAATGAAGGATTTACCATCGGACCCAGCATATTGAAGAAAGTTTTCATTTTCAGGGCTCTTCTGACCGGAGCGACATTTTTCATTGCCGGGTTAAACAGCGGTGCATGTAAAAAACATACTCCCGCCAGGTCAGTTTCCCTCTGCAATTTGTCCGGATCCGTTGAAAATTTATAACCGAAATATTCCAGAATATTGGAAGATCCGCAGGCTGAAGAAACGCCATAATTTCCATGCTTTGCCACCTTTGCGCCTGCTCCGGCCAAAACAAATGTACTCAGGGTGGATATATTAAAAGTATCTTTCCCGTCACCACCGGTTCCGCAAACATCAATGGTGTCGAAACCGGAGAGGTCAACCCGGATACACAGATTCAGCAAGGCATCGCGGAATCCCGAAAGCTCCTCCACGGTAATGCTCCTCATCAGATAAACCGTGAGGAACGCTGCGATTTCAGGTTCGGTATAGGTACCTGTGGCGATGTTGGTAAGAACTTCCTCGGCTTCCTGACGTTTTAACGTCTTACTCTCAAACAAATGATTCAGTATCTTTTTCATATTAAACAATTGTTTCTTACTCTTCCTTCTGTAATCTTCCTTCTGTAATCTTCCTTCTGGAATCTTAAATCCTACATGTCAATCCAGTTCCTTATAATATCATATCCGTATTCTGTTAATACCGATTCGGGATGGAACTGCAAGCCGCGTACATCAAACTGTCTGTGACTGATACCCATGATCAGGCCATTTTCATCCCGGCAGGTCACCATAAGGCAATCGGGAAGATTCTTGCTATCAACAATCCAGGAATGATACCGCCCTGCCTGGATAATCGCGGGGATATTCCTGAACAGCGGATCGCCTTCTTCAGTTATGGTGACCGGTGTGGCCAATCCGTGATACACCCGGCTCAGATTCAGAAGATTGCCTCCAAAGGCTTCTCCGATTGCCTGGTGGCCAAGGCAAATACCCAGGATGCTTTTCACAGGGGCATATTGCCTGATCAGGTCAAGGCAGATGCCGGCCTCCTCCGGGATCCCGGGACCGGGTGAAAGCAGAATTTTTTCGTATCCACCCACATCGGGCAATCCGATTTCATCATTCCTGAAAACATCAGGCTGAAACCCGGTAACCTGGTGAATATAATGGACCAGGTTATAGGTAAATGAATCATAATTGTCAATTACCAGAATCTTTTGCATAATACAATCTCCTAAGCGTTAGACAATATTTCTTGCCATCTCGATGGCCTTCTTCAAGGCACCAAGCTTGTTGTTGACCTCCTGCAACTCGCTCTCCTCATCGGATATGGCAACAATACCTGCACCTGCCTGGTAGAAAAGGGTGTTCCCCTTACTCAGAAAAGTGCGGATCATGATGGCATGGTTAAACCGTCCATCAAAATCAAGAAAGCCAATTGCCCCTCCATAGTATCCCCGGTTCTGGTTCTCATACTGATCAATCAGCTGCATGGCTTTGAACTTTGGTGCTCCGGAAAGCGTACCGGCAGGAAAGGTGGCGGTCATCATGTCAGCAATATGGGAATCCTTCCTGAGCTCACCGGAAACTGACGAAACAAGGTGTATAACATGAGAGTAAAACTGAACTTCACGGTAGCTATCCACCTTCACATTCCGGGCCTGTCGGCTAAGATCATTACGCGCCAGATCGACCAGCATCACATGTTCGGCATTCTCTTTCAGGTCAGTGGAAAGCTGCTGGGCCAGTAATTTGTCCTTCTCATCATTACCGGTTCTTCTGAATGTACCGGCAATCGGATTAATATAGGCCTTGCCCTTCTGAATCTTCATGTGTGCTTCCGGTGATGATCCGAAGATCTTATAATCGCCGTAGTCAAAATAAAACAGATATGGTGAAGGATTAATGGAACGCAATGCCCTGTAAACATTGAATTCATCTCCCGTGAACCGTTGTGAGAATTGCCGGGAAAGCACCACCTGGAATACGTCACCGCGGTAACAATGCTCCTTGCCCTTCGTTACCATATATCTGTACTGATCATCCGTGATATTTGATCTCTCCTCCCCAACCGGTTTGAATGCATAAATAGCCAGGTTGCGGGAGCTTAAAAGAGATTCTATCTTTTCCAGCTCACTGACTTCACCATTAACCTGGTTTTCAATGATATGCAGAATATTCTGAAAATGATTGATGGCGATGATGTAGTTAAAAAAGTGATATCTCACTTCCGGGATCTTATGAGCGGGAACAATTGCGGCCTGCAACGTGAGTTTCTCAAAATATTGCACTGCATCATAGGAAGTATATCCAAACAATCCGTTTACAGGGACTTCGTCGTTATTCGCATCCTGTTGAAATGAATTCAGAAAGGATGTAAAACGTACATTGAATATGTGTATATCAGACAAGGGCGTTACTGTGACTGTTTTGTCAGGATAGGTTTCGGTGACTATCCCGTTATCCACTTCAAAACTGGCCATGGACTTAAGGCAGATAAACGAATAGCTGTTTTCATTGCCATGATAATCGGAGCTTTCCAGCAACAGGGAGTTTGGATAAATATCCCTTATCCGCAGGAAGATGCTCACCGGTGTAATCGTGTCGGCGAGCAGTTTTTTGGTTCTGGTTCTGACAATAAACTTTTTCATGGTATGAGATTATATACATAATAAAATCAAAACGGCCTACCGTGAGAACGATAGGCCGCTGATGTACTATTGTAACTATACAATAGGTAGACGGTCTCACGGATACATGAGATGCTCACTGTGCCACCACCACCAATTTGTATAATTTCTTTTCATTGTTGTTTGTTCCTGCAAATGCAAATATAGGATTCCTTATTTAAAAAACAAATTGTCAAGCCGCTTTCAATCGCTGAAGATTGATCTTTTCCACCTTGGATTTGGCATATTCGCAGGAAATGGTCATTTCGTTTTCTTCAGAAGATGGCAGTTCAAACATCACATCAATCATAATGGCTTCGCAAATTGATCTCAGTCCGCGGGCTCCGAGTTTGAACTCCAGTGCTTTATCAACGATGTAATCGAGTGCGTCATCATCAAAACTCAATTTGGAATTGTCAAGCTCGAATAATTTGATATACTGCTTGATAATTGAGTTTTTCGGTTCGGTGAGGATGCAGCGTAGGGCCTTTCTGTCGAGTGGATGCAGGTAAGTGAGAATGGGAAGACGTCCGATTATTTCGGGTATCATACCATATGCCCTTAGGTCCTGGGGAGCAATATACTGCATCAGGTTATCCCGTTCAATCCGGTCAGTTTGTTTGGATGCATTATAACCAACAACCTTTGTATTAAGCCGTTGTGCGATCTTGCGCTCAATTCCCTCAAAAGCTCCCCCGCAAATGAACAGGATATTCCGGGTATCAACGGGGATCATTTTCTGGTCAGGATGCTTCCGGCCGCCCTGGGGGGGGACGTTAACCACGGACCCTTCGAGCAGTTTCAGCAGGCCCTGCTGTACACCTTCACCGGAAACATCCCGCGTGATGGAAGGATTATCTCCTTTGCGGGCTATTTTATCGATTTCATCAATGAAAACAATTCCCTTCTCAGCTGCTTCTGTGTTATAATCGGCTACCTGCAGCAGACGGGTGAGAATGCTCTCAATATCTTCTCCCACATAACCGGCTTCTGTAAGCACGGTAGCATCCACGATGGTAAAGGGCACATGCAGTAATTTGGAGATCGTACGAGCAAGCAGGGTTTTTCCCGTGCCGGTTTCACCCACCAGGATGATATTTGACTTTTCAATCTCCACATCATCTGTTGTGTCATGCCGGCTGGTTTGCATCAACCTTTTATAATGGTTATATACAGCAACAGAAATCGTTTTCTTGGCATCCTCCTGTCCGATCACATACAAATCGAGGAATTTTTTTATCTCTTTCGGCTTTAGCAGCTTGATGGAATTAACATCAAACTGGCTGCTTTTTTTGGTTTCTTCCTGGACTATTTCATATGCCTGTTCCACGCAGTTATCGCATATATGTCCGGAAATACCTGCAATCAGCAGGTTTGTATCCCGTTTATCTCGACCGCAGAATGAGCATTTATCCATCAGAGAGAGATTTTATCAATTCACAACCAGAAACAAGTTACAAATTTACAAATATTCACATGCAAGTGATCTATTTTTTTCTGGATCTTTCCAACACCTCATCAATCATGCCATATTCCAATGCTTCCTTGGATGTCATCCAGTAGTCACGGTCAGAGTCTTTTTCCACTTTTTCATACGTATTTCCGGTATGGTCAGCGATAATGCTGTACAATTCCGCTCGTAACTTCAGGATCTCCCGCGCTGTGATCTCGATATCGGTTGCCTGGCCCTGAGCCCCTCCCATTGGCTGATGGATCATAATACGGGAATGTTTCAGTGCAGAACGTTTGCCTTTTGCGCCGGCACAAAGCAATACGGCTCCCATGGAAGCAGCCATCCCGGTACAAATGGTGGCAATGTCACAACTCACATACTGCATCGTGTCATAAATGCCAAGACCTGCATGGACCGCCCCGCCTGGCGTATTGAAATAGATTTGTATATCCTTTCCCGGGTCGGCAGAATCGAGGTAAAGCAACTGTGCCTGAATCACATTGGCAACAAAATCATCCACCGGCAGCCCGAGGAAAATGATCCTGTCCATCATCAGCCGGGAAAAAACATCCATCTGTGCAACATTTAGCTGACGTTCCTCGATGATTGTTGGAGAAATATAACTGTTTGACACGGATGTAAACCGGTGCAGATTTAAGCTGCTGATGCCCATATGACCGGTGGCATATTTTTTAAAATCACTGATCAGATCCATATATTTATTTGTTGATTTATTGATTTGTTGATTTGTTGATTTACTGATTTGCTGAGCCCGCACGCTGTCGCTGAAGCTTCAGCGTAGACGCCCATAGCTTAAGCGGAGGCGGGTTGATATGTTGATTGAATTATAGATTTGGTTTCGTATACTACTTCTCAAACATTTTATTGAATTTCTCTAAAGCTATTTCTTTGGTATCCTGTTTTACCGTTTTCTGAATGAATTCGAATACTTTATTTTCCATATAGCTTTCAACATAGCGATTGCGTTCTTCTTCACGGGACAGGCTTTCTCTGGCATACTTTTCGAGTGTTTCGGCAGGTACATCCGCCATGCCATAATACTGAACAAATTGTTGCCTGAAAACGCCCATCACATGTGTTACCAGTTCATCTTCATTCACTTTAATGTCGTTATCGCGTGCCACCTTGCCCTTGATCATCTGCCATTTCAGATCAACCACAAAGTGATCAAAATCCTGTTCAATCTGCTCTTGGTTTAATTTGCCATTATTTGTATGCAGCAGCCAGCGTTTCAAAAATGCAGAAGGCAGTTCCTGGCTGAAGTTCTTAATGTAATAGTCTTTTGCATCAAGTCTGAATTTATAATCGCTGTTGCGCTCAAAAGCCGATTTCAGTTCTTCCTCAATTCTGGCATTGAATTCCTCAGGCGATTTGACCATATCAGGCCCATAAACCTGATCAAACAACTCCTGATTAATCTCCGGGAGCACAAATTTGGAAACGGACCTGATCCTGATCTTAAAATTATTGCTGATTTCGGCCAGCTTTGTTTTATCCACCCTGAGTAACGCAGCCAGGTCGGTTTCATTCTCAAAGGCTTTTTTCACATCGATTGTTATTTCGTCGTCTGCTTTGCAACCGTTAAATTTCTTCCTGGTCTTCTCATCTTTTATTACTTCGAGAGATATCGAAGCATCTTCAACCTGTATGCCATTTTCAACCGGATTCCCCTTTTTGTCGGTTTCGGTCAGATCAGCCTTGATCAGCTCATTATCAGTAATCACATCTGTATCTTTGAAGGTGCCGAAACGTGAACATATTCTGTCGCGCTGTTTTCCGATTTCAGCCTTGTCTACTTTAATTTGGTAATATGCCAGTTTATCCTTTTCTGAAACCCCTATATCCAACAAGGGAGCCAAACCGATATCAAAGGAAAACTCGAATTCGGTGTCCTGATCCCAGTTGATCTGAACCGGCTTTTCCTCATTTGGTAAGGGTTCCCCCAGGATGTTCAGTTTTTCATCCACAAGGTATTTCCCCAGGGATTCACCCAGGATCTTGTTTATTTCTTCAATGAGCACGGGCTTACGGTACATTTTATTGACAAGGCCCTGTGGCACTTTACCTGGCCTGAAACCATCGAATCGTGCTTTTCTGCGATAGTCTTTCAATACGTTCTCGACACGTTCCTCATAATCTGCTTTTTCAATCTTAATTGTTAACACTGCATTTAACTCATCCAGGCTGTCTTTCTTGATGTTCATCCGATTTGAATTTAATTATTCTTGGCATTTCTTGGTGCGGATGAAGGGACTCGAACCCCCACGCCTTACGGCACAAGATCCTAAGTCTTGCGCGGCTACCAATTACGCCACATCCGCGTGCAAAATGTCCGCAAAGATACCATTTTTTATTTTCCATTAAAATAAGTGGCGGCTTATGAAGTGAAATAATGTGCTAATGTGCTAATGTGTTAATGTGTTAATGAGAAAAAATTGGCATATTGGCAAATTGGCAAATTTAACTTAACGTAATTCAAAATTTTTTCCCAGATAAACTCTCCGTACCTGCTCGTCTTCAGCCAGATCCTTTGCAGAGCCGGCCTTCAGGATCTCTCCTTCGAACAGGAGATAGGCCCGGTCGGTAATGGAAAGAGTTTCATGCACATTGTGGTCGGTGATCAGGATACCGATGTTTTTGTCCTTCAACTTGGAGATGATATCCTGAATATCTTCCACAGCAATAGGATCAACTCCGGCAAAAGGCTCATCAAGCAAAATAAAGTTTGGTTTCAGGGCCAAAGCCCGCGCAATTTCCGTACGCCGCCTTTCACCGCCCGAAAGCTGTATACCCAGGCTTTTCCTGATCTTTTGCAAACCAAACTCATTCAGCAGGGATTCAACCCTGAATCGTTGTTCCTCCCTGGAAAGATTGGTCATCTCCAGCACTGAACGGATGTTGTCCTCCACACTCAGTCTGCGAAAGACCGACGCTTCCTGTGCCAGGTAACCAATGCCCATTTGTGCCCTCCGGTAGACCGGTTCATGTGTGATCTCCTTATCATCCAGGAAAATCTTCCCGGTATTGGGCTGGATCAATCCCACAATCATGTAAAAGGAAGTGGTTTTCCCGGCCCCGTTTGGTCCAAGCAAACCAGCTATCTCACCCTGCTCCACTTCAAAGGAAACATCTTTAACCACTGTACGGGTACGGTATCGCTTAACCAGATTCTCTGTCCGTAGTTTCATTGGAACTCATTAATGAAATAACTTTACTCCAGCTAGCCGGATATGGCTTCGGCCTCCCTGGCTTTTTCAACCCGCCGGGATAACAAAATACTGATCTCATACAATAACAATAGCGGAAAAGACACCATGATCTGGCTGAATACATCAGGAGGCGTGATAATACCCGCAACCAATAGGATCACAATAACCGCATGTTTACGATACCGCTTCAGAAAGTCAGCGGTGACCAGTCCGATTTTGCTTAAAAAATAGACCAGAACTGGCAGTTCAAATAAAATTCCGCTCGCCAGTACGATGGATGTAATTAAGGAAACATAGGAGCTCAGGGTAGGGATATTTTTTACAACATCACTGATTTTATAATTGTATAAAAAGTTAATGGACAAGGGTGTTATCAGGAAATACCCAAATACAACCCCAAGCATGAACAGAAAACTGATGTAAAAGATCGCACCGCTGGCATACCGTTGTTCATTTTGGTACAGAGCCGGTCTGATAAATTTCCAGAACTCATAGAAAATAACAGGAAAGGCCATGACAAGTCCGGCAATTATACTTATTTTAATATGTGCAAGAAACATACCGGATACCTGTGTGTTCTGCAACACCAGCGGAGTTTTATTTATGCATAGACTCGATATGTTCATTCGTTGTCCAAATTGGCATAGCATACGGTTGGTCCAGAAATTTTCATTGCTGGGTGCCATCAGGATCTTATCGAATAAAACAGACTTGAATATGAAGGCCAGAATTCCAAAAACAACCACGGCCAGTACAGATCGGATAATGTGCCATCTCAGTTCCTCGAGATGCTGCAGGAAAGTCATTTCACCCTTTTCTTCCATCATATGATTATTAACGCTGCTTTCTAATTGTTAATTATAATTAAAATGCCCGTTCAGGCATAGCGAAATAAGAAAAAAAATATTAATTTAGTTAGCAAATGTATTCATTATTTTAAGATTGCCACCCGACAGTCGTTACAAGCCTGTCCGAGTGATCAAAATTATTTAGTGACAGTGCATGTAATTTAAAATTGATAAATAGTCCTTCTTTCTCCGAAGGAATATACGGTTCCAGTATTCGGGGATGTTAAACCAGGTAAAAATGAAGGTTGACGCGGAAATTTCACTAATTGAAGTTTTAAAAAAACATTTTGGCTTCACGAGTTTTAAAGGAAATCAGGAATCGATAATCCGGAATGTACTTGAGGGGAATGATACCTTTGTGCTGATGCCTACAGGTGGAGGCAAATCACTTTGTTACCAGCTCCCCGGAATAATTCTTCCGGGAACTGTCATCATTATATCTCCCCTTATTGCTTTGATGAAGAATCAGGTCGATGCTATGCGCAGCTTCAGTGAAGAAGACGGCGTGGCACATTTCATGAACTCATCGCTCAACAAGGCTGCCATCACCAAAGTCAAGCATGACATCATGGAAAAAAGGACCAAACTTCTATATGTGGCGCCAGAATCACTGACCAAGGAGGAGAATGTCCAGTTTCTGAAAAAAGTGGATATATCATTCTATGCCATTGATGAAGCACATTGTATATCAGAATGGGGCCATGATTTTCGCCCTGAATACCGGCGTATCAGACCTATTATTAATGAAATCGGGCCGGCTCCCATTATTGCCCTTACAGCTACGGCGACACCCAAGGTACAACATGATATTCAGAAAAACCTGGGTATGCTGGAAGCTACCGTTTTCAGATCCTCCTTCAGGCGGCATAACCTCTATTATGAGGTGAGACCCAAAAAAAATGTTACCAAGGAGATCATTAAATACATCAGGAATAACGCGGGGAAGTCAGGTATAATTTACTGCCTGAGCCGGAAAAAGGTGGAAGAACTGGCTGAAACCCTGCAGGTAAATGGCATAAAAGCCCTGCCCTATCACGCCGGGCTCGATTCATCCACCCGGTCACAGAACCAGGATAGGTTCCTGATGGAAGAGGCGGATGTAATTGTTGCTACCATTGCCTTTGGAATGGGCATCGACAAACCGGATGTCCGGTTTGTGATCCATTATAATATACCGAAAAGTCTGGAAGGTTATTACCAGGAAACAGGCAGGGCAGGCCGTGACGGGGGGGAAGGCAAATGCATTGCTTTTTATAGTTATAAAGATATCCAGAAACTGGAAAAATTCATGCAGGGCAAGCCAATCGCTGAACAGGAAATTGGTAAACAGCTTCTTCTCGAGACTGTTGCTTATGCGGAATCCTCGGTTTGCCGACCGAAGCAGCTTTTGAATTATTTTGGAGAGGAAATGCCCGACAATTGCGATAATTGTGATAACTGTATCCATCCTAAGATCCTGTTTGAAGGAAAGAACGACATTATCCTGGTACTAAAGACCATCCAGGAAGTGAAAGAAAAATTCAAAGCCGATCATATTGCCAGTATCCTGGCAGGCGTGAAGACCAGTGCAATAAAATCATACAGCCATCAATTGCTTGAGATATTCGGATCAGGCAGGAGCAAGGATGTTAATTACTGGAGTATGGTGATCAGGCAGGCCATGATTGCCCGTTTTGTACAAAAAGATATAGAAAATTATGGACTGCTGAAACTTGATGATAAGGGTATCGAATTCATGAATAATCCGGTTGAGTTCCTGTTGTCGGAAGATCATGATTATTCCGATACCGATGAAGAGGAAGAAAGCCAGGCCGGCCATGAACGACCCGGTACGGTTGATGAGGAGCTGTTCAATATATTAAAAAGCATGAGGAAAAAATTGTCCAAACAGCTCGGCCTTCCGCCATTTGTCCTTTTTCAGGATCCCTCACTTGAAGATATGGCCATTCAATATCCCATCTCCTTTGAGGAATTGCAGAATATTACCGGTGTGGGTGCCGGAAAAGCAAAAAAATACGGTGCTGAATTTATTAAACTGATAAAAAGTTATGTGGAGGAGAAGGAGATTATACGCCCTCAGGATATGGTGGTAAAATCAGTTGTCAATAAATCGAACCTGAAGGTCTTTATCATCCAGAGTATTGACAGGAAAATGGATTTTGAAGATATTGCCGAGGCAAAGAACCTCGAAACAAGTGCCCTGCTCGATGAAGTTGAGGCTATCGTTAATTCCGGGACCAAGATTAATATCGACTATTACATCGACAACGTGATGGATAAGGATCATCAGCAGGATATTTATGATTATTTCATGGAAGAAGCCGAGAACGAATCGGTTGAAGATGCGTTGAAGGAATTGGGTGAGGATAATTATAGTGAGGAGGAAATACGGCTTATGCGTATTAAATTTCTTTCTGAACTGGGAAACTGACTCCGATAAAGAAATTCAGGAATATCTTCTGCCTTTCCAGGTATACCGGCTGAGAACACCTCCCGCAAAAGATGATATAATATATACAGGATAGATCATTTCAAATACAATAAACTGCAATGCCGGGAGTCTTTTGTTATAAAACTGCATGAAACTCTGCAGAAAGAAGTAATCAGACAGGCTTTTACCGGCCAAGATCACAGGATAAACCCAGACATACGGGGTAGTTATCATCATGACCATAGACCCCACCATTACAATGGAAACAGCCAATACCAGGCCAGCGGTATATAGTGTATCCCGGTCAGTATAATACCTGCTCTTTGATGCCCATCGACTGCGCTGGTTGATGAATTGCCTCAGATTTCGGGCTCCACGTGTTTTTACAGTGCCAAAAGTCGATTTCAATAATATAATCCGTCCCTTCCTGGTGTGCTTGATCCTGTGCATGAACAGTGTATCATCCCCTGATGTAAGGGCCATTATCATTGGATCAGGAAGGGAAAGTGCCAGTTCTTTCTTAAATGCCAGGTTCGCCGCATTACAGAATATTGGTCTGCCACCGGCAACTGCTGCAGCACCTGCGGCAATCAAACTGAGGAATTCAATATACTGGAATCTGCCGAAAAAGCCTTTCTCCTCCACCATATCCACCAGTCCGATAACCATACCCGGCTCATGCTTACATAAAATGCTGCAAATATTTGAAAGCCAGTATTCACCCATGGTACAATCAGCATCCGTTGTCACGATTAGCTTATGGGATGCATGTTGGATTCCCCTTAATAAAGCTGCTTTCTTTCCGCATTCTTCAGGCCGGTTGTGTAAATAACGGATCCCCGGATGCCGGTTTGCAAATGCCTGCACCAGTTGTGCAGACTCGTCCGTTGAATGATCATCCACAAGGAGGATCTCCCTGAGGTCAGCCGGATATTTCTGGATTTCCAGGGAATTTAAAAGTCCCGGCAGGTTCTCCATTTCATTCCTGAACGCAACAACAACACTGATACGGGTCAATTCAGTAAATTCCGGTTTTTCAAAAACGGGATAATGCTCCCAATAATGCTTGTACATGCCTATTTTCAGCATATATAGCAGTAAAATATTCAGGCATATCACGACCAGAAAATCCATACAGGCAAAAAACAGGGCAATTATTCCGGGGATTTTACCGAGAGCCATTTATCGATTTTGGCATACAACTCAGTTATGTTAACCGGTTTGGCTATAAAATCATCACATCCGGCCTGCATACAGCGCTGCCTCTCTTCACTAATGGCATTTGCCGTTTGGGCAATGATCGGTATCTGCTGGTTGAACTTCTTTATTTCTTCGGTGGCGGTCAGTCCATTCATTTCAGGCATCTGGATATCCATGAGTATCAAATCAATGTTTGGATTATTCCTGCAAATTTCTACAGCTTCACGGCCATCGGCAGCCCGAATTACATCGGCCCGGGTTTGTTTGAGGAAACCCTCCAGAAATTTATAACTGAATTTATCATCCTCTGCCACCAGGAAAAGTCTACCCTCCCAATGGTAATTGGTACGGGGGTGTTTGCTTTCAACCTTTTCCTCAAATTTCCGGATAACCGGATGAAATGGCAGTGTGAAATAAAAAGTCGATCCCTCTTGGAGGGTAGACTCTGCCCACATTTTTCCACCCAGCAATTCAACCAGACCCTTGGAAATAGGAAGTCCCAGACCAGATCCCCCGTATTTACGTGAGGGTGAACTGTCAGCCTGCATAAACCTTTCAAATATCAGCTGCAGTTTTTCTGCAGCAATGCCAATCCCAGTGTCCTTAACATACAACAACAGGGTATGGTTATTCTGCAGATTGTATCCGAATTCAATGTACCCCTTATGTGTGAACTTTATGGCATTACCCACGAGGTTTGTCAGTATCTGCCTGAGCCGGATGGGATCTGTACGAATAAATGATTTTTCATCGGGAAATGATTTCTTTGTGATGATCCGAACACGGGACTTATCACGCTTCAGGCGGCTGGTGAGAAATGATGACTGCACCTGGTTAATCAGATTATTGAGAGAAAAATCGTCCTGAAGCATATTGACCTGATTTGATTCAATTTTGGCAAAATCAATGATATCATCTATCAGGTTTATTAACATCTTTCCATTGCTATTAATAATCTGCAGGTACTTCTTCCGGTTAACTGCATTCAGGGAGCTGTCGTTCAGCATCTCGGCAAATCCCAGTATCCCGTTCATGGGTGTACGGATTTCATGTGACATGTTGGCCAGAAATGCAGTTTTCAGCTTATCCGATTCTTCGGCCTTGTTCTTGGCTTTAACAAGCTCATACTCGAGCTGACTACGATGCAGGGCAACAGAAACCTGATGTACAAAGGTTTCAATAATGTGTTTGAATTTGATGATACTTTTATTCAGTGTGAGTATGGTGATATTGCCAAGGAGCTTGTTATCCCGGGCAAGGGTGATGTTGTAAATCTTGTGGATCTGCAGCAATCTTCTGAGTCTTTTAATAACATCCGTGGTAAGCAATCCGACTCCTTCTTCCAGCATCTCATCTTTCAGTGTAATGACAGATCCGGCGTGCTCAAGGAGATCCTGAAGGTTGTTCACAGAAAAAATGAGTCCCTTTAATGGATTCCCCAGAATTTTCTCCAGATGTTTATCAAATGGTCCGGTCCCTGAATAATTTTCAACTACGGCCCGCTTTTGTTCCTCATCATAAGACGAAACAACAACCACGGCACTATCCAGAAAGATGCCCAGTTTTTCAGGAATATACTGATATATCTGGTCCTTTGAAGAGAGTCCAAGCAATTCAAGGGCCGAATTACTTAAAAAAATCAAATTGTCATGGTATACCCTTTCTTTCATTTCTGCCATCTTCCGGTCGGATATATCCCTTGAGTTGACAATAACACCCTTGATAGCCGGATTGTCTAACTGATTGGAAAAGATGCTCTCCACATAAATCCATCTTTTGTTCTTGTGGAGGCCCCTGTATTCCTTCTTGATTTGCCTGCCGGGATTGGCAAGCGCTTCTTTGAGAGTAAGCCTGATATTCGCCACATCATCAGGATGTACCGTGTCAAAGAAGAGTTTGTGCATCAACTCCTCCTTATTGAATTCCGATATCTTGTTTTTCTCAGAACTCTCGAATATGATCACGCCCTTCCTGTCGATAATGGAAATGGCATCAGACGAGTTCTGTAAAAGTGCAATGAATTGTTCTTCCCTTTCCCGGAGAGTTTTCTCCATCCAGGTACTGTCAGATACATTCCTGGAAATGCCGCTGATACCAATAACCCTGCCCTGGTCATCACGGACAGGCGTTTTGTAGGTTTCAAATAACAAGCGTCCCCTGGAAGAATCTTCAACCTGCTCCACGAACTGCAGTTCACCGCTTTTTACAATCTCGTTGTCATTGCGCTGATATTCGAGTGCCTTATCTCTTGGACACAGATCAAAGTCAGTCTTTCCGATAATATCTTCAGGCTGAAGATCATATGACCGTGCAAAGGCCTGATTAACCATCAGGTATTTCCCACTGCGATCCTTATACCAGGTAAGAAAGGGTATATTGTCAAGAATCAAGTGCTCAATATCATTGTTGTTTTTCTTCCCCATGCCGATTCCTTCTGAATGATGAAAACCAGTGCTCACAATACTTACGCCTTTTTTCTGCGATTTAATTCGTCCCTGATCTGAGAGGCCTTTTCATAATTCTCTTCACGGATCGCTTCATCCAGCAAATCCTGTAATTCCTGAAGGTTACGTTTCTTTATCTCCTCTATAAATGAATTGTCCTGAACCTGTATATTTCTGGGCGAAGATATCGGATCACTACCCTGCTGAACAGCAGTTTCTTTTTCAAAATCAAGAATAATACCAGCCTTCTTCAGGATATCTTCCGTGGTATAAATGGGGCATTTGAACCGCAGAGCGAGTGCAATTGCATCAGAGGTTCGCGCGTCAATCTCAATAATACGCTGCCCATTGTCGCAGGTAAGCTTGGAATAAAAAACACCCTCCTCGAGTTTGTAAACATTAACCTCAAGCAAGTCAATGTTGAACGTGTGGGCGAAATTGAGAAAAAGATCATGTGTTAAAGGTCTTGGTGGTTTCAGCCCTTCCAGCTGGATTGCAATGGCCTGGGCCTCAAATCCCCCCACAATAATCGGAATTCTTCTTCTTCCGTTTTCCTCTGCCAGAACAAGGGCATACGCCCCTGTCTGTGTCTGACTGTAAGAGATCCCCAACACATTAAGCTTGACTTTTTCCATTATGCCCGGCTTCGTATGAATTCACATTTGCTCACAAATATAATGAATTCATCCTTTCTACTTCATACATATCCCAGGGTAAATATTCAACTGATCATCCGGAGAAGGATTATTTTAATTTAATTTGACCGTTTTATTTGAAGTTATATCAAACTTTTATATTTTTGCAGTCCCAAAATAGAACTGATATTTATATTCGATGTATGCAATTGTAAGTATAGCCGGACAACAATTTAAGGTTGAAAAAGGGAAAAAGGTGTTCGTTCACCGGCTCCCCGGAGAAATTGGCGAAACAGTAAGTTTCGATAAAGTATTACTCATCAGCCACGATGAAAGAACGAATGTGGGATCTCCTTACCTTCCCGATGCTGTTATTCTGGCGCAGATCATTTCGCATGACCGCGGAGATAAAGTACTGGTATTCAAGAAAAAAAGAAGAAAAGGATACCAGAAGCTGAACGGTCACCGGCAATATTTTACCCAGATCCTGATCGAAGATATTTCAGAAACCGGTGCTCCCAGGAAGGCGGAGAAAAAGAAAACCGCGGTTACCGCAACCGAGCCTTCAGTTGAAGGATCACAGGCAGAAGTGAAACCGGAAGTAGCTGTAGTAAAAAAAGCAGCTGCCAGGAAACCGGCAACCAAGGCAAAGGTGGAGGAAAAACCCAAAAAGGTGACAACCCGGAAAGTCACTGAAAAAGCTGCCAAACCAGCTGCAAAAAAGGCACCAGCCAAAACCAAAAGTGACAAATCGAAATAACAGGTCAATCATCCATAAAAAAAATAGTTAACCATGGCACATAAAAAAGGAGCCGGAAGTTCTAGAAACGGACGTGAATCACACAGCCAGCGGCTTGGAATCAAGATTTTTGGCGGAGAAACAGTAAAAGCCGGTAACATTCTTGTCCGCCAACGTGGTACGGTACATCATCCCGGTGTAAACGTTGGTATAGGTAAGGATCATACGCTGTTTGCCCTGACTGACGGTCAGGTTAAGTATCATCGCAAGAAAGATGACCGTTCATACGTTTCCATCGTTACCCCTGCTGAATAAGCCCGAATAACCTGAAAAAATCTGATCCCTTGCACATAAACCGCATTTCGGTTTATTGTTCAAGGGATTTTTCTATTTTTGTAGAAATCCTTTTCAAGCATGCTTACACTTACCCAGATACGTGAGAATACCGATGAAGTTATCCGTCGGCTGGAGGTACGAAACCTCAAGGCTCAGAAAACCATTGAAGATTTGCTGGCGCTCGATTCAACCCGTAGGATACTGCAGAACAATCTGGACGGAAAGCAGGCTGAACTCAATACCACTTCCAAAACCATTGGTGAGCTTATTAAAAACAACCGGAAGGAAGAAGCAGAAACCGCACGAGACCGGACTGTCTCATTGAAGGAAGAAATAAAAGTAATCAGCAGTCAATTGAGTGATTCTGAATCACGTCTTGAGAAGATCCTGGTTACCCTTCCCAACCTGCCACATTCATCTGTCCCCTCCGGCAAAGGAGCAGAAGATAACGTGGAGGTAAGAAAGGGGGGCAATATACCGGTGCTTCCTGCTGATGCCTTGCCTCACTGGGATCTGGCCAGAAAATATGATATTATCGATTTTGAATTGGGTAATAAGCTCACCGGGGCAGGATTCCCGGTTTACAAGGGAAAAGGATCAAAGCTTCAGCGCGCCTTGATCAATTTCTTCCTGGAAGAAAACATAAAAGCCGGATACCTCGAAATCATGCCCCCCCTGATGGTTAATGAAGATTCAGGTTTTGGCACAGGCCAGCTTCCGGATAAAGACGGCCAGATGTATCATGTTACCCAGGATAATTTTTACCTTATTCCAACCGCAGAAGTACCGGTCACCAATATCTACCGGGATGTAATCCTTGACGGACGTGACCTGCCACTCAAAAATACCGCATACACACCTTGCTTCCGGCGCGAAGCCGGATCATATGGGAAGGATGTCCGCGGACTAAATCGCTTGCATCAGTTTGACAAAGTGGAAATCGTACAGATCCAGCACCCGGAGAAATCCTACGATACACTGGAAGAAATGGTTGACCACGTGGAAAGCCTGGTGAAGAAACTTGAACTGCCTTATCGCATTATGAAGCTTTGTGGCGGGGATATGGGTTTCACCTCGGCACTTACGTATGATTTTGAGGTATTTGCTGCCGCCCAGAAACGCTGGCTTGAGGTAAGTTCAGTATCCAATTTCGAATCGTTCCAGGCAAACCGCCTTAAACTCAGATTCAGGGAAGAAGGAAACAGGAAGCCCATGCTGGCCCATACACTGAATGGCAGCTCGCTTGCCCTTCCCCGTATCGTAGCAGCTTTGCTGGAGAATAACCAGACTGCCCGGGGGATACTCATTCCTCCGGCTCTGCGCTTCTATACCGGTTTCGACCTGATTGACACTGACCGCTGAAACGAATGGGCCATGTCAACCAGCCCAAAGCTTACTTGTTGGCCCTGTTTACCGTCCTTTTCTGGTCAACTGTAGCCACCGCATTTAAAATTGCCCTGCGTGACCTGAATTACATTCAGGTATTGCTTATTGCCAATTCTGTCTCGCTTGTGGTCTATTCCCTGATTCTGTTGTTTCGCAGCCAGCGTGTGTCTGTACCCCCCCTTTCCGGAAGGTCAGTTGCCTTGTCAGCCCTTCAGGGCTTTCTAAACCCCTTTGCTTACTACCTGATCATTTTTAGGGTATACAGTATACTGCCGGCCCAGATTGCCCAACCGGCGAATTTTATCTGGCCTGTTGTGCTGATGTTGTTATCTGCTTACCTGTTAAAACAACCGGTGCGATTGACGGGATTTATCGCCCTGATCATCAGTTTCACCGGTGTGCTGATACTTTCAAGTCAGGGAAACCTGTTGCATTATCATGTTAAAGAACCTTCCGGCATTGCCCTGGCACTATTTTCATCAGTGATCTGGTCTCTTTTCTGGATTATCAACCTGAAGGACAAAAGGGATGATGTAGTTAAATTGTTTATGAGTGCTTTGTTCTCCTTGGTTTTTATTTTCATACTGGCCCTGGCAACCGGCAATCTGGCCGGATATAATACAAAATCCATGCTTGCAGCCATATATATCGGATTATTCGAGATGGGCATCACTTTTATATTGTGGCTGAAGGCCCTGAGTTTGTCCGAGTCCACGGGCAGGGTCTCAAACCTGGTATACCTTACACCCTTTGTTTCTCTCCTATTCATCCATTCCATCCTGGGTGAAAAGATCTATTTCACATCATTGATTGGCCTTTGCCTTATTATCGGGGGAATCCTCATTCAACAAATTAAAAAAGACCCCCGGTAAGTTATTTTCACATTTTTCTCGTTTATTTTGTATCAAAATCCAATGGCTGATACTTTCCAGATTAATATATACCGATAGATGAAAACACGTTCCAAACTGCTCCTCCTGCTTTTTCTTGCCCTTGTTACATTTACATCATGCGTTAAGGACGAAGATAAGGGCAATAAAGCCATTAAAGCAGTTAACAATGCCATTTTCGAATTGATGCAGGAAATATACCTGTGGTACGATCACCTGCCAACTCTTGATCCTGAGGTTTATGCAACCCCCAATGACCTGATGGATGACCTTCGCTATGAAGTGTATGACAAATGGAGCACCGTGATCACCAAAACCCAATACAACGAATACTTTGAGCAGGGACAGCTGACAGGCCATGGATTCCTCCTGAGTGCGGATGCCGGCAATAACATCCGGGTAGCCTTTGTTTATCGGTCAACCCAGGCACATGACCTGGGAGTAAGACGCAGCTGGATCATTACGCGGGTCAACGGCACTGCGGCCACAACCGCTAACATATTCGACCTGCTTGGCCCCGACAAAGCCGGACATACCAACAACATCACTTTCATTAACGACAAGGGTGAAACAGTTGACCTGAATCTCACAAAACACAGTATCGCCATAACACCGGTCTTGCATTATGAAGTACTTGACCAGGGTAACAGCACAATCGGATATATGGTATTTCAGGATTTCATTGATGCTGCAAAATCAGAGCTGGATGAAGTATTTCAAACGTTCACTTCAGTGGGTATCGAGGAATTGATCGTGGATATGAGGTACAATGGGGGGGGTAGTGTGAATGTGGCGGAATATCTGGCCGGGTGGCTGATTGGCAGGAACAATGGAGGCAAACCCTTTGTCAAATTCCGCCACAACGATAAAGTGAGTAACCTGGATACCACCCTTCAGATACCTGGCAATGCCAACGGCCTTGCCCTTAACCGGATATTCTTCATCGGAACCAGCTCCACGGCTTCAGCCAGTGAGCTGATCATCAACGGAGTAAAACCTTACCTTGGATCCACCATTCTGGCTGGCACTACCACACATGGTAAACCTGTAGGTATGTATGCTTACCCCTTCATCAACTATGATTATGTAGTTCTTCCGGTAACATTCAAATATACCAATGCGAATGATGAAGGCGACTTCTATGATGGGATTCCTCCCGATTTGGAGGCTGAGGATGACCTGAGCCACGACTTCGGAGACCCGGAGGAAGCAAGCCTGAAGGCTGTCCTGGACTACCTGGCAAGCGGAGAGGTGCCACAGAAAGTATTAAAATCAACTTTCTGTCGTAACAGGCTCATTATTAAAGATAAAGGTGTTAATCAGTTCCTGAAAGCATACTAAGTGAAGGATAATACGGTCATTCTGGGTATCGATCCTGGTACCACCATCATGGGTTATGGCATAATTCAGACTAGCCAAAATCAACCCCGGCTCCTGCTGATCGGCTCGCTCGATCAGCGCAGGGTCAAGGATCATTTTGAAAAAATTGCCAGGATATTCGATCGGACACTCCAGCTGATCGATGAATATAAACCGTTTGCCCTCGCCATTGAATCTCCTTTTTACGGGAACAACATACAATCCATGCTCAAACTGGGAAGGGCACAGGGAGCCGCAATTTCAGCAGCATTATACCGGTCGGTGCCTGTTTACGAATACGCCCCCCGGAAAATTAAACAATCCATTACCGGCTATGGTAATGCATCAAAAGAACAGATCGCCAACTTCCTTCAATTAGTCCTGAAGACTGAACTGAAGGCGGATACCTTGGATGCAACTGATGGTCTTGCGGCAGCCATGTGCCATTTCTACCAGAGCAATAATCCGGTAAAAGCGACAACCAGCAAAAACTGGGCAGATTTTATCCGCAAGAATCCGGGGCGGGTAAAGGGGAAGTGAATAACAGTGGAACCGTCATTGCGAGTCTCTTTTTCGGGACGAAGCAATCTGCCCGGATAAACAAAATGCAACCAAGCCCTAAAACCAATCGCTTTTGTATTTCACCTTAACAGATTGCTTCGTCAGCAAATGCATACAGCCAAGCAGAATTATCCTGACAGCCTCCTCGCAATGACGCACTCCTCGTTAACTATAGGAAGGCCTTAATCCTCTCCACCGTTTCCGTAAACTCCTCTGCTGTAAATTTGAGTTTTGGTTTGCCAAAATTGATATCCCCAAGCTCATTAATGGGAATCAGATGGATATGTGCGTGGGGTACTTCAAGTCCGAGAACCGCAACACCAACCCTTTTACAGGGAACTGCCCGGCCGATTGCCCTGGCAATGTGTCTGGCAAAGACCATCATACCGGCCAGCATGTTTTCATCCATGTCAAACAGATAATCCACTTCAGTTTTGGGAACCACCAGGGTATGTCCCTTCGTCAGCGGATTGATATCCAGAAAAGCATAATAGTTCCTATCCTCGGCAATTTTATACGAAGGAATCTCCCCCTGTATGATACGTGAGAAAATAGTCGCCATAACTTTAGTTTTGAATATCAGATTGAAATCTCAATGATCTCAAATGGGATAACCCCTGAAGGAACCTTGATCTCGACCAGATCACCCACCCGCTTGCCAAGCAGTCCCCTGGCTATGGGTGTGCTCACCGCTATCTTGCCCTGCTTCAGATCAGCTTCATTGTCCGATACAATGGTGTACTCCATGGTGGCATTGTTCCTGGTATTCTTGATCTTGATCCTGTTCATGATCTGAATCCGTTCTGTATCTATCTTTGAACCATCCATTATCCTGGAGTTTGCGATCACATCCTGCAATTTGGATATTTTCATTTCCAGCATACCCTGTGCTTCCTTCGCTGCCTCATACTCGGCATTTTCCGTCAGATCGCCCTTGTCCCTGGCTTCTGCGATTAACTTGGAAATAGCAGGTCTCTCCACACTGATCAGTTGATTGAGATCAAGTTTCAGCTTATGCAGACCTTCTTCCGTGATATAAGAAACCTTTGTCATAACAAAACCTCCCAGATTGATATACCGATAAAAAAAAGAATCCCGACAAATTCGGAACTCTTTAATATCTTAATTTATAATTAATTAATAACTCTTTCCTTAGAAAAAAAGTACTTTACCCTTCTTGAAAAAGAAGTATACTAAGATAATTAATATTCTTTTCTTTTCAAAATTTCTGAATAGATTATTGCCTTCCTGCCCACGAAAACCGGTTCCCTGGGGGGCAATGCATCCCGGGCTGCCTTGGCTTTTTCCTCCGAAACAATTTCACCCGATGCGATATCATCTTCTCCATATTCATCTGCAAGTTCTTTTCGAATGGCATCGTATTTGGCAATTAACTTCTGAATATCCGATTGTCCTTCTTCAAAAGTCTCCTCAACCGGTATGCCTTCTCCTGCTTTGGCTTCCTCAGCCAATTTCATGCCGGCCAACTCGGCCGTCGACTCCTGCGTATCAACGAGCATTCCCCCTTCCTCAACCGACGGTCCCACCTCAACCGATTCATATTCAGGTTGCTGCTGCCTTGTCGTCCGCGGAATGTCAAACACATCCATCAAGGGCCCCAGATTGGGTTCGAATTCCTGGTCCGGCTCAGCCAGAATATCCCGTGGTATGCGTTTGACGGGAGGCCGTGAACCGGCCTGTTTTCTTTTTTGCTTATTCTGGTAGGCACTGGCTATTACACCAATCACACCTATAACAACGTAAAGCAAGATCTGTACAATATCATCCTGCATATCAACCGGATTTTAATCAAACAAAGGTAAGAATTATTACCGTCAAGTGTATACAGTGCATTCCGGATTCTGTATATCAGCATTCCTATGGTTACCCGTGTCCTGTCAAATGTCATGCTGATCCCGACTTTGTCGGGAGAAGCATCTTTATTGTTGTAATAGAGATGTTTCGCTGATGCCTAACCTGACACTATCTCCTGTTTCGCTTTCTTTTAAAAATCTTCTCCCACCATCGCTCTTCATTCTGCCTGTTATAAGCTTCTGCCCTTTTATTTGCCTCATCCATGCGCTTCTGCGTTTCCTTGGTCTGTATTTCCCGTCGATGTTTCAGCGTTTTCTTTCTGGCCAGTTCATAGTTTCTTTTATTTTCCTGTTCAATCAGTTCCTTTTTTCTGGCTGCATCTGTTGCTTTGCTTCGCTGCGGATAGGCCGGGGTCATGGCCAGCATGGAAACCAGCATCAGTAAAATCCATCTTTTTCTGATCATATCCGATAAGGTCTCATCCTGGAAAATTACAATTTACTATAAAAACGATAATTTACATAAAATAGTCTTACCTTTGCATCCGGTTAATTGAAAAAAAACTTTTCTGAATTTCAATTAATTAGAAAATCAATTCTTAAATTAAATTTGGTCCCTGCCAAAATCTTCTTTCCGGTCGATTTTAATGCGGATCACTGGAAATGGAGATTACATGAATACTTTTAATGAAATGGGCCTGGTGCCCGAGTTGTTACAGGCCGTAGATGAACTTGGATTCAGCACCCCTACGCCTGTTCAGCAAAAAACAATACCCTTGATTCTTAATTCGGCCGGGGACCTGGTAGTGCTTGCACAGACAGGGACAGGAAAAACGGCAGCCTTCGGACTGCCGGTGCTGCAGCTGACTGACCTGAAAGCAGACAAACTGCAAACCCTGGTGCTTTGTCCCACCCGGGAATTGTGCATGCAAATCACAGCGGATTTTGCAAGCTATTCCCGGTTTATTCCCGGTTTTCGGGTCGTACCGGTATATGGCGGCACCAACATCCTTGCCCAGATAAAGGCCGTAAAAGGCAATCCCCAGGTGATTGTCGGTACGCCGGGCCGCCTCATGGACCTCATCCGGCGAAAGGTCCTGCAATTGTCAGGTGTTCGCTGGGTTGTGCTTGATGAAGCTGATGAGATGCTGAACATGGGATTTAAGGATGATCTGGATGCAATCCTTGCTGAAACGCCAAAAAAAAGACAAACCCTGTTGTTCTCCGCAACTATGCCCCAGGGTATTTCGGAAATTGCCCGGAAATATATGAATTCGCCTGAAGAAGTTTCCCTGGGCAAAAGAAATTCGGGCGCTGAACATGTCAGCCATGAATATTATATGGTACATGCCAAAGACCGGTACCTGGCTTTGAAACGAATTGTGGATATAAATCCCTCCGTATACGGCATTATTTTTTGTCGCACCCGGATTGAAACCAAGGAAGTGGCTGATAAACTGATGCAGGATGGTTACAATGCCGATGCCCTGCACGGTGATCTTTCGCAGGTACAACGGGATTATGTTATGAACCGGTTCAGGATCAAAAACCTCCAGTTGCTTGTAGCCACGGATGTGGCGGCCAGGGGGCTTGATGTTCATGATCTTACGCATGTGATTAATTATAACCTGCCAGATGATCCCGAAATATATGTACACCGCAGCGGAAGGACAGGCCGTGCCGGAAAGACCGGTATTGCAGTATCCCTGATCCATTCCCGTGAATTGAACCGGATTAAGGACCTGGAGAAGATAACCCGGAAAACCCTGGTCAGAAAAATGGTCCCCGGCGGAAAGGAGATCTGTGAGAAGCAATTGTTTAACCTGGTGGATAAGGTTGAAAACACAACCGTTGACCAGGAGAATATTGAGAAATTTCTGCCTGTCATATATAAAAAACTGGAGTGGCTGAGCCGGGATGAGCTTATCAAACATTTTATTTCCGTTGAATTTAACCGATTCCTGGAATACTATAAGGATGCCCCTGATTTAAACACGCTCCATCGTGAAAAGCAGGATAGAAGCCTTCCTCTTGAACCGGTTTCCTTTGTCAGGCTGCATATCAACCTGGGCACCAAAAATGAATTGAACACAGGTTCCCTGATTGCCTGGATCAACCGGCACAGCCAGGGTCGCCGGATCCAAATAGGCAGGATCGAAATTCTGCGTAATTTTACGTTTTTTGAAGTAGACAGAACAGAGTCCGATCATCTTGTACAAGACCTGAAAAGATCCTATTTTGATGGCATACCTGTCACGGTTGAACAGGCAAAACCTGTAACGGAAGCCGGATATCGGCATGAAAGAACACGGAAATCTAAGGGTAAACGGGTTTAGCAGTATACTTATTTCAGAATTTCCAACGCCCGTTTAAAGGTATTGTCAATCTCCTGGATAATGGGGTAAAAGCCTGCATTGTCCATGAAATTCCTGGTGATATAAGCGTTGAGCTGTACTTTCAGGATTTTTTCAGATATCCGGATATCCATTTTATTTTCCTTTATACCTTCTTGTGCGGCAAAAGCAATAAACTTGCGCAGTAAATTCTGGTTGTTCAGATACTTCACAAATTCCCCGGTCGATTTCAGACCGGAAAGTACTGTCCGGTTATCATCAGAATAATTGAGGGAATACCTGTAAAGCAGGCCCTGATCACGGATATCCCGATAATAATCCGATATACCCAGTGTGTCGATGGGCACAAAGATATCAGGCATGATACCGCCACCACCATAAACAGTCTTTCCCCCCGGGGTTACGTATTTCAGTGAATCGGAAAACTTGTTGCTGTCCGCATTTTCGAGCTCTCCATGGAAATATCGCGCCCTGATATCCAAATAATAATCATTCAGATTCTCGGTATAGGGCTTTTGAATACTCCGTCCGGTGGGCGTATAATACCGGGCAATGCTTAACCTGAGAGCGGATCCGTCGGACAATGGTTTTTGTTCCTGAACCAGTCCTTTCCCAAATGAACGGCGGCCGACAATGGTCCCCCTGTCATTATCCTGAATTGCACCGGCAAGTATTTCACTGGCGGAGGCCGAGTTTTCATCAATCAGAATAGCCAGATCAAGATCCGTGCATAGTCCCCCCGGAGAACTTCTGAACTCTTGCTTTTGGCGTGCCTTCCCTTGTGTGTAAACAATAAGTTCGGTGCCTTTCAGAAACTGATCGGCGATGAAAATGGCGGCATTCATGTATCCTCCTCCGTTCTCCCGCAGGTCAACCATGAGCTTCTTCATGCCTTTTTCGCGCAGCTGTCCGATGGCATCAACAAATTCCTCTTCTGTAGTGGCTGAAAACTTGTTCAGTTTGATGAACCCTGTTTCATCATCGATCATGTATGCCACATCAATGCTGTAAAGCGGAATATTGTCACGCACGATGTCAAAGCCAAGCAGTTTATCAACTTTCCTGCGCAGGATATCAATATGCACCTCAGAGCCCTTTGGCCCGCGCAGGCGCCTGACAATTGAATCGCTCGGCATCTTTTTACCGGCAACTTCTTCACCATTTACGAGAATAATCCTGTCTCCTGCAATGATGCCGACTTTTTGTGACGGTCCGTTGGCAATGGTTTGAATAACCACAAGTGTATCTTTCAACATATTGAATTGTATCCCGATGCCACTGAAATTCCCCTCGAGCGGTTCATTCACTTTTTGCAGTTCAGAAGCAGGAATGTATTGTGAGTGCGGATCAAGGTCTTCAAGGATTTTGGGAATGGCCATTTCAATTAGTGCCCCCTTGGATACTTCATCGACATATTCATTCTCGATGTAATTCAATACATTATCGAGTTTATTGGCTTTGGGTATGATGACGAACTTATTTTCCGTATCTGAGCCCCCGTAATAACGGCCTACCATAATCCCCAGCACAAGCACGACAGCAATAATGATCGGAAGATATATGGCAATGCCCCTGTTCTTGATTTCCATTCTGTATATATTTATAATTCAATGTATTCTACAAGTATTCCAGCTTTCTCCAGCAATTCGATACCTTCCCGTGTACGATATGAATCACAAAAAACAACCCTGCGGATACCACTCTGGATGATCAGTTTTGCACATTCCATGCAGGGAGAAGTGGTAATGTATAATGTAGCACCCTCACTGCTGTTGTTTGATTTGGCTACCTTGGTTATGGCATTCGCCTCAGCATGGAGAACATAGGGTTTCGTTCTGAAATCCTTATCCTCGCAAACATTCTCAAATCCGGCCGGTGTACCATTGTAGCCATCCGAAATGATCATTTTTTCTTTTACAATCAATGCTCCAACCTGACGTCGCTTGCAATACGAATTTTGCGACCAGATGCGAGCCATTTCAAGATACCTCCGGTCAAATTGAATTTGCTTGTCACCGTAAGGGAGAACAGGATCGTACTTTCTCATTCCCGGAATTCAATATTTATTGCAGTATAAGACTACCAGCAGGGCAACAAAGATAGTATTAATTTGGTTTAGGAGACTACCCTTATTCCATTTTATCGAACCATGCAGCAGGCCGGAGAATAATACGTCATTACAGGTAAATACGAAAATCTCCATCTATGCAAACAACAAAAATGAACAAATCATCCCTGATTACACTGCTGGTTGGATGCAGTGTCTGGTTTTCCTGTGCTACAGATATTATGACAGGACAAATCGTAAAAGAAGGCAGGAACCTGCCGGCATTCCAGGGCATACACCTGTCCACGTCAGCTGATGTGTATCTGAGCCAGGGTAATCCACAGTCGGTTCAGATCGAAGCAGATAAAGCGTCCCTTGAATACATCGAAACTGAAGTTAAAGGGAATTCGCTTATCGTGAAAACCAGGGATGGCCAGTGGCGAAGCCTGGGTAAAGTGAAAGTATTTATTACCGTTCAGGATATCAGCCAGATAGACCTGAGTGGTTCGGGGAATGTGGTGAGTCAAACACCCATCCGTTCCAGTGACATGAAAATAGAACTCAGTGGAAGCGGAAATGTGAAGATATTATCTATCGAAACTCCAAAAATAGCGGTGACCATAACAGGCTCCGGAAATGTTACATTGGCAGGTACAAATGATCAGGCACAGTTGGATGCAACCATTACCGGTTCGGGAAGTATCAAGGCCGATGAACTCAGTGTCGGAAGTGCGGGTATTACTATAACGGGATCGGGGTCAGCCCGGGTTCATGTGCTTAAAGAGCTGGAAACCCATATAACCGGTAGCGGTAGTGTGCAATATAAAGGCAATCCGCTGATCAATGCCCATTCCACCGGTTCAGGCAAAACCACTGCCTTATAGAGGAATATTCATATGGCGTAGTTGCAAACTACGCCAAGCGCAGGGAGATCGGCGTAGTTTGCAACTACGTCGCCTTTTTTTCAACCTCTTATCATCACCAGCATCATCTTGAATTTCTCCAATGCCTGAACTGCATGGGGAATGTTGGCGGGCATCACAATAAACTCACCGGCAACCAGGTCATGAGGCTTGCGGTCAATGATGATTCTTCCCTTCCCTTCTGTTACCTGCACAAATGCATCAAAAGGTGCACTGTGCTCACTCAGACTTTGGTCCTTATCAAATGCAAACAGGGTAATATTCCCTGTTTGCTTTTTTATTACCATTTTGCTTACCGTGGCATTGTCGGCATACCCGATGGATTCAGCCAGGTTAAAAACAGTCGCTTTTTCGTATTCCATAGTAGGATATTTATTTATTTGTTGATTTGCTGCGCCCGCCGTAGCTTTAGCGAAGGCGGGATGATTTTTCTTAAAACTTAAAACCAAGTTCTTAAAACTATCCTTCTTATTGCCATTCTTCCTGAATGATATTTCCTTCCAATCCCACTACCAGCAGTTTAATGGGTATTTTGCGCTTTGCTGCTGAGGCGGCAGTTTTGGCTATTTGCAGCAGGCCACCACAACAGGGGACCTGCATGATCATCACTGTGATGGTGTTGACATTTGCCAGATCGATCATGGCTGTAATCTTGTTTACATAGACCTCCATGTTCGAATCGAGCTTAGGACAGGCAATGGCCAGGCTCTTTCCTTTAAGATAACGCTGGTGAAAGTCGCCCATTGCAAATGCGGTGCAATCGGCTGCAATAACCACATCAGCATTCTGGTAATAAGGCGCCTGCGGATTGATCAGGTGCATTTGAACAGGCCACTGTCGCAACTCGGATTGCAGATTTCCGATATCGGCTGCAACGGCTCCTGTTCCTGCCATGATGGTCGCCGCAGGTCTTTCGATCGTCATCGTCCTGCTGCCCGGACAGCCTCCGCCATGAGCCTGATGAGTATGTCCAATGGCATGTTGATGACTGTGTTCATGGGTATGGCCTTCATTACCATGCACCTCATTCATAACATCCTGTAATCTGAAATACAGTTCCTGTTCATGTGAACGCAGATAGGCAACTCCTTCACGCAAAAATCCGGTTTCCTGATGCTCCTTCAGGTGTTTCAGATGCGCAACAACCGTGTTTTTTCCCTTCGTAACCATGATTTCCATAACTTTTGTCTCATTATAGGGCTCCGCATCACGGTTCTCAATTGTAATGGCCCCCTGTGGACAATGCCCGATGCATGCACCCAGACCATCACACATTAAATCACTGATCAACCTGGCTTTTCCGTCAATGATCTGCAAGGCCCCTTCATGACAACCCGGTACGCACAAGGCACATCCGTTGCACAACTCCTCATCTATTTTAACTACTTCCCGTATCATTTTTTCATGTTTTTAAGATAATGCTTCGTAATTTTGAAACAAAAATAAGACATCTGTATCCGAAATTATGTATCATTTGTTACAATCCTGAATATTTATGGAGAATTTCTTCTCTGAACTGTCGAAAACCAATATTTTCAACGGGATCCGGCCTGATGAACTGGAAGAACTGCTTAAAAACAAACCTTTCAGATTAAAGAAATACGCACAGGATGAGTATGTAGCCTATAGCCAGGATACCTGTCATGATCTGCTGATCGTGGTAAGCGGCTCTGTCAGGGGGGAAATGACCGATTTTTCCGGAAAAAAACTAAAAATTGAAGATATTCCTGCTCCCAGGCCCCTGGCTGCAGCATTTATCTTTGGACATGAAAACCGTTTCCCGGTGGATATCATTGCCAATGAACCTGCCATCGTCTTGATCATACCCCGTGATGTACTGATCTTCCTCCTGCAAAAAAGCACCCTTGTCCTCAGGAATTACCTCAATGTCATATCAAGCCGTACTCAGTTCTTATCCAATAAGATCCGGTTTCTGTCCTTTAAAACCATCAAAGAAAAGATGGCCAATTACATCCTCGCTCATGGCGGAAATGAATACAGCACAATCTCTATTACCCAGTCGCAGTCTGAACTTGCTGAATTTTTTGGCGTTACAAGGCCCTCCCTGGCACGTGCCCTTGCTGAGATGGAAGCAGAAGGAATTTTACTCGCAGAAAGAAGGAAAATCACAATCCTGGATCGCGAAAAATTGAATAAATTGGTGCACAATTAATCTCAGGAGCCTCCATTAACAACTTAATTTCACAATCCATGCAAAACATGATCTTATCAACCACACCCACCCTGGAAAACAAAAAGATAACCAGTTACCTGGGCATTGTGACCGGTGAAGCCATTATCGGGGCTAACCTTTTTCGTGATATTTTCGCCGGAATCCGTGATATCGTCGGTGGCCGGTCGGGCACTTACGAAGAGGTATTACGCGAAGCAAAAGACAATGCCCTGGCTGAAATGACAGATAACGCCAGGCGACTGGGTGCCAACGCCATAGTGGGAATTGATCTCGATTATGAAACCGTGGGCAACAATGGCAGCATGCTGATGGTCACTGCCAGCGGTACTGCCGTTGTTACGGAATAATAACTCCCAAACCTCTCAGGGATTGCCCTTACATGCCTTGATTTAAGGATTTATTGCACTTGGCGATCATATCCTGATTCTCCGGTTCACCCCAAACTGGCATGAATGGCAAGGCTGGTCTGAATGACATAAATTTGTCCCTGGCCTTGAGGAATAAAGGAAGTGCTTTGCTGGCCCCGCCGCCAAAAACGGCAGGAGTATGATAGATATTATAACCCATGAGTGACCATGTCCTTGGATTCCCGTCATCGGCCGCAGCCGCCTGCTTTAGACTTGCGTCCGCTTTCCTGGAATACGTGAGCCCCCGCATTTCCGGATTAACCTGAATGCGCGACTGGTAAAGAAAAGCCTGAAGCACCAATAATTCGGGCTCACCGGGTTTAAGCTTGAAGCCTTTATCAATAAAAAGCTGGGCTTTATCGATCAGCGCATCTTTCGATTTGTCCTCTTCCACTTTATAGCTGGCCTGAATATAGCTTAAAGCGGCATAATACGGTACCAGCCACTGGTCAGCCATCCGTCCGTTTATTTCTTCAAAATAGCCAGCTGCCTGCATATAATCGCTGGCATTTCTGGCTCGTCCGATCATTTTTATTCCGGGATTATAAAAGGAAGTATCCCCAATTCCCTGTGCTGGCAATCGCAGGTCAATGCAACCGGCAAGTATGATAAAACAGATCAGGATCTTCATAATTAAAGATTGAATTGAAACGAATAATAATCATTATCGCAGAATATGTTTTTCGGCATTGTAGGAAGATCGGACCAGGGGACTGCTTTCCACAATGGTAAAGCCTTTTCTTATTCCTATCTCCTTGTATTTTTCGAATTGCCCCGGTTTTATATATTCCTGAACAGCCATATGGTCAATAGTCGGTCTCAGGTATTGTCCCAGCGTCATTACTTTTACTCCTGCTTCCAGGAGATTATCCATAGTTATGAGCACCTCTTCTTCGGTTTCACCCAGGCCGAGCATGATACCCGATTTGGTTATGGCTCCTGAGTCAGCTATATAGCGCAGCACTTCCAGGCTGATGTGATAACGGGCCTTGCTCCGGATTTGCCGGCTCAATCTTTCCACGGTCTCGAGGTTATGTGAAATCACGTCCGGTTTTTCATCCATGATTTGCTGAACCAGCTCCCTCCGGCCCTGGAAATCGGGGATCAGAACCTCCATGGTGGTATGGGGATTTGTTGTTCTGACGGTGCGTATGGCTGCAGCCCACAAGCCGGCACCCAGATCTTCCAGGTCATCCCGGTCCACCGAGGTGATCACGCAATGTTTTACGCCCATGACCCGTACAGATTCTGCCAGCCGCTCCGGTTCCTGCCAGTCCACCGGCAATGGTCTGCCTGTCGGCACCGAGCAAAACTTACACCGTCTGGTGCATATATTGCCAAGGATCATAAAGGTTGCTGTTCCCCGGCTCCAGCATTCGCCAATATTGGGGCAGTTGCCGCTGGTACAGATGGTATGCAGCTTTTGTCTCGCCACCAGGTTTTTTACCCTGGAGTAGTTCTCGCCATCGGCGCGTTTCATCTTCATCCAGTGCGGTAACCGCTGCCGGGTTTTCAGATCATTCTCCACTTTTCGAAATTTGTACAAAGATAGTTGTACAATGATTAATGAACAATGAAAAATGAAAGGTGAAGCAGGATTTTGGTAAAGTTGAATAAGTCATTACTTATCCAGCCCTAACTTCAGTTTAATTTTGTCTAAACAAAAACAATCTTTATCTTCGCATTCCAATTTAAGTTCTTTTAATCTCAGTCGCCCGGATGGCGGAATAGGTAGACGCGCTGGTCTCAAAAACCAGTGGGATTTTTCCCTTGCCGGTTCGATTCCGGCTCCGGGTACTAAAAAAGGGTGATAGTGCGAGCGAGAGCGAGTAATCTCACCCTCTTATATAACATCCATTTTAAAAGTTAATCCCCTCCGGGGAATTAAACTATGGTTTTATTTATTTTTCTAAAATAATCGAACCGCTCCACGGTATTGATCAATGGCACCGATTTATCTGTCAGCAACTATGAATTGCCCGGAGGGCATAAAGTATTGTAATAAATAATATCCTGAATCTCTCCAATACCCCGGAGGGGTTACAGTATTCTTTTTGTATGATTGTTTTTGCAATGTTATACTTCTTGGGGCCATATTGCTAAATGCTGAGGGACTCATTAGTATTCTGAAATACCCAATCAAGAACTTTGTTTTAAGAAGTGGTTCGAAATTTTTCACAGTAAAATTGGATTATTTCAGGGAACATTAATCTCGCAAGCAGCCTATAGGAACTACCAGCACACCATCAGACCGCTTGTATGCAACCTGACCCCCTGTTAACACCATAAGAAAAGTGGGATGATTCATCTTTTCTGTATCAATTTTTTGACTGAGTTTAATTAAGTTGCCAGCAGCTTCTTCAATTTGCTTCATCCCCAGTTTTACCTCAATAGCCGCCCACCTACCATCATGAAGCTTAATGACAAAATCTGATTCAAGTTCTGATTTATCCCGATAGTGATATACTACCCCATCTGCAGCCTGCGCATATACTCTCAAATCACGCGTACACAATGATTCAAATAAGAAACCAAAAGTCTCAAAATCTTTCAAGACCCCTTTTGCATTTGTGCGCATCACAGCCGTTGCTATGGATGGATCAACAAATTGACGTTTGTTTGCCTTACTTATAGCAGTTTTTGAACGAAGTGAAGGTTGCCAAGCAGGAACATCCTCAACAACAAAAATGCGACGAAGTGCATGAAGATAGGAACTCAGTGTCTTATCTGTAATAGATGATTCGTTTACTTGCATATCATCAATTATAGTTCTGGCTGTTGCCATAGTAGAAATATTGCGAGCTAATGACTGTAGCAATACACGTACTCTTTCAGGGTCTTTCTCAACTCCATCAACACGTTGTATGTCTAAATTAATTACAGCATCAACATAGTTCATTGCCAATTGCGGAGACTGTTTCAGGGAAAGTACTGCAGCCGGCCATCCTCCTCGACATATAGCATGAGCAATATGTTCTATGGTCAAAGTGCTTTTCGCACCAATGTCTGTTTCTCCATCAAAAAGATCTCTTAGAGATACCTTACCATTAGATTCATTTGATTCGTACAGACTCATAGGTCGCATTAGCATCCGTGCAATTCTACCAGTACCCGAATGAGCATTTAAATTGTCACTGGGTGTTGCTGATCCGGTAAGAATAAATTGCCCCATTAATCCACGTTTATCGACAGCAAATCTCACGGCATCCCACAGTACCGGAGCCATCTGCCATTCATCAAGCAGCAGTGGCGGATCCCCTTCCAGCACGAGGGATGGTTTTGCGTCTGCCATCGCCATGTACCCTGGCCCTTCATCAGGATCCTGCATATAAACCACACTGTTAGCAGCTTGTAACGAAGATTGAGTTTTGCCACACCATTTGGCTCCTTCTACTAAAATCGCTCCAGTTGATTCAAGCAATTTTTTCAAAAGTGTATCGCTAATTCGTGATGTGTAATTCAGTGTTTTCATTACTATCTCAGTAATTTTCTCAAAGGCATTGAATTTAAATCAATTTGAAATAACATTCCGTATTTAAGCTTGTTTTTATTCCGATTTTTGGCGATTTTTTATTCCGGCCTTTGTTGACCACAGATGCTTTATTGATCCGCAATCAAATCTTTCGGTTTACAGGCATGGGATTACCGGGACTATGATAAGGCAGTGAAGAAATTCAATCCGCTCTCAGGAGGTATATTGTCAGAATAGGTTGTTGCTCATATCCCTGCTGGGAATAGAGATTTGCTGAGTAGTCTATATCCGCTTGCTAGACAACTGTATTTGCATAATGCCCGCGATATCAATCGTCATCTTGGAGCTTGTAACTTTTCTAACTTTGTTTGTCGGATAATTCGTCATAATTTTCAGCCTGTTTGCTTGGAGTAAAAATGCTCATTCATCGACGAAAACAATATAGCTATTAATACTGGTATATTTTAACAATAAATGTATCTAAAAGTATTAGATACATTAATCGTATTCATCTAATTTAGAAGGCTGCTATATTTATATTGTCCAAGATCAAATAGAATAATAGTATTACATTGAATTTTCTATTATTCGTCTGCAAAAATCCTCAATTTGCCTGAGATAATGTATTTTTTACAAAGTGATTATCAAAATAAACTTCAACCAATGACAAAAAGAAATTTCAATTTGAATTGGATCTGCTTGATGTTTATCTTTCCTTTATTAGGAATAGGATATACCTGTTCAACAAAAACAAAAGACACTACGCAGTACTGTACCATGGATGATTTTAATGAGATGATAAAGATTGATGCTCACTGTCACATAGTTACAGAAAGGACTGCCTTCATACAACAGGCTAAGGAGGATAATTTCAGGATTCTTACAATTAATTATGATTTGGAAGTGTCTGATAATGGCACAGTTGAAGAACAGCAAAACATAGCCCTGTATCAGCGAAAGGCATTTCCTGATCGACTCGCCTACCTGACCACTTTTTCGATGAGAGGATGGGATAGTCCCGACTGGCAGAAAAATACCCTCGCCTATCTGGAAGCATCATTTGAAAAAGGAGCCATTGGCATGAAGGTATGGAAAAACATTGGAATGGTTGAGAAGGACAAGGATGGAAAAGTCATTATGATTGACAATCCGAAATTTGATACAATTTTTAATTACCTTGAGAAAAAAGGCATACCGGTATGCGGGCATATCGGTGATCCAAAAAATTGCTGGCTGCCGCTTGAGGAAATACCAGCGTATGGTGGCAGGCAATATTTCGAGAAACATCCCGAATACCATATGTACCTGCACCCTGAATATCCCTCCTACGAAGATCAGATCGAAACCAGAGATAACCTGCTCAGGAAACATCCGGATCTTCATTTTGTAGGTGCCCACCTCGGCAGTATGGAATGGAGCCTGGAGGAAATGACCAGCCATTTCGATATGTTTCCGAACATGTCCATGGACGTGTCTGCGCGCATATCGGATCTTGAAAATCACGCCAGGATTGACTGGCAGAGGATACATGATTTCTTTATCAAATACCAGGACAGAATCATTTATGGAACAGATCAGGGAGACTGGTCAGCAGATACACTACGATTGAAGGCAGAATTGCACGAGGTTTGGGTGCACGATTGGAAATTCTTAACCACGGATTCCACAATGACCGCCCGGGAGATAGATGGTCAGTTTAAGGGCCTGAAACTACCCAGAAAAGTTGTTGAAAAGATTTATTACAGGAATGCCCAGAGGATTTTTCCTGGTGTATAAACTGTTACTTATGAAAGTGTTGGCCATGATATGCATAATGTGTAACGGAGCTATCTGTAAGACTTCTGATGCCGACTATTAATTTTCATCTGTGTCAACAATCTTGTATGTTTCCAGTTTATTCCGAAATTGAGAAGGTGTAATGCCTTTCAGTTTCCTAAATTGTCGGTGGTAATTGGATAAGTTCTCGAATCCACAACTATAGGCTATTTGTGAAATACTAAATGTGTTATCCTTTAACAACAAACACGAATATCCAATTCGGGCATTTGTAAGGAATTCTTTGAATGTAACTCGATAGACCTTTTTAAATGCCCTACAGAAGGAGGTATTTGACATATGTGTAATTTCGAGCATTTTCCGAATTGTAATTTTCTTGTGAAAATTCGAAAAAATGTATTCAAGAGCCTTCCGCATGGATTCGCTTCCCTCGTTGTGAAAAGTTCCTGTGAATCCGGGAGCTGCAAGTAATCTGTAAATACATTTTTTGGCTAAAATTCTGAAAATTAAAAAGAGTGAGTAAAATTGGTCAATTTCATCTTTTCTAAGATTTTGTTTCATCAAGGAGATGATCTTGCGCTTGGTTATTCCTTCAAATTTAATACCTCTAGAGGAATTCTCTAACAATAACTTCAAATTTCGATTTTCAAATACTTCAAAATACTCAATTCCAAGAAAACTGAGAGAGAATTGATATACAATTGCTTCTCCTTGAAATCCCTCTTGATTATTATAAAATTCACTATCACAAAGCCACTCATGTGGAAGATTAGGTCCAACAAGTACCAAATCTTCCTCGAAAAACCGATCAATATGGTCTCCTACCATCCTCCTGCCTTTCCCTTTGACGATAAGAACCAGTTCATATTCAGGATGAGAATGCCAACTGGAAAATGGATGGGTTTCATGAAAAAGAATAAAGGATTTATTAGGTACTTTGAGCAGTTTTATACTTTCCAATCTCATATCATTTATCTACTTATAATTCAAAAGTCCATTTCCAAATTTACATATAATGCGAAATAAAATTGGATTAGCAGGAATAGTTTTGAACATATAAAGTATAGATTGTCAAAAAATATGAGTGTTTTATCTCGTAAAAACTTTGAATATCAATATACTATGATATAACCTCCAATTAAATCTGATAACCGATAAGCAATATTGCCCAACCAAAGGCAAATATTTTTATGGATTGAAATTGGATACACTGCATTTATCCTGGTACGCATTATTATGATGTACCATAAATTAATATTTAACTTTTTGCCCGAACTAAAACAAAAAAATCTTTCATTTATGCATGAAAGGAGCGTATGTGATTTATATTAATTAACACTGGTATAAAATTATCCAGATTCACAAAGTCTTGGATAGCTTCTTGAATATCCAATTAAAGGATGTAAAGAGACTCTCTTTGTGAAAATCAACGGAATTAATCAAATTCTAAATTTCATTTGATTTATTTTCAATCTAGAGATTTTGGTATAAAAATATTATAAATGGATCGAAAAGGGTTAAATAAACAATAAACATTGACTTAATTTTAAATTTAAAGTCCGAATAATAGCTTGCAAATAATTGTGAAATCATTCATTCATCTCATGTAAAACTGCAAACTCATGAATAAAAAACGTAGTAATGGCTACAGAAAAAGCAAAAAATCAAATAAAGCATAAAGAATGCCATTTAATTAACCACAATAATTGATTTAATATGATTAATAAACTTGGTATGTTGAAGAACCTTGCTATAATGGGAGGTCCTAAAGCGGTAACAAGCTATAAAATCGGATGGCCAAACTTCAACGAAGAGGCAATAAAGTCAGTAGAAGCTGTCCTTCGCTCAGGTAAGGTGAATTATTGGTTAGGAAACAAAGGGATGGAATTTGAGAAAAAATTTGCCGAATGGCAAGGAAGCAAATATGCCATATCAGTTGCTACAGGAACGGCAGCATTGCATGTGGGTTTGACTTCATTGGGGATTGGTCCTGGCAATGAAGTCATTGTACCAAGTTACACTTTTATTGCATCGAGCTTTTCTATAGTTCAAACCGGAGCCATTCCCCGTTTTGCAGATGTGAATATTGAAGATCACTGCATAAGTATAGAATCAGCTGAAAAACTAGTAAATAAACGTACCAAAGCCATTATGCCTGTGCATTTATATGGCAATGTATGCGAAATGGACAAAATAGACGCCTTTGCGAAAAAGTACAAGCTGTTTGTCATTGAAGATAATGCAGAGGCATTCGGTGGTTCTTTTAGAGGGAAAAAAACAGGCACCTTGGGAGATATTTCAGCTTGCAGTTTTTGTCAGAACAAAACGTTTACAACCGGTGGTGAAGGCGGGATGGTTACCACCGACAATGAAGAATTTGCCTGGATAGCCAAAAGCTTTCGAGACCATGGCTACGATGTTAAGCAACGATTAAGCTTATGGGAACTTGAACAGAAGCTTCCCTATATCCATAACATGGTAGGCTGGAATTATAGACTGACTGAAATGCAATCGGTCATTGGTCTGGCTGAACTCAAAAGGATGGATAACTGGAATATGCCAAACAGGCACAGGAATGCACATATTATAATTGATTCCATTAAGGATCTTCCGCAAGTAATGTATACTCCCATTGATACCCCGGATCGAAAAAATGGATGGTTTGTTATGGCTTTTTCACTCAATATTGAAAACATGTCCTGTGACATAAAACAGTTTGTTGATGCAGCGGCAGCAGAAGGCGCTCCAGTTTGGAAAGTTTTTTGGCCTCAATGTCATACCGAACAAGCCTTCCAGAAGCATATTGCATTCGGGCGAAGTAGATTTCCTTTTAAATCTAAAGAATATACCAATCCGAAAAGTGTAGATTACTCAAAAGTAGAAGTGCCCAATGCAAGGTGGCACGAAAAACACACCTTTGCTTGCTTTGCCTTCCCCACTTATACAGTTGAAAATTGTGAACAGATAGGGAATGCGCTCAGAAAGGTAATCATGGCTTATGCAAAATAAAATTATAAGTCCTTTCAAGTAGTTGTTTTGATTTTAGTTAGTGTTTTGGTTGGCTCAGGTTTTACTTGAGCCAATTTTTTTGGTAAAATTTGTATTTTGCTTGGATTTTGGATATAAATATTGACTATTGTAATCTGGCTAATTTTTAATTACACGCCACGCTTTTGCACGCCCAAAGCTTACTCCAGAGTATTTCTATTCAACAATCAACATTGCATCAAACCACTCACCATAAGGTTTCCCATCGAGGGTAACATCAAAAGCTATTAAATTGACACCAAGCGGAAAATTCTTGGCTGTTTTTATATGAATCCTGAATCTTTCCCGGGCACCAGCTGCAGTTTTGCCATCAAGAACCGCAGGCTCAGCTATTATCCCAGGCGGGGCATGAATTTCAATACGATGATGCTGGTCTTTGTCCTTGAAGTTCCTTACTGAAATAATCATTTCTAACGAATGACCTTGTTTTACATGGTTCCGGTAAGGTTCAGCATGTATCCAGTATGGATCGAACCAATACCGGTAGTCAGCTTCATTACTGAACTTTTGCAATGCCTTATCTATTTGATACGCCCATTCCCGATAACGATGTATCATTTTTGACGGACTATTCATTACATATGAATGTCCTCCGATTAGCATATCAGGCTCAAGTCGTGTAAGGAATTCTCCAGCATAAATATATCCCTCCTTGCATATAGCGCTGTTTCTGGCAACCAGTGCTTCATGACCTGAATGTAACGGATTCTCTGGATCGCCAAAGATGTTATCACCTATAAAGGCTACTTTCTTTCCATCAATTACGCCATGCATACAAAGGGCATATTCAGTCTGGCCAGGCATCCAGTCAATGTTAAACTGGTATTCCTCCCAGGCAAAAGATTCACCCGGTCTGAAAGTCCGGTCCACCTGAATAGAATCAAAACCTGCATGATATGCAGGAAGCAAAGCTGCAATATTATAATTCAGAGGGTGCTCCATTAGGGGAACCATGTTTTCCAGCGCCCATAAAGGCGTGCCCCATTTTTGTTTAATATAGGGAGCCTGCAGGAAATGATCTCCATGAATATGTGTAACAATCAGGGCATCAATTGTTTTTAAACCGTATATGGTCTTCATTGATTCGAGAGTTTGAGCTAAAAATATTGTGTCGATGAGCCCGCAGTCCACCAACAAGGCATGTCCGTTTTCAGATAAAATCAACGAGAAATTGGGAAAGTAATCGGGTCCCTTCAGTTTAAACAGGTGCGGTGAGATCTGCCACAAATGAGGCACATTGGATGGTCTTGAAATCATATCCTGACTTGATGATGCATATGTTGAAACATCATAACCCCGCACGAGCAATTTTTCAAGATTACGCAATTTACCAAGAAATACATTTAGTTGGGTTTCAGGTTTGTCAATAACAGACCCGTGTGCTGGTAGGAGCAAGGCGGGATGAAAATCGCGGATCAGCGCTGCGGAATTGTGTAAGGAACGAATGCCGGAAGCGTAACCATAATCCCATTCAGAATCAAAATAAGTATGCATCCTGCCTCCATCGAGCATCACATCCCCCGAGAATGCAAGCCAGCCTTCTTTGTTCCTTAACAGATATGACATACTTCCGGGGCTGTTTCCGGGAGTATCTAAGCACCAGAACTCATACCCATGCCATTCAAATGTATCCATCTTTGAGAATGCACGGTCAAATGGAATAGACTGAACTGGAGGACGGATATAACTAACGCCAAACACTGAGTAGGGATCTTCCAAAGATGGTTCCGGTCTTGGAAAAGAAGCCGGCTGCTTAAAAAATGCACTCTCAGCAGCAGGTAAGGCAATTTTAATATCCGAACCTTTCAGTAATGGAAATCCCTGGCATTGCTCACGGTGATGATGAGTGAACATGATCCATTCTACATGCCTAACTCCAATTTCAGATAGATGAGAAAGCACACTGCCGTTCCCAAGATCGATCAGCAGCGCCTTATCCCCATCACGAAGAACATATACATTGCAGACATCGGTCCATTTATACAGATTTGGAACAAACTCAACCGGAATGAGTGTTCTTTTCGTATTTGCAGCAAATCCTGGATCCGATTCGTGTGACCTTTTACACGCTGTCAGGATGATCAGACAGAAAACGAAATACAATTTGCCTGTAGTTAATTGATTTTTATGAGTTTGCAATGTACAGATACCTGATTAAATTGAAAAAGAATGAAATTAGTATTTCCCGTACAAAATACCAAGGGTGCTTTATGCAATTTATTTATTTAACAAACATCTGCATCAATTCAGTATTTTTAACTTTGTTTGCCGGTTACAATGCCGATAAGAATCAGACTATTCACTCAATGATTCCAGTGATGGTAAGGCATCTCCATCATTATAATATTGGTAAAGTCGCTCGAGCCGCAGTTGAAATTTCAGCCAAAATTGATATTCGTAATCATATTTACCCAGTGCAACCCCCAAACGAAAAGGTGTGTATTCCAACAACCAAGCTTTGCTAAATAATTCTTTTGTAGACATGATAACGTCCAGTAGATCGGAAGTACGGGTATGGTATTTATAAACCAGTTCCATGTAAAGTTTTCTCATAGTTTCTATCCTATTGGAACTTTCATTTATTTGCTTCCAAAAATCCGCAATCTCACCAGCATATATATATTTGATTGCCAGATAATCTAGCATTCTAGCACCTGTGTAAAGTGTAAATAGAATGCTAGTATCGATACCACCATTCGGAATACTCAGTAAGTTAACCTGGGCCTCTTCTGCCATTAATCGTCCCTTTCGTAGGTTTTCTTTGTTCTCCTCAATTCTTTTTAGATTATCCTTTAAAAAGGGATTTTCCCAAAATGCGGGATCCGTGGCACCCAAAGCCTCGCTTAACAATGCCTCAGATACAGTCAGGGCACGAAGTGCCTTCTCGACTTTTTCTGCAATCTGGGGTGGATACTGAGCCAGTGTATAATCCTTAAAGAAATTTTCCTGATCAATTGGATCGTTTTGCCAGGAAGAAATAGCGCCATAGGCTATATCTGGGAATCCAAGACGGATTAAAGTCTGGGTATCATCTGTCCATCCTGAGGTGATGTAACCTATGGCATTGTATTTTTTACCGGCTGCGATCAGCAAATCGGTATTCCTGAAGGATATGCCAAATTCAGGCACTAGCCATTTCCAGTTAATGATGGCTCCCTGAACTATTATCGGGACGCTTGCTTTTAAGAATGGCATCAGCAACTTATCATATTCTGTATTCGCCAGCGGGAAATAGTGCCAGGGAACCGCTATCAATTTTTGGGAGACCCTGGGGATAATAGCTGGAAATTTCTGCAACATATCAGCTCCACATTGAGCAATTTTCCCATTTTTTTCAACGATATCTGTAGTTTGCTTTAGCATTTCAAGGTAGAGCTCTTCAGGAGCCTTATTCATTTTCTTTGCTTCGATCTCCAGGAGCCATGTTTCATCGAATCCAATATGCAAAAAGGGACTGGGAAAAAGAGAGGAAATCTGGGCGATCCAGTCCTCCAGCAAGGGTTTTACCCTTGGATCCATTGGTTTGAACTCTCCCCCGTGGGGAATCACAGAAAGGTCTGAATATGTTTCCAGCCTAAACAAGTCATGTAAATGACCATATAATTCCATATTTGGGATTACATCTATATGCCGAACTCTTGCATATTCAATGACTTCCTTGATCTGTTCTTTGGTAAATCGGGCATCGGCCATCAATAAAGGGTATCCTTCCAACTCAATGCTAGCCTCAGAATAGAAAAGATACTGGTTGGCTTTCCAACGGGAAAGAAAATCAATTTGTCTTTTGATTTCATCAATTCGCGGAAGTTGGGCATGACTCATATCCATCATGAAACCCCGAAATGCTATTGAAGGCCAGTCTTCAATCTCAGCTTCAGGTAGAAATGCTTTGTCCCCATTGCCTTCTATCATTTGTCGTATTGTCTGAACTCCGATAAAACAAACCTGCTGAGGATGAAGCAGTTATCATGAGATGATTAGGATGTAATTGATATTTTATAAGATTCGCGCGTGCCGGGACCTGTTTTTTCTTCTGGAATTGGCAATGGGCTATTGCTACCGGTACGTTTAAAAACAATTGAGGTGCCTGTAACTCCTGATTCCATTATTTTGGCAGACGACCCTGTGGCTTTATCTATAAGATCAGAAAGTTCCACTGCAGCAAATTTGTCCTCTGCTGAGGGTTGGCAAGCGAATCCAATCGTTAAACCTTTCAGGAGTAATTGGGATTTACCGTAGGAAATCTTCTGAGGTTGAGGCAAAAGTGCATTATGTGCATTAATAACAGCCGGGATACACAATAAAAAAATCCATAAAACAATAATATATCTCATTATTATTATCTTTTTAATTCATTCAAGATACTTAATGCCTTTTCAACAAGGATTTCTCCCGAACCCGGTGCACATCTTGCACTGATTGGCTCATAATTTCCTTCAATAAAGGCTTTATGATCAGGCACATAACTAATATAATCATTTGCCAGTTCAACCACCATGGTATAGGGAAATGGTGATCTGCTTTTAATATACATACCCAGTTCTGTGAATATTTCTCCAGGTAAACCGACAATAGCACATTCTTCTCCTAAAACAAAGACCTGAATTTCTACATCAAGGGGTTTCCCGTTTCTTTCAAAAACATCAATGATTTTATACGCATCGACCATTTCCATAAAGGGTGCTGCATCAGGCTGACCAAATCTGGCAACTATTTCCCGGGCTTTCGGCAATTCATTGAGTGAAATTTCTGCCAATGGAAGTTTTACAATGTCATCCTGAATTGAAATTTTGTCCACTGAAATAGGTATCAAACGAGTATAGGTTTTGACAACCTCGCCGGCAAGGACCATCCCGAGCCGATGGGCTTCTGCATGGCTGTATTGCGGTTTATCGCTATTTACATTATTATTATTGATATTTCCGCAACAACCCTGGCCGAATAGTGTAACCATTTCACGGCTTTTTATGTTACCAAGTATTTTCGATAGAGTAAAAGGAAGATCGGCCGAGATTTCCTGGCCACCGATATTATCCAGGTGAAGTGCAAAATTAACATAGGTTGAAATTGCCGTTCCGTCAATGGTTTCGGCATAAAGAACTGCCAAATCTGGATCAATAGGTCCGGCAGGCTTAATAATCAAGGGATTCAACTTTCCAGGATTCCATCCTACGGTTCCATCTTTCATGAAGAACCGCCGGTTGAAACTGATCGATTCTTCATGACCAAATCTAAAAGATATGTTAGCCGGTTTTAATGCTTCATGGGCCTTTATAATACTTTCAGCAATAAGTTCAGGAAGTCTGGATAAATATGTTTCAAGAAGCTTTACGGATTCTTCTCTCCCAGAAAATAGACGTGATGAAGATAATAAGGGTCCGGTATGGGAATGTGTCGCACAAATCATCATATGATCAGAAGCTATTCCGGTTGATTTTGCTGCCATACTCCTGGCTTTATAAACCAGTTCGGCAGTAACTTTAAGCAAATCGCATGAAACGATGGCCATGACTTTATCGTCTTTTATCAATTACCAGAGCTTTTGCATATAAGTCATCATGAATTCCTTCTGCGACACCGATTGAAGTATTGCCCGGCCATGGGTATACCTATGGGAGGTGTTATCTTCACTGACGCAGCGCCTACCCTCAGATCACCAGCAAATACAGGTATAGAAATTGGCAAAGTCAAAAAAAGCATACAAATCATTAACACAGCCTTTAAAAGTGTTTTTGTGCAGAACAAGAAAATATTTCTTTTCATGACATATAAACAATTAATGATTTGTTCAAAATACAGGAGTTCTTTTATAAATATGCTTCATTAATAAATTAATAATATGGACTAGCAGAAGCACTTTTCCTGGACGAGCTTTCAAAAATTAACATTCATTAGATCGAATGACTTGTGTGCTTTTTGCCATTGCTACCCTAACTGTATTAATTACACAATTCGTGATACAAAAAAATGACACTTCATGAGGGCGAAGGTCATTTTTACAAATTTACCGATTCATTTGAAAAGAAGTAAGGAAGTCCGGTTCATCACCGGACTTCAATTGCAAAAGCTACTTTCCTACCATCATTTTCTGGACATCAGAATGATTTCCTGCCTCGATCTTGTAGAAATATAATACCGCTGGACAGTCTCGAGGTATTGTAGATTACCTGATGTGCACCGGCACTTTGCATACCGTTTACGATGGTTGCAATTTCTGTTCCAACCGTATTGTAAACCTTTAAAGCTAACCTTATCACCTTTCTGCAGTGTGTAGCTTATTGTAGTGGATGATGTTGCAGGATTGGGATAGTTTCTCAGGCCAAAGTCCTGTTTAACATTCTTAATACCTGAGGGTTGTGCCAACGGATTGGGATCACCGTTATACCAGGCATTCAGTACCTCAGGACCAAACCATTTCAGGTCTCCTATAGGATACCCATCAGAACCGGCTTCCCAAATATCTTCATTCGTGGGTTTCAGGTCAAAGGGCAGGGGCCACTGGAATTCTCCATTGTTATAATTACGTGCGGGATCCGCTGTCGGATTCAAAGGCAGATAGGAAAGGATATAGGGAAAGCCTTCTCCCTGCATATCTTCCGGAAGGTGACGTTCCATTCTTTCCTTGTGCATGACCTCATAGAATTCGGCCGGGAAGGGCCCGCAGGCAAACTGAGGATCTACACTGTTCCCTTCCATGTCATTGATATTGTTTTCATAGGTCCAGCCGTAGTTTTCGAAGGTGATCATCACGGAATCATTCATGAGAGGCTGAAGGCTGGCCGATGCCAGGGCCTGGTTAGCCCTTACGATTGCATCTGTAAACCGCAGGTTGTTGGCAACAACCACGTTTCTGTCTTCATTAACAGTCTCAGCGTATTCAAACTGGGGTAATAGACATATATCACCCTGCAGGGAGTCGCGCGGATTGGGGCTGGTAAAATCGCTGAAATCACCCGGCCATGACCAGAGAGTGTCTCCGGGTGCGTTTAAAACGACTCTCTTGCCAACAAAACCACGCACATCGGGATTATACCATAAGGTTGTTTGTACAAACGAAACCATCACTAATACTGGGATAATACAATTCACCCCAGATATTCACATAGGTATTGTGATCCATGGTTTCCAAAGTATTGGGGCCGATGTAGGTGCAGCCAAATATACGTCCTGAATGCACCCAGGTATTGTTAACGCTTTTGTATTCAATCGTATCACCCCCCCAGAGCGTACCGTAGCCACCCCAGTTATCCCAGCCAATATGGCAAAGGTTATAGAAATGAGAGTTCCGGTATTCGATATTTAAGCCATTAAATGCATTGGTATTTAGTATCCAGTCAGTATGCTGGAAAACGCAGCTGTCCAGGAGAATGGAAATACCACTGCTGGCCACATTGATTGCCCAACTCGCCTGTTGTTCATCATACGTAAACCCGAATACGCCAATATTCTTCAGGGTCAGGTCGGCCCCGGCATTAAACAAATGCTGGCCGGCAGCAAGTCCCGGATCAGCAAACAAGCTGATTACAGCAGGGGGCCCCTCGGCTGGTCCGCTTTCACCCATAATAATGGTGGGTTCATTGATCACCAAAACCTGATCAATCACATAAGATCCACCACGCTGCAATAATAATGTAGCTCCAGGATTGGCCACAACCGCGTCAAACAGGGTATTGAACCCCGGTTCCACCGAGATGACATCCTGTGCAGTGATACTGCCTATGGAAAGCATTATCATACCTACCGAAAGCAAACAGCTTTTTTTACAGAAATCGTAAAACTTTTTTCATAATTTATGATTTAATTAATAATTAAATAAAAAAGAACACGCTTTAATTTGTATCACCTCCTTTCAGAGATTATTATATCGGCTAATCAAAGATCAAAATCTGAATCGCAAACCCATGTCTCCCGAAACGCCATACCTTTCTTCACCGGTTATCCGGTCAGGGTAGTAGGTTAGGATGGTGCGGTCGGGGTTATTTGTCATATTGTTAATATTCAGATAAATGATTAGCCATTTTTTTAATTTCTGAGAGAGCTGCATATCCAGACGCAGTAACTGGTCATGGTCGATATCCAGGGTTTTGTTGGATGCCTGGGCGTATGTGATGGTTTTACCCTGATAGTAGGCTGATATTCTACCAGAAAATCCACCAATTTCATAACCCAGTGCAATATTACCAATCAGGGCAGGCATTCCGGTAACCTTGTTCACCCGTGAACTGTCTTTGCCTTCAGAAATCCTATAGGGTGGAGTCGGAATTGTCCTGGTGGTAAAGCTATAAAAGGGATATCGGGTTTCCGATTGCATGAAAGTCACGTTTGCATTCAGGATGATGCCGTTGAATGGCTTTGGCAGGTAGGAAAACTGGGTCTGCCAGTCGATCTCAATACCCTGCACATATCCTGGCCACTTGTTGTTGATCCAGAATCCGAATTGTTTGTTTTTATATGGAGCGGTCAATCCGTAGATGGCAGGATCTATTATAGTTACCTGATAATACATGGGCTGTTCTTCCAGCTTCTTGTAAAATCCACCTACGGTTAATAGGCCAATCTTTCCGGTGTAGAATGAAAGATAAATGTCGTAATTTGTATTTTGTTGTGGCTTGAGGTACACATTGTTGGTATAGAGGTTATAATCCGTGGTCCTGTAATACCTTGGGCTCATACTTCCGTAGCCGGGCCGGGACAGAGTTTTAGTATAGCCAATGCGTACGTCAAACCAGTCGACGGGTTTATATTTCAAATGGACCATGGGGAACCAGTGGGCGTTGTAATGGCCGTTGGTTGTATCGGTAATGATACCCTGCGGATAATCATAAGCCGTTCCCTGTCCTTCCAGGTATTTTCTGGCCGTTGTTTCATATTCATAATGTTCATAGCGGACGCCGGGTATAAAGGTGAAATACTGTCCGATCTTCATCTGTGACATGATATAACCGGCATACAGATTTTCGGTGTTGTCATATTGGTCCAATTCTGTGCTGGTTCTGTGCATCTGGTCAAATTCAGGCCTCATCCTGTTGTACACAAATTCCACCTTGTCAAAATCGGGAAAGAAATAAGTCTTGGCCCCCATCATGGAGAAATCCTGTATAGCATCCGGACTTGAAAAGGGTGTGTGCATTAGGTTTCCGGTAGGAAGAAAGGTCCAGTCCCATTCAGGCACGTAATCATCAACAAGCAGATATAGCTTTTCACCGCTGTCTGTTCTGAAACTTCCCTCGTGGGTAACATTATCATATCCGCGGGTAATTTTGCGCATCTTTCCCCCGAATTTAAGCGAACCACCTAACCATTTTGCAAATTTATAGGGGATCTCAATGTTTAGTTTGTAACTGTATTCGTCCGAAAAATCCTCTTCAGACCAAAACCCCATATCTTGCACACTTATAGTGTTGATATCATGAATGCCATGTGCAAGGTATTGTTCAATTGTGGTTGTCGTGTCTATAGAATTTGGATCGGTCAATCCCTGCCCGCTTCTGGCACTGTAAGAAAGTTGTTTTGGCATCTTATTTCTTTTTTGAGACAGCGAAACTCCCCAGTCGATTTTTGCACCAAATAAGTTATGTTCACCACCAATGCCATTCAAGATGTGTTTTGTACTTTTTTCTGAAATTTTGGCATCGTATATATTTTGCATACTTATAGTATTTGTAGCTGTTTTATTATCCGACTCCAGGGCGCTGAAAAAGCCCTGGTAGAAAAGTCTACCTTTCTTCAGTCTGTAATCAGTAAAAATGGTGATACCATACCGGTTATTCAGGTTTTCGGTATGAATTAAATTTACTCCCCAAATTTGTACCGGTTTGATATCTTCAGAACCCGTAGTTGAACTTCCGATAGCTCCATAACCAACTGAAAGCACATCCCTCCCCCTGTCTTTCCGGTCATAGTTAAAGCTAATCATGATCCCCAACTTGTCTTTGAAAAAACGATTACTTAGTAATGCTGAGAAATCCTGCATCTTGAATGATTTTGTAAAACCATTATAACCGGTCCTCAGCCAGATATCCTTTTTAAAACCCGACAGGGCTTCGCGCAATTTGAAGTCCACGGCTCCTCCCAGGATGTCGGCATCCTGATCGGGCAGAAAGGCCTTGCTAAGCTCAATACCACCGATCATGGAAGAAGAAATGCCTCCTAAACTGCCGTCAAGACGCATACCATTTACATATATTGCATTAGAAGAAACTCCCCTTATGTTAATGGCTACTGCCTCACCACCGGTTCTCATTACTGAAACACCTGGTAATCGAGACAGTGCCTCTGCAGCATTGGCATCAGGTAGTTCTTTGATTTTCTCATCAGAAACCACATTCTTGATGATTGGTGAACTGATCTGCGTGTTAATGGCCTTCATTTGCCCATAGGCTTGCGCTGTTACAACAGCCTCACCTATAGAAGTTGCATTATTGAGTAAGGAAATGTCTATTTTAAGGGTCTGATTGCTTTTTACTGTTATTGCAATAGAAGTATCATTATACCCAATAAAATTCGCTTTCAATAAATAGTTACCAGGTATTACTCTTATCTGATAAAAACCTTTATCATTGGAAACTGAACCAATGGTTGTTCCATCTATATAAACCTGTGTATAAGGCAGAATTTCACCTGTTTTAGCGTCGCTGACAATTCCCTCTACCTGTCCCTTATTGATTTGTCCAAACAGCCAAACTGTTGAAAACAAAAATAGGAAGGACATACATACACGAATAGTGACTTGCATCAATTTCAAGTTTTAAAAGGTTATTAATAAGGTTAGAATCCTAACAGTGTCCAATAATCCGATTTGAGAATTATTCAATAATATAAAACTATCTCAGTGGCCCAGCAAAAAAAAATACTTTTATGTCCATTTGTTGTATAAATTGCCTTTTAATTTAACGGATTCCCAAAATAGAATAGGTAATAACGGACTTCATACATGAACAAGGTCTACAGAGTCATCTACGGTAAACCAGGTGATTCCTGGAAGTGCGTATAAAATAAAGAAATTTACATGACGGTATTATCTCCTGATTCTTGATTATTTGTACTTTTTATTACTTTTCGCTTCATCTATGACATTATATCCGCATACTTGTCTTCCAAATATTATCATGGCGATTGTTTTTGTTTTATAATGTTTATCTTGAAAATTATTTCACCTGATCCTTATTTTGATAATTGCATTATTCTTTGCTTCATTTACCTATTTCAGAAACAATTCGATTACCGGTATCTCTGTCTTCGGCTTTGTCACAGGTAGAACTAGATCCAGATCGTTCCCTAAAATAGATTGTTTTAACTCAGATGCATCATGCAGGAATTGGGCATAACTTACCTTGCCTCCGAATCCCTTCAGCGAAAAGTTTTGAATATGGGTAGTCAGCGGGTAATTAAGTAAATGGACATAAAGTCTATTGGTCTTGGGACTGTATGTCAGTAACGTATTTTCCGGTGCTGTAAATTCGTCAGGTGCCTGGGTACAGCCATAAATAGACCTGGAATTAACACTCATCCATTCTCCAATATCAGATAAGGCCTGATCTGCCCGATAGTCAAAGGTGCCTCTGGCTGTAGGCCCAACATTTAACAGAAGATTGCCTCCTTTGCTTACTGTTTCAATCAGCAGTACAAGCAATTGTTTCTTGTCTTTCCAGGTATACTCATCACGGTAGTAACCCCAGGAACCTGAAAAGGTCTGACAGGTCTCCCAGTAGAGTTTTTTGCCATTTTCTTCGGGCCATTTTTCCATTTTTATCTGCTCCGGGGTAGTAAAATCCCAGCCTCCCTGATAGTCTTTCAGGTCTGCCCGATCATTAATAATGATATCGGGTTGGAGCTGACGTACCATTTTCACGAGTTCAACCGAATTCCAGTCGTCACGGCCCTTTCCGAATTCACCGGGGAAGGAATAGTCAAGCCACAGGATATCTATTTTCCCGTAATTCGTAAGGATCTCACGAACCTGGTTTTTCAGGTATTCGCGATAGACATTCATGTCTCTGTTTTTGTTCAACCCGTCATATTCTTCTTTAGTTTTCGCGCTTTGCGGATGATTCTGGTCAATAGTATAATCGGGGTGATGCCAGTCAATCAGGGAATAATAGAATCCGATTTTCAATCCCTCAGCACGGAAAGCATCCACCCATTGTCTGATGATGTCTTTACCATAGGGAGTATTTGTTACATTGTAATCGGTAAATCTTGAACCGAACATATTGAATCCTTCGTGATGTTTGGAAGTAATTACAGCATATTTCATACCGGCTGCATTGGCCTTTTTTGCCCATTCCGTCGGATCAAATAAATCGGGATTAAACACCTCGAAGTATTTCTGATACTCGTCATTGGTCATTCGCTCGTGTTTCTTTACCCATTCATGTCTGGCCGCCTGGGCATAAAGCCCCCAGTGTATAAACATCCCAAATCGGGCATCTGTCCACCAGGATAATCTTACTGCTTTTTGTGCCTCGGTTTCATCCCATATTTTCTTCTGGGATATGGCAGGAGAAATAGTTATCAACGCAAACAACAACATAAATATTAATGCTTTCATTTTAAATAGGATTATTATAAAATATGAATAAAGAGTTGAAATTGGCAGAACCATTTATGTTTTTGATACTTTAGGTAGCAGGATTAATTTAATATCAGCTCAATGACCGGAATTTCAACATTTGGTTTTTTCATGGGGAGTTGAAGATACAGGTCGTTTGCGGGAAGCCCTTTATCACCCCGTCCAGAGTGTAAATAGGGTGGAATCATTTGTAATTCTGACGCATCATTTAGTAACTGGGCATATTTTACTTTTCCCTTATAACCAGGAAGCCGAAATCCTTTTATGGGTACCGGATAGGCCATAAGGTGAATATAAAGTCTCTTGGTTTCGGGATTATAGGTAAGTAAGGTATTCTCTGGAACCGCAAAACTGTCCGGGGCCTGGGTACAATTATATATCGATCTGTCATGGTACTTCATCCAATTGCCTATTTTTTCAAGTGATTCCTGAGTCAGGGAATCAAATGATCCTCTACCTGTCGGACCTACATTGAGAAGAAGGTTACCGCCCTTGCTTATGCTTTCGATAAGTAAAAATAGCAACTGTTTACAATCCTTTGTATTTGTCGAATTTACATCTCGTGTATATCCCCATTTCCCCGAAATCGTCTGGCATGTCTCCCAGGGAACCTTCTCACCTTCTTTTTCAGGCCAGTTGAGAACTGAAAGCTGCTCTGGAGTCGTAAAATCCCAGCTATCCCTGCTGTAATTCCGTAGACCTGCTCGGTCGTTCACGATGATCCCCGGTTGAAGATCTCGAACCATTTTTATTAATTCAACAGAGCCAAAGTCTTTATGATCTTTGCCAAATCTGCCCGGATAAACCCAATCAAGCCACAGAATATCGATTTGTCCGTACTTGGTTAAGATTTCACGTACCTGGTTTTTTTGATATTCACGATATAAAGCCATATTGCGGTTGCGGTTGAGACGATCATACTCTTCTTTTGTGCTGACCCGCTGAGGATGTAAGGTATCAATTGTGAATTCAGGATGGTGCCAGTCTATTAGTGAATAATAGAAACCTATACGTAAGCCTTCAGCCCGGAATGCATCGACCCATTCTTTCAGTAAGTCCTTTCCATAAGGAGTCTTTGTTGCGTTATAATTGGTATATTCCGAATTAAATAAACAGAACCCATCATGGTGTTTTGTTGTTATCACTGCATATTTCATCCCGGCATTCTTGGCCATTTTAGCCCAATCCCTTGGATTATACCTATCCGGGTTGAAATTATCAAAGTATTTTTGATATTCTTGGTCAGTCATCATTTCTTCGGTTTTCACCCATTCATTACGGGCAGCTAAGGCATAAATACCCCAATGGATAAACATCCCGAAACGGGCATCTACAAACCAGGAAAGACGATCAGCCCTTTGTTCCGGAGTTTCATTCCAAATAAGATTTTTCGGAATGGACTGTGAAAAAGTACTTTGACCTACAAGCACAAGAGATGTAATAAACAAAATTGTTCTAAACATGATCAAATGATTTAATTAATAATAAATCTATAATAGCTCTCAGTGTCAAAATTAATTGACCACGGTATATATAAATAATACTTTACCATGCCGTCCAACCGCCATCCACGCTGAGCGTGGTTGCGTTCACCATGTCGGCTTCTTCACTAGCAAGGTAGACGGCAGCCGCGGCAATATCCTCTACCGTGGCCAGCTTCCCACACGGAATCATCCCCTGAACAAACTTAAGGAATTCAGGGTTCTTCAACCGCTTGCGGGTGAGATTGGTTTCGATAAAGGTCGGGGCAATGCTGTTCACGGTGATTCCATGCTTTGCCCACTCCACGCCCAGCGTGCGCACTAGCTGGATGATGGCGCCTTTGCTGGAGCAATATACTGGCTGCCCGGGAATCCCGATCAGCCCGGATTGGCTGGAAATAAAAATGATCCGTCCCCGTTTGCGCTCAATCATGCCTGGCGCCACCGCCTGCGCCATGAAAAATCCGCCTCGAACGTTGGTGTTGAAATGGTCATCCCAGTTGTCCGGTGTCACTTCCAGCCCAGGCGTGGGGCGATTGATGCCGGCGTTATTGACAAGGATGTCTACGCGGCCGAAGGTGTCATTCACCTTCCTGATCCCCGCCCGGATCTGGTCCATGTCCCGCACGTCAATCGCCGTCTCGATCACACGGCGCCCCAAAGACGCCAGAAGTGCCATGGTCTGCTCCCGGTTCACTTCCGGCTTGTCGGTGACGGCCACATCCGCTCCTTGCCGGGCAAACGCCACCGCTATAGCCTGCCCGATCCCATTCGCCGCGCCGGTAATCAGCGCGGTCTTGCCTTCCAAACGGAACATATCAGGTCTCATTTTTGCGTCCTTATCTGCTTGCCTTTCTCCGTATATCGATCCACCCGCACACGGGCCGTAATGCCATGTGCAAGCATGTTTTCCTCCTTGCACTGTCGTTCGGTGACCACGCCGATCCTGCGGCTGGCTTCACGTGTGCATCGCTGGAACGTTACCGTCTTGAGGAACTTGCCCACCCAGACCCCGCCCGTGTAACGCGCTGCACGGCTGGTGGGCAGGATATGGTTGGTGCCGATGGACTTGTCACCGTATGCAACGGTTGTCTCTTCGCCGATGAACAACGATCCGTAGTTGGTCAGCCGGTCAAGGTAGAACGCCTCGTCCTTCACGTGTAGTTCAAGGTGTTCCGGAGCATAATCGTCACTGATCCGCACCGCTTCTTCCGCACTTTGGGCGGCATAGACGATGCCGTTAGCACCCCACGACTGGGCTGCAATGTCCTTGGTCGGCAGCATCTCGAGTTGCTTCTCGACTTCCTCGATAGTCCGGCGTGCGAAGTCTTCGCTGAGCGTCACCAGGCAAACGCCACTGTTGGGATCGTGTTCCGCCTGCCCCAGCAGGTCGCACGCCACCAGCGTAGGATCTGCGGCATCGTCCGCAATGACAAGGATTTCCGTTGGACCAGCCAACAGGTCGATGCCGCATCGGCCGAACAACTGGCGCTTGGCCTCGGCAACGTACTTGTTACCGGCGCCGCAGAGAATATCCGCAGGCTCCACCTCGCCCATGCCGAAGGCCATCAGGGCGAAGGCCGGTACGCCGCCGATGATGAACAAGCGGTCCGCACCGGCCTTCTTCATGGCATTGACCGTTGCCGGATAATACCCCTTTCCCTTGACCGGCGGTGTGCAGGCGATGACGTTCTTCACGCCGGCCACCTTGGCGGGAATGATACTCATCTGTGCCGACCCGAACATCGGGTAGCGCCCGCCGGGGATGTAGCTGCCGACCGTGTTGACGGCAATGTGCTTGTGTCCCAGTGTTATGCCAGGCCGGATCGTCTTCTCGAGGGGCTTGAACATCCTCAACTGGGCCTGGGCGAACTTGCGCACATTGGTCATGCAATACTCTGTGTCCTTGATGACCTGTTTCGGCAGTTGCGCAATGGCCTCGTTGATCTGGGCATCCGAGAGTTCAAAGCGAGCGGGACTCCACTCATCGAACTTCTGCGAGTACCTCCTGACGGCATCCATGCCGTACTTCTCAAGATTGACGAGCATCTCCGCCACGATGCGAGCCGTCTCCGGATCCTGTTCGAACAAACGATGTCCGCCCTGTTTGATAAGTTTCATGACGGTTACCCTCCCTCTTTCATAGTGCGAACATATATTCTAATGCCAATATCGGCATTGAAAACAAAATAAAGCATATAACACTAATTGCATTATTAAAAATCAACAATAAGACAATAATACAACGAAAATAGTGAAAACTATTAGTAAAATATGCCAAATTTGTATACTTACATTCCATTCCTAATTTTCCCCCAGTTCAGCATTATTTTATTCTTGCGCTAACCAAGGCATAAAATCGGAGGCTTCTCCGTCAGATGATAAAAACGCAGCAATAGCTACATGCCATCGTCTCTCACCGGTTCGGTCGGAATGATATCCAACCAAAAGCATCGCTATCACTGCGACAAAGTAAGGAATTGCATTAATAAATCCAATAATTGCAAAGCTCCTTCCCGTGAATCCACTTATGATGGACGGCAACCACATTTCACAGCCACAATTGCCTATACTCAACAAGAAATATATCAGACAAAGAATCCAAATTCTCTCATCGGATGGGGATGAGAGCCCCCCTACCTGCTTATGACTATAAGAAAGAATATAGAAAACTATCACTCCAATCAGAACAGCCGGCATTCCCTCCAGCAGGATAAGCCACTGCCAGCCAACCAACCCGACTTTACCGTGAAGTTCAAGGATGATATCGGAAAGAGGGGAACCCAGTATGCCTGCGATTATGCTGCCTATTGAGAAAAGTGCTACTGTTCGGGCTCTCTCTTTGGCATTTTTATGGGATTCAGTGTATTACAGGATTTGCAAAAGATAATGTGCTGTATAACAGGGATTCTGTTTTTATGTCGATATGGATCAACAAACCTTCCGGTTCTTGTTTAGTATATCCCTGCAATTTTGGTCAAAATATGTTTGACTTTGGTTCCTGATTTTGTAAGTTTATAAATAGCTCAACACAATAGTATTAATTCTTTGATCTTCAGCATCATGAAAATCTGAAATATTCAGCTATTCTAATCTTGTTCTCCATGGTCCCACTCATAGCTCAAACCTCAGCCGATACATTGACCTGTAAAAAACAGGAGTTGTTAATTCCCATATATGATGGAATCAGACTGAATACATTGATTTATACTCCAACTGGGATTGAAGAGCCATTACCGATTCTAATTCTAAGAAAATCTTACAACATTCATAATCTTCCTTCACCGAATTATTACGATTACATCAATACACCGAAATAATGATGACTTTTGGAAGAAGCAATCTCTTCCCCGGATAACGGATGGCTTCGGATACAGAAATAACTCCCAGAGTGTTGATGGCCAGGAACGTTTTGCCTGTCCGAATTGCGGTGCTCTCCCGCAGGATTATGATGCCTTGAAAAATATATTAACTGGTAAGGCTGGACCGTCCCAAAAATAATTGGAACTGCGCTATCACAAAAGGTACAAGGCTATTTCTTTTTTTGGTCATACAAGAGAAAGAGCTTAGGCACTGCCTCATTCAATGCTATTTCGTTTTCCTCTTTATCGGGACGAAAATATATGGATATGTTGGTAGGTTTTTCCGTGTAAATAAAGTGAAAACGTCCGTCATCGTGAACCTCAATAGTGCATGGCCGCAAACTGTTTTCTAGGATCCTGTCCGATGGTCTGACTTCGTTTTTCTTCTTAATGGAATAGCCTCCTCCGTCTTCTTTCACCAATTCCCTGTTTGTGGATTTCAACCACACGGCAGATTCCCAGACATGGAAAAATTCAGGGCATACAGCCCGGCCTTCTCCGTATGGGGCTCCGTTATCCATGGCAAGCAGGAAGTCATGTTGTAGGCGTTTGTTAAAAGCATAATCCAGATAACACTGCAACCGGGGTGACATGGCTTTTAGGAACTCCATCCTGCCCATGCTCCAGTAACTGCTGTTCATATCTTTCACAAAAGGACCATCCTTTCCGGCACAAGGATACAGGGCTATTGGCAGGTCAGAGCGCAGAAGACGTGTAAACGCAAATACGTCCAGTGCGACATTCCATTCGCCACCCGGAATGCTGTTGGTCCAGGCGTCATTTCCCAATTCAAAGTTTTTTGCAGCCATTCCTGCACATAAATGAATCTGCTTAATTTTTCGTTTCATCAGGTTCGGATTCCTGTTATAAGCCACGGCCAAAACTCTCGCAGAGCCGAAAGACAGAACCTGTATGGGCAACGGGCTCTCTTTCAGAACCTTCAATAACAGATTAATACCTTGCTGAACTGGTATGCCATGGTTTTCCATTTTATCCATCTCACTTTTCATGGGGACTATGGGTCCTATCGCACAGGGAATATTCCTGTTGAAAATATAATTAAGCTGGGCCACCGGGATAATGCCTGCTTCGCGCGGGCCATCCGGATCATGCGAGAGAAAGGGATGATCGGCAGTATCCTTCCGGAATGCATCTGTAATATCGAGGATCACGGCTTTCAGATCTACGTCAGGCAGGGCAAAACCGTTGATCAGATCCAAGTTATCTCCGCGATCCTGATGCGGATGATAAAGGTCCGTGATGACAACAACCGAAATCTTTTCATCCGCGTTTCTGTCAGCATGATTAAAACATGAAGCAGAAAGGATTCCCAGAAGCAAAAAAGATCGTAATTTCATAGTGGCAGAATGATTTTTCTTATAAATATATCATAAATATTATTTGTGCCTCACTATATGTAAAAAATTGGAAAAATCGGTCATATTGACCCCCCTGTGCCGTTTT
>CAVPIY010000006.1:0-493143 GCA_963705125.1 uncultured Bacteroidales bacterium | reverse complement strand
TCTTAACGCTCCATGAATTGATTTTCTTCACGCATTTTTTCAAAGGCGGATCAACATTTCCAATTCAAAAAGCAGCTTTAATATTCGCCCTGTGCGCAGGCTTGTCCACGGGCGGCGCGAAAATTAAGCTGTCCGGCCCTGGTTAGCGGAGGTTGGTGCGACAAGGACAGCTTAATTTTTTCGCCCGGGGTGACTTTTTTTGTTACTTTTTTGTGTGGCAGACAAAAAAGTAAGGGGTGAAAAAGTTAATAAAACGTAATGAGTAGCCTTATAAATGTAAACCAATATTTCACCTGATCAACTGTTTGGACGGTTATTATTTTTGGGGCCAAATTGTCAAATGCTGAGGGACTCATTACTTTCTTAGCGGCCTACTACTACCTTCCCATTATACACCGCTACCCCCTGCCGGATCCTGACAAAATATATGCCCCTTGCATAGTCTGATACATAGATCTGCTCAGCGAAATGATCCTGGCTGTTCCGGTATTCCTTTCTGTAAATCACATTACCGGTTACCGTTACCAGTTCAATCACGGTTTCCTGTTCACTAGCGTTATCGATCTCAATGTTTATCCTGTCCTTAGCGGGATTCGGGTAAACCCGGGCCTGCAGGGTATTCATCTCTTGCATATTTGAAGGCCCACGGACCAGAAATGGAATTGTATCGGTCCATAATGTATAATAATCACTTGAAATATCCACTTTTACGGGTATTGTCGTGTTTGGAGGGCAATTGTCCGCAATACTTATCTTGAAGTTTAGGAAGGGATTACTATTTGTTGAAGATTCGCCTTGTACAATGTCGGGGTATACAATATAAAAATCAGAAGTTTTGGCCAGGGTTGTATCCGGACTATTTAATTTAACCCTTATTTTATCAACGGCTGTTGTTAAATCATTATTCCTGAGGACCACTTTGAATCCGATATTGTCTCCGGCATTCGGGATAGTATCGCTTCCGGAATAGGTTATTCCATCCACCACAACCGGACCAATGTTGGTGAATTGTACAACATTGGGCAAGGTACGCGATGTGCCTGCAATAGGATCTTCCGTGCTGACAGATGCCTTGAAGATCGATTCGTCAGCAGGCACAGGCCACAAGGCACCCCATATCCCGTCACCGGGACTGGCATCGCCATGCCCGCCGTCGTCATATAAAGGTATAGAGTCAACAGGCACTTTATCCTTGTCCGTTATTTTTGCATACACCGAGAGCATATGGCTGTTGGGGTTTTCCACTTTTGCTGTCAGTGTAATTTCATCAGCTCCAGGTTTTGCGTAAACGGGTTTAACCGTTGCATCATGCGCATGGGAAAGATTCCGGATCCATTCTATTGCCTTGTTTACAACAGCATCCTCCCCCCTGGCTACGCCATCACGATCGAACCAGGTGGTATCGTCCACCGGGAATTCCCTGCGGTTCAAAAATACTCCAGGCCGGGAAATATGGAAATTATCGTCCATGGAATAATTGATCATCCAGTCGTGAAAGTTTCCAATCGATTCATTCCAGCCCATACTTGCAGTGGTTGACATACCAAAAAACGCTGACATGGGATGATAGCTCAACCTATATGCTCTTATATCTCCGAAGCTTCCGCAGTTTGCTCCTGTCAGAACAGCGAGGGGCCTGTCGAATAGTCTCATCGGATTTCCATGAATTATAGATGTATAATCAAAATATTCAAAAACAGGACATAGTATAAAATCTTCAGGATTGCATCGATTGGCCGATTGTAACGTATAAAACTGTTCATTAAAAAGTAGATCTAAACCAACGAGCGGGTAAGCATTACCTCCACCTTCGAGTCGGATATCTATGATTAAGCCATCGGTGTTCCAGAGTGCTTTGATAGCTTTCGCAAATTGTTCATCTGTCGAGTAGGGATCACCAAGCACTTTTGTCAAATCAAGAATCAAGTAAATATACCCAATGTTGGTGCCTTCAACTATCCCATAAAACACAGCTCGTTCATTGATTTCATTTGGATCTGGGAAAGGAACACCCGGTACCGGTAATTGCTCATTATTCTTGAGCAGATTCTCATTCTCTTTATTACAAAAACAAAAAAAATCTCCAACAGGCACAGGCAGGTCCAAAAGAGGATAAACCGGGAGATGGAGGGTATCGCCACTGGTATATTTAACAATATCAATGGTGTCAAACAAATGCCAGTTATTCCCTGCGCTCAATAACAAATCGTGCCTCAAGGCACTTTTTGCCCCACGCGACACTCCAATCATAGGAATATCAGATGCAAGCAATTCATCTAAAAGGACTTTCCATGGAACGCCTTCATAACCTAATACCAGGTCGCCAGGTTCCAGTCCAAGCGGATGATTTGCAACGGTTCTTAATACTACCAGCGAACTATCAGCCAATGTTGTTAGCACAGCTCCAAAGTGCTCGCAATGAAAGCCATTGACCACCAGCACAGGAGTACCCGGGTTTAAAGGAGATAAAACAACGCTGCTATCCATGGCATATGTATGACAATCCCTGAGACTGTATGCAAAATGGCTCATTAAAGATGAAAATGCACCCCTGCTTGTGGAGGCATCTATTTTTGATCGGTATAATGATTTTATAGCTTCCCATTCTGCCGGGTAAATGCCCAGTGAATTAAAACCGTCAAATTTTCGGGTCAGTGAATCTGTATAGGTATCAAAAATGGTAAGCTTTTCTTCCAACGGAAGTCCCGGCCCCCAGGTGCTATCTATGATATGTTGCCAGTCGGCCTTCGATTTATAGTAGGACTTTACTTCTGTGCTTTTTAACCTGCTTTTAAAGTTCGGATCATGTGGTGTCGGAGTAATTATTACTGGGTTCCAGTTTTCAGGTTTTAGCTGGCCAAAAACCTGACCAGCAATTAACCACAGACAAATGAGAATTGTCAGTTTTTTCATGGTACAAGGATTTATGGATTGGTAGATAGCAGCATGTGAAATCGATTTAATCAATATAAAAAGCCGCATTGTATATTCTTTTTAGGACATAAATACGATAGATTTTCTATCAATTTGATCCCTCCCTGTATTTTTATATTAAGTGTTACCTTGCAACTATTACTTTTGTTGTTTCATCCACAATGCCCACCCATATTTTTATAAGATATGTTCCTGAAGATACATGGTCACCCGATGCATTCCTGCAGTCCCATTTAGTAATATAATTGCCCGGGGGAAGCACTTCATTAACGAGGGTTTTGATGACTTTTCCCTGCATGTCGTAAATAGATAGTTTTGACACAGAATTTCTTAAAATTTCAGGGATGGTAAAACTTATTGCAGTATAGTCGGTTAATGGATTAGGACTGTTTACCATTGAAATCGGACAAGTTTCAAAAGTGTTTGGAATCTCTTTTAGAGCAGTATAATCGGTTCCAAGCATTTGTTCAATTTCTTGTTCACTGGCAGCAAGCTTAAGAATGGCAGATTTGGATTCACCGGTATTATCGGCCAAATAACCATTCACCCATTCCGGCCTGAAAGATTTTTGGAAATACGATTCTTTCCATTCCTGGTCGGTTAGCCGTAAAAAATTGGTGGTTACGTATTCATGGTAACTCATAACAGGACCAATAAAAGCCATTTTCTGATCATCGGGCATTTCCACCACGGTTATTAACATATCGATATATCCGGTACCTGCATGCGATACAGCTCCAATCATATCTCCCTTGCATTCTGTTGGTGTTGTATGATAATCGGCTATCAAGAAATCATTTTTTTCTACATCTTCAATATAGTAGAATAATTCAGGGTACCATCCGGTTGGAGGAAAATATCCACTATGATTGTAGCTCTCACTAATAAATAAATTTTTAATAAAAGTAATTTCATCATTATTTAAACAGGTGTTGCTTAATTCTTTTTCTGAAATGCTTGTAAGCATTGCAGTTACGTTTTGTAAATGCTTCAGATATGCAATTAAACTATCATTTTTAACTGTAAGTATATTTAGGTTTTTAAATTTTTCAATGGCAATTTGGGCTGTTTTATTTAAAACCCGATAAAATTCCGGAATAGGTTCAACATAGCCGCAAGGGTAAGAACAAGCTCCCCCGGTGGTATACGATTGTTTGGCATAAAGCAGGTTGTCATGCCTTAATTCAGTCCATGAAGCAAGTTGTGTATTCATTTTTTCCAGTCCCCAGGCCCCGGTCTGCATAAATGCCGGAAGGTTTTCCCTTTTATCGGGACTATTTGGACTAAGGGTTTTTATGGCCTTTAACCACATGTAATAAAGTGAACTTTCCCAAAAACTATCATCGTATTGATCAACCAGGTAACGTAATCCGGCGAGGTTTGAAGAATAAGAAAACTTTTGTAATTCAGGAATTAATAAGTGGGTACTCGCATCATTGCCAAAGGCAAACAGAACATCAAGGGTTGAAGGATATAACCTGCAGACTTTTTCCCCCAGGTACAATATGTGGTCAAAGACTACATTCCCTGTAATATACGAATCGATTACAAAACGCTGTCCGTACAACATAAATGCAGATGCAGCTTTTGCTCCTTCAGGTGATAAAGGATCACTGTAAAGCAATTGTGATACTGTTTGTTGATTGGAAAATGCTTTGGTACTTATGGTTTGCTGAAACTGTTTCAACGTGCTGGCATCTAATAATGCCGTTGCATCTTTGATATTTAGTTCGGTCAATAAAGATTTAAGTTGCGGATAGGTTACATTATCCTGTTCCCCCACAAAGAATGAAATAACCTCTTCAAATTCCTCGTAATCTTCTTTTGCCCCAGCCAGTTCCAGGAGTTCAACCAATAAAAGGGCATCAACAGATTGTCTGACGATCATATCGTTTAACTGTACCTCTGTGCACCTGAATGATTTTAAACTTGCTTCAGGCAGGTTCAGATAAATTTCTGTCCTTCCCAGCCACATCATGGCCCTGAAATAACGTTCAAGTTCTTCTTCCTGCGTATAATGGCCCCGGGGGTTAAACTGGCTAAAATCTAAAAGCCTTGAACAGTCATCTGAGAATATCTTATATGGTGTCATTTGTAGACCATTAATAAGGGCCAATAATTCATTGATAACTTGCTCATTAGAAAAGTAAAACGGCTTCTCATCTATTCCCAGCAATTTTAAAGGAATTGTTAAATACACATCAACATCCTGCAACATTTTTTCCATTTGTGCATCATTCTCATAATTTTGCACCAACATACTCATTGAATTGTGCATTTTTTTTAAAAGCACCTTTATTTTACCAATGAGATAATCCCGTTCAACATCCCTTAAAATGGCATCATAAGAGGCATGGTAGGCGTGCAGAATTGCATCGGTAGAAATAAATACGGGCAGGTCTCTTTTATATATTACTTTGAAGTGATCATTGAATGATTCATGCCGTAACCGTTCCGTTACAACAAAGCCATTTTTTCTGATGAGCTCTTTCTCATCTCCCGTAATATTATATTCCCGATCAATTGCATTAAAGTATATGGCGTCTTCATAAGACAAATCCACATCATCCAGGAAGTATCCTGCCGGGTACATTTCCAGGAGATCGGTTGGAGTCATATCCTTGTTTTCTGTTAAAAACTTTTTGTAAGAATCAAGGTTGAATGGAGTGGTTTGAGAAAACAACAGGTTAAAGATGCCTATGCTTAATACTCCAATAAATAAAAGAGTTTTAATTGTTTTCATGATTTTAAGTCTTATGTTGTTTTATTTGGTTTTGAAATCAAACCTTAATGAGAATTGTCAGTTTTCTCATGGTACAGGGTTTATGGATTGGTAGATAGCAGTATGTGAAATCGATTTAATCAATATAAAAAGTCGCATTGTATATTCTTCTCTTTTGTCTCCCACAATTGGAATAGTAATGAGTGACGCGTGACGCGTGACAAGTGAGCAAAGTGTTATGTGTGCGGGTATGGCAAACAAATCTCTGATCCCTTGCCCACTGATTGCTCATTACCCATTACTCAAGGTATCGATTCTCACCTAAATTTAACTCAGCTAACAGGTCCCTGCATAACACTGGCTGAGCAAGAAATTGAACTTTTTGGGCAATAGCTTTAAATAATTGATCAGGCGATTCAGGATAGGGACCCGGGTGATAAAATTTGTAATTCAAATTGGTTTGCATTTTCCCCTCATTTACAGTATATTTATACTGACGAAATCTGCCGCCATGAACCAAGCCCTTTCCATGGACCAGGTATTTCTCAACAAGGTCACTGCCATCATTGAAGCCAATCTGGCGAACGAAAATTTCGGAGCAGAGGACCTTTCCCGTGAGCTTGGCATGAGTCATTCCAATGTTAACCGCAAGCTAAAATCCATACAGAAGAAAACCATCAGTCAGTTTATCCAGGAAATCCGACTGCAGCGGGCCATGGACATGCTTAAGAATAAGGTGGGAACTGCAGCCGAAATTGCTTACCAGGTGGGATTCAACAGCCCAACCTATTTTAACAAGTGCTTTCATGATTACTATGGTTTCCCGCCGGGCGAGGTGAAAAAACTGGAAGAATACGACCGGGAAAAGGATATACAGAGGTTGACACCCAAGTCTGCAACCATCAGAGAAAAAATATTCAGTCAGAAATCAAAGAAGTGGTTCCTCCTGTCGTTTACACTGATTTTGTGCGTGGTTGGTGCAATTGCTGCAATTAAGATCATTCAAGGCGGCAGACAGGCTGAGGATATGTCCGGGCCTGAAAAATCCATTGCTATTTTACCCTTCATCAATGATAGTCCTGATGAGGAAAACGCTTACTTCATCAACGGTATCATGGATGAGATCTTAATGAACCTGCAAAAGATCAAAGATTTCAGGGTTCTTTCCCGAACTTCCGTGGAGCATTACAGGGGCGCAACCAACCCCCCCATCCCGAAAATCGCAGAAGATCTTGGTGTGAATTATATCGTGGAAGGCAGCGGGCAAAAATACGGCAACCGGTGCATCCTGCGGGTGCAGCTGATCGCTGCCGGCACGGAAAAACATCTGTGGGGGGAATCCTATGATCAGGAAATCAGGGAACCCAAAGATATTATTGACCTGCAAAGCAGGATTGCACAAGCCATAGCCTTAGAATTGCAGGCGACTTTGTCCCCACAGGAAAGAAGGCTCATTGAAAATTCGCCAACCAATGACCTCATGGCCTATGATCTTTACCAGAGAGGAGAAGAGGAAATGAGAAAATATACTGTGGAAGGCAGTCGGGCTTTTAAAAGGGCTGAAGAATTCTACAGGGGAGCTTTGGAACATGATACTGCCTTCACATGGGCTTATCTAGGGCTGGCCAGAATTTACTCCAATAAGCGCCAAAGTGAGGACTATTTCTCAGAAAGTTACATGGATTCCGTTTTCATACTAACCAACCGGGCTCTGTCTTATAACGACCAGTTGAGCAGGGGCTATGTTCTCCTAGGCTGGTATTACAGGGAAAAGAGGAACATGAAAAAGGCCATCAGGGAATATGATAAAGCGATCAGGATCAATCCGAATCTGTGGCAGGCATATTATGGCAGGAGCCTGACATATGACGATCACGTCCATATTTTGGATGATCTGCATAAAGCCGAATCTCTGATTCGCGGTCCGGAATCATCATTCCTGCTGCGGCATATTGCCCGGATTTATCTTTATATTGGATTTTTTGAAAAATCCAGGTACTACAATCTTCAGGCACTGAAAGTAAGTGGTGATTCAGTTGCTTACTTTTATGGCTTATCCAATATAGAATGGAGTCTGGATTCGATTAAAAAAGCCCATGAATTTCTGGAAAAGGCGTACACTTTGGATACAAATAACATAGATGTCCTCCGGGAATTAGTGTCCATCTGCGGATGGATGGGACAATACGAAAAATCGCTGGAGTACTGGAATAAATATCTGGAGGAATCAAAATTTCTCGGGCGAAGTGTGGAATATCTGCTGAGCTATAAGCTGGGCATGGTGGGATATGTATACTGGAACCTTGGTAAAAGAGATGAAGCAGAATATTGTTTCAATAAACAAGTGGAATACAATTATATGAAGTTGATTAGCGGTGATACTTTTCAACCGGGTTTGTTTCTGGCGAATGTCTATGCATTCAAGGGAGATAGGGATAAAGCCTACAAATATTTAAATATATGCAATAAGCAAAAGTATATCACACTCAATGCAGCAGGCATGTTAAAATACGAACCCCTGTTCAGCAGCATCAGAAATGAACCCGAATTTCAGAAAATCCTGAAAGATTTTGAGGCAAAATACCAGGCAGAGCATGAGCGCGTGAGGAAATGGCTGGAGAAGAAGGAAATGTTATGATTTATTTTCAATTCTTAAATTCACAGTTTTACCTAATTTTTCCCCCGGCCTTAAGGCCGGGGCTATTCGACTCGTCCCTTGTCCCTTGTCCCTTCTCTCACAACTGCCCCTTCTCAATCATCAACATGATCTCCTCGATCATCTTATCTTCGCCTTCGGCATCGTACTCGGTTTTCAGGTTTGACCCGAACAAACGGGCGATGGCCTGCCAGAAGGTGGCCTGGAATCCCCCCCGCAGGTCCTTTACCACTTGGTAGGATGTCTGGCTGGTCTCCCGGTCGATCAGTTTGATCAGGATCCTGCCCTGTGTGATGGTGAGATCTTTCAGGTCATTTTCATACTGCTTCAGGATCTCCTCCTCCACCTGCCGGATGTATTCGCGTCTTTCCCTGTTTGTCGCCAGGCTCTGGATGTGGGCATTCACTTCTCCAAATTTGGTTCCCGCGAGCTTGGCATAGGGGTATACCTTTTTCACATTGTAGATCAGCTTGCGGTATTGCCTGAGATCACGTGTGGCATTTCTGCTGCGGGGCTTAATTACAACCTCATCGAGCTGTGAGATCAGGATGGTATCCCCGTCCCTGACCAGGGCGCTGACCGGATAACCGCCCAAGGTCAACCGGATCGTATCCTGTGCCGTTAAAAATTGCAACAGCAGACCCAGGAGACCTGACATGATGATGAACCTCCGCATACGGGCATGAATTATCAAAACCAATGCCAAATTTAACCTGAATAATTCTGGTATGCCATGCTGATAATTTGCTATTTTTACGAAAAATCAAAGATGGACAAGACTGACAGGAAATATACCAATGGTGAGATCACCGTATTCTGGCAGCCCAAGAAGTGCATCCATGCCACTACCTGCTACCGTGAGCTGATAGAGGTCTTCAACCCGCGTAAAAGGCCCTGGGTGAATATGAACGGTGCCCCGACTACCGAGATCATCCGGGTCGTGAAGCTTTGTCCGACCCAGGCGCTTGCATACAAGTACAACGCGGAAATTGCCCCTGTAAACAACACAGAAACCTCACCCGCCATGCCGGAAGCCCGGGTCATGGAAGACGGCCCGCTGGTACTGAAGGGGAATTTCACCGTGTATGACACGGATGGTAAGGAACTGCGGCAATTTAAAATAACATCCCTTTGCCGGTGCGGGGCCTCCAACAATCTGCCCTACTGTGACGGCACACACCGGAAAACAGGATATACCGGAAAATAACCAGACATATGGCCGACAACCAGGATAACATCATCGAGGCACCCGAGGTCAGGATTCTGCAAAACGGACCGATCATGCTGAAAGGAAATTTCAGTTTCCTTGATTCATCGGGTAACGTTACATCCGGGGAACAGGAGCTTTACCTGTGCCGGTGCGGGGGGTCAAGGAACAAGCCCTGGTGCGACGGTACACACAAAATCATCGGGGTACCCGGTTAGACATGCTTTCTCACCAGGTCGGCGGCATCCTGCAGGGATATAGCCGAAAATACCTTCAATCCCGAATTATCGATCAGCACTTTGGCTTCGGGGGCGTTTGTACCCTGCAGCCGGACTATTACGGGCACACGGACGGATCCGATCGACTGATAGGCATCCACCACGCCCTGTGCTACACGGTCGCAGCGAACAATCCCCCCGAAAATATTGATGAGGATGGCCTTTACACTGGGGTCCTGCAGGATGATCCGGAAGCCGGCCTCCACAGTCTGGGCGTTGGCTGTTCCCCCCACGTCGAGGAAGTTGGCGGGCTCACCACCCGAAAGCTTGATGATGTCCATGGTTGCCATGGCCAGTCCCGCGCCGTTCACCATGCAGCCCACATTCCCGTTAAGCTTGATAAAATTGAGATTATGTTTTGAGGCCTCGGTCTCTGCCGGGTCCTCTTCATTCAGATCCCGCATGGCCCCGTATTCGGGGTGCCTGTACAGGGCATTGTCATCGAGATTCACCTTGGCATCGGCCGCGAAGATCAGTTCGTCCGATGTTTTTACCACCGGATTTATCTCAAACAGGGAAGCATCGCTGCTGACATAAGCCTGATACAAGGCAGTGGCAAACCGGGTCATTTCTTTGAAGGCCTTGCCTTCGAGACCAAGGTTAAAAGCGATCTTGCGGGCCTGAAAGGGCTGTATCCCGATGCCGGGGTGTATCTCTTCCCGGAAGATCAGATGCGGTGTTTTTTCAGCCACGGTTTCAATATCCATACCCCCTTCGGTGGAATACATGATGATGTTCTTCCCGGTAGCACGGTTCAGCAAAACGCTCATATACAATTCACGGACAGGGGAATTGCCGGGATAGTATATATCCTGCTGGATCAGGACCTTGTTCACCTTCTTGCCTTCGGGACCGGTTTGCGGGGTTATCAGCTGCATGCCCAGGATGTCGCCTGCCAGCTTCTTCACCTCAGCCAGGCTGCGGGCAAGCTTGACTCCCCCTCCCTTGCCCCGTCCGCCTGCATGGATCTGGGCCTTAATAACCCAGCTGGTGGCCCCCGTCTTATCCTGAATGGACTGTGCTGCCTTATCCGCCTCACCGGCCTGATCGATTACAATCCCTTCGGGAACTGCAACGCCGAACCGGCTGAGGATTGCTTTGCCCTGGTACTCGTGTATATTCATGGTAATGAAATTATCATCAAATTGTTTCTACGAAAATATCCAATTTTTTTTCATCTATTGTTATCATTGCAATAATTTCAACAAGCCTATTATAACCATGAAGAAATTACAGATTGAAGAGCTGAACCGTAAAACCCTGGATGAGTTCCGGGAGGCCGGTAAATACCCCGTCAGGGTCATCCTCGACAACGTGCGGAGCCAGAACAATGTAGGCTCCATATTCAGGACCTGCGATGCTTTCCTGCTCGAAGGCATCATCCTGTGCGGCATAACCGCCAACCCTCCCCACCGGGAGATCAGTAAAACTGCGCTAGGGGCCACGGAATCGGTGAGCTGGGAATACACCGAAAAAACCACGGATGCAGTAAAAGCCATGCGTGAGCAGGGTTACCGGATCATGGCTGTTGAACAGACGGAGGGCAGCCGGTTATTGCATGAGATCGGCATAATTCCGGGTGAGAAATACGCACTTGTCTTCGGCCATGAGATACATGGTGTTGCCCAGGAAGTCATTGACCTGTGTGACGGAGCCATTGAAATCCCGCAGCACGGCACCAAGCATTCGCTGAACATTGCAGTCAGCACGGGTATCGTGTTGTGGGAGTTTTTCAAGTTTTACCAGGAAGAAGGTTGTAGGTTGTAGATTGTAAGTTGCAGGTTGTATGTTGCAGGCTATAACTCTGTTAGACTATTATGCTAATAGACTAACAGACTAACAGACTAACAGACTAATAGACTAATAGACTAATAGACTAACAGACTAATAGACTAATAGACTAACAGCCTAAACTGCTTTTTCATTCACCAGGGCGATCAGCTGTGTACGGCTGCTGCAATTTGTTTTAGTATAAATGCGGGAAGTATGGTCTTTTACGGTCTGCAGTGTGATGAACAATTTATCTGCTATCTGCTGGTTGGAAAGGCCGTTGCAAATCTCCCGGATGATTTCCTTTTCGCGGGGTGAGATTTCAAACTGCAGGCACAGCGAATCCAGTGAGATCCGTTCCCCCTGCAACACATAAAGGACGGAAAGATCTGATAGATATCTGATATACAAAGGTATAAATGCTCCCCCGCATAGAACACCAGAATGAAACCCAGCGCAATATAAGTATTCCCGGTGTAGAGCAGAAGCAGGATATTCTGTAACAACATGACAAGCAGCAGTCCGAAAGCGATCGTCCTGATATCAGTTCTGCGGAGCTTGCTCTTCTTTGTTTTGCTGAACAGAAGATAGGCTGCACCCAGGAAGGAATAGACCAGGTTCAGGATAATGAAGCAGTATTTGATTACGCCAAACGGATCAGTCCGGAAATATTTCAGCAAAACATACCCAATGCCGGATGCCAGCAGGATGGTGCCTGAAAGGAACAAAATCACAGCTGCGCTGTGCTCCTTTCGCCCCGAAAGTTCCCGAGCAAGCTTGATCAGCATGAACCAGGTTAAAATAACAAAGGGTGAACCGAGCAGCACAAGTATGTTTGTTGATTTGTTGAGGATATCACCGGTTATGAAAGGACCAAGAAAGGCTGCCAGGATCACTTGGCCCCAGATGGCATAAAAACCGAACGTGAAATAAAAGGTTTGAAAATACAGCAATGTGGAAAAGAACCCGGTCTTATAGGTATCCCTCAGTTTGGAGGATATCAGTATGCCGCCGGAGGCAAAGGCCACCGACAAGAGAAATGTGAATGTGATGATGTAGTTAATCATACTTAAAGGTAACAATTATACAGTTCACAGGCAGGTAAAAATATACACGACCAAAGTAGGGGCATGCATACTTAAGTAGGATTTTACACAAATCACTACCTTAGTATGCAATAGAATTAATATCAGGGTCTTACATTTGACCAGGATTTTATACATATTAAATTATTCAGTGGAAATGGAAACAATCGAACAAATCAAGCCAATACCTTCCTTACGGGAAAGTTTTGGCAACGGCTGGAATGTTATGAAAAAATATTTTCTCATACTGTTCCTTGTAGTCATCGTATTGGGAGTTATAATGGGCCCTACCCAGGTATTCAGGTGGAACATTGATCCCAGTCATCATGACGACTGGACACATTTCGGCAATTGGGACTGGCGTTTGCGTGATATCAGCCTTATCGCCATGGGTATGGTTACGGCCATTCTCGCCTTGTTTGCACTGGCTTATGCCTTGCTGATCGTGCCTGTCTTCAAGTATGGCGGGAAGATGATGTTTTTGCAGGCAGTAAGGGATACCAGACCTGATTTTAATATGCTGGTCAGGGGATTCAGGGAAAATTACCTGAGCATCGTGCTGGCCAACCTGTTAACTGCCGCATTGATCATGCTGGGCTTTGTTGCACTCATTGTTCCGGGCATTATCATCGGATGCCGTCTGGCCTTTGTGGGTTATCTGGTGATGGATAAAAAACTCGATCCCATCCTGGCTGTGGAGGAGAGCTGGAAAATGACGAAGGGACACGGATGGACCATATTCTTCATGGCCCTTTTGTCGTTCTTTATTTTCATAGCCGGGCTATGTCTGGCTTTTGTAGGCATCATTCCTGCAGCCATGTGGGTCAGCAGCTCATTTGCCAGCCTGTATCAGGCATTGCTGGTGGACAAGGAAGCGTAGTTACAAACTACGCGTAGGAAAGGAGGTCCTTCTCATCATATCATTGGATCTCCTTTTTTATTCTGCCTATTTTGGCCAGTATCATATTATTATTGTAACCCCAGTAATTCATGAAACCAATTCCCTGCGGTTTCTTTTCATAGCGCTTTATAAAGATTACATTGAGGTCATTGACACTGAAAAATACACATGAGATTGTCTGAAGGGGCTTTGTTTTACAGCAATTCTCATTGACTAAAACCATACCAATGAAGTCCTTGTATTTTTCCTGGTCTACCTTCAGGTTTTTAACAATATTGCTTATTTCAACTTCCGAAACAGTGTAATCTATATTGTCCGAATATGCCTTCTGCCAGTCGACCAGGGAGTTCTGCATTGTGACATTAGAAAAATCCCACTCCATCGTTTTCCTGTCAAGTCCTCTGGTCACCTGATTCTTTAATGAATTGTGGTTTACCAGATTATTGGCATCCACAAAAAACCTCAAGATCTCAGGCTTATTTGTAAACTCGTCCGACTTAGTAAATTGGGTTTTTGTAAAATCAATTCCAAAAAAGACCAACTGGACCTGCGGATTGTAAATATCCTTTTTTGTCTGGGCAAAACCCATAACCGGAATAAGGATGAACAGAACACATAATTTTCTCATGGCAAAAATTTTCTTACTTATTAAAATTAAACCAAATTTAATGCGATATTTTTTACACATCATGATCAATTAGCGAAAAAAAAAGACGGCTTGTAGCCGTCTTTTTTAATTCATGTATTTTATCACTTACTGAACCACCTGCTTGAAAGCATCCTGGCTGGCCCATTTAAGGAATTCGGCGTCTTTCTGTGCATAAGCCTTGGTCTTTGAGTCGAGACCACCGGCAATGCGAAGGTTTGCAACCACACCGTCGGCATTACCGCCTCTGGCACTGGCAACAGCTTTCAGGTAATAAACCCAGGCGTTCTTTACATCACCCATCGAATTCAGGGTAGCCATGGCTTTATCGTTATTGCCATTGAGCAGTTGGGCAAGAGCTGCATTGAATGAAGGCTTGCTACCGAAATAGTTGACTGCTGCTGCGTAGTCGGCCTGTTTGATCTTGATGATACCCAGGTTATAACTGACTGCATCTCCTGCGCTCATGGCCGAAGTAAGCAGCGCTTCAGCGCCCTTTACATCACCCTGTGCAAGTGCCACCGCACCCAGGTTGGCTTTTACCACGGCATTATCCTGGATAGCTTTGGCGGCTTCGAAAGCAGCCTTGGCCTCAGCTACTTTGCCCTGTTGCATATATGCTTCACCAAGGTTGTTCTTGGCACGTACACAACCCGGGAATTTGTCGGAAGCAGCCTTATAAATGGATACTTTCTGGCTGGCGTCCTTGACAAGCGCACCGGCATACAAAATTTCCTCCAGGTTGAGGGATGAAGGATTGCTCATGGCAAGGCTACGGAGTTCATCATCGGATTTTCCGACCACATCAACATCAACGCTCATCACGGAGCGGCGAAGCTGAGGCAGGATCTCATCTGCGATTTCCTTATAGGCTGCAGAAATGTTCTTGATTTCCTTTTCGCGGACGACCGGATCAGAATACATGGAAAGTACGCGCAGGATCAATTCCTTATCCTGGATCGTGGATTTTTCCATCAGCGCTTTAAAGCCTTCCCAGTCTTCGGGCGTGGTCAGCATGCTCAGGAAATTGGCGGCTTCGGCTTCTGTGATTTTATTGTCTTTCAAAGCCTTCTTGAAATACTTCTCAGCTGAAGTTTCCCGTTTGGCTGAAAGTTTGGTGTTCAATTCCACCGAACCATCAGGTGAAGCATAGGCAGCAATTTTGGCGCCCTTGATCTGCTTGTTGGGGGTGGCTTTGGCTTCAACCACTTTGGCTTCCAGATCCTTCACATCCTGCGCCTTCAGTTCGGTTTTCCGGACCTCTGCCTGGTTAATCACGTAATGGATGTCAGCAGTATAGCTTTCGGGGATGATCCTTTTGAAATTATCAGGCATGGTAACGGCTTTGGGGTCGACCACAACCAGTGTAGGCGTGGCCACAACACCATCGGCTATTTTTGCCGATTCGAACTCGAGCGGTGTATCTGTCTCTTTTTTCCTGGCCGACATTTTAACCACGAGCTCAGATTTCATCATCTCGGGTTTATAAGCAACGGTACCTGCAGAAGTGAAAGTTCCGCCAGCATAAGAAATAACCTTATTGTTGGCCTGTACTTTTTCTCCCTGCAAAGTGGTGGGCGCGAATTCAGTCTGACCACCTTCATACTTCAGAACCGGGGTGGCAACTACCACGGCTTTCTTGTTGAAATACTTTTCGGGGTATTTGACTTCGACGTTCATTTTTACTTCGCCTGCATGTGTTTGAAGCGGATCAGGGGTTACCTTGTAAGAAACCGTATTGGCGTTGTCCCTCATCTTGGTAAGACCGGCACAGCCGCTCAGCAGAAAAGCAGCGATAACGGTAATGGTTAAGTAGTTCAGTTTAGCTTTCATCATGATTCAATTGATTATTTGTTTTACAATAATTAAAATGGGCTTTGCAATTAGTAATTAGTAATTAGTAATTAGTAATTAGTTTACAAATTTATAAATGTTTATTTAAAGATACTAAAAATAGTCAATATACACTTCACTATTTTTCACAAAGTTAATAAAATACCTGTAATTACCAACAGCAAAATTATGTCAGGATTACCGGGGACAAACTTCTCAAAAATCAGGCCAAACAAGAATAATTAATCCCTGCGTTCCCGCGGTCCGCGGTGATCGCGACGATCCCTGTGGTCGCGTGAGTCCCTGCCACCCCTGGAGTCGCGTGATTCCCGCTGTCTTGGTGCGCTGGCCGAAGGGATAAATCCTTCGGGAACGGGTAAAAGCACCTTGCGTGAAAGGCTCAGCTTACCGCTCCGGTTGTCCACATCAAGCAACTTCACTTCTACCTCATCCCCTTCCTTCAGCACATCTTCCACCTTGTCCACCCGCTGCCAGTCGAGTTCCGAAATATGCAGCAGTCCTTGTTTGCCGGGCAATATCTCAACAAAGGCACCGAAGGTCTGAATACCTTTCACAATACCCTTGTAAATTTTTCCAGCCTCAGGCTGTTCAATAATACCATTGATGCGGGAGAGGGCAGCTTCAATGGATGCCTTGTCAATCGCTGAAACATTCACCACACCTGCATTGTCAACCTCTTCAATTACGATAACAGCACCTGTTTTAGCCTGTATATCCTGGATAACCCGGCCACCCGGACCGATAACCGCCCCGATGAATTCCTTCGGAATAATGATCTGTACCATGCGTGGCACATGGGGCTTATAATCTGCCCTGGGCTCAGGAATGGCCTCAACCAGCTTGCCGAGTATATGCAGACGGCCTTCACGGGCCTGGGCAAGGGCTTTTTTCAGAATTTCGAAAGTCAGTCCTTCGACCTTGATGTCCATCTGGGTGGCGGTAATACCGTCGCGGGTACCGGCCACCTTAAAATCCATATCACCAAGATGATCCTCATCACCCAGGATATCGGAGAGGATGGCATATTTCTTCGATTTGGCATCGGTGATCAATCCCATGGCAATGCCCGAAACCGGTTTGCTGATCTTCACACCGGCATCCATCAGGGCCATTGTGCCGGCACAGACCGTGGCCATGGATGAGGAACCGTTTGATTCAAGTATGTCGGAAACCACGCGGATGGCATAGACGTTATCTGCGGGGATCATGCGTTTCAAAGCACGGTGTGCCAGGTTGCCATGACCGATCTCACGACGGCTTATGCCGCGTGAAGGCCTGGCCTCACCGGTAGAAAACGGAGGAAAGTTATAATGCAGGACAAATTTTTCAGAGCCCTGGATGAGGACCTCGTCAATTTCCTTTTCATCGAGTTTGGTGCCCAGGGTAACCGAGGTAAGTGACTGGGTCTCGCCGCGCGTAAATACGGCAGAGCCGTGTGCAGCAGGCAGATAATCCACATCGCACCAGATAGGCCGTATTTCATTGGTTTTCCGCCCATCAAGCCGCAAACCCTCGTTCAGGATCAGGTTACGGACAGCTTCTTTCTCCACATCGTGGAAATAGCGTTGAACAAGCGGTTTGTTCACTTCTGTTCCTTCAGGGAAAGAAGCAATAAAATCGATAACAACCTTATCGAGCGCATCATGCCGCTCATGTTTGGCCGTAATGCTTTTTGCGATCTTGTAGAACTTGTCATAACCTGCTGACCATACCTGTTTGCGCAGCTCTTCATCATGAACTTCGTGGGAATATATGCGTTTTTCCGATTTTCCGGCCTCCACCATCAGGTCATACTGGGCCTTGCATTGTACCTTGATCTCTTCATGGGCGACCTGAAGGGCTTCGAGCATTTCTTCTTCAGAAACCTCGCTCATTTCACCTTCAACCATGACAATGTTGTCGGTTGTAGCAGCTACCAAGATGTCGATGTCAGCTTTTTCAAGCTCAGTAAAGGTGGGGTTGATGACAAGCCTGCCATCGATGCGTGAAACGCGGACTTCTGAAATCGGACCCTTGAAAGGTATATCTGAAACCATGAGGGCCGCTGATGCAGCCAGTCCGGCCATGGCATCGGGCATGATGTCCTTGTCGGCCGAGATCAGCATCACGTTCACAAATGTTTCGGCATGGTAATCATCGGGGAACAGGGGGCGCAATGCACGGTCAATTAAGCGGGAAACCAGGATTTCGCGATCGCTGGGTCTGGACTCCCGTTTCAGGAAGCCCCCCGGGAAGCGGCCGATGGCGGAGAATTTTTCCTTATACTCCACCTGGAGCGGCATAAAATCGCTGCCTTCTGCGCCTTCCTTTGCAGTGACCACCGTAGCCAGCAGCATGGTATTGCCCATCCTCACAACAACTGATCCGTCGGCCTGCTTGGCCAGCTTACCGGTCTCAAGGGTGATTGTTCTTCCGTCACCGAGGGGTATGGTTTGTTGAAATGTCTTAAACATAATAGGTATATGAATTAAAGATAAATGGTTGGCCGAACCGGCCATATATGAAAAGAAAAAGGCAATTTCAGAATTGCCCTTTTTCTTATTTGCGCAGATTCAGTTCTTTCAGAATGGAACGATACCTTTCAATGTCGCGGGAACGGAGATAATCCAGTAGTCTTCTGCGCTTGCCAACCAGGGTGAGCAGGGCGCGCTGGGTTGAGAAATCCTTCTTGCTGATTTTAAGATGATCTGTAAGGTGGTTGATCCTGTGGGTAAACAGGGCAATCTGACTTTCAGCAGCACCGGTATTGTTTTCCGATTTACCGTAGGTCTTAAAAATCTCTTTTTTCTTTTCCGTTGTTAAATACATAATTTCTAAATAATTACACTTCTTAAAAAATCGAATTGCAAAAGTATTTATTTTTTTTCACAATTCAATTATTTTAAACAGAAAATCTTTGCTGCCGTTCCACCTCCCCCGAGCTTACATTAACTGGTTTGTTTCTGAATTCCGGGTGGCCAGATATTGCTGAACAACCTGCAGGGCTTTCTCATAATCTTTATCCGCAACAACCAGGCTCATATTACCGCCTGGAAAGGGAACCGGAATTCCGCCCTGGTTGCTGCCGATGATTTCGTTATTAAACAATACCGGGATCTCGGCATTTTCAAGCAGGCTTTTCAGCACACCGGTTTCCCACATTGTGCCAGAGAAAATGATCCTGGGTCCGTTTGTTTTGTCTGATTCCATGGTCTTCCAGTTTAAGATTTTTGCCATTATTTAGTGTTGTGCAGTGATCAGGTGCATTCCGACAGAACAGGCAAGACACCGGCGACGGCTGCAATAGTTCTCCGAGAGCTGTAGCAAAGCCTGGCTGTAAAAGGCCGAAGATGGCCTGATATCGGTCTGGCTCCATCCTCTGACCACCCGGTTGGCTTCAGGCGGGATCCGGCTCAGCCAGTCGAGTGCCTTGTTCTTAATCTCTTCTCTGCCGTTCATGCTGCCATATATGATTATAAAAGGGATCACCGTGTTGATCACAATGCAGTAAAAAGCTCCTTCTCCAAGTGTTTTCGGCCTGGGCGGGGACGTTTTGTCAAAGGTATAATGAGAATTCCAGAATCCGGATGCCCGGAGAGTAAAAAATTGTCTGAGCTCCTGAATTTCCCTGCAGGAAAGAATTTGGGAGAATAGCCCTTCTGATTGCTGCATGAGACAAGCGAATTGGGCTATACGTATGGTGGGAAAATTCACCGGTCTCAGCCTGAGAAATTTCCACAGGTGATTCCCGATGGGCTTCAGGTTATATTTCCGTTTCAGATGCATGTACTCATTTCTCAGCATTTCCGGGTAACCTGAGTAAAGGCTGCCTTCTTCCAGAAAACCTGCCTGACCCAGCAGCAGTGCTTCCACCTGTATCCTGTTGTCCCGGTGCCGCGACAGGATGGTCAGGGGAAGCGATTTCGCGATCCATTCAAAGGGTTCGGCATTCAGTCCGAAACCGAATGAGCGGGCCAGGCTGACATAAAATGCTTCTTCCCAGTTGCCGGCACTTTGCCGGAGGTAAGCGGCAATATGCTCCGCTTTCTTTTCGAGTCTTTCCACAGCGAGTGAACTCAGCCAGCAATCCAGCAGCAGCGGATCCACCCGGCTGATTTTCATCCTGCAGGGCAGGGTGCCATGCTGGCCCATCAATTGGGTATAATTTCCGTACAATGTTTCATTGCATGGCAGCACAAGGGTGGGTATGATTTCTCCCCCGGCCCGGGCCACCGGCTGGTCATACCGGTGCACCACGTGCAGGATAACATTATCGTAAGCTTTGTCACTTTGGTGTCCATGGCTATACCAGTCGGCCGAACGGAGATGGATCTCCACATTCCCGGCCCAGGTGGTTGGTCCGATTTTGATCCGGGCATTCAGGAAATCGGGACCTGAATCCTGATTTTGTTTACCCAGGCTGATCACCTGTATTTCTTCACCTGCATCCGTTAAAAGGCTGGTGCGATCGAATAGTCCGTATTTCCAGATAAACTGCAAAAATTCTTCTGTCATTTCACCTAACGTATTAATTAAAGAATGAAAGTACGAAAAAAAGTGAAAAGAGAAAAGTGAAAAGTGAAAAGTGAAAAATTAATAAATAAAAAAATCTGAAATTACCGGATAATATGCTAATTTTATGGGAACAACCCCGAAGAAAGCGGGGTTTCTGACGTAACGGAATTGTAAAAGTGAATCCTTATTATGAAAACGATCACTGAAAATTTTTGTTCTTTATTTATCCTTATCTTCCTTTTGCTCAGTTGTCAAAAGGAGACTGATCTTTCAGATTGTGAGATATTAAATGGAAATGCCAGACTCAAACGAATATTACAATATGATTCAATTGGCGCCACAGTGCCTTTAAGAATCCTGGAACAATATGAATACGATGAACTTGACAGGATTTCCAGGGTTTCAGTTCCAAAGGCAATTGATACAAATCTCGACAGCAATCTTTATTCATACGATCTTTATGAGTATAATTCTACTAATCAATTAATTAAAAAAGCGAATTATAACGCGAATATATACTCCCCTACCGGATATGTTAACCTGAGAAATCATATTTACACTTACTCAAATGAAGGTAAGCTAACAAAAGAAACTATTGAATATCCCCTGATAGGCTCATTCAGCTATCTATTATATTTCTACTCAAAGGATAGGCTGGCAAAAACTGAAGAATATACAATGGACACGGATGAACTGGAGAGCTATATTGAATATGAATATGACAAGTGTGGAAGGCTGATAAAAGAAACCATGGTTTCTGTGTCATATCCCGATTTCATATATTATACGGAACATAGTTATCTGAATGGCCTTAATGTCAGGTCGGATGTTTATGCAGGCAAAAGTGCTGCGATTGTTGATCATATCACGGAAATGTTAAAAACATATGATATGGGAAATAATTTGATTATTAATGAAATAAATGAACTTCAGTCATTTAGCACCCAGCCCAGTCGTGTAATCAGATATGAGTATTACGATGAGTAGCCTTTCGACACAGATGAAGAATTTTAGTTTAGAATCATTAATGATTTTGATGTGTGCTTTCAGTACACTGTTATCCTGTCATAAGCCAAATCATGATTTCAACATTGCTGCAGATAAGAAATTGATTGAGCAGGCAATCCACAATAGCATCGGTTGGGCAAAGACCAAGGATATTAATTTGTTATATGGTGTTATTGCCAATGACACCAATTATATTGAAGTAGATCCCAATGACAGGGTTGTGAAAGGCTTTGAAGATTTTAAAAAGGCTGAAGCCTTTTGGATGAATCCTGATTTTAAGGCCATACGGTATGAAATACAGGATTTAACAATAAACATTTCAAAATCAGGTGATGTGGCCTGGTTCTTCTGTTTACTTGATGACATCAATGAATGGAAGGGTCAGCCTGCGAATTGGGAGAATACCAGGTGGACGGGAGTACTGGAAAAAAGAGATAATCATTGGACAATTGTCCAGATGCATTTTTCGTTAGCCAGCAGATAAAAAGTTACTCCCTACTCCCTACTTGTCCCTCGTCCCTTGTTCCTTCCTTATCACCCCCTCTCAACCTCACCCCATCCCTCTTCTCCTCAAAATCCCCGCCATCTCCGCCTGCACCTCTGCGGCTTTCTCTCGTGCTGCTTCAGCAAACCGGGTGGTGGAATCCGCATAGATGATTGCCCGGGATGAATTGACGATCAGGCCGCACTGGTCGTTGAAACCATATTGCGCAACTTCGCCGAGATCGCCACCCTGGGCACCGATGCCCGGGATGAGGAGAAAATGGTCGGGTATGATCTCCCTGACCTTCACAAGCATCGAGGCCCGGGTTGCGCCGATCACATACATCATGTTATCGGGATTTCCCCAGCGCATGGATTTAAGCAGGATGGTTTCGAAGAGTCTCTGGTGCCGGCCGGTTCCCAGGAACTGGAAATCATCGGCACCCGGATTTGAGGTCAGTGCCAGGAGAATAACCCACTTTCCGGGATATTCCAGGAAGGGAAGCACGGAATCCGAACCCATATAGGGAGCCACGGTAACCGCGTCGCATGCAAGATGCTGAAAGAAAGTCTCGGCATATTTTTGGGAGGTATTGCCAATATCCCCGCGCTTGGCGTCGGCAATGATCAGGATATCAGGATATTGGCTCCTAATATAGGCCACGGTCAGCTCCAGCTGTTTCCAACCAGAAGTTCCGAGACATTCATAAAAGGCAACATTGGGCTTGCAGGCAATCACGAGGTGGTGCGTGGCATCTATGATTTGCCTGTTGAACGCAAACACGGGATATTCTTCCTGCAGGAGGTGCTCCGGCAGCCGTGACATCTCGGTATCGAGGCCCAGGCAAAGGAAACTCTGTTTTTTCCGGATCTGTTCAAAAAGGTGCTCGCGCGTCATGTCGGATTGTTTCTCAAATTATGGCACTTGCTTTCAGCCGCTCGGCATTTTCGGCCATCTGCAGCTGGCTGATCATTTCATGAATATTCCCGTCCAGGATATTGGGGAGGTTGTACATGGTAAGATTGATCCGGTGGTCGGTCACCCTGCCCTGCGGGTAATTGTAGGTACGGATCTTGGCCGACCTGTCGCCCGTGGAAACCATGGTTTTTCGCTGGCTGGAGATGCTGTCGAGATGCTTCTGATACTCGATGTTGTAGAGCCTGGTACGGAGTTCCGACATGGCCTTTTCCAGGTTCTTCAGCTGGGATTTCTGGTCCTGGCAGGAAACCACAACACCGGTTGGGGTGTGGGTCAGCCGAACAGCCGAATAGGTGGTGTTAACCGATTGGCCGCCGGGTCCCGAGGAGCAGAACCGGTCGATCCGGATATCCTCCTGTTTTACTTCGACATCAAATTCTTCTGCTTCTGGCAGAACCACAACGGTGGCGGCCGATGTATGTATCCTGCCCTGCGTTTCGGTCTGTGGTACCCGTTGAACCCTGTGAACGCCCGATTCGTATTTCAATATACCATATACTCCGTCACCCCTGACATCGGCAATGATCTCCTTATAACCACCGGCTGTACCTTCGGTGAAATTGTTGATCTCTATTTTCCACCCTTTCTGCTCACAGAACTTTGTATACAGCCGGAATAAATCTCCCGCAAAAATACTGGCTTCATCACCACCCGTGCCGGCGCGTATTTCCAGGATGGCATTCTTCTCATCCTGCGGATCGGTAGGAAGCAGCAGGATTTTCAGATCCTCCTCCATGCTGCCGATCCTGCCGGTGAGTTCATCGAGTTCGGCCTTGGCCATTTCGCGCATCTCTTCATCCTTTTCAGTTGACAGCATTTCCCGGGCCGAATCAATATGACTGAGTGTCATTTTGTAATCATTGTATGACTTCACAACCGGATCCAGTTCCTTGTATTCCTTGTTGAGCTGGATGTATTTTTTCATATCATGCATCACATCAGGCTCGTTAAGCAGCCTGCCCACTTCCTCGAATCTGCCCTTAACGCCTTCCAGTTTATCCAGTATCAGGTTCTTGCTCATGAATTATTTGTTGATTTGTTGATTTGTTGATTTGTTGATTTATGTATGTTTTAGGTTTGAGGTTCGGATCCGTTAATAGGTGAATGTTCCAAATTCACTGCTTATAGTCAGTTTATGCCCGTTAAAGGATTCAGTATGTCCGATAACTCTGGCTTCAATATTCAATGCGGAAGCAAGGTTAATTATCTCACCGGCTGTTTGTTCATCGGTATAAATTTCGAAGCGGTGGCCCATGTTGAATACTTCATACATCTCATCCCAGTCTGTGCCCGATGATTGCCGGATGATACCGAACAGGGGCGGCAGTTCAAACAGGTTATCCTTGATCACATGCAGATCGTCAATGAACCGCAGGACTTTGGTCTGTCCACCACCCGTGCAATGGATCATGCCATGGATACCGGGTCTGAACCGGTCCAGCACCTGCCTGATAAGCGGGGCAAAGGTGCGTGTGGGTGAGAGTACAAGTTTGCCGGCATCCATACCCAGGTTCTCCATTTTCTGGGTAAGCTGGTATTTTCCGGAATAGACAAGTGATTTGGGGATGAGGTCATCGTATGATTCCGGGTACTTATCAGCCAGGTAGTGGATGAAAATATCGTGACGGGCCGAGGTAAGACCGTTGCTGCCAATGCCGCTGTTATATTCCTTTTCGTATGATGTCTGCCCCGATGAGGCCAGTCCCACAATCACATCCCCGGGCATAATGCGGTTCTCGATCACATCCGACCGCTTCATCCGGCAGGTAACCGTGGAATCAACCACGATTGTCCGCACCAGGTCACCGATATCAGCGGTTTCTCCCCCGGTAAGGTAAACCCTGACGCCCCATTTGGCCAGTTCCTGAATGGTCTCGTCAAAACCCCTGAGTATATGCATCAGCACATCGCCGGGGATCTTATGCTTGTTGCGCCCGATTGTGGATGACATCAGGATGTTGTCCGTAGCCCCCACACAAATCAGATCATCGATGTTCATGATCAGCGCATCGTGGGCTATCCCTTTCCATACACTGTAGTCACCGGTTTCTTTCCAGTAGATGTAAGCCAGTGCGGATTTGGTACCTGCCCCGTCAGCATGCATGATATTGCAGTAGTCCGCATCACCGCCGAGGATATCCGGCAAAACTTTGCAGAACGCATTGGGAAACAATCCCCTGTCCATATCCTGGATGGCCTGATGAACGTCCTCCTTTCGGGAAGAAACGCCGCGCTGGTTATAATGGGATGCATGGCTCATACTGGTGTGCAGTTAAAAGTGGTGCAAATTTAATAAAACTGTTTGACTATGACCTCATGAAACGTGAAAAGCAAAAAAAACCCCCCCGCTGTTGGCGGGAGGGCAACTCACCTAACTCATTTAACCAAACCCAAAACCTTAATTATAGCCGATGCCCAGTGAATTCATCAGGCGTTTGCGGGTGAAGAAGATGCGGCTTTTCACCGTACCGATCTTCAAACCCAGGTTATCGGCAATTTCTTTGTATTTGTAACCCTGCAGATGCATCTGGAACGGAACACGGAATTCATCTTCCAGTCTGTCGATGTGTTTTTCGATCTCCTTGGCCGAAACTGTAGATTCCGGTGTTTCGAACCCGGATTCCCGGTTGAGGTTCAGATAATATAAATCGTCAGTATGATCAAAGGTTGTGTTGGATTTAACCAGCCTGCGGTAATTGTTAATAAAGGTGTTCTTCATGATTGTAAATGTCCATGCCTTCAGGTTGGTATCCTCGGCAAATTTATCCCGGTATGATATGGCTTTAACAAAAGTTTCCTGTAACAAGTCCCGTGCATCTTCAGTATTTGAAGTCAGACTGAAAGCGAACCTTTCCAGGCTCTGGCTCAGGCTTGTAAGCTGATAATTGAACTCGATTGCAGTCATGGCAGTAATGTTTAATTTTGTTCATCAAAAATAATACATCTTTAAACATTATCCAAATATTTTTTATTTAGATTTATTAAAAATAGTTAAAATTTCTTAAATTCCAGTTTCCTTATTAAATTAGATATTCCGGCATATATATCCCTAAATGAGGCTTTCTGTGATCATTCTAAATTACATCTAAATAAGGAAGATAATAAAATTGGACTAATTTAATGTTTAATTAACGGGCAGATTTACATTAACATAATACTTTATGATCTTTATTTCCTTAATAATGATGGGATTATAAAGAGGAAGGATAAAAAAAGGTGATTAGAAAGACAAGTTGAGTTCCCACTGAAAAGTCCAAACGTCATTGCGAAGGAGCGACGCGACTGAAGCAATCTTCCACAAATGTAGAGATATTGCTTCGCTATGCTCGCAATGACGCACTGCCATGTCAACTTTTCGGAATAGACTCAACGTCGAAATTTACAATTTCCGGATCTTTTCGATTTCTTCCAAGAATTGCTGCGGTGTGGAGATGGTTTTAATATGGGAAGGAATGTCGTGTGGGAGAAAGAGCGAGGGGGAACCGGACAGGAAGATGGTCTTGTCACTGAACAGTGTTGAAAGGGCCTGCACAAGGGCTGAAATGTCCGGGCTGTTGAAGGTGGTAATGACGGCCGTGACAAGGTAATCCACATGACTCTTTCTGATCAGATCGGGCAGATCGTTCAGCGGAACCGACTGGCCCAGGTAAAGGGTACGGAATCCTCTTTTTTTGGTCAGGTAGCAACTGAAAAGAAGGCCTATTTCATGGAGTTCGCCTTCGGGCAGGAAAAACAGAAATTTCGGGGAACCTTCCCTTTCTGAAGAGATCAGTCCGTCGAGGGCAGCATAAAATTTCTGCTTTACGAGGCTGGTGATGAAATGCTCCTGTGCCGGCCTGATGGCACCGGTTTGCCACATGACCCCGATTTTTACGAAGAAGGGATATAATACCTGTGTAACGGCCTCTTGAAAGCCAAACTGGATTATTGATCTGGAAAGGACCTGCTCAAAACGGTATTCGTCCAGGTCGATCATGGCAACCGTAAGGCTTTCAATCTGGCTTTCCGCATTGGACACATCATGGGTAAGCTGGTTGATCTGCTGAACGATCTCATCCTGTGAGAGCCGGGCAATCTTGGATATCTTCAGTCCGTTCCGGTTCAGGATGGAGATATTCAGTATTTGTTTCAGATCCGAATCACAATAGGTCCGGATATTGGTGGATGTGCGCATGGGGGCTATCAGTCCGAACCTTTTCTCCCAGATCCGGATGGTGTGAGCCTTGATCCCTGAAAGATTCTCCAGTTCCCGTATTGTATAAACGCCCATATCTGTATCTTGATTTCGCTAAATTAACAACTGCCGGTGTAAAATGTTCAGGACAGGATCACCCGCAAAGCTTACGCATCAGAAACAATCCGTCTCTGACCGGGATTAAAAGTTTCTCTACACGGGTATCCCGTGAAACAAATGTATTAAATTCAATAATCCCCTGTGTTTCCTTATCGGCAGATTTTGCTCCATGCAGCACTTTCCCGCCCCATAACACATTATCGGCCAGGATATATCCTCCGGTTCTAAGTTTTCCAAAAACTGCATAATAGTACTGCAGATACTGCTCCTTGTCTGCATCAAGGAACACCAGGTCAAACGATTCCTCGATCGTGGGTATGACGGACAGCGCATCTCCGGTATGCGTGATGATCCGGTCCGCCAAACCTGCAAGTCCAAAGTACTTTTTGGCCATATCCATGGTTTCATCACTGACATCAATGGTGTGCAGGATACCGCCTTCAGCAAGTCCCCGTGCAAGGCAGATACCGGAATACCCTGTAAATGTGCCGATTTCGAGTATCCTGGAAGGTTTTATCATCTTACTGATCATCTCCAGCAGTTTTCCCTGAACGGGTCCCGCAATCATGTCCGGGTAAACGGTCTGCAGGAAGGTATCACGGTAAAGTCCGGTCAGGATATCATCCTCGGGGGATGAATGCCTAAGGACATATTCATAGACCGGATCATCGGGTGTCATGTTTCTATTGATAAATCAGGTATGAAAGCTTATCGGAATCAAACAATTCATTGGCCACTTCGAGCAGTTGTGCCGGAGTCAGGGCTTCCACTTTCCGGCCAATCTCCTCCAGCGATTCTATTTTGTTAAAGATCATGAGGCTTTTGCCTATGGAAAGCATATGATTCTCATTGTTCTCGGATGAAATGGCGATGTGTCCGAGCACCTGCCTTTTGGCCTTCCCCATCTGCACCTGGCTGAGCGATTTTGTGCGAAGCTGCTGCAACTCTTTTAAAATAATGCTGATGCATTTGTCTGTCAGACTCTTATCTGTTCCGAAATAGATGGTGATATTGCCCGTATCAGAATAGGCCGTATACAATGAATCAATTGTATAGGCATATCCCCGTCGCTCACGCAAGGCCATGTTCAGCCGTGAATTCATTCCCGGTCCGCCCAGGTAATTGTTCAGGAGGTATAAGGCCAGTCTCTTTTCATGATCAAAGGGGTAGGCAATGTTGCCGATGATACAATGTGCCTGAAAAGTATTGCGTTCGATCTTCCTGTACACCGGCACGTAACGGTAACTGACGGGTATCCGGCCTGACGACCGTTTCAGGGCAGGCGCAGCAAAATACCTTTCAAACATCCTGATCAGCTTTTTGAATGCAATGTTCCCCACGGAAGATACCACCATCTGGTTAGTTGCATAGTTCCGGTGAATGAAGCCCCGGATATCTGCCTCCTTATAATCCTTCAGTTTTTCTGAACTGCCCAGAATATTCCGGGCGATTGGATTTCCGTCAAAAAGCAATTCTTCAAATTCATCGAAAATGAGTTCAGCGGGTGAATCCTTGTATGAATTGATCTCATCCAGGATAATCTCCTTCTCCTTCCTGATCTCGTGGGCCGGATAAACGGAATTGAATGCAATATCACTGATCAGTTCCAATGCCCGGTCATAATACTGGTTGAAAAATGTGCCATGAATACAGGTTTCCTCCTTCGTGGTATAGGCATTCAGCTCTCCCCCCACATCTTCCATACGGCTCAGGATATAGTATGCCTTTCTCCTGGCTGTTCCCTTGAACAGCATGTGCTCTATCAGGTGGGCCAGGCCATGTTCTTCAGGCAATTCATCACGCGAACCCGTATTAATAAACAGCCCAAGATGGGATACCGGACTGTTCACGGACCGATGAACCAGCCGGATGCCGTTTGACAATGCGTGTATATGGTATTCCGGTGCTGACATGGTGACAACAAAAGTAGCAACAAAAGTTTTGTAGAATTGTTTTTTTCTTTAGATTTGCAGCCTGTAAAAATAAAAGGTGCCATAGCTCAGTTGGTAGAGCAACGGACTGAAAATCCGTGTGTCCGTGGTTCAACTCCACGTGGCACCACAAGGCTAAGCGTAGTCTACCGACTACGCTTTCTTTTAAACTTCAAGGTCAATCCCCACCGGACAATGGTCGGAACCCTGAACATGATCCCAGATGAAAGAATCCTTTACCTTCCCGAATAACCTTTCGCTCACCAGGAAATAATCAATCCGCCAGCCCAGGTTACTTTCACGGGCCCTGATGCGCGCACTCCAGTAAGAATATTGTACCCTGTCCCCGTGCATACGCCTGAAGGTATCCACCATGCCAAGCTGCAGAAAATTCCTGAATCCGTCAATTTCCACCTGGGTATACCCGGCCGTCTTGTTATAGTTTTGATCAGGTCGAGCCAGATCAATGGGTTCATGGGCTACGTTCAGGTCACCGGTCAGGATCACCGGTTTTTTTGCATCCAGCCCGGCGATGTATTTCACCAGGTGGTCATCCCATTCCTTCCTGTAACTAAGTCTTTTTAATTCCATCCCGGAATTCGGGACATAGACATTTACCAGGAAAAAGGATTCGAATTCCTGGGTTATAACCCGTCCTTCCTGCGCGTGCTCCTCAACTCCTGTATCAAACCAATGCTTAAGCGGTTTAATTCGCGATAGAATGGCAGTTCCGGAATATCCTTTCTGAATAGCCGAATTGAAGACAAAGTCATATCCGTTCAGTTCCGTTTGCATTGCCGGCATGGTATCTTCCTGTGCCTTGGTCTCCTGAATGCATATCATATCAGCATGGAAATTCTGTGCCGTTTCGTAAAAATCCTTTTTAACCATGGCCCGGATGCCGTTCACATTCCATGAAATGATCCTGATCGTTTTACCCATAATGAATTCTTATTTGGATGCACTAAAATAACAACAAATAACACAAGATGTTTTCATTTCCCGCTCTTTGTCTCAACAATGCATCCATATTATTGTTATCTTAATCACACCAAAATTCCAAAATTATCCATGATAGTCAATCCGCCTCTTAACGGGCACAAACGAGTTGTCATTGCAGGCGCAGGATTTGGCGGACTAAAGCTGGCGCGGCATCTGGCCAATAAACCCTTTCAGGTTGTACTGATCGACAAGAACAATTATCATTCCTTTCAGCCGTTGTTTTACCAGGTGGCTACTGCCGGAATTGAGCCCAGTGCCATATCCTTCCCCCTGCGTAAGATTTTTCAGGGATATAAAAACATCCATGTGAGGATGGCCAGGATAAAAAAGGTCTTGCCCGAAAGCCAGGAAATTGAGACTTCTATTGGCAACCTGCATTATGATTACCTGGTACTGGCCATGGGCGCCGGCAATAACTTCTTCGGAAACGCCTCCATCAGCCAGTTTTCCCTGCCCATGAAAAGCGTGGGTGAATCCCTTGGTTTGCGCAATACCATTTTAAACAATTTTGAAAAAGCACTGAATACAGCGGATCCAGCTGAACAGGACCGGCTGATGAACATGGTGGTTGTGGGGGGTGGTCCCACAGGTGTCGAAATATCCGGTGCACTGGCCGAAATGAAAAACTTTGTTCTACCCAAGGATTACCCGGAACTTGATTTCAGCCGTATGCACATTTACCTTGTCGAAAACGGATCCCGCCTGCTGGGCGGCATGTCGGAAAGATCCTCCGAAAAGGCTAAAAAATACCTTGAACGACTGGGTGTAACGGTGATGCTGAACAGTCTGGTCAAGGACTTTGACAACGAAAACGTGTGGCTCGAAAAGGATAAAAAACTGAGTGCACATACCCTCATCTGGGCCGCCGGAATTAAGGCCAATACGGTTGAGGGTCTGGACGGGAATGTTATTGCCCGCAACAACCGGATAAAGGTGGACCACCATAACCGGATTGAAGGATATCAAAATATATTTGCCCTCGGTGATTTGGCCCTTATGAGCACAGACAAACATCCGAACGGGCATCCCCAGGTGGCGCAGGTTGCCATACAGCAGGCCAGGACACTGGCCCGGAATTTACGGAATATTCAAGAAAACAAGCCGCTTAAGAAATATGTTTATCACGACCTGGGGACACTGGCTACTGTTGGACGCAACCGCGCCGTAGTGGACCTTTCCTTCGTCAGGTTCCAGGGACTCCTGGCCTGGTTTTTCTGGATGTTCATTCACCTGATGGCCATCGTGGGGGTGAAGAACCGCTTGCTGATATTCATTAACTGGGCATATTATTACTTCACCTATGATCAGAGCCTGCGGCTGATCATCAAGCCGAAGATGAGGGAGGGGATTTTGTAGTAACGAGTGACGAGTAATGAGTAATGAGCGGGTTATGGGTGTGGGGTGTGGATGGCGGAAGGCAAAGCGAATGATAATTTATATAAACTCAATTCCCATGCACTGATTCCCTGAACCCGCTCATTACTCATCACTCATTACGCATTACTAATTATTTCCCTTCCAAACGGTGACAACGCCAGGGCAACCAGTTTAAAATGCTGCCGGGCAAAGGGGATCCCGACCAGGGTAAGGGTGAGTAATATCCCGATAACCAGATGAGTCAGACAAATAGGGATTCCGCCCGTTATCAGCCACAGAACATTCATAAACACAGTCAGGCAACCAGAATCCGAGCCGGATTGCCTTGTCGTATAACCAAAGGGCCAGAGTGCCAGCATTCCCAGTTTCAGGGTCTGCAGGCCAAAGGGTATACCAATGATGGTGATCATCAAAACCAGGCTGGATACAAAGTATTCCAGGGCGATAAAAATACCCCCGAAAAGTAACCAGATGAGATTTCCGATTGTGCTCATGTGTTCAGGTTTTAATTAAAGTAATGCTCTGCTTAATGCTCAGCCAACCATATTGAGATCGTAGCCAAAATACAGCAGGATCAGGATGAGTGCACCGACTATAATCCGATAGTATCCGAAAATCCTGAACCCGTATCTGGTAAGGTATGCAATGAAACCTTTAATAGCCAGCATGGCCACCACAAAGGCAACTGCATTTCCCAGCAGCAGTATTTTAATTTGCGGTCCGTCAATATCCCCCGGAGACCTGAGCATCTGGTATACCGATGCGGCCAGCATGGTGGGGACTGCCAGAAAGAAGGAGAATTCAGCGGCATTTTTGCGGGTCAGCTTTTGTGAAAGCCCGCCAATGATGGTGGCAGCAGCCCGGGAAACACCCGGTATCATGGAGATCACCTGGAAAAAACCGATCTTCAGGGCCTTGGGATAGGTCACTGTCTGGTCCTCTGCCGGTCTCTTAAACCAGTCATCCACGAAAATCAGGATAATGCCGCCCACCAACAGGGAGACAGCAACAACAACCACGTTCTCAAGCAGGGAATTGATATAGTCTCCCAGCAAAAACCCAAAGAAGGCTGCCGGAAGAAATGCCACCAGCAATTTGATATAGAAGTCGAACTTATGGCTGAATCTTTTCCAGGGAGTACCCGCAATTTTGTCTGTCCGGATGGGTGACAGAAAACGCTTCCGGTATAATACCACAACCGACAGGATGGCCCCGAACTGGATGTTTACGGTGAACAGGTTGACAAACTGGCTGCTTTCCATACCCAGCAATTTTTGGGTGATGATCATATGACCTGTACTGGAAATGGGCAGAAATTCGGTTATCCCTTCAACGACAGCAATTATTATGCTTTGAATGGCATTCATTCGCAAATGGATAATTATCTGAATGGTTAAATCAAGTCGTAAATATACACATTGTTAGGTTGCCGGATATAAACCTGCAACTAAAACATATTTAATATAACTTTGAATATGAATTGCCGGTTGAACCCATGAAAAAGTTATCCCTGCAGGCAAAAGTTGGCGCACTGATGATGCTGGCCATCATGTTGATTTCAGCAACCGGATATCTTTCCTACCGGAGTCTGTCAGCTATTGTTTCCTCTATTCAGGCGACTTCAAAACCCGACCTGCGGCTTCTCCTTATCCGGGAAATATCCAATGACTTTGAAAAAGCAGAAAACAGTGTCAGGATGTTTGTACACACCCGGGACCAGAAGGATATTGAACCGTATTATGCCACCATTGCCAGGTTCGATGGTAAGATTGAAGGCCTTCGGGTTGCAAGCCGGAATGATACCATGATGCTGATCCAGATTGATACGATCAGTAAACTGATAGAAGAAGACATGCTTATCTGGAATGACATGCTGGATCTTTACCACAATGATTCGCTTGATAGTTATATCCGAAAACTTACAGCCCGGCTGGCTGTTGAGACACTCAGCAAAAAGAATACAGACAAAAGCATCTTACAGCGCGTTTTTAGCAAAAGAGACGAAAATAAGCAGGTTCAGGCGGATATTATCCGGGATTTACATGAAATTGAAAAGAAGGACAGCATCCAGAACAAGCGGTTACTGGCTGTCGAATCTCATCTTGCCCTTACAGGCAAAGAAATCAGGAATCGCTTCAATATCCTTATCTCCAAAATGGAGGATGAGGTGGTTGATTCAATTAACCGTAATGCAAAGGCAGCCGACAGGCTTGCTATAAAAACCTATCGCTGGCTGACTATGTTTACCCTGTTGAGCACGCTGCTTGTTATTCTGGTACTTGTCATTGTTGTCAGGTATGTCAGGAAAACACGAGATTACCAGATAGCCCTGATTAAATCGAAAAATGAAACAGAAAAGCTGGCCAGAACCAGGGAATTGTTCATGGCCAATATGAGCCACGAAATCCGGACACCTGTCAACGCCATCTATGGATTCACAGAACAGCTCATGTATACGTTGTTCGATGCAAAAAGCCGGAAAATCCTGGGTATTATCAAGTCATCATCGGATCACCTGGTGAATATCGTAAACAACATTCTTGATTTTTCGAAATTACAGCAGGCAAAAATTGTCCTGCATAAAACGCATTTCCAGATTAGCCGGGTTTTTGAAGAAGTGCAGCTTCTGTTCGAAAATAAGACAAGGGAGATAAATACCCGGTTGTTTTATACAATCAGTAAATCCACTCCCGGGGTTTTGCTTGGCGACTCCTACCGGTTGAAGCAAATTCTTATAAATCTGGTAGGCAATGCAGTGAAGTTTACAAATGAAGGAGAGATTCATTTTTCGGTGGACTGTGAAATGAAGTCCGGTGAAACCCTTGACTTAATATTGAAGGTTACAGACACTGGAATTGGTATCAGCGATGACTTGCAGGAAAGGGTATTCGATGATTTCACACAAGCCGAATCCGATATCAACCGGAAATATGGAGGAACGGGGCTTGGTTTATCCATTGTAAAAAAGCTGGTAGAACTTCATCAGGGTACCATCACGTTAAAAAGTCAGAAAAGCAAGGGCACCACCATTACCTGCATTTTACCCTACGCAGTCGGGAATGCTCAGCAGCTGCAGTCAATCACGCAGCCCCTGCATATCCCGGAAAGAATCAGAAGCTTAAGAATACTGATTGTGGATGATGAGGAATATAACCGCATGCTCTTCAGGACCATTCTGGAAAGGTGGAATGTCCGGTATGATGAAGCCGGGGATGGTCAGAAAGCGGTTGACATGATAAAGATAACCCATTATGATATGGTCTTTATGGATATCAGGATGCCGGGGCTTGATGGTCTGAAAGCTACGACATTCATCCGGAACGAACTTAAAAGAAATCCGGATGAGCTGCCTGTGATAGGTATCTCAGCAACACAAAATGCAGAAGACCTCCGGGAATACGAGTTATCCGGCATGAATACCTTTCTTATTAAGCCCTTTACTGAAAAGGTGCTGCTGGAAATAATCACTTCAGTCCTTGAACCAGTGACAAATTCTTCTATTCCGGAAATAACGGTCTACGGAAGACCGCTTAACGTGAATCCAAAGGTAAACCTGAGCAATTTATATCACCTGGCTGACCATGATATGCCTTTTGTGAAACAAATGCTGATCCGATTTATCGAAAGTACGGAAAAGGGATTACACGAAATACAGCATGCCGTTGAAGCAGAAAACTTCGAGGCTGCCATTGAAACTGCTCATAAATTGGCTGCACCATGCCGGCACGTTGGGGCAGATGATCTGTATTCCCTTATGAAAGGTATTGAACATGAGGGCCTGAATAACAAAAACAGGACCCTGATCAATAGACTATATGAAGATTCCGGAAGGGAATTTGCAGAAATTAAGAAAATTCTGAATTCACATATTGAGAAAATGGGTGAACAATGACGGATAAGCTTGTTAAAATTTATGTGGTTGAAGACAATGACTGGTATAACAGGTTGTTAGTACATACCTTATCTTTAAATCCAGATTATGATGTGAAAGGTTTTTTCAGCGGCAGGGAGTTTCTGGATAATCTGCATGAGCTTCCGGATATTGTGACACTGGATTACAGATTACCCGACATAAATGGAACTGCCCTGCTGAAAAAAGTCAAAGAGGAGCATCCGGAAATTGAAGTCATACTTGTTTCAGAACAGGAGGACATGAATACGGCTGTAGAATTGCTGAAGCTTGGAGCCAGGGATTACCTGATCAAATCGAACGATATCCGGGATCGCTTGTTGAATACCGTTCAGAATATCCAAAAAGAAATGGGTCTCATGTCTGAAATTAACAGATTGCGCAAAGAGGTCCAGAAAAAGTACAGTTTTAAAAGCAGCATATTGGGTGAAAGTCCTGCCATTCATTCGGTTTATGAAAGGATTGAAAAAGCACTGAATACAAATATTACCGTTTCAATATCAGGAGAAACAGGAACCGGGAAAGAACTGGTTGCAAAAGCAATCCATTATAATTCCAAAAGAAAAGATAAACCATTTGTGGCTTTCAACGTTGCCGCTGTGCCATCCGAGTTAGTGGAGAGCGAGTTGTTCGGACATGAAAAAGGTGCTTTTACCGGTGCTTCCGGCCGGAGAACCGGCAAATTCGAGGAAGCCAACGGAGGTTCCCTATTCCTGGACGAAATTGCCGAAATGGATACCGCTTTCCAGGCGAAACTGCTGCGTGCCCTGCAGGAGAAAGAAATTGTGCGGGTAGGAGGCAATCAGACCGTGAAAACAGATTGCCGGATCATAGTCGCCACCAATAAAAACCTGAAAGAAGAAGTCAAAAACGGGAAATTCCGGGAGGATCTGTATTACCGGCTTCTTGGTCTCCCTGTCGAATTGCCCCCGCTTCGTGACCGGGGAAATGACATACTTATCCTGGCCAAATATTTCGTTGAAATATTCAGCAAAGAGAATGACCAGCCTGTCAGGAAACTCTCCGACAAAGCACAGATCAAACTTCTCAACCATAGCTATCCCGGAAATATCCGGGAACTGAAATCAGTCATTGAGCTTGCCCTGACATTATCGGACCATAAGGAGATCCAGCCCGCTGATCTGATATTTGATACGGACAGACACAGCATGGATAGTGCCGAAAAGGAGCTTACCCTGCATGATTATGAGTTGAAAATCATCAAATCATACCTCAAAAAATATAATAACGATATTCAGCAGGTTGCCAGAAAGCTCGATATTGGTGTATCAACCATTTACCGCCTGTTAAAGCAAATGAAGCCATAAATGCTCCTCTCCTTTCCCAAAATGAAAATATAATTCTCAAAATGAGAATTATATTCTTTTCTTAAATTCCTATTATATTGAATTTGAAATTCTTACGATGTTTGGCACATCCTGGATCGATCTTTGCGAAGCCATGGATATTATCATGGTTTTTAGTTAATCAATTAAACACAGGAGAAATGTAATATGAGAAATGAAGAATTGAACCTGAATAAGACAAGTCCTGCACCCGCAAATGAGGGAAGCAAGTTACTTGCAGGGGGACTGGCATTTGCTTTGGTACTGGTTTTGATAATCGGAACGATTGTCGTTTCGAGGAACCATAAACAAAGGGTATTGGATGCCGGTATTTTGGAAAGTCAAAAACTTGAAATGGTAACACAGCTCAGCCAGCGTGATTCCATCATCAATGAATGGGTTGTTGCATTTAATGAAATTGAAAGTGATATCAAGAAAATCACGGTCAGAGAAAATATGCTCAACATGCAATCCATGAATCCTGAGATCTCACAGAATAAGAAAGAAGAGATCCTGAAAGAGATAAAACTTATCAGGGAAATGATTGATCAAAACAAAAAGAAGCTAACCGGCTTAAACTCACAGTTGCGCAATTCCGGGATTAAAATTGCCAGCCTGCAAAGCCAGATAGATACGCTGAATTCGCATATTGCGCAAAGCGAAAAGTCTATGACTGAGCTGAGAGTAGAGCTTGTCGACCGGAATTTTGAGATCGGCCAGCTGAATGAGAAAGTGACAAGCATGGAAGTTGCCATGACCGACAGCAGTTCCAAGATCAGTCAGCAGACCGCTGAGATGAACAAGGCCTATGTTGTATCCGGCACCTATAAAGATCTGAAGGAAAAGGGACTTTTGATCAAAGAAGGTGGCGTGCTTGGAATGGGTAAGAAAGAATCCCTGCAGGAAAATTTCAAAAATGACAAATTATTCACCAGGATAGATATTACCAAAACAAGGACAATACAGGTGAATTCTAAAACTGCAAAGCTTGTCACCGAGCATCCGGCAAATTCATATGAACTGGTGAAAGACGATGCAGCCAAAATTGCCTATATCGAGATCACGGATCCTGAAAATTTCTGGAAGATTTCCAGATACGCCGTGGTGGAAGTTAAAAATTAGAGGTTGTAGGTTGTAAGTTGTAAGTTGTAGGTTGTAAGTTGAGAATGTAAATGGGTTGACCGTTCAGGAAAATTTCCGGTCAACCCGTTTTATTTTATCTGACAAATGGTTTTACCCTAACAAGATTCATCTGCCTAAAAAAGCCCCTCCACCGACAGGTAACGTTCGCCGGTATCATAATTGAAGGTAAGAATGCGGGCGCCTTTCGGTATTTCGGGCAATTTTTTGGCCACGGCCGCCAGGGAAGCCCCTGTGGATACGCCGACAAAAAGCCCTTCCTCCCTGGCTGCACGCTGGGCGTAAAGGTAGGCTTCATCTTTGGAAACGGCGATTGTCCCGTCGAGCACCTCTTCCTTCAGGTTTTTGGGAATAAAATTGGGTGCCAGACCCTGCAGGGGATGTGGTCCGAATTGCCGTTTGCTGATAAAGGGCGCCAGTTCGGGCTCAACAGCAAACACTTTCAGCTTCGGGAAGGCAGCTTTCAGCACCTGTCCTACCCCTGAAATATGCCCGCCTGTACCCACGCCCGTAATGACATAATCAAAGCCTTCGGGGAAATCCCGCAGTATTTCAGCAGCTGTGGCTTTCCGGTGTATCTCGATATTGGCCGGATTATCGAACTGCGAAGGAATCCATGAGCCGGGAATGATCTTTGCAAGATCCAGGGCTTTTTCCACAGCCCCGTTCATACCCTTTTCGCGCGGGGTAAGTTCCAGTTCAGCTCCGTAGGCTGTCATGATCTTTCGCCGTTCCAGACTGAAAGATTCCGGCATGGCCAGGATGATGCGATACCCTTTCACCGCTGCCGCCAGGGCAAGCCCGATGCCGGTATTACCCGATGTGGGTTCGATGATCACGGAACCGGATTTCAGAATGCCCTGCCTTTCCGCTTCTTCAATCATGGCCAGACCAATCCTGTCCTTGATGCTGCCACCGGGATTCTGCCGCTCAAGCTTTATCCAGACTTCATATTCCGCTGAAAACAAACGGTTTATTTTCAGATGTGGCGTATTGCCGATACTTTCCAATATATTGTTAAACTTCATTTGGTTGATTTTTAATACAAATGTCGGAGAAATAAACCATATGGGAAATACCGTGTTTGTGGTATAATTGTACCGTAAATATGTGATTTGTAATTGGTGATTGGTGAGTATAGGGTTTTGGGTGTTGGGTTTTGGGTATTGGATTTGGAATCTTCCTTCTGGAATCTTCCTTCTTAAATTATCAATGTTGAATTACTACTGATGCGTTTAATCTTAATATAAATCGTGCCACGAAGTGGCACAGTCTGAATAACCGTGGGTGTAAACCCACGGACCACGGTGAACTGATCGTCTCAGCCCTGCAGGGGCTGAATATTAGGCTGGTATTATGAGTACATCATTCAACCCAGCCTGGACGGCAAGGCAGGCCCTCAGGGATTAAAAGAACAATTCAAATCAAAAAATCAAACAACCTATATAATTTATTTAATATCAATATTATACTAATTATTTAAAAAAAGTTAAAGCATCTTTAGTCATGTTAAATCGGTAATGTTCCAAACAAACAAAAAATAGTTGATAAAAAATTTGGTTTGTGTTGCAAACTTGATTAAGTTTGAATTGCAAACTTGTTTTATAAATCAAACCTTTAATCATGGAAACCAAACAATCCAATTCTGATTCGTTTAATGAAAACCAGTCGATTCATGTAATTCGCGAAATGATTCAGGTTTCTCAAAGGAAACTTAGAAATGACGGCATACTATTTATACTTTGGGGTTGGATCATGTTTGTAAATTACCTGACTATGTTTTTGCTGAGGAAAATAGTTTTAACATTTTTGTTGAATAAGATTTTGAATTATTTAGTCTCTGGAATTACTTTGGCCGGATTGATCTTTACGGTGTATTACATTTACAGACAACGAAAGAAGGTTCAGACTTATATTGGGATTTCACTGAGGTATGTCTGGGTCTCTGTTTTTGTTTGCATGGTCCTGATCAATCTGATTCAGTTCAATGTCCTGAATAAGATCTATTTTGAATTGCAGCACCCGATATTTATGGTAATTATTGCTTTTGCTATTGTTGTGACAGGCGGGATACTTCGTTATAAAATGATTATTATTGGGGGCATTGTTTATGGATTGCTGGCCTATATTTCTTCTTTTGTCGAATTGCCAGCGCAATTGCTCATTGATGCAATCGCATGGATGATCGCCTTAATTGTTCCGGGTCATCTGCTCTATGCAAAACGTAACAGTTAAACATCATGTTTAAGGATCTGGATCCCTTATTGCATTCACAGGTAAGACTGGCCATCATGTCACTACTGATAAGCGTTAAAACTGCAGAGTTTAGCTTTCTGCTAGACAATGTTAACACCACAAAGGGAAATTTAAGCTTCCAGCTGACCAAGCTGAAAAAAGCAGAATACATACACATAAAGAAATCATTCAGAGGAAATTATCCCCTGACCAATTGCGAGATTTCACAGAAAGGCATAGATGCCTATGAAGGGTATGTCAATCAAATTGACGAATACTTTAAAGAATATAAAAACAATAAAAACGAATAGTGATGAAAATAATAAACCTGCTACCGATCTTGTTTCTTTTTACCCTGATGGCATGTGATTCCGGAGTGAAGTCAGAGGGTCAAAAGGCCACTTTCGGTATTTACGAAATTGTTAGAATCTCTCAAATACCGGGATCAGTAATTGATACCCTGAAAACATGGAAAGTTCAGATTGAAAATAATCCACAGGAACCCATAATTGGTTTTATTGCCAGGGCAGATTCTATGGCCCTGCAGCTTGATTTATCAAAAGAAAACCTAAAACTGGTGCGGACGGTTTTTCCAGTCGATATAGGCCAAAAGTATAATGCAGTCTTTGCAGTGCGGCCAAATCCGGTGATTGACAACTCCCATATTAAAAATACCAGGGCTGCCGGTAACACGGTGGTGATATATTTCACAATGGAAGGGGCCGCCAAATGGGCTGAACTGACAAAGAACAACATGGGTAACATAGTTGTATTTGTCATTGACGACCAGGTTTATGCCATGCCTGTAATCAGTGCAGAAATAAAGAATGGAGTTGCAGTTATCAATAATCTGGACAACGAGACAGTTGCAAGAAATATTTCAGAATCACTGAATACTGCTATTCGGTAGTGATCATTTAAGGTAATCGGTATTCAGTATTCAGTATTCAGTATTCGGTAATCGGTAAAACATGCCCCATTCCCAAATCCCTGTTCCCACTGATTACTGATTACTGAATACCGGTTACTTATGGTTCATTGCTTCCTGCAGATAAATAACGTATGACTCACCCCCACATGCTCAATCTCTTCAGTCAGTGTAAGTCCTGACCTGGCAATCAGTTTCCGCATGTCGTCGGAATGGTACATCTGGCTGCACCCGTTGGCGATATTGGTGAAGTACAATGAGGTTGCATGGAGGCTGTAAGTAGAGGCCTCATATTGCTGCTTGTCCCAGTAAGTCTCCAGGATATACAGGGATGAACCATCTCCCATGGCTTCGGCTGACCTGTGCAGCAATCCAAGGATGTCCTGTTGTGAAAAGCAGTCGAGGAACTGGCTCATCCAGATGATATCCGCCGATTTCGGGAAGGGCCTGGTATGGTCGAGCAGGTCGATCGGATACAGGGAGATCCGGTCACTGAAGCCTGCATCTGCAATATTGCTTTCTGCCTTGGCCAGCTGACCCGGCAAGTCGAGAATTGTAACCCGCACATCATGGTTGTATCCGGCACATTTGATGGCAAACTTGCCTGTATTTCCCCCTACGTCAAGAATCAGCCGGGGATCATCCCTGAAGATCACCGGCATGAGCTCAGGGAAGGCATAATCGGAATAGAAATGATCAAATCCGAACCAGCTTTTCTGTACATGCGGTGACAATTCCGACAGGCCTTCATATACCGTGGACCAGTCGCCGAAGACTTTCAGTCCTGTCGGCTTCCCGGTCTTTATCGACTCAGCCAGGGAAAACATGCCCAGGTAATTCACATCATTGGTAAAGTCCATGTTTACCCGGGTAAGTTCATCGCAAGCCACAAACCAGCCGGTCTTGGTCAGAAAGAAATGATCCTCCCTGACCCAAACCAGTTCAAGGCTTAAACCTGCCTCCAGCAGCACCTTCACACCATATACCGGGAGATTCAGTTTGCAGGAAACTTCTTCGATTGTAAGGCCTTCATCCGCATTTTTTACCAGATCGAGAATACCCAGGTTTCTGAGTGAAAGTGCTGCCTGGAACATGATCGGGGCAAATGCGATCTTCTGGGCATCGTATTTTGCCTGGACGGCACGTTTGCTATCTGAACCGAAATTCAATGACATAGGATAAAATTTAGTTGACCGAAAATGAATACGGATAGTTCCCGGGGGTGAGCTGCCTTTGTTTATCCGGCTTGTCCGACATCTCAAAATCAAGAACCGCGCCCTGCATAAGTGCTTTGTGGCTTAACCAGGTGTTGTAATATGATTTGTCATTAAATCGAAGCGAGCCAATATACCTGTTTTCTGCGCTATTTTTCGGAGCATGGATCAGGATCGTTTTCCCATTTTCGAGGGATATGGAAATCCTGTTAAAAATGGGTGCACCCAGAACATACTGATCTGTGCCCGGGCATACCGGGTAAAAGCCCATTGCTGAAAAAACATACCAGGCAGAGGTCTGTCCGTTATCCTCGTCCCCGCAATACCCGTCAGGTGCCGGTGTGTAAAGCCTGTTCATGATTTCCCGGAGCCAGTACTGGGCTTTCCAGGGTTCCCCTGCATAGTTATACAAATATACCATGTGCTGGACAGGCTGGTTGCCATGTGCATAATTCCCCATATTCATGATCTGCATTTCCCGGATCTCATGGATGGGAAAACCGTAATAACTGTCATCGAAAACCGGCGGCACGGCAAATACGGAATCCAGCATGCCGGCAAAGCTTTTTCTGCCGCCCATCAGGTCGATCAGACCCTGCACATCATGAAAGACCGACCAGGTGTAATGCCAGCTATTCCCTTCGGTGAACGCATCACCCCATTTAAAGGGATTAAAGGGTGCCTGGAATGATCCGTCCTGGTTCCTGCCCCGCATCAGCCGCGTTTCCGGATCGAACACATTCCGGTAATTCTGACACCGCCCGGCAAAACGGTCGACCTCCTCCTGCGGACGCCCGAGGGCTTTTGCCAGCTGGTATAAGGTGAAATCGGCATAGGCATATTCAAGGGTACGGGCTGTATTTTCATTGATCCCGACATCATAGGGGATGTAGCCCAGCCTGTTATACCAGGCAATCCCTTTGCGGCCGACAGAGCTCATGGGCCCTTCGTTCTCGCTGTTCTTCAGCAAAGCTTTATACAGGGTGTCGATATCATATCCGCGCACACCTTTTAGATAAGCGTCGGCAACGATGGAGGCCGAATTTGAACCTATCATACAGTCACGGTGGCCCGGACTGGCCCATTCAGGCAGCCATCCGCTCTCCCGGTAAGCATTCACAAGTCCCTCCTGGATTTGGGCATTCAGGGACTGATTGATCAGGTTCAGCAAGGGAAAGGCCGCCCTGAAGGTATCCCAGAACCCGTTATCGGTGAACATATATCCGGGCAGGACCTTGCCGTTGTATGGGCTATAATGGACAATATCACCCCGGGCATCCACCTCATAAAATTTCCTCGGGAACAGCATGGTGCGATACAGACAGGAATAGAACGTGCGGATCTGGTCCACGTCGGCACCCTCAACCTGTATCTTGCCCAGTTCCTTGTTCCAGGCGGTTCTGGCTTCCTGCTTAAGCGTTTCAAAATCACGCCCCCCGATCTCTCCCAGGTTTCTTTCAGCCTGTTCGAAACTGATAAAGGATGACGCTATCAGTGCATGTACGACCTCGCCTTTCCGGGTCCGGAACTGAACAACAGCGCCGGTGTGATCACCTGCACATTCGGTCCTGTTTTGCTGTACAGCCTTATTCAGCCAAATCCGGGTTCTGTAAAAAGGTTTATCAAACACAACAACGAAATAGTTCCTGAAATTATCTGGTACCCCGCCGCTGTTTTTGGTCGTGTAACCCAGGATCTTCCTTTCGGCAGGCAGGATCTTCACATACGAACCCTTGTCAAAAGCATCCACCAATACAAATGCGCTATCGGTATCCGGGAAGGTGAACCGGAACAGGGCTGCCCTTTCCGTGGGCACAATCTCTGTTGTCACGTCATAATCCGCCAGATAAACACGGTAATAATAAGGTTTGGCCACTTCGGCCTTGTGGGAGAACCAGCTTGGACGGCCATCCTCATCAATGATTAACTTACCGGTTTCCGGAAATATGGAGAATTGTCCGTAATCATTGATCCATGGGCTTGGCTGATGGGTTTGTTTGAATCCCCTGATCTTATCAGCATCATACTGATATGACCAGCCATCGCCCATCCTGCCGGTCTGCGGCATCCAGAAATTCATTCCCCATGGCATGGCAATGGCCGGATAGGTATTTCCGTTCGACAAGCTGAATTTTGACTGTGTTCCCATCAACGGATTGACCCATTCCACAGGATCGTCTACAAAACCTGCAGGTTGCTCGTGAATACCATAGGCAGACAGCAACAGGAAGGGCAAAATGAGATACCTCATGACTTCATCGTTTTATTCTGACATGCGCTGATCAACAGGTTCAGCTGTGAAATTAATACCAAAGAACAAATAATGCCGGAGCAACCGGTGTTTTTGTCCCAGCAACTGTTCACGGTTGATTATTGTATTGTAATTGTCCTGATTATAGCTGAAGGGCGGGAACAGCCTGATGAACCGGGTCTCCCCGTCAATCAGGTGAAGATCTGCCTTTCCCAGTATTCCCTTCCAGGTTTTCAGGTTCCGGGCATTTTCATTTCCGAAGGGGATCATCTTCCCCAGCCTTTCATCGTATATTTCTCCAATCCGGTTGAAACCCCGTTTGGCGAAGTTCTTGCCGCGGATAAAGGGATTGTCCCCGTTTTCTTCGGAGACGATGAGCTTACCTCCGGTCTTCAATGTCCGGGAGAAAATTGCACAGGCCTGATCAATTGGTTCCAGATGGTGGAGGGTATCCTGGAGGATGATGACATCCACGCTCTGTGGTTTTACCGGCCTGTCGAACAGGTTCTCATATTCAATGTGCAGGCCGGAGAGATCCCCGAAGCGGCTCCAGTAATCAAGTCTGCGACTGATCTGGTCATAATAGAACTCGAGCGTGGTTCCCAGCACCCGATGTCCGGTGAGGCAGGCGTAAATGGCCGTTGTACCGTAACCGCATCCGACGTCCCAGATCGAGCTGCCGGTGGCAGGCAGGTGATCATGCACGTACTGCAGGCGCTGTTCGAGGTATGCCTTGCGCCAGAGTAGCCGGCCAGGAAGGTCAAGCAGACGGTAGTACCCCCTGAGATCCGGGTTTGTCTCCAGTTCTTTTGTAAATATTTCGAAGAATTCAGGTAAGTTCATGGATTGCAATTAAAAGGTAAAAATAATCAATCCGGGGTTTGTGCTTCCGTCAACTTGGTTTAAATTTAACTTTTCTTAAATAAGCTGACTTGAAAGAGGAGAATCTGATCGACACGCCGCTGATGAAGCAATATGCCGGCATCAAGGCCAGGCACCCGGATGCCATTCTGCTGTTCAGGGTCGGCGATTTCTATGAGACTTTCGGAGAAGATGCCATCAGGGCTGCGGATATCCTGGGTATCACCCTTACCCGGCGCGCCAATGGTTCGGCTTCCTTTGTCGAGCTCGCCGGATTTCCCTATCATGCCCTCGATACTTATCTGCCCAGGCTGGTCAGGGCCGGTCAGCGGGTAGCCATCTGCGAACAGCTCGAGGACCCCAAGCTGACAAAAAAGATCGTCAAGCGCGGCATCACTGAGCTGGTCACACCCGGTATTGCGCTGAATGAAAATGTGCTGGAACACAGGGAAAACAACTTCCTGGCCTGTGTGCATATGGACCGGTCGACCGCCGGCGTTGCGTTTCTTGATATTTCCACCGGTGAGTTCCTGACTGCCGAGGGCAGTTTTGAATATGCCGACAAGTTGCTCCACAATTTTGCCCCCAAAGAAGTGTTGTTTGAAAGGGGCAAACAGCAACAATTCCTGGATATTTTCGGGAGCCGGTTTTGCACATATAAGCTGGATGACTGGATCTTCACGGAAGAAAATGCCCGTGACAAACTGCTGAAACATTTTGATACAGCATCGCTGAAAGGATTTGGCGTGAATAATCTCCGGCTCGGCGTTATCGCATCAGGGGCCATCCTGCAGTATCTCGACCTCACGGAGCACCGCCAGGTAAAGCACATCTCTTCGCTGTCGCGGATTCAGGAAGAGCATTATGTGTGGCTTGACAAGTTCACCATCCGGAACCTCGAACTTTTTCATCCTTTGCAGGAGGGCGGGAAAGCCTTTATCGACATCATCGACCGTACCATCTCACCCATGGGTGCCAGGCTGATGAAACGCTGGATCGCCATGCCACTGAAAGATATCCTGCCGGTGAAGGAAAGGCTTGATGCGGTGGAGACCCTGATCAGGGGAGCAGCCATGCGGACCGGGCTGGAAGAACAGATCATGCGCATTGGTGACCTGGAACGGTTAATCTCCAGGGTGGCCGTGGGACGCATTGCACCACGGGAGGTGGTCCAGCTGAAAGAAGCCCTGGTTGCCATTGTTCCCATCCGGGAAATCTGTTCGAAGTCGGATGAACCCTTCCTGCAGCGGACCGGTGAACAGCTCAACCCCTGCCAGCTGATCTGCGGGCGCATTGACCGGGAGCTTCAGTCCGACGCACCGGTACAGATCAACCGGGGAAATATCATTTCTCCCGGTGTTTCAGAAGAGCTGGATGAGCTCAGGACACTGCTCAGGAGCGGCAAGGATTACCTGCTGCAGATGCAGCAGCGCGAGATTGAGCGGACCGGTATATCTTCCCTGAAGGTTTCCTTCAACAACGTTTTCGGATATTATATCGAGGTACGGAACACGCACAGGGAAAAAGTACCGCCCGAATGGATCAGAAAGCAGACCCTGGTCAGCGCAGAAAGGTACATCACCGAAGAGCTGAAGGAATATGAGTCGAAAATACTGGGTGCGGAAGAAAAGATCCTGGAACTGGAGACCCGGTTGTTCAATGAACTGGTACTGGCCATCTCTGAATATACCGGGGCGGTTCAGCTGAATGCAGCACTGATCGCCAGGCTTGATTGCCTGCTTTCCTTTGCCCGCTGTGCCATTGAGCATAAATATGTCAGGCCTGTGATCAATGATTCGGAGATCATTGACATCAGGCAGGGCCGTCACCCGGTGATCGAAAAACAACTGCCGCCGACGGAATCCTATATTGCCAATGATGTACGCCTGGACAATACGGAACAACAGATCATCATCCTCACGGGTCCGAACATGTCGGGTAAGTCGGCCCTTCTCAGGCAAACGGCGCTGATCGTCCTGATGGCCCAGATGGGCAGCTTTGTGCCTGCGGCCGGTGCGGATATCGGGTATGTAGACAAGATCTTCACCCGGGTGGGTGCTTCCGATAACATCTCCATGGGCGAGTCCACCTTCATGGTGGAAATGACGGAAACGGCCAGCATCCTGAACAACCTGTCCGAGCGAAGCCTGATCCTGCTCGATGAAATAGGCCGGGGAACCAGCACATACGATGGCATCTCCATTGCCTGGGCCATGGTGGAATTCCTCCATGAACACCCGCGGTACAGGTCCAAGACCATGTTTGCCACCCATTACCATGAGCTGAATGCCATGGAAAATTCGTTTGAACGGGTGAAGAATTACAACATTTCGATAAAGGAACTGGCTGACAGGGTGATCTTCCTGCGTAAGCTGACCCGGGGTGGCAGCGAGCACAGTTTTGGCATTCATGTGGCCCGCATGGCCGGCATGCCGAAGAGTCTCGTGCACCGGGCCAATGAAGTGCTCGGTGAGCTGGAAGTGTCTCACAACGACCGGGGACCGTCAAGACCGGTAACCGGACTGGCCGATAAGCGCGAGGGGTTGCAGCTCAGCTTTTTCCAGCTCGACGATCCGGTGCTGAAGCAGATCCGCGATGAGATCGCCCATGCTGACATCAACAACCTCACCCCCCTCGAGGCCCTGAACAAGCTGAACGATATTAAAAGGATGATCGGGATGAAGTAAATGGATTTACTATATTGGTGATATTTTTTCACCTGACTGACATTACTTTATTGCCATTCATCAAAAAAACAATGACTTTCCTGTTTTTATGGAATAACTTATATGGGTTTCTTATGAAGAATAATAATATCACCCTGATGTATTGTCCATGAATCTTCTTATAATAATCTGGATTTTCCTCCTGATTTTTCCAATACAGGCTGCTTACCCCCAATCAGGCACTCCCGATCCGACATTCGGCGAAAACGGGGAAAGGCTGGTTACATTTGACCGGACCCGTTTCCCCGATGATAAAGGCGGAATAGTTAAGATGGATACCAGTGGTAAGATCCTGGTGGCCGGAACTGTATCATGCGATGCATATCATGCTGTAAGCATTATCCGGCTCCATAAGGATGGAAGCGTGGACAGTTCATTCAGTGAGGATGGAAAGCTGCTGATACCGGCAGATACAAGCCTGATTGACAAAACTTTGACCTTTGACATCGACGGCCACGGGAATATGTTGCTGGCAGGGCAACTCGACAGAAGCGGATTCTGTATAATCCGACTGGACGGTGAAGGGAAAAGCGATACAGCTTTCGGGAACAAGGGAAAAGTTATGCTGTCCGGGTTCAACGGGCATATGCAGATGATCAACATGGACTTTGACAGTAAGGAGAAAATTGTACTTTCCGGATATTCAACAAATGAGCAGGGCACCATGGTCCTGCGGTTAAACAGGGATGGCAGCAGCGATAGCACATTCAGTTGTGACGGAAATGTATTATTCCTCAAAAGTGGCCTATTTATGCCAAACACATTTACAATTGATTCCCGTGACAGATTATTGCTTGCTGGCAGTTATAGATACAGCGATGATAACAGAAGTATGGTAGTAATCCGTTTGAAAAATGATGGCGATGTCGATAGTACGTTTGGTGAAATACCGGGGCCCAGGGGAAGATCCATGATTTATTCCTATAACAGCACACATGGTACCAGTGCAGAAAAGATCCTTGTGGACAGCCTCGGCAGGATCCTGGTTGCCTTGTCCACCGGGACAGATTATTACCCCTGGATTACCCTTGTAAGACTGACTGAAGATGGTCCTGGTGATTCAACTTTCAACGGCGGAGCCCTGGAAATGCATAGCAACCTGAGATATCTTTCCGGCATGGCCATTGACAGGAAAGGAAGAATTTTCGTGGCTGGGTCAGGTCAATCTGCTGATTACAGCCCCTACTGGTCAATAAATAAGATATATTGCTTTACCAGCAATGGATTAATGGACAGCACTTTCAGTGCAATGGGGCAATATACGGATGGCACATTTGGAGATTCTTACGGATACTTGGATATGCCGGTATATTATTCAAAAAGTCTACTGCTCGACTATGATGAAAGGATCCTATTGGCGGGTACCGCAATCAATACGAATAATCTGGATTTCAGGATAACCCGTCTGTCAGGCAATGGGATGGAGGATATTAACTTTAACACAACCGGTACGGTTTGGATCAATGGCAATGATTCACTCAGGTTTTCCATTCCGGAAAAAAGTGCGGCAAACAGTCTTATTATGGATCACTCAGGCAGGATGATCATGGCCGGGTATAGCAAAAGTACCCATGAGGGATTCTATCCTGAAAGATATGATAATTGCATTGTCCGTTTGGGTACAAATGGCAATTTGGACTCTTCTTTTAACAATACAGGCAAAATAATAATTCCTGTATCGCTTCCTTTTCCAGCTCCTCCCCAAATTGCATGTGATGAGAATAATAAAATTCTGGTAAGTGGATTCAGGTCGAAAGGACACAATTGGGAGTTTTATCTGCAGCGGTTCAATGATAATGGACAACCCGATGCAGGTTTCGGTAAAAATGGTATCGCCTTACTCCCAATTATGCCTTATCTGACGGCAAATGTCTTAATTGACATCGATCAATCAGGAAGAATCTGGCTTATAAGGGAAGGCTATGGCGACATGTATGATTGTATCCTTCGGCTCACTCCTGACGGACTTGCTGATACCACATTCAACGGGACCGGCAAACTGGAAATACACGATTTGGATCTCGCTGATTTAATCTATCATTCATTTCATGGAGAACTGTATATATTGGGTTCATTCCCGTTAGAAGAAAACTATCATCCGAAGATCCTCAAAATTAGTGACCAGGGTATTACTGATACTTTAATGCATGTTATATTTAAAACAGTGGACATGAATGTGGATGGTCATCCTGTATCTCTCAGGCGCTATTATATGGATGGAAGCGAGGACAGCACCCTGGCCGGACAAATGACCGAGCTTAAGGGGATAGGATCTGCTCAAACTTCATGGATGAATACCTGTGTGAATGATTCCAATTTAGTATGGGTCGGGTCCTTAGGCCGCTGGGAAACCTGCCTCTCCCGAACGATCATTGATGAGACACCCGACACGACCTTTGCCCGGGATGTAAAAATGGATCTGTTTCAGGGTAAAAATTATGATGCCCTGGTGGCAGATTGTGATTATATCTGGCTGGCCGGACAGGACAGCTCGGAAACATGCTTTGTGATAACCAAACTTTTTGCCCGGAATAACCAAACTGTCGATTTTTTCCTGCCGGATACCCTGAATGTCGGTGATCCCCCACTAAAGCTCACCGGAGAGGCCAGCTCAGGCTTGCCGGTAAATTATACGAGCAATGATCCCGGCTTAGCCCGGATCTCTCATGATACCCTGACCATACTGGGTGAAGGGACGGTTGTTATTTCGGCCGTCCAGGCGGGTGATGGTAGTTTTTATGCTGCAGATACTGTCAAGCGCACCCTTTACATAAAAGATATCCTTACTTCAACCGCAAAGGAAAATACTGAGCATGGCCTGTCAGTATTTCCAAATCCGGTATCCGGTATTCTGTACCTGGAAAGCCACGGAAAAATAAGATCTGTGGTCATGTCTGGAACGGATGGCAGAATACTTTACCAAATGTCTGGCATCAGTAATTACCATATCAGTATCGACGTGTCCGGATACAATCCGGGTTGTTACATACTTACCGTTCAGCCTGATGCAGATCGTCCAGCTCAGGTCATGAGATTTCTGAAGTATTAGTGCACCTGATCAACTCAATTTTTTCCGGCTTACTTGTTGCATTATTTCTGAGAAGCCTTAACCGGCTCAGGAAGAAATACTAAATTTATACCGGTAAACAGTTAATCCATGACACAAGAACAAACACGCCGCGACTTCCTCACAAAATCAACGCTTGCCGGAATGGCAACCCTTGCCGTTACGCTGGAAAGCTGTAAGGAAAAGGAAGTTGATCCGGTTGCTGCAGAGAAAATTGAATCGCGGCTTATCGTTCCAAAAGCAAATGCTTTGCCCATTACAGGGACATTCCTGGATGAGATATCACATGATATTCCTCACCAGAACTGGGGTGAAAAAGAGTGGGATGCCGATTTCAGGCATATGAAGGCTATCGGCATTGATACGGTAATCATGATCCGTTCGGGATACCGGAAATTCATCACCTTCCCTTCCCCCTATCTTCTGAAAAAGGGATGCTATATGCCCTCGGCTGATCTCCTGGAACTGTTCCTGCGGCTTGCCCTGAAATACGATATGAAATTTTATTTTGGCCTGTATGACAGCGGAAAATACTGGGATACAGGTGAACTGTCCTGGGAGATAGAAGATAACAAACATGTTATTGAGGAAGTTTGGAAAAACTATGGAAGCAGATACAAAAGCTTCCAGGGCTGGTACATCAGCGGTGAGATATCCCGGAAGACCAAAGGGGCCATAACAGCATTCAGGGCTATGGGAAAGCAATGCAAGGATGTTTCCGGGGGTCTTCCTACCTTTATCTCACCCTGGATCGACGGAAAAAAGGCCGTAGAAGCTGCAAAGGGTGACATAACCAAAGCAAAATCCGTATCTGTTCAGGAGCATGAAAGGGAATGGTCGGAGATTTTCGATGGAATTCACGATGTGGTGGATGCCTGCGCTTTTCAGGATGGTCATATTGATTATGATGAGCTTGATGCGTTCTTTTCCGTGAATAAGAAGCTTGCAGATCAGTTTGGCATGAAATGCTGGACCAATGCAGAGACCTTTGACAGGGACATGCCCATTAAATTTTTCCCGCTGAAATTTGACAAGTTGCGACTGAAACTGGAAGCTGCAAAAAGAGCAGGGTACGATAAAGCCATCACCTTTGAGTTCTCCCATTTCATGAGTCCCCAGTCAGCGTATCTGCAGGCAGGGCATCTGTATGACAGGTATAAGGAGTATTTTACCATATCGTAAAGGAGTTCTCAGTATACGTGCGCTTGAATTTTATCCACTGGTTTACTTTTTCAGATGCGACATGATTCAAAGCATAAATAATAGCTGTTTTCATCAGAGTATCTTTGTTAATTTGACAATTATTTTTTAAACCAACGGATTCTTTAAATGGCCATAATCTCGTAATCAAACACTATATTTATGCTTTAATCGACTGCTTATTATGAAAAAAGACAAATTTTTAATTTCTTCCGTAAGTGCCATTATATGGATATCTCCACTAAGTGTTGTTTTATCGCTTGGTTTAGGTTTACTAATCAGCCTTCTCTCATGCGCAAAATCTCCCAAAACTGCAGAAGGTTCCTCGTTGTTAATGCCTCCGAAACCGCAGCCTAAGGGTTATGTCTGTTACAGGACAACATCTGTGATTACTCCGGATGGGATCCTTGATGAAATAGACTGGAATGCGGTGCCATGGACTGATGATTTTGTTGACATTGAAGGATCTGTAAAACCTGCTCCAAGATTTAAAACCCGTGCAAAAATGCTTTGGGATGATTCAAACCTGTATTTAGCCGCGGAACTTGAAGAGCCTCACGTTTGGGCAAGACTGAAACAAAGGGATACCATTATTTTCATGGATCACGACTTTGAGGTTTTTATTGATCCTGATGGTGATGCACAAGTTTATTATGAGCTCGAGGTTAATGCTTTCGGAACAGCATGGGATTTGTTATTGGTTAAACCTTACCGGGATGGGGGCCCTGCGATATTCGGGTGGGATATCGCAGGATTAATGGTGGGTACACATATTGACGGGACCATTAATAATCCGGGTGATGTGGATAAGGGCTGGAAAGTTGAGATCGTGATCCCGTTAAAAACAGTATTGAAAGAATGGCCTGAGACAAGAACCTTACCCAAAGGCGGTGATCATTGGCGAATTAATTTTTCCAGAGTTGAATGGCGAACCCGGATTGAGGATGGTCACTATATAAAGGAGATTAATCCAGGTACCGGGAAATCCTATCCTGAAGATAACTGGGTATGGTCTCCACAGGGGCGCATAAATATGCACATGCCGGAAATGTGGGGTTACCTGCAATTTTCATCACTTCAGGCAGGTGCTAAGGAAGCATTTGTACCCGATGCAGATCTTGACTTAAAGTGGGGTTTAAGAATGGTATACTATGCAGAAAAAGAGTATTTTACGAAGAATCAAAGCTATTCTTCCAATCTGGCAGATATCGGATTGAAGCAGTCCGATTTTCCAAAGACCCTGTCTATCCCGGTAATACGCTCCACAACTACTACTTTTGAATGCTATTTTCCGTCTGCCGGCAATAACCGGGGATGGACCATTTACCATGATGGCAGCATTGTCAATCTGAGTGAATCATCCACAGGGAATTTCTATCCGGCTGAAAACAGAACTGAAATGCTCGCTGACTGGGAAGCTTTGCGGTTTGGTGCCTTCGTACATTTTAATGACAATACCTGTATCGAAACCGAACTTTCAAAAAATGTTTCTCCGGGTATTTTCAATCCTGTTAACCTGAATTTTGATACAGTGATGTCTGTATTTCAAAGAGCTGGGATAAAATATGCTGTTCTTACCACGCGCCACACTTCAGGTTTTTGCCTGTGGGACAGCAAATATACTAAGTTTGACGTGGCAGAAAGTCCTTTCCGGAAAGATGTGGTTAATATGTTTGTTGAGGCGTGCAGGAAATACAATATTAAACCTTGTCTTTATTACTGCTTGTGGGGCAAAGACTGGCTCCCATGGGAATGGAATCCCATGATCAAACAAGAACTTGAAGGAACGACACCAAAGAACATTATTTTAGGTCAGTTAACTGAACTGGCTGAAAACTATGGTGACATTTATGAATTCTGGCTCGATATGCAGTGCTGGGCCGACACCACACTATCACCACAGGAATCTTATGATAGGCTGAAAAGCAAAAATCCGGGGACAATTGTCCATTTCAATCAACATGTTCAGGACGGAAGCTCCATCAACTACTTTCCCACAGATATTCTTAATGGTGAAGAACGAATACCACCATCCGGTGGACATAAGCCGGACAGAACCGTGGATGGTAAGACCTATTACCTTCCGTTCGAATATGAGATCACTTCACAACAATTTGATCCGCTTTCTCTTGGTAATGGACTGATGAGAGGATCCGTCTGGTTTACCTACCCGCAAAGTCAGTTCTATCCTGTTGATAGTTTATACAAATACATGAAAAAGAGTTTTGAACGGGGTGGAAGTAACATTCTGCTGTCCACTGCCCCTGATAAAACAGGAACTTACAGACAGGCCGACAGAGATAGCCTAGTTAAACTTGGGGAGATGATCCGAGGGAATTTTGAAAAGGTGCAACCGTAAAGATTACAAAATCAATAATTCACAGAATTTAGGCTCATAGTCAGCATGCAAAAATCAAAGCTTATATTTGCAGAAATGAAAAACTAGTTTAATTTTGCACCACCATTTGAGGTGCCAAACACAAAGTGGAACTAGTTTTTGGGAAAAAACTATTGCGGAAATAGCTCAGTTGGTAGAGCACGACCTTGCCAAGGTCGGGGTCGCGAGTTCGAGTCTCGTTTTCCGCTCAAATTCATTTGTTGATTGGCTGATTAACTGATTGGCTGATTTAGTTGATGTTAAAAACTGGATGATTTGGTAAAGGCCAAAGAATCTTGAAGAACCGACGATTAATTGGTTCTTATTTTTTAAATTAGCTTTTCATCGTTATTGGAAATTTAAGGAAAAAAAGAATGTATGCTGATTTATTAATTGTCCGGACAAAGAAATTTGCGCTGGATAGTATAAGGTTCTTTCAAAGATTGCCAAAAACAGAAGAAGCCAGAATAATCGGCAAGCAGTTTTTAAGAAGTTCTACTTCAGTAGCATCTAATTATCGAGCTGCATGCAGGTCAAGGTCAAAACCGGAATTTTATGCAAAGATTTGCATAGTGGTTGAAGAAATTGATGAAGTCCTTTTTTGGCTGGAGTTGATAAAGGAATCAGGAATTGAGAAAAAGGAAGTAACAGATCAGATAACAAAAGAAGCACAGGAATTGCTTTTTATTTTCTCAGCAACACGAAAATCAACAAAACAATCACTTAATAAACTTAACAATTCATAAATATCACTTACTAAATCAACCAATCAGCAAATCAGCATATAAACCCGCCCGGATGGTGGAATTGGTAGACACGCAGGACTTAAAATCCTGTGACCAGTAATGGTTGTGCGGGTTCAATTCCCGCTCCGGGTACAGAAAAAGAGTGAGAGTGAGAGCGAGTGCGAGAGCAATCGTGAACACTCTCATCTCTTTTTCCTCAAAACTCACACTCACACTCACGCTCACACTGATTTTCATTTATCTTCTGCTTTTTTTATAACTTCCCAAAATCTTACTAATCCTGAGGATGAGTTATATGGGTTCCGCGAAGATAAAATTTGTAAGGATTTTCTAGGACGAGACAATTACCAAAACTAATTATTGAAATCGTTTGAACTTAAAAAATGAGTCCACTCCGAAAAGTTTACAAGGCATCGCGTCATTGCGAGCGTAGCGAAGCAATCTGCTCATCTGCACTAGATTGCTTCAGTCCCCCGATAGCTATCGGGGTCCTTCGCAATGACGTTTGGACTTTTCGGAGTGGACTCAATTTTCAATGATACAAGTCAATCAAAATGTCTCAGAACTATATGATTTATTTAACAATCAATTTAACGCAGCATTGCATTATTCCCTACTTTTCCATAACTTGTGGTTGATAAAAGTATCATTTAAAACCAATTCATGAAAAAGACAGCTGTTGTAGTATTATTGCTTTTTAGCATGAATGCATTCACGCAGTTTAGCCCTGCCAATAAAAATGCATCCCCTGAAGCCAAAAAGCTCCTGGATTACCTGTATGGTTTGAATGGTAACCAAACCCTTACAGGGCAACACACTTATCCTCCCAACTTTGACCAGTATATGGATACGGTCAAGTCAATGACCGGCAAATATCCCGCTGTGTGGGGTGCCGATTTTATTCTGCATGGATCCCAGGATTTCGGACCGGATATTGTTAAGGAGGCCATAAAAAAATACCGGGATGGCTACATTGTTACACTGATGTGGCATGCCGGCCGACCCATGGATGACCCCCCTTTCGGATGGAAAGAAAGTGTACAGGCTGAGCTTGACGATGCCCAATGGAAGGAGCTTACTACGCCCGGCAGCGGATTAAACAAGAGATGGGAAGCCCAGGTTGATAAAATCGCCTCATACCTGAAACAATTACAGGATGCAAATGTACCGGTGCTTTGGAGACCATACCATGAAATGAATGGGGTATGGTTCTGGTGGGGCGACAAAAAAGGACCTGACGGATACCAGAAGTTGTTTAAAATGATGTTTGACCGTTTTGTACATGTTCATAAACTGAACAACCTGCTCTGGGTATGGGACGCCAATGGCCCTCGTGATCTCCCGTTTGATCAGGCTTATTCATATGCTGATTATTATCCCGGGCCGGAGTATGTGGATGTGCTGGCTACGGATGTATATCACTTCGACTATGAACAAAAAGATTACAACGAATTGCTCGATCTGGCAAAAGGAAAGCTTATTGCCCTCGGAGAATGCGGTGAGCTTCCCAATCCGCAAATTCTGAAAGTGCAACCACGGTTTACCTGGTTTATGGTTTGGGGAAGCTTTATAATCCATGATAATCCTCCCGGAAGGGTCAAAGAAATATACAATCTACCCCAGGTTATCACACACGATGAGGTAAAGTTTTAGGCCAGGGTTTGCCTCATAACCTCATGTAAAATTTCGCCTGAATTCAGGTAGCTTTTCGAGAAAAAGAACTCCGTTATGGGCAAGTGATATTTCATTCGTTTGCGGGCAGGAAGCTCCTCCGATAAGAACTACATCAGATAAATAATGATGAAATTGCCGCAGAAAGGTCAGGGGTAAAATCAGGAACAAAATCTTGGGGTCTCTATGGGGCTTTATACCATCTGCTGTTTCTATTTTCCTGACTATAATAAGAACATCTCTTGAAGACAAAACTCTCATTAATGAGTCCCTCAGTATTTTTAAAAATATGGTCCCTAAATGAATAACTGAAAATACCCAAATTTCTCAACTTTCTTTGTCTTAAAACAAAGAAAGTTGCAAAGTAAATTCAAGTCAAATCGATGCTTCTCCCCACATCCTTGCCGATTTCCGGCCAGCACACGACCCGCTTAACGCACCTCCATCGGCTGCGTCACGCCACACCAGGCCCGCCGATTTGACTGGCCTACGCCACGGGGCATTGATTTGCATTTGGGGTATGCATAATTTGATTTAAAAATTATTTTATAGAAGAATCAATCTAATCCATATCGCCGGGTGCGTCGGGCGTCCACGAACGGCGCAGAAAATTGAATTGCACGGCCAAGATAGTGACTCGTGACTAGTGACAAGAGACAAGTGGGCATGAGTTAAGGGTTGGGCATATTCTGGGCATCACACGCAATACCCTAAACGCAAAACCCCCCAGTCACCAGTCACGAATCACCAGTTACTTTTTCCGTGGTGGCTTTTTCTGTTTCTCTTTTGTGCGGCAGACAAAAGAGAAAAAAATTAAGATATTGATTATAATAGTATATTGATTTTCTATGTATTAATAATTTGTTGCATAGGAGTTAGATGGTTATCGTGAATATACTTTTAAGACTCGATACAGATTGCTCCCATACATTTGGTAGTTTTAAAGGGAAGCGTCCTTTCCTGTTATTCTCGCCACTGAATGGATCTTAGTTGTCTCCAATGCCCGGAGTGGGCTCAATATTTAAAATTAAAATATCGATATTTGAATAGGTCAATAAGGAATAACTAATCACCAATCACCAATTACCAATCACCAATATCCAACGACAACCGACAATTATGACCAGTGACAAATATGAAACCTGAATATCCATGAAAAACCTGTTCATTTTACTTTTCCTGTTTTTTTCTCTTCTGGCACATGCTGCCATAGATGGAGAGCGGACCATGATTGTTCAGGATAAAACCAAAGACCAGGTTACCCATATTCAGGAAGTTTACAAAACAATTGACACATGTAAACTTAAGGTTGATATATTTTATACAACCCAATCGTTTGAAAGAAAAAATAATACAGCTATTGTTTTCTTTCACGGAGGTGGGTGGGCCTTTGGTACCCCAGGTGAGTTTTTTACAACCTGTGAACGATATGCGAAGATGGGGATTGTGACCTTTTCGGTAGATTATCGTTTGTCAGTTGAAAATGGGGTAACCCCGCATAAAACGATTAGCCCGATCGAATCTGTAATGGATGCAAAATCGGCCATGCGCTGGGTACGGGAAAATGCCGCAAAATTCCATATTGATAGAAATAAGATAGTTGCAGCCGGGCAATCTGCCGGAGGTCATTTGGCATTATCTACAGCTATGATTGATGAGTACAATGAAAAATCAGATGACCTGAGTATAAGTTGCTGCCCAAATGCGGTTTTGTTGTTTTCGGCATGTGTAAATACAGTTGAAGGCTGGTGTGACCGTTTGCTGGCTGATCGCAGAACTAAAATATGGAGCATCTCTCCGGCCCATAATATAAAAGCAGGATTACCTCCCATGATTGAATTTCATGGTACTGATGATGAACAGGTTCCTAAATGGACCGTTCAGTTTTTTGAAAATGCGATGAAAAAGGAAGGCAATTATTTTGAACTGCATATGTATGAGGGAAGGAAACACTATCTGGGGGATGGAAATCCAAAATATTCACGCTACTTTGATGATGAAATACTTGAGATTGCAGATGATTTTCTTCGAAAATATAATTTCTTAAATTGATACCCCTTCAACACTTTATGTTTTATAAACAGGAAGGCATCCTTTACATCATGAACAAATACAGTATATTGTATGTTTTCGTGTTGATTGTACGAAGTATCTATATTGTAGCAGATTCTTTATTACGGTCGGGATGATAGTGGAAGCTACTGTGTATTTGTTGAATAATAAGATGTAGTGTATCTTTGTGGATAGTTATTTTTATTTTTTGTCAAACGCCAATTAATTACTTCTTAATCAATTATTTATGAGAAACATGTTTTTTTTATGTGCCGTGGTAATGGCGATTGTCCTGATTTCCGGCTGCAAACAATCTGCACCGAAAGAAAATTTGGCATCTTCGACAACCAAGGAATTCAAGGGTGTCATGAAACTTGATGTCCGTGAATCTACACCTGACTGGGAACCCTACACCCCGAAAAGGGCTCCGGAAGGGTCCCCAAACATTTTGTTTATACTATATGACGACACCGGACTGGCTACCTGGTCTCCTTTCGGTGGCGCAGTAAATATGCCCACTCTGGATAAGCTGGCGGCTGAGGGATTAACCTATACACAGTGGCATACGGTTGCATTGTGTTCACCTACCCGTTCTACTATCCTGACAGGCAGGAACCATACCCTCAACGGATTTGGGTGTATTACTGAAGGGGCCAACGGATTTCCTGGTTCCATGGCACGTCTTCCCGAGCAGTGTGCCACCATCGGACAAATATTGCAGGATAATGGATGGAGTACTTTCTGGCTGGGTAAAGACCATAATGTACCCGAAACGGATTTAGCCTCAGGTTCTTCTAAAAAACAATGGCCACTTCAGCAGGGTTTCGACCGCTTTTATGGTTTTATTGGTGGCGAAACCAACCAGTGGTACCCCGGTCTTGTTGAAGATAACCGCTATATAGAACAACCTTATAGTCCGGAAGAAGGATATCATCTTTCAAAAGATCTTGCCGACCAGGCAATAAAAATGATCAGCGACCAGAAATCTGCAAATCCCTCAAAACCCTGGTTTATGTGGTATTGCCCGGGTGCCAATCATGCTCCGCACCAGGCACCAAAAGAATATATCGACAAATACAAAGGGAAATTTGACGAAGGGTATGATGCATACCGTGCCTGGGTTCTTCCCCGGATGATTGAAAGAGGTATTCTTCCAAAAGAAACCCAGATAACTCCATTTAATCCGCTTCCGGAAGAAATTGCCAATGCCGCTGATTTTGTGAAGCCCTGGAATACGCTCACTGATGATGAGAAAAAGCTTTTCTCCCGTTTGTGTGAGGTTTATGCCGGATTCTCAGAGTACACGGATGTTCAGATTGGACGGATTATCAATCACCTTAAAAAGACTGGTCAGTACGAAAATACGATTATCTTTTATGCTGCCGACAATGGAGCATCTGGCGAAGGTACACCTAACGGTTCAGTTAATGAGAATAAATTTTTCAATGGTTTTCCCGATGATTTGGCAGAGAATATGAAACTTCTTGATCAACTGGGTGGGCCTAATACTTACGAACACTTCCCGACAGGTTGGGCGGCAGCATTCTCGACACCTTTCAAGATGTTTAAACGTTATTCCAATTATTCTGGTGGTACAGCCGATCCCCTTGTTATTACATGGCCTAAAGGTATTAAGGCAAAAGGTGAAGTACGCAACCAATATCACCATTCTACCGATATTGTACCAACCATTCTTGAGATATGTGGTGTTGAAATGCCAAATACCTACAGAGGTGTTGAACAATATCCGGTTTCGGGAGTTTCCATGCGATACACCTTTGATGCTAAGCCCGATGCGCCAACTATGAAGAAAAGACAGTTTTACTCTATGCTGGGTACGCGCGCAATCTGGGAGGATGGATGGAAGGCTGTTGCTGTTCATGCACCGCTCACCAGTAAGGGGGACTTCGACAAAGATCCCTGGCAACTTTATCATGTTGATACAGATCGTTCCGAATCGAATGATCTGGCTGAGGAAAATCCCGAAAAACTGGAAGCACTAAAAAAAGCCTGGTTTGAAGAGGCGGAGAAGAACTTTGCACTACCCCTGGATGACCGTTCTGCACTTGAAGTGCTAAATATTGAGCGACCAACAGAAGAAAAACCCCGTGAAAGCTATACATATTATCCACATGCAGCACCGGTTCCCGAAGCTGTAGCTGCAAATATAAGAGGACGTTCATATAAAATTATCGCAAACATCGAAATTACCACTGCCAATTGTTCAGGTGTAATTTTTGCCCACGGTTCGCGTTTTGGCGGCCATACCTTGTTCATTAAGGATAAGAAGTTGTATTATGTGTATAATTTCCTGGGTATTAAACCCGAGCAGGTTTTAGTTTCCGGAGTTCTGAAACCTGGAAAATATACTGTAGGCGTTGAGTTTATCCGGGAAAAAGCTGGTGAGTACAAAGAGTCAATTGGAACATCAAAACTCTATGTAAACGAACAAATTGTTGCACAAGGCCCTATGCGTGCCCAGGTAGGTAAATTCGCACTGGGTGGAGATGGACTTTGTGTTGGTTTTGATAGTGAAGATCCTGTAAGTGATAAATATCCAAAACCAAGTGAGTTTAAAGGAGGTTCAGTATACTTTGTAACCATAAGTGTAGCAGGTAAGCAATACCTCGATTTGGAAAAAGAAGCGCAGAATATGCTCAGGGATTAGAAACAATCCGGAATAGATTGTGCTCAATAATATACATATAACATTTTGATTAGCAGCGGTCGCCATCTTGGTGGCCGCTGTTTTATGTCAAATGAATAGTTCAGCTTAGCTGTTCAGCGCCTTGATCCTGGAAACCATCAGCGTTATGCCAAGTCCGAAGATACCGATCACGGCAAAAGAATAACGCAATCCTGCAGCCTCCGAAATATATCCTATCATGGGCGGGCCTATCAGGAAACCCAGGAAACTTACGCTGGCAACCGTAGCCAGGGCAATTCCCGGTGGGACTTTGGTATGCCTTCCGACAGCACTGTAAACAGCTGGAACTATGCTCGAAGCCCCAAGACCGACCAGCATGAAGCCGATGGTTGAAGTAATCAGGTAGGGGAAGAATACGGCCGTATATAAACCCGTTGAGAGCATTATACCACAAATTTGAAGCAATTTTTTACGTCCGATTCTCGAAGTTACAAAGTCAGCCAGAAAACGTCCTGCAGCCATCATTACCATAAATGAAGTGTAGCCCAGTATGACAAGCGATGAAGGCGCCCTGACCACATCCTTAAAGTATAAGCCACTCCAGTCGAACATGGCCCCCTCACTCGCCATACTGAAAAAGCCGATGATTCCCAGCTGAACCAATACCGCATCCGGCTTATTGAAGAATCTGCGCTTTGACATATAATAACTTGCAGATGGTTTCCCTTTAACAAGATAGGGGTGATTGAACCAGAAAATAATCCATACAAACAGGATTACCGAGATAAAATGCCAGTAAGGTATGATCTTCAGATTAATCATGATCAGTCCGACGAGGGCACCGGCAAAGCCTGCAACACTCCAGCTGCCGTGAAATGAAGCCATTATCGGCCTTTGGTACAGTTGTTCGGCAGACACACCCTGGGTGTTGATCGAAATGTTGCACAGATTGCCTGCCAATCCGAGCATGAACAAAGCAACTGCCAGTTGCCAGCCTTCCCTCACCAAACCGATATTGCTCAGGCAAATGGAATACACCGGAAGCGCAAAGAGCACAACTTTCCGGCTCCCGAAACGGGTAACCAGTTTTCCGGAAAAGGTCATCATAAGAAACTGCGCGACCGGCATGGCAAAAAGAATGGTGCCGAACAGGGCATCCTTCAGGTGAAGTGAAGTTTTAATATCCGGGATCCGGCTAGCCCATGAGGAAAACATCAGTCCCATACTGAAATAGGTAAGTGTGACGGCTATCCGGATCCGTTTTTTGTCTGGTATGATTTGCCCTTGTCCGGAAAATATATTCGTGATTTCTGTCATCAGTAACTAGCGGTCCATAAAACAGGTAGCAAAATTATTAAATTCCGGATAGATTAAATCAGAACAAAGAATGAACAAATCCGGATATTATCGTTGTTATAATATAACCATACAATAAAATGTTTATAAATATTTAACCCAGCCATTCTTTATGAAGAAAAAAAAAGAGTCCTTTAGACTAATCGGATATATATTACTATCAATTTCCTGTTTATTGTTCATTCTCATACCCGTTGTTCCCTGGTTTGATTTTACAGTTGGTCAGATTGCAGGTATCACAGCAGGTTTGCTGATTGCAGGAGAAATATTATTCTATATTAGTTTGATTATTTTAGGACGAAGTTTTTATAATAAAATAAAAAACAAGTTAAAATTCTGGAAGTCAAAGACCGATGACTCTAACCTTTCAGCAGAAAGTGGACAAAAGCTATAAAAGCAAGGCTTACTATACATAAAACTATGCAACAGACAATTTTAGGTTCAGGCGGCGGTATTGGTATTCCCTTAGCCAGGGAGTTGAAGAATTATACGAATCAGATCCGTCTTGTTGGTCGGAATCCGAAAAAGGTTAATGACACCGATGAACTTTTTCCGGCTGATGTCAATGACCCCGGCCAGATTGACAAGGCAATTGCCGGGAGTGCTGTGGTTTATGTGACCATAGGTTTTGAATATAACCTTAAGGTCTGGCAAAAAACCTGGCCATCGTTTTTGGAGGAGGTGATCAATTCATGTATAAGACATAACGCAAAACTGGTTTTCTTCGACAATATCTATATGTACGGAAAGACGGCAGTGCCTTTCATGACTGAGTCATCCCCTGTGGATCCGCCAAGTGAAAAAGGGAGGGTCAGGCAGAAACTTCGTGAAATGATTTTGCAGGCCGTGGAGAAAGGCAGCCTTACTGCTCTAATTGCGAGGGCAGCTGATTTTTACGGCCCGGATAATAAAAACAGCCCCCTGACCATCATGGTTGCCGACAATCTCATGAAGGGAAAAAAGGCGCAGGTATTCGGTAACCCTGGCAAGATTCATACCTATACCTATACACCTGATGCTGCGAAAGCAACAGCAATCCTGGGAAATACGCCCGATGCATATAATCAGGAATGGCATGTTCCGACTACTAAAGAAAAACTGACAACGCTGCTATGGACTGAGCTGATCGCAAAAGAGCTTAATACGGTAGCAAAAATTCAGAAAGTACCGACTTTTATGTTGCACCTCCTGGGGATTTTTGTTCCGATCATGAGAGAGTTTCCGGAAATGTTATACCAGTATGAGCAGGATTATATTTTCGACAGCAGTAAATTTGAGAAACGGTTTGGCCTTGTCGCTACATCACCCGAAGAAGGCATTAAACGGCTGGTTGATAGTTTAAATAAGAGAATCTAATATTTTTCCTGGATTAGGGCTTCTGATTCAGCCCCTTGCTTTTCAGATGATTTATAAGCAAAACTGAATAGTCTTTAAACCAGTCGTCCAGATTGGATGGATTCTTTGCCTCAGACTGTACAGACCATAATAATTTGTCTGATGCCAGATCATACAGGTTAGTCTCAAGATAATAAGTCTTATCCACTGAATAATAACCGGGTGAGTACACCTGCGGATAATAATAGTTATAATACCCGTAATAACTTCCATAATACCCATAGTTCATTGGGTAATAGGTGGTCCCGGGATGATAAGATTCAACAATTTTGGAATCAAGCAAGGCCAGCGTAAGAACTGCATTACAACCGCTTTCTATCAGTGATTTTGCCAGCTGTTCCCTAGTGAAATCCCCGGTTAGTGAGAAATTGGGAGGAAATAATTCAGTGCACTGCACCACTTTAAATCCCCTGGAACGTAATGTTCTTGCCATCTGGGATTCAATATAATAATTGTTATCCTGGTTCTGGGAGAGCACAACAACAAATACTTTGGTATAAGGGCCTTTGGAGGTGGCTTCCGGATCTGCCCAGGAGCCAATAATCTTCTGGGTTGGTCCGCATCCCGATATGATCAGGGCGGGAAGAAGCAATAAGCAAATCTTATATTTCATTTGTGAGGTTTTAATGCATGAATACTATTCCGGCAGTTCCAGGAAAAAGAATATACAATAGTACGAAATAATCAGTATAAATGTAATTGTCCTAAGGATGTTTACCCGTTCAGGAATTATCAAATTAAAATTGAGTCTACTCCGAAAAGTCCAAACGTCATTGCGAACGAAGTGAAGCAATCTTCTGAAAATGAATAGATTACCTCACTTCGTTCGCAATAACGAACTGACATGTAACTTTTCGGAGTAGATTCAATTTTGAATTACGCAGCAAATCTGGCATTTAGATAACATATTGTTAAAAATTACAACAGTGTAGACAAATTATACACATGTCTCGAAGTTATTGACATTAAAGACTTTATGCAAGTTCTTGCTACATAGTGTTGAATATATCAACATTATGGACGATAAAAATTTTCAGCAATAGTTTATTAATTGCCTGAAATAGAGACTATTATATCATCTGGCATGTTTATTGGCATTGCATGATATCAACTACACCCAGGTATATAAACATGAAACACTAAATCCCCATTACCATGAAATACTTTATATCATTGCTATTTGGATTGTCCGTATTATGCTGTTGCAATACTGGTTTTTGTAAGGATCTATCCGACAATACGGATAATACTCCAGGCAATCTGATAACCGGAGATGCCATAAAAATTTTAAGCTCTCCGGAGTTGAACGATCTTACCATGAACTGGATCAGCGAATTTAACCGGCTAAATCCATCAGTGAATTTCTCCGTCATGAATATCCCGGAAAATCAGATAGTCAGATCCGAGGGCATTTACATCGTGTCACATGATTATTCCAGGACACCTGGCGATGATTTAACCTGGAATATCTGCTTAGGGCACGAAGCAGTTGTGCCTGTATTCAATGTAAATAATCCCATGCTCAGGGATATTTCCGGTCAGGGGATCTCCATCGATGAATTTGCAAAACTCTATGCAGGCAAAGGAAAATCAAAATGGTCTGATGTAATAAGCGGAGGGCTAAATGAACCTGTCAGGCAATATATTTTGGACAATACTGAAATATTAGCCGCTGTTTCAGGTTTCACAAAAACAGATCCCCCTGCTTTAAACGCCATTTTGGTTTCAAAATCTGAGGATTTTATTGCTTCCATGCAGAAGGATCCCTATGCCATAGGCTTTTGTAAACTTTCCGATATCAGAAAAGAAGGCCGTAATGAACTGTCAGAGTATATCAGGCTTCTGCCGATCGATAAAAACGGGAATGGCCGCATTGATAATTTTGAAGATATTTACAATACGCCTGATGATCTATCCAGAGGAGTCTGGATCGGTAAATACCCGCATGCATTATGCGGTTCTATTTATGCTTTCTCAACGACAAAACCCACTGATAAAAACGCACTTGCCTTCCTGACCTGGATCATGACCGATGGCGGTCAATACCTGGCGGCTAACGGATACACTGACCTTATAAGCATGGAGAAACAGGCAAATCTTGCCGCTTTGGTGAATAATGCAGGAAATGAAGCAACAGGCAGATCGTTGGCTTCATGGCCCTGGCTGACAATACTGGCACTGGTCATTGTCGGAATAATATTTATTATTGCGGTCACCGGGAATCTGCCCGGCCTAAGATCAGTTAAAGCTGAAGAAATCATTACCCTTACCCCTGTTTTAAATGAGAATACAGTCCTCGGTCCGAAAGGATTGTATTATGATAAGACCCATACCTGGGCATTTATGGAAAAAGACGGAATCATCAGATTAGGCGTTGACGATTTCCTGCAACATATCACCGGGGCTATCACCAGGGTAATGATGAAGGAACCGGGGGAATTTGTAAGAAGAGGAGAAAAAATACTTACCCTGATTAAAGATGGCAAGCAGTTGAACCTGTATGCACCCGTCTCAGGAACAATAAAGGCACAAAACACTTACCTGTGCAAAAATTCATCCATAATCAACACATCTCCCTATGCGGATGGGTGGATTTACCTGGTGGAACCGAAGAACTGGCTAAGGGAAATCCAGTTTATGTTCATGGGTGAGAAGTACAGAGAATGGCTGCGGGAGGAATTTATCAGGCTCAGGAATTTTTTGAAGCTTCCGTAATGTCAAACAATGCCGTATATAATCATGTAGTGCTTCAGGATGGTGGTGAACTAAAGGATAATGTCCTGGCTGATTTGGGACCAGAGGTCTGGGAAGAGTTCCAGACAAAGTTTATTGACCCTTCCAAATAATTCACATTTAATAAGTTGTCTTTTCATAAGAAACAAAATATGGGTATTAATCGTCGTATATTTCTTAAAACCATTGGGGTAACGGGAGTTGCCCTGACTGCAGGCACCAGGCTTGGAGCAGATGTTCCTGAGGATGACAAAACCGAATTCCGGGGTATCCTGTATGATTCATATCGCTGTGTGGGATGCAGATTATGTGAAACTGTCTGCGCTGAAGCACATAATCTGCCGGTGCCCGAGGACAAACTGGTAACGGGCGTTCTTCGTAAAACCAGTGAAAATCAGCGAACAGTGATTAATAAATTTGCCACCTCAAAAGGGGAAGTATCAGTCAAAAAACAATGCATGCATTGCAATGAACCTGCCTGTGCAGCAGCATGTCTCACCCAGGCCATGCATAAGACCAAGGAGGGTCCGGTAATCTGGAGAAGCGAAAAATGCATGGGCTGCCGGTTTTGTATGGTATCATGTCCCTTTGACATCCCTAAATTCGAATACCACAGTGCAAATCCGAAAATCCAGAAATGTGATATGTGTTACGAACAGAATAATTGAGGGCCAGATTCCGGCTTGTGCTGAAGCTTGTGGAGATGCACTGACATTCGGTACACGCAGTGAACTCATTGCGGAAGCCAGGAAAAGAATTGCTGAAAATCCAAAAGATTATGTTGAGGAGATCTATGGAGAATATGTTGCCGGCGGTACAGGTTTTCTCCATATCGGTCCGGTCCCTTTCAAGGAAATCGGCATGAATACGAAACTTCAGAATTCCTCTTATCCGGCGCTTACCAAAGGCTTCCTATATAGTGTTCCGGCAGTTTTTGTCCTTTTACCCTCCCTATTGCTTGGTATACATGAAGCAACAAAAAACAAACAAGCTAAAGATGAAGAGGATGAATAATCCGGTTATTTCCTTGGCAAAAGACAATGATGGAAAATCCGTCCTGAAGTTTCTGGCTGGTGAATTAAAACCAAAGGGGAAATGGCTTACACCTTTTAATATTATTTCCATTCCGGTAATTATTGTCGGAATTGTCCTGATTGTTATCCGCTTCTGGAAGGGAATAGGTTCCATCACCAATTTATCACAGGAGATTCCCTGGGGTTTATGGATCGGCTTTGATGTGGTTACCGGTGTCGCTTTCGCCGGTGGTGCCTATGTAATTACTTTCATGGTATATATCCTGAATATGGATAAATATCATTCTATCGTCAGGGTAACCGTATTGAATGGTTTCCTCGCCTATGTTTTTTATGCCGGGGCTCTGCTTCTCGACCTGGGCCGCCCCTGGAACGTGATCAATCCCATCATTGGCAATAGTTTTGGTACCAGTTCTGTACTTTTCCTGGTTGCCTGGCATTTCCTGCTTTATATGATCGCCGAACTGATTGAGTTCTCACCGGCTATTGCTGAATGGCTTGGTGCAAAAAGGGCAAGAAAAATTCTTTCAGGGATGACCCTGGCCGCAGTCATTTTTGGAATCACACTCTCAACACTTCACCAGTCAGGTTTGGGAGCCCTCTTCCTTATGGCAAAGGAAAAAATACATCCGCTTTGGTATTCAGAATTCATTCCCTTGTTGTTTCTGGTATCCAGCGTTTTTGCTGGTCTCTCCATGGTCATATTTGAAGGATCAATCAGCCATAAGGTGTTTTTCAACCAAATCAGTGAAAAAAACCACAAGGCTCAGAATAGCATTATTACCGGATTATCAAAGATCTGTGCCGGTGCCTTGTTTGCTTATTTCTTTCTTCAACTGCTGGTCTTTATTCATGGAAAACGCTGGGAGTACCTGGACACACCCAGGGGCTACTGGTTTCTTACCGAAATAATAGGTTTTGTATTCATCCCTATGGTACTTTTCTTTTACAGCTACCGTAAGCAAAACATACTCATCATCAGAATTGCTTCAATTATGACCATGCTTGGCGTAATTCTGAACAGGCTTAATGTAACGGTGATAGGTTTCAGATGGGATGCTCCCGTACATTATGTACCCTCATGGATGGAAGTCCTGGTTACCCTGACCGTTATATTTGCGGAGATATGGATCTTCAGATGGGTGATTAACCGCATGCCTGTACTGCGGGATTCACCTTCATGGGTCAGCAAAGAGAAAGCAGTTAATTAACCACAGTTGGCATTCTACCGAAATGACAACATAATACAGATAAAAATGAATGGATATTATTATAACAACATCTTTGAAACCAAGGGTATAGAATACCTGGTTGTCATAGCATTCCTGGCACTCCTAATCCCATTCTGGTTATTATTGAACAAAAGGGTTAATGCTGCCGGACAAATCCGGAAAGCATTAGGTATTCTAACTGCCAGAACATTGAAAATTCCGCAGGGAATTTTTTTCAGCAGAAACCACACCTGGACACATCTTGAAATGTCGGGAATTGCATGTGTCGGACTGGATGACCTGCTTCTTCACATTACCGGTGATATCAGATTCAGTAATCTTAGAAACCCCGGAGAAACAATTAACAAGGGCGATCTTCTGACTGAAATTGATCATAATGGCAAATCTCTCAGAATCTTTTCACCTGTCTCAGGAGAAATTCTTGATACAAATTTCGTTCTTGCCGGCAATCCGGAATTGTTACATGCAGATCCCTACCGCAAAGGGTGGATGTATAAAATGAGACCCACCCGGTGGCTGGAGGAGACAAATTCTTATTACATGGCTGAAGATGCCACAAACTGGTTGGGTAAAGAGTTGGATAGATTCAAAGATTTTGTCCTGGGATCAGCAGGAAATTCTTCGCCTGATTCGAGAATACCGGTTCTGCAGGATGGAGGTGAATTGACAGATCACGTACTTTCAGACCTCCCGGTGGAAGTATGGCATAATTTTCAGAAAGATTTTCTGAATCATACTGATCGTTAACCTAGCATAAACAGGATGAATAAGCCCTCAGGCAATTGAAACCTGGATTCAAAATAAAATAGATCCTGTTAACACTCCGATTGAAATTTTGAGTGTAAATTGGGGAATATTTTATCCTTCATGTTTCACTGCCATGAAACTGTTTAAAAAAACAGTTGGATATAAAAGGACGTTGCTGAACTCGCTTATTTGATGGCATTTGCCAAATTCCGGTCTTCCATCTTTGGCAGGGTAGTATTTATTTTTACTATTTCCTCGATTTTTCTCTTTGTTACATTCTGGATTATTTTCAGGTCTGTAAATGAGGGTTATATGAAGTCGATTATCCGTGAAAACGGAAACAACATCGCTTCACTGGTAGAAGGAGCCCTTTACAAGTCCATGCTCGAAAATGACAGGACAACACTTCAGAGCACCCTTGACATTATCAATACCATGTCAGGTATTGATGATGTCAATATGTATGATAGTGACAATAATCTTGCTTATTCCTCCATTTCAAGCGATACTTCCAACCACAGCGATCCGGACTGTAAAAGCTGTCACAACGATATAGCCACCATGTTCCCGGCAATGGAGAAATCCGTTCGGATCATTGACATCAGCAGTGAATGCAGCATGAATCACAACAACAACAACAGCAGGCATCTTTTAATCAGTTCTCCCATATTAATTCCGAATCATGCTATACAAGCTCATGTCATGCTCATAACCGGAATGAGAAAGTCCTTGGTTCGCTGCTTATCAAGTTTCCGTTGAAAGATCTGGATGATGCCCTCAATAAATCAAAAAAAGACTACATTCTGCTTGCAGCCCTGATCACAGTTTTGCTTGTTACCTTCTTAATAATTCTTACAGCAAAAAAAATCAGAAAACCCCTTACTGCTTTAATTACTGCCAGTGAAGCGGTTGCGAAAGGTGATAAAAGTACAAGGCTTGAAATAAAACCTGATCAGTTATCGGATATGCGCATGGTTTCACTTGGCGTTCAACGATATGCTTGACAATCTTCAGAAAGCAAACATTGAACTCGAGAACTGGTCGCAACAATTGGAATATAAAGTTCAGAAGAAATCGGAGGAATTGGGTCAGGCTCAGAATGAAATAATTAATATTGAAAGAATTGCCTCCCTGGGAAGATTATCATTATCCGTGGCGCATGAAATAAATAATCCTTTGTCGGGAATACTGGTATATGCAAAACTGATCCATAAGCAATTGAGCAATCAGACAATTGATCCTGCAAAAAAAGAAACGATACTGAAACACCTGGGATTTATAATAAGTGAGGCCATGCGTTGCGGGGATATTGTCAAGGGCTTACTTGATTTTTCCAGGAAAGACCAGGATGATTTTGAACCCAGGCATCTTCATGAAATCCTTCATGACACGTACGAATTGATGAATCACTCCATGAAAGTGGCAAACATTAACTTTTTATCTGATTTTTCAGCAAAGACTGATTTGATCTTTTGCAGTTCCAATCAAATCAAACAGGTATGTGTTGCTATCCTGATGAATGCTTTGGAGGCAATTTCAGAAAACGGAGAGGTTCTTTTCAGGACAGTCAATCCGGATAAGGATCATATACGTATCGATATTACAGATAATGGATCGGGAATATCCGAAGAAGACATTCCACATATTTTTGAACCCTTTTTTTCCACCAAGAATAAAACAAACGGGATCGGACTGGGATTGGCTATCGTACATGGCATTATTCAGAATCATAAAGGGAAAATTGATGTAAGATCCGAACGTGGAAAGGGAACAACAATATCAATATCCTTATCATTACTAAAGAATTAAGGGAACCTGATTATGGCAAAAAAATCTCCATACTGATCGTTGATGACGAGGAATCTGTAAGAGATTCACTTTATAACTGGTTCATTGAAGACGGTTATCATGTTGAGTGTGCAGAGGATGCAAAAAAGGCGTTATCTATATTGGAATCAGATACTTTTGATATTATCCTGGCCGATATTAAAATGCCGGGTATGGACGGTCTGGAAATGCTCAGGCGGATAAAATCGATCAGGAAAGAATCCATTGTCATCATGATGACTGCTTTTGCCACTGTTGACACAGCTGTTCAGGCACTTAAAGAAGGTGCTTTTGATTATGTAACAAAACCTTTTGATCCCGATGATTTGTCACATCTTATCAGGAATGCGTCCAAACAGATATCACTGGCCGAGGAAAATGAAATTCTCAGGGAGGTCGTTCCACTTGAAAATGTCGAGAACCTGGTTGGCAGCAGTGATGCCATGCGCAGGGTTCTGAAGGAAATTGAAAGTGTTGCTCAATCCAATGCATCAGTAATAATAACCGGGGAAAGCGGTACCGGAAAAGAACTTGTTGCCCGGGCCATTCACACCAATTCTCCACGCAGATTCTTCCCCCTGGTAAGTGTTCATTGCGGAGCGCTAACGGAAAGCCTTCTTGAAAGCGAATTATTCGGGCACGAAAAGGGCGCTTTTACCGGTGCGGTATTCAACCGTAAAGGCAGGTTCGAAATGGCCGATAGCGGGACCATTTTTCTCGATGAAATAGCTACCATCTCAACTAAGATGCAGGTTGAATTGCTTCGGGTTCTGGAAACAAAAAGTTTTGTTCGTGTAGGCGGAAACAAAGAGATAACATCTGATTTCAGGGTAATTTGTGCAACAAACAAAGATCTGAAATCCATGGTGGAGAAAGGTCTTTTCCGGGAAGATCTGTTTTACCGGTTAAATGTTGTGAATATTCATGTTCCTCCTTTGCGGGAAAGAATTGAAGATATTCCACAGCTTGTCGACTATTTTATCAGGAAATACTGCACCACAATGAACAAACCGATCATTTCGATCGAATCTGGCGCACTGAAACGGCTAACGGAATTTTCATTTCCGGGAAATATCCGGGAACTTGAAAACATGATTGAAAGGGCAATTGTGGTTGGAAATGGAAAAAAGATCACATTGAAGGATCTTCCACTGGGGAAAGAAACCATGAGTACTTCTGTTGAAAGTCTTGAAGACCTTGAAAAGAACCACATCAGTCAAATCCTGGACAAATACAGCTGGAATATATCGGCTGCAGCAAAGGCACTTAAAGTAGACAGGGTTACCCTGTACAATAAGATTAAAAAATATGATCTGAACCAGAAATAATTTCATTTATTGGTTTCTCCCAGTTAAGGCGCATTATATTTTGGATCTTGAAGATATTACATTAATCTCATTTGGATATTTCGGTCAGGAACTTCTTGAAATGATTGCCCCTGATATAAGCCGGGAGTTTTCATATCCTGTCCGGACAAAAAGCGGAAATCTGGATCTCAGTGAGTTTTATAATCCTGCAAGAAAACAATATAACGGGACTGAACTTTTGAATAGAATTGATATTGAGTTTGCAACAGATTACTCAAAAACGCTGGGGTTGTTCAATATTGACCTGTTTATACCCATTCTGAACTATATATTCGGTCAGGCCTTTTTAGGCGGTCGGATGGGGATAGCTTCCATATATAGATTGAGCAATGAAAGGTATGGTATCAAAGCCAACGGAAAGATCCTGGTGGAAAGATTCAGGAAGGAAGCGATCCATGAACTTGGCCATATGTTTGGACTAATCCATTGCAGTGATCCGGTATGTGTAATGCGGTCAAGTACTTACGTTGAGGATATTGATCAAAAGAACCATAGCCTGTGTGCAAAATGCAGGATGCAACTGGTGAACAACTAAAAGTATTTTATGCAATTTAAATCGGCCTGCATCATGTTTTGCAGTTCAGATTAACTGCCTGATTACTTCTAACCTGATCTAATGAGTAGGGGCTGCCTGAGTTTGGGAATTTGTTTATAACTTTAATCATCGTACTGTTAAGAAAAAAATATATGAAACGGAATATATTTCCCGGTATCGCTTTAGCGTTGTTCATGATCACAACTTCATGCAACAACGATCCCATTCAGGTCTGGCAATCCAATCCTCACTATTTTTTTTACCGGGGTAAGCCCCTCGTCCTGATTACATCCGATCACCATTATGGGGCCGTTATCGATACCGAATTTGATTTTGAGAAGTACCTGGATTACCTCTCCGCGAACGGCATGAACCTGACCCGGATCTATCCGGGTGGCATGTTTGAACCGATGGATAAGTGGCTTCCCGGAAATCCATTGGGCCCCCGGCCGGGCCGGCAGCTTCTCCCCTGGAACAGATCTGATCAGGCAGGCGCTAATCCCCTGCTGGCTGAATCAGGAAAGCCCTCGTTCAAATATGACCTGGACAGGTGGGATCCCCAATATTTCATCCGGTTAAGAGAATTTGTGGCACTTGCCCGGAGGAAAAACATCATTGTTGAAATAGCATTTTTCAATGGCATGTATGCAGATTGCTGGCCCTTCATGGCGCTGTATCATGAAAACAATATCCAGCATGTGGGTCAATATGAGACAAAGGACTGTGGATTGTTTACCACGATGGATTTTCGCAACCAGGATGTGGCCAGATATCAGAAGGAATACATAAAGAAGATCGTCGAGGAAACGAATGAATTTGACAATGTTATCTTTGACATATGTGATGAACCATCCTTGCAGGGTTTGCCGGATGGCAACATTATTGTTAACCCTGACAGTATGATTGCTCCCTGGATAAGGGCCATGAGTGAAGCTTTTCGGGAGGCAGAAGAATCGCTTCCGGTTAAGCATGTGCTGGGTCAGACAGTACAAAATCTTTCGCCTGATCTGTCGGATGAGATCTGGTGCCATTGGTTGGCAGCCGAATATGTTAAGCCGGCTAAAAAGGCGCTGGATGTGAACTATAAGAACAACAAACCCATTATAAATGTTGAATCGAATTATTTTGGGATCAGTCTGACAAAAAATGCCTATACCGTGGATGCAATCCGTGCAGAGGGCTGGTGGTTCATGCTTGGAGGAGGCGCAGGATGCATCAATCTGAATGGAGAATTCTACCGGGGACAGGAAGCAGGCGGTGAGAATACCCAAAAATATATTGTTCCACAAAGAAAGATATTGAAAGATTTCATGCTTTCATTCGATCTGGCTGGCTTGTCACGTTTCAGCAATCTCAATGGGATACCTGCAGATGCCTTTTTCAATGCCCTGGCAGAAAACGGGGAGCAGTATGCATTATACCTGTTTCATGGATCCTATGATGATGCCTGGGGAGCCAGCTTTCTGCCCAAGCCGGGTCACTACAGGGACACCCTTACTTTACAGACGATTCCTGCCGGAACCTATTCTATTGAATGGATTGATCCTGCATCAGGGTCATTGTCAGGTTCACAAAGTCTGGCCTGGAAGGGAGGAGATATGAAGTTAATGACCCCGCCCTATTCTCTGGATATTGCACTGAAGATGCTCAGGTCTTACTAAGGATAATTTCAGCCTGAGAAACAATGCTGGAGAAATCACTTGCCAGGGCAATCCAGTTTACGCCCCGTTTCTTCCAGACCTCAAAGGGAGATCCTGCAGCACCCAGGAGCAGGCCTAAAGAAAGTACTTTTTCACAGATCTGGTCTATCACCCGGTTTACTTCCGGATCGTCAAGCTGGTTCAGTTTGCCCATGGAGCCTGACAGATCGGCTGGACCTATACAGATGCTGCCGATACCCGGAACTTTTAATATCTCGTCCAGATTCCTCACGGCTTCCATTGTCTCAACCTGAATGATCACCATGGGTTCTGACTCTGAATCTTTTACATATTCAGCAAAGGGAGTCTGGCCGTACCGGGTTCCGCGTCTTACATAGCAACCCCTGATCCCTGTCAGCGGATAACGACATGCCTGCACTGCTGCCCTGGCCTCATCCGCTGAATTCACCATGGGAATTATTATACCTGCCGGGGCCAGATCGAGTATGGGCTTTATTATCTCTGCCTTATTCCAGGGCACTCTGACCAGGGGCGCACAATCAGTACCCTTTAAAGCAATTACGTGCTGCATGACTGATTCAATGGTAAGCGGGGAATGCTCCATATCAATCCAGGTGAAATCAAATCCGACCTCACCTGCCAGTTCACTAACCGCCAGATCATTCAGCGTGATTACCAAACCCTTGCATACTTTGCCGGATTTGATGCTGGCCATAAATTTGTCGTAATTGCTGATGCTCATGTTGCCATTCTTTTTTGTAAGGTAATTAATAAACTAATTAATTTATATTCCGTTTATTGACACAACTACCTTGATACTTCCAAAACGATCACCTGATCCATTGATTCTGTATCCAACCCTGGAATTTGTAAAATTACTGCTGAAGAAGCCTGATCCGATTTGAATTGTACAGATTGCCCGGATTCGAAAAGGTAAGCCTTATCCAGCTTATAGGGAAAAGAAGGTAACATTACTTGTTTATCAAGGGCCTCCGGGTGTATGATGTGCAGATAAATTTTATCACCCTTTTCGACCGCGACACCCCAGTCAGCCGGCTTCATAAAACTTCTTCGCGTTCCGTAAATGGTTTCGCCATAGGTTTTTAGCCAACTACCCATGCCCAGCAGTCTTTCCTTATGTGCCTGCCGGACTTCACCCTCGGGTGTTGGTCCAATGTTTAACAGAAGATTTGCTCCCAGGCCTGCAGAACCGACCAGCAAATGGATAAGCTCCTTTACAGAGCGGTCTATGGTGTCGCCGGTGACATAACCCCAGCTTTTGCCCATGATATCACTGGATTCCAGGGGCAGGTCCTGCGTAATTACAGCATCAGCCGAATAACCTCCGCCTGTATTGCTGCCCGGCAGGTCGCGTTCAAAGGTTTGATAGTCTTCGCCGGGAAAGGTGGACAAATGATGATTGTTCACTATCATACAGCCAGGCTGAAGGTCGTGAATGAGTTTATATAATTCATTATACCTCCAGGCACGCATCTGATTTCCGTTGCGGCCGTTTTGAAGCTGTTCCACCTGGTCCCAGTGGCCATCGAACCAAATGCCATAGATGGGGCCATAGTTGGTCAGGATTTCCGTTAACTGATCCTTCATGAATTGAATGTAAGCATCCCAATTGCATGCACCCTGAATCCCTCTTCCTTTTTTCACATTGCCCTGACAATAATCCGGCCGGTAAAAATCAGTCAGTGAATAATAGCAGAACAGGCGAAGGCCTTGTTTCTGACATTCATCAGCCAGCATTTTGAGCACATCCCTGCTGTAAGGTGTATGCATGATCCCCCAGTCTGAAAACCGGGTATCAAACATGCTGAAACTGTCATGGTGGCGTGTGGTGAACGTGATGTACCTCATGCCGGCATCTTTGGCCAGTTTAACAACGGCAGCGGCATCGAATTTTACAGGGTTGAATTTGCTCATGTTTTGCCTGTACTCATTCACATCTTTGCCCGACAATGCCCAGCCGATCTCCTCACCCAGGACACTGGACACACCCCAGTGAATAAACATGCCGAAATGGGCATCCCTGAACCATTGACGATTTTGTAAATTCTCCGGTGCGGGCACATAACCCACCTGCCCCCGGTCAAGATCATTACCCTGCCCTTTGCAAATCAGGACAGCAAGTACCAACACGTTTAAAATGAATATTTTCTTCATGATTCATGTGGATTTTGTTTTCAGGGAACCCCAATTCAAAATGATATACCTAAAGATAAGATTTTCTTGTTTATGCTGAATAGATCATTATTTCTTTACCAGTATTTCCAACTCCTCCAAATCCACCGAATTCGGATGGAACTCACCAAACCACCTGATGCAGCGGTTTGCATTGAGCGGTAGTCCGACAACCGGGATATTATATTTCCTGCATTTCCGCATCCCCATCAGCAATTCAGGAATACAGGCAATTCCCAGAATCCCAAGGGTTTGCTGTTTTCTTTTTGCTTCCTTTACCAGCTTGCTGATATGCGCACCCATCCAAATGTACGGTTCGATACTATTGTCTTTCAATATCTTACTTGTATAATTCTGAAAACAGTTTTTAGAACATGATTTACACTGGTAATCAAATCCATTGTCAGATGCCTTGCACTTCACAGAAAAATCCTGTAAACAATAAGGTTGCAAAGATATTTTATGATCTGCCTGCAGAAACTGATTCCGGTTCAGGCGGTTTGTCAGTTCAATCTCGAGCATATACAAATGATATTGTTCTTCGGTGGTTGCAAGCCTTCCGTCCCAGAGTTTTGAAAGCGGCAGATTCTTCAGATGGCCCGCTGTGTTCCGGGTATATTGCTTTAATGGTTCGTGAACAGAATTCAGGCAATACGAAATCATGGATTTGCTGACTTTGCCTGACACGGTTCTTTTCAGAAAACGTTTCCGCGAGGAATATTCTTTTAGCGTTCCCAATACAGTGGCAATATCACTTTCTGCGAGGATTCGATCAGCCAGCGATTTGATGGTCTTATAATAATCATGGGTTGAGCTGGAATCCCCAAACAGGGAATAGGTTTTACCCTCAATGCGTGGATATTTTAATTCCGTTGATTTCATTTTTCAAATCGGAACTAAAAAAATTCCCTGAACTTATTATCCATCTGCTCATTAAACCATTTGTCAACAACTGATTTTCTGAACCGCCATTCTTTGCCCAGTTTAGCAGCAGGTATCTTCTTTTCCTGTGCCCAGGTATAGATCGTCTGTGGCTTGACCCGCAAGTATTCAGCAACTTCCTCGAGGGTCATTATTTTTTCTTTATAGTCCATTCGTTTTCCTGATAGCACTGTCGGGTTGTTGATCAACTTGATTCGGTCCATTTTCCTTGTCTGAAGTTCTGGCAGGATCAAAAAGGTTTGCCACGGATTGCAGGACAGCAATATAGAAATTGCTTTCACGTTCCCTGAACAATTCGAAGGGAAGATCCCGGCTGCCGACAAACGGCCGCAGGTTCCATGCCAATTGTGTACCAACGAAGGCAAAGATGATGATCCAGATCTTGAATATATTTAAACCCAGTTTTGGATAAACGTTCTTTTTTTCACATGAAAAGGTTAGTCCGTTAAGAATTGTTTTGACCGCAAATACACCGGAGAAGGTGAAAATACCTACATGCAGCAATTTCAGGAAAGAGTAATTATTGCTGGTTACCATGAAGAATATCACAATAGGGGCGAATGACAAGGCTATGGTGGTGAAAACAATAAACCCGGAAAGAAGGATATTGGCCATTGTATATATGGTCATCGTAGAACCGATCATATACTGAATGACGTAAAGAGCGGGAAAGCATATTAACAGGGAAAGAAATATCAGGCAGGGTATTTTAATACCGGTAACCAGGCTTTGCAAAAGACCGTTGTAAGAGCCCATGACAATTCCATATACAAGTGAAAAGAGAAAAATGAATATCACCTGATTAATAACATACTTCCTGGAAAAATCCGGATCGCTCAGCATTTCAAAATATTCATCACTATGCTGAAAAACTTTGAAAATAGATGGATTGGTTTTCATGGTATTGTTTTTATCAGTAAATATACAATAATAAACAATAAAATACAATAGAAAACAGATAAAAACAATAACTTATTTCTAATGTAAATCTGACCTGTTGCTTAAGATCCTTATTTTCTGCAGCTTCCTGTTAGTTTTCAGTATTCCCCTGATCATGTACCTGCTTCCCGGTCACCTGGTGAATGTCAGGTCAGGAGAGGGGGTGAGGAAGTGATTAGCTAATTAGGTGATGAAGTGATTAGAAAACAGAAAATTAGCAAATTGGCACATTAGCACATTGGCACATTAGCACATTAGCACATTGCCAAATAATATTCCTTCGTTAGTTCTAAGTATTCGTCGCTATATTTTTTACCCTGTTTAATGATCAATTCAACCTCTTCAACTGAAAATGGGCGTAACCGGCCGAATTCTGCCAGACACCTGAAATGATCCTTGTCAGGAGCCGGCTTCACCAGTGTTTTTCTCTGCAGATGCAGATTGTGAAAATAAGCCAGCTCCGTGAACCCTGCAATTTCCCTTGCCGGTAAAATGATCCCCAGCCTTCCTTCACCAGACAAAAGATTATCTGAACCATACAGCAATTCTTCATATCCCAGTCGCTCATCATGTCTGGCCATCGACCTTGAAAGCGAAGGAGGTTTGAGCGAATTGCCGAACCAGGGCGGATTGGATACGATCACCTGGTATCGGCTTTCTGTCTGTCTGGCAAAATGCTGGAAGGAGTCATGATGGATCCTGATCCGGTCTTTCCACGGGCATGCTGACACATTATCCCTGGCCTGGCCACAGGCGTTTTCGTCAATCTCAACGGCATCGATCAGCGCTGTGCATCGCTGCGCCACCATCAAAGCCAGGAGTCCGGTACCTGTTCCTGCATCAAGTATACTGCTTGCACCCTCCACATTCACCCAGGTTCCGAGCAGCACTCCGTCCGTCCCAACCTTCATACCACACCTGTCTTGGTATATCGTAAATTGTTTGAAAGAAAAATACGTATTTGACATGTTGGTATATTTACCACCCTGACAGGGTGTATTGCAAAGTAAAACAATAATGAGTAACGTTGGTATTTTGTTCGGGAAATATTAATTTTATTCATGTTCGATGTAATCAAGAATTCATGCTATGCAAGCTTTTAAAATTCCCTTAACAGGCTTCAGATTGTATCTCATCTTATGGCTGGTCATATTGGTTTCATGTAACAGAGTACCCGGATCAAACTCAGTGCTGGTTGACGAAATGAAGGATACGCTTAATTCCGGTGAAATCAGTCCCCAACTTATATCAATGGACTGATGTATGCAATGTATATGTCCTTCGGGATGGTGATAAAGCGCTGCTGGTTGATCTTGGGAACGGCAGTGTGCTTTCTCATCTTCCTGAAATTGGCGTTGAGCAGGTGGAATGGATCCTGTTCACGCACCATCACCGGGAGCAATGCCAGGGTTATCCCCTGATGAAAGACCCGGATACACAAATTGCCGTACCGGCAGCTGAAAGCGTCCTTTTTGAAAGACCTTCTGATTTTGCGAAGGTGAACCCCTCCCTGGCGGATCCCTGGTCAGTTTTCGGCGTCAGCTATATCCGGCCGCCGGTTCAACCCATTCCGGTTGACCGGGCTTTTGCCAGTATGGATACCTTTACCTGGCATGGACACACATTCTGGTGCATGGAAACTCCGGGTAACAGTCCCGGCAGCATGTCATACCTGCTAAAGACCTCAGCGGGCTGGCTTGCCTTATCGGGTGATGTGATCCTCCGGGGAGCAAAAATGCATACCTATTTCGATTCTGAATGGGATTATGGTTATGCTTCCGGCCTTCGTGCCCTGCACAATTCAACCGCACTGCTCCGCGATTTTCATCCATCCATGCTACTGCCTGCCCACGGACCTGTTATGATAAACCCGGAACCACAACTGAAGACTTACCTGGGTAAATTGCGCAATCTGGAAAGGTTACTCGTACGGGGGTATGACGTATCAACCTATGCATCTGCCAGTCAGGATATGATCTCCAAACCGGCCGATGTGCCCCATGTGTGGCAGATATCACCCCACTTATTTAAGCTGAAGGGACCTGAATATTTCCCCAATTTCTCGCTGATTTTATCTGAAAACGGACACGCTTTACTGGTGGACTGCGGGCTCATCGACACCCTATTTTTAGCACAATCCCTCGAATCAATGAAGATCATATATGGTTTAAAAGCAATTGATGCCCTTATTGTTACACATATCCACGGAGATCATTTCCTGCAGGCTCCCTATATTAAACAAAAATGGGGTACGCCCGTCTGGGCACTGAAAAACATGGTTCCCCTAATGGAACACCCTCTGAATTATAATATTGCTGCTTTGCTGCCTGCTTATCATGCAGGTTTTGATTCCATTCGGGTGGACCGGGCTTTCAGTCCGGGTGAATCTTTTACATGGGAGGAATACCAGTTTACCATTGACTGGATGCCTGGCCAGACTGTATATGCCCTTTGCATGCAGGGCATGATTGACGGAAAGAAAGTAGCCTTCACGGGTGACAACATATTCGGCGATCCGGGCAATCTCCTGCATTCCGGTCACGAGGCACTGGTGGCCAGGAACAATGCCAATTTGGAAGAAGGGTATATTTATGCTGCAGAATATCTGTCTCAACTGAAACCTGACAGGCTGGTTGGAGGTCATTCCTATGTCATGGACAAGCCGGCCAAAATGATAACCCGTTACCAGAAATGGGCACATCAGATGCGTAAGGCCTTTCAGTCGATCAGCAGTGAGGCTGATTACCGCTACTGGTTCGATCCCTACTGGGTGCATGCCGAACCTTACCGGATATGGATTAAACCTGGCCAAACGGCTGATATGATTGTTTCGGTAAGGAACTTCGGGGACAAAGACCAGTATCACCGCATTAAAATTCATGCCCCACCGGGCATCGTGGCGGAACCTGGCGTCTTTGAAGGGAAAACCAAACCAGGTTCCCGGGAAAAAATACCGGTTCATTTGAAAACCGACGAGAATTTTCAGGCTGGTGTCAATCTGATTGCTTTTGATGTTACCCTCGACGGGAAATCTTATGGAGAATGGTTTGATGCAATATTGATTGTTGAATAACACCCTGGTTTTTAACCATAATTCCTTAATTTTGAAATGAGAAAACCAGGAATATGGGGTTAAAAAATAAAGAGCTGAAAGAGTTTTTAGATGAAAAGGCAGAAAAGTATAACAACCTCACCTTTATTGAACATGATCCCATAAGCATCCCACATCGTTTTGCAAGCAAAGAAGATATAGAGATTGCAGGCATTCTGGCAGCCAGCATCTCATGGGGTAATCGAACGATGATCCTGAGAAATGCAAACCGAATGATATCGTATCTGGATGATTCTCCATATGATTTTGTTTTAAATCATACACAACGCGACCTTGAAAGGATTGATTGTGTTATACACAGAACGTTTAATTCAGGAGACTTTATTTATTTCATTAGGGCATTAAAGCACATTTATGTAAGATATGATGGCCTGGAAAGCATATTTAACCAGTACCAGACCGAAGATTCGTTACAGCCAGCCATCCATCATTTCAGGAGTAGGTTTTTTGAATTGCCACATGATAAAAGAACGATGAAACATATTTCCGATCCATATTGTGGATCAGCGGCAAAGAAGTTAAATATGTATCTGCGGTGGATGATCCGGAAAGATAATAAAGGTGTTGATTTCGGAATATGGAAATCAATCCCGCCTTCAGTGCTGTCCTGCCCACTTGATGTCCATTCCGGCAATGTGGCAAGAAAACTGGGATTGCTAAACCGTAAACAGAATGATGCCAAAGCAGTTATGGAATTAGATACTATACTCAGAAGCTTTGATAAAAGCGATCCTGCAAAATATGATTTTGCACTGTTTGGATTGGGTGTTTTTGAAATGTTTTAGGCTTTTAAAATCATGTCCCTATCATTAGGTGAAGGATATGAGATGTAGTCATAACTTTTAGAAACGTACTTCAAGATATAAACCAAATCTTGATGTAAAGGCATGTGAGTTATCATCCAATCTTTTCTTTTCGACAGGAAGTTCTGCCGATTGTGTTTTTTTTGCCACTGTTGCCGTATGTGAATTGATTTATTGACTTGATCAAAATTTTATTCATGTTATCATCTATGGTATGTACCGGCGAACCCTATGAAATCCGATGAAAAGAACTAATCCTGACACAAGGTAAAAGGTTGTAATAATTTCCCCAGCCAAAGCTGTCGTCAAGTCTTATCATCCACCGCAGAAACATGTTTCTACGGATAATTAAGGTAGCATGATTAATCAAATCCCCCAATCTGTTACAACTTTTACAGAAATTGGCCCCCAATTTGTTACATTTATAAATATAATCTGAAATATGTGAACAGACTCAAACCGCGTCTCAAATTCCCATTTACCATGGCCGGGGAAGCTGTATTTAATTATAATCATCCTTTGACATGTTTACAAAAAAGTGAATAATCATCATTGACTTTATAACAAATATTGTATATTTTTACCCTGACATTATTACAATCATTAACAAAACATCGTGATTTTTAAAAGAATAATAGGAAAGAATCTTGAAGTCTGGAAGAGAAATCCAAATCACAAGCCACTTATACTCAGAGGAGCCCGACAAGTAGGCAAAACGACTCTTGCAAAGGAGTTTGCAAAATCCTACAGATATCACCTTATATTAAATCTTGAAAAATCATCGGACGCTGCATTCTTCAATAATAATATGGATGCTAAATCCATTGTGGAATCACTTTTCCTGTCAGGAAACATTTCCATATCTTCAATAGGCGAGACACTATTATTTATTGACGAAATTCAGGAATCACCTGCAGCTATTCAAATGCTCCGGTATTTTTATGAGGAATTTCCTGACCTGTATGTAATTGCCGCCGGATCGCTTTTAGAGTTTACCATGAAAAAGGTGAAAAGTTTCCCGGTTGGGAGAGTTGAATATTTATACCTGCATCCCTTAAATTTCATTGAGTATCTGGAGGCAATTGATCACCGGGCAGCATTGGAACAAATTAAGAAAGTGCCGGTAGAACCATTTGCTCATACTATTTTGCTGGGCCTGTTTAATAAATATTCCATTGTTGGGGGTATGCCCGAAGTAATAAGCAATTTCATTGAAAAGGACAGTTTGACAGAATTGCCCAAAGTCTATGAAAGTATCTGGGGTACGTACAGGAATGATGTTGAAAAATACGCTTCAAATGAAACAGAGCGTAAAGTCATAAAACACATTATGTCTACTGCACATAACTATATGGACCAGCGTATTAAGTTTCAGAATTTTGGTCAATCCAACTACAGATCAAGGGAGGTCGGGGAAGCATTCAGGAGTTTAGACGATGCTAAAATTATTCAACTTATTTACCCTACTACTGACGTTGAAATTCCTGTGAAACCAAATCTAAGGAAGTCCCCCCGCTTACAATTCATGGATACTGGATTGATAAACAATGAACTCGGAATTCAGGCAGAAATGCTGTCCCTTAAAGATTTAAGCAATTCTTATAAAGGGGCAATTATTCCTCATTTGATAATGCAGGAGTTGATTACCCTGAATACCTTTAATGATAAAAAGCCGCATTTCTGGGTTCGTGAAAAAAAACAATCGTCCTCAGAAGTAGATCTGGTTTATACATATAAGGACCTGGTGATTCCCATCGAAATAAAATCCGGCAGTGAAGGAACTTTAAAATCACTCCATCAGTTTGTTGAACATTGTAACCATCCCTATGCAGTAAGAATGTACGCCGGGAAATTTGAAGTAGTCAGGACAAAAACACCAGGTGGCAAACCTTATCTTTTGATGAATATGCCGTATTATCTTGGCACAAAAATACCTGAATACATTGAATATTTTATTGAGAATTATAAAATATTCAAAAATCCTTAGCTTAATCTGACCAAGATCAGTCGCCTGAAGTTAAAAAATTCGGAGCTGAAGGAATTCCTGGATGAAAAGGTTGATTTATACAACTGACCTGCTTTCATTGAACATGATCCCATAAGTATCCCGCATAAATATACAAAAAAGGAAGATATCGAGATTTCAGGATTTCTGGCTGCAACTATTGCATGGGGAACCGTAAGATGATATTAAGGAATGCCGATAGGATGATGGCACTGCTCGATAATTCTCCATTAGATTTTATTATAAATTCTGACGAACAAGATCTTGAAAGAATTGTGGCTTTTGTTCACAGGACTTTCAATTCACTGGATTTTATTTACTTTCTTAAAGCTTTGAAAAGTATTTATGTAACAAAGGGAGGACTGGAGAGTATTCTTAATGAACACAAAACCGGTGAATCATTAAAAACGTCAATGCATAATCTTTATATGACCTTCTTTGAGTTACCCCTTAGTAAAAGGACTGAAAGGCATGTTTCAGATCCTTTTAAAGGTTCGGCGGCGAAAAAGTTGTTCAAGTTGAGATGATTGGCTGTGGCTCCCCGGGTTATGTCGGATACATGCTTCCGGGTCCGGTTGTACAGATCGTATCATGAATCGAGGAAAGCTTAAAGTTTTGCGCAGGATAGCAGAATTGAAGGTTGTATGTTGTATGTTGTATGTTGAATGTTAGAAATAGGTGTTATACAAATAAATCATCAAATCATCAAATCATCAAATAACCAGCGATCCGTCATGCATGGTAATTGTCCTGTCGCTCATTCCTGCCAGCTCATTATCGTGGGTCACAATCACGAATGTTTGGTCATAACGGGTGCGCAGGGTAAAGAACAATTCATGCAATTCCTTCTTGTTATGCGAATCAAGGTTGCCGGACGGTTCATCAGCGAGCACCACATCGGGATTGTTGATCAGGGCCCGGGCAACAGCAATGCGTTGTTGCTCACCGCCTGACAATTCTGCAGGTTTATGGTCCAACCGGTGTCCGAGCGCCAGAAACTCCAGTATGTCTTTGGCGCGCTTCACTGCATCATGCCTGGGAATCCGGGCAATAAATGCCGGAATACAAACATTTTCGAGTGCGGTGAATTCCGGCAGCAAATGATGAAACTGAAATACGAATCCGATATGCCGGTTCCGGAATCGTGACAATTCCTTTTCACGGAGTTCGTTGACATGGGTGCCATTTATTTGCACAGTGCCTTCAGTGGCTTTCAGTAAAGTTCCCATGATCTGGAGTAAGGTGGTTTTTCCCGCGCCGCTGGCTCCTACGATGGTGACGATCTCACCCTTCCGGATGACAACGCTGATTCCCTTTAAAACCTGGAGAGAGCCGAAAGATTTGCATATATGACTAACCTCAATGATATCCATGATGATGCATTTACCAGAAGCAGGTAAGATGGTTTAAGAACTGGTACTTCAGGAATTCACATCCTTTGCCACCTCATTCACCTCTTTCTTCACCTCGCTGGTCGTTGTGTCGATATCCTGGCTTATATTGGTGGTTATCTCGCTGATATTCCTGCGGATATCGGAAGTGGTATTTGTGATTTCCTGTGTGATTCCGTTCGTGCTTTCATTGATTTCCCGTTTGATATCATCCGTGGCCTTTTTAAGCTCCCTCAGCCCTTTTCCCAATCCTTTGGCCATCTCCGGAATTTTGCTCGAACCAAAGAGCAGAAGAAACACAAGAAAAACCAGCAACAATTCCCCTCCGCTGAGAAACAAAAAAGTATGCATCATAATTTTACATTAACGGCACAAATATAAGAAAAGCTGAGCAAAAAACCCCGGGTTTTTTAACCGGGGGTGTTATGTCTATGGAATTACACGTTTAAAGTCAACTATGATGTTACACTAGACAGGTTTTTTAATTTCCTTTTTCTTGCTGGTATCGTAGACAAGTGAAGAGGCAATAAATACAGTGGAGTATACTCCTGAGAACAAACCGATCAGCAGGGCAAAGGCAAATCCCTGGACGCTTTCCCCGGTATAGAAGAAAATGATCGCCACGGTGATCAGTACAGTCAGTGATGTAATGATGGTCCGGCTGAAGGTATCATTGATGGCCTTGTTCATCAAAGTCGCATAATCCATTTTCGGATGAAGTGCCCTGTATTCCCGGATACGGTCAAAGATGACCACCGTATCGTTCACCGAATATCCGATAATGGTAAGAATGGCCGCGATGAAGGTCTGATCGATCTCCATGGAAAAGGGCATAACACCATACAGCAAGGAGAAAATGGCAATTACGAGGAATGCATCATGAGCCAGGGAAGCCATGGCTCCCAGTCCCATGCTCCAGTTCCGGAACCTGAAACCGATATACAGGAACATGAAGAACAGGGCAATAAACAGGGCAATGAATGACTTTCGCTTTATATCAGCGGCTATAGTGGGTCCTACCCGCTGCAAGCCCTGCATGTTGATCATTCTTGAATTGATCATAGCTCACGTTTTCACCGATAATGGGCTTCACTCCATTATAGATCATTTGTTCAATTGCATTCTCGATTTCCGGATCCTCCGAATCAATGCCGTATTTCGTTGTAATCCGGACCTTATCATCAGAACCATAGGTTATTACCGTCGGGCGCATACCCAGTTCCTTCTCCAGCAATCCGGCTATTTCGAGGTTGCTGACCGGCTTGTCAAATTGCACAATATAATTGCGTCCACCGGCAAAATCCACACCCTCGTCAAGTCCCCGGAAAATCAGTGAACCGATTCCGATAAGAATGATAGCCCCTGAAAGGATATAGAATTTTTTACGATGTTTGACGTAGTCCAGGTTAATTTTCTTAAATGCCCCTTCCGACAGACGGGTACTAAATGTGAGCAGGGACTGCTTGTCGAGCAGCATTTCAAATATAAGCCGGGTGATAAAAATAGCGGAAAACATGGATGTTATGATACCGATAACCAGCGTAGTGGCAAAACCTTTTACAGGTCCGGTCCCAAGGATAAAAAGAATGATACCGGTGATCAGGGTGGTGAGGTTACCATCGATGATGGCAGAAAGCGCATTCTTGTATCCATCAGCAACAGCCATCTTAACCCCTTTTCCGGCCATTAGCTCCTCGCGGATACGCTCGTTGATCAGTACGTTGGCATCCACTGACATCCCGATTGTAAGGACAATACCCGCTATACCCGGCAGGGTAAGTGCAAGTCCAAGAGAAGCAAGCACGCCGATCAGAAAGAACATGTTCAGGAAGAGTGCAATATCAGCTACCGTGCCTGCGCGCCGGGTATAATAGAAGACCATAAAAGAAAAGATCAGGACGAACGCGATTGCCAGGGAGGTTAATCCAGAACGGATGGACTCCTTACCCAAAGAGGGACCAATTATTTCTTCCTGAATGATTTTACAGGGAGCCGGCATGGTACCTGATTTTAACAGGTTCGCCAGGTCTTCTGCTTCTTTTGCCGTAAAGCTGCCACTGATCTGTGAACTACCGGTGGGTATTTCTTCATTTACCCGGGGATAGGAGTAGACATAATCGTCCATGACCACGGCAATGATCCTGCCGACATTCTCCCGGGTGAGACGCGCCCAGATAGTGGTTCCTTCGCCGTTCATGTTCATGGAAACATAGGCTTCACCGCTCACCTGGTCGTAAGAATTTTCGGCACGGGTGATGACATCACCGGTCAGTGGTGCCCTGCCGTCTCTGCTGGTAACCTTAATGGCATGCACCTCATAATAATCCGTCGGTTTTTGTGTAGTGGGGTTCATGATGGGCAATGCCGACCAGAAGTATTTGAAATTCCGCGGAAAAAGATTGCGCGCAATACCCAGTCTCAGATATTCATTAACCCTGGCGGTATCCTTATAGTGAACCTGTCCGAAGACTGATCCCGGAATCAGCTGGCCGCTTTGGTTCACGTAGGGGACCAGTACGCTGAACAAGGGATTATCCTGCATGAATGCATCCTTGGTCCTGCTTGTATCACCAGCCGTTCTTGTCGAATCTTCTGTCAGTTGCTGGAGTAAGGCAGGTGTCTCTGCAGTGTCACCTTTGGTGGCATCAGTCTTGCTTGCCTGTACACCCTCGTCATCTGCAGGTTTAGCCTCAGCTGACAATGTTGCCGAAGCAGCGGGTTTTTTAATCTCCTTAACCAGCTTATTCAGGGCCATCATTCCATTGCTGATCTCCGGATCGGCATTGTTGTATGTTTCCCAGAATTCAAGCCTGGCTGAACCCTGCAGGAGCTTCCTCACCCTGTCCTTTTCCTGTACGCCGGGCAGCTCAACGAGAATACGGTCACCGCTTTGCAAGCGCTGTACATTGGGAGATGTTACGCCGAAATGGTCAATACGGGTACTGATGATGTTAAAGGAATTGGCGATCGCTTTATCGGCCTCTTCACGGATCACCTTGAGCACATCCTCATTGGTCGTATTATAGTTTATTCTTTCACGCAGTTCGGGAGAAGTAAATATTGCGGAAAGCCTTGCATTCGGGTCGGTTCTTTCAAAAGCCTGTCCGAACAGGGTAACAAAATTCTCGTTGGAACCAACCTGCATCTTTTTAGCCATTGCAACAGACTTGTTGAAGGTTGTATCTTTGCTGTAATTGGCCATGGAACGGATCACATCCACAAGAGAGACCTCAAGGATCACATTCATACCACCCTGCAGGTCAAGCCCCAGATTAATCTCCCTTTCCTGGCATTCACGATAAGTATATTTCTTTAACCACACAAAATTATATACCGGTTCGCTGGCGATTGAATCCAGGTAATAATCGGCCTTCTTCAGGTCGACAACGTTTTCGGCATTCCTGGCATATTGTTGTGAATCCCTCCTGACCTTGTATGTGACAAAAGTGAAAGAAAGCTGATACAGACAAACCAGCGCGAGAGCGACAGCCAATGTCCAAATGGCTCCTTTGTTACGCATTTTTTGGTGTATATTAGTTTATAAATCTGGTTTTTTTACAGTGGCGCAAATATATAAAAATTTCTCCAAGCCGAAACGGGAAGTTGCTTATTTGTGGATTTATGATGCAGGTATCATGATTAATGATTAATTTTATTATAAATACAAGAATAAATACGAAGTAACGCAACTATTGGACTGTTTTTGTCATCTAATCATTCAGATGTGAAACCAAAAAATTGTGCATATGAAAAAGTTTTATCTGCCGATTATTATAGTCCTTTTCGGCGCTTTCAACTGCTATCCGCAATCTTCTGATTCCGGAACCGTGGACCCCTGGCCTGGTTGTCAGGCTTATTTTGATTATTATTACAATGATTCGATAATGACTTTTGCAGAAGCCTATCCCTATCAGTTTATTGACATGTCGAAAGGCAATACAGTTCAATGGAATTGGGATTTTGGCGACGGCCAGACCAGCAGTGAGCCCAATCCGATGCATTTCTATCCTAGGGCTGGTGATACGGTGAATGTCTGTCTCAACATTACCACGGCTGACAGCTGTGAAAGCCGCTATTGTGTGACTCTCATTGTGGGCGACCGGCCTTACCCGCCTGATTGCACCACTGATTTCAGCATTGCTGTTCTGGAAAGTTTCCCGCCGATTTATCGATTCATACCGGATAGTACGAAGGAACCTGCATCCTATTTCTGGGATTTTGGCGACGGTAACTATTCTTACGAGACCAGTCCCATGCATAAGTATGAATACGGAGGCAATTATAACGTTTGTCTGCAGGCCACAAATAGCAGCGGTTGTACTTCATATACCTGCAAAATCCTGCAGGCTGTCGGTTACAACAATGAATGCAAGGCTTTCTGGCAGGCCTACGGTGATATGTTTATGGATCCCACCCAACCAGGTTATCCCGGTTCTCCCGATTCTTCCTACTCCCCGATAGCCAGAAGTTATTACTTCCAGGATATGTCAAGGGGAGCAATCGTACAATGGCAATGGGATTTCGGAGATGGTGCCGGATCAGAAGAGCAGTATCCGGTTCATGTGTATGAAAACAATGGCGCCTATATGGTTTGTCTGGAAATACTGACAGCCGACAGCTGCAAAAGCAGTTATTGCGATACCTTGTTTGTGGGCATCGTGCCCTATTGCAGTCTGACAGGCACAGTAGTTGACTTTACCGGACTTGACGGATGCGGCCTGCTGATCCAGCTCGATAATGGGGAAGTCCTTGAACCGGCAGAAGTAGTCCCGAATTTTGTATTGAAGAACGGACAGCGGGTACGACTGGCCTATACGGAATTAACTGACCGGGCCAGCATATGCATGGCAGGAAAGATCGTGCGGATCGACTGCATTGAAGAACTCAACACCGGCTATTGCAAGGCCTCATTTAACCATGGCCCCCTGCTCTGGGTTTCTTCCCTGCCACCGATCTATCAGTTTGAAGATATGTCATCGGGAGATGTAATAGAAAGGACCTGGGACCTGGGTGACGGAACCATGACCAATGAAATAGCACCTACCCACCGCTACAAATACAGTGGTCTATACACAGTTTGCCTGACTATTTATACTAAAGACGGCTGTTCAAGTACAAGCTGTGAGACATCCTATTATGAGGGAGCCAATCCGCAACCTGGACTTTGTGATAACTTCATCCGGTTAAACACCGAGATCATCCTGAACGGACAGATCTGCAATGGTACAGCCAGTGCTGCATTAGTTGACATCAACGGCAATGAGGTCCCGGCAATAGATTTCTTCTGGTCGACCGGACAAAGCGGTCCCGTGATCAATAACCTGTGCCCGGGAATCGAATACAGTGTGGTAGTAACCGACTCTTCCGGCTGTGCCGTATCCGGTTCTTTTGCCTTTGGCGGTGTTGTCATTATGCCTGACTCCTTGTTCGGATACTGGAATTTCCAGCAGGATGACAAGAACTTTATTTTTAACATTCCGGTATTCTCTGACAATGTGTATTGTGAATGGGATTTCGGTGATGGAGAAACTGCAGATGGCTCCTCGGTAAATCACACCTATACAACGGATGAGGAACAAGTGGTTGTTCTGCGGGTGTATGACCTGAACGGAAATTTGCTTTACGATCAGCAGATCCTTGTTTCACCCGGCACTCCGACCAGGCTCAGGAAGTTATCAGAAATTGCACCGGAAGTCTATCCCGTGCCTGCCACCCAGGTTCTTTACATCAAAACTTCCGGTAAATATGGTGCCGCTGATCGTGTTGAAATTCTCAACGCCAACGGTCAGGTTGTAAATGCCCTGTCCGTTTCAAAACAGGACAACAGCACACTTCAGCTGGATGTATCTGATCTGCCGGCTGGTTATTATATCGGAAAACTGGTTTACAGGAATGGCACACAACAGCCCTTCCGGTTTGTAAAATAAACCGGATTGTCCGGATGTGAATCGAACTATGTTTTCATTAAGAAAGGTGCCTTCGGGCACCTTTTTTCATGCATGTCATCCATTATGATTTTTTTGTAAAATCCATACCTTTGTCAGGGTAAACCCTCGCTCATGCTGCAGATTGATAATACCCTGATAAGCCTGGATCTGATCGCATCACATTTTACCTGTAACCTGAAGATATGCAGGGGAGCCTGCTGTGTTTCCGGGGATTCGGGAGCTCCGTTGGAACAAGGTGAAGCGGATGTGCTTGATATAATATATCCTGCCCTGAAACCCTTCTTGCGGGAGGAATCGCAGAGAACCATTGAAGAACAGGGCACCTGGGTTATTGATTTTGAAAAAGACCTGGTTACTCCGCTAAACAATGGCAAGGAATGTGCCTATACCCTTTTTGAAAACGGCATTGCACGTTGTGCCATTGAAACTGCCTTTAACCGGGGAGTTATTGATTTCCGAAAACCTGTATCCTGTTATTTATATCCGGTCAGAATAAAAAAATACACACACTTTGATGCCGTGAATTACGACCGGTGGGAAATTTGTAAAGCGGCCATTGATCTGGGAAATGAACTCAACATGCCCGTATATCGTTTTGCTGAGAAATCCCTAGTTCAGCAATACGGCGAAGAATGGTTCAATCAGCTTGAAACGGCATCAAGAGAGCTGAAAATTGAAAAAAACGAGCCCTGAAAGTCCGGTTAACCCGTTTTTTTACCGGCCAGTCCGGATGGCTTAAACACATTTCCGGAATCAGCAAATTGTATATTCATTTTATTAAATTCATATAATAAACCCTATTTATTATAGGTTATATTGAAATATTTTATTATTTTTTTCTAAAAACTATAAATATTTTAAGGTTATATTCAATATTTATATATATTTGCATCGAATAACCATTAAAATTTTAATACAACATGGCTACAATTCGTTTTAATGCACTTGAACATGCCTATAACAGGCAACCAAAGATTTATGATCCACCCAATATGCGAATTTCTGATTATTTCGGAAGCAAAGTATTCGATAAGCGGAAAATGAAAAAGTATTTACCGGAAGAGGCTTACGAACATGTGATGGAAGCTATTGAAAAGGGTACCCGGATTGACCGTAAAATTGCTGATCAGATCGCTTCGGGGATGAAAGCCTGGGCGATTGAGATGGGAGCCACCCATTATACCCATTGGTTTCAGCCCCTTACGGAGGGCACGGCTGAAAAGCATGATACCTTTATGGATTTAAGTCCGGATGGTACTGTCATCGAGTCTTTTTCCGGAAAATTACTCGCCCAGCAGGAACCTGATGCTTCCAGTTTTCCAAGCGGCGGCATCCGCAATACTTTTGAAGCCCGCGGATATACTGCGTGGGATCCCTCCTCACCTGCCTTTATTGTTGGCAGAACGCTCAGTATCCCCACCATATATATTTCATACACGGGAGAATCACTCGATAACAAGACTCCCCTTCTTAAAGCCTTGCATGCCGTTGATAAAGCAGCTGTGGATGTATGCCAGTATTTTGACAAAGATGTGAACAAGGTTATTGCCACGCTCGGCTGGGAGCAGGAGTACTTTCTCATTGATGAGGCGCTTTACAATGCCCGGCCTGATCTCGTCCTTACCGGCCGCACACTGATGGGACACGCTTCCTCCAAGGATCAGCAGCTGGAAGATCAGTACTTCGGTTCAATACCGGAGCGTGTAACCGCTTATATCACTGAATTTGAGACCGAAGCCTATAAACTGGGAATCCCCGTTAAAACCCGGCATAATGAAGTTGCCCCAAACCAGTTTGAGTGTGCCCCGATATTTGAGGAGTGCAACCTGGCTGTTGACCACAATGTGCTGATCATGGACCTCATGAAACGAATTGCCAGACATCATCATTTCACGGTCAGCCATCATGAGAAACCTTTCAACTTTATAAACGGATCAGGGAAGCACTGCAACTGGTCACTTGCTACCAATACCGGTGTGAACCTGCTTTCGCCGGGGAAAAACCCCAAGAGTAATCTGCAGTTCCTGACCTTCCTGGTAAATACCCTGAAAGCAGTTTACAAACATGCCGATCTGCTGAGGGCCAGTGTAGCCACTCCCGGAAATGCACACCGGTTGGGCGCCAACGAAGCTCCTCCGGCTATCATCTCTGCCTTTATTGGCAAGCAGCTTACGGACATGCTCGATAAAATAGAGAAAAAGGTATCCAACAGTAAAATGACTCCGGATGAAAAGATCGAGTTGAAGCTGAATGTGATCAAGGTTCCGCAAATCCTGCTCGACAACACAGACAGGAACCGGACCTCGCCTTTTGCCTTCACCGGTAATAAGTTCGAATTCAGGGCTGTGGGTGCTTCGGCCAATCCGGCAGTGGCCATGATCACGTTAAACTCGGCCATAGCTGAACAACTCATCGAGTTCAAAAAAGACGTGGACAAGCTGATCAACAAAGACATCAAGAAAGATGAGGCTATCTTCCAGATCTTGCGTCAGTATATCATTGATTCAAAACCGATCCGCTTTGAGGGAAACAACTACAGTGAAGAATGGAAGAAAGAAGCCCTGAAACGCGGCCTTAAGAATATTGTCAATCCGGTTGAAGCCCTGGATGCCTTTCTGTCCCCGAAATCGAAAAAGCTGTTTACTTCCCAGGATGTGATGACCGAACGGGAAAATGAAGCCCGTACGCACGTTCGCTGGGATAACTATACCAAACGCATACAGATCGAAGCCCGTGTACTGGGCGACATGGTGCTGAATCATATCGTACCCGTGGCCATCCGGTACCAAAGCGAACTGATTGACAATGTCAGGGGACTGAAGGAACTCTTCGGTGAAAAAGAATATAAAGAACTGGCAGGAGCACGCCTGGAGCTTATCCGGACCATGTCACACCATATCAGCTATATTAAAGCCAAGGTCAATGAAATGATCGAAGCCCGTAAAGTAGCCAACAAGATTGAGGATGAAAGGGAAAAAGCGCAGGAATACTCCACCAAGATCTTTGCTTACTTCGAGGATATCCGGTATCATGTCGACAAGCTTGAACTCATCGTGGACGATGAATACTGGCCCCTGCCCAAATACCGTGAATTACTGTTCACCCGGTAATATCTGATTTCAGGTATACTCTTTTGATTATGCAAGAACAGAAGAGGGTGTCTTAAAAGCCCTGATTTCAAGAACGTCATTGCGAGTGAAACGAAGCAATCTGTTGTAAATTAACAGATTGCTTCAGTCGTACCTCCTGCGCAATGACGTTTTATCAGCTTTTGAGACACCCTCTTCTGTTTTTCAGCATTACCCTCTGAAGCCAAATCCATTTTACCTGTGAATATCTTCTTTTTACTATATTTGTTCGATATCGTATTTTTACATACGAAGGATGATTTGAAACCGTTATACGAGTATAAACCAGGACGACTATGAATAGGGTAAAGCATCTGCTGATATTAGTACTCACTGTGATTTGCCTGATCCAGGCCAATGCCCAGAATAAGAAAGCAGCCAAAGCCTTTGACACATATGATGCCGGTGAATATTATGCTGCCATTGACGAGTTTAAGAATGCTTACCAGAAAACATCGGATAAGAAGGAAAAACTGAATATGGCTTTTTATATTGCCGAATGCTACCGCAAAATAAACAATTCATCCCAGGCAGCCCTCTGGTATGGCAAGGTCGTTGCCAAGGATTATGAAAATCCGCTTTCCATTTTGTTTTATGCAGATGCATTGAAAAAGAACCAGAATTATGAGGAAGCAAAAGCCCAGTATCAGCATTATAAAGAACTCGTACCCGATGATCCACGCGGATCCGACGGTATCTTATCGTGTGATTTCGCTCTCCAGTGGATGGATCAGCCTTCCGGATACCAGGTTGAAGAAATGAAATTCCTCAATACCAAGTTCAGCGATTACAGTCCCGCATATTCCCGAAGCGATTACCAGGAGTTGTTTTTCACATCCTCACGTGATGAAGCCACCGGTAATGCTGAACATGGCGGAACCGGTCAGCAGTTCTCCGATATTTTCTTTTCCACCATGGATAAAAAAGGCAAATGGAGCACTCCTTTGCCACTTGCTGTTCCTGTGAATACCGAAGACGAAGAAGGAACACCCGTATTCTCTTCCGATTACAATACCCTGTATTTCACACGATGCAGTATCAGTAAACGCAAGGCTCTCGGTTGTGAGATATTTACCGCAAGACGTGAAGGCGAAAAATGGGAAAATATAGAGTCGCTTGGTCTGGCAGGTGACAGTATAGTTATTGCCCATCCTGCCCTCTCGAAAGACCAGTTGAACCTGTACTTTGTTTCGGATATGGAAGGCAGTTCCAAAACGTCTGAAGGGAAGAGCAGCAAGGACATCTGGATGGTAAGCCGTACCGGTGAAAATGGCAAATGGGGTAATCCCGTTAATCTGGGTTCACCGATAAACACACCCGGTGATGAACTGTTTCCTTTCGCACATGCCGACGGATCGCTTTATTTTTCTTCAGACGGCCATATTGGCATGGGCGGGCTGGATATTTTCCGCGCCCGGAAAAATGAAAGCGGTCAGTGGCAGGTTGAGAACCTGAAGTACCCGATGAATTCAGCTGCCGATGATTTTGGGATCGTTTTCGAGGACAGCCGTGAAAGTGGCTATTTCAGTTCAGCCCGGAAGGGGAGGTTCAGCGATGACATCTATTCATTTGTGCTGCCCCCGCTCAAATTCAGTATTGTCGGAGTTGTAAGAAATGAAAGGACGGATGAAGTCATCCCCGATGCACTCATTAAATCGATTGCCAGTGATGGCATCACCCTCGACACGCGGACCGGCAAGGATGGCATATTCCGGTTTACCCTCAAACCCGGGACGGATTATGTATTCATTGCTGAAAAACCAGGTTTCCTGAAGGGCAAGGAACGGGAATCCACCAAGGGTGTTTCACAAAGTACCGAGTTTAAAACGGAGATTTATCTGTCATCCACTGAAGTTCCCATCGAAGTCGAAAATATATTTTTCGATCTTGACAAGGCGGATCTGAGACCGGAATCCATGGTTTCGCTTGACAGGCTGGTGGAAACCCTGAATGACAATGCAAACATCGTGATTGAGCTCGGTTCACATACGGATTCACGGGCATCGGATGCCTACAACATTGATCTCTCCCTGAGAAGGGCTCAATCGGTAGTTAATTACCTGATTGAAAAAGGAATAACTCGTGACACGGCTGGTGGCCAAAGGCTATGGTGAGTCTTCACCGAAAGTGGTGGATAAAAAAGACAATGCCGCTTATTCATTCCTCCCGGTCGGTACGGTTCTCACTGAAAGCTTTATCAACAGCATGGGAGATGAAGACCGCCAGGAAATGGCGCACTTTCTCAACCGCCGGACTGAGTTCAAGGTGCTGAGATCGGATTACAGCGGGAAGTAGGGTTTAGTCATCAGTGGTCAGTCGTCAGTGGTCAGTCGTCAGTGGTCAGTCGTCAGTGGTCAGTCGTCAGTGGTCAGCGGTCAGAAGTTTTATCGTTAATAGTCAAGTGACAGTTATTGCCGATTATTAGTTATTTTGTGTTAGAAGCAATAAATAAGTTATGATAATTCAGAAGTTTGAAGATTTAATTGCTTGGCAGAAATCCCAAGAATTGGCTTCACTGATCTATAAAACATTTCAAGAATTACGGGATTTTGGTTTTAAAGACCAAATTTTCAGAGCAGTAATATCCATCTCTAATAATATAGCAGAAGGATTCGACAGAAGCAGTGATGCGGACTTCATAAGGTTTCTATATTATGCATTAGGATCTTGCAGTGAAGTTAAATCAATGCTTTATCTTTCAATAAGACTAAATATCCTAAATAACGAGAAGGCAATTTTGCTTTTATCCCACGTTTCTGAAATCTCGAAAATCATTAATGGTCTTATTAAATCACTAAAAGCCAGAGCATCATGTCACTGATCACTGACGACCGACCACTGATGACTGACTACTCTTTAAAATCCGATATCCGAAGTGGACTCTACATTGCTCTTATGCCCTGCCCGGTCGGTAATGTAGAAGTCATAACGTATGGTATCGAAGGGAGGCGTTATAAAATAATAGATCTGTACTTTAATCTCCCCCTTGATGGTTTTATTTTGTCCGACACGGATCAGTTTTTCATCGTTCATCACAGCATATTTTCGTCCGTAGATATTCATTTCCACCGAATCATAAACCATGTCGGTCTTTTTATAGGGTATCAGGAAGAGATTTAGTGTATCCTGGTTAACACCTGTATTCCTGATACCAAAATCAGCATCTCCGTCGATGAATGAAAATACAAGCTCGCCCGCTTTTATTTTAAAACCCAGGGAATCGATTTCTCCCATGGTGAAGCTTTTAAAACCGATTTCCGGTACATTACTGACTTTCTCGATGGGCTCACAGGAAAGCATGACCAAAGCAACGCATAAGCAGGCCGGAATAAGGTTACGCATAGTTTTCATGGTATAGCATGCCTTGATGAATAGATCTGTTCAAATTTCAAGCCAAAATTATTTCTTTCGCATGAATATTTGTATGGGTACTCCCGTAAAAACAAAATGCTTTCTGATCTGGTTCTCCAGATACCGTTTATAGGGTTCCTTAACATATTGCGGAAAATTACAGAAGAATGCAAATGCAGGCGCATGCATGGGCAGCTGGGTAACATATTTTATCTTGACATACTTGCCTTTTATTGCGGGAGGCTGATATTCCTCAATTGCCTTCAGCATGACTTCATTGAGCTTTGCTGTGGGTATCCTGCGCATTCTGTTGCCATATACCTCCATGGCCTTTTCGATTACCTGGTGAATGCGGACTTTGTTGATGGCTGAAATGAAAATGATAGGCACATCCCGGAATGGGGCGATTTTCTCCAGGATGGTCTTTTCATAATCACGTGCCGAATTGGTGTTTTTCTCCAGCAAATCCCATTTGTTGACCAGGATCAGAATGCCCTTGCTGTTTTTCTGGATAATGTTAATGATGGCCAGATCCTGTGATTCCAAACCCTGAACAGCATCGATCATCAGCAGACAGACATCGGAGTATTCGATAGCACGGATTGAGCGCATAACCGAGTAGAATTCCAGGTCCTCGAATACCTTGCCCTTTTTTCGGATCCCTGCGGTATCAACCAGGAAGAAATCGTGGTGATACTTATTATACCGGGTAAATACTGAGTCGCGAGTGGTCCCTGCAATTGGCGTGACTATGTGTTTATCCTCACCCAGCAAAGTGTTTATGAGAGTTGATTTCCCGACATTGGGTCTGCCCACGACGGTGAACCTTGGAAGCTCCGGAAGCTCCTCAGCAGCCACGGAACCAAAGGAAATTACCACATCATCCAGCAATTCACCTGTACCACTGCCATTCATGGAAGAGATTTTATACAGTTCTCCCAATCCGAGGGCATAGAAGATATCAGCCTCATACTGCTGCATGGTATTATCCACCTTATTCACCACCAGCATGATTTTCTTTTTACTGCGTCGCAACAGATCAGCCACGGTTTTATCCATATCCGTAATCCCCTCCTTCACATCTACCAGAAATATCAGGACATCGGATTCCTCAATGGCCAGAAGCACCTGTTTCCTGATCTCCTCTTCAAATATATCATCCGAACCTTCAACATAACCCCCGGTATCAATCACGGAAAACTCCACACCATTCCAAATGCATTTACCGTAATGACGATCACGTGTTACTCCACTGGATTCGTGCACAATGGCTTCCCTGCCCTCGGTCAGGCGGTTGAAAAGTGTTGATTTTCCGACGTTAGGACGGCCCAGGATGGCAACAATATTACTCATGGTTGATTGTTTCTGCAAAAGTATTCAATATCCGAACCTTTTCAGCATTTTCTCATTGTTTCGCCAGTCCGGGGCAACTTTGACCTGTAGTCCCAGGTAAACTTTTTTTCCCAGGAATTTCTCAACATCGGTGCGGGATTGGATACCAACCTTTTTCAGCATTTCACCCTGATGACCAATGACAATGCCTTTCTGAGACTCCCGGATAACATGAATAATGGCATTAATTCTCACGATATCCTCGGCCTCTTTAAATGAATCAATGACCACTTCACAGGAATAAGGTATCTCCTTTTTATAATTCCGGAAAATCTTTTCCCGGATAATTTCTGAAACGAAGAAACGCTCCGGTTTGTCTGTCAGCGAGTCATCGGGGTAATAAACCGGTCCTTCGGGAAGCCTTTCCAGTATTGAATTGAATAAAATCTCCAGGTTATGCCTGCGCAAAGCGGATATGGGAATTATGACCGCATCGGGTACAAGCGACTTCCATTCAACCACAAGCAGATCAACTGCCTCACGCCTGGCAAGATCGGTTTTGTTGATTGCCAGAATGACAGGTATCCTGGTCTTCTTCAGTATCCCTATAAAATGGCTGTTCTTATCTGATTTCTCAACCACGTCCGTAACGTACAACAGTATGTCTGCATCGGAGAAGGCGCTTCTCACGAATCGCATCATGGAATCGTGAAGTTTATATACAGGCCTGACAATCCCCGGTGTATCGGAATAAATGATCTGGAAATCCTGCCCGTTCACAATTCCCAGTATCCTGTGCCTGGTGGTCTGCGCTTTGGACGTGATGATGGAAAGCCGCTCGCCGACAAGCTCATTCATCAGGGTAGATTTCCCCACATTGGGGTTACCAATAATATTTACAAATCCCGATTTATGGTCCATAATATGTTCTGCAGCCTTACAAGCTGAACTGAAGTGTCAATTTGAACGCAAAGTTATCAATTGTTTCCGGATAAGCATAGGGACCATACCGGTACATTACGCCCAGACCGTACCTGAACAATTGCAAACGGATCAGGTTGTTGATGAGCAAGCCTCCCTCAAAGTATCCCTTCTCGAATGTTTTATAGCTGATGTTTTCATGAGGCTCCTGATTAATGAGTGTTCCGAATCCAAGGTTGTGAACAAGGGCTATCTCGGGCTGGAATTTACCGCGGGGCTTAAACAGCAGCTTACCGAAGTCCTGCTTGAGGAAAAAACCAAAAAACCGGTCGGACAGGAATTCATTGAAGCGCATGGTGCCAAATGATTGTTCCGACTCAATCGTAAATGTTTTATAACTGCCCAGGCCGGCATAGAGTTTACCATAAGGCACCTCACCCGTGACAAGACCTCCGATCAACGCCAGCCGCGTATCTCCGATCGATTTGGTTTTGAACACCTTGGTTATCTTCATTTCAGTACGCCAGTAATTGAAGTCTCCGTTCATGGCATTCCCTCCTTTTGCTACATTCAGGTATACCACAGGATATTTTGTACCCATTGAAAACTTATTTCCTCGCGGTGTTTTCATATAGATCTCGCCAAAGGCATACCTGAGCTTAATCCCCGACTCTGTAATATAGAAGGTAGTCATCAGCATTTGCGGATTACTTTCATTCAGGCTGTATCCATAACCGTTTGTCGGGGTATATTCACCAGTGGAAACATACAGCTTCCCTGTAAGAAACTTGAATGCACGCCAACCCAGTGTCAACTCAAATTCCTTTGTAATGTCCATCACCTCAACCATGTAATCGCGGATGAATGCTGAGCCGGTTAGGTTCCAGGTTTCGTTAAACCGTATTCCGCCCGATTCACGCACATCGTCGCGGTACCAAAAGGCAAGGTTGAGTTCTTTGTCTTTAAAAGGAGTAAGCGTCAGATTCCCCCCATATTTAAAGGCTTCATCGCGCAGGCTGTAAGCCAGGTAACCTCCCACAGAAAACCATTTAGAAACCCCATTGGTGGTTTGTCCGCCTGCACCGAACCGGAAACCTTCATAGGCATTGTAATCAATGAACCGGCGCAGATCAAACGAAAAATATCTGCCCGGGAGATAACCGGTAAGCAAAGTTTCAACAGTGGTAACCCTGCGGTCAAGGTGTTCAGCCTTCCCGATGCTGTCGATCACCCGGTATGTTTCAAGCTCCCTGGCATTTAGTGAATCAACCCGGTAAGCCTGCCACTTCTCCTCGGGTTGCTTGTGTGCATCCGGTCTTACCTCAATCTGGACATCAGAGAACTCACCTTTTTCAAACCGGGGATTGAAATTGATATTCGCGATGTATGATTTGCCTGAACCTATGATCTGCATGGATCCCATCTGGTCGCCCAACTGAGCACCGCTCGCAACAAGTGTGGTATTGAGCAGCACCGGGAACCATCGCTTATTTTCCACCCGTTCATATTGTTGCTGGATGGACACCTTCATAAACTCATTATCCTGGTCGTAAGCCTCAGCAAGGACATTCTGAATGGCATAACCATTGGAATTGATATAGAGCACACCTTTCATCCCATCGAAATTACGTCCTTTGTAGGGTCTGAATGAAATGATGAAAACCGTATCCCGGTATTCGGTATACAGCGTATCCTCTATAAGAAAGAAATATTTGCCTGTGCTTCCCGGGGCGATGGGATTCAGGAACTGCCGGTTGGCAATGTTAATAAAATTGTCATAAAAGGAAAAAGATTGGAACTGACGGGCCATGACCACAAAGGAAGGTTGCTGGATGCCGGATATCCGCGAGGCGATTATCTCTTCCTTGTTCTTTTCCGGAGATAAAAATTTCCGGCTGCTGACGGATTCCATCATGAAAAGATATTGTTTGTCGAGAAACCGCTGCATATCAATTGTCCCTTTCCGGTTCATACCATAGGTGAGGGAGTCGGGCAGGGTAAAGGGAATTTTTGGGAGGGAATCCAGGTTTTGTGGCTGCGATGAGGTATCGGGTTCCAGTCCGAAAACCATTTTATCATAGGATATGTATGAAAAAGGACCTGATCTCTCGGGATCATTTAAATTCCGGTTTTCTGTAACCCGCCTGATGATCCGGTGAGCAGGATTCTCTGTCGGATAAACCACCACTTCACCAATATCATAAGGTTCCTGGCTCAGCATGATGACAAGATCCTTGTTTTTCCTTGCCGGATTGTATCCGACCGTTTTCTGACGGTATCCTACGTACCTGAATTTCAGGAACTGGATCTTGCTGCTTGCGGGTATCCGGAAATTGCCTTCGAGATTAGTTACAACTCCCTGTCCTGTAGAATTATACACTATGTTAACAAAGGCCAGTGGCTCACGCGTCAGGCTGTCGAGCACCCGCCCTGTGAGAAATCCTTCCTGCGCTTGTGAAAAGCCCCCAGGTAAAAGGAACAAAATGAAGAAGAACCCCTGAAAAAAATATGTTTTACCCGATAATCTCATGTATATCCTGTATCAATTTCCCTGCAAGCGCTCCCGCTCCTTCCGGTGAACCGCTTTCGCTGATAATCCTGATGATGGGTTCGGTATTGGACTTCCTCAGATGAACCCACTCCCTGTTAAAATCAATCCTGATCCCATCGCGATCATTTATGGGCTGATGCCTGTACTTTTCCCTGATACGATTGATAATAGCATCAACATCAACGCCCGGTTTGAGTTCAATTTTGTTTTTGGAATTATAATAATCTGGGTATGATTTTCTGAGCGCAGTGCATTTTTTACCCGATTTTGCCAGATAACTCAGAAAGAGGGCAATGCCGACAAGAGCATCCCGCCCGTAGTGCAGGGCAGGATAAATGACTCCGCCATTCCCTTCACCGCCGATCACAGCCCCGGTTCTCTTCATTTCAACTACCACGTTCACCTCCCCCACCGCAGCTGCAGAATAATTGCCTCCATAACGTCGGGTAATATCACGCAGTGCCATGGTAGAGGACAGGTTAGACACGGTATTTCCCGGCATGTGCTGCAGAACATAGTCTGCGACAGCCACCAGGGTATATTCCTCGCCAAACATCGAACCGTCTTCATTGATAATTACCAGCCGGTCAACATCCGGATCAACAACAAAACCCACATCGGCCCTGTGTTTTTTTACGGCGTCTGAAATGTCTCCCAGGTGCTGTGGCAGGGGTTCGGGATTATGCGGAAACAAACCGGTTGGTTCACAATACAGGCGAACAATATCCGAAACACCCAGTGCTTCAAGCAGGGCAGGTATTACAATTCCGCCTACCGAATTAACGCAATCCAGTGCCACCCGGAATCCTGATTTACGGATAGCATCTGTATCAACCAGATCCAGCCGGATACCTGATCAATATGCACTGCATCCATGGTGGTAAAACGGGTAATTTTCCCCAGTTGCCCTGACCTCTGCATAGATATACCTATCCTGACCAACCATATCCAGCAATTCAGCACCCTCCTCGGCCGAAATAAATTCACCCTGGCTGTTAAGCAGTTTCAATGCATTCCACTGTCCCGGATTGTGGCTGGCTGTGAGGATAATTCCCCCGTCGGCCTGCAAATGGGTAACCCCGACCTCAACCGTTGGGGTTGAGGCAAGACCCAGGTCGGTAACATCAATACCCATTCCCATCAGGGTACCGGCAACGAGCAGGGCTGTCATTTCCCCGGAAACCCTGGCATCACGGCCGATAACCACCGTATATTTATCTTTCTTTTTCCTTCTCATTAATTGTGTCCCAAAAGCAGAAGTGAACCGTACCACATCGAGCGGTGTAAGCGAATCTCCCGGTATGCCGCCAATTGTTCCGCGGATGCCGGAAATGGATTTAATTAAAGTCATGATAAACTATTTTTAATTTTTTTAACAAGGTAAAGCACGCTAATTTTTGTAATTTTATACAAGTTTCTTTTCATTCCGGGCGGTTATGGAAAGCTGTACTTCAAAAACGCTAAAATATAAATAATAAGAATACTGTTAAACGAATAAAACCTGAACTATATGGTAATTGCCAGGAGTAACCGAAAAACAGGTGCAGCATCAAAAAAAAGTACCGGTACACCAAGAAAAGTACGGACTGTATCGAAAAAGACGCAATGTTACAATGCCGGGTAAATCCTGGAAAAAAACAGAACGAAAGGTGATGGCCTCAAAACGGCCACCCCGGGAATTGCCAAAAGCAGGCAATGAGAATGGCCTGATCAGGTTGAACAAATACATGGCCAGTACGGGTATATGTTCAAGACGTGAAGCAGATGAATACATCAGGGCAGGCTTGATGACTGTAAATGGCAAGCTGATCACCGAAATGGGAGTTAAAGTCAGTCCCGGAGATGTTATTAAATACAACGGGGAAACCCTGCGCGAAGAAAAAAAAGTGTACATTCTTATCAACAAGCCGAAAGATTATATTACAACGGTTGAGGATCCGCATGCTAAAAAGACGGTACTTGACCTGATAAAAGGAGCCTGTAAAGAAAGGGTATATCCTGTTGGACGTCTTGATCGCAATACCACAGGTGTATTACTGCTCACAAATGACGGGGAACTGACCAAACGTCTTACGCATCCCAAATTTGAGAAACTCAAGATCTATCATGTTCAGCTCAATAAAAACCTTAAACCCGCTGATCTGGAGAAAGTAGCAACGGGAATTACCCTTGAGGACGGATCTATCAAAGCAGATGCCATCAGCTATGCCGATCCGGCAGATAAGACGCAGGTTGGAATTGAGATCCATTCAGGCCGCAATCATATTGTACGGCGGATATTTGAGTCGCTGGGATATGAGGTGGTAAAACTTGACCGGGTTTATTTTGCCGGTCTTACCAAGAAAAACCTTCACCGCGGCGAATGGCGGTTTTTGTCGGAAAAAGAAATTAATATGCTTAAGATGAATGCGTTTAAATAACTAAATCTTAATTCCCATAAACAGCACATCATCTACCTGCTCGTATTTTTCCATCCACTGGCTGAATGTGTTTTTAACCTGGATGAGTTGCTCCTCCATGGGTTTCTGGTTGATCTCCCTGAGCATGTCTTTCAGTCTCACCATTTTGAACTTCTTACCCATGGGGCCTCCGAACTGGTCGGAATAACCGTCGGAGAACATGTAGATCGTATCTCCCTTACTGAGTTGCAGGCCCTCGTCTTCGAAAACACTGTCTTCCCTTTCATAGTGACCTCCGATTGAATTCCGGCTGCCCTTGATGAATACTTCCTCACCGTTGCGGTAAATGATCATGGGCCGCATGGCAGAGGCATATCTTACATAATGTGTTCTCATATCAATTTCACAAACGATTATATCCATGCCATCACCTGGGTTTGACCCATCTTCCAGGTTCTGGTTCAACGTATTCCGCAATTCACAGTCGAGCACCCGTAAAATAGCAGAAGGTGAGTTGCCCTTATTACGCATGCATATATCCTTGATGAGTGTGGATCCGATCATGGACATGAAGGCCCCGGGAACGCCATGTCCGGTTGAGTCTGCACAAACCACCAGGAATTTATTTTCGTTTACCTTGTCGAACCAGTAAAAATCACCACTGACAATATCCCGGGGATGATAGAATACAAAATAACCTGAAAAAAACTGCTGAAGGCGTTTCAATGGTGGCAGCATGCTGTTCTGGATGCGCTTTGCATAATTGATGCTGTCCGTAATGTCCCGGTTCTTAATCTCGATCACTTCTTTTTGTTCCACCACTTCCTTCGTCCTGGCAGCCAGTTCGGTCTCAAGATATTCCTGCAGTTGCTTCTGTTTTCGTTCCCGTATTTTAATGTAGAGTATTACCGAAAAGAGGATGGTTACTATGGCCAGAGAAATAAACCACCAGGTTTTCCATACCGGCAGTTTTACCCGGATTTTAACCGCCACGGGTGCATCCTGGGTAATTCCGTCACTGTTGTATGACCTGAGCAGGAATACGTACTCTCCGTCCTCGATCCGCGGATAGGATACGAAAGTCTGATCGGTTACATCCGACCAGGCAAGGTCGTGGCCTTCGAGTTTATACTGGTAGCGCACGGATTCGGGATCGCGGTAATTCAACCCGATGAAATCAATCCGCAGACGGTATGCCTTATAGGGCAGGACGATTTCCTGTTCCGGGTCATAGGGTTTATCTGATATCAGTAACCGGGTGATATTTGTAAATGGTGGCAGTTTCCGTTTGCTGTCCTTTGACGGATTGTAGGTAACCATTCCCTCCGTGGTGCCAAAATAGAGCATTCCGGAATTGTCTTTGCTAACCGCATTGGGATTGCAATCACCCATTATGCCGGTATTCATATCGTATTTGCTCACCCTGAGGTTTTCTGTGTTGATCCGGCTGATACCCAGACGATGCCCAACCCAGATACTCTGGTTGTTGCCTGAAATGATGCTGTAGCAGTAATCAGCCTTCAGACCCAGGCTCACCGTAAAATGGTACACAGAATCATTGGCAAACCGGAATACACCGTCACCATAGGTAGCCGCCCATATGTTACCCTTATCATCCTCGGCAAGCGATTTGAATTCAATTTCCGATTCACCGGCCGGAAACAGGTTCACCGCTTCGCCCTTTTCATCCACCATATAGATCCCACTGGCTTTGGTTGCAAATAACAACCTGTTTTTACTATCTGTATACACGCACTCAATATTGTTATGCGGCAATCCGCTGTTGGTTGTATAATGGCCTGTTTCATTGAAGTCCTTATCAAACTGATAAATACCATCCCTGGTACCCAGGTAGAATCCATCCTTGTTTTCTGTAATGGAGTTAATTGAATTGCCCAGTGAGTATGCTTCATAGGAAATTTTCCTGGCAGATGCAGTCCGTGTGTTCAGCATAAACAATCCACTATTCTCGGTACCTATCAGGAGGTTCTGATCCGCCATTGTCAGTGCGGTAATACGGTCGTCAGGGATACCACTGATCCTGACAGTAACCTTATCTGTTCCCATTTTCCTGCTGAACAGACCTCCTGGTCCCCCGAGGTAGACAGTTCCATCCGGTGCAACTGCAACCGATTGGATATCATTATCAAGTCCGTGATTCCCGAAATTGCTGAAAAAGAAAACCTGGCCCGCGAGCAGGCTTAGTCCGTCACCATAGGTGGCAATCCAGATGTTACCTTCCAGATCTTCAAATACTTCTTTAACTGAATTTCCCGGCAGACCGTTTTCCTTGGTATAATGCGTGACTGCCGTGTAATTTCCGCTGTCGTCCGGTTTTCCCAACCGGAATGCGCCGTTGCGCTGTGTGCTTATCCATACATGATTCTCTGAATCTTCAAATACCGATTGCACATTCTCATTCCCGATCCCGAGATCTTCCCCGGTTTTGGCGATTGTATACCGGTCGCCCGTCAGGGTGAGCCTGTAAATGCCCTGATCCTCCGTGGCTATCCAAAAAGCCTTGCCATCAATTGATTTCTGTATATCCTGAATCTTAATGAATTCCAGTTCCTTAATATTCAGTTGCAACCCGGCCTTTTTACCAGTTAAATCCAGATTATACAACAACAATCCATCAGGTGTGCCAAGCAACAGGTTATTATGGTCAGTAAAAAAGGCTGTGCACATGATCCCTTCCGTTCCGGATAATTTGACAGCTCTGCCTGTGGTTCTGTTCATGATTAGCAAACCATGGTTCAGCGTACCGATCAGCAGGTTGTCCCCGTCATAACCGGCAAAACCGGTTATTGCACTTTTTATTTCCAATCCGGGATCCATGGTTTCAAGACGGGAACCGGAAAATCGGGCTATGTTCCCGCTGTAATATCCAAACCAGAGTGTCCCTGTGCTGTCCTTGTAGCTTGTACCGGCTACCTCACGGGCCAGTGAGTCCTGCTGCACATCAGTGTTAAATTCAAATCCGTTGAAACGGCACAATCCTTCACCGGTGCCTATCCACAGGTATCCCTTATCATCCTGATTGATTGTATATACAAAGGGATGGGATATTCCTTCTCGGATGCCGAAGTTCCTGATCCGGTAATCCTGGGATGAAGCTCCGGTCAGATATAAAAAACAGCAGAACAATAGTCAGCGGTTTGGATTTCTTGCGCATGCCTGAATAATATTACTTTTTTACTTTATCCGCAGCTATACCGTATTTGTATTTTGGCACGCCTCCGATGGGAATCACATAGAATGGCAACAGTTCGCCATATTGATTGCGAACACTTACTACAACGTTGTTGTTTTTTACAGGCGGACTCTGCTTCTTGATAAACTGTATATCAAGCGAGGTATTCTTTTCTTCATCAAAAATTTTAAACTCGTCCTCCACCCAGTTATTCTCCGCCGATACCTTGCTGAGCTGCCCCTTCCGGGCAACTGATACTGTGCGTATAAACCCGTCACTGTCCCAGTCGAAATTTGAAAGCTTAACCGATATGGCGCGATCATCCACGTATGGATAAATATGGGATACCTCTTTCGGATCATCGTACATCCTGAAGGAATATTCATAGGCGAATGCATTGGCACCCTCCACGGCTCTGTTCTCAGACGGACTTGTCGACAGGAAATAACGGTACAGGTTACCATCATCGCCCTCTATCCCATCACATATCACCTTAAAAACATATCCGTCGAATTTGGCCATGAACTCTCCCTCGGAAGGATTGAAATGGTCCGAAGGTATACCATTTCTGATCAAAGGCAGGCTGATCGCCAAATGATTTAGAAGCCAGCATGTTACCGCTTTTATAATTGCCGGTGGGCTGGGTCTCCTGTGCATCCTTATGGGTATAACATTCTTTTCCGCCGTACACGGAATAGTTCATTTTTGTATTATAAACGCCATTGAGTTCATCGATTACCCCCCGATTTCCGGATCATAGATCCTGATAAATACAGGTTGACTGAAACTTTTGGGCACCAGAAAGAAAAATGTCTGGGAGAAATCATCATCCCCCCAGGATGTAACTGCCTTTGGGCCAAATGTCATCAGGTAGGGTATATTTTCATCCCCTGCCGGAACCGGTTGAGCCTTAGCGCCGGCAGCCATGTACACGACCAATATCAACAAAGTACAATACTTCATAGCTCGGATCCCAAAAAAATTAGTCTGTCAGATATATGCTATACGATAAAATCCACCATTAGATTCGTTTTATCCTGAATATCTATTGTCGTGGCGGCATTACCACAATGTGACGTATAGAACATTCCTTGCGGACTGTATTCTTATCATCAACATTGCCTGTCACACCCAGTTGCAAATCATAAGTGCCCGGGTAATGAAAGCTGTGGCTTGCCTTTTCTCCCGATGACCGGAATCCGTCACCGAAATCCCAGTAATATCCGTTGATTTTGTAATTCTTCAGGAATGTCTTTTCTCCGTCCAGGGGCAGCTCATTTCCGGCAAACACGGTATCAGGTGCCGTAATAAAGGGCTGTTCAATATCTTCCACCAGGAAGATGTCGCTGGCCTGGTTTAAAGCTACTTCCTTGGTAAGCTTATCCACTACATTCAGCTGCACCAGATAAGTACCGGGTTTTTCAAAACAATGTTCTGCCTTCAGATTCCGGATCTTGGTGCCATCTCCCAGATCCCATTCATACGCGAAAGCGGTAGTATCGATTTCATTGTTGTTGGGTTCATAAAAAACAAAACAGTAATCATTCTCTTCCTGTTCTTTACATCCGGTAAATCCGGGCAATGTGGAGGAGGCCATAAAAATATCATCCGAACCTGTCCGGTCCGAAACGAAATAGCCCGTATCCATCGCAGCATTCATGATAAGACTATAATCATCCTTGGGGGTATTATAGGGTTCAGTGAGCGCGACCGGTTTTTGCCATACTCCGTCTATTTTAATTGTATAGAAGATATCCAGATCATCCTTTTGTTTATGGCCCCGGGAGGCAAAATAAAGTCTTCCGCTGTTGTGAAGAAACGGAAAAACTTCATTTTTGGAGGTATTTATGTTCTGGCCCAGGTTCTGGGGCTGACTCCAACGACCGTTCTCCCAAAAGGAGACATAGATGTCATAACCTCCAAAACCATCCTTGTTGTCCGAACAGAAGAAGAGCTGTGTCCGGTCATCAGACAAAAAAGGATAACCGGTATTGTATTCCGGTCTGTTGAACCTGAAGGGTGTAATATTGCTCCATTCCCCGTTCACCTGCTCCGCGCTGAAGATCCCAAAGGTAGTGTCTTCCCGGTGGCTGTTACGCAGGCTTATCGAAATATCGATGGTCCTTGTAAAGTATATTGTCCTGCCATCTTTGCTGAAACAGGATGGCCCTTCGAATAAATTCGTGGTCAATTCCTTGGACAGGATCTGGGGATGATCAAATTTCCCCGGTTTCTTCTGTTCTACACGGTACAAGTTTGTCAGAAAGTTGTTGTTCAGGTCAGTATAGCTTAAGAATACATCATTCTTTCTGTCGGAACAGAATACAAGTCCGTTATTATAAAAGGCTGGCGCCAACTCTTTTGAAGGGGTGTTAAATGACAGACGCCGGGCTTCATAATGGGATTGTGCGAGGAGGTTAACTTCAGCACCGGAAATCATAATCAGTAAAACGAATATTTTTCTCAAAACTGACATCATGGTTTAAAATAGAGTTGGATTTGCTGCCCTTATCTGGTAACCAAAGTTATATTCAAGTGCAATCTCAAAGGAATTGCGGTTGTATTCATTCAGCCCCTTCAATCCGTAATCATAGGCAATTCCTACCCGTAACTGGTAGGTGACCTTATAATCCATCAGCATGACCAGGGCTTGTTTATTCCGGTAAGTGGCCCCAACGCGGAGCACATCTTTATATTTCACAGCCAGTCCGCCATCAACCACAAAGTCACCTGACTTCTCATATTCAACAAGTGCCGAGGGCTGAAGAGCCCAATTATCAGCCATTCTCAGTGTGGCGCCGGCGGTCAGGTACCAGGCATATTTACTGATGTCATGATAAGCCGTTACCTTGCCTGTTTCATTTGTTCTGTAGCCAAGAAGAAGCGGCACTGACAAGCCGGTGTAAAAGTTCCGGGTATAATAATACATGCCTACGCCGAAGTTTGGTAAGAGGTAGCTGCTTGAATTCTCTCCAAATACAACGTCATCGTTACCCAGGTCAATAGGCTCAAATTTTCCACTGGCCAGACCGGCCTTCAGTCCCAAAGCCAGTTTTCCCTTTCCCACGTTGAGCCGGTGTGCATAGTTCATATAAAATCCGGTATATTTCCGTAAACCGATACTCTCGTTCATAACCAGCAGTCCCAGTCCCATACTGGTTTTCTTCAGCGGAGTATGAACAGCGAAAATATTATAGGAAGGTGCACCTTCGAATCCCATCCACTGGGTGCGGTGAGAGAGGTTCACACTGAGCAGATCACGGCTGCCTGCATAAGCCGGATTAACAGCCAGTCCGTTAAAGCTGTAATGACTGTACAGCAGCACTTTTTCCTGTGCTTGTGTTCCCAACCAGGTGAACAGACAAAAGATTATAAGTTTAAATTTTCTCATTTACCGGAGGATTTCAACGAATGATCTGAACTGGAATACTTGTTCACTGCCGGCTGTCTTGATGTCGGCCACATAGAAATACGTGCCCTCAGGTAATTCAACACCACTCATATTCAAACCGTCCCAAAGATTGCCCTCGTTATAGTCATCCGATTCGAATACCAGGATACCGGCAGAATTGAATATTCTTATCCTGATCCATTCGGCGTTCACCGCGCCCAGATCGAAATAATCATTCTTGGTATCTCCGTTCGGTGTAAAGCCTTTGGGAATGGCCAGGGGACTGATCAGTAAGTCCACCCGGTCGGAAACCTCAGGACAGTTGCCATTTCTTACAGTCCACTGCAGGGTGGTAGTATTGGCCAGTTCGATGATAACTGCGTCAGGCAGGGTATCGTTGCTGAATACGCCTGAGCCGGAAACGATAGTCCATTTACCCGAACCAACAATTGGTGTATTTGCCTGAAGCTGAGCTGTATAAATAAAATCCAGGGTTTGATCCGGACCTGCGTAGGGCGTCTGGGGTTGCTCATTAAAGACAACCTCAACCTCATCACTGTCCTGGCAATGCCAGTTGGTTTCAGTCCAGGTTAACCGGTTACGTCCATAATGGTCAGTAGTAACCACGGTACCCGGATCAGAGACATCCGTAAATGTTGCTCCTGTTCCGGACCAGTTTCCCACTGAACCCGGAATGCTTAGCATTGCCTGGAGTGTGGTTGTATTGTCGCAAACTTCCTGATCCGATCCGGCATCGGCTTCAGGGACCTGGAACACAAATGCCTGGGCCAGTCCACTGTTTACCGATAAATCGGCCACACAGCCGCTGTCATCTTCCACAACCATCATGGTATAGGATTGTGAGACTCACCGGATTGAAAGCCATGGAATCCGGAGAAGCCGAAATTCCGGTTTTGGTTTGTTCATTTATGGTTACGGCAAACGGAGCGTGAATTCCGGCAGTATTGAAACCGACATAGAGGATTTCACCGGCACACAGGGTATCGACAGAGCTGATGACGTCTCCCGAAGGCAGGGGATTGATCCTGACTTCAACCGCCTCACTGGTATCAGTACATTCATGTTTCTCGGGAGATGAATAAACGATCCTGCGGAAATATTGCATTGCGGTCAAACCGGAAGTGAGGTAGTCTTTATCAGTGCTTATATTGACGTCAGCCAACATCCAATCGGTCATGTTGCTGCTTTGCTGCCATTGATATGCATAAGTCCCGCTTCCGTTAAGCGGCTGCGATCCGCTCAGGGCTTTCGGTGAATTGAAGCAGGTATATTGAACCGGCCCGCCCGTAATGCCGTTGCTGCTGATATCGGGATATACAATGACTGTTACAGTATCACTGATATCGGCGCAGATGTCGCTGAATGCCATACGGGCAAATAACGTGGTGACCCCGAGTGAACCTGGGGTATAGGAAACCAGGTCAGCCGTTCCTGCAGCGTCCTCCCAATCCGGAGCATCCTCCTCCAGTTGGATCCACTGGTATGTAAATCCGCCCAGTCCACCGGTTGCCGGGGATACAACAAAGGGGGACGGTGTATTATCCTGGCAGATTGTCTGGTCTGACAACAAAAGGTTATTCTGGATATAGGGTACAATGTCAAGTGAAAGGGCTTCAGAGGTATCGCGGCAAGCGTTGTAACTGCCTGAAATAATAATACGGTTGAACTGGGTATTGGCTTCTACAGGCTGATCCGGCAGATAATCCCTGCCCGTGGCCGAAGGTAGTTCTTCCCAGTTGCCGGAAGTCCGGATTTGCCAATGGTAGGTATAGGATGCATTTCCGCCTGAAGGCTGGGTGCCCTTGATTATACCAGGGATTTCCCCGGCACAGTAGCGGGAGGTATCAGTTGTCAGCAGGTTGTTTGAAATGACCGGCAACACATGAATGGATTTCAACAGGGAGGTATCTTTGCATGCCTTATCGTTCCCCGAAAATACGATTCTCCGGTATAAAACGGTATCGGTCAGTATTCCTGGATTATAACGGACCACATTGGATGAAGGGATGGTGGCCCAGTTACCGCTAAGCGACTTCTGCTGCCACTCATATGCATAGCTGCCATCTCCGTTTGCCGGTATCCTGGCATTGAGCGGTCCCGGTCCCGAATTTTCGCAAATCACGGTATCGGGTGTAACAAAACCATTGGAGGTGATGGAAGGCAGCACTGTTATTTTAACGGTATTGCTGGTATTGGTGCAATAAGCCGTGGAATTTACGATGCGCCTGAAATACCTCGATTGCTGAAGTGTGCCTGGACTGTAACTGCTGCTGGTCCCGCCCGCATTCCAGGTGGTCTGGTTGGTGCTGTACTGCCACTGGTACTGATATACACTGTTCCCCCCTGATGGATTGGTACCTGTCAGTGGTTTGGCTTCGATGTTAAAGCAGATCGTATCGGTTCCGGAAATTGTATTGTTTGCAATAGCAGGATATACATATACCTCGAGTGTGCGGCTTGTATCGGAAATGATATCTGAATCCACGATCCTCCTGTACCAGGTTGTCTGAGATAAGGCCGGAGGTTGCAGGTTTCTGAGATCAGAGGTTCCCAGTGCTGTAACCCAGTTCACCATATCCGTACTTTGCTCCCATTTATAAGCATACATTCCGTCTCCGCCTTTGGGCTGACTGCCTTTTATCGGGCCGGGTATTTGTCCCGCACACAGTGTATCGATCCCCCGTATGGAATTGAAGAGAAACCCGGTCAACGGGGTTATCAGGTTTTTCCGCTTTCCACCAGCCGATCCCCCGGTCCCGATGTGGACCAGGCAGCCACTGGCAACGATTCCGGGAATGCTTGGAATAGTATCTACAGTGATCCCGGGGAATGAATTACCGGCAACCCATAAAATACCACCACCGCCGCCACCACCTGAACCAGGACAATTTGCATCATTTGTCCGGCCCCCGTTTCCTCCCCTGACGTTTACAGTCATGTTACCTGAGTAGTCGGTGACATCTAACAGTACCGTACCACCTGCCCCGCCGCCTCCGCCACTTCCGGTAACAGGACCGGAAACACTCTCGCCGGTTGTCAGGATTGAATTGCCATTACCGGAAAGGATTCCCGTAATGATTATAACTATGCCGCCTCCGTCCCCGCCATTCGAAGCTGTTTTGGTACTTGATTTAACACCGCTTCCGCCGCCACCGCCCATCACGATCTTCCGATTGTCCGGATCATAAAGATCATAACAGGCATATCCACCCCATGATGGAAGCAATTGATCGATACATGCCGCTGACTGCTGACCCCCGTCACCTCCAACTCCAAAATTACCTCCGCCTGCACCGCCAGAAAACAGGCCGTTTCCTGCACCGCCTCCGTTCAGAGCAAAACCGGTGCCTTTCGTATAAGGCCAAACCGTTGTAATAATGCCCTCACCCTTGTTCCCGGATCTATTTATCTGGGACGGCAAGAAATGCAATGTATCCAGCACTACCAAAGGAGAATAGCTTACGTCTTTCCGGCAACCACCGCTATAGTTTTCGGATGGCACAGCCCCACCCCTGAATCCCGCTTTGCTGACATCAATGTTAGCGTTCAGTTTTATGGAATCAAGGCCAATAATAGCCACAATACCACCTGTACTGCCATCCCACTCTTTTGCATGAACTGTGCCGGTAACCGTAACATTATCGCCTTCCACCAGACGCACCAGCTGAATTTTTTCTCCCGGATCATATAGATCTGAAGGATTATCGGTAAAAACCACGTAATTGCTTCCTCCTGTGATTACCTCATCCACCTGCAGAATCTCAAACCGGCCTGTCTCGTTGAAAGACTCCCTGGCACGGGTTGAATTGGTTAATGAAGAATCAGTATCAGGCAGGGTACCGCCCGTCATCTGAATCAGCAACACCTTGTCCCCGGGCTGAAAGAATGCCAGTTCGGAAGATGGGCTAACCAGAACCCGGTCGGTCAGCACACTGTTAACCTGCAGATAATGATTTGGCGTACCGGAAATGCTTACATTTTGCGGAATCCCTGACAACAGACATAGCAAAAGGCCTGTTAGTATGATAATTAACCTTTTCAAATAAACAAAGGGTTAGATAGCTGGTTAATGTGAAACGCTATTGTATACTTTCTAACTCAGTGCAAGGTTTCATTTCGAATTGATTTCATCATTCTCCGGTTTTTTTTTATAGACCGGAAGCTCGATCAGAAACGTTGTACCGTGATTGACCTTTGTTTTAAACGTAATATGTCCGTTAAAAGATTCAATAATATTTTTCGTGATTGACAAACCCAGACCCATTCCACTTGATTTTGTTGTAAAGCTGGGAGTAAATAACTTTCCCTGCAGATCTTCCGGAATACCCTTACCGTTATCTGCAACTGTGATACGTACTGTATTTTCTGACATGACTGCATTGATTACCACCCGGCCCTTTCTGTTTTCCGGGATCGACTGAATGGCATTCTTAATGAGGTTGATGAAAACCCGGGATAACTGCTCTTTATCGGCAAAGACCGGAACCTCCTCACTTTCATGATCAAATGCAAAGTCCACGTTGTCGGTGTTACCAAAAAGCAGGAGTGATGACCTGATGCTTTCCACCAGGTTGATCGCCTCATTGAATGCTTTGGGCATTTTGGCAAAGCTGGAGAACTCTGAGGCAATAAATGACAGATTATCTATTTGTTCAATCAAAGTACGGGTCACCTTTTCAATAAATTCATCAAAATCTTCCCGGTTGTCTTTCCATGATCTGACCAAATGCTGAACACTCAGTTTCATGGGAGTAAGCGGATTCTTGATTTCATGAGCGACCTGCTTGGCCATCTCGCGCCAGGCGCTTTCACGTTCCGACCGGGCCAGCAATTCCACGCTTTTCGCCAGCTCTTTTACCATCCGGTTATATTCGTCCACCAGGCCTGCAATTTCATCCCTTCCGTGGTAGATAATCTGCTCATTCTTCTTGCCCAGTTTGATCTCACTGAATTTCTGCTGGATGAGTTTAAGCGGACGGGTGATCTGGTCGGAAATGATGACGGTCATGGCAATCGTAAGCAGGATGAGCATAACGTAAATATTCACAATGGCGACGACCAGTGTGGTTACATCATTGCGAAGAATATTCTGCTTGGTAAAATAGGGAAGATTCAGAAAAGCCAGCAGTTCATTCTTCACATTGACAAAGGGAACGTATGCGGAGAGGTAACTGAGGTTTCCGATTTTTTCCCGGTGAATGAATTCCGCCTGTTTTTCCTTGACCATTTTATCATATGCGCCGGGATTCATTTTTTCACCCTGCATACCCTGGTCAAATATCTCAGGTCGCGAAGTGGCCAGCAGATTGCCTTTCGGGTCGTACAGGTTGATATCGGAATAGAAAACATCGGAGAATTTAACCAGCAGCTGGTTGAGATTGTCGTAGTCAGCGCCCCCGTAATTAGGCCTTAACCTGTTCTGGTAGGCCAGCAGATGATCGAGCTCAATATAAACCGAATGTATTTTTTCACTGAGCAGATCATGTTGTTTTTTCTGGTATTGCTGTATGCTGAAATAAATGGTACCGCCTCCCACCAGAAAAAGTGACAGAAACAAGACCGCGATGATCGAGAACTGGATCTTATTTTTGAAGTTGAACTCTATGTCCCGGCCGAGCCTGGAGAAATTGTTTGTTAATGTATACAGGAGCAGGATAAGATAGAACAACAGGAAAATATAGGAAAAAGACACCAGTTTATCAAAGAAACTGGTTGTTGGCAGACTCACCATGACCACACTGTCCTTATTTATATAATAGATCAGGTGATTAAAACCATCGAACCGGTTTGCCCTGTTCTTGTATGTGTTCAGGTTCAGGGAGTACTGGAAGGCACCGGACTGGGCCAATAACTGGTTCTTGTAATATTTGGCATAGGAATATTCCTCGAGCAATTTGTTCTTCTGGTATTTTTTATCGAGGAGCAATTCCGGGTAGCCCAGCTCTTCTGCAATTAACCTTGACTCCAGCTCGAGAAAAAGGGTAATTTCACTTTTCGTTTTCGGATTTGAAAAGACAATCCAACCCAGATAATTGATGCGCCCGTTCTGAACATCCCTGAAATAAAAATCAGACCGTGGCAGTTTCATACTGCCACCTTCCAGCATGCCCTGATAAAAATCATAACAATTTTGTTGTTGCTGAAAGGGGCTTTCATCCGTAATGATAATATCCGTATTGGGATGACAGTCTGCAAACCGAAGTTTATATTTGCCCCAGAATCCGTTGAAGTATTTGCTTTGCAGGTGATTAAATATCTGATCACTGGGCACATTCAGGTTAAATAGGTATCTGGATAGTGTTTCATCTTCGTGCAGCCGGTTACTGATATCCTCAAGCAGGTATTCAGCCACCGGATCGTGCTGGGCGGCCAGATTTTCAGCCATGACCCGCATGTTTTCCATGGTTCTCTGACGCGAATAATAGGTAACGAAATACACGGCATACACTGAAAAAAACATGACCATAAATGCCAGTGGTGCATAACCTCCCAGGTAAATTCGGCGGTATCGCATAATGGCCAAAGCAGAGAACAACAGAAGAAAGGCCAGGTGCGATCCGAAGTCAAATCCGTAATCGAAAAAAAACAAAAGGAAGAATATTAAGGCATTAATAATGACAAACAGCAATATAAGCCTGTCAAATTTGCAATTGTCATTGCAAACAGAGAGCATTTTATTGGTCAGCAGCAGAAGTGCTGCAAAATGCATGGCTATGATGAGCAATCCGATAAATGAATACGTGTTTATAGTGGCCACCTTGAAGATTTCAAAATTGATGGTGGAATGCAGAATAAGATTGGAAAGAATGAGGTGCGTGTATAAATAGAAACCAGTGAGTACAATGATCATCAGAATGACAAAAATGGAATGTTTATTGCTTTTCCGCGAAACCACAGAAGCCGGGAAAGTATAATCACGATTAAACTGGACAATTAGAAAAAGGATGATCACCGTGTTAAGGAAAACATCTCCCAGGGAAGGCAACCAGGCTGACTTCGCAAAGGGAAGTGGGCCGAAAGCCTCCAGGATGTATAAATCTCCCGGAATATGAAACCTGTACTGAATGAACCTGAAAACCGCAAAGAGAAGCGTATAACCCAATAATATGGCATTTTTCATTCTGCGATTTGATATTTTCATCAGGACTACCCGGAGTAACACCAGTAAACTGAGTAACGTCAGAAGATACATGATGGGTGTAAGGTATCGCTCCAGCTTCAGAAACCTGAGTTCATTATTTGAGAATCTGACTGAGAAGAGGTAAATACCTTCCCAGTCGTGGATAGCAAAAGATCCCGGCTGGGCTTCCGTCAGCAGTTCTGCTGATCTCGGCAGTTTCAGGTCAGGGTGGAAGCTGCTGACAAGAAAAGTATTTTCATAGGGATACTGGGTTTTGACCAGGATGAGCGCGTATGAACGGATGGAATCAGTATGAAATGATTTAATCACATACCAGCCATTGGAAATAAACTCAAACCGCATTTCCTCTTCGGTTTCCTTATTGAAAGGAATTAAGGTAATGCTGTTTTCCGACCAGTAAATAAGACTGTCCTGGCAATACGCCAGCAAGATAATCCCTCTTTCAGCCGGAACATCCGTATTCAACTGCCAGTTATTGGCCTGCAGCCTTGCCTGCATTTTGTCAGCAAGCCTGAATTTCCTGTCAATTTCCTTTTGCAGTCGCCTGTGGTCAGCATCCCGGTAATGGACATTATCCAGAAAGTAGTCAGTGCCAAGGGTAAGTGCTAAAAGAGCCAGGAAAATGAATAAGGTTCTGATCATGTTCATATGGATCCCTCCAGGAATAAAGATAATACCATTTCAGCCATGATGATAGGGCTCTCCCCTGATAATGGTTAATCCCCTGTAAAGCTGCTCGAGAAAAATCAACCTGATGAGTTGATGCGGAAATGTCATCCCGGATATGGATATCCTGTCGGGTACCGCCTGACAGACCGCTTCAGAAAAGCCATATGGTCCGCCGATGATAAATCCCAAAGTTCGGGTTCCCTTATTCATGGCCTGCTGCAAGTAATTTGAAAAACCGAGTGAACTCATTTGCCTGCCCCGCTCATCAAGCAGAACCGGGTGATCGATCTGATCCAGTGCTGACAGGAAGATCCTGCCTTCATTGTCCTTGTGCTTGTTTTCAGGTTGGTTTTTAATCTGCTTTGGTTCAGGTAAATAAACCATATCAAAGGGAACATAATGACGGATTCTCTTTTCATACAGGGCTATTCCCTCTCTCAGGTAAGGTTCGCTGTTTCGACCAATATTCAAAACCACAATCTTCATATGGTAAATACCGCAATTTACAAAACAGAAATCAATAGATGGAATAGTTGGCAAGGAATTTGAAGGTCATGTTAATTGAATTAAATAACTAAATTTGTCATGCATACTGTTTTATACCGGATTAAAAATACGCATTATCTGAATAGAAGTATGATTAATACTAAGCTGAAGATCAACAGTTTCATTCTTTCACTCACCTTACTTTTCTTCCTGTCTCCCATGCAGGGAAAGTGCATTAACCTGGGACCGGGTGATATTCCGCAAGCCCTGATTGACGCATTGCGAACCGGCAATACCCCCGTGTTATCCGGTTATTTTAACTCCAGCATTGAACTGGCAATTCTCGATAAAGAAGATATATACAGCAAGCAGCAGGCTGAATTAATCGTTAAGGATTTCTTTGCAAAACACGTGCCAAGCAGTTTTGTAATTTTGCACAAGGGCGGAAAAGAAGGATCACAATATGCTATTGGCAATTTAACCACTTCCGACGGAAATTTCAGGGTTACCTTGCTTATTAAGGAAAAAGACAGCAAACCATACATACATCAACTCCGATTTGAAGTAGGAAATGCGGAATAACTATTTCGACGATTTCATCGAAAATGCGCTGAAAGAAGACATTGGTGACGGTGACCATACTTCAAGAGCCTGCATACCCCCTGATGCAATCGGCAAAGCACAGTTACTGGTAAAGGAAAAAGGTATCCTGGCCGGCGTGGATGTGGCAGTAAGGATCTTTACCAGGTTAGACCCGGACGTAAAGGCAGAAGTTTATAAACAGGACGGCGATGTTGTAGGTCCCCCCGATATCGCTTTTGTGGTGGAAGGTAAAATTCTGGCCCTTTTAAAGGCTGAAAGATTGGTTCTCAATATCATGCAGCGGATGAGCGGAATTGCAACCACCACTAACCGTTATATTGGTCAGCTGCACGGACTGAAAACCAGGATTCTGGATACCCGGAAAACAACTCCGGGTATGCGATTGCTGGAGAAGGCAGCTGTTAAAAGCGGGGGTGGGGAAAATCACCGTTTTGGTTTGTTTGATATGATCCTTATTAAGGATAACCATATTGATTTCTCTGGCGGTATTGTACAGGCTGTCAACCGGGTGAAGGAATACATGGAACGTACCGGAAAAAAACTGGATATTGAGATTGAAGCCCGTAACCTCGATGATGTCTGCACCATACTTGGAATCGGAGGTGTAAGGCGCATCATGCTTGATAATTTTAGTATTCCGGATACCCGTAAGGCTGTTAAACTGATCAATGGACGCTTTGAGACTGAGTCTTCCGGTGGAATCACTTTTGAGAATATCAGATCTTATGCAGAATGTGGTGTAGATTTCATATCTGTGGGAGCCCTGACACACCAGATCAAAAGTCTCGATCTCAGCCTGAAAGCCTTAAATTACAAGACAGACGAATTTGGACCAAATCACACATACCTATAAAATTTTTAATTCCCAGATTCATAAACTGCGCAGTTGGAGCCGGCACATCAAATTTCCCGGGACCCGAGGACTTACCGTTTACGAAGTGGTCACGCTCTTTATCCGGGGCCTGTTAAAAGGCTCTCTCAACACCAGGGCAACCTCAATTGCCTTTCATTTCCTCCTTGCCCTGGGGCCCGCCATCATTTTCCTGCTGGGGCTGATACCTTATCTCCCCATACGTAACTTTCAACAGGGGCTCATGGAAATCCTCATTGATGTTATACCTGAAAACTCCTACATTGTCCTCGAGTCACAAATTCAGGAGCTTTTTCATGTGCATCATGGTTTACAGATATTCGGCTTCCTGGTAACTTTATTCTTTGTACAAAAAGGGATCAACGGCATCATCGAAGCCTTTAATGTAACATACCATACCATGGAAACCCGTCCCTGGATTGAGCGAAGACTGATTTCACTGGGACTTTTCGTCATTCTTTTTATTCTGGTTACCCTTGCTGCTATATTGCTTTTTTTCAGTAGTTTAGGTATAAAGTACTTGTATGCAAACAGGTTGATCATGGCATATACCACTTATTTCCTGCTGCAGTTGGGCAAATGGATTGTTATTATTGTATTGACTATTCTGGCTATTTCTTTTCTTTACTTTCTGGCACCGGCCAGAAAAACCAGGTGGAGATTTTTCACCCCCGGCTCCATCCTGGCCACCCTTTTATCGATCATGACATCAATTGGTTTTTCATATTTTGTCAATCATTTCGCGCCATTTAACAGATTATACGGATCCATTGGTACACTAATCGCTGTCATGCTCTGGATGAATTTCAATGCCATTGCGCTGCTGTCGGGTTTTGAACTCAATGCAAGCATCAAGAATGCCCGGTTCAGGAAATCTGAACCAATGACCATCTGAGGTGTTATATGGGTTTAAACCTTTTGAGATGACTGAATTGCAGGAAATCAGAAAAGAATATTCTCACAGCCAGCTTGATATTGACAATCTCCAAAACAACCCGATTGTTCAATTCAAGTACTGGCTCAATGATGCTATCCGCGCCGGTGTCCCGGAACCCACGGCAATGATTCTTTCAACATCAGGTGAAAACAGGAAACCTTCATCCCGTGTAGTTCTGCTTAAAGACCTGGATCATGACGGATTCACTTTTTTTACCAACTATGAAAGCAGGAAAGGAGTCCAGATCGCGGAAAATCCCCAGGGGTCCCTGCTGTTTTTCTGGCCTCAACTGGAAAGACAGGTGCGGATTGAGGGAAGAATTTCAAGAACTCTGCCTCATGTGTCGGATGAATATTTTCAATCCCGGCCCGAGGGAAACAAAATAGGGGCCTGGGTTTCTCCACAGAGCCGAAGGGTACCAAACCGGGAATATCTTGATAACCTTCAGAAAGACTATCTGCGGTTATTTAAAACCAGGACTCTCGAACGCCCCGAGAACTGGGGCGGATACAAGTTGCTGCCTGACCTGATTGAGTTTTGGCAGGGCCGGGAGAACCGGTTGCATGATCGGTTTGAATATACGCTGAACGGGAGTATGTGGGAGATTTACAGGCTGGCTCCTTGAAGTAGGGACGAGGGACCAGGGACGAGGAACAAGCGGGATTTGAGCAAGAGTTAGAGTGTGTCTAACCAGCATGAATTATCCGGTACTTAAACTCCACTCTTGCCCAAGACACACTTGTCCCCTGTCCCTCGTCCCTTGTCACTTCTTCATGGAAGCAATCTGCTCCTCGAGAGCCCTGATCCTGGTTTCTGCATCCTCTTTCTTGCGGTTTTCAATCCCGATAACCTTAGGCGGTGCGTTACTGACAAATTTCTCATTGTTGAGTTTTACCATTACTGAATCCAGGAAACCCCTGACATATTCCAGTTCCTTTTCCAGTTTTGCCAGTTCTTCGGTGTGGTCATGCAAATCGCCAACAGGAATATAGAATTCAGCATATGCCGTAATATAGCTGACAGCACCTTCTGGTTTTTCAGTAACCAGCTTAATTTCCTCCAGGTTGCCCAGCTTAATAATTATCATGTTGAAGTCGCCGTGATAACTGACAGGTTTGACCCACAGAGTCAGTTTTTCCTTATTGGATATTTGCTTATCCATCCGGGTATTCCGGATAAAAGCCACAATATCCTTAACCTGTTCAAATAGTTTCACTTTTTCATGATCAATCGGTTTAACCGAGGGGCTATGTTCATACATGATACTGTATCCCTGGGGTCTTTCCTTAAGCAGGTGCCAGATCTCCTCTGTAATAAAAGGAATAAAGGGATGAAGAATTTTCAGGAGAACCTCGAAAATTTCAACCGTGGTTTGGTAAGTCCGGTGATCCATGGATTTCCCGTATTCCGGCTTGACTATCTCAAGATACCAGGATGAGAACTCATCCCAAAAAAGTTTATAGGCAATCATGAGTGCTTCTGAGATCCTGTATTGGCTGAAGGCATCCTCCATATCCCGGATACCCTGTTTCAGCCGCTCGTAGAACCAGACCATGGCCATCTGTGAAGCCGGGGAGGGTAATGCATCTCTGTCCACATCCCATGACTTTACAAGCCGGAATGCATTCCACATTTTATTTGTGAAATTCCGGCCCTGTTCAGGCAGGTTCTCATCAAACAGCAAATCATTTCCGGCTGGTGAACACAGGAGCATGCCCACCCGTACACCATCTGCGCTGTATTTTTCGATCAGTTCAAGCGGATCCGGTGAATTACCGAGCGATTTTGACATCTTGCGCCGTTTTATCACGAACGATCCCGGTGAGATAAATATTTCTAAAGGGTTTTTCCTTTCTGTACTCATAACCGGCCATGATCATACGGGCAACCCAGAAAAAAAGGATTTCCGGGGCAGTAATCAGATCATCCGTAGGATAATAATATTTAATATCCGGATTATCGGGATTACGGATCCCGTCAAAAACGGAAATTGGCCATAACCAGGAGGAGAACCAGGTATCCAGCACATCCTCATCCTGCTTCAGGTCATCGGCCTGTAAGGCGGAATTTCCGGTTTTCAGGCGGGCTGCTTCCAGTGCTTCCTGGGGATTCAGGGCAACCACAAAATCATGGCTGTTGCCAATATAATATGCGGGTATCCGCTGACCCCACCATAGCTGCCGGGAAATACACCAATCCCTGACATTCTCCATCCAGTTGCGATAGGTATTTTTGAATTTCGGCGGACAAAGCGTGATGTTGTCATTCATGACATTCTTCAACGCCGGGTCTGCCATTTCCTTCATTTTCAGGAACCATTGCATGGAAAGCCTCGGCTCAATTACGGCATCGGTCCGTTCGGAAAATCCCACCTTGTTTATATAATCCTCTGTCTTTTCAAGCACACCCTCTTCCTCCAGCCTTTTCACAACCAATTCGCGTGCTTTGAAACGGTCAACACCGATGAATAATTCTGCCTTTTCATTTAGCGTGCCATCATCATTGAAAATATCAATGCCGGGCAGATTGTATTTAATACCAATCTCATAATCATTTATATCATGCGCAGGAGTGATCTTCAGGCACCCGGTGCCAAACTCCATGTCTACATATGAATCCTGAATTACCGGAACCACCCGGTTGATCATGGGGACAACAACCTTTTTACCAGCAAGATGGGCATATCGTGGGTCAGCCGGATTAACACACACTGCCGTATCTCCCAGGATGGTCTCAGGCCGGGTGGTGGCAATGGTTACAAAACCCTTCCCGTCCTCGAAGAGATATCGCACATAATAGAGTTTTGATTTTACTTCACGGTAGATGACCTCTTCATCTGAAACAGCAGTACGTGCCTGGGGATCCCAGTTCACCATGCGTACACCCCGGTATATCTAGCCTTTATTATACAAATCGACAAATACACGAATCACGCTTTCGGACATTTCTTCATCCATGGTAAACCGGGTCCGGTCCCAGTCACATGAAGCCCCGAGTTTTTTGAGCTGCTCCAGTATAATTCCGCCATGTTTATTCTTCCATTCCCAGGCATGCTCCAGGAATTGCTCCCGGGTAAGCAAATTCTTATCAATGCCTTCACTTTTCAGCTTGGCCACAACCCTGGCTTCGGTGGCAATGGAAGCATGATCGGTACCCGGTACCCAGCAGGCATTCTTACCCTTCATTCTGGCTCTCCTCACCAGGATATCCTGGATGGTGTTGTTCAGCATATGGCCCATATGCAGCACGCCGGTAACATTGGGCGGCGGAATAACAATAGTATAAGGCTTGCGGTGGTCCGGAACCGATTTGAAAAATCCCCGTGCCATCCAATAGCTGTACCATTTATCTTCAACATGCCGGGGGTTATATCTGCTGGGAATTTCCATAGCTCATAGTTTATGCTGATAACAAAATAGCGATTAACCGACAAAAATATAACATTTCACCAATCCGGATGGGTTGTACAGGTTTTTTGTAGTTTAATGAACAGCATATGGTGAAAACCATTACTTTTGCACGCATACAGAACATTGAAGCAATTATGAAGAAGGTAATTTCTATACTTGCCCTGTCATCCTGGTTGCTCTTGTTTGGCTGTTCTCCATCAAACACGAAAGCTGATGCCATACAAGATGCTGCCACAATAGAATTCGAGACCGTACAACATGATTTTGGGACCATACCGCAGGGAGGCAACGGAACTTTTGAGTTCGTCTTTAAGAATACCGGAAAGGTGCCCTTGATTTTGAAAAATGTCCGCTCATCCTGCGGCTGCACTGTACCACAATGGCCCAGGGATCCTGTTGGTAAAGGTGAAAAAGGCGTTATCAAAGTAATCTACAATACCCGTATAACCGGTAATTTCTCAAAATCCATTTCGGTTTATTCCAATGCCGATAAAACCCCGGTTGTTCTGAAAATCAGAGGCAAAGTTGAAGAGGCGGCGAAGTAAACCCTTCATACCATCAAAAACCTGTCAACATCCCATAAACTCATTAATACATGCCCAATATTTCGAATCGTGGCCGGTTGATGCCCAGTTCTCCCATCCGTAAGCTTGTCCCCCTGGCAGAAGAAGCCGGCAAAAGAGGTTGTAAGGTTTACAAGTTGAATATCGGCCAACCGGATATCCTTACCTCTCCCAATGCCTTGCAGGCAATACGGAATATCAATGCCAGCATAATTGATTACGGACATAGTGCAGGTAATGAATCCCTTCGCCGCAAATTTGCGGAATATTATAAAAAAATCGGCGTTGATCTGATTATCAGGATATCCTCATCACAACCGGTGCTTCAGAAGCGATTACACTAACCCTGCTGACCTGTCTGAATGCAGGGGATGAGATCATTGTGCCAGAGCCTTTTTATGCCAACTATTTCAGTTTTGCCACCGCTTCCGATGTGGAGGTAATTCCGGTTACGCTCCAGCATTGAAAGCTGTTTCGCCCTTCCCCCGATCAGTGAATTTGAAAAAAAAATCACACCTCGCACCCGGGCCATCATCATCTGCAATCCGAATAACCCAACGGGCTATCTTTACTCGAAAGAGGAACTCATTCAGCTGCGCGACCTGGTGAAGAAGCATAATCTTTTTTTTCTGAGTGATGAAGTGTACCGGGAATTGTGTTATGACGGGGGTGAATTCATACCGGCCATGAACCTGGAGGGCCTTGAACAAAATCTTATCCTGATCGATTCCGTATCCAAGAGATACAGTGCAACCGGCTTGCGTGTCGGCGTAATGGCATCAAGAAACCGGGAATTACTGCAAACCGCCCTGAAATTCTGTCAGGCCAGACTTTGTCCTCCCAACCTTGGTCAGCTGGCCGCAGAAGCAGCTCTCGACTCTCCACCGGAATATCTGGATTATGTATACAATTCGTTTCTGGAACGCCGGAATTACTTGGTGAAAGCGTTGAACGGCATAGAAGGTGTATTCTGCCCCATGCCCCGGGGTGCTTTTTATGTGATGGCCAGGCTTCCCGTGGATGATGCAGAAAAATTTGCCATGTGGATGCTCCAGGAATTCGAGTATAAGAAACAGACCGTGATGCTGGCTCCCGGTTCGGGTTTTTATATTAATGCCGAGCTCGGGAAACAGGAAGTCCGGATTGCCTATGTGCTTAATCTTGATGATCTGAAAAAGGCTATGGAATGCCTGAGGCGGGGGCTGGAGGTATATCCGGGAAAGCGGACGTGATCCAGTGATCAGGCAGGTATTCAGTATTCAGTATTCAGTATTCAGTATTCAGTATTCGGTATTCGGTGTTGGAAACCCACTACGTGGCGTAGTTTACTCACTGCCGCTCGTGAGAACGCTTCACTTAGTTGTAACTAAACCGTTAATGTTCAAGCTGAAAAACATCCCCGGGGGCATGCCTTGAAGTCAATTGAATACTGAATTTCTTTGCCAGCTCGCTGAAACGGTTCAAAGCAGTTTCAGGTGTGTTATTTTCAGCCGAAAGGTGACTCAGTAAGACCATTTGTAATCCGCTGCCCGAATGGTTCTTCAGCAGATCAAATGCCTGGTCATTTGACAGATGGCCGTGATCAGAGGCTATCCTTTGTTTGATCGGGAAAGGATAACTGCCCTCCCATAACATTTTCTCATCATAGTTGGTCTCGAGGAAAAGGGCATGGCACTGGCTGAGATGATGAATGACCCTTTCACAGGGACTCCCGATGTCGGTGAATACCCCCACATGAAATCCCTTATAAGCAATCCTGAAGGAACAGGGCTCAGCAGCATCGTGGTTTTTCAGGAAGGGATGCACCTGAAAAGAACCCACGGGAATTTCCTGCCCGGGCGCAAAAAACCTGGGCAGATCGGGTTTATGATTCGGATACATCGCCAAATACGTCTTCTGTGTCACATAAACCGGGACCTTCAGCCTTCTGGCCAAAACACGCGCACCGCCGGCATGATCAGCATGTTCGTGGGAAACGAAAATGGCCCTGACCTTGGCAGGTGTCAGATCCTGCAGGTGCATTCTGGCAACGATCCGGCGTGCCGGGATGCCCGCATCGATCAGGATGGCTTCATGTTCGTTGCCAATGTAATAGCAGTTCCCGTTGCTTCCGGAAGCCAGGGCACAGAGTGAAATCACGTGTTTCAGATATTTGATTTCTATTCAGCAATGCAAGTTAGCAAAAATCAATCTGAATATATCGTAATCTTTTCAATGTCTCATAAGTTCTGGAAATCACTGTTTTACTTAGTTTTTTCTTGCATGTAAGAATGTTCCTGACATGTTGGATAAAAAAGAGAGCAAATCTATTCAATACTCTCTAAAGTCAGTATTAATGCAAATAAAGAGTTGAAATTAAAAAAATATACTTTCAATGCCGGTTAAATTGAACAGCCACGAAGTGGCTAAATCTAAATAACCGTGGGTGATAACCCACGGATTGAACTACGAATATATCTCAGCCACAAAGTGGTTGAATTTACAGAAACACAGTTCAGCCCATTTCGGGGCTGAGGATCTCGGGGGTGTCACTTAACCGTGGGCTTCACCCACGGTTATTCATATTAAACCCTTTCAGGTTTTTTCAATATACTTCTAAAAATACATTACCACCTTCTTAAACAGTGGATTTTAAAGTCAAAATAAATATTCAACTCTTAATTCGCCTTATTAATTAATGTATCCAGATTTCGTATGAGATAGAATTAAAATCCAAAACCGATTTTAATTCCCGGATCCAACGAATTATATTTATTAACATAAAGGTAACCGGAAACCCAAAATGATTTTCCAATATCCCACTTTATACCAACCCTAAACAAGTTATCTGAAAAAGGATTACTGGATTTTCTCAACACAGCAACACCAATTTCAGTGCCTAACCAGTTATTCTTATCGGGATGGTTTGATAAATTATACCGGTAACCGATGTTTACAAAATCATTGATTGATGACTGAAAATCATAGCCATCGGAAAAAACTACGAATTCATCCGACAGGTAAAACGAATTCTTAATAACGCCCTTTTTGCTGAAATTAAATCCCACCTCAAGACTAACATCTAACATTAATCTTTCTGGCACGAGGCCTACACCAATGCCCGGAGTGATATTCAGCATATCCCAGCCATTAGTCTTTTTAGGTTGAAGCGATTCAATCGATTTTGTCCCGTTGATATACTTATAGTTGTAAGACCAGGCAAAACGACTCTTACCAGGAAGGCTGTGCACTGTTTCGATCACACAATGAGCAATTTCCGGATCCAGAAGTCCTTGAATATCCTCAAAATAGATATACAGATCATACTCTGATGTTTTCATTTCACAGATATTCTTTTGCCTGAATGGTATGATTGAATCCCCCCTGACCATATAATTGGTAACCGGGGGAACCTTTTCCATAATAACAGAATAATTGGGTTTAAAAATAATTCTATAAAAGTTCTCCGGAACATTGTCTTCGAGCTTTTTCATTATTTTTTGCAGATTGAATATATGTGCTGTCAGGGTAGTGTCCTTCTTAAGATCCATATGATTATAAGTGGCAATTATTACCCGTACATGATCACTACAGTCTATATTGACCGTATCGAGAAACAATTTCTTCGATTGCCCGGAAAGATCAGCCATCAGAAAGGATGTGATAAGAATCAGAATAAGCTTGATCGTTTTCATTGGTAAGGCTTCTTTAAAATGAATATTAGAATTTTGCTTTAATTCCTCTCATTTGGGAATCTGTATTCCTGGAATCACCCGATCCAAAAACTATGGAAATTGATCTCGATCGATAGGATGAATTTTTTGTATCTTTAGGAGTAGCAGCCAAAATATACTCACTTATTACCGGTGAGGGCTGATCCCAGTCTGATGCACCTGAATTTTTTGACCCTGGTACAAAAACTGAATCCCTGTCCTGCAACACAAATTCAGGCTTACGAAATACAACAACAGTATCGGTTATGTACCGCATAACTTCTACCGTATCCGTTTTGGTTGTGATCACCGCCGGCTGGATAATCCTGATAGTATCATGTATGATTATGGTTTTCTCCTTTTGTTTTCGTGCCAGGGGACTTTCCGGATATGAGGATTCCTTATCCAGAAGGGCAATTTTTTTCCGCAGACCTGCAATCTGTTTTTTCTGCTGCATGTTTTGCAATATAAGAATCCCTGAAGGTATAAGCAGGAATACGATCATTGCTGCCACCCTGAGCCAGGGTGCCGGCCTGATTTCCAGTTGGTGGCTGACAGCCTTCCAGATCCTGTCTCTCCTCTCATGATTTTCATTCGGAAGGGAATGCGCTGCTTCCTTCAGTTTATCCCGGATATATCCATCCAGATCAAGCGGTTCCATATGGTTTTCTTTCTTTTAATTTTTCAATGATATAATTTCTTGCCTTGCTTAGTTGCGATTTAGAAGTGCCTTCGTTTATGTTCAGCATGCCGGCTATTTCAGGATGTGTATACCCTTCAATGGCATACAGGTTAAAAACGGTCCGGTACCCTGCCGGCATTTGACCGAGGATTTGTATGATCTCTTCCGCATCGCATCCGGAAGAATTGCCATCCCAGACCCTTTCCACAGCCAGGACAGACATATCTTCCTCTAATATCACAGGTTTGTACCTTGACAGGAAGCGTATACATTCATGGATCACGATGGTGTTGACCCACTTTTGAAGACTGCCCTCACCCCGGTATTCGAATGATGTCAGGTGACGAAATACCCGGATAAAGGCATTGATCAGCACATCCTCGGCATCGTGGCTGCTGGCAACATAGCGGCGGGAAAGGCGGTATGCAGCGGGATACAATTCTTCATACAGTCGCTTCTGCGCCTGCCTTTGCTTTTGTTTACACTGCTTTATCAGGAGTAATTCGTCCAAATCCGTATTGCTCTTTATATCCTGAACCCCGGAAATACAAGAAGGGTTGCCTGGGAAAAGGATTATTTCGCATAGAATGATGTCAGAATTCTTCTAAATTCTTTTAGATTATGCTTCCAGGGTGTATGGCCACAATCGTGAACAATTTCATATCTGGCTTCCGGAAGACGCTCACGGGTGAATTCCCGGCTTATTCCATATGCATCCTGGTCTCCGTAAGTTACGATAACCGGATATGCTGTATGACCAAAAGATTTCAGTGGGGCATGCCTGATAATGTACTGCCGTGTTTTGCTTACCGGACGGGCATTTATCTTTGCCAGTTTCTCCTTTTCCGGTGCCGGTACATCGAAGCCTTTATGATAATTGATGATCACCTGCCTGAACAATCTCCGGCATGCCCGGCTGCTTCCCAGCCTACCCAGCAGTGAGTTCAGTCCCATGCTGATCCATTCCAGGTTAGTTGAACGATTTCGGTTGTATTGCAAGACCTCACGTTCGGTAAGCTTCCAGATTTTCCTGCCACAACCGGAAGCAGGACTGCACAGAAAGAGGCTCAGATATCCTTTCGGGATAAGCCTGTGCATAAAGCTGGGCATACAGGCCTCCCCATGAATGTCCGAAAAGATGGAAACGGGAAAACCCGAAATGCCCGGCGATCTGGTTAATGTCATCCAGATATTCCGGTATGTCATAAGTACAACGGGCATGATCACCAGGTCCAGTTCCCCGCTGGTCAAAGGTGATCACCTGCAGAACCGGTGACAGAATTTCCCTTACCTCGGTCATTTCATCGGGCACACCGGGTCCGCCATGCAGGAAAATGATTGATTCAGCCCCGGGATTCGGATAATGCTTTGCAGCAAGCGAGGCATTTCCGCTCAATACTGTTCTGTATTCAGGTGTCTGGCTCATTTTTCAGTGGAATATCCGGTATATCAGCTACTGGTTAAAATCCGGATACAGCAGGTATTTTTTCCGTTTACTGGCAAATTCCTGCAGACCAGGCTGCCAGCTTTGCCTGATCTCCTGTTCAGTATCCCCGGACAGAATCTGCTTCCGCAGTTCCCCGGTCCCTGCCAGGCGGTCGATATAATCGGTAAAAAAGCCTTTCCCCAGGTCCATCCTTTGAAAGGCTTCGATCAGCCATTGCAGCCGGATAGCACGGATGTGCATCAGCGTGTCAATCTGAAGAGATTGAAGATCAATGCCATAACAGGTCTGGTCACGGAATAGCGGATTCGATGTTTGACCTGCCGGCTCTGGGGATGAAGGAAAACGACTTGTCCGGATAATCCGGATGCCCGATCACCCTGAACGGGGATGGGGTTCCCCTTCCCAGGCTCATGACTGTTCCTTCGAAGAAGCAGAGGGAGGGATAAAGATATATGGCTTCCATGCTGTTCAGGTTTGGAGAAGGATGGACAGGCAAATGATAAAAAGTGCCATGGTCATAATTCCTGCAGGGAATCACCTTCAGATCGCAATGCATATGACCGGCAAGCCATCCCTCACCGTTTATCATGCCTGCCAGTTCTCCGGGTGTCATGCCATAGACAACCGGTATGGGGTGAAGGCCGACAAATGATTTATATTCTGGTTCCAGCACCGGTCCGTCTATATAATGGCCAAGCGGATCAGGCCTGTCGAGTATGAGCAGCGGGATATGATTCCCGGCACAGGCTTCCATCACATAATGCAATGTGGATATATAGGTATAGAAGCGGACCCCGACATCCTGAATGTCGTAGACCATGATATCGATACCCTGAAGATCTGCGGATGCAGGCTTGTACTGATTGCCATAAAATGAAACCACCGGAACTCCGGTTTTAACATCGATGTCGTTTTGAATCCCGGCACCTGCATCGGCATCACCCCTGAATCCATGCTCAGGAGCAAATATTCTTGCCAGTTTAACTCCTGATTTGATCATTGTATCGGCCAGGTGCTGATGTCCGATCTTTGAGGTATGGTTAGCCACCAGACCGACAGCTTTCCCTTTTAGCATCGGGAAATACAGGGAGGTTTGTTCAGCTCCTGTCACGGGCAGTTCGCCGGATCCAGCCACACAGGCCTGACTTAGCTGAAAACCAATCAGTATGACAAGGTATACCATTTTGTGATTCCGTAACATGGGTACGCCAGTTGGTGTAATGGATAACCCTGTAAAATTAATGCAATAATTAATATCTTTGAAAGTCAAGCACTCCTAAGGATTGAAAACCGGATTATTCATAGCCAGACGTCTGTCCTTCAATACAGAGAACAGGAAATCACTTTCTGGGCCAATCATTCGCATTTCCGTTACAGGCATCGCTTTGAGTCTGGCGGTCATGATCATTTCAGTAGCCACGGTAACAGGTTTCAAAAATGAGATACGCCGGAAGATAATCGGTTTTGGATCGCACATTCAGATCATCAATTATGATTCCAATAATTCATTTGAAACAGAACCGGTTTCCAGAAAGCAGCCATTTCTTGCTCAACTTGGGCAGATCCCGGGAATCAGGCATGTCCAGGTCTTTGCCACCAAGCCGGGGATCATTAAAACCAGTGAGGATATCCAGGGAGCAATTGTAAAAGGGATTGGCAGCGACTTTGACTGGAGCTTTTTTGAAGAAAATCTGGTTGAGGGGTCACTGTTCCGGGTACAGGACGGTGTTAAAACAAACCAGGTACTGATCTCCAAATATATGTCGGGATTGCTGAAACTAAAGACTGGTGATCGTTTTGCCATGTATTTCATCAATGATCAGCCCAGGGGCAGGTCATTTGAAGTTGCCGGTATTTACCAGACCAGTCTCGTTGAATTTGACAAGCAGTTTATCCTGGCTGACCTGGGGCACCTGCAGGAGCTGAACAACTGGGACAGTACGCAGGTATCGGGCTTTGAGATCCTGATCGATGATTATTCCCGGCTGGACAATTTGACTCGCCAGGTATTCAGTATGGCCGGAGCAGGCTTCAGCCCGGAAGGATCAAAACTGAGGGTAGTTAACATCCGGGGCAGGTATCCGCAAATATTTGACTGGCTGGGGCTGATCGATAAAAATGTCTGGGTTTTGCTTGGGTTGATGCTGATTGTATCGGCTTTCAATATGATATCCGGGTTGCTGATCATCATCCTGGATCGTACTACCATGATTGGCATTCTGAAAGCACTGGGGATGAATAACCAGGGAATCCGGAGTATTTTTCTGTACCAGTCGGTTTACCTTATGGTAAAGGGGCTTTTCTGGGGCAATCTGGCAGGAATCGGCATTTGCCTCCTTCAGCAATATTTTAGAATACTGAAGCTCAATCCGGAGTCCTATTTCTTATCCTATGTACCGGTGAATTTCAACCTTTCCCATCTTTTGTTGTTAAATCTTGGTACTTTTCTGATCACCTTGCTGGTATTGATGTTGCCATCGATGGTCATTGCACGGATCAATCCTGCACGGACCATACGGTTTGACTGAAGGATATGGAACACTGGGCGTACCTGTTGGAACAGGAACTGCAGAAACCCTTGCCGGGTATTGAGGCACAGCTCAGGATGGCGCCTGAGATGCGGCGTCCGGTTAATTCGGACCGGCCTTTGCGGGATGGAGGGGTCATGATCCTGGTATATCCCCATGAATGTATGTGGCATACCGTCTTTATTAAAAGAACGGAATATGATGGGATTCACAGCGGACAGGTAAGTTTTCCCGGCGGAATATATGAAGACCATGATATTACCCTTGTGAATACTGCCCTTCGGGAAACCCAGGAAGAAACAGGACTTCCGGTTTCAACGGTGACTGTTATCGGTCAGTTGACTCCCCTGCATATACCGGTAAGCAATGTTAACGTACATCCCTTTGTTGGCAGGGTGGAATACCGTCCCGAATTCATGCATGACCCGGCCGAGGTGCAGTATCTGATTGAAGTAAGCTTGGATGAACTGCTGAACGAAGAACACCACAAGACGAGTACGATGACCGTTCTTGGCAGGGATATTTCCGTTCCGTACTTTGATATTCAGGGCAACCGTATCTGGGGAGCAACGGCGATGATACTGAGTGAGTTTTTGGAAGTAGTGAAAAATAGTAACAAGTAATGAGTAACGAGTAACAAGTGCGCCAGGGTTTTGGGTATTGTGTGTGCATGTTCAAAGTAACAAGTGCGCCAGGGTTTTGGGTATTGTGTGTGAATTTCCTGAAACAGGTATCCTGCTCAAGACTCCATACTCCATGCCCACTTGTTACTCATCACTCGTTACTCGTCACTTTCCTACTATATTCTTATAATGCTCATAGCGTTCAAGTACTTCCGTAACGTACCTGAAAGTCTCTGTACCACGGCAGAAGCCATGTTTCACCACCGGATCGTTGTAATATTTCGGCTCGGCTTTTGAAAGCAGGAAACTGGCTACATTGTCATCCCAGACATCCGGATCAGCACCGTTTTTACGGGCCAGGTTCCGGGCATCGATAATATGTCCCGGACCAATATTATAGGCAGCCAGAATAAATTTGATCCGTTCATCTGGGTCCGTAATATCAATAAACTGACGATTGAGCCAGAGTATAAACTCCGTACCCCCTCGTATCTGTTCCCTTGGAGAGGATACAGAATCCACGCCGAAACGCCTTGCCGTGGTGGGCATCAACTGCATAAGTCCACTTGCACCTGCCCAGGAAGTAACATCATTTTTGAACCGTGATTCCTGGTAAATCATGGATGCCAGCAATCGCCAATCCCATCCCAGTTGCTGGCTGTACTGCCTGATATATTGATCATACGGTGAAATTATTCCTGTACTGATGGCATAAAAGTCGCTTTCAATCATGCTGGCCGATTTCTTATTCTCGAAATACCGGGCATATATGTGCCTGTATTTCCGGGTTTGGGTGAAATCGCCAATCCAGTTATTGAGTTCCTGAAGCAGCGTGGTAGAACCCTTGCGCACTGCCCAGGCCATATTCTGCTGCAGGCTGAGCGGTGTGCCGATATCCAGGTTGGGATAATAGGTACTGTTCACAGTTGCGATCATGTTATCGCACACTGTCAGGGGTATTTCACCGATAGAAACCAGATAGATCAGTTGCTCTATACTCTCATCCACCTGAATCACATTGATATGCCCGCCAATCTCGCCGGAAAGGTTTTGCAGACGGCTTACAAAGGCAGATCCGCGCATGACATAAACGGTTCTTCCCTTCAGGTCAACCGGATTGGTGATCAGGGAAGTCTGTATTTCCTTCTCACTTAATTTCTGCCAGTTTTCGGGTTTACGCTGAACGAGTACCTGGTAGCTCTGCATGAGTGGTTCGGTAAAATCCACGAAGCTCTGCCGGTCCCGTGTAATGGTCAGATTCTGTGCAATGAGGTCCGCCTCTCCTGTACGCAGCAAGTCGAAACTTTCATTGAGACTTCGGCCAACACGGACCTCAAGTCGAACAGAAAGGTGGTTGGCAAGCTGCTGCAGCATTTCGTACTGGAAACCCAGTGGCTGACCTTTGTAGATAAAATAGTCCGTTGAGCTGTAATCAGTTATTATGGTAATCCTGCCCCTTTTCCTTAATGGCTTCCAGGTCCTGCTCCACGGATATTACGCTTGTCATTTCTGGGATTTTGAAATGAGCAGGAGGCAAGAAAGTAGAATCAGGAAGAAATAATATATGGCTTTTTGTAACATCATTACTAAATTTAGTGAAAAAAACGGCAAAGTCAATGGTCAGCATGATTTAATTATTACATTGATATTAACAATCCTAATCGTAAAAAGTCCATGAGAGGCCAAATTTTAGGTTACGTTCGTTTCTCGGATAGTGCAGTACTGAGAAGTAGTTTTTATCGATCCATCCTGAGTTAACATGTTCATACTTAAGATAAAACCTGAATCGCTTTAACTGAACATTGAGAAAGACGTCAAAGTAGGGATAGTTGCCCAGCTGCTTCTCAGATTGCCGGTAAAACGTTGTAAGTGAAGGCATATAAGCATCGGCATAATATTTTGTATTATAAAACAGGTCAAATCCGATCATAGTAAGTAATTTTCCACCTGTTGCCTTGAAATTAATCAGGTGCTTCAGGTATGTTGAATTATAAAAGGCAATTTCAGGCAAGCCCAGTATATTTTCATTATTTGTCTTTTGATAAACCATTTTACTCGTACTGGATATCTTCCAGAAGTCAAACCTTTTTGAAGCGGTCAGCGACAAAATGGAAAGACCGCTTTGATATTGCTCCGGTGATGCCTCCTCATTAAAATAAACAAAGTTACGAATTAAGTAATAATCTCCCTGAATATCAAACTTTTTTGACAAGATGGTCAGTTTTATTGACAAACTATTCCATGAGGTTTTATCCAAGTTAAGGGTCCAGAGGAAATTATTGGAAGCATAGTGTGTATAGAGAAAATCGGGAGTCTTAAGTTCATTGACAGCCCGGAACAGGAGGCTGCTTTGCTTTCCCGGTTTTCCTGTAAACAGTTTCAGGTCACCTGAAAGATAAAAATCGGTGCTGCGGTAACCCGTCAGGTAATATTGTCCGAAAAGGTTAAGTTCGAGGTGATTTGCGAATACTTTATTAAATCCGGTCGACACGTGTGAGTTATACAGCCTGTTCGTGTAGGAGACTCCGGGAAGTCTGATTTCTTCCGAGATGAACCAGTGCTCCTGCAAGGTGTCAACCGGTCCGCTTGCAGGAACCATGATGGAATACTGCATCAGATCATAGCCATAGTCCAGGAAATAATGGTTGCTTTTTTTACCCTGGAACTGGAGGCGGGCTGAATTACCCATTTTCCAGAAGGCAAGGGAGTCTGCCGTACGTTCGTCATCAAACAGTACTGCCGGGTACAGGCCGGCATTCAGTCCAATGGAAGGGTCCTTATCTCTGAAAAGCCGTATATTCCGGTCGAAATAAAGGATGTAGAGCAGTTTGGGATAGAATATCCTGCGGTTCTTTTGGGTACTGGCCGAATCAGGCTTTGCCTGTTTCATCCTGAAAGCAATTTCCTGCACGGCAAGCAGGTTCATATTTCGAACTTCGCTGTATACATCGGGTTCATGCTGGGGCGGACTATCGAAACCGCCGAAAAGTGTTGGGATGTCCTTGGTAAAGGAATAGGTAGTATCGGTCACGAGGGAATCGTTGATGATTCCCCCGTTCTCATCGGCAACTATCTTATTCAGATTGAAACTGAGGTGATAGGAATACAGGGTGCCGGCATAGCTGCTGAAAACACCAAAGGAATTGTTTTTAACTTTCTGGAACCGGTATTGTCCCATCGCGCCCATTGTATTAAAGTGAAAACCAATATTCAGGGCTTTGGTCAGGTTCTGGCTATGAAAGGCATCGAAGATCTCTTCCCGGTTCTGGTTTGAGCCTCCCCTGAAGTAGCCGATCTTGGAAAAAGGCTTACGGGTATTGAAATACCTGGTGTCGGTATATAGCTGCATATACGGGTAGAAGGGGTTAATCAGGAGGAATTCCTGATCATGGTTGCGTTCGGTAAAAACATTGCTGATTGCAGGCTGGGAATAGTTTCCCAGTGTGGAGGCAGAAGTGAAGTAACGGAAGACCGGATTCTGATTTTGATAATTATCGAGCAGGGTATCCACATCGACCCGGATCCGGCTGGCAAAATGATCGTCCAGTTTCCAGGAATACACCACCGTATTGGTGTCAATCTGGGCGTTGATCAAAGCCGGGATGCAAAAGAAAACCGCCATGGCCAGCACCAGTTTATTCATGCGGGTGATGTTTGTGATAATTTGCGGCAAGTTAGTTCAAACCAGCCATAATTCAAAGCAGTGGCGAAGATGCAGGGTAACAACCAAAAAAAAATCCCGGTTCATGTTTATGAAACCGGGATTGAAGATCGGCGACGACCTACTCTCCCGCGATTGCAGTACCATTGGCGCTAATGGGCTTAACTTCTCTGTTCGGAATGGGAAGAGGTGGAACCCCATTGCTATAGTCACCTAAAGATTTTTCCCGACGCTGTGGTCGGGGATTATACTTTACATGCCGGAATAGTTGTATATTAAGCTGGCAACAAGAAAGCTCACGGGTAATTAGTACTGCTCGGCTTTGACATTACTGCCTTTACACCTGCAGCCTATCAACGTCGTAGTCTACGACGACCCTTAAGGGAGATCTCATCTTGGGGTGAGCTTCGCGCTTAGATGCTTTCAGCGCTTATCTCGACCAGACATAGCTACCCTGCGATGCAGCTGGCGCCACAACAGGTACACTAGAGGTCTGTCCAACACGGTCCTCTCGTACTAGTGTCAGGTCCTCTCAAATCTCCAACGCCCACAACAGATAGGGACCGAACTGTCTCACGACGTTCTGAACCCAGCTCACGTGCCACTTTAATCGGCGAACAGCCGAACCCTTGGGACCTTCTCCAGCCCCAGGATGTGACGAGCCGACATCGAGGTGCCAAACCACTCCGTCGATATGAGCTCTTGGGAGTGATCAGCCTGTTATCCCCGGAGTACCTTTTATCCTTTGAGCGATGGCCCTTCCATACGGAACCACCGGATCACTTTGTCCTACTTTCGTACCTGGTCGACTTGTAGGTCTCACAGTCAAGCGCCCTTATGCCAATACACTCTACGCACGGTTACCATTCGTGCTGAGGGCACCTTTGAAAGCCTCCGTTACGCTTTTGGAGGCGACCACCCCAGTCAAACTACCCACCAAGCACTGTCTTCCGAGGTTACGGAATTAGATCCCAGATAAACAAAGGGTGGTATTTCAACGTTGACTCCACGACGCCTAGCGACGCCGCTTCACAGTCTCCCACCTATCCTACACATCGTTTATCCAAAATCAATGCTAAGCTATAGTAAAGGTTCACGGGGTCTTTCCGTCCCGTTGCGGGTACCCGGCATCTTCACCGGGACTACAATTTCACCGAGCTCGTGGCTGAGACAGAGCCCAAATCGTTACACCATTCGTGCAGGTCGGAACTTACCCGACAAGGAATTTCGCTACCTTAGGACCGTTATAGTTACGGCCGCCGTTTACCAGGGCTTCGGTTCAGGGCTTCTCCCACATTACTGAAGGATAACCCCCCCCCTTAACCTTCCGGCACCGGGCAGGTGTCAGGCCTTATACCTCATCTTTCGATTTTGCAAAGCCATGTGTTTTTGCTAAACAGTCGCTTGGGCCATTTCTCTGCGTCCCGACTTGCATGCGGGAACCCTTTATTCCGAAGTTACAGGGTTAATTTGCCTAGTTCCTTAGCCACGGATCACTCGAGCACCTTAGGATATCTCTCCTTGACTACCTGTGTCGGTTTGCGGTACGGGCACTCTGTACCTGAAGCTTAGAGGTTTTTCTCGGAAGTCAGTTTACAGTCACTATCCACTTGTCCGAAGACTCATGGTACTATCAGGTTCGCCAGAACTCAGCTCTTAACCAAATTCTATAACTACACCCTTTAACGTACTATTCCGTCAGTACGCGGACTTGTCACCCCTTCGTCACCCCATAGCAGTACAGAGTGGTACTGGAATATTAACCAGTTATCCATCGGCTTCGCCTTTCGGCTACACCTTAGGACCCGACTAACCCTGATCCGATTAGCGTTGATCAGGAATCCTTAGTCTATCGGTGTGCCGGTTTTTCACCGGCATTATCGTTACTTATGCCTACATTTGCTTTTCCAGCCGCTCCAACATACCTTACGATACATCTTCAGCGCAGGCTGGAATGCTCCCCTACCAGTCATCCCGATAAATCGGGATAAATCCATAGCTTCGGTATTATGCTTGATGCCCGGTTATTATCCACGCCCAACCGCTCGACTAGTGAGCTGTTACGCACTCTTTAAATGAATGGCTGCTTCCAAGCCAACATCCTAGCTGTCAAAGCAGTCGGACTTCGTTAGAACAACTTAGCATAAATTTAGGGACCTTAGCTGATGGTCTGGGTTGTTTCCCTCTCGCCACCGGACCTTAGCACCCAATGGCTCACTCCTGAGTATATGTTACAGCATTCGGAGTTTGTCTAGGTTTGATAGGCGGTGAAGCCCTCTAGCCTAATCAGTAGCTCTACCTCTGTAACACTCACCTCAAGGCTGCCCCTAAAGGCATTTCGGGGAGTACGAGCTATTTCTCAGTTTGATTAGCCTTTCACCCCTACCCACAACTCATCCGATAACTTTTCAACGTTAAACAGTTCGGTCCTCCATCCCGTGTTAACGGGACTTCAACCTGGTCATGGGTAGATCACAAAGTTTCGCGTCTACCCCCACTAACTTGACGCCCTATTCAGACTTGCTTTCGCTTCGGCTCCATCTCTTAAAGACTTAACCTTGCTAGTGAGGAGTAACTCGTAGGCTCATTATGCAAAAGGCACGCCGTCATCCCGATAAATCGGGACTCCGACAGGTTGTAAGCGCATGGTTTCAGGTACTATTTCACTCCCTTGCTTAGGGTTCTTTTCACCTTTCCCTCACGGTACTAGTTCACTATCGGTCTCTCAGGAGTATTTAGCCTTGCGAGATGGTCCTCGCAGATTCAGACAGGATTTCACGTGTCCCGCCTTACTCAGGATACTGTTAGGATTATAACTTTTTACGTGTACAGGGCTATCACCTGCTATGGCCAAACTTTCCAGAAAAGTTCCACTTGAAGTTACTTTCCATATTACAGTCCTACAACCTCCCTATAGCCGAAACTATAAGGATTTGGGCTGTTCCCCTTTCGCTCGCCACTACTCAGGGAATCACTATTGTTTTATTTTCCACCGGGTACTTAGATGTTTCAGTTCTCCGGGTTCGCTTTCCGATTACTCGGAATTTCCGGTCTTCAACCGGAAGGGTTTCCCCATTCGGAAATCCGCGGATCGAAAGGATATTTGCTCCTCCCCGCGGCTTATCGCAGCTTATCACGTCCTTCATCGCCTCTGAGAGCCAAGGCATTCACCATACGCTCTTAATTACTTTCTTTGTTGTACTTACAACTTAATATACAAATTCTTCCAGCATGTCAAAGAACTTAATTTAATTATGAATTATGAATTATGAATTATGAATTCAAAATCTCACATTCAGTAATTAAACCAGCAGTAATGAAACAACCGAATGTTTCCGTTTCTTAAACCACATTACTTATTTAAAAGAACTAAATTCCGAATTTCTATACACCACAAATCAAATTTGTGGAGAATAAGGGATTCGAACCCTTGACCCCCTGCGTGCAAGGCAGGTGCTCTAGCCAGCTGAGCTAATTCCCCGCTTTTTAAAGCATTCAGCCCTTGACCCTCCCGACCATGTCGGGATGCTCTAGCCAGCTGAGCTAATTCCCCGCTTTTTAAAGCATTCAGCCCTTGACCCTCCCGACCTGTCGGGATGCTCTAGCCAGCTGAGCTAATTCCCCGCTTTTTAAAGCATTCAGCCCTTGACCCTCCCGACTCTTGTCGGGATGCTCTAGCCAGCTGAGCTAATTCCCCGCTTTTTAAAGCATTCAGCCCTTGACCCTCCCGACCTTGGTCGGGATGCTCTAGCCAGCTGAGCTAATTCCCCGGAATTCATTTGTTGATTTTTTGATTTTTTGATTTTTGATTTCAAATCATTAAATCATCAAATGTCTGTAGTCCCGAGCAGACTTGAACTGCTGACCCCTACATTATCAGTGTAGTGCTCTAACCAACTGAGCTACGGGACTGTGTTAATCCGGTTAGCCCAGCTCTTCCTGTCCCGGTTTTTTCAAGCAAACAGGGTACTGAGCTTAAAATCCATCTGCAATTCAAAGTGCCGGGAACACTTTTCAGGGAATGATTATTATAAAAAAGAAGAGATAAGAAGGAAGGAGAGGATGATGAGTAAATCTCTCTCTAGAAAGGAGGTGTTCCAGCCACACCTTCCGGTACGGCTACCTTGTTACGACTTAGCCCCAGTCACTGGTTTTACCCTAGGCCGCTCCTTTCGGTTACAGACTTCAGGTACCCCCAGCTTCCATGGCTTGACGGGCGGTGTGTACAAGGCCCGGGAACGTATTCACCGCGCCATTGCTGATGCGCGATTACTAGCGAATCCAGCTTCACGAAGTCGAGTTGCAGACTTCGATCCGAACTGAGACCGGTTTTCGAGATTAGCATCTTGTCACCAAGTAGCTGCCCTTTGTACCGGCCATTGTAACACGTGTGTAGCCCTGGACATAAGGGCCGTGCTGATTTGACGTCATCCCCACCTTCCTCACGGTTTACACCGGCAGTTTCGTTAGAGTTCCCGGCATTACCCGCTGGCAACTAACAATAGGGGTTGCGCTCGTTATGGGACTTAACCCGACACCTCACGGCACGAGCTGACGACAACCATGCAGCACCTAGGAGAACGCTCCGAAGAGAATCCCGGTTTCCCGGGAGGTCGTTCCCCTTTCAAGCCCAGGTAAGGTTCCTCGCGTATCATCGAATTAAACCACATGTTCCTCCGCTTGTGCGGGCCCCCGTCAATTCCTTTGAGTTTCAGCGTTGCCGCCGTACTCCCCAGGTGGATCACTTATTGCTTTCGCTCAGTCGCTGACGGTATATCGCCAACAACGAGTGATCATCGTTTACAGCGTGGACTACCAGGGTATCTAATCCTGTTTGCTCCCCACGCTTTCGTGCCTCAGCGTCAGTAACAGCTTAGTGAGCTGCCTTCGCAATTGGTGTTCTGTGTAATATCTAAGCATTTCACCGCTACATTACACATTCCGCCCACCTCAACTATACTCAAGAATAACAGTATCAATGGCAATTCTACGGTTAAGCCGCAGGCTTTCACCACTGACTTATTATTCCGCCTACGCACCCTTTAAACCCAATGAATCCGGATAACGCTTGCATCCTCCGTATTACCGCGGCTGCTGGCACGGAGTTAGCCGATGCTTATTCGCACGGTACAGTCAATCCCGGTCACGACCAGGAGTTTCGTCCCGTACAAAAGAAGTTTACAACCCATAGGGCATTCATCCTTCACGCGGCATGGCTGGGTCAGGCTTGCGCCCATTGCCCAATATTCCTCACTGCTGCCTCCCGTAGGAGTCTGGTCCGTGTCTCAGTACCAGTGTGGGGGATCATCCTCTCAGACCCCCTAACCATCGTAGCCTTGGTGAGCCGTTACCTCACCAACTAGCTAATGGTACGCATGCCCATCTTTAACCGCCGGAGCTTTAATCACAAAAAGATGCCTTTCTGTGATGTTATGGGGTATTAATCCGAATTTCTCCGGGCTATCCCCCAGTTAAAGGAAGGTTGCATACGCGTTACTCACCCGTGCGCCGGTCGTCAGCGATATTGCTACCCTGTTACCCCTCGACTTGCATGTGTTAGGCCTGCCGCTAGCGTTCATCCTGAGCCAGGATCAAACTCTTCGTTGTAATTAAAAAGTTAAATATTGCTCAAGATTCACTCTTCACCTTGTGTTTTGAATTTTAAGGTTTCCTCATTCCTTACCTTCTTTGTCTCTTCAATCTTTTCAAAGAACAATCCTTATAAAAGGGACGACAAAATTAAGAAACTTTCTGAATTCTGCCATCTTTTTAACAAAATCTTTTTAGAACTTTTTTTTGGCTTCTTTCCGGTAATTAATTTCCGGATTTTTCAAGAGGGTGCAAAGATAGAATTTTTTTTTTAATTCTGCAATAACATTTCTGTTTTTTATGCCCCCGACTTTATTTATTCCAAAATATGAAAAGAACGATTCTGTTTTTATTAAGAGGTTGCAAAGGTAAAAACTAATTTTTAATCTGCAAGATATTTTATATTTTATTTCATGATCTTCTTAACGTAACTCCTTACCTATTTGATAACCAAGTACCTTTAAATATAAGAAATCCCTGGAGGAACAGAATATTAAACCAATCAGGGATCTTGATGCCGGAATGTTCGTGGAATTAAATATTATAATATCTTCGTACCTGTAATTTTAATAATTTGTGAGCAAGGCCCTTGTAATAATACCCACTTACAACGAAAAGGAAAATATCGAAAAGATGATCCGCAGCATCTTTTCACTTCCTGCCTCCTTTGATATTCTTATTGTGGACGACGGATCACCCGACGGCACCGCTGCCATTGTCAGATCCCTGCAGATTTCATACACCGACCGGCTGTTTATCCTTGAACGGGAAGGGAAACAGGGATTGGGTACAGCCTACATTCTGGGATTCGAATGGGCTATCGAAATGACCTATGATTATATTTTTGAGATGGATGCCGATTTCTCCCACAATCCGCAGGACCTGCTGTTGCTCCACCAGGCCTGCATCAACGGGGCAGACCTGGCCATAGGATCCAGGTACAAGTCAGGTGTCAATGTGGTGAACTGGCCCATGGGCAGGGTCCTCATGTCCTACTGCGCTTCCATGTATGTCCGGTTCATAACCGGCATGAAAATATACGATACCACGGCTGGCTTTAAATGTTACAAACGCAGGGTGCTTGAAGCCATTGATCTTGACCGGATCAGGTTCAGGGGGTATGCATTCCAGATCGAGATGAAGTTCACAGCCTGGAAACTCGGTTTTCATATCGTGGAAATTCCCATCGTCTTCACCGACCGCCGGGAGGGAACCTCTAAAATGTCGGGCGGAATATTCAACGAAGCTTTATGGGGCGTATTGCGCATGAAGCTGCGCAGCATCTTCTGGAACTATACACCAAAAACAGAGGTATGAGCACAACATTGATCACCAATGCCCACATGGTCAGTGAAGGGAAACAGCAGCGCGGCAGCCTCCTGATCCGCGATGAGCGCATTGCAGGGATATTGCCCCCTGAAAAACAACCGGATGTTGTCATTGACCGGGTTATTGACGCTAAGAACCGCTTCCTGCTACCGGGCGTCATCGATGACCAGGTGCATTTCCGGGAACCGGGACTTACCTACAAGGGGGACATCCGCAGTGAATCAAAAGCTGCCATAGCCGGAGGGGTGACTTCCTACATGGAAATGCCCAATACCAACCCGCAGACTACCACCCAGAAACTGCTGGAAGACAAATACAACCTGGCTGCGCAAGCTTCCCTGGCAAACTATTCCTTTTATATGGGCGCCACAAACGATAACCTGGATGAACTGCTGAAGACCGACCCATCCAGGGTATGCGGCATTAAGATCTTTATGGGCTCATCAACCGGCAATATGCTGGTCGATAATCCGGAGACCCTGAAAGCCATTTTCTCCCGCTCACCCATGCTGATCGCCGTACATTGCGAAGATGAATCCACCATTCTTCAAAACACACGTCAGGCAAGGGACAGATTCGGTGAAGACGTTCCGGTTCATATGCACCCGGTCATCCGTAATGCTGAAGCCTGCTACCGCTCCTCACAACTGGCCGTCAACCTGGCTGAACAGTACGGGACGCGACTCCATATCCTCCACCTTTCAACCGCTGCCGAAATGTCACTGCTTAAAGCCGGCATTCCGCTTCAGGATAAAAAGATCACCGCAGAGGTTTGTGTACACCATTTGCTGTTTGATGATAGGGACTATTTCACCAAGGGTAACCTGATCAAATGGAACCCAGCCATCAAATCATCCGAAGACAGGAAGGCATTGTTCAAGGCCCTGATCGACGGATTTATTGATGTTGTGGCCACAGATCATGCGCCGCATACCCTCGGAGAGAAGCAGAATACATACTTTAAGGCTCCCTCAGGCGGGCCTTTGGTGCAGCATTCCCTGGTTGCCATGCTTGAGTTTTATAAGCAGGGGCTCCTGGGCGTGGAAATGATCGTCGATAAAATGTGCCATGCCCCGGCAACCCTGTTCAGGATTGCAGAACGGGGATACATCCGTGAAGGATACTTCGCTGATCTGGTGCTGGTAGACATGGACAGCCCATGGACCGTATCATCGGACAATATAGTATATAAATGCGGGTGGTCCCCCTTGCTTGGCCACACCTTTTCTTCCCGGGTTACCCACACTTTTGTCAACGGAAACCTGGTGTACGATGAGGGCCGGTTTTTTGAGGATCACAAAGGCAGGCGATTGGTTTTTAATCATTCATAGTTGATCATCCATTGAATATCTTTAGTGCCATCCTGCTTCTCACGGCATTGGCAAATCTTCTGCTTGCCATATTTTCCCTGCGTTACAGAAATTCGCCCGGAGCCATTGCCTATTTTTTATTACTCGTTGCCATCAGCCTGTATTCATTTGGTTATGCCTTTGAACTGCAATCCGGACAAGTTGAAACCATTCTGTTCTGGCTGAAAATAGAATACATCGGAATTGCATTCATCCCCTCCCTCCTGGTCATGCTGGCTTTCAGCTATACCGGCAGAACACAATTCCTGAAGCCCTGGATCCTCTTTATCCTGGTGCTGATGGGTGTCCTGACATACATATTTCAATACAGCAATTTCCATAATCTCTTTTATGAGGAATTTCAACTGATCCCGTCCGGGAACCTCACACTGGCTGACTTTACACATGGCATCTGGTACTGGATACACCAGATCCTGGCAAATTGCATGCTGCTCATCTCCACGATCCTGTACCTGACCATGGTAACGGAATCAAGCGGGATCAACCGGAAGAGGGCCTCCATTATGCTCATTTCCTCTGTCATTCCCTGGGCGGTATACCTGATATATATCACCGGACACAGTCCGCATAATATTGACCTGAGTCCGTTTTCCTTTTCCCTGGTCGGATTCCTGGGTGCCCTCGGGGTACTCAGATTTCATCTTCTTGAATATGTACCGATAGCCCTGGAGCATGTGTATAACAGCATGACAAATGGATTGATCGTCATCGATAACCAGGGTCACCTGGTGAGTTTTAATCAATCCGCTGCCCGGCTCTTTCCGCAATTATCACCTGCCCGGAAAGGGGAATTTCTGGATATCACAGCTTTGAGACTTCCTGCTTTCCCGGAACTTGCTGATGGCTTTGAAACCAATATCAGTATGTCCGGCCCGGAGGGCGAGGCTTATTATCATCTTCACATAGTCGCAGTTTACAATAACCGGCATAATAGAATGGGAAAGACCATTGTCATCACCGATGTAACCGATCAACTGCAAAAGGAAAAGCGACTCATTGAAAAAGAAAAGCGCCTCAAAGAACTGAATGTCAGTAAAGATAAATTCCTGGCCATCATAGCACATGACCTGAGAAATTCATTTCATCTGATCATCAACATGACTGAAATGCTGATCAGCAATGTTGAAAACCAGAACCATGAGGGTGCATTGAAAAAAGGAAAGATCATCTATGATACCTCGGTAAATACGTATCACTTGCTGCAAAACCTGCTCGAATGGGCACTCATTCAGCAAAAAGGCATGCATTTTACACCGGTTAACATGGACATAACTCCACTGATCGACGAAGAAATCAGGAACCTTCGCACACTGTATGAACAAAAGGACCTGACTATCACACATAGCTCCCGTGAACAGTATATGGTTAAGGCTGATATGGAAATGCTAAAGACAGTCATCCGGAATTTGTTGTCCAACGCCATTAAATACTCCTACCCGGGCGGGAGCATTCAGGTCTCCAGTTCATACAGTTCCGGGAATGTAACAGTTGCCATAGCTGATAAAGGAACCGGAATGACTCCGGAGGAACAGGATCTTGTGTTCAGGGGTGACGGGAACCTTTCCAAAAAGGGAACAGCAGCTGAAAGTGGTACCGGCCTCGGTCTCACGTTGTGCCAGGAATTTGTTCGTTTGCATGGCGGGAAGATCTGGGTTAGCAGCACCCCGGGAGAAGGCAGTACATTCTCATTTACGTTACCTTCCTACTAGCTTCCAAAAACGCCTTACCCAGCTTTCCCGAGAGTGGATGGCTTATCAGCATGCGCTCCGGGTGCCATTGAACACCCATGCAAAACTTTGTCCCGTCGTTGTATTCGATGGATTCTGCTACACCATCCTGACTCAAGGAAGAAACAACAAAGCCGGCGGCCAGTCTGTCGATCGCCTGGTGATGCGAACTGTTCACAACTTCATTTGATACTCCGGTGATCCCATATAGATGTGTATCAAAAACAACTGAAACCGGATGGAATACGTCTTCCTTATCCCGGTGCATGACGGCATTGCCGATGAAAGCAGGTATATCCGGGATCAATGTACCCCCGAAAGCAACATTCAGCATCTGCATCCCCCGGCAAATGGCAAATACCGGAAGCCCAAGATTTATGGCAATTTCGGTAAGTTTCAGTTCAAGCTCATCCCTTTTCCTATCCATGCTCCGGCAAAGATCCGCATAATCTGTCCGGCCATAATAAAGGGGTGCAATATCACCGCCGCCGGTTAAAAGCAAGCCTGAACAGGATTCTACCTGCCTGGCAAATTCCTCCGGATCCCGGTCAATAAAGTCAACCAATTCAATATCAGGCTGCAATTGTTTCAGCCAGTTGGCATAGTTCTCTGTCAGCCTGGAGACTGCAACTTTCATACCGGTGTGGTGATATGATTAATGACAAGCACTTGTTTAAGACATAAAGATAGCATATCCTGAAAATATGTAAAGGGTAATGGCTATCTTTACCTTGCTTTTGATATCCCTGCGCTTTATTCAAAGATCATATCAAAAAAATAAAACTATCATGTCAAAGCACACAAAACCATTTCTGCTTGCTCTGATCCTCGTCCTGTTGTATTTGACTGCCTGCCGTGATCAGGAGAAAAAGACCAATATAGACTGTATTCCGGTAACCGGTGACACAAACAACGGTTTGCTGCTGGCCGATACCATCATATATGATGTATTGATCAGCAATCCCAATCCCGACGATACCTGGGCAACAAAATGCCTGAGCCGGTTAAACAGAAAGGCACTGATAGACAGTATATTTTCGATGGTTTATATGGAAAGAGCAACAGCGTACAATTTTGAAACCCGTGAAAAACTGACCGTGAAACAGGTGAAGAAGATGGAATCTGCAGCAGGATTCAGTCGTGACAGTATTGGCATGATACAGTTCACCGAAGCATGGTATTTGGATCCGGTAACAGCCAACATGACAAAAAGAGTCATATCTCTGGTTCTGGGCTGTAATTTCTATGCAAGCGACGGTGCACTTTTCGGACATAAACCGGTTTTACGGATAGTTTTAAGCAGGGACAAGGGATAAGAGACAAGGGACGAGGGACGAGGGACAAGTAAATCCCTAACTCGTAACTTGTAACTTGTAACTTGTAACTCGTAACTTGTAACTTGTAACTTGTAACTTGTAACTTAATTACTATTTTTGTTGCATTATCTGAAATAAAATCCACACTGAATTAATTTTTATACAAATAATGCTTACCGTTGAAAAAATTGGTGGTACATCCATGTCGAAATTTCAGGACGTACTGAATAACATTATTTTGAAACCCTGTGAGGGTTGTGGTTTATACAACCGCATATTTGTAGTGTCAGCATACAACGACGTTACCAACTGGCTCCTTGAACATAAAAAAACAAAAGAACCTGGTATTTATCAGAAATTCTTGAATAACGAGGATTACAATCTGGCCTTGTTCAATCTGCTGGATAAGCTGATCACAATCAACCGTACTTTTGTGTCAATCGGTCTGGATCAGGTAAAAGCCGATGATTTCATCACCAACCGGATTGTACATGCAAAGAATTACCTCAACAGCCTGGCCGATGTACTGGCAACCGGGTATGTAAACAGACAAAATATCCTGCTGGCGGCACGGGAAATATTGTCCTCCATTGGTGAAGCACATGCGGCTTTCAATTCCGTGAACACTTTGGAAAACAATGGTCTTAACGCTACATTCGTCGACTTATGTGGTTTTAGCGATTCGGAATACCTTTCCATTGATGAACGCATTCACCGCATTTTTATGAATCTCGATTACAACTCCACCATACCGGTTGTTACAGGTTATACCAAGGGCACAGAAGGCATTATGCGTGAGTTTGACCGGGGTTACAGTGAAGTCACTTTCAGCAAGGTGGCTGTAGAAGTTAAGGCATCAGAGGCCGTCATACACAAGGAATTCCATCTGTCTTCGGCTGATCCGAATATCGTGGGGGTTGAAAAATCGATTCCGGTAGGCTTCACCAATTTCAATGTAGCCGATCAGCTGGCCGATATCGGGATGGAAGCCATTCATCCAAAAGCTTCAAAACCGCTCGAAATGGCCGGCATCAACATCCGGATAAAAAACACCTTTGAGCCGGAACATCCGGGCACCCTGATTTCGAAGGACTATGTCGGGGAAAAATCAAAAGTGGAGATTATTTCGGGCACCGATAAGGTTATTGCCATCGAGATCCACGATCCGCTGATGGTAGGTCAGGTTGGATATGACCGTGCTATTATGCAGTCTTTTGAACAATACAACATCAGTTATATCCTGAAAGCCACCAATGCGAACAGCATTACGCAGGTGATCTGGGAAGAAGATTTGCATGAAGACCTGATCAGTGAATTAAGAGCCAGGTACTATGAAGTCACGGTCAAGCCGGTTGCACTGGTTTGCACCCTTGGGACCAACATAGCGCAACCCGGTATTATTGCCAAGGCAACAGCCGCACTTGCTGCAAACCGTATCAATGTGGATGCCATTTCACAATCATTGAAACAGGTCAATATGCAATTTGTAATCAGCCGGGAAGACTATAAAAAAGCAATCATTGCCCTGAATGATGCTCTTTGTGTGAGCAATGGCTGAGCATTTCACCATGTAACAAAATATCCTACCTTTGTCGAATTAAAATCCTGCAAATGATTAAATTAATTGGAAATGCAGAGAAGCCTGCGCTGGTGGGCAAGAACATCAGTCTGACATACAGCCATCTTCTTTCGCGGATTGAACAGTATGCTGCTCTTCTGGAAGACATGGAGAATCAGCGGATGATCATTTTCTCAGAGAACCGGCCGGAGTGGATCTTTGCGTTATATGCCGGATGGAAGAAAGGAGCCACCATTGTACCGGTGGATGTCATGCTCTCCCAGGAGGACGTTGATTACATCATTTCCGACAGTATACCCTCTGTGTTATTCTGTTCTGCGGAGAAATTACAAATCATTCGACAGTCCTGTAAATCTGCAGGCCAGACGCCCGGCATCTTTGTTTTTGAGGAGATCCCTGCGGATTCAGATGAAAAGCCAGAAGATATGGTAATTACGGACCATCAGAAGACGGCGCTGATCCTTTACACATCCGGCACTACTGGTAATCCGAAAGGAGTCATGTTATCATTCCGGAATTTACTGGCTAACCTGACCGCCGTTTGCCAGGATGTTGAGATTTTTACACCCGGAGACAGGACCATGATCCTCCTGCCATTTCATCATATACTGCCCCTGGTTGGCACCATTGTTGCTCCTTTGTATTCGGGGGGAACCATGGTGCTGAATACTTCACTGGCCGCGGAGGACATGATGGCTACCCTAAAGGATTACCAGATTACCATCATGATTGGTGTTCCCAGATTATATCAGCTTATCTGCAAAGGCCTCCGGGAAAAAATCAGGCAGAGCATGATCGCCAGGATCATGCTCTGGAGTGCCGGCAGGATTGGCTCGCTTTCATTTTCACGTGCCTTGTTTGGCACTGTTCATAAAAAATTTGGCGGTCATATCCGTTTTCTGGTATGTGGTGGTGCTCCCGTTGAATCTGACGTGGTCAGGCTATTCAAAGACCTGGGATTTGAACTGCTCGAAGGGTATGGCATGACTGAAACCGCACCCATGATCACCTTTACACGACCCGGAGCCATTAAACCCGGGGTACCGGGGCATCTGCTACCGGGAATTCAGATCAGGTTTGATGATGGCGAGATAGTTGTATCCGGAGATAATGTGATGCAGGGATATTTCAACAAACCCGAAGAAACAGCCCTGGTGCTGAAGGATGGCTGGTTACACACCGGCGACCTGGGCTTCATGGATGATGCGGGTTATGTCCATATTACGGGACGCAAGAAAGAAATTATCGTGCTGCCCAATGGTAAGAACATAAATCCGGAGGAAGTGGAAAGGGCCATATACAAAAAATCTGCCTTTGTAAAAGAAACCGGCGTTTTCCTGAAGGACGGGATATTACAGGCCATATTGCTTCCCGATTTCAGGAAGTTGAATGAAGCCGGGATCCAGGATGTGGAGGAACATTTTCGCTGGAAGGTGATTGATGAGGTGAACCGTTCCATTAGTCCCTATAAAAAAGTACTCCGATTCCACATTACTGCAACTGAATTGCCTAAAACCAGGCTTGGTAAAATAAAGCGATATCTTTTGCCTGATCTCGCCGGGGCAAGGAAGCGCGAAAAACAAGCCGAACCCCGAAGCCATGAGTACCAGGCAATAAAGAAATTCCTGGAGGAAGAAACACAACAAACCGTGCATCCCGGTGACCACCTTGAACTCGATCTGGCACTAGACTCCCTGGGCAGGGTCAGCCTGTCTGTTTTTATCGAAACAGCATTTGGCGTGGACATCCCCGAGGGCAGTCTGGCCGATTTTCAGTCAATTGCCCGTCTGGCAGATCATGTTTATAAAAAGAAAACCAGACTAAACTTTGAGGGCATCAGCTGGTCACAGATCCTTAAAGAGAAAGTACATCTTAACCTGCCAGACTCCTGGTTTACTCATAACCTGATCAAGAATATTATACAATTCGGATTCAGGGTCTTTATGCGTATTAAGGCCCATGGCCTTGAAAACCTGCCCAGCCATGCCTGTATTATTGCACCGAATCACCAGAGTGTGCTCGATGGTTTCCTTGTTGCCTCGCTCTTTAAACGGCAGTTTATAAAGAGAACCTATGTCTATGCCAAGGAAAAGCACTTCCGTGGTCGAGTTCTGCGCTTTCTGGCCAACCGAAACAACATCATTCTGGTAGATGTAAACAAAGATCTGAAACTGTCGATACAAAAACTGGCTGAAGTGCTGAAAAAAGGTAAAAACCTGATGATTTTCCCCGAGGGTACCCGAACCCTGAACGGAAAAATGGGGGATTTCAAACAAACCTTTGCCATACTGAGCCAGGAATTGCAGATTCCCGTTATTCCGGTTGCCATTAAAGGTTCTTATGATATACTTCCGGCTGGCTCAAGATTTCCAAGATTATTTAAACAGGTGTCCATTGAATTCCTTCAGCCCGTATATCCTGAAAATCATACGTATGAATCGTTAAAAAATCTGGTTTTTCAACGTTTATCAACCAAACTTAATGATTAAAAATCATTAACTTTAGCTTTATAATCATTAAACCCTATTTTCCATGGATACAAAAAGCGAAAAACTCCGTGATGCCTGTGAACTTGCTATACAAGCCTTTCGAAAGCTAAAGCAACCTGAATTTGACGATATCGTCTCCAAGCTGGAATTTTGCATCGGCAGTTATAATAATGACAAAAATCCAGTCGGGTTGGTGGAATTTGGTTTTAAATCTTTGGAAATGTTTAATGAAATACGCAAAAAGCATCCCCGGAAAGTATCCTTAAAAGTCATCGATGCGCTGGAAGACAGTCTGACATGATACCGGCAAGATCATCTTTTTGTACCCTTGTTCATTGATAAACTGGTTATCATGCTGAAAACCAAGCTCTCTGTCTTCTTCCTCCTGATGTTTACATTGAACCTGGGTGCACAGCAGAACTTTGTTCCTTCCACATATATCGGCGCCACTGCAAATGCCAGTTTTTGTCGCGTCAGTTTCGATCCGACGATCAACCAGAATTGGTTAACTACCACTTCCTTTGGTCTCATTTTCAGGCATGTTTCTGAAAAACATATCGGCACCCAGGTTGAGCTGAATTATGCCGGAAAGGGCTGGATTGAAGATCTTGACACCATCGGCACATATACAAGGGATCTGCAGGTACTTGATTTGCCTGTCACCGCAGCCTTCATTGCCGGCAGCAAAAAAATCAGGTTCGCCTTTATCCTCGGCCCATATATTTCCTATCGTTTGCATGAGAAAGAAACCATTAACATGGCCGACAGCCCTTACTATCGTGCATATTACCAGAAGCCCCTGGAAAGTAAGTGGGAGTTTGGCTTTACGGTAGGAATTTCAGCTGAATGGCATACTGCATTTGGGGTTTTCGGTGCAAGGGTGGCATATTGTCACAGCCTGACCAATATTTTCCCGCTAAGTTCCGACAATTATTATTATGCTGCATCGCGCAGCCAAATCCTCAATGCCGGAATAATCTATTTCATTGAATTGTGAATGTTATCTGAAGGCAGCGATGATCCTGTCACAAATCATTAACAGGTTAAGATTGAACCGTACAATACGGGATGCGGCTTAATTAGAAGTTATTTATAAAATAGTTATGGGGCAATGAACTAAAAATTGCTTATTTTTAACAAAAACTGGCTCCTTCAGCAATAATAATAATTAACTGATTGTCTAACCCAAATTTTATATTATGAAAAAACTCTACACAATCCTGATGGTTCTTACCATCCTTGCCGGAGTTGATTTTGTTTCCCGTGCACAATCACTGGTTGTCTCAGGGTCACTCTTCCTGCCACAGGATTCAATAGGTTTTACTTACGTGAGTCCTGCATATTCAGAAACCGACTGGATCGGGATCTATCATATTGAGGATGCACCCGAAGGTACGACTTCAGTTGTATGGGACTACATTCCCGCCGGATCAGGCACCCTGTATCTTCAGGCTCCGGACGAAACAGGGGATTACAAGGCCTTCCTGCTCTGTTGTGATGGATATGACACCATTGCCATATCCGAAGTTTTCAAGGTTGTTGCACCTGTATTGACTTCCTCTCTCCCCACTTTTATTCAGGGCAATCCCATGGAATTTACGTATTTGAGTCCCAGGTTCTCAGAAACCGACTGGATTGGCATTTATCCTGCCGGTACAAAACCCGGCAATGATAATCCGTCCATTGACTGGGATTATATTCCGGATTCCAGCGGCATCCTCACATTCAATACAGCCCTGGACCCGGGTATGTATGATGCCTATCTGTTATGTTGTGACGGATATGACAGTTTAGCTGCCTGCACATTTGAGGTCATGGGTGCCAATATTGCCTTTCTCACACCCAAAAGCAATTCATTTGCGGCCGGATCACCGATCGAGATGTCATTTAATGATCCAGATTTTGCCGCTGATGACTGGATTGGTATTTACTTCGAAGGTGACGATCCGGTCCTGGTTTCCTCGGTCGCCTGGACAACTGTGCCATCCAAATCCGGTACCGTAACATTCCCCGGAACCCTTTCGGGCGGATCCTACTTTGCTGTTCTCTTCTGCTGCGGCTCCAGTGAAACCGAATATGCACGATCTGATGTGTTTACGGTTGAAGCCGGGGCTATGGGCACTTATGTGAAGACTGCGGCCAGCGTTTATCCCTTGGGTGCCAAGATACTGGTGAATTACCGTGATATGGATTATACTGATACTGACTGGATTGGCATTTATAAAAAAGGGGAATCTCCCGGCAGTGCAGATGCAACACTCTGGGTTTATGCACCATCTGATTCAGGAACGGTCGAATTCTCTGATCCGCTGGATGCCGGAGATTATATTGTTTACCTGCTTTGTTGCGATGCTTACAATATCAAAGCGAAGTACAGTTTTGCAGTTGCCGACGCCAGTGTTCCGTCCATTGTAGCCTCTGCATTGACTTTTGCCGCGACAGATTCACTTGTATTCTATTATAACAGCCCGAATTATGTGGATACAGACTGGATTGGTATTTACAATCCGGGTGATGTTCCGGGTGACATCGGTTCAATTACCTGGTTTTACTTACCTGCATCAAATGGCACCATGGTGTTCCGTTATCCCGATAACCATGAATTGGCCCCGGGTGAATACTGGGCCGGATTGTTCTGCTGTGACGGTTATGATCTGTACGCGCAGACTTCCTTTGTCGTGGTTGAAGAGGCTCCTACAGGTATCAAACCTCACCAATCCGCAGACAGATTAACCCTGTTCCCCAATCCCAGCGACGGACGTGTTACAGTGAGATCAGCAGACGGGGAAAGGATACAAAGGATTACGCTGTATAACCTCACCGGAAAAGTCGTGTTCGATCAGAAACAGTCTGGTCTCACCAGTGAAAAGATCCTGGATCTGACATCCCTGAATAAGGGGATCTATTTCATTGAAGTCCTTACAGGAGAATCAAAATCAAGCATGAAGCTTGTAATTCAATAAATTATTGCTACTTATAAAATACGTTTCAGGATGTGTCGTACTTATGCGATACATCCTGAAATTATATTATTTACGTGCAAAGTCAAATTAAATCCATGTAGATGAAACGAGACATTTTTGGCAGTCTGACACTCCTTTTGATTTACCTGATGACCGGTCTGGTTTCCGCCCAGGAAATTACGATAAAAGGCAGTGTCGTTTCGGGTGATGATGGAACGGGCTTAACAGGCGCCACAGTTCTGATCAAGGGCACTACCACAGGTACTGTTACGGATATCAACGGGAAATATGAGGTGTCCGCCAGCCCAAACGCGGTGCTTGTCTTCTCATTTATAGGATATGAGACCCAGGAAATCCATGTGGAAAACCGTTCAGTAATTGATGTGATCCTGAAACTGGGTCAGCTTGAGATTGAGGAAATTGTGGTTACCGCACTCGGCATTCAGAAAGAAAAGAAAGCCCTGGGTTATTCTGTGCAGGAAGTGGATGGTTCAAGTATGGAAAAAGCAAAAGAGCCCAACGTGATCAGTTCACTGACCGGCCGGGTTGCAGGCCTGGTCATTTATAACAAAACGGGGATCTATGAAAACCCGGAGTTTCGCCTGAGGGGAAGTAAACCGCTTATTGTGATAAACGGTATTCCATATGGAACCGATATGTGGGATATAAGTTCGGATGACGTTGAGAACATCAGTGTATTAAAGGGAACAACCGCTTCCGCCCTGTACGGATCAATCGGCAAGGATGGTGCCATCATGATCACAACCAAAACAGGATCGAAAAACAAAAGGGGCTTTGAGGTTGCCTTCAACTCAAGTACCCTGTTCGAAACCGGCTTTGTTGCCATACCTGAGGTTCAGACGCAATATGGCACAGGATACGGGGGCAAATACTGGTATGTGGACGGAAAGGGCGGTGGCATCCAGGATGGTTCCGGGTGGATATGGGGTCCCAGGCTCGATCAGAAGGATCCGAATACAGCCAGCGGATTTGTGGAAATTGCCCAGTACGACAGCCCGATCGACCCGGAAACCGGGGAAAGAATCCCCACGCCCTGGGTATCCCGGGGTAAAAATAATCTGAAGAATTTTCTCGAACAGGGGCTTGTTACGACCAACAACCTCAGTGTTTCAAGCAGTAATGAAAAAGGCGATTACCGGATCTCAATCACCCAGTTGTACCAGAATGGTATGGTCCCGAATACCAAGCTGAATTCAGTCACATTAAGCCTTGCAGGTGGTTATAATCTCGGTGACAAGCTCAGAGCCGACGCATCCTATTCCTACAATAAGCAATTTACCCCGAATTACCCGAGGAGTGCATACGGGCCACAAAATTACATATATAACCTGCTACTCTGGATGGGTACAGATGTCGACGTGCGCGATCTCCGGGATTACTGGGACCCGGGTATGGAGGGCCTTCAGCAGCGTCACTATAACCGTACCTGGTATAATAACCCCTATTTCACGGCCTATGAAAACCTGCAGGGCTATTATAAAGACGTGAACTATGGTCAGGTCTCTCTTACCTATGATTTCACAGAGAATCTTTCTGTGAAAGTCCGGTCAGGATTGAACTGGTACGGACTGATGTCAGACCTGAAGACCCCAAAAAGCATGATACTTTACAGTGATCCTACCGATGGCAATTATGAGGTACAAATGGAAAAGGACTTTAATTTAAACACGGACATTCTGCTTGATTATAGAAAGAACTGGTCAGATGTATGGGAAATGAACCTTTCGCTGGGCGGGAATAACAGGTGGTATGAACATAACTACCTCTATTCCCGGACAACCGGCTTGAACATACCGGGATTTTATAATTTATCCAATTCAACCGGTGATGTGCGTGCAGAAAACACCCTGGAACAGAAAAAGGTGAACAGTCTGTATGGAACAGCGGAAGTTAATTATAAGAAAGCCATATTCGTGGGAATAACAGCAAGAAATGACTGGTCTTCCGCTTTACCCGTTCAGAACAATTCCTATTTCTACCCTTCGCTTTCACTCAGTACGGTCATTTCCGAGCTATTCAGAATGCCTTATGCTATTCCTTTCCTGAAGGTGAGGGGTTCCTGGGCACAGGTTTCCAATGACCTGGACATTTACAGTACGACTCCGGTATATGAAAATTCGGTTAACTGGAACAGCAATGCCTCCGTATATTTTCCCAACAGTCAGCTAAATCCTGACATTAAGCCCGAAACATCGACAACCTGGGAGATCGGATCTGACATCCGTTTCATCAAGAACCGCATAGGTCTCGATCTTACATATTATCATTCCATTGATGAAAACGACATCATCTATTTCCCGGTATCCCAGGCTTCCGGATACAAGTCCAAACTGATCAACGCTAATAAATACAAACGGGAAGGATTTGAGGTGGTTTTAAATGCTACACCCATGAAGAATGCAAATTCGGTTACCTGGGATATGATGCTGAATTGGAGCAGACACCGCAGGTACCTCCTTGAATTGCCCGAAGGAATTAATGATCTTAATGGTGTAAAAGTCGGCGAGCGCATGGACCTTTACCGTGGCTGGGTTTTTAACAAGTCTTCAGATGGCAGTATCATCCTTGAAGGCGGCCTGCCAACATGGGACCCCTTTATTAAAAAACTGGGCTACCAGGATCCCGACTGGACCTGGGGATTCTCCAATTCATTCAAATATAAGTTCATTACGCTGAACATCCTGTTTGACGGACGTTACAAAGGACTGATCTGGTCGCAGACCATCCGTAAAATGTACTGGGGTGGCACGCATCCGAATACGATAACAAAATACCGGGAAGATGACCTTGCGGGCACACCCACTTATGTGGGAGACGGGATGGTGGTAACCGGAGGAGAAGTGATCTATGATGCCCAGGGTAATATTGTATCTGATACCCGCACCTATGAAACCAACGATACACCGGTATACTGGTCCGACTGGTGCCAGTATTATTATCATGATATTTCGGATGAAGCGGTAACATTTGATGCTTCTTTTATTAAACTGCGTGAAATAACGCTGACCTTTGATCTGCCGCAAAAATGGTTGACAAAGATTTCGGTCCAGAAAGCCTCAGTATCCTTTGTCGGACGGAATATCTGGATGTGGTCACATCTTCAATATGTAGATCCGGATACCGGGGTTGACGACCTCCAAACCCCTTCTTCCCGGAATCTGGGCTTTAATATTAACCTAATACTGTGATCCATGAAAGTCATGAAATCCATTCAATATAGTCTAGCCGTTTTGATATTCTTTAGTATTCTGGGCTGTGCGGATTTTGACACACTCACCCAAGATCCCAATAAGCCTACAGAGGTACATCCGTCACTCTTGCTGACAAGCCTGGAAGTCAGTGCTTTTAATGAAATATCGGTTGGTGCGGCCTATGCATGCCGATACCTGGTTTTCACGGATGGTTACAGTACAGACCAGGCCTATGGATGGCAAAGAGCGAGTTTTGATGACTATACTAATTATGACTATTACAGAGGACTTCTGCAGGTTTACAAGATGATGCAGGAGGCCGAAAAAAGAGACCTGATGAACTACATGGCACTGGGAAAATTCTTCAGGGCTTACTATTTTACACAACTCACAATGACCTTCGGAGATATCCCTTACAGTGAAGCTATACAAGGAGATGATGGTGTATTCAAGCCTATATATGACCAGCAGGAGGATGTTTTTTTGGGAATTCTCCAGGAGCTGGAAGAAGCAAATGAAATATTGGATGATGCAAAGGGCGAAATCACCGGGGATATCCTGTATAACGGGGATATCCTAAAATGGAAAAAGCTGATTAATTCTTTTAAGATCAGGGTATTGATCGCGTTATCTGCAAAAAAAGACCATGCGAATCTCCGCATTGCGGAACGTTTCCGTGAAGTATACGAAAATCCTGGCCTTTATCCGATCTTTACAAGTCTAGAGGATCAGGCCCAACTTGTTTTTTACGATCGGGATGATAACCGGTATCCGCTTTTCAACAACCGGTCAATCCAAACTGCAAACTATATGGAAAGGACCTTTGTTAATCTCCTAAAGGCCAGGAAGGATCCACGGTTATTTACCTTCGCCTATCCCGAAAGAAAGGCCATCGAAGTAGGTCAGCCGGGTTATGAGACCAGTTTTTCCTCCTTCGGCGGTCTTGATGCCGGTGCCTATGTGAATGAAAATGTGCAACGACTGACTGAAAAGGGAGAGGGATCACCCCTGAATCCCCGGTACTATTCCGATCCGGCAAATGAGCCCTCCATCGCCGTCGGATATCCCGAACTGGAATTTAACCTGGCCGAAGCAGCTCTCCGTGGGTGGATAACTGCAGATACAGCCGATCATTATCGCAAGGGAATCACAGCATCCATGCAATTCTACAGCATATCCTCCTCAAAAATCAATACCTATCTCAATGAATCCCTGGTTAAATTTGATGTCAGTAAGGCCATGGAGCAGATCAACACACAAAAGTACCTTTCCTTTTACCTGAATTCAGGCTGGGAAGCCTTTTATAACCAGCGCAGAACAGGAATCCCCGAATTTGTTGTTGGACCGTACACACAAAACGGGGGAATGATTCCCAAACGATGGATGTATCCACAGAGTGAACTGGACAATAATTTTGACAACGTTGCTGAAGCCATAAACCAACAATACGGGGGCAATGACAATGTTAACGGGGTCATGTGGCTTCTGAAACCAGAATAGGTTTAATTAAAGCGATATGCGAGATAAAGTACTGTACAATTTGATCCTTCTGGTTGTCAGTTTTGCAGAATTGAGTGCCCAGGTCATTAAGCCCTATTTGCAATCCCCTACCGATACTTCAATCTGGATCACCTGGAAAACCAGTTCAAACACGGAATCAAAAGTTATTTTCGGCGAGGATTCCACTAACCTTTCCAACCAGGCTACCGGCAGTTGTCAAATCCTGTCGGATATCGGCTATGACAACAACTACTATTATCATGCCGCACGACTAGCGGGACTGGAAACCAACCACTTTTATTATTACCAGGTTATAACCGGGCCGCTTACATCAGCTATATGTCGCTTCCGCACACAGCCATACCGCAGTCAATCAGACGGCGTTTACAGGTTCCTTGTTTTCGGAGACCACCAGATCAAAAACAGTGATCGGTATGAATTGTTATTAAAGGCGGCCCGGGACAAGGTGATTGAGAAATATGGCGGGCGTATCGAAGACCATATCAATCTGATCATTAACGATGGCGACCAGGTAGATGAAGGGACCCTGGATCAGTATGAAAACGTACATTTTAAACAGTCAGCGGTCCTTTCGGGTAATATACCCATCATGACCACGGTCGGCAATCATGAGACCTATGGATCAATAGGTCTTCCCCTATTCTATGCCCATTATTTTTATAATGATCTGACATATAAGGGAATTGAAAGTCCGGGCGGAGAGAATTATTATGCCTATCAGGAAAAGAACATCCTCTTCATTCACCTGAGCAGTGAGCACCCCGGTACTGAGCAAACAACCTGGGTTCAAAGGCTCATTGATACAGTAAAGACAGATCCATCGGTTGACTGGGTAATTGGTGTGGCTCACCGGCCAATCCAGGCAGAACAGTATGTCGGCGATATTTCATATTACATCCGTGACCAGGTTATTTCCGTTCTTGCTCAGACTGAGAAATCGGTGCTGCTGATTACCGGTCATCATCATTTATATGCGCGCGGGCAGGTACGTGAGTATCCCATGTATCATATCATTTCAGGGGGCGGGTCCTGGGATCAGTACTGGGGCCAGTCCACAGAACAGGACTTTGATGATGTGCAGAAAACCATTGATTACTGGACTTACCAGATCGTTTCTTTTGATGTGGTAAAAGATGTCATGACGGTTGAAACCTATGCCATTGGGAGTCCCAAACTAGGCATGACCCTGAACAATGTATTAATTGATACATTCTACCGGAAACTACCCGGTTTACTGCCAGCCAAACCATCAGTTACTACAGTTCCGGAAGATACCATCACCCTGCCATATACCTTTGTAAGCTCCCCCTATTCAACCGGCTCTTCAGAACCTTATAACAGTGTACAGTTTCAGGTTTCCGCCACCAGCAATTTTACCCAATCCCTGATCGATCTGATACGTGATTATGAAAACCTGTATGGAACAACAGGTGATCCGGATTATAAGCCTATTGATATCCATAAGGATGTGGATATCTTTCAGCTGGAAATCGCGGACCACAAGTTGCCAAATGGCACTTATTATATCCGGGTACGACACCGAGACCGGAATATTGCATGGTCGGAATGGTCAAGTACGGTAAAATTCATGGTGAAAGGCAGCACAGCAGGATTCACCTCGATCTCCATTCCAAAAAACCAGTATCTGCCCGGTGAGGATATTGACATCACGTACCAGTTTGGCCCGGGAAATGCAAAGGACTGGATTGGAATGTACCGGGATGGGGATATACCCGGGAACACGCCTTCTTCTGAATGGGCATATGTTGGTGGCTCTTCCGGTACGCTCACATTGCAAGGCACCCAAACGGGGAAATACTTTATCGGCTTCTTTGAGAACGATGGGTATACTGAACTCGCTGAAAGATTATATATTTATGTAGCGACTATTCCGGTTTTAACCCTGAGCAAGGTGGGATATGTTCCGGATGAGATTATCCGGATTGATTATTCAAATGCACCGGGTATCCCCAATGACTGGATTGGCATTTATAAATCAGGCGATACACCTGGCTTAACTCCGTCCACACAATGGAAATACACCAATGGTGCAGAGGGCAGTCTAAGTTTTTCGGGTTTGCCAGAAGGGTCTTATTTTGTCACTTATTTTCTGGATGATGAATATACGGAAGCCTGCGAAAGGATTCTTTTTGAAGTGACTGCCAGCACAACTGGCATGCCTGCATGGCAGGTGAGGGACGATTACTTGTTTTATCCCTCCCCATCGTCGGGCAAATTCAGGATCAGAACAACGGAATTCTTTACTGGCAATCCTGACCTGAAGATTGTATCCACTACCGGAATGATTATCTTTAACAGACAATTGGTAATGGCCTCTTCTACAGAGTCTGAGGAAATTGATCTTACTGGCATGCCAGCCGGAAATTATCTTATGGTTCTTAACGTGGGTGGAAATATTCGGATAAAAAAAATGGTTATTCAATGACATGGTATAATACTCCCAACAATAAAAAACAAATTAGCCACATACCCATGAAAACCAAGCATTTCATTACCCGCAAGGACTTCCTGAAACACAGCGGAGCCGCTACAGCGGCTTTCATGCTTTATCCATTGGATGGAAGGTCTCAACTATCATCACAGCCATCCCGGAAAATCCGCATTGGCATCATAGGCTGCGGGAGTGTTTCCGGTGTTTATCTACCCCACCTTTCAAAGTGTCCGCATGCCGAACTGGTGAGCACCTGCGACATCATTTATGAACGGGCCAAAAACAGAGCTTCTGAATTTGGAATACCCAATAGTTATCCACATATCGATCAGATGTTGGCAGGAGTATCATTCGACCTGCTTGTGAATCTGACGGACATGCAGGAGCACGGACGCCTGAATAAGCTGGCCTTAAGGGCAGGTAAACATGTCTGGAGCGAGAAGCCCATGGCAAATACTTACCGGGAAGGACGCGAACTGCTTGATCTGGCCATTCAGAAAAGCTTGCGCATCTGGGGTGCTCCGGCAGTGGTAAACAGTCCCCAGTTCGCCTTTATGTCAAAATCCATTCAGGAAGGGAAGCTTGGTAATATATCCAGTGCTCACGCCCATTACGGGCATCTGGGACCTACCTGGTCAGCCTTTTTTTATGAAAAGGGAGGAGGCAGCCTGCCCGACCTGGGTGTTTACAACCTGGCAACCTTGACGGGACTGCTGGGTCCGGCCAGGTATGTTTCTGCTATGACGAGCATTGTTACACCAACCCGGAAAACCGACAATAAGGGTGAGATTAAGGTAGAAGCCGAAGACAACGCCATGGTACTCATGGATCATGGCAATGGTGTTTTATCACATGTGCAAAGCGGATTTAACTATTTCGATCCTTACGGTCATTCTGGAACCGGACAAAATCAGTATACCATTTCGGTATGGGGCACAAAGGGGAATATGGGGCTGGTGGGCTATGACTGGGCTCCGTTTGGAGTCGATCTTGCAACCCTCGGCCATGAAGAACCTGAACGCTTTGTCCCCGATGCCGGCACATATGTTTGGCAGCAGGGCGCCTCGGTGATAGCCGAAGCACTGGTCACGGGGAAAGAGCCGCTTATCACCGCGGAGCATGCACTTCATGTTCTGGAAATAATTGAAGCGGCCCGGGAATCAGGAGACAAGGGTAACCGGATCGCTATACAGTCCTCTTTTAAATGGCCGGTAGTGTAATCCGGATAATTGTGAAGATCCTCTTTTCTAAATTTTTATAAGTAACCTCATATCAAGCATTATGAAAAACAAACTGTTATTCATACTTGGCTTTTTTCTACTGGTCGCTGTTCTAACTGCATCAGCACCGGTGAAACCTGAGCCTGTCAGGATCCTGGTAATTACCGGCGGACATGACTACAACAAGGAAACCTTCAACCAAATGCTTACTGCTTTGGGATCTCAATTCTCATACCAGGTCATGGAACTGCCGGGCGCATTCGACATGTTTCTGCCGGAGAACAGGAATAAATATGATGTACTGGTGTTCTATCATATGTGGCAAGACATAAACGATGATCAGATGAAAGCCATGTCAGGCTGTATCAGGGAAGGGAAACCGCTTGTTGTTCTGCACCACAGCATTTGTGCTTTTGACAAATGGGATGAATATACCCGGATTATTGGCGGGAAGTATTTCCATCAGCCAAAAACCATCCAGGGTAAAGAATACGCGGTTTCTTCCTATGAACATGACAGAAATATACCCATCCAGGTTGTGGATGCCACCCATCCCGTTACAAAAGATCTCAGGGATTTTACCCTGTTCGATGAAACCTACAAGGACTTTTATGTTGCTCCTGATGTCAAACCCCTTCTTCGGACCACGGATCCAACGAGCACACCGGTCATCGCCTGGGTTACGCAGTATGGAAAATCCCGCATTGCTACCATACAATCCGGTCATGATTCCCCGACCTATCAGGATGAGAATTATCGGAAGTTGCTGCGCCAGGCGGTTTTGTGGGTTTATCAGTAGACCCTGTCAGGGTGGTATATTTACCCTAAATCTTTCACCACCATCTGAATGGTGGTTTTGGTGCGCTGGCCGAGCAGCAGGTCCTTGTTGACCAGAACGCGGGCGATGGTGTCATCATCATAATACCGGATTGTAATGAGTTCCAAACCGGTGGTGTAGCTCACCCGGAATTCCTTCTTCAGATCTTCAAGCACCAAGGGTATCCTGGTCCTGTCATTGTTTACACATACATCAAAGCTGACTGCAGAGTTTTGCATGAGGTTTACTTTCAGCCCATACCCCGCGAAACACCGGAATATCTTCTCCAGGTTGTCTTCGGCAATAAAGGAAAAATCAACCGGATGCACGTGGATTAAAACCTGATCTATTTTAAAGATAAAGGAAGGTATCAGCTTCTCATAATCATTCTCCCCGATCACGGTACCCGGATCTTCCGGGTGCAGGAAGGATTTTACATAGAGCCTGATCCCTTTATTTTTAAGAGGTTGAATGGTTTTGGGATGGATGACGCTCGCCCCGTAATAGGCAAGCTCGATGGCATCGAGATAGGATATCCTGTCCAGTTTCACAGTATCATCGAACCATTTCGGATCGGCATTCAGCACGCCGGGGACATCCTTCCACACTGTCACTGATTCAGCCCCCAGGATATGTGCAAGAATAGCGGCTGTATAATCCGATCCTTCACGGCCCAGCGTAGTGGTCAGGTTATTTACGGTTGAGCCTATGAATCCCTGTGTTATGTAAAGACTCCCGTTGCTGAAACTGAATCTCTCCCGTATCCGTCCTGACGACATATCCCAGTCAACCCGGGCCTCCCGGAATGTACCATCGGTTTTCAGGTATTGCCTTGCATCGGTCCACTGATTCGCAACACCGGCAAAACTCAGGTAATTGCTCACAATAATGGTGGATATGATCTCTCCCCAGGAGACCAGCTGATCATATTCCTGGTTGTAGGAAGATCCGGGAGGGCTTTCCATTTTCTTTTCCAGGCCCGTGAATATATTTCGCAGTTCAACGAAGAGGGCTTGTTTTTCATCCGGTATCAGTGCTTTTGCTATCTGCTCATGGTATTCACGTATGTTATTCAGTTCGGCCAGTAATCCGGCCTTGTCACCCGACATATAGGCATGCAGCACCCGTTCGAGGGCATTGGTTGTTTTTCCCATTGCGGATATGACCACAACCAGCTTTTCCGGATAGTTTTTTAAAATGGAAGCTATATTCCTGACAGACCCGGCATCTTTTACAGAAGCTCCTCCAAATTTGAACACTTTCATAGACATGGAATTTAAATTCCAAAAATAATCTTTTCACAATATTTTAATCCCTAATTTTGTGCCTTCATTTATCAGACTTTTCCGTGGCCTTAGCTGAACTTATCCACGCCTACCGGCAGCTTCCAAAATGTGTTGATCTGGCCGGCCTTCTCTCCCTGGGAAGCGAAAGGAGGTTCCACTGCTCCGGCCTGAGTGGTTCATCAAAAAGTCTGGTAGCAGCAGCCATCATCCCCCGGGTTTCCGGTATTCACCTCTTCCTGATGCCGGAAAAAGAGGAAGCTGCATACTTTTACAATGATCTGGTTAATTTGCTCGATGGAGAAAAAGTCCTGTTTTTCCCCTCTTCCTTTAAGCGGTCGGTTCATTATAACCAGGTCGACAACGGAAATATCATCCTGCGCACCAAGGTAATCAATCGTTTGGGAACATCCCCCTCTGTCGGGAAGGACGATTACCTCATCCTGGTTACCTATCCTGAAGGGCTTGCAGAAAAAGTCATCACCCATAAAAAGCTGCAAAAGAATACGCTTCAGCTTATCAAGGCTGAAAAGATCCCGGTTTCTTTTATCCGTGAAGTCATGGAAGAGTACCGGTTCACTGAGGTTGATTTTGTTTATGAGCCCGGGCAGTACTCAATCCGGGGCAGTATTTTCGATATTTTTTCCTATTCAAATCCGGATCCGTATCGCATTGATTTTTTCGGCGATGAAGTTGAATCGATCCGGACTTTTGATATTGAAACCCAGCTTTCAAAAGAATTTCATGAAAAAATAAACATACTTCCCAATGTTCAGGAACTCACCCTCGAAGATGTAAGTGAACCCCTGACTGATTACCTTGATTCCTCCGCTATCCTGTGGATTAACGATATCCGCTATGCCACCGGCAAGCTGAATGAAATTTTCGATGGCATTACCCGTCGTGCCGGGAAAGGTGAAGAAGTCCTGCCTTTGACATCCGAACAGTTAACCACGGGACATTACCTGCTTGGTAAACTGCCTGAATTTACACTGGTGGAATTCGGGGCAAGGTCGTTTTATCCGGTGAGCAAAATCTTTACCTTTAATACTGCACCGCAACCCGCTTTTAACAAAAACTTCAATCTGCTGGCTGAAGACCTGCTTTCACATGCTGAAAACGGGTATAAGAATTACATCATCAGTGACAATGAGAAACAGATCGAGCGACTGACATCGATCTTTCAGGATATTAACCGCAGGATCCGTTTTACTGCACTCCTGAAAACCCTGCATGAAGGATTTATCGACCGCGATCTGCAAATTACCTGTTATACCGACCACCAGCTTTTTGAGCGATACCATAAATACACCCTGCAAAACTATTTTACCAACCGGGGAACTATCACGCTGAAAGAGCTGAAGGGATTACAACCGGGAGATTATGTCGTGCATATCGATCATGGTATCGGAAAATTCGGCGGACTGGAGAAAATCGAAATCAGTGGAAAGATCCAGGAATCGGTCAGGCTGGTATACCAGGACAATGATGTGTTGTATGTCAGCATTCATTCACTTCATCGCATATCGAAATACAAGGGAAAGGAAAATGACCCTCCCAGACTCTACAAACTGGGAACCGGTGCCTGGCAGAAACTGAAACAGAATACCCGGAAGAAGATCAAGGACATAGCCCGGGAATTGATAGACTTGTATGCCAGGCGAAAAATGCAGAAAGGTTTCGGCTTTTCAGCTGATACCTATATGCAGACTGAACTGGAAGCCTCCTTCATATATGAGGATACCCCCGACCAGGTCAAAGCAACCCGGATCATTAAAGAGGATATGGAATCGGAAAATCCGATGGACAGGCTGATCTGCGGTGATGTGGGATTCGGAAAGACCGAGGTTGCCGTGCGTGCAGCCTTCAAGGCCGTGGCTGACAGCAAGCAGGTAGCCATACTGGTCCCGACAACCATACTTGCCTTGCAGCACTATCATACTTTCCAGGACCGGCTTAAGGATTTTCCCTGTAATGTGGAATATATTAACCGGTTTAAGAAAGTCGGCCAGCAAAATGACATCATCAGGCGTCTGGAAGAGGGTAAAATTGATATTATCATCGGCACACACCGCCTGCTGGGAAGTGATATCAAATTCAAAGACCTGGGATTGCTGATTGTAGACGAAGAACAGAAGTTCGGGGTTACAGCTAAGGAGAAGCTGAAGAATTTAAAGCTGAATGTGGATGCACTGACACTGACTGCCACCCCCATTCCACGCACGCTGCAATTTTCCCTCATGGGAGCACGTGATCTGTCGGTCATTAACACACCCCCTCCAAACCGGCATCCCATTGTTACGGAACTGCATACCTTTAACGATGATATTCTCCGCGAAGGAATCGATTATGAAGTATCGCGTGGCGGACAGGTTTTTTTCATCCATAACCGGGTACAGAATATTCTCGAAGTAGAAATGCTGATCCGCAAGCTGTGTCCGGTTGTTAAAACCTGTGTGGCCCATGGACAGATGGAGGGCAGGGTGCTGGAACAAACCATGACCGATTTCGTCAGGGGGGATTATGATGTACTGGTGGCTACAGCCATTATTGAATCGGGCTTGGACATACCGAATGCCAATACCATTTTCATCAACAATGCCCATCATTTCGGGTTGAGTGATCTTCATCAATTGCGTGGCAGGGTTGGCAGGTCGAACAAGAAGGCCTTCTGCTACCTCCTGTCCCCCCCTCCAACCGTGTTAACGCCCGAAGCCAGGAGACGCCTGAAAGCCATCGAGGAGTTATCTGACCTGGGAAGCGGGTTCAACATTGCTTTGCAGGATCTGGATATTCGCGGTGCCGGCAATCTGCTCGGGGGAGAACAATCCGGTTTTATTGCCGACATCGGATTCGAGACTTACAACCGGATATTGAATGAAGCCATTCAGGAACTAAAGGATACCGAGTATCCCGAATTGTTTTCGCGCACGGAAATCCTGGATCAGCATGGCGAAATTGTATATGTTGAAGATTGTCAGATAGACACAGATCTGGAATTACTTTTTCCCGATGAATATATCTCCAACATTGCAGAAAGGATGAATCTTTACCGGGAACTGGATCAGATCCAGCACCTGCAAGGCCTGATTCAGTTTGAAACCGGATTGACTGACCGGTTTGGGCCGCTGCCCGGTCCCAGCCGTGAATTACTCCAGGTTGTCCGCCTTCGATGGCTGGCCAACAGGCTTGGATTCGAAAAGATTATACTGAAAAATGGAAAAATGATCGGATATTTTATCGCTGATCCGGATTCTGCATTTTATAAATCCGAGACCTTCAGTCTTATCCTTTCCTTTGTGCAGAAACAACCAAGTCAGTTCAGGATGAAAGAACAAAACAACAGACTTACCCTGACCTGCGATCCCATTGGCTCGGTAAGTGCAGCCAATGATCTGCTCACTATCCTGTCAGCCAGTGAAGATAAGCTTAGCTGACTACTTCTTACTTTTAAAGAACAAAGCCAGGAGTATGGTTGTACCGCTTATGATAAGTCCCAGGGAAAATAGCCCGTAACGGATATTCTTCATCCCCTCTCCGATTGCACCATTTACATCTATGACAATTGTAAAGGCAACTGTGATAAAAAACAAGCCCAGCAAAGCAAGCAGGAAATTTCTTACCCCCCGCATTTTAGTCCGCAATTGTGACTTTCCGTAGATCTTCTTTTCAAAATCTGTGTACATTTTCTATCATTTATTGGTAGACTTGCATCAAGGCCCTATTGAACGGGAAAATTAAGTTATTTTGAAGTAAATATTGCATCTCACTTTAAAATTAAATTAACAATTTTAAATTTGTGATACGGTAAAACCCAGAATATGTTTGGACTCGACACTTCTCTTACACTGTTGCTGATATGTTGCATCACAGCCGCTCTGACCTTCGAATTCATTAATGGATTTCATGATACCGCCAATGCGGTTGCAACGGTCATTTACACCCATTCCCTCAAACCCCAGGTTGCCGTTATATGGTCCGGAATATGGAATTTCATAGGGGTAAATGTTGGCGGTATTGCTGTTGCCATCGGCATAATCAACCTCCTCCCCATGGAAGCCCTGACTGAAAGCAACCTCTACCACAGCCTGGCGATGATTCTGGCTCTGATCATTACCGCCATTATCTGGAATATCGGTACCTGGTCCCTGGGCATTCCCTGTTCCAGTTCGCATACCCTGATCGGTTCCATTTTCGGGATTGGGATTGCCTATATGTTATTGCCAGGGAATCAAGATATTATGCTGAACTGGAATAAAGTGAAAGATACCGGGCTCTCCCTGCTGATCTCTCCTTTGATCGGTTTCTCAGTTGCCATGATCCTGATGTTCATATTGAAAAAGGTTATTAAAAACAAGACCATATTCAAAGAACCTCCGGCCAAAAAACCACCGCCCATGTGGATCCGTTCAATATTAATCCTGACCTGCACCAGTGTAAGCTTCTCCCATGGCTCCAATGACGGACAGAAAGGAGTCGGACTCGTAATGATCATCCTGATCGCCATCGTCCCCATGCGGTTTGCCCTGGACCATACAAAAGATCCTGTTAAACTCCAGGCCAACATCAGCAACATGCAAACCATGCTGGCCCACGTGGATACCAGTGAATTGGCTGCTATCGATAAAAGGGATTTCAAGGAGATTTCCGCAGATGTCGATACCTTGTCTGCCATTTTTACCGGGGTGAGTTCATTCGAGGGCCTGTCCCGTATCAGCAGCATGAATGCCAGACGGGATATTCTGGTAGTTTCGAAGAAATCAGAGAACCTGATGAAGCATCTTTCCGAAAAGCCTGTAAAATCTGTCAGCCATGAATGGACAATTGCTTACAGGGCTCAGTTAAAAATGATGAAGGCTTTTACTGAATACTCCCCCTGGTGGGTGATCCTGATCATCTCCGTATCCCTCGGTCTGGGTACGATGGTGGGCTGGAAAAGGATCGTGGTCACCATTGGTGAAAAGATCGGGAAAACGCACCTTACCTATGCGCAGGGGGCCAGTGCAGAGCTGGTGGCAGCCAGTACCATTTCCATATCAAGCTGGCTCGGGTTGCCGGTAAGCACAACCCATGTCCTGTCATCGGGTGTGGCCGGCACTATGGTATCGGAAGACGGATTAAAAAATCTTCAGAAAAAAACAGTGGCTTCCATTGGCATTGCCTGGCTCATTACCCTGCCGGTTACCATTCTGCTATCGGGTTCACTGTTGCTGTTGTTCCGGTTGATTATCCGGTAAAGAGCTGAAAGGTAAAATTACCAGGTATTAAAAATCTTAAGTCTGAATAAGCATCCGGTCTTAGAGGTATTCCATAATCCTCCCGGAGATCTGTAGCAGTGATATTTCCGCCACTTTGCTGAGGTATTCAATGGAAATAAGCCGTTCTTCCGCGTCAAGAAGACTTTTCTGCACTTCCCGGAGGTCCAGGCCTGACAAATTGCCGAGTTTATATCTCTCCAGGGCAATGTAGAGGTTTTCTTCGGCCGTTTTCAGATTTTGTTCTTCGAGCTTAAGCAGCCTCAGGTTATTTGTATAGGCATAATATATGGTGATCAGGTCGGCTTTTATCTTTTGTTCGGTCTCATTGTACTGCTGCTGTGTATTTTCGATCACTATCTGGGCATTGCTTTTCTCCCGCCGCCTGTTAAAGCCGTCAAATAAATCAACACCCAGGGTCAATCCATAGTTCATACCATTGCTATATTGACTTTTAAAGTTTCCTGTTTCATATTCACTGTAGGCATAGCTGTAACCCGAGGAGAGATTCAGGTACGGGTAGGTTCTCGATGCAATGATCTTATAATCATATTGTGAAATAGCCTGGTTACTTGCGGCAATCTGCAAACTGGTGTTTGATCTGAGTGTTTCATCGAGCAACTGTTCGTAAACCAGTCCGGTGTTTATCCGGATCATGGAATCCTGCAGTACGATATCCTCTCCCAGGTCCGGCGAGGCCATTAACTCGTTCAGTCTCACCTGAGATGCCTTGAGGACCTGGTTCTGACGTGAATACCTCGAACTGTCTGTATTCAGGTAAACAAGAGATTGCAGCAACTGCAGTTTGGATGATGCGCCCAGCAGGTATCGCTCCTCGTCTATCCGGACCCGTTCCCGGGATAGTGAAACTGCGTAACCCAGATTGTGGAAGAGTTTAATTTGCTGGATATAGTAATAATATTCCGCTGCAATCCTGCCTACAAGATCTTCAACAGCCAGTTTTGTATTGAGCTCCCCGACCTGCTTCAGCTCATTCAGTTTCTTGTAGTTAGTCTGAATACTAAAGCCCTGGAAAATTGTCCATTCAAGATTGACTGCGGCGTTTCCGGCATTGTTGTGTATGCCCTTTTGCGAGTATTCCTCGCCGGATGAGCTGTTTTGTACTGTATTGTTCAGGGTACCGCCGTAGCCACTGCTCAGATCAAGTGATGGAAGGAAACCTGCATTTCCCGCTGTGAAGTTGTTTGCAGAGATTTGCTCGCTGTTACGTGCAATCAACAGGGAGAAATTCCGTTCCAGAGCTAAAGCAATGCATTGTTTGAGGTCATAAACCGCTTGCGCATTCATGGGTATTACCATGAAAAAAGCAAAAACCTGCAGGATTACCCTAGTGATTTTCATTGTCCTTCGTTTTTGTTTCGCTGGCTATAAGCAGGTAAATAGCCGGCACCACATATAAGGTCAGGAAAGTTGACAGCAGTAACCCACCAACAACGGCCACCCCCATGGCAACGCGGCTCCGGGCTCCCTCACCGAGTCCGAGAGCCAGGGGCAATACGCCCAGAATTGTGGAGAGACTGGTCATCAGGATCGGCCTGAAACGCGCTGCTGCTGAATATCTTATCGCTTCAGCCTTTTTCAATCCGGCCGCCTTCCTCTGGTTGGCAAATTCCACGATAAGGATCCCGTTTTTGGAGACCAGTCCGATCAGCATGATGATGCCGATCTGGCTGAAAATATTCATGGTGATGTTGAAATACCACATAAAGAGCAATGCGCCGGTAAGTGCCAGCGGGACAGTCATCATCACGATGATGGGATCCTTGAAACTTTCAAACTGGGCAGCCAGAACGAGAAAGATCAGTACAAGGGCCAGCATAAAAGCGAACATCAGACTTGATGAGCTTTCCCTGAAGTCCTTGGAATCACCGGCAAGTGCTGTCCGGAATGAATCATCCATTACCCTGGCGGCAATCTTATCCATTTCTTCCAGTCCCTGGCTGATGGTTTTTCCCTCGGCAAGTCCGGCCGAAATCGTAGCTGCCACGAACCGGTTATACCTGAATAATTGGGGGGGCGCAGTACTCTCCTCCAATGTAACCAGGTTATCGAACTGCACCATGTCGCCACCGTTGCTTCTCACATAAAGTGACATCAGGTTCAGTGGTTTGTTCCGGTCATCACGGGCAAGTTCTCCGAGTATCTGGTATTGTTTGCCGTTCATGAAAAAATAGCCGAAACGCTGACCACTCAGGGCAAGTTGCAGCGTCTGACCAATATTCTGTGTTGAAACGCCCATCAGGTTGGCCTTGTCGCGGTTAATGGTCAGCTTAATTTCCGGTTTTGTGAATTTCAGGTTTACATCGGCCATCTGGAATACAGGATTATCCTGTACCTCTGCCATGAATGCCGGAAGTACCTCACGCAGCTTTTCAATATTCTGTGCCTGAATAACATATTGTATTGGCATACCGGCACGCCGGCCGCCAAAAGTAGATTGCTGCATCACCATGGCTCTTGCCCTGGTTTTTTTCCGAACGGCTGCCGTAAGCTGGTTGGCTATATCCTGCTGGCTGTGATCCCTTTCCGAAGGTTTTAACAGTACGATCCGTACAAAGGCCCATCCGCTGCGCACCATGGTGGTGATGCTTTCTCTTTCGGGGATGATTTTTTCAGCCTCCCGGCCAACATCCTCCACATAAGACACCGCATACTCATAAGTGGAGCCTTCAGGCATAACGGTCATGACGGTTATTTGCGAACGGTCCTCAAGCGGTGCCATTTCAGCCGGTATTTTCAACCATAAATAAAAGATCAGGATATTCGAAATTACCAGAATTAAAAGCGATAAATATTTCTTATTGAGAAAGGCATCAAGTGACTGTTGATATCCCTTGTTCAGGTTCACAAAAAAATCTTCTGTAACCCGGTGAATCCAGCCGTGCTTGCTGTGTGCTTTGAGCATTTTTGTGGACAACATGGGTGTAAGCGTCAGGGCAACAAAGGCAGAAATGGCAACAGATCCGGCAATGACAATGCTGAATTCACGAAACAAACGACCGGTCATTCCTTGCAGAAAAACTATCGGGAAGAATACGGCGATCAGGGTAATCGTTGTGGCTATGATCGCAAAAAATATCTCCTGTGAGCCCGTTAATCCGGCTTCAAGCGGTGACATGCCATTCTCTATCTTCACATAGATATTCTCCATCATCACAATGGCGTCATCCACAACCAGTCCGATGGCAAGCACGATCGCCAGCAGGGTCAGTACATTAATTGTAAACCCGGCAATATACATGATAAAAAACGAACCAATCAGGGATACCGGGATTACAATGATCGGGATCAGCGTGGTACGCCAGTTACGAAGGAAGAAAAAGATAATGATGACCACCAGGATAAAAGCAATCAGGATTGTATCCTTCACTTCTTTTATGGATGAGCGGATGTACTCCGTGTTATCAAAACCGATACCAATAGTCACGTCTTTAGGGAGATCCTTTTTAATATATTCAAGCCGACGATATACTTCATCAACGATTTCGATGTGGTTTGCACCTGGCTGCGGAATAATGGCATTCCCAACCATCGGAACACCGTTCAATTTCAAAATACTTCGGATATCTTCGGGACCCAGTTCAGCACGACCGATATCACTTACCCGCACCATCTGGTCACCCGACTGTTTGATGATCAGATTGTTGAACTCAGCCGGTGTGGTCATCAATCCGAGGGTTCTGATAGTCAGCTCTGTGGTATTGCCCTCCACACTTCCGGATGGAAGCTCGACATTTTCACGGGTGATGGCGTTTCGCACATCAACCGGCGTGAGACCATAGCCTGCCAGCTTGACCGGATCAAGCCACAACCGCATGGCATACCGCTTTTGTCCCCAGATCATGATGGCACTCACGCCCGGGATAGTTTGCAGCTGTTCCTTGAAAGTAAGTTCCGCGATTTCTGACAATTCCAGCATGGATCGTTTTCCGCTTTTGATTGTGACGAAAATGATCGGATTGGCATCGGCATCGGCTTTGGCAACAACCGGCGGATCGACATCCCTGGGTAGCAGGCGCTGGGCTTGTGAGACCTTATCCCTCACATCATTCGCAGCAGTTTCCATATCCACACTGAGCTCAAACTCAACTGAAATATTGCTGCTGCCCTGTCGACTCACACTGGTGAGGGTCCGTATACCCGGAATACCGTTTATGGATTGTTCAAGGGGCTCTGTGATCTGGGTTTCAATTACATCGGAGTTGGCACCGGGGTAAACCGTATTGACGGAAATAACGGCAGGGTCGACACTGGGAAATTCCCTCACCCCAAGGTAGGTCATCCCGATAAATCCAAAAATCAGGATAACCAGGGAAAATACGGTGGCCAGGACCGGGCGCTGAATACTCGTTGAGGATAAGCTCATGACAGGCAGGAAATTTTATTGATTTCTGATTAACGTATCAAGCACTACAGGAAGGTCCTGTCTGAGCTGCAAGATCCCCGAAGTAAGCAGGGTATCCCCAAAATAAAGGCCTTCCTGTATCTGGATGAGCGACTCCGTCCTCAGCCCTGTAGTCACCTTAACAGAAGCGGCTTTGCCTGATTTATAGACAAAGACCTTTTCACCATCCATCTCCGGGATAACCGCTTCTGTAGGTATGGCAACCGCATTGTCAATTTGTGCCAGCCGCAGACTTATACTGGCAAAGCGTCCGGGTTTCAGCTCTTCCCTGGAGTTGGGATATAAAGCCCTCACCATGATGACCCTGGTATTGACATCCACCTTGGGGTCGACGGCATATACCGAAGCCCTGAATACCTGGTTATTGCCATCAATCCGGAATTCGATCGGAAATCCCGGCTTAAGTTCACCGGCATACCTTTCCGGTATGGAGAATTCGATCTTGAGCGGACTGACCTTTACCAGCCTCACTATTTTTGTTACAGGAGAAGCATAACTGCCCTCACTCAGCATGCGCATGCCGATAATACCATCGAAGGGTGCCTTTAATTCCGTTTCTGCAATCCTTGCCTGAACCAGGAGAATATCGGCCTCAAGTTCCTGCAGTTCAGTGGCAACCTGATCATAACTCTCCCGGCTGATGGCATCCTTATCCAGAAGGCTCCTTTGCCTGAATTCCTTTTCCTCGGAAAGTTTACGCTGAGCCTGGAGTTTCAGCAACTGGGCCTGTAAGGGTCTGTCATTTATCTTGGCCAGAAGATCGCCCTTTTTCACCCTTGTTCCTTCGGTAAAATTAATCCCGATGATTTTACCTGAGGTCTCAAAGGACAGATCAACCTCTTCATCAGGCAGGATTGTACCGGAAGTATTTATCATTTGATTCAACCGGGCAGGAGCTATCAGGAATCCGCTAACGTTCAGGACCAGCTGTCCGCCGGATTGCATGGACGGACCTCCTGAGGCCGGACCTCCGCCTGACCTGGAACTGAACAGGGGTTTTATCTTCGGATACGCAATGATTGCAACCAGAAAAACAAGGGTGAATACGGTAAAGCCAATCCTGAATCTGCTTTTCATTGAATATGCTGTTATATAATGAATTGGTTTACTAACCGGTTAATCAAATGACCGGAAATGCCAACAAAAATCTGGCAAAAAAAACAATTTTTGCGAAAGTTAGCAATTTGCAGGGGGAGAAAAAAGCCAAATCTACAAATACCCGATATTTATAGATGATCCCGCGGTAACGAGATAATGGCTGCGATCCTGTTTAATATGCCTTTATTTTATTGAGTTTATCTTCAAATTTCCTAACAACTGCTTCCTGGGCTGCGACTTTCTCGTTCATTTCCTTTTGCAACTCTTGTTTCTTGGGTATTTCAGAATTGGCATCGCGGATATCACCTTTGCATTTGCTTATTTTATTCTCTGCCGATTTGATATCATTCCGCAATTTCCTTTCCCGCTTGTCCAGATCCTTGATGTATTTTCCCTTTTCCTCCTTGGCTGAGCCTTCAGCAAGGCCGGTTAACTGCGAATTTTGCGTGATTATTTCGGCTGAAAGCGCAGTCAGTTCATTATTCAGAACTACGAGATTACCTTCCTCCTCTTTAATGGTTTGCTCGTCGGAACGGATTGATTTTTCAAGATCGGCTTCATCTTTCTGGTAAGAAGAAAGCTCTTTCTGGAGATCCTTCAGCTTTTTCTCCTCTGCTTTAAGCTGGGCATCTGCAACCTCCGTATACTGATCCTTGGCAAATTGCAGCATGTAGGTCTTCATCTGGGCCAACTCCGCTTCAGCAGAACCTTTTTCAACATAGACATCCTTTTTCAGTTCAATAGCGGCCATAAACTTCACCAGGGTATCCTGGTTCACCAGTTTACTGTACACATTAACGGTTGTGGGGGATATTTTCTTCAGGTTTGCACCGAAAATGGACCATTCCCCGTTCTCGTAAAGAGCTTTTGATTTGGTGCCAGATTCCATCTCTTTCTCCCATTTCTTCTGTACCTCTTCATAGGAGACCTCGGGAATTGAAACAACAACACCCGGAATCTTGCCGCTTCTGAACGAAATACTATCTTCAGTAATAACAATTGGCTTTTGAGCAAATATTCCAAAGGATGTCAAAGCCAAAAACAGGATGAGGACATTAAATTTTTGCATGATGATTCAGTTTAGGTAATTATTATTGTTTGGATTTGGCAGTGCTTACGTCATCCATGTCAAATTCGCTTCTTACAAATTATAATCTTATTAAATTACAAAAATAATCTCTATTATTGGTAAATAAAATAAAAAACTCCACGAATTAACCCTTAATAACCAAATCAAATGGAAGACTTATCCATGAAAAAACATGTCACCCTGGTGGCAGCATTGCAGATCGGTTTCAGTACGCTGGGTATCCTGGCTGCCATGATTGTATTTTTTGCGCTGACTTTTGCAGGTTCTTTTGTTACAGATTTGGATGTCGCTTCATCTGTTCTCAAGTTCCTGGGTGGTTTCCTGCCCATGCTGATCATTTGTTTCTCAGTAATCGGATTAATTGGCGGAATCGGTTTGCTCGGTTATCGGAAATGGGCCAGGATCCTGGTTTTGGTAATAGCTGCCTTGGGTTGCCTGAGTTTTCCACTGGGAACCCTGAAAGGCGTATATTCAATCTGGGTATTGATGCAGGATGAAACGATTGCACTCTTTAATTAATATAATTTATATTCGGTAATCGGTATTCGGTAATCTGTATTCGGTTATTGGAATTTGATTTTTGAGTTTATAGGTTTGAGATTAGAAGGTTTGAAGTTCTTCACACTCTAAACCCTAAACTACAGACCCACTTATTACTGATTACTGATTACTGATGACAGGTTTTTACAAGGGTACATCCGTCACCCCTGCCATACCATATACCTGTTCTTTCACCCATCTGGCCCATTGAAGATGTGTCCTTGATTTGTCAAACGTATTGTAAGGGATCGGTTTACCAAAGGTAACCGTCAGTGTATCGTTCCGGTGCCTGAAGGTTTCATCCACCAGATAAAACATTTCAAGATTGGCCTGAATACCAAGAAACTTCCTGATTTTGTATAAGTTATAGAAAAATGTTGAATTCTTGCCGGTAAAATGTACCGGTATGACATCCCGTTTATAGTATACCGCTTTGGTAATGAAGTTCTTGTGCCACTCCAGATCCATTACTTCACCGTTGATATACCTTGAAACCAGACCTGCCGGGAAGGTTACTATTTGCATATCAGAGAGGTATGCCTCATGAAGTTTTCGGGCTGCTTCAGCAGCCTGTTTTCCATGCTTGTTAATAGGTACAAACAGCGGATGCAGGTTGATGATGTTCATGAGCAGGTCGTTTGACAGGAATTTAAAATCAGTGTAATAGTGACTCAGCACATCCATGAGCAGCATCCCGTCAAATCCGCCCAGTGGATGATTTGAGGCAAAGATAAAACGCCCCTCCCGTGGCAGGTTTTCATCACCGCAGATGTTAACCTTCACATTATAATCCACTATAGCCGCACGGACAAAATCGAGCCCCATTTTGTCGCCATGCTTGTCCAGAAAGGCGTTAATGTCCCGCTGATGGATTATTCTTTCCAGGTAACGGTATACAAAGCCGGGAAGCAGCCGGGCCATGCCCGGATTCTTGCTGTAGAACAGCTGGCGGACATCAATGGGCTTTATCCGATCTGGTGGCAGATCTGCATGCATGGATGATCACAGAGTTTAGCCAAAATTACAAAAACCGTTGAAATACCCAGCATGTATGGCAAAACTTCGTCTGCAGGTTATACAATAAACATCCACTGGAAAAAGTTATTAACAATGTGGGAAAAAATGGGTGAAAGTGGAGTAAAGTGGGAATAAATAGTTTATTTTTACAATCCAATTGGAAAACTGAAGATGACAGACTTCATTGGTGATTTTACCTGCAAGCTTGATGATAAAGGCCGTGTGCTTCTGCCTTCGGCCTTTATCAGGCAAATGGCCGGAGCTATGCAGGACAGGTTTGTCATAAAAAAAGACATTTTTGATTCCTGTCTGATTTTATATCCCATGGTTGAGTGGGAAAGGCAGAACCAGGTTCTCCGTAAAAATACCAATCCATACAACCGTGAACACAACAGATTCCTGCGTGGTTTTTTTAAAGGCATAGCAGAGATCGTGCTCGATGCCAACAACCGTATGCTGATTCCAAAACGACTTTTGGATGAAATAGGGGCTAACCGGGAGATTGTCATGACGGGACAGTTGGGCAAGATCGAAATCTGGACAAAGGATGCCTATGAAAAGATCGAAGGATATGATGAAAATTTCGCAAACCTGGCTGAAAAGATCATGGGAAACCTCAATAATGACACAGGTGAATGAGTGCCTATCACATACCGGTGCTTCTGAAGGAGAGTGTTGAAGGACTTAACATAAGATCCAAAGGTACATATGTCGACGCTACATTCGGTGGCGGAGGGCACTCGGCTGAAATTCTGAAATCACTAGGTAACGGAAGGCTCTTTGCCTTTGACCAGGACGAGGATGTTACCGGTAACCTGCCTGCAGATAAAAGGCTCACCTTTATTCATGGCAATTTCAGGTTTATCAGGAACTACCTGAGATATGAAGGTGTAACACAGATCGATGGTTTGTTGGCCGACCTGGGGGTTTCATCCCGTCATTTCAATGTGCCTGAAAGGGGTTTCACCTACCGGTCAGAAGCAGATCTGGATATGCGGATGAATCGGCATGGCAGGCTTACGGCAGAAGCCGTGATCAATGAATACGAAACCGTCAGGCTTTCCAATATATTCCGGAAATACGGAGAGCTGCATGAGGCAGGCCGGCTTGCAGCATCTATCAGCAGGGAAAGGGAATCCGGGCGCATTGTTACCACCACCCAGCTGATCGATTGTATCGGGTCCATTGCACCCAGGCAAGCTGAAAATCAATTCTATTCAAAAGTATTCCAGGCTATCCGAATTGAGGTGAACCACGAGCTGGAAAATCTGGCAGATATGCTGCAGGGCGCATTTGAATTACTTAAACCCGGCGGCAGATTGGTCATTATCAGCTACCATTCTCTCGAAGACAGGATGGTTAAAAATTTCATGCGCTGGGGCAATACAAAGGAGCCTCCTGTCAAGGATATTTACGGGCTAAGTACGGAACCTTTTACACTCGTCACACGGAAGCCCCTGACAGCCCATGATGAGGAAGTATTTGTCAATCCACGGGCACGCAGTGCGCGGTTAAGAATTGCCGAAAAAAAATAGAACCATGAGCCAGCAAAGCCAACATACTGATTTTACTGACCTGCAGGATACCAAACTGTATCCTGAAAATGAAACCGGCCAAAAACCGCAACAGGAAGCCCCAAAATTCAGGATAAAGGAACTGCTTGACGGTACCATACTCGTGCGGGAAAACATGATCAGGCAACTGCCTTATTTGCTCTTCCTCACCATGCTTGGCGTGATCTATATTGGTAACCGGTTTCATGCCGAGTGGATGGTAAGGCAGATCAGCGAACTAAAAACAGAAGTGAGCAATCTCCGGGCAGAACAGATCACCACTACATCGGAATTGATGAACATCAGCCGGCCATCTGAAGTGGTCGCTCTGGTGCAGTCGAAAAACCTGGGTTTGAAGGAATCGCTTGAGCCACCAAAAAAACTAAGACGCCGATAAAGCTATATGTCAGTAAAACGTGAAATATTACGAAGGGTGACGGTGGTATATCTCTCATTTCTGCTGCTCGGACTGGTGATCATTGGCCGGATATTATACCTCCAGGTATTTGAGAAGGAGAAATGGATGGACCAGGCCAACTCATTCTCCCTGAAAACCATGAATATCGATGCAAACCGGGGCAGTATAAACGCCTCCGACGGCAGATTGCTGGCCAGCTCCGTTCCTTATTACGAAATACATTTTGACGCTGCCTGTGAAAATCTCACGGACAGGATGTTTTACAGGGGAGTTGACTCACTGGCCTTGCGCCTGTCACAGCTATTTGGCGATAAATCAAAGGAAGCCTATAAAAAGAGCCTTATTGAGGCGCGGCAGAAAGGAAAACGATATCATCTGGTTAAGAGCGGGGTGAATTATATCCAGTTGAAAAAACTAAAATCGTTCCCCATTTTCCGGCTCGGACGGTACAAGGGCGGACTGATCTATATGCAGGAAAACCGCAGGATCCGGCCTCACATGGATCTGGCTGCCCGGGTGATCGGCTATACTTCTCAGGATATCAACGGAAATGTGGTAGGTATTGAAGGAGCTTATAACGACTATCTGGCCGGGACACAGGGCCTGCGTCTCATGCAGCGTCTGAACGGGGATGTCTGGATGCCCATGAACGACAGGAATGAAATAGAGCCCCGGGATGGTGAGGATATCATCACTACCCTGGATATCAATCTGCAGGATGTGGCAAATAATGCATTGAAACAGCAGTTGATATCCCATGATGCTCACCACGGTACAGTGGTGCTGATGGAGGTTGAGACCGGAGAAGTCAAGGCCATGGTAAACCTGGGAAGAGATGAAAACGGGTATTACCGTGAAATTCAAAACTATGCTATCGGAGAAAGCACTGAACCCGGATCGACCTTTAAACTACCCGCTCTGATCGCTGCGCTGGAGGACGGTGTCGTTGATCTGGAAGATACCATAGACACAGGGAAGGGTATCTTTAAATATTATGACAAGTTGATCCGGGATGATAAGCATGAACAGGGCGGATATGGACGTATATCGGTTGAACAGGTTTTTGAGTATTCCTCAAACGTTGGCATGGCAAAGATCATAACTAGTGCCTATAAGGAAAAACCGGGTGAATTTATTGACCGGTTATATGGCATGCGGCTAAATGAAAAACTGGGAATTGACATTAAAGGGGAAGGTAAACCTGAGATCGGATACCCCGGGGATAAATTCTGGTCAGGTATTTCCCTTGCCATGATAAGCCATGGTTACGAATTGCGGATAACCCCACTGCAAACCCTCACTTTTTACAATGCCATAGCAAACAGTGGCAGGATGGTGAAGCCCAGGTTTGTAAAGGAAATCAGATACCACGGCAAACTTGTGAAAAGGTATGATACCGAAGTGCTGCAATCGATGGTTTGTTCACGGTCAACACTCCGGAAAGTCAGGAAGATACTGGAAGGCGTTGTGGAAAAGGGTACGGCTAAAAATCTGAATAATCCCCTGATCAAGATTGCCGGAAAAACCGGTACAAATCAGATCTACAATAAAAAATACGGTTATCGGTCGAATAGTGAGGTCAGCTACCAGGCTTCATTTGTCGGGTACTTTCCGGCCGATGATCCGCAATATTCCTGCATCGTGGTTGTGAACTCGCCTTCACGCAATGTTTATTATGGCAATATGGTAGCCGGGCCGGTATTCCTCGAAATTGCAAAGAAGGTATATGCAACTTCCGTGAATTTGCATCCCTTTGTCGAGAAAAATAAGGACGCGATACCTGACCTTCCCTACTCCAAAACAGGCAACCGGCAGGAGCTGAGAAAAGTGCTGAGGCAACTTGATATCCCGGTTGAAAACAAGGGTATCGATTCCAAATGGGTAAGCACGGAAAAAAAGGATGAAACGGTTGCCTTTAGCCACCGGACAGTGGTTGATGGACTTGTGCCAAACGTTGTATCCATGGGAGCCAAAGACGCCACATACCTGCTTGAGAATTCCGGCCTGCGGGTGAGATTGATCGGACGTGGCAGTGTCCGGAGCCAGTCAATTTCCCCGGGTACCCGCATCAGAAAAGGCGATCAGATTATTCTTGAAATGAGTTTCATATAGCCCATGAAAGCAATTCTGGATGATATCATCAAAGGTCTGGACATCGTGAAGATAAAGGGCAACACAAGAAGGTCCCTGAGCAGCATTGCTTTTGACTCCAGAAATGCAGCCCCGGGAGCGCTTTTTGTTGCTGTCAGGGGGACCCGGACTGATGGACATGATTATATCCATGCAGCTGTCGCATCAGGAGCAGAAGCCGTTGTTTGTGAACATGTTCCGGAAAATATACCCCAGGATGCCTGCATCCTCCTTGTCAAAGATTCCGCAAGAGCCCTGGGTGAGCTGGCTTCCGCCTTTTATGGTCATCCGTCCCGCCGGTTCAGACTGACAGGCGTTACGGGCACCAATGGAAAGACCACAACGGTGACCCTGCTCCATCATCTGTTTACCTCCCTCGGATACCAGTCAGGTTGTTTTACGACAATCCGGAACTACATTGGAAAAGAGACAGTGGAGGCCACCCATACTACCCCCGATCCCGTGCAGCTTAACCGCATGATGAAGGATATGGCCGATAAAGGCTGTCAGTATGTTTTTATGGAAGTCAGCTCACATGCACTCATTCAACAGCGGATTTCCGGGTTGAGCTTCGCCGGAGGTATATTTACAAACATTACACATGATCACCTCGATTACCATAAAACTTTTGATGAATACCTGAAAGCCAAGAAGCTGTTCTTCGATGACCTGCCAGCTGGCTCGTTTGCCTGCATCAATGCCGATGACCGCAACGGAAAGATCATGGTACAGAACTCAAAGGCCACGGTGCACTATTATGGCATACGCTCAATGGCAGACTTCAAGGGCCGGATAATAGAAAACCATGTAGACGGAACACTTGTAAATTTCGACAGCCAGGAATTATGGACCAGGTTCATCGGTGATTTCAATGCTTATAACCTGCTGGCCGTTTACGCTGCGGCTAGGTTGCTCGGACGGGACAAGCAGGAGATCCTGCAGTCGTTGAGCGCGCTTGAGACCGTGGAAGGCCGTTTCCAGTATTTGCGGTCTGCGCAGGAATATACAGCCATAATCGATTATGCCCATACGCCTGATGCCCTATTGAATGTATTGAAAACAATCGTTCAGATCAAAAAGGGCTCTGTGCAGGTTATTTCAGTAATCGGCGCCGGAGGTAACCGGGACAAGACCAAGCGACCCGAAATGGCCAGGGTGGCCGCCGGGTTAAGCGACAGACTTATACTCACCTCTGACAATCCACGGGATGAAGATCCCCTGGATATCATCAATGACATGAAAGCAGGTTTGAATAACCAGATGCTTGAAAAAACAATCACCCAGCCTGATCGCCGGGAAGCCATAAAGACAGCCTGCCTGCTGGCCCGTAAAGGAGATTTCATCCTAATTGCAGGGAAAGGACACGAAACATATCAGGAGATCAGGGGTGTCAAACACCACTTCAGTGATCATGAAGTGGTATCCGAATTCTTTGCCCTGAAACCATATAATCCTTAACCTGACGGAGTATGCTGTATTACCTGTTTCAATATCTGGACAAATATGACATTCCCGGCGCAGGACTATTTAATTTCATATCCTTCCGGGCAGCCATGGCCATTCTTACTTCACTGGTCATTTCCACCCTGTACGGAAAACAAATAATCCGGAAGCTGCAAAGGGCCCAGATAGGAGAAACCATAAGAGACCTGGGACTGGAAGGACAGATGCAGAAAAAAGGGACTCCGACTATGGGAGGGCTCATCATTCATGCAGCCATCCTCATACCTGTTCTGCTGTTTGCCGATGTACAAAACGTGTATGTGCAGCTCATGCTATTCATCACAATCTGGCTCGGCCTGGTTGGCTTTATTGACGATTACATCAAGGTCTTCAAGAAGAACAAGGAAGGGCTGCGCGGAAAATTCAAGATCTTTGCCCAGATCATTGCCGGTATAGTGGTCGGACTATCCCTTCACTTCAACGATGATATCGTTGCCCGGGAAAGGGTGCTGAACCAACAGGGTGTGCCCATTACCAGGATGGACAGGGGAAAAACAGGTGAAAAGGCAGTCATTAACTATGTCACGCGGGATGTTAAATCCACCAAAGTGAATGTTCCCTTTTTCAAAAACAATGAGTTCGACTATGCCAAACTGGTATGGTTCATGGGGGGAAAGGCCAGAGAATGGGCATGGGTGGTGGTCATACTGGCTGTGATATTCATCATCACTTTTGTCTCAAACGGGACCAACCTGACAGACGGACTTGACGGGCTGGCGGCGGGCACTTCGGCCATTATTGGCATGACCCTGGGTATACTGGCCTATGTATCAGGCAATGCCATTATTTCCGATTACCTGAATATCATGTACCTGCCCAGCACGGGTGAACTTGTGGTTTACATCTCTGCATTCATCGGAGCACTCATCGGATTCCTGTGGTACAATTCCTACCCGGCCCAGGTATTCATGGGCGACACGGGCAGCCTGGCCATCGGCGGTATTATAGCAGTTTTTGCAATACTGATCCGTAAGGAGCTGCTGATTCCCATTTTGTGCGGGATATTCGTGGCAGAAAGCCTGAGTGTGGTTATACAGGTCAGCTGGTTTAAATTCACCCGGATCAGATACGGAGAAGGCAGAAGGATCTTCCGCATGTCACCCCTTCATCATCATTTTCAAAAACTCAATTATCCCGAACCGAAAATAGTGACCCGCTTCTGGGTTATCGGGATCTTACTGGCCATTGTTACAATTGTTACCCTAAAAATCAGATAAAAATGGAAAAACGCATTGTCATACTAGGTGCCGGAGAAAGTGGAACAGGAGCAGCCGTGCTGGCAAAAAAACAGGGCTTTGAAGTTTTTGTCTCCGATTCAGGGCGTATAAAAGATACCTATAAAGAAATTCTATTCAATTACGAAATCGACTGGGAAGAAGGCAGGCATACGGAAAGGCTTATACTAAATGCTGCTGAAGTAATCAAAAGCCCGGGAATTTCCGAAAAATCAGACATCGTTCAGGCGGTCCGGAAAAAGGGTATACGGATCATGTCGGAAATTGAGTTCGCCGGGCGGTATACACAGGCTAAAAAGATATGCATAACAGGATCAAATGGAAAAACCACAACCACCACCCTGATTCACCATATGATGCGCAAGGCTGGCCTGAATGCAGGTCTGGCCGGAAACATCGGAAAAAGCTTCGCCATGCAGGTAGCCACTGAGAATTATGACTACTATGTAATTGAACTGAGCAGTTTCCAGCTCGATGGCATGTTTGAATTTAAGGCCGATATTGCCATCCTGCTTAACATAACACCCGATCATCTTGACCGGTATGATTATAATATTCAGAACTATGTCGATTCCAAATTCAGAATAAGTCAGAATCTGAATGAAGGGGATTTCTTTGTATACTGCTCCGATGATGAAATCACGATCCGTGAACTCGAAAAGATCGTGCTGAAGGCCAAGCAACTTGGATTTACATTAAAAGAAAATCGCCAGCAGGGTGCCTATGTTGATGGTGATGTGATGAAAATAGAGGTGGATGACGATATTTTTGAGATGTCACTTGCCGAACTTGCCCTTAAAGGAAAACACAATACGTACAATTCAATGGCAGCGGGCATAGCCGGCAGTGTACTGAAAATCAGAAAGCCGGTGATCCGCGAAAGTCTGATGGACTTTACCGGCGTGGAACACAGGCTTGAAAACTTCATCAAGGTACATGGTATTGATTTTGTCAACGATTCAAAAGCTACCAATGTGAACTCTACCTGGTACGCTCTCGAAAGTATGGCCACACCGATAATATGGATAGCGGGAGGCACCGATAAGGGAAATGATTACAATGAAATAACGGAACTGGTAAAACAAAAAGTGAAGGCCCTGGTTTGCCTGGGTGTGGATAATTCAAAATTGCACAAGGCTTTTGACGGGATGATTCCCGTCATCGTCGACACAAGCTCAATGAAGGAAGCTGTTCAAGCCGCTTATCGGCTAGGGAAAAAAGATGATACCGTGTTGCTTTCACCTGCCTGTGCAAGTTTTGACCTGTTTGAAAATTATGAGGATCGGGGAAGACAGTTTAAACAATATGTGCGGGAATTGTAAAGAAGGGACAAGGGACAAGAGACAAGGGACAAGGTAAATCAACAAATCATTAAATCGACAAATCACTAAATCAACAAATCATCAAATGATTTTCGGCTTAAAAAAATACTTCAAAGGTGATCCCGTGATATGGGCAGTGATCCTGCTGCTGTCCATTTTTTCATTGCTGGCTGTATACAGTTCAACGGGATCGCTGGCCTACAGATTTCAGGGCGGAAATACAAGTTACTATATTCTGAAACACGCCACCATCTTGGCAATGGGCATTGTCATCACCTATATAACCCACCTGATCCCGTACAAATATTTTTCCCGGATTGCCCAACTCCTCCTGGTCATTGCCATCCCCCTGCTACTGGTAACCCTGGTCTACGGCGTGACCCGCAACCAGGCTGCACGGTGGCTCAGTGTGCCGGGACTAAGCCTGACTTTCCAGACATCAGATATTGCCAAACTGGCCATCGTAATGTATATTGCACGTATCCTGGCTAAGAAACAGGATACCATCAAGGATTTTAAAAGCGCCTTCAGACCCATCCTGATTCCGCTCCTGTTGGTGTGTCTGCTGATTCTGCCTGCCAATTTGTCCACCGCCATGCTCATCTTTGCCACAGTTTTTATCCTGATGTTCATCGGCCGCATAAACCTGAAGTACCTGTTGGGCATGGTGGGGATCATTGTGATCCTGCTCGGGGCTTTCATTGCCATTGCCATGTCTTACGAATGGGAAGGCCGGATAGGAACTTGGAAGAACCGGATTGAAACCTATGTGAATTCGGATGGGGAAGATTCCTACCAGGTAAGCCAGGCCAAGATTGCTATTGTCAGTGGCGGTCTTGTGAAACTGCAGGCCCGGTAAAAGCATTCAGCGAAATTTCCTTCCGCACCCCTACTCCGATTTTATTTATGCCATAATAATCGAAGAATATGGTCTGGCCGGCGGAGTGATCGTGCTTGCCCTATACCTTTATCTGTTATTCAGGGCGGCGGTGCTGGTGAAAAAAAGCTCAAGAACATTCCCTGCTTTTCTGGCCATTGGCCTGGCGGTTATGGTGACCTTCCAGGCGATCATCAACATGGCTGTTGTGGTCAACCTGCTGCCGGTGACCGGACAACCCCTGCCCATGATCAGCATGGGAGGGTCGTCCTTACTGTTTACCTGCGTTGCCATGGGCATCATTCAGAGTGTCAGTCGGGGAATAAAGCAACAGCAGGAAATTGCCGAGAAATTATTATCCGAACAAAACCAGGACGATGGAGAGGAAAATCATAATTAGCGGAGGAGGCACAGGCGGGCATATCTTCCCTGCCCTTTCCATTGCCAATGAGATCAGAAGAAGAGACCCTGATGCCCGGATTCTCTTTGTCGGTGCCATCGGGAAGATGGAGATGGAAAGAATTCCTGCTGCCGGTTATCCCATTATTGGCCTCCCGGTTGAAGGACTACAGCGAAAGATCGGGTTCAGAAACCTGGTGGTATTGTACAAGCTTATGATTAGCCTCTAAAAGGCCAGGCAAATATTGAATTCTTATAACCCACATGTGGTAGTGGGAGTCGGGGGATATGCCAGTGGTCCCTTGCTCAGTATGGCCAACCGGAAAAAAATACCCACCCTCATCCAGGAGCAGAATTCCTATGCAGGTATTACAAACCGGTTGCTTGCACGCAAGGCAGCCAGGATTTGTGTCGCATATCCGGGTATGGATAAATATTTCCCGTTGGCAAAGATTGTCGTTACCGGAAATCCGGTACGTGAAGAATACCTGGGAGCGAATGTAAAAAAGTCTGATGCCCTTTCATTCTTTAATATTACCGGGAATAAGCCTGTATTGCTTATTTTGGGGGGCAGTCTGGGTGCACGCACCATTAATGACAGTATACTTGATGGAATCAGTGATCATTGAAAAAGAGGATATCCAGGTGATTTGGCAAACAGGCCGGTATTATTATGACAGGATAAAAGAAAACGCTGAAACCCCTGGGACTGAAAAATGTCCGGTACATTGACTTTATTAACCGGATGGATCTGGCCTACAGCCTGGCGGATGTTATTATTTCGCGGGCCGGGGCAGGTACAATTTCAGAATTATGCCTGGTGGGCAAACCGGTTATCCTGGTGCCTTCACCCAACGTCGCTGAAGACCATCAGACCAAAAACGCAATGGCCCTTGTTCAGCAGCAGGCTGCTCTGATGATTGCAGACAGGGATGCTCATGAAAAATTGCTGGATACGGCACTTCGCCTGGTGGGGGATGAAGACCATGAAAACAACCCTGAGTCAGCATTGCAGTCAGATGGCCATTCCGGGTTCGGCATCAAAGATCGTGGACGAAATATATAAACTGATAGCCCTAACGTGACAGATCTGAATACCATACAGCATTTTTACTTCCTGGGGATCGGAGGTATTGGCATGAGTGCCCTTGCCCGTTATTTCAGGGCAACCGGCAAAACAGTTGCCGGATACGACCGGACCTCCACAGAACTTACCCTTCAGCTGGAAAAAGAAGGTATTGCTATTCATTATGAAGATTCTGCAACGCTGATTCCGTCAGATTTCCTTGATCCTGCAGCTACCCTGGTTATCATCACCCCTGCTATACAGGCGGATCATTCCGAGCTGGTATACTTCAATTCGCATGCCTTCACCATCTGCAAGCGATCGGAAATCCTGGGACTCATAACCCGCAACAAGAAAACCATCGCGGTTGCCGGGACACACGGAAAAACTACCGTGTCTACCATGATAGCTCATCTCATGACAAAAGCCGGACCCGGCTGCAATGCATTCCTCGGAGGTATTTCCCGTAATTTCAACAGCAACCTTGTACTGGATAAAAGAAGTGAATGGGTGGTAGCTGAGGCGGATGAGTTTGACCGGTCATTCCTGCGTTTGTTTCCCTGGGCTGCCGTGCTTACAGCCATGGATCCTGACCATCTGGATATTTATGGCAATGTCAGTGAAATGCACGCTGCTTTTAACCAGTTTGTGGCACAGATCAACTCAGATGGCATATTGCTGATGAAACACGGCCTTCCGCTTCTCAAATCTGTCATGCCAGGCCGTGTATATACTTATTCACTTCAGGGAACCAGTGATTTCCGTGCAGAAAATATCCGCTTGCATAACCGGAAATACCACTTTGATCTGATTGGCCCTGATCTCAAAATTCAGGATATTTCCCTGATACACCCCGGCATGGTGAATGTGGAGAATGCCGTTGCTGCCTGTTCCCTGGCATCACTGTCAGGTCTGAAGCCTGAAAAGATCAGGCTGGCTATGGCTGACTTTACTGGAATTCAGCGGAGGTTTGAGTACCAGATTATATCAGGACACAGGATATTTATTGACGACTATGCTCATCATCCCAGGGAAATTGAAGCCACCATACTTTCGTTGCGTGACCTGTACCCCGGCAAAAAGCTGACCGGTATTTTCCAGCCGCATCTGTTTACGAGGACCCGTGATTTTGCGGAAGGCTTTGCTGAAAGTCTGAGCCTGTTGGATGAACTGATCCTGCTGGATATTTACCCTGCAAGGGAATTGCCCATTCAGGGCGTAACGGCAGAAATGATCTTCAGCAAGGTGAGCCTGTCCAACAAGATCATGTGCAGTAAGGAAGTCTTACTGGATGAATTGAAGAAACGTGACCCTGAAATACTTATCACGCTGGGTGCCGGTGATATTGATAAACTGGTTGAACCCATTAAGAAACTACTCATGCAGCTTCAGAAAAAATGAAACGGATAAAAAATATAGCATTCCTGTCCCTGGTGGCTGTTTACCTGGTAACGGTCATGGGTTTCGTCAGCAGCAGGGAGAAAATGCGACATGTTACCTCCGTGAAAATCCGGATCATTGACAGCACCGTAAACCAGTTTGTTCATGCCAATGAGATCCGGAGGCTGCTGGAAGAGAAGAAATTCGGTTTGTCTGGTATCCTGGCCCAAAATGTCGACCTCGAAGGCATTGAACATTCCCTGATGACACGCCAGATTATAAGTAAGGCTGAGGCGTACATTTCCGAACCAGGCATATTGCACGTAGACATCAGGCAGAAGACTCCTTTTGTTCGCATTTCCAACCGTATGGGACAGTCCTATTACCTTGATAAGCACGGTAATATTATACCATTGACCTATAATTTCAGTCCCTTTGTTCTGGTTGCGAATGGCAACATCTCCGAACCCTTCCGGGTAGGTCAGACCCTGAATATCTTTGATGTAAAGCATGATTCTTTGCCGCTTGCCCGGAAAACCATTTATGATGTTTACCGGCTTGTATCCTTTATTAACGCGGACAAATTCTGGAATGCCCAGATTGAGCAGGTCTATGTGAACAGCAAATACGAATTTGAACTGATACCGCGGGTGGGCTCCCAGGTCATTGAACTGGGTGATACAGATAATCTGGAAGAAAAATTCGAAAATCTTAAACTGCTGTATCTGGAAGGATTTAATAAAATAGGATGGAACAAATATGAACGCATCAGCTTAAAATATAAAAATCAGGTAGTTTGTACTAAAAATAAATGACATGAGGCAACAGAACAACATGCTAGCAGCCATTGACATTGGCACCACGAAGATTGTGACAATAGTCGGCAGGTTGAATGAAAACGGAAAGCTCGAAATAGTCGGAATGAGCAAAACCCCTTCGAAAGGTGTCAAACGGGGTGTTGTTCTGAACATCGAAGAGGCGGTAAGTGCCATCCGGTATACGGTGGACGAAGTTCAGAAGCAGGTAGGCTTTACCATCAAGGACGCCTATGTTGGGATCGCCGGTCAGCACATCAAGAGCATACGGAACCGGGGATATATTCTCCGGGATTCCTATGAGGAAGAAATCACGAAGAAGGATACCGACCATATCCTGGCAGAAATGTATAAGATATCTATACAGCCGGGTGAAGAGATAATCCACGTGCTACCGCAAAATTATGTGGTGGATAACGAAACCGGCGTGAAAAATCCCATCGGCATGTTCGGCAAACGGCTTGAAGGGAACTACCATATTGTCATCGGGCAAACCACTTCAGCACGTACCATAGAACGGTGTGTGAACAGGGTAGGAATTCAGGTCAGGCAAATGATCCTGGAACCGCTTGCGTCCTCTGCTGCTGTTTTAACGGAGGAAGAGATTGAGGCCGGGGTTGCCCTCGTGGATATCGGTGGCGGAACAACTGATGTGGCAGTATATTATGATGATATTATAAAGCATACCGCTGTTATCCCCTTTGGAGGCAACGTTATTACCAAAGATGTGATGGAAGGATGTTCCATCCTGAGCAAACACGCCGAGCTGCTGAAGATACAATACGGATCTGCCCTGGGTGACCTGGCTGAGGAGGCCAAAGTAGTGGCAGTTCCCGGCATAAGCGGACGTGAACCCAAAGAAGTATCCATCAAAAGCCTGGCCTATATCATTCAGTCGCGCATGGAGGAAATCATCGATGCCGTGATCTACCAGCTAGAGGAGTCAGATTGTTTTGAAAAGCTGACTGCCGGCCTGGTGCTTACCGGTGGCGGTTCGCTGATGAGACACCTTCCGCAGCTGGTGAAATACCGGACCGGCCTGGATGTGCGGATTGGGAAACCGGATGTGCAAATTGCCGGAAATGACCTGAAAGAAGTGAATCACCCGATGTACTCAACCAGTGTAGGTCTTCTGCTCAAGGGATTCGAAAACACGGTTCCGGAACCAGTGACAGAAAACATCAGCCGGGAGCTGATCCCGGAATTTATTGAGGAGGAAGGGGCCAGGGAATCAAAAACCAAAAAGATCGGCGGATTTATTGAATCAATTAAAAATACATTTGACGGATTTTTTGATGACGGAACTGACAGAAAGATGTAATTAATCAAAACCTGAAACTATGGACGAACTGATAAATTTTGAACTCCCCGTGAATAGATCATCCATCATCAAGGTTCTTGGTGTGGGAGGGGGCGGAAGCAACGCGGTAAACCACATGTTCAGGCAGGGCATTAAGGATGTGGACTTTATTGTCTGCAATACGGATGCCCAGGCTCTGGCTAACAGTCCGGTCCCTTTGAAGGTGCAGCTTGGGGCATCGCTCACCGAAGGTGGAGGTGCCGGAAATAAACCCGAAGTGGGCAGGCAGGCTGCCATTGAAAGCCTGGATAATCTGACGGAAGCCTTGTCCGTAAATACCAAAATGCTGTTCATCACAGCCGGTATGGGCGGTGGTACGGGAACCGGCGCTGCACCGGTAATTGCCAGGGCAGCCAGGGAGTTGGGCATCCTGACCGTGGCCATTGTCACCATTCCATTTAAAAATGAGGGCCCCAGACGGATAAACCAGGCACTTGAGGGTATCAGTGAGCTTGAACAACATGTGGATTCATTGCTGGTCATAAACAATGAAAAGATCAGACAGATCTATGGTGACCTCCGCCTTTCCGAAGCATTCGCAAAGGCCGATGATGTGCTGGCTGTGGCTGCCAAAGGTATAGCCGAGATCATCACGGTTCACGGCTTTATCAACGTGGACTTTGCTGATGTGAAGACCGTTATGACAAACAGCGGCGTAGCTATACTGGGAACCGGCATGGCATCGGATGAAGGCAGGGCAATAGGAGCCGTGAAGGAAGCACTCAATTCACCCCTGCTGAATGACACCGATATCAAGGGGGCTAAAAACATTCTCCTCAATGTTATTTCAGGTGAGGAGGAGGTGACCATGGATGAAATAGGCCAGATCATTGATTATGTTAAAGATTGTTCAGGTATTCATACTGATCTGATCTGGGGTAATGGTACGGATCCGGCACTCGGATCGCGGATCAGCGTTACGATCATTGCAACCGGATTCAGTGCCGGCAATATTCCTGAACTGTATATCCGCAAACGGCAGATCGAACATATACCCCTGGAGGACAACCCGGTGACCGATCCGGATGAAGAGCCCATATTCGTTGTGCGGGATGCTCCGGTAAACAAATCCAATATCACACCCGCTCAGCGTACCTTAGAATTTGATCTGAAGGCAGTGGATGACGACATTTTCCGTGATATCAGCCGGGTCAGGAGACCTGTGGACACAAGGAAAGCCGGTGACCGCGTGAATACAATTAAGCGCACCCAGGAAGAGCTCAGGGAATTGAAGCAAAATGTTATACAAACTGATAAGGATATAGATGAACTGGAGAATACACCGGCATTCAAAAGAAAACAGATACAGCTTGATCCGCAAAAGCATTCCGACGAGTCGAAGATCTCGCGATACTCCCTCACCGACGATGAGAACTCACAGGTGAAGCTGAGCAAGGAGAATCCATATTTACACGGGGCGGTGGATTGAAGAAAGGGACGAGAGACAAGGGACAAGGGACAAGGGCAGGTCTGTGATTTTGTAACATGTCTGTCACTCCACCATCAACTTTCAACTATCAACTATCAACAAACAACATCCTGCTATGAGTTTATTCGAAAAAATTACCGAGGATCTGAAAGCAGCCATGCTGGCTAAACAGAGAGACCGTCTGGAGCCACTTCGGGCCATAAAAACCGCCTTTCTGCTTGCCCGAACCGAAACGGGATCACATGATCTCACAACCGACCAGGAGCTGAAGATCATCCATAAACTGGTAAAACAGCGCCGGGAGTCGGCAGATATTTACAAAGTCCAGAACCGGATGGATCTTTACCAGAAGGAAGTGGATGAGGCTGTGATCATTGAGGAATATCTTCCGAAACAGCTGACAGAGGCCGAGCTCATTCCTATCCTGAACGACATTATTCATCGGGTTGGCGCTGCCTCGGTAAAAGATATGGGCAGGGTAATGGGTACCGCTTCAAAAGAACTTGCCGGTAAAGCCGACAGCCGGATGATTGCAGAAAAAGTAAAGGCCTTACTGGGTGCATCATAAACAGATAGGCATCAGCAGATGAAGCATTTCAACTGGTTGACCGGTTTAGCCTTCTTTGGATTTACAGTCATGTGGATTTCCTGTTCCACGGGTTCGTCAGCCAAAAAGGCAACCCTGCAGTCAGAACTGGAGGAAATTACCGGTACCTTTCACGGGACAGCCGGAATATATGTGTATTGCCCCTATCAAAAGCTGGAAATATCCATCCATGCAGATACCCTGTTCCCCACCGCCAGCATGATCAAAGTCCCGATATTATGCACCCTTTGGGATGAAGTGGCATCGGGTGATTTACAACCTGACAGCATAATCCGGTTTTATCCCGATTCTCTCCATTATCCCTGGAAGGGAGAGGATGCGCTGGGAAGATTCGCACCGGGGGAGGATATTTCTGTTCGTCACCTGATGACACATATGATCACATTCAGTGATAACCACGCCAGTATCTGCCTGCAGGAAATGGCCGGAACTGGCACCAGGATAAACGGCTGGCTGCAACGAAATGGTTTTTCCAATACCCGCGTAAATTCGCGCACGGAAGGCAGATCGAAGGATTATGAAAGATTTGGATGGGGACAGACCACGCCCAGGGAAATGGCCACACTGCTGATGATGATACGACAGGGAAGGGTTGCAACGCCTGCCATCAGTGAAGCCATCTACAGGCATCTGACACGCATTTACTGGAACGGTGAAGCATTATCACAAATACCGCCCACGGTGCAGGTTGCATCGAAACAAGGCGCGGTGGACAGATCATGCTCGGAGGTGGTGCTCGTAAATGCCCCCCATGGCGATTATGTATTTTGTGTCATCACCAAAAACCAGCAAGATAAGAACTGGAGCAGAAGCAATGAAGGTTACCGCTTTATCCGCACAGTTTCAGACTTGCTTTGGAAATACTTCGAACCCGGATTTCCATATAAAGCACCGGCAGATATTGAGAATTATCTGCCCTGACAGTATTAGTAATCGGTAAACGGTATTCGGTATTCGGTATTCGGTATTCGGTATTCAGTATTCGGTCACCGATTACCGACCACTGATTACTGATTACCTTCCCCCTACAGCTCCCTGATCCAGATATTCCTGTAGCTCACCGGATTACCATGATCCTGCAGAAAAAGTGGCTCATCCAGTCCATGAGAAATATATTCCGGAAGCCCGATAAACGGGGTTGTACCCCGGATCTCGAAATTATTCAGGATCAGTACACCGTTTTGCAGGACGGTGATGCGGGCCGGTATGGCAACACGGCCGTTCTCACTGAAACGGGGCGCCATGTAGATAATATCATAGGTCTGCCATTCACCCGGTTTTTTACAGGCATTTACCAGGGGAATGGTTTGCTTGTACATGGATCCGGCCTGACCATTACTGTAAGTCCTGTTGTTATAATTGTCGAGAACCTGCAATTCATACCGGTTTTGCAGAAAAATGCCGCTGTTGCCGCGTCCCTGGCCATCTCCCTTCACTTCAGCAGGTGTGCGCCATTCGATGTGAAGCTGGCAGTCGCCAAACCCCTGTTTGGTCCTGATACCACCTGTGCCGGCTTTAACTGTCATGCACCCGTCAGCCACTGTCCATCCTGCCGGTTCACCCTTTTCATTGATCCAACCATCCAGGCTGGTTCCATCGAAAAGAATAATGGCGTCAGAAGGAGCTGTGCTTCCTTCCCCGGGTGTGACAACAACGGGGACAGGCTCCCAAAGTTCCGTGCTTTCGGGAGTTTTTTGTGCCTGGGCAAATGCACCCGCACTGAACAGAGTCGACAAGGCAATCAGTTGTAATGTTTTCATGGTATCTAAAATAAGTGTTTAATTTACAATTGTGGTTTGTAACCGATGTGAAATTTGTCCCGCAAAATAACAAAAACTTGTCTAACCCTGCTGATTTGTTAAGAATTAAATTTCAGGTATCGGAGAATTCATTTTGTAAAATTGTTATCTTTACGGCCGAATTTTTATGAATAATAATTGTATTTATTTGTAATATAATTCATTAAAATGTTACTTAATTATTAACCATAAAGCAATATTACCTATGTTGAATAATTTATTCTGGTTAGTTCCCATCGGATCAATCATAGCCCTGGGATTTGCTTATTACTTCTTTAAGCAGATGATGAAGGCGGATGAAGGGACCGACATGATGAAGAAGATTGCACTGCATGTGCGCACCGGGGCGATGGCCTATCTGAGACAGCAATACAAGGTTGTCACTATTGTATTCATTATTTTAACGCTTATTTTTGCTCTTCTGGCCTATGTATTTAAAATTCAGAATCCCTGGGTACCGTTTGCCTTCATTACCGGGGGTTTCTTCAGTGGCCTGTCCGGTTTCTTCGGCATGAAAACGGCCACGTATGCTTCCGCCCGCGCAGCCAATGCCGCTCAGAAATCCTTGAATCACGGACTGGTTATTGCCTTCCGGTCGGGTGCCGTTATGGGTCTTGTTGTCGTAGGGCTCGGACTGCTGGATATTTCAATCTGGTTTTATGCACTGAACTATATCATCGGAGCGCTTGACAACACCACCAACACTATCATTGCCAGTGATCCTTCGATGAAGCTCATCATCATCACCACAACCACGCTTACATTTGGTATGGGTGCTTCCACCCAGGCCCTGTTTGCCCGTGTCGGCGGTGGAATTTTTACCAAGGCCGCTGACGTTGGTGCTGACCTGGTGGGCAAAGTTGAAGCGGGCATTCCCGAGGACGATCCCCGCAACCCGGCTACCATTGCTGATAATGTGGGTGATAATGTTGGCGATGTGGCCGGTATGGGCGCTGACCTCTATGAATCCTATTGTGGTTCCATCCTTTCCACTGCTGCCCTGGGTGCCACCGGTTTTACTGCAACCGGTCTGGTTGCAGCCGGTTACGCCGGTTACGATGCCACCACCACCCAGTTCAATGCCGTAATCGCCCCCATGCTTATCGCTGCCGTGGGCATCGTTCTGTCCATTCTGGGAATCTTTATGGTACGTACCAAGGAAGGGGCTTCACAGAAACAATTGCTGAATGCACTCGGACTGGGTGTCAATATCAGCTCCTTTTTCATTGCCGTTTTTGCCTTCCTTATCCTCTGGCTGCTCAACATTCCCAACTTCATTGGTGTATGGGGATCCATGATCGCCGGACTCATCGCCGGTATCGGCATCGGCAGATCAACAGAATATTACACATCCGCAGGATATAAACCAACACAATCAATCGCTTCTGCATCACAAACCGGTCCGGCAACCGTGATCATCAACGGTATCGGTACAGGTATGATCTCCACCGCCATTCCGGTTCTGATCGTATCCACAGCCATTATTTTGGCTTTCTTATTCGCTGCCAACTTTAACTTTGCCAACATCAGCATGGGTCTGTACGGGATTGGTATTGCTGCAGTGGGTATGCTTTCCACACTGGGTATTACGCTGGCCACTGACGCTTACGGTCCCATCGCTGACAATGCAGGCGGCAATGCCGAAATGAGCCACCTGGGGCCCGAAGTCCGCAAACGTACCGACGCACTGGATTCCCTGGGTAACACCACGGCTGCCACCGGCAAGGGTTTTGCCATTGGTTCTGCTGCACTGACTGCACTGGCCTTGCTGGCCTCCTATGTGGAGGAGATCAAGGTGGGTCTGGCCAGGCTTCCTGAAAAAGCCGCTCTTTTTGAATCGGTAATGGGTAAACCCATTCATAATGCGTCCATACACGATGTTATGGGCTATTTCCAGATTGACCTGATGAATCCCAGGGTGCTGGTAGGTGCCTTTCTTGGCTCCATGGCTGCCTTTCTCTTCTGCGGATTAACCATGAATGCCGTGGGCCGCGCGGCCCAGGCCATGGTGGACGAAGTTCGCCGCCAGTTCCGCGAGATCAAGGGCATTCTTGAAGGCAAGGCTGAGCCCGATTATGCCAGTTGCGTTGCCATTTCCACCAAAGGTGCACAGCGTGAGATGCTTTTCCCCTCCCTGCTGGCCATCTTCATTCCGATTGCCACCGGGATGATCTTTGGTGTAGCCGGTGTGATGGGATTGCTGATTGGCAGTACTGCCACCGGATTCATTCTCGCCATTTTTATGGCCAATGCCGGCGGTGCATGGGATAATGCCAAGAAATTCATCGAGGAAGGCAATTATGGCGGCAAACGCAGTGATGCACACAGAGCTGCCGTTATCGGTGATACCGTGGGTGACCCCTTCAAGGATACTTCCGGTCCTTCGCTAAACATTCTGATCAAGCTGATGAGCATGGTTTCAATCGTGGTGGTCGGTGTCACACTGGCAACCTCGCTAATCTGATTACATGCGACAGATATAACAAATCCCGGTCAGATTTTAGCAAGCGTCATTGCGAAGGAGGCACGACTGAAGCAATCTCCTATAACTTACAGATTGCTTCGCTTCGCTCGCAATGACGGTTTGTTTCTAGATTATAAGAACCAGTAAACCGGATTCTTACTTCCTGAATATATCCTTTTCCTTCTCAGGAAAATATGATCTCAGTGATAGTTCCCGTCCATCCCATACAGCATAGGAGAAGTTGTTGATCCAGTCTCCCAGATTTACGACCCGGCTGTTTTTACCCAGGTCGATCATGAACGGAATGTGCCGGTGCCCGAAGATGAAGTAATCGAAATGTTCGTTTTTCAGCGTTTCTCTGGCGAAAATTACCTGGAATTCCTTGTCATCACCGAGGTAGGGTTCAGCCACAATACCTTTGGCATATCGGCTGCTTCTGGACCAGCGTTTTCCAAATGCCATGGTGCATTGGGGTGGATGCGGGCGTAAAGCCACTGCAGTATCTTATTGGTAAAAAAACCTTTCAGTAGTTTGTACCTGTAGTCGCCCGGACCAACTCCATCGCCATGGCCGATATAAAAGCGGCGACCATTCAATTCCCGGACAACAGGTCGTCTGTAAAGCATCAGTCCGATTTCAGAAGGCAGGTAGTCGTATATCCAGATATCATGGTTCCCGGTAAAATAATGCAATTTGATACCCTGATCGGATAATTCGGCAAGCTTGCCGAGAAAGCGGGTATGTCCCCTGGGTACAACATGTTTATATTCATGCCAGTAATCGAAAATATCTCCCACCATGTATAATTCAGCAGCATCTTTCTGTATTTCATTGAGCCAGCTTACCAGCCACTTCTCGCGCCGGGCACTCTGTTCAGGAGGATACAATCCGAGATGAACATCTGAAATAAAGTAAATCTTGTTGGGAGCAGTCAATTTCTTTCAGTTATTTGAGCAGTTCCTTCAGTTTATCCCGCAACTCAGCCGGTGAAAGATCTTTTGCCAGGATGGATGTATTGTCTTTCCCGATCAGGTAATTGGCCGGTAAGGCAGTGATGTTATAATTTCCAGCCACGATTGAATTCGGATAACGTGTATCCAAAACACTAACCCAGGGAAGTTCGTCATACCTTACGGCACTCCTCCAGTTTTCAAACGAATGATCAAATGAAACCTGTACAATCTCAAAACCCCGGTGCCGGTATTGGTTATAGATTTTTTTCAAATCCAGGTTCTGCTTCACACTGGCCGTATTATAGGATGCCCAGAACGAAAGCAACACATAATTTCCCTTGAAGGAGGAAAGGTAAACGGTATCCCCGGCCATATCCGGCAGAGCCAGTTCGGGTAAAGAATTTCCGGTCGGAGCTGACTGTAAAAGCACCTGGGATTTATATTTGTTGATCATATTGTCGGTATAGGCTTTTAAAGCCCGGACATGCTTCGAACCCGGATAATACTTTTCCAGGGAATCACTGACGATCCTGAAAAACTGCATATCCCTGGCCTTATAAAATACATAGAAACCGGTCTGATACTGCTGATACAGGGCATACAAACTCGATAGTGAATTATAATGGGTAAGGATATAGGCTATGGAATTCTTTCTGTGTCGTTCGAGAATAATCTCATATTCTTTGTTCAGCCGGATCCTCACACTGTCTGATTGTGCATGGCTATATTCAACCGTGATTGAATCAAGCAGGGACCTTGTATCGTCAAGCATACGGATGAGTTTCGTAATTTGCTCAGTTCCGTTTGATCCCTCAACGGTAAGGGACGACAGGAGATCATCCGCATCCGCCTGTATTTTGATATGTTCACCCGGTACCGGAAACAATACCATGATCTTATCTGGTGATAAACGAAGCTGATAAAAACCGGCTTCCCTGGTTTTAAGTGTAAAACTGAATTTGCCGGATGGTGATAACAAAACCGAATCAGCCGGTATGCTCTCATAGACATCCACCTCATCGAGGTGCAGCACCATTTTATCAGCGTTATAAATCTTACCAGAAATTTTGATTTGTTCTTTATTGCAGGCAACCAAACCAAGAATACAAAACAGTACGATGGATTTTTTCATTACATAATTCAATTTGACTTACCGATTACCTCCTCAAGAATCAGGGGAAGATCTTCTGCAGTGAACCCCTTCTGCATGATCTTACCTTCTCTATCCAGCAAAAACAAAACAGGCAACTTGTTTATCCGGTAGGATTCCACCACGGGTGAATCCCAGTATTTCAGATCAGATACCTGAATTCCTGCTGCCTGAATTTCTTCCGTCCGTTTCAGCCATGAATCCCTGGAACGGTCGAGAGATACCATAAAACATACCAAATCCTTACCTGCATATTTCGTGCAGACCGGTACTGCTTTTTTAACCTCCGAACAACTCTGGCTTGACCATGAAGCCCAGAAAATCAGCAGAACATATTTGCCCCTGACTGATTGCAGGGACTGATTGTTACCCAGCAGATCAGGCATTTCAATGTCCGGCGCCAATGATCCTTCTTCAAGCCGATGCAGATCCCGCAGCTCGGTTACCTTCCTATTCAGATCCTTTACGGCCTCTGATCCGGGATAAGCGGAGGAAAGGTTTGAGTCAACCATTTCGTAATAGCGAAAATCGGTTTTATGGTCAAAGACCGGTATATCACGGCCGAGTTGCTGATACAGTGCCATAAGGCCGGCAAGTGATCCGGGATTTTCTTCAATAAGCTTTTTTGAAAAGTCCTTATGTTCTTCAACAATCCGTTTATAGGTGCTGTCAATGCGGATCTTTGTTTTCCCAAATCCCGGTTCTCCCTTGCTGTTCTCATATTCATTGCTGATCTCCGTGATCTTTTCCAGTGTCCGGGTCTGCATGGACACCAGTTTTTGAATCAGCCTGGAATCCTTTGATCCTTCAACCAGGTAATTGTACTCAAAGGAAGATGCTTCTGTCAGCACCTTAAAATCATCACCTGGCTTGACGATCAGGTTAATGAAATGCCGGGGAGTCCTGTATACAATATAAAAATCGGGCTGGCTGGTAAATCCTTCCAGTACATATGTGCCTGATTTATCAGGTACAGCTGAATCAACGGGGACTGTTCCGCTGAGGGTCCGTCTCGCGAGGTACATGGTTCCGCCATCCGTATTGTTCAAGGTAAGCTGGACTGTAAAATTATGGTTGTCGCCTGAACATGCCGAAAACAGCAGGATATAAAAGACAACAGGTAATACAACGCGCATATATATGATAAATCAAGTGTCCAAATTTATATTTTTCCCTGATATTATCCAGAACATTAATTGGTAATTTACGATTATCTTTGCCATTGGTTTAATTGTTGAACTTAGATTAAAAATCCGGATTATTGCATGACCATATCAGGATTTTTTGATAACTTGTAGAATTAAAACCTTGAATGAATGACCTATCTGAAATTCGACAACACGCAACTCATTAATCTTGAATATTCTTTAAGTAAGGAGTTTATCCGCAGCAACCGAGCAGGTTCCTACAGCTCAACCACGCTGATTTACTGCAATACACGCAAATATCACGGACTGCTGGTTTCTCCTGTGGAAAACCTGGATGGAGACCGGCATGTTTTGCTGTCCTCTTTTGATGAAACCATTATCGAACGGGAAAACGAATTCAACCTGGGCATTCACAAATACCAGGGTGACACGTATAGCCCTCGTGGACACAAATATGTGCGTGAATTTGTTGCAGATCCTATTCCCACGCTTGTTTACCGTGTGGGCGGTGTGGTTATGACAAAGGAAGGCATGCTTGTTGAAAAAGAAGAGCAGGTGCTGATTAAATATACAATAAATGAATGCGATGTACCAATCCGCCTCAGATTCAGACCTTTTCTGGCTTTCCGCAACATGCATACCCTGGGCAAAGCCAATTTGTATGCCAATACCCGGGTTAAATTCATTCCCAACGGCGTAAAATCCAAACTTTATGATGGCTATCCCTACCTGCACATGCAGTTTTCTTCAAAGGTTGAATTCATTCCTGCGCCTGACTGGTATTATGGGATAGAATACAACAAGGAACTCAGACGGGGTTACGATTATAAGGAAGATCTTTTTGTGCCGGGCTATTTTGAAATGAGTGCAAAAAAGGGTGATGTTATCCTCTTTTCGGCCTCCACATTTGAAACAAAACCGGAACAGCTGAAAAGGAAATTTACTGTTGAACAGGGCAAGCGTATCCCCCGTGACAGCTTTAAGAATTGCCTCATCAATGCGGCCCAGCAGTTTATTGTTAAAAAGGATAAAAAAACGGAAATCATCGCCGGTTTTCCCTGGTTTGGCGCCTGGGGAAGGGATACCTTCATTTCTTTGCCAGGACTGACCCTGGCCATTGGTGACGTGGCAACTTTTAAAGACGTGCTGGATACACAGGTAGCAAAATTGGATAATGGTTTATTCCCCAATACGGGGTCGGATGATAATCCTGCTTTTAACTCGGTAGATGCTCCGCTTTGGTTTTTTTGGGCCTTACAGCAATATACGCGTTTGGTAAAATCTTATTCAGCCATATGGCGTCATTATGGCAAGGCCATGAGATCAATCCTTGAAGCCTACCGGCAGGGAACGGCATATGGCATTATCATGCATCAGAACGGACTGATTTATGCCGGAGAGCCTGGCAGAGCCCTGACATGGATGGATGCAGTTGTGAATGGTAAACCGGTGACCCCCCGGATTGGTTACGCTGTTGAAATTAATGCCTTGTGGTACAATGCGGTGTCTTTCAGCCTCGATCTGGCCAAACGCGCGAAGGATGAAGGTTTTATCCGGGAATGGGAATCTCTCCCGGCCCTTATCCGGGATTCATTCCTGAATATGTTCTGGGACGCCAAAAAAGGTTACCTGGCCGATGTGGCGGACTTGCAGACAAAAGACTGGTCAGTCAGACCCAATCAGGTCATTGCAGCTTCGCTGGAATTTTCACCCCTGGATACGGAAGTCAAAAAATGTCTGATGGCCGTGGTTGAGCGTGAGCTCTTAACACCAAGGGGATTGCGGTCACTTTCACCCAAGAATTTGAATTATAAGGGAATATACAAAGGAACACAGGAACAGCGTGATCTGGCATACCATCAGGGTACCGTTTGGCCCTGGTTACTGGAGCATTTCTGTGAAGCATACATGAACCTGCATAAGGAAAGTGGAATTGGCTTTCTCGAAAGCCTCATCAGTGGTTTCGAGCCTGTTATTACAGAATTGGGTATTGGAACGATACCAGAGATTTTTGACGGTGATCCCCCTCACCGGGCAAGGGGTGCAATATCACAGGCCTGGAGTGTCGCTGCAATGCTCCGGATTATTGAGCGGTATGAAAAAATGACGATGCAGAACTGAAACCCATGATTATTAAACCTAAACCAGCTGAAAATATATGCGTGTACTGATGTTTGGATGGGAGTTTCCGCCTCATATCTCCGGGGGGCTTGGAACAGCCTGTTATGGTCTGACCAAAGGATTGCACAGCGTGGGGGTGAATGATATTATCTTCGTGGTTCCCAAAGCTTATGGCGATGAGGACACCAGCAAGGTGAGTATTATCGATGCAGGCGAGGTTGTTGTGAGTGACAGGATCATTGATTATAAAACCTTTTTTCAACAGATGCACTTCATTGAAGTGGGCACTTCACTTATGCCCTACTCCTCTCCGGAGGAATACGAAAAACTATCTGTTGAAAACCGGTCAGCTAACAAGTACCTGATCCAATCCTCCTTTTCAGGCAAACTTAGCTTCAGCGGCGGTTACGGCAGCAGCCTCTTCCAGGAAATAGCCAATTATGCAGTAATCGCATCCATTATCGCTTATAAATACGCTTTTGATGTCATTCATGCCCATGACTGGTTAGCTTATCCGGCAGGTATTGCAGCCAAGCTCGTCTCGGGGAAACCCCTGGTTGTGCATGTTCATGCAACGGATTTTGATCGCAGCGGAGGCAATGTTAATCCGGGTGTTTATGAAATTGAGAAGGCAGGTATGGAGGCAGCTGACCGGGTAATTGCTGTCAGCAACCTCACCCGGAGCATCATCATTGAAAAATACGGAATCAATCCTGACAAGGTGGTAACCGTGCATAATGCCGTCGAGCCGATCGCTGACCGGGAATTGCAAAAACTGGCAAGAAATATCGATGATAAAATCGTTACTTTCCTCGGCCGTGTTACATTGCAAAAAGGCCCGGAATATTTTATTGAAGCTGCACACCTGGTACTGCAAAAAATGAGTAATGTCCGCTTTGTCATGGCCGGCAGCGGAGATCTGCTTAACCGGATGATCGTTCGGGTAGCCAAGCTTAAAATGGGGAACCGGTTTCATTTCACCGGATTCCTGAAAGGCGATGACGTACATCATATGTTTTCGATCAGTGATGTTTATGTGATGCCCTCCATAAGCGAGCCTTTCGGGATTTCCCCGCTCGAAGCCATGCAATCCAATGTTCCGGTAATCATCTCCAGACAGTCAGGTGTGGCAGAAATCCTCAATCATGCCATCAAGATCGATTTCTGGGATATTCATGCTATGGCCGATGCCATCTATGGATTCCTTAATTATGACGGGCTCCCGCTGATGTTTAAAAAACATGCCCGCGAAGAAGTGGACAACCTGAAGTGGGAATATGCCGCCTCCAAAGTCAAAGATGTTTATTTCTCACTGATGTAAATATGAAAACCCTTTAAGTGACTAGCATGAGAACGATTTGTCTGTATTTCCAAATCCATCAGCCATTCCGGTTGAAACGCTACCGGTTTTTCAATATTGGCAAGGACCATTACTATTATGATGATTATCTGAATGAATCAATAATCTCCCGGGTCGCTGAACGAAGCTACCTGGTTGCCAATAAAGCGATCATGCAGATCATCAAGGAATACGGCAGTAAGTTTAAGGTGGCGTTCTCCATATCAGGTATTGCACTTGACCAGTTGGAGATTTATGCACCGGAAGTTATTGAAAGCTTTCAGAAACTGGCCAAAACCGGTTCCGTGGAATTCCTTTGTGAAACCTATTCCCATTCCCTGGTGGCGCTGAAAAACAAGGATGAGTTCGTCAGGCAGGTTAATGAACAAAGGCAAAAAATCAAGCAGCTCTTTGGCCAGGAACCAACGGTTTTCCGGAATACCGAGCTGATCTATTCAGATCAGATAGGGGCGGATGTGGCTGAAATGGGCTTTGCAGCAATGCTCACCGAAGGAGCCAGGCATATACTGGGTTGGAAAAGTCCGAACTACTTGTATTGCAATACCATCAATCCAAGACTGAAAGTACTGCTGCGCAATTTCAGGATCAGTGATGATATTGCCTTCAGGTTTTCAAATACAGCCTGGTCAGAATTCCCGTTAACAGCGGAAAAATTTACGGGATGGCTGAAAAAGCTGGACAAAAAAGAAGAGACAGTTAATTTATTCATTGATTACGAAACTTTCGGCGAACATCAATGGATGGAGACAGGAATTTTTGATTTTCTGAAGGCTTTGCCCGGAATGATTTATAAGAATACCAACTTCTCCTTCAGTACACCCGGTGAAATTTCCAGGGGACTGCTTCCGATTTCCACCATCAGCGTACCCTACCCCATTTCCTGGGCCGACGAGGAACGTGACCTGACTGCCTGGCTGGGAAATGAGATGCAGGTGGATGCGTTTAACAGGCTCTATTCGTTCACTGAAAAGGTTAACCAGTGTGACGATGAAAAGATCCGTAAGGATTGGAAATACCTGCAGGCCAGTGATCACCTGTATTTTATGGCTACCAAGTTCTTTACCGATGGTGCTTACCATGCCTATTACAATCCGTATGAATCACCTTATGAAGCTTATATAAACTATATGAATGTATTGAGCGACTTTGGTAACCGGTTATTCAAACTGATCCCGGAAACCACCAATGATCTGGAAATTGCAGGTCTGGCTCAAACAATCACGGAAAAAGATGAGCTTATCCAAAAATATGAGACTGAACTTAAAAGACTCCGATCAGCAAAAAAAACCGCCACGATAAGGAAAACCACCAAGACAAGGACTGCCGGATCACCAGGCAAATCCCGTTCCAGATCAGCCTCATCCAAAAAGGGAAAAAACTATTTCACCAAAAGCTGGCAAAAAGTAATTCACATATTGTATTTTCGCCTCCTTGTTTTGATCTTCACATAACATACCCTAATTGAACTAATGAATTGTGTATGAATAAAAGCTTATTATTCCCCGATTATCTGTTCGAAGTGAGTTGGGAAGTCTGCAATAAAATTGGTGGTATTCATACCGTAATTGCTACAAAAGCCCTGACCCTGGTAAATGAATTGCACAACAACTTCATTCTTATCGGACCCGATCTGATCAAGGACGATTCAGGCAGAAATCCGGAATTCATTGAAGATCCCCAGTTATTCAGCGCATGGAAAAGGCAGGCTGAATCCGAGGGACTCTTTCTGAAAGTTGGCAGGTGGAACATCAACGGATATCCAATTGCCATTTCACTTAATTTTTCCAATTTCTTCCAGGATAAAGACAAGATCTTCTTTGAGTTCTGGGATAAATACAAGCTTGACTCACTCCCCGGACAATGGGATTATGTGGAACCGGTTTTATTTGGGTATGCTGCCGGACGGGTAATTGAGAGCTTTATCAAATACAACCTTACTACATTTGACAGGATCATTGCCCATTTTCATGAATGGATGACCGGGTCAGGAATTCTTTACCTGAAGGACAGGCTTCCCCAGGTAGGCACTGTTTTTACTACTCATGCCACAGCAGTCGGCAGATCACTTGCAGGTAACAACCGGCCCCTTTACAAAGAACTTACCAACTATAATGCCGAGGAAGTCGCCCGGGAATTCAATATCATTTCCAAACAATCGGCTGAAAAGCTGTCCGCCCAAACAGCAGATGCCTTTACAACCGTCAGTGAGATCACCGCCCTGGAATGCAAGCAGTTTTTCCTTAAGGAAGTTGATTTGGTAACGCCAAACGGCTTTGAAGACACCTTTATCCCTTCAGGAAACATCTTTGATGAACGGCGGTATGAAGGCAGAAAGAAACTCCTTGAGGTAGCTGAAACACTGATTGGCGAAAAAATAAGTGATGATGTGTTCATGATCGCAACCAGTGGGCGTTATGAGTTCAGGAATAAGGGGATCGACCTGTTCATTGATGCCCTGGGTGAACTGAACCGTTCGATGGGAGACTTGCAGACCTGTTCTGGCGTATATTCTGATACCGGCTAATCACTATGGCCCACGAAAGGACCTGTTAAACAAGCAACCCGGAAATGACGGGGCCTTTGGCTCAAAGTACCTGACCCATAACCTGCACGATGCGGAATGGGATCCAATCCTGAACCGCATCAGGGAGGCCGGTCTGCTGAACGGACCTTCAGAAAACGTTAAGGTAATTTTTGTGCCATCGTACCTGAATGGCAACGACGGCATTTTCAACACCCCATATTATGATCTGTTGATCGGACTTGACCTGACTGTGTTTGCATCATATTATGAGCCATGGGGTTACACACCACTGGAGAGTCTGGCCTTTTCAGTTCCTACTGTCACCACCACACTGGCCGGATTTGGATTATGGATCAACAACAAATGTCCTGATGCCAACGGCTGCATCGATGTGATCGATCGCACGGATGACAATGATCGCGAGGTAGTTGATAACCTGGTAAAAGCGATCCGGCATAAATGCGAACTGTCATCTGCTGAAATGCTGAAAGTCCGGGAAAAGGCCTATGGTATTTCCAGACAGGTGCTTTGGACATCGCTGATATCCTATTATAAACAAACCTATGATATTGCTTTGCAGAAGGTTGCCAGTCGTATTGATACGTTTGTAAAAATCGAAGAGCGTCAAACCGAGGCAGTGCAGGAGTTTATCGGGCCCGCGGAAGTCAAGCCTTCATGGAAAAGGATCATTGTTAAATCGAAATTGCCTGAAAAGCTGAATAAGCTCAGTGAACTCACCCAGAATCTCTGGTGGACGTGGGATGATGATGCGCAGGAATTGTTTGAGGTAATCGATCCGGAGTTGTGGCAGAAATGTGAACAGAATCCATCCATCCTGTTTGAACAGGTTAAATACGGTCAACTGGTTGAAATCAGTCAGAATCAGGATTATACTGATAAACTCGACCTTGTATACGATCGTTTCATAAATTATATGGACCGGGAAAAAGATCCTGCCCTTCCACAGATCGCTTACTTCAGCATGGAATACGGCTTTCACAGCTCAATGAAAGTATATTCAGGTGGTTTGGGCATACTTGCGGGGGATTACCTGAAAGAAGCCAGCGACCAGAACTTCAATATAATCGGCGTGGGCTTGCTTTACCGGTACGGTTACTTCAACCAGCTGATCACCACAAGAGGTGAACAACAGGCTATATATGAGTTACAGCATTTTTCCAAACTTCCTGTAAAACCGGTCAGGGATAATACAGGAAAATTCATTACCCTCTCCATAGTTATGCCGGGCAGACCCCTGCATGCCCGGATATGGGAACTGAACGTCGGGCGTATCAGATTGTACCTGCTCGATACTGACTTTGATGCCAATATAGAGGAAGACAGGAGTATAACGCATAACCTGTATGGCGGGAATAATGAAAACCGCCTGAAACAGGAGCTTCTTTTCGGTATCGGAGGGATCCGTGCCCTTGAGATCCTGGGCATCAAACCCGATCTGTTCCACAGTAACGAAGGACATAGTGCGTTCATCGGGCTGGAACGGATGCGGAATTACATGCAGAAAAATAACCTCACCTTTTACGAAGCCCGTGAAATAGTGCGCAGTTCCACCCTGTTCACAACGCATACTCCTGTACCGGCCGGACACGACGAATTTGAGGAGGATCTGCTCCGCCGTTATATCGGGCACTATCCTGAACGTCTCCGGATCAGCTGGAATGAACTCATGGGGCTGGGCAGATCGAACATCAATGCCTGGGGTGAAAAATTCAACATGAGCTTCCTGGCAGCTCACCTTTCTCAGGAGGTGAACGGAGTAAGCATGCTTCACGGAACAGTAACCCAGCAAATGTTCGTCAAACTCTGGCCTGGATTTTTACCCGAAGAACTGCACATAGGCTACGTGACCAACGGTGTGCATTATCAAACCTGGACTGCCAAAAGCTGGAAGAAACTATACCGGAAATCCTTTGGTGAAGGTTTCGAAGACAACCTGTCCGATGTGGACTACTGGCAGAAAATCTATGATGTGGCTGACAAAGAGGTCTGGGAGATTAAGCAGAAACTACGTTCGAGGCTGATCAACACCATTAAGGACAGGTTCAAGGAAAACTGGGTAAAGCGGCATGAGGATCCGAAGCGTATTGTGGCCATAAATCATCAGCTATCGGATAAGTCCCTGACAATTTGCTTTGCCCGACGATTTGCCACATATAAACGGGCATATCTCCTTTTCCGCAATCCCGAACGGCTGGCCCAGATCCTTAACCTTCCCGGGAAGCCTGTTCAGATCATTTTCGCCGGCAAAGCCCATCCAAACGACAAGGCAGGACAGGAACTGATCAAAATGATCGTGGACATCTCCAAACGACCTGAATTTCTCGGGAAGATCGTATTTCTGCAGAATTACGATATCACGCTTGCCAAAATTATGGTACAGGGTGCGGACATCTGGTTAAACACCCCGACCAGGCCACTTGAAGCTTCAGGGACAAGCGGAGAAAAGGCTGTTCTGAACGGAACACTCCATTTCAGCGTGCTTGACGGCTGGTGGGTCGAAGGTTATCAGCCTGATGCCGGATGGGCTCTGACAAACGAAATAACATACGAAGACAATAATCTTCAGGATGACCTCGATGCCGAGATCATTTATTCCCTCCTGGAACAGGAGGTGATTCCTGCTTTTTATGAACTTAATAAGGCTGGTATCCCGGAGAACTGGGTACGGATGATGAAGAATTCGATTGCCTCCATTGCCCCCCATTTTGTAACCAGCCGCATGCTGCATGACTATAATGAGCGATTCTACAGTAAACTTTTTACCCGAACCCGGTTTATGGCCGAGGATGATTTTGAAATGGCCAAACGTATATCATCCTGGAAAAAACGGATAAAAAGAGCATGGAATAACATAAGCGTTGTGGATTTTTCTGTCTTCACCAATGGCAGTGAGGTTTTCGAAATGGATCATGCCTATCAGGGGCGGATTGTGCTTGACCTGAATGAAATATCACCTCATGATGTCGGGGTTGAGCTTGTTGTCACGGAAAACGGGGAAAGATTGATTTCCACGCATGAATTTGTGCTTGATCTAATCAACCGTGGATAAGGCCGTATTTAAAGCCAGTATAATTATCAACCAACCAGGGACTTTTAGCTATGGTGTACGGATCTTCCCGAAAAATGAGCATTTGCCACACAAGCAGGATATTAATCTGGTGAAGTGGATATGACCCGCGCCTGGAAAATAAAGGAAAATGGTCACCATGAAGAGATTAATCAGCTTGCTGAAGAACTTTCGGTAAGTCCTGTCATCTCTACCCTTCTGTGCCAGCGCGGTGTGGTAACCTTTGAACAGGCCAGGTCTTTCTTCCGGCCTGATCTCAGCAGGTTATATGATCCCTTCCTGATGGCAGACATGGAAAAGGCCGTCAACCGGCTGCAGACTGCCCTGAAGAACCGGGAGAAAATACTGGTATACGGCGATTATGATGTGGATGGCACCACTTCCGTGGCCATGGTATATTCATTTATCCGGAAATATCATGCCGGGGTTGACTATTATATTCCTGACCGGTATGCGGAAGGCTATGGTGTTTCACGACAGGGCGTAGATTTTGCCATTCAACATGGCATATCCCTGATTATTGCTCTCGACTGCGGGATTAAGGCAGTTGAGAAAGTTACCTACGCCAGGGACCACCACATTGATTTTATTATCTGCGACCACCATACACCCGGGGAAATTCTGCCTGCTGCCGTGGCTGTGTTGAATCCCGAACGACATGACAGCGGATATCCTTTCAAATACCTTTCAGGCTGCGGAGTAGGTTTTAAATTGCTTCAGGCGTATGCACAACGCAATGACATTTCCTTTGATGAAATTGCCGGCTATCTGGATCTGGTGGCAGTCAGTATTGCTTCAGATATCGTCCCCCTGATTGATGAGAACAGGATCCTTGCTTTTCACGGGCTCCGGAAGCTGAATGAAGATCCGTGCATCGGGCTGAAGGCCATAATTTCGATTGCCGGATTGGAGGGCAGGACGATAACGGTTGATGATATCGTATTCAAAATAGGTCCGCGTATCAACGCGGCCGGTCGCATCGAGTCAGGAAAACAGGCTGTGGAACTGCTTGTTGCCACAAAACCTGAAGACGCGCTGATCCATTGTGAGAAAATAGACCTTCACAACCAACGAAGACGCAATATTGATAAATCGATCACGGAAGAAGCGCTTCAGGAGATTGCATCATGGTCTGAGAAATACCGGTATTCAACCGTTCTGTTCAGACCGGCATGGCATAAAGGTGTTGTGGGTATAGTGGCTTCCCGGCTGATTGAAAGCCATTACCGGCCTACCATCATACTTACCGAATCAAACGGATTTGCAACAGGTTCAGCCCGTTCCATTGCTGGATTTGACCTGTACAGGGCAATTTCGGAATGTGCCGATTTGCTTGAAAGCTATGGCGGACACATGTATGCGGCCGGACTGACCCTGAAGATCGAAAATGTACAAAAACTGGCTGACAGGTTTGAGGAAGTAGTAAAGAATACCCTTACACCGGATATGCTGATTCCACAGATCGAGATCGACACAGAGCTCAATTTCAAAGATATAACTCCTAAATTATTCCGTGTTCTCAGGCAATTTGAACCTTTTGGCCCGGAAAATATGAACCCGGTCTTTTTTGCTGAAAACGTCTCCGACAATGGTTATGCCCGGTTGGTTGGGACAGATGAAGAGCACCTGCAACTCGGTCTCATACAGGAAGATATCCCTTTTACAGCGTACAGGGCAATTGCTTTTAACCAGGCCATCCACCTGCGAAAGATCAAGAGCGGTGCCGCTTTTGACATTGCCTTTACCCTGATCGAGAATAATTTCAGGGGAAGTACCTCAATTCAGCTTAACATCAAGGACATAAAAATTGAAAATCGGTAAAATACACTATTTTTGTGTCTCTTAACCGAAAGGGATATGATGAGGCTGACAGAAACAAAAACCATTATTGAAAAAGCCTGGGATGACCGGGAAATGCTGAGTCAGGAAAACACCCGGGAACAAATACGCCAGGTCATTGACTGGCTCGATAAGGGGAAAGTGCGTGTGGCCGAACCATCCGGGACCAACTGGATTGTGAATGACTGGGTAAAAAAAGCAGTCATTCTCTATTTTCCAATTCAACAGATGGAGACCCTTGAGGCAGGTCCGTTTGAATATCATGATAAAATTGGCCTGAAACGGGGCTACCGTGAACTGGGAGTCCGGGTTGTTCCGAATGCAATCGCCCGTTATGGTTCATATGTTGCTCCCGGCGTGATCATGATGCCCTCATTCATAAATATTGGTGCCTATGTTGACTCGGGTACAATGGTAGATACCTGGGCCACAGTAGGCTCCTGTGCCCAGATTGGAAAAAATGTTCACCTGAGTGGCGGAGTTGGTATAGGTGGCGTTCTTGAACCGGTTCAGGCAGCTCCTGTAATCATTGAGGATAATTGCTTTGTCGGATCCCGCTGTATCGTGGTTGAAGGTGTACGTGTGGAACATGAATCCGTTCTGGGTGCAAATGTGGTTTTGACCGGGTCAACAAAGATAATTGATGTATCAGGTAAAGACCCGGTCGAATATAAGGGCATTGTCCCCGAACGTTCAGTGGTTATACCGGGAACCATTCCGAAAAAATTCCCTGCCGGTGAATTCCAGGTGCCTGTTGCACTGATCATTGGAAAGCGGAAGGAATCCACCGATCTGAAGACATCTTTGAACAATGCCTTGCGTGATTATGATGTATCGGTTTGATATGATTTGAATTATGCGTATAGGATTTGATGCCAAGCGGGCTTTTTTCAATAAGAGCGGGCTGGGAAGTTACAGCCGGAACCTGATTCAGGGACTGGCCAAGAAATACCCGGATAATGAATACGTATTGTATACGCCCGGGACCAATCCGGAGCTTTTTGAACCCGCACAGGAATGTTTCTCCATAAAATTGCCACAACGATTATACCATCGGATCTTTAGATTTTATTGGAAATCGTTTTCCCTGTCAAGGCAATTACCACATGACAGGATTGACATCTATCACGGGCTGAGCCACGAAATCCCATATGGATTCCCCAACCAGACAAGTTAAATCCGTGGTAACCATTCACGATTTGATTTTTCTCCGCTTACCTCATCTGTACCGAGCAATCGACCGGACCATTTATGAGCGCAAGTTCCGGTATGCCTGCCAGACAGTTGACCGTATCATTGCGGTAAGCCGGCAGACAGCCAATGATATCCAGGAATTTTTCCATATTGATCCGGAAAAAATTGACGTGGTCTACCAGGGATGCAATCCGATGTTTAACACGGAAATACCCCTGATTGAAAAAGAAATACTCCGGATGAAATACCTGCTGCCAAAATCTTTCATTCTGTATGTTGGGACAATCGAAGAACGGAAAAACCTGCTTACTCTGATCAAAGCGCTTCATTATGGTAAAATCGACATGCCGCTTGTTGTCATTGGCAAGCCAACCGCTTACCTGAACAAAGTGATTGAATTCATTGAGCGGCATAGTCTTATCAACATTATTTTCTGCGATGTGGTTCAGAACCTGGATTTACCGGGAATTTACCAGCTTGCGGACCTGTTTGTATATCCTTCCATATTCGAAGGTTTTGGTATACCCATACAGGAAGCACTGTACTCCAAAGTCCCCGTGATAACATCAAAGGGAAGCAGTCTGGCTGAAGCCGGGGGCAAATATACCCTCTATGTTGATCCGAATAACGTGGAAGAAATGGCCGCCGCAATCAAAAAAGTGCTGTTCGACCGTGAACTCCAGGAGAGGATGAAAATTGAAGGGTACCGGCACGCAAGGAACTTCGATGAAGATAAGGTGAGCGCCAACATCATGCAGGTATACCAAAAAGTACTTAACCATGGATCATGACCTGGTTGCTGCCGTTGATACCCTCAGGCAGGGTGGTCTGATCCTCTATCCCACTGACACCATATGGGGTATCGGATGCGACGCTACCAATGAAGAGGCTGTTACCCGTGTTTATACCATTAAAAAAAGACAGGATGAAAAAAGTATGCTGATACTCCTGGATTTTGCTGACAAACTGCCGGAATACATCGCTGAAGTACCCGAAATAGCCTGGAACCTGATTGAGATTTCCGATAAACCACTTACCATTATCTACCCCGGAGCCCAAAACCTGGCCAGGAACCTGATCGCTGAAGATGGCTCGATCGGTATTCGTATCGTGAAAGATGAATTCTGCAGGCAAATGATCCGCAGGTTCGGCAAGCCGGTTGTTTCCACTTCTGCCAATATCAGCGGGATGCCATGGCCCCCGAATTTCCGGAAGATTGACAGATCAATCATAAAATCAGTTGATTACGTGGTTAATCACAAGCAAAAGGACACAACACACGGCAAACCATCCGGCATCATCAAACTTGGGGAAGGCGGTGTAGTTAAGGTGATCCGGGAATAATCCGATCTGATGGCTGAAGTGGGTAAAATACTGATTGTCAGGTTGAGCTCCATCGGAGATATTATTTTAACCACTCCCTTGCTGCGCGCACTCCGGGAGGCTTATCCGCAGGCCGTGATCACCTTTCTGATCAAGAAACAATATGCAGATTTGCTCCGCAGTTCCCCGTATATCAATGAGCTTATCGCACTGGACACAAATGAGGGCTTTTCCGGTTTAAGGCGGATCAAACGTCAGCTGAAAAAGAAGCAATTCGATTTGTATATCGATATCCACAAAAACTGGCGGTCAGTCTATGTTCGACTTGGTCTTGGGGCAAAAATGACCGGAACATATTCCAAACATGTCTTTCGCCGCTCCATGCTGATCTGGTTTAAACTGAATCTGTTACAATCATATTAAACCGGTTTATCTGCGCTATTTTGAATCAGTTCGAAAGCTGGACTTACAATATGACGGAAAAGGAACTGATGTTTATCTGGCTGAAAGTACCCTGAAAAAAGTGAGGGAAGTACTCCAATCCCTTGGATTTCAATTTAACCGCCCGCTGGTTATAATCTGCCCCGGAGCCACCTATTTCAACAAACGCTGGCATGCGGAAGGATTTACTGAAACCGCGCGCTACTTGATCCGGGAAAGATCTGCATTTGTCATTATTCATGGTGGGAAGGAAGATACCGGCCTTTGTCAGGAAATCGCAGAGAGAGCGGGTCCGGGCGCTGCCAGCCTTGCAGGCAGGCTAAGTCTGACAGATTCAGCCGCATTGCTTCGGCTGAGCACACTGGTGATTGCCAATGACAGTGGCCTGTTACACCTGGCACAATCACAAAAAAGACCGGTTGTTGGGATCTATGGCCCCACGACTCGCGAACTGGGCTTTTTCCCGATTGAACAAAACAGTACCGTGGTGGAGACCACCCTGCCCTGCAGGCCCTGCACACCAAAAGGACTCGACAGATGCCCGAAAAAACACTTTCGGTGCATGAATGATATTACCGCTGACATGGTCATTCAGGCCGCGCTGCAATATCTGTAGGGGTAAAATATTTTTACCAATATTGTCCAAAAATATCAGGAAAATTACAATTTTGTATCCGTCTCATAAAACCTTAAACTCATTCCCCATGAAAAAAACTTTGTATTTTCCTTTATTCATTGCTGTAATTGTTTTATGCATGCAGTGTAAACCAAAAGCCCCTGAAGCTTCCCTGAATGTCCTTACCCCGGATGAGATCAGCCAGGGATGGAAATTATTGTTTGATGGAACAACCTTTAATGGCTGGCGCAACTATGGCGGAGACTCCCTCGAAGGATGGGCTATCGACAGCGGGTGCCTGCTGGCACTCGGCCTCGGCGGTGATCATGCAAACGATATCATCACAATTGATGAATATGAGAATTTTGAATTTTCCATCGAATGGAAAACCTCTCCGGGTGGAAACAGCGGTATATTATTCAATGCGGTGGAAGACACGGCTGCCAAAGCCATTTACGAAATCGCCCCGGAATATCAGCTTGTTGATGATATCGGCTTCCCCGATAAACTGGAGGAATGGCAAAAAACAGCTGCCTGTTATGCCATGTATACCGCAGATCCGAAAAAGACACTTATGCCCGTTGGTCAGTTTAATACTTCAAAAATCGTGGTGAATAACGGCCATGTCGAACACTGGCTAAACGGCTCCAAAGCAGTTGAATACCAGATGTGGACACCCCAGTGGGACAGCCTGAAAGCTGCCGGTAAATGGAAGGATTATCCGTTATTTGGCACAGCACATAAGGGTCACATTGGTTTACAGGATCATGGTAAAAAAACCTGGTTCAGGAATATCAAGATCCGCACCCTTTAAGATTTGGACCCATGACCCATGCTGCAAATAAAAAGCAGGAACGCCTGTTGTCTCTTGATGCTCTCAGGGGCTTTGACATGCTCTGGATCTCTGGCGGCGGTTATCTCATTGTAACCCTGGCTGCACTTACAGGCTGGCCTTTTATGCAACTGGCAGCCGTACAAATGGACCACGTGGAATGGGAAGGATTCCGCTTTTTTGACCTGATCTTTCCCCTGTTTCTTTTTATTGCCGGTGTATCCATGCCATTTTCCATCGTTAAGCGAAAACAGCGCGGTGAAAGCATGCAAAATATATATATACATTTACTAAAACGACTGGTATTTTTGATCCTGCTGGGTCTCCTCTATAATGGCATACTTCAGTTTGATTATGAAAAACCACGATATGCCAGTGTACTGGCCCGGATTGGACTGGCCTGGTTCTTTGCAGCCATTATCGTGTTGAATACAACCATTAGGGGACAGGTAGTCTGGTTTGTGGGTATTCTCTTGGCATACTGGGCTATGATGAAGCTGATTCCTGTTCCCGGATTTGGCGCCGGCGTGCTTACCCCGGAGGGAAACCTCGCGGCATTCATCGATCAGAAGCTTTTACCGGGCAGTATGTGCTGCTATACATATGGCGATAATGAAGGTCTGTTATCCACCATACCTGCTATTTGTACCGGCCTGCTGGGTGCCCTTACAGGTCATCTGCTGATCAATGCGAACAGTAAGCTGAATGGATTCAGAAAGGCAATGATCATCCTGGCTGCAGGAATTGTATCCCTGCTCCTGGGCAAATTGTGGAACCTGTCATTTCCCATTATTAAGAATCTGTGGACCAGTTCATTTGTTCTTTATGCCGGCGGATGGAGTCTGTTATTGCTGGCCTTATTTTACCTGGTAATAGATGTGTGGGGGTTCCGGAAATGGGCCTTTCCATTCGTGGTCATCGGATTGAACTCCATTACCATTTATATTTTGCATTCCGGCATCATTGATTTTGCCCAGATGAGCAAGTACTTTTTCGGAGGAATTGCGGGTAAATTCAGCGAACTTGCACAGCCGGTCATCCTGTCAGCCGGTATGGTTCTGTGTATCTGGACATTCCTGTATATCCTTTACCGGTACAAGATCTTCCTCAAAGTATAGGCAAGTATTTCTCGCAAAGGCGCAAAGGCGCAATGAGTATAAAGTCCAAATATCGAACTTTTTACAGCGTCTCTGCGTCTTGGCGAGAATCTGCACTCACACACCTCTTATAGCCCACACCCGCTCATTACTCATCACTAATCACTCATCACTTCTCAATAAACTGCCCTGCATAATACTTCGCTGTCAGCTCTTCACCGGTGGCACGCCTGATCATATCATTCCACTGATATTTTGCACCGGGCCTGAATACTTTTTCAAGAAGATAAATACCGATTTCGGGATTCTTGCTGAGACTAACCACATCATATTCCCCTGTTTTCAGAACATGGGTATTTATGTAAACCTGGAGCTGTGAGGCCAGCAATTCTCCAAGCTGGTAATTGTGGTAATAACACGGATAGCTGGCAATGTGGATCTTTGCTGCCCAGTCGGCATGATCCCTGCCTTCGGGTTTCTTCAGCATCTGGTACTTTTCCGCAAGATCCCACCATAATTTGTTCAGATCCTGATCCGGGTCAGCATACATACCCTTCTCGAAACGGAACATCACCTGGCTCCACCGGCTGAAAACAAGTTGTTCAAGCCGGAGATTGCTTTTCACATTCCCGCTGATCCGGTCAGCCTCCTCTGATGAAATGCCTGCATTGTCGCGAAGCCAGTAAGGATTGGATGACAGCCTGCCCAATAGCATGGCAATGGCCTCGGTTGTAAATGTATGCGCCGGCGTGCGCAAGAAATAAGGCAGCGCCATATCGATATTCCTGTCATACACACCATGGCCCAATTCATGCAACAGGGTACCCATCCACTGGTTGTTGTTCTTCACATTGCAAACCACACGTACATCGCCCGACCGGTCGATATGGGTGCAAAAGGCATGCTGGTATTTACCTTCTTTTTCATACAGGTCACTTTTTGACAGGATATCCGACACATCGAGCCCGATTCCGGCAAAGTAATTCCGGGTCAGCTGAACTACATCCTTATCCGCAAAATAAGTGTCGAGACTGATGTTATAAATAGCAGGAGCCTCCTGGAAGAAACGGTTCTGGTAATGCCAGGGCATCAGTTCCTCAGGTTTTATATTGTATTTCTTTGCCAGCACGGCATCAACATCGGATTTGAGTGAAGCAAACGTACTCCTGGTGAGCGAATCCAGTTCATTAAAGAGCATTTCTATCTGGACCGGATCCTGATCAGAAAGCCGCAACGACATTTCATGATAATTGACAAAACCCAGTTCCCGTGCAATTTCGTTCCGCATTTTCACCAGTCTGATGACCTCGGGGGCTACCGTGTCGCCGATCTGTTTACTGGCCAGCCAGCACTTCTCCAGCTCCCTGGATTTGACCGAGTTCTTCAGTACAGATTCAATCTCATTGTCGGTGAATTTCTTTCCGTCCACAGTAGCCCTGAAAGTCGAATAGCGCTGTTCAAGTCTGGTTTGTGCCTTGATGAGCTCCTCCATCTTCAACTCATCCACCTGGTTGGCAACAAAGGAATTATACAGGATGTTCATCTGCCGGATAAGTAAAGAATCGCCTATCTTGCCCGAATCTCTGAATTTTTTAAGTTTTGCAAATGCATCTTTGTCAGCATAAATTTTCGATAGCTTAATATTCAACTCACTTGATTTTTCATACTCTTCATCTTTGCCGGTAACAGCTGCGTTAAAATAGGCCAATGCTGCGCCACTTTCAACCGGTTTTACGCTTAATTCAAGCGTGTCAACAAAAGTTTTCAGATCTCTTTCCATTTTTTTGGTCCCGGAATTACAACCAGCAATACAGATTATCGCAAGCGAAATTACCATTAGTTTATTCATAGCGTCAGGTTTTAAATTTGATTTTACGATATTTTAACACCTGTCAATTTGACATTCACTTGGTTTTACACTAATTTGGCAGGCTATTTGAACGGGTAAAAAGTAAGAATTTAAAAAAGAAAATACAATGATATCCATAGGTCAATTGGTAATTTTGGGTGTGTTCATGCTGTTAAGCTGGATCGTAAGTGCTCAGTTGAAATCACGATTTCGCCGGTATTCAGAGATCCCTGTGAATTATGGTATGACAGGAAGGGATGTGGCAGAGAAAATGCTTCATGAAAATGGCATCAACGATGTGTCGGTGATCTCGGTGGAGGGACAGCTCACCGACCACTATAATCCCCTCGACAAAACGGTCAATCTCAGCAAGGACGTGTATTACGGCAAGAACGTATCAGCAGCCGCAGTTGCAGCCCACGAATGCGGACATGCCGTTCAGCATGCCCGGGCTTATTCTCCTTTGAAGTTTCGTTCAGCATTGGTACCCATTCAGAACATCAGTGCCAAAGTGATGAACTTCATCTTCATCGCTATGTTCTTCGGTGCTTTTGCCTTTCAGCGGATATTCAGCTTCGACCTGGCGCTCATGGTGATAATCGCCTGCTATGCCATCTTCACTTTGTTCGCCCTGGTCACACTGCCGGTTGAAATCAACGCCAGCCAGCGTGCGTTGGCGTGGCTGAGCAATGCCAATGTAACAGGTTATGACAGCTTTCCGCAGGCCAAAGATGCACTGAAATGGGCTGCTTATACCTACGTAGTAGCTGCTTTATCTTCGCTTGCCATGCTACTGTATTATGTTTTTCTGCTGTTGGGCAGAAGAGACTAAGGAAGAGAAAAGTTACGAGTTACGAGTTACGAGTTATAAGTTACAAGTAATTGCCAGTCACGCGTCACGAGAAAAATCCCTGAGGTTTAAAAACTTCAGGGATTTTTGTTTTCAATGACTTCTTAAAGTCCGATAAACATTTATATATGCCGGATTGTTAATTAACAGGAATTCCAATGAAGGAACAGCCAGGCTTCAAATACCTTGCCCTGTCCCTGCCACGGCTCTGTATTCAACATTGACGGCAGTGTGAATAAGGGCCCCGCTTCAACACCGTTCAGGGCATATCCTGCCAGTCTCGACGCCAATAAACTGGTAATTGATATTTAGATTAGCCTGTCTTAAAAAACTTGTTCTCTAAAATCTCCCTCTCTCCCTCTCTCCCCCTCTCCCTTTCTCCCCCTCCTCGCCTTCTTGTTTTTCTCCCAGCTTTTTCGTATATTTCACATGACTGAAATATGCTGCCATGCCCCAAACCCCTTCCATGGACCAGGCATTTCTTCACAAGCTCACTGAAGTAATCAATACCAACCTGCAGGATGAGAATTTCGGCGTTACGGAGTTATCTCGTGTCATGGGCATGAGCCGTTCGGGTATCCACAGAAAGGTAAAGGCCATCACAAAAAAAACATTAAATCAGCTTATCCGGGAATACCGGCTGCATAAAGCCATGGAGATGCTCAGGAACCAGGAAGCTACTGCAGCTGAAATTGCATATCGGGTTGGATTCGGCAGTCCGGCGTATTTTACCAAATGCTTTCATGATCATTTTGGGTATCCCCCGGGTGAGGCTAAAAGACTGGAATCAAAGGATCAGATAAAATTGGGTAATTCCTTTGTCCAGGTTCTGTTATCCAAAAACACCCATCCCTGGAATACAGGCAGCACCCTGAAGATCATGAAGAGCTTGAATAAACGGGTAATTCTTCTGATCATACTTATTTCCGTTGTTCTTCTTGGTGTCGGCCTTGTCTTTGCTATCCGGCTTTTAAGGAATTCAATCCTCACGACAGTCCATAATGAAAATATCCGCGAAAAATCAATCGCCGTACTTCCCTTCAAAAATCTCAGTGATGATTCAGACAATCAGTATTTTGCTGACGGGATTATGGAGGATATTCTCAATCGCCTGTTCAGCATCAGTGATCTCAAGGTGATCTCACGGACCACGGCGGAACATTTCCGGGAAAGCAATATGACCTCCCCGGAAATTGCTGAACAATTGCATGTAGGCTATGTACTTGAAGGCAGTGTGCTTAAACAGGAGAACAAAGCCAGGATCTTTGTCCAGTTGATTGACGCCCGGCGTGACCAGCATATATGGTCCAAGAAGTACGATCGTGACCTGACTGATATTTTCGCCATTCAGAGTGATATCGCTAAAAACATTGCCCGTGAACTGGAGGCTATAATTTTGGATAAAGAGATCAAACAGATTGACAAAATGCCCACGCAGAACCAGGAAGCCTATGACAATTACCTGAAGGGACGTTTTTTTTGGAATAAAAGGACAGAAGACAGGATCAGGAAAAGCATCGCCTGTTTTGAGCGGTCGATTGCACTGGACCCGGATTTTGCCCTGGCTTATGCCGGACTGGCGGATAGTTATTTTATGCTGGCTGCGTGGGGATGGTGCCCAAAGGCACAGTGTCTTGACAAGGCCAGAAACCTGGCATTAAGGACCCTGGAAATAGATGAAAGCGTGGCAGAAGCCCATGCCATCCTGGGTAGCATTCTTCGGTATGACTGGAAATGGGAGGATGCCCGCAAGGAATTTATTCTCGCCATAGAATGCAATCCCCAAGATGCAACGACCCGACAGTTTTATGCTGAGTTTCTAATTGATGTTGGAGAAAATGAAGCAGCCCGCAGGCAGATAAACCTGGCCTTGAAACTTGATCCCCTATCCGCCATTATTCGATTATTGAGTGGATATTTTTACTATTATGAAGGAAAAACCAAGGAAGCCCTGGATGAGGCCAGGGTGATAGAGGAAATTGATTCCACCTTTGTTCAGACTTACTGGCTGCTGGAGAGAATTTATATACATGAAAAAGAGGGATTAAAACTGCTTGGGGTGTATGAGAAACTTACCCATATACCAGGATCTTTGACAAGTGCAGATGGTTATAAAAAAGCGTATGCGGAATCCAGTATTGATGGTGTAAATAAATTCTCACAGGAAATTAATCTCAAGCGTCAGAATCCTCATGATATTGCCCTCAGATATGCCATGTTGAAAGATAAAGAGAAAACCCTGAAATGGCTTGGAAAGGCTTGTGAAATGCATTACTCTTTTAATAATATATACATTGTACCTGAATTTGAGTTTATCCGGTCCGATCCCAGATTCTGGGAGATCATGCAAAGGATGGGATTATCGCAATACTATATCAATCCCAGTGCTAATAAGAGCCTCCCATAATTTCATGACTCACCTTCGTCTTGCTTCAGCGGACAAAGCTGCATGACACTGCATGACAGCAAAACTGCGCAACTGTATAACTATACATCTGCATAACCCCCTTCAATAGTTTTGCAACAAAACTGCAATTCCGGTATTGAAAATTGAAAGAACCGGCAACAGGATTGCTATGTCCTGCCCTTTTTTCTGTTGTAACTTTCAGGGAAGAATTGATTAATCCGCTTTCCTATTTTTTTACCTTACCAAACCAATCAACCATGAAAACTTTAAAGAAATTTATTTTCATTATGGCAGGCATCTGCCTGCTGATGACCTGTTCCAGGACAGATGAGTTCCTGGATAATGATTCTCTTGAGTTCAAATGCGGACACGGACATGACCATTATGCTGGACTCGATCAGGACCGGTATATTACTATGCGGAGCACAGGCCTGAAGGTGCATTACCGGGTCATTGGCAAAGGTCCGATCGATATGGTATTTCTTCCTGAATATTCAGGGCCTTTGACAATCTGGACAAAACAGTTTGATTATTTCAGGGACAAGGCCAGATGTATTTATATTGATAAACCTGGGTGTGGAGAGAGTGAAGCCCCCGAGGGAATTAAATATACACCAGGACTTAATGCTGATGCCGTATATGATATATTGAAAAAGGAAGGGGTTAAGAAATTTGTGGGTGTTGGTTTCTTCCAGGGGTCTGTCGATCTTGGACAGTTTCACCTGAAGCACCCCGGAATGATGACAAAACTGGTCAATCTTAATGAAGGCTTTACCATATGGCCCCCTGAAGGAACCCCGGAATGGACGGAACAGTATGCTGCTTTCGAAGAATTGTATCTTTATTTGCAGACCGAGACCAGAGATGACAAAATTGCAGATGTTGATGGTCTTGTTCCTCCCGCTTCTTCTCCAGCCGATCTGAGAGAATGGGTCACATATTTTTATGACTATCCCAGCTGGCTGATAGCAGATCAGTGGTGGTGGTCAGTACAGCCGGAAGTAAATAAACCTATTGAATGGAATATTCCAATCTTATGTATTTACAGTTTTCCCGTCTCTATGCTTGATATAGATTGGATAAATTCATTTTTCTCCAACCCAATTCTTGAGATTTTTGAGGGCCCTGGGGTAATTCTTATGTGGGAACAGCATGAGATTGTAAATCCCCGAATTTGGAAGTTTGTTTCTGACCGGCCCGGGAAGAAATACTAAAATGATCATCATGCACATTATTATAAGCCCCGTGGTATCTTCTGTATTATGGGGCTTGCTTTTATTGCCCCGAATTTATTCCGGCCACATAACTGTTAACTTGCAAGACCGCATGACCGCAATACAAACCTGCCTACTTAACACTTAAAACTACTATCTTAAAACTCTTCCGAGTTTCATTACTCTGAAAGTCCTTTCTGTTGCCTGCTCCAGTAACCTGCCGGCTACTTCCATGGATTGTTCCGTTGTCATGGGTTTATCTGCTATGGGGATCACAGCTGTGAATCCCATTTGCCGGTAAATATCCGGTTCTTCTGTTATGGATCCGGTAAAGCCCAAAACGGGTTTGCTTTGTTCTGCGGCCAACCGGGCTACTCCTGCCGGTGCCTTGCCAAATGAGGTCTGGGCATCCATTTTCCCCTCTCCGGTAATGACGAGGTCGGCCCAGACGATATGTTCATCAAGTTTCATGATCTGGCTGATCAGTTCAAAACCTGGTTTCAGCTGACCGCCAAGAAATGCAACAATTCCGGCACCCATTCCGCCGGCGGCTCCTGAACCCGGCAACTCGCCGACTTCAATATGCAAATGATTCTGGATCGCGCGCGCCAAGTGTTTCAGATTAACGTCCAACTGTATGACCATGTCGGGCGTAGCTCCTTTTTGCGGACCATAAACATGAGATGCTCCCCGCGGACCGGTCAATGGATTCGTTACATCGCAGGCTGCAAATATCTTACAGTGTTTAATCCTGGGATCACGATTGGTCAGGTCGATCCGGTAAATACCCCCCAGTTTCCCTCCGCCGGGTGCAACTTCCCAGCCCGTATCATCGGTGAAGCTTATACCCAATGCCTGGGCCATTCCCACTCCACCATCCACAGTGGCACTTCCGCCGATCCCCAGAATGATTTCTGTACAACCCCTGTCCAGTGCATGCCGGATCAGTTCACCCGTACCATATGTACTGGTGATCATGGGATTTCTTTCATCCGGCTTAATCAGGGCCAAACCCGATGCAGCCGCCATTTCTATCACGGCAGTCTTGCCGTCACCCAACAGACCAAAAAATGAACTGACAGGTCTCATGAAAGGATCATGCACATTTACCTGTACAATCTTTCCTCCGGTAGCTTCCACCAGGGCTTCCACAGTACCCTCCCCACCGTCGGCAAGGGGAAGTATCCTGCAATCAGCCTGAGGGAAACTATGACATATCCCTTCATAAATATGCTTTGCTACTTCGCCTGATCGAAGACATTCTTTAAACTTATCGGGACAGATTAAGGGGCAAAGCCCCGGTATGTAAAAGCACAGGGCGGAGTGAAACGAAGCCCTGTGTTATTGGCAGTAAAATTGATTTGAGCCCTGTATGGGCGAAATGTAATGGATCAGGTTCATATTCGTTTATTACATGTCGGGCTTACAGCCCTTTAAGGGCAACTGTCATGATCACACAGGGCTGCAATCCCGCTGTCGCGTGATTTCGCCCTGTGCTTTTACGTTTTGGTCTTTCAGACCTTATTTACAATACTATTATATACATGCTATTTATTTGGATATCTAAGGTCCTATGAACAACCATGTCGCTATAACGTCATTCAATTTACCAAATAACTTTTATTTATCAATTAGTTACAAACGTTAACTTGACGGAATGGCCGCACGCTGCAAGGCAATTTCATCCTCAGAGGGAGCCCTTGGCTCAAATAAGATATGGTATATGAAGTCCTCGTTATACTTAACCCTGACGTTCACTTGCCATTGATTGTTACGCGGATTCATATAAATATTGACTTCTTCGATGACTCCGCCGGCCGGTGCCAGAACCTTTGCCTCGTTTGTTGCAGTTATGAAATCAAGTCCCAGGTGTTCAAATCCCCAAGGCGCTCCTGATCCGACACCGGCACTGTATCCGGGATGGATATATTTGAATTCTTCAGCATCGGCGAAAAGAACGTCCAATACGATATCGCCCTCAGGAAGGGTTTTCGGATCATTTGCGTTATTGTCTTCTTTATTACATCCGTTGATAAAAACTACCAGGATGATTGTGAAAATACGAAAACCAGTTTTAATTAGGTCAAAGAGCTTGACTTTCTTGAAAGCCAAATTCATGATTACTTATTCAGTACCCATTAGTGTTAACACATGATAAATTTAAGTAAATTCCATTAATTTTTTAATACCCACCCTGACGGGGTACCCCGTCGGGATTATACTCAGTATATGAAACCAACCCTTGATTTGTTGCTGATAACCACACTGGTAATCACAGGCTTTTGTTTTATGCCTTCGGAAACGCTATATGCATCACCGGAAAATATGGATAAAATGTGGGAATCACCCGAAAATGAAATTCCGGATTACTGCCTGGAAAAATACCGGAATCAACTGAATGATCTTCGCCGGGAATTTTCAGTCCGCGATCTTCCCGATGTCCCGTTTTTTCAGTTCGGTATGGGCAACAGAAAAAAGTTGATATATAAGAACGGAAAGCTTTATGATCCGTTTACAGGAAATTTATATCAAGCGTGGGAGGTGAAAAGCGAAACCCTTATTCCGAATGAATACAGGGTTGACATCCTGACTTCTACAGGTAATCAGGTTGTTATTTTCGAAAATGAAACCGGTGTTTATATCCGGGAAGATATAAAAACCCGTCAGGTTGAAAACACCGCTGTCCCGCTCAATTTACCGGACTTTTAAAGCTTATAAATACAGTGAAGTACTGAAAGTTCTGCATCACGAGATCCTGATCAATATCCTTGACTCAAAACCTTTGCCAAACTATCTGGTGTATAGCAATCCCTGGAGACGCGATGCAGCCATGATGGCCATGTGTCTTGACTCAACCGGAAATCTGCAGTTGATAGAGAACTGGGTCATGAGTATCGATGATCCGTATGACCGGAATAATGCCGGAGAAACAGAAGCGGATAACCTGGGACAGACACTGTACCTTGTATCCCTGTTCAGTGACACAACTCACCCTGTTGTTCAAAAAATACTAAAAGAGATACCCCGATTATGAAATGAAAACTGGTCATGAAATCTTTATTAAAGGAAGAAGTGATTTTCATGATGCCCCTGTATATCAAACCAAATGGCTGAAATACGGCCTCAGATCACTTGGAATACCTGACAAATATACCATTCCCCAACTACAGGATAATTATTCCTCTCTTTTCTGGTGGGCTTATAAAGAAAGCTATACGCCCGGCACCCTGGATGCATATGAAGAATGGGATATGGATAAGGATCCGTATCCCAAATATCCATACATTGGCTGGGCGGCAGATCATTTTCACGGAAAAAGGAGAAATGCCATCGGCAACAGGGATTATCCCTTAACCTGGGAACAGGACGCAGGCCAGGCAGATTATACAGGCATGAAAATACTAAATGATATTTATGTAAATCAAAAAATCAGTACTCCCCACACCTGGCATGCATCGGAAGTGTTTCTGTACCTGCTTGAATTCAAATAAATACAACACTCCGGGATTTTGTGTTGTACTCCGGAAAAAGGCTAACTTTATTCAATATTAACAATAATATGAAACACCCATGTATATGCCTGCACAAACACACATGAACAAATTATGGGTGTTCCATCCGTCCTGCTTATTTAGACCTAGATGTAAATCATTGAATATTAATATAATTAAATATTTGTACGGATGAAAAATCTTGTCTTGATCCTGATGGCATTCCTGATGAGCAGTGCCCATTCACAGGAGGTATTCACAATCTCGGGCGATGAAATAGTCCTGAATAACGGCAGTATTGAAAGGAAAATAACACTCGACAGTGAGCATGTGCGTTCCTATGGTTTATATGATCCTAACCATTCTTATAACTTCATCTCGGATAGTCGTGAGTTCTCATTTCTAATAAACAGTGAATCTGTCGATGGCCTTAGCGGCTGGGAATTGGTGTCAACCAAGCCCATAAGGGAAGGGCAGTCAGGCAAGGGACTGGCAATTGTACTAAGGGCAAGGGCAAATGGGATAATCTTCATATCGAATTACATTATATACTTTATCCGGACCTCCCGGTAATCCGGAAATGGATGAAATTTATGAATAGCGGTAAGACCGATATTAAAATTGAAGCCCTGAACATTGAGGATCTGCAGACGACCATTTCTCAGGTGAGTGCCAATGTGTATAACAGTTATGGCAGAATGAAAACAATCGGCACTTTTTATGGCACCTGGGATGATCCGGTAGTTGTCATCCATGATGTAACAAAAAGGCTGGGGATAGCCGTTGGCAATGAAGCCCCGGGGATAACCAAAAGAACTGCCTATCATACCGTAAATGATAATATTGAAGCCGGACTTACTCATCCCGGACAGGATTTCCCGTTCTGCAAATGGCTCAGACCAGGGGAAGCATGGGAAAGCCCGAAAACATTTATTGCAGTCTATGCCAATCGTGATGACGGATTCCAGGTCATCAATGATGAGATCAATTCCTTTGTCACGCAATACATGCGACCTAGGATCGTGCAACTGAAAGATAAACCCGTTTTTGTCTATAACACATGGTATCCGTTCCGCACTTTCGTCAGTGATACTCTGGTACGTGATGTGGCAAAAGCTGCAGCCGAATGCGGTATCCAGGAGTTCATCATCGATGATGGCTGGCAGATCAATGTGGGTGGCAATACCTCTGACCTCGCATGGGGCGGTAATTATGGTGACTGGAAGGTAGATGAGAAGAAATTTCCCGGGGGATTGAAACCTACTTTCGATTATATACGGTCGCTGGGCATGAAACCGGGATTATGGATGAGCATCGGATCAGCTACGAAGGATGCCCGGGTATTTCAGGAACATCCGGAATGGTTTGTAAAAAACCGCAACAATCAGTCTGGGAATCTTCACATCGTGGCCGAAGGATCGGACTTTCATACAAGCTGTCTCGGCACCGACTGGGTAGATTATATAAAGAATGCGATACTGGGACTGGTAAAAAATTACGGACTGGCCTATGCCAAGCTCGATTTCTCCATTGCCACAAGCGCATACGTAAGTGACAATACCGTTTCGGGATGTTATGCAACGGACCATCCCTATCACCGTGACCATCAGGAGTCATTTATCGTTATTTACGAAAGGCTTCTCAAGCTTTTCGACGATCTGCATAAGGAAGCTCCCGGGCTGTTCATTGATTGTACCTTTGAAACGGCCGGAAAGCTGCAGCTCATGGACTATGCCATTGCCCAGCATGCAGAAGGCAACTGGCTGTCGAATTTTGAAGAGCCTTCCCCCACCGGGCCGCTTCGCGTGAGGCAAATGGCCTGGTGGCGCTCTCCTGCTCTCCCGGCCAGCTCGCTTGTCATCGGCAACCAGCCCATGGACGATCCACAGTTTGAATTCATGGTGAAATCATTGATCGGAAGTCTGCCCATTGTTCTTGGAGACCCAAGGAAGATGAGTCCCGGGAATAGGGCATTGATTAAAAGGTGGTCCGACTGGATGAAACAGATGCAGGAAAAATACGATTATATGTCGTACCGCAAAGACCTGCCAGGATTTGGCGAACCCCGTGAAGGAGCCTGGGACGGCTGGATGAGGATCAATTACCAGGAAAAGACAGGCGGAATATTCGGGGTATTCCGGCAGGGTGCCCTGGAGGATACCCGCCAGGTCTTCCTGCGTGATCTGGATCCCCAAAAAACCTATGTGATCAGACTAGCTCCGGAAGGGAAGGAAATTCTCCGGACTACAGGAAGTAAACTGATGACAGAAGGATTGCAGGTAAAAATAGCGGAATCTTACAACGGGAAGCTGTTTGAAGTATCGGTTCAGTGATACTCTCTTTCATGCCAGATATTTGATTTTCCACTTATCTGCCTGCTGCCCAGAATATGGCATTGCAAACAAGCGTGGTATAGTCCTCGTTCTTGAACAGGTCGGGATGATGCCCCATGAAGATATAGATATTCCGGGCTTTGCAGCTTTCATTTGTCCAGATAACCGGATGGTCACTCATTTTAATATCTGATTCGGGAACATAGCTGGATTCGTCAACATTGGCAATCACATGAACATTCGGGCGGCATCGGTAAAGGGTTTATGTTGGCCGCTGTTCTCCGACAGCACAATTGCCCTGAATTTTGGCCTGGCGACCCAAAGAATGGCATTACGCATCAGGATCCTGTAATCCGGGTTTGTGCATACCGATGTATCGTGTCCGATACCAATATACACCATCCGGTCGTATTTCTCACTGGTCCATATGATGGGATGATCCCCCATGGGAATAACCTGTTTGAATGTCGTCTCATCCGCTGTGGCCAATACATGAACATTTTGTCTCGGGCTCTTGTCAAACTCATACCATTCATCCCAAACTGAAAAGGATTTCGGCAGGTTCTTTGTCACCGGATGAGCCTGGTCCTCCACAACCACGGTTCCCCGCTGGAAAGCGGGATGAGGAGAGTATACCACTCCGCCGAAAAAATCCTGGTACCATTGCCAATAGATTGTACTTGAATCAATAAACTGTTTCCCGGTCAGTCCGGCAGCATGGATCCCAACCCAGCCCTTGCCCTGTTCGATGAATTTCTGCAAGGCAGCCTGCTGCTGGTATGACATTTCAAATGATGCCAGGTGTAATTGAATGAAAACCTGGTATCGGGATAGATTGGTATCATTGATCTGGGCCGGATCCAGGGAAAAATCTATAGAAAAGTTGCTTTCCTCTCCCAGCTCTTCCAGGAAGGGTTTTGCCTGCCTGATCATTTTTCCGTGATCGGGATGGGGTGAAGCCACAACCAGGACTTTGAAGAATGGGGATTGGGCGTTTCCAGCCCTTATATCAGGTAGACAGAACAGACAAAAGATCGTAACTAATATAATGCGAAGAACAATAGATATTTTCATGACTTTCTTATTTACCGGTATATTTCATAACCCCTAAACTACAAAATATTCCCGGGATTTCAGGAACTCTGGTGATTTGCCCAGACGTATAACCATCTGGCAACTAATGTAAATAAGAGGTTTAACTTGCATCCTTCCAAATAATTATATGTATTTATAAGCTTCCGGAAATTACAATAAGAGGATTACGCCGCTGGTGAGGCGTATTCGTTTTCGGACATTCATAACCACCCTGTCAGGGTGGCACCCTGACAGGGTGGTGTGTTCGTTTTCGGACATCCACTGTAACGGAACTGTACAAATTGGGTTTTAATACAAATCCTAAAATCAATTGATTAATTGACTGTTACCTTGTTTGGCATATTTTATGATTCTTAATTCTCCGCTTTATAACCAAATCTTAGGAGGAAAAAATCATGAAAAAAGGAGTTCTTTTCTTAATGCTATCTTTGTTTTGCTTCTCAGGTTTTTCAAAAGACCTGGCTAAATCCTGGGTAATTACCGGAGATGGCAAACTGGAGTGCAAAAAAATCGACCTGGGGTACAATAAGGCCCGGATAGTGCTTGAAGACGGTCAGAAAGTCGAAATCAGCTTCAGCAATATCAGTTCCTTTTCTATGGATGACCGGGTATTTGTCAAACTGGACCTCTATGAGGACAATAAGCCAACCGGTGGGAAGGCTTTTATGGAGTTGATAAAATCCTGGAATGATCTGAGTCTTTACAAACTCTCCGTCCATGATCTTCTGTCACCGGATACCGAGCAGGTGTCTTATCGGTATTACCTCTACAAAGGGATGAATTACTTTCTCCTTTTGGATGACAGATCATTACAAAACACCTGTACACATTTCGGGATCGACAGATCAGATCTGTAAACGACATGAATTGTTAAAAATCCTGCTCTCTCCCGGGCAGGATTTTTTTTGTCTGAAAAGTTACGTGTGTGTATCGTATATTTGGATCGGCAAACGTGATGAAAATGTTATTGAAATAATCCGATACCCTGGCATGAAAAATATCATTTCTTTTCTGGCTGTTGCATCCATGATGCTGTTCAATCTTTCAGGGCAATCCGGTAAAGTTATGGATAACCTGTCCATGACCAGTGCGATCCTTAAAATGGAACGGAAATATGCCATATACCTGCCTCCTGATTATGAGACTTCACAACGGAGCTACCCGGTATTGTACCTATTGCATGGAGGCGGGGATGATCAGACGGGATGGATCCAGTTCGGCGAAGTGCAGTACCTTGCTGATAAAGCCATTAATCAGGGGAAGGCAACACCCATGATCATAGTAATGCCGGACGCAAACACAGGACAACGGGGTTATTTCAACGATATAAAAGGAGAATGGCGATATGAGGACTTTTTCTTTCAGGAATTCATTCCCTTTATAGAGAAAACAATATCGGATCAGGAGTGAAAAACATTACAGGGCTGTTGCCGGTGTATCCATGGGAGGAGGTGGTTCATTTATATACGCACTGCATCATCCCGAGATGTTCTCTTCCGCTTGTCCGCTCAGTGCATCAACAGGACCGCTTTCAAAGGAGGTGGCACGAAAATACTATGAACAGCGAGGATATAAAAACTTTACTGATGCCGAACTTGATGCCTATTATTAGTTGTCATAGCGTGCTTCCTTTGCTTGACAGCATGCCGGCCGATCAGAAGAAAGCTGTTCGCTGGTATATCGACTGTGGCGATGATGACTTTTTATTCGAAGGAAATTCTTTGGCCCACATTGCAATGCGTAAACTGGAAATCCCGCATGAGTTCCGCATCCGGGATGGAGTTCACGGCTGGGTATATTGGCGCGAATCTTTGCCTGAAGTATTGGAATTCGTTTCCCAGGCCTTCCATTAATCCTATGCGGAGCAGTGATAGTTCCCTGCCCAAATTTGATCTTTCTTATTTGCCGGCTAAAAAGGCCTCTATTTCTTTTCGATTTGGTGCCGATGGCTGTGCGCCGAGCCTTGTAACGGAGATTGCCGAAGCAGCCCCAGCAAACCTTACGGCTTCTACAGGAGATTTACCTTCTACCAGGGCAACCGCCAGGCTTCCGCAATAAACATCTCCTGCTGCGGTGGTATCCACAGCTTTCACCTTAAAAGCAGGGACAAACTGCTGGTATCCGGCTGAAGCAATAAATGAGCCCCTGGCTCCCAGGGTTATGACTACAATTTCAGGGCCCATAGCCAGCAGTATATTTGCAGCAGATCTTACCTCCGTATCTGTTTCGACCTGCAGACCTGTAACCATCGAGGCTTCCACCTCATTCACCACAAAAGCATGTGTGTGCTTTAGCACGTCTGCATCAAACGGACGGGCCGGTGCCAGGTTGAACAGCACCTTCTTATTATATTTTTCAGCCAGTTCGAAAATATAAGCTGTGGTTTCAAAGGGAATTTCCATCTGCAATATAATAATTTCAGCTGCCATCAGAACATTCAACGCTTTATCAATATGCACGGGTGTTAGTCTGAAATTTGCCCCGGGTGCAACCGACAGGTAATTGTTGCCATTCTTGTCGAGCATGATCAAAGCTGAGCCTGTGGCCATTTCTTGATCCGTGAACACATACTGTGTATCCATGCCATCATTCCTGAAACTGCGGACGAGCTCTTCTGCATACAAATCCTTCCCCAGACAGGTAACAAATGTAACGTCCCCACCTGCCCTGGCAGCGCCAACAGCCTGGTTCGCGCCCTTGCCACCGAAATTCTGCATGAAAATCCCTCCGGTTACTGTCTCGCCAAGGGCCGGAAGCTTATCTGTCTTAATCAGGAAGTCAACATTTGTGCTTCCGATTACCAGTATTTTTTTGCTTGTCATATACTCTATTATCCGTTAAATTCTTGCCAGGATGATCAGCACCAATCCGACAATAAACAAGGCGAACATGGAAGCCAGCAATCTATTGGTACCCTTGGGCGCCTGGGCAAACTCCTTCCAGACAAAAACACCCCATGCAGCAGCTATCATGGTGGCACCCTGGCCTAATCCGTAAGAAATCGCAAAGCCAGCCTGAGAGGAAGCTATAAGGTTGAATGACATGCCAATACACCAAATCACTCCGCCGGCTATGCCTACCAGATGTATCTTTGTTGTGCCCGCTGTAAAATAGGCTGAATATTTCACCGGATCACCCTTTACCGGTTTAACCATGAAAATGGTGTTCCAGAGAAAATTAGACAGGAATATGCCCACTGTAAAAACAAACATGGCCGAGTATGAAGTGATCTTTCCGGTTTCGGGTGTAATCACGTTCTCCACCATGGAAGCCGCGACAAACCGGTAGAAGAAACCCATCAGGATGCCGGAAAGTACCGACAGGATAATACCCTTTCCCAAAGATCTTTGACCGGCAGGCAGCTTTCCGTAAGCAACAGCATCAACAAGGATGGCCAGAACCACCAGTGTCAGACCAATAAAAAGAAGATATGGATCCCCCACGGGGGCAGCGAGATAATTGACCACTACCCCGATAACAAGAGCCAAACCTACCGCGATTGGAAATGCAACGGCCATGCCTGCAATATCTGTTGCGGCCACAATCAGCAAATTTGAAAGGTTAAATACCACTCCGCCAAGCAGAGCAGAACCCAGTGCAGCCGGTTGGGCCTGCATCAGATCGGAGGTGAAACCACGTCCGTTTTCACCCATGCTGCCGAGGGTCAGTCCAAGCAGCAATGCGGTCAATACCAAACCCAGTGAATAATCCCAGTAGTAAAGCTGAAAAGGCCAGCTCTTCGGAGACAGCTTCATGGTATTTGCCCATGATCCCCAGCACAGCATGGTGATCACACAGAAGAAAACAGCCAGTGAATAGGAGCTGATGATGTACATGGCTTCAGGATTTAAGATGAAAGATTAAAGATTGAAGACGCAGGACCTTTGGTTGATTATACAAATTATTAATCAGATATCCGGTAAAGGTATTCACTTGTGCGAATAATAATTGACTTCTCCAGGATGGCAGGAGTTGCCCATATCTCTCCTTTCAGCTTGTTTTCAGCCAGAAATACCGGTTCCCGGCCTGCCTTAATTACAATTGTTATTCCCTTTGTTGAGGAGAAATAGATGTTACCACCAGCATATACCGGCGAAGAATTAAATACCCCCTTCATCTTTTCTGACCATACTGTGGCTCCGGACTTTGCATCAAGGCAAATCAGGTTGCTCCGGGTATCGATTGTATAAATAAGGCCGTCCTTAATTACAGGTGTTAGCAACTGCAATATGGGGGACTGATATCGCCAGATAACATGGGTTTCTTTGATATTGCCTTTCCCATCCGGATTGACAGCAAACAGCTCTGCGAATTTTTCTCCTTCAGGAGGTGTGATAAAGCTAGAATAAAAATACAATATACCATCTTCAAAGAAGGGCATCGCAATGGTTGAATCCTCACCATGCACAATACGCCAGATCTCAGCCCCTGTCTCCGGATCATACGCAATGCAAACGGCGGATCCGTTCGATATGAGCATGTCCTTTCCATTTACCTGGATGATCAGGGGTGTAGTGTAAGCTTTTTTCCCGATTGGTTCCAGCAGATCATAACATTCCTTTGGCCGGTCAGTCTTCCAGATCAGCTTGCCATTTCTCTTGTCCAGGGCAACGATATATTGTACATCTGTTCCTTCGTAGTGCAGTATAAGCAAATCTTTATACAATATCGGAGAAGAGGCCGGCCCCTGAATATGATCGCAGGAGAAATCAGTTCGCTTCCATACGAGGTTTGCATCTGCAGTCCTGAGACAGAATGTTCCGTAGCTCCCGAAATGAAGATAAACAAAATCCTTTTCTATACAGGCAGTTGGCGTAGCATATGAATTGAGCGTATGCTTGGCAAGCACGGTATCCGGCTCGACCAGTTTTTCATCGAAAAGAATCCTGCCCGAGGCTTTGTCAACACATATTCCGTACATCCCTGATCCATCCTCCTCGGCAGTAGTGATCCAGATCTGATCACCAAAAATTACAGGCGAGGACCAACCTTTCCCGTGGACAGGCGTTTTCCATTTTATATGTGTCGTATCGCTCCAATGCTCAGGTAGGTTCACTTCTGCAGAAAAGCCATCCAGATTAGTGCCCCTGAAGTGAGTCCAGTTTGCATCCTGGGCATGGACGCTGAATAGCAGCATATTGGCTGCCAAAAGTGTTGCCGGCAAAAAAACCATCCATCTGACTGCTACCATCTGGTGTACAAAATTTAGGATATTAAGTCAAAAATATTAAAAAAAAGACTTTTATATACAAAAGCCACCAACACAATGAATTTATTATTAAATTCAACTTTCACCTGCTTATTAAAAAAATAAAACATGGTTATGAAATGGTTTTCCCTATCTGTGGCTTTCCTGATTTCTTCAGGTTTTCTCTTCTCCCAGATTAAGACTGATCCGCCGCGTCTGAAACGCGCTGACAGCTATTTTGGTCTTCATTTTGACTTTCATGCAGGTCCCGATTGCAAAGAAATCGGCAAGGATGTGGACCAGGCCATGGTCGAAAATATTGTGAACCAGGTCAGGCCTGATTTCATTCAGGTGGATTGCAAAGGACATGCCGGATATTCAAGTTACCTAACAAAGGTGGGAAATCAGGCTCCAGGCTTCGTCAATGATCAACTGAAAACATGGAGGGAAGTGACCGCTGAAAACGGGATCGCGTTGTATCTCCATTATTCAGGAGTATGGGACAGTCGCGCTGTTGAGTTACATCCATCCTGGGCGGCTGTTAATCCAGATGGAAGCCTGTCGAAGAACAATACTTCTGTTTTCGGACCCTATGCCGACAGCCTTCTTATTCCTCAACTGAAAGAACTTGCAGGAGTATATGGTGCTGATGGTGTATGGGTTGACGGAGATTGCTGGGCGCATCAGGTTGATTATTCTGCAAATGCCCGGGCATTGTTTACGCAAAAAACCGGCATTACCCGAATTCCGATGAATCCAGGGGAACCCCACTGGAAAGAATATCTCAATTTCAACCGGCAGGGGTTCCGGGAATATGTAACGCATTACACAACAGAACTGCATAAATACAAACCGGATTTTCAGGTGGCGAGTAACTGGTCGTTTTCCACCCTTATGCCTGAACCTGTCTCTATCCCGGTGGATTATATTTCCGGTGACTTTTCAGCTAATAACAGCATGAACAGTGCCCGGCTTGAAGGAAGGTTCATCCGCAACCAGGGAAAACCCTGGGATCTGATGGCCTGGGGTTTTTCATGGATGTGGGAGGAAAGTGGCAGCCAGTCGGTCAAAACTGTCCCTCAGATCCAACGTGAATTAGCTACTGTGCTTTCCCTGGGTGGAGGTGTGCAGATCTACCTGAGCCAGAAACGTGATGCTTCTGTTTATGACTGGACCATTCCCCTGCTGGCAAAGGCATCGGTATTTGTCAGGGCACGTCAGCCTTTCTGTCAGAATGCAAAACCTGTTCCGCAATCAGGCCTTATTCTTTCAGGGTCAACACTGTATGACAAGGCAAATAAACCATTTGGCAGTTTTGGTAGTTTACTTACCCCACTGCAGGGTGTGCTGAACTGTATGCTGGCATCCCAGAAAGTGGTTGATGTTATTGCAGAACATCAACTTGATAACATCCAGGAATATCCCCTGCTGGTGTATCCCGAGTGGGATACCATCAGCACTGCATTAAAGGAGAAACTGCTGCAATATGTCTCGGCAGGAGGAAAGCTCCTGATAATAGGGCCTAAAACTGCCAGACTGTTTCAGGATATTCTTCAGGTGGAATTTACCGGGCAGCCAAAAGAGGATGATATCGGACTGGAATTTGCCGGATGGCTCGGCAATGTGAAATCTATATCCCAACAAATCACCCTTAAGGGAAAAGCACGGTCATTTGGCAGGTACTACCAGCATTGGGATATGGAAGGACCTTCTTCAATTGCCGCCACCATTACCCCTTACGGTAAAGGACAAATAGCCGCTCTTTACCTGAATATCGGAAAAGGATACATGTACCGTTACACACCGGTTTTCCGTGATTTTATTGATGCTTTGATACGGGAAATGAAGCCCGAACTGATGGTAGAGGTGACAGGATCACACCTGATCGACGTCACCCTGAACAGGTTGAATAATGCCCTGATCATTAACCTGGTGAATGCAGGGGGACCTCATGATAATATGAATGTGATGGTTTTCGACGAGATACCCGTTCTTGGTCCCTTACAAATTAATATCCGCTACCCGTCAAAACCCGACCGGGTAACCCTGCATCCGGAGAACAGGGCAATGGCATTTAATTATGAGAACGGAGTTATCCGATGCACCCTTCCGAGACTTGAAATTCACGAAATGATCGTGGTTGAATAACAGGGTACATGCTTCGATGTTGAAATCTCGGTTTTAATTGTTCATTACAATATTTAAATTTGCAGAAACAAAATTGAAAAGCATATGGTCAAAGAAAAATCTCCTTCCAAAGAAAAGGAAAAGAAAGCGGCCAAGTTGAGCCTGAAAGAAAAGCGTGCTGCTAAAAAGGAAAAACGTGTAGCAAAAAAGGGATAGTTGTTCCTGTATCAACACAGCCACCTGGTCTGATAAGGTCCGAAACGCATTTCTCTTTCGCTCAGTATCTGGTTCCCGGCCAGAATATCTTTAAGGATACCGATCCGGGACGGAATGACTCTTTTTGGCAGTATAACAGGACGGGAAGTAATATTCGATATGCAGTAAACTCTTTCACCTGTTGTCGGGTTTTCACGGATCAGGGCAAAAAAAGGATCCCCGCATAACAGGATCTGTTGGGGACAATCAGGATGAAAAGCCGTGATCTGCTTACGGATATTGATTACGCGTATATATTCCTCAAAAATATGTTTTTGTCGCGGATTCTGTTGACAAAAGATGAAGGATTGCCTCTTCATCCCATTGTTTCCGGTTTATGCTCCGGGCACGGCCTGTTTTCTTAACCCCTTCATAATCGTTGCCCGTACCCAGAAGGCTTTGAATATATACAGCCGGTATGCCCTGCAGGGCAAGCATGATCAACTGTGAACAAAGAAACCTTTTATCCTGCAGCTGATCGGGACCGTTTTGTGTTCCGTTCAGGGCATCCAGGTAAGTAATATTCATCTCGTATGGACTGTGAGTTCCATCCGGATTTCGTTTTTCGCTGACCAGCCCGCCAAAGTTCCTGATACCCATGATCAGCGATTGAATGTCCTGTTCGGTCAGGATGCCTTCAAGAGGACGAATGCCAATTCCGTCATGCGAAGCCGTAAAATTCAGGAATGTCCTGGTTCCTCCGGTTGCCGGGATACTCTCAGCCCATGATGTCAGAAAACGGGCATTGCCTGTATAAAGGGTATACAGCAGCAAGGGGGGCAGGGAAAACTGATAAACCATATGTGCTTCATCATCCTTACTGAAATAACTCCAGTTTTCACGGTTGGGAACATTGGTTTCGGTTAGCAGAATAATATGTGGATTCACCCAGGTCACTATATCCCGGATGAGTCTGATCAACTCGTGTGTCTGGCTCAGGTGAAGACAGGAGCTGCCTTGTTCCTTCCAGAGGAAGGCGATGGCGTCGAGACGGATGATCCGTGCACCCTTGCTGATATAAAGAAGCAGGACCCTGATCATCTCAATGAGGACCTCGGGATTGGCAAAATTAAGGTCCACCTGGTCGGCACTGAAGGTGGTCCAGACCCTTGTAGTCCTCTCCCCCATGGTGAAAGGGCTGAAAAGGGGTGAACTTCTTGGCCTGACCACAAGGTGGTAATCGGCCTCCGGATCCATTTCGATGAAATAGTCTCTGCCCGGCGACCTGCCGTTGAGAAAATTGATGAACCAGGGGTGACTGGCTGATACGTGGTTGATAACCAGGTCGAACATCAGGCTGAAATGTTTGCCAATGCCGGCAATATCATCCCATTCGCCAAGTTCTGGGACCACCGACTCATAATCGCTTACAGAAAATCCGTCATCGGAAGTGGATGGGTAAAAGGGCAGAATATGAATACAGCTGATTGTGTTTCTGAGCTTGTTATCCAGAAAGCGCCGGAGGGTAACCAGTGGTTTTTCGTGAACTGCAGTGAAGGTATTTCCATAGGTAATGAGCACAACATCGTTCTGGTCCCAAATGGGTCCGGGCATTGGATGCCGGGTTATCAGACCGAGTATCCGGTTTACATATCCTTCCCGGAAGGCCAGGGGATAGATGCCCTGCAGCCGCCTCGCCAGTGAGGCTGAAAACCCGTTAATATCTGTGAAGCTGGTCATGGATGCGACAGGTTTTCCGGGTTAACAGAGTCCCCGTGTGAAAATATTACTGATAAGCGGATTAAGTGTTTCGGCAATTCTCCGGTGTCCGAGTTTTTCTGACAACACCGACAGGTTATGGCTTACAAGCAGGTTGCGGTAAGGTATATCCATTACCAGTCTGAATGTGGTTTCAATCAATGCCGGATCAAGCATGGTGTCCTCAATGCTGGGCAGATCGAAACCCAGCGGTTCAAGATCAGATTTATAAATCCCGTACTTGTTAATGACCACCGGAAGACCGGCTGCGATCATCTCCAGCAGGTTGTTGCCGAAACCTTCAGTCTCGCTGAAATAGGTCCCGATACCCCCCAGTGATGCAATAACGGCAGGTATCTCGAAAAAGTTATAATATTTCTTGTCTACAATAATATCACGATGGGAGAGTATATAATTCTCACCAAAAATCATGAATACCCGCGAATTTGGATCAGTCTCCCTTTTCATCTGAAAATAATCTGTCAGAAATTCCTTGTATTTTACCTGTTCATCCCCTGAATGTCCGCTGATGAGCAGTGCGATGCATTTACGGCAGCCTTCCTGCTGCAAAACGCTCCCCAAGCTCGAAAGCAAGGTCAATGGCAACCTCTATTTTCTTTCTGGGTACAATTCGGGTATGCTGCAACAGGATCACGGTATCCTTCAAGGAATATCCGCCCGACTCAATCATGTCAGTCAGCCCGATATCTTTCAGAAAGGACTGGTTGTAAGGATCCTGTGTCGGGAAATGAAGGGTGTTGCCGGTCCAGTCGCATTCCTTCCAGTTCCAGCTTATATCATGGGTATTGGGGATAATGGCTGTACGGTCCCTGAAAAAAGTATCAATATTGTTGATCCCGTATTGGTTGAATACTCTTCTGGCCAGCTCCGGTTGAGTGGAATTGATAAAAATGATACCGTCAATCAGTGTTCCGGGAAGATATTTCAGGTATTTCCGGATTATGGGATTGGGATTGGCAAATTGCGTGCCGTTCAAAATAAGAATCATGCCACCACACAAGCACCTTGGGCCAGATCAGATTTTGCCTGCGCAGTTCCTCCAGGTAATATCCCAGGCCGACAGCCGTAATAAAATTATAGGGATGTGAGGTATTGTGGGCAATAATGATGTCGATGTTGTTCCGCTGAACAAAATCCGCGATAATATCCTTTGCCAGCAAAGCATTTTCGTGAATCAGATGATCGAGTGATTCATCTGCCTTTTCGTTGAACCGGCGTATTATCGTTTTATGTATTTCGCTTTTATGCCAGAAGATCTCATGGGTTTCTGCATTGAAACGCGGAGATGCATGTGCTGCCAGGAAAAATATATTACCCAGTCCGATGCCCAGGTCTTTCACCATGGCATTCACGGATTGGTCAATGACGATTGATACCCCGTCGTTTTTGCCGATGAGCGAATGAATAATACCATAGTTGAGGTGAGAAATATCCATTAGTTCAGGATGGTTAAAAGTTGCATCAGATCAGTAATAATATAATCAGGTACGATCTTTTTGAGCTCAGGCTTTTCCTGTCTGAGTCTGAGTGATTTTGTATCACCTGCGAAAAGGGCTGTTTTAAAACCGGATAGAAAGGCAGGGTATATATCCCTGAACATATCATTGCCGATAAACAGAATTTCATCGGCAAACAAACCGTATTTCCGGCTGCATTGTTCTCTTAAGCAATTCGAAAAGGAATACATCCGGCTTTGACCGCATATGTTTATATGAAAATATGGTCAGATCAGGATCAAAGGGGAACACGGCTTCATCTTCTGAAATGGTATCATGGAGGAAAAAATTCATGATAACCGGTGTATAAAACTGGGCATTTGAAATAATGCCCAGGGGATAGCTTTGCGCCGCAAGCCGGGTAAGTAATTCCTTCATTCCCGGCATGGGGTAGATGCGGTTGCTCAGCACTTCAAACACAAAAGTAAAGCATTTTATGCAAAGCGGTCCATCGAGAATAAGCTGATTTCGCTTTTCGCAGGTCAGGATAATCTTTTCCCAGATCTGCAGTATATTCACCTCGGGATACGGAAGTTCTTCAGTTCGTTCCTTGTCGTGATATTCCCTGACGGATTGCCTGAATTCCTCCAGAATTTCGGTCAGCAGGGTGGCCTGATCCTCCACGCGTTTGCTGACCTGAATACCGGCTGAGTTAAATGCCCTGTTAATATTGTCGGTTGAGAATACCGACTCATCAATATCTCCGGAGGCAGAAACCAGCAGGGTACCATACACATCAAATACAAAAGCTTTTACTGCCGGGTCCTTCCTTACATAAGGCTTCAATAAGGTAGGCACCGGCTTCATCATGACCGATTCACCGAGGAAGGCTCTTATATAGTTCAAGTAATCTTTTTCCATAGTTGGCTACCGAGAATTGATTTAAAATAATCTGCCTGTTTTTCCTGATCATTTCAGGTTCAATGACTGTAAAAAGTGATTCCAGGAATGGATTCAACCTGCTTATCTTTTCTTTTTCATAGGCGAGTCTGTGAATCCGGTCAATACAGTCTTCCTGTCCTTCCTGGTCCAGCTCTGTAAAATCGCACACCCCGGTTCTGCTTTTTACCAGGATGTGTTTATACAATCCGGGAAATTCAAGTCCATAACTGCGCAGATCTCCGGTAATACCGGGCAGATCTCTGCCCGAAACCGGTGTCCCGGCAAGCCAGGGTTCGAGAAATACCATTCCAAATCCTTCCCGTTTGCTGGTAGTTATACAAAAGTCGGAAATTCCGATCAATTCTTCATGATTAACGATATCTCCGGCTTCAAATTTTATCCGGATTTTGTGTTTCCGGCAAAAATCTTTCCAGTCGGTTGTATTCCGGAAGCTCCTCCGGATTTTTTGGAGCCTGGGTAATCAGGAACTGACATGTTCTTTCAAATAAGGTCCCAAGTAGTATAAATTCTCCGATGTTCTTCCGTCTGATGGCACGAACAGGGTAAGTAATTATTCTCTTATCCGGATCAAGTGCAAGCTGACTGATGATTTTCAAACGAAGATCCTGTTTGCTGTCTTCCCAATTGTATTCATGCAATGAGACTGGATTCGGGACCAGGTGCACCCGGTTTGGCGGGATATGGGCTTGCAGGATCCGGTTGTAATCAAAGGTATTTAAAACCACAAAATGATAATTGGGTAAATCGGGATATAAAACCTCTCCGACCTGAAGCCCCGTATTGTATATCATCGCCTGTAAAGCCTTCATATTGAGAGGCCGGTCTTCAGCAAAATCATGACAATGATTGATTATCCTGTACCCTTCCTGTGCCAGCCTGAAGACAGCCATTGTCAGTGCCGGATTTTTTCCAAGGTTTGGATTATGGCAGTGCAGGATGAAACCTTTTGCCTGCTCAATAATGCGGGTCATGATCCGGGAGGATTCTTCTCTGTAGTCTGTTTCCTGGGCACCTGCCTGCATATATTGCAGGCCTGCAATTTCCTCGATGGGAACACCTGACAGCGCAGTATGTGCAATATTGTTTCCGCACAAAACTTTTAGTTGTTGAACACCTCCGGTCTCAAGCAAGCCCTGTACCTGTGATCCAATGATCCGCGTGACGCCACCGGGATGCAGGTGATAATGCAAAATGGCAATGTGCATACGTGAACAGTAAATACCTGTTCAATCTATTCCATTTTTGCTTCATTTGCAACATTTTGCGAAAAATAAATGACCTGTTTATTATGGGTTAAAATGATTGCCTGCATTACATGCTATTGATAAACCAGCAAAGGATATCGGTCATTAATCAATAATTTCATAACGTTGATCAAAACGATTCCCCCTATTTAATCATTGGTTTGATAACGTTGATCAAATCTTCAATTCTACTAATCATTTTTTTCATAACTTTGATCAAATAGCTGTGCTGAACCTGTTGCACGCTTACAAATGATTCTGCTGGTTGGATCAGATGAACATTTTCAGGGCTTGTTTGTTTATACTGCTAATACATCTCACTTATGAAATCCTCCATTTCACCTTTATTAAGAACCCTGCAGTCTGGCCTTTTCCTGATCCTGGTTCTTACTTTCTCCCTGAATGCCGGTGAAGGCATTTCTTCCGGATCCTCTCTTGAAGCAAATATCAAACTTAACCCCGATTGCAAGATCAAACGGATGTCGAATGGTACCGTGGTCGTATCGGCCATGAACAAGGAAGGTATTGAAGTGAAGCACAATTTTACGGATTTCTATGCTGATCTGCTGATGGCTGCCTATCGTAAACAAAACACCGTATTTATCCTGGATAGTTTCTCTAGAAAGTACTATATGTCTGAAGACGACTGTCGCCGGGAGATCAAGCATGCATTAAATGTGCTGGCAGAGTGGAACATTGTTCTTCGCGATAATCCGATGGCTTCACGCTGATATTAATTCCAGTCAGGGATAGCTGGGAAATTCATCAATGGTTATTTTCAGGTGAAAAGTTGCATACATCTCATCAACCGGTTGGAAATGATAGTCGATTTTATTGCCTGAGATCTTTGCCATTTCAATTAAGCCCAGGCCGGCCCCTCCCTGTTCTGAAAACTGCCCGTTTGTAATTGTTTCCTTGTAAAATTCCTTTATTCCCTGTTGGGTAAGTTTATTCAAATAGATCAGTTTTCCCTCCAGTGCAGGGATATTCCTTCTTTCAAGGGTATTGGCCGATGAAACGAAGTACCGGTCTCCTTCTTTTGTAACGGCAAATAACGAGATGAAGGAGCCCTCATCCCCATTGACATTGGATGGATATTCCCTGTATTTCATAATATTCTCTAAAGTCTCGATCATTACCAGCAATACTTTCTTATAGGTGCCAATATGAACCCCCAGGATATGAACATGGTTTTTGAACTGGTGAATCAGCTCCCCAATGGTTTCATAGTGTACATTGCCCCTGAAGTCAATTATTTTGCCTTTTTCCAAAACCGCTGCAGGATTTATTGAATCGTAAGGTTCATGCCGGGATTATATCAAAACCGGATAACAGATGAAACGTAACCTGGCAGAAGATTGTTACACTTGCTGAAAAAATGTTTTTAACAGGCTCACTGCTTACCAGCCCAGGCGGGATTGATCTTCAGGCTCTGCATATCCGGCATCATCAGGCAGATTTATTCCCCTGGATGCATCCACAGCAAGGAAATCACAGCGTTCGTTTTCAGGAATGGCTGCATGTCCTTTGATCCAAACGAATTTCACCTGATGTTTTCGGTAAGTCTTCAGGAATTGTGTCCAAAGATCCGGGTTCTTTTTTTTATGGAACCGCTTTTTTTCCCAGTTGAAGACCCATCCTCTTTCCACGGCTTCACTCACATATCTTGAATCGGTATACACGGTAACCTGGCAGTTCTCTGCTTTAAGTGCTTCAAGGCCGGCAATGACGGCCATCAGTTCCATCCGGTTGTTTGTAGTAAGCCGGAATCCTCCGGAAATTTCACGCCGGTGGGAACCGGAAATCAGCACCACGCCATAACCACCCGGTCCGGGATTACCGCTTGCAGCACCATCGGTATACATGGTTATTTTAACCGGCATAGGGAAGTTGTATGCCGGTATTGGAGAGGAATAATCTGATTGCTATGGCGAGCAGGATAATACCAAATACCTTGGTCATGATCAATATACCGGTGGTACCGAGCATCCTCTCAACGAATTTGGTAGCCCTGAGCACCAGGTATACAAGGACCATGTTCAGGGTCAGCGCAAAAAAAATAGTCCACAGGTCATAAGCTGCCTTCAGTGAAATTATGGTTGTCATACTTCCTGCCCCGGCAATCAGCGGGAAGGCAAGCGGAAAAATGGAGGTATTCTTTATGGATTCGAACTTAAAGAATTCTATACCCAGCACCATCTCAAGACCCAGAAACAAAAGAACAAATGAACCGGCAATGGCAAAAGAACGGATATCGACCCCGAACAGTCTCAGGAATGGTTCTCCAATAAACAGAAACAGGAGCAGGATAACATAGGCAACCAAGGTTGCCTGTCCGGCTTCGATCTCGCCGCTTTTTCTTTTTAGTTCAAGAATAAAAGGTATGGCTCCTGTGATGTCAATGACAGCGAACAAAATCATAAATACTGAAAAAACATCAAGCAACCTCACTTGCATAATATGTTAAATTTGTTGATATGCGAAAACTCCAATCCCTTATCTGATAATCTTCATTTCACTAACCAAGTTGGTTGCCCCGGCAAATTTGTCCATGATAAACAACACATACCGTATATCCACACAAATGCAACGTTGAAGGGCCGGCTCAAAAACGATATTGCTGCTCATGGCCTCCCAGTTCCCGTCAAAGGCAAGCCCGAGCAGGTTGCCATCCCCATCAATAACCGGACTTCCGGAGTTTCCACCCGTGATATCGTTGGTCGTCAGGAAACAGGCCGGCATTTTACCATTCATACCATAAGGTCCGTAATCCTTATTCCGGTAAAGCTCCTTCAGTTTTTCCGGTACCTTGAATTCAAAGTTTTCCGGTACCTCTTTTTCCATTACACCATCGAGTGTGGTCAGGTAATCATACCGGACGGCATCACGCGGATAATAATCCTGTACCGTACCATAGGTGATTCTCATGGTTGAATTGGCATCGGGATAAAACTTCATATCGGGATTCATTTCCATAAGTCCCGCAATGTAAAGTCTGTTACCCTTATCATAATCATCATCAAACATGGCCTGGCTTAAATAAGCCTGCATATAAACATCCAGGGCCGAGCGGGCAGCCTGAAAGGCCATATCCTTTTCGAGTACTTTTGCCGTAGGATGCTTTAAGAATTCTTCCATTTTCAGTTGATCTGCGAAAATGGATTTTGCAAACAGATCCTTTGAATAGGCTTCGAAATTGTTGTTGTACTTTGATTTTATCACATTAAAAAAGTCAGGATAGAAAGTCGGACGGACATTTTCCTGGTACAACCTGAGGATTGCCGGTAACATCTTTCTGTCTGTTGCTGCATTGTAATCCTTGTAAAATTCATCGCATAGTGCTTTCAGGTTAAGGGCAAGTGAATCAATCAATTCAACATTATCAGGTTCATCCTGCATGTTGACATAGAGTTTTGTGGCCTTGTTCGCAAAAGCAATAATTTCAGCAGAAGAGAAAAAACACTCGTAGGTATATTGCAGTGCATGCTCGTAGGGGCCACGACCCTCAACAGACTCCCGGATTGAATTCAGTGCTTGGCCGTATTTGCTTTTCCTTTCCTCGTTACCGTTGATCCAATTGGTAAAGTCGCTTTCCTGCCGTTCTTTTTGGGCCAGGATATTCAGTTTTGTGAATCCCTGGTTTTGCCCGATGGAATACTTCCAGTAGTTGGAAGATCGTGAATATTTCGCTGCATATTGAATGTTCACTTTCTTGTCGGCCATCATATCTTTAAGCAGGATATCCTGACGCAGTCCGCGGATCTTAATTCGGTTGGGATTGGTAATATTCAGCAATTCCCTGACTTCAAAAGAGGTCATATACCGCTCTGTTGTGCCCGGGTATCCCAATACCATAGCAAAATCACCTTTGTTGACTCCCTTGAGTGAGACAGGCAAGGCATGTTTGGGTTTCAAAGGAACATTTTTTTTGCTGTAATCAGCCGGTTTTCCGTCAGGAGAACAGTATACCCGGAAAACACTGAAATCACCTGTATGACGGGGCCACATCCAGTTATCAGTATCATATCCGAATTTACCGATAGATGAAGGCGGAGCACCAACCAGTCTGATATCGTGATAATCCTCGTAAACAAACAAATAATAACTGTTCCCCCCAAACATGGATTCAACGATGGCATTGTAATGTGTGCCGGCTAGTTGCGGCTTCAACGATTGAATCAGTGAGGATTGCAACCTTCTGATGCCGGTCTGCTTCATCCAGTGTATCCGAAAGTGCGTCTAAGATCCGGGCGGTGACATCTTCAATCCTGACCAGGAAAGTCACTGTTATGTCCGGGTTTGGGAGTTCTTCTCCCCTATTTAAGGCCCAGAATCCATCCTCAAGGTAATTATGATCAACTGTACTGTGATTTTGTATGGCATCATATCCGCAATGGTGATTGGTAAGCAAAAGTCCTTCTTCGGAAACTATTTCACCGGTACATCCTCCGTCGAACATTACTATGGCATCCTTCAGACTGCCCTGGTTAATACTGTAAATATCCTCTGCCGAGAGTTTCAGTCCCAGGGCATGCATGGTGTCAATATTGAGTTTCTGGATCAGCGGGAGCAACCACATTCCTTCATCTGCCCTCAGGGTTGTTGTGAAAGCAAAAATAAACCCAACACATAAACTGATCAGTCTTCTCATAATTCCTTGCATTAATATCGGTTATAATTCACTGCAAAATTCACAAAAATAATTCAAGCTGTTCATCAAAAAGTGAAAAACTTTTCCGGTGATACGGTGAAATACCAAATTTGTGAATTGCCCTGCGATGTTCCTGAGTCGGATATCCCTTGTTTCTATCCCAATGGTAGTTCGGGAAATCATTATGCAGACCGATCATGTATTCATCGCGCCAGGTTTTTGCCAGAACAGATGCTGCTGCTATGGAAGCGTAAAGTCCGTCGCCCCTGACAATACATCTGTGCCGGATGTTTCTGTATGGAAAAAAGCGGTTCCCATCAACAAGAATATATTCCGGTATAATGTCAAGTTTATCAAGAGCCATGTGCATGGCCAAAATGGAAGCCCTGAGGATGTTCACCTCATCGATTTTTTCATTGTCCACCCAGGCTACAGACCAGGCCAGCGCATCATGCTCAATGACCGGACGAAGCAAAATCCGCCTGCTGGCTGATAATTTTTTGGAATCATTCAAAAAGGGGTTCTGATAGTGACCCGGAAGTATGACGGCTGCAGCAAACACGGGTCCTGCAAGACATCCTCGACCAGCTTCATCACAGCCGGCCTCGTGCAAATCAGATAAAAAATGACTTTTCAGCAAGCCTGGAGAATAAATATAACAACTTGGTTATGGCCAGAATCAGGTTTCATAAAAAAAGGATTCCGATAAAAGCAAAACTTTATACATTTGTAAAGAAAATAATTTTCAACTGTTTTGAAAAGAAAACTAATTGCCAATCTTGCACTCCTGCTTTTCCTGAATTTGTTGATCAAGCCTGTATATGCGTTTGGTATTGATATTGGAGTTCAAAATGCAGTGGGAGTAAGAATATATGGTAATTATTTCATTCTGCTTAATTTCTCACTGATATTCCAGATCCTACTCGATCTGGGTATTGAAAATTTCACACGCCGCGAGATTGCCCGGCACGGACATTTGCTCAATAAGTACTTTTCAAACATCCTCCCGCTAAAGATCATCCTGGGTGTGACCTATTTTATAATCTGCTCGCTTATCGGCATATTATTAGGCTGGCAATTCAACGAATTCAAAATTCTGTTCATTCTCCTTTTCAACCAGTCACTCGCCTCCTTCATCCTGTATTGCAGGGCAAACCTGGGCGGATTGCATCTTTTCAGGGCCGACAGCATCCTTTCGGTGGTTGACCGGTTTGTCGTCATCCTGATCTGTGGCTTTCTGCTGATTAATCCGTTGACCAGAAATAATTTCCGTATTGAATGGCTGATCTATTCACAAACCCTTGCTTACCTCATTGCCGCATCAATTGCTTTTGGTCTTGTCTTTGCAAAAGCCCATCCGATACAAGTACGTTTCAACAGAAAGTATTACATGTCCTTTTTGCGTCACAGCCTGCCTTATGCCCTGCTGATTCTTCTGATGGCTACTTATTTGAGGATTGATTCCGTTTTGCTCGGTAAATTGCTGGTAAACGGTAAAGAACAGGCTGGTATTTATGCACAAAGTTTCCGGATCATCGAGATTCTCTCCAACTACGGTTATCTGTTCACCATTATCCTGCTACCCTTGTTTTCGCGGATGATCCAGAAAGGAGAATCAATTGATCACATTACCTACCTGTCTTTTTCATTACTCTTTGTTCCTGCACTGGTAATGGCGTTTGGATGTCTCAGTTTCCGATATCAGATAATCGATTACCTTTACCATGAGCACGTTCAGCATTCGGCCAAGGTTTTTGGTATACTCATCTTTACCTTTCTGGGCATGTGCATGACTTACATTTTCGGTACCCTGCTCACTGCCAACGGAAGTCTGAAACAGCTCAACACCATGGCTGCCCTTGCTGTAATGATCAATCTTGGATTGAATTTTCTGTTCATCAGGCGGTATGGGGTTTTGGGCGCGGCCGCAGCCAGTATGACAACACAGGTTTTCACCTCTGTTTATCAGTTTATACTGGTTAAGCGTATCTTCAATTTTAATATCAGTCTCAATCTGATAGTTCGTCTTTCCATCTTTATTATTCTGCTGGCTTTGTCAAGCTATTTCTTCCGTGGATTGCCCCTCAGCTGGTATTATTCTTTCAGCATATACCTGACATTGGGTGCAATCCTGGCGTTCGTCACAGGTTTACTGAACATCAAATCCATCTTCAGACTCCTCCTTACCATTCCCGAATCCTGATGACTGTTATCATGAACCTTGTTTTAGATATCGGTAACACACATACAAAGGCTGGCTGGTTTGAACATGGACGGCTTGCTGAAAACCTGCGCTTCGATACCGTCACCCGCAAACAGCTGACCGGAATCCTGTCACATTATCCGGTTGACAAGGTGATTGTATCTTCAGTCGGCCAACCTGTCCGTGACATGTTTAAATCTGCCGGTTCCGGTCTGAAAAAGCTTCTTTTCCTTGACCCTACCCTTCCCTTGCCTCTCAAGATCAATTACAGATCTCCTGGAACTCTTGGCCATGATCGGATTGCTGCGGCGGCAGGAGCATCCTGCATTTACCCCCGTTCCTCCATCCTGGTGATGGATCTGGGTACAGCCATCACAATTGACTTTGTTTCAGCAGATGGTATATTCATGGGAGGGAATATATCTCCTGGTCTCCACACCAGGTTCAAAGCATTGCATGAACACACTGCACAGCTTCCGCTGGTAAATGAAGACAGTGATTACCCTGAATTTGGCCATGATACACAAACGGCCATTGCTGCCGGTGTTCAGCAGGGTATAATTCATGAATTGAATGGTTATATATCACTCTTTGAAAGCAGGTATCCGGATTGCCGGTTTGTAATCACGGGAGGAGATTCCGGGTTCTTTGCACATAAATTAAAAAAGATCATATTTTCGTATCCTGATCTTGTATTGACCGGGCTCAACCATATTCTTGAATTTAACAGTCCGGCTGAATGAAACTGAATTTACATGTGTCATGAAACACTGGGAACTGGTATGTTTTGAACTTATGATGCTGACAGGTTTTATAATGACCGGTCTCGTGTAAAAACGATATCGAAACAATCAACGCACTGACAACCGAGTTGAACCTTCCTGATCAGTCGGGTTTTAACATCGAAATTGCCTATACTGACTCCGGTATCCTTAAGGGTAAAATCTTCTCCCCTGAGATCAACAAATACAGCCGGAAGGAAGAACCCTATTTTGAATTCCCCAAAGGGATGAAGGTGGTGTTCTATGACAGCCTGGGAAGAGCTTCATCTTATATACAGTCGAAATATGCCATATATTATGAAAAAAAAGAATTGTGGGAAGCCCGTAACCAGGTAATCGCAGAAGATCAACAAAAGGGAGAGAAACTGGAAACGGAACATATGTTCTGGGATCAGAAAGCAGAAAGGATCTATTCGGATAAATTCACCCGACTCACCAATCCGGATGGTATATTTTATGGTGAGAATGGCTTTGAAGCACGGCAGGACCTTTCAAAATGGAAACTAAAAGGTTCCAGTGGCACTGTGAATGTCAGGGACGATGTGGCTCCCGGAACAAAGGAAACGGAATAAACAGGTTATATTATGATGACGAGTCAGTCCTTATATGTTTTACTAACATTGCTTCTGGCTGCTTTTTTCGCAGCAATGGAAATTGCTTTTTTTGCTTCAAATAAGCTGAGACTTGAACTCGACCGGAAACAGGGGCTTTTCTCATCCCGGATCATAGGTATTTTCCAGGCCAGGTCAGGTCAATACATTGCCACAATTCAGCTCGGCAACAACATTGCTATTGTAATCTATGGTATCATCATGGCCCACTGGATGGAGCCGGTACTAGGCACTTACATTCACTCCAAATTTGGAATCCTGGCAAGCCAAACCCTGATCTCCACGGCCATTGTTCTCACTTTTGCAGAGTTCCTGCCAAAGGCCATTGTTCGGATCAATCCAAATCTTGCGCTTCGGTTTATGTCCATTCCGCTTTTTTTGATTTTTACCATTTTATATCCCTTATCACATTTTATTCACCGGCTTTCAAACCTGATTTTGAAAAGCATCCTGGGGAAGGAATCGGTAAATCAATATGATAAAATGGTCTTCGGCAAAATTGACCTCAACCACCTGATCGTAGAAAGCCAGGATAAAAAAGGGGATGCAAACAGCGAAGAAAAAGATGAGATCAAACTATTTCAGAATGCTCTGGATTTCTCAAACGTTAAGGTCAGGGACTGTATGATCCCACGCACTGAAATTACGGCCATCGGAATGGTTGACTCTGTGGATGAACTCAGGCAGAAATTCATTGAAAGTGGGTTTTCCAAGATCCTGGTTTATGAGGATAATATTGACAACATGGTGGGTTATGTCACATCAAAGGATTTATTCAAGAATCCACATTCCATTAAATCAATGCTGATCGAAGTATCTTACGTTCCTGAAACCATGCCTGCCAACAGATTGCTCAAGAAATTCATCCAGGAGCATAAAAGTGTTGCCGTGGTGGTTGATGAATTTGGCGGAATCTCAGGCATACTCACCATCGAAGATATTATTGAAGAAATCTTCGGGGAAATTGATGATGAGCACGATATTGATGAATTCATTGAAAAACATCCTGATGAAGGTAACTATATTTTCTCGGGCAGACTTGAAATTGACTACCTGAACGAAAAATACGGTTTACGGCTGCCCGAATCAGAAGAATACGATACACTGGCAGGCTATATCATTTACCATCACGAGAGTATACCCCAGCTGAATGACAAGATCATTATCAGACATTTTGAATTCCGGATTTTAAAAGTCAGCCGTACCCGGATCGATCTGGTCCAGCTGAAAATCCTCAATGATTAAAAACCTCATTTATTAATCATTAGCCTGATCCTGAAACCTGGTTAATTTTTTTAATGGATTCTTGTATGACGAGATTAATTGCTATATTCGTACCCTATTTTTTTGAACTATTTAACTGGAGTTTTACATGGCAATTTTAGAGAAATTAAGAGTCAGAGCCGGACTTCTTCTGGCTATTGTAATAGGTCTGTCACTGCTTGCATTTGTATTGAGTGATTTTCTTGATTCAGGTGGTTCCTTGTTCACCCGGTCGAAATTTGAGATCGCTGAAATATCAGGAAAGTCCATTCCCTATACAGATTACGAGACAAGGGTAAATGAACTGGAAGCCATTCAAAAGATCCAGTCAGGCCAGGCAGGTCTTGATGAGCAAACAACTGACCAGATCCGCAGTGTGACATGGGACAATATGATCCAGGACATGCTGATGGAAAAACAATACAGTAAGGTTGGCATTGATGTGTCTGAAGATGAATTGAAGGACCTGATCATGGGGGAAAATCCACATCCGGCCATTGCACAGCTCTTCACCAATCCACAGACAGGTGTATTTAACAGGCAGGCATTTAACGCCTTTATGCAGAGAATTCAAAATGAAGGTGAAGAATCAGAGGAAAAAACGTACTATCTGTTTATTGAGAATGAGATCTTCAGACAACGGAAGAATATCAAATACCTGAATCTCATAAAGAAAGGCTTGTTTGCAACCCGGCTGGAGACCACCAGGCAACAGGAAGAATCGTCCAGATCAGTTGATATTGATTATCTCGTGGAAAATTTCAACATCGTTACCGATTCGGCAATAAAAATAAGCGAGGGTGATCTGGAAAAATATTACAAGGAAAACCTGAACCGCTATAAACAGGAAGAATCCAGGGATATCCGTTACGTATACTTTGAGGTTGTGCCTTCTCAGGCTGATTTTGATGCTGCCCAGAAATGGATAAATGATATCATGCCTGATTTTGAAAAGGCTGAGGATATCCGACAATTTGTGAACGTCGAGTCCGATGTTTCATTTGATGCAAAGAATTATAATGAAGGAGAATTGCCGGACACCCTCAATGATTTTATGTTTAAGGCAGCAAAGGGGGCAACCTATGGTCCGTATTTTGAGAATAATGCATATAAGATCTCTCGCCTGGCAGCCATAAATTACCTGCCGGATTCAGTCAAAGCCCGTCATATTCTTCTCAGGGCAACACAGGAAATGCCCAGGCAATCTATAAACAGGCAGACAGCCTGATGAACATGATTAAGAAGGGTACTGATTTTGGCATGCTTGCCATGATGTACTCCGCTGACGGATCTTCACAAAAAGGAGGTGATCTGGGGTGGTTCAGGGAAGGAGATATGGTAGGACCATTCAGTGACAGCTGTTTCAATGCAAAGAAAGGTGACCTGAAAATGGTGGCAACGCAATACGGCTTGCACATCGTTCAGGTCCTTGACCAGTCGCCCCTGATCAAACAGATCCAGGTCGGAACACTGGTAAAGAATGTAGTTCCCAGTGAAGCCACTGATCATGAGTATTATGTGAAAGCCAATGAATTTGCCGGCGTGAATAATTCCTATGAAAAATTCAATAAAGCCGTCGAGGACGGCAAAACTTCACAAAATACCCGTGTGGCCCTTAAGCTGGCCCCTATGGACAAAAAGGTAAATGACCTCGAGTCAGCCCGTCCTTTGGTTAGCTGGGCATATAAAGCGGAAGAGCATGATGTTTCCGCAACTGTTTTCAAATTCGGATATAAATATGTGGTTGCGGCAGTGGATAAGGTAAGAGAAAAGGGGCCTGCCCCGCTGGAGGAAATCCGGGCTGATATTGAGAACCAGGTACGGCAACAGAAGAAGGCGGAACAAATATCGGCTCAGATAAATTCTAAAAAATCAGAAGCAAAGACCATGGATGAATTGGCCAAAAGCCTGGGATTACAGTTACAACCTGTTGCAGGACTGCGCTTTGCATCCTCTTCACTCGGCAGCGCCGGGATTGAGCCCAAAGTAATTGCTGCAGCCTATGCCATTGAAAAAGGGAAGATTTCCGATCCCATCGTGGGTGAAAACGGGGTTTATGTGATTGCTGTGAACAGCATCATCCAGCCAGATTTGGAAGATCAGAAATCAAAAGAAGCAGTAACGCGGAACTACATCGAGAGAAACTATAGCGCCAGGGCCAATTATTTTGCATATGAAGCATTAAAGGAACTGGCTAAGATCAAAGATAACCGCAGGGAGTTCTATTAATCACCCCCAAGCATTTCCTTTGCTTTCAGCAGCCTTCTGACAGGAATCAGGTAATCTGAAAATTCCTTGTAACTCATATCTTTCAGATAAATAGCTCCATAACTCCGCCGTAATAAGGGATTTGGACTGCTATAGAAATACTCTTTACCCAGCAGGTCTGTCAGGTGGCTAAGTTGTTCGACCCATATTTTTTGTGCCAGCTCACTGAATGTCCCGTCATGCTCATAACTTGGAAAACTGGCGGATTTCTGACTGAGGAAACAACTGTTGAACATGTTATGCAGTACGGCAAAGGAATTCAATGAGACCGGGATAATTGTGTCGACTTCAGTAGTTTTATACCTTGACCAGATATTACGGTAACCCCATATCCGGATATTCATCTCGGGATGAGCGGCCACATAACGATCGATGGCTTCCGAAAGGGCAATGAGTGTTTTGTAATGTGTATCCGGACCGCTGCCCTCCGGATCAAGTGCAAGGGTGATAATGGTTGGTCTGATCTTTTCAAGCAGCTGTAAAACCGGCATCACGTCCGCAGTAATATCCGGGTACTCAGGAAAAATGTTTGCCGAGTAGAAAGGTAACCTGAGATGGGATACGTGGTCCATATCAATGCCGAAATAGGCCCACACCAGCTCAGCTTCATATTCCCTGAGCCATCCCTTTATCAGGTGGAAGATCGGAGGCTCCGTCCGGCCGGGCTCAATGTCCCTGAGCTGCGCTATCAGGTCACCCGCAAACGGAATCACCTTTTTCAGATCTTCTGTTTTCAGATGAACCAGGAATAAACGAGTGAGGCGGGTGCTGATGTTGAAATGCTGTACATCAGTGTCCTGTAATGCTATTCCGTTAAGATATCCTGTAATATCATCCTGGGCATAGGCATAATTTGCAAACCGGAACTGGCCGTAAGAGATTTTGCCTGTTTGAAGAAGGGACAGCATGTTTTCAAGCCGCTCCAGAACATAAAAATTGGTCACTGCGGTAAATCCACTGGTACAATACACAAAATAATTCTCATTATTGGGCGATCTCACCAGGTGGTGCAACAGTGGAAAATAGGCGAGCTCGATATCATCATGGTGCGGAGCAGTATGCAGGATACGCTGGTTATCAGGAGTATCCATGCCGCGTTGTATTTTTTGAACCAGACTTTTGTAAGCTTCCTCACTAACCGTATCCAACGGCTTTTTACGGATCTCACAGGCTATTCTGTATTCCGGTGTATCGACTGCCTTTGACTCACAATCAAGCCTGGAAACTTCGATCAGGGATAATTTATTTTTTTCAGATCCCGTTATAACAAGTTTCTCGAAATAATTTGCCGGCAGTTTTTTCTCCTTTTGTAAATGTTTTATATTTTCCTCGCTTAGGGTAAGGCATGCCGTAGCGCTTTGTGTTATAAAAAAGCGTGCATTTTTAAGCTTTTGAAGACTGGTAGCCGGATAGTTGATGCTTGGCTCCTGCTCAACCGCGTTATATACCTGCTCTGATTTCGACTGTCCGGCTGCAATAATTATCGCTACCACATCAGGATTATAGGTAATGGTGGCCGGGCCGATTGTAATAACCGCCTTTTTCCTGACAATCTCAATACCACCCAGATCAGCCGCTGCTGCAGCCTGCGTTTCGTAATTGATGTTGGTAAGCCGGGTGGGATAATGATGTGCAGTGCCTTTTACATTGAAGGCAATATGGCCATCAGGTCCGATACCTCCCAGGAAAAAGCCAATTCCCCCCCTGTTCCGGATTTCATCCTCGTAATCCTGACAAAACTGGTCGAATAGTTTGATGGCCTTATGCTTTAACAGATCACGCTCAGAATTTGGTTTCCGGATGCGCATACCAAGATCTATCACTCCATCCGGAAAAATCTGATCGAGATTCAAGATCTTGCCAAAATCTTTCTTTGAATTTTCCGGAATATCATACGCGTTGATCAGGTGAACTTTTTTAGCGTCAAATCCGAATCCATCGATGTAAAAGTTCTGAACGAAATAGGTAAATGATCTTTCATGCTCCGGACTAATGGGAAAAAACTCATCCAGCTGAAAGAACTGCAGGGACCGCATATCAGGCTTCAGCTTTTTATCGAGACCAATACGGTGAAGGATACCGTTTTCCATTTCTTTTTTCCAGTTTGCCAGATAAAATTGCACCCATTTGATGAAAAATTCGGGTGTTTTACCCGTGGGCAGCGCAATGACGCCGCCCGGATTAAGGCTTACCCATTCAAGAAACCGAAGGGCAGTCAATTGTCCAAGCTCAATATAATTGTCTACAATGATCGTGGGTATCTTCCGATACTGGCTGCTTAATGCATAGTCCTGGTGAATGCTGTTGAAATAAGCCTCAACCTTACTTGCCGTGTTGTACTTCATATTATCTTGCTTTATTGTTTTTATAATGGAGAATCTTGCTTAAGATCATGGCGGTTGCACCCATGGCGACTGAGAACTCACCAAATGAGGAAAAACTAATGCTGGGCAGAACATATCCAAGCTTGGCCATTTTTCCTGTTTTGCGGTTGGCTTCGGGTAGTATGAATGCCGTGAGAAGTTCAGGTCGGCAGGTAATATCCCCGCCAATGACGATAAGATTGGGATTAAGCATGCCGGTAATTCTGGCGATTTCCTCACTGATCAGATCACAGATCTTATGAACTGTATAGGTAGAAAGCCTGCACCCATCAAAGGCGTAATCCACGATCTTTTTAAATGAGACACTTCCCGGGTCAGCATTATCCCGGATCAAGGGAAAGTCATTTCCGTATTTTTTAACAGCCCGTGTAATCAGGGTTTCCAGATCAGGCAACGGATCAAATATCTCTCCTGCCGTACCAGCAATACCTTCATATAACCCATGGTTAATGATCAATCCTGCACCTAGGTTTTTTGACTCCTTATTATAGGTCAGGTATACAATGTGTTCGGGAAGTTTTTCCTCTCCTGCATGATACCAGGATATACTGAGAGCACCTGCGTTTGCGTCATTTACGAAGTAAACCGGCTTCCCCAGACTTTTTCTCAGCCTGTTACCCAATTCCAGATTCCTGATTTGAAGCAATGCCGAATACCGGATAATACCCTGGCTGCTGTCAACCAGTCCGGGCATGGCTATACCGATACCCAGAAAGGATTTGGCATTTAACTCGTCCTTCGTAAGGGTGTCCCGGATGAATTGTTCCAATGCATCCGCCGTATTGTCCTGTCCGATTATTGCAGGAAAGGACTTCTCACCCTGGCTATGAATATTCCCGGCAAAGTCGATCTTCACAAAACGGAACTTACTGCTGAAAACCTCAATACCCAGCATAAGACCAATATCCGGTTTTATCTTCCACAATACCGGTTTCTTTCCTCCCTTTTGGGTCGAGTCACCTGTCCGGCTGATACATATAAATCCTTTCCGGTCGAGTATCCGCAGAATATACAGTATGGTAGATGGCTGAAATCCTGTGATCCTGGAAATTTCCGCACCCGATATTTCCCTGTGCGTGCGGATAACGTTGATAACCAGCTTGTGGCTATTCTCAGTCAGGGAAGTAAAGTCGGTGCCTGAATACATTTGTTAGTTTATTCATTGAATAAACGAATATAGATCATTTTCATGTTATATTCAATATTTGATAAGACATTTTTTTTACGGATTTTTGAAAACATTACTAAGCAGTCCAAACGCCATTGCCGTGGCGCGAAGCGTATGAAACCTGCCCGACTTCAGGCAGACCGGTTCGCACTGACATGATATTAAATAACCTCATGCCTGAAATCCTGTTAAACATCATTTTTTTTAGGCCTGCTTTTATTTTACCTTCGGAGGCGAATGTACATAACCCTATGGAAAGAATTTTGATTATCGGTGCTGCCGGTCAGATCGGATCTGAACTCACCCTTGAGCTGCGCCGGATTTATGGAAACTCAAGTGTTTTTGCCACCGATGTGAAGGATGCTCCGGCCGATATCAAAGAAAGCGGCCCTTTTCAGTTGCTCGATGTCATGGATGATAAGCATTTGATTCATTTCATAATCCGGAACAAAATCACCCAGATCTATCACCTGGCCGCCGTTTTATCAGGAAATGCCGAAAAGCTTCCCACGCAAGCCTGGCATATCAATATGAACAGCCTGATGAATATCCTGGAAGTGGCCAAACTGGTCGAGGATGTGAAGAAGGTATTCTGGCCCAGCTCTATTGCTGTTTTTGGCAATACAACACCCAAAATTCTTACACCGCAGTTGACCGTGATGGAACCATCCACGGTATATGGAATCAGCAAACTGGCTGGAGAAAGATGGTGTGAATATTATCATAAGCGATATAATGTGGACATCCGGAGCGTGAGGTATCCGGGATTGATCAGTTATAAAACCGAACCAGGCGGTGGAACGACGGACTGGGCCGTTGAGATTTATTTTGAAGCCATCCGGAAAAAAAGTTATACCTGCTATATCAATGAAGAAACAGCGCTTCCCATGATGTATATGGAAGATGCTATAAATGCAACCGTACGGTTGATGGAAACAGATAGCGCCAACCTCTCCTGCCATTCATCCTATAACCTCAGCGGACCGAGTCTCTCGCCCCGGCAAGTAGCCATGGACATCCGAAGGCATATTCCCGGGTTTGATATCCTGTACAAACCCGATTTCAGGCAAGCCATAGCGGAAAGCTGGCCGAAAAGTATCGAGGACAGTGAACTGCGAAACAGCATAGTTTGGAAGCCAAAATTCGGGCTGGAGCAGATCACTGACCGGATGCTCCTGGAGATCAGGAAGAAGGAGCAGACTAATGGAAACAGGTGGATGGCGGGTGACGGGAAGTAGAGGGTATTCGGTAATCGGTATTCAGTATTCGGTATTCGGTAATCGGTAAAATGTGAATATTTTTGTTCAATCAACCAATCGACAAATCATCAAATCATCAAATATCTATGTTCGGAAAAATCAAGGATCACCTGCGTACCGAGTTAAAGGCTATTGAAGAAGCCGGCCTTTACAAACACGAAAGGATAATTGTGTCACCGCAGGACGCTGTTATCCGGCTGGCCGGAGGGGAAGAGGTGCTGAATTTCTGTGCCAACAATTATCTGGGACTTTCCTCTCATCCTGCCCTGGTTGAAGCCGCAAGGGAAGCGCTGAATACCCATGGTTACGGAATGTCTTCCGTCCGGTTTATTTGTGGAACGACTGACCTGCATAAAAAACTGGAAGAAAAAATAGCCGGTTTTTTCGGCACCGAAGATACCCTATTGTATGCAGCCTGCTTTGATGCAAACGGGGGTGTTTTTGAGCCCCTCCTGGGTGAAGAGGATGCCATTATTTCTGATTCCCTGAACCACGCCTCAATAATTGACGGAGTCAGGCTTTGCAAAGCACAGCGCTACCGTTTTGCAAATGCCGATATGACCGACCTGGAAGAACAGTTAAAAAAGGCACAGGCTAATCGGTTCAGGATGATTGTAACCGATGGTGTGTTTTCAATGGATGGAAATGTTGCTCCGGTTGACAGGATTTGTGAGCTGGCCCGCCGGTATGATGCTCTCGTGATGGTGGATGAATGCCATTCAGCCGGCGTTGTCGGTGAAACCGGCCGCGGAGTTACTGAACTTTATGATCTGCGCGGCGAGGTAGATATTATTACAGGTACCCTGGGCAAGGCTTTTGGTGGTGCCATTGGCGGATTCACCACGGGTCGCAGGGAAATTATTGAGATGCTTCGCCAGCGCTCCCGTCCTTACCTTTTCTCCAATTCACTGCCACCCATGATCACCATGGCCGGTATTGCCATGTTTGATATGATGCAGAAAACCACCGAACTTCAGGACCGGCTCCACCAGAATGCGGATTATTTTAAAAAGGAAATAACGGAAGCCGGCTTTACGATCAAACCGTCCAGGTCGGCAATCATTGCCATCATGCTCTTTGATGCTCGGCTCTCGCAGGAATTTGCAGCCCGCTTGCTCAAAGAAGGTATTTATGTGATCGGTTTCTATTATCCGGTTGTGCCTAAAGGAGAGGCCCGGATCAGGGTACAATTGTCTGCAGCGCATACCCGGGAACATCTGCAACGGGCGGTGCAAGCCTTTATTAAGATTGGGAAAGAATTAGATATTATTTAGACAGGTAACCAGTATTCGGTATTCGGTATTACCAAAGTCACGAATCACCAATCACCACATTACCAATTACCAATCACCGTCTCATTCCCCGCAACCTTATCGCCAATCCTTACCTTAATCCTGGTTCCAGGCGGAAGAAACACATCCACCCTGGATCCAAATTTGATAAATCCCAGCTCATCTCCCTGCAAAACCGCTTTATCCTCCAAAGCATAAGTCACTATGCGACGGGCAACCGCGCCGGCAATTTGTCTTACCAGAATCTCACGGCCATTTGCATCCCGGATAACCACCGAAGATCTTTCATTAAGCACTGATGACTTGGGATGCCAGGCCACGAGGTACTTTCCGGGATGGTATTTGCAATAGGTTACCAACCCACTAATTGGATAACGATTAATATGAACGTTGAGGGGAGACATAAAAATGGACACCTGCAATCGCCGGTCCTTGAAATATTCGTTTTCGATTACCTCCTCAATGGCGACTACCTTTCCATCGGCAGGAGAAAGGATCAGGGAATCATTCGGAACTACGCTCCGGGAGGGATTTCGGAAAAACCAGACCACAAGCAGGAAAAATACCACGGAGGCAATGACCAAAAATGACTGGAGCCAGGTATTGTGGATCAGCCAGTAGATTAAAAGATTCAGGCTGGTCACCAGAAAAAAAGCAACCAGGATGATCATAATCCCCTCTTTATGGATCTTCATCATGAAATGTATACAGGTTAAAGATTACATAAGGTTAAATAAACCAGAGATAGCGGCATGACGAACAACACCGAGTCGATCCTGTCCAGCATGCCGCCATGGCCAGGCATAATCGCTCCGGAGTCTTTCATGTCAGCACTTCTTTTAAACAAAGATTCCATGAGGTCTCCAAATACGCCAAATATGGAAACGATGAGGGCAATAACCAACCAGTCAGGACGTTCAAGCATACCCATGATCCGGTGAAGCCACCAGGCACATATCAGTGTAAATAAAGCACCCCCGATAGCACCTTCCCATGATTTCCTGGGAGAAATACGGGCAAAAAGCCGGTGGCGCCCAACGGAGATTCCTACCAGGTAAGCACCGGTATCATTGATCCATACCAGGGAAAGGATACCCAATACGATGCGGTGTGTATAGCTAAACCCGTTGATTTCAGGGAAGGCCAGAAAATTCATAGTGCTCAGCGGAACGGCAACATATATAAGACCGAGAAAAGACATGGCCGTGTTTCTTACCACGTCAGGCTTGCGTGAATATAAAGCCACCATGAGTATGAAAATGATCAAAGGTAAAACCAGGAACAGGAATGCCGGATTAACTGATGAAGAACTGACCAGAAAGGATAGCACAAAAAGGGATGCCCCTGCAAGGAGGGCTGGTATAACAAAGGGGAAAGCCCCGGTTGCCCGGGTCAAACCGTAGAATTCATAAAGTGCTGTAAGGCATATCAGCAGAAAAACCAGGCCAAAAGTGAACTTTCCAAAAAACAGCGACCCGATGAGTATTCCCAGGTATATTATGCCCGAGAGGGTTCTTTGTATGACGTTTTTCAAGACTTGTTATCTTTTATCAGGGGTGTGTTGATGCGTGAAACAGTCTGTATTGCATAATCATGCAGATTGCTTTACGTCCATCCCTTCCTCTCCGGATTGTCTCTTATTTTGCGACTTTCCATTTTTCAGGCTTTTCCGGGTTTTCCTGGGTTTTTCAGGCATCTCAGTCATTTTTCCCGGTCGTTTTCCGAAAATCTTTTCAAGGTCCTCTGTAAAGATCACTTCCTTTTCAAGCAATTGTTCAGCCAGTTGAATCAGTCCGTCCTTGTGTTTGTTTAATAGTTCGATGGCCCTGATATACTGGGAATCGATGATAACCTTGACCTCATTATCAATCAATTCGGCTGTCATTTCGCTATATGGTTTTTGAAATGCATATTCATTTTGACCGGAGGAATCGTAGAAGCTGATGTTGCCAATTTTATCACTCAGCCCGAAATAGGTTACCATGGCATAGGCCTGTTTTGTTACCCGTTCAAGATCGTTAAGGGCTCCTGTGGATATTTTTCCGAAGGTAATCAGTTCGGCTGCCCGCCCGCCAAGAATAGCGGTCATTTCTTCGAGAAGTTGTTCACGGGTGGTTATTTGCCTCTCCTCCGGAAGGTACCAGGCTGCTCCGAGAGATTTGCCCCGCGGAATGATAGTAACCTTCACGAGGGGGCTGGCATGTTCAAGCATCCAGCTTACAGTAGCGTGACCCGCTTCATGATAAGCAATGGTCTTTTTCTCATCCTGGGTAATAATCTTGTTTTTCTTTTCAAGACCGCCTACTATCCTGTCAATAGCATCGAGAAAATCCTGCTTCTGAACCGATTTTTTATTCTTCCGGGCGGCGATCAGGGCTGATTCATTGCAGACATTGGCTATATCGGCACCTGAAAAACCGGGTGTCTGCCGGGCCAGGAAATCCACTTCAAGGTCCTTTTCAGTCTTGATGGGTCTTAGGTGTACCTTAAAAATTTCCTTTCTTTCATTCAGATCGGGCAACTCCACATATATCTGCCGGTCAAACCTGCCTGCCCTCAGCAAGGCCTTATCCAATATATCCGCCCGGTTGGTAGCTGCCAGGATGATCACGCCCGCATTTGATGCAAAACCGTCCATTTCGGTCAGCAACTGGTTCAAGGTATTTTCCCGTTCATCGTTGGCGCCGAAATTCGGATTTCTGCCACGAGCCCGGCCAATGGCATCAATTTCATCGATAAATACAATACAGGGTGCCTTTTCCTTGGCCTGCTTAAACAAGTCGCGCACCCGGGAGGCACCCACGCCCACAAACATTTCAACAAAGTCAGAACCCGAAAGGGAGAAAAAAGGCACATGAGCTTCACCTGCCACGGCTTTGGCAAGAAGGGTTTTCCCGGTACCCGGTGGACCAACCAGCAATGCTCCCTTGGGTATTTTCCCGCCCAGGTCTGTATATTTTTTTGGTTTCTTCAGAAAATCAACGATCTCCTTGACTTCCATCTTGGCTTCTTCCAATCCGGCAACATCTTTAAAGTCGAGCCTGATATTTTCATCTTTGTCAAAGATGCGCGCCTTGGACTTGCCAACGTTAAAAATATTGGTACCTCCGGAGGCCCCGGTACCGCCACTCATCCGTCTGAATATGACCAGGTATATCACCACCAGTATGATAATCGGAGCGAGCACATACAGGGTGTCACCGAATGTTCGCTTTCGTACATATTCCGGATAAATCCTGTCCTCATCAGGCATATCGGCCTGAGCATCATCCAGCATTTTCTTAAAGATGTCATTCGAACCGACTGGCATGGTATAATGTGGCCCGGCTTTTGAAAAAGTACCCAACCCCTTGCCGAAATTCTTCTCATGCTTTGGCTGGCTTAGAAACTCAGGTTTTATGTATATTTCTGCATTCTGTTCATTTACAACCTGTATCTTCTCAACTTCCCTGGTGAGCAGCAATTCGTTGCGAAAATACTTCCAGTCGATTGGCACAGGTCCCTGCCCTGAATCAAAAAGGTAAATCAAAATAATGGCCACTCCGATCAATGCATAGATCCACATGGCATTGAAGCGAGGTTTTTTACCCATCAGTGGATTGCTGGATTTTGAGCCGTTATTTTTTTTTTCTTCTTCCTTGGTCTCTTTTCCGTTTTTGTCTTCCATTCTGTTAAATCTAAAAATAAACCCTAATTATTCCTCCCGAACTGTTATGATATCAGCATCACCCCATAATTCCTCCAGCTTATAATACGCCCTTGCTTCCTGCTGAAAAATGTGTACAACAACATTGCCATAATCGAGCAAAATCCATTTTGCATTGTCCAGTCCTTCCCGGTGTCCCAGTCTTATCTGAACCGTCTTTTCCACTTGCTCCTCAACAGATTCTGCCAATGCTTTTACCTGAGTTCCCGAATCTCCGTGACAGACAATAAAATTATCACTTGGTGCATAATCCAGTCTTCTCAGATCGATATTGATAATTTCCTTTCCCTTTTTTTCCAGTAATCCTACAATTATTATTCGCAAGAGCGCGTCGTAATTTCCCAAACCCGATGCTTTTAAAGTTTTACTATGCAAAAATAGTGAATTTATCAATTTTACTGAGCTTTAATAGCCTAAGTATTTTATGAACGACATAGATATTATTACAAATAATATTAATTTACCCTGATCAATAACAGTACCAAAAGACACTTTTTTCCAAATTCTCATCTTACTTAAACCCTGCCATGAAGAAGGTAATCCTGGGATATCCCCTGCTGCAGCTGCAAACCATTGACTCAACCAATAACTACGCTTCCCAGCTTCTCAGGCAGGAGACGGTTACTGAAGGTACTGTAATTTTGGCAGTGCATCAGACCGGTGGAAGGGGACAGGGAGGCAATCAATGGATAAGCGATGAAGGCATGAACTTGTTGTTCAGCATTATACTGAAGCCTGATTTCCTGCCGGCAAGTAAGCAGTTCTACTTGTCCATGTCTGTGGCAGCCGGTATTCAGCAGTATATTTCAGATCTGGAAATACCAGCGCTGATTAAATGGCCTAATGACATACTCACCGATGGCCGCAAGATAGCAGGCGTTCTGATTGAAAACACCGTTATGGGACCCAATCTGGGTACTTCAGTAATTGGTATTGGGCTGAATGTCAATCAGAAGGTATTCCCGGCTGATTTGCCCAATGCTACTTCATTTACCCTGGAAACCGGAAAAATATTTGATTTGTATGATTCACTTCAAAAACTGCTGTCATGCCTGGAACAGCGGATCAATCGGTTATACGAGGGCAGGTTCATGGAAATTAAATCAGCCTATCTGAACAGGCTCTGGATGATGAATACATGGATGTCATTTGCCGATAATGCCGGCAGCTTTCACAGGAAGAATTGTGGATGTTGCCGAATCAGGCGAACTGGTGGTGAAAAGACAAAGCGGTGAAACCAGCTTGTATGGATTTAAGAAGATAAGTTTACTGAAATTCCACCTCCCCCAACTTATCCACCACCAGGTCCACAAATTGTTGCAGAGGCCCCTTGGCAACCATTTCGAGAAACATGTTCAGATTTGCCTGCAGGTTCATTTTTACCTCCGACCGATCCGTACCAGACTCGCGGATAAAAATACTGAAGTTAAAATCGGCTGTACTATCCTCAGTTGCCGAGATGATCAACTCGGAATAGGGCTTCTTTTCCCGGATTACAAGTCCCACTTTGCCAAGGCCCGGTAAACTGAATCTGATTGTTTCACGGGAAATCTCCAGATCATTTAATCGTTCCTGAGGCAGGAGTCCGGAGAAATTCCTGAAATCGGCGATATAAGTCAAATACGGCTTTCTGGCTGCCCTTGGCAGTGACGGTTTTGCTTTCGATTGTCAGCATGCATTGATGTATAAATATGGATCGAAGAAAGGGTTTCAACGGACCGGGTTACCGGACCAGGTTTCAGGTGACTGCCGCCATTGCTGAAGGGTCTTCAGGACATCTTTCCGGATATATCCGCTCTCAAGGGCAAGTTCGAGAAGGGCATCATAATTGCTTAGTGTAAGCAGTCTGCATCCTGCTCTTTCAAAACTGTCAACCGCCTTCGGAAATCCGTAAGTGAAAATCGCTGTCATGCCCAGCACCTCGCAACCGGCTTTGCGGAAAGCCTCTACCGCTTTCAGGCTGCTGCCGCCGGTTGAAATAAGGTCTTCGATCACCACCACTTTCTGTCCCTGTACGGGATCTCCCTCGATCAGGTTCTCAAGCCCATGGCCCTTGGGTTCGGACCTCACATACATAAATGGCAGTCCCAGCATATCAGCAACCAGTGCACCCTGGGCAACAGCCCCTGTAGCAACCCCGGCAATCGCTTCTGTTGATAAAAAGTTTTCTTTTATTAAATCCACAAAGCTATATTTGATTGTGTTTCTGATGTCGGGATATGCCAGTGTTTTTCGGTTATCGCAGTAAATCGGAGATTTCCAGCCTGATGCCCACTGAAATGGTTTATCAGTGTTGAGTTTAATCGCATTGCACTGCAACAGTAGGGAGGCGATGGTTTTTTCGTATTTTTTCATAGGGTAAATGTACAAAGTTTTTTTCAACGACAGGATCGTGCTCCTGACTGATGATTTCATCCGGAACTTTCAGGTCAGGTATGGTTTGTTTTATAAGTACAGAAATGTTGAGGATTTGAAAGAGCTTATTGAATTTTACTGGAATCTGAAACGCATTGATACCCTCTTTATTTTTCACCATGATCTTGATGAATTGCAGGAAAGATTCAAATCCTGTTTTCAGGTGGTTGAAGCGGCTGGTGGTTTGGTACATAATTCAGAAGGGCAGTATCTGATCATGAAAAGACGAGGGAAATGGGATCTTACCCAAAGGGAAGGTAAACCAGGGATGAAACCATACCGGAGGCGGCAATCAGGGAGGTCACCGAAGAGTGCGGCATAACCGGTCTCGAAATCACCACACGGCTTATATCCACCTATCATTGCTATTATTTTGAAGAACAATCCATATTGAAGCGAACAAGCTGGTTTGACATGGTTTATCGGGGCCGTGAAAATCCTGTCCCGCAGCATGATGAAGATATTACTGAGATCAGGTGGATCAGCAAGGAAGATCTTGGTGAAATAACCCGGAATACCTATATGGGTATTCTGGATGTTTTGAAATATAAAAATCTGCTATAAATCACCCCTGGCTTTCATTACTTCAAATAACCTTGATTCAAAATCCTCAGATAGGTGCCGGGGCCGGTGAATATATGAGCTTCCCGTCGGGCCCGATCAGAAAATAGGTCGGATATGCCCGGATATCATATTCCTTTAGCACTTCAGGCTGTTGGTCAAATAACAGGAATTTCCAGTCGTACTTATTTTTGCCAGGAACTTCCGGAGCACTTCTTCCAGGGGATCAGTAGCAATGGTCAAAATGATCAGTTTATCCTTGTAACGTGTATATAGTGCTGCCAGCGAATTAAATTCATTCAGGCAGGCATAGCTTTGGCAGGTGCAGAAATTCAGATAAACATATCTGCCCGTAAAATCAGACAGTCTGACCAGCCTGCCATCGGTATCCATCAGCTCAAATTGGGGCGGAACATGCCCGGCAAGCAGCCGGGTAATCTTGTACCTGATAGCCATGCCAATTTGCCTGTGAAGGTCAATCTGTGTGGTGGTTATGAGTGTATCGAGTATGTTCATCAGCCCATTCCTGGAGAATTGATCCCCATAAAACTCATCATGTACCTGTTTGAGAATGATCAGTTCTTTCAGGGTATCATTGCTGAAATTTGTATTATTGGAAAGAGTTGCCATGAGTGCCCTGTAACTGCCCTTCTGGTTTATATCGGCATAAATCTGCTTACCTTCTGCGGAACGGCCGTAAAAGATGAAATATTTATTATAAACCTGATTAAACAGGTCGGCATAGGCCGGATTGTTATATAACACCGGCTGATCATTAAAATACTCATCTGAAATACGTTGAACCTTTTGCTGATTTGCCAGGAGTTTCAGCATGCCATAACGGTAACGGCGATAGTCTGCGAAAACTGCGGATGTATGGTTTTGAAATGGTTTATCCATGTTTTGTATATCTTCTTCCAGTTTCCGGATATCTGTATTTGTGTATAATATTGTTTACATGTTTCTCATAATAGGGCATGTATGCATCTTCGAACATGATGATAAGCATGTTCAGTTCATCCTGGTTGAAATTGACCAGTCCAAGATGAATTTCCTCCGGCTGGAAATACGGATTTAACTTATCCTCAGGTGTTTTCTCCATGCGTTCCGGTAAAACCAACTGATATGTTTTGCCCGGTTCAGCAAAAAAGTAACCCAGGTATATTCCGAGGTGCACCATTACCTGTCGGGTTGTTTTCAGGTCAAGCGCTAAATTAAAATCCCCGTTCCCGGATACAACACAGGATCCGATTGGATCTTCCTGCCCCGGTTATCCAGTTACCGGTTTGTACAAATTCAAGTCTTTTTCCTGTATAAGATGGCGCATTTCCGGAGATGTGAGTTTGCTGTGCATAACCGGAAACAAATACGAGAACGAGAACAGAGGACAACCGGAAGTCTTCCCATCTTAGTCATTCACCTTGTAGTTTTTTGGCAAAAACTTGCCGGCATCACCACCCTGTCGTATGATCTCCCGGATGATCGAAGAGTTGATGAAGGTATGCTGTGGCAGGGTAAGCAGAAACACGGTCTCAATTTCGGGATGCATGGCTTTATTGGTTTGCGCGATAGCCCGTTCATACTCAAAATCGGCAGCGGTCCGGAGTCCCCGCAATATATAACTGGCTTTTTCATCCTTGCAGAAATCAACTGTTAGACCCCTGAAGGTTTTCACAGTTACCCTGTCGCCAACATCGGCGAAAACCCGCCTGATCCATTCCACTCTTTTTTCGATGGGAAAATAACTGGTTTTGGTAGTATTTGTACCGATGCCGATGACCACTTGGTCAAACATGGAAAGTGCACGGCGTACAACCGATTCATGTCCTATGGTAAAAGGGTCGAATGAACCCGGGAATACTGCAATATTAATCTTATCAACTGACATAGAGCTGCAATTTTAATGGTGAGAATCCCGGGTAAACTTAGGGATTAATCAGGAGATTTAAAACTCCGGTAAGGTTTTTCTGCACCATTGCTCCGGTAGCCTTAAGCCTGTCAGGAGCGTGGTGGCCTTGTGACACAAGGATACATTCACAGCCAAGTAAAGCTGCCACTTCAAAATCATGCTGTGTATCCCCTATGAGGATAATCTCATCCGGACTGACCGGTGAGGATGAAAGGTATTGCCGCGCAATTTCGGCCTTTCCGTTTGCATAATGGTCGTCCACACCCAGAATATCATCAAAGAACTGATTGATGCCCCTGGATGTAACATCGTTGATCAGGGTGATCCGTTCCATGGCAGACAGAATCACCTGGCTCATCCGTTTTACCCTGATCACTTCAAGAAGTTCCAGGGTTCCGGCATGAAGACATGCTCCTGTCTGCAACTTACGGTATAAGGAAATAAACTCAACCGATAACAATTCAAAACTCTCCTGTCTGAAATCGAAACCCAGATCAACATAGTATTCCTGAACGGGAAAACGGAACAATTGCCTGTAACGGGTCCTGCTGAGCAGAGGCCATTCCTCTCCGGGCCAGCATTTGATTCATGGAAGCAATGCATACACCGGTATCATCCAGCAGTGTTCCATTCCAATCCCAAATTATGAGTGATTTTCCCTGTATCATATGCCATTATGCAAGAATGCCGGATTCAGCGCATTACTCATCCGCAACAACCTGCACTGCACCAAACACAACCGGTGCATCTATATAAAGGTGGTTGAGGCCTGTTGAAGCAGTGTCTGTGGCATACTGAATCGAACCGAAAGCCACTGAATTTCCATCGGGCATGGAGGCAGAGGCAAACACTGCATCAGATTTTATCCTCACCGGGATCTTCCGGCTAATCCTGATGACGGTGTTTCCAAATACTGTGTTCAATTTGATTTTGATTGGTTTATTATCCGGAAAGCTCACTTCTCTGAAATCATAAACCGATCTGCCAAAAATTACATTGTACTCTGAATTGTCTCGTGGTTGATCGCTTATCCCCCTTTCCTGAAACATGGTATTATTCTGATCCCTGATGTGGTGGAACATCCAGGGTTTGCCAACCAGCAGGCTTACACCGACAAAAATCAGAAAAAAGGCAAAAAGTACACCGAACAGGTTTACATCAAAAACCACTCGGAATATGGCTGCCAATCCGATCAGGATCAGCAGAACCCCCCAAAATAATCCTGGTGCCATTTTCATAAAGTTTTATATTTTAGGATTAAAATAAGGGTTAATGCTGCGCAAAATCAAACAGTAATCGGTGAATCACGGCTTCCTGACGGTATTATGCGAATTTCACGGGATTTTCTACTTTTTCCTCCAGCAGAGCCAGGTCAAAAACCTCCAGGATATTTCTTACATAATGAAACGTCAGTCCTTTGAGGTATATCTCATTGATCTCAGCTATATCCTTCCGGTTTTCGTCAGAAAGAATTATTTCCCTGATGTCAGCACGTTTGGCGGCCAGTATCTTCTCCTTTATCCCGCCAACAGGCAAAACCTTACCGCGCAGGGTAATCTCCCCGGTCATGGCCATCTGCTTCCTTACTTTTCGCTGCGTAAGTGCAGAAGCTATGGATGTAGCCATGGTGATGCCTGCCGAAGGGCCGTCCTTGGGAATAGCCCCTTCAGGAACATGGACATGAATATTCCAGTTTTCAAACATATCAGGGGCCAGCTGAAGTATTTCACAGTGTGATTTGATGATATTCAAGCGCAATCACTGCTGATTCCTTCATCACATCACCCAGGTTTCCGGTAAGTGTAAGATTCCCTTTCCCTTTGCTCAGGCTGGTTTCGACAAACAATATCTCCCCGCCCTCAGCAGTCCAGGCCAATCCTGTCACCACTCCTGCAAATTCATTTCCCTGGTATTTGTCCTTCAGGTACCTGGGAGCCCCTAAAATGATTTCAATATCCTTAAGTGTGAGCTTTGGGTTAAACTTCTCACTCATGGCCACTTTTCTGGCCATAACCCGGACAATTTTGGCAATGGTTTTGTCGAGTTCCCGGACACCCGATTCACGGGTGTAATTTTCAATCAGATACTCCAGAATCTCTTTCGGGAAAATTATCCCTTTTGGCTGTAATCCGTGATTTCTCAGCTCTTTGGGTACCAGATGGCGGAGTGGCTATTTCCACTTTTTCTTCTATAATATAGCCGCTTACATTGATAAGTTCCATCCTGTCGAGCAATGCCGGATTGATGGTGCTGGTCGTATTGGCTGTGGCAATGAATAGTACCCGGGAAAGATCATATTCCTGTTCAATAAAATTGTCATAGAAACTACTGTTTTGCTCAGGATCAAGAACTTCCAGCAGAGCAGAAGCCGGATCACCGTGAAAATCCCGGCCCACTTTGTCGATTTCATCCAGCACAAAAACCGGATTGGATGACTTGGCCTTTTTCAAACTCTGAATAATACGGCCGGGCATTGCCCCGATATAAGTCTTACGGTGGCCACGGATTTCAGCTTCATCATGTAATCCGCCAAGCGACATCCGGATATATTTTCGTTTCAGAGCTTTGGCGACGGATTTGCCGAGAGAGGTTTTACCAACGCCGGGAGGACCATGCAGGCAGATGATGGGTGATTTCATATCCCCTTTGAGCTTCAGCACGGCAAGGTGTTCGATAATCCGGTCTTTTACCTTTTCCAGTCCGAAATGATCTTTGTCCAGGATCCGCTGAGCTCTTCTCAGGTCAAAATTATCCTTTGTATACTCATTCCAGGGCAATTCGAGCAAGGTCTGCAGATAATTAAGCTGTACAGAGTACTCACCTGTGGCAGGATTAAGTCTGTTCAGCTTATCCACCTCTTTGTTAAAATTGGCCCCGACTTCCTTCGTCCATTTTTTCCTTTTCGCCCGGGCTTTCAATTCTTCAATTTCCTGCTCTATCGGATTTCCGCCAAGCTCATCCTGAATGGTCTTCATTTGCTGATGGAGGAAATATTCGCGCTGCTGCTGATCCATGTCTATTTTTACCCGGGTTTGGATATCATGCTTCAGTTCCAGCATTTGCACTTCCCTGGCCAGATACTGCAGCAATGAAGTGGCCCGTTTTTTCAGGTTGTTCGTTTCAAGAAGATGCTGCTTCTCAGACATGCGGATATCGCTGTTCGAACTGATGAAGTTGATGAGAAAAGATGAACTTTCAATATTCTTTACGGCAAAAGAGGTTTCAGGCGGTATATTGCTTGAGAATTTAATGATTTTCAGGGACAGGTCTTTTAACGAGCCGACAATCGCTTCAAATTCATGATCCTTTTTTCGGGGTTTGACATCTTCAAGGGCACTCACCCGTGCCAGGTAATATGGCTCGGTATTAACCACCTCATCGATCTTGAAACGTTTTTTACCCTGGATGATCACCGAGGTACTGCCATCGGGCATTTCCAGGATTCTCAGCAGCTGGGCCACCGTGCCAATCTTATACATTTCATCCGGCGAGGGTTCGTCAATGTTGGGGTCCTTCTGGGCTACCGTGCCGATGATTTTAGTTTTGTGGTAGATATCCCGGACCAGTTTCATCGATTTGTCCCGCCCGACCGTGATGGGTATTATGACTCCCGGAAACAGCACTGTGTTTCGTAAGGGAAGAATGGGCAGGGTTTCCGGGATTTGACTCAGTGTAAGACTGTCCTCATCCTCTTCCGAGATCAGCGGAATAAAATCTGTATCTTCGTTAACCTGTGATGAAAGATATATTTCGTTCCTTTTTTTTCCTGCAGTTTACTCATATGGCATTAATTCATCCGGAGAAAATAACAATTAAAACGACAAATTGTCAGCATCAACGTAAAATAACATGAACATTCTAACAAGGCAATCTTCATGCCACCCCCGAAATCGGGAATAAGATCCAGTAAAATAAATCAGACTGACTTGCGATAACGGTCGGTATATTTGAATACACTGGCAATGATTCTTTTGTCCGCTTCCGGTAGTTGCAGATTCCGGCTCATCATTGCTCTTTCGATGGTTTCGATTGACTTCTCAACCCGGTACGTTTCAAAGCCGGCTGCACCTCCCCAGGAAAATGATGGAATAAAATTCCCCGGGAAACCGGCGCCGTATATATTGGATATAACTCCGACAACTGTACCGGTATTGAACATGGTATTGACACCGCATTTGGAATAGTCGCCCATCATCAGACCGCAGAACTGCAGCCCGGTTTCCTCTGCCCTGCCGGTAACATAATCCCACACCTTAACCAGGGTGTAATTATTTTTCAGATTTGATGTATTGGAGTCTGCTCCTATATTGCACCATTCTCCGATAACGGAATTGCCCATGTATCCCTCATGAACCTTACAGGCATAAGCAAAAAGCACTGAATTGGTAATCTCTCCGCCAGCCTTGGAATAAGGTCCCAACGTGGTAGGACCGTAAATCTTTGCTCCCATTTTCACAATAGCGCCCTCACAGAGAGCAAATGGCCCGCGGATCAGGGATCCTTCCATGATTTCGGAATTCCTGCCCAGGTAAATGGGCCCATTGGTTGCATTCAGGGTCACATATTCCAGTTTTGTACCCTCTTCAGCAAAAATGCGTTCGGGGTGTATCAGGTTATTGGTAGAACTTATTTCACTGGAAGTCCTGCCCGAGGTTACCCGCTCATAATCCTGCACCAGTTCCTGCCCGCTATGATAAAAAATATGCCATGGCTTACCTATGCGCAGGAAAGTTGATAGCGCAAACTTCTGATCGAAGCCGCCTGGGACTGCATTGTCGAATGAAGCCAGATCATAAGCATCCATACAAATTGCAACAATCAGGGAATCCTTTACAAGGGCTTCACCGCAATTTAAACCCGCAATCTCATCTGCCAGATCCCGGTTCGGTGTGATAGCCCCGTTAATGAGCACATTCACATCGCCTGTCACGAGCGGATACTTTTCCTGCAAATATTCCTGGGTGATGAAAGAAAAGTTACTATGCATCCATTGTTCCCATTTCTCCCTGATTGTGAGGATGCCAAGCCTGATCTCCGCGACCGGCCTTATGAAAGTAAAGGGGAGGAGACGGTCACGCGACAGGTCATCGAAGAGGATGTAGTTTTTAATGCTGTCTGACATATATCAAATCGAAGACATATACAAATATACGGTATTTCATGCTTAAAAACGCTCTGTTCGGGCTCATGTGTGCAAAATTTGTCCGGGTTGAGGCTGTTCATAAAAAAACTCCGTTCCCACAGACGAAAACGGAGTTTTGCATGATGAAGGTAAGTACGTTATTCCTGTTTGGATTTCTTGTCAAAATGACTTTTATATCGGTTCATGAACTTATCCACACGTCCAGCCGTATCAACCAGCTTCATCTTACCGGTATAAAAGGGATGGGAAGTATTTGAAATCTCAAGCTTGATAAGCGGGTACTCCTTCCCGTCCTCTAATGTTACAGTTTCTCTTGAAGAGGCCGTTGAACGGGTAATGAAAGTATGTCCGTTTGACATATCCCTGAACGCCACCAGCCTGTATTTTTCGGGATGTATTCCTTTTTTCATGTTAATTCTCTTTTATCTTTCAATCTCAAAATGGGATGCAAAAATAGACATTCCTTTTTAAAGATCAAAATATATTCACTGCTTTTTTATTCTCTCTGACTTCTTGCTCAGGTTTTCAAACCGCCTGAATTCAGCATTCGGATCAAAAAGATAACGGTATGTAATGTGCGTTTTCTCTTTTGTAGCCCCAAACTGTCCATACATGTGGTTTACGGTATGGTTATAATCCCCGACCCAGGATAGTTCAAGCTCCCCGAGACCATCTGCACGCATGGCATCAGTAAGTTTAATGTAAAGTCCTGCAATCAAGCCGGTCCGCTGAAATTCAGGAATTACACCGGAGATGAGCAGTCTGCCCCGGGTAATGGCCCGTTTCCGGTAATACAGCAGCTTAATGATGTTCCAGGGCGTCAGTTTACCATTCCTTAGCTTCCTCAATACCTGGTTCATATCGGGGAAAACGATCAGGAATCCGACAGGTCGATCGTTGTGGTAAGCAAACCAGATGTATTTCTCATTCAGGATACTTTTGGCATCCAGAAACAACTGGTAGAGATCATCAAATTTCAAGGGGGTGTAATTTTCAAGAAAATCTGACCATACCTGCTCATACATGACCACCAGCTCGCGAAGGTATTTTTCTGCATTTTTCATTTCAATATGCCGGAAAGAGAACTCCGGTTTCTTCCACATCCGCTCTCCGAATTTTCGCATAGCCTCCGGATAGGGTCTGCTAAAATCATCATGAAAGCTGTATTGCTTAAAGTAAATTTTAAATCCATAATTTTCAAATAACTCCCGGTAATAGGGAAAATTATATGGCATGCCGTAACCCTGCGGCCTGAAACCCTCAACCAGCAAACCCCAGTTAACAAAATTCTCTCCGAAATTAATGGGTCCGTCCATGGCTAGCATGCCCTGGGAAATCAGCCAGTTTTTGGCCGTATCAAAAAGCAGGTTGGCCGATTGCTGATCATGTATACATTCAAAAAAGCCGATACCTCCGGTGGGCTGGGGATTATGGAACGCTTTGTTCTTGTCGAAGAACGCAGCAATACGACCGGTCAGTCCGCCCTGATCATCGGTAAGTATCCAGCGTCGGGCAGCCCCGTGTTTGAAACAGGAGTTCTTTTCCGGCTTGAATGTATTTTCAATTTCCATGTCCAGGGGACAAATCCAGTCCGGATCATTTTTGTACAGGATCCTGGGAGACTTCCAGGAAGGCCTTCCTGGTATTTGCATCAGATACTTCTTTCAGAACCATATTTTCAGGTTATCAAAGTTCAAACCACTTTTCAAGCCATCCTGGCTTTAGTCCAATCCTGGAGCGGTGTTCGAACTCATTTCTTTTAGGATTATAAATATAATCATTTTTCCATTCCCCATAGTTTTGTACGATTTCTTTCAGGGCTGATAAAAAATAATCCACTTCGGAATCGGTCATTACAGGATGAAGGGAAACACGCACCCAACCTGGCTTCTCTGAAAGATCGCCATGGTTGATCATTTCCGTGATATGGTGCGAACGGTCATAGCTGACCTCAAGCAAAAAATGCCCGTAAGTGCCGGCACAGGCACATCCGCCCCTTGCCTGGATTCCGTAACGGTCACTGAGCAACTTGACAATCAGGTTAAAATGGATTTCCGGGTGGTAAAATGATATTATACCCAGACGGTGTTCGGAATTTCACGGCCAGTATCCGGATTTCGGGTATACCCCGCAGGCCAGTCATCATTCTTCTGACCAGTTCTTCCTCCCTTTCCATGATCGGTCCGACTCCCATTTTCTCCTTCAGCTCAATTGCCAGTGCTGCCCGGATAGCCTGCAGGTATCCGGGTGTTCCGCCATCCTCCCGGGTTTCGATATCATCAACATATTTATATTCCCCCCAGGGATTTGTCCAGTCCACGGTTCCGCCTCCAGGCTCATCTGGGACTTCAGACTGGTAAAGGGAGGAATCGAATACCAGTACACCTGAGGATCCGGGGCCGCCCAGGAATTTATGCGGGGAAAAGTATATACCATCAAGCTTTTGCATCGGATCGGGCGGATGCATATCCATGGTCACATAAGGTGCCGAAGCTGCGAAATCCACAAAGCACAATCCATTGTTTTGGTGCATGATTGCTGCCATTTCGTGATAGGGTGTAATGATGCCCGTAACATTGGAACATGCTGTGAAAGCACCGATCTTGAATTTGCGGTCAGCATATCTCTGCAGGGCTTCCTGCAGGGCATCCATGTCCACCAGCAGGCCCCTGCCCGGCGGGATCATCTCTACATCGGCCATGGTTTCGTACCAGGATGTATGGTTCGAATGATGCTCCATGTGGGTAATAAACACCACAGGCTTGTCCCTTTCATCTACAAAATTGTGCTTAATCCTTTTATTGGCAGTTCGCAGGCTTAGTATGCGCTGCAGTTTATTTACAACAGTGGTCATACCTGGTCCGGCTGTGATGATTACATCATTGGGTCCGGCATTGACATGTTTTTTAATGTATTCATGGGCAAAACGGTAGCAAAGGGTCATCCGGGTGCCGGTTTCACTGGTCTCTGTATGTGTATTCGCTACAAAGGGCCCAAAGACACCGGTCATTTTTGCCTCGATGGGGGCATACAACCTGCCGCCTGCAACCCAGTCGAAATAACAGATTTTTTTTCTGCCATAGGGAGAGTCAAAACAGGTATCCCTGCCAATGATATTGTTCCGGAAGGGTTCGAAATATTGTTCCAGTGATGACATGCCGGGTGATTTCTCTTATGTGGGCGATAAAAGTAATATACTTTTCCAAGTAAATTCCTGACTTATATCCAAAAAGATCATTATCTTTGTCAGCCTCCCAAAGCCCCACGGGGATCGCTTTGGGAGGTTGCCTTTGGCGCAAAATGGTGGTCGTAGCTCAGTTGGTTAGAGCGCCAGATTGTGGATCTGGAGGTCGCCGGTTCGAACCCGGTCTTCCACCCGAATGCCTGATGTAATGATCAGGCTTTTTTTACAACTTATATATATGTCCTGGGCCAACTATCATTCCCATTCTCTCTTTTGTGACGGTAAATCCACACCGGAAGATTTTATCACAGCAGCCCTTGCCAAAGGATTTTATGCATACGGATTTTCATCACATGCCCCGGTGCCCTTTCCATCCCACTGGAATATGGATGTCAGCAGACTGGATGATTATCTGAACGAGGTTAATAGGCTCAGGTCGGCATATGCCGGAAGAATTCAGATATATACAGGCCTTGAAGTGGATTATATCGACGGATACTGGGGTTTCGGATCATCGGGCCTAAAGGATAAAAAGCTGGATTATGTCATTGGATCAGTGCACTATATCAACCGCTTCCCCGACGGATCATTCCTTTGTTTTGACGGTCATCCTGATGCCTTTTTCCGGGGGATTGAGGTACTTTATCATAATGATTTCCGCATGGCCATGACCCGTTATTATCAAAGTTTGCGGTCAATGGTAGAAAAGGAACAACCGGATATCATCGGTCACCTGGACAAGATCAAGATGCACAACGCGGTCAGACCTTATTTCAGCGAAGAGGACAGTTGGTACAGGGACCAGGTGGAAGAAACCCTTGGACTGATCGCCCAAAAAGGGTGCATACTGGAGGTAAATACACGTGGATATTATAAACACAATCCTCCCATGCTGTATCCGGGCAAATGGGTTCTGGAACGTGCATTCGACCACAAAATACCGGTCATACTGAGCTCGGATGCACACCATCCGGAAGAAATTGATACCGGTTTTTCTTTTGCAACCGGCCTCCTGAAAGACATCGGATATAGATCACTGCGGGTATTGCTGGATGGCAGGTGGCAGGACAGATCGTTTAATGAGAAAGGTCTGATGAATTGATCCGTTTGTCCAGTTTCCGGTTCGCCGGTTGGCTGTATACATGCCCTTCTCTTGTATTTGTCCGTCAGCTGTCAGGGCTGTGAAAAGTCCGTTCAGTTCATCATTTTCGAAACAAGCTTCCAGGGTCTTATTTCCGTCTCTATCCCGGAACTCCCATACCCCGCTAAGCTTTCCATCCCTGTACGATCCTTTACACTTCAACTGCCCATTCCTGTACCATATGAAGGCTTTACCATGGAGCCTGCCGCTTTTATAGGTAAACTGTGCCAATACCGGACCTGAATCATTTCCAACAACCATGCATTTCCCTGTAAATGGTTTATAGCTGCCCTCCGCATAGAAGATATCAGGTCTGATTTCCTCTTCGGTAATGGTGACTTTTCCGGTACAGGCAAAAGATGCCAGCAACAATATGAAACCAAATCCTTTCATGACTGCAAATCCGATTATGTTATTGTTTCAATTACATAAACGATAATCTACACCCGGGAGTTCGGATATATTGATGAATCCGGTATTTTAAAAAATGAAAGTCGAAATTGGATGGATGAATACAGGAGCCTTATTTGTTCAGCTCAAACTCTCTTTTCCAGTCTTCTGCCCTCCCGATAAACTTCATGCCCAGTACGTATCCCTTGAGAGTCATTGTGTTTTCGTCGCCATTGAACCACATGTAGCAATCATAGGTCTTACCATTGTCCGGATCATAAACCGTACCTCCCTCCCACCTGTCCTTTTCTGCATTATAGCCAAAATCCTTCAGGATCATCAGCCCCCAGACCTTCTTATCCCGTTGCTTTTCATCGGGATTGTTCACATCGAGTTTATCCTTGTCATTCTTGAGCCATTCCACTTTACCATAATACTTTCCATTGGTAGCCTTAAAGATTCTCACCTGTGAGGTGCCTTTGGCGGGGACCCATATACCGGCAATTTTATCAGCCTGCCCGTAAACCAGGGTGGCAGATAACAAGAGACAGGCAATGAACAGGAGGTTTTTTTTCATGGTTTACGTTTTTAGGATTAATGATTCATTAAAGATAATTTTTTCTTTTCAAAATGATAAATGTATAGGAAAAATCGTTCTTCCCGTCCGTTTCCGGTTGTTCCTGGCTAATGACTTCCCATTCACCCGGGTTGATCTCCGGGAAAAAAGTGTCAGCTTCAAATGAACGGTTAACCCGGGTGATATATAAGCGGTGGACCATTGGTAAAAACTGTCTGTAAACTGATGCCCCGCCAATGACAAAATTCTCCTGATCAGCATCACACCGTTCCAGCGCTTCTTTCATGGAATAAACCATCTCACAGCCCGCAAAACTATCTGCCGGGTCATTGGAGATCACCACGTTCCTGCGGCTTTTTAAGGGTCCGCCCGGAAGCGACAGGAATGTATTTTTGCCCATGATCACTGTATGACCCATCGTGATCTGTTTAAATCGCTTCAGATCAGCAGGAATATGCCACAGTAATTGGTTGTTCCTTCCTATTCCATTGTTTTGTGCAATGGCCACAATGATGGAAATATTATTCATGGTGCAACTATTATACAGAAATTGTCCCTTTTATATGGGGATGGGGATCGTAATTCTCCAGCAAAAAATCACCAAAGGTAAAATCCAGAATATTCTTTACCTCAGGATTCAGGTTCATGCGGGGTAATGGACGGGGATCCCGGCTCAGCTGAGAATTTACCTGCTCAAGATGCGTGTTATAAATATGGGCATCTCCCAGCGTATGAATGAACTCAAGCGGCTTAAGTCCGGTCACCTGCGCTACCATCATCAGCAGCAGGGAATAAGAGGCGATATTGAAAGGTACTCCGAGAAAAATATCAGCGCTGCGCTGATAAAGCTGACAGGAAAGCGTATTATTCGCCACATAAAACTGGAATAAAACATGACAGGGTGGCAGTGCCATCTGGTGCAGATCACCAACATTCCAGGCACTGACAAGATGCCGCCGAGAATCAGGATCTTCACGGATTGATCGGATAACACCGGCGATCTGATCAATGGAACCCTTGTCAATTGTGGGCCAGCTCCTCCACTGGTAACCATAAATATGACCCAGGTTACCTTCATCATCCGCCCATTCATTCCAAATGGTAACCTGATTATCATTCAGGTATTTGATGTTGGTATCTCCGTTCAGGAACCAGAGCAATTCATGGATTATGGATTTCAAGTGCAACTTTTTCGTTGTCATCAGCGGGAATCCATCCTCCAGGTTAAACCGCATCTGATAACCGAATACACTCCGTGTACCGGTACCGGTCCTGTCCTTTTTATCCGTGCCGTGATCCAGCACATGCTGCAGCAAATCGAGATACTGCTTCATTTCTCACTTTGGCGTTGGTGAAAGCTGCAAAATTAATAAAGATAAATTTATCCTTAATAGGTTACCGGGCAAAGTTATATACACGTGTTCATTTCTTTTCGGTTATCAACAGGGAAGCCCCGTTAAATTTTTAGTACTTTTAACCTCGATTGTCAAGAAGTGAGCAGGATGGCCAAGAAAATCATGACCCTGTCCATTATGATCATCATTGTTTTATAATTGTACAGATTAATGATAACATGCGGATAGGACCTTACGTATATTCAAACAATAACCATTCCCGTCCGCCTGAAATTTTTAAAAAATATTTGAACACGATACAAAATATCAAGATCTGCCTCCTGATTTGTCTTCTGGCGTTTCCTGCATCATTCCACGTGACCGGACAATACAATTTTACAACGAGCAGCACGGAAGGTTGCAGTCCCATGCGCGTGAAATATAATATTACCCCTGATCCGGATACAATTGTCAGTTTCTACTGGGACTTCGGTAACGGCCAGACCAGTGTGCTGGAAAGTCCTGATTCGGTTACCTATGAAGTTGCGGGCAATTATACCCCTTCACTGGTACTGAATAATGATCTCAACCTCATGATTGTCAAACCGGATTTTATATCTGTTCACCTTACGGTGCCGGCCGATTTTGTATATTATGATACGGTTACGTATTCTACCTATGTATTCATTCATTCTGAACCCCTGGATACCGGGGCAACCTATTCATTTCTGTGGGATTTCGAAGGAGTCGGGACCCGTTCCGGCCGGAAAGAGGTGATTACCTTCCCCTTCGCAGATACCTTTCTTGTCACGTTAACTGTATCGGATAATTTTGGCTGTTCCAGTACAAGCCGGAAAAGCGTTGTGCTTCTGGAAGAGATCAGCGTGCAGAATGTATTTACACCCAATGGAGATACGTTCAACGATTATTTTATGGTTACTAGCGAAGGCGGTTTTCCGCTTAAAGTGCGGATATTCAGCCGGGCCGGAATCCTTGTATTTGAATCCGAAGGCACCAATATCCTGTGGGATGGCTATTCGGCTTCCGGCCTGGAGCTTAATCCCGGTGTTTACTTCTACACGATTGAAGCCCTTGAAGGTGATCCCAAGAAACGGTACTCAAAAGCAGGTGTTCTGTATATGTACAAGTAGTTACATGTGACAAGTTACAAGTGACAAGGGACGAGGCTGAGCATGAACTACCTATTCAAAATACTACTACTGATCCTGATTTCCGTAATCATTTGTCACAATCCGCTTAGAGCACAGGGAAGCATTACCGAACGGCCAAAAATAGGCCTTGTTCTGAGTGGAGGTGGTGCAAAAGGACTTGCCCATATTGGTGTGCTTAAAGTGCTGGAAGAAGCCGGCATCGTTCCCGACTTCATCAGTGGAACCAGTATGGGAAGCATAGTGGGAGGTCTTTACGCAATTGGCTATTCCGCAAATGAACTCTCAGAATTGAACCACACGGTTGACTGGAAGATTTTGTTATCTGATTATATACCGCTGCGGAATATTTCCCTTGAGGAGAAACATGATTACAGACGCTATTTTGTTGAATTTCCTATCCGTAAAAAAAAGATCATGTTGCCGTCCGGGCTGCTCGAGGGACAAAACCTGTCCAACCTGTTATCCGGACTTACCTGGAGAACTGCCGGAATAGAATCATTCGACAGCTTTACTTATCCCTACCGGTGTGTTGGCGTAGATATCATCAAAGGTGAGACTATCATCTTCAATTCGGGCGATCTGGCATTAAACATGCGTGCCAGCATGGCCATCCCGAGTGTATTCACACCTGTGGTCCTTGATTCAAGCCAGGTAATCGTGGACGGCGGGGTGATCCGCAATTTTCCGGTCGATGAGGTATTACAGATGGGCGCCGATATCGTAATCGGTGTTTATACCGGTTTCAGACAGGAAGAGACTTCCGGGGATCTCAATTCCCTCGATAAAATCCTGAGCAGATCGGCTGCCATTTATGGCATACATGATTCCAACGAGCAGATCAAGAAGGTTGACCTTCTGATCACCCCTGACCTGAACGAATTTACATCAGGTGATTTTAACCGGGGCGATGAAATTGAACAGAAAGGTATGGCCGAAGCACGCCAACATATGGATGAACTGCTTGCTCTGGCTGAGGCACAAAAAAGCTATGGCCCCAGGGACAGACCCTTGCCGCTTTCTGAAAAGGACAGCATTTTGATCACCCGGGTACGCGTAAATGATCTGCAATACAATGACCAAAGCCTGGTGTATGGTAAACTGAATATCCCCAGGAACAGCTACCTGAAACCTGATCAACTGCAACAAGGAATAGAACGGCTATATGGCACCCTGTACTTTGACCGCCTCTATTACCGGTTTATAAAGGATGGTGAGGGCTTCCGTCTTATGATGGATGCCAAGGAAAAAACCCCTTCATCCCTGAAGGTGTCTGTACACTATGATAACTTTTATGGTGCAGGACTTCTCCTGAATTTTACCCAGAGCAATTTCCTGGTCTCTGGTGCACGTCTGACTACAGAAGTTGACCTGAGTGAATACCCGCAGGCAAGGCTGTTTTACCGGAAATATACCGGTAAGAAAATGAATTTACTTGCAGGCTATGAAGCGTATTATGAGTCAAACCTGATCCCGGGTTACCTTGAGGGAGAAGAAATCGGATATTCCCGGCAAAGTCATTTTACCTCCGACCTCTCCCTGAAATATGTCATTGCTCTCAATCAACAATTGGGCGCCGGCTTGCTATTCGAATATTCGGCTGTATACCCAAACAAATCCATGCAAACACTTTATCCCGATATTTTCAATTTCGAACATTTCGGTTTCGCGGGCTTTGGATTGTCGGCTTCATACCGGGCCAATACGCTCGACGATCTGTTGTACCCCACTCAAGGGAGCAAGGTGGACATTTATATGAAAGGTATTTTCAATCCATGGGAAGTCCTGAAATATCTCAACGACACAATCCGGACGGATATTTCCCTGAGTTCTTTTGGTAAGTTGTATATTAACTTCGAGAATTACAGCCTGCTCAGGAAAAAATTCAGTCTGAAAAGCGGGATTTCCCTGGGCTTAAGCACAGATGATTTTATTGCTTCGGATTATTTCTTTGTCGGGGGCCAAAATTACAGCCTCCGCCGAAACCAGATTTCTTTCGCCGGCTACCAGGTCGGGGAAGTGGTTGCCACAAATTTCATCCAGGTAAAGCTGGGGCTTAATTACAGAATATACCGCAATCTTCAGTTGGAGATCCTGGGTAATACCTTGATCGGATCAGATAACTTTGAAGATCTTACCAGTTCCATTATTAACCCAAACATGGACGAATTCCATATAGGGTATGGCGGTGGCCTGACCTATAAAACGCCGTTGGGACCGGTAAACATATTTCTTGCCGGTAACAACCAGGATGACCGGCTCAGGTTTTACTTCAACCTGGGATTTACATTTTAATCAGAAACGCTTTCCGATAATGCCCCAATCAAGAATATTCCAGAAAGCCTGCAGATAATCGGGTCGCCTGTTCTGATAATCAAGATAATATGCATGCTCCCATACATCGCAGGTAATCAGTGGGATAAATCCCCTTTTCATCGGGTTGCCGGCATTGGATTCCTGTATGATCTCCAGTGTTCCGTCAGGTTTCTTTACAAGCCAGGCCCATCCTGAACCAAACAAAGTGACTGACATTTTGGTAAATTGCTCCTTGAATCCGGCAAAAGAACCGAAGGTGCTGATGATCGCAGCCGCCAGGTTACCTGAAGGCTCCCGGGGTCCGGCCGGGGAAAAGCTTTCAAAATAAAAGGTATGGTTCCATACCTGGGCACCATTGTTAAAAATTCCGCCATCGGCTTCCCGGATGATTTGCTCCAGTGTGGCATTTTCAAAGCGGGTACCGGTCACCAGATTATTCAGATTATTCACATAGGCCTGGTGATGCTTTCCAGAGTGAAAATCGATTGTCTGTTTTGAAATGTACGGTTGCAGGGCATCTGGTGCATAAGACAATTTGGACAATTCAAATGGCATGTTTGTGGGTTTTACAGGTTAAATATAACCCACAAGGTATAAAAATTCAAGGAAGAATATCAAACAAAACAGTACCTATTTCAACCTTTTTGCCACCTCACTCCAGTTCACCACATTCCAAAAAGCTGTAAGGTATTCATTACGCCGGTTCTGATATTTGAGATAATAGGCATGCTCCCAAACATCTACGCCCAAAACCGGAGTTCCTTTCACTTCCGCTATATCCATCAATGGATTATCCTGGTTGGGTGTTGACAAGATCTTTAACTCACTGCCTGATTTGACAAGCCATGCCCACCCTGAGCCAAACCGGGTCATTGCGGCAGCAGTAAATAATTCCTTAAACTTATCAAATGATCCGAAACTGCGGTCCAAAGCATTTAAAAGCTCACCAGAAGGAATACCCCCGGCGTTCGGACTCATTACCTGCCAGAACAAACTGTGGTTGTAATGCCCGCCGCCATTATTGCGGACAGCAACAGGTAATTTTGATACATTGGCCAAAATTTCTTCTATGCTCTTTTTCTCCCACTCCCCGCCGGCCAGGGCGTTGTTCAGATTTGTTATGTATGCCTGATGATGCTTGGTATGGTGGATCTCCATAGTACGTGCATCAATATGCGGCTCAAGTGCCGTATAATCATAACCCAGTTTTGGTAGTTCGAATGCCATTTGTTCAGTAACTTTTAAGATTAAACAATAAATTCTTATTTTTATTTGGTTTAAATAAATCATAGATATGTGTAATAAACAAATCTTCCACCCAAAAGTTTATCAAACAAACGAAATTGATTTACTTTGTTTCTTCAATCTGCGTAATGGCCTTTCTATATCATATAGCTATCCACCTGTATTATCTCATCGTGCTGGCTGTGTCGCCTTTCAATCCCAAAGCACGCTCCTGGATCAGAGGCAGACTGGGCTGGAGATCAAGTTTGCAGGCGTGGCGAAATCCGGTCGATCAGGTTATATGGGTCCATGCTGCGTCCCTGGGAGAATTTGAACAGGGCAGGCCCCTGATTGACGAAATTAAAACGAAGTATACGGAATATAAGCTCCTGCTTACCTTTTTTTCCCCGTCAGGCTTTGAAATCCGGAAGAATTACCCGGGTGCAGATCATGTCATGTACCTTCCGCTGGATACGTGCTATAATGCCCGCCGGTTTGTGAAGCTGGTTAATCCGGCAGCAGCTTTTTTCATCAAATATGAATTCTGGTATAACCACCTCCGTCAGCTCCGGTCAGGACATCATCCGGTATACCTCATTTCTGCCATATTCAGGCCGGGACAGGTATTCTTCAAATGGTTCGGATCATGGTATAAAAAAAGCCTGGCCTTTATCGATTTTTTCTTTGTACAGGATGAATCTTCAAAAAGCCTGCTGAAGCAGGCAGGCCTTTCCAACTGTACGGTAAGCGGTGATACCCGCTTTGACCGGGTAATTAAGGTGGCTGGGGCTGCCAGAGATGTGCCATTGGCCCGGATATTTGCTGAAGGACGCTATTGTATGGTTGCCGGAAGTACATGGCCGGAAGATGAGGAATTTCTTTCCCGGTATATCAATGAATCCGCTGAGGATATCTGTTTCATCATTGCACCTCATGAGATCTCTGAAGCACACCTCAACCGGCTTATCTTGCGGTTAGCACGCAGCAGTGTATTGTTCTCAAATGCTTCAGTGGATACCTTGCATGAAGCTCAGGTGCTCATCATCGATAATATGGGCATGCTTTCATCTCTTTACCGGTACGGTCGCGTTGCTTACATTGGCGGCGGATTTGGCAAAGGCATACACAACATTCTTGAGGCGGCTGCGTTTGGTATACCGGTTATTTTCGGACCCAATTATCACAAATTCCGTGAAGCCCGTGAACTGATTGCACTGGGCGGTGCCTTTACCATTCACAATTCCGGTGAACTTACTTCCGTCCTTGAAATGTTCAGATTTAACCGGGAACGCTACAACATATCCTCTCAAATGTCAACCAACTATGTTCATAATAATACGGGTGCCACAACCATCATTCTGAATCATGTATTTAAGAAATTACAAAACCTTTAGGATTAACAATACCATTCACAAATGTCCCTGAATCCTATTCCGGCTTACAGGACGTTAAACCGGATCTTTATAAACCATATTCGTTCCTTTGGTGAAGTCGATGAACGGGTAAGGGCACATTTCAATCTGAAAATACAGCACACATATGAGGTGGTCAGAAACATAAAGGAAATAGCCCGGCAGGAGGGAATGGATGAACAAACCGTGCAAATGGCCAAAATAATTGCACTATTGCATGACATTGGCCGATTTAGTCAGTTCATGGACTTTGGCACCTTTAACGATACAATTTCCCTAAACCATGCCGAGCTTATCGGTCAGGCTGCTTTATGAGGAAGGATTTAACCAGCTGATCCCGGATGAGGAATTATCCCTGATCTCCCAGTCCATCTTGCAACACAACCAACCAATCATACCGGATGATCATACCGGTAAAGTTTCCGTTTTTTCCAGACTGCTGCGGGATGCTGACAAGATTGATATTTGGAAACTGCAATCAAAAATGGATGTTGTTTATGCACTGGGTGAATTTGAATCTGTTGACCATTATGATGTACCCGGGGAAATTTACTGCTCCTTTTTGGAAACACGCATCGTCAGGATTGAACAGGCCAGTTCAGTAAATGATTTCAGATTGCTGCGGCTTGGATGGATATTCGATATGAATTTTCCGGCAACGTTCAGGCATCTTATACAAAAAGACTATGCTTCAATGATCCTGGCCAGGATTCCCGACTCCGAAAGGCTTCGGGAAATTGCCGGGATTATTCATACCTATATGCGTCAGCGGGCCAAACCATAATACCCTTGTTTATTGCCGAATCTGCAATTTTCCTTCTGCAATCTTCCTTCATCACATTTGTTTTATACCGGGTTAATTTATAAATTATGCCCTGTTTTAATTGTTGAAAGAATGACTTAATTTTAGTACGCAGTAAGTATTATTTGTACAAGAGCAATATCATGAAAGGGGAACAATATATATTACTTTGTCTTTCTGACAAATACACTGGTAAATCTGTCATGAGAAATTTAGAACTAGTTTTTATTTTACTGATTTTGTTTCCTTTGTATATTAGTGGCCAGGTTCCGGTTCAGCAAACTGATCCGGAGATTGGGATCATTGAAATGCTTGAGGATACAATTCCACCGGATGTCAAACTGGTCAACCAGGATGGTGATACGGTTATAATGGGGGAGATTGTGAATAAACCCACAGTACTTTCCTTCGTCTACTTCCGGTGTCCGGGGATATGCAGTCCGCTCATGGACGGCCTGTCTGACGTAATTGACCGTTCTGACCTGAAGATCGGTGAAGATTACCAGGTGCTTACCATCAGTTTTGACCCGAGTGAAACGACTGATCTGGCCGCAAAAAAGCATAGTAATTATCTGCATCGGCTGAACAAGGAAGGAGCAGAAAAGGGCTGGATTTTCCTCACCGCTGATAGTGCCGCTATCAGCAGGCTTACGAAGATTGCCGGATTTAAATATAAAAAAACCGGCAACGATTTCGTACATGCTGCTGCAGTGATCGTGCTCAGCCCCGAACGTAAGATCACGCGGTATCTTAACGGCATATATTTTCAGCCGTTTGAGTTTAAAATGGCCCTGGTGGAGGCGTCCAGGGGTCAGTCAGGTCCTACGATCAACCGGATTTTGCAGTTCTGTTACGCGTATGATCCGGAGGGAAAGCAATACGTACTCAATATTACCCGGGTTTCGGGAATATTGATCTCGATCATCGCCATGGGTATTTTCCTATGGCTGGCTGTGAGGCCTTTATTTAGAAAAAAACAAAAAACTGGCAAGTAATTCACAAGAACAAGTATACATGAGTACACACGAGGGAAGTTTTTACGAGAATCAGGGAAAATTTAAAGGTATCATGGCCTGGATCACCTCAACCGATCACAAGCGGATCGGCCTGCTATACCTGTATTCCATTATGTCGGCATTTATCCTCGCAGCCATCCTGGGATTACTTATGAAAATTGAGCTGATCGCCCCGGGAAAAACCATTATGGAGGCAAAAGCATATAATGGCTTTTTCACACTGCACGGGATTACCATGATTTTCCTGGTTGTTATACCCGGCCTGCCGGCTGTTTTCGGAAATTTCATGATGCCACTGATGATTGGTGCCAGAGATGTTGCATTCCCGAGGCTGAACCTCTTTTCCTGGTGGTTATATGTACTCGGGGCTTTGGTTGCAATTTCCTCCCAGTTCATGGGTGGTGGTCCCCCGGATACAGGCTGGACTTTCTATGCCCCGTATAGTTTCAGAACCACTACCAACATGCTCCCGGCTGTTATGGGTGCATTTATACTCGGCTTTTCTTCCATACTGACTGGTCTGAATTTTATCGTCACCATACACCGCATGCGGGCCCCGGGTATGACATGGCTAAAAATGCCGCTTTTCCCCTGGGCTTTATATGGTACAGCCTGGATACAATTGCTGGCAACACCCATCGTTGGCATAACCCTCCTGATGGTAGTTGGTGAACGATTGCTCCATATTGGCTTTTTTGATCCGGCACTCGGCGGAGACCCCGTCCTGTACCAGCATCTTTTCTGGATTTATTCCCACCCGGCCGTGTATATTATGATCCTTCCGGCCATGGGGGTGATCTCTGAAATACTGCCTACATTCGCCCGCAAACCAGTTTTCGGTTACAAGGCCATCGTAGTCTCCACCATGCTCATTGCCATAGTTGGTTATTTCGTCTGGGGACATCATATGTATACTGCCGGTATGAGCAGTACTGCCCTGATTGCTTTTTCCGTTCTCACATTCCTGGTCGCAATTCCAAGCGCAATCAAGGTGTTCAACTGGATCTCAACCTTGTATAAGGGATCGATCCACCTCGACACCCCGTTTTACTGGGCAGCTTCTTTTCTCTTCGTTTTTATGATCGGCGGGTTGACAGGACTGATCCTGGGCTCACTGGCAACCGATGTGCATGTTCATGATACCGCGTTTGTAGTGGCTCATTTTCATTACATCATATTCGGCGGTGTCGGTTTTGCCTTTTTCGGTGCCATGCATTACTGGTTCCCCAAGATGTTCGGCCGGATGTATGATAAGGGCTGGGCTAATGTCGGATGGATCATTTTCTTTGCCGGATTCGTGATGTTGTATACACCCATGTTCTACCTGGGAATTGCAGGCATGCCCCGCAGGTATTTCGATTATCTTCCCCAGTTTCACCCGGGCAATGTGCTTTCTTCATTTGGTGCCATGGTCATGATAGCCGGTCTGGCGATCATCATCATCAACCTTATCCGGTCTGCGCGATACGGGCCTAAAGCCGGGATGAATCCCTGGAGCGGAACTACACTGGAATGGACTGTCCCCAGTCCGCCACCACTTGAAAATTTTGAGGAGATTCCCACGGTGACCCAAAGGCCATACCATTACAGTCAAAATTAACTTCTATGTCACAACCGGAAACGCACTCAGCACATTTTGATGCCACTGCATCCAAGCTCGGGATGTGGCTGTTCATATTCACCGAACTCCTTCTTTTTGGCGGATTGTTCATCGTATATTCCGTGATCCGGTTCCACAACCAGACCGCATTTCATCTGGCCGCTGAAGAGCTGAATGTTGTCCTCGGAGCCACCAATACTGCCCTGCTGCTTATCAGCAGTATGACCATTGCCATGTCGGTCTCGGCCATTCAGTTCGGACACCATAAGTTCACTTTGTTCCTGATCAGCATCACCATACTCATCGGACTTATCTTTCTGGTGAACAAGTATTTCGAATGGGCAGTAAAGATAGAGCATGGACTCTATCCTGGCTCGATAATACTGCAGGACCTGGGTAACGGGGATACCCTGTTCTTTGGCCTGTATTTTTTCATGACCGGTTTGCATGCACTGCATATCATCGCCGGCGTGAGCTTATTGGGATGGGTTTTGGTCCGGGTTGCCCGGGGTAAGATCCATGCCAGCCATTTCGTTCATCTTGAGAACGGGGCGCTTTACTGGCACCTGGTTGACGTGATCTGGATCTTCCTGTTTCCCTTGTTTTATCTTATTTCATGAAAATATGCTATGAGTAATCCTGAAAACAATCATATCGTACCATACCGGGTATATATAGCAATACTGATTGCCCTGCTAATTTTCACCGGCTTGTCCATTCTGGTCACTTCATTTGAGCTTGGTCCCCTGGCCGTGAGTGCAGCCTTGTTGTTTGCCACGGTAAAAACAACACTTGTCTTTATGTACTTCATGCACCTGAAATTCGACCAGCCTATATATAGATTTATGGTTTCAGTGGTTTTGCTTGTGTTTGTGATTGTAATCGTGATCACATTTCTGGATTATTGTTTCAGATAAATCAATATCTATGTTTTCAAACCTGTCAAATCTGGCCCAGGGAGTCGATACCGCCTTTGTAGTGATCCTGTCGGTTTGTTTCTTTTTCCTGATCGGCCTTACCATCGTATTGCTTGTCTTCATTTACCGGTATAACGAAAAAAGGCATCCTGTAGCCGAGCAGATTGAGGGGAACAATAAACTGGAGGTTTTATGGACCGTAATACCCTTGATCCTGGTGATTGCCATGTTCTATTACGGCTGGGCAGGCTGGAAGCCCCTATATTCTGATGCTCCCAAAGATTCCATGCCCATCAAGGTCATCGGTCGCATGTGGAACTGGCGTTTTGAATATGAGAACGGCAAAAAGACTGATACACTATTCATCCCCCAGGGTAAGCCGGTTGTGCTCGATCTCGTATCCATGGACGTGATCCACAGTTTCTATATCCCGGCTTTCCGATTCAAAATGGACGTAATTCCGGGTAAAAAGCTCACAGGTTGGTTTATTGGTAATTCGCCCGGTATTTATGATATTTTTTGTGCAGAATATTGCGGTCTTCAGCATTCGGGTATGTATACTGCCGTGAAGGTCTTACCCGTGGATAAATTTGATACGTGGTATATTGATACCACGGCTATAGCCGTTGCAGGCGGAACGGCAACAACTCCGGCGATGGCAGGTGAGAAAGTATACCGGTCCATTGGCTGCATAGCCTGTCATTCGGTTGATGGATCTGCCATGACAGGTCCGTCTTTCAAAGGCGCTTTCGGACATGATGTAACGGTAATAACGGGAGGAAAAGAAAGAACCTTCAAAGTGGATGAAGCCTATATCAAAAAATCCATCCTGGAACCCAATGCCGATCTGGTAAAAGGATTTAACGCCAACCTGATGCAGACCTATAAGGACCAGCTGAGCGATCAGGAAATTACGGATATTATTGAATACATGAAATCATTGTGATAATCATCCGTTGATTTTGATCAGCGGATTCTGAACACGTCCTACATAGTAATTCTTACTTTCTCCTGGCATAGGCCAGGATGATCCCAAGCACGATGGAAAGGTAGGCTGCCACGATGATCCGGTAATGAGCGGGCAACATGAAATTGATAGTCTGAACCGGTATCCAGAAAAAAGGGATGGTTTTACCTACCACGAACCGGAAAAATTCCGGCCAGTCAATTGCCTTAATTACATGGTTAACAGATTGTCTCTTTCCTTCGGCACGAAGGTCGATCAAGGTGTCTGAAATACGGTGGGCCGCCATAAAAACCGGTGCAAAAGTCAGGTTCAGGAAGGTGCTGGTAAAGAATGCCTGCAAAAGACGGCCTGCCACCCCGGGGGCGCCCGGAAGCAGTCCCCGGATAGTTGCTCCAGCCACACCTTCATTGAAGAGTCCGAACATCAGTACGATGCCAAGGCCAATCACTCCCCAGATGACGGCCTTATATGCAAATCCAGACGGCCTTCGCCAGTTGCCTGTCATCAGCCTGATAGTCAGTAACTCTCCCATGCTTGCCAGAACGGTGAACTTAACAAAACCCATAACATAGGGATGGGAAAGGGTAGCCTGAATAAAGTTCCTGCGGAGTTCAGGTACAATTAAAAACGCGGTCACCGCCCCCAGCATGAAAAGCCAAATCATATCACCCCGTTTATTCATATACACATAGTTCAGGATTAAATACCACCCTGTCAGGGTGGCACCCTGACAGGGTCAGGCAATATGGTGGTCCATACATTCAGCCAGGTATGGATGGTTCCTGGGAACGAGGGGGGCGGAGGAAAGTGCCCAGGAAACGACAAAGAGCAAATAATCCTGCATATCCCAGGAAAGTTCCGATCTCGATGAAACCGAAATTGTTCTCGCCGGTAACCCCTGGGAAGATCTGCAAATAAAGGTCAATCCACTGTCCGGCTATTAACAGGACTACAACGGGTATTACAACCTTCAGCCTGCGTGCCGGTGTCTTGGGCATCAGTATGGCAAAGGGGATGAACCAGTTGATGATGATATCTGCCCAGAACAGGGCTTTCCATTGACCTTCCCACCGTACTGCATAATAAATCGTCTCCTCGGGGATATTGCCGTACCAGATCAGCATGAACTGGGCAAACCACAGGTATCCATAAATGATTGAAAGCATAAAGACATAGCTTGACATATCCTGCAGATGATTGCGGTTGAAGAAATGTAAAATGCCCTGCCTTATTCAGTATGACCGTGATGAGCAGGATGATGGCGGCACCATGGTAAAAAGCCGCAGCAAAGTTCTTGAATGCAAAGATCGTGCTGTACCAGTGGGGATCTATGGACATGAGCAGATCGAAACAGGCCAGGGAAAAGGTTACCGCCAGGAAAAAGATATAGATCCGGGAATAAAATTCACTTTTATTAAAATAATTAAGTCCGCCGGCCGAATCCTCTTTCAGTGATAAGCTCCGTAAAAACCTGGTCATGAAAATCCAGCAGACAAAATATATGACCAGGCGGATCATAAAAAACGGTATATTCAGGTAAGGGTGCTTTGTGGTGGAGAATTTCATCCGCTTGCACTGCTTCTCCATGTGACCAGTGATACAAGGCATGTATGCCAAAATAAAGCAGCAGGAAAAACAAGGCAGCCACCGGGATATATGAAGCCATTGCTTCGGGAACACGCTTGAAACCGGCCGACCAGCCCGACTGGGTAATATATTGCAAGGCCATGAAAAAAGAAGCCCCAATGGCCAGAGCCAGGAAATAAAAATTATTAAGCAGGTAATTAGCCCAAGTTTGTTCAGGATGGTTAATGAACCCGAAGATAAAAGTAATTACACCTGTTGCCATCAGGGCATAACACAGGTACTTGAACCATGGGGCGACTTTCAGTTTATCTTCCATCTTGAAAGAGTGATTAGTGAGTGGTGACTGGTGATTGGTGGGTACAGGGTATCGGGATTTGCGTCTGATTATCTATACTTCGATTTTCCATCTGCAATCTTTAATTCTGTCTTTTTGCAATTGTCTGACATACAATACAATTTTCCACCGATCCTCAGGCCGGATCTGGCCTCCATGTGCCATCATTACCCCCTGACCAACTGTGATCACATGGTATATTTCACCGTCAGGAGCTGCCTTCATTTTTTCATTCACCAGTGAAGCCGGTTTAAAATTATACAATCCTGAAGTGAACAGGTTGCCTTGACCATCTGCCTGGTTGCCATGGCAACTGACACAAAATCTTGTAAAAGCAACTTCACCCCTGTCCAGGTTTTCCTTTTCGGAAGGGAGGGGATTTATAAGTTCTTTCCCGGCCAACAGCCTGTCGGCATCAGTTTTCTCATAAAGATAGGGCACCATGTCAACCGGTATGGTTCCATCGACCGGTTCCCGCAATGTCTTACCATCCAAGAAATTCGGGTTATCCGAATAGGTTTCATAGGCTTTGGAATAAAACATGTCCGGGAAATAATCATATCCCGGGTCATTGTGGGTGCGGTCGCAAGCAAAAAGCGACAGGGAAAGAATTATTATGGATAATGCCGTTGGCTTCATGGGGTATTATTTTTCAATTATTTCTTCAGCCTCAGCCTCCCTGAGGGATGCAAAAAGCTGATCCCGGTCAACCTTTTCCGAATCGAAGACCATGATGAACTTGTCGTTGGTCACCCGTTCGTCGATAATCCCGGCCTTTTTGAAAGGATAGATTCTGGCACGAATGGAAAAGGTCAGCAGGGTGAGAATGGTCACAATCAGGATAATGAGGACAAGGGTAATTGTAATGAATGAAGGAAAGGCATTAAAGGGCTTGCCGCCGTAATCCAGCGGCCAGTCGATTACTGCTGTATAATACAGAAAAGCCAGTACGGCCAGACCCCCGAAAAATCCATAGAACCACGCGGCCCAGCTAAGCCTGGATCTGCGTTTCAATGCCCTGAGTGCTTCATGCACGGGGTAAGGGGTATAGATTTCAGCAGGCTCGAGGTTCTCGGCCTGTAATCTGCATAAGGCATCCATCATCGAATCCTCACTTCCAAAAACCCCGATAATGTTTTTTTTCGGCACGTTCATTGTTCATCTGATTTAAATTCGCCCATCCCATGTTCGCGTTCATTGTGTTTAAGCACACTTTTTACTTCATGAATGGCGATCATGGGTATATATCTGAAGAACAGCAGTACTGCTGCAGTGAAGAGTCCGATCGTGCCCACGTAGATCCCGACCTCGATGTAGGTAGGATGGTAAGTAACCCAGGTTGAAGGCAGATAGCTCCTGCTCAGGGAGGTCACGATAATGTTGAATCGTTCATACCACATCCCCAGATTAATGATGAGGGAAATGATTAAGGCAAGGACCAGGTTCTTCCTGACTTTTTTCGACCAGAACAATTGCGGGATTATTGCATTGCAGATAAACATTGCCCAGAATTCAAAAGCATAGGGACCGGTAACCCGGTTCCTGAATATCAGGAATCCCTCATACTCATTGCCTGAGTACCAGGCCATGAAAAGCTCTGTAAGATAAGCAGTTCCCATGATGAGGGATACAAAAACCAGTATGCGGGCTATGGCATCCAGATGCTTTTCAGTGACATAATCTTCGAAATGATAAATCTTTCTGATCAGGATCATCAGTGTCATAACCATGGCAAAGCCTGAAAATATGGCACCAACGACAAAATAAGGCGGGAAAAGTGTGGTGTGCCAGCCGGGGATCACCGATGAGGCAAAGTCGGTTGACACGATGGAGTGCACTGAAACAACAAGCACGGCTGCAATACCGCCCAAAACAAATCCGGCTGACTCATAGCGCATCCATTCGCGTGAAGATCCGGTCCAGCCAAAGCTAAGTATACTGTAAACGGTTTTTTTCATTTTGGTTTTGGCCTTGTCGCGAATGGTTGCAAAATCAGGTATCATGCCCAGGTACCAGAATGAGGCTGAAATAAGCAGGTAGGCAGAAATGGCCATGAAATCCCAGAACAGGGGTGAGTTGTAATTTACCCACAGCGGTCCGCGTGTATTCGGATAGGGTGCAATATAAAAGAAAAGCCAGGGACGGCCCATATGGATCAGCGGGAACAGTGCGGCGCATAAAACGGCAGCCACAGTCATGGCCTCAGCAGCCCGGTTTATGGAAGTCCTCCAGGTTTGACGCAGCAGGAGGAGAAATATGGAAAATGCGGTACCGGCATGTCCGATCCCGATCCACCAAACGAAATTGATGATTTCCCAACCCCAGCCAACGGAGTTATTTACATTCCATGAGCCAATGCCAACGGTAAAAGTAATATAAAGGGCATAGGCCCCGTATACCAGCATCATTGAAGCAATGAACATACCGGCATACCACCATCTCCCGGGATATGCACCTACCGGGGCAATTATTTCATCCGATACCTGTGAAAGCTTCTTATTTCCCAGAACCAGGGGGCCTCTTACTTCGGTTGCGTAACTCATCAATCTGCAATATTAGGCGTTGTTACGTATCTTGGTCAGGTAACCTACTGAGGGCAAAGTATGCAGCTCTTCGAGCAGGTAATAATTCCTGTCATTCTTCCCAGTTTTTGCTAACCCTGTTTTCCGGATTGTTCAGGTCGCCGAAGACAAGCGCCCTGGCAGGACAGGACTGTACGCACGCCGGTTGTACCTCTTCCCCGTTAAGTACCCGGTTTTCAAGCTTGGCCTGAAGTTTTTTCTCCTGTATTCGTCTGGGAACAGAATGAGCACTTCTCAACCACGCCCCTTTCGCGAACAGTGACATCGGGATTCAGCACCAGCCGTCCAAGATCAGAATTCTCGTGATAATTGAACTTGGGATTTTGCGCATACTGGAACCAGTTGAATTTACGGACCTTATAAGGGCAGTTGTTGATGCAATACTTTGTACCGATACAACGGGTGTAGGCAACCTGGTTAAGTCCCTCGTTATTATGCGGAGTTGCGGAAACCGGACAAACATTTTCGCAGGGTGCATTGTCGCAATGCATACATGTTACAGGTTGATGCACTACCTCGGGTTGCTCGGGATTGCCTGCATAGTATCGGTCAATCCGGATCCAGTGCATGATCCTGAATTTTGAAACCTCCGTTTTCCCCACCACCGGTATATTATTCTCAGCCTGGCAGGCTATAATACAGGCACCACAGCCTGTACAGGCGTTCAGATCGACTGACAGGCCCCAGTGGAAGCCATCGTACTTTGGTTCTGCATACAAAGCTTACGTGCTTCTTCTCGATCTCCTTATGGAGCTTATTCCCGGCTTCCGGATCTTTCCTGTATTCGTCCAGTGTGGTCTCCCTAACAATCGGACGACCTTCCAGATCTCCAAATATCTGGCTCCGGGCAACCGTATGCTTCATTGCCTTATTTGAAAATGTAACAACGGCACCGCTAAACAGGATGGTATTGCTTCCGACAGTAGCCAGGGGAAATGCATTTACACCCAATCCGTCTGCCACTTTGCCGGTATTCCGGCGGCCATAGCCCAATGCAACGGATATGGTTCCATAGGCCTGACCTGGCTGTATCAGCACCGGCAAAGAAATTTTGTTGTTGATTTCAATCACATCAAAATCCGTCAGGTTGTTCTCTGCAGCAAAACGGGGCGATACAGCAGCATAGTTTTCCCATACCACTTTGCTCACCGGATCGGGCATTTCCTGCAACCAGGGATTGTTAGCATGCCTGCCTGTAGCCAGAGAAACCGGCTGGTAAAGGTGAACTTCCGTTCCTTCCTGCCTTTTGGGGAAAGGTATAGTGACCGTTCCTTTCATGGCCCGATGCGGAAGCGGATCTCCGGCCGGTTCAAATATTCCCTTTTGCATTGCAGTTACCCAGAAATCATAAAACCGGCTTTTTTCGTTTTGCCTGGGGAACAGGTTCTTTTCCCAGAAACTTTTCAGATAATCCTGCATGTCAGAAGGATTGCCTGCCCAACGCATCAGAGACACCTCCCATTGCCTTGTATTGAAGACAGGATTAATCAGGGGTTGTTGCAAGGCGATAACGGTCGTGTGCCGGCCGGGCATCCCCCCAACATTCAAGATAATGGCTGGCCGGGCAAACATACTGGCAGAGTGCTGAGGTTTCATCAGCCGCGCAGGATAAGGATACGGTAAGTGACTACCTTCTTCAGTCCGGATACAAACCTGTCTGAATCCGGGTAATGATAGACAGGATTGGTATTCACGAGAAAAAGGGCATCAATATCACCCTGATTCATTTTTTCCACCAGGCTGATCATGTCTGCATCAATACCTTTCCGGACATATACGGGCCTGACTGATATCCAGTGTATTACCATAATTTCCCAGGGAATTGTTGATCTGGCATACAAGCAACTGTATCTCTGTATCATTGGATCCCGAGATGACCAGGCTCTTTGACCTGCAGGCGTTGAGTTCAGCGGCCAGTTTCAGGATATGGTCCGGTATCCGGTCTGATTCCCCTGCAACTTTTCCGCCAATCGCATTCAGCAAACCGATCAGCAGTGCTTTTTCCTCAGAGGGTTTCATGGGGTATCGGACATCTGCATTTGAACCTGTCAGACTCAATCCGGTTTCATACTGTATATGCCGGTTCATGTTTCCCCGATCGTCCAGCTTTCTGACGGTTGCATATTGTGCAGTGAACTCAACCGGTGAGATCCATGTGCCCAGAAAATCCGCATCGAAGCTTACGATGAGGTCTGCCTTATCGAAGCGGTAACCCGGAAGAGCATTTATTCCGAAAAGCTCTTCATGGGCTTGCAGGATACCGCTGCAAGAAACTGTATCATAGGTGATATGACTGGCGGAAGGATAGGCTTTAAAAAATTCGCCAATAATGCTTTCAGCAGCCGGGCTAATGATAGTTGAAGTAAGCAGTATTATCTTACCCCCCCTGGTCTGAATCTCCTTCAACCTGGTCATGATTCCTTCATCGGCGGATTCCCAGCTGATCTCCTTACCGTTCTGGAGAGGAGCATGGTGCCGGTCGTTATCGTAAAGGCCCAGTATGGAAGCCTGAACGCGGGCACTGGTGCCACCCCGTGTGATGGTGCTCAGCGGATTTCCTTCAATCTTAATGGGACGTCCGTCACGGCTTTTTACCAGCAGACTGCAAAATTCCTCACCGTCAAAAAAAGAAGAAGCATAGTAATTTGACTTTCCTGGTGTAATCTCTTCGGGTTTGATGAGATAGGGAATGGCTTTGTGAATAGGCTTTTCACAGCTGCTCAGCACAGCAGAAAGTACTGTGCTGAAACCGGTCAGTTTCAGGAAATTCCTGCGACTAGCCTGTCCATTTACACTGCCATCCAAAAGAGAAAGAATATCAGACCGGTTGTTCATTTCCGTGAGGACTTTATGCCTGCCTTTCATTTCTCCCGGCCCGAGTTCCTGAATATGTTGATAATATTTTTTTTCTGCACTCATATATCGTAAATAGTTCAATGCTCAATTCATAATATACCCAACACCCAATCCCTTTACCCACTTGTCACTCGTCACTTGTCACTCGTCACTTCTCAATAATGGCACTTCATGCAATCCGTTCCTCCCACCATTTCAACCGTCACTGAGTCGATCTGACCCTTTTCGATTTTTTCCCTCAGAACGCCATAATTACTGTAAAACCTATTATCATGGAACTGCACCTTGGTTTCGCGATGACAGTTGACACACCACCCCATGGAAAGATCCGGAACCTGCACAATCCGGTCCATCTGCTCAACCGGGCCGTGACAGGTCTGGCAGGCCAGTTTCCCTGCACCTACGTGCTGCGCATGACTGAAGAAGGCATGGTCGGGCAGGTTATAAACCCTTATCCAGGGAATGGGTTTTTTATTCTCCAGGGCAGCAAATATCTTGTTAATCTCATACCTTCCGGACCGGGTACCTTCCCGGACTACCATGTGGCAGTTGAGGCAAACACTTGCAGCGGGTATTCCTGCAGATTTACTGAATTCAGCGCTGTTATGACAGTATTGACAGTCAATATGATTTTGATCAGCGTGCACCCTATGTGAGAATTTAATGGGCTGGTCGGGGGTATAATTCTTTGAACGGCCGATGTTAATGGACTCTTCAACAAGTACCTTTGAGATAAATCCAGTACAAAGCATTAACACCACCGCATGAACCAGTCTGTACCGGATTATCCTGAACCATACCAGATCGAGAAAGGCAAGCAGAAACAAGGCAATCAATCCGAGAAAGTATAACAACCGGTCAATGACCTGCTTGGTTGGATGGCCTCCCTTTTCATAATACCCATGCAAATAGCCTTTGATCTTCACCACCTCATCGTCAGATAAGGTTTTAAACTGGGCATGTGTCTGACTGAGTCTTTTCCCTGAAGGATTTTGCAGGACGGTTTTCAGATCTTCGAGCGATTTGGACTCGATGTATGTGGCAATGTCAAGTGCCGAAGGACTCCAGTTTACCTCTTTGACCGGGTGCACATTATGACAGGAGACACAGGGTGCCTGTCCCTCCTGATTGCGCATAACTCCAAAAAACAACCTTTCACCTGCCTTAATATCATGGGGTGTAAGATGGTACACGGTATCCTTACCCTGAATATCAAAAGATGATTCCGTAATCGCAGAGAACAACCGCGTAAATGAAAACAGGAATAAAAAAAGGAAAGACAGGAAGGTAAATCTTCTGATTTTGCTGATAATAGGATAAAAACTTCTCTGAAAACCCATACACATTACTTTAGTTGTTCATCTGAAACCGACTGGCAGAAACCGGTTCCGAGTTATACGTCGTCTCTGGTTATTCAAAAATATATATTATGCCGTCAGGTAAATAAAGATACTATAAATTATATTTAATTTAAAAACAAAAGATGCATCTTGTTCATATTCCGGAGAATAACACTAACTGTACACTATTTATCCTAAATACCTAAACCCCTAAATACCTAAACTCCTAATATCCTGCTCAGGTCTTCCGGTGTATCAATGCCAAAGCTATCATGGGTTGTCCTTCTGGATGTGATCCGGTAGCCATTTTCGATCCACCTGAGCTGCTCCAGCGATTCGGCGAGTTCCAGTGAAGATTGCGGCAAACGGGTAATATGCAGCAGCACTTCTTTGAGATAGCCATACAATCCGATATGCAGATAGAAGGTATGGGATTCTGCCCAGCTGATGTTGTCCTTTCCCCGGATAAAAGGTATTGGTGACCTGCTGAAATAAAGTGCCTCCTGGTTTGCATTGATAACCACCTTGGGCCGGTTTGGATCAAAGATTGCTTCTGCAGAATCAGCTGCTTTTATCAGTGTGGCAATCTGGGTTCCGGGATTGTCGAAGCACTCTTTCAGCAGTTCCAGTTGCCTGGGTTCAATGAAAGGCTCATCACCCTGAACATTCAGGATCACATCAAAGGTAGTTCCGCATTCATGTTCGGCCAGCAACACAGCTTCAGCACAACGGTCGGTTCCACTTGTATGGATGGTGGATGTCATGACAACGCGGCCGCCGAAATCTTTTACAACCTTATAAGATTCTCGCATCATCTGTTGCCACATACACGGTTTCCAGTGCTTTTGAAGCCTGTTCATATACCCACCGGATCATGGGCTTACCGCGAATATCAGCCAGGGATTTTCCGGGAAATCGGGTTGAAGCGTAACGGGCCGGAATAATACCGATGAACCTCTTCGTATGCATCATGGCAATCCTGAATTTTTGACAGAGAAAATTACAAAAAAACCATTAATATTGTAATTTTGTCATAGTTTTTATATTCCGCGAAGCGGATTGGTGCATGGATAAACCTGATATCATAAAAATTAAGCAGCGATTTGGTATTATCGGCAACTCAACTGCACTTTCACGTGCAATCGATATTGCCGTGCAGGTCTCCCCTACCGATCTGTCTGTGCTGATCACAGGTGAAAGCGGGGTGGGTAAGGAAGTCTTTCCCCAGATCATTCACCAGTTCAGTGCACGAAAACATGGTACCTATATAGCAGTGAACTGTGGTGCCATCCCGGAAGGGACCATTGATTCGGAATTATTCGGACATGAGAAGGGCTCATTTACAGGTGCATATGAAAGCCGGAAAGGGTATTTTGAAGTAGCCAGACGGCGGTACTATTTTCCTTGACGAAGTGGCCGAGCTCCCGCTTTCCACGCAGGTGAGATTGCTACGTGTGCTGGAGACAGGCGAGTTTATTCGTGTTGGCTCCTCAAAAGTGATTAAATCCGATGTCCGCGTCATTGCAGCTACCAATGTCGATGTTACGCCAGGCCATTCAACACGGAAAATTCCGAGAAGACCTGTATTACAGGCTTTGCAGTGTACCTATTGAAATACCACCCCTGCGGCATCGTAAAGAAGATATCCCCTTGCTGTTCCGGAGGTTTGCAGTGGATTTCGCCGACCGTAACCGGATGCCGGCCATTTCCCTCACGGAAGAGTCAGCTGAAATGCTCTCCAATTACCGCTGGCCAGGCAATATCAGGCAACTGAAAAATATCGCCGAACAAATATCCATTATCGAGGAGAAGCGGCTGATTACCCCCGAAGTAATGCGGGATTATCTGCCTGATTATTATGCATCAAAACTGCCGGCTGTATTTGATGGTGTTGACCAGAAAACATTTGCAACGGAACGGGAAATCCTGTACAAGATCCTGTTCGATATGCGCAATGACATGAATGAATTGAAGAAGCTGGTTCATGAGAACATTCATAAAAGTGATGCAGACAGTGAAATACATCCTGCCACACCGCATGTGATCCCCAAATTCGTGCATGATGTTGAACCCATAATGCCTGAAGAAAAATCTTTCAGAAAGTACGATTTGCAGCGTGATACCGGGGATGATATCCAGGATACACAGGAAATCACGGAAGAATCACTATCACTGGCTGACAAAGAAATCGAGCTTATCAGGAAAGCCCTTGAAAAACATAGTGGTAAAAGGAAACATGCAGCCATTGAACTGGGGATTTCCGAAAGGACACTTTACCGTAAGATTAAGGAATTTAACATTGAATAATCTATGAGGTTAAATCAGGTAATCTTCAGGATTCTGACATTTTCCCTCATGTTGGTCTGCAGTCTGGTCAGCAGTTCATGCTTTACCATGAAATATTCCGCCAGCGGCGCTTCCATACCAACTGAGGCTAAAACTGTATCGGTGCAATATTTTGAAAACCAGGCGCGTAATCAGGAAGCCGGATTGAACCAGCGTGTTACCGATGCACTGAAGGATTATATACAGGCCAGCACCAGCCTGGTTTTAATTAATGGCATAGGTGATGTGGATTTTGAAGGAGCGATAACCGGATTCGAAGTCAGACCTGCAGCAATTGTTTCAGGCGACAGGCTGCCAAAAACCGATTTACAATTACACTAAAGGTGAAATTTACATGCGATGTCAATGCCGATCTGAATTTCGAAAGCAGTTTTTCACGGTACGAAGATTATGATTCCAATATGGACTTTGAATCAGCCAAGGCTGCCTATACTGATGACATCCTCAGGCTACTCATTGAGGATGTTTTTAACAAAGCTTTTGTAAACTGGTAGTATTTCAGCGCTATGCAAAAAAATCAACTACTTATCCTATATTCACCACCCGGGTAAACTTGACCGGGAGTCACTTGAAAAGATCCGTAAAATTAAAGAGCAATATCCTTATTTCAATACGTCCCGCTTACTCCTGATCCGAAATCTTTACCAGCTGAACGAAGAGGAATACCTGAAAGAAATTGAGATTGCAGCAGCCCATGTGAACGACCGCCGCATCCTGTATGAACTTATACATCCCCTCACAGAAGTACCGCCTGACCATGGAAGAGCATGTGGCCATCATCCCGGCAAACGAAACTCCCGCTGCGCATGAGGAGGTGACAAAGCCTGCGTCCATGCTAAAAGATAAGCCTGATCTGCAGAAAAACATAGCCAATCTGTTGTCATGGCAGTTACACGAACTGGAGCTTGTTGATCCCCTGGAATCGGAGCTGGTGCCTGAGATCGCGATCGACATTGATAAAACATACGGAAATGAAAGGGTTGCAGAAGACACGAAATACAACGCCGAACCGGATGATCTGTTGATCCTTGATCTGGAAGCTGATCAACCCGTTCAGCAAGGAGAATCCTGCGGAACCTGCGGACGATTCGGTGCCGGTTCATCCCGGTGATCAGCATAGTTTTACAGGTTGGCTGTCTGTCCTGGATAAAACGTCCCAAAGTGGTGAGTCACCAATTTCAAAAAAAGAGAACCCCTCAGATACCAAAGTGCTGATCGATAGGTTCATTGAATCAAATCCCCGTTTGGATCCACGGAAGGATAATATCCCGCATGTAGACATATCAGAAGAAAGTGTCATGGAACATGACGGCATATTCACCGATACGCTGGCCAGGATCTATATCAAACAGGGCTATTACAGCAAGGCTATATTTGCCTATGAAAAATTAATTTTGAAATATCCGGAAAAAAGTGGTTACTTTGCCAATCAGATTGAAGATATTAAAAAGTTAACAAATAAACAGTAAATCAATTTATTATGTTCGGACTGATTACAGGCATCATCTTATTTGTATGCATTCTGCTCGTTCTAGTTGTGCTGGTTCAAAATCCCAAAGGTGGCGGCCTAGCTTCCAGTTTTTCATCATCCAACCAGTTTATGGGCGTAAAACGAACTGCTGATTTTATTGAGAAGGCAACCTGGGGCCTGGCAGCAGGGCTGTTTTTCCTTAGCGTAATTGCAGCCATGTTACCCCGAAATACGGAAGTTCAGCGGCAATCCAGGATTCAGGATCAGATTGAGAATACAGCAATCGACCCTGAAAGGCTTCCTGCTTATCCCACAGCTCCTGCCCCTCAGCCGGCTGATAATCAGCAGCAGCCGACGCAACCACAGCAGCAGCCGTCAAAGTAAAATGATATTTTACACCTGAATGGTGAAAGTCGTAATCGTTTCACTTATAAATCCAGGTGTGTCAGTATGTCAGAATTACTGACACTTTTTTCTTTTCAGTCATAAGATTCTCTAAGATTACATCACGCTGATTATCTGGTATTTCATTAAACGGATCTTCTTAAGGCTGAATTGTTATGCTGTAATATTGTCAATATATGGCAAAAATAAGGACCTATTATGTCTTTGGCACAATATTCGTGTAAAGCAATTCGAAATTTAAAACAGATGTTTAACTCTAAATGTAAGAATAGAAATGGCAAACATTAAAGGAAAAGTCAATGCAGGTAAGGTTTTAATCAAACCCTTTCCGGCTGAAGAAAAAACAGCAAGCGGGATTATAATACCCGATTCTGCAAAGGAAAAACCCCAGCGGGGAGAGGTCGTAAAAGTGGGCGAAGCCAAAAAGGATGAACCCGTTATTGTTAAGGAAGGCAACGTAGTACTGTATGGCAAGTATTCCGGTACGGAATTAACCATTGGCGGTAATGACTATTTGCTGATGAATCAATCAGACATTCTTTATATTGAATAATATCTAACTAACTTAAAACATATACAACATGGCATCAAAAGAGATTATATTTAATATCGACGCTCGCGATCGGCTAAAGAAAGGCGTTGACCAGCTGGCCAATGCGGTTAAAGTCACACTTGGACCCAAGGGGCGTAATGTTATTCTTGATAAAAAATTTGGAGCTCCCATGGTCACCAAGGACGGTGTTACGGTAGCCAAAGAGATTGAGTTGGAAGATCCGTTTGAAAACATCGGTGCACAGCTGGTTAAGGAAGTGGCCTCAAAAACCAATGATGATGCGGGTGACGGAACGACCACAGCAACTGTTCTCGCACAGTCGATTGTTTCGGTTGGTCTTAAAAACGTTACCGCCGGTGCCAATCCGATGGATCTGAAAAGGGGAATTGACAAGGCTGTAAAGGTAGTTATTGAGGACCTGAAGAAACAATCTCATTCCATCGGGGAAGACATTGAAAAAATTGAACAGGTTGCTTCTGTCTCTGCCAACAACGACCACAGCATTGGTAAACTGATTGCCGAAGCGATGGGCAAAGTAAAAAAGGAAGGTGTTATCACGGTTGAAGAAGCAAAAGGCACGGAAACCCATGTTGACGTGGTTGAAGGAATGCAGTTCGACAGGGGATATATCTCTGCTTATTTCATTACTGATTCCGATAAGATGGAAGCCATTCTCGAGAATGCCCTGATCCTTTTATCAGATAAGAAGATCTCCACCATGAAAGATCTTCTGCCGGTACTGGAGCCCATTGCACAGCAAGGTAAGCCGTTGCTCATTATTGCCGAAGATGTTGACGGTGAAGCTTTGGCCACACTGGTTGTGAACAAACTCAGGGGTTCACTCAAAATTGCTGCTGTTAAAGCCCCCGGCTTCGGTGACAGAAGGAAAGAAATGCTGGAGGATATCGCCATCCTGACCGGCGGTGTTGTTATTTCTGAAGAAAAAGGTCTTACACTCGAAGGTGCCAAACTTGATATGCTGGGCAAATGCTGAAAAAGTGGTCATTGACAAGGAAAATACCACCATTGTAGGTGGAGCGGGTAACAAGAAGAACATCGAGGGCCGTATCAAACAGATCAAGTCGCAGATTGAAACCACTACTTCTGATTATGACAGGGAGAAGCTTCAGGAAAGACTTGCCAAACTGGCAGGTGGAGTGGCAGTACTTTATGTGGGTGCTGCTTCCGAAGTGGAAATGAAAGAAAAGAAAGCCCGCGTGGAAGATGCACTCAACTCAACCCGTGCTGCAGTTGAAGAAGGTATCATCCCCGGTGGTGGTGTGGCATATATCAGGGCCATCAAAGCCATTGAGAAGCTGAAAGGCGAGAATGAAGACCAGACCACGGGTATTGCCATCGTCAAGAGAGCGCTGGAGGAACCCCTCCGTCAGATCGCTGAGAATGCCGGTACTGAAGGTTCGGTTGTTGTACAGCGCATCAAGGAAGGCAAAGACGACTTTGGTTACAATGCACAGGATGATAAATACGAATCACTTTATAAGGCTGGTGTTATTGATCCTGCCAAGGTAGCCCGGATTGCTCTGGAAAACGCTGCATCCATTGCCGGCATGTTCCTTACTACCGAATGTGTTGTAGCAGAGAGACCCGAAAAAGAACCGCCTGCACCAATGGGTGGCCCCGGCGGAATGGGTGGCATGATGTAAAAAAAATCCTTCGGTTTCCGAAAGCCTAAACCGCTAGGCGTAGTTTTTAACTACGCTGATACCAACTGCTAGGCGTAGTTTGCAACTACGCCTTTTTTTTGTAGCCTCAGCTTTCAATGAGTTTAAATCCCTTCCCGTGTACATTAATGATCTGAACCCGTGTATCATCCTTCAGGTACTTTCTTAGCTTGGCAATATAGACATCCATACTTCGGGCGTTGAAATAGTTATCATCCACCCAAATGGTCTTTAGCGCGAAATTCCGGTCAAGTATCATATTCTTATTCGCACACAGCAATTTCAGCAGATCCGACTCCTTGGTGGTCAGCTTCTGTTCTGCGTGGCCAAACTTCAACATTTGTGTATTCGGATAAAACAGGTATTCCCCGATCCTGTATTCGGTCAGCGTCACCCCGGCTGCATCCTTCTTGGTTCGGCGGAGCACAGCCTCAACCCGGAATAGTAGTTCTTCCATGCTGAACGGTTTGCTGATATAGTCATCTGCCCCGGCTTTAAATCCTTCGATAATATCTTCTTTCAGGGACTTTGCTGTCAGGAAAATGATGGGTATATCGGTATTTGTCATGCGTATCTCCCGGGCCAGGGTATACCCGTCTTTTACAGGCATCATTACATCCAGGATACAGAGATCATAATGTTCCCTGATGAAACTCTTATATGCCTTTTCGCCATTGACAAACCAGTCTGCATCGTATGATTTTACATTGAGGTATTCCCGAAGCAGCATCCCGAGATTCTCATCATCCTCAGCCAGCAGGATCTTTATCTTTTGCATGGTTTTCTTGATCTTTGGTTGGTAAATATATTTTAAAGGTACTTCCCTGATACAATTCACTCTCAATATCCACATAACCATGATGTTCTTCAATGATCATCTTAACATAGCTGAGTCCCAGGCCAAATCCCTTAACAGCATGGACATTGCCCGTAGGAACCCGGTAAAACTGCTCAAAAACCCGTTTCTGATCAGCCTTGCTTATGCCTATCCCGTTATCCTTAACGGATATCAGCAGAAACTCTCCTTTATCAGCTGTTGTGATGTGTATTTCCGGGTTGCGGGTGCAATATTTAACGGCATTGTCAAGCAAATTTGACAGCACATTGGTGATGTGCACATGATCGGCCTGTAAAATAAAGCTTTCAGCCCTGAGATCGGCCGATATCTTTCCATTCCGGTTTTTGATCTGTATTGAAAAGTTCTCCTCTACACCCGAAATGATCTCATGCATATCCACTTCTGACAGTCTTAACCTGAGCTTGCCTTTATCAAAGACCGCTGTTTGGAGTACCTTCTCAACCTGGCTACCCAATCGCCTGCATTCTTCAGAAATAATTTTCGAGATCTGTTCCGTATTCTTGATCTCTGCAGGGATGCTTCTATCACCAAGCATCTGTGAAGCCAATGAAATTGTTGATATTGGGGTTTTCAGCTCATGGGTCATATTGCTGACAAAATCATTGCGTATCTCTGATAACCGTTTTTGTCTGAACATGATCAAAATGGTAATGGCAAAGCTGCCAACAATTGTCAGCGTGAGCAGGACAGAACTTATGGCGATATAACTGAATGATTTGAAGCAGGAATTTCTTTCTCTCCGGGAAATACACGGAAAGGTAACTCTCATTGATAAATATATCCTCAGGGAACAACTGTACCTTGCAAAACTCTGCTTCTGCAGCCTGATCATAAGCACCCGACTGATATACCATCTCATTGTTAAAACGGATTACGGCATATTCAAACCGCATATCAATACCATTACCGTTAAGTACTTTTCGGATGGTTTCTTCCAGTTCAGCAAGGTTGATGCGCTTATCAATCTCAGGTGATCTCAGGATCATATCGAAAAGAATACGATCAATAAGCGTACGCCGGTTATTCAGCCACCTATCCCTTTGTGATTCCTCGTCCTGGCTGATGTTCATATCTCTCTGACCAACCGGTGATTCTGCTTGAGGAGGCTTAACATGGATCCCAGTACTATCCGGTTGTGGAGGAAAGAAAAAACCGCTTTGTAAAGACTGGCGATCAAGCTGGTGTATGACTATTTCTGTAGCTTCCCGTTTTTCAATTTCCCGGGATATATCAATCATTGAACTGGAAACCAGAAGATCAAACTGCTTCTCTTTAATTTGCCAGGCATTTTTTATCCAGTATGCCTGGACAAATATCAAGGTTGCCATGGCAAAACCCATACTTACCGAAACAATCCAGATGACTTTCCTGTTCATACCAAACAAAGATAATTGGATAAGCAGGTGCAGAGGGGATTTTAACAATCTTTAACAGTTGCTGGCATTGTGTTAACCAAGTTATTGAATAACTTAACATCTGTTTTCAGATGTCGATTGAACAAAGAAATTGAGCTATTTTTTTCCCCAATCGTGTTTCTTTTAGAACTGTTTTGTTCTTAGATCAGTTTTCTATGATCAGGGTTAATTTAGAAGGGCGGGTATCCGCCCTTCTTCTTTTAATAAGAGTTGAGTCTACTGCTATGTTGTAATCCAAAATAAAGCCGATCTTTGCCAAAATTGGCATGCAATATGTATTTTTATGACCGGTTAACAAAGTATTTTTTCCTGTTCATATATTGAATCAACCTCAGGATTAACTGATGCAGAAAACACTTGACGACATAGTATTTGAAACAAGGAACAAGGAATACGGTTCTTATCGGTTAAGGAGGCAATATTTCAGCAGACTCGGCATCAGTTTTCTTATTTCGGTCACCGGCCTTACAATGCTGGTACTCGGATATTTCTTTTATCTGAATGCAGAGGGTGATGGTACTGTATATTTGCTGCCGTCATCTTACCCTGGTTTAAAAAACACCGAGGGATCGCTCATGGATCCCGATGAACTGGCATCCTATTTTAAAAGTCCCGATCCCCCTGCCCGGGAAGAGATCAACCGTCAGGTAAAATCATCGGCCGATGTGTTGCACAATTTTACCCTGACCGAGGAGGCTTCCCCTGACACTTTCCGGCAACCTGATCAGGAAGAAGCATCCACCGCAGACAATGTTCTGGGAATGGCATCTGACAGTAGTGTATTCGGCGGGTATCTTCTGGGCTCTGGCGATGGCGTCGGAATGGGAAGCGGTCTGGATAAATTCCCGGAATTTCCGGGTGGGCCCGATGGCGTTCGCCGTTATATCGAACTCACTGTAAACTACCCCGCTCAGGCTATCAGACAGAAGATAAACGGGGTGGTACTATTAAGCTTTGATGTAAACAAGCAAGGCGAGATTGATAATATTCAGGTGGAAAGAAGCGTTAATCCTATGCTTGATCAGGAAGCCGTTAAGGCAATAAAGAACATGCCGCGTTGGAAACCAGGCCTCCGGCATGGCAGGCCGGTTATCGTGAAGTTTGTAATTCCGGTCAGGTTCATGCCGGTCGGTTAATAAATGAACAAGGTGTATTTAAAATAATTCCCTTATTTTTGTACCCCGATTGAAGACCATAACAGATTATTATATCATTTGGATTATTCTATGAATGCCAACGTTTTATTATTAGCGCAGGAGACAGGAACAGCCTATGCGATGCAAATGACCGGTGCCCATGATACGGGAGAAATTTCAATTTTAGGTTTGTTTATAAAAGGCGGCTATATTCTCATCCCGATCGTTCTGCTTTCCGTGGTTTCTGTTTACCTCATCGTCAGGAAATACCTGGATATCAGGAAAAGCCTGAATATTGATCCCGGTATGGTTGCCCATCTCAACAGTCAGCTCAGAAAGGGGGATGTTAAATCGGCTATGGCTACCCTGGAGCATGACAGTTCATCCTATTCCAATATTTTCAGACATGTGATCGGCAAGATCGGAAAGTCGAACGAAGAAATTGAAAGTACCATTGAATCGGCCAGCAACATTGAGATCGCCAGGGTGAGCAAAAACCTGGGGTATCTCGGACTGATCGCAGGTATCGCGCCAATGCTGGGCTTTATCGGGACCATTTCAGGCATCATCAAGATATTCTACAACATTTCACTCACCGATAACATCAGCATTGGCATAATTTCAGGTGGACTATATGAAAAGATGATATCAAGCGGCTCCGGATTGATCGTGGGTGTCATTGCCTTTACAGGATATCATATGCTTAACATGCGGATTGACCATTTCATCTCACGTATTGAGGAAGAAGCCTTTGAAATATTGAATATTGTCACGCCGGTAAGCCATGAAGATAAAACGTCGGCACGAATTCAAACCCGAAGTTGCCACTGCTTCCCTGAATGACATTATGTTTTTCCTGTTGTTGTTCTTCCTCATAGTAGCCACTTTTGCCAATCCGCACGTAATCAGGCTCTTCCTACCCAAGGCGAACTCAAGCCAGACGGTGACCAAGAAACAGATCACCCTTTCCATCACCAAAAAGAAGATGTACTATATTGATGAGAAACCTGTACTGTTCCAGGACCTGGAAAACGAACTGGGCCAGATCAAGGCTCAATTGCCTGATGTGACCATCGTGGTCCGGGCCGATGCTTCGCTTACCATCCAGGACCTGGTGGATGTGCTTCAGATTGGCAGCAACCAGGAGATCAAAATGATACTGGCTACGGAGAAGAAGGGGAACTGAGAAGAAAGACTTGGATACTGGATGCTGGATGCATGAGTTTTGGGTGAAGAGTGTGCCGTGAACAAACTCTAAACACATGCCCTTTTCACACACATCCAGAATCCAGAATCCAGCATCCAGAATCCAGCATCCAGCATCCAGCATCTAACTGCTATTCCTGTAAAATCTCCTGCCATCCTTTCAGTTTTTTCGGATCTAGTATAAAGGAAGCCGAAATCACTTCGACAGCTTTCAGCTTTTTAACAAATTCCCTTGTTTCCGATTCCCTTATCTCGCCGGTTACTTTTAGCAGAAAATCGAAATTCTTAATTTCAGCAAACAGAAAACCGTCGGGACACCGGTTGGAGATCAAGGAATAAGTCAGGATCCTGTCTTCATCTGCATATAAGAACCGGCTGAATTCCAGGTCAGTTTTCAATGCCGGACGGTGTATTATCAGGCTGTCTGTTCGGGTAAACTGAAATTTTAGTTTGTTATTTATGGCCCATACCAGCCTGTAATCGTTTTCATGCGATGATATACCGATCAGTCTGAATTGAATGTCATCGCTGATCTTCAGCTTCAGGGTCTTTTTCCGTATTGGATTTCCTGCTTTCATTGGCCTGACTGAATTGTTCCTAACCTTCAATAATCTGCAACGCTTGCCTGGCTGCGTTTTGCTCTGCCTCTTTTTTGGAATTCCCGCTTCCCCGGCCAATGACCTCATCAACTACCATCAGGTGCGTAATGAATACCGGCGAGTTGGATTGCTCGTCCATCTCCTCAAAACTTGTAAAACTGATCGCTTTTTTCTGCTTCTGTCCCCACTCAATGATCCGGCTCTTGAAATCCGTTTCGGTCTCCAGCAATCGGTTAATATTGATGTAGCTCTGGATGATCCGCTCGAGTACAATTTTTCTTGCACGTTCGTATCCCTTATCAAGATAAAGAGCTCCGATCAATGCTTCGAGCGTATCGCCATACACTGATTTATGATTATCCCGGGACATTTTTGAAATGATCATGTTGCCAATTCCCAATTTAACGGCCATATGATTGAGGTTATCCCGGTTTACGATTTTTGACCTCGTCTGGGTCAGAAATCCCTCTTCTTTATCCGGAAATTTATTGAACAGGTATTCTGCAACCATTGAATCAAGAATGGCATCACCCAGAAATTCAAGGCGCTCATTGTTTACCCTGATATTGTTAAAAACAAAGTGTGAAGCTGATTTGTGAACGAACGCGAGCTGGTAAAGCTCGAAATTCCGGGGCAGAAACCCCAGGATATTCTTTAACTGTTTTTTAAAATTCTTATCCGGGGGGGTAAACAGGTATTTTTCCGATCGGATAATTTTGTTGAACACAACTATCAGGCTGAGTATTTGCGAAAAATTATCGAGAAATTATGTCCGCCAAAACCGAAAGTATTACTAAGTGCAGCATTTACGGTCCTTTTCCGGGCTTTGTTGAAAGTAAAATCCAACTTTTGATCGATTTCATCATCCGGTATGGAGAAATTTATGGTTGGAGGCACAATATCATCCCTGATAGCCAAAATGCTGGCAATGGCCTCGACAGCCCCGGCGGCACCAAGTAAATGGCCGGTCATCGACTTTGTTGAACTGATATTTAATCTGTAAGCACTTTCACCGAAAACACCCAGGATTGCCTTCGATTCAGATATGTCTCCAAGCGGAGTGGCTGTTCCATGAACATTTATATAATCAAGGTCATCCGGATTCATTCCGGCATCTTCCAGGGCATTCCTCATCACCAGCAGGGCTCCCAATCCTTCAGGATGCGGTGCGGTAAGATGAAAAGCATCTGCTGACATGCCCCCGCCGACAAGTTCGGCATAGATTTTGGCACCTCTGCTTATGGCATGTTCATATTCTTCGAGGATCAGGGTACCGGAACCTTCCCCCATAACAAACCCGTCACGCGTTTTGTCGAATGGACGTGAGGCGGTTTTGTATTCAGCATTATTGGTGGATAAAGCATGCATGGCATTGAACCCCCCGATACCTGGTTCGCATATTCCTGCTTCAGATCCCCCTGTGACAAAAACAAGGGCCTTGCCCAGGCGGATGTAATTGAAGGCATCAATGATAGCGTTGGTAGCTGTTGCACAGGCTGAAACGGTGGCGAAATTCGGTCCGCGGAATCCATATCGGATGGATATGTGACCGGCTGCAATGTCAGAAATAATTTTTGGAATGAAGAACGGATTGAACCTGGGTATGCTATTACCCTTGAAATAATCCCCTACCTCACTGAGGAATGTGTTGAATCCCCCGATGCCCGAACCGAAGATCACCCCGACCTTGTCCTTGTTGATCCGGTCAAGATCCAACCCTGAATCTTTGACAGCCTCATCAGCAGCAACCAGGGCAAAAACCGTGAACAGATCGTATTTCCTGAGCTCTTTCCGGTCGAAGAAATCTTCAGGTTTGAAATTCTTAACTTCGCAGGCGAATTTTGTCTTGAAATTTTCGGTGTTAAAACGAGTGATAAGATCGCAACCACTAACTCCATTAATTAATCCATTCCAGTAGTCGTTCACATTATTACCAAGGGGAGTTACCGCCCCCAGGCCAGTAACCACAACTCGCTTCAACTCCATAAATGACAGTTTTTGTGAGGCTTTTTTTATTTCTTAACGTTCTCATCAATGTACTTGATGGCGTCGCCAACTGTGGAGATGTTTTCAGCAGCATCATCAGGAATACCGATGTTGAATTCTTTTTCAAATTCCATGATCAGCTCAACGGTATCCAGTGAATCTGCACCCAAATCATTTGTAAAACTAGCTTCGGGAGTAACTTCACTTTCATCAACACCCAATTTGTCAACAATAATGGCTTTTACTCTTGATGCAATGTCTGACATAATACCAAGTTTTAATTATTACTTAATTTTTAAAATGTTGTGCAAAGAAAATGCAATAATAAGGAAAAAACAAACATAATTTTACTTTTCTTTGGATTGCAGCTTTATTTTCAATCAAATTTTGTTATATTTCATTGATCAATAATAATTTATGAATCCATGACCAGATTGGCCATATTTGCTTCAGGATCAGGTACAAATGCTGAAAACATTATCAGATACTTTCAAAACAAGCCCTGGATAAGCATTACATGCGTTTGTACAAACCGACCTGATGCCTATGTAATTGAACGCGTTAAAAAGTATGAAATTCCTGTTCTTGTCTTCTCCCGGGAGGGTTTTTACCAGACGGGAGAGGTGCTGGATTATCTGAAACAAAAAGGAACCGACTGGATTATCCTGGCTGGTTTTCTTTGGCTGATTCCCGGAAACCTGATTGAATGCTACCCCGAAAAGATTATCAATATACACCCTGCCCTGCTCCCCAAGTTTGGAGGCAAAGGAATGTATGGCCCGCGGGTACATGAAGCTGTAATAAACAACCGGGAAACACATTCGGGGATAACCATCCATTATGTAAACCCTGAGTATGACAAGGGAAGTATCATTTTTCAGGCCACCTGCCCCGTGAATCCGGATGAAACGCCGGAATCACTGGCAGAAAGGGTGCATAAACTTGAATATCTGCATTATCCCAGAATTATTGAACAGGAAGTTCTGAAAGATACAAGGGACAAGGGACCAGGGACCAGTGGGATTTGAGCATGGGTTGTGGGACTTGTAACTCGTAACTCGTAACTTTTAACTGAACTATCAACTATTTGAATTACATCGATATCCATACCCATACCTACTACCAGCAACCCAATACAAGCCTGGTATTGAATGTTTTTCCTGAAGATCTGGAATTGCTGTATTTACCAGCCTTGTTCTCGATCGGCCTCCATCCCTGGCATGTTGCCGGCAGCACCTGGAAAGATCAGATCGCCAGGGTTGAATCCGCGGTGAATCATGACAATGTCATTGCCATTGGCGAGACCGGGCTCGATAAAACGGTCAGCATACCTTATGATATACAATGCTTGGCATTTGAAACGCAGCTGGAAATTGCCGAATCTTTCCGAAAACCAGTGGTTATCCACTGCGTAAGATCATACAGCGAGATGCTGTTTTACCGTAAAAAGTCCAATCTGTCAATCCCCTGGATATTTCACTGGTTCAACTCCGGAGAACAAATGGCCATGGAACTCATCGGCAAGAATTGTTACCTGTCTTTCGGACACCTGCTGTTCAATATGCAAAGCAAAGTATTTCAACTGTTTAAGAACCTTCCGGCAGACAGGATCTTCCTGGAGACCGATGATGCCGGCTATTCCATTCAGGAGATTTACATCAAGGCTGCGACGATCAGAAATATGACCCCAGAGGCTTTGGCGATACAGATACAGGATAATTTTAACTGTTGCTTTAACAGAACACCATGGAGGACTGGTTAAGCAGGACTGAATTATTGCTTGGCCGCGAAAAACTGGAACGGTTGTCCAGGGCACATATACTGGTAGCGGGACTGGGAGGTGTCGGAGGTTATGCCGCCGAACAGCTATGCCGGGCAGGAATCGGTGAAATGACACTCATTGACGGGGACAAGATAAATACAACAAACCGAAACCGGCAGATCATTGCCCTCACCAGCACAGATGGACTTTCCAAGGCGAGGGTGATGGGCGGCAGACTAAAAGATATTAATCCGGATATCAAACTCCATATCATTGATGAATACCTCAAGGAAGATCGCTTTGCTGCAATCCTTGAACATCCATTCGATTACGTCGTGGATGCCATTGATACACTGACGCCCAAGGTTAATTTGCTGGCGGATTCTGTTAAAAAGGGACACAGGATTGTCAGTTCAATGGGCTCGGGAGGCCGGTTGAATCCAGAAAAGATTGAAATTGCCGATATTTCTGAGTCACATCATTGCAAATTTGCCTACATGGTCAGGAAATACCTGCACAAACTGGGGGTTTACAGCGGCATAACCGTGGTTTATTCTCCCGAACCGGTCAACAGGCAGGCTGTTAAAGAAATTCTCGGAGAAGAGAATAAGCGCTCCATTGTAGGGACCATCTCCTATATGCCCCCGGTATTCGGATGCTTCTGCGCCTCGGTTGTGGTAAGAAATTTATTGATTTATTGATTTGATGATTTGATGATTTGCTTTGCCCGCTGAATCCCGATTTATCGGGAGAAGGCCATCTTTGCCTACCTGAAAAGCACAAACCCGGTCAGGAATGTCGTTCCGGCACCTATTCCACCTGTAGGATCAGGCAAATAAGGATAAATTGCTATCTTCACCGGACAGAAATAAACCTGGGGGTTTATTCCTGTCATTACGAATGAAAAGGGTAGATCATGAAACTAAAATCACTTGTTCCTGCTGTTCTCATTGGTGTCTGTCTGTCAATATCTTCATCTGGTCAGCAATCACCGGATTTGATCATCGGCCGTGAACTGGCCTCGCTGGTTGACACATACAAAATGCTGCACGCTAACCCTGAACTATCCATGCATGAGGAAAAAACTGCAGCTTTTCTATCGAAAGAGCTCCGATCATATGGATTTACGGTAACAGAACAAGTAGGCCGTTATGAACCAACCGGCCTGGTTGCATATGGCGTGGTAGCCGTGCTGAAAAACGGTGAAGGGCCTGTGGTGCTCATCCGGTCGGATATGGATGCACTTCCTGTGGTGGAAAAGACAGGCTTGCCCTACGCCAGTAAAATAACGGCAAAGGGCGATAATGGTCAGGAAACCAGCGTGATGCATGCCTGCGGGCATGATGTGCACATGACTTGCCTGCTTGGAACAGCCCAGCATATTGTCTGAACTCAGGGATCAATGGCACGGAACCCTGGTTTTGATTGGACAACCGGCCGAGGAATTCATCGCCGGAGCCAGGGCCATGCTTAATGATGGTCTGTATGTCCGGTTCCCGAAACCTGATTATGCCCTGGCACTCCACGACTTCCCGCTGGAAGCCGGGAAAATCGGGATTTATCCGGGTTATGTCCTGGCCAGTGCCACATCGGTTGATATTACAATCCGGGGTATTGGCGGACACGGATCCAAACCGGAAACATCCAAAGATCCCATTGTAATCGCAGCTGAGGTCATCCTGGCATTGCAGACGATTGTGAGCCGTGAGATCTCCCCTTTCGATCCGGCGGTGGTTACAGTGGGTTCAATTCACGGGGGTACCCGGGGAAATATAATCCCCGACGAAGTAAAGCTGCAGCTTACTGTCAGGACATACAAGGAAGAGGTACGACGGAAGATCCTTGCATCCATAGAAAGGATAACCAAAGGCATTGCTCTTGCAGCAGGTATCCCGGATGAACTTGCCCCAACCATTAGCTATAGTGAGGTTCCCAATTCAGCCACTTACAATGATCCCTTACTGACGGAAAGACTTACAGCTGTATTCAAAAAAGTACTTGGTCCGGAAAATGTTATTGAAAATCTCCCGATCATGGCATCCGAAGACTTTGGACTCTTTGTTCTTGACCAGAATCAGATACCGCTTTGTTTGTTTTTTCTCGGCGCAACCGATCCGGAAATAGTAGCAGCCAGCAAACAAAACGGTACGGAATTACCCGGACTTCATTCCCCCTATTTTGCACCACTTCCCGGACCCACCATCAGAACCGGTGTGAAAGCCATGACCGCAGCTGTTCTGGAGCTGATGAAGATGGAAAAAAGTGATCAGTGATCAGTGGTCAGTAATCAGTGATCGGTAGTCGGTAATCGGTAATCAGTATATCCCTTTCAGAAATGTTTGGCAAGCGCTGCGGCAATCAGGAATTATTTAATCTCCAATTTTTCAACTGCCTCTCTCAATCGCCGGATCAACATGAATTCTGATATGATTATAATTTTTGTTTAATTTATTATTGTATTTATTGAACAATATAGTCTGTTTTTGTGTTAGTATATCAAATTAAAAACACTAACATTAAAATAAGAATATTATGAAAAACTTATCATTATTCAGCAGGATCTCCGCCGGAACAATGGGGATCATCATGGCAGGTCTGGTACTGGCAAGTTGCAGCAAGGACGAGGATATTGCCGAACAACCCAAGGAAATGGACATTGTGGCTTCACTGGAAGCATTTGATCAGGAAATCGAGTATTTTGAAGCCGGAAATGAGTCAGATCTCAAAACCCTGCGCTATGATTTCAGAAAGGTAACCTTCTTTACTCTTGTTAAAGCACTTCAGGTAACAGGTCTGACAAAAACCGTTGCTACGGAAAAACTGACCATCTTTGCACCTTCCGATTTTGCATTTGCTCAATTGGGACTCAATCCATCCAACATTGGCCAGGTTCCTAACCTGAAGGAGATCCTGCTTTATCATGTCGTTAAAGGCAGGGTTTTCTCACGGGACCTGAAACAGGGCTTTGTTCCCACTCTGAATGGAGCAGCTGTTGAAGTATCTTTCAAACAGGGAAAAGCTTTCATTAATAACGCAGGTGTTGTATTACCAGATATAAAGGCATTTAATGGTGTAATTCATATCATTAATGCCGTATTATTGCCTCCTACCCAGAATCTGGTGCAAATTGCCTCTGCCAATCCCGATTTTTCCATACTTGTTCAGGCTGTAGTAAAAGCTGGACTGGCTGATGTGCTTGCCACTCCTGGGCCCTTCACCATATTAGCGCCGACAAATGCTGCCTTTATAAGTCTGTTGGCGGAGCGGGGACTTTCCAGTCTGAATGACATTGATGAAAACACCCTGAAAAGTATACTCCTATATCATGTAGTCTCCGGCAGGGTATATTCGAGTGATCTGAAAACCGGACCTGTGACGTCACTCGGCGGTAGTTTCAACGTAAATGTCAGCACACTGACCATTACAGACGCCAAAGGAAGAACTTCCGGCCTGGTTGCTGACAAGCTGAACATTCAGGCTACAAACGGTGTGATCCATGCAATAAACAAGGTGATTCTTCCGTAATTTGCTCAATCATGTTCATCAAATTGAAACCAGGGGGAGCCATTCCTCCTGGTTTTTTTTGCGGTGACCAGCTGCAGACAGATGGTTACTGACTGGTCTTATTTCATAATCGGATTCCCATCACGGTAATATCATCCGTTTGATTCGTATCTTTCCTCCACTCCCGGTGATTTTTTTCCAGAATTTCTTTTTGAGTCATCATTGGCAAGGTATAGATTTCCAACAACGTGGCAAAAAACCTGCGTCTTAAATATTTTTTATCATGATCTCCACCAAACTGATCCTGATATCCGTCAGAGAACAAGTATATCATATCTCCCTTTTTATATTCCATTTCTTTCCTTGTAAAATTGCCGGATGCACCATATAAAGCATTGACAGATAAATGATCTGCCATTAATACCTCCAGTTTCCCGTTATGAATGTATACCAGATCATTCATGGCTCCGGTATACTCAATTTTCTTCTGGTGCCGGTCCAGTATGCATAATGTTAGGTCTAATCCATCAGTGATTATATTATCCTTTCTGTTTTGTTGGAGTATATGAGTCATTCTTTCACGCAGATTGGTGACAATGACATCTGAACTTGTGTTTCCTTCAATAATTACTATTTCATTTAATAATGTGATGCCCATAAAGCTCATAAAGGCGCCCGGAACACCATGACCTGTGCAATCAGCCACGGCAAAAACAATTTTATTGTTTTTTTCTGTCAGCCAGTAAAAGTCCCCACTTACAATATCCTTTGGTTTACTCAGGATAAAACTATCAGGTAATAAATTATCCATGAGTTCTATGGGAGGTAATACTGCATTTTGAATATGGCTCGCATACGTTATACTTGAAATAATATTGGCATTTTTTTTATCAATTATGTCACGCTGCAACTCAATTTCATTTTTCTGGCATTGAATTTCATAGGTCCGTTCCAGGACCTTTTCTTCGAGCAATTGATTCTTTGCCAATAAGCTATATTCACGTCTTTTTATATAGAAGAAAGTCATCATGATCATAAGTAGGACTATTACAACGTAGAACCACCATTTCTTCCAGACAGGTTTTTTTATGATAATACTTATGGTTAACGGATTTTCCGATACTGCACCCTCTCCGCTTGAGGCGTATAAGATAAATGTATACTCCCCTTCCGTTAAACGATTATAGGTGATACTTGTGCTTTTTGAAGTTTCAGTCACTTCTTCATAGCCTTCCAGTTTGTGCTGATAGGTAACAAGTGCCGGTTCCTTTAAGCTGATACCCAAAAAATCAATTTGTATTTTATAAGTGCCGGGAGATAGTATTATCCTATCCGAATAGTCTCTTTCCTGATCATTAATCTTAATTGATGTAATACCCAAAACTGGTGGCAGAAACCGGGCAAAATCCATTAATGGATCATAGGAAACCAAACCTATGTTAGATCCAAACCAGATTATGCCTTCTTGATCTTTGATTATTGCATTTGAATAAAACTGGTAATTGTCAGTTATCCCTTCCATATTCTGTATCGGTTTCACTGCAAAATCCACTTTTCTGATTCTGCTTAATCCTCCTTTATGACCAACCCAAATGTTGTTGTTGGCATCACAAATAAGAGAATAGCAGTAATTAGTCAAAAGTCGTTCATTTACAGTAAGATTTGCAACAGAATCGGAGTCAATCATAAAAACACCATTCCCGTTTGACCCTACCCAAATCCGTGAATCATTGTCTTCAGTTATAGTCAATATCTCGCTACCGGAATTAAATGGTACCTTAAAAACCTTTTCACCCTGAATGTATACCAATGAATTACTTGCGGTGCATACCCATAATCTGCCAGTACGGTCAATATATAAATAATTTATATAATTATGAGGTAGTCCGCCTTTGTGAATGGAATACTCGGCAATCTTGCCTGTAGATGAATTGAAATTGAACAATCCTTTTTTTGTACCGATCCAAATCTGTTTGTCTTTTCCGGTTATACTGGTTATAGAATTTTCAAGTGATCCATTTTTAAAGGAATGTTTAATAATCTTACCATTTCCTGCTTCCATCCGAAATACACCATTTCTCCCGGTACCAATCCACAATTCTTTCCCATCGCGGGAATAGATGGACGTGACTGTATCGTTAGGCAGTCCATTCTCCTTTCCATAAAATTTAACAATTTGGCCGGTAATCTGATCCAATTTTGCCAGACCATTTGCCATCCCTATCCACCTGTACTGCTGGTTGAAACAGATGGAAAAGACGTTATTCCCAACTAAGGGATTATCAAATTTATAAAGAGAAAATGCCCTGGGTATAATTAAAGTTAGTCCCATACCATAATTACCACTCCATATATTTCCTTCAGGGTCTTCATATATCGTTTTAACATTATCAGCTGTAAATCCATTGGTTTTGTTGTAATACTCTATCCCTGTAATCCTCCCGGGAGTTGAAAAACTCATTTTGATAAGTCCGGATCCAAAGGTACATAACCATAAATCTGAATTGCTGTCTTCTAAGATATCCTGTATTCCGGTAAATTCAAGATCCTGATCTCCAACGATTTTAATAACCTTGAACTGATTGTTTTCATGAATGAGCTGATAGACGCCATCATTTTCCGTAGCTAAATAAAACCCTGAATTGTTCTTCATTTTCTGAATACAGGTTATCTTGGATTCCGGAATTCCTTCTACAGGCCGGATTATTTCAATTTCACCGGTTTCTTTTAATCTGCAAAACAATAGCCCTGAATTTGCGCCAACCAGCAATTCATTGTGGCTGATGAATTCAAATGAGGTGATGCATACCTGATCCCTGAACAAGAACTGTTTTACCACACCTTCAGCCTTATCCAGTTTAATTAATCTGCCACCAGAACTGCTTGCCCAAATCTGTCCATCCGGATCCATTGAAAAATGTGTTATGGATCCTGCATCCTGTTGCGGCACCCTGATTGCCTTAAAAATTTTGCCGTTGTAATAGGAAAAACTGCCATTCATATGTCCGAACCATATGTTTTTCCCATCCAGTATGCTGCAGGTTGTAAAATTGTCTGCCAGGGAGTCATCGGTTTTGTAGTTTTCAAAAACAAACCCATTATATCTTGATAATCCATCCTCAGTACCAACCCACAAATATCCATGCACATCCTGCATGATTGAATAAACATAGGATTGGGTTAACCCGTTTTCTGTGCTGAAATTACGGAAATTGTAATCCTGGGTAAAGGCCTGGATTGTCAGCACCGAAATGACTAATAAAAATCCTGACCGGCTTAAATGAGTCATTTTTGATCTATTTTTTTTCTACTGCTTTCATTCTTAAGGCAGGATTATAGATTGGTATACCCCCAATCGGGATCACATAAAATGGAAGTGATTCTCCATATTGATTCTGTATTATAACCACCACATTGTTATTCGATACCAGTTTTCCCCTGTTTTTAATGAATTGTATCTCCAAAGATGTATTTCGTTCAATTTCGACAACAGGAAGTTGAGTTGACCGCCAATCACCTTCAGCTGAAATTGCACACAATTCACCTCTTTTCGCAACTGAGACTACTCGGATAAAACCATCCTCGTCCCAATCAAAATTGGTTATTTTCACTGAAGTTACCTTATCATCGATATAGGGATATATTTGAGAGACATTATTCTGGTTATTTGATAACCTGAATGTGTATTCATAGGTAAATAAATTTCCTCCTTCTACAGGTTTATTCTCCTTTTTATCGGTGCTCATGAAGTATTGGTAGAGATTCCCATCATCGCCGCTGGTCCCTTTGGCAATAACTTTAAATATGTATCCGTCAAGTTTCTCCGAAAATTCACCTTCTCGGGGATTGAAAGGTCCGAACGTATACCACTTCTGGTCATAGCCGGGGTTATTATCAAATGACCTGGAATCCAATAAAATGCCACTCTCGAATTTACCTGTTGGATCAACTGATTTTGCAGCCTCCTCGCTCCATGCTCCCTTACCTCCATATACCGAAAACCTGATGGTAGTATTGAATACCCCCTTCATTTCATCTATTTCACCTCCCGTGTCCGGGTCAAAAACCCGGATATAGACTGGCTCAATATGAGTTTTGGGAATCATGAAAAAGAAAATCTGGCAAAAATCATCATCCCCCCATGATTTATCAGAGCCTCCTCCAAAGGTTACCAGGTAAGGGATATTTTCATCCTCAGCAGGTGCTGACTGGGATAATCCTGCAATATACAGTGAGCATCCCAGGATGCTGAAAATGATCTTGTATAGTTCTCTTTTCCTCATTTAACAAATATATTAAAACCATTCATTGTCATCTCAAAATATATAATCAGGATATCTGTCTTTCATTTCAAGGCGTATCATTTAAAAAAATAAATTCTAGCCTGCGATTTTTCACCCTCCCCTCCTCTGTATTGCTTGGTGAAATTGGCCTCGACTCACCGTATCCTCTTGCCACCAGCCTCTCTTTTTCTATCTTCTTTGAAACCAGGTAATCAACTATCTTCTGTGCCCGGGTTTGTGATAATTGCATGTTATACGCAGCAGATCCTGTATTATCAGTATGTACCGCAATCTCCATAGCCAGTTCAGGGTTTTCTTCCATTATTTTAACTATCATATCGAGAAGAGGATAAGAGGTCTCTGCAATCCCGGACTGATTGAAATCAAAATTCGCATTGGATAGCTCAGCAAAATCCCGGCTGACCCTGTCCACAATTTCGTCAGGCAATTCAGCCAATAGATACGTTTTCACCCTGGCTCCGGTAAATCCACTGTTCATAACATCCCTACTGACTTCACTGGTATCCCCACTATCAACAGTAGATTCATCAGTAACCGCTGATTCAATGCCATACACATACATAGCAAGTGCCTGGTTGTCTCGTACAATAGCAACAGTTTTAATTACACACTTTGTCTGCTTAATTTCATTTCCTTCATCAAATCCACTAACTCCCAGTTTTACACCATAAACGCCGGGGTTTAAATATTTGTGACTTACCTCTGCTCCTGTTGCCAAATCCCCATCCCCAAAATCCCAGTAATAATCCTCAATTGTAAATCCTGGCAAGTTTGAAGAAAGTCCGCTGAAAACCATCTCCTTACTACTAAGATAAAAATCTCTGGAAGCAATAAATGGCTGCTTAAAATCAGTGATCTCAAACTCCAAGGTCGATTGTGTCAGGAAGGCAATACTTGTTACTGAATCAATAATATTTAGTTTTGCTGAATATTTACCTGCCCCCGGAAAACAATGTTCAACCTTTAGTCCCCTGATCTCACTCCCATCGCTAAACTCCCATTCATAAATTACAGGTAAAGAATCCGATCCTGAATATTTCTCATCCCAAAACTCGAAGCAATATTGATTCTCTTTAAGGGTATCGCAATCAAATAGCCGGGGACTCACCGTTGTAAATTTATAGATGTCATCTGATTGATCCCTGTCGGAGGAAAAATATCCGGTGGAGAAGGTTGAATCGATTATAAATCCAAAATCATCATTTTCCGAATTTATCGGGGCCTGAAGGTTAGCTGGGGTCATCCATCCTTTTTCTTTCCATCTTGTAACTAAAATATCTTTTTTACCTAATCCACCATGTCCGTCAGATGCAAAATAAAGATCTCCGTTAAGAGCAACAAAAGGATAACCCTCACTACCTCCCGTATTGATTACATCGCCAAGATTCTCAGGTTCGGACCAGTTTCCTTCAAACAACTCACACCTGAAGATATCTGTTCCTCCAAATCCCCCCGGAATATTTGAACTAAAATACAGATACCTTCCGTCGGGACTAAAGCAGGGTGTTGAAATAGAGTATTCGGGACTGTTATATTTGAACCCGGTTATATTGGTCCATTCATCATTGGTTAACTCTGCGAAGAACAACCCGAGGGTATTACTCATATCAGATTCATTTTTCACTTTTACTTCAGAATCAACATTCCTCGAATAGACCATCCTGCTTCCATCTGCACTGAATGATGCAGGCCCGTCATTTACTGGAGTTATTATATTGCGGTTGAAAACTACAGGTTTTTTAGCCCAATGTGATTCATATTTAGAAATTGAAAATAAATTGAACAGACTTTTTTTCTCTTTGTTCTCATAAGTAATAAAGAGCCGCTCCTCAATATTAGAGCAATATACAATCCTGTCTCTATAAATCACAGGACAGAATTCATCGTAATTTTTACTGCTGAATATTGTCTTTTCGACATTATATGGTAACTGACCCGCAATCCTCTGCAAAGAAATAATAATCAAAAGGAACAAACTGATTTTTAATTTTATAACTGAGGAGATATTTTTATCCTCTGCAGGTGCTGACTGGCAAAATCCTGCAATATCTGGCGTGCATTCCGGGAGAGTGAATAGGATTTTATATAAACCTCTTATCATCATATGGACAATATATCAAAATCTTCTTGGTGAAAGAGTTTTTTGTTTTGTAAAGGAAAAATTATAACCTAGATATATCTCATGGCTGCCTGATAGGGAACCCGTTAACATGCTTGTCGGGAGTTCATATGCATAGCCAATTCTTACGGCATCCCAAAATGCAAAATCAAGATAGCCACCTAATGCACTGGATGGTCTATATACCAATCCCGCCCCCATTTTCCGGTAAGTTGTAGAAATCCTGGTTTCAAATAATGGCCTGCCCCCCCTTACCAACCATATGACAATAGCTGGAAGAAGGGTTATTTCATCTGTGATCAGGAACCTTGCCCCTGCACCCGTAAAAACGGTCCTGTCTTCTCTGTTTCCATTATTGACCTCTTTAACTCCCTTTGGGGTGAGGCTGTTTCTTAACAACTTCGGAACTGAAAGGTCAAAATAGAAGTTCTGATAAACAAAATGCAGGCCTGGTCCCAGGTTTGGCAGGATAATATTGCTAACATCAGTCTCAAAAAGAACATCACCCTGATCAATAACCATGAGATCTGATAAGTTTATTTGGACAATACCAACTCCTCCTTTAAGACCCAGATAAAGAGCGGATTTTTCTCCCAAAACTACCTTATAGGAGTAGTTCAGGAATATTCTTGTCTCATTTACCGGACCTGTAGCATTATGCTGTATGTCAGCACCTATCGATGCGCTTTTATCCCTGAGCACAAAATGGGTAGCCAGCAGGTAGGAAGTTGGAGCTCCTTCAAAGCCTGTCCATTGTTGCCTGGTCATAATCATCAGATCATTCAGGTCGCGATTTCCTGTATAGGCCGGATTATTCCTGAATGGAACAAAATTCTCCAAAAGGTAATGGTTCTCCTGTTGCGCTATAGCTTTTAATCCTGCAAGGGAAAAGCATATCAGTAAAAATACCTTTAGTTTATATATGAAGTTCCAGGCCATGTATTAATCCATTATCAAATATACAAATCCTTTGACCACCTGCTCATTACCCAATTTAAGTATGTAGTAATAGGTCCCCGTAGGAAGCTTCCGGTCTGATGAAACTCCTTCGGAGACAGTACCATCCCAGCGATTATCATATCCATGCATATTATAAACTTCATAGCCCCAAACATTATACACAAACAATTCATTCTCAGGATAGGCTTCCAGTCCCAGGATTTCGAATGTATCATTAAGACCGTCATTATTCGGAGAAAAACCCTGGGGGATTAACAGGCCAAAGGGAAATTCTTCATTTGTCCTGATCGTGATTTGCTGACTGCACTGAGTGCTATTTCCATTTACATCGGTCACAGTATAATTTACCACTGTTTTACCAACACTATAAATCCCGGTAGCGTTCTCTTCGCCATTGAAATCATTTATGACTGACTTAATTCCACAATTGTCACTTGCGAGCGGGGCAGGTAAGATGACCTCAGTCTTGTATACACCTTCACCAAATGTTACTATTGTGTCCGGTAAACATGCAACAACAGGGGCTGTATTGTCATGTAGTATGATATTGAAAATACAACTGGAAGTATTACCGCTTATATCAGTTGAAGTTATTGTAACTGGCTGAAGTGTTCCATCTCCGTAAAGGACTGTTCCAGCAACAGGGAACTGATTTAATGAAGGGGCCGGATCACAATTATCATAAACGGTGACAGAGGTTATATAATCGGGTATTATAAATTCGCAGTTATCATTAAGATCTTCCGTCCTGTCTCCGGGACAAGTTACAACCGGATCGGTCACATCCGACATGTTAACCGTATGTGTTGTAGTCTTTGGTCCATTACAACCGTCAACACTGGCTGTGATGATACTAATACCTGACCATCCGGAAACATAAGTAACGGCTCCTGTGCCAGCAACAATGCTGTTGCCACCTGCTATGGAGGCCGCATCGAGGATGTAGGTGATTCCGGTGGTGTTGGTTGTGGTCGCTGTGTAGGTCACTGACCCTGCACCGGGGCACCTGGTTGATGTTGTACCAAGTGTGAATACAGGTGTGCCAACTGTTGGAGCAATGGTTACTGATATTGGATAATCGAAACTGGAACATCCTGTTGAACTTATTTTAACAGTAAGATTTCCATTATAAGTACCAGCATCGGTTCCAGGCAGAGGGATTAAAATCGGAGTATTTGTTAACGTGGTATCAGTCAAGTCTGTAAAGCCAGCTGCTTTCGCCATGGCATTAAAAATAATACTGTATCTATCCGGAGATCCGGTTGTTGCAGAATAGGTCAGGCTGGCCGAAGTTAATCCAATACAGACTGCAGGATCAGAGCCTAAAGCAATTGTTGGCAATGAATTGATCATAACTGTTTGATTTAAGGTTTGAGTACACGATCCTGTTACTGTATTCACAGATACATTTCCTGGCCCTGCTGTTTCTCCCCAATTGACGCTTATGGAAGCAGTCCCTTGACCGGATGCAATTGTACCGCCGGTTACAGACCACATATAGACGGTTTCGTTTAATGATGGCACTGTGTATACCACACCATTTTGATTAATACATACCGATGATGGATGCAATCCCCAGGTTGTATCGAGATTTGGCTGGATGATAACTGAATAATTCTTTACTTTCTGGCAACCCGTACCGGCATCTGTAACAGTCAGCATGTATTCATAGGTGCCTGGAACAAGACTATAGCTGGTCAGCCAGATAAAATTATTCGTTGCGGCCCCGGGGACAAACAGGGCAGTAGCACCAGGAGTAATTACCTGCCATGAATAGGTATAATTTCCGCTGCCCTCACCTGGAGTTGCCGTTACCATCTGAATATTGTACTGGCAGAGAAGCGATGGTGCATCGTCATTTATTGTTAAATCAGGTTGGACTATTACGGTTCTGGATGCAGAAGCAGATGGACCATTGCATCCATTGGCTGTAACCCGAATATCGACGGTTCCTGAAAATCCATTTGCCCAGGTCATAATACCGGTTACAGCGTCAATACTCCCTGCCGAACCATTGCTTAGACTCCAGTTAAACCCAGTACTGTTGGAAGCTGTGGAAGCAAAGCTAGTAGTGGTTGTGCCATTGGTTAATTGACAGTTAGGTTCTGTTCCCGAGGAAATTGTAATTGCCGTTGGTATGCCGACGGTTGGAGTAATGATTACCGTATGTGTTGAAGTTATTGGTCCACCAACTCCTGCGGCAGTGGCAGTAACTATTGTTGTTCCAATCCAGCCGGCAACATATGTTACTTCTCCTGTTTCGGGTACAATACTGTTACCTCCGGCCATTGAGGCTGCATCAAGGCTATATGTAATTCCGGTGGTATTTGTTGCAGTTGCCGTGTAGGCTACTGAACCTGCACCCTGGCAACGGGTGGAAGTTGAACCCAACCCGAAAACTATTATTCCCACGGGTAATTCGGTAGCAAATGTGAAAAACTGTCCTGTTGTCAAATTAACATTTGCTTCCCAGTTGGTTCCAATGAGAGTCATGATAACTTCAGAAGTGCCGACGGCAAAATTGCCATCAGCATCTACCAATAGATAAACAGTTGATTTTTCGACAGGTAACCCATTTATACCGCCATTATCAGCTATTTGTACTTTTACCGATCCTATTGTACCCGTTTCCTGTACTTTCCAGGTACGGGCAATTATCTGGCGACCAGTGGGCGCACCTGTGGTTTTCCAGGCTGCAACTGAGCCCGCATTATCTCCCCAGACAAGGGCTGATTTATCAGCAGAAAAATTATTTGCATTGGAAACATTATCAGCGGCTATTGTATTGCCATTGCCAATTACTATCTGTAAACCAACATTTACTGATTTAGATTGTTTTTGGTTGAGGGCCGAATTATCGTCCCGGGCGATTCCGGCGATGTTATTCTTGTATCCGCTGTTGGTTGTTCCATTCCAATAATTGGTTGTTCCATCAGATGCCAAATATTTTTGCGCTGATGTCTGGTCGATGGTGATACCATATTTAATAGCCAGATAAGAGTTAACCTGTAATGTTTGGGTTGCCGTCAGGTTGGTGCTATACATAATTATTTCAGAAATATTGCCATTCCAATAATCCTGAGGACCTGGCGAGGAGCCAATATTACCTGTTGAAATGGTTTTGTTTTCAATTAAGCCCGAAACAGCCCGCTGGAGTCCAAATGTTGATGTAATAACCTGGGTTCCGGTGTATTTTCCTTCTATAAGAACCGGTAAAGCAGATGTAAATTCCAGGGCAGAGCTCACAGCATTGCTTCCATATGTTGAAGTATATGCATTTGCATTTCCAGAAGTCTTTCCTATACCTTGCATTTGTGCGAAAGCTGCTGTACCATAGCTGAAGATTGATTGATAAGTTCCTCCCACATTCAAACTATTACCTACACCAAATTGTTGAATCGGACCTGCACCTGTAGGAAATCCGGTAAGATTTTGAATATCCAGGCGATGAGTTGTTCCATTAAAAAGGAGTCCCGGATTAAAGTTAAATACAGAACTTACAACCGAAGGTTGATTAGCCGGTATGGCCTGAACCCCGTTACGGTTATTACCAGATTGGTCAGTCCAGGTTAATGTAGAGCCTGTTGTAACTCCCTGGTCCGCCTTGTACCAAACTGCCGCACCTGCAACACCGCCAGGTCCAATAGTGGGTGTCGCTGTAATGTTTGCAGAGAACTCCGATGAATTACCATAGGAGCCGCTACCCAGGTCTACCGTGGCGGTTGCAGTGATGACATCTCCTACACCTGCAGATACACCTGACAAGGTAGTATTGATGGCCGCATTGCCACTGCCGTCGGTAGTGACTGAGGTATAACCAAGGTATAATTGCCCTTCACCATAACCGGTAACATCGCCGGCAGTTGAGGAGAAGAATTCGATACGGAAAGTGCTGCCGGCCGTGCTGTTGAGCGAACCGGTGATTGTAACCTGACTTCCTGTTGCGGTTGCAGAGACGAGCACTGGAAAATTCTGTCGGTTATTCCCACCGGTATCATTGTCGCCCGGATCGTTAGCAGTCACACCAGGGCTGGCAGGGCTAGCGTAAATGTCGTCGAGGTCGATACCAAGGCCAGCATTCCCATATATAGCATTACCAAGCACCGCGTTATCTACCGATGAACCTGATGTGCTCTTATCAACCACGATTCCTGAGCGTCTGTTAAAGGCTATGATGTTTCTGGCACCGGCAACTGTCCCTCCGGTAATGTTATTTGACGAGGCAACACCCATGTTTCCAATACCTATGCCTGAATCACCATTTCCCAGGTCGATGGTGCCTGTGATATCTGTGCCAATGTAGTTGCCCCGGATTATTGTGCCGGTTGTCCCGTTAATGATCCAGATGCCCTCCTGGCTGGCTGCACAGATCACATTGCCTGCTCCAGCTGCAAGGCCTCCTATCCGGGTGCCCAAAGCACCATCGATCGTGATATTCTCGGATTTATTACCCAGAGACTCAGTACCCGCAACGGTGGTACCAATGAAGTTACCTGTTATTACATTGTTGGAAGCATTTGTTCCAAGGTAGATTCCATCGCTGTTGTTTGCGGAAATCACGTTGCGGTCAGTCGCCACGGTTCCGCCGATCAGATTTCCCGAAGCTGAGGCACTGATCGAAATACCTGTGTTTGCGTTCCCCATGTCCAAAGTACCGGTCACGTCAGTGCCAATGAAATTACCGGCGATCGTGTTGTTATCTCCGTTTATCACTATCCCGGCGCTGCCGAACCTGTTGATGACCAACCCACGGATCGTGCAGTTATCCGCCGAAAGGACCAGCCCCGCTGAAACACCCGCCGATGTCCCGTTCAATTCGATGATCGGTGTACCTGCGAAGTCGGGCTCAGTTGTGGCATCGAGGATCACCGAACCTGTGATGATCGGAGGGGCCGACAAGACGTTTATCGTGTGTGGTGCAACTCCCGCGATGTTGAAGTGAATTTCGTCAGGTGTTGCACCATTGACCGTGTTATTGACGGCAGTAATCGCTTCGCGAAGTGAGATGTATCCGTCGGTGCCCTTGTTGGCCAGTAGTCCCTGGATGGTGGCGGTGTTGCCGTCAGCAATGTCACTGGTGGTGTTGACGTAGAGCCGGTTGACAGGCTCGGCCCGGACTGCCTGGCTGAATTCCGAGGTATTGCTGGTTGAGTTGGTTACCAGTGAGGAGATATAATCGCCTACTACAGCGCCACTGGTGCTGGTGGAAAGCCATCCGCTCCATGTGCCTGTGGCACCGGTGGTGATGGATGAGCTGAAAAGGTAACGCTCTCCTTCGCCAAAACCCGAGGCGTCGGGCGATGTAGAAGCGTAGAAGTCCACGTTGAAGGTGGAGGAAGCGGCACCGTTGTAAGTGAAAAAGACGTTGAGGATTGAGCCGTTGGTCTGGGCGTAGTTAAGTTCAATTGTATTCTGGAGATTGTTGGGACCTGCGTCGCTATCATCGATATCATTGGCCGTCACACCGTTCGCGCTGAGATCGATGCCAAGGCCGGTATTTGAGTGGATCTGGTTTCTGAGAATGGCGTTGTTTGTGCCGCTTACTACATTGACACCGTTGAGGGCATTGAACGCGATGAGATTGCCTGCGCCGCCCAGGGTACCACCGATGAGGTTTCCTGTGGCACCGTTTTGAATTTCGACTCCGTCGTCAGACCGGTTGCCTCGATTAAACGTTCCGGTCGCGTCAGTACCGATGTAGTTCCCTTGCACCACATTATTGTTCGAATTGATCTCGATGCCTTCGGAGTTCTTTGAGATTACATTACGCTCTGCCCCTGTGGTGCCGCCGATGGTGGTCATATTGGCACCTGCAAGCAAAGAAATACCTACGTCCGTGTTACCTGAACCTGCAGAGCCATCCGGATCCAGACCAATGTAGTTGCCGCGGATAAGGATACCAGTGGCGCCCGAACCGGTAAGGTTGATACCTTCATTGCCGTTGTTCGTGATCACGTTTCGATCGTTGGCCCCTGTGCCACCGATGGCCGTGTTGGCACCCTGAACGTTGATGCCGGTGTTGCCGTTGCCGACTCCTGTTGATCCGGTGCCTGTTGTGCCGATCCAGTTTCCGGCAATCTTAATATCATCCGCTCCGGGATCGATATTGATTCCGTTGCCGGTGAAACGTGTGATCATCAGACCCCGGACCATGCTGCCGTCGCTTGTATTGGAGAACATGAGGCCACTGACACTGCCGGCTGATGCACCATCTATGCGAACAACCGGCGTGCTGATGTAGTCGGGTTCAGTCCAGCCGTCCAGGGTCACAAGGTCGGTGATCGCAGGGAGTGCCGACGTGACAAAGATCTTATGCACACCCGGGCCGGGAATATTGAAGCTGATCACGTCCGGGCCAGCGTTCGCATTGGCATCGAGGATTGCCTGCCGCAGAGAACCGGCGCCGGAATTGCTTGTGTTGGTAACGATGAATGTTGAAAGCAGCCCTTCCCACTTCTCCTGTAGCTCGCAGGTAAATGCCACAGTCGCCTCAACATTCCCCAGCGAATACTCGAGTTCCCAGTCACCGCCCAGAACATGTGATCCGGTGTTATCATCACTGGCAGCCACGTCGGCACCAGTCTGACGGGCAAAGGTCGCCAGAATGTCCAGCCCCGTTTCAGAACCAGCAAGTTTACAGCTGTAAAAAAGCAGATCAGCATCATTCGTGAGAGAATTGCTCCAGCCATGTAATACCCATCGGTAAGAATCAAGCTTATCCGCTGTTATCCAATGATTCCCCAGTTTAACCGCTCGCCCGTTTCCATGCGAAATAATGTGGACAGCTTTAATGCCCTGATGTCTGGCGAGGACTTCGGAGATCCTTAACAGGCCGTCCTGTGCCGGGGTTATAACGTACGCCTCAAATGACCGGGCAGCGGCAAACGGTGTCTTAAGGTCAGCAACCAGTTGCTCATAGCCGGTCACCGAGTTATCAACGAAGACCAACTCCAGTCCCCGGATCTCTGCATCAGTTGTATACCGTGATATACCATGGGAAGCAAACAAAAGAGATGCCCCTGAAACACTGTCGGGATTTTGTCCCACCAATGTACCGGAACTTACCCATAAAATTACTAGGGCAAATAGGTTAGTTCGGAATTTTTCCATGGTAACTATATCCAGGTAATCACTGAACATTTAATGCAGATATTGAAATACCCGGTTTTATCAGAAAGGCAGATCTTTTCATCACCATATAGGTTTATCTCAACTGTTTTATTTATTCAGAATTATGAACTCAACGCGCCGGTTTTTCATTCTGCCATCCTCAGTATTGTTTGATGAAATTGGCCTCGACTCACCATATCCCTTTGCCACCAGCCTCTGTTTTTCTATTCCCTTTGAAACAAGACAGTCAACTATCGACTGAGCTCTGGCTTGCGATAATTGCAAATTGTACTCAAAAGAACCAATATTATCAGTATGGGCGGAAATCTCCATGGCCAGATCCGGATTCTCCTTCATTATTTTTACAATCTTATCCAGCAGAGAGTAAGAGGTCTCGGCAACCATGGACTTGTCGAAATCAAAATTAGCATCTGACAGTTCTGCAAAATCACGGTTGATCCTGGCCACAATTTCTGTTGGCAATTCAGCCAACAGATATGTTTTCACCCTTGCTTTGGTAAATCCCCTGTTCACAACATCATTATAGACTTTATACGTCGGGAGAAGGGATATGTTCTCACCAACCGTATAGGAATAAAGACTGTCATCCGCCAGGTAGTACTCCTTTATTTCATACACCTCTTTTATTGGATTGAAAATTGTATCATTGAGCATAATTTTTTTCTCGGATGATAACACCTCAACCCTGAAAACTTCCTCCTCAGGATTTACCTCATATAATGAAAAGTTCTGCCTGACCCTGCCAGTATCAACACTTTCAACCGCAGGTTCATTAATAATTGCCGATTTTATTCCAGTCAAATACATTGCCAGCGCCTGGTTGTCAGAAACAATTTTTACAGGTTTGATTATGCACTTTTTCTCCTTCATTTCTTTTGCTTCATAATATCCGGAAACACCCAGTTTAACACCGTAAACACCAGGATTCTTGAATTTGTGACTGACCTCTGATCCGGTTGTAAAACCTCCATCTCCAAAATCCCAGATATACTTTTCAATTGTAAAGCCCGGCAAGTTTGATGAAAGTCCGTTGAATTTCATCTCCTCATTGTTAAGATTAGCATCTCTGGAAACAATGAACGGTTGCTCAAAATCAGTGAGCTCAAACTCCATTGAAGATTGAGTGAAGAAGGTATTACTCGTTATATTGTCTATAATATTCAGTTTTGCCGAATATTTACCTGATCCGGGGAAACAATGTTCAACCTTTAGTCCCCTGGCTCTGATCCCGTCACTAAACTCCCACTCATAAATGACAGGTAAAGAATCTAATCCCGGATACTTCTCATCCCAAAACTCGAAGCAATATTGATTCTCGCGTAAAGTATCACAATTATACAACTGCGGAACCAATGTTTCGAACCGGAAAATATCATCAGACCTGTTCCGGTCAGATGCAAAATATCCCGATGCGAAAACACCATCCGTGATCAGACTGATATCATCATTCTTTGAATTGACAGGGGGATCAAGATGGACAGGAACAATCCACCCATTTTCTATCTCGATACTCAGATAGAGATCCTTCTTACCCAGTCCGGGGAGACCATCTGAGGAATAAAACAGTTCTCCAGCAGTATTAATAAAGGGATACGCTTCATTACCTTTTGTATTGATAACCTCTCCAAGATTTATCGGTTCCGACCAGCTGCCCTCACCAAACGCACATCGATACAAATCAGAACCTCCAAATCCACCTGGTCTGTCAGAAGCGAAATAGAGATACTTTCCATCCGGACTTAAAAAGGGAGTTGTATTAGAATAATTTTTATCGTTATATTTGAATGCTTCAATATTTATCCATTCACCATCAACCAGTTCGGCCATAAATAAACCCAGATTATTATTGGGATCAAAAATGCCTTTTGTGTTTGCCTTGATGTCAATATTCCTGGAATATACAGCCTTTCTGCCTGTGCGATCAAATGCTATCGGACCATCGTTATACGGAGTAATAAGATTAGGACTGAATAATGCAGGTTTATAACCGGATGCAGAGTCGTCTTGCAGGATTGAAAAAATACTGAAAAATCCTTTTTTATCCCTGTTAATATATGCAGGGAATAGTTCACTCACCTGGTTTGAACAGAAAACAATTTTATCCCCAATGATAAAAGGCGCAAATTCACTATATTGATCTATGCTGAAATAAGCTTTTGTAGCTGAGTAATGATCCTGTCCGGCCATCGCCAAACTTTTGATCAGCAGTAATCCAACTAAAATGCTTTTAAAGGCATTCATCTGACGGATAATTAAAAGTGTCTTGGACTAATAACATCAAGGATATATCTGAAATTATATTTAAGCATCACTTCATGTGATCCACTTTGATAACTGCTCAATTCTGAAAATTCATAGCCATATGAATAGGCTATTCTAAGCTGCCTGTTGACCTGATATTGAAAGATAAGCGTCATATTTCTGTTGGTACTAAAACTGGTGCCAAACCATACTTTTTCCCTGAAAATAACATTACAGTTCAAATCAAGCTGGGTACTATTTGCGGGATTTGTTTTTAATAGCATGGAAGGAAGCAATTCAAACTTGTCCGAAAGAGTGAACAGGTAACCTGCCACCAACATGTAATTCGTCGCCGAAGGATCAAAGCCGATTGTATATTTGCCTGTCGTTTCGTTATAGGGATGTTTCAATAACATGGGTATTGAAAGTCCCATAAAAAACTTTTCGGAATAATAATACAATCCAAAACTGAATTCAGGCATCAGTGCCTTTTCTCCCGGATCCACCAATAATGCATCTCCCTCATCAGTATATCGTAACATGTCAACCCTGGTTGAAAGATTTGTCAGACCTGCCGCCAGACCAAAAGAGAGCTTTCCGGCACCTATTTCAATCCGATATGCATAGTTTAATAAAAAACCCGTTTCTGTCCGTGCACCTATTTTGTCATTCATTATCAGTAAACCAAGATTTACCCTTTTATTTCTCATTGGAGTATGGAGAGTGAAAGTAAAATTAGCCGGAGCCCCTTCAAAGCCAACCCACTGCTTTCTTGCATAGAGACCTGCACTAAGCGCTTCTTCACTACCTGTATAAGCCGGATTGATAGCCATCCCATTGAGCAGGTACTGACCGAGCAAGGGTTGCAACTGAGGATAAGCAGCAATGCCAATTCCCCACCAGATAATAGTAGAAATGATCCTTCTATACATATTACTACCTCATTATCTCGATAAATCCTTTCACTATCCGGCCATTTGACATACTTAAAACATAATAATAGGTATCTTCCTGAATATCCCGGTTTTTATTATCTTTCCCCTTCCAGTCATTTCTATAATCTGTATTGCTGTAAATCTCACTTCCCCACCTGTTGTAGATGTGTATAGCACTTCCTGGAAATGCAATCAAGCCGGGGAAGATCAGCGCATCATTCAGACCATCTTCGTTTGGAGTAATTACAGTTGGGGTCACAATGTCTTTTACAGTAATTACTACATCATCTGTTGCCTTACATCCCCCATTTATCACACTCCAAAGAAATTTATTAGCTCCAATGGATAATTCGGTTATCCTGGTTATTGGTGAATTTATATCGCTTATATTCCCTGAACCTGAAACCAAAGACCATTCACCATTTCCGTTTTGAGGCAATTCTGCTTCCATCTGTGTCTCAAAAATATATTCCAGCTCCAGATCAGATCCTGCATTTGAAGTAACATGCTCGTCAGCAATTATAGATTGTGTCGCTTTGCTGGTACAGACTTCGGTATAAACATACTCGAGATTTATCTTACCAGAGCTCGTTGCCGTAAGTACATTTCCAGTTATCATACCAGGACCATCTGATATATTGAATATTCCACCCTCCGGACTAGCAGTTAATGTCCGAAGATCATTTTCACACATTGAACCGGAGCTACTGCTTATATTTATTACCGGTAAACTATTTACGGTTATTGTAGCAGAGTTGGTATTACTACAACCCTCGGTACTAGTAAAAGTAACGGTATAAGTTCCTGCAATGCCTGTGACTATGGAAGCGGTTGTTTCTCCTGATGACCAGAGATAAGTAATTCCTCCACTGGCAGTAATTGTTGAAACATCGCCATCACAGATAATACCATCGTTATTTTCAACTCCTGAATTGTCGGTTAATGTTATTGATCCGGACGGCATACTATTAACAGCCATAATCAGTGTATTTGAATAAGCAGGGTTGCCTTTTACACAAATGGTATGAGATGATGTAAGTACACAGATAACGTTATCGTTATTTGCCGGGGTGTAGGTGTAAGTTGAACTATTGGTTCCAGCATTGGCCCCATTTATCCTCCATGTGTATGAAGGTGTTGATCCTCCGTTTGTTGGAATTGCCTTAAAGGTGATACTATCACCTTCACATATAGGATTTGCTGAAGCTGAAATGGAAACGCCAACCGGAATGGTAGAATTCACCACTACGTTCTTTGCATTATTGCAGTTTACATGAAGAGTGGCGTTTTCACAATTCAATGTAGTAATAGCAACTGTTTGGATAACTGGAACTGTTGTTGAATTTATCAGGCTAACTGTCTGGAAAATTCCATTGCCATTTATATCTGCGGTAAAAGAAGGAGAAGTTACCAAGGCCGATCCGTTAATAGAATATGTTGCCGAATAGACTCTGTTTTTTATTAACCCGCTTAGATTAACAGTGGCAGACTCTCCTGAGCATACGGATGAATCAACTGAGATACAGGTAAAATCAATCATTTCCCCCAGGCTGAATTCAACCTTCGAAGCTTCATTGTTTCCATAGAGGCCTGCATCTAATGTGATTGTTCCTGTTAAAGTGAATCCCTCACTAAAATCAATTCCCGTTATTGTCCAATTGTTGTTGTAATTACTGCCTGATCCGATAAACGGATTTAACGAGACACCATTAAGTATCAAATTGTTCAATGAAATACTTCCTGTCAGGCTGTTTCCCATATTTACCATGAGATAATTCATCTCTGAAACATTGGCCGCTCCTGAACTAAACAGGTTCACCCGGCTACCTATATTATTATATATTAAGGGAGATCCATTTATTGCAGCAGTTAGCCTGTCAGCTCCCTTGTCATATATAAAGGATATTGCGTTATTTCCAGGATGCAGGTAGTTGATACTCCCGAGCTCTGATCGATCTCCTGCAGCATCTAAGCTGGAGTAACCAAGATATAAGGCAGCATTTGTTCCGGCACTGGTAAATCCTTTCCATCTGCTTGCAATAGCAGGGGAAATCACAGAAGAAGGAGCTCCTGTACTTATCCTGATAACTCCGGCTTGCTGGTTCACTCCGATATCGAATGAATCAGAGGTCGTACATCCGTATGAATCCGTAACAGTATAGGTTAACGTGGCAATACCGTTTCCTGTTGCAGTTATGGTGGCACTTCCATCATTTTTATTAACAAGATTAATCAGGCCTGGAGTTGAAACATCCCATTCATGCAAATAAAATGGCGTCCCTCCTGATGGATTTCCGGATAAAGTAATGATACTACCCGAACAAACAACCTGGCAACCTGTAATGTCAACATCCGGCTTTGGAAATACGGTCGCTATAGTGACTACTGAAGGTGCACTTTGACATCCTTCATCATTTGCTACCTGAACATAATAAGTTCCTGCTAACCTGACATTTATAGCAGGTGTTGTTGCTCCATTTGACCATTGGTACGTTGAACCTGCGCTCGAATATAGGGTTACACTTCCTCCGGCACAGAAAGCTGTCGGGCCGTCGGCTGAAATGATTGGAGTTTCAGGTATGGCATTTACAGTAATTAAGGTAGGCTCAGACCGTGCACTCTGACATCCGCCTGCATTTATTGTACTGACAAAATAATTTCCTGATGTGGAAACGTTTATCGCTGCTGTGGTATCTCCGGTTGACCATAAATAACTTGTACCTGCATCAGAGGTTAATGTTATAATTTCTCCAGCACAGAAAGTTGTAGGACCAACAGCCGTAATGGTTGGTGTTGCCGGTAAAGGATTTACTGTTACCAGTGTAACCGCTGATACTGAACTCTGGCATCCACTTGCATTTGTAAGCTGCACAGAGTAGTTTCCGGTTGCAGTTACATTTATATTTGATGTAGTTTCTCCATTTGACCATAGGTAACTTGTTCCTGCACTTGAGGTTAAGATCACATTACCGCCTGCACAAAAGGTTGTTTGCCCGCTTGCAGTAATAGTTGGTGTTGCCGGTATAGCATTTACGGTTACTATTGTAGGTATTGAAGCTGAACTCCAACATCCAATTGCATTAGCAACAATTACTGTATAATTGCCTGCAGTGTCTACATTTATGCTTTGGGTGGTGGCACCAGTTGACCATAAATAACTTGTTCCTGCAATTGAGGTTAAGGTTACGCTGTCACCATCACAAAAGGTTGTCGAACCACTATATGTAATAGAAGGGTTTGCAGGTAAAGCATTTACGGTTACTGCTGTGGCTGCCGATGGTGCACTCTGACATCCACTGGCATTTGTTACCTGAACTGTATAGTTACCTGGATAAGTAGCATGTATGCTTTGGGAGGTTGCTCCATTTGACCATAAGTAAGATGCTCCTGCACTTGAGGTTAATGTTACACTGTCGCCGGCACAGAAAGTTGTAGGTCCGCCTGCCGTAATAACTGGTGTTGCCGGTAAGGCGTTAACTGTTACTATGGTGGCTCCAGATGGTGCACTATGACATCCTGCGGCATTTGTTACGATAACTGTGTAACTCCCTCCGATTGTAACGTTTATACTCGGAGTGGTTGCACCTGTTGACCATAAGTAAGATGAACCTGTATCCGCGGTCAAAGTTAAACTACCACCTGAACAAAAAGTTGCCGGACCACTGGCCAAAATATCAGGTATCGGCGGTAAGACATTTACAGTTACTTCTGTAGCATTTGATGCATTACTCTGACATCCGTTTGAATTCGCTACTCTGACAGTATAAATACCTCCGGCAGTAACAAATATGCTTTGGGTGGTGGCACCATTCGACCATAAGTACGTTGTTCCTGCACTTGAGGTTAAGGTTACACTGTCTCCTTCACAGAAAGTTGTTGGTCCCCCGGCTGTAACAGTTGGTTTTGCAGGCTTCGGATTAACTGTAACTAAGGTGGCTACTGATGGTGCACTCTGGCATCCGGCTGCATTTGTTACCCTGACTGAATAATTCCCCCCATTTGTAACGTTTATACTCTGGGTGGTAGCACCGGTTGACCATAAATAACTGGTTCCTGTACTTGAGGTTAAAGATACACTACTTCCGGTGCAGATAGTTGTTGGCCCCCCGGCTGAAATAGTTGGGATAACAGGTAGATTATTTACCGTTAGCGAAACCTGCGAGTTAACAGTATTAAATCCATCAAAAACAGCTACATTATAAGTTGTATTAACAGTTGGATTAGCTGTTGGGGCAGCAACGGACGATGTAAATCCAGCGGGTGTCGAAGTCCATGTATAAGTATAGGAACCTGAACCCCCGCTTGCTACTGCATTAAGTTGGATGTTATCCCCGGCACATATTATTACAGGGCTAACTGTCGGAGTAGAACTTAATGCACCTCCACTTACCGAGATAGTAACCGCATCAGAGTTAAAACATGAAGTTGTTACTGAAGTTGCTTTCAATGTAAAGAGTGTTGTTGAAGACAAATTTATAGTTGTCGGGTCTTCTGTTAATGCATTTACAAGTTGTGCTGAAGGCGACCAGGTATATGTAAATGGCCCGGTGCCTGTAATGGTTGCATTAATTGTTGTACTGGTTCCGTTTGGAATAGTTGCGTCTGTCCCTGCATTAACCACCGGCAAAGCATTTATATTAACAACAGTAGCTATTGATGCTGCACTCTGGCACCCATTTGTGTCTATTACCATTACAGAATAGCTTCCTGCTGAACTCACATTGATATCTGATGAAGTTTCGGTATTCGACCATAGGTAACTTGGTCCTGAACTTGAGGTTAAAGTTACATTTCCACCGGCACAGAAAGTCTTCGGACCACCGGCTGTAATGGTTGGAGTTGCCGGTAAAGCATTTACTGTTACTACTGTAGTTACCGAAGCTGCACTCTGACATCCGCTTGCATTGGTTACCCTTACGGTATAATTACCTCCTGTGGTAACATTTATGCTTCTCGTGGTTGCACCATTCGACCATAGGTAACTTGTTCCTGTACTTGAGGTTAAGGTTACACTGCCTCCGGCACAGAAAGTTGTAGGTCCACCGGCTGTAATCGTTGGTGTGGTAGGTAAGGCATTTACTGTTACATTGGTGGGAGATGATGCTGCACTCTGACAACCATTTGAATTCGATACCCTTACGGTGTAACTACCTGTGGATATAACATTTATGCTCCTTGTTGTTGCACCATTGGACCATAAGTAACTTGTTCCTGTGCTTGAAGTCAAGGTTACACTGCCTCCGGCACAGAAAGTTCTAGGTCCGCCTGCCGTAATAGTTGGTGTTGCCGGTAAAGCATTTACAGTTACAACTGTGGCCGCCGATGCTGCACTCTGACATCCACTGGCATTGGTAACCCTTACTGTAAAACTGCCTGCTGTGGTAACATTTATGCTTGCTGAGGTTGCACCTGTTGACCATAAGTAGGTTGAACCTGCACTTGAGGTCAGGGTTAAACTTGCTCCGGCACAGATACCGGTCGGACCACCGGCTGTGATAGTTGGAGTTGCCGGTAAAGCATTTACTGTTACTACTGTAGCTACCGAAGCTGCACTCTGACATCCGCTTGCATTGGTTACCCTTACGGTATAATTACCTCCTGTGGTAACATTTATGCTTCTCGTGGTTGCACCATTCGACCATAGGTAACTTGTTCCTGTACTTGAGGTTAAGGTTACACTGCCTCCGGCACAGAAAGTTGTAGGTCCACCGGCTGTAATCGTTGGTGTGGTAGGTAAGGCATTTACTGTTACATTGGTGGGAGATGATGCTGCACTCTGACAACCATTTGAATTCGATACCCTTACGGTGTAACTACCTGTGGATGTAACATTTATGCTCCTTGTTGTTGCACCATTGGACCATAAGTAACTTGTTCCTGTGCTTGAGGTCAAGGTTACACTGCCTCCGGCACAGAAAGTTCTAGGTCCGCCTGCCGTAATAGTTGGTGTTGCCGGTAAAGCATTTACAGTTACAACTGTGGCCGCCGATGCTGCACTCTGACATCCACTGGCATTGGTTACCCTTACTGTAAAACTGCCTGCTGTGGTAACATTTATGCTTGCTGAGGTTGCACCTGTTGACCATAAGTAGGTTGAACCTGCACTTGAGGTCAGGGTTAAACTTGCTCCGGCACAGATACCGGTCGGACCACCGGCTGTGATAGTTGGAGTTGCCGGTAAAGCATTTACTGTTACTACTGTAGCTACCGAAGCTGCACTCTGACATCCGCTTGCATTGGTTACCCTTACGGTATAATTACCTCCTGTGGTAACATTTATGCTTCTCGTGGTTGCACCATTCGACCATAGGTAACTTGTTCCTGTACTTGAGGTTAAGGTTACACTGCCTCCGGCACAGAAAGTTGTAGGTCCACCGGCTGTAATCGTTGGTGTGGTAGGTAAGGCATTTACTGTTACATTGGTGGGAGATGATGCTGCACTCTGACAACCATTTGAATTCGATACCCTTACGGTGTAACTACCTGTGGATGTAACATTTATGCTCCTTGTTGTTGCACCATTGGACCATAAGTAACTTGTTCCTGTGCTTGAGGTTAAGGTTACACTGCCTCCGGCACAGAAAGTTGCAGGTCCGCCTGCCGTAATAGTTGGGGTTGCCGGTAAAGCATTTACAGTTACAACTGTGGCCGCCGATGTTGCACTCTGACATCCACTGGCATTGGTTACCCTTACTGAATAATTACCAGGTGAAGTAACATTATTACTTTGTGTTGTTGCTCCATTTGACCATAAGTAAGTTAAACCTGAACTTGAGGTCAATGTTACATTACCTCCGGTACAAAAAGTTACTGGGCCCGATGGTGTGATAACAGGAGTTGCTATTGGACAGATAGACTGAAAGAATGGATATATGGGATCAGTTAGAATATCAGTCATATTCCCATAGCTGCAATTAGAATTCAGGTATCTGGCTGTAGCTGGTGCTGTACAATTGAGGACAGGGTAATTCGGCAAATTATTACATAATTCAGATGAAGAAATTGCTCCGCCTATAAATACTTTGACAGGATCATCATTACTTTTAAATGAACCCTCGTGATTTGAAAGAAATTCCGAAATGTTTCCTGTAATTATAAAATAACCATTTGATTCTATATTTGTAAAGTTGCAGATGATAAGGTTCCCTCTAACAATAAGAACACCCTCTTCACGTATTATAAGAGTATTTAAATTACCAAGAAACAAATCTCCTTTTATAACAAGTGTGTCATTAATAATCAAATCGCTCTGAAGTATTGAAAATGACAAAGAACCATTTACTGTAATATAACCATTAATGGTGATACTGTCCCCCCCCATAATGTTAGTGTTGGGTGTCGTCCATGTCGGGCTCCAGCTCGATTGAGTTTCATAAGCGCCGGTATAATTATTTTTGCTGATATGTGACTGTGATAGTGCTACCTGACAGGAGAGAAACACTATATGCAACATGAGAACAAATCGGTTCATACAATAAAAAGTTCAATACTATTTCATGCCCGGACCAGGCAATCAAATCATCAGTTAAATGGTTTACGGCTACAAATACAATTGGTTACTACTTTATGGTAACAAAACTCAATTTCAATATTGGCTTTACCGGAAAAAAACCGGTATGATCTTTCTAAACATCATACTACCTGATGATCTCAACAAAACCTTTCAGTATATAGCCGTTTAATGTACTGAATACATAATAATATGTGTCTGGCTGGAGATCACGGCTTTTATGGTCTTTTCCGTTCCAGTCATTTTTATAATCCGTGTTTCTGTAAACCTCACTTCCCCACCTGTTAAAAATAATTATCGTGCTTCCCGCTGTTGTCAGGCCAGGGAAAATAAGTTCATCATTCAGGCCATCTCCATTGGGTGTAATTACAGTGGGTGTTACCATGTCATGGACAACAATAACAACCTCATCTGTTGCCTCACAGCTGCCTTGATATACCTGCCATAAAAATTTGTTTTCTCCGATTGATAATTCGTTTACCCTGGTTGTTGGCAAATGAATATCATTCAACTGGCCTGAACCGGTAAGTAAGGACCATTCACCGGTTTCTGAAGAAGATAATTCTGCATTCATCTGCGTTTCAAAGACAAAGGTCAGTTCCTGGTCCGGCCCTGCATTGGCAACGGGGGTCTCGCTGACAATTATTGTTTGCCCAGCACTATTGGCACAGACATCGGTGTAGTTATACTCCAAAGTAATGTCACCGGCTCCCGTTGCAGTAAGTATATTTCCGGTAATGTTACCCGGTCCGTCAATTACCATAAACGTCCCCCCGGAAGGACTACCGGTTAAAGTTCTCACATCACTTATACACAATCCGCTACTGCTGCTGGTTATATTTACAATAGGCAATGCATTTACATTTACTGTGGTCGATGTTGACATGGCACTCTGACATCCGCCTGCATTGCTTACCTGAACCGTATAACTGCCTCCTGAAGTAACATGTATACTGGATGTGCTTTCTCCATTTGACCATAAATAACTTGTTCCTGTACTTGAGGTTAAGGTTACACTGTCACCGGCACAGAAGGCTGTTGGACCGTTGGCAGCAATAACCGGAGTTACCGGTATGGCATTGACTATTAAACTGGTCGTAGCCTCAACCGCACAACCGGAGGCAGCTGTTACAGTTACTGTATAATCTCCTGTCATGGCAGTGCTCGCGTTGGGTATCGTTGGGTTCTGCGCATTACTTGTGAAACCGTTCGGCCCTATCCATCTGTAACTTATTACGCCTGAGGAAGTTAGATTTAAAGTATTACCCGAACATACCGGACTGTTGCTGTTGGCAGTTGCATTTGTACAGGTAGATTGAAAGAAAGGATATTTGGGATCATCAGCAAAATCGTCCATATTCCCGTAGCTGCAACCCGTGTTCAGATAGGGGATTGTGGTTGGTGCTTCACAATTGAAGACAGGGTAATCGGGCTGATTTTTGGTAATATTTGCCGGATTCAGTTTCCCGCCGACAAATACTTTCACAGGATTGGTGTTGCTGATAAATGTACTACCCTTATTAATATTATATGCAAAAAGGTTACCGGTGATTACGATATAGTTGTTTGTTTCTATATGGCTATTCATTTCGAAGCAGAGGTTTCCCCTGACAATGAGAATTCCATGGCTGTTAACAGTTAAAGTACTTGAATTACATAGATATAAATCTCCAAGTATGACAAGTGTATCATTAATTACCAGATCACTGGGAAGCAGAATGAATTCGAGAGAACCATTTACTGTAGTTTACCCGTTAATGGTGAAATCATACCCGGGATCTCTGGTCACAGGTGTTGCCCAAATTGGATCCCAGCTTGCGGCAGATTCCCAGTCGCCTTTGTAATTATCTCTGGTTGAATAAGATTGTGATAATATAGGATGGACTGCCACGTGAAGCATGCACAAAAACAAGATAGTTCGTTTGTCAGGTAAAAACATGACGTTGATTCCTATGGTTTAGTCCTGATTTTAAGTCAGTTGTTTTGAGTTTAACGGATCTTCTTACAATTGGTTACTTGTTTTATTTGTAATATATCTGAAAATGAAGTACATTTTCTTTTTCGATTATGTATACCCTCAACATCAGTTCCACTCCTCTTGCACCGGAGGAAAGACTAATGTATCATCCCCATTTGCTCGAACTGGGAATTGATAATTCAATCTGGGATGTTTATGATCAATTCCTGGAAATTCAATCTGACCTCTCCAAACCGCAAATAATCAGGATATACAGGAATAATCAGGAACTGGCCTGTTTGTTCATGATACAATGCAAGGATTATGGTGCCACTCTGTCTGGTTTGGCGATTGTAAAAAGATTTGTCAGATTACTATCCATACCGGTAGTTGTTTGGATGAAGGCAGGTATTGCAGCTGAAATATGCGCCAATCCTGCATTTTTTAATACGGGAATCAGGCATGAAGAAGATTTGGCAGAAATAGTAAAAATATTAAGAAAAAAGTTCTTCCTGCTTTTTATTCATGATCTGGTAAGTAATGCCTCGCTTCATCCCGGATCCATTACAATGCCTTATGTTGATGAAGGAATTATAGATACAGGTAGGTACAATACGCTTCATGAGTACCTGGAGCATCATCACAATCTCAGGAAAAAACTGAAAGAATTTCAAAAAGCCGGAGGCAGGATTGATGTTGCTGAAGGAAGACTTGAAGAATCTGTGGTTGATAATATAAAAGCATCTGTAGTTTCTACAAGTGCAAAGAGCGTTTTTCAACTACCCTACCAGGAAAGCTACCCTGCTATGTGCGCAGGTTCAGCAACAATACCCAATCGGCAAATAATCCATTTTCTATGCCGTTCCGATGACACCTTTTACGGGTACCATTCCTTCATCATGTTCAGAAACCAGATCAGATGTTTAAACGGTGCCTTTAACCGGAATCTCACTACAACACATCATGCTTATGAAAACATGATTTTTCGTGTTGTCGGATTTGCAATAGAACATGGCATTCAAACAGTTTATTTCGGACCCGTTTTAAATGAAACAAAACGCAGAATGATGAACCGGTTCATTCCAACACAACTCTATATTTCATCCAGCCAAACCTGGCTGCTCAGGCTTTTCATGCCCATACTCAAACTATCCCGGATGCAGAGCAAAAAACTACTGGAGTTTTCCGGAATTATGACCTTGATGCCTGAAAACCGCTCTGGCTTACATCCATCCTGACAAAACGTGCCCTGGAATTGGGTGGACGCCGGGTGAGAATCCCCCGGATCCTGGCCGCTGCCTGAGGGTCTTTGGCACAGATAAGCATGTATCCGCCTCCTCCTGCTCCGGCCAGTTTAAAGCCAATGGCCAGGTCCCGGATCTGATCAATGATTTGCTGAACTTCAGGTGTATTGGTACCACTGTCAAGGGCTTTATTCAGTTTCCATGAATGGGCTATCATTCTCCCCATAAACTCAAAATCAGATCTTTGTATGGCATCAGCAAGCCGGTAGGCATGCTGCTTGATTTCATCCACGATACGAAGCCGGTAACCTTCATTCAGGAACATCCCTCGGACAATCTCAGACAGTATATTTTTTGCAACCCGTGTAACACCTGTGTAATACAGCAGCCAGCAATCCTTATATTCAGGCTGGGTAAACAACCGGTCAGGCATCCAGAGCACGCTCATCTTTTCCTGTGATCCGGGTTCAGATTCCAGCAACTTAATACCCGGCAGAATTCCGCCGTACTGATCCTGCCAGCCCCCGCCTGTGGTGAGCAACTGTTCCAGGATCAGGGTACGGTGGCATATCGCCTGGTGATCCCAGTGAAGTGCACAGAAATCAGAAAGTGATCCAAGCACGGTGGCTGCCAGAATGGAGCTGGTACCCAGACCTGATCCCTTGGGGATGGCTGCCAGCAAAGAAATCTCAAATCCCCCTCCAAATTCCTGCAACTGCTCCTCCAGTGATTTGTAATGCATGCCGCAAAAATCGGGATGAAAACCGGCCAGGCATAAGGCAGTTTTGGGGATTGAGAATACCGATCCCACCAGGTACTGTTGTCTTAAATCATCATAGCTGGTGATTTCTTCAGAAACGCCGTTATCAATGGAACGCAGGGTAATTCTATTTTCCTCGCTCAACCGGATGAACACCTGAATAGGTGGCTGACCATTAAGCTCCACAGCCACATTCAGTACGCTTCCACCGTACTGAAGGCAAAAGGGTGGTGTATCTGACCAGCCTCCGGCCAAATCCAGCCGCGCCGGACTTCTTCCCCACACAATCTGATCGGAGTATATATTTAGCTTCGGAACAGACTGATGAACAACCGAATGGGTAATGGAGGTCTGGAGAACGCTGAAAGCTTTCACTTCCTCAGCTGCCCCATTCATTCCCTTCAGTTTCATTACCTCCGACCGGAACATGTGATTTCTGAAACGAAGCATGGCTGGTTCAGATTCGGGCAAACTTTCCGGAAGATCTGAACATGACCGGGCAAATTGATGTGCTGCCTGCTTCAGATCAGACTGGTAGAAAACACTGTGCCTGAAATTAAAGGCCAGTCTAACCAGGTTCTGGTGCAGGAATAATTCACGTTGTTTGAACAACCGGATGAGATTTGCCTCAGCACTGATCTGATCTGCCGATAACCTGCGGACCTTCAGCCATAGCTTTTTATGATCATCGCTCATGAGCGGATTGAAGAGCCAGGCTAGGAAAGCCGATGTGATATTTTCCTTTTTTACCAATGGGAAAAGAGGTGCTGATTGTATATCAACACTGTTTTCAATCCCGGCCTCGGCTGCGAAAATTCCCCTCTCATCAATCCATTGACCAAATGGTTTGCCCATCCAAATTGTCTGATCTTCCTGAATTATGCCCCTGAACGGATCATCCATGTAATAGGTGCGGATACAAAAATCCGATTCCCCGACCGGTATTATATCAAGACAGGCACCGGGAGGCAGACATAGGTCCCAGTTATTCTCAGGTATACCGGTTATCACATGATCATGGTTCAGCTGCCAGCTGGAAGGCACAAAGGAATTTTCAATCCATATATGATGATGATTCTTGTTCCATACGATATCCGTAGCAGCATTCTGTACAAAGATCGACGGATGAGGCTTTACCCGGTAATGCCAGATGCTCCGCTGATCCTGAATCCGGTTCTGAATCTTCTCCGATGAGGTAATCAGCTCCCGGGAAGTGCCGTAATGGTAAAACTCCCCCTGGTTCATGGGCACAATTGCGGTTGTCAAGGGATTGATTTCCGGATCGGATTCAGCAGGATTTATACCCAGGCAAGTCCCAAATGTTCCATAGAGATCATAAAACGAGGGTATCGTATGCGCAAAACCGGTTCCGTTCCATCCGCATTTTCTGATCAGCAGTTCCGCAGCACGGTCACTCAGCACCCAGATACCGATGTCCATCAGGTAAAGGTGAGAGCGTGCCATATTTTCAATCCGGGCATGATCGGGTTTCTGAAGCATGAAATCCAATTTCTGAGGATTTCCACGCGGGATAAAAAATACCCCGTGATGCGAAGCCAGGTGCGGATCGACCCAGATGCCAAAGCAGACAACATCGGCATCCGGCAGTTCAAATGGAACTTCCGGTGACAATATCAGCACATCACCACTGGCTATCAGAGTATTCTGGAAGGCGCCGGAAATATCCATGATCTTCTCATACAGGGGTACCTGCAGGTCGAGGAGGGTTTGATCAAGGCGTTGTCCGCGACTCCACCGGAAAACCGGGATGGGTGACAGTATCTTGCCCGACGGGGCGTAGGCCGGCAACCGTCTGCTCTGGCCCCCGGCGTGAATTATTATCTTTTTACCCGCTGCCAGGTATGCCTGCATCGAAGTACAATTTGTATGCTTCATATGTTCAGCCAGCAACCAGGCCGTACCTCCGCCGGAACCAATCCTGGAACCATCCGGATCACTCCGGACAAACCAGTTCTCCGGTTTGTTACCCGAAACCTGATGGAAGGCTGATGCCAGATTAGCGGGTAATGAAAGCAGTTTTTGCATAGACTAAGAAAACCTCAAGATACATATTCTTTATGATATAATATCCATATAGCCTTCTTCAGATTTGAATAAATTTTGTACATTTAAGCTGCCAATACCGTAGACCGTTTTGCAAATTAACCATTTACAAAAACCTCTAATACCCTGTCATGATGAACCGCCGGAATTTTATGTCACGCTGTGCAGCATGTGCAGCATGCATGTCTGTAGCCCCACTAACCCTGGCTAATCCTTTACCCGCCAAGACAAAAGCTGGCGGAAAAATGAGAATAAAAATACTGTACTCTCTTCATGCTGTAGTACAGGTCCAACCTGACTGGCCCAATGTCGGGTATGACTTTAAACCGGCCATGGACCAGATCAATGCCACATTGGCAAATCACTTTCCTGATTTTGAATTTCTGCCTGCGCTGGCAACTGGACCCGAAGATGCCGCAAGGATTGTTGATGCCGATAAATCGGGTAGCATCGACGGATATATTGTGTATCAGATGAACTGCTGGAACCAGGTTATACAAACGGCTGCAAAAACGGGCAAACCTGTACTTTATGCTGACTTTCAGTTTGCTGGCAGCGGGGGATTCCTGGTTTACAATGCGCAGTTTCTAAGCGAAAAGTCACAGAATGTTGGTTTTGTGGCTTCTTCACGCATGGAGGACCTGGTTACTGCCGTGAGCTGTTTTACCATTGTGAAGAATGGAGGATCCACAGCTGATTTTGTAGCAGCCACGAATAAGATCCGCCTGGGTTCAACACCGGGCTGCGGGCAATTATTCGGTGCTGGCAAATAATTTCATCTCGTTATCACCAGAAGAGTGCCTCCGTCGAATGAAAAAATCAAGGATCCTTGCTGTTATGGATCAGAATTCAAGGATTGCCGAACCGTTGATGGGTATTCCCCTGGAATATATCGCCTTTTCTGAAATTAATGAAGCCTGGAAGAAGGCTGACAGGGACGAAGCCAGGAGCATTGTTGCAGGATGGAAGCGCTCAGCTTCTGAAATAACCGGCGTCCCGGATGAAACCCTGGAAACATCAGCTGCCATGTACCTGGGGATGAAATCTGTAGTAAAGAACCATGAGGCAAATGCCATTACAGTCAACTGCCTGGGCGGGTTTTACGGTGGACATATTCATGCATATCCCTGTCTGGGATTCCATGAATTATGCAACGAAGGACTTGTTGGCGCCTGTGAGTGCGATGTTCGTTCCACAGCTGCCATGGTGGCCTTTAACATCATGACTGGTGGCAGACCCGGATTTATTTCCGACCCGGTAATTGATACGTCAAAACGCCAGATCATTTATGCGCATTGTGTGGCACCGAACCGGGTTTTCGGTCCCGGGGGGCAAACCAATCCCTTTCAGATCATGACCCATTCCGAAGACAGGCAGGGCGCTTCGGTACGTTCCGTGCTACCTGTAAATTACCTTACAACAACCCTTGAAATTGACGGTGATCGTAAGGAAATACTTTTCCATCAGGCCATTGCCCTTGACAATGATCCTGATGACAGGGCATGCAGAACCAAATTATGCGCTGAACCCAAAGGGGATATTGAAAAACTGTTCACCATGTGGGGAACCTGGGGATGGCACAGGGTCACTTTTTACGGAGACCTGAAGGAACCCGTCTATTCCCTGGCCGATGCACTCGGGTGGAAGGTAATTGAGGAGGCTTAATAACAGCCCTTGCATTATTTGATTACCTTTGGCTAAAATCTTAGCCTCGTTCATGTTTACACGAATCTTCATGTCGTTGATCGACATTCCACTATTCAGGACACTATTCTGGAAACCTGCTTATAACTTTTTGGCGAAACGTTTTCCAAATCCGGAATGGCAGTTGATGAACTACGGGTATATTCCCGGATCAGGAGAAGGACACCTGCATCTGGAACCGGGAGATGAACATCACAGGTATTCAATTCAAATGTATCATTACCTTGCCAAACTGGCCGGAATTAACGGTAAGGATGTCTTTGAAGTGGGTTGCGGGCGTGGTGGTGGAGCCCATTATCTTTACAAAAATCATAACCCCAATAGCTATAAAGGGCTTGATATTGCTGATAAAGCAATCGAGTTTTGTAAGAAAAGCTATACAGGCGAGCGCCTGAGTTTTGTTGCCGGTAATGCAGAAAAGTTACCCTTTCCTGATCACAGCTTTGATGTGGTGATTAATGTTGAATCGAGCCACACATACAGTTCAGTAAGTAAATTCCTGTCTGAGGTGAGAAGGGTTCTGAAAGAAGATGGGGTTTTGCTTCTTGTGGATATGCGTTCACCTGTTAACAGGCTCGAATTCATCAAACAGTTTGAATCTGCCGGATTAAGAATAATCAGTGAAGAAGATATTACAGATAATGTTAACGAGGCGCTGGATGAAGGACACTTGATTAATGCCGAAAGAATACGCCGTTCGTTTCCAAAATATATACAGAAATATTTCAGGGAATTTGCCGCTGCAAAAGGGTCTCATATGTATAATGCATTTCGGAACCGGGAAGTACTGTATTTACGCTTTATGGCTAAAAGAGCGTCCTGAAAAAACACCGGAATTCACCGATTTCAGGAAGGTCTGGAAATCACTTAGGCCATTAATTACCTTTGTTGGTCCCTGATTGTTTCATATTTTCCACTGCAAAAAGATCATCGGCAAGGCCCTGGTCAAATTTTACTTCCGATAACACGATTTTGGTACTGTGATTTTTCACAAGATCCTTCATGACTACTTCTGCCGCATTCCAGTATTCCCCGATCTTTTCGTACCGGTAACTAGCTTCTTTGATTTTTTTCCCACTTGCCATTATAGAATTCCATCGTTACCGGATATCCATATACTTTGTTAATTCGTACAATGATTTTTGAGTAAACCGAGTTTCCTGATTTGGGGATCAGCTTCAGCACATAGGTATCTTTTTCTGTTTCCAGTAAACTCGGCGTATATCTGTCGGCATAAGGTAATGTTAGCCATATCTTCATAAGAGAAATCAGTACCGGTAAACGACTGATCTTTTGCCAGCATGGATATTTTTTTTGGTTTCTCGAATGCAGGCATATACAGCCACATTACATCATCAGATAGCGAAAGTGTTGCGATTCCCGCCTGTGATTCAGGTTTTGTATACCGGTATAGCTTTTTATCGCGTCCTTTTTGCAGCATTATTGCTTCCCGGATCTTTTCTTTCCCGGCTTTATCGGTTAAAATAATGGTAACCTTACCCTGTTTATCTTTTGGAGAGAAAATGATCTTATCCATGTTTTCAAGGATAGTTTTGGCATCCTGGGATGTTGCATCCATAATACCTGCAAAGAACGACAGCATTAAAAAGAAGATTCCATATCTCAGAGATTTCATTCATTTGTATATTTTGAAATAAAAACACAAATATCGCAATTTAATTTTACCTGTCCGCAATTGTGTGCTTTGGTCGGGATACAGATTGCCGACCCCTGTGTGAAATGATCAGGATCGCCGGTAAGAAGGTCAAAGCGCTCACGCCCGACGCGACCATACTCAGTAATATCAGCAATCCGAAATACTGCAGCGGAACCATTTCGGAGAAAAGCAGGACAAGAAATCCGGCAGAAACCGAAATGACATTAATGATAATTGCTTTCCCGCTGATCCTGATTGTGTCTTTAAGTGCCTTTGCGATCGTAGCCCCGCTGTTTATGGAGCTGTTAAAATGGGTGATTACATGTATGGAATAATCAATACCGATCCCAATTGCAATACTCGCAACCAGCACTGTAACTATGTTCAGCGGAATGCCTGTATAACCCATAACGCCAAAAAGAATAATAATTGCAGAAATAATCGGGATTGCTGCAAAAATGCCTGCAACAGGCGAACGCAAAATAGCACCGACAATAATAATTACAACGAGTAGGGCAATTGCCAGGCTTCCTAACTGGCTATATAACAGGCTTCTGTCCATTGTCACATCGATAAATGGCATACCGGTTATCTTAATGGTGCATGCTGCTGTTGAATTTTCATCAATGAACCGCTTCATGTAATCTCCGAATTCTTTCTTGGCTTTGTTCTCAGGAGATAAAAATTTGGAAATGATAATCGCTTCACCCTGATCTTCCGAAACAAACTTCTGCATGCTCTCATTGCCGTCGAGCAGAAACCATAATTGTTCAATTTTTTCCTTTTCATCCGGAATTTTCTACCCTCACCCAGTGCAGCATTTAATTCAACAATAAGGTCAGCAACCGATTGTGTAGCAACAACACCCGGACTCTGCTTCATGTATTCTTCAGTTCTGAGCATGGTATTCAGAAACTCCGGACTTTGTATATCGCCTTTAAACAATACAAAAACAGGTTTTGTCCCGCCAAATTTCCGGGTCATGATATCCTCGGCAACCCGGGTTGGATTTCCTTTTTGAAATAGTTCCTTATATCAACATTCCTGTTGAATAAGAAAAATGCCCCCTATGTTAACCAGCGTCAATAGAATCCAAAATGCAAGAATAGCTTTTGTATGCTTAAATAACAATTTTTGTAAAGGGACCAGGAAATTATCGGAAGATTAAGTTTACCGGTTTCCCTGCCTCTCACTGCTTTGGTTTTGTTCTTCCATGAAAAAGCAGAAATCACTGCCGGAACAAAAAACAAGGAAAGAACCAGGGCAAAAAAAGTTCCAAGTGCCGTATACATTCCAAAATCCCGGATCATGGTAAGGTAGGACCCAAAAATGAAAGAGACAAAACCTGCAATTGTGGTCAATGCAGCCAGGATAACCGGAATAGTAACATAGGTGAGGGCAATAATAATTGCCTGATTCAGGTTCCCCTTCACCTGGTCAATCCGGTTCAGCACATGGATTGCATAAGCGGTGCCCACAGCCAGCAAAACGATGGGTATATTGTTCGAAACCATACTCATCTCCGATCCCGTAAGAGACATGATGCCGATAACCCATATGATTGCGATAATGGCTGTGAGCAATGGCAAAATCACTCCCCTCTAAAGATCGGAATCCAACAAAAAGGACAACAGCGATCAACAGGAAAGCAATAGGGAGCAACCGCTTGAGATCAGCCGAGATCAGATGGGCGATGGATGTAATCATCATGGGTGATCCGGCATAATAAATATGTTCAGGCAGATGGAGCGCTTCGGTTTTTTCTTTCACCGCATTGGCCAATGTTTGAATATCGGCATCATCAAAAAGGGAAAAAATGATAATTGTAGCTGTTCCGTCTTCCGAAACAATCGATCCCTTGTACATTTCCTTCGATAATACTCTTTCTTTCAGCTGAGAAAACTCTTCGGGGGAATCCGGCAGATCATTTTCATCAACCAGTTTGCCAATCTCCATCCCATATTCACCCTCTTTGATATCCATGATGTTGGTGAGACTGGTTACCGATGAAATGCCTTCAATTTCTTCCACTGAATCGGTAATCTGCCTCACATGTGCCAGCACTTCGGGAGTGAATATATTATCAGATTCCAGAATGATCATCCCCATCCTGTTCCCGCCAAACTGCGCCCCGATTTTTTTTAACAGAACAGCATCAGGATCATTATCAGGCAATGAACTGATCACATCCGAATTAATCCTGATTTTAGGAATCTGATAGGCAAAAAAAGCAGTGATGGCTAACACCAGGAGTATGATCACCCATTTGATCTTCAATACTAGTTTTGAACATTTTTTCCATCTGTCTTGTTTTTGAAGCATCCTGTATCAGGACATGAAAAATTACTTTTTTTATATTTGGTTATTCTGGAGGATCAATAATTTGATATCCGAGCTTGCTTATAATATCCCCTGCATATTCATTAACCAGGCGGTAGGTTTCCGGTTCAATATGATAGGGTTGGCGTGAATCAGGATGGTTTTCTTTCAGATACGACTCCATCCTGGGCAATGCCTCCGCAATTCCGGGCATGCCAAACTGTTTGTAAATATCACGGAGTACAGCTATCGGCTGCTTTTTGAAATCTTCATATCTGATTTCCATCAGATTACCGGGTTTGATAATGTCGCGCACATTGCATATATTCGTGCAGGGCATCTTTGTATAACCTGGCAAAATATTCACAGGGAATCCCTCCTTCCAGGTGCTGAAGTTCCGACCCGGGAAGGACATCATTCACAAAGCGGTACAGTGATTCGACAACTGAATAGGGGTTTCTGTATATGAAAATAAACTTGGCATCCGGAAAAAGTTCTGTCAGGGTTTTGATCCTGAAAATATTGCAGGGATTCTTCGAAATAAACCGGTTCCCACCGGTATTCAGCATTGCTTTATTCATGAGGGACAGGTATTTGTTTTCCCAAAGCTTCTGCTGTGCATAAGCGTATTGTTCAAAATATAATTCCTTTTTGTAAATATCATTGTAGTCCTTTGGGAAATAGAATATTTTATAGATGCTTTTGGGCTGCATACTCATCATCGCAAAGTCCTCCTCCTGGGGAAAATCCATATCCATTGCATAACCGTCGAATGGCCGTTTCTTTGGTAATAAACGGTTAGCCAATGCTTTCATCCATTTCGCCTGTGAAAGCACCAGGTTCGGGAATACGCCATGGAAGGTGGTTACATATCCTGCCTGCTCGTCCTGGCATAAAAGGCTATGCAAAATTGTTGTCCCGCTTCTCCAGAATCCAATGATAAATACCGGCGGCTCCTCAGTCCGCTTCTTTTTAAGCTTCCTCTTACTGGTAAGTTGTTCGATAAGATTTAATATCGTAAAAATCAGGGATATAAGGAAGGTCAACAAAAACTTGATATAATAGCGAAAGTCAATCCGATACCCTTTGATGACCTGAAGGATATTTGCAGGAGTGCTTCCGATCAATACTGAGACAGGGAATTTGAAAGGTCTGTTACCTGGACGCATATTGACTACAATGCTAGTCTGAATTAAAAAAAATCAAAACTATTAATTTATGGTGATTTCAAGAAAAAAATATAGTACAGTTATACAAGTAAATTTTTCATCCCGCCTAAATGGCACTAATTTCTTATCTTAGGTAGGTTTGACAGATCCCATATATTTCGTCCCTTGAATAGATTTCCGGTAATGTGAAAGTTCTTTTTTTTAAGACTACCCCGGAAATTAATTTTATTTCTCCGCAATTCTTCGTACTTTTTTCACATTTTGCAAACATCCCAAAACCTGCAACACAATGAAAACTGTCAATATTAAGTTCTCGTTGAACCTGCTTTTCATAAGCATTCTTCCTCTTGTTTTTTTGATAGAGAACTTTTCATTCGCCCAGGCCGACATCCATGTGAAAAAATTCGGGGCAATGCCTGGTGATGGCATGGATGATTCGAAAGCCATCCTTGCGGCTATTGAATATGCCAGATCAAACGGCATGCATTCCGTACAATTTGACGCAGGTGTTTACGACTTCAAGGGGCTTGCTGGTTGGGAAACTTCAGAACGGGGTAAACGCTCCTGTTACATTTCCCTGCAAGATATACATGATTTAGCCATAACAGGTGCGGTTGATGAGTTGGGTAAAGCGGCGACTTTCTGGATAAAGGACAACGACCTGAAGGAAGGCCAGCCCATGATGCTTTCAGTCGACCATGGTTCCAATGTTACGGTGCGCAATATCGTTTTAGACCTGGCTCCGTATTACTATTCAGCAGGAAGGGTTATCTCAGTGCAGGAAGATGAGGTCACCATCGAAGTACTTCCGGGTCATCCGCTTGTGGATGGGCAAAAAGCTTATATCATGGGTTTATACGATCTGGAAGCACGCAAGGCAAAGGTTCTCCGCCTTACCTGGGATTCCGATCTTCCTCAATGGAGGATATCGGGTGAAGTAAAAGGACAGGCGGATGATAATGGAATATACAGCGCTTGCGCAATCATGCCAGGTGGGTGATGGTGTCTTCTGGTTTCAGGGGAATTATACCGGCTCACTGATCAATTTCAGTGGTGTCAGGGATCTTTTGCTGGAAAACGTTGTTATTTTAAACGGCCATGGATTTCCAATAACGAATAATTATTGCCACAATATAACCTATCGGAATGTAAGTATTAAGCCCGAGCGAAGACAGGATTGCCACTGTATGCCGTGATGGATTCAAACTTTTCTGCGCCTCGGGCAAAGTGTTGATGGACGGGCTACATATCGAAGGCTGTCTGGGCGACGATGGACAGAATATACATGGAATGTGGCTCTCTGCAGTGCAAAAGCGGTCTGATAAGGATCTGCTGGTTTCCTCTTCCAGGAAAGCCCTGACGCCTGGAGAAGATGTAGTCCTGCTCGACGATCAGTTCCATCCCGGCCTGGCGATCAAAGGTGGCGAATTGTATACCGGAAGGCCGGGATATGGTCATCACCTTTACCGATCCGATACCTGACTGGGTTCATGAAAAAACGCCGGTCGAACCGCAGGAGTGGCTCCCTGATTCATTGTCTATCCGCAATTCCGTTTACCGGAGTACAGGCAGATTTGGAATATTGTTAAAAGCATCAAACACCTTGATCGAAAATTGCCTGTTTGAAAACAATGTTGCCGGCATTCATATGGGGGGAGAATGGAGCTGGGGCTACTGGTTAGAATCAACGAATCCCCATCATGTTGAAATCAGGAATTGCACATTCCGGGATAATCATCTGGATATGCGCTTTGGTGGCAATAAGATGGATATGGCTATCAGTATTGCCAGCTGGACCCACCCGGACAAGTTTGGCGTACCTTCTGAAGTCCTTTCCGGACTGATCCGTGACATCCGTATTCATGATAACCTTTTTGAAAATGAATCCATCTGTGTCAGTTTGCACAACTGCAGTGATGTATGGTTCTGGAACAATACGGTCAGGAATTGCGGAACAGAATTGGAGATCGATGAAAACACAACGGAAAATATCAATTTTACGCCAAATAACTCAAAACCTGGGTCCCGGTTTTTTCCTCTCCATACGGCTTTTTAGTAAATTTCAGTCTGGCGCTAAAAACAAAACCTCCTGAATTGAATGGATTTTATCCGGCCGTGCAAAATATTTTCATTTTATACGTGTTTTCTTGCTTGCCATTAACATTGGGGGCTATTGCCAGTAAAGGATTGCGGGCTTTTCACCTAGCAAGTTACTCCGAAATTGATGCAGGTGACGAACTTCGCGAACCTCCGAAACCTTTATTGGCTATCGCGTGTGTCAGGGGCTGACAAATTTTTCCAAATATTTAATTTCCAAATTATTCAATCTTTCCACTTTGTATTCAATATATCCAAGTTTGTTATAAAGATAAAGGTTTTTTAAGCTTTTAAACCCTGTAAACAACTCAAATCGTTTTACATAACCAAAATCTTTCTCAACGGTGTCAATGAGTAGCTTACCAAATCCCATGTTTTGATATTTCTTATCAACAACCAACCGGCCAATATAACAGGTATCGTTTTGCACAAATGCCCGAATAGAGCCGATAATTATTCCATTAAAATCAAGTTTGTAAATAGTTTGTTTCTCAAAATCGTTTTTGATGCTATCAAGTGTTTGAGTCAAGGGAGGTATCGAATAATCATTGTATAACTCTGCCTCTGATAAGTAACAGCATTTTTGCAAATAAAGAATAGTTTCCAAATCTGATAAAGTTGCCATTTTTACCTTATAGTCAAAAGAAGCAGTTAGCTCAACTCTGTTCTTTTCAGGGTCAAGTATCACACTCTCATAACAACCATCTCCTGTCATCCGTGGAGAACTAACTATATGAACCCCGGAATTTTCAAAATATTGAGTCAGGCTATCCACTTTTTCGGTTGTGCCTACGCAAACTGCGAAATGAGCCAATCCAATACCAACAATATCTAACGGTTGGGTAATATCTGAACGTTTCATTAACTCAATCCGTGCACCATTCGCAAATGATAAAAAGTAAGATGAATACTGTTTTTTTATGTTGTCATATCGCTCTGATACATTACAATCAAAGTGCTTTGAATAAAAATCTTTCATTTTATCCAAATTACTAGTCCAAATAGCTATGTGGTCTATCTCCATTTGTGTCAGTTGTGTTTGTCTCTAAAGTCCGCGTGTATAGCCTGTCCCGACATGTCGGGAAGCCGTTGCGCTGCCAAAGTGATTTTGTATCAAGATACACCCAATACGCAAAGGTGATAATATTCGTAACCTGCCTGCCTTGCATGGGCCCCTCGGGGCATGTAGTCTTGATGCCAATCAATTGATGGCACACCGTTGTGCTGCCTGCTTTATTCTAAATCAAGGATTATTAATATGTTTTCTTTTACCTTGTCTATTAAATCTGCAGGAAGATCTCCAACCTTTTTAATCAATCTTTTATTGTCAATGGCGCGAAGTTGATCAATCATAATATCAAAGCTTTCATGCAAATTAGCCATTTCCTTTTTCAAGTGGACTCGCAAGATATCGGCCTCCTTCTCAACATTTGTGGTCATTGGGCATACAATAGTGGAGGGATGAGGAATCTTATTCAGCAAATTAGACTGTATAACTATAACCGGCCATGTTTTACCTGGTTCTGTTCCAATTTGTGGGCTTAAATCTGCTATCCAGATTTCAAACTGTTTAATCAACATAATCAATCCTTTCGAAATCCTTAAGGATATTTAATGAATCTCCCTTTACTAAGTCCGATTCAATTTTAAGTCTTTTCTCCAATATCTGTCGGTGCTGAAGCTTGTTATAATATTCTATTGCCTCGTTAATGTAACGGTTTCGTGGCATTTTAATCCGGATAAGTATTTTTTCAGTCTCGCTGAATATAGAATCGTCTATCTTTAATGATACTGTTTTCATGATATACTAATTTTATATCACAAAGGTATATATATTTTATATATAAAACAAGAGAGATATATTTGTCCCAGGTTTGATGTAGTTTGTATGGGAACCGGTTGCTTCATTTATTAAAAACTGTTGCACATAACATGTCACTTATTGCTATAACGGATAAGTGAATAAAATTGATCCCGATAGGTATCAGAAATGGGTATATAATTTTTAAGTATTTTTATCCGATCTCTCTCTATTGATTCAATCTTATCAATTGCTACCAGAAATGATTTGTGTACACGGCAAAAATTTTGTGCAGGCAAGATTTCCTCAAAACTCCTGAAAGTTTGCAAGGTCATGATTCTATGGCCGTATGTATGTATCCTCCTGTAGTCGCGCATTCCTTCGATAAATAATATGTCACTCAGCAATATCTTCTCTAACCGGTACTCTGTTTTGACAAAAATATAGTTTTTGTGATCTTTGGACAGATTTGGTTTCAGTTTATCATGAATACGGATTACAGCCTGCATAAACCGCTCAAAAGTATATGGCTTAAGTAGATAATCGATAACATTTAATTCAAATCCTTTAATGGCATATTTATCAAAAGCTGTGGTAACAATCACTTCCGGTCGCTGATCCAAGCGACTCCAAGAATTGTATACCTGAGAAATCATCCATCTGAATGTCAAGAAAAACCAAATCAACCTGATTTTCTCTTAGATAAGCTATGGCCTCAAGTCCATTATCAAATGTTCGAAGAAGGTCAAGGAAAGGTACTTTGAGAACAAATTCCTTTGCCCTTTCCATGGCCAGAGGTTCATCCTCTATAATAATGCAACTAATTGTCATTCAGAATAAGTTTTAAACTGACCATAAAAACATGGTTATTTTTATTAATTGACAGGTCATGATTATTCTGATAAAGAAGATTTAAACGCTGCCGGAGTAAATCAATACCTAATCCGCATTTATTCCGATCCAAAAACGTTGTTCTATCGAATACATTGTTGCAGGTGAATAATACCTCATTATCAATAATGTCGAGTTTTATTTCAATGGCATTCTCAATCTTTTTATTGGATGAATGCTTGAATGCATTTTCAATAAAGGGTATAAAAATCATCGGGGCAATCTTTAATTCTCCTGCATTGCCCCGAATTGAAAGATCCACAAAACGGGTATTTTTAGTACGTAACTTTTGTAACTCCACATACTTTTCTATATATTCCAGCTCTTTTAGCAGAAGGACACTTTCCGATGTTGTCTCATACAACATGAAACGCATGATATCTGATAATTTTTTAAGGTAGTCCGATGCAGCTTTAGCATCCTTCTCAATCAAAATATCTATATTGTTGATCGTATTAAAGAGAAAATGCGGATTTATCTGTGCCTTTATCAGGTTTAGCTGGGTCTCAAGGTTTTTTTTTGCTAATTCCTCTTTCAGGCGTAGTTCGGAATACCAGGCGATGAATCCCTTAATAAGGGTACTCAGAACTCCGATAAAACCCATAAGTATTATGAACATTGGATCTCCAATGGATACCAGTCCAATGCGTTCAAAAGCAGTGAAATGACTCAGCAAAATGGTTAACCCTGCCGCTATCAAACACGAAGCTATACCAATAACGATGAATAAACCAGTCCTACGTTTAAAAAGAAAATCTGGTACTACAATAAAATAGAATGAATAGAAATTCAGCAAGGCTCCGAATAAAGGCCAGAAAACAGAGCCAATTATTGTGGAAGAACCCAATGCCTGTGACTGATTCTGTAAAACAGAGACGGCCATAAGCAAAAAAACATACACCATCCAGAATCCCAGATGAAGTGCTAAAACTACTGAATTTTTCATGGTACTTATTTTTGGTTAAACATGAAGTAAAAATCAGCAGTATTCTACTGAAATAAGAATATGTTATGCAAGGCTCCGACTTTTGTCTGCAAGATAGCTAATTTAGTCCTTAACACTGCTTAATTTTGACTGGTACGGATTAAAGTGCAAAATGAAGAAAATATTAGTTTACGTAGTATTAATGTATCCGTCCGAGGAAATACATCTTTTAGCATTCTGAAGATCTTTGCATATTGCAGGGAAAAACCCAATGAGTCCGGAAGAAAGGAGTTCAATGATGCTAAGCCTGGCAATTCGCTGGCAGGAGTCAGGCCTGACACAGGTCAGATATGTCGAGATGCACAATATAACGATCCACGCCCTGAGGTACTGGTTGTATAAAAGGAAAGAGTCTCAACACATATCAGGCGGGTTTATCCAGCTTAAAGCATTACATACGCACCAGAATATATTATACGGTATCCAAACGGGGTAGAGCTTAAAATTTCTTCCAATACACCACTTCCGGTTATCAGGTCATTGGTTAACCTGTAGGGGGGATGTTCTCAATAACTGCCCCCAGGTATTTTCTGTACCGGGAACCAACGGATATGCGGATGGGATATGATGGGCTCAGCGGATTGGTGAGCAGTCGTTTGGAGAAAGATCCCCGTAGTGGTGATTTGTTCATTTTCATCAATAAGCCACGTAACCGGGTTAAAATGCTTCGTTGGGAACCCGGTGGTTTTGTGCTGTTTTGTAAACGGCTCGAACGGGGCACATTTGAAATGCCACGGGTGAAAAATCCGGGATTGTCACGGCCGATTGAGTATGGACAACTGGCCATGATGGTCACTGGTTTTTCGATGAAACATGCAAGAAAAAGGCGACGTTTTTAACAACTTTTTTTGTTGATAAAAACAGGTGTAATATCAGCATTATCAATACTTTCATGATGTATATTTGCATCATGGCAAATGAGGAAATGATCACCATATCGAAGGCAGAATACCAACAACTTTTAGGGCTTAAATCCGAGTTTGAATGGCTTACCCATCAGCTTGCCGAACTTAAGCGATTAATATATGGTTCCAAACGGGAGTGATTTATAGCTCCTGATCCTTTGCAAAGCTCCCTGTTTGACTTTCCGGAAGCAGAGTTTAAAGAAGGGAAAATGGTAGTGAGCGCCCATATCCGTTCAAAGCCTGAACCTGTTGATAAGAGGCCCCCGCTGCGCGCAGAACTGCCCACCCACCTTCCCCGTAAAGAAGAGATCATAGAGCCTGAGAACCTGCCCGAGGGATCAAAGAAGATAGGCGAGGCCCTTACTGAGCTGCTTGAATTTGAACCGGCCAGTATCTTTGTACGTCGCATCATACGCCCCAAGTATATTGTTGCATCCACCGATGAGTTCACCCGGATAGAAATAGCAAATCTTCCTTCACTGCTGGTTCCCAAGGGTAATGCCGGGGCCTCGATGATAGCTCACATTCTGGTTAGCAAGTTTGTCGATCACCTTCCGTATTACCGCCAAAGCAAAATCTTTAAACGCCAGAGGCTTCATATACCGGACTCCACCATCGGCGGATGGGCAAACGCGGCAATCGGTAACTGGCTGACCCCGGTTTATGAAGTACTGAAAAAGAAATTACTGACATCCGACTAGCTTATGGCCGATGAAACGCCCATTCCGGTTCTTTCTGAAGATAAGCCGGGTGCCATGCACAGAGGTTACCACTGGGTTTATTATGATCCGGTAAACAAGCTGGTATGTTTTGATTACCGGCAAAGTCGTGGGCGGGAGGGTCCAAAGAGCTTTCTGAAAGATTTTTCCGGTTATCTGCAAAGTGATGGGTATAATGCATATGATGATCTTGGTCCTCCCGGGAAAATAACACACCTGGCCTGCCTTGCACATGCCAGACGTAAGTTCGAGCATGCCCGGGATAATGATCCACAAAGGGCCGAAAAAGTTCTGACCTGGATAGGCAGCCTGTATGATATTGAACGGGAGGCACGGGACTCTCAGATGTCGCACAATGAAATCAGAAAGCTGAGAAATGAAAAATCCTCCGCAGTATTAAAAGATCTTGAAGGGTGGCTCATCGACCAGGCACCGGTAGTCCTGCCCAGAAGTGCCATCGGAATAGCTGTCAGTTATACACTCGGATTGTGGCCCCGTTTGAAAAAGTATACTGAAGATGGCCGCTTTTATATCGACAACAATCTGATCGAAAATAGTATTCGTCCAGTGGCGCTCGGAAGGAAGAACTATCTGTTTGCGGGATCACATGAGGGAGCAGTCAAAGCCGCCATCATTTACTCCCTTCTGGCTACCTGTAAGATCCGGGATGTTGAACCCTATGCCTGGTTGAAAAATATTCTGGAGATCATACCGGATTACCCGGCCAACCAACTGGAACAATTACTGCCGGCCTGAAGTTTAGCAATATCACTTCAGCTTTCCAAGATGTATTTCCCCGGATGGATACAGACAAATTAATGAAACTAAACCTACAAGAAACCTTTTCAATGGAAAACTATTTTAGTTTGATTGATAGCTATATTTATATTTAAAGCTAAACCATAATTTTCATCCTCCTTGCATTTGAGCTGTAAAATCAAATACGAAATCATGAAGGCAGAAAGTTTTCAGGTAGATACGTTCAAATCAGCGTCAGGTGATGTCATCTCTTTGAGTTTTGCAGATTACTGCAATTGTTGATTATTTTTCCCCGGGAGCCCGATAACTGACAGATTTTTTAGATGCTGCGTCAATATCTTCTGGTGAAAGCAGAACAGTAGTCGAAATTGACACCAATCCTGTTGAGTTAACTCTTAAACCAACTGCTGCTGCAGAGATATCATCTGGAAGCTCAGAAATAACATAAACATCATCCTCACCGAATGCATAATAAAATGATTCCAGCTTACCGCCCAATTCTGCCAGCATTTTCTGAACCTCTGACTTTCTTTTAGAACCTCCGTCCTCAATTAATCCTTTAACGCCATTGACATTGTAAGATGCCTTAATCAGATACTTTTTCATGGTTATTTGTTTTAAATTTTAGTACTCATAAGGTCGTTCGGTTTTACCCCGTTTTTTAGATTGGAGTCTCCTATAATATAACATTGTGAATTCAAATAAGTTTACTGGATATAAAACCATTGCTCCTCACCTGATTTAGCCGGATTTGATTGACCACCACTTTCTGAGTCAAATCCTTGTTGTTTTAATGTTTGTTAATTATTTTCAGACCTTCTTTTAAGGTGGCCAGAGACGCGTGGATTATTTAAGCCATATTTTACGCAGAAGAAAATTAATTCTTATCATTTAAAACATAGTCTTCAATAATTTGCATCGTATTGTAATTTCCAAATATTGATTGTAGGCCAGTGGCATTAATCTTAAAGGTTTTGTCTGTCAGCAACTCTTCCGTTTTGATTCTTATTTTATCAGAAGCAGGCCTTTCCGTTTTCAGGTCAATTCCTACTTTGTAATATCTGATACGGGCATTAATATCATTTTTCCCCTCCGTTATTCCTGCTGTCAAAATCGGAACCCCCTTGCTCAGGCTGAGCATTACCCCTCCATAACCCCCATTAGTGATATAAAGATCGGTATAGTCCAGCATGAATTCAAAATCAATGAAATCTTCAATTATTATATTGGAGAGCCTGTATTGCTTTCTGAGTCCTTCAGTATTTATGGCTCCAGTTGCAACTAAAAGAAGGTAATTTTTATCTTTTAATGCTTCAAGAGCAGGAATAATGAGCTTAGTCTGGTCTTTATTATCAATAGTGCCTTGAGAGATTAGAATTACTTTTTCATATTGCTTTAGCTTTCCGTCGTATTTAAAACTTTGATCTGAAATCTTTTTGTACGGATGAAGGGCACCAGTAAATCTTACTTTTGGATTTAAATCACTTCTGTGATATTCAAATTCAGGGATCCCGCTCTGAAAGAATAAGGTTGAGTAATCAGCTGAAATATTCCAGAACGAACCATCATATGGGGCCAATCCCTGTGATTTACGCATATTATTGTAGAGCTTCATGCCTTCCGTGAAAATCATTTTATCCATAAAAATCCTCATTATCTGATGTAACTTCTTACCTAGCATTGTTTTAGCAGGAGTTAAGCCTATGAAATTGGGAGGAGTATCCTTGGAAATTTCCAGCATTGGCCCAGGATTGACCACATAAACGGGTTTCCCGATCTTTTCATTGATTATCTGAAGAGCATAGAAGGCGCTATCACAAAAGAACAGGTCAAACTCAAAATCGTTTTCAAATATTTCTTTAATATCGAGGTAGTGATTTTCAATGTTATCTAAAAATATTTTCTCAAAAGCATATTTTATCCCCTTTGGCCCTTTTAGTTTTGAAATTTTAGGGTATAGAGTGTGCAAATTTTCAGAATTGACATCCCTGGCTTTTTTATAAGAATATAATTTGATCCCCAGTTTTTTAAGCTTCTCTTCATAGGTCTGGCTACAGTACCATCTTACATCGTGTCCTTGCGCCTTAAAATGCATAGCGATTCCCGTAAGAGGATTAAAGTGGCCATCCATTGGCATTGTGGCAAAAAGGATTTTTTTTTGGATCATCTGATTTAATCTTAACGGTTATATTTCTATAAACATTTGAATTTCACATATGTTCTTTAATAAAAGATGAAGGGAACAGAATCAGGATATTTCAGCAAAGAACTAACCAAAATGATCCTGGTTAGGTTTCGGGTTGTCCACCTAAATCTGGAGTTAAATATTTATTGTTTGGGTATGTATGTTTCGTGTTATCAGACCTTCTTTTGAAATGGTCAGAGATGGACGGATCTTATAACCAGGACAGACATTGTGTGGAAAAAACGGACAAATTGATCACCCAATCGCAAATTTAAATACTAATGAATTCACAGAAATAATAAACGGTTAATGGAAACCGGGTTTCTTTTACTTTATTTATCCGTTTTATATGAATTCTATGGCAATGCTTTTCTATCAAGCGCTCTTTGATGATCAGATGGTATTCCATTGTGGTATACCTCATTTACAGGCAGCACCATCACTTTATTATTGTGCGTCCAACTTGGAAACTCTTGTGTGACCTGATCATCCGGAAACTCCCGGTAAAGGATCCCGGGCTGGCCTCTTTCAAGAGATTCAAGTGATCCATCCGGCCTTGCAATGCAGGTTGGCCATGATGAATAGGCCCCTGACGAATTGCTTGCAATAACCCACATCAGATTGTCTGATGCCCTCACCCTTATTTCAGATGGAATGACATCATCCAAAATACTTCTACCGGAATGATGTGCGTTGTAGAAAGAATGGATCATTATTTTTACATTTTCATGTCTATACACATTATACATCTCGGGGAAACAAGAATCGTAGCATATTAAAAAACCCAGTTTATATCCTTTTATTTCCAATACCACAATATGGTTTCCCGGGGTAAAGTATGTTAAATCCCCATCCGTTAGCATTGATTTGTCATAACGATCCACGATTTCCCCCTGATCTGAAATGATATACAGGCAATTAAGCGGCTTTTCATTTTCGCGAATGAAGTGAGATGAACCTAAGACAACCCAGATATTAAGTTCTTTGGCCAAAGCCATTATATTTTTTGTCTCAGCTCTTAATAAATCCCAGTTGTAATTTTGAAATGAAGGGATATCAACCGGAGGATAACCGCTAAGCGCCTGCTCCGGGAACTGAATAAGGTCGCATCCATTTGATGCTGCATCCCTGATAAATCTTTTTATAAAGCTTGAATTTTCCAGTATTTCGCCGGAAACCGGAAACTGACAGGTAGCGATCTTTAATTTATCCTGGGAACTGACGTCTTCCAGAAAACATAAGAAGCATACGAAAATTATAAGTGTAATTTTCATACTTGAAAATATTAAATGTCTCATCTTTCATTTATATTTAGTTTGCAATCAATTTCTAAAGCAAAAGGGAATTCCTGATTTTTTTCTCTTTCATATCTGCCCAATGTTTTATAGAAAGCGCTCCGACAGCATTTTCTACTTTTATTCTGCCTGTGATAATGAATTTGTTCTGGTTGTTGCGGACATAGTACCCTATTTACAGCAAATCGAAACGAACACCAGGATTCTCCGGTAAGTCATATATCTCTCTATATATGAAGATTAAGAAACTGAATCGCAGCATCAAAACCTCATCTGTAAAATATCTCCCGGCGCGTGCCTCATCTCGAAGCTTACCAGATTCGCTTCCAGGATAAATTTGAACGGAACGCTTTCACCACGCTCGTTGATCACATCCTTGACCGGTTCCGGACAGTATACCACGAACCGGATCAGGGCGCCTTCCACAGCGTCCACTGAAAGCTGTAATCGCCGGGCTTGCTGGTCGAAGGTTTCCATAGCTGGTCTTCGCGCGCCCAGTGAGCATAACAACCGTGGTCTTTCCATTACCTGCACCAGGATAATATGCCGGTAAGCATCCCCGCTTAGCTCGAGTTTCAGCGTGCCTCCCTTGAAATCCGGTGGCCGTTCAGCCAGTGGCTCGAATACTAGACAGCCTTCAGGAACTGGTAATTCCGCCGTGATCGCCTTGCTGCGCGTATTAATCAAGGTCACAAGCAGCGCTCCTCCACGCTCCACCACATTCGTCATGACTTCTGGAGGGCTTGCTTTCAGCCGCTCCGCCCCGCTGATGCCAAGATGCCAGACGCCTGTTCCATCGTCGAATGAACGAAACAAGTCAAAATCATCGTAGGCCTGCCGAGGTTCAAACTGTGGCCGTTGATAATAGTCTGGCAGGAAATTGATCATTGTGGCGAACGAGGCTCTCTGTGCCGTGTTCCAACCCGTGTCGGCCCAGAGAAACTCAGTCGATTCACCCAGGCGATATGAAGTGTAGAGCCACTTACGGCTGAATTGGTCCATCTTTGTTGCATCCGTGGTCTCACCAACCAAACGGAGATCCACCAGGCTCGTTATTAGCGATGTGGCCAACATGTTCGTATTTGCCTTGATGATGGCATGAGGGTTCTTCGCTTTCAGACGGTTGTAAGCGTACATCAACATCTCCCGTGATCCCAAAACAGTAGACTTGCGAAAGCGCCCGCCGCAACCATGCCGGGTGTTTTCACAGGCCATCCGCTCATACCAGAAATCGAAATAGATGCCATCGAAATCATAGTCCTGGATGATACGATCGATCTGTTGCTTCCAGAACGTCCGCCAACCCTCTGCACCTGGACACATCAGCGTGGTTTCCTGTTCTGCATTGTTGCGGTAAGCTATATCCGAATTGGGAGATGGCTGCTGCTCATCCCTCTTACGGAACTCCGTACCTGGCTCGATGGTCCACTCCTCGCCGTGCTCCCTGTAAGCTTCGGTCGCATGTGAAAGGTCTACAAGGGTAATATAGGGGATAATCTTAATCCCGTACTTATGGCACTGCTCGATGGTCCGCCGTAGTTCTGTGTCATTCAGCGGCTTGTACTCGCCCGACCGCCAGTTGGCCATGCCCACTACCAGGTTGTATCCGTTTTGTGCGAGAGTGCGGATTTGCCCCTCATCCGGCAAAGTAAGGTTATGGACATGCTGATGCGGCCCGAGATGTGCACCTTTAAGCATAGCGTAATAGGGATCGAACTTCTTCGAGGGCGTCACTGCCAGGGCGAACTGCCCGCTTTTGGTCCAACCCGGCTTGGCAAAGATCATTGCTCTGCGGATGAGAAAGTTATCCCAGCGAACCGAATCAGCTGTGCGATTGATGGTAAACATTTCACTATCGTTACTGTCACCGAAGTTCACCCGATTCAGGGTTTGGGAACTGACGTCCCAAGTTGTCAGTTCCAGGCCAACGTTCTGGTTACCAAGCCAGAACCAAGGAATCCAAATTCCTGTAAGAATCTTCTCCCCGGTTATTTCCGATAGAGGGCGGAACTGGTAGGCGGTGTTCTGCGAAATCGATTGCTCCGGAATCCAGTTCACGAACTTTGCCAACTCTGACCGGATGGCTCCACCGGAGAGTGTAAGCCAGCGGAAAGAACAGTTGTCAAGTGCGAAATTGGTTACCTTTACCAGTACCACTCCGTCAATGGATATTTCATAGTTGATCGAGTACCGGATGGGGAAGCACCTTCCGTCTTCGGAAGTGTATTGACCTTCGGAAGTGACCACAACCCGGGAGGTATTCTCCGAAGCGACCATCAGATATGCCTGTTTTTCGTATCTGGCTGCGTAAGGAGAAAAGTCCGGGTCAAGATGTTCGGCTAATACCATGTCCGGGATCGGGGTGCCGTTAGTGATGTCGATCCCCAATACACTTATTGCGCCTATCAATCCGTTTTCTCTGTTGAAAACATATGAAAAGGTTGCTCCTGACACGGTCACGGAACCGGTGTTTTGAGTTACTTTAAGCTCCTGCTCTGGCGTCAGCGGACTCTTCGGCTCGATCTGTCCGAAATCCTGTATCGGCATAATGACACTTAAACCACTTGCAGCTGAAGACGTTGCAGACGAGGCTAAAACTGATTCAAAAGGGAAAACGCTACCTATAATTGTACCTGAAACAGGAAGAATGGACAATTTCTTAATTACATCTCTGCGTTTCATGCCAGCAACATTAAAATAAAGACTATACTAATTTTAATTATTGTTCAGAAATCTATCATGATAAAATTTATTATACTTCTGAAGTTTTACCAGAAAACCTTCAAGGTCAAGTTTTTGTTCATCAATAATTAAATAAGTCATATCTAGAGCCCGATTAGCAAAATGCACTGTACGATCCTGTTCAAAAAAGAATTTCTTTTCTTGTGTTGACATTCCTTTTGGAAGCCTCGTTCTCTCCCAGACAGTTACCAGTTCATTAAATACTCTTTCTCTTCTTGTCAAGTGACCTTGTATAATTTTTTCTGCCTTTTCCAAATTACGATAAGCTTCTTCATGACTTATAATATGCTGGCGATGCGCTTCAGCAATAGCATATTCGAATGCTGACAAATCCAGATAAGTCAGTGCAGTATGTTTAATTAATTCAATCACTGTTGCATAAATTTCAACATCATAACTATTTTTTACTTTTTTTGTAAGATTCAGATTACAAATGTTCGATGCTTCATTCATTTTTCCCAGAATCTCATTAGCAGCATTTACCCGTGAAGCATATTCTTCATTCCAAAATGGATGATATTCCATAGCATCTCCTCTTGGCAAATCAGGAATCTGAGTTTTCCCAATACTTTTATCATGCCACACGTCTCTTTCAAAACTTTCCATATTAAAATATGCGCCTTCATTTAGAAAAAAGAAAAGTCTTTCCATATCCTTTGCATCTTCTCCATAATAATTTTTGAAATAGGTGGCAGTAAACTCGGGTAGTGATGGTTTTGAAGCATTCCATGAAAATGCTGCAGTGGTCACAAAGCTCAGCATCCAAACCTGGTTATGTAACCCGGCATCATCCCAGGATGTTTTGATCACTCCATCATAAACGCCTTTGTCCAAATTGGATGTCAGAAAATTATATGAATTTTCCAGACATCCTATTCCTATTTTGTTAGCATAAAGCTTTGGTTTGCGAAAAAAGTATGGAAGAAATAGTGGTTCTATGCCCGGGTTTGGATCGTAGGCATAAACCGGGTAACCATTAGCTTTTGCTTCTTTTACATACTTCAGGTCAGGCGTTTCATAACCGTAGGATTCAGTTAAGATGATTCCCTTTTGAGGCACAATATTACTTTTAACGCCTTTCTCTCCCATGTTCCAACCCATAGGTCTTTCCCAAACCATAACCTGACGTCCTTCTTCCTGCAGGTGTTTTGCTGATTTACCAATAAACAAATGATATAAACCCGCCTTGCCTATTTCTTCGGCTTTCCTTTTGCATTGCGGACATAATCCTAATTCATACGTCTCATCGGATCCAATATGTATATATTCTGAGCCAGGAGTTGCTTTCAAAGCATCATCCCAAAGATCAAAAAGCAACTGATAAGATTCTTCTTTTAATGGACAGAACTCAAAATTGGATGCAGGTATCTCTCTAAGATGTGCGTATTTCGGCCATTTCAGTATGTAGCTCGCATGCCCCAATCCCTGCACCAAAGGAACGATTTGTAGGTGATATTTCTTAGCATAATGGGCAAGCTCTTGCATTTCCTGCATCGTAAAAGCACCGGGAGCACCGATTTCAGGATGACTCGGATAAGCGAATTTATCCTCCCATTCCCATACCAGCATATTGATTTTATACCTTGCTAGGTCTCTTATAAAATTTTCAATATAGGCACGGGTATCCTGGTGGTGCTTGGTGTCATAATGAGCCGCTCGAATCTTGGTATCCGGCCAGTCCCTGATTTCCATTCCATTTATACAGGTATTTGTTTCATTCTTCCTAATAAGTTGAAGAATGGTCTGAACTCCATAAAAAAGGCCAGCCTCTCCTCTTGATCGTACCGTAATCCGATCTTCATCAACTAATAATTGATATCCCTGATCGTCTTTTATGTTATCGGCGCCTTTCCGGGTTAGTACAATTGATTTGCCAGGTGCAATGACATACTGAATGGTTGATTTAATTTTCAACTCATCTTTTAGGTATTTTACCAGTTCAGCAGCAGCAAACTTATCTGTCTCAGAAGCGTTCTTGTCCAGTTTTACTGTTACGCTATTATCGAAGATAAAATCAGATCCACGCAGCGTTACTTCTCTGGGATATGGAATAAGGCAAATACCTGCTTTTGACAATTCAGTTTCCTGTGCAACAGATACATGACATATGAATAGCAGAAAAAAAAAGCCTTGAAAGTAGTTAATTGCTTTGGTATGCATAATAAGTTATCTTGATGTTATTACAACCTTATATTCAGGACCCTGCACATTTGCCAGATTAACAGTACGAAAAGCCAATGTCCCCAATTTTTTATTTAATGGAAGATTTATAACTGAATCACATTTTATCCAGTTGCCCGAAGAAGAGACTTCCATTTGATATTCCTTGAAATTAGGTGTGACTGAGGTTAGCGTAATTTTCGCATGGTTCCTGTTAATAACCACTTTGCCATGAATAGTATTTGGGGTCCATTCAATAGCTTCCCTCGAATCAATATAATTTACATGTTCGGTATTATAAGCCCAATGAGGTTTCCCATCCCAAATCCAGGTATGGTTATTAAAATAATCATCCCTGTACATATTCAGCTTGCTATTATAATCAGGCCAAGCCGAAAACCTATTGTTTGACTTTTCCCATTCTAACCATGTATACCATTGAGCGAAGTCTGCTTTGCTCACTTCTACGATATTTCCGTTTTTATCAGCTAATCCATCATATTCAATAAGAGTCCTGTTGGCTCCTTTGACCAATACTATATCTGCAGCCCTGTTCTTTAAAAATTCATCACGGATTTCCAAGGATGACAATGGTATACCATCCTTTTCGAAATGATGATTATATTTTGCGTCGGATAAAAACCATTTATTATACTTATTGAGCCAAATTTCATTGATGCCGTGATGTCCATCAGAACCGCCTTTATTGCTGGGGCCACATCCCATGCACCTTGTTACATAACCGAATGCATTCATTACAGCATTCTGAACAACCATAAAATGACCGCAATGGAAGCCCTGTCCTTTTAACGCTGCATCAAGAATGCGCTCTGCATAACCATCTCCGGGATATGGATCGCCATAATCCTTGATATTCATTACTTTCCTGATCCAATCCCTCAATAGCAATATCCTTTTAAATTCATCCTGCTCCCCGTGAAAAACAGTATCGAGCTGATACTTCACTTTAAGAGAATCAAACTTCGGCAATGATATATCTTCAAATGAATCATATGCAGTATTATCTCTAAATACAGGATTATCTACCTTTTCATTATAATACGTTTTCTGTACACAGCTGAGCAATGTTAAAAACAAAATAATAATAGCAGTGTTTTTCATTTCAGTTTTATCAAATATTTCTGTATGGTTATGGTTTATTTAGATAGTTCACTAATCACAGATTCAATTGAATCGTAGGTGAAGATCAGCACTCCCTTTACAGTACGGGATTCGCCTTGTGCCAAATCGCCAATGCAGGGATCTCCATGAATACACGGGATGAAAGAATTTGACAATATACTTTTCCCGGGGGTCCATGAAACAATCACTTTCCTATCGTCTGCTAATGAGGTAAGCGCAGTAAAGGCCATATCAATGCGCTGATCAATCATTCCCCCCATGTTTATTGCCCACCAATTGCTTTCATCTTTGCAATCTTTAACCTGGGCCATACGGGCCACGGCGTCCATGGTTTTTACCTTGATGTCTTTCAGCGCTACAGGCTTGCCATCCATAACTATAAAAGTGTGAGCGAAGTTATCCGTTAACGCTGCAGAAAAGCCTTTCAGATGGTTATATTGAAAACAGAATAATGCCCCTATGCTTTTCAGAAAAACAGTAGAGTTGTTTGTGATGGTCATCTCGAAGCAAACACGGTCCTTTTCGGCGCTTGCCTTTACATTGAGGTGCACTCCGGGCTCTGATAAACTTTCAACGTTGTAACTCGCAGTAGTGCCCTCCTTTGAAATTTGCCAGACATTCTTTCGTTGGTCATGATGTCGGGCAATGCCTTTTGTATCGGGCATATACCATAAATGTTCCGGTAAATTGATGAAGAATGAACCACCATCAGGCCATGGGGGCGTTACATTCAGACCATAAGCCATGCGCTTTTCAGGATCATCAGAATTCGTTGAAGGATCAACAAAGAAATGAATTCCATCCGTAGAAGAGAGGGAAGCTTTTTGTTGTGCGGATAGTTGCATTGCACACAACATCAATAAAAGAATTAAATATTTACTCATAATAACAATATTTTAAACATGTTTTAAACATTCCATATGTTGAATAATACAAATGCTCTTATGCTTTTTTTTCAAAGTCAGCACAATACTTTGAGGGCAAAGCATGATACAGGATAGTGATTTGTCTAGTCTCACTTCATTATTATTTATTTCTTGAAGCTGTAGCCTGATACTCAGTCAGCTCTTTAATAATTGAATCTATAGAATTGAGTGTAAAGATCAGGACTCCTTTCACGGTGCGGGATTCGCCTTGTGCCAGATCGCCAATACAAGGGTCAGCATGAATGCATGGTATAAAAGAGTTTGACAACAGGTTTTTTCCAGGCTCCCAGGAAACAATCACTTTCCTATCGTCTGCTAATGAAGTAAGCGCGGTGAGCGCCATATCAATGCGCCGATCTATCATTCCACCCATTTCTTCAGCCCACCAATTGTGTTCATCTTTGCAGTCTTGTACCTGTGCCATACGGGCTATTGCCTCATTAGTTTTTACACTCAGGTCTTTCAACGCCACAGGCTTTCCGTCAATAACTACGAAAGTATGAGCGAAGTTATTAGTCAAAGCAGCAGGAAACCCATTCAGGTGATGATATTGAAAGCAGAGCAGTGGACGTAAGCTTTTCAGAAATAAAGCAGAATGGTTCGTTATGGTCATCTCGAAATGAACCCGGTCACTTGCAGCATAAGCCTTCACATTGAAAAATACACCAGGCTCAGTCAGACTCTCCACATTATAACTGGCCGTGGTCTCCTCTGCTGAAACTTGCCAGACGTTATTTCGCTTATCATGATGACGGGCAATGCCTTTTGTACCGGGCATATATTCCAGATGTTCAGGCAAATTTATGAAGATAGATCCGCCATCAGGCCAGGGTGGCGTCACATTCAATCCATAAGCCATTCTCACATCGGGATCATCGGAATTAGTGGCAGGATCAACGAATAAACGGATTCTTTCAGTTGATGGAGGAGAGATTTTCTGCTGTGCAAATATTTGGGATGCACTTAATAACAAAAAAAAGATAAAATTTCCTTTCATAATTAACTATTATAATGAGTATGATGATTCATGTATACATTTAAATTGATTTTTGACCTCGCCGGGCACAGTTGCGGTCCGGTTTGATTGCTTGGGAGAATATAGGGTGCCATGAAGACCAATTACTTCCCCGGCTACCGGCAGGCAGGCTTTAAGGGTAGAGCAAATAATTGATCTTCAAGCACCCAATCTTTTTTTGTTAATGATAACAGTTAGTTCAAATTAATTGTATCCCGGATTATTACCGTCAGCCATCATCAGGGTATTACCATTTATTTCATCGGTAGGTATTGGAAATAACATATGTTTACCGGCATCAAATGTAAATAGCGATGGATCAAATGGATAACCAAAATCAATGGATGTCCAGGTCCCAAGGTCAATATCGCCTGCTGCATGCCATCTTTTCAAGTCGCTCCAACGAATACCTTCTTCTCCGGCCAACTCATAGAGTCTTTCATCCATAATGTTCTGCATAGTAACCGTTGTATAATCGGCAGGAACTGGTGATTCAACTCCGGTTGGTGTAGAGAACCGGGCGCGTTTTCGAATATCATTCACCTGTATGGTGGCATTCCCAACATCGCCGGTTTTCAGATATGCTTCTGCAACTTCCAACTTAACGTCTGCTAATCTTAGAATACGTGGATTATTAGATGACATGATTTGAAAATCTACGTCATAATTGTTGCCACTTGGCCCATTAATGTATTTTACAAACTGATATCCATCAAAATAGCTCCATGCATTGCCCAACCACCAAAGCTTTCCGCCTACATTGTCAACATTCTCAGCTAATTTGAATGTCTCTAAAATACGTGGATCATTAGGATCGAACATAGTCATCAATTTAGGAGTGGGACCTATCGAACCTCCGCCGCTTCCATAGTTGCCCCAATGACTATCAAAATAGTGATACATTGCCCCGTAGGAACCCACTGGTCCTCCCATATCATTGTCTAACCAGGGGTTATCCGATACCTGGTTGTGGCCTGCCTGATATTCAAACAATGACTCAGGATTGTTCTCAGTTCTGTAATCAAAATTAGATCCAAACGGAACGTTTTCTATCGTGCTTTCACTGGTTATTTGCTCGAATGCCGTAATTGCATTGGCATAGTCCTGATTTTGATTTCCGCCTTCATATTTATCTGCATAATCAGCTCTTAGAATATAACACTTTACCAGTAAACCATAGGCGCTGTTTTTAAATACCCTGCCTTTATTTTCCTCATTCCATGATATTGGCAAAAGTGTAGCTGCTTCTTTTAAGTCAGATATGGCTGCATCTAATAACTCAAAACCCTTGGACGGTCCAATTACAGCTTCCTCAATAGAAGGTATTCTTGCAGATTGCAGTGGCGCCTTCCGAAACAAGTCCCATAGCTTGTAATTTATGTAGGCTTTCAGAAACAAAGCCTCTCCCTTGAAATTTTCTTTCATTCCGGGAGTTACAATTACATCAGCTATTTCGGGAACCTCAAGTTTATCAAGCATAAAGTTTGCTCTTGCAACCAGATAGTAATACTTCTGCCATAATCCAAAAACTCGACTATCGGAAGGTGAAAAGCCTGAAAATGCTTCATATCCTACATTGGCTGAACTACCGCTGGTTGTTAGATCATCGCCCTGCAGCAACCAAAGTGGATGCAATGTTACTCCATTTTGACTTACCTGTTGCCCAAGGTTAGCACCATAAATATTTGATAAGGATGCATAGATTGCTCCGATCCCTCGCTGTACCCGGTTTTCGTTTATAAAGAAATTAGATTCCAATTCGGTAGAAGGAGGTACATCAAGGGACTTTTCGCAAGAATTGATCATAATCGTACCCAGAAAAAGTAAGGGTAGAAATTTATTTAGATATAGTTTAAACATGACTAATATTTTTAATGGATAATTAATTAAAATCTTGCAGTGAGACCACAATACATAATTACGGGTGCAGGGTTGTTTTCATCTTCGGGATCAAACCCTTTGAAATTAGTAATTGTGAATAAGTTGGAACAACCCAAATAAAATCTTAGGTTGTCTAAAATATTCTTGATACCTATATCTGGCAAGGTATATCCCAACTGGGTATTTGCTAATCTCAGGTAACCGGCATCTTCAACCCAGTAATTGGAGAAGCGGCCATTAGAAGCCGGATCTCCCCAGATTAAACGGGGAATATTTGTGTTTGTATTGGTCGGAGTCCAATAATTGAGAGCCTCTGGAGTATGTTGTGCTGCTTCATTATTCAGATTAAGTAAACTGCTCTTTACCTCATTTACTTTTTGTACATCTCCAACTCCGGTAAATGACATAGTAAAATCAAAATTCTTATAACCAAGGTTAAAATTAAACCCATAGAAAAACCCGGGAATTGTTTTCCCCAAATATACTTCGTCATAACTATCAACAATACCGTCAGGTGTGGTAGAATAGAATTTATCATCAGGGCCGGGAGCGCCACGCAGGTCTTTAAAATAAAAATCCCCTGGTCTTATATTGGGAGCCTGATAACTGAGATCCTCGTGATTGGCTAACCATTCAGCAACTTCCCCATCTGTTTGAAACATACCATCAATTTGGTAACCTTTTATGTAAAACAAGGGATATCCCTCTTCTATGGTTCCCATAGGGATTCCTCCATAAAGTGTGACAACGCGGTTACGTACTGTTGTTAAATTACCGCCTACCGAAAAATTAAATTGGCCGATATTGTTGCTGTAGTTCAAATTCAGTTCAACACCTTCATTTTGAACCTTGGCCACATTTCCAGTGGGTTTTTCAATTAACCCTGCCGAGGGGGGTAATGTTAATGTCTGTAAGATACCCTCAGTGAGCTTGTAGTAGTATTCAAAGGATGCCTCTAGACCCTTAAACATCACTGCATCAAAGCCAATATTGAGTGTGGAAGTCTTTTCCCATGTCAGGTCACTATTGGGCATTCCATAAACCGTTCCGGAACTACTGGGATATCCTCTTCCAATATTGCCTGGATTATTACCCCAGGTAAAAGTTGGTCTGTCATCAATTGGGGAAAGATAAGCCATCTCTTTCACTTCCTGGTTACCAAGTTTACCCCATCCCGCACGAAGTTTCAAATCATCAATCCACTCAATGTTTTCCATAAAACCCTCTGATGACAGTCGCCAGGAAGCTGAAACGGCCGGGAACGTACCCCAACGATTTTCAGGAGCAAACCGGCTACTACCATCACGGCGTACAACCAGATCGAGGTAATACTTGCTGGCATAGTTATAATCGGCTCTTAGCAAGTAGCCTACTAATGCGCCCTTATTTTTTTCGCCAACTATTGAAGTATATTGATTGTCTCCGCCAAGATTTGCAATGTTTGGATCTGATGTTGGAACGTAAACAGTATATGCATTTAAAATATCTACCGAATAATTTTGATACATGCTATTGAAGAGGACATCAATATTGTGCTTACCTATTGATTTGGTATAACTAGCCGTAAATTCTGTAATTATGTTAAGGTTGTCGATGATGCGTCGCTCATAATCGGCTAAAGAACTTGCTCCTCCCCTGGCTGTGGGATTCCCTCCATCAATCTGGAAATACGAAGCCACATATTGCGTACCTCCACGACCGCTATTATCAAATTTATCTACATTTATAGTACCTCTTAGCTTGAAGCCTTTCAATGGTTCTAATTCTACATAGGCATTACCCATATTACGGAGTGCTGATAAAGTATGATCTGTCAGGGATAAATATCCCAAATCATTGCGACCTGTATTGGAACCATATTTTCTATCGCCAGTCCATATGCCGTTTTCATCATATCCATTGATTGCAGCAGCGTATCCATTGATGCCATCGGGATCATAAACAGGTTGCCAGGGAGGCATCTGAGCCACGCTAATAGGTGATTTCGAAAAACTATTATTTGTACTTTGAGAACTCAATCGATAATTAATGCCTAGCCTCAGGTAATCAGTTGCATTTACATTCAACTTAAAGGAGCCACTATAGCGTTTCATCCGATTCTCTATATTCACTCCCTCCTTGTCAGCATAACCAAATGATAAATAGTAATCTGCCCTGTCAGTTCCTCCTGAAACATTAAAGGAATAATCCTGTTGTAGGGAATTTTTATTTTTTACAGCAGATTGCCAATCGGAAGTTGGGGAATTGCCTAAATAACCGGGATCAGCTGGATTGAAAACATAATTCAACCCATCGCGTGAGTCTATGGATGCTGGATCGCTTGCATAGAGGGCGTTATTAAAATCGGCATATTGTTTGGTATTTAATACATCTAGGTTTTTATATACATTTTGTATGCCGATACGCTGAGAATAATTAATTGTTGGAGTTCCTTTTTTCCCCTTTTTGGTTGTGATCAAAACAACTCCGTTTGCTGCACGAACTCCATAAATTGCGCCAGCTGAGGCGTCTTTTAGAACCGATATCGATTCAATATCGTTCGGATCGATCATTGCCATAATATTCATATATCCTCTGACATATTGATCGGCTGCCCCTTCAATACCTGCGCCATACTCTTTAATGGGGATACCATCAATAACATACAAAGGATCTGATATTCCCCATGTATTTGTTCCGCGGATGCGTACAGTAGGGCGTGCATTTGGATCTCCCTGGTTACCAATGATTTGCACTCCTGACATTAAGCCCTGCATAAGCAATTCCGGAGATGTAGCTACAACTTTCTCGATTTTGTCTGAGCTTAAAGTAGAAATAGCTGTTGTTACATCACGTTTGGAGCGCGTTCCATAACCAATAACAACAACTTCTTCCAGACTTTTTATGTCCGGGACAAGTGCAACATCAATGATACTTTTACCTTCAACAGCGATTTTCTCACTTTTATAACCAATATACGAAAAGACCAAAACTATATCCTTAGAAGGCAATTCGAAAGAATAATTACCTTGTAAATCGGTAATAACTCCGGTATTTGTACCTTCAATCACCACATATACTCCAAGTAATGGTTCCCCTGTGACAGCATCGGTAACCCTACCGGTGACTACTTGCGATTGAATGAGTCCTTCCAATTCTGATGACTTTTGAACTGTTGTCAGAACGATTTGACGGTCGCTAACAATAATCTGGACATCATCTGGGAATATATCACTTAAAATGTCTTTTATGGGTACACCTTTTGCATCTACATTCACCTTTCGCTCTACATCGATTAATTTATGATTAAAAAGAAAAAAGAACTCGCTTTCATCCTCAATTTTATTAAGGACACTTTCAACTGAGGCTTCCTTCATGTTTAGAGAGATCTTTGTACTTTGCGAATAGGATGGACCTGCTAACAGGTTCATTAGTCCGCAAAACAGCAGGAAAGTCGTGATTTTCATTTTGAGGAGTAATTTGTGCCAATTACCATTTGGTTTACAAGAACCATAGTAATTATCATTTTTTTTCATAATTTTGTAATGTTATTGGTTAATAATTAGAATGTTAATTGTACAGGCAAAGACATTCAATCGACCATTAACCAGAGGAAAGGTGTTAGCGCACTTTTCCTCTTTTTTATTGTTATGGTCAGTTCAATGGAACTTCATGGTGGTTTCATACTCTATTTCTAGTTAATAATCTTTTAGGTTAATTACTTATAGTTTGTTTGCCGGGAAGATGATCACTTTCTTTTTAGAGAACGATCCATCAGGTAAAGGATTTCGTTCTATTTCTTTATAATTAATGGGTGAACTGAGCTTCAGCAATTTTAATATTTCTTCCAATGATTCTTCCTGGAATGTAGCATGATACCGGAAATCCTGTAACTCCTTACCCTGAAGCTCAATATCAACATTGAATATCAGGGAAATCTTGTTTACTACTTCACTCAGAGGTTCATTCCGAAAGATCAGTTTGCCGTCTTTCCATGCTATATATTTATAAGTATCCTCCTCTGTAATGGTCTTCTCTCTTATATGCCAGTTATATTCAAGATGCTGGCCGGGATTCATACATGAGATCAATTGGGAGTTACTGCCGACGTTCCCTTCCACTCTGATTTTTCCTGAAACAAGTGTTGCTTCAACAATAGATACTGAATCATAATCCCGAATATTAAACTTTGTTCCCGTGGCGCTTACCTTTAAATTTGAAGTCTGAACAATAAAGGGCCTGGAAACATCACTTTTCACTTCAAAATATGCTTCACCTTTTAAATAGACATGACGGTCTCTATTGTTGAATTTGATCGGATACCTGAGATTGCTCCCGGAATTCAACCATACAATGGAAGAATCCGCAAGAATTAATGAGGAACGGGTGCCAAAAGCTGCATGAACTTCATTATACACTATGTTATTTAAAGAGTTTGCTTTTTGCGAATTCAGGTAAAACCAGAGAATTGTACCGATTGCCAGCGGGAGTATCATAACTGCAGCCACTTTCTGCCAATAATACCAGAAAGCCTTTTTCGGAGATACTTTTACAATCCTGCTAAGTACATTATCTAATGCTTCTTGAGTATTAATCTTATTTGAATATGTCTGTTTGTCAGATACATCCCATAGGTTTTTTAATTGTTTGAAGTACTGATTGTTTTCCTCCGAATATGCAATCCAATCATTTAATTGAGCAATTTCAACTGAATCAGCCAGGCCTGCAAGATTTCTTGCTATTAATGCCAGAATATCGTTCTGATGTTTTATTTCCATTTATTTTAATCTATATATAAAGACGTTTAATAATTAAAAAGCCACAATCAATTTCTTCAGCAGTTCTCAATGTTATTAAAAGCAGGATTTTTTCATTTGTAGTCATTTTCGGGATTTAGATGCTCTCCAACCATATTATAGCCTACACTCCTTCCGCTAAATAGCCAGATGCATATATGTTACAGGAAAGAAAATCAACATGAATGTATGTTTGACATGAGCAGGTTTAAAATGCCAATGATGATAATCAAATGCTCTTTTAAATGATTACGTAGCATATGTAAAGCCTTTCCGATGCGGACCTCAATGGTCCTTACAGAAACGTCAAGTATGTCTGCAATTTCATGGTATTTAAGGCCTTCGTATCTGTTCATCCGAAATACTTCAGAAATAGCCTCAGGAAGCATTCCAAGCGCAATTTCTATTTGTTCCTGCAACTCTGAATGAAGAATATAACTATCTGTATCATAATTAAATGGAGTTGCACTTACCATCACAAAGTCACTATGTGTCTGCTTGATTTTTTTATGCCTCAACCAATCGACACATTTGTTCTGGACTATTTTGAGCAGGTAGGACTTAAGTGAAATATTAATTACAACGGTTTCATGGTCTTCCCATAGCTTCACAAAGGTATCCTGGACAATTTCTTCCGCATTGCTGAGGTCATGGGTGAATCTCACAGCAAACATTACAAGATCCTTATAATAGGCTATAAAAATGCTGGAAAATGCCGGATAATCACCAATTTTGAGTTTGGATATCAGGACTTTTTCAACAAGTGTTACAGGATTCGTCATCTTATTTTTGATGTCATCAATCAAATATAAGAAATCCTGCTGATAAGGGGGTTGGGTATTCTTTTGTCTAATTAAGTCAAGAGATTGATTTTCTCCCATTAGAAAACAGATTATCAATAAATTAGAAAAAGTGAAATGCCAATCATTGATCAGCATTTCACAAAACTACTAATTACTACTACTACTAAAACTACTACTTCTTAACCCTTGTATCCTAAAACTAAAAATAGTCCGTATGTAATTGTATTCAAGAACTTTCAGGTCAATCCCAGTTGCCTGCAATGTTTCTCAAGTATATTATTACTCATAAGACGTTTTAAAACAGATATACCACATATAATCTATAACTTTTTGATCCTTATTTTTCAAAGAACCAATTATTATTGCAAAAATCGGACAAACTATGTATATTCCAGCGGATGTTGACCACCATTCCGGTGAATACTAATCACCGATACGTAACTCGTCCAGGCTGCAATTCCTTCAGCTTATGGGCATGGGATTATCGGGGCTATGAAAAGGCCTTATGGAAAATCAATCTTATATCTTGAACTAATCTGTCAGATTAAGTCGTGGCTAATTCACCCAAAACTTATGCCGAAACGCCTCAGCAAATCTGACCTGTGTCATACCTGACTCCTGCCTACGGCTTGGTAAACTCGGCCTCATGGAACTCCTATCATCTGGCTCATGGTTTTTTGCAGCAAGTTGGCTAGGACTTTTTAACTATGAAAGATGGTTATACCCGGGCGGATACGTATAATTTAACTAAAAACAATCCTGTTTAAATTTTTGATCGCAAATCTAAATTCTGTTAATGCGAATGTATGTTCAACAAAAAAGGTGATTACATTTTTTATTCTGTAAACACCTAATTATCTGGTTGCCCTGCAGGGACTCGAACCCCAACTCTTCTGATCCAGAGTCAGACGTGTTAACCAATTACACCACAGGGCAGTGTTTTCTTGCATGAAAAGTGACGCAAAAGTATGAAGGATATTGCGGATTTCAAAATAATGCAGGAAAAAAGGCTGTAGGCTGAAGGCTATAGGCTGTAGCTAAAGGTAATAATTTATAGGTTTCATTGCTGCGCTTTTGGCTACACTTTATCCTCCTAAACTATTCTATACTCAAACCCCATTACTCATACTCACACTCTAAAAGCCTAATAGACTAAAAAGCTATAGCCTAAAATCAGCTTTGCTGATTTTTCAACTTCGCCCATTCATCTCTCAGCGTGACCGTGCGGTTAAAGATCAACCGGTCGGCAGTGGAATCCTTGTCCACACAAAAATAACCGGTACGCTGGAACTGGTATTTTTCTTCAGGCCTGGAGGCGGCCAGTCCGGGTTCTGCCTTTGCCGTGATGACCCTGAGTGAATCCGGATTCAGGTTTGATTTCCAGTCCGTTCCCAGTTCCACATCATCCGGATCGGCCTTTGCAAAAAGCCTGTCATATAGCCGGACTTCCACATCCGTTGCATGCTGCGCCGAAACCCAGTGTATGGTCGCTTTGACCTTACGGCTGGAACCTTCCAGACCGCTCCGGGTTAGGGGATCATAGGTACACCTGATCCTGGTGATCACTCCTGTGACAGCATCCTTATCCACACCCGTGCATTGGATGATGTAAGCATTCTTAAGCCTGACTTCGTTGCCTGGTGAAAGCCGGAAGAATTTCTTCGGCGGATCTTCCATGAAGTCTTCACGCTCAATATAGATCTCCCGGGAGAAGGGCAAATCCCGGGTCCCTGCATTTTCATCTTCAGGGTTGTTTTCAGCCCTTATTATTTCCACATTTCCTTCAGGGTAATTTTCGATCAACACCTTTACCGGATCAGAAACCACCATCACCCGCCTGGCTCTTTTGTTAAGATCCTCACGAACCAAGTGCTCAAGCAGGGCTAATTCAATCACATTTTCACGTTTGGCGATCCCTACCGTTTCAACGAAGTTCCTGAGTGACTCCGGTGTGTAACCCCTGCGTCTCAGTCCACAAATGGTGGGCATGCGCGGATCATCCCAGCCACTTACCAGTCCCTCATTCACCAGCTGTAACAACCGGCGCTTGCTCATCATGGTATAATTCATGTTCAGGCGGGCAAATTCAATCTGTCGCGGCCTGTAATTCCCGTCTGCGATCTGGTCAAGACACCAGTCGTACAGCGGCCTGTGCACCTCAAATTCAAGTGTGCATAGCGAATGTGTTATTCCTTCTATGTAATCCGACTGCCCGTGTGCCCAGTCATACATGGGGTAAATGCACCACTTGTCGCCCGTCCGGTGATGGTGCGAATGTTTGATCCGGTAAATAACCGGGTCACGCATATGCATGTTGGGGGATGTCATATCGATTTTGGCCCGCAGTACCTTGGCACCATCCGGGAATTCACCCTTCTTCATCCGCATGAACAGGTCCAGGTTTTCATCCACCGACCTGTTCCGATAGACACTTTCCTTGCCGGGCTGTGTGGGGACACCCCGGTCTGAGGAAATCTCCCCGGCACTGGTTTCGTCCACATAGGCCTTCCCCATCCGGATCAGCATAACTGCCCAGTCGAACAGCTGATCAAAGTAATCCGATGCATAATGGGCATCTCCTTCCCAGTTAAAACCCAAGCCACTGTATATCCTCCCGGATCGAATCCACATATTCCACATCTTCAGTCACGGGATTGGTATCATCAAAACGGAGATTGCATTTCCCATTATACTTCAATGCAATGCCGAAACTGAGACAGATTGCCTTGACATGCCCGATATGCAGATACCCGTTAGGTTCCGGAGGGAACCGGGTATGCACCCTGTTGTTGTTCTTCCCGGAACGCAGATCTTCCTCAATAATCTCCTCAATGAAATTCAGTGGTTTGCCATTTTCGTTATTGTCCATGATAATGTAAATTAACCAGTCATGAATACGCTAAGCCAGCAAATGTAAAAAAAACTGCCCATGGTTATTGCAGCAGGGAAAAGTTTATTTTTGCTATATGAAATTCTGCAAAATCTGATAACTATGGCCCAACTGATTCTTGAAAATATGGAGTTTTATGCCCACCACGGACATTACTCCGGGGAAAACATCATTGGTGGCAGGTTCAGGGTAGATGTGATGATCGACACAGATATCAGCAAGGCTGCAGCCAGTGATGACCTGGTCGATGCGGTGGATTACAGCCGGGTATATGCATTGGTAAAAACCGAAATGAAGCATGTATCGCATATTTTGGAACATGTTGCAAGCCGTATCGTGGAAGCCATCCATGCCGAATTCGGCCAGGTGAACCAGGTTACCGTTACGGTTTCCAAACTCAATCCGCCCGTGGGTGGTAAAATGGACCGGGTTAGCGTCACAGTCACCCGATGAAAATAACGATTCCGGATACCAAATTATGCCCGTCCTGTGGAGCTTCATTCAGGTGCACAGGAGATGAAGACTGCTGGTGCGAAAAAGTGCGCATCAACAAAAAAGAAATGCTGCATATCCTGCAGAAATACAACGATTGCCTGTGCCCGGATTGTCTGAAGCGATACCAATCTGACTCGAGATAGGATTTATTATCTCTCGCAGAGACGCAAAGACGCAGAGAATTCTATGGAAATTTGTATCTTGCACAAGATTTGGGCGCTAATCCAGTAATCTTTTAACACGTTATTGATAATATTAAAGTTATATGAAAGAAAATGATCTTTCAGCAATCATTGTGGATTGTTGTTTCCGGATTCATAACAGACTGGGACCAGGTCTTTTAGAATCAGTATATGAGGAAGTACTTTGTTACGAACTGATAGAAGCTGGCTTAAACTTCACCAGACAATCACGAATACCTGTATATTATAATGAACTGATACTTGAATTAGGGTTCAGAGCAGATGTTATCGTGGAAGATAAAGTGATAATTGAAATTAAAAGTGTTGAAAATATTGCACCTGTGCATAAAAAACAATTATTGACCTACTTGAAACTTACAGGTTTAAAGTTAGGTTTACTGGTGAATTTCAATGAAGCCCTGATAAAGGATGGTATTTGCAGAATTGTAAATAATCTTTAATCTGAACCACTTACTTTGCGTCCTTGCGTCTTAGCGAGAAAACATCTCGTCACAGAATTCCTGCTTTGCGCTTTTGCGCCTTGCGAGAAATAAACATTTCCCTATCTCAAAAAATACGCCAGCGTTATACCCAGAAAGTTGCCCGTGGCATACCCAATGATGCCAATGGTAATGCCCGAGACAATGATCTCTTTGTTCCGGAGCGCATTTGCAACCGTTGGCACAAAGGGGGCTGAAAAAATAAAAGCCGTGGAAGCAATGATGGTGGTATCGGTGTCGATCTTCAGTATTTTGGAAAATAAAACCTGGAAAAACAATGATCCCACGATCACAATGGCAACAAAGGCAGCCAGGTAAAGCGATTTGGTGGTAAAGATGCTGAAATCAGCCATTGAACCAACAACGATGCAAAAAATTACAATCAGGTACATACCGCACTGGAATGTCTTTCTGATCTTATTTACGGCAGGGATCAGAGACATCAGGATGGATAAGGAGGTTATGCAAAGTATGATGCCTGCAGTCTGAAAACTGGCAGGGAAAAAATCCTGTATGAAAAACGAAACCCCGGCAATGGCGGCCGATAGGATAAATGCCAGGATCAAGGGCCCGATTACCTCCCTTTTCTGAATTCCCCTATAGGCATCCCATCCGTCAAAATCATCAGCCTCATTGTCTGCGTCAACATTCAGATTCAGCGGTTTGAAAGGGACCAGGAATTTCCCGATGACCGCTTGTGCCTTAGTGATCAGGAATACAAAATACGCGATGCAGATGAGTATATCATAGGCATTTACCAGCACAAATGTTTCCGGATCCACGTTCAGGGCTTTCATGATGGCGGCCATATTTGCACTTGCCCCGATATATACACCAACCATGAGACCTGCCACTTTCCAGCATTCCGAAATTTTATCTTTGAGAAAGTAATGTGCGATTGCAATGATTAGCATCACCGAAATAATTCCCAGCAATATAGCCAATCCTGTCTTTAAGGCAAGACGCGACCACTGCCTGATATTGATGGAAAACAGCAGGAGGGGCAGTGCCAAGGCAATGGTGACGGATGTTATATTATCCTGTAATGGTTTCATCTCCGGTTTCAGCAAACCGGTATTGCCCAAAATAATACCAAGCACATAAGCCAATCCCACTGAGCCGAACTGGTTAAGCCAATTCGATTTTTTACATCCGTACAGGAGCAGTATCGGTCCGAGAATATAAATGATCCCGACAATAACTGTATCCAAACCCAATCGTGTTTGACAACGAAAGTAAGGAAAATAGTTGATTACAATTTTGTCAGACTATCTTCGCATCGAAATTGTATAGTTTGCAGAAGGCCTTCAGTTCACGCTTATAATCCCCGTAAAAAAACAACTGGTGAAAACCCGGGAAGGACAATACCTCATGTCCCTCATCAAGCTTAACTTTCACAGAAACCACGCATCCTCCGGAGGGAGGTACATTCATGTTATCTTCAACCACTCCTGTGGAAATCAACATTTGTGACCGAACCTGCTCAACCTCACCTGCAGGCAAAAAATCCATGCATGTTATCCGCTGGCCTTTCCCCCAGATGGTTCTGGGCACTGCATCCCTGTTCCCGTGATGATGTACAATTTCGAATGGCTCAGGCGGAAGGTCGAAACCATTTAATCGAGTAGGGCATGAACAATGCGCCCCGATCAAGGTATCATCTGAGGTATCGGCCACCGGATCCTGCTGAAATCCCGGCCGATCGAAGAGGTATTGTACGATAATCTGAGCGGCAATGGCACCTGGATCGGCTTCACATGCCGCCGGGATCCTGTTGTCATTCATTTTTGACCAGGAAATGCATGGCAGGCTGATCTTTTTATCTGACAGGGCACCCAGACAATCCATGGAAATGGCATCGGCCTTTTCGGTTTCCAAAATCTCACCTGCAACCAGATAACTTTTAATCCCGTTAATTACATCTTCACGTGTAGCATGCTTTAGTGCAGCAGCCAAACGAACATATTCATCTGCCATCTTCAAGATCTCATCATGAACCGGCATGGCATTGTAAATATCGTAAAAAGTAGTGACAGGAATATATTGCAGGATGATACCTGTGTCGGCGAGTGGTATTTCCTTTCTTTCATTTCCCTCAATGACCACGCAGCGCGTCCGTTTCATGAGGGCACCGGCCTTCAGCATCTTTAATCCATATACGCATTGATTGAAATCATTGGTAGAAAATACCACACAACCCGGTGAGTCAGCCAAAGGGGCTGTATTGACGGTAAACGATGTTCCGAGTGGTGAATAGATCACTGAGGGGATTCCGGATTTGCCGGCTTGCTGGGCAGTAGGCCAGCTGTGTTTCTGCCGATCCAGTATAAAAAGAACCAAACCATCAGCCTTTGTGCTCTTTGCTTCATCAATCCAGGTGTCTGCCTCCTCCAGGCTATAAATGGGTGTGGGCTTAATATCCAGCTGCAGTCCAAGCGCAATTGCTGCCCGGTTTATCTCTTCAGTATAATTCTTCCTGGCTGTTTCACCGTCGTATATTTCTCCTGGCCACAGCATACCGTAATCCTCCTGCCTTCTCACAAAAGCAGCTTTAATTAAAGGCACATAATCTGAAGCCGGTCCGCAAGAACGGGGAATATGAATTGCTGAACTTCCTTTCTGGGCTAACAGATGCAGATGACCTGTCAAAATTGAACCCGCGGTTATAAGGGACGCTTTTTTTATAAAATCACGCCTGCCGGAATTGCCGCATTCACATTGGGCTATGCAATTGCTTTTTTTCATTTGACGCCTGGTTAAATAGGTAAATTGATTTTTCCTGTTTGATTATAAGTGTGACCTAAATTACAAAATATTCCTTACCCCCGGAAAAGGAAAATCAAATGTTATAAATCTGTCAACATCTGTGACAATACTGTTAGATTCAGGTCTCTCCGCGGTTGTATTTTTACATAAGAAAATCGACATTACAACAGAATAAACAGGAAATAATGAAAGCCCCAAACAACCAAGCCATGAAATCACGCTGTAAACTGTCCCAATTAATCTGCCTCAGCTTGCTCTGCACTACCGGCTACAACCAGGATATTGCAGGGTCGCAGGATACTTCGGCTTATCAGCCGGATCGGGTTAAACTCCCCTATGAAAATGGCATTGACCTTTTTGCGTCGGATGAACCCTTACACCTGACGCTTTACCTTGATATCAGGGAATTTCTTAAAACCAGAGGCAGTCAGGAATACAGCAATGCCAGACTATCGATAAAATTAAGTGAAACCGATTCCGTTGCAGAGGATATTAAAATCAAACCAAGAGGAATAATGCGTCTGACTTATTGCTCCTTCCCACCCATCATGTTGAAATTCAAAGGCAATGACAGCACAGCTGAACGAGCGATAAAGAAGGGAACTGTAAAACTGGTTACACACTGCAATAGATCCCCTGCTTTTGAAAACTATATATTAAAAGAGTACCTCACATACAAGCTTTTTAACCTGGTCACACCATACAGTTTTAAAACAAGGCTTGTCAGGATCAGCTATATGGATACCCTTAAAGCCAAAAATAGTTTCACTGCTTATGGTTTTCTGATTGAAAATGCAGATGAAATGGCCAAACGGAATAAGGCTGTTCTAATCGAAAACCCAAAGCTATCACAGAACAATATGTACGTTGAAGATATGGCAAGAGTAGCTGTATTTAACTTTCTGATCGGCAATACAGATTGGTCAGTAACATTTCAGCACAATGTTAAAATCCTTGTACCTTCTGAAATGATTCCTGATAAAGGGATACCTGTTGCCTATGATTTCGACTACTCCGGTCTGGTCAACACGAGTTATTCCTTACCCCGAGAGGGAATTCCCATTCAATATGTCACAGAGAGATATTACATGGGCCTTTGTTTCAAAGAGGAAGAACTCACGCCCGTCATTCATGAATTTTGGGACCTGAAGGAACAGCTCTTAGATGCCATCCGTAACTTTGAATACTTGTCCACTGCAGCCAGGTCACAAGCGGAGTCATATATTAACAGTTTTTACAAAGTGTATAGGAATCCAAACGTTCTGATAAATGATCTTAATTGCACATGTCAGCAGTATTAGCGGATGAATATTTTTTTTAACTTTGCAATTTGGTTACCGGTCTCTTGGCCGAGTGGTTAGGCAGCGGTCTGCAAAACCGTTTACGGCGGTTCAAATCCGCCAGAGACCTCAACCCATCACAGACCCCTTGATTTTCAAGGGGTCTTTTTTATGGAACCTGACTGTGGCTGCACTCATGTCAATCAGGTCTGCATTTCGTCTTTCCAATATTTTGATCCCTTCACGCAATTCAGCAACCATTTTCCCTATTCTTCAAGCTTTTTATCACTCCTGAAATGTTACTCATAGTTTAAAGAAATATTTCTTTAGCCAATAGTTGTAAAACGGATCAAGGAATGCAACAACATCACTCTGTATATCTATAATTTCCTTATTTACCAATGCCTTCTTTATTTTTGACACATTGGCCGATGTTCCAAGTTGATAGTCGGAAATAGTTGAAACGGAACTAAACTGCTTTATATTATTAATAACAGCTTTAAGAAAGTTTAGCTGACTGTTATTTAAGCTATCGGTAATTGTTTGAAACAACATACTTAATTGTAAAACCAAATCTTCAAACGCTTCTAAAACAATTTCATGATTGCAACTATTTAAAGTACGTAACCACGATTGCTGTGCCAACTGCTGAACATAATACGAATGGCATTTTGCCAAATCGGCAATAAGTGCTGCTTCATTATCTCCAATCTTTTTCCCTGTATCGGTAAATCTGCCGGTAATAAAGTTAATCCAGTCATTTTCTGAAATTTTCTCCAGAAAAATAATATCCCCGAATTTATAAAAAGGCATTGAAGGCGAAGTAAATACATCCATTAGCATAGGTCGTTTACTACCATATAGGCAATACGATACATTTTGGTGTTTTTGCCAATGCGCACGCAGCATTTTCTGTATTGCTTCAGGATTTTCATATTCCGCAATATTCTGAAACTCATCAATACAAACGATTAAACTAGTATTTGTTTCACTGGCAATTATTTCCGGAAGATTTAAAATAACTGATGGTTGCTTTTTTACTTCTTTCCAGTCCATACTCAACTGAAAGTTACTATCGGGGCTTGGACTTATTGTAATTGTTGGAATAAACCTACCCAATAGTTTTTTAGCAGTATCAATAACCGATTCTATTTTGCTTGATGTCACTTTTATGACTTCAGTTGCAAGATTCTGGTAGAATAGCTCTTCGGTTCTTACATTATTCAGGTCGATAAAACAGAAACGTATTTTTCTATTCTTTTCAGACGCTAAAATCGATGCTTTGGTTACTAATGATGATTTCCCCCATCTGCGAGGTGAAATGAGCATAGTATTGGTTGATGATATAAAGTTTTGCATCAACCTTTCCGTTTCCTTTTCTCGATCAGTAAAATCTTTGTCGATGGCAATTTTACCAAATGTGAATGGGGTTTTCATTCGAATAATTTTTAGCAAAAATACAAAAATTTGAGATGTTACCTAAAGGTATGTTACTAAATGGTATGTTACTAAATGGTTTATTTTATCTCAGAAAATAGCCAACCATGAGAAACCAGCCTTAACGCTGGTTTTTGGTATGCAGATTCCGAAGAAATGGAATACTACTTCAGAATTTTACTGCATGATCCTCAGCACGAAAAACCCATTATATTTAAAGAAGGTAGGATTGATTTGGCTATTTGATTTGTGCTGAGGTTATGCTAACAGTCCATTTTCTCAAAATCAATGCACTTTATGTTTCTGGATAGTGATTTTTATCTGAAAGCAGTGATGTGCAGGGGAAAAATATGTTATGGGACAGTGTAGAACGATTAAACAGGTTGTTCAGTACCTCTGTTAAAAAATGAGAATTCATCAGGTTTTTTATTTGTTTTCATACCGGACCAATCCTGTTTCATGTAACAATTTGTGCAGTCCATCAATAACCAGACCCATTCCATGGAATATTTGAAACAAATTGAGCTTAAATCCGAATAAGGATATGTACACAGATTCAGGTGTGAACCTAATAAAACACATATGAAAAATCTGGAAATTCCAAAAAGCCTGCAAAACCAGCTGGCAAGGCTTTTTTTACGGGAGGGTGAAGTGATTTCGAAAATGTACAGGGATGGCACAAACGAAGTATTGTTTCAATTGTCCCGATATATTATCAAGGATCAAAAACTGCCGACTTATGGTCTGCCCCTGTATGGTTTGTTTGGTTTCTTCAATGGCAAATACCATTTGCTGTATGCCAGCTATACCAAAGAAATGATTGAAAATGAGTTTGCTGAATTTATAGCACAATATGCCGCATAAGTTGTGCGACGTGTGGTGATCTCCTTATTGGGTGTGGTATCTCTATCACACCCATTTTTTTTATTATTTTTGTCGCCAAATTCCAATCCTGAACAGGATTTGATAAAACGGATGATGGAGTAAATGCATGGATCTATGAGAACTTCAGGTAAAATATTGATTACAGGTATAATTTTGTTTTTTACATTAACGAATATAAAGGCCCAGCACGGCGGATTCGGACTGGGCATCATGGCCGGTGAACCAACAGGTTTGAGTTTTAAGTATTGGATAGCCCCTGCTTCAGCCATTGATGCCGGAATGGCATGGTCTTTCTCAAATCATCCTTCTTTTCATCTGCACGCCGATTACCTGTGGCATAAATTTGATCTGATCCCGGTAGGAAAAGGTGAGTTGCCCTTGTTTTTCGGTGCGGGAAACCGGCTGAAGATTCACCAGGACGAAGATAATTCAGAATTCGGGATCAGGTTTCCAGTCGGTTTGGCTTACATTTTTGCCGACGGGCAATTCGATACCTTCATGGAGATAGTGCCTGTGATGGATCTGTTCCCGGCTACCGAATTTGATCTCAATGCAGCCATCGGGATACGTATCTATTTACGATAAACGCATAACAGAATATAAAAAACCCGGCAGTTTATTCTGCCGGATTTTTATTTTTCAGTCAGATATTTTTTACAGTGAACTAAGATTGTAGTCAGCGGGATTAAACCGGATGGTCTTTTCAACAGCCAGATTCATTTTTTCAAGTCTTTCAGCAGAGGCAGCGACTTCGGCTTCATTGGCTTCGGCCCGTGCATCAACTTCAGGAGCCACAAATCGGACGGATACTTCAATGGCTGCGGTCAGGTTATCAAGTCTTTCCATAGAAAGGGCTGCTTCAAAGGTAACAGATTCGGCTTCTGCATTAAGGGCAGGTGCTTTGTATTTCAATGATTTTTCTATGGAACCGTTCAGGTATTCGAACCGGCTGTCAATGGCTGCTATTTCACTTTTCGAATTGATGGCAGCACTTACCGGAGCAAAACTTACTAATGCTATTGCGGCGCTGATGGCATACCGGGTAGCGGTGCGGTTGATGTTGTTTCTTGTTTTCATGGCTTTATTTATTTTTTGATTTTTCGATTTGTTGATTGTTTGATCGAAAAATAAACATTAACCATGCCAAACTATGTAATATGTTGTTTTTTAATGCTTTAAATGCAATACAATCTAACCTGATCCTGTAATGTTCCGTTACAATGAGTGTACGAAAATGAACACACCCCGACGGGGTATATACGTTATTGCGAGTCTCCATACATTTTTGTTCACCAAAATATAATGACAAGGCGGAATTAAGAATTCCGCCGGAATCTTTCACTTGTATAACTTGATTTTTTAATGTACTTTTTTGCTACAGCGCAAAAAAGTTACCAACCGCATGCCGCCTATAGCTTCAGCGGTGGCGCAAAAACGCCGCCGCTTCTGATCCCGATTATAGATTTGTAAGGTTTTGCAAAGCAAAACCAACAAAATCTAATATCGGGACTTTCTTAACGCTACATGAATTGATTTTCCTCACGCATTTTTTCAGAGGCGGATCAACCTGTTCCGGGGATTTTTGTTACCGGCATAATCTGGCCAAGCGGGGAGGTGTCCACGGACGGTGCGAAAATTAAGCTGTACGGCCTTAGTTAGCGATGGGATGTGCGAAAAGGACAGCTTAATTTTTTCGTCCGTGGTGACTTTTTCTGCTCCTCTTTTGTGTGGCTGACAAAAGAGGAGAAAACAGTAAAACTTAATATGGAATCGATGATTTTGGCGGAATTCCTAATTCCGCTTAGACAATCCAAAAAAAGTTGTCATTAGTAAGGAGCGAAGCGACTGAAGCAATCTGTTTCTGGTGGGCAGATTGCTTCGCTATGCTCGCAATGACGCACTGCACAGAAGATTTTTGGGGCAGGCTAAGTCTTTGATTTTAAATTGATCCCTTCACCCGGCTGAGTAAAAAGGCACTTAATTCATTGGCTATACCAAAAACGAGGGCAATCATTCCGATGTAAAAAATACCCTGGTCGGTAAAATTCCCCATGAGAACATGGAAGAAATATCCAAACAACAGTGTAAGCAAGGCATTGAGAAGAAATAGTGCGCCAAAGGCATTCTTCCGGTTGAATAGAAGACCTGCCTCAATGATTTCGCTGATAGCATAAAACAAGACCCAGATCGATATGATCCACAATATCACGTTTCGGGAAGAGTCCATGTGCGTGGCGAGATAAATGCAAAACAACAAATTAATAACACCTGAGGCAATGGTCCATCCCCTGAAATCGGACTTTTTGAAAAGAATACCTGTACTGATCAGCAGGACGGAGATCATGCCAATAAGTACAATGAACAGCACCGCCAGGGCCTTTATCGATCCAAAGATCCTGAGCATGGAGATGATCCCGAAAAGGACCAGAAAGGCACCCTTGAACGCGGGCAGCCAGGGCTTGTCATATGATTTGAGTTCCATAGTTGAATATTTTAACCAAATATAAAAAAAATAGCAATGATCTCTGATGTAAAAACATTTTCATGTTGTGCGGACCTGAACCCGGATTGATAATTCTTTCAGCTGTTCAGCAGAAATTTCAGACGGACAATCAGCCATCACGTCGCGGGCAGCATTGTTCTTCGGGAAAGCAATCACATCGCGAATCGAATCCTCACCGGCAAACAGGGAGACAAGCCGGTCGAATCCGAAGGCTATCCCGCCATGCGGAGGCGCACCGTAGCGGAAAGCCTGCATGAGGAAGCCAAACTGATTCTCCGCTTCTTCATCGGTAAAGCCAAGTATCTGGAACATTTTCTTCTGGAGCCCTTCCTCGTGGATACGGATGGACCCTCCGCCCATTTCCACACCGTTGATCACACAGTCATATGCATTGGCCCTTACGCTGGCAGGGTCCGTATCAAGCAGGGGTATATCCTCCAGCCTGGGTGAAGTAAAGGGATGATGCATGGCATAAAACCGCTGTGCCTCCCCATTCCATTCAAGCAGCGGAAAATTAAGAACCCAGAGAGGCTTGAAATCATCCTTACGGCGTAAACCCAATCTGCTTCCCATTTCAAGTCGCAGTTCACCCAACGCCTTCAGGGTGTTTGTCCTTTCTCCCGCCAATACCAGGATAAGGTCACCAGGCGCTGCCTTTGCAGTGGAGGCAAGGGCCAGCAGTTCATCAGCTGTGTAAAACTTGTCCACCGTTGATTTAATCGTACCATCGGTACCATAGCGGATATAAATCAGTCCCTTAGCCCCAATCTGCGGCTTTTTCACAAACTCTGTAAGTTCATCAAGCTGTTTGCGGGTGTACTCCGAACAACCTTTGGCTACGATACAGCCTATATATTCGGCAGAATCGAAAATGGAGAAGGATTTGCCTTTTACAGCACCGGTCAGATCAACGAATTCCATTCCGAATCGAATATCGGGTTTGTCATTGCCATACTTCTCCATAGCCAATTCATAGGATATCCTGGGAAAAGGCTCAGTGAATTCAATTCCTTTCAATGCCCTGAACAGGTGCTTTACCATCCCTTCAAACATATTCAGAATGTCTTCCTGGTGTATGAATGACATTTCGCAGTCGATCTGCGTGAACTCGGGCTGCCGGTCGGCCCGCAGGTCCTCATCCCGGAAGCACTTTACAATCTGCATATAACGGTCATATCCTGCCACCATGAGAAGCTGCTTAAATGTCTGGGGGGACTGTGGCAGGGCATAAAACTGACCCGGATTTACGCGCGAGGGTACAACGAAATCCCGTGCTCCTTCAGGGGTGGATTTGATCAGGACAGGGGTTTCTACCTCGATGAAATGATGAATGTTGAAATAACTCCTTGTTTCGAAGGCCATCTGGTGCCGGAGCAGTAAGTTGTTCCGGAGCGGATTCCTCCTCAGGTCGAGGTATCTGTATTTCATCCTGAGCTCATCGCCACCGTCGGATTCATCTTCAATCGTAAAGGGAGGTGTAAGGGATGGATTGAGTACCGTGAACCGTGTCACCTGAATTTCAATGTCTCCCGTTGGCATTTTGGGATTTTTGTTGCTGCGTTCAGCAACCAGGCCCTCAGCCTGGATCACAAATTCCCTTCCCAGTTTTCGTGCTTCACTGCAAAGGTTGGCATTACCTTCCATATTAAAGACAAGCTGGGTAATGCCGTAACGGTCACGCAGATCAACAAAGGTCATGCCGCCCAGGTCGCGCGAACGCTGCACCCAGCCGCTCAGCGATACGGTTATCCCGGTATCGGTGATACGCAATTCTCCGCAGGTTTTTGTTCTGTACATGGTGATGTAGTAATTGTTAGCCAGGATGCGAAATTAGAAATTAATTACAATATTTGACAAAGGACCTCCTTACACAACTGAGATGATGATGCTCCCCCAAGGCACATCCCAAAATTAAAATTATTATTACCTTTGTTAAAATGACTGATTATCTAATATCCGGTTACCTTGCAGAATAAGGTAAATTATTAAACTATTATCAAGTAACAAACCATGCAAAACATCAGATATTCACTTAAAATTGCCACCCTAGCCTGGTTGGTCTGTGGATTGTGGACATATCCCTGTCAAGGACAGAAAGATTCAGTAAAGACCTTTAAGAATACGATCAGTATCAATGTTACGAACCCCATGATTTTCGGGGAAAAATATAACGCTTTTAGTTATGAGCGGGTTATAAAGGATTATCAGACATTTACCGTGAGTCTTGGGCGGTTTGCATTCCCCAAGTTCGTATCTTTTGATACCGATTCCCTGTCATTGAAGAACGATCATCATGACAAGGGATTTCACTTTTCATTTGATTACCGCTTTTATTTGAGAAATGAGAACAGGCACACTGCACCCCGTGGAATTTACCTGGGACCCTATTATGGCTTCAATTATTTCTCGCGTGAAAATCACTGGCAGTTAAAAACAAACGATTTCAACGGTGAAGTGACCACAAATTTTGATCTGATGGCAAATCTGTTGGGTGTGCAGTTAGGCTATCAGTTTATATTGTGGAAGCGGCTTACTATTGATATGGTACTGTTAGGCCCGGGATGGTGGTACTTAAATCTGGAAACCAGCTTCAATACAACCCTGTCTGCCGGAGACGAAGAGCAACTGCTTGAGAAACTCAATGACATGCTGAAGGAAAAGTTCCCGGCATCAGACCTGGTGATCCAGGGAGGAGGTTTTAAGGCAAATAAAACAACCAAAACTACCGTTGCGGGCCTTCGCTACATGATAAACCTGGGTTTCAGGTTTTAGGAAATTTTGCATAATATATGGCTTTGAACAAATTATGATCATTCGAAATAATACCTATTAAGCAGTATTTTTTCGAATTATCAAAAGTATTACCTTTGTCTATCGTTTCAGGAACATTTTGATATTCATTTATGCAGAACCCATTATGAAAATGCAATATCTATTCATTAACTAATTAAACTTGTGTTTATGAAAAAAAGAAGTTTGTTTATTGTATTCACGATCAGCCTGCTTCTGGCCTGGGGATGCTATCCACAGGGACCGGATTACGCAGAGGAACTGGATGTTGTTTTAACCTATCATAATCCGGATTATGATTTTGGCAGCCAGGCAACCTATGCCATGCCTGATAATATTGTGAAAATTACCGGCAACCTCGATGAAGGTGAGGAACCGGAATATATCCCGGAAATAACTGCCAATAAGATCCTTGCGATGATTGAAGAAAACATGTCATCCCTTGGATATCAACGTACGGATGTAGACGCCTCACCGGATCTTTTTCTGGTACCGGCAGCCTGGGAAACTACAACCATAACTTACTGGTATGATTACTGGTATGGGTGGTGGGGTGGTTATTATCCCGGTTGGGGAGGATGGTATGGTTATCCTCCGGTTTATGTCAGTTCCTATTCCACAGGTACTTTAATGATGACCCTGCATGATAAGGATGAAATAAGTGCAGATGGAAATCCCATTGTATTGTGGACTGGTGCCCTCAATGGCATCCTTGCGGGTTCCTATAATGAAACACGTATGAAAACGGGCATCGACAAGGCATTTGATCAGTCACCCTATCTGAAAACCAACTAATAAATCTATCGATTATGAAAAAGATATTCTTTCTTACCATTCTTTCGGTAATTACCATATCCGCCTTCTCCCAGACGAATTTAACGGCATTGCAATATTCCATGGGATTTGGCGCAGGCGAAATGCACGATTTTATCAATCCGGCCAGTTTCAGGGGATTTACCGTCGACTACCGGAGTCTTGTGCGGCCCAATGTTGGCGTTGGTGTTGATATCGGCTGGAATGTGTTTTATGACGAGATGCCTGATGATGTGTACGAATATAAGAACCTCACCTATTCAGGCAAGCAGTGGCGTTACAGCAACCATTTTCCCATGCTGGCTGCCGCAGACTATTATATGAAGCCCGACGCGCAGGTATCCGGGTTTGCAGGTTTGGGTCTCGGTACCATGTATACCCTGCAGAATACCGATATGAGCACCTATACTTTTGAAAAGGATGCCTGGCACTTTGTAATCAGGCCTGAAATTGGTGTGATCATAAAAGCAGCTCCGGGCGTTGGACTAATGCTGGCCTCCAAGTATTACTATGGCTTTAAGGCAGGCGACCTTCCGGCACAGGGTTATTTTACAATTAACGTCGGATTCGTATTTGTACCTTGATAAAAACTGATAAACCATGAAACATCTCCTCTTTTTTGTATGTGTTTTGTTTATTGTTGCATCATGCAGTTCCGTCCGCGTTTCTTCTGATTTTGATAAAACAGCAGGGTTCGCTTCTTACAAGACCTATGCGTTCACACCTGAGGCACAAAGTATGCCCCTGGATGACATCAACCGGAACCGCATTCTGAGTGCAATAGAAACTGAATTGGCTGCCAAGGGCTTCACCAAATCTGACAAGCCGGATGTACTGATCGATGTAAATATCAAGGCTGAGAAACAGATGACTGCCACAGCTACAAATACCGGTGGTTATGGTTATGGACATCGTTATGGCTGGGGCGGAGGCTTCTCAACCACCACCATTGATTATGATACCTATGTCGACGGGACGCTATTTATTGACATGATTGATGTATCAAAAAAGCAGCTGGTATGGCAGGGTCGTGGCACCAAGACCATTGATCCCGATGCCAGTCAGCAGAAAAGAGAGCAAAACATCAACTATGCCGTCAAGCAAATATTCATGAAATATCCCCCGAAATTCTAGTCTCAAGTCAACTATGTCATGCTGAACGCAGTGAAGCATCTTTTTTGTTGTCTACAGATGTTTCTCCCGACTAAAGTCGGGATCAACATAACAAATTATCAATGATATAACACTAGCTTAGAGAATAATTCATTACACAAACAGCCGGTCAGGTTTCACCATGCCGGCTGTTTTGTTATTATTTGGGATACAGACTCTGATAGTATAATGATTCCGTACTTAGCCTCTGTTTTATTTTTCTTCGGTTAGTGCTTTTTTAATTGCCTGGAGTTCAGCTATCTTCTCCTTATTTACCCTGGGATACTTCAGATCCAGTTCATCCAGGGCATTGATAACGGCAGAGGCAATTACAATTCGCGCAAACGATTTATTGTCAGCAGGCACCACATACCAGGGTGATTTCCTGGTTGAGGTTTCCCGGATCATTTCTTCGTATGCCTTCATGTAATCCTTCCAGTAACTGCGCTCCTTGGCATCTGCCGTGCTGAATTTCCAGTTCTTCTCGGGATTGTCGATCCGTTCAATGAATCGTTTCTTCTGTTCCTCTTTGGAGACATTGAGAAAAAATTTCACCACCTTGGTTCCGTTCCGGTACAGGTATTTCTCGAAATTCCGGATGTCTCTAAATCGTTCATTCCAGATCTCCTTGGTTATCAACTTTTCCGGTAGTTTTTGTGCCTGCAGGATCTGTTCATGAACACGTACTACCAAAACCTCTTCATAATAGGATCGGTTGAAAATACCGATGCGCCCCCGCTCGGGCAATTGCTTCTGGCAACGCCACAAAAAATCATGATCCAGTTCTTCCGGACTGGGAGCCTTGAAGGAAGTCACCTGGCAGCCCTGGGGATTCACGCCCGACATGACATGCTTGATGGCCCCGTCTTTACCTGCCGCGTCCATGGCCTGAAAGATCAATAAAAGTGACCATTTGTCCTGCGCGTACAGGATATCCTGCATGTTTGCCAGTGTCTCAACCCCAAATTGCAATGTTTCTTTCATCAAAGGCTTATCTTCCGGACCTAGATCGGTTTCCGGATCTGTTCGGTATTTCTTGAGTTGAAATTTTTTTCCGTCGCCTACACAGTATTGTTTGGCGAATTTCCGGGCACGCTCTTTCAGTTCTTTCTTACCTAAAGCATTAACTTCCTCAAGTTTTGAACTTGTTTTAGAACTGGCCTTGCTGCTGGCCTTGTTTTTGACAGACTTGTTTTTTGCCATATCTGTGAATTTAATTGATGATTTGACTGTTGTTTTGTCCCTTAATAAACCTATTAAAGTTAAAATAAAACTACGGTTATGAAATCCTTTTTAGAATAAAATTACCTCTGCAACACAATGCTGATTCAAACACAGCTTTATACATGAACGGTTCCGTCTAGTGAAAGCGTATTATAATTTCTATTTTTAATGGAATTTGCTAATTTTATATAATGTCTATTGTTCTGATTCTTGCTACCTTTTTCAGGTTCTTTGAATATTCACCCTAACTCTTGTTAAGTCAACTGTCATGCTGAACGGAGTGAAGCATCTTTATTACTGTAATACAGATGTTTCGACAGTGCTCAACATGTCAATACATGCTTGACATGACACTATATTTATATGAAAAAAAATAGAATTTACCTTATTTCATTTCTTCTCATCCATGCTGCAGTAGGATTTTCACAGGAAGCAGATGACAAGAAAGCACTTGAAATATACGGTTTTGTTATGACCGATGCCGGTTACAATTTCAACCAGATCCAATCAGACTGGTTTGATGTGGTACGTCCCACCAAACTGCCCGCATATGAAAACCAGTACGGTACAGATGGAAACGCTTATTTCAGTGTTCGGCAGACCCGCTTTGGTGCAAAAAGTTATTTACCAACACCCCTGGGTGAACTTAAAACAACCTTTGAGTTCGAGCTCTTTGGTACCGGCGTGGATGCAGGCCAGACGACATTTCGGTTGCGACATGCCTATGCTGAATTGGGTCATTTTGGCGTGGGTCAGTACTGGAGCCCCTTTATGGATATCGATGTTTTTCCCAATTCAATTGAATACTGGGGACCCACAGGTATGGTATTTTTCCGGAACATTCAGGTTCGGTATATGCCGATCATGGGTGATACCCGGCTTACCTTTGCCCTGGAGCGTCCCGGGGCCAGTGCTGACCAGGGTGAATATACCGACCGTATTGAGCTCCAAGGCGTGAGACCACGTTTCCCGCTACCAGATCTGTCTGGTGAATACCGGTATGCCGGAAAATTTGGCTATGTGGAGCTGGCCGGAATTCTGCGTTACATCACCTGGGAAGATCAGGTAAATGATGCCTATGAGCTGGGTGATAAGACTGTTGGCTGGGGATTGAACCTGAGTTCAAACATAAACTTCACCAGGTCAACCATCGGCAGGTTCCAGGTTGTATATGGTCAGGGGATCCAGAACTACATGAACGATGCCCCGGAAGATATCGGGATCAAAGAGAATTATTCCGATCCGGACCAACCCATCCTCGGTGTTCCCCTGCCATTATTGGGACTGGTTGCCTTTGTTGACCAGCAATGGAATGATAAATTCAGCAGTTCACTAGGATATTCCATGGTGGATATAGCCAACTCTGACGGGCAGGCGAATGATGCCTTTAACAGGGGACATTATGCACTGGCCAACCTCCTGTATTATCCGGCTGAGAACGCCATGATGGGAGTTGAATTACAGTATGGATCCCGGGAAAATTTTGCGGATGACTGGAAGACGGATATCTTTAAGGTGCAGTTCTCTTTCCGGTATAAATTTTCTCATCTGTTTTACAGGAAGTAAAATAAGGCTGTAGACTGTAGGCTGTGCCAAAGGCATCCCTTCGGGATAGACTGCAGGCTATAGTATCTGTAGGCTATGGGCTGTAGGCTATAGTGTAGAGTTCTTGACTTTTGTCCTTTGGCAAATAGCACAAATTCATTTGTTCTGTCATTCGTGATAATAGAATTATTATCTTTAAATAAGATAATATTCATGTAATTGAATTACACAATATGAACAACAGTAAAAACAAACCGGTAAGGCTGCTTTTTAAGTCCCTTGCCCTTTGCATGCTGGCCTGTCCGGTTATCAGTCAGGCACAGACAGGAAATCCACTAAGCCCTGAAAAGATCAATGCTGCTTTGGATGAAGCCTTTACCAAATATAAGGGTGTAAAAGAGGGCAGGAATGCCGATTACATTAAGGAATTGGCCCGTGTGGATCCGAAGATTTTTGGGATTGCGCTGATAACCACCGATGGACAGGTTTATACCAAGGGGGATATATCATCTATGGTTTCCATCCAGAGTGTTTCCAAGGCCTTTACTTTGGCTCAGGTAATTGAGGAACATGGACACCAGGCAGTTCAGGATAAAATCGGGGTAGATGCCACGGGACTTCGCTTTAATTCTATTGTAGCCATTGAGGAGCACAAAGGCCAAGAGATTAATGCATTGGTAAATCCGGGAGCCATTGCGGCTACCAGTCTTGTCAACGGTGCGGATTCCGCTGCCAAATGGAAAAGCATCCTGAATTTCCAGAGCGACTTTGCCGGCCGGCCCTTATCGCTCAATATGCCGGTTTATATTAGCGAGGCCGGGGACAACTTGCGTAACCAGGCTATCGCGCATCTGTTGCTGGCCTATGGCCGGATGTATTTCGATCCTGTACAGTCCACAGATATTTACACCAAACAATGCGCCATCAATGTAAACGCCAGGGACCTTGCAGTCATGGCCGCCACCCTAGCCAATGGCGGGGTGAACCCGGTCACCAAAAAGAAAGTGGTTTCCCCGGAGACCGTAATGTACACACTGCCGGTCATGGCAACTGCCGGGCTTTATGACGACACCGGAATTTGGTTGTACAATTGCGGAATTCCGGCCAAAAGTGGCGTAGGGGGTGGCATCCTTGCCGTATGTCCGGGTAAATTCGGTATTGCTGTGGTTTCTCCTCCGCTCGATGATGCCGGGAACAGTGTAAAAGCCCAGCTGGCGATCCGGTATATAGTTGAAAAGCTGAGTGTTAACCCCTATCTGATCCAACCTAAATAAGATCTGAAAGATCTTGCCATGATGGTAATAACTGAGATATTTCGCCAGCACCCTGAACTGGCAATCTTCCTGCTCACAGCCTGGGGTCCGGTCATTTTCTCGATGATGAGTTAATGCCTATGTCCCGGTTAGATTCTACAGGAGCTAAAAAACTTGCGATCACCTTCATTGCCCTATTCTTCCTGAATATTTTTCCGGCACTGGGGCAGAAAAACGATACGGTATACTTATACAACGGTGACAGGATCACAGGCGAACTGAAGAAATTTGAAAACGGGTTGCTGTTTCTGAAGACCGACGCCATGCAAACCGTAAATGTCGAATACGACAGGATCTCCTCAATTTATTCCGCAAAAAACTTCGAATTTCGTGAAACCTCAGGTTACCGGTATTTTGGTACGCTTCTGAATTCATCCGTACCGGGTACGGTGAACATCATCACCACCATCGACACCATCCCCAAGCCACTATGGGATATTGTTCAGATCACCTCAATCAAGAACCGCTTCTTTCAGAAAATCGACGGATCAATTGATATTGGATTGAATTATACAAAAGCCAGTGACGTGTTTCAATTCAGCATTGCGGCTTCGGCAATACACAGGACTTCCAATTATGCCACCGAGGTCGACCTGAGCAGCATTGTATCCGATCAGGATGATGACATTTCGAGGAATAATGATGCGGGATTCAATGTAACGCGCTATTTCCCCGGAAAATGGTTTGCTAACATCCTGACCATGGGTCAGCAGAATACGGAACTTGACCTGGATTATCGTTTACTGGCCGGATTGGGCGGTGGTTATGACCTGGTGAGAAGTAATTCACAAAGGCTTTATGGTATGGGGGGCTTGCTTGCCAACCGCGAGCGGACTCTTGATTCTGCGCTGGTGTCAACTAACCTGGAATTATTACTATCCCTGCAATACAAATGGTTCAAATACCGGCAGCCTAAGATAGATATTACCAGTGGTTTTAATGTTTACCCCAGCCTGTCAACGAGCGGTCGTATCCGACTTGAATACGACCTGAGTGCCAAAATTGAGATCGTGAAAGATGTGTTTTTCAGTATCACCCTTTACGATAATTTCGACAATAACCCGGCTGCCAGCGGTGCCTCAAAAAACGACTGGGGGATTATCACCTCACTGGGATATACCTTTTAGGTATTTCACCGGAATTAGTTCGATTTTCAAACATGTTACAATCTGAAGAAAATTATTTCCGGGCAGAGACACCGATAAATATTATGTTTTTCTGGTTAAATTTGCGCCATTCTCTAAAATATCAAATATGAAGAAGCTACTTACCCTCATTCTTTGTACATCCGGAAGTTATGCTTTTGCACAAAGCATCCAGTAAATTGCACCTCAGCAAGGGCCGTCCTTTCGTCTCCATGTTTATACAACCTATGCATTCGACGACAATGTGGATTCCTATTACTCAACAACCTCGTTTTTTGAAGGAAAAATAAAGGGAGGATTTGAATATGGCGGCGGTCTGGAATACATGCTGCACCCTGCCTATGGGATTGAATTTACTTACCTTCGCCTTGATTCAAAAGCTCCAATGACCTATTTCGATAATGGCGTCAAATCCGCTGAATTTGATATAGCCTCCAACTATTTGATGCTCGGGGGCAACCGTTATCTTGTAATAAATCCCAAAGTAGAGCCGTACGCAGGTTTGCAGATGGGAATGGGCATTTTTAATATCGAGAATCCGGAAACCGGAAATTCAGGCACTGCAACCAAATTTGCCTGGGGTATTAAAGCAGGTGTAAATATCTGGGCAACCGAAAGAGTGGGAATTAAAATGCAGGCCGGCCTGCTATCAGCCGTGCAATCGGTCGGAGGAGGCGTGTATTTTGGCACAGGTGGTGCCGGGGCAGGCGTTTCCGGTTACTCCACTTTTTATCAGTGGAACCTGGGTGGCGGCCTGGTATTTAATCTGGCTGGCCGGTAATTGATTCATTCACCAGATCATCGACAGATACTTTCCGGCTGATATGCCCCATCAGGTCTTCAATTTCTTCGGCACGCAGGATATCACGCACACCCGCACGGGTTTCAGCGATTTTGAGGGATACTCCCCTTGCCTTTAAATCGAGGTGAAGTTTCTTTATAAGCCTGGCTCCGGCAATATCCACAAAGGGTGATGTGCTGAAATCCCAAATGACGCATCTGAGTGTAACACCGGAGGCCTGGATTTCATTCCATATTCTGTTCCGGATATTGTCCGTATTAAAATAAAAAATAGAAGATTCCACCCTGAGAAGCAGCAAACCCGGGATGGTCTCGTTATCCGGGTGTCGACTGATATCGGTATATCGTTTGGTGCCCGGAATGCGGCCGAGGAAGGCTACATGAGGGTCTGATACTGCCCTCAACATTAACAGGATAGATACAATGGCGGCCAGCACAACACCCTCCAGGATGCCTAATACAATCACTCCCAATAAAGAAATCATGGCCACCGTGAATTCCACGCGGCTCACCTTCCATAAATGCCTCAGTTCCTTCACATCAAACAGTCCGCTTATTGCAACCAGCAGGATGGCTGCCAGCATTACACCGGGCAGGTTCTTCAGCGGCCCGGTCAGAAACAAAAGGCACAATGCGATCGTTAACGAAGCAAAGACCAGCGATAAGGGTGTTTTGGCACCGGCCTTGCTGTTCACGGCCGACTGAGACAAGCCCCCGCTCACCGGATAACCTTGTCCGAATGCTGTGGCTGCATTGGCTGCAGCCAGACCCAGCAATTCCTGCCGGGGATCAATCTCATACTCTCCCTGATTTGCCAGGGTTTTAGCTGCCGAAACACTTTCGATATAAGCGAGCAAAAAGCAGGCAAAGGACAGGGGGATCACTCCCTCAACATCCCTGACACGCAAGGTTGGAATCTCTAACACGGGTAAGCCCGGGGGCATGCTTCCGGTGATCGTAAAACCAGCAAAGGCCAATGATGTGGTCGAAACGAGAATGATCGATGCCACAACCAGAAAAATGGCAACAGGTCGTCCCGGGAATAATTTATCCCCGGCAACCAGCAAGGCAATAGCCGATACACCAAAAATCAGAACAGTAATATTGGTTTCGGGCAACTGCCTGATCAGAATACCAGCCCGTTCAAAAAAGTCGCTACCTCCCCCCGGGAGGCCAAATAATTTCGGCAACTGGGTCAAGGCAATTGTAATGGCAGCACCCGCTTTGAAGCCGAGCAACACTGACTCGCTGATAAAGTTAATGATGCTGTTTAATCGCAAGAAAAAGGCAAGAAGGCTAAAAACAGCCACCACCAATGCTGTGAGTGATGCAATATCAGCCCATCGCTGCACATCGCCGTTGGCCATGGAAGCTATGGTGGTTCCTATCAGCAGGGAAATTGCGGATGTGGGTCCAACGGCAAGCTGCCTGCTTGTCCCGAACAGAGCGTAGAATATCCCCCCGATCAGGTAGCCATATATGCCGTACTGAACAGGCAGACCTGCCAGGGATGCATAAGCCATGGATACCGGGATGGCATAGGCTGACAGGGTAATCCCTGCAAAAATATCATTGCGAAGATTCTTACGCGAATACCACTTAGCCCATTGCATGGGTGGGAATATATTGTTCCAGTACATGTGTTATTCTAAAATTTATAGGGGTATTCAGTCCTTTGTCATATCCAACACCCCAGTAATTATAGGGCATGTTTTTGAAATTCAGGTCGGAATAGATCCGCATCTTGTCCTGCAACGGGCAACACCTCACCCCGGTCCTCTCTAAAGGAGAGGGTGTTCCCCTTCTCCCCCGGGAGAAGGGGTTAGGGGATGAGGTTCCCCGGCCAGCGGCATATCCCACTGCTCTTTCGGTACCACCTTCGGTATTTCGGGATCACCTTCATAGGCGGGAGTCATGATCTGGACATTGTTCTCATTAAAAACATCCAGAATATGCTGATGCAGGGCGGTATAGCACAGGTGCATCCTGGATACATCGTTGCAATAGGCATTGATCTCATAGGTAACGGCAAAATCACCCAGCGACAGTTTCAGCACATAGGGGGGTGGTTGCTTGAGTAATCCCTCTGTCCGGTCGGCCGCCTCTTTCAGCATGGCATCTACCAGACGCCAGGGTGTTTCGTAGCCAATACCCACCGTGGTATGGATGATCAAACCCCGATCCCTGGCCTTGCTGCTGAAGTTGGTGATATTGCTGTTTAGCAGTATGGAGTTTGGTATAATTACCTCCTCATTTTTAACCGAACTCAACCGGGTAACGAGTAATTCCTGTTCTTCCACGAATCCAACTATATCGCCTACCACAATTCGGTCCCCCTTTTTAAATGCCCTTCTGTAGGTCATGGAATAACCGGCAATCATATTTGAAATGAAGGACGAAGAGCCCAGTGAAAACAAAATCCCGATAAAAACCGATATACCTTTAAAAGCACTTGAATCTGAGCCCGGGATATAAGGATAAGCTACGATCACAGCAAAAGCAACTACCAGAATTCTGAAAATTCGAAAAGTAGGCATAGCCCAGTCGGGATCAAAATTTTTGATCACAATCGCACCCTGGTGTAAACCCTTAAAAAGCAGTTTGATCAGCCTCAGCAGATACCTTGCTACCAGATAAATGACGATCAGAAAGGCAAGGCTGGGTAGAAAAAGAAGAATTCCCTGCCCCATGGAAATAATCGGATCGAGGAATAGCTTCAGAGTATAGGCGGCAACACCATAGGTCCAGGGAAAAAGTCCAAGAATGTAGTTAAGAAAAAATGCAACCAGGATAACGGTGATTACTATTCTCAGGGTTTTAAACATGAGATGAAAAGCATTCCAGAGCTGATTGGACTGGATAAGTTTGAAGGATATGTTTTCAACAGAATCAATTCTGGTCTTTATCCGGTTCTGTAAACCCTTATTCATTCGCCTGAACAACCAAAAGAGCAAAAACAGGACCAGGATCATGAGAACAGCAGCACCCAGGGCATTCAGTGATTTCCTCACCATTACAGGCCGGCTTCGTGCATACCTGTATAATTCTATGGCCGCCCTGGTGTTTCTCCTGATTAAATCAGCCATTAAATCCCGACTGATTCCCTCCAGTTCAGCATCAACATCATACACATTCATAATGAATTCCGCTCCTGCATATACCTTCAAATGATCTGCAGCGGGAATTATCTTCACGGAATCGACCACTATAGCTGGATCCGCAGCCGCTTTTCTAATTCTTTTGCTGATGGTGGCTGCACGCTTTTCAGCAGGAAAGGAGGCAGTTCCCCGGATATTAAACAACACATTTCCGTCCACCTTCACCGGAGCTACAAGCTCTTCTGCGTCCGATGAACCGGGATCTGTATCACGGATATCCTGGGCGTGTGATCCGGCCGGAAGCAGTAAAATCATGCAAAGAACTGCAGCAGGTAAAGTTGCTTCTTTCCTAACTTTTATTAACAACTCCATCAGGCGTTTCATTATATTATAAAAATTTCAGCGATCAAGAATGTGTAATGTGATTACTCACTCTAAGATACTATAAAATACTATAATCAGCTTACATCAGGAATTTTCCAATATCACCACCAGTACTGAGATTGAGAAGCCAATCACTGTAAATATTCCGGCCAGTTTCTTTCCGTGTTCAAAAGATTCCGGCATCATTGAATTGGCAAGCATGACCAGGATAGCACCGCCGGCAAAGGCCTGAATAAATGACAACCAGTTGTCAGAGGCTTTGCTGAAAAGTGTGTAACCTGCAATGGATGCCAATGCACAAACCAGGGCAATGACCAACCATAGCAAGGCTATTTTACCCCTGCTCCAGCCATCTTCCTTCATGCCTGTTGTTCCAGCAAGGGCTTCCGGCAGATTGGAGATAAAAACCGCCACCAGCATGGCCATGCTTACCGCACCCCCTTCAAAGATACTCAATCCGATCACGATGGATTCGGGCACCCCATCGAGTATAATGGCCAACACCATGGGAATTAACAGGTTGGATTTAGGCGATGATTCTATTCCCTTGTGTTTGCTTTCTATGAATTTATCAATCAACAGATCACTGAAATAAAATGTAAAAGCTCCGGCGAACAAACCAAATCCGGGAAATCCGGTACCTTTGCTAAGTTTTACCGCTTCATAAATTAATTCATAGGAAACAGCCGAGATCAAGGTCCCGGCGCCAAAAGCCATGATGATCCCGAGGGTTCGTCTGCTCAATGTAAACCGGGAGGCAATAATCCCTCCGATAATCAAGGAGGATGTGGCCAGTAAGCCCCATAAAAATGCATTCAACATAGGATAGGTTTTTAATTAAGAATCCATGGCTAAGCAGGTGTTTCTGGTTGCTGATTCTCCTTACTTCCTCCCAGCCAAAAAGTCAGCAGTTTATACCCCAGCGAAAGGATGATGGCGCCTGTAAAAAGCCCGATAAATCCCGACATGATCATGCCTCCTATGGCACCGAGGAATATCACCAGTGTGGGTACCGGTGCCCCCTTCCCCATCAGCCAGGGCTTGAGAATATTATCCACGAGTGAAAGAAGAATAATAAGCAATGACCATAAAGTCGCAGGAAAGGGTTCCCTTACCGAGTACAAATAAATGACCACCGGTATGGCTACAATACCAACTGGTAACTGTACAATGGCCAGCAGTAACACCAGCAAGGCCCACAAACCGGCAAACGGTATCTGGGCAATCATAAAGCTGGCCCCCATCAGGATAAACTGTATAAATGCCACTCCGAGTATACCCTTGGCTACATTCCGGATGGTGAGGACAACCATGTCTTTCAACACTTCCCCTTTCTGGCCGGTAAGTCGCGATGCTACCTGGAGGGTGGATTTTTCGGTTTTCTCAGTATGAAAGAGCAGGATCCCGGAAATAATGATGGAAAGGATCATCATCAGGAAATTGGAGGCCACACTCTTCACCGCGCCCAGAAATTTATCGCCAACCTGGAGTATCTGATCACGATGCTGTAAAAGGGCAGCTTCGAGATTGGTAACCAGCATTTGCCAGGTATTGTAAATGGGCTTACCAATGATGGGCCAGTTTTCGACTCCGGGATCCGGAGGAGGTATCACCAGGGTATGATCACGAAGTGAGACCACAAACTGCCTGGTACCTTCCACCACAGATGAAATAAGCCATACAGAAGGCGCAATCAGTAATGCCAGCAATATCAGGGTTATAAGGGCACTGGACAGGGCTTTCCTTCCCTTCAGAACTTTCATCAGCCGGTTGAAAATAGGGAACAAGGTTATGGCCAGGATAACGCCCCAGAGGACGGGAATCAGAAATGGAAGAATGATCATCACACACCAGGCCAGCAGGATGATGATAAGAATCAGTTTGATAGTGAGATCAATGCTTTTGCCTTCTCTTTGCTGGTCATTTTCAGGGTTTATTTTAATAGGCATAGGATTCATTCTGTTTTGGCATCGTTTGACTCAGCAGGTTTTGCCCCGATTGGAATGGAGAAATACAGGTAAATAGAATAGAAATTCTGGGCCTTTCCCGGATTATCAATGAGCGGATCAACCAGTCCGTAATAAAAGCGGATCCCTGTCTGTGAACTTTTAGGCGCCTTGGACAGCTTTGCCCCAATACCGGCCATAATCCCGGCATCAATTCGCTTATAATTGTCCTTGATATCGAGCTTATAACTTAGATCATCATCATCCTTTACTGAGTTCCTGAATTCGTCATTTCCCTTTGATCTGAGCCCCAGCATAGGTCCGGCCTCAACATGAAAAAAAGTAGCAAAACGGTATTTAATCAGGATGGGTACATGGAAATAATTCACCTTCCTGTCGATATATCCGCTGGCAAAGGCTGTATCCAGATTCGTATTGTTTAATAAATACGGATCGAGGCTGCCGGCTCCCTGGCTCGATTTGACGATCACCCCGGTATGCAACATTAGCTGATTCTTGAGCCGGATGTCAAAATAAAAGCCCAGGTTAAACATGGGCAATGGTTTACTGGGCTCCAGATTGGCAATGTTCCCAAAGTTTACTCCGCCATCCAGTCCGAACTCAATATTCGGGCTATTCAGTTTATCGCCGAAAACAAGCGATATAAGAACCTGTGCAACGGCCGAATAGCCAATGAACAGAAATGCAACAAAAAGTACACGTTTTTTCATAGATCAGGATTTTTATAAACCAAAACGATATTGCAGGCCTCCAATGAATTGTGTCCGGCTGGCCAGGAAGCCGAGTTCAGCCCGGAGCATAAAGTGTTTGTTGATCTGGAACTGCGAACCTATCACGAAATTCCACATGTCTTTGGGACGCTTTTGGAGTGAATACTGGACCGTGGCAGACTGATCATCATTTAATGCGGCATCAATTGTGTTTAATGTATTGCCCGCAGTCTCAAGCACGCGGTTGGCTGTTTCATACCTGGCCGCATTTACAGGATTCTTCTGCTCGATGGGTGTCAGGCCCTCCCACCAGCTATCTACGCCTGCCTGCTTCTCTGCCACATTTTCCATTCCGGCGTCAACCTTTTCCTGGAGCCCGTCAACAGGGATAACCTCATTCAAGGGCAGTGAACCGCTGGTCTCGGATTTCAGCTTCAACCTGAAACCTCCTACCCACACGGAAATATTACGCTGCGGATTCTTTAGCTTAAATGATTTTCCCATACGGGGCCCGAAGACAAATGTAAAGACAGGTTTATCCAGGGCACTGATACTTTGCCAGGTGACGTTCATGTCAAGCGCCATCCAGCCACCAGCAACCCCCATGGTAGGAGTCATGCCAAAACCAATCCCGGTGGCTTTAAATTCAGCCTTTGAAGAAAAACTTGTGACCTCGCTCCAAACATTCGCTGTGTCTGGGATCCACAGTCCGGCGCCGATCTCGGTGGATGTACTGGCTTGTGTGAATATGCCATAAACGTTCAGAAAGGGCAATATCCAGATATCAGGTCTGATATTTAAAGCCGAAGCCGAGGCTACGGCACTTTCAAAGCGTACTATTTCATCGAGATCGTACATCGGTCCGTTATTAAAGCCTACAAAAAGATTCTCGATGATCAGGTCCGACTCCTGCCACAGGTAATTCACACCCAATCCGGCTGAATATGGCAGGTCATATCCCCGCGCGGCAGCCTTGGCACCGAGGATGGGCAGGGCATAGGGATAATCGATTGCTTTCAGGCTGTCTTTATAGGCTTCATTCTTTGCTCCGACCACCTTATTGGTATACACCTGGGCATTTGTTGTGGCAACCATAAACAACATTGCGAAAATAAGAAATGGCTGTTTTTTCATATGGGCCTAATACTGTTAAAAAAAAACAAGTTTAATAAATACTGCTTCGAAATTAGGAATAATCTTACATAAATTTTCAATAACAAATATATGTACCCTTTAAAAAAATACATATACCTATTGTTAAGTATAATAAGAACATTCAAACAAATAATGATAACGTGCTTGAGTGCGAGTTCACCGGCGTTCCAAGTCTCACGGAATCCGGATTAAAGCACCCCGTTCTGCCGGAGGTCATAAATCAAATCCGAAACATGCGCCTTCCCGGTCTTCTCCAGAATATTTCTGCGATGGGTGTTCACCGTATGAACGCTCAGGAATAGCTTTTCAGAAATTTGTTCACTGGTAAGCCGCTTCTCAATAAGTTTGAATGTATAAAAATAAAAATATAATGTTGGAACAAATATCTGTAATAACATGATGAACCCGCCAGGTATCGCCCTTCAGAGCAATCTCCTCTCTTTGAAATCATAGATCAGCTCTGCCATCGTATTCTTATCCGCTTTCTTCAAAATGTTCCTTCGGTGGGTATTAACGGTATGTACGCTGAGAAACAGTTTCTCTGCTATTTCCTCGCTGCCCAGTCCTGACTCAATCATCCTGACAATCTCAAATTCACGGTCAGATAAAGGATTACCGATTTGCAGCAATTTCTCATCCGGAAACCTGAAATTTGAAAAGTCGTCTCCCACATAGTAATGATAACCATGTTTTCTCTTTTTAAAAGTCTCTATATTCGTATGCACCTGCAAAAGAAAGACCGTTTTAAACGGAACACTGTAAAAGAAATACAACTGAAAAAGCAGATCCGGATATTCTCCTTTGAAATTTCTAATCCGCAGATTAATTGAGAGAAAGGCACGGCCATTCTGAACCGTATAAAGATCATTGGCTATATTGAACATCTTGGACCGGCCAAGCGTATGTTTCTGAACATCATCAGGGTGTGTGGCCTCAAAAAAATGGAAAGCGTTAAGCTCCTCCGGATCAACACCGATCATTGGTGTACTTCTCCTGCTGGCCCAGATTATCCTGGCAAGGATCAGGTCTGCAACATGAAAGAACTGACCATTCATTTCAGTCAACTCCTCCAGTTCCATTATCAGGGGATGGTTGCGATCAATTCCTTTAAAACCTCCCGGAGCATAGGTTTCAATAAACCTGTAAAACGGATTGTAATCCTGGAAAGAATTAAGCATTTTCTGAAAGGAAATATGCACCTGTTTATGACCGTAAAATTAGAAAAAAAAATTACTTAGCAATAGGTATTGTGTCGGGTTGATAGTGGTCGTAATTTTAGGCAAGCTATATAAAAATTATAAAACTACCTGAAGCATTATCAATTAAGCAGTTAATTAATTCATAAAACATCTGATTATGGCCACTGAAACTAAAAGAACGGCTCCCAACATGGAAGAGATCATCGCCAATGCCAAAAAGCAAGGCAAACTCAAAACGGTTCCCCTGAACTGGAAGGAGGTATACTATACCAACTGTCCGCTGGTATCTGCCAGCAATGTCGACCAGGAACTGGGCTGGACCAAAGAGGAATACAAAAAAATTGGTGTGGATTACCTGTATCTCCGCGCTCGTAAAGAAAACGACTGGTACCCGCACTATATCCACAATCTCGACAACATGATCCGTTTCGGCGGACTCTTCCCTCCGGTTCATGTTCATGCGGATATTCGCAGGACAGTGCTCCTTGGCGTAACACACGCACCGCGTGAAGGGGGCGCCATGATGGTAAGGTCGAGGGATGATATCTACCGGATGGCGGAGCTGAAAGGGAAAAAGATCGGACTTTCAAGGAGCCAGAATAAGATCAAGACCGACTGGTGGGGCATCCAGGAAGAGCAGGGCATCGAGCTGATGCTAAGGATGAACGGTATGACCCGTAGTGATGTGCAGATTGTGGAATTCCCCTATCCCGACGACTGGTACGACAATCCGGAAATGATGGGCCCTGAAATGGAAAACCCTTCCGAATTGTGGCTTCGTCGTGACCATAAGCACGACCTGGCTTTCCGTCCATTAGAAGTGGCACTTGAAAAGGGCATCATTGACGCCATGTATATTCAGAGTGGTCCGTTGCAGCAACTTTCTGAAGCCACCGGCAATTTCAAGGCCATTGAAGATCTTTCCAGGTACCCCGACTGGACCCTGCAGGTAGCCAATATTCCTGCCGCCATTACGTGTACTGTGGAAATGGCAGAGAAACATCCTGAGCTTGCCGTAACCTTTTTGAAAGGGATGATCAAGACAGGGCGCTGGGCCAATGAACATAAGCGTGCTGCGGCCGCTATCCTCGATAAGCAGACCTTTTACCTTGATGTGGAACATACCTACGAAGGGATCAAACCTATCGACATGGTACCCAATCTTTCACCCCAGAACCTAAGATCGGTGGAGATCGGGAAGGACTTTATGCTGAGCCATGGTTACATCAGAAATGATTTTGATGTTCAGAAATGGGCCCGGCCGGAATTCCTGGAACAGGCTGCCAGGGAATTGCTTGAAATTGAATGGAAGAAAAGAACAATGGCAAAGCTTCCCGGTGCTGCTGATCCTTTATCCATGGGAGGAAAGCTCGGGTAGCCGCAGGTTATTTGATCAAAGTCAACTGAAAATCTTGATATGAAGTATTTTAAAAACCGATTTACTGTTGCTGCATGGTGCTTGCTGATGTGCATGACCGGGATCGCATCCATTTCAGCCCAAACACCGGCACCAGAAAAAAAATGGCATTTCCTTACGGATATCTACCTCCTGTTCCCCAATATGAACGGAGAAACGGGAATTGATGACCTGGTTGAGGTACCGGTGGATGCCAATCCGGGAGATGTTTTCAGCAACCTGAAAATCGGCGGAATGCTTTATCTGGAAGCAGGGACTCAAAAGTGGGCCATCACCTCCGATCTGGTTTTCATGAACCTGGAAAATGAGGTTACCCCTTCCACACTGCTTCACTCAGGTACGGTTGCCGCCAACCAGGGTATCTGGGAAGCTGCAGGGCTTTACCGTATCCTTCCGTTCCTGGAGGTGGGTGCAGGAGGTCGGCTCAACCATCTGAAAACCAAGATGGATGTACGCCGGAATGTTTTACCGGCAGGCACAGAGGAGGTTCAAAAAGACCACTCGGCAACGTGGTATGACCCGATCCTGATCACCAGGCTTACAGCAGACATCAACGATAAGTGGCTGTTCCAGTTCAGGGGTGATGTGGGTGGATTCGGCGTGGGCTCGGATCTCACCTGGCAACTCCAGGCCTATGCAGGATACCGATTTACAAAGGTATTTCAACTTACGGCCGGATACAGGATCTTATCCACCGATTACGACAAAGCCACCGATAAAGCAGAATTTATATTTGACCTGGACGAATTCGGTCCGGTCATCAGGCTGGGGTTTAACTTCTGAAATCTGGTTGAATTACAAATTAGTCAACACAACTAAAAAATCAAATCAAAAGACATGAAATCAAACCAATGTTACAAGATTATCCGGTATGTATTGCCGGTCGTTTTGATGATTGCAGGGCGTTCTGTGCTTGCCCAGACGCCACCGCCGATGGTGCCGGACACCTCGAAAATGACCTATAATCAGATCTCCAGCGGACTGAAATTGTATGTCTACCCGGCAAAAGGACAAAGTAAGCAACAGCAAAAGAAAGACGAGTATGAATGCTATATGTGGGCTATCGAACAATCGGGCATCGATCCACTGAACCTTCCCAAAATTGAAGCCCCGGTACAATCGGGTCCCACCGGTGGCGCCGTTGTAGGAGCTGCCAAGGGAGCTGCTGCCGGAGCAGCGATTGGCGCTATTGCCGGTGATGCCGGCAAAGGGGCTGCCATTGGTGCCACGGCAGGAGCCATGGCAGGCAGGCGCCAGGGAAAACAGGCGCAGGCACAGTCGAACCAGCAGGCACAGGCACAGGCCACTGCCACGGAACAGGAAATGAAGGACAGCTTCAATAAAGCATTCTCGGTTTGTATTGAAGGCAAAGGATATACCATTAAATAAAGAAATCACATACTACCCATTAAATCATAAAATATTATGAAACAAATAATTGTATTGGCCGTTGTGGGCCTTTTACTGGCCGGCTGTACCTCCTCCGCTGAAAAAAAAGAAAAGGATAATCTGGCTGTTGCCCGGAAATATATGGAAGCCGTTGAAACAAAAGACCTGTCGGTTATAGATTCCTTGCTGGCGGATGATTACATGGGGTACGGACCCTCCATTGGCGATTCGATCGATAAGGAAGGCGCTGTGTTAAATACCAAATACCTCATGGAGAATCTCTATGAATCCTTTGAATATACCCGCCATAAAGAACTGGCTGTGACTGTGACAGAAGGGGAAGCCATCGGTGACTGGGTGCTGAACTGGGCTTACCTTACCATCAGGTTCAAAGACGGAAGCGGCCCGGTTTATGTGTGGGTAAATATCGTGTACCGGATCGAAAACGGCAAAATTGTGCACAGCCGGACTTTTTACAATGAAGCGGATGTCATGCGGCAGCTGGGTTATACTATGGTGCGATAGAATTGATTGAGAAATAATGCAAATAAAATCTAAACAAAATAACCATGAAAGTAATTATTGTTGGCGGAGTGGCCGGAGGCGCGTCCTGTGCGGCCAGGCTCCGCAGGCTCGATGAAAAAGCCGAGATACTTATGGTGGAACGCGGGCCGTACGTTTCGTATGCAAACTGCGGACTCCCATACTATGTCGGTGGATCCATTGACGAGGAATCAAAACTTCTTGTAGCTACCGAACAGATGTTCAAGGTGATATTCAACATGGGCTGCCGGACAAATTGTGAAGTTGTGGATATCTCTGCAAAGGAGAAGATCGTTAAGCTGAAGAATCATCTTACCGGTGAAGTCACAACTGAAAAATATGACAAGCTGGTACTTTCTCCGGGTGCAGCTCCCGTTCGTCCAAACCTTCCCGGCCTCGATCTTCCGGGCATATTTTCAGTAAGAACTGTTGCAGACTCAAAAAACATCAGGGAGTGGCTCGACAGGGATACCGATAATTCCGTCGGAAATTCATTCACGGGTGTTGACAAAATCTCCAGACCCAAAAAGGCAGTGGTCATAGGCGGGGGCTTCATAGGACTGGAAATGGCCGAAAACCTAGTTGAAAGAGCCCTTAATGTCACATTGATTGAGAAACTCGACCAGGTGATGCCCCCGCTCGATCCCGAGATGGCACGCATCGTTAAAAGATATATGAAGAAACACGGAATAACCGTTAAAACCGGCGATGGCGTGGCATCATTCCGCAAGGGTGAGAAGGACGCACTGGAAGTGGTTACCGAAAAAGGTAAGGTTTATGAAGCTGACATTGTAGTCATGTCAATAGGCGTCAAGCCGGAGCTTGAACTGGCAAAAATGGCCGGTATTAAAGTTGGAGAGCTTGGAGGCATAAGGGTAAATGAACATATGGTCACCTCCGATCCTGATATTCTTGCTGTAGGCGATGCAGTTGAGGTGAAAGACTTTGTTACCGGGCAGTGGACGCTGATCCCGCTGGCAGGACCTGCAAACCGACAGGGACGTATTGCAGCCGATGTGATAGCAGGGCGTACATCGAAGTTCCGCGGAACACAGGGAACCTCCATATGCAAGCTGTTTGATGCTGCGATAGCACAGACAGGAGTAAGCGAAAAAACGCTGAAAAAACTTGGTGATACTGATTACGAGAAAGTATACCTGTTCCCAAACTCACATGCAGGATATTATCCCGGTGCAAAAATGCTCATTATCAAGATGATCTTCCGCAAGTCGGATGGCAAAGTACTTGGATCGCAGGTTCTCGGAGAAGACGGAGTTACAAAACGTATCGATTCTTTTGCCATGGCAATTCAGATGGGTTGTACCATTTATGATCTCGAGGAATCTGAACTCTGCTATGCTCCGCCATTCGGAAGCGCTAAAGATCCGGTCAACTTCGCGGGTATGATCGCGGCAAACATCCTGAGGGGCGACATGCCGGTTGTTCATTGGGACTCCCTGGGCGACAGCTTCCTTTTGGATGTGCGTAATCCGCAGGAAGTGGAAGCTGACCCTGTTCCGGGCGCAGTCAATATACCACTTCCCATGTTGCGTTCCCGACTGGCTGAACTGCCAAAAGACAAACAGATAGCATCCTTCTGCAGATCGGCACAGCGGTCATATTACGCCACACGTATCCTTTTACAGAATGGTTTCAGGGCGGTGAATATTTCAGGCAGCATGCTGGCACGGTCAATAGCAGGTATTAATTTAAAAAACAGTTAATTATGAACGAAATTTTACAGTTTTGCCAGTCAATTTTTAGTCCTCTTGTAATAGTCTTCACCGTTGCGAACCTTCTCAGCATGGGGCTTCAGGTGAATCTGGGCAAGATGATCAGAATTGTTGGAAATCCCAGATTCCTGGGACTAACTTTTGGTTTAGGCTGGGTGGTAGGCCCAGCTATTGCCTACCTGATTACCCTGTTAATTCCACTGGATAATACTTATGTAATAGTGTTGTTCATAGGTAGTCTGGCTCCTTGTGCACCCTTTCTCCCGCCGCTTCTCCCAAAAGCGCATGGAGACATAGTTTTTGCCGGGGCTTTTATCCCGGTTGCAGCAATCGGTACATCCCTTTTTATGCCGCTACTCGCACCCCTCCTGGTCAAGGGGATAGAATTGAGCGTCATGTCGCTTCTGAAACCGCTCTTTATGACGGTGCTGTTGCCGGTGCTTATTGGCGCTTCCATCAAGACTTTCGCCAGCAAAGTAGCCGATAAGATCTTCAATCCTGTAAAGAAGCTGGCGGGTTTGTCTACATTATTGACAGTCATCTTCTGTATTCTGCTTTATTACAAGCCGATGTGGGCAACTGCCGGCAGCATGGCAATGCTTTCACTGACAATTTTTATGGTTGTGTTGGGACTGATCTCATTTTATTTCGGGTTCGGCCTCAACCGGGGTGAGAAGATTGTAATGTCATTGGGAATGGGAACCCGGAATATCGCAGCGGTTCTGATAGGAGTGCTTACCATTGCCGATGTGACACCTGATATGGTGGCGATGGTTATCATATGGACTCTTTGGTCTTTTATTCTCAGTCTGATTATTGCCCCCATGATGGGCAAAAAGGATCGTAGTGTGACCGCAACAGTATAAATAAACAAAACCCCAGGATTAATGGAATCAACCGGAAATGGCTCTGGAAAGAAGAAAGTGACATTTGCAAGTGTGATTAAAGGCTACTTACCCATTCTTGAATGGGGGGCAAAATACAACAGTAAAACTTTTTCGAATGACATGATCGTCGCCCTTATCGTGACGATGATGCTCATCCCGCAGTCGCTGGCCTACGCCATACTGGCAGGTCTGCCTCCTGAGATAGGACTCTATGCCTCCATGGCACCCCTCATACTCTATGCTGTATTCGGCACCTCCCGTGCACTAGCTGTCGGGCCGGTTGCCGTGGCCAGTCTGATGACCGCGGCGGCTGCAGGACAAATGGCCTCACAGGGCAGTCCGGAATACCTGGGGGCGGCCATTGCGCTGGCCATGGTATCGGGACTGCTGTTGATCGCCATGGGATTGCTGAAGCTGGGCTTTCTCGCAAATTTCTTAAGTCACCCGGTTATTTCGGGGTTCATAACAGCCTCAGGCATTCAGATCGCTGCAGGCCAGCTTGGTCCGGTTTTAGGTATTCATGCAGAGGGCGAGAGCTTTCTGCAAATTGTGATTTCACTCTATCATAGCATTGGAAGTATCCATTTTGCAACAGCAGCCATCGGCTTTGGCTCACTTATTTTTCTGTTCTGGGTAAGGAGCGGCCTTAAGCCAATACTCCTAAGGATGAAGACTCCTGCCAAGGTAGCCGATATCCTCGTAAAAGTTGGTCCGGTGATTGCCATCATTGCAACCATTATTATTGCAGCCGGACTGGGGCTTGCCGATAAAGGAGTCAGGATTGTCGGTAAAGTTCCGGGAGGATTGCCAAAGATAGCCCTGCCTCCTATGGATTTTGCCCTATGGCTGAAGATCCTTGTACCAGCACTTCTTATCTCGATAGTCGGTTATGTTGAATCAATATCCGTTGCCCTCACATTAGCTGCCAAAAAACGCCAGCGTGTTGACCCTGATCAGGAGCTTATCGCCCTCGGAGCTTCAAATATAGGCTCTGCAATTTCAGGAGGATTTCCTGTAACAGGCGGCTTTGCCCGTTCAGTCGTCAATTTTGAAGCCGGAGCAGAAACGCCCGCAGCAGGAGCATTTACCGCCGTTGGCATCGCTTTGGCAACATTGTTCCTGACCCCGCTTCTGTTCTTTCTCCCCAAGGCCACTCTCGCGGCTACAATAGTAGTAGCCGTGATGTCGCTCGTAGGTTTCAGCGGGTTGAAGCATACCTGGGCATACTCGAAAGCCGATTTTGCCGCAATGCTGGTAACAATACTCGTCACACTTGCCGAGGGTGTTGAGGCCGGACTTATTGCCGGGGTTGCACTTGGTATCTTTCTGCACCTCTACAGTACCTCCAGACCTCATGTTGCGGTTGTCGGACAGATCCCGGGCACAACACATTTCAGGAACGTTAATCGCCATGAAGTTATCACTGATCCGGAAATACTTTCCCTGAGAGTGGATGAAAGCCTCTACTTTCCGAATGCAAGATTTCTCGAAGACCTTATAAATGATTCAGTTGCAGCAAATCCTGCCGTTAAGCATGTCATTCTCGAATGCCCTGCCGTAAATACAATTGACTTTTCTGCTCTCGAAAGTCTTGAAGCAATTAACCTGAGGCTTAAAGATTCAGGAATAAAGCTTCACCTTTCCGAAGTGAAGGGACCTGTAATGGATCGGCTAAAGTGTTCGCACCTGCCTGGTCATCTGACCGGGAAAATACATCTTACTCATTTTGATGCGGTATCGGCTATCAGAGAGGAGATTTTAAGGAAATCGGTTTAAGATTACGAAATATTTGGCGGACTAAACTATTGCACACCAGACAAACCTGAAGTCTCTTGAATGAAGTTGCAGAATATATAATTTCGACTGATTCGTGCGGCAACGAGCTGAACGGAAGTAACAGATATAAACTTCAGCTTCTTGCAGGTATGCCGGTATCTGAATTCTGGTCTCTCATCGTATATGACAGCAAGACTCGTTTAATTATTAAAACGGGTCAGCCATGGCCGTCAGTTCACAGCAATTGCAAGCACCTGATTGTGAACCCAGATGGTACAGTCGATATCTTTTTTGGCCCAGATCCGCCAGCCGGAAAGGAAACAAATTGGATAAAAACAATCCCCCGTAAAGGATGGCATGCAGTGGTACGTATTTATGACCTGAAGGAATCTGATTCTTCCGGATGGAAGCCGGGGGAAATGACTAATAATGACTATTGAATGACTTGCTACATCAATCCCTTTGCTTTCAGTTCACGGATTACTTCTGTTATAGAGGATTTCCCTGCTCTCTTTATGATATTGGAACGATGCTTATTGATAGTCAGCGGACTCCTGAAGAGCTTCACAGCAATCTCTTTGGTGCTCAATCCCTGTTCAATAAATTCAATTATTTTGAATTCAGTAAGGGAAAAAATATTTCCTTTAGAAAGGAGCTCCTCATCCGGGAATCTAAAGACTTTAGGATTGTTTCCAATATAATAGTGAAATCCTTTATGGATTTTCTTAAATCCCGATATATCTGTAATGACAAGGATCAGAAATGTGGATTCGTAAGGAATTTTACTGTAAAAAATAAAACACTGATAAAGATAATCGGCATATTCAATAGTCCCTGGTATTCTTCCCCTGAAATTAGACGAAATGATAGTTGTACCACTTTTCTTCATGAAGATCTCCTGTGCCTCACTTATCAGCTTTGCCCTGGCAAGATGATGCCGTTTAAGATCATCCGGATGTGTGGTTGTCAGAAAGAATCCTGTGGTAACTTTATCCTGGTCAATTCCAAACATTGACCTGACTCCTTTACTAATAAATTTTATATCCAGTTGTATAACATCGGTGATATAAAACAGCTGCCTGTTATGGTCCATGTAAATGTCAAGCTCCTGCATAATGGGATTATTCGGATCAATCCCATTGAAACCTCCTGCAGAATAGGTTACAAAGAACTTATAGAACAGGCTGTAATCTTCGTATCTGGCAGTTCTTACCTCCAAAAGTTTAAAAGATATACTATTCGATCCAAAACTACTAAAAAATACGGATTGATAGGTATTGAAGTCCGTTCGTACTTGAAATAACTTTGATTAAGAAATAAACAGAATTTAAGATAAAGAGTATTCTGACAGATAACTATCTCACCCGGATCAATAAATAAAGCAATGGAAAATCAAAGAGAGTGGATCAACAAGATGGCTGTCAGACTAAAAGAGTTGGAAAGTGAAATTAAGGATCTGGGCCAGATAGCCGACAAGGCAATTGCCGAGACAAAGGCTGGATACCGGCAACAGATCAATGAATTGTTTTTGAAAAAAGAAGCAGTTCAAAGCAAAATCTTAAAAATCCGGGAAACCAGCGGAAATGCCTGGGAAGATATGAAAGCAGGAGAAGAACTTAGCTGGGAAGTATTTAATGAGGCAGTAAAGCCTTCAAGCCAAAAAAATACCAGCCATTTGCATAAGTCTGACAAGTAGCACTTTGAATAATTAACCACGATACAAAGCAAATATAAACTTTAAAGTAAATTTAAAATGAAAAAAGAAGAAACAGGAGTCCCTTACTATACAAAACCGGGACGAAAATTAGATGGCAAGCCCTATGAAGGCACCGCCAAAGTAAAAGCCGACAAAGCGCGTATCGACCGGCTGAAAGAACAACTCAGGAGCACTCCTGCCGAGGTTGATTTTGAGAGGATCAGGATCATGGAGGAGGTTTACGCAGTCACTCAAGGCGACCAGAATATCATGCGTAGGGCCAAATTCATGGCCACCCTGCTGGAGCGGAAGAAGCTCTACATTGACGAAAACCTCTTCGTGGGCAGCATGGCCGGCACAGTCAACGGAATCTACACGTATCCTGAATGGAACATCGATTGGATGAAGGACGATAATACCGTTGAGAAGTGCAAGGATCCGGAGGACAAGAGGGTAAACCAGTGGGCTCTCGATTACTGGGAAAAGCGAGCACTGAAGCCCCGCACGCTGGAGATCTTCGAGAAGAAGTATGGTTTTGATCCACGTCCATCCTATGATTCAGGCTTTGTCGTTAGTTTCTTCGACTGGCCCGGTGGCGGTGGTAACCTGAACTACCCAAGAATCTATAACTTAGGGCTCTCTGCCATGATCAAGGAGGTAGAGGAAAGACAGGCAGCTCTCGACATGCGTTTACCCAATGCCAGTAAGTTGTACTTCTATGAAGCCAGCCTTATCATCATGAGAGCCATTGTCCGCCTGGCACATCGGTATGCAGAACTTGCCCGTGAAATGGCGGCAAAGGAGAAGGACACTACCCGCAAAGCGGAGTTGATCGCGATTGCCGAGACCTGCGAATGGGTGCCTGAGAATCCTGCCCGTAATCTGAGAGAAGCAATACAGGTTCATTTCTTCTGTCACATCTGCGCGGAACTGGAACAGGTAGGCTGCGGTTATTCGGAGGCCTATCTGGGTCAGAACCTGGAACCTTTCTATCAGCGCGATAAGGCAGCCGGACTGATAGGTCCGGATGACGCAACATTCATGCTCCAGAACCTCTTTATCAAACTGAATGAGATCGGCTATTACTTCGGTGAGAAAGTCGCATTGCAGAACTCAGCCGACCTGGGTCAGAGCATCTCGCTCGGAGGCTATACAGAGGATGGTGAGGATGCTACTGCAGAAATGGACTACCTTGTCCTCGATGCCGCCGGCTACCTTCACCTGCCGCAGCCTCCCCTGAGCTGCATCTATACAGAGAGGATGAGTGGCAAATTCCTTGAAAAGGTACTTGATGTTATCGGCACCGGTGTGGGCATGCCTCAGTTCGTAAGTGGCGAAGTGATGCTGAAAAGGGCCCTCCATATGTTCGCCGACTCAAAGAAGGGGGTTACCCTTGAGAAGGCCAGAAGGACATGTATCGGCGCCTGTGTGGGGTCCTACATTCCTTATGAAACCGGTCACCCGGTGGAAGGGCAGCCCAACCTGGGGAAGGTCATTGAGTTGGTGATGAACAATGGCTTCGATCCACGAACAAAGAAACAGGTTGGCCCCAAGACCGGGCATCCGGAGACCTTCAAGACTTTCGAGGAATTGTATGCCGCCTTCGAGAAGCAACTGATATTCAATGAGGAGGTTCTCCGCCGGGGGGCATGGATCGCCAGCATGCTTTGTGCTGACTTCCTCCCGGTTCCATGGCGTTCACTTCTGACCGGAGGTTGCATTGAGACCGGCACCGAAGTTTGGAATGGCGGTGCCAATTACTATACCGTTGCCCAGATCGTTGTGGGTGGTATTGATGCTGCCAACTCCCTGATGGCTTTGAAACATCTGGTCTATGACCAAAAGAAGATCACCATGGCTGAACTGAAGAAGGCTCTGGACGCCAATTTCAAAGGGTACGAGAATGTACGCAAGATGTGCTATGAAGCACCCAAGCACGGCAACGATATTCCTGAAGTGAACAAGATGGCCCACAGGGTGTACGAAAGCATTCTAACGGCTTTCAATAATGTTGACGGCGGTGGAAACTACCTCAGCAAAGAGATCAAGTCAACGCCGGATGCCTATACAAAGAGCATCCACAACCTGATGGGTATGGTGACCGGGGCTCTGCCAAACGGTAAATATGCCGGTGTTGCACTTACCGATGGTAGTCTTTCGGCCATGCCGGGCACCGATGTCAACGGACCCACTGCGCTGGTGATGTCGGCGGCTAAAGCCCAGGATGCAATCAAGTACACCGCAACCCACATGAACATGAAGCTGCCTCCGGATCAGCTGAAAACCCGCAAAGGCCGGGAGAATGTACTGCGACTGGTCAAAACCCTGTTTGATAACGGAGGTTATCACATCCAGTTCAATGTGCTTGACACCAACATCCTCAGGGATGCACAGAAACACCCGGAAAACTATCGCGACCTTGTCGTTCGCGTAGCCGGTTTCAGCGCTTTCTTCACCAAGTTGGCCCCGGGTGTGCAGAACGAAGTCATCGAACGCACGTTGCAGAGTTTCGAATAGTATAAAGTTTGAACAATTACAAGTAAGGCATGGCGGTTGCCATGCCTTACTTATCTCATTCAATATACAAAAAAACAAAGGAGAAATAATTATGAGTAAAGATACAGGACAAAAGCGCGTTGCCATTATGGTAGGCGCCGGGTATATTCCCGGGATAAATGCGGTTGTTGCAGGCGCCTCGCTTGCTGCCGGTAAATTGGGATGGGAGCTGGTGGGCATACTCGATGGATTTGAAGGCATTCTCCATCCCGAAAAATACCCAGATGGCGGATTAATTGCGATCAATCCACAGGTGTTGAATATGGATCCGAACACAATAAGTGTACTCGGCCAATCGGCCCGGATTGATCCGTTCAATGTGCGCACCATTAATGATCTGGAAATGGTTGAGGAAGTGGACATGTCGGATGAATTGCTGAAAAAAATAAAAGCGGAAAACATAGATGCTGTTATTTCTATAGTTGGTGGAAAAGGTCTGAGTATTCTGTATCAGCTTCATAAGAAGGGACTCAATGCAGTGTGTGTGCCTCGTTCCATCGAAAACGAAATTGCCTATACTTCGGTATCATTCGGGTTTAACACTGCGCTTACATTTACCATCGAAATGCTTGACCGTGCGCGTCTGGCCGCCAAGGCGGCTCACAAAATTGCAGTGGTTGAGGTACAGGGGGGAGAAGCCGGATGGATTGCATTACAGGCAGGTATTGCGGTTGCTGCTGATGCTGTTCTTATTCCCGAGGTTCCGGTTGATCTTCAACATGTGGCAGCACATTTAAAGAATAAAATGTCAGGCAAGAAATCCTGGGGTTTGATAGTGGTGGCACAGGGTGCAAAAATTATCAGTCAAAAGAAAAGAGACGAAAAAGTATCATCCTATAAAGCTTCTTTATCGCCATTGGCAACCGGCGATTCAAGCAGTGAATATGTAATTCATAAATCAGGTCTGGCAGCCCAGGCTGTGGCTGAAGGCTTACAACTGCGAATAGCTGAAGAAACTTTTCCCATGGTAATCGGCCCCTGGGTCAGGGGTGGTGTTCCATCGGCAGTCGATCGCCAGTTGGGAGTGGCTTACGGTGCAGCCGCAATTCAGGCGCTGGAAGCAGGCAGTAACGGAGTATTGGTGTCATTTGTCCCGCCTGATATTAAATTCATCCCGCTTGCCGACGCTATTAACAAGGTAAGAACGGTACCAGCTGAAAGCATGTTTTTTCAGGTCGCAGATTCACTTGGTATTTACTTTGGAAAATAAGGAGGCATAATTATGACAACTCAAACAATAAATATATTGGATATAAAAGGCAGGGTATTGAATATCCAACGGTATTGCAGCCATGACGGCCCGGGAATCCGAACAAATGTTTTTATTAAAGGTTGTTCCCTTCGTTGTAAATGGTGCGGCAATCCTGAAAGTATCAGATTGAAGCCGGAAGTTTCATACGATCCGAAAAAATGTACGGGGAAGAAGTGTGGTATTTGCCTGAAAGCACCCTTCCCCGAAGGTAGTTTTTATTTTGTGGAGGGAGACGATTCACAGGTAAAAGTCAACTGGCAGCTGGCCTCAGGTGTTACTGAGGAACTTGCCTCGCTTTGCCCCACCGGCGCCCTCGAAATGTTTGGCAAGACAATGACGGTAGGCGAAGTAATGGATCAAGTGGAGAAAGACTCCTCCATCTATCGCAACTCCGGCGGTGGTATGACAATCAGCGGCGGCGAAGTGATGCTTCAACCCGACTTTGCTGCGGCTTTGTTACAGGAAGCTCATAACAGGGGTATTAACACTGCTGTAGAAACCGCGTGCAATGCACCCTGGGCGAATCTGGAGAAAGTGCTTCCACATGTTGATACCATGTTGCACGATATTAAGCTGATGAATTCGGAGCGCCATAAAAAATGGACAGGTGTTGGCAACGAGCGAATCCTGGCGAATTTTAAAAAAGCATACGAAACATTTCCAAACATCGATTTTATTGCCCGCACACCACTTATTCCAGGGGTTAATTGCGATGATGAACATATCCTGGGCGTGTTGGAATTCATTAAACCCCATAAAAATGTAATCGATTATGAATTACTGCCTTATCATCGTTTTGGACTTGGCAAGTATGAATCGCTTGGTGTTATTTATGAACTCGACGATTACAAAACGCCATCGGATGAAGTGGTCAAACGCTTTCAGGCAATGATTGACAAGGCTTTTGGACGTAAACCTTCTGAATGAGTAACCTATGAATGCCCAGGATATTTTTGGAATTGTAGCTATACTTTATTGTGTGGCGAATCTGGGGTCAATGGGTCTCGAACTCAACCTGACCGAAACCATGAAAGCCTTACGCAGCCCGCGTCTGGTAATCTTAACCCTTATATGGAGCTGGATAATCGGGCCGTTACTGGCAATTTTAATCATTCAGATTTTGCCCTTGTCCGAAGCGCACGGAACCGGTTTGCTTCTTTTCAGCCTGGCACCAACGGCTCCCATGTTGCCCATTCTGATCAGAAAAGCTAAAGCCGACATGGACGTTTCAGCAGCTATGATGCCATTGGCCGTTGTGGGAACTGTAATTCTGATGCCAATCATGGCTCCGGTGTTAATTCCAGGTGTATCGGTAAGCAGTTTAGCATTGGCCAAACAACTTATTCTAACTGTACTTTTACCATTGCTGGCTGGCGTTCTGATTATGGTATATGCAAAAAAAGCTGGTACGGCTGTTTTCCCTTATGTAAAAAAACTGGCAGGCCTTACCACCTTGCTTTTATTGGGATTTACCATGATAATGTATTGGAGGGAACTCCTTCAGGCGCTTGGTAGTTTTGCTGTGGCTGCACAGGTTTTGTTTGTTGTGATAATCGCGTTTGGAGCTTATTTACTTGGCTTCGGCATGAATCAGGCACAGCGCAGTGCGCTGGCCCTTGGTGTATGTTCACGCAACGGCGGAGCCATGTTCGTCGCTTTTGCAGCATTCCCGGTTCAGGATCCGAATGTGCTTGTAATGATCCTGCTGGCAGTTCCGGTTCCGGTTCTTGTGTGGTTGATACTGGCCCGGTGGTTTGCATCAAGAGCTGATAAGGCTACTGTAACAGGGTAATTTGAAAATTTGAAAATGAAAAAAAACAGTATAGTACACATAATTTTGCTCATTTTTTTAGCTTCTAATACCTTGCTGGCACAGGATGAACAAAAACCGGCAGCAGATGATGCTGCAGCGATTGCAAAGAAACTCGCCAACCCCATTGGAGCTCTCATCAGTCTGCCATTTCAGAATAATATGGATATTGGTTTAGGGGATTACAATGGATCACGGAATACACTGAATATCCAGCCGATTGTTCCATTCAGCCTGAATTCAAAATACAGCCTGATTACACGATATATTGTCCCGGTAATAGCCCAGTATGACATTACCGGTGAAGATACCCGGCAAAGCGGACTGGCCGATGCCCTGGTGAGTGGATGGATATCGAATGCGGTTGTAAAAAATGGATTTGTGTGGGGTGTGGGTGCAGCATTTTTGATTCCAACCGCTACAGATGATTTATTGGGGACTAAAAAATTTGGTGCAGGCCCAACAGTAATTGTTCTGCAACAAAAGAACGGCTGGACTTATGGTGCTTTGTTAAACCAGATTTGGTCAGTTGCAGGCGATGCGGACAGAAGTGATGTTAACCAAATGTACATACAACCTTTTATTACCCACAACTGGAAAAGCGGTTCGGGACTTACTGTTAATTCTGAAACGACATTCAACTGGGAAGCAAACACCACCAATGCCTATATTAATATTATGGCGGGCGGGCTTACAAAATTCGGCAAACAATTGGTCCAACTTCAGGTAGGTCCCCGTATTCAGGTTGCAGCGCCGGAAGGGGGTAAGTCGCCCTTTGGCGTGAGGGCGGCGTTAATTTTTGTATTTCCGAAGAAATAAAGGAAGATGATTTCGGATTGAAGGTGAGAACTATTATGATAAATGATGAGCAAGCCAAACATGAACGGAAAGCATACAGGTCCCGGCTATAAGGCAAAATTGAAACTTTACAGAAAACAATCATTAGCCATTAATGATGAATACAAATGGATGAACCGGTATTAAATGCAATAATTACCCTGCGCAATGAGGTGTCCCCCTGGTTGATGATCCTGCAGGTTGTACCCGATGGATGGGAATTCCCTCAATACGTGCCCGGCCAGTTTACTGTGTTGGGGTTACCCGGCTCGGCTTCGCGCTGTGCGCTTGCTGAACCGGAAATCAACGCTCCTGAAGAGCCTGACAAGCTGATTAGGCGCGTTTACTCCATTTCGTCTTCGCCGGTGAACCGCGAATTTCTTGAATTTTACATAGCATTAGTACCAGGCGGTAAATTGTCACCCCGCCTGTTCAACCTTAAAATTGGCGACCATGTCTGGCTTTCACCAAAAATAGGGGGAAAATTTAATTACGAGGATTCAAAGATCCCTGAAGGAGCCAACCTGTTACTTCTGGCTACCGGATCCGGGCTTGCGCCTTTTATCAGCATGTTAAGCACTTATTTGAGCACCCAGCCCAGACGAAAGGTTGCAGTAATTCATGGGGCGCGCCATTCGTGGGATTTAGGTTACAGGCCCATCTTAATGGCCATGGCGCACCTTCGTTCCAATGTAACTTATATTCCCGTTATCAGCAGGCCCGAAGAGGAACCTGTTCCCTGGAAAGGAGCAACCGGCCATGTGCAGGATGTTTGGAAAAGTGGCGCCATTGAAAAGGCGTGGGGTTCCATACCAAAGCCTGAAAACACCCATTTTTTTATTTGCGGAAGCCCCCGCATGAGCGACTCGATGATTGAAATACTCTCAAAAGAGGGATTTACAGAAGATAAAAAGAATGAACCCGGCCAGTTACATGTGGAAAAATATTGGCAATAACCTTGAAAAATTTAACAAAAAACTTTAGTTTTTTGAACATGACCGTAAATTGTTTTCAGATTTCTTCCGGGCCGCAACTTAAACCCTGCGAATACAGTTTTGCTGTAAATGAAGTCCGGCAAAAAAATTCAATGATATGGATCGACAGCATGGACGCTGATACCAAAGAACTTGAAGCGATACTCGATGACATGGATGTTCAGGGATTAACCAGGCTCTTTTGTCTCGAATCACGCGATCACCCAGGCTTCTACCCCATGAAACATCTGGTCCTGATGGTAATGCCCGTACAGATGGAAGTTCAGGATCCCAATGTATTGGCCTACCATGCCCTTGTTGTCATATCGTTATGGATACATCGTTGCCCTGGTGATCATATTACTCCTTTCCTGGGGGATGTATACCTATTTTCATAAAAAAGGTTGGTTTGACTAACCTTTCCTATTCAACAGCAAACACCCATCTGGGCCTACCTATAAATCTAAAATGCTATGGATACTGAAAAATCAAGATTAGAAGCGTGCCGGCAACAGCAAATCCCCTGGAAAAAATGGGGACCTTACCTGAGCGAGCGCCAGTGGGGAACTGTACGTGAGGACTACAGCGAAAACGGAGATGCCTGGAACTATTTTCCACATGATCAGGCCCGTTCCCGGGCATACAAATGGGGAGAAGACGGCCTTGCCGGTATCTCCGATGATAAACAACTGCTATGCTTTGCCCTTGCCTTGTGGAACGGCAATGATCCCATCCTTAAGGAAAGGCTCTTCGGTTTGACCAACAGCGAAGGCAACCACGGTGAGGATGTAAAGGAATACTATTTCTACCTCGATTCCACGCCGACCCACTCCTACATGAAATACCTCTACAAGTACCCGCAAAGGGCCTATCCCTATAAGGATATCATTGATGGTAACCGTCAACGGGGATACCATGAACCGGAATACGAGCTGCTGGACACAGGCATTTTTAATGACAACCGGTATTTTGATGTGTTTGTGGAATATGCAAAAGAGGCGCCGGAGGTCATCCTGATCCGTATTACCATTGTCAACCGGGGTCCCGAACCGGCAGACATTCACCTCCTGCCGACGCTATGGTTCCGCAATACCTGGTATGACGGTTCTCACGGGAATGAAATGCCCGTACTGGAACAGGTAAGTTTGAACAAAACAGCCGGCGTGATTGCTGCAAAACACAATGACCTGGGAAAATGGAAATTCAGCGCCTCAAAAGCACATGATCTGTTTTTCACCAACAACGAAACCAACAATGAGAGGTTATGGGGGTCTTCCAACCTGAGTGCTTATTTGAAGGACGGTATCAATGATTCTATTGTAAAAGGCCGGAAGGATGCTGTTAATCCTGAAAAAACCGGCACAAAGGTCGCTGCTCATTACAAACTTACCATCGGGGCCGGAAAATCTGAAGTCGTATGTTTGCGCCTGTCCAAATCAACCGGCCTTAAGGAGGCAGAAGAGGGATCAGTATCATTCGGGAAGGGATTTGACAACATTTTCAAATTGCGTCAGCAGGAAGCAGATGCGTTTTATGGCAGTATCATTCCGGAATCCATCGGACCGGATGCAGCAAATGTAATGCGCCAGGCGCTGGCCGGGATGCTATGGTCAAAGCAGTTTTTCAATTATGATGTGAGCAAATGGTTACAGGAACATGGCGTTGATCCTTCGAAAAAAGGGTATCTCCCGATCCGCAATGCACAGTGGCACCACATGAAGAACGAAGATATTATCTCCATGCCCGACAAATGGGAATATCCCTGGTATGCCGCATGGGACCTCGCATTTCATGTTATCGCGCTGATACTGGTGGACGAAGATTTCGGAAAAGAGCAGCTCGAGCTCATGCTGAGCAACGGATACCAACATCCCAACGGTCAGATCCCTGCTTACGAATGGAATTTTGGTGATGTCAATCCCCCTGTCCATGCGTGGTCAACCATATTCAGCTTTTTCCTTGAAAAAGCCAATCGTGACGAAGGCGACCTTCAATGGCTTGAACGTTCATTCCATAAATTGCTCCTCAATTTCAGCTGGTGGGTAAACAGAAAGGACCGGGCCGGAAATAACGCATTTGAAGGAGGCTTCCTGGGTCTGGATAATATAGGCGTGTTCGACCGCAGCTCCGCATTGCCTACGGGAGGATACCTCGAACAGGCCGACGGTACGGCATGGATGGCCCTCTTTTGCCAGAACATGATGGAGATCAGCGTTCAGCTTGCCCTGGTCAATCCGGCCTATGTCAACATTACGATGAAACTGTTTGAACACTTTCTCAGGATATCCTCAGCCATGATCCGACCGGATGAAGATGGCGGGATGTGGGATGAGACCGATGGTTTCTTCTATGATGTTCTCTGTCTTCCTGACGGAGGAAATCAAAAACTGAAGGTGCGCTCCATGGTGGGGCTTCTGCCTATGTGCGCCGTCACAGTTTATAACAGGGAAATGGCTGAAAAATATCCCCAGGTAGGACAGATGATTTCCGGATTTCTTGCCACCCGGCCTGAATTAACAGCCTTTATTCATAATCCGGGAAAACCTGGTCACAATGGCAGATTGCTGGCTTCCATCCTGAATGAGAAAAATTTGCGCAGGGTGCTGACAATCATGCTCGATGAAAACGAATTTCTCAGTCAGTATGGAATAAGAGCCCTCTCAAAGATCCACAAGGACCACCCTTATACCATTCGCGTGGGTAACGACGAATTCAGCGTCTCCTACCTGCCGGGCGATTCCGACAGCGGAATGTTCGGAGGTAATTCCAACTGGCGCGGGCCGATATGGATGCCGGTAAATATGATCATCGTGCGGGCTCTGATGAATTATTACCAATATTTCGGGAACGACTTTCTTATTGAATGCCCGACAGGATCGGGAAACAGGATGAATCTCTACCAGGTAGCGGAGGAAATCTCAAAAAGACTCTCCTCCATCTTTATGGCTGATGATTCAGGTCGCAGACCGGTATACGGAAACATCAGTAAATTTCAGGAGGACCCTGAATGGAACAAATACATCCTGTTCCATGAATATTTCCACGGTGATACCGGGGCAGGCATTGGTGCCAGTCACCAGACCGGATGGAGCGGTACCATTGCAAGAACCATGCATTTGTTCACACAGATATCAATGGACGACGCCCTTACATTCAGTAAGGCAAAGGTTCTCAAGGGCAACAAAAAAGTATAAACCTTTAAATAATCAACATGAAAGCAATAACAGTCGAACCAAAAAAAGCCGGATCGGCAAAATACATGGAGATGCCCGAACCAGACATGCGTGACGGGTCAATACTTGTTGAAGCTATTGCAGTAGGAGTCTGCGGTACCGATGTCGAAATTACAGAAGGGAAATACGGATGGGCTCCTCAGGGACAAAGCCATCTTATACTCGGACACGAATCATTGGGTCGTGTTATTGATCCCGGAACATCTTCCGGATTTAAAAAAGGTGACCTCGTGGTAGGAATTGTAAGAAGGCCAGATCCTGTACCTTGTCCGAATTGTGCAGTAGGTGAATGGGATATGTGCAGAAACGGACAGTATACCGAAAGAGGTATAAAAGAGATCCACGGTTATATGTCGGAGCGGTGGAGGATCGAACCAGAATATGCAGTAAAAGTTGATCCTGCTCTGGGCATACTTGGTGTTCTCCTTGAGCCTACCACAGTGGTAACCAAGGCAATGGAACAGATAGGCATGATTGGCAGAAGGTCATACTGGGAACCTAAAACCATTCTGGTCACTGGGGCAGGTCCGATAGGACTTCTTGCTGCACTGAGCCTGAAATTGTGGGGGATTGCAGAAGTTCACGTTCTCGACAGGATGGAAACAGGATACAAGCCGGATCTTGTGCGTGAACTGGGTGCAACGTATCATTCTGGAAGGGTTGCTGATCTGGATTTCGAACCTGATGCAATCATTGAATGTACCGGTGTCGGATCAGTAATTGCCGATTGTATTCATAAAATAGGGGCAAGCGGTATCATCTGTCTTACAGGTGTTGGCCAGGGAGGCGCTGTTGGTGCAGGTGTGTTAGCAGATGTAGCAGCCGCTGCTGTATTGCGCAATAACGTGATAGTGGGAAGTGTAAATGCCAACAAACGTCAATGGTATCGAGCCGGATTAACACTTGCCAAAGCTGATCGTACCTGGCTCGCAAAGCTTATCACAAGAAGGGAAAAACCGGAGAATTTCATGAAGGCGCTTGAAAGAGAACCGGATGATATCAAGGTAATCATTCAGTTTTCAGATATTTGAAAAAACCATAAAATGAACTCCATAAAGGCACCAAATGTTGCCGGTGTTGATACACCGGGAAGACGAACGGTTTTCAGCCTATGCGGAATGTGCGCGGTCCGATGCCCGATTGAAGTGACAGTCGAGAATGGTAAGATAGTATGGATCCAGGGCAATCATCATGACCAGGCCATTGGTACCAGTCTCTGTGCAAAAGGTTCCGCAGGGCTTGCATTCGAGCTTGACGACGAACGACCGCAGACGCCTTTGATTCGTAAAGGCCCCAGGGGAAGTGGTCAATGGAGGCGCGCTACCTGGGATGAAGCGCTTGATTACATTGCTGACGGACTGAAAGATACTATTGAAACCTTTGGTGGTCGCGGGATCATGCTTTCAGACCGTGGCGGATTCTTTACGGATATGACACGCACCTTCACAAGTGCGCTCGGATCACCAAATTACTTCAATCACGATGCCGGCTGCGCGGGGAACATTCATAATGCTGCGCTCTCCATCTATGGGATCGGACCGGGAGGGCTGATCTATGACTACAGGAATGCAAAGCACATGGTGCTGTATGGCCGTAATATAGTCGAATCGCTGATGGTAAAAGAATCCAAGGCTTTTATGGCAGCGCTGGCAGGAGGTATGAAATGTACCTATATCGATCCGCGTGCCAGTATTACCGCATGCAAGGCAACACGTTACTGGCAGGTTCGCCCGAACAGCGATTATGCACTGAACCTTTCCATTATCCACGAGGTGCTAAAGCATGAACTTTATGACAAGGAGTTTGTCTCTCGATATGTATCGGGAATGGATTACCTGAAGGATGCGGTCAGGGATACCACGCCTGAATGGCAGGAGAAACATACGGATATTCCTGCTGCCCAGATCAGGGAATTTGTAAGAGAGATCGCAGCCGATGCGCCCAGGGTAATTTTCCATCCGGGCTGGATGACTGCCCGGCATAAGCAATCCTTCCACGTTAGCCGCACAGCCCTGATCCTGAATGCCCTGATGGGTAATATCGAAGTACCCGGGGGCATTATCCTGGGTAAATCTCCGGAATATTACGGCCGCAAAAGCCTGAACCAGCTCACCTCAAGGGTAGCCAAAATACAGGAACCCAGGGTTGACGGGGCCGGCACGACCAGGCCCCAGTGGGATCCAAAGATCGGGATGCTTCATCAGGCCTTTGCCGCGATGGAAAGCGGTAAGCCTTACGGAATCGGGGCTTACTTCGCATACCGGCACGATCCTCTGACAGGGATGCCTGACCCTGAATTAACAAAAAAAGCCCTGGACAAGCTGAAATTGCTTGTGTCTATCGATGTCCGGTATTCCGAAACAGGATGGTTCTCAGATGTTATCCTGCCGGAATCAACCTACCTCGAGCGTGCCAATATCCTTGGTCAGATAAATGGCCCGGTGCCTCTCTTCATCATGCGCGATCAGGCCATTGCCCCGCGCTTCGACAGCCGTCCTGCATGGTGGATCTTCCGTGAGATATTGCGACGGATGGGACTCAAAGAGGTGCTCGACTTTGAGACTATTGAAGAATTATGGAATTATCAGCTTGATGGGACCGGTGTTACGGTGGCTGAAATGCGCGAAGAAGGATTTGATGCATTATCAGATTCGCCAAAGATGACACCCCGGGAAGAACTTAAATTTCCGACGCCATCGGGTAAGATCGAGTTCGAAAGTACAATCCTGAAAAAAGCAGGACTGCAAAGCCTTCCTCCCTACACGGCAAAAGAGGCACCTCAGGGAGACAAGTTTTACCTGCTCTTTGGCCGGACAGCAACACTGGCTCATGGGCAGTCGCTCAATAACCCGGTACTGAATGAAATCTCCCCAAAACAGGTTCTCTGGATTCATCCTGATCGTGCCCGCCAGTTAGACCTATCCGATGGTGATGAAGTTGAAATAAATGGAGGAGGCAGTTACACAGGCCGTATGAAGGCTCTTGTAACCCAATGGATCCATCCCGAGGCTGTATTTATGCTGCACGGATTTGGTGCCACGGTGCCACTGGCAACACGGGCAAACGGATTGGGTGTAGCCGATCAGCGCCTCCAGCATGGCAAACTCTATGAGTTCGACCCTGCAGGTGGGGGATGTGCCATGACTGAAACGATCATACAAATTAAACCTGTTGCAACGAAAGGAGGTAAAAAATGAGCAAGTATACGCTTAAGCACGATGATGCAAGCTGTATCGGATGCAGAGCTTGCGAAGTACACTGCAAGGCAAACAAGAACCTCGGCGCAGGTCCTGCTCCATGCAAAATAATAATAATAGGACCCGTAAGCATCGATGGACATCCGCGTACCAGGTTTGTTTATATGCCTTGTTTTCACTGTGAAGATGCATGGTGCATCAAGGCTTGTCCCACTGGTGCCATGCAGCGGCGCGAGAAAGACAGTATCGTCTTCGTCGAGCCAAGTCTCTGCGTAGGATGCAAGAGCTGTATGGCAGCCTGTCCCTGGGGTACTCCGCAGTGGGACCCTGCCACGCACAAAGTGGTTAAATGCGATTACTGCAAAGACCGTCTGGATGATGGACTGCAGCCTGCCTGCGTAACGAAGTGTGTAACAGGTTGTCTGTCCTTCGAAATAGCTGCTGAAGTTGCAGATCCGAGGCGTGAGCGGTATGCGCGCATGATCGTCGCAGAGCCTCCGGAAAGCGGAAGGAGGGAATCATGAGCGGCAACAGTAGGCTTCCATCATGGCTTGATCGTGAAGCCGCCAGGCTTGCAGGTGACGTTCCGCCCGGCAATACACTTGCCGGTGCTTTACCGGCATTTACCAAAGCGCTTTCCATGTCGCCATTGGAACGTTTGCAGATAATTCAGCATTCCGGCATCGCTGAGTGTGGAGCATCCGGTGAACCAATTCATCTTGCCTGGCGCCAGTTTATTCGCGGACATGGTCCTTCAATACTGGTGATAGACGCTACATTGCTTGATCTTCATTCCATGGGTACGGCGACAGTGCTCGAAAAGGCGCCATGGCTTCTTGCCGAAGGCGTGATGATTGCAATCGGAATGCGCAACAGCGAAAAGATTGAACTGCTTTTGCCAGCCGAGCTGAATGGTCGTGAAGCAGGTTTTTTAAATGCAGTTGACTCCATTCGCGCTCTTGCTGAGATAGCTACTCCGGGCCGTAAAATTGAGGTGGTTCGCAGCAGCAACCCTGGTTGCTGGAGCGAAGGCCATCCTTCCGATAAAACACGACTTGTTCACACGCCCGAAACATGGTGCCGGATTGCCCTCCTGTTTTCCGGTGCAACAGGTTTAAATGCGTCATTGATTACGCTCAGGCAAGGTTTGAATGAACGGGGACTGGTAGAACTTTCGAGGTCAGAAAAGCTTAGAAGCCAGGTAAATAAATGGCGTGGTGAAGAACCGACAGGGGGACCAGATCCGGTGCTTATATTTGACGATGGACTGGGTGGATATCTTCCGCTTTCCAACGATGATCTGCCATCTGATCCGTTCTCTTTACTTTCTGCAGGTATTATTCCGTCGCCCTCAAGCCTGATGGTAATTACTGGTGATGTTTGTATCGTCAAACAAACCAGACGCTCTCTTTACCGCCATTGGCAGCTTTCAGAAGGTGAAGATGCTGCTGTTCGCTCCTTGTTGGCCAGGGCTGCACGCCTGGTGACCGAGATCACCATCGGAATTGGTAACATGGGTCATATGGCTGCTCTTGACGATTTGGCTGTATCTCTTACCACACATGGCCTTGCAGCTGCCTGGCCTTTGGTTAGTTCACTTCGGTACTTCCGCGAACAATGGGAAAGTCATGCCCGTAATGCGTATTGTCCGGAGGGGCTCTGCCTGGTGCGAAATGCTGCACCATGTCAGCGCGCCTGTCCTGCCAACATAGATATTCCAAGCTTTATGGCCCACATTGGTCATGGCGATTATCGCTCTACCATTGAGACCATAAGACTCGATAATCCGTTTCCAATGACCTGTGGTTTGGTTTGCCCGGCTCCCTGCGAATCAGCCTGTGTTCGTGGAAGGGGTAATGGTGCTGTATTTATCCGTCCTATGAAATCAAAGTCGGCAGAACACTGCCTCACTGACGGAGGTTATCCGAAGCCAGCCATCGCACCAGACACAGGGAAAAAGATCTGTATCATAGGGGCCGGTCCTGCCGGCATTACAGCAGCCTATTATCTTCGTATCATGGGTCATGCGGTAGATGTTTTTGAAGCCCAGGAGTATGCCGGAGGCATGCTGCGATATGGTATTCCGGCCTACCGGAATCCCCCCGATATGCTTGAAAAGGAGCTAGACCAGATTCGCGCACTGGGAATAATGATCCATACCAGCTCACCGGTTGCAAGTCTGGAAGCCTTCAGGAAAAATTTTGACGCGGTCTTTCTGGGTCTCGGAACGCAGCGGACACGTGTTCTTCCGATTGAAGGTGTTGAACTGCCCTTTGTTATGGGTGGAATTGACTTCCTGCGCGCAGTACGAAGCGGTGAAAGGGTTCGTGTAGGACCCAGGGTTGTAGTTGTAGGTGGGGGCAATGTTTCAATCGATGTGGCACTGACAGCCCTGAGGCAGGGGGCCACGCATGTGGACCTTACCTCCCTTGAAAAACGCCGTGATATGCCAGCCAGCCCGAATGAGATAGAGCTTGCTGTAACGGAGGGTGTTCAGATACATGCAGGATGGGGTCCTGTTCGGATCGGGGAGGATGGCAGGTTTATATTACAATATTGCGAGCGCGTAAAGGATGCGACCGGAAAATTCGATCCACAGTTCGACACCAACCGGCTGCTGATCCTCGAAGCTGATCATGTGATCCTTGCCGTTGGCCAGGGTACTGATCTTGCAGTCCTCGAAGGCAGTAAAGTGGAGAACAATCGTGGATTCATTGTTGCCGATCCTAAGACCAAGATGACAAATGTACCCGGAATCTTCGCCGGCGGTGATGGGCAACATGGTCCGCGGACAGCTGTGGAGGCTATCCGCTCGGGTAAGATAGCAGCAGCCTCCATGGATGCATGGCTTCACGGAGCAGTTGTGGATAGTGAAACAGGCAAGCCGGTAAGGCGGGCTGAGGTAACTCCTTTGAAAGTAAATGCGGATGTCCGCAGTCATTTGCGTCGTAGCATGATGCCTGAGAGAACTGCTGAGGAAACCCTTGGGGAAGGCAACTATGTCAGGATTGAAGAAGGTCTGACCGATTCCATGGCAACAAATGAAGCCCAACGTTGTTTGCGTTGCGACATATGCATCGGTTGCGGCCTTTGCATGGCAGCCTGCAGCGAGATGGGTGTTGAGGCATTACGAATGGCTGACACCAATGCCGGAAGACTCGCTCATTTAGACTTTACACGACCCGCAGCGCTTTGCATCGGTTGCGGTGCCTGCACACAGGTCTGTCCCACAGGAGCGATCAGCCTCGATGATCGTGACGGGATGCGGCGTACAATAATCACAGGAACAGTAGTGCGTGAACAACCTTTGCTTACGTGCAAGGAATGCGGTGAGCCAACTCAGACACCTGCTCACAGAGAGTTTGTAAGAAAACGTATGCCGGATCACATGGCTGCCCTTATGGATCGTGAACTCTGCCCATCATGTGCACGGCTTTTGGCCGACCGACCTGTTGCTGTTTTGTGACCCTTAAAAATATTTAAGCTGATGAATGATGTTCATGACAAAAACAATGCGAGGTACCTGAAATACCGTTCAAAGTTCTTTATTTCAGAATTCCTGGGTACCGGTCTTTTATTACTGGGAGGCCTTTCTCTGGTAATTTTCATGTTTGGATCCGGCAGCCCTATGGCCCAGCTGATCCCCGAAGTTAAAATCCGTCAGATGATCACAGGGTTTCTGTTCGGATCAATAGGTGCATCCATTGCATTGTCTCCGATCGGTAAGATCAGCGGAGCCCATATCAACCCTGCCGTTACCATGGTATTCTGGCTTTTTCGCAAGATTGAGGGACGACTGGCAATTACATACACCCTGGCACAGCTGACCGGCGCGATTGCCGGCTGCCTGCCGCTACTGATATGGGGGACAATGGGCAGAAGCATCGATTTTGGGGCCACTTCCCCCGGTGAGGGCTATTCCTCACAAACCGCACTCCTCGGAGAAGTGATCACCACCTTCACCATGGTCCTCCTGCTGATTGTATTCATTGGGTTCAGGAAGATCCGCCAGTTTACGCCCTATATGTTCCCTTTCCTGTATGCCACCATGGTTCCGCTGGAGGCTGCTATTTCAGGCACCAGTACAAATCTGGCACGAAGTCTCGGACCGGCTGTGATTTCAGGTCAGTGGACCGGATTCTGGATCTATCTGACAGGTCCCCTGGCGGGAGCCTTACTGGCAAGCCTCGCCGGCAGCCTGCTGGCCAAAAGGATCACCATCGCCAAGCTCTATCATTTCGACAGCGAAAGCGAGGGGGATGTACTGTTAAGACGGGGAGAACAATCGGATAAAGGTCACCTGCCGTGAAATTTCATCTACACTTACTTTCTGCATGGTATATTTTATTTACCATGTCAACCTTGCAGGCCCAGGAACTGGATCCGCGGTCTTATACATGGATACCGGTCAGGACAACTTTTATTGTCGCCGGATTTGGTTATTCTCAGGGTGGCGTAGTGACAGATCCCGCGGCTCCAATACAGGACCTGAATGCAAAAGTAGAATCACCCCTGCTGGGGTTTGGTCGTTCATTCAACCTGTTTGGCCAGACTGCCCAGGCCTCTGCTACTATTCCATATGCATGGGGACAGGCATCCGGATCGGTATTGGGTGAAGAAAAAAGCACCTCACGTCAGGGATTCAGTGATATACGTTTCCGTGTCTCATGGCTGTTTCATGGTGCGCCGGCTGCCACTCCGGCCGTAATAGTACAGGCTTCACGCCGGACCATCCTGGGTGCAAGCTTTACCCTGATTACACCAACCGGGCAGTATTTCCCGGATAAACTGATCAACCTGAGTACCAACAGATGGTCCTTCAAACCGGAGCTGGCGCTTTCACAGCCGCTGGGTAAAAGGTGGCTCATTGATCTGTATGCAGGCATCTGGCTGTTCACAAAAAACTACTCTTTTTACCCGGGTAATTCGGTCCGCTCCCAGGATCTCATGGGTTCCTTCCAGACCCATATCAGTTACAACATCAGGCCGCGACTCTGGGCAGCATTCGATGCGACTTTTTATACGGGGGGAATGACGTCTGTGGATGATAATCCATTGAACGATCGTCAGTCAAATTCCAGGCTGGGCGGGACATTCGTATTTCCTGTGGGCAAAAGACACTCGGTAAAAATTGCCGCCAGCCGGGGGGTGATCGTACGATACGGAGCTAACTTTACCACGCTTGCCATCGGATGGCAGACATTCTTTATCGGAAAGTCCGGACAAAACAAACACAAATCCGAAAGCATGTAAAGGACTTTTCTGATCCTTAATTTTCACCTTTGGATTGCAATACCTGTAATTGCTTCTGCAAGGTTAACATAGGCTTTTGATTGAGCTTGGCTATTCCCGTCTCAGGACGGTCGAGCGCCAGAATTAACAACATAACCACTGCAAAGATAAAGGCAAGAATCAGATTGATGCTGAGATTTCCTTTCCCTGAGATGCCGAAATGATAACCGAGCGAAAGCATGGAAAAGAAGGCGATTATAAATAAAATCCAGAGTATCACAACGGGTATTCGATACTCAAACGTCATGGAAATCCGCTGATTGAAATTATCAACAAGATCGTTTACCGAGGTTGTGAAAAGGGCGTACACTTCCGAACTTCGGTCCTGTTCCGCCAGTGTTTCAGCATAACTCCAGAGCGTATCCAGAATCTGCTGAGAACGAAAGAGGGAATGCCTGAGCTTCGAGGTATCCTGGGCAAGCTCAACACGAATATCAACGTATTCAACAAGCAGTTTTCTCGTATTGGAGTGGAAGGGCTCCTGCAACAATCCTGCCCGCAGGTAGGTTGTCCGGATATTTGTGACTTCGTCCAGCAGCAAACCTTTCCGGGCATCGTACCGGTTTGTGGCTATCTGAAATGTAAAGGCAAGCATGAAGGCCAGAAGACCAAATGCTGTACCTACCACGGTGCCCACCGGAGCTTCCTTTATGTCTGCCGATTTTTTACTAATATAAATACCGAAGCGCTGGCCGATGAATATGGGTATCAACACAACCAGAAGCGGAATAAGGAACATTGCCGCTAAATCAAGAAAATGGCTCATACTGCTAAAAATTATAACTATTGAATTATATTACATGAAGATAAGAAAGAATTCTGATTTATTTCTTATCTGCCGGTCTCTTCTTTGAAAGGCTCATAAATTATTACTATTTTATATCCATGAAGACAATCATCAAAAAGAGTGCATTTTTACTGGGACTCATAACTGCAGCAAGCACCGCATTCTCTCAATGTCAGATATTGAACCGCGTATCACCTGACGGATCCATGCAGTATTTTATAGAACCGGTTATTTTTAAGTGGACAAAGACAAAGTCATTGAAAGGATGCATTGTCACGGATAAAGAAAGCTACTTTCTGGAATTGCATCCTTCTCCGTTTCCTGAAAAACCGGAAGGAAAGAAACTTAAAAAGGACCTTGTCCTGAAATTGTCAGATAACAAGACCTATGAGTTTAAGCACTTCGATACCCGTTATGCGGAAAATGACACCGTGATGGAGATGCATTATCTCATTGATAAGGAGGATATGGATCCAGTGATGAATTTTGAAGTGATCGAGGCAAAGATTGACATGATGGGAAATGAAGGTATCAGAACCTATGTGTTTAAATTGCATAAATCGGCTCTCAGAGAACAGTTAGCCTGTTTCTTAAATGAGGAGAAAGACAGGAGGAAAAATAAGTAATTAATCCGGAGTATCGTTTTCTGATGAGCCGGAAGAGATTTTGTTCTTCAATCGTGATAAAAGGTTGTTAACCGTAACTGTCAGGGATACAATATTGTATATTTCATTGCCCTTATCACGGGACATAAATTCATTTACATACGTCAATTCAGCCTGGAGATCATCGGTTATCAGATAACCCCCGCCAATTTCAAACCGGTTTCGGTCGAAAAATTTGAGGCCTTTCGTTTTTGCCTGGGGTTTAAAAAACAATTCTTCCGTACTGACAAAATAAAATACGCCTTTTCGGAGTACCTGGCTGTTGATGGGTTTTACGAATTTAATAAGCTGACGGTACCGGTACTTATCCTCAAATATACTGTCGGCATTCATGATATAGCGAAATTCTCCCCGCATTCTGGTCAATAATGTATACCCGGTTTTATGGATATAAAATATTCCCTGGAGGGTCAAACCGGTATTCGGGTGAAAAGTATTGACCGATATCGGGTATGTCTTTGTTATAATAATAAGCCAGTGAGGAAGAAAATTTCCACCTTGGTGAAAAAAAATAGTGTGCCCATGCAAAAACATACCGCTGGATATTGGTCTCAAGAACCCGGCTTTCAACAGGTGTGCTGCTGAAAGTGCCACCTAACCATAGCTCTGCTGCCCACTTATCGTTAATCGCCCGGGCAAACTGCAACTCATTGGCCCATTGGGTATAACTGGTGTTTTGGGCTCTGACGCAAGGCGACGAAAGCAACAAAACCAAAAAGATCACTATCCCTTTTCGATGATCAGTCAAGGGTTTGAATGGTTGATCTGGAAAATGTTGCATTTTTATGCTTATCATGCGGAGCGCTATGTTATGGTATCCGGTCGAAAACAAAGCTAATACAAATCAGTATACCCTGCAAAACCGCATTAATATTGGCACGATTCAATATTTTTACTACATTTGATTTTCATCTAAAATAAAACATCCTTGAAAATCAGCATTGTTTATCAGGCGGCAGTATTTGCAGCAATCCTGACCAGTCAACTACCAGGCTTTGGCCGGGAACAGGGGGGAAATAGTAACCGGCAGGATACTGCATCGGTTAAGGCGGATACCCTTACCAAATTCGATGCCACCAATGCAAAAATGGAGCGTCTGTTCAAAATCATCCCGGTGCCGCTGTATTCCTATTCCACTGAGGCAGGACATACCTTCGGGCTTGCCAAATTCAACCTGATAGACCTTTCGAAGAATGATACCATTTCAGCAGCATCAAAGATCTCTGAAGTACTTACTTTTTCAACTCTGGGGAGGGTAAACATATCCGTATCCACTGAATTGAACTGGCATAATGGCCTGTACATGATTACCGGTTATATCAATTACAAACAGCAGCCGGAATATGTTCTTGGTATTGGCAATGATGTTTCCATTGACAACGTTGAGCAGATATCCTTTACGCGGTTTAAGTTTGTCAATTATTTTTTAATACAGGCGGTTAAGAATTTCTATCTTGGTTTGGGAGTTGATCTGACCAACTACACTGATATTGAATATGACAGCACCAGCTTCCTGATCGAGGATATTGTATTGGGCGTGGACGGTGGCACCAGCACCGGTCTGGGTTTTGCCGCCATATACGACAGCCGTGACAACCGCTACAATGCTTACAAGGGATTTTTTGTCGCGCTCAAAACCATGACATTTCCGTCCTGGATGGGCAATCCTTACCTGTATTCGAGTTATAACCTGGATGCCAGAACCTATATCAATCCGTGGTTAAAACACGTGATTGCTTTCCAGGCCACCACATCTTTAAGAACCAATGATGTTCCGTTCTATGAGCTGGCCATGCTGGGAGGTGAGGATCAGATGCGCGGATATTACAAGGGTGCCTTACGGGACAATGTGCTGGTGGATTGCCAGATGGAATACCGCATGCCTGTCTGGAAAATGTTCGGTATCACAGCTTTTGTCGGTACAGGGCGGGTTGCCGAAAGTTATTCTGACCTTTCGCTTGACGGCTTTTGGCTGTCCTATGGCGGGGGCCTGCGTATCCGGGTTGATACCAAGCACAATACCAATCTTCGTTTAGACTGGGGATTTGGCCCGAACGGGGTGAATGGATTCTATATCAATTTTGCCGAGGCATTTTAAGAATCCCGTATCCATTACCAATCGCAAACCTCGTAGAGGTTGTATTATTGTAGAAATCATATATGCCCGGTACACCACAACCTCGTAGAGGTTGCATTATTGTAAATATCATATGTGCCCTGGCACACTCCAATCTCGTAGAGGTTATTGTGAATCTTTCAGAAAGTTGAACACGAAACCGAAGTAGATCATCACATCATAATACCGGATCTGTACATTTCGGTTGATTGGCCCGGTCAGCGGCAACTGGGAATCGCTTATATACTCTACCGGATCAGTGAGATTAACGACCTGTCGCTGATCATTGGCCCTTCCGTGTGATAACTGCATGCCCAGGATGATCGATCCCCGCTTGAACCCATAGCCAAGTCCATAATTAAAGTGGTAAAGGTCGAAAGAATAAAAAGACTTTTGATTATGAGTCAGATTTTCCCCTTCCGGGACCGGATCATTGTAACTGAAATCCGTGCGAAATCCTCCTGAAAACATCAGCTCGCCACTAATACGCTGCCTGAAAGCAATACCAGCATTGAACACTGGGCTTTGCTTGCTTTTAAACGATAACCACTCTTCAGGTTCACCGGGAGCGTAATGATAGCCGTCTTCACCGGGCTGCTGGTTGGCTTCAATATAATCATATTCGGACAATCTGAAAAAATACTCGGCCGTGAAAAGGAAAACGGCATTCCCGGAGGGTGTATAGTAATTGGTTCCTGTTGCAACCGAAAATGGATCCTTAAAATGGGAAGGGCACTTCCGCTGCCGGCCTCCATAATAGGTGCTGGAGCTCTCAGGATTACCGGCATCCTTGTGAATATTGGAAAACTCATACTGTTTTACCACAGTGCCATCCCCAAAGATCTTTATGGAAGGAATATTCAGATTCATGCCGAATGACCACAAATTCTTTCTCCATTGCAAGCCCAGCTTGGTAATAAGCCGTACATCGAACATGTTGTATTTCAGGTTATACATCGCCTCGGCCAGGTATTGCCCGTTGCTGCCGGGACCCGTAAACGCACTGGTTGTAGTCAGGTTGTAATACTGGTCGTCTTTGTAGGAGATCATCCCGGAAAATCCCACTGCAAGTGAAGATGATAACTTGTAACCCAGGCCAATGCCTCCATAATAATCCTGGAATCTCGAACGGAAATAAAAATCGGCAGTATATTGCTCCTCACCCGGATTGGCCAGCACAATATCCGCAGTAAGTGAAGAGCCCTGGTTGATTTGCATATAATCATTTGTCTTGCAGAAATAGGCCATTTCGATGGTCAGATCAGGCTTTTTCCTGGGATTGAGTGTCAGGGTCAGGATCCTGGGCTGTACATCAAGTTGTGTCCGGGTTGCCGGGAAATCAGTGCCGAGGGCATTTTTACCCGTATACTTGTACACTGAAAACAAATTGGCAGAAAGTGACAGGTTGTTTCGGGTCATTTCCGGGATAGTGGCCGGATTATAAAAAATGGCTGCAATGCCGCTTTCACCGGCAACAACTGCCCCCGATAGCAGGGAGGCCTCTGTGTTCAGGCTCTGGTTCCAGTACCAGGAACCCTGAGCACTGGCTTCCTCAGGATTTAATACCAGCAGGAAGAAGAATAGTGACAAAAAGGCAATGTTGGGCTTATATAGCAACATTTTGGCCATAATCAAATAATAAATATTCTGACTCAAATATAAGAAGATTTAATTTCTCTTATTTTATATATCTTTGCTGCCGGATTTACTGGCAATGAGTATTCTCTGAATTTCAATATTCACATTAACCAATCACCTATGAACATGAGATTGAAGAATTTAATAGGGCTATTGACCATTATAATTTCAGGATTTTCCTCCTGTTATCCGGTGGATGATCTGTTGATTGAGGACCTTGATGTGGCCGCCACCCTGTATGATAAGGCTTACTATGAACCCGGGTCAGACTTAAACAAATTCGAAGAGTTGCGGACTTTTGAAGTTTTGGACACCATCATTCACATTATTGCCACGGGAGACGAGGACAACATGAGCCGCAGGTACGATGAATTCGTCATTGAACAGGTACGTCTCAATATGCTGAAGCTTGGATTTGTGGAGGAAACCAATCCTGCTTTGAATCCCCCTGATGTGTCAGTTACACTTTCTGCCCTGTCGAGCGAACATGAGATATATACATGGTATCCATATTGGGGCTGGTACTGGGGATATCCCTATAAGAATGCTGATTCTGATGCTGATTCTAAAAAATCCATCAGCGCATATGACTATTACTATCCCTGGTATCCTTACGGGACTTACTATACTTATCAATCCGCTTCCCTGCTGATGGAAATGGTGGATGTGGCACGCATAGATCCCGATGTGGAAGAAATTCCGGTAATCTGGGCCGGTATTGTAAACGGTGTGCTGGAACAATCTACAACAACCTCCACGCAAAACCGTCTTTCGAAGGGTATTGACCAATGTTTCGATCAGTCGCCCTACCTGCTCAAAACCCAGGAATAATCACAATTTACATTTCTGCAACGAAAACAAATCTATGTCAAAAATGAAAAGATTCCAATATATTTTCCTCTTGCTCCTGCTCCTGCCCACACTGGCTCTCGCGCAGGACGGTTACACCTATCAGGGACTTACTTATTCCATGTCCGTTCCTCTTTCCACCACCGAGGATTACATCAGTGCCGGAAGCTACCGCGGCTTTAATTACGAAGGATATCGCGAACTTACTCCCAAACTGGCCGTGGGATGGTTGGTAGGCTGGAATATCTTTAACATTGAACTCAGGAACGAGACCTACGTCAATGATAATCTTACGGTTACCGGCAATCAGTTTCGCTATCAGAACATGTTCCCGATGCTGGTGAGGGGTATGTATTTGTTTGGCACACCTTCAGGCATCCGGCCCTTTATCGGAACGGGCATAGGTGTTATCTACAATATACGCCGGACAGATATCGGCTTGTATTCTCTGGAAACCGATGCCTGGCATTTTTCCATGTCACCTGAACTCGGTATCATGATTCCTGTCCGTGAATCGCTGATAACAACCAGTATCCGCTATAATCTGGGTGTGAAAGCCAGGGATTTGGGCCCGCAATCCTATATTTCCTTTAACCTGGGCTTCATGATTGCGCCCTGATAACAACCACCTTACACTTTTATAAACTAGGATAGGATGAAGAATTACAAAATCAAAATAACAGGTGCCATTGTACTTGCCATGGCACTATCTGGCCCTGCACAGGTTAAAGCACAACATCTCGAGATTACTCCCTATGCCGGGTGGGAAACAGGCGGCAAAGTCTATACCAACCTGGGATATCTGCGCGTTGCCAGCGGGATGAACTTTGGCGGAGCCATCAGCTTCGGTTTTGATGAAACGGCTCAGTTCGAATTCGCTTATAATCACCTGAACTCAGAACTCAGTCTGGATGACGGGGAATACATCATAAACCAAACCCCGGTGAATGTAGATTACTATATGTTCGGTGTAATAGGGTCACAGCGGTTTGGGGAGAGATTCCTGCCTTTCTACGGAGGCTCTCTGGGATGGGTTCATTATGGCACACCCGAAGAAAAATATGGCAATGAGTCCCTCTTTGCCATTAGCATATCGGGAGGTCTGAAAATACTCATCACGGAACGGATCGGCATCCGGATGCAGGCACGACTGCTTATGCCCCTGTATGCCACGGGCGCCTATTTCGGAACCGGTTACGGAGTTGATTATGGCGTAACCTCTACCGCCTTTATGGTGCAGGGTGATTTTACCGGCGGTATTTATTTGGTGATCGATTGATCACTGCTGTCCGGTTAAAATTCTATTACGTCCCTGACGGGACATTTTGTAATTTGCATCTTGCTTTCTACCAATATATTGTCCCTAAAGGGACAGTCCCGGAGGGACGATATATTGGTAGCACAGAATGTGACCCCTCCAGGTATGAGTCCCATAGGGACGCAATAAATACAAGAGTTCTATTGATTTCTCCGCTATTTACCCGGACACCAGTGATTGATTGATAATCAATCGCTAAGTTTATCCAAATAATAAGTATATCCCAGTACAACTGCATAGCTGTATGATGATAACCGGGCGTTACCGGTAAAATCTGGGGTCTGGTTGATAATGGTATAAGGCGGAACATGTTTCGCCGGTGTAAAGGCATAGGAAAATCCCAGGCTGATAGATTGCTTCTGCCGGCGATAAGACAGGCCCGTGGATAAGTGAAAAATATCAAAGCCTCCGAAACCATTCAGCAGTTCATCCGCTTCTGCCGGTTGATCATAGCTGCTGAAATCGGTAAATGCCCCAAGCAATAAGGTTAGTTTTTTATAGACTATCTGGCTGCAACCAATCCCGACGTTCAGTACAGGCCGGGCAGCGTTTTCAACATGAAGATAACTGTCAATCAGCGGTTTATAATTTGTCGAATCAAGGTATGCGGCGGGATACACAAAGGGTGCTGCATCAGGTTCAAACAGATGATAAACCCCGATCCTGAAAAAGTATTCTGCTGAAATGGCAAGTCTGGTCCTGGTTGTTTGATATTCAACACCCATGCCAATGGAAAGGGGATGCCTGTAGATCGCCTTCACACCGGTCTTCCTGTCCATGATGAGGAAATTGTCCTCCATATCGGACGGATCATCCGACACGGCAATCACTGAATTTTCCCGTTGTATATTGCCCTTTCCATACATGCGGATTGAAGGGGTTGTTACAGTTAGTCCATATTTCAATCGCCCTGTGCCATAAGCCAATCCGAATTTAAACAGCTGGTGGAAGGTGCTGTATTTAATGGCCTCATCGTTGGTTTCGGTTCTGAAGATCTGGCTTGTATTTATGCTTTCCACTTCCTGAACATAATTGGTCCGCTGGTAACTGTGTCCCCTGTAACTCCCAATGGATGTCAAACCGATCCCGAGTTTATCCGTAACCTGGTACCCTACTCCCAAACCAAACCATAACTCGTTAAGCTGGTTCACATAGTCAAAAACACCCACATAACTGATGGTTGCCGGCCCTTCTGTCTGAGATGCCTGCGCTGTATAACGGGCGTTCATCAGCACGTTTCCGTGGTTCCGGGTGAGCATGGTATATGAAAACCGGAACCTGCTGTTCTTAAAAAGGTTCAACATCCCTGCGATAATCTGCGGATAAACACTCAGCTGGGCCGAATTCAGGTTCATATCCTTGCCCGCACCGTCGGAGATCCGGATTTTGTCCATCCGGTAAACATTGGCATCCACAGAAAGGCTGGGATTGCTGATAAAGGCCAGTGCTCCAGGATTATAGTATACAGCAGCATTATCATCCACCCCGCCAATCATGGCCCCACCCATGAGTGTGCCAGTTGCACCATATTGTTGCGCCCAGTAATGATTATCCTGAGCCATCATCCTGGAAGAACAACCATAAAAGAATAATAAAAAAGTAGTCCCTTTCAGAATAGAATAAAGGGTCCTGGGCTGCATGGGTAATAGTTTCTTATAATAAAATCATGAAAGTGGGTCACGGAGCTTATTTGTATCCTTATAATAAATCTCAAGCTCAGCATTGCCCTTATTCAGGTCAATTTTACCTATCTTAACCTTCACTACTTTTATTCCGGTGCGAAGAGAAATATCATGTAAAAGATCGTGCTTCCTGTCAGGGTTTAGCAATTCAAGCTTGTCATAAACGAGCTGGTGTCTGATGAGTGGATTCTTATGAAAAAAGAATTCCAGTATTATTAAGGATAGAATAATGATAGCATTAATAAGGATTGTTCCCCGTACCGGATTAAAGAAAGTAGCCATTGCATTGATCACTGCAATTCCCAACACGGTGAAGAAATAGGTCATGTCCCTGAGTGGTATATTCCGTGACCTGAAACGAAGAATCGCGAATATGGCAAACAATCCAAGTGCCACTCCAAGCTGAATTTCAACCGTTTTTAGCAAAATACATATCAGAAATATCATGATCCCCATCAGGAAAAACGAGAACACATTCCCTTCCTTTTTGGAGTACCTGTAGTAGATAAGGCGGATAACGACAAAAAGGACAAACAGGGTTACGAGAAACCGGATCAACACATTCCATAAAGGATCCTGATCAAATGCGAAGAGATCTGCTGTCATAATTATGATTTTTAAAAGAGTTAGAATTCTTTACAGCCTTTCAGAAGTTCATTTACAATACGGTTCCGGTTGTCGAACAAAGCATAAAATTCATCCAGGAAACGGATCATATCTTTCTTTGCCTTTTCATCAACAAGCGAGAATTCCCGGATCACTTTGTAAAACTCTTCTTTTTTGTCGGAGAACTCTTTCAGTGCTTTCAGATATTCTTCTTCACTCCTGCATCTCCCGACATAGACGCGTTGACGAACCGACTGAATGCCCAGCCCCTCATACGGAACTGCATAATCCGCGTTCACCAGGCCTGAATAATCAAAATCATACGGAACGATGGCGCCAAGTTCAGGCCGGTCCGTATCGCGCTGTGCCAGGACCTTGCAATTGTGCTGATTGGGAACGGACCAGTCCGTATTCCCGATCATGTAATTGAAGATGGCCACTCTGTCCATCATCTCCGGCAATATGTTCTTCTGGGAAAGATTAACGGCTTCAATCGGCATCCAACCCAGCCGCTCCGCCAGAAAATCCAGCGGTTCAATAAAGAACGCATAGGTCTTGATGGGTTTTCTTTTCTTTCCGGTATCGTGATAACTAATCCTGAGCAACCTTACCCTGAAACTGTAATCGGTGAGTACATTATATAGCCGGTAACACAGGTATTCCCTGAAAAGATTCTCTTCATTGCCGGTCTCGCAATGGGTAACCAGTTTCATCTTTTCCAATTTACGCAAATCCTGTTTCGCAAAATCAGTTTTTTTGAAATTCAGCACTATGGGCGGAAAGTCACAATAACCATTCCGGAATTCCCCGCGTGATTTGAGCTTTATTTCCCTGTTAATGGAATCATCCTTGCTGATGTGGTATGTTAAAATGGCATCCAGGTATTCCGCTTTGGATTTTTTCCGGGTATACTCGGTGATGTTGAACCAAAGCGACAATTCAAGAACATCGCTGTTCGTAAACAAACCGAAATCCTTCTCCATCGTATCCGCTATGGCATAGGATGAATCGGTTGCAACTTCCTGACTGAACCCCGGCAGCAAGGAAAAAACTGCCATCAAAAGCTGAAAGCAGATGAATTTTCGTTTCATAACCCGGTTGTATAAAATTAGATTAGGTTAATTTTGAGTACAAGTTACAAAAAATCCGGATAGCATAAAATGGCTACCCGGACTTCCTTTGATATTGCGCGGTACTGATTACTTCCTTTCCGGAAATGGAATACTCTCCAGTATGGAGAGTCTGATCCCGGTAAGAATATAACCCTCCACCATATAAAACTGCAAGGCTGTCATCGGATTGGTTACTTTTTTTATCTTATTGTAATACGTAACGATCAGGGCATCGGTCTTTTTGGAAAGGTCTATCATTTTCGTTCCCCAGGGTCCAGCAATCTCATTGGTCATTTTATTATACGTATCGGCATACTGATTCAGCAATTCAACCCTCTGTTTACCGAGTTCCTTGCGGGCTGTCTCATATTCATCATACAGACTCCAGAATGCATCTTTCTGGGAAGCATCAACTTTTACAAATTCAGCCACCATGGCTTTCTTCTCCATGCCAAAGGAAGCTTGCATGAGATCGACTTCTTCCTTGTTTGATTGGGCATTTACAAATGCTACTGCAAAAAATGCAGCCATTAACAATGTTATTTTTTTCATATGTCAATTTTATTTTAATGATTTGGCAAAAATAATCTATTTACACGATAAACACAATCCGAATTAAAAGGTTGTTTTGGTATGGAAGGCATGAAATATGTCTTAATTTTGGGAAAAGCGATCTCCTTTCATGCAGTTAAACCGGATTTTTAAAATTTTAAAGTACTTCATCCTCTGTCTGGCACTTTTTTTTGCTTTGGTCCTGATAGGGATAAACCTGCCGGTCAGTCAGCGGATGATTACCGAAAAAGCTAATGCAATCTTCCTCGAAAAAAAACTGCCGGTTCAGGTTGACAAAATAACCCTGCTGATTAATGGGAAGATCGGATTAACCCGGCTTCTGATCATCAAGAATTCAGGTGATACGGTTGTATTTGCCGGACAGATCAAAGCTTCAGTCAGGATGGTCCCCCTCTTGTTTAAAAAAGTAAAGGTGAATAACGTCACACTTCATGATGCCGTGGTGCATATCACAACTGATTCAATTACTGGTCTGCCAGATCTGGTCTCCATATTTTCGACGGGGAATAAGCCCCCGAAAACAAAAGTGAAGGCCAATAAAAAATGGGATATACTAGTCCGCACGATAAACCTGAAAAACATCCGCTTCACATACAACGATATATTCCATGGAATCCAGATCGATCAATCTGTCGGAAAACTCTATATCCGTTTTAATACGTTTTCACTGATCAGGCAACAAATTTATGCCGCCTTTATTGATATGGAAAAGGCACATGGCGAGCTTGTCTTAAAGCAGTCTTCCCACACAAAAAAAGCCGAAAACAAAGCTCCTGCAGCCTGGCAATTTAAGCTCGCTCAATCGGATCTAAAAGATATTTTATTCACCCTTCATCAGCCGCAAAAAAAACAGCGGATGGAGTTTTCACTGGGCAGTGGTGGTATTTCAGACGCCGGTTTTGACTTTGCCTGCAGCCGGGTCTCCGTTGCGCGGCTACTGCTCCGGGAACCCAGGGTACTTGTATCTTCCTCTCCTGCACCTGGTAAACTGGAAACCGGATCTAAAGATACTGCCGGAATTGATTTCCCGGGCACTTTACATGTGAGCGGCGACGATCTTATAATCCGCAATGGATCCTTTCAAACCAAAGCGTATGATGGTGAATCCGGATTGCATGACGAGGCTTCTTTTCAGATATCCAAATGCAATTCCGAAATAAAACATCTCAGGCTGAGCCGCAGGGAATCCGGATTTTCCATGAGCCGGCTTTCTTTCGCACTTGGGAATGGTTTTCAGCTTGATAAGGGCGAATTGACCTTTCGGTCCGATTCGACACAGATTAGCCAGTTAACGGCAGACCTTCGAACGGAATCCAGTGAAGTACATCTGAATGTTGAGGCCAGGAGCGAACTTGCTGACCTGATCAGATCCATTGATTCCATACCCTTTTCATTGAATGTGGACAATACGGAAATTTCCGCCCGGGATGTTCTTGCATTCTTTCCGCATCTGAAATTACAACCTGCAGTAGCAGGAAAGAAAGATCTGAAGCTGGGCATCACATGCAATGCTGCAGGTACAACTGACCAGTTGAAAATTGAGACCCTCACCCTGAATACAACATCTGGTGCTTCCTTCTCTGTTACCGGGCAGGTAACCCATGTAAAAAAACCATCTTCTGCAGGCTGTTCGCTTGCATTCAGAACCGGAACAATTGCCCGTCCACAGTTAAATGAGTTGATAGCCTTGACCGGATCAACTGTGAATCTTCCGGAATTTGAGCCCCTGACAATACAGGGACGCCTTGGCAACAGGTTTATATCACCTGAATTCTCCCTGACCATAGAGAGCCGGTCAGGTAATATTGCCATGGATGGATCCCTTGACTTCACGAAGAAAAGTTACACCCTGAAAATGGCCTGGTCCGGCCTGGAACTGGGTAAACTTGCCGGTATCAGCGATCTGGACCGGATATCGGGAAACCTTGAACTTGCCGGGGCAGCATTCAAACCCGACAAGATGAATATATTGGCATCCGTCACCATTGATTCAGCAGGTTACAGGCGATATAATTACCACGATATCCATATTGAGCTGGATGGTGACCGCGGTCTTTATGCATTTGGAGTGCACACAACCGATAGCTCATTTAAGATTAATCTGACCGGAGCTGCTGAACATAATGACTCAATAACCAAAGGGCATTTCTCGGGCAACTTCAGTGTGGATGCCGGAAAACTTAATTTATTCAGTGGCTATGCCGTCCGTGGTGAATTGGAGGCCGGCATGAACAAAACCTCAGGCGATCTGAGCGCAGCTATCTCATTAAGAAACGTGGGTCTCAGCAAGGAAAACAAAACCGAGGATCTGGAAAGTTTCGCCCTATCCTTTGATTCGTCCGATAGTCTGGTAACCGGAATAATCAAATCCGATTTCATACATGCTGATTTTCATTGCAACAGCTCTCTGAATGACCTTAAGAAGGTTTTTACGGAAGACAGTTACAGTGGCTTTTCCCTCCTTGATTCTGCTGTAGAGAATAGAATTCCCTACATTTCAGCCTTAGCTGACCTGAATGTCTTCGTTGAGTCAACCTATGATCCCTTCATAGGACTAATGTTGAACGACAGTGTTTTTGTCTTTCATACAATCGCAGTAAAACTGGAAAAAGATAGCACGGGTATTGCCAGAGCAGATATGTCGGTTGACAATTTCAGTTTTGGTATGAACAGCGGATTTGGGACCACCATCCATCTTGAGAGCTTTCCGGACAGGTCAGTTTTCCTGGTTAAGGCTGACAGCATGAAATACGGCAAAATCTCGCTTACCGATATGGCAATTGACATGACCATTGAAGGGGACACAGCCCTTTACCGGGTTAAAGCAAGCGACAAGTATGAAAGGTTGCTATATGATGTGGCAGGTGCAGCCTATAAAAGTGACAGGCAGCTTAAACTGAGGTCAACTCAGGCACAGTGGATCCTGAATGGTTATGCATGGACAGTTTCTCCGGGAGATTTCCTGGTACTTGAACCTGAAAAAAAGGATTTTACAGCAGATTTACATTGGAAGAACGGTCAGAGTACCATTGACATCTATGGCCGGAAGTCGGAAAAGATTCATCTCGACTGCCGTAAGGTATGGCTGAACATGCTAGTCATTCCCGGGATGAACACCTTCGGGTATGATGGTGAACTAAGCGGAAAAATTGATTATCAAGGCCATAATAAGAATGAACTGGAAATTCAAATGGATATCAACCAAATGAAAATGGCAGACAGGTTGCTGGGTAATATGAAAATCAACGGTAGTTATCAGTCAGATTCTCTCGGCACCATCGAAAGCGATCTCACAGCTGTTTTGAATGATACTTCCAAAATTGATCTGATTGTCCGGCTCGGAAAGAAAGATAGCAAAAGCATCCATACGGACTTCTCCGGTATCCCGCTCATTATTTTTGAATCGCTGATCGATAAGTATATTAGCGGGTTACAGGGTGATGTGAGCGGAGGTTTGGAATTAACATCAATCGGAGATAAGCCGAAGTTGAATGGAAGGATACAAATCAATAAAACAGCGCTGAAGGTGGTTCCCCTGAATGCCCGGTTCTATTTGTCCGATGATGTCATCAGACTGGAAAATAACCAGATTCTATTCAGGCAGTTTGTCGTATTCGATTCTCTTAAAAAACGACTCAACCTCGACGGAAACATTGACCTGAATGATCCGGGTAATATTACAACTGATCTGCAGATCACTTCAGACCATCTTCAGGTGATGAATACAACGGAGAAGGACAATCCGGCATTCAACGGTTCTGTTTTTATCAATTCAAAGTTAACCATCACCGGACCGGTTCAAAAGCCCTCCATAGCAGGCAATATTGTTCTTGCCGGCGGAACGGTTATCAATTACCGGTACACGGAGAACCTGACTGTTTCGGAGACAGAAAAGACAATTACCTTTGCCAGCCTCACTCAGGATCAATCTGATGCAATCGGTAAATTGGCTTCCGTTGATCCCTTGTCAAAGTCGCCCAACATAAAGGCTTCGATTGAAATAGATCCGAACAGCCTGTTCAATTTTCAGATATCCCGTGGATACGATATTGGGGTCAAGATAACCGGAGGGGGTTTCTTAAATTATGCCCTTATGCCAAACAAGGCCATGAATCTCACCGGCACCTATGAGATTCAACAGGGCAGTTCTGAGCTGAAAATTCCCGGTTGGCCACGCAAGAATTTCATCATTACACCGGGCAGTTATCTGAAATGGAATGGCCCGGTTGATGACCCGGAACTTCGTGTGGAAACAACCACCAAGGTCAGGGGATCTTATTACAATCCGGTGGATGGTAAAAACCGGGAGGTTGATTTCAAAGTTTTTATGAAACTCGCTAACAGACTTTCACAGCTTGACATCTTGTTTGATGTTGGTAGCAATGACCAGTATATCACGAGTGTATTAAGCACACTATCCACAGACGAGCGGATGAGACAGGCCATTAATCTGCTTATTTTCGAACGCATAGAACTTCCCAATATGGCAAGTTCTTCAGATTATGTCACCCAGCAAATCAACCAGTTCTGGGAATCCCAACTCAACCAGTTCACAAAATCGGCCATTAAAGGTGTGGATCTGTCCATTGGCATTGACACCTATAAGGGTGCTTCCGAGGGAGGGGGCGAACAGGAATATACCAGCTTTACCTATGAGGTAAAGAAAGAAGTATTCAAAGATCGCGGTTCTGTGCTTGTTTCAGGACGTATGAATGATAACAGCCAGGCCGGTGCACAAACCAACAATATGTTTGAGAACTTTATTTTTGAGTATGCCCTCGACACAAACCGGTCGAAATACCTGAAGGTTTACCGTCAGCAGAATTATGAGGACCTGCTCGAGGGAGAGGTAACCAAATCAGGTGTCGGTTTTATCTATCGGAGAAACTATGACAGGCTTAAGGATATTTGGAGGAGGAAAGAAAAGAAAGATTTAAGATGGAAGAAAGTCTTCAAAGAAGATCGTCATTGCGAGCATCGTGAAGCAATCTGTTCATTTGCAGGAGATTGCTTCAGTCGCTTCGCTCCTTCGCAATGACGGTGCGACTTTTCGGAACAGACTCAATATATAGTATACTAAAAGTCTCATTGGGCATATTTCTGGCATCCTGTTCCAATACCAAATTCCTGACGGGTGATCAGTTGCTATATACGGGGAAAAAGAGTGTCATCATCAGTGACGGGAAGTTCAGGGACAGCAAGGCCAAATCGACCATCGAATCAGTCACCGCTTTTAAACCAAATAATGCCATAGCAGGCAAACGACTGTTGCCGCCAGGAGGACTGTGGATTCATAATTACTGGAAACCCAATAAGGACAAATTGCGACCGGGGTGGTTTTACAGAACCTTTTCAAAGGAACCCGTGCTGATATCAATTGTAAATCCTGAGGTGCGGTGTCAGAAACTGGAATCTGATCTGTTCAGCGTTGGTTTCTTTCACGCCAGGGTTTGGGCAAATATTGACACCAGTCGGAGAAATCCGCGCAAAGCCGGTATAATCTATTACATTGAACCTGATCGTCCCTTCCGCTATCATGACATATCATTTGCTCCACCAACTGATGCCGTTGACAGCCTGATCAACAGTTATGAGCCTGATCTCGCCCTGAAGCCCAATGATGTGTTCGATCTGGGAACAATTAAATCCGAAACAAAAAAGATTACCGCCAATTTACAGGAAGAAGGTTATTTCTATTTTAATCCGACCTACATGAAGTGGACCGCGGATACTACCCGCATACCCTATCAGATCGATCTCAGGATCGGTAAAACCTCCGATCTTTCAAATAATGCCCTTTGGAAATATTCCATTGATGATATTATGGTGAAGATTACCCTTCCGGCTGACTCGCTTCGCCTTTTTCAACCAGCCGATACAGTTCATTATGACGGAATCACCTTAATAGCTTCAGGTGACCCGATTAAGCCCAAAGTTATTTCCAGGGCTATTTACTTCAGGAAAGGATACATATACTCGGCTGTAAAGCAGCAGCAAACCATGAATCACCTGAACAGCTATGGGATTTTTAAATATTTAAACATGCAGTTTGTTCCTGATCCGGACAGTCTGGTGCATCAGCTGGATCTTTCCATGGAGCTGACTCCCATGAAAAATATCAGCCTTGATCTGGAAGCCAATGTGGTAACGAAATCCACCGGATTCTCCGGACCGGGATTTGCAGCTACACTAGCGCATGGAAATCTGGCAAGAGGTGCCAATAAATTACAGCTGAAGCTCAACGGAGGTATTGAATGGCAATGGACCAGCAGTTCCAACAGCACACTTGGAACTACATCCTATAATGTCGGATTGTCTTCATCCCTCATTTTTCCAAGGATATTAAAACCATTTAAACTATTCAATACCAAGCGTTTTAGCCTTCCACAGACATCGATGACCCTGGGTTTTGAATTATTGAATAAAGTCCAGTATTACCGGATGAGTTCGTTTAATCTTGGTCTGGGTTATCAATGGAAACGATCGCAAAAGATCACCCATATCTTCTACCCCTTGTTCTTCAACTCGATCACATTGCTTGAAACCACGACTGAATTTGATTCAATCCTGAATGCCAATCCCTATATCCGCAAAAGCTTCGAAGAGCAATTCATTGCAGGCATGAAGTATGATTTCATATTTGACAACAGCATGACAAAGCAACCCCATGGCTTTTATTTCCAGGCGGGCATCAGTTCATCCGGCAATTTAATCGATCTTTTCAAAAAGACTTCTTCGACTGAAGCGGAAAGACCTTACACGATCATTGGAAACATATATTCCCAGTTCTTGAAGTTCTCCACCGATATACGCTACTACAGGAATTTTCAGGATAAGAGCCTGGTTATGCGGTTATATTCCGGTATTGGTTTCCCTTATCGAAATTCTGAGGTTATGCCCTATGTGGAGCAGTTTTACAGTGGCGGATCAAACAGCATCAGGGCTTTTATCGCCCGTTCTCTTGGACCGGGAAGCCTGCCACCCGACGAAACCTCTGATATTATTGATCAAACCGGGGATATCAAGCTGGAAGGCAATCTGGAATACAGGTTCAGGATGTCAAAGGTGCTTCATGGTGCTTTTTTCCTCGATGCAGGCAATATATGGTTATTAAATGCGGATGAGAACAGGCCGGGTGCCGAATTCCATTTCAACACATTTACAGATCAACTGGCCATGGGAACCGGAGTCGGATTCAGATTTGACTTTAATTTCTTCATCCTGCGTACAGATTTCGGCTTTCCGCTCCGCATGGCATATGCTACTGATGATTCCAACTGGATTGGCAGCACAAAGGATTTTCTGAATGGCCTGGTGTTTAGCCTGGCGATCGGGTATCCTTTTTAATATTTATCATTTTTTTGACAAATCCAGCAATTCCACCTTTCTGAATTCGACATTGTGGCTTTCGGCCTGCAGGGCGATATAGCCCTCGCCAAGCAGTGTGCCATCAGGCACCGGATATGCATCGGGCCTCATCTCAGGACCCACCCTGGGACGGGTATAGGTTAATACAGTATCCCCGTCAATGACGTGGTGAATGATGCTGTCGCCCAGGACGATCATTTCAACGGTAACCCATTGATCCCCGTCATAGGTTTTGGAGGATGACCCTACGCAATGATCTGCAACAGGCTGACCATCGATATCAATATCAGTGCCCGGTGTACAGACGTTGGCCGTAGTTCTCTCTCCCTGGCCCAGTCCACCCAGGAATTGTGCCTCAATGGAAACTGGAAAATCCTGATCCAGTCCCATACTTTCGGCTGATTGAGCATGCAGCATAGCGCCGCTGTTACGAATGGCCCATTCCGGTCCTCCCGGACACTGTTCACCGACAAAGCGGTATTCAATTCGCAGCTTGTAATGTGAGAATTTCTGATTGTAAAAGATATGGCCGAATTCACCCCTGAAGCTGTCGAGCTTATCATAGGAGACCTTCAGTATGCTGTCCCTCACACTGAAAATATCCATATAATTCGAGTTCATCGGATACCCTGAGATTTTTAAATCCCAGCCGGAGAGGTCCTTACCATTAAAGAGTTGGATCCATTGAGATTCTGATGTTTGCGTGGATGTTGGCTTACATGCCCAAAAGGCAGCCAGTCCAAGAAGAAATACATACGGTTTCATAAGGTCTTTTTTTAAACCTTAAAGATAACCGCATTTTTGCGCTTTGCCAATTATATCATACCTTTATGATCCGAAAACAAATAATCATGATCCTCGATTTAAAAAGAACCATACTGCGGAAAAACCTGATAACTTTTCTCACCACCCTGATCATGCTGGTTGCCATTGTTGTGCTGTTGTTTGTCCCGTTTGACAGCAGCCTCATCAAAGGCCTCTCCAATACCCTTCTGGCTGCCTTTGTAGCTGTTGCTTATGTGATACATGCCTTTTACAATACATTCAGGAATTATAATTACATTTATTTCACCGACGAATCGGATAAACTGGTCCTTCGGTACTTTTCCCCCAACATTTTTACAACGAAGAAGAATTCCATTGAAATACCGAAAAGGGAGTTTGCCGGATATGAATTGCAGTCCTTCTTCATGCGCTACCGGGAAAGGCTGATCCTGTTAAGGAGAACCGGAAAGGGTATTGCCAGGTATCCGGCGGTTTCTATTACTGCCATGAGCACTGATGAAAGATATGCATTGCTTTTTACGTTAACGCAATTGAAGAACAGGAATGAGAAATAGACGGAAGATTCAAGACGGAAGATTGAAGATAGAATAGGTTAGAGGTTAATGTCATTGTTATCATTTTTCACTTTTAGTTTTTCACTTTTCATCGTTATTGGTAATATAATGGATACAAATCAACTCAGGTACAAGATCGGTATCGGCCTGATCCCCAAAATCGGTCCGGTTCTGACCAAAAGGCTGGTTGCTTATTGCGGGAGTGCAGAGAATGTATTTCGGGCAAAAAAGCCTGCTCTGGCCAGGATTCCGGGCATCGGAGAGAAAATAGCGGATTATATCGTCACCAACCGGAACCTGGATATTGCGGATAAAGAAATTGATTTCATTGACAGGAACAACATCCTGGCACTTTTTTATCTCGACGATAATTATCCTGAGCGGCTGAAGCAGTGCGAAGATGCCCCGGTAATTCTTTACCTCAGGGGAAGTACCGAACTCAACCGCAAAAAGATTATCAGCATCGTGGGCACCCGGAATCCCACCGATTATGGACGAAACCTCACCCGGGGGCTGGTGGAAGAGCTGGCGGTCACTTATCCCGATGTTCTTGTTGTCAGCGGTCTGGCTTACGGGATTGATATCTGCGCCCATAAAGCCGCGCTCAGGAATAATCTGGATACGGTAGCAGTGCTGGGACATGGCCTCTCTCAGCTTTATCCGGCTTCCCATCGTGAAGTGGCGAAACAGATAGCCCAAAAGGGAGCCCTGATCACAGAATTTCTGCATGATGAGAAACCTGAATCTGTCAATTTTGTAAAGCGGAACAGGATCATTGCAGGGCTGGCGGATGCCACCCTGGTCATGGAATCCGGAGAACAGGGGGGGGCGTTGATCACAGCAGATATTGCGAATTCATACAACCGGGATGTATTTGCCTTTCCGGGGCGTGTTTCAGATACCTGGTCCGTCGGTTGTAACCGGCTCATCAAGATAAACCGGGCAGCCCTCATTGAAAGTCTGGGTGACCTGGTGTATATGATGGGCTGGCAGCAATCCGGCAAACAACCGGATGGTACCCAGAAATCCTTATTCGTGGAGGTCAGTGATGAAGAATCATCCCTGGTGGCCCTTCTGCGTAGTAACATCAGCCTGACCATCGATCAGGTTGCCCTCCATGCCGGTCTGCCCATGAGTAAGGTATCCTCCCTGCTGCTGAATCTTGAATTCAAGGGCGTGGTGAAGTGTTTGCCGGGGAAGGTTTATAGAATCAGTTGATAGTTGATAGTTGATTGCTGATAGCGGGTATTGGGAAGTGGGTGTGTAGTTTGTCACATATAATCCAAAAACAAAAAACAAACAACAAACAACAAATAACTAACAAAAATTATCTTTGTCTTCCATCTGAAATCTGCATTCTGCAATCTTATGTCATCCTACATAGACACCCACGCCCATCTCTACCTCACTGAATTTGACGGCGATCGCGATACCGTTGTGGAAGCAGCTGTAAATCGCGGAATCGGAAAAATCTTCCTGCCCAACATTGACAGCTCGAGTATAGGTCCGATGAACCTGCTGGCAGAAAGATTTCCCGGGATCTGTTATCCCATGATGGGTCTTCATCCCACTTCGGTAAAGGAGAATCATGAAGAAGAACTCAACTGGGTTGTTCAGGAACTAAAAACCCGCCGGTATTATGCAATTGGTGAAACGGGCATAGACCTTTACTGGGATAAGACTTTCTTTCATGAACAATGCCTGGCGTTCACCCGACAACTCGATTTGTCTGTCGAATACAGGCTCCCGGTGATCATCCATGCGCGGGAATCATTTCATGAAATTCTTGATATACTGGAAGGTTACAGGAGCAAGGGTTTAAAGGGCATTTTCCATGCCTTTACCGGGTCGGTTGAAATTGCACAAAAGGTTATTTCCATGGGATTTAAATTGGGTATCGGAGGCATTGTTACGTATAAGAAATCATTACTTCCCGATGTGGTGCGTGAGGCGGGACTGGAAAACCTTTTGCTGGAAACCGATTCTCCCTACCTGACTCCGGTACCCTTCCGGGGTAAGCGAAATGAAAGCAGTTACCTCAGTTATATTGCAGAAACACTTGCGATGATCCTGAATACTTCAACTGAGGAAGTCGGACGCCTGACAACCCAGAATGCGCTTCAACTATTTCAACCTGATAACCATGCCAGAGATTAAAAAAACATCCATCCTGATCATTTATACCGGAGGCACCATTGGTATGGTGCAGGACCAGGATACCGGTGCACTGAAACCATTCCGGTTCGACAATATACTGGTGGAAGTGCCCGAGCTGAAAAAGTTCGGATTTAACCTGAGTTCCTATGCTTTTAATCCGCCACTGGACTCCGCCAATGTCGGACCAGAGACCTGGGTAAAGGTCGCGGATGTCATTGAACAGAATTACAGCAATTTCGATGGATTCATTGTACTGCACGGTACTGACACCATGGCCTATTCAGCTTCTGCTCTTAGTTTTATGCTTGAAAACCTCAGCAAACCTGTCATTTTCACCGGTTCACAGTTGCCAATCGGATCGCTGCGCACCGATGCCAAGGAAAACCTGATTTCATCCGTTGAAATTGCTGCAGCACTAAAGGGAAGGGAACCTATGGTTCCGGAAGTGGGCATTTTCTTTGAGAACAGGCTTTACCGGGGTAACCGCACAACCAAAAACAACACGGAAGATTTCAACGCTTTCCAATCAGGTAATTATCCACCGCTTGCCGAAAGTGGCGTTCATATCCGGTACAATTTCAGTGCGATCCGTTATCCCGAAAAAAAGGCGCCGTTGATCGTTCATAAAAACCTGGACAACAACCTGGCCATTCTGAAAATATTTCCCGGATTCAGCCGTGCAGTTGCTGAATCGGCATTTCACACGGAGGGTCTTCGTGCGCTGATACTGGAATCCTTCGGCGCCGGTAATGCACCGGAAGAGTCCTGGTTTATAAGCCTTGTAACGGATGCTCTCTGCCAGGGCCTGATCGTACTGAACATAACCCAGTGCCGGACAGGTTCTGTTGAAATGGGCATGTATGAGACCAGCCGGAAATTAACGGAAGCCGGCGTGATAAGTGGCCACGACATGACCACCGAGGCTGCAGTGACCAAACTCATGCACTTAAACGGGGTGAGTAATGATAGGGATTGGATTGCAAGCCAGCTATCCCTTTCCCTCCGTGGAGAAATAACGTTGTAAAATATAACTATCGGAATTTTTTGTTATTTTTACGCGCCCTTAAAAAGGGTCTCCTGTAAGGAGAGATGGCCGAGTGGTCTAAGGCGCACGCCTGGAAAGTGTGTAATCGCCAAAAGCGGTTCATGGGTTCGAATCCCATTCTCTCCGCAACTAAGAAATAATCCCTGGCGAAGCCCCGGGATTTTCATATAAAAAGGCCCAAACTCCGTTTGAGGCCTTTTTATATGAAAAAACCGTCCGGCGCATAGCGACGGAAGGGATTATTTCTCTGTTGCATGGATTCCCCCTTCAGGGATCATGCAATAATCCCATTCTCTCCGCCAAATGCCTGAGCAGTCAAAAGCAAAACCCCGCAAAACCTTGAGTTTACGGGTTTTTTATTTTGACAGGAAGCAAAAAACACCCAATAAAAGCAATACGTTGCGGCCAGATCGGTGGACTAAAACCACCCTTCGGGTAAGTCCACCGAACTTCGTCATATAGCTTTGATTTGCAGTACTTTGCATTTCGTGAAATGCCTCATTTTTAATAGGTTTGAACGAGTAAAAACTTTAAAAACTGAGGTGCATTATGAACACATTTTCAATGCTTTTTTTTATTAAAAGGACCAAGCTTCTTAATAGCGGTGAATCTCCAATTTATCTGCGCATCACCGTAAACGGGCTCAGAACCGAAATGGCCCTTTACCGGTCCATTTTTCCGGAACAGTGGGATGCCGCAAAGGGCAAAGCCAAAGGTGTTTCCCGTGAATCTCGTGAATTGAACGCATACCTCGATGAATATAAAAGCAGGCTGATACAGTGCAAGCGACTATTGGAGAATGATTTTAAACCAGTAACACCGGAATCACTGAAGAATAAATTACTGGGTAATGATGAAACAAATTACTATTTTCTTTCAATCTTCAAAGAGCATAATGACAAACTGAAAATTCTGGGTGATAAAGAGGTTGCGGCAGGAACAATCGAGCGGTATCTGACTGCTTATAAGCATTTACAGTGTTTCATCAGGAAGCAATACAAAAGCGAGGATTTTCTGCTTAGAGACATTAACTACAGCTTCATTAAGAATTTTGAATTCTATTTAAAAAGTGATCGTAATTGTGCCCATAATACTACTGTCAAGTACATTAAAAATACTAAAAAGATCATCCGGATTGCTATGTCTATTGGCTGGATCAAACAGGATCCTTTTAAGGATATTAAATACCGCCTGGATGATGTGGAAGCCGTTTACCTGACTGATGAGGACCTGGCTGCCCTGGTGAACAAAGAAATTGAAATAACCAGGATCGACCAGGTGCGTGATGTATTTTTATTCTGCTGCTTTACCGGCCTGGCCTTTTCCGATGTGAAAGCCCTGAAAAAGGAAAATATCATCACCGGGGTAGATGGCAAGCGTTGGATTCAGAAACGGCGTACCAAAACCAATGTATTAAGCAATATTCCCATACTTGAAATGCCACAGCGTATTCTGGAAAAGTATATCAACCATCCAAAGGTAAAAACCGGGCAGGCTCTTTTGCCAGTACCTTCAAATCAAAGGATGAATGGTTATCTTAAGGAAATTGCTGACATATGCGGCATCAATAAAAAGCTGACAACGCATTCAGCCAGGCACACTTTTGCAACCACTGTCACCCTGGCCAATCATGTATCCATGGAAAGTGTTTCTAAAATGCTTGGGCACACTTCCATCAATATGACTAGGAAATACGCCAGGATAGCCGACAAACTGATCAGCGAGGATATGCAAAAACTGGAAGGAAAATACAATTTCAGCAAAATTTCTTAGTTCTGCAGTGCTGTTGTTAATTACTTTTAATGCAAAAGGGCTTATTGAGAACATAACTCAGAAAGCCCTGTTTTTTTTTGCGCTTATTTATATTATTTTGCCGTATTAATTTGATATACAAGTATTTATAATGTTTTTCAAAACCTTTATTTTATCTTTGTTCTATAACCAACAAATAAGGTCATGGAGCATAAAGAGTTTCAAATTCGTTCATATGGGTTCGGAGAACTGGCCCAACTATATTTTCCGCATATTGCAAAGCCATCCGCTTCCAGAATGTTCAGCCAGTGGATTCATACCAGCCCTCAGCTTATCCAAAAGCTGGCCGAAACCAACTGGAAGAAACGGTCAAAATACTTTACACCGAAGCAAGTGTAGGTATTGGTTGGGCATTTTGATCCACCTTACTAAGTATCAAAATTTAGTTGCCATTTTATTACCGCTTCCTCTATTAATTCCCGGGTTGTTAAAATATCCCTTTGCTTTATTAATTGATAGCCCCGTAATTCAAATTTATTACCGACTTTGTTGAAATATATTTTTAAGTAATTACAGTTCTGGCAAAAATAAAATTGATCGAAATCTTCGTGCTCAACCTTTTCCAGACCAATTATTTTCAGGTCTTCATGCGTTAATTCCGACAATTCTTTCGTTTTTAAAACCTCAAGCTTTTTTAAATCCATCTGTTGCAAAAGCTCTCCGGCTTTATTATCAATATTTGATTTAAAATACTTCTCAGCTTCTTCAAAAAAGTCTTCCATGTTTGGTTGGTTTATTTTCTTGCAAAATAAGATTTTTCTTTTATTTGAGGATTTCAGGTAAAGAAATTTCGCCTAAAGTTCGGTTAAATCGTTTTTCAACTTATTTTCAACTCAAAATCAATCATGGTTTTTTATTTCTGACCTGAAACCAATGTTTATTAATCAATTCTTAATAAATTATACTATTGATTTCAAAACATTTCGAGTATCGTTTTTCCTATATTCGTTTTATGGATGATCAAATCCGAAATGCTGCGTTTATCTGGCTTGGAGAACAAACTAGGATTTATAGTGATGTACTTCCGTGGGAAATTTTAAAGAAAGGGTTTGAATTTCAAGGACAACAAATTATTCCAATTGGAGCTAAAGGGATTTGGAAACCGAAGAACATGGATTACCCGTTATCCATTGTAACAGCCCCAGATAGCCCTTATGAAAATTCGTTTATTGAAGTACTTATCTCGCCAAAGTTTCGCCAATATGGCGAAGTTATAGCATAATATGGAAGGATTAAATTTTTAATGGCTAGGGTATCAAGCAGAAACGCTCCTTTCGGAGCGTCGGACTAAAGATGCTATCTTTAGTGATGTTTAAGTAGAACAAATATATATATAAAAATGACAGAAACAACGGTTAAGGCAAAAAAAGAACGAGTTATCGTTTATGTAGATGGTTTCAACCTCTATTTTGGAATTAAAGAGGCTGGCTTTGAAAACTGTAAATGGCTTGATATACATCAATTGATTTTAAGTTTAATTAAACCGGAGCAGGAATTGATTTTGATAAAGTATTTTACCAGTCGTGTAAGCAATAACCCCGATAAGCAAAAACGTCAATCAACCTATATTGAAGCGCTCGAAACAAAAGGAATCAAAATTAATTATGGCCATTATCAATCTAACACTATTAATTGTAAGCGATGTGGAAATATCTGGCCTTCATACAATGAGAAAATGACCGATGTTAATATAGCAACCCAGATGCTTGTTGATGCCTATAAAAATGCTTTTGATATGGCCATGTTGGTTTCAGGTGATAGTGATCTCGTCCCTCCAATTAAAGCAATTCATGAGAATTTTTCGCAAAAAAGAGTATTCGTTTCATTTCCACCCAAAAGACATAATGCATCAGTTTCAGCAGTTGCAAAAGGATTTATGACCATTGGCCGTAAAAAGCTTGTAGATAGTCAGTTTCCTAAAGAAATTCCGAAAAGAAATGGGTACATTTTAAAGAAACCAATTGAATGGTTATAACCAAACCGATCTTTAACTCATTTTTAACTCAAAATCAATCAATTTTTATTCAATTCCATCAGAAATTAACGACTATTTATCATTTTCAATCAAATTTTATGCAGATTTCATCACAAAAAACTCAATATTCCCTCCTTACCACCTTACCACTTAAACAGACAAAAAACAGTTTGATAAAATATGCTACTTTATTCTTTGAAGTTTTCTATAATGCCGGTCGCGCTGTTTAAAGAGCTTTTCAAAGTAATCAATTCTACTGTCGCGATAGTCAAAAATAACTGGCGCCTTTTCTGATCTCTGAATTCGTCCGATGTATTGAATGAGTTTGCCTTCAAAGGCAAACGGATATACCAGAAACAGGCAGTCCAGTTTATCAATATCAATACCTTCCCCAAAATACTGGCCTGTGGAAATAACAATCTGAAAATGCCCCATTTTTATTTGTGCCAACTTGGATTTACGAACCGATTCAGGATCATCACCGCTGATCGTAATGGTCTCAAACCTTTCTTTCAAATAGAGGTTGAGCACATTGATATGTTCCTTCCGTTCAGTAAGCACTAATATTAGTTTCCTTTCTTCCACCTGGGATATAATATCGTCAATGATCATTTTATTCCGGGCTGTGTCAAAGATCAGTATTTTGGAAATGGTCTCATACTTATCAATTTTATAGTCGAACGGGACATATAAGTTAGTTTCCTTGATATTTATGCATATTTCATGGTCAGATTCCGTTTCATTTTTGATGACGGCAGGATTTGCCTGGGTAAGAATTTCTCCAATGTATACAAATATCAGCAACTGATCGTTATTCTTTCTAATCGGTGTTGCAGTGAGCCCATAGAGGTAGTATGCATTAAAATTGATAATTGCTTCGCGGAATGTTTTAGCTGGAATATGGTGACATTCATCAATAATGATTGTTCCGAATGAATTGGCAAATTCCTTAACATCATCCAGTTTAACTAGGCTTTGAATCATTGCTACGGTTATCTTCTTGCCAATGCGGTGATTTTTTGCCGTTGCTATTTGCCCAATTTCTTTTTTTGGAATTCCCAGAAATGATTGTATTCGCTCTACCCACTGGTCAAGTAATTGCTTGCGGTGAACAATTATTAATGCAGGTTGCTGCTTGCGAGTAATCAATTCCAAACCCATAATTGTTTTTCCGGATCCCGGCGGTGCAACGATGACCCCAAAATCTTTTTTATCGGTTATTTCCAGCGCATCTTCCTGATAATCGTACAAACTGATATTTGAGTCAAATTCAACCTTTTCCTTTTTCTGGCGCCCGTCTTTAATTTCAAATCCGATTGAATTTTCCTTGCAGAATTTAACCAACCTCCCGACAAATCCTCTGGGTATCTCAATTTGATCGGTAGTTTCATCAATAAGCTTGAAGTATTTTTCGGTTTTCCAGGTGCTCTTTCCGATTTTTGATTTAATGATATAATCAGAATTGATAAAATTCAGGTTATCCCTAAGGAAGGCAATTATTTCAGGAGATAGCTGAATCCGATTCAGGAATATTTTATTTTTAAGTATGATTTGTAACTGCTTTAAGGGCTGAGCAAAGGCAGATAGTAAGTTTTCCGAATCTGCATTAATGCCAACCAATTTGCCATAAAGCAATTCAAGTTCATTAATAGTAAGTCTTTGAATTGAGGATAAAAACTCCCATTGATCGGCGTAGGCTTCAAATGTTTCAGGATTAATAAAAGCAGCGTTCCCCTTTTCCAGTGCTTTGCCGTTTAATGGCAATGCAATTAGGTTACCAAATCCTTGTTTGTTATGGTAATCCTGATTAGGGAATAGTCGGTCGAAACTGATTTCCTTGTCAAATTCAGATACATTGTATGCTTTACGCAGCAATTCGAAAATTATTTTTCGACTTTTAAAAGCTGGATAAGGCGCTTCGAAAAAAATCCAGACATGACCTCCGTTCCCCGAACGGGACCTTTCAAGATATGCAGGAATATTTCTTGATTTACATTCCGTAAGATAGTTCAAACATTCGTGCTTCCATTTGTCGCCGTCAAAATCTGCAGCGATGAACCAGGAGGAATTGTCTGGTAGTAGCGCATATATTCCAATTGTGGCTCTTCCATTAAAATGTTCAATGACTATATTCTTGGAAAATGGTTGCGGTTTTTTGCCCTTAAAGTCCTTAAACAAACCTCCCTGTGCCTTATGCTTGTTATATTCATCCCAATCAACATCATAGGCAGGCATATAGGCGCTTTTGCCATCTTTTTCCCAACGGCGGGCATAAATGTCCTCTCTTCCATGGAAAAGTGACAGATAGAGATTTATATTACTGGTATCAAAAACGGTCATCCATTTATTAAAATTTCGAACCAATGGTCTTGTGGTAAAGCCAGGTCCAAATGAAAACACAAATTACTGAATATTTCCTCATAATATTTTTTCATTTTTTATAAAACCTAATTACCACCTTACCATTTTCAAGCTGGGCCTGAGGGGTAGAATTGGTGGTAGATTATTTTGCTAACTACCACTTACCACTTTTTTTTAAAAAATAGAGGTGGTAAGATGGTAATAAAGGTGGTAAGAAAAAGAATCTAATTACCACTCCTGTAATACAGATTGGATAAGGCATTCAAGAGAAAGTGGTAAAGTGGTAAGCACTTTTTGACTTATTGTAAAAATTCGTTCTATTTGCTCACGAATTCATAGTCAATCTGCCCTCAATTACCAATTAAAGTAGTAAAATTGCTTAAATTTGAACTATGAGTACGGAAGTAAATGTTAATGCAAACATGCTTACCTGGGCTATAGCACGGGCAGGTTATGAATTGCATGATTTCACCGCTAAGCTTCCTAACGTTCAGGAATGGATAGAAGGCACAAAAAAGCCCACGGTAAAGCAACTGGAAGGCTTCTCCAGGAAAGTGCACCTACCTTTTGGTTACCTTCTTTTACCTGATCCCCCAAGAGAGAAATTACCAATCCCTTTTTTCAGAACTAATAATACCCAAGCCACACAGGTAAGTGTGAATGTATACGACACCATCCTGTTGATGCAGCAAAGACAAGACTGGTTAAGAGACTATTTGAGAGACAATGAATTCAACCCCCTTCCCTTTGTAGGCAAGTTTAATAACCGGCACAATGTTAAGGAGATTGTTGCTGATATCAGAAAGGCACTTGGCCTGAATGAAGAATGGGCAGGTAATTTCAGAACATGGCAGGAAGCGCTTGATCATTTAATACTGCACATTGAGGATAAAGGAATAATTGCCGTATTCAACGGAATTGTTGAAAACAACACGAGTCGTCCGATTAATGTAGAAGAGTGCCGTGGATTTGTTTTGGTTGATCCGATGGCTCCTTTTATGTTCGTCAACAATGCTGATGGAAAAGCTGCTCAAATGTTTACCATTGTTCATGAATTAGCCCATATCTGGACAGGACACAGTGCAGGATTTGATTTCAGAAAACTTCAACCGGCAAATGACCCTATTGAATTACTTTGCGACAAGGTTGCGGCAGAATTTTTAGTTCCTGAAAGTACATTTATTGAAATCTGGAGAGAAAACCCGGGAATAAAATATGCTTCAAGATATTTTAAAGTAAGTGAAATAGTTATTGCAAGAAGGGCATTGGATACAGGAAAAATTACGAAAAGCCAGTTCTTCGATTTTTATGAAGAATATTCCAAACGGGAGTTTGTCAAAAAAGAGAATAAAACTTCGGGTGGTGACTTCTATGCCACAACAAGGAAAAGACTGAGCCTAACCTTTGCAGCCCATATTAACAATGCAGTAAAATCCGGTAAACTTTTATATCGGGATGCTTATAAACTGACTAGTTTAAAAGGTGATACTTTTCAAATATTTTTCTCAAAACACCTTTAATTGGAATGGGAGTCTATGTGGTTGATAGCAATTTTTTTATCCAGGCTCATAGAGTGAATTACCCGTTGGATGTAGCTTTCAGTTTTTGGAATAAAGTAAAAAAACTTGCAGAAGAAGGTAAAATTATAAGCATTGATAAGGTCAAAAACGAGATATTCAACAAAAACGATGCTTTGGAAGAATGGTGCAAGTCAAATTTACCGGAAGATTTCTTCAAAGATTCAACACAGGTAATGGATTCATACAGCCAGGTTTCAACCTGGGCTATATCAAAGAGTGATCATTACATGCAAAATGCACTGAATGAATTTCTAGATGCAGATGAAGCAGATGCTTTTATTGTTGCGTATGCGTTAGCTGACCCTGACAACCGGATTATAGTTACACAGGAAATCAGTGAACCAAACAGGAAAAATAAAGTTAAAATTCCTGATGCCTGTGATGCTTTGCATGTTCATTTTGTTAATACTATGGACATGTTCAGACAATTGGGTGAAACATTCTAATACCGACCTATATTTCTACAATTTTTTTTCATTCTTACAAACCGATCTTACCATCTTACCTTTTTCAAGGCAGGCCTGAAGGGTAAGAAATAGGTAGGATTATTTGCATCTTACCATCTTACCTGAATATTTTTTTTATTTAGGTAAGATGGTAACTTGACAGGTAAGATAAACGAATATCTTACCGCAACTGTATTGCGCGATGGATAAGGATTCTATTAATTCCAGGTAAGTAGGTAGGATCCTTTGGCATTTTAGTGAAAAAATTATGCTCATTTGCATCCTGCTTGGAGCAGCTTATTAAACCATTTATTAAATTTGGTTCTGAGCCCTTGATAAGAGGTCCTGGATCGTAATGGTTTGAGATGTTCATGAACTTTCACCGGAAACCATTGTTTTAAAATTATGAGGTATAGGATTTACGCAATTGTACATCTTATTGTTATGGTCTCTTATATTTGCAGACCAATAATTCCTTATGTACAATATGCTGTATTTAAAGACTATATTGCAAAAAACCTCTGTGTAAATAAAGACAAACCCAATAGCTGCTGTCAGGGAAAGTGCTACCTTGAGAAGGAAGCAAAAAAAGCCAGTCAAACCACTGATTCAGAAGACAGAAATACCAACAGAAAAGTTCAAAACAAAGAACTGAATGAATTTTTAATTTCTCATATTGCTCTTCCTGAAATATTTGAAACTGATTTGCTCCACCTGATAAATTCCGAATCAGGCATTCCAAGCCATGTTTGTTTCTGCCATTTTTATCCCTCCTAGGATAAAATCCACGCTTTAACCAGTTTTTTTCCTATGGCTTATCCGGGTTACTAGGTGCATTTCTATGCATTAACATAACCTGTGATTTGTCATTGGCATGTTATTGCCTTGATATTTAAATTATTCTCTTACCAATAAAACACTTTGAAATGAAACGTTATATTTTAAAACTATTAATAGTTGTTCTTGCGATTGCCCCCTTGTTTTTTTCCTGCGAAAATAAAAATGAGGAGAATTTGTCAAATCCTTTAACCGGACTTATCAAGCTAAACGATGGCTATGCCATGGGTGCTTCCGCAAAAGTTGAAATCTGGGGTAAGAAAAACTTCTTTGTTGGCTATAATAACCTGGTTGTTGTGCTATATGATTCACTAAACCTGAATGAGAAGATTACCGATGCCCATATACACTTTTTGCCTGTTATGACAATGGGAATGGGCGATATGCAAATGCAACACGCAGCACCGGTTGAAAATCCTGAAGAAGAAGCAATAAATGAGGTTTTTCCCGGGGCCATTGCATTTATTATGGCAACAAATCCTGAAGGGAGCTGGAAATTGGGTATTTCCGTGCATAACCACAAATATGATAAGGAAGGCGAAGCGGAGTTTGATATTACAGTGGATAACCCTTCCACTTCAGTTCTTACTGTTTTTACATCGCAAAGTGCTGATAGCAGTAAATTGGTATTGTCACTTGTAGAACCAACAAAACCGAAAGTGGGTATGAACGACATAGAATTTACCTTACATCGTATGGCCGACATGATGGATTTCCCGCCCGACGATTCTTATACTATTGAAATCACCCCCGAAATGCCAAGTATGGGTCATGGATCACCCAACAATGTTAATCCTGTTAATACAGGAAACGGACATTATAAGGGGAAAGTCAATTTTACCATGACCGGTGAGTGGCGGGTAAATGTTGCTGTAAAAAAGGATGGCAATACGGTCTCAAAGAACGCTTATTTCAATATTACTTTTTAATACGTAAAGCCGGGCTTATGCGCCCGGCTTTATTCACTTTCACAATATGCAAAAAGCAATTATTATTATGTGCTTAACAGCATTATCCTTTCATTCAAAGGCACAATCGCTGCACGATACCGACGTGTTGAAGGACACGGTAAATCTGGAAGAAGTCAGGGTGTCGGCTAATCTTCCACTAGATAACAATGATGTGGTTGATTTTTACCGTAAGAATCATTTCTCAACCCTTGACAATATCAATGCACGGCTGGATGGAATGTCACTCATAAAGCGCGGTGCATATGCCCTGGAACCGCAATTGCACGGTTTTTCGGGAGGACAACTGAATATTACCATCGATGGAATGAAAATGTTCGGCGCCTGCACGGATAAAATGGACCCGATCACTTCCTACATAGAACCTACAAACCTTAAAACTATTACCATTCAACAGGGAACGAATGGCAGTCAAAATGGTTGCAATATCGGAGGATCTATGGATATGACCCTGCAGGAACCCGACAGGGTAAGTCTACACCCCTTTTATTCCTCATTGGGTTTTGGCTACGAAAGTATATCGAAAAGCCGCAATGTTTTGTTCTCATCAGGGTATAGCAAAAACAAAGTGGCCTGGGGCATTGATGGTGTATACCGCAAAAATGAAGATTATACGGACGGCAATGGCAATAAAATTCCTTTCTCCCAATTTGAAAAAACCAACATTCATTCTGTGCTAAAATATTCCCCCACCAGCATGAGCAGTTTTAAAGCGGATTTTTTATATGATAACGCACAAAATGTGGGATATCCGGCCTTACCCATGGACGTCTCTGTTGCAAGGGCCACCCTGTTTGCACTGGAATATCAGCACGCCGGCAAAACGAAGGTGAAAGCAAAAATGTACTTTAACAATATACACCATGTAATGGACGATTCGAAAAGGGATAGTCTGTATGTGTTGGATAACGAACGAGGGTAAGAATGATACTGTTTTTATGCGTATGGATATGCCGGGTAGAAGCGCAACATTTGGGGCCTATGTGCAACTTGCCATTCAATGGAATGAGCATAATAAATTAACCCTGAAAGCAGATAATTATACCAATAACTCTCTGGCTGAAATGACCATGCATATGAGGTATGCGGGTTATGCTCCTGAACCACCTATGTATATGCAAACATGGCCTGAAATGACAAGAAATGTTACCGGGATTTTTATGGAGAACACCACTTTTGTGTCGAATAATCTGACGCTAACGGTGAATGGCAGAATAGATTACAACACGGATATTTTAAAATCGGATTACGGGCAACAGCAATTCTCGATTTTCAATTACACGCTCAGTGAAAAGGAAAGCAAGTTTGTGAATAGCCTGAATTTATCGTCACAATACCGAATCAGGCAGAGTCTTTCAATGGTTGCAACGGCAGGTTATTCGCAGAGAATACCCACTATAGGCGAGCGACTGGGATTTTATCTTTATAATGCTTACGATGGATATGACTATATTGGAAATCCAACCATTAAAACCGAGAAATCCAGCTTCTTCAGGATCTCTTTTGTGCTCTCGAAACCCGTAATAAAAATCAATCTCAGTCAGTCATTCAGCTATATTAATGATTATATCATGGGTATCACAGACACACTCATACCTGCTATGAATTTTTACGCCAAAGGAACCAGGGTATATGAGAATATTCCCGCTGCAAAGATTTATAGCATGGATTTGCAGCTATTCTATAAACCCATGAAAAGCCTGACCTTTTTTCTTCTTTCGAAATTTACGCTTGGCAAAATAACCAGCAGTGAGGCTTTGCCATTGATACCACCCCTTAAAAATATTGTGGCGGTTCAGTACCGGAAAGAACGACTTTCGCTGCAGGCAGAATATGAATCCTCCCTGGCACAATACCGGATCAACAGCGATTATGGAGAAAGCATAACACCAGCTTATGCCCTGTTCAATATAAAAAGCAGTTATTTATTTTCAATATTCAAAACATCCCTGGATATGAGTGTGGGAATTACAAACCTTTTTAATAAGGCCTATTATGATCACCTTGATTGGGGCAGGATTAACAGACCCGGACGAAGCGTTGAGGCATATATTAATTATTCATTTTAATTAACTTCAACAATTTCAAAGATTTTGTTCCTGTCCCATTCCAACCAGTATTTTAAAGCATTCCGGCGGATAAGCTTCCAATAGCCGTCATCCATCAAACCGAATTTCACAATCCCTTCATTGATATCCGCATCTACTTTATCGAGAAATTCCTTTTTGAGGCTAATCCGGACCGAATGATCTTTGTATGTGAAAATAGCTGAGGGTCGGGTAATACTGTCCGAAGCCAGATGAATTGTTCCCATCCCCAACGTTGCACCGGTACTTACCTGAATGCCATCGTTCAGGCAACTGTATGGAGGCTTGCTTCCTGCATAAGTTACAACGCTGAGCATATCAGGCCCTGCTCCGAAAAATTCCCGCGCTTTAATACCCATTTTTGCTCCAACAATTGAAAATACCCCCAGGTGTCCATGAAACTCATCCGTCATCACATTGGCCTTCCACTCGTCTTTTCCATAACGCGCAATTGCCGAATCCATCATCGGGCGAACATCGTAGTTGAACATCTCACGCTGATTGGGAAACCGGTTGAATACTACGTTACGTTCCGAAACATACGCTCCATTCAACATGTCACAAATGGCTTCCCTCACTCCCTGAACGTTAAAATCCTGGTCATACCTGACTTTTACCTTCCCCATCATTGTATTCATGCCGAATAGTTCGGGATTTGTAATATAAAGCGCCACCAGATCGTCGCAAAGCCTGAAATGATTTTGTTTTAATTTTTCAAGTACAGCGGGTTGGCTATAAACATTATATAAGATAGCAGCAAGCCGGGTCTTTGATTGCTGGCATACCCTGTACATGGATGTATCGAACAGCGCTTTTTCCTTTTTAAGATTTGAAAGTACATCAATTCTCACGCTGGATTCAAAGACCAGGTCAGCACTGTTCTTATCGCATTCATAATTAAATCCCTGCAAGGGTTTTACTGATTCATTGTACCAGATAATGCGTTCAATGCCTGCCAAGAGGGCAGGGTCTTTCTTAATCAGCTGAGCCATATTCGTCAGGGGTCCCAGGCAAACCAGTATGATTTTTTCACTTGCGTTACCTAAAATCCCAGAAAGGCAATCTACTGCAAACAAGGATTTTGCCTTAATTTCTGTTTCCTTACCCCAGCTAATCTGCCTGTTAAACTCACGCCAGGGGGGATTGACCTCTTTCAGCGCATCACCCATTGCAACGGGAATGCTATCCCGATTGAAAGCATGCAATAATGATCTGATTTTTCCAATCCCTTCATTCGGTGGCAATGAACCATCGGATAATAAGATTGCTTTAATGGTTATTTCTGTATGGGCGAGCAGAATACTGATGGCACGCATATCGTCAATCGCACAATCGGTATCAATAATGATGGAATGGTTTAATTTAACAGGCAAGGGCTGTGACCACGCACCTGCTGTGAACAGAACGGTGAAGAGGAAAGAAACAATTTTTCGCATTAATTCTTATTTTTTTTCACTCCAAATGGAATGCTCAAATGTAATGCAATATTTCTACCGGGATTAAATAAACCGACCTCTTTTAATGTCGACAAATGGTCAATGTATTTCCTGTCAGAAAGGTTGTTGGCACTTATGCTGATTGACATAAGCTGGTTTTGCATTTTAATATTTCCACCGATACTTATATCCAAAAGAGTATAACCTGATGTGGCTGTCTCGTCGGGAGCAGGTTTGTTTTGATTCAAGGCTGTAGTTGTATAAGCAGATACATATGCCTTTCGCAAGAATGCTAGATTTTGCTTTTCTGCCCTCAATTCCAAACGGATTTTTGAGGCAGGGACAAAAGGCAAATAGTCTCCATTGTTTTGTTTTCCTACAACTGCTGAAAATGTACTTTCAATATGGAGCCATTCAATGGGAACCGGATGAATATGCAAACCAGCTTCCCCGCCAAATAAAGCTGAATTTGCCTGCCTGTATTTGTATATATAAATCCCTGAAGATGTTGTGTCTCCTGTTGGTGAAATAAAAATATAGTTATTGATGCTGTTATAAAACCCTGCAATGTCAAAGGTGAAATTATCTTTATGGTAATGGATACTTAAATCGGTTTCGTAGGCATTTTCCGGAACCAGATTTTGATCTCCGATTTCGTAACGCAATTCGTGTTGTCCGTTGGAAGTAAGTTCAGCTAAATTTGGTGTGCGGTATGCAGCAGCAAAGTTTGCTCTGAATAAGAGCTTTTCAGAAACGTTATACGTAGCGCCCACCGACCCGCTGAAACTGCCATAATACTTGTCAAGGGCTGGGCGGTATGTCATAGTGTCAGTTGGCAAGCCGATTGCATATGTTGAAATTGATTTGTTATCGTAACGAACACCTGTCTGCAATTTCAATTTCTTAAAAAAAGTATATTGTAATAATACGAATGCAGAATAATTATTTGTATTTGCGTCCGGCAAGAGTTTTGTTTCCCTGTCATGCAGATTTTCATTAGTCTGATTGAATCCCTGAAAACCAATAATATATTCCGAATTTTCTTTCGATGGCAAATGAAGTTTGGCTTCATAAGTGAGCGTTGCAAGTTTCATTTGAATTTCATAAACTCCAACCTCTCCAAAATGAATCAATTCCGTGTTCTGATAAGCAGCATTTAAATCAAGTTTATATTTTCCAAAATACAGCTTGTTTTGCGTAGATAGCAAATGCGTATTCAATTCCTGGTACCAGATCTCGTTTTCACGACCTCTATCATTGATCCTTTCAATAGCTTCGTCTTCTACTAATCCAAGCTTTTGGTTATTGAAATCATAAAACAATTTAAAGGTTCCAATTTTATCTGTATATCCTGTATTTGCTTTGATTGATATTTCGTTAAAACGTGAATTGGGAACATATGCACCTCCTCCCTGCAAAAAATCAGCATTTGTTTTTTGACCGACTCTTATTCCGGCAAACAGTTTCTTTGAAGCTCCTTTTAAGCCTAGATTGTTTGTCATCCCGAGCGTATTTGAAAATAATTGCATGTTGTAATCCCCAATAATACTGCCTACGGGTGCTGGTCTTTCCTTAATGAAATTAATAACTCCCCCGATTGCATCTGAGCCATAAAGCAAAGAAGCAGGTCCCTTGATGATTTCAACATCCTCAATTCCGAATTCATCTATTCCAAGCGGATGATGACTGGAATACTGATAGTTTTCAAACCGGACTCCATTATTTAAAACCAGAATATCATTCATTGAAAGCCCTCGGATAACAGGCTTTGATACGCCACTCCCTTTAGAGATCATGTCAACCCCGGGCACCTGGGTAAGCACTTCCGAGAAATTAGGAGTGGCTTTAATGGTATACGGGTCAAGTTTCAGCACTTCTATTTTAACGGCATTATCGTGCTGTGTGGAACTATAAATACCGGAAACAACTACTGCATCAGCTTCAACCGCAGTTTGTCTGAGCATAATATTCAAGGTTACGCTATCTCCGTTTAATTCAACTGTCTCAATATGGTTCGCATAACCAATATAGGAAAACTGTATTCTGTTCTTTCCGTTCGGTAAATTTACCAACCGGTAATCCCCGTTTCTATCAGCAACAGTTCCCATATTCATATCTGAAACAAATATAGTGGCCCCGGCCAGGGGCAAATTATCCTGGTCTGCTATTTTTCCTGCTATTTTGTTTTGTGCGTTGGCGATATGAAACGTTAATAGCATAACGCAAATAATACATATTTTCATTTTAATACGTTTTAAATGATAAACAAATTCCAAAATACACCCCAAAAAGATGGGGTAATTCAAATTTGCCTTACCGGAGGTGCACGTAATAAAAATGAAAACCGGGAGAGATTAGTATTTAACCAAAAATTGTAATTATTAAAATAACTATCTAAAAGATCTTCCTTGAGTGAGACAATATTTTCAGTATCAGACGAAAAAAAAGAAAACTCGAAATTGCAAACAGCACATTCTTCATGAATTACAAGGTAAAGCTTCTCGTTTTTCTCTTTAAATATGAAGTTTTTGTGATGATGCTCAAGTTTTATCAGTGAAGGCAAAAGAAATGCCAACAAGAGTAATAAAGTAGTAATATTTTTAAATTTTCTTATCATTGAACAGTTTATTCTGTCGTGTCGCTGTATCTTCTTATATTCTAAACAACCGGCAATCTTTATTGTTTTGATAGCATTAAAGATATGCTATTCATACAAATTTATGGTACCTGACTAATTCCAACACATATATACTGTTGAGTAATTCCAAGCAAATCCGGATTTTCGCAGGTAGTAAGCAGGGAATCCAGAAGTGCTTTCTTTTTTTGATCCGGCCATGATCCTTTCCAGTGACATTCAGGCAAAGACATACCAATACCTTCAATATTCCGGATTCTTATCGTTTCAAAGCCGTTATTATGCATTATTTTTTTTGCCAATTCCGGCCAGCAGCGAAACTGAGGCACATCGAATCCCTGAAAATGAGTAAGCGTGTTTGTTTCCTCAATATTTTGAACTACAGGGAAGGGACTAAGAAAAACGGTAAACAGAAAGCCTCCGGGTTTTAATATTCTATGGCAATTAGCCAAAGCTACATTCCTGTGTTCCTCATTTACCAGATGGTACATGGGTCCCATCAGCAATATGGCATCGGCTGAATTACCGGCAATCCAATCCAGTTGGGTAGCACACGAAACCCTGTTAAAAATAATACTGTCCTTGCAGCATGAACCTTTCATCCGGTCTGAAAATGCTTTCAGGGATAATGCGGAAAGGTCCACCAATCCTACTCTGCAATTTCGTTTCAGCAGGTACTCAGCATATCTGCCCGGTCCGGAACCCACATCAATGATGGTTGAACCATCAGGGATGTATTCGTTTAGCAATTCAACAATCAATTGAAACTCTGCCTCACGCAACGGGTTTTCCGTGAGCCGGAGGTATTCTTCTTCCACCCCTGCATCATAGGCTGCTGCTATAGTTTGACGATACGGCATAAGCTAGTCCAAATCAGGTATTAACAGTGCTCTTCCGTTGTAGGGAACGGTTTTCAAATTCCCGTGATAGATGGTTTTAAGAAATGGCAAGTCCCATGCATTCATTGAATCACCGGCACGAATGATCTGGTTGTCTTTTGCAAAAAGAAAATCATCGCCATATATAAAAGCCAGGTTGGGGTCGTGCAACACGGCCACCACCGTTAACCCTTCTGTCGAAAGCTTTTTCAGAAGTGCCAGGAGATGGGATTGATTGCAGAAATCAAGATGTGAAGTGGGTTCATCGAGCAGTAAAATTTTAG
>CAVPIY010000005.1:0-521676 GCA_963705125.1 uncultured Bacteroidales bacterium | reverse complement strand
GGCATCAAATCCTGCACCGATCAATGTACAGTGCATCGCCGGGGTACCGTTACCGGATATCAGTGTGGTAATCGATGAATCGGATAACTGTGATGCCACACCGACGGTAGCCTTTGTGAGTGATGTGAACAACGGGGGAGCGGGCTGTGCAGGCGATCCGTATATCGTAACGCGTACCTACAGTGTGACCGATGACTGCGGCAATACGATCAATGTAACCCAGACGATCACGGCCATAGACAATACGAATCCCACGGCATCAAATCCTGCACCGATCAATGTACAGTGCATCGCCGGGGTACCGTTACCGGATATCAGTGTGGTAATCGATGAATCGGATAACTGTGATGCCACACCGACGGTAGCCTTTGTGAGTGATGTGAACAACGGGGGAGCGGGCTGTGCAGGCGATCCGTATATCGTAACGCGTACCTACAGTGTGACCGATGACTGCGGCAATACGATCAATGTAACCCAGACGATCACGGCCATAGACAATACGAATCCCACGGCATCAAATCCTGCACCGATCAATGTACAGTGCATCGCCGGGGTACCGTTACCGGATACAGTGTGGTAATCGATGAATCGGATAACTGTGATGCCACACCGACGGTAGCCTTTGTGAGTGATGTGAACAACGGGGGAGCGGGCTGTGCAGGCGATCCGTATATAGTAACGCGTACCTACAGTGTGACCGATGACTGCGGCAATACGATCAATGTAACCCAGACGATCACGGCCATAGACAATACGAATCCCACGGCATCAAATCCTGCACCGATCAATGTACAGTGCATCGCCGGGGTACCGTTACCGGATATCAGTGTGGTAATCGATGAATCGGATAACTGTGATGCCACACCGACGGTAGCCTTTGTGAGTGATGTGAACAACGGGGGAGCGGGCTGTGCAGGCGATCCGTATATCGTAACGCGTACCTACAGTGTGACCGATGACTGCGGCAATACGATCAATGTAACCCAGACGATCACGGCCATAGACAATACGAATCCCACGGCATCAAATCCTGCACCGATCAATGTACAGTGCATCGCCGGGGTACCGTTACCGGATATCAGTGTGGTAATCGATGAATCGGATAACTGTGATGCCACACCGACGGTAGCCTTTGTGAGTGATGTGAACAACGGGGGAGCGGGCTGTGCAGGCGATCCGTATATCGTAACGCGTACCTACAGTGTGACCGATGACTGCGGCAATACGATCAATGTAACCCAGACGATCACGGCCATAGACAATACGAATCCCACGGCATCAAATCCTGCACCGATCAATGTACAGTGCATCGCCGGGGTACCGTTACCGGATATCAGTGTGGTAATCGATGAATCGGATAACTGTGATGCCACACCGACGGTAGCCTTTGTGAGTGATGTGAACAACGGGGGAGCGGGCTGTGCAGGCGATCCGTATATCGTAACGCGTACCTACAGTGTGACCGATGACTGCGGCAATACGATCAATGTAACCCAGACGATCACGGCCATAGACAATACGAATCCCACGGCATCAAATCCTGCACCGATCAATGTACAGTGCATCGCCGGGGTACCGTTACCGGATATCAGTGTGGTAATCGATGAATCGGATAACTGTGATGCCACACCGACGGTAGCCTTTGTGAGTGATGTGAACAACGGGGGAGCGGGCTGTGCAGGCGATCCGTATATCGTAACGCGTACCTACAGTGTGACCGATGACTGCGGCAATACGATCAATGTAACCCAGACGATCACGGCCATAGACAATACGAATCCCACGGCATCAAATCCTGCACCGATCAATGTACAGTGCATCGCCGGGGTACCGTTACCGGATATCAGTGTGGTAATCGATGAATCGGATAACTGTGATGCCACACCGACGGTAGCCTTTGTGAGTGATGTGAACAACGGGGGAGCGGGCTGTGCAGGCGATCCGTATATAGTAACGCGTACCTACAGTGTGACCGATGACTGCGGCAATACGATCAATGTAACCCAGACGATCACGGCCATAGACAATACGAATCCCACGGCATCAAATCCTGCACCGATCAATGTACAGTGCATCGCCGGGGTACCGTTACCGGATATCAGTGTGGTAATCGATGAATCGGATAACTGTGATGCCACACCGACGGTAGCCTTTGTGAGTGATGTGAACAACGGGGGAGCGGGCTGTGCAGGCGATCCGTATATCGTAACGCGTACCTACAGTGTGACCGATGACTGCGGCAATACGATCAATGTAACCCAGACGATCACGGCCATAGACAATACGAATCCCACGGCATCAAATCCTGCACCGATCAATGTACAGTGCATCGCCGGGGTACCGTTACCGGATATCAGTGTGGTAATCGATGAATCGGATAACTGTGATGCCACACCGACGGTAGCCTTTGTGAGTGATGTGAACAACGGGGGAGCGGGCTGTGCAGGCGATCCGTATATCGTAACGCGTACCTACAGTGTGACCGATGACTGCGGCAATACGATCAATGTAACCCAGACGATCACGGCCATAGACAATACGAATCCCACGGCATCAAATCCTGCACCGATCAATGTACAGTGCATCGCCGGGGTACCGTTACCGGATATCAGTGTGGTAATCGATGAATCGGATAACTGTGATGCCACACCGACGGTAGCCTTTGTGAGTGATGTGAACAACGGGGGAGCGGGCTGTGCAGGCGATCCGTATATCGTAACGCGTACCTACAGTGTGACCGATGACTGCGGCAATACGATCAATGTAACCCAGACGATCACGGCCATAGACAATACGAATCCCACGGCATCAAATCCTGCACCGATCAATGTACAGTGCATCGCCGGGGTACCGTTACCGGATATCAGTGTGGTAATCGATGAATCGGATAACTGTGATGCCACACCGACGGTAGCCTTTGTGAGTGATGTGAACAACGGGGGAGCGGGCTGTGCAGGCGATCCGTATATAGTAACGCGTACCTACAGTGTGACCGATGACTGCGGCAATACGATCAATGTAACCCAGACGATCACGGCCATAGACAATACGAATCCCACGGCATCAAATCCTGCACCGATCAATGTACAGTGCATCGCCGGGGTACCGTTACCGGATATCAGTGTGGTAATCGATGAATCGGATAACTGTGATGCCACACCGACGGTAGCCTTTGTGAGTGATGTGAACAACGGGGGAGCGGGCTGTGCAGGCGATCCGTATATCGTAACGCGTACCTACAGTGTGACCGATGACTGCGGCAATACGATCAATGTAACCCAGACGATCACGGCCATAGACAATACGAATCCCACGGCATCAAATCCTGCACCGATCAATGTACAGTGCATCGCCGGGGTACCGTTACCGGATATCAGTGTGGTAATCGATGAATCGGATAACTGTGATGCCACACCGACGGTAGCCTTTGTGAGTGATGTGAACAACGGGGGAGCGGGCTGTGCAGGCGATCCGTATATCGTAACGCGTACCTACAGTGTGACCGATGACTGCGGCAATACGATCAATGTAACCCAGACGATCACGGCCATAGACAATACGAATCCCACGGCATCAAATCCTGCACCGATCAATGTACAGTGCATCGCCGGGGTACCGTTACCGGATATCAGTGTGGTAATCGATGAATCGGATAACTGTGATGCCACACCGACGGTAGCCTTTGTGAGTGATGTGAACAACGGGGGAGCGGGCTGTGCAGGCGATCCGTATATCGTAACGCGTACCTACAGTGTGACCGATGACTGCGGCAATACGATCAATGTAACCCAGACGATCACGGCCATAGACAATACGAATCCCACGGCATCAAATCCTGCACCGATCAATGTACAGTGCATCGCCGGGGTACCGTTACCGGATATCAGTGTGGTAATCGATGAATCGGATAACTGTGATGCCACACCGACGGTAGCCTTTGTGAGTGATGTGAACAACGGGGGAGCGGGCTGTGCAGGCGATCCGTATATCGTAACGCGTACCTACAGTGTGACCGATGACTGCGGCAATACGATCAATGTAACCCAGACGATCACGGCCATAGACAATACGAATCCCACGGCATCAAATCCTGCACCGATCAATGTACAGTGCATCGCCGGGGTACCGTTACCGGATATCAGTGTGGTAATCGATGAATCGGATAACTGTGATGCCACACCGACGGTAGCCTTTGTGAGTGATGTGAACAACGGGGGAGCGGGCTGTGCAGGCGATCCGTATATCGTAACGCGTACCTACAGTGTGACCGATGACTGCGGCAATACGATCAATGTAACCCAGACGATCACGGCCATAGACAATACGAATCCCACGGCATCAAATCCTGCACCGATCAATGTACAGTGCATCGCCGGGGTACCGTTACCGGATATCAGTGTGGTAATCGATGAATCGGATAACTGTGATGCCACACCGACGGTAGCCTTTGTGAGTGATGTGAACAACGGGGGAGCGGGCTGTGCAGGCGATCCGTATATCGTAACGCGTACCTACAGTGTGACCGATGACTGCGGCAATACGATCAATGTAACCCAGACGATCACGGCCATAGACAATACGAATCCCACGGCATCAAATCCTGCACCGATCAATGTACAGTGCATCGCCGGGGTACCGTTACCGGATATCAGTGTGGTAATCGATGAATCGGATAACTGTGATGCCACACCGACGGTAGCCTTTGTGAGTGATGTGAACAACGGGGGAGCGGGCTGTGCAGGCGATCCGTATATCGTAACGCGTACCTACAGTGTGACCGATGACTGCGGCAATACGATCAATGTAACCCAGACGATCACGGCCATAGACAATACGAATCCCACGGCATCAAATCCTGCACCGATCAATGTACAGTGCATCGCCGGGGTACCGTTACCGGATATCAGTGTGGTAATCGATGAATCGGATAACTGTGATGCCACACCGACGGTAGCCTTTGTGAGTGATGTGAACAACGGGGGAGCGGGCTGTGCAGGCGATCCGTATATCGTAACGCGTACCTACAGTGTGACCGATGACTGCGGCAATACGATCAATGTAACCCAGACGATCACGGCCATAGACAATACGAATCCCACGGCATCAAATCCTGCACCGATCAATGTACAGTGCATCGCCGGGGTACCGTTACCGGATATCAGTGTGGTAATCGATGAATCGGATAACTGTGATGCCACACCGACGGTAGCCTTTGTGAGTGATGTGAACAACGGGGGAGCGGGCTGTGCAGGCGATCCGTATATCGTAACGCGTACCTACAGTGTGACCGATGACTGCGGCAATACGATCAATGTAACCCAGACGATCACGGCCATAGACAATACGAATCCCACGGCATCAAATCCTGCACCGATCAATGTACAGTGCATCGCCGGGGTACCGTTACCGGATATCAGTGTGGTAATCGATGAATCGGATAACTGTGATGCCACACCGACGGTAGCCTTTGTGAGTGATGTGAACAACGGGGGAGCGGGCTGTGCAGGCGATCCGTATATCGTAACGCGTACCTACAGTGTGACCGATGACTGCGGCAATACGATCAATGTAACCCAGACGATCACGGCCATAGACAATACGAATCCCACGGCATCAAATCCTGCACCGATCAATGTACAGTGCATCGCCGGGGTACCGTTACCGGATATCAGTGTGGTAATCGATGAATCGGATAACTGTGATGCCACACCGACGGTAGCCTTTGTGAGTGATGTGAACAACGGGGGAGCGGGCTGTGCAGGCGATCCGTATATCGTAACGCGTACCTACAGTGTGACCGATGACTGCGGCAATACGATCAATGTAACCCAGACGATCACGGCCATAGACAATACGAATCCCACGGCATCAAATCCTGCACCGATCAATGTACAGTGCATCGCCGGGGTACCGTTACCGGATATCAGTGTGGTAATCGATGAATCGGATAACTGTGATGCCACACCGACGGTAGCCTTTGTGAGTGATGTGAACAACGGGGGAGCGGGCTGTGCAGGCGATCCGTATATCGTAACGCGTACCTACAGTGTGACCGATGACTGCGGCAATACGATCAATGTAACCCAGACGATCACGGCCATAGACAATACGAATCCCACGGCATCAAATCCTGCACCGATCAATGTGCAGTGCATCGCCGGGGTACCGTTACCGGATATCAGTGTGGTAATCGATGAATCGGATAACTGTGATGCCACACCGACGGTAGCCTTTGTGAGTGATGTGAACAACGGGGGAGCGGGCTGTGCAGGCGATCCGTATATCGTAACGCGTACCTACAGTGTGACCGATGACTGCGGCAATACGATCAATGTAACCCAGACGATCACGGCCATAGACAATACGAATCCCACGGCATCAAATCCTGCACCGATCAATGTACAGTGCATCGCCGGGGTACCGTTACCGGATATCAGTGTGGTAATCGATGAATCGGATAACTGTGATGCCACACCGACGGTAGCCTTTGTGAGTGATGTGAACAACGGGGGAGCGGGCTGTGCAGGCGATCCGTATATCGTAACGCGTACCTACAGTGTGACCGATGACTGCGGCAATACGATCAATGTAACCCAGACGATCACGGCCATAGACAATACGAATCCCACGGCATCAAATCCTGCACCGATCAATGTACAGTGCATCGCCGGGGTACCGTTACCGGATATCAGTGTGGTAATCGATGAATCGGATAACTGTGATGCCACACCGACGGTAGCCTTTGTGAGTGATGTGAACAACGGGGGAGCGGGCTGTGCAGGCGATCCGTATATCGTAACGCGTACCTACAGTGTGACCGATGACTGCGGCAATACGATCAATGTAACCCAGACGATCACGGCCATAGACAATACGAATCCCACGGCATCAAATCCTGCACCGATCAATGTACAGTGCATCGCCGGGGTACCGTTACCGGATATCAGTGTGGTAATCGATGAATCGGATAACTGTGATGCCACACCGACGGTAGCCTTTGTGAGTGATGTGAACAACGGGGGAGCGGGCTGTGCAGGCGATCCGTATATCGTAACGCGTACCTACAGTGTGACCGATGACTGCGGCAATACGATCAATGTAACCCAGACGATCACGGCCATAGACAATACGAATCCCACGGCATCAAATCCTGCACCGATCAATGTACAGTGCATCGCCGGGGTACCGTTACCGGATATCAGTGTGGTAATCGATGAATCGGATAACTGTGATGCCACACCGACGGTAGCCTTTGTGAGTGATGTGAACAACGGGGGAGCGGGCTGTGCAGGCGATCCGTATATCGTAACGCGTACCTACAGTGTGACCGATGACTGCGGCAATACGATCAATGTAACCCAGACGATCACGGCCATAGACAATACGAATCCCACGGCATCAAATCCTGCACCGATCAATGTACAGTGCATCGCCGGGGTACCGTTACCGGATATCAGTGTGGTAATCGATGAATCGGATAACTGTGATGCCACACCGACGGTAGCCTTTGTGAGTGATGTGAACAACGGGGGAGCGGGCTGTGCAGGCGATCCGTATATAGTAACGCGTACCTACAGTGTGACCGATGACTGCGGCAATACGATCAATGTAACCCAGACGATCACGGCCATAGACAACACCGACCCCACTTTCACTGTTCCTGCAAATGACACCATTTGCAGAAACCTTGATTGTACCTATGATATTGATCCTGCCATAACCGGAGATGTTACAGATGAATCTGACAATTGCAGTGTCGCTATAAATGCAACTTATCTTGATAATTTTGCAAACCTGACAAGTTGTGATACTGCTGGTTATATTATCCGTAAATGGAAATTAACAGATGCTTGTGGGAATTATGCTGAAGCTGATCAGCTTATATGGGTTGAACCAGTGGCTCTTGTAACGCTATCTCCAAAACGGGATACGATTTGCAATGGGGATGCAGTGAGTATTACACTAAATAGTCTCACGATATCCACCCACCCTGTTAGGTTCAGGTATATAACAGAGGCTCCGGCAGGAGTAACGGTTAATCCTTTCTCCGGTGGGCAGCTGGCTAATAATGCAGTGCTGACAAACACCATTACAAATATCAATAATAGTGCTCAACTGGTGAAGTTTATCATCACGCCATACAGCAGAAATGCTTCGGGCGAAGGTGAAAAATGCACGGGTATCAATGATACAGCCTATGTTTGGGTAGAACCAACCATAACCCTCATAGCGACGAATGACACGATCTGCAACGGAGGCACCACGGATATACCGGTCACAAGCAGCAACACCACCACCAACGGGATAAGGTATACATGGACGGTCGTGGATAATCCTGCTATAACCGGAGAGACCGGCAGTGCAGGCAGTGGTCAGATCATAGGTTCGGTGCTTGCGCAAACGCTGACCAACAACAGTAGCGATGCACAGAAGGTCACCTATACAATCACACCCTGGACGGTGAATGAGCGTGGAAACAATGCCTGTCCGGGCACCCCCATGAATACAGATGTGTGGGTAGAACCTACCGTAACGATAACGGCCACAAACGATACGATCTGCAGCGGAGGCACCACGGATATACCGGTCACAAGCAGCAACACCACCACCAACGGGATAAGGTATACATGGACGGTCGTGGATAATCCTGCTATAACCGGAGAGACCGGCAGTACAGGCAGTGGTCAGATCATAGGTTCGGTGCTTGCGCAAACGCTGACCAACAACAGTAATGATGCACAGAAGGTCACTTATACAATCACACCCTGGACGGTGAATGAGCGTGGAAACAATGCCTGTCCGGGCACCCCCATGAATACAGATGTGTGGGTAGAACCTACCGTAACGATAACAGCCACAAACGATACGATCTGCAGCGGAGGCACCACGGATATACCGGTCACAAGCAGCAACACCACCACCAACGGGATAAGGTATACTTGGACGGTCGTGGATAATCCTGCTATAACCGGAGAGACCGGCAGTGCAGGCAGTGGTCAGATCATAGGTTCGGTGCTTGCGCAAACGCTGACCAACAACAGTAATGATGTACAGAAGGTCACCTATACAATCACACCCTGGACGGTGAATGAACATGGGAACAATGCCTGCCCGGGCACCCCCATGAATACAGATGTTTGGGTAGAACCAACCATAACCCTCATAGCGACGAATGACACGATCTGCAACGGAGGCACCACGGATATACCGGTCACAAGCAGCAACACCACCACCAACGGGATAAGGTATACATGGACGGTCGTGGATAATCCTGCTATAACCGGAGAGACCGGCAGTGCAGGCAGTGGTCAGATCATAGGTTCGGTGCTTGCGCAAACGCTGACCAACAACAGTAGCGATGCACAGAAGGTCACCTATACAATCACACCCTGGACGGTGAATGAACACGGGAACAATGCCTGCCCGGGCACCCCCATGAATACAGATGTGTGGATAGAACCGACAGTAACGATAACAGCCACAAACGATACGATCTGCAGCGGAGGCACCACGGATATACCGGTCACAAGCAGCAACACCACCACCAACGGGATAAGGTATACATGGACGGTCGTGGATAATCCTGCTATAACCGGAGAGACCGGCAGTACAGGCAGTGGTCAGATCATAGGTTCGGTGCTTGCGCAAACGCTGACCAACAACAGTAATGATGCACAGAAGGTCACTTATACAATCACACCCTGGACGGTGAATGAGCGTGGAAACAATGCCTGTCCGGGCACCCCCATAAATATAGATGTATGGGTAGAACCGGTGCTGAAAATTTACCTCACCCCGGCATCGGATACATTGTGCGATGGCGATATCACACAGTTGATTATCAGCAGCCCTACACTACCCACCCACCCGGTCCGGTTCCGGTATATCATCCTGCCGGATAATCCGGGATCGCTGATCTATAATGGATTAATCGTAACCGGACTGTTTACCAATGACACAATTGCAGAAGCATTTGTCAACAAAACAGACTTTGCACAACGACTCAGAATAGAAGTGACACCATATACATTAAATGGGAATGGCATGGAACGTTGTACCGGCAGCCCGGCGAACAGCATATTCTGGATTGAACCCACACCAAAAGTAACGCTTTCAACACGGCAGGATACCATATGCACTTCTCTCAGGCCAACTGTGGGTTTGACCACTGTCACCCATTCATTGCAACCGGTAAGATTCTATTATGAAGCAGTCTATAATCCAACCAATATATCGGTATATTTTGTACAGGACACTTTCAACCTGTCACCCGGATTTACTATTGCGGATTCATTGGTAAATCATACCAGTGTTCCGCAAGAGGTGACATTTATAATATATCCTTATCTGCAGGGTACAGGAGGCATCCGGAAATGTTCCGGAATACCGGATACAAGCCATATTTGGGTGGCTCCCACGCTCAACGTGGTCGTGGATACCATTTCCACCTACATAGGAGGCAGAAACATAAGATGCTTCAATGAGAAAAACGGGAGTATCCGTTTAATGCCAGTTGGCGGTATTACGGCATTCCCGAATTATGACGTTTTTGACCTGCAGTATGTGTGGAGTAACGGAGACACATCCAATTATATTACAGGATTGGGTGCCGGGAATTATTCCGTCACCATTACCGATAAACTCCAATGCCGGGATAATGATGCTTATGTTCTAACCCAGCCTGCCAGGCTTAGATCCACCGTGAAAGTAATCAACGAGCTGAGTTGCCATGGTGCTGACGGTATAATTGCTCCAGTAACCACCGGCGGAACATCACCTTACAGGTATTGCTGGAATGTTCCCCCTGATTACGTATTGCCTTCACAAGTATGCCAGGATACGCTGTATCAAGTCATGGAGGGTCATTATACAGTCTTTGTTAAGGACACCAACGACTGTGAAACCACAAGATATTTCCCCCTTTCCCAGCCTCAGCCAGTTTATGTGCAGGCGGTTTCGGATACTTTTGGTAACTTCCAGATAAAGTGTTACGGGGAGAACACAGGCAGCTGGACTTCGGTAAACAATGGCAGGTCGAATATTACCTATCACTGGACAGGTCCAAACGGATTTGATACCACTTTCACCAATTCGCAACGTTTCAACTACCAGGATAGTCTATATGCTGGCCGCTATAGACTTCAATATACTGACTCCGCCGGATGCACAGGCACGTTTATTAGGGATATGAATCAACCCAATCCACTGATTATCGATAGAGCCACTGTTTCAACATTCCATGACAGGTATAATGTAAGCTGCTTTGGCTCACAGAATGGAAGTATCATGTTGAATTCAATCAAGGGCGGGCATGAAGGAAGAGGGTATTGGTTTGACTGGACTTCACTGACAGGCAGCATTATCAGTGACAATTCACTGAGAAATCAGACAAGCCTTGGTGCAGGTAGTTACAGTGTAGTAGTTTCTGATACATTCAATTGTATGACAAGCGATACCTTTGAGCTGGTTCAACCTGATGAACTGGTTGTTCAGGCAGAGCTGCCGGAATCCCTGTCAGGCGGACATAATCTTAACTGTTTCGGAGACACCACAGGATATATCATCCTGCATCCCCAGGGTGGTGATACCGAGGACGGACCTTATCAGTTCCTCTGGCAACAGGGCGGCACATCATCAGAACAGCATAACCTGCAGGCAGGCAATTATATCGTAACGGTAACGGATGGCATCCAATGCAGCATTACCGATACCTTCAGCCTGACACAGCCTGATCAGCTGAAATTGGATTCGGTTGTATTCTCGGATTACAACGGATACGACGTATCCTGTTCCTCGGGAGATGACGGGACCATTCAGATCTTCGCAAGCGGAGGAATTGGTTCATTCGAATACAGCTGGACTGATGAAGGCGGAACCCTGGCGGCGGATTCATCATTTATTGACCAGCTCCGTACAGGACAGTTTATGGTTACCATTACCGATGCCAATAACTGTGCAACAACACAGACATTTACATTGGAGGCTCCGCCCCCGTTGATAATTCAGATGGAAACTGCCAACGTGAACTGTACCGGAGCCAAACTGGGTAATGCTCAAGCGAATGTAACCGGCGGATTACCATCATATGCCTATTCGTGGAGTTCCGGCGAAACAACACCTGAGATCAGTGATCTGGACACCGGATTATATATACTGATGGTAACAGACAAAAATCTTTGCCAGGTGACCGATACGGCTGTGATAGGCCAGAATTCCACCGTTCTTATAGACATACAGGTTATTGACAGCATTTCCTGCCACCTGGGATCCGATGGAATATTGTTCGCTGCTGTTTCAGAAGGTATTCCTCCTTACTCCTATCTGTGGAATAACGGTACGCAAACGGATACCATATCGGGTGTGCAAAGAGGAAGCTATATGCTGACGGTTTCCGACCAGGAGGGCTGTACAAACAGCCAGACCATTGATATTGATGATCCTGATCCAATAACGGCTACCATATCGGTAACTGATGCAACGTGTTTCGGATTCAACGACGGTTCAGTCGTGCTGGGGGCTTCCGGAGGGACCGGGATTTACAGTTATTTCTGGAATAATACTCCTGTGAACGGATCTGAGGTTGATGTTATCAGTGCAGGCACATATACTTTGCAGATCCTGGATGCGGAAAACTGCCAGATTGATACGCTGGTCATGGTTAGTGAGCCTGAATTATTGGTGCTAACCCTTGATGAACAGTTAACTGTATACCCATTCTGTCCGGACTGGGAGAACGGTGCCCTGGCTGTGAGGATCACCGGAGGGACACCGGAATACCAGTACCAGTGGGCCGGTTATCCGGATGATATGGATTCAGTGCTCAATGAAGTAAAAGAAGATTATTATACTGTAAGCGTGATTGACAGACAGGGATGCGCGGTGGATACTACCTTGAGACTCATAGCCCAGAATAATACCTGCCTGGGAATACCGACTGCTTTTACACCAAATTATGACAATGCCAACGATTACTGGGATATCAGCTATATCAATGAAAATGGCGGAGAAGCTCCTTTTCACGAGGTATATCCCAATGGTGCAATACAGGTATATGACCGGCTTGGTAACCTCGTTTATCAGTGCACGAGCGGCTGTCATCAGCCCTGGAACGGGGAAGACCTGAAAGGACGCAGCATGCCGCCGGATTCCTATTACTTCATAATTGAATTAAATGACGAAGAAGAACAACCTCCTATTAAAGGTATTGTAACCATTATCAAATAAGTAAAGTAAACAGGATAGATTGAAGATCATAAATTCCCATATTGCCAATAACAACGCGAGGCCTTTCTGGAACAGGGTTCTCAAATATTTCCCGCCATTCATGAACAGGATCTTTTATATCGTACTGGTAATATTTTCCATTCCGGGATTATTGTTCTCACAGCAGCTTCCGCGTTTCAGTCAGTATTATTCGAATGAATTCTTCATCAATCCGGCTGTTGCCGGATACGATGGGAGGACAGTCATTAATCTTGGCGCCCGGAAACAATGGGTGGGATTTTCACAGAACACACCCGCCTCATACATTATAAGCCTGCAGGGCAGGTTGCTGAAAACGGGCTATACCCTGAAAGCAGGTCCGCATGGCAAGAAGACCTTTCGCAAGGCCGGAAAAGGCAGGGTAGGCCTGGGAGGTATTGTCTATCATGATGAAAACGGTGCCGTGCAAAGAACCGGTGGGCAGATCAGCTATGCATACCATCTTTTTATCAGGAATTCCCAGCTTTCCTTCGGATTAACCGGCAATGTTTTTCAATACCGGATAAATCCTGAACTGGCCATACTGAAAGATCCTGAAATAGATCCCCTGAACGGACTTATCGGAAAATCTACACTGGTACCGGATGCAGGCATAGGGATAAATTACATGGCGGGCAACTGGCATGCAGGATTTGCTGTTGCACAGGTATTTCAGTCAAAGCTTAAGATCGGGAATAATGCAGATTACCAAAGTTCTGAAGAAATAAGGTTATTGCGGCATTATAACATCCTGGCAGATTACCGTTTTTCTTTCTTAAGCAATCCATACTGGGAAGTCGAACCATCAACCTTAATCCTGTTTAACGAAATGTTCAGGTTTCAGGCAGATATAACAATGAAAGCCTACTATAAACGCCAGTACTGGTTTGGCATTTCGGGCCGTACCACCGGGGATATCATTGTCATGGGTGGTGTGAAGTTCAGGAATTATTACTTCGGATATTCCTATGACTATGGATTTAACGGTATTTCAAGGTACTCCTTCGGTTCTCATGAAGTTTGCCTCGCTGCAAAATTCGGGGATACAGCCAGAAAGTACAGGTGGCTTGACAGATATTGATAAAGGTATACGGTAATCAGTAATCGGTAATCGGTTATTACTGATTACCGAACACCGGATACCGATTTCTATCCTAACTTGTCCCTTGTCCCCCGTCCCTTGTCCCTCTCTTCCATTCCAAATATCCTACGCCAAGGATCATCAGAACAAGCAGCAAAGAGCTGGCCAGGGAAACTTTCTCTCCGATAAAATAACTTTTCGGGTGAAACTTAAATTCAATGGTATGATTTCCGGATGGGACCCGCAACGCCCTGAGCAGATAATTTGCCCTCAGGTGCGGTGCAGGTTTACCATCGATATAAGCTTGCCAGCCTTTATCATAATATACTTCCGAAAATACGGCGAGTTTTTCAGAATTAGACGAAGAAACATATTTCAGGTAATTTGCACGGTATTCCGTCAGGGCGATACGATCCGATGTGTCCTTTGAAAGTTTCAATCCCTCCAGGAATGAACTGAAACGGACATCAACCACGGCAACCTTTGCCGGATTCATACCGGATAAAGCTTCCATTTCGGCATCAGCATCCGGTACTATCCTAAGGGAGTCCACAAACCAGGCATTCCCTGTTTCATGTTTGTTAACAAGCGGAGGAGCCTCAGGGTTATAGATTATATAGCGTGTATTCAGCATATTCAAAGTTCCCAGTGTGGCCATTGTGCTGTCAATTGCTTCTGGTACCGGTCTTTTCTGCAGGGTACCGATCAGGCTGGATATCTCATTCTGAATCCTGTGGTCAAAAAGTTCCTGATACCTTCTCATTTTGGCGCCATGGTAACCACCAAGTGACTTGTGAAAATAGGATGTACTGGCGTCCTGCAGTACACTTAAAGAAAGATTAAGCACTTTAAAATCAGGATCCTTGTCACGCAGGATCACCAGATCGGCAGTGGATGGGGTGAAGGGATTTTTATCTTCCTTGCTGGTAACGAAATCTTTGCCGCCCAGGTATCGTTTGTTCACAGGCCACATATCCAGCAGGAACAAAAGCGTCACACACATGATTATTGTGTTGAATTTTAGTTTTTTCAGGTAGACATAATAAACCAGCGTTGCAGCCAGTGCGACAAACACGAGTGATCGGAATGCATCCGACCGGAACATGGCAAGGCGGTCCTTTTGAATAGCATCTACAATACTATCCAGACCTTGTGAACGGAACTGTTCATCATAGGCTGCCGACATGTCAAATGATCCGGAAATCAGGAGCAATACTAAAATAAGTCCGCTCAGGCCAAAAAATGAATATTTCCAGGCTTTCAGAAATTCCTTTTTCTGCAAGGTACCGGACATGATCTCCGACAATCCAAGAATTGCCAGAATAGGCATGGCAAACTCAGCCATCACAAGAGTCATGGAAACAGTCCGGAATTTGTTGTAGCCCGGGAAATAGTCGAGCATGAAATTGGTTAGCAGAGAAAAGTTATGTCCCCAGCTCAGGACAATGGAGACTATGAAAACAGCAAATAGCCACCATTTAAGCCGGCCCTTGACAATAAAAAGGCTCAGGATAAACAAAAATACCACAACAGCACCAACATATACAGGTCCCGAGGTGACAGGCTGTTTTCCCCAGTAAAGCGGCACACTGGTTATGAACTTTTTGGCCTCACCGGCACCGTATGTATTTTTTATGTATTTATAGGTATTGGATGTGTTTTTCAAGGCTCCGGTTGAACTCCCCCCATAAAATCAGGGATCAAGAGTGTAAAGGTTTCTCCCAGGCCATAGCTCCACTGTGTGGCATAATCCTTGTCAAGACCCGATGTTTTGTTTTCAGCATTGACCGAAAGCTCTGATTTTCCCCGGATAGAATACTTGCCATACTCATAGGTTGTGTAAAGATTGCTGAAATTGGCACCAATCGCCAGAAGAACAAAAAGTATAAGCCAGGGAAAGGGCTTGAGGAAATTTACCAAGTCCTTTTTCCGGATCGCATTGACGAGTTCAAAGATCCCCAGCATGAGAATGATGAGCAGTGTATAATAGGTAATTTGCAGGTGGTTGACCAGGATCTGTAATCCGAGAAAGACGCCCGTAATCATACTGCCAATAAGTGCTTTGCCCCTAAAAGATGCATAAACACCTGCTATAATTGGAGGCATATATCCCAGTGCCAGCACTTTTGATACATGGCCAGCCTGAATGATAATGAAAAAGTAAGAGGAAAAGGCATAGGCCATGGCACCTGCCATGCTGAGCCATGGATTAACGCCAAAGAGAAGCAAGGCGACGTAGGCACCAATCAGGTATAGAAAAATGAAACTAACAGGTCTGAAGTCATACAGAGTAAACAGGTAATGAATCTTACGAAGAACATTGCTTTTATACTGTGTTGAAACCAGATAAGCCGGCATACCACCAAACATGCTGTTTGTCCATAGTGGTTCTTCTCCGTATTTTATCCGATGGTCGGCAATTTCCTTTGACATTCCTTTAAACTGCAGAATATCGTGCTGACTGATTTTTTTCCCTTCAAGTATATCGGGAATGAAATAAGCCAGCGATATGAAGAAGAACAGGATTACCGGATATACATACCGGAGATATTCTTTTTTCATGGTTTCCATGTTATGGACTTTTATCGGACTAAGATATCCAAATTGTATTAATCAGCTGCTGTTTTGCGTAAGTTTTTGCCCCATTCCAAAGGGTTTCGCCACTTTGCCCAGAGCTGTCCCAATCGTTCCAGTTCAATGGAATCATAAAAACCAAACCAGTAAAGGATGAGTGGAAATGATGCAATTGCCAGAAATTTGGCAGCCAGTCTCGGTATCAAGGGCAAGGTATTTAACAAAAAACCGGCTGCATAAATGCAGATACCGATACCGATCATGAGCACCACCTTTTTTATTTCATAGGATATGGGGTAGTGTTTTTGTGCAAACCGGTAAGTCAGGATAAAGAAGGTAACCTGGGATACGGTAGCGGCAATTGCCGCTCCGATAAAATTCCAGGCCGGGATGAGCAGCAAATTCAGCAGGATGTTCAGCAGGGCAGCTGAAATGATGAGTAAGGCAATAACACGGGTTTTCTTGGTTATGTTCAGACCGGTGAAAGCCACATCACGGAGCATGGTAAAAAGCATGGAAAAAGACAGTAAGGGGACTATTTTGTATGCATCCCAGAACGCCATGTTTTGCTTTGAAATGACTTTTATGATTTCAGGGGCAAACAGAGAGAAAAACAGGACAAAAAACATAAGGCCAAAGGTAAAATAGGTCATTACCTTGGCGTAAAACCGCTTGTTGCCCGGAACATCCATCATTTTAAAAATCATGGGCTGCAGAGCCAGATTCACCGAGGTTATTAGAAATACACGAATGGTATTGGCAACTTTGAAGCCCAGAGAATAAATACCTACGTTGGCCATATCACTCAAAAAACGGAGAGAGTACCTGTCTGTAATATTCAGAATGATCCCGGAAATGGAAGTGAGTAACAGAGGCAGGCTGAAGGAAAGCATTTCTTTAAGAATTTTCCATTCAAATCTCATGACAATATTCTTTCTGATAATGTTCAGGATGAGCATCAGATAGAGGATGTTGGCGATTAACTGTGCCTGGTAGACAGCTTCAATGTTGCTGTTGCGGTATTTGATCAGGTAAATGGTGAAAAGAAGGCTTACGGTAAGCTTTATAAACTGCAATATGGTGTACAGAACAGCTTTCTCTTTCAGCCTTAACAGGGCAGAGATCAGTACGCCAACCGCTTCAAAACAATTAACATACAGCAGGAGCTTTATCAGGTGGGTTCGTTCATCGGTATCGAACAAGAGCCGGGAGAGATCTTTCTGAAAGGTAAACAGGAGGATAAAAAAGACGATAAACTGAAAGATCAGGAAAACCAGGATGGTAAATAATATTGATTTCTGCCGGGAAACATATTTTTCATCCCAGTACCATCTGAAGTATGCATTGTACAGGCTAAAACCAAGGATAGCGATCAGAACCTGTGCAGAAACATCCATAATCCCCATCATTCCGTATTCCTCAACACTGAAATGGGCGGTGTAAAGGGGGATCAGTATGAAACTGGCCAATCTCGAAGAGAATGTCCCGATACTGTAAATAAAGGTGTTCTTCAATGTGGATTTCAGGACAGGGAGCATATCATACGCTTTTAAAGCTAGCCGACACCAGGTAACTGCTCATGGCCCTGAGCATCCAGGCCTGACTCCAGCGAATATAGGGTATTTTCGATTTAAATGGCATACCGGTAATCCGGCTTTTCAGAATGCCATAATAAAAATATCCCGATTTGTCCTGCAGGTTTTCGATGGTCCAGTCCAGGATGTTTTCAGCAAGCTTCAAACCTTCAGGGAAGGCAGCGCTTAATGCAGACAGGCAATGGATACTCTCCGAACAGGAATGGATATCAATACGGTACTTTCTATCAGGCATGAGTTTGGGAATGCCGTTTTCGAAAAAATGGGCAACATAATGCCGATAACATTTTTGCATGGAAGCATGAACGTCTGTTCTGCCGGTCAGTTTCCAAATGGAGTAGAGCATACGCAAAACAAAGCCGGTATGATAGTTGTCGTAATGCTTAAGGGGTTTCTCCGGCGGACCATTATAATCAAATGCTCCAGTTACGGATTGGTTGTCAAGTGTGTAATTAACAGCTTTGTGTCCTGTCGCGATCCATCCGCTATTTCCGGTTTCCATGCCGGTCTTTATCAGGAATTCAGCAACAAACAGATTCAGGTTATGAACATGGTTCAGAAATAAAGGAGTATAGGAAAAACAGATCTGATCCTTGCCCAGCTGATCCACAGGAAGCCCGGACAGGAATTTGCATATTTCCGTGCAATATGTCAGAGATTCTTTATCCCCAAATAGCTTGTAGTGTTTCCAGAACGCTTCGCCAACAGTTGTTGTTACGATGCCGTTCGGGGTGCCTGCCGGGATCAGCATCGTTGATTGCCAGTCAAATGGATAACCCCATCCGAAGCCATGGTTACCCGATTTTTTGTTGTTTTTCAGCCAGTTAAAACAAATTTGCATCTGTTCCATGCACTTTTCATCCTGCTGCAGGGAGTACAAATCCAGGTAAGAAGAGGCAAATAATCCCATGGCTTTGGCGTTGCAGGCCGGTTTAATGTGCATTATGCACCTTGATGCAACCGGAAAGGTATAGAAAAGCTCAAAAACTACTTCTCTCAGTAAAGCAGCAGCATAGTTCTTATTACCAAACCCGGTAAGTTTAAGGATAAGCGGATGGCCCTTGATGTCATAGGGATCATGTCCGGTATAACCATTTTCCCTGATCCAGTTTTTAAGGGATTCCAAGCTTGATTGTACTCTATCGGCCATGAACAGGATTTCTATTTCTTGTATAAATAAAAGCAGGCAGTATCTCCTTCTTTATTTTTATTTGATTTCCTGGCCAGCTTTTCAAAGGATTTAATCTGCTTTTTACTGAAAATTGAATTTTTTGGATTATTATAAAATGAATTTATTGCCTGTAAAGGTATATCTCTCAGGAATTCTTCACTGGCAGCAATATGCAATGCAATGCTGTCGTAAGTAACCATTTTTATAGCAAAACCGGTTTCACCAGCTAAAATTGACATACTTTTCCCGGTGTGCAAATAAAAATGTCTCGGCGGATCCATTGCCATCCAGTTTACGCCATATTTGCGCCAACCATAGGAATCAGCCACAGGAATCCGGATTATTGCAGTCCGATCATGTTTTAATAAGCGGTAAATATCTTTCATAGCTTGCAGCGGATCGGGCATGTGTTCAAAGGAGTGATTGAGCATGACCAGGTCATACTGGCCTTCTGTTTCAGAAAGATGCTTTTTATAGATCGTAACACCAACATCATATTCAATGTCATGATCTATAAATGGTTCAATTCCGGTGAGATCCGTGAAACCCTTCTTTTTCAGGCTGATGAGCCGGGAACCATGTCCTGTACCGACATCCAGGATACTGGAATTCAGAGTGATATGAGCCGGTCGGAGATATTTGATGAAACCTTTGTCAATGAATAAATTAAGCAGGACACCGATGAGATTGGCATTCATTCCGAGACTGTTTTCAAGCTTTTTTCTTTTCAGATAATGAATCAGCTTATTTTCATGAACTTTCTCATGAAGTTTGTAAGCTCCATATTCCTTTGGATAATACCTGGCCAGATTTTCAGGGAATTCGGCTATTTGAAGGCAACCGCACACAGCACACTGGAAATATTCGAATTCATCACGGAAGCCGAAATACATCTCCCTGCCAATATAGGTGGTATTATTATGATCATTATTACAAATCCGGCAAATCATAATAGGTTATTTGTTATTAGTTTCAATAAAACTTTGGCGGATTGAATGTTGTGTTTCAAATAGAACCGCCTTTTTTTGTATTCTCTTTTGTTCAGATAATCACTGGTCGCGTCCTCTTTATGGTAGATGTATGCATCTGGATAATAGATGGTAACAAGGCCATCTTTTCGGACAAAATGAAGCAAGATGGATTCTTCACAGTACAGGAATGTTGCCGGATAAAAGGCATGATCATATCGTTGAAGGTAATCAGGAGAAAAAACAAGGGCACTGCCGTGTAATTTCACCTGATGCATTTCTTTGTTCTCCGGATTAATGGATGCATGGTTTGCGCCCGGCAGCCTGGAACCAGGGGAAAAGAATTTCTTGATCCGGATAACCAGGTTGTCAATGAAGAAGTAATTAAGGAACAGGGATATCCTAAAATACCGGATATACCTTTTAATTACGATGGCATTATCGAGTACCTCCTGTCGTGGATTCTGATGAGATCCGTCTTTGCACGACAGAATATCGGGGCCAAGAATATCATAACGGTTCAGACCATATCGCGATACCACCTTATGGATAAAATCAGGTTGCCGAATCAGGGTATCGTTATTGATGGCAATGATAAAATCAGCCTGCAGAATCATTTTGGCATACTGATATCCTGTATTGTTGCCCCGGGCAAAACCCAGGTTTTTTTCGTTGATCAGGACATGAATGCGGACATCATTCTTATACTTTTCAATCAGGGAGTGGCCCGGATGGTTCACAGAACCATTATCCACGATTACAATTTGCCAGGCAGGATAATTGATGTTTGCGATGATGGAATCCACACATTCGATGGTTTCCATCAGGGTTTCAAAATGAAGTATGACAAATGCTGCCTTGTACATCGATCGAAACGGATTATCAAGCTATTGTGAATGAGGCCCGTGTGGTCTCAACCAGATTCGCCCAGTCAATTGGCCATTCCTGCTTTTTTTGGTTGAGATGATCAAATAATACTTTCAGTTCCTCGAGATGTCCCTTATTGCTGACTTTGGATGCAATTGGTCTGATCCTGAAGCCGAATGATCGGAGTTGTCTATAATCATCCAGTATGATGGATTTCTCATCAAAGTGAATTTCCATATATTCTTTGGCCATCGATCGGCTTCCCGTGGACACGTATTCCACTGTGGCAAGGCAACCGTCTTCGTATTTCAGGGTGAAGGATTTGTTATCAGATGAAAGAAACTTGGTTTTATTTGTCTCCATGCTTTCAGCGTGACAGGCCAGGATTTTGCAATTGGTCAGGGCACCCATCAGGTCAATGATATGACAGGCTTCGCCAATTATCCTGCCCCCGTCCTGATGTGTCCAATGATCAGCGGGCTGGTAACCGGCATTCATGCGGTAATGTATAAACAGGGGTCCGATCCGGTTATCGGTATAGTTTTTAATTTCACGGATATAGGGACTGAACCGCCTGTTAAACCCCACCATCAGCAGGGGGGCATCCTGGGCATGTTTTTCAAAATAATCTTCCAGGAGCCTGAGATCCTCCGGGTTTGTGGCCAGGGGTTTCTCAACAAATACATGCTTTCCGGCTTCCAGGGCTTTCAGGGCCAGGGAGGCATGATTGCCATGCCTGGTGCAGATCATGACCAGCTGAATGCTTTTATCCGCAATGATTTCATCGTATTGCGTGGTAACATAACGGGCATTGAAGAATGCCCCTGCATTTTTAGCTTTAACACCCGACTGGCTGGCCAGGGCATAAATGGCATATTTTTCGCCCAGTTTCTTCAGGTTTGGCAGGTGAACCGATTGGGCAAAATTACCGATGCCCAATATGCCCACATTGATCCGGTTGCTCTTTATCAAAGGCTTTGCGCTGAGGATAAGCTTTCTTTCAACCGGAAGGGATGCAATGTCAGCCGGTGTCCCGTAATCGAGGATCACGATCAGGGGTTTGTTTCCGGTCTCTTTCAGTGAATCAAATGCCTTTCCTGCTTCCTCAATCGGGTAAACCTGATGTATCAAGGGTTCAATGAATACCTGCTTTGAGGCCAACAGCCGCAGGTATTCCATGAAATTCCGGCCTTCGGTCCAACGAACATAGGCGTAAGGATAATCGTATCCTTCTTCTTCATAGATCTTATCATATCGTCCGGGTCCGTAAGAAGTTGAAATCCGAAAATCAAGTTCACCCGGGTAAATATCCTTTCTATTCAGATCCATCCCGGAAACACCCATGAGGATCACCCTGCCTTTCCGCCGGCACATCTGAAATGCCTGTGACAAAGGAGTACTGTCATGAGTAGCAGCAGCAAAGAGGACTGCATCAGTTCCCCTTCCTCCGGTAATGTTCTCTACGGCTTTAACAGGATCCTCCTCACTTGGATTTATAACGTGTTCCGCACCAAACGAAGCAGCGGTATTCAAACGGTTTTTGTTTATGTCAACTGCAATTACACGGATTCCTGATATCCTGAGCATTTGAACAGCAATGAGACCCAGGATGCCATTGCCCATCACAACGCAATATTCACCCAATTCCAAACCGGTTCGTCTGACCCCATGCAAGGCTATGGCCCCTAAGGCAACCGAGGATGCTTCCCTGAAATCAACACCTGACGGAATACTGACAACCAGATTCTTGGGTACCTCAACGAATTCTGCATGATAGGCATAACCTCCCCCGGCCGCTGCAACAGGGTCACCCACCCTGAATTCACTGACACCTTCACCAAGGCCAATGACAATACCACTGACAGAATAGCCGGTAGGTTGACCAGATTCTTTAAGGAATCTGTACTGTTCCAGTAGTCTGCCCAATCCTTCTGACCGGATCATGTTCAGTATCTTCCTGACCTTTTCCGGTTGTTCAAGCATAGTCCTGACCGGAGACTTTCCGCTGGAAGTAACTCCGGCCATTTCAGTACCGGCTGATATACAGCTATTGATAACCCTGATCAGGACTTTACCTTTACCGACAACAGGGGCCGGGATCTCTTCAGCTTTGACAAAACCCTTGTGTATTAATGCCTGGAGCATGCAAATAGTTATATGTATAACATTTCTATCGTGGCAGGAACTTCCTGTACAAATTTAGCAATACTTCACCATCCTGATCCCAGTTGTATTTTTCAACCACAGCTTTTTTACCCCGGACAGCCATTTCGTTGGATTTCAATTCGTCCAGAGAATGAAGCAAATTACCCAGATATTCAATATTGTCCGAGGGATATACAACCCCCGCCCCGGTCTCTTCAAGAATCCTTTGTAAAGGCAGGCAATTGCTGGCAATGACAGGTTTACCGGCATACATGTACTGGAAAAGCTTATGGGGTATGGTTGAGTCGGTATGCTCGGTTTTCAGATGGGGGATTATGGCAAAATCAGCCTGGGAAAGCATTTCCATAACCTTTCTGAATGGCTGGTAACCATAAAATGTAACCTGTTCTTTCAGGGAAAGCCGTTCAACCAGCGCAATCAATTCATTTTTAAAACTTCCATCACCCAGGATCCAGAAACGGAGTTTATCATTATTTGCTTTGCGGAGGGCGAGGATGACATTTTGCAAACCCCGGTGATAGTTAATTCCACCGGCATAATACAGGATGATACCTTCCCCGTGAACTTGGACTGATAAAGGAAGTTGGGAGAGGTTTATCGTATTGGAAACAACAAAGATCTTTCCTGTTGGTATTCCAAATCGGGTGAGCCGGTTTTTAGCTTCGCTTACAACAACAATGATTTCGTCAGCCCTTGACAGGACGTTCTTCTCATACCGCCGCCATAAAAATACCGGAGAAAGCAATTTACCGGCCAGTGTATTTGTATGGATTGAGATTCTGAGAAAGGCGGGCCAGTTTTCATGCAGATCAATAACGAAATGAATGTTACGTGTTTTCTTGCACCAGATCCCTATCCGGGCCAATGGCAGGTCATGTATATGGATCACATCGAAATGCCGGGTGGATAGTATTTCAGAGATGAATTTTTTCCAGAAGCGGAAGTAAAAAGGTAGGATAAGGCATGCCACACTGCTCTTATAGATAAAGGCAGATATTGGTTTACGGTGAATGGTCAACCCCTTCCCGATTTCCAGGACGGGTTTGCCTTTTTGCGTATAGCAGGCAATATGAACCTCATGACCAGCTTTGATAAGCGCCTCAATCTCATTTTCTACCCGGATATCAGGAGGGAATTCACGATCAAGGACCATTAAAATTCTCAGCATAGTCAGATTAATAATCTTTCTATTATCAATTCGCAGGCATTCCCCTTACCATACAAAGGTATAGGATCTGGTATTGTCCTGCCCGAAAACCTTTCAACACCCTTTTTAATGAGATCACGGTCACATCCGACAAGCAGGTTATAACCGTTCCTGATCAGCTCAGACCATTCGGTTTCTTCACGCAGCGTCAGACAATATCGCTTAAAAAAATAGGCTTCCTTTTGCATGCCTCCGCTATCGGTGATCACCAGACTGCAATTCTTAAGAAGTTCAACAATATCAAAGTAACCTACCGGTTCGATGGGTTCGAAATCAATACTTATGTTATTACTTACAAGGATCTTTCGTGTCCTGGGATGAAGAGGCAGTAAAACCGGTATCGTATGGTGAATATCATTTAAAGCTGCAATGATTGATTTCAGGTTTTCCAGGTTGTCTGTGTTCTCCTGCCTATGTATCGTGCAAAGGATATAGTTATTATTATGAAGGTTTAATCTGCGGAGAACATCCGATCGTTGCAACGACATGGCACCGTAATATAGGGCAGCATCATACATGACATCTCCAACCAACTGAATCTGACAGTTGAAGTTGAGAAAACCTTCCTGATGAAGATTTTCGACGGCATTTTCCGTGGGACAGAATAGCAGATCCGATATTCTGTCGGTAAGGATCCGGTTTATTTCTTCAGGCATCCGCATGTTAAACGATCTGAGACCGGCTTCCACATGGGCAACCCGGATATTCATCTTCTTTGCAGCAAGTGCTCCGGCAAGGGTTGAATTGGTATCACCATAAACCATAACGAGGCCGGGTTTTTCGATCGATAAAACCTCCTCTATCTTCTCAATCATCCTGCCAGTCATGGCTCCATGTGAAAGGCTGTTTATCTCCAACAGGTAATCCGGTTCAGGAATATCCATTTCCTGAAAAAAAACGGAAGACATATTATTATCAAAATGCTGGCCCGTATGAACAATGATTTCCTGTATCCCCTCATTTTTAAGGATAACCCGGCTAACGGCCGCAGCTTTAATAAACTGCGGACGGGCACCAATGACAGTGACAATTTTCTTCAAGAAACAAGACTATTTAGCAATTCACTCACCTCACGGGTCAGGTTTTTCCGGGAGTACTTTATAATGTCCCTTCTGTTTGTCGTAAGGCTTTGTTGCGAATATAATTCAAATAAGGTTAAAATATGGCTTTTTAGTCCTTCGGGGTCATCATACTCAAAAATCTTTCCGGCTCCTGTTTCAGCAAGAATGGCAGATACATCCCCATCAGCAGGACCAATGGCAAGTATCGGACGCTGCGTGGAAAGATATTCAAAGAATTTATTGGTCAATATCCCTTTTGCGTTTGGTGTATTGTTGATACACAAAAGCAAGACTGAAGCATGGGACAACAATGAAAATGTCTGGTCGTGAGGCACATATTCCTGCTGAACCACATGATTTTGTAAACCATGTTGCACGATGGATTCAGTAACCGAAAAATCAACCTTGCCGACAAGCCTGATCTCCAGTTGTGAGGCAAACCGTTCATTTTCTTTCACCAGGGCAGAAAGAATTTGCCAAAGGCTCAGTGGATTTCTGGATTTCGGCATTGACCCGAGATGGAGCAAGGAGAATTTGTCATCATGCTGTTTATCCAGGATCAGGGGCTCCTCATCATATCCATTGGTTATGGTAGAAACACTTTTAATTCCCATGATTTTAAAGTCATGAGACATTCCCGGACTCACGGTAATAATATGATCAGCTTCCCGAAGAACGCTTCGTTCAAGTTTTTGATGATAGTGGCGAGACAGTTTTGTAAGGGATAAATCCTGAAAGAAATCAATGTTGGTCCAGGGATCCCTGAAATCAGCCACCCACCTGATGCCTAAGTTTACGTTTCAGTCCCATGCCGATGAGGTGCATACTGTGGGGCGGACCGGTAGAAATGATCACATCTACCGGATGTTGTTCAAGATATTTGCTAATAAACCTTATTGAAGGTCTGACCCAGAACATCCGGGGATCGGGGATGAACAGGTTACTTCTTATCCAGAGGGACATCCTGCTGAACCGGCCCGGCTTTTTCTTATCTGACATCAGGGCAACGCCAAGTCTTTCACCCTGCTTTTTCCCGGTAACCATTTATACAATCCGTAAGGTTCACAAATGCGGGTTCTTATTACTTCCAGATTTTCAGGGATGTCATTCTGAAGTGATTCGTCAGTTTCCTGTGGTTCCGGATTGGCGGGTGTATAAATAACCGGTTCCCAGCCAAATTCCCGCAGATATTTCGTGAATTTCAGCCATCGCAGCACGGCCGAACCGCCGCTGGGAGGCCAATAGTAGGTTATTATCAGGACTTTCTGCATAACAATTTCAAGTATTCGGAAAATGTGACAAATGAATATGCAGGGCAGTAACTCACAACTTCTTCAGTATTTCCTTCAGACTCACTTTCTCTCGCCATGATTTCCGGCAGGTGGGTGATTTCAACCCTTTCCTGCTGCATGGAATCACGGTAACGGATGGTAACCGTATTGTCTTTCAGGGTTTCATGATCAATGGTTATGCAGAAGGGAGTGCCGATGGCATCCTGCCGGCGGTAGCGTTTGCCGATGGAATCCTTTTCCTCATACTGGCAGTTGAAATCGAATTTCATACGGTCCATGATTTCTCTCGCTTTTTCAGGCAGTCCATCCTTTTTGGTCAGGGGTAAAACAGCCAGTTGCACGGGTGCGAGTGCAGGGGGAAGTTTCAGCACCACGCGTTCTTCCTTGGCGCTGCCTTCCCAATCCACTTTCTCCTCGGTATAGGCATTGGACAGTACGGTAAAGAACATGCGGTCGAGACCGATGGAAGTTTCAATCACATAAGGGGTATAACCTTCATTGGTCTCAGTGTCGAAATACTGAATTTTTTTGCCGGAGAATTTCTCATGGTTACCCAAATCGAAATTGGTGCGTGAATGAATGCCTTCCACTTCCTTGAAACCGATGGGGAATTCAAATTCGATATCGCAGGCAGCATTGGCATAATGGGCCAGCTTGTCATGATCATGAAACCGGTATTTATGGTCACCCATGCCCAGGGCCTTATGCCATTTCATGCGTTTTTCCTTCCAGTATTCATACCATTCCATTTCAGTACCCGGCTTTGATGAAAAACTGCATCTCCATTTGCTCAAATTCACGCATGCGGAGGATAAACTGCCGGGCTACGATCTCATTGCGGAATGCTTTGCCGGTCTGTGCAATGCCGAAAGGGATCTTCATCCGGCCTGTTTTTTGCACATTCAGGAAATTGACAAATATCCCCTGTGCTGTTTCAGGCCTCAGGTAAATGGTATTGGCCTCCTCACTGACTGAACCTAGCTGGGTGCTGAACATCAGGTTAAATTTACGCACCTCAGTCCAGTTTTTTGTACCGGATATGGGGCAGACAATTTCGGAATCCAGAATGATCTGGTGAAGTTCCTTCAGGTCATCTTTTTCAAGGGCATTGATATATCGCTGTGTGAATTTCATCGTATTTTGTCTGATTTTCGGTTACCCGGGGGTTGGTGCTTCTGAATTTGGCCTCATCAAAGGATCGCCCCGAATTTCTCGGCAGCTTTGTCATACCTCTTTCTGTATTTTATCTTCTATTTTCTGCAGATGTTCTTCAATTAGCTGGTCAGCACGGTATCGTTTTTTGGAATCCTTGTTATCGATCAGGGGATCATTAAATGCAGATACATGTCCTGAAGCTTCCCAGATACGGGGATGCATGAAAATCGCAGCATCAATGCCGACAATATTTTCATTCAGTTTAACCATAGATTCCCACCAGTAACGGCGTATATTGTTTTTCAGTTCCACACCATTCTGGCCGTAATCATAAACGGCGCTTAATCCGTCGTAGATTTCACTTGATGGAAAAATAAAACCATATTCCTTGCTGTGGGCAATAATTTTCTTAAACAGATCTTCCTGAATCATTTCGTTGCTGTATGTAATGTAAGGGCGCAAATGTAATGGAAAATTTATATGAAGTTATTTGCTGTACAAAGTTTAAGTTTTGGTTAATAAATCTCTACATTGAAATTAATTGTGATGCTTAGTCAAGGTATGGATCATCAGTATGATTTTCTGGTAATAGGCTCAGGTCTTGCCGGGCTTACCTTTGCCCTCAAAGTGGCGGAATCATGGCAAAGTGGCCATTGTTACCAAAGCCGCACTTTGCAGATACAAACACCAGTTATGCCCAGGGGGGCATTGCAGCGGTCACCAGTGAAGTGGATAACTTTGACAAACATATCAATGATACCCTGATTGCCGGCGACGGGCTTTGCAACCGAAAAGTGGTGGAGATGGTGGTAAAGGAAGGTCCTGCCCAGATTCAGCAATTGCTGAAATGGGGAACTGACTTTGACCGGGAGACTTCCGGCAAGTTTTAATCTGGCCAGGGAAGGGGGGCATTCAGAACACAGGATCTTTCATCATAAGGACAATACGGGATATGAGATCCAGAAAGTACTATGTTCAGTTGTCAGGAAGTCATCCCAATATTGATATTTTTGAACAATTTCTTTGCTATTGAAATTATTACCCAGCATCATCTGGGAAAGCTGGTAAAGCGATATTCTCCAGATATAGAATGTTTTGGTGCTTATGTTCTTGATCTGAACAGCGGAATTATTCAGAAATTCTTATCGCGGGTTACCATGATTGCCACCGGGGGCATCGGTAATCTGTACCATACTACCACCAATCCCGCTGATTGCTACCGGAGATGGCATAGCCATGGTATACAGGGCCAAGGGCATCATCGACAATATGGAATTTGTTCAATTCCATCCCACCTCATTATATAACCCGGGTGAACGTCCGGTATTCCTGATCACCGAAGCCATGCGGGGACATGGTGCCATCCTGCGCAATCACAAGGGGGAGGATTTTATGATGCGGTATGATAAGCGGGGTTCGCTTGCTCCGCGGGATATTGTTGCCAGGGCAATTGACAATGAAATGAAAACCAGCGGTGAGGAGTTTGTTTTTCTTGACAGTACACAACTCGATGCAGAAGACCTCAGACAAAGTTTTCCCAACATTTATGAGAAATGCATATCGCTTGGGATTGATTTCACCAGGGATATGATACCTGTTGTACCGGCAGCTCACTTCCTGTGCGGGGGCATCAGGGTTGACATGAATGGTTCCAGTTCCATACAAAGATTGTATTCTGCAGGAGAATGCGCCAGTACCGGATTGCACGGGGCAAACCGGCTGGCAAGCAATTCACTGCTTGAAGCCATGGTATATGCGGACCGATCGGCAAAACATGCCCTGGAGACCTTCAGGATGTTTACCATTCAGGATAACATACCGGTCTGGAATGATGAAGGTACCACCCATCCGGAGGAAATGGTGCTGATCACACAAAATTTCAAGGAGGTTCAGCAGATCTTCAGCTATTATGTCGGGATCGTGCGTTCAAATCTCAGGTTAAAAAGAGCCATGGACAGGCTTGAGATCATTTTCAATGAGACGGAAGAGTTGTTTATTAAGTCAAAACTCTCACAAAAGTTGTGTGAACTGAGGAATATGATCAATGCCGGATACCTGATCATCAAGGCAGCACAACAGCGAAAAGAAAGCCGGGGACTGCATTATACCCTCGATTATCCAAATAAGAATCCCGCTAATTCTGCGGATAGGTAGCCAGAATCAGGTCGAGCAGGCTGTTAATCTCAGCAGGATCAAGGGATGTAACGAGTTTCATCCTGATTTCCCTGAAATCAGGTAATCCTTTGAAGTAATTGGAGAAATGCCGTCTCATTTCAAAAATACCACGTGGAATTCCTTTAATTTCCAATGATTTATCAAATTGTAATCGGGCAAGTTCAACTTTTTGTGAAAGCGTCATGGGGGGAAGAGTTTCTCCTGTGGCCAGGAAATGGCTAATTTCACGGAATATCCATGGTCTGCCCACCGTGGCTCTGCCAATCATAATGCCATCTACTCCGAACTGTTCAAAAGCATACCTGGCTGATTGAGGGGAAATGATATCTCCGTTCCCGATCACCGGTATTTTCATGCGCGGATTATTTTTCACAGCGCCGATCAGGGTCCAGTCAGCATTACCTTTATAAAGCTGTGCACGTGTCCTTCCATGGATTGTAATTGCCTGGATACCTACATCCTGCAGCTGCTCGGCTATATCAACAATGTTCTTGGTGGTCTCATCCCATCCAAGGCGGGTTTTTACAGTTACCGGCAATTTAACGGTCTTAACAATGGCCCTGGTCATTTCAACCATCAGCGGAATATTACAAAGCATACCGGCGCCGGCACCGCGGTTGGCAATTTTCCTCACCGGACAGCCATAATTGATATCGATGAGATCCGGGTGTGCATCTTCCGCAATCCGGGCGGCTTCAACCATACTTTCGATCAGATGTCCGTATAACTGAATGCCAATAGGTCTTTCCCCATCGGAAATCTCAAGCTTTTTCAGACTTTTTTTGGCATCCCGGATCAGCCCGTCAGAAGGGATAAACTCGGTATATACCATGTCGGCTCCAAAATGTTTGCAGATGAACCGGAATGAAGGATCCGTCACATCTTCCATCGGAGCGAGGAGCAAGGGGTTATCCCGGAGTGATATGTTACCGATTTTTACCAGGGTGATGCATTGAATTTACGGAGAGCAAAGTTAGAATAAATAAAAACGCTGTCTTATCCGATTATGTATCCTATGCAAGCTGTCCAACTTTTTATAATTTTGTCCCTGATCCATTCCTCAACCTAAATATCAGACTGATGTCCTCTCCGTTGTCATATAGTTTCCGGCAAAGCTTTATCCGGATGTCTCCTCCGGTAAAGATCCTGTTACTTGTACTTCTGATCTGTGTCCTTTTACTGATCAGTTCCATTCTGGCTGTATTGCTTGCCATCCCGATCTTTGACCTCAGAATGGATGAAATGGTTCAGATCCTCGCTTATCCTGATTCATCCAATATCGGAGTGGTTAAGTTCTTCCAGATCATAGAATCTGTATTTATATTTCTGGTTCCCGCTTTGCTTGCAGCCTGGTTGTTCAGTGAAAATACGATAAAATACCTCAGAGCGGACACCAGGCCATCCGGGATCACTGTATTGCTGGTTCTATTTTCATTTGGCACATCCATACCCATGATGAATGTTTTGGCAAATTTTAATTCAGGTCTGGACCTTCCGGGATGGATGGATTCAATCGAGAGAAGGATCAGGGTAATGGAAGAGAATGCCGGCAGGCTGACTGAACTTTTTCTGGCAGGGCATAATGCGTTTGACCTTGCCCTGAATATGGTCATGATTGCCATATTGCCGGCCCTGGGTGAAGAGTTTCTTTTCAGGGGATTGCTACAGCGTTTATTTATCGAATGGACCCGTAACAACCATCTGGGTGTTTGGATCGCGGCTTTTGTTTTCAGCTTCATTCATTTCCAGTTTTATGGATTTCTGCCACGATTTTTGCTCGGTCTTTATTTCGGCTATCTGCTGGTTTGGAGCGGATCAATATGGGTACCTGTTACAGGACATTTCATCAACAACGGACTTGCCGTGATCTATTATCATTTTGCCGCAAAACCAATGGGAGAAACCCCGATGGATAAGCTGGGCACTGATCCGGGAAACCATCTTATCCTGTACCTCAGTGTGTTTTTTACTGCAATACTGATCGGGCTGATTTTCTTAAAGGAACGGGAAAGCAGGGAATTATTCCGGTGAGTTTGACAGGGAGTTTGATTTACGCTCGCTTTTTCGGTAAAAATATACTACTCCATATAGTTTTGCATTGTTTCGTCTCATTTCATCCGATAAATTCTGGTAATGATCTTCCACTTCATTCCATACGGAAGCAATGATAACATCAATAACTTTTCGCATTTCAATCAGGTTTTTCAGGCTCCGCTGCACAGTTTTCTGCAAGGTCTTTTGAAAAATATAGGCTTCCCTGAAGGTTTCATATCTGACTTTTAAAACGGCTATTGAGGGATTGGTAATCGGATTCAAACCTTTTTTTAAACGCAGGGTTTCTCCATGGATCAATTTCTCACCCCATTCAATCACTTCATTTTCAGTGCTGAATAATGGCACCTTATTCTGATCCTGGCCAAAGCCAAAATAATCACGGTCAGAGGCTGACAGATCCCCCCGGACAATAGCCATATTCGTGACCTGAATGAAATGTGACATATACAATTTGGCCTTTTTAAACAACCTGGAATATTCTTTGCTTTTTTCGACCTGTTTGTTATAAGCCTGCCTGCTTTCCTGCACTGTACTTTCAAAAAGATGCAGATTTGACTGGATCTTTCTGCAAGGTGGGCTGTGTGAAGGCGAGTTTGAAGGGCGGCAATTCCCGCCCTTTTTCAAAGGCAATCCTGAGTGCTCTTAATCTGGCCAGATCAGTATTTGGTAATCTTCTGTAAGGCATGTATTTGCCGTGATATATATGCGAATGTAATTATTTATGGACCGAAATTGACAGTGAGGTATTGAATTAATGATGATTTTATTGGTTTAAAATGAAAATAGGTCTTAATTTTATTGTTCATACGATAAACAGTTAGTTATGTTACCTGCAGAAGTATATATTCAAAGAAGAAAGCGCCTGAAAGAGCTTATCGGGAAAGGAGTAGTTCTTTTCCTCGGCAATAAGGAAGTATCCATGAACTATAAAGCAAACAGTTATCCTTTCAGACAGGATAGCTCCTTCCTGTATTACTTCGGTCTGGATCTTCCTGATCTGGCCGGAATGATCGATACGGAATCCGGAGAGGAGACCGTTTATGGGAGTGATCCCACCCTGGAGGACATTATCTGGATTGGCAGCCAGGAACCTTTACAGGAGAAAGCATCTAAGTGTGGAATCAAGCAGATCAAGGCACTTGAAAAACTCGACGGGGATGTATTCAGGGTGATCGCCCATAACCGTGAAGTACATTACCTGCCGCCATACCGTGAGCAAAGAAGACTGCAGTTGGCCTACTATGATAACCTTAAATATGAGGAGGTCGACCGGAATGCCTCTATGCCTTTGATCAGGGCTGTTGTTTCGCAGCGCTCCGTAAAGGATTCACATGAGATACAGGAAATGGATTCAGCCATGACCGACATTACCCGTGAAGCTTACATTCAGGCCATCAGACAGATCAAGCCGGGAGCCTATGAATATCATGTGGCAGGAGCATTTGAAGGAGCTGTTCTGTCGAAAAACAGTCGCCTGGCCTACCCGATAATCTGCTCGGTGAAAGGGGAAACCCTGCACAATCATTACTATGGTCATGAGTTAAAGAAAGGTGAGCTATTGCTGATTGATGCCGGAGCGGAATCTCCAGGGAGGTATGCCAATGATATAAGCCGAACATATCCGGTCGGGGGAAAATTCAATGCCCAGCAAAAAGAAATTTATCAAATAGTGATGAAATCACAGCTTGAGGCGATCCAGGCTATTAAACCGGGGAAACCTTTTACAGAGGTACATATGACGGCTGCAAGGGTTATTGCAGCAGGCCTGAAGGAAATGGGCCTGATGAAAGGCGATACGGACGAGGCTGTGAAAAATGGGGCGCATGCACTTTTCTTTCCGCATGGCATAGGCCATATGATCGGACTCGATGTTCATGATATGGAAGATGTGGGGGAGGAATATGTAGGGTATGACAAGGAATTCAAACGATCGGAGCAGTTTGGCACAGCCTATCTCCGTCTTGCCAGGCGTTTGCAGGAAGGGTTTACCGTTACCATTGAACCAGGCATCTATTTTATCGGCCCCCTGATCGATAAATGGCGTAATGAGGGCCGCTACAGGGATTTTATTAATTATGACGCTGTTTATAAGTTCAAGGGCTTTGGCGGTATCCGTATCGAAGACAATCTCCTGGTAACAGCCAAAGGAAGCAGGCTTATCGGGAAACCCATCGCAAAAGAGGTTGATGATGTAGAGAAGATGATGAAGTAGTGACAAGTGACGAGTGACAAGTGACGAGCGGGTTTTGAGGTTTGAGAATTGAGTATTTTGTTTGTAAGAGAGTCACCAAAACTGAAATTCAAACTCCACACGCATGCCCTAAACCCGCTCATTACTCATCACTCATTACTCGTTACTCATGATTTCCTCAATCTCCTCCGGTTCAACCGGAATATCCTTCATCAGGTCAATATGCCCGACACCGGTGATGAGGATATTGGTTTCGAGCCGGATCCCGGTTTTTTCTTCAGGCAGGTAAATCCCCGGTTCACAGGTCAGCACCATACCGGGCCGGAATTCAGCATCCTTGCTGCCAACATCGTGTACATCGAGTCCCAGGAAATGGGAAGTACCATGCATATAGTACTGTTGATACAAAGGATTATCAGTATTCTGGCTTTCAAGTGCATCGGAAGTATAGAGCCCAAGCCTGACATGTTCAAGACTAAACCTTCGGCACACTTCAGTATGAACTTTGTTAATGGTGCTTCCCGGTTTCATGAGTGAGCAGGCAAATTTGAATACATCAAGTACGGCTTTGTATAATTCCTTTTGCCTGGGTGTGAACTTACCGTTTACCGGAATGGTACGGGTGCAGTCGGCAGCATAATTTCCAAATTCGGCCCCAAAATCCATGAGCAGCAGGTCACCATCCGCACAAGGACTGTTGTTTTCGGTATAATGCAGGGTGCAGGCATTTTTGCCCGAAGCAATGATGGGCTGATATGCGTGACCACGGGCACCCTGCCGGAGAAAATCATAGGTGATGACAGCTTCCACTTCATATTCCATCATACCGGGCTTTACATTCTTTAATACATGCATGAAGGCATCCCGGGTTGTATCACAGGCCTGCCGGATAAGTGCAATTTCTTCCTCTGTTTTTATAACCCTTAATTCACGCATGATTGGCGCAAGCCTGTCATAATGGTGAGCCGGGAATTTTTTCATAAATTCATTTGCCAGCCTGAGATCACGGTTCGGAAGTTCAGGGATGAATTTGGGATATTCCGGGAGATTCAGGTAAACGTGTTCCGCATGCATCATGAAGGGGGCCAATAGGGAATCAAGCTCATCCTGATATCTGACGTTTTTGATGCCCGAAACCAATCCGGCTTCACCGGGTGTAAACTTATGCCCTTCCCAGGTTTCCAGTTTGGCATTTGATCTGCGGATAAACAGAATCTCACGCAGTGCTTTCCTCAGGATAATCCGGTGCAAGGATAAGGGTTGTTTTTTCCTGATTGATTCCCGTAAGGTAGAACAGATCGGAATGCTGGCGAAAAGGAAAATACTGATCCGTGGAGCGGTTCATTTCATCATGGGAATGCAGAATAGCCACTGAGCGGTTTTTCAGGTTAAGGGAAAGTCTGTGCCTGTTTCTTGCAAAAAATGAAGACTGAATGGTAATGGTTTTCATGATATCCTTGACGATTTAATAATTGGCAATTTATTTAAAATTTATCTAAATTAGAACTTCATTTTCCCGGTGTTGTGAATATTAAACCAAGCGGATAACTTTACAATCGGAAAAATGGACTATTTTCAACCTGTCATCCAAATATACATGGTTTTATGAGTAACATCTTAGTCTCATCCATTGGAAAAAAGCTGATGATGTCCCTGGCCGGGCTGTTCCTGATTGTCTTCCTGCTCGTTCACCTTGGCAATAAACCTCAGCCTGATCTTTTCCGAAAGCCGGGAACCGTTTAATAAAGCTGCCCATTTCATGGGAACCAACCTGGTGGTCAAAATCATGGAACTGGTGCTTTTCGGCGGATTTCTCCTGCACATGTTCTATGGGGTATTTCTTCAGCTGCAGAATTGGTTTGCCCGTCCCAGCCGGTATAAAAAAGAAAATTTCTCACAGACATCGTTTTTTTCAAAATTCATGATCCACACGGCTGCCATCATCACGGTATTCCTGGTTATTCATCTGTTTGATTTTTATTTAAATGCTAAGATCTTCGGGGATGTCCCGCTGGTAAATTATAACGGTATGGAATATCATGATCTGGGCATTATGGTCATTGAGAAATTCAAAATTGGCAGTTATGTGGTTTTCTATATTGCCTGCTTCCTGTTTCTCGCATTCCACCTGCTTGCATGGATTTCAATCGGCATTCCAGTCACTTGGACTGAATCACCGGCTGTTTACTCCGCTGATCAAAGCCCTGGGACTGATTTACACGGTTTTTGTTACTGCAGGATTTATTCTGATACCGATCTATATTTATTTCTGGATGTAAGAATTTGAACATAATTAATATGACAAAGTTGAATCCACGAATTCCTGAAGGCCCGCTGGCTGAAAAATGGACCAATTATAAGGCCAAACAGAAACTGGTTAACCCGGCCAATAAGCGAAAGCTTGATATTATTGTTGTTGGAACTGGTTTGGCAGGAGCTTCAGCTGCAGCCAGCCTGGGAGAACTTGGTTTTAATGTAAAAGCTTTCTGTTACCAGGACAGCCCGCGCAGAGCGCATAGTATTGCTGCGCAGGGAGGAATTAATGCGGCCAAGAATTATCCGAATGATGGCGACAGCGTCTACAGGCTGTATTATGATACAATTAAAGGAGGAGACTACAGGGCGCGGGAAGCCAATGTATACAGGCTTGCTGAAGTGAGCGGCAATATCATTGATCAGTGTGTCGCACAGGGTGTACCTTTTGCCAGGGAATACGGAGGACTGCTGGATAATCGCTCTTTTGGAGGGGCACAGGTTTCCCGGACCTTTTATGCAAGGGGACAGACAGGGCAGCAACTTTTACTGGGCGCATACAGCGCCATGATGCGACAGGTGAATGCAGGCACGGTAAAGGTGTATCCACGGACCGAAATGCTGGATGTGGTTTTGGTGGAGGGCAAGGCCAGGGGCATTATTACACGCAACCTGGTTACCGGAAAAATTGAAAGGCATTTTGGACATGCTGTCGTCATTGCAACAGGGGGTTACGGCAGGGCATTCTTTCTTTCAACCAACGCCATGGGATCAAATGGCAGTGCCATCTGGCAGGTTTACAAAAAGGGAGCCCTATTTGCCAATCCGTCTTTTGTTCAGATTCATCCCACCTGTATACCGGTTCACGGCGACTACCAGTCCAAGCTTACCCTCATGAGTGAAAGCCTGCGCAACGACGGCCGTATTTGGGTTCCTGCCAGGAAGGAAGATGTTGAGGCGTTGCGGAAAGGACTTAAAAACCCCAGCGAAATTCCGCGAGGAAGACCGGGATTACTACCTTGAAAGACGATACCCGGCTTTTGGCAACCTGGTCCCAAGGGATGTCGCATCAAGAGCAGCCAAAGAGAGATGTGATGCCGGTTTTGGTGTAGGCAGCGGTCTGGCGGTATATCTCGATTTCGCCGAATCGATCGGCAGGCTTGGAAAGCACGTAATTGAAGAGCGATATGGTAACCTGTTTCAAATGTATGAAAAGATCGTGGATGATAATCCATATGAGACACCGATGATGATCTATCCGGCCATACATTACTGCATGGGTGGAGCATGGGTGGATTATGAGCTGATGACAAACATACCGGGTCTGTTCTCGATCGGGGAATGTAATTTTTCAGATCACGGGGCAAACCGCTTGGGTGCTTCCGCATTGATGCAGGGATTGGCTGACGGATACTTCATTCTTCCCTATACGATTCAAAATTACCTTGCCTCAGATATCCTTACGCCACGCATGCCGGTGACACGACCTGAATTTGATGAAGCTGAAAACAATCTTCGTGACCGGATAAGTAAACTGATGCAAATTAAAGGGCATCAGTCGGTTGACCAGGTACACCGGAAATTCGGATTACTGCTCTGGGATGCTGTAGGCATGGCCAGGAACCGGACCACATCTGGAAAAAGCCGTCCTTGAATTTCAAATCACTGCGTGAGGAGTTTTGGACCGATACCAGGATTCCCGGCGGAACTGAGGAACTGAACCCGGAACTTGAAAAAGCCGGTCGGGTTGCCGATTTTATTGAAATGGGCGAGCTGATGGCAAGAGATGCACTGCAACGTGAAGAATCATGCGGAGGACACTTCAGGGAGGAATATCAGACCGAAGAAGGAGAAGCAAAACGGAATGATGATGATTTTCTGTTTGTGGCTGCCTGGGAATTTCAGGGCACAGACCGGGAACCCTGTCATGCACAAGGAACCGCTGGTTTATGAAAATATTCATGTACAGTCCCGCAACTACAAAATATAGGGTTATGAATCTTACATTGAAGATCTGGAGACAGGAGAATAGCCGGGCAAAAGGCAGATTTGAAACATACCAGGTTAAGCGGTATTTCACCGGACTGTTCTTTTCTCGAAATGCTGGATATACTCAATCAGCAATTGATCGATAAATTTGAGAAACCGGTATGTTTTGACCATGATTGCCGTGAGGGAATTTGTGGCGCATGCAGCCTGTATATAAACGGCAGGCCCCACGGTCCGGATACAGCGATTACAACCTGCCAGTTACATATGAGAAAATTCAGGGATGGTGACACCATTGTTGTTGAACCCTGGCGTGCAAAACCCTTTCCGGTGATTAAAGGACCTGGTGGTTGACCGTACTGCCTTTGACAGGATAATTGAAGCGGGAGGATATATTTCCGTAAGCACAGGCGGTGTACCCGATGCAAACAGCATTCCTGTACGAAGGGATAATGCTGAAATTTCCATGGATGCCGCAGCTTGCATCGGATGTGGCGCATGTGTTGCAGCATGTAAGAATGCATCGGCCATGCTTTTTGTGGCAGCCAAGGTATCCCAGTTTGCCTTGCTTCCGCAGGGAAGAATTGAGGCAAGGGAAAGGGTCTTAAAAATGGTAGATAAAATGGATGAATTGGGATTCGGGAACTGCACCAACACCGGTGCCTGTGAAGCAGAATGTCCGAAACAGATTTCCATTTCACATATAGCCCGGCTTAACCGGGAATTCCTCACGGCAAAAATTACCTGATAATACACCACCTAAAAAAGCGACCTTGTGCAGCATGTAATGTTATGAGCTGACTAAGACGGTTCCTTGTCGATTTTTGCTGTAAGGGTGAAGGTTTGTCTGGAACCGGGATTCTCTGCAACAATAAAATCAAGTTTGTTACCACTGAGCAGGCTGGTTTGAATCAGTCCGATATGGGCACCGATATCCCTGACCATGGCTTCTGATCGAATTTCCCGCTTCAGTTTTCTCAGATCTTCTTCTGAAAGCGCATTGATGTCCTGACAATAGCGGATCAATGTAGGGCCATCCTCTGGTTTAATCACATTTCCTGTGGAGACACAGTAATGACTATCCATTTCCTGAACAGATACCCATCCGCTCCGCAGAATATGCCATTATTTACTTCGCGTTTTTCATCAGAATAATTGCAAACATTCTGGGAAAGTTCAACAAAGATTTTGAATATCTTTTGCAGGGCCTTGAAATCATCATTAAGCAGGATTCTCAGATGGTTACCGAGAATGGAAATGAGGTTCACGGTAAGTGTTCCCTGATACAACAACAGGGCATTTTCCTGATATTCACTTTTTAATCATCATACGGCTTGAATTCTTAAAAAATGGCGGCCGTGAAATTAGTGATTTAATCCATTAAAGCTTCCTGGCCAGGGTGATAACTTTCTTATATTTTTTAACTATTCCTTTTTGATTGAATAGTTCGATGTAAATCAAATATATTCCCATATCAGCACAGTGTATTGTCATTTCGTGATCCATCCCAGACCATGACGGTTTCTGTTCCGAGTAAAGCACCCGAAGCCAATGTTTTAATCCTCGTTCCCTGGGCATCATAAATACAGATATTGGCAATGAAGCCGGCATCGCCGGGTATCAGTGACAATACCGCTGCATCATCCGTTCCGTCACCATCCGGAGAAAAAACAGCCGGGGCCAGGGTAATATTGTCCGATTCCGTTGCGGGTACTGATGCCTGGGAATTTTCATAACCCGGTGTGGCATAACCGGCAGTAGATGCCGCCGAATACCAGTTACCGGCCTCATTGGTAGGTTCCTCGAGCACTGATTCTTTCGAGCGAAATACCTTCTGTTTCTGACAGAAATTCCGAATGCATATGGCTGGAATAATGAAACCTGTCTATTATCTGCATTGAATTGCCAAGCAGAGCAATTTCGCCTTCCTTGTCCGGAAGTGTAAACAGGCCAGTATACTCTGCAATACTGGAAAAGTCCAGGTGATTCCGGAAATCAGTCATATGATCGGCATCACGGGTAATGGCCACGCAATGACCGGGGAAAAGCAGGAAAGAATTGGTATTCAGTGGAAATTGTCTGGTGATGCTGTCATTTTCCGCATCAAGCAAGGCAACGGAAAACTCTGCCAGATCAATTACTTTATTTGACCGGTTATATAATTCAATAAACTCGGATATACCATCCGGGACGTCAAATAGTATTTCATTCAATATCACATCAAAACTATCAGCTGTCTGCGGCAGGGCAAAGTCGGCACAGGCGTTGAAATCCAGCTTATTTCCGACACAATCCTGCAAGGTATGCATGACGGTAACCGAATAGGTTAAAGCCGGCAGCAGCCGGTCACCAAATGCAAGGCTGGCGGAACGGTACAAAGGCCCGGCCGGATCGATCCTGACAGGTTGCAACAGGCCATGACTGGCAGAGTATTGTGAAAGATCGATCATGGAAGTACTATCCATGCTTTCACTGAAATGCAACATCACGGTTGAATCTGCATTCAGAGTAACCCTGAGCAGCTTTGGCTTCAGTTCGTCAGAATTTATCGCGCTCACCGAATTAGGGGATCCTGGAGTCCCTCCGCGCGGATCTGCCGATTCCCGCCAGTTATCAGCCCTGCCACAGAAATTGTTCAGATCGATCATTTCAAGTGACCAGCCACCTTCTGCTTTTTCCGCTGACCTGAACCAGTGATCCGTAAAATCCACGGAATGAATAATTTTACCTGATGCGGATTTTATGGTAATTACCATTCCCGAATTGACGATAGGGGACATTTTTTCAATGGGAAGGGTTTTTCCCTGCAGGGAGAAAAGATGCTCATCCTCTGCATCACATACAATCAGGCAGGCATGGGATTCAATTATCACAGCTGGCATGGGTTTCTGCCTGTTACCCAATACCAGCCTGCACCCGGCAAGTGATATATCTGATTCTCCGCGGTTGTAAAGTTCAATATACTCAGCATCCGGAAGGCCTGCCGGTGGATAAGGATCGGCCATGATCTCGGTGATGATAATCTGGTACATGTCCGGTTCTCCGAATGAACCGGGATTATGTTCTTGACTGCAAGAGTCTTCCCAAAGAGAAATTTCCGCAAATACAGGAGATAAAATAAAGGAAAACAACAAAAAAATTCTGCCTAACGTTTTCATAATTCAGTTTTTTTACGAATTTTGCCCAGAACGAAATAGGTAAATTAAGCATTAGTTCTGAATAATCAAATCCCCAAAAGGGATTTTGTTATAAATGTGTGTAAGTGACCAAAATTAATGAGCTATGAAAGTTGCAGTTGTTGGTGCTACAGGACTGGTTGGGACACAAATGATGGCTGTCCTTGAAGAGCGGAATTTTCCGGTTACCGAATTCATACCGGTTGCTTCTGAGAAATCGGTAGGCAAAAAGGTCTTTTTTAAAGGGAAAGAATATGCGGTCGTTGGCATGCAGCAAGCAATTGATATGAAACCTCATATCGCAATCTTCTCAGCCGGAGGAGGAACCTCGAAAACCTGGGCTCCTAAATTTGCAGAAGTGGGAACTACCGTAGTGGACAATTCTTCAGCATGGCGGATGGAGCCCAACATAAAACTGGTGGTTCCCGAGGTAAATGCGCATGTACTTACCCGGGAAGATAAAATCATTGCCAATCCCAATTGCTCCACCATCCAGATGGTTGTTGCCCTGGTGGGTCTTCATAAAGCTTATCGGGTCAAGAGAATCGTGGTATCAACATACCAGTCAGTTACCGGTACAGGCAAGAAAGCAGTTGATCAGCTGATGAATGAGCGGAAGGGAATACAGGGTGAAATGGCTTATCCCTATAAGATTGATATGAATGCATTGCCCCATATCGATGTATTCCTAGATAACGGATACACCAAAGAGGAGATGAAAATGGTCAATGAAACCAAAAAAATCATGGGGGATGACTCCATCCGCGTAACAGCTACCACCGTGAGAATACCGGTGATCGGCGGACATTCCGAAGCAGTTAATGTGGAGTTTGAAAAGGAATTTGAACTGTCTGATATTCGGAAGATACTGGGCAGCACACCGGGACTGATTGTCATGGATGATCCCGGAAAAAATATTTATCCGATGCCAATCATATCGCACAATCGTGATGAAGTTTTTGTCGGCCGGATCAGACGTGATGAAACACAGCCAAAGACATTGAACATGTGGGTAGTTTCTGATAACCTGCGTAAGGGTGCTGCCACAAATGCGATACAGATAGCCGAGTATCTGGTTGAGAATAAACTCCTTTAAAACAGGAAATTATCATACGGATAACGGGTAATATGAATTTCCCGGACCATTTCATACAAAAGACTGCGCAAGGCCTCTGCATTTTGTTTTTTGAGAGCTGAAATAAATATGCAAGGGGCATTGTTTCTGGCCATCCAGCTTTTTTGTAATTCTTCAAGCGTAAGATTCTCCTTTAACCTGGGACTCAGGTCATCCTCATCTTTAGGGATGAAGGAATATGCGTCGGTTTTATTGAAGACGACCAGGGTTGGTTTATCCGCTGCCTGAATTTCCTGCAGTGTCTGGTTTACCACACGGATCTGCTCTTCAAAACCCGGATGAGAGATATCAACAACATGCAGCAACAGGTCAGCCTCCCGGACCTCATCCAGGGTCGATTTAAACGATTCAACCAGATGATGGGGAAGCTTACGAATGAAACCAACCGTATCGGAAAGCAGAAAAGGAAGATTGCCAATTACGACCTTTCGAATGGTAGCGTCAAGGGTAGCGAAAAGCTTGTTTTCAGCAAAAACATCTGATTTGCTGAGCAGGTTCATCAGGGTGGATTTACCAACATTGGTATACCCCACCAGGGAGACCCTGACAAGCCGTCCCCGGTTTTTCCGCTGGGTCGTCATCTGACGGTCGATTCTCTTCAGATGATCTTTCAGGGTAGCTATCTTCGTACGGATGATCCTGCGGTCGGTTTCGATTTCGGTTTCACCGGGACCCCGCAATCCAATCCCACCCTGTTGTCTTTCAAGATGTGTCCACATGCCGGCAAGCCTGGGAAGCAGGTACTCATACTGGGCAAGTTCAACCTGGGTTTTGGCATAAGCTGTTTTGGCCCTTTGGGCAAAGATATCGAGTATAAGGTTAGTCCGGTCAAGAACCCTGAATACCGAGCTCTTTTTCAATGTTTCTCAACTGACTGGGCGAAAGCTCATCATCAAATATTACAATATCGATCGCTTCACGTGTTACAAACTGGTGGATTTCCTCCAGCTTGCCACTGCCAATATACGTACGTGCATTTGGCGTATCGAGCCGTTGGATGAATTTCTTAACCGGAATGGCTCCGGCAGTATCCACGAGAAATGCCAGCTCAACCAGATAATCCTCAACCTGTGAATTGGGTTGATTTTCATTTGTGATACCTATCAATATGGCCTTTTCGGGCTCTGTGCTTATACTGTATCCTCCCACTGGCGGTAATAAGATCGTGAGCCTGCAAAGTTAGCAAAAATCAGCTGTTACCGTATTAATCCCCGGTTATATTGAATGGCTTCGTTAATTGCTTTTTTCAGGGCCTCTGTACAGTCAATGATCATGCGAATGTCATCGGGGAAAGGGATTGGCTCCAGATCAACCAGCTTCTTTTTTTCAGGTGATAGGGCATTCAGATCTCCGATCGCCCGAGCAGATATGTGCTCAAAATGAGTGCCGGCTGCAACGGGTTGTTTTTTCAGAAGCGACTGGGGATTGGAGGAAAGAAATTCAATTTCCCCTTTGATCTGACAATCTTTCTGCTGGTGTGATTCGATCACGGTGCATTGGATCTCTTTGTATTTCTTTACTTTTATGTCATTCCCTGCTGTATCTTTCATCACATTCCCCTTTGCGTCCAGAACATAATCAAAGCCATTATCAATGGTTTTCTTCTGGATCTCATCTTTCTCCTGCATCAGGTCAGGAGAAACATCAATAGCCTGCAATACAATGTCGATATAATAATCATATTCAACATTCTGGTCAAGTTTCCGTGTATAGTATTCAACCCATTCACTGTTGATTTCATGGGCATTAACGGCAACCAGGCCGTCTGTAAACTCAGGGGGCAGGTTGATGATCGTGCGGTTTATCACCCCAACCAATACCCGGCTTTTACCCAGGGATTGAGCCTGGTTAAGTAACTGATCGAGATCCTGATAGGAATCTCCGGAATACTCCTGTGCCTTGATCAATTCATAATAAGCCTGACGGTATGATTCCTTGGTTTTATTCTCCATCAGCTTTCGGCCATGAGCATAGTAATAATCAGCAGCTTTGCGCTTGGCACTTACAATCTCTGCATCATAATCGACATAATCATACTGAATGCTGCGACCGCCCATTTGCAGGGGTAAGACTCTTCTGACAGAGGCTTGTCTGTTCTTCAGACTGGCATATAACCCCAGCATCTCATCCCAGGTATTGGGATTGCCCTCCGCCTTGAGATATTTTATCCTTGCCAGGTCGCGCTCATTGGCCAGTGTATAAGCCTTATCCAGCATGACTGCATCATCTTCACTTCCTGGATTCTTGATCAGGTTTTTAACGGACTTTTCAATTAATGCATCGTAATTTCCCTGTTGCAGAAGTTTTTCCGGGGAGGAACATCCCATCATGAGCAACACGCCGAATATCACAGGAGGTACAATTTTCATATCGGAGTTTATTTATATGGTTACAAAATCAAGAATAACAGCGTTTAACTAAGATATTTTGCAATTTAGTTATAAATTCATACTTTTGTAACTCAACTTACATACCCCACTCTCACTCTCTTTCACACCCACACCCACACCCACACCCACACCCTAGTAGGGGAATTAGCTCAGTTGGCTAGAGCGATTGCATGGCATGCAATAGGTCAGGGGTTCGACTCCCCTATTCTCCACGATTTGGGTGTGAGTATGGCGTGTGGTTATTTTTTCTTTCGGCTTCTCATATAAACCAAAGTTCCTGCAAACAAGACCGCAAGTACTGAAATACACATTACAAGCAACCTGCTTTTATTCTGTTCTTTCAGAAAACTGCTGTTCAGGTTATTGATGTACATATCCGTCAATTTCTTATCTGCACCGGCTTCTGCCTGATCTTTCCGCTTTAACGCTTCTTCGCTCAGTTTCGAAAGAATTTCCTGGGTTTTTTCATGTTCAAGATCCATTTCATTTTCTGAAACCGGTATCTCAATACTGACCGACGCTAAATTTTGTGAATTCAGTTCTTCTTCAAGTTCCGCTGCTTTTGTAAAATTTTTCGAGGCTTCATATGAAACCGCAAGCGCTTTACAATTTTTGGCAGTTAGATGGGTTATATTCAGGCTATCGGCAATTCTCTTGCTGGCCTCATAACTTTTAATGGCCATTTCCTGGTTACCCGACCTGCGAAAGGCGTTCCCAAGGTTAAACAGGGTAACTGCACGACCGAAATTGTATCCTTCATTTTTCTTGGAAGCCAAAGATCTTTCATAATAGGAAATGGCATCACTGTATTTATTATGAATAAAGAGGAGATTTCCAAGGTTGTTGAGTGTCATGGCAGCCTCCTTCCTGTTCCCGTTCTCATTCAGGTTTTTCAGGGATTCCTTGAAAAATTTCTCCGCTTCTGAATAATTTCCCATTTCATAATGGGCAACGCCCATCTTATTGTACACAGGTCCCAGTGCTTCCTTCATATCCAACTTCTGAATGATGCCCACGGTTTTCTCATAAGACAGGATGGAACTGGTCAGGATCTTCTGTTTGTAATAAACATCACCCAGGTCATCCATTACATCTTTTAATCCGCTTTCATCCCGGATGCTGTCTTTTATGTGTGCTGATTTCTGATAATAGTCGACGGCCTGTTTATATTCATATGTAGTTTCATAAACATTGGCAATGTCAGATAAAATCTTTGATGCACCTGCCTTATCACCTGACTTTTCTTTCAGTGAAAGGGATTTTTCATAATTCGATATAGAATTCTGGAAATTGCCGGATGAATAGTATGTTTCAGCGAGATCTTCATATACGGCTGATACATTGTTTTGTTCACCATATTTTTCCTCAATCTCCAGGGCTTTGTTGAAATAATTAATGGCGATTTCATCATCCTTCACTTTCCTGAAGGCGTCAGCTATTTTACGATAAACCCTTGAACGGGCAATCATGTCTGTTCCTTTTTCAGCCAAACGCAATTCTTCCGCATAGGTGTCAAATATTACCTTTCTCAGGCTGTCACGCTGTGATTGCATCTTTCTTTCCCGGATGAACCGGTTTACTTCCGGTGAGGGTGGTTTTGATTCAGTTGCTGCGGCCTGGCCCGCATTCCGGGCTTGTTCCTGCTCCTGTTTTCTGGCCAGCTCTACCTTTCTTTTCACTTCAGCCATTTCATTGATGCCCAGAGTAGCTTCAATACTTTGCATTTTAAGTTTGGGCTGGTCCTCGTAGGGCATCAGTTCCGAGGCTTTTTCATATTCAAGCATGGCTGCTGCATAGTTTTTCTCTGACAGATAATTATCTCCCTTTTTCAGGTGTTCCTTATATAAGGCCAGTTTTTCAGCAGGTTGCTGAAGGTTGTTTCCGGCTATGGTGGCAGGTTTGATCCCTGCAAGCAAAACCAAAGAAAGAAGAACCGGTTTCAAAAGGTTCATGGCGAACAGATTTCTCATAGGTTACGTTTTGATGTTGCTATCATGCTTATGTCTGCATAGGCTCATACGGATTTAACCCGGGTATTGATTCATTCGAAGGGGTTATTTTTAAGACAAATATGTTACTTTTGCATGTATTATGACAATGGTTAAATCCGGTTCCATGAGATCTGATTCGCTGCAGGCAGATCAATACATAAAAAACCTGATCCGGTTAGGGGAAAACCAGCATCTTGACTTCAAATTTGAGATAAGCGATGCAAAAAAAATGGCCCGTACGTTTTCTGCTTTTGCCAATACCGGCGGAGGAAAATTGCTGATCGGTGTGAAGGACAACGGACGTATCAGCGGAATTCGTACCGAGGAGGAGATTTACATGGCTGAATCGGCCGCACACCTGTGTTGCAGACCTGCAGTTGATTACCGGATAACTAGATGGTCTGTCGAAGGACGTGTTGTGCTGGAAATTGATATTCCGGGCAGCACTAGCAAGCCTCATTTTGCCCGGAATGAATCGGATGAATGGCATGCTTATGTCAGGGTGGGTGATCAGAATATCCGGGCCAACCGGATTCTGGTTAATTTCTGGAAAAGCGAGGGTAAATCCAAGGGTGTTTTGCTGAACTACGGCCGTGAAGAAAAATTACTGATGAGTTACCTGGGGCAGCATGGAAAAATAACCCTTTCACGATTTATCATTATTGCACGCACGGGCAGGGCACAAGCCGAAAACATACTCTTGAACCTGATGTTGCTGAAGGTAATTAAAATGGAAGTTACCGATAAGGGCACCTATTTCGGGCTAAATCCATCAAACGCATGAACCTGACAAAAATACCGGGTTATGACGGAGTTCAGATGCGGCATAATATTTGATATATATACATATGAATATATATAATAAGAAAGTGAACCGGAAGGTATGCGATTTGTTTTAAAACCGAAATAATTCTAATATGATTTAATTATGCAAAAGTCAGGGTATCTATTTACAGGTCTGCTGTTATTTTCCATGATCAGTTGTAAGGGTCAGCCTGAAGGCGGTAAGGCAGGAAATGCATCATTGGCAGCTAATAGCACTTCATCATCTGCGGAAACCGGTTTGGCTGTAGCCAACGGTTTACCCTTATCAATCGGGAAAGCGGATTTTCTGAAATTGGTCATGGATTATGAGAAAAATCCGGAAGCCTGGGTATACAAAGGAGAGATCCCCTGTATTGTGGATTTTTATGCCGACTGGTGTGCGCCATGCAGAATAACATCACCGATTCTCGAGGAACTGGCCCGGGAATATTCCGGCAAAGTCAGTTTCTACAAGGTAAATGTTGATAAGGAGCGTGAACTGGCCTCTGTTTTCGGTGTTCAGAGCATACCCACCTTTTTGTTTTGTCCCATGGAAGGCAATCCGACAATTTCCTCCGGCATTGCAAACACACCGGATGCGACACGGGAAATGTTCCGGAATCAGATTCAGCAGATCCTTTTAAAAAACGGGAGTCCCACTAACCTGTAATTTATTACCACAAGGATGGATATTTTCCTTCACCCGGAGAACTGGATTGCCCTGCTTACACTTACATTTCTGGAGATTGTACTGGGTATAGACAATATCATTTTCATCTCGATTGTAACCAACAAACTTCCGGCCGGCAAACAGCGGGTAACACGAAACACAGGTCTATTACTCGCCATGCTGTTCAGAAGTCTGCTGCTGCTTACCATTGGATTTTTTATCAAGTTTACAAATCCGGTATTTACCTTTTTTAATCTGGGGATTTCCATAAGAGACCTTGTACTGATAGCAGGAGGGATATTTCTCATTTGGAAAAGTATTTCGGAAATCCACAATAAAATGGAAGGAGAAGAACATACCGTGAAGGTTAGGGTAAGAACAACGGTTTTTTCTGTACTTCTTCAGATCGTGGTGCTTGACCTTATTTTTTCATTTGATTCTGTTCTTACTGCCATTGGACTCTCTGATCAGATCCTGATCATGATCATTGCCATCGTGATTGCAATTTTTATTATGATGATTTTTGCCGGCAACGTGAGCCGGTTTATAAATAAACATCCATCGCTTCAGGTACTTGCCCTTGCATTCCTGATACTTATCGGTTTCATGCTCGTGCTCGACGGATTTCATTATCATGTCCCCAAAGGGTACATATACTTTGCCGTGTTCTTTTCCTTGATTGTGGAAATGATCAACATCCGGATTAATCGCAGGACAAAGCCAGTGCGCCTGCATCATGCCCTGCCGGAGGAACCCGGAGATCTTGAGGTGAAGTAGCCCGGAATATAGCTGATAAGATTGGCGGACTTATCCAAATTTATCAACACCAATTATTTCGTGTGGCAATCTGCTGTATTTTTACTGCATGTATTTGATTTTTGACACAGAGACCACGGGTTTGCCGGCAAATTACAATGCTCCGGTAACTGATACGGATAACTGGCCCCGTATGGTGCAGCTGGCATGGGAGTGTCATGATGGCATCGGAAAACTGACCGAAGCCCGATCATACATCATTAAGCCCGAAGGCTTTACCATTCCCTTTGCTGCAGAAAAAGTGCATGGGATAACAACGGAAAAAGCGCTTTCGGAAGGATATGACCTGGCGTTTGTCCTGCAGGAATTTGAAGTTTCTCTGGGCAATTCTGTTGTTGTTGTTGGGCATAATATTGAATTTGATCTTAAAATCATCGGTGCAGAGCATGTACGGATGGATTTTCAATCAAGGCTTCAGGATTTATCCTGGTTCTGTACCAAGGAGCAATCAACGGAATTCTGTGCCTTACCCGGAGGAAAGGGGGGTAAGTATAAATGGCCTACCCTGGCAGAGTTGTATGAGAAATTATTCTTTGAAGGCTTTGGGGAAGCTCACAATGCTGCTGCAGATGTGGCAGCAACAGCCCGTTGTTTTCTTGAATTATTGCGCCGTGACCTCATAAGCCTAAAAATGCTGAAGCTGACTCTTTCCCAGGCTGAAGAATTCAGACAGGCCAATCCGGATATCATCCCTCCGGTGGATATCCAGGTCATGTCTAACCGGCAGAGGTTAATATTCGGGGAGCCGGCAGAAATTCCCGGACCGGTTCGTCACCATGATATCCGCGATACGGTATTTACCCACATTCACGTTCACACCCAGTATTCGATCCTGGATGGAGCCGCAGTTATTAAAAGCCTCATTACCAAAGCCAAGAATGACAAAATGATTGCGGTGGCCATCACCGATCACGGAAATATGTTTGGTGTGAAGGAATTTCATAATGAAGCAAAGAAACAGGGTATAAAACCGATCCTGGGTTGTGAGGTTTATGTGGCACGCAGGTCGCGCCATGAAAAAACAGACAAGCATGACGGGGGAGGATTCCATCTAATTCTGCTGGCCAGGAATAAGGAAGGGTATAAGAACCTGATCAGACTTGTATCCTATGGCTGGACGGAAGGGTTCTACTATAAGCCGCGTATAGATAAAGAATTGCTGCGAAAATACCGGAATGGATTGATTGCGGCCTCTGCATGCCTGCATGGAGAAATACCCTGGTTGCTGTGTCATGAGGGAGTGGATGCTGCTATGAAAGTTATAGCAGAGTATGTTGACTTGTTTGGCAGCGATTTTTACTTTGAACTGCAGCGGCATCCGTCGGGTGATGCCCAGATAGACCGTGAAGTTATAGAAAATCAGGCATTTGTGATTAATCATCTGCTTGATATTTCTGCACGGACCGGAATCAAATGTATTGCAACAAATGATGTGCATTTCATCAACGAGGAGGATGCGGCGGCTCATGACAGGCTATTATGCATCAGCACGGGCAAGGATGTGGACGACCCAAACCGTCTACGATATACAAGACAGGAGTGGTTCAAAACGCAGGATGAAATGAAGAGTCTGTTTGCCGATCTGCCTGAAGCAATTGCCAATACACAGGAGATTGTCGACAAGATCGAGCTTTTTGACCTGAACAGTGAACCTGTCATGCCCGATTTCCCAATTCCTGATGGATTCGGGGGGGCCGATGAATACCTCAGGCATCTGACATACCTGGGTGCTGAGAAGCGTTATCCGGAAATGAATGAAACCTTGAAGGACCGCATTGATTTTGAGCTGGAAACCATAAAAAAAATGGGCTTCCCCGGTTATTTTCTCATTGTTTGGGATGTGATCAGGGCTGCACGCGAAATGGATGTATCGGTCGGACCTGGCAGGGGATCTGCAGCAGGATCAGTTGTAGCCTTTTGTCTGCGGATTACAGACATTGATCCCATCAAATATGATTTGCTGTTCGAACGTTTTTTAAATCCGGACCGGATCTCCATGCCTGATATTGATATTGATTTTGATGAAGACGGCCGCGAAAAGGTATTACAATACGTTGTCAGAAAATACGGTCGTGAAAAAGTAGCCCATGTCATAACTTTTGGGACCATGGCGCCTAAAATGGCGATACGCGACGTTGCCAGGGTGCAGAAGCTGGAGTTGGCCACGGCAGACAGACTTGCAAAGATGGTCCCTGATACACCCGGGACCACTTTTAAGGATGCCTATGAAAGGGTGCCGGCACTCCTGGCTGAAAAATCATCAGATAACGAGTTGATTGCCAGCACACTTAAATATGCAGAGGTGCTGGAAGGTTCTGTAAGGCAGACTGGTGTGCACGCCTGTGGCATTATAATCGGAAAGGACAACCTGGAAGAATACATTCCCATTTGCAGGAACAAGGATGCCGATCTCAATGTCACACAGTTTGAGGGAACTCACATTGAGTCGGTGGGAATGCTTAAAATGGACTTTTTGGGTCTTAAGACCTTATCCATCATCAAGGATACCCTTGAGAACATCAGGATTTCGCGTAATATCACCGTGGATATGGACAATCTTCCTCTGGATGATCCTGAAACATATGAACTTTACAGCAGGGGGGAAACTACAGCTTTATTCCAGTTCGAATCAGACGGTATGAAAAAATACCTGAAAAGTCTGAAACCGAACCGTTTTGAGGATCTGATAGCGATGAATGCGCTTTACAGACCTGGTCCGATGGAATATATCCCCAGTTATATCAACCGCAAGCATGGGAAAGAGGAAATTGTATACGATATTCCTGATATGGAAGGCTACCTGAAAGACACATATGGAATTACCGTATATCAGGAACAGGTGATGCTTCTTTCACAATTGCTGGCGGGGTTTTCAAAGGGTATGGCTGATTCACTCCGGAAAGCTATGGGGAAGAAGATCATTTCGATGATGAATGAGTTGCAGGTTAAATTTGAGGAGGGTTGCATCCGAAATGGACACGATCCGAAAATAGTCAGAAAGATCTGGAAAGATTGGGAGTCATTCGCACATTATGCCTTCAATAAATCACATTCTACCTGTTATGCCTTGATTTCCTATCATACTGCTTATCTGAAAGCCCATTATCCAGCGGAATTTATGGCAGCCGTGCTGAGCAGGAATCTGAACGACCTGAAGAAGATAGGATTTTTTATGGATGAATGCCGTCGGATGGGCATCAGGGTGCTGGTGCCGGATATTAATGAGAGCTTTGCACGGTTTACAGTAAACAATGAGGGTCATATCCGGTTCGGGCTAGCCGCTATTAAAGGCATTGGGGAATCCGCGGTTGAACACATAATCAGTGTCAGGAAAAAAAGCGGGCCATTTAAAGATATCCATGATGTGGTAGAACGGGTGAATCTCAGCACGGTAAGCAGGCGATGTTTTGAAGCCCTGGCCATGGCAGGGGGCTTTGACAGTTTTAAGGATATTCAGCGGCATCAGTTTTTTGAAAGCGAAGATGGAGGTTCCGGATTTATTGACCAACTTCTGCGTTACGGGAACAAAGTACAGAATCAGTCGGATTCCACCCCCACTTTGTTCGGAAGCATGAATACCATCGATGTGATCAGGCCAAGACCGCCCAAGACAGCTGAATGGCCGCCCTTAATAAAACTGAACAAGGAGAAGGAAGTTATTGGCATTTACCTTTCAGCCCATCCGCTTGACAATTTTAAGATGGAGATCGATCAGTTCTGTACAGCGACCCTGGCGGAGCTGAGGGACCTGGAAAACTTCAGGGACAAAGAGCTGACAATAGCCGGTATGATAACCTCCGTCAGGCATGCAACGACAAAAAACGGAAAACCTTTCGGATCCTTTTCACTGGAGGATTATTCAGATTCGTTTTCCATAACCCTGTTCAACAAGGATTATGAGAATTTCAGAAAGTATCTGTACGAAGGATACTCTTTGCTGATCCGGGGCATGGTCACGGAAAATACCTGGAAAAATCAGCCTGAACTTGAGTTTCGGATCAGGAACATCTATTTGTTGAGTTCAGTACGGGAAGAATTGGTAAAGAATATCCAGATCTTACTGCCACTGGATGTTATTACAGATTCCAGTCTCCATGAATTTGCCGGATACATCAGACAACCGGGGGGTACTGTCAACCTGAAAGTTAAAGTTTATGATCCTATTGAAAATGTAAGCGTTGAAATGTTTTGCAGGTCACAACGGATTGTTCTCAGCGATGAGCTGATCGGATTTCTTACCCGGACGGCCGAAATCGAGTTTAAACTGTTTTAAGGGATGCTTGTTGTTCACCTACAGTTTTGTAACTTTGTGACCTGAAAAAAGGAATAAAACTATATACTAATCTAAAACCTGATTGTCATGGCTGTTATACTTACTGATGCTAATTTTGAAGAATTGGTTATTAAATCGGATAAACCCGTGTTGGTTGATTTCTGGGCCGAATGGTGCGGACCCTGCCGGATTATTGGTCCAATTGTAAATGAAATTGCAGAAGATTATAAGGATAGGGTAGTTGTAGGTAAACTGGACGTGGACAACAATCCGGCAGTTTCTGCCAGATTTGGGATCAGGAATATTCCCACGATTCTCTTCTTTAAGAACGGACAGGTAGCAGACAAACAAGTCGGTGCAGTACCCAAAAGTAACCTGGTCAGCAAGGTAGAAGCCTTGCTGTAATCGGGTTGATCAACTCAACCATGTTATTAAAATTCTTCAACAGCAATCGATTAGGAGTTTTTGTCTTTCTCATACTCTTGCCGGTTGTGTATTGGATACCCGATATGATAAACGGTATTCCGGCATATGGTAAGGTATATGCCGGAACCCTGCCGGGGAAACTGATACAACAATTCAGTGACAGTTTCCAGGTCTTTTCTGCGCTTATCGCCTTGATGGTGACCATTTTCAATGCCTATTTACTGGTACAATTAAATACAATCCATATTTTCATTCCGGCAAGAACACAAATGCCGGCCTTATTTTATATCATGCTGGCAGCTTGTTTCAATCCACTGCATCAGCTTACGCCAGCACTTCTGGCTTCATCTTTGATAATCATTACTTTATACAGAATAGTCAATACCTACAAATCCGATGGGCTATCCTTTAATTTCCTGGATGCCGGGTTTTTAATTGCGCTGGCCAGCCTCATTTATTTTCAGGCTATACTTTTTGCCCTGTTATTGCCTATCGGCCTGATCCTTTTAAGACCTTTCAGCTGGCGTGAGTGGACATATGCCATTGTCGGTTTGGGACTTCCCTACCTTTTTTTGATTTCAGGATACTATGTTGCCGGAGTTCCCATTTCGGAGTATTTTACCGGCATGTCGGAGATATTTGACAGGAACAGGCAAACTTTTAACGCCATACAACTGATCAGCGGGCTTTATGTTTTTGCCATGCTGTTGTATGGCAGTTACTTCATGGTAACTACCATTGACAATATGAAAATTCATGGAAGAAAGATCTTCCTGCTTTTCCTGTGGTTTTTTCTTATTGCAGGGATAAACTATTTTGCAATACCGGGAACCGGATTAGAAATGTTGAGTTTCACAGCAATTCCGGTGTCTTTTCTTTTCAGCCACTATTTTTTCAGGTGTCACAGGAACTGGATCAATGAGATCCTTTTTTCCGTTTTCCTGGTTCTGCTTATTTTGCTGTGGATTCTGTGATTACAATTTCTTAACATACGACATGATTCCAACACCCTCCCCTGCTTTCCCGTCTTTGAAAGATATGAATACATGATATACACTTGTCTTTTGACATTTAAAATCAAAGAACGGGAATTCCTTTCCTGTGGCACTGATAAATGTGCTCCCCAGCAGGGTGTTCATGTCAAATAATTGCAGCACAGCCTCCCCGTCCGAATTCGGAGCAGTGCATATGGAAAACCGGTAAACCACATTTTTACTTAACAGCAATGCAAATCTGGCAGTAGGCGGTGCACCACCCGGTGTACCCTGGTCGAGCTTAACCACGAAGTCCTTCAGGTACATAACATCACCGGCATTGGCAGCACATTGCGCAGTAAGCTGGGATACGTCCTGGGCAAGTATAAAGGCAGGCAGTATCCATGTCAGAACAGACAGTATGATGATGAATTTCTTCATAACTAAAAGCTTATTAACCGGTTACGGACTTGATCAACGGTGGTGGTAATACTGGAGAGCTGTTCCGGCGAAATATCGATTATGCTCTTATCATGCTGAATGATGGTTAGCATACCGTTTTCTTCAACCATCTCCGGCTCACCCTTTTCATAACGAATTATCACAGGTTTATAAAGATCCTTGATCAGCATGAGCTCCTCAAGAAGCTTGACGTATTGCTTGTCTTTCTGATAATTTGCCAAAATAAGAACCAACTGATCGAGTGTCATTTTCTGCTCGCCTATCCTTTCAGCCAGCTGTTGGTTAGGGGATACTTTATAAACCTGGGTACCCAGGTACAATCCTTCAATCCATACTCCGGTCACAATAAGTGTGCTGAGGTTTGAACGGTTGTTTGAATGGAGGAATTTATCCATTTGGTTAAAACTGTGAACGGATATATACATCAGTGAATCGAGGTTCTTGCTGTTGGTAGCAAGCCGTTTCAGGGTGGTAAAATCAAAGAATTGTCCAACTTTGATCTCATCAGACAGGGTCTTGATCGCAGTCAGGTAATCAATTACGGCTGAAGTTTTGTTATACATATTCAGATATCCGAGGTCTGCAGCAAAGATACCCAGATTCAGGGCCTGCTGGTAACTCGTATTCAGATTGCCCACCCGTTCGGTACTGGATATGTACCTATTGGAGAATGGTACACCCAAATCCTTGATCAGAGCGGCCATTTCAACCGGAGATGAAATATTTTGCACAATATCCTGCATCACTTCTTCTGAAATCTCGATCCCTTCATTAAGAACCGAATCGGGTATCTCCAGTTCCGCATTTTTACCAGGTCCGCCTGATTTGCATGATCCCGTCAGGACTAGTAAAATCAGAAGATATACAAATACTCTAGGCATAATCGTTTGGATGTTTTGTTATACAAAATTGGAAATTGTTCTTATTGAATAAGCGTATAAAGGTTTAATCAGTTTTTCTTCTTGTAACGTTGAGTAAGGTTAATAAGTTTCTTTAACCATTCAAAATATAGCGCACAATATAAAAAAAGAGTCAACAACCAGATAACAGTCATATTATACCAGAAAGTATCAAATGTTTTTCCAAGAAAGGGTTTTTCCGGTGAAAAAAAGTGTGTTCTCAGGGTAAGTGGTCCTCCAGCAAATGGTTCCTGGTAAATTGGGTCATAATGCTGCACCAGCTGGTGATTGGACTCGATTATTTTATTCTTTTCGTAAACCTTCCTGACTATGTCCGAAATGGCTTCATTATGATAATGGTCCCTGAGGCTGTTATATGCGTCGGGATCACGATCGAGGTAAAAATTGAAATAGTTTTCCTTTTTCCGGCTTATACGCTGGAATTTTTCTCCATAATACCGGTCAAGAGCGGAAAGGTAAGTACTGACCTGGTCAGCCGTTGATGGTGTGAATTTCCCAGGAATCAGGTCAAGGACACCTTCATAGGGAGGTATGTCTTTGTTGTTAACCGCTTCTTTCTTAATTTCATTGGCAATGACAAGCAGGTCATCGGCCGATCTTAACACAGTACCAGTGCTTTGCACCTCAGCCCGGATACCTTCAAGACGCTCAGAAAGTTCAGGCAGCCAGTATACTTTCCTGAAATCGGACTGGCTTTCTTCTTTTTCTATCTCATAAAGTTTTGATTTCATGAACTTGTTATCCTTGTACTGATGTACCATCAGGGCTTCGTATGACCATTTGGTTACCATGAACTCAGCCAGTACAGGAACCTTATCCACTCGGCTGATATGCCGGTTCAGCTTATCATAGCTGAACATGGCACCGCTGAGGATCATCATGGGGATCATGACGAGGGGGATCAGGATATAAATTGTCACGGCCGAATTAAAGGAGGCAGAGATATTCAGTCCGAGCATATTGGCAAAGGCAGCAGTTGAAAACAAGGCAAACCAGTAGACAAAATTCATGTCCCTTATACCCAGGAATTGATTGGCAACAATGACAAACAGAAATGACTGTATGGCGGATATGGAAAAAAGGATCACTATTTTTGAAAGCAGGTAACTGGAACGGCTCAGATTGAGAAACCTTTCGCGTTTCAGGATTTTACGGTCGCGGAATATCTCTTCGGCACTCACGGTAAGTCCCAGAAACAAGGCAACAATAAGTGCCATGAAGATAAAAACAGGGATATTATCATTTACCCGGAACACGTATTTGCCTGAAACAGGATCTTCAATATAGCGTATGATGGACGATAGTATAAAGCCCAGGACAGGTGCTTCAAGCATGCTCAGAACGATGTATTGCCTGTTGCTGATCTTGGAAAAGAAATCACGGACCGTATAAATGCCAAACTGGTTTAACCAGCCAGGAATTCTCAGATTTTTAGGTGGGGAGCCTTCTCCGGAGATTGGTTCCTCAGGTTTAGGCAGACGGTTATAATGTTCATTCCATTTTTGCGGTGTGACTTTACGCGCATCGGTATAGTTGCCGAATTCATCCACCACTTTGGCTTCAATGATATTAAATATCAATTCGGGATTGACATTTCCGCATGTGGGGCATTCTCCGATATCGCTGTTGATCTGGGCATCCAGGCGTTTGAAATACATGACTGCCTCAACCGGATTGCCGTAATAAATCAGGTAACCACCGGTATCAAGGATGATCATTCTGTCAAACATCTTGTATATTTCTGAAGACGGCTGATGAATGACCACAAAGATGAGTTTACCCTTCAGGGCAAGCTCACTGAGCAGGTCCATGACATTTTCCGAGTCACGTGATGAAAGACCTGAAGTAGGCTCATCAACAAACAATATGGATGGTTCCCTGATAATTTCGAGGGCGATATTAAGCCGTTTTCGCTGACCACCGCTGATCATTTTATTCAGCGGGGAACCCACTTTCAGATCTCGCCGGTCATAAAGCCCCAGGATTTGCAATGTTTTGTTTACCAGTTCATCAATTTCAGCCTCGCTTTTATCTTTAAAACAAAGCTTCGCATTGTAATAAAGATTTTGATATACAGTCAGTTCTTCAATCAGAAGATCGTCCTGGGGTACCAGTCCGATAACCCCTTCCAGTTTTTCCTTGCTTTTGTGCAGGTCGGTTCCGTTTATCAGGACTTCACCGCGTGAGGGTTCTTCAATACCGCATAGCACATTGAGCAGGGTTGTTTTTCCTGCCCCGCTGGCTCCCATAATACCAATCAGGCGGCCATGGGTTTCCGAGAAACTGATATGCTGTATCCCGACATTTCCGCTGGGAAATTTAAATTCCAGTTCACTTGCCACATAGGAAATCGGATTTGTCACCATGTCGGCAAGGAAATGAGCAGCCACATCACTGTAATAAACGGATGCGGCCTTGGGCAATTTAACCGAACTGCCGCTGGCAAACAGATATATCCGGTCGTTTCGGATGGGCAGGCCGTTCAGAAAGAGGTCCTCATTACCGGTATATTTTAAGAAATAGAGATCAACACTTTTGATTTTCAGTATAAAAATATTGCCATGCAATTGCTTTGTCTCTATTTTCTTGGCATATTCGGGGACTTTCCGTTTTATCATTAATGATAAGTATGTTGCTATCATCGAGTTCGTGGGCTTCATTTTGAATCACAAAGGATTCGATACTGGAGAATTCCTCCTTTACCACTTTGAAAACGTCGGCAACCGTATTGATGATCTGCATGCGCTGATCGGAGAATTTCCGGTCAGCATTGACAATTTCAAACAACCGTAACCAGAACAACAACTTTTTGCTTTTGGGTCAGGGTTTTATTGATTTTCTTACAAAGTCCGAGTATTCTTACCGAATCCTTTACCGATGTAAGTTTCGGTGTGCTTTTATCCTCATCATTTTCAGCCCCGTTTTCCAGATCCTCTAATCCGCTATATTGGCTAAAGAGGGAATAATATTCCTTTACTTCCTCATCACTGAGCTGCTGCTGCAGGAAATTCTTCACATACTCCACCTGGGTGGATTCCACACCTTCATCCTGTTTGGCAATAATGGCAAACAGTTGCATCAGCGCCCTGAGAATTTCTTCACTCATTCAGTAAGGGGAATTAATCGGTTTCTGATCGCCTGGTAACGCAGAATAAGGGTCTGATTAATAAGAAACCTGTTCAAAAGGAACATCCACAATATCGGCATATTCCTCTCCGGCTTCGGCCATATCCTCATCATCCTCGGGATAATGCCACCTGATCAGGACATCCAGCCCTTTTTCATTCATTTCCTCCAGCTTCATCAGGATATCGAGCAGCAATTTGGAAGAAGCCGTATTGAAATAGGTCAGCTTGAAATTAAATATTGTTTTCTTATTGGGTTTTTCGGAATATTCATTCAGCCAGTTCAATACCGGCTCATAGAATGAAGTTACATCCTCGGGCAATGAACGGCCGCTGATCTCCATGATCTCGTTGCCGGCATCGAGAATTATTTTGGGGGTGTCTTCCGTTCCTTGAATTTTGATTGTTTCCATATGTTGGTTTTATTTAATTGTCAGATCTGGAGATGGTGGACGTCAGCAGGAAAAAAGAAGTGTCATCGGAAATGGGCAGGAAATGGTATTCAAGTTCCTTATTGGTTTTTCTTTTAATATCAATAAAGCCCAGACCAGCGCCACCTTTTTCTGAGAGTCGGCCTTCTTTCATTTGTTTCTTATACAGCTCTTTGAGCTCTTCTTTATCCATCCGGTTGATATTTTCAAGCAATTCTGTCAGGTATTCGATCTTATCATTTTCAACTGCGTTACCGGTTGTCACGCTGTACTCGTTTTCACCTTTGCTGACAAGAAAAATTCCTCGACCTGAAAACAGATAATTGTTTGACGTAAAGTCATCAGCATGTTTGCTGATATTTTGCAGGCATTCAACCATGACATGAAATACCTTCCGCTGAACCGAGTTTGGTTCATCATCCTTTGACATGTTTGATTCAGTGAGCGATGTAAAGGCCTTGGTAATCTGATGTGTAATTTCACCTTCATATACCAGGGTGATTTCATGGGCTTTCATGGATTTGTAGAACTCGTATACAAACTCAAGAAAACCCTTAACATCTTTTTTATTATCCATAGGTTTATCAGATTTATTACAATATTACTAAAATTCAATTCCGATCAGCAACACATCATCAATTTGCTTCCCATCTCCTTTCCAGCCCTCAAAGTCATCGGTAAACAGGTTGCAATATTTTTCAATGGGCAGATTTTTGTTTTCGAGGATCAGTTCACGGATCCGTTTTGGGGAGTATTTTTTCCCTTCGGGTCCGCCCAATTGATCCGGTAATCCGTCAGAAAAGAAGAAGAACTTGTCTCCCCGTTTATATTTGATTGAATAATTGGTAAAACGCTCCTCCTCCTTCTTCCGGTGAGGGATTCCTCCAATTGCCTTTCTGTCACCTTTGTGTTCAAGTAATTCTCCGTTTCTTAGCAGGTAAAGAGGGCGGTGTGCACCCGCATACTGAATTTCACGTTCAATGTGGTTGATCTTGCAAAGGGCGATATCCATCCCGTCACGGGCTTCTGCTTCCTCACTCTCCTGTTTCAGTGTTTTTCTGACGCCAAAATGCAGCAGGTCACATACTTCGGCAGCGGTTATATTCCGGTCACGGTCAACGATATTATTCAGCAAAAAATAACCCACGAAAGAAAGAAGGGCGCCGGGAACACCATGGCCCGTGCAATCCACTGCGGCAATGTAAATGTCATTGCCCCGGTTGAAGAACCAGGGGAAATCTCCACTGACCACATCCCTTGGTTTATAGTAGATGAATGATTTTGGCAGGTATTCCCGTACCGCACGGATATCAGGCAGGATGGAACTCTGGATCCGCTGGGCATAATTAATGGAGTCTTCGATCTTCCGGTTTTTGTCCTGTATCTCGTGTTCAATTTGCTTGGCCTCGGTAATATCATGACCAACAAAAAGAATGGTCTCAAGCTCGTTCTCATTGAATTCGGGAATGGCAGCGAAACTCATGATCCTGTCCGTCCGAATCCCTTCGATTAAGGCGGGTATGGTAATTTCTGCAGCGGTTTTGTTCGGATAGGATTTTATGGTATCGAGGGTTTGCCTGAAATAAGCCAGCAATACTTCCGAAATGGAGATTTCACTGAGGGTTTTGTTGATAAGATCTTTGGGCTCAATGTCCATGAAATTGCTAACTACAGGATTGGCATAGAAGAATTGTCCTACTGTGTTTAACCGGATTATCAGATCCAAAGAATTTTCCGACAGGGCCTGCATCTTGCTTTTCAGACGCTCTTCACGTTCAGCCCGCTTACGTTCGGTTATATCTGTAGAATTAAGGATGATTCCATTTATTGCAGTATCAACGAGAAGGTTACGACCGGTTGCTTCAAGGAAGATTTTCTGCCCGTTCTTTTTCATATAGGTATACTGAATAGTCACGGGCTCCAGCGGGTCAGCAAGCAGTTGTTTAAACATATCCCGCATGCTGGATTCACCTTTGCGGGTAAGCCGGTCAATATCCTTACCACCCATCATCTCATCGGGCGTGAAACCCAGTATCTTAATTACGGAAGGGCTTACATATTTCATCAACATGTTTTCATCATAGATGGCAATGATCTCAGAAGCATTTTCGAGTAAAGAATACTGTCTCTTCTGGGCATTTTCCACTTCCAGAATCTTTGCCTCCAGGTGATCATTTGATTTTCTGAGCTCTTCCTGGGTTGCCCTCATTTCCTCTGCATTTTGCCTGAGTTCTTCTTCATTTTCCTGCAACTCAAGCGTCATCTGCTGTGACTCATGTAATAGTTTCTCGGTGCGTTGATTTATTTTCAGATTAAATAAAGTTCTGGCAATAATCTCGCCCAGCTCTTTTAAAAGCTGAATGGTCAGTTTGGGTATTTGGTTTTCAACCGAGGCAAATTCAAGCACACCCTGGAGTTTTTCATCGGAAATAAGCGGGATCAATAACAAACTTTGCGGTTTTCGCTCACCCAGCAAACCGGAGCTGATGCTAACATAATCATCAGGAATCTCAGTACGGTAAATATAATCCATCTCATAAGCGCATTGTCCAATCAGTCCGTAACCTTGTTTGTATTCCCGGGTTAGGAACTTCTGGCGGTTGTATGCGTAAGCAGCAGTACTTTTGAGGATTTTCCCTTCTTCATCATATATATAGATCGCTCCCTGTACGAGACGGGTATAAGTAACCAGTGCCCGGATGACCTGGTTGGCCAGTTCGTCAATTTTATAAAACTGACGAAGAATGTCAGACACTGTTTCTTTCCCTTCTGCAATCCAGCTTTGTTCGGATTCTTTCCGGGTATTCCGCAGGAGGTTATCCCGCATGATAAGGAGTGATTGTGCCAGAATATCATGATTTAATTCCAGGGCCAGTTGGGAATTATAGTTTCCTTCACCAATTTGTTTCGCAAACTCAGCCATTGTATTCATTCGCAAATCCCGCTCCTGAAGCTGGGCTATGAACTGGTTGTTTTCTTCTTTCCGGCGAATATCCAGAAAATAAGCAGCTCCGGTAAGAAGAAATGGGAGCAGATCAGCCATCCACAGGGAGGGACTGATCTTATGAATTTCCCGGATTCCCGTGAGGGAAACGGCTATTTTGCTGCTCACAAATTCGAAGCTCCAGGTCAGAAAAATAAAGAACAAACCGGCAGAAAGGGCAAACGTAAACCATTCGCTGTTTACGATATCCCGAAAGAGTGTATTTCTTTTTTCTTCGTTCATGGGTTGTCAGGCAACAATAGCGGTATGTATTTTAATTCCCAGTTCATCAGACAGTTTCTGCAGTATTTTGATTGCAGTTCCATCCGGTTTTCTGAAAGCAGCCAGTTCAATTACCCCCTTGCATTCGTTTTCAAACAATACAGGAACCAGAATAAGAAAGCGGGGTTTTGCACTTCCCAGTCCCGAAGCTATATCAAAATAGTGTTCAGGGATATCATACAGGATCATCGGTGACTTGCTTTCTGCAACCTGGCCGGCCAGACCATCTCCTTTTATGAAGGGTGCGGGTTTTTGACCGGTCAGGGCAAATTCGCCTGTTGCATGATAATGTTCATCCATGTTGTTTTTTATATAAAAGATCCCCTGTACAAATCCCATGTTTTTACCCAGACTGGCCAGCAGTTTATGGCATGCCTTCTGATCCAGGGTTGTTTTGATACCGGCCAGTAATTGACGTACCGTTTTATCAATGTCCTCCTGTTCGGCTTTTTGCTCGTTGTTCTCTTCCTGGTTCCTTTTTTCAAGTTCCTTCAGAATTTCAGCCCTGCCGGATTCATAGGCATTCTTTTTCTCCATCGCAAGGAAGGCAGAGTCCGAGGTTTTATAGGCAATATAGAACAAGAACGATCCGGGGATGAATACAAGAAACAGAAATGCAATTACCCAGCCTTCATGCCTGACATCAGCCGTCAGCAATGTGTTCCACAGGGCGGCAAATGACAATACCAGGGAAACCACCATGGTGATCATGGCCCATTTACTGAATTTTCTGTATTGGCTGAGGCTTGTCATCTGATTATTTAAGCTTTAACAGGAAATTTATGATTTGATCTGTGGTATATACGAAATCCACCTGGGTAAGTTGCAGGGCTGCCTGAGTCATTGTTTTCACCTCACAATCAGCAGGATCCTGCACTATAGCAATACCTCCGTTATCATGCACCTTTTTCAGCCCGAGAGCACCATCCTTATTCGCACCGGATAAGATTATCCCAATGAGCTTATCACGGTAAGCATTTGCTGCCGTAACAAATGAAAGGTCAATGGAAGGCCGTGAATGATTAACGGTATCTTCGGTGGACAGGGCAATGCGATTGGCCAGCTCGATATACATATGGTAATTGGCCGGGGCAAGATAGGCCTTGCCAGGTCGCATCATTTCCTTATCATAAGGCTCCTCGACAGGAATGTTTGATTTCAGTGATAAAGCTTCCACAAAACCCGACCTTACATGCTTAAGCCGGTGAAGGCAGAGCAATACCGGCAAGGGAAATGATTTGGGCAGGGAATTCAGGATCCTGGTCACTACCTGAAAACTGCCGGCTGAACCACCGATTATGACTGCCTTATAATTCATTTTCTCAACTTAAGATCCGTTTCCGGTAAACACTTTCAGTCTCATTTATAAACTCAAAATCCCGACCTGTGTTTATCCCTGATATCTTTTCCCGAATACCGACCACAAGATATCCTGATGGAGAGAGGGAATTATAAATCAACTGTAAAACCTTTTCCTGTTGGGTGGGATTATAATATATCATGCTGTTCCTGAACAAAATAAGCCGGATGTTTTGCGGGGCATTATCAAAGTTAATATTTAGTTTCTTAAATTCTACGTTTTGAATTAACCTGGTATCCCGCAAAGCATAGTTATGACCGGGCTTATAATATGTTGATAATTCTTTGGCACTGTATACACGTTTATAGTTTTCCTCGGATACCTCCATCTTTTTCAAATCATATAATCCGCTTTTTATCACCTCAATACTTTTATTGCTCAGACAGCTTGCTATAACATGAACTTTATCCTGCAATCCGGACTCTGAAATGAGAATGGCCAGAGAATAGAGTTCTGCACCTGAAACGCAGGCCGGCAGCCAGATTTTGATCTTACCGGTATTTTTAACATCCACACCCGGAAAGTAATCTTCACTTAACCATCTCCAAAGTGACGGATCTCTAAACATCTCGGTCGACGGAACCGTTATTTCATAGAGAAAAGTATCAAAAAAGTTATTGTCATTCCGGAGCTTCCTGATCAGTCCCTCTGCATTGCCCATGTTATACATTACCATTATTCTTTCAAGCCTTTGTTTGAGTGAAGTCAGGGCATAGTTCCCAAAATCATAATCGAAATCTGATTTCATGGCCCGGATAATCTCCCGCATGTCAACAATTCCAAGTTCAGGCATGGTTTGGTATTTTTTAGCGTATCCTGTAATTTATCCCTGACAAATCAATTTGACATTTCTGTAATGAAATTAATGTAATGAACAACCATCCCATTGTGGTTTAGAACAGAAGCAAAGTGCTCTTTCAGAACATATTCCTTCTTTCCGATCTTGACTTTTTCAACCAGGTTTACCTGTTTTTGATGCTGCAGCTCATCCCAGAATCTGGCATCGGGTTTCAATGTGCCCGTCATGATTTCGTCATGGCTCTTTCCGATGATTTCCTCGCGTGTGCGGCCAAGAAAGATACAGAGTTTCTCGTTGGCGTTTCGGATAATACCATCCAGGTTGTATTCCAGCATGTACAGGGAATAGGAAATGGTTTCAGCAATACCGCGGAATTCTTCCTCCCTCCTTGCTGATTCTTCCTGGGTGGCCTTCAGTTCCTCCATGTTTTGCCTCATTTCCTCTTCCTGTTCGGCCATGTGCATGGCCTGCTGCTGGGATCTTGCCAGTAATTCGGACGTGCGCTGGTTATTCCGGGCGTAAACAATGGTTGCACCCAGACTGCCTGCAACTTCTTCGGCGAGCTGAATTTCATGATCCATGTACCGATGCAGAGAGGCAATCTCAAGCACTCCAATGAGTTCATTATCATGCAATACCGGCACAAGCAAAAGGTTATCCGGTCTGGTATCGCCCAAACCGGATGTTATGGTAATATAACCTTCGGGAATTTCAGTGAGATTAATGATTTGCTTCTCTCTGGCACAGGATCCTACCAACCCTTCTCCCAGAAGCAGTGACTTTTGCATGTACTTTTTCCTGTTATAAGCAAAAGCAGAAATGAGTTCAAGGAAACGATCGTCGGTATTGGTGTCATTGTACAGGAAAAATCCACCCTGGATGGAATTCATGTATTTAACGATCTCCCTGATAAACACATCTCCCAGCGTATGGATATCATTGCTCTGTGTCCGCAGTATTTCGCCGAATTTGGCAAGACCTTCATTGATATACCGTCTTTTTGCGTTTTCCTCGTCATTTTTTCTTTGAAGTTCAGCATTTTCATGCAACTTCTGCTGAAGAGATATGAGCTCCTGCCCGAGGACGTCATTCGGACCTGATAAATCCAGCCTGGCATCCAGATCATTCCGGTTAAGCGACCTGGCAAGATTCACTTTTTCTTTCAGCCCTGTTATCATGTTGTTCATCGCATGGTCAATCAAGCTGATCTCAGGCAAACCTTCCGATTCAACAGGATCATCAGGCAATTCACCCGCTGCCATTTTTTTCATATACCCTGCGGTTAAAATCAGCGGCCTTGTAATACCCCTGCTGGTGATCCATATTAACAGCAGGATGCATGCTATGGTGAATAGGGTGATTACCGAGTAACGAAGGATCGTCCACTTCAGCCTGATGTTCAAGATGACCGTGTTCATTAGTTTTTGAGCCGTATCGGAGCAGAACAGGAGGGTTTCTATATTTTTTTCTGAACCGGCAGCAAGGCCCTGCGCATCTGCTTTCACCATTCTTCTGTCAAGGGCGGTCAGACTGGCAGTTACAGCCTGGTAGATGTCGAGGTCTTCTATACTGATCCCGCCTTCCTTCATGATGAGGGCATTTCGGATTTCGCCTGACAAGGCAGAAATTTCTGCAGTTATTTTTGGCTCATTATATAGCAGATAGTTGATTTCCAATTGTTTAACCTGTTCCATTTGCTTTACAAAAGCAGGTCCGTTTTTTTGAGCAGCCACCAGCAGCCGGGAACTGATTTCACGCCAGCGGGAAACTAATCCCGAATTCTCATTGCCCTTTTCTTTGGAGGTAAGTATGAAGTCATACAGATGACTTTCAAACTTGTCGAGTGTGACCGAAAGGTCATTCAAAGCTGATAGCACGTCTGCATTCTTTGACATCAGCCTGTGGTTTTTATAATACTCTATATCACGACGTATTGCACTGACAGCCAGGGAGGCATCGTGCTGTGTCAGCATTTTCTCTTCTGAGAACAGATCCTCTGCATTTCTGCTTTGAAGAATAAACTCTGTCTGCATCGACTTGAGCAGTTTTATCTGCTGTTCTGTTCTAACCATTTGCTTGTTTATGACATCTGCCTGAATCACGGGCAGATTAAAAAGCCAGTTGATCAGAAGTACCAGGCTGGTAAACAGAACAAACCCAAGGCCGAAGAACAGATTCCTGTTCAGGGCCAATATGGATGCTTTTATTTTCATTCTCCCTGGTTTTAATTGTATTATCTAGAATATCAAGTTATAAAATTTACTAAACCGATTCAGTTTTTAAAATAAGCATGTCCCTTTTTTTGAAATTTGGATGCATGTGAGCCCAATATGGCCTCATGCAACCCCAGCAACAGGCAACCATTTTCATACAGGTTTTGATGAAAAAGATCCAGGACCCGGCATTGCAAATTGTAGTTGAAATAGATGATCACATTCCGGCACAGGATCAGGTCAAATTTTACATACAAAGTATTGTTTTCGGTTACCAGATCATGCTTTTTAAAAACGGGCTTTTGCCTGAGGAAGGGATGCATCCGTATCGCATCCGTGGGTTTATCCAGCGTGAAATACTTATCATAGGGGACATCATTGTACTCATCGTAATTGTAAGGATTTTCCTTAATCACCTTATCAAAATTGTCCAGGTAGCTTAAGTTGAAGCGGTACCGGTATTCCCCCTGCTTAGCGATATCCATCACATCGGTATTGATGTCAGTGGCGTAGATCTTTGTCTTCTCAAGCAGGTTAAGCTCATTCAGGAGGATCAGCATGGAATATACTTCCTGTCCCGTGGAGCAACCGGCATGCCAGATATTAATAACGGAATTGTTTTTGAAATGCGGCAGGATATTAAAACGGAGGGTTTGCCAAACCTGGGGATCACGAAACAATTCCGTTGTATTGACTGTGATTTCCTTTACCACTTCTTCAACAAATTCTGTATCGCTTTTTATTTTGGTTACCAGGGAGGGTATGGTAAGCAGATGATCAGTAAGCACTTTTTGAATCCTCCGCTTTAATGATTTCTCAGAATACTGGCTGAAATCATACTTTGAAGAATTCTTCAAGGCAAACAAAAATAGCTGATAATCCTGATCTGTTACCGTCATAAAATTGAAAAGGTTTGTGCACTGCTCATCAGGGAGTATCACAGTCTACCAAAATTAACGCGCCATGGTTTCGTTTTTCGATAAAATTATTTTAATTTGGATGAAAATATGGAGCCATATGGAACTAAAAGCGGCAATAGAAGCGCGAACCAGTGTTCGGATTTTCAATGATGAAAAAATTGATCTGAAAGATATCCGGGAGATGGTTCGGATGGCAGGTCTGGCACCCAGTGTAAATAATTATCAGCCCTGGCGGTATATTGCCGTGCTGAACCAGGAGCTTTTGAACCGTATGGCGGATATAGTGACAGCAAAGATCGAAGCACTGCCATCTTCAAAATCTATCGCTGCAAAGAATGTTAAAACACAGGTAACCTGGTTTTCCACATTCTTTAAAGCTGCCCCGGTTTTGCTTGCCCTGGTGACAAAGCCCTATGTAACAGTTCTGGAAAGCGCAGTGGAGATGACGCATGATGAAATTAACAGGCTACGCAATTATCCCGATATTCAGAGTGCGGGTGCCAGTATTCAGAATATCCTGCTTACTGCCGTAGATATGGGTTATGGAGCCTGCTGGCTCAGCGGTCCCATGTTTGCCAGGGAGGAACTCGAAAAAATGCTGAATATTAAATCCCCTGAAAAGCTTCTGGCATTTGTTGTGATTGGCCGATCTCGCTCCGAACATAAGCCAAAGATCAAGCCAAACCTGGCCGATTCACTCGAAATCATCGAATAGGCCAGGTGAAATAAGGAGTTAAAGGATCAGTCAACAAACACACTTTTATCTTTCGGATATTTAATGGCGAATACCAGGCGGAGTTTTTTCTCCTCAGCGGGACCAAGCTTTACTATCCACGTTACACGGCCTGTTTCTTTGTTGTACTCACCACCCGAATATTCAAGCGGTTCCAATTCAATATCCCTGTTCATGGATATGGGGAACTGATCTTCCAAACGAAGGCTAAGTGACTGTTTTTTCGTGTTCCGTAAGGTGATCTCCCATGCTCTGGTCTCCCGTTTATTGCTGCCAATGGTCCTTTCTTCGGTATAGTCCTTCATCTTGACCCGGGTGACCACAATTCCCTTATCCCGGCCCAGCGAAAGGTCCAGTGTATCAGCCGTATTCCGTATATTCACGTATGACTTGCCCACATATGTTCCTTCAAAGAACAGGTTTATTTCACCTGAAAGCAGGTTCAGGTTTTCCCACCCGGTGATCCGGGCCAGCAGAAAAGCTTCCCGGTCGATTTTGGGAGCACAGTAATATTCAAATGTTGCAGGCAATGTGCTTTCCTGGATGCTGATGGTATATTGCTTGCTGTCTGAAGGGATATCATAGGGTATGCGGATATTGAATTCGAGGTTGGTCTGGTTTTCCCCGACTTCAGTCTGGGATGCAGCCGTTGTAGCCAGCGGGGCCGTCATTTCAGCACTTTCCTGTACCTGATCTTCCACTGCCATGGGGGCGGCGGCATAAGCCATTTTTTTCTCCATGCCTGCCCCACGCAACACAACCTCATTCAGAAGACCAACAGGCTGCTCAAAATCAATAAACCAGGGTTGCATATCGGGTTTTTCGCCGCGTTGTTGCGGATTGGCAGTGGATAGCTTTAACATCACCTTATCCCAGTCCTCACCGGTATTCTGAAATACCCTGGCATTGTAATTCAATAAAACCGGGTTTAGTACGTCTTTTGCCCTGATGTCATAATTCGGGAACCATCCGGCATCATTTACGGTGTAATTGAGCCATATTTTAGCAGCTGTGTTTTCTGAAGCTGAAATATTGACCAGTATTTCAGAGGTCGGTTTCTGTATGGCTGCATTCATTGTATTCAGCTGGTTCCTCACTTTCTCGATTTTTTGTGCGAGTAGTCCACTTTCGGTTGTAAGTTTGATCTGCGCCATTTTGATCTCTGTCAGCCGGGTACGGTAAAAATCAGCAGCCAGCTTGAGCTCAGCCATGGTTATGGTCCTGTCGTTACCTCCCAGGTTGCGGTTGGCTACGAGAAATTCTTCCTCGCTTTTCAATACCGCCTGTTTGCCGTTTGCCAGGGCAAGGTTATCTTCCAGGTTCTTTAATGTGTCCTGAAGCGCTTTTACAGCATCAGTTTTACGCATAGCGGCAAGGTAATTTACCTGGTGGAGCAATGAAAGAATGACAAAATTGCCTTCACCACTTGCCTGGATGCTTTGCGGATCCAAATTGACCGGCAATTCACGGAATACCAGAACAGTTGTGCCTTTGGGCACATTACAGTTGGCTTGCCGGGTTATCTGAGCCCCGCGCAGAAATACGGTGACCTCTTTTATCTGCGAATTTACATCCAGTGGTTCGGATGCCGGCAAGGGTATGGATATCAACAGGATAGCCAGGCTGGTCATTATACTTGTCTTCATAACTTTGTTTTAATTGAGTGTATATTATTCCTGTATTTAGAACATGAATCTATAGTAAGGTGCGAAAAATAAATTTTTCCATAAAGTACGGAATTTTTATGATTTACCGCAATGGGCGGATTGGTGCAGCCGGATATTTTAACTAACTTTGAGAAACATAAATCTTCTATCCAATGAAATCAATACTTCTCAGTTTCTTACTCTGCGGTTTAATTGGCGCTGGCATGAGCGCACAGGATTGCCCTATGTATTATCCTGACCAGGAAAATACCCAGATGGAATATAAGCAATATGATAAAAAAGGGGGCCTTACCGGATCGAGCATTCAAAAGATTGTTAGCCTGAAGAAATCAGCCGGTGTCACTGTGGCAGAGATCAGTTCCGAAAGCTTTGATGCCAAGGGCAAAAGCCTGGGCTCGGCACAGCTGACAGCAAGGTGCGAGGCAGGAATTTATTATATCGACATGAAAAACTACATGAGCCAGCAATCCACCGAATCCTATAAGGATATGGAGATGACCATGGAAGGGGGCAATCTCGAAATGCCCTCGGGCATGAAAGCCGGAGATATGCTGAAGGACGGCAACTTAAGCATGTCTTTTTCCAGTGCAGGTGTTACGGTCATGAACATGACCATCTCCATAACCAACAGAAAGGTTGAAGCAGTTGAGAACGTTACAACACCGGCGGGTACATTTGAGTGCTATAAGATCTCTTACGATATGGCCACCAAGATGATGTTCAACATGAAAATGAAGGGGGTGGAATGGTATGCCAGAAATGTGGGTATGGTGAAAAGTGAATCCTACAGCACAGATGGGAAACTCATGGGTTCAAATGTTCTTACCGGATTAAAGAAATAATTGGATTTGTAATAGAGACGCAATATTTTGCGTCTCTGCATTCAATCCCTTCAAAATTCCTGTTCATCAAATGATGTTCCGGGTTGGTGTAAAATGCCCGGATTCCACCTGGTTTTTGACGTATAATCAGTCAGAAACCAAACGTTGGAATCATGAGCAAGACTAAACCATCAGGACACCTCAGTACCCAACCGACTAATCCAAAACCCTATTCTGGCACCTGCCTTGATAAACCTCTTCAGATAAGACTCCCTGTCATCACTATCCTGTTACTATTTATTCTGATCCTGAATACGAGTTTTCTGGATAGCAGGCGTGAAATGACAGGAGGTGAATCCACAGAATATGTTCCGGATTTAATAAGGGGGATTAAAACCACGCTGTATGATATCGGTATGCAGGATACTGTTGTTCTGTACGGGGAGAATATTGCAGTATACGGACAGGTAAGGCAATTCTATGTTCAACGTGATTTTAAACCGGCATGGACATCCTACGCCCGCATGAACAGGAACGGGTCAATTGCCATGGAACTAATTGAACATGCCCGTAATTTTGGTCTTGAACCCCTTCTATACCACCTGGATGTTCTGCGGGCAATGCAGCATCAGCTCAGTCATGAAAAAAATGCTATCCGTCACAGGCAATTCCGGGAAAAAACGGAGATACTGCTAACTGATGCATTATTGAAACTCATGATAAACCTTCATTCCGGTTACAGGGCATTTGATTCAACCCTGTTCACCGAATTCTGGATCGATAGCCTTCCCGATAAGCTACTGGAAGGAATAATGGTTGACAGGCTTCCGGAGATGATCCTGTCTGTGCAACCCCGGTTTTTTGAATATGAACAGTTGCAGAAAGCAACAGGCAACTTTGTGGGAAAAACCGAATTAACGAATGATTACCAGACATTGGATGAATCCTGTGAAGACTCCGTTACTTTCAATAATCAGGTCAGAAAAGTGCTGTCCGGATTGGGGTATTTTAAAAAGAACATGGGTGATACTGCACTTTCCGCCGGATTAAAGGAATTTCAGCTGCATCATGGGCTTGAACCCGATGGCAGAGCCGGGAAATATACCCTGGAAGCCTTGCGGATGACCACGCTATATCATTACAGGATGCTTGCCCTGAACCTTGACAGGTTAAGAAAGCAGGAAAATTCCAGTACTCACCTGCTGTATGTAAATATTCCTGCTTACAAGCTAAAGGTTTTCAGGGATAATCATCTGCAGGAATCATACCGGGTCATTGTGGGTGATCCGAAAACACCAACACCCCAGATGACCTCCAGCGTTGAAAGGATCATATCAAATCCCACCTGGCACGTACCAAGGAGTATACTCAGAAACGAGATGTTATTAAAGATTAAATCCGACACGGGATACCTCAACCGGAACCGGTTTAAGCTTGTTGATAAGCATAACAGGACAGTTAGTTATGAAAGTATAGATATGGCAAGGATATCCGACGAGGATTTCGGGTATACCCTGCGCCAGGAAGCCGGGTCAGACAATGCCCTGGGTAAGGTCAAATTCATTTTCTCAAATCCTTATGCCGTTTACATGCATGATACTCCCGGTAAAGCCCTGTTCTCAAAAGATATCCGTGCCTTGTCCCATGGCTGCATACGGGTTCAGAATCCTGAAAAACTGGCTGATTACATGGTAAGGATGGTACAGACCGACACTACTGACATCGGACGTCTCATTGAACAAGGTGTGCGCCGGGAGATCAACCTGTCAACCGCCATACCCATTCGCATTAGCTATATTACCTGCGATGTGGATGAAAAAGGTGATCTGTATTTCTATAAGGATATCTACGGAATCGATCAGTATGAACTGGATAAACTGGCACCTTATATGGGCATGAACTGATTAATCTCAATCCGGTTCAGGCTCATCGGGATGCGGATGTAAAATGACCGAATTACGGACATAGGAACCATCCGGATAAAAACTAAAAAGTATGGTGCCGTTTTTGATGAGGTTAATCACGGATTTGCTGATATCGGGCGGCAGCGCAGGGCAACCGTAACTCCTGCCCAGCCGTCCGTAGTGCCCGATATAATTCCTTGTTGCATAATCCGCACCGTGAATAACGATTGACCGGGCACGGGAATGATCATTGTAACCGGTATCAACGCCATTCAGAATGAGTGAATAACCCTGTCCGCCCCGGTAAGGATCTCCGGTTAAATAAAATCCCAGGGAGCTCTGGTGCGACTGCATTTTGTTTGAAAACCGGCTTGCATAAAGGTCGCCTGAATTCCGGCCATGAGAGACAAGGGATTTACAAACCAGGGTATTGCGGTACATATTAATCACAAAGAAACGATCGGCAGAGGAGGGTAGGCTGAAATCGATGATGGAGAGCAGACTGTCATTTTTCACCAGTCCCGCGGATCGGAGAGCAAAATAACCCTGGATCCCGTAATGGAAGGCCTCCGGATTCAGTTCAGGTTCACCGAGCAAGGCATACTTTTCCTGTATGAGAGAACTTGATGGGATAACCAATTCAGCAGTCATGTCATGCGTGTCGACTTTCCCCGGAAAGGGGAAAATCCCGCAGATAAACATCAGAAGTAAGGAAACAGGCAAAGCTGCGGTGATAGGCATGGGTGAAAGGGTTTGAAAAACCTAAAAGTAGGAAATTCCGGTTACATACAGTGCCAATTGAATCAATTATTTCAGCTCGTCCCTGGTCCCCGGTCCCTACTCTACAATCATGGTAGGCGCCCAGACAGAGAGGTTGTCAAACCGGGCTGCACTGTAAAGCGAACCGAATCCGAGGCTGCCCAGCACCAGCTCATAATCTGTGACCTCCATTACCATTTGGGCCGGAGTACCGGTGAATACCCGGATGGTACGCTTCACAATATTCCGTTCGATGCGGATCTTTTGCCAGGTATTTGTCTTCAGTGCAGCAGTTGCGTGTGAACTCAGGGTTAGTTTGGAGCAAACTGAATTTTTAACCAGATATATACCCGGCAAATCGCTCGCGGGATCAGTGGAAAACAGGAGAAAATAATACCGGGTTGAATCTTTCAGACCCAGGAAAAGACAAATTTCCTGCGGTGTCTCACCTGGCACCGGCATAACGTCTGCTTCAAGAACAAAGTCGCCAAATACACGGTTCTTTAATATGGCCCTGTTCGGCGGCGGAAATATAGACCGAAAATCAGCAGGTGCCTGGGAGGTGAACTGCAAGAAATAATTTCCCTGCAATCGGGATATGACCCAAACCGAAGGGTAGCTGAACGAAAAATCCTGTATCCCCTTGTTGCTGCTGAAATTCTGACTGTACTGCAGGATGTAGCCGTCAGGTAAAGCCTGCGCAACCATCAGGGGAACGTGGAGTCCGATTAACAGGATGAGAAAAAGCAGGTATTTCATGCGCGTATTTTTGTGATGGGCATTTCTTTCAAATATACAAATATAGCCATTATGGTTATATGCGGGCCAGGGCAAGAAAGCAGGCATGCAGGCTGATGGTGAGCACAAGAAAAAGGTTTCTGGCATGCGTGGGTGAAAGCCCCACAAACCGGTACCGGATGGATTGCTGATGACATGCGCTCAGGCATTCCCCGCAATACGTGCAGGTCATGCCTGGCTTACGCTGTTTTATATCTTCCAGGTTAAGGGCGTCGTAACGGCATTTAAGCATGCAGGCCATGCAGGTGGTGCAGGTATCCGTTATGGACATCCGGAATGGAGAAACATAGCGGAGATAGCTTGTCAGGGTTCCAATAGGACAATACAGCGTACAATGTACCATCTTGTTTTTACGGCGGGAAATGAAGACAAGAATGGCAGGACCTGCTAGTCCTGCTGACAGCCCGGCAACCGTTGCCCAGAAGTTTGATACACCCAGCAGATTGAACAACAGCGCTGCGGCGACAAACAATACAAGGAAGGCATGTTTCAGCAACCATTTATTCTTAAGGGGTTTATTTCGTAGTGCTTTACCGGAGGCAGCCCAGTTATCCAGCGCCCCGAAATAGCACAGATGACTGCACCAGGCAGGTCCTGTGATCAGCACTGTGCTGAGAAACAGCAAGGGCATGAACGATACTTGCATCCGGTACAACGGACCGGCCAGGATAACGGCAGGGACCGGCAAATGCAACTTTCCGGTCATGAGGAATCTTTCATCGGCAACCAGCCCAAGGAGAAGCTGTGAGAAAAACACCCCGGTGAAAAGCAACCATATGGTTTTTCGCCACCGGGCAACATGGCGCGGATCTTTCATATGATAATACACCCAAGCGGCATAGCCAGATGCAATCATGATCTCAATCCAGCCCGTGCCGGGGAAAAAGCGGTCAGCCAGCAGCATGGGCGTATCCATTGTCAGACGGATTATGCCAAGCAGGGTGAAAGAGATCAGAAACGGCCAGACGGCACCTGCTTTAAAAAAATCAGAGGTCAAAGCCGATATCGCGCCGGAAGTATTTTCCTTCAAAGTCAATTTTGTCCGCATTTATATAACTGATGATCCGGGCATCCCCGAACGTTTCCCCATAGGAGCTGACCGCGATAACGCGACCTCCGCTTGTTACGATCTTTTCGTCCGTAGCCCTGGATCCGGCATGGAAGATCAGGCTCCCGTTTACCTTGTCAAGGCCTGTTATTTCCTTTCCCTTTGCATAGTTGCCGGGATAACCGCCGGAAACCAGCATGACCGTCGTAACGGAGCGGGTATCGATATCAATCACTTTGTCTGCAAGTGTCTGGCCAGCAACGCCTTCAAGCAGGTCGATAAAATCCCCTTTCAGCCTGGGCAGGATGGCTTCTGTTTCAGGATCGCCCAGCCTGGCATTGTATTCTATGACATAAGGATCTCCCTGGCAGTTGATCAGGCCGAAGAAGATAAAACCACGGTATTCAATTCCTTCTTCCTGCAGCCCTTTGATCGTGGGGGCAATGATCAGGTCCTCCACTTTATTCATGAATTCCGGATCGGCAAAAGGTACAGGAGAAACAGCACCCATACCGCCGGTATTCGGACCGGTATCCCCTTCTCCGATACGTTTGTAGTCTTTGGCCTCCGGAAGAAGTTTGTACGTCCTGCCATCGGTGATGACAAAAACAGACAATTCTATGCCCTTCAGAAATTGTTCAATTACCACTGTTTTTCCTGCATCGCCGAACTTTCCGTCCAGCATCTGTTTCAGCTCTTCACGGGCCTCCTCTAAACGGGGCAGGATGAGGACGCCCTTGCCCGCGGCAAGTCCGTCTGCTTTCAGCACATAAGGAGGTTCCAGGGTTTCGAGAAACCGCAATCCATCGCTGATGTTATCCAGCGTTACCGGCTTAAATCCGGCCGTGGGAATACGATGCCGCATCATGAAAGCCTTGGCAAATTCTTTACTGCCCTCCAGTCGGGCAGCCATTTTGGAAGGGCCAATGACCGGAATGCCCTTTAAACGGGGATCAGCCTGGAAATAATCGGCAATCCCTTTTACAAGCGGATCCTCAGGGCCAACCACCACCATATGAATGTGGTTTTCGAGAGCAAACCGGCCGATACTTGTAAAGTCGTCCACAGCCAGGTTTACATTGGTGCCTTCCAGGGCAGTTCCGGCATTTCCCGGAGCAATGTACAATGCATGGAGCCGCGGACTCTGGCGTATCTTCCAGGCCAAAGCATGCTCCCTGCCGCCGGAGCCGAGTAGCAGGATGTTCATTGGATTACTTCAGAATGAAATTATCCAGGGTATATGAAAACATGATCTCATGTGAACCCCAGGTGTTTTTCCGCAGGCCCGAGACGATTAGGTCATAGGCGTACCCGAAAAACAGGTCGGGAGTTTTATAGCCTACCTGAAAAACCACGGCATCGGAGGACCGGTATGACACACCAAAATTTACCATATCCTTGTAGGTGACCAGGGCATTGATATCAGCCTGGAATATGCCGGCCTCCACAAATTTCAGCAACAACGAAGGTTCGATCTTGAAATCCGGGGAAACGTCAAAGATATATCCGCCATGAAGGTAATAATGCCTCACCTGTTTTTGCTGCAGAATGATATCCGATTTAAGGTCAATATTGCGCTGGAACAGCTGGGGTATTGACAAGCCAACATAATAGTTCTTTCCGTAAAGATAGGTGCCAAAACCAGCATCGGGTACGAACATATTCTCTTCTCCCATGAAAACCTCGTCGTCAATATCCTCCACGGTCAGGTCGGATTTATTCAGGTGAAACTGATACATGAGCAGCGATAAGCCGAAGGAAAGCTTCATATCGCCGGTTCCGAGGCCGAGGTGGTAACTGTAAGCGCCTTCCATACCGGTTTTACGAAGGGGACCGGCCGTGTAATTAAACAGCCTGGCGCCTACCCCCATATCCTTGGCTACCAGCATATTGCCAGACAGATACTGTACGGATGGCGATTCATTAATTCCGGCCCATAATTTCCGGTAAGAAATGGCGAGTGGTAACCGGTCACTGACTCCCGTTGCAGCCGGATTCAGCAGGTAATGGTTCATGTTGTAAAGGCTGAAAGTGGGAATCTGCTGGGCTTTCACAGATCCGATTATAATCACAGAAAGCAGGATTATGATTATGCGTATATGCCTGGGTAAAATTGTATTCATGGCGTAGTTCATATCAGGGTTATTTCACTAGGCTTACAGGACCGGTTAATGTGCCGGAACCATCACCCGGGTCGATCAGATAATAGTATGTGCCCGAGGGCAAGTCATTACCATTGTGCTTACCATCCCAGGGGATCCCGTATCCCTTGGACGTGAACACGGTTGTACCCCAGGTATTGAATATTTTTACCGAACAATTCGGGTAATATTCAATTTGGCCGATGTGCCAGACATCATTCTTCCCGTCACCATTGGGACTGAATGCATCGTAAATAACCAGGTCAGTTACAGGTTCTTCGAGTACTACCAGGAGTTCATTGGAACGGCACAGGTTGGCATCATAGGCGAACAGGCGGTATGTATCTGCCTGCAGGTCGCTGAATTCGCCGGACATGCTGGAACTGCTGTCTGGGACTATGACATAGGATACCGGAGACAGTCCACCAGTGCTGGTCAGGCTGATAGACCCGCCCGGATGCGTGGCATCGATCTGTATTACCTCCACTGTATCAATTTCAAGGAGTTCAGCCGGATTCAGGGTTACCGGAAAAGGAGCGGATTCACAACTGGCCTCGTCTTTCACGAGTATGACATAGTCACCGGGGGACAGGGAGCCAAAGTCAGGGGATGAAAGATAATTCTGGCCATTGTCGGCTGAATATTGCAGAGCACCGGTTCCTCCTGTGGCTGAAATGGAGAGAGAACCATCGGTATACCCATAACAGGCAGGATCCACGGTCGTTACCGTGTCGATCACAATTTCAGCAGGCTGACTGATTGTGGCAGGGTAGCTTTCTGAAATGCAATCATGTGCATCCTTCACAACTACTGTATATGTACCAGCCCCAAGTGTATCGAAATTGGCAGAAGCAAAGAAACTTAGTCCGTTATCAATCGAATACTGCTGTATGCCAAATTCACCGGATGCACTGATTGCCAGGAATCCATCCGTTGAGCCAAAACAGGTCACATCGGCAACTATCACGGTATCGATCACTACTTCAGCAGGCTGGTCGATGCTTACCGGATAAACACCGGACAAACAATTATTTGTATCCTTCACCACCACCTGGTAATTTCCGGCAGCCAGGGAACCGATAACCGACGTTTCTATAAAGCTTTGCCCGTTGTCAGCAGAATACTGAAATGCCCCTGTTCCGCCGGATGCGTTTATGGAAAGCATCCCGTCAGCCAATTCATAACAGGTAACGGCTGTACTGTCAACCGAGTTGATGACTACCGGATCAGGATCAATGAGAACATAATCCTGAACGAAGGGGCAATTATTCTGGTCGGTTACCGTGAGTGTATAAGAGCCGGCAGGCAGGCTGCTGTTGATGCGTTCAAATACATTGTTCGACCATACATAATCATAAGTTGGGGTACCTCCGCTAACAACCGGTACGATGGATCCGTTGTCATCGCCTGAACAGGCCGGATCCGTGATGGTTGACAGTATCGACAGGGTATCCGGTTCTGTGAGTGCTGCGGTGAGCCGTATTGAGCATTGGTTCTGATCCGTAACAAGACAAGAGTAATTTCGTGCCCTTAATTGATAGGCCGTTTGGGTTATCTGGGCACCGGGATCATCCCAAAGATATGAATAGGGTAGTGTGCCACCGTTTGCATTTGCCGTTAATTCACCGGTCCGCTCACCATGACATAATAATTCCCGGGTTATTTCAATATCCCCTCCAAAATAATCCGGTTGACCAATAGTAGTGTCTCCCTGTGCAATACAATTGTTGGTATCGGTGACAGTTATGGAATACTGTCCGGCAGGCACATTTACCTGGTCCTCTCCCGTATAGCCGTTGTTCCACAGGAAGCGGTAGGGCAGTGTACCTCCGCTTACGTTGAGGTTAACCACGCCCGAGCTGTCATTGTAACAGCCCAGGTCCTTTCCGTCGAGGATGAGGTGAAGTGCCGAAGCCGGTCCGTTGATCACAACAGTTGCCGGATCAGATGTATGGGGCGTGGGCAGTGCGGCATCGGTAACAACTACCAGGTAGGTGCCGGAGGACATGCCTGTACGGGTGGGGATGGGAGTGACCAATCCGTCACTCCAGGTATAGGTATAGGGTTCAATGCCATTGAGCACACCTACCATCACACTTCCGTTGTCATCACCGAAGCAGAGCACGTCGGTCTTTGCAGTTATCTCGGCAATAAGCGTGGTGCCGTCATTCACGGCAAAGGCAGTATCGGCGGTGCAGCTCTTGTTGTCGGTGAGTGCCAGGCTGTAAAGGCCGCCGGTGGTCAGACTGCTGATATCTTCTGTGGAAGCCGTGTAGCTGCCGGGACCGGTCCAGGCAAAAATATAAGGTGTATTGCCGCCGCTGACATGCAGGTCGACTGCTCCGTTGTTGCCGGGGGGGAAAGTAAAATCGGTGACCACGCTTCCGGAAAACCGGATGGGGGCAGGTTCGGTAACCAACAGGCTGGCTGAGGTATCGCACAGGTTGTCATCCTTGACCAGAACGGTATAAGTACCCTCGGTCAGGCCGGTCTGGTCCTGGTTCTGCGGCTGCACGCCCGATCCGTCCAGGGTGGACCAGAAATAGGCGTAATCCGTCTTTTTTGTACCTCCGGTGACCGTAATGTCAATGGCTCCGTCGCCCAGGCTGTTGCAGGAAACCGGAGTTATTACGCTGCTAATGGATAGCGGTTGCGGTTGTGTTACAGGGTAGGTCTTCTTGGCCACTGAGTCGTTGGCATCGCTTATTGTCACGGTGTAAACCCCTACCGGCAAGTTTACAGCCCTGGAATCATGCAGGTTCGGATCGTGGTCCCAGGAATAGGTATAGGGTGGTCGGCCGAAATAGGGGGTGACCTGCAGCCAGCCGTCGCTGAGCCCGTGGCAGGTTACCATTTTCTCGTCCGTGATCTGGGCAATAAGAGGATGCTGGTAAATGGCGAAATACAGGTCGCTTTTGTCGATGTTGTTGCTGGTATAGGTTTCATCACCGATTTGAATTTCCTGTGACTTGTAATAACCCGATACATAGGCCTGGGAACTGGCGTCCATATTGACAACTGTACCAGCGTCCTCAAAATCTCCAGTTCCAACCACACTTACTCCAGAAATAGGGTCTCCTATTTGGTTAAAAGCGGCAAAAAAAGCATCAGAGTTCCCAAGACCACTTGTACTTATGGTATCATTATTGAAAACAATTTGGTTTGTGAAGTAGCCCGTTGCAAAAATTAGATTGTTTCGTAATAGGAAATCATTATAAATATCTCTTCCGGGGCTTCCTTTGAGAACCAACCATTGCAATATTCCGCTTCGGTTATATTTACAAATATAGGTATCAAAATTACCTAAATTACCTGGGTGACTTTTTATTTGTGTTGCTGTTGAATCAATAAAAAGGGTTGGACTTCCATAATTGCCCAACACATATACATTATCAAATTCATCATTAGATACAGCTTGAATATTCTCTGTTTGCGTACCAAATATTCTTCTAACCCAGATTCCATTTCCATTAAAATCCGTTTTATATAAAAAATTATCGTTATAACCTGATGTAAAACTTACTAGGGTATCAATATCAAAAAATACCATTCCTCTATAAAAGCCTCCATAATAAAAACCATTATCTGACACTGCAATTTTATTAACCTTACAATTACTTGTTGAGGAAAGTATTCTTTTGGACCAAATAATATCACCTTCAAGGTTAATTTGAGCAATGAAATTGGTATTAAAACTATTAGCAAGTAATGTATCACAATTAGGATAAGCTCCAAGAAAAATCTTATTGGAGAAATTTCCTGCAATCACTAAAGTAGTATCATTAATTTTTGCATTTAATACCACTTGTGCATCTGAAATTCCATCAGAAGTTCCAATTACTATTGAACTAATATAATTGCCGGTTTCAGAAGAAAACTTGCAGAGACCAATATCAAAACTACCTTTTGAAACGATACTATCGTTGACTCCAAACTTAACAGTATTTTGAAAGTTCAGTACTACAAGAAGCTCATTGTCTTTAATATTTAAGCTACCTGCATTATCCAAACCAGTACCTCCTATTTGTTTATGCCATAGAATATTTCCGGACGCATTTAGTTTAAGGAGTAATAGATCGGGGTTACCTTTTGATATCATGAATGGCTCATAAACTGTATCCTTAAATGCTGCTAGAATGTAACTATTTCCAACGTCATCGATCAGGCTAAATTTGGGTTCAATTTCATTTGATTTAATAACACCGGATGTAACCCATTCCTGTGAGAACAGTGATATTTGAAATAAGATTAACCAAATTGATGATAAGGTAAATTTTCTGATCATAATCTATATTTTTGGATTTATGAACCGCTTTGTGTAGCTGTGTAATAACCATCTTCTTGTGCTGGATCTGTTACAAAACCAGTGGCAGTTTTCTTAAAGTCTAGAATATATAATTCTGGACTTTTCCAGGTAGATTTTTCTTTTGCTTCCTCCATCATTATATGATAAAAGACTTGAACATTAATAATTTAATTATCCACATTAAAAAAATGTTTAATGCAGTTAATCTTAATTAAAAGAACAAACTTTTTTGAATTTTTCATTCTTTAAATAAATAATGAATCCATCTATTTCAACATGAGCATGAGCTTTAAAATTACGTGGGTGAGAATAATTTATTCCCAATACTATCTTACTTTGAACTCCATAATTATTGAGCAATAGTTTAAAAGTCATCGATTTAGTCAAACAGCTTAATCGAACAGGAGAAAATCTGTCAATTCTATGCAGGGTTTTTCTAATTATTCTTATAAATTGTTTATTTTGATACACCGATAATCTAAACTTTGGAGAAGCTCTCAGAAGGAAATAAAAATATCTCAAAGGAACGAGATTAGTCATAGGTGTCAATAATATTAATATTCCAAAAGCTTTAATTAATAGTACTCTCTCCACCCCCGGTATCTCCCAAAACCTCCTTATGTAATAAAATAGTTTCATAGTCCTGAATGTTACTCTGGTCTCATCCCACACTCCCCTCTCCCCTGGGAGAGGGGCCGGGGGTGAGGTGGATTAATTTCTTATCCGTTATCTTCTTTAAAAAAGCCAATGTATCTATGGTGCATTGTTCCTCCGAAACCTCGTATTCATCCATGAGTTTAGCGACCAGTTCCCTGAAGCGCATGGGCGTTTCAATCAGCTGCCAGATCCGCGAGCCTACCTTGTCCATGCCGTAATACTCGCTGTTCTCGATGCTGAGCATGACAACCTCCCCGTCGATCTCGTTGAAAAGCAGGCCCGGCTTGCGCTGAAGCAATGTGTCAGGCCCGATTTCCTTATTTGCAGTGAATAATCCCATGTTTCTCTTTCATTGTGGCTGTCAGGAGATTTACTAGGTTGGGTAAATATACGATTTTTTGGAAATTTATGGTGTAAAATATTAACAGGCTTAAAAGTGATGAGTGATGAGTGATGAGTGATGAGCGGGCAAGGGATTTGGGTGTATGATAAACCATTTCATTTGGAAAGTGATGAAATTAGACCCAGTAATATCCTTCTGATTTCGGTCAATTTAGCTAAGTTTATAGTACAATCATCTGTAGTCAAATATCCAAGATTTGTACTTATTAAAAGCTGTGTTTCAATTTCAGAAAGGCTTCCGAGCGATATATGCAAAAATTGACTGAATTCTTTTTTGGTTGATCTTGCAGCACCCTCTGCAATATTTGAAGGTATGGATACCGCTGCTCTGCGCAATTGGTTAGTCAAACCATATAACTCTTCTTTTGGAAAGCATTTTGTTAAACAATAAATATTTGTAACAAAATCAAGACTTTTTTGCCAAACAATTAAATCTTTGTGCGTTTTCATAGTGATAAATTTCTGATAACATGAGATTACTAAAATAGGGATTTTAAAATTTCTAAACAAATATTCTATCAAAGTAATTTCAACACTCACTCCCGCAACTCACACCCAACTCATCACACATCACTCATCACACATCACTTAAATAACCATACTGCTTCATCACCTCCCCATGTTCCTCTGTGATCCGCCTCACCTGCTCCTGTGTCAGCACCTGCTGCCAGTCTCCGGCGGTTCCTTTGCGGAAGAAGGTGTCAGCCTTGGCGCTTTTCTCCGCAAATCCCTTCTCCTCTTCCTGTTTCTGCAAGCGGGCAAAAGTACAGTAGTCCAGTGCGGTCCGGATCTCCCCCGGGGTGTGGTTCAGCCCGAGGAAGGAAACTGCCCTGGCAAAGGTCTCCTCCGGCGAGGCCAGCATATCTTCGTACCGCATCACCACAACCGGAAGTTTGGATTCATCAACCCAGCTTTTGACATGTCCGCTCCAGGTGAGCAGGCGCTGCCTGAGCTGGTTGTGGAGCCTGTCGCCCCGGTCACAGAAGGCATAGCCCGGGTTATTCATGATGGCGATGGTCTTGTCAAATGAAGTATTCAGGTGATGTGCAAAAGAAAGCACCACATCCAGCGGATTGCGGATGAAATACACCACGGCACGGGTCACGTCAGCCGGTACCAGGGGCTCTCCGTCCGGCAGCCGGATCCAGGCATCATGGATCTTATGGTAGATCATATCATCCGATTCCAATGCGTTCTGCCGGTAAACCCGGGGACGCAGCCGGTCTACCTCCTCGGGTGACAGGTCGGCTGAAGACACGCCGGCAAGTTCATCGAACAATTGCCGGCTGCTGGCGATGGTGGTGGGATGCAGGCTGTTGATGTCCACTTCGGCAAGGCCAGGATTGAGCAGGGCTGTGATGAATGCCCTGAACCAGGTATTGCCTGATTTGGGATAGGAGGCCAGCCATACGATCCTGCTATCCATATCACGCTTCTGGGATGGTTTCTTCAAGATAGCGGATCAGCCGGCAGGTGTTAAAATCACCGCTGGGCCGTGTAAGCAAAGTTACCGGCACTTGGGTGGCCAGCTGGTTGGCCAGGGTGAAATGACTTTGTTCCAACCCTGTTTTGGGTATGCCCCTGAACAGGTAGGTATGTTTCTTCAGCACCCTGAATTTGTCGATCCCATGCAGATCCTTGGTTTCCAGTTCTCCCCGGTTGTGCGTGGCAAGTATAAAAAGGCGATAAATGGGAGAGAGAGACCGGTCGAAAAGTGATACCGGCAGGTAGTACTTGCGCAGCTCACCCCGCACCGGTTCAAGCCCCTGAAGGGGGATACCGAGATGTTTCAGGCTGTCCTCCCAGATCCTGATCGAAGGAAACGCAGAGCATACCGCAGGCTTATCCCCGCTGAAATCGATCACCGAAATATCATCAGCCACAAGTGAGGCACCTGCATGAACGAGGGATGCAGCCAGCGTGGACTTCCCCGATCCGGAAAGGCCGGCAAAAACCAGGCACCTGTCCCTGAACAGCACCGTACTGGCATGAATGGGCAGCATACGCCGCTGGTGCATCAGGGCCCCGAAAGCAGTGCCGCTGATAAAGGCTGATACTTCAGACGGAGAGGCATTACCCAGAATCTGAACCACGATCTCCCGGCCGTGGCGGACATGATAGCGGGCAACCTGATCCACCTGGAGGAGGAACTCAGTTTCGGTCGACTGGTAGAGCACACCCTGGTTTACAGGATCTGGCAGTGATTCGGGTACCTCTCCCAGGGATATGAATATATCCGCCTCTGTCCCCGGTACAGGTTCAAAACCGGTTACCGGGATCTGCGACAGGATATTCAGGCTGTAGGCGCGGTAGTGATAGGGATATGTCAGGGAAGGAGGCATGGTGCAAAAATAAGGAAAACGAAAAGTTAAAAGTGAAAAACGAAAAGTAAAAAATGGGGAATATGAAAAAGGGTGAATAAAAAAAATAGAAATATCGGCCATAAGATTGTAATTTAGGACGGACCAATTTCAGTGTACATGCCACCGGTTTTTGGAATTGTGCGAACGGACTTGCAGAAGCCAGATCAGGAAATGATCAGGCGGATGGCGGGATCAGCAAAATACATCATTCCGCGCCGCATGGCTGCCCTGGATTTCCCGGCAGGCTGGGTGGCTGCCGCCCGGCAGAAGGACATCCCGGAAATAACGGATGGCATCGTATTATTCAGCAATGGAGACCTGGTTATTGCAGCCGATGCCAGCCTATACAACCGGCGGGAGCTTTTTTACAGGCTCGGTGACAAACTGCAGGAAAAGGAAACCGGTGATGCAGCGCTCATTCTCCGGGCTTATGAAAAATGGGGTGACCGTTGCCTGGAATACCTCTATGGTGATTTTGCCTTCCTGATCTTCAATACGGTCAGCGGGGAGATATTTTGCGGCCGTGATCCAATGGGTGTCCGGCCGTTTTTTTATACCCGGCAGGGGAAGAGCTTCATTTTTTCTTCTGAAATCAGGATGATCCTGGGCGCATTGGAAGAAAAACCGGAAGTCAGTTTTGATTACCTGCTGGATTCCCTGGTAACCGTAAAATCACCGAAGGACAAATCCCCGTTCGGAAATATCTTTAAACTGCCTCCTGCCCATTGCATGATCTGTAAGAACGGGGCAGTCACCCTAAGCCGGTATTGGCTCCCCGATGCGGGAGTCAAAGTCAATCTTGCCCGGGAAGAAGAGTATATTGACATGTTCAGGGAACTGCTGATGCATGCCGTGAAAATGCGGTGTGCAGGTGTGCAAAATCTGGGATCGGAATTAAGCGGGGGACTGGATTCCTCTGCCGTTACAGGACTGGCAGCTGACTTTGCTGGAGAAGGAAAGACAAATATTATGGCTTTTTCCAATATATTCCCGGATGGTACAGGGCTGGAATTCAAGGATGAGCGGGAATTCATCCATGCGATGCTTGCTTTTAAGCCGTTGACATGGCAGGACATTGACAGGCCTGGCATGCCGGTCACCGATCTCCTGAAGTATACACTGGATATTCAGGGCACTTTTATACAACAGAATTTCAGTGTTTTTAATTTCGGCTTATATAAGGCAGCCGGTGAGGCAGGCACCCGTGTACTTTTATCCGGCTTTGGCGGAGATGAACTGGTATCAGCAAGAACATCCCTGCCCTGGAATGAACTGATCCGGGAAAGACAATGGCAGGTGATCCGCGATGAACTTTTTTATCGTGGCATAACGCCTAAATCTCTGTTGAAACCCGGACTGATCGCGGCCAGATATCTGTATTCGCAATTTTACCGCCCGGCATACCGCACCGGGATTTTCACCCCGGAACTGCTGGGGAAACGGTTAAAAAACCTGCCGCTAAAGCCGGAATTTGTAAAGCAGCATGAGCTGGAATATCGCTATCGCGGCAAGTTCAGGCTTCCTGTTCAGGAAACGCTCTCTTCACGGCAATTATTCAGGATCTGTATGGAGCATATTCCGCAGCGGATGGAGTATTGCTATACGGCAGCAGCACAGTTTGGGATGGAATACCGTTATCCCCTTTTCGATGTTAACCTGATGCTGGCCTGTCTGGCCTTCCCGCCCCGGGTAAAGCAGCACCACGGCATAAACCGTTACCTGTTCAGGCAGGCGATTGCCGGCTATGTTCCGGAAGCCATTCAGCAGCGGAATGACAAGTCAGGCACTACGATTCCACACACCTATCATAGTCTGGTTACTGAAAAGGATCAGATCCTGGATCTGGTCCGGTCCTGTTCGGATTCAGCCCGTTTGAATGAAATATTTGATTTTTCCCGTTTCGGGGCATGGTATGAAAAGCTGGTGAGGCGTGATCCGGAGGATATGAATACCCTGATGCCGGGGGCGTTTTATGATTATCTGATGATCATGATGTATTATAAAAGTAATGAGTGATGAGTGATGAGTAATGAGCGGGATAAGGGAATTGATTTGTTACTCAATATACTGAAAGGGCAGCAGGATGAACAGATCTCCGAAATTTCCGGCTATACCGACATGGTCATTCTGCTTGCCGATATGCACCGGATTAGCTACCCCTTACTGCTGTATGCACAAAATCATCCCGGGATGTTTACACACCAACAGATCGAAAGACTCGGGATCCGGTGCAGGAAAAATGCCATGCAGTCACTGGTACAACTTCACGAGCTGATCCGTGTGACTGGCTGTTTTGACAAAGCCGGGATTTCAGTGGTTGTCATCAAGGGGCCGCAGTTGGCCCGCATGATATACGGGAGGGAGGCATCGAAGGAGTCGGTGGACCTGGATCTGATGCTGGTTCATGAATCAACACTTGAGCAGGCCCATGTCCTCCTTGCTGAACTGGGATATACGCAATCGAACCTGAATGCCTATCCCGGAAAGACTTCCCGGAAGATATTTCTCATCGCCAAGCGGGAGGTGCACTATTTCAATCCGGAAAAAAGGTGCCACATCGACCTGCATATCCGGCCCGGCTCCAATGCCTATCTTACAGATGGCCTTTTCCGGAATTTCTTCATCAGTCTGGAGACGTATGATCTGGAAGGCAACTTTGTGCAGGTTCTGTCTTCGGAAAAATACCTGGTTTATCTCTGTTATCATGGGGGACTTCACCAGTTTTCACGCCTGGGATGGCTGATGGATATCCGTGCCTTTCTGGCATTGAAGCGGGATGAACTGGACTTTGGGAAGGTGGTGGCAATGGCCGGGGAAATTCATGCTGAACGGAGCTTGTTCCTGGCCATGACCTTGCTGAATCAGTTTTTCGGGGATGAGATACCTGTTTTTCTTGAAAAAGCAATATCCCGGAAAAAGCGGTTCGGTTTTCTGGCACAAAACTGCAGGGCCATATTATCCCGTGATAACAAGTATGGATTTACAATACAGGGCAGGATTAACAAGTTCATATACATGATGGTGCTGATTCAGGGTGTTGCAGGCCGGTTTGACTTGTTGTACGGGATATTCATGCGGTTTCTTGCGGCAAGGATTCAAAAGAGAATCCGAGTTTCATAAAATATGTCAGTACCCCCGGCAAAGCATACAGCACTTTTTCCGAAGCTTTCACGGAATCATGGAAAACAATCACAGAGCCGGGCTGTGCATGCCGGATCACATTATCCAGGCATTTTTCCTTGCTGGTACCGGGATGGAAATCGAAGCTCATGATATCCCAAAGTACAATTCTGTATATTTTCTGCAGGTAGTTCACCTGGTAAGGCGTGATCATGCCATAGGCAGGCCGGAAAAGCCGGGAAGGAATGAACCGGCCCGCCAGTTCAATATCGGCAAAATATTCCTGATCCGGGGTGTACCAGCCTTTCAGGTGACTATATGTATGGTTGCCCGGGGCATGTCCTGCCTCCCGGATCCGGTTCATCAAGGCTGAATGCCGTTCCGCATTCCGGCCAATACAAAAGAAAGTGGCCCTTGCCCTGAATTCCAAAAGAACGTCCAGAATTTTATCGGTTACCTGCGGAGTTGGACCGTCATCAAAGGTAAGGTACAACAATTTCTGCGCTCCGGGCATATTCCAGGTAAGCCCGGGGTATATCTTCAGGACACGCGGTATACGGATAAAAGCCATGGTTTACCCTACATCCCTATCCCCAGGGCACCGGAATATTCCTGGATCTTCTGCTCCATTTCCGTTTTCAGTTCCGGCTGATTATAGGTCTCAGCCAGTCGGCGCAATTCATCGAGTGTATAGAATGCCACCCGTTTTTCATACACCAGGTAGGTGTAATATTTTTTCCCAAGGCTCACATAATAAGTCATATCCTGATACACATTCCTTTTCAGCGTTTCGGTAATTTTTTTAGCTGTATCAGCATCCCCAAGCCTGAAATAGGCTTCTACAAGAAGCACATTGTAAACGTTAAACGGAACTACCCGGTCAGGTATCACCTCCAGGCATTTATCCAGGGCCTTGCGTGCTGAATCGGGCTTATTCTCGTTGATTAGCTGGAGAGCCAGGCGGGCAAAGGTACTTCTGAAATTAGCCAGCATCCGCAGGACGTTTTCATCCAGGAACAGATCCGGGTTGTCCACGCCACCCCAGCGGAATTTATTTACCATATTGTCATACATGGCATCCGTGTTGATACCGCCCTGTCCGAACATATCACCTGTTGAAGCAAAGGGTACGACCCGGTAGGCAAGTCCTTCCATCTGAAAGAATTTGCCCAGGTTCAGGTAATTATCATCTGAAACTGTAATAGCATAGTAAACAGGCCGTTTCCACTGATTGGTAGCCAGGAGGTCAAGGATCATCAAATGATTCTTGGTGAGATAATTCCGGCTGGGTTCCAGCTCCCATCTCATCTCCGAGGTGACCCTGGAAGCTTGTTTAGCGGATACGGTGCCGTTCCGGACCACTTCCACGGAATCCACAGGCAGGACAAACCGCCGGGTGGGGATGAAGTCGATCTTTTCGGTTGTGTATTCAGGCAACTGTTTTGTACGCGGATCGTCACTTGACACAAAGTCCATTACCTGTTTCAGTTCGCTGTAACCCTTGATCCGGTCTATTACATAAATAATATCCCGGGTTCCTGCGCGGTATTGATCCGGTGTGAGTGTGAACGGAGCCGGGTCGGAGTCATAGGCTTTGCGTTGCATTTGCCGGATATACCAGTCGGCACCCAGGTAACTCAGGTTCATAACCCGAACGTCCGTGCGAATACCTTCCACTTCCTGGGCATACCAGAGCGGGAAGGTATCGTTATCGCCATTGGTAAACAGGATGGCATTCGGGGAACAGGAGTTCAGGTAGTTATAGGCAAAATCACGGGCTACATAACGTCCTGAGCGGTCGTGATCGTTCCAGTTCTCCTTAGCCAAAACGACAGGTACAGCCACCAGCGAGATCAGGGTAGCCAGTACCGCACCGGATATGGAGGGTGTGTATTTTTTGAGCAGGTCAAATAAAGCAAGAACACCCAATCCGATCCAGATGGCAAAAGCATAGAAGGAACCCGCATAGGCATAGTCCCTTTCACGGGGTTGCAACGGACTTTGGTTAAGGTATATCACAATGGCCAGTCCGGTCATGATAAACAGCACCATGATGGTCCAATAGTCTTTTCTGTGTTTTTTGCGGTGATAGAAAAGTCCGGCGAGACCCAATAACAGGGGTAGCATAAAATAGCGGTTATGCGCCTTGTTGTTTCGCATGGAATCGGGGAGGCTATCCTGGTTTCCGAGCCGCATACTATCCAGGAAGGATATCCCTGAGATCCAGGCGCCTTTGTTGATCTCAGTTTTGTAATTGGCCTGGATATCATTCAGCCTGCCTGCAAAATTCCACATGAAATACCGGAAATACATATGGATCACCTGATATCGCCAGAAAAAAGTGAGGTTCTGCGCAAAATTCGGACTTTTCTTCCCTTTGGAATGGTCATATACCACCTGGCCATCCTGGCCTGTCATCACATTCCCGTTTTGATCCGTTCTTGCCTGGAACAGGTCTTTTTCCCGGAGATTCGCCCACCGGATATAGGCATCCACATGACCGCCCTCCGAATCAGTGCTCCACATGCGTGGAAAGAATGTGGTGAATTTTTTGTCATATATATATTTGATCCGGTAATTGTTTTCCTTATACTTTCCTTCTGATTTGTAATAGGAAGGCTTACCTGGTTTTGATCCGGTAATGGGGGCATTAAAATAATTTCCGGCGATCAGGGGTCTGTCACCGTATTGTTCCCGGTTGAGGTAGTACAGGAGGGAGAACAGGTCCTCTGGATCATTCTGATCCATGGGGGTATCGGCAGCTGAGCGTATTACCAGCATGGTATAAGAAGAATATCCGATGAGGATCACGGTAATGACCAGGATGATGGTGTTCAGGATCACCTTCTGGTGTTTTTGGGTGTGGTACAGCCCATATACGATCAGGCCTACCAGGAGCAAGGCATAGAAAAGGATGCCGGAAGAGTAAGGCAGGCCAAAGGTATTCACGAAAAGCAGTTCAAAAAAGGCGGCAATCTGCACCACTACCGGAATAATGACATACATGATACCACCCAGGATGAGGACTGAAACGATGAGGGCCTTCAATGTACCGGCGAGTGTGATTTCATTCTTTCTGAAATAATATACAAGAACAATGGCCGGAATGGCAAGCAGATTGAGCAGGTGAACGCCGATCGACAATCCCATCAGGTAGGCAATAAAAACCAGCCACCTGTTGGCATAGGGCTCATCCGCGACATTTTCCCATTTGAGGATAGCCCAGAATACCAGGGCAGTAAACAGGGAAGAACTGGCATAAACCTCGCCTTCAACGGCTGAGAACCAGAAAGTATCCGAAAAAGTATAGGCCAGTGCACCAACCAGGCCACTGCCGATTATGGCAATGATCTGTCCGGTTGTCATTTCTTCATCTTTGCCAAGGATCTTTCTGGCCAGGTGAGTAACGGTCCAGAAAAGAAAAAGAATGGTAAGTGCACTGAACAGGGCAGACATTGCATTCACCATTTTCGCCACCTGGGTAACATCGTTCCCGGCAAACAGGGTAAAAAACCTGCCCATGATCATGAAGAAAGGTGCTCCGGGGGGATGACCCACCTCGAGTTTGAAGGCCGATGAGATGAATTCGCCGCAATCCCAGAAGCTGGCCGTGGGCTCAATGGTGGACAGGTAAAAAAAGGCCGCTATGGTAAAGGTGATCCATCCACTGATGATATTGATGATCCTGAAGTTTTTCATGCAATCGTATATGTTTGAGAATGCGAATTAAGCGAAAAAAGTCTAAATTTTAAGTTTAATTCTGAATCTTTCAAGTAATCCCGTCAACAGGATAACGGCCAGTGCGAAAATCAGCGATTTGATGATGCCTGCCATTCCCCCGGTAAGGGAGCCGGGCAGCAACTTGATCAGTGGAAAGAACACGGGATAAATGATATAGGGAAGCAAATAGCAGGTGAGGGTGCTTCTGCCTGCCGGCATGATTATGGCGGACCACCGGGTGATTTTCAGGACATCCGCCAGGATATAGATCAGGGCGAAGCATGAAAAACCAATTCCGGCGCAGATGGTCGTCCATGAAGGAGTAGCCCTGATCTTTGAGATCCCCCACAAAGGCCGGGTGGCAAAACCATAAGCGATATACACCAGGGCAAGCAACATCAGGATGCTGATAAACAGTTCGATCCGGTTTTTATCTTTCAGTTTCAGGTATACCAGTGTTGCCAGCACACCACTCATGACCAGGGTATGATTGGAGGCACTGACAATTATCCGGATACCCTGCTGGTCCTTAAAAAGAGGAAAGAATTCCTGAACATTCAGTCCATGCAGGATGATCAGGCAAACCAGGATGATCCAGATTTTCTGCCCCGACCACAGGCAGATGACTGAACAAAGCAGGTATGCCCATCCGATAAGCCCCAGGATCCCCCACCATTGAGGGCTCATCCATTGCGGATCTTCAGCGGTTCCCCCTTTATACACCAGGGCCAGCACTACCAGAATACCGATCCCGATCGCTTGCATCAACCATACAGGAATGGCATTCAATATCTTATCTTTTTCATACACATTCCAGATCAGGATGATGGCGAGTGCCATGGAAACCTCCCAGATGTCTTTGTAAAGCTTGGGTATATCCTGCCGGAAAGATTCAAAGTTCACCATGAAAAATCCCATTATAACAAGAGCCAGGGTGCGTTTTGCAATATGCAGCAGGATAGTGGAATCTGATTCACCCTTTTTGATACGGGCTTGTATGGCCAGGGGAATGGAAAGACCTACAATGAAAAGGAAGGCAGGGAATACCACATCGGCCAGTCCCATCCCATCTTCATCTGCTGTTGTATGTTCAAGCCAGGCGGGAATATCATGCAGCGACCACAGGTCATTTACAAATATCATCAACAGCATGGTCAGTGCCCGGAAGATATCGATGGAGGAAATCCTGCTGTTCATGGAGCAGGAGCCAATGTTTTAAACTGTTTATACAGCACCCTGAAACAATTTTCCTCTGTATTATATTCAACGGGTTTTGTATTGCTTTCATCATGGAGATTTTTAATGAAAGAGGAAGCCGGGCTCCATGTCGTTTGTACCATGCCGGCATACCGTTCTTTCATCTCAGGCGTAGCATGTTGCCTGAACTTCACCATGTCCTCAGCCTGAGTAACGGCCGCATCAGGCATACGCCATGGGCAGGTGACCACGGTCAGTCCCTTCAGGGCAAAGTATACCGGGGTTTGGTCTGCACGCTCATAATGCCAGTCACAGATAACCACGTCTTTCGGGATCATATCAACTGCCCGGTGGGTGTTGTTATAGCTTGCCTCCCATATTCCCATGCCCGTGGTTTTACCATCAATAAGCCGGTCACCCCATATCCACAATTGCCGTCCTTTTAGCTGCAGGTGATCGCGGATGGCCCGCACCTCACCGGCAAACAATTCGGCTTTATCACGACCGGCACAACGGGAGCAACTGTCATGGCCGATGTAAAATACTTCATCCATACCGGCATGAAAAGCATCTGCATTGAATGTATTGCAGATCTCATCCACCAGATCGAATACCACCTTATGTACCCCCGGGTGGAGGGGGCAATAGCTTTTGCAATATAACCCATCCGGATTAGGCCAGACATAATTCTTCGGCATCTTGATATAGGGGGTCTCATCAAATTCAGGATAAACCCGGAGCAGATTACCGGTTTTACCGGCCCAGGACTGGTGGCCCAGCAGGTTGATCTGCGGGATTATACGGATGTTGCCCTTTTTACAAACCGATACCAGTTTTCTCACCTCTGCTTCGGAAAGGGATGAGGAATCCCTCAGCTTGGGATAGTTTTTAAACTGATAATTGAAGTCAACCCGTAATATCAGTGTATTAACTTTTCGCGGCACCAGTTCTTCCTCAATAAACTTGATGAAGTCCTTCATGTCCGCGCTACGCGGAGCCGCAATACACAAACCCCGTATGGGAAAAGGTTCGCCAGACTTCTGATTAACAGGTTGGCCTTCTGCAATAGCCAGGCAGAAGAGAAAAAAAGACAGGGCAGTAATCTTTTTCATGGTGTTTTCAGGTTAAAGTATATTTGGTATGATAATTGAGCTCATGCAAATTTAAAAATTTATATTCTACCTTTGCCGTTAATATTTCTCGTTTCAAATTAATCACTAAGTTAACGAATATTAATCATGGGATCAATCTGCAACAATATGAGAACGTGGAAAATTCTGAAAGAAATACTTCTGCTGACAGGCATAATCTTATCTTTCGCAGCATGCAACAAAGACGATGGCGAACCAGCACTTGATTTTACCATAACAGTGCCTGATGCCTGGACCTACTATGCAGTGAACCAGAGCAACCTTGTTTATTATGCATTCAGTCCGCTCGAAAATGATAAAGACTCAATCACGGAAGATGTTCTGGTAACAAAAGATCCCATAGGAGGAAGTGATCTTGAGCAGTTCTGTACAGCTGTTATCGCTTCGTTCGATGAGGATACCAGTTACCACCAGCTTTATTTGTCGGCTGATACAACGATCAACGGGGCAACCTGCCGGAAATTGATCCACCTGCAAACTTTGGTTAATTTAGTTCCGGAAAGCAATGATTCCATAATCCTGGATGCAAAACTCACCAAGTATTTATTCGTCAGAAAAAATTATGGTTATATTGTGGGGATGAATGCCCTGGTGGATACCTACCCAACCTATAAACCGATTTTTGATACAATTATCTCCTCCTTTACTTTCAAGAACTGAAAGATCCGGGATTACTCCGGCAGAGAAGCTGATTGTCACTCCAGGCCTGCAGGATTTTCCTGTATGGGATAAGTTGACCCGAATACAAACAGGGAATAAAAGAATGCAAAGAATACCATGTTGTCATAGGATTCGATAGTATCCAACACCAGCATGGAAACCAGCACAGTTACCGCAAACAGGTTAAAAAGCAGATATCGGTATGATCTGCTTACCAGGACAGGATAAGTCCAGGAAAACATGATCCAGATGAAGGCGGGTATGCCGAAGGCCATGAGAAAAAATGCAAACTGGTTATGGGGCTCTCCTTTCCATCGTCCCTCCACATCATGCCGGTTTTTTCGGGTAATTTGCATCATCAGACCTTGAACATCCCCGCTTCCGACCCCGGTAAGGGGGTTATTCCGTATCAATTCCCATGCAGTCTGTAAATAGACTATCCGCTGACCAAAGGAATGTTGCTTGACATAACCCGTATTCCGCCAAATATGGATCTCCCAGAGAGTTTCATAAAGCCGTTGGGAAAAACCGGGTTTAGCCTTAAAAGCATAATTGGCCCGGCCTTTTTCAATAGCCTGGATTTCTTCGTCCCCAAGCTGGCTTAGCGATACGGAGTCTTTGCGAAGTCCCTTTGATGTAAGGTAACGTTTAATTGTGGTGGCGACAGGCTGTGCCCTTTGGTCAGTGCTGTCATATTTAATCTTGCTTCGGGCGTTCCAAGACTTACTGAGCTCGGGTTCGCAGACATACAGGTTAACATAGTAACCATTTTCCATGGTTTTGTCGGAAAAGTTGTGCTCATACCGCGTACCGTTGACTGTTTTTTCATCCAGTAGGGCAGGGTCAACGGATGGTGGATGAAAGTTTTTGTAATAGACGAAAACGACGAGGAAAACGGCTGCGAAATTCAGCGCAAGCAGAACCGATACAATGGCACGACCGCGGATTTTCCTGCCTTTTAACAGGGATGTTTGCGCCAGGAAAAGGGTTAAACAAAGAAAGAATATAAGAATGCCTGCGAAAGACCGCAGCATGAAAAGAAAGGCGGCCAGAAAAAATGCCTCTGTAACAAATGCTGCCTGCAGGGGGCGCCGGATGGGAAAGGGTTTAAAAAATACCAGGTATAGCAGGATAAATATGGCCATAATAATGAGCAGTGAAAATCGGATGTGCGGTATGAACAGGGATAGCTTCCGGAAATTCCGGTCTGCTGCTGCAGGATCGAGGAGATAATTGGAGATACAAATAATGGCTGCAACAGACACTGCCAGGGTGTAAAGAAAGAATAGCCGTGAAACATTCTTAGGGCTTAGCGGACGGGAGGTAGAAATGACCAGCGGGATCAGAACAAGCGGGACAGTATTCTTGACCTTGGTCAAGGCCGCGGGTATGTTGTCGGAATACAGGGTGCCGGCCAGATAGATCAGCGAAACGGAGATAAATACAAGCACGGCTGGTTTTCGGCGCAGAATGGTTGCCTTCTGCCTGAATTCACCTTCAGCAAGCCAGTTAAATGCCAGGATGAACTGGGATATGCTGAGCACGTAACGCGACAGGGGCAGACAGCAAACCAGCACGGCCAGTGCAAACACATAGATGCCGTTGTGCAGTTCTTCTCGTGGAATCCGGAAATTCATCCCATAAAAATAAGGAACTTTTTGGGAACCATCCGGCGGGGAAAATAAAATTCTCCAAATCTGTTGTATAATAAAAATAAATTGTATTTTTGCACTCCCTATTTTAAGGGCAAGATGCAGATTGAGCATAAAACTATATTAACAGCAATATAACGTGAATACACTGAGTTACAGAACGGTTTCGGCAAACGATGCTACTGTACAGAAAGAGTGGTTTGTTGTGGATGCCACCAACCAGGTGTTGGGCAGGTTTAGTTCGCAGGTAGCCAGCATGATCAGAGGTAAGCATAAGACAAATTTTACACCTCATGTAGACTGCGGTGACAACATCATCGTGATCAATGCAGAAAAGATCAGGCTTACCGGCAAGAAGTGGACAGACAAGGAATATAAAAGGCATACAGGATATCCGGGCGGGCAGCGGATTACAACCCCGGCCGACCTGGCTTTGACCAATCCCAGCCGTATCATTGAGCTGGCTGTAAAGAAGATGCTTCCGCGTAACCGTTTAGGCAATGCCATCTATGGCAATTTATATGTATATTCCGGCCAGGAACATCCCCACGCAGCTCAGCAGCCGAAAGAACTTAAATTAAATTACAAATAACAGGTATGGAAGTAGTTAACGCGATAGGGCGCAGAAAAAGCGCTGTAGCCAGGATATATCTGAAGGAAGGCAAAGGCAACATCACCATCAACGACCGTGCTTTACAGGACTATTTTCCGCTCCAGCAATTGCAGTTTATCATCCAGCAACCCCTGAACATCGCCGAGGTTACCGACAAATATGATATCAAGGTAAATCTTCAGGGTGGTGGCATCAAGGGTCAGGCTGAAGCCTTGCGCCTTGCTATTGCCAGGGCCGTTGTTATCCTGAAACCCGAGAGTAAGGAAGCTTTGAAAAGCAACAAAATGCTGACCAGGGATCCACGCGAAGTTGAACGCAAAAAACCGGGACAGCCCGGTGCCAGAAGAAGGTTCCAGTTCAGCAAACGCTAACCCCCTTCAGTTTGTTTAGTATCTAAATTGATGTGACTCATTCCCGCGGTGGAATGGCTACTCATCAATTGATTTCAATAGAAAGTAAACATTTTAAATCATGCCAAGAACAACAATACAGGAATTACTGGACGCAGGTGTACATTTTGGTCACCTGAGAAGAAAATGGAATCCCGCTATGGCTCCATATATTTTTATGGAGAAGGAAGGGATCCACATCATCGATCTGCAAAAAACCCAGGCCAAGCTGGAAGAAGCTGCCACAGCACTGAAACAGATTGCCAAATCGGGACGCAAGGTCCTGTTTGTGGCTACCAAAAAGCAGGCAAAAGACATTGTTTCCGAGCAGGTCAAGAAAGTAAACATGCCCTACGTTACTGAACGCTGGCCAGGCGGAATGCTTACAAATTTTCCAACCATCCGGAAAGCAGTGAAGAAAATGTCATCCATTGACAAGATGGCCACCGACGGGACCTATGATAATATGTCAAAGCGTGAAAAGCTTCAGATTGCCCGTCAACGTGCAAAACTTGAGAAAAACCTGGGCAGCATCGTGGATCTTACGCGCTTACCAGCTGCCATGTTCATAGTTGACATTCACAAGGAACATATTGCTGTACATGAGGCCAGGCGGCTGAATATTCCAATTTTCGCCATGGTGGATACCAATTCTGATCCGAACCTGGTTGATTTTCCGATTCCGGCCAACGACGATGCTTCCAAATCCATTTCCCTAATCCTTGAGTTGATCTGCAAGGCCATGATGGAGGGACTGGATGAGAGAAAAATGGAACGGGAAAAGGATGCAGAGGCAAGCGATAAAAAGAGCAGAAAGGATGACAAAGCTGAGGATGCAGAAGATCCGGACGAGGAATTCGAAGAGACCCGTGAAAAACGGATTGCAGCCCGCAATGCCCTCTCCCTCAAAGCTCCTGCCAAGAAGGGCGTTGCAATAGAGATTGAGGAAGAAGAAGTGGAAGATACAGAAGAAGATGTAGTATTACCGGATTAAATTCTAATATATTATGGCAATTACAGCAGCAGATGTCAGCAAGCTGAGAAAGATGACAGGAGCAGGTATGATGGATTGCAAACATGCCCTGGAAGAATCAAACGGAGATTTTGAACGGGCTGTTGAGACCATACGCAAAAAAGGACAGCTGGTGGCCAGCAAAAGGGCCGACCGCGATGCCCTTGAAGGTGTGGTGATCGCCAAAACCGCTGAAAATGGCAGGAATGGAGCCATCATTGTACTCAACTCCGAAACAGATTTTGTAGCGAAAAATGCTGATTTCATAAAATTTGCGCAGGATATACTCCAGGTCGCCGTGGATAAAAAGCCGGCAGATATGGATGCATTAAAGGCTCTACCCCTGAAAGACCGTTCGATTGGTGACCTTGTCACGGAACAGATCGGGATCATCGGTGAGAAGTTAGACCTGTCGTATTATGCCAGTATTGAGGCATCGCAGGTGGTGGCTTATATTCATCCGGGGAACAAGCTTGCCACATTGGTTGGACTGAATAAAGCCATGGATATACAGGTAGGCAAGGATATTGCCATGCAGGTAGCTGCCATGAGTCCCGTCGCAATTGACAAGGGTGATGTTCCGCCTGCAATAATTGAAAAGGAAAAGGAAATCGGAAAAGAACAGGCACGCAACGAAGGCAAAGCGGAAAACATGCTAGACCGGATTGCCGAAGGCAAACTGAACAAGTTTTTCAAGGAGAGTACACTGCTCAACCAGGAGTTTACCAAGGACAATACAAAAACCGTAAGACAATACCTGCAGGGTTTCGACAAAGATTTAACCGTCACAGGCTTTGTCCGGTTTACATTGAATCAGTAAATATGATATATTGCAGAGACGTAACATGTTACGTCTTTACAGATTATTCATTAACGTAGACCTAATACAATATAATATCGGGGTGATTTCAGGTCACCCCGATATTTTTTTATATTTACACCTGCATTTAAACCACACATGCCATGGAGTTGAAATACAAAAAGATACTGCTTAAGCTGAGCGGGGAGGCCCTCATGGGAAACAAAAAATCGGGACTGGATGAATCGGTGCTGCGATCATATGCCCGTCAGGTTAAAGAAATCCAGGCGCTGGGTGTTCAGGTAGGAATTGTCATTGGCGGTGGAAACATCTTTCGTGGACTTTCAGGGCAGATGGAAGGTTTTGACCGGGTCACCGGCGACTATATGGGAATGCTGGCAACGGTTATTAACGGATTAGCCCTGCAAACTTTCATAAACCAGGCAGGAGGTAAGGCACGGGTGCTTACAGCCATCGAAATGCTGCCCGTGGCTGAGCGTTACACCAAAACTTTGGCCGGGGAATTGATGGACAGGGGTTATGCCCTGATCTTTACCTTTGGAACCGGGAATCCGTTTTTCACGACTGATACGGCCGCTGCCCTGAGGGGAGTGGAGATCGGGGCAGATGTTATCCTCAAGGGTACCCGGGTGGATGGAGTATACACAGCTGATCCGGAAAAAGATCCGGAAGCGGTAAAATTCAATGACATCACTTTTGAGGAGGCTTACAGCAGGGGACTCAAAATCATGGACCTGACCGCTTTTACCATGTGCCGCGAGAACAGGTTGCCCATCCTGGTTTTCGATATGAATGCCCCGGGTAATCTCAGGAAGGTGGTGGAAGGCAAGGCCGTGGGAACAATTATTCATGAGTAGGAGGTTAATCTGTTAGTCTTTTGGTATTGATAATTTAGCTGAAAATTCTAATTTTGCTATAATCACTGACAATTCCTTAAGATATGGAAGAAGAAGCAAGATTTTGTATCGAAGTAGCCAGGGAAAAAATGGAAAAGGCCATCAGACATCTCGAAGATGAACTGGCTCATGTAAGGGCAGGTAAGGCTACACCCACCATCCTCGATGGCATTACAGTTGATTATTACGGCGCAATTACGCCACTCAGCCAGGTGTCCAATATCGGGACACCGGATGCAAAAACCATTGTAATTCAACCCTGGGACAAGTCGATGATTGACACAATTGAAAAGGCCATTCTGTATGCCAACATCGGGCTCACACCCATGAACAACGGCGAAATCATACGCCTGAATATTCCTCCCCTCACCGAGGAAAGACGGCGCAACCTGGTAAAGCAGGTCAAAAATATGGGTGAGAATACAAAGGTCAGCATTCGCAATGCCCGGCGGGATGCAAACGAAGAGCTGAAAAAACTGCTGAAGAACGGCCTGCCTGAAGATATAGAAGTGGAATCGGTTGATGAGGTCCAGAAATTAACGGATGATCACATTCATAAAACGGATATCGTTGTGGCCGCCAAGGAAAAGGAAATCATGACGGTTTGAGTTTTGCGTCTTCCGTCATTGCGAGCGTAGCGAAGCAATCTCCTGATTCGAAGCAGATTGCTTCACTGCGTTCGCAATGACGTCATTCCTGTTTTGGGCTATTTGTATTATTTCAAACTTAAAACTACTTGTCTATTATCTTATACAACTCATCCAGCTTTGGTGACAGGATAATTTCCGTACGGCGGTTCTTCTGCCGCGCTTCAGATGTTTTTGAAGGATCTACAGGCTGATACTGGCTACGGCCAGCCGTAGTGAGCCGCTGTGGATTAATTGATGTTCCCTCGAGCAATATCCTCACGATCGAGGTGGCGCGCAGCACGCTCAGGTCCCAGTTATCCTTGAATGTTGAACCGGTCATCACCGGTACATCATCTGTATGTCCTTCGATCATTACATTGATATCGGGATTTTGTTCCAGCACCGGTGACAGTTTTCTCAGTGCGGATACCCCTTTGGGATCCACTGCCGTACTGCCGCTCTTAAACAGCAATTTCTCATCGAGCGACACATACACTTTTCCGTTTTTCTGAGTCACTGTCAAACCCTGGTTCTCAAATCCGAGCAGGGCATCCGACACCTTTTTCTTCAAAGCTGTCAGCACAGTTTCCTGGCTTTTCAGTACCTTTTCAAGCTCAGCCAGCCGGATGTTCCGCTGGTCAAGTTCAAGCTGCATTTTTTCAAGTTCACTTTTCCGGGCATTTACATCGGCCGACAGGGTGTTCAATTCACCTTCCCGTTTCTGGAGGGCTTTCTGTGCGATCTGTAATTCACCCATCAGCTTTCTGATCTCTGTCTCACTGCCCTTGAGAAGTGCCTGATGGGCTTCCTGAAGATCATGGTAATCTTTAAGCAAACGGTTATGCTGGTCTGAAAGCTGGTTCACCTCCTCTTTCCACTTCACCGTATCACGGCCTGCTCGATCAAGCTTTTTCTCTGCCAGAAAGAGCCTCGACTTGATTTCTTTGTTTTCAACGGAAATTTGTTCGTTGTCAGCTCTTAGCCGGTCTCTTTCCTCCTGACAGGAGAGTGATTCGGACTGCAGGGTTTTGAATTTTGTAGGGGGTACACAGGCAATGGCAACTCCGGCCAGCAGGATGAATAAAGTCATCCTTTTTATAATGGATATATTTTGCATGATGATCTGCATAAATAAATAAAAACAGGTCTTTGAACGGGCCTAAATTACAATCCTCACGCCAGCGAACAAATAAATCAAACAATAAATTATTAACTTTGTGACTTGAACGGAACTATTTTTTAAGTTCCTTCATCCTGAGGGTGAAATTGCCATATGATGGATTATCCAAAAGAACAACGACTTCTCGAACAGATTAATTATCCGTCCGATCTACGGAAACTGAAAAAGGAACAGTTGCCTCAGGTATGTGAGGAGCTTCGCCAGTTTATTATCAACGAGTGCTCTTCCAATCCCGGGCACCTTGGGGCCAGCCTGGGTGTGATTGAGCTCACCGTGGCACTGCACTATGTGTACGATACACCGCATGATGCCCTCATATGGGATGTGGGTCACCAGGCATACGGCCATAAAATACTGACCGGGCGCAGGGATGTCTTTCATACAAACCGGAAATACAAGGGCATAAGTGGATTTCCGCGCATGCAGGAAAGTGAATATGATTCATTCGGTACAGGTCATGCTTCCACCTCCATTTCTGCTGCACTGGGCATTGCGGTGGCCAACAAACTGAAAGGTGTACGGCGCAATGTTGTGGCCGTGATCGGAGATGGATCCATGACGGGCGGACTGGCTTTCGAGGGTCTGAACAATGCCGGGATGGAAAACACGGACCTTCTGGTGATCCTGAATGACAACAACATTGCAATCGACCCGAATACCGGGGCATTGAAGGAATATCTGGTGGACATCACCACCTCAAGGACATATAACAAATTGAAAAGTGAAGTCTGGCACCTTTTCGGGGCGATCAACAAAATAGCGCCCCATGCCCGTGATTATGCCAGAAAACTGGAAAATGGATTGAAATCCATTCTGATGCACCAGAGCAATTTGTTTGAAGCCCTGAAATTCAGGTATTTCGGACCGGTTGACGGACATGATGTGCTGCATCTGGTAGAGCTTCTTTCGGATATGAAGAACCTCAGCGGGCCTAAATTGCTGCATCTGCTTACTATAAAGGGCAAGGGTTTTAAACAGGCTGAACTGAATCAGACCGTGTACCATGCCCCGGGCAGGTTTGATCCAGAGACAGGTGAGCTGGTAAAGTCTCTAACGGAAGGCGCCGAACCACTTTTGTATCAGGATGTTTTCGGATATTCCCTGCTTGAACTGGCCAGACTGAATGACAGGATCGTCGGGATCACACCGGCCATGCCATCGGGTTGTTCCATGAAGATCATGATGGATGCAATGCCCGACAGGGCTTTTGATGTGGGCATTGCCGAGTCACATGCAGTTACCTTCTCAGCCGGACTCGCAACGCAGGGACTGATACCTTACTGTAACCTGTATTCGTCATTTATGCAACGGGCGTACGACCAGGTAATCCATGATGTTGCACTGCAAAAGCTTCCTGTGGTTTTCTGTCTCGACCGGGGCGGACTGGTTGGTGCAGACGGTGCCACCCACCATGGCGTTTTTGATATTGCCTGCCTGCGCAGCATACCCAATATGATTATCAGTGCACCCATGCACGAGGAAGACCTGCGTAATCTCATGTACACCGCACAACTCAGAAACAATGGCCCCTTCGTAATCCGTTACCCGCGGGGGAGGGGTTCCCTTACTGACTGGCAACAGCCCTTCAGGGAGATCCGGATCGGTACAGCCGTTATGCTGAGACCTGGCAAGGATCTGGCCATCCTTAGCCTTGGCAGTGCAGGTAACCAGGCCGCAGAGGCCATTCAGAAAATGGAAAATGAGAACCTGGAGATCGAACACTGGGATATGCGGTTTGCCAAGCCCCTGGATACGGACTGCCTTCATGCGATCTTCAGGCGTTTCGGAAATATAATTACCATTGAGGACGGCGTAATATCCGGCGGCTTTGGCAGTGCGGTAATTGAATTTATGGTGGATAATGGTTACAAGGCAAATGTGGAGCGCCTGGGCGTCCCGGATACCTTTATTGACCATGGCTCCCAAACTGAGCTATACAGAGAATGCGGTTTTGACCCCGAAAGTATCTGCAAGCATATCCGGTCGATGGTCAGCCCCCGCATACTTTCCAGGGCAGGTTAGGATCATTGGTTTTCCTGAAGGTTATTGTATTTCTTCGGTATGAAGAAAAAGGTACCGTCCTCATCCACCAGTCCCCTGATTTTTCCGAATTTTATTGCTTGCTGATAATCTTTTGATAATGTCAGCGTTACCTTATTCACGATTGTCTCAACGGGGAGGCATGTACCCGGATTATTGTCCAGTACGTTGGCAAAACCCCTGGTAAACCGGGAATCATCCATTTCAAGTTCATATCCGGAAGATGAAAATACCTGAGATGATTTCAATTTTACGGCTTCCCGGTCGTTGCAATTTCTTTCCCTGGATGTTTCCCCGATAGCCTGGTAAAATGCGGATCCTGGTTCACAGGCATCCGTGATTACAAGGTTGTGCGTGATGTAATTCGTGTACGACTGCAGGGATGCCCTCAGTGCACTCAGGTTGTAATACGTGAATTCGTCATCGCGCCTGGCATCCACCGGAATCCAGTAACCGGTTTCGTGTATGAATCTGCCATGTCCGGCATACCACACCAGCAGGGCACTGACTTTGTTGCTCAGCAGGAGGTCTCGCAATTCGATGGAGAAGAACCGTTCCATCTCCTTCTTGGTCATGTCCTGTTTGTGGATTATCTTATGAATATCATACCGGGCCAGGGATGACCGCAGGAGTTTAGCATCCCTGGCAGGTCCGTTGAGGCTCGGGAAGGTTTCATAGTTCGAGTTCTCAATGAAGATGACCCAGGTACGACCCATGGGATTTGATTCGATCAGTGAAACACCTCCCCGGTTAAGCACATAGGTCTGTGTTGTATCGTTTCCGTAAATGTCCGTGACAGTGACAAGGAATGTATCCTTACTGGCCATGTTCAGGGTAGCGGAGAACCGGGGATTCAGATCGCCGATGATGAAGCTGGCGGATACCCCGTCGAGCACAATCGATCCGATCATACTTTCGTCATGAACGATGCCTTCAATATACAAATTAGTGTCACGGGTATCCAGGTAAATCTCTCCGTTATCCGATGCATAAGGTTCCAGAATGGTTGCTACCGGCGGGTCAATTTCCGTACGGGTAATGATGTAAGTGTTTGACCGGGTATTGTCATAAGCATCTGTAGCAATAAGGGTAAGATGATCCACAGAGGAGATGTCGACATCAGCAATAAACTCATAGGCATCAACCGTATGGATGAATGTGACCGGTTTGTCGTTCACGGTAACCTGATTCAGTTCACTCTCCTCGGTTATTTTACCCCTGAGTAAAACTGAATTTTTATCCAGTGCAATATGAATGGTTGAGTCTGCAAACACCGCTGGTTCCTGAATTAAGATTTTGGGAGGAATGGTATCTCGGATCAATTCGGCTTGTCTTTTAATTTCCTCAGCCTGACTAAATAATGAAGTATCTGTTTTGTAAAACAGAGGAGCGTTTTGTGCCATTGCCGGCAAGGTAATGCCGGCGCATAAAAGAAGAAGAAGTATCTTAGCAGTATGTCTCATTTCAACTGGTGCCTGATGCCTGATGCCTATTGCCTCCTATATACCAACAACCTGTCCTCCCTGATCCGGTGTTCTTCCGGATCAATGCCACGGATCAGCGGGGCAGAAATACCTGAACCGAAGCTTTTCCGACCGGTAAAAACCCGGGCTTCATCCCAGCAACCGGTTTCAAGGAAACTGTCCAGTAACTTACGACCCCCTTCTACCATTACGGACTGTATACCCAACTCGTAAAGCTTGTTCAGCAATTGCGGGATTATGTCATTTTTGAAATCGAGCCGGATATAACGGGTCTCTCCGTTCTGAAAGTCTTTCAACGCATTAAAAACAAGGGTTCTGCAGGAATTGTCAAACAAATGAAGGCTTGGTGGTAATTTCAGCGTTCTGTCGATTACCATCCGTATGGGCGACCTGCCCGGCCATTCCCTGACATTCAGCCTGGGATTATCGAGGAAGGCGGTATTGGTGCCCACCAGTATGGCTTGTTCTTCCGAACGCCATTCATGGACGATCATCCGGGAGATCTCGTTGGAAATCCAGTTGGGTTCACCAGTCTCGCTTTTTTCACGGAGGATATCCATGAAACCGTCATGAGTTTGTGCCCATTTCAGTATAACAAAGGGCCTTTTGCGTGTATGAAAGGTAAAGAAACGCCGGTTCAGGTATTGGCATTTGTCGGGTATGATATGGCTTATCACGCTGATGCCGGCCTTTGTGAGTTTTTCGATTCCCTTGCCGGCCACCAGCGGATTTGGATCGGTGGTGCCAATGACAACCTGACGGATCCCGCACCGGATGATCATATCGGCACAGGGCGGAGTTTTTCCTGTATGGGAACAGGGTTCCAGATTAACAAACAATATGGAATCGGGCAGAAGGATTTTATTGGCAACTGCAGCCACTGCATTTACCTCGGCATGGGGTCCGCCATACTCCCGGTGATAGCCTTCACCTATGATACGGTCCTGATGCACGATGACGGAGCCTACCATCGGGTTGGGAACAGTATTTCCCAATCCAAGCAGGGCAAGGTCCAGACAACGGGACATATACCGTTCGTATGTCGTTACTTCTTTCACCTTCTTTTCATAATTTTGTACCATGTTATCCACATATACATTATCTGATATTGTCCGCGAGTACAGGTCGGAACTTGACAATATTTATCCCCACAATGAAATCAGGAATATTGGCTACCTGGTTTCTGAACACCTGCTAAATTACAGTAAAATTGATTTTCATCTGAAATATCAGGAACCAATTTCTGCTGAAATGGTTGAAAAGTTCCGACATTCGCTTGAACGGTTGAAGCAAGGTGAGCCTGTGCAGTATATAACCGGCAGAACCGAATTCTATGGTCTGCCATTCAGCGTAGACCGGCGGGTACTGATCCCCAGACCTGAAACGGAAGAGCTGGTCACTTGGATCATCCGGGAGAACCGGGATATGCCGGTCCGCATTCTCGATATAGGCACAGGCAGTGGCTGCATTGCAGTTTCACTTGCTGTTAACCTGTCCGGAGCAGGGATTTCAGCCTGTGATGTGTCAGTTGAGGCACTGAACCTGGCTGTGAGCAATGCAGAGATCAACCGGGTGCCTATCCGTTTCTTCGCATTCAATTTGCTCGATCAAACGGCTGTCCTGCCCGGAAAATTTGAGGTAATCGTCAGCAATCCCCCTTACGTAAGGGAGGGAGAAAGGGTCCATATGAGTCGTAATGTGCTGGATTATGAGCCGGAGCTGGCTTTGTTCGTTCCCGATGCTGATCCCCTTTTGTATTGCCGGAGCCTTGCTCTGCTGGGCCGCAAGTACTTACAGGATGGAGGAAAATTGTATCTCGAGATCAATGAGAATTTCCCGGCGGAAGCGGTCAGGTTATTGGAAAATGCGGGTTTTTACGGGATTGAGGTCAGGAAAGATTTGAATGGAAAGGCCAGGATGATTAGGGCTAGAAAATAGTGACAAGGGACGAGTCAGTGGGTCACTTAAGCGGCTTAGCGTCTTTGCGAGAAACAATATTAAAGATGATAAATAATAGCAAAATCAATTCCACAGAAGCTCTCTCCAGGCTTCAGAAAATCTGCAGCGCACAGGAAAAGTGCCCTGCTGATGTGATCTTGCTGCTGAAAAGATGGAATATTCCGCACCAGCACCATGCGGAGATCATGAGCCGGTTAAAAGAAGATCGTTTTTTGGACGAGGGCCGGTTTGCCACCGCCTTTGTCCGGGATAAAGTACACCTGGATCACTGGGGATTTATCAAGATCAGCTATTTTCTGAGGCAGAAGGGCATACCCGTTAAGTTGATTGACGATGCGTGCAAGCGGATCGACCGGAATGACTATGCGGAAATGATCAGAAAAGAGCTGGAGAAAAAGAAGAAAACCGTAAAGGGGACTTCCCGTGAAATATGGGCGAAACTCGCCCGTTACGGATCCTCACGGGGATATGAAATGGATATCATGCATAAATTCCTGGATGATATGGCCCGGGACGACTGAAATGCGGGCATGGGCCATTTATTTTTCTTACCTTTGTGACCTTATTTAAAAACCGGGTTATGGTAACTTATGAAATGATTAAAGCGTTAACAGAGCGCACCAGCGCCCTGGGGAGGTATCTTTGACATCGCACGTAAGCTTGACCTGATCAAAGAAGAAGAAGAGAAGACACACGCTCCTGATTTCTGGAATGATCCAAAGGAGGCAGAAAAGAAGCTGAAGGAGATCTCTTTCCTCAAAAGTTGGACCAATGCGTATGCTCAGCTCAATACAAAGCTTGATGATCTTACGGTTTTGTTCGACTTTTTCAAGGAAGGGGAGGCCGGTGAAGAGGAACTGATCAAAGCCTATGACACCGGTTTGGGCCAGCTGGAAGATCTTGAGTTCCGCAATATGTTGCGCAACGAGGAGGATAAGATGGGGGCCATCTTAAAGATCAACTCCGGTGCGGGTGGAACGGAAAGTCAGGACTGGGCCCAGATGCTCATGCGCATGTATATCCGCTTTGGTGAGCGCAACAATTACCAGGTACGCGAAGTGAGTTACCTCGAAGGGGATGATGCAGGCATCAAATCCGTTACACTCGAAATAGATGGGGATTACGCCTACGGTTACCTGAGAGCTGAAAATGGTGTACACCGGCTTGTAAGACTCTCCCCGTTTGATGCAAATCACAAAAGGCACACCTCATTTGCTTCGGTTTTTGTTTCCCCGGTGGTGGATGATGACATTGAGATTGTTATCAATCCGGCTGACCTGGAATTCGACTATTTCCGGTCGGGTGGTGCAGGCGGACAAAACGTGAACAAGGTGGAAACGGGAGTGAGGGTGAGACATTTGCCCTCAGGAATTACCGTAGATAATACCGAGACCCGTTCTCAGCTGCAGAATAAGGAAAATGCCCTCCGCATACTCCGGTCGCACCTCTATGAAATGGAGCTCAGGAAAAGGATGGAAAAGCAGGCGGAAATAGAGGGAAAGAAGAAAAAAATCGAATGGGGCTCCCAGATCCGCAGCTATACATTGCATCCTTACAGGCTGGTGAAGGACCTGCGTACCAGTTATGAAACATCCGATACCCAGGGTGTGCTTGACGGGGATATCAATGCCTTCATCAAGGCGTATTTGATGGAATTTTCTGGTAAGTAGGAAAACTGTTTATACCTGAACATTATGCAATACCGCATCGAACATGACACGATGGGCGAGGTGAAAGTACCTGCCGACAAGTTCTGGGGTGCACAGACCGAGCGTTCAAGGAACAACTTCAGGATAGGAACTGAGGGAAGCATGCCGCGGGAGATCATCCGGGCATTTGCCTACCTGAAAAAAGCAGCGGCCATGACAAACACGGATCTGGGTGTTTTGCCGGCCGAAAAACGGGATCAGATAGCCCGGGTATGCGACGAGATCCTGGAGGGGAAGCTCGATGACCAGTTTCCGCTGGTAATCTGGCAAACCGGATCGGGAACCCAGTCCAACATGAATGTGAACGAGGTAATTGCCCATCGTGCCCATGTGCTGGCCGGAGGCAAGCTCACCGACGAAAAAAAGATCCTGCATCCCAATGATGATGTGAATAAATCCCAGTCATCAAATGACACCTTCCCCACGGCCATGCATATTGCCGCGTATATGATGGCAGTTGAGGTCACCCTGCCGGGTCTGCAAAACCTTCGGGACACACTCCACGAGAAGGCTGTTGAATTTAGCAGTATTGTGAAGACAGGCCGCACGCATTTTATGGATGCAACGCCCCTATCACTGGGACAGGAGTTTTCAGGGTATGTCCAGCAGATTGACAATGGCATGCGGGCGATCCGCAATGCACTTGAAATGGTAAGGGAGCTTGCATTGGGAGGTACAGCAGTAGGCACGGGACTGAATGCACCCAAAGGCTATGATGTGCTGGTAGCTGACAAAATTGCCCGGTTAACCGGGCATCCCTTTGTCACTGCACCCAATAAATTTGAAGCCCTGGCTGCGCACGATGCCATGGTGGAATTGAGCTCTGCCCTGAAACGCTGTGCAGTCTCCCTCATGAAAATCGCGAATGATATCCGCATGCTGAGCTCAGGCCCACGATGCGGTATTGGCGAGATCATCATACCCGACAATGAGCCCGGCTCATCCATCATGCCGGGGAAGGTGAACCCCACACAGCCCGAGGCAATGACCATGGTTTGTGCCCAGGTGATCGGCAATGATGTGGCCGTTTCCATTGGCGGTACCAACGGGCATTTTGAGCTGAATGTGTACAAACCGCTCATCGCAGCGAACGTCTTGCATTCAGCCCGTCTGCTGGGTGATGCCTGTGTTTCCTTCCGTTCAAAATGCGCCGCCGGAATCATGCCAAATCACGAAATGCTACAGCAACATCTGCAAAATTCACTCATGCTCGTTACAGCATTGAATCCGCATATCGGTTATGAAAATGCGGCCAGGATCGCTAAAAAAGCACATAAGGAGAATAAGACCCTGAAACAGACTGCTCTTGAATTGGGACTTGTAACGGCTGAACAGTTTGATCTATGGGTAGATCCGCGAAAAATGATCTGATCATCCATCCTATTCCGCTTATTATGTTACTTTTGGGTACTTTACGGTCATCATAACACAGCAGCAAAATAATGGAGGAAAAGACAGACAGGTTGTTTGCCGCCTTTCCCCCGGTAAGTCCGGAGGCCTGGGATTTAAAAATCAGGGAGGATCTGAAAGGAGCGGATTATGAGAAGAAACTCGTCTGGAAAACAACAGAAGGTTTCAGGGTGAAGCCCTTCTATAGCGAGGAGGATCTGCGCAACCTGCAATATCTTAACCAGGAACCGGGCTGTTTTCCATTTTTGCGAGGCGGCAAGACAACCGGCAATGCCTGGGAGGCCAGACAGGATTTCAGGGTGCATGAAGTAACCGCTGCTGCACAGAGAGCCAGGATCGCAACCAGCAATGGTGTAACGTCCATCGGTTTTGATATTGGAAGAAAAGGAGCATTATCTTATCCGGATTTTAAACCGCTTATCCACGATTTTGATTTTGCAAACGTTAGCCTCAACCTGGCTGGGGGAGATCTGTCACCTGAAATGCTGGATTTCTTGTTGGAAGCCATCGATGAATTGAAAATCCGGCCTGAAAGCGTGAAAGGATCCTTGGGTTTCGATCCGCCAGGAAAGCTTACCTGCACCGGAGGATTCTATCGATCAGAAGATGAAGATTTTATTCGTGCGGATGAAATGCTGCTTACAGCAGAAAACGAACTGCCCGGTTACCGGGTATTGCCGGTAAACAGCTTCCTTTTCGGGAATGCGGGTGCATCGGTAGTTCAGGAGCTTGCCTACGGACTGTCCATCGCTGCAGAATATTTTACCCGGTTGACCGATATGGGACATAATGCCACAGACATTGCCAGGCATATGCAATGGAACCTGGGAGCAGGTTCAAGCTATTTTATCGAAATTGCCAGGATAAGGGCTGCACGGCATTTGTTTTCGAATCTCCTGGCAGCATATGGAGGAAAACAGGATACACAGATCTTTATTCACAGCATAACCACCGATTGGAACAAGACCATCTTCGATTCCCACGTCAATATGTTGAGGTTGACTACTGAAGCTATGGCAGCTGTATTGGGCGGATGCGATTCCCTCCTGGTTAAGCCCTATGATTCCTGTTACCGGGAACCGGGAAACTTTTCGGAACGGATTTCCCGCAACATGCAGCATATCCTGAGAGAGGAATCGTATCTCGACAGGGTTGTAGATCCTGCGGCTGGTTCCTATTATATCGAATCGCTGACCGATTCAGTTGTTGAACACAGCTGGCAACTGTTCTTAAAAACGGACGATGCCGGTGGATATGTCAAAGCCTTTATGTCGGGGATGATCCGGGATGACATACAAGCCATGCGGTCCCATCGCCGGCAAAGGGTAGCCTCCCGCCGTGAGATCCTGCTGGGTACAAACCAATACCCGGACTTCAGTGAAATCATGAAAGGGGAGATCAACACAGAGATTGCCTTTCCTGAACCAGGTCCGACAATATACCGGATTGCAGAACCCCTTATTATGACACGGGCTGCAGAGGATTTCGAGAAACTCAGGCTTGCCACAGAAAACCATCCCGGTGGAAGACCCAGAGTTTTCATGCTGGGTTTTGGCAACCTGGCCATTCGGCTTGCCCGTTCGCAGTTCTCCTGCAACTTTTTTGCCTGTGCAGGATATGAAGTCCTGGATAATCTGGGCTTTAAGACAGTGGAAGAGGGCGTTGACGCGGCTCTGAAGGCCAAAGCCAACCTGGTTGTTGCCTGCAGCAGTGATGAGGAATACCAGGCTGCTGTTCCGGTCATCCATGAAAAGGTAAACGGAAAAGCCATATTGGTGGTGGCAGGTGCTCCTGCCTGCATGGAGTCATTAAAAGAACAGGGGATTGTGGATTTCATTCACAACCGTTCAAATATACTGGAAACTCTTTCGGCCTTTCACCGGAAACTGGGGATTGTTTATGAAAACAGGAAGAGATGAATCCGGACTTTAAAAAAATACAGATCAAAAAAACGGCTCCCGGTGATGTGCAGAACATGAACCGGATGACCACGGATGCAGTCGGGCAGGAAAACTGGATAACTGCAGAACAGATCCTGGTAAAGCCGGTCTTCACCAAAGACGACCTCATCCGAATGGAACACCTCAGTTATCCGGCTGGCATACCACCATACCTGCGCGGCCCCTATTCCACCATGTACGTCATGCAACCCTGGACGATCAGACAGTATGCCGGGTTTTCCACAGCAGAGGAGTCAAATGCCTTTTATCGCCGGAACCTGGCTGCGGGTCAGAAGGGACTATCCGTGGCCTTTGACCTGGCTACGCACCGCGGCTACGATTCAGACCATGAACGGGTGCTGGGAGATGTAGGGAAGGCCGGTGTGGCCATTGATTCCATACTCGACATGAAGATCCTGTTCGACCAGATCCCGCTGAATAAGATGTCGGTTTCCATGACCATGAATGGCGCCGTATTGCCCGTTATGGCATTTTATATCGTGGCTGCGCAGGAGCAGGGGGCAAAGCTGGAAGAGCTGAGCGGAACTATCCAGAATGATATCCTGAAGGAATTCATGGTCCGAAATACCTACATTTATCCTCCGGCTACATCCATGCGGATTATCGCTGATATTTTCAAATATACCTCCCGGCATATGCCGAGGTTCAACTCCATCAGTATTTCGGGTTACCACATGCAGGAAGCAGGTGCGACTGCTGATATCGAGCTGGCCTACACACTGGCTGACGGGCTGGAATATCTGCGTACAGGGGTGGGGGCCGGACTGGATATCGACTCGTTTGCACCCCGCCTGTCCTTCTTTTGGGCGATAGGCATGAATCATTTCATGGAGATTGCCAAAATGCGGGCGGCACGTATGCTGTGGGCTAAAATGGTAAGTCAGTTCAATCCGAAAAATCCGAAATCCCTGGCTCTCCGCACACACTCGCAGACATCGGGATGGAGCCTTACAGAGCAGGATCCTTTCAACAATGTGACACGAACCTGTGTTGAAGCCATGGCAGCCGTTCTGGGTCATACGCAAAGCCTCCATACGAATGCACTGGATGAGGCCATAGCCCTGCCAACAGATTTTTCTGCCCGCATTGCCCGCAATACACAGATTTACCTGCAGGAGGAAACGCACATCACAAAAAGCGTTGATCCCTGGGGCGGATCATATTATGTTGAATACCTGACAAATGAACTGGCAAATAAAGCCTGGAACCTGATAATGGAAATCGAGGAGCTGGGGGGAATGACAAAAGCAATCGAAACAGGCATACCCAAGATGCGGATCGAGGAAGCTGCAGCCCGGAAACAAGCCCGCATCGATGCCAGGAAAGACATCATCGTGGGGGTGAACAAATACAGGCTTGAGAAAGAGGATCCGATCGATATTCTTGAAGTGAACAATACCGCTGTGCGGGATTCACAGGTAAAGAGATTGCAGGAACTGAAGACACAACGTGACAATGCTGCAGTGGAACAGGCACTTGACCGGATTACGGAATCAGTCAGTACAGGAGAAGGCAACCTGCTTGAGCTGTCGGTCGAGGCTGCCAGGCTCAGGGCAACCCTGGGAGAGATCTCCAGTGCCATTGAGAAGGTAAGCGGACGGTACAAGGCCTTTATCCGTTCCATTTCCGGCATATATTCAACCGAGTCAGCCGGTGATGAGACCTATGCCCAGGCCCGTTCGCTGTGCCAGGATTTTGCCCGAAGGGAGGGAAGACAACCCAGGATCATGATCGCCAAAATGGGTCAGGATGGACACGACCGGGGTGCCAAGGTGGTTTCGACAGGATATGCCGATATCGGCTTTGATGTGGATCTTGGTCCACTTTTCCAGACTCCTGCAGAAGCAGCCAGACAAGCGGTGGAGAATGATGTGCATGTGTTGGGTGTTTCCAGTCTGGCCGGCGGTCACAAAACCCTTGTTCCTCAGGTAATAAAAGAGCTCAAAAATCTGGGCCGTGAGGACATTATGGTCATTGTGGGCGGGGTGATCCCCGCACAGGATTATGATTTTCTGTATAAATCGGGCGTTGTGGGCATTTTTGGTCCGGGAACCTCAGTTTCGGTTGCCGCACGGAAGATCCTGCAAGTTTTGATGGATACATTGCACAATTGATCCTGCAAATTGCTATATTTGGTATTATAACTACTTGAATATGGAGGAACAACGTAGCAATGCCGGACAGGGACTTGGCATAGCCGGACTGGTGCTTGGCATTATGGCCATTCCCCTGGGTATAATCCCCTGCACATTTTACCTGGGTGTTCTTTTCGGTATCGTGGGCATCGTGCTGACAGTGGTAGCGCTGACGCAGGCCAACCGGGGGGCCGGACCTAAAACCCTGATCATCGCAGCCATGGTCTGTTCTATTGTGGGTCTGACCTTTGCCTCTGTATGGGGCTTTGTGTTTTCGCGCGACGGGGCACGCGTGGTAAAAGAGATCATCCGTGTCGGGGGCTTTGAATCCGATAGCGGATTCGAGGATATTGGCAGGGATGCCAGGGAGGTGATCCGCGACCTCAAGGGTGATACGGCTGCCTGGCCTGCACAATCCGACATGAAACACATGACCGATTCATTAAAGGCCCTTGAAGGCGAGGACAAGTGACCCGGATCGTTACCAGTACCGGCTCCTGAACCGGATCTTTCTGGTAATACCGGTACTTGTCGTGTTATATGCACTCCTGTTCTCTCCGCAAAAGCAAAGGCATCCGATCCCTTCCGGATCACTGCTGTTTTCGGATAAACCAACCATCAGCACAGGACTGTCCCGAAGCTTTTCTGCTGCAGTCCGGCTGGATTTTAAAAGTGCAGAATCTTATAATCCATTTGGAATCAGGATATTCCTGTTCTTCCTCATCCAGCTCCTGATGCGATTGTTGGCCTTAATCCTGGTCATGCATGTTCCAAATCAGGTATTGCGTGGCATGTTTTGGTCTGATGCCATCATCTCTGTAACCTTGTTCCTGATTTCCTTCTGGCCTTTTCTTTTAGGTATTCTAAATGCTTTCAATAACCCGTGACTCCCGCCTTCGTAATAACTTCGGCGGGCAGGCGTGACCCGTGACTCGTGACCCGTGACTAGTAACTTGTAACTTGTAACTCATGAAACTCCATTTCATCGCTATCGGCGGCGCCGCCATGCACAGTCTGGCCATAGCCCTGCACAGGAAAGGGTATCAGATATCCGGTTCTGATGATGAGATATTTGAACCGGCCCGTTCCCAGCTGGAAAATGCGGGATTGCTACCAGAGGAGGTAGGATGGGTTCCGGAGCGGATCAAAGATGATCTGGATGCAGTGATCCTGGGCATGCATGCACACCGCGATAATCCTGAGCTGCAGAAGGCAATTGAACTGGGGATCCGGATATTTTCCTATCCTGAATTCTTATATCACGAAACGGCGCATAAGACCCGGGTAGTCATCGCAGGCAGCCACGGAAAGACAACGATCACCTCAATGGTCATGCATGTGCTTCGGGCGTGCGGTTATAAATTTGATTACATGGTTGGATCGAGGTTGGAGGGATTTGATAATATGGTAAGTCTGGATCCGGATAACGGGATTGCTGTTTTTGAAGGGGATGAATATTTGTCCTCCTGTCTGGACAAACGCCCCAAATTCCTTTTATATCAGCCACAGATCGCCCTGATCAGTGGTATTGCCTGGGACCACATCAACGTGTTTCCCACATGGGAGAATTATGTTGATCAGTTCCGGGCTTTCATCCGCAACATGCCTGGGAACGGATGCCTGGTATATTGCAGAGAAGATGCCATGCTGGCCTCGCTGGTTAAGGAAACCAACACAGGAATGATCGTAATCCCTTATGAAACTCCGGCATATGAAATTGAGAAGGAGGTTGTCTGCATCACCCATGCAGGGATCAAATATTGCATGCAGGTATTTGGCCGGCATAATATGCAGAATGTGCAGGGTGCCAGACTCATTTGCAATCAGTTGGATATTGATGATCCGGCCTTTTTCAGTGCGATTATCTCCTTTAAGGGAGCGGGCAAGCGTTTGCAGTTGCTGGGTGAGAAGGGAAGTACCAGCGTGTTCCTTGATTTTGCCCATTCCCCTTCGAAAGTAGAAGCCACGGTAAAGGCGGTAAAGGAGCAGTTTTCCGGTCGCAGGCTCTTGGCCTGTCTGGAGCTGCATACCTACAGTTCACTGAACAAAGCCTTCCTTGACCATTACCGTCACACCCTCGATGCTGCGGATGAGGCTGTCGTGTTTTACAATCCGGATACCATCCGTCATAAGCGACTGGAAATGATAAGTCCGGAGGAGATTATCAGGGCATTCGGCAGGGAGGGACTGCATGTCTATTCCGAAAAGGAAAAGCTTGAAGACCTTTTACGGTCGTGCGACTGGAAGAATGCAGTTCTTCTGCTGATGAGTTCTGGCAATTTTTCCGGAATTGATATGAAGGCCCTTACTGAAGCCCTCTTGTCATACTGAGTCTATATTGTCATAGTGATCGTATCTTGTCATGCTTCTCCCGACTTTAGTCGGGAGAAGCCTTTAGTTTGGCTATTTACTAGATAAAGATAGAATAGTTAATAACTTGTTGGCATAAAACTTAGTGTTTATGCCAATTTTTTTTAATATTTGTATCTAGTAATATAACTAGACATGCCATGGGATACCCAACAAAACTGCAACTCATTAAAAGACAAAAGAGTGAGCAATGGTACGTCAATTTGCCATCAGCGATTGCCCAAGCGATGGATTTTCAGCGAGGGGAGATTGTGGAATGGTTAATTGAAGACCGCAAAAAAATGGTTTTAGTCCGCAGTGATAAAGCTGTCGAGGAAAGCAAAAAAAAACTCAGGACAGAACCTTAGCAGAGGAATTTGAATATCTTTTGCTGGAATCAAATGAAGCTTTTAAGCAACTACGAACGGCTGCACTTGCCAGGAATTTAGCTTTTGGGGCATTAACCTGCCTTGGCAGGCATACTGTTACAGGAATGATAACAGCTGCAGGTCAGCAGTTTGTTGACTGGACATCTGCTTACAGGTTATTTGCACAAAAAAGGATAAAAACAGACAAGCTCTTTAAGATAGCACTTGGTGGAGTAATAAAAGAGCTACCATTTGATCATGAGATTATAGCTCATATGGATGATACAATATTAAGAAAGACAGGGAAGAAGGTTAGTGGAAGTGCTTGGCGCAGAGATCCGTTAGGGCCACCTTTTCATACCAATTTCGTGTGGGGTCAGCGATTTTTACAAATCTCCATGGCCCTTCCTGAGAACTCATACTGTTCTCAATCGCGGGCAATCCCTGTAGACTTTCATCATTGCCCAACACCAAAAAGACCAGGGAAGCAAGCAGAAAAATGGGAATGGGATGCTTACAACCAGGAGAAAAATAAAAACAATCTGAGCAAACAGGGAAGCGATAGAATTAAAATGCTACGACAGCAACTTGACCAATCCGGGCTCCAGGAAAGAGAGATGCTCATCAGTGTGGATGGAAGTTACACGAACAACACTGTTTTAAAATCTTTACCCAAAGGAGTTTCACTAATAGGTAGAACACGCAAAGACACAAAACTTTATACCATACCAGATACATCAACGGGTGTGGGTAGAAAGCGGGTTTATGGAGACCGTATTCCCACGCCCGAACAAATCCGTCAATCGGATCAGTATCCATGGCAAAGTATCCAGGCTTGGGCTGCCGGAAAAACACATATGTTCGATCTAAAAGTCATTCGAGATGTTCGTTGGCGTGCAGCTGGTGGACAGTGTGATTTACAAGTGGTGATTATCCGTCCTTTGGGATACAGACTTACAAAAAAGTCCAGAATGCTGTATCGTCAACCCGCCTACTTAATCTGTACGGATCCGGGGTTAAGCATTGAGAAGCTCCTTCAAGCTTACTTATGGCGATGGGAGATCGAAGTCAATTTCCGAGATGAAAAAACATTATTGGGCTGCGGAGAAGCTCAAGTAAGAACTGAAAATACCGTGCAAGAAATCCCTGCTTTTATCGTTGCCATGTATGCCTTTCTTCTCCAGGCTAGTCATAGGGCAACTAAAAATGGTAATAAATCATCATTGCCCAGACCTGTATGGTACCCAGATAGAAATCCACAAAGGCAAACAAGTGGAGATCTGATTAACCTGCTTCGAACTCAATTATGGGCAAAGGCATTAGGTTGTAATTTCTCAAGCTTCGTGAACCAACAACTCAGGATTAAAAGCCAAAAAAATAAAGCAAATTTACTATCTTCCGCTTTATTTTATCTCAGAAAATAGCCAAACACGAGGCTTCTCCCGACTTTAGTCGGGAGAAGCATCTTTACTCTTCTCTGTTGCTGAAACCTTTTCACCTGTTTTCAGTATACCATCAGAAACCAAGCTCATGGATATAAAAGGTTCAGCCGTTAAGTCAATTCCCGATTTCATTAAGAAGCACCATCCGGAAAAGTATCAGACCTGGCTGGATGCTTTGCCGGAGATCTCAAAACAATATTTTAATGGCAGCATACTGGCCTCAAGCTGGTATCCCCTGTATCATGCCGCTGTAGTTCCCACCGAATTGCTGGGCAAGTTGCTGTATGGGGATGCAGAGAAGGGAGCCTGGCAATGCGGCCGCTTCAGTGCAGAGATAGCGCTGACCGGCATTTACAAATTCTTCATCAAGGCGGCGTCTCCCTTTTTCATCATTGACCGGGCCGGAAAGATATTTACCACCTTTTACCAGCCTTCGGCCATGGAAGTGGTGGAAAAGGGTGATCATTTCGTGGTGTTGCACATCATGCGGTTTGATGAGCCGAGCCGGCTGATTGAAAACCGTATTGCCGGGTGGATTGAAAAGGCCATGGAGATCCATGGGGTAGGGTTTGTAACCGTAGATATCACCAAATCCCTGGCGAGGGGAGACGCGTTTACGGAGATGAGGGTGAAATGGGGTGATTCAGAATAGTAGTAAGCCTTTTCTTAAAGATTTACCACAAAGGACATAAAAAAGAATTTAACACAAAGGGCACAAAGTAAAATGTCACAAAGGACACAAAGTAAAATGTCACAAAGGACACGAAGGTTGTTTCAGCAATCAGGCAGATCTTTGATATTTTTCATTTCTTTGATTTTCCTTTGTGTTCTTCGTGAAAACCCTTCGTGACCCCCATGCTGGGCGTAGAGTACTCGCTATCGCTCATGAGAGCGCTTCGCTAAGTTGCATCTACGCCATTAATAAATGGAATACCAACCAGGCTGAGCTGCCGAATCATCACACACCTCGCTTCAAAATTTTATCATTTTAATTGGAACCTTTGAAATTTTATTTTACTTTTGCGAACCAATTTCCGCCCGGAAATCATGGTCCGTTCGTCTAGGGGTTAGGACGCCAGGTTTTCATCCTGGTAACGGGGGTTCGATTCCCCCACGGACTGCGGATTACAACAACAAAATCTCCGAAACCGCCTGAAATCAATGAAATTCAGGCGGTTTTGTTTTTAGCAAAACCCTGAAATTTACGAAAAAACCCCATATCGAGGGGTATAATTCGAGACCTGTTAGTCTGCATTTGAAAATAGGTCTCGATTGAAGGCTATGTGCCTCATATTTTGCAGCTTTCTGCAGTGTTTTGCACCTCGAAAAATCCCTTCTCAGAGCTACTTTTATATCAGATTTTTAACTAAAAACTGAGACCATGGATTACAATTTAACAACTCATTTCTACCTGAAAAACGGTAGGGAAAATGTAAAGGGTCAATACCCTGTTTATCTGAGGATTACCTTAAATGGCCAACGGACTGAGATCTCGACCAATCAAAGCATTCAGACTGAAAACTGGAATAAGCGTACCGAAAGGGCAAAGGGCAACCGTGAAGAGATCCGTGTAGTTAACAACTACCTCGATACCCTTTTAACCAAGGTGAAAAAGTGTTTTACCGATTTGCTCAATGCAGAGGAATATTTTGATGTAAATAATCTTAAAGACAGCATTAACGGCAAAGGGAACATAATCAAAACTCTTCTCGAAGTCTATGAGGAAAACAACAAGATGATGAGACTTGAAGAGGGCAACAAATATTCAAAGGTAACCGTGGATAGTTATTTCAATTCAATAAAAAGATTAGGTGCTTTCCTGATAGATGAACTTGGGATACAAGATATGCGCCTTGACCGTTTGAATTATGAATTTATCAGGAGGTATGAGGTTTTCCTCAGAACAAAGTACGGCAGCCATCACAATACGGTCATGCGCTACATCAAGCAATTAAAGAAAGTAATTCACCAGGCTATGGCCTATGGGTATATCGACAGGGACCCCTTTACAGAGTTTAAGACAACATATCAGGATCCTAACAGGGCCTGCCTCACTCAGCAGGAAATAGATGCCATTGAGGCCAAAGACATCAAAATAGAGAGGCTGAGAGTGGTCCGTGATACCTTCCTCTTCATGTGCTACACAGGATTGTCTTATGCGGATCTTATGAAACTGACTCCAGAAGATGTTTCTACAGGAATTGACGGGGGTAAATGGATTATAAGTGAGCGCAACAAAACCGGGATCCGATTCAGCATCCCTCTTCTGCCCAAAGCCTTAAAGATTCTGGAGAAATATGCTGATCATCCGGAGTGCTCAGTTAAAAATACCCTCCTGCCCATGAGAAGTAACCAGAAGCTGAATAGCTACCTGACTGAGATTGCTGACATCTGTGAAATTAAGAAAAACCTTACCTGCCATATAGCCAGACATACTTTTGCCACCACCATTACCTTAACCAATGGGGTACCTATTGAAACCGTGAGCAAGATGCTGGGACATAAAAACCTTCAAACCACTCAGATATACTCTAAGGTGATTGATAAAAAGATATCAGAGGATATGGCTGTATTGAAGGAGAAGCTGGCGGTATAACCTATATGATTTGTAACATCAACTAAATAAGCAATTGGTTATAAGCTGCTGAACACGGTTTTATTCCAATTCCTTTAGTTTTCGTCTAATGACTTTATTTTTTAAATCCTGCATTCTTTTCTCCATAGAATCAGCGGAATTATCAATTATCTGTTTAAATAAGTTATCCTTAAATTTTTTAAGATTCTCAGATTCAATTGGAAGGTCTATTATCTTATCTAAATTGACTATACTATTAATGAGACTTTTTTTAAGTTCTTCCCAAGCTTGACTATAAAATTCGGAATTAATAAATTCCTTTAGACCTTCTATAAGTTTTGATTGACAATTATTGATTACGTTGTTAATATCAGCTACTAGGTTGTCAATCTGATCATGTATTTGATCCTCTTTAGAAGTTCCAGAATCATCTATTGGATAATATCTAGTAAGTCTTTTATCACAGCCATCTACAAGTTTTAAGCAATCTAAATATGTTTCGCATTTTATATTATGAGCAAACTGATTCCTTATTTCCATGAATAGTTGAAATTTCTTTCTATCATCATCAGAAATAAATTCTGAATCTAAAAGAATATCAGCTTTAGTATTAAATCCAAGAGCTGATGATTTGTTTCCAAGTGATTTTGATAGATCAATATCATTGATGAATAACATATTCGCTAAAATAATAGATAGATTTCTCTCTATCTTGAGAGAAGAATCTATAATATACATTCTTTGTTTAGATATCATGTTTATAAACATGAACGCAAACCCTTGCGTGTAGGATTAGTTTCTAAGCTATAGTCTAAACTTATCCAGATCTATCTAAGATAAGCAAAACTATTATATCATACCATGGATATATTAAAATTAACTCATAGGAAATGTAGGATTCGGAGGATTTGATAATGGCATTGAAGTTATCCTTAGTAAATAGTATAACTTCCTGAAACTATTTCATTTTTCCTATTCTTTGAATACTTATCTTCTTGCTTATACCTTCTTTTAAATCTGAAAAAGATTGGTAGTAAGCCAGAATTCATTATATTTAAGCTTGTAACCCTTAAATCCAATATTATGAAAATTAAAAAATTACTTATTGGAATTGCTCTTTTTACAACTTGGGTTACGTCTGGCAATGCAAACGAAATTCCTGCTGGAGGAACTGGACAAGTAACTTTAGTCACAAGTATAACAAGTACAGTATCTTCGGTTACTGTTGGTTCGGCTAGCGGATTAAATGCAAAATACATAGCCTCAAATACAACTGGTTCATTCAAACAAGAAGGCTCAACCGTTACGATAACATTTGATGTAACCCTAACTGACGATGCTCCTGTTGGTGATATGAGTGTTTATTTCTCTGTTTTAATAGTTACCTCATCATCTATGAGTAATTTGTTGTATTCAGTAACAATTGAAGTTACAGAACCCGCAGGCTTAAAAGCTAATTTTACGGCGATTCCAACAAGTGGGGAACCTCCTTTAACAGTGCAATTTACAAATCTTTCAACCGGATCAATTGTTTCATTTAATTGGGACTTTGGTGATGGCAGCTCAAGCACTGAAGAGGAACCCTCTCACATATATAGTTCTATTGGAAGCTACACAGTTATATTAACAGTTATCGGAACAGATAGTACGGTTGTTTTGGAAAAGCAAGACTTCATCAATGTTTACAATCAGTTGAATGTAACCTTCGGACCCCAAAAAGTATTAAACTCTAATAGTGAATATGTTTATTATGCTTGTACAGCGGACCTTAATGCCGATGGAAAAACGGATATTATTTCTTCTGCCGGAGGAGATTATACCAATTGGTATAAAAACCTGGGTAATGGCTCATTTGGATCACCTGTAAGAGTATCGAATTCAGCCTGGGCTGAAATTTGTGCAATACCTGCTGATATTAATGGAGATGGAAAAATAGACATTCTTTCTGGATCTCCTAGTAATAAATCAATTGTTTGGTATGAAAATTCCGGAACTGGCGCCTTCTCTAATGCAAAAACAATTAGCAATGCTGTTGATCTGCCACTTTGTGTTTATGCTAAAGACTTAGATAACGATGGTGACCTCGATGTATTGTCAGCGTCTCAAGACGATAAAAAAATAGCTTGGTATCAAAACAATGGTGATGAAACTTTTGGTGAACAAAATATAATGACATCCTCAGCTAACAATGCACATTGCGTTTTTGCTGATGATATAGATGGAGATGGACTAAACGATATAATTGCTGATGCAATGGATATTTTTTGGTATAAGAATAATGGGACTGGTTATTTCTCTAATAATAAATCTATTGATGATTTAAGAGATGCCCAATCAATTCATACAGTTGACATAGACCAAGATGGAGATATTGATATAGTAACGGCATACTTTAATCCAGGAGAAATTTTATGGTATAAAAATAATGGCAATGCAGAGTTTAGTCTTGGAAATGTAATATATTCTGACGCATTTTATGCAAGATATGCTTATCCTGCTGATCTAGATAATGATGGAGATTGTGACATTATTGCAGCAACTGCTGAACCAGATGAAATTATGTGGTTTGAGAATAAAGGTGGGGGAGCATTTGGTTCCAAAAAGAGTATTTCCACTCAGGTTAAAAATCCAATGTCGGTTGTTGCAGCAGATCTTGATGGGGATAATGATCTGGATGTATTATCCAGTTCATATGGTGATAATAAAGTAGCGTGGTACGAAAACTTAGGGATCTACACATCGCTAAATACACCCGAAACTGGAGACCCTTTGCAAGTTAATGGATTAAGTATTTATCCTAATCCTGCTAAAGATTATTTGATTATCAATACAGGCAATTATTCTGAAATGACTGATTACTCGATTAAAATTGTCAATGAGCTTGGGGCAACGGTCTTTGAAACAGAAGTAACCCAGCCCAGTTATGAAATAAATCTATCTACATGGACAGGGAAAGGATTGTATGTACTACAGGTATACGACAATAATAATACAATCAAAGCTGTCAAAAAGATAATCTTACAATAACAGAATTTTTTGCCTGCAGTTCCTCGGAGCGATATAGAACTATATCAAACGAGGAACTGTTCTATTATAAAGGCATAAAGAAGTGAAGGGCATTCCGGTTATTACAGGTTGAACAGCTAAAAGTGCAAACTATTACAGAATTGAAAAAACTGAATTATGATCGACTCCCTCAACTTCACCATATTAAAGCAAATTGATCTCGACATAATCCCTAATCGTACTCATAAAACTCATGATAGTTCAGGAACGATTCTGTATTATTCAGGAAAATTGGGCCCCTTAACTGTGATTGTCAATCCCAATTACAATACAACAAAGATATCAGGCAGCATTCGCAAGTACTTCCTCGGGGAAACTGAATTAAGTGATCTGACATTTGAGCAATTATCAAAAGCTTTAAACAAACTTCGGAATACATTGCATCTTACCCATAAGGAGTTTTCGGAATCAGTCATTACCCGTATTGATGTTGGTACAACTATCCCCATTGAGAGGAACATTCATGAATATTTTGATGCCTTAGTTTCTTATCCCCGTCTTGAGAAAGTCACTTCTGATGACAGCATCGAGTTCAGGGGTGCATTTAAAAAATTGATCTTCTATAACAAAGTAGTAAAGGAATCTGTCCAAAATAGGGGTAGAAAATTATTTTACCATGGTGAGGAGGTCACTGCAGATAATCTACTTAGGTTTGAGGTTCAATACCGAAGAGTCAGTGGATTACAAAAACAGCTCTCCGGGATCAGAACCATGAATCAAATCCTGGATCAATCCCATATTCTCTGGGATCTTGTCTTAACTGAGTTTGCCCAAGTTGTTTTCAGTTCTGTAGGAATATTGAAACCAGACTTTGAGATTAAGGACACATCTCAGGTTCTAACGGCTTTGATTTTATTAGCCTATAAAGGCACCAAGGAACCCTCAAAATTGGTTGATGAGTGGTATAAACGAAAATGGATCAAATATGATAACAAGCACAATGCTCTTAAGAAACTGAAAGAAATGTCAGTTAATCTAACCATTGTAAATGATAATAAAGAACAATTGTTTATAGAAATCTCAACTAAAATTCTTCATACCAGTTTGCCTTATATTATTCATAGGTTTTCTGAACCTGAAATATCTAACCCAATGAATAATGTTGATTTAAAAGGAGAAATAGAGGTTTGACTGTCAGATTAAATCGTGGCTAGTTCACAATGTCAATTGATCAGGCAATTATTGTTGACCTACAGCTGATCCTGTGGCACCTCAACTCCGATACTATGGTCTCAGCCTCTCTAAACTGAATGATTAAGAGGGTTTTTTGTATACTCTAGAACTGGATTTAAGATGTAACTGCAAAGTTTCCTCTCAGATATTGTAAAAGCCTGGGATGACTAAGTATAATCGTCCCCCTGATCAGTTGGGGGGAGCATATTTAGGGGGAGCATCTTTTATTACTTCCGGGTGTTTCTTCAATATCATCATCAGTAAGCCGCAGTTACAATCACTTCGATATAAGCTTACCAATGAACACAATTTCCTCAATGCTTTTTATACATTTGTAGTTATATACTTATTTATAGATGGATAAAATATTACCCTTTCTAGAAGAACAAGTTGGAGGCACTTGTTATAGATCTCTTAAATATTGTGTTGATGAAAAAGAAGTACCATCTGTAAATTATGAAGAAAGCCATGTATATACATTACAACGAGATAGGTATGGAGAAACTGATACAAGTTTAAATACAACCAAAGACATTTCTATAAAAGCTAAGCAAGTTGCGGAATACAAACCACTATTTCGATATTTTTTAGATGGTTCACGCAGAATTTACAAAATTGATGATATTGAATTAGGAAGGAAAATATTTCCGATTATTGGTGGACAAATAGGAGTTGCTTGTTGTGAAAGACAAAGTCCTTCCACATTTAAAAAAACAATTTTAGAGCATAACCTTGTAATGTCGCTTCCAAGTGAAGCCGATAAAGACGGTAGAAATACCGAACAATTTTTTAATTCCATTGGAGACAAAATAAATATTCTTCCAAAACTCAAGAAATACAATTTGAAGTTCTCAAAAATTCTTTCCTATAATTCCAGTTTGGAAGTGGGAGAAAAATTTGAAGACAAAGGCATAGCAAAAATTCAGGACGAAATGACAGAATGCGAAAAGAAGATTGTTGCAGAACTGGTAAAAAAGAATTTATTGAATCAGGATAACTATTTATTGAAAGACGGTTCACTTCAATACAAACCAATGAAATCAGGCGATTTTCGAGAGCTTTCTAAAATCAAATCAAATTATCGCTGTGTGGTAGGACTTTCAAAACATTTTAATCCTGAACTTTCAAAAGATAAAGCCGGGAAAAGCAATGCTACTAAAATAGCAAACTTACGCTTATATCATCGAACACCTGCGTTTATGTATCAGACAGACATGGTTTCAACCGAGGTTCATTTTTGTATTTGGTATTTACGTATTAGGGATAAGAAATATACTGAAAGTCCATTTTCAGGAATTGTTAAAATTGAGAAAGTATTAGTAACTGAAGATGAAATTGAATTTGGTTTAAATAGTGACGAGGTTGATTTAATAAGTGCGAATATTATAAATGAAAGAAATCCTGTAGCGTATGGTGCAGATACTCGTTGGGCAAATCATCTATATCCAATTTATTTGACGGAAAAGTATATTAAAAGCCAATACATAAGTGATTTACATTTTCTAAATCTATTTTAATGAAAAACATTGGGAAAATTATTGCCACGGAAAAAATGCCAACTACAGTTGATGATTTCTATTTCTGGACAGATAAGGAAAGAATTATTAAACCATTTGATGTAGTGAAGGTTGATCATATTAGGAATTCTGTAACTTTTGGGGTAGTAGAGGAAATTTCTCACTTCACTGATTCACCAAGTTTTTTGGCAGGATATATTTCAAGTGATTTTGGAGATGTCACTCATAAACCACTTACAGAAAGAATCGGGATGAATTATGTAAAAGCAAAGGTGGTTGGCAATACTGAAGGAATTTTCACCCCAGTACTTGATGGGCATTTGGTTTCATTGGCTGATGAAAATGATGTAAAAAAAGCATTGGGTCTTGACGAAATCCAAAATCCTCTACCTTGCGGTTACATTGAAATGTATGAACCACCTAACAATATAAGAATTCCTGTTCACTTCAATTCACATTTTTTAATTGGACCAGAAGGAGCACACTTAAACATTTCCGGAATTTCTGGACTTGCTGCAAAAACTTCTTACGCGATGTTTTTACTTAAAGCAATACAAAATCAGTATTTATATTCTGATAAAGAAAAGGAATCAGTTGCATTTGTTATTTTAAATGTAAAAGGGAAAGATTTGGTTGCTATTGATGAACAGAATAAAGATTTAGAAAAAAAGGATATAGATCTATATGAAATGCTTGACCTTGAGCCAAAACCATTTGCTAATGTAAAATATTTTTATCCTTACAGTAAAGACTTTCCAACTACCTATGCGTTAAAAGAGGACGTGAATAGTCAAATGAAACAAGGGAAAGCATTTCAGTTTAAGTATATTTTTGAAGAAGATAAAGATAGTATTGATTTGCTTTTCTCCAATATTGACGACCCAACGCAAACAATGGAATCTATTGTCAATTACATATCGACTGGTCAAGGGAAATTTGGGACTATATCAAATTGGGAAGAATTATCAAAAGAAATTCATGAACACACAAAGAAGGGTGACACTAGCGGGAGAGATAAGGAAATTACTATTTCAAGCTGGAGGAAGTTTTACCGATTATTCAGAAAAACACTTGATAAAAGTTCAATCTTTGCCAATCGTTTAGGAGACAATGAAGTTCGTTTGCAGGAACAAATCAAAAACATTCAGAAGAATGATGTTTATGTAATTGATGTTGCACGAATGGATGAAGAAACTCAGGGTTTTGTTTTCGGAGATGTAATGCGTGCAATATATGATTTGAAACTGGGGCAAATTGAAAGAAAGGAAAGCGACATTCCAAACAGGATAATAATTTTCATAGATGAACTAAATAAATATGCTTCTAAGGATGTTCCGAAAAACTCTCCTATCCTTCGTCAAATTCTTGATATAACAGAAAGAGGTCGTTCACTTGGCATTATTATGTTTGGAGCTGAACAATTTCGTAGTGATATTCACGATAGGGTCAAAGGGAATTGTGCTTCATTTGCATATGGAAGAACAAATGCAATTGAAGTTTCAAAAGGTGACTATCATTTTGTCCCACCAGTTTACAAATCAATGCTAACAAGATTAAAACAAGGTGAATACATTATCCAAAACCCTGTTTTTAGATCTCTTTTAAACATCAAATTTCCAAAACCAATATACAAGCAGTTCAAATAATGGATAACAATAAAACAAAATTTGGTAAACATATTGTTGACATACTAACACAAAGTATGTATGAAGATCCACGATTTATTTATCGAGAATATATTCAGAATTCAGCTGATGCTATTGATAAAGCTATAAGAGATGAGTTACTTTTAAAAGAAGATTGTGAGATTCATATTAATATTGACAAATTACAAAAAAACATTACTATAGAAGACAATGCTACTGGAATACAGCAAAATAAAGTAGTCGAGGTTTTAAAAAATGTTGCTGATTCTGATAAGGAAATCGGCGTTAATAAAGGATTTAGAGGTATTGGTAGATTAGGTGGATTGGGCTATTGTGATACTTTGATTTTTGAAACTTCTTTTAAAGGTGAAGCAACCAAATCAATAATGACTTGGAATGCAAAACTTCTAAAAGAAATCATTAACAATCGATCAAGTAAGGAGGAAGCTGCAACTGTAATTGATACTGTTACAAACCATAAGTTTGAAAAGGAAGATGTTAACAAACATTATTTTAGAGTTACATTATTGAATGTTACAAATGAAAACTTGCTTAATAAAAAAGATATTGAGACATATTTATCAATGGTTGCCCCAGTACCATATGAAAAGGGATTTATACTTAAACAAAAAATCTATGACCAATTAAAGAAGGAAAATATATACATTGATGAATATAAGGTCTTTATTAACACAAATCAACTATTTAAACTTTATACAACAACAATATATAAGGACTCAAATGGTAAAAAGGAGAGAACAGGTGATGAAATTTTTGATATACATTTTTTTAGAGACTTCTCTCCAAATGGCGACTTGCTATTTTGGGGCTGGTATGGAGTATCTCTATTTGAGGGGGTAATTGATGATATTAACATTGGAAAGGGAATACGATTACGAAAAGATAATATTCAAATCGGTAGCAAGCACACATTACTCAAACATTTTAGAGATCAACAACGTGGTAATTACTATTTCTTTGGAGAAGTACATGCATTTTCATCAGATTTAATACCAAATGCAAGACGTGATTATTTCAAAGAGAACTCACACTGTCAGCAATTTGAAAAGAAGTTGCAGACTATATTGCATTGTGAATTACATCAACTATATTACGATGCTTCTAAAATAAGGAGTGCAAATAAAAGAGTTAGGGATTTTAATACTCTTGCAGTAGAATTGGAGAATAAGGAATTTATTAGCAATAAAGAAAGAGAAGAATCTATTAAAAATCTTGAAAACAAAAAACAAGAAGCATCCAAGGCAAAAAAGGAACTTGAAAAAATCCAATTAAAATTTGGTGACGGTGAAACAGCTGTAAGAAAAATCTTTGAAAGGATCGTTGACACTCAGGAAATTGTACCAGAAAAGATTAATATATCAAGTAATAATAACAAACCTACGTACAGAACGGATAAACTAAGTAAACTTAATAAAGAACAACGTAAATTCTTATCCATAATTTTTGAAATAATATATGACGCACTTGACAAGAAAACGGCTGATAGTCTTATTAAGAAAATTGAAGAAGAATTGCGATGAGGAATATACTTTTAATTGAACCGAACTATAAAAATAAATATCCGCCAATTGGTTTAATGAAATTGGCAACTTACCATAAGATGCTAGGTGATAAAGTTACATTTTACAAAGGAGAATTGAATGAATTAATAATTGATCAATCAGTTAACTTATGTATTGAAAAATTATTCAAAATTGACAAATCAATTGATTGGAAAGCCAAGTATTTTATAATATATGAATTCATAAAGAAACGTCGTCCCTCGGCAATTGAGGAGCTTGCAATAAATAGTTCACCATATGAAATTTTGTTATTAAATGCATTAAACTATTATAAAGATTACTATTGGAAAAAAGAATTCAGAGATGATCATTATTGGGATAGAATTTATATAACAACCTTGTTTACTTTTCATTGGGAAATTACTATTAAGACATTAAAGTTTGCAATACAGCTTGCAAAATCAAAAAATGATATTTGGGTTGGTGGGGTTATGGCATCTGTAATTCCAAATGAATTAAAGAAGGCAACTGGTTTAAAAAACATCCATATTGGGCTACTTAATAAATCTGGAGTTTTAGATAAAAATGATATTGTCGTCGATGATCTTCCACTGGATTATTCTATCCTTGATGAAATTGACTATAAATATCCAGAAAATAATGCTTATTACGGCTATACTACTAGAGGTTGTATTAGAAAATGTGAATTTTGCGCAGTCCCGATACTTGAACCGAAATTCACTAAATATGTTCCGTTGACAGAAAAGATTAATGGTGTAATTGAAAAATTTGGCGAAAAAAGAAATCTACTATTGTTAGATAATAATGTACTTGCCTCAAATTGTTTTAATGACATCATATCTGAAATTAAATTTAACGGTTTTGACAAAAAAAGGAAGTTTGTTGAGCCAAATCAATTAGAGATTGCAGTTAATAATCTCGGTAAAAGTCTTAATGACAGAGCATACATTAATAAGTCAGTATCCATATTTATTAGATTACTTGGATCCATAAGAGGTAAACAAAAACAGGAGATTTACAATCTATTATCTGAGAATAGATTATTAAAACCACAAACAGCACTAGCAGAAAATATTCTTAAAGTTTTTCCGCTTATAAATCCATTATATGAAAAATATAGAAACAAAATCCCAAAACAAAGATATGTAGATTTTAATCAGGGTATTGATGCTCGATTATTAACGGAAGAAAAGGCAAAACTTTTAAATCAGATACCCATCAGGCCGCTTAGAATTGCTTTTGACAGCATGAAATACAAAGAAAGTTATTTGAATGCAGTATTTCGAGCAAAAAAATACGGAATTAAGCATTTCTCAAATTATCTATTATATAATTTCGATGACCGCCCGGTTGAGTTATATCAAAGATTAAAATTAAATATTGATCTATGCGAAAAGCATAAGATTGATATTTATTCTTTTCCAATGAAGTTCCACCCAATTTTTGGAGATTATCAATTGAATAGGGATTATTTAGGGGAACATTGGAATAGAAAATTTATTAGATCAGTTCAGATAATTTTGAACGCCACAAAAGGTAAAATAGGAAAAGGGGAAAGCTTTTTCTTTAAAGCATTTGGCAGCGATGAAGATGAATTTCATAAGCTTTTATACATGCCTGATGTATATTTACTTTATAGATTCTTTTTTGAAAAAGAAGGTTATACTCAAGATTGGTGGAATTGCTTCAAATCATTGAATGAAGAAGAAATAGTTTTAGCAAAAAGCATTATTGAAAAAAATGATTTCAAACAAACTGATAAGGCTACTGAAAATGCTAAAATTATTGACCTTGTAAAGCATTATGCAATTTCAAGGGACCAAATTGCTGATTCAAATTCGGAACTGTCGAAACTAAAAGCCAAGTTTGACATATTGGAAAAGTCAGAAAAATATGGAATTGTTGAATCAATTGAATGTTTCTGAAAAAGCATAATTATGACATAGGTATAACCTGAACTAGTCATGACTTAATCTGACAATTAGGGATTTCAATCTTACAAAGGGTAATTTGCTTGCGGCATTATTTAATATTTCTCCTATATTGATCATTTTGATGCTGATGTTCCTTTATTTCATAATAATTCATTATTTCAATTTCCCTTATTCTAGCCTGAATATCAAGTAATGCAGATCTCATAGTATTAATATTCTGATGAATCACATGTCTAAAAATTTCTGCTTTGTCCGGTTTTTTAATCACTAAAGAAAGTAATTCATAATTCGCTTCCAATCCATGAACATATTTTACAAGTTCCTGTTGATTTTTGGTATAGATTATAATTTTAGTAAAGAATTTGATTTTTGGCACAAAATCTTTTGGAGCCTTAAGCCCAAAACTCCTTTCTGGAGTATTGAATACAGAATTCCTTAAAGGACTAAATATTTTGTTTTTGCGAACAGTTATTTTTCGGGCAAAATCCCTTACCTCACTAACAAATAATGCACTTTTACTTCCTCTTTTACTCATGATTTTAAGAATATGCTAAAAGTCATATGTAATTAAGTCTTTATAACAAATTTCTTAAATATCGTAAATTCCGATTATTCTGTCAACATCAAATTTCCTTAATTTAAATATTTTTTAAATGATTGCTGACAAAAAGCATGATTTGATTGTCACGATGGCCGGAATCGGTGGTCAGTATCCACCGGAATCGTGGTCAACATCGGCCGGAATGTACAACAGTAAAATATTAACATTTGAATATATAAAAATAGATTTTAAAAGATAGACTTTATGTAATATTTTTACTTAGACAAACATTAAATATTAGATTCCATGGCTAAAAATATTATCTCATTAATAAATCTAGATAAAAACATTTCATCTATTAGGCTAAAAGCTATTAATTGCACTTCTTTGGATGTCTTCAAATTTGTTGGAGAGGAAATAGGAGAAATAAATATTAATGCAGATATTAAATGTAAGTATAAAGGGGAAAAAGGAGAAATTTTTAGGAATTCTATAAAACAACTCTACAAAATCGAAAAATATAGGATTCTTATCCTTGCAACTACAGATCAAGTTTTAGATGAGGTAAGTGAAATCATAAATAATTCAATAATCAATTTTGATGATAGTAATGATTCAAAAGTTAATCCTGGAATAACGATGAAGAATTTTATCAGATTTAGTCCTGGAAAGAATATGAATAAGGATTTTCTTCATAATATGTATCAGAACTCGAATTATATGCCAGATTCTGAGAAAAGTAGGAAAATATTACTTGAACGTCATAGAATATTTTTATCTACAATAAAATTTTATAGAAAAAACCAGCCTATTTTTGATTCAATTAATTGTAACACGGCAATAATTTACGAAAATAGTAGATATAATTTTCCGCAAAAGTTTGATCTACTCATTAAATTTGATGTCTAATCTCTACGGGGTCAGTTCCCCGCTGCTTGCAGCGTAATAGTAATATCTTTTTTAGATACCCCGTAACTTGCTGCGGGGTAGTTCATTAAAAAAATATCTCTAATCTTTAAGATGCTTTCATCATTTTATTGCTTAAAATCAGAAAACATTTCTTCAATTTTTTGATCTCATATCTGGAACTGAAAACACTTTATAGTTAGCCAAAGTTGGATGAAGTTGTACAAAATACATCTCTGATATTGGTTTACTATAAAAAGTTTCGAGTATCTTTTTGAAAATGTTCAGTTGTAAAAAATAGTGAATGTAGTTGCAGTCATCAAGGTCGCTGTATACTCCAATACCTTTTATATAAAGATTAGATTCTTTAATCTCTTTACTTCGTTTCCAATCTTAAATTACATAAGTCCCATCAGCTCTTTTAAAAACCATATCTGCTGTTCAAGCAACCTAAATCAGGTCGTCAAATATTCTCCATTCGGTACGACATAGCTATAATTGGAATATATGCTTTTCTTAAAAGCCTAAAAAGTATTAAAACCCTATTTTATTTTCTTTTCACTTTTAAAGTATTTCTCAATATCTTGATGTTTTAGAATTCCAGGGGGAGTAAATTGTTGTCCGTTTTCTTCTCAATATCTTTTTGTTCTTGTGGGGTAATTGCTCTCTAATCTGCGCTAATTTCTGCCTTGTAATTATTGATAATACTCATCAAGTTACCAGAAAGTTGTGTATAAGGACTGATCTTTGTAAAACTGCATTTACACGCATGTATATAACGCGTGCTTAGGTTTTATCCTAATTAATTTCAAATCGCATTTAGTATTTGTTTTGTTTCGTTTTCTAAATAGGGTACTTCAACTTTATAATACCTTTCATTGTCAGAGTATAATACAACCAAAAACATGTTATTGATTCTAAGATCATAGTTTGTTTCAAGAATGTATTTATACAAACTTTGTTGAAGACAATATCTATTATAACTTGTATCATCAATATGATTTAAACTACCTATTCCTTGATGCCAAGGATTAATTGTAATTGGTTCACCTAAATAATTCACTACTTTTTTGCTTCTTTTCCAGTCATAGAGTTCAAAACCAGTCATATTTTTTGCAATTAAATCAATAGTACCAGCAATATGATAATTTTCATCAAAGATTCGCCATTCTGAACGATATGGATTTAATGTAGGATTTTCTTCATTAAATTTCTTAAATAGAGTAAATTCCTCTGTTTCAGAATATTCTTCCCCGAGATAATACTTCTCTATTTGTTTATGTAGAAAAGTTCCATCATTGGCTGCTTTTTGACCTCTTTCTTTCCATATTCGAACGATCTCTTCCAGTTCCATTCCAAATAGTGGATGATTTTGATTTAAATTAGCTGCAGCAGAATAGGCATCAAATTCCGGGAAAAATTTAGATACTATTGCACTTGCGGATGGAGCAGGAATATTATCAATATAATATTCATGTCGTTCTGGGTAGAAATTAATCCTTTTATCTCGTTGGTGTGAATTTGCTTTGTTATATCCGATGTTTTTATCTTTATCAACTTTTCCAATAATGCTTGGTTTGACAAGTTTTTCTTCTCCTTTTTCTTGCTGATTTAAACCTCTTTCAATCGTTTCAGGTAGCTCTTCAACTTCCTCAAATTTGTGGTTTAAATAATTCTCACGATAGTTTTCCTTTTCCCATTTTTGAGCTTGAATTAAATCCCACATTTCTTCATACGCAATGTCTGGAAAAAGTAAAAGTTCTTTTGGAATTGTGAAATTATTGTCAATCGATTTAATAACAGTCCCAATAAATTTTAAACATTGCTTTTCAAATGTATGTACTTGAAATTCAGAAAATCTTATAACAATCCAACCTCTATCAATAAAATAACTATCACGGGCATAATCTTCACCTTTACAATGCGTTGCTTGTCGAGTTATTCCTGCATAAGGTTCATCAATCTCGATGTCTATTCGTATGTTTTTATCAGATTTTAAATCAATTATTGCAATGTCAGGCTCATAAGGTCGTGTTTCTATTCCAGTATTCAATCTTATATTCCCAGAAATGCTGAAAACGCTTGAATAGCACTGTTGAATTGCCATTTGAAAGGTTTTTTCTTTATGACCTCTCCTTTTTTTGCTGCCAATTCTATGTGTTCTGACAATACAACCCTTTTTAGGGATTCTTAATATTGGATATGATTCTACGTTGTCTCTAAGAAAACTATCGTAATCAACATATAAATTTTTATTTAAAATTTCATCAGTCTCAATTTTAGGGTCAGGTAATTTTTCTTTTTGTCTTTTTTTTAGTATAATTAGAGGTTCAGATATTACTATCTTTTCCGGTTTAAGTTTAATTTGGTCTTTTGCTTTTTTCTCCTCCAATTTTGGGAGTTGATCTGTTTTTGGTTTAATTGGTTGAGTCTTGCCTACTTTTGATTTATCATTGTCGACTTTTTTAATAATTGTTTTTGTCAAAGGTGTAAATGGTTGTTTTATATCTTCTATTACCTCTTTCTTCTTTTTTAATAGTCTCCAAATAGTAATTGTAACAATTAGAAAACTAACTGCAATACAAATCCAAAAACTAAACGGGTATGAAGTTTTTAATTCAAGAATTTTAAGGTAAACTTCATTCATTCTTGGTAGTCTTTTTACAATGAATCCTAACGGTACGGGTATTATTGATGCCTATGTAATAGCTTTAAATAAGCTGGTTGCATCGAAAGTTAAGCAAAGGAACCGACATTAGCAACATTATCCAGTGATGGGTAGCTTTGGTATCTTAAGAATTAGTTTACTCCAATATTAGAGGATGATTCTGGCTTAATAATTTGTTTTTAAATGCTTTATCCGTCGATATTCAATAAAAATAGCCAAATGGTTATCAGATTTTGTCTACATACCAAGGAAGTTCTGAAGGAGGAGGAATCTCATTATCAGAAGGAGGAATCTCATATTCAAGTGTAGGTATCTCATTATCAGGAGATATAAACTCTTTTTTTGAGTCATTATCAAAAGCCTCGAGTTCTTCCCAAGGAAATCTTTCTGCAGTACTGGAATCCCAAACCATTTCAAAGGGCTCTTCTTCATAAGTTTCTTCTGTATACTTTCTGGCATAGACAGTGCGGATACTAGACTTGATTTCTTCTAAATGCTGTTCTCTATCATAAATTTCAGAATTATACGAATACCTTCTTCCGTGAATTTTTTCAATATATTTGGAAGGTTTTTTGATCTTGTCATACCCAAATACTTCCGTACTCCAATACACAACAATAACCTCAGACCCACCCTCAATCAACGAAAGCGGATTTACACGGTATTTATCAGCAACCCAAAGAATTGAATTTATAAGATCGTCTGGTATACCTGCATAGACTCTTTTAATATCATCCATGGCATATGTTTTAATGGGATTATAAAATGTTGATAATATTCAACTTAGTTATTTTGGTAATTTATCATGGTTGATAAAATATTTCACATTGTTCTCTATGGATAACTATTTCAGCCAGATTATCAGTCATTATCTTAAATATACATATATTATTCTAATATCCAGCATTTACCACTAAAGTATTATGGATAAGTGCGAGTGCTGACTCCCTCCACAAAACACCCCCGGCTAAGCTCCGAGGGGTGATCATACCCCCATAGTCATTTCAATTTATTAATATTTAAAACATTTATCATGGTAACAATTGCGGATTATTCCAAGCGTGTGAATTCCGATGGTGAGGAATTCTTTGTGTTAGTTCTCCAGGGTGGCCTGGAACTAGTTAAATCTCAACAAACTGGCAGGTATTATGCCACATCCAAGAAGGCATCTTTGCCTTGCACGTTCAACCAGGAAATGTGCAAAACCCTGATCGGCCTGCAACTTCCCGGCTCGATCATGAAGGTAGAATGTGATCCTTACGAATTCACGGTTCCTGAAACAGGAGAATTATTGACCCTGTCTCACCGGTGGCAGTATCTCAAAGAAGAAGCTACCATCGAAGAAACAGTATTCGAAGGAGCTTTGGTGGCTTAATTATTAACCGGGGAAGGGCATTGCTCTTCCCCTTAAACTTTTAATTATGGAAATACATAAAGCAGAAAGACGCCAGGTTAAAATTAAACTTGGCTTACAAGGGCCTTCTGGATCAGGGAAGACATACAGTTCCCTCCTGATGGCTAATGGAATCACAGGCAACTGGTCAAAGGTTGCCATCATTGACACGGAAAACTATTCAGCAGATCTTTACTCCCACCTGGGAAACTACAATGTTCTCAGCCTGGGTAGCCCATTCTCACCTGAGCATTATATAGAAGCAATCAGGATATGCGAGCGGGCAGGCATGGAGGTTATTATTATAGATTCGATCTCGCATGAATGGGAAGGTACAGGCGGTATTCTGGAGACTCATGGTAATATGCCTGGTAACTCGTTTACAAACTGGAGCAAGCTGACTCCCAGACATAATTCTTTTATTCAGGCAATGCTTCAGTCCCCTTGTCACATCATTGCCACCATCCGTTCCAAACAAGATTATGTCCTAAACGAGAGGAATGGCAAGTATGTACCGGAGAAGGTAGGGTTGAAGGGAGTAACCAGGGAGGGTCTGGATTACGAATTCACAATCGTCTTTGACCTGGATATTAAACATTATGCCCAGGCATCCAAGGACCGGACTGGGTTATTCATGGATAAACCCCTATTAATACTGAGTGAAAAGACGGGTCAGCGGTTAAAGGGCTGGTGTACTGAGGTTGTTAATAAAGTCCCCTCAGAAATTCAAATTGCTCCTGCTGTTATACCAATCAACAACCTGTAGCCATGGAACTTGTAACTGTAAACAGAAGGGATGTTATCCCTGAGATCGAGGAGCAATCCAGGTTTATTATGGCAAATACAAGCCTCATGAATCATGAGCTGCTGAAAAGGCAGTGTATTATTCCGGTATTTGCCAAGGACAATGAGAGCACGATCAGCCATGCTGAGTTTATTGACCTGGTAATGGAATCTGTCCATACACAGTTTGGAAGCGAGCGCATTAACAGCCCCATAATTGCAGTATCCCACCCGATTAAAGGCAGGGTACCTTCAGCTATAGGAAAGCCTGCCGATGAGCTCCTGGAACATGAAAAGACCATCTACTACGAACGTATGGCATTCACTGTGGAGATACCTTCCATCACAGAAACCGTGAACGGGAATCCTTTAGCGTTATCTGTGGGAGGTCTAAGGGCTTACAACATGGATAATCTCCGGGGAAGAAAATCACCTGAGAAATTCAAATTGTTTATCGGTTTTCAGAACAGGGTATGCACCAATCTCTGCATTTCTACAGATGGATTTCAGTCGGAAGTCAAGGTGATGAACCTGCATGATCTGTTTGAAAAATCCCTGGCACTAATCCAGGGATATGATTCGCAGAAGCACCTGAGGGAAATGATGTCATTACCTGAATATGGCCTTACTGAATCACAGTTTGCCCATATGATCGGTAAGGCAAAAATGTACCAGTTCCTTCCGGTAAGGGAAAAGAAGAATATCCCTCTGGTCCCCTTTTCTGATTCCCAGGTTTCGGCTATAGCCAGGGAATACTATTCAAGTAAATCATTCAGCAGGAATAGTACAGGGGATATTGATCTCTGGAGGTTGTATAATCTTTTTACCGGAACTAATAAGAGTTCTTATATTGATAACTTCCTGGACAGAAGTGTTCAATGCACTGACTTTGTCTCCATGATTAAGTCAGTCCTGGAGGTTAAGACTTCAAACTGGTATCTAAACTGAGATGAAGCAGATCTATGAAGCCAGGTTCTACTGCAACCCTTATTCATTGTTGATCATAGACAGAACCCGGAAACTCAGGAGGGTTTTTTGCCCTTTTAAGGTAAAAGCGTTAGAGGATACCCCGTTAATCAGAAAAGGAAAGCTAGCATATGTCAGCATGGTTAAGATGCAGGGGTTCTACGGATTAATATTTGTAATTGACGGCAAGGAATATGAGAGCTCGTTATTTGGCATAATTCTCTGAGTTATGCCTGATAACAGGTTGGTTTATGCTGTATTTTTTGGCATTGTTTGGGAGACGGTTTTTGCCAACTTTTTTATCAAAAACCACTGAAAAACGTAGCAGTTAGGCGTATGTTTGATGCTGCCTCATATTATGTGGGGCAGCTTTTTTTCAGAATTATTGCCGATAACATTGGTTTTTAAGTAACATCTATAGAAGAACGACCAGATATTATCCCCCACTTAAGCCAGGGGCAAAATCATGTTAATGCAGAAGTAGGAACATTACTATAGAAATAGCTATCTTAAATTATGGAGGCCTCCATTTTACTTATAAGAATTCATATCCTACATATCCTACATTTCCTATGGCCTATTTTTTAAACTTTTTGATACTTGTTTTTACCAGCTCTGAATAATTGCATATTTTTAATAAATTCAGCTATATACTTCTGAGCTGTCTTATCAGGTATGGATAACTCACCTGCTACTTCTAAATATTTAGTCCTGTCAAATTCCTGAGGAAGATTATTATAAAATCGATCCTTAATACTCATTCCTTTGCTGGCTCCCTTGTTGACAAATTGATAAACCAATACCGCATGTTCCAGAAGAATTTCCACAATATGCATTGAAATATTAAAATCTACCTCATTACAAATCAATTTTTCTTCTGTGCCCTTTGCTCTTAAAACTGTTAATATCATAGCAATTCTAAAAACTATCATACCAAGTCGGTTAACACTTGCAGTTGGTTCTGATCCCCATAAATAATATATTCTTTTTTGATTTTTAGAAAAGAACTCTTCATGAATCTTGATTTGTTCATCGGTAATTTCAAACTCTGTATTTTTAGTGCTTGATAATGTCTCATAAAGCTTGAAATATTCATTACCGATTTCCAGAAAATAATCACTTAGACTTTTTGGTAAGTCTTTGTTGAATACGTTTTTCCATACAGGAACCAAATCAAAGACATAGAATATAAACCTGCTCAGTAATCCATCTTCTGAGTTGGGTATTAAACTTAAAATTTGATGCGGTGTTCCTGATAAAACGGTGGATAAACGAGGCTTTTTTATTTCAGCATATTCAGAATCGGTTTTTCTATAATATCTAAGTGTTTCATGTTGAAAAGCTTTTCTGAAATTATCACTGAAATTACCATAGTCTTTCTTAAAAGTATTGGATAATGTATCACCTTCTGTTTCAAAAATCAATCCTTTACCTTCATTTGCATTTAATAACTGAAATACTCCTGAAGCGCTGTTATTAGCAGGAATAAATAACATTCTTTTACCGGGCTTCTGAGGTACAGGAATAAGTGGATTCTTTCTGGAATCAGTTCTATACTGTAGAATCTTTTTATTGTATTCCTCCTCAAGCGCTTTATTCTCACTGAAGATCCGATCATGAATTGGCATAGCAAGATTTCCACAATGATTTAATATGCCTTTACCAGCAGAAGCTGGTGCAGAAACAAACAAATATAAATTTGGATACACAAGAGAGTTATCATAGTAGCCATAAATATTCGGCATACAAGCGCTTAACACTGTCATAGACCCAATAAGGCTTAAATCACGATCTCGTCCTTTGAATGGTTCACATACTTTTTGAAGTAGCTCCGGCAGATCTCTATACATTTTTTCATGATATAGAGGAGATGCTGAAAATTCGCTGCAAAAAGTATCCATAGGATTTGTAGGATTTGTAGGATTTGAAGTTTCCCTTTCATCTTTCGAATCCGATGAAGCCGTATTTTCCTTTTGAATAGAAATATTAGCCTCTGTGCTTTCACGGATTTCCTGAGGTATTTTAAATGTTTTCATTGTCTTAGATTTTAAAAAGTTAAAACTGAATGCTCGATTGCCGGGGTTTTGGAAACATATTTTGACTTTATCATCCTGTCAATGGTCTCTTTTGTGTAGTAGATCTTGCCATTGATCTTGATGTAGTCAATCTCATGCCTGCTTCTCATGTAGGCCAGTGTTCTTTCTGACATGTTGAATTTCCTCATCATATCGAAGTTATCCAGCAAGTCTTTTTCAGAGTTCTTTTCTGCAAGCAGCTGCTCCAGCTTGCTTATCAGCAAAGCCTGAGTTTTTTCAAGGCTCTGCAACTGGACTAATAAATCGTAGTTATTCATCGCTGCTCCTCCTTAATTTATTGGCTTCAAGAACCCGAATGATTTCCTCTTCTTTGTAGTACCAGGATGATCCCAGCCTGTAGGTAGGGATGGTCCCGTTAATGCGCAGCGTTTGTAATGTAGAATCAGAGATGCCCAGCATGGCTCTCACATCTTTTGACCTGAGCCATTTGGCTCTGTTGTCTGTTTTGTAATTTGTTTCCATAATTTTTGGTTTTAAATTATGGATCAAAATTACTATGCGATTAGGCTAAAACAAAGGAAATCAACGAGTTGAGGTGTGTTTTGGGGTCACCACAAAAATGTAATGGCTTCAAAATAAGGAGGTATTTCTAAATGATTTTAGGGGCAGAAGATTTACCCCATAGGAAGGAGAAAGAGTTGTATAGAGTTATTCTTTCTTCTTTGTCTTTTCAATATCTCTTTCTACTAATTGTTGCAACGGCTGCAGTTTTAGTGCATTGAATAAATCATATACAGCATTAAGGTTTTTCGGAGTCTTTGCAATCTTATCATCTGATTCATTATCCTCTACTCTTGACATTAGGGTAAGAAGACCCCGCACAGTTTCACTGTTTCTTCCAAGTACCTTACCCAGTAACTGGGATAGCTTATTATTCGGAATTTCAGTTTTTGAGTTATGAAAGAAGTTGAAAAGATAATGGAGAATAAGTACTTGTTGTTTGACACTTAAACGATCAGCATCCGTTTTTTTAACCTCGCCGGAAGCGAATTCTGCATTAAAATGAAGATTAATAAAGCCAATTATCTTTTCAACAGTCTCGAAGATTTGCCGAGATAATCTATCAACATCCCTTGCTATTTTAACTTTCGTGATTTCATGAATTTCAATAAAATCATTGTGTATTTTGTCTTCGTAATCAGTAATTATTTCAAAAGTTGGTTCAGTTGTCCAGGTTCTTTCATTTAAAGGTGCATTATAATCGACATCATATTTCAGATATTTTTCATCGACAAAAATCTGGAAATTCTTAAATATTAGGAATTCATGACCGTTAAGAGTATATAAATTAAATTCTTCAGACAACATTTCGTATTCCAATAAAGTGCGCTTTGTGATCTGGACCGACTCTAAATTCAATATATCCTCAAATAGTCTAATTTTCAATTCATCCAAATATTTCAAAAAATCTTTGATGTCATATTTCTTATCTATTTTACAGAATATACCCGGCTCAAAATCTCTAGTAAAATCATAATAAAATTCTACTCTCAGCTTTCTGTTTGTAAAACTCTTTAGTTCAAGTAAGTTCATGGTAAGAAAATTTATTGAAGACAACAAAATATTCCCTATAAATTAAAAAAAACTATTCCGGCCATTAAATCTGAGCGTTTTTGAATTTTTTAGTATTCTCCAGTATAAAAAGGTTGAATGCCGTCCTATTTGATATGTTGGGAATTGGTTTTCATGTGACGGGAACTGCTTTAATCCTTCACACAACGGACACTCATACCCAAACTTTTCCAATGTCCATTATAATAAATTCTCTGTTCGTTATAAGAAAGATGTCGGGCAATACTATTAGTTGTAGTGTGAAGGTCTTGATATGAAGTCCAGATATGTGCCCATTCTCCAATATCCCAAAATTCGCCATCACTGCCCAAAGTTCCACTAGGAAGCGCTTTGAATCCTGTGCTATTGGTTGCCCCTGTATTTGGGCTTGACCAATGATTAAATCCAACTTCTTTTAACTTACCCCCTTCATCACTTCCACGCCAAAACGCTTCATCCACTTCACTTTGGCTCATACCCAGAAACATTTCTAATTGTTTCCATTCTGCGTTACTTGGCACATGCCATCCACTTGGACAAGCACCTTGAACACCACTGGGATTATTATCACTACTGGCTGCACCATTCATTGCTGCAGGCCAATTATAAAGCACACCATAATTCTGGTAATTGCCTGTAGCCTTGGCCTCATTAACATCTGTGCCATCATATCCATATACATAATAGTACGGGATAGTGTAAGACTGCGAAGACTTAGAATTGACCGATGGTAAATAAGCAAGATTTTCTGCCATCCATATTTGATTACCTATTAAAACCTCTTTATAGTAATGATTATCACGTGTGTCAAGAAAGACATTGTAACAATTTTGAGCCTCCAAGGCTTCAATTCGCGCCAATAATAGGTCCACATAAGCCTTGTTTGCAGCGTCATTGTCATTGATCGGATCAGCAACATTTATTATGTTCTTATTATTGGAACTAATTCCATTACTGGCCACAATCATATTACTAAATGCCTTATTTCCACTGATGGTTTGATTCCCAGTTAAATTAACATCATCAGATACATTATCATCCCAACCCGTAAAATCTGGGGTATTATCAAGATCATTATAATCTCCGCCAAACTGATTATCAGCTGTTTTAGCATGTAGAGCATATGGAACACTTAGTAACTGAGTTGTCCCAGAAATGGTGTAATTTGTACCACCAGTAGGATCTGTCTCGGTTTTAAGAAAATATGGTCCTGATGCCCAATTAATTTCTGAGAATGTTCCTGTTATAGGTAATCCCCCTCCAATTTCAATACTTACAAGACCATTAGCGTTAGTCTGAGGATTAGGATTGTAGGTCTCTTGATAGACTATTGTTCCAGTAGAGGTTCCTTGCAAAATACTTATTCTCATTCCTACTGGCTGGTTTGTTACCAATTGGTTGCTGCTATTACGAACAACTGCCTGATAACTCATTTTGTCGGGAGATTGAGCAAATAAACCGCTTGTTATTGCAATGAAGACAAAAATTATAAATAATCGGTTCATAGTATTTCAATTTTTATGATAAATTATTAAAAAGCCCGAACTGCACGAACACGAACTGAAGTGTCCTTACGATGCCCACTATATTGGAAACCTCCACCGAAGGCAAAATTCCAAGCATGGTTATTATCAAACTCCAAGGAACTCCAATAGTTTTCATCTGCAAAATCACCTAAGCCTTGAAGTTTTAAATTGAAGTACATCAAACCCAATTCATTTAATGTTGGCAGATACCAATCGGTATAACTGTTTAAATCTAAATCGTAGCAAATTTTGGCTGCGATTTCCTCAGTAGAGCAACCATTTATAATATCTATTGTATTTTGATTACCTGTACCAATAGCAGTGCCCTCCGCACCGGGTATAGCTATTCCATAACAACCCCACATTGCATATGTACTTTGGTCGGTTGGTGCACAAACTAATCCATGTTCTCCCAAACTATCAATATAAAATATTATTCCACCGGCATAATTCTTTCCAATCCAATTTAAACTCCCGCCCATTTTTCGCCAATTGCTACCATCATAATACATAGGTAGTTTTTGAGTTGTGTTATAGACCTGCAAACCTTCTACTGGTCTTAGTGCCACCATTTCCGTTTCAGTCATACGTGGCGGTAAAAAGCCTTTCGTCGTGCTTGCTATATCAAGAGCTGCGCTTGAGTCTGGAGTTGAAGTTCCTATACCCTGTTGTGAAATATTGACAATGGTTTTATTACCAGCATCTGAGCCTTGAGTAAGAACGCTTAATAGATTCTGAGTTTCATCTACCGTTCTAGCGTGTAAAGCATATGGAACACTTATCAATTGACTTGTACCTGAAATAGTGTAATTGGCACCTCCATTAATGTCAATTTCGTTCTTAAGGAAATAGGGCCCATTTGCCCAGTCAATATTGCTAAAAGTACCCGATACAATCGTACCATCACCTATTTCAACAGTCGCCAGACCATTGGCATTCGTAGTTGGAAAATGGCGTTCAACATATATCGCTGTTCCGGACGCTGAACCTTGTAAAATGCTTATTTGTATTCCAATAGAGGTGTTTTTCACCAATTGGTCATTACTATTGCGTATTACAGCTTGATAGCTCATTTTTTCAGGTGCTTGACAGAATATCCATGTAGTCAATAATGCGATGGCCAATATTGTAAAAAAGCGTTTCATAGGGCTTAGTTTTTAATGATTTTGAATGTCTTAATCTCCTTATTATTGTCAATTATTCGCAGATAGTAAGCTGCAGGCGCAAGACCTCCTGTCTCTAAGATTGTCTCCTGGTTCACAATTTCACCGTTCTGGATTAGACTACCGCTGACATCATAAAGCTGGTAGGTCAGGTTTTCAAGGTTATAGTTCTCTACCTTCAGCTTTAGATAATCAGAAGTTGGATTTGGATAAACCGAAAATTCAAGACTTATCCCTTTAGCTTCTACTGTTCCCGTTAATACAAGAATTTCATAAGGTTGCTGCACCCCTTGTGTTACCGTTCCTGTGGTACTTGTGTTTGTGGTATAAGCAACCTGCCCCACCGTATAGCTTACCGTACCACCAGTACCTTTTGCGTTACCACCTGTAGTTGTCACATCTTCTTGGGCCTGAATGGTGCCAACGCCCATTCCAAAAAACATGATAACCATGTTTAAAATAAAGCCCTTTATTAGTTTAACCATTTAATTGGGAATTAGAGTTTGGTTGTGGATATTGCTGAACTGGTTGTAAACCAATCTAAATTTATTGGTAATCAACCTTACCTTAAATGTAGGGAATTATTTCCTTATAGCCAAAAGCAACTTTTACCTTGAGCAATAATTAATCATTTAATATTTAGAGAGATGGAAAAAATGACTGTATTGAAGTTGGATGAAGTCGATTTGACAAATATCCTCCGTCAGGTAATTCGTGAAGAAATCAAATCCGTTTTAGTTGAAATCAATTGTCATTCGGATGACGATACTCTATTGACTCGTAAAGAGGTTTCTCAAATGCTTCACATTTCTTTGCCAACATTACATCAATTCCAGAAGAATGGAAGAATTCCTTTTTATAGAATTGGGGGCAGGGTATTGTATAAAAAAGGACAGGTATTGAAGGCGATAGAATTACCCATTAAATATAGAAAGAATTATAAAAGTTAACATAAAACTCCTTAAATGTGCAAAATTTTAGGCTATTAACTTTTAATATTTTTTTCGTATATTTCTTTAACAAATTTTATAAAACAATCCAACTAAGATGTAATATATATGGCTGATTGTGTAAAAATATGTAAGAATATTACAAATTATTTATGTTTTTGATTACATATCGTTATGTCACAATATCATAAGAATATGTCTTTAAATGATTCCCACAAAACTTTTATAAGATTAATATTTTTCTTAACATTATTGATTTCCACAATTTCATGCAGAAAAGATAAGTTCTCAATAATTATTTTGCCAGATACGCAAAACTATTGTAATACTATTAATGCTTGGGTGTTTTTTAATCAGATGAGCTACATTGTGAAAATGAAGAATGAATTAAATAAAGATATTAAGTATATCGTTCATATGGGGGACCTAACGGATAAAAATGAAGATTATGAATGGAATATTGTTAGTAAGGGGTTTGAAATATTAGAATCAGCCAATATTCCATATTCACTTGTCCAAGGCAACCATGATGTGAATATTACAGATGATGATCCTCATGAGGAGCGAAATAGCCTAAAATTAAACCAATATTTTAAAGTTCAACGATTTAAGGATGCACTATGGTGGGAGGGTGGATTTAGGTTTGATGACAGAATTGATAATTACTTTTGTCTTTTTGAATGGAGACATAAAGTTGGAATATCCTTGCCGCTCAATTATAATATAAACCATGGTAAGATCACAAGAATAATTAAGGAACCTTTGTTTTACAAATACATAATTATAAATTTAGAATTTGCACCAAGTTATGAAACGTTAGATTGGGTAAATTCCCTTCTCAATAAATACTCCGACAGAAAAGCCATCATAATTACGCATGCATATTTAAATGAGGGTTCTGGATATGAAGATAATCGGAGTAGTTATAATATAGAAAATGCAAACCAATTTACTAATGGACAGGAAATGTGGGATTACTGCTTTAGTAAACATACTAACATAATTCTAATCCTTTGTGGCCATGCATTCGACGCATATCAAAGGAAAAAAATCGCAAAAATAATTTTAAATAATAAAGATACAGTATACAATACAGTTTATGAAGTTCTAACAGATTATCAAAAGGAACCTTTAGGTGGGAATGGATCGATGAGAGAACTCATATTTCTTCCCACAAAAAATCAAATAGTATTGAAACCAATTAGTACAATACAAAGTGTAAAAAAATTTTATTATCACCAAGACTGGATTGATGAACCTGTTTGTGGTTATCCTACAAATCCTTTTGAAATGGGATCCGACAATCCTGAAAATCAGAATAATTTTCATACTGATGTTCTATACTATCCATAATCCACATTACGAATTAGTGACGAGTAAATCTTAAAACTGAGTTAAAATCTTATGTCTGTAATTCTTTTATAGAAAATGTTGTAGATTCATATCAATAAGTTGCTTAGATAGATTAGAAATGGAGTAAAATTCGAGATCTATTATTAGTATGGCTTCATAATGTATTGATATTTAGATAATAATTTTGCGAGTTTGTTTTAATAAGATGATCGGTTAAGAAATAGGATAGGTGATTGGCTATCTTCTCCCAGTAAATACGCCTTTTTTCATTTAAAATCTTTTCTAAATTTATGCTGAGCTTAATCTTGTAGGACAAATTCAAGATATTGCCTATGCGAATAGTGATCAAAAACATACATAATAATATGCAGAATTCGTTGTATTTGATAAATGTTACACATGTAAATAGATATGTGGCATGCTAAATATATTAATAAACATTAAATTAAACTTAAAATGTGGATAGGTGATCAATTTGCAAAAAATAAGGCAGAACAACTCGGATTAATTGATATAGCAAATATCTTTAGTCCTACACCTGAAACAACAATTCTTGAACGGCCAACTAATCATTTGATACTAGGGGCAAAAGGTAGTGGTAAATCGACACTTTTACGGGCTCTAACTTTGCCTGTTTGGAAAATAAGACAAAGTACATATCCACCTCAATTTATTGGCATTTACTTACCAATACGCTATGAGGATGCTACATATTTTCGTACAGCTTATGATGAATTACAAAGCACAGTACTTTTTGAGCACTTCTTTGTTGTTTTACTTCTCAGTCAGGTCGCAATACAACTTAAAGAAGCTAAATTTTCAGAAGATTCAATTTTTAATATTATTATAGAACATATATCAAGCTCTAAAAGAAACACTTTCAAGAACCTATTGGATTTGACACTTAGATTAATTAAAGAGAAAGATTTCTGTATTTCATTAGCAAAGAATAAACCTAATATTGACTATAAAGGTATCGATTTTATCTCAGGTGAACCATTTAATATTTCTAAAATACAATACTTAGCTGAGCAAGTTATTACTTCAATTGGCCAAAGTGATGGCTATAATATCAAAAGATTTGGCATCCTAATTGATTCTTTAGATTATTATGGTTCCTTATCAACAATAATCGCTCCTTTATTTGAAAGTGATTCATCAAATCCAATTGTAATTAAAGCAGCTGCAAGATCAATTGATGTTTCTCAATTTGCAGAAAGAAGTCGATCACGACAATTGGAACCTCAAAGAGATTTTGAAATTGTCACACTTGATAGAGAACCAGATGACTTAGAACATCTAAAACTGTTGAAAGAAGCAATATGCAAAAGAGCTCGTTACAATGCCCCTTCAGAAATAACAAACCTTACAAATGATCAAATATTATCTATATTATTTGATGGATCAACTGATGATTCTGAGGATGAAGCATCATTTAGCTCATTTTCTAGATTGTCAAGTGGTAATGTTTTACAATTGATTTTACTTATTGATGAATCTTCAACTATATATAAATCTTCCAAAACTATTCCCATAGGTGTAATTGAACCAATATCACGTAATTCTAGGCTTAAAGCTATAGAACAAGAATCAAGGAAATTTTGGGACTTAGAAATAGGAGTTCGATTATCTTCTAAAAAATTGGAAGCTAAAGTATATTGTGAATTATTAGTGGAAACTGCAAAAAACACTAGCAAGGTTGAGACTTTACTAGCTCCTCAATTTAAGTTTGAGTATATTCCTACTGATTGTCAGAATTTATTATCTTCTTTGCTTAGTACGAGAGTCTTAATCGCAAATGATTCAATTGTTCATAAAACCTTACAAGCAGGCTTCCCATATAGTGGTGAAATTACTCTTGAGCTAAATAGACTTATGTTAAATAAAATAGGATTACGTCCTATGAGAGGGGCAGTTATTGAGATAGATACAAAAAAATTTCATAAGAACTTCATTAAAAACTTACAAGAGACAAAGCCATATTTAAGTCCTAAAGCTACTATTAGTAAGGGTGAACTATTTAATCCAGATTTTCTTGTTTTTATCTCACTTCCTTTTGATCAACAAAAGAAATCGAGAACAACAATTTTAAGAAAATCGATTAATGCTATTTACAAGGATACTACTGGGAAGGACGGTAAAGCGGGAATGTCCTATATAGATATTCATTATATTCCACATGTCGGATCTTTTAGGTTCGAGATTCCAAATTATATAAATGAGTCAACATATTTCGTTGCAGATATTTCTGAAATTGGAGTTCATCCATCATCTACTAGTGGCATCTTTTATGAAATTGGTTTATCAATAGGCAAAAAGAAACCCTTAGCTTTATTTTACAATTCCAAAGACTTAAATTTTGGAATACCTTCTTTTAATTCAAATTTTCTTCCTAAATTACTTACAGGGCAGACGGTAATTATTGTTGATAGCAAGACACAAAACTTTTTAAATATATTTAAACCTATACATGAAAAATTGATTGCTTATAATGGGTTTCTTGAAAATCCTTTCGGAATATCTAGCCATTCGTCGATTGATTACCAGCACCCATATGCATATTTAAGTTTCCAGCCTAGAAACAATCTGGCATATGAATGGTTTAAAGATACATTTAAAAATATCTTTCCAGAATTGACAATTTTAAAAGCACCGCAATGGGAAGCAGATGAAGGTCCTTCTTTATATAGTACAATAAAGAACTCATCTTTTTGTATCATTGACTGTACAGAAGGAATTAATAACTATTCAATAGAATTAGGTATCTGTTCAGCTTTAAATTTACAGAAGGTATTAGAAGTATGGGATTCAAATATTGAAAAGAGACCTAATCCCATTAGTATGTACCCTGGCAAAAGGTTTGCTTGGACAGATATGTTAAACAATGATTCAAGACAACTAATTGAACTTATTAAACATCTTGCTAGAACAACAATATTAGGCACTCAAAGAATATGAAAGTTCTACCTATTGATATATTTTTATCGTCATATGAAGAAAAAAATGACGACCTTCTAATATTGGTTAATAGCTTTGAAAAACGATGTTACGCATTTGCAAATAGATTGGTTCAGCAAACTCAGAAATACAAAGCAATTTCTGTTGCCATCATAATGTATTCAGATAGAGGCGATAGATTAGTGAAACAAAAATGTAATGTAAATCAAAAAGTATTAGAGCATTGTGCTAAAAATATTTCTATTAATGGAAATATTTATTCTATATACTTAGAGCCATATGAAATATTTTCAACAATTAGGGTTTTTCGAGATCTTTTTTCCTCTATTCCAAAAGATTCATCAGTTGTAGTAGATATATCAACAATGCCAAAAATGCATCTCATCTATTTCATTGATGAAGCATATAATTCCAATAGAGTTACAACACTTAGATTAGTTTATACGCGTGCTCGTTATGGTAAATATGATGCACTATCCTGGGGTGCTGAGGACCCACTAATATTGCCCAAGTTTGGTAATCCAAACTTTTCAGAACCCGGAAAAAGTTGTTTATTATTATTTTGTGGACTTGAACCTGAAAGATCATATAGTATATGGCGCCGATTTGGGCAAGATAGATGTATTATGTGCTTCATAGATTCTGGTGAAGATGATTTTGATAGACCAACATTGAGAGCAATTCGATATAATAATTTTGATGAAAGAGAACGTCCTATAATAATATCTGCATTTCAACCTGAGAAAGTATATTCAAAAATCTTATCAATATATAATGAATGTAAACAAAATAAGGATCATTTATTTATTGCACCATTAACTACTAAATGGGAAGCATATGCAATCTGGAAATTCTTTAAGGATTTGGGTACCGAAATAAATGCGAGCATAGTTTATTGTCCCCCCGGTAGATTCAATTCATCAGGATATACTGTTGATGAATTTGGTGATATATTATTTAGTCAAATTGATATTATAAATGATAGCACGCCACATAGCATGCGGTAAAGCAAATAAGGGTTTCTGTGATATACGAGTGGTTGTAACCCGCCTCAACTCCTTTTGTACCTTGACAGGTAACCGCCCGCAATCCCTTACTGGCAATATCGCCAAACGTTAACGATAATTATTAGATGAAATACCAACAAATCAACCTATATGGCAACCAAGAAATTAATATCGACAACTACAAATAAACCTGTAGATGCTTTAATTATCGATAAAGCATCATTCACAGGCAAATTACTTGAACGGATAGATATTGGGAAAGAACTTGTTAATAGACCGATTACCAATATTGGCGAATTGGAAAAAAATGAGAAAGATTATGAGAAATGGAATAATTATAATTCCGAGTTTTTAAAAACTTCATTCAATAATGAAGATAATGATTACAAAATTAGTTATAATAGAGTGAATGTTTCCCTTATAATAACTAGTTGGAGTGATAATCCCTCAGAGAGACTTAAGGAATTAAAGGAGGATATACAAAATAAAATCGATAATCTGGATAGCCTGGTTGATAGGGTTGAGTTAATTAAGTCAAATGTTGAAATACAACCGGTGAAAAATATTATCACAAATACGAATGACTCTGATTTGACTAATATTTTTATCGTTCATGGACATAATCATTCAATACTGCAAGCAGTTGCTCGAACAATAGAGAAATTAGGTTTAAATCCAATCATTTTACATGAACAACCAAACGCAGGAAAGACCATAATTGAAAAATTTGAAACTAACTCAAATGTTGGTTTTGCCATTATCTTACTTACTGATGATGATGAAGGTAAATCACGAACAAAAATAGATTTAAACAAAAGAGCTAGGCAAAATGTCGTTTTAGAATTAGGATATTTTATTGGCAAACTGGGTCGATCAAAAGTTTTGCCCCTTTATAGCGAAGGTGTAGAATTACCAAGCGATATTTACGGACTATTATATGTCCCCTTGGATAAAGCTGAGAATTGGAAATTCTCTATCGTCAAAGAATTAAAACAAGTAGGATATCCAGTGGATGCAAATAAGCTTATATAACTACCGCTAATAACATCGTGTATAACCCATTGCTGGCAGCTGGTTTGCGATGGTCACCACTCTTGATTACCTTGTGGTAATTCGATAACAAAGTACCTGGATTACATAGTCAGACTGATAATAATAATCTGGATATTCAATGATGAGAAAAAATTTCCTTAACTTTGTGACAATAAGTTCTTTCAAATATCCTGAAAAGGGGTAAAATTCGAGACCACTTGATCAGGTTTTTTCGTAAAGCATTGATAATAAGGCGATAGTAAATGGGGTTCGATTCCCCCACGGACTGCTTCGCCCGCCATAGCTTCTGCAACGGCGGGCTTTGTTTCTCTGAAGGAATTTGTTTTCGAAAACCGTTAAATCGAACCGGCCTTCACGCCGCTTACCAGCAACCTGGCGCCTTCGCTAAAAAGCTCCTGTGGAGCTTTTCTTAACGCTCGGTCCTCCCAATGACTGCGAAAATGATATATGAACCGCTTGTAAATCAAGCGGTTTTATTTTTTTAGACACCCTAATTAGACACCTTTTTCAATGCTATTCACTCCAATTTATCAAAAAAAAATTTACTTTTGCCTTCCAATTATCGTAACTTTCATCATATAAAGAACATCTGTTATTTAATTCCTAATTTTTAACCAATACCCAATCAAATGAAAACATTTTGTTTGACCACCCTGATTGTTGCGTTCCTGTTACTTTATTCAAACGGGTTACAGGCACAAACCGAACAGACAAAACTTAATTATGTTGAGTTAAATAATCAACTTGCAGGCTCATGGAAATATGAAAATGGTAAAGACACAACTGGCTATGCTGATTATACCATTTATGGAACAGGCATTGATGCTCTTGATAAGTTAGTCTCAAAAGGGAAGACAATTAGGTTGTTAAGAATTAATTGGGCGTATGACAAAACACTTGATAAAATGACAGGTCTTTGCCAGTGAAAAGGAGAGGATGTCGTTAAATTAGCAGTGGCGCAGTGGATTTCAAGGAATAAATATGTTTTAGTCGACTATAAGGATATTTCCAATCCTGAAGAGGCATCCACGAAAACAGAAGGAATATTAAAATCACCTGATTTGTTGGAAATCATTTATTATGTAAACAACAAACCTGTTAAAACTGACACTTGGACACGGGTAAAATAATGATTTGAAATATTTGTAAAAACAGATTTTATATAGTATTAATAAACAGGAAATTAAATGTATTTTAGCCGCATCAAATTTCTTCAGATGTTGCTAAAAGTTAAAATGTGGTGAATTTGGCTTTTCTATTTTTCCTAAAGTTTCCATGACAAATTCAGCATATTAAAGTACCATAAAGGATTTCTCTTATTTCATTAATTGGAATGTATTGTAGAGGAGAAATTGGAGGTGTTCTCTACATAGCACCTTTCAGTTTTTTTATGGAATACTATAATGACATAAAGTCTTAACATATAGATAAGCCATCGCAATCCGTGCCGTGCGCCACGATTTTCCATCCCGCCCACAGCGGGAGAAAACCTCCGCGCATGGCTAGCTTTGAATATCGACTGTGTTTATCATTTTTCTGCAATAACTAACATTTCAAAATCTTCTGTTGTCAATTTATCATTTCTCGAAAATTTTCCAAGTTTAGCTCCAGATATATTAATCATATTAAATCCAAGAGATTTTAATAACCAAGTAATTTCACTAGGCACGTAATATCTTTCGTTGCATTCAAGTGTCTTTTTATTTCCAAAATCGTCTTCAAATACAGTTATATTATGGTCTCGAAATGTCATCAAATTAAAAGTATTACTTTGATATGTCGCATTTCCTTCTTCTGATGTTGATGCAAAAAATTCTTCAACAGAGTGATATAAAGGAAAAAGTCCATTTAGTGTTGTGAATATGAATTTTCCTTTCTCATTAAGTGATTTTGAAACACAATTCAGAATCTCAAAATTCATTTCATCAGTCTCCATCAATGGAAATCCTCCCTCACAAAGCATTATTGCAATATCAAATTCTTTTTGATATGGTAAATTCCTTGCATCTTGCTTTACAAAATTTATCTTGAGATTATTCTTTTCCGCCTTTTCTCTTGCTCTTGCTAGTTGAGTATCTGATAAATCAATTCCAGTAACAGTATATCCTCTTTTTGATAATTCAATGGAATGTCTTCCAGTTCCACAACCGACATCCAAAATTTTCAATGATTTATCAAATTTGAGCTCATTTTCAATAAAATCACATTCACCAAAAGTTCCCTGTGTAAAGCTCTCATTATCGTATTTCTGACCGTAATTCTCAAATAGCGATTCGTACCACTGTTTCTTATTCATACCATTTTTATCTCTATATGTAAATCACCTTGCTGTCGGTTACTCTACAATGCCCAACCCCCGCCGGTATATGTAGTTGCCGTTTCTGTGCGATTACCTGTCGTATTAACCGAAAGGTACCAAAAAGAACCAACATGAGCAACATATACATTAATGCAAATACCAAAGCATATGGCAGGCTGACAATGAAGATACTAAAAGATCTTCTGGATTTTAACGATTGTTGATTCTATCTTATGGTGACTAATCCCATTTCAACAAAGCCCTTCGGATCAATGGCAGATTCCTTAATACCTATCTGTATTGGTTGACTTTTGTCTCCTGCTCGTTCTTCTAACCTGAATTTCATGATATAGCTTCCTTTTATTGCCTTCGCCGGAATCTCTATTTTGTATTTTTCCGTTTTACTGATCCCAGGCAACCAGTTCTTATTTCCAGAATTGACCGGAAGTATATCGAATGAATTCATCAGATTTTCTGATTCAAACCTCAGTATCAAATCAAATGTATAGTAAGCCGGCGCTACTCCTTTATTAAGCCATACGAAGGAAAAAATGCTTTCACCCCGGCTAAGAACTGAAGGGAAAGAGGCGCTAACCGGGAAATACCAGTACCCGCAGAGATTGGCCAGCTCTTTTGTAAGATCAGGATTATCCGCCAGCCATTCTTCGGCATAGCCATGGTATCCGATGTATGTGGCATGCATGGTTTCAATTGCTTTACGCATAATTTCGGCTCCTGAATAACCATATTTTTCAATCGTTCCTGACCCATTTTTACCCAGCCAGTTGCCATCCCTTTTCACAGAGCCATAATGCTGCAGCTCGAAAACAACGGGCCGTGTCAGGTATAACGGATCATACAGGAGGGGATGGCTGATCGTCCAGGATCTCAGGTAATTCTGAACATAGTAATCAACCAGGGGACTGTCATCACGCAGGGAAATGCCTCTGGCCATGATGAGATCAAACAATTCCTTCAGTTCTTCATCGCTTTTATTTTCGGCGATCAGATCGTCGTTGCAAACCAACTGACTTTTCCTGTAGTTCTTAAGGAATATATCGATATTGGCTTTGATTTCCGTCACTGTCGGTGGGATCTGGGTCGTAAAAGAAGTATGTCCTTCACCCCAGTCTCCGATGCTCCCAATATCCACATATCTGATCCAGGGCTTGCCATCATACCGTTCTGCAAAAGCTTTGTGAAAATGGTCCAGCTTTTCGAGGAATACCGGATCATCCCAGCCAGGCACCCAGGTCCTGGTCCCGGACCTGGTTTCGACAACGGTCCCTTTTGCTCCGGCCTTTCTCACCCAACCAGGCGTGGCATACTGCACCCCGCCTTTTTCCTCTCCTACGGAATTTGGATAGGTACCGGTTTCACTGCTGCTGATCCTGAAAGAAATACCACATCCTTCAGGGACATATTTTTTCACCACATCGTCTATATAATGCCAGTCGAATTTCCCTTCCTCAGGCTCGAGGTAACTCCATGCCAGGCGCAGGTAAAGATGATCCATTCCCGGGAATGAACAGAACACGGAATCATTCTCAATGGTGTATTTGTTGATACCATTATCCAGCAAATGATGGTACCAACCTTTATGTGGATTAGTTAAAACGCGAATGGTATCCCACTTTTCAGTAAATGAAATCTCGTTGTGAGATGAACAACCCGAACAGGCTAAAAGTAGGAATAAACTGAAAATAATAACAGAGGATCTCATTTTAAGTTAGTTTTGAATACATTAAACAAAACCTGTCAAATATCTCAATTGTTTCTTGGGTAATGTTTTAAACCCGTAGCCAGGACAATTGTTCGTCGATTATTTGAGCCGGAATTATTCTGAAAAATAATAAAAACTATTCAATTACAACCTGTTTAACCTACCTCGCGACGCTTGAGACCTGCAGGCAGAATCCGGGCTCACTTTTCAAAACAGTAACCCCCTTGATTTAAGCTGTCCGAGGGATTTTAATATTGTAGGCAGCAATACAGGAAACAAAAAAATCATTTATTTCAGCATGATATTCTTCACAAATTCATTTCTCCCGATGGTGTTCAGGTCTGTTTCCTTATTACCATTAATGAAATAGTCTTTAATTGAAATATTATTGATAATATGGTTGCTGTCATATCCTGAAAGATAGATACTATTCGAATAAGTGCAGTTATACCTGATATCGCCAAAATACATATTGTCCCTGATGAAAAGGTCGTAATTTTTAAATTTGCTGTTTTTTTCAATCCGTACACTGTCATATCCGTAATTATCAATACTTTCAGGATAAGTTCTGTTGTACCTGATATTGTCAAAGTAAATGTTATTTATATTACCTCTTAGGGTATCATCCGAATAAAATGCTCCGTAAATGCCTAATACGATTATTTTACCCCAGGCTTTTTTAACCAGCGGAGTTGTTCCTACTCTTAAGCTGTCAGAAATAGGGTCCTCAATGTATATATTCTTATAATGGATATCTTTAATATACGCCCTGTCACAATTTTGTATATCCATTGCAACAGCCGTAAAATGAGGAATATAACAATTGGAAAATGAAATGTTCTGTATGGTATCAGCAACAGTACCCGCCCCAATCTCAAGAGCCCTGCCCCAATCATTCCAGATGACACAGTTATCAACTGTAATATTCTCTATATTTCTGAAATGCTCATTATAGGCTCTTCTTGATCCGCTAAAAACGATAGCATCATCAAAAGCCCGGACAAAAGAGTTTCTGATGGTAATGTTTTTACTGTTTTCGGGATGAATGCCATCCGTATTATATCGCCATAAACCTATTAATTTTATGTTGTTTATCGTAATACTGTCACACCAGTTGGGAACAACTGCATACAAATGTGGATCTCTCAGGATAATTCCATTTATAAATGCACCAACAACACGCTTTAAGCAAATCATTTCGGGGGCTTTCCCTCGTTCTATTTTGCTGGCATCCAGAATGCCTCTTCCCAATATTCTAATATTTCTGGTATTTTCACTGTTTATCACACCATATACTACTGCACCGCCATCAATATAAACCGTTTCATTGCTTTTTAAATTAATTACACCTGCTTCATGTATCCCGGGTTCAAAATAATGAACTTTCGGGTCTTTTTTATCGATTTTATAAGTGTCAAGAGGATTTGCAAAAATGTGCAAAGCTTTATGATACCCGTTGACCTCAACAACAAATTGTGAAGGTTTCGATAATGTCAATTCAATAGTATTGCCCATTATTGCTGATTTGATTCCATATTCTTTGGGACGGATATCGAGTGTCTTAATTGCTTTATTCGACTTGATCTTTATTGTTACCTCTCCCTTGAAATCAAAATAGGCAAACGAAGCGATTTCAGTTTGGTTCAAAGGTCTTTGATATCCGGGCCAGATTTGATTGATCGGATATTTAGATACCCTCGCCTGATAAACAAATACAGGCTTATTATTGACAAACATTTCAAAATCTTCGGATTTTTTTTCCTGTTCCGGAGCTTTATATACAACAGTCTTTGAGCGTTGGCAGCTTACAGCCAATAGAAAGCAAATAATCAACATAAACCAGTCCTTCATTATAAATAATATTAATTCGGTTTAAGCCTGATTAATTCATTAAGGGCATCTCGTAAAGAGGTATCACAAAAACTTGAAGATAGGAATTTTTCGCAAATCGCAAATCGGGGTCGGACAACAAATCGGGGTCGGACCAAACTAAAATAATATATATCAGGTATTTAATCTGATTTTATAGTCTTTTCTGGTTCTTAGCGGCACATATTTAGTGGTAAAAGGTTATCTTTAGGATGAAATTATTGTCGTTATGCCAAGAGCGAACAGGTATTTTATTCCCGGAAATATCTGGCATATTACCCATCGATGTCACAAGAGGGATTTCCTTTTAAAGTTCAGAAGGGACAGGATATGCTGGATGCATTGGTTATTTGAAGCGAAGAAACGTTTTGGGGTCAGTGTGCTGAATTATATCGTGACATCTAACCATATTCATCTTTTAGTATCAGACGATACCACCGAAGGAAATATTCCAATGTTCATGCAACTCGTCCAGGGCAGAACCGCACAGGAATATAATAACAGGACAAACCGGAGAGGTGCATTCTGGGAAGACAGGTATCATGCAACAGCCATTTCGTCGGACGAACATATCAATCAGTGTATGGTATATATCAGTATGAATATGGTTAGAGCTGGCGTAGTTGACCATCCTGAAAAATGGAAGGAATCCGGTTACTATGAAATCCAGCATCCAAAAAAACGATATGCCATAATTGATTATGCTTCAACATTGAAAATATTGAATCTTCAGTCCATGGACCGATTGCAAGATGTTCAGCAAGCGTGGATAAAAGATGCGTTGGAAAAAAGCAACAGACAAAGGGAGGGCAAATGGACAGAAGCGATTGCAGTCGGGAATGAAGCTTTTCTTGAGAATATCCGGAAACAACTTGATATCAAAGCAAAATCGAGAAGAATTAAAAAGAACCAAGAAGGGTATGAGCTTTCCGAACCTGAAATTCCTTACAAGGGTTATTTTTGACCAAAAACAATGGTTTAAACCCTGAAAATGGCTTATTTTTAATATCAATTAATTATTTATCAAGGATATACTTTGGTCCGACCCCTATCCCTAGCTTCTTCTTCCTTCGTAAATGTCCATTTAATTGCAAATTCATCTGCTTGATTTTCCTTTTCAATATCTTTATCAGAATATTCTACCTCTTCCAAGAATATATCTTTTTTCCCGTGAAGTAGAATATGACCTGCTTCATGAAAAAAAGAGAACCAAAAACTATCATTTCTTTTATATCTTCCTGATAACTGAATAAGTGGTGTATCATTTAACCACCGTGTGCTTCCGCAAATAGGTGCTTTTAGTAAACAAGGAGTATGAACAATCTTAACGCCAGCTTCCAAACAAATACTCTGCAATTGATTAAAAAAATCATCCGGTTGCTTTGCCATAATTGACTTTACTTCAGGAAGTGCAGTTTTAAATTTCTTTTCGGAGTATTCTACAGTTTTTAATTCAGAAGCCTGTAATTCACCTTCCCGTAACCATGCTGAAATAGCATAAGGTTCTTTGGTATTTGCTAATGAAATCCGGAAAGCAACTTTTAATTTCTGTTTTATGTAATATTCTTCCCAAGCGTAATGATTTGAAAATCCGAAAAATGCGAGTAAGATTTCTGTTCTTTCTTCTATGGTACTAATTGGAGGCAACCATCCTTTTTTAATCATTTCATTAACCGGAAATAATCTTTCCCATGTTGCACCTTCAGTAATAATCTTTTTTTGTTTCTCACGAGCCATATATTCATCAAATCCCAATTGATGATTCAACCAGAAATGAGCTGGTATCTTAGTTACTTTTTCAAAAGCGACAGCCATATCAGGTGTAATTGAACTATCACCTTTGAGTACTGCTGAAATTGTTTTTTCTGGCTTCCCAGTTCGAAGTGCAAACTCTTTTGAACCAATTCCAATTTCATTAAGTTTCTCTTCCAATGTTAATCCGGGATGTGGTAATGATTGCGGATAATATTGATTATTTTTATCCATTACTATTTTTCTTTATGATAATTAATTATCTCGATTATTTCGACTCCCAGAATACTTGACCAAATATATTGCCCATCATTATTGACCGGTATTGGATTCTCGTGAGGTATAAATACTAACCGATAGGGTTGGTCAAGGTCACATACCCATTGCCCTTTTCTTTCATTTTTTAATTCATGATAATTACCCGGCATATACCTTACATCTTCCAGTGTAGTGGCGAATCTTAGCTGAGTCAGCCTTTGCTTAATTTTTTCAACACGGAAAGCACCGAATTCTCTTTTGAGTAATCGGTCATCATTTACAATTTTTGCTGTCTTATGACTTCTGAAAGTAATATTCACAACAAATATACTTATTTTATAATTAACACCAAGTGTTAATTATTATTTTTATCTATTATTTCACTAGCGTTGCGTTTAAATTAATATAAGTTCTTTGAAAGTTTTGATATATCTGGGTTTGCTGAGTTTTCAATCGAGCAACGATTTGAAATCTGTTTTGTGTTTCTTAGCACAAATCAATATGTATGAACCAAGGCAAGATGGTCTTTACACAAATTATGGAGTTTGCACCATTTCATGTTTTCAAGTACTGTGTAAAACGATATAATGGAGATTACAAAGCACGCGATTTCACTTGTTGGAGACAGTTTCTCTGTATGTCCTTTGGACAACTCACCCATCGAGAGAGCCTTAGCGATACAGCACTTTGTCTTCGATTACAGAAAGAAAAACTCTATCATCTTGGAATCGGTTATCCATTTCATAAATCAACCGTTTCACGAGCCAATGAGACAAGGGATTGGCGGATATTCAGGGATTTCGCGCTAAAACTCATTGAACAAGCAAAGACCCTATACACAGATGTTAACCAATTGGATATTAAATTAAAAGCTGGCATATATGCATTGGATTCTACCATCGTCGATCTATGTTTGTCCGTTTTCTGGTGGGCGACTTTTCGAACGACTAAGTCTGCCATTAAAATCCACACCCTGCTTGATCTAAAAACATCAATACCTGAATACATATTCATAACAGAGGGCTCAGTTCATGATGTTAACATATTGGATAATATTGATTTACCAAAAGTAAGTTATTTGGTCATGGACCGCGCTTATGTTGACTTTGAGCGAATGAGGGATTTGGCAATAAATAGGATCAACTTTGTTATTCGTGCAAAAACCAATTTAAAATACAGGGTTCTTGACAGTGGGCAGCCAGACAAAGACAGCGGTATCCTAAGCGATCAATGCATTCGACTGACTGGTATAAACAGCAACCAAAGATACCCAGATTGTTTAAGGCGAGTTCGATATTATGATGTTGATACACAGAGAACCTTTGTATTTCTAACCAACAACTTCAAACTAACAGCTAATAACATTGCAGCATTATATAAGTCGCGTTGGGGCATTGAGACTTTCTTCAAATGGATAAAACAACACCTTAAGATTCAATCATTTTGGGGACAAAGCGAGAATGCAGTTAAAACTCAGATCTGGATAGCAATTTCATCGTATCTGATTGTTATCATTGCAAAGAAGCAACTGAATCTTAAATATTCTCTCTATGAAATCCTCCAAATGATCAGTCTTGCGCCATTTGACCGAACTCCAATGAAAAAACTCTTTGAAAACACAGAATATCAAAATGTCAAAGAACAAGAATATGATCAATTAAAATTATTCTAATCTAAACGCAACGCTAGTGATAAAACATATTAAATTTGAAGTATTACTTTATTTATTCTTATAAATTTAAAATATATTAGCTACCAATCAATCTAAAATAGTTTTCCATTGAGAAGGATTCTTGTAGCGTTAGTTTCATTTATTTGCTTTCAGTATTCTTTCTCTCAAAAAACCCATACAAAAATCCCTTATTATCCAAATGAAGCGGTGGACTTTTCGTTGAAGTATGGTATTTTTAATGTCGGCGAAGCTCATCTTGAATTTAGATTTGATCAACAATGCTCTGGTGCAAATATTCAGGCATACGCTAAAAGCAGTGGCCTGTTGAAACTCATAAAAGATATTCACTTTAAATATGAATGTTGTATGGATACAGCAACTGGTTTACCTGTTTCAGATTCCAGAATTCTTATTGAAGGTGATTATGTTGATATCAGCACTGTTTATTATGATCATTTGTCCCGGAAGGATTCCTCTTTGATTTACAGCAAAAAGACAGATACAATAGTCGGTCCAAAAAACATTTATGATCTTCTATCCGGTTTTTATCGTTACAGGGCCAATTATCTGGGAGACAATTTACCGTTGAACTTTACAGTTAGCACCACTACATTTTTTATAGATAAAATTTGGGATTTAACAATCAGATATTGTGGAAGAGAAACTATTAGTACAAATTACGGGAATATAGAGTGTCTGAAAGTAAAACCAGTTACCATAATAGGACATTTTTTTCGAACTTCCGATGCCATGACTATTTGGTTTACAGATAACGAGAAACATATACCAGTAAAGTTTTCAATTGATTTAAGATTAGGTACTCTTTACGGGAATATAACCGGCTATAAAAGCCTCAATGTAATGAATGAATTGAAATAATGAAATGATATTTCAGGCTTTTGAGAAGACAAGTACCCCATTTTGCCCGCCAAAACCGAAAGAGTTTGAAATTGCAGCTTCAATACTCACAACCCTGGCTTTATTGGGTATTACGTCCAAATCACATTCAGGATCTTTTGTTTCAAAATTTATGGTCGGTGGTAAAATCCCATGGTGAACCGCCAGCACAGTTGCCGCGGCTTCAATTGCGCCAGCTGCTCCAAGCGTATGACCGATCATTGATTTGTTAGAACTTACAGGGATATTTCTATTTCTGAAAGCCTGTTGAATCGCCAGGGTTTCTGTTTTATCATTCACCCGGGTTGAAGTGCCATGAGCATTGATATACCCTATATCTTCCGGATTAAGACCTGCATCTTTAACAGCAAGCTGCATGGCCGCGGCAGCCCATAACCCATTTGGTTCAGGAGCAGCTATGCCATAAGCATCTGAGGTCATGCCGAATCCACTTAACAAAGCCAGCGGTTTTGCACCCCTCTTTTGAGCATGTTCCAGGGTTTCCAGTACCAGAACACTGGCACCTTCACCCATCACAAATCCGTCCCGGTTCATATCGAAGGGGCGGCTGGCCAGTTCAGGATTTTCATTGAAAGTTGACAGGACCCCCATGCTCGCATAGGCATCCAGAACAAAGGGGGTCATGGTGGATTCTGCTCCACCCGCCAGGATCACATCCGCCAGGCCTCCCCTGAGCAGTCCAAGGGCAATTCCAATTGAATGTGTACCGGTGGTACATGCAGCAGAGACTCCCAGGTTTAGTCCATGAATTCCCAGAACCATGGCTGCATTGCAAGACGCCATATTGGGTATAACCCTGGGAACAGTTAAGGGATTAACAGAACCCGGCCCCATTTTTAAGAAAACGGATATGTTGATCTTCTAGATGTGTATAATCTCCGGCGGCGGATCCAATGACACATCCTATCCTGGCCCTGTCTTCATTATTAAGATCCAGACGGGCATCCTTCACTGCTTCAATCGCTGCACTGGAAGCCAGCTGGGATACCCTGGCCATTTTACGAGATTCTTTGCGATCAAAATATTCCTCCGGGTCATAGGATAGTATTTCGGAACCTATCTGGCATTTGTGGGCCTGCGGATCAAAGGCTTGAATTTTTTTAATTCCCGACTTGCCGGTTATCAGTGAATTCCAGAAATCCACACGATTACAACCAATGGATGTAAACACACCAATACCGGTGACTACAACTGCTTTATTATTATCCATGCCTGCAATGGGTTATACGTGTAATAACCTGAAGACCGAATCCCATATTCTGTGATAGGTTGATTATGATAATTTTAAATCTTTTGAGCAATCATTTGACTTAAACCTGATTCATATTCAATTCTTGAAATATCCTTAAATCCTGCCGTATTTAACATTTCAGTGACTTCCTGCTCTGTGAAACAATCTCCGGCTTCAGTTCCGACGAGCATGTTTATTGCAAATATAGCTCCGGATGGCGGTTGGGTTCTGGAATGGTTCATGATCCAATCCTGAATTACAATTTTACCGTTCTTATTTAAAGCGTTAAAACACTTTATTATTAGCTTTTGATTTATTTCTAACGCATTGCTGTGAATAATTGCCGATAAAAATACCAGATCGAATCCTTTTGGTAAATCCTCTGTCGTGTAATCGCCTGTATGTGTTTTTATTTTATTTGAAAACCCTTCTTTTTCTATAAATTTTTTTGTTATGGGTACAACATTAGGCAAATCAAAAACAGTTGCTACAATTTCAGGTTTTTTAGAAACAAATTCCATAGAATATGCACCAGAACCACCACCAATATCTAAAACAGATTTTATTTCAGACAGATCAAAATTTGCCAACTGCTGTGGGGCCTGCTTTTTTGCTCTGTCGTGCATTGCATGTATGAAAGGGATAAGCCATTCTTCTCCTCTTTCATTAATTTCTTTAGGATAAGCTGACTTGCCGGTTTTTACAACTTGAGTAAGGTTGCTCCAGGTATTCCAGAGGTGGTTTGTATGCATCAGGCCTCCAAGATAATCTGAACTTTTTTTGGACAGAAAAGCAAGACTTTCTGCTGTATTAAAGAACAAATGGTTTTGCTTTGTAAGAAATCCCAGCGAGACCAAAGCATTCAGAAGTCTTTCGCAGGCATGTTCATCCAAATGTAAATTCTTCGCAATCTGACTGTTTGTTGAACCATTTTCTTCAACATGGGTAAATATATCAAGTTCAAAACCGGTTAGCAATATCCTGCTTTTTTGAAAGGAAGCAGCAAATTCTCTGATTATATTTGGATTCATAATAGGATAATTAAGCAGGTTAAGTTATTATTTTTATTTTAACCTTTTTCGTATGCCTGGTTACTCTGCAATCAGGGTGTCAATTTCTCCGTCTTTTCAGTTTAACGGATCCATTTCCTTCGAAAATTAATGAAGACGGAATATTCGCTATGTAAGAGGATGATTGGATAACCACATCCGGATTTACTCCCGGAATATAACCCTTATGGAGATTAATTCCACTTGAATTATCGACCAGATTAATATTTGCCCCATTCTCAATGCTTATATAAGCCCCGGATTCAATTATGATCCTTCCGGAGCCCTTAACTACCATACTTGCACCGGATTTGACAAGAATAGTGCAACCAGATTTTATTGTTAATGCTGCGCCATCATTAATTTCAAAATAACTACCGGATTCAAAAATAAGAGAACTCAGGTTATTACATATAAAATTTGACTTGGACTGCAAAACCAGAAATGAGTTGTTCAAACATGTGAAAAAGGATGGCCCGGAAAAGACGCCGGTAACCGTATTTCTTATGTGAGTATTGGGTGTATAATTCTGATCCAGGGAAATGGTATCATTTGTAAGTAAATTAACTCTTTCATGAAGAACAATGTCGCCTGTCCATCTTACCGAGTTTGAAACATCATAGGAATCCCAGGAAATGTCTACTTTAAAACGACCATCCTGTTGGTCCTGCATGGCTATTTTGAGTCCGCTTATATGTATTTTCCGGTTATCTGCTCTTGACGATTTGATTATTGTACCGTCATCACTTCTTCGATGATGCCAGGTGACAACGTTAAAAGGAGCAGGATTCGAACAAATATTCATTATACCCTGGTTCGTAAAGGCATCCTGGTTGTCTCCCATATTACTTAGCTTGTTGGTTATTAAACCATTTTGCAGCTTAATGATAAACTCAAACCGGTGCTTTTTCCAATTGATTGTATTTTCTGCTATCGAATTAAAATAGTGATTTTTCAGATCGTTATAACCTGATAATGGATTCGGTTGAAAATACTCCTGAATATAAGTATTAGTTCCGCTAATGCAGGCAGTATTAATTGTTGAATCTAACCTGATATCCCAATTACCTTCAGCACTAATTGGGATTAAATGATCCGTCAATGAAGGCATTAAATCGGCAATGGAATTACTTTCCAGAACATCTTTTCCAACCTGGAAATAGGCATAAATACCTGCTAACCCATCATCTTTGCAGCCTTCATTCCAAAAAGCTGCATAATCTTCCTTATCATTATGGTGAATCAGATGATTTTCCAGCCAGATATATTGATTTAAAGCCCCATCATCAATGTATGGAAGCTTAATTCTTATGGCATCACCATACGTAATAAAGTCCCTTAAGAAAAAGGTCTTTGGTCCGTCTGATTTTACGAGATCGGAATTAATATTGCTGGTGGCTATGGGAAAACTACTGTTTGCTGGACCCCTGTAATTCAGCCGCCATCTTTCAAAGCCATTGCAGGAGATCAGGCTTGAACCCGCTGAACCGATTAATGAATAGCCTCCGCTGTTAAATTCCAGGGTGACCAGGTCTCCAATATTAACAGGTCCACCTCCCCCCATATGTGCTGAATTGCTCATTCCTAAAATATTATGAGCTAATTCATGGATCTCAGAGGATTGGCTTGGAGGATGTGCGAGATCTCTGTTTCCAACCGCTCCCTGAAAAGTGCCCGTGTCAAAATAATAATGAGTCCCATTGATAAGAATTGGCTCACCAATAGTAAACCCCGTATGGCCTCCGTTGTCAAGGGAACCATGCTTTTTAGTACAATTCCTCACAAAAAACTGGACCAAATCTATTTTATTATTATAGTTCCGGTCTTTAGAAAGAAACCTGCCCGAAGAAGAAATTTGCATTCCATCATAATCTGTGATAGTATCGTGATGATGAATAACCTGTAATCCTCCGTTTTCATTGATAAGTTTAATTGATTCTTTTATTAGTTCAGCATATCCGAAACGGCCGCCGGGACTGCCTGGTGTAATCCTTGATTGCAGAATATTAACCACTGTAAAATCACCCAGGACGATCAACTGATTAAACGAAGCCTCTGCATATCTTTTGGTAAATGAACCCCCAATGTTATCCGGAATAGATTCATTATCCATGAATCCTTCCAGGTAAGCTGGCGGATTATTGTTTATTGAATTGATTTGTCCCGGCATCCATAATGGTGTTAATGTACCGGCCAGAGGATCATCATTTGGCGTTTGGTCATAGATTATATTTATAAATATGTTTAATGCACGCAGGGTTCCGGTGGGCGACATGTAATCTCCATAATATGTTTTATAAGTTTCCTGATTATAGCAATTTAGGCTGTAGAATAGCAAGATTATAGAAAGAATTCTGCTCATACTTTAAAATAATTAACTGGATCTGCCTGAAAAGGCTACCTTTTGGTAAATTTGCAGGTTAAGGCTTGTTGAATTCAATACTTGAGTACTTCAATCTCAAACCTGCACGGTTTTATGGCGGATGCCGGTGGCAGAGCAATGTTAATCCAACCATCTTTAATATTGAATGTTCCGGAATTGTCATTCATAGTAACATGAATCATTTTCTCATTCAATGGCTTAGCCAGCCGTACTGATAATTGTTGGGAAATTTCTCCGGAGTATTCACCTTTAACCTTATTAAGCTTCATTTTGTATGATATCCTGCGTCCCTGCCACAACAGTGTCTGCCCAAAACCGGCATTCCAGAATTCATCCGGCACGGTTGGTCCTATATATAATGTTCCGTCGAGGCCATGTTCTATCCCGAACAGAAATCGCTGAATGACCCGTATCAGATTGGCCGGATATTCACAATACTTTTCTGCGCCATAACCGCCTTTTTCATTGTAGCGTTCCCGCCAGTAATATCCATGCTCCTGACCTGCTTTACAAACACGATGAATTGTTTCAATTAGTCCTTGTGCATCCCGCATGTTGGCTCTTGCCCAGGATTCTATGTACCAAACACGCCCCATGGCTGCCAGATCCATTACATCATCGTAAGTTGATTCCCATTTCTCATAGGATAATGGCAACGTTGCAATACCGGTTGGCATTCCACCGTAATAAAACCGTTTCTCATTTTTCAACACTGTCCAAAGTATAGTTTTCTGTTCAGAATTGGCCATGCCCATGGCAATTGAACTCCAGTCCACATCCGTCAGGCCGTGATTGGCAATAAAACCCCGCTCAGGGTGCAAATATTCAGCAAAGTGATCATTCATCCAAAAACGGGTACGAAAGAAGCTTTCTATTCGGTTTGCGAGGTCCTGATATTTGCTGGCAGCCGTGTTGTTGCCTGCGATTGTGTTTAATGCCGCAACCCGATGAAATGCATCCGCGACATAACATTGCGCCACTCCGTCATATTCAATCCGGGTGGGCCGTTCTATGTAATAGCCAGCTCCCCTTACAGCACCTTCATTAGTAACCAGAGATGCAAGATAATCGGCAGTCAGATTGATAGATGGCAGTTCTTCCAATAGCCATTCAAGATCCTGAGTAAAACGGAAAATCACATCTGCATTTTGAATATAAGTTGGACCAGCAAGTGCCCGCAACGGATCACCCGGCACCCAATGACGATATAAGCCACCATTCGGGTCCACAGGAGCCTGAAAACCAATTGGGCCGATTTGTTTGCCAGCCTCTGACGGAAGGATCGCTAACGGCAACTGTCCGTTCTGCTTCTGAAATGTCTTCACATAATCCCAGTTAGCTTTTACAACATCTACCTGGCCCAGCCACAGGAGTGCATCTGACATCTGATGACCATCCAGCGAAGGATAGCTATTACCAAAACCAAAGCCTTTACCATCTGCACACACAGAAAAATATCCAAAAAAAATATTTGGATTGACTGCTGCCAGAACATTTTGATTTGCAGCATGTTCATAAGCTTCCATAATCAGTGAATCCGGAATATCAAGTTTATCTTGTTCCCGGGCATGAATATTTGCATTTATTGTAGCAAATGTCAGCATAAGAAATATGCTCCATGCATATTCGAATTGACTGAAGTTCTTATTCATCATAAACTTCTTGGTATTTAATATAAAAGTAACAATTTATCCGGATTTGAGCCGGGAGCATATATCCTGAGCATCCCTGGTGGCAAGGATATGTATACAGGGAAATTTATTAAGGAATAGTCTTCATTTTTTTCAGGTCAAGAATATAAATACCATGACCGATCCCGGCAACCTCACCGGGCCGTGCTACCTGGAAGGCAATGTACCGGCCGTCATCGCTGACCACCGGGTTGGATGCCTTAAAAATACCGGTTTCATTAAAAAAGGTAAGTCTTTCCCACGATGGGTTGTCCGGGTCGAGTTTCATTTTATACAGGTCTATGTTTGCCCCGGAATTGCCCTTGTTATGCCGGCTGCATTCCACCAGGGTGTACTTGCCATCAGGGAATATTCCTTCGGGTTCATCATACGACATCGGTGCGTTTGAATAATTGATCAGTTTTCCTGTGACATAGTTCAGACCCAGAACCTCGCAATCGGACCAGGCCTGAACGGTTAACTCATCTTCCCTGCCCGGTATGAAATTCTGGGGTTCCAGCACCTTGTCTTTCACAATCCCCTCCGTGTTGTTCAGAACAACCCGTTGATTGATGATCGCGGGCTTGCCCGCGGAGTAATCCAGGTCGCCCACCCATATCTCATAATACCGGATATTATTCGGGAACAGGCCATGGTGCTGTGCCCAGGCAATCCGTAGTTGGGTTCGCGAAACGGCAGGGCCTTCCCAGCAATATTCTCCCAGCCTCACCGGAGGTTTATCCAGCTTTCCATCCAGCACCCACAATTCACACAAACGAAACCGGGCTTCCTCCCAGTCGTCCCCGGGAAAATCCTTCGGACCGGAGAGGAGGATGTCACCGTTGCTTAGGTACAGGGCGCGGGTATATCCCCCGTGATAATAATGGTGGGTCAGTGGCTTGTATTTCCCGGTTTCAAGGTTATACTCATACACATCGCCAAATGACTTTTCAATAAAAAGGATTTTATTACCGTCGTGCGACCAATCGGCCCGTTCCCCAAAATCAGTGACTTTCCGGATAAAATCCGGATAGGAGGTATCGGTCCAGCTCGTCTTAATCGCTTCCTGCCCAAATGCGTGAAATGTAGAAATGAATGACAACATCAGGAACATTCCCGGAACGTTGCATCGTTTTAAAAGAAAAATTTTCATAATCACCGCTCTTTCATTTTTTAATCCGGAAGGTTTTTTCAACTACCACAGGCATCAGTTTATCGGAAACCATATCATATTGAAATTTTGTATTGGGAACTTGGAAGAATGAGAGTTACAGGAAATCAGGAATATGGTCGATAAAAAAAAGCGGTAAAAAGACCATTTTTTAGTAATAAACGCTTCAAGAATTTTAAATGGTTGGCTGGTCTTTGCATTATAATTATGTTTTTTAAGTCTTTATTCTGAGCCTGATGTAATTATTAAATATAGCAAAAAAGCAGTAGTGATAAAATGCGTAAAATGGTAAATTGTTTATACAATCTGGACAGGGAATCATCCTAAAAACAAAAAGAAGATCAAGTTGTTTATGTTACTTTACCCTCCATCCTATGAAAGTACTCAGGAAAATTAGCTTGTTCCTATGGCACCGCGGAATCCTTCTATTGGCAATTGCAATAAGCAGTTGTGAACATAATAACCGGGAGGATTCACGTCACCTTACGGACTTTCCGGAATTTATAACGCCTAATGAGAAATATTTTAAGATTAATATAGCGGGCAATCATACTGTTGATGGCAATACCTACCGGCTTAAGATTTCGGGAATGGTCAATCATCCTGCAGAATTTTCCCTTGAACAGTTACAGCATCTTAAAATGATTCAAAAAACAGTTACGGTTGAATGTATCGATAACAATAATAACGGAAATCTCCTGGGGACGGTGACCTGGAAAGGTTTCGACATTTACAGCCTGCTGGATAGTCTTGGGATCAAAGCCGGAGTAATCTTTGTAAAGTATCATTGCTCTGACGGTTATTTTACATACAACACTCTGCAGGAGTTGAAAAACGGGGGAGTGCTTGGTGCACTTTATATGAACGATGAAACTATACCTCAGAATTATGGATTCCCTCTTCGGGTTATCTTCCCCGGCTATTATGGCGTTCGTCAACCCGGATGGGTCGTTGAAATTGAATTGCTTGAAAACGGGGTCATGGATTTCTGGGGTCAAACGCAATTTGATAAATGGAATACGGATTCTACCATGGCTCTTGACAGCAAGATCTTCTTTCCGGCAAACCAGGATACTTTTACCCTTGGTGAAAATGTAAAGATTGGAGGGGCAGCCTATGGAAGCAGGCGGATATCCTCAGTGGATATTACTGTTGATAACGGCAAAACCTGGATGCCGGCAAAAATAAAACATAGCATGGACGAGGATTATGTCTGGGTTTTCTGGGAGGTGAATTATGCTCCTCATTCCGCTGGCCGGGTCACCATAAATTCAAGGGCTACAGCAACAGACGGAAGGGTCCAACCCCAGGGTGATCCTAATTACCTCGACGGAATCAACTCATGGCCGGCGAGAAACATATACGTTAAAGATGGAAACTAAATTATCCAGGGATCTTTAAATCAGAATTAATTGGGTGGTTTTCAAAGTATCAAAATTTATTTCTACGGGTCCGAATGCGGGTATGGGCATGTCGAGGGAGTCGGTGATACTCATATGCGGGGTGGTTCCAGAACCGCAAATAAGGGATACTGGTTCTTCAGGGAGCGCAGACAGATACAATCGCAATCCGGCGCCATCATCAGGATCCGTTTTGATTTTCGAGATGACATGGCTGAGACGGATTTTATTTCCGAAGCGGATGTCAAAACAAGACGGTAATCCGGCGCATTTTAGTTTTCCGGTAACCCCCTGGTAATGCAGGAGAAGATACCAGGACCCGGAAATCGTATCTCTCTTTAAGGCAATGCTTTGAGGCCTGATCTGATCTCCATGTCCCTTAAGACCATACACGTGCGTGAGGGCAAGTTCACCAAGCCGCGCACCCAGTCGCTGATTTCCCTGGGTGGAGAAGTGTACACAGTCATCCAGTTCCAGGTCGATGCCTGAAGTAAGGCAGAGGTTGGGACGCTCAGGGATCACCTTTAGCTGTATATTGCGGATGGCTTCCCAATTGCGATCCATGACAGTGTCAGTGATGATCACTCTTCCGATCTGTACGATGAGGACCGGAAGATCAGGCCTGCCTATATCCCGGCGAAAACTGTCGATAAAAGCCAGCAGTTTTTCTTCATATGTTTCAGCTTGTGCTATGAATGCTTCGGATTCTCCCTGGTACCAGACCAGCCCCTTGATATGTTGAGTACCCGCCGATCGGACCCGGTTAAGCATGGCTCCATACAGGGTACTGTCTCCGCGGATTTTTCCGGCGGGGTCCCACTGTGCAATGGTGGATCCACCCAGGGCACAGGGGATAAGGCCAATGGGCCGACCTGCAGCAGCAAGTACATGCCGGGCAAAATACATTCCGGGACCTACTCCGCCGATGGGTTTCTGGCGGCTTACCGGTGCCTGTTCCCTGAATAATTGCCGGGTCTTTTCCATGCTTTTATCCGGATTTCCCCAGAGCTGGTAGAAGGCATTCGGATAAGCCGGCGCGGTGGCTTCAAAGATCCGGTGGAGAGGTTCCCTGGCCAACATCCAGCGGTCGTCCAGGTTCATCATCCAGATCTTCGGGTTGGTGAGTGTATCGGGCGTGCGTCCGGCTCCCTGCATATTCGATTGTCCCGCCAAAACCCAGATATCGGCATCCACCGGACAAGGATTGAACTGACCGGGAACACCATTGGTATACTTCAGTGCCGGATCATCCACATTCTGAATATCAAAATATTTATCCAGGTCTTTCATTGCAATGACCTTGACCCCGGCTTCTTCAAGGTAATCCATGCATTGTGCAAAAAGCACAGGATCGGTGGTCACCCATGGATGCGCAATATCGGGCACTCCATGGAATTGAAGTATCAAAGCCTTCCCCTTCTCTGCCCTGTTTATTACGGTTTTGAAGTAAGCCAATGTCCATTCAGGATAAGCATCTGCGGTGGTAGGGATAACCAGGCGATTATTCACTTTGGGATCAAAAAGGGGTCCGGGGGCAATCCTCCCGTAGGGCATTTCAGGTTGCATTCCCCGCCTGGCAAACCGGTAACCCAAAGCCCGAATCTTCTCCACCGTACCCGGAGCATAATGGTTACCCGGATACGCGAAACTGACGGGTTTAGGAACGCCATTTGCCAGGAGCGCAGAATCCACGCGGGCCAGTTCCGCTTCCATGGAAGCAATTTCTTCTTCCGTGACCATCGGGAGGTGGGTCCAGCTATGATTCCCGATCTCAAATCCCATTTTATACAGAGTTGCCACATCATTCCACTGCATGAAATTTGCGGTATCTTCCATCCATGCGTTGGTAACAAAAAAGGTGGCTCCGAATCCTTTTTTCTGTAACAGGGGAGCCACAAATTCAAGTTGTGACCTGGTGGCATCATCGAAAGTTAATGCCACTATTTTCTGTTCTTGTCTGCCTGATGAACATCCTGTTATCAAAGAGGCAGCCATAATCATCCAAATAATGTGGTTTGAAAGTTTATACAAGGGGAACTTGTTTTTCATTATTTTTCGGATTGATGGTAATAATCTGGCTAAATGATCCATATAATGGCTTTAAACCATTTAATGAGGAAACCTTTGAACTGCTTAGGGGTAAACTAAGGCAAAGATATATAGTAAAAAAATCATATTTCAAAAAGTCAGGTTCACCGGTAACCCAAAATATGTCACGAATAACCGGTACATGCCTAAAGCAAAAGATCCATCGCTTCTGTCAGATCAGTAAATGGCAAACTGCAAACCTTGTCCTTGCAAATATAAATACTGGTTTGATTTTCTATTAATTTATGCCGTAAAAGCGGCAAATTGCTTTTGTGCTTGCTTCCGGTAATTATTGTATTTGGCAGAAAGTATTTATTCAGATTACGATTTAAATCCATGCACTTTTCACCAACAAGAGCCACTTCGAATGGTGTATTTGCGAGAAGCATCTGAAGTCTGGCCCAATTGGCAAAATAGGCTGTTGATTCAAGGATGCCGGATTGTACCTTATAGAGCATTTTTTCTGATAAGCGTGTATAATCAGGATTGCCAGAAATGAAACCCAAATTAAACAAATTCAAAGCCATTACTGAATTGGAAGAAGGAATAACCTGATCAGGTATTTCGAACTGACGGATTATGAGCGCTTCATCTAAATCGGATGTGTAAAAAAACATGCCCGATTGTGCGTCATGAAAATGTTGCAGGGTATGTTCCATTAAATTATTTGCGTGATCGAGCCAACGCTCATCGAACGTACTTTGGTACAAAGAAATAAATGCCCTGATTACATTGGCGTAATCATCGAGCTTGGCATTGGTATAGCGTTTCCCATCCTTATAATTTCGAAATAATGAATTATCGGTTATTAACTTTTGGCGTATGAAATGTGCATTATTTGTTGCCATTTTAAGATAATGTATCTTGCCCAGAGCTGCATAAGCATCAAGACAACCATTTATCATGAGTGCGTTCCATGATGCAATAACCTTTGTATCGGTTAAAGGTCTAATCCGTTTATTTCGATGGCTAAGTAACTTCTTCCGGATCTTAATTATACTGTTTTTAAAACTTTTATGTGATAATCCTTTTTCGAGAACAAAGTCATCATCCGCATGAGTTCTGTATAAAATATTTTGCTCATGCTCCCAGTTTCCGCTCTTTTTAACAGAATAGTAATCAAGAATAAAATGTTCGTTCTCATCAAGCGTATTTTTAAATTCATCATAATCCCAGACATAGAACATACCTTCTGCACCCTCAGAATCGGCATCGATAGCAGAATAAAAACCTGATTGAGTTGAAGTCATTTCACGTCCGATAAACTCGAGGGTTTCTTTAACTACTTGTGCATACCGTTCATGATGGGTAAGCTTAAAGGCATTGGAATACAGGCTAACCAGCTGGGCATTGTCGTACAACATTTTCTCAAAATGCGGCACTTTCCAATAGTTGTCAGTTGAATAACGGGCAAAACCACCGCCAATTTGATCATAAATGCCTCCCATGGCCATTTTATCGAGAGTCAGCGTGACGGCATCCAATGCTTTTTTTTCTTTAGCATAATGGAAATAATGCAATAAGTATTCAAACACAACCGGCATTGGGAATTTAGGAGCCGGGTTCATTCCTCCGTTTACAGAGTCGATGGATTTTATTAAATTCCGGAACGGAGTATGTAATGTATCATTGTTCGAATCTGCCTGATCCGGTTGATTTATATAGTGAAAATTAGATTGTTGTATTTTACTGGCAATTTCCTGGGCTTGTTGAACCAATTCTTCATTTCTGGTTTCATGCAATTGTTGGATCTGACTGAGTAAACTCTTCCAGTTTTCACGGGGCAGGTATGTGGTTGCAAAAACAGGATTTCCATTGGGCAATATTATGGCGTTCAGAGGCCATCCTCCCCGTCCCGAAATGATTTGCACAGCATTCATATAAATTCCATCAATGTCAGGTCTTTCTTCCCTGTCAACTTTTATTGAAACAAAGTGTTTGTTCATAATCTGAGCCACTTCCCAGTCAGAAAATGATTCGTGTTCCATGACATGACACCAGTGGCAAGCAGCATATCCGATACTTACAATTAATAGTTTGTTATCAGCCCTGGCCTTAATAAAAGCTTCCTCTCCCCATGGAAACCAATCTACAGGATTATGGGCATGCAGCAAAAGGTAAGGACTGCTTTCGGTAGCCAATCGGTTAGTACTAATGTCCTGACTATTCATCTTATCAAGCTGGCATCATTAAGGCATCTATTTTGGAAGCCAGAATAAAATCATTCTCAGACAAACCATGAATAGCATGGGTCCAAATCTCGATACCAATTTTAGCATAATAAACATGCATGACCGGATGATGACCTTCCTCTTCAGCCAAAGCGGCAATCTTATTTACTACATGCATGGTGTGTTTGTAGTTAACAAATGAATACTCATTTGCAATATGCTTGTTATCGACAACACTCCAGGAGGGATGAATTTGCTTTTTGAATTCTGTAATCTCAGTTTGATTTAAAGAAGCAATTCCCCCCTCACAAGGTTTGCATTTTTCACTTTTCAAGTCCATAGCCCGGTTTTTTAGTTTTCTAAGAAACAATTACCGGGCGGATATGTTTCGCCTGATTCGTATTAGTTGCTATCTGTAGATACTCGCATGACCTTCAATAGCTTCTGAATGATATAATCAATATGCTGTTCCTGTAGCTGATGATGAACCGGAAGTACCAGAAGGTGATCCTTCAGGTAACAGGCTTCGGGAAAATCTGACCAGGGTAAATCCCTGTGATAACCTGCCCACCAGTGAAATGTGAAAACAGAGTATTTATACAATTGCTTGTATACGTATCCAGGATTATCAATCAGGATTGGAAAATAAAGCGGACATATTCCTTCCGGCAGATCCTGGTATAAGAACTGAATATTTTCCATATCCCGTAAATCATGCAGGTATTTTTGAAAATTCCTGCGCCTGTTCTGTACAATCCGTTCATAATCATAGCGATTCAGCATATATCCTGACAAAGAAGACATCCTTCTGAAGCCCAGGTTTTCATCGTAGTAATAGGAGGCAGGCATGTCAGGCAGGCTGTTCCCTCTTTCATGCGTGTTTTCCATGCTTGCTTTGATCTTGCTCACCATGTTTCGTAAGGAAGCATATAAGGTATTAACCACTGGAATATTTCTCAGCAAAGCATGCTTGCATAACTGGATAAATCCAAAAAAGACCTTCACCTGAGGAGATAAAAGCATGACAGGAGGATCATGAATTAAAGCCGGATTATTGATCATCAAGGCACCCCCATCGGCTAAAGGAAGTGTCTTATACAAATTGAAAATGGAGATGTCACCGGTCGAACCCAGATTTTTATCACCAGCGCTTTTGCTTAATAGAGACAAGGCACAATCCTCGATCAGAAAAATCCCCCTTTCGTCGCAGATCTTCCGGATCGAATCAATGGGCTGGGGAAATCCAAAATACTGGTCGACATATATTATTTTGGTATTTGTATCAATCCGTTTTTGAATATCTGCCATATCAATCTGACAGTTCCTGTCCACGCGATACATGACAATATGTGCACCACTTCTCAGGAGGGGATCAACCTCCACACCGCAATTATAAGAAGGAACCAGTATTGTATCGCCGGGCTTAATGGCTAAAAGCTGACAGATATATCGTATGGCTGCACGGGCTTTGTGATAATATATGATATTTGTATTATTATACCAGGAATGGATCGTATCCTTTTTATGAAATGACATCAGGTTTGACAGCTCTAAACCCGGAGGTCCGCAATACTTTTGTTTCACCTTCCTTTGAGCTTCTTGATTTCATTGAAGTGATCCCGGGTCATTTGCTCACGATCCAGCCGGGTCTTTTGCCGGTATCCTTCAAACTCATCCCTGAGCTCGATCAGATCCAGTTTGGTTCTGAGCGCGATGTTCCTGTTCAGTCTGAATAGCAGATACCCGGCAATCAGCAGGAAAACCAGGGCTCCCAGAATAATCCACATGACGGAGTTATAGGCCTTCTTATTCACTTCAATTCCTAGCAAATTGATGCTGTCCTTTGTCCGGATCTTATCTGTTAGTTCAATCCTGGTTGCTTCCATGCTCTTATTGAGTGAATCAATCCGGTTGCTGAGGGTGGTGGTTTGCAGGATCAGTCCGTTCATTTTTCTTTTTACATTTTTCAGGGTATCCAGTGTATTCCTGCTGAACATCTGGTATATATCTTCCCTGATCGCCCTGTAATTTTCATATATCCTGGTGCGCTCATCCAGGTATTTCACTTGTTCGGCAATTGTACCCTGTTTAAATACCTCCGGGAGTCCTTCCTGACAGTAAACTCTGATGACTCCGGCCAGAACCAATGCGGTGAAAATGCAAATTCTTGTTAGTGACTGGCTCATGATTTCAAGTTTTGATTTAATTTGGTTATACGAGTTCTGACAGAAATTGAACGGAAAAAGAACAAGATTTATTATAGCCTGAAAAGGATAAGGAATTTTGGATTATTTTAGACAAGCCATAAAAATCAAGGGATATGAAAATTCGGTTTCTGCTTTTTTTAATTCTGACATGGGTTTCTGGTTGCCTGAAGCTGCAGGCACAGAATGTCAGCATCATCCCCTGTCCCAGGGAGATGAAAACAGGTCAGCAGTTTTTTATCATCCGCCCTGATGTAAAAATAGTTTATTCAAACCCAGGCAAAAACACTGCACTGATCCTGCAGAATTACCTGAAGCGGATATCGGGGTTTCAACCTGAGTTGATCGAATCAGAAAAGTATGGGGAAGGAGTGATACAATTCAGATTTAATAAAAGTTTTGCAAAAGAACAATATGACCTGATCGCAACAGATAAAGGCGTACAGATTGTTGCATCAAATAATACCGGATGGTTTTATGGTTTGCAGACTTTAATGCAGTTGCTCCCATCTTTTATGGATTCAACGGTTCATTTCTCATCTGTAAGCCTCCCTGAGGTGACAATTCGGGATTCCCCAAGATTTTCTTGGAGGGCTTTTTTACTGGATGAAGCCAGGTATTTCAAAGGAATGGATCAGGTAAAAATGCTTCTGGATGAGATGGCCTTATTAAAGATGAATGTTTTTCAATGGCACCTGGTTGATGACCAGGGATGGAGAATTGAGATCAAGAAATACCCGCTTCTCACAGAAATTGGTTCCAAAAGAAAAAGCAGCCAGATAGGACCGTTGAAATGGGGAAGTCCCATTCAATCAGCAGAACCACACGAGGGATTTTATACCCAGGAAGAAATTAAAGAGATCGTGAACTATGCAAAGGAAAGGCATATAACCATTGTCCCTGAAATAGAAATGCCCGGCCACTCGACTGCGGCAATTGCATCTTATTCCTGGCTGGGTACCACCAAGGAGCAGATTGAAATGCCAATTCGATTTGAAAGTAAGGATGTATATGATATCAGCGATCCAAAGGTCATCCGGTTTCTCACCGATGTGCTTGATGAAATTATGGATTTATTTCCTTCAGAAGTGATCCATATCGGAGGCGATGAAGTGAATTACAAACACTGGAAAGAATCAGAATCTGTGCAGGCCTATATGAAAGCAAACAACCTGGAAACACCCGGCGAATTGCAGATGTCCTTCACAAACTATATTTCACAATATTTGCAGAGTAAGGGGAGAAGGATGATGGGCTGGAATGAAATCATGGGGCAAAGTCTTCATGATTATCAGGACGAATCAGATGCCAGGTCGGACCAGCAATTGGCAAAAGAGTCCATTGTTCACTTCTGGAAAGGAGACGTGGCACTGGCTACCCAGGCGGCCAGCAGTGGGTATGACATTGTAAATTCGTTGCACACCGAAACTTATCTTGACTATGATTATAACAGCATCCCCTTATCCAGGGCTTATGCTTTCGACCCGGTACCCGCGGAACTTGACCCGAAATATCATAACAAAGTGATAGGCCTGGGTTGTCAGATGTGGGGGGAATGGATTCCGACCAGGGGAAATATGCATTTTATGGTATTTCCGAGAATAGCGGCTTATGCCGAGGTGGGGTGGACAGAGAAGAAAAACAAGGATTTTGATAACTTCAGACTTGCCTTGCAGAAATTTCAAAAGCATTGGACGCAAAAGGAAATTTATTATGCCGGAGATGACGTGGTTGAAGGGGATGCCAAGCGTTAAATACCGTGAACTTTAATGTTAAAAGAACCAGGCCAAGCCTGGTATGATATTGCGGCTGAGGTTTCAACCTCAGCCGAACGGTGATTGTCTCACGACATTTTTTCGCGGGTTGCGGGAATATATTTGTCCAGCGTCTCTTGTAAAAGCCCCAATTTCTCCTTCAGAGAGTAAGGTGTGTATACATAATCACATTCCTGCTGGAATCCAAGGCGGGAATCCCGGGTAACCGCCAGCAGTGAAAGCTCAGTACGGAAGATTTCTTCACGCAAGATGTTTTCCATTCTATCCAGTATAATTTTTGCTTTCTGCTGATCTTTTTCTTTCACAAATTGAAGCCGGAGATCCTCGAATTCTAGTATGGCATGGTTGCTCTGCAGGGTTCGTTGCAGTTGTTCGGCGATGATCACTTCCCTGACAGCCTGGATCCGTTTTGATTCCGGACTGCCCAGCGCTGCATTCCTGTAATGGACCAGTCCTTCTTCCATAAGGCCGGATGCCTGCCGGAGCCGCTTTAAAAATGCGGGAAGCACGGCTTCCTCGTGCTCCAGGATCACACCACTTTTGGACCGGGCATATTCTTCAGCCTTGTTTACCTGGTTGGAGAAATCGGGATAGAATACCAGGCGAGAGACGGTATAAGGCCAGTGTGGATTAAGCTCTCCCCCGAGATATCCTGTCCAGGCTTCCTGATCTGTCCATGAATACCCGAATGTTGCCGTCCTGGCAACGGGTTCCTGGAAAAACAGCGGATTCCCGATGGAATTGCTGGTCCCCATGGTCGGACCGGTATCCGGAACCAGGCGGACTGCCTGGCTGAAGAGATCCCAGGCCTTTAAAATCTTGTCCTTTCCCTGAGTCCCGAAAATTTGAACAGCATTGGCATCCAGCAGCTCTTCGATGCGGGGAGCATCATCCCAGCAATACCAGGCCCGAAGCCTGGTCATGAAGTTCGGATTGTATCCCGTGGACCAGCTTTCCAGGGTACCCTTAACGCCATGATCCTCCATCGCCTTGTACCGCTTATACCACTGGTACGGAAAGGGATGATAGGGAACGGTCTGTAACTGTGCACCACATACAAATGTGTCAGCATTGGTATATACCTTCATGCCCCGCGTGTGTGCTTCTGAGATCTGAGCTTCAGTAACCTCCGCCGGTCCTACCTGACTTATGGCATAATCAGTCAGGGAACCCTGCATGCCTTCCAGCTCAAAGGATTTTCCATTTTCCCAGGTCAGGAGAGGTATGGTACTGTCGGGCAACTGACGGATGAAGTATCTTTTGGTTTCAACATTACTCGGATGGAAGTTTATGTTATATTCCCAGGGGAGAATTTCTATTGCAGGATTCACCCGGTGGCATTCTTCCGCCACAATACCTACGGCACTGCACCAGTTCCTGGCCCAGTCCTCGATATATTCCTTGCTGGCACCATGACCGCCGCCCCATTTCTTATACCAGAAACCTTCAGTTAAAAGGATATAACCATGGATATCAGGAAACTCCTTCACAATGGCACGCACCAGTCTGCGCAATTCTGCTTCACTTTCGGGAGTGCCCAGGTATTGATGGATGATCTGGGTATATACCTTGATGCCATAACGGGCAGCGCGGTTAATCAGATCATGCACCCTGGCCGGATCCACCCGGCGAATCCGGTATAACAACCGGGCATAGAAATCAGTGGAGGTTTCAACCGTGGTACGGTCCCCGTTGGGATTGGTCTGAGGGAAGGCAAAAATACCATCAAATCCGTCATGTGACAGATGGGACAGCACCGAATCAGGCCACTCCATCCATCCCATCCAGGAATGTACCAGACGCACATCATAAAGACTATGTCTCACAGTCTTCAGATCTGCAGGAAGAAAGGGTGCTTCACGCAGGTTCATGCGGGCTTCAAGATTGTAAAGCCCGTACATGGCACCACGCTCGTCATAACCACATATGGTCACCCGTTCATGGGTTGTGTCGATCGCATAGTCCTTGGGGCCCTTTAACGCTAAGCCGCATCCGGGCATTTGATCGCGTGTACCAACTATAATAGTCTGACGCATTCGTTTCCACTGTTCAATTGAATCCCTGCCATCAACCCCTATGCGAATCCCCATTGACTTATCCATATAGTCCTGAAAATCCTGAACAGCATTTTGCAGAACAATAGAACTGCCAGTATTCCAAACCAGTTTCCAGTCATTTTGCAGGAAGGACATTTCTCCGGTTTTGCTTACTGCTGCGAAATCCCTTGCGGGTAAATGCACAGGATCCACTGACAGCTTCTTGTGATAGTCATAAGGTTGTTCAAGGGGAAGTATATTTTCCACCTCTCGCGTAAAATCATCACATGCAGTCTTAATTTGACTTTCATTAACCGGATCTGGTAATCTGCCGGATAACGTCTTCCCGGAGGATCCCTTTATTGAGGTAGTTGATACAACTACAGCGCCAAGTATTCCGGATGCTGTCTTATCAATGAAATTTCTTCGTGTAATTTTCTTTTTAGCCATATGAAATCAGGTATCGAATCAAAACTCCTTTTTATTTCATAATCCATCTTCATAATTCTGTTTTGGATTGGACATTAAGTTAAGTAAATAAATATAATTCAGCGGTTTTTCTGCCTGATTATTTGATTTAATACAATTATCATAGACTGAGATGTATTATGGTCGTGAAATATCATTTATTTCCATGATATTTCTATTTATCACGTAAAGGCGTGATAATGTTGTTTATCATTTAAAAATGTGATACTTTTAGGAAAATTAAATACCAGAATCCATGACAAGCGTGATCACCGGGGATATTGTGCATTCACAAAAAATCAATCCTAAAATATGGTTGGATGTGCTTAAGGAAAAGCTGAACACAATAGGCAAGAGTCCAATAAACTGGGAAATCTACAGAGGTGACAGTTTTCAGCTGGAGGTAACTGATCCTACCGAGTCATTGTCAACATCCATTCAACTAAAGGCCTCAATTAAATGTATCAAAGGCATAGATGTGCGCATGGCTATTGGCATTGGCGATAAATCACATAGCGCCGCCAGTATTACCGAATCAAACGGAACAGCTTTTGTGCTCTCAGGGGAAAGGTACGAACAATTGACCAAAGAAAAGAGAAGCCTGGCAATAGGATCAGCATGGAAAGATTTTGACAGAGACATAAACCTTTATATTAGGATGGCATTAATTGCCATGGACAATTGGACTTCTCATTCAGCTGAAATTGTGAAAATTGCCATGGAGCATCCCGGCAAATCGCAGGAGGAACTTGGTAAAATATTGGGTATTAAACAAAATGCCATTAGCTACAGGTTAAAAAGAGCCTATTTCGAAGAAATTAAGGAGTTAATAGAAATTTACAAAACCAAACTCAACATGTTTTTATGATACTACTATTAAAACTACTGCTGGCACATCTTGCAGGTGACTTCTTACTGCAACCCGATTCCTGGGTAAGTGTCAAAGAAGCCAAAAAGCTAAAAGCCTATCAGTTATATCTGCATGCCTTTATCCATTTTGCTTTAATAATGCTACTGACATGGGATATAACTTTCTGGAAATGGGCTTTTTTGATAGCCATGTTTCATTTTATAACTGATGTGGTTAAGCTGTTTGCCCAGCATGATATGACAAAAAGAATCTGGTTTTTTGCGGATCAATTGTTACATCTCATTTTTTTATACATAATATGGATTTTTTGCCAGGACGAGCGATTAACCTTTCCAGCTCTTAAAGAGGAATATTTTATAGGCCTCATAACTTTCCTGTATGCCATTACCCAGCCTGCTTCGGTTGTCATCCGTTTGTTTATATCGCGATGGTCGCCGGATACTTTTAGGACCAATACGGATTCACTGGATAATGCCGGCAAAATCATAGGAATGTTAGAGCGGCTTTTTGTATTTACATTCTTGATTACGAATAATTGGGAGGTCATTGGATTCCTGTTGGCAGCCAAATCTGTATTCCGTTTTGGTGATTTAAAGGAATCAAAAGACCGAAAACTAACAGAGTATGTATTGATCGGTACGCTATTGAGTTTTGGCATTGCAATACTTGCCGGTATTATTTTTCTGAACCTAATTACACCGTGAAATTATCCCAGGGTAAAAAATTAAGGAATACATAAAGAGCCAATTCCGGTTTAATCAGGTATCAAATCCAAATTCCTTCATCAGTTGTTCTCTTCCTTTGGTGTAGGCTGGCAAACTTTCAGCGTGGTGCCCGCATTCGTCATCCCATACTGACGGGTCCCGCACTCCTTTTGAGATAGAACCACAGATAAGAGCAGAGCTCGGGATGCGTTCCAGGATCATTTTATAAAGCACCTTCGCATTTATCATATCCCCGTAAGCAAGCTCAAGTTTTTGAAGTACCCTTACATCACGCAGCTGGCTGGTCAGACCAGCATGGCCCTTCACGTTCACACAAGCACCGGATTTGTTCAGGCTGGGACATGGAGCGCACATCATCCAGTCAGCTGCTTCAGCCATCTTTATCTTGGCGCCGGGATTTTTTAATATATGCTGTATCATCTCAGGCAGGTTATCCGTTTCAAAAGGAGGTCTTGAACCTTCACCATACTGACATACTGCACATAAAAGGATATGTGGCCTGACGGGTATGGCTTCAGCACGAAGCATGGCCTCAAGTGACCGGCGTTTTGACTCTGCCCTTTCTTCTTTTGTCCGTGGTACAATGAGGGCGTATTTCGCTTTTGGCAGATCAGCCTCTGAAAAATCGAGTTGGCTCGCCCAGCCCGGAACAGCATAAAGCAAGCTGATTTCCCGACCTTTCTCATAGAAACCCGCCCGTGCTTTCGGACATCCCTTGCAGGTTTCTGAGCTCATTTCCTCACAATTGCATATACCGGATACGTGCTCTATTCCGTCCCATATCCGGTGCAGGATAATCCGGGCAGGCAGGGTCACTCCCGGAGACAGGTCAATTCTTTGCAGTATCTCCAGGTCACGTTTCCTGTTGAATTCGGCACTTCCATGAGCATCACCGGCATCGCCCGGATCCTGAAAGGTGAAGATATCTCCGGCATTGCAGGCCAGGGTGACGGGAATATCCGGATTTTCGCGAATTGCTTTAAATTCTTCAGTGGTTGCTGCAGCTTCCCCTTCTCCGATTGAACAAACAGCACAAAGAAGCTGATATGGCCGGAGAATAATTCCGGTCTTTGATCCCAGGGTAATATCCGACTTGTCATTTTTGCTGTTCTGTCTGACACAGGATGATATCATTCCTGTTGCACTCAATGTGCCTATGCTTCCCAATGCCGAGCTTGCGATGAATTGGCGCCGGTTTATTTCACTAGGGATTTTCATGGTAAAGCCTGTTTTTGCTGTTTTAGATTGGACATCAAATTAAACAATATTTCCTCTAATAACTTGATTTCTGCCATTTCATTTTGTAACTCAAGGATGAAATTATAAATACTGATACCCGAGAGATCTTTTATGCGTTCTTCCGTAGGGACCTGTCGAGATTTTCCTTCACCCGGAATTTCACGATTCGGATGATCAGGTCGAATGGCATGGCATATTTGATCGTTTCTTCTGCATCCGGTGCGGCTTGTATTATGGTAGTCCGGATTTGCTCCAGGATGATCTGAACCTCCCCTGGAAAACTGCTGATGTAATGATCTATTTCTTTTGTTGAGGATCGCATCGCATCGGAAAATGTATCATGCAATATGATTTCAACTTTCCATATTTTCCTTGAAAAAAACCTCCACTTCGGCATGGCCTTTGCCGATATCTATTTTCCGGATTGTGAATTTTGTTATGTTTTGTCCGGTATGGAGTGACAGATCTTTCAGGAGATCCTGTTTTGATTTTGGATTCAGCAGTTCAAGTTTATAATAAATGATGACCATGGAATTCAGACCGTATTTCCTGAGAAAGTTTTCAAGCAAATAAACAGCCAATACAACAATCAAATTGGTCGAGATCGCTCCAATAATAGGCGGAGGAATATTCGCATACGAATTGATCACAGAAACACCAATTACAGCAAATGTATAGGTCATGTCTTTCACGTTATAGTTTATCGTCCTGAATCGAAGAATGGAGAAAACCGCAAATAGTCCCAGGGCCATTCCCAATTTAATATCAACTGTTTCAAGGAAGGCACAAATCAGAAAAATAATGATCCCGAGTATAAAAAAAGAGAATAAATATTCTTCTTTCTTTGTAGTTCGATAGTAGATCAGTCGAATAATGATAAAAAGCACGGTCATATTTAATACAAAACGCATCATTATGCTAATCAAAGAGATTTCAGTAACAATTGAATTGAATTTTTCCATTGTATTGAAGAATTGAGTTAATTAAAAATCTTTACAACTTTTCAGTATATCATATATTACTGAATTCCGTCTGTCGAATTGGCTATAGAAACTATTGAGGTAATTGATCATTTGTTGTTTTGATTTTCCGGTAAGATAGGGGAATTCATGGATAACCTTATAAAAATCTTCTTTCTTGCCGGCAAATTCTTTGATGGCATTTATATACACCCCCTCGTCTCTGCAAATACCTACATACAATCGATCCCGAACTGATTCAATGGGCAATGCTTCATAAGGAACCGCATAAGGAGCATCCACCAGACCTGAATAATCAAAATCATAGGGAATTAGAATTCCCAGTGAAGCTTGCTTTGAATCTGGTGGTGTGAAAACCTGAACATTATGCTGGTTGGGAACTGACCAATCCGTATTTCCGATCATATAATTGAAAATGGCCACGCGATCCATTACATCAGGGATGATATTTTTCTGCGTGAGATGGTCCGCTTTTACCTCAGTTGAATTTGTCCTTTTTTCAAAGAGTTCATGGGGTTCGATTGCAAATCCATATTCCTTGATTGGCTTACTCTTTTTGTGCGTATTGATGTAGTCAATTTCTAAAAGTCTGACCCGAAAGCTGTTTTCTGTAAGTACATTGTATAGCTTATAGGCAAGATATTCTTTTAGGACATACACTTCAAGGCCGGTTTTGCAATGGGGGACCAGCTTCAGCTTATCTATTCCCCCGAATTCTCCACCCGTGGAATCACTTACACTGAAATTCAGCCGCAAGGGGGGGAAGTCACAAAATGTGCGACGAAAGTTCCCCCGGGCCCTCAGTTTTATATTTTTGGTTATCGAATCTGTATCACTGATATAATAAGTGAGTGCGGCATCAAGGTATTCATCAACCGGCTTCTTCCTCTTATAGGTGGTGATGTCAAAACGCAAAATTATTTTCAACAGTTCATCACTGTCGAAGAGCCTGACATCGAAAATCTGTGTGTCAGCAATAGCCAGGGAAGTATCATTGAATTCCTCCTGGCCGGAAACATTGAAGGGCAATAAGCCTGACATCATGAACATCAATAAAAGCGGCCTTTTCACCAGGGCATGCGTTCTTTTGAAGATAACAAATTTTGTATTCATTCTTTCCGCAATGAGTGTATATAAAAATAGTAAGGGTAACTTCACTCCCGGTTGGTTTCCGATAATGCCATGTTCTTAAACAAAAATAATGCTTTATTATTCATATTGCCGGCAGTTCTCATTTAATAGTGTTGGATTTTCCCAAATGAATTAATTGGCGTAATTTTGCGCAAAAATTAATTATATGCACATAGTTAAATTTTCTCCTGTTTTAATCATTTTTGCCATACTGACATTTATCGGATGCAAACAGAATAAGCCTGTGGAAACCAGGGAAGCACCGGTTGAGAATAAATCCGCTTCCCAAGTAGTTATTGGTTTGGAGATCGGAAATCAGGCACCTGAACTTGCATATCAGTCACCAGGCGGAGAGACCATAAACTTGTCCTCCCTCCGCGGAAAAATTGTGCTCGTTGATTTCTGGGCTTCCTGGTGTATGCCCTGCCGTGTTGAGAACCCAAACCTGGTAAAGGTTTACAAGCAGTATAAAGATAAGGTTTTCAGCCAGGGGAGCGGTTTTGCCATTTACAGCGTTTCGCTTGATACAAAACACAAGAACTGGATAGATGCAATTGAACATGATGGTCTGGACTGGATCTGCCATGTCAGTGACCTTAAAGGCTGGCATTCTGTCCCTGCTGCCATGTATCAGATTACTTCCATACCTTCGAATTATCTGCTGAATGCGGAAGGCATTATCATCGACAAAAATCTGCGGGCTGAAGTACTTGAAAATACTATTAAAGGACTGGTTCAATAACCTGCAATCATTCCACAGACTGTCAATTTGTCGCATCCCCTTAAAATGGCAAGTATTTTGTTACTGTGGGTATGCTTTCGGGTATGATCTTACCCGGTAAACCAGCGTTGAACATGACAAGAAGGGATAAAATTGAAATAATGAAACAGGAAACCAAAGGCAAAATAATAGTTTCAGCAAAGCCTGCAAGAAAATTAAAGAATGAGCACCCGGATAGGGAAATGAAAAAAATCCAGGAGGAGCTAAAAACCTTCGCGGAAAAAACAGTCGAACTGCAGGATAAATACCTCAGGCTCTCGGCTGAATTCGATAACTATCGGAAAAGAACGCACCGGGAAAAGGCGGATATGATCAAAACTGCTTCGGAAGACCTGTTGAAAAAAATCATTCCGGTTGTAGATGATCTTGAACGGGGACTGAATGCTTTGAACAATGCCCGGGATCTGGAAGCTGTTAAGCAGGGCATGAACCTGATTTACGGACGTTTTAAGGAGTTCCTGCAACTTCAGGGTCTTAAGGAGATTGAGGCCATGCACCAGGATTTCAGTACCGATTTTCATGAAGCAGTTACCAAAATACCGGCCCCTGATGAATCCCTGAAAGGCAAAGTGGTGGATGTTATTGAGAAAGGTTACTATCTGCATGATAAAGTGATCAGGTACCCTAAGGTGGTTGTAGGGGAATAAGGCAAAAGCCGTACAGGAAAAAAAAGGGGGTAATTCAACATGGCAAAACGCGATTATTACGAAGTACTGGAAGTATCAAAAAGTGCGTCCCCGGAAGAGATCAAGAAAGCTTACCGTCAGCAGGCCTTAAAGCATCATCCCGACCGGAATCCCGGTGACAAGGCTGCTGAAGAGAAATTCAAGGAGGCTGCTGAAGCATATGAAGTGCTCAGCGATCCACAGAAGAAGGCAAGATATGATCAGTTCGGCCACGCAGGCTTGGGCGGCGCGGCCGGTGGTGGATTCAGCGGTGAAGGTATGACTATGGAGGACATATTTTCACATTTTGGAGATATTTTCAGTGATCTCGGTTTCGGTGGTTTCGGCGGATTCAGTTCCCGGGGAGGGAGGGGCGGACGTCAGGTGAACAAAGGCACCAATCTCAGGATCAAGGTGAAGCTGACCCTCGAAGAAATTGAAAATGGGGTTGAAAAGAAACTTAAGGTCGGCAAATACATCAGTTGTGACGAATGTTCCGGTACAGGAGCAAAAGGTGGCAGTGCCCACAATACATGCAGTACATGTCGCGGGGCAGGACAGGTAACCCGTGTAACAAATACATTCCTGGGCCAGATGTCCACCACACAGGTTTGCCCTGCCTGTAACGGTGATGGGAAAACCATTACAAACAAATGTCATAAATGTGCCGGTGAAGGTGTAATGCGGGGTGAAGAGGTCATCCCGGTTAAAATTCCGGCCGGTGTAGCAGAGGGCATGCAGCTTTCCGTATCGGGTAAGGGCAATGCAGCAAGGCGCGGGGGCATAAATGGTGATCTGCTTGTAATCATTGAAGAAGAACAACACCACGACCTGATCCGCGACGGCAATGATCTGTTGTACAATCTCTATGTATCCTTTTCCCAGGCTTCGATTGGTGCCCAGGTTGAGATACCTACGCTCGACGGGAAAGTAAAAATTAAAGTTGATCCCGGCACACAGCCCGGGAAAATTCTGCGCCTCAGGGGGAAAGGCTTGCCCGAGGTAAACAGCTATACCCGGGGTGACCTTCTGGTCAGCATCAACGTCTGGATACCCAAAAACCTCAGCCGGGATGAGCGGAAAATACTCGAAAAACTGGACGAGTCAGATAATTTCAAACCCAACCCCGGGAGCGGTGACCGTAATTTTTTCGACCGGATGAAAAACTATTTCGAGTAAATGGTTAATTTCGTTACTCCAATAGACCCTATGTACCTTTTCACTGCAAAGAATATCGTGAAGCGGTATTCCAACCACCTGGCACTTGACCGGGTTTCCATCCATGTGCCCGAAGCATCCGTCTTTGGATTGCTCGGACCAAACGGGGCCGGCAAAACCACACTGTTAAGAATCATCAACCAGATCACTGCACCGGATGATGGAGAACTCTTCTTCAGGGAGCGTAAATTCTTGCCAGGCGATCTGGCATCCATCGGGTACCTTCCCGAAGAACGCGGACTGTATAAAAAGATGAAGGTCGGTGAGCAGGCTTTATACCTGGCCAGACTGAAGGGCATGAGCCGTGACGAGGCCATGAAAAAGCTGAAATACTGGTTTACCAAATTCGAAATACAGGCCTGGTGGAATAAGAAAGTGGAAGAACTTTCAAAAGGCATGCAGCAAAAAGTGCAATTTGTGACCACCATTCTGCACCAACCCAAACTGCTGATATTTGATGAACCCTTCAGCGGATTCGATCCAATCAATACAAGTCTGCTGAAGAACGAGATTCTTGAGCTGAAACGAAACGGATCCACTATTATCTTTTCAACCCATGATATGGGTTCAGTAGAGGAACTATGTGACAACATCTCACTCATCAATCAGTCAAGAACCATTCTGGAAGGCTCCGTTCACGACATCAAAATGAGCAACCGGTCGAATATGTTTGAAATTGATTTTCAGGGGGATCCTGTACCGGTATTGGAGAAACTCAATGAAAAGTGCGAAGTTGTTGAGCAACATGATTCGGGGCTTAACTGCAAGGTAAGGGTCAGGGTTAACGGAAAACTTACCGGCAACGGCCTGCTGAAACTGGTCATGCCTATAGCAGATATTTCCTCATTTAGCGAAGTGATTCCCACCATGAATGAGATTTTCATCCGGGTGGTTAAAGCCCAGAACCAAACCACAAAGCCGGAAAACCATGAATAAGATTGGCCTCATCATCGGTCGGGAATATTTGACCCGGGTTAGAAAAAAATCCTTTATTATCATGACCATCATCGGGCCGGTGCTTTTTGCAGCACTCATCGTAGTACCCGGTTGGCTGACCCAGGTGGAAGACAAGGATGTCAAGCTGATTGCCGTTGTGGAAAGCGACGCCGCCGGACAACCGGTACCTGATTCACTGCAGTTTTTCAGGGACGTGATACCCGATAAAGAGAATATCCGTTTCACCTACCTGAATAATATGCGCTTGCAGGATTTATTAAAAACTTTCGAGGGCACGCAGTATGACGGAGTGCTTTTCCTGCCCCATTCCCTGATATCCGCGGGCAGCAAAACATCGGTCGAATTTTATTACCGGAAACCACCCAGTCTGGGTATGGAAGTACACATATCAAAATCCCTGGAAGATTTTCTTTTCAACAACAAGCTGATTGTTAAAAATATTCCCGCAGAGACAATCCAGTCGCTCAAAACCCGGGTTGATCTCAACCGGATTGACTGGAAAAACTGGCCTGATAAAAGGGCTGATGCCACGGATGTTAAACGGGGCATGGGATATGTCGGCGGTTTCCTGATTTACCTTTTCATATTCATGTTCGGTGCCCAGGTCATGCGGGGCGTGCTGGAAGAAAAAACCAGCCGTGTGGTTGAAGTGATCATATCCTCGGTTACCCCTTTTCAGCTGATGATGGGTAAAATTGTCGGTATTGCCCTCATCGGGCTTACCCAGTTTGTTGCCTGGATCATCCTTACTTTTGGCATTGCTTCCATTGCGCAGCAGGCCTTCCTGCCAAAACCGGCAATGATCCAGACTGAACAGGCTGCTCCGGCAGATATCATGAGCAGCGGTGCAGGGGTGGCAGAGGTTAAACAGCCTGCTGATGACAAGGCTGAGGCCGCTATGATGTTCGGCGGGATCATGAATCAACTGAGGCAGGTAAATCTCATCCTGGTAATCGGGGCCTTTATTTTTTACTTCATGGGGGGATATCTGTTATACGGTTCCCTTTTTGCGGCCATAGGAGCGGCAGTGGATAATGAGACGGACACACAGCAGTTCATGTTGCCCATTACAATACCCCTGATCCTCGGACTCTTTGTCATGATCAATTCTTTTCTTAATCCTTCCGGGAAACTGGCCGTCTGGTTCTCCATCATTCCACTCACCTCTCCGATCGTGATGATGGCCCGTATCCCGTTTGGGGTACCGGTCACCCAGTTGCTTGCATCGGCTGCAGCGCTCATTGTTACTTTCCTGGGCACTACCTGGCTGGCAGCGAAAATATATCGCACAGGCATTCTGATGTATGGTAAAAAAGTGTCGTACAGGGAGTTGTGGAAATGGATAAAATATTAGTAACGAGTAACGAGTAACGAGTAACGAGTTTAATGTGGGCAAGAGCTTTGGGCATGTAGCCAATTGTTTGGAACTTTCTTGTATTTCAGACCCAAGTATTCACACCCCAAACCCGCTCATTACTCGTTACTCGTTACTTGTCACTATTTCTTCCCAGAATTTTTTTACATTCATAAAAATCTGTACTTTAGCGCGATTTATACGCAGAATATTCATATTACAATACTTACCTGACTATGCGTGCAGCAGTCATTGATCTCGGCACCAATACGTTCAACCTGCTCATTGTTGAGTTTGAGGAAGGGCTGGCTTATAAGATTCTTTACAACAACAAATTGCCTGTAAAGTTGGGTAAAAGCGGCATTGACAAAAAGGAAATCCGGCCCGATGCCATAACCCGCGGACTGAATGCCCTGGATCGCCACCTACAAACCATTACGGATTACAAAGCTGATAAAACATATGCTTTTGCCACGTCAGCCATACGCAGTGCCCGAAACGGAGACCAATTCGTAAAACTGGTGAAACAGCGTTGCGGACTCGACATTGAGATCATCAACGGGAACCGTGAAGCTGAGCTGATCTATTACGGGGTGAAACAGGCCGTACAACTCGACCATGAGAAGGTGCTGATTCTGGACATTGGGGGAGGAAGCAATGAATTCATCATTGCCGACCGGGATAATATATACTGGAAAAAGAGCTATCCTCTGGGTGTGGCACGGCTTATTTCGAAATTCAAACCCTCCGATCCGATATCCATTGAAGAGATAGAGTTTATATCCAATTATCTCGAGGAAAGGCTTTCAGACCTGTTTGAAGAGTTCCGGAAACATAAAATTACAACCTTGATCGGGGCTTCCGGCTCATTCGAAACCATTGCCGCCATGATCCGGGCCGATGATCCGGATTTTGAATCAGAAACCGGTACATCTCCGGAATCCATTAACATCGACCTGACCGATTTTGAAAATCTGTATCAGAAACTGATCAATTCCACTCTAAAGGAACGGAAGCAGATGAAGGGATTGGAAAACATGCGGCTCGAATTGATCGTCATGGCCACCCTGGTGGTGAAATTCATCATGCAAAAACTGAAATTGCAACGGCTGATACAGTCCAACTTTGCCCTCAAGGAAGGTGTGATTTATGAACTGCTGACCTTACAGATTGTAAAACAATAGCCGGTTTAGCTGCGTTTTATAACCGGAATTATTAAATATTCTGTTTCATGGCAAACATCCTCGTCATTGACGATGAAAAAAGCATTCGCAATACTTTACAGGAAGTGCTCGAGTACGAAAACCATAAAGTAGACCTGGCTACAAATGGCAGTGAGGGCCTTGACCTGTTTGAAAAAGGAGATTATGATATTGTGCTGTGCGATATTAAGATGCCCGGTATGGATGGCATTGAAGTTCTTGAAAAGATGCATGAGCATACCTTCGATGTGCCCATTATCATGATCTCAGGCCATGGCAATATTGACACAGCGGTAGAAGCCATCAAAAAAGGAGCCTATGATTTCATTGAAAAGCCGCTTGACCTGAACCGCCTCCTGGTTACCATGCGCAACGCCACCGAACGCAATGAGCTGGTGACTGAAACCAAGGTATTGAAACGCAGGATCAATAAAACCTTTGATATCGTCGGTGAGTCAGAAAGTATTGTCAGGGTTAAGGAGATGATTGAACGGGTTGCACCAACGGAAGCCCGTGTGCTGATCACTGGTGACAACGGTACCGGTAAGGAACTGGTTGCCAGATGGCTGCACGAGAAGAGTAAGCGCGGATCCATGCCTTTCGTGGAGGTTAACTGTGCAGCCATTCCGTCGGAACTCATTGAGAGCGAATTGTTCGGGCATGAAAAGGGAGCATTCACTTCGGCCATAAAACAGCGCAAGGGTAAATTTGAACAGGCACATGGCGGTACCCTTTTTCTTGATGAAGTCGGGGATATGAGTTTATCTGCCCAGGCTAAAGTTTTACGGGCTCTCCAGGAACATAAAATATCCAGGGTGGGGAGCGATAAAGATATCGAGGTGGACGTTCGGGTGATCACGGCTACCAATAAAAACCTGAAGGAGGAGATAATTCAGAAAAATTTCCGGGAAGATCTTTACCACCGGTTATCCGTGATCATCATCCATGTGCCGTCACTGAATGACAGGATTGGCGATATACCCCTCCTGGCTGAACACTTCAACGAACAGATAAGCGGAGAATATGGCCGCCCCAAAATGGTGATCCTCCAGGATGCCATCAGTGAACTGCAAAAGATCACATGGACAGGCAACATCCGGGAGTTCAGGAATGTGCTTGAGCGGCTGATCATTTTATGCGACAAGGAGATCACCGGAAACGATGTGGTGGCTTATGCACAGCCAATATCGAAATGAACCGCAGATCCGATATACAATCTCAGCATCTAAAAAAGATCGGCACTCACCTTATTTTCCTCGTTTTACTGCTTCTAATAGCCGGGCTGTACAAATACCCTGAGATTGCCTTCAAAAGGCCGCAATCTGTTCACAACTGGCGGCAATCCGATTGTACATCTCTTGCGCTGAATTACTATCAGAACGGCATGAAGTTCTTTCAGCCTGAGGTTCACGGTATGATATCCGGAGGTTCAACTACAGGCAAAGCAGCCACCAGCGAGACACCCATATTATATTACGGGGTTGCCATGCTATATAAGATCTTTGGTTACCATGATTATGTTTATCGCATACTCATAACCTTGATCTTTTTATTCGGGATATATTCATTGTTCTTTTTATTTGATAAGCTGAATATTGATCCTGTCTGGAGTATTTCATTAAGTCTGATCTTCTTTGCCTCTCCTGTACTGGTTTACTATGGGAACAACTTCCTCACTGACATACCGGCGTTCTCATTCTCCATTGCGGGATGGAATCACTTTCTCGGCTATTACCAGCATAAGCGGAAAAAATCATATGTATATGCCATGATTTTTCTGTTTCTGGCCATGTCAATGAAAATATCAGCCGGAATCAGCGTGGTGACCCTGCTTTTGTTATTATTCCTCGAATATACAGGACTTCTGAAGTCCGGACCTGAAGACATCATTTTTCCCAAAAAAGGCATTCAAATCCTGCCACTCGTTCTTATTATACTCATTGCTGGAGCATGGGCCACATATGCCAGAATATACAACACAAGAAATGATTGTACCTACTTTTCAACTAACATATTCCCCATATGGAATATGTCAATTCAGGAAATTTTCAAGGCATTGAATGATATCAGAAAGCTTTGGCTGAATCAATACTTTCATCCTGTCGCACAAATCCTTTTTATTATCCTGTTCATTATAAACATTATCCACCTGAAGAAGTCAAACAGGCTATTTATGGCCTCAAGCATCATCGTATTTTTCGGTGTTGTTCTGTATTGTGTACTTTGGTTTGGCACGTTCGGAAATCATGATTATTATACAATCAATCTGTATATCCTGCCGGTATTGATTGTGATCGTGTTTGCCGAATATATAAACCGCTCATATCCGGAATTTTCGAAGAATTTTTTCATCCGGAGTTTACTGGTTTTCTTACTCGTATTCAATGTTCAGTATACTCGTACCCAAATGGATTTCAGGTACAAGGGCTGGTGGAACGAATATCCTGCTTACAAGGATTATTATACAATCACGCCCTACCTGAGATCAGTGGGAATTACCCGGTTTGACAGTGTGATTTGCATGCCAGATCAGAGCCATCATACATTGTACCTCATGAACCAGCCGGGATGGACAATAAAGGATTATCCGGCATTAACCCGTAAGACAGAAATCAGAGATAGCCTGGAAATGGCCAGGTATATTCAGATTGGTGCAAAGTTTTTGATTACGGGCGATATAAATATACTGGCCCGTCATACTTCCCTGGTTCCTTATACCCGGACATTAACTGCGAAATACAGAAACATTTTTATTTTCTCACTCCTTCCCCGGGAACCGAACTTTATTCTTTCAGATTCCTTGCTGAGCATAATGCATATTTCATGCGATGCTGAAAAGATTGACAGCTCACGGGCATACACAATGTATGATGATCCGGTCCACCGGGCTGTTGCAGGAGGTTTTATTTCCAGGAATATAGCACACTCAGGGGTGCGGTCAATCATGGTGAATGAGGCGAGACCTTATGGGTTCACCACTTCACTGAGAGCCGGAGCGTTCGACCGGGTTACCGTTTCTGCCTGCCAGTATCCGTTCGACAGTACCTGCTATCTGGTAGTAAGTTCACAAAACGGGAACCAATTTAATATAGCCCGGCAGGAAATCATGGCAAGTGAAAGTTCGGGCTGGCTGAGGGTAACATGTCAGGCTGATATTCCCGCAACATTTGATGGCGATACCGTTAAGGTTTATTTTTGGAATACCGGTGAAAATAATGTTTTTGTTGATGATTTTGAAATACAGGTTGAACGAAAATATGAAATTCTGAATAATGGCTATTAACCCTGAACTGATGAAGAAGTCCACGTTACAAATCATATATCTGCTTGTCTTTCCTATCCTTCTTTTTACGACGGGTATCCTGTACCTGAAAAGTACGGGCCTGTTTTTCCTAAAGGGTGTTGATCCGGAATATGCCTATTTATTCAATGGACTGTTACTGGCAGACATGAAGCCTGATGTGGATTACGTGTATCATCCGGGCACACCCATGCTTTGCGTAATCGCTGTAGTCATAAGGTTACTGCATATCTTCCGGCCTGGCGAAGATGTAATAAGTGATGTTATCAGAAATCCTGAAATTTATATACGGACTACCATTTATGCAGTCAGCCTGCTGGGCTCAATCATGCTGTTTTTCCTGGGTAGTTTCACCTGGAGGAAAACACGTAATATGTTTTTGGCCTTGCTGATCCAGCTTGTGCCTTTCACCCACAACCTATCTTTGGAACCCCTGGGAAGGTTAATACCCGAATCCCTGATGCTTTCCCTGATCTGTTTGTGGATGATGATCCTTATCCGGATCGTTACCGATCCTGATCCCCTAAAAAACGGCATCAGCCACAGCTTTGCTCTGGGAGCACTATTTGGACTGAGCCTGGCAAACAAGCTTACCTTCCTGCCTTATGTCCTGATTCCCCTGTTAATATTGCCTAACTGGAAGCAGAAATTCAGTTTCGCCGGAACGGCAATTCTTTCTTTTGTTGTTTTTGCATTCCCGGTCATTTTTAAATACCAGTATTTTTACAGCTGGGTGAAAAACATCATCATCCACACAGGCAATTATGGTAGTGGTGACAAGGGGATCGTGCACTTGGGTGAATTCACAAATCACCTGACTTTGCTGATCCATAACACACCCTGGTTATGGATTTCCTGGATCTTACTGATAATGGCCTTATTGCTTTACATTATTAAATCAAAGAAAGGAATTAACAGGGTATCGTGGAAGATCAGGCTTTCAGCAGCTACCATTATCCTGGTTATTCTGCAATTTATAATTTCCGCAAAGCAATTTGCCTATCATTACATGCTGCCTTCCATCCTGCTTACCATTCCGATGATCATACTTTCCTATTCAATGGTTGGGACTGTTCTTCCAGCCTTTACCAGTCGAAGGACAGTGAATTTGGCCATAGTTGTTATGATTATGCTGGTCCTGGTTAATATCATACCCAGGGTGAACGGACAGCTTCACCAGATGGAGGCCAATACCAGGAGTAAAACCGATGCATATATGCAATATGCTGAGTTCAGGCCAGCCGGGCCCATCATTATCAGCGCCTCTTACTATGGCTGCTCAGCAGTTGAATATGCACTGATGTTCGGACTTCATGAGAGCGGTAAATACAGCCCTTACCTGTTCGAAAAGATTCAGGCATTTTATCCTTCCACTTATCTTTATCTTCCCTGGGGGAAGGTTTTTTTTGAAGGGAAAAACGAAATTCAACCTACCGCTTTTATTAAACCGGATAAGGAATATAACTTGTATATTGCTGATTTTTCCGAAGATAGACTGGAAGAGATCATAACCAGAATGAGGCAGGACACTTCTATTAATCAATACAGTATCAGTCCTGTTTATGTTGATTCAATACAGCGCGAGGCTATGTTTCGGGTGAGGTTTTTTTAGGGAGGGACAACAGGAAATATTTGAGAAGTAATATATCATTATTTTACTTTTTTCAAAATCACCAGTGTTGAATCATTTACTATGGTTTCCCAATCCTACTTAGCTATTTCGTGGAATAATTTTTTTACCCGGTATGCAATATTTTTCATACATTTCAGCCGGGGTTATTGCCCCTTCAATTAATACTACACACGTATGACAACAGCCACCGTATTGGGAATTGTCATTCCCTGCTATAATGAAGAAGAATTAATCGGCAGCAGCATGGAGAAATTACTGGGCGTGCTGAAAGAGTTTATTAAAAAAGGACTTGTCTCGGAAAAAAGTTTTGTCGGCGTTGTGGATGACCGCAGCCGGGATAAAACCTGGGAAATAATCAGGCAATTTTCCAGGAACAACAAAAATATCAGAGCCATCCGGTTGTCCTCCAACAGGGGACACCAGTATGCTTTGCTGGCCGGACTGACAGAATTCTGTGCCCATGCAGATTGTCTGGTATCCATCGATGCGGATCTGCAGGATGATGTCGGCGTGATGGCCGAAATGATCCTAAAATTCAAGCAGGGTAATGATATTATATACGGTGTAAGGAAAAATCGTCCGGGAGACAGTTCGTTCAAGAAAACAACGGCTTTGGCATTCTACAGATTCCTGAGGGCCTTCGGCGCTGAGGTTATCTTTAATCATGCCGATTACCGTTTGACAAGCCGGCGGGTGAATGAGGAATTAAAGAACTTCAGGGAGTCAAATCTGTATTTACGCGGAATTTTCCCCCTGTTGGGATTTAATACGGCTATGGTATATTATGACCGAACAGAGCGACTGGCTGGTGTTACGAAATATCCCCTGAAAAAAATGATATCACTGGCACTTGACGGAATAACTTCATTCAGTACGGTACCACTCCGGATCATTACTTTCATCGGTTTCCTTGTATTTATCATTTGTCTCTTTCTCATGGTTTACGTCCTTGTGGGATATTTTCAGGGCAGGACAATTGCAGGATGGGTGTCAACGGTTCTCCCGGCCTATTTTCTTGGCGGTATACAAATTCTGTGCATCGGAGTACTGGGGGAATATCTGGGGAAGATTTACAAAGAGGTCAAGCAAAGGCCACGGTTTATTGTTGATGAGCGCTTATAGAACTTTCAGCCATGTCGGGTACAGCCTTTACAAAGGATCAGTATAACAAAATATATCCTGACGGTATCGGGGGCCATTACTGGAATCATGCACGCAACCGGATCATCGGCAAGTTTCTGAGAAGGCAGGGTCTGTTCCGGGACAGGATTGTTGAAATTGGATGCGGCAGAGGGGTGGTATTGGATTATTTAAGGAAGGAGGACATGAACTGCTTCGGGGTTGAACTGGGGGATGCTGATCCCATTGCCGGAACCAGGGACTATATCTATACCAATACCAATGCATTTGAATTGCCGGAAGAAATCAGAAAAAGCATGGATACAGTTCTGCTGTTTGATGTGCTTGAACATCTTGCAGAACCTTTGGAATTCATGCTTGAGATTAAAAAGAAGTTTGAGAATGCAGGGCATCTGGTTATTACACTTCCGGCTCGACAGGAACTCTGGACAAATTATGATTCCTTTAACGGGCATTTCAAAAGATACGGTTTGCCGGATCTTAAAAAGATGTCTGTTCCCGGTATCCGGTTATCAGAAGCCAGTTACTTCAATCATCTGTTGTACCCGGTATTCTGGGTGTTTGCCCGCTTAATCGGAAAAAGAGGAATAGATATTAAGGCCCCTGCCGGAATTATTATTCTGGTTCACAGGATTATATCCTTTATTTTACAGGTTGATTTTCTTGTATTCCCCCATCATCTGCCCGGGACTTCCATTATTGCGGTGTTTTCACTGGCAGATTCGAATTAAACCACCTGTTGTTCTTCGAGATATAACTGCCCCGTGCCTGGTACACATCACAATGATCAGGCCTGATCAACAATTCATCAATACAGTAAGGTTGTTTTTTAGCAATTTGTGTATTATACAATACAATTCTGACACGACTGCCTGGCTTGACCAGCGGAATCTGCCATTCAATCAGGCCCCAGCACCCATCGACAGTTTTAAGTAGTTTCCCCACCATTTCATTTTTGTAATCGTATTTAGTCCCCTGGTTATTAAATAATTCAATTTCGAGCCGGGTTTTCGGATAAAGGTCTTTATCAATCGGACTGAACCAGAATGACAGGGTATGGACCGAGTCATTGCCGGCAGGCACTATATTGTCGAACAATACATATGGGGATCTCCCTGTTATCTGCTGGGCCTTCCCAAAGTACCCCTTGGCCAGACCTGTTGAATCAAATGTAAGGCGAACAGGGCTGGCGGAAGTGTCACTTATGCAGACAGAATCGCGATTCAGAATCCGGGTACCGGCAAATTCCTTTGTGATCTCAGCTGATCTCCGTTTGGGCAATGCCGACAGGCTGTCATATTCAAGCCGGTACAGGTTAAAATAGCTGTTGGAATCAATTTTAGTGGCAAAATGAAAGATGTTCTTTTCTTCTGCGGTAAATTCGTTGCACCGGGCTGCGACGATCAGGAAGGGTCTCTTATCTGGCAGGTCTTCCAATATCTTTAACTCTCGGTAAGGTTCAAAAACCAGTGCAATGTTCTTTATGGACTGGCTGATGGATGCCCGGCTCAGATAAATAGCGGCAACCGGAAGTCCGGTTTTCATGGAAACCTGAAATGACCAGGCCATCATCCTGCAACGCGGATGCATGTAATAGTTATCCGATCCCATGTGATACAAAGGCAGGGGCAGGATTGCCTGGTATTTTTCCGGTTCAATTCGACTAACCCACTGGTTGTCCGGTTCGGTATTCCTGAAATCAGACCAGATGGGGAATTTATTGTTCAGATAAGCCTGCCGGTATTTCAGAAAGAAATAACCATCGGTATAGAGAAAGGTCATGCAAAGAATCAGGACTATTGTCTTCACATGCTTTTTACCTTCAGACTGCTGCCAGCGCCAGATCCTGTAAAACACAACCAGGTTGATCACAAAGTAGAACAGCCAGGCAAACCTTCCTATAGAACGGATCTGTTGCAAGGGTCCAAGATATTCGACCAGAAACTCAAGTCCGAAAATAAAGGGAAAGCCAAAGGAATAAAGCAGGGCTGCAAAGGAGGCCCAGAATAATATATTCAGGAAATAATTGTCAGTGACGAGCAGAAGTTTCTTCCAATTGCGCTTGTATATTTTTTTAATAAGGCTGGCGAGTATAACCATAAATCCAATTGCTGCGGTTATTCCCACATACGAAATTCCTTCCCACTGGACGTAATTGAAATTCCTGATTTTGTGGAGAAAGCGGCCATAATCAATCCAGAGAGGAAGCAGCACACTTTCAGGAGAAGCCTTATAAACCAGGAAGCCATAAGGTCTTGAGGGCTTATCCGGCGACAGGTGCGAGAACTGGCTGGTGATCAGGTAAAAAACCAAAACCGGGATAATCAGTTGCAGGGCAATATGCAGGAGGATCCAAAAACGGGGGATGGAAGTCTTGTTATTTTTACTTAAAAGTACAGATGACCAGTAAAATAAAAGAACAATGGCAAAGAAAGCGGCAAAGTAGACCATACCCGTCATCAGGACAAACACGACGGCACCAGTGAGGGAACTGAAAAGAATTTTGCATCGTCTTTTATGGAACAGCAGAAGCAGGTAGAGGAGCAAGGGTATGGCGCACACGTATGAAAGGGTAAAGTGTCCGCCAAACCGGTCGATCTGGGGAGACAGGAAGGCAATCCCCACAGAAATAATAAGTGCAGGATATACGGACAGCCCTGTTTCGATCAATATCAGGTACAGGAAAACAGCTGCCAGCACTACAGAAAAAAGCATAAGAAAATTGAGAATACCAACTGTATAAGGGGTAACATCAACGAAGTTATTTGAGATAAATTTCAGCGTTCCGGCAACCAGGGGTTGTGAAAGGGTGTAAAAGGCGACCTCCCCGTAGGGGTAATTCATGCTGTGCGAATACATCAGCGTAGTGTCATATTTGGCCAGATAATACGTATTGTAATAGGACTGGATACCGTCGCCATCCGCTGAAAAATAGGTTGTATTGAGTGAAGAGATCACCTTACCGTAGAAGATAGCAAGGATAAGGATACTCAGGATGAAAACCAGCAGCAATCCAAAAAACCGGTTTTTCAGCATGATTGAAGGGGTTGTTTTGTTTAACATGCGGTAAAAATAGAGAATACAATCATTTTCTCCATGATTTCGAATACATTTGAGCATCTTTCTTGTGAATACAATCGGGTTAGCTATGAATAAAATCAATCGGTATGGCTTCGTTGCCATAATCGGGGTTTACTTCATTATATTGGTAATAATGGCCATCAAATTGCCGGTAACCAACGATGAAGCTCCTGCCGCCTTGTATTATAAAAATTACACGGCCTGGGAGATCATGATGTACCCTGATCACGAGCCCAACAATCATATTCTGAATACCCTGCTCGCAAAGTGGTTCATCAGCCTGTTCGGCAATGAGCAGCTGGTTATCCGGTTCCCGAATTTACTGGCATTCCTGTTGTATGGATTAGCCATCTTTCGCATCAATAAATTGGTTTTAAAAGAAGATTCCTTTTATTTTTTGCCGGCCACCCTGCTATTTGTATCCAATCCTTACATGCTGAGCTTCTTTGCCCTGTGCCGGGGCTATGGAATATCTTCTGCCCTGGCGACCCTTTCCGCCAGTCTTTTAATTTCCGGGTATCTTCAAAACAGGAACAGGCACATCTGGGTAGCATACTTCTTATCCATGCTGGCTTCCTATGCCAATTTTACACTGCTTGTTTTCTGGGTTGCTGTCAGTATCATGGTCTGGTTTTACTTCTTTAAGGCTGAGGGCAGACTAAAGTCGGTCATCAGGCCGACGCTTGCCCTGGGAGCCTTTACCCTGATATATGGAGCCTTGATTGCCAATCCCATGATCAAACTGCACAATGCAGATGCTTTTCAGTTCTGGACCTCACTGGGTTTTTACAGGGATACCATCATACCCTTTATTGAGTATTCACGCAATGGTTCCCACCTGATCCTGAACCCAACCTCGCATCTGATTGCCGCCTTTATTTTCATGACCCTTCTCGCAAATGGCATATTAATCCTTATCGCGTTCAGTAAGTCGGGTTACAGGATCTCAGGTTTGAGGGCGCCTGTATTTGTGACCACATCGTTATTACTGGTTACGGTATTTGTCAATATCATGCAATGTCACCTGTTGAAAACACCCAACCTGCATGGAAGAACAGCCTTATTCCTCTATCCGCTGTTCATTACCGTATTTATAAGCTTCCTGAGTATGCTCCCAGTTTCAAAATTCAGGCTATTCCAGAAATTCATTGCCCTTGCCTTTGCCTTTATCTGCATCTTCCACATGTCCGGGAAATTTAAATTCAACTGGGTCAGGGACTGGTGGCATGATGCAGATACCTTTAAAGTATTGAACTATCTCGAAGACAAGCAAGTGGATAAACCCGTTTCCCTGAAAACTACCTGGTTTTGTTACAATTCCTTCTACTATTATGTGTATACCGGCAAAACACCCTGGCTGGCACTGGAAGGTTATGATAAAAATATTGATATCAATACGAAGGCTGAGTACTACTATATTTTTACGAGGGATACTGCAGCATTGGGAACAATCTTTGAACCGGTCCGTGAATTCGGGAATGACAGGATTCTGATGAAAAGAAAACTATAAATTCCATATATCAGAACCTGAAGTATATAAAGGGCTGCAAATCAGCAGAAATTGCCTGGTAAACGATAAACACGATTAGGGTGGTGAGGATCACTTTCAGATAGACTGGTGTGGCAACAAACCAGGTCATGCCTTTATCTTTTATTGAACTTTTCAGCCAGTGCAGGATATAGCCTGACAGCAAAATAGCAAATACCTTCCAGTAGGCAATCATAATTGCCGGTACCTGTGCCCATCCGAAATGATAAGCGACCTGGTTCATCAGATCAGTGGTTCCCTGAATAGATTCACTCCTGAACCAGATCCGGGTAAAGGTGATGAAGTTAAAGGTGATGAATATTTTCCAGAACGTGGCCATACGTTGGTTCGAGCTCTCCCACGGGCTGATCTTCCTCCAGAATTTGTAAACCACGAGACCCAGGCCGTTCAGTCCGCCCCAGATCACGAACATCCAGCTGGCACCGTGCCACAGTCCGCCGATCAGCATGGTAATCATCAGGTTGATGTTTGTGCTGACGGCCAACTTAAAGGCCGGAGAGAAATACATGATTATTCCGGCTGTGAGGATAACTGTTGCAAACAGCGGGATCAGCCATAATTTGCCCGATAGGAGCACCACAACAACAAGGATCACTGTCAGGCTGATGTATGTAAAGATGGAAGCCCTCCGGTTGCCGCCCATGGGTATATACAGATAGTCCTTCAGCCAGGACGATAGAGACATATGCCAGCGTTTCCAGAACTCACCCACATTTTTGGCCTTATAGGGTGAATTGAAGTTCACGGGCAGATGAAAACCCATAAGCAGTGCCAGTCCGGTAGCCATATCGGTATATCCTGAGAAATCGCAGTATACTTGCAGGGAATAGCCATACAGGCCCATCAGATTCTCAAAACCAGTATAGGAAACCGGATTGGCGAAAACCCGGTCAACCATGTTCACCGCTATGAAATCGCCGATAAGGAGCTTTTTTACCAGGCCTCTCAGGATCATGAATATGGCCATTCCGAATTCCTCCCTTGAAACGGAATAATCCTTATACATCTGCGGGATGAATTGTGAAGCACGCACTATTGGTCCCGCCACCAGTTGCGGAAAGAAGGAAACAAAGAAACCGTAATCGGTAAGCCGGGTTACCGGTTTAATCAAACCCCGGTACACATCCATGATATAACTGATGGTCTGGAAGGTGAAAAAAGAAATGCCCACCGGGGGCAGAAGCATGCTGACATTGAAACTGGTTCCCAGGAACATATTGGACCATGTTGCGCCGTGATTGATTACCGGGAATTGCGTTCCAAACAATGTGTTGATGGTTTCTGTGAAAAAGATATCGTATTTGAAGAATGCCAATACTGATATTGTAATGATGAGACTGAGTGCCAGCCAGGCCTTTTTCCCTGCCTGCGATTTTGTGTCGTATATAGCCCGGCCGATAAAGAAATCAACGATGGTAGAGAAAACAAGGATAAACAGGAAAAGCCCGCCTGTTTTATAATAAAAGAAAAGAGATACCAACCACAGGTAGGCATTCCGAAATGGCTTATTTTTATACAGAACTGAATACAGCAATAAAACCACCAGGAAAAATCCCCAGAAATACAAACGGGTAAAGATCAGCGGAGTGTTGGGGTCAAACAGGAATAATTGTTTTAATTGCTGTGGCATGGTTCAGATTTCTGCTTAACGGGTCATTAACGGTTCACGGATTTCAAAACGATGATAATCCAGAATAAAAGCATTATAGAACATTTGACCCATTGCTTTTGCCCCTCGCGGATTGAAATGAACGAAGTCACCTGAGGCAAGCGGGGGAGTTGCCAAAACCCAGGAAGGCATTGAATTCTGTCCTCCCATGGCATTATACATGTCCCAGAACGCGGCGCCTGATTTGAATGCTGCGGCGCGAAGGGCATCTCTTACCTTTTCCACGTTGGGATTGGTGATATAGCCGCTTTTGTTTTTAACCGACATGTCGGCTACACCGATAACCACAACCGCTGCGCCCGGGCAAAGCTTATTGATTTGCTGTATTTGTCCGGCGAACCATTTTTCATAACCGGCAAAATTCTTCAATCCGGAAGGTACAAAGTTACCTCCGAACTGTAGGATGAAAAGTTTGACATTTAGTTCTTTATACATTTCTCTCAGCAGCTGTTCATCCAGCCTGGTAAAAAAAAGCCCGGAACATCCCCGAAGTGGTATATTGTCCACAGCAACTCCTGATTTTCCGTCAAGGGCAATGCCATAGATCTCAGGACTGGTATGGCCTTTGAAAGTAAGTTTAACCTCATTCACAGGACTATCAAGCCTCCAGCGGATCACTTTCAGCCTGCTTGAAGCCGGAAATATTTCAGCATCCACCAGCTCTTCACCCTGGGAAAGCTCATTTAAAAAGGGTTCTTTGTTGAAGCCGTAAAAGATACGGCATTGACTGAACTTGCGTGTATTATAGTAAGAATAGGCAGACGAACTGAATTTGACCCAGGCTGTGGAAGGTGCTTCGGTAGTGCCAGGCGAAACATAAGTACAATAGCTTGCCATTGCACCGTAGCGGAAATGTTTTATGGATGTATCCCTTTTACCGAAACCAATGTATCTGTTCCAGTTATCCGAGCTTGCCTGCTTGATTGAGAAGCCATAAGGGTAAAGCTGATAGGCGGGCAGCAATCCTGCTCCCATTCCGCCAAACCTGGTTTGCAGTTTGTTCCTGAGCAGTGAGGTCATCCGGTCATCCTCTATTTGAGAATCGCCGTAATGCATGATCCGGATCAACTGCCGTGTTGATGGCAAGCTCCGGAGTGATCTGAAAAGTGGATCCAGCAATGTAGAATCATTTCCGGGATATTCAATGCGGGTAATGCTGTTGACCAGGCTGTCGGTATTGGTTCCGGGGATTTTCAGGTCACGGGCTTCTCCGCTGGCAATGGCCGTCAGGACCGAATCGGTCAGGTAGCGTTGTTGTTTCAGGATGATTTTTATATCGGCATATTGTGCCGAATCAGAAGAAAAGAGGTCTTTTTTTGAAACGAACTGGAGCCGGAGGTTCTCTGTGATCCGGATCCCTCCTTCCGGGAAGTACAATGCACCTGCGAAAAGCAGGAGAAATACCGAAGTGAGAAACAGCAGTATACCTGGAGGCTTCATGAGTTTCGTTTAAAAATGTCAACAGCCTCTTATACGTCAGGAAGCATCTGCCCGTTTCATGATTTCGGCCTGATTTTAATTTGTTGCCCTGCTTTCAGTTTATTGACATCAATGGGGCTATTAAGCCGCATGATGTCATTTTCGGTTACACCCGGGTATTTTTTCAGGATATCCCACAAAGTATCTCCCTGTTTCACTGTATACAAAACAAAATCCCCGCTGCCTGCCGGGTTTTGAACCGGTTTGGCCACAACCTGCGGAGATGTTGATTTTCCTATCCTGGCCTGTTTTTCAGCAAAGGACAGCTGATTAATATCCTGGTATTTTTCCACCTTATTCCGCGGCACATAGATAGCAAGACGTTGACCAGACCGTATGGTATTGTACCGTATATTATTCCAGTACCGGATATCAGAGAGGCGCACGTTGTACCATTCGGAGATAAAACCCAGGTTATCACCTGATTTAACCGTATAGGTCAGCTTGGCGTAATTTCCCGGGGGAGGTTCTTCAACACCCCGTGAGTCAACACTTGTTGGTGTAGTGATTACTTTATCCGGATTGAAATAAACGGAATCCTTAAAGCTGTATATCTGTTTTTCGAGGTCAATAAACCGGGCGGTTTGTTCCAGGGGAAGGCGAAGGACCTGAGGTTTGTTGCGTGCCGGAATGATATCGGTACGATATTGCGGATTCATGTCGTGTAACAGCTGAAGGGGTATGCCCATCACTTCGGAGACCTGGGCCATATGAAGGTCCTGTGTGACCATGATGGTATCGCTGGCAATGGGAAAACTCACAGGTACCGGTTTGAGGTTATGTTCCCGGTAATAGTTCATCACATATGTGGCGGCAATGAAAGCCGGAACGTGTCCCCGGGTTTCACGGGGCAGGTAATAATATATATCCCAATAATTCTTTTTACCCCCTGATCTCCGTATGGCACGATTTACATTACCCGGTCCGCAATTGTATGCAGCGATTACCAGGATCCAGTCGTTATAAATGGCATACAGGTCTTTAACAAAACGAGCTGCTGCGTATGTGGATTTGATCGGGTCCCGCCGTTCATCCACGAGCGAATTAATAGTAAGACCATATAACTTTCCGGTACCAAACATGAACTGCCACAGTCCTACTGCCCTTGTACGTGAATATGCCCTGGGATTGAGGGCTGATTCAATGATGGACATGTACTTCATCTCATTGGGGATGTCGTAATAGTCAAAGATGTCATCGAAAACAGGGAAGTAATACTGGGACAGGCCAAGCATAACTTCGACTGAGCTGCGCTTTTGCCGGGTGTAAACTTCGATGTACCGGCGCACAACGGAGTTATAGGTAAGATCCACTACGGTAGGTATTCTTCTGAGGCGTTCGATATAGACAGAGTCAGGAAAATTGGGAATCAGGCTGTCTGATTCACTGTTCCAGAAATCCTGATTACTGGTCAGCGATTGTCCGACATAGTAAAGGTTGAGCAGGCTATCGAGATTTTCATCAAAGTTGAGATCAATGATGGTGGTATCGTCGATGAATGACCGGGTGGTGTCTTTGGGTGCTGTCAGGGTCAGAGGGTATGTGTAAATAAACGGTATGACGAGTAGCAAAAGAGACAATAGTTTCCGCATGATTCAAGTTTTTGGCAAAAATAATCAAAATCCAATATCAATCTGAAATCCGACCGCAGCAGTAAATCCCGGGTTTTTTAACATGACGGGCTGGAAATGGAGCGACAGATCATCAGAAACATCATAATAGAAAAAGTTGGCATCAACCATGGCATCTATAATATTCAGGAAATAAATGGCCGCCGTTCCGAGCGCGCACAGGTCACGGTTTCGCCGGTAATAATCCCTTCCTCGGGGAAGTATCTCAAAATCATAGTATGAACCGTCGATAAAAACCGGCTCTCCGGTATCGCCTTTATCAATAGCATCCCTGAATTTCTTATACTTATCCTGATTGAAAACGACAAAATAGGCTAATGCACCACCTGCACCATAGATAAAGGGGACTTTCCAGTATTTCTGGTTGTAAACCTGGCCCAATCCGGGGAGCATGGCTGAATAAAACACAGCTTTGCGGGGATTGTGATTTTTGGCTTCCGGGCCCGCGGTAAGGGTATCCGGATCCTGGGAAAATCCGGGACCGGTAGCCAGCAGCAATATGCCTGTGCAGAGCAGACAGGAAAGGACTTGACTTATTTTTGCAGTACGTGAATAAAACAGGTTCAAGGGCAATTATACCGGTTTAGTCTTTTAACCGGTCAAATATACCGATAATTCTTTCGAGTTCATCATCAGAGCCAAACGGGATGATGATTTTCCCTGAACCTTTCCTACTGCGGTGGAACTCAACACTGGTAAGGAAAAAGTCGGCAAGCTGATTTTTCAGTTCTTCATAGGGTTGTGGTAAACCAGCAGGGACAATCCTTTTATCCCGGTATATCGTACTTTCTTCCAGTTTGCGGGCAAGATCTTCTGCTTTTCTTACCGAGAGATCTTCCTCAATTATCTTGTAGAACAATTTAATCTGATCATGGTGATCTTCGATGGAGACCAGGGCACGGGCATGTCCCATGGTTATTTTATCTTCACGAAGGCCGAGCTGTATTTCAGCAGGCAGTTTGAGTAGCCTGAGGTAGTTGGCTACGGTTGCCCTTTTTTTGCCAACACGAAGACTGAGGTTTTCCTGTGTCAGGGAACATTCCTCTATTAAACGCTGGTAACTGATGGCGATATCTACCGCATTCAGGTCCTCACGCTGAATGTTTTCCACAAGTGCCATCTCGAGCATACCCTGGTCATCAGCCTTTCGGACATATGCCGGAATACGGGTAAGACCGGCAGCCAGGGCGGCTTTGAACCGGCGTTCACCGGTAATTAACTGATAACGGCCTGCTTCTGTCTCCCTTACCACGATGGGTTGTATAACACCCAGTTCCTTAATAGATGAAGTAAGTTCGTCAAGGGCTTCGGTACCGAATACGGTCCGGGGCTGAAAGGGATTGGCGTCAATCAGCCGGATGTCAACCTCGGTGCCTCCCACCGCTTTTGCCACAACAACTTCCGGTTCTGCTTCTTCAATAAGCGCACCAAGGCCTCTTCCAAGTGAATTTTTTCTAGCCATAATCCTTAATCAATGGTTTTTTGGTTTTCAGGAATCCTGGTATCACCGTTCTTTTGCAGCAATTCTCTGGCCAGGTTAAGGTAATTCAGTGATCCTTTTGATTCCGCGTCATACATAATAACCGGTTTCCCGAAACTGGGAGCCTCACTGATCTTGACATTCCGCTGAATAATGGTGTCAAAGACCATTTGCTGAAAATGACGTCTGACTTCTTCAACTACCTGGTTGGACAGGCGCAGGCGTGAATCATACATGGTAAGCACAAATCCCTCAATCTGAAGATCGGGATTGAGCCTGCTCTGTATGATTTTAATGGTGTTCAGCAACTTGCCGAGTCCTTCCAGGGCAAAGTACTCACATTGCACCGGGATCATGATTGAATCAGCCGCGGTAAGCGAGTTCACAGTAATCAGACCGAGGGAGGGGGAGCAGTCAATCAGAATATAATCGTACTTTTTTTCAATTTTTTCTATGACCGATTTCAACATTCTTTCACGATTGGGCATATTCAGCATTTCAATCTCTGCACCTACCAGATCAATATGCGAAGGCAAGAGATCAAGTCCCTCGATTTCGCTGTTCAGAATGATATCGTTTGGATTAACTTCATCAATCAGACATTCATATATGCTGGTCTTAATATTCTTGACATCGAATCCGGAACCAGATGTGGCATTTGCCTGGGGATCAGCATCAACCATCAGCACTTTCCTCTCCAGGACGGCCAGACTTGCTGCAAGATTAATCGCTGTGGTGGTTTTACCCACACCGCCTTTTTGATTGGCAATGGCAATTATTTTTCCCATGTGAAAATTTGTTGCAGTTTCAATAATTATCCGCAATTTGTGCGGATTCAAAAATACAATTTAATAAGCCAAGGAATTTTTATTTATTTCTCCCTTTTGTAAACAATCATTTTGCATTTACGAACAAGTTATTAACAATATGGAGCAGGTGTCTGATTGTTAATAAACTATATCAATTTCCACATAATCAGAAATATAGATATTAACAAATCTGGGTGGGCAGTTGGTTCATAACGTGTCATTTAAACTGAAAAATAAGGGATGCGGAGAGGGTTTCGTTTACCTGATTTCAGAGGGACGGCACAAGTTCAATTTCATATAACACGGGCCAATGCTTTCCGGTCACGAAAAGATGTCCGGATTGCGGATCGCATGCAATGCCATTCAGCACCTTGTTCAGGTCACCTTCCGATCCCCTGGGCATAAGCTTATGAAGGTCAAGCCTGCCAATAACCTTACCGGATACAGGATCAATAATAACAATATCACTTTCTCCATACAGGTTGGCCAGAATTTTGCCTCGAAAATATTCCAGTTCATTCAGGGAGGGTATCATACCCTTGTTGTCAAAAACTTCAATTCTGTCCACCTGGGTGAAAAATTCGGGTTCAATAAAAAAAAGCTGAGATGAACCATCGCTCATTATGAGGTGTTTTCCGTCGGTAGTAAGCCCCCATCCTTCAAGGATCTGGTAGTCAAAACTTCTGATCTGTTCCAGTGTCTTTTTGTCGTATACAAATCCTACCTGCGATTTATAAGTGATCTGATAGATCTGGTCCCTGAACAGTGCAATGCCTTCCCCGAAAAATTCACGGCCCAGGGAAACCATTTTCTCCGGTTTACCATTGCTTATATTTACTATCCGTAAGGAAGACTTTCCTTCGAGCCCGGTACTTTCATACAGATAGCCGTTTTCATAAAAGAGCCCCTGAGTATAGGCTTCCGGATCATGCGGATACTGCCGGATTACCTTGTAGTTGTATTTTCGGGGAACCACATCGGACAGGATGACCAGATTTGTTGTATGGGATTCCTGTAATGAATCGTTATAATAGACTACTATTTTCAGCGTAACCTGACCTACTCTACCCTTACCGGAATGCCAATAAAACCGGGTCCTGTCTCCGGGAAGGAAAAGGGGGTTAATTTTATCGGCCAGGACCGTAATGGAATCCAGGATATTCCCCGTCACTGGCTTTGCGAGCTCAATCTCAACCGAGTCGCCGCAACGGATAACCGCGCCCGTTTTCGGGCTCAATATGCGGGTAATATCCGGCCGGGTCGGTAACCGGGAGGGTGAGGCGGATTGGGGTACATGATTACGGCAGCAACTAAGAAGCAGGACCAGGAATACTGCTATGGTAAATCGGGGTATCCGGAGTGGCTGGACCATTTTTTCCGAGGCCGAAGTGTTATTGAAAGAGCTTTTTCAGCCTGCTTCCCACCCGGGTATTTCCACGGGTCAGGATGCTGAGATCGTTGTATTCCGAATCGGCATAGTCGGGATTCAACATCTGCCATATTTCGCTCCATCCTGGAAATCCACCAACATTTCTGTCATCAATGAACAAATCCACATCAATTTTCCGGCTGAAATTCTCCGTATCGAAAACCTCTTCAGGATAGCTTTTATTGACAGCATAAAAGTCGATTCCCTTTTTTCGACAGAATTCGACCGCTTCGTCCAACTCCTTACCATGCCTGAAAGTCCAAAGTATCAACTGATGTCCAAGTTTCTGCAGTTGCTTCAGGGTTTCAAAAGCAAATAACTTCTCTTCGCCAATCTGGGGATAGCGGTGTTCAACGATGGTTCCGTCAAAGTCAACAGCAATTTTCATAATGCGAGTCCTCTGAAAAAATAATATCTGTGAAAAACAAAAATAGGAAATTAACAAGAATAAATACTTATACGCCAGAAAATGCATACACGTTTCAAAAACATCCTTAATTTAGGGCTGCTTTTTTGACTTGCCTGCGCAGATAACAGATATGTCGTCAATTAACAGGTATTAAATTAATTCAAATGAGAAATGTTTATAAAAGCTTGCCCAGCCTTTTTACATGTCTTGGCCTTATTTCCGGGTGTATATCGGTCGTGATCAGTACAACACGAGGAGATCTGAATCTGGCCGGATATTTTATCATTGCCTCTGCCATACTGGATTTCATGGATGGCATGGTTGCCCGCTTGTTTAACAGCATTACCGAATTTGGTAAGCAGCTGGATTCTCTGGCTGATATGGTCAGCTTTGGAGTAGCTCCTTCCATGATCCTGTACAGGCTGATCTTGCTGTCTTATGTGGGCAGTTCGCCTGACTCTGACTTCGATGTGATGAATCCGCATCCCGGCCAAAACCTGGTATTGTACAGCGCATTTCTGGTGGCGGCGTTTTCAGCATTAAGACTGGCCAAATTTAACCTCGACGCAAAACAGCTGAAAAACTTCAGGGGATTACCGACACCAGCAAATGCCCTTTTTATTATAGCACTGGGATTTATTTCTGAAGCAAACCGTGCCCTGCCCCTGGAAGACCTTGTCTTTAACCGGACCTTCCTGCTGATTACCATTGTGTTATCCTGTTTTCTACTGGTGTCGAACATCAGCATGTTCTCTCTCAAGTTCACGACGTTTGCAATCAGGGAAAACAGCCTCCGGTACCTGTTTATTTTCCTTACCGGGATATTGCTGTTGGTTTACGGACTGCCCGGTCTGGCAGGAGTTATCATTCTGTACATACTGATTTCACTGTTGAACAACTGGCTGGTAAAGATGGCCTGAAACTGCACTGTGTTACTTATTCTCCCTTATTCCCGGGCTTTGCCTGTTTTTTTCATACCGGACCAGGGCGAACCGGATGACAAACCAGGAAATCAAAATGATCACAGGCCAGCTGAGGAGCATAATTATCGATGATGTATACATGGTATTACCAGGTTTAGGTTTTAATAAATGTGAGACTCATTCTGCATTTCACCTGCGGTAATTTTATCCCGGTTGAGGGATCGCCAGGCATAAACAATATAAGCCAGCACAAAAGGAACAAGCAGGGAGACATAACTCATACTGATGAGGGTATACCGGCTTGATGAACTGTTCGTAATGGTCAGTGAGCTCTGCAGATCATGTACCGACGGATAATAGGCAGTGTTATTGTAACCGGCAAGACAAAAAAGGCTGAATACTACCAGAACGGTGCCAAAACCTGTAAACCAGATACCCCTGGAATAACCTGCAGTGATCAGGGTTTTCCCGATACCATACAGAACCAGCAGTGTACCGGCCAGGAAGAGTATGGCAACCAGCGGCATCTGGATGAGGTTATGCAGGTACTTAAATGGTTCATAACTCACCTTGCCACTTGGCGGATCAACGGCAAAGCCATCCCGGACGAGCAACCATACCACAAAGATGAGGAATGTCAGCAGGAAGGGGATCGTATTGCGCAACAGAGACTTCTGTGCCCGGGCCAGGATGTTTTCATTGTCGACAGAATTAAAAAAATAGAGAATGCTCAGTATACGCGCCAGGAAAAATACAGCCAGTCCGAGGGACAGGTTATGCATGTTCAGGGCGGCTTCAAGACCACTATAGGGACTCTCCCATCTGGAAATCACCGGATCACTCACACGGGTAATGTTGCTGAAATCGACACTGAACCTGGAACCCGTAAAGAAGGTAGCCACAGCAGTACCCAGCAGGATGGTGCCCAGGGCGCCATTGATGAACAGGAACATTTCGAAGGTCCGGTGTCCAAATATATTATTTGGTTTTGTCCGGAATTCATAGGCTACAGCCTGAATGACAAAGCAGAACAGAATCGCAATCCACACCCAGTATGCCCCGCCAAAGCTGGTTGAATAAAAGAGGGGAAAGGAAGCAAAGAAAGCGCCGCCAAATGTTACCAGTGTGGTAAAGGTGAACTCCCATTTTCGGCCCAGGGCATTCACCAGAATAGTACGTTCAGTCTCTGTTTTTCCAAGTGTATAAAGGAGTGTCTGCCCCCCCTGTACAAATAATAAGAATACCAGTATTGAACCCAGCAGGGAGATTATGGCCCACCAGTATTGTTGTAATGCCAGATAAGATAATGATTCGAACATGGTGACTTCCTCCTTATTTAGATCCGGTTTTGATTTGTTTGAACATAATACTCAGTTCTGCGGTCAGCAGGGCGGTAAAAAGGACTGCAAAAAGCCAGAATGTTACCTGAACCGAGGTGGTATTGATATGGGAGACTGCTGCCACGGTGGGTAACAGATCCTGTATTACCCAGGGTTGCCGGCCCATTTCAGCTACGATCCATCCGGCCTGGCTCGCCAGGTAGGCAAGTGGTATAGTAAAAATGGCCAGTTTCAACAGGAATTTTTTGTTTTCCAGTTTATTTCTGTAAAGATTTATAAGGAACAGGATCAGGAGTATGAGAAAATAAAAGCCCAGTCCGACCATAATGTGAAAACTGTAAAAAGCCAGGGGGACATTGGGAATTACCCGGTTTGGTCCATCCAGGAACCCATAACCGAAGTACCGGAAATAATTGTTATTGAAGTCCGGATCTTCAAACTTTGCCTTTAAAAGGGCATATTGCAGTGTATCTCCTCTGTCACGGGCTGATTTCAATTCGGCCAGGGTTTCTCGCGCCTGTTTGCCCCTTTCAATCTTATCCCTGACCGGGATAATATTTTGCTCCGCATTGCCGTCAACCAGGTCATTCACTCCGGGGACAAATGCGTCAAAATGCCCGTAGGCCATATATGACAGGAAATTCGGGATTTCTATATGGTATGAAAAATCCTTGACATTCCTTCCGTTGGTATCACCGGGGGCTGAAGACATAATCCCTATGGCAACGAGTCCGGCACCAGACTGGCCATTGTAAAGGCCTTCAATTGCGGCAAACTTCATGGGTTGAACATGAACTATCTGCCTGGTTGACCCGTCACCGGAATAGATCAGCATCAGTGATGAAATCAATCCGAATATCGTTGCAACAAGAATACTTCTTTTTGCGAGGAACAATTCCCTTTTCTTCAGGATATACCAGGCGCTGATGCCAATGACAAAAAGAGAGGCAAGGACATACCCTGAGGTTATCGTATGGATGAATTTATGAATCGCAACCGGTGAAAGAAAAACCTGCCAGAAGTTGAGCATTTCATTCCGGGCTGTGTCAGGATTAAAATGCATTCCTACGGGGTTCTGCATCCAGGCATTTGCCACCAGGATCCATAAAGCGGAAAGATTGGCTCCGAATGCCACCAGCCAGGTTGACGTGAGGTGGAATTTTTTACTTACCTTATTCCAGCCGAAAAACATAACGGCAATAAAGGTCGATTCAAGGAAAAACGCCATGATCCCTTCAATGGCCAAAGGAGCACCGAAAATGTCTCCCACAAACCAGGAGTAGTTCGACCAGTTGGTACCGAATTGAAACTCAAGGATGATACCGGTTGCAACCCCAATGGCAAAATTAATCCCAAACAGGGTCATCCAGAACTTGGTTATTTTTTTCCATTCCTCCTTTCCGGTCCGGACGTAAATGCTTTCCATCAGGGCAACGATGAATGAAAGTCCGAGAGTAAGCGGCACAAAGATCCAGTGATAGATGGCGGTCAGGGCAAATTGTCCCCGGGACCAGTTTACCAGTGACAGGTCGATGTTTTCAAACATAATTATCTGGTTTTAGATAGCTCTTCAATAACATAGTCGCCTCTCTCCCGGTCATTCCCAAACCTGACTTTCAATATATCAGGAAAGAAGAATATCCTGAGGATGGCGAACATAATGAATAATTTGATCAGGATAATGACCCAAAGCCGCTTTCCAACGGTCATATTTCTGAAACCGTCATAATAAAACAAGTAGATTCTGTATGGCAGGGAGCGCTTCAAAAAAATTACATTTCAATATGTGTAAAGTTAGAAATTACACGTAAACGGCCAAACATCAGGAAAAAAAAGTATAATTGTACTTGTTTTGTTGAACCAAATATTCGTATTTTCGTTTCAATAAAAAAAAAGGAGTTTCATATGAAAAAGAGTATCGCAATTTTTTCAGCCATTTTATTGGTTGCAGCAATTTCAATATCCATTATGGCTTTCAGGGATGATGATCCGAAAAAGCAAAAAACTGAATGTACACAAAATACCGAGTGCGAAAAGAACAAGGACAAATCGGAGTGTACGAAGAGTGAAGCCAGCTCTTGTTGCAAGAAGTCATGTTGTAAAGCTGCTGGTGAATGTCCCAGGAAGAATGATGCAGCAGCCGATAACAAGTAAAATATTTATTTACTGGCCTTAAGCACGCATGGCCGTGCTGGTTGAGACAGAGACGTAGTTTATTACGTCTCTGTTTTGCTTTTAGGGTCTTTAAAATCGCAAAACTTTATAATTTTGAACCTTCATATTAAAAGATACAGGATGGATGCTCAGAAAGTGCTACAGGTGACACCGGATGTAAGCTGGATTGGTGTTCCCGATAAAAATCTCGTCACTTTCGATATCGTGATGGAAACCAAGTACGGAACAACCTACAATGCCTATTTTATTGACGCGGAAAAAAAAGTGGTAATCGACACCGTTAAAGAAAACCACAAGGATATATTTATGGAAAAACTCAGACAGGTTACCCGTCCTGAGGAAATCGACATTATTGTAGCAACCCATACAGAGCCGGATCATTCAGGATGTATCAAGCACCTGCTGGAACTTGCTCCCCGAGCTGTTGTGCATGGCAGCCGACAGGCCATCAGCTATTTGCAGGATATGGTAGGCCGTCCGTTTGAGTATTGTTATGTAAAAGACGGGGATACGGTTGACCTGGGTAACAAGACGCTCCAATTTATCAGTGCACCGAATCTTCACTGGCCCGATACCATGTATGCCTACCTGTTGGAAGATAAGCTGTTGTTCACCTGCGATTCCTTTGGTGCGCACTTTTGTCATGAAGCCATGTTCGATGATCTGACAGGTGATTACCAGGATGCATTCCGATATTATTTCGATGTTATTATGAGACCGTTTAGCCAGTTTATGGTTAAGGCCATTGAAAAGATCAAGCCGCTTGATATCCGGATGATTTGTCCCGGACATGGTCCCATTCTTCGCAGTACATGGCAGGAGAAGGTCAGACTTACGGAAAGTTACGCGGAAAAATATCTCGCTGATTCAATGTGCATGGATAACCGGATTCTGATTACCTATGTATCGGCTTACGGTTATACCCGGCAAATGGCTGAAGCCATCGCAGAAGGAATTGGTGAAGTAGTTGACTATAAGATTCTTGTTGTGGATATCGAAAATACGCTTTTGGGTGATCTGGAAGAATTGATCGTATGCAGTAAATCCTTACTGGTGGGATCTCCTACTATTAATCAGAATACGCTGCTGCCCGTTTATCGCTTGTTCTCCGTTATAAATCCTCTGCGTGACCGGGGCAAAAAAGCAGCAGCATTTGGATCCTATGGTTGGAGCGGTGAAGCGGTCAAGTTAATAGAGGGGCAGCTTAAAGCGCTTAAAATGAATGTGGTAATGGAAGGTATTTCTGCCAAATTCTCTCCCGATGACAGGAAACATGAACAGATGATTGAATTTGGCCGCAATTTCGCCAAACACCTTATCGAATGATGGTCAGTTTCCGGATTCCCAAAACTTTGTTTCCGGAAGTGGCACGAACGAGATAAAGTCCTTCCGGGAAATCCGCAGCAGATATTTCTGTCTCACTATCTCCTGTTGAGATCCGCCCGATGTGAACCAGCCCTCCGAGGTTATTGTACAATTCTATTTTCACTTCACCGTCAAGGGGCTCATCAAACCGGACAAAAACCCGTTCTGAGGATGGATTAGGGAATACAATGAACCTGCTGCCGGGTTTGCTGCCTGTGATTTCATCATCAATTCCGGAGAAGATTCTGGCTGGTTCCATAGCAGCCTGGTAAACTTCCTGCGTCGATTCATCCTGAATGAAGGCAACCACCCAAAGATCGTCCGGATTATAAACATGTTCCATATTCCATAAATCCGGTAGGGTTCTTTTTTCACCCTTCGTCCAGGATTGATAGAGTGTATGGCCAGCGACATCGGGAAGCATGGCTTTCACCACATTATCGAAGGTGGTTTCACCATTGCCGCCGGTAACACCAGTGATTTGTCTCTCCACGACCACAACATGCAGGGTGAGTTCACGTGCAGGGAGGTTTTCTTTTGCGGTCACCTCTGTTTCGATATCGATGGAGTTCTCACTGATCAGGGTTTTTTTGATTATAATCTCGAATTTGCTGTCGCCGAGGGATTCAATATGCATGATGTTGGCATCCAGGGGCCGGATGACATAGTCGAACCGGTGGTCTATTGTGATTCCGCCGTTCAGCAAAGCATAGGGAACATCGGAAAGTCCGTAATAAAGTCCCCTGGCACCCGGGGCATAGGGTTCATGTTCATTGAAAATATCCGGTCCCGGGTATGAGGTATGGTACTGCAGGTCGATGATATTCAGAGAGTCGGCACTGATCATGAGGTTCAGTATTGAGTCAGCGTCAAAGCTCAGCACATCGGAAGCATTTGTAAAATGTTCCAGCAGGGCAATCCGGTTTCGTTCACCTATCCAGAAGTTATCAAAGGCAATCCCGTTATTGTTTTGTGCGGTTCCGTCAGAGCCATAGTTCATGCGGAACTGGACTGCTGGTTTCCCTTTCAGCATATCGAGGGTATGGCGGGTTTCAATCCAGCCGGCATCGGCTGTGTTGGACCAGCCAACGGAGGATCCTCCGGGATTACCACGGATAATGTAATTATTGAACCAGTTAACCCCATCGTCCAGCTGGCCGATAAGCATCCAGGTTTTACCGCTGTCAATGGTGGCCTGCAGGTTGGCGCCGTCCCGGTTTGAATTGAACAGGCGCCAGATATCCATTTTCAGCATGGGTTTTTCGGTTCCCGTGAAATCAAAGCAGGGGCTGGTAACCCAGGATTGCTCCTTCGGTGCATTGGTGGTGGGGATATAGGTATACCAGCAATAATCCCCGGATGAGGCTCCTGAAAATCCTTTTGACGGATCACCCAGCGTCCAGCTGTTTGGGGTAGCCGATTCCAAAGTACCGCTTAACCAGCTGACCGGAGCACTTTCAAAGTCCTCCTGGAAGGTTTCATCTTTAAGCAGCTTTGTGGGCCTCAGAGAAAATGTCTTTTCCCTGATGTTGGCACATCCATAGGAAGTCTGTACCTGCAGTTCGAGTTGATAATTACCGGGTTCCGGGAATATATAAGTAATATTCCAGGTTGTGGCTGTGTCATAACTGGCATTTGTATAAACCTTCCAGCTCGTACCTGAGATAATACCGAATGTGGAAGTGGATGTATTGCTGAATGTTATGAGTTGCCCCGGTGTAAAACACTCAGACTCCCATATGAAATCTACGACTGGGGGATTCCCGATTTCAAATTTACTGTCAAAGGACAGGTTTGAACCATCGAAATAAGTATAGGTAACAGTATATTCATTGGCCTCAAGCATTGAAGGATCAATGGTAGCCGTGTTATCATGGTGGTCGATCATACCGGTTCCGCTGCTGAGCGTAAAGCTTCCGATAATATTTGACAAATTAATGCCCGTAATGGTAAAGGGATCTTCATTCCGGCAATACTTGATGCGATCATCAGGGAATTCAATAACAGCATCTGATTCAAGTATCCGGACGACTGCTGTATCATAACCAGGGCATGTTCCGGGTACAGCCTGGTATGTATAAACGATATGATAAGTACCTGCAGGTGGCAGGGATGGCAGAAAGTACCACTGGTTATTATAGGGTATCAATCCCGGTCCGGAAAATACACCACCGGCAGGGATTCCGGTGAGGAGTACCCATTCCGAAGACTGTTTATTATAGGTTGAGGCCAGCCCGGAAATGGACACATCGGGCACCTGTATAACGCTGATTGCTGCAAAACCTGAAACAGTGCCGCTACAGAATACATCTTCCACACCGGATAAGGTATAAATTCCGTCAGCGGTAACCGGCAATGTATACTGGTCAGTCAGCAAGTTTTCAACTGTTGTCGGATTTTGGCCATTCAGAAGCCAGGTAATGGTCCAGGGTGCAGTACCTGTGAGGATAACCAGAAGTTCTGCCGTCTCACCCTGACATAGGGTATCTGTACCTGATATAACGGCTGTTGGTTTTGGTTTTGCTGAGACCGTAACATAACCTGACCCGATGGTATCACCGGTACAATGGGCATCGGAGATTGACTTCAGCCGGTATGTGCCTTCCTGACTGACTGTAAAATTGAAGGGATCAGTAGTAATGTTATTGTAATTCAAATCGGTTTTACTATTCCTGGTCAGTGTGACATTCCATGGGGGCATACCAGAGAGATCCATGCTGAGGGGTGCATTTAAAACATCACCGCAGAAGCTTCCACTTCCGCTCAGGATACCGCTTACACGACCGTTAACAACAATCCGTCGTTTAACTTCATTGCTAAAGTCTGTTCCGTCACCGACAATATATGAAATAAGGGTATTTGTATCATGCGCAACAGCATCGGCATTTTCATACATGACGCTTCTGAGGGCAGCCTGGTAACTGGAAATTGATGCTTCACCCGAAAGTGTCAATGTTCCGGTTGAGTTGTCCCAGGAACCAGTGATACCGTTCTGGTCAGTGAACCTGAGAATTTCGACGGATGAATATCCGGCAATGATCTGGACTTCTGCTTCGGTAAGGCTGGAATTGTCTGGATCGCTGATCCTGATTGAAGAGGTAACCTGAACTGCAGAAGAATTTTCGCAATAAACCAAGGCGCTTGTTTCCATGTTCGTCAGTACAGGAGCTACATTGGATGACTGAATTACGATATTCCTGGTAACCGTGTTGCTGTTCTGCAAGCCATCTCTAACCCGGAATGAAACCACCCGGGTTATTGTGGAAGGATTAAGCGTATTGGTATTCTCATATTGTATACTCCTTAATGCTTCCTGATAGTTTCTAACGGATGACCGGCCTGTCATAGTGAGTTCACCTGTTGAAGAATTCCAGGAGCCGGATATATTATTCTGGTTTTTAAATATCAACAAATCTTCGGAAGCAATAAAACCAGCGGTGATCATCACGACAGCTGAGCGGAGATTTTTGTTGTCCGTATCAGATACAGTTAACGTATTTGTAATTATGACTTGTCCGCTCCCTTTTGGATAAAAAAGATCGGTAGATTCAATCTTGTCCAGAACGGGGGCTACTTCGATAGCCATTGGCAAGAAACTATATTCTTCACCATTTGCCAGGACCAGATTTCCTATGCAGATCAACAATCCAGTAAGGATTCGTTTGACAAGGCTAACATGATAAACAGCTTTCATGACTGTTGTATCCAAAGTGAAAAATACTGCTATGCCCGCAATTTACCGGGTAATGGTCAGTTTTCTGATCCCCAACACCTGATAGCCGGAAATTGCGCGAATGATGTACAGGCCATCGGGGAAATCCGCGGCAGATATTTCTGTCTCACTATCTCCTGTTGAGATCCGCCTGCTGTAAACCAGACCACCCAGGTTATTGTACAATTCTATTTTCACTTCACCGTCAACGGGTTCATCAAAACGGACAAAAATCCGTTCTGAGGCTGGATTAGGGAATACTATGAACTTGCTGCCGGGTCCGCTGCCTGTGATTTCATCATCAATTCCGGAGAAGATTTTGGCTGGTTCCATGGCAGCCTGGTAAACTTCCTGCGTCGATTCATCCTGAATGAAGGCAACCACCCAAAGATCGTCCGGATTATAAACATGCTCCATATTCCATAAATCCGGTAAGGTTCTTTTTTCACCCTTCGTCCAGGATTGATAGAGTGTATGGCCAGCGACATCGGGTAGCATGACTTTCACCACATTTTCGAAGGTGGTTTCACCATTGCCGCCGGTAACACCAGTAATTTGTCTCTCCACGACCACAACATGCAGGGTGAGTTCACGTGCAGGGAGGTTTTCTTTTGCGGTCACCTCTGTTTCGATATCGATGGAGTTCTCACTGATCAGGGTTTTTTTGATTATAATCTCGAATTTGCTGTCGCCGAGGGATTCAATATGCATGATGTTGGCATCCAGGGGCCGGATGATCATAGTCGAACCGGTGGTCTATTGTGATTCCGCCGTTCAGCAAAGCATAGGGAACATCGGAAAGTCCGTAATAAAGTCCCCTGGCACCCGGGGCATAGGGTTCATGTTCATTGAAAATATCCGGTCCCGGGTATGAGGTATGGTACTGCAGGTCGATGATATTCAGAGAGTCGGCACTGATCATGAGGTTCAGTATTGAGTCTGCATCAGCACTCAGCACATCGGAAGCATTTGTAAAATGTTCCAGCAGGGCAATCCGGTTTCGGCTGCCGATCCAGAAGTTATCAAAGGCAATCCCGTTATTGTTTTGTGCGGTTCCGTCAGAGCCATAGTTCATGCGGAACTGGACTGCTGGTTTCCCTTTCAGCATATCGAGGGTATGGCGGGTTTCAATCCAGCCGGCATCGGCTGTGTTGGACCAGCCAACGGAGGATCCTCCGGGATTACCACGGATATTGTAATTATTGAACCAGTTAACGCCATCGTCCAGCTGGCCGATAAGCATCCAGGTTTTACCGCTGTCAGCCGTGGCCTGCAAATTGGCGCCGTCCCGGTTTGAATTGAACAGACGCCAGATATCCATTTTCAGCATGGGCTTTTCGGTTCCCGTGAAGTCAAAGCAGGGACTGGTAATCCAGGATTGCTCCTTCGGTGCATTGGTGGTGGGGATATAGGTATACCAGCAATAATCCCCGGATTTGGCGCCTGAAAATCCCTTTGACGGATCACCCAGCGTCCAGCTGTTTGGGGTAGCCGACTCCAAAGTACCGCTTAACCAGCTGATCGGAGCAGTTTCAAAGTCTTCCTGGAAGGTTTCCTCTTTCAGGGCGTATTTGGATCTCAATCCGAATACTTTGGCAATCAGGTTGGTACAGCCGTAGGAAGTCTGGACCTGCAATTCGATAACGTGATTACCGGGTTGGGAGAATGTGTAAGTTATATCATGGGCTGTAGCCGTATCATAACCGGTATTTGTGTAAACCTTCCAGCTGGAGCCTGAGATGATACCAAACGTGGAGGTGGATGTATTGCTGAATGTTATGGACTGCCCCGGTGTAAAACACTCAGACTCCCACATGAAATCAGCGACTGGCGGATTGCCGATTTCAAATTTGTCGCTGATCACGAGAGGTGCACCTTCATCATAATAAGTATATGTAACAGTATATTCATTCACATTGAGCAGGGAAGGATCAATGGTAGCGGTATTATCATGGTGGTCGACCAGACCGGTATCGGCACTGATCGTAAAACTTCCGATGCTGTTGGGTAAATTAACGCCGATGATAGTAAAAGGAACTTCATTCAGGCAATACTTGGTACGGCCATCCGGAAACTCTATAATGGCATCAGCCTCAAGCACCCGGACAAGGGCCGTATCATATCCGAAACAGGTCCCGGGAGCAGTCTGGTAAGCATATACTACCTGATGCGTGCCAACAGGCGGCAGGGATGGCACAAAATACCAGATGTTGTTATAAGGGATCATGCCCGGACCTGAGAATGTTCCGCCGGTAGGCAAACCCTCGATAGGGTACCACTTAAGATCTTGTTTATTGTATGCCGGAGCCAGGCCTATTGTGTTCACATCCGGAGCCGGGGTAACGTTAATAATTGCTGAACCGGAAACAGATCCCTTGCAGTTATCATCATAAACCTCATATAATGTATATGTGCCGGCCAGTTTTACCGGTACGCTGTTGGGACTGGTCGATATATTCACCACCTCGACCGGATCTTCTGCGTTGTGCCGGAATTTGAATTTCCAGGGTGAGGAACCGGTCAGGGCCACATTCAAATTTGTGGAGGTATGCTCGCAAATGGTTGCGCTTCCTGAAATTGCCGCGGTAGGAACAACATGGGAAATAACATGTCCGGTTCCGGAAACCCTGCCGGTACAAACGGCATCCTGAACCCGTGAAAGCGTATAGTTACCTGGTCCCGGGACAACGAGGTCATAATTGTAACTGGTTATGTTGGTAACCACGGTTGGATTGGTCCCGTTCCTGAGGTAAGTAATGCTCCAGGGGCCGGGGGTTCCGGAAAATACTACCGTAACTTTTCCTGTTACTGTGGGACAAATGGTATCCTGCCCGGAAATTGCGGCAGTTGGAGAAGTTATATAAAAGACCCGCGCAGTTCCTGAGCCAAGGGTATCTCCGGAGCAATGGGCGTCCGAAATGGAGATCAACCGGTATGTGGTAGGGGATGAACCAATAACCCGGGCATGTATGGTGTAGGGATCAGCCGTAATTCCGGCATAAATTGTATCGTTGGCAGCTCCCCGCCGGATCTTAAAGGTCCAGGGAGCAGTACCGGAAGGGTTAAGCGACAGCGGAGCGGTCGATACCCCATCGTTGCAAATGCCCTGGCTGCCTGAAAGTACTGCGGAGGGTTTCGCAAACAGGGAAAGGACAACCGGGTCGCCGGATATCGCAGCGAGGTCGAGGTTGACATCGGTAAGGCTTTTTAGTGTATAGGTACCGGCTATTTTTACCTGAATGATATAAGGAGAAGCGTTAATACCCGAGATGACCGTGTCTTTATTGCTTGTACTGCCTGATCGGGAGAGGGTGGCAGTAAAGGGTGCCTTCCCGTCGGCAATGGTGAGGGTTATCGGCATAATGGCACCCGAACAATACCCGGCCGTACCTGTAATACCGGCAGTGAATACACCAACGCGCGTAACTGTAATGTTCCTGCCCTGTGTGTTGCTGTTAACGATACCATCATTTACCACGAAAGTGACTGTCCGTGTGGCAGTATTCGGATTGGAACTTTTGTTATGGTACTTTACCGAATGAAGGGCAGTCTGGTAATTGCTTAATGTTGCAGAACCTGATAGAGTGAGGATACCTGTGCCTGAATTCCAGCTGCCCGTTATGCCGTTGGCATTGGTAAAGGCGAGAGAATCCTGATTACTCCGATAATTAGCTGAAATAGATATGGTTGCTGATAGCAGATTGACATTGTCAGGATCAGTAACGATAAGGGTATTGGTAATCTGGACAGCGCCATCACCTTCAGTGTAAGCAAGAGCATTACCCTCAATGCCGGCAAGCAGCGGGGCATCGTTTACAGCAGCAATTGTAATGTTCCTGCTCTGTATGTTGCTGTTGCCGGTACCATCATTCACCCTGAAAGTAACTGTGCGCACGGCCAAATTTGGGTTGTCACTGGTATTTTTATACCTCACCGAACGTAAGGCAGTCTGGTAATTGCCCAGGGTTGCTGAACCGGAAAGAGTCATGATACCGGTTGCAGAATTCCAGTTGCCTGTAATGCCGTTGGCATTGGTGAAGGCGAGTGAGTCCTGGTTACTTCGATAATTTGAAGAAATATTTATGGTCGCAGATGACAGGTTTAAATTGTCAACATCTGTCACGGTAATTGTATTGGTGATCTGAACCAGTTCGTCACCTTCCGTGTAAGCAAGGGATGTACCTTCAATGCCGGCAAGCACCGGAGCGTCATTTACAGCAGCAATCGTGATGTTCCTGTTCTGGAGGTTGCTGTTGTCAGTTCCGTCATTCACCAGGAAAGTGAGTCTGCGAGTGGCTGTATTCGGGTTAGCACTTGTATTCTTATACCTGACCGATCGTAATGCAGTCTGGTAATTGCCCAGGGTTGCTGAACCTGAAAGTGTCATGGTCCCTGTGCCTGAATTCCAGCTTCCTGTAATGCCGTTGGCATTGGTAAAGGCGAGGGAATCCTGGTCACTTTGATAATTGTTGGAAATAGAAATGTTAGCCGACGACAGATTGATATTGTCTGCATCGGAAACTGTGATTGTATTTGTGATCTGCACCAGGTTGTCGCCTTCAGTGTAATCAAGAGCAGCTCCTTCAATGCCGGCAAGCACCGGGGGGTCATTCAAAACAGCGATCGTGATGTTCCTGTTCTGGGTATTGCTGTTGTCGGTGCCATCATTTACCCTGAAAGTGACTGTACGTGCTGTAGCATTCGGATTGGAACTGGTATTGTTATACGTGACTGACCGCAGGGCAGCCTGGTAATTTGACAGGGAGGCAGAACCTGAAAGGGTCATGGTCCCTGTACCTGAATTCCAGTTGCCGGATATCCCGTTGGCATTTGTAAAAGCGAGCACATCCTGGTCATCCTGATAATTGGTCGAAATGGATATGGTAGCAGAAACCAGGTTGAGATTATCCACATCGGACACAGTGATTGTATTTGTGATCTGCACCAGGCCGTCATCTTCAGTGTAAGCAAGGGATGCACCTTCAATGCCGGAAAGCACCGGGGGGGTGTTTGAAGCAGCAATGGTGATGTTCCTGTTCTGGGTATTGCTGTTGCTGGTACCATCATTTACCCCGAAAGTGACTGTACGTGCTGTAGCATTCGGATTGGGACTGGTATTGTTATACATGACTGACCGCAGGGCAGTCTGGTAATTGACCAGGGAGGCAGAACCTGAAAGGGTCATCACACCAGTGCCTGAATTCCAGTTGCCGGTGATCCCATTGGCATTGGTAAAGTCGAGTACATCCTGGTCGTCCTGATAATTGGCAGAAATGGAGATTGTGGCAGAAGACAGGTTGATATTATCCACATCGGACACAGCAAGGGTATTGGTGATCTGCACCGGACCAGCCCCTTCGGTGTATGCAAGAGCAGAGCCTTCAATGCCGGCAAGAACAGGGGCGTTATTTAAAGCAGCGATGGTGATGGTCCTGTTCTGGGTATTGCTGTTGTCGGTCCCGTCATTCACGATGAACGTAACGGTACGTGTGGCGGTATTCGGGTTGAAGCTGGTATTGTTATACCTGACGGATCTAAGGGCAGTCCGGTAATTGTTCAGGGATGAAGAACCTGAAAGCGTCATCACACCTGTGACTGAATTCCAGCTGCCGGATATCCCGTTGGCATTTGTAAAAGCGAGCACATCCTGGTCGTTCTGATAATTGGCTGAAATGGATATGGTAGCCGATGCCAGGTTGGTATTATCCACATCGGACACGGTGATTGTATTTGTGATCTGCACAAGGCCGTCATCTTCAGTGTAAGCAAGGGCAGTAACTTCTATGCCGGCAAGCACTGGGGGTGTGTTTGAAGCGGCAATTGTAATGTTTCTGTTCTGGTTATTGCTGTTGCTGATACCGTCATTCACCCTGAAAGTGACTGTGCGTGCAGCCGTATTCGGAGTGGCACTGGTATTGTTATACGTGACTGACCGCAGGGCAGTCTGGTAATTGGCCAGGGAGGCAGAACCTGAAAGAGCCATCACACCTGTGCCTGAATTCCAGGTGCCGGTGATCCCATTGGCATTGGTAAAGTCGAGTACATCCTGGCTGCTTTGATAATTGGCAGAAATGGAGATTGTGGCAGAAGACAGGTTGATATTATCCACATCGGACACAGCAAGGGTATTGGTGATCTGCACCGGACCAGCCCCTTCGGTGTAGGCAAGAGCAGAGCCTTCAATGCCGGCAAGCACAGGGGCGTTATTTAAAGCAGCGATGGTGATGGTCCTGTTCTGGGTATTGCTGTTGTCGGTCCCGTCATTCACCCTGAAAGTAACGGTACGTGTGGCGGTATTCGGGTTGGAGCTGGTATTGTTATACCTGACGGATCTTAGGGCAGTCCGGTAATTGTTCAGGGAGGCAGAACCTGAAAGCGTCATCACACCTGTTATAGAATTCCAGCTGCCGGATATCCCGTTGGCATTTGTAAAAGCGAGCACATCCTGGTCGTCCTGATAATTGGCCGAAATGGATATGGAAGCAGAAACCAGGTTGGTATTATCCACATCGGACACGGTGATTGTATTTGTGATCTGCACCAGGCCATCACCTTCAGTGTAAGAAAGGGATGTGCCTTCAATGCCGGCAAGCACAGGCGCATCGTTTACGTTATTAATTGTAATTGCAAATACTTTATCAAATGTAAAGGTTCCATCAGATGTTCTTACCCGGATAGAATAGGAGGATTTGGTCTCCACATCAAAAACCTCGCTGCTGCGTAACTGGGCACCCAGAATATTAAAACTGCTATTATCGGCACTCCCGGTGCCATTAACAAGGGTGTATGTGAATGAACCACCTGCATCAGGATCTGTTGTAGAAAATGTTCCAACTACAGTATTGACAGGGAGATTCTCAGCTATGGTGCTATTGGACAAGGCAATATCCGTCGGGGCTTCATTTACATCAGTAACGGTAATTGTATAAGGTTCTTCAAAATAGGCACCCAATCCATCCGTAGTTCTTATCCGGATTGAGTAAGATGATTTTACCTCAAAGTTAAAGACGGCGCTGGTGCGCAACTGGTTGCCGGAGATATTGAAACTGGCATTATCCGTGCTGCCTGTGCCGGAAACCAAGGAATACGTGAAAAAATCGCCCAAATCGGGATCGGTGGAAGAAAGTGCACCAACAACTGTATTGACTGGTTGATTTTCGGCAACAGTGGTAGCTGACAGGGCAATATCAGTAGGGGCTTCATTTACATTGGTAATTGATATGGCAAATGCCTTTTCAATCCATTGGCCGTCTCCAATTGTGGTAGACCTCACACGAACCGAATATGCGGATTTGGATTCAAAATTAAAGATCGCATCAGTGATCAGATTATCTCCTGATATACCAAAGTTTGCGTTATCATCACTTCCATCTCCCGCGACAAGAGAATACGTAAATGAATCGCCGACATCAGCGTCCACTGTGGAGAGGGTACCAACGAGGGTTGATACAGGCTCGTTTTCTGCTACAGATGAAGGGGAAAGGTTAATATCTGTGGGTCCTGCAGCCGGTGCTTTCACCGAAAATGAAGCATCATCAGAGGCAGAGGCTTCGGCAAGATCTTTCACCGTAAACATGAGTTTTTCAGAACCTGTCCAGCTGGCTGGAAAAGAAATATTCGCAACACGGATGGCATCGATGCTGGCTACCAGATCCGTATTGCCGGTAATGGTCCAGGAAAGTTCTGATTTGGCATTATCCACATCAGTCACGTAATTGTCAAGGGTGATCGAATCAAACAGTCCTCCCGCCTGTATAGTCTGATCGGGAATATTGCCCACAACCGGGGGATCATTAACCGGTAAAACCGTAAAGACGGCACTGTCACTATTGCTGTTGAAGTCCGGATCAGTTGCGGTAAAGGTGATCAGCTCGGCCCCATTCCAATCCATCGAAGGAGGAGAGATGGTTGCTATCCGGCTGGTGTCTATATTCACAGAAAGTTCAACCGGGGTAGAATAACTCCAGGTGATCTGGTCATATGGATTATTGGTATCGGTTACGAAACTATCCAGGTTGAAAGCTAAGAATAACTGACCCTCATCAATGCTCTGATCAGGAATATCAAGGACAACAGGGTCTTGTCCGGTTACATCAATAAAAAAAGCGGGAAGAAAAAAACCAGTGATGGTAAGAACACTACGGATAACAGCAGTACCGGTTTTCATGGTTGAGAATGTTAGATAACAATAGTCATTATAGCCAAGTGCAAAGGCTGTTATTGACGATAAGGACAAAAATACAAAAATACAAGCTAAAATAAAGCAACTATTTGATGAACTGCCCAAAAAAAGGAATAAGCATGTTCAAATCCTTGCTGGTTTGCCGCCAAAGTATCACAGTGTACCTTCTGGTCTGACCCGGATCAATGCCATGGACATATCGATGTCCGAGTGCTTGTTGGTACCTATAATAATAAAACCGTTATTGGATGTCCTGTCAAAGGAACTGGATGAAAGCTGACTGCCTTCACCATATGAGCTGTAAACTTCATTACTGCCATTCAGGTCAGTGGTAATCAAGGTAATGGATGAATTAATCCCGGCAGAAGCAAGGGTGGCCAGCAAGTACAGGGAATTGTCACTCACGATCACACGATGTCCATAGTCGTCACCATTGCCGCCGAATGATCTTTGCCACTGTACCTGCAGACCGGAATGTGTGAGAGCGATCTTTTTCAGGATAATATCATGACCGGTAGCGCTTGAGGTGTTATTCGAGGTACCGGCCAGAATAAAAGTGCTGTTATCAATTACCCGGATGCAATTGCCAACATCATCCGTGGCGGATTCAAGGGTGGAAAGGATGCCCCCAAGCCCGGTAGGTCCGGTCTGCAGAATAAACGCATTACCGGTGAGAGTTCCCGGCGGATAGCTTCTTGTCTGGCCGGTAACTATAATTTTCCCATCACTGAGCAGTTGCAGGTAGGTACCCGCATCGTCTTTGGTTCCGCCTATCAAACGCGGAGTAGGCCAGTTTTCAATATTATTCCCGTTTTCATCTATGCCAAACAGCCAGATATCCTTATCAAGCCCTGGTCTTGCCGATTGGGCATACCCTGTCATAATAAATGAACCTGATTGGCTGACTACAAAATGACAGGCTTCCATATTCCCTGTACCGGAAAAGGTTCTGAACCAAAGAACCTCACCGGTGCTATCAGTGCGCATGAAATACACTTCCTTATATTCGGTCTGTGGATTTATGGATGAGAACAGAATGCCAAAACCATTATCCTCAAGCAGCTGAAGGCAATATGCCTGGTCATTGAGGGAGCGACCATAGTATCTTGCACTATCCAGCAAATTGCCAAATTCATCTGTCCGGACAAGACAGATTTGACTGCCTGCGTCGTACGATTCAACTGTTCCGATCAGGGCATATCCTTTACCGGGCACCACCTTAACATCAGCACCGGTAAAAACGGGATAGGTGTTATAAAACTTTATGAAAGCATCAGCCTGAGATGGTGTAATTTCCATTTTATCACAGGCTGCCAGCAGAAGCAGCACGAGGGGGGTAAACAGTATGCTCCGGTTCATTTGTTAGCTTGTTTTTTTGGCTTGTAGAAGGAGAAATAATAACCTGCGGAAAGGGAAAATACATTGAGTGAAAAATCATCATCCATATAATAGGACTTGAAGATCTGTTGCTGGAGGTTGAACCGGTTTTCCGGTATTACCAAATTGTTCAGTCCGATATTGGCCCGGAATTCAACGGTGATTACACCACGGGGTACTTTATACCGGATACCGGTACCTACAATAGCCCCATACATCATGTTATACCTGTAATCCTGCATGTTCATGGCTTCTCCTGTAGTTGCAGGCATTTCCTCAGTATATTTCCGGGAAGCTACTCCGGATACACCGGTTATCCTGCCAACGGAAAATCCTGTACGGATGAAATAATGTACCTTTTTAGCATTAAACTCATAGGCCACGGAGAGGGGAATCTCAGCTTTATATAGTCTTTCCGAGTAGGTAACAGAACTGATGCCATCATTGCCGGAAAGGGGGACTATAATCTTATCGGTAAAGCTGTACTGGTTCTCTGCAAAGTTAAACTCCACGTTAAAAAACATTTTACGGCTGATATAGCGACCAATGCCAATTCCTACCTGAAATCCGGGTTTCATGGTATTCTTCAGAGAGACATTACTCATGTCGAAGACGGAATAAGGCACAATAATCCGTGGATCGGAAAGGCTAAAGCCGGCTGTAAAGCCAAAAGAGAATACCGAGGTTGTCCGGTATGATTCAAACAGATACACAAATTCAACCGGGTCATTCGGCATAATTTCGTATTCCGGGTTTTTCTTCAGGAATTCGAGCATAGTTTTTTCCGCTTCGAACTGGTTATCATCAAACAGATACGACAGGACGATCAGTTTATAGGCTTCGATTCGCTGCACCCTGGTAAATCCTTCAGCCATACAGGGAGCCAGCATTTTGGGAATATCTTCGATCATACCCTGATCGTAGAATTTTTGCGCTTCCTGAATTTTGGAGCCACATTCGTCCTGACTGTAAACCGGTGGGGCAATGAAAAACAGGACCATCATCAGCAGGCTGAGATTGGCGATCAGACCAGGGTTAACTCGGTGGTTGAAAAGCATCGTGCATTATTTATTAGGACAGGTTTTCTGGTAGGGGATGTCGTAACTGATATAGGTTTCCCATTCCCGCTGGGATAGGTTACGCCCCAGTTTTCCGCACATCTGATCGGCCATGAACATAGTATGGGTTGCCCAGTAATAAATATAGTCACCATCTTCACTTGATGAAACCAGGTATTTACTATCAGAACTAAAGGCCACTGAAAGCACCCAGGCATTGTGTCTGGTAATAACAACAGGCCGGTTTGAAAGGTTGTTGGCATCCCAGATTTTAATAGTTTTGTCCATGCTTGATGTAGCGATCTGGTGATCATCAGGACTGAATTTTACATCCAGAATACGGGCGGAATGAGCTGCAACCACCCTGATAATACCGTTAGTCCTGGCATCTGCAAGCCGGAGTGCTCCGTTCTTGTCCACGAATGCGATGCGGGAACCTGTGGGATTAATGGACACAGCATATATAGAATTATTGTCAGAATTGAATATCACGGTAGCTTCCTTGGTATCCATATTCCAACGGATCAGTTTTCCATTATCGGTACCGCCAAATATAAAACGACCGGAAGGAGATACTGCAATGCAACGGACTCTGGTGTCTTCAAGCGTTACAAACACGGAATATGTTTCTGCGATCAGGTCCCAGTAAATTATGCTTTTATCGGTACTCGCAGAATACAGCCCCTTGCTGTCGGGGGTAAAGCTTAGGGCATCCACCCAACCCTTATGCCCCTGCAAAATAGAGGGAGGGCTGTTTGATACATTCAGGTTAAACAATTGTATCCCCGAAGTGGTTGTTCCGCAGGCAAGCCAACGGCCATTATCGCTAATGGCAAGGCTCCGGTTGATAAAGTTGTTGTCAATGAGCGTACGGTAGGATTTGCTATTGCCATTCAGATCCCAGCGCAATATCTTTCCATCGCCACCTGAACTGAAGAATATGTCTGATCCGGGAAGGAAGGCCAGCGATCTGACTGCCCCTTCATGTCCCTGGAGCCCGTTGAATTTTTCACCGTTAAATCCAACCAGTGCGTTATACATCGCATTATAGATATCAGGATGATCAGTTTGTCCACCGAAATCCCGGTTAAACAGGTATGACTGGTAAGCCAGCAGTCCCTTCAGGTTTTTGTCCTCTGTCTCTGAGACCTTCCCCGACATAGTCTGGGCAATTGAAAGCATCCGCTTATTGAATTCCTGGATCTTCTCCTTTTCGGTGGCACTTTGCTGCTCAATTGCCTGCTCTGCTGTTTTCTCGGCAACTTCTTTCTCTTTCTGAAAAACCTGTGTTTTTTTTGCGGCTTCCTCGGCTTGCTGGAAGGCTATCAACTTCTGTTGTTCAGAAATTTTCGATTGTAAATTGGCTAAAGCGCGCTGTTTGTCTGATGAATCGGCATTCATTTGTGCCAGGATTTTTTGCATATCAGCCAAAGAGGCCCTTCCTTCAGCTATAGTTTTCAGGCTGTCCGATTCCTTTTTCCGGTATTCAGCCTCGGCTCTGGAACTTTCTGCTTCCTTGGCTTTCCGCATGGCATTACCACGTTGCTGGAAGCCCCATACTGATATAAAAAGGAAGGCAACAGCTGCGAAAAGACTGGAAATGGCAAATTTCCGGGTGCGGTTTAGTTCCATGCGTTGCAGCCGTACCTTATTCTGTTCTTCCTGCTGATATTTCTTCTCACTGGCATCCAGGAAGACCATTACTTTTTCAAAAGCGGGATTGTATTTTCTTGCCCATGCAAGCGTGGGCTGCTGCGTTTTCTTCCAGTTCAGTGCAAGCTGGAGATCAGGGGGTCGCCAAAGGCCTGTTTTCCCTACCTGGTATTGTGAGGAGGCTTCTGCCAGGCGCAAATACATCTGAACGGAGGAAAACTCTTCATCAACCCAGATTTTTAGTTTGTCCCAGATACGCATGAGGCTCTCATGGGAAATATCTATAACCGTATCGCTGTCGATAGTCACGCCTTCACCGGGGGTGAGGAATGACCTGCCTTTGGCCCTGAATTTGTTGACAACCTCAATAACCATTTTTTCAGACGCCTGGGCTATTTCCGCAATGTATTTTACTGTGGCAGGATGTCTGGTTCCTTTGTTATCAGTGCCCTTCTCAGTAAGGCATTTAAACATGGCCCGGCATATGATCTTACCTTCGTCGGTAAGTTCGTCATAGGCCTCATTGGCATGCATGGACAAGGCATTCTCGATCTTTCCGGCTGCTTCATAATCCCTGGTCCGCAGTGGGATACCCGGTTCATTATTCCGGGTCCAGAATTCCCAGGTACGCATCATCACGTGCTGTAAAACCGGAAGCTGGTCATTTTTATCTTCGATGGAATTCAGCAAATGTTGCAGAAGTTGCGGATCAATATTGGCACCGCCAACAGCCAAAGGTCCCATGATGGCATCCTTGAAATCATCCCGGGTCATCTGAGGTATCAGGAAGTTGCTTTTGTTGATCAGCCGGGTTAGTTCCTGGAACTGCGAACATTCACCGATAAAATCCGAGCGCATGGTAAGCACAACATATATCGGCTGAATGGTCTGTTTTATGGCATTTACCAAAAGTTTGATGTAGGCTTCGGTTTCATTTACTACAGTAATATCCTTCCTGCTTTCCTTAAACCGGAAAAGTTCTTCAAACTGATCCAGGATAAGCAGAATATTTTCGCCCGGAGACAGCCTGATCTGTCTGACAGCGTTCACCAATCCGAATGAGCTGCGACGCAGGATGGTATACAGGATCTGTTTGTTGATAGAAAAGTCATGCTGATCCGGGTTATGTTTTTCACTTGCGGCAATCGCCTCAGCCAGGCTTTCAACCGGGCTGTTCCCTGGTCGTGTGGTGATGATCCGCCATCTGGAACCGGCATGCGTAATGAAGCCCCCATATAAGGCCGGAATGAGTCCGCAATAGATCAGGGATGATTTTCCACTGCCAGATGCGCCGGTAACAGCAGCAAAACGATTTTTTGACAGGTATCCAAAGACGGTTTCACACTGTCCTTCCCGTCCGAAGAACAAATGGCTTTCTTCAATACTGAAGGGTCTTAACCCTGGAAAGGGATTTGCCAGGGTTAGTGTATTTTTTCTTATATGTCGGGGCGGATTTTCGGTCATTTTTTTGCCAGATGATCTAAAAAGTGAGTTATCACTTCAGTATTTATCTCGTCTTCCCAAAAGACCGGAACGTTATTCAGAAAAAGCAGGGACTTATCGGCCGTTTTTTGCTTTGAGATAATCTCGATTGCACGGAACGGCTTACTTTTCCCATAGCCAGGAGCCTTTACCAGATCCCGTATTTTACTGTTCAGCCAGTCCATGGGGCATTCACCCTTGTATATTAAGACAGCATCTGAAACAAGCAGGTTATTGATATGCCGTGTAAGGGGGAAATCACCATTTTCCCCATGGGACTCCAGTATATCATAGCCTTTAATCCTGATCTGATCAAGGAAATGGTTAATTCTATCCTTGTTTTCCTTTTCATAGATCACATATAACTTGTTTTTTTCGGCTTCGGGGATTATTGTGGGATTAATAAGCTCATTCAGTCGCAGATTGAGTATGGTTTTAAACACCTCAAAAGGTGTTTCGATGATTTCCGTCCGGTGCTGAGCTTCATCTCTTTTCAGCCGTTTCAGATAGAGTGCCTGACGTTGGTCGGTTGGTTTGATGTCATTGGGTATCCAGATGAGCTGGTTTGGTGAAGGCTGATTGGTTTTGGCGGAAAGATAATCTTTCACCGTTTTTATCTGGAAGTCGATAAAGGAATATTTAGAGTTTTTTATGAAATCACCATACCAGGCTCCAAGCAGGTGTACGGCCATCACTGATTGCTGCAGGCTGCTTTCAATGATTGCTTTGGCGTGTTCAGAGTCATCGGGAATTTGCATCAGGGGCAATACCCGAAAGCCGAGATGCTGTAACTCGCGCCGGAGCATATCCCTGTTTTCAGCCTGATCAAAACTTGTTTCAGCCAGAAACACACCGGGACGGTCTTTCACCGGTAACATTTCTTTTTTGTCGCCGGAGAGATCGATCAATGTGTCGGCAATGTCGTAAGCCAGATCCACCAGTTTTGACCAGAATTTGTTATCCGGGCCATTCTTGCTGCTCAGGTCATAGGTTATGGCTTTCTTGTTATACCGGTTGATGTCAAAAAAATTATAGCTTGGTTCTCCTTTAAGACAAGCCGGCTGTTCCTCTGGTGCGACCGGATGCATGAGTACTTTGAAGATCCTGTGTTTTTTTCCGGATTCATCTTTATCTCTGTAAACCGTATCGTAGGTATCGTCAAGTTCACGAAGGTAGGTGGAAGAACGCAGGTATTCCGGAGAAATGATCATCACGATGACAGCAGTACCGGAAATTATCTGATGAAAACTTTCTCCCAGCATGCTTTGTCTTACCCTGAGATCATCATGAACCATGATGACAGGCTTTTTGTCATAAAGTCGGTTCATCAGAACGGACAGGTAACTGCAGAATTGTAACGCCCATTCAGCAGTGGCATTGTTTTCTGAACCGGTGGCCGGTGCATAACTGATTAATATGTCTTGTTCAAATTTCATTATCCTGCCGGTTATGCTTCTTCAACTAAATCAAGTATGGCATTCCTGAAATCAATATAATCAAACATTAAGGAGTTAAGTGCTTCCTGTTCTAAACTGTACATACTGAGATCGGTAAGTGCCCGCAAAGAAAACGTGTTGTCTTCAACAAAAATGTCGCTGTAAATTATATCATTTTTGTCAAAGGTAAATACTTTGCCCGAAGAAATCTTAATCTGGGCAGTTCCTTCAATTATGATCATAAACGCATAGTGCACATCATCGCGCTTAATCAGGAATTCCTCATCCCGGATCAGGGAATTAGCCTCCATGACCTTTGAAATCTCCAGCAGGATATCTTCGGAAATACCTTTCATATTTGGGCAGCTCTTGATAAACCTGATTCTATGAAGCAGGAGGTAAGGAATATGGTTTCCTGTATGAGATAGTGAAGATTTGATTTCATTTACCCAGGCCGAATCGAGTCTGGCGTAAACAGATTCGAGCCGCATGGGTTCTATTTGTTCCATAACGCTGGCTGCCGTTTCACGGATTAGCTGATTCGGATGAAAAATACTGGCAACCAGTTCCTGGCTGGCTTCCTTCTTTTTCAGGATAGGTAGGCTGTAAATGGCACAAGCTTTCACATACAAAGACACCATGTTAAAATCACGATTGATGATATCTTGAATTAATTCATCGGGGGATTCCCTGACCGCATGAAAAAAATACTGCAGTTGTCTGAATCGTTCCTTTATGGAAATATTCTCCACGACGGGAAAGAACACCTGTTTTATTTCCTCATTAACAATCTGGTCAAGCAGTTCAACAGCATAACTGATGTCAGTATCGCTTCCTTCAATCAACAGATTCTTGATGTTCGCAATGGATGTTGGATTATAAGCCAGTGATAACAAATGATAGAGGATGATGTAATTGTCAGCGATTTCCGATTCAAAAGCCTCCTGCAAAAGACGAAACCTGGATGATTTGGCAATACTGGCATAGGAGGCAAAATTCCAGGACATCATATTGATCAACCGCACGATATTATTAAGAATGCGGTTAATGTTTCCGGGAGTAGCCTGAAATTTAGCTTCTCTTAAGGCAAGCAGGGTTTGTCTGACCACAGTACGATTCTGGTTTTCAAGTTTGCCCAGCAGGTGATCGATGGCTGCCGCACTTCCAATCTTCCCATAAATCCTGACAATTCGTGACAGAAGGATGTTATCAGCATCAGGAAACAGGAATGCCTGTTCCAGGTAAGTCAGGGCCGGGTCACCGATTTTTATCAGTGATTCAAAAGCATAGGGATAATAAGCCGGTGTGTTCAGGTATCCGATCAGTATATAACTGTGGTCGGGATGGGCAAGCCTCGACATCGCTTTCACGGAGGCCAGCTTCACATCAGGTTCGATATCCCGCTGAAGATGAAGGAGTAAATCACCCCATTCCGTTTTCTCTGAACTCCCGATCAGTTCAGCTGCCAGTATGCGGTCAGCGAGGTTCTTTGAATTTACCAGATTACTGATGGACTCACGGGACATTCCCACGTTGATTTTAAGTTCAAACCGGTTAAGCAGTCTGGTGAGGTGACCATTCTGGTGTTTATGTCCAGCTGAAGAGTGTAACTCTTTCAGTTTAGGAAGGGCGCTGAGCAAAGCATTTTCCTCTATTCGATCGAGGAGGTATTTTTTCAGATCCGGAGAATCTGTTCCAAGCAGCGATATCAGGTGCTTTTCATGGGTGAGCGGTTCAAGTTTTTCGACAATCGACAAGGTGTGGATGGATTTTACGTGATTAATGCTGTTGATCAGGTGGTGTGTTTTTTCATCCGTATTGAGGAGTTCCTGTTCAATGGCCTTTTTACTGGCCTTCAGCCTTCGTATGGTTTCCCTCAATGCATGTTGATACGATTTGACAAGCATGATGCCAACCGGAAGCCAGATCAAAGTCAGCAGCAGGATGGCCAGATTCAGAAACAGGCTTCTTTCGAGGTGCAAAAGGAGAAGGCCAGATAGAATCAACCCGGCCAGCACCAAGGCAAACATACGGAATATTCCTTCAAATCGGGGTATCAGTGCATTACTGAATCGAATATCCAAAGTGCGGAATAGTATTCGGAGAGAGGGCAGTTCAATTGCTTCAAAGGCAGTTTCATAGCCGATTCTGAGCATGACAACGATCAGAAAACCAAATGAAAAACGGGCAATTACCGTGGAAGTTCCGAGTAACAGGTCGATTATTACTGCAGCCAATGCAGCCAGGACAAGCACGACGGGTATAAGCACAAGGCTATAGGGAGAATCATAGGAATACAGTATTTTCCGGACAAGGAATTTTTCAATAATGTATACAAAAAGAAACATGGTACCGGTAAAAAATCCAAAGAACTTGGCCAGTCCGATCGTGTTTGTATAATTGGCCTGTGTATGAACAACAAAATGGTAATGGAGGATAAATCCCGTTATGGCTGAAATCAGGACAAACAAAAGCAGGAGGAGTGTATAACGGGTATACAGCAGCTCGTAGAATTTAGAACGGAGCAGATTTGTTCGTTTGGTGACAGGAGCAAACCCGTATGGGATGCTATGCAAAACATTAACCGGTAATTGCAGCAAAGTGGCTATTCCGATAAATGCCGCGCTGCTGGCCATAATAAGCAGTACATCCCAGTTTATATAAAGTGATACGACCAGGAAATAACTGGACAGGATGATACCGGCCATCAGGCATGACCGGATCATGGGATACAATCGGCGATGCTGATCGGGGGTAAATATACTCCGGATGGATCGCCGGAAAAGCATAAGGACAAGGAAGGTTAGTGGTATAGCCAGGACAAAGGGAAACATCATGGGCATGCCGGAGATCTGATAGTCTACAATTGAATCGTAGTTTAGAAACAGTGCCAGGTTTAGGATAAAAACCAATAGAAGGCCGCTAAATGAAAAAACGGACAATTTTAACCGGCTGGTAAGAATCGAGTATAAGGAAAACATGATGATACCCCAGGTACCTGAAAGGATGTAAGCAAGTGGGATTGAGGACGGCTGCCATGACTGGAGAAAAAGCACATGTGCCCCGATGCTGAAAAGAGAAGAAAACCCGCCAATAAAAAAGGCTTGCAGGGAAGTGAACATCAACATGAACACTTCCTGTCGGTTATGCACGTTTGTACCTAAGAAGGAATGCTTCATACCTGCTGATCCGTTTTGAATTCTGGCGGCAAATCAGATCGGAACGGAAAATGTAAAATTACGAAATTAAAGTTATGAAACCAAGATTTTACCGGGAGCTGCTATTTTGTCCGTTGGCCTGTGAAAATGAGTCTGAGAAAAAAAGTCATCGTTTTGATTTAAGATATGCTGAATTTCAGGAATAGTTGTACATTTAAGGTTAAATTCCAAAAAATAATTACAGGCAATGGCACATGAATTAACCGGGAAGATTTTACTCAAACTTCCCGAACAAACCGGAACAGGGCGTAACGGTCAATGGTCGCGCCAGGATTTTATTGTGGAATCACAGGAGCAATTCCCGAGAAAGATATGCTTTTCTGCCTGGGGGGACAAAGTTGCCTTGTTGAAGTCATTCAAACCGGAAGATATCATTAAGGTTTTTTTCAATATCGAATCGCGGGAATACAACGGGAAATGGTACACTGACCTGCGTGTATGGAAACTTGAAACTGCGGGGCAAGGCGATGTAAAACGCACAGAAGCATACTCAGAATCCGGCCCGGCGGACGAACTGCAACCCCTGGATGCAGGTGATGTCAGTGAAGAAAAGGACGATTTGCCGTTTTAAGTGCTTACATTCCTAAGGGATTAACTGTCTGATAAAGTCATCCAGGTTGATTTCTTCCCCGTCAACAATATATCTGGCTCTTTTATAGTGGTGTTCACAACGGTCGCGCAAGTGGGTCACATATTGGCGGAGTTCTTTTTCGGTTTTTCCTTTTACAATAGGTCTGTCCTCAGCCGCTTTTTTCAAACGGTGTATCAGGGTTTCATCCGTAACTTTGAGGTAGATCACATCGCCGTGTTGTTCCATCAGGCTCATGTTGTCACAATGACAGGGAGCACCCCCTCCAGTTGAAATAACAATATTGTCCTTTGTCACCAGAGATTTAAGGGCTTTCCATTCAAGCCTGCGGAAGGCATCCTCACCGACTCGGGTATATATTTCGGGTATTGTCTGACCTTCCTGTTCCTCTAATTGTTCATCGAGATCGATAAATCCCAATCCCAGCTTTTCCGCGAGTTGTCTGCCGAAAGTGGTCTTTCCGCTGTTCTTGAATCCAATGATGAAGAAACGCATGGGCAGGGTGTTTCAGATTGTAAAGGTAATAAAGAAAAGAAAAAATTATCTTTGTCCCAAAATATAAAGATTCTACTATGAATCACACCGATTTAACCGAACAGGAGATCATTCGCCGGCAGTCGCTGGATGAACTGAGGAGACTGGGAATTGACCCTTATCCTGCTGCGGAATTTCCTGTTAATATCACTTCTGTTTCAATTAAGACAAGTTATTCTCCTGAATTATCCAATTTTCAGGATGTAAGGATCGCGGGCAGGCTGATGAGTAAAAGAATTATGGGGAGTGCATCTTTTGCCGAGTTACAGGATGAAAAAGGCCGGATACAACTCTATCTGAAGCGGGATGAAATCTGTCCGGGTGAAGATAAAACCTGGTATAACACCGTATTTAAAAAATTGCTGGATATTGGCGATTTTATTGGGGTCAGGGGATTTGTATTTATCACCCAGATGGGTGAGATTTCCATACATGTCCGGGAAATCACCCTGCTCGGCAAGTCACTCAAACCGCTGCCAATTGTAAAGGAAAAGGACGGTGTGGTTTATGATGCGGTTACGGATCCCGAATTCAGGTACCGGCAGCGGTATGTTGATCTGCTGGTCAATCCGGGTGTCAGGGATGTTTTTGTCAAACGTACCCGTATTATCAATTCTTTACGCGAGTTGTTCAATTCACGCGGGTATCTTGAAGTGGAAACTCCTGTCCTTCAGCCCATACCGGGGGGTGCGGCTGCCCGTCCTTTTATTACCCATCACAATACACTGGATATTCCCTTGTATTTGCGGATTGCCAATGAGCTTTATCTCAAACGGCTCCTTGTTGGCGGGTATGAAGGCGTATACGAATTCTCCCGCGATTTCAGAAATGAAGGTATGGACCGGACCCATAATCCAGAATTTACGGTGATGGAGATTTATATTGCCTATAAAGATTATCTCTGGATGATGGATTTCGTGGAGGAAATGTTCGAGAAGGTTTCTATGGACATGCACGGTACTACAAGGGTACCCTACGGGGATCTGATACTTGATTTCAAACGGCCTTTTGCCCGGTTAACCATGTATGGTGCCATTCAGCAATTTGCAGGAACAGACATATCCGGCATGGATGAAAAACAACTGCGTGCAGCGTGCAAACAGATGGGAATCGAAACGGATAATACCATGGGCAAGGGAAAGCTGATTGATGCCATATTCGGTGAGAAAGTGGAACCACATCTGATTCAACCTACATTTATCATGGATTATCCAATTGAAATGTCTCCGCTGACCAAAAAGCACCGCAAAAACAGCCACCTGACCGAACGTTTTGAACTCATTGTAAATACCCGGGAACTGTGTAATGCATATTCTGAGCTGAATGATCCCATTGACCAGCGTGAAAGATTTCAGGAACAGCTTGGCCTCTCGGAAAAAGGTGATAATGAGGCCATGTTCATCGATCAGGATTTTCTGAGGGCCCTGGAATATGGCATGCCACCGGCATCGGGACTGGGTGTCGGGATTGACAGGCTTGCCATGATCATGACCGGCCAGCAAAGCATACAGGATGTATTGTTTTTCCCGCAGATGAAGCCGGAGCAGGGAGCTAGTGATCAGTAATGAGTAATGAGTAATGAGTAATGAGTAATGAGCGAGCAAGGGTATGGGGATATGGGTGAGATCAATTCACACCCATGCCCAAAACCCTAAACACACTCGTCACTCATTACTCATTACTCATTACTCATTACTAGTTTTCCACCGGTTAATGGCATGAATTTCAGCAAAAGATACATTTTAACTGTATTTGATGTTATAAGGGTGTTAATAAAGAAATCCTGTTTACTGCCATCTTTGTTATAATTTTGCGCCAAATCCGGCAATTGTATGACTGCGGCTACCTATAATGAGGACACGATTCGAACGCTCGACTGGAAGGAGCATATCCGGAAGCGTCCGGGTATGTACATTGGCAAACTGGGAGATGGTTCTTCGCAGGATGATGGGATTTATGTATTGCTGAAGGAAGTTCTCGATAATTCGGTAGATGAGTTCATGATGGGATTTGGTAAATCCATCGAGATCACCATCAATGAAGAGATAGTCCAGATCCGGGATTATGGCAGGGGTATTCCCCTGGGAAAAGTTACGGATGTGGTTTCAAGGATGAATACCGGTGCCAAATATGATTCCAAGGTGTTTAAGAAATCCGTAGGGCTGAACGGCGTGGGTATTAAAGCGGTGAATGCCCTGTCTTCATTTTTTGAGATACGCTCTTTCAGGGATGGCCTGATGAAATCCGTCACCTTCAGTGAGGGTAACCTGCTGAACGATTTACCAGAACAAAAAGGGGATTATAAAAATGGCACCCTGGTGTCATTTGTGCCAGATCACAAGATGTTTGGCAATTTCCGGTATTTGGAAGACTACCTGGAGGCCATGATCAAGAATTATATTTACCTGAATTCCGGACTTACCATTTTTCTGAATGGAAATCCTTACTTCTCAAAAGACGGACTGATTGATCTATTACGTGAGAATGTAAACGGGGATGGCCTTTATCCCATCATCCAGCTGAAGGATGAGGACATCGAACTTTCCCTGACCCATGGAACGCAGTATGGGGAGATATACTATACTTTTGTCAACGGACAACATACAACACAGGGCGGTACGCACCTGGCCGCGTATAAGGAATCCCTGGTGAAGACAATAAGGGAATTCTACAAAAAGGATTTTGATCCGGCTGACATCCGCACTTCGATGATCACAGCGCTGAGTATAAAGGTGGAGGAACCGGTTTTTGAGTCCCAGACCAAAACCAAACTGGGATCAAGGGAAATGTCACCCGACGGAGTTTCTATCCGGAATTTCATCGGGGATTTTCTGAAGAAGCACCTTGACAATTACCTGCACAAACATCCTATAACAGCAGATATTCTGCTGAAGAAGATCGTGGAATCTGAAAAAGAACGCAAGGCCATTTCCGGTATTCAGAAACTGGCGCGGGAAAGGGCGAAAAAGTCAAGCCTTCATAACAGGAAACTGCGCGATTGTAAAGTTCACCTCAACGACAATGATGAACGCCGCCTCGAAACCACCATTTTTATCACGGAAGGAGATTCGGCAAGCGGATCCATTACCACGACAAGAGATGTAAGTACCCAGGCAGTATTCAGCCTGAAAGGCAAGCCACTGAATGTATTCGGACTTACCAAAAAAATCGTCTACGAAAACGAGGAATTTAACTTGCTGCAGGCAGCGCTCAACATAGAGGACGGGCTGGAGAACCTGCGTTATAACAATGTAGTGATTGCTACGGATGCCGATGTGGACGGTATGCATATCCGTTTGCTGCTGATGACATTCTTCCTGCAGTTCTTTCCTGAGCTGATTCGACAGGGCCACCTGTATATACTGCAGACACCCTTATTCAGGGTGAGAAATAAAAAGACCACCCACTATTGTTACAGCGCAGAAGAAAAGGAAGCCGCCAGAAAAAAGCTGGGCGCCAGCCCGGAGATTACCCGTTTTAAGGGCCTGGGTGAAATTTCACCTGATGAGTTCCGTCATTTCATCGGCAAGGATATGCGTCTTGAGCCGGTGAGGGTGAAAAAAGGGGATCACATTCAGGAGATACTTCCTTTCTTTATGGGTAAGAACACACCTGAAAGGCAGGATTTTATTATTGATAATCTCCGTATTGAAGAAGACCTGGTAGCAGAGTTCAAATGATTTGATGAACAGGTGATCCCCCATTTGCACTAACTGTTAAAGCACACACCCGATGAATCCTGATGATTTCAATTTGATGGAGGAGAATGGAGAGGAAGGTACCGGCAGTTCACAACCGGATTCCGGAGACGCAGCTGATGAACATCACATTGGTACAGGTCATGTCACGGAGCTTGCCGGCAGATACAAAGACTGGTTCCTGGATTATGCCTCCTATGTTATTCTGGAGAGGGCAGTTCCGCATATCGATGACGGTCTTAAACCTGTTCAGCGCAGGATACTTCATGCCATGCGCCAGATTGAGGATGGCCGATACAATAAGGTTGCCAATATCATCGGGCAGACCATGCAATACCATCCGCATGGGGATGCATCCATCGGGGATGCCTTGGTTCAAATGGGCCAGAAAAACCTGCTAATCGATACACAGGGCAACTGGGGCAATATTTTTACCGGAGATGGCGCTGCAGCATCGCGGTATATCGAGGCAAGACTTTCCAGGTTTGCCATTGACGTTGTTTTTAACCCCCGTACCACTGCGTGGAAGCTTTCCTATGACGGGCGTAACCGCGAACCCGTAACGCTGCCCGTGAAGTTCCCGCTTCTGCTTGCAATGGGGGTAGAGGGCATAGCGGTTGGGCTCGCATCCAAAATACTACCGCATAATTTCATTGAACTCATCGATGCATCCATTGCCTGTTTGCAGGGGAAGAACTTTGACCTTTATCCCGATTTCCAGACGGGTGGATTGATCGATGTGTCGCGTTACAATGACGGTTTAAGGGGCGGACTCGTGAGAATCAGGGCCAGGATCTCAAAGCAAGATAAAAAAGCCCTGGTTATTACAGAGTTGCCTTTCGGGCAGACTACCAGTTCGTTGATTGATTCCATCCTGAAGGCCAATGAGAAGGGAAAGATCAAGATCAGAAAAATTGATGATAACACGGCAAGCCACGTGGAAATTGTTATCCACCTGGTTCCGGGGATAGATCCGGATGTAACCATCGACGCTCTGTATGCCTTTACGGACTGCGAAATTGCCGTTTCACCGAATTTCTGTGTAATCCGTGATGAAAAACCCTGTTTTATCGGCGTAAGCGAGATACTCAAGGCGGCAACAGGAAATACGGTTACACTACTTACACTGGAATTGCAAATCAGGCTGGACGAACTGTCTGAACTATGGCATTACGCCTCGCTGGAGAAAATTTTCATTGAACATGAACTTTATGAGCCCATCAAGACCTGCAAAACTGAAGAGTCCATTTTGGAGGTCATAGACCAGGGACTCATACCGTTTAAGAAATTATTAAAAAGAGAGGTTACCCGGGATGACCTGGTGCGTTTATCGAATATCCCCATAAAAAGAATATCCAGATTCAGCGCTTTCAAGGCCGATGAATATATCCGGCAAACCGAGGCTGAGATGGATGAGGTTAAAAACAACCTCGCCAATATTGTACCGGTTGCCATCAATTATTTCAGGCAGATAAAGAAAAAATACGGTACCGGGCGTGAAAGGAGAACTGAAATCCGGAATTTTGATACCATCATGGCTGCAGAAGTGGCTGTGGCCAATGAAAGGCTTTATATTAACCGGTCGGAGGGATTTATAGGCACGGGACTGAAAAAGGATGAATACATTAGTGACTGTTCGGATATTGATGATGTGATTGTTATCCATAAGAATGGTAAATATTTAATAACAAAAGTCAGCGAAAAGCAATTCGTGGGCAAGGATATCGAATACGCCGGTGTTTTTAAAAAGAATGACGAGCGCACCATTTATAACGTTATTTATCGCGATGGCGCGGCCGGAGCGGTATACTACAAGCGTTGTGCCATTACCGGATTAACACGGGGAAAGGAATATACGATTACCCGGGGAGAGAATGGCTCACGCCTGCTTTACCTGACGGTTAATCCAAATGGGGAAGCAGAAACGGTGAAAGTTACGCTTAAACCCCGTCCCCGGATCAAGAACCTGGTCTTTGATGTAAGTTTCAGCAACCTGGATATCAAGGGAAGGTCCTCTGTTGGGAACATTTTAACCCGGTATCCGGTTCATAAGATCGAACTGAAGGAAAGGGGTAATTCAACACTGGGGGGGATTAAAACATGGTGGGACGATACTGTACAACGGCTCAACCAGGAGGGCAAGGGCATTTATCTCGGAGATTTTTCACCGCAGGATAAAATTCTGGTGTTGACCCGATCGGGCGAAATGAGGTTATCCGGGCATGAACTGACTGCCCATTTTGAAGAAGATCTGCTCATCATTCAGAAATTCGAACAAGCTAAAGTATTTACCGTGGTTTATTATGATGGCAGCCAGAAATACTTCTATATAAAACGTTTCAAAGCCGAAGCCACAGAAAAGGCTGTCAGGTATTTTGATGAACACCCAAAATCCAGACTGGTTTTGCTGTCTGAAAAAGATTTTCCGCGATTGGAACTGAAGTTTGGCGGAAAACATAAAAAACGGATTCCTGCTGAGATTGATGCTGCGGAATTCATTGCTGAGAAGAGTTATAAAGCAAAAGGCAAACGACTTTCCAACTTCGAGATAGCTTCAGTGAACGAATTGAAAACCATACGGTTCAGAGAGGACCTGCCTGTTCATCCTCAAACACCTGACGTCCCTGAAACACCTGACGTCCCTGAAACACCTGACGTCCCTGAATCAATTGCTCCCCCTGAATCCCCCGTATCTCCTGAACCTGAAGCCGGTTCAGAAAAGCATGTTCTGCCTGAACGCGGAACGAATGGCGAGCAGATGTCGCTGTTTTAACAGGCTTTCATCCTCAACATATTCAATATGGGTTGCCGGAGGCATTTGCAATTTTTCATCCCATGCATTATCTTCGTCACGCTCGAAACCTTATACCATTACAGTTGAAGCTGAAATCATCCGGTTCAAACCTGAGCGGTGATATCCTGATTCCCGCCTCCAAATCGCATACCATCCGGGCCGTTGCTATAGCCGCCGTCGCTGAAGGTGCATCCACGCTCAGGAATCCCCTGATGTCTGATGATGCCCAATCGGCTGTGAGTGGCGCCAGGGAAATGGGAGCAGAGGTGGAACTGGGAAAGGTATGGATCATCCGTGGAACGGGCGGGGCGCCTGCCAGAAAATGTAAATTCATCGACGTGGGAAATTCAGGTACCTCCTTGCGCATTCTGACGGCTCTTTGCTCCCTGGGTGAAAATCCGGTTACATTCGACGGGGATAAATCCATCCGGCAGAGGCCCATGACTCCGCTTCTGTCGGCGCTTGAGCAACTGGGTGCAAGGATTATCAAATCGGCGGGGGGAAAATGTCCTTTTACCCTGCAGGGACCCATAAAAGGGGGCTTCACAACCGTGAACGGAATCAGTTCCCAGTTTCTCACAGCATTGCTGATCGCTTGTCCCCTGGCCCCACTGGATACCGAAATCACTGTGGAGAGCCTGAATGAGAGGCCTTATGTAGAAATTACGCTTGACTGGTTGCGGAAAATGGGAATACGCTTTGAACAAAGGGGGCTCGATTGGTTCAGGATTTATGGCAGCCAGAAATACAAAGCCTTTGAGAGGCAAATACCGGCTGATTTTTCCTCAGCGACCTTTCCGCTTTGTGCAGCAGCCATTACGGGTTCAGAAATCCTGATCCGGGGCCTTGATTTCAACGATCATCAGGGTGACAAGGCGGTTTTTACCTATTTTGAGAAAATGGGTATGCTTGTAAAGCATTTACCTGATGGTGTTCAAGTCAGTGGCGGAAAACTGAAGGGTATTGATATAGATATGAACAGCACTCCGGATGCATTACCGGCGATGGCCGTGGCAGCCTGTTTTGCAGAAGGAACGACTCGCCTGCTCAATGTTCCGCAGGCCAGGCTGAAGGAGTGCGACCGGATAGCAGCTTCAGCAAAGGAGTTGCGGAAGATGGGTGCAAAAATTGAAGAACTGGAAGACGGACTGGTAATTCATCATAGCACACTTACGGGATGTGATGTTCACGGATACGATGATCACCGCATGGTCATGTCACTGGCCATCGCCGGTATGGCTGCACAGGGAAAAACCACAGTGGACACAGCTGAATCTGCAGGGGTTACCTATCCGGCATTCGTAACCGATATGCAGAAAATAGGTGCTAAACTGGAAATCATGTAGTTCAATAATCTATAAAAATCAGAATATTATGCTTGGATGCACTTACGGGAATTTGTTTAAGGTCACCGTTGCCGGTGGTTCTTATCAGGAAGGATTATCCATCAACATGCAGGGTGTCCCCCCTGGTTTTCATTTTACAGAGGAGGAGATTTACGTGGAATTAATGCTTCGTAAACCGGGACAGGGCGAATTAACCTCCCCCAGGCGTGAAGCTGATGTCCCTCTCATTTTTAGTGGTGTAAACGCAGCCGATACCATGCCGGGCTTCCGGAATGCAGGTTATACCAACGGCACTCCGCTTGTGATCCTGATTCCCAATGTTGACAGGCATTTGGAACATATTGAACAATACCAGCTTACCAATCGTACACCCCGCCCAGGTCATGCTTCCTATGCGTCGTATATGAAATATGGTTCATGGGATGATTCTATCGGTGCCGGTTTTTTCAGCGGACGTTATACTTCAACCCTTGTAGCCGCTGGCTGTATTGCCAAAAGGATACTAAAAGAACATGGCATTGAAGTTGTTTCCTTTGTGCGTGAAGCCGCGGGAATACGCATGAAAGACATGCCAGTGGATGAAATCAAAAAAAAGGCAGCAGCTTACCGGGAAGTGCGGAAGCAATATGATCCCATTTACCTTGATCTTTATGCTTCAGGCAAAATGAATCCCGCCATGCGTTTCTTTGAAAAGGCTGCCATACTGGCCGACTTGGAAAAACGGATACCGGATATTCCCAAACCAGCTTATAATGAAGGAGATATCAGAAAGCAATATAACATCAATCCGAAATTGTTCTGTCCTGATGCTGTTGTGGCTGATGCCATGTATGAAGAGATCCTGCGAATCATGCGTGAAGGTGACTCATCAGGAGGCATTGTGGAGGTTGTGGTAACCGGAGTTCCGGCCGGAATGGGAGAACCGGTATTTAGCAAGCTTGATGGTGAATTGGGCCGTTTGATGAGTATTGGCACAGTGAAGGCCGTTGAGATCGGCTGCGGATTGGAAGCATCCAGGATGATGGGTTCCCAGTGTAACGATTCCATGAGGATCATGGATGGTAAGGTGGTGTTTGGATCTAACAATGCAGGCGGGATCACAGGTGGGCTCACAACGGGTCAGGACATTGTTGCCCGGGTGGCTGTGAAACCCACACCGACCATTGCTAAACCGCAGCTTACAATTGATAAAGTAAGCCTTGAGAATAAAGAAATGGCTGCCGTAACTCGTCGCGATCCTACCATTGTTGCACGAATGTGGCCAGTGGTTGAGGCTTTCACGGCAGTCATCATACTCGATGCCTATATGCAGCATGTGGCTTATCAGGCCATGCGACCGAAATCTCAATAAAATTCACTATATTTCTAAGCTAATCAAATATGAACTGTCATGATACCGGAACGGTTTGTCGATTATGTAGGCGATAGCATAAGGAAAAACTGGCACCTGCCTGCACTTTCTGATTACAATGGAGAAAGTCTTACATATGCGGAAACGGCAAATTATATTTTGAAATTTCACCTGCTTTTCGACCGGCTGGGTATCAGCAAGGGAGATAAAATTGCCCTGGTGGGCAAGAATTCCGGAAGATGGGCCTGTATTTACCTGTCGGTTGTATCCTATGGAGCAGTAATCGTTCCGATCCTGCCTGATTTTAAGCCAGATGATATCCAGTCCATCATCAATCATTCTGACTCAGTGATGCTTTTCAGCTCTGACTCCATTTTCCAGACGCTTGATCCTGTGAAAATGCCTGCCCTGATGGGTAGCCTTTCACTCAATACCTTCGGGCTTTTACATACCGGAACTGACAATCTGAGAACCCTGATCGAAAAACTCGATGCGGATTTTGTTAAGCAGTATCCGGTAGGTCTTGCAGTTGACAAGTTTTCACTGCCGGATATAGGAAACGATGAGCTGGCCGTAATAAGTTATACATCTGGAACAACGGGATTCTCAAAAGGAGTTATGCTTCAGCATAATAGTCTGGCAGCGAATGTGCGATATGCACAAAGAAACATGCCACTGAAACCGGGTGATCCCATTGTTTCATTTCTGCCACTTGCACATTCTTATGGTTGTGCTTTTGAGTTTCTCTTTCCTTTTTCAATTGGGTGCAAGATCACCATTCTTACAAAAACCCCGTCACCCCAGATTGTGATTCAGGCATTTCAGGAAATTAAACCCAGGCTGATCCTTTCCGTTCCGCTTGTGATTGAGAAGATTTACAAAACACGCATACTTCCTGCAATTTCCAGGTTTCCGGCCAACATCCTGCTGCAAATACCTCTGATAAATAAACTCATTCACAAGAAGATCCTGAAGAATCTCATGCATGTGTTCGGCGGGAATTTTACCGAGATCGTCATTGGTGGGGCTGCATTCAACCTCGAGGCTGAAAGGTTCTTCAAGAAAATCGGATTGCCTTTCGCTGTCGGGTACGGAATGACGGAGTGCGGACCGCTTATCAGCTATGCACCCTGGAATTTAAACCCGGTTGCAGCGTCAGGGAGATCCGTGGACACCCTCGAAGTTAAAATTGATTCGCCTGATCCGCAAAGAGTTGTGGGCGAGATCATTCTGAGAGGAGAAAATGCCATGATCGGATATTATAAGAATCCGGAAGCCACGCATGAAATTATCGATGAAAATGGCTGGCTGCATACCGGTGACCTCGGATTGATCGACAAGGAAGGATTTATCTATATCAAGGGAAGAAGCAAAAGCCTGATCCTGGGTTCAAACGGGAAAAATATCTACCCCGAAGAGATCGAAGCCATTATCAACAATAAATTCTGTGTCAGCGAGTCACTTGTGGTACACCGCGATGAGAAGCTGGTAGCCCTTATTTATCCCGATAATGATACCATTGCCGCAAATAACATTTCAAAAGACGAGCTGACCAGTTTGCTCGAACAACATCGAAGGGATGTAAATGCAAACCTTCCTGCTTACATGGCCATTTTTCGGTTTGAGCTTCACCCGGAAGAATTCGCAAAAACACCAAAAAGAAGCATTAAGCGGTATCTGTATACCTGATGCCGGATGAAAGCATTAAACGAATTTCTCATACAGGTCCTTAACCTGCATATTTTGCCTTAGCCAGAATTTTGGAGTAGGTATAGTATATGATAAGCCCTTTTGGCAATTGCAATAAATGAATTAAACTTTCCTCATGCAACACGCAAATGAACAGGCTTAGGAAAAGGTTAACCAGTACAAGGGCATGAAGGATAATGATCCAGGAATATCGGGAGGCTTGAACATATACTGTTTCTGCATCATCTTTGCTGAATAATCCGATTAGCATTGTCAGGGAGACTAACAGGCAGTAAACGTTCATCAGGAATATTGAAATAACCATTATATTATACACCACGACATTCAACCAGTTTTGCTTGAAAATCAGGGATGACATTATTACAATGGTCACAGCGTGAAAATTAATATGTGTATACTGCCACGTCCGGATCATGGTGGACGTATAAAAAAAAAGAAAGGGACAGATCAGCATTTCCAGGAAAAATAGATGAAGCGGATGTGGAAAGAAAGCCATAATTGAAGAATGAATTTGTTGAAATAGGGAAAGCAAAGAGATAAATAGAATCATCAGACCCAGAAAAAAGTTGGGCCCTCTACCCTGCTCTCCCCGTAAGAAAAAGAAGAGTGAAAGGAAAATACCGTGAAAGGGTATTATCAGTAAAAGTACAGGTGTCATGAGGATCTATTTAGACTGAAAGGATAGAAGAGGCTGTCTTAAAAGCCTGGTTGGGTTGTCATTCTGAACAAAGTGAAGAATCTAAATCTTTGTAATTCAGATGTTTCTCCCGATCTTGTCGGGATCAACATGACAAAAGCATAATAAACCAGACTTTTAAGACAGCCTCTGAATTTTTTATTACAGGCCAAATTTTATTCCGATGTTGATATTGACACAGGACAGGTCATTATCTGATACGTGTGTGTTTGAAATGTTTTCATTATGCGGATCAATTCCATTTACAAAACGGTATGAGATACCCATAACCAGCCTTGTTTTGACTCCCAGATTTATTTCACAATTTGCCCCCGGTTCAATAAAATAGAATTTTTCACCGGTAACATTTCCAAAATTATCGAAAACACTGGTTTTTTCGTTTTCATAATCCTTGGTTGATCCACTTCCCAAAGATACATATCCATTCAGATGCACCAGGTTATGAGGTTTATAGGTATACTGGACCATTAATCCTGTATAACCATAATTTACGGAAGGATGGGTTACATTGGCGGCACCGGTAAAACCCACCATAATAGCGTGATTAAACAGAGCCCCTGCATACATGCCATACTGTGTGGAGACTTTTTGCTGGATGTAAGCCGTTTTTAATTCGATGCCCCAGACGAATCCGATTTCTGAATCCGCACCAAATACTGTTTTGGTTTCCTGTGCTGTAACTGAATTACTTGCAGCAATCATAAGAACAGCTACCAGAATCATACATGATTGGGTTGTTCTTGTCTTTACGAGTTCGATTGTTTTCATGACGTTGAGTTTAAGTTAAACATAAAATTCTCGTCAAACGTAATATATACTGCTGGATATCAAGCAATTTCCTTATAAGCGCATACGATTCGCTTATAAGGGAGCACTTCAATCAGATTTTAAGTATCTGAAAATTAAATATTTAAGAAAAGACAGTTTCAGGATTAAGACCTGTATTCGGAAGGTGTTTTGCCGGTTATTTTCTTGAAAGTTTTGTTAAAGGCTGATTTTGAATTATACCCTACAGCTTCGGCGATATCCTCGATGGTTAAATGATGCTGACCGGGATCCGACAGAATTTGTTCGGCTTCCCTGATGCGATAGGAAGCAATATACTCAAAAAAGGACTGTTTTAGCTTCTCATTGATGACTTGTGATATATGGTGGGATGGGATCAGCAGTTTTTTTGACAGCTGGGACTGGGAAATAAGGTTATTCCTGTAATACTTTTCTTTGTTCATTCCCGCTTCCAGCTTTTGCAGTATTTCAGACTTATCATCTTCATCCAGGGAAGACTTCGCATATTTTTTACCCAGGGCAGTGGGGGTGCCTATATGCTCTATGAAAAACAGGGATGATTTGATCACGTTGACACTGGTGCCATAAATCATCAGTGCAATACAGGAAGTAACGAGATAATCACCCAAATCCCGGCCAAAGTATAGCTTAACTGCAACAAGGATCAACAGCAGAATAAACATGGAATACGTGAAATTCCTGAGCCAGGTAAGGTTCTTATATCTTTTAATGAAGATTGAAACGTTTTCATTTTTAAAGGCAGTCACAATGATAATCAAGGAATTAATAAGGTAAACGAGGATGTAAAGCACTGTGATTTCAGGCAAATACTCCCTTAAATATAACGGATCATTATCAAACAAGGAATACACGGGTGCAATTCCGATTTCAGGATAGAATGCCTGGACGTATTCATGGTATTTATAGCTGGTGGGTTGTAGAATGTAGAGCAGATTATAGATGGTATAAAAAAACAAGGGCAGAAAATGCAGGATTTGTCTGGTTGTCACCTTACCTCTGAGGGTAGATTTTATATACAAATAAAACAAGGGTCCAATGGCAAAACTTAGGCTCTCCGTAAAGTTATCCAGGTAAGCCATTTTTGCCATATACCCTGTATAGCAGAGGAAAATGTCAAATGAAATCAGGGAAAAGGTCAGCATTAGAAGTCCGACGAATATGTTTGGCTGGTGCGCCCTGTTTTTTTTATTCAGGAAGAAATAGGATAGTATCAGTCCTTGTATTACCCCAAGGATGATCAGAAAGGCAAAGAAGTCAATATTGGGTTCAATTTTAACCAAGTTAGGCTCCGCATTTTCCTTATCAAATGTACAAAGATTATTGATTTCCAGGAAAGATGAATATCAAAGCTTGCTGATAAGACTGTTTTTACCACGGGCCAGTGAAGCAAACACACCCAGAAAACACAAGGCGGCAAAAACAGTGAAGATCACCCTTAGGCTTTTCATGAAACCTGGGATGGTGGCATCGTGGATGGCCGATTCTCCGATGAACAGATGAATTGACATGGCAGCAATGGCCATGCTGAACATCTGACCCGTAAGACGCATGGTGCCCAGGGTTGCAGATGCGGTACCAAGGTATTTCTTTTCAACTGAGCTCATCACCGAATTGGTATTGGGAGAGGAAAACATGCCAAAGCCGAAACCCAGAATGACGAGGGAGGAGATGAGATAGGTGTTTGAAGTGTCACGTGAAAGGAATATCAGGGTTATCAACCCAATTACAATAATGGCCATCCCGGTGGAGGACAGGATACTCGAATCGATCCGGTCAGACAATCTGCCGGAAACCGATGCTACAATGGCCATCAATACAGGCTGGGTTATCAGGATCAGTCCGGCATCACGTGGACTCAACCCTTTCACACTCTGCAGGTATAAGCTCAATACGAAAGTTACGCCAAAGGTAGCTGCATAGTTGATCAGTGCGGCCAGGTTGGAAAAGGCGAAGATCTTATTGTCCCGAAACAGACCGATGTTCAGCACCGGGATTTTTTCCCGCAATTCCCAGGCGATAAAGAATAACAGTCCGGCAGTCCCCGACAGGGTCAGGATCAAAGGAAATTTACCAGGTAGTTTTGAAAAGCCATACATAAGGGCAGACATGGCCAGGACATAGATTACAGAACCGGTTAGATCAAACCGGTCATTCCTGGCCTCAGCCCATTCAGCTTTTACCCCGAATGTAATTCCGGTGATTATAAGCATGCCGGCTGCTGCGTTGATAAAGAACAAGCTTTGCCAGCCAAAGGTTTGGGTCAGAATTCCACCGAGCAAGGGTGCTGCGGAGAGTCCGACATATACCGCCGAAGTATTCCAGCCGATGATTCTTCCCCTTTTTTCAGGTGGAAATGCAGAAATTATGATGGCCATGCCGGAACTTAGGATCATGGCGCTTCCAATACCCTGGAGAAAGCGGAAAATTATCAGCATGAAGCCTGAACCGGAAAAGGCGCACAGTAGGGTTGAAACGGTGAAGAAAATATTTCCATAGAGCAACATCTTTTTTCTTCCCCATATATCAGCCAGTTTCCCGAAGGGTACCAGAAAAACAGCGGAGGAGAGGAGAAAGGCCATCGCTATCCAGCTTAGTTCAACAACGTCCATGGATAAATCCCGGCTGATGCTCGGCAGGGCGATATTGACAGCAGATCCCATGAAGGGATTGAAGAATGATGAAAGGAATACTACCCCCAGCAGGATTCTTTTGTTAAATGTCTGTTCAGTAGTGTTTTGCATTGAGTATAATGAGGTGTTAGACCACCCCGTCGGGGTCAGATGCCGAATTCGGGAAGATATTTCAATGATCCGGTTACGCCCGACAGGGCATCGGGAATAAAGGCTATGTTTTTACGGAGCGCTTCAACCAGCAGGTGTTCGTCACCGTCAGCATGGGGCATGCTTCTGAAAGCAGCGGCGATGAGTTCAGATACCGGGCTGTAATCTTCAAATCGTGGTTAATAATCGGGATCAGTCCCAGAAGAAAACTGGATTTATATCACAAGTGATATGGATATCCTGTGTTTTTCCGATATAAGCCAGCTTCCGGATAAAACCTCTTTCCTGGTAATCCCTCACTACGGAACACCGGATACAGTGGCCAGTAAATCGCTGGTCTTTGTCAACCCGTGATTATCTGAAACGACATAAAAAGCATATGGCCAATAAATCATGTCAATAGTTTCAGAAACCAGCGATAAGGCAGGAATAAAGGCTATGTTTTTACGGAGCACTTCAACCAGCAGCTGTTCGTCACCATCAGCATGGGGCATGCTTCTGAAAGCAGCGGCGATGAGTTCAGATACCGGGCTGTAATCTTCAGGCTTTTCTTCTCGTATGGTTATTTGCAAGGGATTGTTATCCCAATCCCTTGCCTTCCCGTCAAATTCGCTTAGCATCCGCCGGCAGCCTTTTTCTTTTTTGGGATTGCTTTAATAGCCGGTTTGGCACCGGATGCCGTCGTATTTTCATTGCTTTGCAGGGTGGCAGCACCACCTCCCAATGCCTGGGAAGCACTCTTGCGAAAATCATATTTGGCAAATTCCTCATCTGAGCTGACAGGTGAAGGTTGTTTGGGATTGAGGATAGCATCGAACCAATAGTTCAGCCCCCCTTCCAGAACGTAAATATTAGAATAGCCCATCTGACGTATGATCATCCAGGCTTCATTGGCCATCACAGTACTGTTGGCGTAAAAGATATTCATTTTCACATCCTGATCGAAAAGAGTCATATGTTGATCAGACAAAAGATCGGTGATCGGAACATGGATAGCTCCGGGCAGACTGAATTTTTCAAATTCATCCTGACTCCTCACATCAATGAGTTGCAGGACAGGGTCTTTTTTTACGATCATATCCGCCACAGTTTCTGGAGTGATGAATTGTGTACGGGTATTCACCTCATTCAGTAGTTCTGATGCTGTTAACTTATATGGACGGGTCGTGTTTTGCGGTACAGCTGCGATAATGAGTCCCAGCGGAATAATGAAAGCAGCAAGCCAAATTCTTGGTTTCATAGGATGATTATTAATTGGTGTAAAGATAAATCAATATTCTTCACGGGGGAATTTTTTTTCTGCCCATTCGGCCATCCAGAACATGCCCAGGGCAACGATGATGAGGATCAGGGCAAAGACACCGTCACTCAGTCCGAGAGATGCGCTGATCTTGGGCTCTCCCAGGTAATTGGCCATGTAAAGGTCGTCCCACCAGTTGTATCCTGCCCCGAATATGGATACACCGATAAACAGTCCAATGATGAAGACAAGGGCATCGATCTTGCCTATAGATGCTCCACAGAAGCTGGTTCCCGGGCAATATCCGCCGATGATAAAGCCTGCTCCCATGATCACACCACCCGCGATGGCGGATGATAAAAAGGTCGGATTCACATAAACCAGGTTCAGGTCAATCCATCCGAAAAGGCTGAAAAAAAGCAGACCCAGCATGGCTGTGATGGCGCCGGTAAAAAACACCTTCAGCACAACCGTGTCGTATCCGTAAAAAACACCGGCCAGCTTGCGGCTGGATGAAAATCCGCTGGATTCCAATACGAATCCGAAGGCTATCCCAATGATAAATGCCAGGAACAGGTTGGTATTTTCCGAAATGATTTCGTTTATGGCTAATGGTCCCATGTTGTCAGTTTTAAAGATTAAATCCAGTTTTTTCTGAAGAAATAGGCAAGGGCATAGGCTGTACCGAATATGGCCATCATGGTCACAAATCCGCCCAATGAAAGAACTGCCATCCCACTGAGCGCTGATCCACTGGTACATCCACGGCCAAGCTGGCTTCCGAAACCAAAAAGTATTCCTCCCGTGAGGGCCAGTATGAGACGCTTGTTGGATGTAATCCTGGGGGAATGTTCAACTTTCCATTTTAACCGGCCGGCCAGTGCGCCGGAAAAAAATCCCCCGATCAAAACACCTAGCATTTCAAAGACCAGCCAGGTTTTCATAGGATTTCCCTTATGAGATTGAGAAAACTCTTTGACAAAACCGGATTTCTCGGCACCATGCGGATTAACTGTTGTGACAACTGATACAACGGTGCTTTTAAGGGCACCGCTTGCACCAAGGCCTCTTCCAGACACAAAATTGGCGGCCAGCAATACCAGACCCAACAAGACACCCCCAAGATAAGGATTCAGGTATTTTGTTTTTTTGCCAGAGATTGTAGATTCCTGCATAATATTTATTTTAGTTGTGTTGAATACTCAATAAAGCCACCGGCTGGCCTGTCCGGCATAAACAAAGATAAACCGCAGCATAATGCTGCCGAATAAAACAAGGATGGCAGGAAGAATTGCCGGAATATGATATTTCCGGAGTTCCATTATCTCAAGTACGGCCGGGAAGATCATACCCATGATGACCACAAAGATCCAGAACGACATGGTATAGGGCCCGCCCAGGAACATCCTGGCAGCATCGATCTGCACCTGTGTACTGGCCAGGAAACCCATGAACATGTGAATGATTAAGAACAATTCAATTCCAATAATGATCAGGTCGATTCTGGCAAAGAGTTTTCTTTCTGCTACCGATCTGGAAAGAATGAGTATGGATGCAGCTCCGGCTGATAAACCGGAAGCCAGAAAGAGCGGACCCAGGATGGAAGTGTTCCACAGCGGCCTGGCATTGAAAGCTGATAAAAGAATCCCTGTATAGATACCCAGGATCACGGAATAGATCAGCATAACCCAGGCAAGGGCTTTTTTATACCGGTTGAAAAACTCCTCCAGGGTTTTTAACCAGTTGTATTTCCAGTCCCACTTCGGAAAAAGGTCGCGTATGTGCAGGGCACACCAGATAAAAGAAGCCGGTGTGATCACCATCAGGGTCCAGGCACCCCATGACATGGGAGACTGGAGTTTTATATTGGTATAAAGCTGCCAGAAGAACATTTTATGCCTGAGGTCAATGAACAGGGCAATCAGGCCGAACACCAGCAGAAAGGGTGTGAGAAATGGTGCGATTCTCACGGCTGCTTGGTATTCTTTCTCCTTGCCATTGATGTAATAAAGCGCAGCAAAGAACAGGATGCCGGCTGCGAGCCCTCCCAGAAAAAGGTACAGGGGAATTTGCCAGTGCCAGATGTTCAGGTGCGGATCCACCAGGTTATTCATGCGTCCGCTGACAATAATCTCTTCTCTCATGGTTATGCAAGCTTTTACGGTTTTAAATCAGAAAATATAACTGTGGATTGGTCCCGGCTTCAGGAATCAGGGTTTTTGACTTCCTTTTTTTCAGAACTACCGATACATCGCTGTTTGGATCATGCAGATCGCCAAAATAGATGCATTTTGTCGGACAGACAGCAGCGCATGCAGGCTTCAGTCCGTTTTTAATCCTTTGCACGCAGAAGGTGCATTTATCCACATAGCCCTCGGGATGAGGGTACCGGGCGTCATAGGGACATGAGGCAATACAGGCTCCGCAGCCAATACACTTGTTGGGGGTAACGAGCACAATGCCGCCATCCACAATATGACTGGCACCGGTAGGACAGCACCGTACGCAGGGTGCATTTTCGCAATGATTGCAGCGCTCTGACCGGATTTCTATCTCAAGTTGCGGATAAGTGCCATCCATAACCTCGACTATCCAGTCACGGCAAAATCCAATGGGAACGTGGTTTTCAGTCTGGCAGGCCACCACACAGTCACTGCAGCCCACGCACTTTTTCGTATCAACAGCCATGGCGTATCTCATGAGGCGGCCTCCTGTACAGCTTTTTCGGTTATAAAAGTCACAAAGTTTCCGCGCATGCCGGTTCCGCCCATCAGCGGATCTGTCAGCACCCGGGATATGAGCTGTGTATCACTCGCACCACGTCCGAAACATCTTTTCATCTGCTTCTGGGCATGACCGAAACCGTGAACCATGAATACCGAATCCCAGCGGATCCTTTCTGTAACACGCACCCTGATAGGAAAATCAGAAATCTGCCCATCCTGGTTCTGAAGCCAGATATATTGGTCATTTGATATGGCCCAGGCTTTGGCCACTTTGGGATTGATCCACACAGTATTCTCATCCATGAGGTCAGTCAGATTAGGATTGTTGGCCGTCCGGCTGAAGGTATGCATGGGGGCTCGTCCATAATTAAGCCGGTAAAAACCTTCCGGTGGTTCTTCGTGTGGTGTGTATTTCGGCAGGGGATCAAATCCGAGTTGTTCAAAGGCTGAAGAATAGAGTTCAATTTTTCCACTGTCTGTTGGGAATGCTACTTCCTCACCGGGAGCGAAATACAGATCGTCTGCTTCCCGTTCGAATGTTTTCACACCGGCCTTTTTCATTTCTTCGAGTGATGAACCGATCTGTTTTAATTGCCAGTCCAGCAGATCTTCCTGTTTCTCGACTGGAAAATAATGCCCAAGTCCGAGTTTTTTGGCAAGTTCACGGGCAATCCAGTATCCGGGCTTGCTCTGATGCATGGGTTCTACAGCAGGCATACGCAGGGCAATGGCGGGCTTCCGGTGCGGGCTGGAGCGCAGCGCATCATAACGTTCCAGGTAAGTGCATTCGGGTAGAATCACATCTGCCCAGCCCGTGATCTCCATGGGCATGGTGTCAATGGTTACCAGGAGGTCAAGGTTCTGGATAGCCTTTAGCGTATTGCCCTGATTGGGAATCGTATTGATCAGGTTTGTGCCGTTTACGATCCAGCCTTTGATGGGGTAAGCAGGTTTATTGTCGGGGATAGAGGCATCAATGAGCACATTGGATACTATGCCACTGGCAACCGGATACATGCCTGGGAACAGATCCTGCCAGGATTTTTTCGGTGCAGGGAATGTAGGCAGGGGATAGGAAGGAATGTCCATCTTAGCAGGCCGGTAAAATCCACCGCGCCTGCCCCATGAACCCAGCAGGGCATTAAGAATGGCTATCGCCCTTACTCTTTGTGTGTCATCGCCGTACCAGGTAACATGACGCCCAGGGTGAACGATAACAGCCGGAGAAGCATCGGCCATTTCTTTGGCTGTTTTCCTGATCAGATCGGGGGCAAGTGTCGTTATACCATAAGCCCACTCAGGAGTGAAGTCTTTAACATGCTCTTTCAGCTGTTCAAAACCGGTGCAGTACTGATCAACATACTTTTTATCATAGTATTCATTGTAGATGATCTCATGTATCCAGGTGAGCAGCAGGGCGATATCTGTTGAGGGCTTAATGGGCAACCAATATTTCGATTTGCTGGCTGCAGTGGAAAACCGGGGATCAACGGTAATAATGGTGGCACCTTTATCAATGGCATCAGACATTTCCTGCACCTGGCCATTATGCATATTCTCCCCGATATGGGAACCTATCAGTACCAGGCATTTTGTGTCACGCAGATCGGTAATTTCAGGGGAATATGCTTCCTCACCGAATGTCCAGATGAAGGCCTCGTCGCGCGGACCACGGCATTGTGCATAGGAAGGTTCGGCCGTGTTTTCCGAACCCAGGGCTTTCATTAGTGTTGAAAAATAACTGCTGCCTGAACCATGTGTAAAGAGGGCGAGGGACTCAGGTCCGTATTTTTCAGTTATGGCTTTCATTTTGGAAGCGACATGATCCAATGCCTCATCCCAGCTAACCTCACGGAATATCTGCCGGCCACGGTCCTCAACCCGGATAAGCGGTGTTTTCAACCGATCCTCGTCAAAGTACATCCCCACGCCACCTGTTCCACGCGGGCAGAAACGGCCGTTGCAATGCTGGTCCTCATCATTGCCCACGATTTTCCAGATCTGGCCGTCCTCATTTTTATATACCCAGCCGGCACATTTCCAGAAACATATCTCACAGTATGTGGGAGTGCGGGTCAGATCGACTTTGAGTCCCGCTACCTTACCGGCCGAAGAAAATGCTTTGGCTGCCTGAAAAAAACCTCCTCCCACAGCAAGGGCTCCTGCTCCATAAGCCGTGATCCTGATAAAATCCCTGCGGTTAGTCATTCGATATTTGGTTAAGAACCCACAAATTAAGAAAAAAAAGGAACATCAAATATCTAATAATGTATATGAATAGATGTTTGGATATAAAATAAACGAGGTATCATAATGAATTTGTAAGAATATCAATTAAATATAGATTGTTTAGAATGCGTAAAAATTAGGCAGAGATACAATATGTTGGTCTCGATATATTTTTATCCATAAATTTTGTAATAAATTTTGTGTTGTGCTGACTAAATAGCAAAACGATGAATAAATTGAACATGCTGGCCAAAGAACAAAAGTTCAAACAGCTGGTTGAGGAGAACCGGGAAAGGATCAGGCGGATATGCCGATACTATGCCCCTGCGCCTGAAGACCAGAAGGACATGTACCAGGAGATCCTGATCAATATCTGGAAAAGCCTGGATAAATTCCGTGGTGAAGCAGCCGTAAGTACATGGGTGTATCGTATTTCGGTGAACACTGCGCTTGGTTTTGCAGGAAAAGAATTACGCAGGCTTAAGCTGAACAGTGGATTTGATTCCGAGAGATTCCTGAATATATTGACAGATGAGGAAAAATCAGCCTCCTCTCTCACCGAAAATCAGATCAATGGACTTCAAACAGCTTTAAATCAGCTCAGTGTGGTTGATAAGCTTCTGATTTCACTTACCCTGGAGGATTTACCCACCCGTGAGATCGCGGATATCATCGGCATCACTGAAACCAATACCAGGGTTAAAATACACCGGATCAAAGAACAGTTAAAAAAGCAAATGAAGGAGTACAGTCATGAATAAAGAAAATCATATCAGCATGAAAAACGGTATAAACGGAATGGATTTAGACCAGTTAACACAAAGGTTAAAAAGGGAGGATACCCGAAATCTTCGTATTTTCAATAACTTCAGGTATCTTTTCCTGGTTATGATCATTTTGTACAGCCTGTTGTTCATTGTAAATCCTGACCACGATCTCGGCTGGCCTGACCGGATCACCGGAATGTGTTACGTACTGGCCTTTGTTGTGTTTGCCTGGTTGTTTCAGAAATATTACCAGGAATATCGTTCTATAGATTATTCCCGTCCTGTGGCAGAGATGCTTCAAATGGCGGCCAAAAGGTACAGTCTGAGGAACAGGAAGTCTCTGATCCTGATTATCCCGCTGCTATTAATTGACATTGGTATAACCATATCATTTTCACAACATCGGGAAATGTTCACCCCTGGAAAATGGATCTGGGTTGTACAAGTGGTATACATCCCAGTCCTGGCAATTTCATTCCTTATTGGTGTCTGGATTTGGTACAAAAGGCAGAAACCTCTCCGCGACAGGGCATTGAAATTGCTGGACGAATTGAATAATTAAAAAATTTAGAGATGCAACGTTTTGCTTCATTGCATTATTGCACCTCCACGGGGTCTTACATTAACATTTTTTAACCGCTCATGTACCGCTTTTCCCCAAGGGTTTAATACCTTTGAATGAAAGCATAAGAATGCATGATTTTCGATCTGCGTAGAGACATAATATTTTGCGTCTCTTCAACATGTTTCCTTATTTTGATATGGGCAGGCTGTATCACTATGAAGGCCCAGTCCGGACTCCTGAAAGGGTTCATTATTGATGAAAAATCGGGTAATTCATTGGCGTATGGCAATATACTCAATTACAGCAGGCATTTTTCCAACTATAGCGATGAAAACGGAGCGTTCATTCTTGAAGTGAATCCTGGAGATACCCTGGTACTTTCAGCAGTGGGATATTATTATATGAAGGTCATTGTAAACGATTCCCTTCTGAATGCAGCAATACCTGTCAGATTCATCATGCGGCCGAGGACCTATGAGATCTCAGAGGCCCGTATTGTAAGGCTTGGCACATACGACGAGTTCAGGCAGAACTTTATCAATCTGGATAAACCAAAAACCCAAACTGAAGTGCTGGCCGATGAACTTGCGAATATCTCGCGTGAAATTGCCAAAGAGAGTTTTTACAATGCCCAGGCAAATAAGAAACTCGATGGCATTACCCTGCTGACAGTTCCGATCCTTACACCTGAAGAGAAGGAAAGAATCGAACTGGCCAGGATTCTGGAAGAGGAAAAGGTCAGGGAACTGGTTTACAAAAAGTTTAATCCGGAGGTAGTGAAAAAGATCACCGGATTGAGGAAGGATGATGAGATCATTGAATTTATGCAATTTTGTGATTTTTCAGATTCGTACCTGATTGGAATCAGTGAATATGAGCTGATGGAACACATCGCCCTGAAATATGGAGCATTCAAGCGAAAAAAGCAAAGGCCTGACTCTGGTGATCAACCGGTCAACCTGAATCAGGATCCTTATAACGTAAATGCAATAAACCATGCTTAGAAGCCATGGAAAAAATACAGCTACCCTCCTTTAAGGACATACAATCAGCTCATTTGCGTATTTCTTCACAAATACATCGAACCCCTGTGCTTACATCGGCCAGCATAAATGAAATGACCGGAGTACAGGTTTTTTTCAAATGTGAAAACTTTCAGAAGGTTGGTGCCTTCAAGTACCGGGGTGCTACCAATGCAGTAATGGCGCTTACCGATGAGCAGGCCCTGCGTGGTGTGGCAACCCACTCTTCGGGTAATCACGCGGCAGCCCTGGCACTCGCGGCACGCATCAGGGGGATCAAATGCTTTGTAGCCATGCCGGTAACAGCGCCAAAAATCAAAATTGAAGCGGTGAAGCACTATGGTGCGGATATTACTTTTTGCGAGCCTACACTGGCAAGTCGGGAGGAAACGCTGGACGGGATTATCAGGCAAACCGGGGCGACGTTTGTACATCCGTATGATAATTTCAATGTGATCTGTGGCCAGGGAACAGCGGCCAAAGAGTTTCTCGGGGATGAGCCCGGGCTGGAAATCCTGCTTGTACCGGTCGGAGGTGGTGGATTGTTATCCGGGAGTGCAATTGCAGCAAAGGCAATTCAGCCCCGGATCCAGGTTTTCGGCTGCGAACCGGTCAATGCAGATGATGCCTGCCGGTCATTTCATACCGGAACACTTATTCCATCCGTAAATCCGAAAACAGTTGCCGATGGTCTCCTCACCTCGCTGAGTGAACGGACGTTTGCCATTATCCGTGAACATGTGGACGATATACTTACGGTATCGGAATCTTCCATTCTATTGGCCATGCGGCTCATATGGCAGAGAATGAAGATCATCATTGAACCATCCTCTGCAGTACCAGTGGCCGTATTGCTGGATAACCGGGATAGATTCACCGGCAAGAAAACCGGGATTATTCTTTCAGGGGGGAATTGCGATCTGTCGAATCTGCCTTTTCGCGAATCGCAAAATCAACCCTTACCGGATAGTGATCGGACCAGTTTATCTTTTTAGTCTGGTAATGATGTGCATGAAGAGGCATGCTGTAAAGCACATAATCAATCCTTACATAGGGCAGGTTACCACGATAGGTATTCCCGGTCCCGGTCCCTGATTCAATAAAGGCATCTTCCAGATGCGCACTGATCCTATTATAGACATATGAAACAGGGGTATCATTAAAATCTCCGCAAACAATCACAGGATATGGCGATGACTGTATATGCCTGGCAAGAATTTCAGCCTGTTCAGCCCGCTGGATAAATGCCTGCCGCATTCGAACCGACAAATCCTTCAGGTCATCCAGCTGTTTCTCACTGTAATTGAAAATCAAACTGTCGAGCAGATCATTATAGTCTTTACGCAGTCGGATTGACTGGAGGTGACAGTTATAGATTCTGAATGTATCGTTGCCATAAACAATGTCTGTACAGATGCTGCCATTCAGGGAGTTCTCAAATTCGATCCGGTGTTTGTGTGCAATGGGGAACTTACTGAAAGTAGCCATCCCGAAATTGATCCTCCCGGGTACCTGGTCGGTATAATTCACGTGGGAATAGGAGAGTGGCAGCAGTTTTTTCTTCAGGCTGTTCAGGTCATGGTTTCTGCGCGGAAGGGTTATGAATTCCTGAAAACATACAATATCCGGATTTTCGGTATGAATATAATCAATTATTTTCTGCATGGTTGCTGTGTCCTTGTGCCACTGGTAATAATTAAAAAGCCTGACATTATAGGTGAGCAACCGAATTGTTTTTTCTGTCATTACCGGTTCAGCCTTTTTGGGCTGAAACTGAAAGAATTTTCGGAAAGAATTCCATCCCAGTACAATGCAAAGAATGGAAACCAGGAAATACCATTTTCTGAAAACGATCCAAAGAATAATAAATAACAGGTTAATAATGAGGACAAAAGGATAGGTCATGCCGATAAAGGCGAATATCCATGCATTAACCGGACTGATGTATACCGATATGTAGGTAACAATCAGCAGGAAAGCCAATAATATATTGATGATAAGCAATATTCTACGCAGGAAGATTTTCACATCGGCTATATTTGGTTGGATCCCAGCCGGGAATTTGTCCGTCACTTTTTTTTATCGCTCATACTGAACAATATTTCCTTTTCCTGTTTGGTCAGGCTATCATAGCCTGCTTTGGCAATCTTATCGAGAATGTGGTCGATTTCCTTTTGCTGCTGGTTTTTATTTTTATTATACTCATGGTCCGACATGGTTTTAGTGCCTTTGCGGTATGTGATGCTCAATTTGGGTCTGGGTCTGAAAAGGCTTTGAAGCTTGCTAAGTAATGTATTCAGCCATTTGCCTGCATCGCGGCCTTTCTTAAAACGACTGATGAACCAGTATCCATAAATTGCTCCGCCCAAATGGGCAATATGACCGCCGGCATTATGGGATGCGATCATCAGTACATCGAGAATAATAAAAAAAAGAGCAATATATTTCAACTTTACCGGACCGATAAATAACATGTACAAAGTATAATCGGGGACATAGAATGAAATGGCAATCACAACGGCCATGATGGCTGCAGAAGCACCCAGCATTGAACTGCCGAGGTTTTCCTGCAGGCCCGGAAAACTATTCAGGAAGATCATATACAACAGCGCTCCCGCCAGCCCCCCGATCAGGTATGTGCTCAGCAATTGCATTCCTGTAAGGTACTGCAGAAATATCCTGCCAAACCAAAACAACATCAGCATGTTAAACAGGATATGAAGAAAATTGAAATGGGTGAACATATACGTAACCAGAGTCCAGGGACGGAAAAGTAAATCGCCTGGAACACTAGGCACCATCAGGTATTTGAGTATGTTATCGGTAAAATGTGCGCGAAGCTCATCAAGGGGGATGCCAGGAGTAAACAGCCGGTAGCAGACAAATATCAGTCCGGCAAGGACAAACACAGCCACATTGATGTAAATCAGCCTGAAAAGGGTGTTTCCTTTCCGGAAGGACGATTTGATCTCATCAGCCAGGTTCATGTACCAGACAGAGCTTATGTTTTACAAAATTATCAATAAAATCTGAATTGATCTCTTTTCCAGATCTTCACCAGTATAAAACCGAAAAGAGCACCACCCAGGTGCGCAAAATGGGCAACATTGTCCCATTTAAAGCCGGCCACACCAAAGAAGAGTTCAAGAAGGGCATAAAAGGGTACAAAATATTTGGCTTTAATGGGAATTGGCAGGAAGATCAGCATAAGTTCCACATCCGGGAACATCATGGCAAAAGCGATCAGCAGTCCGAATACTGCTCCAGAGGCACCCAGTGTAGGTATCTGCAGGTTGGTACTGACCAAATATTCAATAATCTCCTTGGCCTGGGGGATAAAAGAGGGTTCATCAGGTTTGTAAAACCATTGCTGCATGAAATCCACAATCTGTTTGCTGGCACCGCCCTGTGAATACTTGTCAACAATCTGGTTAAACAGTGCATAATTTGGTGAGGCATAGAACTCATTGGCCAGTTTCATCAAATGGCCCATCTGAAAATAGTTGACCGTAAGATGAATAAAGGCGGCCCCAAGTCCGGTAACCGTATAAAATATCAACAATTTCTTGCTTCCCCACAATTGCTCGAGTATCTTTCCAAACATGTAAACACCGAACATATTGAAGAATATATGGGCCAGGTTCGCGTGCATAAACATATGGGTGACAATCTGATGGGGCTCGAACAGGTTTGACCTCACGGGGAACAAAGCCAGATGACGGATCAACAAGTCGGAATTCAGTACATAGATAAAGAACTGGGTAGCGCCAAAAAGAATAACATTGATGATGATGATATTCTTCACAACAGGGGGAACGGATAGGCCGCGTCCGGATCCAAACAAACTCATATGCCAGATATTACAGAATGAAAGGGCAAATATAGGATTGTTTTGCCAATTGCTCTGACTCTTTTCAGGTTGATTTTTTTGAGTTTTTCGGCGGACATATTTTTAATTCGGCAAGCAGAGTATATATTTGTCAGATAATACAGATCTGCATTGAATACCTCACCCATCGGCAATCTACTCGAAAAATTCGGGGGGCTGAAAGTGCTTATTATAGGCGATGTAATGCTTGACTCCTATATCTGGGGCAAGGTATCACGAATTTCGCCTGAGGCACCTGTGCCGGTGGTCATGCATTCACACGCCGAGAACCGGCTGGGTGGTGCAGCCAATGTAGCATTAAATGTGCAATCTCTGGGGGCTTTGCCCGTAATGTGTTCTGTTATCGGTGATGATGAAAACGGACATGCATTTAAAAGTCTGATCAGAAAATTGGGTATGCCCGAAGAGGGTTTGATTGAGTCCTCCAGCCGGATAACCACCAGTAAAACCAGGATAATTGCCGGTCACCAGCAGTTGCTCAGGTTGGATAAGGAAACAGACCAGTATATTGATGATGAGACGGAAAGTCTTCTCTGGCAAAGAATACAGGCATTGGTTAACCAGAATAACATAGCATCCATCGTTTTCCAGGATTATGACAAGGGCGTGATCACACCGGGTTTAATCGAAAAGGTCATTTCCCTGGGCAATGCCTGGAAAATCCCCACACTGGTGGATCCGAAAAAGCGGAATTTCAGTCATTACCGGAATGCCACTTTATTCAAACCCAATTTTAAGGAACTTACCGAAGGACTGAACCTGGAAATTGACAAAACGGATTATGCAGCAGTGCATGCTGCTGCCCGTGAGCTCCAGGAGAAGGCCGGCTTCAGTATGGTTATGATCACCCTGTCGGAGCATGGCATGTTGGTCAGCAGCGGGAATGACTATCAGGTTGTTCCAACTCAGGCAAGGGATGTCGCTGATGTATCCGGTGCCGGTGATACGGTAATTGCCATGGCCAGCTTATGTCTTGCCATCAGGATGAATATCGGCAGCATGGCAGTGCTGGCCAACCTTGCAGCGGGACTCGTATGTGAAAAGGTCGGTGTGGTGCCCATAGAGAAGGAATGGCTAATGAAATTTAATGATTTGATAATTTGAAAATGAGATAATTTGAAAATGAGATAATTTGAAAATGAGATAATTTGAAAATGAGTTAATTAAATATTAATGTTATGCGTAATAATAAACAAAATGTTATCGTGGAAATTAGTTTCCAATTTGCCTTGAATATTATTGAATTCAGCGAATTGCTTGAAGAAAACAGAAAGTATATAGTAGCAAGACAAGTTCTCAGGGCAGGAACTTCAATAGGTGCTAATATTCGGGAAGCTCAAAATGCTGAAAGCAAATTGGATTTTATTCATAAATTAAAAATATCAGCTAAGGAAGCTGATGAAACGGATTATTGGCTTTTACTTTGCCAAAAAGCCCGGAATTATCCAAACCCGGATAATCTCCTACTTAAACTATCTGAAATAGTAAAAGTGCTGTCAAGAATAATCAGTACTTCTAAAAATAATCTTAAATCAAACTAATAAATAACTTGCATTAGAATCGTCAATTTGTTTCATTTTCAAATTTTCAAATTCTTCTCTCATTTTCAAATTTTCAAATTCTTCTTCGCCAATAAAAATAAAAGGGTATTCCAGTGATCACAAACAGCAAACCCAGCCCTGCCTCCCGGGGGTTGGTAAAACAGGCAATGATAACCAGGCTCAGGCAGAACAGGATAAATACGGCAGGTACCAGCGGATAGCCCCAGGCTTTGTAGGGCCTTTCAAGCAAAGGCTCCCTGATCCGCATGATAAAGACACCGAGCGTGGTAGCGCCATAAAAAATAAAAACGACAAAGATAAGCATATTGGTCAGCTGGTCGAAACTCCCTGACAATACGAGCAATGATGCCCAGGCTCCTTGCAGCCATAAGGCTTTGTCCGGGGTGTTGAACCGGGGATGAATATCGGCAATGCCTTTGAAAAACAGACCGTCTCTGGCCATTACCTGATAAATACGGGGAGGCATGATTATCGTACTGTTCGTGCAGCCGAAGGTTGTGATCAGGATAAGCAGGGACAGGATGAAAGCTCCCGTGCTACCTGAAAAATGACGGATTGCCTCAACACCAGCGATCTCATTCTGAGACCGGAATACCTCCATCATCTTGTCGATGGGTAAAACATAAAAATAGACGAAATTAACCAGGAGGTAGGTGATGATGATCAGGGCCATTCCTCCCATCAGGGCAGGGGGTATGTTTCTGTTCGGGTTACGGATCTCTCCGCCCAGAAAGCCAATCGTATTCCATCCTTCATATGCCCAGAAAGCTGCCAGCATCGAGGCAAACACTGCCTTTATAAATGCAAAGCTGGTCAGGTCCCGGGTAACGGAAGTAGTAGTTGAAACCTGTATGTTGGATATGCTCCCATTTCCGAACATTAGCCCCGAAGCAATCATGAGTAACAGCCCGGCCACAGCCAGCCAGGTGATGTATACGCTAAGCCTTGCCCCGCCTTTAAGTCCTCTGGTATTTACCCAGGTGAGTATTAAAATATGCAGGATGGTGAAAAGTTTTACGCCAATATTTTCAAGGGGTCGGAATATTCCGAGCAGTTCCATGCTTTCCAGGGAAGCAGGCAGGCGTGGTAGGGGAATGAGGGCGTTAAATGAATGGGCGAAAACATAGGCGATGGAGGAAACCGCGGCTGTTTTTATCACGGCAAACACGCTCCAACCGTAGATAAATGCCATGAAACGACCATAAATCCTTTTGAAATAGACATATTCACCTCCCGAATCGGCCAGCATCCCGGCAATCTCAGCATTGCTGAGGGCGCCGAACAGGGTGATCAGGCCAGCCAGTAACCAGCATATGAGGACCCAGACCGGTGATCCGAGCTCAGCTGACATGGGGGCCACCTTTTTAAAGACTCCTGATCCGATGACCGAGCTGATCACCAGGATGATAGCGGATCCCAACGTAAGGGAACGTACAAGCCGGCCTTGCTGTTTCGGTTTGGAAGGCATGGTTTTGAGGCGCTTAAACAAAAGCAATTTAGCAAAAACTGCAATATGTATTCTGCAAGTAAATTATTCTTTCGGGAATAAGATAAATTACTATTTTTGCAGTCCAAATTATTTAATGATCTGATGATTTGATTGTAAAATAAAATTTTTATCAAAATACAGCATGAGTAAATCACCAAATCATCAAATCATCAAATCAATAAATCATTAAATAAACATCGGGGTGTGGCGCAGTTGGTAGCGCGCTACGTTCGGGACGTAGAGGCCGGAAGTTCGAGTCTTCTCACCCCGACTGAGTAAAAATAAAGACCTTGTAAATCAAATGATTACAAGGTCTTTTTTATTGGTAGTACAAAAAGTAGTACAAAATATTATCACTTTATCCTGCCAGGATTCTTATCAGGTCATCATTCAGATAGTATACTTCGGATCTACTTTTTTTTGGATTTAATATCTTTGCAGCAACCAGTTCTTCCATAAGTTTTGTCAGCGTTGTACGAGAGGATCTGCTTTAGACATTTCCAATAACCGGCTTTCCTATAATAGCCATATTTCACGCTCGGATGCAGTGTAAAGGTCAGGCGTGCCAGCCTTGAAGGAACAGGGAACGTTATTTTTTTCATGGTTGCATTTTGTTCAATCTTTCCATGGTGTGCCGGATTACATCTTCTGCCACTTGAGGATCAACTCCGGCTTTCTTTGCCAGCGCTTTGATATCAGGTTGACGCCCTGCATTGATTTCGGGCATGGCCAGATTCATCAGGTTGTTGAGTCTTTCAAGGGCTTCCTTTTCAGCAGGAGATGATTCCTTGATGAACAGGTGTTCGTATGGGAGCAGATTGATCTTTTTTATGAGGATATCCGACGCGGTTTTTATCATGGTAAGGTGAACCCTGATATCCGGTTCGTCCGAGAAACTGTAACCATATGCATTAAATCCTTCCACCAGGGCCTGGAATCCCCTAACGGTCATGGCAGAAAGTACCACCGTCCTTTCTGCTTCTTTAAAATATGCCTGTGAAAAATGCGGAGGTCCTGCCCATCTTTTTAGGGATAACCTACATATTCCTTTGTTGTATTCTGTTTTGAACCTGTCTGAAAGACTTTCCGGATTCAAATGGAACACTTCATATTCGGCAGTACACAGAAGCATCTGGTGTTCCTTATTTAAAACAAGCGGATAATTGGCACCCGACAACAACATCATATAGGGCACCGGATTACTTTCCAGGTGGATCATGAGGTCGTTATCGCCGGCAATACCGGGTTCCATTTCTGTGGCAAAGAAGAATATATCATCCGGCTCAAAAGACCTATAGGCACCAATGGGTCCGTAACTTTGCCAGCATGATCCGTTGAATCCGATCAAATTAAACCAAAGGATTATAGTCTGATCTGCGCGCGTTTTGGTTATACCCGGGGAATAAAGAAGATATTCCTCTTCCCTGTACACATCCATCATTACATAGAAATCATCGGCGGGAATTTCCTTTATGATGCTAAAACTGAATTTCCAGGGATGAATTGCCTGAAATCCCAGGAATGTGATCTCCTCTTGTTTTCGACTGTGTATTGCAGCATGGTTAAGTATTTTCCTGATCAGGCCTTCCGCTTTGAAAACTTTGTGAATAATATATTGGGATTTCAACCGGTTTACCCATTCCTTCGGGAACTTCTTTGTGATGTGGCTGAATTTACCGAGTTTCAGGTTTAGATCGCGTTCCAGGTTGTATTGATCTGCAGCATAATAAAGCAAAAATTCATCAATCACTGCAGCAGAAATCCGGCTGGTCTCGCGGCACTCCTGCTCAATCATGGTATAGTCTTTCATTAGCTCCGGGTTATACAGGTTATCGGTTCAGACTTGCTTTCAAAGATAAACCATTAATAACATACCATGTTCAGGGGTGCAGGATAAAGAATAACTTTCATGTGCTCATGGCATATAGCATGAATAATCATTACATCCATTCAAGCGGTATCATTTATGATACTATTGCTGTTCCATTCAGTCAACCTCATTCTTAAACGGGCAAAAAGTATCATAAAAGATTCTTTTTAATTGTTTTTATCTTAAATATGTTCTAATTTTACTAAATAATATCATTTATGATACTATAACTATTTTTATGAGATGACAACCAGAGAATTAATTGCCATAATAAAGGAAAGAAAGAATATCCTGGGCATAAACCAGGAATACCTTGCAGAGCTTTCAGAAGTTAGCATAGCCACGATGAAACGGCTTGAAAGTGGTAAAGGAAACATAACCATTAACAACCTTCAGAAAATTTCTGATGTGTTGGGCCTGGAAATCAAACTCGAACTTAAAAAACCAAATAAATGAGGCGGGCTGAAGTATACAGGAATGGTGTTTTAGCAGGCATATTAACTGAATCGGATAACCGTACTTTTGAATTCAGGTACGATTCCTTCTATTTCAATGACAACACAAAACCGGGAATCAGCCTGACATTACCAAAGAAGCAAATGGTATTTACAGCGGACCGACTTTTCCCCTTTTTCTATAATATGCTTTCTGAAGGATCAAACAGGTCAGTGCAGCTAAGGCAATTAAGAATTGATAAGAAAGATTTCTTTGGCTTATTGATGGCCACTGCTCAGTATGACACAATAGGTGCAATTACTATTAAGCGAATAGTTTAATTGTTTCAAAAATGGAAATTAAAAATTGTCCGGGGTTACTTTTGGAAGGTTTTTCAAGTTATAGTCCTCTTTTTCTACGCAGGATGTTTGACGGGCATAAGGTTAGCCATATATTACCCTATAATACCCCGGAGATTGATGAGAATGATAAGAAGAAGTTTTTACAAAACAGGAAAAGAATATCCATTTCGGGAATGCAGGAGAAATATTCTGTTTTGATTGAAAAAAATAGTATTCGGCTAACTGGTGAAAGTGAACAGGGTACCTATATACTCAAACCAAAACCCTACGGTTTGTATAAAATCTTAATGGCACCTGCCAACGAACATGTGACCATGCAAATTGCCAACCAGGTTTATAATATTCCCATCGCTGAGAATGGTCTTGTATTCTTTAGTAACGAAGAACCTGCCTATATTACAAAACGATTTGATGTAAACAGCAACGGGACAAAACTTGGCAAAGAAGATTTTGCCTCCCTGGCCGGCAAAACTGAAGAAAACGCCGGTGAAAACTTCCGTTATGATTATTCATATGAGGGTATTGCCGAACTAATAAAAAAACATGTTGGTGCCTGGAAAATTGAAATGGAGAAATTTTATAGCTTGGTTGTATTCAATTTTTTATTTTCCAATGGTGATGCTCATCTGAAAAATTTCTCCTTACTTGAAACAATTAATGGAGATTATGTTTTGAGTCCTGCATATGATCTTATGGATACCCGTATCCATGTTGAAGAAGAGGACTTTTTTGCCTTGCAGGATGAATTATTTGCAGCATGGCATTGGTCGGATTGCAGGATAAGAAATGACAAGCATCATCCATGTCTCGAAGATTTCGTTGAATTCGGGAAAACAATTGGAATAAATGAATCCAGGCTAAATAAATTGCTCGAACCTTTTCTTAAAAAACAAGATGAAGTGGAAAATCTGGTAAATAAATCATTTCTTGATGATGAGACTAAGAAACAGTATATGAGTCATTACAATGAACGTTTGATGATGCTTAATTCGAGATAATGACCCATTGAAACCGTTTAATCTCAATTACTATTAAAGAAAAAAACCAAGCAAAGTTAGGGGTGTTCGCACAGACCACCCCGACTTCGCCCTCTGAAATCCTGCTTCAGCAGGATGAAGGGGGGCTTCTGTTTTTGTAGGGCTATATCGGGCGAAACCTGTCCGAGTAAATTTGGATGCCTTGTAAATCAAATATTTACAAGACCATTTTTATTAGTAGTACAAAAAGTAGTACAAAACATTTTTGAATTCCACTTTCGCAGGTAATTAATGAAAAAACAAAGTTTAATTTTAATGACTACATCAACACATACCGCATCGAGGTGGCCAAAGAGTTGTTAATTTCTCCAGAATATAATAAACTTACAATTGACGCGATAGCTGAAAAAGCCGGATTTAATTCTAAATCGCCATTCTACATTGCCTTTAAAAAACACAGTGGAATGACCCCCAAGTCATTTATTCAACTGCAAAATAATCCGGGGGGGGGGAAATAATTGAAAAGACTGTGCTCATGATTTTACTCACTTGCTTAACAACCATTTTGCACCTTCATCAATCAATTTGATTAAGGTTTTTTTTGTTAAATTGTTGAATTAAGTTCCGCATTTAACTAATGTTTAGTTCTTATAATCCTTTATTATTTGCATAATCCTCCTGTTTAGTTTATTCAAAATGAACATTTCGAAGATGAATGTTCATGGTATTTTCGATGTTGAAATTGAACTGGAAAATACACATTCATCTTTAATTGCCTTCTTGAAATTTCTATTTGGGTTTTACCGGTCCTTTAGCCATTTTGGAATGATCTGGAATAAGTGGATATTAAAAATAAATTATATTTGTATGTACAAACAAAATTGTTCTATCTTTGTACTCAGAAATGGAAAAATGTAACTCAAAATATTGCGGATGTCTTTACTACTCGGCTAATGCCCTTTCAAGACTCATGACCAAAATGGCTGATGAAGAATTTGCCATGATCGGTCTTTCAGCTTCTTATGCCTTTTTATTAATGACTGTTAATGATAAGCCAGGTATTCAGCCAAAGGAGATTAGCGAACAAATGCAACTTACACCTTCTACTATTACCCGCTTGATTGAACAAATGGAACAAAAAAAGATGGTAGAAAGGATATCAACAGGCAGAACGACTGAAGTGCATCCAACAGACAAAAGCAAAAAACTGGATAAGAAAATTAAGGAGGCATGGAGGAATTTATACAATAGATACTCAGAACTTATTGATGAAGAAGAAGCAAAAAAACTCACAGAAAATATTTATGATGCGGTAAAAAAATTGAAGTAATATTTTTTTATCCTTTAAAGATTGTATGTACAAACAAATTAAATAGAAAATAATCAATATTTAAAACAAACAAAATGAAAAAAATCGGAATTATCGGATCAGGAGTAGTTGCCCGGACATTGGGTACCGGATTCTTAAAACATGGTTATCAGGTAATGCTTGGTACAAGTGACAAATCAAAACTTGCTGAATGGCAAAAAGGTGCAGAAGCTAACGCACTTGTTGGTTCATTTGCTGAAACAGCAAAGTATGGGGAAATTTTAGTGCTTGCAGTTAAAGGCGCAATAGCAAAAAAGGTGCTTGGTTTAATGGGACATGATAACTTGCATGGTAAAACCATAATTGATGCTACCAACCCCATTGCCGATTCACCTCCTGCTAATGGAGTGTTGAAATTCTTTACCAACCTTGACAAATCGCTCATGGAAGAACTACAGGTAACAGTATCTGATGCAAATTTTGTAAAAGCATTTAACAGTGTTGGAAGTGCGTTTATGGTAAATCCTTCATTTGAAAGCAAACCCACCATGTTCATTTGTGGAAATAACGAAAACGCCAAAAAGGAAGTCTCTGTAATTATTGACAAATTCGGTTGGGAAACCGCTGATTTTGGTATGGCAGAATCTGCAAGAGCCATCGAACCACTGTGTATGCTTTGGTGTATCACAGGATTAACTAAAAACGAATGGACACATGCTTTTAAATTATTAAAACTATAATCAATTAAATATTAATCTAAAAAATCAGAAACTATGTACGTAATAACTGGTGCTACCGGTAATACCGGTAAAATAATCTCTTCCGCCTTATTAGAAGCAGGGAAAAAAGTAAGGATCATCAGCCGTAATGCTGAAAAAGCGAAAGAATTGACCAATAAAGGCGCTGAGCTTTTTATTGGAGACACTTCTCATCCAGAATTTTTAAAAAAAGCATTCAGCGGAGCAACAGCAGTGTATGCAATGATTCCCATTGACTGGCAGACCGTAAACTATACTGAGCATCAGGTGAAACATGCCGATGCTATTGCAGAAGCTCTGCGTGAATGTAAAGTAAAATATGTTGTTTCACTTAGCAGTCAGGGTGCTCATTTAGAAAGTGGTTCAGGAGTTGTACTTGGCCTAGGTAAAATGGAGAATATCCTTAATAAAATTGAAGGATTACATACACTTCATCTCAGACCAACTTATTTCATGGAAAACACCCTTGGAATGATCGGGCTTATTAAACAATCAGGTATTATGGGCTCACCTATAAAATCAAACCTCTTTTTTCCAGTCATCGCAACAAAAGATATTGCAAATTATGCCGTAAAAAGATTATTAGCGCTAGATTTTAATGGACATAATACGCAAAATCTTTTGGGAGCCAGGGAAGTTTCTTATCCTGAAATGGCAAAGGTGTATGGAGCCCATATCGGTAAAAATGATTTAAAATATGTGGAATTCACTTACGCTGATTTCAAGAATTCAATGATGCAACAAATGGGAACTTCTGAGAATACGGCTGATAACCTCAATGAATTTATAAAGGTGATGAATGAAGGTAAAGTCATGGCACATGCAAAACGTGATGCAGAAAGCACAACACCTACAAGCATTGAAGAGTTTGCCAATACATTTAAGTATGTTTACAATATGTAATTAATAATATTGCAGCTATTCAAATGCATTTGAGTAGCTGCTATTTTTTTAAAATGCAAGAAACACTGCAGAAGCCAGTAAAATTGACCACAATTGGCCGGTCAGATTGCCTTTCACATAAATAACTAAACAAGAAATACTTAGGTCCAGCCTGTGTAGTCAATATGATACGGCCAACAATGATCAGGGCCACAGGCTTTTCCAGAAAGCAACAATACTTGTTGTTAAAACAAGCCATGAATTCATCATTAAAGAGATTCCTGGTATAATAAGCAATGTTATGCGAATTAAGAGTAGAAAGAGTATATTTTTAAGGCATTGTGTTTCTAAATTAATGTGTTATATATGTTATTGAAAGCACGGAGTGTTTTAATCAACCGCTACGCGGTTTAGTGATATTTTAAATTCAGATTACTTGTCAAATGCATATTTCAAGTCTTAATTCGCATAATTAAGTTAAATATATTTAAATCAATCCAATGGTGGGTATTTTGTCGTCGTCATAATTGTAAAGGATTAATAACACAGAATTGTGTGCTAATGAAATGCTGTGGCATTGTGCAAAAATCGGAGGTTCTGACCATTCTCTGCCGGAAAAACTGAGATTTAGCAAATAAATTATTGACAATATATTAACTTTCGAATGAGGTAGTCAGGATTTTCCGGCCTGCGAGGGGTGTTTCCTACGTGTTGAAAGCAAGTGGCACAATTTAAATAGTTGAGTATTAATGCTTATAATTAATTTGCACATATGAAAAAAATAATGACCATGCTGATTTCACTCCTGTTATTCTCCTGCACTCCTGATGCAAGGCAAAAACCTGAGAAATCCAGCGGGAATCAGGTTTCAATTACTATTGATCCGCAGTCGCAAACAGATGTATTCGAGGGTATCGGTGCGGTAAGCGCAGGGGCATCTTCAAGATTGCTTGCAGATTATCCTGAACCATACCGGAGCCAGGTGCTCGATTACCTCTTCCTGCCTCAGTTCGGTGCAGGTTTTCAGCACCTGAAGGTTGAGATCGGTGGTGATATTAACTCAACCGATGGCACAGAACCCAGCCATCTGCGAAAGAAGGGGGAAGAAAATTTCACCAGAGGATATGAATGGTGGCTGATGAAAGAGGCCGTCAGACGCAATCCGGATATAATACTTGATGGTCTTGCCTGGGGGGCACCCGGATGGCTGGGAGACGGGAAATTCTATTCAAAAGACGGTGCAGATTATTTTGTTTCATTTATAAAAGGTGCAAAAGAAGTTCATGACCTTGATATAAAATACATCGGAATATGGAATGAACGTGAGTTTGACCCGGAATGGATCAAGCTTTACAGGAAGACCCTTGATGAGAATGGTTTGAACCATGCAAAGATTGTCGCGGCTGACCTTAACGGTCCCCCTGAAAGAATATGGTCAATTGCCGAGGCAATGGCAAAGGATCCTGAGCTGGCAAAATCGGTTGATATTATAGGAGTACATTATCCTCACGGTGTTATCCCCCGGTCAGCATTTGACCTGAAAAAAGCAGGGAAACGTCTATGGTCTTCAGAAGATGGTGAGTGGAACTGGACTACAATGCATCCGCTCACGAATTTAAGGGCACAGAAAATAAATACCAACTTCATAAAATACAACCTTACCAAGACTGAGTTCTGGAGCCCGGTCACAGCCTACTATGATTGTCTTCCGGCTCCTCATTCAGGTGTAATAAAGGCCAATACACCCTGGTCAGGGGCATATACTGTTGATCAGAAATTATGGGCCGTGGGACATACCACCCAGTTTGCAAAACCAGGTTGGGAATATATCATTGATGGATGCAAGATGCTCCCATCAGGGGGTAGCGTTGTTGCCTATATCTCTCCCGATAAAAAGGATGTTTCCATTATAATAGAAACAACAGACGCCACTTCGGATCAGGAACTTGTCATAATCCCCGCCGGTACCTTCATACAGGGATCTCTTTCTGTATGGCAGTCCAATCCGCTTGAGAATTTTGTCAGAGCAGAAGATCTCAATAAAAAGGATGGAAATTTCACATTGGTATTAAAACCAAACTGTATTTATTCGCTTACAACCACTTCCGGTCAGAAGAAAGGAGTGCATAGCAGCCCGGTTAATTCGCCATTTCCTCTTCCGTATGCCGAGGACTTTGAAAAGTATAAACTGTCACAGACACCACGTTACCTTTGCGATCAGGGTGGGGCATTTGAAGTGGAGAAACTCCACTCAGAAAGTAAAGTGCTTGTTCAGCAGATAGAAAGAAGGGGAATAGACTGGTCGGAAGCCACCTTTGCCTATTCAATTATTGGGGATATAAACTGGAACGACATTGATGTCTCATCCGATATGGCATTTGTTGACCTGCCTTCTGATACAGCAGCCTTGTCGGGACTATTTATGCAAATATCCGCAAGGTGTTTTAACGGTTCTACGTGGGCGGGATTCGGAAAGCCCTACCCGGTAGGCTATTCTTTCAGGCTTTATGCTAGCGGGAAATGGGAAATTGCAACTCCGATGAGAATCCTGGCAACCGGGAAGATGGAAAAACCAGGGAATAAGTGGAGAAATCTGAAAATATCCTGTATCGGAGAAAGGATAAGGGCCATTGTTGACGGGATTATGTTGAAAGAGGTTACCGATGCAACTTATCAGCAGGGTCTCGTAAGCATAGGCTGCAGCTTTACCAGAGTTGGTTTCGATAATTTAAGGATATCAGAACCCGGTTTAAAACGGTAAGGGATATAAACAGTTTAAAATAAAGTCGCACTGACAGTTACCAGAGAGAAAAAATTAAAATATGGGATTCTTCCCCAATTAAATGCCTGCAAATTATATGATTTGCAGGCATTCTCATTATTTTAAATTTTCAATAAAATCACTGAATATTACCTTTTCCATTATCAAGATTGAACATTCTGGAAACTGCAGAAACATCATTGACATCAACCATGGTTTGTAACGTCGCCAGGGGAATTCCCTCGATAATCAATACTTTAAATGACATAAGATCTGCGGGAGCAGGCGTATCGTTTACGCCATTGAAAACTTCCTTATAGATCATATTTATACTGCCAACATAAGCATCAAAGTCCATATAAACGCTTAAGGCATTATCCACATAAGTATAGGGTAAAAGATTAAAACTTTTTGGTTCTGTTTCAATTAACCTATAAACCAAAACGGCCCCATTGTAATATATGTCGTCAGTTATTTCTGGTATGTCAAGTACTGCATTATAGCCATCCACATTGCCAGTCCATTCGGACGGATAAACATCATAAATGACTGAGCGGGTATAATTAATACCGTCCAAACCATCCTGTCCGTCATATCCCGGAGGTCCCATCGGACCTTCAGGTCCGATACATTGAATAAAAACAGCCATCAAAAGCAGAAAAGAACAAATCCGTGCTATTTTGGATGCTTGTTGTAGTTTATTCGTTTTCATATATCATGATTTTGAAGTTAATATTCAATATTCAATAATCATACCAGCATTCATCAATATCTCAATTGCCACCCTGCTTTGCATCCGAAGACTCGGGACCAAGCCGTTACTCCTGAATGACAGGGATCCGTAGCGCTAAGGGAACTTTTACAGTCAGGGAAATATTCCTGCCCGGATTAGAATAACCAACTTCTTTTAATGTTGACAAATGATCCATATATTTTGTATCAAAAATGTTGGTGGCACCAAGTCCAAGAGAGATATACTGTTCTTTAACCTGTATCTGTCCACCCAGGGATATATCAAATAAGGTATATCCTTTGGTCGGAGTCTCTTCAGGCGCAGCATTGTTCTGGTTGAAAACAGAGGTGAAGGCTGCCATTATAAATGTGCTATGAAAAAAAGCCAGCCTTTCCTTCTCTGCCCTGAATTCAAAGTAGATCTTTTTTGCCGGTATAAAGGGTAAATAATCTCCGCTTTTCTGCATACCTGTAACTGCAGAGAAAGTTGTAAGCAGATGGAGCCACTTCATTGTTTGCGGGTGATAGTGAATACCGGCCTCTGCTCCGTAAAGGAAGGAGTTACTTTGCATATATTGATAAATATATATACCGGTTTCTGTTGTATCGCCCGTTGGGGAAACATAGATATAATCCTTAATGCTGTTGTAAAAGCCTGCAAGATCTAATGTCAGGTTATCTATGTGATAATGTATACTTAAATCAATTTCAAATGATTTTTCGGGAGCCAGGTCCTGATCACCAATTTCATACCGGGTTTCATGTTGACCATTCGCTGTCAGCTCTGAAAGATTAGGTGCCCTGTATGCTGACGCAAAATTCGATCTGATCAGGAGTTTTTGAGTGAGATAATAGGTTGAACCCAGAGATCCGCTCAGACTCTTGTAATTTTTGTCAAGTGCCATCCGGTAATCTGGTTGGCCCATATCACCCAATGATTTGGTAGTCAAAGCCCGGCTGTCAAACCGGAGGCCGGATTGAAGCTTCAATTTGTTAAAAAAAGTCTTCTGTAGTAGAAAAAATACAGAATTGTTCATGGTTGTTGCATCCGGCAATAACTTGGTTTCCCTGTTATTAAGATTAAGGTTATTTTGGTTCATGCCCTGGTAACCAATAATGTATTCTGAGTTCCTGTCTGAAGGAAGATAAAGTTTGGCCTCGTAAGTCAAAGTTGCCAGTCTCATCTGAATCTCATATTCATCCGGCTCTCCAAAATGGATAAGCTCTGTACTCTGAAAAGCGGAGTTGACATCCAGTTTCATGTTTCCCAGGTAAAGCTTATTCTGAGAAGAAAGCAAATGGGTCAGGAATTGCTGATAGAAAATTTCAACATTCCGGCCTCTTTCCTCTATGGATTCTATTGCTTCTTCTTCTGCCAGCCCAAGATTTTGCCTGCTGTTATCGTAGAATAATTTGAATGTACCGGCCTTACCGGTAAATCCGGCATTCAGCTTGACCGAATACTCCCTGAATCGCGTATTTGGCACATAAATTCCCCCACCCTGAAGGAAATCTGCATTCGATTTTAACCCGGCTCTTATCCCTGCAAAAAAATGCTGAGATGATCCCCTGATACCGAAATTATTGGAAATACCAAGTGAATTGGAGAATAATTGCAGGTTATAATCGCCCAAAATACTACCCACAGGGGCCGGTTTTTCCCTGATAAAATTAATCACCCCTCCGATCGCATCAGAACCATACAGAAGGGAGGAAGGTCCCTTTATTATCTCGACGTCTTCAATTCCGAATTCATCAATTCCCAAAGGATGATGGTCAGAATACTGATAGTTTTCAAATCTGACCCCGTTATTCAGGATCAGGATGTCATTCATGGAAAGACCTCTGATGACTGGTTTTGATACACCACTTCCTTTTGAGATCATATTAACTCCCGGGATCTTCGTAAGGATCTCTGTAAAATTGGGAGTTGGTTTGATATCCTTTTGATCCAGTTTTAAGGATTCAATTTTGACAGCATTTTCATGTTGTGCTGAACTGTATCCTCCCGTTATCACAATTTCATCTGCCTTGATGGTAGTTGTCTCAAGAGTCACATTCAGTTCTATCTCAACATTTTCTAGTATGAGGGTCTCAATCCTGTTTGCATAACCGACATAAGAAAACTGGATTTTAAGCTTACCGGAAGGAAGACCTGATAGTTTATAGAAACCGTTATTATCTGTTACAGTTCCTTTGTTGATCTCCGGTAAAAAAATGGTTGCTCCAATAAGAGGTGTATTATCCTGGTCGCGAAGGATACCCTGAATAATATTTTGCGCAAGTATGTCATGAAATGACAAAATGAAAGCACATACGATAAATGATTTTTTCATTCTATTACAGTTTTATTTTACAATTAGGATGGGAAGAACTCTTAAACCAGTTGTAAAACAGGAGGTGCCCGTAAAAGGAACGAGTATTCTGAATGGTTAGGATAATATGGGGGTATGTACCTGCAGGCAATGAGACCGGTATGTTCAAAACGGATTGCGTTTTTAACTAAATCCTTTACAATAAAGGTTAAGAATTGAAAATCACAGACCAGGCATTTTTCAGAGAAAAATGTAGTGGACCTTTCTCCATTTTTTTGATTGCAGTCATATGCATGGCGGTGTTCAAGCTTAACTACTGCTGGTAAAAGGAGTATCATGGCCAGCAGTATTGAGATAATATGCTTTTGATTATTTAACATTTAATTTTATTTCATGTTGTACAGCTTTTTTGTAATTTCTTTTCATATTCAGTGATAATTGGGCGTACAATTTTAAGAAATCTTTATCATACAGATGCAATTGAGTCTGCCGCTCCTTTTTCTTTTTGGTCCAGGTTATGCGTGAATTTATAGTAAGCGGGATTCTTACTTATTCCCAATACGAATGAATTCAAGCCTGTGGTTGAAGTCAGGGTGCTTCGTGGTCGGACCAGTGACCAGCAACGCAAGGGCACCAGGCACCTTATGTGTGATGAGCCAGTTACTGGCAAAGTCAGGCCATTTATCAGGTTCGTAGGGTAACAAGACTGGAAGAACACCAAAAGAAAATGTTAGACCCTGACAAACATCCGGATCATCACTTATAGCAACAATCCACACAGGTGGTTTGAATCGGGATATCATCCGGGCTGTGGTTCCGGTAGAGGTTGGAACAAATATACAGGAACAGGGCAGGGTTTGCATTGCGTGTTCTACCATCAGACCAGCTGCTTCAGCAGCAATGGTTGGTTTAATCTGTCCAGACCTTTCTAAGGAGTAGTTCATTTGAACAAGAAGCCGATTCGTTTCAGTAAAGGATGCAATCCTGGCGAGCATGGTCACTGCTTCTTCCGGATATTGGCCCATGGCAGATTCTCCGGATAGCATGATACAGTCGGTTCCATCCAGGATGGAATTTGCTACATCGGTTGATTCGGCCCGGGTAGGTAGGCGACTGTTAATCATGGATTCCAGCATCTGTGTCGCAGTGATAACCGGTTTGCCTGCTTGATTTGCCCTGGAGATCAATTGCTTTTGTATTATCGCCATTTCCTCAATCGGTACTTCAACGCCAAGATCACCACGCGCAATCATAACACCATCTGATACCTTCAGAATTTCATCAAAGTGTTTCAGAGCTCCCGAACGTTCGATTTTTGCGATTATAAAGGGTTGTTTGCCAATGGATTTTGCGGCTGAACGCACAGCCTGGATATCTGCAGCAGTTTCCACAAAAGACTGGCTTATTGCGTCAACACCATTCCTGAGCGCAAATTCGAGGCAGTCGCGGTCATGGCCGGTAAAAGCACTTATGCCAAGATCAATACCCGGAAGATTGAGGCCTTTTTTGGATCGCAGCTCTCCACCAACCAATACTTTGCATTGGACGTCGGTACCAATAACCCGTTCCACCAAAAGCTGAACTAATCCATCGTTGAGAAAAAGCTTGTTACCAGGTTTCACAACCTTGGGAAGATTTTTGTAGCTCATCGCGACACGCTGCTTACTCCCAATAATCTCTTCGCTGGTCAGTGTGAAATTTTCACCGGGTTGCAAGTGTATGGGCTCCGGATCAATTTTTCCCAATCGCATCTTTGGACCAGGAAGATCAGCCATTATCGAAACACGAAAACCTGTGGCCTTTTCGGCGGCACGGATGCGGTTGATTGTTTCGGCATGAACCGTAAAATCACCATGTGAAAAGTTAAGTCGCGCAATGTTAAGTCCTGCCCTGATCAAACGCTCCAGCATCTCCTGCGATCCGGATGCCGGACCGATGGTGGCCACAATTTTGGTTTTGTGGTTAGATAATGATCTACTAATCATATGATACCCTTGCTTTATTTATTATTCTTTCTGACTATTTGGTCTTTCCGGTTGTCCGGTAGCTGCCGTTGAATCTGGCATATCCTTCAGTAAAAATACATATTTTGACGGATTACCTGTTACAGGTCGGCAATTATTGACAGTTTGAGCCCGTATATCGGATGTACTTTTAAACAAGCCTGGACAATTGCTGAATATCCGCTTCAGTTAATACCCCTGGTTTGATATTTCTGCCGCGTTCCGGTTCATGGTGAATGGCTCAGTTGTGACTCTTATTCATTATTCAGAGAATAATCAGGCTTTACTATATTAAGAATAATTAATTGTATTATTTTCACCTGTATTAACCCGGGATCTTTTAAAAATGACGGTGACAATAATTTTATTTCAACCCTCAACTAAGTAATTCATATGGGAGATAGCAACCGCATTCTGTCAGTTGACATCATGCGCGGACTGACACTTGTCCTCATGTTATTTGTAAACGACCTTTATATGCCAGGTGTGCCCGCATGGCTCGGACACACCAAAGCTGATTTCGATGGTATGGGGCTTGCCGACTGGGTATTCCCGGGATTTATGTTCATGGTGGGAATGTCCATCCCTTATTCGGTTGGCAACAGGTATGCCCGAGGTGAGAACGGCCTGGCGGTCCTGAAGCATATACTTGTAAGGACCTTTAGCCTGCTCATAATCGGTGTGCTGATGGCAAATTCAAGGAATGTTAATGGAGATTATACCGGTATGAGCAAAAGTCTCTGGTCTCTGATCATGTATACGGGAGTCTTTCTCATCTGGAATAATTATAAGGTAACCGATAAAAATTTTTACCTGATCAACGGATTACGACTGGCAGGAGTGGCAATGATTGTGCCGATGGTATATATATTCCGGTCGGGTGAAACGGCGGGTTTCTCATTTAATTCATGGGGCATTCTCGGAACAATCGGTTGGGGGTATCTTGTGGCGGCGCTGGTTTACATGGGGATTCGGGATAATATCATGAAAACAGCCATTGCTCTCCTTGTCTTCCTTGTATTGAATATACTCTCGAAACTTCATCTGCTGGACTTTCTGAATCCCGTCAGGCCAATTTTTGGTGTTATCATAAATGGTAACGCTCCTTTTATTATCCTTTCAGGCCTGTTTATAATCCTTATCCTGAAAAAGTTTTCAAAAGAGGATTTCAGGAAAACATTTGTAACAATTATATCTCTTGGTATCCTGAGCCTGATATTGGGTTTCATCCTGCGCAGATGGTTCATAATCTCAAAAATTCAGTCTACTCCGAGTTGGGGATTAATCTGCAATGGAATAAGCATGATCATTTTTGCCGTGCTGTTCTGGATAATAGATATTAAACGGCAGGTCAAATGGGGACTCTTTTTAAAACCTGCCGGAGCAAACTCACTTACGGTTTATCTGGTACCGGATATGTTCTATTACATTATCTGGCAATTGAGTCTGCCTCTTCTTTTCTACCAACATTCGGATGTCCCTGTTGTTGTAATAGCAGGGTCCATAGCCTGGGCTCTGGTTATGGGAGCAGCTCTGCCTGTAATGCTTGAACGGTTAAACTTCAGATTGAAGCTTTAACCTGATATACTATAGGTCTTCTGGCAAACCCCATTGGAATTACTTAGTATTAACAGGATGCTTCACAAGCCAATCCTTAAATTTGGCTGACCTGCCTTTTGTTTCGCGGATGTCAAACGTATTTTTACCAGCCATTGTGATCAAGTCATTTCTTTTTCAAATTTGAGAAAAGTTCTGATCGGGAAATATTTATTATTAAATTTAATTTTGTAAAACAAGTGATATTTGGTAATGCATTGAAAAGTGAGTAAAATGAAAAAAATAAAACACATTCTCCCGCTACTTGTAGCAGCAATAGTTCTTGCATCCTGTAATCATGGCAGGCAAATAAAACTGGAACTGCCGGCAATTATTTCAGACAATATGGTTTTGCAGCAGAACCAGGAAGTGGTCCTTTGGGGGAAAGCAAGACCCGGAAGCAAGATGACCCTGGAAGCCTCCTGGAAAGCGGTCGTAAAAACCAGGACTTCGGAAGACAGCAGCTGGATCATCCGTTTAAAAACTCCTGACGCAGGTGGTCCGTTTACGTTGGCATTTACCAACCGGGATACTGTTATCCGGATTGAAAATGTAATGACTGGTGAAGTGTGGATATGTTCAGGCCAGTCGAATATGGAAATGCCAGTGATGGGATGGCCGCCGACAGACACTATTCTGAATTCAAGGAAAGAAATTGCAGAAGCCAATTATCCGGACATCAGGATGTTTACTGTGACAAAAGCTTTTTCTGTGCTTCCGGGGAAAGCATTTGACGGAAAATGGGAGGTATGCAGCCCGGAAACTGCAGGTATGTTCAGTGCAACCGCCTATTTTTTCGGTAAAAAACTGCACCAGGAATTGGGTGTGCCCGTCGGCCTGATTCATTCAAGCTGGGGCGGTACTCCTGTTGAATCATGGATGTCCAGGCAAAAGATCAACGAGTATGTTGAATTCCGTGAAATTATGCAAAGACTGGATTCAGCAGCGCAGAAATCCAGAGAGATTGAATCATGGCTCATGAAGTGCCCTGAACTTAAGATTGATGTAAAATCCGGTGATCCCTGGAGAAATCTGAACTTTGGGGATGATGAAATTCCTCGGCCGGGGTTTAATCATGAACAATGGAAAAACATTGCCGTGCCGGCTAGGTTTGAAAATTCCGAAATCGGTTCTATCGACGGCGCAGTATGGTACCGGCGGTTTGTTTCGTTACCGGAAAAATGGAAAAACAGGGAACTTGTGGTTGAACTGGGACCGATCGACGACATGGATATAACCTGGTTCAATGGAAATAAAATTGGAAGCCATGAGTCAGACGGTGAGTGGCAGGTAGTAAGGAAATATTCAATTCCGGCGAAAAATGTTTTTATCGGGAATAATCTGTTAGCAATCAGAGTGTTGGATATCCGTGGAGGTGGTGGGATCACTGGAAAGCCAGAGGATCTTAAGATATATCCGGCTGACAATCCGGCTGATCAGATCGGACTTAGCGGTGAGTGGAAATATTTGCCGGTAGCCATTCTCTATAAGGGCAGTTTCCGCCTGTTTGATATTTCATCCATGCAATTTTACAACATGGCGAAACTGCCTGTAGAAATCGGACCAAATACACCGACAGCCCTGTTCAATGCCATGATAAATCCCCTCATACCTTACACATTGCGCGGCGCAATCTGGTATCAGGGTGAATCCAATTCGGGAAACCCTGAATTGTATACCAGGCTCTTTCCTGACATGATAGGATGCTGGCGGGAGGCATGGCAACAAGGTGACTTTCCATTCTATTTTGTGCAGATCGCTCCGTTCGATTATGGGGACTGGTCCAACGCTGCAGGCTTGCGCGAGGCTCAGTTCAAAACCCTGAGCGTTCCCAATACCGGAATGGCAGTTACGTTGGATATTGGAAATCCTGTAAACATTCATCCGGCAAATAAACCTGAGGTTGGCCGGCGCCTGGCCCTGTGGGCACTGGCAAAGGATTATGGAAAGCAGGTCGCATTTTCAGGCCCGCTTTATGCCTCAATGGAAACCAAAGGAAATACCGTCATTATCAGTTTCAATTATGCTGAAAACGGTCTGCAATCAGCAGAAGGCGGATTACAGAATTTCCAGGTTGCGGGGGAAGACAAGAAATTTGTCCAGGCAAAGGCAATCATTGAAGGAGATAAGATAATTGTTCAAAGTCACTTTGTTATGAAACCGGTGGCAGTCAGATACCTGTGGGATAATGCCTCGGAAGCCAGTCTTTTCAATACCGAGGGATTACCGGCATCCTCATTCAGGACGGATAACTGGTAGATATTTTGGATATTTAGTTCCTTACTAAAAACAGCAAAAAAACCATGAAGAATCAGAAGCCAATCCATTTCATATTAGCTTTTCTGCTATTATTGGGGCAATTCGTCTTTGCTCAAAAGAATGTTATATCGAATATTCCTCCGGATTACAAAGGAAGGCCTTATAAAGATGCCTTTTATAGCAAAGGAGCACAGACAATTCCCGGAAGAGTGGAACTGGCATATTACGATCTTGGTGGTGAGGGTGTTGCATATCATGATGAAACACCTGAAAATGAAGGATCAAAATTAAACCATACAAACGGGCATCAACGTCCCGGAATTTCTGATTATATTGCATTTTTCAGAGAAAAAGAAGGCGTGGATATTTCTTATACAAAGGACTGGGCAGATTTTAATCACCCGAATAAAGTAGATCCTGCAGTTAATCAATTATATATTGGTTGGGAAAGTGATGGTGAGTGGGCAAATTATACAGTTGATGTGAAAATTCCCGGAAAATACAGGATAGTAACAGTTTATGGTTATCAGGACAATAAATCATCACTCTGGTTAAATAACAAAGAAGCTGTAAAACTGGTATTGCCTGAAAATACAGGTAACTGGCACTACTGGACACAGGCAACCATAGGCGAGATTAAGTTCACTGATGCCGGATTGAACCTGCTCACACTTAAATACAATGCAGGTGCTAACCTGGCATACCTCGATTTTATCTGGATTGAAGAGGTCAGTAAATAAAATCACTAAATCAGAGAGAAACTAAAAAGATGAATACAAGTTTGTTTACAGAACGGTTAAAAAAAATTTCCAGAGAGCATGAATTGCTGCTTACCCGGAAAAACGAGGCACTTTTCAGTGAAAATGGGATTTACAGCAAATACAAATACCCCATTGTTACACGTCATCATATCCCGCTCGAATGGCGTTATGATTTTGATCCCAAAACCAATCCCCGGTTCATGGAGCGGATCAGATTCAATGCGACCTTCAACTCAGGAGCCATCAAGTGGAAAGGAAAATATCTGCTAGTTGTCCGGGTTGAAGGCAATGACCGCAAATCATTTTTTGCCATTGCAGAAAGTCCGAACGGGATTGATAATTTCCGTTTCTGGGAACGCCCTGTTTCGCTGCCAGAAACAGAAGTGCCTGATACAAATGTGTATGACATGCGTCTCACACAGCATGAAGACGGATACATTTATGGGGTATTCTGTACAGAACGCAAAGATCCGGATGCCCCGGCGGGTGATACCAGCAGCGCTGTGGCTGCAGCAGGTATTGTCCGAACAAGGGATCTGATTGTCTGGGACCGCTTGCCCGACCTGATAACTTTTGGTGGCCAGCAACGAAATGTTGTGCTGATGCCCAATTTTATTAAAGGAAAGTACGCATTTTTTACACGACCGCAGGATGGTTTTATCGATACAGGGAAGGGAGGAGGTATTGCCTTCGGTCTTTCCGAAACCATTGAAAATGCATGTGTGAAAGAGGAAAAAATTGTGGATGCAAAAACTTATCATACCATCTACGAGGTGAAGAATGGTCAGGGCCCAACACCGATCAGGACAGAGATAGGATGGCTCAACCTGGCGCATGGAGTCCGGAATACTGCGGCAGGTTTGCGCTATACCCTGTATATGTTCATGACTGAGCTCAATGATCCATTTAAAGTAATACACAAACCGGGCGGACATTTTATTGCCCCTTATGACAATGAAAGAGTCGGCGATGTGTCGAATGTTGTATTCAGCAACGGCTGGATCGCCGATGAAGACGGGAAAGTATTCATTTACTACGCATCATCAGATACCCGTATGCATGTTGCCACATCAACCGTTGACCAGCTTATCGACTATTGCATCAATTCACCCCAGGACAGACTGCGTTCGGTAGCATCCGTACAAACCGTGAACAAACTGGTTGATAAAAACATAAAATTTCTAAAAAGATAGGGAAAAATGGATGTTAAGGACCTGCGCATTCAGTTAAAAAATGAACTGGAAAATATACTTGGGTACTGGATTGAAAATACTGTAGACAATGAATTCGGCGGATTTATTGGTAGGCGAAATATTGATAATGTCAAAGTACCGGGAGCTTCAAAAGGAACCGTATTGAATGCCCGGATTCTCTGGACTTTCTCAGCTGCCTATAGTTTTTCACACAAGCCTGAATACCTGGAGATGGCTGACAGGGCGTATGATTACCTAATTACCAGATTTTGGGATAAAATAAACGGAGGGCTATTCTGGGAACTAAACGAGGACGGAACCCTGCTGAATGGACGAAAGCAGACTTATGCCCAGGGTTTTGGCATTTACGGCTTCTCCGAGTATTACCGGGCAACAGGGAAGCGGGAAGCCCTTGATTATGCAGTTGATTTGTATCATCTTCTTGAAAGATACTGTCACGATCCCATGCATGGTGGTTACATTGAGGCTCTTTCCCGGGAGTGGGATCAGCTGGAAGACATGCGCCTCAGCCCCAAAGATGCCAACGAACCGAAATCGATGAATACGCACCTGCATATACTGGAACCTTATACCAGTCTCGCAGGCGTATTTAATGATTATGAATTGGGAGAAAGACTTGCAGGGCTGATCAGGATTTTTCTGGATAAGATTTTAGACCCCTTTACAAATCACCTCTGTCTGTTTTTCGGTAAAGACTGGGAAGTTCGTTCATCACTGGTTTCTTATGGGCACGATATTGAGTCATCCTGGCTGCTCATTGAAGCTGCCCGGAAGTTAGGGAATCCTGTTCTGATTGAGGAGGTAGAGAAAAGGGCGCTCAGGATTGTGGATGCAGTAATAACCGAAGGTTGTGATCACGATGGATCCCTGTTCAATGAGCGGAATATGAAAATAGGTCATCTGGATTCAGACAAGCATTGGTGGCCCCAGGCGGAAGCCATGGTCGGACTGGTTTATGCGGCAGCTGTTTCAGGTGATGAAAAATATTTTAAACGGATGAATCGGATTTGGGAATTCATTCAGGATAAGATGATTGACAAAATAAACGGAGAGTGGTTCTGGAGGGTGGACAAAACTGGAAATCCAGTTATCAGCGAGGATAAGGTTGGTTTCTGGAAATGTCCCTACCACAACAGCCGTGCTATGATGGAAGTTTGTAATATGCTTGGCCGGTTGAAGTTACAGGAGTGATTTAGGCTATTTAGAAAATGAATTCTTTATGTATGAGTCTGTTCCGGGAAGTATACTCTGTTGTACGTCATTGTAAGTGCAGCGAAGCAATCTGCACATTAGCAATAGATTGCTTCAGTCGCTTCGCGCCTTCGCAATGACGTTTTGACTTTCCAGAGAGTACTCAAAATTCAATAACAATCAAATATTAATAACATGAATCAAATTATTCAAAAGCTCTCATTGAAGGAGAAGATCGGTTACGGCTTTGGGGATGCGGCTTCCTCGATGTTCTGGAAACTCTTTTCGATGTATCTGATGTTTTTCTATACTGATATTTTTGGCATTCCGGCGGTTGTAGTCGGAACCATGTTTCTGGTAACCCGGATCTGGGATGCCGCTTTCGATCCCTTTGTCGGCATACTGTCCGACCGGGTCGAAACACGGTGGGGGAAATTCAGGCCTTTTCTTTTATGGATGATGGTCCCCTTTGGAATTTGTGGTGTAATCACCTTTTCAACCCCTGAACTGGGGCCAAGCGGAAAAATCATTTATGCCTATATCACCTATTCCCTGATGATGATGGTATATTCGATGATAAACGTTCCATATGCATCACTGATGGGGGTGATGTCCTCCGATGGTAAGGAGCGCACTACACTGGCAACTTTCCGTTTTATTTTTGCCTTTGGGGGCAGTTTGCTGGTTTTAGCAGCCGCAGAACCCCTGGTGGATATCTTCAGCAAGATGGGTAAAGGGCCTGTCAATCTGCAAATAGGATGGCAATTTGCCGCCGTTGTCTTTGCCATATTGGCCATTGTTTTCTTCTGGTTTACCTTTTCCTGGACACGCGAACGGGTAAAGCCGGTTACTGAAAAAACTTCACTGAAAAAGGATTTAAGGGATCTTTGGGCCAATCGCCCGTGGTTTATATTGCTGGGAGCTGGCATTTCGCTGATCTTTTTCAATTCCATCCGCGATGGTGCAGCCATCTATTATTTCAAATACTATGTTCAGAATCAGGGCGCATTCCAGGTGAATTCAATGAACCTGACCATTACCCTCAGCAGCCTTTATTTTGTTCTGGGACAGGCTGCAAATATTGTCGGCGTTGTTCTGGCAAAACCGGTTTCCGACCGTCTCGGTAAAAAGGGGACATTTTTAACGGCGATGCTTATGGCTACCATTTTCAGCATCTGTTTCTATTTTATTGACCGCAGCAATACAACCCTGATCTTTGTCGTGCAGTTCCTGATAAGCTTGTGTGCCGGGATTACTTTCCCCTTAATCTGGTCGATGTATGCCGACGCAGCTGACTATTCCGAATGGAAAACCAAACGCCGTGCTACGGGCCTTATCTTCTCGGCCTCTTCCATGTCACAGAAATTCGGCTGGACCCTGGGTGGTGCCCTTGCGGGCTGGCTGCTTGGTTATTATGGTTTTCAGGCCAATGTTGAACAAACGGTAACGGCTCAGAACGGCATCCGGATGATGCTGAGCTTTTACCCATCTATCGGAACCTTGTTGGGTGTAGGTTTTATGTTGATCTACCCGCTTAGTGAAAAAATGATGGTGAAGATCAGTAGTGAACTGGCTGCATTCAGGGAGAAGAAGTAGTTCTCATAACAATTAAAATTGATATAACCATTAAGTTTCCTTTATAATCGGCTATGACATGTAAAGCTTCTACCACATTTTGATTATTTTTAATGGCAGTATCAATAATGGACATCGGGATGGCGAAGTTTTCAGCTGCAGTCAATATTTTGAACTGTCCTGATATTTTTTGTTTAACATTAACATTTCGTGGGGCTCTATCCGAACCATTATTATCTGGAGGTACAATTGGATGATAGAGAAAGGCAAAGACTTGATCACGATTTTTGGTAAATCTCTTTTGAAAAGCAATCATCTCATTATTAGATGCTAAGGGAAACACCTCCGAAATTTTTATTCAATCTATAGCCGGATGATTAATATTTTATTATTTTAAAAGCTATATAGTTACAATTCATGGATATATTATGTTAGAATTTGTCTCAAGGTTTATGCGGCTCGTCTTAGTCTTTATTTTTCTACTTACAGGTACAATGACTTTGTGCCAGCTAAACACGAAGGAATCAGTTCGCAAATCTCCTGTTTCCTGCTATATGTCCTTCGACAGCAGGGATTTCTTTAATGAAGATTTCATTGAACAGTCGGGCAGGAAGTCGGTTGAAGAAAGAAAAATCGATTTTCCTGAAGGTAAATTCGGCAAGGGCATACGCATGAGTTATATTCCCCCTCCGCTGGATGAAACAAACATGTCCGGAATTGATCTTGATTTGATTACTGCAGTAATATTCAATACATACCCGGGTAATAAGATGGGTTATAACGAGCCATTTTTTTTTGGAAGTGGCAGAATAAATCCCAGATTGGGGGCAGTTGCTTTTTGGACAAAAGGGAAGCTGCCTTACAACGGGCCGCTTTTTGAGCAGACAACCATCTCTTTTGGCCGTAAGGAACGCGATCTTATCGGGGTTGTAGTTGAAAAAGACAACAAGCTCTCTGCCTATGTGCGCGATGCACGCTATGTCCGTCATGAAATTAAATCTGAAGTTAAATGGGATGAATCAGGATGGAATCATATTGTACTTAATTGGGACTGGGCAAACGGCATGGAACTCTGGCTGAATGGCAATAAGGTTGCCTCTTCATGGGGAACCGATGGTTGGTTTGAAACAGCACCTCCGGGATTATTCCATCTGCCGACTCCTGGAATTATTTATGATGAACTTTATTTGATGGATCGTCCTCTATCTGAACCTGAAATAAAAAAGTTAATATCCCTGAATATAGTGTCAAAAGATGAATCTCCCGTCTATAGCCGTGTCAAGGATGATCAAATGCGGATAGCTCATTACTGTGGAGTAGACAGGAGCGAAAATCTTCCGGAAATTTCACCTGACAAAGCATTTTTTATTTCTGAAATTTGGCCAAGCAGTGTTTCTGATGGAAATATTCCGGGATGGCATATTATAGACGGACGTAATGAAATGGCCTGGCCACATCCCTATGCTTTCTTTACGATTATACCCGGAGATGGTGATTTTCATGCCGAAAAGGTTGAAATTGGAACTCCACCTGAATCTAAAGTCAACTATGTTGTACTGACCGGTAACCTGACAAATGTAAAAGTTCAGTCCTGCTCAGGGAAATGGAAGGATACAGAGGATATATTTGCTGTTCCATCCGGTAATGGGTTCTTTTACGGATCTACCATAACCACAAGGGATGAGCCGACATTTATAATCCCGTTAACTGAAAATTATGGTACTCCCCCTGATTTTAAAGGTGATATAAGACTGCCTCTTTCAGGAGAAAAACGTATACAAGACATTGGGCTCTATCATTTCATCACAGTTCCGTCGGAAGGGTATAACCCACAGGGAAATAGGCTTATACTCAATTTAAATAATTATGAATCTGGTCTGGATGAGCGTACCCGGTTTGCGTTGCACGCCATTACATCCCGTGATGAACGTACCATAGCGATCGCCTCTCCTGTAATTTCAAAGGATGACAGTAAAGCGATAGATATAGGTTCTTTCAGCCGCCTCAATATTTTAAGCGAACCTTATTATAATGATATTGGTATTACCGGAGTGACTATTTCGCTACCTGTTAAAACATCTGATCCGGAGGAGATACTTTATGTGAGAGTTCATGATCCGGCTGTGCCATTGCGTTTATGGAACCAGTTTGCCGTAAAACTCAAGGGTTTCGACAGGGGCTATAAGAGACTTTTTCTTACAATTGATTTTCAGGATTTAGTGCTTACCGGTGGGGATAGGTTATGGGTTGATATCGGAACTGTTGGGGAAACCGAAATCATTATCGGTGATAAAAACAATAAGGCAGAAATTTTTATTCCGGCTGTTTCCGGCTATCGCGTAATTGATGCTTATGCCGAAAAGGAGCTCATATCAGCGAAAGCCCAGTATTCAAAGCAGTACGAATTTATGCCTTGGCAATTCACGGGCAGGAAAGTATCTGTTGAAGAGCCTTACTGTTATGGAGGACCTTTTGATATGATAATGCCGGCTTTGGCTGTTCGCAGGATCAGGTCCGATGATTTTGTTGCCAATTTCCATATTCAAATGAGTGGCCCTGATTTCAAAGACGGTAAACGAATAGAGCCTGAAAAAGCAAGTTTAGTAACGCTGACCGATCCCTATGGCGCACCAGACTGGGCTATTTACATGAGGGATTATAACAGAAAGCGCTGGGCAATGGGCAACTGGTGGGTAAAACATCAAAATATTGATGGTCAGGTAGGTGGTGGATGGAACGATGATACGCTATTTGGTTGTATGGGATTGGAAGACCTTATGTTTGACGGCCACAATGAGGTAGGTAATATGATAGATGCTATTTTTGCAAAATTCGAACTCACACGTATCTTCAAAGATGGTTACTGTAATATTTACCCCATAGACCGTTTGCACACAGGCGATTTTATCAGTGAACGTTATAAGTCTGTAGTACATAACTTAGGTATGGCTTACACTGTAGAAAGAGAAATGGAAGCAGCATGGCATCTGGGTAAACCTGAACTGACACCTGTGAATTATTATGCGGACGGTTTCAAATCATCTGCCAATGTAATGAACTGGTATTGGGGGAAAGATGTTCCTGCAACTCCTTATGTCTCCAAATCTATTGATGAGCTGACAAAGGAATTCAGACTTTTTACATCTGTATTCGATGACAATAATTTCTATCGTATGACGGAATCTCATGTCATGACTGATGACTTTGTTCCTTATGGATCGGGTCCGTATCAGGATAATAATATGTATGCTTATATGTTGGGAGGGGCTCGTGGTTCAAGAATAGATGCACATGTCAAACTAGCTGTGATGTGGCCTTCTGGTGGTGGTCCGGACGTTGCCCGGATAGTTTTGCGTGCAGATGATGCTTCACTTGATGCTGTAGTTTATTCATTTGACAGCAAAATGCGTAACCTGGAAATGCGTCTTTGCCGCATTCATGACGGCAATTATAGGATCGGACTTTATGCAGATAATTTGAGTACCGGAGAAGCAGGTGACCCGATTTGGAGCACAGAGACATACCTCTCCCGATTTGATATCGTTAAGTTACCCTTGCCACCACGTAAACCTTTATTTTTAAAGGTTCAGCAGCTAAAGGAGTTCTCACGTCCCGGTGAACTTCCTGATATGGCAATTGACACATGGGATGCAGTTTGGGAACACGACAGTGTATTTACAACCATACACAACCTCGGCAACGAAAAAGCTGAAAAAATAACTGTAAGGCTTGTTAATGGAGAAGAAACGCTTCAGGAGAAAGTAATTACCCGCCTGGATGCCCCAACAGATTTTATTGCTAAACGGATAATAGTAAAATTTGCCAATGTTGCCTTTTCCAGAAATTTAAAAGTTATTTTAGACCCGGAAAATACAATAAGAGAGATCTATGAAGGAAATAACTGTGCAGATGTTGATTTCCCGGGATTGATCCATACCGACCAGATATTGTGGGATATATATAGAGGCCGATTGGATCAGGCGTGGTCAGGACTGCACATGCAAAACAAAAATTTAATACCATGCAAAAGTGATAAATAAATCAATAATGGTTTTATTCACCGTGTTGGCTTTTGGGCTGCAAGCTTTAGCTCAGCCGGTAGAGCCAATTTCGGGCGGAGTATTCATCCCGCGTAACGGCAGTTTTGAAGGACGCCTTGGTCATTCTCATGTTGTCTTGAATAGTAATGCCGGAGGAGTGATGAGTGTTGTTGCAGGCGAATGGCCGGATTTAAAAACAGCAGCAAAGCTCGATATGGTTTTTGCTATTGATAATGAGCCATCAATAAATCCGATTGAGCTGCGCCAGTCATTCGACAAAAATCCTAAGATATTATTTTTGGAGGAAGGAAATGACCGGATCGGTATAAGAGTCCTATTCAAACTCTATGGATTAGACAATGTATACCATGGACACGGTATGACAGAAACATGGCTCTATCCTGATGGGCAGGTATTTATCACAGCAGCAGCTATGTTTGAGAAACTAGCAGATAATGAGGTAGTTAGCTTGGCTCATCTCGATCTCGATGAACCAATTCCTGGTCGTAACCGCACAAAAAGTACGATTCAGGCTCTTAACGATGCCTCAATGCCGGAAAGGCATATCTTACTTAATGATGCTGAAAATACACGTGAAATGCCGGTTAACCTTTCGCTGTATTGGCGTACCGGCAGAATGGAGCACGATACTTATATTCATCGAAGCACCTTTGGCTTTGAAGGAGCTCCCTATTATTTCCGCTGGCCGGATTACCTGCGTCAGGCATATACGCAGCTTACCCCGCCTGATTATTCTGATAAGGCAGAAATCTTCCCCTGGCCACCGGGTAATGGTGTATACGTTAACGAAATTATTTCAGATCAGCGGGGTGTCAAGCTCAAGTGGCCGGTCGACAAAAAAAATAATCCGTTAACCTCATATGTTGCGCTTTTCCGGCTTGCGATGGGACCGGATATAAATTCAGTTGAAAAGTTTGTGTCGGCCGAAAAAGATCCCATTCGTTTCACGATTCAGGGTGGCGTTCTTCATGGCAATAGCGACCTGCCTGATGATAAGGGTTATAACGACCAGGAAGGCTGTTATGAGATACGTAAGACAGATACCAAAACTCCTTTGGTCATCACTTTGCCGGAAGACCCTGGAGGCAGGACAATACGTGTAAAGGTAATAACACTGTCCGGCCATGGTGCAGTTACTGCTGCGATCGACGGCAGGCCTTTGGTTCCCCAGCTTACTTCCGATGGGGGCATTGCAGATGATCCGCTCGCTCCAATCCGGGAACAGCCGGAAGCACCTGCTAATGCAGCTTTGGTTACAATAAAACTGACCAATAAACAACAATCTCTGGTAGTAAAGGAGGAAGACGGTATTCAACTGGTTTACCAGTCCAGGGACCCTTCAAGAAACCTTGCAATATATTCCACTAAGTCAGGTCCGCGCTGGTCAAGTTTACGTTTTTCGCTTATAGACGGACATGCACGTAATATGCGTGCTTACGGAAAACAGGAATGGGCTCTGACTGAAAACCTGCTACACTGGTTCGCCTTAATGGGGTATACCCCTGAACAGATGTTGGATCAGCTCCGTGATTTCGTCATTGTCAAAAACGGTCCGGAAGAGATCATATATAAATATATCAGTCATAATGCCAGCGATGGTGCTCAATCTGAATTCATTGTTCGGGTTAGTAATGATTCCCCTTATATGCAAATGAATGTTAAAGCTACATTCAAAGTCCTGAAAAACTGGCCATACAATAGTATACAGTTCTATGATGCATTCCCCTTTCGTGGTGTTGATCCTGAAGACTGGTGGTATGATAAGGTATTGCATATGTCATCTGATGGGAAGTGGCAAACAAATACCACCCTTGATCAAATTAAAAACGGAGATTTGGATATGCATAATATCAAGGGCACTACATTCATTAGCCTCTTTAGTTCCGATCGTGGCAATATGATGATGCTTGTGAAAAATTTAAAACCTGATCTGGTAACCAGCCACGTTATATGTACTAATTACATTGACTTACACATGAATGTAATACTTAACGATCTAAAAATACAGCATGAAAAGGATTATAAAAATTTTAAGTTAAGTGTGGAATATGAACTGGCCATATGGGGAAATGATAAATTAACAGAGGAGCAGCTGATTGAGATTGGAAGGAAGAGTATTAAGGCTGGTACCCTGGTGATGCCGGCCAAGTGAAAACCAGGATTGACTTATTATGCTTATCATGTCATTCTATTTATTATTAACTTCAGACACTCCAAACTCCAGGCACTGATTAGTTACAAATTGATAATGATGATTTATTAAGCAAGCTGCTGGTATGGCGGAATGCCACGACAAAGCACTTTTTTGCTCCCTATCCCGAACACCCAGCCTATCAGGATTTTATCAATTTCAAAAATGATCAGCTGATCCTGTTTGAGGATGAAATGCCTGATATGTATACTGTTGTCTTTTGAACATCAAACCGTATCGGTCAGTTCTTCAAGGAACTGCCTGGCCTTCTTTGCCTCAGCATTGACAAATGAGACATCGCCTACGGCCAGGCACTCAACAATGAGCGGGCCTTCCTTAAATCCACCCTGCAGGAGACGTGTCATCACTGCCTGAAAATTGACCATACCAGTTCCGGGTGTCACATTCACATCCTTGGGCATGCGAAAATCCTTCACACTCATGCCCACCACCAGGCCGTCCACATCTGCAGCATCGTCAACCGGACTTATTTTTCCATCCGAGTAATAGTAAATATTGCCCGGATCGTACCAGAGGCGAAAGCTCTTATGCCCTACTTTTTCAATAAGGGGCCTGCACTCCCGTCCTGTGGAGTTCAGCGGGCCATGCGGCTTGACACTGATGCCCACTCCCTTTCCGGCAGCATAATCGCAGCATTCGGCAACTACTTTGTAATAGTTATCGACAAGCTCCGGTTCTGCAATACCGGCAAGCAACAGGTTTGGGCACTCACAAATGGCAGTGTAATCAATCAGTTTTTTGAAACCTGCAATACCCTCGTCAACGGATTTGGTGACATCGAAATTACCACCATACAGGGAAGCTATTTTAAGTCCCCGGGCATCCGCTTCTTTCTTAACCTGGGTAACCTGGTCCGGAGTGGTTTCTGTGGAGATGACAAGACCCGACTTGCAGGTCATGAGGCCGGCATATCTGAAGCCGGCTCCGGCCATACCATCAAATGCGACCTGGTAATCGAATTCAGCCCAGGGTCTGGTGTAGCAACCTATTTGCCAGCGTGATGTTCTGGCTGCTGAAAGAAGAGCCACACCGGCTGAAGCAAGAACGGCCTTTTCAATAAAGTGTCTGCGGGAAAGATTTTGATTGATCATACTGTCTGAATTTTGCGTTTATTATTATCGTAAATGGTTTTGCGACCTGTTTGAAAGGACTTTGCTGCCATCAAAACGGCAACGGCATGCTGATAGCCGGCTTCAATGGGGGCATTGGGAGTACCTCCATTCCGGATGCATTGCAGCCAGTCGAGAAAATGATCGGGTCTGTCGATGGGGACAACCTCTTTTTCGCCCTGAAGGGTACCATCGCGGTGTGGAGCACCTTTGTCACTATAAATTGGTGTATTCCAATCTCCTACATTAAGCATTCCTTTGTCGCCATAAAAGTTGCGCACACTGCCCATGCCATGACCCAGGTTGTTTGAACTGCTTACCAGGAACCCTTCAGGATAAGTCCACGTTGCCTGTACACAATCAGGCGCAGAGAACTGGTGTTCATCTTTCCATGTATAGGTGCCGCCCAGGCATACACAGGCCTCGGGGAATTTCGCACCGGTAATGTAATTGACCATATCAATGAAGTGCGAACCAAAACCTGAAATCGGCCCATGGGTAAAATCGGAGTAACCATACCAACCTGAGTAAATATCGGAGCGGAATGGCCGCATGGGACGATCCGCCAGAAATTCCTTCCAGTCCACATCCTCCTGCTTAACATCCTTGAGGTACCTGTACCAGTATGGTTGTTCATTGTTGCGGCATTCCTCAATGCGGGACAGATTCCCAAGAATGCCTGACCGGAAGACTTCACGGGCACCGGTTATCCCGGGCAGGCTTCGAAGTTGTGTCCCTACCTGAACTACTGTGCCAGCAGCTTTTACAGCATCCACGGCCCGAACCAGTTTGTCCATTTCCATGGCCAGCGGTTTTTCCACATAAATGTGCTTTCCGGCAACAGCGGCAGCTTCCAGATGCAGCGTATGTACATGATCAGGGGATGCTATCATAACCGCATCAACCTCATCCATCGCCAGCAGATCGCGGTATGATACGAATTGCCTGGCATCACGTCCATACCATTTCTTTACCTTTGCATTGGCCTGTTCGCGCGCAACACGCCAGGGGTCAGCCAGGGCTATGATCTCGAGATTAAAGGCTTCAGTGTGTTGATAAACGCCTTCCATGTGTGCATTGCAACCACGATCGCCACATCCGATGATCCCGATACGAATCCGGTCATTTGCTCCTCTTGCCCTTCCCTTTTCCGGAATGGTAAAGGATTGTGGTAAGACGGTAAATCCCAGGGCAGTGAGGGACCCGTTTTTAATAAATCCTCTTCGTGATACTTTTGTCATTTGGTTATAGGTTAAGGACGTATTTGAATACGACATGATACATGTCGATATTTTATCTAAATTTATGATAAAATATCGATAATAATGTCAAGTATGAGCAGCGTACTTTTCATTATTCTTAAGGAATTATCGGACAAACATGATGATGAACAGCAATGAAAGAGTAGTCAGGGCAATCCGGTTTCAGGATCCTGACAGACCACCGATATCCCATGCCATTCTTCCTTCGGCACAATACCGGTATGGCGAAAAATTATCGGAGATCATCAATTTATTCCATGAAGATTTTGGCTGGCACCTCCTGCCGGATCTGCCAAGAGTAAAATTACCGCCGCTTTATAAATTGGGAAAACATCCGGATGACTGGGGAACACTGTGGTATGTTACCGAAGAAGGCAGGTGTGGTATACCGGTAGAATATCCGATAAAGCCTGACTTGTCTGATTATGATAGTTATAAGTGGCCTGAGGTCTTTTCTGCAGGAATTCCAAAATACAGGCTTTACAGCGGTCACATGACCGGTAAAAGCAAGGATTATTATGCCAGGGGAGGATGGATCGTTTTTTTTGAGCAAATGCAGCAACTGGTCGGGTTTGAAAACCTCCTGATGGCGCTCACCACCGAAATGCCAGAGGTTTATCGTTTACGGGATGATTTGCTGAAATTCAATCTGGCATGGCTGGATAAATGGATGGCATTGGATTACCAGGGAATACATTTTGCCGATGACTGGGGAAGCCAGAATAATTTGCTGATTCCCCCTGAATTGTGGAGATCATTTTTTAAACCTGCCTATAAAGCCATGTTTGCGAAAGTGAAAAACAGGGGCCTTCATGTATGGTTTCACAGTGATGGTCACATACTTGAAATCATGCCTGATCTTATCGAACTTGGAGTGGATGTTCTGAATTGCCAGGCTTCTGTAATGGATATGCACGAGTTGGGAAAGTATGCGGGTAAAATTGCTTTCAGAACTGATATTGACCGCCAGAAAGTACTGCCGTTTGTCTCCCCGCGGGAAGTAAAAGAATATGTCTTCAAGCTCTTTCATCATCTGGGTACATCACATGGCGGGATCATTGCCTGCGGCGAGATCAGTGAGGATGTCCCGCTTGAGAATATCAGAGCCATGTACGAAGCATTTACTGAATTTACCTGGTGATTGATATCCGGATCATGCAGCATTCAACAAATGGTTTGACAGGTATCTTCTGAGTAAATAAAACTGTTTCTTATGAAACGCATCAGATTCAAATTGATTTCCTTGTTGGCGGCCATAATTATTGTGGCGACAATAATATCCTGCAATAAGCAAAAGCACATTTACATCTATCACATCACGCAGAAGGATAACAAAGAAATGTACGATGAGGCTATGGTTGTGTCCTGCCTCCAGGGTATTATAAACAGAAAAGGACCAAGGGTTTATGTTACGTCGCAGACAAAAAAACATCCAACCTACTGGCTGAAGAAATTCACTACGGAAGGGCGATGGCTGCAAGGGGCTATCATAGACTCACTGGAGAACCTGGATGAATTTTTTGACCTGGCAAGAAAGGATGTAAAGGGGGCAATTATCTGGGACACCGATGTTCCTGCAACGGTGAATGTAGCAACAACCATGGCCGGGGTGGAGAATGGCGTGGTTTTAAGCCCTGACTTTGCAAAGCGATATTTGGAAAGGTGGAAACTCCCCGTGATCAAAGACCTGAGGGGAATGTTTACAGGCAGTATAACCGGAAGTACAAAAAATGATGCTTACAGGTGGGCAATCAGCAATTACCTGAGTAAAGGGCTCTGTCATGCACATCGTATGTGTTTATTCGAGGATGCGTATTTTGCCAGAAGCACAGGAGATTTAGGATATGTGGTAAACAGGGACTGGACGGTAAATAAAGGCTCTTTTGTTTTTGATCTGTCTCCCTGGGGTGATGAAAAACCCAGGGATGATTCTACACAGGTATTGGGAACCGATCGGGAGACCTATATAATGATACTGGATGAAATATTAAAACAAACCAGCGGCAAAGAAATGACTGAAATTACAGGCTTTTTTGCATTTTCCAAATATGCCAATATGCCCGATCATCAAAGCAGGCATGAGCCTGTTCCTACAGAGTGGGAGTCAGTATACCTGATGTCGCCTTACAATTGCTACCAGAATACGGTTACCAGCTACTGCTTCAACCAGTCCTTTCATAGTCAGGCTCCCGTTAGAAATCTGAAACAGCATCGTCCTTCCGTTATAAAAACGCTGGCAAACAAAATATACATCTGTATTCTGATGGCAGACTATGATTCTGCCACCTGTCTGTATGAATTTCTCTGGAAATTCTGGGAGGATAAAAGCAGGGGAGAATTACCATTTATCTGGGGTCTTAATCCAAATCTGATAGAAACATATCCGGACATAATCGAATATTTTTACAGTAACCTGTCAGTTAACGATTATTTTGGTTCTGATGCCAGTGCTGCGGGATATAATAATCCCAACCGGGTTTTACCTCAATATATCCCACTGTTTATTCAGCATAACCAGAAATTCTTCAGTCAGCTTGACATGACAATTGCTCCCATGGTTCTTGACTGGGATTTACCCACCCCTCAGGTAAAAGATGCATTTGCTCAGTTTTCACCAGATGGCATGGGGACCATTATTTATGATTTTCATACCAATAAGATAGGTCATCAGGAGCCACATGTCTGGAACGGGATGCCTGTAATGGAACTGCACAACGAAACCGGAGCAACGGAGGATTATAAGAAAAATGCAGAATCCATTTTAAATCATATTCAAGATGCCCCACCAGATCAACCGTCATTTTATCTTTTCAGAATTGTCTGGACGTCTCCGAGCGATGTCATTTCAAGTATTAATTTGATCAAGGAACTTAATCCTGACTTGATTTTGAAGTATTGGATCCATATAATTTTAACAGGTTGTTTAAAGAGTACTACAGTAAAAATCAATAAGTCATGAAAAGAATAATATTTCTGTCACTTCTTACCCTCTGTGTATTATCATCCACCTATGCCGGAAACAAGGTAACCCGTATCCCGGATGTAATTTATGACCACAGGGACGGAGCGGGACATGGCTGGCCATATAATAAGGCGGATGAAGAAGCCCTGATCAAATGGTTCGAAAAATATCTACCTGCAAGATAACATATACTATGAAAACTTCATTTCTTCATACACTTTTAGTAATTACTGGCATGGCATTTCTCACGGCCAACTGTGATACTTCACTCTCCGGAAAAAAGAAAGCTTCGGGAGATATTTCTGATCCAACTTCTTTTGCCGGCAATATGCATTACACGCATTACATTCTGGAAATGAATGACTCAATAGCCCGTCGTTACAAAGCGCTTGGCATTACCAGTGCCCAAAGTTATGTTACCTGGGAAACGTGTGAGAAGGGTGGTGAAGGCTTATGGGACTGGTCTGAATGGGACTCGGTAGTTACTGTGCTTAAAGCAAACAATCTGAAATGGGTGCCTTTCCTAATATTGGGACCCGCATACTCTACACCGGACTGGTTCCGGGCTGGGAAGGATCACTTCCCCTGCCGTTGTCTCGAGCATGGACAAGATAGTAAAATTGAATCCCTCTGGAATCCAAACCTGCCAAAATGGATCGATCGTTTCATTGAAGCTTTCTCAATTCGTTACAAGAATTCCGGTGTTATCGAGTCCGTGCTTTTAGGCATTCAGGGTGATTTCGGGGAAGCCATTTATTCAGTTTTCGGTGGAGGCTGGACTTTTGATATTCCGGGGGTTTATCACAATCATCCGGGATATTGGTGCGATGATCCCTATGCCCTGGCTGATTTCCGGAATTATTCGAAGCAGCGTTATGTTTCTTTGGATAAGCTTAACAAGGCTTGGGGGACTAACTATACAGACTATAATAAAATAGATTTTCCGGGGAGAAAAGATGCACTCGCCCAATTTCAAAACAAGGTTCAATCAGGCAATCCCGAGGCACGTCGCCGATGGATTGATTTTATTGACTGGTACCGGGGTGCAATGACGGAATGGTCAGACTGGTGGATAGGTACCACCCGAAAGTACTTTCCCGAAACGCCGATCTATCTTTGCACGGGAGGCGATGCCCAACCCTGGCACGGATCAAACTTTGCCGAGCAGACAAGGGTTGCAGCTAAACATGGCGCCGGTATCCGGATCACCAACGAAGCTTCAGATTACAAGACGAATTTTACCTATACAAGGTGGGTGGCGTCAGCCGGGAAGCATTACAATACCTTCTTTGGATTTGAGCCGGCCGGTGAGGAAAATGAAAAAGGTATCGTTGCCCGTATTTATAATGCCACAGCTTCCGGAGCAAATCAGCTTTTTGATTATCCGGGCAATATCTTCTCCTCCCAGAATCGGATAGATGTGCAGCAAAAACATCTCAAATACCTGTTTCATGTTGGTGAACCTGTCGTACCGGTTGCACTCTGGTATCCGAATGTTTCAATCACCTTGAAATGGGGAGGTTACCTTGAAAAATCGGCATTGTTCCGCGACTATACGGATTATGATTACCTGGATGAGACCATGCTGGGCACAGGTGCCCTGGATCGCTACAAGATTCTTGTGGTCATTCAGGGAGAGGTCATGGAGACAAAGGATGCCATGCGAATAGCGGACTGGATTAAAAAGGGAGGTCATACGATTGTCATGGACGTTCCCGAATTCGAAAGTGTGGAAGCCACACCTGAGCCTGAGCATATTTTATTTGGCCATGATGGGTCAGATGATTGGATGAACGGCAAAGGCCGGATAAGCAGGGTCAGTGATTGGACCGGACTTTCGGATGTGCTCGGGAAAACAATGTCTGAATGGGATTTTCCTTTATGTGATCTCGTGAAGGACAGCATCTTCACAACACAAATTGAGAAGGACCGGTGGTTTTTCCTCAATACTTCCTCCAAATCATCCGTTGTCAGGATCATTTTCCCGGATAGCACATACAATGCCACACTGAGTCCGAATACCATCACAGATGTTGACCTGGGCAGGATTCCGAAATAGCGATACTGAAAGGATCAATCAACAAACCGGCAGTATAAAATAAGTTCTATGTAACTGAATATAAACCCTTAAAAATGAACTATTATGAAGTATCCTTTTACGATCATAAGAGTTATCCTACAGCTATTGGGTTCGATTATTGGTTGCCTGACCTCGGCATTACCGGTCGTTTCACAGCCAATTCAAATCAATCCGGTTAATCCCCATTATTTTCTGTACCGGGGAGAGCCGCTTTTTCTCATCACCTCTGACCAGCATTATGGTGCGGTGACAAATCTGGATTTTGATTACGCTGTTTTTCTGGATACCCTGGCAGCAAACGGGATGAATTTTACACGGATTTACCCGGGGGCTTATATAGAGCGTGATGGAGAATATATGCCTGATAATAACCTGGGAGCGCGCAACGGCCGGCAGATACTTCCCTGGGTAAAATCATCCATACCCGGGGCCCATGAAGTGCTGGGCGGCTATAAGCTTGATTTGGATCAGTGGAATGATGCATACTTCAAAAGGCTAAAAGACTTCATTTTAAAGGCCCGGGATCGGAATATCATTGTGGGCATTGCTTTTTTCAATGGTATGTATCCGGACCGGTGGGCATACCAGGCCATGTATCATACCAATAACATCCAGGGGATTGGCAACTGCAAATTCAATGAGGTCCAGACGCTGACAGATGCTGATCTGGCATCACGTCATGAAGCTTATGTAAAGAAAATAACGGAAGAGGTTAACGAATTCGACAATGTGATCCTGGACATATGCGATGAGCCATTTCAGGATGGCTGTCAGCCGGTTCTCTATAATCTGTGGATCAGTAAAATGATCAATGCCATCAGAAGCGCTGAAAATCCGCTTCCAAAAAAGCATCTGATAGCCCAAACGATTGACTCGCACACCCGGGGAGGTCCTGGAGATTTTTCAGCAGATCCGAGGATCAGTGTTCTTATGAATGAATATACCTGGGGTATTGCGAACCTGGACAAAGAGTACATCCATAACAAACCCATGGTGCTGATTGAAACGGCGTATTATCCATTTTATGATGGTGACAAAATTGCTGCTTCACGCGTTGAGGCCTGGGAGTTTCTGGTCGGCGGGGGTGCTGCATTTATGCAGCTGAATGGCCTCTATTCCACGTTTAATCCGGGTGCAGCCGGAACAGAAAATAGTCAACTCCTTGAACAATTAAAAATCCTGAAAAGCTTCATGCTGAGCTTTGATTATTCCAGGATGAAGCAAGATACTTTCTTTATCGTGAGCGGAGTTCCCAGGGATGCATTTGCGCGTGCAATCAGTGAACCGGAGAAACAATACGCCTTATATATTCACCATTCTGCGTATGGTTGCTGGTATTGGGAACCCATGCAGATGGGATCATGTTATAAAGTGAACCAGGGTAATTATGAGGAAACCCTGGTTTTGAATATTGGTCCAGGCAAGTACCTGGCAGAATGGATTGATCCGGCAACAGGAAAGGTGATACGGGCCGACCACTTCACACATGATGGAGGAAACCGGATCTTTGATACACCACGATATATCGTGGATATCGCATTACGAATTCTCAAATACAGGGATTAAGCACATAGAGGCAATGACATTCATTTCAAACCCTTGCATTCAACATCTTGCAAACCAATGGTTCGCGGTCATGCTGACCGTGGCCATGCTGAGTTTTCTGATAAGTGAAATTACAAGCAATTACAGCCAGGTAGATAAACTATGGAGTCTGATGCCGATAGCCTACAGCTGGATAACAGCAGCGAGTACATCTTCACCCAGGGTATTAATTATGGCCTCACTTGTCACGATATGGGGATTGCGTCTGAGCTACAATTTCTACCGGAAGGGTGGGTATCATATTATTCCCTGGAAAGGAGCGGAGGATTACAGATGGCAGGTAATGCGGGAACACCCCTTGCTGAAAGGCAGATTACGGTTCAGCTTATTTAATCTGGTTTTTATATCGCTTTATCAGCATTTTTTGATCCTCCTATTCTCATCCCCTTTACTGCTGGCTTACCGATATCCTGATATGTCTTTAACAATAATTGACTATATCGCATTAATCCTGATGCTGACTTTTATTATAACCGAAAGTATTGCCGATAACCAGCAGTATTTATTCCACCGGGAAAAGAAGAATGGAAGTCAGGAAAAGAAGCATTATGTCGAATCATTGAAGAAAGGTTTTCTGACCGAGGGTTTATGGCGATATGTCAGACATCCCAATTTTATAGCCGAGCAGGGTATCTGGATCAGTTTATACCTTTTTGGTGTGGCAGCTTCCGGTCAGTGGATCAATCCCACCTTGGCGGGAGCCCTAATGCTTGTCCTGCTTTTCATGGGAAGCACCCGGTTAACCGAAAGCATCAGCAACCGTAAATATCCTGATTATGCTGCATACCAGAAAACGGTACCAAAATTCATACCCGATTTATGGGATTTGTTTAAGAAAAATGAATAATTCCGGGGATGGATTCCTGTAGCCTGGCAGTACATCACCTGTCTTCCGGGTTGAATGCCAGAAGCGCAAGATAACCGTCACACAGAAATCCCTCATATCCCCAGCATTCACCGGACCATGATTTCCAGTCCCTGGTCATGCCCCCTTCGGTGCACGATCCCTGGAAAGCTCCTGCGCTGATGCCTTGAAGGATCCCATCTGCTATTTTACCGAACTGTTCATTCAAACCTGCCATCTGAAAGGCCTTTAAGGTAAAATACGACCAGTTGATGGATGCACCTCCGTTTTCATATCGCTGGAAAGCGTCGCTGCCGTCTTCCAGTTGTCCTCCTCCCCAGCGAGGATCGGGGTGCGTATAATCTTCTTTTCTTATAGAGACCAGGTTCCCGGGAATACCCAGGGAGAAATCGGTATACCCGACTTCCTGCATTTTGTTCCAGAGGGTCATCATCACATCCTTTGCTTTATCCGCGGGAACCAAATTATAACAGACAGCCATGCTGTTTACCATGACAAAGTAATAATCGTGTATCTTCCCGTCTTTGCTTTTCCATCCGGCCAATACGCCAGTTTTTGGATTGTAAAATGTCCGGAAATAATTCGTTTTCATTTTTGCGGCAAGTTGCCGGTAAAGTTCTGCATCGTTCTTTGAGCCGATCATTTCGGCAACCATCACCATGAGATTCAGGGCTTCGTATGTTATCGCATTGCTGAAGGCATCCTCATGACCAAATCCGATGGTATCCCACCAGTTCGCAGGTCTTATTATGCCATCCCAGGATCCGGAATTTCCGCTTTGTTCATATTCAACCAAACCATTCCCGTCAGAATCTCTTTTCATTTGAAGATCCATCCATTCTTTTATCCGGGGGAAATACCTTTGCGCCCAAGCTTTGTCATTTGAACCTTTGATGTAATTACAGGCAGAAATTACCAGTGACGGATACGAGTCGAGAGAATTGTAGGGAGAGTTCCATGCTGCAACCTCAGTTCCTTCATAATTTTCTTTTCCATAACCTGTCAACCCGTAAGCTTTCATCCCGTTCAGGTATCTTTCCACAGACATCCTTACCAGATCAAGGGCCGTCAGTGAGTCAACAAGGGGCTGGGTTCTGAGCGCCAGCATGGATGACAGATACAGTGTAAAAGCACAGGGATCACTGCAGGAGTTATTTGCAAGTACTTGAAATACAGGGTTTACCTGGAAGAGATTGAGATAATTTCGCCGGAATCCGGCATATTTGTCCTGCCCGACGCCTTCAAAGCGGGGGTAAATTGAGGCAACATGAAATGTATAGCTGACTGTTCCCTGATTCTTTATTGCACCGGGCAATGTAAGGGAGATAAACTCATTGCCCGGATGCCGGCTGGCATCATAATTGACCGTAGTACCAGGAAAGTCAGCTTTTACCTGAAAAGTTCCCATATCGGGTAAATGGAGAACTGCCGGAAGCCTGGTTTTTCTTTTTCCTTCCATCAATCCAAGCAGGGTGGCGTGATTCTTACGCTTGTCGAACCTGAACTCAAGACCCTGTTCAGTTGTGTCATCCCTGTAATAGGAGGTCACTGTAAAATGCTTCTCCTCAAATTTCATCCGCCATTGTGGTTCCCCCGAGCCTTTCCGGCAGATCTTCACTTCAGATCCGGAGATTTTACGTAATTCATATTCCGTAAGATGCTCCGGAGTTTTCCATCGAATCGGGTTATGGTCCAGTTTACTATTACCCAGGGCATCCACTGAAAAAAATCTGATAAAGGGTGCCGAATCAGTCAGCTGTATTTTGTAGTATGCAGATGCATATTCAAAACTTCCTGTTGGTTTGGAACAGGAAATACTGGCCAGGATTGCACAGGATATGGCCAATAATACATAAATCCGGGATTTCATTTCTTATTTTTTTTGTTTGTTAAGATACAGGATTATTTTAATTCAATTTTAAAATAAATTCTATTTCAATTTTCGGATTATTGTGAGCTGTACCCGAAAGGTTGGTTTAATTGAGAATCTGATGTATCTTTACACCATCAATCCTGATTCATACATTGTAGGTATTTACACAAACAAATTAATAGAGAAATGAAAAAGAACATGGGTAGTACGGACAAAGCAATCCGGTTGGGGATTGCACTTGTAATTGTAATACTGGCTTATACCAATGTAATATCTGGTACACTGGCATGGGTGCTGATCATACTGGCGGTCGTTTTCGTGCTGACCAGCATTTTCGGTATGTGTCCGCTATACCTGCCTTTTGGTATAAACACAGGAAAGAAAAAATAAAACCTATGGATTATTATTTCAATAAAATATTACAAACTGACTTCGATCAGGCGATCATAAAGGTAACAGAAGCCCTCAAAACCGAAGGTTTCGGGATTATCACCCAAATCGATATGCAAGCCAAGCTAAAGGAAAAACTGGGAGTGGACTTTAAACAATACACCATTCTGGGAGCCTGTAATCCTGCCTTTGCATACAAAGCCCTGCAGGCTGAAGAGAAAATCGGCACCATGCTTCCCTGTAATTTGGTTGTGATTGACAGGGAAGACGGAACCACAGAAGTAGTTGCCGTACATCCGAAGGCTTCGATGATGGCCATTCAGAATGCCGCAATGGAACCCCTGGCTGATGAGGTGACTGTAAAAATAAAACGGGTAATCGATCTGATTTAATGCCCAAAAGTGTTATGGAAAACAATGGTGAAGTGAAAGAGAAACAAGGGGCAATAAAGTCCTTTTTCAGATCCTGGAATTTCTGGAGGCCCTTTTTAGGAATAGCAATCGGAGGAATCGCAGGATTCATATATTATTATTTTGTCGGCTGCAAATCCGGAAGCTGTGCCATTACAAGTAGTCCATATATGAGTGTCCTCTGGGGTGGTTTTATGGGTTTCTTCCTTATTAGCAGCCCTTGCAGCAGGGGAAAATGCTGACATACCTTATGGTCGGCAAACAAACCATTACTATTGATCAGAAGAAGGCAGCACGCTATGCTAAGGCCATGGGACACCCAGTGCGTCTGTATGTGCTTGAGCTGCTTTCCAGACAATCATGCTGTTATAGCGGTGATCTGACAGAAGTTTTACCAATAGCCAAATCGACCTTATCACAACATCTGAAAGAACTGAAGGAAGCCGGACTCATACAGGGCGAAATTGAAGCTCCTAAGATAAAATACTGCTTAAACCGGAATAATTGGGAAGAAGCCAGGCAATTGTTCAGGAAAATTTTCGAATTATGACTTTTTTTAATATATTCGTTCGTAATTTTACGAACCACGAACTAAAAGTTAATCAAAGATATGAACATTAAAATTTTAGGTACTGGTTGTCCCAGGTGCAGGACCCTTGAGCAACTCACACGAAATGCAGTTGCTGAAATGGAAATCGATGCCGAAATCGAGAAGGTAGATGATATTATTAAAATTATTAATTATGGGGTAATGAGTACTCCAGCCCTGCTTATTGATGAAAGGATTGCCCTGAGCGGACGAGTTCCATCGATGGCAGAAATGAAAGATATATTAACCAAAAATCAAAAATAACAATGAGAACGATTAAGTTATTCGTTGTGATTGCCCTGCTTCTAAATGCAATTGCATGCAATGCGCAAAGCAACAAGGAATCAGCAATCGCTGGCACATCTGGTAAGGTTGAAGCCTATTACTTCCATTTTAATGCCCGCTGTATTACCTGTAAAACAGTTGAAGCAGAAGCCAAAGCTGACCTGGAAATGCTTTATCCCGAGCTGGTTAAATCAGGGGAAGTCAGTTTCAAAGCGGTTAATCTCGATGAACCGTCAAGCAAGGCCATTGCAGAAAAATTAGGTGTAAACGGACAGACACTACTTCTTGTCAATGGGACTCATAAAATTAACATTACCAATGAAGGATTCATGTATGCGCGTTCGAATCCTGAAAAGTTGAAGGCCGTGATTAAAGAGAAGGTGGATGGGTTGCTGAAGATGTAACTGAGAATTTGCGAATATGCGGATGTGCAAATATGACAATGTATTAATATTGGCAAATTGGCATATTTATAAATTTTGATTCCGGTGAATGAAATATTAACAGGTATATTGGAAAGCAGCCAGATGCCATGGCTGTCGGCCATGATGCTGGGATTGTTAACCGCCATTAGTCCCTGCCCACTGGCAACCAATATCACAGCAATAGGATTTATCTCCAAGGACATTGAAAACAGGGACCGGGTATTTGTAAACGGTTTGCTGTATACCCTGGGCCGTGCAACTACCTATTTTAGTATTGCCTTCATCATCTTTCTGGGTGCTGACCAGTTTAAATTTTCCGGTTTCTTTCAACGCTACGGCGAAAAGTTCGTTGGTCCACTGCTGATTATGATCGGACTTTTTATGCTCGATGTCATAAAAATAAAATTTCCGGGCATGAGCGGACTTACCTCCAGGATGCAGAACAAAACCAGCTGGGGATATTTCGATGCCATATTGCTGGGGTTAGTTTTTGCGTTGGCCTTTTGTCCCTACAGTGGGGTTTTATACTTTGGTATGTTAATTCCCATGACAGTTGGTAGTGCATCAGGACTATATCTGCCTGTTGTTTTCGCCATTGCCACAGGGATTCCTGTGATCCTGTTTGCCTGGGTGCTTGCTTATACTGTATCTGGTATCGGTAGCGTATACCAAAGAGTTAAATCGTTTGAACTCTGGTTCCGCAGGGTCATTGCAGTTTTATTCATTTTGGTTGGCATATATTATATCATCAGGGTTTATTTTTAAAAAATTTAATTGTATTGTTCGTATAAATACGAAATATTTCATTTTCTCATTGTCGAATTTTCTCATTGTCGAATTTTCAAATTAACAAAAATGGAGCTTAAAAAAGAATTTAAAATTCTCGCCTGGATCATCATTATCTTTGTTTTCGCTTTTTTTCTTCCCATTGAAAGTACACGTTTTAATACAGCCATAGATGCCACGCTCGACCTGGTAAAATGGTATGCCCGTGAACATGTGATATTGTGCCTCTTACCTGCTTTTTTTATTGCCGGAGTAATTTCCGTTTTTGTGAGCCAGGGTTCGGTTTTAAAATATTTTGGGGCCAATGCAAAAAAATGGTTGGCCTATACGGTTGCTTCTGTATCCGGAACTATTCTGGCAGTTTGCTCCTGTACCATTTTGCCCTTGTTTTCAAGTATTCACAAACGCGGGGCAGGATTGGGTCCTGCCATAGCCTTTTTATATTCAGGTCCGGCTATCAACATCCTTGCCATTATTCTGACAGCACGCATCCTGGGTTTTGAAATGGGGGTGGCCCGGACAGTTGGCGCTGTGTCATTCAGTGTAATAATCGGGTTGATCATGGCTCTCATCTATCGTAAGGAAGAAAATGTCAAGAAAGAAGAGCAAATGAATATAGCCAATCTGCCTGAAAAACATCCTATGTGGCAAACTTCATTTCACTTCTTTGTATTGGTTTTGATACTCGTTTTCGCTAATTGGGGAAAACCAACCACTGATGATACCACAAGCACATGGTATTACATTTGGGCTAACAAATGGTACATTACCGGATTTTTCAGCCTCTTGCTTGGATATTCATTGATAAAGATCCTTAAAATAAAATGGCAATGGGTGCTATCAGCTGCCCTTGCCACCATTATCTCAGCCATACTGGCATCCAACTTCATTGAAAATGCCAAACTGGCACCGTTGGTACCCATGCTGGTAGGCATAATCACATTAAGCATTATCACCTTAAAAGATAAGAATGATGAAGAGAACAAGGAATGGACCATGGCTACCTGGGATTTTGCCAAACAAATTCTGCCACTTCTTGCTGCAGGTATATTAATAGCAGGCTTCTTACTGGGCTCAACACATGATGGTAAGACAATTGCGGGCATAATCCCTGATCAATGGATCTCAGGTCTGGTGGGAGGCAATTCAGTATTCTCCAATTTCTTTGCTTCAATTGTGGGTGCGTTTATGTACTTTGCCACCCTTACCGAAGTACCCATTGTTCAGGGACTGCTTGCTGCCGGTATGGGAAAGGGCCCGGCCCTGGCATTGCTGCTGGCCGGTCCCTCTCTTTCTCTGCCCAATATGCTGGTGATCCGTGGTGTTATCGGCACACAGAAAACGGTGGTTTATGTAAGCCTGGTGATTATCATGGCCACCGTAAGCGGTTTGTTTTTCGGCAGTATCTAATCTGATAATGATTTATTATGAAAACTCTGCTTTTTAAAGTGATTTCTATTAAGGTTGCAAATACTTATTAAACCCAAAACTTACATATCATGAATACAAAAACATTAGGTTTCATTGGCGGTGGCCGGGTGACAAAGATCATACTGCAAGCCTTTCAAAACAAGGGATTAAAATTTGATTCAGTGATAGTTCATGACGCCAATCCTGAAATGCTCGCTTCCCTTCAGCGGAGTTTCCCTTCAATACTTACCACAGATCAGGCAGCTATTGCAGCAAAACAAGAGGTTGTTTTTATTGCCTTGCACCCTCCTGTGATTATGGAAATGCTTGAAAAAATCAAGGAAGTTATATCTGAGAAATCCATTATAGTTTCACTGGCTCCAAAAATCACCATTGGAAGAATAGCTGACAAACTGGCCGCAATAAAAATTGCCCGCCTGATACCCAATGCAACCTCATACATCAATGAAGGCTATAATCCAGTTTGTTTTTCCGGTGCTTTTGGTGAGGAAAAGCGCCAGGTACTAAACCTGCTTAATCTACTGGGTGATACTTTTGAGGTGCCTGAACCGAAATTGGAGGCGTATGCCCTCATATCAGCCATGGCACCTACTTACTTTTGGTTTCAATGGAAAACCCTGTCAGAGCTGGGAATTAATTTCGGAATGAATGAGACTGAGGCAAGAGAAACAGTATATCATACCATGATGGCAGCGCTAAATACATTATTTAAATCGAAACTGACATTTGAAGAAGTTTCAGATTTAATTCCTGTCAAGCCGATTGGAGAAAATGAACCGCAAATTGCAGAAATATACAAGGGCAAACTAACTGCTTTGTTCGACAAGATAAAACCCTGAGGGGAAAGAATAACAACCAATTTCTCCTGTATGTAAGAATCCACAACGGAATGTTGAGGATACTTTTAAAGATTTATGGAAGGATTAAAAGTATAACACAATTTTCTTTTTTATTTAAAAATTATGTCGTATGTTTACGACATTAAAATTAAGGTCATGATAAAAAGAGAAAACTTTGATCCAGGATTACAGGAACTGGCCCGGTTTGCCAGGGTGATCTCACATCCGGCCCGCTTGGCCATCCTGAAATACCTGGCCGAAACCCGCGCCTGCATATCTGGGGATATTTCCGACATAATCCCATTGAGTCGCAGCACCGTTTCTCAGCACCTCAAGGAACTAAGGGATATCGGTCTGATACGTGGGGATATCGACGGATTAAAGATAAACTATTGTTTATGTGGAAGCGAAATTGATCGTTTTGTAGGATTATTCGCTAATTATTTCGAAGAAATCAGAAAGGTTGATATTTCTTGTAAATTTTGTTGAAATGAAGATATTGATCCTTTGTACGGGCAATAGTTGCCGCAGTCAAATGGCACACGGTTTCTTACGGTCTTTTGACAAGAGCATTGAAGTATACTCGGCAGGCACTGAACCTGCAAAACAAGTAAATCTGAAAGCTGTAAAAGTCATGCAGGAGGTTGGCATTGATATCAGTCATCATACCCCAACAATGGTTGATCAATACCTGAATGATGAATGGGATTATGTTATAACAGTATGTGACAGTGCCAATGAAACCTGTCCTGCTTTTTACGGAAAGGTAAAAAATCGGCTCCATATTGGTTTCGAAGATCCTTCTCATGCCGCAGGAACAGATGAATTCATCTGGAGTCAATTTCGCCGGATTCGGGATGAAATAAAAGAGAAGTTTTATGATTTTTATATGAAAATTATTAACCTATGAAAGCAGAAGATCTAAAACTGATCGTGAAAGAAAAATATGGTGAAATTGCGTCACAAAGCAAGCTGCAGAACCAGTCATCTTGTTGCGGAAGTTCCTGTGGATGCGGCGATTCTACGTATGCTATTTTCAGTGATGATTACAGTAAGCTCGAGGGATATAATCCCGATGCTGATCTGGGACTGGGTTGCGGCATCCCGACAGTATTTGCCAGGATCAGACTGGGAGACACCATAATAGATCTGGGATCGGGTGCGGGAAATGATTGTTTTGTGGCACGGTCATTAACGGGTGAAACAGGTAGGGTAATCGGGATCGACATGACCGAGGCCATGATAGAAAAAGCACGTATAAATGCCGCAAAGCTGGGATTTACCAATGTTGAGTTCAGACTCGGGGATATTGAGGATATGCCCGTTGACCATGCATTGGCAGACGTGATCATTAGCAATTGCGTACTAAATCTGGTTCCAGATAAGGTGAAGGCTTTCAGGGAGGTATACAGGGTAATGAAACCAGGGGGACATCTTTCAGTTTCGGATGTGGTTCTGCAAGGCGAATTGCCTCTTGTAATCCGTGAAGCAGCAGAAATGTATGCCGGATGTGTTTCAGGTGCCATCAAGAGGGAAGAATACCTGCAAATCATACAGGATACTGGTTTTTTAAATATCCGGATTCAAAAGGAGAAAGCCATTACAATTCCCGACGAAATCCTGCTTCAGTATCTCAATCCGGATCAATTGTCGGAATTTAAGAAATCGGGCGCAGGGATTTTCAGTATTACGGTGTATGCGGAGAAAAAAGCTATTTGAGAAATTGAAGATTTTTAAGTTTGAATCCACTCCGAAAAGTCCAAACGTCATTGCGAAGGAGCAAAGCGACTGAAGCAATCTACTGCAAATGAGCAGATTGCTTCGCTACGCTCGCAATGACGCGATGACTTGTAGACTTTTCGGAGTGGACTCAAGTTTGAAAATTTGAAAATGGTATTAAAGCATTTTCAAATTACCGGATATAGAATCATCAAATCAATAAATCAACAAATCAACAAATCAAGACCTATGGGGACACCAAATAAACTTTCATTTTTTGACAGGTATCTCACCTTGTGGATATTCCTGGTGATGTTTACGGGAGTGATAATCGGTTATTTCTTGCCGGGAATTTCAGATTTTTGGAACAAATTGAGTTCAGGCACAACCAATATTCCCATCGCCATTGGTTTAATTCTGATGATGTATCCACCTTTGGCCAAGGTTAAATATGAAAAGCTTCCTCTTGTATTTAAAAACGTCAGATTATTAAGCCTTTCCCTAATACAAAACTGGATAATCGGACCCTTTGTGATGTTCTTTCTGGCTATCATTTTCCTTCATGATCATCCCGGCCTGATGACAGGCGTTATTCTTGTTGGTCTTGCCCGTTGTATTGCCATGGTACTCGTTTGGAACGATCTGGCAAAAGGTGACACTGAACTGGCTGCAGGATTAGTAGCTTTTAATGCGATTTTCCAGGTATTTTTATATTCTGTTTATGCTTATATTTTTATTACTCTTTTACCGCCCTGGTTTGGTTTAAAGGGAGCCGTTGTTGAGGTTTCGATTTCCGAAATAGCTGTGACAGTCCTGATTTATTTGGGAATACCTTTTGCTGCCGGCTTGCTGACCAATTATGTTTTTCGCAGATGGAAGGGGAACGATTGGTTCTTTTCAAAATATATTCCGAAAGCGTCCTGGATGACCCCCATAGCTTTGCTATTCACCATATTTGTAATGTTCTCTCTTAAAGGTGAAAAAATTATTGAGCTGCCCGTGGATGTGGTTAGGGTAGCAATACCTTATTCCATCTATTTTGCTTTCATGTTCTTTGTTACCTTTTATATTGCCAAATGGATGGGCGAGGGTTATGAAAAATCAACAACACTGGCATTTACTGCCGGAAGCAACGATTTTGAACTGGCCATAGCCGTGGCTGTTGCAGTTTTTGGCATAAATTCCCAGATAGCTTTTGCTACTGTGATCGGGCCTTTGATTGAGGTGCCCGTGATGATCCTGCTGGTAAATATCGCACTCCGTTTCAGAAAGGCCCGTGCTGATTATTGAAGTACTTTATCCAGCGCTGCCTTTGCCTGTTTCATAAAGGCAGATACCTTGGCAAACGGATCTCCTTCACCCAGGGTTTCGAGAGGCAGATAACCCCGGTACGAGGAGTCTTTAATTATTGTAAATAACCTGATCAGATCAACTTTCTGCGGTTTCTGTGCAAAAAAAATCTCTTCCTTGATCTGCCAGTTTACTGCCGTATTCACGCTATTGGCAATTTCTTCATACGGATCACCCTGCCGGAAGCTTCCCGTATCCAGAATAAGCCCAAACCATTCGGAATTAACCATTTGTATTATTTTCAGCGCCTGATCTGCGGTTTTGATAAAATCATCATGGTTTTGAACGGCAACAACCACACCGCGTTTTTTTCCGTATTCCACACAGGTAATGATATCCCTGGTGATCCATTCTGCAGCCTGATCCCATGTATACCCTTTGATTTCCTGATTCCCGGCAAAAATACGAATTACAGGCGCACCCAGCTTAGCGGCAACATCTATCCAGTTACTGACCAGTGTCAGGCTTTCTTCCCTTTTGGCTTTATCGGTATAAGTGAAATCATTCCGTACACCTGTTCCGCTTATTTCAATACCCAGTGAAAGTGCTTTTCTTTTTATCTGATATAGGTACTCATCAGGAGGAATTTCCGGATATCCCTTAAAATAATAACCGGTAATATCAACCGCAAAGAATCCCTGTCCGGCACAGAATTCAAGCAAACCATCCAGGTCCATACTTCCTTCCAGCAGGGGCTTATTGAATGAATATGCATTCAGACTTAATTTGAGCCGGTTATTGCTGCCATTTTTTTCTGATCCCTGTCCTTGAACCGGATTAAACCGGTTATTTACAACTGTAAAAACCGGAAGGGCAGCCATATTATGGAGAAAATTCCTGCGTTTCATGATGATGTAATTTTACAAAGTCTACACGAATTTACTACTTTAGTCACAAAGTAAATCATCATGCCCGGGTTCATATATTTAAACAATGCAAATTCTTCATCCAGATGAAAGACACACTGATTCAGGTTTTAAACCAAGCCGGACAAATTCAGCGGGAAAAGTTCAGGACTTCACTCAGCGTTTCCATAAAGGAATCAGACAGCAGTGTTGTAACCGAAGTAGACTTTGCCTGTGAAAAGGTTATCTTTGATACGATCCGGAAATCATTCCCGGAGCATAACCTGGTTGGTGAGGAAAGCGGTTTTGTGAATAACGGATCTGATTATACCTGGATCGTTGATCCGCTTGACGGCACTTCTAATTTTGCTGCAGGGATTTCGTGGTTTGGTATTCTAATAGCTTTGCTCAGGAAAAACCAGCCTGTCATGGCGGGTTCACTATTGCCTCTTGAAAACTCGCTGTGTTATGCCGCAACTGGCGAGGGAACCTGGATTAACGGGAAAAGGATACATATGTCCGAGCAAAAACTGTCATCGGCACTGATAGCTTTTTCGATGGACTATACCAATGATGAACAGCTTCTTGCAAAGGGAATGAATTATTATAGGTTCCTGTTGCAAAATGCCAGAAATGTCAGAACCACAAATTCACTGGTTGATTTTCAGTATGTGGTTGAAGGCAAATTGGGCGGATGTATAAACTTCTTCACCAAGATCTGGGATATAGCCGCATCCTATCTGTTTTTAAAAGAAGCGGGCGGCATTATGGTCGGATTTGATGGAAAAGAGATAGAATTTGCGCTGAATGAAGATGGGATCAAGAAAACTTACCCGGTTATAGCCGGGTCTCCGGGAATGATTCATCAGCTTAAATCCCTGTTTTCCAGTTAGGTTATATAATAGTCATGTTCATTACTGCCAGTGCCTTGCCGTATCGATCATCATCCGGATGTTTTCGGACGGCGTGGTAGATGGCAAAGCACATCCCGAGTTTAATATGAACCGGTTCACACCCGAAAAGATACCGAGCAATTCCCTGGTTTTCAATCTGACATCTTCTGTGGATCCCAATGCCAGTATTCCACTTGGATCAATGTTCCCGATAAAGGTCACTTTATTCTGAAACAGGTCCCGTGCTTTGACCACATTGGTTTTGTAGTCGAGTTCCAGACCGTCAGCGCCGGTTAACAGCATATGATCGAGTATGACATCCGTATTCCCGCAGATATGCAGTATATAAGGCTTCCCGAGTGAATGGGCAACCTCAACCACCCTTTTCTCATACGGGAGTGCGTATTTGACATACATCTCCGGTGAGATCATATCGGGCCCGCTTACACTATCCCCGTTTGATACCATATCAGCCCCGGTTTGGGCCATCAGTCTGATGAATCCGATGGTAATACTGGTGCAGTATTCCAGGAGGCCTGAAATCAGGCTTTCATCTGCCTGCATCAGATCCATCATCCAGTTTTGAGAACCCCTGATCATACTGGCCAGGGAAAAGGGGGCCTGATCACAATTCCCACGGACGTGTATTTCGTTTTTGAAATAATCTTTCAGCAACCTCACTGCCTCAAGCCAAACCTGTATATACTTGTAGTTTTCCAGTTTCACTGGTTTAAGCGTGTGAAGATCCTCCAGGTTTTCAAGACAACCCTGGTGACTCCTGGCCGCCTCATATTCGGGAAAATCTACCGGCACCCCGGCAGCGCCGGCAAGTGTAACCGTATCAATGTCAACAAGAACAGCATCAAGCTGATATGTTTCAACCGATTTAATGAAGGTATCGGCAATAACACGGGGATTGTTGCGGAATTGTTCCATGGTAACACCATTTTCATGAGCTGCCATCATGAAGTTATGTAAAACAATGGGAATCTTATCTGGTTTTTTACCTGATAATGCAGCGTTTATCCTTTCATAACCATTCATAGTGATTTATAGTTTATTGTACTTTCCGTAAATATCAACCAGTTCTGAAACACGTCTGACCCTGCTTTCGAGTCCGTCAGGCGGCACCTGGTCAGCCACCCCTAGAACAAAACGTGGTGAACTCACCATGATGGAAAGCATATGCCTGACATGTCTTTCGAATTCTGATTCACTTACACAATTGGTAAAATAAGATCCCGGCAGTCCACCCCACAGGATACTTTTGGAATCCCCGGTCATACAGGCAATATCCTCAAATTTCAAATCGCCAACCGGAAAAGGGGTCAAAGCCTCCAGTACGGAAAATCCAACCGATGCTTCCGGCTGAAGCAATCCCCCCAGCGTTCCGTCCATATGAATAAAGGAGTATTTGCCTGCTTCCTTGATCTTATCTGTCCATTCTTTCTGGTATCCATACATGTAGGTATTGAAGAGATCCGGGCCCACCATTTCCGATGAAAGGTTTTCAGGGATCATCAATACTTCAGCCGGACTATCCACTGCTATCATGGCGGCTTGATCAAAGGCCTTTTTCATGACACCAAGCAGTTCCTGAAATTCATCAGGAGTTGTCAGTGCCGCCATGGTAACTGATACAACCCCACCCTCGAGCGCCAGCAGATGCATAAAGGGGCTTTTAGGCAGATAGCATAATACGATTCCCTGATCACCAACCTGTTGTTTGCGCTGATAAGCAAGTTTGTAATCGGGTTCAAACCGGGTGTTTTCATAAATATATTTCAGTACAGGAATATCCGCATCCGTTTTCATAAAATGTTCAACCGGGGCTTCAGAGAAAGAGGCTGGAATATATTCCCAGCATTCCCTGACTGAACCGAGCGGGGTGGTTATTTCCTTATAGTGTCTGTATCCTTCGTACCGATTGTGTACGCTGCAATTGCTGAAAATTTGCCTGTACGGAAAGTAACCCTGCAGGTAAAAACCCACGCCCTGTTCATGATGCCAGCGGATATAATCATCTGAATGGATAAAGCCTTCCGGTTTCAATCCCCTCTTTATCAATGAGTTTGCCCAATAATCCAGATCGCCGAACCAGGGGACCTGATCAGGTTGCCTTCCCTTCAGTAAGCTAATTATCCTTTCCCGTGGGGTCATTTGTTTAATTTTCAATGATGAGTCCACTCCGAAAAGCCCAAACGTCATTGCGAAGAAGCAAAGCGACTGAAGCAATCTACTGCAGATGAACAGATTGCTTCGCTACGCTCGCAATGACGCAATACCTTGTAGACTTTTCGGAGTGGACTCAATGATTAATGATTAATCATCAATGATTGTTCATTGTTCATTGTTCATTTTCCATAATACAGCACTTCCTTTTCAATCTGTTCCAGCGTCTTACCCTTGGTTTCGATGATGTTTTTATTGATATACAAAAATCCGATGAAAGTTAAGGCAGCCAGGAAAATGAAAGTATAACTCATGCCTTGCTGCCGGGCAGCCTGTGTTGTTCCGAAGAATCCAATGGCGATGGGGAAGGAAAAATTGAGTGTGGCACTTACACACCAATTTGCAAACGAGCCCAAAGATGCGCCTCTGGCCCTGATAATATTCGGAAACATTTCAGACAACAATACCCATATCACCACACCCTGCGAAGATGCAAAAAGTGCAATATACATTACCAGCAAAGCCACCAGCCAGTATCCACTGATGTTCCCGGTGAGAAGACCATAACCAAACAGGCCAAGTACAACTACCATACCCAGCTGACCAGTCAGTAACAAATTTTTTCTGCCAACCTTATCGATGATACTCATCGCGAGGAGGGTGAATATCAAATTTGTAACACCCAATATAACACTCTGGGCCATAGAAGTATCGTTTGAAAAACCGGCGATGCTGAATATCTGGGCGGAATAGTAAAACACAACCCCGATACCGGTTAGCTGGCTGAAAATACCTGCAAATATCCCGATGAAGATGATTTTCCGGTAAGGTCTTTTAAACACTTGAATTCTTTTCCCTGCATTTTCGATATGGATTGACTCCTGTATTTCGAGAATGGTTTGTTCTGTATCGATCTCATGTGATGATAATTCCTCGATATTTTTCCTGGCTTCTTCAATTCTACCCTTCTTTACCAGCCAGCGCGGACTTTTTCTGATCACCAGCAACATCAGGAAAAATGCGACAGCAGGCAAGGCCCCGCTAAAAAGCATCCAGCGCCAGTTACGATCACCAATATTCAACAACAGATAGTTGGTTATTAAGGACAATAATATGCCGATCACGATAGCTAGTTGGAATGTCGAAGCAAGCTGCCCCCTGTGTTTCGGGGGAGAGATCTCGGAAATGTAAACCGGACAAAGCACGGAAGCACCTCCGATTGCCAGTCCGCCAATAAACCTGAACATAATGAAAACACTTATGCTTGGAGCTAATCCGCATCCCACCGAAGAGGCAAAGAACATGACCGCCAGGATCTGAAGCAACCGTTTGGCGCCATAAATATCACCGGGTTTCCCAATCAGGACGGAGCCCAGTAAGCATCCCACCAGGGCTGAACTTACTGTCCAGCCCTGAATGGCGGAGCTAAGCTCAAAATGATTAACCAGATCGAGCATAGCCCCGTTGATAATGACGGTGTCATATCCAAACAACAGCCCCCCCAGAGCAGAAGCAAATGTACATTTTAACAGAATTTTATTCATGCGTTATTATATCAGAAGGGTATTCATGAACTACCGGATAAATGTAATGAATAAAACCATTCCACTATTGTTTCACATAATCAGGAGGTAATCCCTGATAAGCTCTGGCGAGCGCTGCAATATTGCGATCATCACCCGTATAACTGTCAACCGGCTGTGAAAGAAAGTAATCTACCGGAGGTAACAAATTGCCAACCGTTGGTTTTGTGAATCCATAAAGTCCGATATTCGCCTTGATTGCCCCGGGTACGATATCTGCTGCATCCTGCTTGTTCCAGCTGGCCAGGCAGGTCATCAAACGTGTATGTTCACCGGCCATACTGCGGATTGCTTCAACACTTGCCAGGTCCCCGCCTTCATTCATGAGCAGATCAGCCTCTCTGAACATGGCGGATCCGATCACATCCTTGCTGGTAATCTGACTGCAGGTAACCCAGATCAGGCAGTCGGGATTTGCCCTCTTTGCAGCTTCCCGGATTCGTTTCCAGCATCTATCAATGGCTTTGCGCCGGAAATCCTGCTCAATTTCAGGCGTTATTTTTTCAACGCCCGGAAAGGGCTGATTCATCAGTTCACCGAACATAGCCTGTTCACAAGCAATCCATTTCAATGGTGGATAGGGTTCCATAGCAGAACCGGGATTCCAGATCCAGTCAGCCATGAATCCGTCCAGTTTTGTTTTTTTCACGGCATCTTCAATGGATGAGCACAAATAATCAAGATACTGATTTGTAAAAGGAATATGGGGAGATGAGGGTATTCCATAGCTCAGATCGGGGTGGTCCATGCCCCATTTTGTATTGGCTCCCACACAGAAATATCCGAAAACCTTCATGTTGTTTTTGTGACCCAGCTTAACCATTTCAGTCAGAAAATCATATTTCAGACCAGGCTGTTCCGGAATAATCCCCTTCTTATACCAGGCATAACCATTGCAGGAGACAGCAAAGGTTTGGATTACATTGCAACCCAGGTCTTTATACCATTGAATATGCTCAGCCGGATCAGCATCAGCCCATAAACCAGGTGCGGCGAATCCGTTTGGCCCGCCTTCCCCCCAGTTAAAATCAATATTAAAAGCCCTGATCGGCTCATCCCATGCCGTTTTTTTGTTTGTGCACCCACATATTGACAGAATGCACAAGATCAGAAAGCAGTAAATGGTTTTTTTCATATTCACAGGTTTTACGTATTATCTACAAAATTATGAATGAATAGGGTTTGTACTTGCTGACCTCAAGGGATATTTTGCTGTCGGCAACTTTAAAAGTCATTCCGGTTTCTTCTCCGCGCAGATTTACCTGGATCACCTTCCTGCCATTCAGGCTGTTAGGCAAAGAGACAATGCATGTTCCGCTATTGCCGGCCTGTTCCCAGAGCCTGAGGATTAGTCCCTCCCCGTCAGGATTCTTCCCAAATGCGGTCACAAGCACACCCTTCATGGAAACCTCAATTCCTTTGGCAGAGGCTGGTATTGAACCATTACCATTGCTGGCAAATCCGGCCAACAGGGGAACGCGTAATTCTTCAGCAGGCGTGATCAGGTCTTCTTCCGGGGTATAATCATCAATGGCCCATATATAGAATTTGGCAGACCAGGATCCTTCGATCCATTCAGTGAAATTGGTGCTCCACTGGTTGTTATACAGGTTAAAGAACACATTCGGATCCCGTGGTATGAAATCAGTGGAGTATTTCCACAATCCCGGCCTGTCAAGACTGATGCCCGGTGCATCCGGGGAAGAAATACCATATCCTCTTTTGTCTTTCCCCAATATGGCCATGCCCGAGTTCAGAAAACAGTAATCCAGGTTGGACCCCTTGATATAATCCTTTGCCGGATCAACAATACTACCCAATCTTCCCAACCTAAAAGTGGCATCCTTCACATTTAAGGGGAATGAGATCCAACCGGCTTCGGGCCATGGATCCGGTGATTTTCCTGTAATCCCCCACTGGATTTCGACATAGGGCAAATTCTCATACAGGGTATAGATCATGGTATAATCATGCAAATTCTGTTCATTGCGGCTGAATTGCATGATGGTCGATATTCGGATGTTATCTGCTTCATAACTTATGCTAACAGGTGCTGGCTGTACCTTCCTGTAAGCATCAACGGAAAGATTGGGCCTTCCGAGTTCAGCCCATGCCCAGTCCCATCCACCCTTGATATAATCACTGGCATACCCGTCAGTATTTTCTTTGCTGAATCTTTCATATACATAACCTCCAAAAACATACTCACCGCCAGGTTTCACCATTTCAAGCCCGCTTCTTTTATCAATGATGGATCTAATTCCTCCCCTTTCAGAATCAAGGGTAATCTTGAAGTAGTTGTTCTCGATTGTATTATGCTCCCGGGATATTTGCAGGGATGTCTTTGCAGTAACGTCTGTTCCAAACGGGATATAGGACTTATACCCCATAGGCGGAACATCTCCGGCAATGAACCGGACCACATTCCCCTGGTTGGAGATGTGGATTATTTCTCCGCTTGTCTCATCCTTAAGCCACGCTGTTTTCAGATTATTCGAATGTATCTGAAGCTTCACCAAGCCATCCCGTTCCCAGGGCAACGGATTATACACGGTGATATGGTCACCTTTTATATCAACAGAACTGGAAAGTTCCTTCACTCTGTCATTTAGTTCAGGGCGGATGGAACGCTCAGCATCCAGGATCCGCAGGCCTTTCTCTTCCCAGGAAAACTCAATGGGATCAAATACCTCTTCGGTTTTCAAAGTCCTGAAATCATCACCGTAACACCAGTATCCCGAATGACCATGGCTCATGGCCAGACCGAAAGTATGCTCATCAAACAGCAGGCTATTCTCCACGGCTTTCTTCAGCAACAGGGAAATATCATTATCCTCTGATTTCCACAAGTTCAGCCCGGAATTGAGCATATCCAGGGTAAACATGTCTTTTCTGATCCGGCGCGAAATCTTAACCTCCCTGGGCATAGACATATACCCATGTATCCAGGTGTCGGGCATATCTTTCCTGACAACGGGGATCTCAGCATTTTCCTTGATGATCAGGTCGTAGAAATCGGACATGCGTCCCAGGCTTATCCTGGCATTGGGATTTAGCCGTTTGATATCAGCGAGGGTTTGTTCAACCACTTCAGGAGCAGGTGCTCCGGTATTATCGTTAGTATGCATAATGGCAATCCAGGATTTGTATGGCCAGTTTGATGGCGGCACGATGTCGGTGCCATAATATTTCGGGTTATAAAATGTCAGTACCCGGGAGCCATCGGGACCCTCCCACCAGAACAGATCAGGCACCTCGGGGGACTGGGATGCTGCATTGCAGCCCAGGTGAAGAAACCGGACACCGGCATTGGCCAGAATGGTGGGAAGTATCCAGGTATGTTCGGGTACATCGGTCATTTTTGCATCCCGCGGCAAGGGTATTCCATATTCCCGGGAAATATCCGAGGATGACTGGAATATCCGGGCGAGATTTTCCAGGTCGGATGCCTCGGTTTCAATCGTAAAAGGCAGGGCGTGAACAGCCAGGTAATTGTTCCGGAGTGCCAGGACAACCCGGTTTTTTGTATCCGGTGCACTGCCTGAGAGTATTTGCTGCATGGGCCAGGCCGGAAGGGTCCAGGTAAAGTGTTCGTTTCCGGGCATGGAATTGCTTCGGTCTATTTCCTGCAGCGCACCTTCGATCATCGAAGTCTGGTACTTCTTCACCACGGAACCTGCCAAATCGGTATATCCGATGTCAAAATGGGTTTTGAAAACCACAACCACATTTTCTATTGTCAGATTGGGTTGTTGAGGAGTTACAGAAGTGGCAGTCACCAAAGAAAGCACCCGGGGCTTCTCTTCACCGCGAATATATCTTCCGACCTGATTCAGGGTTTTCACATCAATTTCCCTGATGCGGCCATGATAATCAGGACCAACATCCAAGGAAAATATGTTGCCATATTTTACCGCCCCCTGATAATCCCGGAATATCTTTTCAGCCGGAATAGCCAGGCTGTCATGTTCAGGCATTGAGTAAAACCACATCGCCCCCCCGGTATGGGGAGGAAGGATGGGATAAGTAAATTCTGCCACCAGATACTTGTCATAACTCCCTTCAGCATCTTTGTTATATACTGTACTGGAAATATCGCCGATAGGTCCCGGCGTTCCCATCTCCCGCAAGGCCAGCCTTCCGGCAGGTGTGCCATGATTGAACCCTACAAAGCAGTTTGGCTGGAATTCATGAATCCATTGGTCCGTTTTTTCATGATCCAGACCCCCATCTCCAACGGCATGATCCATCCAGAAAAACTCGATGGGTCCGTATTGTGTGCAAAGCTCCTTCAATTGTGCTTTTTTCATTTCAGGATTGATACCCATCCCGGCATCATATCCTTTGCCGTCCACCGCACCCGGCCAGTTCCAGTCACCTTCAGAGAAATAAAGCGCCAGCTTTATCCCGTATTTGTCACATGATTTTCGCAGTTCCTTCAATACATCCACACCCAGAGGACTGTTTGTGACCTTTTTATCAGTTGTTTTTGTATCCCATAAACAAAAACCGTCATGGTGCTTGGTCAGAAACAAAATGTAATTCATACCGGCATCCCTGGCAACCTGGCACCATTGGTCTGTATCCACTGCTTTTGCCTTAAAAAAAGAGGCATCTTTATCCAGGGTTGGCGTCCATTCCTGCCCGTAGAAAGTGCTAAATGACCAGCAGATAAACATTCCGAATTTCAGTTCTTTAATTTGAACGGCCCGGACTTCATCATCGATCCTGATCTTACCGGCAGATGGCAGCCTGATGGCGCAAGCCATAGGCAGTATAAGTCCCAAAATAAGCAGCAAATATTTCATCGTTTGGATGAGGTTAAATGATAAATATACAACATGCGAGGAATAATTCAATATGAAATGCGAGTAGATTCTTATATTTGAATAGTATAATGGGTGACATAAAGAACTGATAAAGAGAACCTGAAAATCGATACACTCATAATTTGATATATATGAAGAAAATACCGTTTCCCTTCATGTTAATCCTGACATCCTTTTGGATCCAAGATGCCAGTGGTGAGGAATGGCCTGTCCTGAAAAGTTATGACCAGGAACATACCTATAAGATTGCTCTTCCGATAGGAGGAATTGGAACCGGTACCGTCTCACTCGGCGGCAGGGGCAATTTGCGGGATTGGGAAATCATGAACCGGCCGGCAAAGGGGTATAATCCGGGAGCGGGAAGGGAAAATTCCGCGTTTTTTACGCTCTTTACGGAGATGGATGGTAAAAAAGATCTTCGGTTGCTGGAGGGTCCGGTTCCTTTCTATTTATTTGAAGGTAGTTCCGGAGCTATCGCAACCAATCATGGCCTGCCAAGATTTGCGGATGTTACATTTGACGCAGCATATCCTTTCGGGCAGGTAAACCTTCGGACACCGCAAATACCGGTCGATGTCAGAATTAAGGCATTCAATCCGTTAATCCCGGGAGATATTGATAACAGCAGTATCCCGATGGCAGTTATTGATTTTGAGCTGACAAACACCTCTGGAAAAGAAATTTCCTTCAGTATCTGCGGAACCCTGCAAAACTTTATCGGAGAGGATGGCAGCGGGGGAAGAGCAGCCGGCAATAAAAATACTTTTCGGTCACAGGACGGGATCAATGGAATACTGTTCACTTCGGAAAAAGTCGACAGGACTGCTGATCAATGGGGAGAAATGTCCCTGGTAAGCACTTCAAGGGGCAAGGTGACTTATCGTACAGCCTGGATGCCTGAACGATGGGGGTCATCTATGCTTGACTTCTGGGATGATCTTTCAGCAGACGGGCAACTCGAAAACAGAATAGATGATGTCTCAAACAAACCGATGGCCTCTCTTGCTGTGAGTGATTTACTACCGGCCAATTCCAAAAAGACGATCAGATTTCTGATTACCTGGTATTTTCCAAACAGGACGGCCTGGTCCTCTAAGCCTCTGAAAAACTACTATTCCACAAAATATACCGGAGCATGGGATGTTGCAACAAGAACTGTCCCGGAACTGGCAAAATTGGAGAGTAAAACAGCTGAATTTATAAGGGCATTCTGCAACAGTGAGATACCAGAAGCTGCCAGAGAGGCAGCCCTGTTTAATATAAGTACCCTGAGGACCCAGACCTGTTTCCGGCTTTCTGACGGGAATCTTTATGCCTGGGAGGGATGCGGTGACAAGGAAGGATGTTGCTTCGGAACCTGTACACATGTTTGGAATTATGAAACCGCAACGGCCATGCTCTTTGGAGATCTTGCCCGTACCATGCGCAAAGTCGAATTTGGTGCGGCAACCACAGAGACCGGACTGATGAGTTTTCGGGTAAAACTGCCCCTTGACGAGATACCGGGCTTTGCAAAAGTCGCAGCCGATGGACAGATGGGGTGCATCCAGAAGTTGTACCGGGAATGGCAGTTATCGGGAGATGATACCTTCTTAAAGGAGCTCTACCCCAAAGCAAAAGGTGCTCTTGGTTATGCCTGGATCAGGGGCGGCTGGGATGGTAACCAGGATGGCGTAATGGAAGGGGTTCAGCACAATACCATGGATGTTGAATATTATGGCCCCAATCCCCAGATGACCATCTGGTATCTGGGAGCCTTACGGGCTATGGAGGAAATGGCCAAATACATGAAAGACAAAGAAATGGCTTCAAAATGCAGGAAACTGTTTGAAAGCGGTAGCCGTTGGACAGATGAGAATCTTTTCAACGGGGAGTATTATGTTCACAAAATAGTTGTACCCCAAAAAGAAGATATTCCTCAGGAGCAGTTGGTAGGAATGGGATCAATCGATTACGGAAATCCTGATTATCAGCTTGGTGAAGGTTGCCTTGTGGATCAGCTTGTCGGTCAGTACCTTGCCCATGTGTGTGGGCTGGGATACCTGCTAAAAAAAGAGAACATTGCCACCACCCTGCAAAGTATTATGAAATACAATTATCAGCCTGATCTTTCAGACCATTTCAATTGCTTCAGGAGTTATGCCCTGGGTGATGAAGCGGCCCTGCTCATGGCCTCATACCCGAAATCACGGCCGGTCGATCCGTTCCCGTATTTTACCGAAGTCATGACAGGTTTCGAATATGTTGCTGCCATTGGCATGCTGTATGAAGGACAAACGGAGGACGGATTGAAATGTATTACCAATATACGGAACCGGTATGATGGCAGAAAAAGAAGTCCTTTTGATGAAGCTGAATGCGGCCACCATTATGGCAGGGCGATGGCAAGCTGGTCAGCCTTGCTTGCCCTTTCCGGATTTCATTATTCGGGAGTTGCACGGGAGATCACCTTTGGCAATACCCACGGCAATTTCTTCTGGTCGAACGGGTATGCTTATGGAACTGCTGAAATATCGCAAAAAGAGGGATCTAAGCAAATCAAGCTTAATGTATTGAATGGTAAACTGGATCTGTTGAAAGTATCCCTGGAAGGCTTTGGATCAGTTTCATGGAAAGAATTAAAAACCATACATGCAGGTGAAAACATGCGTGTTGAGATTAAAGGCTGACCAAAAAAATACCGAACACCGAATACCGAATAATGAATACTGAATACCGAATTCAGTTATTCCCTTTTCATCTTTCACTCATCGCTCATCGACGGAGGTGGCTGGCCAATCCCCCATTCCGTATTCGGTTCCGGTCCCATTTGCAGGGTCAACTTGCCTCCTTTCATGATTTCATCACGGTAAAACCAGCAATTGTCCAGCTTCTTACCATTGAGGGTTGCAGATTTAATATAGCGGTTTTCGTTGCTGTTATGGAGGGTTTCAATCACTATTATCCGGCCCGTATAATACTGACGGTTCAGCTTGATTTCAATCTTATCGAAAAGTGGACTTCCCAGCTGAAAGGTTGGTCTTTCGGTAGCATGTCCCTGAACATCAAAAAGGCCCATGGATGCAAGAACAAACCAGGCTCCGATTTGCCCCTCATCTTCATCCTGTCCGTAACCATACCCGTCTATTGCCGTGGTTCCGTAAAACTCATTGCAGATCGCACGGGTCCATTTCTGGGTCAGCCAGGGTTTTCCTGAATAATTGAACAGCCATGCATTATGCAGACAGGGTTGGTTTCCATGATTGTACAGTTTCTCAACCCCGGAGAAACTAGCTACTTCCTTGCCTCCTCCAAAACCGGATTTTTGCGATTCGGTAAACATCATGTCCAGTCTCTCATTGAATAGGTTCTTGCCCAGCAGTCCGATCAGTCCTTTGACATCGTGGGGAACATACCAGGTATACTGAAATGCATTCCCTTCCTGAAATCCTTTCCAGGCAACCATTTCGTCGAAATCCCTGATAAATGAACCATCTGATCCACGGGGCTGGATAAACCGGGTTTCAGGATTATAAAGCAGCCGGTAATTTCCGGCAAGCCGGGTTAGTTTTTCGTAATCTTCGGTTTTGCCAAGTGCTTTAGCAAACTGGCCAACGGCATATGAATTAAAACAATACTCCAGGGTATGCGAAGCGCCAAAAATGTACACCCAGCCATTGGATACTTTGTATTCATAATAAGGTACATAACCTTGTTTGATAAAATGTGCAAGATCATATTTGCCATTGCCCAGGTTACGTCCCTCGTATGTCAGTTCATTCTTCAGGGCAGCTTCATAGCCCTTTGCCACATCAAAATCACGGATGCCGCAATTATAAGCTGCCGCCATCATCAGGCCCATGAAATTTGTCTGCACACCGTTCGTATAAACTCCGGCAGCCTCGCCGTCATGAAGCCAGCCGGTTTCGCCGTAAAAATCAATATTGGACTGCATATAACCGGAGAAGTATTCCGGATAGGCCAATGCCCATAAAGGTCCAAGATTCCAGCAGCCCCCCCATATCCCATCGGTGTTGTAATGATTTCTTATTGAATTACCGTTTTTATCCAGAGGTAACTGGCCAATGCCTCCCTTGTTCAGCGGATACTGACCGTTTAAATCACTTGACAATCCCCTTCCCAGCAAGGCATGGTAAAGGCCGGTGTAAAACTTCGTTTTATCGGTCTCCTTGCCACCGGAAACCTTAATCCGTCCCAGGATGCTGTTCCATTGAGCATGCGCCGACTTTTTCACCTTGCTAAAAGTCATGCCTGCTGATTCAGCCTCCAGGTTATTTCTTGCATTTTCAATGGAGGTATAGGAGAGACCTACCTGCATCTCAATGATTTCACCGTCAGAGGTTTTGAAGTTCAGGTAAAGTCCGTTATTTGTCCCTTTTGACTCTGTTTGACCTGCAATAATGCTGTCATTGATAAACACTCCGCATGATTCTGGGACTTTGCTTAGCTGTGCGTAGAAATACATTTTTACATTGTTGCCCGGGTCACAGAAAGTGGCATATTCCGGATAGGTAATCACATAGCCCTTGACGTGGTTTTTTTTGTCCCACCGTACCAGGGCTTCAGTCACTTCACCACTTTCGCCCTGCCGGTGTCCGACATCAAATATCAGGTACGATTCATCGGAAGCCGGGAAAGTGTAGCGGTGAAATCCGGTCCGGGCTGTGGCCGTCAATTCTGCTTTGACACGGTAATCTTTCAGCATTACTGAGTAGTATCCCGCTTCAGCGTGTTCATCCTTCTTGTCAAAGCGTGATCGATAACCTTCATCGGGCTTTTCCAGAGAGCCTGGTACGGTTTGCAGTAAGCCGGTAGTGGGCATGACTACCAGTCCGCCTATCTGAAATTCATGAAAATGCCCGAATCCTTCGATGGAGGTATGGCTGTCACTGTAGCCGCAGGGAAACCAGCCTCCCGGACTACCATAAGCGTTTGTATGGGGTGCCAGCTTGACCATCCCGAAAGGTATGGCGGCCGGCGTGTAAAAGAACCAGCGGGCATGGTGGGATCCCAGGTTCGGGCTTACGTAATCAGCAGGTTGTTTCCGGGATGTCTGGCTACAACCGGCAAAAAGAAAGACGGCAAGGAATGTGATGGTAGCAATGTGCTTCATAGTGCGATATTTGTTAGGTATGTCTGGACTCATTAACAGGTGATGACAAATTACAAATTAATGCTATATTTTTTCTTGCAGAATAATTTCCTGATATGTATTTGTCAAAATCGCGAAGTTTATTACTTTTGATTCATTGGTAACACTATTTTTATTTATGTGCTACTACTTGAATGACAAATTTGGTTATTCCAGGAATGAGATTACAAAGCAATTTAATTGTCAGACATGAATAAGTATCTTATAATCTGTGTTTTAATGGTAGAATGCATACCTTTTACCTTCTCACAGCAAAGCGATGCGGAAATCCCTGATACCATTAACCTGGAAGAAATAATTGTAACAGGGTCACCCGTGCGGGTGAACAAAAACAATATTCCAATGGCCGTGTCCGTAGTAAGAAGGGAACAGATTGCCGAGAGCAGTGAATCTGCCCTGCTTCCGGTTTTAAACGGGCGAATTCCAGGATTGTTTGTAACTGAGCGGGGCATTACAGGATTTGGTGTTGCCACGGGGGCTGCCGGGCAAATATCCATGAGGGGGTTGGGAGGAAGTCCGACTACACGTGTACTGATGCTAATTGACGGACATCAACAATTCATGGGGATCTTCGGGCATCCCCTGTCAGATTCCTATGTTGCATCGGATGCTGAAAGGGTAGAAGTGATCCGGGGTCCTGCCTCTATTCTTTATGGTTCCAATGCCATGGGTGGTGTTATCAACATCATTACGCGCAAGCAGTCAGAAAACGGGTTTCATGGCAATGCCAACATTTCATTTGGTTCATACAATACCCAGAAATATATGGCGAGCCTTGGTTACAGAAAGAACAAGTTCAGAGTATTTGCTTCCTTTAACCATGACAGGACTGACGGACACAGGGATCATTCCGATTTTAGCATTTACAATGGATATATCAAGGCCGGATACGATATTAGCAGACATATCCGGGTGAATACCGATCTGAGCCTGGCCCGCTTTAAAGCATCAGATCCCGGGCCGGATACGGTGAATGCCATGCAGGGAAATAAAATGGACATTTTGCGGGGATATTGGTCATTGATAGTGGAGAATGATTTTGACCGCTTTTCGGGAATGGTCAAGATTTTTAATAATTTCGGAGAGCATGAAATTTCCGACGGATTTCATTCCGTCGACGGCAACCTGGGTATTAACATCCACGAGTCTGCCAGGCTTTTTCAGGGAAACAATATTACCATTGGCACAGATTTCATTAGTTATGGCGGAAAGGCAGAAAATGAGCTTGCCATGGGAGGCAATGGGATATTGTTCGAGGATACGGCCGTTTATGATGTCGGAATCTATGGCTTTGTTCAGCAGACATTTTTTGAAAAGCTGACCGTGAATGCGGGCCTGCGTGTTCAGGATCACCAGGTTTATGGACTTGTCTGGATCCCTGCAGGCGGCTTTGCTTATAAGGTGACTGTTCACACTACCTGGAAGGCAAATGTATCAAAAGGGTTCAGGAGCCCAACAATACAGGAGCTCTTTATCTGGAATCACAATCCAAACCTGAATCCGGAGCAGATCATGAATTATGAGACCGGTGTTCTTCATGCCCTATTTGATCAGAGATTGAGCCTTGAACTTACCGGTTTTTTTATAACAGGGGAGAACCTAATTGTGAATGTTCCCATGCAGGGGTTACAAAATGCGGGTTCAGTATCAAATAAGGGTGTTGAGTTTTCAGCTTCATTTAATCCGATTGATAACCTGGTTTTGAATGCTACTTATAGCTATATCGGTATGAAGAACCCGGTTTATGCAACACCCAGGCAAAACATTTTCGGAAGTATCCGGTATTGTATGAATAAATTTCAGATATCCTCAAGTTTTCAACATATCGACCATCTTGATACTGACGCTTCCGGTCAAACTAACTTTGAGAATTACACCTTGTTGAATGCCAAAGTTACTTACAGGATAATTAAGTTTGCAGAATTATACATAAGCGGGGAAAACCTGCTCAATCAGAAATATGAAACAAACCAGTATTATCCGATGCCAGGTCTTACTGCTTTTGGTGGTATAAATTTAAAATTCTGATCTGAAATGAAAGCCCTATTAAGAAAATATGGATTGTTGATCATTCTATTTTCTATAGCTATAAACGGCTTGTCGAAACCCTTACCGGTGGAGACCAAACATACGGTTATCATTGATACAGATTGTGCCATTGATGATATGCGGGCGATCAGCCTGTTGTTATGCCGCCCGGAAATTGTGATCAAATGCATATTACTGTCGGATGGATCATTACCTCCGGAAGAGGGTTATGTTAAGATACGGGCTCTGCTGCATGCATTTAACCGCGATACAATTCCGGTGGGATGTGGAAGGGTAATCGAAGGACTGAATCCGGTATGGCGCGATTTTAACCGGCAGATTGACTGGGGTGAGCTGCCGGCAGACCATACCCAAATAACCGATGCGGGAAAACTGTTTGCGGAAATTACGGATCGGACAGATGTGAGGATTACCATGGTGTGTCTGGGGCCATTGACTAACCTGGCCGGGATCATACAAGCAGATACAGGTGCATTTAAAAAGATCGACAGGATACTTTGGTATAATGAACCGGCAAAGCCCATGCAGGGTTTTAATTACAATTGCGATAAACAGGCAGCTGATGCTGTACTGAATTCAGGATTAAAGCTGGTCCTGATTTCAAATTTGCAAAAAGCGGGTATGCTGTTTGACACGGCTTTGTATCTGCGGTGTCTGAATTCCGGTACAATTCTGGCATCCAATCTGGCAAGGGTTCACAGTCAACCCGCGGTACTGACCCGACTGAACCAGGGACATTTCAGGCTTTGCGATGAACTGGTGGCTTTGTATCTGCTGAACCCGGAACTGTTTGACATCAATACCCGGCCGGGCAACATCAGGCAGCGTTATAACCAGGAATACAATGCGGATGCCGTTCGGGAAGCCATGGGCGACATGATCAGCGGGTCATATGCGCGGGGAAGCAACGTGGTTTTTACAAAATTTCCGGACAGCCGGGAATTGTTCGCATACGACGTTCGTCAGATCATGGATTCAGCAATATCATGGTATGGTCTTGAGGAATGGAAAGCCAATGTGCTGACAGATGAATTCCATGGTCATCTGGGCGTGTTTTCCATCGTCGGTGCCAAAATGGGCATTAAAGCGCGCCAGTTATTCGGGGTTGGCCCTGACGAGATCGTTGTGGTCACTTATGCCGGCGTGAAGCCACCTTACAGCTGTCTGAACGACGGGATCCAGGTAAGTACCGGGGCCACGCTGGGCATGGGGACCATTCATCTTGCACCGGACAGTATAACCAGACCTGCAGCCCTGTTTACACATCAGGGCCGGTCTGTCCTCCTGATCCTTAAACCGGAATACCTCAGCAGGGTAAATGCGGACATCAAAGAAGGGATCATTAAGTTTGGCCTGCTGGATGACGGCTACTGGAAACTAATCCGTCGCAATGCCCTGCGCTACTGGCTTGAATGGGACAGAAATGAAATATTCACCATAAAAGAATTATAAAAACCATGACTCCGGATTTAGGAATTTTACTTGCTACAGCTGCATCGATAGGCTTTATCCATACGTTGACCGGACCCGATCACTATTTACCCTTCATCGTGATGGGTAAGGCCCGGCAATGGACCACAATAAAAACCCTCTGGATCACCTTCCTGTGCGGATTGGGCCATGTGGGCAGCTCCATTGCCATTGGGGCCATTGGCATTGCCCTGGGTATTGGTGTTGCAAGGCTCGAGACGGTGGAGTCAGTCAGGGGTGACCTGGCTGCCTGGGCTTTTATCATTTTTGGATTTGGCTATTTTCTCTGGGGACTATGGAAGGCATACAAGGGGAAGACTCACAAACACTTTCATTTGCATGTGAACCATACAGAACATGTTCATTTGCATGAGCACCGGCATATCGAAACCGTTAACCACGAGCATCCTCACCCTGTTAATAAGGCCGTTAATCTTACACCCTGGATTTTATTTACCGTATTTGTGCTTGGCCCCTGTGAGCCGTTGATCCCATTGTTGATGTACCCGGCAGCCAAATTCCATATGGGTGCTGTGCTGATGGTAACCGGGGCATTCTCGGTTTGCACAATTGCGACCATGCTTGCCATTGTTTATTTAACCGTGCGGGGTATGCGTTTTTTGCCCCTGAATACCTTTGAAAAATATATGCATGCAATTGCAGGGGCAACCATTTGTCTCAGCGGCTGTGCCATTGTTTTTCTGGGACTTTAAATAGTTGGTACCTGTTGACAGGGAACATCAGGTCACGACTGGCAATATCAGAAGAGCCAGGGATAGGCCAATAAGGGTGATGACAGCACTCCAGCCTATGATATTATTGGCCCGCTTATTTACATACTGACCCATGATCTTCTTGTTGTTTACCAGCAATATCATGCATATCAGTACCACGGGAAGCAAAAGACCATTTATTACCTGAGACCAGAGTGTTATGGGTATCAACGGTGCATTGGGTATCAGGATGATCAGCGCAGAAAGTATCAGGATACCGGTGTATAGAATATAAAATTCCCGGGCTTCATCCCATTTTTTATCAATACCTGCCTCAAAACCAAAGGCTTCGCAAACAAAAAAAGCAGTCGCCAGAGGCAAAATAGTGGCGGAAAATATGGAAGCCACAAAAAGTCCAAAGGCAAAGACCTGTGATGCCAGTGCTCCGGCCATGGGTTTGAGGGCCATTGCTGCATCCTTTGCCTGGTTTATTTCAACACCGTTTTTGTGCAGTGTAGATGCACAGGCAACCATGATAAAAAATGCGACAACTACAGTAGCAATACAGCCTATAATGATGTCAATAAGTGAATATTTATAATTTTTCATTTCCAGCCCCTTTTCAATCACGGAGGACTGCATATAGAACTGCATCCAGGGAGCGATGGTTGTTCCGACGAGCCCGATCACCATGGCCAGGCTTTGCGGATTTACCGGTACACGGGGGCGAATGATGGCCATACCTATTTCACCCCAGTGTGGTTTGCCCATAATCGCAGATACAACATACGTAAGCAGGGATACACTAAAGATCAGGAAGATGCGTTCAGCTATCTGATACGTTCCTTTTACCACGAGAATCCAGACCAGAACACCAACAACGGGTACAGAAATGTATTTACTGATGCCGAATACTTCCATGCTGCCGGCTACACCTGCAAACTCCGTGGTGGTATTTCCGATATTGGCAATGAGCAGACCGAGAAAGATAAAGAAAGTAAGCTTAACACCGGCATTTTCCCTTATCAGGTCTGCAAGTCCCTTGCCTGTCACGATCCCCATGCGGGCATTCATCTCCTGGACAGCCACCAACACAATAAAGGAAGGAATCAGTGTCCAGATCAGGTTATAACCGTATACTGCACCGGCCACAGAGTAGGTGGTGATACCCCCTGCGTCATTGTCGACGCTTCCTGTAATGATCCCCGGACCTAAGATGGCGAGGAACAATCCCAAACGGCGATAGAAATTTTTATTCCTGAGCATGAGAGATTGTTATTTATTTGTTCTGCGTTTGTTAATCAAATCCTCGACTACATCATCGATCACCACCATTCCTTGTAATGCATTATTCGAATCCACAACGGGAATCGCCAGCAGACTGTATTTTGAAATGATCTCTGCAATGTCGTCAATCTCCTGGTCATCATATAGATATACCGGAGAGGGTTTCATGATCTGTCCGATTCTGGCATCGGGTTCTGATACCACCAGGTCGCGCAGGGAGAAGGTGGCTACCAGCTCTTCCTGCTCATCCGTAACAAAAAGGTTATATAATTCTGCATCTTCCGGTTTTTTGACCCGCAATTCATGAATTACTTCATCAACGGTATTATTTTGATTAAATGATAAAAACTCGGTTGACATGATACTTCCAACGGTATTTTGCGGGTATTCCAGCAATTCACGCACTTCCTCAGAAGAATCTGATTCCATTTCATTCAGCAGAAGTTCGGCTTTCTCCTCTTCCAGGGCATCGAGAATATCAGCTACCTCGTCTGCAGGCATTTTCTCCAGCACATCAGCCACTTTTTCAACAGACAGGGTTTCAATAAGATGTACCTGTGCATCGGTCTCCAATTCCTCCATCACATCGGCTGCCCTTTCTTCATCAAGTGAGGAAAAAACCTCAGCACTGGTTTTTTTGCCCAGATCTTCTATGATATCGGCCAGATCAGAGGGGTGCAGTGTCTGCAGTTTTGAGTAACTCTTGGAAAGTTTGATATTCAGATTTGAAAAATCCACAGCTTCAACATCTTCCCAAAGTATGAATTTGGAAGGCGTGCTAATGTTGAAAAGAGAAAATAACCATTTGATTTGCTTTGAAATACCGATCCTGCGTAATAATCCTTCAATACCAATATCAACAGCAACGGCATGCGTACTTTGGGCAAGGGAAACCAGTCTTACGTCATTTACCCGTACCAGTTTGCGTCCGTTCAGGTCAACGATCTGTTTATCGAGAATGGCATCACCAAGCAACAAACCCTCATTTATGTTTTCTGCAGGCAATTCAGCAAGTTGGCTGCACTTCACATAGATTCTACCTTTCCATTTTTTTATACGGAAATGCTGAAAGGAATAAATCACAGTAGATTTTCCCCTTTTCAATTTGATGCCAATGACAAGCGGGCGGTCAAAAGTCTGGTTGGCATGATTGAACAGGACCAGCAGATCCCTGACGATACCCACCGGCTTTCCCTGTGGGTCAAGGACCTTCTTGCCTATAATGCGGCTCAGATAAAATGTGGTAAAAGATGTCATATGCACCTCCTTGCTATTTTATGATACAGAAAGGAAGGCATGTCCATGGACAGGCTATCTTTCTATATCCTGGTTAATAAAGATAATCGCGCAGGGCCGTCGTCCATTTTATGTTTGTATTGGTTAGCGCTGCAAAAATAGAAACTTTTTTCAGACCTAATATAATGACAGAAATTAATCGTACCTTTATCCGCAAATATGATTTGAGAATCTGCGCTTAAGCTGGCTAAAACTTTCTTTTCATTTAGTCTTTCCCGGCTCACCTTTTTGAATCCTCGAAGCGGAATTCTTATGAACATCCGGTTTAATATTTTACATATTTATTAATAAGAAAAGAATTGACAATGGCCAGATCACAGGAATCATACAACAAAAAGGAAGTAAGGAACAAAAAGGAGAAGAAAAGAAAGGAGAAGGAACAGAAAAGAATTGAGCGCAAAGCCAGTCCGAAAGACAGCAATAGCCTCGATGACATGATGGCCTATGTGGATGAAAACGGGCGAATATCATCAACACCACCCGATATAAGCAACAAAAAAAAGGTAAACCTTGAGGATATAGTGATCAGTATACCCAGGCGCGCTTCAGAAGCAAATAGAAACACAATCCGGAAAGGCATTGTTACATTTTATAATGAATCGAAGGGATTTGGATTCATCAGGGACCTGGAGGATCAGCAGAGTGTTTTTGTTCATGTGAATGACTTTGTAGATGACGTGCGAGAACAGAGCAGGGTTACCTTTGAGGTTGAAATGGGACACAAGGGACCCAAGGCCGTAAATGTAAAACTGGAAAAATTATAAACGCGCGGCATATTCACAAGAGGGCTTCATTGATCCAGGTTGAACACTTTGCGAAAATGATAGCCATAGATACTGTAGGTTACAGCCAGTGAGAATGATCCCGGTTTTTTGAACAAACTCCATAAGATAAGGTTCCAGTAATAGATCCGGTGCTTCTTGATAATCCCAAGATATACGATGGATTTAGCGAAAGTCATGAGCCCGTTGAAATTAATTCTTCCTCGCATCGTATAGGGAGGCTTGTAATGCTTCAGGAAAAGAAATACCCTTTTATAATAAGACTTACAGGAATAGATATCATGAATAATCTTCCGGTATCCATCCATCAATACTTTTTTATCCATCACAGGCAGGAAATTCATGGAAAAATCAGTGTTGTCTCCCGTGAATTTGCAGAGTATCCGGCCTTCATTTTGAAGCCGTTTATATAGATTAGACAGCCGTGGTGCATTAAGCAGCCCAACCATGGCTGTGATTATCCCGCTTTGCTGAATAAAGTCCACCTGTCGCTGAAAAATGTTTGTCTTGTCGTTGTCAAAGCCTACAATAAAACCGGCGGCCACCTCCATGCCTGATTGCTGGATAGTCTGGACGCAGCGGATCAGATCACGGTGGTTGTTCTGCAGTTTATTGCATTCCAGCAGACTGCTCTCTTCGGGTGTTTCAATACCGACAAAGACTTTTACAAACCCGGCCCTTACCATCATGTGCATCAATCCCGGGTCATCGGCCAGGTCAATTGACGTTTCTGTGGTAAACTGAAAGGGATATTTGTTTTTTTCCATCCATGGAATAATGGCCGGAAGCAGACCGGTTTTCAGATTTTTACGATGCCCGATGAAATTATCATCCACCACAAAGACAGGACCCCTCCAGCCCGCGCTAAGCAGAGCCTGCAGTTCGTTGACAACCTGGGATGGAGTCTTTGTGCGTACCCTTCGGCCATACAGTGCCGTGATATCACAAAATTCACAATCGAAGGGGCATCCTCTTGAGTATTGAAGAGATGCACAGGAATAATGCTTCAGTTTTAACAGGGAATAATCAGGCAAGGGGGTATGGCTGATATCGGCAAATTCCGTAGACCGGTATATTTTTCCAGGCATGCCTTTTTCAAGATCCGACAGGAACATCGGCAATGTTATTTCCGCCTCATTAAGCACCAGGTGATCTACCTGTGGATAATTCTCCGCCTCCTCGGTAAAAAGAGGACCACCGGCGACAATCCTGGCATGTAGTTTTTTGCATTGTTCAATTATACTGACAACGGATGCCGCCTGCACAGCCATTGCGCTGATAAATACATAATCAGCCCACAGGATATCATGATCCCGGAGTGGTGACATATTCAGGTCAACCAGCTTTTTTTCCCAGTCGGGGGGCAGCATGGATGCAACCGTGATCAAGCCCAGCGGGATGTGGGCTGCTTTTTTTGAAATGAACTTCAGGGCATGCTTAAAACCCCAATATGTGTCAGGATATTGTGGATTTACCAAAAGAATATTCATGATCGTCTGGTTAAATAGTTATACGACACAAAATTAAGTGCTTCATCAGGGGAATTAAAAACAGAAGGGATGAAGGCTCCGGATTATGTGGTGTATAACTGAATCCGGGGGCAAAAAGCAGAACCTGAGGTTGGGTGTCATTCACCCCTGTTTCGCAGCCAGTGCATCTTTCACCCTTAAAAGGTATTGCCGTGACACGGGTATTTGCTCATCCAGATTCCGGATGGTTAACCAGTATGTGTTGATTTTCCGGGTGACCGAACCGATGTGGCCAACATTTACGATGTATGTTCTGTGGCAGCGTATAAACAGATTGAAAGGCTTTAATTGCTGCTCGATATGATTCAGGGTATTTCTGACAAGTTTCCTTTTCAGGATATTGTTTTCGTTATAAATGATTTCAACATAGTTATCAGCCGATTTGATCATAACAATGTCCGATTGGGAAAGCTTTATGTTTTCAGTCAGATTTCCGGATACGAATTCAATGGTTTTCTGAATGTCTCGTTCTTCCATCAGGGCCATTTTTCGCTTCAATGAGGCAATCTCTTCCGAGAGTTGTATATTGCTCTGCTTGTATTGATTCCGTAAATCGAATATCCGGAGAAATAGAGGTGGGACAAGGCAGATCAGAATTACCTTCGATATGATGGGGAAGGTGATCTTCACCTGGCCTACATAACGCAAATAAAAGGCAAAGGCAACGGAACAAAGTATAAGCAGGGTAAATCCATGGAAATAGGTCAGCATTTCATTCTCCTGTCGATTTATAAATCCACGGAAAATCAGGTTGCAGGTATACTGCAGTAAAAGTACAATGCCTCCGAAGCCAGCTGTGAAGATCAGCACATTGTTAAAATCAGAGAATTCAGCGGGAAAGGGCTGAAAGAAAAGGATAAATAAAAAAACAGCCAGGCTCAGGCTTCCATAAAGACCCAGCCTTTCCTTCATGTTGTTGAATAATTGTTGCAGGGGTTTGTCCAAGTGGATTGGTTTTTATTTCTTCATTTGAAAAACAGCGTGGGACATGATTAATTCTTGGTTCCGTTCTGGAGCCAGATCACCTTTTGTTCCGACTGGTGCGGCTTGGCCAGTATGTGGCTATACAACTCGGGACGTCGCGCCATGATATAGCGGTATCCGCCCGCCCGGGTGAGTTTCTCCGGAGTCAGGGTCGCAGTGACCACATCATCACCAAGGCTGGAGCATTCCTCCAGGATATCGCCATACGGATCAAGGATCATGGAACAACCGTTCTTTAACTGGTCATCGTCCATGCCGATGGGATTTGAAAATACCACATAAACACCATTATCATATGCCCGGGCTGGCAGCCATTTCATCAGCCAGCCGCGTCCTTTCATCCCGTTAAATTCCAACCGGAGTGATGTCGGATCATTTTCCCGGTTGTGCCAGAGCTTTGGATCCACAAAGCCTGCGCCCGGTCTGGTGGAAGGGGTACACATGGTAATATGCGGCATGAATATGATCTGTGCCCCCAGCAGGACCGTGGCCCGTACATTCTCAATGATATTGTTGTCATAACAGATGAGAATGCCGCATTTCCACCCATGCAGATCAAATACACAGTACTCATTCCCGGGTGTAAGATGTGGATTGATAAAGGGGTGAAGCTTCCGGTACCGGGCTACCACGCCCTTCCCGTCCACGCATACATAGGCTTTGTAAAGCTTGTCTTCCCGGTCCTTTTCAAACAGCCCGGCCATCACCATAATGTTGTGCCTGGCTGCAATCCCAATCAGCTTCACAATACTATTGCCCTCAGGGATCAGTTCTGCCAGATCAAGCATCTGTTCTTTTGATAGATGCCTGGCAAAGGTATATCCTGTAACCGAACACTCGTGAAAGGCAATGATTTTTGAGCCCTGAAATGCTGCTGACTTTGCCAGCCTGTCCATGACTGAAAGGTTATGTTCTTTGTCACCGCATATATGTTCAAACTGGGCTGTGGATACTTTTATGCTGTCTGCCATTTTAATGATCTGATGCTGAAATTTAGCAATTCATTCCGGAAAATACTTCATTTTTTTTCGGAAAACATTTCATTTTACAAAAAGAATGCGTTAATTTGTCGTTAACGTACACGGAATTTCATATCCTGTTTCATGACCAGTACAATCGGGCCACCACAAAATCGGATACGGATCAAAGATATTGCGGAAATGTCAGGTGTATCCATTGGGACAGTCGACCGGGTGTTACACAACCGGGGAGAGGTGAACCATGAAACCTATGACCGGGTCATGTCATTTGTGAAAAAGCTGGGATATACGCCCAATCTGCTGGCCAAATCACTTGCCCTGAAAAAGAATTTCACCATCGCGACCCTCATTCCGGATGCCGGAGAAAATAATCCATACTGGGAGAAACCCCTGGCAGGAATTAGCCGGGCCAGGGCTGAACTCAAGGATTTTAACACGAAAATATCGGTTTACAATTATGACGCCGGCAAGGAGAAGTCATTCATCAGGCAATTCGATGCAGTTTTGGCTGATAATCCCGACGGGATCGTTCTGGCCCCTCATTTTCAACATGTAGCAGCAGATTTTTTGAACCGGTGTGCTGTTCTTCAAATACCCGTAATTCTGATTGACACTGACCTGGAGCATTGTTCACGCCTGAGCTACTTTGGTCAGGATGCCTGGCAAAGCGGTGAAGTGGCGGCCAGGCTCATGCATTATAGTCTTCCTGCAGGTTCGAAGTTGCTGGTATTAAAGCTGTCATGGAACAAGGCCTTTACCCGGCATCTTCAACTCAGGGAAAAGGGATTTCTGAACTATTTTAAGAAAAATGTTCGTTCTGGCATGCAAACTTTTTCCATGGAAATTGATCTTTCACGGGAAGGTGAACCTGACCTGACTTTGCAAGCTGTTCTGACTTCAGGTGAAAATGTGGGTGGTATTTTCGTGACGAATTCGCGGATCCATAAAGTAGCGCAGTATATCAGCAAAATAGGCTGGGAAAAGATCTTTCTGATCGGATACGACCTTACCGCTGAGAACCTCTGGTGCCTGCGAAAAGGATTAATTGATTTTCTGATCTGTCAGAAACCGGAAGAGCAAGGTTATAACAGTACAATGGCTATGTTCAACTATCTGCTGAACCGTAAAACCATGGTGAAGATCAACTACAGCCCCATCGATATTATCGTGAAGGAGAATGTTGAATTTTATCTAAATACCAGTAATTTATAACAACGATGAAATACACTGATTTTTCTGATCTCAGCGGTAAGGTTTGTGTCATTACCGGAGGCGCGGGAGTTATTGGCATGGCAATATGTGATGCACTTGCTTCCTGCGGTGTTAAAACGGCTATCGTAGACAGGAATCCGGAAACCGCTGCCAGTCTTGCAACCCATTTGACAGCTCAGTATAAAACACCCTGTATCGGAATAGAGGCTGACGTCCTGGAGAAGGAATCTCTTTTAAGAGCCAGGCACATTATACATGAGAAACTCGGAAATATTGATTTCCTGATCAATGGAGCAGGGGGTAATGCTCCGGATGCCACCACAAAGGTTGAACAGATATCAGGTCAGGTTGAATCCTGGGAGGATACTTTCTTCGGATTGGGCATGGAAGGTTTCGACCGGGTTTTTGCCCTGAATTTCACGGGGACACTGCTGCCAACCCTGGTTTTTGCAAGGGAGATGGCAGAGCGGAGTAAAGGTGTGGTGATCAACATCTCATCCATGAATTCATTCCGGCCCCTTACAAAAATACCGGCTTATTCTGCTGCCAAGGCATCGGTGAATAATTTCACCCAATGGCTGGCCGTTCACCTGGCCAAAACAGGCGTTCGGGTAAACGCCATTGCACCCGGATTTTTCCTGACAAACCAGAACCGGTTTCTGCTTGTGGATGAAAAGACAGGACAACCTACTCCAAGGGGAAACAAAATCATGGCCAACACACCGGTCGGTAAATACGGGCAGCCCGAGGATGTCCAGGGAGCTGTGCTATTCCTGCTTTCCGAACTGTCGGCATTCATTACCGGCGTGGTGCTGCCGGTTGACGGGGGATATAGTGCGTATGGCGGGGTATAATTCATTATTTTAAGAATATGATTTACTTTCAGACAGGATCGGAACATACGGTTCTTTCCATCGATCAGATCAGGGAGGACTTGTATTCAGCACTTGACAAGCTGGGAAGACGAAACAGGATACTGGTTGTGCCTCCTGATTTTACGCGCTATCATTCCCGGGCAGGAGATCTTACTACCCTGGTGTATGAATATTACCAGGAAGGACTTTCAGACATCCTTCCTGCACTGGGTACACATTCACCAATGACCAGAGAACAATTAAATACCATGTTCCCGCGCGTCCCCACGCATTTGTTCAGGATTCACGACTGGCGCCGGGATGTGCTGACCCTGGGCAGGGTACCAGGCGACTTTCTGGCCGGCATGACCAACGGTGCCATTTCATATGACTGGCCTGCACAGCTGAATAAACTGGTTTGCCAGGGTGGACATGACCTCATCCTTTCGGTAGGACAGGTAGTTCCCCATGAAGTTATTGGCATGGCCAATTACAATAAGAACCTTTTTATCGGTACAGGTGGTGCAGAAGGAATTAACAAGAGTCATTTTTTGGGTGCCGTATATGGGATGGAGAAACTGATGGGCAAGGCGGACAACCCCGTGCGAAGGTTGCTTAACCATGCAGCAAAACAATTTACGCCGCATTTGCCTGTTGTTTATATTCATACGGTGATAGGCCGCGATGAAAACGGCTGCCTTGTGATCAGGGGTCTCTTCATAGGCGATGATGATCAGGTTTTTACCCGGGCAGCAGAATTATCCCTTAAAGTTAATTTTAACCTGCTTGATGAATCCTTGCATAAAGTAGTGGTGTATCTTGACCCTGCGGAGTATAAAAGCACCTGGCTGGGAAACAAAAGCATTTATCGTACCCGCATGGCTTTGGCTGACGGCGGTGAACTCATTGTGCTGGCCCCCGGCGTGAAGGAATTTGGTGAAGACCGGGAGATTGACAGGCTTATCCGCAAATATGGATATTACGGCACGCATGAAATACTTCAAAAGCTTAAGGAAAATCCGGAACTGGAAAATAACCTGAGTGCAGCTGCCCACCTAATTCATGGGAGCTCGGAAGGCCGGTTTTCTATCACCTATTGCCCTGGCCATGTGACCCGGGATGAAATAGAATCGGTAAATTTCAGATTTGCCCCGATCCGAGAGATGCTTGAAAAATACAACCCGGAGAAATTAAAGGAAGGAGTAAACAGAATGGAGGACGGAGAAGAGATCTTCTTTATATCGAATCCGGCTTTGGGCCTCTGGGCAAGTAAAAGCAGATTTACCAACTAACATCCAAATCAATAAATCATCAAATCATCAAATAAATATCCACATGACAACAATCTCCCAACAAATCGGAAAATACCGTTGGACAATCTGCGCTCTTGTTTTTTTTGCAACAACAGTAAATTACCTCGATCGCAATGTATTGGGACTTTTAAAATCCACGCTGGCTGATGATGGGGTTTTTGGCGCTGATAAAGCCAATCAGGAACTATTCTACTCTTATGTAGTGATCAGCTTTCAAATAGCCTATGCCATTGGTATGACCCTGGCAGGCAGACTGATTGACTGGATCGGAACGAAAAAAGGATATGCAATTTCCCTTTTGGGATGGAGTATTGCTGCCATTGGCCATGCCTTTGCGCATTCTACCTTTACATTTGGATTTTGGCGGGCAGCTTTGGGCTTGACTGAATCCGGCAACTTTCCGGCAGCAAATAAGACCATTGCTGAATGGTTTCCAAAAAAAGAAAGAGCCTTTGCAACAGGTATATACAATTCAGGTACCAATATTGGTGCAATAGTTGCTCCCTTAACTGTTCCCCTGATTGCCTTGCACTGGGGTTGGGAATGGGCTTTTATCCTCACCGGGGCAGTAGGTTTGTTATGGTTGTATTTTTGGTATCGTACCTATACATCACCGGCCGAAAAACTCAAAGCGGGTATTTTGTCTCAGGCTGAGTACGATTATATACATAGTGATAAGGATGAAAAAGAGAATTCAGCAGCAATTGCAAACACCGACAAGGTATCCTGGCTGAAACTGCTCACGTATCGTCAGACCTGGGCGTTCTTTTTTGGTAAATTCCTGACCGACCCAATATGGTGGTTCTACCTGTTTTGGTTACCCGCTTTTTTAAATGGTGAAAATGCCCGGAAGATTCAGGATTTTATGACAATGAATCCGACCTTCAGTGGTGACAAATCAGATATTCCTGGATACATAAGCTGGCCTCTGGCAGTGGCTGTTGTTTATACTGTTTCCACATTTGGCTCAATCCTGGGAGGATGGCTTCCAAAGAAATTTATGAATAATGGGATGATTACCTATAAGGCCCGGAAATTATCCATGTTTATCTATGCCTTATTCCCACTGTTGGTTTTACTTGCCAGCAGATTGGGAGAAATTCACATTTGGTATGCTGTATTTACCATTGCAATTGCCTGTGCAGCCCATCAGGCATGGTCGGCCAATATCTTTACCACCGTATCGGATATGTTCCCCAAAAAAGCGGTAGCATCAGTTACGGGGATTGGTGGTATGTCCGGTGCTTTTGGGGGCATACTGATAGCATGGGGTGCAGGACTCCTTTTAAAACACTTTACAGCACTGGAGAAAGTCGAAGTCGGATATAGGATCATGTTTGTAGTTTGCGGACTTGCATACGTTACAGCTTGGCTGGTTATGCATATCCTTGCGCCAAAAATGAAAAGAATTGAAGATCTGGATTAAATTTATAGGATATTATAATCTATTTAACCCGGTGTATTATTTATGAGAAACCTGTCCGGCCTTTTTTACAATCATCACGGCCTCGGAAACCAGCTGGGTGATTTCCCTGAAGCGGCCTTCGCTGATCAGCTCCCTGGGTACCATCCAGCTTCCGCCGCAGGCAATCACCTTATTGAAGCTCAGGTAATCGCATATATTCCTCTCATGAATACCACCCGTCGGAATAAAATTAACCATTCCGTAAGGGGCGCTCACAGCCTTCAGTGTTTTGAGTCCGCCAAAGGCTTCCGCCGGGAAGTACTTGAAAACGTCCAGTCCGAATTCAAGCCCCATCTCAATTTCGGTTGGTGTACAGATACCCGGAAAAACCGGAATCTTTTGGTCCACGCAATAGCCAACCACCTTGGGATTGAAACCGGGAGAAACAATGAATAGAGCACCTGAATCAACGGCAGCTTTAACCTGGTCAACGGATAACACCGTACCAGCGCCAAGCAGTATTTCCTTGTACTGTGTAAGCTTTCTGATTGCATCAGATGCTGCTTTTGTCCGAAAAGTGACTTCTGCACAGGGTAAACCTCCTTTGAGGAGTGATTCAGCAAGAGATCCGGCATTTGCAGCATCATCTATGATTACTACCGGAACAATGCGAAGGGCTTTAATCCGGTTCTGTATATCTTCCATATGATTCATATTATACTTACAATATTATATAATTTTATAACCTGATTTACGATGCATAAAAATTTATTAATTCTCCCGGCAGTTGCTGCTTTGGCAGTAGCGTTCATAATATCCTGCAAACCTGAAAAACAGGTATATACTGATTCCTTGGCCTTATCCGTGACCAATTCTTCCAATTCAGGAACGGATGAGATCCCGGTCATAATATCCCTTGAAACGGTTCGGGAAAAGAAGCCGGATTTCAATCCAAAAGCCTGTGCAGTTCTTTTTCGTCAGGCTGAAGTCCCATTTCAGATCAATGATCTGAATGGGGATTCACTGGCAGATGAACTGGTGTTTATGACTGTATTGGGTCCCTCGGAAACCAGGGATTATACGCTGGCCTACAATCCATCCGGCACCTTTGTCAAAAATTTTCCCAAACGCACCCAGGCCGAGCTTTCTATAAAGACCGGTGGTGAATGGAAAGACAAGAAATACATCGGGGGAACCTTCGGGAATGTTTCATGGCTTCGTGTGCCAGTCGAGCAAACCGATCACACGGATTATATCCGGTATGAGGGTCCGGGCTGGGAATCGGATAAGATTGGTTACCGTTTTTACCTTGACTGGCGAAATGCCACGGATATTTTCGGAAAGCTCACGGATACCATGGTCCTGCATAATGTAGGCCAGGTAGGAGCAAAATCATACCACGAACTTGCTCCCTGGGGGATGGACGTTTTTAAAGTCGGTGAAACTCTTGGAATTGGCTCAGTTGGAATGTGGCAAAACAACAAGGTGATTATGGTGTCGGTCACTGACAGCGTAACATGCAGAATCGCCCTGAATGGAGAACTTCAGTCGCAGGTTGAGACAAATTATTATGGGTGGAAAGTCGGAGATAAGAAATACAAAGTTGTTTCTGATCTGGCCATTTTCGCCGGAAGCAGGCTGACAAGACATGATCTGATGATCGATGATCCTGCATGTAATCTATGCACGGGCATTATTCTGAATGATTCTGTAGTTGTAGTAACCAACAACGAAGATACCACCAGTCAGTACATATATTTTGGAACATGGGGATGGCAGAGTCTGAACAAGGATAATCTCGGACTTGGAATTATTGTTAACCGCAATGATCTTCAATCCATCACAACTGACAAAATGAGTCATGTGCTGGTTTTCAAATCGGGGCTTTCCAGTCTGAGATACTACTTTTTGGCTGCCTGGGAAAAAGAGCCCGGTGGTATCCGTTCCTCGGATGACTTCAGGGATTATCTGGATAAAACAGCTGCCGGGCTTGCTGATCCACTTCAGATTACCTTCAAATAGTCCAGGTATTCTTTATTATAGTATAAGATCATGGAATATATACAATATCAGGTACGCCACGCTTCAAATCCCACTGATGCCCGGGCGTATGACACACAGCGGCTGAGAGATGAGTTCCTCATAGAAAAACTTTTTGAACACGACAGGATCAACCTGGTTTATTCGGATTATGACCGCTTTATCATCGGCGGGATTTACCCAACGGACAGGCCATTGGAGCTGAAGCCGATCCCACCCCTGAAAGCAGAAAACTTCCTTTACCGGCGGGAGCTGGGGATCATTAACATAGGTGAGAAGGCCTTCATCACAGTTGATGGACAGCGGATAGACCTTGGATACAAAGAGGCTCTGTATGTGGGGAAGGGTTGCAGGTCAGTGGTGTTTGAATCGGTTAACCGGGAAAAACCGGCTAAGCTGTATATCAATTCGGCTCCGGCCCACAAGGAATTCCCGATCAGGAAAATCACCCTGAAAGAGGCTGAAATACTGGAAGCGGGAGATCCCTCCACAGCCAATGCAAGGACAATTAACAAGCTGATCGTCAACAGTCTGGTTGAAACATGCCAGCTGCAAATGGGCCTTACCACATTCAGGACCGGTAGTGTGTGGAATACCATGCCGGTTCACGTTCATGAACGCAGGATGGAAGCTTACTTTTATTTTGAGGTCCCTGACAGGCAGGCAGTCTGTCATTTTATGGGACAACCGAACGAAACGAGGCATATCTGGGTACATAATGAAGAAGCGGTGATCTCTCCCAACTGGTCTCTTCATTCAGGCGTTGGTACAGGACAATACAGTTTTATATGGGGGATGGCCGGTGAGAACCTCAATTATGGCGATATGGATGTTGTGCAACCCGATGAACTAAAATGAAAAACAATCCTATGTCATTAAGATTATTTGACCTTACGGGTGAAATTGCCCTGATAACAGGCGGAACACATGGACTGGGAATGGCCATAGCCAGAGGTCTTGCCGGTGCAGGTGCCCGGCTGGTGATAAACGACATCAGCAGAGATAAGCTGGAACAGGCCCTGCAGGTCTACCATGAGGCCGGAATTGATGCCAAAGGTTATCTATTTGACGTGACTGATGAGAAGGAGGTAATGGAAATGATACTCCGGATCGAAAAGGAGGTCGGCCCCATCAGCATCCTGGTAAACAATGCCGGAATAATAAAACGTATACCGCTCGTGGAGATGGCGGTGGAAGATTTCCGGCTTGTAGTGGACATTGACCTGGTTGCCCCCTTCATCGTAGCCAAAACTGTTGTGAAGGGTATGATTGAGCGAAGAAAGGGGAAGATCATCAACATGTGCTCCATGATGAGTGAACTCGGAAGAAATACGGTCGGGGCTTATGCAGCGGCAAAAGGCGGACTGAAAATGCTGACCCGGAATATGGCAACTGAATGGGCTCCTTACAATATCCAGGTCAATGGTATTGGTCCCGGTTATTATGCTACCAGCCAGACTGCGCCCATACGCGAGAAAGGCCATCCCATGAATGAGTTCATCATCAGCCGGACACCGGCAGGACGATGGGGAGAACCTGATGAGCTGCAGGGTGCGGCCATATTCCTGGCTTCAAAGGCTTCTGATTTTGTGAACGGACATATCCTGTATGTCGACGGAGGTATGCTTGCCACCCTGGGTAAACCCTCCAACGAATAAAGTGCGTAACAGAAAACCATATCATATGAACAAGGTTGTAACATTTGGCGAGGTTATGCTAAGGCTTGCCACACCCGGCTATGAGCGTTTCGGACAATCAACCATCCTGAGTGCCACCTACGGCGGCGGTGAAGCCAATGTCGCAGTTTCACTGGCTAATTTTGGTATTGATGTAAGTTTTATAACCCGTCTTCCGGATAATGATATTGCCCATGCCTGTGTCCGTGAGTTGCGCGGACTAGGTGTTGATACGAACCGCATTTTGTATGGGGGAAAGAGGATGGGCATCTATTTCCTGGAAGCGGGTTCAGTGAACAGGGCAAGTAAAGTGGTTTACGACCGGAGCCACTCTGCCATAGCTGAAATTCAGCCCGGGATGATCGACTGGAAGAATGTATTTGAAGGGTATAACTGGTTTCACTGGACAGGCATTACCCCCGCTATTTCACAGGGTGCGGCTGATGTGTGTCTGGAGGCGATTAAAACAGCAAATGCAATGAAAATGACTGTTTCGACTGACCTGAATTTCAGGAAAAATCTGTGGAAGTATGGAAGATCAGCCCGGGAGATTATGCCCGGACTGGTTGAGGGATGTGATATTATCCTGGGCAATGAAGAAGATGCTGAAATGGTACTGGGGATCAAACCCGAAGGGGTGGAAGTAACAAGCGGCCATGTGGACGCAGGCGCATACTTGTCGGTATCGCAACAGATCAAGAAACAATTCCCGTATTGCAGGAAGGTGATCACTACCCTGAGAGGTTCAATAAGTGCCAATCACAATACCTGGTCCGGTGTATTGTATGATGGAAGCAGGTTATATTCTGCACCGGTTTATCAGATTACTCACATTGTTGACCGGGTAGGCGGGGGCGATTCCTTTATGGCCGGACTCATTTATGGTCTGCTCAATTACCCGGATGATGATCAGAAAGCACTTGATTTCGCCGTGGCTGCCTCCTGCCTGAAACATACCATATACGGTGATTACAATCGGGTTACAGTTGCAGAAGTAGTGAAACTGATGGAAGGAGATGCCTCCGGAAGAGTCAGCAGATGACAGATTTAAGATTGAAGATTGAAGATTGAAGAGCAAAATGATTAGATGAATAACACATAAAAATGAAGAAATTTCTGGATGGGAATTTTCTGCTGCATAACAAGACAGCCGAATACTTGTATCATGAGCATGCTTCCAGGATGCCCATTATCGATTACCATTGTCATCTGTCTCCGGCCCTGATAGCCCTGAACGACAGTTTTGAAAACCTCACACGTGCCTGGCTTCACGGTGATCATTACAAGTGGAGGGCTATGCGGACACACGGGGTGGATGAGCGTTTCTGTACCGGTGACGCCCCCGATCCGGATAAGTTCCGAAAATGGGCTGAGACAGTCCCGTATACACTCAGGAATCCGTTATATCACTGGACTCATCTGGAATTGCAAAGATACTTCGGTATTTCGGATCTGCTTCATCCGGGAACTGCCGGGGCTATATATGAAAAGGCTTCTGCGCTTCTGTGGCAGGATGATTACAGACCGCAGGGCTTGCTGAAGAAAATGAACGTTGAGGTGGTTTGTACTACCGATGATCCGGTGGATACACTCGTATATCACCGGAAAATCAGGGAGAGTGGTGTGCAGGTGCAGGTATTTCCGACCTGGCGGCCCGATAAATTATTGACCGTTCATAATGCCTTGTCTTTCAACAATTATGTGAACTCACTGGAGGAAGTTTCAGACACAGCCATAGGAAATTACACCCGGTTGTTTGAGGCCATTCTCCGGCGCCATGATTTTTTTCATGATAACGGATGCAGGCTGTCGGACCATGGATTGGAGAATTTCTACGCAGAAGATTTTTCCTCCGGCGAAATGAATGCCATTTTCGACAGGGTCAGAACGGGGAATCAATTGTCTCATGAGCAGATTTTAACATTCAGATCGGGCATATTGCATGATCTCGCTATACTGGATCACGATAAGGGATGGACGCAGCAATTCCATATCGGGGCCATGCGGAACAATAATCTCCGGCTATATGCCGAAAGAGGACCGGATATTGGCTTCGATTCCATCGGTGACTATGCTGTTGCAGAGCCCATGTCACGTTTTCTCGGCAGGCTGGATCAGGAGCGGAAACTGGCAAGGACCATACTTTATAACCTCAATCCTGCCGATAACGAAGTGATGGCCACTATGCCGGGTAACTTCCAGGATGGTTCAGTACCGGGTAAAATACAGTTCGGATCGGGATGGTGGTTCCTGGATCAGAAGGATGGCATGGAAAAACAGCTGAATGCACTTTCGAATCTCGGACTGTTGAGCCATTTTGTGGGCATGCTCACTGACTCCAGGAGTTTTTTATCATTCCCCCGCCACGAATATTTTCGCCGGATTCTGTGCAACCTGATCGGTAATGATGTGGAGATGGGGGAGATACCCGATGATAAAGACATGCTTGGCAGGCTGGTCGAAGATATATGCTACAATAACGCGAAGCGGTATTTTGGCTTTTAAATGATTCTTAGTACAGAGTCTTTACTTACTTAATAAATAACCAATGAAAATAAAGCATATTATTCTAATTGTCGCCTTTGTCGGAACCGCTGTACAGGCCCAGCAGAAAGAATGGGAGACTTTGTTCAACGGAAAGAATATTAAGAACTGGAATAAACTGAACGGTAATGCAACCTACCTGGTGGAGGGCGATTGTATTACAGGTATCTCCGTTATGAACACGACCAATACCTTTCTCACGACCGGAAAAGAATATAGCAACTTTATCCTGGAATATGAAATGAAAATGGATACCGGGTTGAATTCCGGGGTGCAGATACGCAGTCACAGTGTCCCGGCTTATGAGGATGGCAGGGTGCATGGACTACAGGTTGAATGTGATGATTCAAAACGTGCCTGGTCAGGCGGGATTTATGATGAGGCCCGAAAAGGATGGCGGTATCCGCTTGAATATAATCCGGCAGCCAAGTCGGCCTATAAGAACGGACAGTGGAACCGGTTCAGGGTTCTGGCTTATGAAAATCATATCATTACATGGATCAATGATATTCCTTGCGCCAACCTGGTGGAGGAGAGCGCCGAAACTGGCTTCATGGCCCTTCAGGTGCATGCCATTTATGATAAGGAGATGGAGGGGAAAAAAGTGCAGTGGCGTAATATACGCATCCGGACAGCCATGGCTGAGGACCTGAATACGATGGGAAAGGTGGTGGCACCTCAGGTCAGTTATCTGAAGAACCTGCTCACCGAGACTGAAAAGAAACAGGGATGGAAACTGCTGTGGGATGGAAAAACCGCGGATGGATGGCGTGGGGCAAAATCGGATCATTTTCCGGAAAAGGGTTGGATAATAAAAAATGGGGATCTCATGGTGCAGCCTGCAGCCGGAGCTGAATCTGCAAACGGAGGTGACATTGTGACCAAAAGGCTGTATGGGAATTTCATCCTTGAAATAGATTTCAGGTTCACAGAAGGAGCCAACAGTGGAATCAAATATTTTGTAAATACCGGATTGAATAAGGGAGAAGGCTCTGCCATCGGGTGCGAATATCAGATACTGGACGATGCAAACCATCCGGATGCTGACGAAGGCGTTAAGGGCAACCGTACCCTGGGATCGCTCTATGACCTGATTCCTGCAAACGGAAAGTACTTCAATCCGGATCTGCCGGTTGTTAAATATGTCAATGGGACCGGCCAATGGAACCGGGCCCGTATCGTGGTAAACGGGTCAAAGGTTGAACACTACCTGAACGGTTGCAAGATAGTAGAGTTCGAGCGGGGAACGCAGGAATGGAGAGCCCTGGTTGCATATAGCAAGTACAGTGAATGGCCTGTATTCGGAGAGAATAAAGAAGGTCATATCCTGCTGCAGGATCATGGAAATGAAGTTGCCTTCTGCAATGTTAAAATCTTGGAAATACAATAATATCATGAAAATAGAGAAATTCTCCTTTGGAACAGGCGACCGCTTTGGGAAAGAAGGGTTGGCCCAGCTTCAGGCCATTCAGGAAATCAACAAACTGGGCGTTCCGGTTGTACCGGTGTGGAACAAGTCGAACCGGGAGCATAGTATAATCCATTCCTCTCCGACTGATGTAATAAAGGAAGCAGTCGCTGCAGTAGCTGCAAATGGGTATACCGGCAGCTATTATATCGATGCGGACCACATAAACCTGTCTACCGTAGACCGGTTTATAGAAAGCAGCAACTTTTTTACCATAGATGTCGCCAGTTTTATTGGCATCAAACCGAAACAGTCGGAGGTGGATGATTTTATCAACCGGTACAGGAAGTACCTGGGCAGCCTGATCATTCCCGGAATTGAAAAAAAGCTCACAGTAACCCGGGAATTTCTATCCTCCCTGGCCGGGAACTATCTGGTGGCCGTGGATGAAGTGAGTAGGATTTATGATCACATCTGCCGTGCAAAGGGTGAAGGGAATTTCATTGCAGAAGTATCGGTTGATGAAGCTGAACTGGTACAGGGTCCGCTTGAGTTATTTTTTATTCTGGCATTGCTGAAAGAAAAAAAGATCGCAGTGCAGACCATTGCCCCGAAATTTTCGGGATTATTTGCAAAGGGGATAGATTACATTGGTAATATCAGGGAATTTGCTTCCGAATTTGAGCAGGATGTGGCCGTGATAAAGTTTGCCGTTACTGAACTGGGTTTACAGGAAAGTCTGAAATTAAGCGTCCACAGCGGCAGCGATAAGTTTTCCATTTATCCCTTGATCAAAACCGCCATTCGGAAATTCGATGCAGGAATTCATGTTAAAACAGCCGGAACTTCCTGGCTTGAAGAAGTCATTGGACTTGCTGAGGCGGGCCATGACGGGCTCGCAATAGCCAGGGAGATTTACCGGAAATCACTTCAACGGTATGACGAATTAACAGGTCCCTATGCTACAGTATTGAGCATTGATCCGAAGAAACTCCCCGGGGCGGATGAGGTGGATTCCTGGAACAGCAGGCAATTCAGCGAGGCGCTGACACATGATCAGCATTGCAGGAATTACAATCCGCATTTCCGGCAGTTGATCCATGTGGGATATAAGATTGCGGCCGAGATGGGAGAAAGCTTCCTGTCAGCGCTTGACAAACATCATAAGATTATCGCAGATAAGGTAAAATTTAATATTCTGGAAAGGCATTTGAAACCGATATTCCTATGAATCCATTCGATGAATTGCGATCTTCCGCATGATGCAGGATCATCGGGAACTCAACTTCAATACTTTATGTATGCCTGTGAATTCTTTTCCCTGCCAGGCCTGGAGATAATAAACCCCTGCCGGCAGAAATGAAACATCCAGTTTCACCTGAGCGTGACAGTCAGCCAGGATCAATACATGACCCAGGTTATCAAGCAGTTTGATCGTAAGTGGTTCACCCGGATAATTGCGTACATATAAAAAATCCTGGGCCGGATTGGGATATATCCTGAGTTCTGAGTTAGCAGCGCTTTCCGGTAAGAGGCCGGAAAAGATGGAATTAACATAAACCTGCGCGGTATCGGCATTGGTTATATGGATATTATCGAACCAGAGTGTTTTGTAGATCAGGTTCTGATGTTCTGATACAATCTCAAACCGGTCAATGGCTTTCCAGTCGAATTTTCCTTCAGGACTGTACCAGTTGTTATCCCATGCCCCGTGTTCAGTGAACTGGCTTAAAGGGATATACAGGTGGTGCCACCGGCTGTCAAACCCGGTCATTCCGGAATCCACGGTTACCCTCATTCGCCAGGGATGATCATCCGGGTCCGTGGTTTTGCTATCCAGGAAGCGAACATCGAATGTAGTTTCCGGATTTCCCCGGATCATCAGATCAAGGGCATAACCTTCCTTCAGGAGTTCTGACAGGTCTTTATCCGGCAAGAAATCAAAGCCAATGACATTGTATTGATCAGCTCCGGTCCAGAATATACAGTATTTACCATTGTTTGGCTCATCCTCTGTATAATAACTTACTTTACCGTTCCCATAGTTTGATTCAAAAATGTGGTTCCCGATATAATCGGTATAGATCATGAATCCGGTGCTGTCCGGTCTCTGAACATAGACAGATTGTTCTGGTACATTCAACCCCAGAGCTCGCAACAATGAAGTATTCAGGTCATGATTGAACAGACCGTTGCTTCCGGCTTTAAATAAACCGAATCCGCCATGATAATCCCAGATTGTCCATGGGATACCTTGTTCTTCGAGGTAGTTCCTCACCGCATCATACCAGATGGTGCGATGGTAATTGCTGCAATTGGGGATATATACCCCAAATTCACCGCAGAACACGGGTACGTTGCGGGAATTTTTAAACGTAACGGCGATGTCAATGAGCGATTTCACGTATTCAACAGAACCGGTATTGGGATAATCGTTAAAAGCATCTTCAATCCAGGTGTTCTTCAGGGATGATGGAAATGCCGGCATGCTGTCAGCCTGATATGGAAAGGGGACTCCCGTCAGGGGTGCCATGGAAGGACTTGTCCAGCTTGCCCCCTGATGAGTGAAAACAAAAGGATCATAAAAATGGAAAGTATAGATGAGCTTTTGGTCGCTGAAGACAGGCATTTCGTTAAGGTTATTGTAACTGTTCCAGTCGGCAGGCCCAACTACAATATAATGTTTTGTATCCACTGTACGGATGGCGTCAATGACCTGCTGCTGTATTGTATTCCAGACGTAATCGCTGATACCGTGTGGCTCATTCAGGATCTCATAATAAATGTAATCAGAACTGTCTTTGTAATGCATGGCCATCTGAGTCCAGACTTTTTCCAGCACGTCACCCACCTTCGGATCGGTATTGGCTGTTACATCAAAAGTATGATTATCCAGGATCAGGTGTATGTTAAGCTCTCCGGCCCATTTCACCACTTCGTCCAGAAAGCTGTAAAACAGGGGATCAATGGCATAGTCCGGGGCCCCGCCTGTCATATAATGCAGGTTGATGGGCAAGCGGATCGCATCGCAGCCCAGGCCTTTAATCTGTTCAAAATCAAGTTTTGTGTACTTTGAGAACTGTATCTGCTCCGCATTTGATACCTGGAACCAGCCGGTAAGGTTAACACCCCGGCTGAAGGGCATATCCTGAGCGGGCAACTGTCTGGAAAAAAATGAAAAGAGAATCATCCAGGTCAGGAGTATCATTGAATTGGATACCCCTGGGTTTTCTTTATTTGTGGTGTATTTTGTCATATTTATGTTTTCAAACACCCTGTCAGGGTGCCACCCTGACAGGGTGATTAAGCTGTCAGGAATTCCGCGGGAACATCTTTCAACCTGGCTATGTCCTTAATTTTACTTTTGACATCAAAACCAGCAATGCAGTAAACACTGCACTTGTCGCAAATATCGCATGGTTTGAAAGGCAAATCAACGGTATCGAGCGTATACCGGGCGTGAAGCAGATTCCTGTAGCCATAGGCATACATATAACTCCGCATGAGGGTCGGAATATCCAGATCATATGGGCATTGCGGCACGCATTCACTACACTGGTGGCAATAGAGGTTCGGTTCTGTAATTAGACCAGCGAGATCAAGGTCCTTCAGTTCCTGATCAGACATTTTCAAATCATGAATCATGGCCAGGTTTTTCTGCAATTCGTCCATGTTTGACATGGCTGATACAATGGAAGAAATATTTTCATTTTGCAGGACCCATTTCAGGGCGGTATTGGTGTTAAAGGGCTGCCCGGATTTTTCGCTGGCTCCGCCGGCTGTGGTTTTCATGGCCACAATACCCATACCTGCCCTGGAAGCGTAAGCGAGGGCTTCGTGCATGGATTCCTTGTTTAATGTTTTGAAATTATAGGCTGGCATAGCTACATCGTAAATGCCTGAGTCGGCAGCGGCTTTCAGTGCTTCTTCCGTGTCATTATGTGAAGCAATTCCCACGAAACGGGCCTTACCTTGTTTTTTCAATTGCTCCATGGCTTTTAGTACACCATCGTCAAGTACCATTTCCCTTTTGCCGGCATAGGGAAACAGGAATAAATCCACATAATCAAGCCCAAATCTCTTCAGGCTGGCTTCCGCGTTTTTAATGTACCCGGGAGTATCAAATTTTTTTGTAAAGATGCCTGTTCGTTTGTCCAGTCCGTCAGGAGGAACCGCTGTGCCAATTGTAAACGAATCCCGGGGCAGGCCTCTCAGTCCTTCGCCCACCAGTTTCTCGTTATTTCCCTCACCATAATAAGTAGCAGAAAAGAAAACCTTAATTCCGGCATCATATGCGGCTTTTACAAAATTGGGATTTGTGGCGCCACTCGTGCCCATGCTGATCAGCGGGGTTTTAATGCCCGTTTTCCCGAGTATCCGGCAGGGAAGTTCAGGTGTGACTTTGACTTTTGATTTACTAATCACAGCAGAATGAAGACTTCCCGGAATCAAGGCAATCCCGGAAACACCCAATATGCTTTTTTTAAGGAAATCACGACGTTGGTTATTTTTCATGATGGATTTATTTTGGCTTAAGTCAATCTGTGAAACAGATTTCTGGCATTAATGTATGAAATTTAGCAAACATTTGATAATTTATATCAATGTCTAATTATATTATGTATTTTTTTGTGTGCGGCAGGTGTTCCAGATTATTGAAAAGGAACAGAAAAGTCTATTAATATAAACATTTTTTACCTTGCAGGTTTTGCGTCGTATCATATATAAAAAAACATTGGCATTGATGATCACCCAAAAAGGATCCCGGGATACCGGTGATGATAAGCTGGTAGCCCTGGTGAAGCAGGGGGATACAGGGGCCATTGGCGTAATGATTGAACGTTACAGGATTTACATTACCCGGATTGCATCTCGTTTTTTGCTCTCCGATGAGGATATCCGCGAGGTGGTGCAGGATACTTTTATCAGGGTATGGAAGAATATCGGTGATTTTGATAACCGAAGCCGTTTTACCACCTGGTTATATGTCATTTCCTTCAACCTGTGTCTCGACAGGCTGAAAGCCATCAGGAGGAGAAGAAAGATTTTCCATTCCGGAAAGGATGTAAACACTCTGGACTTTCAGTCTGAGTTCTTTGATCCGTCAGGAGATGCAGATATGGAAGTTATTGCCGGGGCCATAAAATCCATTGCAGGTGAACTGGGTGATGTGCAGCGTTTGGTTTTCATTCTGCGCGACCTGCAGGATCTGCCTGTGAGCGAGGTATGCCGTATCACAGGTTTTGATGCTGTCAAAGTGAAAACAAACCTTTACCACGCCAGGAAGTACATGCGTGAAAAACTTTGGAAGGGAGGATATTTATGAAATGCAGCGTAATTGAACCACTCATCTACCTCGTACGTGAAGGTGAGCTGACAGAGCAGGAAAAGATCCTGGTTTCGCAGCACCTGACAGGCTGCGAACATTGCAGGCAGTTGTCAGAATCGGTAAAGGTCATGACCGATACTGCTGGGCAACTGACATTTGTGAATTCCCTGATTTATACCGATGAGCAATTAACAGAGGCGGTCAGAAAATCCATTGAAAAGACAGCTAATCCTTCCATTCTTCCTGTCATAAAACGGATCGCAGCTGCCATCCTGTTTTTCCTTACATCAGTCTTCCTATATCAGGAGTATAGTTTCTACCTTAACCGTAAGACTCTTCAGGTCCACTTTCAGCAATCATCTGAACTGAAAGGAGCAATTCCCGGGGAATCGGATTGTGTGGAGAGGCTGCAAAGAAAAATCCGAACAGGAGCCATAGCTTCCTTTTCTGTTCGTGAATCCCGATTATATAAGCATGTCACTGAGGAAGAACTTACTCAGTTTATACGTCAGATGTGCGAATCCGGTAGTGCAGATGCCGGCACTCTTGAGAAACTGCTTAGGCAGGCTGGTCTGATCAAGTCAAATGCAACAAACAGATTAAATAATTGATTATGAAAACAATGACGTACAGAAACATTGCGGTTTTGACTGCAATGCTGCTATCGGGCTCCTGTCTCGATTACACGGTAACCACATCTGTAAACCGTGATGGCTCCATATACAGAATGTATGAAGTCAGGGGTGATTCAGTAAGTGTGTTTGGTGGCTCGCTTTTGGTCCCATCGGGACCGGAATGGAACGTAAGCCATGAATATACTTTCAAAGAGAGGGATGATACATTGTCGGAAAAGAGTCAATATATGTATAAGGCATCAAGATCTTTCAGCAATGTGCGTGAACTGAACGATTGGATTGCAAGTGATACTTCATGGCAGACCATTAAGCCCAGGGTGAGCCTGGTCAGGCGCTTTCGCTGGTTTTATACGTATTTTGACTACAAGGAAACATATCCTATGTCATTTCCTTTCAAGAACTTACCGGTCGACAGCTTTCTGACGGAAAAGGAACAGTCCATAATTATGGATGATGACCGGGTTCTGTATTCCCCAAAGGACAAAGAATTAGTGTGGAAAAAGAATGCTGCATCATTTACTTATTCAAATTCCGACAGCCTGGAAATGAAAAAGATAAGTGATTATTGCCAGAAAAGACTGGAACAATGGATGGGTGCTTCGATGGTTCAGGAATATCTGGATATTTTGAACAGTCATTTTGGCGGGGATACAGCTGCAAGGATGATAAACAGGAAGGCAGCCGCATTCCGGGAAATCATGACCTGGAAATTCGATATCATGTCAATGGATTCAATTTCAGTCGGGTTTCTTGCTGTCATTGCCGATTCACTGATATCCTCAACGCGGCTGCAGGCTTTGTGCAGTGCCCATCCGGATGTATTCGGGGTTTTTGACCTGAAATTCAGGGAAATAGAAAAAGTGGTCACAACCGATAGTTACCGGCAATATCTGTCACTTCCCGGGACTGTATATGCCACCAACGCAGAAGATGCCGGTGCTTCAGGAATTACCTGGACATTTGATTCGGATAGTTTCTTTATGAAGGACTACGAGATGAGGGCATCATCACGGGTACCCAATCGCTGGATCATGGTCATGACAGCACTAATTTCCATTATTCTGGTCCTTATGTTTATATTTATGAAAAGAAAATAAATAGATGCCTTCCTGGATCTTTGGGGGCAATAATCCTGGAAGCTTATTCCTTTTTCAGCAGAATGGCATGTGATCCTTTCACCATTGGTTTCTCCGATCTGGCAAAACCTGCCTGGCCCGCATGGTTCAGGGAAATCTCAAATTCCTTTTCTGTTACATGTCCGCGAGGCTCAGCAAAGAATACATATCCACCGGGTTTAACAACACGCCCCATCATGTCAAACAGGGCTTTTTTATCGGGTACTTCATGAACCACGGCAAAAAGGAGGGCAAAGTCGATTGTATTTGCAAGGTCAAGAAGTTCCTGCAAGTCTTTTACAAGCCGGGGTTCAATACGGTTTGCCATTCCGGCTTTATGAGCCCGTTTAATCAGCCGCCCAATCATTTTTTCCTGGATATCGACACAATAAACCCTGCCCCGGTCTCCGGCAAGCTTGGCCAGGGGCAGACTAAAAAAGCCCATGGCACATCCGAAATCGAGTACTTTCATTCCCGGCTGCACATGTGGTTTTAGCAAGGTTATCGGATTGTGATAACATCTCCGCCAGGGGATTAGCAGCAGATATCCCATCCACCAGGGACAAATGTGCTTATTTTCATTAGTCATATGTTTACGTTTTTCCTGCGAAGTTACGGTGCAAAAGTGAGTAATTAAAAAAGTTCTAACAAATCAGCGTACTGCAAGCTAATTTTTTCTAATTTTTCTTCATGAAATGTTGGATTATTGACCGGATCAGCGACCTGTCCGTTGATGAAGCCCCCTTAAGGCTTGTTGAAATGCCGGTTCCTAAGCTACAGACCGGACAGGTATTGCTGAAAGTAAGAGCTTGTGGCATCTGCCACACCGAAATTGATGAGATCGAAGGACGGACTCCTCCGCCTTCATATCCGGTAATTCCCGGACACCAGGTGATCGGTAGCATCGTTAACCATCAGGGCAGCCGGCAGGATATAAATGCAGGTGACAGGGTTGGTGTAGCATGGATTTATTCAGCATGCGGGGTATGTGAATTCTGTTTGAACGGACAGGAAAACCTTTGTCCGCAATTCGCTGCCACAGGAAGAGACGTGCATGGCGGATATGCAGAATATATGGTTGTCCATGAGGACTACGTTTACAAAATCCCGGAATTATTTTCTGATGCGGAGGCTGCCCCCCTCCTTTGTGCCGGTGCAATCGGCTACCGCTCTCTCTCCCTGTGCAATATGAAAAACGGAAATAACCTGGGATTGACCGGCTTTGGCGCTTCAGCACATCTGGTGCTAAAACTGGTGCAATATCAGTACCCCCTTACCGGGATCTATGTGTTTGCTCGCAAAAGGGAAGAAAGGGAATTCGCAATTCAACTGGGATGCACTTGGGCGGGAGATACGATTGAAAAATCGCCTGTTAGATTGGATTGTATTATTGATACAACTCCTGTATGGACAACCATGGTTGAAGCCCTGGCTAACCTGAAACAGGGCGGAAGACTGGTGATCAATGCCATTCGTAAGGAAGAGGCCGACAAGGACTATCTGATGAAGATCAATTATACGGTCCATCTTTGGATGGAGAAAGAGATAAAGAGCGTCGCCAATGTCACACGCCACGATGTGCTGGAATTTATCAGGTTGGCTTCCGAAATACCCTTCAAACCTGAAGTTGAGATATATCCCTTTGAATCAGCGAACCAGGCCATTTTCGATATCAAAAACCGGCGGATAAAAGGGGCAAAAGTTTTGCTGGTTGGTAATTCTCAACAAATTCAGTGACCTGACAAAGCAGCCTTGTATGAATCTGAAATTTTCTTAAATTTAGATGATCGTATTCAGGTATCAATAGGCGGGTAGTAAGAACATATACAAATAATTATCATAACAATGAATAAGACTATTCTCATGTTTGTGGGAATCCTGGTCATGATGGCCCTGCAGGGATGCAACCAGGATGTTCCAAAAAAGGAAACCGTAAATATAATTTTCGATACCGATTGCGGCCCTGATTATGATGATATTGGCGCACTTGCAGTTCTTCATGCCATGGCCGACAGTGGGAAGGCGGAGATACTGGCCACACTTTCCTCAAACAAGCATGAGCTGGTGGGGCCTTCGATCAATGTGCTGAATACCTGGTTTGGCAGGCCGGATCTGCCTATGGGCTCACCCAAAGGGGAGGGGGCAAATATGGGGGCTTTGCAGCATTGGCCCGATTCATTGGTTATAAAGTACCCGCATACAATTGGATCAACAAGTGAATTACCTGATGCGGTGACTGTCTATCGGAAAGTACTCCAGGCTCAACCAGATACCAGTGTGACCATTGTAACAGTAGGATTCCTGACCAACCTGGCCGGTTTGCTGAATTCAAACCCTGACAGTATCTCACCCTTATCCGGTAAAGATCTGGTATCTAAAAAAGTGAATAAACTTGTTTCCATGGCCGGGAGATTCCCGGAAGGCAGGGAATTCAATATTTTCATAGACTCAACATCTTCAAAAAATGTTTTTGACAACTGGCCGACGCCGGTTATTTTTACAGGCTATGAAATAGGCGAGAAAATCCTTACCGGTTTGCGGGTCATGAATATGCCGGATTCCGGTAATCCGGTGAAGGATGTATTCCGGATCTCGATTTCCTTTGGTGAAGAGGATAAGAACGGTCGCATGAGCTGGGACGAAACAGCCGTGCTGATTGCTGTATACGGGACAGAGGGTTTTTTTGACCGGGTTACGGGAACCATCGTGGTTAATCCTGACGGCAGTAATGGCTGGGTGAACGATCCAGCCGGTAAACATTCTTATGTAGTGCAGAAAATGCCTGTTGATCAGATAACCAGGTTTATCGAGGACCGTATGATGCATATGCCATTACATCAATCCATAATTAAATAGCCATTATGAAAAAAATCCAAATTATTACACTGACCTGCTTCATAATAAGCATATGGTCCTGCAACAAAACTCCGGAGGGATACCGGACACTATCTACGGAAGTTTTAAAAAACAAAATTGCCGGTGGCTGGGCCGGGAAAATGATCGGAGTTACCTATGGTGCACCCACTGAATTCAGGGCCCAGGGAAAAACCTATGATGACAGCATAAAATGGACCCCAGCCGATATCATGGGAAGCATTTGGCAGGACGACCTATACGTACAGCTCACCTTCCTGATGGCGATGGATAAATATGGCATGGATGCGCCGGCTAAGAAATATCAGGAACTTTTTGCCAAAGCAGGCTACCCGTTGTGGCATGCCAATGTACAGGCCCGGAAAAACTATTATGACAGCATCTTCCCGCCGGAATCGGGCAGACCGGAATATAACTTTCATGCAGATGACATAGATTTTCAGATTGAAGCGGATTACATCGGCTTTATGTGCCCCGGTATGCCCCGGCAGGTGGTGAAGATCTGTGACAAAGTCGGACATATCATGAACTATGGGGATGGTTACTATGGCGGTATATTTGTGGCCGCGCTGTATGCAGAGGCATTCTTTGAAAGTGACATCAACAGGATCATCAATAAGGCGCTGATGTCTATTCCGGCTGAAAGTGACTATGCCAGGATTGTCCGTGATGTGATCATCCTGCATAATCATTATCCGGCCGACTGGCGTGCTGCCTGGAAGGAACTTGAAGCCAAGTGGGGTGAGGTCGATATCTGTGGTGCAGGCAGTACCTTTAATATTGATGCAAAGCTGAATGGGGCCTATATTGTGATGGGATTGCTCTATGGAGAAGGAGATCCTGTAAAAACACTCGAAATTTCCACCCGGTGCGGACAGGATTCCGACTGTAACCCATCGAATGCCCTGGCTGTGCTGGGCGTGATCAAAGGATTCAGCAACCTGCCTGTGGAAATGAAAGATGGGATAACAGCCATTAGGGATTCTGTATTCATCAATACCAATTATACTTTCAATAAAGCTGTGGAAAGCACATTCACGTATGCTGTTGATTTTATCAGCATGGAGGGAGGGAAAGTCAGCGATAAAGAAATACATATCAATTTACAGGATCCTGCTGCACCGCCCCTCGAGGTATCTTTCCCAAACCTTGTTTTTGATCATCGGATCTCTGTGTTTGACGCTCAGGTATGGAAAATGAAAGGGAACTGGGAGACTTTCAAGATCTTAAGGGATGCACTATTGCCAGCCTTTCCTCAATCGAAATTTGCCGGTAAGGCCGGGGATGTCATGGAGATGACCTTCGAGGGTACAGGTATCATGTTGACAGGTAACTGGGTGAAGGATGGGGGTAAGGCCGATGTTTTTCTTGATGGAAAGCTGCACCGCACAATCGATTCCTATTTCTACTGGAGTAACCAGGAACATTACGATATCAATCTCTGGCATGCATTTGGTTTGCAACCTGGCAGCCACACAGTTAAAGTGGTGGTGAAGGGCGAAAAACGTCCTGAATCTGCAGGAACAAAGATTTATGTTTCGGAGGCCCTGATTTTCAAAACCGCCCCTAAGAAAAATGAGGGTCTCAAGTTCTCATTTGAACCCTAACACCCTGTCAGGGTGCCACCCTGACAGGGTGGGGGGTATAGCTATACCACCCTCATATTTACCGGATCCCAGGAGATGAGCTTCTTCTGGAAGTAGCTGTCGTTACAGGCCAGTGTGGGAGCTGCTGCCCTGAAAGCAAATTCAGGTCCTTCCACCAGGGATTTATTATTGCGAACACCATCGAAGAAATTGATGAAATGTTCCAGGTGCTCATCATACTCTTCGGGAGCAATGTAATTTATTGGAGGAACTACCGGGCTTCCCTGTTCTTCCTTTGTATATTTCTGGTTATAATGCCGCATAAGTTCCTGCTGCATGGCCATGGGATAAGTATGAAAAGAATCCCATCCGCCGATACCCGGAGCTTTTGGCATGATGCTGTGCGTTAAGTTGAATCCATTATCGAGCATATCAATTACACCCTCACTTCCAATGAATCGGGTAACCCCCTTGTCCCCGTTCCCACTGATGAAATTAACCCTGAGCATAACCTGAAATGCGGGATGTTCTTTAGATTCGGGATATTCCATGATAGCCGTCATCAAATCGGGCACATCGCGTCCATCTTTCCAGAAACACAGTTGTCCTGAGGCAAAAATTGTCCTGGGACCCAGGGAATCGGTAACCAGGTGAATACCTGACAGCAGGTGAACGAAAAGATCGCCGGCCACACCAGTCCCGAAGTCACGGTAATTTCTCCACCAGAAAAATTTTTTCGGATCATACGGGATTTTTTCGGCGCCTTCAATATAACGGTCCCAATCTACTGTCTGGGGTGATCCATCAGTTGGCATCGTATATTCCCAGGCACCCAGGGCGCTCTGTCTGTCGAAGGAAGCCTCGATACAATTCAACTGACCAATGGCGCCGGATTTATACAATTCCCTGGCCTTTCTGTAAACAAGGCTGCTCACACGCTGACTGCCTACCTGCATAGGCATTTGCGTTTTCTTTTGCGCCTGAATTACAGGCAAGCCTTCACTGATCTTTTGCACCACGGGTTTTTCACAATACACCGCCTTGCCGCTATTCAGGGTGTCAATGGCTATCCGGGCATGCCAGTTATCACTTGTTGCTATGATGATTGCATCAATGTCCTTCCGGAGAAGAAGTTCGCGATAATCACGGGTTGTATGGATGTTCTTGCCATATTTTTCTTTTGCCCGTTCAAGCCGGCCTGAATAGAGATCACAAACAGCGGCCAGTTCCACACCGGGTACCTTCAGCGCCGTATCGGAATCGGCATGTCCCATGATGCCCAGTCCCACACAGGCAATACGGATCTTATCATTTGCACTGATCTTGCGTGGGAAAGGTATAATGCGCTCTGCTGTTCTTTCATCTGCTGCAAGGTTTTTCAGGGTGCCGGCTGCCAGGAGTAATGATGAACCGCCCAGCTGTTGAAGGAATTTTCTGCGTGATCGATTGGCTTTCATTTGTAAGGCTTTTAATAGAAGGTTAGTTTAATATTTGTTATCTTTAAAAGTTCAGATACAATCATAAAATTAGCATAATTGCAGATATTTCGTATAGATTTATTATAGCGACCTGATAAATGGAGATATACTTGTTAGGGGCAGCTGTGGCTTTGACCATTTTGATTCTGCTGTTGCAATTCCGGTCCCGGCCAGCAAAAATGCCTGATGATATGGTAAACCGGCTTGATCAGCTGGATAAGCATTACGCATATGTTGAATCAGCCGTGCGGGATGAAGTAAAGACAAACCGGCAGGAACTTAACAATACGCTTACCACTTTTCAAACCTCATTCCTGGAAGCCCTGAATGCCATTTCCAAAGTTCAGCTTGAACAGCTGAAAGTTATTAATGACTCTAATCGCGAGGAACTTGCCAGGAGCCTGAAAGAATTTCAAACTGCATTCGACCGGAATGTTGAATCATTTAACAACCTTCAGAAAGAAAAATTTGGGACACTGGAGTTAAAGCAACTTGAACTTATTCAGGATACTGCGAAAAAGCTCGAGCAGATGCGTGAAATGGTGGATGAGAAACTGCAGAAAACGCTGAACGAACGCCTTGGCCAGTCGTTTGAATTGGTGAGCCGGCAACTTGAAAGTGTACAGAAAGGTTTGGGTGAGATGCACAACCTGGCACAAGATGTAGGCGGACTGAAAAAAGTCCTGAGCAATGTTAAAATGCGTGGCGGTTTGGGAGAGGTCCGCCTGGAAATGTTACTAGAGCAGGTACTGGCCCCTCAGCAATATGAAGCCAATGTGAAAACAAAAAAAGGTTCAGCTGAAATGGTTGAATTTGCCATCAGGTTACCAGGACGGGATGATGAAAACGGGACCGTTTATCTGCCCATTGATGCCAAATTTCCGCAAGATGCATATCACCTGCTGACAGATGCCTATGAGTCGGGAGATACCGAGGCCATTGAATATGCCACAAAAAGTCTGGATGCAGTAATCAGAAAAATGGCACGGGATATTCAGGATAAATATATCGATCCTCCCAATACCACCGAATTCGGCATCATGTTCCTTCCTTTTGAGGGATTATTTGCCGAGGTGATCAGGCGGACAGACCTGATGGAGCAATTGCAGCGCGACTTTCGGATCATGGTTACAGGTCCGACAACCCTGGCAGCCATACTGAACAGCCTGCAGATGGGATTTAAAACCCTGGCCATACAAAAACGCAGCAGTGAAGTATGGAAAGTCCTGGGTGCCATTAAAACTGAATTCGGCAAGTTTGGCGGTATGCTTGAGAAAGCCCAGAAAAACCTGCATACCGCAACAGATCAGCTCGATGAACTGGTGGGGAAAAGGACAAAGGCTATTCAGCGCCGGCTGCGGGATGTGGAATCCCTGCCCCAGGGTGAAACATCAAAGTATCTGCCTGAGGTAAATGATGCGGATACCGATGATGAGGAAGAGTCACCCATGGAATCATAAACCGGAGATATCTTACGTTATTAACATAATTTTATGGACTATTTTTGTATTTTGGTGTTCAGTTTCATTATCTGTTTATCGTATCCATCATGAAAAAGGTCCGGGCGATTCCTGTTATCGCCATTCAGTTAATCCTAATGGTATCCTGTATCGATCGGGATATCCTGAATATATCCGATTCACTCGAGATACACTCAAGCTACTCATTGCCTGTCGGGGCATTTGATTACAACATCAACAATTACCTCGAATCACTGGATACTGTTACTGTGCCCTGGCCCGACTCACTCTACTATAATGATTTGCTGTATCCCTGTTTTTCACCTTCGGCATCTTTTAGTTCAGTCGATTCTTTCTCCTTTAATCTTCTGGATGATCTGTCGGGCAAGGTCAGGTCGGTTGAATTTGTGATTCTGGTAAGCAACGGTTATCCTACCGAAGTTTCCGTACAGGTGTACTTTGTGTCCAGTGGATCTCCTGTAGTTGTCGATTCAGTTTTCAAAAGCGGACCCTGTGTGATCCCGCCGGCTGAGGTGAATGATGAGGGCCTGGTTACGCATCCCTATACGGGTATGTTCACCATTGTCATGCCACCCGAATTTTTGCAGAGTCTGCAGGGGATCAGCTGGATAATGATCAGTGGCCGGGTAAATACAACCAAACCGGATGTCCATTGGATTAAATTTTACTCTGATTATCAAATCGACCTGCATGTCGGAACGCGGATTGAATTGCTGTATAATACAGGCGATTTATAGAATAGCCCGGAAAATAATGATTTGATGTATCTCATGGCATGATGGGGAATTTCAAGCGGATCCACAATTTCAAAAACCTGTTCTTGCTGGTCATGGTGATGACCTATTCGGTTATGCAGGCCCAACAAAGCAACACCTTGTTTTTCATGCATTTTCTCCCCGAGTCGAATTTTATAAATCCCGCCGTACAAAATGAATGTAAGCTATTTATCGGCTTGCCTGTGATATCATCCTTACATAGTCATGTATCCAACAGTGGATTCACCGCTGAACAATTGCTAAAGGAGGAATCGGGAGGAGGTTATTCCATAGATGCAGATAATGTTCTGAAGAAGCTTGGTCCCAGTAATCTGTTAACCTCCGAGATACATTCTACCATTCTGGCCGTGGGATTGCGTCGTGATGAATATTATTACACTTTTTCGATCATGGAAAAGGACAATTTGGCTCTCCCTTATACATATGACCTGATGGCTTTTGCACTGAAGGGGAATACCCAATTTGAAGGACAATGGATCGATCTCAAAGGTACGGGGGTGTTTTATAACCACATCCGTGAATATGCATTTGGCATTTCAAAGGTGTATTCCAATAACCTGAAACTGGGTATTAAGGCTAAGCTGCTTTTCGGAAAGTTGAACACAACCACCGGCCGCAACAAAATGGGTATCTTCACCCAGGAAAATACCTTTGACCTTTTATTCGATGGTGAAAGTGGTTTTAACAGCTCATTGCCCTATTCACTGGGTGTTGATCAGCAGGGTATCTACAATTTCGATCATAGGTATGATGCAAGTATTTCCTCATATCTGTTTAACAGGCAGAATCCGGGCCTTGCATTTGACCTGGGTTTTATATATAAATACAATGATCGGCTGACATTTTCCGGGAGCCTGCTTGATCTGGGTTTAATAAACTACCGGAGTAACCTCACAAATTACAGCGTGCAGGGAAATTATCTGTTCCAGGGTCCGATGACGGATTCCATTATATCAGAAAGTTATCTGGAAGATATTTTTGATGCCCTCAATGCCAATATGGAAGTTGATCTCACATACGATCCCTATGTATTTCTCCTGGACCCGCGTTTGTATTTGGGGGCCACTTATAAACTGAATGATAAGACAAACGCAAACTTTTTATTATACAATCGCTTTTTCCCTGTAAAAATCCAAACTGCAGCAACCGTTTCCATAACCTCCCGGCTTCAGAAAAACCTGGAAGCCAGTATAAGCTTGTCTTATATGAACCGCAGTTTGGCAAATCTGGGGATTGGCCTCGGATATGGCAGGTCGCCTGTTCAATTATACCTGGTAAGTGATAATATTTTGGGATTTATTTTGCCCACGTATGCAAAAAATATTAACTTAAGGTTTGGATTGAACCTGATCTTCGGCTGCTTTGAAGAGGTGAATCTCGATGATTGCGGATGTGCCTGGCTCAGGGATGCAGAACGCCGAAGTTCTAGAAATGAGGAGTTAAGAAGAGGTAAAAAAGATAAAGGCAATTAATACGTTACTCCTATGCTGGTTAAAACTTTTGGTGGCGCCGTCTATGGTGTAAATGCCGCCATAATTACAATTGAAGTAAACATTATCCAGGGTGCCAGTTTTTATCTGGTTGGTTTGCCCGATAATGCCGTTAAGGAAAGTCAGTTTCGGATTGAATCAACATTTAAGTCGAACGATTACCGGATGCCTGGTCGAAGGGTCATCGTTAACATGGCACCGGCCGATCTGAAAAAGGAAGGGTCGTCATATGACCTGCCGCTGGCCATTGGCATTCTCACAGCCAGTGGTCAGATCAGCTGCCCTGAAATGGAAAGATACCTCATTATGGGGGAGCTGTCGCTCGATGGTGCGGTAAAACCGATAAGGGGAGTATTGCCCATTGCCATTGAAGCCCGGAAATGTGGTTATAAGGGATTCATCCTGCCTGTCCATAATGCACGCGAGGCCGCCGTGGTGAGTAACCTGGATGTAATTGGTGTGGACCATTTTAACCAGGCAGTTGAGTTTCTGACAGGCCGTCAGACTATTGAACCGACCTTGGTGGATACCCGAAATGACTTTTTCAGCAACATCAACCATTTCGAGGAAGATTTTTTTGATGTGAAAGGCCAGGAAAATGTGAAAAGAGCACTGGAAATTGCCGCATCAGGAAGCCATAATCTGCTTATGATTGGTCCGCCGGGTTCCGGAAAGACCATGCTGGCGAAACGAATTCCGACAATCCTGCCGCCACTATCCCTGAACGAAGCACTGGAAACCACAAAAATCCATTCGGTAGCGGGTAAAATAGGAAAAGATGCTTCCCTGATGACATGCAGGCCATTTCGCTCACCTCATCATACCATTTCAGATGTAGCCCTTGTCGGAGGGGGTTCCTATCCGCAGCCGGGTGAAATATCACTCGCCCACAACGGAGTTCTTTTTCTTGATGAGTTACCCGAATTCAAGCGGAATGTGCTTGAGGTGATGCGGCAACCCCTTGAAGACCGTTGCATAACCATCTCAAGATCAAAGTTTTCTATCGAATACCCTGCCAGCTTTATGTTGGTGGCGTCCATGAATCCTTGTCCCTGTGGCTTTTTCAATCATCCGGAAAAGGACTGTGTATGTTCATCCGGTGTGGTGCAGAAATACCTGAACCGTATCTCCGGGCCGCTGCTCGATCGCATCGATATTCACATTGAGGTGGTTCCTGTGCCATTTGAGAAATTGTCAGAATTACAACCTGCAGAGCCCAGTGAATCTGTTCGGTACAGGGTGATCAAAGCCAGAAAAATACAGATGGAGAGATTCAGAAAATATGAAGGAATACACAGCAATGCCCAGCTCAATCCGGCACTTATGCGTGAACATTGCAACATCAGTGCAGAGGGCAGCCAGTTGCTGAAGAATGCCATGGAGAAACTGGGTCTGTCCGCCAGGGCCTACGACCGCATCCTGAAAGTATCACGGACCATTGCCGATCTCGAAGAAAGCAAGGACATTGAACCGCATCATCTGGCAGAGGCGATCAATTACAGGAGTCTGGACAGGGAAAGCTGGGCAGGGTAGCCCTTCAAGCGGTCCTGAGACCCTTGAAGGGTTATGGGATAAGGAGAGTAGGAGGTGGAGTGAAAAGTGAAAAAATAAAAATGAAAAGGTGAAAGGGAGAAGGGTTAAGGGAGATGTGGTTACAGCAAGGATTTGGGTAAAAGCAGGGCTTTAACAAAGGAAATTATTTTTTTTTGAGCAGACTAAACCTTAAATAATAAACCTGTTAAATATGAAAAAAAAATGCATATAGAATCGACAATGCACTTACTTTATAATTTCATATTCTTGGCGGTAACAGTTTATAAATCACAGGTGTAATTATCCTCGATAACAATGTGGAGCTTATCAATCCTCCGATTATAACAATAGCCAATGGGGAGAGAAGAGGATTTGTTGAAACGGCTATTGGCATCAATCCTCCTATAGCTGTAAGAGAGGTTAAAATAATAGGAAGGAATCGTATCTCACCGGCTTCACGAATGGCTTCTTCTAACGATTTCCCCTCTTTACGCAACTGATTTGTGAAATCCACCAGCAGGATGGAGTTCTTTATCTCTATTCCTGCCAGGGCTATTAATCCAATTAAGGCAACAAACGATAAGGAATTACCGGTAATCCAGAGTGCAGTCAAGGCTCCCACCAAACCTATCGGTATTACAGATAGAACAATTAATGTACTTTTAAATGTCTTAAACTCCAGGACTAAAATTGCAATGAACAAAAATAAGGTGATTATTAGGATGGTGCCAAATCCCCCAAATGTCTCCTGCCGCGATTCAAATTCTCCGCCCATCTTGTATGAATACCCCTGAGGCAAATTGAAATTATCCATTTGGCCGATAACACTCTTTATAACGTTATCAGCTAAATATCCTTTCATTACAAAAGCACTTACCGATACTGTTCTGATTTTGTTATAATGATTGATGGTAAGAGGAGAGGATTCTAATTTTAAAGTAGCCAGTTGTGTCAGAGGAATTGCAAAACCCTGATTATTGTTTACAAACAAATTGTCAAAAATATCAAGTGATGCCCTTTCATATTTAGGTGACGTTAATAATATATCATATTCATTACTATTGTCATCTGAAAAACTTCCCAGTTTAAATCCTGCAACTGCCAAATGAACCAGGCGATCAATATTCACAGTTGGAATCCCTAGACTATTGGCCTTTTCTTTATCAATATCCAGTTTAATATCACTTTTAAGATTTGTTACCGGGTTTTTTACATACATGGTACCCGGTGTTTTGATCAACAGGTTTTCTACTCTTTTAGCTATCTGACGCAATGAATCAAGATTATCTCCCTCAAGCCTAACCTCCACCGGAGCTATGATTTGTGCACCCTGCTCAAAGTTTTTTACTTCAATTCTGGCATATGGGTAATCAATAAAAATACGCCTGATCTTTTCAATTAATTCCAGTTTATTATCTGAAGTTGTTTTAGGATCCAGTTGCACAAAGATTTGAGCATAATCACTTTTCTCATTTTCAGGCATTTCACTATAGTATATCCATGGATTGCCTTTACCGACGTTACTTGTGAAATATTTTATTTCCTGAAATTTTGCCAGTTCACTCTCAACATATCTCGTTACACTATCTGTTTTGTAAATATTGGTTTGCAATGGTGAATTGATGTTAATAATGAACTGTGGTTTTTCAGAAGCCGGGAACAAACTAATACCAACCATACCTATGAGTTGCAGAGATCCAATAAAAATTAAGGTAGTAACTAATATTGTGATTATGGGGTGATTCAAGGCTATATGCAATATTGGACCATATATTTTATGAATACCGGTTTGAAAAGCCCGAAGGAATAAATTGCCTTTGTTTTGTCCTTTGTGTTCTCTTAATATCCGACTTGCTAAGAACGGAACAATGGTCAATGACAAAACCATCGAAGCAAACACACAGCCTACTACTGCCATTGGCAAACCTCTTATAAAGTCTCCTGTGCCACCAGGTATAAATATCAATGGTAGAAAAGCAATGATCAGGGTAGCCGTACACCCAATAACAGCAAATCCTATTTGTCTGGTAGCTTTAAGGGTGGCTTCTATTCTGGAGTATCCCTCCCGGAGCCATCGCTCAATATTCTCCACAACAACAATACCGTCGTCCACCAGCAACCCCAGTGATACTACCAGACCAACAATGGTCACCTGAGTTAAACTAAATCCAAGTAAATTGAGAATTACCAGTCCAATTGAAACCGATAATGGAATTGATATCATTACAATAGAAGCGGCTCTTCCTCCCAATGGTAAGAGTGTAATTGCTATAATAAAAATAGCTATCATAAAATCCATTCCCAAAGCACCTAAACGCTTATTCACATTTTCTGCCTGATCAAAGTAATCGACCAATTCGATATTCGGAGGTAACGTCTTTTTAAATTTTTCAATAACTGGCAAATACAACTTTTGAGTATGCGAAATATTGGATCCTGATTTTTGACCGGCATTTACTAAAACACACCTGTGTCCGTTTAAACGGGTAATATGTTTGGACTCTTCATAATCAAAATGCACATTGGCAACATCTTTTAAACGCACATTTTTTCTATCAATACTGTAAACAATAGTGTTCTCTATTTCTGCAATTGACTTATAATTACCACTTGTTTTAATATTGAATGTTTTACTACCTGCGTATACAGTTCCTCCTGGAATATTGGCAATCTCGCTCTGAATACTGGCAATAATAGCATTTATAGGAATATGCATCTGAGCAAGTTTGTCCATCTGTAAATCCACCCTCATCATTTGTTTTGGCAATCCACTGATTTCGACTTTCTGTAAAGTATTGATCTTCTCCAGCTCATCCTGCAAACTCTCAGCCTGTTTTTTCAATTGTTCTCTTGGAGCATTTTCGGAAACAAGCGCCATTTGTAAGATATTCACATCTGTTGGTGAAAACTTTCTGATATCAATGCTTAAAATAGCTTCAGGCAATGTTCCACGAAGGTTGTTTACCTCACGGACAACTTCCTGGTAATGTTCGTTCACATTGACGCCATATTTAAACTCTACTTCGATTACAGCAATGCCATCCTTTATGGTAGTTTTTATGCGTTTGATGTCTTCAAGTTCAGACATTTTTTTCTCAATGGGATCAACAACCTGTTCTTCTATATCATTGGGCGAAGTGCCAGGATAAACTACAATCACATGGAAGTAAGGTGTATTAAGTTCAGGATCCTCAGACCGTGGCATATTGATTAACGTAGTTATCCCCAAAACAATGGTCATTACAAGAATAACCAATGTAAACTGATAGTTTTTTACGGCAAATTCAGAGATTTTCATTTCGAATCAAATTTTTTACTAAAGGATTATTTGTCATCTTTATAACTGATTTGTCTGTCAGATAAGCACTTCCCGATACAATCAGTGAAATGTACCCGTCAAGTCCTTTTGAAACAATGATGTTTTTCCCATCAATTGCGTCAATCTTTACAGGTACTTTTATTGCATTTATATTATCATTGGTAACAAATACGAATCCCTGATCAGCATTACCATCCAGCAATGCGTCATAAGGTATTTGCCATACAAGATTCTTTTGCGATAACATGATCTCAGCTTTCCCAAACATACCCGAGGCGATATTTAATTCCTGCGCATGATTCAGTTTTAAGTCAATGGAGAAGGAACCTGTCATCTGATCGGCATTCTCAGCTTTAGAACTGACATATGCCTGTTGATCGGAAATATCCAGGGCTTCTATTTGTACACTTGCTTTGTCATTTAATCTAATATTAGCCCATTCTTTGTCACTGACTGCAACCCGGAGAATCCAGTCAGTCCGACCCTTGCTGCTGGTTTGTAATACCGGCATTCCTGATCCTATGATTTGTCCCTCATTGGCAAGTATTTTTAAAATCACACCATCATGGGGTGCCCTTATTTCAGAGTATTGCAAATTGAATTTCGAGGCAATCAACTGCTGTCTGGCCAATTCTAAACCCGTTTTTGAGTTTTGCAACTGCTCCAGTGTGATTACACTGTCTTTCCGAAGGTTTTCGCACCTGTAATAATCCCTGGCAGCTTTTTCGAATGCTATCTGGATTTGATTCACCTGTGAAGATATTTCTGTCAGATCGAGTGTTGCAAGCAGTTGACCTTTTCTTATCCTGTCTCCCTCTTTCACATAAACTCTGTCAACTATACCACCGGTTTTAAAAGAAAGCATAGTTTCATCATCTGTTGTAAACTGTCCTGAGGAATGAACACTTCTTGTCACTTCAACCCGGCTTAGATAAATTACCTTTACAGGAATAGCTTCCGCTGACTTTGGCAGAGAATGGTTTTCTGGTTCTTTACCGCAACCAGACAATAGCAGAATATATAATGTGCTAATCGTTAAGATATTATAACTGTTTTTCATATTGCTTTGTATTGATTTTATTTATTAATTTCTCTTTCGTAAGTGGCCAGTGCTGCCAGCAGCTGATATTTGTCAATGACCAGTTGGAGTGAGGCTGTAGTTAGCTGATTCCTTGCATCAATAGTTTCGATGAATGTATTAATCCCCTCCTTGTAACCTTTTTCTATGAGTTTGTTGTAGGCCGTGGCTGCATCTAATTGCTTAATGCTGGCTATATAATTCCTGTTAGATGCCATCAGACTATTCCTGGCCATGTCGGCTGATAACTGGATCTGATTGTGGGTATAGGTATTATCGATCAATTGATTTTTTAGGTCCAGTTCAGATTGTTTTATCCTGAACCTGTTTCTTCCGGTAGAAAAGAGCGGGAAATCCAATTGGAATCCAAAAAAGTAATAGGTCGATTTGTTATTAAATTTCCAATCACTTGCCTGTGAACCAAGATCCAGAAAACCATTAAGTTTAGGAATCCAGTATGCTTTGTTCATTTTTAAGACATTTTGGCAAATAGATCTGGATTGATCCAAAGCCTTTAATTCAGTTCTGTTATTAATTGATGCCTCATTCAAAAAATACTGGTCTACTTTTTTTTGATCAACGGACACTATATATGCGGTGTCAATAGCTTCATCCGGGTTGGTATTAAGTATAAAGTTGAAATACATCTGGGCATTTTTCATTTGCTGGAGTGCCGATGTTCTCTTTGCTTCGAGTCCCTGTATCTCACTTTCCGATCTTAACACATATGCCTTGAGGGACTTCCCGTTATCAAGAAGACTTTGGTTCATTCTCTTGGCCTCCCGGGCCAGACTCAACGCACCATCATAAATTGCAATCGATTTTACAGCACTTAAATAATTGTAATAAGCTACCTGAATATTCCTGGTTAATTCGTTTTTATAGATCTCCACATCATACTCCTGCATTGTAATCTGCTGTTTCCGGATGGTACGGTTATAGACAAGATCACTGTTAATTATAGGAAGAGATGTTCTGACTTTCAGGTCATAAAAATTTTGTGGAAAGAAATTTGTTTCGACATTGCTTATATCAGGAAATGCATTACCCGATGTCAGTTGATTCAAAGTTCTGTATACCGGATTTAACATATCACCAACCGGAATTGAAATACTTCTTCCCCCATCACCCGACTGATAATCGCCTTCAAAACCGACTGAGGGAAAAAACAAGCTGTTGGCTGTTTTAAGTGCATTCAAAGCATTTTCGAGGCTTATATTCTTCTTCTGCAGAACCAGATTATTTTTTAGTCCGGTTTCAACATATTGTTCAAGACTTCCCTGGGCATTGATGACAACACTCATCCAAAAAAAAGGAAGGATTGGCAATAATCGTTTTATAAATTTTGAAGTTGTAAACATCATTGTTATTGTTTTAAGAGATTTTGTTTTAACCCTGCTTTTCATTAATTTTATTGTTAATAATAAGAATCTGTGCAATTGAATATTATACCCCAAAGTTAGGGGTATATGCAGGGTTATTCAAATAGTGATATTTCATCAATTTTTATGGAACCGAATTCTCCTTTGAACCCATTAGATCAAATTTTTTCATACCAAATATTTGAGGTAGATAATGCTGATTACCTTGAATTTGAAAAGAAAGTCTGCTTTTTAGAAAGATTATCTGAGGTTGAGAACAGTTCGGTTTCAGTGGTGGATTTATACAAGAAGAAATACATATTTTTAGGTTCCAGGCATCTTGAGCCTTTTGAAAATCCTCTTGGAGAATACGAACCTCAGGATGCTTTATATTATATTCAGATGCTCCATCCTGATGACCTGCCAATAGTTATGGATTCCTATAAAAGATCTTTCAACTTCTTTTTAAATCTACCTGAAGAAGAAAGGAAGGACTATAAATTGATCCTGAATTACCGACAGCGCGACAAATATGGTAAATACTTAAATATTATTGTGCAATTGGTTGTCCTTGAACTTGATAAGAAGGGCAATATATGGCTAGTATTAATACTTGATGACCTGTTGCCTGATAAAATATCATTTGAAGGGGTCAATCGAAGACTAATTCACACAAAGACTGGCAAAATATGTTTGTTTAAAAATGAAATGGAACCCAATAAAAAGAATATTCTATCGACAAGAGAAATTGAAGTACTGGGTTTGGTTTCCAAAGGTTTTGTGAGTAAAGAAATTGCAGATAAATTATTTCTTAGTGTAAATACAGTTAATAATCACAGACAGAACATTCTTGAAAAAGTTAGGGCTTCAAATACAACCGAAGCAGTCACTTATGCGAGAAACTTGGGCTTACTATGAGGATGTATATCGTAATGCAGACTGCTATAGGCCTTTATATTCCAAATCAGGCGAGATCTTAGATAAATGTCCGGAATCTGATTATAATTAGTCAGTAATTTAGGCTGGATGTACTTGTTTCCCAGGAACTTTTTTCCAGTGAACCTGGCAATAACTTTTTGGTTTTCGCTAAAGAGTTACATTGAATGGACAACTATTATGTTGGTTGCATCCATGAATCCTTGTCCCTGTGGCTTTTTCAATCATCCGGAAAAGGACTGTGTATGTTCATCCGGTGTGGTGCAGAAATACCTGAACCGTATCTCCGGGCCGCTGCTCGATCGCATCGATATTCACATTGAGGTGGTTCCAGTGCCATTTGAGAAATTGTCAGAATTACAACCTGCAGAGCCCAGTGAATCTGTTCGGTACAGGGTGATCAAAGCCAGAAAAATACAGATGGAGAGATTCAGAAAATATGAAGGAATACACAGCAATGCCCAGCTCAATCCGGCACTTATGCGTGAACATTGCAACATCAGTGCAGAGGGCAGCCAGTTGCTGAAGAATGCCATGGAGAAACTGGGTCTGTCCGCCCGGGCATACGACCGCATCCTGAAAGTATCACGGACCATTGCCGATCTCGAAGAAAGCAAGGACATTGAACCGCATCATCTGGCAGAGGCGATCAATTACAGGAGTCTGGACCGGGAAAGCTGGGCAGGGTGAAGAAGTGATGAGTGACAAGAGGGTAATTGCTTGGGGCATTGTGTTTTTCGCACCTAACTATTTCTTGCATTAAAAAAGGTCCTTTGTCTTGTCTTAAATTAATGTTATCTTGTAAAAAAATCACTGCAGGGATGATACCTAAATTGAAACTCATTGAGGCTATCTTATTGGTCTATATCAAACCGGAAATAAAAAATGTCATAATACAGCATGAAGAACATGCAGGAACAAATTTTGAAAGTCACAAAGAATATAAAGTTTTTAATAAAACGCTCAAGGAAAAAGATATTCTTAAATATTGTTCAACATCCAATATGTACGAAACAATTTCTCTTTGTTTGCAGGAATTCAGTTGGGCTGAAATTAGTTTCATTTTTTTGCAATATAACCTGGATGACAATTCAAATCTTAAATTGAAACTGCGTCCAACCTCTGTTGCTGAATCAAAAACAGCATCTCAATGGATAGTTTATGGCAGAAGTATTCATTTCTTTACATTTACGGCAAGTATGAATAAGGATACTTTTATTGAAACTTTCGAGAAACAGCTCATCGAATTTCTGAGCTGATACGAAGCCTCCCCTGTTTTTGAACGTTATTTTCGACCACAGAATGAGAAGGTCTAGTTAAAAACTAACCTTGTCCGCTATGAAATAAAAGTCGGATTGTAAACACCTAAAAGGTACTCGCAATTGCTTTTACCGGGTCGAGCCTGGCTGCAGTAAATGCAGGCATCATCCCGGCAATAAGGCCTACTGTAGTGCTGATGAGGATTCCCAGCACCATATTGCCGGCACTGAGAAAAATATCAAAATTCCTGGCTTGGGCAATAAAGGTGCCGATATAAATCAATACCAATCCGAAAATACCACCTACAAGGGAAAGTAGTATTGATTCGTACAGCACTTCCAGGATGATATAATAGCTTTTTGCCCCAAGCGCCTTCTGAATTCCGATAATATTGGTCCGTTCTTTCACCGAAACGAACATGATGTTGGCAATCCCGAAAGCACCGACCAGTACGGCAAAAATACCAATGAACCACCCCGCCAGATTCACCACCTTAAAAATCGCATCAATACCGGCATTGAGCAGGTTGGTTTCATTCAGGGCAAAACTATCTTTCAACCGGGGATTCAGTCGTCTGATTGACCGCATGGTAATCCGGACTTCTTCCTTTAGTTCATTAACCGTCATCCCTTCTGCAGCCTTAACCCAGATCTGTGGATTACTCCGCTCATCCTTCAGATCAGCCATGCCCGCCATGAACTTTACCGGGATCAGCACTACTTTATCCATGCTTCCTCCGCCCAGGAAGGACTTTCCTTCCCGGGAAAAGACACCGATTATGCTGGCCTCCTTTCCCTGCAACTTGATCTCTCTGCCAAGCGGATCCATCCCCCTGAATAACTCTTCTGCAAGGGTGTAGCCAATAACACACAAGTTTCTTCCGGAGTTGATCTCAAAATCTGAGAAGAACCTGCCCCGGTAAATGTCAAAACTGCGCACTTGCTCAAACTCTTCCGTAACTCCCCAGAGTAACAGGTTTTCAGCTTTGTTGTCGAGGTATTCAACATCTGTTTGTATAGCGGCTGAAAAGGACACAGCTTTTACATTCTTCATCCGGGTTTTCAACTCGGTATACTCCCGCAGAGTAGTCACGGGCCGGTTCAGATATTCCCACCAGGCAAATTCCTTCCCGTTCTCGGGTGCCCAGGGCCATTTCTCGACAAAGATCACGTCGGTTCCAAAGGATTCGACTGTTGCCTTCATGTTCGATTTCATGGAATCCAGCACAGTGAGTACTGAAATAATGGAAAAAATACCAATAGTCACGCCCAATAAGGATAAGAAAGTACGCAGCTTGTTCAGGGTTATCGTACGATAAGCTGATTGCAGGCTTTCATTGAAAATATACAACCACCGCATGACAAAATCAGATTGGATCAAACAAAGATAAGAAAGCGCTATCTAAATTCTTAAAAAATTAATATCTTGCCGTTGAACTTTCGGATGTCCTGAGAAGATCCGGAATCTTTTCATTTCATTTTCAAACCTAACATAAACAAATCGTCTTTCGTATGGAAGAAAAAAAAGATTAAAACTGCGCTGATTTCAGTTTACTACAAAGATCATCTTGAAGAGATTGTACGCATGCTGGATGCATTACAGGTAACCATTATTTCCACCGGAGGCACAAAAGACTTTATTGAAAATCTCGGTATTCGGGTTACTGCAGTTGAATCGTTAACAGGATATCCATCCATTCTGGGTGGCCGGGTAAAAACCCTTCATCCCAAGGTTTTTGGCGGAATTCTGGCCCGACTTGATCTTGAATCGGATATCCGCGAACTGGAACAATATGACATTCATCCCGTTGACCTTGTTGTTGTTGACCTGTATCCCTTTGAAGAAACTGTAGTTTCCGGGGCATCCATGAATGAAATAATTGAAAAAATTGATATCGGGGGTATTTCCCTGATACGGGCGGCCGCAAAAAATCATTCCGACGTGGTGATCATTCCGTCAAAAATGCAATATTCGTTGTTGGTGGATATTCTTCAAAACGGGAATGGGATCACCAGTTCTGAGCAACGCAGAAATCTGGCCATGGAAGCCTTTCAGGTGACCTCACATTATGATACGGCAATTTTCAACTATTTCAACCGTCACCACGAGTTGCCTGTTTTCAAACATAGCATATCCCTGGCCAAACCATTGCGGTATGGAGAAAATCCGCATCAACGGGGGACTTTTTACGGTGATTTCAATCAGATTTTTGATCAACTGCAGGGGAAGGAAATATCTTACAATAACCTGCTTGATATAGAGGCAGCAGTTTATCTGATCGATGAATTCACAGAGACCACATTTGCCATTCTGAAACACAACAATGCCTGCGGCATTGCATCAAGGCCTGTACTTTTCGATGCCTGGAAAGATGCACTGGCCGGAGATCCGGTCTCAGCATTTGGAGGCATTCTTATCACAAACACCCGCGTTGATAAAGATACGGCCGAAGAGGCGGATAAGCTGTTTTTTGAGGTTATCATCGCACCGGTTTATGACAAGGACGCATTGGAAGTGTTGGGAAGGAAAAAGAACAGAATAATCCTGGTCCGTAAAGATGCAGCACTTCCGTTGACCCAGTTCAGATCAATGCTTAATGGCGTAATTGAGCAGGACAGGGATATAAAGATTGAATCAAAACAGGATATGAAACCAGTGACCGGCAGAATTCCTGCAGAGACCGAATATGATGACCTGGTTTTTGCCAACAAAGTAGTGAAGCACACCAAATCGAACACCATAGTCCTGGCCAGGAACAAACAATTAATTGCCAGTGGTGTCGGTCAAACCAGCAGGGTGGATGCCTTAAGACAGGCAATAGTGAAAGCCGGGAATTTCGGATTTGAAACCGCCGGAGCGGTGATGGCTTCTGATGCATTCTTTCCCTTCCCGGATTGTGTTGAAATTGCCAATGAAGCCGGAATAAAGGCGGTGATTCAACCAGGGGGCTCGGTAAGAGATCAGGATTCCATTAATTACTGCGATAAAAATGGAATGGCAATGGTATTTACCGGGGTAAGGCATTTTAAACATTAAACTTGTGTAACTTCAGATTTGTTTATACGTTAATATGGCTGGGTCTTTAAAATTGCGTTTGCAAAGTATTACCTTTACCAATTCATTTGAAATAACGATTTATGGGAATTTTTTCTTTATTTACCCAGGAACTGGCCATTGACCTGGGCACTGCCAATACGATTATCATTGAGAATGATAAAATAGTCGTAGATGAACCATCAATAGTTGCCATTGACCAGACCACCAAGAAACTCATTGCTATTGGTGAAACGGCCAGACAAATGCATGGCAAAACGCACCAGAATATTCGAACCATCAGGCCTTTGCGTGACGGTGTGATCGCCGATTTCAATGCTGCTGAGCAAATGATCCGCGGTATGATCCGCATGATCAATCCCCGTAACCGTTTTTTCACGCCTTCGCTTAGAATGGTGGTAAGTATTCCTTCCGGAAGCACGGAGGTTGAGATCAGGGCTGTTCGCGATTCATCAGAGCATGCCGGCGGAAGGGATGTTTATATGGTATATGAGCCCATGGCAGCGGCCATTGGAATAGGTCTCGATGTAATAGCACCAGAAGGGAATATGGTCGTTGATATTGGAGGCGGGACCACCGAAATTGCCGTGATCGCGCTGGGGGGCATTGTATGTAATGAATCGATTCGTATTGCCGGTGATGGTTTCACCGGAGACATTCAGGCCTATATGCGTCACCAGCATAATATAAAAGTTGGTGAACGCACTGCAGAAGATATCAAGATTAATGTGGGTGCTGCACTTCCTGATATCGACAATGCACCGGCTGATTATACTGTTAGAGGTCCGAACATGATGACAGCCTTGCCGATTGAGATTCCGGTTTCATATCAGGAAATAGCCCATTGCCTAGATAAATCACTTACCAAGGTTGAATCGGCCGTACTTTCGGTGCTTGAGCAAACGCCACCCGAATTATATGCAGATATTGTTCAAAAAGGTATTTTCCTTGCCGGTGGAGGTGCGCTTTTACGAGGGCTGGCTAAGCGGCTTACGGACAAAATAAGTATCACATTTCATATAGCGGAGAATCCGCTTCATGCAGTAGCCCGGGGAACCGGTATAATTTTAAAAAACCTGGACAAATACCAGTCACTTCTGATCAGGTAACCATAACTGAAAACCCGGATTTGAGGGATGAGAAACCTATTGCGATTTATAGTTCAGCATCATTTTCTGATCCTGTTTTTATTGATCGAATCATTTTCTCTTTTTCTGCTCTTTAGCGCCAATCCTTATCAAAGAGTCCATTTCTACAATTATTCCCATTCCATTTCGGGGCGAATTTCCACCCGGATGGAAAATATCAAAGACTATTTTTCTCTGCGCAATGAAAACCGCAAACTGGCTGAGGAAAATGCCCAGTTATACAACCGGCTTGAATCGTCCTTCACCCGGATTGAACCGGATACAGACCGTGAAGGGTGACTCACTCACATCAAGAACCTACCAATATCTGACGGCCAGGGTTATCAATAATTCAATTAATAAACAATTTAATTACCTTACCCTGGACAAGGGGAAAATGAGCAACATTCAGCCTGAGATGGCCGTAATTGGCAGTGAAGGCATTGTGGGCATCGTGAAATCCGTATCGGATAACTATTCCTCGGTATTGTCGGTGTTAAACCGTGATTTTACAGTTAGTGCAAAAATCAAGAAGAACGGGTATTTCGGACCAATGAGGTGGAACGGTAATAACCCTGAATATGCAACCCTGGTTGATATACCCCATCATGTTAAAATTGAAGCCGGAGATACATTGGTCACCAGTGGATTCGGCGGGGTGTTTCCTGAGGGATACCATATTGGCGTCATTTCAGAATTCCGGCTTAAAGGAGGCAATTATTATGAAATCCGGGTGAAGTTGTCCACCGATTACAGGAAACTGAATTATGTGCAGGTTATCAGGAACCTGGCACGAAATGAAATAGATTCTCTTGAAAACCTCAATAGCCCATGATCAAGGATCTGTTAAAATATCTCTTACAATTCCTGGTCCTTGTACTGGCCCAGTTGCTGATTTTCAATAACATTGAGCTATCAGGTTACATTAATCCCTATATATACGTTCTTTTCGTTTTACTTTTACCATTTGAAGTACCCCGGGTGGTCCTTCTTGCCGGTTCATTTATTCTCGGACTTGTTATTGACCTTTTCATGGGCACACCTGGAGTTCATTCTACCGCGACGGTTTTCATGGCTTTCGCCAGACCCATGGTACTTGCGTTGTTTTCTCCCCGTGAAGGTTATCAAACCGGCACATTGCCCAGGATAGACCATTTTGGTCTGGAATGGTTTGTGAAATATACAGTAACACTGGTTTTATTGCATCATTTTGCCTTGTTTTACCTTGAGGTATTGACCCTGCATCATTTTTTAAGTACTTTTCTCAGGGCTTTGCTAAGTTCACTGTTAACATCATTGATCCTGATTATCAGTCAGTATTTTATTTTTCGAAAATAGCAGATGGATCAGTTTGCTTCCCGCAGAAATATTATCGCCGGTATCATTTTACTGGCAGCCCTGTCACTTGTGATCAGGTTGTTTTACCTGCAGGTGATCGATTCAAGCTATAAACTATCGGCCGAGAATAATTCCAAACGAATTGAGATCCTGTATCCTTCACGTGGATTGATCTATGATCGCAACAGGAAGCTTATGGTATATAATCAGCCTGCCTATGATCTGATGATAGCCCCTTATGAACTTGAAGCCTTCGATACGCTGGAATTATGCGGAATCATTGGTGTTGATATCGAACGTATAAGAAACGGAATAAGCCGGGCATATAATCCGATGTACCGTCGTGAGCCCTTCATCAAGCAATTATCACCTGAAACCTATGCCAGTCTGCAGGAACGGCTCTTCAAATTTCCGGGATTCTATGTGCGTTCCAGAACACTGAGAAGATACAATAAGGAAGAGGCCTCACATTTACTTGGATATGTCGGAGAGGTTGATGAGAAAATGATAGCGGCAGACAATTACTATTCGTTGGGCGATTATATAGGCATCAGTGGTATTGAAGGGTATTATGAAAAAGTATTACGGGGAACAAAGGGTCAGGAGGTGCTTTTAGTGGATGTCCATGGCCGGGTGAAGGGCCCTTATCAGGGAGGGCGTTTTGACGAGGATGCCATTGTCGGGAAAAATCTGGTTTGCAGCATTGATGCAGATTTACAGGAATACGGCGAAAGACTGATGAAAAATTACAAGGGGAGCATCGTTGCCATCGAACCTGCAACAGGTGAAATCCTTACCCTCATTTCTGCCCCTTCTTACAATCCTTCCCTGTTGATTGGGCGTAAGCGTACCATCAACTATACCAGACTGGAAAATGACTCGCTTGAACCACTCTTTAACCGGGCTCTCATGGCCAATTATCCTCCGGGATCAACTTTTAAGCCTGTTCAGGCTCTGATTGGACTTCAGGAAGGTGTCATCAGTGCCGGATCAACTTTTTCCTGCAACCAGGGATTCTATGCGCGAGGCGTGAGTGTCGGATGTCATGTTCACAACAGCCCGCTCGACCTGATACATGGCATTCAGAATTCCTGTAATGCATATTTCTGCAACGTGTTTAAAAGAATCATGGAGAATCCCAAATATAATAATGCAGAACAGGCATATAGCATATGGCGGGAATATGTAATATCCTTCGGATTTGGTAGCCGATTAAATTCTGATTTCACAAATGAGTTAAAAGGATTCGTTGCACCGGTGAGTTATTATGATCGCTATTATGGATCAAACCACTGGAATGTGCTTACGGTGATCTCTCTGGCTATCGGACAGGGTGAACTGCTGATAACTCCCCTGCAGATGGCCAATATGGCTGCAACAATTGCCAATCGGGGCTATTATATAATTCCACATGTAGTGAAGGAAATCGAAGGCATTGATACAATTGAAAGCCGTTTTTACAAGAAACATATGATCAGGGTGGACACGGCCAATTTCGGACTGGTTGTGCAGGGTATGGAGATGGCCGTAAACGGCGGACCCGGGAGTACGGCCAGGATTGCCCAGCTTCCGGAAATTGTTGTATGCGGCAAAACCGGTACTGCACAAAATCCGCATGGGAAGGATCATTCCGTTTTCGTGGCTTTTGCCCCGAAAAATAATCCAAAAATTGCAATTTCAGTGTATGTGGAACACGGGGAGTGGGGAGCGTCCTATGCCGCACCGATTGCCAGTCTGATGATCGAAAAATACCTGAACGATTCCATATCTCCCGGTCGAAAATGGGTCGAGGACAGAATGCTGAACGGTAATCTTTTATACAGCAAATGATTGATAAATTAAACATAAGCGAAGAAATTGACTGGACAACGGTCGGATTATATCTGCTGCTGGTAATCTTCGGGTGGATGAATATTCTGGCATCGGCATACAATGATCAGTTCAGGTCAATTCTTGATATCAGGCAGAATTACGGTGACCAGCTGCTCTGGATCCTGGTATCATTCATCATGATTGTTTTCCTGTTTGCCATAGATCACCGGTTTCTTCCATTATTTTGCCTATATTATCTTTGGATTTGCGATATTCCTGCTGTTATCGGTCCTTGTCTTTGGTGTCGAAGTCAATAGTTCCCGCTCCTGGATCCGGATTATGGGATTTAACCTGCAGCCGTCCGAATTTGTAAAAATAGCAACAGCCCTGGCTATTGCCCGTTATCTGAGTGGTTACAATGTAAAATTATGGACCTGGAAATCGATGACGGTTATGGCCGTTTTGATCGGATTTCCCGTAATATTGATCGGTTTGCAGCCAGATTGGGGTACAGCATTGGTATACTGCTGCTTTATCCTGGTACTTTACCGGGAGGGCATGCCAGGCTGGATCCTGGCCTCAAGCTTATTTATTACCATATTGTTTATGATGACCCTGCTGCTTAGCAATATAACCGTGGTCATCATCCTGATTTCCTTCGCAATTGTTGGTTTTGGAATAATCAACCGTACAATTCTGCAAGCCGCAATTGCCGGTATTATTGTGGTTATCGTATTTCTGGCGCTGAAAATCTCTTTACCCTGGCTGCCTGTAAAGCCTGATGGCTATCAGATGATCCTGATTTCCCTTGTACTTTCTTCAGTGGTCTACCTGATTCTCGCCGCAGTCCGGAAAATCAAAAACATCGCGCTCGTTTTGATCTTTCTTTTTGGATTCATCGGATTCACCTTTTCAGTGGATTATGTTTTCCACAAGTTCCTTAAGCCGCACCAGCAGACCCGCGTTAATATCCTGCTCGGCAAGGAAACGGATATCCGCAATTTTGGATATAACCTGAATCAATCAAAAATTGCGATTGGATCAGGGGGATTTATAGGAAAGGGGTATTTGAAAGGAACACAAACAAAACTTGATTTTGTACCGGAACAAAGTACTGATTTTATTTTTTGTACGGTGGGTGAAGAATGGGGTTTTGTTGGAACAACCCTGATTATCCTTGCTTATACAGCGCTTCTCATCCGAATTCTGCTACTGGCGGAACGACAACGGTCACAGTTTGCCAGGATATATGGTTATGGTGTTGTCTCTATTCTGTCCTTTCATTTTGCCATTAACATTGGCATGACCATCGGCTTATTCCCTGTCATTGGTATACCCCTGCCCTTTTTCAGCTATGGGGGATCGTCTATGCTGGCTTTTACACTGCTGTTGTTTATTTTAGTCAGGCTCGACTCAGTGCGGAAAAAGTACATTAAATAGTGTAAATGTTACCGAAAGCCGGTTATTACCCTGCTTTTACATCCAATCCAGGATATTCCTCGTGATCCAGTCTGATATCGAATGACCGGGAAACATAGTTCATCAGGGCCGGGAAGAAGGCAGAAAACTCCGAATCAAATTTATGATAGTCATCCCGTAAAACCCTTATGGCAAAATCAGTTTCCTCAGGTAGTGAGGTCCTGGCTGACATGCGATGAAGGATATCTTCAATACCCTCAATGGTGGAATATTTCTGGATCCAGTTGTTCCTGATGAATGAGGGGAGAAAAAGCCTTACCCCTTCAGGCAGCAGGTCTGCATAACGATTGAGTACACCATGAACATTCAGAACAAATTCGTTGATGGGTACCGCAGAATAGACCGGCCAGGCAGTAACCAGGAAATGATCGTAGAATATATCAATAATGATCCCGGCATATTTATGGTATTTCTCCATGATTCTCGCTTTGCTTCGCTTAACAATGATATTGGTATCCGTAAATGAATCAATGTGCCGGTGAAGCATGATCCCCTTGCGCACCAGGTCAGCATAACGCCCGAGTTCAAATCCCTTTACATAATCACCAATGAAATTACCCACCAGTATTTCTTCATTGTTGCCGGACAAATAGATATGTGCCAGATAATTCAAAACAAAGGATTTAACATGAGATTGTTGTTTGTTATAAAGATATCAATTCATAACTATCCCTACAATAATTGTGCAAATTACTTATTAAAAAGTAATTAACTCGAAAGATATTTACCATTAACGAATGAAACACCCGTAGAGACGCAAAATTTTGCGTCTCTACATTTCAATTTTCCGGAATTCGCTGAAAATTCTATATTTACTTCAGATTTTCCGTCAGTAATTTGATCTCCAGAGCAGGCGATACCTTATCGTATAGAATATGATACACAGCGTCCGCAATGGGCATCTTTACCTTATAGATCTTATTTAGTTCCCGGATGCAGGCAACGGCAAAATAACCTTCAGCAATCATATTCATTTCAAGCTGGGCTGATTTTACGGAATACCCCTTTCCGATCATCATGCCAAAGGTGCGGTTTCGGCTGAACTGGGAATAGGCTGTGACCATAACATCTCCAAGATAGGGTGAACTCAGCAGTTTGCGCTTACTTTTATAAGTCTTGGCCAGAAACCGTTTGATCTCGAGCATGGCGTTTGAGATCAGAACCGCCTGGAAATTATCGCCATATCCCAGTCCGTGACAAATTCCGGCAGCAATCGCAATGATATTTTTAAGTACTGCAGAATATTCTGTGCCGTAGATGTCCTCCGAACATTGCACCTTTACATGATGACAACGCAGCAGGGGTGCGAGTTCTTCAGCCTGTTCTTTTGTGGCAGATGCAACGGTGAGGTAAGATAACCGCTCGAGGGCGATCTCTTCGGCATGACAGGGTCCGCTGATGATACTTATATTTTTAAAAGGCACATTGTAAATACGGTTAAAGAATTCTGCAACCGTCAGGTTTTCATAAGGGACAATGCCCTTGATGGCGGAGATGACGATACGATTACCGAATTCACCATTGAATCCGGTAAGGGATTCTTTTAGAAAGGGTGCCGGTATGGCAAAAATGATGATATCTGATGCCTCGATGATTTCGGGAATGGAATGAAAAAATTGAATTCGCCCGGTATCAAATTGTATATCGCTGATATACTTAGGATTGTGCTTAAACTTAAGAAAATATTCAATATCTTCATCCGAGCGGATAAACCAATTGATCCGGGGTTGATTGTTTAATACCAGCTTGGCCAATGCTGTTGCCCAACTTCCGCTTCCCAGTATCGCAACTTTAGGTTGATCAGACATGCCCCGAAATTTTCAATTAATTGAATTACAAAAATAATATTATAAGTAATACCTGATGCGGCTGTATCCAATAATCGGTTAAGACCTGCATTTTCTTCCTTTACAGGGTAATACGTATGATAATACCAATATCATTATAGTGTAAACATAAGGGTAATGGCCGGACTAATACCCAAAACAGGGTGGTGCGCAATGGCCAGGTCGGTCTTAATATGGTCAAGCATTATACCCACTCCAAATGCATACTGCTGACGTTCAGAAGAGGATACGCCCATCCGGAAGGACAGGTATTTACCACAGAGGCATTCGATACCACCACAATACACGGATTTATGACCGGATTCCCTGATATATTCCAGACAAAGAAGGATATCATGGCCGGGATAATAACCAAGGCCTGCCCGGAAAACGGTAGGCAGCTTCTGAAAGCCTTTCGGATAAAATGACTGACAGGCAGGATTGGTAATATGCAAGCCGATGATAAGCTGTGTTATGGGATTGACCTGCACTCCCATGGCCGGTATCAAGGCATGCAAATTCCCATATTCGGCATATTGCCGGATACTGTAATAATTCATTTCGATTCCGGCCCTAAACCATTTGCCAAAAGCTTTGCCGAATTCCAGACTTGTTTTGCATTCCTTATAGGCATCATACCCATAGGTACAATGGGTAAGGCCAAATGTTCCTGATTTTGTGGGTACACATAAGGAGAATGCTCCGGTAGCCAACTCGGGTAAAAGAAAGGGATTTTCAGCATGCAGGCTGAAACTGGCCTTCTTCAGCATGGCCAGGGCAGCCTGATTGGACAAACCATTGGCATAGTCAGATAACATGACACCCGCATCGCCCAATCCCTGGGATCGGGCATGAACAGGTATGACAAACCCGTAAGTCCGGATGCTGATGAATCCGACCATCAGCAACAAAAAAAAGGATGTGTATTTCAAAAAGGATCAATTAGTTCCCGATAACTACGTATAAATTACCCCTAACACGTACCTGAAAACGATCCGCAAACTTACTGCTAACCAACCTTATGGGTAAACCTGATTTTTGAAAGTTCTTCATTTGCCTGAACGATTTTCTTTTTCAGGCCGGTCTTATGTTTTTTTAAGGCAAGGGCTACCTTTTCATCATACAGGGCAAGCATTTGTGCTGCCAGGATGCCGGCATTCTGAGAAGCATTGATGCCCACTGTGGCTACCGGAATTCCAGGAGGCATCTGAACTATGGCGAGGAGTGCATCCAGTCCTTCAAGAGAGGCTTTGATGGGTACACCGATAACCGGTAAGTTGGTCATGGAGGCAATTACACCGGGCAGATGGGCTGCCATTCCTGCAGCAGCAATAATCACCTTTAATCCGCGCTGCTCAGCTCCCTTGGCAAATTTCTCCACTTCTTCCGGGGTGCGGTGGGCTGACAAGGCATTGATCTCAAAAGGTATCGCCATTTCATCAAGTACCTTTGCTGCGGACTCCATTACCGCGTAGTCAGAGGTGCTGCCCATGATAATACTAACAAGTGGTTTCATCCCGACATAATTCAAAGACTAATATAGGGCAATTATTTGTATCTTGCGCAATATAAATTTGATTTCTTTCTGGCATAAAACATGCCTCCTTGACAAATTTTCTAACCTGTAATTTTCAGATTATGTTAAATGTTGTTTTGTTTGGACCTCCGGGTGCCGGTAAGGGAACCCAGGCTGTAAAGCTGATTGAGAAATATAAGCTCGTACACCTGTCAACAGGTGATATACTGAGGGGAGAGCTGGCTGCCCGGTCTGCACTGGGTCTTGAGGCAAAAAAATATATGGACAAGGGGGAACTGGTTCCTGATGCTGTTGTAATTGGGATGATTGAAATGAAGATCGACCAGCATGCCGGGAGCCTTGGATTCATATTTGATGGTTTTCCCAGGACAAAGGCGCAGGCCGGTGCACTTGATAATATGCTTGCCGGCAAAAAGACAGCCATCGGTCTCATGGTAGCCCTTGAAGTGGAAAAGCAGGAGCTGATCAACCGCCTGTTGGGACGTGGTAAAATTTCCGGCAGGGCCGATGACCAGGATATTTCCGTGATTGAAAACCGGATCGCTGTGTATAACCGTGAAACTGCACCGGTAATCGATTATTACAACTTACAGGGAAAATTCAAAGCAGTCAACGGTATGGGGACAATTGAGGAGATTTTCGGGAGGTTGTGTAATACGATTGATGAAGCAGGAGGGTTGTAAGTTGTAGGTTGTAGGTTGTAAGTTGTAGGTTGTAGGTTGTAAGTATATTGCCAACTGCAAATCACCAATTACCAATCACCATTCACTGAAATGTCTGAAACAAACTTTGTAGACTATATCAAGATTTTCTGTCGTTCCGGCAGAGGTGGCAAGGGCTCAGCTCATCTGCGGAGGGAGAAGTTTATTCCCAAGGGAGGTCCCGACGGAGGCGATGGGGGCCGGGGAGGACATATCATTCTGCGCGGAAACAGCCAGCTTTGGACTCTTCTTCACCTGCGCTATCAGAAGCATATTTTTGCCCAGCATGCAAAAGACGGCAGCAAGGCTAATAAAACAGGAGCAGATGGTGAGGATGTTATCATTGAAGTACCCCTGGGTAGTGTAGCGCGAATGGCAGATACCGGAGAATTCCTTTTTGAGATTACCCTTGACGGAGAGGAACATATCATGGTAAAGGGAGGCAGGGGCGGATTAGGCAACACGCATTTCAAATCAGCCACCAACCAGACTCCCCGTTATGCACAACCCGGAGAACCCTCAATTGAAGGATGGTATAGTCTTGAGCTGAAAATTCTGGCAGATGTCGGATTGGTAGGTTTTCCCAATGCAGGGAAGTCAACCCTGCTGTCAGTCATTTCCGCTGCCAAACCGAAAATAGCCGATTACCCCTTTACCACCCTGGTTCCAAACCTCGGAATAGTAAGATACCGTGATTCACTTTCCTTTGTTATGGCGGATATACCGGGTATCATTGAGGGGGCTCATGAAGGGAAAGGACTTGGATTGCGCTTCCTCCGGCATATTGAGCGGAATGCAGTTCTGCTCTTCATGATACCGGTTGACTGCAGGAGTATTTCCGGTGAATTTGCCATCCTGCTAAATGAATTGAAGGAATATAATCCCGAATTGCTCGACAAGAAAAGAGTACTGGCAATAACAAAAAGTGATCTGGCCGATCCGGAGCTGATAGATGAAATGGAAGCGGAATTGCCTGATATTCCGTGTGTTTTTATTTCATCCCATAAGAATATAAACCTGCAGAAGCTAAAGAGTATTCTTTGGAGCGAGCTCAATACATAAACCATGCTTGAACACCTTATAGAAACCGATAAACTTTGGCTTCTGTGGTTGAATGGTCACCATTCTCCTTTTTTCGATAGCTTGATGTTTGCAGTATCAGGCCGGCCGGAATGGATACCCCTGTATGTGATAATACTGGGATTTCTGATTTTGAAATATCGCTGGAGAACCCTCTGGATATTGCTGGCCGTTGCTGTATTAATCACCCTGACTGACCAGTTTGCCAACCTGTTAAAAGCCGGTGTCATGCGTCCGCGACCATGCAGGGACCCTGAGATCGGCCACCTGGTGCACCGGGTCAACAATTACTGCGGGGGAGCATACGGATTTGTTTCGGGGCATGCAGCCAATTCGTTTGCCCTGGCAACCATTATTTCACTGCTCTTCCGGAAAAAATGGGTGACTACGGGATTGCTGATCTGGGCTTCACTGGTTTCCTACAGCAGGATTTACCTGGGAGTGCACTACCCTGGAGATGTTATTCTCGGAGCTTTGTTGGGAACAATGCTGGGTGTGTCAGTATATTATGTTTTGCATCGACTGACTAGGGTACAAGTTTGACTTCCCTATGATCGATCATGTCCTGCAGTTCTTTGATCAAAGCCCTTTCCTGGGGATCAACATGAGCATCCTCGAGGACCAGATGAATAATCTCCTCATATTCTGCTTTGGTTATCTGATGGTCCTCAATGGCTCTTTCAATCATTGCTCGCACACGGTTTGCACTTTCGCTTACTTTCATAATCGTAAAATTTATTGGCTAATATAGAAAAAACAATTTTCACTTGATCTGGTTCGATTTTCACTTGATCTGGTTCGATCCCGGGAATGTCCTTTGCGCAAACCCGATTTGCCTAAACTAAATATAAGAAAAATCTTTGAATTCATGATCAGTCAGATCAGGACTTAATTGTGTACCCCATCAGGGCAAGTATCAATCTCTTCCAGGAATACCTGCCATACCAGCATTGTCTTTCCTTCACCAAAGGACTTATTTGTCCGGGTAACGATCGTTTTCACCCGGTTACAATGATTATACAGCAATGTCGTATCGAGATCTGCAAGGCCTGAAATCCTGAAATTGCAGCCAATACTGCCTGTATACTGGTCATCACTTTCCCTGTGCAAGGGCTCAAGGGTCTTTAAATCAGATACAGAGAAAATAATGGATTGATAATCTGATGCATTGATACTACCAATCAGTTTGCTGAGGCTTTTTTGCTTATTCCCGGCAATATCCCCATGAACCACAGCAAGTTGCATCAGGGGATCTGGTTCATAAAAAAGTGAGTAAAGCATATCCCTGACTTGCTGTTTAAATAGGGTATCCATGCTTCTGTCCGAGTACAAACTGAGATAATCGGCAAAATCAAGCAGTTTCTGCCTGGCTTTATCTCCATAAACTATGAGTTGATCCTCAAAAAGATATGCTGAACCAAAATCCTTCTCTATTTCTCCCCGTATTTTATTCTGCTGGACTTTTAGCCTTTCTTCCTGATCCAGATCCGTATCAGGCACGCAGGATCTTGAAGAGAGGAGGACGGATCCGGCCATTAGCAAAACAATATAAATAATCTTATGTGTCATTACCTGTAATCCCAAATAAATCGGATGGTGGTTATTTTCTCATTTGTATACAGTATTTCTGTGATTTCAATTTGCTGAAGGCTGCTGGCCGGAATAGTGAGCAGGTCGATGAATTCCTTTTTGTTGTAAAGCTCCATACCCTTCATGCCATGGGGGAAAACCTGGCAAATGTATGCACTGTCTGCAATGACCCTGTCAAGCTGTTCTCTCCGGTTTTTCCAGTCATCCACTTTCGAATGGAAGAAATAATAGATCATCAGGGCATAATCATTTACCTTAAGGGGGATTTCTTCATTCCTTTCAGCCTTGTTCAGTATGCGGGTGATGGTATCAGTATAAAAGTAGGGAGCTTTAACAACGAACTTAATTTGGCGGTCACCGGTTTTATAAGTGAAACATCCATCAGGAGTGCATTCCTGGCGAAGAGGGGATTCATTATCAAACAAAAGGGTCACCTCCAGATTGGTGTTTTTTACCGGTTCTTTTGTGTCCTGATCAACAAAGCAAAATGTATAGGTTACCATACTACCTGCTTTTATCAGGACGAAGGCGACGATGAATACCATCAGGGCAATCCCTGGCAAAAGGTAGAATATGCTGTTTGATCCTTTCTGTTCGATGATCAGGGTGATTTTATCCCGGTTTTTGTATTTGAAAGCTGACCAGTCGGTGTAGCCTGTATACTGACTAAGTATATTCAGCAAATCAATTCGCGGTAACTTTTGATTATCATTTTTAAAATGGTTGTAAAACCACTTCTCACTGAAGTAGGCATTTACCTTTCGCTGCAGATCATCCTGGAAATCTATTATTTCCTGCCCCTTCCAATCTGCCATGTTCCTGGCAATACCAGCATTGGTTTGTTGCATGACTTCGACAATTTTCGTCTTCAGCAATTCAAAATATTGTCTCTCTAATGTGTCCACAAAGGTAAAGGGATGTGTTGATCAATCCTTATAAAACGCTTGTAAACCAATTTACAATTTTAATACAAGTACAATTCAAAATTCAGGGCGGTATAAGTCCTATTTTTGAGTCGAAAATCCTTACTATCAAATTTATATTAAAAATGAACGATTAACAAATCTATTAAAACCAATAACCCATGAAGAATACAAGTTGCCTTTTATTTGTAGCTTTTTTCCTACCCCGGATTTATGGTATTGATATACAGGATAAGGCTTATGAAAGCAAGGTTTTTGAGGCGTATGAATTAAGGATCCATGGCCAGGGTGAGAATGCCGAAGCGATGCTCCTGGACATTTTGAAGCAGGATAGCAGTAATGCCCTCGCTTATTTCGAACTGGCCAGGACAAAGAATCACATGTTCCTGGGGGGAACCGAGTTTTCTCAGGAAGCCTGGAAGGAAGTAATGCATGCCTTGCAGCAGGCTGTCCGGTATGCACCGGATAATGAGATTTATACATTTTATTATGCGTATTCTTGTTTTTTTAATGCTTTTATCAGCATGATGAGAGAGCAGACGGATGCAAGCGAAAATGTTGCACAGGCTTGTGAGGCTTTTAAATCAGTTTTAACACTTCATCCTGATTGCTTTGAAGCAATGCTCTATCTGATCGATATGTACGGCTTACTGCCGGAAGAAATGGGAGGGAATAAAGAAAGGGCCATGATTTTAGCGGAGGAAACAAATAAAATGGACAAACTATATGGAGCCATGGCAAATGAAAGGCTGTTGCCGGACTCAGTTGATAAAGTCATATACTGGGAAAAGATAGGAAAAGAAACGGGCATGAATGCACAAGTATTTGAAGAGCTTGGCAGGGCATACCTGCTGAAATCAGATACAGAAAATGGAACAAAGTATTTTATGGAAGCCATACATAGGGATAATGCCAATAAGTACCTTTATATGCATTTGGTGCGATACCACATCCTGTCGACCCAGCAAAGCCCGGATGCTAAAAATGTACATTTGGAAAGTGCCCTTGAATTGGTGAATACATATTTGCAATCCACACCGGATCTTATTCAGCCCTTGAAAGCCTATGCTTACGGCATAATCTCACTGATTAAGATGATCAGTGGGGATAACAGTGGCAGTGAGGAATACAGGCAACTGGCCATCGCGCAGGATCCTTACTATTCCAGAGCGATGGGAATGCCTCCGGAGATGCTTTATTGCCGTCCGGATGAGGTGAGGATTCGATATAGTTCATTCTTTATGCCTTTTTAGTCAGATTTAAATATTATGTACAGAATTGATCATTACGATTAAAATTATCCTATTGTATTTGAAAACATCAGCGCTAAATGTTGTAAATTTAAAATACCCACCAAATAGCAAAGCCATGATCAAAGAAATCCATGAGCACATTACCAATGAGCTCCAGCAAAACGCAAGGACAGATACAGTATTTGTGCTATCATCCGTAGTGCTTAACCTGGTGATACTTGCCATTAACTGGGGTGTGGCATCACCTAAACCGCAAGGACGAGGGTCCTCAGACGACTTCATCCTGAGCCTCTTGATTGCAGCTGTGTTGATCATTAATTTCATTATCAGCAAAGCATTGTTATCCGGGCGTGACATGAGACACAAATTATTATCCGGACTGATCCGGATGTATCAGGACAATGGGGTGGACAAGTATTATGATAGCAGTCTGCTGAGTTCCTACAGCATGCGGTACAAGTTCTTTCTGACGGTGGTCATCATACTTGCTGTTGTTACAATTGTCGCACCCCTGCTGGTAAGGATTCTGAATTAGACATTTTCTCTGGAAAGCTGACTGGTTTATGCTTTCGCTGAGTCTTGTTTCGGGCAACAAAATTGACCGAAGAATGTTATCTTTATGTTAAATTTCCGATAACAATCAAATTATACAAATATGGACCGGCGGAATTTTATGAAACATGCCTCTGCTGCAGCAGGGGTATTGGTGATAAGTCCTTTTGGAATCAGTTCGGATAGCACAAAAGGCAAAAAATATATATCGGATAAGGTCATATTGGGCAAAACCGGGATTGAAGTTTCCAGGCTTGCCATGGGCACAGGCACCAATGGTTATGGCAAGAGTTCAAACCAGACACGTCAACTTGGCATAAAAGGATTGGGGGATCTGTTGAGAACTGCCTTTGACATGGGTGTTTTTTTCTGGGAGTCTGCAGATCAGTATGGTTCTCATCCTCACGTGAAAGAAGCCCTGAAATATGTTCCCCGTGAAAAAGTTGTACTTCTCACCAAAACCCATGCTTCCTCGGAAAGCGAGATGAATGCTGACCTGGATCGGTTCAGGACTGAACTGGGTACTGATTATATCGACATTGTTCTGTTGCATTGTATGATGGATAAAAATTGGCCTGATAAAAAGCAGGGGGCCATGAACATCCTGGAAAAAGCCCGGGAGAAAAAATTAATCCGTGCACACGGAGTATCATGCCATACCCTGGAAGCCTTGCAATCGGCTGCTGCATCACCCTGGGTGCAGATCGATCTGGCCCGCATCAATCCGGCCGGTGCAGAGATGGATGCTGGCGTTCCCACAGTGACAGCTATATTAAAACAAATGAAACAATCTGGGAAGTCAGTCATGGGTATGAAAATATTCGGCGCCGGACAGCTGACAGACCGGAAGGATGAATGCCTGAAATTTGCCCTGGCACAGGAATACCTTGATTGTTTTACTATCGGCATGGAAAGCAAGGAACAATTGCTGGATCTGGAAAAAAGACTACCTGCATTAAGTTAGATATCTGACCACCCCGACGGGGTACCCCGTCGGGGTATCAAAAAAAATCTTATATTTGATCTGTCTCCGAGTCATCATTTCTGTCTGATTATTCATATGAAGTGATGACCGATGGGCATTCAAGGAAACGTGAATGCCTCCCGATGGAATATTTTCCTGAATTTGGAAAGGAGATACGGTACCTGCTTCGTTAAGAATATACTTCTTCTCCGGAAAGGCTGTATCCAGTTTTCATCATGGGAGCGGCTTGAAAATTTTAAATGTATGGAGTATATTTTTATTCTATCCCTGTTCATAGTTGCTTTTCTCTATTCATCCGTGGGACATGGAGGGGCAAGTGGTTATCTGGCCATCATGGCATTGTTTGGCATCGCTCCTGTTTTTATGAAATCAACAGCCTTATCGCTGAATGTTTTTGTGTCTGCAATTGCATTTGTGACCTTTACCCGTGCAGGCTATTTCAGGTCACGGCTCATTATTCCCTTCCTGATCACTTCCATTCCAATGGCTTTTATCGGGGCTCTTGTTAAAGTCAAGCCCGATGTATATGAAATCATCCTCGGGATATTTCTGCTTTTTGCCGTTGCCCGTATGCTTTTTATTCCCGGGGCCATTTCTGAGCATCCTTCAAAGCCACATGTGATAGTAGCCCTGCTGATCGGTGCGATGCTTGGATTTTTCTCCGGTATGATCGGAATAGGCGGGGGCATTATTCTCAGCCCGATACTCATTCTCTTCCATTGGGCGAGTGTAAAGGAATCAGCTGCTGCTTCGGCATTGTTTATTTTCCTGAATTCTTTGGCCGGATTGTTTGCCCTGGTTCAGAGCGGACTGAACATGGAGCCAAGGTTGATCATGTGGATCGTCGCAGGTGTACTGGGAGGTATATCCGGTTCCTATTGGGGAAGTTCCCGGCTTAAGCCCGTAAGGCTTAAATATGTGCTTTCCGCCATCTTGCTTATGGCCAGTATTAAACTATTTACACTGTAACATGTCCCTTCTGAAACTTCCCAGATTATTATTGATTGCCGGTACCGGAAGGAATTCGGGTAAAACTATGCTGGCCTGCAGGATCATAGAGAAATTCGGCATGACACGAACGATCGTTGCGATCAAGATCAGTCCGCACAGGCATATCATTGAACCTGGCGGCCAGATTCTGATCCGGAATCCTCACATTTGCATTCATGAGGAAACCGATACCGGAACAGGCAAAGACAGCTCACGCATGCTGGCAGCCGGGGCAAAACGTTCTTTTGTCATTTCGGCAACGGAAGATAACCTGGTTAGGGCCATTGAACACGTTATAAAACTTATTGCTGAAGATGCCTTATTGATATGTGAATCGGGGGGACTAAGAAAATGGGTTCAGCCGGGTTTATTCCTGATAGTTAGTCGCAATATAGCAACCGATATGAAGACAGGCATGCGGGAACTGATGGAATTCAAACCTATTTGGATATGCTTTGATGGGCAAAACTTCAATGCGGAAATAGACAGGATAGTAATTCAAAAAGACAGCTGGGAAATAAAATCTTACCATGATACCGTTTGAACAAGCCATCGAGATCATTGAATCATCGGTCCGGCCGCTAACCGCGGAGGAGGTCACCCTGGAGAATGCCTTAAACCGGATTCTTGCACAGGAGGTGATCTCGGATGTGGATATGCCGCCTTTTGACAAGGCTGCCATGGATGGTTTTGCCTGTCGCCGGAGTGACCTGGGAAATAATCTTACCCTGATCGAAGAGATCCCGGCCGGGAAAGTACCGGTTAACCGAATTGCTCCTGGCCAGTGTGCGCGGATTATGACGGGAGCCATGATGCCGGAAGGTGCCGATTTTCTTCTGATGAAGGAACATGCAGAGCTTACTGATGCTGCAGTAGTTCGGCGTATCCGGCCTTTGGAATCTGCCAGTATATGTTACAAAGGGGAAGATATTAAGTCGGGTGACACGGTTCTAAGACCAGGGATTAAACTATTGCCTGCCCATCTGGCAGTAATGGCTGCTTCTGGCTGTGTCAGGCTCCTGGTAACCAGACAGCCGGAAGTGGCGGTAATATCCACTGGTGATGAGCTCGTTGAACCGGGGGATAAACCAGGTGAGGGCAAAATCAGAAACAGTAACGGGCTTCAGCTCACCGCTCAGACAAGACAGCTGGGATTGCAGGCTGATTACCTTGGCATTGTGCCGGATAACCGGCAGAAATTGTTTGAAACAATATCCGATGCTTTCTTAAAATACCATATAGTATTAATCACAGGCGGAGTTTCCGTTGGTGATTTCGATTTTGTTCCTGACATTCTCCGGAAATTGCACGTGGATGTTCTTATTCATGGGATGAAAGTGAAACCGGGCAGACACTTGCTGCTTGGGAGAAAAGAAAACCGTTATGTAATAGGCTTGCCGGGTAATCCGGTTTCTGCATTTGTCCTGTTTGAACTGCTGGTTAAGACCTTGCTTGGCAGGCTTATGGGAAGTACAGAAATATCACCGGTACTTCGTGTTCCGCTGGCTGAATCATATAGCCGCAAAAATCAGGATATGCTGTTTTTCATTCCGGTATTTCTTTCCGGAGATGGAACTGCCTTGCCATTGGAATATCACGGTTCGGCCCACATCCATGCATATTCTTCGGCAAACGGCATTATGGAAGTTCCGGTTGGTGTGAAAGAAATAAAGAAAGGGGACTTGGTTCATGTTCGACTTATATAACCGTAAAATCAATTACCTGAGAATTTCGGTAACCGATCGCTGTAACCTGCGCTGTCGTTACTGTATGCCTGAAGAAGGAGTTCGGATGCTGCAGCACGGAGAAATCCTGTCATTTGAAGAAATCGTGGATATTGTAAAAGTAGCGGTTGATATGGGCATAAATAAGATCCGGTTAACCGGAGGAGAACCCCTTGTCAGAAAAGGCATTGTGGATCTGGTTGCCATGATAGCGGGTGTGCGGGGCGTAATTGACCTGGCCATGACCACAAACGGGATTCTTCTCAAAGAATTTGCCGGGGCGTTGCGGTTAGCCGGACTGATGCGTGTAAATGTCAGCCTGGATACCCTGGATCCTGATAAATTCAACCGGCTTACCCGGGGTGGCCGGATCACTCATGTTCTGGAAGGCATCCGGGCTGCTCAATTGTCAGGGCTGAATCCGGTAAAGATCAATTGTGTGGTATTCAAGTCATCGGACGAGGAGGATGCAGGGCAGGTGAAAGAATTTGCAGTCAGAGAGGGGCTTGAAATCAGGTTTATACGACAGATGGATCTGGAAACGGGTGAATTTGGTATAGTTGAAGGAGGCGAAGGCGGTAATTGCAATATTTGCAACCGGTTAAGGCTAACAGCAAATGGCATGGTAAAACCCTGCCTTTTCAATGAACAGGAGTTTCCGGTCCGGCAATTGGGAGCAGAAGCTGCTTTGATACAAGCTTTGAACAGCAAGCCCCAGCAAGGGTGTTTTAACCGGACCGGCAGTTTTTATAATATTGGGGGGTAGGAAAGTGACTAGGGACAAGGGACAAGAGACAAGGGACAAGGGACCAGTGAGCATGGGCCTGGAGCAAGAGCATGGAACTGAAACCAATCACTAATTACCAATCACTAATTACCAATCACTAATTACTAATCACCAATCACCGTTTGTAAATATTGAATTAAACCACAACATCGATATGAATGAATTAACCCACACGGATTCGCAGGGCAGAGCCCGGATGGTGGATGTCGGGCACAAGGAAATCCATCGCAGGGTGGCAAAAGCAAGCGGTTTTATTTGTCTTTCAACGGATACCCTGGAGCAAATCCGGAAGAATGCGATGAAAAAAGGGGATGTCCTCACCGTGGCTGAGCTGGCCGGTGTTCAGGCAGCCAAGCAGACAGCCGCATTGATTCCCCTTTGTCACAACATTGTGCTGGAGAAAATAGAGGTCACCACGAAGATCGGCAAAGGAGGAGTATCGGTCACCAGTGAAATCCATTGCACGGGCAAGACGGGGGTGGAGATGGAAGCCCTCATTGCGGTAAGCGTTGCCCTGCTGACGATTTATGATATGTGTAAGGCAGTGGATAAGTCAATGGAGATCGGACAGATCAAACTGGTTGAGAAAACAAAAACAAATCCAACCGATTAACATGAAGCAGATAAAAATACTGTCAGTCAATATTTCAAAGAAAAAGGGAACCATCAAGCATCCTGCTGAAATGATCACCCTGACGCGTTACGGCATATTGGGGGATGCCCATGCAGGAGACTGGCACCGTCAGGTGAGCCTGCTGGGGGAAGATAGTCTGGCAAAGATGCAGGAAGCAGTCGGACGGAAGCTGAATTATGGAGATTTTGCTGAGAATATCACCGTAACAGGTTATCCGCTTTACCAGATGCGCCCGCTCGACCTGCTCATATCAGGAGATGTCATCCTGGAAGTCACCCAGATCGGTAAAAAATGTCACGGGGAAAAATGTGCCATTTTTAGGGAAACCGGGGATTGCGTTATGCCAAAGGAAGGCATATTTTGCCGGGTGATACAGGAAGGAAAACTAAAACCGGGGGACTTGCTCAGCTATAAGCCCAGGGTGATTCAGGTCAGGATTATCACATTAAGTGACAGGGCCAGCAGGGGCGAGTATGAGGATAAGAGTGGTCCTTTGCTGAGGCAATTAACTGAAGGCTTCTTTATGGGGGAGGGCCGCCGTTGTGAGACAGAAATTACAGTATTGCCCGATGACCCGGAACAGCTGGAAAAGAACAATCAGAGAATACGTGGGGAGCAGGTGGATATTATCCTGACTACCGGAGGTACAGGCATCGGTCCCCGCGATATCACACCGGATGTCATCAGACCCATGCTTACCAGGGAAATACCGGGTATCATGGAGATGATCCGGGTGAAATATGGCACGCAATTCCCCAATGCCCTCGTGAGCCGAAGTCTCGCAGGGGTAATTTCCGGAACCCTGATTTATGCATTGCCCGGTAGCCCGAAGGCAGCCCGGGAATATGCAGAGGATATTTTCAAGACTGTTGAGCATTCCATGCGGATGCTGCATCAGATTGATTCACATATATGAGCCGGTGCAGGGTAACCGGTGTGGTTCTTGCCGGTGGAAGGAGCAGCCGCATGGGACAGGACAAGTCGCTTATGCTTTTCAATGGCAGGCCTCTTATCAGCTATGCGATTGATACACTCAGGCAGGTATGTGACCAGGTTGTTATCAGCGCCAATCAATCAGTTTATGAGTTTACCGGTTGTACAGTATGGCCAGACATCATGCCCTTTCAGGCGCCCATGATCGGGATATATTCATGCCTGAAACGGTCAAAGACATATTGGAATTTTTTCCTTTCATGCGACATGCCCCTGGTGGATGCAGCGGTTATTTGATTATCTATTTTCGCAGCGTGCCGGGGCAGATACTGTTGTTCCCGTTCACCACGATGAATGTGGAACCGCTTTGCGGACTTTACAGCCGAAGGATTATACCCTTGCTTGAAAGGAAAATTCGTGAAGAAGATTACAGCATGCGACATCTGATCCGGTCTGCCCGGAGCAGACTGTTGGAAACAGGCCCGGAACTTGATTTTTACTCCTGCAATATGTTTGCAAATATGAATACGGCCGAGGATATTCATTTGTTTTCAAGGAAATAGCTTCTATCTTTACGGATATAGGATGCCTGAATATGGAAATGGCCGTATTAAAGGATATTGTCGTTATCTTTGCACTCTCCACCCTGGTGAACTATCTGTTCACCCGCATCCGGATTCCCACCATTATCGGCTACCTGTTCACTGGCATCATTGCCGGTCCCCATCTTTTCGCCATTATACATTCTCCCCATGAAATTGAGCTGATGGCAGAAATTGGGGTGGTTTTACTCATGTTCACCATTGGACTGGAGTTTTCCCTGAACCACCTGCTTAAGATCCGAAAGATTGTCTTTCTTGGGGGCTTTCTTCAGGTTAGTCTCACCGTCCTGGTGACCATGATGATAATCCGCATTTTTCATATCGGCTGGACAGGCGCTTTTTTTATCGGATTTCTGACCGCTTTGAGCAGTACGGCAGTGGTACTGAAAGTATTGCAGGACCGGTCGGAGCTTACCTCCAATTATGGAAGGTCGGTGCTTGGCATTCTCATATTCCAGGATATCATACTTATTCCGTTGTTATTGTTTGCACCCATGCTCGGCGGATCAACGGGCAGCGGAGGAGATGTATTGTTGCTGATTGCCAAGGCAACATTTATTATTGTACTCATCTTTCTCGGAAATCGCTGGCTTATGCCCAGGTTACTCAGAGCAATTGCCATGACGAAGAACCAGGAGCTGTTCCTGATGAGCATTCTGCTGGTCTGCCTTTCGGTAGCCCTGCTTACTTCCGGATTAGGTCTTTCACTTGCATTTGGGGCGTTTTTAGCCGGACTGATGGTATCAGAATCAGAATACAGTCACAATGCTTTTGGTCACCTGGTGCCCTTCAAAGATACTTTCAGCAGTTTCTTTTTTGTATCAATTGGCATATTGCTTGATTTACAATTTGTTGCCGATAATCTTCTCCTTGTTTTATTACTGTACTTCTCTTAATTGTTGTAAAAGCGACAATTGCCGGATCAACAGCATTTTTACTGGGACATACATTCATGGGGGTTGTCATGGTGGGAGCTGCCCTGAGTCAGGTAGGGGAATTTTCCTTTATTCTGGCACACATGGGGCTTGATTATTCCATCATATCTTCATTCCATTATCAGTTGTTTCTTGCCGTAGCTGTGATAACCATGTCTTTAACACCCCTGCAGATGATGATGTCAAAACGGGTGGCCGGCATTTTGCATAAATTGCCACTGCCCCGGTTACTCGTTGATGGCATGTTTCCATTGCCTCAGATAGAAATTCCCAAATTGAGCAAGCACGTTGTATTCATCGGAAAAGATTCCAGGGCCCTGAGTTTGTCCGTAATGGCAAAATCCATTGATCTGCCATATGTGGCCATAGTTTTTGATCCGGCGGCTGCCCGCAAGCGGCAATTGAAAGGTGAAATGGTCATATACGGAGATGCGATGAACATACCGATCCTGCGGAAAGCACATGCAGAGGCAGCCAGTATCTTTGTCGTATCGGTTGGCAACCTGTTAACCTGCAGGGCCATCGTGGAGCAACTCCGGAGATTAAATCCGAAGGCTTACCTGCTTGTCAGGACAAAGAAAGTAGAGGATATTGAGGAATTGTACAAGCTGGGGGCCAACCAGGTGATACCGGAGGAATTTGAGACGGCCATTGAGCTGTTTGAAGAGGTACTGGGTAACATGCAAATCCCCCTGCACGAGATAAACGCCATCGTGACACGTATCCGGGATGACCATTACGGAATTTTCCTGGATAAGGAGAATCCGTGATTGAAAAGCCTATCTTTGTTATTCAAAGTACATGAATGCATGAAAGCAACTGTTTGCCGGAAATCACATTTCAATGCAGCGCACAGGATATTCAACCCGGACTGGGACGACCGCAGGAATGAGGAAGTGTTCGGGCTTTGTGCACTGCCAAATTATCACGGTCATAATTATGATCTGGTGGTAAAACTTACAGGGGAAATCAATCCGGATACCGGCTATGTTTTTGATATGAAAGAATTAAAAGAGATCGTGGATGAACATATTATAAAAAGGTATGATCACCGGAATCTGAACCTGGATGTAAATGATTTTAGGCATTTGATCCCTTCAGCCGAGAATATTGCCGTCGTAATCTGGAATATTCTGAGGAATGAGATTCCCCCGGCATACTTCCTTGAGGTGGTGTTATATGAAACCGAACGCAATTTTGTGGAATATTCAGGTACCTGAATCCATGCATATAATACAATATCTGCACCAGGGGATAATCTGGATCATGATCCTGCCTATCAGGTTTTATAAATATGCCATCTCACCCCTGTTACCCGCCAGCTGCAGGCATGTGCCATCCTGTTCTGAATATGCCATGGAGTCGCTCAGGGTACATGGAATCTTCAGGGGAAGCATACTGGCCATTTGGCGTATACTCCGATGCAATCCATGGGGAACGCAGGGGTATGATCCGGTGCCGCCCGGCGGGAAATGGAGCAATAAAGCCGGCTGATCCTATTTCTGCAGGCATCCCTGACCGGCCAATACACAGAGGATGGCAAGCAAAAGAAAGCTGTTGGCAACGTGGAAATAATTGATCTCATGTCTGATTCCAAAAGGATTGGTACCCAGAAAGAGTGCAATGATTCCGAAGATAATGATGGCAACCGAGAGAATGCCAGAGATCCAGGCAAGGGTAGAAAAAAGTCTCATAATAGGTTTAGTTTAAAGTGAATTCTCCATGCTTTTTGCGATATATCTCAGTTCAGTAGTAATCAGGGACAGGTTCTCAGGATTAATAAGCGGACGATTGAAACTGTCTATCATGGTCTGATCGCTTTGGTGTATAAGTGGATACCACTCACCGGGCTGCGGCAAGTCACCCTTTAACCTGGGCACAATATGCAGGTGAAGGTGTTCAATGGTCTGTCCGGCCTCCGGTTTTTCCTGAATCGACCAGTCGAATGCTTCAGTGTGAAAGGCCTTCATCAGAATCCGCAAAGCCATTCTGGCAACAAGGAAGAACTCGTTCAATTCCTGATCCGCGAGCGTCATCAGGCTGGTATGGTGAACACGTGGAATAACCAAACTATGTCCGGGCAAAATGGGGGCTATATTATAAACGGCCATAAAATGCATAGTCTCGTAAAACATGGCAGATCTGATGGAATCATCACAGAACGGACAAGTTGAATATTCAGGTCGTGCCGCCATCATGGCAAATTGATTTGAACCCCTAAGTTAATGTAAAAATGATTTAAATCTTTGCATTTCAGTTGCGGGCTGAAAGCCTTGTTGTTTTGCGGACCGGGATTCTTGCATCTGCCGGAATACGCAAGGCATTCCGGCAGACTGGCGTTGGAGTCCCTGTTTAATCAGCTGAAACTGCCTTGTTGCGTAACATAACCATATCAGTAAGCACAACTTCTGTATAATAGCGCTTCTTTCCTTCCTTATCCTCAAAGGTACGGTGGGTGAGTTTACCCTCCACGGCCACTTCGCTGCCCTTGATCAGATATTTCTGGATGATCTTTGCCAGATTTCCCCAGGCTATGAGATTATGCCACTGGGTTTCCGTAATTTTCTTGCCTTCGGCATCACGATAGGAATCTGTGGTGGCCAGTGAGAAACGGGCTACTGCCCTGCCATTGTCAAATGTACGGATTTCCGGGTCCTGCCCCAGATTTCCAATCAATTGGACCTTGTTGCGTAATGTGTTCATAATACTTAAATTTAAAGGTTAAAAAAAAGGTCGATTTATTTGTTCAAATTGACGATTCAAAGTAACTTACGCAGGCAGACAATATCCGGTTAATAATCAGTTATAGTCATTTGTAAACGACAATAAGTGTTTGCAATCATGTACAATCGATTATATTACAGTAAAACAGTTAGGTTATGGAAAAACGTTGTCTCGAGTGTAATGACGTATTACACGGGCGTACGGATAAAAAATTCTGTTCAGATGCCTGCCGAAATACTTTTAACAACAAAAAGAAAAGCGTTGCCGGGAATGGTTATGTACGTAAAGTTAACGGTATACTCAGCAGGAACCGGAATATCATGGCAGAGTTGAATCCTGAAGGTAAGACCAGAATCCACAGAACGAAGCTGACTAAAAAGGGTTTTGATTTTGGATTTGTGACAAATCTGTATACCACCAAATCCGGCACCGTGTATTATTTTTGCTATGATCAGGGTTACCTGCCTCTTGGCAATGACTTCTACATGCTTGTAAGCAGAAGGACCGACAGCAATTAGGATATGGGAATTTTCAGCGCCGGATTTACAGGGACCCCTGAATTGTCACGACAGTTCAGTCATGGTACCGGGCTATTTCTTCCATGCTGAGGGATGAATTTGGAAGTACCATACGGTGTACCGGTTTACCAAGCCGCATAAATGCCTGGTATCTTTTGCATGATTTATATTTTTTATTGCCCTGCAGGCAATACAGGCTGCGGTAAGTCAATCCGACGATTTCATTGTGTGTGATATCATTCATGTAAACAGGGCATTCTTCAGGTAGCGGGCAAAACTCGTTATTATTCATCTGTTTTGTTATTAAATCAATAAATCAGGATACTTCAGCATATTCCTTGTAAAAGAATCTTGCTTTTCGCAATCTTTCTTCAAAAATTTGTCCCATCTCCAATATGTCTTCATCATCCGTTTCGAAACGCCAATATACATCAAAGTCCTTTATATTGCTATTGACATCGATAATTTTTAACAATTCCAGGATCTTTTTTGAAGAGGAGCTGTTGAGATAGTCAAATTCAAGGGTAAAGCGGACAGCGGTAGTATGCATCTGATTTAGCCATTCGCAAAGCGGCTGGTAAAATACTTCAACATCCAGGATTATTGAGCGTCCTTTCAGAAAAAGATTCCCGTTTGTTTCAAAAATTGCCTGCGGTGTACTGCTGGTGGCTGCTATGTTGATATTTTGCATCATCAATTGTCTTCTTTCTACCCAAGTATACGGAAACAAAGGGCAAAAGAATTCTTTTTCTGATGAAACCTGAATTTTCGTTGACAATCCAAAGCATATTATTGAGGAATGGCAATAAATTTCTTAGAAATCAGATAATCAGCATAATAGAATTATTCATAAAGACAATTGACAGAAATTATGCATATTAAGGAGTCTTAATACCAATAATATCCCAAAGGTCACAAGGGTTTTGTAAGGATAAGCAAGCTTAGTTTCTTGCGTATTATTTCTTCAGCAAGTCCCTTATCTCGGTAAGCAAGGTCTCTTCCTTGCTCGGGGCAGGGTGTGCCGGAGCAGGTGCTTCTGCCTGCTTCTTTTTCATGTTATTCATGGCCTTTATCATCAAAAAAATTGCAAAGGCCACGATCAGGAAGTCGAAGGTGGTTTGGACAAATGTGCCATAATTCAATGTGACGGCAGAAATGGCATTGCCTGCCGGGTCAACAGCAGCTTCTTTCAGGATGACTTTGAGTTCGGTGAAGTCGACACCACCGATGAGAAGACCCAGTGGAGGCATGATCACATCATTGACAAGAGAGCTGACTATCTTGCCGAAAGCCGCACCGATAATGATACCAACAGCCATGTCCACTACATTGCCTTTCATGGCAAATTCCCTGAATTCCTGTACAATTTTCATGTTTTGGGGGGTTTGAGTATTAAAATTTATAAGAAAAACCAACGGCCAGGATTTCCTTGAACTGCACCCTGGGCCCTTTTTCGTCGATTATGCCGTCATCATCCTTGTCTATAGCAATCTTTATGTCATCGTCGTATATGAGGTTGGTTGACAGTGTAGCTGAGATGAATTCATTCACCTTCAAGGAGAGCAGGAAATCCCAGTTTACATCGATGTTCTGGGGATTGTGGAGGTAGTTTGAGAATAAGTCCAGTTTGGTCGAGAAGTTGATGTTTTTCATGATGTCATGCTTCAGGAACAAACGGATATAACCTCCAAACTCACTATACACATTCTCCCCGGGATCAACGCCAAATTCTCCGGCATCAGACAATTCCTGGTCGGTTACCACGGTAAATCTTCCGGTTATCGGTGCAATGAAAAGGGTGAAATTCTCACTGGGCCGGTAATCAGCACCGATGGCTCCCAGAAAGTAGCCTGGTGAAAGAAAATCGGAGATCTTTACGCTGTCATTGGGGTAATTATACCCATCGGCAAATTGCGTTTTAAAGTTGAATAATCCGGCTAAATACCACTTTTCCGTAATATTACGGCCATATTTTGAGGTGAATTCGATCTTATCGTCGGTTTTCTGCAAGTCATCCTTTCCCTGTTTCATCATTCCAAATCCGATATCGAGGTAGTTTTCCCATAATCCTTTTTCCTTTTTCAGGTGTGCAAAAAGATTCAGCAGACCATTTCCTGAAAATGAACTTTGTCCACCGGCAGCCCAATTGGTCAGTGAGGTCTGGGAAATACCGATGTTGATCATTCCTCCTTTTTTCCATCCGTATACAGAATCAGCCTGCTGGGTCTTTAGTTGTTTTTCTGCATCGGTTACCTGCGATATGCCCAAAACAAAAGGAGATAAAAAAGCAATGCAAAGAATAGTTTTCTTCATGGAACAGAAATAGAAATTTATTTAACAAATGAGAACTAGTATGTTTATAATTCCTGCGTCATTCAATAAGCGTTGGTGTAAAGATAAAAAAAAACAGAAGATTTACCCACTTCCGATATTTTTATTATTCAATTACACGATCGCTCCTGTACCAGCAAAGTCAGCCTGACAAAATCATCAACGCCCAGTTGTTCCGGTCTTTTCCTGAAAATATCATCATGTATTTTCTCCTGGGGCAAGATGCCCTTTAGGGAGTTATGCAAGACTTTTCGCCGCTGGTTAAAGGCTGTTTTTACCACCTTCATAAACCAGCTTTCATCACAGGATAATTCATCGCGTTCATTGCGGGTAAACCTGATGACAGACGACTGGACTTTCGGAGGAGGATTGAAAACCTGAGGCGGGACACTGAACAGATAATCGATATGATAAAAAGCCTGCAGCAATACGCTGAGAATGCCATATTCTTTTGAACCGGGGGGAGATGCAATACGCCGTGCGACCTCCTTTTGCACCATGCAAACCACCTCAGTGACCTGTTGCCTGTTCTCCAGGATCCTGAAAAACAGTTGGCCTGATATGTTATAAGGGAAGTTGCCAATAATGGCAAAAGGTCCGTCAAATTGTTCAGCCAGGTTTATTTTCAGTATATCTGCAGCCAGAATTTTTTCCCTGATCGCCGGGAAGTGATCATTCAGATAAGTAACGGATGATCTGTCGATCTCCACAAAACGCACCTCCATATCCGGAATTGTAAGCAGAAATTCGGTAAGTACCCCCGTACCGGGTCCGATTTCCAGTAACTGGTTATAACCTTGAAGGGAAAGACTGCCAACGATCTTCCGGGCAATATTTTTATCTGTCAGAAAATGCTGGCCAAGGCTTTTCCTGGGTTTGACATGGATCACAAATTGATGATTTTAATGTAAAAATACCTATTTTCGCGGTTTCACATCAAGCCGAATGTACTATAATTTTGATGAGGTCATCGACCGGGTGAACACTTCCAGCTATAAATACGATCTCAGAAAGAAGATTTTCAGGGATGACAAGGTAATACCCATGTGGGTGGCGGATATGGATTTCCGAACGCCCCCCTTTATTATGGATGCCCTGCATAAAAGGCTTGAACATGAGATCCTGGGATATACTTTCATATCCCCCTCATTCTACGAATCGGCTGTTGCCTGGAACCAGCACCGCCACAACTGGAAGATACAACCCGGATGGATATCTTTCTCGCCTGGTGTGGTGCCTGCCCTGAACTTGCTTGTGCTGGCCTTCACTAGCCCGGGAGATACTATAATTGTTCAGCCGCCGGTTTATTTTCCTTTTTTTACAGCGGTTACAAACCACGGTCGCAACCTGGTTTATAATCCCTTGCGGTATGACGGGAACAGCTATACAATGGACCTGGATGATCTGGAGGCCAAAATTGACCGGAAAACCAGGATGCTGATAATATGCAGTCCGCATAATCCCACCGGAAATGTATGGTCACCGGATATTCTCCGCAGAGTTGGTGAAATATGCCTGAAAAACAATATTCTCCTGATCTCCGATGAGATCCACGCGGATCTGATTTACAAAGGATACCGGCACGTTCCGACATCAGCCGTTTCCCCTGAAATTGCCGGAAATACCATAACCTGCATGTCGCCCAGTAAAACTTTCAATCTGGCCGGTCTGTCCACATCCTATCTGGTTATCCCGGATGAAAAGCGAAAGGCACAATATGAAAGGACTCTGGAACATATCCATGTGGGCGCCGGGAACATTTTCGGTTTTGTGGCCATGGAAGCTGCATATGCTTTCGGTCACGAATGGCTTGATCAGTTGATGGATTACCTGGAGGGCAACCTCTCGCTGCTGCAGGATTTCATCAAACATCATATTCCCCGGATCAAAGTCATCAGACCCCAGGCAACCTACCTGATATGGCTCGATTGCAGGGATCTGGATATGTCACCGGCAGAGTTGAAATCATTCATGATCAGCAGAGCCGGCCTGGGTTTGAATGATGGATTACAATTCGGAAAGGAAGGTGAAGGTTTTCAGCGGATAAATATTGCCTGCCCAAGGTCCGTTTTGCATGAAGCACTCCTGAAATTGCAGGCTGCCATTGAAAAGTATTTTAAAAAATAGGCTAACCTTTTTAAAGAAATGGAGTAGAAATAGGTAGACAATGAACTGTAATAATTAGTTAATTTTAGTTTTCCATATATTTCAGAAAATATAATCTGTTGTTATCATGAGACTTAAAATAGCCGCCAAAATCAGTCTGGGATTTGGTATCATTACCATTGCGGTGATCATTAATGCATGGATAACCAGCAATGCACTTGAGCGCAGCCGTAATATTAATGAACGGATTACCAGTATTTATACACCGTCTCAAGCATTTATAGCCGATTTATATTCCCGGATCAATGACTCACGGATGCTCGTGAAATCGTGGGTATTCATTGACAAGATCTCTGACACCCCGGATAAGATCAAGCTCCGGGATTTGCACAACCGGGATTACAAGGCTGTTATGGATACCCTGAAACAGCTTGGCAATCTGTGGGATAGTGCCAGTTTCAAATCAGCTTTGTTCCATATTGATTCCGTAATAGTTGATTCTTTGTTCCCGAAGCATAAGTATATCATGGAACAACTGAATTCATTTGAGAAGTATGATGATCCTTTTGTGATTTTTGAGGTTACTCCGATGACTGAAGAAGGCGGAGATGTCATGATGCTGACAAACCGGGTTCTTGAGCAAATCGATAACCTCAGAAAAAAACAGGAGGCTGTTGTTGAACAAGGGCGTCAGGAAATGATCGCCACGTTTAACCGTTTTCAGAACTGGATCCTGATCATGGGATTTATCCTCGTAGCCGGTGCCATTGTCATCGGATTGCTTACCATCAATTCACTGGCGATACCCATTAACCACACCAAGAACATTTTGTTGTCCATGGGCAAGGGCATCCTGCCAAAAGAGAAGCTGACCGAAGGCAATGATGAACTCGGACAGATGGCCAGGGCTCTGAATGCACTTATCAAAGGATTAACCAATATTTTCAATTTTTCACTTGAGATTGGCAAGGGCAATTTCGATACACCTTTCAGTCCCCTGAGCGAAGAAGATGTGCTGGGCCATTCCCTGATTGATATGCGGAATGAACTAAAGAAGGCTGCCGAAGAGGAGTCCAGACGTAAGAGTGAAGATGAGCAGCGTAACTGGTCAGCGCAAGGTGTGGCCAGGTTCAGTGATATCCTGCGTAAAAGCACCAACAACCTCGATGAACTTTCCTATAGCATCATCAGTAACCTGGTTAAATATACCAATTCTAACCAGGGTGGAATCTATATTGTGAATGACATTGATAAGGAACACCCCTTTATTGAAATGAAGGCAAGTTATGCCTATGATCGCCGCAAATTCATTACAAAAAGCATTGAAATTGGCGAAGGGCTCATCGGCAGGTGTTACCAGGAAAAGGAAAAAATCTATCTGACCGATATACCGCATGATTATATTAAAATTACTTCCGGACTGGGTGAAGATAATCCGCGGGCCCTGCTTATATTGCCACTGATATACAATGATGTTATCTATGGTTTGATAGAAATTGCCTCCTTTAATGAGTATCCGCCTTACGTGATTGAATTTTTCGAAAGAATCGGAGAAAGCATCGCAGCTACCATTTCATCAAGTAAGGCACATATCCAGACTGCCCTGCTGCTGGAGCAGTCACAGCAACAAGCTGAGGAAATGTCTTCTCAGGAAGAGGAAATGCGGCAGAATATGGAAGAGCTGAGGGCTACTCAGGAGCAATCGGCCCGACGGGAAGAAGACCTCCAGCATGAAGTGAACGAATTACGAAAACGAATTAAAGAATTTACACAAACCTAGAAATGCAACCTACTTTACTTATACTTGCTGCCGGCATGGGCAGCCGCTATGGAAGCCTGAAACAGATTGACCGGTTTGGACCTTCCGGTGAAACCATTGTGGAATACGCGATCTATGATGCCCTGAGAGCCGGATTCGGGAAGGTCGTCATGGTGGTCCGGCAGAGTTTTGTGGATGAAGTTGTTGAGATCGTGGTCAATCGGGCGATGAAAAAGGCCGACATAAGCTTTGTATTCCAGGAACTGGAAAACCTGCCTCCGGGCTTCACCCTTCCCCCGGAAAGGGAAAAGCCCTGGGGAACAGGCCATGCGGTGCTTATGGCTGCAGACCGGATCAATACGCCCTTCGCCGTTGTCAATGCCGATGATTTTTATGGGGCATCATCCTACAGGATTATGGCCGACTTTTTATCAAAACCACAGACCGGAAATCCTGAAGAATATTGTCTGGTTGACTATCAGCTGGACAATACCCTGTCAGAATCGGGTGCGGTTTCCAGAGGCGTTTGTAAAGTGGATAGTAAGGGCTATCTCACGGATATTACCGAGCACACCAAGATCAGCAGAAACGGAAATAAGATCATGAGCCAGATTGCGGGAAAAGAAACGGTGTTCTTTACCGGACGGGAAAGGGTTTCCATGAACCTGATGGGATTCAGGCCTTCCATGTTCGGACACCTGCAACAACAATTCATCGACTTTCTGAAACTCAATGTAAATAATCACTCCACGGAGTTTTACATCCCCTTTGCGATGAATGAGGTTGTTAGGACCGGCAAGGCCAGGGTTAAGGTATTGCCCACACATGAACGGTGGTTCGGCGTTACGTACCTTGCAGAAAAAGAAATGGTGGCCAGTAACCTGAAAGACCTGGTTCAACAGGGTATTTACCCGGCCGACCTGTGGGCCTGATTCTATATTATTCTAAAAAAAAGGAAGATTATGGGTGTTGTGCGATTCGGTGTATCCCTGGAGAAGGAAATCCTGGCAGAGCTTGACAATTATGTTAAGGGGAATAACCTGCCAAACCGCTCCCAGGCTATCCGCAACCTGATCGAAAAATATGCCGTGGAGCAAAAATGGCAATGTGATAACCAGGTAGCCGGTGCCATTGTTATTGTATACGATCATCATAAACGCAACATCGACAATGAGATCAATGAAGTGCAGCACCGGTATCATCATCTGATCTTATCGAGCCAGCACGTGCACCTGGATCATGAAACATGTCTTGAAACCATTGTTGTTAAAGGCAAGGCCAGCGAACTGACGAAGCTGGCCGACCAGATCATTGCCCTGAAAGGGGTATATCACGGGAAGCTTGTTATGAGCCGCACATAAGGTCAATTTCCCTTATCCTGATAAGGAATGGTGAAATAAAAAGTGGATCCTTTACCAGGCTCACTTTCCAGCCAGATCTTTCCGCCAAGCATTTCTAAGTAAGCTTTGGAAATCGCAAGACCGAGCCCGACACCCTGAAATGCACTTTTATTTTTATTATTGGCCTGAACAAAACGGTCAAAGACCAATGGCTGCAGTTCAACTGGTATGCCAATTCCTGTATCTTTTACATAGAATTCCAGGTAAGAAGGCTTTTCTGCATAACCAAAATCAATCGAACCTGATAAACTGTATTTTATGGCATTCTTAACCAGATTGGTCAGAACGGAATATAGTTTCTCCCGATCAGTATTTATCAAGGCTTTTCCTTCCGTTAAGCCCATATTAACGGACAGTTGCAACCCTTTTTTTTCAACCTCAGGTTTAAAGAAATCAAATATGTAGGTCAATTGTTCATTGACATTTGTTTCCGAAATGTTGGTCTTGGTTTGTCCCGATTCTATCTTCGACATATCCATGATGTCGTTAATTATTTTAAGCATGCGAACCCCACTTTCTTCGATGACACCTATGAACTCCTGCCGTTCCTCATCAGTGAGTGCAGGTTCTTTTAACAATTGCATAAAACCCAGAATGCCATTCATGGGTGTTCTGATCTCGTGGCTCATGTTGGCCAGAAAGGCAGATTTTAGCCGATCAGAATCCTCCGCTTTAATTTTAGCCTTCTTGAGATCATTCCTTTGTTCTATATATTCTTCAAAAAGAAGACCAATACGACCATATTCTGCCGGTGTTTCTTTTAGTTTTAAGATGGCCTCGGGGCTGTCGTTTCGGAGTATTTCCGTAACCAATTTCAAAGGTTGGTGAATGTATTTTCTTGAAAATGAATTCGTAATTAGCAAAGACAATAAAACAAATAAAAAAATAAGGTACATCATATTCCGGGTCACATTGAAATTAAGATCAAGAACCCTGTTAAACAATAGGCTGGAAACAGGTTTACCTTCATAATCTGGCAGGTTTTTCCGATAATAAATTGATGTTCGGCGGTCATCCGTGATAGAATCAGACAGATTCATAATGCTAACCATTGATCCATTTATAGTAGCAAGTTCATCAAGGAAGTCCTTATCCCACTTCTTCATAATGACCATATATCCTGATGGCTCCGTTTTATTGTGTCCGGGATCACTTGTAGGGTGAATAGACCCGCCACAGAATTCGAACAAGCCTTCCTGGGTTGCCTTGAAATGATGTGTGAATCTGGTTTGATTTAAACTAACAAGTGCCTCCTTAGAAACAAGTTCTTTCGGTAAGATCTCATCACTTGCCTGGTGAAAAACAAGCTCATAACTTTTATTGAAAACAGCAACATAATCATATTCAAAAGAACTGGCTATTGTTATGTTGTTTTTCAACCAGTTTATATCTAATTCTTCGATCGCATTAATATATTCATCCCAATATGTATAGTCTGTAATTGTTTGCATCGATTGTGTTGTGTAAACAGAAATCAGGGTATTGACCTCTTTACCCAACTGCTCGTTAAAGGACTCAATTATACTGTTTTCCTGTTTCAACTTCAGATTTTGAATGGTAAAAAAGAGAATCAGGAAAATGACACCAACTGAAAAGAGGTAAATCTTAATTCCTTTATAAATTGTTTTTAATCTTATCATAAATCAACTTTTAAAACTCACTGCCGCATAAAAAATTGTATACTTTGATCTCATCTTCTTAAGTGATAAATAAACAAACTGATGCAGGAGTAAACTAGAGATGTTTACTTAGGTTTTTTTCCAAGTTGTACCAGTTTGCTGCTTACTTTAAGTCCGCAGGACTCAATATTGTGTTGGGAAATTTCGAACGATAACTTCTCCTCAATTTGGATCAGATTAATTCCGGCTCCCTGTGAACAGGAATACTCCTCAGTGACCAACAGAACATTCTTATTTTGGACCAGCGTTATAAGCTGCGGGATCCATGCAGATTTATCTTTGGGAACAAAAAGAATATGGCATTTATCTATTTCGTTCACTGAATTTTCATTTTTTACCTGGATCTTTTGTGTGCCTAATAACCTGTTTACCGTGAGAATTCTCAACTCAGCTGCAACATCATTGTTTCCGAAAACAGTTATGATGAAATCTCCTTGACTGGAAGGCCAGGTTACATTTTTTGCAAAGTTGTAAATAAAATTGGCCTTGGCTTTTTCATTTTGCACCCCTGATGCAAAAAAAGGAAAAGCAGAAATTATAAAGAGGAGCAATGCCGGTTTGATATATTTCGTATTCATAACGATGGGATTGGGTGTATTTGAATTTTGTTGTTTCTGTCTGATTTTACGGGATATTTTAATATCGGATTGAATTATTCCATTAAAGCCTGATATGTCCGGGATGAATTTCAGGAAAGGATTGACGAAAATCAGTTGATAGAAAAAGAGCTGACAGATAATAAAATGAATCTATTTTGGTGAACATTCCGTATAATGGTCACCCAAACAAAAATAATTTTAAACAAAACCCTATCATGATGAAGTACAAGTTGTTGCAATCCTTTGCACTGCTCTTGTTTATTCAGGGTTTGGCTACTGGTGCCAAAGCACAGGATGAGAAATTCAAGGCCATATTTGTATACAATTTCACCAAGCACATCAACTGGCCGGTCAGTGAGGGGGATTTTATGATCCTTGTTTTGGGAAGCGGGAACATCATAGGTGAAATTGAGCAGATTGCCCTGAAAAAGACTGTGGGCAATCAGCCAATTAAAATCAACCGGATCAATTCCCCGGATGAAATCAACAGGGGGCAAATTCTATATATAACTGCCTCAAAAAATGACATGCTTCCCGATGCCTTTGCCCTGGCCAAAAAGAAAAATATTCTTTTAATCACTGAAAAATCCAACGCATGCAAGGGAGGGTCGGGTATCAATTTTGTCAGCAAGGACGGCAAACTCGGATTCGAGATCTCGAAAACCAATATTGAGTCATGCGGACTGGGGGTGAGTTCCGACTTGCTAAAACTGGGTACAGCAGCCAGCAACTAAAACATTATAATGTTAATTGATTACAAATGAAGATGATGAAAAGCATATCGGCCATTCTATTCCTGTTGAGTATTACATCAGCAGTGTTTACACAAATCGACAGCGCCCGTATTCAGGAAATGACGCGGGATGAGATCCTTCAGATCAGTCAGGATGACCTGCTTGAAATGAGCATGGAAAATCTGATGTTCCTGTCACAAAAACTGGGTATTTCAATTGACGAACTGTTAAACATGAAGACCGGTGTTGCTTCCACCAGGGCTTTTTCACCCCGCGAAACACCCGGAATCGTTTCTATCATCACGGAGGAAGAAATCCGCTATTCCGGGGCCCGGGATCTGATCGATGTGTTAAGGCTGGTACCCGGATTTGATTTTGGCTATGATGTTCAGGGTGTCGTGGGCATCGGCCTGAGGGGGAACTGGGTGCATGAAGGAAAGCTTTTGCTCCTGGTAGATGGGCAGCAAATGAACGAGATCAGTTATTACAATATACCCTTCGGGAACCATTTCCCGGTTGACCAGATCAGTAAAATTGAGGTCATTCGTGGTCCGGGATCTGCCATATACGGGGGGAATGCCGAGCTGGGTGTTATCAATATCATTACAAAGGCAGGTCAGGATTTGAAAGGCGTTGAGATATCAGGCACTTACGGGCAGTTGCAGGAATCCATGGGCCGTGCCAATCTCAATGTGAACAGCGGCTTTTCAGCCAAGGGATGGGATGTAACAGCCAAGGGATTTATAGGTGAAGCCAACCGCAGCGACCAGCCTTTCACTGAATACATCGATGATCCTGAAAATATAATCGACCTGTCAGCGGGCGGCAGTGAGATAAAAACCCGGCAGATTAATCTGGGTGCAAACAACAAAAATCTGTCGGTCAGGCTGATGTATGACGATTATAAGACCTGGTACAATCATTATGCGGATTCTGCAACCGGAAATGAGGGAATATTTAATGAATTCAGAAGTATCATGGGAGAAATCAAATACAATCTGAAGGCAAGCGATAAACTGAGCTTTGTTCCAAAATTCAATTACAAATACAACAGGCCGTATTACGAAGAGGGGTATTGGAGAAACTATCAAAACAACCGGTATGTCGGGAACCTGACGATGAATTACCTGTTAACCAAGGATGTAACGCTGGTTGCCGGGATTGATTATTATAGCGATAATGGTCATTGCATCAATGACACGGGTTATTTTTATTACAATAATGAGCAGGATTTACATATCCGGAATTTTTCGGCTTTCGCTGAAGGAACTGTAAAGTTTGGTAAAATAAATCTTGTTGCCGGGTTCAGGTCTGAGCATAACAGTGAATATGGCTGGGCATCTGCCCCAAGACTGGGGGCAACGGGTGTTTTTAACAAATTTCATTTTAAAGCCTTATTCAGCGGTGCTTTCAGATCACCTGGCATCGGCAATATTGATGTGGCAAGTGAAATCAAACCTGAAAAGAGCTTCGTCACCGAATTGGAGATGGGTTACCGGATCAATGACTATATGTTCGTCACAGCAAATGTATTTGATATTAAGATCAGCAACAGCATTATTTATTATGATAACGGGGGGTGGACACCCGGTGTGGACTGGGGATATACAAATGCAGAAAATGCCGGGAGCGACGGATTTGAGCTTGAATTCAAAGCGATGCATGCCAAGGGCTTTGCCACAGTCAATTATTCATTTTATACACAGGCCTACCGGCCTGTACCCGAATCGTATTCAGTCCCCGGTCATGAAAACAGTGCACTCGCCCTTCCCCAGCATAAAATCGGGGTCAATCTTAATTACATGCCGGTTGAAAAAATACACATCAGCCCATCGTTTACCTATTTGGGAAAGAAATATGGCTATGTGAGCGTGGATGAAGAATATAATGATGTGGCCGGTGAGATAGGACCAGATTATCTCCTGAATCTTTCGGTTACCTATGACAATCTGTTCAGAAAGGGGCTAACCCTGTCCCTGTCAGTTTTTGATCTGCTGAATCAGAAGCCCGTCTTTGTTCAGCCCTATGATGGCTGGTTCTATCCATATCCCGGCCCTTCCAGGGAGATCCTCGTGAAACTCATCCTCACTTCAGATCTGATAAAGAAACATTGATCTTAAATAAAAGTTAATAAGGGATCTCTCACCCAATGCACTTTACCCAAATCCCGCTTGTAACTTGTAACTTATCTTCCTTAAATACTCATCGCCTTGAAAACCTTTGATTTATGAAGGGGAACGATATAGCCATGATAGTTCAGTTTCCCACTCCAGCTCCCGCCAATGGATGCATCGGCATTTCCGCCGGATGTGATGGTAAACAGGATATCATAGCTTCCGATGTGTGTCATGGTATAGACCTGGATGGTATATACGTCGTTTGATCTTCCCGATTTCCTTATTTCAAATTTTGAAATGGTGCCATCGGTTGTAACGCCTCCCATTCCGTTCATTCCCCCGACACCTGAAACAGATGCGAGTTGAATGGTTATTTTATTTGAATCGACGGCAATGAAGTTTATATTGCTGCTGACAACAATCCTTTGTCCCATCTGATTGCTCAGGTAGTTGGCCTCAAGAACAAATTTCCGGTCCTGCACCATCTGGGCCACCATTTTGGCCAAGGCTTCCTCCTCGACCTTTTTATGTTCCATTTTCTGCTGTTTGGTCAGCTTCTTGGTTGTTTTGGAATCCACTGAATTCTCTTCCTGGGCATAGGTTCCGATTACAACCAGGCTCATCCAGAAGAATATGACATATTTTAGCATGACTATTATATTTTAAGTGATTATTTTTACCAACTTCGAAGGTACAAATTATATGCCATTCCCATGCCTGATATCATTCGTCTGTTACCTGATTCTGTCGCCAACCAGATAGCGGCAGGAGAAGTTATACAGCGCCCTGCTTCAGTTGTCAAGGAGCTCATGGAAAATGCCATCGATGCAGGCGGTACCTCAGTCAAGGCGATTGTACGGGATGGCGGAAAAACCTCCATTCAGGTAATTGATAATGGTTGTGGCATGTCGGTTACCGATGCCCGTATGTGCTTTGAAAGACATGCCACCTCAAAGATAAGGGAGGCAGGGGATCTCTTTGCCATTCGCACCCTGGGTTTCCGGGGTGAAGCCATGGCCTCGGTGGCCTCAGTCGCCAGGGTCGATCTCCTGACCCGCAAGCATGATCAGGATCTGGGAACCATGCTGTCTGTTGCCGGATCACTTGTAGAAAGCCAGAATCCGGTGAATTGTAATCCGGGCACCAGCTTTACGGTCAAAAGCCTTTTTTTCAATGTTCCGGCCCGGAGGAAGTTCCTGAAAACGAACAATGCCGAACTGAAGCATATTATTTACGAGTTTCAACGCATAGTTTTGGCCAATCCTGATGTTGAGTTTCTGCTCGAAAGCAATGATACCGAGATTTATAACCTGCCTTTAAGCAATTTGAAACAGCGTATCATACATGTTTTTGGTAAGGCCATGAACCAGAACCTCACCAACATCGATACGGATACAAGTATTGTCAGGATTAGCGGATTTATCGGCAAACCAGAAAATGCCCGGAGAACACCCGGGGAGCAGTTCTTCTTTATTAACGGACGGTTCATGAAACACCCATATTTCCACAGGGCTGTCATGTCAGCGTATGAGAAGATTCTTCCACCCGAGACTTTACCCTCATATTTTATATACCTGGAGGCTGATCCGGATACCATTGATATTAATATTCATCCCACAAAAACCGAGATCAAGTTTGAAAATGAAATGGCGATCTTTCAGATCCTGATGGCTTCGACCCGTGAAGCACTGGGTCGTTTCAGCCTCATTCCTTCCATTGATTTCGATGCGGAAAAGGCCATTGAATTACCGGTTTCCAGACGTGACGATCCGGTCCGTGTACCGGAGATATCCTATAACCGTGATTACAATCCCTTCGATGAGGAGTTGAAATATACAAACCGTGGCCATCAGAACGGAGAAGACAACCTTCAGCATTGGGAGAAGCTATACACGACCGAAGGATTGCCGGTTGGAGATACCCGGAACCGTGTGCTTCCCCAGAATCAACAACAGCTGTCTTTTAGTCAGCAGGATCATACAGATACATTTATCCAGCTGAAGAACAAGTACATTCTCACACCGGTAAAATCGGGCCTGATGCTGATTGATCAGCACCGTGCCCACGAAAGGATCCTGTTTGAAAGGTTTATCCGGTCGCTGGCCATGAATTATCCCCTGGCCCAGCATACCCTTTTCCCGGAAACGATTGAGCTCGATCAGGCCGATTATCTTATACTCCGGGAAATACTGGATGATCTGCATACGATAGGCTTTGACATCCGGGATTTTGGCAGTAATTCCATCGTGATCGGAGGGTATCCCGGGGATAGCCATAATGAAAACCCACGCGACCTGATTGAGAAATTTCTGGAAGAATACAAAGGTACATCCGGTGATATCAAGATCAGTGTCCGCGAAAAAATTGCGCGTTCTCTTTCTTCAGCAGGTGCAGTACGTTACGGGGAGACGCTATCTCCAGCTGCCATGCAGGACCTGGTGGATAATCTGTTCGCGTGTGAAAGCCCGGCGTATTCGCCATCAGGCAAACCGGTTATTTCTATTATCGGGATTGAGGAGCTGGAGAGAAGGATGAAATAGGGACAAGGGACAAGTAACAGCAGGAAAGTGCCAGGGCATGCCCGATACCCGCAACTCTTCGCCCACTAGTCCCTCGTCCCTTGTCCCTCGTCCCTAGAGGGCATTCATCTCCACGATCTTCACAATCACTTCCACGGCCTTTTCCATGGACCGGATGGGGATAAACTCATACCGGCTGTGGAAATTATGTCCTCCGGTGAAAAGGTTGGGGCAGGGCAATCCCATATATGACAGCTTGGAACCATCAGTCCCGCCGCGGATGGGAATTATCTTTGGTGTGATACCCCGGGCACTGACGGCTTTCATGGCCATTTCCACGATATGAAATACAGGTTCAATCTTCTCTTTCATATTGTAGTACTGGTCCACCATAATCAGGGTAACCGTCCTTGGCCCGTATTTCAGGTTGAGGTGGTCCACTATTTTGATCATCAGGTCTTTCTTTCTGTCGAAAACTTTTGCATCATGGTCCCGGATGATATAATTGACCACGGTACTATCCACATTACCGGAGAAATCGGTCAGGTGGTAAAAACCCTCATAAGCCTCAGTATGTTCAGGAATTTCAGAGGCAGGAAGCATGCCATTCAATTCCATGGCGATAAGCATGGAATTTTTCATTTTATTTTTCGCAGTACCCGGGTGAACATTCAATCCCTGAATGACAATTTTTGCCCTGGCGGCATTGAAGTTCTCATATTCGATTTCGCCCAGTCCTCCGCCATCTACCGTAAAAGCAAATTGTGCGAGGAATTTCTTCACATCAAATTTGTCAGCACCACGGCCGATTTCTTCATCCGGTGTAAAGGCGATCCGGACCAGACCATGCTTGATCTCGGGATGACAGATCAGGTAATCCATGGCCGTTACTATCTCAGCAATCCCGGCTTTGTTGTCGGCTCCAAGCAAAGTGGTGCCGTCCGTAGTGATCAGTTTTTGTCCGATATAATTATTGATAATAGGAAATTCAATTGGGGACAGAACAATGTTTTCCTTGGCATTGAGGACTATGCCCTTTCCTATATGATTCGACGATCTGGGGATTTATGCGGTCAGCCTTAAAATCAGGAGAGGTATCCAGGTGGGAGATAAAGCCGATCACAGGTACATTCCTGGTGGTATTGGCAGGCAGGCTAGCCATGACATAACCATTTCCGTCCATTGACACATCAGTCAGCCCAATGTCCTGCAATTCACCAACAAGAATTTGGGCCAGCTGAATCTGTCCGGGTGTAGAGGGACAGGTTTTTGAGTTCTCATCCGACTGGGTATTAACCCTGGCATAGCGGATAAAGCGTTCAACCAGTTTTTCCATGAGGCGCGTTTTCAATCAATTTGTTAAAATACAAAAAAAAATCAAGACCCTTCATAAACGGACAATTATCCTGCAGTTTTTGGGAAATCGGGCCACTAGCCTTACCTTTATGGCATGTTATGTATGATGAGCCCGCATACTGATCCTTATTTCAACCTTGCGCTGGAGGAGTATTTGCTCAGGCATGGGGAAGAGGATTTTTTCCTGCTTTGGCAGAGTTGTCCGGCTGTGGTTGTGGGTAAACACCAGAACGCGCTTGCGGAAGTTAATTACCGGTTCATCAGGGAGAAAAACGTTCTTCTGGCAAGAAGGCTGAGCGGGGGAGGAACGGTCTTCCACGGGCCCGGTAATCTGAATTTTTCCTATATCATGCAGGGAGAGACCGGGAAACTGGTGGATTTCAGGCGTTTTATTAAACCTGTTACAGATTTCCTGAATACAATTGGCATTCAGGCAACACAAGGAACAAGGAACGAAATCCTCGTAGGTGGAATGAAGGTTTCGGGCAATGCTGAACATGTGTATAAAAACCGGGTTCTGCATCATGGCACCCTGTTATACCATGCTGATCTTGAACTCTTACGTGATTCCATCCGGGTTATTCCGGGAAGATATACTGATAAGGCTGTTCAGTCAAACCGGAGCAAAGTGGTCAACCTGGCGGACTATTTGCCTTATTCATGGGATATTGAAACCTTTGGCAGGAAGTTGATGGAGTATATGACGAAATCTTTTAACGGAACGCAATCTCAGCCTGATGGTAAGGTAGTGATAGCCGTCCGTGAACTGGTCAGATTGAAATACCGGACCTGGGAATGGATCTATGGCTGGTCACCTGATTATGAATTCCGGGATGTTGTTCACGGATTGGCTTGCTCCCTGCAAATCTACCTGAAGGTACACCGGGGTATTATAACCGGTTGCTCACTCGCGTCAGATGAAATTCCCGGAGATCATCTGCATAGCATTGGAGGACCGCTTGCAGGGTTGCCGTCACGAAGAAGGTCAAATGCAGGATGTGCTCATGAAATGGGATTATACAGGCTGGCGGGATGAAGACAGATTGCAGGACCTGGTATACGGATTCTTTTGATAATTTACTGATCCCAGGACCTCACATGCCGGCATCTTTTACCGGTACACCTCTGGTTTCAGGGGCAGCTTCTTCAACAGGCGGTTCAGGACCATAGGCAAGGCCCTTTATGTAATACCCGGGATATTCGCCATAGCCACCAGAGGTTTCCTTGCGGGTTACAAGAATGAGTGTACCCTTCAAATTGGCAGCCTTCTTCTTCAGCTTAATAATGGCACCCTTCTTTGCAGCAGAGGGACTTCGGGCACTGGATGGGGAACGGGCCTCAATTTCTCCGAGCATATACAGATCACCAACCTCCTTTTTATCCTCAGTGATCCATACGGCTTCCCACATGCTGTCATCAAGCAATTCAAATGCAGCTTTGTTGAGAATATCGATTTTCCCTGTCTTGTAAACGATCTTGTGAACCTCTTTCCGTTCAATTGTATATTCTTCAGTTTTACCAGGAAATATAAAACTGACATAGGTAGGTGTAACCGTTGTAACATCCACCGGCAAGACAGATCCGTTAAGCTTAAAGATCGTATCATGTGGAACTGCCGTTTGGGTTACCGTTTGCGCTATTGCAAAAATTCCTGAAAGCAACAGCTGCAGGGTTAATATTATTACTTTATTCATATTCGAGGCGACCTTTTTGGCTTATAAAAGTGCAAAGAATGTGCCATATAGCCAAAGATAAATATTTTACCGGTTCAATTCATTCGCGGTAATCTGATTTATTAAACAAATTCAGCTGTTATTTCCACCAGTAAAGAAGTAAAAACCAACCGATAAGGGCAGCAGGTACAGCAAAAGTACTTTACCGGGTTCGTCAGGAAATTCCCGGATAAGCTGGGCGATGGGCAGTATAAAAATAGCCAGACCTGATAATACAGTGAGGGCAGGTTTTTGCATAAATCCCCCGGCAAGTAAAAGAACTGCGAACAGGATATATCCTGTATGCATATAAAAGGCAAAGTCCTTCAGATTGAATCCGGGAAATGTATTGAAATAATATACGTATACAAACCATAGCAAGGTTATTCGCAACAGCCAGGCAGCCAGGATAGCGCCGGATTTGAATGGTTTCATTGCTTTTTGGGTTATTTATTGCGATCGAAATTATCAAAATATTTTACCCCGTCGGATTTTTGGGTGTATTTTTGTCAACAGAATAGCGGAAAATTCCGGCAACTTATTATCTGGTCCTGAAAATTGCAGTGACGTCATTCATGTTGAAACAGTTGCATTTTGACAATAATATCCGGTATGAAAAACAAATACCAGCTCATGTCCTGACGCAGGATGGGTTTCCAATCAGAATGTCAGGGTCTGATCGACAGGTATATTCAGGTTGATGGCGCCTGGGATGAACACCTTGCCCGCACCAGGGCATTTATAGCCAATGCAGTTTCGGGAAAGAAAATTAAAAATCTCGCCGTGCTGGGCAGCGGTTGGTTGCTGGATCTTCCGCTTGAAGAGCTGGCAGCGGTATCTGGTCATGTATGGCTTTATGATGCCTTACATCCTGCCCAGGTAATTCATAGGCTCAGTAAATACAACAATGTTTCCGCAATTTCAGTTGATATTACAGGGAGTGGCATGGTAAATGTCTGGAAGGCGGTCAGGCAATACAGACGAACGGGTAAAAAAGCATCTCCGGAGAGTTTCTGCAACGCAAAATTCAGGGCAGATGAAGTTCCCGATTATGTCATATCCCTGAACTTACTGAGCCAGATCGGCGTAATGATCACCGGCTATCTTCAGCAACATATTCCCTATACCCGGGAAGAAGTTGAAAAGATCAACCGGCTTTTACAACAGGCACATCTTGAATTGCTGGAGCCGGACAAATCATGCCTGGTGACCGATATCCGGGAAACAAATATTGATCTTACCGGAGGACAGGCAGAATCATCGGAATTGCTCCAGGTTTTGCTACCGGACAAACCGCAGCAAACAAACCTGGGAATGGAACTTCGATCCAAACGGGGAATACAGGCCCGGCAAAAAAACGATACTGCAGGTGCTGGCGATGGAAATGTGATAGAGATCAGTCAGGTTTCATTATATGTAACTGACGATTTCCTCCAGCGGCTTTCTTTTCTTATCGCCTTTTTTTACAAAACCTGGTCTGGGATAACCCAGCGGGGTTATACTGTATACTTCCTGGTTTTCATCAAGATCAAGTGCCTCTCTGAGGATGGCGGGATCATAGGCTTCAATCCAGCAGGTGCCCACACCTTCATTTTCAGCGGCGAGGATCAGGTGTGTGAAGGTGATTGCAATATCAGTTTCAAGGGAAGTATATCCGTCATATCCCCGCACCCAGGCATTATCCTTTAATCCCACCACGACCAGAATCTGGGGAGCGTCCTTGAACCATTGGCGATGATAACAAGCTCTTACCTTTTCAAGCATGCCGGGAGATCCGATCACCAGGAATTTCCAGGGTTGATTGTTACAAGCTGAGGGGCAATGCGTCCTGCTTCGAGAATTTTTTCCAATGTGAGACCGTGATACGGGTCTTTCAGGATCATAATCCCGGATGCTTTCACGGGAGCGGATAAGGTCGTAATATTCCATTTTACAATGAATAATTAAAAATGAAAAATTAAAAATGAGTCCACTCCGAAAAGTCTACAAGGCATCGCGTCATTGCGAGCGTAGCGAAGCAATCTGCTCATCTGCAGTAGATTGCTTCAGTTGCATTGCTCCTTCGCAATGACGTTTGGACTTTTCGGAGTGGACTCAATATAGACTTTTATTAGTTACTTTTCGTTTTTAGTTTTTCACTATTCGTTTCCTGATCTTATTCACAAATTCCTCCAGCACCATTTGCAGATTGGGTGAGCCAATTTCCTGAAGTTCATAGGTAACCCGGACTGTAGGTTTGACTGATCTTCACAATCCGGTTCAGGTCAATGGGGGTGCCAATCACAACGACATCGCAGGGGGTGGCGTTGATGGTCTTTTCCAGGTCGGCATACCTGTTGCTTTCCATATCCCATGGCAGGCAACAGGGTACCGATACCAGGATAGGTCTGGAAGGTTTCTTTGATCCTTCCCACCGCATAAGGCCTGGGATCAACCAGGCTTGCTGGCGCCCCATTTCATGGCAGCTACCGTTCCGGCACCAATTTTCATCTCGCCATGGGTGAGGGTGGGACCATCCTCGATAGCCAGGCATGCTTTGCCCCGGATCAGTTCCGGGCTTATCCACCGTGATGGGGGATGCGGCATCAATAACCATGGCCTTCGGATTGGCATAGGTGATGTTTTCACGTACGGTTTGTATGTTTTCGGGGGAGGAAGTGTCAATTTTATTGATCACCACACACGTCCGCCAGTCGCAGTGTTACTTCGCCAGGATAATAAGAAAGTTCATGGCCGGCCCTGTGGGGATCGGTCACTGTGATGGTCAGATCGGGCTTATAAAAGGGGAAGTCGTTGTTGCCGCCATCCCAGAGGATCACATCGCAACCGTCGGGATCGTTTTCAGCGGCCGTGAGGATGGCCTGGTAATCAACACCTGCATAGATCACATTGCCCCGGGACACATGGGGTTCATACTCTTCCATTTCCTCAATGGTACATTTGTGTTGCACCAGGTCATCCAGTGTGGCATAACGCTGCACTTTTTGTTCCACAATATTGCCATAGGGCATCGGATGCCTTACAGCAACTACCTTCAGTCCCATTTTCATCAGGATCTCGATCACCCGGCGGGAGGTCTGTGATTTGCCGCAGCCTGTGCGGACAGCCCCTACGGCCACCACGGGCTTTTTGCTTTTCAGCATATTCTTTCCTGCACCCAGCAGGGTAAAATCAGCGCCTGCTGCATTTACGCGGGCACCGATGTGCATGACTCGTGCTATAGGGTATATCGCTGTATGAAAATACGCATTCATCCACTTTAGTTCTTTGATCAGCTTTTCGAGATCGGCCTCCGCATAGATCGGAATGCCATCAGGATACAGACTTCCTGCAATTCTGCCGGGATATTTACGGCCGGCAATATCGGGTATCTGGGCGGCTGTAAAGGCAACCACCCGGTAATCGGGATTATCCCTGAAACATGTGTTGAAATTGTGGAAATCTCTTCCTGCAGCACCGATAATGATAATGTTCTTGACGGCCATAAAAAAAGTTTTGAAATGTAGCTTAGTTATAACAACAACGAAAATCAACGAAAGTTAGTGATTTTGGCCATGCCGGAATATGATATTTGGCAGTGTAAAGTCGGTTCAATTGGTACAGAAATGTCATTCTTTAGAGAGTAATAATTAATATTTTAGTTGCGATGAGTTTTTATAAGCTTCAGAAATGTGCTGATTGAACCAACATCGAACAAGGAACGCCGAATGATGAATGACGAAGAATTACTTCATTATTCTAAGATCGATGTTCCTTGTTTGGTGTTATTTTAATCAATTGACTAAATTTACTAATAACATGATGACATTCCGCTATGGCATTGACAGACTGACCCCCGGACTTGCTCTGGATATCAGCAGGGGGAAAATTCAGGCGGAAATTACCGCTGAAGTGGCAGCACGGATTCAAAAAAACCGGGCCGAGGTTGAACAGATTGTATCCGGCAGAAATATCGTTTACGGGATCAATACCGGCTTCGGGCCATTATGTACCACCCTGATTTCGGACGAGGATACCCGCAAACTGCAGCATAACCTGTCTGCTTAGTCATGCTGTGGGGGTGGGTGATATTATTCCCGTTGAGATCAGCCGGCTCATGATGATCCTGAAAGTACATTCCCTGGCCATGGGTTATTCAGGCATTTCGCCCGCAACAATCAACCGGATCTGCTGGCATATCGAACAGAATATCATTCCCTGTGTTCCCGCACAGGGATCTGTCGGTGCATCAGGAGACCTGGCTCCCCTGGCGCATTTGTTCCTGCCCCTCATCGGGTATGGCCGTGTCTTTTATCACGGGGAAACCATACCTGCTGCAGATTTCCTGTCAATGGCACGGTCTTTCTCCCCTTGAACTGGGGCCAAAAGAAGGGCTGGCCCTGATCAATGGCACACAGTTCATTGCAGCCCATGCGGTACAGTTCGCTGAACGATTCCAGAATTGTCTTGACCACGCCGACATCGTGGCAGCCATGAACCTGGAGGCCATGCTGGGATCGGTAAAGGCATTCGATCCGGACCTGCATGCGCTCAGGCCTTATGAAGGCACGCAATATGTGGCTGAACGGATGCGAACCCTGATCGGTAGATTCTGAAATCGTTCAATCGCACCGGAATTGCAGCAGGGTGCAGGATCCGTATTCCCTGCGATGTATTCCCCAGGTGCACGGAGCCTCCCGAAATGCTTATCTGCATTTGAAGCAATTGCTGTCCACCGAACTGAACTCAGTGACCGATAATCCGATTGTTTTCAGCAAGGATAAAGCCATCAGCGGAGGCAATTTCCATGGACAGCCCCTGGCCCTGCCGCTCGATTATGCCGCACTGGCAGCATCCGAACTGGGGAATATCGCCGACCGCCGGATTTATCTTTCGCTTATGGATACAATCGAAGGCCTCCCCAAATTACTGATGAAAGAAACCGGGCTGAACTCAGGTTTTATGATCCCACAATACACAACCGCTGCTCTGGCAAGCGAGAACAAATCACTCTGCTTCCCGGCCAGTGCAGACAGCATACCCACTTCACTCGGGCAGGAAGATCACGTCAGTATGGGTTCGATAAGTGCCCGGAAGGCTTTGCAAATTGTTGATAACCTGGAGAAGATTCTGGGAATCGAATTATTCTGTGCAGCCCAGGGTTTCGATTTCCGCAAACCGCTGAAGTCAGGTCCCCTGATCAATGCCTGCCATGAACATGTGCGGCAAAGCATTCCGCATATTGATCAGGATGTATTCCTGGGAGATTATATCCAATCGGCCATTCAGATCGTGCAGCAGCGTGAGCTCACTTCACTTACATCCGCATTGGCCCTTGAGCTGAAAACAGATTTAAAAAATGAGACCCATGAATTATTCGGAATTTATTAAAAACTATGCCACTCATCCGAATTACAGGGCCCCGGTCGGCAATACCCTGCATGCACTGAGCTGGCAGACTGAAGCACCATTGCGGATGCTGCTCAACAACCTGAATCCCGGAGTGGCTGAGAATCCGGCCGAATTGATCGTATATGGGGGAACCGGACAGGCAGCCCGTAATCCCGAGGCCTTACAGGAGATTATCAGAAGCCTGCTCACACTGCATGATGATCAGAGCCTGCTCATCCAGTCGGGTAAACCCGTGGGAATTATCCGTTCACATACCGAAGCGCCCAGGGTATTGATTGCAAACAGCAACCTGGTTCCTGCATGGGCAAACTGGGATTACTTTGAACAAGCTAAAGGAACGTGGTTTGATCATGTATGGGCAGATGACGGCCGGCAGCTGGATATATATCGGTTCTCAGGGCATTTTGCAGGGAACTTACGAAACTTTTGCCGAATGTGGCCGAAAATATTTCGAGGGGAAAACCCATGGCAAGTTACTGGTGTCAGGTGGTCTTGGCGGTATGGGCGGAGCTCAGCCTCTGGCTGCAACCATGGCAGGATATACTTTTCTGGGGGTGGACGTTGATCCGGAAAGGATCAGGAAGCGGCTGCAGACACAATATATTCATAAGATGACCGATAATTACACGGAAGCAAAACACATCATCATGCAGTCGATGGAAAAGGGAAAGCCCTTGTCGGTCGGATTGGTAGGCAATATTGGTGATGTATTGGAAGAAATGCTGAATGAGGGATTAATTCCGGACGTACTGACGGATCAGACTTCTGCCCATGATCCGCTGAATGGTTACGTTCCGGCCGGGATCACGCTGGAAAAAGCAATGGCGATGCGAAAAGAGAATCCTGCTGAGTACCGGTTGAGATCCCTGAAAAGTATGGCCCGTCATGTGGGATTTATGCTCGAGATGAAAAAACAGGGCAGTGTGGTATTCGACTATGGCAATAACCTGCGCGAATTTGCCAGGCAGGGAGGGGAAGCCGATGCTTATACTACCCGGGATTTGTGCCTGAATTTATCCGTCCGTTATTTTGCCAGGGCAAGGGTCCCTTCCGGTGGGTTGCTTTGTCGGGTGATCCCGAAGATATCCTGGTGACTGACGATGCCCTGATGGAAGCTTTCCCAAATGACACGCACCTGATCAACTGGCTGAAGGAGGCGGAAAAGAAGATATCCTGTCAGGGTCTGCCTGCCAGGATTTGCTGGCTGGGGATGGGAGAACGGGAAAAGGCCGGACTTATTTTCAATGAACTGGTTAAATCAGGCAGGTTAAAGGCCCCGATCGTGATCGGCCGTGATCACCTCGACTGCGGTTCTGTGGCATCGCCATACCGGGAGACCGAGGGAATGAAGGACGGAAGTGATGCAATTTCCGACTGGCCATTGCTGAACCTGATGGCCAATACGAGTGGCGGTGCTACCTGGGTATCCTTTCATCATGGCGGAGGGGTGGGCATAGGTTATTCCCAGCATGCCGGCATGGTGGTGGTGGCCGATGGCACAAAGAGGGCTGCCGCCTGCCTTTCCCGGGTGCTCCATAATGATCCGGCCATGGGAATATACCGGCATGCAGATGCGGGGTATGAGGAAGCCATCGCTAACAAAAAGAAGTTTAATTTATAAAAATGAATAAACTCAAATTAATCGGTCCGTTCTCCCAGCTTTTAACCATGGATGGCCTACCAAACAAAGGTCCGCTTTCCGATGATCAGCTCGAAATCGTGGATCATGCCGGCATACTGGTAAATAACGGGGTGATTGAAGCCGTGGGAACTTTCAGGGAAATGAAAAGCCTGACCTCAGATGTGGAACCGGTTGTCGGGGATCATGTAATCATCCCGGGTCTGATTGACGTCCACACACATCTGTGCTGGGCCGGTTCCAGGGCAGGGGATTACGCGATGCGACTTTCAGGATATTCGTATCTTGACATCGCGAGCCGGGGAGGAGGGATCTGGAGCACAGTTACCAAGACCCGTGAAGCAAGTATAGAGGAACTGTCGGAACTTACTGCCTCAAGGGCAGAAAGATTACTGCACCAGGGTGTTACAACGGTGGAGGTTAAAAGCGGGTATGGATTAAGTACTGATGCTGAAAGGAAGATGCTGAAGGCCATACATTGCGCAAATGATATAACCCGGACTGATCTTGTGCCGACCTGCCTGGCCGCGCATATCAAACCCACGGATTTTGCGGGTTCATCAAGCGAATACCTCCATTATCTGATCAGGGAATTGTTGCCTAAGATAAGGACTGAGCAATTAAGCCATAGGGTTGACATTTATGTGGATGAGGGAGCATTTAACCCAAAGGATGCACTTCATTACCTGTCCGGGGCAAAGGAAATGGGATTCGATGTGGTGGTGCATGCCGACCAGTTTAAACCTGGCGGATCCCATCTGGCAGTTGAGGTCGGAGCCCTGAGCGCCGATCACCTCGAGGCCAGTTCTGATGAAGATATTGCCATGCTGGCAGGCAGTCATGTAATTCCGGTTGCCTTGCCTGGCGCTTCACTCGGACTGGGCATGAATTTCGCCCCTGCCAGGAAACTGCTTGATGCAGGCGCTCCGCTCGTTATTGCCTCGGATTGGAATCCGGGTTCCGCGCCTATGGGAAACCTGCTTATGCAGGCTGCCGTGCTGGGCGCATACGAAAAGCTCACCATGGCTGAAACCCTGGCTGCCATCACATGCCGGGCTGCCAGTGCGCTTCGCCTGCCCGAGCGCGGTGCTTTGAAACCCGGATTAATGGCCGATTTTATTGCCTTCCCATGCAGGGATTACAGGGAAATCCTGTATAACCAGGGGGGGATGATGCCTGAGATGGTGTGGAAGAGGGGAAGAAGGGTGATTTATTGATTTGCTGCGCCAACCTTCGCCAAGGCTTCGGTGGGCGCAGCAAATCAATAAATCATCAAATCTTCTTATTAACGATCCCCAATATCTCCTCCTCGTGCCGGATCGCTGCCGATTCCATCTCCCTTCCTTCGGCCAGTACCTGACTGACGAATTCCTTATCGTCAAGCCCGGCTGCATTGATCTTTACATTCAGGAAGGCCCCCATTACCGCGCTGCGTGCACACAACGCGCCTACTCCGGCATCAGAAACGGAACTGGGATTACCGGTTTCAGCCATGGCTTTTATCAGTATGAAGGAATCTAAGACCTGTCGCATGACTGCCAGCGGCACTTCCGTTGCATGACGGGTGGCTGCCTGCAGGGCCTGTTTACGGTCAGCTTTTTCAGTCTCGTTGCCTTTCGGCATGCCCAGGGCTTTCATCACCCGGTTAAAGGCCTGCGTATCCTCATCCACCAGTTTCAGAAGGTTCTGCTGGATCATCATGCCCTTCTCCGCATGATCGGAGAACTCCTGCCAGCGGGCATCCCATCCGGCTTTATGCGATGAAAGGTTGGCCACCATGGTGGCCAGGGACGCACCCAGCACCCCCATGTATGCTGAAATGGAACCCCCGCCGGGAGCCGGTGATTCAGAAGAAGTTTCATCGGCAAAGTCGAAAAGACTCATATCCACCAGTTTCCTGGTTGATTTATCCCTGAGCAGATATTCTAGGATCTTTTTTTCCGGATCGAAGGGTGCCAGGTCATCCAGGCCAAGTGATTTCACTGCGATCCTGACAATCTCCTTTTCCGGGATTCCGGCCGACCGCTGTTGTTTTTGCAGGAAGTATTTTCCGGCATCAAGCATAGCACCCAGGGGGACCATGCCCACCAGCTCGGAGCCGGTCACCCGCAGTCCACGGGCTGCAGCACACTCACAGGCGATGTCAAAGACCTTGTGGAGAGGAGAAACATTCAGGTCTGTCAGGTTGATGGATATCTGGGCAATGCCGTACTCTTCAATATACCAGCCAATGGCTTTCACGGCTTTCAGCAGGCCGGGTTCATAAACAGGTTCGCCGGCAGCATCATATACAATCCTTCCCGTTACAGGATCTCCCTCGCGTTTGATCCGTCCTTTTTCGCGGATATCAAAGGCAACCGCATTTGCACGGCGTATGGAAGTGGTATTCAGATTAACATTATAGGCAATGAGGAAATTCCTGGCTCCGACTGCTGTGGCTCCTGTGCGGGCAATCTGGTCATCCCAGACCGATGGCCCGAAATCAGGTTTCCAGTCAGAAGATGACATTTTCTTGGCAAGTCCCTCATATTCACCCTGTCTGCAATTGGCCAGATTCCGGCGTTTCTCTTCAGAGGCAGCAAACTCATAACAATAGACCGGAATTTGCAGTTCTTCCCCGATCCGGCGGGCAAGCTTTCGGGCATAAGCGGCGACTTCTTCCATGGAGATATTGGCTACAGGCACCAGCGGGCATACATCGGTGGCACCGAACCGGGGATGGGCACCATGATGCCTGCCCATGTCGATCAGTTCCGATGACTTTTTTACAGCGCGGAAAGCAGCCTCACAAACAGCTACCGGCTCGCCGACAAAAGTGACCACGGTGCGGTTTGTGGCTTTACCCGGGTCTATGTCCAGAAGTTTTATGCCTTCCACTTTTTCAATTTCGTCCGTTATCCGGTTTATTACTTGCATGTCACGTCCTTCGCTGAAATTCGGGACGCATTCAATTAATTGGTTCATATCAAATATTTCATGAATGAATGCTCCGTTAAAGGTAAAAAATATTCTTAATTTCTGATTATCTTTGTTATAGCCCGGGTAGTCTCTACATATGAAATTCAACGACCGTAACTCTGCAACCGGTAAAAATCCTGTAGAGGAATAAACCAATGTTAGCCATGGAGAAAATTATCATATTCGTGTTATTGAGTGTTCCGATTATCGCTGTTTCGTGGAGGACCTTGTTCCATACCAGAAGTCATGGATTCTATCGTTTTTTTGCCTGGGAAGGAATCCTGTGGCTGGCGGTAAGCAATTACAGATACTGGTTTTCAGATCCCCTGAGTTTTAACCAGATCATTGCCTGGATCCTCCTGATCCTTGCTGCCTATCTGGTAATAACCGGGATCATGAGGTTTGCCAGGGAAGGAAAAATTGACCGCTCACGCAATGCAGAAACTCTGTTCGGATTTGAAAAAACCACGCAACTCATTGATACGGGTATATACAAGTACATCCGTCATCCGCTATATGCCTCCCTGATCTTCCTGACCTGGGGGATCTTTTTTAAACATCCCGCGACCGGCCTGCTAACTGTCGCCCTCGTTTCCACAATCATGCTTTACCTTACATCACGATATGATGAAAAAGAATGCATTGCCTATTTTGGAGACCAGTATCTGGAATACATGAAAAGAACCAGAATGTTTATCCCATATATCCTATAATACACTTACGCATAATTATGCAACAGTATATTGCGCTAAACCCTGATTATCCAGACATCCTGAATAGGCTGGCCGTTTGATACACCTCCTGGTACAAATCCGGCAATTGAGTGATCTTTCGTCAGTTCCCGCACAAATTTTTCGGGATGGAAAGCGGAATAGGTTCTATGCCCGATTTTGGCATGTCCCCTGACCACAATCCTGTCCTGATCAAAAATCTCCAGTTCGGAAGGAGTCAGTTTTCCGGTAAATGCCCGGCCCTGCATGGTCAGAAGAATAATTCCCCCTGTCCTCGTAATCCTGACCAGTTCAGCAAACCAGGCATAGTGCAGCTTCTCGGATAGATGGGTAAAAATAGAAATACCATATACGGCATCAAAGAAATGTCCGGAATAGGGCAATGGAGGTTCGAGCTTGTTCAGGGAGAAATTCACCTGAGGAATGTTTTCCCGGTTCCATTGTATGGAGGCCGGGTTGAAATCAGTTCCAAAGATCTCACAGTCAGTCTTCAGCAAATCAGGCAGATGTCTGGCCACCCTTGCAGGACCGCAACCCCAGTCAAGGATCCTGATATTTTCAAGGGGCAGATATTTCCCCAAATGACCGATTATCCAGTTTGCGGTTTCCCGTCCTCCAAAATAATACTTATGGTAATCCAGTCTGAATGACTCATAGATCAGGTAATCCGGAGGAAGTTTCACATCCGGATTGTCATTCCGGAATTTTGTACGTTTTTCTGATGTAATCCAGTGATGAACCCGGAAACGGATCCTGTCTGCCAGAAATAGCAGCCCGAACAGACTGAGGATGTACTTTACTCTTTTCAGCATCACTATAATTGGATTAATATACTATTTAACGGGCATGATTGATTTCCAGTTTTTCTACTATCCCGTCTGTGATTTCAGCCAGGACATATTTGCCGGTTCCGGCCGGACCCGGATTTACCACAGCCGTATTTCTGATATGGTCAATGCCTGTCCCTTCGTGGATATGGCCGGTGAAGCAGATCAGGGGCTGTTGTTTTTCAATGAAGTTCCGGATGGCTTTGCTGCCGACATGAAAGCCCGGAGAAACCTGGTCATTCAGGGTTCCGTAAGGAGGCTGGTGTGATACCATCAACAATGGATTTTCGGCGGGAATTACCATACCGGCTAACAGGACCTTAAATTCTTCCTCATCATATTCCTGGGGTGTTCTGCCAGGACAGGGCAAGGATCCGCTAAGTCCGAACAGTGTATAGCCACAAAACATTTTACATACCCCATTCAGGGACAGATTTTCCTCCATGAGGTATTTTTCGGCATCGGGGTGATCGCAGTTTCCGGAAACAGCCATTACAGCCGGTTTGATCCCGCGGATAAGCTGTAGAATGTCTGCCATTTCTTTTTTATGCCCAAAGTGGGTAATGTCCCCGCAAAGCAGCAAAAGATCAGCGGATCTGAGTTTTCCGGCGAGTTCGGTGATGGCTTTTATCCGTGCATGAATATCAGTTAGTGCAATGATGATCATCGTTGTTTGTGTTAATAAGGATCTACATCAACAACATGGGTGACCGAGCGGAACATGGGATGTTCAGATAGTTCAGTCAGGAGAAAGATAATCTGGTTTTTTACTGAAGGAAGGGATGCACTCTTTTCAGTTTTAACCAGCAGGGTTTTGAGATACAGGTTTTGTATGCGACTTACAAGCGGGTACTCTGGTCCAAGTATTTTTTCGGAGGTATACTGTTTAAGTCTCTGGGCGAGGAATTCAGCGGCCTTATCCAGCAAATCCCGCTCACGATGCCTGAGCGTTATCTCAATCAGCCTGCAGAAAGGGGGGTATTGGAATTTCCTGCGTTCTTCAAGCTGGGACCTGTATAAGCCGCTGAAATCATTCTGCACTACTTTATCGATAACCGGGTGTTGATGGTCAGATGTCTGAATGATGACCAGGCCCCTTTTACCTTTCCGGCCAGCGCGTCCGCTTACCTGGGCCATTAGCTGGTAACTCCTTTCATGTGCGCGGAAATCGGGATAATTCAGCATAGTATCTGCATTTACGATGCCCACCAGCCTGACATGTTCAAAATCGAGGCCTTTGGATACCATTTGAGTTCCGACAAGGATATCCGATTCATGCAGTTCGAACCGGGCAATGATTTGTTCATAGGATTTCCGGCGCCGGGTCGAATCCAGGTCCATCCTTGCAACACGTGCTTCAGGAAAGTATCGGGCTATTTCCTCTTCGATCTTTTCCGTTCCAAAACCCTGCATTTTTAAGGCAGGACTGCCGCAGACCGCGCAGATATTAGGAACAGGTATACCACAGCTGCAGTAATGACAGGTAAGCCGGTTGCTGATTTTGTGGTAGGTCAGGCTTACATCACAGTAACGGCAGCGTGGTATTTCACCGCATTCTCCACATTCGATAAAAAGGGAGAATCCACGCCTGTTCTGGAATAGAATGATCTGTTCATGGTTGTTCAATGCCTGCGTGATGGCCTCAAGCAAGGCAGGGGAAAAATGGGATTGCATCCGTTTTTTCCGTTTCAGTTCCCGGGTATTTACCACCTGTATTTCAGGAAGTTCAACGTCACCGAAGCGATCGGTGAGTTCCACAAGAGAATATTTGCCTGACCTGCAATTGTAATAGGTCTCCACGGATGGTGTTGCAGTACCCAGCACTACCCTGGCTCCGTGAAAACGGGCAAGCATAATGGCTGTATCACGGGCATGGTAGCGCGGTGCGGGGTCAAACTGCTTATAGGTGTTTTCGTGTTCCTCATCAACGATGATCAGTCCGGCATTGCTGAGGGGCAGGAAAATGGATGAACGCGCCCCGAGAACAATCCGGATCTGTTCACCGGGTCCGGGATCCAGTAATTTCTTCCAGGTCTCCTCCCGTTCTTTATCAGAGAATTTTGAGTGATAAACCGCTACTTCCTGCCCGAAAGCAGATTGCAGCCTGTACATGATCTGGGCTGTAAGGGCAATTTCGGGAAGCAGGTATAATACCTGTTTGCCTTGTTTCAGCGTTTCATTGATCAGTTGAATGTAGATCTCAGTTTTACCACTGGAGGTCACACCATGCAGCAATACCACATCCGTCTTTATGAAGGAATCCCGGATCTCTTGCAGAGCCTGCTGTTGGGCAGAACTCAATTCGGCTTGTTTTGCAATAATTAATTCACCCCTTTCCTGTACAGGTTTTCTTTTCAACCTGCGTTTCTGAAGATGATTATCATCGCGGGTAGTCAATGGATCCTCTTTCTTGAACTTCAGGCCGGAGGGTAAGGCAGCCTTGTATACTTCGCCCAGGGTGCACATATAATATTCACTGATCCATTTCCATAACCTGAACTGCTGTTCATTTACAACGGGCTTGTCATCCAGCAATGACAAAATACTTTTAACCTCATATCCTTTCGGTTTACGGGAATGGATTCTGTGTACAAGGGCTGTATAGTTTTTTTTCCTGCCAAACTGCACCGATACTCGCATCCCCGCCTTGACCCGGTTTGCCTCGCTATCCACCCGATAGGTAAATTCACCAGCAACCGGGAGAGGCAGGATGACATCAGCATAGCAGATCATTTTCCTGTGTCCTGTTTATGGGGTTATGAAAGAATCTGCGGAATATAGTTTGCAAATTCCTCGAGCAGCCAGCGGGGTGTTGATGTAGCCCCGGTGATGCCCACATGAAGGGCATTAATAAACCATTCGGGTCTGACTTCGTGGATATTGGAAACAAAATAGGAGTTTTCATTCACCGATTTGCACTGACCAAAAAGCACTTTCCCATTTGAGCTCTGTACATAGCTTACAAAAAGGATCAGGTCATGACCCGAGCAAAATTTCTTCAACCGGGGAATCCTGCCGGATACCTGACCGCAAATAGACTGTGTACACTGTACAGATGAGGGATCTGCTCCGGCGTTTGCAGACTTCTGCAGAATCTTTTTTTTCAGATGACTGTATTTCTCAGGATTCATGGTAGTTTGCGCATAGAGGTGCACGGCCTGTGTGAAATCAATCCTGTCAAGGTCATCTTCTGATTCAATGATCACGGTTTGGTAGCGGGTTTGTCCGGCCAGTCCCCTGACCTCGGCATGGTCTTTTTTGCCAAAGATCACGATTTGGGAACCGGAGTCAGAATGGTCATTAAAATCTTTTTTTATGCGGCTTTGAAGCCTGAGTACAATGGGACAGGTGCCATCGATGAGTTCGATGTTGTTCTTTTCTGCATGCCGGTATGTCTCGGGTGGTTCCCCGTGTGCCCTGATCAGCACCCGACAATCGGAAAGTTTCAGGAATTCTGCATAGGTTATGGTCTTAAGGCCCAGTCTTTCCAGTCTTTCAATCTCCTTCTGGTTATGGACGATTTCACCCAGGCAGAATAGCTGACCATATTTTCTGATAATTTCCTCGGCCTTGTTTACAACCTGGGTTACACCAAAGCAAAAACCAGCGAGGGGATCAATTTCAACTTCCATGTTTATCATACAGGTTTTTCCATTTCTCCCGGAACCAGTCCATTTGTTCCGCCACGGTCATGTAACTGTTGTCCAGAACCAGTGCGTTATCCGCTTTACGAAGCGGACTTACCGGCCTGTTCTCATCTTCGCGGTCGCGCATCCGGATGTTTTCGGCAATATCAGGAAGGGCAACATGTGTTCCCTTTTGGTTCAGCTCGTCATACCTTCGCTTTGCCCGTATGTCCGGATCGGCCGTCATGAAAATCTTCAGTTTTGCATCAGGGAAAACAACCGTTCCGATATCACGGCCATCCATAACAACGCCACCACTCTTCCCGATTTCACGCTGATGGCAGACCATTTTACCACGGACCTCGCCAATCTGACTGATGTTGCTTACCACGGCAGAGACTTCTATTCCCCTGATCTTTTCTTCGACATTGAGCCCGTTTAACCAGGTTTCCTGCATACCTGAAACAGGATTAAGGTTGAAACGGATATCGATCCGGTCAAGTTCTGCCAGCAAGCGGGGAATATTGATCAATTTATCCGAAATGATGCCGTTTTCGAGGCAGTACAGTGCAACAGAGCGGTACATGGCACCGCTGTCGATATACACATACCCAAGTTCCTGTGCGATGAGTCGGGCAAAAGTACTCTTTCCGCATGAGGAATAACCATCAATGGCAATAATGGAATTTCTCTTTTCCGGCATAAGGTCAGAGCTTTTTACTGAATTCATCCAGGTTCATGCTGAAAGAAAAATAATTCCCGCCTCCGGCAAGGTGATAGGCCGGGCGGCCGTAACTGATGCGGAATTTCGAAACTTTTATACCAATGCCCCAGGAAAAGCCAACCATTCTGGGCTTTGTATCAACTTTTAATTCCTGCCTGCGCCTGTAGTTATAGCCAGCCCGCAACACAAGGTTCTTACCCAGGTTGACCTCCGTGCCCACAATAACATGACGCATAAACTGATCAATAAATACATCGAAATTGCTTTCAGAGGCAGTTTCACCCGTGAACGGATCTTCTTCTTTTTCTTTATCTGCCTGGGTTGTATACCGAAGATCCCATCTCTCCAAATGATCTGCCACAACAAAAAATGTCAGGGGTGCATATTTGAGCCCCTGTGAAATACCCATCGCAATGTGAAATGGCAACGGTTCATGGGCACCATTCGGGTAATACGATTTCACCTGCCAGCCCGCATTTCTCATGACCAGTGCTGCAGTGAAGTTGGAACCGGGATTATGGTAAGTAATTCCGGCATCCACAGCTATAGCTGTTGAATTATAGGATTCCAGATCGGAGAAAATGGATTTCAGGGTAAGTCCTATGGCCCATAGTGAGTCCAAAGGCCTGGCATATATAACGTTAACCGAATAGTCGGCAGCCCTGAAAGTCCCGGTCAGCATTCCGTTTTCATCAGCGCCCTGGAACTTGCCGTAATTCAGGTAATGTATAGCCCCTGCTATTGTTCCTTTACCCATATTCGATGCAGCTGATGCATAACCGTAGTTAATCCCGGCGAAATAATTTACATAGTTCAATGCAAGGTTGTGATGCATATCTGCATTCAGCAAGGCAGGATTATGGAACGGCAAATCCAGGTCAGTATCATGCAGGGCCACGACTTCACCGCCCAGGGCAGCAACCCTTGCTGAATTGGTCACTTCGAGAAACTGAAATGCCTTGCCGCCGGGCTGACCCGGTAAATCAGGATTCAGCAGAAGGAGCAGGATGAGTAACAGGAGATAGGCCGACTTAGAAACACGCATGCAATTCGGGTAAATCAATTTCACGTAGACAAATTTAGCGGATATTATCCATTTTACATAAAAACGGGACTTTATAAAGAAAATTTGATAAATTTCATACATAAATAATTTGTTTTTTCTAATCCATATCCGTCATGCAGCCAGACAGCAAGATTATTTTCATTATCAATCCCATTGCCGGTTCAAGGCAAAAGGAATTCATCCTGGAAAGTATCCGGCAGCAAATATCTCCTGAATTATTTGAAATATATTTCACAGAATCTCCGGGTCATGCGTTTAACATAGCCCTTGAAAAAGTGAAGCAGGGACTGAAATGGATTGTCGCTGTCGGGGGTGACGGTACGGTGAATGAGGTGGCTTCTGCTCTGGTCAATACCCATTGCAGACTTGGAATTATCCCGGCAGGATCGGGTAACGGATTGGCCCGTCATCTGGGGATACCCTTGCAGGTTCCTGAAGCCCTGACCTTGCTACAAAGTCATAAAGACCTGATAATTGATGTCGGGAAAGTAAACGGGAAATATTTCTTCTGTACCTGTGGAACCGGTTTTGATGCTTCGGTCGGAAAAAAATTCTCCCGCGACAGCAGGCGTGGTATGCTGAGTTATGTTCGGGCTACAATTCACCAATATATCAACTACTCGCCAAAGACTTATATCCTGAAAACAAATCACAAAAAGATCAAATTAAAGGCTTTCCTGGTGACATTTGCCAATGCAGGGCAGTACGGGAACAATGCCTATATAGCACCCAATGCAGTTATAAATGATGGAATGCTTGATCTTTGCATTCTGAGGCCTTTTCCAAGGACCTCGACCATTACGATGGGGCTCAGGTTATTTTTCAAGAATATTGACCAGAGTCCATTTCTGGAGGTGATGCGGGTGAAAAAGGCCAGTTTAAAACGAAAGGGGCATAGCAGGATCACCATTCACCTGGATGGTGAACCCATGACACTCAGGGGTCCCCTGAAGGTCAGGGTAGTCCCCGAAGCACTTCATATAATGGTGCCAGGAACAAAACCCAGGCGCAGAATCCTGATTTAGTCCTTGAGTTTATACCAGCCGGATTCCGAATTGCAGGATGAGGTGTTGCAATAGAAGTGTTTTTATGGCATCCATGTCCTGGATGCTGCCCTTTTCCTTTTGCATGGAGGTCACCCCCTTGTCAGTAAAGCCACAGGGATTGATATGACTGAAGTAGCTCAGATCGGTGTTGACATTCAGTGCAAAGCCGTGCATGGTAATGCCGCGGCTGATCCTGACACCGATGGCGCATATTTTCCTTACGTGAGAATCATCCTTGTTTCCCAGCCAGACTCCCGTGGCACTTTCGAGCCGGAATGACCTGATCCCCGAATCATCCAGCGTCTGAATAATTGCTTCTTCCAGCTTATGGATGTATTTTTTCACCCCCAGGCCAAACATGTCCAGGTCCAGCACAGGATAACCGACGATCTGGCCCGGACCATGATAGGTAATGTCACCGCCCCGGTCGGTACGGTAATAGGTAGCCCTAATGGATTCAAGAAAAGGAGGCTGTATGAGCAGGTTGTTTTCCTGACCGCTTTTACCCAGGGTATAAACATGGGGGTGTTCTACAAAAAAAAGGTAAGGCATAGCCTCCGGATCATTTGATCCGGTCTTTTTCCTGACCAGTTTCTGATGGACCTGCTGCTGGAGGTCCCAGGTTTCTTTGTAATCCTTTCGCCCGAGATCCAGGAATTTGACGGATTGCATAAAGCCGGAAAGATTATTGATAAAAAAAAGAGGCAGATAAGAAGTCATGCACTCCCATCGGCCTCCTTTTTCTTTCTGAGGATAAGACTTACATGGATTTTATTTTGATATTTCTGTACCACACGTCATTACCATGGTCCTGCAGGCTGATATATCCTTCCAGGTATTTGCCGAATTCAGGGAATTCCTTGAATTTGCTGGCCTTGATCATCTTGTTCCAGTCGGGCGTGCCAATATGGTATTCCAGCACTTTTTCACCGTTCATAAAATGAACAACGGTACCCTGGTAAACCAGGATTTCGGACTGGTTCCACTCGCCCACAGGTTTTGCATTTTGCGGAACAGCCGGTATCAGGTCGTAAAGAGATCCGGCCTGGCGATTACCATCCTTGCCCAGTCGGGCATCCGGATGCGTGGTATTGTCGAGTACCTGCATTTCAGGAGCCGATTTCCACACCGGTTCATTCGGGATTTCCTGTGCCAGGTAAAATATACCGCTGTTACCGCCCGGGGATATTTTCCAGTCAATTTTCAGGTCGAAATCCTTGAACTTGCGATCGTAGATAATATCTCCGCCAGCGCCTCCGGCTTCGCCCAAACCGGAAGCAACACAACGTATGGCACCATCTTCCACGGCCCATCCGGAATCAGGGAAGGCCGGTTTGTTATATCCACGCCAACCCGTTGTGGTTTTACCGTCGAACATGAGAATCCAGCCTTCTGCCTGTTCCTTGGCAGAGAGCATATTATTTGAATCCACTACAGCCATAGTATCAGCATTTAGGGTATCGGCGCCTTTACCGCCGGATTTACAGGAATAGAAAACCTGACTGCCTGAAATGGCCAGACCAATCAGGATAACAGCAACAATTAGTTTTTTCATAGGTGAATATGAATTTAAGTTATTATTGGGAGTTACGGTACTAGGCAGGCATTGCGGGCAATGACCAGCCTTTTCTGTATGTATGATTGATCAGTTCGGTAGCGAAGGCTTTTGCCGGCATCGGATCAGTCCACTTTTTATTGAATGTCGGATGTCCGTCATGTATGGAGAAGGCATCTTCGATGCAGATCTTTACAGTCTCAGTATCTGTGAGATTGGTAAACTGCATGTTCGGGCCGTCCCAGGTGAGTTCCTTGTTCAGTCCCTGCAGGCGAACGGCGAGAACACCCATGACAACCATTTCGTTGAAAGGTCCTGCTTCACTGAACGGAGAGGATAGTTCAACCCGGGATTCGGGTGATTGCTTGCAGGCAGCTACCCAGTCCATTTCATGACTGGCTTCAACCCGGCGCAGCGTTTTGGGCGTGGTTGGCACCCTGCCCGAAAGCAGCCAGGGATCTTTGCCATAGCAACCGCAAACCAGGGTATCCTTGGTTCCGTGGAACAGAACACCGCCACCGCCATCATTCATGTCTCTTCCGGCAGGCCAGCCGTTCGGGAACATGGGTTTGATACCGCCATCGGACCAGGTAACTTCCACTTCGGGGAATTTGATCTTGTCCGTTTTCAGACCCTGACGGGCCGGGAAAATGAATTTCACATATTCAGCATTGGGGGCGCAATCCGTTAACAGCAAGGTGGAATTGCCCTGAACCCGGGTGGGGTATTGCAGACGTAATCCCTTGAAAACAGGATGCAGGATATGGCAGGCCATGTCGCCCAGTGCACCGGTGCCGAAATCCCACCAGCCGCGCCAGTTCCAGGGATGATAGATGGAATTGTACGGACGCATCGGAGCAGGGCCGATAAAGAGGTCCCAGTTCAGCGTTTCAGGAACCCAATGTCCCTGTTCCGGACGATTAAGGCCCTGTGGCCAGATGGGGCGGTCAGTGAAGGATTCAACCTTTTTAATCTCACCTATTTCACCTGCCCAGATCCACTCGCAGGTCTGTCTGACACCCTCGCCAGAACTGCCCTGATTACCCATCTGCGTGGCAACTTTATGTTTTGCAGCCAGTTTGGTGAGTAGCCTTGATTCATAAACAGAATGAGTCAGAGGTTTTTGCACATAGACGTGTTTTCCCAAAGTCATGGCGGTGGATGCCGTGATGGCATGGGTGTGGTCGGCTGTGGCAACAACCACGGCATCGATGGAATTTTTCATTTCATCGAACATAACCCGCCAGTCCCAGTATTTTTTGGCATTCGGATAAGTTTTGAAACAGTCAGCTGAATAAGCCCAGTCTACATCACAAAGTGCTACAATGTTTTCACTTTTCAGGTTTTCCAGATTGGCAGAACCCATTCCGCCAACACCAATACCGGCAATGTTCAGCTTATCGCTTGGGGCTTTATAACCCAGTCCGCTGACAACATGGCTGGGAATGATGGTAAATACGGCAGCAGCTTTGGCCGTATTGCCCAGGAATTCCCTGCGGCTGATTCCCGATTTTTTCTTATTGTTCATAATTGAAGATTTTAGTTTATGGTAAGCATAAATAAAATGGTAGATAAATCAAAGCATAAATTTAATCAAATTCCGACATATCCGGATGCCAAATCCGATTTCCGAATGTTGCTCTGTTTAGGGACATCAAATCTAGAAAATCTTTTTTAAATATGCAGAAAAGCAAATGAAGAGTTGATAATTAAAAGTATGTGGATTTAAATGATATAAATACTTTATTTCTGTTCCATTATCCCTGAAATGTTTCTACTTTAGTGCATACAATATACCAAACACACAAAATGAAACCCATACCTAGAAGAAAATTTATTCGTGGCACTGCCATGGCGGGTGGTGCGATGTTATTGCTCCCCGAAGTTGAAGCTGGCATGTGGTTGAAGGCACAGCCATCCAGCAATTACTTCCTGAAAGAATTCGGGATTGATGAAACCCTTTGCCACAAGTTGCTTGCAAAAGCCCTGTCGAAAGGTGGCGATTTTGCCGATCTGTATTTTGAATTTACGGTTTCCAATTATCTGGGACTTGAAGACGGCAAGGTCAACCAGTCCTATGGCGACATCTCCCTTGGTGTGGGGATCCGAACGGTGAAAGGTGACCAGATCGGGTATGGTTTTACCCAGGAACTTACTGAGGAATCCATGTTATCAGCTTCTGCCACAGCTTCTACCTTGTGCAACGTGAATGCCACTCCTGTGGCTGGTTCCTTCTCCAGACCAAAAGCCGGAAATTATTACCCTGTCGCTGCTGATTTTAATGGTATACCTGCGAAGACCAAGTTGCCACTGCTTCAAACGATTAATCAAAAATGTTTTGGCCTTTCCAAGGAAGTTATTAAGGTCAATGCCGGCTTTTCCAATAATGTTAAACGTATCATGATAGTAACCAGTGATGGCGTTATGGCGGAAGACCTTATTCCATCCGGGTTCATATATGCTTCGGTTGTGGCTGAAAGAAATGGGAAACGTGAACAATCATTCTGGAATCTGGGTGGTCGCCGCGATTTTTCCTATTATACCGACGATTTGATTAACCAGGTCTCATCTAAAGCAGTGAATAATGCACTAAAACTATTCGATGCCATCCAGCCACCTGCAGGTGAGATGCCTGTTGTTCTGGGCCCCGGGGTCACGGGCATTCTGCTGCATGAAGCCATTGGCCATGGTATGGAAGCGGACTTCAACCGGAAGAATATCTCCACTTACAGTACCATGCTGGGCAAGAAAGTGGCAGAGCCTTTCATCACCATCATTGACGATGCAACAAACATGAACCTTGCCGGCAGTATCAACGTTGATGATGAAGGAATACCGGGTAAAAAGACCATGATGGTTGAAAACGGTATTCTTACCAGCTACCTGCACGATAGGATTTCTGCAAAACATTATGGCGTTGAGCCAACCGGTAACGGTCGCAGACAGGACTTTCAGAATTATCCCATGCCACGCATGCGCAATACCTACATGCTGGGAGGCAGTGCAACTCCGGATGATGTGATCAAACAAGCCGGCAATGGCATTTATGTTGAGGATGTCAGCAACGGCCAGGTGAAAATCGGCGAAGGTGATTTTGCTTTCTATGTTTCACAGGGACGAATGATTGAAAATGGCAAACTCACTTCCCCGATCAAAGATGTAAACATCATGGGGAACGGTCCCAAGATGCTTGCCAATATTACTATGGCAGCCAACGATCTCGAAATGTATTACGGAGGCGCCGGACAATGTGGCAAAAACGGACAGGGAGTTCCTGTATCCTTCGGAATGCCGACCTGTCTCGTTAAATCATTAACCGTTGGGGGTACCCAGCAGAAAGGAGGCCAGTCATGAGGTACAAAATAGATCAGCAACAGGAATTCCGGGAACTGGCCGGCTGGGTAATTGACCAGACCAGACAGGCAGGAGCAAACGATTGCAAAGTAAGTATTTCAAAACGACGCTTTGTTGAAATTAATTATCGCGATCGCAAGCCGGAGGTCATCAAGGAGGCCACCACACAGGGCCTGTATCTCGAAGTCTTTGTCAACAACAGATTTGCAGGAAAATCCACGCCCGATTTTCGCAAATCGACCCTTACCGGATTTATTACCGACCTGATTGACAATGCCAGGATCATGGAAGAAGATCCGTTCCGGACACTTCCGGATCCGAAATACTATGCCGGAAGATCAACCAGCGATCTGCAACTTGCCGATCCGGCACAATCACAGCTTTCCGCTGAAGAACGCCATGCCATGGCAAAGAACAGTGGAGGATGCCTGTCTGCAGGAGGGGAAAGACAAGGTTATCTCAGTTGAAGCAGGAGAATACGATGAAACCTTTGAAGAATTCGTGATAACCAGCAATGGTTTTGAAGGCTCAAGCCGCACGACGGTATATTGGACCGGTGCGACCATGACTGCACAGGATGAAGGTGACCGGCGTCCGGCCGGAAGTCATTGGATCGGGTGCCGGTATCGTGATGATCTTCCATCACTTGAGGATATAGGCAAAACAGCGGCCAAAAGAACGCTGGATCTCATGGGAGGCACAAAAATAGCCACCGAAACTCTCCCTGTGATTCTTGAGAACCGTGGTGCAGCGCGGGTATTGAGCGGACTTTTTGATCCCATGTCAGGCGGAAGCATACAACAAAAGCGGTCCTTCCTGGCCGATAAAAAAAACCAGACAATCGGCAGCAAATTGCTTACAATTCAGGAAGATCCTTTTCTGATCAGGGGACTCGGATCCAGGCTATATGACAGTGACGGATTCCCGACCAGGAAACGGGATCTCATTATCGAAGGTAGACTAAATGAATTCCTGATCGACTGGTATTACAGCCGTAAACTGGGCTGGGAACCCACTTCAGGATCGATTACCAACCTGATCATTCCACCGGGTACCCGCAGTGTCGATGAGATCATCAAAGATCTGGGGCGCTGCATCCTGATCACCGATTATATCGGCGGAAATTCCAATTCCACCACAGGTGATTTCTCGGTTGGCATTATTGGAAAACTGTTCGACAAGGGCCAGTTTGTTCAGAATGTGGCTGAGATGAACATTGCCGATAACCATCTCAAATTCTGGAATAAACTCGTTGAAGTGGCCAATGATCCCTGGCAATACAGCCAGGCCAGATTTCCCAGCCTGGTAATTGATGGCGTGGTGGTTGCCGGGATATAAGGGTTTCGTTTTAAGATTTCGGATTTACTTCCAAAACTGCAACAGCAAACCAAACACAACAAAGATCACCAACTGATATCCGCCCTGAATGAGGAAACGAGACCATTTCAACTTAGTGCTTTCGTTCGTCCACATAACAGCCCCTGCCAGGGTTGGAATAACAAAGGCTGCCCATATCCAAAGTGACCGTTCAAGACCACCGGCAATTTTGGTATCGGCCACCAGGTGTGCAAGAACCAGAACCTGAAAAAGGGTCAGCAAAAATTGGACGGCATACAGGGGTCCTGCCGACTTTTGCATTTTCTTTCTTGCTTCTTCATCAGCAGGATTCACTCCTGCAATTTCCATCCACTTTTTTCCGAAAAGGGGTCCATACCATATTGCACCAATGATCATTGACAGAATGGCTCCTGATGCTATAGCCCAATAATTAACAGTTATTGTTTCCATGTTTTTCTTGTTAGATTTTTTTTCAATTAACAAATAATACCCTTATTGGTTCATGTTTCAGAACTTGTGGTCAATGGAGCGATTACAATGGTCCGTAAATGCTTGTTCATCTCATCAGGCGAAACAACCACGCATGGCCTGGTCTTATTTATTTCACTGCCTGTGGTTGGATCAAGATTCACTCATGGGTTCTTGAGCTTGTGCATTTTTTCAAGTTGTATCCGGTCATTGTCCTCCTGCAGGCCGATCCGGTCAAACGGGATCGGTTTAAATCCCGTTTCCCAGAGCGGTGAATTTTCCGGAAGCCGGAAACCGGTTTCAGGGCCGCCGATCTGGCTCAGGTCCTCTGTCACAAAATTATCGCGGATGTCAAATAGCTTCTCATCTGCAAACCAGGCAATCTCCTTCCATTTGCCGAAACAAACATTTCGGACAATGGCATTGCCTTCGGGGGGAATACCCTTGAAGGCTTCACCAATAATAGGTTCACTGTCAGGTTTACCATAATACCGGTCAAGGGTTTTCATTGCCGGATAACGTTCACGGTAAAGGTCAGCGGGTACATCCTGCAGGCGTTTGCGCATGAGATCATTCACCATGCCGTACCAAACCGGTTTCGGATCAAGGCCCCGGCCGTCGGCACGTACAGCCGGATCACAGTCTACAAACAGATTGTTCTCAACACGGTGATCACGCCCGCCGCCGATGAACATGGCCCAATGAACCTTGTAGAAGATATTGCCGGATACTTCCGTGCCGCTAATACAGTCATCCATATACACGCCCATGGAACCCATGCCCACACCGCCGGTCTCATGGATGTAATTGTTCCGGACTTGATTACCCCGGAAGGAGTAATCACGGCCTGTATAGATGGCTCCCACATCACCCGTTTCAAGGGCAACATGATGGATATCGTTGAATTCAATGATATGATCATTACCCCAGAAAAGGATCGCACAATGCGGGTGATCATGGATGAGGTTGTGTGAGGCACGCAGCCCGACTCCGGTCATGGAGACGGCCGGAACATAGCATTTTGACCAGCGTCCCAGTCGCTGGAAGTGGCAGTTTTCCACATAGTGATTCCCGGGCGTCAGTGTCTGGCGGTCGCCGCCATCCATTGTAACGCCGCCGTCACCGGTATCCGATATATCGCAACTACGTACCCCGTGATTCCTGCCTCCGGAGATCGAGATTACCGCCCAGTTCCCGGTATTGCGGATCAGGCAACCTGTCACAAGATTTCCTTCACCGCCGTTGATTTCAATCGCATTGCCCCGGGCGGCCTCGAATACAATGCCACGAAAAGTGACATGGCTTGCATTTGTGAGTCTGATCAGGGGCTGTTCCAGCATGGAGAAAAGTACCTCACCTGAATCAAGCGGTCCAGGAGGCCAGAAATAGAGCTTACCAGCCTGCTGTCAACAAACCATTCTCCGGGTTCATCAAGTTCTTCCAGGATGTTCAGGAAGTAGAACCGTTGTCCCTTGCCAAATCCATAATGTCCGTAAGGTGCTTCTGTCCGGAGAAAGCGGTGTGCAGTGTCCAATTCGGCGACCTTTTCGTAACTGTTGGCCCAATCATATGCCCAATAACCATGCAGCCAGATATTGCCGTGGTCCTTCCAGCGACCCGGACGATCGCCTGTATAGAAGAAACCGGCCGTGAGTGATCCGATGGTCGTACCATGGCCATCATCCATGCCTTCTTGTGGGGGAAGTCCGCAATAAGCTCCCAGCTGCCTGTATTGGGCCAGCGAGCCAGCGTCATAGGCATACCATCAAAGAAGACCTCTCCGTGAGCGGGCACAGTTGGTCTGCCGAATCCGCGCGACTGCAGCAGGCCATAGTCCAGGATACCCTGTGTGCTCAAATCAGCAACAAGTACCTTGTCTCTTGCAGTTTCATCCAGTCTCTCCCGCACAGCCTCATCCTTGAGCGGCTGAAAATCCTTGATCACTTGTCCGCCGAGCATTCTTACACGTTCGTTGGCATAAGCCCGCCATATGATAGGCGCTTCAGGTGTTCCGGAATCATCCTCATTCAGATCCAGGGTTATTGTCCGGGTATAATCACCACCGCGTAACCAGATGGTCAGACCTCCCTGCCGGAATCGTGCCGGCTTTTCTCATTTCACGTGCGGCATCACGGGCCCGTTCCGGTGTCAGGAAAGGTTTTTCCAATGTTCCGGAATTGCTGTCGTCACCGTAAGGTGCGATATAAAGTTCGCCCTGCTTGGGCTGACATCCGGAAAAGAAAATGGATACCAGGAAAATCAGGGATAGAATAGAACGTACTATCATGTTTGTCAGCCGATATTTGATTACGGGTGTTATTGAATTGACTCAAGCATCAGTTTCGGGTCTATGCCGAGCGGATCAACCTCCAGGGCCTTTTCAAAATACTGGCGAGCCTTGTCACTGTCGCCCAGGCCCAGATACCCCAGACCCTGTATGTAAAAGGAAGATACCCGCCTGCTTTTCCGGCCCAGATCATCCTCCAGGAGGTAGATCCTGGCTGAATGGGATTCATCTGCCAGGTTGGCCAACCGGTTTTCCCCTTCCGTGATCAGTTTCCGGAACATTTCCTCAGCGGTGGCTCTATCCCCACCCAGTTCAAGGGAGGCCAGCGCTTTATAATAATCGAGCTCGGGGAAATCACCGGCTCCCCATCCCTTACTGAAGGTATAATCCGTCATTTTGGTAAAATAGTTTTCCGCCTGTTGGGGATTGTTGGAAAGTCTGCTGTTCATTCCCAGGTAATACCAGGCAATGCCGATCTTTGCGTCACGCTCGGCTTCCAGGTTGGCAGGGAACTCCATAGCTTTCATGAAGCTCTGTTCCGCCTCTTTGTATTTTTTTCTTTTCATCTGCTGTATGCCAGTTTGAAGCCAGGCATCAAACCAGTACACATGCGGATTGAACGATGCACCCTCCATGATATGGTAATTCATTTTCTTCAGCAGTTCAATGGACTTGTCATACCGGACGTTGTAATTGTTCAGCTTAACCGTCATCAGCTGAAAATCAGTCATGTCTTTTGCAATTTTGTTATATCGGGCAAGAAATTCCGATAACTGCTGCGGGGTGAAGCTTTCATAGGACATATACAGATTGGCCTCTGCGAAATAGCGTGGTTCTAAAGGGTTCAGGGTAACGGCCTTCATAATATTGGTAAGTGCATCCGTCATGTTGCGCTGGTGGTTGGCCTGGATGTAAGCCATATTCCGGTAAATGATCGCTTCGTCCGGTTTTAGCCGGGCTGCCATTTTCCAGTTATTTAGTGCTTCTTCCTGCTGATTGTCGGCCAGGGCATTTCCCAGGAGATAGTATGCCGTGGCATCTCCTGCATTTATTTCGATCGCATATCTGAGGACCCTGACAGACTCGTCACCATAAGGGAAGCAAAGATCAACGGGAAGCCGGGAAGCTTTTTGAAAAGCCTGTTCCGCTTTAGCCTGCTTTCCGGATAGTGCCTGGTACATCCCCAGGTGATAATACACCATGGGATAGGCATTCAGTGAAGTTTCGGCAGATCCGGCAGCCAAATCCATCACCTCTGCAGCTTCATCGTAAAGGCCGAAACTGCTGTACCGGGTAGCAGTTTCAATATAGTTATAAGGTTCCGTACGAAGATGATTCACCAATGAAGCCCGGCAGGTTTCGGTATTCATGCCGACAGGAATATGGGTGCTTAATAACCTCAGTTCATTCATGGCTATGAAACTAAGCGGATCGACTGCAAGAGCCTCATTTATCTTATTCAACGCCTGTTCATATTCCCCCTGCTGGCGCAGCACGATGGCTTTGGCCAGAAGTGCCTCAATATTCTGCGTATTTGCCTTGCATGCCCTGTCGGCGGCATCAAGTGCTTTGTCCCAGTTTCCCCTGCTTCCTTCCACCCGGGCAACCAGGGTATATCCGGCCGAGGTCCACTGATAGTTCCATGTTGAACGATAGAGCATGTCCAGTGCTTCATCGGTCCTTCCCTGATTCAGGTAACAAAGACCCAGGTAGAAGAGCGAAGTGGCATCCTGTGCTTTCTTATGGTTGCCTGTTACGATGGCCACTGCTCTTTTCAGATGTTCTTCAGCCAGGGCATATTCACCCCTTTTCAGGTATATGGTACCTATCTGGGTATTTGTCATCACATCATCAGGATTGAGCTTAAGCGCTGCTTCATAATACTTCATATAGTCGAAATGGGTATTGCCGAACTGTTCAATCTTTAATCCGGCAAAGAACAATTCCTGGCTGGTTTTGTATTCTCCGGGATCCTTCGGATCCTGATAGGTCGGTGGGAAGGGCTCGTTCAGTGCCGGTTTTTTCTGCCAGCTGATTAGTTCGGTATTGTCAGGGCCCCATAGGGACAGTCTCAGGTCTTCGGCCTGGATTTCACCATTGATATCAACCGTCTTCTGATAGGGATTTTTGGGTGATAGTTCCACTTTCTCCTCAAAAATGACTTTATCCTTTGAGGAAAGGACTATTTTCACCTCTTTCTGAACGGAAGTGGAGTTTATCTGTATCAGGGCTTTCCGGTCTTTCAGATCGAGGTTGACGACAAAGTCTTTGTTGGCCTGTTTCAGAGCGCTCATACCTTTGATCCCATACAGGTACATGGTGCCGTATTTGGTCTCGAAAGGGGCGACGAAGTTATAATCGGGCTGGTTGTCGGAATAGAAGCCCATCATAAGTTCAGCATATGGTCCGTCCGTATCTGTCAGCTTCTCGTCCCACACGCGCTGAACCTCATTCTTCCCCCAGTTCCAGATCTTCTGTCCCTTGAAGATCCGGTGATCGCCAGTCAGAACAATGCCGGCATTCTTTCCGTGATCGATGCCCCCCATGAAATCCATGCCGGGTTTTGTGGCAAAAAAGGAAACGGGTTGCCTGGCGGCATTCCACCAGGAAAGGTCCTCTCCGTGAATATAGTCCATGGATTGATATACCTGATTAAGCACGGGCCACCGGGCAAATTCCGTCATGTTGTGGAAATTCACCATGTCAATATCAGGTGCGAGAAAAAACTGATAATTGTCGTTTACCTGCACCGCCACATTGGCAAAGAACAAGGCAGGGTATTGGAAGGGAGTGACGTCCAGGCTTCTAAATTCCTTTTTCACGTATGCCCTGCCCGGCTCCAGGGTAAGACCTACAAGCCACCTTGTCCTGCACCTTTTTTCATATTCTCCCACCCACACGGTCTTGCTTCCGTCGGCATGTTCTTCGATGGTAAAATCTACCGGAAGCAGGCTGGTTGCCCTGTGGTGGTGCGGTGTATTCCATTCCACCCCGCCCGATGTCCAGGCCCCCAGGGTGCCGATCAGGGCCGGCTTGATCACGTGATTGTAATAAATGATATCATACCCGTTTGTCTTATCCATTGCATAGTAGATCCGTCCGCCCAATTCGGGTGTGATGCAAATCCTGAGGAATTCATTTTCCAGGATAACAGCTGTATACTCCTTGTCGACCTTTCCGGCAGACTGCACATCAAAATAGGGATAGGGATAAATGTGCCTTTCAGCGAGCTGTACCTCCTCCGAACGGTAGAACAGCGGCACCCTGTCCGGAGGCTTGGTCTCATAGGTTGGAATGATGATCTTCTCCACGGATAGTTTCACCTGGGCATGGCAAAGGGAGCCAAAAGAGATTAAAACAAGCAGCAGTTTTGGTTTCATATGTAATAAACATTTTTGTTTATACCGATCAACTGGAAGTTAATGGGTGAGCACCTGCGCCACAAGTTAAAAGTATAAAAGATTAAGGAAAAACGCTATATTCAGGCTATCATTGGATGAGAATGTATAAAACAGAAGGAAAAACACCCGGGTACCTTGAATTTTAGGGAGAATTAAAATATCTGGTGGTTTTTACTAGAAATGATCAATATCAAGACAAATTGAAGCTCCTCGCAGCTTGCTGCGAGGGGCTTCAAATAAGGCTGAAATACAACCTGAAAAGGAAACAATATGTAAAAGTTATCTTTCTTTACCACATTTTGCCGGTGCAAAATAACTATTGCCTGCCAGAGTTATATGTATATTCATCTCCAATATCTGCTAATTTAAATATTGTCGGCTAAATGTGGTCAGGACTTCATGATTTTAGAGCTTTTAAACTATGTTAAAGTTTTTTTGCTTTATCTTTCATTTTGTTTCTGAAATGCATTATATTTGATGCATAATAGAAATATGATGCATCATGAATTATTTAGAATTTAGAAATAAAATGTTCGATTTAGCTTGTTTTAGCATCAATCAAGTGTATGCCTGGCAACCAAATTTCGATAGGAACAATTTTGTGCGATGGACACAGAAGGGTTTGCTGGTGCGACTTAGACAAGGTTATTATACTTTTCCCGAATACAAGAGCAATCCCGATTTGGCCCTGTATTTTGCCAATCGTATCTATCGGCCATCCTATGTTAGTCTGCAAACCGCCCTGGCATTTTATGGAATGATACCGGAAGCTGTGTTGCAAATAACTAGCGTCTGCTCACTGAAAACAACCAGCTTTAATAACGATTTTGGAGTGTTTTCTTATAAAAGTGTACGTGAGGACCTGATGTTCGGCTATGACCTCAAACCCATTGCGAATGGAAGAACAGTGCAACTTGCAAGGCCTGAAAAAGCACTCCTTGATTTGCTCTATCTCTTTCCCTTCTATAATACTGAAAAGGAATTGGAAGAGCTACGTTTGGATGAAGATTTTATGAAAGACAATTTTGACCTTAATCAAATGGAGGCTTATGCTCTTTTATTTAAAAACAATGCACTGAGAAAAAGATTAGATAGCCTGAAAAAAAGCTATAAATTATGATACAATTAGAAATCATAAAGAACTATTTTCCTGAAAGATGGAGAGATAATGCATTGTATCAGAAATTCATGCTAAAGGAGTATTTGCAATTGCTTATTCTCGATTTTTTGTCAACAACTCCTTACATTCGAAAAATTACTTTTATTGGTGGAACTAACCTTCGGCTGGTAAAGGGTATTGACAGGTTTTCAGAAGATTTGGACTTTGATTGTAAAGCTTTATCGAAAGATGAATTTATGGAGATGACGGATGCTATTTTACAGTTTTTGCATCGGAATGGAATGCATGTTGAAATAAGAGACAGGGAAAATGAAAGGTTACAAGCGTACCGGAGAAATATTCATTTTCCTGAACTCCTTTTTGATTTAGGATTATCAGGACATAAAGAAGAACGTTTTTTGATTAAAATCGAAGGTCAGGATCAACAAATTATTTACAAACAAGCAATGGTCAATATCAAAGGTTGTGGATTCTATTTCTCTTTTCCTGTACCAACAGATGAAGCTATATGTGCGATGAAACTATCGGCCATGATTTCGCGACAGAAAGGCCGTGATTTTTATGATGCTATGTTTCTGCTGGCATTTACAAAACCTGACTATGACTTTTTGTCGTTACAGCGCGGCATTCATAACCTGGAGGAACTCAAAGCTGTAACTGCCGGAATGTTGAAATCGGTAGATTTGAATAAGAAGATGAAAGATTTTGAGCATTTGCTTTTTAATAAAGCAAACAGTAAGCGTATTCTCTCTATTGGAGAATTTATTCAGGAAATGAATTAACGACAAGCGCTGTATGATCGGGAAGATCATACAGGCGAACCAACATATCCTGCCTATTATTTCTTTTATGTGGTGTAATTGATGTTTTATTCAGGATTAATACCCCATTCCTTATTCGGCCTTTCGCCCATCACCAGGACCAGTTTCCCGCCCTGAACGATATCTGAATGTCTGACAAAAGGTTTGTTCAGGAGCTGTCCATTGAGCCGGGCCGATTGGATGTATTTATTCTTCCGTGAACAATTCCGGGCGATAACGGAAAAAGTTTTACCATTGGGCAGCTGAATTTTCACCGATTCGAACAAAGGACTGCCAATGGCATATTCACCGCTTCCGGGAGTGACCGGGAAGAAACCCATGGCAGAGAATACATACCACGAGCAAAGGCCGCCGCCATCCTCATCACCGGGAATGCCTGGCGGACGGTCGTCAAACCACATATCCATGATCTCCCGGATCCGGCGTTGTGTTCTCCAGGGCTGTCCGGCATAGTTATACAGGTAGGGTATATGAAAGGAAGGTTCGTTCCCCGCGACAAACATGCCGTTCAGTCCGGTTGCATCCGGGAACTGTCCCATGAACTGCCATTTCGATATCCGGGTAGGTTCATTGAACAGGTCATCCAGCCTTTTTACAAAAGCATCCTTCCCTCCCAGCAGTTCAATCAGGCCGGGGATATCATGCTGCACACTGAAATTCCAGGTCCATGCATTGTTTTCGGCAAAATACATGCGACTTCCCACACCGCCCGACAATTGCGGATCGAAGGGCTCCACCCATCTGCCATCCGCCATTTTGGGGGCCATAAAACCGGTTGCCGGATTAAAAACGTTGCGATAATTCCGGGACCGTTTCGTGAAATATTCATAATCAGCTTCTTTACCAAGGGCTTTGGCAATCTGGGCCAGACACCAGTCGTCATAACTGTGTTCCAGCGTAACTGCAACAGCTTGACGCTTTTCAAAACCATCCACCAGCGGTACTGTTTCCGTGCTGTCTTCCGGAAGCGCCGGATACCAGCCATGGGTGTGATAAAAACTGTCGAGCGAACACTTGGGACCGGTTCGCCAGGGCAGCATGGTAGCCTCCATGGCATTCTTTTTCAATCCCTCATATGCCTTTCCGACCGAAAAATTCCGAACGTTCTTTTGCCAGGTATCCCACACCAGGGCTGCCGAATGAAACCCGATCATGGCCGGGAAATCACCGTTGACCTGAGGGAATCCGGGCACCCAGCCGCTTTGTTCATACATGCGGACATATGATTCGATCATGTCCGCCTGTTTGGCAGGATCAAGAATCAGCATCAGCGGGTGAAGGGAGCGGTAGGTATCCCAGAGCCAGTCATCTGCGAAAAAGGGACGTCCTTCATCATCATGTACCTGTCCGTCATAGGCGCTGAAATAGTGGCCGTCTTCCGATATTTTGACCATCCGTTCCATGCAGCGGTAAAGTGAAGTATAAAAGATCCTTTTTTGCCGTTCGATACCGCCTGACACCCTGATCCTGCCCAGTGCATCAGTCCAGATCTTGTGGCTCTCATCCCGGATGGCTTCGAAGCTTTTGCTGCCTGCCTCCTTTTTTAAATTCCGGGCAGCCTGGTCTTCATCGATAAAAGAAAGGCCTGCCCGCACTTCAACGGGCTTTGCAGGCTTATCGAATCTGATATATATTCCTTTTTCGTCACCCGAGCCGAAGGATCCCGATGTATCAAAGCGCTGGCTGAATTCGGCATAAAAATACTGCCGGGCCTTACCGAATTCCTCCCATCCCAGAATTGCCCCTCCCTTAATTTCAAATCTGGCTTTCCTGCCGGAGCGGAAGAGGATGTAGCCGGTATCCGGATTGCTAAATGTAAAGCGGTACAATACAGTACGTTCCGTGGTTGTCCATTCAGCTTCTATATTGGAATCCTCCAGTAACACCTTATGATACCAGGGATGGACCTCTTCCAGGTCGTGATCATACAGCGAGGCATATACATCCCGGTCGACTGCTAATTTACCACTGAGGGGCATCAGCTCTGTAACATGTCCCATCCGGTAGGCAGGCATATTCAGGGCAAATCCGTAGATCCGGTCGCTCAGGTAGCGGTCGTTCAGGCCGGGCTTGGTGACCGGAAAAACCCGCACCATGCTATTCGGCCGGTGGACCGTGGGATTTTTTGTGGTCAGTAGCGGGGCAACACCGCCGATATTGGGATCGACATAATGCGTAACATTCCTGCCGGAACAGGAAATAAGAACCGGCACCAAAATCAACAGCAGAAGGTTTGATTTTTTCATGGTATTCATTGTTTTCTTATTAGGCACGTCAAAATCCGTCTGATCCGGACATCAAGTCAAAAATCATTCTGACTTGTTTAAGCAAATCCGGGTTCTGCTACCTCAGTATACTGCCGGTCTCATACTACATCACCGGCCAACCGGCATGCCATGTATTTGATTATTACTGGTCACGACCCGTTGTATCTTTAGGATGGCTGCAGCGAATTTTTCCATATCCTCCCTGGTCCCCAGCATGGCATGCTGCATGATCCAGACCGCTTCTTCATAGCAGGCCTTTTCGGTAACCGGACAACAAACCCCGGCATAGTCCACGTATTCAGGAATTGCATAGCACATAAAATTCTTCTGTTGGAATACAGGCTGTTTATAAAGTGGTTCAGGATATCCCATAAACGAAGGCACCCCTTCCGCAGCCAGCATGCCAGCAAACTCCTTTTTCGGCAGATTGCCGAAATACGATTTGTCATACCGGAAGATATAAAGATGGTAAGTATGCATGGTTTCGCCATGCCCTCTCGTCATGGGTCTGATGCCGGGTATTTTTTCAAGCAGGGTGTTCAGATACAAGCCATTCTCATTCCGCCTGCGGGTCTGCTCATCCAGGCGCTTCAGCTGATGTGACAATAGCACAGTCTGAAGCTGGGTTATCCGATAATTGCATCCCAGGAAATGGTGCTCATACCATTGGCCTCCTTTTACGCGACCCACATTTCGTAGGGAATCCACCATGTTTGCTATTTTTTCATCGCTGGTGATCACAATCCCTCCCTCACCACTTGTAAGATTCTTGGAAGATTGAAAGCTGAAACACCCGGCATCGCCAATGCTTCCCAGCTTCCTTCCCTTGTATTCACCGCCGTGCCCATGGCAGGCATCCTCAATCACCTTTAGCCCGTACCTTTTTGCTATTTCCGAAATGGCATCCATATTACAGGCCTGGCCGGCAAAATGAACCGGGATGATGGCCCGTGTTCGCGGGGTAATCGCCTTTTCCACGGCAGATGGGTCGAGGTTGTAAGTATCGGGCTCAATATCAGCAAAAACCGGAACACAATTCGCTTCCGCCACAATGGATGCCGTGGCAATGAACGTATAGGGGGGAATGATCACCTCATCGCCCGGCCTTACGCCACATGCCATTAGCGATAGCCTTAAAGCAACAGAACCATTGACGCAGGCGATGGCGTAGCTGGCTCCGCAGAAGGCGGCAAACTCCTTTTCAAATTCAGCCACCGGCCCGTCGCAGTTCGGGTTTGCCCAGGCACCCGATTGAACAACTCCGGCAACAGCATCTACTTCAGCCTGGTCAAAAACCGGCCAGGGGAATTCCTTATCAATGGTTTTGGGCCCTCCATAAAGGGCAAGGACTTCATTTTTCATGTGGGGTACTAATAAATAGGTTATATTACTAAAATTGGAACCAATCACCAATATAGTAAAATTGGGTAGTTATTAACAGTTTATGAGATACTTTTATTACATATTTTTCAAGATCAGCTACTAAGTAACATCTTTTAGCTCTTTTTTGATTATTGATTTTGACATGCTGTCAAATTCAGTTAAATTGCAGGGAAAAGAAAGAAGTTGAATATATGGACCGTAGCGAATTCATGAAGACTTTGCTTTTCGCACCTGCGGTTACCGCAGGTTTTAAGGATAACCTCCTTCAGGCTGCACAAACAGAAGGCGTGCGCCGGTTGTCACGCGACCGGAACTTCACTACGTGGCATCCCATGATGGAACCTGCCTTTCGTGTAAGGATCGGTGAGGTAGTCCTGGTTGACATGTCCCATGGCATGCCGGGGCTCGTCACCCGTGATGGTGTTTTCTGTGAGCCGGGACCCGATGCAGTTATTAACCCGATGACCGGACCTGTTTATGTAGAGGGTATTGCTCCGGGCGACGTGCTTGCGATCGACATCCTGGATATTAAGGTTGGTGAGTGGGGTTACTGCAGCGGGAGGATCTTTGAATTACTCGACGGGTATGTCCTATTCTCGCCGACGCTGCGACTGCCGCTTGAGCCCATGCTGGGCGGGATCGGAGTTGCCCCGGCCGAAGGTACCGTTGATACACGCACTCCGGGAGATACAGGCGGGAACATGGACTGCAGGGACGTTCGTGCCGGCAGCACAGTAGTCTTCAAGGCCCGCGTGGAAGGCGCACTGGTTGGCATGGGGGATGCCCATGCCCTTCAGGGCGACGGGGAAATCACAGGCCAGGGCATCGAAACGGATGCCGAAGCCCTGGTGAGATTCCGCAAGCTGCCCGGGTCGCTCTCGGAACGGCCCGTGATCATCAGGGCCGAGTCTTTCTCCACAATCGGAGCTCATAAGGACCTGGAAGAAGCAGCATGGCAGGCTACGGATGATATGGTCAACCTGCTCAGGGAACGTACCGGGCGCACTGAAAATGAGGCCCGGATGCTGGTTGGTCTCACAGGGCGGCTGAAAATCAACCAGATCGTTGATCCGACAAAGGGTGCCCGCATGGAGGTGCCCTCCTGGGTTTTCGGTATTTAAACAGAATTCAATATGATTACCTGGATTGTATGCTTACTGGCGGCCTTTTCGGCTCACCAGACATCGGACCCGGCCGATTCGCTCCTGGCATTTTGCGACTTCTCACGACTGTCACCGGGAAGATTCGGGGACTTTGCCGCAAAAGGTTTCCCGGAATATCATTATGTCCCGCGACAGTTCACCGACGGCTGGGAAATCGTGAATAACCGCGGGCCCGAGGAGTGGAATGTATTCGAATCAGACGGAAAACATACGCTCCAGTACCTTGGGTATAATTCATCGGTGTGGACCCATGAGTTCACCTATCCAATCCTCTGTTATGGCGATCCACTCTGGGGCGACTACACACTTGAGGTCAGGCTTACACCCTTTAACCGTAAGGACCTGAACGGCATCCTGTTCCGTTACCGGGATGGACGTCACTATTACCTGTTTGGTCTGGACAAGGAAGACCGGGTAACGCTCCGTTACCGTGATGGTGAGAAGGGTTTCCGTCAGGACGGATGGCACGAACTTGCAAGCGGGCGTTTCCCGACCGATCCGGAGAGAGTATACTTGCTCCGTGTCGAAGCGTCCGGAACGCGAATCCGATGCTCGATAGACGATCGCGAGATCTTCGATGTTTCCGACAAACGCTACTCCGGCGGGAAGATCGGACTTTTCGCCACTTCGCCGGTTGCTTTTCATGAGGTCCTGGTCTCGGCCACCGCCAAAGCCAGGGAGGAATTCACCGCACGAAAGGCGGCTCAGGAAGCAGAGACCGCAACCCTGCGGCGTGACAATCCCCAACCTGTTCTTTGGAAGCGGATACGAACGCCAGGCTTCGGCGTGGCGCGCGCACTGCGGTTGGGCGACCTGGACGGTGACGGACGGCTTGACTTTCTCCTTGTGCAGAACATGCCCTTCTTTAACAGCAACTACAACCAGATTACCTGTCTCACCGCCCTGGATCAGGACGGTCAGATGCTCTGGCAGGAAGGCAAACCCGATCCGGAGCACGCCTGGGTGTCGTACGACGTGGCGGTGCAGATACACGATCTTGACGATGATGGCCAGGCTGAGGTTGTGCTGGCGCAAGGCCCGTGGATCCGGGTACTCGAGGGTCGGACCGGCAAGGAGAAGGCCCGTTACCCTGTGCCTTCATCCACCATCCTACCGGATGAGAAGTCCTGGCTTGAATATGATCATTACTACCGCAGGGACCACCTTCCCTACCTGAATGTGGATTGCATCTCATTCGCCAACCTGCAGGGAAAGGGCAAACCGCTCGATGTGATCATCAAGGACCGCCACACGCGGTTCTGGGCCTACACAAACAGCTTCGAGCTGCTCTGGACCGCCACGGCCAACCTGGGACATTTCCCCCTTTTCCGGGACAGCGATAAGGATGGGAGAGAGGAGATCTACATCGGGTACTCTAAATTCGATCCGACAGGCAGGCTGCTGTGGACACTCGACGGACAAATGGAAGAACATGCCGATGGTATCTGTGCCGGGGACTTTACACTGACCGGAGGCCCTGAACAGATCTTCATCGGTGGCAGTGATGACGGAGTGCTGCTGTTGGACGGAGATGGAAGGATCCTGAAGCAGCACCGTGTGGGCCATGCACAGACGCCAAGTGTTGGGCAATTCCGGCCCGACATGCCCGGTCTGGAATTCTGCAACATAAACTACTGGGGTGAACCGGGACTGATCACCCTGTACAAGAGTTCGGGTGATGAGATTACCAGTTTCGAGCTGATCCATGCAGGTTCTCCTGTCCAGCCGGTAAACTGGCGCGGAGATGGCACGGAATTCATCTTCCTTTCACCGAACACGGTGGAGGGTGGCCTGGTGGACGGATGGGGGCGAAGGGTGGTGATGTTCCCGGCCGACGGTCATCCTGACCTGTCCTGGATCGCACATGACCTGACCGGAGATCCCCGGGATGAACTGATCGTATGGGATACGGAATCAATTTATATATACACGCAAGACAGGCCTTATTCCGGGACTCGGATTTACGCTCCCCGACGGCCAGCTCTGTACAACGAATCAAACTATGCCCCGGTGGTCTCCTGGCCTCAATGGAAGTAGAGACATGATTGTGCTTCAAGCATGAAAAAATGCATTTATTGAATAATGATTTCATGGAGGCCTGCCGTGATTATGCCTGGCTGATGAACCGGCATTATCCTGAAAGGGGGGCAATCAAGCTGGTGGGTGACCGGTACAGGCTAACCAGGGATCAACGGACGGTGCTTTATCGTGGAATTTCTTCCGGTGAAAGATCAACTATTAGAAAATCATGGCTTGTACAGGAAACAAAAGGCCTTGCCCTGGCCGTTGATGGTTATAATGTACTATTTTCTCTGCTCAACTACCGGCTGGGTCGTTTTACCTTTATCGCCACCGATAATCTGCTGCGCGACGCCGGTTCGCTTCATGGCAGGTTACGGGATCAAAACACCTTCCGTGAATGTGTTGCCCTGCTGATGGATTTTCTGGTAACCTTGCAGCCTGCCTCCGTGGATATATTTCTGGATTCTCCCGTATCACACAGTGAGAAACATGCCCAGGTTGTCCGGGACATGCTGGAACAATGCCACCTGGCGGGAAACTGCCAGGTGATCCGTTCGGCCGATTTTGCCCTGAAACATATGCCCTATGATGTTCTTGCCACTTCCGATACCGCGATTATTGAAAAGGCAGCACGACCGGTAATTGATCTGCCCCGAATGATCCTTGAAAAGCATTATCAGGCTGACCTGATCAGGATAGGCGATTTAATTCAGTTATCCGGTACGGATTAAACCGAGCACTCCGTTTATGAAAGTGAGCGGGTGTACCGGATTTCCCGGAACATAAAGATCCACAGGGTACCTTTCGAGAAATGACCTGTCGAGCGCTCCACTCCCGGCAAAAATACCCCCGCTGATGGCATCGGTACCGGCCAGGATGACAATTTTCGGAAGAGGCACCGCATCATAACATATTTGTAAGGGTTCCGACATGTTCCGGGTAATGGGTCCGGTGATTACAATACCATCGGCATGGCGGGGTGAAGCAACAAATTCAATCCCAAACCGCCCCATATCAAAATTCACATTCCCGGCAGCATTCAGCTCCCATTCACAGCTGTTGTCACCACCTGCTGAAACCTGACGCAATTTAAGCGATCGCCCGAAATATCTACGGATCTCTTTACGGACCTGTTCAGGCCGGATGGTTATGGGTTCATTCCGGCCTTCATGTATAATCAGGTCTTCACGTGAACAGGAAGCCATTTTATAATCTTTGGTGAAGGTGATCCCGGAAGGGCAAGCAAACTGGCACTCGCCACAGAAAACACATCTTCCCAGATCAATGCGCAACGGATCAGGAGCGATGGCCCCGGTGGGACATAATTCCACCAGTTGGTTCACATCTGTTTTTTCATATGAAATAACAGGCCTTCCCCGGAAAATACCGGGCACGCCGGCCGTGGTTATATCGGGTATATACTGTTTCCCCTGATGGATTAATATCTTGATATCAGAGATCATGGTTTCGTTTTTTTCTATTAGCGGCTATGGTTACAGTTTCTGGAAGTCCTATAAATCGTGCCCGCAATAGCTCAGGTTAAAGCTTTTATTGCAGATCGGAAAATCAGAAATATCATTGTTCCTGACGGCCAGTGCAAGGGCCAGCCAATTGTGCAGTGAAGGGTCTTTGATTTTATATAGTGCAAGATCTCCTGATCCATTGGTGATGGCACAATGACATATTTCGCCCCGCCAGCCTTCGGTAAGGGAAATGACGAATGAATCGGGCAGGGGTGATTTGATCGTTGCATCGGTCAGACAATCAGGTATTTCCTTTACCAGGTCACGCATATACTTTATCGATTGGGTGATCTCCTGCTTCCTGATCTGGGTTCTTGAATATACATCGCCATGGTGCTTGATGATCGGCTGATGATGCAGCTGACCGTAAAGCAGATAGGGATGTGTCCACCGGATGTCACGCATCAGGCCCGATGCCCTGGCGACTAACCCGACGGCCCCAATCCGTTCAGCGTGATCCGCAGTTACAGTGCCGGTCCTTTCCAGCCGGGCCAGGATACTGGGCAGGGTTTTCATTCGCTGGTACATTTCATTAAAATCGGGTTCATAATTATCGAACAGCCGGATGAGGGCATCAGCCATCACTTGGTTCAGCGGATACCGGTTCATGCCCGCCCGGATGATCCCCTTTGCCAGGCGGTTACCGCACCATTCCTGAAAGGTATTGATTACCGGTGTCCGGAGTCTGCCAAATACCGAACTTCCCAGCTGGTAAGCAATATCTGTGCAAATGGCGCTCAGGTCACCGGTGTGAATGGCTATTCTTTCCAGCTCGGCTGCCACTGTTCTGGCGTACAGAATATCGTCATCCGGCAGAAAGCCGCAAAGGCTTTCCCACAGATTGGCAAAGGCCGTGGTGTGCCCCACCACCGAATCACCGGCAATGTTTTCGGCCAGAATTGTGCGCTGCAGCAAGGTTTTCCGATCGAGGAAAAGTTGCTCGATACCCCGGTGCTGGTAACCCAGTTGTATCTCGAGGTGCAGGATCTGTTCCCCGTTGCAGATGAAGCGGAAATGCCCGGGTTCAATGATCCCCGCATGGATCGGCCCAACACCCACCTCGTGCAGCTCCTCGCTCTCGATGTGGTAGAAAGGATATTGTGCCATCGACAGCCCATTGCCCGCATGGTAAGCCGGGAAACGAAGGGGTTTCAGCCACGGATGATCCGCATACTGAATCCCATGCATCTCGTGCATCTCCCGTTCAAAAGGGTGAAAGGCCAGATGTTTTGCAGTAAACGAGGGATAAGTTTCCCCTTTTTTTATTTCAGATGAAGAGATCATGAGAATTCCTTTCGCATCATCTGCCATGCAGCAGAACAATCTGATCTTTTCACCGGCCGGCCAGCCAAAGTAGATCACACAGTGAACGTATACATCTTTGGCCCGGGTTGTATTTATCTCCAGAAAATCATCGTAAGGCAGGACCGGGATATCCGATATGGGAACTGACTCGTTATTTTTTACTGATAAAGAATTCATTGTGGCAGTTGTTTTATCATGAATCAGTGCGGCAAAGTACCAATGGCTTCCCGGATCAGGACTACCAGCTCATCCGGAGGAGTCAGCCCTAAATAAACCACCAGGGCAAGAAGCAAAAACTGGCTTATGGATTCCGAAAACGGGACAGGCTCAACCTTGGTGTCATCAAAATCGATGGGTTTGATGAACAGCATTTTAAAAACATTTTTCCCGAAGGCCCAGATGATGGTGGTAAGCAATATCAGCACGATGATAAGCACCCATAGGTTTCCCGACTCAAACAAAGACCGGAAAACAAGAAATTCGCTCACAAACATGCCGGAGGGTGGCATGGCAGTGATCACAAAAAAGGCGATCAACAAGACAAGCGCGCCGGTCATGTTGTATTTGAAGTAATTCCCCACATCATACACACTCTTGCTGCCGTAAGTCCTGTATATTTGTCCGAACTGAAAGAAAAGCGCGGGTTTGGCAAAGGAATGCAATACCAGGTGAAGAATGGCCGCATAATAGCCAATACCGCCTGCAGCCAGTCCAAGCATCACGATTCCCATGTGTTCAACACCAGAATAGGCCATCATTCTTTTGATGTTCTTGACCCGTAGCATATAAACCGCAGCCACAAATACAGATAACAGGGCGGAGATCAGTACGATGTTGTTGGTCCATCTAAAAATGGCGGTATGGCTTGTAATCTCGTAAAACCGGAAAATACCGATAAAGCCTACGTTCATCAGCACACTCGCCAGCAGGGCGGCAGCCGGGTATGGGGCATTATCCTTCGCATCGATGCCGGCTGTATACATGGGCACGAGTCCGGCCTTTGCCGTAAATCCGGTAAAAATGAAAAGGAACGCAAGCTTAAGCCAGAATACATTAAGGCTTCCGGCATGAAGAGACAGGTCTTTGTAAAACAGATCATGTATTCCTTGCTGTTGCACGGCGACAGTGACAAACAACACGCCGATAAATACCAGGGTTATGCTGATGGAACAGATAAAGATATACTTCCAGGTGCCTTCGAGGGTCAGTTTGTTCCGCCGGTGATAGATCAGGGCAGATGCACTCAGGGTTGTCAGCTCCACGAATACCCAGGTGAGGCCGATGTGATTGGACAAATAGGCAGCACTCAGGGATGCGGTAAGTACCACCATGGCAGCAAAATACATACCCTGTTCACGGGGTTTATAGGGATGCTTTGAGAAATAGACAAAACTGTGATAAAACGCCGGGATACAAACAATGCTGATGACGACCAGGAAAAGAATGGCAAGGGCATCCGGTGTAAAATAGACAAGCTGGGTGAAGCCGGGATGCAAGTATTCATATACAGCCAGGGTACTTTGCAGCAAAATGAAAGAACCGGCAAGCAAGATCTGCGGGATATGGTTTCTCAGAAAATAGAACAACAGGCCAATGAACAGTGAACCCGATAAATAAATTCCCATTATCATATCATGCATATTGTTCAGTCTTTCAGGTTTCTTAACTGTCCAACATCTTGTTCATCAAATACATCTCCGATTTTATCCGCGAAAATGCCAAGCAGGATCACACTTACAAAAATATCCAGCAGGATACCGGTGTTGACCACCATGGGCATTTTACTCCCTACAGCCAGGGAAAGGACAAAAACACCGTTTTCAAGGACCATATAGCCCATAACATGTGTGATGATCTTACGCCGGGTTATGATGATATACAAACCTGTAAACAGGGCGGAGAGAGCTACGGTGAAATACATGTTTCCGACCTGGTTTTCCTGCACGAGGCCGGACAGGAAAAATGATCCCAGTATAATGCCTGTTATGATGACAACAGAGACGAAATTGGATACAAAGGGTTCAGCTTCCCGGGTGATGTTGTTCCGGTCGAGAATATATTTAAGGAAAAACGGAATGGCAATGGCTTTGATGACAATGGTCTCGAGCAGAACAAAGATGAGGTTTATCATATTGATCTCGATCAGTTCAATAAAGGCCACCCCGAAAAGCAGAAATCCCTGAAATGCGATAAGCCGGATATAGGTCAATAACCGGTTCGCCATGCCGATATATATGAGGGTAATTGTAAAGGTTATCAGCAAAATGTTAATCATGGTTATCCGGGTTATATGATTTTACCAAGCATCAGCAATACACCCAGGAAAATAAGCAGGGAGATGGAAGTGAACATCAGGATGAACTGCGGGTTGTGATTCATCCTGAACCGCGCGGAAAATGATTCGATTACACCGACCAGGATAGCAAAAACCACCTGCACCGCAATATAAATCGGAATGGAATAATACAGCTGAAATCCGGGGGTAAGAAAAAAATTGGCAATAATGGCCCCGTACAGGGCAAATTTGAGGTTTATGGCATACATGATCAGTCCGAGGTCGAATCCGCTGTTATCGAGGATCATCACTTCATGCACCATGGTCAGTTCCAGGTGGGTTTTCGGATCATCCACCGGCATGCGGCTGTTTTCAATGAGTGCAATGGTGATGAACACAAATGAAGCCAGAATGCCTATACCGTAAGACGTGTAGGAGCCGAAATGCAGGGCACTGAATATACCCGCAAAGGAAGTATATCCGGTTAGCAGAGACAGTGAGCCCATAAGCATAAAAAAAGCAGGTTCAACCAGCATGGAGAAGAGAGCTTCCCTGCTGGCTCCCATGCCTTCGAAGCTGCTTCCTGTATCGAGCGCTGCAATGATCATGAAGAACTTACCCAATGCAAGTATATAGGCAAACAGCACAAAATCCCCCTTGAATGAAATGATCCCCGGCTGATTGCCAAAAGGTATAAACAGGATGGCCATGAGGAGGCTGGCAAAATAGATGACAGGGGCCAGCTGAAAAATGATGCTGCTGGTTTGGCTGAAAACCGATCCTTTCCGGAATGAACGGATTATGTCCCGCATTGGCTGGAGTATCCCGGGGCCCTTTCCGCCTGAGAATATGCTTTTTGCCCGGATGACGATCCCGGTAAAGAACAGACTGGTCATGATGATCAGCAACAGGCTTAGTACTTGCATGATTATAACTGTTTCAGCAATTGTATCAGGTATTGTCCTGCAAAAAAGATGAGCGGTATGGTAATGCTGATGGCAATAAAGACCACACCATACAGCACGTAAAACTGTACACTGCCGTTCTGGAGGATTTTAAACCTCCTGAGAAATCCTTTCAGGTTTCTTACCGGCCAGTCGATCAGACCCGTTTCAATTTTGTCGTGATAATGCGTTTCGGCCAGGATGGGGGCCGGGATGATATCCGGAATTTCATCCCTGGTCTTATTCATGATAATAAGGGGTTTGATGAGCTTGGTATAAGAACGCACAAATGAATTGGCTGTATATTGCATGGCAGGTGATGCAGTCGTGTAACCGCAACCCCAGGTAGGTTGCATGTTGACTGGTTTCCTGCCGGTCACGATTTTCCGGATGTAAAACAGAACAACAGTTAGCAGGATCAGACCCCATACGGAGTAACTGATCCTTTGCATCAGATCTGTAAGTTCGGAATATTGCAGGGTCAGTGTAATGCCTGAAAGACCCTCAACCGGTTTCTGGAGCAGGTTGATGAAAAGTCCGGGGAACAGTCCGATCATCATGATCAGAAGGGCTACCAGATAATTGGGATACATCATAGCTGAAGAGGCTTCCGTAGCCAAACCGCTTTGCCGGTTTCTTGCTGTTCCCAGGAAAATGATGCCGAATGCTTTGGTAAAGCAAAGCAGGGCCAGACCACCTATCAAGGCCAGACCTCCGATGACAAGGACTATCACAACAGCTGATATTTGATGAGTGCCCATTGCCCCGTACAGACCGGTATAAATGAGAAATTCGGAAATGAAACCGTTAAAGGGCGGAAGTCCGCATATGGCCAGTGCAGCTAACAGAAAGAGAATGGCTGTCCGGGGCATTTTTTTGATCAGTCCGCCCATGTGTTCAATATGAACGGAATGGGTGGCCTGGTAAACATTTCCGGTGCTGTAAAACAGCAGGGATTTGAACAGGGAATGGTTCAGTGTATGAAGCAGGGCCCCCCCATATCCGGCATAAGCCAGAAAGGGCTGTCCCAGTCCGGTTCCGATGGCCCCAATGCCTATCCCGATACCGATGATGCCTATATTCTCAATGCTGTGATAGGCCAATAGTTTTTTAATATTATGCTGAAGAATAGCAAGCATGACACCATAAATACCCGAGATAAAGGATATGATGAGAATACAATAACCCAGCACAAGATGATTATCAGGGATCAGCATAAGCATCCGCAGGATGCCATAAATTCCGGCCTTAATGATGACACCCGACATGATACCGGAAACATGGGAGGGTGCGGCGGGATGGGCAAGTGGCAGCCAGGTATGAAAGGGTACAAAACCGGCCTTGATGGCAAAACCGACAAAAAAGGCAAGGAACAAAATCAATCCGGCTTCCGGTGCACCCGCATTGCTGTAATCGCTTATGGCTGAGAAATCGAATGAACCGGTGGAAGAATATACCCAGATAAAGCCAAGGGTAAGGAAGATGATGCTGATATGTGACTGGATCAGATAATTGATACCGGCTTTCAGTGTTTCCATCCGGCCATGTTCAAAGATCACCATAATAAAGGCGGACAGCGCTGTGATCTCCCATGTGCAGATAAAGGCCAGCCCGTGCTGGATAAAGAACACACCGGTGAGTGCTGCCTGATTCAGGATGTAGCTAATATAATGAAGACTGAGGTTTGCCGGCAGAGCATTGCATTTCTTCAGGTATTGACGGCCATACAAGATTCCGGTAATCATAGTGAAATTGGTCAGCAGGATGAACCAGGCTGAAAGTCCATCGACCCTGATCGGTATTTCTCCGAATACATTCCCGCCTTGAACCGTTTCAGACCAGGGATGTCCCTGCAGGGCACCAATGGCAATCGATGAGCTGAGTACTGCATTCACCAGTACACCGGATAATGCCACTGTACCTTTGTGCCTTTCCTTAACCAGGACAATTAAGATGGTGAAGATCAGAACGGAAACAACCAGAAAAAGAAACATGATACATTCTTATTATTCAATCCCTGATATGAACAGGTAATGCAATATATGGGTCATCCAATACGGTGTATGTCAGCACCCAATGCATTAAGACGGATATCTATCTGCTCATAACCCCGGTCAATCTGGTCAATGTTATGGATGATGCTGGTGCCTTCAGCTGAAAGGGCTGCAATAAGCAAGGCCACTCCGGCCCTGATATCGGGAGAGGTCATGGTTGTAGCTCTAAGCTTTATTTTATTATCCTGCCCGATCACGGTAGCCCTGTGCGGATCGCACAGTATGATCTGGGCGCCCATATCAATAAGCTTATCCACGAAAAAAAGCCGGCTTTCGAACATCTTCTGGTGTATCAATACACTGCCTCGGGCCTGGGTTGCCACCACCAGAACCACGCTGATCAGATCGGGCGTAAATCCCGGCCAGGGAGCATCGTCAATGGTGAGAATGGAGCCATCGATAAAAGTATCCACCTGATAATGGGGCTTTCCCGGAACATAAATATCATCTCCGCGCCGTTCGAATGCAATTCCGATCCTGCGAAACACGGCCGGAATAATGCCGAGGTTTTCCCAGGACACGTTCTTTATGGTAATCTCCGAGCGCGTCATGGCTGCCAGTCCAATAAATGAGCCAATCTCAATCATATCCGGCAACAGGGTGTGTTCACAACCTCCAAGGTGATCCACCCCATCAATGGCAAGCAGGTTTGATCCGATACCCGATACCCTGGCGCCCATACGGTTGAGCATGTGACAAAGCTGCTGGACATAAGGTTCGCAGGCAGCATGGTAAATGGTGGTTTTTCCCCTGGCCAGTGCAGCAGCCATGAGAATATTTGCTGTCCCGGTAACGGAAGCTTCTTCAAGCAGCAGGTTGCACCCGGTGAGTTTTTCGGCATGTAATTTATAGAACTCCTGGGTATATTCATAATCAAAAGTGGCACCCAGGCTCACCAATCCGTTAATATGCGTATCCATCCGTCTGCGGCCGATCTTATCGCCACCCGGACGCGGAATATAGCCCTTGCCAAACCGGGCCAGAAGCGGACCGATGATCATCAGTGAGCCCCGCAGGCTGCCACTTCGCTGCCTGAATTCATTGTTAAGCAGGAAATCGATGTTCACTTCGTGTGCTGTAAAACTATAGGAGTGCTCTGAGAGCCTGATCACTTCAACACCAAGTGATCCGATCAGCTCGATCAGATTCCTTACGTCCAGGATATCCGGAATATTGTGGATGATCACCTTCTCCGGAGTCAGCAGTGTGGCACAGATCACCTGTAAGGCTTCATTTTTTGCACCCTGAGGTGTGATCTGTCCACTGAGCCGCCTGCCACCGGTTACACTGAAGGAAGTCATGGGAGGGCCCTGAGGGGTTACTGGATTTTTTTGCGTTGCTGCATTTGCATGCGTTTACGCTGTTGCTGTTGTTGTTTTCCTTTCTGAAAGTCTTTCTGATCGCTGAGCTTCAGCCCTTCCTTTACAGTCAGCCGCCTTCCTGATATTTCGAACAGGTCGTTGAAAATGATCTCATCGGTTACCGAATCGCGGTTCCAGGTCAGGTAGGATTTTTTCATGTGGTTGGCGATTAGCCGGGTAAGGGTATCCTTATCTTCGCCTTCCGGCAGCTTCACAGCCTCAGTGATCAGGCTTTCCACGATGTGGCCATAATGCCTGTATTTGGTCTCTTTTATGTTATAACTTACCTGACGGGGTTTTTCGGTAAATTCTTCGGGTCGCGGAATCTCGTAAGGATAGTCAATATCGAGCTGGAAATCCGACATGATAGCCAGGTGGTCCCACAATTTGTGTTTGAAATCGTTGATATCGCGGAGGTGCGGGTTCATATTTCCCATGATGATGATAACAGCCTGGGCCAGCCTGTTTCTCTCTTCACGGTCAGCAACCGACATAATATGTTCAACCATTTTCTGGATATTCCTGCCATATTCAGGCAGTATCAGCCTGGGCCGGCTTGTGTTGTAATCGTAATCCATAACTGTATTTTTGACAAAGCTATAGTAAAAATTCGGCTACTTCAAAATAATGCGGGCATTATTTTACAGTAACGAGTAACGGGTAACGAGTAACGGGTGGGATAAGAGATTTGGGTGTGTCATTCCTTTATATCCAGGCTGTTTCACAACCCGTGCCCAACTCTCTTCACCCGCTCATTACTCTTCACTCATTACTCGTCACTATCCTCAGTTTAGCAAACTTCAGCAGCAGCTGTTTCTCCTCCCCCTGTTCCTGAAAAAAGACAGTGGCTTTCCGGTTGGGTGAAATGCCCTCGATCTGCAGAACCTTTCCGATGCCAAAGAGGTTGTGCTCCACCTTCATACCACTCTGGACAAGGTCGGGATTATCGGGCATAAAATCCGCATCGGCCGGCTTTCGTATCAGGATCTGCTTCTTCTGTGTGACAGGAATGGATTTGACAGGGGTGGGTTTGGCCATGGATTTGGCTGTATAGTTGTTGTCCCAGGTATCCTCGTGGCTATATCGCCTCAACGTTTGTCGCGGCGTACTTTCCCCCGGTAATTCAAGGTATTTTGTATCGATATCCTGTAAAAAGCGGCTGGGCTGGCAGGTAGAAGGTGTGCCCCAGCGGTACCGGTTCTGGGCGAAGCTGATATATACCCGTTTACGGGCTCTGGTAATGGCTACATAGAAGAGGCGCCGTTCTTCCTCCATCTCTTCCGGTGATTCGAATGACCTTTTTGCCGGAAACAGCTCTTCCTCTACACCAACTATATAAACATTGTTAAATTCAAGTCCCTTGGCCGAATGCATGGTCATTATGGTAACCTTGTTCCTGTCCCCGGGTTTGTCATTGTCCAGATCGGTGAGGAGGGATACATTTTCCAGATAATCTACGAGGGTGGCGGTTTTGTTGTCGTTCACGGCTGATTCCGTGAATTCCTTGATGCCATTCAGCAATTCTTCCAGATTTTCGTACCGGCTGCGCTCTTCGGGTGTATTCCCGTTGTAAAGATCTTTGCGGATGCCCGAAGCAATGGATATATGCGTAACCGCCTCAAAAGCATTCATTTCAGCTGCTTTCAGGGAGAAGCCGGTGATCATTCCGGCAAAGGCCTGGAGCTTGACAACTGTGCCCCGGCTGATCCCGAGACCGGCTAAGCCGGCGTCATCAATGGCCTGCATGATGCTGATCCCCCCTTTTGCCGCATAGGTTTCAAGTTTCTCAACTGTCACATCACCAATACCCCGGGCCGGATAGTTGATGATGCGTTTCATTGCTTCGTCATCGTTTTGGTTAACCGCCAGGCGAAGATAGGCCAGCATATCCTTGATCTCTTTACGCTGGTAGAAAGATACACCGCCATAGACGCGGTAAGGAATATTGCGCTTGCGCAGGGCCTCTTCGAAGATCCTCGACTGGGCATTGGTACGATAGAGAATGGCAAAATCACTGAATTGCTGCTGGTCCGACAGACTCGAGTCAAGAATGCTGTTCGAAACAAAGAATCCTTCTTCCATGTCCGTGAGGCAACTGATCACCCTGAGCTTCTGACCGGTTTCATTATCAGACCACACGGTCTTCCTGATCTGACCGTTATTTTTGGCAATGAGGCTGTTGGCCGCGTCAACTATGGTTTTGGTCGACCGGTAGTTTTGCTCCAGTTTGAACAGCCTGTGTTCGGGATAATCGCTCTGGAAGTGGAGGATGTTCTCGATCCTTGCACCCCGGAAGGAATAAATGCTCTGGGCGTCATCTCCCACCACGCATACGTTGTGGTGCCGGGCAACCAGTTTATTGACAATGAGATACTGTGCATGATTGGTGTCCTGGTATTCATCCACCAGCACATACCGGAATTTTTCCTGGTATTTGACAAGGATCGCCGGAAAATCACGGAACAGGATGTTCGTGTTGAGCAGCAGGTCGTCAAAATCCATGGCACCTGATTTTTTGCAGCGGATGCAATAGGACTGGTATATCTCACCCAGTTGCGGGCGGCGGGTGATGTTGTCGTTTGATGTGATCTGGGCATGGTTTTTATATCCCTGCGGGGTAATCAGGTTATTCTTTGCCCAGGAGATCCGGCCCAGCACTTCACCTGGTTTATATCGCTGGTCATCAAGTTGCATTTCGTGGATGATGGATTTGACCAGACTTTTGGAATCAATCGTATCGTAAATGGTATAGGTTGAGGGATATCCCAGGAACTCCGATTCGGTGCGCAGAATGCGGGCAAAAATGCTGTGAAATGTGCCCATCCATACATACCTTGAGAGTTCCTCGCCTACCAGCCGGGCGATACGCTCCTTCATCTCCCGGGCTGCCTTGTTGGTAAAGGTAAGACAGATAATATCACCTGGGCGGACTCCCTGGTTCAGCAGGTATGCCACCCGGTAGGTCAGCACGCGGGTCTTGCCCGATCCTGCTCCGGCAATGACCAGGGAAGGGCCGGTCATGTTGACAACCGCCTCATATTGTGCGCTGTTAAGTTCCTGCAGAAATTTTTCCATGGGGGTTAAAATTAGCATATCCGGATCAGGGAAACCGGGTGACCCGGGGATTTTTTTCAACCTTTCATTAACTTTGTTGTTATTTGTTAAACATCAGCCATGAAGAATGTTTTGCTACTCGGCGCTTCCGGAAGAACCGGCAAACAGATATTAAGGTATGCCCTGTCGAAGGGATACCATGTTACAGCGCTGGTTCGTGATCCCGGAAAACTCGGTTTAGAGTCAGAAAACTTAACGATGATCCAGGGTACTCCAACTGAAATGATCGATATCAGAAAGGCAATCCAGGGTTGCGATACCGTTGTGAGTGCTTTGAATAATCCGAGGAAATCTGACGGTCTGTGGGCAAAGGTCATCAATCCGCCCACGCTGATGACCGATTGTATGAGAAATATCATAACGGTCATGAAGGAAAAAGGCATTAAACGGATTGTAGTTGAAACCGCGGCAGGTGCGGGGGATTCTTATAATACAATGCCCCTGATCATGAAATGGATGATCAGGTATACCAACCTGAAGATTGTCTATGCAGACCATGACGGTCAGGAAAATCTGCTGATCAATTCTGACCTGGACTGGACCATTGTCCGGCCGGTTGGTCTGAATAACAAGGAAGAGGAGATGGATGTAGCTGTTGGCGATAAGGACAATCATTCTGCTTTCATAAGCCGTAAAGCTGTTGCCCGATTCATGGTTGATTGCCTGGAAACTGCCGAATATCTGAAAAAAGCCCCCATCATCTCCCAAAAGAAATAATACTTCTTTACCTAAACACCTAAACACCTAACCCCTTCTCCAATGAACCTCTTCCGATTCCTGATATTCCTTTCAGTCTTCATACTTCTCAATGCATACCTCTTTATCCGGGGCCGGCAGGCTATTCCGGACAAAATGCTGTTTCAAACCATCTATACGGGAATTTTCCTTGTCCTGTCCCTGTCCATATTTCTCGCCATTTTTGCCGGCAATAAGCTGCCTGGCTGGCTTGCCATGGTATTTGAGCAGGCAGGCGGATACTGGATGATCCTGTTTTTCTTTTTCATTTCTGCTGCTGTCCTGGGGGATTTGTTACGTGTTGCCAACCATTATTTCCATATCTACCCGGCATGGGTAAGCGCAAATTATCCCCAGGTGAAGCTTTTGTATTTTGGTGGGGTAATGCTTATCGTTGGATGCATGTCACTTATCGGGTTTATCCGGTTCTCCAATCCCACCGTTGTTGACGTCGATCTTACCCCGAAGATGGAAGTTTCCGGTAACCATGAACTGACCATCGTCGCGGCCAGCGATCTGCATCTGGGAAATGTTATCCGGAAAAGCCGGCTGGTTAAATGGATTGATCTGATCAATAGCCAGAATCCGGATATTATTCTGCTTGTAGGGGATATATTTGATCACAGTTATCGTGCGGTGGAATCACAGAAAATGGGTCAGGACCTGGCCAGGTTACGTGCCAAATATGGTGTTTATGTCGTTCCCGGAAATCATGATTATTATACGGGAATAGACAAGGTGCTGGATTTTCTGAAAGGTTCCGGGATGCATGTCTTGCGTGATACGGCCGTTAACGTGGCCGACCGGATCATCATCATCGGCCGTGATGATTTAACCAATAGAAACCGGAAATCGCTGGCATCCCTGGTGTCCGGCTTAAATTCTGATCTCCCGAAGATCGTGCTTGATCACCAGCCGCATACACTGGATGAGTCCGTTGAAAACCAGATTGACCTGCATTTATCCGGGCACACGCATAACGGACAGATTTTTCCCTTTAACCACATCGTTTCACGGATATATGACCTTGGCTACGGTTATCGCAAATCCGGAAAAACTCACTTATATGTCTCTGCGGGCCTGGGCCTGTGGGGTGCTCCAATCAGGATCGGAACAAGATCAGAGATCGTTAAGATCAGGATGAATGGTGTATCAAATTAAAATTCAGGATATGTATAACAAAATTATTACAGGTATACAGCCGCTTGGTTTTGTATGGGGAACACGTGACCCCTTTCTTTTCTGTGTTCATCACCTGGATAACTACCCTGCCGGAAATGAAGTCATGGGCCCCGTTGCCTCTCTGGCAGGAAGGAACATCGGACAGGATTTTACGGTGAAAGACGGATGGCGCATGTATCACGGAGATACCATTCCCGGATTCCCGGCCCACCCGCACCGTGGATTTGAAACGGTAACCGTGGTGCTGAAGGGACTCGTTGATCATGCTGATTCACATGGCGCGGCAGGTAGGTATGGAAATGGCGATGTACAATGGATGACTGCCGGAGCCGGACTGCAGCACAGCGAGATGTTCCCCCTGCTGAACAGGGAGGGTGAAAACCGTTTGGAATTGTTTCAGATATGGCTCAATCTTCCCGGGTCGAAGAAATTTGTAAAACCGCATTATGCCATGTTGTGGGCGGAGAATATCCCTGCACTCAGGGTGAAGGACAACAAGGGTAAATCAACGGAAGTCCGGATCATTGCGGGGAAAATAAGGGACAATTCAGCACCTCCTCCTGCGCCGGATTCCTGGGCGGCAGACGAGAAGAATGAAGTTGCCATATGGATCATTAAAATGGAAGGCCAGGCCAAATGGACAATCCCACCTGCCTCACCGGATGTGAACCGGACTCTTTACTATCCAAGGGGTCAGGGGACAACTATCGCCGGGGTAGAGGTCTCACCCTATCAGGCGGTTGATCTTTTGCCGGAATTTGATGCACTGATTGAAAACGGTCCCGCAGACAGTGAATTCCTCTTGCTACAGGGCCGTCCCATAAACGAGCCGGTGATACAGCACGGACCCTTTGTCATGAATTCCCATGCTGAAATACAGCAGGCCTTCCGCGATTTTTATCAGAATCATTTTGGCGGCTGGCCCTGGCCGCGTCCGGATATGGTGCATGAGTGGTCAATGGGAAGGTTTTCACGCTATGCAGACGGGAAGGAAGAAAGGAAATAGTTAGTTACAAGTTACAAGTTACAAGTTACAGGTAAATTATTATATTTATGAAAGTTATTGGATGAAAAAATTTAAGCCATGAAAAACGTATTTCTTGCCCTCCTCTTGATTGGATGCTATGGTATCAACGGACAGGATTTTAAGAAACTAGATGACAAAAGTATTGATACAAAGCAGATGGAATTTGCGAAGAAATTTGCCAATGCGTATTTTTTGAAGCAAATTTCAGGCAGTTATTACCAGTTTAATACCGATGAAGCAACAGATGATATGATCAGGCTGTTGACGGCTGAAAAACAGAAGCAGGCTTATACCCAGGTAAAATCCGGATTTGGTGAATTTAAATCACTTGCTTATGCACAGGTATGGTCTGATAGCAATTCAAAAATGGTGATTTACAGATTCAGCGGCATCTTCGGAAACGAAAACAAACTCGAGATACGGGTTGTACTGAATCAACAGGGAAAGATCGCCGGCTTCTTTATAAAACCCTGGGTTGAAAATCTCCAATAGATATATGCCCCGTATGCATGAAATCATATTTGCTGGTTTTCAAAGCATCTGATCCCAGTTTAAGGTTTGTTAATTTGCTGATCAGCCAAAGACCCGAATAACCCCTCAAAATCCGGTGAAATGAAACCAAAAATACCCGAAATGATGCAGGCTGTGTGTCTTGCAGAAAATGACGGGCATCTGTCACTGCGGTATGTTCCTGTTCCCCGTCCCGGGCATGGTGAAGTTCTTGTGAAAATTGCGGCAGCACCGATCAATCCTTCTGACCTTGCCCGGATAAAAAGTGTGACGGAGCCTGCAGAAAGGCGGTCTTTCATCCCCGGGATTGAGGGATGTGGAACCGTGGTTGAACGTGGACCGGGTATTTTGCCCTGGTTGTGGACCGGGAGAAGGGTGGCTTGTTCATCTGCAGGAAATGCAAGTGGTACCTGGGCTGAATACATGGTCACACACGCAGCACGATGCATTCCACTTCCCAAATGGATCTCCGATGAGCAGGGGGCCATGTTTATCGTCAATCCCCTGACCGCTGTTGCTTTCTTTGATATGGTGCGGCGCGGCAGGCATACAGCCATCATCAATACCGCAGCAGCCAGTGCACTTGGACGTATCATTGAAATGCTTGGGACAAAGTGCAAAATTCCCGTTATTCATATTATCAGAAATGAAGCACAGAAAAAAGTCCTCGTAGACCTGGGTGCCCAATATTTACTGAATAGTGCTGAGGGGAGTTTCCAGGATGACCTTCGCCTCCTGTCCGGAAGATTGAATGCGACCCTTGTTTTTGATGCGGTGGGGGGAAGACTGACCCGGGAAATCATGCAGGTAATTCCCGCAGGCAGCGAAGTGGTGTTATATGGTAACCTCTCGGGAGAGCAGCCGGAGATTGATTACAGATCCCTGGTTTCGGGCAATATGAAAGTGTCCGGATTTTTTCTGGGACTTTGGTTAAAGAAAGCTGGTCTGGCGAAAACACTCCTGAATATTTTCCGGGTCAGGGCATTGATAAAGACCGGACTGTCCACAACGGTACGGGCAAGGATCCCCCTGGAAGAGGCAGGCCAGGCATTGGGGACCTATCTTTCGGGTATGACAGCCGGGAAAGTATTGCTGGTTCCGTAAAAAAACTGATTAGATTTACCTGAATATTACAATTTACACCATGGAAAAAAGACAATTGGGAACATCAGGTGTGGAGGCTTCGGTGATTACTTTCGGAGCCTGGGCTATCGGGGGCTGGTTATGGGGTGGTGCAGACAGAAGGGAGGCTTTGGAAGCCATTCGGGTATCTGTTGAACATGGCGTTACATCTATTGATACCGCACCGGCTTATGGACAGGGCTTGAGTGAAGAGATTACCGGGGAGGCCATCCGGGGGATGGACCGGTCAAAAATCCAGATACTCACCAAGTTTGGCTTGCGATGGGATACCCGGGAAGGCAGCCTTTTTTTTAAAAGCGCTGACAATGCAGGCCGGCCCATTGATATTTATGCCCTGGCTTCACGGGAAAGTATCATCCTGGAGTGTGAGAACAGCCTGAAGCGCATGAATACGGATTATATCGACCTGTATCAGATTCATTGGCCAGATGACACCACACCCATGGCTGAGACCATGGAAGCGCTTTCACGGCTGATGCAGCAGGGTAAGATCAGGGCAGCGGGGGTCAGCAACTATTCAGCAGCGCAGATGGCAGAAGCAGAAAAAACAACATCCCTGGCTTCAAACCAGGTTCCGTATAGTATGTTGGTGCGCGATATCGAAAAGGAGTTGATCCCCTATACCCTGCAATACAACAAGGCAATCATTGCCTACAGTCCGTTGCAACGGGGTTTGCTCACAGGCAAGATCAAACCCGGACATCAGTTTAACAAAGGAGATTCACGCAAGGGGAGTTTTTTTTATTCCGATGAAAATATCTTGCTGGTCAATCAGTTTCTGGATAAACTGAGACCTTTGGCCCGGGAAAAACAGGCTACCCTGGGACAGCTGGTTATCAGGTGGACCCTTGAACAGCCGGGGATTACGATTGCCCTGGTCGGGGCCCGGAATGCCGAACAGGCCATTGAAAACGCACGGGCAACTGATATTCATCTCTCAGCTGAAGATCTGGGTTTCATTGCGGATGAAGTGGCAAAACTGAAGCTGGTTTTATAATCAGACAACTTGTGACAGATACCTGATCAAAGCGGAGGCTGCCAGACGCAATCAATACTTGTCTGATAGTGTGAGGAAGCATTATTCCAGAATGGCGAAATTATCATGCATATGCTTCAGGAATCCGACAAAATCATCTTTTTTATCTGAATCCATCCAGTCCATGGCTTCCTTAGGATGCTCATTCATGGCCCCTGTTACGAGATAGGGAATATGATAGCCCCAGTCAATTTTTTTCTGCAGGGGCAGAATATAGTCCTGAATCGATTGAAATAGCGGCAATAAGCGGTATTTAGGATTCTTCAAAAAGGCAATCAGTATTTCGATCGGACAATTCCCTGCACCTCTTCCAAGTCCCAGCAATGTTGCGTCCAGCATGTTACAACCATGAATAATCGCAGTAATTGTATTGGAAAAGGCCAGCTGCATATTGTTATGTGCGTGGATACCGATTGTTTTTCCCTTCAGCAAGTCCATATACTTTTTGGTGATCAGTTCAATCTGTTCTCCATGCATACTGCCAAAACTATCCACTACATAAAATACAGGGACCTTCGATTTGGAAACATCAAAAAGGGCTTCATCAAGTTCAGTCTCATTAACTTTTGATACTGCCATCAGATTAATGGTTGTTTCATACCCCTTGTTCATGCAGTGTTCCGCCATGACAATTGCTTTGTCAATCTGGTGAACATAGGCGGCTACCCGTATCATATCAATGACACTTTTTGATTTTTCAGGTATATCATTGAGGTCAACCCTGCCGATATCAACCATAACCGAAAGTCTGGTATTGGTTTTATTATCGCCGACTATCCGTCTGACATCTTTTTCATCGCAGAATTTCCAGGGACCGTTGTCTGTTCGTGAATAGGATTTTTCACTGCTTTTGTAGCCAATTTCCATATAATCTATCCCGGCCTCAACACAGGCGTTGTAAACCGATCTTACAAAGTCATCACTGAAATGCCAGTTGTTCATTAAACCGCCATCTCGAACAGTACAATCCACGACTTTAATTTCCTTTCTGTACATGTTGGGATTATTTTTGTTTTTTCTTTAACAATTCAAGCTGTTCCTGTATAAAATATTTCATCATAATCCTGTATATATTTTCAATTACATCAGGATCCAAATGATGGCTGATGGCCATTTCCCTTCGTTCGCTGATAACCGCCTGAAATCTGTTTTTTGCAATTACCTCATCAACAGTGTTTTTATACTTAACAATTTCCCGGATAAAAGAAAACCGCTTTCCGATCAAATCAATAATAACCTGGTCGATTTCATCAATTTGCAGACGTACTTCCTCAATGCTTTTACATTCGTGCGGCATTTTCATAGGACAGGCGTGATTCCAGGGTAATGCATAATTTTACAATGCAATTGTAAGAATTTTTAAATTACATTGCTTGTTTTTAATTATTTTTTTCAGGTGCATAATTCATTTTATCCATAAATGAGGAATTTACAAAAGGGATGATTAAATTTAATTTCAGAAATTTGTATTGATCCATTCCGGGAGATTTGTCTTTGTCATGAATAAAATTGAATATACAACAACAGAGCAGGGCTTCAGCAAAGAGCTGATTGCTCCCTGCGGCATGAATTGTGGCACCTGTCTGGCCTACCTGAGATCAAAAAACCATTGTTACGGATGCAGGCTCATGGATGAGCACAAATCGAGATACATTCGGAAATGCATCATCCGCAATTGCAGTTTGCTGGCAGAAACAAGATCCGATTTTTGCTACACTTGTGAAAAATATCCCTGCAGACGGTTGAAGCAACTGGATAAAAGATACCGGACAAGATACCAGACCAGCCTGATTGAAAACCTTGAACACATCAGGGATGAAGGCATGGACTCATTCCTGGGCCGGGAATTTGAAAAATGGCATTGCCCGGGATGTAGCGGGACTATTTGTATTCACCGGGGATACTGTTTACGTTGCACCGGATAATTTACTGACAGATCTTCTCTAAAAAAACAAAATTCCCAGAATGACCGGATTCCTATGCATGTCACGCTGATCACCGATATAGTTTACATCATCATAGTGGCATTGGTTTGCCTGCGTATTATTTATGATACCGAAAGTTCCGCCAAAACCCTTGCATATGTGCTGCTTGCCATATTCATTCCAATAGCGGGCATGGGTTTCTATTTTGTATTCGGCATAAATTATCGCAAGCGTTTAATATACAGCAAGAAATTGGTAAAGGATGAGGTAAAGTTGAGAGAATTGAATGAAAGGATAATATCGTATTCGGCAAGGAACCTGAAAAAAAATGCACTTGAGGTTGGTGATGGCAAAAGCATGGTAAATCTTTTGATGAATGACACATCTGAGTCCACTTACCGATGGTAATTCCGTTAAGGTATTGATAAATGGCGAACAAAAATTTCCGGAGGTCCTGGATACCCTGAGAAAGGCAGAGCATCATATTCATCTGGAATACTATATTTATGAGGATGATATTATAGGCAATCAGATAAAGGATATTCTGATGCAAAAGGCAAAACAGGGCGTTGAAGTCCGATTCATATATGATGATTTCGGGAGCAGGTCAATCCGTAAAAAGGTAGTGAAGGAATTAAAAAATGCAGGTGTGGAAGCCTATCCTTTCAACCGGGTGAGGCTGTTGCTGTTTGCCAACCGGATTAATTACCGGAACCACCGGAAAATCATCATTGTGGATGGTAATTGTGGTTTTGTTGGGGGTATCAACATCAGTGACCGCTATATTAACAACCCGGATGAACCGGATAAACTTTACTGGCGGGATACGCATCTTCGCATTGACGGACCCGGGATCCTCAATTTACAGCATACCTTTTTGTGTGATTGGAATTTTTGCTCAAATCAGTCTGTCCAGCTGGATGGATTGTATTATGATCAAATACGGTATGACTCTGATGTAAGTGTTCAGATTGCAGCCGGTGGACCGGATTCTCCTGCCTCAACCATTATGCTGTCATTTCTCAAGGCCATCAGTCTGGCCAAGAATGAAATCCTGCTCACCACACCCTATTTTGTACCCGGAGAAAGTATAATCAATGCGATTAAAGTAGCTGTTATGGGTGGCGTTCATGTGAAAATTCTCGTCCCCGGAATTTCTGATTCATATTGGGTAAATGCAGCGGCCTGGTCGAACTACGATGAACTGCTGAAGACAGGTGTTGAAATATATATCTATAAAAAAGGCTTTATTCACGCCAAGACCATGGTGGTTGACAAACATATGTCAATATTGGGAACTGCCAATATGGACCACCGCAGTTTTGACCTGAACTTTGAAGTAAATGCCATTGTGTATGCCAGTGACTTCGCTGAACAGTTGTGCGGATTTTTTGAAAACGATTTACAGCAGGCGGAGAAACTGAATCTGGATGATGGAATTTCAAAACCCGTCTTCAGGCATTTGTCCGAAAGAATAGGCAGGCTTTTATCACCGCTGCTGTAAGCGGTTATCAAACGGAAACCTTTGGATTTATACTATAGGCTTTTGTATTTTCGCATTCCCGGAAATCCGGTTTTTATGTTATTTATGGTAAGTTCTTTCTATCTTTGATGTGAGATAAACCTTTTTGTAAAAGAAAAAAACCACAGCCATGGACTTACCGAAGATTGACCGGAGGATTTTCTTAAAAAACACCGCTTTAACTGCTGCGGCAGTCACTTTAACAGGAAGTTCTGCTATTGCCGGGAATAAATCCTTACGGGTAAAAAATCCATTGCCCCGCTGGAAAGGTTTTAATCTTCTGGATTATTTTTCCCCTTCCCCGGGCAGAAATCATGGCGGGACTACAGAAGATGATCTGCGCTGGATGAGAGACTGGGGATTTGATTTTGTCCGGATCCCCATGGCATACCCGCGTTACCTCGATTTCGACCGGTCAAGGCAGATTAACCGGGAGGAAACCTGTCAGATCGACCAGAAAGTGGTGGATGAGATCGAAAAGCTGGTGTTCCTTGCCCATAAGTACAGTTTGCATGTTTGCCTGAACCTTCACAGGGCGCCCGGATATTGCATAAATGCCGGTTTTTCAGAGCCGTTCAATTTATGGAAAGATAAGGAAGCTCAGGATGCATTTTATTTCCACTGGGGTATGTGGGCCAAACGCTTTAAGAACGTTTCAAGCCAAAAGATCAGTTTCGATTTACTGAATGAACCGGCTTTCAGGGAAGATATGAATGATCAGTTCTCCAAAAGCAGTGCGCTTCCGGGTGAGCTGTACAGAATGGTTGCAAAGGGTGCCGTTGAGGCTATCCGGTCCGCCAACCCCGATCACCTGATCATAGCAGACGGAAATAATGTCGGAGGCGATGTGACGCCGGAGCTTATAGAACTGAATATAGCCCAGAGCTGCCGGGGTTATTATCCGCACTATATCTCGCATTACCAGGCTCCCTGGGTATGGAAGGATCCCTCATTGGCCCCGAAACCGGTATGGCCAGGTAAAATGGATGGCAAGGATTTCGGGAGGGAACAGCTTGAGGAACTCTATAAGCCATGGATTGACCTCCTGAGCAAGGGAGTCGGGGTGCATTGCGGGGAATGTGGCTGCTGGAGAAATACACCCCATGAAGTATTTCTTGCCTGGTTTGGTGATGTGACCGATATCCTTGCCAAAAACGGCATCGGATATGCACTCTGGAACTTCCGGGGTGATTTTGGGATCCTGGACTCAAACCGAAAAGATGTGGAATACACCGACTGGAATGGGCATAAGCTCGACAGCAAGCTGCTCGATTTGGTGAAAAAGAATTAAGGATGCTATGGCAAAGCTGAGCAGGAAAACAATAGGATCACCACCGGTTCTTCAGCTTGATGGCCGGGGCTTGTATTATTCATTCATGGCGGGCACGAAAAGACTGCTTGAAAATCAGGCAGAGCTGAACAGGATCAATGTCTTTCCGGTTAACGACGGAGACACCGGATCAAATATGGCAGCCACGGTTCGTTCGGTTTTCAGCATGGTGCATCCCCATAAATCTTACAAGGTAACAGTCGGACGTATTGCCGAAGCCGCCATGACCCATGCCCGGGGCAATTCGGGTATTATTTTCGCCCAGCTGTTATATGGTATCAGCAATGAGACGGGTGAATACCAATCGGTTACATACAGTCAATTTGCACAGAGCATAAAAAACGCCGTACGGTATGTGTATGAGGCTATCGCCACACCGGTGGAAGGGACCATGCTTACCGTGATCCGCGAGTGGGCGGATTATATCTATAGCCAGCGCCACAAATCAGGTGATTTTGTCAAACTGCTTTCCAGCTCGGTTCAGGTACTTGAAAGGTCCCTGGCGGAAACAAAGCAAAAACTCGCCGTACTTGCCCGGGCCAACGTGGTGGATGCCGGAGCCAGTGGCTTTGTACTGTTTATCAGGGGAATAATTGATTTCCTGCCCCTCAGCAATATACGTCATCTTTTGCACTCCAGGACTGAAGCCATTCAGCTGCAACCCGTAATCGAGCATATTCCGGAAGAGGTTACCTTACGCTATTGCACGGAAGCCATTCTTCAGGATGTGAAAGCCGATCACCAAACACTTGCCCGGTTACTCGGCAGTCATGGAGATTCAGTTGTAATCGCCGGCTCAGACAAGGCAAAACACCTGCATCTGCATACAAATGACCCGGCTGCATTTTTTTTTCAGTTGAAAGATTATGGCACCCTGAGCTTTCAAAAGGCCGATGACATGGTGCGGCAAAGTGAAATGGTTTACCGCCGTAAATGGAAAATTGCACTGGTTACTGATTCCACCTGTGATCTTCCACAGGAAATGATTGATCATTACCAGATCCACAGCCTTCCCATCAACATCAGTTTCGGGGATAATCATTATCTCGACAAGATCACTATTCAGCCTGAACAGTTCTATACCCTGCTGGATCAAAGCCTTGTATTTCCTAAAACTGCACAGATCAATGAATCCTCTTTCACACGTTTATATTCCCAGCTGATCACGCATTATGATTCGGTCATTGCTGTTCACCTGACCAGTCAGTTCAGCGGTACCTATAATAACAGCCGAAAGGCCGCAGAGGCAATCAGCCAGGAATTCGGAAAACCGGTTACCGTAATCAATTCGAAAAACCTCTCCGGTGCTCTGGGATTGATTATATTGCGGATCGCCAGGGCTATTGAAACAGGGTATTCCCATGCACAGATCACAGATTTGGCTGAAAGATGGATTCAGGATACCAGGATATTCGTCAGTGTCAAGACCATGAAATACATGGTGCGGGGGGGGCGGGTATCTCATTTTAAGGGTCTGATCGCACGAATACTGAACATAAATCCCATTATTTCGATAGATGAGGAAGGGAAAGCCAGGTTATTCGGGAAAGCATACAGCCAGAAATCAAACATGGAAAAGGTAATGTCCCATATACATGATATCACACAGAACAAGCATCTCTGGAACTATATTGTATTACACGCGGGTAACCCTGAAGCGGCTGAATGGTATGTATCCTGTATGAAAAAGTTAACCGGTATGGAGCCGGTAGCCAATGTGAACATATCTCCTGTAATTGGCGCAAATGCCGGCGTAGGCGCCGCATCAGTTGCTTTTATGTATTCCTGAATCATTTGGTTATGTCTTTTTTACAGCTATATTTTCAAGCCCTGATCATCATCATGATTATGATGGCCCTGCTCTGGCTGATCAGTATCCGGCTAAAGAACGTGAGCATCGTAGATCTCTTCTGGGGATTTGGTTTTCTGCTGGTTTCCATATGGGGTTATATCCAGTCCGGAGGATTGGCGGAAAGGAAGATGCTTGTCCTTATCCTGGTGGCTGTATGGAGCCTCAGGCTTTCCCTCTACCTTACCTGGCGGAATCTGGGGAAGGGGGAGGATTTCCGGTATAAGCAATTCAGAAAGCAGTATGGCGAGAACCGTTACTGGTGGATCAGCTTTTTTCAAACTTTTCTTCTGCAGGGAATCCTGATGTGGCTGATATCATCTACCCTGCTGGCAGCACAGCATTTTGGCCCGGATCGCGAACTGGGATGGCTTGATTTCACAGGAGTTGCCTTTTGGATTATCGGGTTAGCTTTTGAAGCCGGAGGGGACTATCAGTTGGCGAAATTCAGGGCAGATCCCGCCAGCAAAGGGAAAGTTCTGCAAACCGGATTCTGGCGTTACACCAGGCACCCGAACTATTTTGGCGATGCAGCGGTATGGTGGGGATATGGGTTACTTTGCCTGGCTGCCGGAAGTTATCCTGCTGTACTGGGTTCGTTGCTCATGACAGGACTGATTATTAAAGTATCTGGCGTGGCCCTGCTGGAAAAGACCCTGAAAAGCAACAAACCTGGATATGAGGAATATGTGAGGAAGACAAGCGCATTTTTTCCACGGTTTCCGAGAAAATAGCAAATCTGTAAACAAGCTGATAATACAAATGAAAAAGTACCATTATTTGTTTTTACTTGCGCTATTCATAGTCATTACCGGTAATGCAAAATTCAACCAGAACAACGATATGAAAAAGATTAAAACAGGAAGCAAGGTGCCTCCATTTGCTTTGAAGGATCAGCGCGGAGAAATTTTTGATATTCAGACAGTTATAGGAAAGAAAAACCTGGTCATTTATTTTTATCCCAAAGATGATAGTCCGGGATGCACGAAGGAGGCCTGCTATTTTCGCGACCAGTATGAGGTTTTCAGCCAGGCAGATGCCGTGATCATTGGGATTAGCGGACAATCGGTTGAAAGCCACAGGAAATTTGCCGAAAAGCACAGCTTATCTTTTATTCTGTTGAGTGACACCGGCAATAAGATCAGAAAACTGTTTGGCGTTCCCAAGGATTTTTTTGGCGTATTACCCGGCCGGGTCACCTATGTGGCAGATAAAACCGGTACGGTCGTGTACGTATTTAATTCACAAACAAAGGCCACCATGCATGTGGATGAGTCATTGCGCATCCTTCGTGAAATAAAATAATCCACAGAATCCGGAAAATGGACTTCTTTGATTAATTTAAGAGAAATAATCAGCATGCTTATGAATAAGTCAAGCTATTTTACAGGGACCAAGATCGTATTAATCCTGGTCGTATTTATTAACTCGGCCTGCAAGCCAGGTTCAGGTCACAAGGAAGTGACGCTCTTTTCACCTGACAGTTCAATTCAAGTCCGTTGCGGGATATCGGATTCATTGGATGGCCAGTTTCAGTATTCAGTATGGTTTCACGACCGGGAAATTATCAGCCCATCGGGTCTTAAGATTGATCTGGCAGGTATGAAGCCCCTCAGCCATAACCTGAGCATCAGTAACACCTGGAATGAAGAAGTTCATCAGGAATGGGACAGGGTATGGGGCAAACGTATATCAGTGGTCAACCATTATAACAAGCTTGTGCTGGAACTCAGGGAAACCAGGGAACCCAGAAGGCTGATCCATATTTATTTCAGAATTTACAATGACGGAGTAGCCCTGCGTTACGAAATTCCGGTGCAGAAAGGACTGGATACACTGGTTCTGACAAATGACATGACAGGTTTCCGGTTCACGGCTGACCATGATGCCTGGCCTGCATTCTGGAATACTTTTCATCTTTCTCAGGAGGTGGAATTCAAAAAATCCAAGCTAAGTGATATCAAGCCGGGAAATATCATCGGTACACCCCTTCTTATTCATGCCGGAGATGCCTGGGTGGCCCTGCTGGAGGCCAACGTGACCGACTGGGCCTGCTCAGGGCTGATTGCGGATCCGGATCATGAATATGCGCTTTTATCCAAACCATCCTGGTTGCCTGATGATACTACTGTGGTCGTGCGAACCAGATCACAACGCCTTTCACCCTGGAAGGTAATCATGATCGCAGATCAGCCTGGCCGGCTGGTCGAGTCAGATATCCTGCAGAATTTGAACGAACCCTGTGCGCTGAAGGATGTATCATGGATCAAACCGGGGATTTCTGCATGGGACTGGTGGTGGAGCGGGTGTTATGCCCCTGGCGCCGGTTTCAAGGTGGGTTCAAATACAAGGACCATGAAATACTATATCGACTTTGCAGCTGAAATGGGTTGGCAGTACCAGCTGGTCGACTGGCAGTGGTATGGTCCGCCATTCAAGCCGGATGGTTCCTTTAACACAGATGCCGATATTACCAAAATGAATCCGGATATAAACATACCGGATGTGGTAAGATATGCATCACGCAAAGGAATTAAAATTGTGCTCTGGTTGTTATGGGCAAATGCCGACAAACAAATGGATGAAGCTTTTGCACGGTATGAGAACTTCGGGGTCGCTGGTGTAAAGATCGATTTTATGGACAGGAACGACCAGGAGATGGTGAATTTTTACCACCGGGTGGCAAAAACTGCGGCAAAACATCACCTGGTTGTTGATTTCCATGGCGCTTACGTCCCCGATGGCTTCAGCCGTACCTATCCGAATCTCATCACGCGCGAAGGTGTTCTCGGAAATGAATACAACAAATGGAGCAAACGAATCACACCCGAACATTGCCTCACCCTTCCCTTTACCCGTATGCTGGCTGGTGAGATGGATTTCACACCGGGCGGATTTCTGAATGACAATCCTGAACAGTTCAAGGTTGTCGGATCAGATAATCCCGCACCACATGTGATGGGCACCCGTTGCTTCCAGCTGGCCATGTTTGTGGTGTATGAGAGTGCATTCGGGGTATTCTGCGAATCCCCTGATAATGTGAGAAATCAGCCTGGCAGTGATTTTCTGAAAGGAATCCCGGCTTCCTGGGATGAGTCAAAGGTTTTGGAAGGATTTCCGGGAGAGTATATCGTGATAGCCCGGAAATCTGGAAACACCTGGTATTTAGGAGGCATGAGTGTCAATCAACGTACAATTTCGATTAAACCGGACTTCCTTGACGATGGGCAGTATCAGGCTGTTACCTGGTGCGACGCATCCGATTCGGAAAGTAATCCGAGAAAGCTGGTCCGGAAAGAAATTTTTTTGGACAGACAGGCAGGATTGGAATTCAAGGTTGCAGCCGGAGGGGGATTTACGGCGATCCTGAAACCGACACGGAACTGATTATTTGTGGCTCTAATCCACTGATATATTTGATAGCCTGACTTTTTTTCATTATATTGGAGGCACCAAACCGTTAGTCAATGATTTTTCGTTTCCTGCTTTCGTTAGCAGCAGGTATAATGATCATCATTCCGGTTCAGGCTCAACCGGACATTCCATGGCAGTCCGGTTTCATTGAATCGCTCATAGAATCGATCGAATCGCAGGGCGGAGAATCGGCCGATTATGAGACCCTGTTGCATGAACTGGAAAACCTGCAGCGTCATCCCATAGATCTGAACGCGGCAGACCGTGCTGATCTGCAAAAGCTGCTCTTTCTCACCGACTTTCAGATCAGCAGTTTGCTGGCATACCGGAAAGAGCATGGCAACCTGCTGAGCATGTATGAGCTGGGTATGGTGTATGGGTTTACCGATGAGGTCATCCAAATGATGCTTCCCTTTGTTTTCGCCGGAAATGAGTTAGACATGGATTTCAGACTTAAACCGGCAATCAAACGAGGCCATCATGAGATTCTACTGAGAACGCAGCGTGTGCTGGAACAAACAGCCGGTTATAAAACGAGTGATACGGTTACCGGCAGCTCAAAATATCCCGGCAATCCCTGGTTATATTATGGCCGGTATGGTTTTGAATCTGCGGATCACATCAAAGCCGGGATCACACTGGAAAAGGACCCTGGCGAAGACTTTTTTGGCGGTTCAAACAAACAGGGATTTGATTTCAATTCGGCTTACCTGATGGTGACCAATGCAGGTCCGGTGAAGACGGTTCTCCTTGGGGACTATCGCCTGCAATTCGGACAGGGACTTACGCTCTGGAATGGCACCGCACCCGGAAAATCATCCTTGCCGCTGAATATTGTCAAACGTCAGGACGCCATCAGGGCATTTACCTCAACGGATGAGAACGATCTTTTCCGGGGACTGGCAGCCAATGCCGGTTGGGGCAGATTCGTTTTTACCCTGTTCTGTTCTTCAAAGAAACGGGACGCCAATATAACCGATACATTGTCTTCCGGGACCATTTGCTTCTCCTCGTTTCAGGAAAGCGGATACCACAGGACGAATTCTGAAATCACCGATGAGAAATCGGTTCGTGAAACGGGATTCGGCGGCAACCTGCATTACCGGAACAACTGGCTGAAAATCGGAACAACGCTGGCACATTATCAGCTCGACAAATGCTGGGTGAAAGGAGAGGAATTGAAGGATCTTTATGATTTTGAGGGAACCAGTTTACTGAACTGGGGTGTTGACTACACAGCTACCCTCAACAGGATCCAGCTTTTCGGTGAAACAGCCCGCGGAAACCAGGGTTGGGCAACACTGAACGGATTGCTGTATAACATGAACAAATATGCCTCATTCTCTCTGCTGTATCGGAATTTCCAGACGGATTATTTCAGCATGCATTCCGCAGCCTTTTCCGAGGGCTCAGACAACAACAACGAACAAGCCATATATGCAGGAACGGTTTTACACCCCTTCCGTAACTGGCAGTTATCCGCATATGCCGATTTCTATCGTTTTCCCTGGCTCAGTTATCGCGTGAATGCACCTTCTGCAGGAAGTGATTATCTGGTGCAGGTGGATTATTCAACCGCCAGGAAAGTAGAGATGTTTATCAGACTGAGGTTTGAAAATAATCCCGAAAATGAGGCCGGGACTTCCCAGCCGATACCTGTGGTTTATTCCCTGAAGCGTACCGGTTTACGCTATCATATTTCCCTGCCGGTTTCTGAACAGCTGGCACTCCAGAACCGGATTGAACTGATCCGGGTTCGTTCGGTTCAAAATGAAAGCGATAATGGCATCATGTTATACCAGGATATTGAATATCGTCCTGCAAGAGTCCCGCTGACATTGAATTTCCGCTTTGCCTGGTTTGATACGGACTCATATGAATCACGCATATATGCCTATGAACAGGACATGACCTCGGGTTTTTCTTTTTCGCCGCTTTACAGCAGGGGTTATCGAACCTATCTCCTGTTACGGTATGATATCGGAAAATCGCTTTCCTGCAGGCTGCGTCTGTCCCAAAGCAATTATCTGGATAAAGACTTTGTCGGCAGCGGCTGGGATAAGATAGACGCTTCAACACGAAGCGAAATTAAGCTTTTGCTTACTGCAAGGTTCTGATATACAGAGATTGTTTTTTCTCCCGTAAGGCGGTGGATGTTCCCGGTTTGTCTGTTTGTTATCCCCTTTGGTCGATTATCGCATGGTTGATTCGCACAATGAGCAGTTTTTGTTGTTCCTTTGTTCAGGAATTCTGCAATTATATGTTACACACAATACATAAGAATATTGTCAAAGCAGGAATTATCCTGACTTTATTACTGGTTACGTTAACACAAGGCATGAAAGCCCAGGGCCTGAATACATCAGGTGGATCAACGATACCTGCATCAGGTTATATTACAGGTATGATCCATGATTCAACAACAAACGGCCCGATTGAATACGCTACTGTAGGACTTTACCGGCAAAGCGATTCTGTTCTGGTGAACGGGACAGTAACGGATAATTCAGGAACTTTCGCGATGAAGGGAATCCCAAATGGCAAATATTTTCTGGAAGCCAGTTTTATCGGTTACAACAAGAAAAGAATCAAGGTTGCTCTGACTCCAAAATCAGCCAGCATGGACTTCAGCGTGATTAACCTGAACGTGAACGTCACCAAAATTGGCGATGTCCAGGTGATTGCCCAGAGCCCCAGGGTGGAATACAAAATCGACAAGAAAGTGATAAACGTCAGCCAGGATATCTCAGCTGCTGGCGGGAGCCTGGTTAATGTGCTGGAAAACACCCCTTCGGTTCAGGTGGATGTGGAAGGCAACGTCAGCCTGCGGGGAAGTGGTAATTTTCAGCTTCTTATAGATGGGAAGCCCAGCGTAATTCAGGGCAGCGAAGGCCTGCAGCAGATTCCCGCAAGTGCCGTACAAAGCCTTGAGATCATAACCAGTCCATCGGCCAAATATGATCCGGATGGTGCTGCAGGAATAATCAATGTGATCATGAAGAAGCAGAAAAACACGGGTATTGGGGGTATTGTAAATGCATCAGTTGGGACAAAGGAGAAATATACGGCCGATTTTCTGTTAAATTTCAGAAAGAAGAAGATTAATTATTTTGTGGGGGCGGAATATGCAGACATGAAGAATTTCAACAATGGCGAAGGAGAAAGAAGGACCTATTCAGGAGATTCAACCACTTATCAGTTGACCCAGTTAGATGGCGTCTTCCACCGCAAATCAATGAACCTAAAAACAGGATTTGATTACGATATAACAGACAAAAGCTCCCTGTCCTTGTCAGGAGCCGTGAACAACCGTACTTTCAGCCGTGATTTCGAGTCGCTAAACCATTGGTATGATGATCCTTTCGTTCGGGATTCCTTTTACAGGGAGAATTCTGTCAGTTCGGACAAGGACTTGTTTTATAACCTCAATCTCGATTATCAGAAGAAATATGATGAAGACGGCCATATGTTGCAGGCATCGGTATATTTTGCTGCAGGGAGTGAGGATGAGACTGAGGAGGATGTTATCAGGCTTACAGACGACCAATATGAGGTTACCGGGGTGGAACCGGCCAGGACAAGGTCCAACCAGGACAATTCGGAGTCCAATTGGCGATTTGAGCTTGATTATACCAAACCCCTGGGATCGGGTAAGATGGAAATGGGCCTCCAGTCGAGATGGGATTTGGATAAAAGCGACTATATTTTTGAAGATTATCAGGCACTTGGGAATGAATGGATTCGCAATGATACAATCAGCAACTCTTTGCATTATCGCGATGCCATTCAGTCGGCCTATGGCATGTACAACGGCCCTCTGGGTAAATTTGAATACCAGCTGGGCTTAAGGGCAGAATACGATAACCGTAATCTGGAGCAGATTACCAGTTCCGAGTCATACACCTATGAGAAGCTCCATTTCTTCCCTTCCTTTTACATCATCCGCAAGTTGTCCGATGCACACCAGTTCCAGTTTACCTATACCCGGCGCATCCAAAGGCCGGATGAGAGAGATCTCAATCCATTCAAGGAATTCAGGGGCGCAAACAATGTATTTTATGGTAATCCGGAATTAAATCCTGAATTCAGCAATTCGTTTGAGCTGAATTACCAGCATACCTTTAAAAAGGGATTTGTATCCCTGGAGACCTACTACCGGGGTACCGTGGACAAGATCACCCGGATCAGCGGAGTTGATACCCTCGACGGGAAGCAGGTGTTTACAAATACAATGACAAATGCAGACAGTGACTATTCACTCGGCATTGAATTAATGACAAACCTTGAATTGACCAAGTGGTGGCAGCTGAATCTCACCGGGAACTTTTTCCGGTATCAGCTTGTGGGGGAAGTGGAGGGCGATCAGGTCACATCGGTTTCTACTACCTGGCGTGCCAATTATAGCACAATGTTCAGGATGGGCAGTAACACCCGTATTCAGATCATGGGCTTTTACAACGGACCTTCAAAAACCCTGCAGGGAAAACGGGACGGATTCTTCGTTACCAATTTAGCTCTCCGGAGGGATTTTCTGAAGAAACAGCTGACTGTTTCGCTGAATGCACGCGATGTGTTCGCTACCGGCAAATTTGCCTTTACTTCCGAAGGGACCTCGTTTTATACCCACAACAAATTTTGGCGGGAAGCACCCGTAGTAACACTGAATCTCACCTATCGCATCAACAATTACCGGCAGGCCTCACGAAGAGCTAACAATGAGCAGGGCGAAGAGACAAACGGATTGGATATGGGCATGTAACATCCCACTGATTTTCATAAAATTGTCTTGATAAAAATGAGGGTGGTTATTCATCCTCATTTTTTACAATAGCATGATATTTAATAGATTGTATCGCATCACGAAATGCAGGATAGTTCTTGCTTCTATGTAAAATTTTGTTATTTTTGCAATTCTTTTAACAAGGGGTATGCAATAAGGTATTAATGGTAAATTAATTAAGAAATGAAAACATATTCGACAAGTCAGATCAAAAACCTATTGGTTGTCGGGAATTCAGGATCGGGTAAAACCACCTTGGCTGAAGCCATGCTTTTTGAGGGGGGTGTCATAGAACGCCGGGGTGATGTGGAAAGCAAAAATACTGTGTCGGATTTTAAGGAAATAGAGCAGAATAATACCTGCTCCATTTTTTCATCCTTGTTATATACTTTGTATAACGATCACAAAATTAACCTTATTGATGTTCCCGGACTGGATGATTTTGTTAATGGAGTGGTATCAGGTCTTGTGGTCACGGATTCTGCGCTGCTTGTGGTGAATGCTCAGAACGGAATTGAGGTGGGTGCTGAAATTCATGGCCGGTATCTGGCTAAGGCCAATAAGCCCATCATTTTTGTGGTGAATCAGGTAGATCATGAAAAGGCCAACTGGGAAAAAACAATTGAGTCCATCAAGGAAAGATTCGGTAACCATGCTGTAGTGGTTCAATACCCGGTACATGCAGGAAGCGGTTTTGATGCCGTGATTGATGTGCTGACCATGAAGATGTACAAATATGCCAAGGACGGCGGTAAGCCACAGATCCTGGATATCCCTGCTGATCAGAAAGAACAGTCAGATGAATTGCACAGCATCCTGATCGAGAGAGCGGCAGAAAGCGATGAATCGCTCATGGAACAGTTCTTTGCCAATGATACACTGACACCGGAGGAATTTCAGAAAGGGATCAAGGCAGGTTTGCTGCAACGTGGCCTGTTTCCGATATTCTGCGTTTCTGCCAAAAGAAATATGGGTGTTGGCCGTCTGTTGGAGTTCGTCTCCCAGGTAGCACCCGGTCCCAATGAAGTTCCTGCTCCCCTGGCCGGGACCAAAGAAGTAAAATGTGATCCTTCCGGCCCGGCTACCCTGTTTGTGTACAAATCCGCTGTGGAGACGCATATTGGTGAGATCAACTATTTCAAGGTCATGGCGGGTGAAATCAAGGAAGGTATTGACCTGACCAACAATACCACCCAGAATAAGGAAAGGATTGCCCAGATCTTTGTTGTTGCCGGAAAGAACCGCACCAAGGTCCCGAATATGCTGGCCGGTGATCTGGGGGCTACCGTTAAGTTAAAGGCAACCAAAACCAATCATACTTTATCGTTGGATACCAATCTGAAATTCCCGTCCATTGAATTTCCCGAGCCCAAGTACCGTACTGCCATCAAACCGTTAAGCGAAGGAGATGATGAGAAACTGGGCGAAGCGCTGCAACGGATGAATTTTGAAGATCCTACTATCCAGATCGAATATTCCAAAGAACTGAAACAGATCATCATATTGGGACAGGGGGAGTATCACCTGAACATACTCAAGTGGCACCTGGATAATATCTTCAAAATCGGAACTGAATTTCTGACACCGAAAATCCCGTATCGTGAAACCATTACAAAGTTCGCATATGCCGATTACAGGCATAAAAAACAGTCGGGTGGTGCCGGACAGTTTGGGGAAGTCCATCTGGTCATCGAACCCCATAAGGAAGGAGCTCCCGATCCGGAGATGTTCAAAATTGATGGCAAGGATCAGAAGATCTCCATCCGCGATAAGGAAGAAATTCCATTGGCCTGGGGTGGCAAACTGGTATATTACAGCTGTATTGTAGGCGGTTCCATTGATGCACGTTTCCTGCCCGCAATCCTGAAGGGGATCATGGAAAAGATTGAAGAAGGTCCGCTTACCGGATCCTATGCACGCGACATCCGCGTTTATGTATATGATGGCAAGATGCACCCGGTAGATTCCAATGAAATTTCATTCCGTCTGGCCGGCCGAAATGCCTTCAGCCTGGCCTTCAAAAAAGCTGCTCCCAAGATCCTTGAACCGGTTTACCAGGTTGATGTATGGGTACCCGGCGACAGGATGGGTGATGTGATGAGCGACCTGCAGGGCCGCCGGGCCATTGTTCAGGGGATGAGCACCGAGATGGGTTTTCAGAAGATCACGGCCAAGGTTCCGCTGGCAGAAATGAACAAATATTCCACCGCACTCAGCTCCATTACAGGAGGCCGGGCCATGTATTCCATGAAATTCCTCGAATACGAGCAGGTTCCCGGCACTTTGCAGGAAGAGCTGCTGAAAGCATATGAAGCTGAAGAGAAGGAAGAATAAATCATCCGCATTTAGAGGAACCGCAGGAGGTGCATTTCAGACAACCTTCCTGGTATATGAGATTTTCGGATCCGCATTCCGAACAGGTCTTTCCCCTTTTCACCCGGGTATCATTGGGAATATACTTTCTCAGGGCACGTTCAACACCGTTCTTCCAGGTATTGATCGTATCATTGTCGAGTTGTAATGATGAGACCAGGTTCACCACATCGGGTATGGGCATACCATGCCGGAGTACACTCGAAAAAAGCTTGGCATAATTCCAGTATTCCTTGTTGAACATATGGGAAAGACCGCCAAGTGTATTGTTATAACCATATTTATCGATATACTGGAAATCATAGCGCGATTTGCCATTTTCATCCCGGTTTTTGATGATCTTTCCCTTCACAATGGATTTTGGAATGGGGAACATTTCATCATCAACTATACCGGTAAATATCTCATAAGGCCGGTTATCCTTCAGTCCGATAAAGGCGATCCATTTTTCCTCATTGTTATTGAACCGGATGATCTCAGCATCGAGCACCCTTGGTCTTTTATAGCGGATGGCATCATTTTCAGTGCTGCCTTCACCTTCCTTTTCCTTGCCGGTCAGCAGGACTCCTGAGCGGGAACCTTCGCGGTAGACCGTGACGCCTTTGCAACCACTCTGCCAGGCCGTAACATAAAGCTGGCCTACCAGTTCCTCGGATGCATGGGTGGGCAGATTGATGGTGACACTGATGGAATGATCCACCCATTTCTGTACTTCACCTTGCATTCTGACCTTGGACAACCAGTCCACGTCATTGGAGGTGGCTTTATAATAGGGGGATTTTGCTATAATTTCCTGCAGTTTTGCATCATCATACTGCATTACCTCATTCACGTTATACCCGTTGACTTCGAGCCAGATAAGGAATTTATGGTGGAATACGTTGTATTCTTCCCATTTATCACCCACTTCATCCGTAAATACGATCTTGCTGTTGGCATCATTGGGGTTGACCTTTTTGCGGCGCTTGTAAACCGGGAGGAATACTGGTTCAATGCCGGAGGTAGTCTGGGTCATCAGACTTGTAGTACCGGTCGGGGCAATGGTAAGCAGGGCTATATTCCTTCGTCCGTACTTGACCATATCGCGGTACATTTGTTCATCTTCGGCTTTCAGACGTTGTATAAACGGATTGTCTTTCTCGAGGTGGGCATCGTAAATGGTGAAAGGTCCACGCTCCCGGGCCACTTCAATTGATGAGCGGTATGCTTCTATAGCGAGGGTTTTCTGCACCTCAACGGAGAAATCGATGGCGTCCTCGCTGCCATACCTCAGTCCAAGGCCTGCGAGCATGTCACCTTCGGCTGTGATACCGATGCCTGTACGGCGTCCTTCTTCAGCTTTCACACGGATGTTTTCCCAGAGTTTCTTTTCAACGCGTTTCAATTCAGGATCTTCCGGATCCCGGTTTATCTTATCCAGAATGGCATCTATTTTTTCGAGCTCGAGATCAATGATATCATCCATCATGCGCTGGGCCGTATGGATATGTTTCCTGAATTTTTCAAAATCAAATACCGCTTTGGGCGTGAAAGGATCCTTCACATAACTGTACAGGTTAATGGCAAGAAGCCTGCAGGAGTCATACGGGCAAAGTGGAATTTCACCGCATGGATTCGTGGAGACGGTTTGGTATCCCTGGTTGGCATAGCAGTCGGGTACTGACTCACGTATGATAGTATCCCAGAACAATATTCCGGGTTCAGCAGATTTCCAGGCATTATGAACGATTTTTTCCCATAGTTTGCGGGCCTCAATCTTCCTGGTGAACACCGGATTGGCGGAATCAACGGGATAACGCTGTTCGTATATGTCGCTGTTTACGACTGCCTTCATGAACTCGTCGTTGATCCGCACGGATATATTGGCACCGGTAACCTTGCCCCGCTCCAGCTTGGCGTCAATAAACTGTTCGGAATCAGGATGTTTTACGGAAATACTCAGCATAAGTGCTCCGCGGCGACCGTCCTGGGCTACTTCACGTGTGGAATTGGAATACCGCTCCATGAAAGGAACGACACCGGTGGAGGTCAGTGCGCTGTTGAGCACGGGAGTACCTTTGGGACGGATATGTGACAGGTCATGGCCAACGCCGCCCCTTCTTTTCATCAGCTGTACCTGTTCCTGATCAATTTTCATGATGCCTCCGTAAGAATCAGAAGCACCTGAATTACCAATGACAAAGCAATTGGAAAGTGAAGCAATCTGAAAACTGTTGCCAATGCCTGTCATGGGACTCCCCTGGGGAACAATGTACCGGAAATCTTTCAAAACGGCATGAATTTCAATCAGGCTAATCGGATTGGGATATTTCTGCTCGATCCGGGCAATTTCCCGGGCAATCCTCCAATGCATCTGATCGGGATCCCTTTCATATATATTACCGAACGAATCCTTCAGCGCGTACTTATTAATCCACACGGATGCAGCCAATTCGTCACCCTTAAAGTATTCAAGGGTACTCCGGTATGCTTCCTCATAGGAATATGTAGTGGCGCCCTTATCATCTGGAATTATTTTCACGTCATCCTTGGTTTCTGTCGGTTTCAAAGTCAGATTCTTAATGTTCGTGTCTTCAGCGCGCATCTGGATATGTATTTAAATCGTTGGAAATTTGTCCGATACAGTATCTACCGGAATATTTCAGATAGTACTGCAAGATAGCAAGAGAAACAAATTTGGACAGAGTTGGTTCCATCGTATTTATTAACATTCCCAGAGAGTTATTAACCCGGCCAGATAAGGAATTGAGCAACTGTTATTTGCTTTTTTTCTGCTATCCGGTCCCTTAAAATATATAAAAAACTACCGGAAAAATCGGAAGTAAGATGTTAGAAAGATATTAACGTAAAGCATGACGTTTATTTGTTGATATGTTCCTGTTCTTTGCTGATAATCAGTGTTTGGTTCATCTTCCTCCTGTTGATTCCGTTTTCGGGATTTATTCATGCTTTCCCCGTAAAACAAAGTTACGATATTTTCAGGGGGGGTAGGGCCAGATTATTATAAAATGGACTTGACCACAATTGATTAATTGTGTATATTTATTTACAGCATACAGGATGAATAAATTAAGGTGTATGGTGAAAAATATTGTTTTCATTTATTTTTTGATATTCGGTCAGATCGGCTGCTCACAGACCGTAAAAATCGAGCTAACCGTTAATAGGCTGAAAAAGGTAAGTGGTGTTATAGTTGTTGGCATCTATTGTGATGAGAACTCATTTCCCACTGAGGGAAAGGAATTCAGGAAGCTGTCTTTTGAGGTAAGTGAATTATCGGTATTGTGCCCCATCCATGACCTGCCCCCGGGAGAATATGCCCTGGCCATCTTTCATGATGAAAATGCAGACGGAATCTGCAATCTGGGGCTGTTTGGCATACCGAAAGAAGGATTCGGATTTTCGAATAACATCAGGCCAAGATTGCGGGCTCCCACTTTTGGAGACTGTAAAGTAGAAATCCTGAAAGATAAGGCAATAACCATAAATCTGATTTTCAGATAAGTCTAACCGTTTATAACTGCAAATAAGATGAGCGCAGAAGGGCACAATATTAGGTTATCCCTGATCTCCCTGTGGTATGATGCTGCACATGGGTTGTCATATATCGAATATATGACATATAACACCCTGATGCTATTTTATTTTGATGTGAACTTTATTATCATTTGGTGATAGGTCTGTCCATACACTATTCAGGATATTTGCCAGGAAAGGATATGGACCTTGTGCCAGATCATCAATTTTTTTCCTTTCTGCCGGTGAGATTTTCTCATCTCCTGCAAAGTAGGCTTTAAAAGAATTTGTGAGAAACGGAGCCAGATTTATGGCGTCCTGTTTTGGAATTCCAAACCGATAACGTAACACAAACGTAAACAAGCTGTTGAGTCGATAGGTAATCGTATTATCGGAATAAGTAAGAAAATCACTTCCGTCAGGTAATTCCGTATCTATAGTCATAACTCTTCTTGTGTCAATTTTGATAAAATTATCATCCAGGGTCATGATCCGGTAAGGGCTGGGTGGGGTAACCAGGGATCCGGTTTGTATATCGGTCAGTGTTTTTCCATTATCTGTAAATACAACAATATCGTTGGCATGATAATGACCGGTAAATATTACCCTGATTCCTGAATTCAATAAATCAATTGCATTCTGCCGGGAATCCTCAACCAGAGGTTCCAGATCATTCTGACCGGAATAATGCTCAATGATACCATAATGCATCATGGCAAGTACGGTGATGTTGTTCTCAGAGGCCTCCGCCATTTTGTCCTGGATCCAGGCCATGGTAGATGGATTGATTGCTCCGCTTACATCTGCATCTGCATATTTATTTGCGTCAATGCCCAATATCCATAATCCATCGCATGGCTGACAGATATAACTTAACGAGTTTTCGTCCCTGTAAAGGGCCTCATCATATCCAAAATTTCCATACAAGGAAGCAAATTGATCAGGATCAATATTTTCGACAGGCAGGGGAGGTGAGCTTTTAAAAGATACTGCATCAGGATTATTGATGTCATTGTTCCCGGGAACCACGTAAACATTGATTCCTTCATTTTCGATTTGTTGAAGAAAGTTTTTCACTTTTTCATGGCTGACCAGTTCCCCGTCTTTTGTTAAATCACCGGATATGAGCAGGATATCCGGCATTCTGGCAATCAGTTCGGAAATAGTCTGCTTGAAAACAGGGTCACTCAGTTCGATGAGTTTACGATCCAGTGACATGGCTTTCTGAAAGTCGGGATTATGTACATAATCGTCCGGCATAAGAGACAGATCCAGATAATGGATGTCAGATACGACTGCAATTTTAATTTTGGGAAAACCAGGTTTTAAAAAGTCTCCCTTATCCGGCCAATGACCCATAGAATCCAACAACTGATCTTTTGTGCAGGAAACACTGATAACGATCAGTAAAACAAGATACAAATACTTTAGCTGTTTCATATCTTTCTATTTTAAGTTAGAGATATTATTAGTAGAAAAGTTAAGCAGTTATCGTAGGATTAACTTTTCCATTCATCTCAGAATATATCCTGAGCGTCTCATGTTTGTTCTGATTGTCTCAGAAATTGAAACTTTGGTTATCTGATGAATTCGCTGGGATTTTTACCAAACATCTTAGAAAAGATCCTGCTGAAGTGGGAAACATTTTTAAAACCTGTTCGGTAAGCTACTTCAGATACGTTAAGTTTTGTTGTCAGGAGAAGATGTTTCGCTTTATGAAGGCGGTATGTTCTCAGATAATCATGAGGGGAACTGTCAATAATCGATTTAAATTTCCGATAAACCTGTGCCCGGCTCATTCCAAGGGCATTACAGAGATCCAAAATACCATATTCGTCATTTTCAAGGTTTGAATCCATCAAGTGGATGATCTTCTGCATGAATCGATCGTTAAGACTTATTACATTCTGAGTTTTAATTTCATCAATATTGGTGGAAATAAAGTTTTCCAGGAGTTTGTGTCTTAATCCGATCAGATTTTCTATTGTTGATGGCGATTCCATTTCATCAAATGGTAATAAGACGTATACAGCAGCACCTTCTTGAATTCCAGAAAGCTGGATGATATCGCTCAATACTTTACCTTGCGCTTTCATAATTATATTCAAAATTTTTTTGGTCATCGCCATTAAAGACATCCACCTGTAAAATTCAATCTCTCAATATTGATTAAAAGTTTCAACAGAAACAACTGAATCAGTCAATGAGCATCTTTGAATTATCAATCAAAATGATAATAAAAGGCAAGGTTGAATCCTACACTTGCATTATGTGTTTCTTTTAAATAACCTGGAAAAATACAGTCACCCTTAAATATGTTAGGAATTCCAATTGACATGAATAGCCCGGGAGCCAGGGATAACTGATCAGAAAGAGACAGTTCAATTTCACTCCCTAAGCGTACACCAAAATCAAATTTCTCATATTGAGACCCTATATAGACAATATCCGTGTTAATTTCCTGTCTTACCTGATGTAAAACCGAAAAATAACCTCCGGTAAACACATTGACCGATGATCGTGGGATAAGACGGCTGCTGCAGGTAAACTTATATTTAACGGACAGGGCAAGCGTTGAATACCTGAGGGTGATTTTTTTACTGGAGTAATGTCCGTAAATGTAATCATGATATGCCTGACCGGCACTAGAATAAAAAAACCCATCAGCCTGAAGCAGCCAGGTTTTGTTTATGGAATAATTCAGACTTAGTCCGGCATCAGGGAAAAACACAATTTCAGTTGAATTGAGCGTTTCAGATTTAAGTCCGTCCCTTGTTTCGCTATTCAATAACCAGGAATTCCTGAATAAAACAGTCAGTCCTGCGGAAAACCTTCCTCCGTCTGTTGAAGGTAATGTGAATCCGGAAGCCGGGGGATTTTCATTTATTATCAAGTTATCAAAATCTATTTTGGGAAGTACGTCTATCCTCTTCGGAATGACAGGAATTAAGGCCGGCGAAACACCGGATTTTTCAGTTGGAGTTTCATGCAGAGAGACAACCGGATTGGAATCAGCCATTTCAGCGGCAATAACAATCTCAGAAACGATTTGGTTATTTACAGGTATTGGCATCCCTTGTATTAGACCAACAGTATTCCTGTCTGCCGGGATTGTCTTATTACCATTCTCATTTTTATCTGCAGAACGTCTCAATGCCGGTGATAACTCTTTTTTTACCTGTTCTCCCGTGTTGAGATCCCCGGTTCTAATAGTGACGATCTGATCTGGTGATTGTCTGTTTTGCTTAGTCTCAGTTAAAACACCTGGTTTATGAATATCGGAAACCAGTATTGCCTGCCTGATAAAGACTATTCCAAATAAGATAATGAGAACAGCAGCAAAGTATTTGACAATTATACCTGAACCGGAACCCTCAGGCATTACAACATCGAGATCAGATGATATGTTGTTCCAGACCTCGTCCAAATCCAATTCAACGGAAATTTCATCCCATATATCATCCATTTCCTCCTGATCCAAAGGCTTGGAAAGATTAAGGCTGCCCTGATCATCAAGAAGTTCATCCACCTTTTTACGATAGTCATCTAATATTTTATCCTTATCCTTCAATGGTTTTTAATTTCAGTTTATGTGCACCAATCCATTGTTGCAATAAATGTTTTGCCCTGTTGATCTGGGATTTTGATGTACCTTCGGAAATATGGAGTAAACCAGCAATCTCTTTATGGCTGTATCCCTCAATCGCATGAAGCTGAAAGATCATCCTCGCTCCGTCAGGCAGCCTGTTAACCTGGGAAATAATATCTTTTGTATCCAGGATTGAAGCAATGGATTCTTCATTTGAAAGGGGATGGACAATATTTTCAATTGGAACAAACTGAGCTTCTTTGAAATGTTTTCTGTAATGATCTATTGCAGTATTGGTGATTATTTTTCTTATCCAACCCTTAAGCGAGCTCTTTCTGTCAAAACTGGATATGTTTCTGAAAATTTTAATAAATGCCTCCTGAAGGATGTCCTTGGCCTTATCGCGGTCAGTTTCAAAGATAAGACATAATCTGTACATGACTTTGGCATAACGCCTGTAAAGCATTTCCTGACTCTTTCTGTTGTTCTCCCTGCAACCCGTGATCAAATCATCGTCACTCAGTTCAAGAGATTTCATTTTTAATAAAGTAGCAGATCTAAAAAACACTTAATTTCAATGATTGCAAAATTCGATATAATAGGTCCTTATACACATCCTGATTTTTGTTACCTGAAATTAAAACTATCTTGTCCAGTCGAGGTCCTGTAGTTTCTAATTTTTCAATCGAATCCCGGCTTAATGGATTAAATGCAATTCTTGTATCAAGTGACAGAAAAATGGAACAGTCTTTATTTTCAGATAATTCAAAGCGGGCTTCGTCTCCTGACATGAAACTGAGCTTTACAGTATCATCAATGGCAAAAATAACTGGATTGGGTTTTTCCTCCCCATACCCCCAATCATATTGTCCATAAATGATAAGTCCTAGTTTGAGTGTATCAAAATCAAGCGAGTCATTAAATACAGTAGGAACAATTTTTTTCAGATCAATATCCCATTTCATATAATTATACACACCCCGGGGTATATCAAAAGTGGAGATCTGTACTGGATTTATGTCGATCGAAATTGTCTGAAAATTCATGGTTGGATCTGTTTCAAAGTAGACATCTTCTCCGACCTCTCTCTTCCCTTCAAACCGGATCCTCTGAATACCGATATTACCGCCAAACATAAGATAGTCAGGTCCATTTCCAGTTAAAAGGATTTTAAGACGAATCTTTCCTGGAAGGGTAAGTTCATCCTTTTCTGGCTCTCTGCATCCGCTAAATAACAGGATCACAGTGATGCCTATCAGTTTAATCCTATAAAGATCCATAATCTTTCTCTTTTACTCTAAAGACGAAAGATCTTTAATAATGGTTGGAATAACACCAATAAAATATAGTCCATTTTTCTGATAAAGGCAAATACTATCCAGGATTCCATCTTTAATTAATTGGTAATTATCTTGCATTCATCACATGCCTCTTCTTATATATACCCTGCCACCAATTCTGCAGAAGGAAATTTTTCCCTCCCTTGAAAATCATTTGCTGATAAATATTCTTCAACACTTTGGCAGGATGACACATTAAATAAACTGATTGGATGTATGCCCACTTTAATGGTAGTATGTATACTTATAAAGATGGAATAAACACTGAAGAATTGGCGTAGTTCTTTTGTATCTTACTGAATCCCATAAAATAAAAAACCTCTTAATATCAGCTTATTAAGAGGCTTAAAATGTACCCGGAGCTGTATTGAACGGCATATAAATCCAGCTCACTTTCGTTATAAAGCAAAAATCGAGCACCTCGATTTTGAAACCGAGCGGAATCTTGATAAGATTCAGATTATGTGTTTTGCAGACTGCAACTTCATTGACAAGGCAGAAACCATTATAATCACAGGAAGTACTGGGATCGGAAAAAGTTTTTTTGGTTCGGCAATCGGGAACCAGCATGCATTTTGGATAATAAAGTTTTTTATGACAATACCACAAAGCTTTTTGCTAAACTTAAAATGTCGAAAGCAGATGGATCGTATATCACGGAAATAGCAGGCATTGAAAGGCAGGATTTGCTGATCCTTGATGACTTTGGCATATAACCCATCGATAATCAAAGTCGTTCATTACTCATGGAAATTATCGAAGACCGTCATGGTAAACGATCAACAATTTTCACGTCACAACTCCCGGTAATGCAATGGCATGAGATCATCGGAGAAAATACTTTTGCTGATGCGATTTTAGATAGCATCGTACATCAGGCACATCGAAAGGAGCTCTCTGGTGAATCGATGCGCAAGCGCAGCATTAAATCAAACTCTTCAATTGCAGAAATGGACTAAAAAAATGACTTTGTAAAATCACCCTGTTGACTATGATAAAAAAAAGAAGTAAAAAAGGATGTTAACTTAGGAGGTGGTCTTTCCTCCCGCCGAGGGGAGGTCAAA
>CAVPIY010000004.1:0-181151 GCA_963705125.1 uncultured Bacteroidales bacterium | reverse complement strand
TGGCCAAGATGATCGATCATTCGATCCTGCAACCCATTCATACAGATGAGGACCTGAAGAAGCAATGTGCTGTGGCAAAGAAGTACGATGTTGCCTCAGTATGCGTTAAACCCTATGCTGTCCGGCAGGCAGTGCAGTTGTTGAGTGGCTCTGATGTTAAAGTGGGCTGTGTGATCGGTTTTCCGCACGGGAACAGCTCCACCGCCGTGAAGGTTTTTGAAACCGAGCAGGCTTGCAATGACGGTGCCACAGAGATCGATATGGTGATCAACATCGGCAAGGCATTGGGAGGCGACTGGGATTATGTGGAAAGGGAGATCAAGGAGGTAGCGAATACCTGTCACCGGAACAAGGCCATCGTAAAGGTCATTTTTGAGACCGATTATTTGACCCGAACCGAGGATAAGATCAGGCTATGTGAGATCTGCACCCGGGCAGGTGCCGATTTTGTGAAGACCTCAACAGGATATGGTTTTGTCAAGCAATCCAACGGCGATTTCAATTACACGGGTGCCACCATAGCTGATGTTGAACTGATGAGAAAGCACTCTGGTCCCAAGGTACAGGTGAAATGTGCCGGTGGTGTTCGCACGCTGGATGACCTGTTAAAAATGAAGGCAGCCGGTGCTACCCGTTCAGGTGCCACCGCTACTGAAGTTATGCTGGAGGAGGCGTCAAAGCGGTTCGGCAAAGGATGAACTATTTGCCCTTGTTCAGTATACCTTGACCATGGAAAGCAGGAAACGATAAATATACAGGGATTCATTTATCCTTAACTCATTAAATATGAATAAAATACGTGCCGGGGTAATTGGGACCGGTTTCATTGGAGTTGCACATGTTGAAGCCCTCAGAAGACTGAACCATGTGTCCGTTGCTGCTGTCTCAGATATTTCATCCGAAGCTGGGAACAAGGCAGTCCAACTGGGAGTGGAACAGTACTATGACGACTACAGGAAGCTCATCCATGATCCTGCGGTGGATTGTGTTCATATCTGCACTCCCAACCATATGCATTATGTCATGGCCAGGGAAGCCCTGCTCGCCGGCAAACATGTAGTCTGTGAAAAACCCTTGACCACTTCCGAGCCGGAGGCACGTGAACTTGCAGGGATCGCTGAGGAAAAAGGACTTGTACATGCGGTGAATTTCAACGTGCGGTTCTATCCGTTGATGCATGAACTTGCAGACATGATCCGCGGGGGAAAGCTTGGAAAGATCTTTTCCGTGCATGGTTCCTACCTGCAGGACTGGCTGTTTTTCGACACCGATTATAACTGGAGGCTGGAAACGGAACTTTCAGGCGATTCCCGGGCTGTGGCCGATATCGGTTCACACTGGATGGACCTGGTGGAGTTCGTTACCGGATTGAAGGTCACCGAGGTCATGGCAGATTTTGCCACCTTCCATCCCGTCCGGAAGAAGCCCCTGAAACCGGTGGAAACCTATGCCGGCAAGTTGTTGACCCCGAAAGACTATCAGGATGTTCCCATTTCAACTGAAGATTACGCCTCCATCTTGTTCCGGTTTGACAACGGGGGCAGGGGTGCTCTTACGGTCAGCCAGGTCTTTGCCGGGAAGAAGAACCGGATCACCCTTGAAATTGCAGGTTCAGCCAAATCGGCATCCTGGATATCCGAAAATCCGAATGAATTGTGGTTCGGCAACCGTTCTTCTGCCAATGAGTCCCTGTTAAAGGATCCCTCACTGATGTCGCAACAGGGTAGGGAAATCGTCTCTTTCCCCGGCGGGCATAACGAAGGCTTTCCGGATACACATAAGCAGCTATTTTCGAAAGTGTATGCCCGTATTGCAGACAAGAGCAGGCCGGAAGATTATCCGACCTTCCGGGCCGGCCTGCGTGAGATTCAATTGTGTGAAAAGATTCTGGAAAGCAGCCGTCGAAAAACCTGGATAAAGATCTGATTAAAAGCTTCAAATATGAAAAGAAAAATCACCCCTTTCCTGGTCCTGTTGTACAGTATGTGTATTCTGACTGCCCAACCGCACTTTCCCTTGAAAATCAGCGAAAACAAGCGCTATTTTGTGGATCAGGACGAAAAACCTTTCCTTTACCATGCCGATACCGGCTGGCAGATCTTTATGCAGCTCACTACCGATGAAGCGGTAGAATATCTGAGTTTCCGGAAGTCGCAGGGATTCAACACCATACAGGTGCAGCTTGTCATGACCCCTGAGCAAATCAATCGTCACGGACAGAAGCCTTTTCATGGGGACAATGATTTTTCAAGGCCCAACGAAGCCTATCATGATTATGTAAAACAGATCATTTCCAAAGCGGATTCACTGGGCCTGCTGATCGTTATGTCTCAGCCCTGGCTGGGGTGTTGTCTTGAAGGCTTTGGAGGCAATGCTGATAAGCCGATCCAAAAGAACGGACCGGCAAAGAACAGGCAATATGGTCAGTATCTGGGCCGTAAATTTGCCTCATGTAACAACCTGTTCTGGATCATGGGTGGGGATAACGATCCGAAGAGTGACCGGGAGAGCCTGTTCGCCTTTTTTGATGGTCTTCGCGAAACGGCACCTGCTCACCAGCTGATGACCTACCACGCCTCACCGCCCCATTCCAGCACCGATCTGTTTCAGTATGCCCAGTGGCTGGGATTCAGCTTCATTTACACTTACTGGCGGGAGAAGCCCAATGAATGGACTGTCCATGACCTGATGCCCCATGTTTATGAGGCCGCCCTGCAGGAATACGCCAAATCAGACACGATGCCCTTTGTTTTGGGCGAATCGCAATACGAAGGCACAGGAGTTATTCCGAATGATATGGGAGAACCCCAGGTTATCCGCCGCCAGGCATACTGGACCATGCTCTGCGGAGGCGCAGGCGTGGCCTATGGTTCCGATCTGTGGAACTTCCCGGCAAACTGGCGTGAGATCATAAAATATCCGGGGGCTTATCAGCTGGGACATTTTATCCGCTTTTTTGAGGAGATTCCATGGTGGAAACTGGTACCGGATGTCAGCCACCAGGCAGTTGTTAGCGGGTATGGTGAATGGTCAAAACCCGATTTTGTCACCACGGCGGTAAGTGAGGATAAAAAACTGCTGGTATCCTATATTCCGCAACTCACCTCAGTTACAGTTAACTTCGGATATTTGAAGGGAGACCGGTTTAGCGTGAAATTCTTCGATCCGAGCAACGGGAAATTTATCAAAGAAGTCATGGTTGCTGAAAAACCGGTACAGCGCGTTATTTCACCACCAGGGGAGGACCTGGTGTTACTCATTCAGGGACAATGAGATTTACAGGGTAAGCGCAAAAGACCTGTTCATCATATCCAATACAATTTATCATGAAAAGAAAACTGTTCGGAATAGCATTCTTTATCCTGGTTGCAGCCGGCATTCAGGCTGTTACTGTTGAACAATATGCAGTTTTTGAACAGGCGTTCAAAGGCCCTTCAACAGGCAATCCCTTTATAGAAGTACAATTCAGTGCTGAGTTTAAGTTTAAGAACAGAACCTGCTTCTGTGAGGGATTTTACGATGGAGATGGTAATTATAAAATACGGTTCATGCCCGATACGCCTGGTGATTGGACATACACAACAAAAAGCAATGTGAAGGAGTTGGATGGGAAAACCGGCCGCGTTTCCTGCCGGCAGGCCTCTGAAGGAGTTCATGGGCCTGTATATGTCCGCAATACCTATGATTTCGGATATGCGGATGGAACACCATTTTATCCCGTAGGCACGACCTGTTATGCCTGGGTGCACCAACCCGAAGAACTGGTGCAGCAAACCCTGGCTTCACTGGCCGGGACAAAATTCAACAAAATACGCATGACGGTAATGCCCAAGAATTACGATGTGTACATCAACAATGAGCCTCCTTTTTACCCATTTGAAGGATCAAAGGAACTTGGATGGGATTTCTCAAAGCCGAATCCGGCCTTTTTCAGGAATTTTGAAAACAGGATACTGGACCTGCAAAAACTCGGCATCGAGGCTGATGTGATTCTTTTTCATCCGTATGATAATGGCAAATGGAACCTGGATAAAATGAATCCTGAAGAAGCTGTACTATACATGCGATACCTGGTCGCCCGGATTGCTTCTTTCCGCAATGTTTGGTGGAGCATGGCCAATGAATATGATATCATGGGCAAAACAGATGTAGAATGGGAAAGATATTTCAAGGTTATACTGACTTACGATCCCTATCAGCATTTATGCAGTATCCATAATGGCATGGGGTGGTATAATCATTCAAAGCCATGGATTACCCATTTGAGCATCCAAACTCCATATTTGCAGGATATCCAGGATTGGCGGGAACTGTACAAGAAGCCTGTGATCATTGATGAATGCGTATATGAAGGAAACATCCCCAACGACTGGGGCAACCTGACCCCCGAAGAAATGGTCAACCGGTTCTGGATTGCCTGGTGCCGCGGAGCATACTGTACACATGGAGAAACCTATATCCATCCGCAAAATATTCTCTGGTGGTCAAAGGGAGGAACGCTTCACGGAAAAAGCCCCGGGCGGATCGCTTTCCTGCATCGCATCATGACAGAGGCACCAACTGAAGGAGTTTATCCGTTTCACAACTTATGGAACAAAGAAACATACCTGATTAAAGATAATGAGTTCTATCTGTTTTATTATGGGAACAGCCAGCAGGCAAAGGCCAGACTTTACCTGCCCGATCAGGTAAAATTCAGGCTCGAAGTAATCGATGCCTGGAATATGACAGTTACACCGGTGGAGGGAGAATACAGCGGAATGACAGAAATTTCGCTCCCGGGGATTCCCTATATTGCTGTAAGAGCCAGACGATATTAATCCAATGCAAATGAAGAATCGATTTGTACTTGTCTTAATGCTATTTTTGACCCGACTTACCCTAAACAGTCAGGACTCCCTTAAACACCTGTACCTGGCCAATGACACCCATACGGATTTGTTGTGGAATGGGGATGAGAATGAGTGGTTTAAGTATAGTCTGGAGATGGCCAGGTTTTACTTAAAAATAGGGGAAACAACCCGCAACAGTTCTCCGGAAGCCAGAAGCAAGTGGAATTACGATGTAGCGTGGACCATCTATATGATGGAAAAACACACCCCACCGGAATTCTTTACCAGAATTATCGATCAGATAAAGAACGATCAAGCCAGTGTTCCATTCAATTTCACCCTTCCTGTTTATGGTGCCTCAACGGTTGAATCAGTGCTGAGAAGCTTTTACTACGGAGGCTACCTGGAGAGAAAATACGGTCTGGATATTGATCTGGCCATCGGTCAGGAAAACGCCACTTTGCCCCTGGGGCTGGCATCACTATGGGCAGGATCTGGAGCCCGCTATAGTTGGAAAGGTGTATGCAATTGTGCCACAAAAACAAATACAATCGGTACCCGGGATCATGAGATCTATTGGTACACAGGACTGGATGGAAGCAAAATCCTGATGAAATGGTATTCGAGTTATGGCTGGAATGCCGAGCTGGGAGGCTATGCCGAAATACTCGAACCCACCGTGGCCGTCCAGCAGATGGACAAATTATGTGGTTCTGAACGCTATCCTTATATGATTGCAGGAGCATTTGGCAAGGGTTGGGACAATATACACAATTATTCTTATGACCTGGTATGGGGGCTGGGTCATAGGACTTTACCCGGTACCAGGTTGTACTTGTCCAACCAGGTTGATTTCTTCAAACAATTTGAAAGGGTATATGGCGGTGAACTTCCGGTTGTATCATTGGCTTATGGCAATGAATGGGATATAAACCTGGCCTCACTGGCTGAGGTGAGCGGAAAATTGAGACGATCGATGGAAAAACTCCGGACAGCCGAGGCCATGGCTGCTCTTGTTTCAACAGGCAGACCTGATCAGTTTAAAGGGCTGGAAGTGAAAAAGGAAGATTTTTTATATGGTATCGGAGTTTACAACCTCCACGGATGGACTGCTGACGGTCCCATAGACCGGCATGATTTTGCTTTGTATATGCGGGAACAGCAACAGAAGGTTTCCACTTATGTCGATACACTTTTTTCTGCGGCCAGACTTGAAATAGGAAAAAGAATATATGCAGGAGATCTCAAAAACACCGTATTTGTGTTTAATGCACTGAACTGGGACAGGAGTGGTTTGCTGGATATCCCCGCTGAGAAGGTCCTTACCTGTGTAAGGGATCTGGAAAGCGGACAGGTATATGAAGGTATATCCATCTTGAATGGAAAAGAAAGGATCCTGCGCGTGTGGGTTGACCATATCCCTTCAACCGGTTATAAATTGCTTCAGTTGGAAAAAGGAGAAGAGGGGAAGTCAGGGGGGAGGTCTTCAGGTTCTCAAATAATAAGCTGGAGACACCCTATTATCTTGTTAAAATAACGAGAACTGGTGCCATATCCTCCCTGTTCGACAAGAAACTGAAAAAAGAATGGATCAGGGGACGGTGCAACGATTTGGGGAGCCATGATTATGATCATGGAGATCCCATAAAGGTTGTTGAAAAAGATAATAAACACATTGCACTTCTTTGTCGCGCATCAGATCCGGTCAGACATGAGAGCATCATTACCTTTTATGCCGATGATCCGCGGATAGACTTTCAGAATAGCATTCATCAGAATTTTGACGGTTTGCTGCACTGGTCTTTTAATTTCAACATTGAAACACCTGAGGTCTGGCATGAAGAAGTTGGTGCCGTGATCAAAGCGAAAACCGCATCAGCTGGCGGTCACTATGCGGACAGAATGGCCCGGTATGATTACTTAACGCTTAACCATTTTCTGAACGTGGGCAACCGCAGCGAGTCCATCACCCTATCCAATGCCGACTGTCTTTTTTTCCGTCTGGGGAACAGTACACCCGGTTTGCTGGATATGAACTCATCAGCAGTACATGTTCTCGTTGGCGGCCAGGTAAATGAAAACCTGGGTGTGATTAAGCAGGACGGGGATACCCTTTTTTACCAGTCTTTCTCATTATTGCCGCAGGATCATGCATTTAATGCAGTTGAATCCATGCGGTTTTCGCTTGAACATCAGAATCCACTTATTGCTGGTGAGGCATTTTCAGGTGGAAATCTTACTGAAAAATCATTCTCTCTCATCAGGAGTGATAATGACAGTATTATCCTGTGGACCCTTAAACCTGGTGAAGAGGACGGGTTAACCATGAGGTTCTGGAACCTGGGAAAAGTATCCGATAAATCCAGGATTCAGGTGGGCAGTTCTTTAGCAAGGGTAATGCATTCCTCGCATGTAGAAACTGATATTTCGGAAATCCCTGTATCGGGGAATACGTTTTCAGTTGATCTGAACCGGCAGCAGCTTAAAACCTATCATCTTTGGCTGAAAGATCGATGAAAGCAGAATGAATTTGTTACACATAATATTCCGTTTTCATTTTGTTTTTCAAGTGACAAGGCAGTCTATAAAAACAGGGCAATCGCAGAAATAAAGGTGGCTGCCACCACAAACCACCGGTAAGCACTCTCGGGTATCAGTTTCACGATCCAGATGCCGGCAAAGGCACCCAATGCAATGGCTGGCAAAAGAAGCAGATTGAACCGAAGTGTTTCAGGAGTAATATTATGCCAGCCCCAGATCTGCAATGGCATTTTTAAAACATTGACAATGAAAAAGTACCAGGCAGCAGTCCCGATAAAGGCATTCTTATGAAAGTTCATCGATAACAGATACACACTCATGATGGGTCCGGCTGCATTTCCGATCATGGTAGAGAATCCTCCCATGATGCCAAAGGGTATCGAAAACCAGGCTTTATGCGGCACAGGATCTTTGCTTGCAGATTTCTTTATTTCCAGCCATATCATGATGATCAGGCTGATAATAACCAGGATCCCGATCAATTGCTTGAGCTGATCAGCCGAAATGTTTTTGCCGATAAGCAAACCGGCAAAGATCCCAACAACTGCCCAGGGCAAAACCTTTAAAACTGTTTTCCAATGGGCACTGCGATGATAATAGGCCACACCAAAGACATCAGCCATGACCAGCATGGGCAAGACCAGACCGGCCGAAAGCATTCCGCCGAAAGCATATGCCATGAGGGGAACCACCAGGGTACCGATGCCGTTAACCCCGGTCTTGGCCATGCCGATCATGATGGCGCTGACAACGGCTATTATCCACATGGAGAGACTTAATTCCATAATATCATTCGTTGCAAGGGATATTGCTATTGGATTATTACTAGTAATAATATTTGTTTTTATGCAAAATGCATAAAATTTAACTATATTTATGCAGAATTATTGGTTTATATGCAAAAGTATTATAAATATGTCTGAAAAATCTATTGGCAGCACCTGGCTAAAGGAGCATTTCCGGATATTGAGCATTACGTTGTCTCATGAATCTTACCTTGGCACAAGATCAAAAGTAAAAGATCTGCCTGATGGTTCGGTGATTGAAACCTTTCAAAAGCTTAACTATGCTCTTAAAGAAGATAATCCTTTAAATCATTTTGAATTTGCTTTGAAATATGATGATGTTCAGATGAATTTTTACCAGGTTGTTCTAAAATCCATACCTGTAAAGGATATTGTGGATTATATAACTTCTGCTCCAAACTCAAAATATTCCAGAAAGATTGGATTCTGGTATGAATTCCTGATAAAAGAACGCCTGCCAATTGAAGACAGACCGGTTTCCAATTATATAGATTTAATAGATCCGAAAAAATATATCACCGGGGTAATTGTTAAAAATGGCAGGTGGCGAATAAATAATAATTTGCCGGGGAATCTGGATTTCTGTCCTACGATTAAGATAACGGATGCAATTTCAAAAGTACTGGAACTGGATTTTTCTAAAATTTTTCATAAAATCTCAAAGGACTATTCCCCTGAGACACTAAAACGAGCAAATTACTATTTATACAAAAAGGAAACGCGTTCATCATACGAGATCGAAAAAGAAGAACCATCACCCGAACGTCAAGACAGATTTGTTAGTTTACTAAGTGATGCCGGCAAGGAAGATATTGGAGAGTTGCTAAGTGAGAGATCCCTGGTTAAACTGCAAAATCAAATTGTCGATCCACGCTTTTCAGCAAAAGCCTTTCGCGATTTTCAGAATTATATTGGTCAGACGACATTGAATTATGATGAGATTATTCATTATATATGTCCGCCACCGGGATTCATTCCTGATTTAATCAGAGGGCTTAAAAACACTGCTGTGAAAATGGAAGGCGTTCATCCTATTATCAGAGCAGCAGCTGTTGCTTTTGGATTTATTTTTATTCATCCATTTGAAGATGGTAATGGAAGAATCCACAGATTTATAATTCATGATATCTTATCGCGGGATAATTTTGTACCCCCTGGAATGATTATTCCGGTTTCAGCTCATATGGTAAATAATTTGAAACAATATGATGACGCCCTTGAAGCTTTTTCCAGACCACTCATGAATATAATCAGGTATACAAAAAACGAAAAACAGGAATTGCTGGTCTTAAATGCCCCGGATGTTGAGGGATACTACCGGTTCCCCGACTTAACTGCACAGACTGAATACATTTGTAAAGTAATTGAAACTACTGTTTCCCGCGACCTTCCGAATGAAATGACTTTTTTACAGAACTACGATGACGCTAAGGACTTAATAAAGCAAAGGGTAGACATGCCGGATAAATTAATTGATTTATTTATCCGGTTTACACATCAGAATAACAGATTTTTCCCTAAGAGGAGAAGGAATATTTTCAATATGTTAACGGACGATGAAATTGAAGCCCTTCAGTCCATTTTTCGTGATGTTTTTCAATAGAAATGAGAAGAGGGTGCTTCTAAATCTATATTAAAAATTATGCAAGATCGGTTATATCTATATAAATGCATGCAATATTATTTGTTTTTATGCAAAATGTGTAGTTTCCCTGAACAAAAATGCAATTTTTTAAAAAAAACACCCATCAAAGGTCAGTGACCATATGATGGGTGCCGGATGGCTTCAATGCGCATTGTCATGCGCCCGTACCTTATGAAACTTTTATTTCACGCGACGGTTTTTCCCTGGCTTCTTCCTTTTTCGGTATCACGATCTGCAGAATACCGTCCTTATGTGTGGCCTTGATCTTTTCGGAATTAACGGTCATCGGCAGCGTAAAGGAACGGTTAAAGGAACTGTAGCTGAATTCCTTCCGCATGATCCTCTCATCCTTTTCTTCCCGACTTTCCTCTTTTTCCGAAGAAACATTCAGTACGTTGTTCTCAAGCTGGATCCTGAAATCCTCCTTGTTCAGCCCGGGAGCGGCAACATCAATCCGGTATTCATCCCTGTTTTCAAGGATATTCACCGCCGGAATGCTGTGCCTGGATTCGGCATCAAAGAATTTCGGAAACATTTCACCGTTGAAAAATTCCTCAACAAGGCTCGGCCAGGTATTCCTGGTTCTTAATGTAGGTAACATGGCTAAATCCTCCTTTATTTTAGTTTGACATCTGATTGAATAATTACACTTTATCATAGTCAAATCACATGCCGGAGGATTATCTGTGCCAAAATGGCATATATTTAAGAAAAAGATGACAATATGGCATGTATGTTACAGGCGCAAGATATTGCATCTCTACATTCCGCGTTCCAAAGAATTATTTTTTATAGGATGCAATCCCTTGTTCTAACCAGGCAATGAATCTTTCCACATCCGGATCATAGGTATAATTTGCGGATATCAGGTTATTCCCGTTGCCATCCACGATGGCGTATAAGGGCAATGCATTGGAATTGAACCGGGTTACCTGCAGGTCCTGGTTCTTTTTTCCGATGGTATTCTTTACTTTGCCATCGACGGTTGAGGTGATCCACTCTTGCTCGGGTAGCCTGGTTTTGTCGTCGGTATACAGGGCTGCGATGATGAATTGGCTGGCAAGCAGTTTCAGTACTCGGGGATCGGACCAGACCTCACTGTACATTTTCTTGCAGTTGGAACAGGTATGCCCCAGGAAATCTACCAGCACGGGTTTGTTTTGTTCAAGGGCACATGCCAGGGCCTCATCATAGTCAAAATAGCCGGTGAGATCATGTGGAAGTTCAAGGAAATCGACATACTTCGGTGTGCCACAAAGAACTGCAGCTGAACTTTGATTTGATCCCGAAGGAGCAGTAAAAGAGGATCTTTCCTGGGGCGGAAGAATGGTGGACAGGCCCTTCAATTCCGCACCAAGCAATCCGGTAAACAGATAGAGGGCAAAAGAGATACTGGCCAGTGATAAAATAAGCCTGGGGAAACTGAGGGATGTCATTTCATCATCGTGGGCGAATCTGATCTTTCCGAGAAAATACAGTCCCAGCATGGTGAATATAACGATCCAGACACTCAGGAACAGGCCACGGCTGAGCAGTCCGAGATGATACGACTGGTCGATTTTACTTAAAAAATAAAGTGAAAAAGCCAGCATGATAAAGGCAAAGAATACTTTTACGGCATTCAACCATCCGCCCGATTTTGGCAGTCCCTTCAGCCATGATGGGAAGATAGCAAACAGGGTGAAGGGCAACGCAAATACCAGGGAGAACCCGGCCATGCCTATTACAGGTTCAATTACCTGTCCCTGAGAAGCCTTGATTAATAAGGAGGCAACAATGGGACCGGTACAGGAAAAGGAAAGAATTGCCATGGCAAGGGCCATAAAGAACGCACCCAGGTAACCGCCCTTATCAGCCTGCTGGTCCACCTTATTGGCGAGAGAGGATGGCAGGATGATCTCAAACATCCCGAAGAAAGAAGCTGACAGCACCAGAAAGATCAGAAAGAACAGCAGGTTGGTGATCCAGTGGGTTGTAAAGTTATTTACTGCATTGGGATTCTTAAATACGGCCACCAGGACACCGATGAGGGTATAGAGAAAAACTATAGATAAGCCGAAAACAAAGGCTTCGGTAATGGCCTTGGCCCGGGTTTTATGGCCACGAAGAAAATAAGATACTGTCATGGGAATCATCGGGTACACACAGGGTGTGAGTAAACCACCCAGGCCGGCCAGCATGGCCAGCAGGAAGACACCCAGGAGGGACCTGGAGGAAGAGGTGGCAGCATTTTCAGACCTTGAGCTGGTTGCAACCTCCTTTACAGTGTCAGTTACAGCAGAGGCAGGCTTTTGTGCTTGTGCGTCATCAACAGCACCAGGTTGCGCAACCGACTTTGTTGCAGCAATTTTATCGATACCTTTCAGTCTGAAAGTGAAATCAGCGTCTCCCAGAATACACTGCATATCACTGCAGGTCATATATTCCAGATTCCCTGTTATTATAATACTGTCTGTCTGTAGTTTACGGATACGCTGGGTGAAAGTGACCTGCTTGTTGTGCAGCTCAAGCTTCATATTGAAGATCTTATCATCAACAATCTCGGGAGCAGGATATTGTTCCGTTTTGCCTGCAATTGTAAAACCTTTGGTACCCTTGAAATGGATCGAAGCCGGTATGGGTCCATTTTCAGGTATATTCAGTCCGTACATATGCCAGGGGGGTGTCAGGGAGGCCTTGAAGACCAGGTCGACATGCCACTCATCTATTTCCCTGACAGAAAAGTTCCATATAGCCGGCTTAATTACCTGTGACCGGACCGGTAAGATAACACAAAAGGCGGTAATGGTAAATAGTAGAATCCTTTTCATAATTAATCAGAATATAGGATGCTAAATTATATCAAAATATTAACATAAGTATTGAGAGCCAACCTACTGCCTGGTGCCTGTTGCCTAATGCCTGTTGCCTGTTGCCTAATACCTGGTGCCTAATTCACAATCTCCTCACCTTTGGAATTAAACAAGTGGTACTCGAGGAAATCATAAGATGATATGGAAACTACCTTGATCGGGGTTTTAAACCTGAAGCGCCATTTCAGATAAAGCGGGATCAATCCGCGTTTGATATATGCAGAAACGTAAGGATGAAGCTTTAAAACAAGCCGTTGCTGTGGATCCTTTTCGAGCAGGGAAGTGATCTGATTTTCGATTTTATCGACAAACAGTATACTGGGTGAAATTTCGCCGGTACCGTTACAGGTCGGACATTTTTCCGTTGTGCTGATGTGCATTTCGGGCCTGACACGCTGACGGGTGATCTGCATAAGGCCGAATTTGCTGAGTGGCAGAATGCTGTGTTTCGCCCGGTCATTATCCATGGCCTGTTTGATTTTCTCGTTGACCTTCTGTTTGTGTTCACTCGACTGCATATCGATAAAGTCAACGACAATGATCCCGCCCATATCCCGTAACCTGAGTTGCCGGGCAATCTCCTCGGCGGCCGCAAGGTTTGTCTCAAAGGCATTGGTTTCCTGGTTGGAAACCGATTTGGACCGGTTACCACTGTTTACATCAATTACGTGCAAAGCTTCGGTATGCTCAATGATCAGATATGCCCCGTTTCTAAAGGAGACCGTTTTACCGAAGGAGGATTTGATCTGTTTCTCAATTCCGAAATGCTCAAAAATCGGGTCATCACCCTTGTGAAGCTTAACTATGCTTTCCTTTTCCGGTGCAATGGTGCTGATGTATTCCTTGATCTCCCTGAAGAAAGTCTCATTATCAACTGTAATGCTGTTAAAGGACACGTTCAGAATATCACGCAGTATGGCTGAAGTACGATTCAGTTCACTGATGAAGAGAAAGGGCGGATTCACGCCTTTCAGGGTATCAAAGGCATTCTCCCATTTACGGACCAGGCCTCTTAGCTCGGTATCAAGGTCCCTGACTTTTTTACCTTCGGCGACGGTCCGCACAATGATACCATAGTTATGCGGTTTTATACTTTGAATAAGTGTTTTAAGCCGGTTTCTTTCTTCGGATGATTGGATCTTTTGTGAAACGGAAACCTTATCATGAAAGGGCATCAGAACCAGGTTCCTTCCGGCAATGGATATTTCCGAGGTGAGCCGGGGCCCTTTGGTTGAAATCGGTTCCTTGGCAATCTGAACCAAAACAAGCTGACCTGATGCAAGAACATCTGTTATGGTACCTTCCTTGTCAATGTCCGGTTCACGTCTGAATTTCTGGAAAGTAGCCACTTTGCCCTTACGGTTTAACATGGCATCGAGGTAACGGTGAAGGGATTTTACCTGGGGGCCCAGATCCAGGTAATGCAGAAAGGCATCCTTTTCAAAACCAACATCAACAAAAGCGGCATTCAGACCTGGCATAAGTTTTTTAACTTTTCCCAGGTAAATATCACCAACAGCAAACTGTGGGTTGCTTTTCTCCTTGTTTAATTCAACTAACTTCTTATCCTCTAAAAGAGCAATGTTGACATCGCTGGAAGATGTATCAATAATAAGTTCTTTGCTCACATTATGTCATGATTATTAACAACGCCCGAATTAAGCTGACTGAAAAACCGCTGTAAATAAATGTAATAAACCTAAAGTGAACAAGGATCTACTTTAGGTTTATTCCAGTTTATAATGAATAAGTTACAGACTATCTGTTCTTTTTCTTATGCCTGTTTTTCCGCAAACGTTTTTTACGCTTGTGGGTAGCCATTTTATGTCTCTTACGCTTCTTTCCGCTTGGCATTTCGAATACTATTTTATGAGGAACCCTATTTAACGCTTGCCTTCACCTTATTTACAAAGGATTTTGCGGGTTTGAATGAAGGGATATTGTGGGCCGGGATAATCAACGTGGTGTTTTTCGAAATATTCCTGGCGGTCTTTTTCGCCCTTTTCTTAATAATGAAACTACCGAATCCCCTCAGGTAGACATTATTTTTTGAATTCAGAGAATCTTTTACAGCTTCCATAAAAGCTTCAACCGTCTTTTGAACAGTAATTTTCTCAATCCCAGTGTTTTTGGCGATTTCGTTTACAATATCAGCTTTCGTCATTGTTAAAAATCTTTAATTATCAATAAATTAGATGTTTTCAAAAATATGAGCTGCAAATATATATCATTTCCTTCGATAAATAAAATAGTAATCCATTAATTTTGAAAAACTTTTTACAAAAATATAAAAAAATCTCCAATGCATGTTTCTGGGATCCTCCAGCAATGGTATGTAGTCAACAAACGTGATCTTCCATGGAGGGAAACATGTTCTCCTTATCATATCTGGCTATCGGAGATAATTCTTCAGCAAACGCGTGTTGTTCAGGGACTCGGGTATTACAATAAATTCATCGGACAATATCCGCGCATCGAAGATCTCGCCTGTGCCTCACTCGATGATGTACTTAAACTTTGGCAGGGACTTGGGTACTATACCCGGGCGCGTAACTTACATGAAACGGCAAAACTCGTTGCCACGGAGTTGAATGGGGTTTTTCCACAAACATATTCTGATTTATTGAGGCTGAAGGGAATTGGCAAGTACACTGCTGCCGCGATTGCCTCTTTTGCTTTCAGAGAGCCTGTCGCAGTTGTCGATGGCAATGTCTTTCGCGTATTGTCGAGGATTTTCGGTATCGATCTTCCGGTAGATACAATTCGGGGGAAGAAGGTTTTTGGTCAAAAAGCTGCTCAAATTCTCGATCAGGAAAATCCACATATTCATAATCAGGCCATAATGGAGTTCGGCGCACTGGTTTGCCTGCCCAGAAACCCGCAATGTCAGACATGTCCGTTTTCTGATATATGCATTGCGTTGAACAGCAATAAAACAGCTGTTCTCCCGGTGAAGTCGGGTAAGAAACCATTACGTGACCGGTATTTCAGTTATTTTTTTATAATCAGCCATGGCCATACCTGGCTTAATAAAAGAGGGAGCAGGGATATATGGCACTCACTGTATGAGTTTCCGCTGATTGAAACACCTTTCAGGCAAAATCTGGAGGATATTTCCGCACTAAAAGTGTGGCATGATATCATAGGAGACGTGACGGTTAAAAGGGTAAGTCCTGTCCGGTATTACAAACATCAGCTGACGCACCAGACAATCCATTGCAGCTTCTATCAGATAATCGTAATGCAGGATCCACCCTTTGCAGGTCACAGAACACTGAAGATCAACGCTTGCGATCTTACCCGATATGCCGTACCCAGATTAATTGAGAAATACCTTGCTGACCTGAAACCGGAATTGTCTGTATAAAACGGAACCAATTTTTTTGTATTTTTACACGAATCTTAAATTGGTATATTATGTCAGTTAATAAAGTTATCCTCGTCGGACATGTGGGCAAAGATCCGGAGGTTCGTTATCTGGAGAGCAATACTCCTTTTTGCCGGATTTCATTGGCCACCAGTGAAGTATATAAAAATAAAGTAGGGGAACGGGTAACAACTACCGAATGGCATAATGTGGTTTTGTGGAGGGGGCTTGCTGAAATTGCAGAGAAATACGTAAAAAAAGGGACTCAGATTTATATAGAGGGGAGACTTCGTACCCGCTCCTGGGATGATAAGGATAAGAACAAGCGATATACAACGGAAATCGTAGCCGATGTAATGCAGCTCCTTGGTAAAAAACCTGACGAGCATGTTGCACCCGGGTCTTCTATGCCTTCAGGCGATATGTCTGCCGGTGAAAATATACCCCCGGGAGAAAAGGTTGAGGATGATGGACTTCCTTTTTAATGTAATTCTAATATAACCTATTCTTTAGCTGAATTGGAAGAAGGACCCAAGCACCAGATTATCAATTCGGTTCTGGACTTTTCCATGAATCCGTTAACATGGGATTTATTGGTGGCACTTATTGCCATGATTGTATTATTAGTTCTATCGGCACTTGCATCCGGAGCGGAGGCAGCATTCTTTTCCCTATCTCCTGCTGAAGTCAATAGATTTCGAAATTCCAGGTCGAAAACCAGCCAGGTCATCATCAAGTTATTGGAGATGCCGGAAAACCTGCTGGCAACTATATTGGTTATCAATAACCTGTGGAATATCGGAATTATTATCATTTCGGCCTATTTGACGGATGCACTTTTTAATTTTACAAATGCCCGGATTCTTGGTTTCATCGTTCAGGTTGTTGTCATTACATTCATCATTGTTTTCTTTGGGGAAATCCTGCCCAAGATCTATGCAATCCGTTTTGCCCAAAATGTTGTCAGATTCATGGCCGTTCCGCTGGATATATGTGAGAAGATCTTCAGGCCTGTCAGTTTCCTGTTGACCAACACAACTGCTGTATTTCAGCGGAAATTCTTACGCCAGGGTAAAAACATATCCATCGGAGACTTATCGGATGCCCTTGACCTGACTGAGCATGGAATAACCGAGGACAAAAGGATACTGGAGGGTATTGTCAAATTCGGAAATATGGATGTCCGGGAGATCATGACACCACGTGTGGATGTGCTGGGGATAGGCATTCAAACCCGGTTTAAAAAGCTGATAGCCCATGTCCTTGAATCCGGCTATTCAAGGATCCCCGTTTTCAGCCAGGATCTGGATAATATCAAAGGGGTATTGTATATCAAAGACCTGCTTCCTTTCCTGGGTAAGCCTGATTCATTCAACTGGCAGTCTCTGATGCGACCGCCTTACTATGTTCCGGAAACCAAAAAGATCAATGATCTGCTGAAAGAGTTCCAGACAAGTAAGATCCATATGGCTGTTGTAATTGACGAATATGGGGGTACATCAGGCATAATAACTTTGGAAGACATACTGGAAGAAATTGTAGGTGAGATCTCCGATGAGTCAGACAATGAGGAGTTGTTTTATGTCAAAATCGATGAAAACAATTATTTGTTTGAGGGCAAGATCCTGTTGAATGATTTTTTCAAAATCCTGAATCTGGATGAGGAGATTTTTGATGATGTGAAAGGGGAGGCTGAAACTTTAGCAGGACTGATTCTTGAACTGAAGGGAGAACTGCCCCGCAAGAATGAGACTATACCCTGCAAGGGATACCTGTTCTCTATAAAATCCGTTGATCAGCGCAGAATTAAACAAATTCAAGTTACCCTCAGCGACGAATATATAAGGCATGAAGAGAAATAGCAACCTGACAGTCATAAATATACCTGTAATTGTCGTCATAATGACGATGTTTTATTTTGCAGCAGGTTGTCATGAAGTATATACCCCAAAGCCCAAAAGTTATTTCCGGATCGATTTCCCTGAAAAAACATATATTCCCTACCAAAGTGAATGCGGTTACAGATTTGACTATCCGGTTTATGCCCGGATTATACCTTATGCGGGCCCTGATGCTGAACCTTGCTGGATCAACATAGAATTTCCGGGTTACAAAGGGATCATACACCTTACCTATAAGACACTGCACGGGGACCTCGCAACCCATACGGAAGATATTCGTTTACTTGCCTACAAGCATATTGTTAAAGCAGATGATATACTTGAGAAACAGGTCTCATATCCGGATCGGGAAGTTTATGGTTTGATTTATGAAATACGGGGTAATACGGCTTCATCATTGAGTTTTTACCTGACGGACAGCACCCATAATTTCCTGAGCGGAGCATTGTATTTCAGCGTCCGACCCAACAAAGATTCCCTGGCACCGGTCATCCGCTTCTTTTCTGAAGATATAGATCATCTGATTAAAACACTGACTTGGAGCAAATGAACTAATACGAGATCACCATGGCTATAATCATGAATGAGCATTTCGAATGTGGTTGCCAGTTGGCTGTTTGGAAGATCACGGAAGACCTGAAAAGTATGTCATCACGCATAGCCCTTACCCTCGAAGAACTGGAAACTCTGGATCGCTTTAACTTCGAACCACGAAAACTCGAATGGCTCAGTGTCAGAGTTTTACTTGATGAAATGACTGAAAATGAACTTACCATCGCTTATAACGGTAACCGAAAGCCCTTCATTAAAGGGAATAGCTATTATATTAGTATCTCACACTCGCGTGACCTGACAGCCATTCTCCTGAGCCGCAAAAAAAGGGTGGGGATCGATCTGGAATACATGTCGCACCGGATCGGAAGTATAGCACACAAATTTATCAATGAACGCGAAGTAATTACTGCCGATGAGGAACAACGGAAATATCATTTGTATATTCACTGGTGTGCCAAAGAAGCCCTATACAAGATATGTGATAAGCAGGATATAAACTTCAAAGATAACCTGAGCATTGAGCCTTTTGAGCCGATGGAAAGGGGTGTTTTACTGGGACGGGTACATAACAGCTTTCGTAACGAGCCCTTTACCATGAATTATTTCAGCTTGGGGAATTACGTGGTGGTATGGTGCTGTAAATAACTAAACCTTGAGATCAAAGATCGTCAAATGTCTTCAGTGATTTATAGAACCCTTTTTAAGGGCAATAAAAAAATACTCGCCCTGCTTATTGATCCCCAAAATCAGGACGATGATCTGCTTGTCAAGACCCTGAAGGTTGCTTCGAAAGCCGGTGTTGATGTTATCCTTGTGGGCGGAAGCCTGACATCCCGGCCTATAGATGAAACTATTTTTGTCGTCAGGGACCATGCGACATGTCCGGTAGTCCTTTTTCCCGGTAACCTGCTTCAACTGAGCGGCCATGCCGATGGAATATTATTACTTTCACTCCTATCCGGCAGGAATCCCGAGTATCTTATCGGCAACCATGTTCTGGCTTCAGGATTTCTGAAAGCCTCGGGTATGGAGATCATACCAACTGGTTATATTCTGATCGAAGGACATCAATTATCATCTGTGGAATATATCAGCAATACAAGGCCAATACCATCTGACAAAGCGGATATAATTATCGCTACTGCCCTTGCCGGAGAGCAACTTGGGTTAAAGCTGATCTACCTTGAAGCCGGAAGTGGTGCAAACAACAGGATTAAGGAAGAACTTGTTGCAGGTGTCAGAGCAAATCTCACGCTGCCCATTCTGGTCGGTGGCGGTATTCGGACTCCTGAAGACGTGAGGTCCCTGTACAAAGCCGGTGCAGATGGTATTGTGATCGGATCGGCCGTTGAGAAGGACTATCGAATTTTGCCATCTCTTGCAGCAGTGCGGGATGAGTTCCGTTAAACCAGGGCTCCTTGGCTAGCAGGTTTGTTCTTCATGTAATTAATATACCCATTCATCAACATAACCTGCCCCTTCACCGAAAATTCTGAACTCCCCTGTCTGCTTTGCGTAATACTATACAGAAAGCAGCTTTTGACCGGATGAATAAAGGATACAATCAGAAAACGAAATAAAGATTTGCCCCAAGTTGGTTTAGTTAGTAGTTTTGTTTAATGTGAAAAAGACCGTCGTGATGACGGTCTTTTTTTGCTTATTTTTGTAGGCTGTAATTATCCGGTTTATGTCATTGTCTGAAAAGGTCAGGATTGATAAATGGTTGTGGGCAGTCAGGATATTTAAAACCAGAAGCCAGGCTTCAGAAGCCTGCAGGAAGGGAAGGATCCTGATAGATGGCATGGAAGTCAAACCTTCCAGGAATATCAAGATTGGAGATACACTTTTCATCCGCAAACTTCCAGTTATATATTCAATCCGGGTAAAGAATCTGGTGGAGAAGCGGTTACCCGCACAGCGAGTTGGAGAGTTCGCAGAAGATCTTACTTCACCGGAAGAACTGGGAAAACTGAAGCTCAAAGATATGGTTTTCTTTAAGCGCGATAGAGGCGCAGGAAGACCGACGAAAAAAGAACGAAGATTGCTGGATGGCTTATTAGATCAGTGATGAGTAATGAGTAATAAGTGATCAGCGGGTTTTGGGCAAGAGTACAGGATTTTGATTACTTACTAAACTTTAAAGCTTGTTGCCTCATACCCAAGACCCACACCCACTCATTACTCATCACTCATTACACATTACTACAAACATGCTGATAGCCAAAGAAAAACGGAAGACAAACATCGCAGAGTACATCCTGTACATGTGGCAGGTGGAGGATCTTATCCGTGCACATCAGTTCAATATGGACCGTATCGAGCGTAATCTGGTTTCTCAATACACGCAGCCTGCCAGGATTAAAAACGATATACGTGACTGGTTTGCCAACCTGATGCTGATGATGTACCGTGAAGGGATCAGGGAAAAAGGACATCTCAGCTTTCTGAAAACACTGGTTGCCGATATGAATGATATGCATATCCGCTTACTCAACCATCCTGATGAAGGTAAATACCAGGAAACTTTCAGGCACGCTGCTGTCAATATTACTGAATTCAAAAACAAAACCGGGAATCCACAGGGCAATGATATTGAGACCTGCCTGAACGCCTTGTATGGTTTATTGATGCTCAGGTTAAAAAAGCAGGCAATCAGCAGGGAGACCGAATCAGCGATGAGTACATTCAGCCGGGTGCTGGCCTTGCTTTCTCACAAGTTTCTGGAGGCAGAACGGGGGGAGCGGGAAATTTAGTAACGAGTGACGGGTGACGAGTGACGAGTGAGCATGAGGCAGGAAAATTGGAAAACAATCCGAACTCTTGACTTTGATAGTTTCACACGCACACCCAAATCACGCTCGTCACTCGTCACCCGTTACTGCTCCGGGACTTGCTCACTCATCAGCCTCTCCTCCCTGACCCGGTTATTCAGCAATTTGTAGTATTCATCGGCTTCTTTTTCGGCAAATTTGGTATGAGACCGGGCTGCCCATTCCTTGGCCATTTCCAGATTACCCAGTACCTCATATGGATCATTTTTATTCTGTTATACGCAATTTGAGCAATTAATTTACATTTCTCAGCGAAAATTTGAAATTGAAATATTTATGTTATTTTTGTGTTGAGGGGCATTTAGCTCAGTTGGTTTAGAGCATTACCTTGACAGGGTAGGGGTCACTGGTTCGAATCCAGTAATGCCCACTTCGTATCGAAGCGGTTTTTATTGCTAATCACGTTTAATTTAATGCGTCTGTTTTGGAATCATAATCTTGATTCCAGAATTTCCCGATAGTCAATTGGTTTCTTAAAAATAAATGCTATATTTATTAGAAAAAAGGAAATGAAAAACGCTATCGTTCTTTTCACCGTCCTGTTAATCCTGTGGATAGCAGGTTGCGCCTACTGTTATGTTTGCAATATCAGGGATGATTGTCGTGAGGCTCCGGAAACTATCGTTTCTGAAATGACTGAACCGGAGAAAGATACCTTATCCGTTACATTATTAGAAACAGAAATTCCGCAGAGGCTCAGCCTGTATTTCGAGTTCAATAAAAGCACCGCTTTGCTTTCCGGAAAGGATAAGCAACAAATTGATGAGTTAAAGAAATATATTTCCGGGAATCCAGGATCATTGATAATTGTTACGGGTCATTCTGATCATGCAGGTGCCCAGCAGGCCAAGCTGAAGATTAGTTCAGCGCGGGCTGAATTTGCACAACAGCAATTGATAGCGGCCGGAATTGATGCTTCACGGATAAACTTTTCGGGTAAAAGTGACAATGAACCGGCGACCAATGACAATACGCCCGAAGGAAATGCAAAAAATCGCAGAGCTGAAATACAAATTAAATAATACTACTATTATGACTGAACGATTTGCCTCCGACCTCCTATTCATTCTGGTTGCCCTGTTGGTAGCCGCCGCGCTTGGATTAATCATCGGCTATCTGTGGGGTAAGCGGATACATCTTAAATGTGTCGTGCTCGAGAATGAGATAGACGAACTTAAAAACAAACTGAGAACCTGTAATCAGGAAAAGGAAAAGCTGCTCCCGCCTTTTAATGCAATTGCTGCCGAGCACGCATTTATGAAAAAAATCCCTGAAAATGATCTCACCCTGGTTGAGGGTATTGGTGAGAAGATTGAGGCGATTCTTAAAAAGAGGGGCATTGATACCTGGCGCAAATTGGCTCACACCGCTGATGAGGAAATCAAAAATATCCTATTGGCTGATGGGGGACCCTCTTATGCAGTACACGAGCCAAAAACATGGCCTACACAGGCTTTGCTTGCCTATCAGGGCAGATGGGCACAACTGAAGGAATACCAGGATTTGCTCATCGGAGGGAAGTGATGAGGTAGTGAAGTAATTGACCAGAATATGCGTTGGAAAGGTCGTGAGCAAAGCGGGAATGTTGAAGACCGCCGGGGCTTGGGAGGTGGAAAAATGATTGCCGGTGGAACCATTGGCACCCTGGCTGTTGTGCTTATCGTTTGGTTATTGGGAGGTGATCCTTCCCAGATCATCAATTCGCTTCAATCGGCAGGCAATGAATCAGGAGTCGTCGATTCCTCAGTAATCCAGGCCGAGGAGGAACTGGCGGAATTTGCCAGGGTGACTTTGAAGGATACGGAAGATATTTGGAGTGCCCTTTTTTCGGAAAGCGGACAATCCTATCGCGAACCCATCCTGGTCTTATACAGTCGATCGGTTGAATCTGCATGCGGTTATTCTTCATCTGCTACAGGTCCTTTTTATTGTCCGGGAGATGAGCGGGTTTATATCGATCTGTCCTTTCTGGATGATTTGCAGCAAAAGCTTGGTGCCACTGGTGATTTTGCCATGGCTTATATTATTGCCCATGAGGTGGGACATCACGTGCAGAAGCAGCTGGGAATAACAGACAGGGTTAACAGTTTACGCGGCAGGGTAACGGAAACCGAGTACAATAAAAATACAGTTAAGTTAGAACTCCAGGCTGATTTCCTGGCCGGTGTATGGGCTCATTATGCTGAGAAAACCAAGGATATACTAGAACAAGGGGATCTTGAAGAAGCCTTGCATGCAGCCGCCGCGGTCGGAGACGATCGCATACAGATGCAATCCCAGGGCTATATAGTCCCCGATGCCTTCACCCATGGCACATCGGAGCAACGCAGCTTTTGGTTTCTCAAAGGATATAAAACTGGGGATATCAACCAGGGGGATACCTTTTCCCAGGTGGATTGATTTACCCGAGAAATACTTCAGAACATATATGCAGGATTCACATTATGCCAGTGTTGTCATACGTGTTACAAATCTGACGAAGCATTATGGCAGTCTCACCGCTGTGAACAGCCTGAATCTTGACATTTTCCGGGGCGAGATATTCGGATTTTTAGGTCCGAACGGCGCCGGCAAAACTACATCCATCAATATGATCTGCGGGCTTCTCAGGCCTGATGCCGGAGAGATCCGGATTAACAATATTCCTGCCAGTCACAATATCAGGCTGCGTAACAGTTTCGGACTCTGTCCGCAGGATGTGATCCTTTGGCCCAGACTCACGTGTCTTGAGCAGCTTGTTTTTGTCGGTGAAATGTATGATATGCCTGCACGCGATGCAAGAAAATCAGGAATGCGACTGTTGGATCAGCTGGGCCTGGCCGCCCGGTCCCGTTCAATTGCAGCCACCCTTTCCGGTGGAATGAAAAGGAGGCTTAATATATGTCTTGCCCTGGTTCATGATCCCGAAATTGTAGTACTGGATGAGCCGGAGGCCGGACTGGATCCGCAAAGCCGGCTGATGGTGCGTGATTTTATCCGTAGTTTACGGAAAAACAAGACGGTGATTCTCACCACACACAATATGGATGAGGCCGACAGATTGTCTGACCGTGTAGCCATTATTGACAACGGCAAATTATTGTTGACAGATACACCCGAAAACCTGAAGAAAACAGCGGGTGCAGGCGATGTACTTGAGATTATCCTGCTCAATCATACTGATCATAATTTAATGCTGGCACTGGAAAGACTCAATCAGATAATCCCGAATATTCAGGTGGGCAAAGATAGTCTTCTCCTGAGAAAACGGAATGCCATTGAGCTGATTCCGCAGATTACAGTTTGCTTACAGGAGGAATCCGTGGTGATTTCGGAAATCAAAATGCGGGCCAATACCCTGGAGGATGTATTTATTCAGCTAACGGGCAAACGATTAAGAGAATAATCAACAGGAATTTGCCAATGAGACTATCCGGTGTAATACAAAAGAGCATGAAGGAGCAGTTCCGAAGTTTCTGGCTCTTGCTGCTGACTGTCATCACAGCGCCATTCTTTGTTTTGGTTTACGATCTAATCAGCCGGAGTTATGCACCCGTATATGATATTATCGTGCTCAATCAGGATAAAGATATTGGTTCAGGTTTTTCATCAGCAACATGGGGAGATAGCCTTATTCAGTCGTTATACAATCAGGAAAGCAAAGGCTGGAAAATTATTCTGGCAGGGGACAGGTTGAATGCCGAAGAAAATCTGAAAAGCCGGAAAGCGGATTTGCTGATGATCATACCTGAAGATTTCAGTCTTACTCTTAATGCTTTGAAAAGTGGTACAAAAAGCAAGCCCTTTAACCTTGAATTTTCGGGTAATATCGCGGATATCAATTATATGATCAGCGCCATATTGACGTATAGCTTCGTTTCTGATTTTGTAAATGCAGTAACAGGTGTCAGGCCGATATTTAATTTTATTGAAAATCCTTTGGGAAGTTCAGGGCAACTGACAGATTTTGAAATGGCTGTTCCGGGATTGCTTATTTTCTCCATTATTATGCTGATGTTAACTGCCTCAGTTGCCATGGTCACTGAAGTTGAAAATAAAACCATGCTAAGACTGAAACTGTCTAAAGTGACTACCCTTGAGTTAATGGGAGGCATCACAGTGGTTCAGATACTAGTTGGCTTCATCTCGGTAATCATTACACTGGGCATTGCAGCTGCATTAGGATTCCGGTTTCAGGGTTCTGTGTTCCTGGTTTCACTGACAGTACTTTTAACCACGATCTCAATCATTGCATTCAGCCTTTTCATTGCTGCTTTTTCAAAGACAGTTACACAGGTGCTAATCATTGGCAACTTCCCGCTGTTTATTTTCATGTTTTTCACCGGGGCCATGTTTCCCATGAATGTTAAGCCCTGGTTTACCCCGGGAGGATATCCCTTATCTCTGATAAGTTTTATGTCTCCTACGCATTCAGTCTCAGCACTGAATAAGCTGCTGATCATGCAGGAAAGCTTCCAGGCCATTATCCCCGAACTGATTTGCCTGATATTGCTTTGCATACTCTATTTTATCCTGGGAATTTGGATTTACCGGTGGAGGCACATGAGGAGTAATGAGTAAATAGTAAAGAGTAATGAGAGGGCAGAGGGAAGGGGATTAGAGTGTGAATTCCTTTATGTTGTGGACATTATAACATATCCACATACAACATATAACATACAACATACAACATACAACCACTGACAACTATCAACTATCAACTATCAACATTTCTGCTCAGCAACCTGTTGTTTCCGGCTGATTTGTGGATGATCAGCAGGGAGGGGAAATGGTTCAATGGCAGGTTATTTTTACCTTCCAGGGCTTTCCAGTTCTTCTCAGCAATCAGAACCAGGTCCATGGATTGGAGGAAGGCCGGATGAAGGAGGCTACCCGTTACAGATTCCATTGGAATTCCTGAATTGCGGAAAGCAGTGGCTGATTCTTTATTTTCAAGCCCACGGTGGTATGTGAAGAACTTGCGGCCGCTTTGGTGGTTTAATAAGGAAGCATAATCAAAGAGAAAATCGTCCCCATTGCCAAAATAGACCAGGAGTACGGATTTTATTTCACTGAAATTCCGTTCATTAAAGATCAATACATCGCATTCTGTTTCATTGAAAATTCGTCTGACTATGCCACCCAGAATATCTTTACTGAAGATGCTGCGGGCACTTCCCAGTATAATGAAATCAGGTTTTTCCACTTCACAGGTCTGGAGGATCTCTGCAGAAATCTCATTGGTATTCCGATACAATGTTTTCAATGTGAGTTTCTGGTCTTCAGCCATTTTGCGAATTGGCGCAAAGCTTTCTTTTTCAAAAATCCTGGCGTCATCCAAAGAGAGGTCACTGCGCGGTGAAATATGAAGTGCTGTAAAGGTTGTATCTCCTGTTAAACGTGAAGCCAGTTGCTGGGCCAGTTTAAGCAAAGTATTGCCCATTTTGGGATTTGCAAAGGAAAGCATGATTTTGTATGCCTTATCCCTGACAACGCTTGTTTCACTTTCGGGATAGAAATAGTTGATTAAATTCAATCCCGGCCCGGTAATGAAGGTTGTGGCCAAAGCCATAATGACAAGCATGGCGAATATTTCCGGACTGAGAATACCGAGATCATATCCGATATTCAGAACAATAAGTTCCATCAGACCCTTGGCGTTCATTAAGACGCCAAGGGCCAGGGAATTGTTCCAGCTCAGGCCGGCATAACGTGAGGCAATCAGGGTGCCGCCAAATTTACCCAGGATGGCTGTCAGTGTGATCAACAAACATACCACCCAAAGATGCAGGGAACTGATCAGCCCGATCTCGGTCCGTAAACCAGTTGATACAAAAAAGAGGGGAAGTAGTATGACCAGGGATATATCTTCAATTTTTTCTGTGAACACCCTCCTGAAACTCAGGTTTTCCGGCATTACAACACCGGCCATAAAAGCCCCGAACAGGGCATGTATCCCGATGGCCTTGGTAATCAAAGCAGATACAAGAATGAGCAGAAAAATAAAAGCTACGATGGGTCTGCTCATGGTTTCCCGGCTTGCATACACTCTTCCGATCCGGAACATCAGGGGTTTGATAACAGCATACATGAAGAATATGTACAAAACGGAGAGAATGATGGTGATAAAAGAATGGCTGATATCTCCGGCTTTTACAACTGCAATTACTACTGCAAGAATGCACCAGGCCACGACATCACCAATGGCAGCAACGGATATTGCCATGGTACCCACCAGGGTTTTGGTCAGTCTTCGTTCCTGGACAATCCGGGCAAGAATCGGAAAAGCTGTGATGCTCATGGTAATGCCCATAAAAAGGGCAAATGATGTAAAACGAATGTTTTCAAGGGAAAAAAGATCATACAGGTAAAAGGCGAGAATAATTCCGGAAATAAACGGGATTATTATGCTGGCGATGCTGATCAGAATTGCCGTATTAGCCGATTTTTTAAACGAATGGGTATCCAGTTCCATCCCAATGATGAACATGAAAAAGATCAACCCGAGCTGGCTGAGTTGCTGGAGAATATCAACCGATCGGTCCGGGAATAAAAATCCTGATATTTCCGGAGAAAGAGCGCCAAGAACGGAAGGCCCCAGGACAATGCCTGCAAAGATTTCTCCAATGACCAGGGGTTGGCCGATCAACTGAAACAGATAACCCATCAAGCGAGCGATAAGCATGATGATGATCAGCTGCAAGATTAGAATTTCCTGTATATTCAAAAGTTGGTCAAACATGAATATTAACTTTCCTGTTCTTTAAAATGACCGATAAAATAGGAAAATAAGATAACTACGATTATACCTGCCAGGATATGACCACCCAGAACGAGCCAGACATATTCTGTATGACCGCTTCGCTCAAAATGACTGAAGATCCTGGAAGTATAGACGGTTCCGCTGAGAAATCCGCCAATGCCGACAGCCAGGAAATTGGAACCCATATACAGACCCGCTTTTTCTTTTGGTGCGAGCCAGGTAATATATTCCTGGATGCGCGGGGAAGTGATCATTTCACCAATTGCAAAAAGGAATATCCCCAGAAAGATCCATGCAGGATTGACAGAGCCGGCCAGGTATAAAAGGCCGAAACTGAAACCCATAACCAGCAGACCAAATGTAAATGACGGAATTGCTTTGTATCTTTCAAAAATCCACGAAATCAGAATCTGAAAAATCATGATGGAGTAGGCAGTATTGGAGATGGTTTCTCCCAGTACCCTGCGGGTGCCATCATGGTCCCTGGACAGGAAATCAGCCACAGTTTGACCAAGTACCGATCTGATGTGCTGATACAATGCTGCACCATCGAGGGAGAACTCAACATACTTTGAAATGAGGTTGTAGAATGTCCATAAGGGCAACCAGAAAAAAAGGCCGATGATCAGCAGGAAAGCTACAAATTTCAAATCAGACAAGGCAATTCCCAAATCCCTGAATTTCTTCCGGAGGGTTTCTCCCTCTATTGCCCTGGGAGGTTCCTTGTAGAACAGCAGGGTAATGACAAACATGAGACCGATTGATACGGCGGCAGCAATATAGGCATTCTCCCAGGATATGGCACGCAGTCTTCCCAGGATCAATGGGCCAAAGGAAGCTCCTATATTGACCATAGCATAGAAAATGCCAAATCCCAAAGTGCGGTTGGTACTGTCGGTGACTACCCGTACAGTTCCTGAGATCAGCGGTTTAAATATGCCTGCTGCAAAGCCGATACACAGCATGGTTAAGGCAATACCGGTGAATGAACGGGTGATGATAAGCAACAGAATAGAGGGGAGATAGGCAATATATGAGATAATGAGCATTTTCTTGAATCCAAACCGGTCGGCAAAAGTGCCTGAAAATACCGGGATAGTATAGGATATAAAAAGGAAGAGGCCCTGTATTAGTCCCAGTTGTTCGGTCTTAAAACCCAGCATGCCGAAATAAATACTGAAACCCATGTAGATGCCATAATAGGCAAATCGTTCCAGGATTTCGACTGTATTTGCCGACCAGAATACCCGGGGAAACGGTGTACGTCTTTGTTTCATACCACACGGTTGTTGTAGAGGTTCATGGTTTTATCCAGACCTGCGGTTCCAAAACTCCGGATAATATCATGGCATATTCCGACCCTGGCGGACAATTGCACAGACTCCTCATTTGTCCATTTGCTGAGTACATATTCGACCTGCATACCATAAGGGAAATCACCGCCGATGCCAAATCTGAGCCTTGCAAATTCCTGTATACCCAACACCTGGATTATGCTTGCGAGGCCATTGTGCCCACCATCGCCACCCCTGGGCCGGATTCTTATTGTGCCGAAAGGAAGTGCAAGATCATCAACCAGTACCAGCAAGTTTGAAGGTTCTATTGCTTCCTTCCCAAGCCAGTAGTTTACAGCCTTACCGCTGAGATTGACATAGGTAGAAGGCTTTAACAACAGAAATACGCGTCCTTTAAAACGGTATTCTGCAATACTGCCATAACGTTTCTCGGTAAAAGCAATTTTGGATGCACGGGCCAGTGCATCCAAGATAGTGAAGCCTATGTTGTGACGGGTATCCTGGTATTCATCACCGATATTACCCAGTCCGGCAACAAGGTATTTCAAGGCTTATGGGTATTTTTATTTCTTGACTTCTGCAGGAGCGGCTTCGGTTGGGACTACTTCAGCGACAGGAGCAACTGCTGCACCCTCACCTTCTTCCATACCCTTGGCAATCCGTGAAGTGACCACACCTACCACAAGTGCGTGAACCGGTTCAAGCACCTGAATTTTATCATACTTCAGATCACCGGCAAGAATGGATTGCCCGATATTCAGTTCAGAAATATCAATGACTATCGAATCAGGAAGGTCTTTTATCATACCCCTCACCAGGATATATTTTTTCCGTTGCCGTAGCTTGCCACCAGCCCTTATTCCTACTGAGTTTCCGGTTATTTCAACTGGCAGGCCAATAACCACCGGTTTATCCATCGAAACTTCCATAAAATCGATATGGACAAGTTCATCACTTACCGGGTGAAACTGGATTTCCTTCATAATGGCCAGATGAACAGTGTCATGGAGATTTATGTTTATAATATACACATGGTTGGTATAAACCAGGTTCTTAAATTCACCTGCCGGAGCAAAAAAATGAAGATTTTCCTTACCTCCGTACATGACACAGGGGACCAGCTTATTTCTTCTAAGCACTTTGGCATCTTTTTTCCCCAGACTTTTTCTCAGCGTGCCTTTTAGTTCAAATGATTTCATGATTATACAAATTAAACAATTAATACGTGCTACTTGGAATCCCTTTCTTTTCGGGTTCCCCATTACACCATTGTTTAATACTAAACAGTGGTTTTAAAAAGGAGGGCAAATATAAGTATTAATTATGAATTATGAATTATGAATTATGAATTATTGCCTGGTGCCTGGTGCCTGATGCCTGATGCCTGGTGCCTGGTGCCAGCTGCCTGGTGCCTTAACTACACAATGAAGTTATTTGTAATTGATTTGTATTTATAAACCTTATGGATTACATCTGCAAACAAAGCGGCGATTGTAAGCACTTTTATTTTATCGGAATGTCCCCGAAGGGGTATTGTGTCAGTAACCACTACTTCTGTTATATCGGATTTATCAATGCGTTCATAGGCCGGGCCTGATAACACCGCATGGGAACAAACCACCCTGACACTCTGGGCTCCCTCTTCCATCATAAGTTTGGAGGCCAGGCAAACTGTTCCGGCGGTATCAATCATATCATCCACAATAATTATATTCTTATCCTTTACGTCACCAATCACCCGAATTTCTTCAACTACGTTGGCTTTTTTTCTTACCTTGTAACAGATGACCATCTCACAGTTCAGGAACCTGGAATAGGCATTGGCTCTCTTTGTGCCACCCATATCGGGTGCGGCAATGGCCAGGTCCTCAAGACCCAGACTTTTAATATAGGGAACAAAAAGGGTGGATCCATACAGGTGGTCAACAGGAACGTTAAAAAAACCCTGGATCTGATCAGCGTGAAGATCCATGGTCATAACCCTGTCAGCCCCCGCAGTCGTAAGTAAATCCGCTACCAGCTTGGCTCCGATGCTGCAACGGGGTTTATCTTTGCGATCCTGTCTTGTCAATCCCAGGTAGGGCATCACGGCTACTATCTGGTAGGCTGAAGCACGTTTGGCTGCATCGATCAGCAGCAGGAGTTCCATCAGGTTATCGGAAGGCGGGAAAGTGGATTGCACGATAAAAACGATGCATCCGCGAACCGATTCTTCAAAATAGGGTTGAAACTCACCATCGCTAAATTCGAGTACCGAAGTTTTGCCCAACTCCGTGCCATAACTTTGGGTGATCTTCTCAGCCAGGTAATGTGATGCACGGCCGGAGAAAAATTTTATGGGCGCTTTTAATTTCATTGAATCGGTATTTCGGGGTTTATGCAGTGCTGCAAATGTAAAAAATATCGGGCATAATGGTTTTTAGAAGGCGGAAATTTAATGAATCAATTATCAACAAGAGGGACAAGGGACAAGGGACAAGGGACTAATAGGTATTGGGAATGTGAGCATGAGTATGTTTACATATTTCTGACACTAAGCCCAAATCCCAAAACTCACCTGTCCCTCGTCCCTTGTCCCTCGTCCCTTGTAAAGATTTGGTTCGTTTTCCCAATAAAATCCAGTATCTCCCTGCTGCCAGTGTGATGCAGTGTGGAGGTGGTAAAAACAGGCGGGAGTTCTTCCCACTGATGAAGTAACTTTTTTTTATAGACAGCAAGATTGCTGGCAAGCTTATCCCCTGACAATTTATCTGTTTTGGTGAATACCAGGGCAAGGGGTATGCGGTTTTCACCTGTCCAGGTGATAAAATCAAGATCACTGGCGAGAGGGGCATGTCTTGAATCCAGCAATATAAAAAGGCAAGCCATTGTCTCACGGTATAAAAGGTACTCACCGACAACAGAAAGGAAGGATTCGCGAGTTTGTCTTCCGGTTCGTGCATATCCATAGCCGGGCAAATCAACAAGATACCAGCTTTCATTCACCAGGAAATGATTGATGAGTTTTGTTTTCCCGGGTGTAGAGGATGTTTTTGCCAGATCTTTCCTGTTGGTAAGAAGATTCAGCAAGGACGACTTGCCGACATTTGACCGTCCGGCAAAGGCATACTCAGGAAATCGGGCAGCCGGGCATGATTTCAGATCAGGGCTGCTTTTGGTGAAGTTCAGGCTGTAAATTTCCATCAGAAAATTCTGTCCAGCATTTCTTCAATCTGTTTATTCCCATCCAGATCTTCTATATATACTTCCAGGAGCCTGGTATCTTTTGCGGGTATCAGCCGGATGTTTTTGATCTCGGCAGGAAGCAGGGCGGTTTCTCCTTTATCCAGTGTTTCTTTTTCATCCTGGTTATACTGAATTTCAAATTTACCGTCAACACACATGTAAATTACAAAGGAATCAATGTTGTGGTGATCCCGTTCAACCGGAGCATTCAGGCTTAGACAATTGGTTGTGAAATATTTGCAGCTGGCCAGCTGGCTGGGCTTGTTGAGATCCCTGGAGTAGGGGGTTTTATAATTTGGATAAACCTTAAAATCAATGGCTTCCAGGGCATTTTCGGTATGCAGCGTCCGGGGTTTTCCGTTTTCGTCCACCCGATCAAAATCATATATCCTGAGTGTGGCATCCGAGGTTTGCTGAATTTCTGCCAGCAAAATACCCTGACCGATAGCGTGTATCCGGCCTGCCGGAAGAAAAAAAACATCACCCGGTAAGGTTTTTTCTGCATTCAAAATGGACATGAGCGTTTTGTCATTCAGGTGTTTGAGATATGTTTCTTTTGAAACAGGCTGGTTAAATCCGACGATGATCTCAGCATCCCTTTCTGCCTCTATCACATACCACATTTCGGTTTTGCCATATGAGCCAAACTGCTTAGCTGCCAGCTTATCATCGGGGTGGACCTGAATCGAAAGGACATCATTTGCATCAATGAATTTGATCAGAAGGGGGAAAAACGTACCGAAGTTCTCAAAAACACGGTCACCCACCAGATCACCCATATATACTTCGATCAGTTCTTCCAGACTGTTCCCTTTTAAAAAGCCATTTTTTACACGAGAGATATTCCCGGGGTAACCACTGATTTCCCATGATTCACCTGCTTTATCGGTCTTACAGGGCTTATTGAGGAGGTTTTTTAACCGAGTACCCCCCCATATCTTGTCTTTGATAATGGGTTTGAATTTCAGCGGATATAAACGGTTCATCAGAGAAATATTTTGTAAAGGACTTTTCTTTTTGTCTGATTCTTAGTAAATTTTACTCGAATTGCAAAAATAGCGATTCTTATCAGATACCCATGTTGGATCAGCTGAAAATCGGCAATATCCTGTTTTTCGACATTGAAACAGTTCCGGCTTATCCCGCATTGCAGGATGCCCCGGAAAAAATAAGGGCATTGTGGGAGAAGAAATCATCCTACCTGAAAAAGGAAAATGAGACTCCCGATGAGCTTTATGCACGGGCTGGTATTTATGCCGAATTTGGCAAGATCATTTGTATTTGTACAGGTATGATCGGATTACAGGATGAGAAACGGGTTCTGCGGCTAAAGTCCTTTTATGCTGAGGAAGAGCATACCATGTTGCTTGAGTTTGCGGATCTGGTAAACCGGCTATCACTGAAAAAGGAAATTGATTTATGCGCACACAACGGCAGGGAATTCGATTTTCCTTTTGTAGCCCGCCGAATGCTGATTAACCGGGTAAATCTCCCGGCACTGTTCGATATTGCCGGCAAGCGTCCCTGGGAGATCAGGCATATAGACACACTTGAACTCTGGAAGTTTGGTGATCATAAACATTATACTTCACTGGATCTTCTTACTTCGGTATTTGATATCACAAGTCCGAAAACAGATCTTGATGGCGCTCAGGTTGCCCGGGTATATTGGCAGGACCATGATCTGACGCGTATTGTTGAATACTGCAGGCGTGATGTAGTTGCCATTGCACAGCTGATGCTGCGATTCAAGGGTGAGAATGCACTGGATCCGGAGAATATACTGGTTCTCGATTGAGAAACTGATGATCATTATGCTTTAACATATAATTCTGGTAAATTAATTACTTTTAGGAGCAGGTTTGAATAAAAAAAATATAATCATGGAAAACACAGAGGGTAAATTCTCAGGTAGCACTCACAGTGCAGGATATGCCTGCTGCAATGGAAATCATGGTATGATCCCGAATGAAATGTCAAGACGGAAATTTGTTCAGGTTGCCGGAACGGCTGCTTTGAGCACAGTAGCCTTATCAGGATTGTCCTGGACTGTTCTTAAAGGAGAACAAACCGATATGAAAGTGTCCACTCAAAGACAATCCCTGGTCGTTAAGCCCATTTTTACCTATGAAATTCCCACGAGGAAAGAGCAAACAAGCTGGAGAAACTGGGGGGGCATTCAGACTGAGTCTGACGTACTTCAGGAGGTGGAACGAATTCAGGGAGAGCTAGGGGCACTTCATGCAACTGCTGATTTTCCGATCACTTTTCTGCCCGTTGCCAAAGTGCTTACCTCCCATGATATAAGTGATATAGCTGATTTGGGATCGGCCGATGTGTTCTTGATATTTGCCGCAGGAGGTGGAATGGACACATTCCATGTTCTGAATGACATGGGTAAGAATACTATTATCTTCTGCCGCCATAAATCCGGACCGGTTTATTTGTGGTATGAAATAATAAGCCCGCGGTTTCTTCGGAACCATACGGATATGCTTTCGGTAAAAGGTATTGATGAAAATGATGTGGTAATTGATAGTCAGGAGGAACTACTATGGCGGTTAAGGTCTTTGGGGGGGCTCAAGAACACGTTGAATTCCACCATTATCGCGATTGGTGGTCCTGAAGCATGGGCCCAGCCAGCGGGTGTCGTCCCGAAACTGGTTCAGGAGAAATTCAGGCTTGACATCCGGACGGTATCATATGAAGAATTGGGGAAACTGATCTCTGAGGCCAGGACAGATAAAGCCTTTGTTGCCAGTGCAAAGGCACGGGCTGATAAATACCTTCAGGATGCCGGTATAAAACTGGAGACCAAACAACAATATGTTGAAAACTGTTTTATTCTCGAGGATGTTCTCAGGCGAATTATGGACAGGAATAATTGCAGGGCTATTACCATTAATTCATGCATGGGGACCATTATGCCTCTGGCAGAAACATCCGCCTGTCTGACCCTGAGCCTGCTCAATGATTCCGGCTATCTGGCTTTCTGTGAGTCTGATTTTGTGGTAGTTCCTGCAGGTTTATTACTGGGACATATATCAGGTAAACCTGTTTTCTTAAATGATCCAACTTATCCGCACGATAAAATAATCACACTGGCGCATTGCACAGCTCCACGGAGGATGGATGGGAAGCGACTCGAGCCGGCCCGGATCATGACACATTTTGAATCGGATTACGGTGCTGCTCCAAAGGTTGAAATGGCAATCGGTCAGACTGTAACGAATATTATGCCTGACTTTGCTTTCAACCGGAACATCGGGATACTGGGAAAAATAGTGGACAATCCGAAGCTTGATATATGCCGGTCCCAGATTGATATCAGTTATGCCTGTGATAGTAAAACAGTAGCAGAAAAAATGCCGGGCTTCCATTGGATCACCGTGTATGGTGATTATATGAGAGAAGCTTCCTATGCACTCAAGAAGATCGGGATCTCCTTTGAAAACCTGGTATAGCCTCCGGTTTTAAGGCTGTATATTCCTTTGCCTGATCAAGGATGTTTTTTTATATTGGTGTCATCAGTATCCTGCCTGTTTGATACATATCCTGCCAGTGCTGCACAGGATTGAAAGGGTTTTGCAGCGTTGCCAAAACCATCCCCGTCTTCATCTTTATAAAATGTCGTAACAGCGCAATTCCCGGCTTTCAGGGCCTGATCCAGGGCCCTGAGCAAAGACAGATCACCCGGCATATCGCAGGATATTTCCCATATCATGATCCCGCCCAGTCCTTTCTTTGCCAGTACAGTTTTTTTTACGATGGTCGGTATGCCATTGTAGTAAATCATTCCCACGGAGTCCTCATAGGCCAGTAACGGATTGTCCTTAATGATCTCTGAATAATTAATATACCGGGCCGGCGGGGTAAAATCGAACCCGTAAAACGGTACACCCAGGGTAAGCCGGTTAGCCGGGATATTTTTATCTTCAGTCCAGTATTTTATGGCTTCCTCAGCATATGAATAAGGTGAATGCGGACCTATCTCATCCGGATTCCATATCCCGGTTTTATCATATACCATCACATTGATGAAATCATAGGCTTCCAGGGCTTCCTGACTGATAACGTCAGGTAAGCCGGTCGCACCCAGTGCTGAAGAGATCCCTTTGCCCTTTGCATGAAGCGCATTTCTCAACTCAATAATAAAAGGATTATAGGTTTGGCCGACGGCCGGAAAAAGATTCCATTCAATATCAACATCCACACCATCGAGGTTATTCTTTTCAACATAATCCAGGATGTTCTTTATGAAATTTGACCGGTTGTCCGGGTGCAGCATGAACTTCCAGATGGCAGTATCCGGAGTTCCGCCCCCGGCAACAGAAACAAATACTTTCAGGTTGGCTTCATGAGCTTTGTTTACCACCGGCATCACATCGGTATTTCCGCTGAAAATCAGATTACCATCCTTGTCCGGATTACCGAAAGCCAGGTTCAGGTGGGTAAGTTTGTCCAGTTCCAGTTCACGGATGCGGCTAAAATTCTCAGCGCCAAGGTAACCGACAACTTTAAAACCAGTATCCGGTTTGTAAATATCAGGTCCGTAATTGGCCGTTCTGTTCGTACAGGAAACAAAAAGCAAAAGGCTTATGCACAACAGAAAGAGCAGACATTTTATTGAGTATTTCATATTTGGGGTTATATTTCTTTTCTCATGGCATAGTCACACCGGTCCGATAAATGTGAAGGATTATATTCCTCAAATCCATATTTTTTGTATAAATGGATTGCCTTATCCAGCAATGTGTTGGTTTCCAGAATAATTTCAGCATAACCCAATACCCTGGCCTGTTGAATGGCATCTTCCATCATGATCCTGCCAAGTCCCTTTCCCTGATGCTCAGGCAACAAGTACATTTTTCTCAGTTCACAAGCCTTGTCATTCATCCTGAATATGCCATACGAACCAATAATTTCACCTGCATATTCTATTACGCCAAACCAGCCCTGGTTATCGAAATAGAATTTATTCAAATCAGACAAATCCTGATCTGTTTCTTTCGGGTTTACTTTCAAACCGTAATCAGACAGGACTTTTTTCACCAGATCAAAGATTCTGGCTTCTTCTCCTGTATTTGCTTTTCTGAGATTATACATGGTTTGTCTGCCCAGGAGCAGCTGCCTAAATATACTTACTTTTCTCTGATTTCAATTATCCTATTTCGTCAAAAAGTGCTTGATTTCAGACTAATTATGTTGTACATTTATTTAAGTCAATACTATAAATGATTACCAAATCCTAAACCTGCAGATATGAATAAAAGGATTGTTTATTTCTTATTTATAATTTGTGGGAGTAACTTATTTGCTGTAAAAACATCAACCGATACGCTGAAATATGTAAGGCAGGAGGTCATGGTTCCAATGCGAGACGGGATAAAGCTGAACACAGTAATGTATAGTCCCACTGGTGCTAAAGAACACTTTCCCATTCTTTACAGAAGTACACCCTATAGCGTTAGCCGGTTGCCCTCTCCCAATAACCTGGATCATACCTGCGCACTGGCCAGGGAAGGATATATTTTCGTTTTCCAGGATATTCGTGGTTTCAATAAATCTGAATTGATCGGAATCCGCAAAAATATGTCCCGAATATTTTTGAAGCTAAGGAATCGGATTTTATTGTGACCCAGCACAAGATTTACAGGTCAGCCAGGTATCCATCGCATATTCAATTACCAGTTTTGATATAATAAAGCTGTCTGGAATTGGAAGGTATATTGACTTTACAAATTTTAAAACTAATTTATTAGGAGGTAGTAAAATGAATATAAGCTTAGTAGATGCAATTGGCTTTATTTTAGCCGGTATGGTTCTTACGGATCTCATCATTTGGATCGCCATGCCTCTGGAACTGGGAGTATATGAAAACAAGAAGGGCCAGGTTTTTGTCTCTCAGCTCAATGTCAGACTTATGGGTATGATGTTTGGCGGTAAAATATCCGAAGTGATGGGGAAAGTTGGAAGGGATCTCAGTGAGGTTGTTGAATCCGTTTCCGCTTTTTGAAGACCTTGTATCATATCCGGCTATCTGAATAAAAGTATTACTTTTATAATGAAGTTCCCTATGGTACCAGGTTCCTTCGACTGAAAGTAATTAATTCCCATGGACAATCCAATCAATGAAGCAATTGAAAAACTTGAAGAAAGTGTTTATGCCTCTCTGGAGACATACTCCAACGTACACCGCGGCAGTGGACACTATTCTCTGGTTACAACGAATTTATTTGAGAAGGCCAGAGAAATTGTCCTGGAATATCTCGGGCTGAACAGGAATAAATACAGGGTCATATTTTGCACACCCAGAAGAGCAACTATTCTCAGGGCGCAACTTAAAACAAAAAGCTACCAGATTCTTTCCAGCAGCGATTTCGGACTTTCGCTGGGGGTCAGGGCCCTGGCTGTCGACAGAAAATCGCTGCCTGGAGGCATCCCCTTCGAGACAGGCGGGGGGAATGCACGGCTTGTCTCTCCCGGCTCGGTGATCTGGGCCGGCGCTCCTGACAGGTTTGAAGCAGGAACACCAGCTGTAGTCAACATCATTGCTTTTGCCAGGGCGCTTCAATTAATGAGGCATTTCGGAATAGACTCCTTCCGCGAAACGAATTCAGGAATACTTACTTCAATGGAGATCCTTAGCCGGGACCTACCGGAAGGTTCCGGACGAGAACTGCTGGAAGAATTGAAAAAGACCCTGATTGGCCGCAATGGTCTTGTACCTACCGGGGATGGAGACCGACCCTATGTAAACCTGGACTATGCTGCCAGCACACCCACCTTCATGCCGGTCTGGAATGCCATGAAACAGGCATGGCGTCAGCCGGAACACGTAAAGCAAGAGATTATTCAGGAGGTCAGGCGCATCTGTGCAGGAGTGCTCGACGCCCCCCTGTCGGACTACGATGTGATCTTTACTTCCAATACCACGGAAGCCATCAACCTGGCGGCCGAAAGTACAGGCAGATCGGAACAGGGCATTGAAAACATTGTGCTTAACACGTTCCTTGAACACAACTCGAACGAACTCCCCTGGCGGGTGATCCCAGACTTATCCCTTATCCGTATGCAGGTGGACGATGAAGGCTTTTTGGATATGAACGGACTGGATTCAATGCTGCGTGCCTACAACATGGAAAATAAGCACGGAAAAAAGCGAATCAGGCTGGTTGCCATAAGCGGTGCTTCGAACGTCCTCGGCACATTCAACGACCTTGCCGGGATCGGCCGTATCGTTCACAAAAATGGGGCCCGTCTGATGGTGGATGCCGCCCAGCTTGTTGCTCACCGAAAGGTGGAGATGGAGCGATGCGGGATTGATTATCTGGCTTTCTCAGCCCATAAGGTGTATGCACCTTTTGGCACCGGGGTACTTGTGGTCAGAAAGGGCCTGCTTCATTTCAACAACACTGAACTGGAAACAATTCAATCCTCGGGCGAGGAAAATGCAGGGGGCATCGCCGCTTTGGGCAAGGCACTTTTGATCTTACAGCGGATCGGATTCTGCGTGATCCGGGAGGAAGAACAACTTCTGACTGCAATGGCATTAAAAGGCATGTCGCAAATACAAGGTATCCGAATCTACGGGATCAGGGATCCGGGATCACCCAGGTTTGTCTGTAAAGGCGGCGTTGTTGCCTTTAGCCTCGGGAACATCTTTCCAAACAAGGTGGCCAGCGAACTGGCCCTGGCAGGGATCGGTGTGCGATATGGCTGTCATTGTGCTCATTTGCTTATCAAGCGTCTGCTGCATGTTCCTTCCCTGCTCGAACGATTTCAAAGGCTGCTCCTGACCCTGTTCCCAAAGATCAGCCTTCCCGGTGTGGTCAGGGTGAGCCTTGGCATCGGTAATACCAAGGAAGATATTGAGACCCTGGTTCATGCGCTAGGAAATATAGCCAGGCAGCGTAAGTCTCCCATTAACAGGGATTCTTCTTCAGGGCACGATGGGCCAGTCACGACAAAAAAGGAAGTACAGAAGCAGATCCGGGATTTCACCAGGAATGCGGTACAGAAAGTCTACTCCAGGCTTTAATCATATCATTATCCATCCTGCCGCTGCGGGATTATTTTTTACAGTTCGTGAACTCTCCCCTCAGGTGAACCTGAAGGGATTGAATTCGAACCAGTTTATGCTTGATTTGCAGAAGTTCAGTGGTTTAAGAGGCATTTGGCTATGTTAAGCAACCCAGTTGAGGGATTGATTAAATTGTAAAAGGTTTTTCCAGAACGAGACAAACAAAGGCAATGCATTCACGAAATATGATCAATTTTAGTCAGGCAATAATGATATTAATAAAATACAAACTGTCGGGTGATTTTTCTCACAAAAACTTGTGGATTTCAATGCAATTTCATATCTTTAATAGTACATATTATCCTAATCGCAGACCCTGTAGTGGTCTTGCACAATTTTTTGGGCTTAGTGCCACATACAGCGTAACTTTATGTACGTCTGTAATTTATGCCCCGCCACAAGCGGGGCTTCTTTTTAGTAATATTTGTAATTGTATATGCTCCTTCTGGGGGCATTGTCAAATGATACAAAAATCAACTGCCAGTTGGAAAAATCAGTGTTAGGGACCACTGCTAGCCGGAGTATCTTGACCACCCAATTTATAAGCTAAGGTACTGTCAATATGTCATTTGCAAAATTGCATTATTTCCGGCGAAACGTGGTCAATAATACCGAATTTTCAAGCTCAGATACCTTTTTTCTCAATCAATTCAATCTTACCATTTTCTTTGATTATTCTAGTAATGATTATCTCGATTTATTATACTTTTAAATACTCTATTTATGAGCAATTTAGAAAACTTAATAAAGAAATAAAAGAAATCGAAGAATTTGAAAAGGAATAAAATTACTTCTGCCAATAACGGCTCATAAGCAATGGCGGGGCTTGTAGCGTGTTCATCGTCTCGTCTCGCAGCAAGTTCAGCACGTGGGATACAGACGCAGCTCCGTAATCCGCCACTGCTCATAGCCGCGACCGTTGTATGTTATTTGAAGAAACTCAATCCCAATAAGTATGACAAATAAAACGAATGATTATTTAGCTCCACACTATGTACAACGTAGTAACTGGCTTCGAGCAGCAGTATTAGGCGCAAATGATGGTATTTTATCAACTGCCAGTCTTGCGATAGGAATTGCAGCAGCAAGTGATTTAAGAGAACCGATAGTTTTAGCAACTGTAGCTGGATTAGTTGCAGGGGCTTTATCAATGGCTGCCGGAGAGTATGTTTCAGTTAGCACTCAAACTGATGTCGAAAAGGCGGATATTATACGCGAAAAGCAAGAATTAAAAGAAATGCCTGACATTGAATTGGAACGATTGGCAGAAATTTATGAAAATCGAGGACTAAAAAAGGAGACGGCAATAACAGTTGCAAAAGAATTAACCCAATATGATGCATTAGGTGTTCATATGAGAGATGAATTGGGAATTAATGAACTATCTCAAGCTAAACCAATTCAAGCAGCTTTTGCTTCGGGTGCATCTTTTACAGTAGGTGGAGTTCTTCCACTTATAGTAACACTCTTCCTTCCAGTAAGAAATATGGAATATTATCTTTATGGTTTCGCGATCATTTTCCTCATTATACTGGGATCTCTGGCGGCAAAGACTGGGGGTTCAAATATAAAAAAAGCGGTGGTCCGAATTACATTCTGGGGAACTGCTGCTATGGGATTAACTGCATTAGTTGGGTATCTATTTGGAGTGAACTTAGGATGATGATTGAATAAAACAAACAACACACAAAACGGTGTTGATCTGCGTTTCATACAGGAGTTGTTGGGACATAAGACCAATAAAACGACGGAGATTATACTCATGTGACCACCAAGTCCATTGAAAAAATAAAAAGTCCTTTTGAGAATCTTGATTTGTAATAAAACAGCTATTTTTATATTGGATAAATCAGAAATGAAGATTACCTTGAGAGAAAAAAAGTCAATAAAAGTAGAGAAAAACCGCTTATATACACCCAAAACCGGGTGTATAGAAACGGTTCAACCGATTATATAAACGAGTTGAACTAAACCGCCCCCTTTCGGAGGCGGTAATTTGATGGTAAGTTTGAAGTTACAACTTTAAAACCTACCATCATGAAAAGCAAATTTTCTTATCTCATTAGTCAGCTCATCCATGAGATGCAGCTTCGCAACTACAGCACCAGAACGATTGACACATACGGTGTTCTCTTATCAAAGGTAGAATACTTTTTCGATATACCTCTTGATAAGATTACGACCGAGCAGTTTAAAGATTACGTTCATCAGCGGATTACGACCGAAGGGATTTCGACGTCGATGGTCAACCAGTATATCAGCGCTTTTAAGATTCTTCAGACTGATGTGCTAAAGAGAGACTGGCAGCAAATCAAAGTCAAACGACCCAGGCGTGAGAAAAAGCTTCCGGTAGTTTTATCATTGAGCGAAGTAGAAAGACTCATCGCTGTTACCTGCAACATAAAACACAAAGCCATCCTTATGCTGGCTTATTCTGCGGGACTCAGGCGACAAGAAGTCCAGTTGATCAAACCTACAGCCATTGACTCTGCGCGCATGCAGATACATGTGGTACAGGGCAAAGGAAGAAAAGACAGGTATACTATTCTCTCATCAAAGACCCTGGATCTTCTTAGGATGTATTACAAGTATGGTAAACCTAAATGTTTTCTTTTTGAAGCACAAGGTAAAAAGGGACAATTTCTATCCGATACAACCCTGAACAGTATCGTTAAGCAGAGTGCAGCAAAAGCAGGCATTAAAAAACAGGTCTCCTTTCACACCCTCAGACACTGTTTTGCCACCCATTTGCTGGAGAAGGGAGTCAATTTGCGCCTGATACAGCAGTTTATGGGACATGTTTCACTGAAAACCACCTCTGGTTACCTCCACCTGGTAAATGTTAACCCGGCAAGTGTGATCTCTCCTTTGGACTCAATGAATGTTTAAATCCAGAGTCATGGAGAACAAGAAACAAAACATTGAGCTTTCTGATATTTTAAGCAGTCATGCCAGAGATTTTCTTCAAAACCACAAACTGTCACCTGAGCAGCAAAAAGCATTTGATGCAATCAAAAATTGCCGCACTGCCGTGATGGGTGGACATATTGACTGTTGCGAAAACTGTGGATACACCAGACAATCATATAACTCTTGCCGCAACAGGCATTGTCCAAAGTGTCAGTTCGTAAAGAAGGTGCAGTGGGTAGACAAACTTGTTGCCAGTCTGCCTCCAGTGAAGCACTTTCATGTTGTTTTTACAGTTCCACAGTGTCTGCAAAAGTTATTTTACATCAATCAGGGCAAGGCCTACGGTTTGTTTTTCAAAGCAGCAGGGACCGCTTTGCTGCAGTGTGCATCAAACCCCCAGTTTCTTGGCGCACAGACAGGAGCTGTTGCCCTATTGCATACATGGGGACAAACCCTTGTATATCACCCACACATTCATATGATAGTACCAGCAGGTGGTCTATCAGAGGATCAGATGGAATGGATCCCTTCCAATAAAAAGTTCTTCCTTCCGGTGAAGGTGCTTAGTGCCGTTTTCAGAGGGATACTCTGCAGATTCCTTGAGCAGGCCTTTGCTGATGGTGACCTCATCCTTCCTGACGGAGCGATCGATTTCGTGTCGATAAAAACGCGATGTTATCAGAAAAAGTGGGTGGTATATTGCGAAAAATCCCTTTCCAATACTGACAGTCTGGTTCATTACCTTGGTAATTACACGCACCGTGTGGCCATCTCTAACCAAAGGATCATTGAACACCATAATGGTAAAGTTGACTTTTGGTATAAAGACTATAAATCTGCCGGCATAAGCAGAAGTATTTCACTGGATGCAGAAGATTTTATCAGGAGATTCTTTCAGCACATTTTGCCTGCAGGGTTTTACAAAATCAGGTATTTTGGGTTTATGGCCATATGCAACATCAAATCTAAACTTTCTTTATGCTTTGATCTGATTGAGAGGTCCACCTTCCTACCTGCACTTGAAGGTCTTACTGCTGTGGAAGTATGGCGTATTCTTACCGGCTGTGATCCTTTGTGCTGCCCAAAATGCAGGTCTGGAAAAATGAGACTTCAAATGAGCTTATCCGTCAGTGTAATAAAATCAGGATAAAGAACTTTTACTGCAGGTTCCTTGACTGGATGTGATCCAAATTAGTGGCCCTTATCTGCCATCATGGGAGCGGTATGCATGAACGTGAATGAAAACTATGAATAAGAAACATTATAAATCCGCTTTTCCCCGACAAATAGTAATTATTAGCATACTTTTAAACTCCCAAATCCAATATCTCCTTAAAGAACTCCCATAGTATAGCGGCATAGTCCAACTCGGTTTTATTCATCATTCTTTGTCTGTCTTTCTATTTACTTTTCAACAAATTAGCATCGTTCCGTTGAATCTGTTAAATTTGTATAAGAACGATGAATAAAACGCTATTACGTTGTACACAATGTTTAAATGAAAAGGATTACAACAATATCGATTTTGATACTCTTTACATTGTCATTTGTAAATGGACAGGTAGATAGAGCTATTGTTCATTTGAATGATACTATTCAAATGGAAATGTATCGAATTAAATTTGATACCATTGGAAAACATTTCGAATATTATAACAACAAATACCTTTTATCAATCAATAGTTATCCTTTACTAGGCACTGATGGTGAATTTCCAAAATATCAACTATCGAAAGCTGTTTTAACGATTGGAAAATACAAATATGATTTACAGGTAGACAATATGTATAATCCCTGGTTTGGTGAAAAACCTGATGATAAGATGTTCTATCTTAAAATTGATGGTACCGAGATTAGAATAAGAGCAATATTCTCGGATGGCGCTGGAACTTATGGTGCAGAATGGTTAGTTGCTGGTCGATCTAGTATTAGATCAATTCTAACCAACGACGAAGAAATTACAATAGGTTATATTTTAAGCAAATAGTGTAATAACACTGTGTACAACAGCGTGTATAATCAATTGCTTGGCAGTAAGTTGCGGACATTATCACTTTGGGGTACTTTGGGGTATCTCGATACAGAATCACTTTGTTGGCGCAACTGATCTTACACGCGGACGTTACAGCCAATTTTAAAAAATGCAATCCCAATATAATTTGCCAGACTTTGAATGAATGGAACAATATCGATTAAATCATTTTGATATGAGAAAAATTATATACTTTTTTTTTACAATTCTTATATTGATTCCAGGGAAAAGTAATGCTCAGAAGAACGACCCTGTTACCATTTTTAACGAGATATGGAATTCATATGATACATTATATAGTGGATTTGCTCATAAGAGCATTGATTGGAACATTCTGTATGATATTTACAGCCCTAGAATAAATGAAAAAACATCAGAAAGCGAATTGTTTGATATTGTAACCGACATGCTCAGGCGTTTAAATGATAACCATGTTCAAATTGCAAAAGAAAATCCAGAGCGGCATTTCTCCGCTGGATTATTAGGTTATCTGATTGATGATATTGGTTTTGACTCTACATTAAATATATTTATGTCTTTGCCTGTTACGGAGAAATGGTTTAAATATGGTCTAAATACTTTTAATAAATTTAAATATGGATGGCTTCAGGATAGCATTGGTTATTTTCATTTTGGGGAATTTAAAAATTTAAGGGCAACAAAGGATGCAATGGATAAAATAACCCAATTTTTTTCGACATCAAAAGCAATAATTGTAGATGTTAGGAGGAATATGGGTGGAGACGACGTTATAGGTAAGGCAATTGCCGATTATTTTGCCGATGAAAAACGCGAATATATGATAACTGCAACGAAAAATGGATCAGGGCACAATGATTTTGGTTCCCCTAAAGAATGGTTTATAGAGCCCAATAAATCGTGCAATTATTCCAAACCTGTCATATTATTAATTGATAATACATCATTTAGTGCTGCTGAAAACTTTGCACTTGCGATGAGAGAAATACCAAAAGTTAGGTTAGTTGGCATGAATACTTCTGGGGGATTTGCAGATTCAGATTGGAAAACTTTACCTTGTGGTTGGAATGTTTGTATTCCCTATAGTTTATTTACAGATAAAAATGGATTTTGCTGGGAAGGGATAGGAGTTCCTCCTGATTATTACATTAAAACAGACCCGAAAAAGCCAATAAATGACAAAGATGAACTAATTGATTTTGCGATAAAGCTTATTAACAGAAAACAAATAAAATGAAAAACTGGCTGTAACAGCGTGTATAATCAATTGCTTGTCATCAAGTTGCGAACATTTTCACTTTGAGGTACATTGGTGTATCTAGATACAGAATCACTTTGGCAACGCAAATGATCATACACGCGGACGTTAGCAAAAATACAAGAGCGCCTCGAAAAAACAGTCACAAAATTACCAAAATGGTAACTTAATTGTATATTTGCCGTAATAAACATTGATTGAAAATTGAGAGTAATTGCAAAAAAGGTACTCAGAGAATTTTGGGAAAAACAATCAGATGCTGAAGGCCAACTTAAGACTTGGTATAAGGAGGCATGCAAGGCATCTTGGAGTTCTCCTAATGACATTAGAACTGAGTATCCAAAAGCAAGTATTTTAAAAAGTGGCAGAGTTGTGTTCAATATATGCGGTAACAAGTTTAGACTGGTCGTACAGATAAATTACCTTAGAAAATGGGTCTTCATTAGATTTGTGGGGACACATAGAGATTATGATATGATTGATGCTGATAAAATTTAACAGTTATGAATATAAAGGTCATTAAAACAGAAGAAGATTATAACCAGGCACTAAAGAGGCTTGAGGTTATTTTTGATGCCCCTATTGATACTACGGAAGGGGATGAAGCAGAACTGTTAAGCATATTGATTGAGAAATACGAAGATGAACATTATCCAATAGAAGCTCCAGATCCAATAGAAGCGATAAAATTTCGGATGGAGCAAATGGATATGAGTAATCAAGATTTAGCTGAGGTAATTGGCTACAAAAGCAGAGTTTCTGAGATTTTTAATCGCAAAAGGAAACTTACTCTGAATATGATTAGAAATCTTCATAAGAAACTTAAAATTCCTTATGAATCATTAATGGAAGAGTAATAATGCACTTTTGCTAACAGCGTGTATAATCAATTGCTTGGCATCAAGTTACGAGAAGTATCTCTTTGGCGGTCCTTGGTGTATCTTGATACAGAATCTCTTTGGCCGCGCAACGGCTTCCCGACATGTCGGGACAGGCTATACACGCGGGCGTTAGCGGTAATTATTTGAAGAGACAACTTACATAATAAACAATATTTAAATGGACTTTATAAAACAAGTAATAGGTGATTTTAAAATCGACCTCATAATCGGTAGCATCTTCATTGTTTTAGGAATAATAGTTCCAACCTTTCATTTATATTGGCTAATAGCGGGTGTTAATACAGCACCTAAAGAACAATTACGGAAAATTGATTTAAAATATGTTGAAAAATTCTTTGGGGTCTTCATAGCCTTAATGGGATTGCTCTTGATAACAAACCCTTTTATTTTCTCATACTTTGGTTTGAAAGCCCAAATAAAGTATATTCAGCCGCTATCAATATTGGTGGTTATTGTACTCATGTTTGTTTTTGGCAAAATCAAGCAAAAAAGGATCAACAAACAGTCAAATTGAAAACATGATAATAATTACCGCTAACAGCGTGTATAATCAATTGCTTGGTAGTTGGTTGCAAACAGTATCACTTTTTTTTCGCTCGTGGTGGCTTTTTCTGACCAACTCTTTTGTGCGGCAGACAATAGAGTTGGAAAGTTTTTAGAAAACAAGATTTTAATAAAACTATACCCAACAAGCGGTACACGCAATTGCCTGGAAATAGGGTTGCTAATATCAGCTCTTTTGGGTATATTTCGGTAACTTAATAAAGTAGAACTATGAATCCGGCAACTGCGCCTACCGCTGAGCGCTAGCAACCATAAAAAAGATCACCCATGAGACAATTTATAATTCTAATTTTTTTGTTGACTTCGATTTGCATCTTTTCTCAAGATATTAATTATGCTATTGATACAATTCAAGTAAAATCGGAAATTCTAAATGAGAGTCGTAGCATTATTGTTTATAAACCGCTGAATATTTTAGAAACGGATTCTGTAAAGTTTATTTACCTCCTTGATGGTGAGTATTCGAATTATAGATTTCAATCAATAAAGGAACGATTCAAGGATTCTATTTCTAATCTAATAGCGGTTGGTGTTATTAATACTGACAGAAGACGTGATTTACTTTATGTAAAAGGGGCTGATAAATTTCTTGATTTTATTACTTCTGAGTTGATTCAAGTGGCAGAAAAAGAATACAAAATAAATACTCGAATTCTATATGGACATTCATTTGGTGGGGGATTTACGGTTTATACACTGATTAATAGGCCAAATTATTTCAATTACTATATTGCGTCAAGTCCAACACCCATAATGGATTTAGTAAAAAAAGAGTATTACCTGGAAATTGATAGTATTTGCAAACGAAAAATTGTGTTTTATTTTAGCTTTGGTTCTAATGATATGGGGCAGGTCAGTAAATGGTCGGAGATGCTAAAAGACAATTTAACAGGACTGAGATTCAAGAACCTTGATTGGCGATTTAATGTATTTGAAGGTAAGGACCATAACAACAGTGACATTGCCGCTTTATTAGATGGCCTAAATGACTTAAAATAAACAATTTACGGTTGCTAACAGCGTGAATAAGCCATTGCTGGTAGCGGGTTTGCGAATGTCATCGCTCTTTGTTACCTCGTGCTACCTAGATAACAAAGCGCATTGGCGACACAACGGCTTCCCGACATGTCGGGACAGGCTATACCCGCTGACGTTAGCCACAATTTTGAATCATAAAACAGTGATTACAATGAAAACAATTCTTCCAATTCTCTTGACATTTTTAAGTATTACAAAGTGTTATCCCCAATATATCGACCTCGGTACGATTCCTAAATATGATTGTGAATATAAAAAAGAAAAGCTGTTTGTCTCTAAGGGATTCATTTTTGTCATACCAGACATAACAGATTCAATTCTTAATGAAAGGATGGAAGTATACCCCGGTTGGTACAATGATACTATAAAAATAAAAAAGGAATCTGAACTACTTAGCGGTGATTATTCTAAAAACCTCTGGATAGTTGGAAAGATTTCGGATTTTAAAAACTGGAATCTCTTTAAACTACCAATTCAAAAAATTAACAATGGTTTTATATTCAGAGGTGCGGAATACACAGATAAGCTGGATGGTATATGCTTTATTGACACAAATAGGATTTCTTATGTTGGAAATGACAATATGTGTTTATTTGGAATTAGAGAACCGTCTTACTCAAACGGAATGGATTTTACTATAACTCAGAATTTGCGTAAAACAATATTTGGTAATTATATGAACGGCAGTGATTCTGCTATAGTTTCAGACCTTAGACTGCTTCGCAAGAACAATTATAGCTATTATCCAACTGAATTCACGGATTTTTATGTGTCATTAAGAATAGACAGTTTTAATATTGAACGCATTGAGCACGAACAAAAGTCATTCTGTCAGGATTTTTGCAGTTTTTATAATTTAAAGTACCCAAAGGAGAAAATAAGAGCCTTTTTCCACTCTGACCAATTGGAGATTCTTATGGTTTCAGGATATTGGGACAGGTGTGCCGGTTCAATTGGGGGACTTGCGCTAAAAGGAGAAATTCATACAAGGGGAACATCAACTGAATTAATAAGTCATGAATTTGGACATAAAATATTTGAATCGCATTATGGAAGTAGCGATGATAAACCTGGGTATCTTAGTGAAGGAGTAATTACATATTATTTTAATAGCAAAAATGACAATAAATATTATCAGGATTTAGAAATTGCATTTAAAAAAGTTAACGAAATAGATTATCTAAGCAAATTTGATGAGAGAACGAAATTCGATTTTCAGGATGATTATCCAATTTCTGGAGTATTTGTAAAATATATAGCTGATAATTATGGCATGGACAAACTAAATCTATACTATTCAAAAAATGAGTTTGTTAAAAATACAAATATGATTTTTGAGAAATCATTTGAAGAATTTATAAATGATTACAAAGATTGGCTTAAAAAGGAATACAAACAGAAAAAGGAATAAAAACTGTGGCTAACACATGGTATAGTGCATGCGGGTTTCAGTGGTTTGTGAGCGTTTGTGGCTCGAAAAAAAGTCGTGGTAAACTGATGGAAATCGCTTCGTAATCCCGCACGACACCATACCATCAAACGTTAGCAGTAACCCTATGACGACATTGCAAACATCAAACGACAGACAATAAAACGAGCAGACAAACAGTATAAATATTTAAACAAATAAAAAAATGAGAAAATTATTATTCTTTATGCACACTTCACTTGACGGTTTTGTGGCAGGACTTAATGGAGAAATGGACTGGATAAATATAGACGATGCAATATTTGACTTTGTTGCCACGATGACAAACAAAGCCGACACTGCGCTTTATGGACGAGTAACTTATGAAATGATGCAGATTTATTGGCCCACTGCTGGCGAACAATCAAGCGCATCAAAGCATGACAAAGAACATTCGGCTTGGTATAACAAAGTTTCAAAAGTTGTTTTATCAAAGACAATCAGCGAAAAAGGTCTTGACAACACCAAAGTTATTGGCGACCAACTTGCAGACAACATAAATAAAATAAAAAAACAAGACGGGAAAAATATTCTAATTTTCGGAAGTCCGACTGCTTCTCATTCATTACTAAGTCAAGGTCTAATTGACGAGTTTTGGTTTCTTGTTAATCCAGTTATACTTGGACACGGCATTCCGTTATTTAAAGGTGTGACCGAAACGATTAAACTGAAACTTATAGAAACGAAAACATTTTCTTGCGGAGTAATTGCTCTTCACTACCTCGTGCTACCTAGATAACAAAGCGCATTGGCGACACAACGGCTTCCCGACATGTCGGGACAGGCTATACCCGCTGACGTTAGCGGCAAGTGTAGAGAATACGAAGCAATTCCGATAGTTTAGATTTCATAATAAAAACTAAATTAATAGACTATGGCAACAATTTTAAAACCAGACCAAAGAGAATTTCAAGAAAGTCCGAATAAGATTGATCATTACAGAATATTCACAGATGTATCAAGAATTAAAAAGGGAATTAATCCTGCAAACCTGAACTTTGATTTAAGACAATTAAATCCTGACCAATATTCTGCCCCATATCATTTCCATCGATACGCAGAGGAACTATTTATGATAATTTCTGGTTCTGCAACATTGAGAACTCCTAATGGATTAGAAATTGTAAATAGTGGAGATTTAATATTTTTTGAAAAAGGAGAAATAGGAGCACATCAACTTTATAATCATACGACTGAGACATGTACATACCTTGACATAAGAACTTATATTGGTTATGATGTAGCAGAATATCCTGATTCGAATAAAATATTGATAGCACCATCATTTGAGATTTTCAATAGAGATTCACAAGCAAGTTATTTCGACGGAGAGACGAAAATAAAAGAAAGGTGGAAAAAAATTGAAGACATAAATGAATAACACCAGCCGCTAACACCGCATATAGTGCATTGACTGCAAAGTGCTCTTTCGAAGGTCATTTCATTTTGTTTCCTTTAGTGTACCCGGACAAGTTAGTGCTCCGGACCAGGCAACGCACCATATGCGAAAACGTTGAAGTGAATTTTAAAATCATTTGCATAGATTATTTTGAATAATCAGAGAAAATAGTTATCTTTGGCGTTAGTAATGTGAAAGGTTAGTATGATTTTATCATTTGGTTCTAAGGATACTGAAAAGATTTGGAATGGAGAAAGGATAAGAAAGATTCCACAGGAAATTCAACAAGTCGGAAGGAGAAAATTAAGGATGTTGAATAACTCTCAGAATATAGGTGATTTAAGAATTCCACTATCTAACCGACTTGAAAAACTTTCGGGAAAATTGAAGGATTTTTATAGTATCAGAATTAATGACCAATGGAGAATTGTATTTAAATGGGAAAGCAACCATGCAAGTGAAGTAGATATTATTGATTATCACAAGTAAAATTTTGATTATGGAAAAGCTGGCGAACATACATCCCGGAGAGGTTTTGTTGGAGGAGTTTCTTACCCCTATGGAAATCTCAGCATACAGATTATCAAAGGATTTGGATATTCCCCAAACACGAATATCGCAGATTCTTAAGGGTAAACGGAGAGTCACCGCGGACACTGCATTAAGATTAAGCTCATATTTTGGCAATTCAGCTAAGTTTTGGCTCGGATTACAAGATGATTATGACATTGAAGAAGAAAGGCGGATAAATGAGGCAATTTTTAGAAGAATTCAATTAGCCAGATCGGCTTGAATTAAAACTCACTCCAACAGCGTGTATAAGCTATTACTGGCAGTGGATTTGTGGAGGTCAGTTCCCTTGGTTACCTTGTTGTACCTCGATAAGTAAGCTCTCTGGCAACGCAACGGCTTCCCGACATGTCGGGACAGGCTATACACGCGGACGTTGGCAACAATGCAAAGAGAATAAGAGAATTCACTAATCTTATGCAACTAATCTTTATAATTGGAGTATAACTTTATAAAAAATTATGAGAATTCTAATATTATTGGTTGCAATTATATTTGTGATTCTAAGTTGCACTAAAGATGAAGATTCAAAATCAAATAATTCAAGAATTGTTATAAAGGGGATTATTGCTGGTAGTAATCTAAAAAGTACCGAATTGAAATCGGCTAAGTTATTATCACTATCCGATGCTAAAAAAGTACTTGTTTTTAACAGTACTTCATATCAACTTTTTAATATAGAAAGTAGCTCATTTATGGCTGAAGCTCTTTCAGGAACGGCAACTGCTCTGGCCTTTCTCGATGAAGGAAACAGGTATATCGGTTGTTTATGTGCTGGTGGTTTAAACGTTCTTCCCCTGGTAAGTTTAAAAAACGGTGATAATACAGTAATTGATTTAAGTACTTTAACTTTAGACGGAACAAGTGTTATACCTGCAAATAATCCTATTGGTGATGAAATTGGTCTGAACGAAGAAGAGATTGCGTGGTATAAAGAATTGGGTGTTTATTACGAATCATTATCTAAAAATATAGATGCTGATAATGATGGTGTCCCTGACATTCTTAATAAGAAAGACTTCAATATCAGCACGCTTTTTTTTATTTCATGCGGCTCATGGGGATTAAACGATTCCTTATCACAAATTATAGATACATCAAATGTATTTATTAACTATGTTATACGTATTGCTGGTGGTAAATCTTTAATTCCGTTAAATTCAAATATAGTTCTTACAGGTCCGGAAGCCTCACCCTATAATGATATAAGGCAAACTGGTTATTCTACTGGTCCCGATTGTTTTATTGCATCTTTTTCAAGGGAAACTCCTGCGTATCCCGGATACCCATTTGGTTCTGTTTTATTACCTTTCCAAAAGGGTATTTATTCATTAACTCTTGATAATAAAAATTATACATTAAATTACTCAAATATCAGTGCAAAATATTTTTGCATATTGGCAAAACCTACTATTCAGACGAATGATAAAAATGAAATTATTTCTGTTTCAATAGAATATAGAGACATGCAGAATAATTTAGTTACGGCTGAAAATTTTGTGTTTCAAACGCAGGTAACTCTTGAAGGAATCCAAAATCGGTTGTGCCAGATAGGCGCTTTATGGGAAAATCCGGAAGCAAAAACAAATACGGATCTCTATAGTTTTAAACTTCCAACCCCTATTCCATTATCAGAACTTCGTTATTTATCCGTAATGTATGTTGACTTAATTGGGAATTCATACAATATTGGTTATATAAAATAATGCACAGTTGCCAACAATAAGTATCTCATGTTTAAAAGACTCATAGCCATTAATTTTCGAAAACCGAGTGGTTTATTTGGCCGTTATATCATCAAGTTTCTAAAAAAAAATCAAATAGAATATGATGAAATGGATTCCTTGCTTAGACTAAATAAGGACGACATCGTTCTGGAAATTGGATATGGATTAGGTAAGGGTATTTATGATTACTCAAAGAAGAATGATTGTACTTTTCATGGAATTGATTTTTCCCGATTAATGTATTCGAAAGCACTTAAGTTAAACCATGAAAATATAAAGCGTGGTAAAGTAATTCTACAACGTGCGGACTTCGATAATTATAGTTTTGAAAATGATACTTTTCATTGTATATATTTTTTGAATGTAATCTATTTCTGGGACGAAATTCAAAGTCGATTGAAAAAGATATTCTCAATCCTAAAACAAAATGGTAAAGTCATAATTTTCATGGCAGATGCTGAGTGTTTCAAGGATATCAAACAACCTGCAGGCGAAACAATATATTACCGGCATAGCATTGATGATGTAGTTAAAGAAATGGGGAAAATAGGGTTTAAAACCATTGAAACAATAGAGCATACAAAAGAGAAGAAGTGTTACTACCTCATAGGATATAAAAAATAATGTGCCCAACAGCGCCTAACAGCGAGTATAAGCGTTGCTGGTTGTGGGTTTTATTATTAATTTGTTATACCGCCAGCTTCTCCTTCAATATAGTTATATCCTCTGATATCTTTTTATCAATGACTTAAGAATAAATCTGGGTGGTTTGTAAGTTTTTATGCCTCAGCATTTTGCTAACGGTTTCGATGGGGACACCGTTGATCAAGGTGATAGTGTTGGCAATGGTATGTCTTGTTATATGGCAGGTAAGGCTTTTTAGGCTTTCACAGATATCAGAATATAAAAATGTTTCAACTATGTTTCACCGGTAAAAATAAAAGAGGTTATTAATTTATACTAACCTCTTCATTTCTAATCGTGGGCGCTGCTGGATTCGAATCAGCGACCCTCCCGACTGTCAGTCGGGATCGGTTCGAAACTGGAATATAATCATTCATAGCGCAAGGCATCAACCGGGTTGGATCGGGCAACACGCAACGTGTGGTATCCGACAGTTAAAATACACAGGATCAATGCACCGATCATAACAAACACAGGTATGTAATAATTCTGTTGAATGCGGTAAGCAAAGTCATTTAACCATTTATTTGTACCCATTCGTGCCAGTGGCCAGGCTATCAGATTCGCCAGCAAAACAATTCCAAGCATAGACCTGACAAGCATGCTGACTATGGAAATACTGCTTGCACCGAATGATTTCCTGATGCCCACTTCTTTAGTCCGCCTTCCTGCAATATAGGAAGCCATTCCCAGAAGGCCCAGACATGAAATGATTACGGAAAGAATAGTGAAAATCAGCATGATATCCCTTACTGCCATTTCAGTGCGATACATCCGGTTGAATTCTTGGTCATAGTAATAATATATCAGGGGATCATCAGGTGCAAACCGATCCCAGATAGTTCTAGTTTTCCGTAAGGCATTTTCCGAATTGCCTGGTTTAAAGCGGATTGAAAAATACCCATCATAATATTTGGGGTTCAGCATAAATATAAAGGGCTGAATGGGAGTATGCAGTGATTCAAAATTGAAGTCCCTTACAACCCCGATTATGGTGAAAAATCTCTGCCTTCCACCGGGATTGAAGAGTCTTTTCCCCACAGGTTCATCCCAACCTAGCACTTTCGCCGCTGTTTCATTGATAATCACTGAGGATGAATCTGAAAAATCAGGTAAGAACCACCTTCCTTTTCTTAATGCCAGATCATAGGTCCCGGCAAATTCATAATCAACTGATGTACCATGAAAAAACACCAACTCCTCAGGATTCCTTCCTTCACGTGAGTATGTAATATGATATAACTGCCGGCCGAACAGTCCTGATGAAACGGTAACTTTCTGGATCTCGGGCAGATTCCTTAACTCCTGGATAAAAGGTTCCACTTTTCCGCGCAATGGATCGGTCCGTTCCACTACCATAACATCTGACCTGCTATAACCAGGATCAAGTTTCTCCAGATAGATCATCTGCTGGTAAAAGGTAATTGCTGTAGTTGCGGTGGCAGCACTTAAAACAAACTGTATCAGAACCAGCAGGGTTCGTAAAGAATGCCTCTGGTTCAACTTGTTTTCCTTACCTCTTATAGCAACAATCGGTGACATGGAGCTTATCAGAAACGCGGGATAACTACCGGCAGCTATAGTGGTCAAAAGCATAAGAATTAACAGTCCGGCAATAAACCACGGATCAATACTGACAATATTAATTTGCCTGTCCATAAGCCTTGCAAACGCCACCTGCAGAAATTCGGCAGCTATAACTGCCAGTAATGTGGCAGCGAATACATGCATGAATACTTCGCCAAGAAATTGAAAAGCAATTTGCCTTTTACCTGCACCAGATACTTTTCTTACCCCGATCTCTTTTGCCCTAAGAGTTGCCTTGGCTGTGGAGAGATTGGTAAAATTCACACAGGCCAGGATCAGGATAAAAACTGCTATACAAGCAAGTATATAAATCTGCCTTGAGTTGCCATGTACCGTCAATCCGTCGTTAATACCTGCATTCATATGGATATCGGCAATAGGTTGAAAATGGAATGTATAGATATCTTTGGAGTTTTTATAATCCTGAACCGACATATTCAGGAATTGTTGCAGCTCGGGTGCAATATAATCGGCAACAGCATCCTCGAGTTTATCATTGAGTTGTTTTGGATTGGCCAGAGGATTTAACCTGATATAGGTAAAAAATCCACCTCCCAGCCAGTAATTTGCTCTGAAATCTGGGGGATATGTACTCATCGATGCCAGCATGTCGATCTTAAGGTGCGAATTGGTAGGCAGATCTTCAATAATGCCTGTTATAGTATACACCGCAGTATCACTTCCGAAATTATTCTCAATACGGACTGACTTTCCTGCGGGATCCTCATCGCCGAAATATCTTTTGGCAACCGATGCGGTCATCACCAGGGAGTTGGGCATGGAAAGCATGGTTTTAGGATTGCCGGTCAATACCTTATAACCGAAGAAATCGATAAAGTTGCTGTCAGTATAAAAAAACCTGTCCTCATAGAAGTGCTTTTCCCCGAAGCGAATAGACCTGTTCGAGAAAACCTGGCACCGGGTCGCGGACCGCACATCTGGAAAATCCCTCACCATCGCTTCAGCCAACGGATATGGAGTATTGCCATCAAGCAGCGACTTGCCGCTCCACGTTCCATCAGTATATACCCGGTAAATTTGACTATAGTGGGGGTAAAACCGGTCATATCTCAATTCATAGGCCACATACCCTGCAATGAGGATTGTACTTGCAATTCCAGTTGCAAGCCCTAGAATATTTATGGAAGTATAGATCCTGTCCTTTGAGAATTGTCTGCAGACAATAAGGAATAATGATAACCACATGATATGTTACATTAAAGGGTAAGTACTACAAAGATTCCTCTCAAATTAAACCGAATTTATGACGTATATGATAATGTTATAATTCAATTGAACGACTGATTCTAAAACCAGGATCCAATAAGGTCCAATATCATGCCATAATTTGTAATGTATTGTATATCTACACCTTAATAGAGATATTGGATGCGGTATTTTGTACGGTTTTCGTACAATCGTTGTACGAAAACGCACAGCTCACCTAAGAGGTATCATTAGTTTCTCAGGTGTCACACGTGCAAACCTTTCCCAAACGGCGGAAGTGTCGTTCCCCATATCAAAATAAACCGATGGTGATTACTCAGACGTTCGTGAGCTCACCCGACTTAAGTCGGGATCGGGTTCAACCAGAGACCCTCCCGACTTGTCAGTCGGGATGTTCTGAAACAATTGCAAGGGATTTGATTAATGATTCAATCCTCTCCCGGTTTTTCCAACTTTTCAATTGCTTTTCTCTCCGAAGAGATTTTGTCTTACTTTCATACTCTTCGCTGTAAACCAATACCCAAGGCTGACCTGCCGCTGTATAGCCCTTATGAACATGATTGTGTTTTTTCAATCGATCTTCAATGTCCGAAGACGAACCAATATAGTACTTATTAAGTCTTTCGCTAAACAGGATATAAACTTGATATTGCATATAAGTAGGAGATTGCTTTTGCAAACCCCTTGTGGGCGCTGCTGGATTCGAACCAGCGACCCTCTGCTTGTAAGGCAGATGCTCTGAACCAGCTGAGCTAAGCGCCCCAATTCAATTTTAAAGGGAGTGCAAATATATACCTCTATTTCATATCTTCAAAATTTTTTAGGGGAAAAGCAGACTTACCCCAACAGATTTTTTTTTGTTATCAGCACGGAGAATAATAATCCTTAATAAAGCAGTTAATAATAGCACCAATTCACCTGCCCAAGGCATGAGCTTCTCAATGGAAAACGCAATTTGTTTATATCTGCCCTGATTTTCTCGGGTGTTGTAAATGCCTTATTTGTTTTTTGCAGTCCTCAGAATACAATGGCTATCTTTACAATCGGGATAATTTCCGGGTTTGGATCTGCCATATTCCCGACCCTGGAAAATGGATGAAATTGCGAATGAATTGATCAGCAGAATAGCAAACCTGCATGCCTAACATCAGGAATTACAAAGTCATATTAAAGTATATCGAATCATTAATTAGATTTTGACCATGAAATTCGGACATTTTGATGATCAGCAAAGAGAGTACGTGATCACAAATCCCCATACTCCCTGGCCCTGGATTAATTACCTCGGGAATGAAGATTTTTTCTCACTTATATCAAACACTGCAGGCGGATATACTTTTTATAAGGATGCCAAATTCCGCCGTCTGACCCGCTACCGCTATAATAATGTTCCGATGGACAGCGGAGGTAAATACTTCTACATCAAAGATGGGGACACTCCCTGGTCACCGGGATGGAAACCCTGTAAAACTGAGCTCGACAGCTACGAGTGCCGCCACGGAATGAACTATACTTCAATCAAAGGGGAGAAGAATGGTGTTACAGCCACTGCACTGTATTTTGTCCCATTAAAGACTTGGGCTGAAGTCCAGAAACTGACACTGACCAACCACGCAAAGGAAATTAAAAAGTTGAAAGTTTTTTCCTTTATTGAATGGTGTTTGTGGAATGCAGCCGCTGACATGGAAAATTTCCAGCGTAATTTTTCAACCGGCGAGGTTGAAATTGAAGATTCGGTGATCTATCATAAGACTGAATATAAGGAACGCCGCGATCATTTCGCCTATTATTCGGTAAATGTTCCGGTTCAGGGATATGATACTGATCGTGAGTCATTCTTCGGGTTGTACAACGGGTTTGATGAACCACAGGTTGTTGCTGAGGGAAAATCGGGTAATACTGAAGCTCATGGCTGGTCGCCCATAGCTTCACATTACCTGGAAGTGGAATTGCAGCCGGGAGAAGCCAAAGATTTTATTTTTGTTCTTGGCTATGTAGAGAACAAAGAAGACGAAAAATGGGAATCGAAAAACCTTATCAACAAGAAGAAAGCTAAGGAAACTATTGCAAAGTTCAATTCTGCTGCAAAAGTAGATGCTGCATTTGCCGAATTAAGATCTTATTGGGATAGCCTGTTAAGTGTTTACTCAGTAGATTCTGGCGACGAGAAACTTGATCGTATGGTAAATATATGGAATCAGTACCAGTGTATGATAACCTTTTGCTTCTCTCGCTCAGCTTCATTCTTCGAATCCGGAATAGGTCGCGGAATGGGCTTCCGCGATTCAAACCAGGATTTAATTGGTTTTGTGCACCAGATTCCGGAGCGTGCGCGCGAAAGAATTATTGACATTGCTTCAACACAATTCCAGGACGGTGGTTGCTACCACCAGTATCAGCCATTGACCAAACGAGGAAATAACGATATCGGTGGCGGGTTTAACGACGACCCGTTGTGGTTGATCTTAGGAACCATCAGCTATATAAAAGAGTCAGGAGATTTCAGTATCCTGAATGAAATGGTACCTTTCGACAATGATCAGAGGGTTGCCCGTACCTTGTTTGATCACCTTACTGTGTCATTCGATCATGTTGTGAATAATCTTGGACCACATGGATTGCCACTCATTGGCCGTGCTGACTGGAATGACTGCTTAAACCTGAACTGTTTTTCGAATGATCCAAATGAATCGTTCCAGACCACTGAAAATAAATCCAAAGGGACCAAAGCTGAATCTGTGATGATTGCAGGACTTTTTGTGGTTTATGGACGTGATTACGTAACTCTTTGCAAAAAACTCGGAAAATCACAGGAAGCTGCCAGAGCCCAGATGCATGTTGATTCTATGATTTATTCAGTAAAGAAACATGGATGGGATGGAGAATGGTTTATCCGTGCCTACGACTATTATGGTAATAAAATCGGCAGCAACGAAAACGAAGAGGGCAAAATTTTTATTGAATCAAACGGATGGTGTACCATGGCAGGAATTGGTAAGGAGGAAGGATATTGCACCAAAGCACTCGATTCTGTTCATGAATGGCTCGATTCCAAATATGGAATTGTATTGAATAATCCTGCTTTTTCCAGGTATTACATTGAGTATGGAGAAATATCGTCTTATCCTCCGGGATACAAGGAAAATGCAGCTGTCTTCTGTCATAATAACCCCTGGATCATGATTGGAGAAACGGTTGTCGGCAACGGAAACCGAGCCTGGGAATATTACAGGAAAATATGTCCGGCCTATCTCGAAGAGATAAGCGAACTGCACAAAACCGAGCCATACGTTTATGCACAAATGGTGGCCGGGAAAGATGCTTTCAAACCAGGTGAAGCTAAAAACTCCTGGTTAACCGGAACAGCTTCCTGGAATTTCTATGCAATTACCCAGTTTATCCTGGGTATTCAGCCCGATTACGAAGGGCTGATCATTGATCCTTGTATTCCGACCAGTTGGAAAGGCTTTACAATAACCCGTAAATTCAGGGGAGCCATCTACCGGATAGAAATTAAAAATCCGGAAGGCAAATCAAAAGGAGTCAAATCAGTTATGGTTGATGGCAAGCCACAGGATTCCAATCTTATACCTGTTTTTGGCGATGGGAAGGAACATACGGTGACAGCCATTATGGGATAGAAATGCTATTAGAAAGTAATATTATGATTAACCAGGTCTGAACCCTATCTTTTATTTAACATCGGATTATCATACATGATCTTCTGGTTCAATTCGAAGTCATATAAGGTCAGAATTCTTAATCGGTAATAGGATTCCCAGTAATTCTCGATGGCGCTGATGTAATCCCTTTTAGCGCTTTCACGCTCAGACAGCGAAATATTCAGGTCGGTAATACTGATTTCACCGCTTTGGAACTTTTTCAGAGCAATCAGATAACCGTTCTCAGCTACCTTATCAGCTTCCCTTGCTGTGTTAATCTGGTCGCGGAGAAGGCTGAACTGTTCCACCTGAACAATCACCTCGCGTTCAAAATCGCTATTGTCTTTCTCCACATCATACACCACCAGTTCACGTTGTGACTCGGCCAGTTTAACGGCTGATGCTGAACGGCCCCAGTCAAGTATGGGTATACTCATGGAAAGTCGCACCGTTCGTTGCTTTTCAGGATTGTTATAAATGTCACCATACGTCTCGGAACTGTTCGAAACCCCATAGCTTCCGACCACAGTGGCACTGAGACCCGAATTTCTTTTGGCCCTGACCAGGTCCCTGTCGGCCTCGATAAGCCTTCTCTGAAACAAGGGGGTTTCCTTCCGGTTCGCCTTGGCTTCCTCAAGGGCTTTTTCCGGATTAATAGAAAAGAGGATCATATCCAGTGGAACGACCAGCTCGATTTTCTGATCCTGATCAAGGTTGATATAGGATTTCAATTCAAAATCGGCATTCTTCAGATCCATCCGGGCCTTATTCAGCGCCTTCTGGGCGTTGAAAACCGAAAGCTGGATACGCGAGAAATCATTTTCAGATATTTTACCCAGCTGCCTCCTGATTTCGGCAATCTTCAGGTTATTGTCACTGTTTTTCAAATTATTCTCTGCCAGGGAATAATTGGTCTGGATCTGCAAATAATTGAAAAAATAACTTAGTTGCCTGCAGAGCAATACGTTCAGTCGATTCAATGAATTGTTTCTGTGATTCCTCGTATATCAATGGTTCGGTCTTTTTTTGCCATTTCATGTAATTATATGCAAAAACAGGCTGATATAAACCAATCTGAAATGGACTTCCTGAATATTCCACGGAATTCTTTATATAGTCCTGTATCCTGTAAAGATTGGTGGCTGCATAAATATAGGTCCCGGTTTTCGGGATGGACTGGCTCAAAGAAAGCTGAGAATAGGCCTGTATCTGGGATATCTGTTTGAATTCAATACTACCGTCAGGTTGTGTAACTGGTGTGGTTGTATGCGTATAGTAGGGCAGATCACCGTTGAGTGTGAGCTGTGGTCTGAAACTGGTCTTGAAGTTTTTCCAGCGCCAGAAGTAATTCACATTTGTATTTTGAACATATTTAACGGAAGCCGACTGCAGGATGGCCAGGTCTACTACATTCCTTAAGCTCAGTGATACTGTAACACTATCATTAATCTGGCCTGATAATGAATGAATACAGGAGAATAATACAGAATAAAGCGATAAAATACCTTGCTTTCATAAACAGGCCCTGTTTAAAGATCCTCAAAGACAATTTCCCGCTTGTGCCTGATTCGAGAAATATCGGAAATGATCACCCGGTCACCTGCATCTAATCCGGAAACTATTTCGACAAATCTGTACCGATCAGGCCGGTAGTTATGGTCTCCCTGACCGCTTTACCGGTTCTGACCATGTAAAGATCCTGCGTTTTTGTTTTTATTAAAGGCCGGACCATGTTCAACCCGCAATACACTGTCTTTTTTCTGTGTTACGATCTGCAGGTCAACTTCCATATTGGGAATCAGCTGCTGATAATGGCTGTAATCGAGAAAAACGTCAAATTCAATCTTCTTATCTTTTATCACGGGTGCCACACTTCCTATCTTGCCCTTTAAGCGCATGTTATCAATTACAGCATATACTTCACCCCCTGTCTTCACACGGTCAATGTAACGATTATCCACAGAACCCTTGACTTTGAATGTTGACAGGTCTGACATCTTGATAAGCAACTTGTCCTTTTCTACTTTTTCACCCACGCTGGTATATATACCCAATATAATGCCGTCAGAGGGCGCTCTGACAGTCAGTCTTTTTAAAAGATCATGCCTTAATTCCAATTCCTTGTTTCTCATATCGATCTGTAGCTGCAATCCTTTTTCGTCTGCCTCCAGTTGTTTCAGGCGTATGGAGTTTTTCTCCAACGTCATCTTCAGATCTTTTTCAGCCAATACCAGTTCCTCCTTGGTTTGCTCGTGGAGGGCAGGTGAAATCCCGCCGACTTTGAGAAGTTGTTCCTGATCCTGGATTTCTGTTTTAAGAGACGTAATCTTGAGGTTTTTGACTTCCGCACTATAATCAAGATCAACGCGAATACCTCTGGAATTCAGCCGGTTCTTCTGCAGGTCATTTTCCATTACACCCAACTGATCTTTCAGGTTATCAATTTCCTGTGTCAGTGATTTCGGGTCAAGGGTAAGAATAACATTCCCTTTGGAAACCTGACTTCCGGGAGCCTGGACAAGTGAGGATACTATACTCGTGGAGGGCTCAGCAACAATACCTCGTTCTCAGGATTTACAAGTCCCGAGGCGGGTACTGAAGTAAAAACCGGACCATAATCCACTACTGCGGTTGTATAATCGCCAGGTTTCAATGTAGACGCAATTAAGATATCTGTTAACCAGATAGATTGTTAGGAGCAAGAATACCAGAACAAGGATGAGCGGAAGAATTCTTTTCTTTAATCATGCTGTTTTGAGTGATTTAATGATGTGCCTTATATGCTAACAAAGATAAAAAAGGCATTTGATTATTCCATCTTCCTTCTGATTCTTCCTTCTTCATTCGCATATAATCCGCAACCAGAAAAGTACTACCTGTAATGATCACCAGATCATTTCTGCCAGCGTTTTCCTTTCATGCTGGCAAGGGCTTGCGCAATAAAGGGGAATGACGGACCCCTGTGTCCACAGGCATGAGCCCGGGCTGCCAGTTCCTTTTCATCCAGGGTACGGGGTACGGAAAGTCGCGTAAAATAATACCTCGCATCAACTGGCAGGAAGGTGAAGATATCACCGGTATCCTTGTCATTAACAAATCCCAGGATAACATGCAATTTGTCATGTGGGGTTTCAGAGAGCCTGTTGAAATACCTGTTTCAATCCATCTGAATTGTGAGCAGTATCGCAGATTACGGTCGGATTATGTCCTGTAATCTGCCACCTGCCTGCAAGACCTGTGTTTTTTATTACATTCCTGACTCCGGCATATACTGCTCTATTTTCCAGGGGATGGCCAGCCAGCCTGAGTTGATCAACTGCTGCCAGCAAGTTACCGTGTTTTTACGCTGATAATGGCCGAGAAGACCACATTTCAGATCGGGATATAGCAATTAATCCATTTCTTTCAGCCTTGAAGACCTGGTAGCCGTCACGGGCAATAAAAGCTTGTTTGAATTTGATATTGCCTGTCTGCCACTGTCAGCGAAGCACCCATATCGCGGGCAACCTGAGTGAAAACAGGAAGGGTTTCGGGATGACTTTCACCTACAACCACAGGTACTCTTTGTTTAATGATACCCGCCTTTTCACCTGCAATTTTAGCCAGTGTATCACCCAGTATCTCAGTATGGTCTTTACCGATATTGGTGATTACCGATATATACCGGATTGATGATGTTGGTGGCATCGAGCCGTCCACCTAAACCAACTTCGATAACAGCAATATCAACTTGACAATGAACAAAATAACAAAAAGCCAGGTAAACAGATATCTCGAAAAATGAGGGATGAAAAGTGCTGAAGAAGCCCTGGTTCTCCTGAATGAAATCAATGACGAACCGCCGACGATCAGCTTGCCATTTACCTTAATTCGTTCCCTGAAATCGAGCAGGTGTGGTGAAGTATAGAGTCCCACCTTATGCCCTGCTTCCTGGAGTATGGAAGCCAGCATATGCGATACGGATCCTTTTCCGTTGGTCCCTGCAACATGTATGGTGGGGAATAGGTCGGTGCGGACTTCCAAAATATTCATCGAGCTTATAGGTATTGTCCAATCCTGTCCGGTAAGCCAGATGCCCGATTCGTTGATACATTGGCAATTGTTCAACCAGGTAGGCAAGTGTTTCCCGATAGTTCATGAAAGTTGTGCTATTTTGTTACAGGATCTGATACGGATGGTTACCATTTTTCAAAATGAATCCTGTCCTGGTTGAATCGCAGGGGCATGGGTTTTTTTTCAGCTGGATAACCAAGCGAAATGATGGCCAGAGGCTTAATATGGTCTGGCAATTCAAACAGGGAATGAATCGATTCCATTCGTTGTATCCTCGGGTAAATCCCGATCCAGACTGATCCTAATCCCAGGCTATGTGCAGCAAGCAACATATTCTGGGTGGCAGCCGAACAATCCACGGGACCATAGCCAATGTCATGCTGCAGGTTCTCATCCCAGCAGATTAGTATGGCTGCATTAGCGCTTCCAAGCATGGATGCATTGGGGTGAAAGGCTGTGATTTTTTTCATGGTTTCCCGGTTGCGGAAAACAATAAAATGCCAGGGTTGTTTATTTACTGCAGAAGGGGCATACATACCGGCTTTGATAATGGTTAACAGTGTATCCTCCGGAATCTCTTCAGAAGAGTATTGCCTGATACTCCGGCGGTTAAATATTGCTTCTAAGACTTCCATGATGCATGTTGATAAGTATTAATAAACCCTGTCAGTAATTCGTGTAAAATGCAATAAAATTAGAACCTGTAGGATTAATATGTCGGAACAAAAGTAGTATAAAATATGGATTTAGGCTATGGGAAATAGGCTGTCGCCAAGGGATGCCTTCGGCATAGACTGTAAACTGTAGACTGTAGACTGTAAGTTTTTCACTTTTCGTTAATTGAATTATGGCTAAGAAAAAGAAAACCTTCGTGCTCGACACCAATGTTTTGCTGCATGATTACCGTTGCATTTACAATTTCCAGGAAAACAATGTGATCGTTCCCATTACCGTGCTGGAGGAACTCGACAAGTTCAAAAAGGGCAATGATATTATCAACTATCATGCGCGGGAGTTCACACGCGAACTTGACAAACTCTCGGGAGATAAACTGTTTAACGGGGGAGTTCCGTTGGGGAAAGGTCTGGGCAAGCTGAGTATTGAAACAGGTAAGCCATTTTCAGGCCTGATCCAGGCATCATTTCCTGAAAATACGCCGGATCATCGAATTCTGGCTATTGCTGAACATCTTAATCTCAGTAATCCGGATCGGAATGTCGTATTCATCAGCAAGGACATAAACCTCCGGATGAAAGCCAAATCGATCGGCATCATGGCCCAGGATTATGAAACTGACAAGGTCCGTAATATTGATGAGATCTATAAGAGTGTCAGCACCATTGAGAGCCTCGATGACCGGCTGATCATGAAAATGTATGATAATCCTGACGGTATTCCGGTTACGGATTTCAAGTTGCCCATGGCACCCATAGCCAACCAGTATTTTATTTTTAAGGGCAGTAATTCAAGTGCACTGGCCCATTTTGATCCTAAAACAGGCATGATCAACCGGGTCATCAAACAGAAAACCTATGGCATTGAACCCAGGAATGCTGAACAGACTTTCGCCCTGGATGCCCTGGTACGTGATGAAGTTCAGCTTGTTACCCTTACAGGGAAAGCAGGCACCGGAAAAACCTTGCTGGCCCTTGCATCGGCCTTGCAGCAACGGCAGAAATTCACCCAGATATTTCTGGCCCGTCCGATCATCCCGCTAGCCAACCGCGATATCGGTTTTTTACCGGGGGATATTAAGGAAAAAATTGGACCATACATGCTTCCTCTCTTTGACAACCTCGATGTGATCAAGAATAAATTTGCACAAACCAGCAAGGAATTCCTGAAGATTGAAGAGATGCTGAAAACAGAGAAACTGATCATCACACCGCTTGCATATATCCGGGGCCGCAGCCTGTCAAGGATATTCTTTATTGTTGATGAGGCCCAGAATCTTACACCGCATGAAGTAAAACAATCATCACACGTGCCGGTGAGGAGACAAAAATGGTATTTACCGGTGATATCGAACAGATCGATTCACCCTATCTGGATGAGAAATCAAACGGCTTGAGCTATCTTACCGAGAAAATGAATGGTCAGGATCTGTTTGCCCATGTTAATCTGGTAAAGGGCGAACGGAGTTACCTTGCTGAATTGGCCAGTCATTTGTTGTAATCCTTTTTTTTGGGTGAGGGATTGTTTTAAATTTGCTCAGGTTTAAATCGGATCTACAATGAAGCATAAAAAAGTGTTGCAGGTGGTGAGGCATGCGAAATCCAGCTGGGATAATGCTGGTATAGCTGATATTGACCGTTCGTTAAAAGCGAGGGGTATTCAGAATGCCTATGAAATCTCCCGTAAACTCAAACTGAATAACCTGACGCCGGATAGGATCATATCCAGTCCTGCAATCCGTGCCCTGCATACGGCCGTTATCTTTGCGAGGGTATTTGATTTTCCGCTTAAAAACCTGCAAATTAATAATATGCTCTATGAATCTTCAGCGGTGAAAATTATCGAGTTTATCAAAAACACACCTGAAGACTGCCAATCTGTAATGATATTCGGTCATAATCCGGATGTTACTGACCTGGTCAATCACTTTGTTAAAAACACCGTTGATAATGTACCCACATCGGGTGTGGTCAGTCTGACATTCAAATGTCAAACCTGGAATCAGATCAGCCGGGATAACCTGGACAGCGAGCTGTTCTTTTTTCCCAATAAGGAAGAATAACCGGATATTTACCTGTCAACCCAAATCCAAAGGAGATGAAGAAATTTCCCAAACTTATTCACCGCGAGATCAGCTGGCTTTCCTTCAATGAACGGGTATTGCAGGAAGCACAGGATCCGGGAGTTCCACTCATTGAACGCATTAAATTTCTGGGCATATTCTCAAATAACCTCGACGAGTTTTTCAAGGTTCGGGTGGCAACAATCAAACGCATGATTGATTATCAGCAGGGAAGTAAGAAGATTGAAGGGGAGAAGCCAAAGAAGCTGATGGCCATGATACAAAAGAAGGTAATCCAGCTGCAGAACAAATTTGAATACACTTATCATCACATACTGGGTGAGTTGGAGAAAAGGGGCATTCATATCATCAATGAACTTGAACTGAATCCCCAGCAGGCAGAATTCGTCAAGCAGTATTTTGATGATCAGGTTTTCCCGGTTTTGTCTCCCATCATCCTGAGCAATGTCGATAAATTCCCTTATCTGAAAGATAAATCGATTTATCTGGCTGTAAAACTAAGCAGTACTGAACCAGGGATCCGCACTGATCATGCCTTGATCGAGATACCGACGAATGTACTACCCCGATTTCTGGTGTTGCCCTCTGATTCAGAAAAAAAATTCATCATTCTGCTCGAAGATGTTATCCGGTATTCCCTGGATGATGTGTTCGCGCTTTTCAGGTTCGACAATTTTGAATCCTGGATCATCAAATTAACCCGGGATGCAGAACTCGATATGGACAATGATATCTCTAAAAGTTTTCTGGAGGTTATTTCCAGGGGACTGAACAGCCGGAAAACCGGTCAACCGGTAAGGTTCGTTTTTGATAACTCCATTTCAAAGGACTTGCTCGATCTGATTGTAAGTAAGATAAACCTCGACGAGGACAATAATCTGATACCAGGCGGAAGGTATCACAATTTCAAGGATTTTATGAACTTTCCCAATATAGAGGGGCCTGATCTGGTATATACCAAAGAACCTCCCTTGCCACATCCGCTGATAAAAATGCATAAAAGTATCATTGATGTGATGGCCAAAAGAGACTTCATGCTTCATGTACCTTATCAGGATTTTAACATATTCATCCGGCTGCTTCAGGAGGCTTCAATTGATCCGCGGGTTATAGAGATTTCCCTCACCGTGTACCGGGTTTCTAAAAATTCCAAGGTCATCAATGCAATGATCAATGCTGCCAGGAATGGAAAGAAGGTTACGGTGGTAATTGAATTGCAAGCCCGCTTTGATGAGGAAGCCAATATTTACTGGTCACGTAAACTTGAAGAAGTCGGCGCCACGTGTTATTTTCGGGATTCCCGGCCTAAAGGTGCATGCTAAATTGCTTAATATAGTCAGAAAAGAAGGCCGGAAGGTGGTCAACTATGCTTGCGTGAGTACAGGTAATTTCCATGAAGGAAATGCCATGGTTTATTCTGATCTTTTTCTGTTTACCGCAGACAGGCGGATTACCTCGGATGTTAAAAGGGTATTTGATTTTTTCGAGCATTCATACCGGAATTATACTTACAGGCATATAATCAAATCACCCTTGTATCTGAGACGAAAAATGTACCAGCTTATTGACAACGAGATCAGGAATTCCAGGGCCGGGAAAGAGGCTTATATTATACTGAAAATCAATAGTCTGGTTGATAATGAGATCATTTACAAGCTCTATCAGGCCAATAATGCAGGTGTGAAAATCCGGCTTATCGTGCGGGGTATATGCTCACTGATACCCGGCGTGCCAGGATTGAGCGAAAACGTTCAGGCAGTCAGCATTGTGGATAAGTATCTCGAGCATTCACGCGTGTTCATATTTTGCAATGGGGGAGATGAACTGTATTACATCACCTCGGCTGACTGGATGACGAGGAACCTGGATCGCAGGATTGAAGTAGCCTGTCCTATATACGACAAGGCTGTTCAGCGTGAGATCAGGGATATGATTGAGATACAAATGAAAGACAATATAAAGGCCAGAATCATCAATACCGTGCAGGATAATGTATATGTTTCACCTGATGGGGCTGACCGGATCCGTTCGCAATTTGAATTATACCATTATTACAAGAACAAGTGGCAAACGGCCCAGTAATTTAATCATAATGTAATTTTTAACTTTCACTGAATGGATTATCAAGCGCTATGTGAGGACACGATTCAAATTGCCAGGGAGGCAGGATCCTTTATTTATGAAAGGATCAATCAGATTTCTCCAGGAGATATCGAAATAAAGGGCAGGCATAATTTTGTTACCGAAGTGGATAAAGAGGCTGAGATAATGATCATCAGCAGGCTGAGAGATCTGGTCCCCGGCGCCGGTTTTATTGCGGAAGAAGGAACCTCGGATCACAAGGGAGTAACATTTAACTGGGTGATCGATCCCCTTGACGGCACCACCAATTTTATTCATGGCGCACCACCTGTGGCGGTCAGCATTGCACTTACGGAAAATAATATCCCGGTTGTGGGTGTTATATATGAAATCTGGCTGAAGGAAGCCTTTTATGCCTGGAAGGACAGTAAGGCTTTTCTGAATGGTAAAGAGATCCGGGTTTCAAAAACACATGACATCAGAGAATCATTGATTGCCACAGGCTTTCCATATCATAATTTCGACCGGATAAAGGGATTCATGGGAACCATTGATTATTTCTTCAATAACACCCATGGCGTGCGACGGCTGGGATCAGCTGCCACTGACCTGGCTTATGTAGCATGCGGCCGGTTTGATGGTTTTTATGAGTATAATCTGAGTCCCTGGGACGTCGCAGCCGGGGCGCTCATTGTAATGCAGGCAGGAGGGGCGGTTACCGACTTCAGGGGAGGCAATAACTATCTCTTCGGAAGGGAAATAGTTGCCGGGAATCCGGATATTTTTTCCGGATTCCTGAATGTTGTGGGACGATTTATGAATCAATAATCAATATAATTCCCGAAGCAATCTCCATGGGGTACTATCTGCTTTTTGGTTTTACCTGGCTCCTGTCACTCATTCCTTTCTGGTTTCTATACAGGATCTCAGACATTCTTTATATTGTCAATTTTTACCTGGTTGGCTACAGAAAGAAGATCGTTTACAAGAACCTGAGGAATTCGTTTCCGGATAAAACACCGGAAGAGATTGACCTGATTGCAAGAGCATTCTACAGGCATTTTAGTGACTTCCTGGTTGAATCAGTCAAATGCCTGAGTATACCCCGTAAGCAGTATGATAAGAGGTTCAGGTTTATGAACCTTGAGGTGATCAGGCAACTGGAAGCAGAAAACAAGAATTTTGCCATGGTTTCCGCACATTACAGCAACTGGGAGTGGATGACTTTTCTTTCGGACTATGTAAAGCATACATTTCTCGTGATATACAGACCGTTACAGAATAAAACGATGGATCGTCTGTCAAGAAAAATGCGGAGCCCCGGTCACCCAGTCCTTGTTCCCATGGAACAAGTCTTCAGGGAAGCATTGAAGTTCCGGTCGGGAAACCAATTGTTTGCAGTATGGTTCCTGGCAGATCAGAGACCACCAAGGACAAACCGTTTCTGGACAACTTTTTTAAACCAGGAAGCATCATTCTTTGAAGGTATTGAAAAGATGTCACGGAAACTTAACATGGCTATAGTATTTCTGGATATTCAGAAAGCCAAACGGGGTCATTATGAGGCCTGGTTCACAAAACTGTTCGACAATACTGCTGAAACCCGCGAGAATGAGATCATGCTCACCTGCATCCGGAAAATGGAAGAGGAAATAAAAGCAAGACCGGAATTCTGGCTTTGGTCACATAACAGGTTCAAACATACAAGGCCTGAGCATATTAATTTGATCACGTCATGACCCGGATAGCCATCGTTATTTTAAACTGGAACGGGAAACACCACCTGGAGAAATTTCTTCCATCAGTTTGCAGGTATTCAGCTTCACCGGGAAACAAAATATATGTCGTTGATAATGGATCAACCGACGACTCGGTGAATTTCGTAAACCATACTTTTCCGGAAGTCGAGGTTATTTCTTATCAGCATAATTATGGATTTGCTCCGGGTTATTATATGGCGCTCAAGCAAATCGAGGCTGAATATTTTGTATTACTAAATACAGATGTTGAGGTCACACCGGACTGGTTATTACCCTTATACTCGGCAATGGAGGCTGATCCGGCACTGGGGGCATGTATGCCAAAACTCCGGGACTACAATCAACCGGATCGGTTTGAATATGCAGGTGCAGCAGGCGGTTACATTGACTTTTTCGGATATCCTTTTTGCAGGGGGCGTTTATTAAGCAGTGTGGAAAAAGATACAGGCCAGTACGATTCAGAAGAATTCATTTTCTGGGCATCCGGCGCATGCATGTTTGTTAGGGCAGAGGCCTATTTCAGGGCAGGCGGTCTGGATGGAGATTTCTTTGCACATATGGAAGAAATTGACCTTTGCTGGAGGATGAGACGGATTGGTTATTCGATAAAGGCCATACCGCAATCAATCGTTTATCATATCGGCGGCGGAACATTGCCAAACAATAACCCGCATAAACTGTACCTGAATTACCGCAATAACCTGTACCTGCTTTTTAAAAACCTGACTTTAGCAAAGCTTATACCGGTAATTATCATACGGATGGTCCTCGATGGTTTGTCAGCAATGGTTTATTTGTTTTCGGGCTCTGGGAGGTTCTTCCTTTCAGTTTTTCATGCACACCTGACTTTTTGCCGGCAAGTTCCCAGATTGATCCGTAAGCGGATGAAAATGCATGGTTCAATACGTCATGTAACTATTCAGGAGATCTATCCACGGAGCATACTTTTTGATTTCTTCATAAGTAAGAAACGAGCTTTCAATCAGTTGGAATGGTGACCCCTGAATATGCCTTCAAGTTGGGCCCGTATCATCAATGACATAGACAGGTCAACTGCTTCGGGAACAAAATGGAAGGAGAATTGAACCCGGCCCTCGATGCCTGATCTGGCAACCTGATAATATACATCCGCTCTGGAATAAAAAGTGGACTTGTAAAATCCATCACCTGAAACAATAGCCTGACTATCACCTGAGTAAAGAGTTCCATGCAAACCGAAACCCCTGTAACCATGCTTCCATCTCACCAAGCCAGCCAAAGGGGAAAACAAGGTCATACACACCTCGCAGCCTGTCCCATGAACCCAGAAAACCAGCTGAAAAGGCCAATGTATCCATGCCTGTTGCAGATGATAGATCCAACCCGATCATGGCGGAATAGCCGCCATTATCACGGAGGTGCTCATCCGCGTTTTGGTTTGTTGAACTGGCCAGGTGACTCATCACCACATGATGCTGGTAGGTAAAGATCCCTTTTTTTGCCCATCCTGAAAAACCTGCCATAAAGGCTTCCCGTTTATCAAAGGATTGCCTTCCGGTCCAGTCAATCCATATGTTATGTCTGAAAGAAGAGGTCTTATAATCCAGCAAAATACCTTCCACATTTGGCCTGTAATATTGAAACGTATCAATCATCAGCGCCATGGGCATGTCTATGTAATTTAATCTCGGGAATGCACCCAGATAAAAATCAAGTTTTTTATGTCTGCCATTATAATACAGGGTAATATCAGGTGCCAGCAATTCTCCCTTGCTTCCAAATTCATACAGATAGTCAATTCCCGCCATGATCCTGTTATTGTCATTCAGTGACATTCCAACTTCCCCATAAATTCTTGATCCGAATATGGTCTGGTCATTTACGTAAGGATTAAAATACTCGCGGTTATCCAGGAAACCAAAATAGCCGATTTTATATCGGAAAACCTGGGACTGGGTTGTTGCTTTTAATACAAAGGCGAACAAGATGATAACCAAATATCTCCGGCAGAAGATCATAACATCCTTTGGAATTAACCCAAATGTAACATATAATGCGAGACGGGTCAATATCGTGATGCAAAAATATTTTATGATATATATCTGCAGATATTTCATACAAAGGTGAATTTTATCTTCTCCATTGCTACCCGATTTATGTTAAAGAGCAATGACAAGTCCTGTTATTATTGTATATTTGAACCAGATAACTGCAATCAGGACATGAAAATTACAGTAGTAGGCAGCACAAATACGGCAATGATCTTTGCCTCGCCATCCTTGCCGGTTCCGGGTCAAACCATTCTGGGGAGTTCATTCAGCCTGTCTCCCGGCGGCAGGGGCGCAAATCAGGCTGTGGCTGCAGCGCGTTCAGGGGCTTCAGTCACTTTTATCGGAAGGATCGGAAATGACATTTTTGGAGAGGTTGTACTTAACTCCTTGCTGCAAAATGGTATTGATACTTCACATATTATCCGGGATAAGGACAGACCTTCAGGTGTTTCTTCTGTTGTAACAGATGATCATGGCAGGAGCATGATCACAGTTTCTTCCGGTGCCAATCTGAACCTTTCTCCGGATGATTTACTGGAGGCCCGGCAGGCGATAACCGGTGCAGATATTTTGCTGATGCAACTGGAAATTCCGCTGGAAACCGTAAGGTATGCTGCAGGCCTGGCCCGGTCATCCGGTGTGAGGGTAATCCTGGATCCTTCGCCAGCCTTGCCGATTAGCGATGAACTGCTGAAATCCATTTCCATATTGAGCCCGGAAGCTTCAGAAGCTGAGCGCCTTACCGGCATCACCATTACTGACGAGCTTTCTGCAGAACTGGCCGGCAGAATATTGCTAGAACGGGGACTTGACCGGGTAATCATTACCCTCCGGTCAAAAGGTGCCATGGTAATTGACAATGGCGGTGCAGAGCATGTGCCAGGTTTTAAAATTGGTATAATTAACAGTCTGGTAATGAATGATGTTTTCAATGGTGCACTGGCTGTTGGTCTCGCAGAAGGGAAAAATTTTTACGAAGCAGTATTTATTCGCCAATGCTGCAGCAGCTATTGCAGCTAACCGACAAGGCGGGCAATCAACCATGCCGCATCGCACAGAAATCCTTAATTTTCTGAAAACGGCAAAGAGAACCCATTAACCTGAAAAAAGTAAGGTTTTAGTTTGAATTTTATCATTGAACAGGTGATTTTTTTTGACCAACTTTAGTTTTATAAATATTCTGGTCATGGAAGTTAACAAAATATTGCAGAATCTTGAACGCAGAAATCCGGGCGAAATTGAATATCTCCAGGCTGTGCGTGAAGTGCTTGAATCAATAGCCGATGTGTATAATCAGAATCCGCAATTTGAGAATGCAGGCATTATTGAGCGACTGATCGAACCCGACCGTGTGCTCACTTTTAAAATTCCCTGGATGGATGATGAAGGGAAAGTACAGGTCAACCGGGGTTATAGGGTGCAGTTTAACAATGCCCTGGGACCATATAAGGGTGGATTGCGGTTTCACCCAAGTGTAAACCTGAGTATTCTTAAATTTCTTGGTTTTGAGCAGATTTTTAAAAACAGCCTGACCACGCTTCCGATCGGTGGAGGTAAGGGCGGATCCGATTTTCAGCCCAAGGGCAAGTCGAATGATGAAATCATGCGCTTCTGCCAGGCATTTATGCTTGAACTATGGCGATATAATCGGACCGGAAACCGACGTCCCGGCAGGTGATATCGGTGTTGGTGCCAGGGAAATCGGTTTCCTGTATGGGATGTATAAAAAGCTGACCAATACCTATACCGGGGTACTGACAGGCAAGGGCGTAAATTGGGGAGGCAGCCTTATCCGGCCGGAAGCGACCGGTTTTGGTGCGGTTTATTTTGCACAGGAAATGCTGGGAACCCGGAATGAGAAACTTCAGTGGTAAAACTGTTGCTGTTTCCGGATTCGGTAATGTGGCCTGGGGCGCCGTAAAAAAACTGAATGAACTGGGAGCCAGGGTTCTGACTATATCCGGACCAGATGGTTATGTGTATGATGAAGCAGGCATTTCAGGCAGGAAAATTGATTATATGCTTGAGCTTCGTGCTTCCAATGACGATATTGTGGAACCCTATACCCATGAATTCAAAGAGGCTGTTTTCGTGAAAGATAAACATCCCTGGGAGGTTAGATGTGATATTGCCCTGCCATGTGCCACCCAGAATGAACTGGACGAGCACGATGCACGGACCCTGGTAAGCAACGGCTGCATTTGCGTTTGCGAGGGTGCCAATATGCCATCAACGCCCGAAGCTATTGAGGTCATTCAGAAAAACGGTCTGCTGTTTGCCCCGGGTAAAGCTGCCAATGCAGGAGGGGTCGGGGTATCCGGACTAGAAATGACACAAAATGCCATGAAATTGCGGTGGCCTGCTGAAGAGGTAGACAAAAGACTGCACCAGATCATGGGTGCCATTCATGAATCATGTGTGCGTTACGGGAAGCGTTCCGACGGATATATCGACTATGTAAAAGGTGCAAACATAGCGGGCTTTTTGAAAGTGGCCAATTCCATGCTGGACCATGGCATCATTTGATGCCATATATAAATATTGATTAACTTATCTGAACCCGTATGGATAAAGAATTGAGATCAATCATCAGACAATTCATCCTTTCCGTCACCAAGGAATCCGCTGTAATCTCTGATGCTGATGTTTTCTGGCAGAATCTGCGGGATACCGGAACTGAATTGTGGCTCGATACCGGAGATATGGATGAGGCCGCCCGGAATTGGACCTCGGAAATGACAGCCCTCACCACCAATAATACCTTGCTAAATGCTGAGATACAGAAAGGTATTTACGATGATCTGATTTTGCGGGCGCGTGACCTTTTTAAGGACATGCCCCTCAGACAGCAGGTTATTGAGATTGCTTTTATCCTGAATGCCCGTCATGGTCTGAGACTGGCGCAAAAATTCGGAGGTTTTGTGAGCGTGGAATTGCATACCGATACGGCACACGACCTGGAAGCCATTGTTAAAACCGGATTGCGCTATGCAGAAATAGATCCGCAGCATTTCATCGTCAAAGTGCCCTATACTGCAACAGGTATTGTTGGGCGCCAGGACACTTCATGAACGGGGAGTTCGTATTAACTTTACACTCGGCTTCAGCGCCCGCCAGAATCTTTTTGCCACAGCCCTGGCTCAGCCCGATTATGTAAATGTTTTTCTGGGCCGGCTGGGAGCGTATTGTAAGGATAACGGACTGGGCAGTGGTGATGGCATCGGGGAACGAGCGGTGCTTTCATCACAGAAATGGGTAAATAAAATGAATCTGCAATACGGCCTGTCCACAAAACTTATTGCAGCCAGTTTACGCAGTGCCGCCCAGCTGGAAAAACTTGCCGGTACGGATGTATTTACAATTCCTGTAAAGGTGGCTGCCGAGGGCAGACGAACACTGACCGGTAATTTTGCTTCCCGCTTGAATGAAAATTATCCCATTGATATTAACTCAAATGCTGAAGGTTGCCATTTTAGAAAAAATATGGGAAGTCGGTGAACAGGAGCTGATGCTGGTCCGGGATCTATCGGATGATCTGCCCTGCTGCGGCGATACCCTGATTGAACATGCCCGGAAAGCAGGATGTGGAGACATGTTCCCCATTCTATCGGAAAAGGATATGCAAGTTATTTCAACAGATGGTAAGATACCCCGCCACGATTACTGGGCTGATCGCATCCGTTCCGGTGAGCTGGCCATTGATACTTTGCTGAATCTTGCCGGGCTGGCCAGTTTTAAGCATGACCAGGCTCAGCTCGATCAAAGAATAGAAAGGATAATTACGGCATAGTCAATCGTTTCTCATCCACATTCCAGCCGGTCAACTTTACTTCCGGATTTATGTTTTTCATATTCCGCACAGGGTAAGGAAACATGAACCGTTACCGATTCACCGGGAGCAAGGGTAAGATAATTACCCGACCAGAAAGCCGGCATGATTTCCTCCTCTTTGTCCATCATCTGCAGGCGGACAAAGAAGGCCACCTGATTGGAAGGATTTGTCAAGGTAACATTCCACCCGGATAATGCCTTACCTGTTTCTGATTTTGCTACTTTCATTTCTACCAGGGTCTGCGTCATCTGTTTCAAGGCGTTGAAATTTCTGGAAGGCTCCAGCCAATAGGTTGTTGCGGGAAAGCTCATGGCCGCCTGCATCTTTCAACTTCAGCAGGATAAATGAGATGCCCCTGGCTTGTTTGAGTGCACCTGCCAGGGAAACTGCAGGTTTTACTTCTTCAGCAGCCAGGTCAATTGCTTCTTTCTTTGAAAAAGATAATTCTGAATTCAGGGTATAGACAGCCATCTCGGCTGATAATTTGTTTACCGGGTGATGTGTTCGGTTAACAACCGTCACAACCGAATCATTCAGATTCAGTTGTACGTGTATGGGATCACATGCCTTTTTGCATAAAATAATACCCGGCATTTGGCAGCATGTACCAGTCATAGATCTGCCAGACCACGCTGGGGAAGGCTGCATTAAGCTTCCAGAGCATCACTCCGCCATTTGACCGCAGCTTATGCTGTGCTGCCTCAAATATACCCTGATAGCCCATGGCATTCATGAGTTGCATTTTATCAGAGAATTCTTCCATACTGACTGCTCACCGAAACGTTGGATCATATCGTTATAATATCGGTCATATCGCCCGTTACCTGTGGCCGCATCATGGTACCCCCAGGTATCATTCATGGGGAAGGGTGCCTTTTTATCCCAGATGAGATTGGGAATGATTTTGACAAGAGTATTGTAAGGTGGTTGCGAGGGAATGCCGGTCTCATCTTTAAATGCCCAGTCAGGCCTTTGTTCAGCCATGACATAATATTCATGCGGATCAATCCATTGGTATGGCCCTCCGCTATATACGCCGGAAGCCTGATTATCGGGCCAGGATCCTTTCCAGCCATCCGGAAGTTTTGCAAATCCGGAAGAGCTCGGAATAAAGGGTCTGGTACCGTCGAGTGAGATGATGCTGTCGCGCATGGCATCATAAAGCTCTTTGCGTGCGTGACCTTCATTACCACCCGTCCAAAGCAGTAAGCTGGGATGATTCCGGATTCGATAGATGGTATTTGTCATGTTAGCAATAAACACCTTGCTTTCGAAGGGATAATCAGGTGAACCTTTGAATTCACCCTGCGTATCACCGGTGACCCAGAAATCGGACCATACCATCATTCCATATCGGTCAGCCAGCTCAAAGAACACATCCGGAGGTGTAATACCACCTCCCCATATTCGCAGCAAATTTACATTGGCATTCCGGCAAAGACGCAATTCATCATCATACCGCGCTGAATCGGTGTTCAGCATCATATCGGGTACCCAGGCACCGCCTAACAGGTATACCCGTTTGCCATTCACATAGAAATCCCGGTGAAATGTCTTTTCCGTTTTTACCGCTTTGGTACTTACCGTACGAATACCAAATACAACCGTGGATTTGTCACTGATCCCTTCAGCAGTGGTAAATGCTGCTTCCAGACGGTAAAGATTCGCTTTTCCGTATGGTATAGGCCACCAGAGGTGCGGTTGCCGGATGATCAGTTGTTTTATCTCTTTGCTGTTCAGATTTATGGTGCGTGAGCTTGTGGGTTCCAGGGTAATTTCCCTGGAGAACTGATGGATTCACCTGTAAAATTCTCCGGTTGGATCACCACGGTTAGGCTTCCTTTCGCAGGTGATCTTTTGCGGTTTGTCAGGGTGAAACCAAGTTCCAGTCTTGCTGTACTTGTATCGGGAAGATCGGGAAGCAATGTGACCACATGGGGCTTGCTTATGATCACACTTCCGGTGGAGCGAAGAAAAACCGGCTGCCAGATACCCATATTCCGGTCCCTGACCGGCGGTATCCAGTCCCATCCTACCGAACACAACATGGTCACATTCTTGCCAATATCCCCGGTAGGTCCGCCGTTCTCGTAAAAATCATCCAGTGCTTTGAGCTGTTCACGGGCAGGCAGTCCCGGATAATCGAGGGGATAGATCTTAACAGCCAGGGCATTCATTTCACCCGTTCTGATATAGGGTGTAACATCCAGGAAATATTCGGCAAACATGCCGGCCATTTGTGTGGAATCAGCAACCTGACTGCCATTTACCCACACGGCAGCCCGGTAATTGATGCCTTTGAAGATCAACTGAAAGTAGCGCCCATTTTCAGATTGCAGGTACCTGAAAAGTTGTCCGGTACCAGTATGGATTCTTCCAGGGATTAGGGTATATTGGGTATATGGCTGTATTGTTCAAGGTTATATTGCCGGTTGAAGCTGTCCGAAGCATCGGGTATCAGCATATTGTTCATGCCCGCTGTATGGATCGGGATAAACCCGGTTGGCAACCAGTCCGGTTAATACAGTGGAGGGTACCTTTACCGGAAACCAGTAAACGGGTGAATGATATGAAGGACTGGACAGCTTTTCACCGGTGGCTTGAATGACGGTACTTGACTGGAGATCGAAACCGGATAACTGAACCTGCCTGATGGATTCCTTCTGACCGTAAAGTATAGAAACAGCAAACAGGTTGGAGAATCAATATTAAATTTGCGTAGATTCATGGCTGTTTTTTTGCAGCCAAAAGTACGCATAGAAAATCTGTTTCGCAAAGGTACTTCCCACACCCATCACCCACCACCTGTTAATCGCTCACCACTAATTACTCATTACCTTCCTCCACCTCCCTCAGCTTTGAGTCCAGTGTTGCTGATTTCTCCTGTTCATCCGGATTTGTTTCCAGGGGATCCAGGTCATCCAGGGATCCTTTTGGCTGAAGAGTTTCCGGATCAGGTAATTCAGGAAGGGTCATATGCGGTATTTGAGGGGGAAGGGGTGGATAATAACCCGGAAAAGGGGGGAGCGGAAATAACCTGTGCCATTCTTCCCTGTACTTTTCCCAGTCCTGCTCCCGGAACTGTCTCCTGTTTCTCATCATTTCCTCTCTTGCCCGGTTTAATGCATCGCGCATTTCTTTCCTTTGTTCGCCGGATCGTTCCCATTCCTCACGGAGTCGGTCCAGATCCTCCTGCCTGATATGCTGCATGGTTTCCCTTGCCCGGCTCAGTTCTTCCTGGAGATTTCGCCAGTGCTCATGGCCGTCGTATTTGAAGGCAAAGCGGAAATCTTCCCAGTCCGGGAGACCCGGTACTATGGGTATGATTTCAGGATGCAGAGCAGTCGGATCCAGTTCTTTTAATTCCTCCTGTGCACGTTCCACTTCCTGTCTGGCTTTCTCCATTTCTTCCCTTACTTTTTCCAGTTCCTGCTCTGCTTTTTCCAGATTATTCCGGGCATCATCGATTTCTTTCTCCTTCTTTTTGTCTTCCTGAACAACGAATTCTCTCTGTTTCATTGCTTTTCTTTCAACTTTTTCTTTCGAAGTGTCGGGTATGGCAACTGGTTTTTCTGCCTGATCTGAAAATACAAGTGCCATACTTTTTTTACTGCCGGAATTGCCTGTGGTGGCAATGGTAGCAGCCGCAATGCCCAGGGTGATCAATAACATGAAGACAAGGGCGAATCGATAGGCGGGTGTTTGGTTTGTTTCTGGTTTCAGAATCCGGGTGATCCTGCTGAGCAGCCTTTTTGTTCTTCCCATCAGGGCATTGGCCGGAATGGGTCCGAGAATATGCAATTCCTGTATCATGGTAAGTGCTTTTATATAATTAATCGGATTGGGAAATATCTTCATAACCATGTCATCACAGCAGTTTTCGCGTTCATGGTTTATTTCTGCCGACAGAAACCAGGTGAGGGGGTGAAAAAACAGGACTTGTGTGGCAACGGACTGGATGATCATCACCAAATGGTCATGCCGGCGGATATGTGCAAGTTCATGGATCAGAATGGCTTCCACTTGCTCGGCGTTTAATCCGGAAAGGATCGAAGCAGGTAAGATTACAACTGGTTTCAGCAAACCGATGACCATCGGGCTGATCTTGCGGGCTGTCAGGCGCAGTTGAATCATGGCAGGCATCATCATCCTGTTACCGGCCTTCATGAATATGTTTTGCAGGAATGGATCAGGCTGGAATACATCCCTTTTAAAGATCCGATGTGACAGATATAGCGCGCCGGTAGTGCGAACAGACATGAACAGGAAGCCCAGTATCCATCCCATGGCCAGGATCGGGTAGGAGAGCTCCTGGAACCGGTGAACGGAAAATGAGCTTGTTGTGCCCGTCATGCGGAAGTGTGAATTTTCAAACCAGGGTATTTGTTCATAAACCAACGAGCCATAATTTAAGGCAGTTGATTGGTGGTATATCCGGAAACACAAGGTACACCACGTTGCAATAAATCCAGCCAGTAGCAACATCAGACCTGAAACCAGAACAGCATACCTGATCCTGGCATTTGATTTGCCTGCAAGTAAAAGGGTAAACATCACAAGAACCAGTACAACGATACCCTGCCAAAGGGAGTGAATAAGTGTCATCCCCAATGACTGTATAACATCATTGTTGAAAATCATGGCTAATCTTTTATGTTTCCTTTTTCCATGTCATCAATCAAGGTTCTGATCTCCTGCAGTTCTTCCGGAGTGGCTTTGTGATTGCCCAAAGCCTGCAATACGAGCTTCATGGCTGATCCGCCGAATGCTGAATTGACCATACGGTCGATCAGGGCATTGCGGGTTGCAAAAGCCTGAATGATCGGTGAATAAATATGGGTACGCCCATCCATGGTTCGCGACAGCATACCCTTGTCGGTCATGATCTGCATCATTTTAAGTGTTGTGGTATAACCCACATATTTACCCTTGCGTTCAAGTTCCCGGTTAACCTGTCGGACCGTGGCGGAGCCAGATTCCCAAAGGACTTCAAGAATCTCAAGTTCGGAATCGGTAGTGCGGGGGGAAATCATGGTAATGAGTGATTGGTGATGAGCAATGAGCGTGGATTGGGAATCGAGTTTTGGGTGTGCAGGAATACCTGAAAACGAAAATACTACGAAAATCTTCGTACAAAGATATACGAAGACTTTCGTAATTGCAAATATTTTCTCTAAAAATATGTTAAAATATTAAGAATAGTTCACTATATTGGGTTGGACTAGAAGCCAGTCTGCGTTCAAAAATAACTACTGAACAATTATGGAACCGGTATATTTCAGCAACCAGGATGCGCTCCGGCACTGGTTTGAGCAGCATCATGAATCAGAGACTGAATTGCTGGTAGGCTATTACAAAATCGCAACAGGCAGGGAATCCATTACCTGGAGCCAGTCGGTTGATGAGGCCCTTTGCTTTGGATGGATTGACGGCATCCGAAGGTCAATTGACGAGGAGAGGTACTGTATCAGGTTCACTCCGCGGAAGCCTGGAAGTAACTGGAGTGCAGTGAATATAAGGAAGGTGGAGGAAATGATACAAAGGGGGTTGATGCATCCGGCAGGTTTGGAAGCCTATTCAAAAAGAAAGGACAGCCGTTCACGTATTTACAGTTATGAAAAAACAGATGAAGCTTACCTTCCTGAAGATATGAAGAATCATTTCAGGCAGGATGCCAAGGCCTGGCATTATTTTCAATCTCAGGCACTATCATATCGCAAAGTCACGACCCGTTGGGTCATGAGTGCCAAACAAGACATAACCCGGCTAAAAAGGTTGCACGAGCTGATCACCTCATGCGGAAATGGGGAATGGATAAAGGCGATGCGGTGGGGACAGAAAAAAAGTTCTACCTGACACTCACTTTTACTATTCCTCCTGATAAAGATCCTGATTCTGCCTTAAGAACAATCTCACCGGCTTTACTGAATGGTCGCAAAATAGCCATTGCCTTGCCCTGGTATGTTTTTATTACCGTATTGCCAACACTTGCCATATCATCCGGACTGGCATTTCCGCTGCCCGCCAGCTCACCGTTCCCGCTCAGGGTCAGATTTACCGGAAGGGCAGCATCTGTGACCACCTGTCCGAATTCGTCAACTACCTCTATTGTGATGTATGACAGATCATTCCGGTCGGCCCGGATCGGATTGCGATCAGCAGTGAGCCTTATTCCTGCCGGTTCTCCGGTGGTTTTCAGGGTTTTGACAGCAATCTCCTTCCCATCTTTCATGGCAATTGCCCTAAGTTCTCCCGGTTCATAAGGCACTTCAAAAACAGCTTTCAGCTTTGTTGCATCGGAAATTTCTTTTTCCCCGATTACCCGGCCATTGAGCTCCAGTGTAACCGAAGTGCCGGTTGAATACACAGAAACCTGCAGGAGTTGATCTTCGTTCCCTTTCCAGTTCCAGGACGGATACTCATCAGGCCATCCCCAGTAGCTTATCTTTTCGGTTTTTTCCATGGGTACCGGTGCATGAACATTCATTTCCAGCAGGCTGTTTCCCCAGATCACATCCTTGTAATACATCTGTGGTTTTTTATTTCCGGTAATATCAATATCGCCGCACCAGGCATTGAACCAGGGCCAGGTCATTACATTGGCATCCTGTTGATCCGCCAGTGTATACCGGGTATTTCCAATACCAGTCTCGCCCAGGTAATCCATGCCGGTCCATACAAAATCACCAATCACATAAGGGTTCTTAACCATCTGCTGCCAGTTTTCATAGGCGTCCATAGCAACTGATTCTGTGCCCATCATGATCCTGAGCGGGAATTTTTCATGATCCGGTTCATATTTTTTCCACTGGTAGTTATAACCGCCAACGGTCAATATCTCAAATGCAGGAGCCGTGGCTTCCCAGGGTCTTCCGGGATAATCCCAGAACTCACATATCGCATTCGTGAAGAACCGGGTCGAATCCAGCTCCCGGATAAAGGAAATCAGGGAATTGGCAATACGCAATCCGGTGGTATCCGCTCTTTCATTTATTTCGTTCCCGATACTCCAGAACAAAATACAGGGATGGTTCCGGTCACGAAATACCATTGCCTCAACATCTTTCTTCCACCATTCCCTGAAATGCCGGTGATAATCCTGTGGATTCTTGGGCCTTTCCCACATATCAAATGTTTCATCGATCACCACCATACCAAGACGGTCACAGGCATTCAGAAAGGCTTCCGAAGGTGGGTTATGGCTGGTGCGGATCGCATTGAATCCATTGGCTTTCATGATCTCGACCCGTCTTTCCTCCGCTCTTTCAATGGCTGCTGAACCCAGCAGACCATTGTCATGGTGCAGGCAGCCTCCTTTCAGCTCCAGAGGTTCACCATTTAGCAAAAGACCTTTTTCTGCTGAAACACGATAACTTCGTATCCCAAAAGATTGAATATACCGGTCAGTCGGCTTTTCACCGTCGTACAGGCTTACTTCTGCCTGGTAGAGGCTGGGTGAGGCTGGCGACCACAATGCAGGATTGCCAACAACTGTTCTAACGTGAAGCATGGTCACTCCCTTTCCAATGATGTGAAAGGATCCCTCTTCCGTTCCTGCTAGCTGGCCATCTGGTCCGGTGATCCGGATCCTGAATTTACCGTAAGTCTCCTGATCAGCATCATTCCGGGTTGTAACTGAAATCTCAAGATTTGCTGAATCTTTGGTAACGGAAGGTGTTGTGACATAAACTCCCCACACATCAACATGCACCGGATCAGTGAGGGTGAGATGTACATTCCGGTATATGCCTGAACCGGAGTACCAGCGGCTGTTACGGCCGGGATTGTTCACCTTTACGGCGATGATATTCTCTTTTCCCGCAGGATTCAGCAATGAGGTGATATCAAACCAGAAAGGGGTATAACCATAGGTATGCTGTCCGGCCGGTTTGCCATTGACCCAGACCTCAGCCTCCATATAAACACCGTCGAATCGCAGGATGGCAGTTTTTCCTTCATCACGTTTATCCAGTGTAAAGTGTTTGCGGTACCAGCCGGTTCCACCCAGCACGTAACCGGTTGAGGTGGATCCGGGACTTTTCTTTGAAAAAGGTCCGACCTGATCAACCCCATTATCACCTGGTAAATCTAGAATACTCCAATCATGCGGTAAATCAACTATTTGCCAGCCGGAATCGACAAAACCCGGCTGTTCGGGGTTCCCGGATAAAGAATCAAGCATGAAATTCCATCCTGTATTGAATAGCCGGTCACGACCGGTAAGATCAATGTCTGAAGCTAGTTTTGCAACCGGTAAAGAGGAAAACAATTACCTGGATGATCAGGAAACGGGACGGTAAAGCAGGATGTTTCATTTGATTAGGAGATTAGTGATTGGTGATTGGTGAGTATTAAGTCTTGAGTCTTGAGTCTTGAATCTTGAATCTTGGATCGACTCAGAAAAGTCTACAAGGTATCGCGTCATTGCGAGCGCAGTGAAGCAATCTGTTCACTTACAGGAGATTGCTTCAGTCGCTTTGCTCCTTCGCAATGACGTTTGGACTTTTCAGAGTGGACTCAATCTTGGATCTTCCATCCTTCTTCCATCTTCCTTCATCTCTTCAGCGGCAGGTATCCCACAAGCCGGTCATATCCGCTGCGGCTGTTGTGAAGATATACAAAAATTTCATAGTCATTGACCGTCTCAAAAAAGCTCCCTTCAAATACTGCTGTATTCAAATGGCCGGATGCTTTGTCGATTATTGCAAAGGCATAATCATACAGGCCTTGTTTCAGGAGTATGGTGGACTCATAGCATTTTTTCCCGGCATTGTATTCCATTTTGCATGATCCTGCAGTTGACCAGTTAGTCAGTTCCCCAGTAACAAAAACCTCATCCTGCAAAGGAAATGGCTGTTCAAGACAGAAATGGACATACACATAATCAGCTTCCAGATTCTTCTGCTGCGCTTTTTCCTTATTGATAAAATAGTGTCCGTTCAAATCAGTCTTACTGAAGTAGGAACTGTTTTCCTTGCTTTTATCAGGTTTAAGGTAAACATGATAATGGGAATTTTGAAAATCAATGAGGGCGATATTTTCGGTCTGATATTTCATACTTTTAATGTCCAGGGTCCTGAATTCGTTTCCACCGGGGAAAATTCCTTCATCCATGTGTGTATATTCAATTTTGCCAGGGGAAATGAAAGAAGGCTTCATATTTGTCATGATGTGATCGTCGCGGCCATTCTGCCGGATAACCATGTCCAGATCACGTAGCGGATCCTGAATGGGAAGGTTGCCCTGATTGAGCATAAAATGAACCTGTTGTCCTGTTTCCCTGAAATCGCCGGACTGAGGTTGTTTTACACTGCCATCCAGCTGTACCAGTTTTTCCACAATAAAGAACCTTCGGCTAAGGACTATTCTGTCGGGATCTTCTGCATCAAATATAACGAGAGCGTAATTTCCGCTAACGACAGGCATACACTCATCTGTTGGAAAAACAAGCCGGTAATGGATATAATCCTGGGTTGTATTGACAGAAGGTTCTGATTCATACAGGCTACCCTGTCCCGTGCCTGATAAATATTCCTGCATTTCAAGGTCAGACCGGTTCCATCGGGCATCGCAATGGACCAGGGTGTAGCCATAACTTTGCTGTTTCGCGGAAAGGTCATCGAATATCAATTCAAGCCGTTGTTCCGTACCAAGTTCAAGAACCGGTGCGGAAAGTTCCCAGCTCGTACTTCTTATCATGGCCGTATGGATGTTTCCATCAAAAATAACATTACCGAACTTTTCCTGCTGATTTTTCTGATCTTGTATTAAACCAAATGCCTTTTGTGTTGTTACTGAAATAACAAGTATTGTTAGAGTAATAACAATAGATTTGTATCTTGCTCTTTTCCATGACATAGCTATCATTTTTCAGGTTGATCAGAATATTTTAATTATATCTATTTGGTTGGTTCACCCGATTCAAAATTACCTATTTTTGTTCTTTCTAAAAACAAAGTACTGATGCCTCAAGTATATAAAATCAGGAAAGGCCTGAATATTAGCATGGCCGGCCAGGCTGAAAAGATCTTTGGTAAACCTGTTTCGTCGGAATTTTATGTTGTTAAGCCAACGGATTTTCATGGGCTTGTACCCAGACTCGAAGTAAAAGAGGGGAGCATGGTGAAAGCGGGTACTCCTTTGTTTTCAGATAAGAATCGCCCCGAAATCCGGTTTGCTTCTCCCGTCAGCGGCATGGTTGTTTCCATCAACCGCGGAGAAAGAAGGGTTATCCTCGAGGTGGTAATAAAAGCGGGCAACACTTTGGAATACGATCAGTTTGCCACCGGAAATCCTTTGGAAATGAACAGGGAAGCAATTGTTGATAATTTGCTGCAAAGCGGTCTGTGGCCGGTTATCAGGCAACGTCCTTATCAGGTTATAGCGAATCCGAAAGATACACCAAAGTCGGTGTTTATATCGGCTTTTGATACTGCCCCACTGGCCCCGGATTGTAATTTTGTGATCATGGGTAGTGAAGCGGATTTCCAGACTGGGATTGATGCATTGTCCAGATTAACCACCGGACATGTTCATATAAACGTGAATGAAAAATATCCAGCCTCAGCGGCTTATACTCAAGCCAGGAATGCCCGGGTGAACTATTTCAGGGGACCTCACCCGTCCGGGAATGTGGGAGTACAAATCCAGCGTATTGATCCCATTAACAAGGGAGATGTGGTTTGGGTGGTATCCCCGCAGGATGTGATTGCGATCGGCCGTCTATTCTCAAACGGAATATATGATGCCTCGAAAATAATCGCGCTTACCGGTTCGGAAGTCATGAAGCCCAGATATTATCGCATCATCAATGGTGCTTCCATGAAAAGCATCACCGAAGGCAATATTAGTGAGATCCCGCACCGGTATATCAGCGGAAATCCGCTGACCGGAAAGCGTATTGAACCGGCTGGATTTATCAGTTTTTATGATTCTCAGATAACCGTTATTCCCGAGGGTGATCATTTTGAATTTTTGGGATGGGCCCTGCCGGGTCTGGGCAAGTACAGTTACTCACGGTCATTCTTTTCATGGCTGAGGCCAGAGCATCAATATGTACTGGATACCAATATACATGGCGGGCATCGCCCTTTCGTAATAACCGGCTTGTATGAAAGGGTATTTCCCATGAGCATTTACCCGATGCAATTGCTCAAGGCCATACTGGCTGAAGATATTGACATGATGGAAAAGCTCGGCATTTATGAAGTAGCTGAGGAGGATTTTGCCTTGTGTGAATTTATTTGTCCCTCCAAGGCAGAAATGCAGGTTCTGGTTCGCAAGGGACTGGACCTGATGATGCAGGAAATGAGTTAAACCGAACAATTACCTATATTGCATGAAGTCATTACGCAGATTCCTGGACAAAATAAAGCCTGACTTCGAACAGGGAGGCAGGTTTGAAAAGTTCCGTGCCACATTTGACGCTTTCGAAACCTTCCTGTTCGTTCCGGACAAAGTAACTTTCTCCGGTGCACATATTCGCGACAGCATGGACATGAAACGTACCATGACTGTTGTGATCCTGGCCCTGTTGCCTCCATTGCTTTTCAGTATGTATAACACAGGATACCAGCATTTCTCATCCATTGGCGAAAACGGAAATTTCTGGCAGCTATTCGGATTTGGAATCCTCCGAATATTGCCGCTCCTGGTCGTATCTTATGTAACCGGACTGGCGATTGAGTTTGTCTTTGCCCAGGTGAGGGGTCATGAGGTGAATGAAGGCTTCCTGGTCAGTGGCATGCTTATTCCGATGGTGATGCCGGTTGATGTGCCGTTGTGGATGGTTGCCGTATCAACTGCATTTGCCGTTGTGATCGGGAAAGAAGTATTTGGCGGGACGGGTATGAATGTGCTGAATCCTGCCTTAACCGCCAGGGCATTTCTGTTCTTTGCCTACCCTTCTGAAATGACCGGTGACAAGGTTTGGATAGCAGGTCTTCGCGAAGGGAAAAATATAATCGATGGATTTTCCGGCGCCACACCGCTTGGAAACCTGGCACAGAATATTACCGGCCATCTTCCGGGCGACATGGATGCTTTCCTCGGTTTTATACCCGGTTCGTTGGGTGAAACATCAAAACTGGCCATTCTTATCGGGGCCTTTATCCTGATTTATTCCGGTGTCGGCAGTTGGAAAATCATGATTTCCACGGTTGCCGGAGGATTATTTTTGGGATTGATCCTGAATGCTTTTGCAGCGAATGACTATATGTTGCTTCCGGCTTATAAGCACCTGCTTTTTGGCGGTTTTATGTTCGGTGCCGTGTATATGGCCACCGATCCCGTGACTGCTTCTCAAACTGAGACAGGAAAGTGGATCTATGGCTTTCTTACCGGCATGCTCGCAATCCTGATCAGGGTGCTCAATCCGGCCTATCCCGAGGGGATGATGCTGGCCATACTCCTGATGAATGTCTTTGCACCGCTTATCGATCACTATGTTATTGAGTCCAATATCAACAAACGGATGCGGAGAATGAAAAAAGCCGTGGTAAATCATGCTAAATAAACTGAAAATGCACAGGTCATGAATATACAAAGCAACACCTATACCTTTATATATTCCACAATTATTGTGCTGATCGTGGCAACCGGACTGGCAGTAGTCTCTACTGCCCTGCAACCGGCCCAGATCAAAAATGTGGAAGTGGAGAAAAAACAGAATATCCTTACCTCCCTTCGGATTCAAACCGAGCCCGGGAACGCGGAACAGTTATACAGTCAGTATATTACTGAAAGCTATACTCTGAATACCAAGGGCGATAAAGTGAGCGGCATTGATCCCTTTGATATCAATTTACGGGAGGAAATGAAAAAACCGGCCGGCCAGCGAAACCTGCCTGTCTTTGAAGCGAGGAAGAGTGACAGCAGTTTCCTTGTAATTCCGGTTTACGGGAAGGGCCTTTGGGGGCCTATCTGGGGATATGTTTCTTTTTGGAAGGAAGACAGTGTTTCTGCAGGTCTTCCCCATTTCAACGCCATATATGGCGTTATGTTCGATCACAAGGGAGAAACTCCGGGTTTGGGTGCAGAGATCAACCAGCCCTTTTTCCAGGTGCCCTTTCGCGGAAAAACAATTTTCGATGACAAGGGTGATTTTGTTTCGGTTGAAGTGGTAAAGGGAGGGGCAGATCCATCCTCCCCGCATCAGGTAGATGCCATTTCGGGAGGGACTATCACAAGCAAAGGATTAGAAGCCATGCTGGATTCATGTCTGGTAAGCTACCAGTCCTACTTTAAAATGATTAACTGATTCGCTTAGCATATGAAAAACTTGAAATTACTTCTTAATCCGCTGAACGACGAAAATCCGATCACGGTTCAGGTACTGGGTATCTGTTCAGCCCTTGCCGTGACAGTGCAAATGAAACCTGCGATAGTAATGGCTCTTTCCGTGACAGTGGTAACGGCATTCTCAAATCTGATCATCTCACTGGGCCGGAATACTATTCCACCCAGGATCAGGATCATTGTCCAGCTTGTAGTAGTTGCCTTTCTGGTGATCGTGGTAGACCAGATCCTGAAAGCCTATGTATATGATGTAAGCAAAAAACTTTCCGTCTTTGTCGGGCTGATCATTACCAACTGTATCCTGATGGGCCGGCTGGAAGCTTTTGCCATGGCCAATAAACCTTGGGAATCCTTCCTCGACGGGATAGGGAACGGCGCCGGGTACGGGCTTATCCTGATTGCCCTGTCCACACTCCGTGAATTGCTCGGCAGCGGATCCCTGATGGGCTATCAGATTGTACCTGAAGGCTTTTACAGTATCGGATACAAGGATAACGGCATGATGATACTTCCACCCATGGCGCTCATCACGATCGGAGTTATCATCTGGATGCAACGGGGCTATAACCGGAAATTGATTGAAAAATAACTGTTAACCATTATATAGTATCTTATTATGGAAAATCTCTTTAATTTGTTCGTACGTAATGTGTTTACTGAAAATATGGTATTTGCCTATTTTCTGGGCATGTGCTCATATCTGGCTGTTTCCAAAACGGTAAAGACCTCGATGGGTCTGGGCATTGCAGTTATTTTTGTCATTACCGTCACCGTTCCGGTAAACTGGCTGATGGAAAATTATTTACTGAAAGCCGGTGCACTAAAATGGCTGGGCCCTGCTTTTGAAAGTGTTGATCTCAGCTTTTTAAGCTTCCTATTATTCATAGCCGTCATTGCCGCCATGGTTCAGCTTATTGAAATGATTGTTGAAAAAGCAGCACCGGCCCTGTATAATGCACTGGGTATCTTCCTGCCGTTGATCGCTGTCAACTGTGCCGTACTCGGCGCTGCCTTGTTCATGCAGGAACGCGAATATGGAACCATTGCAGAGGCGACGGTTTACGGATTTGGTGCAGGATTTGGCTGGGCACTGGCCATTGTGGTGCTTGCCGCCATACGGGAAAAACTGAAATACTCCAATGTTCCCGCACCTTTGCGCGGACTTGGATTGGCCTTTATATTAACAGGACTGCTGGCCATTGCCTTTATGGGTTTCAGCGGAATTAAAGTTTAAGAGTAACAATTAGAAAATGACTGATTTATGAGTCTTTTGCAGATCATTCTCCTGAGTATAGCCGTGTTTCTGGGGATCACCCTTTTACTCGTGGCCATATTGCTCTATGCCAAATCCAAATTAACGGCAGCCGGAACCGTAAAAATAAAAATAAACGAAGAAAAAGAGCTGGAAGTTTCTCCGGGTTCAACCTTGCTTTCCACACTCTCACAGGCAAAACTTTTTTTACCCTCGGCCTGTGGCGGAGGTGGGACATGCGGTTTGTGCCGTTGTCAGGTTATCAGCGGGGGAGGGTCAATCCTGCCAACAGAAACAGGATTTTTCACCCGCAGGCAGATGCATGAAAACTGGCGCCTGGGCTGCCAGGTTAAGGTCAGGGAAGACATGGAGATCCGTGTTCCCGAGGAAGTACTCGGCATTAAGAAATGGGAATGCTGAAGTGGTTTCAAACCATAATGTTGCCACCTTTATTAAGGAATTTGTGGTGAAATTGCCTCCTGGAGAATCTTTGCACTTTAAATCAGGCGGCTATATTCAGATAGATGTGCCGGAATATGAGATGAGTTTTACCGACATTGAGGTTGAACCGCAATTCAGGGATGAGTGGGACAAATTCAAGATGTGGGATCTGCGCATGAAAAACACAGCAGAGACATTCCGGGCATATTCAATGGCCAATCATCCGGCTGAAGGCAATATTGTCATGCTGAATATCCGGATTGCCACTCCGCCATGGGAAAAAGCAACCGGTACCTTTAAGAAAGTTCCTCCGGGTATTTGTTCTTCCTATATCTTTTCCCGCAAACCGGGCGACAAGGTAACAATTAGCGGCCCATACGGTGAGTTTTTCATCAAAGATACAGGACAGAGAAATGATTTATATCGGTGGTGGAGCAGGGATGGCCCCGCTTCGATCGCATATTTTTCATCTGTTCCATACCCTGAAAACACAACGTAAGGTAACCTATTGGTATGGTGCAAGGTCGAAACGCGAGATTTTCTATGAAGAGGAATTCCGGGAGATTGAAAAGTCAATTCCCGAATTTCAGCTTCAATGTTGCTCTATCAGAGCCGCATGCCGAGGATAACTGGACGGGCTACACCGGTTTTATACATCAGGTGCTGTACGAGGAATATCTGATTAAACATGGATGCACCGGAGGATGTGGAATACTATCTGTGCGGACCGCCAATGATGAATGAGGCTGTGCAGAAAATGCTCTATAACCTGGGAGTGCCGGATGAGATGGTTGATTTCGATGATTTCGGAGGTTAATCAGATTATGATCTTCAGAAAACATTATATTCAGCTTATCATTCTGGCACTTGTACTTTGCACGGTTTATCTGATCAGCCGGGCCGGCAGGAGAGGTGAATACGTCAGTATAGCAGGTTTTACTCAGGGAACGACCTACCATATAACCTATGAATGCAAAAAAGGCGAGAATCTGAAAATGGCCATTGATTCCCTGCTCGCCGATTTTGATATGTCGTTATCGTCATATAAGCCAAATTCTTTGATTTCCAGGTTTAATCGCAATGAACCTGGCTTGAAAGCAGATCAGAAGTTCACAGACGTTTTCAATAAATCGTATGAAGTATACCGTAAAACCGACGGAGCATTTGATATCACGGTTGCTCCCATTGTAAATGCCCTGGGCTTTGGCCCCAGTGATACCATGGATGTGGACAGTGCCACGATCGATAGTCTTTTGCAATATGTGGGTATGGATAAAGTAACCTTGCATGGTGACTCGCTCATTAAACAGGACACACATATCACATTGGATGTAAATGCCCTGGCACAGGGCTATTCAGTTGATATTGTGGCTGCGTTTCTCGGGAAACTGAATTTCCGGAATTATATGGTTGAAATCGGCGGGGAAGTGAGGGCAAAAGGGAAAAATGCACACGGCCAGATCTGGAGGATTGGCATTGACAGACCCAGGGAGGGCAATTATATTCCCGGAGCTGATCTCCAGGCTATAATCAGACTGGATAACCGCTCATTGGCTACATCGGGCAATTACAGAAAATTTTATGAGAAAAACGGGATCAAATACGTCCATACCATTGATCCGAAAAGTGGTTACCCCGTCATATCCAACCTACTGAGTGCCACGGTGGTGGCAAAGGACTGCATGACGGCTGATGCCTATGCCACGGCTTTTATGGTTTTTGGAGTTGAACGGTCCATACAGTTCCTGAATGAGAACAACTTCCTTGAAGCTTACCTGATTTATTCCGATGATAAGGGCAGTTTCAGGGTATTTAGCACACCGGGCCTGAACAAGTTTATTACTGAGTAGATCTCAGAAAATCCTTTACAATTTGGAGGAAAGTCTGAGGCTGTTCGGCATGCAGCCAGTGGCCTGATCCTTTAACCATAACCAGTTGTGACCATGGAAAGCATTCCCTGATCGCTGCCTCATCCCTGTTTTTAATATAACCGGAATACTCCCCCCGAATGAAAAGTAGTGGAAACTGAGGGATGTCTGTGGTATTACAGGCATAATGGGGTATGACACCTTCAAAAATACCGGTCATGTTTGCGGCGATTGCAGGTATATTCATGGCCCAGAAAAACTTTCCCCTGCCATCACGCTTCAGGTTTTTTAGCAGGAATTGCCGGATTGAAGAAGGTGCAATTGATCTTTGCAGGATTGTGTCTGCTTCCGCACGACTTTTGAGTGTTTCAGGATGAATTGTCAGCAAACCCTGAATGATGCGATGATGGGCTGTTGATTCCTGCGAATGGGATTGGTCATAGCCAAAGGGTGAAATATCCACAACGATCATTTTTTTAACCTTTTCGGGATATTGAAGACCAAAGGCGAGTGCTGTCTTTCCACCCATGGAATGACCGAGGATTATCGCCTGCGTTTAGATTATGCCGGTTGAAAAATTCAGTCAGATCGCTGCACATTACCCCATAATTATGTTCGGGGTGATGCGGGGAATGACCATGATTCCGCTGATCAACCAGGTAAACCTCATTATTGTGGGCCAAGTGCACGTCCAATCGAATACCAGTTGTCAGAAGATCCATACAGGCCATGCAAAATGACCAAAGGATCTCCGGAACCCAATTTCCTGAAATACAATTCCATCATGTAATCTGGTCAAGGTACAAATGAATTGTCTTTTCAAGACCGAAATACAAGGCATCCGATATCAAGGCATGTCCGATGGAAACCTCCTTTAATCCGGGAATATTGTCTCTAAAATACCGGAGGTTCTGCAGGTTAAGATCGTGGCCGGCATTCAGTTCCAACCCCAATTCAGCTGCTTTCATGGCGGCACGGGTATAGGGGGCTATAGCCTTTGCACGATCGGCCTCATATTTACTCGCATAAGGTTCGGTATAAAGCTCTATGCGCCTGGTCCCAGTGGCTGCAGCCCGTTCAATCTGTTCAAGGTCCGTTTCAATGAACAAGGATGCCCGGATGCCGTTGTGCTGAAGTTCCATGACAACATCATGCAGGAAGCGTTCATATTTGATTACATTCCAGCCCTGGTTTGAAGTGATCACATCATGAGAATCCGGAACGAGGGTAGCCTGATGGGGTTTTACCTCCATAACCAGATCGAGAAACCGTTGCGAAGGATAACCCTCAATATTGAGCTCTGTTGTTATGATGGGTTTGATATCCCTGACATCCTGATAACGGATGTGTCTTTCATCCGGCCGGGGATGCACTGTAATGCCTTGGGCACCGAATTTCTGACAATAGATGGCTGCTTCTTTGACATTGGGAACGTTGCCACCGCGTGCATTACGGATGGTCGCAATTTTATTGATGTTGACGCTAAGCTTTGTCATATACGTGTCGTTTGGATATTAGATAAATAAAATCTAATTTTAATCTCTGCTTGGACAAAATTAGCAGGTTTATAAATACCTTACTGCTATGCTGGCAAAAGATTTGATATCCGATGTAGTTCCGGCATTACGCACATCCGACAGCGGTCAGAAAGCGTTATACTGGATGGATATCTTCAGGATATCGCATCTGCCTATTGTGAACAATGAAGATTTTCTTGGTCTTATATCGGATAAGGATATCTATGATTTCAATATGGCTGAAGAGCCCATCGGCAATCATAACTTGTCACTTTTCAGTCCCTTTGTTAACGAGGACCAGCATGTTTATGAAGTCATTGAGCTGGCCTCCAGGTTGAGCCTGTCCATTGTTCCTGTACTCAGCCATAATAACCATTACCGGGGTGTAATAACCCAGAATGACCTGATTCATCATTTTGCGGATTTTTCAGCTTTGAAAGAACCCGGTGCCATCATCGTGCTCGATCTGAGCATTTATGATTATTCTCTCACACAAATAGCCCAGATTGTAGAAAGCAATGATGCCAAGATACTGAGTATGTACATCAGTTCTCATTCCTCTTCTACAAGGCTTGAACTTACCCTTAAAATCAACCGGAATGATCTCACATCGATTGTACAGACATTTAACCGGTATAATTATACCCTGCATAGTACCTTCATGGACCATGACAATATGGATAGTCTGTACGAGAACAGGTATGAGATGTTTATGAAGTACCTGAATATATGAAAATTGCTATTTACGGGAAAACATTTAATCAGGGCTTCCGGCCTTATATCACTGAACTGTTGAATGTGCTGGATGAACACGATGCACAGCTTGTGGTTTATAAACCATTTTTAGATTTCATCTGCTGTGAAACCTGCCAGGATTATAAGATATATGCGGTATTTAATGGAATTGAAGATTACGACACCTCCTCCGACATTATGGTCAGCATTGGCGGAGATGGTACCTTTCTTGAGTCCATACCCTATGTCATCCACCAGAATACACCGGTTATCGGAATAAACTCCGGCAGGCTTGGATTTTTGGCAAATATTGCCAAGGAAAGCATCCGGGATGCCTTTGATGCCATTCTGGCCCGTCATTATGGTTTCGAGTACCGCACATTGATTGAATTCCTCAGCCCGGTTAATTTGTTTAACGGAATGAATTATGCATTGAATGATATCACCATCCACAAGAACGATTCATCCCTGATCACCGTCGATGCATATATTAACCAGGAATTCCTGAATACATATTGGACCGACGGTTTGATCATCAGTACACCTACCGGATCAACAGCGTATTCCCTGAGTGTTGGCGGTCCGGTTGTTGTTCCGGGTTCCGGAAGTTTCATCATTGCCTCAATTGCCTCACATAACCTCACCATCCGGCCCCTGGTGATTCCCGATACCAGCCTGATAACTCTTAAAGTCCACAGTCGCAGTGGTAAATTTCTGGTAACAGCCGACAACAGGACCAGGATCATGGAAACGGATCAGGTTTTCGAAGTGGGCAAATCTGACCATTACCTGAAAATGCTGAAACTTCCAAGTACAAGCTTCTATGCTACATTGAGGGAAAAGCTGAAGTGGGGAGAGGATGTCAGAAATTAGTGACAAGTAACGAGTAATGGGTACATAGCGGGTACGGGCTATGAGAAGCAAGTGTGTGTATGAAATTTGAAAGCTTTGTGAATACGGAAACCAATTCACTCTCACTCCCTATGCCCCTCGTTACTCGTTACTCGTCTACTTTAAATTCCTGAACATTCCCCAAATGCATCCTGGTATCCTCCGCGAAACGGGCAATTTTATATTGATCGTAATCCTTTAACCTGATCAGGTCATTGTTTTTTTCATACAGACTTACTGGGATAATATAAAAAACAGACCTGTCCGGAAGATCTTCCCGGTAAACCCAGGAAGGTACATAGCTGAATTGACTGATCCTGGTCCCGGATGCGGTTTTTATCAGATCAAGATTAAACACAATTCCCCCGTCCTTGTATTGTGCACGCTGGTTGGAAACAAAATTGCCCAGCGAATAAACCACCAGGCCGGCGTGTATTGAATCAGCACTGTAAATTAACTCAACCGGTTGGACAACATGTGGATGGGAACCGATGATGGCGTCCGCACCCTGGTTAAGCATGATGGCAGCCAGCTTTCTCTGCTGTGAATTTTCGTTTCGCTCATACTCTTCTCCCCAGTGTATCGTGGCAATCACAAAATCTGCTCCGGCAAACCGGGCTTTTTCAATATCCTGCCTGATAAGCGCCGTATCAATCCGGTTGATGATACAGGGTTTTGGTATTTCGAGGCCATTTGTGCCATAGGTATAGTTAAGCAGTGCGATGCGGATATTATTCTTTTCCAGGATGAGCGGATATTGCAGGCCGCGATCAAGCGAATCTGCAAAGGTGCCCGTATGCAAGATATCCAGGGAATCAAGGATGGCAATTGTTCTTAAAAAACCTGTTTTGCCGCGATCGATCGCATGGTTGTTTGCCTGGATAAAAACATCAAAACCGGCGTCTTTTGCGGCGATCGCCAGGGCATCGGGACTGGAGAATTCGGGGTATCCCTTGTAAACCGGACCGGCAAGGGTGACTTCGAGATTAGCTATGGCTATATCAGCCTGCTCAATAATGGGTTTAATAAACCTGAAGGTAGGTTCATAATTATAGTTTCCGGTAGCCGTATCCAGGGCACCTTTGATCTGTTCGTCATGTCCCATGATATCCCCGGCAAAGAGCAGGGATACCCGGGATGTGTCACTTTCCTGAGCGTATAATGAACAGTAAAAGAATAGGACGAAGGTAATTGTCGTAACGTATTTCAAAACCCTTATTATAAGATCATTAATAACTCATTCATTACTCCATTACTCCTTACTCATTACTCATTACTAATTCCCTACCATCCCCCGCTGGCACCTCCACCACCAAAACTTCCGCCTCCACCACCGCTGAAACCGCCAAAGCCCCCACCGCCGGATGTAAAACTTCCCCATCCGCTTCGGGATGATGTTCCTGTTCCAAGCATCCACCAGGGAATTGACCGGGTAGGAGAGTAAAATCGCCTTTTAGTCCGGAAAATACCCGAAAAGACCAGGAAGAGCATGATGATCACAATAATAAATCCGACCGGAAGACGTCCTTCTCCGCTGCCCTTCAAATAATCCTCTGCCGTAAATTCTCCCCGGGTCAGTGACATCAGAACCTGGGTGACTGAATCGAGACCGGCATAGTAATTTCCCATCTTAAAAGCTGGTGTGATCACATTTTCAATGAGTCTTTTTGCAATAGCATCCGGGACAGCTCCTTCGAGTCCGTAGCCGGTTTGTATGGTCACTTTTCGGTTTTCAGGGCTTACCAACACAAGTATTCCATTATCCTTGCCTTTCTGACCGATTCCCCATTTCTCTGCCATCAGTTGTCCGAATTCACCGACCGCATAACCTTGCAGGTCATTGTGTGTAACGATGTAGATCTGCGTGGAGGTTTGGTTGTTAAATTCCAGGAGCTTGTTATTCAGCGTGATCTGTTGCTGATCAGATAGCAATCCGGTAAAGTCATTCACCAGACGTCTGGGAACCATCGGGTCCGGGATTTGCTGACTGTAGGAAGAGATGGTAAGAAGGATGAAAAATAAACCGGCAGGGATTCGCATGAAGTAATTCACATGTTTATGATTTAGTATCTTCTCCTATGGAAATATTGTTCGGAAGTTCGTCCTGATCATTACGCCGGTGCGGAAAGTGTTTCTTCAGCTGTTCGCCGGCCATGATAATGCCTTTTGACAGACCCTCGGCAAACTTGGGAATTCTTAAAACAAATTTCCATGACGGATCTGATCTCATCCCAGAAATTTCCTGGCACCACATGGTTTATCCCGGAATCACCGATGACCGCGAATTGCCGTTTGTTTACAGCAATATAGAAAAGAACGCCATTCCTAAGAGCGGTCTTATGCATGCCCAGTCTTGAAAAAACTGTGGCCGCACGATCGAGTAGTTCCCCACTGAAAGAAGTCTCCACATGTACCCTGATTTCTCCCGAGGTATTCAGTTCAGCCTCCCTGATGGCAAGTTCGATCCGTCTCCGGTCATCTGCGTTGAAAAAATCGGATGCCTGCATTACGTTACCGGATTAGAACTCTACTTTTGGAGCTATCTCCGAGCCGGTCTGGGCTTCAAAATACGGTCTTTCCTTGAATCCGAACCATCCTGCAAAGATCAGGGTGGGAAAAGTTTTAATGGCTGTATTGTAAGATGTGGCGGTTTCGTTGAATTTCCTGCGCTCAACAGCAATGCGGTTTTCGGTACCTTCAAGCTGAGCCTGTAATTCAAGAAAATTCTGATTGGCCTTCAGGTCGGGATAGTTCTCAGCTACAGCAAGTAAGCGTGAGAGGGCGGAACTGACTTCACCCTGCAATGCCTGAAAACGCTTCAGGTCTTCCTCGGTCATGTTGGCGGCATCAATGGTTACTGATGTGGCCTTGGACCTGGCTTCAGTAACCCGGGTAAAAGTCTCCTGTTCATGCGCAGCATAACCCTTGACTGTGCTTACCAGGTTGGGAATCAGGTCGGACCGGCGCTGATAAACGTTTTCAACATTTGACCAGTCACGATTCACCTGTTCACGCATGGTTACCAGGTTGTTATATCCCTTGCAACCTCTGAAAATGAGAAGTACCACGATGACGGTAAGAGCGATCAGTATTATTCGGCTTGTTTTCATACGGTAAATTTTATGGTTTATTTTTCAAACATCCGGAGAGGGGTTTCGTAAAAGAGCATTCAATCTGATGCCGAAAATAATACTTTACATTGGATTTGGCATAATTTTGGTACTAAATTACATCAGATCAAATACAATAAAAAATGAAAAGACTGGTCCAAAATATAGGAGCAAGAGCTATCATCCTGATGATAGGATCAACGCTGGTTTTTACCCAGTCATGCGAAATTGCCAGCGAACTTACCGGTGCTGCCGCCACCATTGACAAAATTGAAGGGGAATGGAGTTGTGATGAGCAAAGTTCGATATATAAGGCCACAGCTGAGGTTTATGCTGTTTATATATCCCCTGATCCGGACAATGCTACCGGAGTGATCATTGATAATTTCTATGGATTACAGACTGCTGCCAAAGCAAATGTGGTTGGCATGAGTCTTATCATTCCAAACCAGACTCTCGAAGGTGGTTTTGCCGTTTCCGGCTCGGGGATCATCTCATCAAACTATAAGGTGATTGATATGACTTATAAGGTGGATGACGGAAGCGGTGTTATTGATAATGCTACCGCAGCATATACGAGATAATAGCTTCTAATCCCGGAAGGTTGAAATGGTTTTTAAAACCTTTTCCCTGATCTCTGACGGTGCCGGATTCAATTCTTCGGAAGAAAACTTCCCCTTGTCCACATCGATCCGGTCAAATACCATAAGATAAAGGTTAAAGATGATCTGCAGGCTCAACCTGTATCTGGGCTCAAGCAGGGGCCAGATTTCCTGTATGATACGATAGGTTTCCTGTCTGTATCCGTCAGCCAGGATGAGGTATTCCCGGATCATGTTCCGGAATCCTTCCTTTATGGCGTGACCCGTTTGCCATATTCATCAGATCAATGCGGGTAAGTCCGTTCCTGGCCATGATGTCATCTGCAAAGTAGTTCAGGTTATTTTGCTGATCCTTCTGAAAATCACGGATAATATGAACCAGGTAACTGAACATGGCACAGGGTGTGGCTGCAGTCCTGACATCAAAGGAAGGCGGAATATATCCCTCTTCGTTTTTTTTCAATCCGCACAGGTGGACAAATATGGAGGCGGGAGCTACGGAAGCACCCTGGGAATACCGGATGAACTCATCAAGGGTTTGAAATCCATTATGGTCGATATCGTACATCATGGAATTGGCAAATGCTTCAAGGGGCCACACTGGAATATGAAAAGTACGTATGGTATGCATCAATTCATGGTCGTCAATAGTTGTGTTGACCGCGTTACGGGCCATTGCAATCCAGTCTTTCACATTTCCTATGAATTGCTGCTTTTCATTTTCAGAAATTATCTTGTGTTCAGATTTATGACAATCAATCATATCATCAATGGTCCGCATGTATTTATAGCAGGTCCGGGCAGCCATGTATCGTTCATCATCCCAGAAAGCGGCGGCGATCAGGATGTTGGGATGGTCGATGATCCTGTTAAAATCTATCTTGTTAAATATGGAGATATACTGGTCAATCATATCTGCGATTCTTTATAAATACGCTCTGAAGTCAGCATGGCTGAAAGCAATACGAGTGGTACACCATTTCCGGGATGTGTGCTGCCACCGGTAAAATACAGGTTTTTGTATTTTTTATGTCTGTTGTGGGGCCTGAAATATCCCATCTGAAAAATCTGGTGTCCGAGACTGCCGAATACGGATCCCCTTGACAGGTTGAAAACGCTTTCCCAGGTTTGGGGCAGATAGCAGATCTCGAATTTAATATGTTCTTCGACGTCAGTAAGGCCGAGCTTTTTCAAACGGGCAATAACCGATTCACGTGCATTATTCTTCAGGTCGTTCCAGTTGTGATCATGCTTGCTATCCAGATGTCCGCAGGGTATGATAACCGAAAGGGAGTCTTGTCCTGCAGGTGCGGCTGTCGGATCTGACCTGACCGGAGCGTGAATATAAAAACTGGGACTGCCGGAAAGGGATTGTTCCCGGAAAACTTTTACAAGGTTGGCTTCATAGTCTGCTGACAGGAACACATTGTGGTGACTGAGCTGGGGGTATATTTTATCCAGTCCCCAGTGAAGTACGATGGCTGAACAGGAATAACGAAGCCTGTCGATCTGCTTCGATTTTGCCTTATCGGGAAGCAATTCACGGTACACATAGGGCAGGTCAGCATTGGCTACCACCACGTCTGCTTTGGCGACAGTGCCGTCCTGCAGTATTATCCCGGCTAGCTTTATCCCCATCAGTTTGAATGCTGGCAACAGGTGCATTATAGTAAAACACGCACACCCGATTCCAGGGCAACAGAGACCAGTTTCCGGGTTATACTGAACATCCCGCCTGCCGGGAAAATTGAACCTTCCGTCAGTTCAGCCGCCGCCAACATGGAAAACAAAGCCGGTGCAGTATCAGGGTTTTGCCCAACATAAATATTCTGGAAGGTAAAGGCTTTTTGAAGATTGGGATTTTTAAGATACCGCCTGACCAGGGTCTTGTGCTTCATGTAGGTTTTCAGTTTCACCAACATCAGCGCATTCTGAAGGGTAATAAACTCGGACAGGCGATAGAAATTCCGGCCCAGCAGTTTATCAAGGGCAAGGAGAAAGAAATCATATCCCTGATTGATAAGCTTTTGCGACTTCTCATAGCTTCCTTTTTCAGTGGCTTCGAGTTGTTCTGCCAGAACAGCTTTATCCGTTGAAAACAAAAGCTGGGTTCCATCCCCAAAAAGTATCTTGTACAAAGTAGGGAGTGGCGTAATATCAAAGCATTCTTCCAGGGTAAGTCCAAGTGATCTGAAAACCTTTCTGTAGATTCCGGGCATAAGAAATATGGTGGCGCCAAGGTCGAAACGGTGTCCCTCTCGGATGATCTGACTGCATCGTCCACCGGGGGATGCAGTCTTTTCATATATTGTTACACCAAAGCCTTGCCGGGCAAGATATATGGAAGTGGCAATCCCGCCAATCCCTGAGCCGATTATTATGGCTGTTTTGCCGTTCTTCATAAATTGTGATCAGTAAAGTGCGTTTTATAATAGCCCGAAAGTATATAATTTATCCATTATTTTCGTAAATTGTACATGCTTTTCATCCTATAAACCTGATGCGATATGAATGCAACTGATCATACGTATGCTTCTTCAGCCGTATCACGAGTCATTAAACAGATCCTGGTACCGGTTGATTATTCGGATTGTTCCACATTTGCCTGTCGGTATGCTATTAAGATTGCCTGCAAACTGGGTGCCGAGATAAAATTCTTCCACAGCTATTATTCCCCGGCATTCGATCTCATTGAACTGGCAGGTGCTGTGCAGACACAGTCACAACTCCGGGAAGAAGTCACCAGCAATCTCGAGGAAAGTGAAAAGGCCACAGCGGAAAGCTTCATACAGCACATGAAAGATTTCGTTTCTGAGTGCGGACTACCTCCTGCTGCTTTCAGTTATGAAATTGCCCCGGGTGTACCTGAAGATGAAATAATCCGTTTCAGTGAGGAATATAAGCCCGACCTGGTGGTGATGGGCACACATGGTAAGGGTACCGGCGTGGGATCCATCATGGGCAGTGTAACTGCAGCCGTGATAAACCGCATAACCTTTCCCATCATAGCCATCCCCGAAAAATATACTTTCGTGGGAGAGAAAAACGTTAAGAACATACTTTATGTTACTGATTTTGATGAATCAGATTTCCTGTCGCTGAAAAAATTAATTAATCTGACCGAACAACTTGAGTTGGAAATTCATTGCGTACACATCGGGGATAATCCCAAAGCATGGGATCAGGTGAAAATGGACGGCCTCATGGAATATTTCAGGAAGGCTTATGGAAAAACCCAGGTCACCTACAGTTTCATTCAACAGAAAAACCTGCTTGAAGATCTTGACAGACTTATCCGGGAAAGAAATATCAACATCGTATCATTGACCTCACACCGGCAGAATATTATTGAAAAACTGTTCAGACCCAGCATCACCAAGAAATTGTTCTATCATACCAGCATTCCGCTCCTGGTATTTCATTCATAAATGTGCCGGTTTATAAACAACTGCACGGTTTGTTTTGCCATCTATTTCAATCTTAAGGGGTTTATCAAACCGGATATGTCTTAAAAAGCTGGTTTCACCGGCAGCGGGATGGTTATTCAGAAAATCCACATTGTAAATACCATCGTTCATGTAAGGATTAACTGTTAGATAACCTACGCCAAAAGTAGTAAGATTGTGAAAGAAATGGGTACCCTGACTGGGGTCCACCCGGAAATGCTCCAGACCCGATTCAACAATAATACGGGCAGCCGAAATCTGCGCCCATTTGATGGGAATGCCCAGCCAGGGATCGCTGGAACCCCAACGTCCAGGGCCCACCAGCACATAGGATTGCTGCATCCGAATAAACTGGTCATTTATTTTTTCAAGTTCCTGGCTAATCTTAAGGCTTTCTGCCGGATTAAAGGTCTCGGGCTTAACGTAAACCACATCTGAGATCTGATTGTACAGACCATTACCCAATGCCTTTTCGGAATAGATTATTACGTCTTCCGGATTCACATGTTCTATCCGGAAACTGAGGCTTTGCTCATTGATGACGATAGGCCTGATCTGCAACAGATTGAAAGAGACAGGATTGTTTTGTCGGAACATCCAGATCAACTGCAAATTCCAGTTCCACTGGATTATTCATGGCCTGTTGACCAAGTTGAAGCAAGTATTCCAGTATTTCCGCCAGGGGGAACAGGTTGTGATTCAGAATATGTGAAAATGTGATGATTTTTTTCCCGGAGTAGTTCTGATCATCCCGGATCATTTGGTTTTCATGGTCATACACCGAAGAAACCAGTCTGAGTGTTCCATCCTGCTGTGCCTCCTGAATACCAAGCCGCATCAGGTTGACCTTGTCATCCGGAGATGGCACAAACTTGTCAGGATTCATATCCAGGGCATAAAAGTACTTTTGCGTTGATTTAACTGCCAGATCAGGATTTGACAACTGAATGATTTTTCGAGGATATTTGGGTGAAAAGCGGAGGCCTGTTCCGCCTTCGGCGATCAGTTTTCCCAATCCGAATGCGATGGTGGCAATCCCATCCTGGGTTTTTTCGGGACTGATGGGATAGAAATTGATGGATCGGGCAACTCCCGAGATAACCGGGTAAAACCGGTCGCCATATTGCCGGCCACAGACTTCCTGGATAATGATTCCCATCTTTTCTTCGTCGATCAGATTGGATGTGGCCATGGCATAGGCCTTACTGGATCTGAAAAATACCGATGCATAAACGCATTTGATCGCAGTTTCAAGCATGCGGATGGCCAGGGCCTTAACAGGAACGATGGGGATCATGTAGGTGTTGTAGATCCCGGCGAATGGCTGATAATAGGAATCTTCGAGCTTACTGGATGATCGTATGGCAATTGGATGCCGGGCCTGTAAAATGATGGTACCCAGATCCTGGTATATATGTTCAGGAAGTCGGGCACTTGCAAAAGCCTTGAGAATCTCCTCGTCACCGATGCCGGAAACAGCAAGGGTATATAAATCATTTTCCTGCATGAATTCATCAAACACCTCCGTACTGAGAACCACGGTGTGGGGAATGGAGATGGACACATTCGGATGTTTGCTGACAAAAAGGTCCTTCTTCAGAAAGCTGTCAAAGAAAGCGAGACCCCTGGCTTTGCCTCCAATAGATCCTTCACCGATTCGTGAGAAATCCGACATACTCGTCATACAAATGCCGGTCAAATTCAGCAATCACCCCCTTGGCCTTGCTGGTGCGGAAACTGGAAATGGCCTTATAAATATATTTTCTGACATCATCAAGACTTTTAAAGTCCTCGAGTTTGGCCGGCTTGAAGATCTGGGCAATAGGAAACAGAGCACGGGCATTGAGCCATTTGGAGATATCATCTCGTTTGGTATGATAAATCAGGATATTATCCGGAACTGTCAGGATCAGCTGCTGGAGGTCACGCAGGTTTGCAGCCACACAATATTCTGCCAGCGTAACAGGATCCCTGAAAACAAATTCTCCGAAACCGAAATTGCGTAAAATATATTCCTTCAGGTCATTTGACAGGTTCTTTGAATGTTTATGAAGAAAGCCTGCACCCAGTTCGCGTGCATATGCTTCGTTGGACAGATCGGATGACTGCAGGAGAAAAGGAATATTCTCGTCCTCTGATTTAACAAGCCTGCACAAATCAATTCCTGCACGGAATTTAGGATCTTTCCTGTTGGAAGTCATTTTAAAGCTCACATCCGAAATAATCCCCATGATGTTGTCCTGATATTTCCGGTAAATGGCCAGGGCTTCCTGGTAATTCTGGGCCAGCAGGATTTTTGGTCTTCCTCTCCTCCTGAGCATTTTCTGATGCTCATTGAGTGCCTCCTTCATGAATTCCATGGATTGCTCCAGGATCACCTTATACAAGGCAGGCAAAAAAGTAGAGATGTACCTTACCGAATCCTCAATAAGCAAAATGGACTGGACGCCGACCTCCTGAATATCGAATTCGGCATTCATCCTGTCTTCGATCAGTTTAATGATGGCCAGTAACAAATCACTGTTCCCCAGCCAGCAGAAAACATAATCAATCGAACTGAGATCCTCGTTTTCAAGTTTAAGGGTAACTTCCCGTGAGAAGTGAGTTAATACCACGATCGGGATGCGCGGATGGTTTTCTTTCAGTTGCCTGGCCAGTTCAAAAGTATCAACATCACCGATACTGAGCATTTCAATGACCAGGTCAATTCTGTCGTTTTCCAGGATCTTCAGGGCTTTTTTTGCCGAGTCGGCATGCAGAAAAACAGGCGGATAGCGAAGACTCAGGGAAACATATTCATTAAATATCTGTTCATCTATCCGGCCATCCTCTTCAAGCAGGTAGAAATCGTAGCTGCTGCAAATGACCAGAATCTTTCTGATCCGGTTTTGCATGAGCAGATTGAACGAAGTATCGGAGAAATAGTAGGTTTCGATATGACTTTCTTCCACCCGCTTAGCCATGGCAGAAATGTATTATTCCAGTTTAAACGTGTTCCCGCTGGTCAGCAGGTCATCCATCCAGGTCGTATTTTCGATTTTGATTGAATTGATCTGCATCTGATCATAGAGCATTTCTTCATATACCGTGCTTTTACAGGCACGGATTACTCCCATGGCAATGGGATACTCAGGCAAGCGACATGCGGGCCAGCATATAATGCCTGGTATCAAGCATGGTTAATGGCATCATGGACCAGGATATCTTGTTCCCGGATACCGTTTTCCCCGATCCTGACGACTTTGAACCGGGTTCCTTCCTGGATCAGCCCAAATTCTTTGTTTTTTCCAAAGATCATGGGTTTACCATGTTTCAGCAGCAGCTGATGCTCCTCACGCAATTCCTTGCTGGTAATTTCGGCGTGTACATCATCGTTAAAAATAACACAGTTCTGCAGCACTTCAACAAGTGAAGTGCCTTTGTGCCTGGCTGCCTGTATGAAAACATCCTTCATCATTTCAAGGTCATTGTCCACTACCCGTGCAAAAAAATTACCCTGGGCAGCCCATCGCCAGTTCGCCCGGGAGGAATGGATTTTCAATTGTGCCGTCGGGTGAGGATTTGGTTATACTTCCTTTGGGGGTGGTGGGCGAATATTGTCCCTTGGTAAGCCCGTAAATCTTATTGTTAAAAAGCAGGATGTTGATATCCAGATTTCTTCTGATCAGGTGAATAAAATGATTGCCGCCAATGGCCATGGAGTCTCCGTCACCCGTGACGAGCCAGACGCTGAGTTCGGGATTGGCCAGTTTAATCCCCGTGGCAATGGCTGCACCTCTTCCGTGCAATCCATGAAAACCATAAGTATTGATGTAGTAAGGAAACCTGGAAGAACAACCAATGCCGGAAACAAAAACCACTTTTTCCTTGCCTACACCGGTTTCGGGCAGTGCCCGCTGAACAGCAGCCAGAACGGCATGTCCGCCGCAACCGGGGCACCAGCGTGCCGACTGGTCCATTTTAAAATCCTGTATCGAGGTTGTGCAAACATTTTCCATATGGCTTATATTTCATTCTTTTCAAACAAATCATTAAATTTCTGCTTCAATTCCGAAATTAGGAAGGGAAGGCCCTGTAGTTTATTGAACTGAAGATAATTAAACTTGGGTAGCTTGCATCGAAGGTAAGCGGAAAACTGTCCCAGATTCAGTTCACAGACAATTATTTTCTTGAATTTCTCAAATATTTCAGCAGTATTAGCCGGTAGGGGATTTATATAATTGAATTGCGCCAGGCTTATATTCGTCCTTCCTCCTGCAATTCTATTACTGCCGTGTATAAAGCGCCATAGGTCCTCCCCAGCCAACCACCAGCAGGTCGCCACCGGATTCGCCTATTACCTGCTGTAATGGGATACGTCTGACAACACGGGCAATTTTTTCGGTACGGTATATGGTCATTTTCTCGTGATTGAAAGGCTCATAGGAGATCTCACCTGTGATGTCCGCTTTTTCAAGTCCGCCTACATGGTGTCTCAATCCTTCCTGTCCGGGTATTGCCCATGGACGTACCAGGGTATCGGGATTACGCTTATAAGGTTGATATGAGGCATCATTGTCAGCGACCACAGGTGGCTTTATCTCAGGGAGTTCGGCCATTGAAGGTATTTTCCATAGTTCGGATCCGTTGGCCAGGTAACCATCCGACAGCAAGATAACGGGTGTCATATGTTCCATGGCAATTCTCGCTGCTTCATAGGCATAATCAAAACAATTGGCCGGAGTGGAGGAGGCAAGAACCACAACATGACTCTCACCATGTCGTCCGAAAAGAGCCTGGAACAGATCAGACTGTTCGGTCTTGGTGGGCAATCCGGTTGAGGGTCCACCACGCTGAACATCCACAACCACCAGCGGCAATTCAGTGATCACACCCAGGCCGATCCCCTCACTTTTTAGTGAAAGTCCGGGTCCGGAGGTAGAAGTAACCCCAAGGCATCCGGCAAATGAGGCACCAATAGAAGAACAAACGCCTGCAATCTCATCTTCAGCCTGGAAAGCAATAGCGCCCAGACTTTTCATCTTGGCCAGTTCCTGGAGAATTTCAGTCGCAGGAGTTATGGGATAGGAACCCAGAAAGAGTCTGCGCCCGGCCTTCTCAGCCGCAGCAAGAAGCCCCCAGGCAATGGCTGTATTCCCGGTGATATTTCGGTACAGGCCGGCACCTTTGTCAGCCGGCTTGATCTGATAGGTGGCCTCAATGGCTTCAACAGTTTCGGCATAACTATACCCTGCACGAAGGACTTCAAGGTTGGGTTCAATCAGGTCGGGTTTGCTCTTAAACCGCTCTTGCAGAAAATCTTCACCTATTTTGAGGTCACGGTTAAAAAGCCAGAAAAGGATACCGGCTACAAACTGGTTCTTTGTTTTATCTGCCGTGCGCACATCCAGTCCGAACTGCTTCACCACATCCCGTGTCATCTCGGTAATGGGGGCTTTTACCACATTATACCCTTCCAGTGAGCCGTCTTCCAGGGGATCTTCGATATATTCCGCTATTTTATAATGTCTTGAATCGAAATTGTCAATATCCACGATTATTGTAGCGCCGGGCCTTATCCCCTTCATATTGGCTTTCAGTGCAGCCGGATTCATGGCCACCAGCACATCAGCAAGATCACCCGGGGTCTGAATCTCTTTTGATCCGATATGTACCTGAAATCCTGATACACCGGCCACTGTTCCCTGGGGTGCCCTGATCTCAGCCGGATAGTCCGGGAAGGTAGCCAGGTCATGACCGATAAAAGCAGAGGTATCAGAGAACTGAGCACCAGTGAGCTGAATCCCGTCACCGGAATCACCGGCAAATTTTACCACTACTTCATCCCTTTCAATAATTTTAACTCTTTTCTTCATGGTAACAACAACTATGGATTTGTATTACAATAGTAGCGATTTCCATAACAAATAGCCATGATTAATACTTGGAAATGAAAGAACTATTATAAAAATCAGAGGATTGATCTTCATTTGACGTAGCTTTTCCACAAGTTCTTATTTAGAATTAATTTGGAATGGGGGGAATAGTTGATAGTTGATAGTTGATAGTTGATAGTTGAGATTAGTTTTATTTTAGGAATTTATGAATTATGGCAATTATTAAATCGGTCAGGGGATTCACACCTGAATTGGGTAAGGATTGTTATCTGGCTGAAACAGCTGTTATCATCGGGGATGTCATTGCCGGTGAGCAGTGCAGTTTTTGGTTTAACGTAGTGGTAAGGGGGGATGTTAACTCAATCCGCATTGGCAACAAGGTAAATATCCAGGATGGCACAGTATTGCATTGTCTTTACCAGCGATCGGTTATTGAGATCGGAGATAATGTATCCATTGGGCATAATGTGGTGATTCATGGTGCCAGGATCATGGACAATGCCCTGATCGGCATGGGGGCAATCATTCTCGATGGTGCCGTGATCGGTGAGAACTCCATCATTGCGGCAGGATCGGTGATCCTGGGCGAGGCAAGGGTCGAGCCCGGGAGTATTTATGCAGGAGTTCCGGCAAAACGGGTTAAGGATGTGAGCCCGCAACAGACAGCCGACATGATTAAACGGATAGCGGAGGACTATATCATGTATGCGGGATGGTACAGGGAACGCTGACAAGGGACCCAAAGGCGACGAGTAGACTAAGTGGCCGTAATCGGTGATTTGATAACAGTCTTCGCTCTCTAGGAGTAGGGGTAAGTGTGACTTACCTAGATAGCTTTATTTCCATAAATTTACTTTTTCAAGCGCTATATTTTCCTCGAAAAATAATCTGGAAATTGCCTGGAAATAATCCGTAAAGTCGGATACCAGGAACCGGTGGACAGGTTTGGATTGTGTGCTGAGCTGATCGTTCTGGATCAGGAGGTTGCGCAGATAGTTGGCAACAATACGTGAGGAATCAATTACATCTACTTCGAAATTGAAGAATCTGCTGATCTGATTCTTAATAATGGGGTAATGCGTGCAACCCAGGATCAATGCATCAATCTGGTTTAATTCAGGTTTTGAAAGATAGCTGCGGATAATGGCATTGCTGATATCATCAAATATAAAACCTTCCTCGATCATGGGAACCAGCATGGGGGTTGCCAGTGAAGCAACTGCCAGGTGGGGATTCCGGCTGATGATTTTGGTTACATAGGTCCCGCTGTTGATTGTCCCTTTTGTACCAATAACTCCGATCCTCCTGTACGTAGAATGAAGTGCAACATGCTCCGTTACCGGATCGATTACATCCACAACAAGAGCCCTGTTTCCGGTTTCATGCAGAATGTCCTCATAGTGCATTGGCTGAGGCTGTATTACAAGCAATTACGATAACCTTGCATTGCTGTTCAAGCAGGAATTGGGTGATCCGCGTGGAATAAGCGATGATGGTTTCCTTTGATTTGTCACCATAGGGTAAATGTGCCGTGTCACCAAAGTAGATCAGCTTTTCACCAGGCAGCACCTGCCTGATTGCATTGGCCACGGTTAAACCGCCGACACCAGAATCGAAAATCCCAATTGGCCTGTCATTGTTTTGCATGATAATTGGATTCACCAACACAAAAATAGTCAGAAATTCCGCTCAAATAAAGAGACCTGACAAGATTTTGAAATCCGCCAGGTCCATTCGTATTATTTAGTCAGGTTCTGCTGGCTACTTTAAACCGAGCTTTGCTTTAACCAGGGATAAAATATCCTGAGAATCGGGAGAGGTATAAACCAGCGCTCCACCGGCCGTATCAAAAACATAGGTGAAGCCATTCTCCTCGGCTACATCATTCACTGCTTTAATTGCCTTGTCCTGAATGGGTTTAAAAAGTTCCTGGCGCTGACTGGCCATATCCTGTTCGGCCTGTTGCTGAAAGGTCTGAATGCGTTGTTGAAGTGACTGCAATTCTTCTTCCTTGGTTTTGATGATCAGCGCACTGGTGTTGGGATCGTTGGTTAGCTTAGTGTACTCTTCATATTTTTTATTGAATTCAACCTGCAATTGTTCCAGGGTAGACTGCATCTGTTTCGCCGATCTTTCAAGCTTCTTTTGGGCGCTGTCACTTTCCGGCATTGCAGCAAAGACCAATCCTGGCTGTTAATATGACCGATTTTCAGTGTGTTTTGTCCGAACAGATTCCCACCCATCAGAAATAAACCGGTGAAAACCAGAATTGATACTAATCTTTTCATATTATTTTTTTTTAAACTGCACAAAAATAAACATTTAATTTTTATATCCTAATTTTTGAAGTACTTCATCACTAATGTCATATCTGGGATTGGTGTATATCATTGTTGCCCCGCTGGACGTATCAAAGATCACGGCATAGCCATTTTCTGTGGCCAGGTCCTTGATTGCCTTATAAATATCATCCTGGATAGGCTGGATAAGTTCCTGGCGCTTTTTAAAAAGTGCCCCGTCCTGTCCAAAATAGCTTTTCTGAAGTTCCTTCACTTCTTTTTCCTTATTGACCAGGGCATCTTCACGTTGTTTACGAAGATCTTCCGATAAGCAGCACCCTTTCTGCCTGATAGTCTTTATACATCTTTTCAATTTCAGCATACTTGCCTTCGATTTCTTTCTGCCATTCCTCAGATACTTTATCAAGCTGTTGTTTGGCAGATTTATAATTGGGAATATTGTTCAGAATATATTCGGTATCAACAAGCGCATATTTCTGCGCTGTTGCAAGTCCGAGCGGACAGCAACAATCCTGTCAGAATGATTAATATTTGTTTCATAAGAATTGAATTTTAAAGTTGATTCATCGGATATTTCACAATATTATATCAAATTCAATACCAAAGTATTTTTAACCTGATCAGAACTGCTGTCCCATTGTAAAATGGAATTCCCCGCCATGATAACCCTTTCTTTATCTGGTCGGGAGTCCAGGCTGTTATTGGGCAGGTCGAATCCAAATCCGTAATCAATGCCAAGCATGCCAAACATAGGAAGGAAGGCCCTGAGACCGACTCCGGCAGAACGCTTGATAAGGAAAGGATTGAATTCATCGAAAGTTTGCCAGCAGTTTCCGCCTTCCAGAAATACAAGTCCGAAAATGGTAGCTGAAGGATTTAATGAGAACGGGTATCTCAGTTCGAGCGTGTATTTCACGTACACATTACCATTGTCGATCTGTGTTTTCATTCCATTGCGGACAATGACCGACTGGGGAGTAAGGGTACCATCGGCATATCCCCTGAGTGCAACAATATCAGTTCCATAAAGGTTATAACCCATCATACCGCTGCCTCCAACATCAAATTTCTCAAATGGCGAAACACCGATATCCGGATTGTAAAATCCAAGGTATCCGAATTCGGATTTGGCCGAAAGAACGAGGTTGCCGATCAGGCTGGTATACCATGCAGCATTAAAGGTCCATTTATGGTATTCAATAAATTCGTATTTTATAGCATTCTCCCGGTTCTCAATTTCGGTTTTAGTATACTGGTTAACTTCCTGTTCATTCAGATAGGGATACTGGTCAGAAATATCATCCCGGATGGCCAGTTTTTCAGCATTGGAGATCTCCCAGAAATTGTCCGGCCTGAACAAAGAAAATGGGCGGAGTCAATTTGACTGAAAAGACGAAAGCTGATCCTCTGCGCGGATAGATCATCTGATCCTGTGAACTGCGCGAAAGTGAGATTTGTCGCATATATAATATTTGACACACCATCATTGATAATGAAATTACTGCCCCATTCATTCAGGAAGTATTTCTGTAATCCCAGCTCGGAATACAACACAAAATAATCATCAGGCCAGCTGAGTCGTTTGCCAAGTCCGATCGAAGCTCCCAGTACCTTGAAGTATTGATCTTTAGTCAGATGAACTTGTGTTTCGAAAGCTCTTGGTAATGGTATAATAAAAGGAAGTGGAAAAACTATTGGGTTTTTTGCCACCAAACCAGGGCTCCACAAATGAAACATTATACGCCTGGTAATATCTGCCGTTTGTCTGCGCCCGCAGTGAAAGTGTCTGACCATCGCCTGTGGGTACGGGTCTCCAGGCCTTTGTATCAAGGATCTTCCGGGCTGAAAAATTCGAGAACCGGAGTCCAATGGTCCCGACAAAGCCATATCCGCCCCAGCCTCCCGATAATTCCAGCTGATCATTGGAACGTTCTTCAACCACATACTCAATGTCCACTGTGCCATCTGCCATATTGGGCAGGGGATTCGGCGTGATATTCTCGGGATTGAAATGCCCCATGGCAGCAAGTTCACGCACGGAACGGATAATATTGGTTTTGCTGAATAAATCCCCGGGGATTGTCCTGATTTCCCTTCGGATGACATGTTCGTTCGTTTTTGTATTTCCCTTGATAATAACGCGGTTGATGGTAGCCTGGTTGCCTTCCATGATCCTCATCTCAAGATCAATTGAGTCTCCTTCGATATTAACCTCAACCGGATCAATGGAAAAGAAACAGATATCCTTCATCCATATATTGAGAGGTGACTGCATCATCATCCGTCGTCAAGCGTTTTTCGATATGTGTCTGGTCATAAATATCACCCTTCTTCATACCCAGAATACGGTTGAGAATGGGAGAAGGATATTTGGTATTTCCAACCCAGGTAATATTCCTGACATAATATTGTGGACCTTCCTCCATGGTAACAGCAAGTCCGATCCGTTTATCGTTGAGATGGGTGAGTTTTGCATCCATAATCCGTGCATCACGATAACCATTCTTGTTGTAAAATTCAATGAGGTTTTTCTTATCCTCCTGATACTGGGCATCAATATATTTTGATGGTTTGAAGAAATTAACGCTTTTTTGTTTGGTTTTCTTCAGGGTTCTCCGCAATCGGTCATCTGTAAAGGCTTCATTCCCAATGAAATTCAATATCCTGAATTCGAACCCGGCTTCCTTTGTTCACGGTCATTTCAAGAAATACCCGGTTACCCGGTGATGTATCTGCCTTTACGACCATATCGACGGAGCAGTTGAAAAAACCCTTATCATGAAATGCTTTTTAATGATGGTTTCAGTATTGTTCAACACATTTTCGGTGATCTGGTTACCAGGTTTAAGCTTTATTTTTTCCTGCACATCTTTGTGTCATTCTTTTTCAGTCCGAGAATCGTGAGCCTGGAAAGCCTGGGCCGCTCGGTCAGCTGAATATCCAAGGTAATGTCCTTGCCCTCGATTTTTGAAGCAACAATTTTCACATCCGAGAATAATCCCAGATCCCAGAACTTATCGATTGCCTGGGTAATTTTCTCACCGGGAATGGTAACCTGTTCACCGACAGTAAGGCCTGAAATATTTACCAGGTAAGTGCTTTGGAGAAACTTAACACCTGATACGGTAATATCCACAATGGTATATTCCCTCGGTCTTTCATAGTCGAAGTAAGTTGATGCCAGTGTATCGGGAGTTTGTCCGTTCAGCTGCAAGGTGAGTGAAAAAAGAAAAAGGGCAAGAAAGGTATGTTTCATCCGAGATTAGCTGTTTACATTGATATTACTTTTGATCTGGTCCGCTGTCTTTCCGAATCGTCTTTCCCTGCTTTGATAGCTTAAGAATTGCCTCGTACAGATGTTCTCTCCTGAAATCGGGCCATAAAGTGGGGGTGAAATACAATTCCGTGTAAGCAATCTGCCAGAGCAGAAAATTGCTGATCCGGTATTCACCGCTTGTTCTGATCAACAGTTCAGGATCAGGTATGCCTGAGGTATCCAGGAATTTCTCAAAAACGCCCTGATCAATTTCTAGTGCATTCACTTTTCCAGTCTGGACGTGGGATATCAGCCGCTTGACAGCCTGGACTATTTCCCATCGTGCTCCGTAACTTAATGCCAGTATGAGTTTCAATCCGCTATTGCCCGCAGTATCATCCAGTGCCTTTTGAAGTTGATTCCTGAACACCCTGGGGCAGGGTTTCTGTATTGCCAATTGTGAGCAAACGAATATTGTTTTCATTCAAGGTCTTGGTTTCCGCATGTATGGTGGATACCAACAGTGACATCAGGGCATCGATCTCCATTTTAGGCCTTTTCCAGTTCTCTGTGGAGAAAGCATACAAGGTAAGATAGCCAATACCAAGTTCAGCTGCTGCTTCAACGGTATCCCTGACGGCAGCAATGGCATTCCTATGTCCGAAAATTCGCTGGTTTCCCCGCTTCTGAGCCCAACGTCCGTTGCCATCCATAATGATGGCAATGTGACGTGGGAGTTTATCCATTCTTATTCTTTCTTTCAGGGCGACAGTCATTTCTTTACTTATATACCGGACAATCGACGGCAAAATTAAAAAACTTATAGGTAATAATAACACCCAGGAAAGAATACCAGTCATTATTGTGAATCACCGAATATACTCCGGATGGATTTTCAAGTCCATCCAGCTGATCATTGAAGGATTTCCGGAATGACCATTCAGCACCTGCGGTCATTCTCTTGGTCAGGTTCACCTTCACCCCGATTCCAAAAGGAAGGTTCAGCATGTTTTCTGCTGCGCGGTCTGAACTCAGTATCAGAGCCCCTGAAATTCCTGTGCTGATATAAGGTGTATATGCCCAATTTGCAATACCCTGGTGCAAAGGGTAAAAAATTGAATTCCACCTGCAAGCCGACATCAATCAGGGAAGTCTGAAACGATGCAGGACTCATGGGTCTGTCCGGATGCAACATTTCCGGGAAATCAAGGTCACTGCCGGAAAACTGCCCGTAATTTGCACTGGCTTTCACTGCATAGCGGGTATTCAGGTTATAACGGTACAAAAAACCCAGTGAGAGCGAAGGGCGGTAGAAATGCCGGTTGGGATTGATATCGCCCATATAATAAGCAGTACCTGCAAAAATACCGACCTGGGCAGCACGCTGCGAAAAAGCTGAATTACAGCTGATCAGCAGAAAAACAGATAAGAATATGCAGCAGGTGTCTATTCATCAAATATCAGGTATATAGGAAATAAACGCAAAGTAATAGAATTTTAGCGCTTCTAATCATAATAATTCTTAAAAAAACAGAAAAAACCAAAAGCGAAACAGATAGAAAGGGCATCAGAACCTGGCCCGTCTCCACTGTTTGTCCATAAAGATGGGCAGTCCCCTGCGTGATGTAGGGATCCGGTAGCTGAGGTTCACAGGTAGATATCCAATAGATATCAGGACGATTGGAAGAGGGTGATTTGAAACCATCCAGAAAATCAGAGATGGTCTGCCTGTAACCAATTTCATAACCCAACATCCATTTATCGCTGATAATGTATTTAATTCCCAGGCCAATCGGAATGGCAAGGGTAATACCCATGTTGTCTTTGTACTCATCTCCCGGCCTGTTGTTCTTCAACTGTTAAGCTCCGGCCAGAATAAGGTTCCACCCAGGCCGGCAAATGCATAGGCACCAAAAGATGAATAGTTGTTAATCATGCCTCGTCTGTTGAACATGGCTGCAGAACGCAACCGGCGATTCTCCGGGAGGAAATAATACTCATAATTGGCTGTTATTTCAACCAGCTGTGTTACAGAAGTAAATCCACGGTCTTCATTCCTTGACCCTTCGTAATCACTGGTCTTGCTGTAACCGTAAATCAAGGCGGTTTTTATTGTGCTTTTGGGTCGACCCGGTAACGAAGGCCAGCGTAAACGGATGGTCTGGTGCTGCGGAAAGTTATATCCTTTATAAATAATAATTCAGTGGCATTGGGTGCTCCTCCGAGATCACTGTAAACATTGGTAGTGCCAATACCCATTATGGCTTCAATTCTTTTAAGCTTCCATTGTTGTGCATAACCTGAGTAAACCAGGAGCAGGAAAAGGATTGTTGCCAGAAGCCGTTTTGCCATATCTTACCCTTAGGTTTAAACAAAGATAATAAAATACGCATCACTTATGGGATTTATTGCCCAAAATGAGTATCCCGGTATTAATCCAGGAGATTAACAGCTTGTAAAAGGACTTTATTTCTCTTCTGCCACCAGGTCCATATCCACCAGTATACGGCCGCAATACTCACAAACGATGATCTTTTTTCGCGAACGGATATCCAGTTGACGCTGTGGAGGAATCTGGTTGAAGCAACCGCCGCATGCATCTCTTTCTACAGAAACAACCGCAAGTCCGTTCCGGGCATTTTTCCTGATCTTTTTGTAGGCGGTCAGCAACCGCTCTTCAATAATTAGTTCATATTCCTGTCGCTTTTTCAGCAGGTTTTCTTCTTCTTTCTGGGTATCAGAAGTTATATCTTCGAGTTCCGATTTTTTCATCTGAAGATCGTTCTTCCTTTCATCCAGGGTCTTTCTGGAATCCTCAATGTTTTCTGCCTTTTCCTTGGACTGAACGGCGAATTCCTTGATCCGCTTTTCGTTCAATTCAATTTCAAGAGTCTGGTATTCAATCTCTTTTGAAAGTGAATCAAATTCACGGTTGTTCCTGACATTGTTTTGTTGTTCTTCGTACTTCTTAATCAGGCTTTTTGAGTTAACAATATCATTTTTCTTACTGGCAATGGCAGAATCGAAATTCTTTATTTCTTCCTGTAATTTTTCAATACGGGTCTCAAGTCCCGCAATATCGTCTTCCAGATCCTGCACTTCAAGGGGTAATTCACCTCTCAGTGTCCTGATCTTGTCAATTTCAGAATTGATCTTCTGTAATTTGTACAATGCTCTGAGTTTCTCCTCAATGGTAAGTTCTGCTACTTCAGCTGATTGCTTTTTTACTTCTGCCATACCTTATAAATAATTAACACAATTGGTATTGATGCTTGAAAAATGGACTGCAAAATTAGGTAATTTTTTCGTAAGAATCTCATAAAATATTTCAATAGTGAATTGTTCACTTTCATAATGACCAATATCTGCCAGTAAAAGCTTGCCATCGGCCTCAAAAAACTGGTGATATTTAATATCGGCGGTCAGAAATACATCCGCCCCGGCAGATATTGCGGTGCTGATCAGGAAGGATCCGCTTCCACCACATACGGCTATTTTCCGGACGGGCCTGTTCAGAAAACCACTATGCCTGATGACACCACAATTGAAGGTATTTTTAACCTTACTGAGAAACGCCTGTTCATCCACCGGTGAAGGCAATGTCCCGATCATGCCTGCGCCGGCCAGACCAGCCGAATTTTCGAGCTGATATATATCATAGGCTACTTCTTCATACGGATGCGTATCAAACAGGGCCTGCAGTACCTTTTGAAGCAACATGGCCGGGAATACGGTTTCGATACGCATTTCCTTTTCCAGATGAAGTTTACCGATTTCACCCACAAAGGGATTAGCCTCCGCAGAAGCCCGGAAGCTTCCCAGACCTTCGGTGCTAAAACTGCACTGATCGTATTTCCCGATATGACCTGCCCCGGCCGCAAACAAAGCTGACCTGACCTGGTCGACATATTCATAGGGAACAAAGGTTACGAGTTTTTTGAGGCTGTGCTCTGTGGGCAGGAGTATTTCACCCTGACGGAGATCGAGTTTTTGACAGATCCTGAAGTTAACCCCTTCCGGGACATTGTCCATATTGGTGTGGGCACTGTAAAGGGCAATATTGTGCTTAATGGCACTTATGATAATTCTTTCGGTATAACCTCTACCCGTGATTCTTTTCAGCGGATTGAAAAGAACGGGATGGTGGGAGATAATCAGATCGGCCCCAAGCTGAATGGCTTCATCCAGAACGGCTTCCGTTACATCTATGCAAAGAAGCACGGCATGTACCTCCATACCGGATTGTCCGGTGACCAGACCCGAATTGTCATATTTTTCCTGCAGTCCAGGGGGGGCAAAAGATTCAAAAGCAGCTATAACCTCAGCAAGTTTCATGTATCTGTTGGGCTGGAAATATATAATCTATGTGTGAAAAATAACCGGAGATCAGAGTGATTCCTTGATTTCCAGAAGCAGGGTTTTAATGTCCGTCAGGGTCTTGATCACTTCAAAATTGTTATTGGTATCTTCACGGTTGTCCCTGATTTTCTTCCTGGCTCCCTGCAAAGTCAGGCCCTTTTCCTTTACCAGGTGGTAAATGAGTCGAAAATTGTCAATGTCCTGGATGGTAAAAAAACGATTGCCCTTCTTGTTCTTTTTCGGCTTGATTATATCAAATTCCTTTTCCCAAAAGCGAATCAGGGAAGGATTAACATTGAACATAGCGGCAACTTCGCCAATTGTGTAGTAGAGTTTTTCAACCTTCTTTTCTTTATAAGGCATAGGGTAAGGTTAAAATGAACTCTCTAATATAGATATTTTATTTTATTTAATCAAAAGATTGTCCCGGACGCATGGACAATTCTATCATGCGATCATATTCGTCAGCTGTAAGGTCGTTAACGAAATAATTAATCGGATTTACCTTCTCGCCGTTGCGGATTACTTCATAATGCAGGTGCGGTGCTGTAGAAAGGCCTGTGTTCCCGACATAGCCAATGATTTCACCACGTTTAATTTTCTGACCCTGTTTTACATGAAAGCCATTCAGATGCCCATAAATAGTTTCAAGTCCGTATCCATGCTTAATTATTATGGAATTGCCATATCCGCGTTTACTTTGGTCAATTGATGCTATGACACCATCACCTGTTGCATAAACTTCAGTGCCGGTGGGAGCTGTAAAATCAATCCCATAATGGAATTTCCTGATCTTATAAATGGGATGAATCCGGTAGCCCCAACCTGATGCGGTTCGCTCCAGGTTCTTGTTTGCTATAGGTTGAATAACCGGAATACAGGCCAGCATTTTTTCCTTGTTGATGGCCATTTTTACTAATTCATCGTATGATTTTGACTGAACAACAACCTTGCGTGTGAGGATATCCAATCTCCTGGCCGTTTGAACAACCATCTTTGAATTTTCCAGCTTCTCCAGGTTCCTGTAAAGGTTTGAACCTCCGAACCCTGCTTCTCTCACGGAATACTTCAGGGGCTCTGCTTCGAAGATGGTCCGGTAGATATTGTCATCCCGCTGTTGCATGTCACCCAGCACGTATTCAATGTTGTCCAGTTGCTTATTAAACAGTTCAATATTCAGGTTCATCTCGCTGATTTGTCTTTTCAGTCCTTTTTCTTTTGGGGAGTCAAATGCAACGGAATAGAGCAGGTAACCAATACTTGCATTGACCAGAAAGGCAAATAAATATGCCAGACCCTTCAGCGCCTTCTGCCTGAAAGTAGATTCAACCTTATAATACTTCAGGGAATCTGGGTTAAACTTGTATTTTATCTTGCCCATGGATGTGAGAATTAATGATAAGTCAGTTCTTCTAATTAGAGGCCAGTTTCAGTATCTGCTGATATTCCTCGCCTGTCAAACTGTTATCGAAATAGAAGGCAGGATTCACCGGTTTATTCTCATACAGAACTTCATAGTGCAAATGGGGTCCGGTTGATCTTCCGGATTTTCCTACTTTTCCTATCAGCTGTCCGCGTTTGACTTTTTGTCCTTCGTTGACCAGAATCTGATCAAGATGTGCATACCGGGAACCAAAACCAAACGCGTGATCGATAACAATCTCGTTTCCATAACCTGTACGAGAAAACTGCAGAAATGTTACAATCCCGTCACCTGTAGCATAGACATTCTTGCCGATCGCAGCCACGAAGTCGAGACCATGATGAATTCCCTCCTGAGCGAGAAAAGGATCTGAACGGATACCAAAGTTTGAACTGATCATAGTCAGGTCTTTCTGTTCGATAGGCAGAATCGCTGGCATATGGGTAAGCTCACGTGTATATTCCTGTGCTTTTTCATAAACCAATTCATAAGAACCGGACTGAATTCGTAATTGCCGGTTCAGCTTGGAGATAAGATTATCCAGGTTATAACTCAAATCACCGCCCAGTGAAAAAGCTGCATCAGAAGCAGAGCCACCTGTACCGGCATCCCTCAGGCTATAGGGCAATGTATCGATCTGAAGAATAGTTCTGTAGGCATTGTCTTTAGGAAAGTGGTCACGGCGAAGCAAGGTAAGGAAATGACTACCCTTTTCAAACAACCGGTGCATTTCATGGTTCAGTGAAACCACCTTTTTCTCCAGTACTAATGATTCCGGTGAATCAAAGACCTGATTAAGAATATATCCGGAAGAAATTATAACTAGGATAGAAATAATAAGGTAAGAAAAAAGCGCAAAGAACTTTTTCTTCCTGTCGTATTTTTGTTCCTCAAAGGTTAATGTGACAGAATTGAAATAATATTTCTTCTTTCTAAAAATCAAGCAAATGCAACTAATTAATTATTAATTAAGTACGAGGTCAACAAAACTATGTGAAAAAAACTAATTTTACAAATCATTTTGGAAAAGAAATGTTAAAACAAAAATTTTAAGTTAATCAATTTTATATAAGTTCTCACATGAATTCTGTTTTTGTACGCAAAAATTTCTTGATTTTTTCCGTGAAAGAGGTCATGAAATCATATCGTCAGCTCCAATGATCGTGAAGGATGATCCTACCCTGATGTTCACGAATGCCGGTATGAATCAGTTTAAGGATATTTTCCTGGATAATGCGCCGGTTGTTTATCCCCGTATTGCCAATACCCAAAAATGTCTCAGGGTATCGGGGAAGCATAATGATCTCGAGGAAGTGGGACATGACGGGTACCATCACACCATGTTTGAGATGCTGGGTAACTGGTCATTCGGAGACTACTTTAAAAAAGAAGCCATTACCTGGGCATGGGAATTTCTGGCAGGTGAATTGAAGATCCCGGCTGATAGGCTCTATGCCACTGTTTTTGAGGGAAGCAGGGATGAGAATCTGGAAATGGATAAGGAAGCATTTGATCTATGGAAGATATACCTGGATGAAAGCCATATATTGACTGGCTCAAAAAAAGATAATTTCTGGGAAATGGGTGATACCGGTCCCTGTGGTCCATGCTCGGAAGTGCATGTTGACCTGAGGACGGATGAAGAACGAAAGGCGAAAGGCGGCCAGGAATTGGTCAATACAGGGGCATCCGCAGGTGATTGAGATATGGAATCTGGTTTTTATTCAATATAACCGGAAGGTGTCCGGCGAGCTGGTCCTTTTACCCAGGAAACATGTTGATACCGGCATGGGATTCGAACGACTCTGTATGGTTCTGCAGCAGAAAACATCCAATTATGACACGGATATTTTTCAGCCGGTAATCCGGGAGATCTCCTGCCTTACCGGATTTCAATATGGCGCATCGGAAGAATCAGATACAGCCATGCGCGTCATTGCTGACCATTTGCGTGCAATTGCTTTTGCCATAGCGGATGGACAGCTTCCTTCCAATACGAAAGCAGGATATGTGATCAGGCGCATTTTACGCAGGGCTGTCCGGTACAACTATACCTTTCTTGCCCAGAGCAAACCTTTTATCTATACATTGCTGCCGGCACTGATTAAAAGTCTGGGGGATGCCTTCCCGGAACTGATTGCCCAACGGCAACTGATTGAAAGGGTAATATTCGAGGAAGAACAATCCTTTTTGCATACCCTGGAAAGTGGAGACAAACGGTTGAAAGACAGCATTACCCACATGACAAAGCAAAACCAGACGGAACTCAGTGGGAAGATTGCTTTTGAATTTTATGATACCTATGGCTTTCCACTCGACCTTACGGAGCTGATCCTGAAAGAGAATAACCTGACGGTGAATCTCAGGGAATTCGAAAAGGAAATGACCGCACAGCGAAACAGGTCGAAATCCGCAGCAAGCATGGAATCGGATGAATGGGTTGTCCTGTCGACCTGATTCAGAAATGACGGTATTTATAGGTTACGACCAGCTCACAGCAACGGTCAGGCTTTGCCGGTACCGGAAGGTAAGCATCCGTGACAAGCAGGTATACCATCTTGTATTTGATCAAACCCCATTTTATGCAGAAAGCGGGGGACAAGTAGGCGATATCGGGTTTCTGCATTACAAAGGCGGTAAAGTTGAAATCATGAATACCTTTAAGGAGCATGGTCTTGTTATTCATGTAACAGACAAGCTGCCACCTGATACATCAGAAATTTTTGAAGCTTCAGTTTCCCCTGACTCAAGATCTAGATACCGCCAGAAACCATACTGCGACTCACCTGTTGCATTTCGCCCTGCGTGAAGTTCTGGGTAAGCATGTGGAACAAAGGGGTTCACTGGTGAATGCAGACTATCTCAGATTTGATTTTTCACATTTTCAGAAAATGACGGATGATGAAATCTCTGAGGTTGAAAACCGGGTGAACCGGAAAATTAGCCGAAGGCATTGTAATGAACGAAATGAGAGCTGTGTCCGATGGAAGACGCAAAAAAGATGGGCGCCATGGCTCTCTTTGGTGAAAAATACGGGGATACCGTACGTGTAATTCAGTTTGGCAGTTCGGTTGAACTGTGTGGTGGAACACACGTAGAGGTGACCAGCCAGATCGGCTTATTCAAGATCATTTCGGAAAGTTCTATAGCTGCCGGTATCCGGCGAATAGAAGCGATTACGGGAGAGAAGGCGTTAAACTGGTATCAGGAGAAGGAGAAAATCCTGAGGCAGATAGCTGAAATATTGAACAAACCACAGAATATTCTTAAGGCTGTTTCCGCACTGGTTGACGAAAAGAACTCTCTCCAGAAGCAGCTTGATAAACATACCAAGGAACAAACCGGTTTATTTAAGGCAGGTTTACTGGGTAAAGTGCAGAAAATAGGTGATATCCAACTGATTGCTACGAGAATGGATGAAAAGGTAGACAATGCAGGTATAATCCGTGAAGTAGCTTTTCAGCTTCGTAATGAAATTGAAGATCTCGTCCTCATCATAGGTGCTGTTCTGTCGGATAAACCGCATATGGCTGTCATGATTTCGGATAAGTTGGTACGGGAGAAAAAACTGCATGCCGGAGAGATTGTGAAAAATGCAGCTATGGAATTCAATGGCAGTGGAGGAGGACAGCCCTTCTTTGCCACAGCAGGAGGCAAAGATCCGGGAAAGCTCGATATGGCAATTGAAAGAGCAACCCAAATGGTCCTTGCGTCATTGGGAAAAAGCGAAGTGAATGATGCAAACTGAAATCGGGCAGACAGGTCCGCAAGAACATGCATTGCATGGGGCTTCCCGGTGCTGTATGTGGCTTATATCGGCCTTGCATGTTTAATCAGATATTCCTCTGCCTCGACATTCCACAGGCCATTGGTCTTGCTGATCAAAACAGCAAGCTGCCTGAACAGCGGGTCTGATTTTCCTTTCACACTCAAAATCGGACAGGGCTGTCAATGGCAATGAAATATTGGTATAGATCAGTTTCTTTCCACCCGGAATATCAGGAAGATGTTTTGTGGTTTCGATCACTGCATCCAAACCACCAATATGGGTTACCAATCCGGCCGGATCCATACCCTCCGACATCATGGATAGCGCTTCTTCCATATCATCGTTGTTGCCTCCGCTTGTGCCAACAATATGGGTATAATTATAATGAACATTATAAAAGTTAATAGCTGATTTGAAATTCGGGTCACCCGGACCGGCAAAGAAGTTCAGGCAACCATCAAAGGCCAGGATAGCATCTCCCTGTTCAATAACTGAAGCAACCGGAGCAAATACGAATACATCATTGTATCCTTTTCCTTCGGTAACCTGAAGCAGGCTTCGTATCGGATCTCCACTGTCCCTTGTATTTATGTATTCAAGCCGGATTCCTTTCTGGAGAGCCATTGCCGGGGGAAACAGGATGGCCGCCCTGTCAAGTCGTAACTGGTCAATATCGGTCACAACCAGCATTGCCGGTTTGCGGTCTTTACGGTTCAAAACATAGTTTATGGCCGCCAGTCCCATTGGTCCGACACTGGCAAGCAAGGCCATATTACCGCCATTAACGATCTCCATCTGGTGTACATAGGAGCCCGGATAGGTATGATAGTTTGCATGCATGGCACCGATCACACATGACAGAGGCTCGGCCAGCGCACCGGGGTAATATCCCTGACCCGTGTAAGGCAGCAGACAGTTCAGTTCCATCACTTCGTTCGGTATAATAATGAAGGTGGCATCACCGCCAATATAGCGGTATGAATAACCGGGTGCCCCAAGTATACCTACCGGTCCGTCGGGGTAATTAATAGCCGGCTGGATGGAGAACTTCATGCCGGTTTGAATTTGTCCTGCCACTTGCTTCCCACTTCCACAATCTCACCGCTGAATTCATGCCCAATGATGGTAGGATTTATGTGTATATCGTTGGGAATCCTCTTGTGATCCGCTCCCTGTTTTGCAGCTTTGTAGGATGACATGCAAATGCTGTCGCAAATAACCCTGGCCAGTATTTCATCCTCACTGGATTGCAGGTAATTCAAACTCATCCAGCCTGAGGTCATCTTTTCCATAAATCCTTACTGCTTTTGTTTTCATGCTGCCTTTTAGTTTATTCATACAACTTACAATCCTACATACCTACTAATCTATCTTAACATCTCCTGTCCTCCGGTTACCGGGACTGCCTGACCCGTTTCATATTCCTGCTCCATGACATAAAAGATGGCCTTCATCACATCGCTCACCCGGCATCCGCGTCCGGCCGGAACCTGCTTTTCATAACTGGCTTTAACATCGGCAATTGTTCTGGCCCCCGGCACCTTACCAGCACGCAGGTACTGCACAAAAAGTCCCGTTTCGGGATCACTCCAGAACGGACCTTCGAAAAAATTCCCGGGACAAATGGAATTAACCTTGATGCGATAGGGCATTAGCTCCAGGGCAAAGGATTGGGTAAGACCTATGCCGCCAAATTTCCCCCCTGCATAGGCAAAATTCCTGTTACTGCCTTTCAAACCCGATTTTGAATTGATCTGGATAATATCGCTGAAATAATCTTTCCGGAATGCAGATTGCATCTTCATCACTTCAGCGGCATATTTGGTACATAGGAAATAAGCACTGTAGTTTACTTTGGTCATCAGCTCAAAAGTTTCCATACTCATTTCCTCCAGCCCTCCGGCCCGTAAAATACCGGCATTGCTGATGAAAACATCAATACCGCCAAAATTGTTCACTGTTTCAGATATGAGGTTTTCCACCGAATCCTGATCGGATACGTTGGTTTCGATGAAAAGAGCCTCTGTTTTTATTTTCAGCTTTCCGGTTTAATGTTCACACAGTTCCTGTCCTTTTTCTTCATTCAGATCAGCAATGATAACATTGGCACCTTCTTCCATCATATGCCTCTGCAATTCCGCTGCCAAATCCCTGGGCTCCTCCTGTAACAATCACCACTTTGTTTTCCGCTTTACCTCCTGCAGCAGACTGCTTTTGCCACCTGTCGCCGGTAGTTTTCAACTTCCCAGTTGTCGATAAAAGCAATATCACGTTCGGACATGAAATGTGGACCGCCAAAATTCTCCGTCAGGTAACTGATCTTCATCCAGTCGTCGAAAACATCCAGCATGGTTTCAACCGACTTAATATTATCCTCAAAGGCCATGATTCCATATCCTTTCAGTACCGACCATTTTTGGAAGATAACCAAATTGCTGTTCATAGGCATCGAGTTTGTGTCCTGCATTCTTCAACAATGGCTTCGGGTGTATTTTGTTCGAGGTAAATTGCCCTGGCCTTACAATATACAATCTGGTCAGGAGTGAAAGGTAGTGATATCTTTGAAAAGCCTTGCAGCGTCATTATGGAAGAACTGAGCCAGTTTGTTGTTCCTGATCCTGGCTACTTTCACTTTTTCCCGGGAAAAAAGCATGCGCAGGGCAGGCAGGATCTTCACGATCTCGGCTGGCACTGCCAGGGGTTTTGTATCAGGCATTTGGCTGATGTGATTCCGGATAACCGATTCTATATCCCTATACAACCGTGTAATCTGATCAATGGTTTCTGCTGCAACAAACACACCATGGTTTTGCAGGAAATATTATCTGCGGATCTGCAGGATGGTGCTTTCTCCATTCCCAAAGCATATCCCTGATCCGGGTAAACAGAACATAGCCCGGATCTGTGCAGGGGACAAACAGCAATTTGTCGCCAAACAATGATCTGATTGTTTCCTCTGCCCGGTTTGAGCAGGTAATGGCATTCACCAGGGTAGGGTGGGTATGAACCACAAACGGGTAATTGATGATCTCATGCAGGGACGTCTCTACCGATGGGCGCACGGAAATTCCCTGATGGCAGGCCCTGTAAAGATCAGCCTTTACCTCGGCTTCCCGTTTATCCGTTTCCTGGCTGTATTGCTTTGTATACATTTCCTGCAACATCGACCGGTGCAACACGGCGAATCCTTCTAGATGTAATATCTCCGAGGGTCGTACCGCTGGCCTTTACCCAAATATCCCTATCATTTTTGTATGAAGTATTGCCACCTCCGGCAATAACATATGCCTTATCTGCACCAAAATGCCTTGAAACGGATATCAGATCTGTAATATGTTTGTCTGCCATAATTATGCCTTAAAATGTGCATTTGTATAATGAATAACAGCGCTGCCCAGTTCGATGAATGATCTTTATCCCCGGGGTGTGGTAATCCATCACGACCGCTATAGCCTGTCTGGCCACGGGCCCTCAGATATTGATGAGCCGCCACGACACATGTGCCCTCATATGAAACACGTTTTAAATAATCATGGAGTGGTTTTCGGTCACGTGTATCACAGGTGAGGGGGATCATTTCCGGAGCATTGTGTTCTGTGCCCATCAGTATTATAAAACCCGCATCATGGAAAAACTTCACAAAGCGTTGCAGATGGCCGGCTTCATTCCTTCCCGGAATCAGTTCCACGCAGGCGATATTCCGGTCAGCGAGCTTATGACAGAGAACTTTCGGATCATGCTCATATTCGGTATAATCCCCGTTCTTATCATCGAGCAACACAGGATAACAAGGTATACCACCGGCGGAGGTAATGATCTCAATGACTTCATCCAGACTCATGAAAGCATTTTCATCTTCTTCCACAAATGCTTTTCCACCTGATTTGAGTAAATTGCCCCTGATCTCATTCTCCAATCCCGGTATATCTGTCATGGCTGATTTGGGTTCCTTCCCGCCAAAAATAAGGTAAATAGTGCTTTCTGAGCCGGCCCGCTGGAGCATTTTTCAAATACCGCAACACGGATTGCTTTGGCAATATGCCTCTCCCTTACCAGTTCTTTGGCAAACCTATGCCGGATTGTGTTATAATCCAGCTGAATATCAGCATGCTGGCTTTTAAACCAATTATTGCATTTCAGGATCATTTCTTTTACCTGTACCTGACTTTCAACCACCACGCCGTCGAGTTTCTCTGTGAGGCGCCTGTCCAGTGAGAAAGGATAATCCAGTCCCTTTCCGCTGAAATAGCAACGGCCCGGATTATTGGGATCGTTTATCCGGATTCCTGCCTGCTGTTCACTTCTAAGCAGACTGATGAATTCAATGTTGAACAACGGAAATACGTTGTTTTTCAAGGCTTCGAGACAAAAAGGTTCATATCCGTCCGTCACAAAGAAATCATTAATGCCAACCGCCATAATCCTTTCATGCAGAGCCATCTCAAATATCTGAGCGGATATTCTCAAATGCACTGAAAGAATAAGGGGTATGTATATGCCCGTTTACCTCGGGTATGGGTCCGGCGGTGATACATTTTACGCAGATGCCTCCCTATCAGGATATGTTGTAAGAAAATTGACATATGTTTTTTATCTTTACTCGTCACTCGTCACTTTCTTCCTACACCCCCATCCTGTTTCGCTTCAGTTGTGTAGCCACTGACCAGTCGGTTTCAGCCTGATGTCCCTTCAGCGGCACGATTCGCTCATGTATGGCATCCAGGATCCAGGCTGGCTGTGGAAAGAAGTACTCTTCCATTTCATAGGCCGGGGTGATCCAGTTGCGTGATCCCACTACAACAGGAGGTGCATCCAGGTCATCGAAGGCCAGCTCGGCAATATTCGAGGCAACCTCGCGCAAATATGATCCACGGGCACAGGCATCGCTGGCCAGCAGGATGCGACCAGTCTTTCTGACCGATTCCAGAACGAGATCATAATTAAAGGGGACCAGACTGCGGGCATCAATTACTTCAGCGGAAAGACCATATTCAGTCTGCAGCTTTTCAGCCGCTTTCAGAGCAACATAAAGGGTAGATCCTATTGTAAGGATCGTCATATCCGATCCGGTCCGTTTAATATCGGGTTCACCGATGGGAATTTCATAATATCCTTCAGGAACTCCGCCTGCATGGAATTGCTCACCCACGTCATAAATGCGCTGGCTTTCAAAGTACACCACCGGATCGGTTCCCTGAAGTGCACTGTTCATCAAGCCTTTGGCATCATAGGGTGTGGTCGGGAAAACGACTTTAATACCGGGAACATGAGCAATAAGCGACGACCAGTCCTGTGAATGCTGTGCGCCATATTTGGAACCCACTGACACCCGGATCACCACAGGCATTTTGATCAGATTTCCGCTCATGGCCTGCCATTTGGGAAGCTGGTTAAACAGTTCATCCCCGCAGCGGCCAATGAAGTCGCAATACATGATCTCAGCAATCACCCTGCCGCCGGCCATTCCATAACCAATGGCAGTGCCGACGATGGCACCCTCGGCAATGGGAGAGTTGAAAAGGCGATGATAAGGCATGGCTTCAGTAAGCCCGCGGTATACGGCAAATGCACCTCCCCAGTCCCGGTTCTCCTCGCCATAGGCCACCAGTGTCGGATCTTTATAGAACCGGTCGATGATGGCTTCAAAAATACCATCCCGTAACTGATATAATTTGGCTTTGGAAACGGGTTTTCCATCTTTGTCAAGATAGAACCTTTCTTTGCTTTTCAGGCTTTTCACCCTGGGATTCTCCTCAAGTGGGATCAGGGATTCGGGTTTCCGGTTGTCCATTGCATCCACCGATCCGTTTGAGAACATCATATCCCCAATTGCATCCGGATGAGATACCAGGTTCAGCCGGGGAGAGATTGTATCATCAATGGACAGTTTCAGTATACCGGTGATGTCCTCGATGATGTTGTGCCTGATTTTATCCAGTTCTGCTGCCTGGACTAATGCCTGCACCATTCAGGGAAAGGCCGTATTGCGTGATGGAATCCACCTGCTGCCAGGCTTCCACCTCTTCCTTGCTGCGGTAGGAGGAGGCATCTGAGGGTGAATGGCCGCTGAAGCGGTAAGTGAGGGTATCCAGTAAAACAGGGCCCTTTTTGTCAAGCAGGATCTTCTTCTTGCGTTTGAAAGCTTCGATAACTGCCAAGGGGATTGTACCCATCCACCCTTTCAGCATGCATCATGTCGGCATTTACACCGGCCCCCATGCGGGCCACGATACCATATCCCATGGTTTCCCCGCAGGTCTGGCCACCCATGCCATACTGATTGTTCATGCAGTTGAAAAGGATTGGCAGCCCTCCCCGGTATGCTTCTTCCCAAAGCTGCGTGTACTGATCCATGGAGGCAAAGGAGATGCCCTCCCACACCGGTCCGCAGGCCATTGAAGCATCGCCGATGTTGCAAACCACGATGCCTGGCTTGTTATTGACCTTTTTGTACAAGGCAGCACCCACAGAGATGTCCCCAGATCCCCCGACTATGGCGTTGTTCGGATATACGCCGAAAGGAGTGAAAAAGGCATGCATTGATCCGCCCAACCCTTTGTTGAAACCGTTTTCCCGGGCAAAAATCTCTGCCAGGGTACCATACAGGAGAAATCGCATGGCAAGATCTTTTACACCGCCTTTGTATTCCTTTTCCACAACGGCAAGCACTTTGCCCCCGAAATAGGATTTCATGACCTCCAGCAGGGCAGGTTCCGACAGCTGATGTATGGCCGACAATCCTTTGGCCAGGATTTCTCCGTGGCTACGGTGAGAGCCAAAGATCAGGTCATCCACGGTAAGGGTATAGGCCATGCCTACAGCTGCGGCTTCCTGCCCCATTGAAAGGTGCGCAGGACCCGGATGGTTATAGGCTATGCCCCGGTATTCATTCTTGATCTTGATCTCGTTGATCATGTTTTCGAATTCCCGGATGATTACCATATCACGATAAATCCGGATAAAATCATCCGATGGTGAAATTCTTTTTTTCATCGGCGATGGTTCTTGTTGTACTGGTTTACCGGTATGGTGCCGAAGGTTATCTTGCCCGGTTTGCGGATATCCTTTGGATCGAGAAATTGACTTTTTGGCATAGTATTGTATTTGTTGTAAGTTGTATGTTGTAAGTTGTATGTTGTAAGTTTTACGTTGTAAGTTGAAGGTTCCATTTATTCTTAAGCTACAACCTACAACTTACAATCTACAACCATTTAAATTCCTTCTGTGAAGTTTTCTATCTGGGTTTTAATCTCTTTCAGGAACAGGGTGGCCGGTCCACCATCAATGGCCCGGTGATCATAGGTGAGTGAGAGCCCGATCATGGGAACAAAGCCAAAGATGCCATTACCCATATCAGCCGGCCTGTGTATGATGGTATTAACACCCAGGATAGCCACCTGCGGAAGATTGACAATGGGGGTAAACATCTCCACACCGTAATTGCCGAGGTTAGAAACCGTAAATGAAGCAGCGGTACTGGCCAGCAATTCGGGATTCACATTGCCTTTCCGGCACTGGTCTGCCACCTCGCGCAGCCTGATGGAAAGTCCTTTCAGGGAAAGATCATCTGCATTCTGAACAGACGGGTACCATAAGCCCGCGCGGTGTATCAACCGCCAGTCCGAGATGGACCTTTTTAAATCACGTGGTGCTGTCACCCAGGAAATGACTGTTGGCTTCCGGAAATTTTTCAAGCGCCCGGATCACGGCAAAGCAGATCATATCATTCAGGGTGATATTCACCGTACTGCCCTTTTCCATTTCCGCCTTCACCTGATTGCGCAACATCGAGAAGCTTTCGCACATCGGCTGACAGATGATGTGTGAGCTGGGCTGAAGTGCTGATGGACTCATGCATGGCTTTGGCAATGAGCTTGCGCACGTTTGACAGTTTTTTCTCTTCGAATGCGATTCCGGCAGGCACTGCAAAGGTAACCGGTGCGGATACCATTGCAGGCTGTGGCGGGAGCTGGCTGGAGTACTATTTGACTTCTGCGCTGATTCAATATCGGATTGCGATGATTCGTCCATTGGGTCCGGAACCCCTTATACATAGGCCGGGTCAATACCAAGTTTTGCTGCCATGGCCTTTGCCCTGGGAGAAATACGCATACGGATTCCTGAGCTTTGATCAACTCCGGCAGATATCGTTTCTGCTGTTATCGGCTTGGTTCAGAACCAGGCTTTGATTGGGTTTCAGTCTCCGTTCTTTGCTGAACCAGGTCGAAAACCTGAGGTTTCTTCACCTGCATTGCCGATAACGGCTACGTTGGTGAGCACAGGTACCTCATCACCGTCCATGGCGAAAATATCAAGTAATATACCATCAGCCTGGGCCTCAGCATCAAATGAAGCTTTGTCGGTCTCATAGGAGAACAGGATGTCTCCGGTTTTAACAGGTCACCCTTCTTTTTAATCCATTGGGTAATGATACAGGTCTCAACTGATTGACCCTGCCTGGGCATAATAACGGGTACAGCCATAATGCATGAATTAGGTATAGGTTACATGAAATAATTTACAAGTTCAATGAAGAAGCCAGTAAAACAACTCTCTTCAGGAATTTTTTTAATAAAACTTGTAAACATAAGTCAAAATTATTTTATATCTTTACCTTTGAAATACCATGATATAAATAATATTTCACAAATATATAAAATAAACATGTAATTACAAGTTTTTTTTACATTTTTTACAAATGAGCAGTTCAATACCACGATACCGGCAATTGTATGAAGTGTTGAGAAAGCAGATCGTGGAAGGTGTTTATAAATCCGGCGACCTTCTGCCTTCAGAGAACAACCTTTGTGCCCAGTATGGATAACCCGTCCTACCGTGCGGCATGCCCTGGATAATATGCTGAATGAGGGAATGATACGAAAGCACAAGGGAAAGGGAAGTATTGTCAATGGTCCCGCCTATCGGGATAGGGATATTATCCATTTCAGGAACCACATCGGCTTTGGGAAAACATAACCTGCGCACAAGGATATTGTCCAAACCGGTTATTACGCAATGGCCCGATAATTTCATGTTCCAACTGAGTGAGGAATTCCGGCAATCCGGTTGCATTTATCTGGAGCGGCTCAGGCTTGTGAATGATATTCCTGTATTTTATGATCTGAATTACCTGCCCAACATCAACCTGCCCCGTTTTTGCAACCGCAGGTTTGAGGACCAGTCCTCTATTCGATATCCTGCGCAGGGCATTTCAGATCGAGGTGAGAAGCGGGGAACAGCGTATACGTGCTATTCGGGCTGATGAAAAGATACATGAATATTTAAAAGTACAGGCCGGGCATCCGGTTCTCAACCTGCAGCGAAAGCTGATGACCAATCGTCCGGGGTTCTACTTTTTTTCTTCCATTTACTGCAATACAGAGGGTCATGCCTTATATGGGACGTTTTGAATATTTATTGATTTGTTGATTTGAACCCCATTTCTTCGTATTATTTTTTATGAAAATCAATGCCATAATTACAGGATCAACCGGGATGGTTGGTAAAGGGGTGTTGCTTGAATGCCTCGATAATTCACAGGTAGAGTCCGTGTTGGTCATCAACCGCGAATCCGTCGGAATACGGCATCCGAAACTCAAGGAGATTATCCACCGGAATTTTTCCGATCTGGCCGCAATTAGATCTCAACTGGCAGGTTACAATGCATGTTTCTTTTGTCTGGGGATTACTTCAGCCGGACTTTCTGAGAAAGTGTACAGTGAGATTACCTTTGACCTTACCATTCATTTTGCCCGAAACCTGGCAGAGCTGAATCCGGATATGACTTTCTGCTATATCTCCGGTGCCGGGACTGACAGCAGTGAAAAAGGCAGGGTGATGTGGGCCAGGGTGAAGGGCAGGACAGAAAACGCACTGTTGAATATGGGCTTTAAGGCTGCCTATATGTTCAGGCCTGGTCTGATTAGGCCGATGAGGGGTATCCGGTCCAAAACCAGGTTATATAATGCCGTATATGTGATCATAAGACCGTTGTTTCCCTTATTGAAAAGCATCCCGGGGATTATAACGGATACGGATATACTGACAAGGGCACTGATACATGTTACAGCCTCCGGTTATGACAAAAAGGTTTTGGAAACCCGGGATATTAATCTGGCAGGAGGATTATAGCCAATGGGTCGCTCAAATAAAAGACCCCTGCTGGAGAATCTCCTGATAACCGATATAGCAGCCGAAGGAAAAGCGATTGCCAGGATTGAGGGGATGGTCGTTTTTGTTTCCGGCTGTGTGCCGGGTGATATGGTGGATGTTCAGGTTATTCGGAAGCGAAAGCGTTACATGGAAGGTTTTCCGGTAAAATATCATGCTTATTCACCCAACCGGACAGAGCCGTTTTGCGATCATTTTGGGCTGTGCGGAGGATGCAAATGGCAGCATCTGCCCTATGCGGACCAGCTTAAAAGCAAGCAAAAGTGGGTGGCCGACAGTATGGAACGGATCGGCAAGGTGGAAGGGAGCCTGATCAGTCCGATCATGGGTGTCGGAAAAACAAACCGGATACCGCAACAAGCTTGAATATACCTTTTCAAACAGCCGCTGGCTTACGAACACAGGAGATACAATCGGGTGATCCCCTGCTGGAACGGCGGGCCCTTGGGATTTCACATTCCCGGTAAATTCGACAAGGTGCTGGACATTGAGAAATGCCATCTTCAACCTGAACCTTCCAACCAGATCAGGAATTTTGTGCGGCAGTATGCCCTGGAACACGATCTGGATTTTTTTGATATTGTCCGGAAAGAAGGTTTGCTCCGGAACCTGATCGTACAGGAATACCTTATCCGGCGAATGTCATGGTGATCGTTTCCTTCTTCAGGGATGACCGGGATGACATTGAAAATCTGCTCAATAGCCCTGGCCAGTCAGTTTCCGGTGATCACCTCACTGATGTATGTCATCAATCCAAAAGCCAATGATACGCTGAACGGTCTGGAAGTGATACATTTCAGCGGTGATGATCATCTGATGGAATATATGGAAAACCTGCAATTCAGGATATCACCCAAATCATTTTTTCAGACCAACACCACTCAGGCCTACCGTTTGTATTGTGTAACCCGTGAATTTGCGGAACTTACCGGCAATGAAATTGTGTATGACCTTTATACAGGTACCGGTACCATTGCCTTGTTTCTGGCAGCGAGGTGCAGAAAAGTGGTGGGTATTGAATATGTGGACGAGGCAATTCAGGATGCCAGGCGGAATGCCCGGACTGAACGGTATCACCAATGCGTCTTTTTTTACCGGCGATATCCGGGACATGCTGAATGAATCATTCTTCATCCAGCATGGTCTTCCCGATGTGATTATCACCGATCCACCCCGGACAGGGATGCATGAAGATGTGGTCAGGGCTATACTGTCAGCCAGACCCGCGAGAATTGTCTATGTCAGCTGTAATCCGGCCACCCAGGCACGGGATATACAGCTTCTGTCAGAACAGTACAGGGTGATACAGTGTCAGCCCGTGGACATGTTCCCGTTTACCCACCATGTTGAAAATGTTGCCCTGCTTCAGCTTATTTAGGATTTGACTGAATTGTTCATATCAAGCCATGTAAAATATCATCAGCTTTTTGTAATTTGGTGCATCTTCACGTATGATTCCATATGGGTAATTTCTTTCATGGTGTTTTTCAGACATTTTTCCTCATCGGGTATGTCGTTCTTTTCGTTGTGACCATCCTTATTCTTCAGCCATTCAAGTATCACCGGCGGCGTCTGAAATCGACCATATTACTCAAAATAAGCTATCTGCTTTATCTTGCCTCCTTTCTGGCCTTTACCTACCTCCTGCTGTTTGGAAAAAAAGAAATTTCCGATTCGGAACAACCCTATGATACCTTATTTAATATCCATTTCCTGTTTTTTCTCACTTCCACTCATTGTTCCCAATATCGGTATCATGATCAGGCGGAAGATCCGAAAAAGCCGGGTGGATTATAATATTCTGGTATCCGTTATCAACCTCATCTATTTCTTTTACCTGATTTACCTTTGCGTTTCCCACAAATGGGCACTCATGTAGTAGGTGCCTGCTTTATTGGTCACCCGACCATAATCGGAGGGCAATTTCAAGTTTTTTTTCAAGGGATATTTCTCCTTTGATCCAATGGATCGGAACACCCTCCCGTTCCATTTCCTGAACCAGGTCCGTTGTCGTTTGGCAAACTGATGAATGGCGGTATTCAGCTGCTTGATACATGGTCTGATAATCCAGTTTGCCGGTGAGATACCATGTTATGTACCGGTATTCGAGGCCGTAATAAAGCATGGATTCAGTGGTGATATGCCGGTTCCAATCAGTCGTTTCACCTCATCAACCATTCCCAGGTTCATACGGTTGCAGCAACCGTTCTGTTATTCTGGCCCTTTCTGTTTCTCTTTCATAACATTATTCCGATAAGAAAGGGGTAAACAGGAGGTAGATCCGGATCAGGGGAATGTTCCTGGTAATATGTCTCAATTTCTATTGCACGGATTGCACGTTCGATGGTGTCCACATCGGTGGTGTTGTGCAGAGTTTTCATGGATGACAACAGGATCTGCAACTCGGGAAGGCTTTTATCCCTGAGTTTATTTCGCAGGTTCTCATTCCGCGGCACTTCGGTCAGCTTATATCCGCGTGATGACAGCATCAATGTACATACCTGAACCACCACACAGAACCGGTATTTTACCGCGGTTCTGCATGTCGCTGAAAACACTGGAAAAAATCACGCTGATATTCGTACACGCTGTATCTGTATCCAGGTTCTCTATGTCCAGAAGATGAACCGGCACCTGCACGCCATTTACCAGCATAATCAGCATAGTCCTTTCCTGTACCGAGGTTCATGTGCCGGTATACCTGCCTTGAATCAGCACTGATTACCTCACCGCCAATCCGACTCGCCAGGTGTGCCGCAAAAGTAGTTTTTCCGCTGGCGGTGGGGCCGATAACGGCTATCAGGTTATAAGCAGAAGGCATGAGTAAATTCACCAGGGCTAATATATGGAAAATCGGATAAAATAAACTTATTTTGCAGCCAGGCTGAAACCGGAAAATGACTGAAATCAACATAAAAAATAAAAAAGCCTGGCACGATTATGAGATAATCGATAAGTATGTGGCAGGCATACAACTGACCGGTACCGAGATCAAATCCATCCGTGCAGGAAAGGCCAGTCTGGTTGATGCATATTGTTATTTCAACCAGGGTGAGCTATTTGTCAAAGGCATGCATATTTCGGAATATGATTTTGGCTCCATTTATAATCATTTTCCCAAGCGTGACCGGAAGTTGCTGCTCACACGCCGCGAACTGGGAAAGCTGGAAAAGATGGTGAAGGAGAAAGGGCTTACCCTTGTTGCCCTGCGTATCTTTATTGCCGAAAGCCGTTATGCCAAGCTCGAAATTGCCCTGGCACGCGGGAAAAAGGAATATGACAAGCGGGAAGATCTGAAGAAAAAAGATACCCGGCGTGAACTTGACCGGGTAATGAAGCGGTGAAAACAGCAACAAGGCCTTATTGCGAGAAAAAGAAGGAATTCAGTTCATAGAGTTCATTGGCAGTCAGCCGGGATTCAAAATCAAAATAACGGTCAATTTCTTTCAACATTTCGTCAAATGAAATATAGTCATCCTTATCTGTATCCAGTGCCTTGAATTTTTCCGGGATTGGATATTACCGGTCCTCCGGGCGGCATATGACTCGGGCCGGCGGATATAGAAATCTATTTCATTCCGGCCAACAGCCATGGACTGATCGAGCCTTGCTATCAGATCTTCTTCGGTAATTTCCACACCATCATCGTTTACCCAGGCTCCTGATCTGGTGGAGGGTTCCTTGTCCAGATAATCATATACGCCATCCCTGTCGGTGTCAACCGGACATCCGGTGGAGTCAGTTGTTACACCAAGCGGGGTTCCGGGACATTGGTCCCATCCATCCATCCATCCGTCATTGTCTTCATCGCCAAAGAGCATGGGATCAAACTCCATATCCCTGAACAGCCTTTCTATTTTCAGAGTCTTGGCTGAGGAGAATAGATCAAGGTGGAAAGAAAGATAGGTATAATTGAACATATCAAATCCCTTTTTGCCGATACGGCCCGCTGTATTTTTAGAACTGACATGGTCGATCACATCGGAAAAAGTATAGCAGAAGGAATTGCCCAGCCTGAGCATCAGGCGGTCTGAGATCTGCATGTCAAGTCCAAAATCGAAGGGGATGACGAAGGCATACTCGGGGTACTGCCCCAGTCCCCAGTCGTATTGACGCAAAGGTGTTTCATACGAGAAGTCACGGTTCATAACATGACTCAGACTGTTATCCCCATAACTCTGGGGAATATTCCGTATTGTACCGTCAGTCCAGTAGTTGTATTTTACGTCCTCCACGTATTGTCCCAGATCGGTATCAAAATACCGTCCGGTACTGTCGGTTCTGGAATTGAACAGCATGGTTGAGATTCCGAGGGACACAAAAGGATGAATCCGACGATCCTTCTTTTTATAGAAGTGGTCAAAGTCATAATTGATATCGATGCCAAAATTATAGATTGAGGTCTGGAAGTTGAAATTGTGGAGGGGATTGGTATTGGATCGCTCATTTCCATTGAGTTTTCCGCCCATGAAAAAGAAATCGGCCCGAAGTATTCGTTTGTTGTCGATGTATGTTGACAGATTAACCTTATATCCCAAAGTGCCGATGGGGGGTGAATAATAGTTATTCCGGATATCCCCGAAATAATTCAGAACACCCACACCAAAACCAACTACCGGTTTATATACCGGATTAATGTTCTCGACTTCTTCATTCAGCAAACGCTCAAGTTCATCTTCCTGGGCTATCACAACTGTCTGAAAAGTCTGCAAAAGCAACAGGAACAGGAATATCCTGCATAGCTGAACAAAGGAAGCCTTGCTTTCTTTCATTGGTACCATTTTTGTTCGGTTACCATGAGTGCCTCCTGAACTGTAATGCGTTGACCACTATTATAAGCTGTAACAAAGGCATCTTTCACCGGTGTGGTATTCCAGATATGGATGCGGTAATCTCTGGCCTCTTTATAAACGTCGAATGAACCGACCGAATACTTCTGCCAGCCGTTATGCTACTTCCTTCCGGATTTCTTTTTCGAGCTTCAGCCTGCGGAAATACCTTTCAATATTTACCGGTTTGTGTCCTGCAGCCAGCTGAATGCGATAATAAACACCCTGCTCCGGCTCAAGCAACAGAGACACTTCAGTTTCTGCCTGTTTTTCACGCTTTTGGCCGATGGACTTTGCCGGCTTAACCGTTTTTTTATCGTTTAAAGCTACATTTGCCTGTGCATCCTGATCTGCATTTGTCTCCAGGTCAGGCGGACCGGTGATTCCAGGGACCGGCTCAGATAAGGCCAGTGTAACAATTTGATTTATATCACTTTCGCTTAAGGAGGCCAACTGAATATCCCGCTCGGATACCGGTACACTGATCGTTTTTTCTTCTATCAGGTAAGAAAAAGCCCCGTTGATGGAAGGGGGCGGCAAATTGGCCTTGTTTCTCGGGATGAGCCTGTAGGATACAGTAAAATAGGGGTCGACAGGAAGGTTCATCCACAGAAATTTTACCTTTTGTGATTTAAAAGTAAATATGGCATCCTTGGCATCAAGCGCAACAGCTGTGTAACCTTCGGGAACGTTTTCTTCAATTTTTGCAAAATTCTGGGTGTTTTCCTTGTAGACAAGGATGTTGACGATATATTCACCAGCGGTTCCCGGTATAGGGTTTCTGTCTGATGCAGGCAATGTTGGCAGCTTCTTCTGAAACAGACCTGCCATAGGGAACAGACAATTTTTCATAATCCTTAATATCCACAATCAGGGAAGGATCAAGGTTAGGCGACGGTATAATGTTGATGGCAACCGGATCAATATCCACCGATTTTCGTTCATTGTTTTCAATATAGGAAAATTTGCCGGAAAGTTTAAAAGTGCCTTTTAGTTTTTCATCCACCTGGACCTTGTAACTCACTGCGAATTCATCGGTTTTGGGGACACGGAGCCAGATAAGCCTTACCCGGTTATCTGAAAAGGTAAAATCGGCATTTGATGACATACCGGAAGTGGCAGTGAGACCTGCCGGGATGTTTTGCTGGAAACGTGAGAATCCTTCAAGACTTGCCTTTGATTAAGCGTGATCCGGACCTCAAATTCTGAACCTGCGTTGACCTGGGCAGGTACGTCCATCTTTACCGACACATTGCCTGGGAAAACCTGTAATATCAGGATTATCAGCAAATTCAGTAAAGAAACTATCAATCTGATCATGAGATCGGGTATTAACGGTAATTAAAAATAATGATTCTTAAAAACAAAATCAACTAATTTATTAACAAGTACTATCAGAAGTTCGGGCTGAGCAGATATCGGCTGTAAAATTCATTTATATGTTTTACTGCCTCATCTGCTGTATCAACCACCGTAAAAAGTTCCATATCATCTGTACTGATATTTTTCTGTTCATCGAGCATTACATCTTTTACCCACCTGACGAGTCCTTCCCAGTATTCCCTGCCCACCAGGACAATGGGGAAACGACCGATTTTTTCAGTCTGTATGAGGGTAAGTGCCTCAAAAAGTTCATCAAAAGTGCCAAAGCCCCCGGGAAGCACAACAAATCCCTGGGCAAATTTGATAAACATGACCTTACGGACAAAAAAATGATCAAACGTGATGAGTTTATCCGAATCAATGAATAGATTGGGTTCCTGTTCAAAGGGCAGATCAATGTTAATGCCTACTGAACGCCCCTTTCCCCTTTTAGCACCCAGGTTGGCGGCTTCCATTATGCCGGGTCCGCCACCGGTAATGATTCCATATCCGTATTGGGTGAGTTTGAAGGCTATTTCTTCGGCCAGCTTATAGAATTTAGTTCCGGGCTCTGTCCGCGCGGACCCGAATATGGATACACAAGGCCCAATACGTGCCAGCTTCTCAAACCCTTCCACAAACTCAGACATTATTTTGAAAATCCGCCAACTGTCAGCTGATTGGATTTCCTGCCAGTCCCGTTTCTTGAAAGCATCCAGAATCTTTTCTTCACTGTTGGTCATAAAACTGAAAACATTGATAATCTAATACCTATACGTTAACCATTCCTGTTGGTTCTACAAAAGGAAGTAAAATTACGAAATCGCTGTTATTTTTACCGGGGTATGTTTAATTAATCGTGACTCGTGACTGATAATAGGTGATTGGTGATTGGTGTGATTTGGGCAGAAGTTCGGGCATGTTTTGTCAAAACACACCCAATGCCCTAAACCCTTGCCCGCTAATCACCAATTACCAATCACAAATCACTAATTCAATTCCGATTTTAAAAACTCCCCCGTATAGCTTGTATCATTCCCGGCAACTTCTTCGGGTGTGCCCGTGCAGATGACTTTTCCACCTTTCCCTCCACCTTCGGGACCCATATCAATAATGTGATCAGCAACCTTGATCACATCCAGGTTATGCTCTATGACAACAATGGTATTCCCCTTATCAACCAGCATATTCAGAACCTCGAGCAATACCCTGACATCTTCAAAATGGAGCCCGGTTGTGGGTTCATCCAGAATATACAGGGTTTTTCCGGTGTCTTTCTTTGAAAGTTCAGCAGCCAGTTTGATCCGTTGCGATTCCCCGCCCGACAGGGTTGTGGAGGGTTGTCCCAAAGTGATATAGCCCAGTCCGACCTGGTCAATGGTGATGAGCTTATGGCGGATGGGTGGCATGCCCGAGAAGAATTCAACCGCCTGGCTGATGGTCATATCCAGTATATCACTGATATTTTTTCCTTTATATCTGACCTCAAGTGTTTCGCGATTGTATCTCTTGCCGTTGCATGCGTTGCAGTGGACATATACATCGGGCAGGAAATTCATTTCAATGGTTTGCAGTCCCGCTCCCTGGCATGTTTCACAGCGTCCGCCGCGGACATTGAAAGAAAACCGTCCGGCCTTATATCCCCGGATCTTCGACTCACGGGTTTGCTCAAACAATTTTCTGATATCAGAGAATACGCCGGTATAGGTGGCAGGATTTGAACGGGGTGTTCGTCCAAGCGGCGACTGGTCCACTTCAATTACCTTGTCAATAAATTCCAGACCCTCAATTGCCTTATAAGGCAAGGGCTCGAGAGATGACCTGTAAAAATGCCGGCTCAGGATGGGGAATAGGGTATCATAAATCGCTGATGATTTGCCGCTCCCAGAAACTCCGGTTATGCAAATGAATTTCCCCAGAGGCAATTTGATGTCCACTTCTTTCAGGTTGTTGCCGGAGGCGCCTAGCAAAATAAGGTTTTTGCCGTTGCCCTTGCGGCGTGTTGCAGGAATGGGTATGGATTTCTGGCGGTTCAGGTATTGAGCGGTAAGTGAACAGCCTTGCATGATATCGTCAGGTTTACCGGTGGCACAAACCTGACCTCCGTACCGGCCGGCATAGGGTCCAAGATCCACGATATAATCAGCGCTCATTATCATTTGCTTGTCGTGTTCCACCACAATTACTGAATTGCCTGAATCGCGCAGTTCTTTTAACGATTCGATGAGCCGGTGATTATCGCGCTGATGCAATCCGATACTGGGTTCATCCAGAATGTATAATACATTCACCAGCTGGGAGCCGATTTGTGTGGCCAGCCTGATCCGCTGGCTTTCACCGCCCGATAAGCTTCCTGCACTCCGGTTCAGTGATAAATAATCCAGCCCGACATCCAGAAGGAAACCCAGGCGGCTCTTCAGTTCCTTGATGATCTCTCCGGCAATGGCCAGTTGTTTCTGATTGAGGTGTTTATCCAGGTCCGACAGCCATCCATGTAATTCAGACAATATCCATTGCCGCAAGCTGGGCAATATTGCGGTCATGGATCAGAAAAAACAGAGATTCCTTTTTCAGGCGTGTGCCGTTGCATTCCGGACAGGTGACCTTTTGGATGTATTGATCGGTCCATTTTTCATCTTCATTTGAGCTGCCACCGATGCCATGATTGGCCACATAAGTTGATCACACCTTCGAAACTCAGGAAGTAGTTTGTGGAAAATCCCATCGGGGTATTTTCGAGTTTGAAAGTTTCTTCTGCACCATACAGGATCACATTCATCCCCTCTTCGGGAATATCCCTGACCGGAGTATTCAGGGTAAATTTATATTTGGTGGCGATGGCTTCGAGTTGCCAGAATATAAGAGCATTCCGGTAAGGTCCCAAGGGCTGGATGGCTCCTTTTTTGATGCTCAGCTCTGGATTGGGAATTATTTTGTTGATATCGATCTGGTTCACCGTACCCAGTCCATTGCAATGTGAACACGCTCCCTGTGGCGAATTGAAAGAAAACGTATGCGGGGCAGGTTCATTATAGGAGATACCGGTGGTAGGACACATCAGCTGGCGGCTGAAATAGCGGGGTTCCTTCTTCTCAGCATCCATTACCATGATAATTCCTTTTCCATGTTGCATGGCCAGGATAAGTGAACTCCGCAGACGGCTCCTGTCTTCCGGTACAACAAGCATTTTATCAATCACAATTTCAATAAAATGGGCCTTGTACCGGTCGAGTTTCATGCCATGCCTTACTTCAAGCATCTCCCCGTCTACCCTTACATTCAGAAACCCTTTTCGTCTGATTTGTTCAAAAACTTCCTTGTAATGTCCTTTCCGGCCTTTGATAAGCGGGGCAAGAATGAATATTTTCTGGTTCTCATATTTTTCAATGATCAGGTTAATAATCTGATCATCGGTGTATTTCACCATGAGTTCACCGGTGTTATAAGAATAGGCCTGTGCTGCCCTTGCATAAAGCAATCGGAGAAAATCATAGATTTCGGTGATGGTTCCCACCGTTGATCTTGGATTTTTGCTTGTGGTTTTTTGTTCAATGGCAATAACCGGACTGAGGCCGGTGATCTTATCCACGTCAGGTCGTTCCATATTTCCCAGGAACTGCCGGGCATAAGCTGACAGGGTTTCCATATACCTGCGCTGTCCCTCCGCGTAAATGGTATCAAATGCGAGTGAAGATTTTCCACTGCCACTGAGGCCGGTAATTACGGTCAGCCGGTTGCGGGGGATTGTTACATCGATGTTTTTCAGGTTATGTACTTTTGCACCGAGTACATGTATTTCACCTGTTTCGAGGGCTTTATTGCTTTTAATTATGGTCAAGTTGTACTCCGGATCATTCAGGTTTTATGGCTGTTTCAGCAATCGTTCACCCTCATCCGGTATAATGATGGTATACTCCTTATGAGGCCGGTCGGGCAGATAATTCTGACGCATCCAGGGATTGAACTGCTTGATGATTTTATAGTTGGTTGACTGATTGCTGGCAAAAACCGCAATATTGGAGATGGCCGAGTCCACTTTTACCTCATGGACAGGGATCAGGGGGTAATAATCCTGCTCCTCAAGATGAAAACCATATTGATCCGGATTTTCCGTGATGAGTTTGTGGGCTATCAGCCGAAACATATACCGGGCAGTCTCTTCATTCAGCAGGAGATCGTAATAATTGTTTGTATTTTGTCGTGTAATCTGACTGTCAAGCCCTTTTCTGCCGGCATTGTAAGTGGCGGCGGCCATGGTCCAGTTGCCATATGTGGCATAGGATTCAAGCAGGTATTTGCAGGCAACCGCTGTAGATTTCTCCAGGTTATAACGTTCATCCACGTCATCATTCACTTCAAGTCCGTATTCCTTTGCAGTAGTTTCGAGCAATTGCCATACACCAACGGCTTTTGCAGGAGACGTGACGTTCTCAAATCCGCTTTCGGCCATAGCCAGATATTTAAAATCATCCGGTACATCATATTGTTTCAAAATGGGTTCGATCACCCTGAAATACCGCTTTGTTTTTTTTAACACCATCATGGTACGGGAATGCCAGTATCCGTTTACCAGTAATTCACGGTCAAGGCTCTCCCGGGTATCAAAATTCTGAATGGGGACCGTTTCACCGGCAAAAGTAAGTTCTTCAGGCATGTTAAAGGATTTGGTAAGTGAGGGCATTCTTTCCGGAACCGCATCACCGGATGCTTTATCGGTAAAACCCTGCGTGGTGAATATCATACCAACAATAAACAAAGCACCTGTGAAATACAACACCGGATACAGCCATGATAAAAATCCCTCTTTTTGACATAGATACCTGTGATTAATAATATATAACTGTTTCTACGAAATTCTGCAAAGTTAGTTAAAATGAATTTTAAAACGTCAGACCCTGCCGGCATATTTCATCCCCGCAGGACGTTTTGTCAGGAGATGCATAAATACATGCAAATGAGCAGGAGTAAGGTGTTGTGACGAAATCACATTAACCGTGATGTAATGTGATGTCTTATTATGAATTATCTTTATCTTGCTTTTGTTTTGATTCTCTTGATACATTATCATCATGAAATATAAAAGACTGACCATTGACAACGCAGATGACCTGGTATTCGGTTTTGCACCGTATCCCGTGAAAACACCCCGCGGACTATTTATTGGCGGAGGCATCGTATATCCCGAACTGAATTTCACCCTGCCCCCCATTCAGATCTGCGATGAAAACATGGGCGTGATCAGGCAACACTACGAGGAGATCATTACGGGTGCCCTGGAAAGAGCCGTTCACCTGCATGCCCCCGGCGTGGTGTTTGAATTCGAGACACTGATGGAGATGACCCGGAACCCGGCCATTGGAGAAGATCTCGTGCTCAGGATGAATGAGATCTGTGAGCGGTATTTTGCCAATAATGGTCTGAAATCTGAGATAAGGCTCACACCAAATGATCTCAGGGAGTTTGAGAGACCACCGCGACAGCGAACATCACAGCATCTGGAAACGATGTTCGAATTATTCGAACGTGGCGCGAGAGCGGGAGGGAACCTTTTATCCATAGAATCAACCGGTGGTAAGGAAATTTCCGACGATGCCCTGATGATGTGTGACATCAGGCAGTTTATTTTCAGTCAGGCAGTATTGGGCGTCAGGGATATGAAAATGCTGTGGTCCGGCATTGTCGATATTGCACAGCGGACCGGCACCATAGCCGGGGGAGACACGGCCTGCGGATTTGGAAATACGGCCATGGTGCTGGCTGAAAAGAAATATATTCCCAAGGTGTTTGCAGCCATCTGCAGGGTGGCTACGGTGGTCAGGACCCTTGTGGCCGTTGAGCAGGGGGCTGCAGGACCAGATAAGGATTGTGGCTATGAGGGGCCCTTTTTAAAAGCCATTGCAGGCATACCGATCTCGATGGAAGGGAAGACGGCTGCCTGTGCCCATTTGAGCCCTCTTGGCAATGTATCTGCTGCCTGTGCCGACCTGTGGAGCAATGAATCGGTCCAGAATATCCGGTTGCTGTCAGGGAATGCCCCTACAGCTTATTATGAGCAGCTGGAATATGATACACGATTGATGAACCAGGCTATTCAGGGGGGCAAAAGCGATATTCTGCAGCTGCAGAAACTATTCGTTCAGTCGGATATTCATTTTGACCCGCAAGCCCTGATTCTTGCTCCGGTACATGTAATAGATATCTCGAAAGAGATTGTCAGGGGCACTAATTATATCGATGGTGCCCGGCGAGGATGCCTGAAAGCCCTGGATATCATCTCGGAATCGATTAAGAATGGAAGCCTGATGAACGATCCGCGAGAAACGGACTGGATCAGTATTCTTCGCGATGACATCAGTTCCATTCCGGTCTCCGAATCCGCATTTGTGGAATCAGTCATGCCTGTTATCGATACGAAAAAGATATTGCTTGATGAATACGGACTTTAATCTTTTTATAACCCGGACCAGGTCAGATGCCAGAGGTTTTTGTTCATGACCGGGGCTTTATTGCTCATGTGAAGGCAGCAGACGGGGAGAACCTGTTCACACTGCTTCGTGACAATGGTTTTCAGGTTTATTCTCCGTGCGGTGGAAAGGGAACCTGTGGTAAATGTCTGGTTCACGTGCGAGGATATGGAGATGTCACTTCCTGTCTTTTTCCGGTCGATACTACCATTGAGGTGGTCATGCCTTATCAGAATGAGGCCAGAATACTTACCGCCCAGCATAATTTGACGCTTGAGCTTCCTCTTCAGCCCGGCCCGGCTGTAAAATTGTCTGATCGGCCTTTTGGTCTGGCCATTGATCTGGGAACTACTACCCTTGTTTTCTACCTGGTAGATCTGATGACCGGGACGCTGATTGAAACAAGAAGCATGCTCAATCCGCAAGCTGCTTACGGACAGGATGTGATTACCAGGATACAGCATGCATCTGCAGTTACCGGATTACAGAAACTGCACCAGGTGATAATCGGGGCGATTAATTCACAGGCAGGGCTGTTTTTACAGCATCATCGGCTGGCATCAGAGAACCTGGTAAAGATCATGGTGGCCGGTAACAATACCATGCTTCATCTCCTTCTGGGAGAGGATCCGTCTTCCATGGGACAGGCGCCATACACACCCCGTTTCACAGCTGCACAGGTCAAATCCGGCAAGGATCTCGGTCTGCATTGCCATGCACAGGCGGAAATAACGCTATTGCCCTCGGTGTCTGCCTTTGTTGGCAGTGATATCGTTGCTGGCCTGGGATCTATACGCTTCCAGAAGAATAATGCCAGTTACCTGTTTGTCGATCTGGGTACGAATGGTGAACTGGCTCTGGTTAGTTCCGCTTGCATCTGGTGTTGTGCCACGGCAGCCGGACCGGTTTTTGAAGGAGCAAATATCTCCTGCGGAGTTGGCGGTGTGGAAGGTGCGATAGCTGAGTTTTCGGAAGATGGCATGGGCGTTATCGGGGATGAAAAACCCATTGGCATATGCGGTTCCGGACTTGTTGATGTGATTGCCATACTGCTGGATAAGGGGCTGATCGATGCAACCGGATTGATGAAGGAGGACTTTGAAATTGTACCGGAGCAGGAATCTGCCTCAGGACATTCCATCTTTGTCAACCAGGAAGATGTTCGCCAGGTTCAGCTGGCAAAATCGGCGATCGCCACAGGGATCTGCCTGTTATTAAAGCGTGCTGGTCTGGAATATGATGAGATTGATGCACTTTTTCTGGCCGGGGGTTTCGGAAATTACCTGAATGTGGATAATGCCATGAAGATCGGGCTCCTGCCGTCACAACTGAAGGGGAAGGTAATATCCCTGGGCAATACTGCAGGAACCGGAGCTATTTTGGCTATCAATTCCTTATCATTCATGGATGTTCTGGCTTCAATCCTTCAAAAGGCCAGACACATTGAGCTTTCAGAAGATGAGGATTTTCCGCTTGAATATGCCATGAATATGAATTTCTGATCCGGACAAGATCAGAAGACATAGCTTATACCCGCAAACACGCCGAATGAATATGGATGCACGCTGATCTGGGAAGACTGGTCAATGGGATTGAGGTAATACCTGAATCGTGGTTCCAGGCTGAAAGCCACATTTCTGACCACCGGATATTCAAGACCCAGTCCCACGGATCCCAGATAATTGATCTTATTGATACCCGCAGTCGTTCCCAACATATGAGAGTCTCCATTCTGATTCAGAATTACCCCGTCATTGACCAGGAAATTGGTCACCATACCGCCCATTACACTGAAATCCATTTTGCGGTCGACTATTTTATATTTAACGGTAACCGGTAACTCAAGGTAATCAAAAAACTGGGTCACAGAAATATCGCCTGCATCTGCAGGTATGATATTTGAGGCATTAATACCGGAATTATAATTAAGTTCGGCCAGGCTGCCTGTCGTGTTGGAAACAACCCTGTCATAACCCGCCTGCTTTGCGTTCCCGGTTTGAATTGACCCTGTCGAATTGTTAATGGAAAGATAAGAAATGTCTGCAAACTCGTCGTTAGAATCAGTTAAGTTGGAGGTATAAGCCTCCACATTGTTTTTTTCCTGGCCATAACGCGAATAATATATACCGGACTGAACCGAGAACCGTTTCCCCGCAGCATAGGCTACGCGAATACCGCCTGCATAGGCGAAAAGGCCCTCTTCCGACTGGTTTATGGATTTCATGATGTTGTCATTCAGGTAATCTGATGTTATAGTCCGGTATGAATACAACGGGGCAACTTCACTGCCCAGAATCCAGCGGTTTTGTTCATCAACTCCCTGTTCTTCATCAGGATAGAATTCCGGTAATGCAAACGCATAAATTGATTCCTGGCTGGAATCCGATTTTCCGCGTATCCCCGGATAATCGAGCCTGACCGGGAGAGGTACCGGTATTAAAACATTGTTGCGGTTGTTGATGAAGGCCAGTGGACCAGCATCGGCATAACCGGACATACGGTTATTTTCCCGTATATATGCGCTTTGACCTGCCTGATTGTCACCTGAATTCTGTATGTTCTCCTGCAGGGTTATAATTTCAGGTCCCTTGTAAATTCGACGAACCGGCTGAAGGCGGTCAGATTTTTCTGCTTTTTTCTGTTTTGGCCGGTTCACGTAGGATTTTTGGGTTCTTTCACCCGGTACTGAATCTTTTACTTCTTCATCAATTCGTTGATTTGAAACAACAATCGGCATGACCTGTTTGTCCTGTTGGTTAACCAGATAAAATCCCAATCCGAGAGAGAACAGCAAAGTCATACCTGCTGCAATCCGGATAAAAAGATAGGCAAGTTTTTTACGTTTATCCGGCATCAACCTGGAAGCTATTTTTTCCCACACCTGATCTTCCGGCTTCTGTTCGAAGTTGGCAAACCGCTCCTTGAAAAACCGGTCTATTCTATCCATATTTTTTTCCATATCTCAGGAGGTTTGAACCGATCTTAAATAAAACTTATTGACTTTTTCCTGCAAAATGGCTCTGGCCCTTGAAAGATTTGATTTGGAAGTGCCTTCTGATATTTGCAGCATCTCGCTGATCTCTTTATGAGAGTATCCTTCAAGGGCATACAGGTTAAAAACCACCCTGTACCTGGGTGTCAGTTCCTGGATGATCTGCAACAGCTCATTCACCTCAATGTCCGTTGCCAGTTCCTTCTCCGCTTCAAGATCAATCTCAGCCTGATTTTCATGAATGGATACCGTTTGAAAATGCATCCTGTATTTCTCAAGCGCGGTATTCACCATGATCTTTCTGATCCATCCTTCGAATGCACCTTTGAATCCATACTGGTTAATCTTCTCAAATACCTTCATGAATCCTTCCTGTAATATATCCTCTGCATCATGATAATTTCCTGCATATCGCAAACAAACGCCAAACATCTTCGATTTGAACATATTGTACAAATCATGCTGCGCCCTCGGGTTACCATCCTGACAGTCACGCACTACCTTATGTAAGCGGTCAACCAAATACACTGTTTTAGCGACTCAAAATTAAGGTTTTAATCCCGATTTTCTTCACTTATTGGGCGCTGATTGTTTGATGCTAATTGTTTTAAAAAGGTTGCGTCAACCATCTTAAAAATGTCCATAATCGTACATCCCCTGTATCAAAATGTTACAAATCCACGCAGCCGGTTTAATTTATTTAATATTTTAATGTATTGAATATCAAAAATATTTCTCGAACGGCATTATATTTGTTCTTTACATTCCTTCAATTAACCTGCCTCACATGATTACTTTGAAGAATCTGCACAAGTCGTATATAACCGGTGCCAACGCATTGCATGTATTGAAGGGGATCTCTTTGAAAATTGAGGAGGGCGAAATGGTATCGGTGATGGGGGCTTCCGGATCAGGGAAATCTACCTTGCTCAACGTTTTGGGAATATTGGATAATTATGATCTCGGGGAGTACTATCTGAACGGCATGCTTATCCGGAATATCAATGAAACCAAGGCAGCCAGGTTACGGAATCACACAATTGGCTTTGTTTTTCAGAGTTTCAACCTGATCTCATTTAAGAATGCCATGGAGAATGTGGCCTTACCGCTTTATTATCAGGGTGTACCACGCAAAAAGCGGAATCAGATTGCCATGGAGTACCTTGACCGGGTTGGAATTAAGGACTGGTGGACACATTTGCCAAGTGAATTGTCGGGTGGACAGAAGCAGCGTGTGGCAATAGCCCGGGCACTTATCAGCAAGCCCAAGGTCATCCTGGCTGATGAACCCACGGGAGCACTCGATTCTGTTACTTCCCAGGAAGTGATGGATCTGTTGCAGGAAATTAACAGGGAAGGGATTACCATCATTATTGTTACACATGAACATGACATCGCCGTTCGTACACAGCGCTCAATTAAACTTAAAGACGGCATGATTGAGAATATCATCTACCACAATTCAGCATATAAGGCTGTTTCATCCTTTTAAACCATCAATTATGTTTGATCTGGATAAGTGGCAGGAAATCTTCAGTACCATTAACAAGAACAGGATGAGGACCTTCCTCACCGGATTCAGTGTTGCCTGGGGTATTTTCATGCTTATTATTTTGCTGGGATCAGGCAGGGGACTGCAAAACGGCATTGATTCCCATTTCAGGGAGGATGCTGTAAATAAGATACAATTCGGATCAGGGACCACAAGCAAGGCTTACAAAGGCCTGCAGGCCGGAAGGGAGATCAGATTCACCAATGAGGATTATGATTTTATGCTCAAATCGGTTGAAGGACTTGACAAGATCTCTGCACGGTATTTCATGTGGCAGAACCGGGTAATATCCTATAAAAAGGAGTACGGGGCTTTTGATCTGATCGCAGCACATCCCGACTACCTTGAAGTCGAAAATGCCACGATAAAGGAAGGACGTTTTCTGAATATGATTGATATTCAAAAAAGAAGAAAAGTAACAGTCATTGGTGAACCGGTTCAGAAGGCCTTGTTCAAGGATGGCCGGAGTCCGGTAGGTGAATATATCAATATCAACGGCATACCCTTTCAGGTAGTGGGTGTGTTTTCTGACAAAAATGAAAGAGATGCAACCAGGGCATATCTTCCGATATCAACAGCTCAGATGATCTCGGGCGGGGCAAACCGGGTACATGATTTTGCAGTCACCAGTAACCTGAAAGCTGACGAGAGTGAAGGACTCGAAAAAACGCTGCGATCGGAATTTGCCAAACGGCATAATTTCGATCAGGATGATGAGAACGCCATGTGGATGTGGAATACTTTAAAGGAGTATAAAAAATTCCTCAATCTTTTTCTGGGAATCCAGATCTTCGTATCCATTATCGGTGCATTTACGATCATCGCCGGGGTTGTTGGCGTGAGCAACATCATGATTATCGTGGTTAACGAACGGATCAAAGAAATAGGCATCCGAAAAGCCATCGGTGCAACCCCGTTTTCAGTGATAGGCATGATCCTGCTGGAGGCTATTCTGATTACAAGTGTGGCTGGCTACATCGGTTTGGTTTCTGGCGTTGGTTTACTGTCGCTGATTTCTTCGGTGTTACCACAAAATGACTTCTTTCTGAATCCGGAGGTCGACTTCACATGTGGCACTTGTGTCAACCGGTAGTATTGATACTCGCCGGATCAGTTGCAGGTTTGATGCCAGCCATCAGGGCTTCACGCATCAGGCCTGTTGTAGCATTACGGGATGAATAAAACCAGAAGATCATGTTTGACAGAGACAGGTGGCAGGAAATTTACAGTACGCTGAAAGGCAACAAGCTGCGTACATTCATGACCGCATTTGGCGTGTTCTGGGGTATTTTCATGCTGATTATCATGATGGGCTCGGGAAACGGACTGCAAAATTCAGTTTTTGACGGCTTCCAGGATTTTGCCACAAACAGTGCTTTCATCTGGACAAGGCAAACAACCATACCGTATAAGGGACTTCCCCGGGGCAGACACTGGATGTTTGATAACGCTGATATGAAGGCATTGCGGGAAAATATCCCGGAGATTGATTTGCTTGCTCCCCGTCTCCAACCCTGGTCGGGAAACGGGGAGAACAATGTGGTTCGTGGTTTGAAAACCGCCTCCTATGATATATTCGGAGATAATCCTGACTTCTTCCGGATCGATCCGGTAACCTTGTTGATGGGTCGTGTGATCAATGATATCGATATTATTGGAAAACCGGAAAATTGCCGTGATCGGTAACCGTGTCCGTGACGAGCTGTTTTCTCCCAAGGAAAATCCGATTGGACAATATATTCGTGTCCGGGGTGTTTATTTTCAGGTTGTGGGCGTATTTGAGCCCAGGAATAAGAACATGAGTTTTGGCGGTGATAAGGAAAAATCTATCTTCATTCCGTTCACTTCACTTCAGATTGCCTACAATATGGGCGATGAAGTACATTTTTTTGCTGTTACCGGCAAAGAATGATATTCCGGTTTCGGTGGTAGAAAAGAAATGCATGGCAGTCCTCGCCGAACGCAATAAGATTGCCCCTGAGGATGAACAGGCTTTTGGTCATTTCAACCTCGAGGAAGAATTCAAGAAAATGAGGGGATTGTTTACCGGTATCAGCACGCTGATCTGGATTGTGGGAATCGGAACCCTTTTTGCCGGTGTGGTTGGGGTTAGCAACATTATGCTGATCGTGGTGAAGGAAAGAACAAAGGAAATAGGTATACAGCGATCCATCGGTGCCTCTCCCTGGAAGATCATCAGCCAGGTCATTATGGAGTCGGTTGTGCTTACCTCTTTCGCCGGTATGCTTGGACTGGTTATCGGCAATGGCATCCTTGAATTTATCAATTTCCAGATGACAAGGTCAGGGGCTGAGGCGGAAATGTTCAAAAATCCGGGTATCGATTTTAACATAGCCGTTACGGCATTGATTGTGCTTATATTTGCAGGGATCTTTGCCGGACTGATACCCGCCAGGAAGGCTGTAAGCATCAGACCTGTTGAAGCGCTCCGGGCTGAATAATAAAAACAGAAATATAACCATACAATAATCGAAATAACAATGAAGAAGATTCTGAAAATCCTGTTACTGGTTGTTTTTATAGGTCTTATCTGCGGTACCATGTTTTACCTGTACCAGAAATCAAAGAAAAAACCTGTTGTGTATGAGATAAAATCTCCTTTTGTTTCCAACGTCATCAAGAAGACGGTGGCAACCGGTTCTGTTGTTCCCCGGAAGGAAATTCTGATCAAACCCCAGGTTTCCGGTATTGTGGATGAGTTATTCATTGAAGCAGGCCAGCAGGTTAAAAAGGGCGATCTGATTGCCAGGGTAAAAATCATTCCCAATATGGTTGAGCTGAATAATGCCGAATCGAGGTTGAATAAAGCCAGGATTAACTTTGAAGATTCCAGGCTGGTTTATGAAAGGCAAAGGAAGGTTTATGAGCAGGGTGTAATACCGGAAGCTGAGTTCCAGCAGTACAAGCTTACTTATATGAACGCGATGGAGGAGCAGGAAACTGCTGAATCAAACCTGCAACTGATCAAGGAGGGAGTATCAAAGAAATCGGGTACGATTACCAATACGCTGATCCGTTCCACCATTGAAGGCATGGTGCTTGATGTACCAGTAGAGGTAGGCAATTCGGTTATCGAATCCAATACCTTCAATGAAGGTACTACCATAGCCACGGTGGCCGATATGGGTGAAATGATCTTTAAGGGCAAGGTTGATGAAACGGAAGTGGGTAAGCTTAAACTGGGCATGCCGCTGATCCTGTCCATCGGTGCAATTGAAGATGAGAAGTATGATGCCGAGCTCGAATATATTGCCCCTAAAGGAAAGGAAGAAAACGGAGCCATTCAGTTTGAGATCAAGGCAGATGTAAAATTGAAAGAAAATTCATTCATCAGGGCCGGATACAGTGCCAATGCCGATATTGTACTCGACCGAAGAGACAGTGTGCTGGTTATACCTGAAAGTCTGATCAAGTTTGAAAAAGAAGGCGATTCGGCGTATGTTGAGATTGAAACCGAACCCCAGGTATTTGATAAGCGATATATTAAAACAGGTTTATCTGATGGCATCAATATTGAGGTAAAGGAGGGTGTCAACAAGCAGGATAAGCTAAGGGTGCAAAGGTAGAAGAGGAAAAGAAGAAACCGAAAGAAGGAGCACAAGGCTAGGTTCAGATAATAGATAATTTGTTATTTTTAGTGTCCTGGTTCAGGTTTAATTGAGGTTTATTTTAGGTTAGTGATCAACCCCTGCAAGAAACAGGGGTTGATTTTTTTGCCCCATATTAAAAAAAATGTTAAATCAGCAAAAATAAGTCGGTAAATAATGTAACAAAATTGTTTAAAAAGCAGTTAATAGGTTGTATATTTACTTAAGTTAATAAGTTGAAAGCTTGATTCATTAAGTACAGGTGATACGGGTATCTTTCACTGATGAAGACCAGCATCATTGCATGCAGCTTGGGTTTGTTAATTTAGGTAATATTACGGGCAAAATACTAACTAAAACCTTATCCCCATGCTTGATGTAAAGTACAACATCAAAAGTCTGATCTCAAGCATTTATGAATGCCAGAAGAAAATCATCATTAATCGTCGCTTCATTCGGGAACTCGAATCAGAAGGAAATGATGCCGGTAAGCTCAGGAACGAAATTACTGATCTGGAAAGGAGAATCAGTGAATTCCAAAAAGAGTTGAGCAAAAGGTATCAGTTTTCTTACTAATCAATTACCAAAACCAAAGGCATAGTTAAAAACCACTCCGGAACGAGTGGTTTTTTATTTTCAGGCTTTCTGAAGACTGCAGCTTCAATCTGGAATTTTACTCAGGTGGTATGCTAATCGTATTTGGGCTTGATGAAACCACCAGTCATGCAGTGTGATGCTCAATAAAAAGGCATGATAGCTCTCCTTTACCATACTATTATTGGTAGTTCCTTTGATACCCCAGTTATAGGAAAGGTTTATGCTTGTCTTATTCTTCAGGAAGGGGATACCCACGCCGAATGAAAAGCCCTGGTCTCCAACCGATGTATTGTTGATCTGAATGTAAGACCCATCATTATAATAACCAGCACGGTAACTGATCCTGCCCAGATAGCCATACTGGTTCATGTTGCCTGGTATATATTCAATGCCAAACCGGTATGTATTCGTATTTACATATTTAAATTCAGTACTGACCGAAGAAATGGATGCCCAGTCGTGATAAAGGTATTCTGCGGAGATTGTCAGTTTTTTTGCATATTCAAGTGCAAACCCTCCTCCGAAATACATGGGGAGTTTGAATGTACCTTCCTGGGTGACCTTTTCTTCAAATACCACCCCGTTTGACTGGGAAATGGATATCGCTTGCCTGAAATTAAGCTTGTGATTGTTTCCGAAAACACCGCCCACGGTGAGTCGGAAATCGTCATGTATAGGGAAAAAATACTGGAAACCGAAATCAAGATAAACCTTGCTCAATCTCGACGTTTGTTTGTACAGGATGTCATATGAGAAGTATTCATATGAGACCCTCTCATCGGAGGAGATGTTCCCAAAAAGAAAGGTTGCATTTATCCCCAGGCTCAGCCGTTTAAAAAGGACGTAGGAATTGTCCCAGTAAAACTGGTTAAGTCCCCCGGATCCGTTCATTTGAACATTAAATTGATCTTCTGTGCCTTCTACATATTTGGTTGAGTTTATCTGATATGCCACGGAACTATAGGGTGCAATTCCAATGCTTGTCGACCAGTTCCGGGTTACACGGAAACCAAGGGCGAGATTCCTGAAGTTTATATCATTTCCGCGCTGGGTATAATCGTTGGTTTTATATTTAGCGATAACGGCTGAAAGGCCGAAATCGAGAAAAAATGAAATACTGTCCATGTCATGGTAAGCTGCCGGATTCATATTATTCAGATAGGAACCGGATGACAATGCAAGGCCGGATCTGCCCATACTGATATTCCGGCTGAATCCTTCCGGTTTGATATCCCCGATGCCGAAAATGGAATAGGGAAGGTGAGTTTTCACCTGGGATGAAATGGGGAATTGGCATAAAACTAAAGCAAGGATAATGATAAGGATTCTCATGGCAGGGTTTTTACTAATAACTCATGTAATATATCTTCAGTTTTACTGTATTGTCTTTATGGAGCTGGCTGCCCAAAATAAGTCTGGATGGGTATTTGTTTTGATCCTCCGGAGAAATGGTAAGCAGGAGGGCAGGAACATTATCTCTTCCAATACTGATCTCTTGTGTGATAAAACTGGTCACATCAAAGGTGTAACTGGTTTCTTCCTGGTAAAGATTATCAATCACCAGATTACCAGAAAGGATTTCCCCGCTGATTTCATCACGCATGGGTGATCCGATACGGTTAAGCCGATCTGTGATGTACAGGCTTATTCTTTCAGGGAGCTTGAAAACTTGTAGGTATCTCTTACAGGTTCCAGGACCAATTCAGCCCGCAGGACCTGCATATTCTCATGTAATTCAAGCAGGTTGCGAAGATAGGGTATTTCAAACCGCGTTGCAATTCCAGTCCCACCCTGCACATAGGTCTTGTTATCAGTGAGTGGGGCATAAAGCTTATCCTTCTGATTTTCAGGAAATTCAACTACGGGGTTATCGATCTTAAAACGATTGAACTGAAGGAAATTAGAACTGTTGATTGGAAAGCTCAGGAACCGGCTTACGCTTGTAACATCACTGTAATGGTAAAAAAGCTTCATTTCAGGCAATGCCTCTGCTGCCTTAAACCCTTGAATGGCATTGTCCGATTCATTGAATGTCAACACCAGTCCCTTAAAATAATTCAAAAAATTGTCCAGGGTTTGTATCTTTTCATCTTTTGTCATAAACAGATCAAACAATTCCTGTCCAAAGGAATCATCCAGTCTAATGTTCAGTGTATCATCCGTTCCGGGCCTGGGGGTATAAGAAACCGATCCAAATAATGCCGGGTCAAAGTGGAATGAGGAAGTATTGTACAAAAAACCATCATCTCTGGCCTTTAAGGTCTGCATTAACCTATGAACCTGTAAAGTAAAGGTATTCAGGGTATCCCCCATGAAAAAATTATCATCCACCATCACAAGAAGAATGGAATCGTATACGGCATCAATGGGTAAAACTTTATTACTCGGTAGTCCTACTCTGAAAAAACCTGTCGCTGAAACATCCCCGATTTCAGGATCGTGGTATTTACCGGCAATAATACTGCGCTCGTTAAGGCAGAAGTGCGGATCGAATCGAGTTTCACGGTATAGCTTTTGACTGTCAGAGTATCCACATACCTGATGGTTGTCCTGACATCCACATATTTACTGCCTATATCAAATGTCATGTTCTGATCCTGGCATGAGAATAAAGCCAAAAGAACCAGAATCCAAAAATACTTTATCATGTAAACTTTTCGTTTAAACTAAGCAAAGTAAACCACCCACAAAAGTGTTTAAAAATAAAATATACCATTATGTACATATCTATCGACAGAATTAGTAATTTCATCTACTATCATAATATTCAATAAAAATCATTTTAAAAAAATACCAGCAGAATGTAGGTTAGCAAAAGGAATTTAATTTGGTAGATAAAAATATTAATTTCATCTTTATATTTGCAATTTATATCTAAAACATTTTAATTATCCTTTGCTCCTCTCTATGTTTGCCGAATTGGTGTGAAAGTTAAAAATTATTAATTATTTGTAAGTAATATGAATTAAACGTTTCTTTGTTGTGAAAAGCATTTAATTTCATCACGGATATTTACAATCTTGAAAGTCATAAATTTAAGTCATATGAAAATATACAGAAATCACATTTTAACTGGTCTATTATCCATCTCTCTTTTCGTAATATCCCTTTCCTGCAAAGATGACCCGGAGCCTGCTCTTAGTCGGCAACTGGGTTGAGCAATCCGACTTTGAGGGTGTTGCTAGTAGTGACGCCGCCGCCTTTTCTATTGGCAACATTGGCTTTGTGGGAACTGGTTATGATGGTGAAGAAAGGCTGACCGATTTCTGGTCATATGATGCAGCGAAAAACAGCTGGACACAGATCGCTGATTTCCCGGGACAGGCCAGAAATGCGGCCGTTGGTTTCAGTGCAGCAGGGAAAGGTTATGTTGGTACAGGGTATAATGGCGAGCAGCGGGTAAAGGATTTCTGGCAGTATGATCCGGGAACCAATACCTGGGCGCAGAAGACCGATTTTGGCGGATCCGGAAGATATGGGGCTGTTGCATTCTCGATCAATGATATCGGTTACGTGGGCACCGGGTATGATGGCAACTATCTCAAGGATTTCTGGGCATATGATCCCGGTTCCGATACCTGGATGCAAAAAACCAGTTTTGGGGGATCAAAAATCAGGGATGCCGTTGGGTTTGTTATCAACGGCATGGGTTACATCTGCACAGGTATTAACAACGGAGCATATGAAAATGAATTCTACATGTATGATCCGGGAAATGATATTTGGAATGTCAAGCGGAAACTTACCAATGTAAGTGACCAAGGTTATGATGATGATTATACGATCGTACGGAGCAATGCCGTTGCGTTTGTCATGAATGGCAAAGCCTATGTTGCTACAGGAACCATTGGCAGTCTGAAGAATGATGTTTGGGAATACGATCCTGGTGCGGATCTGTGGAAATCGAAAACCAATTTTGAGGGTACAACCCGCACGGATGCAGTGGCCTTTAGCACAGATGACGGACGTGCCTTTGTCACCACTGGTAAGAGTTCTAGCAATCAGTTTGATGATATCTGGGAGTTTAAGCCCAATGACGTCTATGATAAGGAAGATTAGCCGGCTCCGGTTAATTCTGCTGATCTCGTTTGCAGTTGCACTTTTTTCACTCCTTACTTACCGTATATTTTATTATCGCCCGGCATCGGATATTTTGAAGGTGGAGACCTACAGGGTATCTGGGGGGTGGGGTTATAAAATCCTCCTGGATGACCGGGAATATATCGATCAACCATTTATACCAGGATTTTCGGGTAAAATGCCTTTTCCTGACCGGCGATCAGCTCTGCAGGCAGCCAAAATGGTGAAAACAAAAATGATTCAGGGCAATATACCCCATCTTTCCAGGGAGGAAATACAGAAATTGGGTATCGATAGTATGGAAATACCTGAGTATATTAAGCCTTAGACCCAATGAATCGAATTAACTGCCTGATCCTGGACGATGAGCCCAATGCACTTGAAGTGCTGGAGCACTTTATTGGCAAGGTGTTCTTTCTTAACCTGGTTAAGAAATGTGAGCATGCTATTGAGGCAATGCAAATACTGGAAGAGAACAATATCGACCTGCTGTTTCTGGATATTAACATGCCTGATATTGACGGGCTTCAGTTTCTGAAAAGCATCAAATCCCGGCCGTTGGTGATCTTTACCACTGTTTACCGGGAATATGCACTGGATGGGTATGATTTCGATATTGTGGATTTTCTGCTTAAACCCTTTGATTTTGAAAGATTCCTCAAGGCGGTTAACAAAGCCAACAACCTGATATCAAAAACCTCCCGCTTGCCGGCAGTGCAGCCGAAGGTCCAACAATATATTTTCATAAAGGCCGATTATAAGCTCATGAAAATCAATGTGGATGATATCCTTTTTGTGGAAGGGCTCAAGGATTATATAAAAATATACACCAGGCAGAAACTATACCTTACCCTGATGTCAATGACGGCCATTGAGGAAAAGCTGCCGGCCGGTGAGTTCTTCCGGTTGCATCGCTCCTATATCATTTCACTCAGCAAGATCGATTCGATAAGCCGGCACAGGGTGATCATCGGGGAAAAATTCATCCCGATAAGCCTGCCTTACCGGGAAAAATTTTACCTGATCATTGACAAAAGTGTATAAGGATTTAGTCTGTTAGTCTGTTAGTCTGTTAGTCTGTTAGTCTGTTAGTCTGTTAGTCTGTTAGTCTGTTAGTCTGTTAGTCTATTAGTCTATTAGTCTATTAGTCTAAAAGACTAAACCCTAAACCCCTATATCCCTAATCCCCCCTAAACCCCTAAATATGTATCACCTCCCCATACGCTGCGGCAGCGGCTTCCATGATTGCCTCCGACATGGTGGGATGCGGATGGATTGATTTGATCATTTCATGACCAGTGGTTTCCAGTTTTCTGGCTACTACCAATTCTGCGATCAGCTCGGTCACGTTATCGCCGATCAGGTGAGCTCCCAGCAGCTCACCGTATTTTGCATCAAAAATCAGTTTGACGAAGCCTTCCTTGTTGCCTGCAGCACTTGCCTTACCAGATGCCGAAAAAGGAAATTTACCAACTTTGATCTCATAACCCGCTTCTTTGGCGGCTTTCTCGGTGTAACCCACGGAAGCTATCTCAGGTGAGGTATAGGTACATCCCGGGATGTTCCGGTAATTGACTGGTTCCGGATCCTTCCCGGCAATTTTCTCCACACAAACGATCCCTTCAGCTGAAGCCACATGTGCCAGGGCTGGTCCTGCAACAATATCACCAATGGCATAAATACCCTTTACATTTGTCCGGTAAAACTCATCGACCTTAACCTTCCCCTTTTCCAGGGCAATTTCCAGCTTTTCAAGCCCTAAATCCTCAATATTCGGTGTCACACCAACGGCAGATAAAACGATTTCTGCCTCACGTTTTTCCAGTCCTTTGGGCGTTTTGATGGTTACCTGGCAAAGATTTCCGGTTGTATCCGCTGTCTCCACCGAGGAAGAGGTTATGACTTCCATGCCGGCTTTTTTAAATGACCGTTCGAGTTGCTTGGATACCTCATCATCCTCCAGAGGAACGAGGACTGGCAGAAACTCAACCAGAGTGACTTTTGTCCCGATTGCCTGGTAGAAATGTGCGAATTCGCTGCCGATAGCACCTGAACCCACAACCACCATGGATTTTGGTTGTGATTTGAGTGTCATGGCTTCACGATAGCCAATGATTTTAATCCCGTCCTGCTTCAGGTTGGGTAATTCTTTCGAACGGGCACCCGTGGCCAGAATTATGTTCTTTGCAGTGAGTTTGGTTACTTTGCCATCTTTATCTGTGACAGAAACAGTTTGGTTATCCACCAGTCTGCCATAGCCTAATAACTGGTCAATCTTATTCTTCTTGAACAAAAACTGGACGCCTTTGCTCATACTGTCAGCCACACCGCGGCTTCGTTCAACCATTTTAGAAAGATCGGGATGAACCGGGGAATCAGAAATAATGCCGTAATCATTAGCGTGCTTCATATAAGTATATACCTGGGCACTTTTCAACAGTGCCTTGGTGGGAATACAACCCCAATTCAGGCAGATTCCTCCCAAATCGGCCTTTTCCACGACGCAGGTTTTTAATCCAAGTTGTGAGGCACGAATGGCTGCAACATATCCACCCGGACCGCTTCCTATAATAATCAGATCATAATTCATTTTCAGGTAAGTTTAGATGTTTTTATGTTATCCTCAGTTTTTGCTATGCAAATTAAGAAAAAAATGGTTTTATTTTCCGGAATAACCAAACCAGTTGTTATCGCCGTTTGTAATTCAGTTTAATCCAATGACGCCTGAAATATTTTTCCATCAGGATCCTCGCCGGAGTAAAAGGTGTCAATTCTCCCTGAAGGACCTGCGTTTCCTGCTTTTCCAGCATTTTCTGAATTCGTCGGTCATGGTAAAAACTGTCTTTCAGGTTTTGGTTAATGGTCTCGTACATCCAATAGCGTGATTGTTCATGCCTTCTTTTTTCGAAATATCCGTTCTGCCAGGTTAATGTTTCATATTCCAATATTGTATCCCATACATCCTGAATACCTGTATGGGCTCTTGCGGAGCAGGTCATTACCCGGGGTACCCAGCCTGATTCCGCAGGCGGAAAAAGGTGAATGGCGTTCGCATATTCGGTTTTTGCCCGTTCAGCCCTGGTAATATTCTCACCATCAGCTTTGGTAATCGTTATGGCGTCCGCCATTTCCATGATCCCGCGTTTGATTCCCTGCAATTCATCTCCTGCACCCGCAAGCATGAGCAACAGAAAAAAATCAACCATCGAATGAACGGCGGTCTCGCTTTGACCAACGCCGACTGTCTCAATGAATATGGTATCGTAACCTGCAGCTTCACAAAGAATAACCGTCTCTCGTGTCTTTCTGGCCACACCGCCAAGCGAACCTGCCGAAGGTGAGGGCCGGATAAAGGCACGCGTTTCTGCAGAGAGCTCTTCCATCCGGGTCTTATCTCCCATAATACTGCCCTTTGACTTTTCACTGCTCGGGTCAATGGCCAGAACGGCCAGTTTTCGGTTATTACGGATTAACAGCATGCCCAGGGATTCGATGAAAGTGCTTTTCCCGACACCCGGCACTCCGGTAATCCCTATCCGGAGTGATTGACCTGAATAGGGAAGGCATTTCTCAATGATCTCCTGAGCCAGTTCCATATGATGCGGCAGGGAACTTTCTGTAAGGGTAATTGCACGACTTAACAATGTTCGATTTCCGGAAAGGATCCCCTCAAGAAATTCACGGGTGGAGGGTTGCTTTAAGCGTTTCTGTTTGTACAGTTTTATAGATTCCTCGCTGATATCAGGCGGTTGAACAATGCCCGTGCTTAGGCGGAGGGCGCTTTTATATGTCGGGCCTTTCATTCGGCTTAAATCAGGGTTTTGAAGTGCTACTTTCCGGTTTTGTCACAACCCCGTTTATCCATAAGATGGTCTTGGAGCGCTTGGGATCATTTGTAATAACGGTGATGGCCTTTTTCTGGCTTCCCTCGCGACCTGCCGCATTAAATGATGCTTTAATTTCTGTTGACTCACCTGGACCAATAATCTCTTTAACAGGACGAGCAGCAGTGCAGCCACAACTTGCGCTGACCTTGCGGATAAGTAGTTCTGAAATACCCTGGTTCGTAAGTTTAAATACGTGTTCTACAACCTGATCAGAAGTAATGGTGCCAAAATTAAAGGTAGTCTGATCAAATTCAGCAACCGGAGCTTTCGACAGATCATCTGCCGTAAGGCTGGTAAAATTCTCCCTGATATTCGCCGTAATACTGATCCGGTTTCCGGTAACAGTTTGCCCGTTTATAAGCAGGTCGATCCGATCAACAACATAATCCCAGTCCTTTTGCAAAGCAGAGAGGTATTCAATGGTAATTCTGCCTTCCTGCTGGGGCTCTATTACCTCCGGAACCATTGTAACCTTGAGATGTTGCGGCAATTGTCTGAAAGTCAACCTGGCAGACTTATCCATGGAAGTATTCATGACATTGATAGTGTATTCGGCTGAAATACCTTTGTAAACCTCACCAAAGGCAGCATAAATGGTCTGGAGTCTGATTTGTCCAGCTGTGTATTTATAAACCACTTCAACCTGGTCCACCGGAATAACTACCCCCTGAATGACCAGGGTGACGGACGGCACATCGGCATTGCTGTTCACCTGGACGGTTTTATTGAAGGAACCCGGTCGTGATTTCGGATTATAACTGACCCGGATATTTCCGGTTTTCCCCGGTAAGACAGGTTCTTTTGTCCACTCAGGAGTTGTGCAACCACAGGATGCCTTAACATCGTGAATAATCAGCGGCACTTTGCCTGTGTTTTCGAATGTAAAATCATGATTAACAATTCCTTCCGATTCCCTGAAAGTTCCAAAATCGTATTCCTTTTCAACGAAGTTTATGACCGGCATGGATTGTTGACCCATAAGCCAAAATGGAGCAAAGAGGATTAGAATAAAGCAGACCGAATGGATCTTCATTTTAATCATAGAATTTTAACTGGCTCTTGCTGTCAAAGTTAAAAATTTAAATCTGAATCACCAGCCGTATTTTTCGTAATATTGCCTTAAATCCCGGAACATGCAACTGGTTATTACCGGAGATGGTTCACATACCTTGTTCCTGCCCCGGTTCAATGTGCATTATCACTCTACCTTCGGTGCGATCACCGAGTCAGTTCATGTCTATATCCGGAATGGTCTGGATCATATGGTGAATACAGATAACATTTCAATTTTCGAAATGGGGTTCGGCACCGGGTTAAATGCACTTCTTACAGCGTTAGCTGCCATTGAGCGGGGATTGAATATTACCTACCATGCAATTGAAAAATTTCCGGTCGATCCGGAGACGGCAGGAAAACTGAATTATGCTGACATTCTTTCCCGGGCAGACTGCCTGCCATGCACCCTGTTTTCCGCCATGCATCAGGCGTCCTGGAATAAAACAACAATGATTCACCCCAGGTTCTATCTGCATAAAATAGAAGGTGATCTGCTGGATTTTACACCTGATTTCAATTTTGATCTCATATATTTTGATGCATTTGCACCCGGAAAACAACCGGATATGTGGACAGCTGAAATAATGTATCGCCTGCTCATGCACCTTAATCCCGGAGGTATTTTCACAACCTATTGCGTGAAGGGGGAAGTCAGACAATTGTTGAAGGTTAATGGACTCTCCGTCATGAAAATACCCGGCCCGCCGGGAAAGAGGGAAATTTTGAGGGGGGTGAAGGAAGTAGGGTAAGTCGAGACTTACCAGAAAAAAATTTGTATTAAAAGGAAAAATATTTACCTTTGCCATCCGGTTTTATCGCACCATAAAAAAGCTCAGCAATGAAAAGAACATACCAGCCATCCAACAGGAAAAGACGTAACAAGCACGGATTCAGGGAAAGAATGTCCACTGCGAACGGACGAAAAGTTTTATCAAGCCGCAGGGCAAAAGGCAGGAAAAGACTTACTGTTTCCGACGAAATAGCCGGGAAATAGTTAATTCACGTAAGGTTTATTGGCAATCTACCCCAAAGGTCTCCGGATCTTTGGGGTTTGTTTTTCAATCAATTCCGGTGGTTATTCCGGATTTTCACACAAGGTACGGTAGTATGTGAATGAGTTATCCGGGCATCCCTGGTAACCGGTGAAGAGATTATAGAAGTTAAACCAGGAAGTTTCAGGCAACCTGATCTCTTGCCATGATGCAGTAGCCTCAAGACGAACGGATTCTTTCTTGTCTGTGGCTATCGCAAATGGCATGCTGAATCCTGCTTCCACATCTGTCCAGCGGTATCTCAAAGTCAGAACACCATTGCTGCGTTGATAGGTATAAGAAAGAACCGGCAACCTGGTGTCATACAAATATTTATTAAAGAAGTCTGAAAAATCCTTTCCCGTATACTGACTGACGAAACTGATAAAGTCACTTGACGTCAATGTCTTGTAACGGTATTTCAGGCTGAAGGCACGGATCAGGGCATAAAACAGGGAGTCGTTATTGATTGAACACCGGAAGCAATGGAGCATCATAGCTCCTTTGTTGTATACATCATTGCTGGCAAAGGTGTTTTCATTTACGTTCCGGTTCTGCACCATGGGCCATATGTTGAGAATATACTGACTCTTATCAGCCAGTTCATACATGTATTCATCCTTGCCGAACCGGTCTTCCAGAAACATCAGTTCTGCATAAGTGGCAAAGCCTTCATGGATCCATATATCAGCCATATCTGCAGCAGTAACCGAATTGCCCCACCATTCATGGGCTGCTTCGTGCACGATAATATAATCATATATCTGGTTCCTGTATTCATTGTCATTGCTGTTTGTCATGCTGTTGTATCCGTTTCCATATGCTATGGCCGATTGATGTTCCATTCCCTCATACGGTGATTCAACCAGACCAAATCCGTCATGTTGAAAAGGATAGATACCGAAAGCCTTGTTATAAAAGCCAATTACATCCCGGGTTTGCTTGAAATGCTCTCTGGCTGTTTCCAGGTTATAGTTCAGCACATTGTAATCAAACCGTACTGTATCCGGGCCCTGAATCAGGGTGTCACTGAATGAAACATACCTGCCGACATAAAAAGTGACATTGTAATTGTTGATTGGATAACTCACAAACCAGGAGAATTGATCATATTTTTTTCCGGCGGGCTTTACCTGTCGAAGATTGCCATTTGATATTGCCTGGTAACCCCTGGGTACCTGTAGATGAATTAGCATGGAATCGGTTTTATCAGTCAGGTGATCTTTATTAGGCCACCAGCTGCTGGCACCCAGATGTTCGCATGCAACACCAAGCCATAGATCATTATTCTGATCATTTTCCCAGACAAATCCGCCATCCCAGGGCGGATTTGGAGCATTAAGCGGTTTTCCCTTATAGGTGATTTGTATGACATGGTTTTCACCAACTTTCAGTTCCAGTGGGAATTCAATGAACAAGGCATTGAATTCCCTTTTATAGGGAAGAGTGATACCATTCCAGGTGATACCGGTAACGGTATAGCTTTCGAACAGGTCGATCTGGATTGTTTTGCATGGCTGAACAACATGAAAGTAAATTGAATTGCTGCCCAGGATCTTCCTGCCTTTGGGTATGATCCTCACATTCAGATCATAAAAGTAAACGTCAAAACAGGTACGTTCCGGTCTCAGCGCACCACGGAGTGTATCGGCCCTGGTATATTTGGGTCTGTAACCTTGTTCAGGAAATACCTGCTGCTTATTGTAGTTTTGTTTAATCAGCAAATCCCTGATCATCTCCTGATTGCAAAGATATCCGATGAACCGTTGTATTTTCATCTGCCCCTTTTGACTGGGCGATTTGCAGATCATTGCAGGCATTCTCCAGATCCCCCAGGTTAAGCCGGGCAATACCCCGGTTATAAAATGCATTGGCATAAGCGGAGTTATTCCTGAGCAGCATATTCATGTCTTCAACCACACCATGATAGTCCTGCTGCTTGAATTTCTCCTGACTCCGCTGCCATATCGAATCAGGTGATTGTGCCTGAAGCAGAATGGAAGACTGAAGAAGCATGGATATCCAGATTTTTCTCATTTTATTATGGATTATAGGAACTCATGATTCAGTATTTTCATATAATCCTTTTCTTCCATAAGTTCAGGGAGGGTAACACCAGGATTATTCGCCATATAAGCGCAAACGATTCTGTATCCAATCCAGACTGCCGCCCTGGCTGGAGATTCACGGCCAAAATCCTTGGTGAAAGGACCTTCGAGAATAAACTTATCAATGGTGAACCGGTCGGTGCTGAACAGGTATTTGTTTTCAATCAGGCTGGTCCACATTGATTTCTCATTGGAAATGCAAAAGTCCAGGTTCTTCGAAGTAAACCCCCAATTCAGGGTATCAGGTCCGTCGGGTATCATCGCATTTGTGAAATACAATAATCTTCCACGGTATACCATGTTAACCAACAGGTTATTCATGGAATCCCTGAAAGGGAACTCGGTTTCTCCCCAAAACATGCATACAGTCCGATACAAGCTTTTTCGGATGCATAGTTACCAAAAGGTAATTGTATATGCCAATCTGCCGGTAAAGTATTTCGTTTATTCCCAGGTATTTATCCAATCCAATGGCCAGAAGACTGTCATCGGTTATAGCTGACTGGTTAAATCCGGACACATAGGTTATAATCCGGGGTATTGTTTTATCGGGGAAATAATACCGGTAATGTGCAAAGGCCATATGTCAAGGCTGTGGTGAGGGTATCCAGATCGGGAAATACTTCCATTGTTCTTTTGTAGATAAGGTAGTTGTTATGATCTGAAACAAACTGTCTTAGCTTTTCCGCATATCCCGGATCTTCAGTATTTCCGAGGTTTACGATGTAGCTGAAATGTTGAAGAAAAGTTCCGTATTTTGTTTTCCAAGCCCGGTAGAGAATCTTCCAGTGCGGAAGGATCGGCTAAGAAAAGGTCATTTTCAAAACGGTTCAGCACAAGATCCACCTGAATACCGGAGACATTCACATCAAGTGGATCATGATGACAGGCAAAAGCCAGTGATACCATGATCAAAATGAAAGAGATAAATTGTTCTCATACTGAATTCCTGCTTGGCATAATTTCGCCTGATCAGATATCATATTGGATTCCCTGGCTACAATTGATCGGGGCGGATCAAAAATACACGCAAATTTATCAATGTCAAAATATTTTAATAGCAAATGCATACCTTTGTCACATTACTAACTCAAAACATGTCGTAGTGAAAAGATTATTTGTTTTCTATTCTGGCTGTGAATACAACTGACTGTGTTTGCGCAATCTACCATACGGCTGGGGGCACATATTGATCCCATTGTAACCTGGTTCTCACCCAGGACTTCCAACATTGAAAGGGATGGTGCACGGCTGGGTTACAATGGGGGATCTGATCGTGGAAACGTATTTCAAACCGAATTATGCTTTTGTAAGCGGCCTGTCCCTTACATCCCTGGGGGGAAATCTCATGTACAAGGATTCAGCTTCATTGTCCACCAGCAGTGGGAGACAATGTAATCATTCCGGTAATACAACGGTGGCATACAACCTCAATTTATCTGTCCTTCCTGTTGCACTGAAACTCAAGTCGAACGAGATCGGCTATTTCACCTATTATGCGCAAATGGGCTTTACCCCGCAGTTCAACATAGGTTCAAGAGCAACATCAACGGATGATCTGCTTAATAAGGACAATGTTTCAGAAGAGATCAACCTGTTCAATCTGTCCTATTTTTTCGGAGGGGGCATTGAATACAATATCGGGGGTCAGACTTCACTAATCACCGGTATTTTCTTTAACAACGGTTTTATTGATGTTTTGTCAAGCAGCCAGCATAAGGCTGTTTTGAATTATCTTCACTTTACGGATCGGCATGATGTTTTGAATCAGCAGCACTATGAAAATTGCACTGGCGCAACTGAATTATACCATTGGTGCATTTGATGAGAATGTCGAAAAAATCATCAGGGCAATCCGAAAAGCCCGCCAGGAGAAAGCTGCCTTGGTTGTATTTTCTGAGCTGGCCGTGTGCGGTTACCCTCCCCTTGATTTGCTGGAACACAGATATTTCATTGAAAAGTGTGATAATTCACTCCAGACAGATCGCTTCTGAATGTCATGGTATTGCCGCCATTGTTGGCGGACCTTCGGTAAACGGGAATCCGCTGGGTAAAAATCTATTCAATTCGGCTTATTTTATGGTCCAGGGTGCCATCCGGCAAATCATAAACAAGACCTTATTGCCAACCTATGATATTTTTGATGAATACCGGTATTTTGAGCAAAATAGTGAGTTCAGACCTGATCCGGTATAAAGGGTTATAATATGGCGGTTACCATTTGCGAAGACCTGTGGTATCGCCAGCCAATTCTCACCGGTTTTGGCAAGGACAGGCTGTATTCGGTATGCCCGATGGAAAGGCTTTCCGCACTTTGTCCCGATCTGGTCATTAACATTGCAGCATCACCCTTTTCCTATAGCCAGGGGAAGATAAAGACGGACATACTCACCGGCAATGCCCGGCAGTATAAGGTACCGATTTATTATGTCAACCAGGTGGGGGCACATACCGAACTTATTTTTGACGGGGGATCCATGGCCATCAATCCTCAGGGAGAAATATAGCAGGATGAAGCTGTTTGAGGAAGATTTCCGGTCATGGAGACCGGTGAATGTGAGAAATTCGCTGGCTTTTACAGCCGGAAGTCCTGAGGATGATGAGGTGGAGCTTATTCATGATGCCCTGGTACTGGGTATCCGGGATTATTTTGAAAAAACAGGTTTAAAATCAGCAGTGCTGGGTTTATCAGGTGGGATCGATTCGGCTGTGACCCTTGTTCTGGCAACACAGGCACTGGGTGCTGCAAACATGCGGGTTTTGCTTATGCCCTCACAGTATTCTTCAGAGCATTCAGTGACGGATGCTGCCAGATTAGCACGAAATCTGGGTGTGCATTACGAGATAATTGACATCCGTGAGATTTTTTTCGAGTATCATGCAATCACTCGGATACAGTATTTAAAGACCTGCCGGCTGACCTGACCGAAGAGAACATTCAGGCACGTATCCGGGGTAATCTGTTGATGGCCTTGTCTAACAAGTTCGGAAATATCCTGCTGAACACATCCAACAAAAGTGAGGCAGCAGTGGGATATGGCACCCTGTACGGGGATATGAGCGGTGGTCTTTCTGTTCTTGGGGATGTGTATAAAACCGATGTTTATCGACTGGCCGCTTTTATTAACCGGAATGAGGAGATCATTCCGGCTAATACCATAAGCAAACCACCCTCTGCTGAATTAAGACCCGAATCAGAAAGATTCTGATTCACTGCCTGAATATGATATACTGGATAAGATCCTGTTTAATTATATCGAACTTAAAAAGTCAGCTTCGGAAATGATTCAGGAGGGTCTTGACAGGCATGTTGTGGAAAAAACAGTGCGGATGGTCAATCAGAATGAATACAAGCGGTATCAGACACCCCCCATCCTGCGTATTTCATCAAAGGCCTTCGGTTCAGGGAGAAGAATGCCGCTGGTGGCAAGGTATGAGTAGTTACGAGTAACTGAGTAACGAGTAATGAGCGGGATTTGGGAGTGGGGTTTGGGAAAATACTTGAATCACTTTGAAAGTTACAATTCATCATTCATAATTCATAATTGCCTGCAGGCAGGTTCATAATTCCTATTTCTTTCTCACGATAACAAGCTTCATTTCTTCGTTCATTCTCAGCTGGTCATTGTCCAGCAGCCACTGCAATACCTCAATGGCCTTATCGCGGTGAACCACTATGCGGTTAAAAAGTTCTTCAGGAGTAAGCGGTTCCAGTGAAAGCACTGCATGGATTTCTTCGCGGATGAGGTTAAACTCTTCCTGTCGGAGGACAGTTTCCTTTTTTATCCGGCATACATCACATTCTCCGCAAGCAGGTGAGCCATATTCTCCAAAGTATTCCAGCAAGGTCTGGCTGCGGCATTTGTCGGAGCTTGTGGCATACTTCAGCAAGACCTGCGCGCGTTCGGCATATCTATCCTTCCTGGTTTGGTAATTCTCATGTGAAATATACACTGATTTTTCATCCAGTCTTTCCTCCAGGAATATAACCATAGGTGTCCTTTTTTGAGGTAAATAGCTGATAACATGCAAGGCAACCAGTTTGTCAAGATATTGTTTTACAATCTCAAGATCCACATTGGCTCTTTTGGCAAGCTGAATCTCATCAATGGCGGTATATTCCGTGAAAATTCCGGTGTATGATCGCAACAGCAGCTTGATGAAAGCATCGAACAGAGAATTGGAAACCTGGAAGCGATATAGGTCATCCCGGTTGAGCAGAAATTTAATCCGTGAAGGATTATTGATTTCTTCAGTCAATTCAATATAGCCTTCCATTTCCAGTATTTTCAGGCTGCTGAAGGATGTAAACGGTGACAGCCTGTAATTGCGGGCAAACTCATTGATGTTAAAATCATATGAGAATCCCTTTCCTCCACCCACCGGTATCTGCAGGTAATTTCCCAGGGCAGAATAAGTATTTTTAATAGTGCTGAGATCCGGAAAATTGGACAATATGCGCTGATTTACCGTGAGGGCATCTGAAGCTGAAGCAAGCAGGATTGCAAAAGACTTTTTACCGTCACGGCCTGCACGTCCGGCTTCCTGAAAATATGCTTCGGGTGAGTCGGGCAAATCAACATGGATTACAAAACGAACATCAGCTTTGTCAATACCCATGCCGAAAGCATTTGTGGCAACAATTATCCTTGTTTTACCAATTGTCCAGTTTTGCTGAACCTCATTCCTCGCAGGATGTGTCGAGCCCGGCATTATAATATGCTGCTGAAATTCCTTCCCTGGACAGGGTCCTGGCGATTTCGATACTCTTTCTTCTGCTTCTTACATACACAATACCACTCCCTTTAAGCTTCCTGACCATATCCAGCACATCCCGGTCCTTGTTTTCGGTAATCCGCACGGCATAAATGAGGTTTTCGCGTCTGAAACTGGTTTTCAGGACATTTTTTGTTCTGAACAGGAGTTTTTGCTGGATATCCTCGATTACGGGCCGGGTAGCAGTGGCAGTAAGTGCCAGAACCGGTACCTGGGGATGATATGGTCTTAATTCGGCGATTTTTAAATAAGAAGGTCTGAAATCATAACCCCATTGTGAAATGCAATGTGCCTCATCAACGGTGATCAGGTTGACGGGCATTTCCTGAAAACGGATCCTGAATAATTCCGATCTGATCCGTTCCGGAGAAACATACAGAAATTTATATCCACCGTACAGGCAATTATTCAATGCAATATCGATCTCATCCCGGTTACAGCCTGAATGAACAGCTACTGCCTTGATCTGGAGTTTTTTAAGATTTTCTACCTGGTCTTTCATCAGGGATATCAGGGGTGTAATAACCACACATAATCCCGGACATGTCATGGCAGGTACCTGAAAAGCAAGTGATTTTCCACCCCCGGTAGGCATAAGACCCAGTGTATCCTTGCCGGCAAGAACTGAACGGATAATTTCCTCCTGCAGGGGTCTGAAGGAATTATATCCCCAGTATTTCCTAAGGGTATCGTGATAGTCGGACATCAATGTCTCAACGGCCCCGCTTTATTGCATTTTTCAAACCAATATTACTTCTTTTTTTGTAATTTCGCACCATTTATAAATACAGCCATGGCACAATATACGAATAAGATAATCTCTGAAGCACTGACATTTGATGATGTTTTGCTTGTTCCTGCCTATTCACGGGTATTGCCCAAGGAAGTCGATATCACTATCCCAGCTCACACGGAATATCAAGCTCAACACACCCATTGTATCAGCAGCCATGGATACGGTCACAGAGGCCACCCTTGCCATTGCCATGGCACGTGAAGGCGGCATAGGTGTCATACACAAGAATATGAGCATTGAGGATCAGGCAAAACATGTGAAGACGGTAAAAAGGGCAGAAAATGGAATGATCTATGATCCCATAACGATAAAACCCCATGCAACTGTTGGAGATGCCCTGCATCTCATGAAGGAATACAGGATTGGCGGAATTCCGGTTGTAGATAGCCGGCACCGGCTGGTCGGCATTGTAACCAACCGCGATTTGCGATTTGAGCAGGATATGGACCGGCCGATCAAAGAAGTCATGACGCACGAGAACATTGTTACAACCGGTCAGGAAACCGATCTTGAGAAGGCCGCCGATATTTTACAGAAATACAAAATTGAAAAGCTTCCGGTGGTGGATGATAACAACAGGCTGATCGGACTGATCACCTATAAAGATATTACCAAGGCCAAGGATCGGCCGAACGCCTGCAAGGATACACATGGGCAGACTCAGGGTTGCAGCCGCTGTTGGCGTTACCCGCGATACTTTCGACCGGATTGAGGCTCTTGATGACATCGGACGTGGATGCTGTGGTTATCGATACCGCACACGGCCATTCAATTGGTGTGATTGAAACCCTGAAAAAGGCAAAGAAAAAATTCAGCAACCTGGATATTATTGTTGGCAATATTGCAACGGCCGAGGCTGCCCTGGATCTGGTCAGGGCAGGTGCCGACGGGGTAAAGGTAGGTATTGGCCCGGGTTCAATTTGTACCACACGGGTCATCGCCGGTGTAGGTGTTCCGCAGTTGTCGGCCATTTTCGCCGTCGCCAGTGCTTTGAAAGATACGGGTGTGCCGGTGATTGCCGATGGGGGTATTCGTTATTCGGGGGATATGGTAAAGGCCATTGCTGCCGGTGCCAGTTCCATTATGGCGGGGTCCTTGTTTGCCGGCGTTGAGGAATCGCCTGGCGAAACCATCATCTTATAACGGCCGAAAATACAAATCATACCGGGGCATGGGTTCAATTGAAGCCATGCAGCAGGGTTCCGGTGACAGGTATTTTCAGGATCCGGAAGAAGATATTAAAAAACTTGTGCCCGAAGGCATTGTTGCTCAGGTACCTTTCAAGGGATCACTCTCAGAGATGATATACCAGATGGTTGGCGGACTGCGGGCCGGTATGGGTTATTGCGGTGCAGGAAGTATCGCGGAGCTCATGAAGGCCAAATTTGTTCGGGTTACCAGCTCGGGTGTTACTGAAAGCCATCCGCATGATGTTACAATTACCCGCGAAGCCCCCAATTACAGTCGTTAAGAATTATTAACCTTTCAAATATACTGACATGATGAAAATAATCTTTTTAAGATGTAAACTGGCTTGTTTAATCCTTTTATCCTGTTCTCATTTAATGCTTGGTCGCAGGACGAAGTCCTGCTAACCATTGGCGATAAGCCTGTAATGTGACGGAATTTGAACGGATCTATCATAAGAATAACCAGGTTGAGGGCTATGAAAGCAAGTCGGCAGAAGAATATCTGGACTTTTTCATCAATTTTAAGCTTAAAGTACTGGAAGCACAACAACTGGGTTATGATACCACTGCCTTCTTTTATTAAAGAGCTGGCCGGATACAGGGAACAACTGGCCAAACCCTATATGCAGAACCGGAAGGTTATTCGACAAGCTTGTTGCAGGAAGCATATGATCATACCACCCGCGAAGTGAACGCAAGCCATATTATGATCAAATTGCCGGCCAATCCCTCTCCGGCTGATACCCTAAAGGCCTTTAACCGGATTATGGATATCCGGAAACGGATTATGTCAGGAGAATCTTTTGAAAAAATTGCCAAAGCGGAATCAGACGATCCTTCAGCAAAGCAGAATGAAGGACGGCTGGGCTGGTTCTCCGCCTTTATGATGGTCTTCCCTTTTGAAAATGCAGCTTATCATACACCTCCGTCGGTGAAATGTCAATGCCAGTGAGGTCTCGTTATGGCTATCATCTGATTAAAGGTTAACGATATAAGACCGGCACAGGGTGAAATCAAGCTGGCGCATATCATGACGCGGGCTGGCAAGAATGACAGATCCGGAAAAGATTGAACAGGCAAAGCAAAAAATAGTCACTTGCACAGAAATGCTGAAAAACGGCATTTCGTTTGGCGAGGTTGCCCAGAAATACTCTGAAGATGCAGGTAGTGCCAAGAACGGAGGACAAATGCGCTGGCTTCGGTCCGGAGAGCTGCCGCCGAATATCGAGGAACAGGTTTTCGCCCTGAAGGACAGCGGCGATTTTACGGAACCGGTTCAATCGGACTATGGCTGGCATATTTTCCAGCTTCAGGGGAAAAGGCCTGTGGCATCATTTGATAAGATGAAATCCCAGCTCGAGGAACGGATTATGCAGGACGAACGTGGTAAAATTATAGAGCAGGCGAAAATAGCAGAAATAAAAAAGGAATCAGGATACATTGAATATCCCGGCAATCTCGAGACACTTACCCGGGTCATGGATACAATGGTTTATTCAGGTACCTGGAAACCCCAAGCTTCTGGAAATCTGATCGAACCAGTATTCAGGATCGGTAACAGGGAATATTCACAGATGGACCTGGCGCTATTTATAGTCCAAAATAAGCGCTATCGGCGGGAAGAATCACTCGACCAGATCACAAGGCGCAAAGGTGATGAATATATTAACCGCGAGCTTATGGCATTCGAAAAGAGCAGGCTTGAAGAAAAGTATCCTGATTTCAGATATCTCATGGAAGAATACCACGACGGGATACTGCTGTTTAACATTACCGATGACCTTGTCTGGAGCAAGGCGGTTAAAGACAGCGCGGGATTAGAGGCTTTTTTCAAACAGCATCAGGGGGATTATTACTGGAAGGAAAGGGCGGACATTTCAGTATATTTCCTCAAAGATAAAAGCAAGCTTGATCAGGTGAGCAAGCTCGCCAGGCAGAGATCCGCGAAAAAATGGACATCATCGGAATTTATCAATCTTATTTGTCCGGGGGATTCCTTGCCTTGCCTTACTGTCACTGACGGACGCCTTCCTAGACGCGTCGGGCGCCGTCTACCTCGATACCCAGGAAAGTCGCGGCCTCGTGCCACCCGAACATCCGGCGACCATCGGCGCGATGCGGGGCCGGGCGATGCAGGAGACGGACCTCGCGATCGTCATCGGCCGCAAGCTCGACTACCAGACCGGCTACGGCTCGCCGGCCGTCTGGCCCAATGCACGCTTCCTGCGCATCGGAGACAACGCCGAGGAGTTGCGCGAGAACCGGCGCGGCGAGGTCGAACTCTTTGCGCACCCAGCTTGCGCGCTGGCGGCGCTAGCGCGCGCACTGCCGGCGCGCAGCCCGAACCTCGATGCCGCATGGGGGGCCGCGCTGCGCAGCGAGCACCTGCGGCGCGCGCAGAAGTACGCCGCGTCGCTCGCCGACGCGCCGGCCGGCAAGGACGGACGCATGCATCCGAACCGCATCTTCGCGGCGCTGCGTGAAGTGCTGAGTCCGATGCGATCACGATCGCCGACGGCGGTGACCTTCTGAGCTTCGCGCGAACAGGACTGGAGACGCGCAGCTATCTTGACGCCGGCGCATTCGGCTGTCTCGGTGTCGGCACGCCCTATGGTGTCGCCGCCGCGCTGCTGCACCCGGAGCGGCAGGTGGTCGTCGTCACCGGCGACGGTGCGTTCGGCATCAACGCGATGGAGATCGACTCCGCCCAGCGGCACGGCGCGAAAGTGGTCTTCATCGTCTCGAACAACGCCGCCTGGAACATCGAGCGTCAACCAGGAGATGAACTACGAGGACGCATCGTCAACGGAGCTGGATCGAGCGACTACGACGGATGGCGGCGGCTCGGCCTTCCGAACTCACCGATTCGGCACGGCTGACCGAGGCGATCCGCGACGCGTTCGACCAGGCGCCGGCTCTGATCGATGTCGTCGTGACGCGCGAAGCGCTGAGCTCGGATGCCGGCAAGGGGCTCGCGTTCGCGGGCGACTTCCAGGCCTTGACGGTGTGGGACGAGGCGGAACGCGCGAGGCGCCAGTGAGCCGGCCGGCCAGCGCCAAGGCGGCGCGGGCCGCGACCGTTGCAAGCCCGGCGAGCGGCGTGCTCAATGTCGGCCAGATCGTCGCGGCTCAAGCACGGCTGCAGCCGGACAAGATCGGCGCCCGCGACTCGAAGCGCGCGCTGACCTTTGCCCAGTGGAACGAGCGCAGCAACTGCCTTGCGAACGCGCTGCTTGGCCTCGGCCTGGTGAAGGGCGATCGCGTTGCGGTGCTGGCCTACAACTGCATCGAGTGGCTCGAGATCTACGTCGCGCTCGCCAAGGCCGGACTGGTCGCCGTGCCGATCAATTTCCGCCTGACGGCTCCGGAGATCGAGTACATCGTCGGCAACTGCGAGGCGAGCGCGATGGTCGTGCAGGACGCGCTGCTCGAGAGCATCGACCCCGTGCGCCCGAACCTGCCGCTGATCGCCAAGGATGCCTGGGTGCACTTCGGCGGGCCGCGCACGCCACGCGGCTGGCGTGGTTACGAGTCACTCGTGCGCGCGGGCTCAGCGCGCGCGCCCGCGGTGGAGGTGGCGCCGACGGACACCTGGGCACTGATGTACACCTGGGGCACCACCGGCCGACCTAAGGGAGCAATCCGCAATCATCAGGGCAGCGCACTGATCTCGCTAGTCACTGCGCTCGACATGGGTCTCGCGCGGCAGGACACGGGGCTGCTCGTGATGCCGATGTGTCACGCGAACTCGCTCTACTTCAGCTTCACCTTCACCTACCTCGGCGCGACCTGCGTCTCGACGACCGCCGCAGCTTCGACCCGGAAGCGCTGCTGCAGTCGATGGCGCAGCAGCATGTCACTTTCACATCGCTGGTGCCGACGCACTACATCATGATGCTGGGCCTGCCGCCCCGGTGAAGGCGCGCCATGACGTTTCGAGCATGCGCAAGCTGATGATCTCGTCGGCGCCGGCGCGGCGCGACACCAAGCTCGCGATCCTCGAGCACTTCAGCAACTCGCAGCTGCATGAGTTGTACGGCTCGACCGAGGCCGGCTGGGTCACGCTGCTGCGCCCCGACGAACAACTCACGCATCTGGGTTCCGTGGGCCGCGAGTGGACCGGCTCCGGCCGGTGCGCCTGCTGGATCCCGACGGCCGCGACGTGCCCGATGGCGAAGTGGGCGAACTTTTTTCGCGCACGCCCTATTCGTTCGACGGCTACTGGAAGAACCCGGAGAAGACCGCCGAAGCGCTGCGCCCCGACGGTTACTGCAGCGTCGGCGACCTCGCGCTGCGCGACGCCGAGGGTTTCATCC
>CAVPIY010000003.1:0-112851 GCA_963705125.1 uncultured Bacteroidales bacterium | reverse complement strand
AGTATTGGTGGCAGGGATATTTATTTTGTCCGCCGGGATAATAGCGGCCAATGGGGTCGGGCACATAACCTGGGCAGGGTAATTAATACACCGTTTGATGAAGATAATCCATGCCTGACCAATAATGATCTTACCCTGTTTTTTAGTTCTAAAGGACATTACAGCATGGGAGGGTATGATATTTTCTATTCCGCTTGTGATGATCACAATTGGAGCGAACCGGTAAACCTTGGATTCCCTGTTAACAACACCGCGGATAACCTTGGATTTATTGCCCTAAAAGGGGGAAAAACAGGATATTATTCCAAAATTAACCCGTATGATCCTCTCCGGGAATCAGATGTGTTTCATGTAACGTTTAAATAATGCCTGCTCTCAGGGGGAGAGGCATATAACAAGGATTGAACTTTTTTCATATGGTTTTGATCAAGGAAACAGAAATTATACTTCGGGCTCTTGAACCAGGTGATCTGGATGTGTTGTACAGGTGGGAAAACGATCCGGAAATCTGGCATATCAGCAATACGTATACTCCCTATTCAAGATATATACTTGAAAAATACATTGAAAACTCGCACCTGGATATATATCAGGTAAAGCAATTACGGCTGATGATCGACATGCGAAACGGAAATACCCGGTACCCCGGCCAATTGGTACAATCGACCTGTTTGATTTTGACCCGTACCACAACCGGGCTGGTATAGGAATCCTCATCGGAGATAAATCAGACCGAAAAAAAGGATATGCTTCGCAGGCACTGACTAAATTCCTCGATTACAGTTTTCATACCCTCCAGCTTCACCAGTTGTATTGCCATGTTACGGCAGGTAATAAAGATAGTCTGCGCTTATTTAAAAAATCCGGATTCAGGGTCACCGGAAAAAAGAAAGAGTGGGTGAAAACACCCGGAAAATTCCTGGACGAATACTTGTTGCAACTGGTCAACCCGGCAGACCAAGCATAATTTTAGCCCATGTATGCTTCATTCAATATATTCCGATTGTTCATTTTCGGTCTTCTGTATTTTCTGGTAGTTCCGGTTTGTCTGGCACAGGATGAAGCGGTCATCAGGAAGATGCTGGAATCCGGTGATCAAAAAAAACTAAACAAGGATAATAAGATCAGAGATGAGGCTGACAATCTCATGAATGAAGTGATCACGATTTATGAAGAAATGCGATCCATTCGGCTGGATTCAGCATTAAAAACAAGAAGCAGGAATAGTAAAGCCGGACTTCTGGAAAAGCAATCCTGGCAAAAACAGGTACAGGCTTCTGCCTTATATGAAAAAGGCAACAATGGGACATATGGCATATATAAAAAATACCTAAACAGGTTTTGGAAGGAACATGAGGGGGAAGAACCATATTTTCTGAACGCAAAAATGCATGAAGAACAGGCTCGTGATAATTATGCCCAGGCAAGTCTTTTAAGGAGAAATGCTAGGCATATGAATCTGGGAGTTCCCAAGGTGGAAAAACTCACTGAGGCAAACCATCTTGAAGCTGCTGCTATCAGGAAGCAGGTTATATCCCTGGGAGCTTGTTATGGGATTTCTGAACAGCCTGTTACCCCAGATTCCATTCCGGCTGCTCCGGCTATTGCTGACACAGCTTCCCTTACTCCTGATACGGCTGAAGTAGCAGCGGAATTGATTACACTATCTGATGAAGTAAAACCGGAGCCTGTGGCAGCCCCTGTTGCGCAGGAGAAACCGGTCCAGATACTTATTGCACCGGTTCTGCCGGTGGAGAATGAAAATCAGAGTCCTGCTCCCCAGGTTGAGGTGACTGGCATGAATGACCAGACAATTTTCCGTATTCAGATTGTCGCCAGCCGCACCCTACTCATGTTCGAAGACCTGGCTAAAATTAGTCCGGGAAATTTTCCGGTAGAAGTGGTATCTGAAGAAGGCTGGCTTAAATATCAGTTTATGGGAGTGCCCTTATATGCTGATGCACAGCGGATCTTTCGTGATGCCAATGTAAAAGGTGCATTTATTGTATCATACAGGAAGGGAATAAAACAGAATCTTCCCGATATGATTTCAATCAGCAGGGAATTGGAAAGGCGAATTCAGGCCGAAGGTAGAAGTGGTTTGGTGGTGGAAACCTTTTATCACCTGGAGATTACTGCATCAAAAACTGCATTGAAGGCAGCCGAGATCGCCAAGATATATAACGGACCAGAACCGGTTTTGCTTATTATGGAAAAGGGTTTATATAAATACCATCTGAATGCAGGCTATTCACCTGATGAGGCCATGCTTCTGAAACAAAAAACCGGCTTAACCGATGCCAATATTGTTGCTTATAAGAATGCCAGACCAACTGAAATATAAAGATACTAACAGGACCTGTTTTTTGGTCTGAGCCCATATTCATTTCCCGTTGTCAAACATATCCCTGAAATCAGGAATTTCCTGCAAAAACTGGTACTGCTTGCTGTCCAGGTTTAACTGGCAGCAGTAATGCTTCCTTCCATTGGAGATCAGCATATAGGGGGCTTTGTGCTTTACGTTATAACGGCTTGCCTGGTCAAAAGCGTTCTGATTGATCTCCATGGCAGGAGCCTTACATTCTGCAATCATCAGGGGCTGGCCATTCCGGTCGTAGATCAGCAAATCGTAACGTTGTTTCCTGCGAAGTTGACTGAAGCCTTTTTCCACTGAAATAAGCAATTGTGGAAAGTGCTTCACATGGACCAGATATTTTACCAAATGTTGCCGGACCCATTCTTCAGGTGTCAATACTACGTACCTTCGTCTTATTTCATCAAAAATGTATTTTTTCTCTTTCCCCTGCTTTATCCTGAAGAAATATGTTGGTAAATTTAACGGGTCCATGATCCGGTATTCATGCAGGTAAATTTACGGAATTGATTAAACACTTTTAAATACAGGATGACATTTGATGCAATAATGGCTGATCTTCAGGCCGGAAATTTTAATACGGTGTATTTCCTGATGGGAGAGGAACCCTATTTCATTGACAGGATAACCGGTTATATTGCGGATCATATTCTTAAGGAGCCGGAGAAATCCTTTAATCAGCTGATATTGTACGGACGGGATACGGATATGAATAACATAATCACCTCCGCCAGAAGGTACCCCATGATGGCACCGTGCCAGGTAGTCATTGTTAAGGAGGCACAACAATTGCGAAATCTGGACGGGCTCGATTCTTACCTGACAACACCCATGGCTACCACCCGGCTTGTTTTTGCCTATAAGTTTAAAAAGCTTGATAAGCGCACCAAATTGGCCAGGATGTTAGCTGAAAAGAGTGTTTACCTGGAATCGGACAAGCTGCGGGAGGACAAAATTCCCGCATGGATTGCCGGTTATTTGAAGGACAAGGGTTACCAGACAGATCAGAAATCCGCGACATTGCTGGTGGACTTCTTGGGCAATGACCTGGCTAAAATCGCGAATGAGCTGGACAAACTGTTGCTCATACTTCCCACCGGAGAAACCCGGATTACCGCAGAACTGATTGAAAAAAATATAGGTATCAGCAAGGATTATAACAATTTTGAATTGACACGTGCATTGGCGATTGGCGACATTTTGCAGGCTAATCGTATAGTCTGGTATTTTGCCAGCAATCCGAAAAATAATCCTTTTGTACTGACACTTGCCTCCCTCTTCTATTATTTCATCAAAGTATTGCAGTTTCATGGATTAACCGACAAAGGAAGGGAAGTGGTTGCCCGTGAACTTGGTATTCATCCATATTTTGTGAGTGAGTATCAGCAGGCTGCAAAAACTTTTACACTCGCCAGAACACGGCAGATCATATCATGGCTCCGTGAATACGATCTGAAAGCCAAGGGAGGGAGTCCTGCACCGGAAGGAGATCTGCTGAAAGAACTGATCTATAAAATTATGCATTGATAAAACCTGTAATGAATTTGGCTTATGACTTATATGATTATTGCATTCACCGCCCTGATCTCAATTACTGCCTTTAGCAACCATGAGTGGTTTGCCAGGCTGCAACTTAATCCTTACCAAGTCTACCACCGTCGGGAGATTCACAGGTTGTTGACCCATGGCTTCCTTCATGCAAACTGGACTCACCTGATCGTCAATATGCTTGTCCTGTTCTTTTTTGGACCGGTGGTTGAGAAGTACCTGCAAGAGATACTTGGCCCGGGATTCCAGCAGTGGTACCGGCTTATCTATCTGTTGTTTTACTTTGCCGGAATTGTGGTGGCCTCGCTGATCAGCCTGTTCAGGTACCGGGACAATGTGTGGTACAATTCAGTAGGGGCTTCAGGGGCTGTTTCTGCTGTTATTTTTTTCTATATTTTCTTCAATCCCTGGGAGCGGCTTTACTTTTACGGGATATTACCGGTACCGGGAATAATTATGGGCGTATTGTATCTGATATATTCACATTATATGAGTCGTCGCGGAACCGATAATGTAAATCATGAGGCTCATATGGTGGGAGCCCTATTCGGCTTTGTTTTCCCTTTATTCATTAACATCCATCTCATACAGTTTTTTCTGGATAAGTTATTTAGCTTCTCCCGCTGAAAAATTTGCAGTGGAATGGTATGGGAAATGTAAAATATATCTGTACAGACGGGGAGTTCCGACGTGTATCGGAACCCTTTCTAGGTACGCAGAACAGGGCCTTCAGGTTCGGGGATGCCCTATGTGAGAATATCCATGCATTTGCCATGGAAGCACAATTTCTGGAACAGCATTACAACCGGCTTCTCAGGGGGATGGATATGCTCTATATGAAAATACCAGGCTGGTTTACTGTGAAATATCTTACACACCTGATTTCACAGTTGCTTACGAGGAACAGGATATTCGGCGGTGCTTATGTCAGACTTACACTTTACCGTAAATCAGGAGAATTTATAAAACCCGATGATAACGAGGTTTCTTTTATCCTCGAAAGTCAATCTTTATCAGAAAATCAGTATGTGCTGAATGAGAAGGGCCTGGTAATTGATCTCTGCCAGGACTATCAGGTGCATTCTGACCTACTTTCAGGAATTAAAATGACCGGGTCGTTGCTATATGTTCTGACAGGCTTGTATTGTGAAAGAAATCACCTGGATGATGCCATATTGTTAAATGATGCCGGAAGGATTGCCGGATCATACAGATCTAATATCTTTCTGGTCAGGGATTCATCACTCTTCACACCAGGTTTAGATCAGGGATGCATTGCAGGGGTAATGCGCGAGGTGATCATTAAACTTTCGGTTGATTCCGGGATTCGGATAAATGATCAGGGCAAACTAACACCGGCTGTTTTGGATGATGCTGATGAGGTATTTCTGACCAATGCCCTGGAGGGAATAAGATGGGTTGGAGCATACCGCAAGAGAAGGTATTATAAAAAAACCGCCCAATTGCTGGTCAGAATTCTGAATGAACAGGCATTCGGAGCATAGAAAAAGCTCTGGAAAAGAAATCAGTTCATTTGTGGATTCTCGGGAAAATTAGCCCACATCTGGTATTTTTTACCCAAATTGTTAAGTGTTTTATTCCAGAAGTGTTTGTTCATCGGAGTTATGATCTCCTGTGAACTTATTTCGGCCACCACCCAGGCATTATCAGCCATTTCATCTTCAAGCTGGTGTGCCTGCCATCCGCTGTACCCCAAAAAGAATCTGATATTGGAACTATTCAGACTGCCGGATTCGAGCAGACGTTTAATAACATCAAATTCACCGCCCCAGTATATCTGATCCAAAACCTTAATACTACCCGGAATAATATCTCCGAGTGTGTGAATATAATGTAGTGTATTGGTTTGCACTGGTCCCCCCAATGACACAATGGCATCCACTGTCGGAAAATCGGTGACAATTTCATTTACTTTCATGCTAACCGGTTTGTTCAGGACAAAGCCCACGGTGCCTTCTTCCGAGTGTTCCGTGATCAGAACGATGGAACGCTTGAAATAATTGTCCATCAGAAATGGTTCAGAAATAAGAATTCTTCCCTTCTGGGGCTGAAGAGTATTCTCAGTCTGAAAGAAATCATAATGGAGTTGCATACCTCAATGGTTTATTAAGAACATGTCAAATTTCGTTCCATTCCCGTGTGCATAACAAAATTAAACCAAAAAAAGCAATCACAACGAGGTTATTCATCTGAATTGAATAAAAGGTCATGAAATGGTATTAAAAATTTCTACGTGAAAATTCATTTTGAGATGTCTTATTAATGGCAACAAACACCGTCATACGATTTTCATACTAGGTTTAGATTTAGGTTTATGTTTGGGTAGGGGGCTGATAGATCAGCCCCTTTGTCATTTTACCAGGGAGGACCAGTCGGGTTGCAGTTTCCCCGGATTAATGGCACGCGGGTGTATAATTTTACGGTTATCTTTTCTTTCCTCGCACTTGGGGCATCTTAATCCAAGACGAATCATGTCCTTATTTCGTCCGACCTCCGTTTCCGGAAATTTCCTCCCGAACAGGAAAATATTGATACCCAGCATGAAGACCGCAATAGCGACCAATCCAACAACAATAGCCAGTACCTGAATCATTCCGAATGCAAATTATATTTTGCAAATTTACATAAAATATAATTAGCTGTTGATGATACAGACCGATACAGGCGACCTGAAAAACATGGATTTTAAGCAATTCCGTGAGGAAGTGCTGTTTGATTACCGGCTTGCCTTACTGAGCAGACAATGCAGCCTTGCCGGTCGGAAGGAAGTGCTGACCGGAAAGGCCAAATTCGGTATTTTCGGTGACGGGAAGGAGATAGCCCAGATTGCATATGCAAAGCAGTTCAGAGAGGGTGACTGGAGATCGGGATACTATCGTGACCAGACCTTTATGATGGCATCCGGCCTGCTTAAGCTGGAGGAGTTTTTTTCCCAGCTTTATGGTACGGCTGATGATAAGGTGAATCCAGGAAATGCAGGACGATCATTTAACAATCATTTTGCCACCCGCAATGTGAACGAGGCGGGCGACTGGCTTGATCTGACCCGGCAAAAGAATTCGGCAGCAGATCTCTCACCAACAGCCGGACATATGCCCCGGTTGCTGGGTCTGGCCCTCGCATCAAAATTGTTCAGGCAAAATAAAGACTATCAGCAATTTAAGCAGATCAGCAATAACGGAGATGAAGTAGCATTTGGAACCATTGGCGATAGCAGTACATCGGAAGGCCACTTTTTTGAAGTGATGAATGCTGTTGGTGTGCTGCAGATACCACTTGCTGTGGCCATTTGGGATGATGGTTACGGAATATCGGTCCCTACAAGTGTTCAAACCACAAAGGCCAATATCTCCTCTGCCTTAAAGGGATTTGAAAAAGGCAACGGAATTACTGGTATTATCCTATATGAGGCAATGGGTTGGGACTATCCGGAATTATGCAGGGTATTTGAGGAAGGCATTCGTAAATGCCGCACCGAACATATTCCTGTTTTGTTTCATATCCGGGAGTTGACACAGCCTTTAGGACATTCCACTTCCGGATCGCATGAAAGATATAAATCTGCCGAAAGGCTTGCATGGGAGAGTGAACACGATTGTATATTGCGTATGAGGAACTGGTTACTTAATCACCATATTGCCGGTGAATCTGAAATTTTGGCCCTGGAGACTGAAACAACTGAAGAAGTTGCCAGAGCCAGAGAATCGGCCTGGAATAAATATCAGGAAGCCATCCGGGAAGAAAAAGGCTGAATTATTGACGATTATTGACAATAAAAATTGCATTTGTCATAAAGAAAACCTGGATAAGATTGCCTTGTTTTCAAATAATCTGGCCCAGATAGCCAATCCGATCCGTAAAGATAATATCAGTACCGCGAAAAAAATATTGAGACATGTCTGCCAGGATTGTACAATCCGGGGATCATTCAGGAACGAGCTCAGGCAATGGCTGAACAGTAACTATATCAGCGGATTTGAAAAATATAGTGCCTTTCTTTATAATGAAACACAACGGTCAGCCCTGAATGTGACCCCGGTTACACCGGTATATACTGACCTTGCTCCCGTTGTCACCGGCCGGGAGATCCTGCGTGACAATTTTGACGTTCTTTTTGCAAAGTATCCCTTGTTGCTTGCTTTTGGTGAAGATGTCGGCAGGATAGGCGGGGTGAATCAAACCTATGAAGGATTACAGCAGAAATATGGCCAGCATCGCATTTTCGATACGGGCATCCGGGAAACATCCATCATAGGGAAAGGTATCGGGCTGGCACTGAGAGGATTCAGGCCCATAGCCGAGATTCAGTATTTCGACTATCTCTTGTATGCCTTGCAGACGTTGAGCGATGATCTGGCTACTACTCATTGGCGCACAGCCGGGGGACAATCTGTGCCGCTTATCGTAAGCACCAGGGGACACAGGCTTGAAGGAATCTGGCATTCCGGCTCACCACTTAGCATGGTAATCAATTCAATCCGGGGCATTTATGTATGTGTTCCACGCAATATGACACAGGCGGCTGGATTTTACAATACCCTGCTGGAAGGTGGAGATCCTGCCCTTGTAATTGAACCACTTAATGCATACAGATTAAAAGAAAGAAGACCTGACAACCTTGGTGAATTCAGGATTCAGCTTGGCATGCCCGAAGTATTGCTAAGGGGGTCAGATGTGACCCTGGTTACGTATGGATCATGTGTGAGAATTGCCATGGATGCCATCAAGCAGCTGAAAGAATTCAAAATCAGTGTTGAACTGATCGATGTTCAAACTTTACTTCCTTTTGATATTGAGGAAACCATTGCTGCTTCTGTAAGGAAAACAAACCGGGTGATTTTCTTTGATGAAGATGTTCCAGGTGGAGCAACCGCCTATATGATGCAAAAGGTGCTTGAAGAGCAGGGTGCATTCAGGTACCTTGATTCTGAACCAAGAACCCTGGCTGCAAGGGAACACAGACCTGCCTATTCAACAGATGGTGATTATTTTTCCAATCCGAATTCGGAAAATGTTTTTGAGGCAGTATATGACATGATGCACGAAGCTAATCCAGCCCGGTATCCCCAATTGTATTAAATTAAAGCCGGCTCTCAAGAAAGCATTTCATTTCGATATACTCATGCATAACCGGAAATTCAGGATAATCGTCAATTACATTCTGAGGTGGACGGAACAAAACTCCCTGATCTGCTTCCTTCAACATACTGATATCATTATAGGAATCACCAAAGGCAAATACTTCGTAATTCAGGCTTTTTAATGCTTTTACCGTTTCGCGTTTCGCATCTTTCTGCCGTAAGTTGTACCCGCAGATAATCCCCTGGTTGTTCACCTCCAGCGAGTGACAGAACAGGGTGGGCCTGTCGAGTTGCTCCATGAGCGGATCTGCAAATTCAACAAAAGTATCGGATACGACAATGAATCGGGTAACCCTTTTCAGCCAGTTTATCATTTCAATGGCTCCATGGAGTGGCCTTATGGTGGCGATTACACGCTGAATGTCAAGTAGAGTAAGGTTCATTTCCTGAAGGATCTTTAACCGGTGCAGCATGAGTTCGTCATAATTTTTCATATCACGTGTTGTCAACCGCAGAGCGGGAATTCCGGTTTTTTCAGCAACATTTATCCATACTTCGGGAACCCAAACCCCTTCAAGGTCGGAACAAACAGCGTGCATTTTTTTCATAAGCAGACGGATATAATTTCTTCGGCCAAAATAGAAAAAAATTAACAGAGGTTAACGAGGTAATCTTTAAATTGTGCATAATCATTTACAAGGCAGTCAAAAGATTCCGTCAGCCTGTCGAGACCCTCCATGCTTGCAGGGAGAGGCGGATCAATTTTCAGCACTTTTTGTATTTCTTCCGGGAACTTGGCCGGGTGGGCAGTTTCGAGACTAACAGCCAATTGCCCGGGATTGTCATCAGCCGGAAAATCCTTTAAGTATCGCATTAACCCGGCCCAGCCGGCTGCACCATGGGGTTCGGTTATCACACCATGATCATTGTAAAGTGATTTCAATGTATTGACTGTCTGATTATCCGATATGCTGTAGGCAAGGATTTCTGAACGCATTCTGCCGATATCGGGTTCATGAATGATATTTCCCATTTCATCCATGGATCCACCATACAAGGCAATTACCCTGGCCAGGTTGCTGGGATGACCGACATTCATGGCGGAAGAGATGCAATTGCGTGATGGGACCAGGGTGACATATTTGCCTGTTTGCCAATAAACCGGAACTTCATCATTTTCATTCGTAGCGATAATGAATCTTTTCACAGGCAGGCCCAAGGCTCTGGCCAGTAATCCTCCCATCATGTTGCCAAAATTGCCTGAGGGTATGGCAAATATTATTGGATCATCAGGTGAACCTGACAATTGAGACCAGGCATAAAAGTAGTAAAATGATTGTGGGATCAACCGGCCTATGTTGATGGAGTTGGCCGAGGATAAACCGAGATGATCGAGACCGGGATCGGAAAAGGCCTGTTTAACTAGCGCCTGGCAATCATCAAACTTACCGCTGAGTGCAATTATCCTGATATTTCGCCGTAATGTTGTCATCTGTTTGCGTTGCCGGTCTGTAACTTCTTTTTCGGGATACAGGATCACAACCTGAATGTTCTCAAGCCCGTAAAAAGCATTGGCTACGGCACTGCCTGTATCACCAGATGTTGCGGTGAGAATGAGAATTTTACGGTTCTGTCGTTGCAGGAAGTGCTGCATGAGCCTGCCCATCATCCGGGCTGCAAAATCCTTGAAAGAGGCTGTTGGGCCCTGGTCAAGCCGCATGATGTACTTGCGTTCATATACTTTTTCCAAAGGCACCTCGAAATTATAGGCATCCTTTACAAGTGCTTTCAGGATATCCTCATCCATCTCACCATACAACAGATGACGCGTAATACTGAACGCAATTTCGTCATAGGGTTTGCCGGCCAGGTCTTTCAGTATATCTGCACCGATCACCGGTATGTGGTCAGGCATGTACAAGCCCTTATCCGGAGCAAGTCCTTTCAGCAGGGCTTCACTGAAGGTTACCTTGTCAGCCTTTCCGTTGGTTGAATGGTAATATATTTTATCTGTCATCAGTGATGCCGGGATTATTAATTCAATGAGTTGAGATGTTCAAAATCCTTAGGCTTAAAATCTTTTAGAGACGCGATCTTCAGATCGGCGAAATCAAAACGGGTGGTATCAAAGTCATGCTTCTCGGGTACGGCGATCAGTTTCATCCGGGCGGCTTTGGCCGAAATCGCACCGTTGAATGAATCCTCAAAGGCAAGGCAGTTAACCGGATCAACACCCAGTTTGCGGGCTGCTCCAAGGTAAAGGGCAGGGTGGGGCTTACCTGTTTCCTCATTTTCGCCAGAATTGATGATGTTGAAATATTCAAACAGGTGAAACTTCTTCAGGGCAGTGGTGATCAACTTGAGCGGAGATGCTGAAGCCACCGCCATTGGCATTTTCTTGTCTACAAAGAACTGCAGTACGTCCAGAAAGCCTTCTTTGAGGTCAACCTGTTCAAGTATCAGGATCTGCATAGCCTCCATGATCTCTTTGTATATCTGAAATTTACTTTTTCCGGTCCAGTGATGGATATTGTACCAGTATTGAATAGAATCCTGTGTATTCAGGCCCGTGGTTTGCCGGCAGAGTTCCGGGGTCAATGTTATTCCAATGGTTTCAAATACCTTGATTTCAGCTTCAATCCAGAGTGGTTCGGATTCAATGATGATCCCGTCAAAATCGAAAATTACGGCGTTTATCATATTTGTGTAAGGTTAAACATTGGCAACCCGGATAATATCGGCAAAAACACCGGCGGCAGTCACATCGGCCCCGGCGCCATAACCCCTGATCACCATGGGTTGTTCATGATACCGATCAGTGGTTATCAGGATGATGTTGTTACTGCCTTCGAGGGGGTAGGCCGGGTGTGTTATTCCAACCTCCTCAAGTTCAATGCAGGCTTTTCCGTTTTCCAGTCGTGCCACATAACGCAATTTTTTGTTTTCCTGTTCCAGTCGTTTTCGCTTTTCTTCAAATTCCGCATCATATTTCCGGATACTGTTCCAGAAATCATCGATTGAGCCTGTGAAGCAATCCTCAGGAAGGAAGGGTATAATGCTGATCTGATCGCTTTCAAAGGAATAACCTGCTTCTCTGGTGAGGATCAGTAATTTACGTTTTACATCAGCACCACTCAGGTCGATCCTGGGATCAGGTTCCGCAAATCCCCGTTCCATAGCGAGCCTCACTGCCTGACTGAGGGTTATATTTTCACTAATGGTGTTGAATACAAAATTCAGGGTTCCCGACAGTACGGCTTCAAGCCGGATGATCTTATCACCGCTCCGGATCAGGTCGTTCAGCGTGCTGATGATAGGAAGCCCGGCGCCCACGTTCGTTTCATACATGAATTTCACGTTCTTCTCCCGGGCAATTCTCTTCAGATCAAGGTAATGGGGATAATCGGATGAACAAGCGATCTTATTTGCGGCTACTACAGAAACGAAGGAGTTGAGGACATGGATATATGTACCGGCAATTCCGGTATCCGCCGTACAGTCAATGTACACACTGTTTCTGAGGTTCAGATACTGCATTTTTTGAATGAAAAGATCAATGTCGGTGCGTTCACCCTCCTTTTCAAGATCTTCCCGGTAACTGGCAAGGTTTATGCCGTCCGGATCCAGAAGCATAAGTTTGGAACGGCAGATGCCCACCACGTTAACTTTCAGGTGATGTTCCCGCAGAAGTACTTCCTGCTGGTTCATGATTTGCCTGAGCAGGTTCCCGCCAACGGTTCCTGCTCCAACAAGATATAGATGCAATTCCTTGTGATGTGACAGGAAGAACCCCTCATGGATCACATTCAAGGCTTTGTGCAGGCTTTCTTTCTTGATGACAATGGAAATATTCAGTTCCGAAGAACCCTGCGCGGTTGCAATCACGCTGATACCGTTCCGGCCCAGAGAGGAAAACAGGTTGGCTGAAATGCCGGGGGTATTCTTCATCTGTTCGCCGACGATGGCAATAATGGAAAGATCTTTCTCAATAATAATATTCAGTTCATTCCGCAGTTTGATCTCAGGCTCAAATTCCTTTTGCAGGGCTGAAAGAGCCAAAGTGGAATCACAGGGGTTCAGTGCAAACGTAATGGAATACTCCGAAGAGGCCTGGGTGATCAGAATGATGTTGACATCCTGCCTGGCCAGGGTTCCAAACAGACGTGCTGAGATACCTTTCACCCCTACCATGCCTGCACCCTGTAAAGTGATCAGGTCAATGTCATCAATGGATGAAATGCCCTTGATCAGGGAAGATCCCTGAATACTTGATTCTTTCGAGATATGCGTACCGGGGGCTTCGGGATTAAAGGTATTTCTGATTACTACTTCAATATTTTTCTGGTAAACCGGGTGAATGGTTGGCGTATAGATTACTTCAGCACCAAAATGTGAAAGTTCCATGGCCTCGGCATAACTGAGGTGTTCAATGGCCAGGGCTCTTTTTACCTTTTTGGGATCCGCTGTCATGAACCCGTCCACATCGGTCCAGATCTCCAATCCTTCCACCTCAAGTGCTGCAGAAAGAATGGCCGCTGTATAATCCGACCCCCCCCTGCCCAGTGTCGTGGTCTCACCCCTGTCGTTACTGGCAATAAAGCCGGGGACTATCCCTGTTTTTCTGTAGTTTTTAAATTGAGCGCGGATCAGCCGGTTGGTAAGCGGAAAGTTGACTTTCGCCAAACCGAAATGCGAATCGGTTTTAATCAGGCCTTTTGCATCAATCAGCTCCGCATTGGCAATCGCCTTGCTGATGAGATACGATGATAATATTTCACCGAAACTCAGAATCTTGTCCTGAATCTTTGGCGTGAGATCATTCAGCAGATACACTCCGTTAATAATGCTGATCAGGTCTTTCAGGTAAGTGTTAATATGAGAAACCACCTCATCAAGCAATGGATTTTTAAAGATACTGTTGGCCAGATCGATATGCCGGATTTCAATCTCGTTGTAAAGTCGAAAAAAATTCTTATCACGTGAAGCTGCTTGCTTCGAAAGCTCAAGCAGCTCATCAGTTATACCATGCAGGGCGGATATCACCAAGATTACCTGGCCGGATTGTGATTCGATTATTTTCCTGACCTGGGTAATTTTTTGAGGTGAATCAATTGAAGAACCTCCGAACTTAAGTACTTTCATAACTGGGCCTGTTTGAAAAACAAGGGTTAAAAGTAATACAGAAAAGGAGATAAAAAAAAGGAAGACATGAAAAGCCAATGCAGATTATAGTCAATTGAGAATTCTTTTGTATCTTGAACAGGATCAAAACGAATGTGCCATGATTGATGAGAAGTTTCTGACTGGTTTATTTCCCAGTTATTCTGCGGCGTTGTTGGGTGAAATCAATGAAAATGCTGTGGTAAAAACCATACCCGAAAATACGGAAATACTACGGGAGGGGCAGTATATCAAAGTGATCCCCTTGGTGATCAGCGGCCTTATTAAAGTGTTTACCAGGTATGAATACAAAGAATTGCTGCTATATTACATCGAACCCCGGGAGAGTTGCATCATGTCGTTTTCGGCAGGTTTAAGAAATGAACCCAGTAAAATTTATGCTGTAACCGAGGAAAGCACAACTGCTCTTTTATTGCCCATAGATAAAGTGGTTCAATGGACAAAACAATATCCGGATATCAATGTACTTTTCTTTCAGCAGTTTAATTTGCGGTACAGCGATTTGCTTGATACGATCAATCACCTGATATTCAAACAGCTCGATAAACGATTAGTTGATTATCTGGTGAAAAAAGCTGTCCTGAACAAATCAGGTTCCCTGAAAATTTCACACCGGCAGATTGCCAGTGAATTGGGAACTGCCCGGGAAGTAATCAGCAGGTTAATGAAAAAGCTTGAGTATGAAGGAAAAGTAAGGCAGAAGAACAACAACATCATCGATATCCTGGTACAGTGACACAGGTCACTGCACAGGCTGTTCCCGTAGTATACCTTTGTATCAGTAAATAAATTGTTTAACTAAAGCTCGAAGAAAAATGAAAAAAAACATGGGAACCACTGACAGGATAATCAGGGTAATTATCGCCGCCATCATGGCTGTTCTATATTTTACCGGAGTAGTTCCCGGAACCTTGGGTATTCTGCTCATGATACTGGCTGTAGTATTTGTTGTGACAAGCCTCATCAGTTTCTGTCCGCTTTATGCTCCTTTCGGCCTCAGTACCTGCAAACAGGATGTAAAATCTGGTAAATAAGTCCCTGTTACTCTGATCAGGGATTCATCAGATATGGAATAAGGATATCAGGATCATAATATATGAATGTAAAATTCATGATGTGTGTTATATTCTTATTCAGCAAACTTTTGCAGAATAATTAATTATTAAAAATCCTTATATGAACAAGCTTTTGCTTTTGATTTCAGCCCTCAGTTTTTTGGGCACATTATCCTGTTCCAAAGATGACAACAACCCTTCCTCGAAGAACACGGTTTCAAATACTGTATCAGATGGATCCTGGAGGATCACCTATTTCTTTGATACCGATAAGGAAGAAACCGCTCATTTCTCCGGATATGTTTTCAGATTCGGTTCGAACGGTATAATGACAGCCACAAACGGAGTCAATACCTATACCGGCTCCTGGAACGTTTCAAGCATCAACAATAGCGATGACAGCCTTGATGATCTGGATTTTTTGATATCCTTTGCTGCTCCATCTGATTTTGAAGAACTAAGTGAGGACTGGGAGATCCTGTCAAGGACTGACAACAAGATAGAGTTGCGGCATGTGAGTGGAGGTAATGGGGGTACAGACCTGTTGACATTTGAGAAAAACTGACAAACCCCAATATCCGGATAACCGCTTGATCATATTCTGATCAAACGGTTACCGGGCGATCTGGATAATAAATATAAGGGTTTATATAAGTCAGGTCATGTGCCGGGCACATATGCCTCTCCTGCAATGGGGACTTCCTTGGGGACATCAACGGGTCCAAATGCAAACACCTTAGGCCCCAGTTTCAAGTCGGAATTCATGATTTCTTCCAACGTGATCTCTTTTCCGGTATAGGCTGATACCCTTCCCATTATTGCAACAAGAGTAGACATAGCTGTATTTTCCGCTTCATTGATGGGATTTCCTGTACGGATCGCCGTTATGAGGTCGATGTGTTCCTGCACATATGGACTTATTTTGAGTTCTGAGCCGGGTTGTCCGTCAGCGTTTACAGGATATTCATATTTCCAAAGTTCTTTGCCTGCCGAGTCCCAGATCGTATTCTGGCAATTTGAATGACCCTTGGTCCCCTGAATCCTTTCGGACACATTGGTCACGCAGCCGTTGATCTGACGACACATGCTGTGCACATGCATATCATTGTCAAAAACGTAGTCAATGCTGAAATTATCATACTGGTCTCCTGTCACTCTTCTGAGTCTTGAGCCGAAACCCACAGCTTTTACAGGATATTTTCCTGTGAACCAGTTCATCACATCCAGGTTATGCACGTGTTGTTCCACAATATGATCACCTGAGAGCCAGCACCAATTGACCCAATCCCGGATCATGAATTCCATCTCGGTCCATGCCGGATTCAGATCACGGTGCCAGAGTTTGCTCTGATTCCAATAAACATTTGCAGAAACGATTTCACCGATCATCCCCTCGGCAATATTCTTATATGTGGCAACATAGTCGCGCTGATGCCTCCGTTGTGTACCGGTTACTACCGACAGTTCCATTCCCTGTGCCTTGCGTGCTGTAGCGATTACCGATCTGGCACCCACCGGATCGACGCATACTGGTTTCTCCATAAAAACATTTTTACGGGCTTCAATGGCAGCCGCAAAATGCTCTGGCCTGAAGAATGGTGGTGTGGCGAGAATAATAATATCCACACCCGATTCAATTACTTTCTGGAAGGCATCGAATCCGATAAAGCACTTTTCATCGGGTAATTCCACACCTTTTTGCTTTTTAAGTTCTTCCCTGCATGTCGTAATTTTATCTTGCAATACATCGCCTATTGCAGTAATCTTAAGATTGGGACCTGCATTTAGGAAGTCAATCGCAGCTCCGGTACCTCTGCCACCACAACCGATCAATCCAGCTTTGAGTTCCTGTCCGTCAGGTGCCTGATCGAGGAAAGTCCTTACTTCCACAATTTTTCTTTTTTCTGATGAGCATCCGGTTATCAGAGCAGGGAAGGTCAGACTGGTCAATCCCGCTGCTGCCGAGGTGCCAAGAAAATTACGTCTTGAAATCCGGTAAGTCTTCATGAGTATATATATATTAGTTTAGAAAGCTTCGTTTGAAGATATAAAAAAAAACGGAACAGGCGCCACGAACAGGTAACTTTTTTAACGGTGTAATATACCGGGAATTTTCAAATTTTAACGCTTTCAGCTATTACGTACCGGTCCACTTTTTTAATGAGGCCCTGTAATACGTTTCCGGGCCCTGCTTCAAAAAAAGCATCTGCCCCGTCCGCAAGCATGTTTTTCATGGATTGCGTCCATTTAACGGGGGCGGTAAGTTGTATCTTCAGGTTCTCCCTGATCACACCAGGATCCTGGGCAGGTAAAGCCGTAACATTCTGATATACCGGACAGACAGGACTTGTAAAATCTGCCTGATCGATTGCCTTTTCGAGTTCAGCACGGGCCGGTTCCATCAATGGAGAATGGAATGCTCCGCCCACAGGAAGTTTGATGGCCCTTTTTGCCCCGGCTGCCGTGAGCTGAACTATTGCCAAATCAACGCCCTCAATGGAACCGGAAATCACGATCTGGCCCGGACTGTTATAATTAGCCGGGACGACCACAGCCCGGATGCCGGCGCAGATTTTCTCCACGGTTTCATCCTCCAGGCCAATAATTGCAGCCATGGTTGAAGGCTGAAGTTCACATGCTCTCTGCATGGCCTGAGCCCGCTTGGACACCAGTACCAGCCCGTCTTCAAAGGACAATGCCCCGGCAGACACAATGGCTGAGAATTCACCCAGCGAATGGCCGGCAACCATGTCGGGCCTGAAACTGCTTCCCAGGATCCTTGCCAGGATAACAGAATGCAAAAATATAGCGGGTTGGGTAACCCGGGTCTGTTTCAGATCTTCGTCCGAACCAGAAAACATCAGGCTGGTAATGGAAAATCCGAGAATACGGTTTGCCTGTTCAAATAGTTCCCTGGCTGTGGAATAATTTTCATAAAGATCCTTGCCCATTCCGACAAACTGGGCACCCTGACCGGGGAAGACGTATGCTTTCATGATAATTTTTTTAACAGGGACAAAAATAGTCACATTCCCTTTAAATCCAAAACAGGTAGAAAAACAGCCATTTAAAATAAGCCTGGTTTTTTTTGCAGCTGATTTCCGGGTGTTGGCAGAAGATTTTTGCACCTGAACAGGTACTTGCCGACTTTTACTCCATGTTAAACAATTAAAATATAAAGCCATGAAAAAGTCAATTGAAATTGTTGCCCACCTTTTTCTTTGGGGGATCTTTGTTCTCCTGGTGATTACTTACAGCAAATTGTATTTGCTTGCAAGTCCTGATGCACCCTTTGCCGGCCACTTTAACTATGTGGTATTCCTTGAGCTGATTATGGGGCTCATCTTCTTTTACACAACCTTTGTGGGTATTCGCCTATCCAGGGGAAGATTCATGTACCGGATTATTCTTATCTCGCTCTTGCTCCTGCTGTTGCTGATTTTCGCCTATCCGGCCATCAGTCATGGATTCTGGCAGGTTATGAGTTCCCTTATTCCACACCTGGCTGTAATTTTTCTGGCATTAATTTTCCGCAAACTATCCGACAACGGTAAATTGGCCATTGAAAAACAAGTCCGGTAGCCTGCAAAATAATATATTTACAGCATGATGAGAAAGTCAGCCGAGATTGCCGCCCATTTTTTCTTTTGGATCGTATTTACACTTTTTGTGTTTATGCTGAGCAAAATTTATTTGCAGGCCAAGCCTGATGCTGAATTTTCCCAGCACTTGAATTATGTTGTATTCCAGGAACTGATCATGGGGCTCATCTGTTTTTACACCACATTTTTGGGCATCCCGTATACCCGCGGCAAGAATAAGGGCAGACTTATTCTTGCCGCACTCTTGCTCTTACTCTTGCTGGTTTTTGCCTATCCGGCTACCCGTTTTGGTTTCTGGCAGGTAATGAGTTCCCTTATACCGCATATCATTGTTATTTTTCTTGCGCTGGTTTTCCGGAAATTTTCTGACTCTGTAAAACTTGAAAGGGAAAAGCAGCTTCTGTTGCTGCAAAACACACAAAGCGAGCTTGCCTTGTTAAAGATGCAGGTAAGCCCGCATTTTTTATTCAATACATTAAATAATATCGATTATCTGATTTCTCATGATACGGTAAGAGCCTCCAATTCTATTTCAAAACTAGGTGATATTCTCCGGTATATGCTTTACGATGCCAAGGGAGAAAAGATCCCTCTGTCGGCAGAGATCAAGCATATTGAAGACTATATTGAACTGATCCGTTTGCGCACCCTTGGTCCGAATTACCTGAATTACCGGTTGACAGGACAACCGGGTTACTTGCAAATTGCACCCATGCTTTTTCTTCCATTAATTGAAAATGCCTATAAGCATGCTGCAACAAAAGAGGGGGAAAACATCATCCTCATCGATATAAACATGGGTAATGGAGACTTACGTTTTGTTATTGATAATGAATATGATCTCTCACATCAGGCATCGACCACAGCCACCGGCGGAATAGGTTTAAATATAGTCAGGCGCCGTCTGGATCTTATTTATCCTGAAAGCCATACTTTTGTTATATCAAAAATGAATTGCCGATATCGTATTGAATTAGAACTCAAGCTGGATGAGTATTAAATGTATAGCTGTTGACGACGAGCCCCTGGCCCTTGAAAAGATCAGGTCGTTTATTGAAAAACTGCCACACCTGGAGTTGATGGCCACTTTTCGTAATGCGGCGGATGCGTTGGATTTTATGGGAAATAATGACGTACAGCTTATCTTCCTGGATGTGCAGATGGATAAGATGACCGGTCTTGAGATGCTGGAAAAAATGGTCAAACGGCCTCAGGTTATCCTCATAACAGCATTCAGTGAGTATGCCATGAAGGGTTTTGACCTGTCCGTAACCGACTTTCTGCTTAAGCCTTATGGTTTTGATCGCTTTAACCTTGCTGTGAGTAAGGCTACGGATTACATCCGGTGGCAGCAAATCGGACTGGCTGCTTTGCAGGCCCCTCTTGACTATATATTCATAAAATCCGGATACAAGCTGGTTAAAATTTCCCTGGATGATATCCTGTATGTCGAAGGGTTGAGGGATTACCAGCATATTGTAACAAAAACTGAGAAAGTGATCGCCAGCCACTCCATTCATGAGCTTGAAAAACTATTGCCCAAAAGTATGATCCGATGCCACAAATCATATATTGTATCGCTGGGCAAAATAAACAGCATTGAGCGCAACAGGATTAAAATCGGGAATAAGTACATACCCATCGGAGAGGCTTATAGAGAGGACTTTTATTCCCGTATTTAATCGTCGCTCCCTTTCACACCCAATTCCCAGATCTCACTTCTCACTCGTCACTCTTCACTCGTTACTAATCACTGATTCAGAACCTTCCCGTTGCCAGCATCACCAGTGAGCAATCGCGAACGACCCGGATATCATAGCTTTCGAGAAATTCTTCAAACTCAGGGCTTTCAGTACCCGGATTGAAGACAACCCGTTTAGGACGGAGTGAAAGAACATAATCAAATATTTCTCCCTGGTGGTAAGAGGCAAGATAGATCAGAACAGTATGTACGCCGTCCAGGGGTGGCTGTCCTGTAATGATGGGGGTATTGTCAATCATTCCTTCCCGTTTTCCGATTGCAACCACCTGATAATTATGTCTTAACAAGCGTCTGACAGCTTTATGCGAAAATCGGTCGGGATTGGGACTTGCGCCCAGAACAACAACCAGGCTCATACGTGTTGATGGATCAAAACAACAGCATACGCTGCAACTCCCTTTTCCTTACCAACAAATCCGAGTTTCTCCTGGGTAGTGGCCTTAATGGAAACCTGGTTCACATCAGTTTTCATGACCATGGCCAGCTTTCCGATCATCTCCGGTACAAAATCCCTTATTTTGGGACGTTGGAGGCAGAGTGTCATATCGGCATTGCCGACCCGGAATGCATGTTGCTGAAGGAGAGTCATGGTTCGCTCCAGAAGGATTAGACTGCTGATATCCTTGAACTCAATGGATGTATCGGGGAATTGAAAGCCGATGTCACGGAGGTTAGCTGCACCAAGCAGGGCGTCACAAAGGGCGTGTACCAGCACATCCCCGTCTGAGTGGGCCAGCGGACCCTTCTCATGGGGAATTTCAATGCCGCCCAGAATGAGCTTACGTCCCGGGACAAGCTGGTGTACATCGTAGCCAAAACCAACCCGGACAGATAGGGCGGGATTATCAGCGTTCATTGAAATTCAATCCCAGTGTGAACCGCATTGTATTGGCCAGGGGATTGCTCCTGCCGGAGGTGGAGATAAGATAGGAAAAATCGATGAAAAAGACGTTCAGCTTCAAGCCAATACCGGTAGCAAAGTATGTTCGGTTGCCTTTGTTTTCTGCCTCATAAAAATAACCTGCCCGGATGGCAAATTGCTTCCTGTACCAGTATTCCAATCCAGCCGAGATCATGATTTCCTGCATCTCTTCCTGGAAACCGTTCGGGGCATCATAAAACGACTGGATCCAGCTCATGGGAATGGAAGTGGGGGCCTTCATTCCATACTGGATTACCTTATTGCCATCACTATCGAGGCTATCAACATAGTAGATTGGAGGAGTAGGAACTAAAAGCTTATTGAAGTCCACTGATGCAGATAATGAATTATATTCATCCAAATCCAACGAATAACGGGCTCCAAGACGGAAATTGGCGGGGATGAACTGTTTATCCGAACCTTCTTTATAGGATATTTTAGTTCCCAGATTGGAAAAATTGGTACCCCATGCAATTTCTCCACTCAATCCGGCAAGGTCAAGCGGGTGCTGGTAATAAAAACCCAGGTCGGCTGCAAAGGAATACCCGGCACTGTAAGTCTCTCCCTCAATGGATCCTCCGCCTGTGATATCAGAGCGTATAAACCGGAGAGCAAGAGCTCCGGAAAAATAGTCGGAGAAAAGCCTTGAATAACCGGCATCAATGGCAAACTCGTTCGGATTATAATTTCCTACCAGTACACCTTCCATATCCCGGAAGATCACCTCGCCCAGGGAGAAATAGCGTAGCGAAGCGCTGACCACCTGCTTTTTGTCAATGCGGTAAAAAGCTGAAAGATACCCCAGGTTAATATCGTTCACAATGTTCCGGAGCCAGGGTGTATAAGCCAGGGACACACCAAACTGGCCGTTGACAAAGGCATATTTAGCAGCATTCCAGTGTTGGGAATTCACATCGGGCATGGTAGCAACACCCAGATCACCCATAGCGCCTGCCCTTGAATCGGGGGCGATGGTGAGGAAGGGGACGGTGGTCTGGATTGCGTTTAAACTACCAAGCAATTTATTTGTAACAGTACCTGAACCTTGTGTAAAAGCAGGGAGAATTAATCCGGTCAAACAGGCAAAGGCAAGAGTTAATCTTCTTAAAATCATTATTTTAAAATTTTATGGCACAAAGTTATAATAATTATACAAAAAACAAGCGAGGTAGAATATTTGCATAGACTGTAAAAACGGTTAAGTTTATTTTCTGACTCTTTGTCGCCAATTTTTTCGGGAATATACAATAAACTATGTTGTGACTCTTTTATTGTCCGATGATGACCAGTTTCTTGAAACTCTCTGTAGACTGGCCATTGCTATCGGTGATCCTGATCCGGTAAGGGTAAATTCCCTGTCGAAGCCTGTTCCCGCCAGCATCTTTCAGATCCCATTCCAGCGGTTCGGAGCTAAAGCCGGCAGTATAGACAGATTGACGGATGGCAGCCATCTGCCTTGCTCCCATATCAAAAACATCGATTTCAACCTGCAGTTCATCACCGGGTCTGTTGTGTTCAAACCTGAACCAGGTAACCTGGCTGGCCGGATTAGGGTAATTATATGCATTGGACAGGATCAGGTCGTTACTGGCTATGACCCTGAAACCGATTGTTTCTTCCGAGGAATTGTTGAACACATCCCATACCTTCACTTTAAGAGAATGCCAACCTTCACTTAGGCCAGACAAGGGATAGGAGAGCTTTCCCCGGGTAAAATCGTCAAGGTCAGATTCAAAATAATCATTGAGAATGAACGGTTCCGATACATTATTATCCAGAACACCCGTAATATCATGACCAATCCCGTTGCCAACCGTATTGATACCGCTGGCGTCGGAAATAATGGCATAGATAACAGGATTGGTATTGCTGATGCCTTCATCCAGAAAGTTATCATCATTCAGATACAGAGAGATTTCCGGACCATTCTGGTCCTGCACAGCTTCATAATCAGTGCCGCCGATGATAAACTGGTCAAAGTACCCATTTGCATCCAGGGTTGAATCCTGCGAATAGTAAACCACTTTTCCCAAACCGAAATTATAGGTGATATCCTTCGGGACTTGAAATTCAAAAGAAAAATTTCCGTTGCGGACACTGGCTTTCCCTTTAAATAATAGATTTTCCTGAATCTCAAACTGCAGTGGGTCTCCACCGTCATTAGCCAGTGTATTTACAATGAGATCTTTATCGAATACCGAGGGATAAATGGTGCCATTAAAATTGTTCAACAGGTTATGATTTATATCTTCCAGGTGACCAGATATCCTGATCTGGGAAAAAGCTTTCAGCGTATCGATGGTTGAAGATACATCCAGTCCGTTCAGGGAATCAGTTTGTACGATATATTCCGGAATAGCCAGAGACAGGGCCGGGTCGCCAAGCAGGATGAAGTTCAGTTTATTTCTCTGCGCGCCCGTAGAATCCTTGGTCATGCGAATGATATCACCCAGTTTGTTGTAATGTCCATCTGCATCCCGTGTAAAAACCACATGGTAAAATTTTGTGTTCAGGTAATGGTTCCTGTCTGAATACACTATCCTTGTGGTGGATAAAAGGGCAATACTGCCACCATTCTCATTCAACAGGGATGTTTCTCCTGCTGATGTACTTTCAATCAGGTTGCCTTCATCATCAGTCAGATCGTCAAAACGACTGAATTCGCAGGTAGCGGTAACAAACAGAGGCAGATTTGCTGAATTGGTAAATTTGGCTAGGTCTTCACGCATGAGAATCTGTTCGGCCGCCAAACCTCTCTCTCCGCCATGTCCGGTATAATTGTAAATCAGTATTCCTTTATGAATATTGTCGTAGATGAGCCGGTTGACATCAGGATAACGGGCACCGGTGGATGTTGCTACCTGCTTATAAGCATCGAGAAGCGCTTTCTTAATCACAAACTGGGGGTAGGTTTTTCTTACCCAGTCAGCCAGACTATTGGCCTGGTTCATATGGATGTTGCCATCTTCATCATCACCAACGAAAAGAATGTTATTCCGCCAGTCGACCATATTACGACTTGAATTGTAATTCAGTATCTTCCTGTACAGGACCATCGCCTCATATTCTGTTTTTGCAGGCAATCGCCCAACGCCGAGATCCAGGCTAAACGCTTCCATGGTCTCAGAACCTCCTTCATCATTTCCCATAAAACCAAAGAAATCATCTGAAACGTATGATGTTGAGGCGTTGAGGGAACTTTCAGACTGATAGGTAAGGATAAAATTGGAATTTCCACTGGTACGGGAATGGTTATTATAGGACCCGTCACCAATAAGTAACAGGTATTTAAGCCGGATCTGATTGTCGTTGGACCGGTCATAAATCATTTTGGCAAAATCACGCACGGCACTTACATCAGGTGCTCCGGATGAAAATTCATTGTAAACCTGGTTGGTGGTAACTACCAGCACACTCATTTTATCTTTGAGCTGATGAAATAAAGCAATGCTGTCTGCAGCCTGACGGAAAAGAGGATGGGTAACGATCAGTAACCTGGTGGGTCCGGTGGCATGCAGGTTTTGGTTGGGAACCAATCCCAGGTCTCCCTCAGAACTGATTATTTCGGGTTTTGGAAAATTCCCTGCCGGATTCACAGCCACATATTCCCTGAGTGTGTCAGCCTGGGCCAGAAATGTAAGCACATTTCCGTTAAGCTGTGTCACGATTTTTCTGATACTGGTGAAATCAGATATATCCCATATTTCAGTTCCCGGTGTACAATTATCAACCGAAAAGCGGGCAATTTTTCCGGTACCGGTTACCGACCTGTCTCGAAAAAAGAGCGCATCACCTGTGAGAGCGAGGAATCTGCGAACATTCACGGTAAGGAAATCCAGAAATCCCTCGTCGGAGCTTTCCGATTTATTATAGGAAAGGCTTATATTCAACTGTTCCCCGGTAACTGAAAAGCTGAATAAGCCTGATTTCTGATTGGCGTACACGCCTGTACTGTTGCTCAGAATTACTCCAGGAACGGCTATGGAACCGATAAACTGGTCGTTATTCTTAAACAGGAAATTTCTTAAAAGGGCTGAACGGCTTACAACATTGGCCTTCAGTTTTGCAGGCACTGAATTATTCAAACCCGGAAAGCTAAAGGAAGTATCAAAAGGGGCGGAGTCAATTCTCTCCCCGAACCATTGTCTTCCTGATTTCAGAAAATTGTATTTGCTCTTTTCATGAAAATCATAGTCGTCAAATGTATTGGTGGAGGCATTATACGGTCCGGTAACTTCAGGCGCATACGCAATTTTCTTCCCAATCCCGGCATCCGTAGTAACAAAATAATAGGAAGCATTGGTATATAAGTTAACCTGGTGCTCAAACATACCGGCAGCATCATTGTAAGTCCAGGCAACCGGACCTTTTCCATAGAAAAGCACATAATCGCCCTGGTTGAACAAGCCATCCTCACCCGTGAACATATACAGAGTATTCTCAAGCAGGTCATCCGGTCGTGGGGATGAATTCATCAGGGGTAGCATACTTCCGCTGTTCCCGAAAATCCGGATGGCCGAAGGGTCAGCAAATCCCATTTCCCTGATATCATCGAAGGTGAGTTTATAAATCCCGTCATGATAAATCCTGATCTTATACCATTTACCTTCTGACAATACTGAAGACCAGGCCCTGGAAGTCTCAGCCGGATCCTGGATTGACCGGGCATAAGCAGGTGTGACCAACACCAGGAAGACAAGGAACAGTATCCGGAGTTTGAGGATCATAAATTGCTGTATTTTCCCAGAACAGAAATTGTCAGGTTTACAGGTAATAAAGTGTATTATTGAACGTTTCAAAAATACAATTATTATCATGTAATTCTTAAAACAACAAAAGAATATTATAGTTTTACAACGCCATACTTTTTTCAGGTGATTATTAGAAGAACCTTAGTTTTATTTATCGGGTATACCATGTCATGGGCTTCCCTGGCACAGGATTTCCATTTCTCCCAGTTTATGCCGAACATGGTTTATGTAAATCCTGCTGTTGCAGCCCTGCCATCCAGTGGTGAATTGGGACTTGTCTACCGCAATCAATGGCCAGGCATACCTGCAACCTTTATCACATATGGTGCTTCAGCCTTGTTTCCGGTAAAAGCCCTGAGCAGCGGGATCGGGGTTTGTTTCATGAATGATATGCAGGGAAGTGGAGTAATCAGCCGAACCTCTGCCACCCTGTTATATGGTTATACTTTTCAGGTCAGTTCAAGATGGCACATAGGAACAGGCATAGGAGCCTCATATGTTTATAAAAAATTCAATGCAGATGAATTGTTGTTCAGATCAGATATCCTGAATGATCTGGGTTACAGCTTTACCCAGACGGTCTTTGATAATTATACCAGGAGTTATCCCGATTTCAGTATTGGTATAATTGCCGGCAACACCAGCAATTTCTCCTTTGGATTTTCAGCCTCACATCTTACACAGCCGAGAGAATCATTAAGTGACCGTAATGAAAGCCGTTTGCCTCTGAAATATACAGCCTTTGTCAGTGGAAAAATTTCGGGCGACACACGAACCAGCCCCGGTAATCTGGCATTTGAGCCTGCCCTTTTTTTTTCGCAGCAGCAACAAAACCATGAACTGATATGGGGATCACAAGTATTATTTGCAGGTAACTTCATGCTTGGCGGGTGGATCCGGCAGAATCTGAGCTTTAATTTTGAAGCAGTAATCATTTCTGCAGGAATTTCATGGGAACATTATAATATTTCATATAGCTACGACGTTAATCTGAAAAAAATAAGTTTCTTATCAACAAAAATGGCAGCGCATGAAGTAACCTTTTTATACCGCTTTGAGTATAATGATAGGAAAATCAAAAAAATCGAATGTCCTGCTTATTTATAGTTCATAATTTGACATTACGGGATATAAATATTTTTATACTTTTGGAATTAAAATTCAAGAAAAATGAAAGTTAAGTTTGAATTCCTGGCGGTCCCTGCTGTTGCTTTGTTGCTTGCTGGCTGTTCCAGAGGCGGGAGTGATGTTTCCTCAACCACAGGCTGGAATTATAATGATCCTGAGACCGGAGGATTTGAAGTAGTAAGCGGCAATGAACAGGAAACAGGTCCCGGGTTGGTTTTGATTGAGGGAGGTACTTTTGCCATGGGTCGTGTGGAACAGGATGTACCTTACGATTGGAACAACACACCACGTCGGGTAACAGTCAGTTCCTTTTATATGGATCAGACAGAAGTGAAAAATGTAGATTACCGTGAGTATCTTCATTGGATTAGTCGGGTTTTTGTCGATTATCCCCTTGTATATAAAAGGGCTTTGCCTGATACACTTGTGTGGAGAAGGCCAATGGCCTATAATGAACCCTATGTGCAATATTATTTCAGGCATCCCAGCTACAATGATTATCCGGTTGTCGGTGTAAGCTGGCTGCAGGCCAATGATTATTGCGCATGGAGAACCGACAGGGTCAATGAAGGTATTCTGATACGGGAAGGTATTCTTAAGCCGGATCCGAACCAGCTTGCTGAGGAAAATTTCAATACCGAGTCCTACCTGGCAGGTCAGTATGAGGGCCTGGTCAACCAGAACCTGAGGAGTGTTGATCCCAACAAGGAATACAGAAGGGTTATGGTAGAGGATGGCATGCTTCTGCCCAAGTACAGACTTCCTACCGAGGCCGAATGGGAGTACGCCGCACTTGCTCTGATTGGAAACACCTATGAAGAACGTGTATACGAACGCCGGATATATCCCTGGGATGGCCATAATGTAAGAAATGATTCCAAGTCCGACCGGGGAAAAATGAGAGCCAACTTTGTTCGCGGCCGTGGTGATATGATGGGTACTGCAGGAGGACTGAATGATAATGCCAGTATACCTGCACCTGTAGAATCCTTCTGGCCCAACGATTTCGGCTTGTATTGCATGGCAGGCAACGTTAATGAATGGGTCCTTGATGTGTACAGACCCATGACATCCACCGATGTGGATGAGTTCAATCCATTCCGTGGCAATGTTTTCCAAACCCTTGAAACGGATGAGGAAGGCAATGTGGCCCAAAAGGATAGTCTGGGCAGGCTAAAATATCGCGATGTAACAGAGGAAGAGGCCATTAATCGCTGGAATTATAAGAAAGGCTACTATAAGAATTACCATGACGGTGACTATGAATCAAGTGTAATTGAAGGAAATGACTGGACCAATGACATAAAAGGACAGGCTAACACTTCTGACCGGATGTATTCTCAGAAGCTGGGAGCTGAAACTTCTTTGATCAGTGACAATGCAAGAGTATATAAAGGTGGTTCCTGGCGTGACAGGGCTTATTGGATGAGTCCCGGTACCCGCAGATACCTCGATGAGGGACAATCACGTGACGACCTGGGATTCCGCTGTGCCATGATCAGAACAGGCAGTCAGGCCATAGGTAGGGGAAAGAAATAGTTTTTAACAATAGACTTCATGAATTATTGGAGACCCCGCCGGTATGTCGGGGTCTCTTTTTTTTGCTATCATTGCATATGGATATTCATAACCTGTATCAACTTTACCTCAAAAGCAGGCTTGTTTCAACTGATTCCAGGAATATCACACCGGGCTGTATTTTCTTTGCCCTGAAAGGAGATAATTTCAACGGAAATCGTTTCGCCTTCCAGGCTATTGACAACGGAGCTTCGGCAGCCATTGTGGATGAGGATCCTGTTAAGCCGCATCCTAAAATATTCAAAGTGAAACAGGCCTTGTCATCGTTACAACAACTGGCCGCTCATCACCGACGTCAATCAGGATTCCTAATCCTGGCTATTACAGGTTCAAATGGCAAAACTACAACAAAGGAATTATGCCGGACGGTACTTTCGAAGCAGTTTTCAGTATATGCCACCGGAGGGAATCTGAATAATCACATTGGTGTACCCCTGACCTTGCTGGCAATGGATCATTCCATCCAGATCGGCATTGTTGAAATGGGTGCCAATCACCCGGGAGAGATCAGGGGATTATGCCTGATTGCCCAGCCAGACTACGGTATCATCACCAATGTTGGAAAAGCACATCTTGAGGGTTTCGGCAGCATTGACGGCGTGGCAAGGGCTAAAGGAGAGCTTTTTCAGCATCTCATGGCCAGCGGTAAAACAATATTTCTGAATGTCGGGGACCCGCATGTACATAGGCTTGTACCGGATGAATACCCGCATGTGGTGCGTTACAATGGGGATAAAAGCCTCCGGGTGAAAAGCAGGATCAGTGATCCATTGTTAAGACTGACTATAACTGACGGGATTATCGACACTGATCTGAAGACAAATCTGCTCGGAGGTTTTAATACCGAAAATGTATTGGCTGCCTGCTGCGTGGGAATCCACCTTGGAGTTCCACTCCCGCTTATCAGGGAGGCGGTTTTTGAATACCGTCCCCAAAATAACAGGTCGCAGCTGATTGACAGTGGGAAGAACCGTCTTTTCATGGATGCCTACAACGCAAATCCTTCGAGTATGCGGGCTGCCATTGATGAATTCCTGCTTCTCAACGGTCATAATAAAATGTTGATCCTGGGGGAAATGCGTGAAGTAGGTGATTCAGACCGGGAGGAACATAAGGCCCTGATCCATTATCTTATTGAATGCAAGGTACAGCGCGTAATATGTGTTGGCAAATCCTTTGAACACTTCCTTGCGGGCACCGGATATCTGTACTTTGCCAATGTCGATGAGCTGTTGACGTATCATACCGAACACCCGGTAAGGGATCACTTTATCCTGGTCAAGGGCTCACGTGCCAACAAGCTTGAAAAAGTTTTATCGCTATTTTAAATTAGCGCTCAACCATAAAAGGATACCGGTAATTCTCCGGGGGTAAAAAGGTTTCCTTAATTGACCGGGGCGATAACCACCGGATGAGGTTCAGTACCGAACCGGCCTTGTCATTTGTACCGGATCCCCGGCTGCCTCCGAATGGTTGCTGGCCAACGACGGCTCCTGTTGGTTTATCATTGATATAGAAATTACCTGCAGCATTCACCAGTTTCTTGGAAGCCAGTTCAATAATTTCACGCTCCCGCGCAAAAATCGATCCCGTTAGTGCATATATTGAGGTCTTGTCGCACAAATCCAGTGTCTCAATAAACTGATTAGCCGGATAAATATACAGGGTAAGAATTGGACCAAAAAATTCTTCCTGCATGGCAAAATACATCGGTTCAGTGGCCTGTACCACCGTGGGTTCAATGAAATAGCCGGTACCTTTGTAACATTTGCCACCTGATATGATCTTAGCCTGCTTTTCCCGTTTTATGCGGTCAATTACTTTCTTTAGACGGGTAAAAGCACCTTCATCTATTACAGCATTGATGAAGTTGGTAAAGTCCTCAGGTCCGCCCATGGTAAATGAGCTCAGATCTGCCAGGAGCATTTCCCTGATCACAGGCCACATCACATCAGGGATGTAGGCCCTTGAAACGGCAGAACACTTTTGCCCCTGGTATTCGAAGGCACCTCTTGAAATAGCGGTAACAACCTGGCGGGGATCGGCTGACTCGTGAACCATGACAAAGTCCTTGCCACCTGTTTCACCCACAATACGCGGATAGGTATTGTAACGATAAATATTATCCCCGATAGTTTTCCAGATGCTTTGAAATACCTCTGTGGAGCCTGTATAATGCAATCCGGCAAAAGAAGGATGGGTGAGGATGACCTGGCTGACTAGAGGTCCCGGTGCAAATACCATGTTGATCACCCCGTCGGGCAATCCGGCCTCCCGCAGGACGTCCATGATAACTTTAGCCGAATATATTTGTGACTTGGAAGGTTTCCATACAACCACGTTACCCAGAATAGCGGGTACTGTGGGGAGGTTTCCGGCTATTGATGTAAAATTGAAGGGCGTCAGGGCAAAGATAAATCCTTCCAGCGGTCTCCATTCCAGTCGATTCCAAACTCCGGGAGGTGAAAAGGGCTGAAACTTATACAGATCGGTCATATATTTTACATTGAATCGGAGGAAATCCGTTAGCTCACAAGCAGCATCAATTTCAGCCTGAAAAATATTTTTGCTTTGTCCCAGCATAGTGGCGGCATTAATTTTAAGCCGATAGGGTCCCGATAACAGGTCGGCAGCTTTTAGAAACACCGAGGCACGCTCCTCCCAGGGTAGCGCTGCCCATGATTTACGTACATGAAGTGCCGCGTCAATGGCCATTTTAACTTCCTTTTCCCCTCCCTGATGATAATGGCCGAGCAAATGCTGGTGATCATGCGGAGGATTGATCTCTACCAGTCTATTGGTTGTGATTTCCTTGCCTCCGATAAACATAGGAATATCGATCTGGTTTTCCCGAAATTCCCTGATCTGTTTCTTCAGCTCGTCCCTTTCCCGGGTTCCTGGAGCATAACTTAGTACGGATTCATTATGAGGTTCAGGTACATTATAAAATCCAGTTGCTAACATAGTTTTCCTCTTTTCAGGTAAAAGTATGAAACCACCAAACGTAAAAGAATGATATTTTTTATCCTTTGTTGATAAAAATAACCGGTTACACCAATAAGTTTAAGAATTACCTCTCATCTGTGCACCGGATATTCGTAATTTTGGCCTGATCAGAGGCCGGCCATGAATCTATTATATACAATTCGCAGATTAACTGTATCCGGGATAAAAACGGCCAGGTCATTTCACCAGTCCAGGTATGGTGAGATGCTCAGAAACAAGTATGTGCTCACCACCCTTGTTTTTTTGATCTGGTTGCTTCTCTTTGACCAGAATAACCTGAACGAGCGGAGAAAAAATACCCGCGAGTACAATCAGTTACTGGAAGAAAAGGACTACTACATGAAAAAAATTGAAGAAGACCGGAAACGGATCCAAGAGCTGAAGACCAACAATGAGAACCTTGAGAAATTTGCCCGGGAACAGTACCTGATGAAGAAGGACAATGAGGATATTTTTATCATTGTTGACGGGGATTGAATCAGGTACGCCCTTTTTCAAGCGCCCGCAAAGCCATCAACAAGTCTGTATCATTAGCCCCTGTCTGCAGCCCTGATCTGCCAATATCCCCTAGGTAGGTCCTGACAGCGTGGTTGACCGGTATCTGGCCATAGCAGGTGCGAGTGGCATAATTCAGGTACTTAATGATCCGTAATGCATCAAACCACCTGAAGAACCGATTTATGAAGGTATCGGCGGAACCGGAGTTTGACCGGATCTCACAGATGGCATCTACAGCATGAATATCTGACAGGTAATTCTTCAACGTATTGGATTGCAGGCCAATAGAGACAGAAAGTTCACTGGGTGTCATCCGGAACATACTGTCCGTCAGTTGAAAGAACTGTTTCAGATCATGGAAACATGCCGGAGGATATGTCAGGATGCCTGATTCCCCTGAAGCGAGATACTTAGATATAGCCGCTCCGGTTCCAAAAGGTACCCTGTTGGATTCACGTGGGGAAGGGATTACACAGGTATTGTTGATCTCTCTGAATTCCCCAAGGGGTATGATCTTATGTAAAAAATAGAAGTCTTCCCCGGCCTTTCTTTTATTCATCCCGCCCTGGCGGACATAAGTATCAGCCCTTACACCAAAACAGGAACCGATCGTATGAAAGGCAAAAGGGAATCCGGTGAATCGCAAAAAGAGATTCAGGTACCGCAGATGCATTTCATATGCCACAATGCCCCTGTAAACGGCATCAGGATATTCATTGCCCGAAACAGGATGTTCGAAATACAGGTTAAATCCTTTGGTGTGTGGATATTTTCGCAGGGTTTCCTCAATGGCTGTGAAGTAATTTGTTTCACAACGGCTGTCGGCATCAAAAGAAAGAATAAAGCCATCGGTATGATCATGATAATTGAACCGGTATGCGGCCTGATCCATACCCGTCTTTCGGGCGAGGCCCGCACCGGCATCCTTTGCGGGCATGATCAGACTGTCCATAAGCAGGAAGCGGAAACCGGGTGTGGAGTGCTTTCTGATCCAGGCATTAGTTGCCTCGGCTGCGTGGCGATTATATCTAACCTCTTCCTGATCAGCGTATTCTGGTACATTGAGTATTACTATAATCTCAACGTCACCTTCCGGTCGTACGCAATTCAGGAGTGATTCCAGGGAGAGGATCAGATCCGGTTCGTGATAAGCCGGAATTATAACAATAAAACGGAGTTGACCGGAAGGTGTTTCGGTGAAGAAAGGCCTGAATCCCTTTTGTTTACTGAGATAAAGATCAGCAAACCCCATCCTGGACCTTTATTGGGCATTCTTCTTGGTTCTGCTGGTATTCTGCGTTAAGTCCACTGATAATATTCCTGGTAATATCGAGACTGTCGTTGGCATATAGAATATTACCTCCGAAATGAGGTGCCCAGCACATATTTGTAATTCAGCTGGGAACTGTTTTGTTTCAGGTATTCCATAATGGCATTGATCACCTGCCTGTTCATGACCGTCTGCTTCTCGTTCAGATCCTGGCTGAGTTGCTGCTGCAATTGCACAAGATTTTGTTGCTTTGCATATAATTGCTGTTCGATGGTCTGGGCTTCCGAGCGGGTGATCAGTCCACGCTGCGCCTTATATTGATAATCGTTTACATCATTCTGATATGATTTTTGTTTGTCCTGGAACTCAGTTTCCGAGGCACTGAGTTTGTTTTGCAGTTCATCCGTCAGATCTGTGGCCATGTCGAAATTACTGAGCACAGAATCAATCTGAACATAAAAAATACTGCTGCCATCAGCTAGTCCGGCAGGCAGTCCTTCAGAATGTCTTTTTAGGAGGTACCGATACCGGTGAAATGCAATACATAAAGCAAAGCCACAGCAAAGCCAGCACAATATTCAAGATAAGCGGAAGTCTTTTCATTGTTTAAGCATTTATATTTTACAATTTGGGAAGCAAATATAAATTTTATTGCTTACAACAAAAAAAAACCGCCGGAATAATATGATATTAAAACTCAGGGCAGGGAACCTCCCCTTTTTTGGTGCGTCGGGGAAGGGCAAACTTCATACTCATGGATACTTCATGTGAACCGAGGGCCTGACCGATGAGGTTGGATACAGTGAGGTCATAACTGTACCCGATGTTGAAATTACGCGTCTTATACCCGATCAGAATAATCAATGCATCCCCGCGCTGTGAGTTGAAGGGGGGTATCCCACGGTACCAGATGCCCAGCACAAGGGGATTTTTATGCCAGTATACACCCAGATCAAGCTGGTTATAAGGTCCCTGATTCTTGAACAGGAATGCCAGGGTCATGGTCTCCTCAACCGGTTTCAGCAACCGGCTTTTTCTGCACCAGTTCGACACCACCGAAAACGGAAACCTTAATGGGTACCAGCGTTTTCTCAGCGTACAGTGAAACATTCGGGGTAAGCAAATGATCAACCGTTACACCGGCCCAGAATCTTTTGGCATAAACCAGGGTAGATAAAGCCAGGTCAACGTCACGGGTTTTTGGAAGGGATTCGGGTTGGACTGTACCGCCCCCTCCGTTATACATCACCTCATCGATAAAATCCAGCTTATCCCAGGCCAGACCGTGTTCCCGATAAGAGAAATGCAAACCAGGCCTGATATAAATTGTTTCAAATACCTTAAAATTATAGGAATACTGCACCCCAACACTCAAGGTTCCAAGCTGACCTGATCCTGCGGCATCTTTATAGGCCAGCAAACCAAAACCGCTGTTGAAATTCGAAAAGTAATGGTCGTAAGAGAAGCTATATGTCATGAAAGTTGAGGGCAGAGCGACCCACTGGTCCCGGTAATTTGCACAAATACGGCTTCCACCTGCAGCACCTGCAAAGGAAGGAGCCAGGTAAAAGGATTGGAATAGAACTGCGAAAATTGCGGATCCTGGGCATCTGCTTCGGAAAATCCTATCCAGGCTATAACCATAATGTAAATCAGCCTGTACATGTGTCTGCAATATATGAACGGTCGTTTCAGGTATATTATATTACGTTATTATAATGTGTTGGTTGTTTTTGTAGCAAGAATTTGGTCATACGGAAATGCATTTTGGTGTAAATATGTAGAGACGTAATATTTTACGTCTCTACATTGTGTTTTAGGGTAATAATCATTGTCCAAATTATTGTCCGTTCTGTTTTACCAGCAGAGTTACATCCCCGGCTTTTACGTAGGGTCTTCCATTGGTAAAGGTTGCAGTTACCCGCCAAACGTAAACATCCTGTTTGGCCGGAGAATCTTTGATGAAGCCGTTCCACCCCTTGTTCACATCATCACTGATATAAATAAGTTCGCCCCACCTGTTATAAATTTCAAGGCGGTATTTATCAATCCCCTCAGCAACCGGCCTGAAAATCCGTGGATCAGGTTCGCCGGGATTGTAATATTTCATCAGCCGGATCATCCGGATATGATGGTGATGGCATTCGGGAATTCAATTCTCCCCGGCCATCAATGACAACCGGATTTTCATGGGTCAGCGTATCAAAGCATCCTTCGCCGCTTTCGGCAATCAGGGTAATATAATAGGTTCCGGTAGCCATGTATTCATGTAGGGGTTGAAATTCCTGCGCTGATTTCTCCGTCGCCGAATTCCCACAGGTAACCGATACCCTCACTGGGTGGTGTTGAAGAATTTGATGGGTGTTCCTTCTTCAGTCTGGCTTGCCAACCAGGCATAATCGGGCGTAAAGGAAAAGCTTACCACCGGTTTGGGATATACGATGATTTTCTTATAATCCCAGTTTGAACCGCCGTCTCCCTCCACGGAAAGTCGAACAATATATTCACCGGCAGAATCATAGGTTATCGGAGCCGGATTGTTATCAACGGATGTCTGTCCCCCGTAACCAAAATCCCATTGATAACTGTCCGGATAATTGTATTTGGTTGTTGCGGCAAAATCGACCGTAAGGGGCATACAACCTGACACATCCGGACCAACCTCCACTCTTGGTCTGGGGGGATTAATAACTACATAATGCATGATGGTATCCGCACATTCAGGATTAGTCACTATTGGCAGCAATGAGGCTAATGGGGATCCTGTTCTCGTCGGCAATATTGCCCCAGGTATAGTAACTTTTGTCAAAGGTTCCGGCGGAAGCAGCAGAGGAAGTCCCGTCACCGAATTCCCAGTAATATTGCCAGCTACCCTGGTATTCAGTGAGATTTCGCAAGGTGACGATGGAAATATCGGTAGCCGTGTTGAATTCCTGGACTTGCGGATCGGGCAGAAACTCGGCTATAGGCTGAGGATAGAGAATCACCTGTTTTATTATTTCATCGCTGCACCCATTCATGGATACTGCACTGAATTTCACATTGAATGTTTTATTGACGGGGAATTCATTTACAAAACGGTAGTAAGGGTCTTCGTAATTGCTGAAAACTTTATCGTCAATATACCAGTAATATTCATTTTCGTTGTTTGCCGTTCCATCGAAATTCACTTCAAGCGGGTTGCATCCGCTCCATGATGATGCTGTAAAATCGGCCTCAACAGCCGGATAAATACTTACTGGCTTTGTGGCTGTGTCTGAACAACCGAACGCAGTGGTAATAATAAGGGATATAGTATTTTCTTCAATGGCCGATCCGTTGTTGGTAAATGTCTGTACCGGATTTTCCTCCGTGCTGGTAATGCCGTTATCAAAATTCCACATGTGATTGAGTCCGGTGCCTTGTGAGTTATTTGTAAAGGGTACGGAAAAGGGGGGACAGTCAACGGCAAGCGGAAAGTTAAAATCAGCCATGGGTTTCGGATGTACAGTCAATGTGTGCATAACAGAACTGTCACAACCATATACTGAGGTAGCGGTCAGCCATATGTTAAAGGGCTGATCATCAGTGCGGCTGAAATTCTTGAATTCATGCACCGGATTTTTACTCACTGAACTTGATCCGTCACCGAACTCCCAGTGCCAGGACAAGGGTATTGCCGGCCGGGTATTGTTGATAAACGAAGTCACCGCAGGATAACAGACTTCGTTTGTATCCAAATTAAAAGCTGCCCGGACTTCAGGATAAACGGTCATGTTCTCAGACCAGGATGTATCGCATCCCTGAACATTGGTAACAGTTAACCGGATTGTATGATTTTCCGGCGAAGTATGCTGATTGACATAGGAATATTCAAATTGCGGATCGGATCTTGCCCCATCCGATCCCGCCCGGATTGTTATATTCCCAGTAATACTGATTGATCGCTCCACGCGAACTGGTGCGGTCAAGGGTAAAGGATTCTCCTGAGCATATGGCGGGTTTGTCGACTGTGAACCTGGCAAAGATATACGGATAAATCTCAATCCTGATCGTTGTATCATCAAAGCATCCGAATTGTGAGGTGGCTTCCAGGCGCACGTCGTGCATCTGGCTTATGTTCGCCATGTTGCTGAATTCATGTTCGCCGGGTGATGTCAGATTGGAATACCGGCCATCGTCAAAATCCCAGAAAAATGAAGTTCCACCCGTGATGTTTGTATTATTAACAAAAGTGACGGGTAAGGGTTGGCAACCCTTGATGAAATCAGGATGAAAAGCTGCATGGATCTCAGGAAAGACTGTTACTGTATCGCTTTTAAATGCTGAACAACCATGACTGTTCCTTGTATGCAGAACGATGGGATATTTTACAGGCAATAAGGTCTGGTTGCGGTATGCCGGTATATCCGGATCAGCAAAGGTGTGTAATACCAGTGAATCGACAGTTGTGTATTTCCATACGAAGTCGGTTATCCCCCCGGAAGAGAAGTTACTGACCACAATCTTAAAGGGGGAACAACTGTCGAGCCGGGCAATGGCAAAATCTGCAGTTACTTTCGAGTATACCTGAACCGGCCGGGTCATGCTGCTGTCACATCCTGCCAGGTTCATCACGGTAAGCGTCACCAAGTATGTGGTATCGTTTTCCGATGAGTTCTTATACACCCTGGGAGGAGGATTCTCGCTCACTGAGTATGTTTTGTCACCGAAATCCCAGGTATAATCCAGATTCTTTCCCTTCGAACTATTGACAAATGATACTTCAAGCGGATTACATCCCTGGTTGGGACTGCTGAAGTTAAATGCTGCTGCCACCTGGGGAAACAGAGATACTGTTCTTTGTATTGAATCCTTACACCCCTGGAGGTTTACCGCCTGCATTTTAATCAGGTAAGTCGTGTCATGATCGGAATTATTTTCATACAGGTGATAGCGTGTATCCGGAATAAGGGTTGTGGCAAAGCTGCCATCACCATAATCCCAGTTGAATTGTGCTCCGCCTTTCGAGGTGTTTACCAGTTGTACATTCAGCGGAGAGCAATTGTTGCTGTAATCAACAGCGAAATTTGCGTTTATAAAGGGATAAACGGTCAATGACGCCGTGGCCGTATCCTTGCAGTAATAATCTGAAGTGGCGACCAGGTTAATTGTATATGTGGTATCCTTTTCTGACCTGTTGTAGAAGTATCGTGAGAAAGGCAAAGTTGATGTGTCATTTACAGATGTACCATTGCCAAAATCCCATTCATATAACAAACTATAACCCGAGGAAAGATTTGTGAATATAACACCCACGGAGTCGCAGATAAAACCTTTATCTGTAGTCAAAATCAGCATGTACTTCCGGATATAAAACAACTGCCCTTGTAGTGGCTGTATCGGTGCACCCGAAGCGATTCATGGCGTACATGCCGATCATTATCGTATCGGGTGTCGGACGGGTATTGTTATGGCTAAAAATGACAGGTGTTTCATCAAGCCTGAGGAATGAGCTGTCCAGAAATGCTTTGTGCACATCGGAAAGCGACCAGTAGAAAGTATCCACTCCGACAGATACCACCGGGTTGACAAAGAGTTCTGCCGGAGAACAGAGCAAGGCTGAATCAACCGTAAAAGATGAGTAAATATAGGGGAATACCCTGATATCGGCTATGTTGGATGTGTCATGGCAGCCAAAGGGGGAAGTTGCGATCAGGTTCACGCCAAAAATGGTGTCATTCCGGCCATAGTTCGAATACGTATGGGAAACCAGGGTATCCGTATCCGATGATCCGTCCCCGAAATTCCAAAGGTATGTATCCGTATTCCCCGAGGAGGTGCTTCTGAATCCGACAGTGGAAGCATGGCAAACTGTTGTATCATTCTGGTCCACAAGTTCAAAATCTGAAGTTACCTGCGGAAATACCCGGATCGTATCTGTGTAAAAGTCGTTGCAACCATCATCATTGCTCACGGTATAACCAAGTATATAATCGATTATGGAATTGGTATTGTTGAAATAATTGTAAGAAAGATTTATAGGGGATGACGATACGAGCAGGGGAGATCCATCTCCCCGGTCGAGAACATAGCCGGTTGCACCATGTGAAGCATCCTTCATGTTGATGTTTATCGGGGCACAGCCCTTGTCATAATCCACAGCCATAAAGCCATTCGGACTTTCCGGAACAATAACCCATACCTGCAGGGTGGTGAAACCGTTGCAGGGTTGTTCTACATCAACGGTAAAAACCTGGTTGAAGCCACCATAGGGTGGACGAAGGATGGGATTCTGCACATCCGGGTCATCGAGATATTCTGTGGGGCTCCAGTGATAACTGATGCCACCCTTGGCACGCAGCTCGATTGAATCCACCCCGCAAACCTGGAATACGCTGCCCTGGTCCTCAACGGTTGCAGATGCCTCCAGCTCGTTATAGTCGGAAAAGTAACCGTAAACACAGCCTCCGCCGGTGGTTACTCCATTAAAATATCCGAGGTGAAAAACGTTTTTTGTATTAAAAATGCGGGTTACTTTACCAGTTGGTATTGTAAGATTGTCGATTAATTTGTTCGCATCTTTCAATACGTACCAATTGGAATTGCCCGCCTGTTCAAAAAAGCCTGCATTGAGAAAAGGGACGGCCGGGCCTCCATCAATGGAAATATAAAAACTATCAACAGCATCCGCCTTCGTCATCAGGTTCAGATAGAAGTTCTGGTTCTTTGAACGCGTGAAACTGACGGAAAGGGATCCCGTGCAGCCATCAATGGTAGGCAATATGGCATCGCCCAGTTCATCGCCAAAACCGGCTATATGGAGAACGTAAACCGGTTTATTTGCAGCTATATGTACATAAAAATCATTATTGGCCGTAAGCAGGTCAATACTCAGCTGAGTGCCGGCTGCATAAGGACCATATGTATTGATTGTCCCGTTCCGGCGGGTAACCGTAATGGTGGTGTTGTCAGCAGTTGCCAGGACATAAGCCTTTTCATTGTTCCCGCCACCCAGGTCGGTGATCTTGCCTTTCATCACCACATACTCATAACCGATCACGGCTTTATTCTGCGCATTTCTTACCGGGATATGCTGGTCACCCATGTAATCATATGCACCGCTTTTTTGTACTGAATCGTCGCCGAGGGTTACCGAAATGGGTTTGTTTGAGGTTATATGCGTACCCGTTAGCCGGTCAGCTGCCTTGATGCTCGGCTCATTATTATCAGTCGGATCAGCCTGGGGCACGAACATATAGGTTTGACCTTTGTTCAGCATTATGTTGTAGTCGACGTTTGCCAGGTATCCGAAGGCCGGTTTTTTAAACCGGACTTTTACTATGGTATTATCCTCGGTGGCAACAATAATGATCTGGCTGAAGGCAGGATCACCTCCCGGAGCATCCCAGTCATGGTTATTCCACCTGTCCTGGAAAGACGTCCAGAAATCATATCCAAGTGCGTTTCTGCCTTTCAGGGCAAAGATGGCCGGATTATTTCGTGTCCGGTGAATTTCATAATAGGCGGTAATTTCACGGTCGGCACGAATCAGCAAGGCACTGTTTGTTTTTGAATTATACAGGTTGTTGCTGAATTTGAGTATGTCAGCCTGGGTGAAGTTTATATTTACGGTCATCGAAACGGCCGGATTAATGGTGACCGTAATTGGTGCTATCAGCGGATTATAAGGTTGTGAAATGGTTATCGTGGTAATGTTGTTCGGATCGGTGGCTGACAGGGTAAGATCAGCCGTAAGGGGAGGATGGTGGCTGATGGTGGCATAGGGCACGGCAAACCAGAAAAGTGTATCGGTCTGTGCAACAAGTCTAACTGAAAAGACCAATAACAGGGAAAACAAGAAACGAATTTTCATTTAGCAGAACGGATTTGTTGTTTTTACGTGAAATTGCATCCAAATGTTGCTGTCCGTGGGCACTTTCAGAACAAGATGCCGATATCCAGATGCTTATCCGAAAGAAAACCGGATGATATTATCCCTTGCCTGTTGGTGCAACTTAAGCGATGAAAAATACGTAAACAACAATATATTTTAACTACAAGGTTGTTATGAGAAAAATATCCATCCTCCTGCATTTCATTTTGGTTTTAGCCTTATCTAAGAGCTACGGGCAAACGGTTCTCTTTTCCGAGGATTTTGAATCAGGAGAAATACCGCTGAACTGGAAGCAGGAATTTGTAAAGGGTTCAATAAGCTGGCGTTATGAAAATGGGGGTTACTCATTAAATCCTTCCATACCCAATTCCCGTAAACCGATTGAGGCACACGGCGGTGTGTACAATGCACTCTTTCAATTCCAGAGTTCGAACAGCGAAGCGACAAAACTGGTGACGAAGAAAATTGATGCCATTGAATTTGCGGTGAAACCGGAGCTGCATTTCTACCATGCGCAGTTTGACTGGAAACACGGGAATGATTACTATCATGACTATCTCAGGGTGTATTACAAAACCAGCGCAACTTCATCCTGGAAATTGCTGAATTCCTATACCAGTGCTACCACCGACTGGGTTGAACGGATCATTGTACTGCCTGACAATGACCTTTCGGCCGATTATTATCTGGCTTTTGAGGGTGAAACAAAGTGGGGCTGGGGAGCCTGTGTCGATGATATTACAATCATAGAAACCGGGATACGGCAAAAAGCATTAAGTAATATTTCGGTGGTACAGGCCTCAGACGTTCCAGTTTCCTCCGGTACCACCCAAAATCCCATATTGAAGTTAAAACTTAAAGTAACCGGTAATTCAGGGAGTTTACCGATCAACTCATTGACCCTGAGATCGCTTAACACTGCTGATTCAGATATTGAAACAAGCGGAGTAAAATTGTTCTTTACACGGGATGCAGAATTTAATTCAGATAACCAGGTCGGAACGGGTGTTAGTTTTTCTTCAGGGCAGGCTGTTTTTACTAATTTGAATTATCAGTTGCCAACCGGGTATTCCTATTTATGGGTCACCTATGATGTCAAATTAGCAGCCGGACACCGGAATACCCTGGACGCCAAATTTGCATCCAATAGTATCAATATCGGTGGGAATACTTACTTCTTTTTGGAGCAATCCCCTCCCGGTTCCCGTACAATTCTCCAATCCATTCATGCTGATGACTATGAAACTGCCCTGAATTGGGAACTATCAGGTGAATTTGAATACGGCAGTCCCCAGGGATCAGGCGGTTCACAGGGTAATCCTGATCCCCTTACAGCTTTCAGCGGTTCAAAGATCATCGGGACTGACCTGACAGGTCTGGGTGATTATCCGGGTGACTATGAAAAGAACCTGATCCCGGATGATTATAGTGCCGTATCGGATACTTTTGATTTTACGTATTACAATGACCTCTCCATCCGCTACATGCGTTTCCTGAATATTGGCGTGAATGATGTGGCATCTGTGGATATCAGTCCGGATGGAGGTAAGACCTGGCAGGAAGCCTGGACCAATTCAAGCATGATCCTGGATGACAAATGGAAACTGCATGAGATTGATATTACAAACCAGGCTGCACGGAAGAAAAAAGTATTGATCAGGTATTCGATAGGTACCACAAATGATTACTGGCAGCTATCAGGCTGGAACATTGATAATTTCAGCATTACGGGTAATTATGTATCGAAGGATGTTGGCGTCAGCCGGGTTATTTCGCCAGCGGAAGGTTGCGGACACACCGCATCTGATTCGGTTTCCGTTATCGTAAAAAACTTCGGGGCACTGATTTCCAATGGTGAGATCCCCCTGCAGTATTCGTTTGACGGAAACAGTACCATTGTTCGCGATACGCTTTACCAGTCAATTCCTTTCGGGGACAGTGTTATATTTACTTTTAAAAAAAAAGTTGACCTTTCAGTTCCCGCTGTCTATGATTTCAGGACCGGAACGGGCATGAGTGATGATGATGATCCTACGAATGACGGATTGTCGGATATGTTTTATGTGCAACCCACGGTTGATTATGATTTCACGGAGACATTTGAGTCAAAGGGTGGTTTATGGATTCCTCATGAAGATATTCCGTCAAACTGGGAATGGGGGGCTCCGGGTTATGGTATTGTTCCACCCTCAGGCAGTAAGTTGTGGATGACCAAACTCCTGGCCTTTTATCCGGATCAGGATTCGTCATTCATAGAGAGTGTATGTTACAGGAATAAGAACAGCGACAGGAAAATTCTGCAGCTAAAATACTGGTCCGATACCGAATCGGGCAAAGACGGTGCTGCAGTCCAGTACACAACAAATAACGGTTTGACCTGGCAATTACTTGACACACTCATACCAGAATGGAACTGGTATACCGGAGCAGTTCAGGCACTGAATTCCCGAGGTTGGTCAGGCAATTCCCAGGGATGGATTACAGCGAGGCAGATATTGCCTGAAAACATTACGAATTCGTCAGGCATGAAATTCAGACTGGCTTTTGCCAGTGATTTGGCAAACAGTGATATTGGCTTTGCATTTGATGATTTCAGCATAAAGACGGCACCTCCTGATATTGGTATATCCCAGATTGACTCTTTTGCTACACGCTGTCAGAATCTGAATCCAGACCGGGTAACGGTTGTCATCCGGAATTTTGGTGTCAATCCGGTCAGGATGAATGATACCCTTGTGGTGGGTTTTGATTTAAACCAGGTAAATATGGCTATCGATACCTTTACCCTTGGGGCTGATCTCTTGCCTGGCCAGGTTGTCAGGCACACTTTTCTTAATCCGGTTGATGTCAGTGATCCCGGCAATTACAATCTGACTGCTTACACCCTCATGGAGAATGATCCGTTTTTTTACGGTACCAACAATGACACGACTTTCACTCGATTTTTCGGTATTGGCCAATCCTTTGACCATGCTGACAGACACCATTTCCACACGTCTCCCGGACACGGTAGTGATAACTTCATTTTACGACACTGATTACGATTATCTCTGGAACGACATGAGTACAGGCCATACATATGATGTTGAACAGGCAGGATGGTATAATGTAAAAGTGACAGCGACCAGAGGTAATGGCTGCATTTCCTATGATTCGACCTATGTTCTGCTGCTTTTCAATGATGTTGGCATTGATAGCCTGATTCACCCATATAACCATTGTGGTTTAAGCCATGAAGAGTATATTCAGTTGCAGGTAAAGAATTTTGGTACTGACAGTATACCGGCAGGAGAAAAGATAGCTTTGGCTTTTATACTGAATTCCGGCATTCCGGTTTCCGATACGCTCATTTTAACACAACCACTCTATGCCGGACAAAAAGTAAGTTTTACATTTAGCCGGGGAGCCTCAGACCTGTCATCAAAAGGAATATATAATTTCAGCGTTTTTTCAACTTTCAGCGGAGATACCATACAGTCAAACGATACCCTGAAAAAAGCAATTGAGATTTATGGACATCCGGATGTAAACCTCGGTCCGGATATCACGGTGAAAGCCCTGAGCTATACCCTGGATGCCGGCAGTGGTTATACCGGCTACATGTGGGACGATGGCGCGACGACGCAAACCCGCGAGGTTACGGAACCAGGTAACTACTGGGTGCGTGTGCTGGATGAGAATCAGTGCGATAATGCTGATACAGCCTATGTTTGGTTAAAAATCCGGGATATCAGACCTGATGTATTTGCAAGTCCGGTTTCGGATTGCCGGTTCACAGCGGCAGAACAAGTCACCCTGCGGGTATTGAATGCAGGGTCTGATACGATACCGACAGGACAGCAAATTACTGTGAGCTACAAGCTGGATGAAGGAATCAGGAAAAATGAATCCTTTAATCTTACAGGTCGGCTTCTGCCAGGGGAATATGCAACACATACCTTTGCTGGCAACGTAAATCTGATGGATACTGCAGATTATCACTTCGAGGCAACTTCTGTTATGGATGAGGACATGCGTACATCGAATGATACGGCAGATCTGGTCATATACCGCTATCCGAAGCCGGAAATTGATTTTGGCCTCGATGAAATTGAATATGTTCAGGGTATTGAATTCCCGGTGGATGCAGGGTATTCGCCTTTTTATTCCTACCAATGGCAGGATAACTTTGATGAGCATTTGTATAGGGTAACCCGGAGTGGCAATTATGTAGTGAAAGCGACCGATGTCCGTACAACCTGTTATGATGGCGACACGGTGACCGTATTTCTTATTTACAGCGACATTGGAGTGACCTCGACAAGCCTGCCCGGAGAAGGCTGCACTGGTGAGTTCAGCCAGGTAGTGGTGAGTATCAGTAATCTGGGTACATCAAACATCGGAAAGGATGTTCCCATTTATGTCGCGTGCGATATAAATGGTGAAAGGATTGTCCTGGACACGCTCGTACGGAGTGGTAATTTCCTTACCAACAGCACATTAAATCTGTCACTTTCAGCTCCTGTGACCATCCGGGAAAGTGGTGTCAGTGAAATAGCCTTCTATACCTTGTACGGATCAGATATGAAACCCTGGAATGATACGCTGGAAATCGGATATAGCGCGCTGCCAAGTCCGGTAATTGATTTTGGGGATATAAATGGCGTTTTACAGGTGGATCTGCCTCATATTCTGGATGCAGGTCCGGGGCATAAATCCTATCTGTGGCAGAACGGATCAACAAATCAGTCGTTTACAGCAACCAGCAGCGGTATCTATTCTGTAACAGTCACCGGACAGAACGATTGTTTGACCAGCCGGACAGTTCAGATCAACCTGGCTACCGGGATCAGTGACATCCGGAACAATGCAGGTGAGGTTATCTTGTATCCCAATCCGAATAACGGATTATTCTATCTGTCGACAAACAGTGAAATCCCTGCGGATTTGACAATCCAGGTAGTGAACAACCAGGGTCAGGTAGTTTACAACCGGGCGTGCAGTATTTCTTCATTTCTGAATGAAAGTATTGATTTACAACACCTGCCCGGAGGTATATACCACATTGTCATAATGAGCAACGGTCAGTATTTCACCAATAAGATGATTATACAATAAAAGGCTTGCCGGGCATGACTTATCTCATGTTGATGCCCGGCGGGGTTATGACAATTGTCCTATTTTCCACAGCGAAATCTTGGTATTTTTAAACGCTGAATTGAAGGTGGAAAATGTTGAGATAATCATCTGCAATAAATGATTAATGCGTTGATCGTTGGAATGCTTCAATACCTGCCCAAGGATTTTGTCTGGATTTTCAGCAGGCGTTATATTGCAGGTGAGGAGCTTCAGAATGCTGTTAAAGTAACCCAAAAACTCAATAAGCAGGGTGTAAAGGCAACCATGGATCTGCTGGGTGAGTTTCTAACCCGTGCTGAAAAGGTTGAGTATTATAAGAAGGAATACCTTCGATTGATCGAAGAATCAGTGCATCGGGGACTGGACAATTCATTTTCTGTTAAGCCTACCATGTTCGGCCTGTTGCTGGACCCTGAAATGTGCTATGAAAATCTCAGGGAAATTGTTGCTAAAGCTGCTTCCATGGACAGGTTTGTTAGAATTGACATGGAAGATACCCAATGCACCACCCTGGAGATCGGGCTGTACAAAAGACTACTGAATGAGTTTCCGCAAAATGTGGGGATTGTCCTTCAGGCCTATCTTAAAAGAACTTTAGACGACCTGAAAGATCTTGCGGTTTTTGACCAGGGGAGGGGACTCATCAATATCCGGATCTGCAAGGGAATTTATAATGAACCCGCTGAACTTGCCTTTAAGAACAAGGAGGAAATAAACCTGAATTACCTGATCGATCTGGAGTATATGCTCACCCATAATATGTATGCTGCAATCGCCACCCACGATAAGATGTTTGATTTATGGGGCATATGATCTCATTGACAGATACGGAATTAAACGCGACAGGGTTGAGTTTCAGATGTTATACGGAGTTACGCCGGATTTAAGAAAATCAATCGTGGAGAAGGATTATGCCATGAGGGTTTATGTGCCATTCGGGAAAGACTGGTTTAATTATTCGATCCGGAGGCTGAAAGAAAATCCACGGATGATCTCTCATATGATCAAGGCTTTGTTTGTACGTGGCTGATCAATTGCGGGGGGGTACGGAGGCTTTATTCTGCCGAAGGTTCTGCAACAGCCATTTTTTAAATTCCATTTCAGCAATATAGATCTGCATTACCTTCCTGGCAGGTAAGAATTCTTCGAATTTCTTGGTATAGGTTTCAAGCAACCTTGTTTCTTCCTGTTGGAATGTCAGATATTTTGCAATAAGGTCACCGGCTTCGGTTTCTGTCAGGTTGTTCTTATTCGACTCAAAATAAGCTAAAAGCGTATTTCTATCCTTGGTTATTTTGTCGCGTCTGTTTTGATAATCATTGTAAACCGGCCAGAACTTTGCAGCCTCACCTGATGTCAGTTGCAGATTCTCGGTAAAGAAATTCATTTTCTGCTGCTGAAGATTATCCTGCTTTTCAACCTGCCTGGATTGGCCATGTACATGCAAACCAGAGATCAACAATAAGAACACCTGGAACAAGCGTATATTTTTCATCATCAGGTTATATAAGTTGCCTATATTGTTGATTTTAAGCTATTCCGCAGTTCTTCTTCATTCAGGTTCTCATCCAGGAGAAAGTCAATCAGATCATCTGAACTGACAGGTTGTATTATGTGTTTATCCGTTTGGTCTATTGTCATAATTTCCAGGATTGTCTCTTCACTGATGGAATATAGCTCCTGTTCAACCACCCGGGATAATTCTGCTGCATAACGCCGCTCATCCCTGCTGCCATGACTGAACCTGAAAACCAGGGTACCTGCAAGCAGTGCAATGATCAGCAAAATGGCAGCAGCCATGTAAGGTCTCAGAATACAGAGGTACCTTACCTGCATTTTGCTTTCCTTTGCCTGGAGGGCACTGTTCAATCTTGTCTGAAAATGATCGAAATAACCATCCGGTACAGAAAATGGAGGCCCTTTTTTTATTCCTGACAGCAAGGGCCCTATGTCATTCATTTCATCCACAACTTTCATTTTCATGGTAATTGGACTAATAAAAGTATAAAAGGTTTAATGTTCTGATATATATTTCTCTATTTTTTTTACGGCATGATGGAATGAAGCCTTAAGTGCACCAACCGATGTGCCTAGTATATCAGCCATATCCTCATACTTCATCTCATCGAAATATTTCATATTGAAAACAAGCCTTTGCTTTTCGGGCAGGGTAAGTAATGCTTTTTGCAATTTAAGCTGTAATTCATCTCCGTTGAAATAGGGATCCTGTTCCAGGGAGGAGGAGAGCTGCTGATTCACGTCATGAAGCGGAACGAGGAACCGCTTCTTGTTATTCAGAAAGGTCAGCGCTTCATTGGTGGCAATCCTGTATAGCCAGGTATACAGTCCCGAATCTTCACGGAAATTGTCCAGCCCGGTCCAAACTTTTATGAATGTATTTTGAAGCGTATCATCCGTATCCTGATGGTCAATCAGCAGCTTGCGAATGTGCCAGTAAAGCCTTTCCTGGTATTTTGCCACGATGAGGTTAAAGGCAGTCTCACGGCTTTCCGGAATCCTGAAAAGCACAACCAGTTCTTTGTCATTGTTTTCTTTTGCCTTGTTTGACATGCAGGCTGCCGATGGAGTTAGGATGAAGGCATGAACTGTCAGTTTAGCTGAATGACCTCTGAGCTGCCTGAGCGTACTTCAAAAAGCTTGATGACTGTATACAGGGTTTGTTTTGCATTCTGGGCCCTGAAAACAACCCTGTATTTGCCTGGTTGAAGTTGAAGGGATTCATTTTTCACGGTTGAATTCAGATTACATACCCAGTCTTCCTGTTTGTTGCTTTTCCGGACATAGATACTGCCAAAGCCCACTGAGGTATGCAAAAATGTCACCTGGCCGGGCCTGGAGATCTCAACAGTGGTTGTATGACTTTGCTTTATTTCCACCCCGCTGATTTGAACCCGTGGTAACACAGGTACCTCAATATCATATTTCCCAATCAGGTATTTTTCAACTTCGTACATTTTTTGCATGTTCAGCGTTTTCATATCTCCGCTTTTTCTTACGATAAACTCAGTGTCACGGTACTGCATGGGATCCAGGACCTTCAGCAACAGTGAACCCTGCGGAACATCTGCAGCGATGATGGTGTGTTTGCCGGGAATCAGTTTAATGTTATCCACTTCTACCGGAGGTAATGTATTGACGCGCATCCGGTATACTGGGATATGGTCGAGGATCAGTGTATCCGGCAGGCCCCGGTGATTGAGGGTATGGATATAGTTGTAAATCACCTTGCCTGAGAAACTGTCAAAAAATGTGAGATTAACATTGGTTTCAGAAGGATTTCCGGCCTGATCGAGCAGATTCACCTGTGCTGTAGTGGCATTCAGGGCATGGGAAATGACAACGTCCATGATTTCCCCCAGCTTTTCTTCCTGAGCTGCATTATAATAGTGACCAATGCAATTGAAACTTTGTCTGAAGTTCTCATCAATCCCGATCCCGATAACAAATGGTTTAAGAATAATTCCTTTGCGCTGCAGATCAAGTGAAACGGCACACGCATCTCCGTCGCAAGCTTCAACACCGTCGGTGATCAGTATAATGATATTTCTGCAGTTTTCACAGTCTGGTGGAAAATCCCCGGCCCCCAGTTCCAGGGAATGGGCAATGGGTGTGGTGCCTTTCGGAATGACAAACCGGAGTTCCTGCCGGATTTTTGAAGCATTATTCTCCGCAAACGGAACCTCAAGTCGGGTATCATTACAGTCCTGAGGGGGTACAGGGCTTTGATGGCCATACATGCGCAAGGCCATCTTAACATTGGATAAATGTTCCAGACTATCGATTATATGGATCAATACCCTGCGGGCAATGGCAATTTTGGATTCTTTATGCCAGGTCACTGCCATACTTTGTGAGGCATCAAAAATAAACAGGATCCGTGTATCTGGGGGAACATATTTAGGCGGATTATCCTGAGAAGAGGCTGTATAAGGCGTAAGGAAGAGGCATATCGCAAAAGCCAGCAATACATTAAAACACTTCATAACCTGGGTAAGTGCCATTATCCGGTTCACGATCTGGATCATTCCGACATGTCTGATATAGAACGATACGAAATGAATAAAAAGTATGTTTCAGTTTACTTTGTCTTACTTAATATTCGGTTTAAAAGCTTGGTAATTTCCATAGCCCAGAGTGGAAAGGAGGATATGGCCAACACAAGTAACCAGTCATATAAACCGAGGGGTTCAGTTTTAAAGATACCCTGTAAAACAGGAATATAAACAACTGACATCTGGAGAAGAAATGACACAAGGGTAGCCCAGATCAGCCTGGTATTGGTTAAAAATCCCAGGGTAAATATCGAATAGTGTGTACTGCGGCAATTGAATGAATGAAAAAGCTGGCTGCAGGAAAGTACTATAAAACAAGCTGTACGGGCTCTTTCAAGTCCCTCATTCTCTACAAATAAAACAAAGTAAAAAGCCAGCAGGCTGCAAAGTGCAATGAAGCTTCCCTGGGCCAGGATCAGCCCGCCCATTCCACGGGTGATAACGGGTTCATTCTTCATTCGCGGTGATCGTTTCATGATCTTCCTGTCGGTTGGATCGACTCCCAGAGCAAGGGCCGGGAGGCCATCTGTAACCAGGTTGACCCATAAAATCTGAATAGGTAAAAGAGGTATCGGCAATTGCATGATTGACGAAATGAACATGACAAGGATCTCACCCACGTTACACGACAGCAGGTAATGTATGAATTTACGGATGTTGTCATAAATACCCCGTCCTTCCTCTACAGCTGCAACAATAGAGGCAAAATTATCATCGGTGATCACCATTTCGGATACTTCTTTCGTTACATCGGTACCGGTAATTCCCATGGCTACTCCGATATCAGCTTCCTTCACTGCAGGTGCATCATTCACTCCGTCACCGGTCATGGCAACTATTTCTCCTTTGTAACGCAGTGCTTTCACAACCCTCAGCTTGTTCTCGGGAGATACACGGGCAAAAACAACTGTTCTGTCAACATCCCGCAAGAACTCCTCATCGGTAAGACGGTCAAGTTCTTCACCGGTATAAGCCAGGGAGTCATTTTCATAAAATCCCAGATCCCGGGCAATAGCTACCGCGGTGTTTTTATGATCACCGGTGATCATCACCGATCTAATTCCTGCACTCCGGCATTCCTGAATGGCCAGTTTCACTTCCGGTCTTGGCGGATCGATCATGGCAATCAGTCCAAGAAAGGTCAGGTCTTTTTCAATGGTTTCCACATTGGCAGGTTCCGGAATAGTATCGAAACGGCGATATGCCACTGCCAATACACGCATGGCATTGTCAGCCAGACTGGCATTTGCTTTCAGGATTTGTTCCAATGATCTTTTATCCAGTGGGATGAGATCTCCGTTCTCTTCAGACATCGCGCAATTTGCGAGAAGAACATCAGGTGCACCCTTGACAAAAGCCACATGATGATCCTCTTTTCGCCGGAGAATAGTCATTTGTTTCCGGTCTGAATCAAAGGGTAATTCCTCATAAAAGGGATAGTCATCTTCAAGGGATGATTTATGCAAGCCTGCTTTGGCTGCCATGGTCAGCAATGCTCCTTCAGTAGGATCACCGATAATCCTGAAGCCCTTCTCATCATGAACGAGCTCTGCTCCGTTACACAGCACTGAACCTGACAACAACCTCATCAATCCCGGGAATTCCAGCGGTTTAATTTTATGTTCATTATGTAAAAAATCACCGGAGGGTTCATAACCAATCCCGGAAACCCTGTAAAATTGACCTGACTGGTAAATAACCTGAACCGTCATTTCGTTCTTGGTGAGCGTACCCGTTTTATCCGAACAGATCACGGAAGTGCACCCAAGGGTTTCTACCGAGGGGAGTTTTCGGATAATGCAGTTCCGCTTCACCATGCGCTGAACGCCAATGGCCAGGGCAATGGTTACTACAGCCGGAAGACCCTCTGGAATGGCTGCCACGGCAAGACTAACAGCAGTAAGGAATAAGTTGAGCAATTCTTCCCCGCGAAGGTAGCCGATCAGAAAGATTACGCCCACCAGCAGGAAAGAAATGTAAACAATGATTTTACCAAATTCTTCCAACTTCTTCTGAAGGGGTGTGGTATTGTCCTCGATATCCTGGATCATCTCGGCGATCTTGCCCAGCTCGGTACTCATTGCGGTAGCGGTTACCAGGGCGCGTGCCTTGCCCGAAACCACAGACGTTCCCATATACAACATGTTGGTCCGGTCAGCCAATGGAGTATCTTCCTTTTCCAAGGGTGACGTGATCTTGGAAACCGGAGTTGATTCACCGGTTAGACTGGCTTCTTGAGTTGAAAAATTGCCGGTGGCATAAACAACGCGACTGTCAGCCGGCACATAATCACCGGCTTCAATTTCGACCAGATCACCCGGAACGATTTCAATACAGGGAATGATCAGACGTTGTCCGTCACGTATGACTTTCGAATTGGGGGATGAGAGTTTTTTCAAAGCGGAAAGCGATTTCTCAGCCCTGTATTCCTGGATAAAGCCCAGGATTGCATTAACGAGGACTATGCCGATTATCGCCAGCGCATCAACCCACTCCTGAAGAAAACCAGAAATAAGAGCAGCTCCGATCAGGACCCAGATAATGAAATCTTTAAACTGGTCGAGAAATAAATATAGTGGAGGTCGTCCCTTTTTCTCATTCAGCTGGTTGGGCCCATACCTGACCTGTCTTTCTGTTACCTCATGTGAGGTAAGGCCTTTCTCCAGATCACTGACCAGTTTACTGGCTACACTTTCCTTGTTTACATGCCACCACTTGTCCATGTCATCCCGGTTTAATTATTTTGACAACAGGGTACGAATATATTGAAACGAGGTTGATAAAGCAAAAACGACTTTACAGTTTGATAATTTGGTTTAATTTTAACATGGATGTAAAATTCATTAATCATGTATCAGAAAGACTATATACTCAGGATGATAGAAATGTTCGGAGAATTGATCAGGGCTATTATCGGTTACATTACCCGGGGAGATTATCAGCTGGCCAAAGAGAAGTTGACAGAGGCCTATCTTACTTTTCTCAGGAAGGATGTCTCTTTTTTTATGAATATTCCGACAGAAGAATTAAGTACAACACTCATGGCTGATCACAATTACACAAAAGGCCATCTCGAGATCCTGGCTGAATTATTCTATGCTGAAGCCTTATTGCACGATGCAAAGGGTGATCCTGCGGAAAGTCTGATATTTTATGAAAAGGCGCTGAAATTATTCACTTTCACGGATGAAGCAAACAGGACATATTCCTCCGACAGGATTGAAAAAATATCCCGGATCAGGACCCGGATGAGCGAGTTTACATAAGCAGCACTGCATGATACCAGTCATCCTTTTATTACGGCCAAGGGCATTAGTGTTACATCAATTTCAACCAGTTCCTGTTGGTCTTCCATCACTCTGTCAATATTCTTATAGGCTCCTGGCGCTTCATCCAGGTCCTTCTGGTGTCTGAGGGAATGAATAATGCCTGATTTTTCGAGTCGTCCTATTTCCTCCTTCAGATCGAGTGTCCGCTGGGCCTGCCTTCTTCCCATGGCGCGACCGGCTCCGTGGGAACAGCTCTCAAAGCTGTCAGCATTTCCCTTTCCCCTGACAATATAGCTTTTTGTACCCTGTGATCCGGGAATAATTCCGGACTCACCCAGCCTGGCACTTGTAGCTCCCTTCCGGTGAACAATTACATCCGTATTGAAATGGTTTTCCAACCGGGCGTAGTTATGGGCAATGTTAATGAATTGTTCTTCTGCACAGGTACCCAGGTGATCATTCATTACGGATAGTATGCGGTTCATCATCAGCTTCCGGTTTGCAAAGGCAAAATCAATGCAATATTGCATTTCTGTGAGATAGTCCTGCGCTTCCCGGGTTTCTATGGGCAGAAAGGCAAGATCCTTTAGCAGGATCTTGCCGGATATGGATTGTTCATTAATTCTTTTTGCCAGGAGATTATAATGTTCTGCAACCTGTAATCCAAAATTCCGGCTGCCCGAATGAACCATGATCCAGATGTGGTTATCGGACCCCATCTGTATTTCAATGAAGTGATTGCCCCCGCCCAGTGTGCCGATCTGGCTCCGGGCATTCTCAAATTCCTGATCCACGATTCCGCCTGTTACCATGCCTTTTAAGTGAGGCATCAGAGAAATATCCTGCTTTTCAGTGTGGTGTTTAAATCCAAGTGGTATGCAGGACCGGATACCGGACATAATGCCTTTTAGCTGATCAGTTTTTATTTCGCGCAAGTTGGTTTTCACAGCACACATACCACAACCAATATCGACACCTACAGCATTCGGGACCACTGCACCGCGGGTGGCTAAGACACCTCCAATTGGCATGCCATATCCTTCATGGCAATCGGGCATGATGGCAATATGACTGAATGCGAAGGCTAAATTGGCCAGGTTCCTGGATTGTTCCATTGCACCTTCTCCTATATCATCAAGCCATAGTTTGATGGGAATCTTTTCGGTTGTAATGACCTTCTTCATAAGCTGAATACGTCCCAGCTGTGCAGTGATTTATATTCTGATCACAATTTTTCCCCGTGATTTTCCGCCTTCAGCATACCGGAAGGCTTCAGTGGCATGGCTTAGTTCGAATGTATGTTCAACATAGGGCCTCAGAACACCTTCTTTAAAATACCTTTCAATTTCTTCGAAGTCGCTGATAAGTGCTCTCATGCCGGCTGAGGTTAATTTTTTTCTGAACGCCAGCCGGACAAGAAAAGAGAAGAAATAGTCTGATCTGTTGAATAAGGTAGAAGCGTAAACGCCTTTCTTTTTCAACAAGCGGCAAACATCAGCCTTGTTCATCCCGCCATGGGTATCAAAGATCATATCGAATTTCTTATCAACCTTTGACAAGTCCGTTTTGCTGTAATCGATTACATCCGACGCGCCAAGTTTTACAGCCAGCTCAGCATTTCCTGTTCCGCAAACAGCAGTTACTATTGCACCTCTTGCCCTGGCAAGTTGAACGGCAAAGTGACCCACACCTCCTGTGGCGCCGTTCACCAGAATAGCTTTACTCTCCAGGTTGCCGGCTTTCCGGAGACCATTCAGTGCGGTAAGCGATGCCCCCGGAAGGGAGGCCGCTTCCTCAAAAGCCATACCTTCCGGCAGGTTCCTAACCAACGTTGGCGAGGCCAGCACGAGTTCAGCCAGGGCGCCTTGTTCTCCCGAGATGACAGGAACAAAGCCATACACCTTATCACAGGGTTTAAATCCGCTAACCCCATCTCCCGATTCTTTTACAATACCGGCAAAATCACTTCCCGGTATTTTCGGGAACCTTGAACCACGGGTGGTTTTTAGGTTCCCACTCCTGATTTTGGAGTCAGCCGGGTTAAGTGAGACGGCCTTCACATGAATAAGCAGCTGGCCCGGACCGGCAACCGGATCAGGAAGCTCACCGTATTGAAGTACATCTGGTCCACCAAAAGAATTATAATAAATGGCTTTCATTCTTTACAGTTTATTACTGTGAAGCTGAATGCCTCTGTTTCTGATCCTGCAATTTTCATATCTCACATATTTATGGTTAATATATGAGGTAGTAACAAAATTGCCGCTAAAAAGGTAATATAAAGGAGGATAAAAATAATCAGGACAGGGGTTAATCAACAGTTTTTCTTCTTTTTCTTGCCACACCCTTACCCCCGAGAAATCCCCAGCCTCCGCTGCCGATCAGAAATCCGAAAGCATACCAGGCGCCGTTGTTATTCTGGGCATATAGGGTTACATTATCACGGAAGAGCATGGCGATAAAGTCGATCGGGGCAATAATGCCATGCCACAAGCCGCCCCAGAAGCCATATGTATGGCCTGTCAGACAACTCTCCACCGATTCTTTGTTAGCACAGGATGCAACCAGGATGAGTAGCAGGATTGCCAGAATAAGCACACCTGTTGTCTTTTGACTGATTTGTGTTTTCATTTCGTATTAGATTTAATTACACTGTTAATTATTCATTTTTTCATTGCTCATTCTCGTCCCTCGTCCCTTGTCCCTTGTCCCTCGTCCCTCGTCCCTTGTCCCTCGTCCCTTGTCCCTGAATATTACCCCGGCATAATAGAACCTGAAAGCAGACGCAAACAAGGGTATTCCCATGGTAACATAAAGTATCGACAGGTATTCCCGCTGGATGATACCTGATTTTCTTAGGGTAATCCCTGCTGTAATCATGATGCCCATAAGGATATAACTTCTGATGCTGAAAAAGGAGAACAAACAGGGTCTCTCATGAGGCAAGTCCATGATCCGTCGGGCATGTTTCCGTGATATTTCCGAAAACAGGAACCGGTAAAATAATAATCCTCCTGCGACGCTTATCATCAACCTGATCCAAAAAAGATGTCCTGATCCCATGAAAAGTAACATTCCACGGTAAAGCAGCATGCCACCCGCAAAAGTCCAAACCAAGGCCGCAATAATCAGGAGATGGCGCCTGGGAAGTCCGGGTGTTAAAGTCTGTAACAGATTCATTTTGTTATAGAATTCATTCAATCTGCCTGATAAATTGTCATAAATTACCCTTTATCAAACATCAATAAAGTTGGTTCAATACTATACTAAGTTATTCTATTTTTAACAAAACGGGCAGGTAATTTTTATGACCACCCTGTCAGGGTACCACCCTGTCAGGGTTATATTGATAAAAAATCCCCCTGTCAAATGGGGTCCACAGGCAGGCCTTCTGTCCGCACTCCTTTAATCCGGTATTTACCCATGTATTGCATGTAAAGAATAGACTAAATCGCCCATTAGCATCATAGAATGATTCCCCGGGCCCATATAGGGAACCCATATATATTCTCACAAAGGTATCATTAGTATCCTTAACAAAGCTTTGCTTAATATACCTCACCAGACGTGCATACTGGTCCCTGTTCAGGATAATTTTGATGCAGTCAGGTCCTTCTGTTACATCCGGGAAAAAAGTTACATGCATGGCTGAAGGTCCCAGTCCAAAAACTGCCTTAAGCGCTGTGGTGAATTTCAGTTCGGCCCAGGTAGGGGTTTTCATATAAAACTCGCGGTTTCCCCATCCAAAGGCTACGTATTGTATAGCATTCTCAATCTGTTTGATTCCATCCGCTGTAATGTTTTCTGACCAATTTATCTGATTTGATTTCAAAGGCAGAACCAGATCGGTATGTATCCTGCTTGTGACAATAAAAACTGTCACATCTGATGTGGTTATCGGTTCCTGGCGTACTGGTATCCGGGACAAAATGAATGAAGCGGCCAGGTAAATACCCAGTAACAATACCAGAGTCAATAAAGGAATGCCAATCCAAAAGATAATTCTCCTTAGCAACAGGTAGACTTTAACAGAAATTCACGATTCGTAAAAAAAGGAATGATAATGCTATCTCTTCAGTTCATCCAGCATTTTACGTACCTGTTTGACCACATTGTCAGCAGTAAAACCGAATTTCTCATCCAATACCTTGTATGGGGCAGAATATCCAAAATGTTCAAGCCCAAAAATCCGGCCGTTTGTTCCGACCAGTCCCAGTAATGTGGATGGCAGTCCGGCAGTAAGGCCGAATACCGGAATCCCGACAGGAAGTACTTTCTGCTGGTAGGAAAGAGATTGCAGCCTGAACAGACCTTCTGAAGGGGCTGACACCACCTGAACCTTCAGACCGGATTCTTCCAGTTTCAATGCCCCGGCAAGCTGTGTTGAAACTTCAGAGCCATTGGCCAGCAAAATGACATCCGGCCTTGTGGCCTCTTTCACAATATAGGCTCCTTTTGACATGTTTGATGCATCGGCCAGCCGGTTTGATCCGGGAAGCGCCGGAAGCGAAGGTACATTCTGCCTGGTGAGCAGCAGGGCAGTGGGGGTTTCCGTGTTTTCAAGCGCCAGTCTCCAGGCTACCGTGGTTTCTGGCGCATCAGCAGGACGCAGCACCAGGGCACCATTATTACCGTGGTGATTTTTAATTTGTTCCATGAGCCTTATCTGGGCTTCCTGTTCAACTGGCTGATGCGTTGGACCATCTTCCCCTACCCGGAAGGCATCATGGGTCCATACATATTTTACCGGCAGACCCATCAGGGCAGCAAGCCTGACAGCGGGTTTCATATAATCGGAGAATACAAAAAAAGTACCGCATGCAATGATCACACCACCATGAAGTGCAATGCCATTGGCAATAGCTGCCATGGTGAGCTCGGCAACACCGGCCTGTAAGAATGCCCCGGTAAAATCACCCCTGGTAAAGGCTTTTGTATTCTTCAGAAATCCGTCGGTCTTATCGCTGTTTGACAGGTCGGCAGAGGCCACAATCATGTTTTCCACATTCTTTGCCAGCCAGCTCATGACATTGCTTGAAGCTGCACGGGTGGCAATATCATCCTTCTGTTGTATCTGGTCCAATGGTATTTCCGGTGCCCTGCCTGAGAAGAACCGATCGAGCTTCCCGGCCAGGTCGGGATTGGCAGCCGCCCACTTTTTCTCTTCTTCCTTCTTTGCCTTGGCTGATGAAGCTTTTGACTTCAATATATCTTTATAGTAATCGGCTACTTCAGGAAATATCACAAAGGGATCAAGTGGATTGCCTTGCAAATTTTCAATCGACTTATCAAACGAAGCACCTGCCTCGCCAAGCGGCATGCCGTGGGTGGAAGTTTGTCCTTCAAAGCTGTTGCCGCTGGCATCAACAGCACCTTTGCCCATTATGGTCTTCCCAATGATCAGGGTTGGACGTGCCTTTTCCTGTTCAGCCTTGGTGAGGGCAGCCCGTATTTCATCCTGGTCGTTTCCATCGATTGAGATCACCTGCCAGCCCCATGCCATATATTTCATGGCTGTATCTTCGGCAGTTACCGATGATGTTTTGGTAGAAAGCTGGATGTCATTTGAATCAAAGAACATGATGAGGTTGCTTAATCCCAAAAAGCCTGCAATCCGTCCGGCTCCCTGCGATATCTCTTCCTGTATGCCACCGTCGGAAATATAGGCATAGGTCTTATGTGACATCCATTCGCCAAAGCGGGCACAAAGAAATCTTTCTGCTATGGCAGCTCCAACAGCCATGGTGTGCCCCTGTCCCAGGGGTCCTGAGGTGTTCTCCACGCCCCTTTTTACATCCAGCTCAGGGTGTCCGGGGGTAGGACTGCCCCATTGCCTGAAGTTTTTAATATCATCGAGGGTAAATTTTCCGGTAAGTGTAAGCATGGAATACAACATGGGCGACATATGTCCCGGATCGAGGAAAAAGCGATCACGGTTCCGCCAGGTCATATCTTCCGGGTCCCAGTTCAGGAACTCGGAGAAAAGAATATTGATGAAATCAGCTCCACCCATGGCTCCGCCAGGATGTCCTGATTTGGCTTTCTCTACCATCGCTGCGGAAAGAATACGAATATTGTCTGCTGCCCTGTTTACAACTGCTTTTTTCATGAATTGCATTTTAAGTTGATAGTTGTTGGTTGATAGTTGATAGTAATCCGAGCAAATTTAAAATAAACTTCTACACTGCCTCTGCTGCCTGCCAGGTTTTTATTATATATATTGGTGTATAATTTGAACAAAATGACATGAGCGTAAATGGGGAATATGGTGTATTTTTGATTCAAATCATTTAACCGGAAAACATGAGCCTTCAATGCGGTATTATCGGAATTGCCAATACCGGCAAAACAACCCTCTTCAACTGTATGTCCAGTGTAAAAGCCGAAACTTCCAATTTTGCCTTTACCTCCAGCAAATCAAACATCGGAGTCATTCATGTGCCGGATGCACGGTTATTTGAGCTGGAAAAGATTCAACCCACGGAAAGGGTAGTCTCTGCTACAGTGGAGATCGTGGACATTCCCGGGCTTACCCGGGGTGCCAACCAGGGTGAAGGCGTTGGCAATAAATTCCTGGCCGACATACGAAATACAGATGCGCTGATTCATGTTCTCCGCTGTTTTGATGATGTGAATCTTCCGCACATCGATGGTTCGGTGGACCCTGTTCGTGATATTGAAAATATTGATTTTGAACTGCAGGTAAAAGATCTGGAGAGCGTGGAGAAAAAACTGCAAAGGCTTGACAAGATTTCACGATCAGGTGACAAGGACGCGAAACACGGAATCGATGTCCTCAACAAGGTAAAGGCAAAACTCGAATCATTCGGGAATATCCGTGATCTGAAGCTTGATTCACTCGAGCACAAATACATTGATGATCTTTTCCTGCTCACCATTAAACCGGTCATGTATGTTTGCAATGTGGATGACGATTCGGCAGTGAAAGGGAACGCTTATGTTGACAGGGTCAGGGAGCACCTGAAAGATCACCATACAGAGATTTTGGTGATAGCAGCCAGGCTTGAAGCCGAAATTGCTGATTTTGAGAATGAGGAGGATCGGATGGTGTTTCTGTTAGATGCAGGTTTGCAGGAGCCAGGCGTTAACCGGATGGTCCGGTCAGCGTATTCAATGCTAAACCTGTTATCCTTTTTTACGGTGGGTCCCAAGGAGATCCGTGCCTGGACGATTCATAAGGGCATGACGGCACCCCAGGCGGCCGGTGTGATACACAGCGACCTTGAGCGCGGTTTTATCCGGGCTGAGGTGATCAAATATCAGGATTTTATTACGCTGCGTTCTGAGCTTGCCTGCAAGGAAAAAGGCAAACTGATGATCGAGGGGAAGAATTACGTTGTGTGTGACGGGGATTTACTCCATATCCGCTTCAATGTTTAAAGCGGAGTTTTTTTTATCTGTCTTGTTTGTATGCTCCTGTATACTAAAAGCACAGGAGAGGCAGATTGACCTGCACCAGCTGGCAGAAAAAAGACTTGCCGAACGGGGCGAATTGATCATCCTGTTTGTGAAGCCCGCAAATATGAAGCTGGATTATCTGACTACCTTTCTTTCCATTGACGGGGTAAAACATGACACAGTCACGGCTTATGCCAATGAAATCGGATTCAGGCAGTTCCTTGCGGAAGATATACCCTATGAACTTTTGCAGCCTCCTTCAACGAAGGAGGGAGTCCTGCAACCTTACCGTGATGGGGCGAACTGGCATGACCGGTATCCAGCCTATCCCGATTATTTGGCCCTTATGGATTCATTTGCAAGGATCTATCCCGGACTTTGCCGAGTGGTTGACATTGGGAAAAGTGTCCAGGGCCGCAAATTACTGGTGATGAAAATTACCCGGAATCCCGAGATCCGTGAAATGGAACCGGTTGTACTCCTGGCTTCAACCATTCATGGCGATGAAGTTCTCGGTTTTTCACTCATGCTCAGATTGATCGAGGAATTGCTTGATCAGTATGAAGTTGACGGATCTGTCCGGAGGCTGGTTGACAGCGTTGAGATATGGATTAATCCCCTGGCCAATCCGGATGGCACCTACTTCCGGTCTGATAATTCAGTCATCGGAGCTACGCGTTTTAATGCCCGGCAAACTGATCTGAACAGGGATTTCCCTGATCTGCAGGATGCGGAATGGCAAAGCCGTCCCAGGGAACCGGAAACCACCGCCATGATGAGTTTCATGGAGGGTCTTCACCTGGTGCTGGCGGCAAATATCCATGGCGGTTCCGAGGTGGTGAACTATCCCTGGGATACCTGGAGCCGCCTGCATGCTGATGATGACTGGTATCACAACATATCAAGGACATTTGCCGATACTGTCCATAGCAATAGCCCCTTGGGTTATATGACCTATCTGGATAACGGCATCACGAACGGGTATGCCTGGTATCCGGTTTATGGCGGTAGGCAGGATTATACCAATTACTATCTGCATGCCCGGGAGGTCACCCTTGAGCTATCCTGGGATAAAATGCCTCCTGAAGCCAGTCTGGATGACTATTGGAATTATAATAAAAAGAGTCTTTTGCAATATATCGCACAGGTTTTTACCGGTCTGACAGGCCTTGTAACCGATTCCCTATCTGGTCTGCCCATAGAAGCTATGATCAGTATATCGGATCATGATAAAGACAATTCCCATGTATACACCGACGCCGGCACTGGCAGTTATTTCAGGCTTACCGGTACCGGCACCATCAAGGTTGAAATTTCTGCTTCCGGTTACCATACCCGGCAAGCAACAGCCACTGTAATAAAAGGCAGACTGACCCGGGTGGATGCCGCCTTGATGCCCCTGGCAAATTTTTCACTTTTTCCAAATCCATTTACGAATTTGTTATTTGCCAATATTCATGAGCCCGGCGGGCAACTCATGCTGGAGTTTTTTGACCTTTCAGGCCGGAAGATACAACAGATCATATATCCTGTAGGATATGCTGGCATACAGGAAATTAACACAGGAGGCCTTTCCCCGGGTGTCTATCTGGTGAAGTTGACTTACAGAGATCAAATGTCTCAACAGATTGTTATCAGAGTGCCGGAATAATATTTAAAAAACCAGGTGACTGCTTGCTGAGAATTGTCAAAGAATGTACTTTTGGATAAAATTGACAATATCATGATAGCATCCCTAGGTGAAGCCAGGTTCACATCGCCGCTGAGTTATTCTGTCAACAACCGGATACAGGTTCCGGCATCCATTAAACACATACCCGGACAAAAACCATTGAATGAACTGATGTTTGAATTGGCCGGTCCAAGGCCACATCTTTTCTTCAATCCAGCGGTAACAAAAGCGGGTATTGTCACATGCGGAGGCCTTTGTCCGGGTATGAACAATGTTATCCGATCCCTCTACCTGGAACTGTTTTTTGCGTATGGTGTCAGAGACATAATTGGCTTCCGTTACGGTTATCAGGGACTGGATCCTGCCAGCGGACTGGAACCACTTGTGCTTACAAACAAACTAGTCGACGATATTCACAGGGAAGGAGGAACCATACTGGGAACTTCACGCGGACCGGTTGATATTAAAGTTGCTGTAGATAACCTGATCAATCAGAAGATCAATATTTTATTTACCATAGGTGGGGACGGTACACAGAAGGGCGGTTTCGAGCTCTTCGAGGAAGCGCAAAAGCGTAACTATCCCCTGGCTGTTGTGGGCATTCCCAAAACCGTTGACAATGATGTTGCCTATGTTTCGAGAACGTTTGGTTACCAAACTGCTGTTGAGGAATCATGCAGGGTTATCAACGCAGCCCATGTTGAAGCCAGGAGCGTGCAGAATGGCATCAGTCTGGTAAAGCTGATGGGTCGACACGCAGGCTTCATTGCAATCGGGGCAGTAATTGCCAGCCAGGATGTGAATTTCGTTCTGATCCCGGAAGCTCCCTTAATACTGACAGGGGAAGGGGGATTTTTACAGGTTCTTAAAACCAGAATTATCGATCGGAAACATGCGGTGATTGTTGTGGCCGAAGGGGCAGGACAGGATCTGCTGGCTGCGGGTGATACCAGGTTTGATGCTTCAGGTAATCCTGTCCTGAAAGACATCGGGAAATTTCTGCGGGAGGAGATTGAGAAATTCTTTAAATCGGAAAATATACCTGTTACGCTTCGTTATTTCGATCCCAACTATTCTATCCGAAGTTGTCCTGCTGATGCTGAAGATTCCATCCTGTGCGACCTGTATGCCCGAAATGCAGTTCATGCAGCCATGGCAGGTAAAACGGGGCTGGTGATCGGATATTTACATGATCTCTTTATTCATGTTCCTATAAATCTGTTGGCTGAAAAATCAAAACAGGTAGACCTGACAGGCTGGGCATGGAGAGCTGCCCTGGCTGCTACAGGTCAGCCGCCGGTTTTCGGTTAATTTCTTTTCTTGCCTGAAAGTAACAAAAATCTATCTTTGCCGTTCACATGCATTAATCATTCACAATTTCATACATGCCTTATAAAAAAAATACTTTTCTTGCCTCCATTTCACTCAGCCTGATTTGTTCATCCATCGGTTTTACACAGGAAACGAAGACCATACCACCCGAGAAGCCCAAAATAGTTGTTGGTTTTGTTGTAAGCCAGATGCGGTATGATTACATTCAACGGTTCTGGGATAAGTTTGATGATAATGGCATTAAGCTGCTTATGAACCGGGGAACTACTTGCTTAAATGCCGGTTTCAATTACCTGTTCTCCCAGCAAGGAGTGGGGCATGCCAGTATATCTACCGGAACAACGCCTTCGGATCATGGCATTATCGGGAAGGAGTGGTATCTTTACCTGCAGGACAAAATTGAACAAAGCATTGAAGACCAGCAGCAGAGAACTGTTGGCGGTGATGTTGACAATGGCCGTTATGGCCCCAGAAACCTGATGTGCACTACCTTTTCCGATGAACTCAGACTATCCAATAATTTCAGGTCCAAAGTGTTTTCCATATCCATGGATCCTGCACCGGGCATATTTTCAGCAGGACACACTGCCAATGCATCTTATTGGTTTGATAACCGCACGGGTAACTGGATCACGAGTACCTATTATACCGATTCCCTGCCCAGGTGGGTTGATGAATTCAATGCCAAGCGCTTTCCCGATATTTATCTGAAAGAAGTCTGGTCACCCCTTTTACCGGTTGAAAGCTATACAGAAAGTCTGCCCGATAATAACCAGTATGAAACCGGATTAAAAGGTCAGGTAACTTTTCCTTACCTGCTAGAGGACCTGTCAGAGATAAAAAGAAACAAACTGGATTACAGCCTGCTTGAAAAAACGCCTTTCGGGAATACCTATGTGAAGGACTTCGCTACCACCCTGATTGTAAATGAAGATTTGGGAAAGGACGATTATACCGATGTGCTGATGCTCTGTTTCACTGCCACGGAGAACATAGGAAACCTTTTCGGACCCAATTCAATGGAAATCGAAGACGTCCTGTTACGGCTTGATAAAGAAATTGCACATTTCCTGTCATTTCTGGATGACAATATAGGCAAGGAGAACGTGTTGGTTTTTCTTACCTCTGATCATGGTGTTGCGCAGGTACCCTCCTATCTGATCGATAACAAAATACCGGCTGGTTATTTTAACCAGAATGGTGCTTTGTCATTGCTGATGAGCGCCTTGAACAATACCTATGGCCGGGGTGACTGGATAAAGAATTATCATGCACAGCAGGTATATCTGAATCATACACTCATAGAGGATTCAAAACTTTCACTGCAGCAAATGCAGGATTATGCATCCCAGTTCCTCCTGCAATTTTCTGGTGTGGCCAATACAATTACAGGATATACCCTGCAAACAACCAATTTCACGGATGGTGTCTTCAGGAAAATACAAAACAGCTTTAATCAGAAGCGTTCGGGGGATGTTATCATCAATCTGAAACCGGGATGGGTTGAAAAAAATGATGGCGCAACCGGGGGTCCGTCATCCTATTCCTATGATTCCCGTATTCCGCTGATATGGTATGGTTGGAAAGTAGGCAGGGGTAGTATAACCCGGACTGTTGATATAACCGACATTGCCCCGACCCTGTCAACCTTCCTCAATATAACCTTTCCGAATTCCTGCACCGGGACGCCGGTTTTTGAGCTGATGAAGTAGTTGAAGTGCATCATTGCGACTTACAATGACGTCATTTCAATTAAAACCTGAACTGCAAGGCAGCCCTTATTCCGAAAGGACTCACATTGTCTTTGTTAAGGTAAGAGAACCGCCACAGGGCATCCACCCTGATGAGCTTAAAAATATTCTCGATACCTACTCCGGCTTCATAATAAGGTGCACGGAGTCCTGAAAGTCCATCAGGAAAGGCCATTACCGTTTTGTTTTTGGCAGATAGCCGGCCGTACAGGATATTACAGCTTGCTATCTCGCGCCAGTGAAGCCGGCGGATCAACGGGATCCGGTTCAGGAAGAATCCCTGAAAATGTTGTTCTGCGAATATACTGGCATATGAATCACTCACAAATTCATAATAATTCATCATGTTAAACGACAGCGGATCATAAGCATAGGTCTCATTGCCCTCATGCAGTTTGAGCAAGGGATAGGGCAGCGTGCCGAATACTTTGCCGACCGTTAACCGGAAACGAAGATAACCCAGCGGATTGGTTTCAAGTTTGTCTGAGATCTTCACCCTGATTTTGAAATACTCATAATCACTGCCCAGTAATCCCTTGGGGCCATAGGTGAGATCCAGGTCGATTGTGGGATACAGGGAACCCAGGCTTGTCCTTTCAAATTTGCCCCACAGGAATTTTTCCCGGTAGGCAAAATGGGTACTCAGGGTAATATCAGCCGAAGTCAGGGGCCCGGCATCCACTGTGTCCCCTTCAGGTGTGTAATATTGGAAAGGAACATACTCGGTAGGGTAAATAGTCTGATAGCAGATCTTCATCGTATTTGAGAATCCAAGTGCCCATTCATGCTCATATTGGGCATTGAACTGATCAACCATGGTGAGTTTGTAATTCGGAGCCCGGCGGAGGATTGAAGTAAGATAATTGTCATCCAGAAAGGCATTCTCACTTTTACCCAGTTGCCTGATGTCATGAAAGTAGGATGCCGTGGTCGTTCTGCGGGGATTGGTGTTGAACATGTAAGTAAGATTCAGGCCAAATTTGAATCGTTCATCCTTGAATCCATAGGCAACATGACCACCGAGCATGATCTTGGTGCTGAAACTGTTGCTTGTCCGGCCGCCGATCCTGACCCGCGGACCTTCAATTACATTGGAGCTGTAGACTGTATAATAGGGTCCAAGCTCAACAGGTCCTGCAATCCAATAATAATTGGCCAGCATGGTGATGAGGGAGTTAAGGGTTTTGTACATGGGGACCTTTTTAACCGAATCCACCATGGTATAAACCTTGCTGTCTTCTTCAGTCAGGGTATCTTTGCGATTCTTTTGCCAAAAGGCATCATCTCTGTCGATTTTATCCTCCAGTACATAGGTATCTGTTGTGATCCGCTTTATGGAATCGGGTACCGGCCGGTCAAACCTTATACTGTCGTATACTGCAGTCTTCCTGCCAAAAAAGCCGTACGATTTTTCTGCCACATTGAAATCAATGATCATGTCCTCATTGGTCAGAAACCAGGTGGTGTCGTTGACCTGGTCATATTCATAGGTGGCAATCATGTCTTTCAGCAGGTTGAGATTGACATCAGCAGACACCCTGAGCTGGTATTTCTTGATGGCAAAACTGGTATCAGCCACCCAGAAGAATCCGTGAAACGTTCTTTCCTGCTTGCGTTTGGGCTTAAATGCTATTTTATAGCACCAGTGGCTGTCAATGAAAGCGCTGTCTTCCAGGAAGTATTTGTAATACATTCTGCCTATGTCAGAAATGGGACTGATAAATCCGGGATCAAAGAACACCATGAAATTATCGTATATATTGAGCTGCTGATACATACGGCCTGTAAACTGGGCAATCGTCTTATTTTCAATCCCACTGACCTTGAACGCTTCTATTACTTCGCGGTTGACCGGCGGATTCTTCGAATAATACATGCTTGATACAGTTTCTGTGATGAGAAGGGGCAGGTAATTCTTGTTAAAAACTTCAGAGGAATCCATATATTCAAAAACAAAGCCGAAGTCCTTCAGAATCCGCTGGTCCTTGAATTTCTCGTCCACATTGTTCATATCGAGGCGCAGCTTGGTATAGGATCTGTACTGGTAAGATGAGAGCCGTGATGGATCGTTTTGTTTTTTATGCTTGTTTATTTCCTTCAATATCCGGAAAGCCGGATTTTCACCCGGTTTTACCACAACTGCTTCAAGTGCAATGCTTGTCGGTACCAGTTTAATTTCAAATACCTGTTCTTTCCCGATTTCTATCGGCAACCGGACCATTTCATATCCGATACTCGATACAAGCAGTGTGTCAGTTGCTTTGGGTGTCGAAAGGTAAAACGAGCCATCGGTTTCACTGATAGTGCCTACCAGGCTATGTTTAAATCCTATGTTAACATAAGGAATGGGTTCACCGGAATCGGCATCCGTAGTTTTTCCGGAAATCACCGTTTTCTGACCATATGTCCCGGAACAGAGGAACAGAAAAATCAGAAGAATGGAATATATGTAATTGAATCCGGACATCATGTTGAAAAGCCTGCTTAAAAAACCCAGACTGTAAGCAAAATTACATAAACATCCTGTCAACCCAAAGAATGAGGGGATGCATGTTTTCAGAAAATGCAGAAAGTGAGTATGCAAAGTATCAGAACTCCCACCTGAAGGCCAGGGTAGGGTTGACTTGCCATGCCTGGGGACCTGCCGGAAAGTTCTTGCTGATTTCTGCCTCACCACCCAGTCCGATTTTGGGAGTTATCATATACCATAGCTGTGGTTCTGTCTGGAAAACCAACTCTTTGCTATCGGGATACATGACCTTGTCCTGTGACCACAAATCCATAAAACCGGTAAACAGGATCCTTTTGTCAAACAAGGACTGGAACCATACTATGGTGAACTGGAAGTCGGGGATATCCATGCCTTTTGGCATCCTGCATAACAACTGGGTTGTGAGTATTACCTTGCCAATTTTTACCGGATAGCTAAAACCGGTCAGAAAGATGCTGTTATAACTGGCAGCAGCCATAATATTCCCGGAGTCCTGAAAGGAAGTAAAACCATCATTGTATTCCAGGTGGAATCCCAGGTCATTCAGGGCAACCGTATTTTTGAACCATGGCATATAGAAATCGCGCGAAATTTCCCAATATGCAGCAGACATGCTTCTGGGATTTCCGGGAAAATTGAAGTCAAAATCCACAAACCAGAATGTTGATCCCAGGGTATCGGGTCTGAACATTTCAAGTGTGGCAGTAAAAAACCTGCGGTCTTTCCCGAAATCATAATGCAATTGCAGGTTTTGGGAGTACAGGGCAAGGGGCTGGATCAGAGAGCAGATGATGAGAATTTTCTTCATTTTCTGTTGTAAGGCTCTGTAAATGTATGAAAAATCCCCGACGGCTTGATTGATCAGTATTCTTCACACGTTAAACCCCTTACCCGAATCCCACTGATTACTGATCACTGATTACTGATTACTGATCACTGATTACTGATTACTGATTACTTTTTTATTACTTTGTACCAAACTAAGCCTTCTTATCATTGACTGTCTACAAACACCTCTTCTTCGATCTTGACAATACCTTGTGGGATTTTCGGGCAAATGCCCATGAGGCCTTCCACGAGTTATTCACTGAAATGGGATTGTTTTCAAGGATACCGGATTTCAACCGGTTTCTGAATGTATATGAGCATTATAACGAACACCTGTGGTCGGAATACCGGAAAGGCAAAATAAAAAAAGACGTCATGCGAAGGGAACGCATGATTTTAACTTTCAGTGAGATGGGTGTAGATGATCCGGAACTGGCCCAACGGGTGGCTGAAGTCTATCTGCATAGCGCACCCAAAAAGACCAATGTGTTCCCCGGGGTTCATGAGGCACTGGAATATCTCGCCGGTAAGTACCGGTTGTACATCCTCACCAACGGATTTGCCGAGTTACAGTTGCAGAAGATCTCAAATTCAGGCTTACAGCCTTATTTCAGCAAGCTTTTTTTTGCCGAGATGGTGGGTTATCAGAAGCCTGACCGGCGATTTTTTGAATATGCCATAAAATCGGTCCATGCGCACAAATCAGAAAGCCTCATGATCGGGGATGATCCTGAGGCTGATATGGAAGGTGCCGCTCATGCCGGCATTGACCAGGTATTTTTCAACCCTGACAAGCGGTCCTGCAGCATTCAGCCTTCCTTTGAGATCAGTTCAATCGGTGAGCTGATGACGATTTTATAATATTGTTATCCTGACAATTATTTTTTCGACTGACCTTCCGATTTGGCAATGGAGTCCCGCATCTGGGTATCAGCATCAATATTCTTCAGCTTGTAATAGTCCATGATTCCCAGATTTCCCGAACGGAAGGCTTCTGCCATGGCAAGCGGGATCTGCGCTTCGGCTTCAATCACTTTTGCACGGGCTTCCTGTGCCTTGGCCTTCATTTCCTGTTCAAGGGCGACGGCCATTGCCCTCTTTTCCTCAGCTTTTGCCTGGGCAATATTCTTATCAGCATTAGCCTGGTCCATTTGGAGCACAGCACCGATATTTTTCCCCACATCAATGTCCGCGATGTCAATGGAAAGGATCTCAAATGCTGTTCCTGCATCCAGTCCCTTGTTCAGCACCACTTTGGAAATATTATCCGGGTTCTCGAGTACTTCTTTATGTGATTTCGCAGAACCTATGGAAGATACAATGCCTTCACCCACGCGGGCCAGCACAGTCTCTTCGCCTGCACCTCCTACCAGTTGACGGATATTTGCCCTGACAGTAACACGGGCTTTACATATAAGCTGTATCCCGTCTTTTGCCACGGCAGTCACCGGCGGTGTATTAATTACCTTGGGATTGACCGACATCTGCACGGCTTCGAATACATTTCGGCCGGCAAGATCAATGGCCGTGGCAGCCTTAAAATCGAGCGGTATATTTGCCTTGTCAGCGGATATCAGTGCATTGACAACCTGCTTAACATTTCCTCCGGCAAGGTAATGGGCTTCAAGTTCATCGACAAGTAAATGCAAACCGGCTTTGGTGGCACTTACCAGATTGTTGAGGATAATGGATGGGGGTACCTTCCGGATTCGCATTCCGATAAGCTGCCAGATGGGAACATAAACCCTTGCAAATACGGCACTGAACCACAATCCGAGCGGGACAAAATAGAAGAACAGCCATATAAAAATGATGATTGCCACTGCAACCACAAGATAAATACCAATTCCAGTTCCAGTCATAGTTTATTTAATTTATTGGTTTGACAATAATTTGCGTGGACAGAACCTGCAGGACCACAATATCGGTGTTCTCATCAACGAAATTCCCTGTGGATTTGGCTTCACAGATCACATCATTTACCATAGCCTTGCCCATTGGAGCAAGACGGGTAATGGTTTTTCCGTGATCGCCAGGGTGGATCCTGCTCGTCTCAAAGGGCTCGTTTTTGCTGTTGATATTGGTCTTCAATCCCATCTTCTTCCATGTCTTCTGTTTGAATATATAATAAATGGTAATGAATGAGGCCATAACGGCACCGAGCAGCGTGATATTACCGGCTATTATGCCGTGAAAGTAATATGCCGATCCGATACCAATGATAATAAAGGCAAAACCGCCAATTCCAAAAACCGTAAAACCGGGTATAATGAGAAACTCAATAACAAGAAGAAGGATTCCCAGGAAAATAATGATGATTATGGCCAGGTAGGACATGCGCAGCGAGTTATGAATTAGTCAATAGTTGCATTGAGACCTCGTTCGACCAATCCCTCTTTATAGGGTTTCAACAGCCCGAAACTTCCCTTCTTAATATCGCATTTGCCCTTATAGTGAACCAGATAGGTACATTGTTCAGCCTGGGTAGCATCCATTTCGCACACTTCAATCAGACTGTCAATGACGTAATCAAATGAATGTACATCGTCATTATGCAGGATAAGAAATCGTCCTTCAGACAGACCTTCATCAACCAGACTTTCGGATTCAGGTTTGTTATCGCTGTATTCCTTTGGTTTCATACTTTTTGTTGATTCCCGGTACGGGGATCCACCGGGTAAAATTACAAAATTTATTCATCAATTGGTAATTGGTAATTTGTGATTGGTAGTTTGTGATTGGTGATTGGTGATTGGTGATTGGCAGGTATTTCACACACGACTCCCCAATCTCTTAACACACTGATCACTGATTACTGATCACTGATTACTGATTACTGATTACTTATAATTTGAGTTCTTCAAATTCAATCTCTTTTGCTCTTTCCGTTGTAATGGGTTTTCCATCCAGAAAAGCCACGATAAAGGCATCCGGGAATCCATTTTTCTTCACCTGTTCCAGGCCCCTGGTAACACTGTTCAAACTGTAAAACAATCCCGTATAGTATTTTAAGACAGATGTATTGTTGACTTCCTCAATGCAAACCGGACTAATGCCACCAAAAGCATCATCGGGCTTAGGTTTACTAAATACGCCCAGTTGTATTCTATAAACCAGTCCGTTGTAAGTGATAATCCCTTTGGGAATTGGATTGGACGGTCCATAGGGTGATTTTTCCAGGAGTCTGAATTCATCCATGCGCACCGGTATGATCTCAGCCAGGGTGTCTTCATGGATTTCAGGTTTCAATGTATCAGCAATAACATATGTACCTTGTCCTTTTATACTTCTTGCTACAGCAAATTTCACATCGGCCTCACGCTGAAGTTTTTTTGATTCCTTATCCAAAATGATGATATCGGTAACGAGTTGTTTTTTCATATCTTCATCAGGGGTTTCCCTGGCCATGATGCGTTTATCTCGTGCAATCCTCCCCAGGGAATCGGATCTGAGCTGCAGGTTCAGGGCATCGGCAAGTATTTTGTTATAATCGCTTTTAGGTGCTGATTGCCTTTCTTTTGCTACCGTTTTTAATGATTCTTCAGAGTTTTCAACATAAACCGGCAGAACAGGCGGGGTAACCGGCTCAATACTCATATCGGATGCGCTTTGTATCTCATCAACGGTCACGAGCCTGATGGTGCCGGTATCATGCAACAGTTTAATTTTATACAGTGTAACTGTTCCGGGAGATGTATTCCGGTTTGAGACAAAGGAAACTGTCTGAGAAAATTCATCGGTCATATACATGTAGTCATCATAGGGTGAATTGATGGGGAATCCCAGGTTTTCAGGTTTTGACCAGGTCTTGCTGTTCCAGTCATAGGCCGATTTGAATATATCGTATCCCCCCATACTGGAATGCCCTTTGGAACTGAAATATAATATGGAAGTCCTGGCATCGAAAAAGGGAAATTCGTCATCATACCCTGTGTTTACAAGCTCATTCAGGGGCTCAGGTACGCCCCAGGTTTCATGATTGATATTCCTAACACGGTATATCTGCCTGCGGTTCTTTTTCGATTTTTCATAACCGGCCACAAAGACATACTCATTCATTTCGGTAAATACCGGTAAATACATCAGGGGACGGTAACCTTCCCTCAAATCGGTTTTACTGCAAAATTCAATGGGCTTTTTAACCATCTTGCCTGATCCGTTTATTTCTGAAGCTTTTTCAAGTTGTTCCTTTGGAATCGTTTTCTTTTCCTGTACCCGGAAATTCACACTTAGCCGGGTATACTCCATTCCGTTCTTTGCCATCTCTATTTGTCTGTTCACATCAAGTAACTTGATATCTGCAGCTTTTCCAAGCAGATTAAATCGGGAATATGCATGGATGGCATCATCAAACAGATATTGCCTGTGCAGCAAGACGCCGAGGTAATACCAGGACATGGGATTGTATCCGGAATTGTTTACGGACCGCAAAAGCAAAATTGCCTCATCCGGATGCATGTTTAGCTTTGTCAGGCAAACCGCGGTTCCGTATTGGTATTCTGGCTCTTTTTCGAATCTGTACAACAATTCCCGGAACCTGGGCAAGGCTGATTCATAGTTCCGGTTGTCGAACAGCATCCTGGCTTCGGTTCTGAGTTTTGAATAAACACTATCCTGAGCTGAGAGGGCTGGGAATATTGAAAACATCAGGAACAGGATGCCAAAATATTTTTTCATAAAAGTACTTGAATTTTCAGATGTGGAAATTACGAATTGTAGCAACAACTGAAGAAAAGATTTTTAACATTTTACACACAGTTTTGGATAATTGATTTATCTTCGCAGCTTAATTTAAAAAAACATAAATATGAAAATCATGAGAATTTTATTTATTTTTTCTTTAATAGGCTTATTCATCGTGTCGGCCTGCAGCCAGGACAAAAAGTACGCTTCGGTAAAACTTAAGACAAAAGAAGATACGGTCAGTTATTATCTTGGATTAACATACGGCAATGGAATAAAGCAGGCTAAGATCGATAGCCTTTTCAATGCTGAGGCCTTTCTCCGTGGAATTCATCAGGCTACAAAAGAGGACACACTTCCGGTTTCATCCTTTATAATTCAAAATTATCTGAATAAATATTTCACAGAGTTACAGCAGAATCAGATGAAAGAACAATTTAAAGATTATATAGCCCAAAATAAAGCCTTTTTGGCAGACAATGCAAATAAGGACAGTGTGGTTTCTTTGCCCAGCGGACTCCAATACATCGTTCTGAAAGAAGGAAGTGGTAATAAGCCCGCCTTGAGTGACCGTATCCGCGTTCATTATACTGGAAAGCTGATTGACGGTACTATATTTGACAGTTCCTACAATCGCAACGAACCGGCTGAATTTGGTGTGGGACAAGTAATACCTGGTTGGACAGAAGCGATTCAACTTATGCCTGTTGGTTCAAAATACAGGGTTTTCATCCCTGAAAATCTGGCATACGGTGCTCAGGCACCCCAGGGTTCTGCCATCAAGCCATTTTCAACCCTCATTTTTGAAGTTGAATTACTGGAAATCCTTCCCTCAGGCAGCAAATAACAGAGCAGACTATTGAAAATGGGAATATGTAATAAGCCCCGGTGGTTGTCAAAATCACCGGGGATTTTATTTTAGTTGCCCGCGCAACCGTTTATTCAGCATGAAGTCCAAAAACAACAACAGACTAACAATGGCCATAATGAGGGTAACAAGCATGATCATACCCGGATCGGGTTTTAGCGGGAAATGAGATGCTGTAAATACATTGGTCAGCGATGTAATCTTACTGATATATGATAATTGTCCGGGACCGCCCGTTGCTGAAACAACTACGCTGACAACCAGCAGAAATGCAACTGTCATTGCAATGATCCACCAGGTTCTGTCACTAATCAGCGGCCTAAAACCTATTTCTTTTTTTTGTGCACTGCTTTCAATAAGTTGCATTACCCGGTCGGTAAAGCCCGGAGAAGTGCTTAGCAGACCTTCTTCACGAATCAGCCTGCCTATAACATCATCTTCCCTAAAATTATCATTCATGATCTGCATATTTATAATATTAACTGTAAAGCACCAGGGTGGAATTCCTGATATATTCCTGTAATTTCTTTCGTGCCCTGAAAAGCTTAACTTTTACGTTTGATTTTGACAGTCCCGTTATGTTGTGTATCTCATCCACACCCGATTCTTCAATATAGTAAAGTGTCACTATGGTTCGTTCTTCTTCGGTCAGTTGCTGAATGGCCAGTTCAAGCATTTTGCCCTGATCTTCGTCCGTATCATCCTTGTCCTCTATACTAGGATCAGCGAACGTTAATTCTTCAATTGACTGGGTATTGAAACCTTTCAGTCTTTTTCTGGAAATAGCAGTATTGTATACAATTCTATAGAGCCAGGTAGAGAACTTCGCGTGCTGCCGGAATGATGAGAGGCTTCGGAAGGCCTTGACAAAGGCGTCCTGAACTACTTCCTCTGCATCTTCACGTTTACCCAGAATCCGGTAAGCAATAGTATAAGCCAGATCCTTGTATCGCTCAACCAATACCGCATATCCTGAAATATCACCATTCAGGATCCGGCTGATCAATGGAGTATCGTTATCATGCATCATGCAATAATTTGACGCCCGATATATTCATATGGTTACAAAAGTAGGCAATGAAAAATGAACAATGAACAATGAATAATGAACAATGAACAATGAACAATGAATAATGAACAATGAACAATGAACAATGAACAATGAATAATGAAAAATTTTCAAATTTTCAAATTTTCAAATCATCAAATAAATTCTGTAACCGACCAGGTATTACCGGCGTCATATTTACAAATTTAATTTTCTAAACCTTAAATCTTAATCGCTATGGAAGATACATTGGTTCCTATCATGTTTTTTCTGACTTTCTTCGGTTCGTTATTCGGGGTGCTGTATTTTTATTATACCACCCGCAATCGTGAACGGCTTGCTTTGATCGAAAAAAATGCCGATCCTGCACTGTTCAAGACAGAACCGACCAACCTGTTTAAAAAAGTCTCCATCAAGATCGGCATGTTGTTTGTCGGAGGTGGCCTGGGTGTTCTGTTTGGCAATATCCTTAAGATGACCACAGGTCTGGATGCAGCAGTTGCTTACATTTCCATGATATTCCTGTTTGCCGGTGCCGGTTTGATCGCTTCCTATTTTGTTGCCCGGAAAATAAAGGATTAAAAACGCAGGCAACTATACCAGACAGGATTTGTTATACATGCCCTGGCCTTGATCATAGGAAAATGATCCCGGCCGGGGTTTTTATATTATATTTGTCTCCAAACAAATCAAATACGCAGGGTAATGATCGAAACCAAACTTAAATTCCTGTTTGATATTCAAAAGCTTTTACATCAGTGGGGTTTGACCACCTACCAGGCTCACAGGGTAAACATTGCTTTCGGTGTATTTTTCATTTTGTTGCTGGCCTTTTTATCAGATGTGATTACCAGACGGATCCTTGTTATCGTGATAGCCAGGCTGGTAGCCAGGACCAAAACAATCTGGGATGATATTCTGCTCGAGCGCAGGGTATTTAACCGGCTGTCGCACCTCGCCCCGGCAATAATTCTATGGTACAGCGTGGGATTTGTACTGGCCGGGTACCCCGTGGTTATGGCAATGACCCAGAAAGCCCTCAGTGTTTATATGATCTTTGTGATTCTGCTGGCTGTGAATGCCTTCCTGAAGGGATTGAATGAAATTTACCAGACCTTGCCGGCAACCCAGGGCAGGTCAATAAAGGGATACATCCAGGTAGCCCAGATCATCTTCTTTTCAGTGGCCATCATCCTGATCATTTCCACCCTGACAGGTTCTTCACCCAAAACTTTGCTAACCGGGCTTGGCGCACTGGCAGCCGTGCTGATGCTGGTTTTCAAAGACACGATACTGGGACTGGTCGCCGGGATCCAGCTATCGGGCAACGACATGGTCAGGATTGGTGACTGGATCACCATGCTGAAATACGGTGCCGATGGAAATGTCATGGAGATCACATTGAATACCGTGAAAGTCAGGAATTTTGATAAAACTATTACCACAATTCCAACCTATGCCCTGGTTTCGGATTCCTTCATTAACTGGCGTGGAACAGAAGAGGTAGGGGCCAGGCGATTTAAGAAATACTTGAATATTGACATGAAGACGGTCACCTTTTGTAATGCGGAAATGTTGAGCCGATTGAAGGGTATAAAATCCATCAAGGATTTCCTGGATAAGCAGGAAGATAAAAAGAGCAGAAAAGGGGAACAAGCATGGATGCTTCATAACGGGGAATTTACCAACCTGACCCTGTTCAGAAAATATATAGTGGGACTATTGCACAACCACAGTGGTCTGAACCATAAACTTCCCATGATGGTAAGACAGCTGCAGCCGGCAGAATCCGGAATTCCCATTGAGATCATTGCTTTCTGCAAAAGTACGGATGCTTTGGTATTTGAAGAATTGCAGTCCGATCTTTTCGATCATCTGCTTGCCATATTGCCGGAATTCGGGCTGGCCATATTCCAGAATCCGACAGACTTTTTTTCTGGTTATACCAACCACAACATAACTTAAGGGTATGAAACGAATTATCTTTTTTTGCGTCGCCATGAACCTGTTGCTGATGAACTTTCTGTCAAACGCCCAGGAAGACACGCTCAGCCGGTCAGACTGGAACCATACCGTGGAACCTTCCTTTTATATTTATAAGAATGATTTTTTCATGCTTCCGATATATCAGGCGAATAAAGACTGGCTGCACCTGGAAGCACGGTATAATTATGAGGACATGAACACCTTTTCAGGATGGTTTGGTTATAATTTCACCGGGGGCAATAAATTCGAATATACCATAACCCCCATGTTGGGAGGTATTGTGGGAAACACGAACGGCATTGCCCCCGGACTGGAATTGACCTTTGGTTTCCACGGATTTGAGCTTTATTCGGAAATGGAATATATTTTTGACCTGCAATCAGGCTATGGTAATTTCTTTTATAACTGGACTGATTTTTCCTATTCACCGCTGGACTGGCTGTGGTTTGGCGTGAGCGCTCAGCAAACCAAAATGTATGAATCTGACCCGGAACCGGAATGGGGGTTTCTGCTGGGTGGCGGATACCGGTGGTTCGGTTTGACCGGATACATGTTTAATTTGGGCACCGATGATCCATACGCCATTATTACCTTGACTGTAAGCCTTCCGGAATAAGAATCAGTGTGTCTAGATAGCCTTTCCCCCCCGTTCTCCCGTTCTGATACGGATACAATCCTCCAGCGGAGTAATGAATATTTTACCGTCACCCACTTCACCCTTTGAATTGGTTCGGGCTGCTTTGATAATGGTTTCGACGGTGATATCCACAAATGCATCGTTAACGGCTATCTCCAGTCTCATTTTGGGAATTAAATTGGGGATCACGATTGCCCCGCGGTATATCTCTTCCCGTTGTTGTTGTCCGTGGCCTGAGACGCGACTTACGGTAATGCGTGTTATTTCAGCTTCGAAAAGGGCCTCCCTTACCTGATCAAGTTTGTTCTCACGTATAATAGCGGTTATCAGTTTCATATCTTTAGAATTATCTTTGTTCAACTAGTTCATGAATTACCTCGGATTTAACATGCCATATCCCTGTTCACCATGATAGTAGTGATCAAGGCCCTGCATTTCAGCTTCAGTTGAAGCCCTGAAACCAACCAGCTTACTTACAACGAAAATAATGATCAGGGTAAGCAAGGCTGCATAACCGATGGCAATACCCACAGCGATAGCCTGGACACCGAATTGCTGCCATATTGACCAGGATCCGCCTGCTGCTGCTGCTGCAGTGGCCATCCAGCTTTTGCGTATAAAGAAAACGAGAAGCAATGAACCTACCATTCCTCCAACACCATGGATTCCAAAGGCATCCAGGCTGTCATCATAACCTAGCTTGTTTTTGACCATAATAGCCGAATAGCATATGAAGGCTGCAATAACTCCAAGCGCCATGGCGCCTGCTGGCTGAACAACGCCGGCAGCCGGAGTTACAGCCACAAGTCCGGCCAGAATACCGCTTGCAAATCCCAATGCAGTAGCCTTGCCCTGGTGGATTGCCTCAATGATGATCCAGGCCATGGCACCTGCAGCAGCAGCGGCCTGGGTGGCAGTCAAAGCCTGTGCGGTGAGTAATCCGCTGCTGACGCTACTCCCGGCATTGAAACCAAACCAGCCCACCCACAGCAAGCCGGCACCAACCATGGTCATGACCAGGTTGCTGGGTGCCAGTGCAATCTTCGGATGGCCTCTGCGTGAGCCGAGGTAAAGGGCAGCAACCAGTCCGCTTACACCCGAAGCGATATGAACAACAGTTCCTCCGGCAAAGTCAATGGCACCGCTGGCGCCCATATTGAATAAAAAGCCGTCACTGGCCCATACCCAGTGGCACAATGGATTGTAAACCAATATTCCCCATAGAATAATAAAAATGACATAACCTTTGAAGGAAATACGTTCTGCAAAAGCACCTGCAATCAGTGCCGGTGTAATTATGGCAAATTTACCCTGAAACATGGAGAAGATGTATTCGGGAACACCTGCCGGAGTAATGGTTTCATCGATGCCCTGCAACAGAAAATAATCCTTGCTCCAGCCAAACCAACCTCCCAATACGTTGGGACCAAAGCTCATCGAATAGCCCATAATAACCCATAGCACAGCCATGATCCCCATGGCGACAAAACTATGCATCATGGTTCCCAGTACATTTTTTGTCCGGACAAGTCCGCCATAAAACATAGCAAGTCCGGGTACCATCAGGAGCACCAGTGCCGTAGAGGTCAGCATCCAGGCCGTTGTTCCGGTATCGACCGTCGAACCGTCAGCTGCCAGAACCGTACCTGCCGCAAAAAATATCAAAACTCCTGCGGCCATTACACTTTTTTTGACAAGTCCTTTCATAATTCGTATTGTTGATTCAATTATTTTATTATTTCGGGACAAACATAATAATAAATGGGGTATAATCCAAAAATAAATAAAAAAAAATATCTGTACCATAAAAAAAGTAAATGAATATTGCATATTAATATATAATAACAAAATTATACCCCATTTATTATAGGGTATAATAATGAAAAACGTAAGTATTTAGATTTATAATGATTCAGACAGTCTTGCTGGCCCGTTTCCGGTCGTTTTCGTTCAGCAGGATCTTGCGAAGGCGGATGTATCTTGGGGTAATTTCTACATATTCATCTTCCTGGATATATTCAAGGGCTTCTTCCAGGCTAAAGCGAACCGGCGGAACGAGTCTGACCTTTTCATCACTGCCGGATGCCCGCATGTTGGATAGTTTTTTTGATCGGGTAACATTGACCACCAGGTCGCCTGAACGGCAATGTTCACCTGTAACCTGTCCGGCATATACTTCTTCCTGTGAATCAATGAAGAACCGGCCACGATCCCTCAGTTTATCAATGGCATAGGCATAGGCTGTTCCGGTTTCCATTGCAATAAGGGATCCGTTAATTCTTCTTTCTATATCACCTTTAACAGGCTCAAAATCCTTAAAGCGGTGTGAAATCACGGACTCTCCGGCAGTGGCTGTCAACAGGTTACTCCTGAGTCCGATTATGCCCCTTGAGGGAATATCAAATTCAAGGTGTATACGGTCACCCCGTCTTTCCATCATCAGCAGCTGCCCGCGGCGGGCGGATACCATTTCAATGGCCTTACCTGAATACTCCTCGGGCAGATCGATGTACAATACCTCTATGGGCTCACAGGGTTCACCTGCCACCTGTTTGATAATTACCTGGGGCTGACCAACCTGCAATTCATATCCCTCACGACGCATGGTTTCGATCAGGATGGAAAGGTGCAATACGCCCCTGCCGTAAATAATAAAGGAATCGGCAGAGCCTGATGTTTCCATACGCAATGCGAGGTTTTTCTCCAGCTCTTTCTCCAATCTTTCCTTGAGATGACGTGATGTGACATATTTTCCGTCCTGTCCGTAAAACGGGGAATCATTGATGGTGAATAACATGCTCATGGTGGGCTCATCCACAGTAATTGACTCCAAAGCTTCCGGATCATCAAATTCGGCAATCGTGTCACCAATGCTGAAACCTTCAATGCCGACCAATGCACAGATATCTCCACAGGTAACCTTCGGGGTCTTTTTGTAAGTCAGACCCTCGTAAACGGAAAGTTCTTTGATACGGGTACGGACAACTGATCCGTCATGTCTTACCAGCGATACGTTCATTCCCTCGGTCAGTTCCCCCCGGTGAAGTCTCCCGATGGCTATACGTCCGAGATAATTCGAATAATCAAGATTGGAAATGAGCATCTGGGGTGTACCCTGGTTTTTTTTCGGGGGCGGGATATGCCGGATAATCGCATCGAGGAGGGGCGTTATATCGTGGGTGGGTTTCTTCCAGCCGTCAGACATCCATCCTTGTTTCGCTGAACCATACAGGGTAGGAAAATTGAGCTGCTCCTCCGTGGCATTCAGGTTAAACATCAGATCGAACACTTGTTCCTGCACCTCTTCGGGCCGGCAATTGGGCTTATCCACCTTGTTGATCACCACGATAGGTTTTAAACCCAGACTGAGGGCTTTTTGCAATACGAACCGTGTCTGCGGCATGGTCCCCTCAAATGCATCCACAAGGAGCAATACCCCATCGGCCATGTTCAGTACGCGCTCTACCTCACCCCCGAAATCGGCATGTCCAGGTGTGTCAATAATATTGATTTTAATATCCGAATAGATTACCGAGACATTTTTCGCCAGGATTGTAATGCCACGTTCCCGTTCCAGCTCATTGCTGTCCATAACAAGTTCTCCCGGAGTCTCATAATCTTTATAAAACTTGGTTTGCAGTAATATTTTGTCCACCAGGGTGGTCTTTCCATGGTCAACATGAGCAATTATGGCAACATTCCTGATATCTTTCATGAATCGAAAATTGGGATGCAAAGGTAGGGGAAAAAAACGGTAATCGGTAACCGGTAATCAGTAATCGGTTTTTCGGCCTGAAAAGGATAAAGTCAACACCGCAGTATTAACGTTTCGAATCTTGTGTTATCTTTGATCGTAAAAATCAGGTAAGTGTTTAGAAGAAAAAGCATTGACGAATGGGCACTCGGTTACTGGTTACTCCAGCGATATGCAAAACTATGTTTCCGGATATATTACCGGAAGGTCAGCGTAATCAACCTTCATAACATTCCGGGTAATCAACCCGTCATTCTCGCCCCAAATCACCAAAACGCCCTGATGGATGCGATGGTTATGGTTTGTAATACCGAATTTCAGACTGTCTTTCTGGCCCGCGCCGATATTTTCAAGGGCAAAATGCTGATCCGTATTCTCACATTTCTGAATATTATGCCCGTTTACAGGATCCGGGACGGGATTGAGAATGTGAAGCGCAATGATGCAATTTTTGAGAAAACCGTCCAGGTCCTTCGGAACAGGCATAATCCTTTAGGTCTTTTTCCGGAAGGGAATCACGGGGATAAGCGCTGTTTACGCAACCTGGTGAAGGGACTTTTTCGCATTGCCTTTATGGCGCAGGAGGAATATGGTGCGAATCCCGGTGTAAAGATCATACCCATAGGGTACGACTATGGTCATTATCAGAACTTCCGCAGTACGTTATTTGTGAATGTGGGAAAACCGATCGAGGTGTCTGAATATTTCCGGGTATACCGGGAAAATCCGGTTCAGGGTATTAATCAGCTCAAAGAAAGGTATGCTGCCGAGATCAACAAGCTGATGATCGATATCCAGACAGCAGAATATTATGAGACATACATGGCCCTCCGTACCATCTTCAATGACGAGATGCGCAGGAGACTGAATATTGCTGATGATTCACTTGCAGCAAGATTCAAAGCCGATAAGGTTATGATTGACCTGCTTGACCATGAGCTGGCTTCCTCGCCCGATTCTATCAAAGCTTTGGATAACCTGGTCAGGAATTATCAGCAGCAGTTGAAAAGAGAGGGATTGAGAGACTGGGTTTTGGGTAAAAGGAAGTATTCCATACCGGGTCTGTTACTGGGTGTTTTGTGGAAAGTACTTATGCTGCCGGTTTTTATAATTGGTCTTATCAACAATTATATTCCCTATCGTTTCACCGAAACGAGGGTAAGAGGACTCAAGGATCCGCAGTTCTACAGTTCATTCAAATATGTGATTGGCATGATAGCCTTTCCGGTATATTATCTGATCCTTATTGCCTTGATTTGCTTCATTCCTATTCCTGCATGGATTAAATGGTTGTATGTTCTACTTATGCCGGCGACCGGATTGTTGGCCTTCCGATATTATATCGGACTGAGGAAACTCAGTTCCCGGATTAGCTATACCCTGGGTGTTTTGAGGAAGAAGCCGGAAATGCTGGAAATGATTGACCTGAGAAGTAAGATCATGGATAGGATGCTTGATTTGACGAACCGTCAATTGCAAAACCATGCAGATTCAAGGTAAAATTGTCTGGATCACAGGAGCCTCCTCAGGTATCGGGGAAGCTTTAGCTCATGAGCTCTTCTCAAGGGGAGCAACCCTGATTCTGTCAGCCCGTTCGGTTGGAAAACTGGAAGAATTAAAGGCCAGGTTTGACCAAAGTAACCGGGACCGCTGTTTTGTTATCCCTTGCGATGTAACCCTTACGGAATCCATTTATCAGGCTGTTGAACAGGTAAAACAAATGACCGGCCATGTTGATATTCTCGTCAACAACGCGGGAGTCAGTCAGCGTTCCTTTGCCCTGGATACTGATTTGCGGGTTGACCGTGAACTGTTTGAAGTAAATTTCTTCGGAGCTGTGGCGCTGACCAAGGGTATTCTCCCCTGGATGATCAGCAAGGGTGGGGGACATGTGGTCGTGATCAGCAGTATGGCAGGAAAATATGGATTTCGCATGCGATCATCCTATTCAGCCTCAAAGCATGCCCTGCATGGTTTTTTTGAAACCCTCCGGGCGGAGCTGCATGATCAGCATGTGAAGGTTACCCTGGTTTGTCCGGGCCGTGTAAAAACGGATATCACATTGAAATGCCTTACCGGCGATGGAAAGTTATATGGCAAGATGGATCAGGGTCAGGTAAATGGCGTGCCGGTTGAAAAATGTGCACGGATCATCGTCAGGGCCATTGAGCATGACAGGAAGGAAGTATTCATTGGAAAAGCTGAACTTTTCCTGCTGGAGATAAAACGTCTGTGCCCGCCGCTGTTTTATTGGATCGTGAACCGGGCCAGTCCTACCTGAGAACAGTGAAAAGTGAAAAACGAAAAGTGAAAAGAGGTTGTATGTTGTAAGTTGTATGTTGTAAGTTGTAGGCTGAACAGATGAGCAAATCAGCAAATTGGCATATTGGCAAATTGACATATTAGCAAATCATCAAATCATCAAATAATTGAAAGAGAAAGTAATTAGCGGGATACAGCAAATCGGAATTGGCGTTCCCGATATGAGAGAAGCCTGGAAATGGTATAAAGGTAATTTTGGCGTTGACGTTCGTATTTTCGAAGAGTCTGCCATAGCAGAACATATGTTGCCATACACCGGGGAAAACCGCAGAAAAGACATGCAGCCCTGGCATTGAACCTTCAGGGTGGCGGGGGTTTTGAAATATGGCAATATGTGGAACGGACTCCCCTTGCTCCCGCATTTGAGATTCAGTTGGGAGACCTGGGCATTTATGCTGCCAAGATCAAATGTCATGATGCCAAAGTTACCTATGATTTTCTGAAAACCCGGGGAGTGGAAATGCTAAGTAGCATTATGCGCGATCCACGGGGAAAGGAGCATTTTTTTGTGAAAGATCCCTATGGTAATATTTTTCAGATGGTTACCAGTATGACCTGGTTCAGGAATGAAAAAAAGCCAACAGGGGCAGCTTATGGTGCCATAATCGGGGTATCGGATATCGACCGGTCCGTTGAATTCTACCGCAGTATCCTGGGATATGATCAGGTGATATTTGATGAGTCGACCATTTTTGGTGAGTATGCATGTCTGCCAGGTGGCAACAACAAGTTCCGCAGGGTTTTGCTTAAGTATCGTCTTCCCAGGCTCGGAGCATTCAGTCCTCTTTTTGGAACAAGTGAGATTGAACTGGTCCAGGTGCTCGACCGGCAGTCACAGCATATTTACAAGGAGCGGTACTGGGGAGATCTTGGATTCATTCACCTCTGTTTTGACATAAGTGGTATGGACCTGCTCCGTGAAGAGTGCAAACTGAAAGGATCTCCGTTTACCGTGGATGTGGACCACAGTTTTGACATGGGCGAGGCAGCAGGATCTTTCTCCTATACCGAGGATCCTGATGGCGCCCTGATAGAATTCGTCGAGACACATAAGATCCCGATTCTAAAAAAAATCGGCTGGTACCTGAACCTGAAAAAGCGTAGCCCTGAAAAGGCATTACCCCGCTGGCTGCTCAATGCCCTCCGGTTTAACCGGGCGAGGGATATATAGGGGAGATTGAAGATTGCAGATTGAAGAAGGAAGATCGTGGATTATTACTTGTTCTTGATGTTATATACCATAAGGGCATCCCCGTGCCGGATATACAGCCTTCCCTGGTAAATGACCGGATGAGACCAGTGTTCGCCTGTTCCGAGAGGGACCTTGAATTTACTAATAACCTGGAATGCTGAAGCATTGGCATTTACCAGAGCCACTTCTCCGCTTTCACTGTAACAATAGAACAAATCATCAGCCATGATGATGTTTCCGTCATCCAGTTTATTGGATGAATACAGGATATGACCGTCAGAGGTTCTGATACAGGACCATAGACCTCTGCGATACTGGGAGCCATAAATATATCCGTCAATTACAATGATTCCGCCCATCAGGTTTCTGAAGTTCTCATTACGCCAATCGGTAGTTACGCTTCTCCCGTCTTCGGAAAGCTTCAATGCCACCAGGCCTGAATTCGTCTCATCATAATCACTTGAACAATAGATCCTGCCCTGATAATACACAGGTGTATTGGCGTGTATTTTATTGCCCTGAAACTGGGGTACCTGCCAGCAGAATTTACCTGTTACAGCATCGATCCCAATTATGGAGCTGGCGGTCATGGTAACCACCAGTGAGGTATTGTTGTGTTTTACCAATACCGGTGAACAATAGGCGGAAGGCTGACGGTTTCCCGGACTGGTCCAGATCGTTTCCCCGGTAAAACGGTTGAGTGCAACAACATTATTCTCTTTTCCCCCCGGAGTACAAAAGAGGCGGTCACCCTCTATCAGCAAGGATTCAGCCATTCCCCAGGTTATGTTATTGGCATTGAATTTCTTCAGCAGGTCTACCGACCATATTTTATCCCCGTTAATCGAATTGTAACAAAATACCATTCCTTTCCCGCTCTCAAAATAAATGTGATCTCCAATTACTACCGGAGTCGACCTGGGTCCGATGTAATTTTCATCCCATTCAGGCCCATATTCTTTTTTCCAATGCAATGAGCCGCTATAATCAAAAGCGTAAAGAATTCCGGTATTGTTCTGCATGCCCAAAATAAAAATCCGATCCTTACCCATTCCGGCATTTCCATGTCCGGCACCGAGGCCCTGATACGACCAGACCATTTTTGGTCCGCCAGCATGCCAGGATTTCAATAGTCCTGTTTCGGCATAAATCCCGTTTCGGAGAGGTCCTCTCCATTGCATGAATCCCTCAGTAATTGTTTGACATGCCGCAGAAATGAGAGACAGAATCCCCAGAAGATTACCGTACAACACAGTCATGCTAGTAAAATTGGAAATTTTGTCCAAATATAAGAAATAATAAAGGAAGATTGCAGACCTTCTACCAGGTCAGATTACGCAAGTATTCGCCGCTGCTTTGCAGGCAAGCCATACCGTCAGGAACATTGTCGCGTTCCACCATATAATGGGCTATGCCCTGCGACCGGGCTTCACTGAATATGGAGGGAAAACCAATGATTCCACTGCCGGGGCATGCGAAGTCCTGATCCGGACCCGGGGCCATATCCTTAACGTGGAGAATGGATATCCTTCCGGTGTATTTCTTCAACAAGGACAGTGGATCAACACCTCCTTTTTTTGCCCAGTAAATATCCAATTCACATTTTACCAAAGCCGGATCGGTATGGGCCATCAGGAAATCGAACGGAATTCCGCCATCCATAGCGATGAACTCCTTATCATGATTGTGCCAGCAAAGGGTAAGTTCCATCTGTTTGCAACGGAATCCCAGATTGTTCAGAATGTCGGCACTGCGCCGGCAATCGTCAGGCGTAAACGGTCCACCGTTAAGCCATGGCCAGTAAACCACGGCATATTTCAATTCCAGTTCCTTCAATGCCTCGAGCCTTTTTGTCGTGTCATCTGCACCTGTGTTGAATCCTACACCTCCGGCGATGGGAGTCAGGCCTATATCTTTGCAATAAGCCAGAAAGGATGAGGCGGTGTCACCCAGGTAATCACCAATTTCTATTTCCGAAAAACCGTATTCCACGGTTTTTTTAAGAACGGCTTTCCAGTCGCCCTCGAGTTCTTTTCCGATAATACCGGATATAAAACCGAATTTCTTTAATCTGCCCTGACCGGAACAGGATGTCAGCAATGGATTTAGAATGCCTTGGATGGCAAAGGTGGTTGCTGCAGTTACAGCACTTTTCTTGATAAAGGATCTGCGGGATAGCATGGGATTAAGAGATTAGGGGTTTAGGTATTTAGGGGTTTAGGTATTTAGGGGTTTAGGTATTTAGGGGTTTAGGGGTTTGGGTAGAGAAGTTTGCTCTTTAGTTTAAAGCCTTCAGCCTTCAGCCTAAAGCCTATAGTCTCGGTAATTCCCAGGGCTTCCTGTACAATGGCGCAATCAGTTCATTGGCTGCCTGGCTGTTTGTAAACCGGTTACTGGCATCATCCCAGATCAGCATGGACTCCCCGGTGCGTCCTGCAATGTTGGGGATATGGACATGCAAGGCTGCAGCTCGTGCAATTTCTGGGGTACATGCCGGTGTTTTCCTCGATTTTATGCAGTCAATGAAATTCAGTACATGTTCCCCATGGGATTCCTTTCCCTGGGTAAACTCATATTTTTCAGCTTTAAACTTTTTACCCTCTTCGTCCCATTCAGGGTATACAAGCAACTTAGACCGGTCGGCCACAATAGTGGCCTTTTCCCCAACAAAAGCAATACCATACAGCATGTCATAAGGCCCGCGCTGTACCCCTGCCGTTACATCGTAGGTGACAACAAAGCCGCTCCCTGGATAGGATATCGTCATGGTATCAAATGTTTCCCTGGCTCTTTTTTCCGAGAAAGTATTTCCGGCATAAACCAGTACTTTTCCGGGAGCGGTAGTTATATCCTTGGCCCACAGTGCCATATCCAGCAGGTGAACACCCCAGTCGGAAACAACGCCTCCGCCATAGTCCCAGAAGTGTCTCCACGATCCGTGAAAACGGTTCATGTTAAACGGTCTTTGGGGGGCCGGTCCCAGCCACATATTATAATCCACACCGGCAGGAACCGGTTCATCCGGAGCGATAGCCGGGCCTGTTCCATAGTTGAAATTGGCCCAAACGCTGATCCGCCTCAGGTTGCCGATGGTGCCTGATTTGATCAGCTCCATGGTTTTCTGGAAAATGAACCCGCTGCGCTGTTGCTGTCCCACCTGTACTATCCGGTCATACTTTCTGGCAGCCTTCACCATAATGTTGCATTCCTCAATGGAATTGGCCATAGGCTTTTCCACATATACATCCTTTCCTGCCTGCAGGGCACTTACCATTAAAAGGCAGTGCCAGTGGTCGGGTGTACCAATGATTACGGCATCAATATCCTTTAGTTCGAGCATCTTGCGAAAATCCCCGTAAAGTTTTGGAAGCCGTCCGGTTTTCTGTTTCACATCCTCAGCCCGTTTGCTCAGTATGTTTGAATCCACATCGCACAGGGCCACGCAATTCACACCCGGATTTGTAAGGTGATGCTCCAGGATGCCGAATCCCATGCCCCGGCAACCGATCAGGGCCACATTCAGGGTATCACTGGGAGCGACCGGTGCGGACCATGCATTTTCATGTATGAGAGGGGTCAATCCCAGTCCGGCCGAAGTAATAATGGTCTGGTTGAGGAATTTTCTGCGGTTCATATCAGGGTTGAATTGATGAAGATATTTTAAAGATAGCAATTATCAGCAATCGGGTGTTATGTATTGCAATTTATTCTATTTTTGAATTTTAATCGGATTTTTAATAAAATTAACATCTAAAATCAGTTCCTATGACTACACAGTTCAACAGGCGCAGATTCATCGGGAATTCGGCCACAGCCGCACTGGCCTTCACGGTTGTACCCCGTCATATTTTGGGCGGATCCGGCTTTGTTGCTGCCAATGATCGGATTAATCTGGGTTTTATCGGAGTCGGCAAACAGTCCCACGGACTGCTCGAAACCATTGGAGCCTGCAAGGAGACCGCTGTGCTGGCTGCCTGCGATGTAGATCAGAAAAAGCTGGCGAAATTCAAAGAAGCTGCCGAAGCGAACAACAAAACGAAAAACCTGCAGGTCAGTGTTGATGCATACAAGTATTACCGTGAACTCCTGGAACGAAAAGATATTGATGCAGTTGTTATTGCCACGCCTGACCACTGGCATGCCCAGGTTGCCGTAGATGCCGCCAAAGCAGTCAAGGATATTTATTGCGAGAAACCACTCGCACTGACAATCGCCGAAGGCCGTGCCATGGTAAATGCCACACGCAAATATGACCGTGTTTTTCAGACAGGCAACATGCAGCGTTCCTGGCCGGATTTCAGGCATGCTGTTGAGCTGGTTCGCAATGGATATATTGGTGCTATAAAAGAGATTAATGTCCATGTTGGAGAACCTGTTAAACAGTGCAGTTTGCCTGCGATGGAACCGCCAGCCGAACTCGACTGGAATGAATGGGTAGGACCATCTCTGTATCGTGGATGGCATCCGGAACTGGCACCGGTATTTGGCGACGATAAATGGGCCTGGTGGAGAGGATACCGTGATTTTGGCGGGGGTCTGGTAACAGACTGGGGCGCTCATATGTTTGATATTGCCCAGTGGGCCATGGATATGGATAAATCCGGACCGGTGCAGTACTTACCCCCATCCGTTCCATCGACTTCAGGTTTGTCTATGAAATACGAAAACGGGGTAGTTGTAAACCATAAAGATTGGGGAGAACACAACGCTGTACAGTTTATTGGTACTGAAGGCAAAATTGAGGTAAGCCGCGAGTTTTTGAGGACTTTCCCGGATAAGAATCTGGCCAAGGCAGAACTGAAATCCGGAGATAAGAGGGTGTATGTCAGCGATAATCATTACCAGGATTGGATTGATGCCATGAAAAAACGTACCAAACCGGTTTCTGATGTTGAAACAGGTCATCGCACAGCCTCCCTTTGCAATATTGTCAATATCGCATATGAATTACAGCGTCCATTACAGTGGAATCCGGTTGCCGAGGAATTTATAAATGATGACTATGCCAATATGATGCGGACAAGGGCATACCGCGGGAAGTGGAATTTTAACAACTATTAGTATATACTTCTTATTCATCTACTTAAAACACATATTATGTGGCGCATCAGGAAAAAGAATATCCGTCGAATATTGATAACCATATTAAGGGTAGCCATTGGCTGGCACTTCCTGTATGAGGGACTTGCCAAAATAATGGATAAAAGCTGGACTGCGGCTGGTTATTTATCAAACACATCGGGCTTTTTATCCGGGTTTTATCACTGGATCGCCAATTCACCCGTATTGCTGAAAACAACGGATGTGCTGAACATGTATGGACTTCTGTTCATTGGCCTGGCCCTTTTTATCGGATTATTCATCCGGGTAGCATCCATTTCCGGTATAGTCCTGTTGGTCCTGTATTATTTTGCCTATCCCCCCTTTGGAGCCCAGTTGATGAGCATATCAGAGGGCCATTTTTTCATTGTCGACAAAATTTTTGTTGAGATAATAGCCTTATTCTTTATCGTGTATATAAAGGAAAAAGGTTGCAGCATCGATAAATTTATCCTGATTGTCAACAAGATCAGAGACGACCTGAGGGAAAAGCCGCATCATGATTCATCATCCTCAAGGCGTGAAGCGCTAAAGAATCTGGCCACCCTTCCTGTGCTGGGTTTTATGGGCTGGGGTGCTTTCAGAAATCTGAATGTTTATGGTACCGATGTCATGTCGGGGGCAACAATTCAGTTAAAACAGACTGCCCTCGGAGAACTCAAGGGCAGCCTGCCCAAGGGTAAAATCGGTAAGCACGAAATCAGCCGTCTGGTCATGGGAGGCAACCTGATAGGCGGTTGGGCCCACTCACGTGATCTGATCTATGTTCCTTCACTTTTCAAGGCTTACAACACGGAAAAGAAGATATTTGAAACCATCATGCTCGGCGAAGAAGCAGGGATCAATTCCATCAATATCGGATTTCCAACCAATCCGGTGATCGCAAAGTATAAGAAAGTTACCGGCAGTAAGCTAAAAGTGATCACGCAGGTACATCCAAATATGGAAAATAATGATTATTATGTAAATATCAATAAGGGAATTGATTATGGCGCAGACATCATTCAGATCCAGGGTAACTGGTGCGACTGGCTTGTGCGGGATAATAAGATTGATGTAATACAAAAAATGATGGATAAAATCAGAAGCCAGGGTTATACGGCCGGACTCGCAGCACATTCGATTGAATCACTCATCGCCTGTGAAAATGCAGGTATTATTCCTGATTATTACATGAAAACCATGCACCACGATCAGTACTGGTCAGCTCATCCCCGTGAGAACCGTCATCCGTTTGAGGTCGACGGAGAGGAATTCCTCGACCATAACCGGTTTCATAACAACATGTTCTGCTTATTTCCGGAACGAACTGTTGAATTCGTAAGCAGGGCCAACGTTCCGGTGATGGGTTACAAGGTGCTGGCTGCCGGAGCTCTTGAACCCAAAGATGGCTTCAAATGGGCATATGATAATGGTGCTGATTTTATCTGCGTGGGTATGTTTGATTTCCAGATTGTGGAAGATGTGAATATTGCGCTGGATGCCATTCAGAATGCCAACCGCAAGCGGCCCTGGCATGGGTAACTTGATCATGCTGATTTACTGGAGACCAGTATAATAAATAAATAAACCGGAATTATGAAAAGATCATTTTGGCTGGTTTGCCTGTTTTTATTATTATGCACAGGCAAGTCAGGATCGCAGCCATTGTCCGGGACAGCACTGTTGACCTGGAATGAAAACCTGTCAGTGAAAATGATGGACGGGGCACATAAACTGATTGAGGATCAGATCCGGGAATCAGCTGTCAACCGATCCATGAACTGGCATTATGATTTCACATCAAGGGAAGCTTATGAGACTTCACTTGAACCAAACCGAAAACAGTTCATGCGCATCCTGGGCGTCGAGGACAAAAGCACCCCACTTGTAAATTACAATGCAGGCCTGACAGACAAACATCCTTCTGTCGTCATGCAAAGATTTGCGGAGAACAATGACCCGGAGCTTGTTGCCGAGACGCCTTATTATCGTGTTTATCAGGTCCGCTGGCCTGTGTTGAACCGGCTTTACGGCGAGGGACTGTTGCTGCAGCCAAAAAGCAAACCCCTGGCAAGTATCATTGCCTTGCCAGATGCTGATCAGACACCGGAGCAGCTGGCCGGATTATCACCGGGAGTACCTGTCGGATCCCAATTCGCGCGTCACCTGGCAGAGAACGGATTCGAGGTACTGGTCCCTGTGCTGGTCAACAGGTCATTTATATTTACCGGCACACCTGAACAACAGACTTACCGGGAAAGAATTTACAGGCAGGCCTTTCATATGGGACGACACATCATCGGATATGAAGTTCAGAAAGTAATTGCTGCAATTGACTGGTTCAAACATGCTTCAGGCCAGGATGCAAAAATTGGTGTGGCGGGATATTGTGAAGGAGGTCTTGTTGCCTTTTATGCTGCAGCTGTGGATAAAAGGATTGATGCTGTTCTGGTCAGCGGGTACTATAATACACGTCAGAAGGTTTGGGATGAACCCATTTACCGCAATGTCTGGGGTCTTCTCCGTGAATTTGGCGATGCTGAAATTGCCTCTCTCATTGCACCACGGTCCCTGGTAGTCGAGCACAGCCTTGTCCCTGAACTTATTGAGAAAATGGTGAAATCCGGCGAGAGCCTTCAAGTCGACGATTTTGACCATGACGGATACAAGGGAAGGATTGGTACACCGCAATTCAATGATGTTCTGGATGAATTTAACCGCATTGAGAAACTGGTAAAGGCAGGTTTTCAGTCCAGATATCTGTTTAACGGTCAGGGTGGCAAACCAGTGAACTTTGGATCCACTGACGCACTGGATAAATTCACCCAAATGCTGGGTCGCAATTCATCCCTGAAGATTTCAGATCAGTCACCGGCCGATAACCGGAAATCATTTGATCCGGCCGGCAGGCACCTTCGTCAGGTAAAGGAAATGGAAGATCACGTGCAGTGGCTTCTCCGCACAAGCGACCAGGAAAGAAACCGCTATTTTCTGCATAAGGTCATGCCGGAATTCGGGGCATTGGAATGGAGTACCAGGTCATATCATCCTTACCTTTCACCGGATCATTTCATTGAACAGGGGAAAGCCTATCGCCGGTATTTCAACGAAGAGATCCTGGGAAAGTTCGAAGAACCCATGATGCCTCCGAATCCGCGTACACGGGAAGTTTATAATAAAGAACGGTGGAAGGGTTATGAAGTGGTCCTGGATGTATTTCCGGATCTCTTCGCCTGGGGCTTTCTTCTGATCCCAAGCGATATCAAACCGGGTGAAAGACGGCCTGTTGTGGTCTGTCAGCATGGACGGAACGGGGTGCCCCGGAACCTGATCGAGGTCAATAGCACTGGATACAATGATGTGGCGGCCAGGCTGGCAGACCAGGGCTTTGTGGTATATGTACCGCATAACCTATACCGGGGTGAGGATCGCTATCGTTGGCTCGACCGGAAAGCCAATACAGTGGGGAAAACCCTTTTTTCCTTTATTGTTTCGCAGCATGACCAGGCACTTCGATGGCTTGGGAGCCTGCCATTTGTGGATAAAGACAGGATAGCCTTTTACGGGCTGAGTTATGGCGGGGAGACTGCCATGCGGGTTCCTGCTGTGCTGGAAGGTTACTGTCTGTCAATATGTTCCGGTGATTTCGGCGACTGGTCGAGAAAAGTTGTTGATACCTATTTTCAGCGTGGTTTTATGAACTCCATGGAATGGGAAATGCCCTATTTCAATATGGGCATCACCTTCAGCTATGCCGAAATGGCCTACCTCATATTCCCCAGGCCTTTCATGGTGGAACGCGGTCATGAGGATATCGTACAGCCGGATGAATGGGTAGCTTATGAATATGCCAAAGTCAGGTATGTTTATGACAGGTTCGGTCTCGGTGACAGAACGGAAATAGAATTTTTCAGTGGGGGTCATTCCATGCGGTGTGTCGGCACTTTTGCCTTTCTGCACAAACACCTCAACTGGCCATAGTTCAGAGAAAGAAAATAATTCAGAGACCTATTTCAAATCAATTATTTTACAGGCTCCGGGGGCATAAGACACGGAAATGATTTTGGTACCTGCCAGGATATTGACTGGTGCACGGTCAGATCCGAAATCCGTGCGCCTGACGAGCACCTGATCCCCCATAATAAGTCCGGATATCACAGTACCCGGTCTGTCCGGAAGATCGAACGTAATGGGCTGGCCATATTCAAGGAACTTTCCATATTGCTGGGCAGCAGCATATACTTCTTGCAACAGCCTGACTTCTGAAGCATTCTCCTTTTCATCACACCACATGTGAAAGGTATCCGTTCCACGCAACAGCATATGCCAGAGCAGTTCCTGGTAACTTTCGCTGCTCATTTGCTTGATGGCGGGATCCGGATTTCCGGAAACGAAAATGGTATTCCAGTGTACAAAGCTGATGATAGGGATATTTGCCGGAGTACTCTTTCCGGCATTGCTTGCATTCAGCAACATGTTGTAAAACCACCTGTAGTCACTGTTTTCAAAATCATACCAGGTATAGGTCGGGGCCCAGGTGTACACCACAGGCATGGCAAAGGTGTAGCCGGTTGCCGGAAAATCATTGTACCACTGCCTGTATTTTGCGTGTTGATCAGCTTTGTAAGGCTGGCCTTCTGCATAATACTCAAAATAATCATACCAGTAGCGATAACCGTCGTTGGGATATACGGCATAGTTGCCCACCAGGGCATCCGGAAATGTTGACAGCACGGGTTCGGTGTATGCATAGTACTGCAGATAGGATCGCATTTCACGCATGGTTTTCTGAAATGCCAGATAAGTGAAATCATTCCCCAGATAACTGCAGCAGCGGGTACATTTTTTTGAAGCTTCATAAGCCCTGTTTACCTCAAGCGGACCATCGATTTCCCAGTCGGCAAAAATGAAATTTACCGGCAGTCCCTCTTCCTTGTATTTCTTTACAAAATAATCAACCCGGTCGCGGATTTCCTGTTTCCGGAAGTCGAGGGTAAAGGGACAGCCCATTTTGTGTTCCCCGAAGCTCTCATCAAAAAAAGGCTGGCCATTCCGGTCGATATGCGCAGTTTTCATGTCTCCGTTAAAAAAGGAATACAAAAGAGAGATTGCATTGATATTGACCATCAGGCCCAGCTTTTTCTGAGCCCTGGCAACAGGCAGGCATTCGGCAAGAGACCTTTCCGGATTTTCATGGTTCCAGTCGCAGATCAGACCTATGCCACGGGCATCAAGCTCTTTTACAAGCAATTCAGCCGACTGGTCATCAAGCTGGCCCGGATTCATAGCTGGCCAGAGGTACAGGGGCAACCGGTTGCCCCGATCGTAGGTAAGCGGTTTTGTATTGTCAAGGACTGCCTGAATCTTATCAGCCCATTGGTGTTTTTCCTGTGAAAAAGAATACTGAATCATCCATGCAAGGATTAAGAACGCCCAAAATACTTTTTTCATGATTTAATCGGATTTATTTTGTTCATGCAGAAATAGTATAGTTAAAATGATCCGATTAAAATTATAAAGAAAAAGTTCATAATATTATCTTTACCGGCACTGACATATGATTTTTACAAAAAATCTCAAAATCCATGAAAATATCTCCATTTCTGATCCTGATATTCTTATCAGTCCTTACCGGCAGTTGCCGGAAGATCGGGTCGCCGGATCCTGCGATCACAGATACCCTGCTCATCAGTGACACCATACAATACCATGCATTACGCGTAAATAAGTCGGACGGTTCGATACTTCCATGGTATTCATCTGACCTTGGTGCTTCTTATGATACTATAATCATGCTGGTCTGGAATTTTTGGAAGAACATGGAAATGGATTCAAACGGGTTAAAGTATTACATGAATCATCAGGTATGGAAACCGGAACATGATATGCGCGGACTGGGGGGAGATCAGATCAACATGGCACTGTCCTCCTGGGTTTTGTTATACGCCTATACAGGCGATCCGGCTATACTGGAAAACATGAAGTACATGGCGGACACTTACCTGGATCGTTCACTATCTGCTTCAACAGATAAGTGGCCTTATATGCCATATCCCTATAACACAGACATTCACTCCGGAAAATACGATGGCGACATGCGTAACGGCAAAGGCATCACTCAGCCTGATAAGGCGGGAGCATTCGGATACGAGCTGACAACGCTTTATAAAATAACCACCGATAAAAAATACCTTGACGCAGCCCGGAAGATAGCCGGTACGCTCATACACCATTTGCAGAAAGGGGATGAGAAGAGGTCGCCCCTGCCATTCAGGGTAAATGCAAAAACCGGTGAAACAGGGTCGCTATTTGATAACATGGGATCGGGAAAAAAGGTGGAAGCCGCGCTTTATACAGCAAACTGGACCGGTACGATCCAGCTTTTTGAGGAACTCGCCAGCCTGGATTCAATGAATAAAGCCAGTTATTTGGGGGCCTTCAATACCCTGCTTTCCTGGATGAAGACCTATCCGCTCAAAACCAACAGGTGGGGTCCTTTCTTCGAAGATATTCCCGGTTGGAGTGATACCCAGACCAATGCCATAACCTTTGCGATGTTCATCCTGCAGCACCAGGATCTTTTCCCCGAATGGAAACAGGATGTGAAAGGGATCATCGACTGGACATACAGCGAACTGGGTAACCAAGAATATGAGAAATACAAGGTAGTGGTAATGAATGAGCAAACCGTTTATCGGGTACCCGGAAACAGCCATTCGTCCAGGCAGGCCTCGGTGGAACTGCTGTATACACTGTATTCACGGGATACCACATATAGAACCAATGCGGTCCGAACACTGAACTGGGCTACCTACACCGTAGCCAATGATGGCCGAAACCGGTATATCCGTGATGATGTATGGCTCACCGATGGATACGGGGATTATGTGAGACATTATTTACGTGCCATGGCTGCTTTGCCTGGCCTGGCTCCGGCTCACAAAAGCCGGTTCCTGGGCTCAAGTTCTGTTGTGACAGCCATTCAATATAATCCCGGATCTATACACTATACAACCTTTGGTGCGGCTCAGGATATATTACGACTTACTGCAAGACCCGGTAAGATATCCTGTGATGGCTCGGAACTGCAGGAAACGACTGATGCCAATCTGGAAGGATTCATATGGAAATCCTTGCCAACGGGAGGGATATTATACATAAAACATACTGGAAGAGAAATAGATATTGCTTTTTAACACACAGGTTAGTATTGTTTTCAAATCTTAATCTATGCAGTCAGGCAACGGGACAATCACCGGCAGAAAGCTGGTTATTTTTGGTGCTGGGAAAATCGGACGGTCATTTATCGGACAGTTGTTCAGCAGGGGTGGCTATGAAGTGGTATTCATTGACAGCTATAAGCCCGTCATTGATGAGCTTAACCGGCGGGGCACGTATAAGGTGGTAATTAAATCAGATACTGAAAAGACTATCCACATCCACAATGTTCGCGGTGTATTCGCCGGTAATAAGCAGGAAGTAACGGATGAAATTGCCGGTGCGGGCATTCTGGCTGTGTCCATCGGACAAGTTGGACTGCACGGGATTATGCCCTTGCTGGCAGAGGGTTTGATCAAGCGGTTCAAGCTCGATGACAAGACTCCCCTGGATATTATTATTGCGGAGAACCTGCGGAATGCGGCGGAATATTTCAGGCTGTCACTCAGGGAACTGCTGCCTCAAGAGTACCCCCTTGAAAAGCTTGTCGGGTTGATTGAAACAAGTATCGGAAAGATGGTCCCCATCATGCTGAAAAAAGACATGGAAGAAGATATGCTGCAGATCTTTGCGGAGCCCTATAATACATTGATCCTGGATAAGCGGGCATTTAAGAATCCCATTCCGGACATTGAGGGACTGGCCCCGAAAGAGAATATGAAAGCCTGGGTGGACAGGAAGTTATACATTCATAATCTCGGACATGCAACAGCGGCATATCTGGGTTATCTTTCCAATCCTGAATTTGTTTATTTGTATGAAGCTTTGGCAAATGAACAGATCCATCGTGATGTAAGAGATACAATGCTGCAATCGGCCAATATTCTGTTGAAGAAATACCCCGATGAGTTTACAATCAATACCCTGACCGATCACATTGATGACCTGCTCTCCCGGTTTCAAAACAGGGCACTGGGTGATACGATCTTCAGGGTCGGCTGTGACCTGAAGCGCAAGCTTGCACCGGAGGACAGGCTGACAGGGGCCATCAGGCTGGCATTGGAACTGGAACTGCCCTATGACCGAATCCTGTATGCCCTGGTTTGCGGGTGCCGTTTCAGACAATCTGACGAAGCCGGAAACATGTTTCCGGATGACCGCGATTTTACGGAATTGTACGAAAAAAGAGGCCTGGCCTATATTTTACGGGAAATCTGTGGTTTCAATGAGACCAGCCATCATGACATATTCTCTGAGGCTGAGAGAATAAATAAAGAAATCAGATGAACAGCAGGTTTACTAAATCAATTAATCTTTGGATCATGAGGATTTCCGTAATTTTTATCTTGTTATCCCTGTGTATTTCGTCAACTGCACAGGTTGAATCGAAGCTGTTTATCCCGGCTGATGATCCGAATTACAGTTACGCGGGCAGGTTTGATTTCTCAGAAAAGAAACAGCCTGTATTTATGTATTCGGGTTGTGCGATAAGGACTGTTTTTGAGGGTTCGTCAGTGGAATTATTCATGGAGGATGACAGCCTCCGGAATATGTTTACCATAATAATTGATGACAGTCTTTTTGTGCTTAAGACCGACAGGAAGCGGGGCCGCTATCTTTTGGCAGATAATCTTGATAACAAACAGCATAAACTTGAGATTATCCGTCGCACGGAGTGGCATGGCGGGAACACGGTATTTATGGGATTGTATCTTGAAAAGGGGTGCAAGTTGTATATGCCTGAATTGAAGGTACGTAAAACAGAGTTTATCGGAAATTCATATACATGCGGTTACGGAAATGAGGGCAAGAGCCATGATGAAGATTTCAGATATGAAACCGAAAATAATTATATGACATACGGGGCTATCAGCGCCCGGGCCATGAATGCCGAATATCTCACGGTTTGCAGATCAGGAATTGGCATGTACCAGGGTTACGGAGGAGGAAAGGATTTTAACATGCCAGGATTATATGATGAAGTTGTTCTCAATAAAAGCCTCACCTGGGATTATGCTCTTTACCAGCCTCAACTGGTGGTCATTGATCTGGGAGGGAATGATCTGTCCGCAGCGCTGGACCATGATAAGTTTCTCCAGGCTTATCTGGGCTTTCTGGCCCGGGTGAGAAAGAACTATCCTTTTGCCAAAATAGTCTGTGTTGCCGGGCCTTCCTCTGAGGGGGATGATTGGCAGGAATGGCGTTCACTGATCCATACCGTTGTCAATCAGGCCAGGAACAGTGATGATGCCGTTTACTATTTCGAATTCAGTACGTTCGAACCCAATGGAAGCGACTGGCATCCGAATGTTGAAGAGCATATCCGGATGGCTGAGGAGTTGACGCCTTTTTTGGAGGTACTGATGGATTGGTAGCAGGGAGTAATCAGTAATCAGTAATCGGTAATCAGTAATCAGTAATCGGTAATCAGTATTTGGTTGCAGGTAATTTCAATATTCAATTTTCACCTTTACCATACCAGTGAAGGGCTTAATTATTACTGATTCTGTAGCCGGATCATATTCACCACCAATTACATGTACCGGCTTTTTAAATTCAGGATGCGGAATTCTGAGCTTTACCTCCTGAGGCTTCCGGTCAGATTTGCATTCAATGGAAGCTTCGATATATCCTTTGCTCACATTTGAATTTACAGAAAGTGACAAAGGCCCAAAGTAACTGGCAGCATTAGTCATTTCAATACTCTTCCCGTCTTCGAGCCAATTCCGGGGTATTCCCGGGAGCAGATTAAGCGTCTGACCGTCTTCAAGATAAAGCATCCAGCGTGTTTCCATTAAAAACCAGGCTTCCTCATGCGTTTTATGTACACTCACCTTGTAAAGATGTTCCCAGAAAGTATAGGTTTCCTGATCGGCCAGTGCAGAAAAGGTATTATAATAGGTTTTCAGGAATGGCTTAACAAGACCCTGTTTCAGCTGAACCCAGTTGTGCCGGCTGTAGTAAGGCTGACTAAATGCCGCATTTCTCTGGTAGAACAGTTCACTATGATAATTCATAATCATTTGCGATGCAGGTTCCAGCGGATCCAGTACTTCGCAAAAAACAAGGTAAAGGGGTCCCAGCATGGCATCGGAAACGGTGAAGGTCCCATGTGACAGAAAAGGCTCTCCATCAGGATAAAGCAACCGTAAAGCCCGTGCTTCGGTCCATGGAGGGACTGTAGGACACCATGTTCCGTCGCCGAGGGGTACTACCGGTGATATGGCCATGGAATGTGCCACGGAAGTACGGATATCCTGCTTCCAGGCCTCAGCTTCGTTTTTTAACCGTAATGAGTTTTTTTCATCAATGGGGGCAAGCATTTCAGCTGCCCGGCTGACACCAAGATAAGCGTATCCATTCAGCATATACTGGTGAAACGGATCTTCCGGGTCTGCCACTTTCCCGTCGATCATCCCGTAGCCTTTTCCGCGTAAGGATTCGATTTTATTTCGTTCACGCCACTGCAGCAAAAACTCACATGCTTTTAACAGACCGGGACTGATTTGTCTTACCCAGGCTGTATCATGCGTATACCGGAAGTACTCACCCATGCTCCAGAGCACAGCACCTGTTTCGACCATATAACCTCCGAAGTTCTGCATCATGCCATCCTCACGTTGTTTATCCAGGAAATACATCAGGGACCTTTTGGCTGTTTCATGAAGCCCCATAGAGTTGTAAAACTGAATTATCGGTGAACTTTCAGTGCCGATCGGTGAATATACCCCGACACACGGGGCCAGGGTCCCTTCGGGTTCAAGGCCATAGGTTATCAGATCGAGATGCAGCAAGCCCGCCCGGATCATTTCATCAATTCGTTTTTCAGGTACTTTAATCCGGGCCGCCCCGGAAAGCTTTTGCTGCCAAAAGACTTTGCATTCCGCAAATCTTTCCGGGAAGGATTGGCTGGCCAGATTCAGAGCTCGGGAAGTGGTAATGGGACTGTGCGGAAGCAGGAATTCAAAGACAGCCTGTTCATTTGGTTTTAGCAATACGGCAACCTCTTCATCCGGCAGAGGCTGGCCATTCAGCTTTGAAATACCGAAAACCCTGTCAGGCGAGTAACTGGAAAGACCTGTTTCTCCGGAATAACTATAGCCAAACTTTTCCCACCATCCGCTACCGGGCCTGAGTGTCCTGAACCATGCATACCTGGGTACAGATGATGTATTGGTTGCAACAGCACGAAAATACAGGACAGTCTCTTCCGATTTGTTAAGTTCCTCCGGGATCAGGATTTTCAACCTGCTCGTTTGTTCCAGTGTAAACATATGCCCATAGCTGAGACTATCGGCAACAAGATAATGGGTCCCCATCAGGCTTTTCTCACTCAGATGGGATGATTCGAGAGTAACAAAAGTAGTAGTAGTGTAATTAATTTCTCCGTCAGTCCGGGCGGAGCGCAAAATAGGCAAATAACCATCCTCAAGCCATCGGATTGCATTAGGTTCAACACTTTGTCCGCGTCCTGCAAGGTAGCCATAAGTAACCGGATCATTCCTTGTTTCGGGAAGGCTGACCGGGGAGGAAGCCCTACGCGGGATGATCATATCCATATCCTGAGGAGATCCAATCTCAAATATCCGGATATCACGACTAATTCCAAGCCAGGTGGGGCATGTCAGATTGCGTGTATGCAAAGACGCTGAATCGAAAGATTCCTCAGGTTCCTGTTCAATTCTCGATATTTTTAAATACAAATCCCGGTTTTTTATCTCACTTTCAATTTGCGGGTAGGACCGGTTGTCATTTGAAGGGCAAACTGCAACGTGATATTGGGGAATGTAAATCGGATATTCCTTGCTGACATCGCGTAAAAAGAAAGAAAAGGAATGCAGATCAGTGTTGATTGAAACAACAGTTGCCCCGCTTCCGGAATTCATTCGGGCATTTTCTATTTCAATCTCAAGCCGGTTTATTCCGGCAGACCTGAAAACAAACTGATTACCTTTTATCCTGCCATTACCCCGGGTAATGCCAATTTTTCCAAATGATCCGTTTACTATCTCAACATAACCGGAAGGCTTTTCATTCATCCATTCAACTGCAATATTTACATCCGAAGGATTCGGATTATCATCGGCAAACAAATCCGGACAAGCCAGCAGCAGAGCCAGGAAAAATGACAATATCCATTTCATGCTTTCAGAGTGTATTAATGGGTTATGGCATAGATATGTACAATCCAGTCTTTAAAAACTGTTACACCCGGATAATCCTCAGGGCATTTCAGCTCAATGATCTTTCCTCCCTGGCGGGTAATTTGAGCAGATTTACGGTTATTAACCAGATCAATCCATTCGTATCCAAAATCCTGAGTACCAGGGAAGGCACGGAGATCAAGCTTAAAAGATCCCCCGTAACGCAGATAGACCAGGTATTCCTTCCCCGGATCAGCGGCACAGTAAGATGATGGATTTTCAAGCACAAGTTCCGGAGCAGGTGACAATTGCCACCATTTGATGCTTCTTAAGTAGTTGGCCAGGAACCCAATTGACTGTGCACCCGGATATTTCATGGTATTTGTGGCGAAACTCGTATCTATGGGCCAGTCTCCAACACCGGTTGGCCTTTCCGGAAGATGTGCACGCCAGATATGCCCTCCTCCATAAGTATGTCCTGCAGCACCGGACATTATGGAAGACCATGCCCCGAAACGGATATCCGTGGCGGTTGGATTGCCTTCTATGAATTCATACCAGGCTTCAGTCACCACAATGGGTTTGGCAGGTTGCCTGTTATAGGCATCTTTGATAATCTCCGGTATATACTCATTACACCACCTGGCATGCCCGCATTGACTCTGATTGTAATCCAGCCAGGGCTGTTCATGAATTGCAAAAGCTGTGGACCACTGGGGAGCTTCGGCCCCTCCGTCCCACATGGGTGGAGTGGGGTGAACACCCACAATCCGGTCATACGGATCTTCTGATTTCACCAGTTGTCCCAGGTTATTCCAGAATTCCAGGGGAAATCCGCCATAGTTATACATGTTATATTCACCGGCCAATACCCAGATCACATTATAGGCGTGAAGCCGGTGAATTGTATAACGCCACCAGCGCCGGATGTTTTCTTCGCCAATGCTCGTCTTAATGTCCTCTCTGCTCCACCAGGCATGGATCCACATGGTGATGCCTTTTGAATTGGCATAGGCAATCATTTTTTCAACTTTTCGGATCTGTTCCAGGACAGGGTGCTGAAAAGAAGGATCCAGCAGGGAGCTTTCCCTGCCCCAGCCATTCCCGGCAAAAAAGAGTTGTCCGATATTAAAGCCTTGGGCTGATCGTGTATCGACCAGATTTTTAAAGGTTTCAAACTGAATATTGCGATTTATCCAGTCCCACCAGGTATCCGCTATCCACAGGCAGGGTGTCCCGTCAGCATAGGTGAAGTACCTTCCTGGCCTGGGTTCCGCCTTGTTTACCACTATGAAACCCCGGCGTGCCGGGTTCAGATTCTTTTCATCCGTGTTCCAGTCCGTAACCTCCAATTTCCCTTTTCTTTTGTTCAGTCCCTGATCACGGGATTCAGTCTCGTAAACCCATATACCGCTGCAAGGAGGAGCGAAGCGGATTTTCCATGAATTACCCCCGTCCCAGAATCCGGGAACCTGATAAAACCTGGAAACTGCCTCCCCGGAAATACCGGTGAATTTTGCCACCACATAGGCTTTCTCACCTTTCTTTAAACAATCAACATACGGATTAGCTGCAACAGAAGATGCGGACAGCTCAATTTCAAATACTTCCCAATTCTTAAATACTTTCGGCTGACTGTTAGTGTTTGCGGTAAAAATGAACAGCAGTAATACAAGAACAAACACTGCATTTTTCATGGGATATTATTTTGACGAATTTATTGACTTTAGCCAGAGCTTCAAATTATTGGTCCAGGATGCGACATGCTCATTGCCGGTGCCCAGTCCGAACCCATGCTGGCCCTCAGACAAAATATGCATTTCAACCGGGACCTTTTTGCTTCGCAATGCCTTATACATCAACAACGCATTTTCAACCGGCACGCCATCATCGTCGGAGGCATGGACGATAAAAGCCTCAGGGGTGTCATCTTTTACCTGGAGTTCGTTTGAATAGTATTTTACCAGATCTGGATCAGGGGTCTTCCCCAATAAGGCTTCACGTGAGCCCATATGCATGCTCTGATCCGTAAAGGTGATCACCGGATACATCAGGATCATGAAATCAGGACGGCAGCTCAGTCTTTCCACAGGGTCAGTGGACGCCTGGTTTCCATAATCGAAATGCGTACCCAGGGTTGAGGCCAGGTGTCCGCCGGCGGAGAAACCCATGATACCGATTTTCGACGAATCGATATTCCATTCGGCGGCATGAAAGCGAACCAGACGCATCGCCCTTTGGGCATCCATCAGGGGTACCTTGTGCGGTTCACTGCAATTGCCATAGGTAGGCAGGCGGTATTTCAGCACAATGGCCGCCACACCAATTGAATTAAAATACCGGGCAATATCCGTGCCTTCCAGATCATAGGCCAGGATCCAATAACCTCCTCCCGGACATATGATTACTGCCTGTCCGGTTCCAAGTTTTTTGGTGGGCAGATACACGGCTATGTCAGGAACCTGTACGTTGCTGACTATAGTAATATCCTGTTTTTCAATTTTTTCCTGAGCTCCGGTGTTTATTGAATTCGGTATTGTTCCCGAATAAAGCGGCAGACGGAACTCCTGTCCGCTCATAAAATAATTCTGCACGAGCAAGATTAGCAAAATGGTAACTTTTTTCATATGATATATTGCATTAAATAGCGTTTGCTTATTGAAAGCGAGTTTATTTTGTCTTCCAGTGTGTTTTCAAATGCTTTATCTTCAATCTCAATACAGGCCGGGCCTCTATAGCGTATATCGTTTAATGCAGATACAAATTTCCCCCAGTTTATATCTCCCTGTCCCGGTATTTTGGGTGAGTGGAACTCAAGTGGAGCCGCCAGAATACCGACTTCATCAAGCTTTTCACGGAATACTTTGGCATCCTTAAGGTGAATGTGAAATAACTTCTTTTTAAACTCATAAATGGGCTTGATATAGTCCATTTGCATCCACAGCAGGTGCGACGGATCGTAGTTCAATCCGAAATATTCACTGCTGATTTCGCTGAACATTTGTCTCCAGATTGCAGGACTTGAGGCCATATTATGGCCGCCAGGCCATTCATTTCGTGTAAACAACATGGGACAGTTTTCGATACCCACTTTTACGCCGTGTTTTTCGGCATACTCTATGAGGGGTGGCCATATAACCCGGAATTGATTAAAATTCTCATCGACCGATTTGTACTGGTCCCGGCCGACAAAGGTATTGATCTGGTAGATCCCCAGTTTTAAGGCTGCAGTAATTACCTTTTTAATATGTGCGACATAAAAATCACTTCTGGTTTTATCCGGATCCAGCGGATTCGGGTAATAACCCAGGGCGGATATGGTAATATTCTTTAGTTGCAGGTGCTTCAGGATTTGATCTGCTCTGCGTTCATCCAGGGTATCCACATCAATGTGGGTGACCCCGGCATATCTTCTTTCTGCCTTACCAAGGGGCCAACAGCATATTTCAATACAGGCAAATCCCTGTTCTGCAGCATAATCGATCAATTCATCGAAACTGAGTTCCGGCAGAATGGCACTTACAAATCCGAGTTTCATGATTTTACTTTAAAGATTGAATCCATTCCGAAGAGTTCAAATATTAATTTATTATTGGGTTAAAGCCGGTTCCAGAATGGCCTGTATACCCTGATCTCACGTATCGGAGGTTTGTGTTTTCCGGTTCTGATAATCTGAAGGGTATGTCTGGTGTTTTCAACTCCCTGAAACAGGGTGGTAACATTTTCAAAAGACGGTTTAGCAGCCGGAGCGGGAATATAAACATCCGTGCAAATTGAATAGGTCTTCCATTTGATAGTATCTCCGGGATGCACCCGGGTCTGAAGTACCTTATAAGATCTTTTCAGGTGCCAGTCGCCACCCTCTTCTGCATCGCCCGCCTTGATGATAATCCTTTTAGAATCCGAGATAAAATCAAGGGTAGCCCTGCCTGATCCGTCATAACCGGTTACTGATCCGGCAATGAAAAAAGAAAAATCAGAATAGGGTTCTTCTGCTTCTGTAAAAATACAGGCCCATTCTTCATTGGTCCAGGGAGCAACATGTTGGACACGGATCATGCCGGGCAAGTCCCAGGGCCATGATTCTCCCCGTGCATTATAAGGCCGTGATGCATAAAAGCAGCCCTGGAATTCAGAAGGCCTGCGACCATCCATGATAATGCGGGCAGAATCAGCTTCATTGATGCCACTTGCTTCTGTAACGACATCCACTTTATTCCCCTGGAATGACAAGGTAAGTGTATCACCCGAAAAATCGATATCCTGGCCTACGCGATAGGAGGTCAGCAGATGATCAGGATCGGGCATAACGGCAGGATTGCAATACAAATACGGTTTGATCAGCTCAGCCATAAGAAAATTACCCTGGTCGTTCAGGTGTTGCCCGTCTGTAGTAAGATTGACCGGAGGTGTATTGTTCTTTTCAAGATAATGCTTCCAGTGGTCACGCAAAGGCCACAATTCACAATGGTATTTCTCTGCCAGGCGGGGCAGTATGTGATAAGCCATGGTGTCGCTCCAGTGGTTCTCGCCAATAAAGTGGTCGGTATTCATGGCAATCTCAGCAGCGGTGCGTGAGCGGATTGTGCTGAGAATAGTATCATAGTATATATTTGATCCATAATCATATAATAATATAAGATCGGGATAAAAAGAAACCACATCGGTTTCCACGGTTTTAAACAGATACTGAGTGGAAAAACCGCCGATCGCCCTGTTTTCCATGATGATATTGGCATTCGGGAAGCGCAGGGTCAGATCACGCCTGACCTCCAGCCACCAGTCCTGCACACTGATCGACTGCCCGTATACCAGGATCCTGACGGTTTTCTTGCAGTTTGGATCGCTGTTATGCAGGAGATGCAGGGTTCTTCCGATATATTTCCCGAATCCGTCAGTATTCGGGGATTCTGGTTGGGGGAACGGCTGTGCCATCAACTCAAACCGGAACAGTATGGTCAATAGGATCATGCTTATTCTCAACAACATGTCGTAAAGGATCTATCTGACATAGAAAGGCAGGTTGGCCGTGGAAAAGTTCCCATGGCCATTGTTGACATATACAAACAATCTGTATGCGCCCAGTGCTGAAGGTGCATAAAACCGCAACTCCGGATCTTTCTTAAAGGCAAGCCCCGGTAAGGGTTTGGGTTCTGTTTCCCCCTGTCCCGCATAGGCTGCATACCGGGCTTCAGGCCTGATCTCCCAGGAGAAATGCAATGACGAATCCGTTCCATTACAATAAAATGCTTGAGCAGTATATTCCTTTCCGGCATCCAGATAAACTGCAAGCTTTGAGGAAAGCTTTTCTATCTGCAAGGAATCCAGGACCGGCAGGTCTGTTCTCTCTGCTGTCCCGTTCCAGACAGAACGCATCAGTTCAACCATGGGTGACTTATTACCCTGCACATCAAACATGCAGAACCAGGTATGGGTGGTTTCCTGTTTAAGGCCTTCCCAGTAAAAAACATAAGATCCCAGGCATATTTCCATGTTTTTTTCAATGGCATTCCGGTATTTGTCACGGTAGCAGTCCAGTTTTTCACGTCCCGTTTGCTCATAAGGGGCTCCCCAGGGTGTTTTCCGCACTTCCCAGTAACCACTGGGGCCCCATTCGGTGATCGCGTAGGGTTTGATCCAGCCGTATTTGTTCAGGGTGTCCCTCAGTGTGAAGATGTCCCCGTAGGAGTTGATCCCCAGCAGATCAAGGTCGGGGCATCGTTTTACAATGTCCGCCACCTTTTCCATCATGCTTGTGCCGATAACCGTCATCACGGGATGATCGGGGTCAATCTTATGAATCTCTTTTGCCAGGCTGTTTACGGCATCCCAGACCTTCGGATTGAAGGGCAGTGTTCCGGGTATATAATCCAGCTCATTGCCGATGGCCCACATCAGTATGGCGGGATGATCCAGGGTGGTCCTGACTATTTCTAGCAGGGCATCCTGCTGTTTCTTCACAGCAGCAGTATCGCTGTAATCCATACCATAACGTTCTGCATCGGCAGGCAGATTCACGAGGGCATACAATCCAAGGCTGTGTATCCGGTCGAGATCAGGTTTCTCCCAACCCGTACGAACCGAGTTGCCGCCAAATTTCTTCACGGTATCCAGGTAGCTGTCCCCGACAACTCCCTTGATATAAAAGGGTTCCCCTTGAACCAGAAGTTGCCATGACTGTTCTTTCTGTGCGATTCTGACCTTGCCTTCGCCTCCTTTTTCGGCACAGGAAATACAGGTTAATGAAAACAAGGTTAATAAGATGGAAATTAATTGCTTATGCATACCAGGGTCTTTCACGTTTCAGGTCACTTTTTAATATACCGCAGGCAATGTTTACATCTTCTACCATCTGGAAATCATACATGCCTGCGCACACAAAATCAGCTCCGTTTTCAAATGCAAAGCGGAAACCATCGGAGGGTAGTATAGCACCGGCTGCCATGACCTTGAAGGCAATGAAGGGCTGCGGCAGCGTTTTCATGTAGGCAATGGTTTCATCCGGGCTATAGCAGAACATATTATCGTGTTCAACAGGATGCTGTGCCGACCAGTAATTATGGTGGTGAAGTGTTTTCATCCAGAAATCGGGTTTAAAGCTGGAATCCACACAGGCTTTGATGGTCTCAATTCGGTGGGCACCTATGCCAAGCAGTACTCCGTTCTGCCGGATCAGGTCCATCACCTTTGCAATGGCATCGGGCTTCCCGTTTCCCATATAGTAATCGGCGGTCTCACCCTGGATGTAACAGGCCACGGCACCCATGTCAATGGCCCGTTTCACCTTGTCGAGGTACTCATTAAAAGGCATCGGAGATGCCCCCTTATCATCATAAACCAGTCCGGCGCAGTCGGAAATGAACTGGATCTTACCGATTCCACGCTTCCAGTATTCATCTATCAGAGAGCACAAAATCGGATTTGTCAGCAGGGTGTTGATGCCGCATTTTTCGGCCAGCAGCAGGGTGGCAAAGATCTTCTCTTTCTGGTGATAAGCCTTTACCAGCTGGGAGACATAAATAAGATCACGTGAATGGGCCCAGCCGGAAAGCAGGTTACCGCCCAGGATAAGCCGGCTGAAAGGTTTATCTTTGATCATGGCCATGGGGATGGTCTCTTTTAGCTCCTTCAGACTGGCGCTGTTGAAGGTCTTTGCACTGGCACCTGTGACTGCGTCCACCAGATTTTTCTCTTCGTAACTTTCCCATTGCTTTTGCCTATAAAGGGCATAGCCAAAGACACCCAGGAAGGGGAGAGAGGAAAGCCCCCGCAGCAATGAACGGCGGTTCAGCATGGCACTCAGGTCGGGTTTGTCATCGGATCCTACCACGGCAGGGGCTGGGTCTACTTCCTGGCTTGTAATTGCAGGGCTGGATTTGAACAGGTGCTGCAATCCGAACAGCTTGCCGGTGGGTAGCAGGAACAGCACGAGCAGGGCGAAAAATTCTATCAGGTTCTTATCCACGATCAGATAATTGCCCTCGCGGGGAAGACCAAAATCAAGGGCTGTCAGCGGAGGATTGGCCAGCCAGAACAGAGCGATCAGCACCATGCCTGCCAGGGCTGCGATGCGGTCAAATAAGCCAAGAAATAAGAACAGACCGATCAGGATCAGGCCCCATACTACCAAAAAATCAGCGATTCCAAGCGCGACCTGATTGCCGGCTATACTATGAAAAATGCCTGAAAAGGTCCAGTTTGACAACAACAAAAATTCGGCAGAGGTCCAGCCTGGTGTGAAAAGCTTGGAAATTCCTTCGTACAGGAAATGCCAGCCAATGGCTATTCTGAGAATGGTAAGGGCATATAGCTTAAAACCAGTAAGTTCATTCTGGGCCAGTGTTTTCATATGACATTTTTAAACGGAAGTTAAGCATAATTTAAATAGTATGATTCAATCAGAACATGATAGTCTGCGTTCAATCCTCCGGTCGTTAAGCTTTCTGCCGGTTTTTCCAGTATATTTCAATCTCTTCAAGTGTTTTCCCCTTTGTTTCAGGGACAAACCTATAGGTAAAGAGGAACTGCAGCAGAGCCATCATACCAATGATGACAAAGGTCAGGGTAGGCATATTGTCCAGCATCCATGGAAAAAGCAAGACAACAATTGCATTAAAGAACCACTGGGTAAACACGGGAACCGACATGGCAACGCCCCTTATGCGATTCGGGAATATTTCCGAGGTCAATGTCCAGAATACCGGTCCTATGCAGGATGTGAAGAAAATCAGATACAGGATACACAAAGCAAGTACCATGTTGCTCTGAAAAAGTCCAAGGTGACTTACGGCAGCCAGTGCAAACAAGGCTACTGTCATTCCTGCCGAACCGATCAGGTATAGCATTTTGCGTCCGACTTTGTCGATAGCGTAAATGGCAACAAAGGTGAAAACCGTATTGACTATGCCTAGTCCGAAAGTGGCAAATAGAGCGGCATCCATCTTCCATCCGGCTGCTTTGAAGATAAAGGGGGAATAATCAATGATGGCATTAATCCCTGAAGTCTGAACGAAAAATGCCAGTCCAATGCCCACGAACATCATCATGCGATATTCGGGTTTCAGCAAATCGCGTGTCCTTCCCTTTCGTTCCACCAGGCTATCCTCAATCTGTTTGAATTCGCGGCGTGCGGTTTCTTCATCGTTAATACGAATAAGCACGGCAAGAGCTTCGTCATCCCGGTTGGATTTTACCAGGAAGCGGGGTGTTTCCGGTACCCTGAATAGCAGGATAAAGAGCACAGCAGAGGGTATTATGCCCGTGGCAAACATCCATCGCCAGTTGGCATCGCCCACATCCTTCAACAGGAAATTGATCAGGTAGGAAATCAGTATTCCCAGAACGATGGACAATTGATAAAACGATACCAGTCTTCCCCGGATTTTGCTGGGTGCTACCTCGGAAATATACAGGGGAGAAACCATTGAGGCTGCTCCGACGGCCAGGCCGCCAATAAAGCGGGCTGAAGTGTAAAACCAGAATGAGGGTGCAAGGGCAGTTGCCAGAGAAGTGAGTGCAAACAGCAGGGATACCTGGAACAGGATAATTTTGCGCCCCAGCCTGTCGGTAAGGCGGCCGGCAAAGAAGGATCCGAATATGCAACCGAAAAGTAAGGAGGATGTACAGATACCCAATTGAATTTTTGAAAGGTGAAAATGCGCCTCTATAAAAGGATTGGCCCCGGTGATAATGGCTATGTCAAAGCCGAACATTAGGCCCCCCAGGGCGGCAACTGCGCTTAACAGCACAACGTAGGCCAGGTTTATTTTAGATTGCATCATTGAAATTGTAAAGATCAGGGTATGAATATATATATTTTTTCACCAATTTTCGGAAAAATATGTTAAATGAACCACCAATATTTATTACGATATGAATCAAATCAAAGAACT
>CAVPIY010000002.1:0-127600 GCA_963705125.1 uncultured Bacteroidales bacterium | reverse complement strand
ATCATCATATTCCATTTGTTTATCAATCATGCCCTTGGGTCCCATCTCAATGATCCGGTTGCATACGGTTTGAATAAATTCATGATCATGCGAAGACATCAGGACATTGCTTTTGAATTTGATCAGCGTATTGTTGAACGCCTGGATCGATTCAAGGTCCAAATGATTGGTGGGTGAATCCAGGATCATAACATTGGCGTTACGGATCATCATACGGGCAATCATACAGCGGACTTTCTCACCACCTGAAAGCACACTGGCTTTTTTATAGATTTCATCCCCTGAAAAAAGCATCTTTCCCAGAAAACTCCTGAGAAACAACTCACTGGTATCTTCGGAATATTGTGCCAGCCAATCCACCAGCGGGATGTCATTCTTAAAATACTTTTCATTCTCCAGTGGCAGATATGCCTTGACAATGGTCTGGCCCCAGATATATGAACCATTGTCCGGCTTCTCATGTCCTTTAATGATCTCAAACAGAGCTGTCATTGCCCGGGGGTCTCTGGACAGGAATACTATTTTATCATGTTTATGTATGGTAAAGGTGAGATTCCGAAATAACCACTTACCCTCACTCCGCTTGCTCAAGTCTTTAACGGACAAAATATTGTTACCTGGTTCGCGTCCGGGTGTAAAAATTATGCCCGGATATTTACGGGTAGATGGCTTGATTTCTTCAATATTCAGTTTCTCGATCATTTTCTTCCGGCTGGTGGTTTGCTTGGATTTAGACACATTGGCGCTAAACCGGGCGATGAACTCCTGCAATTCCTTTTTCTTCTCTTCAGCCTTTTTATTCTGGGCCAGCTGCTGCCGCAAGGGCCAGCTGACTTGACTCGTACCAGAAACTGTAATTACCTGCAAACAGCTGAATGCGGCTGAAATCAATATCCACAATGTGTGTGCATATGGAATCGAGAAAATGGCGGTCATGGGATACAACCAGTACGGTATTATCAAATTCCGAAAGGTAATGTTCAAGCCAGTTAACCGACTCCAGGTCGAGATCATTGGTCGGCTCATCGAGGAGAAGGTTATCCGGTTTCCCAAATAAAGCCTGGGCCAGCAAGACCTTTACCTTTTCTTTTCCGCTGAGTTCCTTCATCAACATGGCATGCAATTCCTCCCGAACGCCCAATCCGCTTAAAAGGCTGGCTGCATCACTTTCTGCATTCCAGCCATTGAGTTCGTTGAATTTTTCTTCCAGTTCGGAAATCCGCATCCCATCTTTTTCGGTAAAATCAGCCATGGCATACATCATCTCCTTTTCCTTTATGATGCTCCATAAACGGGTATGTCCCATCAGCACTGTATCCAGTACAACACAATCATCGAATTCGAAATGATCCTGTTTCAGTACAGATAACCTCTCTCCCTGTCCGAATGTAACTATGCCTGTCCGGCTTTCCACCTCACCGTAAAGCACTTTTAAAAAAGTGGACTTTCCGGAACCGTTCGCTCCAATTATCCCATAACAGTTCCCTGGGGTAAAATTCAGGTTCACATCCTGGAATAAGATACGCTTCCCAAACTGGACACTCAGATTGGATACTGTAATCATTTAAATTATAATAAGTTAATAATAAATCCTGCATTCTTTCCAGGAGAGCCTGCAAAATTAATCAAATGCATTGTAATGTCAAGGACATCTCTAAATCACAAGGGGTAAATGCCTGCAGAAAATAAATATGGGATACCATGTTTGTGCCGTAAACAAATCAGACCGTTCTTTTGTTTGAGCAAGGAAAGAATTAAACTTTAAATTCCGGAAATCTTTTTTTTTAGAAATGTTTGCCCCAACATCATTCAAAACTATTCAAACAACTGTTTATCTGCTATTCATTATTCTTGTTTCCTGCAAGCAGCAGATAACTTTCTTTCAGCAAATAAACCCTGCTCATTCAGGCATTTATTTCAACAATCGGATCATCGAAAATGATTCTGTCAATCAGCTGGATATCGGAAATGTTTATAACGGAGCCGGTGCAGGCATAGGCGATTTCAACAATGACGGGTTACAGGATATCTATTTCAGCGGCAACCTGGTTCCCTGTAAGCTGTATCTGAATAAGGGTGATTTTGTCTTCCTGGATGTAACTGATGTTGCAGGAGTCAGTGGTGAAGGTAAATGGTGCAGCGGCGTGGCTGTTACTGACATAAACAATGACGGCAGAATGGATATATATGTATGTGCCACCCTGAGCAGTGATCCGGAAAAAGAAAAAACCTCCTGTATGTCAATCAGGGCTTTGACAAGGAGAATATTCCCGGTTTTAAAGAAATGGCATCAGAATATGGCCTGGATGATGACTCCCAGTCTGTGCAAGCTTCCTTTTTCGATTTTGACAATGACGGAGATAATGATATGTATCTGGTTGTGAATGAGATTAATGACAGGATATCTCCCTACCTCTTCCATCCGGTCATACAGGATGGATCCAATCCGAGTACCGGAAAGCTATTCCGCAATGACTGGAGCAGTACCCTGGATCATCCCGTTTTCACGAATATCTCAAAACAGGCCGGAATTCAAACCGAGGGCTACGGGAATGCAGCCAGTATTCTGGATATAAACCAGGATGGCTGGAAGGATATTTATGTCAGCAATGATTATTTCTCGAACGACCTGTTATGGATTAACAACCGGGATGGTACTTTTTCAGAGCAATGTTCAGCATATTTCAAGCATTTGTCAGCTGCTGCCATGGGTAATGATGTGGGTGACATAAACAATGACGGCCTGGTGGATATTGTTACACTGGACATGAATCCCGAAGATAATTACCGGAAAAAAATGATGCTCAGTCCAAACAGCTACCAGCTTTATCAGAATACTGAGCGATACGGTTACAGTTACCAGTATGTGAGAAATACCCTGCAGCTTAACCAGGGACCTGGTTTAGGCCAGCATGACTCCCTCATAAATCCGGTATTCAGCGATATCTCATATTATGCTGGTATTGAAGCTACAGACTGGAGCTGGACACCACTCATGGCGGATCTGGATAATGACGGATATCGTGATCTGTTCATAGCAAATGGCTTTCCAAGGGATATTACGGACCATGACTTTGGCATGTACAGAAACAAAGCCTACCTCTCCGCATCAAAGAGCGAGATTCTCATGCAGATACCAGAAGTCAAACTGCACAATTATATCTTCAGGAACAACGCCGATCTTACCTTTACGGATGTGTCAGACAAATGGGGTATGACAACACCCACCTTTTCCAGCGGAGCAGCATATGCAGATCTGGATAATGACGGTGACCTGGACCTGGTTATAAACAACACAAACGGTGAGGCTTCTTTGTACAGAAACAATGCCAGGGAACAAAGCAAAGATATCAGTCATTATATTCAAATCCAGCTGCAAGGTGACAAGCATATCCAGGGTTTGGGGGCATGGATAGAGGTTTATTTCGACCATGGGAAAAAGCAGGTTTGGGAATATTCACCTTTCAAGGGCTATCTTTCCACATCCGAGTATCTTGCCCATTTTGGTCTGGGCCCTACCCAAACCCTTGATTCCATTCTGGTGAAATGGCAGAATGGCAAAATGCAAATTTTACGAAACATCCCTGCAGACCAAAGATTGAAGATCAATATGGGAGATGCAGCCCTACCATATAGCCGGGTACACAAAAAACTGGCTTCCAATAGTCTTTTTCAGGAAGTTACGCATTCCATGAACATCCGGTATGCTCAACAGGAAACCGATTTTGTCGATTTTAACATTCAGAAGCTTCTGCCGCATAAATTTTCCGAATACGGACCTGCCCTGGCGGCCGGAGATATAGATGGCAATGGCCTGGATGATCTTATTTGCGGCGGATCAGCCAATTACAGTGCACAGTTGTTTTTCCAGAAGAAGGATGGAACTTTTATGCAAAGAGCCTTGCTTTCTGATGCCGGCCTTACCCTCAAAACCTGGGATGATTCGGGGATCCTGCTATTTGATGCAGAGGGCGATGGTGACCCGGATCTGTGGATATCATCCGGTGGATATGAGAACGAGTCCAATTCGGATGCCTATCAGGAGCATTTTTACATCAACGATGGCAAAGGAAATTATTCCGAGCAAATGAATGCCATCCCCCGGAATAATACCGGTAAGTCCTGTACAAGAGCCGCTGATTTTGACAGGGACGGAGATATGGATCTTTTTATTGCCGGCCGGGTCGATCCGTGGCACTATCCCAGACCGGTTTCCTCTTATGTTTACAGAAATGACTCGAAAAATGGTCATCCCGTATTTGTGGATGTTACGCAGGAGGTGGCAAATGATCTTGTAAACATAGGTCTTGTTTGTGATGCCCTTTTTACGGATTTCAACAATGATGGCTGGCTGGACCTGATGCTTGCAGGGGAATGGATGCCGATTACCATGCTGATGAATGAAAGGGGCATCTTTAAAAATGTGACTGCCGGTTCAGGCTTAAACACCGCAACAGGCTGGTGGAACTCAATCTCGGCCGGAGACTTCGATAATGACGGAGATACGGACTATATTACCGGAAATCTTGGCCTGAATTCATTTTACAGGGCTGATCCGTATCATCCGGTTTCAATTTATGGGAGTGACTTCGATAACAACGGGAGTTATGACGCTTTCACGTCCATATTTCTCATGACCAGCCAGCAGGATCCAACACGAAAAGAATTTCCTGTGCACGGCCGCGACGATGTCATTAAGCAAATGATCAGCCTGCGTTCAAAATTCCAGAATTACAAGTCGTATGCAGCATCAACCATGGATCAGCTATTTTCAGCTGAACAATATGAAAATGCTCTGAAGCTGAATGCAAATAACTTTGCGTCAAGCTATTGCCGGAATGATGGAAATAACAGATTTACTTTGTTTCCGTTGCCTGCACAGGCACAGCTGTCTGTACTGAATGGCATGACTGTGGATGATTTTGACGGGGATGGTAACCTGGATGTTCTGATCAGCGGAAATGATTTTGGAACTGAAGTTTCAACAGGGCGCTATGATGCCCTGAATGGATTATTGCTCAGGGGTAACGGTCATGGTGAATTTACAGCACTTACCATTTCCGAAAGTGGCATATTCATACCTGGTAACGGTAAGGCTCTGGTGAAACTGAGGGGCGAAACAGGTAGTTATTTGGTGGCAGCCGGACAAAACCGGGGGCCAATCAAGATCTTTAATCTTAAAAGAAAGGTACGCATGATACCCGTTATGCCCGATGATATGGTTGCTGAAATAAAGCGTAAGAACGGGACCTCTTACAGGCAGGAATTTTATTATGGCTGCTCATTCCTTTCCCAGTCTGCAAGGTTCCTGGTTGTATACAGCCATACCGAATCTTTAGTTATGATCAACAACCTCGGAAAGAAAAGGGAAATACCTCTTTAATTATGGTACTGATACAATTTATATAATTCTGATTTAATGCCATATCATATGAAGCAATTCCACATGATTTTACCATTTTGCGTGGTGGGTCTCTTGCTGATCAGCTGTGACCTCAAAAGATCTGCACTTTTACCCGATACAGATATACTCCACCAGAATCAGGATAGACTGACCGAGGTTATTATTTATGATGTATTTACACCTCCCGTTGCAAGCAGGTTATATGCGTATTCCTCACTTGCATCCTATGAAGCCATACGGTTCAGCAAGGAAGGGAATGCTTCGATCGCTGAGAAGCTGAACGGATTCGGAAAAATGCCACAACCTGCGGAAGGAAAGGAGTATAACTTTACATTGGCTGCCAGCAAGGCTTTTTTTAATGTTGTGCGAAATGTAAAAGTATTTTCAGTTGATTCCCTGACTAAGTATGAAGAATCTTTATATAAATCCTTTCAAGAGAATATGGATGATTCAACTTATCAGCGTTCCATGGCTTTTGGTGATTCTGTTGCCCGGGTTGTTTTATCCAGAGCCAAAATGGATGGCTACGTCCAGTCGCGGGGTAAGCCAAAATACCTGGGGAGCAATGATCCGGGAAAATGGAGGCCAACCCCTCCCGATTACCTGGATGGTGTGGAATGGTGCTGGAATACCATGAAACCCATGGTGATGGATTCCGCTTCCTTTTTTATGCCGGGGAGACCTCCGCAATACAGTAAAGACACAAATAGTGTGTTCTATAGAAACGTCAGGGAAGTATATCTCATGAATAAGCACCTGACTGAAGAGCAAATGGAGATTGCACGTTACTGGGATGATAATCCTTTCGTTATCGAGCATTCAGGACATATGATGTTCGGCAACAAGAAGATCACACCCGGAGGACACTGGATGGGCATATGTGCAATTGCATCCAAGCAGTCGGATGCCGATGCCGTAAAAACAGCACAAGCCTATGCATATACTGCGCTTGCGCTATATGAAGCCTTCATTTCATGCTGGGATGAGAAATACCGCAGCAGTTATATCAGACCGGTTACGGTAATCAATGAAACATACGACAACACCTGGATGCCTTTCCTCCAAACACCGCCCTTTCCTGAATATACAAGCGGACATAGCACGATTACGGCTTCAGCAGCAGCTGTGCTTACCCACTTGTTCGGGGACAATTTCTCATTTCAGGATACCAGTGATCTCCGGTATATAGGTATGCAGCGACATTTTACTTCATTCCGGGAAGCCGCTGCAGAGGCATCCATCAGCCGGGTATATGGTGGCATTCATTACCGGTTCAGTGTGGATGCCGGTGCTGAACAGGGTAAGAAAGTTGGGGAATATGTTGTTAAAAAGCTGGAAAATTAGTAATTTGATGCAGAATTATCCTCGACCAACCATAAAAACGGAGGTGATATGCAAAAAAAGTCAGTACTATTTGGTATTGGTTCCTTAGCTTTGGCTACGCTGATAATCCTGGCAGCCTCGAACTGTCAAAAAAGCCCTGTCCCTGAAAAATCAGATTCTTTTGATCTGGGTTTTCTTTTAAATAATCAGGATTTACAGGCATTTGGTGAAAAACTTTTCTTTGATGAGAATCTCTCAGTCCCGGAAGGGCAATCATGCGCAACATGCCATGGTCCTGAAACCGGTTGGACTGGTCCGGATGAAGAGGTAAACAAAACAGGCGGTGTATATCCGGGGGCCTTACACAGCAGATTTGGAAACAGGAAACCCAACAGCGCCGCTTATGCTACCCTGAGTCCCTCATTTCATGCATTTTATGAGAATGAAAAAGTGCAATTTGCAGGTGGTAACTTTTGGGACGGACGTGCCACCGGGCTGGTATTGGGTAACCCGGCTGCCGATCAGGCACAGGGTCCTTTTCTGAATCCCGTGGAGCAAAATGTTCCGGATGCCATGACAATCATTGATAAAGTATGCAGATCTGCCTATGCTTCCAGTTTCGAAAAAGTGGCATCTGACATCTGGGGTCTGAAAAACATTTGTTCAAGCAGGGATATAAGGCTGCAATATGGTATTATCGGTATTGCTATAGCTGCTTTCGAACACTCAGGCGCAGTGAATCAGTTCTCATCCAAGTTTGACCACTTTCTCAAAGGTAAAGTTAAACTTACCGCAGCGGAAAAGAAAGGACTTGCGCTTTTTGACGGTAAAGCCAAATGTTCCGGTTGTCATTCAAGCAAATCAGAGATACAGGGATTACCGCCACTTTTTACTGACTTTACATTTGAAAATGTAGGGATACCCGCGAATCCTCAAAACCCATGGTACACGATGGACACGCTCTTTAATCCTGAAGGCTCTTCATGGGTAGATCCCGGTCTGGGTGGTTATCTGAAGGAAATACCGCAATATGCCATGTATGCAGGAGAAAATTATGGTAAACACCAGGTGCCCACACTCCGAAATGTTGATAAACGACCTCACGACGGGTTTGTCAAAGCTTTCGGCCATAATGGATATTTTAAAAGTCTGGAGGATATTGTGCATTTCTACAGCACCCGTGACATCCTGCCATTATCAGACAGTATTTCCGATCCTCGGCACGGAATTAATTGCTGGCCTAAACCAGAGGTTTCCGAAAACTTAAATAAAACTGAAACAGGAAACCTCGGATTGAGTGTTGAGGAAGAATCTGAAATCGTAGCCTTCCTGAAGACGCTGAATGATGGTTATAATCCAGCTTCTGATAAGGAATAAGGTTGTTCGTGACGGTGTTTATAGTTCCTCAATCATCAGTTTGCGCCACCTGACCTTAATGTCGTCCCCTTCGTGAATCTGAAGGGCGATAGAGCCATTGGCATTTCCGATCTTTTCATCCCTGAGGTCAACCATGAGTTCACCGTTAAGCCAGGTTTGAACCCGGTCTCCCTCAACGCGAATGCGTAATTTATTCCACTTTCCCGGTTTCAGGATATTCTCCTTTTCATCCGGGATCTGGACCAGCCAGCCCCTGCCATACGATTCGTATATCCCGCCGGTATCGTTGCCTTTCGGCGCGACCTCGCACTGCCAACCTGCAATTGTTGTTCCTTCGATGGTCGAACGGAAGAATACCCCACTGTTGCCGTTGCTTTCCTGGAGAAATTCCAGGGTCAGATCGAAGTTTTTATAGAATTTATCAGTGGCCAGGTATCCGTACTGCTTGGATGGTCCGTTCTCACATACCAGGTTTCCGTTTTCCACATACCACTTTTCTGTTCCATAGATTGTCCAGCCGCTTAGGTCTTTCCCGTTAAAGATGGGATTCTTACCAGTTGGAGGTGTAAAGCTGCTTAAAAGAGCCACCAGTGTGCATGATAGTAAAATGGTTTTCATATTTAGGTTTGCTTATTAATGGTTTAATGCATATTAATCCGATGTGGATATTACCCTGGCTACTGAATTCCCAAATGATAGTCCTGCAGCGATCTGACCTGGTATTCCCCGCTGCGCCGCTCGGCGATTCCCTGTGTTGCTGCAAGGGCAGCTGAAGTTGTTGTTATATAGGGTATTTTATACTTAATGGCATTCTTCCGGATATAGGAATCATCATATTCGCTTTGCTTGCCTGCCGGTGTGTTGATCACCAGATTGATATCTCCGTTCTTAATGGCATCCACAATATTGGGTCTTCCTTCATAGATTTTTTTGATCGTTTCGGCTTCAATGCCATGCTCCATCAAAAACTTACCCGTTCCTGCGGTTGCCACAATTCTGAAATTCATATCTTTAAAATTCCTGGCCACCTGTATGATACGATCCTTATCACGGTCAGCAATTGTAATCAATACTGTTCCTTCAACCGGCAGACTGGTTTGGGTGGCTTCCTGCGATTTGAAGAATGCCAGGCCATAGGAATCGGCAAGACCCAGAACTTCTCCCGTTGAGCGCATTTCAGGACCCAGCAAGGGATCAACATCAGGAAACATATTAAAGGGAAACACAGCCTCCTTAACGCCAAAGTGCTTGATCTTCTTGTCTTTGAGATTGAATTCGGATAGTTTTTGGCCCAACAGAATCTGCGTTGCGATTTTAGCCATGGATATATCACAGACCTTGGAAACCAATGGCACGGTGCGGGATGCACGGGGATTTGCCTCTAGTATATATACAACATCCTCATATATGGCATACTGGATATTCATCAGTCCAACCACTTTCATTTCAATGGCAATTCTTCTGGTGATAATCCTTTATAGTCTGAATATGTTTCTCAGGAATAACCACAGGAGGAATAACACAGGCAGAATCACCCGAATGTATTCCGGCATATTCGATATGCTGCATCACGACCGGTACAAAGGCATCCGTGCCATCGGCTATCGCATCAGCTTCAGCTTCAATGGCATCTTCAAGAAACTTATCAATAAGCAAGGGCCTGTCGGGTGAAACATCCACCGCTGCGGCGACATATTGTTCCAGCATGGTCTCATCCAGAACAATTTTCATTGCCCTCCCTCCCAAAACATAGGATGGCCTTACCATGAGCGGATACCCGATTCTGTCAGCTATTGCAAGGGCCTCCACAAGATTGCTGGCCATGCCGGATTCCGGCTGCGGAATTCCCAGATTCTTCATGACATGCCGGAAACGGTCACGGTCCTCGGCCAGATCAATGGTTTCAGGCGTTGTGCCCAGAATCCGAACACCGGCTTCGGCGAGTTCTTTTGCCAGATTCAGCGGGGTTTGTCCGCCAAACTGGACGATCACCCCTTCCGGCTTCTCCTTATTGTAAATACTGAGGACATCTTCTGCAGTGAGGGGTTCAAAATAGAGCTTATCCGAAGTATCATAATCGGTTGAAACCGTTTCGGGATTACAGTTAACCATAATGGATTCATAACCTGCCTGGCGAATGGCAAAGGCTGCATGCACACAACAATAGTCGAATTCAATCCCCTGCCCGATCCTGTTCGGTCCCCCTCCCAGAACCATGATCTTCTTTCTGGTGCTGACTTCCACCTGATCTGGTCGCATTGTACGTGGAATAATAATAGGCTGCGTTTTCAACCCCGCTTACCGGTACGGGCTCCCAGGCTTCAGATAAACCAAGTGATATTCGTTTTTCGCGAATGCTTATTTCCGGTATTTTTAAAAGTTGCGCCAGGTACCGGTCAGCAAATCCGTCTTTTTTCGCCCGGATCAACAGTTCATCCGGCAGGGGTCTTCCTTTCCAGGCTAGGATTTTTTCTTCCAGCTCTACCAGTTCCTTCATTTGTGTGATAAACCAGGGTTTGATATAGGTCAGTCTATACAGCTCGGCAACATCTGCACCCTTGCGCAAGGCTTCATAGATTATAAACTGCCTTTCACTCGACGGTTGATTGAGCATGACCATCAGGTCCTCAAGTGATTTACGGTTAAAATCCCTGGCAAAACCCAGTCCATAACGACCTATTTCAAGCGAGCGGATTGATTTCTGCAAGGCTTCTTTGTAAGTTTTTCCTATGCTCATCACCTCACCCACGGCATGCATCTGTGTACCAAGTTTATCTTTGAGGCCATCGAACTTTTCAAATGCCCACCGGGCAAATTTCACCACAACATAATCTCCTGATGGGGTATATTTTTCGAGGGTTCCGCTCCGCCAGTAAGGAATTTCATCCAGGGTAAGGCCTCCTGCCAGTAAGGAGGATACCAGTGCAATCGGGAAGCCGGTTGCCTTGGAAGCAAGGGCTGAGGATCGTGAAGTACGGGGATTGATCTCAATCACAACGACCCTGCCGGTTTTTGGATCATGGGCGAACTGAACATTTGTTCCCCCAATGACCTCTATTGCCTCGACAATGGCATATGAATATTTCTGCAGACGCTTTTGTAATGCGGGATCTATAGTCAGCATGGGAGCCGTGCAGAATGAATCGCCTGTATGGACGCCCATGGCATCGACGTTTTCAATGAAGCAAACGGTGATCATCTGGTTTTTGGCATCCCTGACAACCTCAAGTTCCAGTTCCTCCCACCCAAGCACGGATTCTTCAATTAGTACCTGGTTAACGATACTCGCAGCCAAACCCCTGCTGACGACGATACGCAATTCCTCCACATTGTAAACCAGTCCACCGCCTGTACCTCCCATGGTATAAGCAGGCCGAATGACCACCGGGTATCCCAGCACTTCAGCAGCCTTTTCGGCATCTTCAAGGGAATTAACGGCAGTGCTTTCCGGCATTTCAATACCCAGCCGGGTCATTGTATCCTTAAAAGCCACACGGTCTTCTCCCCTTTCAATGGCATCGATATTCACCCCGATGACCTTAACACCATAACGCGCGAGAATACCCTTTTTGGCCAGTATAGAAGAAAGGTTCAGACCTGTTTGTCCACCCAGATTGGGCAACAGGGCATCAGGCCTCTCCTTTTTGATTATTTCCGTTAAAGCATATTCGTTTAAGGGTTCAATATAGGTGATATCTGCCATTCCCGGGTCGGTCATGATGGTGGCAGGATTTGAATTCACCAGTACTATTTTATAACCCAGTGAACGGAGTGCCTTACAGGCCTGGGTTCCTGAATAATCAAATTCACAGGCCTGACCGATGATGATCGGCCCGGATCCTATAATCAGTACTTTGTGAATATCGTCACGCTTTGCCATAAAAAATTGCAGGTTAATTCAGCACACAGAAAAAAGACAACATGAATCAGCCTGCAATTTAATTATTCCAAACGATAGGCCGTGATTTGAACCCAAAAAATATACAAATTAAATTGCAGTTTCTCCCGCTGCAACATTCTGCTGCTTTCCAAGCGCGGCCAGACCGCCAATTACCCCCAGATTCATGGAATCGAGTGCCGAACTGGGGACGATGATCATGGAACCCCTTTCTTTCAGTCCCTCTCCGATCAGGTTCATTGCCCTGAGTTGCAACGCAACTGGATTGTGTTGATATTGTTCACTGGCTTTCGCGAACTTCTCCGCAATTTCAGTTTCTGCCGTACCCAGGATCACCCTTGCCCTTCTTTCCCTCTCAGCCTGTGCCTGTCTGCTCATGGCATCAGCCAGTGCCTGGGGTATGGTAATCTCTTTGATGCCCACATTCTGGCAGGTTATTCCCCAGGGTGTCGTGTTCTCATCGAGCAGGACCTGAAGATCGCTGGCGATCTTTTCCCTGTCCTGCAGCAAATCAGCCAGTTCATGTTTACCGATAATATCCCGTAATCCGGTTTGCGCCACATATTCAATGGCAGCATTGTACTCCTGCACCTCAAGGGCTGCTTTTTCCACATCCCAGACCGTCCAGTACAATACAGCCACCACATTCACCGGTACTGTGTCCTTGGTCAGCGTTTGTTCTGCCTTGAAATCAGTTACCCGGATGCGCTGATCAATATAATTGATGATCCGGTCAATAATCGGGATTATGAAGAAAATACCAGGCCCTTTCAGTCCCCTGTATTTTCCCAGCCGCAAGACAACTGCTTTTTCCCACTGGTCAGCAATCTGTATTGAAGCTTGACAGCAAAACTGATATCACCAGCGAGGCAATAAAAACAGGCAGTGTAATCAGCTGAAAATGGTACAATGCTGGCGGAAGCTCCGGCCAGCACAATTAAAACCGTCACAGAGATCGGGTTAAAATAGTTTTTGGTAATGATGTTGGTTTTCATTTTACTTTTGGTTTTGAAGTTCATGAATGATGTCATCAATAGTAAATCCATAATTGAAAGCTATGGTCATAAATTCCCGGCAGATATCCTCTATCTTGTTCTGCCGTTCTTTTTCAGACAGGGTTGTTTCACTCTTGTTTATAAAGGTGCCGGTACCCTGGTAAGTCTCCAGAATATTCTGGATTTCGAGCTCCTTGTATGCCTTTGCAACCGTGTTCAGATTCACCTTCAGTTCAACTGCAAGGGATCGGACGGTTGGCAACTGCTCCCCTACCGTCAGCTTTCCTGACGCAATACCAAACCGGATCTGGTCAATGATCTGGCGGTAAAAGGGAGTGCCTGCTTTTGGATCGAGAATAAAGTTTATCATTGTTGTATACATATAATGTATTATAATACTAGTACAAATATACACATAATTTTTTATTTTGCAAGAAAAAAAAGTGAATTCAGACAACAATTGTTGTTTCTTTGTTTTCTATAAAAGGATTATTGGTGAACCAAGCCGTAGCAACTAAAGAAACAGCGGGACAAAAGGGGAAAAAACCTTCCGTATTCTCATTGCTGAGACCATACCGTGGTATGGTTGTTCTTCTTATCGTGTTTGCGCTTTTGGGCAATGGTGTCAATCTGCTGATCCCAAAAATCATTGCCCGGGCAATCGATTCTTTTACATCCAATCCCCTCTATCTGAAACAGGTGATCCTGGAATTTGCTGTGGCTGCCCTGCTTATTTTTCTCTTCACCTATTTACAGAGTATTGTGCAAACCCTGACCTCTGAAAGAGCAGCCAGAGACCTCAGGTCAAAACTTTCGGATACAATATCACGGCAAAGCTTTTCTTATATCTTACATGCTAATCCGGCAAGGTTACTGACAAACCTTACGTCAGACATTGATTCAATCAAATTATTCGTATCACAGGCGGTTGTGTCCATTTTTTCCTCCCTGTTTATCATTATCGGTGCCAGTATACTGCTGCTATCCATAAACTGGAAGCTTGCACTGGCCGTGCTCACGATCATTCCGGTCATTGGCTTTGCCTTTTATCTTGTGCTCCGGAAAGTCAGGGTACTGTTCAAGAAAAGCCGGGAGGTAATTGACTGGCTGAACAAGGTGATCAATGAAAGCATCCTGGGTGCTGCGATCATCCGCGTACTGAATTCCCAGCAATATGAATACCGTAAATTTATATCAGCCAGTGCCACTTCAAGGGATCTGGGACTTTCAATTATTAACCTGTTTGCCGCTTTGATCCCGGTAATCACTTTTGTAAGCAACATGGCTGTTTTAACAGTTCTTGCCCTGGGAGGACATTTTGTTGTTAAAGGCAGTATGTCTCTGGGAGACTTTGCTGCTTTTAACAGCTATATATCCATTTTAATCTTTCCGATCCTGGTTATTGGATTTATGAGTAATCTTATCGCCCAGGCTACAGCTTCCTTTCAGCGGGTACAGGAAGTACTTGGCGCACCGCGGATTCCCGATACCGGAACAATACAGGCCAGGTTGACAGGTCATATCGAACTAAAAGATGTCTCCCTGTTATACGGTGAAAGACCTGCCTTGCGCAATATAAATTTTATCACCGGGCCTGGTTCAAGAACAGCAGTGATCGGACCAACCGCTGCCGGAAAAACACAGTTGCTTTATTTGCTTACCGGACTTATCCGTCAGAATACGGGACAGGTATTATTTGACGGACAGGAGATCAGGCTCATATAAGAAGGACATTTTTTATAACCAGGTGGGGTTTGTTTTTCAGGATAGTATCATATTTAACATGAGCCTGCGCGAAAATATCGCTTTCAGCGGATCAATATCAGATGAGATGCTGGAGAAGGCCATCGTAACAGCAGAATTAAAGGGCTTCATTGATACACTTCCTGACAAACTTGAAACAGTGATTTCTGAACGTGGTGCAAGTCTGTCAGGCGGACAGAAACAGCGTATTATGCTGGCCAGGGCATTGGCACTTGATCCGGCGATTCTTGCTTCTGGATGATTTTACTGCCCGGGTTGATAAAAGGACTGAGCAAAAGATCATGCATAATGTATATTCCAACTATCCCGGTATGACCATTCTCACTGTAACCCAGAAGATTGCCTCTGTGGAGCAATATGATCAGATCATCCTGTTGATGGAAAGTGAGATCATTGCTTCAGGAACCCATAAGACCCTGATCCAGAGTTGTCCTGAATATATGCAGATATACAATTCACAGCGCAGTACCAGTCATTATGACGTACAGTCTTGACACTAAAAAACCGGATATTCTGAAGCGCCCGAATACATTTGCCGCGCTTAAGAAGCTGCTGTTGATCCTGTCGGACGAGAAGAAAAGTCTTGTCATAGCCCTTTTCTTTATTCTGGTAAATGCATCCCTGAATCTGATAGGACCATTGCTGATAGGGCGTACAATTGATCTGTATGTAATGACAAAGCAGTATCAGGGTGTGTTATTATTTTCGGGAATTCTGGCTGTAATGTACCTCATTGCACTAGTTACAAGTTACCTTCAAACCAAACTCATGGGGGGAGTCGGACAAAGGGTTATATTCAGCTTGCGCAATGCTGTTTTTATGAAGCTGCAGGAATTGCCCATTGCCTTCTTCAATGAAAACAAAGCCGGTGACCTGATCTCCAGGATCAACAACGACACCGATAAGCTGAATCAGTTTTTCTCCCAGTCCCTGGTGCAGTTTATCGGCAGCATCTTCATCATGACAGGAGCCGGGATCTTTCTTGTTTCCATTAACCTGGAACTGGGTGCAGCTGCCCTGATACCCGCTGTAATCCTATTGGTTTTCACACGCTTTGTTACTCCCTGGGTAAAAAAGAGAAATGCTGCGAATCATGGCAAGTACCGGAAATCTAAGCGCTGAAATACAGGAAAGTCTGATGAATTTCAAGGTAGTTATTGCCTTCAATCGCCGGGATTACTTTCGTGGAAAAATTCGAGGAGGTGAACCACCAGAACTTCACAACGGCCGTGAAAGCAGGACTGGCAAATAACCTTTTCATGCCGGTATATGGCTTTTTCTCAAACATCGGACAATTGATTGTGCTTGCATTCGGACTTTACCTGATAAGTACCGGTAATTTTTCCATAGGATTGCTGATCAGCTTCCTCTCGTATATCAATAGTTTCTATAACCCACTCAGACAGCTTGCTGCTTTATGGACCAACTTTCAGGTGGCTCTGGCCGGATGGGACAGAATTGCCCACATACTCTCGTTTGAGAATAATCTGTCAATTAGCGTTGCTGAGCCCGAGCCCTGCGATGCGGCGGCACTTTCTTTCAGCCAGGTTTCCTTTACCTATCCAAATGGCAAGGAAGTGTTACACAGGGTAAGCTTTGAACTGGAACATGGCAGGACATATGCCTTTGTTGGCCCTACCGGCGGGGGAAAAACAACAACCGCCTCACTGATTGCACGCTTATATGACCCTACCCGGGGCAGGGTGATGCTAAACGGCAGGGACCTTCGTTCCTTCAAACCGGAGGAACGTGCGGCCCGGATCGGATTTATCCTGCAGGAACCCTTCCTGTTCACCGGCACGGTGAGGGAAAATATCCTGTACGGCAATGACAGCTGTTATGAATATTCAAATGATGAGCTGATCGAATTGCTTACCAGGGCTGGACTGGACAGTTTGCTTGACCGGTTTGAAACAGGTCTGGAAACCGGGGTGATGAACAGCGGAGAGACCATAAGTCTGGGGCAGAGACAGCTGATCGCCTTCATGCGGGCCGTACTCCGCAGACCTGAGGTACTGATTCTGGATGAGGCCACCGCCAACATTGATACTGTAACAGAACAGCAACTGGAAGCGATCCTGAAGAAGCTGCCCCGTTCAACTACGAGGATCATCATTGCTCACCGGCTGAACACAATAGAAAATGCGGACGAAATTTTCTTTATCAATGAAACCAGGATTATCCGGGCCGGTTCAATGGAAAATGCCGTGCAATTATTAATGAATGAAAAAAACGAAAGTTAGATAATATGCCTTTATTCATTGTAATACTTGGTATTGTAATGCTGATCGTCCTGATCACCATAATCAAACTCGACACCTTTACTGCCTTTGTTGTAGTTTCCATTGTTGTCGGTTTGGCAGAAGGAATGAGTCCGGAAGTATTGTTGAAATCACTTGAATCAGGTATCGGCAGTACGCTGGGTTCACTGGTGCTGATCCTGGGTTTCGGCGCCATGCTTGGCAAGATAGTTGCTGAAAGCGGCGCAGCCCAGCGCATCTCTTCCCGGCTCATCAGCCTTTTCGGAGTAAAATACGTACAATGGGCCATGGTGATAACCGGCTTTGTTCTGGGGATCCCCATGTTTTACAATGTAGCCTTTGTTATCCTTGTTCCGATCATCTTCACCGTCGCTGCATCCACAGGTTTACCACTGCTGTATGTGGGCATGCCCATGCTCGCCGCTCTTTCAGTTACACACGGATATCTTCCGCCCCATCCCTCCCCTTCCGCTATTGCCATCATGTTTCAGGCAGATATGGGCAAGACCCTGTTATATGGAATAATCATTGCCATACCGGTAATTATCATCGCAGGCCCTTTCTATGCAAGAACGCTGAAAAAAGTCAAAGCCACCCCCCTGAAGGAATTTGTAAATCCCAACGTGCTGAGAGAGGAAGAAATGCCCGGAATGGCGGTCAGTGTTTTGTCTGCTCTTCTGCCGGTTATACTGATCATCATTTCTACAATCATGGAATTCACACCATTGAAGGGTACCCTCACCGGCACCATCATACGGTTCACAGGCAGCCCTTCAGTTGCCCTGTTGATCTCGATATTGGTGGCGACATATACACTCGGGCTTTCGAGGGGAAGATCCATGAAGAACATCGCTGACCTGTTATGCCAGATCAGTTCAGAGCATTACGATGATGCTGCTGATCATTGCCGGCGCAGGTATATTGAAGCAGGTGCTTACCGACAGCGGTGTAAGTGATTATCTGGCGGGGATGCTGAATAATACCGGCTTCTCTCCCCTGTTTCTCGGATGGCTGATTGCCACGGTAATCCGGGTTTGTGTAGGCTCAGCCACCGTGGCAGGACTTACAGCAGCCGGTATTATTCTGCCCCTCGTATCTCAGGGTACAGTTAATCCTGAACTGATGGTCCTCTCCATCGGTGCGGGAAGCCTGATGTTCTCCCATGTTAATGATGTCGGTTTCTGGTTATATAAGGAGTATTTTAACCTTACCATTAAGGATACCCTATTATCCTGGACGATCATGGAAACCATTGTCGGGACTTCAGGACTACTGGGCGTAATTTTGCTTAATCTTATAATATAGAGAAACAACTCATCGATCGCATCGTTTCCGGTACGTCATGTTTTTCCGTCCCAACCGGCAATCCTGGCCAGTATCCACCACATGGCGTATGCCTTGCGGTTTGCGGTTATATGTTGCGTATTGTGAGCGCCATATTCTGCATTGCCTCCGGGTTCCGCTTTATTCTCGTAATAATCAATCCCCGGTTGATGCGCCAGCTGCCAGTCTGCATAAAAATTCCCTCCGTAATCATCTGAATTACCATTATCCCCGGTATCCTCCCAGTAGTGGTCATTCATGTCATGGGCATCGATGCCATAATAATCCAGGCAGAAATATTTTTTTGCCTGGCAGTATCCGATAACCGTATCAGCCTGGTTCATGGGTTTTCCTGATCCAACGTTGTTCCCGGCTTCTGCATGTCCTGTCATAAAGATGAACACAACTGCATGCTCGCGCTTGCCGGGACCTGTGCCAACCTTGCTGCCTCCCGGTCCGTATTCATTGATCAGACTTTGCATACCGGGCAGGTAATTGCCGGTGACATTGTGGCCGTTTATGCTGCACCATGACCACATCACCACGTTTATCTCCGCGTTTTCCGGATCATCCAGGTAATTACGGGTAGCCTGTATAAATGCAGTCTCGTCTGCACTGAGATCGACGGCACTGGTTCCCGGCTCGGCATAATCCTGGATGATAAGGTCCCTGAAATCGAGCTTATTGGCAGTTGGATTGTTATTTGTGATACCAAATAAAGAGGCATCCCCCGGTTTGTAATCGGGAAGTCCGAACATACCCCTGGATACATGGGTGCCATGTGAGGTATGCTGGTATGCGATATGCAGACTGTTGCGTGCAGCATTGATATACTCTTCCGGGATCAGTCGCAACATGTCCTCTTTGGCTACCGGGAAACTGGCAATGGTTTCACCTGTGGTGCTGATATTCGGGTTTTCATTGTATGGCTGGTCCTTTTCACAATTGAAAAGAATCATGGTCATCAGGACTGCCATGCTCATCGTACCAAAATATGTTCTCATTGCGTTTTTGCATTTATGATGATATGTATACGAAATACTGGCGTGCTTAGTATATAAAAAATATATTTAAAGTCAGAAATGCTGAATTTTTCCATGATAGCAGCCTAACTTTCATATCCAGTACATAGATAACTGAAGTATCGGTTGTTTGCTTCGCTGATCTCCCGCCGGCCGGTTGCCAGGTAGTGCATTTGCTAATATTGGTTTATTTTGCCATCTTTAGGATAAACATACAAGAGATGAAACACATTATATCATATAATATTTATATTCAGGCTGCATTCGTGGTTATGCTTCATATGGTGGCTTGTACAGCACCTTATAGGACAACGAACACATCATCAAATGATAAGATTACCAATGAAACACCCAAAATTATTTTCTTGAACTATTCAATAGTAAATGATACAATAAAGCAAGAATATAGAATTCGTTTGATTAATAAGATTATAACAGAAGGTAAGATCAAGGAAAATACCATCATGTCCAAAACACCAGCTATTGACGATGTAGAATACATCGTTTTGAATAAAGAATCACATGTTTTAATGCGTAATTTCATTGCCAATCCCCTTCACAGAACAGTTGAATATGTAACGGATAATGGACAATTGGCTAAGAAAGATATTCAATTGGATAGTACTCAGTTTTCGCTGCGAATTCCTTTAGATCCAGCTGCGCATTATATTTCCATGGAAAGATATACTGGTCTGAATTCTGATAATATTCAAATGCTGATTATTGATATATTTAAAAATGAACAATAATGAAACAATTCTTTACAACACTGGTTATTAGCTCTTATATCCCTTTCTATTACTGCACAGACATTTGATGTTGATACCCTTCAATATAAGGGTGATGTAAACTACCTGATAAATATTGTTATTCTGGGAGATGGATATTTGGAAAGTGAATTAGAGAAGTTTAAAATTGATGCCCGGAATATGGCTAACGCTTTTATTAATGAGACACCCTTTTCAAACTATCAGAATTATTTTAATGTATTCTTAATTAAGGTTCCTTCTAACGAAAGCGGTGCTGCTTTGCATCCAGACAGCCTGATTGATAACTATTATGGAAGCACATATTGGTTTGCAGACATCGAAAGATTACTTGTCCCAACCAACTCTACCCATATTATGAATGTACTAGCCAATAATTTTCCTCACTATGATCAGGTTTTTATGATCGTTAATTCATCAAAATATGGAGGTTCCGGGGGTTGGGTCGCCACCACATCAACCCATTCTTCAGCAAATGAAATTGCTTTTCATGAGTTGGGACATTCCTTTTCATATTTAGCAGATGAATATTGGGCTGGACCGCAATATGCCAATGAAGCGATAAATATGACACGGGAAACAAACATATCGGATCTAAAATGGAAAAACTGGTATGGTGATTTTGGCATTGGATTATATCCTCATTCAGAATCACCTACCTGGTACAGGCCCCATCAAAATTGTAAAATGCGTTATCTGGGAGTCCCCTATTGCGCTGTTTGTCTTGAGGGTATGGTAGAAAGAATCCATGCATTAGCGTCACCTTTGATATCCTATTTTCCGGATAATTCTGATATAACTATGCCCGGCTTGCCACTAACATGTAAACTTGATCTAATTAATCCAATTCCAAATACTCTAAAAAGGACCTGGGAAATTAATGGTTTACCTTTTGAAAACAATGTTGATTCAGTTTTAATTAACGAAAGTAACTTAATAGAGGGTTCAAATACACTTACCGTTACTGTGGAAGATACTTCTGCTTTGTTACGAATTGATAACCATTCAACAATACATTTGTCAATTATTAACTGGAACATCGATAATACAAGCACAGGGATTGTAAATATTACCAGCTCTTCAAATGATATCATCATCAATTTATACCCTAATCCATTAAAGGAATATCTCAATGTGAAATTTCAGGGAGCAAAAGAAGGAACCCTAAAAGTTGAAATTATTGACATGCAGGGGAAGATACAAACATCTGAATTACTTAATCCAACTGGACTAAATTCGTTAATTTTAGATAACCTTAGTCAGGGAATTTATATAGCTAAGTTTTATATTGATCATGATTTCATTACTTCAAAAAAGATAATTATAACCAGATGAACTGTTAACAAATCCGTAATTCCTTGACCCACTGATCACTCATTACTCCTAGCTAATTGCTTCCCGCAGGGATGCCTTTCGGCAAATTGCTCCATTATCTTATATAACAAATTATTAAATTATTAATATTGAAAATATTATATTGAGTCCTCTCCGAGGAATTGGAAACACTCGTTTACGTTTTTTGCTACAAAACTTTAACCGCTCCGCGGTATTTTAAAATTGATTTTGTAACCAACAATGCCTTGCCCGGCGGGCATATAGTATTGTAGAAAATTGTCATGGGCTATCACCCCCCCTTACCTCGGAGAGGTTACAGTATTGTTACTCATTATGGGGCCAAATTGTCAAATGCTGAGGGACTCATTACTTACTTAAGTCCCCTTCTCACCAGCAATGGATCAACGGAAGGATCCTTTCCCCTGAACTTTTTGTACTGCACCATACCTTCATCATCACCTGACTCGGCCAGGCAATATTTCCTGAATTTTGCCGCCAGGTCCGGGTTGTAAATGTCACCTGATTCCCTGAAGGCACTGAATGCATCGGCATCCAGCACGGCCGCCCATATATATACATAATAACCGGCAGCATACCCTCCATCAAAAATATGGGCAAAATAGGTGCTTCTGTATCGGGGAATGATCTCGCTGATGAGGCCGATGCGGTTCATCGAACGGCTCTCAAAATCGCCGACCTGGATGTCCAGTGTATCTGCAAGCACATGGAAATCAAGATCTAACATGGAAGCTGCGAGGTATTCGACTGTTTCGAAACCCTGGTTGAACAAGACCACTTTTCTGGATTTTTGTGATCAGTTCTTCCGGGATAACCTCACCGGTTTTGTAATGTTTTGCATAGGCCCTGAGCACCTCAGGCTCTCCTGCCCAGTTTTCCATGATCTGTGAAGGCAGTTCAACATAGTCGTTAGGAACCGTGCCGGCAGTCCGGTAATATCTGCCCTGTGTGAACAATACATGAAGGCCATGTCCGAACTCGTGGAACAGGGTGTTCACTTCGTCCCAGTTCAGCAACGAAGGGGCATCAGCCGTTGGTTTTGTGAAATTGCAAACCATGGAAACCACCGGGTCAATGCGTTTCCCGTCTTCCATGATCTGTGAACGGAAGTCAGTGCACCAGGCACCGGCACCTTTGCCCGGACCCGGGAAATAATCAAGATACAGGATGCCCACCGGCCGGCCATCCGCTTCCTTAACCTCATATGTCTCAACATCTTTCTGGTATACCGGAAGATCAGTACGTTTTGTGAAATTTATGCCATAGAGCTTGCCGGCAACCATAAACATCCCGTCGCGGACATTCTCCAGGCTGAAATAGGGTCGTAAGGGCACTGTCATCCAGATCGTATTTTTCCTTTCTGACTTTTTCAGCATAATACCACCAATCCCAGGGCTGGAGCTTGAATTTTCCACCCTCACGGTCGATCAGCTTCTGCATTTCAGTAACTTCCTTTTTTGACATGGGCAAAGCAGGATTCCAGAGTTTCATCAGGAAATCATACACATTGCCGGGGGTTTTGGCCATGTTGTCATCAATAACATAATCGGCAAAGCTTTTATAACCCAGCAATTGTGATTTTTTCACCCGCAACCTGACCATTTTTGCCACAATGGCATTGTTGTCATTTTCATTGCCGTTGTTTCCACGCATGAAATAGCCCCTGTAAATCTTTTCCCGCAATTCACGGTTATCGGCATACTGCAGGAAGGGGATCATGCTGGGTTTTGACAGGGTGAATACCCATTTACCCGCCAATCCGGCTTCCGTAGCTGCTTCAGCAGCACCATCGATAACTCCTTGCCGGTAATCCGGCCAGATCGGCTGAGTCTTCGATCACCAGTTTGAAATTCTTATTGGTTTCAGCCAGCAGGTTCTGCCCGAAATTCAGGGAGAGCATGGACAATTCCGCATTGATCTTACGCAATTGCTCCTGTTTATCTTTGGGCAGATTGGCACCCATACGTTCGAAATCACGGAAATATTTCTCCGTTACCCTGATCTGCTGGGAATCGAGTTTCATTTCATATCTTTTTTCATATACCGCTTTGATCCGTGCAAACAGCTTTTCATTCAGGTAGATGTCATCCTGGTGTTTCGACATGACCGGATCGATCTGCCTGGCAATGGCCTGCATCTGCTCATTGGTATTGGCTTCATTGATATTGTAAAATACCTTTCTGACCCGGGCAAGCAACATCACCTGAGCGGTCCAAAGCAAGAATGGTATTATCGAAATGAGGGCTCCTCCGTATTGTTTCACCATCGCATCAATTTCAGCGGTCTGTTGTTTTATGCCTTCCAGAAAAGCAGGCATATAGTGTGTGGTATCGATCTTATCAAAAGGCGGCACCTGAAAAGGCGTATTATATGCCATCATGAAGGGATTCTCGCTCATCATATCTTTTTTGCAGTTTGTCATCACCAGCATAGTCAGGGCAGCAAAAATAACCGGAATGTTTTTCATAATCAATATGGATGTTACATGTGAAGATTTAAGTTTGATTGCGCCGCAATATATTGTGAAAAATCACAAAAATCAATGATAAATCATTTTTCGTGATGAAATTATGTTTGGTTCAGGCATAGCCCATAGCCTGAGGCGAACTTAGCTTTATTTTACAGCAGCTATTGACTTTAGCCAGAGAATGTTGTATATTTATTTGCCAGGATCTGGCAATTTTTATTTATGCTGAAATATTTAAACCAAAAATAAAATATCTGGATTTTTAAGGAACCGAATTGTTAAACTATTAATTCCAATCATCATGAAGATACTTACCCTCCTCCTCCTATCATTTTGCGTATTATCCTGCACAAAAAATGCAAAAACCGGATTAACCGACGAGCAGAAGTCTGCGATCATGGCGGAGATCACCCAGCAGTTCGATCTTTCCGGCCAGCCACCATTTGTGATTGCCTTTACTTTGCTTTGGAGAAAGGAAGAAGAGGGCTGGAAGCTTTTCCACATGCATAATTCATGGGAATAGCTTGTTCCGCGAAATATTTATTACCTTAATACCGAGTATTCATAAATCTCACCCATGAAAACAAAAAAACTGTGGATCGGATTTCTGGCCTTACTGATCGTTGCTTTTTCGGTGATGGGCTATTTTGGCTATGAGATATATATGAAAGCCCCCCCGATTCCGGAATCAGTTGTTTCTGAAGGGGGCAGGGTGATCTTTACCAGGGAGGATATCCGGAATGGTCAGAATGTCTGGCAATCCATCGGAGGCCAGGAGATCGGCTCCGTCTGGGGCCACGGATCGTATGTTGCACCTGACTGGTCGGCCGACTGGCTGCACCGGGAGGCCGAATCGATACTGAATCAACTGGCCATAACGGATTATGGAAAAAGTTATGAACTGCTCGGGGATGAAGATAAGGTTGTATTACAGTTTAAATTGCAGAAAGAGTTGAGAATCAATACATATGATCCTGAGACAGGTGAGTTGAAGGTTTCAGCCCTCCGCGACAGTGCAATTAGGTTGAATGTCCGTTATTACAGCGGATTATTCATGAATGATCCGGCATTGCAGGCTACCCGTGAAGCTTATGCCATTGCACCGAATACGCTGAAAGATCCTGAGAGGATGCGGGAGATGAATGCCTTCTTCTTCTGGACATCATGGACCTGTGTAACGCAAAGACCGGGACAGGATATCACCTATACCAGCAACTGGCCCCCGGATGAAATGGTCGGAAATACACCTGCAGCAACCCTGATCTTGTGGACCGGATTCAGTGTTATCATGCTCCTGGCAGGAATCGGCATTCTCGGCTTTTTTTATGCAAGGAGCCGGGATGATCAATCCCTGGCTCTGACCTTACCGCAAAACGATCCCTTGTCGGGCCTCCAAAGCACGCCATCCATGCGGGCAACGCTCAAATTTTTCTGGGTGGTCTGCGGTTTGATACTCGTACAGGTGATCCTGGGTGTGGTCACGGCGCATTACGGTGTTGAAGGGAATGGGTTTTACGGATTGTCACTATCGGGCATATTGCCCTATTCTGTTTCCAGGACATGGCACGTTCAGCTTGCCATATTCTGGATAGCCACCTCCTGGCTGGCTACAGGCTTATATATTGCTCCGGCTGTTTCGGGCCATGAGCCCCGATATCAACGGCTTGGTGTTAACGTTCTGTTCATCGCCCTGCTGATCATTGTGCTGGGATCGCTTGCCGGGGAATGGCTCGGCGTCATGCAAAAGCTTGGATTCAAAGAGAACTTCTGGTTCGGTCACCAGGGTTATGAATATGTTGATCTGGGCCGGTTCTGGCAATTGTTCCTATTTACCGGCCTGGTCATCTGGCTTGGATTGCTTGTGCGAGCCTTGTGGCCTGCCTTGATTAAACCAGGTGAAAACAGGCAGTTGCTGATCATGTTCGTGATCGCATCTGTCGCCATCGCTGCTTTTTATGGTGCAGGTCTTATGTGGGGCAGACAAACACATCTGTCGATAGCAGAGTACTGGCGATGGTGGGTTGTTCACCTTTGGGTTGAAGGTTTTTTTGAGGTTTTTGCCACGGTGGTTTCGGCCTTCCTGTTCGTCAGGATGGGCCTGCTGAATATACGGGTTGCCACAGCTGCTGTAATTTTCTCCACAATTGTCTACCTTGCCGGCGGCATCATTGGCACCTTCCATCACCTGTACTTTACCGGCACCCCAACCGCAATTATTGCACTGGGCGCAACCTTCAGCGCACTTGAAGTCGTACCCCTCGTGATGATGGGTTTTGATGCCTGGCACAACCTGAAGATCAGCAGGTCCACCCAATGGATCAAAGCCTATAAATGGCCCATTTATTGCTTCATTGCGGTGGCATTTTGGAACCTGGTCGGTGCCGGCATTTTCGGTTTTCTGATCAATCCACCCATTGCACTGTATTATATGCAGGGACTTAACACCACAGCTGTTCATGGTCACACAGCCCTTTTCGGGGTGTATGGCATGCTTGGTATCGGTCTGATGTTGTTTGTCCTGAAAGGTCTGACGGTTAAATATGTTTGGAAGGACCAGGTTATCAGCGTGGCATTCTGGAGCATCAATACCGGATTGATGCTCATGGTTCTGCTGAGCATGTTACCCCTGGGTTTTGCACAGACCCTGGCCAGCGCGAAACATGGCATGTGGTACGCACGATCAGCTGAGTTCATGCAGGATCCAACCCTGGATTTCATCCGCTGGCTCCGCGTGATCGGGGATTCGATCTTTGCCTTCGGAACGCTTGCACTGACCTGGTTTGTCATTGGACTGGCCACCGGCTGGAGCGTGGACAAAACCAGGATCGATGTAAAAAGCCAAATCTAATTCTTTCTATAGAGACAACATCCGGGTAAAGAATTATAAACAATGTCGTCTGCCTTGAATTTTTCTGTATCATGACCTGCCTTTGCGATGGCCTTTTGTATGTCATCCGGGCTGGTTTCCTTTTCATTGTATGCCACCCGGATGGTTTTTGTTTGAATATCCCAGACACCGGTTTGCAAACCCCGGACTGATTTGGCAGCTTTTTCAATACGTGCCTTGCACATGTCACAATTGCCGGAAACCATGAAGGATGCTTCTGTGTTTTTATCAATTTCATGCTCAAAGGACTGACTCACATTCATCATGCTGGGTTTGCCTTCGAGCTGGGCGGCAGCGTCTACGCTAAAAGCACCCTGGGTCACAATTTCCTCTCCTTCGGTTAATCCGTCTGTTATTACGTAACTATTACCCAACATGGGTCCGAGACCAATTTCACGTATCTTAAACACAGGTTCATCAGTACCGGCTTGTTTTATATATACGATAGAACGCTTACCTGTCCAAAGGACTGCTGATTTGGGAATGACAAGCATATTCCTGTACTCATCCAGTCGTGCCTGTACAATTCCAGTTGCAAACATTTCGGGCTTTAACCTTCCCGATTGATTTTCTGCCTCAATTCTGACTTTTGCGACACGGGTTACCGGATCAATAACCGGATCAATAAAGGCAATATTACCCGCAAATTTAACACCAGGCAGGGCCTGGAGCGTGAATGTAAGGTTGTCTCCATTTCGCAGGAATTGCAGGTCACTTTCATAAGCGTCGAACATTACCCATACTTTTGACAGGTCAGCCACTTCAAATAAAACAGTTCCCTGGTTAATATAATCGCCGTTGTTAACACGCCGGGCTGTTATAATTCCGGAAATATCCGATACGACTTCAACATTGCTTTGAATATTGCCTGAATTTTCCATAGAGGCGATCTGAGATTCGGGAAGTTTCCACTGGCGCAGCCTTTCTTTGGCAGCTTCATAAATTTCAGGCTGGGTTTGCTTTGTCTTAGCCGCTTCCAACAATTCCTGCTGCGCTGTAATAAGTTCAGGAGAGTAAAGGAGCGCAAGTATTTGTCCTTTTGCACCGTTTCACCCGTGAAATTCACCAATAATTTTTCAATTCGCCCTGAAATATGGGCGACCTGGCTTTGAAGCAAACGTTCATCAGCCTGCACTTTGCCATACAACCGTATTTCCTTTACAGGTTTCTGACGGGTGACAACCGATGTCAGTACATTGGCCAGTTGTGCTGCCTCTTTTGTCAGATGCAGTGCGGCCGGGTCAATCTCAACACCACGCTGGTTCAGCAGGATCAATTCCATTCCGCAAATGGGGCATTTCCCCGGTTTGGGCATACGTATCTGGGGATGCATAGCGCAAGTCCATGTGGTGGCATTGATCACTTTGTACAGATTGTCCTTGTGGTTCAACCTTGCGGGAAGAATGAAAAAACAGCCAGCCCAGGAAAATTCCGCCGATTATCAAAGAACCATAACGGAAGTATTTGTTCGGAAAAATCTTATTCATTTTCATTGTAACCCAAGTTTATTAAAATTGTTGGAATGCCATCAATCGTTTTAACCAGGCTATGGCCGTATTAAAATCGGCAATTGCTTCCCATTGTTTATAATCATAATCGAGTGTTTGCTGCCGGATGCGGAGTATGTCGGTAAGACCAGAACCGGAAACGGTAAAACTCTTAATCATGATATCGAGGGATTTGCCGGCAAGCAAACTTTGACTCCCATAAAGCCTAACTCTGCGTTGAGCATCCTGATATAACTGAACTGCCTGATAATATTCTGTTTTCAGACTATTGGCCGAGGCCGTGTAGTTTTGTGCTGTTGCATCTTTCAGCAAATCTGCTTCCGTTTGCATAGCTCTATATTTCTTGCGGTAAATCGGGAGGGTAAGGGTAACCATTGGCATGATCATATCCTTTCCATTCATGGTGGAAGTTGACATTTCATTTTTGTTGATCACCGAATAATTCACACCTAAACCAATCATCGGGTAGCCCATTTTAGTCACCATTTTTTTCCTGGAATCAAGCGATTGTTGCTCGTATTGCAGCATGCCCAGCATCGGATTATTCGTGAGCATACTGTCTGAAACAGCCAGCAGAGGAATTTCCAGCGTATCGGAAAGCAACGTGTCGGGTAAGGAAACCGGTGAAATTACCGGCCTGTTCAGATAGCTGTTGAATTGTGCCACCAGGGTATTCTGCTGGTTTTTTAGTAAAGCTATATTGTTTTCAAGGTCACCCACTTCAATTTGAATGCGGTAAACGTCAGCCAGTGAAGAACCATTTCCCAACGGAGCGGTCCTGAATTTAACCAGGGCCAGTCTTTCGATTGTCCGGAGAATATCAATGTTCTTTTGCGAAATGAGGATGTTTTGCCGGACTTTATATAATTCATACCAGACACTTTGAACATCATAAAATACCTGCAGTTTTGCGTCCCTGAATAATTCATACTTGGCATTGGCCATCAGGCTCATCTCGTCTTTGGCGGCCCTGAGCGTTCCAAACCAGGGAAACATCTGCATCAACCGCAGGTCAGCAACCTGGTTTCCGCTTACAAGTTCCATAGGGCTGAGAAAAACTCCCATATTTAATTCAGGATCGGGCAAACTGCCAACCTGGGGAACTTTCTGAAAGGCTGCCTGGTATTCGCTATACTTTTGCAATACAGCAGGATTGTTTTTGGCTGCCATTGTCAGGTAAAAGCTGAGACTATCCTGTGCTCCTGCATTTATTGTAATGAATAACCCAACAATTATCAAATTAATCTTCATTTTCACTTTTCATTTTTCACTATTCGTTTTTCATGCGTATTCATTTTTCACTTGTCACTGCTTTCCCGCCACATTGCCTGAAACAGCGGTACTACAAAAATGGTCATTACCTGAATGATCATTCCGCCGAATGCGGGAATAGCCATCGGTACCATAATATCTGCTCCTTTACCAGTTGAAGTAAGCACAGGTAACAATGCAATAACCGCTACTGCAGTTGTCATCATAGCAGGCCGTACGCGCTTTTTTCCTGCAGTAACCACTGCTTCCCGTACCTCATGAACAGTGACCGGATGACGTTGCTCAAATACCTGGTGAATATAGGTACCCATAATAACCCCGTCGTTTGTGGCAATACCGAACAGGGCAATGAAACCTACCCAAACCGCCACACTCAGATTGATTGTGTGCATCTGGAACAGTATCACGCAGGTTTATTCCCGCCACAGAAAAGTTCATAAACCAGCCCTGCCCGTAAAGCCAAAGCATGATAAAGCCTCCCGAGAACGCTACAAATACTCCTGAAAAATGAATGAATGAGGCGGTAACTGTTTGAAACTGGAAATACAACAAAAGCAGGATCAGCATAAGACTAACGGGGACAACAATGGCCAGCCTTTTGGTTGCTCTTAACTGATGTTCGTAATTCCCGGCAAATTTATAGGATACGCCTGCCGGTAAAGCAAGAGCCCCGGATTCTATTTTCTGTTTCAGGATTTTCGCAGCTTCTTCTACAACATCTACTTCTGCTTTACCTTCCTGTTTGTCAAAAATTACATATCCTACCAGGAAAGTGTTTTCACTTCGTATCATTTGTGCTCCCCGGGTGTAATTAATATCCGCAATTTCACCCAGGGGGATTTGGATGCCATTCATGGCCGGCACAAGAATTCGCTTTATATCTTCAGGATTATCACGCAGTTCACGGGCATAACGCACCCGCATTGGGAAGCGTTCACGGCCTTCGACTGAACTGCTCAGGGTCATCCCCCCGACAGCTACCTGCAATATTTCCTGTACATCACTGATACTCATGCCATACCGGGCCATCGCCTCACGGTTCAGTTTTATTTCAATGTATGGTGCACCAACAGCCCTGTCGTAAAATACAGATGGTAGCCTTAACGGAAGGCACTTCTTTCAGTGCCTGTTCAAATTGCATCCCTGCTTGTTCAATGCTCTCCAGGTCGGGTCCATATACTTTAAGTCCCATGGGTGCTCGCATGCCGGTTGAAAGCATGATCAGGCGGGTTTCGATGGGCTGCAATTTGGGAGCAGATGTCAAGACCCGGTATATTGGTAACTTTCACAATCTCATTCCATATGTCCATCGGCCTTTTAATATGCGGTCTCCATTGCCGGAAATACTCGCCATTTTCATCGGGGAATAAGGCTGTCGGCAGGAATAACCCTGAAGCTCTCTTTTACCGGATTATATTTGCCCCCGTTTCTCAAAAGATAGCTGCCATCCTTATCAACTTTAAACTGCATCCGGTGGCCATTCTCATCGAGAATATATTCGGGGCGGTAATTAATTGTATTCTCAAACATTTGAACCGGTGCAGGATCGAGTGCTGAATTGACCCTGCCCCATTTCCCAACGGCAATTTCAACTTCAGGGATAGCAGCCAAGCCGCTTATCCAGTGTTTCTATATACCCAAGATTTTTTTCGATGCCCGAATGTGGCATGCTTGTTGGCATAAGGAGGAAGGAACCTTCATTTAGCGATGGCATGAATTCTTTGCCTATTCCGGGAAAGGTATTCACTGCACCCTGCCACACAGCTGTTTGCCTGAAACTTTTCCATCCGGCTTTTTCAAAGCCATTGGCCGCAAACCCGAAAATTTTTTCAAATCCCAGCCAGATCATTATCCCAAAGAGCAGGGAGAAAGCCGGAACCAACAGAAATTTCCATTTATTGACAAGGCACCATCGCAGGATTGGCTCATAAAAATGTACCATTACCATCAGCGCGGAAAGAATAACAGCTACTATCCCCGTTACAAAAATAAAATTGATAAAAGAACTGTTGTGGGCACCCAAGGGTAACCATTCGATTGAAAGGTAATAAACGGCTACCAGCACCGTAATGGCAATATTGATATAATTGGGAAATTCCCTTCGTTTCTCAGACCAGCGATAATCCAATAAATTATTAATACCTATGGCTGCTAATGCCAGAGCTGGCCATATCTGCCATAAAATGACAAAGAGAACTCCTGCCGCAATGAGACTTCCATTCCAGATCTTCCGGATTTTCTTCGTATCCACCCGGATATTAAAGAAAATATGAACCAATGTTGGTAAAACCACAATGCCCAGGATAAAAGCCGAAAGCAGGGCAAAAGTTTTGGTAAATGCCAGCGGACGGAAAAGCTTACCTTCTGCTGCCTGCATGGCAAACACGGGAAGAAAACTGACAATGGTTGTGGCAATGGAGGTAACTACTGCTGCCCTGACTTCTGTGGTGGCCAAATATATTACATCAAGTAGTTTTTTACCACGGATCCCCTTATTCTCAGGCATCTCCAAATGCCGGAGAATGTTCTCCACATCTACGATGCCAATATCCACCATCACGCCAATGGCGATTGCGATTCCTGATAAGGCTACAATATTCGCATCCACACCGAAAAGCCGCATCAATATAAATGTCATCAAGACACCAATGGGCAACAATCCTGAAACAATAAGTGATGCTCTCAGATTCAGAACCAGCACAATGATCACGATTATGCTGATGAGAATTTCATGCGAAAGAGCGGATTCAAGTGTACCCATGGTTTCTCTGATCAATCCCGTACGGTCATAAAATGGTACAATGCTTACTTTCGATACACTTCCATCGGGCAAAGTTTTTTGCGGCAAACCGGCATCAATTTCCTTCATCTTGTCTTTTAAATTATTGATGACGTCCATCGGATTGGAACCATAACGGGCTACCACCACGGCGCCAACTGCCTCAGAACCGGCTTTATCAAGACCTCCCCGCCGGGTGGCAGGGCCAAATGAAACATGGGCCACATCCTTTATCCTGACCGGAACATTGTTCCTTACCGCAATTACCGATAGTTCCAGGTCGTCCAGGTTTTTAACATATCCAAGTCCCCGGATGATGTATTCCACATTGTTCAGTTCAACAGTTTCCGCGCCAATATCCAGGTTGCTTTTACGAACGGCATTCATTACATCCATTACAGATACATCAAATGCTTTCAGTGCTTCCGGGTTCAGGTCAACCTGATATTCCTTAACAAACCCGCCCACAGAAGCAACCTCCGAAACTCCTTCGGCAGCGGACAACCCATATTTTACATAGAAATCCTGAATGGTTCTTAGTTCCTGCGGATCCCATCCGCCATTGGGCTTGCCGGTCTTCGGATCCCGCCCTTCCAGCGTATACCAGAATATTTGTCCCAGTGCTGTCGCATCAGGGCCCAGAGCGGGCTGCACTCCAGTTGGCAAAGTACCGGGCGGAAGCGAGTTAAGTTTCTCAAGAATACGGGAGCGGCTCCAGTAGAATTCAACATTATCCTTAAAAATAATATAAATGAACGACATGCCAAACATGGATGTACTGCGTATGGTCTGTACACCCGGAATTCCCAACAAAGCAGTTGTCAAGGGGTAGGTTATCTGATCCTGGATATCCTTGGGTGAACGCCCCATCCATTCCGTGGCAACAATCTGCTGATTCTCTCCGATATCAGGTATAGCATCCACGGGCACCGGATCGCGGGGAAAGAGCCCGGTTTTCCAGTTAAAAGGGGCGAATACAATTCCGCAAACCACAAATGTGATAAGGAAAATGAATGTAATCAACCGGTTTTCAAGGAAATATTTTACAAGTCGGTTAAACATGGGTGAGAGGTGATTATGAAGGTGATGAGGTGACTAGTGATTACATCAAATCATCATAAATTAGCAAATAGCAAATCAATAAATGGCAATCAAATTAAAACAATGCTTTTTCAGGAGAAATACCTACGTAATCCCTGGCCCTGTAATGAATATTGAAAGGAAGGTTCAAATGCGGAAAATGCAGATCTCAGGCCGGAAAACAGCATTGGCCATGATCATCCGGGTGGTCCTGTATCTGCAGAAAAGAAGGATGGATTATGTTTATCATTTGGTAAGGAGCTTGCCGGCAATATTAAAAATCTGCGTGAAATGCCCCTGGTCGCCAATTAAGGTGGGCTTCAGATGGTGCATAATTGTTGTCAACCGTATATGACGCTAACACATCTTCACAACAGAATGCGGCAATTCCGGTTTCAGAAGATGAATTGTCTTTAGATCCGGATTCCATGCCACATGAAGCCGGCTTATCTGAAAAACTGATCTTTGCAGCAGCAAATTCTCCCCGGCAATAATGCGTGGCAATGGTAAGATTCATTCCTGACAGCAGGATGATCAATGTGAATGATATGGAGACAATCTGCTTCATCATTCAATAAACAAAATTTGCATCTCAATGTTCAGCAAAGATAAATGAATAAATGACACTGACAGTTCTGAGAAACACTGTCAGTTCATTTACCGGGTAGCTAGATCTTTTGTAAAGCCTGCTCCAGATCAGCCCTGATATCGTCAATGTGCTCAATTCCGACGGACAGGCGCAAAGAGCCGGGCACAACACCTGAACTCTTTTGTTCTGCCTCGGTTAATTGTTCATGGGTGGTTGATGCCGGATGAATGATCAGGGTTTTTGCATCCCCTACGTTGGCCAGATGGCTTATAAGCTTCACATTATTGACGATTTTATCAGCAGCCTCCTTACCCCCTTTGACAGTAAATGCCAAAACGCCACCGAAACCATGTTTCAGGTATTTCTTTGCCAATGCGTGATATGGGTTTGAAGGCAATCCGGGATAGTCCACATGGATTACTTTGGGATGCTTACTCAGCCAATGTGCAATCTCAAGTGCATTATCCACATGACGCTGAACCCGGAGAGAAAGCGTTTCAAGTCCCTGCAGGAGCAAAAAAGCATTAAAAGGACTGAGGGCCGATCCATAATCGCGTAATCCTTCAACCCTCGCCCGGATGATAAAGGCTATATTGCCAAAAGGACCCGGAGTTCCAAATACATCCCAGAACTTCAGTCCATGGTAACCTTCTGAAGGTTCTGTAAACTGAGGAAACTTGCCATTGCCCCAATTAAAATTCCCGCCGTCAACGATCACCCCGCCGATGCTTGTCCCATGTCCGCCAATCCATTTGGTGGCCGATTCTACAACGATATTTGCACCATGTTCAAGTGGGCGGAAAAGATAACCGGCAGCCCCAAAAGTATTATCCACAATCAGGGGAATATGATGTTTCCTGGCAACTGCTGCCACAGATTCAAAATCAGGAATATTGAACCTCGGATTACCGATTGTTTCGAGATAAATTGCCTTTGTTTTTTCATCAATCAACTTATCGAAATCAGAGGCTTTATCGCCTTCGACAAATTTTACCTGAATACCCAGGCGCTTGAACTGGACCTTAAACTGGTTATAAGTGCCGCCGTAAAGGTATGAGGTGGAGACAAGATTGTCACCAACCTGAAGTATATTGGTAAGGGCAAGGAACTGGGCAGCCTGGCCCGAAGCAGTCGCCAGTGCAGCAACCCCACCTTCCAGTGCAGCTATCCGTCTTTTCAAATACATCCGTTGTTGGATTCATGATACGGGTGTAAATGTTGCCGAACTCTTTCAGACCAAATAATCTTGCAGCATGGTCCGAATCTTTGAAAACGTATGATGTTGTCTGGTAAATGGGTACAGCCCGGGAATTTGTTGCCGGATCAGGTTCTTGTCCTGCATGTAATTGCAGGGATTCGAAATGCAGATTTTCTAATGCCATGGTTTGGAATTATGAATTATGAATTATTAATTATTAATTATGAGCCAAGTAAAATGATAAATGTTGAGTCCACCGAAAAGTCCAAGCGTCATTGCGAAGGAGCGAAGCGAATGAAGCAATCTACTGTTATAAAGCAGATTGCTTCACTACGTTCCTAATGACGTGTTTTGTTAAGGACTTTTCGTACGCATTGTTTAATTGTTCATTGTTCACTGCAAATGTCAGCAAAATCCGAGTTTATGGGAATCCCGCTTTTGTGGTATTTTGAATACCCTGTTTAGGGTAGAATCAGATCTGATATTCGACAGTGTCAATTATACCGGCACGAATGGCATACATAACCAGTTCAGAGGCATTATTGACCTTCAGCTTACGGAATATATTCTTACGATGGGTTATTATGGTATGGAAGCTGACGTGCTTCCTGGATGCTATTTCCTTGGTTGTCATGCCTTCGGCAATGAGTTTTACCACATCAATTTCAGATCCGGTCAATGAAGTGTTTTCATGAACCAACCTTTTACTTTCTGTGGACTCCATCATGATATCCATTACTTCCTGCCCATGGTACTTTTTACCCTGGAGAGCCAGTTTTACTCCAGTGACCAGTTCTTCTTCAGTGGCAGACTTGAAGAGGATATTTTTTATCCCGATTGAATTCAGTCCGGTTAATTCTTTTCTGGTCAGTGAATTGGTCAGTACAAGCACGGGCATTGACCGGTTTAGGGAAAGGGTTTTTCCAAGATCTGGTATACCATCAAAATCAAAATGGTTTATATCAATGATGAGTAATGAAGGCGTCATCTTCACAATGGCTAACTCAAGTTCGAAACGTGTGTTTACTCACCTGGCCGACAGTAAGCTGCATTTCTTCCAGGATTAATTCCGACAACGATCTGACAATCAGGAATTGAGTGTCAGCGATAATGATCGCCTTAGCTGGTGATTCCATATGCACCTTAATTAAATTGCCATAATCATGAAACCGGAAGATTGATCCTGAAGCTGCTGCCTGCGCCAGGTGAGCTTTCAATACTTATTCTTCCCGCGTTCATGGCCACAAATTCCTTGCATAATTGAAATCCCAAACCTGATCCTTTTTCATTATCGGTGCCATAGGTTGTAAAGTGGATACTTTTATACAGCAGATTTTCAACTATTTCGGGCGGCATGCCGGTACCGGTATCCGAAACCTGTATTACCGCTCTTGTTTTCTTCGTTCTTATCCTTCACTCACATATGTGCTGATGGTCACAGTTCCCCCGCGGGGAGTAAACTTCAGGGCATTGGATATCAGGTTTCTGATGACTACCGATATAAGTTCAGGATCAATATAGCCAAACACATCTTCATGTTCCGGGAACTGAAGTGTAATATTTTTGCTTTCAGCCTGCATGGTAAAGAGCGTCAGTACAGTCTTGATCAGTGCCGGTATGTTTTCTTTCTGTGGCCGGCAAACAATGCCACCTGACTGGCTCTTAGCCCAGTTCATCAAATTTTCGAGCAGATTGAAAGCATTATCCGAAAGCAGATAAAGGTCCTTCAGGAGCAAAATGGTACTTTCGTCCATTTCATCATGTACAAGCAGGAAGGCATCTACATAAGTTCTGATACTACCGATGGGACTTCTCAGGTCATGACCAATAACAGAAAATACCTTCTTTTCGAAAGCTGTGCTTAATTCAAGTTGTTTTCGTTGCTTCTGTAAAGTCAGATGAGTTTTTACCCTCATCAACAATTCTTTTCTGTTATAGGGCTTGGTTATGTAATCAACTGCCCCGGTCTCAAATCCCTGAATAATGCTTTGAGAGTCGGTCTTTGCAGTAAGGAAGATAACGGTAACTTCTTTTAAATTGGGATTTTCCTTTATTCTCCTGCACACTTCATAGCCATCCATTTCCGGCATCATGATATCAAGCAAGACCAGATCAAATTGCTTTGCATCAAGCCATTCAAGCGCTTCTTTACCGCTTGTTGCAAACTCGAGTTCGTAGTTTTCTTCCTTGAGAATACTGCCCAGAAGCTGGATATTCTTTGGAACATCATCGACGATCAGAATATAGTGTTCATCTGATTTCATGACCAATTCTTTTCAATTGATTTAAAAGATCAGGAAAATAATCAAGTTTCAGTCGCATTTCCTCAATATCGAAATTCTCAATGGTAGAAAGTAATTGTTCTCCATATTCCAGAATGAAACTGAGTTTTGAACTTCTTCCCAAAGTTATGATGTCCTGCGCAAATGATTTTATCTCCTTGAGGGGTTGTTTCGATTCGAAGAGCTTCCGTTTCACCGACAGGTCCTGTTCAAACTTTTTTAGCAGATCCCGGAATTCAGTGTCGTTTATCAGCGTTCCTCCTTTTTTACCGTTGTTCAGGTATATCTCTCCTTTCACATTCCAGTCAGGCGGGATATTTGATTGGGCTTTAAGCGGAATGTTCTGCTGTAAAATATCGTGGTTTTTTTCAGACAGGTTCTCCGCGTATTCCACATGCGGAAACACCAGGGTGAAGGTACTTCCCCTTCCCACCTTACTCTCAACACTGATCCTGCCGTTCATCGCCTCAACAAGCCGTTTGGTAATTGACAGGCCCAGTCCGGTACCACCATACTTCCTTGAATTAAGGGGTGAATGTTGCCTGAAAGATTCAAATATCAGTCTGAATGAATCCTCCGGAATTCCGATGCCGGTATCGATTACTTTAATTTCAAGGTGCATGATCGGTTGACTTGATTTAGCAAGCCTTTTGTGTGCTTTGATTTTTATTCTGATCTCACCTTCATGCGTAAATTTAACAGCATTGCCAACCAGGTTAATTAATATTTGCCTAAGCCGTGTTTCATCAAATTTGATCTCTGCGGGAAAATCTTTTCCCAGATCCTCAACATACCTGATTCCCTTGATGGCCATGCGTAATGAGAACACATTCCGGACCTCGTTCAGTAACTGACGTATATCAATAAATGAATAGTGAAGGGTCATCTTTCCTGCTTCAATCTTCGACAGGTCAAGCAGATCATTGATCAGCATCATCAGATTTTTGCCGCTGGCCTTGATACTGTTCAGGTATTTTACCTGCGTGGAATCATGGGTCAGGCCTTCCAACAGTTCAGTAAATCCCAGAACTGCATTCAATGGTGTTCTGATTTCATGGCTGATATTGGCAAGGAACTCACTTTTTGCATGATTTGCTTCTTCAGCAGCAATTTTAGCCTTTCTGAGTTCTTCCAGTACTTGAATCCGATCCGTGATGTCAAAAAGGAAGCCATCGAGCCATTTTATTGACTGATCATCTCCATAAATCGGCCGGCCATTGTTTGATATCCATTTAATCATATTGCCTTTTGCCAGGATCCGGTACTCAACATTATACTGCTTGAATCCGGCTATTCCTGTCTTTATCGTTTCGATAACCTTTTCACGGTCTTCCGGATGAATAATACCGGAAAATGATCTTGTCCGGTTTTCAAGAAACTCTTTTGCGCTGAAACCTGTAAGCACTTCGATCGCATCTGATACTTGTATAACAGTAAGATCCGGGTTAAAAGCACAACGGTATACCACACCCGGGATATTTGACACCAGCGACCGGAATTTCTCTTCACTTTCAATAAGTGATTTTTCAGCCTTCTTCCGGGTAATTATGATCTCATTGGCACGTTGGTCAAGGGCGACAGAAAGCTTGAGAATTTCCTCCTCGATCCCTTTGCGGATTGATATATCCCGGAATCCAATTACATGGAGAGGTTCGTTGTTATAGTTAATTACCTGCTTCTCTATCTCAACCGATAAAACCGTTCCATCCTTTTTTACCAGGTTTGTTTCCATACTGTCAGATACCTGCCACGCCTGGTCGAAAATTCTTCTATAAAACTTAGCTGGGATGCATTTATGAAGGGCTTGACCTGCAAGAAACTCATTTCTGTCATATCCAGTAATTTTCTCCATGGCAGCATTTACCTCCGACAACTTTCCATCGCGAAGAAAGACCATCCCCTGAAACGACATATAGGCAAGTTTTTCCAGTTCTGATTTGTCAATCAAATTCATTAGATCCGGATTTTTGGCAATGGTAATGTGATGAACATTCCATGTACAAAACTAATTCAATTGAAACATCAGATTCAGTAATAATATGAACAAATAAAAGAACTTTCAAACGGCATTTGCTAACTGAAGTTCCTTCCGGTGTATAAAAAAAGAGGCTGTCTTAAAAGTCCTATTATTAGGAACGTCATTGCGAGCAAAGCGAATCAATCTGTTGTAGATTAACAGATTGCTTCGGTCGTGCCTCCCTCGCAATGACGTTTTATCAACTTTTAAGACAGCCTCTAACCTGTTGTATATTCCGGGTTATTCAATGACAACCCTGTATCCGTCAGTTCTCAGGTTTTCCGCGACACTCTGGGCATATTCATAATCGAAATAAACCTTGGGTTTGTGTTTGGCAAATACCGGATACCGGCCAACTGCATCTTCAGAATTCAGATAATTATATCCAACGAGAAACAGGTCACTCGATTCGAGTTTGACTTTAAATACGGGACGGTGGGTACAAAGCTCCAAAACCTCAAGAAGCTCAAACTTGGTTATTTCCGGCTCCTGTTTAAGCTTGACAGTTTTTACAATTTCATCGCTAAACGGCTCTTTGGTGAAGTGAAGATCAAAGTTTTTCACATAACAGGATAATACTATCTCCTCATCTTTAATAACTGCTGGTTTGTTATCATCACCGACCAGCCGCACATTGATTCCAAATTTAGAAAAAAGGCCTTTTAACCTTTTGTTCCTACGGGTCACCATCTCTTCCAATGACTCGTTTTTTCTCATAAAGAATTCCGTCATATCTCAATTAGCGTGCTAAAGTATTGTATTATTCGTATTCAGAACTTATAACTTGCTATACAACCGATTTTGCAAATGGGAAAAAGGTTTGAGGTCAGATCCGGCAATTAATACAAAATAACATAACAAACTTAAGAATAATTTTCAGATCCGAGTTATCCTGATTAACATTTGTATCACCGGGATAAATTTCTTTTCACAACCAAATAGTTGATACTCGTCAACCGGTTTGGCAGACTCGTAATAATTTCTGAACATTTTGCGACCATACAAGTATCATAAACAGCTAAACTTCACTGTTATGGTACTCTTGGGAAACAAAAAAAGACCGTTGATATTACACGGAATTCACAACAAATCGAAGCGAAATTTCCGGAAAATCATGATCATCATTGATGACCACAATCTTGGCATTTTGGAGAAGATAAACTACCACAAGGATTGGGGCTGCCAGGTGATCTATATTCTTACGGATTCAGCAGCCATCAAAGCACAGTTTCATTACCGCTCCAGGATCTATTCGATGAGGGCCAATATCAGGAGTCTGCTTCGTCACGACATTGTGGATGAAATAGTATGTTGCGTTTCCTCATTACCTGAGGACTTTATGAAAGATCTGTGTGCAATCAGCAGGCAGTTTGGTGTATCACTCCTAATCACTCCTGCGGCTGATAAATCAGATAGCTGGACAACAAAGATCACGTATATCGGGACCCTTCCCTTTGATTTACTTGAGACCACACCACGACGCCGGATGGCGTATGTATTAAAAACATTGGCAGAAAGCATATTTGCTGCGGCAGCCTTGTTTGTACTTTCACCTGCCCTATTGATCATTGTCATGCTGATCAGGGCTACCTCACGCGGTCCGATAATATTCAAGCAACTCCGGGTTGGACTCAGGGGCAGAAAATTCTATATGTATAAATTCAGGACAATGGTCATCAATGCAGAGAAATTAAAAGCTGCTCTGATGGAATTCAATGAAAGTGATGGCCCGGCATTTAAAATTAAGAATGACCCCCGGATTACATCAGTTGGCCGCTTTTTAAGAAAAACCGGATTGGACGAGATTCCGCAGCTGTTCAACGTGATCAGGGGAGAGATGTCACTGATCGGGCCCAGGCCAATGCTTCCCGATGAAGTCTCACAACAGGAAGAATGGCAGCTCAAACGCTTCAGCGTTAAGCCCGGTATTACATGTTCCTGGCAGATTCAACCACACAGAAACAGTGTTACATTCGATCAATGGATGAAACTTGACAGGGATTATGTCGAAAACTGGTCGATTAAGACCGATCTAAAACTGTTTTTGAATACCATAAGAACAATATTTGCAGCCAAAGGGATGTAAATTGTACTATGTTAATAAACCCGGCTTCGCATGCCGGGTTTTTTTTTGAATAAGCCTTATTTTTACAGTTGTTATGTATGCCATCATTGACATTGAGACAACTGGCGGTAATCCCGGAAATGACAAGATAACGGAGATAGCTGTATTGATTCATGACGGGAAGTCGGTGATATCAGAATATTCGACATTGATCAATCCTGAATGCAGGATCCCCCATCATATCAGTGCGCTGACCGGTATTACCAATGAGATGGTAGCCGATGCACCGAAATTTTTTGAAATAGCCCGTCATTTGGTTGAACTTACTGCAGATTGCATTTTTGTCGCACACAATGTAGCATTTGACTATGGTTTTGTAAGAAGTGAATTCCGCAGACTGGGTTATGAATATAAACGGGCACAACTTTGTACCGTAAAGTTGAGCCGTTTGCTTTTTCCCGGTCACAAGTCATACAGCCTTGGCCGGTTGTGTGATGAGCTGATGATTACCATTAAAGGCCGTCACAGGGCAATGGGAGATGCCCTGGCCACTTCAAAACTGTTTGACCTCTTACTGGATGCCGAAACAATACAAAAAGCCGGACACTTCATTCGCACATCCGGTATACCGGCTGACATTCATCCGGGTCTTAATCCCAAAGTCTTTGATGATTTACCGGAGGAACCCGGTGTGTATTATTTCTACAACCAGAACCTTGAACTGATTTACATTGGCAAAAGCCGGAACATCAGAAGCAGGGTTCTAACGCATTTTAAAAATAGCGCAACAAGCAAGGCATTGCAGATGCGTTCACAAATTACCGATATCAGTTTTGAAGCAACTGGCAGCGAACTGATTGCCCTGTTGCGGGAATCTTTTGAGATTAAAAAGCATAAACCCCTGTTTAACCGGGCACAGCGCAGATCTCTCTTCCGGTATGGTTTATTCTCAGAAAAAGACGAAAATGGCTATATCCGGTTTTCATATAAAAAAATCCAGGGAAACCGAAACCCTACCCATGCTTTGTTTTACCACGAAAGCTGAGGTGTTGGGCTTTCTCAACAAAATGGTGGATAAATATAACCTTTGTCAGAAACTTTGCGGCATCTATTCATCCATCCATCATTGCTTTCATTACGAAATCGGTGCATGCCAGGGCGCATGCATCGGAAAGGAGTTTCCTGAATCTTATAATTTCCGGGCAGGCAAAGTATTGGATCACTATTATTTTGGCTTCCAGAATGTTTTGATCATTGACTCTGGAAGGAATACCGATGAACAGGGTGCCATAAAGATCGAAAATGGAAAATACCAGGGTTTCGGTTATTTTTCTTCACAATATGCAACAAGGGATGAAAGCATCATGCATGAATGCATTCAAAGCTACCCGGATAACCGTGAAGTTCAACAAATTATTCGCCAATATCTCCGGAATAATCCTGTACAAAAACTGATCGCTTTTTGATTGTCTGATCATGCGTCTGCCGGTCTTGGCTTTTTTTTTACCTTTGTAGCAGACATTTCAAAACACAGCATGGTAACCTTCTTCGAATCCAGAGAACAGCAAATTTACGCTGTACATTCAATCGAAATATTAGAGAATCAAACGATACAAAAACTATGCTGGCTTTTTGGCGAAGCCCTTCTGGTGGAAAAGAAAGTGATCCGTGGCAGGTTTATCGGTCCAAGAAGAGAAATGATCACACCCTGGAGCACGAATGCGGTTGAAATAACACAGAATATGGGAATCAGCGGGATCAGCCGCATCGAATTATACACGGAATGGGATCCTCTGGAGGGCCATTATGATGCCATGCTCCAGGCCTCATACAACGACCTTGATCAGGATATTTTCACCATCCATCATACACCGGACAGCATCCGGGATATTGATGATATAGCTTATTACAATCAGCAGGAAGGTCTTGCCCTGAGCACGGAAGAAATCGAATACCTGGAAAGGTTGTCCTCCAAAGTCGGACGGAAGCTTACGGACAGCGAAATATTCGGCTTTTCACAGGTTAATTCGGAGCATTGCCGGCATAAGATTTTCAACGGGACTTTCATTATCGACGGTGTAGAACAGCCCATGTCCCTCTTTCAGCTGATCAAACTAACTACTTCAACGCATAAAAACCGGGTTATTTCAGCCTATAGGGATAATTGTGCGTTTATTGCCGGTCCGCATATTTTGCAATTCTCTCCTGTTTGGCATGACAAGCCAGGATTTTTCAGACTTCGTCCCATTGAAACGGTCATTTCCCTGAAAGCCGAAACCCATAATTTTCCTACCACGGTTGAACCCTTTAATGGTGCGGCCACGGGCACAGGCGGGGAGATACGTGACCGCGTGGCAGGGGGCAAGGGTGCCTTTCCCCTCGCCGGAACGGCTGTATACATGACATCCTATCCCCGGCTCCAGGGTGGACGAAGCTGGGAATCATATCCGGAGCGGGAATGGCTTTATCAGACTCCGGAACAAATTCTGATTAAAGCCTCGAATGGGGCAAGCGATTTTGGCAATAAATTCGGACAACCCCTTATCTGCGGCAGCCTTTTTACATTTGAACACAAGGAGAACGAGAAGTTCTGGGCATATGATAAAGTGATCATGATGGCTGGCGGTGTTGGCTATGCTAACCTTAACCACAGCCACAAGGATATACCGGAAAAGGGAGACAAAATTGTTTTGCTGGGGGGTGACAATTACAGGATCGGGATGGGAGGCGGTGCAGTATCGTCAGTGGCGACCGGTGAATATGGACATGCAATTGAACTGAATGCGGTACAGCGTTCGAATCCCGAAATGCAGAAAAGGATCTGCAATGCGATTCGTGCCCTGGCTGAAGAAGATAATAATCCCATCATTTCTGTCCATGACCATGGTGCCGGAGGACACCTGAATTGTTTCTCGGAACTGGTAGAAAGTACAGGCGGATCCATTGAAATAACCCGTCTCCCCATTGGTGATCCAACCCTGTCTGCCAGGGAAATCATTGGAAATGAGTCACAGGAGCGTATCGGACTTGTTATGAAAGAGGAGGATTCGGCATTGCTTCAGAAAATTGCTGAGCGGGAACGCGCACCCATGTATATTGTGGGTGAAGTTACCGGAGATCACCAGTTCACTTTCCTGGATCATAACGAGAAACGGCCGATTGACCTGCAGATAGAGGATTTGTTTGGCAATCCGCCAAAAACCTTGATGAAGGATGAAACCCGGAGTCAGGATTTCCGTGATCCGGTTTACGATCCAGGATTGCTTGAGGAATATATTCCGAACCTCCTGCAACTGGAGGCAGTTGCATGCAAGGATTGGCTGACAAATAAGGTTGATCGTTCAGTGACCGGTCTGGTAGCCCGGCAGCAAACTTGCGGTACCATCCAGTTACCCCTGAACAATCTGGCTGTTTCAGCCCTGGATTATAGTGGTTTCAGGGGAATAGCCACAGCCATCGGACACGCCCCTGCTGCCGCTGTGGTCAATCCTGTGCATGGTTCCCTGCTTTCCATTGCTGAAGCATTAACCAACATCATCTGGGCACCAATTCAGGGCGGTATCCGGGGCGTATCACTGAGTGCCAACTGGATGTGGCCATGCCGGAAACCTGGGGAGGATGCCCGGCTATACGCTGCGGTTAAGGCCGCCAGTGAATTCTCCATTGCACTTGGCATCAATATTCCGACAGGCAAGGACTCCCTGTCAATGACCCAAAAGTACAAGAATGGCACAGAGGTATTTTCACCCGGTACAGTGATCATATCGGCGGCAGGTGAGGTAATTGATTTCAGGCTTGTTGTGGAACCGGTAATTCAGGATGATCAATCCGCTTCGCTGTTATATATCGGTCTGTCAGGTGATTCATTCAAACTGGGCGGAAGCAGCTTTGCCCAATCCCTGAATACCCTGGGTAATGACACGCCAACCATAAAAGATCCGGCTTATTTCGTGAAGGTCTTTGAAGCCATACAACACCTGATTTCTATAAAAGCCATTCTTTCAGGTCATGATATTTCATCAGGCGGATTGCTGGTTGCTCTGCTCGAAATGTGTTTCCCCTGTATGAAAGCCGGCCTGAACGTCAATCTGGATTCCCTGCCGGAAACCGATATGGTGAAAATACTGTTCAGTGAGAATCCGGCCATTGTCATTCAAGTCGATAACCATTCACCGGCACAACAATATCTGGAGGAAAACCGGATTGCCTTTCAGGTAATCGGTAATTTCTCACCCGATCCTTCACTGGTTATTAACAAGTCAGGAAAAACCATTTGTCTTGATGTTCATAAACTGAGAGACACCTGGTTTAAAACTTCTGCTTTACTGGACCGGAATCAATGCGGACTGGTTTTGGCAGAAAAGCGCTTTGTTAATTACTGCAAACAACCTCTTCAATTTATTTTCAAAGAGGATTTTACAGGAAAATTCTCTCAGTTTGGCGCTGATCCTAAGCGAATGGCCCCTTCAGGAATAAAATCTGCCATCATTCGCGAAAAAGGAGTCAACGGTGACAGGGAGATGGCCTATATGATGTACCTGTCCGGACTGGATGTAAAGGATGTTCATATGACTGATCTCATATCCGGACGGGAAAATCTGGATGATATTAACCTGATTGTGTTTGTGGGTGGTTTTTCCAATTCCGACGTACTGGGCAGTGCCAAGGGTTGGGCAGGGGCATTTTTGTACAATGAAATGGCCAGGAACACGTTAAACCGGTACTATGCCCGAAGAGATACCTTGAGTCTGGGTGTCTGCAATGGCTGTCAACTTATGGTGGAACTGGATCTTGTTATGCCCGGACACAAAAACAGACTCCATATGGAACATAATGCTTCCCAAAAATTTGAATCTGCTTTTCTGAGTGTCGATGTACCGGTTAACAAATCGGTCATGTTTGCCTCATTGGCGGGAAGCCGGCTTGGGATCTGGGTAGCTCATGGGGAAGGCAGGTTTAGCATCCCGGATGCAGAAGGATACAATATCAGTCTGAAGTATACCTATGGCGATTATCCCGGTAATCCAAACGGATCGGATTATCAGGTTGCCGGCATCTGCTCGGATAACGGAAGACATCTTGCCATCATGCCTCATCTGGAAAGGGCTATATTCCCATGGAACTGGGCCAGTTATCCCCGGCAACGCAAAGCAGATGAAGTATCACCCTGGATCGAAGCATTTGTAAACGCAAGGGAATGGATTAGCAGGAGGAGGAATGTATTGACGATAGTTGTGGTTGCTTCGATGGTTCAAAGACGCCATAATATATCAGATCCTTATTGACCGCTTTGCCGGATTTGATGCGCAAATCGACTGGCAGAAACCGGTGTTTATGGGAGGCAATCTCCGTGGAGTGGCTGATAAGATTGATTACCTGACTGATCTTGGCATAAATACAATCTGGCTCTCCCCTATTAATAAAACAACGGCATATCACGGGTATCACATCACCGATTTCAATTCAGTTGACGAAAGATACGGGACAGAAGATGACCTGAGGATGCTGATCAGTCAGGCCCATGGAAAGAATATCCGCATCCTACTCGATTTTGTCCCGAATCACTGTTCCCGCAATCATACCCTTTTTCAAAAAGCCTGGATGGATAAGAAAAGCACTTATCGTAACTGGTTTTATTTCAATTTATTAAACAATAAATACAAGTGCTTTTTGCACTATTCTGACCTGCCCAAGCTCAATCTCGATTATCCTGCAGCACGGGACCATATTGTTGAAGCGGCAAAACACTGGGTATCCCTGGGTATTGACGGTTTCAGGCTTGACCATGCAGTCGGTCCATCCCATCACTTCTGGAAGAGTTTCAGGCAGGAGATCAAATCGGTCAGACCCGAGGTGGTCCTGATTGGGGAAGCCTGGCTGGAAGGGGTTACACTGGGCATGCTTGGAACCATACAGATCAGGCATAAACACCTGCGCTGGATGACCGGATTCAAACCCTGGGATATTCAGCGTGAATACATCGGAGAATTCGACGGGGCACTTGATTTCTATTTCCGCCACCGTATTTCCGAATACATTGCCTGGAAAAATGATCCGGAATCCTACGCAATCGACACCCAAATGGCTATGAAGCGTCATTACCAGAGATTTCCGGCTGATTATTACCTGCCCTCATTCATTGAAAACCATGATATGAACCGCTTCCTGTATGATGCCGGCCAGGACAGGGATAAGCTCAGAATGGCCCTTCGTCTGCAGTTCTCACTTCCCCAACCACCGGTACTGTATTATGGTACAGAAACCGGGATTACCCATGATAAACCGGTTTCCCTGGATGTTCCCTATTCGGATATACAGGCCAGAAAACCCATGCCCTGGCAATCACTTGACTACGAACTCATTAATTATTGCAAAGAGCTGATCAGGAAACGAAAGCAAACAGTATATTAATTTTGACAGATCCGCCCATGCTTAACCCACACCCACACCCACTAATCACCAATCACCAATCACCAATCACCCGATTTCATTAATATCAAACGGTGTCGCCTGGTAGACGTAATAATTAAGCCAGTTATAATACAGCAGGTTGGCATGACTTTTCCAGCGAGCCATGGGTGGCCTGGACGGATCGTTTCCGGGGAAATAGTTCACCGGTATTTCAATGGGAAGATCCTTTTTCAGATCCCGCTCATATTCGTCCCTGAGTGTACTCGGATCGTATTCTGAATGGCCGGTCACAAAGATCTGCCTTCCTTCGCGTGTCATCACAATATATACACCTGCTTCGGATGATTCGGAAACCATGACAAGTTCGGGTATTTTTTCAATATCACTTCTTCTGATCTCGGTATGCCGTGAATGCGGTGCCAGGAACTCCTCGTCAAATCCCCTTACAAGCGGGATTTTAGGATCACTTATCCCGTGGGTAAAAACACCAAACATTTTACCTGGCAAGGGGTATTTCGGAATTTTATAATAATGATAAAGACCCGCCTGGGCACCCCAGCAAATAAACATGGCAGAAGTTACATGATGTTTTACCCAGTCCATTATTTCTTTCAGCTCTCCCCAATAATCCACCTCCTCAAATTCGAGGTGCTCAATGGGGGCACCTGTGATGATCATGCCATCAAATTTAGAATTCCTGATCTGCCTGAATGTTTTATAGAACGTTTTCAGGTGGTCAACGGAGGTATGCCTTGATACATGGTCGGATGTATGCAGCAGTGTCACCTCCACCTGCAAAGGCGTATTTGAAAGAAGCCGTAATATGTGGGTCTCCGTGGTAATTTTTACAGGCATCAGGTTCAAAATTGCAATTCTGAGAGGCCTGATATCCTGATGAATAGCGGTGGTTTTCCGCATGACGAATATGTTCTCTTCCTGCAGGATCTTAATGGCAGGCAGCTTGTCCGGAACGTTTAATGGCATAATGTTATCCTTTTAACAGCAGTTATACAATGTCACCAATCTGATGCAGCAGTCATTTCCGCCGATGCAAAATTAGCAAAATGGTTTAATAAAGGCATTTTTCAATCGTGCTCCAAAGCAGGTCGGCTGATTTTTCCCAGGAAAACTTACTGCGTTGTATGCGGCCGCGGCCGATCAGTTCTTCACGTAAACCCCCATCCTGGTAAAGGTCGAACATTGCCTTTTGTATCGAATCAACGGATGTGGGATCAATGTACAATACAGCATCCCCGCCAACTTCCGGCAGTGAGGATACGGCTGATGTGATGACCGGTGTATCGCAGTACATGGCCTCCAGGACGGGAATGCCAAACCCTTCGAAAAGGGAGGCATAAACCAGTGCCAAAGCGGATGCGGTAATTTTTGCCAGGTCAGCATCCTTCACCCTGCCGGTAAATATTATATCTTCCTTAAAATGCGAGGTTGCCAATGCCTGCTGCATATCAGTTGTCCACCACTTCCGCGATCCCACAACAAGCAGTTTTACACTGCTGTTGACAGACTGTTTGAATCCATCAAAGGCTTTCATGAGTCTTGTCAGGTTCTTCCGGGGATGAATCAGTCCGACAAAAAGAAAATACGGACAACCCTCTGAGAACTGTCTCCTTATCAGGTTTTGCTCTTCCTCCGGCAGGGGTACAAAGCTTTCCTGGGTACCGTTATAAACAACGTCGATTTTGCCGATATTAAAATCAAATAAGGTAATGATATCCTTTCGGCTGAATTCAGAAACAGTCGCAATACGACTTGCTTTCCGGACAAAGCGGGGAAAGAAAAAATGATAATATGTACGGACCAGCCAGGGTATGTACCCGGGAAAGTGAAAGAAATTCAGGTCATGTATGACCGGGACGGATCTGACAGGGGTACGGAGTGACAGCCACCCGTCGGGCGAAAAAAAGAGATCTGCCTTATATTTGCGCAAAACCCGGGGCACAGCACATTCAAAAAATAAATACCACAAGACCGGATGTCTGGCCTGTGGAAAACAAATCACAGGTGTGATGTTCTTTCCGTAAATAAATTCCCGGGAATAGGGCCTGTCAAAAATGAATATGAAATGATGCTCAGGATGCTTCCGGGTTATGATTTTGAGTGTTTCATGCGTGAACCTGCCGATGCCTTCGAGCTTGTCCTCCAGCAAAAGGCGCACGTTTACGGCGATTATCATACTACTTCTGCTGATGTTCAGGCCGTAACAGATCATGCATGGTTTTAACCGGTGTGAAAGTCGATACCGGAACTTCGACAAATACCGTATTCCAATGTGCCATGGATCCATTCCAAAGCCCCGGCAATTCAAGTGCTTTCAGTGGTTTCCCGTTCCTGAATTTCTTGCTGATGAAACCTGTATTGGGATCTCTGAAATTCATCAGATTGAATTTTTTTCCCTTATGATCACGTATACCACAGACCAGATCAACCGGATTGAAATGCGTGGCACTCTGCAGAATTGCTTCCTGCTCAGGATCGTGATGATCGACCTGGGATGATTCCACGATCTGAAGAGACTGGCTGCCATCACTGATGCCAGTCCAGAATGGTCCGCCTCCAGGTTCTCCCTGATTTTTTACCATACCGCAGACCCGGATGGGACGGTTAAGCTTCTCAAAAAGCAATGTGGTGGCCTGTTCCGGCCGTGCCAGGATATTCGCACTAAGCGTTGTACCAAGCTCAGTTGACAGGAAACTGCTGATTTCCCGGATCAATTCCGGTATAGCAGGTTTGGTTTTCTCAAGCAGATGAAGGTAATGGAAAATACGCGACTGATATTCGATCAGCAATCCGGCAAGTGCCTTTTTAAAGATCAGCGTATCCTGGATATTCCGGTCATGGCAAACGTTATCAATATTTTTAATGAATACAATATCACTGTCGATATCATTCAGATTCTCAAGCAAGGCTCCATGACCGCCCGGTCTGAAATGCAGGGTTCCGTTTGTTTCACGGAATGGCTCATTTTTATCATCAATGGCAAGTGTATCTGTAGATGGTTTTTGAATGGAATAACTGATCTCAAATGTCACTTTATGGTGATCTTCGTATTTCTTCTGTACTTTCTTCAGGAGGGTGATAAAAGAAGCCTTATGTTCAGGTGAGACGGTGAGGTGTATCCTTACCACATTATTTTTATTCAGTGCATAACCTGCACCTTCAACAAGATGTTCTTCAACTGCTGACCGAACTGCATGATCATAACGGTGGAAAACCAACAGTCCTTTGGGAAGGTTGCCATAACCTAGACCTCCCTCTTCAAGGAGGGAGGAAAGAATAATATGGTAGTTTTTCTTCAGCATGGCATCATTCAGCTTCATTCCGGTTTTTTCAACCATAGCCTCCAGCTGGTCGTAGAACGCAAAATCACGGATCCGGTCGAAACATTCCTTTACATGTTTATAAGCATCCTTGGTCAGAATCCGGGCATCGAAGTTTGATTGTCTGAACAACTCATCAAATTCAAACAAAGCCTTAAACATACGTGTGGCCGCACCGGAAGCCGGGACAAATTTGATTTTTGTCAATCCCGCACCTTCAAAGGTTTGGATGTAATCCTTGATCTGTTTGTCGCTGAGCCTTTTAATACCCTGATTGATGGTGGCTGCCCTGGACAGCATCATATGCGGGAATCCTTTTCTGAGATAGGCCATCTGTAATTCGGCCTCCTTTGGGGTGATCCCCTTTCCCCTGAGCTGGGCCAGATCTTTTTCCCTGAACATATCAGATATGGTTTATGAACTGAAAATTTACGAAGTTAAAATTAGCTCTTTTTTATACAACCTACAACTGCAATCCGTCAACTAACAACCAACACCCAACATCACTTTACAATTATTTTATTTACTTTTGGCACAAATGAGTGGTTACAATGGCGTGGCGACTGTATACAAACTATGCATGAGGTATCTTACAGGTGTGCTGATATTGTACGCCTTTCTGGCAAATGAATTGCAGGCACAGGATAAGAAACTCATCCAACTCACCGGCAAGATCACGGATGAATTGCTGCAACCCTTGCCATTCGCCCATATTCTTATACTGAATAACTATCGTGGTGCAATTACCAATGTATATGGCAATTTCTCCCTGGTTGTGGAGGAGGGAGATTCGGTTCTTGTATCTGCCGTGGGTTATAAAAGAAAATACATGGAAATGCCAGGCAACCTGCCATCTTTGTTCTTACAAAAAGATATAATCCTTCAAATAGATACCCTGGCAATCGCTGAGGCACAGATCTATCCGTGGAAAACCTATGAAGAATTCAAGGATGCTTTCGTAAATCTGAAACTTCCGACCGATGATATGGAACGGGCCCGCCGGAATATTGCCCTGATAAGGACTCAGATCATCATGGATCATGAGCCCAGTGCCCGCCAGAATTTCAGGTATGTCATGGAACAACAGTATCAGCAAACATTTATCCAGGGTCAGTTTCCTTCATATCAGATTTTCAATCCCTTTGCCTGGGCTAAATTCTTTAAGGCCCTTAAACGGGGCGATTTCAAATATGACCGAAGCCAGGAAGAATAAGGAGTCTTCATTTGAATGTCAGCCATGCCGATAAAACGACACATCCTTTGTTTTATTTTTTTGCTTTATTGGTGTATCTTACCGGTAATAGCTCAGGATCAGGTTATTATCAGCGGATCGGTTACAGATGAAAATTCCGAACCCTTGTCCGGGGCCATAATTTCAGATATTTATGAACAAAAGCCCACTGTATCTGATCAAGATGGTGTATTTCAAATATCCGTAATCCCGAACCGGGAAGTTATACTGGTGTGCACTTTTCTGGGATACCGGAATGATACCACCAGGTTGATGCTCCAGCCGGGTGAAACAAAAATCCTGGCGATCCGGATGATCCCGTCTCCTGAAATGCTTGGGGAAGTTTTGGTTAAAAGCCGGTTCGACAGAGCTGAATCCCTTCAGCAGATCAGCATCAGGTCAATTGATCATATACCGCTCCCATCAGGCAGCTTTGAATCAATACTCTCCACACTGGGCGCTTCCTCCCGCAATGAGATGAGTTCGGCATATTCCGTTCGTGGCGGCAACTTTGATGAGAACCTGATCTATGTCAATGATATAGAAATATACCGGCCAATCACGGTCAAGGCCGGACAACAGGAAGGTCTAAGTTTTATCAATTCAGACATGATCTCATCCATCCAGTTTGCAGCAGGAGGTTTTGATGCCCGCTATGGCGATAAGATGTCATCTGTGCTGGATATTAAGTATAAGCGTCCCAATGATTTTTCCGGGAGTGTATCTGTCGGATTACTGGGTGCGTCTGCCCACGTGGAAGGTTCGTCTGCTAATCATAAATTCACCCACATTACCGGTGTGCGTTACAAAGCAAATCAATACCTGCTGAATACCTTGCAGACTGAAGGGGATTATAAACCCCGGTTTTTTGATCTGCAGTCATTTCTTACCTATGATGTATCTGAAAAACTGGAGATTGGCTTTTTGGGTAGTCTGTCTCAGAATAAATACCAGGTTATTCCCCAATCACGTGAGACAGCATTCGGCACATACCAGCAGGCCCTGAACTTCACCGTGTATTACGAAGGACAGGAGGTTGACCGGTTTAATACCATACTGGGTGCGCTGACACTGCATTTCAAACCAGCCAGTAACCTGTCGCTTAAACTGATCGGTTCAGGATATAAAACATCGGAAAACATTACCTATGATATATTGGGACAATACCGCATCGATCTGCTCGACAACACAATCGGATCAGAAACTGCCGGGGACAGCATCCTGAACCTGGGTGTTGGCGGTAATCTTACCCATGCAAGGAATTATACCGATGCACAAATCATAAACATTACCCATAAAGGGTCCTATCAGACCGGACAGCAAAACTTGTATTGGGGAATGACTTTGCAGTCAGAAAAACTGGAACAAAAAATGCGGGAATGGGAAATGGTGGATTCTGCCGGATATTCAATGCCCTATTCCGATCAGGATCTCGATCTATACTATTCCGCCATAGCCCAAAATCAGCTGAATTCAATCCGGTTTACAGGCTATGTGAACAACATATCCTCCCGGTCACTGGGTTCAGCACAACTCTATATCAATGCAGGTGCCCGGATTCATTACTGGAGCGCAAACAGGCAACTGGTTATCAGCCCGCGCGCCGGGATTACCCTGGAGCCGGACTGGGACCACCGGGTTACTTTTCATGCTTCCCTGGGCTGGTATACCCAGCCTCCGTTTTTCAAAGAAATGCTGGATCCTCAGGGATATATGTATACGGATGTGAAAGCCCAGAAGTCAATTCATTATGTTCTTGGATCAACCTATGATTTCAGCTTGTGGAAAAGACCTTTTAAACTGACTGCCGAGCTGTATTACAAGCAAATGGATCATTTAATCCCCTATATCATTGATGATGTGGATATTCAGTACCTGCCCGAATACCGCGCAAAAGGCTATGCAACCGGAATTGAATTCAAGCTTAACGGGGAATTTGTGAAAGATGCCGAATCATGGGTAACACTTTCCTTTATGCAAACCAGGGAGGACCGGTATTATGATGCCTACGGTTCTTACCCGAGGCCAACGGATCAGCTTGTCAACTTTGGGTTGTACTTCCAGGATTATTTTCCAAGCAATCCTTCGTACCGGGTATATACCACGGTTTATTACAGCAGCAGGTTACCCTACAGCTCACCCGATTATGACAATCCCACCGAATATTATTATCTGAATGCTTACAAAAGGATCGACATCGGGTTATCCAAATCCTTAATTACCGATAAACATGGCAACCGGAAAATCAGGGATAACTTTATCCGGGATGCCTGGTTCAGTCTGGAATTCTTCAACCTGTTCGACTTCAACAATCAGGCTTCCTACCAGTGGGTGCGCACCGTGAGCAACCAGGAAGGCCTGCCCAATATGTTTGCCGTACCCAATTACCTCACTGGCCGGCTTATAAACCTGCGGATGGCTGTGCAGTTCTGAATTCAATCAATAGTTAATAAAATTTTTTTCCAACATTATTAGATATGTTGATTTCATCATTTTTATGCCATTATCAGTCGATATAGTGTAACCTTAAGGACTAATGGCCGTTAAAAAACAGTGGCTGATTTTAAAGCAGAAAACATATACTATTAGTTATTTTGTTATCATACTGAATAATAACAATATGTATCTTGGTAAAACGTTTTGTTTAATTGCACTGCTGATAATACTGCTATTTGCAAACGGAGGTAAAGCCCTGGGGCAAAAGACATGGGACGGCGGTGGAGATGGCGTTAACTGGTCTAGTGGGAATAACTGGAATCCCAATGGTGTACCATTAAATACGGATGATGTTATCATCAACTCCGGTTCAGATTTGTCTGTTACTGTTGATGTCGCAGCGGTTTGTAATTCATTGATTCTTAATCAGGGAGCCAGGAATATCACCTTGACAATCAGTGGTATTAATTCGCTAACCGTTGGAAGCAGCATTACCATGAATGCACCAACCGGAGGAACCCGGAATACTTTGCTGGCTGTTGGAACCGGTACCTTAAACTGTGCATCTGTATCAAGTAATAATTCCGGGAATGATAACCGGGACAATGTAATTACGTTATCCTCGGGATCAATTAACGTCACGGGTAATTTCGCGATGGGAGCAAATGCGAATCAGAATTCCATTACCTGTACAAGTTCAGGTGTTATTAATGTGAGTGGCTCCTTTACAACCGGAACCTTTACCTGTGGAACAGGAACCGTTAATTATGAAGGAACGGGAGCACAGACCATCACCGGATACAATTATTACAATTTAACCACCAGTTCCGCAAGGACAACGAATAACATTACCCTTGTAAATGCTGGAACCATAGGTGTTGCCGGTTCATTCACACCGTCAGCTACCTTTACCACAGGGGGCTATGTAATCACAAACAACACGGTCAATTTTAACGCTACTTCCTCCCAAACGATCCCGGCATTCAATTATTACAACCTTACCATCAGTGGTGCCAGGACCACCAACTCGGTAACCCTTGCCAATTCCGGCATCATTGGTATTGCAGGCACTTTTAATCCTTCCGCTACTTTTACTACAGGTGGATTTATTAATACCGGCAGTACACTGGATTTCAACGGGAGTGGTGCACAAACAGTACCTGCATTTAATTATAACAATCTGACCATCAGCGGAGCAAGGACAACCAATAACGTTACACTGGTAAATGGCGGTACAATTGCGGTTTCCGGAAATTATAGCCCGGCTGCAACTTTTACAACCGGCAATTATGTTATTACAAATAATACAATTAACTACAATGGAACAAACAGTCAGACTGTAACCGCTTTTAATTACAATAATCTGACGATAAGCGGTGCCCGGACAAACAATTCGATCATCCTGGCGAATTCGGGAACCATTGGCATTGCCTCAGTTTTTAATACAACAGCCACATTCACTACCGGTGGGTATACAACCGCCGGGAGTACGGTTAACTACAACGGGGCAGGAGCTCAAAATATCATTAACACTTTTGACTACAATAACTTAAACGTATCAAATGCCAATACAAAAACGGCTTCCGGCAATGTAAATGTTTTGGGGGATATAAACATTGCAAACAATGTCACTCTTTCCCTTGGCACTGCCGTTGCAATCTGGAATGTAACCGGAACAGCCACCGTTGACGGGACCCTCGATTTTGGTGCAACCATTGCCAAAACATTTAACCTGGCCAGCGATTTGATCAACGTTACAGGCACCATTACCATGACTGGAGCCGGTCTGGCTCACAGCCTGAATCTGGGAGGAGTCAACAATGCCATTACCACATTTAATACTACGGCTTCATCAGGCAGCACAGTCAGTTATAGCAGGACAGGCGACCAGCAGGTCTTTGCAAGTGCAAACTACCGGAACCTGATCATTTCAAACGGAGGCAATAAGACTCTGCAGGGATCAATAACCATTGCTGATGTTCTGACACTTAATTCCGGTGTCATTAACCTGGGTGATTATAATCTAACCCTATCCAATAATGCTGCAAATGCGGTTCAGGGAACACCCGGCTCAACCAGCATGGTTGAGTCCAATGGTACTGGCGATTTTATCAGAAACGCGGCGGCAACCTTGCCCATTGCCTTTCCTGTCGGTTCAGGCGGTTATTATTCACCCGTGAGTATCACGGCAAAAACAGGTTCGACAGGCACCTTCAGGGTTAAAGCTGTACCCTCGGGTGCCCTTGGTTCAAAATATGTTAGTAAATATTGGGACGTGCTTGCATCTGCCGCAGGAAATATATTAACCGTGATCTTTCAGTATGATCCGGCCGAAATAACAGTTACACCAACGAATATCTGGGTAAAGCCAGGAGCTGGAAACTGGCAGGTTCCGGCAGGTACTCAAAGTTTTGGAGCTAATACATTTACAATCACGGGTACTAACAATATAACAACGACCACATCCTCGTGGACGGCAGGTGCACTGGGTACATATTATAGTTACCAGACTGGTGATTGGAATACACCTGACACATGGACATCCGATCCTGGCGGAACGACACAGGTAGGCACCACGGTTCCGGGCATCGGCGATGCAGTCATCATTCTGGATGGCCGCACCGTGAGTTTGCCAGCCAATATTACCACCTCCGGTCTTGAAGTAAAAATAAACAGTGGCGGTATACTCGATATGGTTTCTTTTGCATTTACTGCCCCCTTGTCGAAATTAGACGGGCAAGGCACTCTCAGGTTATCCTCAAGCAGTTTTCCTACTGTCACAACCAATACATTTGTCCTGACCGGAGGAGGCACAACGGTGTATTATAATGTCAGCGATTTTACTTTACCCGCTGCTCAAGCCGTTTACAATAACCTGCAGATTGATGCACCAGGGGTTATAGCCACACAATTTAGCGATATTACCCTGAATGGTGATCTTCATATCAAACAAGGTACTTTCCGGATAAACAATGACGCATCCACTGTAAAGCGCAACCTGATCATTAACGGAAATGTAACAGTTGATGCCAATGCCTTTGTAACAGTCGGGAAGGGCGCCACCAATACCACAACAGATCCTCTGTCTATTGGCGGAGGGGCAGCACCTTACACCAATTATTATGAACAATTTCACCGTGTCGTCATATATGGTAATCTTACCAATAATGGAACAGTCAGGTTTACAAACCTGGCCTATCCGGTATACAATGCTTTCCCCACAACAGTTTCAGGATCCGCCACCGCAGGAGGAGCATCTGTTTATTTCAGGGGTACGACAGATAATACCTTATATTGTAACAATACTACTGACTTTTACAACCTGATCCTGGACAAGGGTAGTGATCAAACTTATAAACTCACCATACAACCCACAGCATATGGTAATTTCAGGTTATTTGGAGCCAATATTGCAGGTGGTGAAAACGGAACTTCCAATCCGAATCTGAGAAAGGCACTGTGGATCCGCACCGGAACACTGGTTCTGAAAGGCATGGCAGTAATTCCCTCCTTAACCGAGGGTGCTGCCGGTGGAAATCCGGTCAGTGATTATGTTATACCAGCAAATGGTGCAATGGTACTTAATGGTACTGAGGTAGTGATCTTGTCAACTTCCGATGACTACCGTGAAGTGAACGCAGCATATGGCGTAGCAGGAGGTTCCGGATCGGTAAACGGAGTAAATGTCGCCGTCAATCCCCAGGGTCTTCTGCTTTACGGAAAGCTGCAGGTTAACAATGGATATTTATCCACACGCGAGTCAGCCGGTATTTTGTATTCCAACATTGGATCAGGTCAGTTTGAAATGAACGGTGGTACGGTAGATTCAAAGCAATATCGTGAATATGGAACTACCGGTTCGGGTGCATCCTTTGTCCAGAATGGAGGTCTCATGCTGCTAAGGGGACGATTCGTACGCACACCTGTTCAGTATAACACGGCGAGTGATCTTAGCAATTCTGCTGCTGCCACCCTGAACACGGCACGACTTGCCAGCGGCACCAGCAGTACACAGGGGACATTGAACATAAATAACGCAAGTAATGTATTTAGCATGTCAGGAGGAACCATACGTATTTATGATGCATGCGGTACAGCTGCTCCCATCTATGCCATTGATCTGAGGTCATCATCAGCCAACAACAACGTGACAGGAGGCACAATCGAGATTTTACCCACCACCGGGACAGGACTGGCTGATGCTTCTCCGCAATTGATATACAGTATGGCAACTTCGCTTGGAAACCTCACCATAAACAGGGGCGTTGGCTGCACCTCTGATGTGCAGTTGGATACATATCCACTAATTGTGCTCAGAAATCTGGACCTGCAATCAGGTACTTTTTTAGCCAATAATTATAATGTAAGTGTTGGGGGGAATTTCAATGTGGCAACAGGTTCGACCTACAATTCCGGAATCAATTCTACTACGTTTAATGGGAGCATTGATCAGTACTTCACGATAAGTGGTACAGTAAATAACGGGGCAGCAGGCCTCAGAAACCTGGTTATCAATAAATCCTCAGGCTCTCTGATCATGGATGGTAATCAGGCCAGCCTCACCGTGCAGGATATATTTAATCTGACAAGCGGCACTCTCGATGATGGTGGTAAGATCATATACGTGGGTGGTAATCTAACCAATTCAGGAACGCACATAAGCACACCGGGAAACGGCAAGATACAGCTGAACGGAACAGCTGTACAGACTGTCGGAGGCAATGGCAATGGAGTTTTTAATCATATTGAACTGAACAATACTAATACAGCTGCCGCACCAGTATCCATTACAGCCAATATGACCATCAATGGCGTGCTGACATTCTCGCAGGATAAACTACTCAATGTCAGTACGTATAATTTAAAGCTGAATTCAGGGGCATCCATCGCCAATGCCGGTGCAAACCGGTATGTGCTGACAAGCGGAACTGCGGGTGACGGAGGCCTGACCTTTGTTTATCCCTCGGCTTCGGCGTTTACTTTTCCGGTCGGTACTGTTTCCACACGACATACTACAAATCCTTATTACACACCAGCTACGATCGGTTTTAGCGGGACACCGACAACCCTGGGATCTGTCACGGTGATTCCTGTAGGTTACGAACATCCCAATACAACATCAAAAGGAAGGAGTCTTACCTATTTCTGGCGCGTCAGATCCGCAGGATTTGCTTTGGGCAGTGCAACCGTTTCTCAAGGGTTTACTTACAATCAGAATGATGTTGTAACAGCTGCAGGCATTACTGAGGATGAATATGTGGCCGCCAGATATAACAGTTCCGGTTTTACCTGGTCAAAAGGAACAATATCTGATGTCGATGAAACTAACAACATCGCTGGTGAACCTGGTACCGGTACGTTTTTGGAGAGCGTTAGCTTTATTGACGGCGATTATACAGCAGGAGATGATAATCCCACAAATCCTTTCGGAGCACCTACTCTATTCTACAGCAGACAATCCGGCCTCTGGAGTAATTTTAACACCTGGTCTTACACAGGTCACAGTGGTCCAAGCACCGGCGGTGCAGTTCCCGGGGCTAATGACATTGTGATCATCGGTGGTAATGATTCAATTAATCTGGCAACAAATAATACAATACCCAATACGGACGTGAGAAGTTGTGCCAGTTTGCAGATTGAACAGGGCTCGGCGCTGGACATCGGTTATAATCCGGGATGCACTTTCAGCATGGTTCAGTCTCACCCGAACGGGAATGGCAATTTCCGGTTAACTACATCCTGGAACGATAGAAGTACTTTCACATTTCCGTCAGGTGATTTTTCTGATTTCAACATCAACCTGGGGACAACCGAGTTATATTCCACAAATCCCGGGAGCGGTACAACCTATTATCTGCCAAATGGCATAACAACATATGGCAATCTGATATTATCACCCCTTGGTGGTTCAAATATTATCTTCCCCAATAATAATCTTACCATTTACGGAGATTGCATAACCCGGGGACAGAATGCGGATTCCTGGTTCTGCCCTACATGGGATGGCAATTACCCAACAGCTCCGGCAGCAAGGATAGCCAAGACAATTACCATCAATGGCGACCTGAACATTCAGGGCGGTGGATTGGTTTGGTATGGAAATGGTGCCATAACCCAGAATATTGTTGTAAACGGAGACGTGTTTGTGGCTCCCCTTGCCTGTATTGATGTCTGGAGTTTGGCCACCAGCCAGAGTTTATCCATTGGCGGAAGCCTGGTAAACAATACAAGCAATACCACACCTCTTGGTACCAGTACACCCTGCCGTTGTGACTTCACCCTGTTGCCGGTTACATTCTTTGGCAACAATTCGGCTTTCATTACCAATACAACAAGTACGCCACTTACTATTTTTGAAACACTGATCATCAATAAGGGAAGTTCTCAAGCAACAAGCCTTACCTGTAATATCGGAGGCACCATGACTTTGCCGGCCAACAATTGGATCACTTTGCAAAATGGTACTTTTGAATACGTAAGGACAGGTGATCTTCCGGTTACAACCACCAGCACATTTACCATCCCCGGTACAGCCGGCTTGTATATCAATACTCCTTCCAATGTCTATATTGCCAGAAGCAATTCAAATACAAACGATCTGTATCTGAATGGTAAACTTACTATTCTGGGTGGTAATGTTTACATAGGCCGTGAGGCAGGAACGGATAACAACAACAATGATATCGAGTATTCAGGGGGTGGCTTATCCGAAATCGATATCCGGGGCGGCTCACTGATGGTCAATGGACAGGTCAGACGAAATCCCGCCATGTCCAACGGTATTCTAAAGTACAGTCAGAGCGGAAACAGCATTGTCACGATAAATGGACAGAACGCCATAACCACAAATGCCAAACTGGAAATTCTGAATAGCGGAAGTACTTTTAACATGAGTGGCAATGCTGTGCTGACCATAGTGCGCGGTGGCGGAGGAACAGCTTATGGCGATCTTTTCCTCAGACCTGGATCTTCATCGGTAACAGGTGGTACAATTGTCTTGTCACATAACATCAGTGGCGGCAGCCAATCTTACCTGCTGGACGCCAATGTGCCGCTGAATAATCTTACCATTACAGGTCGGACAGCCGCAACAGCAGCCAACGCACTGGTTAACCTAATGGTTAATCCTCTGGTAATGAATGGTACCTTATTTTTATCCAACATAAACAGTATACTAAATGCCAACAATATAAATGTCACGATCAAGGGAGATCTGACAAATAATGGCAATACTTCAAGCTATGTATATGGTACAAATACAACTGCTTTCAATGGCAATGTTCAGGCTATAAACGGAAGTGCTGTCACCAATTTCTATAACCTGACTGTAAGTCCTGTTACCAGCCTCACCCTGAGCCAGAACACCACGGTTAACAATGAACTTACCCTGGGATACGGAACACTGATTTGCGGCAACAATGCTGTAAATGTAAAAAACAACATTACCAACAATGCTACTTACACAGATACACAATACGGTATAATCCTGAATGGAGCCACGGTCCAGCAAAAGATCTCAGGCACAGGAACCTTTGGACGCCTGGAAATCAACAATGCTTTGGGTGCCAAAATAATGAATGATGTAACCCTGCAAAGTGATCTGGTTTTAAGCCTGGGTATACTGGATATCAATCAGTATTTACTCACACTTGGCCAAAACAGCGTTATCGGAGGAGGTCCGTTCAGTTCCTCAAAAATGATCACGTCTGATGGCGTATACAGCAACATTGGTATCAGAAAGTTCTTCAATACCGGAGCGACAACATTCATCTATCCCCTGGGTGTTTCGGGAAAATATACACCGGCTGATCTGAATATTTCGGCAAACGGATCTGTTGGATATATCCGCATAAATGGTATTAACGGACATCATCCGGCGGTGCTTAACCCGGCCGAAGTGCTTAACTATTACTGGGAAGTTGAAAGTTCCGGCATTACGGGTTTTGCAGGAACAATGTTATTCAATTACTTACAAAGTGATGTCCAGGGGGCCAGAGAGAACGAATATGTTGCTGCCAGACTGATAGTACCCCCCTCAACAAGCTGGAGCAAGGCTACTGCCGGCTCCGGAACAGACAATGTTGATGAAACTGGCAACCAGATAACCTTTACCTTTCCGGCCGGCACGTCAAGCCTGGGTGGTGAATATACTGCAGGCGTAACCACTGCTATACCGGATAACATCCCGGTTTATCAATCCATATCCGATGGAGACTGGACAGACAAGACCATCTGGCAGCCTGTGGCCCCGACGGTGGATCCGTGTCCCGATGGTGGCCCAAACGGATACATTGTGATCATTAACAACAACGTTGTTGCAAATGCCGATAACTGCTTTGCATACCGCACCACAATAAATGATGAGTTAAGAATCGATGCCGGCTTTTCCGGACACAACCTGGGTATTGTCAGTGGAAATGGCACACTGATTCTGGAAAACGGCATTCTGCCGGCCGGGAGGTTTTCATCCTTCTTTGATTGCGCCGGGAATGGGATTCTGGAGTACGGTGGTTCCGGTAACTACACGATAATTGCAGACAGGATTGACAATGTACCCAATCTCTTTTTCTCAGGAACCGGCACCCGAAACCTACCCAACAAGGATCTGACGGTTTGCCATGAAATGCGGATCAATGGACCTGCTGTTAACAACAGCATCAGTAACCGCAAACTAACCATGCTGGGTGCAATGAATTTACTGAGTGGTTCCTTTAATAGCGGGACAGGCAATGGGGCTACGGTATCATTTGCCGGAACAGGTGCGCAAACATTATCCGGATTTACCGGATCAAATACCCTGAATAACCTGGAGATCAATAATACAGCAGGACTGACTTTCACCGGATCAAATGATGTGAAAGGAAATCTGTTGCTTACAAACGGCATCATTCATACCACATCCGCAAATCCTTTGAATATAACCAATACTGCGATTAACTGTGTCATACCCTCCGGAGGAAGTTCCGCTTCATTTATTGATGGTCCCATGATCAAGCGCATCTTCACGGGAGAGTCCTTTCAATATCCATTAGGCAAGGCCACGACTCTTGGCAATAAACTAAGCCTTTCAGCAACCCAGGGTGGTTCGGGATATGTTGACTGGACAGCTGAATTCTTCACGCCCAATACGTACACAACTTTTAATGCACCCCTGTCTGATGTTAATAACCGGGAATACTGGGTAGTGAGCGCCTTATCAGGTAGCGCGGCCATAGTTTCCCTGGCATGGGATCCACAGAGTAACCTCACACCACTGATGACCCAAAATGGTCTTCCGGATATGCGTGTGGCCGACCATGACGGAAGCAACTGGAATCAGATATCCTCTACCGCAACCGGAGATGATTATAACGGATATGTTTCAACCTCATCCAGGGTAAGCATACCTGTATCAGGCAGTGCATATTATGCCATCGGATGCGTGAATACAATCAAACCCAAGGCTACGCTTTCACCGGTAGGACCTGTCTGCGGAATGGCAGGAATACCGGTTACGTTTACAAGTCCGAATCCGGCGTTCAATTATTCATTGGCATACAAATACAATGGAGCTGCGCAAACACCAGTGACCTTGAGCTCTCTGCCCTATGTATTGCCGACAGATGCAGCAGGCGGCACTTACCAGCTAACCGGATTCACCTATAACAATGGTGTAGGAAATGGTGTGGTCGATCCTGCAGTCATCACAACCTATGCTGCACCTACAACAGCCAATGCAGGTTCAGATATTGCCACCTGTGGGGTAACATCAACCACACTGGCCGGAAATAATCCGATTGTGGGAACAGGTTTATGGACCATAATCAATGGAACCGGCGGTACACTGGCAGCCCCTGCCAACAATGCCAGCGGATTCAGCGGCGTCTATGGTTCTGCATATACCTTGCGATGGACAATCAGCAATGGGACCTGCACATCATCAGATGAAATGAACGTGCAATTCAACATCTCACCCACTCAGCCATCCACTTTTACAACCTATCTGACACCGGTCTGTCAGGGTCAGAATGATGTCATTTATACCGTCCCGAATGATGTGAACGCAACTTCCTATAACTGGAGTTATAGCGGTGCCGGAGCGGATATTACGGGGACCGGTAATTCAGTGAGTATCGACTTCAGCAGTTCGGCAACCAGCGGTACATTAAGTGTTTCAACCACCAATGGCTGCGGAACAAGTACGGCCCTCGATCTGGCTATTACTGTTAATGCTTCTCCTACGATCAGCCTGGGAACTGATCCTTCGGTTTGTCGTGGTATTACCATTGCCCCTTTGCCATATACGGCAACAACCGGTTCACCAGACCAATACAGCATTGTGTACGATGCAGGTGCCCTGTCAGAAGGTTTTGTCAATATCACCAATTTTCCGCTTGGCGTTTCACCCATCAACCTGGTTGTTCCAGGCGCTGCAACGCCAAATATTTATGATGCGGATTTAACGGTAAGGAATAGTACCAGTGGTTGCATCAGTATTATTTATCCCATTACCGTTACCGTCAATCCTTTGCCATCGGTGACCAATAACCGGAGCAACCCTGGTATGTGAAGAGAATACAGAAACACTCGATGCAGGTCCCGGATTTTCAAGCTATGCCTGGAGTTTTGGGGCCACTCCGCTGGGCAATGCACAAACCCAGGATATCACGGCACAAAGTCTTGTAGCTCCTGTTAACTCCGCAATTGAGACTTATACCGTGGTGGTTACCAATGCCCAGGGTTGCACCGGAACCGACAACCATGATATTACCGTGTACCGTTTGCCGGATACCGGTCCCACCTATCATGTTCCAAATACACCCTGATTCAGATACAATCAATTGTGGTACAGCCAATAATTTATCAAAAAAGTTACATGGTTCATCATAAAAACGTAACCTTTTACCCTGAAAACAGGTAAAAATATAAAAATGATCATGTATGAATATAATCGATAATTCAATGTTTAATTCTAAATCAACTCAAATGAAAAAGTGCTATTTACTTAAAATTGTTGCCAGTGCCGGATTATTTATCTTTCTCGGCTTCAATGCTACCGCGCAGCTAGAAGGATGCTAACCTGACCGTAGATCAAACCGTGGACCAGTATGTTACGGTTACTAAGGCCATGCCTTATCATGTAACGCCTGATCCCTATTTTAATCCCAATTATATTCCTGGGGTGGGCTGTCTTACATCAACTTTTCATGGAGCTTTCTCGCAAATCCTGCTGTTTTCAACATCTCCAGTGCTACGGTAATTAATCCTGACATTACGATCGGAACGTGGGCAATTACACGCTAAATGTTGTGAAACCAGTGCTGATGGTTGCCCCGATGCCTCTCCCACGTCGATTGCCATTCATGTAATTGCTGCCCCTTCATTCGACTTCGGGGCAGGGTTGATGTTCAGCAATGCGGTGATACTGGCGGCCTACTGAACGTTTTGTTTGATATTGCCAACAATGGTGCCGATGCTGTTGATGGTTCAGGAGATTATCTGGTTGACTGGACCTATGACGTCGACAATTTATTGGCCGATAAAGCCACACTGGATGATGAACTGGCAGCTTCTGATGCTACAAATACCGATGATGCTTTTGCCACTTCCGGCACAGGTTTGGTCCTGGCCAACCAGGCATTCCCTGTTTTGAACAACAAAGTCACCCGGTATACTTTTACGCTCGACGGCATAAATGAGGCTGTATCCCGCAGATCCGACTATATTGCTCCCTTGGGAAGAAACCTGGTCGGAGCCTTTACAAATTATGTACCGGGCGCTGATAATACTTTTGTTGTTATGGTATTGCCGGCTCCGACAACCGGACCGATCTATCACGTTCCCAATCTGTAACATAAGAGCACAAGTTTAAAGACTGGAAATTGTTTGTTGATTCTACAACCTGTTCCCTTGACTGTGAAATTTCTCAGATCCGCACTGTTGATCATAACACTGATCCCTGTGGCCGTGCACGGGCAAAGCCTGCCTTATGCCTGTGCCGGCAGCACGGAATCATACGGGGTTATGGGAATACTGAATTCCGTGTTTTTCTGGACAGTTGACGGGGGTCAGATCATCAACGGACAGGGCAATGATACAGTTACACTTCGCTGGGACTATGAAAGGACGAAGTCACAGCATCGGTGTAACCGAACAGACCGAACTCGGTTGCTTCGGCATACCGGTGGAGTCAAACCTGAATATCCAGGCGCCGATCGCCGACATCGGGGATCAGGAAGAAATCTGTCAGGACGACAGATTTATTTTTGATGCACAAACCAGTTACCTCACCGATGTTACCTATTTATGGCCGGACAACAGCACAGGTACTTCCTTTGAAACCGGAAATCCGGGATACGTCTGGGTAAAGATCACCGGGACGGACGGATGTGCAGATTATGACTCGGCTTACCTTACCGTGAATCCTTTGCCGGCGGTTGACCTGGGAAAGGACACAGCCTTGTGCGGAACGGCCATGCTGACTTTAGATGCCGGGGATTTTCCTTCCTATGAATGGTCTACCGGTGATATTGTGAATCCCATCTATGTGGATGGGCAGCGTACTGAACCTGAGCAGCTCTGGGTGCAGGTCACTGATTCAAAGGGATGCCAGGGGTCGGACACCCTGATGCTCGAGGTTTGTGACATTTACCTGTTGTTTGAGACCATGCCGAACACCATAACCCCCGGCGATAAGAACGGACAAAATGACAGGTGGGTCATACCGAATATTGACCTGTTCCCGGATGCCGTCCTGGAGATCTATGACCGGTGGGGCAGGCTCATCTACCGGACAAATGATGTGTACAGCAACCCCTGGAATGGGGAATCCATGTCGGGAAAAGAAATGCCGATGGATGCCTATTATTTTGTACTGGATACCAAGACTGCACATGCCAAACCGCTTACGGGATATGTGAATGTGGTAAGATAAAGAAGGAAGATTGAAGAAGGAAGATTGAAGAAGGAAGATTGAAGAATGATAAGAATAAAACATATAATCAGGCTGCTTTTAACACTCATGCTGTTCTGCATGCATAAACCCATTATGCAGGCACAGCAGTTGCCGGTATACAGCCAGTATATGATGAATGCCTTTTTGCTCAATCCCGCGGTAGCCGGACATGAAGGTTATACAGCCATTAATGTCACTGCACGCGAGCAATGGCTGGGTTTGAAGGATGCACCCGGCACCTATGCCGTAAGTGCCCAGACACGACTGCTCAGGAACAGCTTTATATCACGTTCGGCTTCCATCCGCAAACGGAAACGCGTCATGTCGCGCAGCGGTCGCGTAGGCTATGGCCTGTATGCCTATACCGATATGGCCGGTGCCTTTAACCGCACCGGTTTACAGGGAACATACAGTTTCCATATCCCGCTGCGTTCTTCACAGCTTTCCTTCGGTGTATCCCTCACCGGTTATCAGTTCCGGATGAATGAGGACAAAATGAAACTCCTCGATGCCGATGATCAGCTATTGCTCGACACAAAGAAATCTGCGCTGATCCCGGATGCCAATTTTGGTGCCTACTATTCCGATGCCCACCTGTATGCCGGCATATCGGCCATGCAATTGTTCCAGAGTCCCCTGAACCTGGGTGGCGACAAGGACGGGCCGGGCTTCCAGATGGTGAGACATTATTTCCTTATAGCAGGATACAGGTTTGAGATCAGCCGGGACTTGCTGATGGAGCCATCGTTTTTATTCAAAACAACAGAACAATTCATTGCCCAGATTGACGTCAATATCAAGACATACATTCAGGAAGACTACTGGGCAGGTATCTCCTACCGTACCGGAGGCAGTTACAGCATTGCGGAAGAATCCATGAACGGCAAAGGTTCTGCGCTGATCCTGATGGGAGGCCTGCGGATTGATCGTTATTATTTCGGGTATGCCTTTGATTACACGTTTAATGCCATCGGTGCACGAACCCTGGGATCACACGAAATTATGGCAGCTGTGAAGTTCGGTGATAACGCCAGAAGGTACAGGTGGCTGAACCGGTATTAACCCTTCCTATTCAAAATAACTCTTCCTGTTTAAATTGGCTTTGTTGAAATACGTTTCAACTGTAAAAAGAGCCGTCATCTTACCCTTGCCATCTTCTTCATGGTATTTCTCGAGCTCAACATCCGCAGCATATTTGTAAACTTTCTTTTTATAGGGCTTACCGGCAGCCATATACAGTTCTTCAACCGGATTTCCCCTGCTGTTGTAAGAAACCATTACCGAATAACTGGTTTTAGTCTGCAAATCATTCACCTGCATGACAGCAGATTGAGGGAGTCCCTGTTTTACCGGCATACACAAATGTCACCTTTTCTTTGAACGGGGAGGCTGATTTGTTTGATTTGGTTATTTTAACCGGGGATTTCAGACCGGATTTATAGGAAAATTTCACGGTCTCAATCAGTTTATCAGAAGCGGTTACGGTTTTTGTCTGTTTGAGCTCGTCCTGAAGATGAGTAGTAATATTTTTTCTCGGATGTTTTCATAACGGTGTCTTTGGCTACCTGCATATTCAGTGATCTTCAGGGTATCACCCGAATCGCCATACTCTATCTGGATCAGTTTTTCAGGTAGCTGGTCCATATTATAGTTTTCGATGGATTTTACCCTGCCTCCGGCATTATAAAAATACCACCGGTAACCAACCTGTTTCCGGACTTTATTATCATAGAACCTTTCCAAAACAAGGTGATTGTTATTATCGTAAGTTTTCTGGATACAGGTATATTTATTTTCTGTTTGAGTCCCATCATCCAGTATCTCATGGCAATAGATATTCTTCACCATAATATCCACAGGCTGACAAACTGGCTCAGGCTGATTTAACCACACCAGGAAGAGTAAGGCAAATATTTGTTTCATATACTTTGGTTTTTTCTATTTTGATGAACAATACATCAAAATGTATTCATCGGTATCCTTGTTGCCAAGCTCTTTTGCTTTCTGCAGGTCATTGCAGCCTTCCTGGGTTTGTCCCAGGTTGATACGCGCAACCGCACGGTTCAGGTATGCCTCGTGATAATCCGGTTTTAGTTCAATGCATGTGTTAAAGTCACCCATGGCTTCCTGGTATTTTTTCAGTACAGCGAAAGATACTCCCCGGTGATAATAAGCATCCACAAATTTCTTATCCAGTCCGATGCATTTACCGAATTGCTCAATAGAACCCGGATAGTCGCCCTTCATGGCCAGTATAATTCCTTTTACATTGATATTTTTCGGATTTTGCTGATCCAGCTTAATTGACATATCAATATCCGAGATGGCGTTTTTCAGGTTTCCAGCCTTTATATAAGGAAACAGCACGCGAATAATACATCTCCTTCACTTTATATTTCTTATTGATACAAGCCGTAAAATCCTGTATAGCTTCACCATTCCTGCCTAATCTGGCATAAGATAGTCCCCGCTGGTAATAGCCTTCAATCAGGGTATCGCTGTTGGCGATTGCGTTTGAAAAATCTTTAACAGCCCCTTCATTATCCCCCAGATTTATTCTGAAATAACCCCTGTTAAAATAAGCATTTGCATTGGTCGGGTCATTTTCTATTATCTTATTATAATCTTCGATGACTCCAAGATAGTCGCTGAGCGCTGATTTTGCTTCAATGCTCTTCAGGTAGGCCTCCATGTTATCCTGGTTCAGTTCAACGGCCCGTTTGTAATCTGCTATCGAACCAATAAGGTCACCCAGACCGGCCCTGGCTATGCCCCTTTGATACCAGGCTTCAGCCAAAAGGCTGTCCAGGGTTAAGGCAAGAGAAAGATTTTGCAGTGAATTATCATACTCACCGTCTGCATTGAAGACCAAACCTTTAAGATAGTATGTTTCAGCGAACGTGCTATCCAGTCCCAGGGCTGTATCCAGCGTGAGCAGGGCATTCCGGGTATCTTTCAGGTAATAAAAGGCCTTTCCCTTATTCAGATAGGACTGAACTGATCTTTTATTCCATATCAATGCCTTATCGAAACAGTTGAGAGCACTGGAATATTCCTTTGTCTCAAGAAAGGATATCCCTTTCCGAAGATAACTGTCACTTATCCTGTTTTTCAGCAGAAACAGAACCAAAACAGCCACTACAACTGTAATGACAACATAAATCAGAAACAAGCGTTTTTTTTGTTTAGCCATAAAATAAAGTTTAATATTTCAGTGGTTTAGATTAATTCAGACCAGATTTTATGATTCCCTCACCTGATAACCACCTGCTCAATCAGCCTTTCCCCGGCATTTTCATTGAGCCTGTCAATAATGTCCTGACGCATCATGAGCAATTCGCTCTTCAGGACAGAGGAAGTGACATACACATACAATATCCTGTTCCGGATATATATCTGGCTGGTTCTTATCGCTACAGTCCGCCCCATCAGTGTTTCCCATTGAGAAACGAGGCTCACTTCCTTGAGTTTCCGGTCGATATCCATTTCACGAAGGAGATCCCGGATCACTTCATGAATGGGTTGTGTATTGCTTTTTCGCATATACAGTTGCTTAAGAAATTATCCCTCCCTCCTGCAGGTGAAACAGCCTGAAGTCAGTGTCCATTTCTTTTAGTATTGACTCCATCTTGTGCTCATCCGTATGGGTGATAAATATCTGTCCGAAATGCTCATCTGAAACCAGTTTAATAATTTGTCGGACCCGGGTTTCGTCAAATTTGTCAAATACATCATCGAGCAGTAAAATCGGACATAACTGATTCATTGCCTTAATAAAATCGAACTGCGCAAGCTTCAGCGTTACCAGGAAAGTCTTTTGCTGTCCCTGCGAACCGGTTTTTTTCATCGGATAACCATTCAGTTTTAATAAGATATCGTCTTTGTGAATGCCCTGGGTAGTGTATTGCATGATGCGGTCCTTTTCACGGGAAGCGGCCAGCAGTAATGCAAATTCCTGTTCACGGAGCTGGGATTGGTATTGCAGATCAACTTCTTCATGATCCGGTGCAATAAAATGATAGTATTTGCGGAATATCGGGATCATTTTGTCTGTGTATTCATTTCTCCTGGTATATATCCGCATGGCCGGACCAATCATCTGATCGTCGTAAACCCTGAGCATTTCCTCATCAAATCTCCCGGATGCCTGGAAGTCTTTTAACAGCCTGTTTCTTTGGGAAAGCAGCTTGTTGTAGCTGATCATGTCCTCCAGATAAACCTTGTCATATTGTGAAATAACACTGTTCAGAAACCTTCTTCGCTCTTCGCTTCCTTCCATGATGAGCGTTGAATCCTCGGGCGAGATCATCACCACCGGAAACAGACCGATATGATGGGCCAGTTTTTCATATTCTTTTTTATTCCGTCTGAATACTTTGTTCCGGTTGTGATGAATACTGCAATATATTTCTTCCTGCCTGTCATCAACCGTAAACGTACCTTGTATCAGCGCAAACTCCTTGTTATGACGAATGTTCTGTGTATCCACCGGATTGAAGTAACTTTTGCAGAGACACAGGTAATGAATGGCATCCAGCAAATTGGTTTTCCCGACACCATTATTGCCAACAAAGCAATTTATCCTCGGGGAAAATGAAACTTCAGCCTCCTCGATATTTTTAAAGTTTAACAATGAAAGTGACCTCAGGTACATACCGGGAAATTAGATAGCAAATTTAACGATTTCCGTTTGCCCGACTCAGGTCCGGTCATAATGTTACCAACATTTTGATATCTCTGAAAAATATTGTTGCACATATGACCCGAAATTTCTACTTTAAGGCCATAATTCAGACAACCCGGTTATGGTTATGTATACTACACCCACGAAATTCCCCTTTGACTGCTTCCGTCTGATACATCTATCCATTCTGGTCATTTTGCTGCCATTGGCTTTGAATGCACAGGAAGATAATCTGAATATCAGATTTGATAATATATCCATCAAGGATGGCCTTTCCCAGAGCTCACCCAATTGCATATTCCAGGATTCCCGGGGTATTTTATGGATCGGTACGGAAGACGGGCTCAACAAATATGATGGATATTCCTTCGTGGTATATAAGCCCGAACAAAATGACCAGTTCAGTATCAGCAATCCACGGATACTCACTATTTGTGAAGATGCAGATGCTTTTCTCTGGATTGGGACAAACGGCGGAGGACTGAATAAGTATGACAGGAAAACCAACCGCTTCTACCAGTTTTCTACCCGAAAAACAGGATTCCCTTTCAATCAGCGGAAGCCTGGTTTATGCCCTGATACCTTTGTCAGAAAAAGAACTCTGGGTTGGAACCGACCAGGGGTTGTCCATTTTCGATTTGAAAACCAGTCGTTTTGTAAATTCAGGAACCAATCCTGCACTAAAACCACTCTCTGAAAATGCGATTCTGTCATTTGCGCGGGATAATGCTCTCCTGTGGATCGGCACTGAAAATGGATTATATTGTTATGACCTGAATAAAAATACCCTGACAAATTACCAGTCAAATCCTGAAGATACTCAGACACTTGACAGATAACCGGGTCACTGCAATTCTGGCCGATAAAAACCATAATCTCTGGGCAGGTACTGAAACCGGGCTTGCCATGATGAAAGCAGGCTCCAGCTCATTTTCAAGGATCAGTAATCTGTCATCGCCTGGTCTCCAGACTTCAAATTATAGGATTAAAGCACTTCTGGAAGATGACAAAGGAAATATCTGGATCGGGACATTTGGGGGTGGCCTGATTCATTATTGCCGGTCAGTCCGGAAAAATCGTCCATTTAATATATGATTACAACAATCCAAACAGCCTGAGCAATAATGAAGTACTGTCGCTCTACATGGATTTCTCCGGAATTATCTGGGTAGGTACAAACGGACTGGATAAATACAATCCGAAGAAGGAGAAGTTCGTGCTCTTCGATTATGTACCCTATACACGTGAAAAGCTTGTTTTCAGAAATATACATCCCATTTATGAGGATGCAGAAGGTATTTTGTGGGTAGGTTCAAAATCGGACGGGCTGCATATCCTGGACAGAAAAAACAAAAGCATATTCACGGATGGTTCATGAACCGGGAAATCCGAACAGCCTTTCCAGCAGCCGTATCCGTTCTGTTAAGGAATACCCTGAAGGTACCTTGTGGATTGGTACCGAAGATCAGGGGCTCAACAAAGTGAAACTGAACGGGAACCGCCAGCCTGTTCGGTATACATCTTATAAGAATATCCCGGGAAACCCGAAATCCCTGACAAGCAATAAGATATATGCCATATATCCTGATTTTGAGAACAGGTTGTGGATTGGTACAGATAACGGTCTTACGATCATGGATATCTCGTCGGAAACCTTTACACAATATCTGCCTGATCCGGAGGACCCGAGCAGTCTGAGCAACCTGACTGTTTATTGCATTTATGGTGACAGGGCCGGAAATATATGGCTTGCCACCGATTTTGGTATAAATCGTTTTGATCCATCCACCGGAGGCTTTATCCATTATACTCACAATGAGAAAGATACTACTACTATCATTCATAATGAAATACTTTCCTTTCATGAAGATAACCAGGGTAATTTGTGGATAGGTACATATGGAAAGGGTCTTGATAAATTCAATATCAAAAATCAAACTTTTAAGCACTTTGCCGGTATACAGGCAATTGTCAACCGCTGTTATTTATGGGATCCTTCAGGATGACCAGGAGACACTTATGGCTGAGCACCAACAATGGAATAATTAAATTCAATCCGGCCAGGGGTGAGATAAACCAGTTCAGTATTGAGGATGGTTTGCAGAGCAATGAGTTTAACGGAACTTCATATTTTAAAAGCCATACCGGCGAAATGTTCTTTGGCGGTCAATACGGATTTAACAGTTTCTTCCCCAATACGGTGGTAAAGGACTCTGTTTCGCCAAAAATAATTCTTTCTGATCTCCAGGTAGGGAACAGTTCAGTTTCCCCTGGCGAGAATTCTCCCATTGGTCAGCATATCAATGAAGTGAAAGAAATCATGTTAAATCACAGGCAGAACAATTTTACCCTGTATTTTTCAGCCCTGCATTTTGCCAATCCCCTGAAGAACCGCTATAAATACAGACTGGTGGGTTTTGACAAAGACTGGATTGATGCCGGAAACAGAAGATTTGTATCCTATACCAGTTTGCCTTACAAATCCTATACCTTCAGGGTCATTGCTTCAAACAGCGACGGTATTTGGAATGAAACGGGACTGGAGGTGAAAATAAAAGTCAGTCCGCCGTTTTGGGCCACCATCTGGTTCCGGATATTCATGATCCTCGCCATCCTCACCGGTACTTATTTTCTGGTAAAAAAACGGCTTACCATAGAACAAAGGCAGAAACAGATATTCGAAGAGAAATACCAGGCCAGTTCAAAGGAATTGCAGGAGGCACTTGAACAACTTGAAGTACAGCATGAAGAAATCGTTGTTCAGAAGCGTGAATTGAAACTAAGGCAAAGGGACCAGGAAAACCTGCTTTGGTTTAACCATGGTTTGGGATTGTTCTCTGATATAATCAGCAAGAACAGGGATGATGTGACCCAATTGTGCAACATATTTATCCAAAAACTGGTTGAATATGTTGAAGTCGAACAGGGCGGTGTATTTCTGATCAATGATGATCAGCATGATAATCCTTATCTTGAACTGGCCGGCAGTTATGCCTTTGATGTTGAAAGAACAAGCCAGCAATTCCTGCCCGGAGAAGGTTATATTGGTACCTGTTTTACCAGTTGTGAATTCATGGAGATCGATAACCTGACTGACAAATATTCAGACAGTGCGCTCAGGATTGGGAAGTGACTATGTGAAACATTTGTTGCTGGCTCCCTTGAAAATCAACGATCAATGCATTGGTGTAGTTGAACTGGGATCATTTAAGAAAATAAGGGGTTACCGGGTATCATTTGTTGAAAAACTGATGGAAACTTTTGCATCCATTATTAATACAGAAAGGGCAAATACAAAACTGAAAAAACTCATCGAGCATTCAACTTTCCAGGCAAATGAACTGGCTGAAAGTGAGGAACAGCTCCGGCTGAACCTGGAAGAGATCATGGCAACACAGGAAGAATCCTCGCGACGTGAAGATGAATTGATCAAACTTGCAGAAGAGGCTGCCACCCGTGAAGAGATGCTGAATCATGAGATTGAAGAACTAAAGAACAGAATTGAAGCACTAACCCGTCAGCGTCAGGGTCCCTGATGCGATTCATCCAAAAAAGCCCCTTTTCCCTTTACAAGGTAATTTCCTCCGTTTCAATCCGTTATCCTGTTTATTTATTGTTGATAATAACTTGATTATTAAATATTTCAAAGCTCCTGAAAGGATAATTTTTAGTATCTTTGTCAGCTGGTCTTCCCTGCCCTGGCAGGGTCAGAAACCGACAGAAAGAAAAACGTTTGTAAAATCAGGAAAGTGAAGGATATGGAGCATTCAGAATTAGACAATCAGCAGGCAATTAACCCCAAAACAGACAGCGAATATTCTGCTGAAAGTATACAGGTATTGGAAGGACTTGAGGCGGTAAGAAAAAGACCAGCCATGTATATCGGTGATATCAGCATAAAAGGCTTGCATCACCTGGTATATGAAGTAGTGGATAATTCTATTGATGAAGCGCTTGTCGGGTTTTGCAAAAATATCGAAGTTATCATAAATGAAAACGGCTCCGTAACCGTCAAAGATGACGGACGCGGAATCCCGGTTGAAATCATGGAAAAGGAAAAACGTTCGGCGCTGGAAGTAGTTTTGACTGTTTTACATGCCGGTGGAAAATTCAACAAGGATTCCTATAAGGTTTCCGGAGGTTTGCACGGTGTCGGTGTATCCTGTGTAAATGCACTTTCAGTCCAGCTGGAGGTGATTGTATATCGCAATGGAAAAAAATACAAACAGGAATATGAACGGGGTAAACCATTATACCCGGTAAAGGAGATCGGACCAAGTGACCAAACGGGCACGGAAGTAACATTTAAGCCCGATGATCAGATATTTACCACCACGGAGTATAATTTTGAGATCTTGTCCTCCAGGTTAAGGGAACTGGCATTTCTGAACAAGGGGATCTTTCTCAAAATTACGGATATGCGCGAATACGAAGAAAATGGCAATGGTTTTCATTATCGTGAAGAAACCTTCTATTCTGAAAAAGGACTTTCAGAATTTGTTACCTTGCTGGATGAGAATCGCGAAAAGCTGACCGGGATCATCAGTATTGAAAACATGAAAAATGAAGTGCCCATTGAAGTTGCCATGCAATACAACACTTCATTCACCGAGAATGTGTTTTCCTATGTGAATAATATAAATACAATTGAAGGAGGAACACACCTCGCCGGTTTCAGAAGGGGACTTACAAGAACCCTGAAAGCCTACGCCGAAAAATCAGGGATGCTTTCCAAACTGAAATTCGATATCAGCGGTGATGATTTCAGGGAGGGGCTTACTGCTGTTATTTCAATTAAGGTGGCTGAACCGCAATTTGAAGGACAAACAAAGACCAAGCTTGGCAATTCGGAGGTTATGGGTTTTGTTGATCAGGCAATATCTGCTGCACTTTCCAATTACCTGGAAGAAAATCCCCGGGATGCCAAAATCATCGTACAGAAAGTAATGCTGGCCGCTCAGGCCCGGCATGCAGCCAGAAAGGCCAGGGAACTGGTGCAACGCAAAGGTGTTTTATCCGGTTCAGGCTTGCCCGGTAAGCTGGCCGATTGTTCAGATAAAGACCCTGCAGTAAGTGAAATCTTCTTTGTTGAGGGTGACTCCGCAGGCGGAACAGCAAAGCAGGGTCGCGACAGGCATTTTCAGGCTATCCTGCCCCTCCGCGGCAAGATTCTGAATGTGGAAAAAGCCATGCCCCATAAAATCTTTGAAAACGAGGAAATCAGGAACATCTATACAGCGCTGGGCGTTTTTGTCGGTACCGATGACGACAGCAAGGCACTGAACCTTGACGGACTGAGATACCATAAAGTGATTATCATGACCGATGCCGATGTGGATGGCAGTCATATCACAACGCTGATGATGACCTTCTTTTACCGGCATATGGAAGATCTGATAAAGAACGGGCATTTGTATATCGCCACACCTCCGCTTTATCTGGTGAAAAAAGGCAAATCAGAACGATATTGCTGGACCGAAGAGGAACGCAAAGCAATTACAGAGGAACTTGGCAAAGGGAAGGACGGCAGTGTTCATGTTCAGCGCTATAAAGGTTTGGGAGAAATGAATGCGGAACAGCTATGGGAAACAACCATGAATCCTGAAAAACGAACCCTGCGAATGGTGACTATTGAAAGTGCTGCTGAGGCAGACCGGGTTTTCTCGATGCTGATGGGTGATGATGTGCCCCCACGCCGGGACTTTATCGAGCGGCATGCAAAATATGCCCGCATTGATGCATAATCAGGTACACTATAATTTGCTTGCCCAAAGCATTGCCAGTTGATCAGTACGGGCAAAAAATGAAGATAAATGAAACACATGTTGTCTGGCAATCGTTATACCATCGATTACATGAAGACATCATCCATATGAGCAGATATTGCAGTTTATTCCTCATGCCACTTATCCTGGTCGGTTGCCTGACCCATTCCTGCAAAAAGGATGAGGGTATTGGTGGTAAATCAACGATTACCGGGAAAGTTATCATGAGACAATACAATAGCAATTTTACCTTTCTTCAGGAACAGTTTGCGGCTCCCGATGAGGATGTATTCATCATATATGGAGATGATCCGGTATATGGGGATAAAGTGTCCACCAATTATGACGGTACTTACCGGTTCGAATATCTGCGGGAAGGTAATTATTCCGTTTATGCTTATTCTGAAGATTCTGCCAATTATCCGACAAAACATAAGATACCGGTAATCATCCAGGTCCGGGTAGGCAAGAACCAGACCGTTCAGGCAAAGGACATAATTATTCTTCAATAAGTTAATATAGATACCGGCATGTCAACATCCAACAAGGACATGATCACCGGAATTACTGCCGGTTTTGATCCGGTTTCACTGAATGAAATGGACTGTGTAAGACTGATGGACCGGACAGATGTGAAGTTTATCCTGCCCATCCATTTACTTGGTCAGGTTCTTGTTGAAATACAGGGAGATTACAGGATTCTCGACATTGACGATAAAAGGATATTCAGTTACCGTACCAGATACTTTGATACGCCTGAACTGGTCATGTTCTCTGATCATCATAACGGGAAGCTCAATCGTTTTAAGGTAAGGCATCGCGAATACATTGAAACGCAGCTCAGTTTTCTCGAAATTAAGTTTAAATCAAATACGGGACGGGTAATCAAGCAACGTATTGAGGACCATAAAATGGACAAACAGGTTTTTTCCGGATTTGTAACCAAACATACACCGTATAATCCCGCAAAATTACATTGTACCCTGACCAGCAGGTTTAACCGTTTCACGCTTGTTGAAAAAAGGATGCGTGAAAGGGTCACAACGGATTTCAACCTGTCCTTTTCGGATGAAACGCATTGTATTAACCTGAATGGATTGGTTGTCATAGAAATCAAACAGGAACTGACAAAAAAGGATTGCATGATTTACCAAGTTCTCAGGAAATATGCGATCAGACCTTCTTCAATAAGCAAATACTGCATCGGTATTTCTCTTTTACAGGATAAGACAAAGGCCAATAACTTCAAAAGAGTCATCAAACAAATAAAAAAAATCAGTCATGTTGAACTCACTGCTTAACATAAAGGACTATTCCTTCCTGGGTTTGGATATTATCCATATTTCCAGTTTCAATGAATTGCTGCTCCGGTTTGTGCTGAACATGTTTGTGGTGGTCATTATAGTTCGCACCTTGTATTACCCAGTGGCCCGAAGAAAGGACTATCTCTTCAGTTTTATCCTGATCAGTATCCTGGTGTTTTTGCTATGTTTTCTCCTGGAAAGTGTAAAATTACAAATCGGGTTTGCATTCGGATTATTTGCCATATTCGGTATCCTGCGATACCGCACAAATGCGATACCCATCAAGGAAATGACATACCTCTTTATACTCATCGGGATATCTGTTATCAATGCACTGGTTAATAAGAAAATAAGCTGGGCTGAACTTATTTTCGCCAACCTGGCTCTGGTATTCCTGATATTCGGCCTGGAAAAACTTTGGCTACTGAAGCACGAATCTTCGAAAAACATTATTTATGAAAAAGTAGACATGCTGCTACCCGAAAAACGTGCAGAGTTGAAGATTGATCTGGAGGAGCGTACTGGATTGAAAATTAACCGGATAGAAATTGGCAGGATTGATTATCTCCGTGACACAGCCCGAATTATTATATACTATTTTGAGGATAATAACCGGATAAATATGGCTGATGAGCGTGACAACCCTTATAACGGATCCGGTGATGATGATGATTAGAAATTTCTGCTCTGTTAACATTTTACCTTCCTTGTTAATACTCCTGATATCGCCTTTTACAAATGCGCAGCAAAACGATTTCCAATGCTGGCCGTCAGTACAGGTTGGATTGGGCGTATCAAAAAATGTAAGGGTGCATGTAGAGGAAGAAATCAGATTCAGGGAGAATTGCACCCAGCTTGCACGTCAAGTCAATGACCTTGGAATCAGTTTTAAATTGAACAAGTATTTCAGATCGGCCCTGTATTACCGTGTCGAGGCAGACTGGAATAACCCGGATAATTACCGGTGGAAGCAGGGTTTCTATGCCGATCTGTTGTTCAGATACAGTCCGGGTAGGTTTCTGCTCGGCTACCGGACTCGTTTTCAGTCAGCCAGGATTGAGTTCAATGAAAAACAAGCCCAGTTGCTGGGCAGAATGGTAAACCGGCATAAATTCAAGCTGGCGTATAATTTCAGGAATATTCCCATCACTCCCTTTGCAGAAGGAGAATTGTTTTTCCAGTTTGATCATAACCAATATAATATGTCTAATCTGAGGACATGGATAGGATTAGATTATACACCCGGTAAAATGCATGAGTTTTCAATAAAATATGGATTTGACAGGGAATATATGACTACCGACCCGCTTACTTCTTACATTATTGGGTTTAATTACACGATAAACTTGAAATTATGATCGGTTGAAGAATGGCAATGATAAATTGTTTTTCCGTATCAGACGGGCCAGCAGAGATAGTTTATACAGATCAAACGCGCGCAGACTGGGATTTGCTCCCAGCAAATTACGCATAACGACGCGTTCCATGGGAAAGTAGAGCAAAAGGGAAAGACCGACCATCCTGAACCGGTCAAGTGTATCATACGCCTGTAATAACCGGATATCCTTGAAATCCTGGCGCTCGATCTTACCCTCCTTCACAAGGGTTAACAGATTTTCAATTCCTTCACTTGTTTTTCGGAGAAATTCCCTTGCAATTTCAAGCCCGATATGGATCAGGGGATTCTGGATATGAACAACGGGAATGCCTCGCTTTCTAAGTTTAAAACCAAACAGGGTATCTTCATGTCCATATTGCACAATGGTCTCATCAAATTGGATCTGGGATAAAATGGAACGGGAGATCAGAAAGTTATTCGTCATGAAGGAGTGATACGGATCATTCCTTCTCACTGAAGCAGAAAGCTGTTCCCGATGAGTGCCGTAAAGCCACCGCAGCAATAATTCAGGTTCATCCGGAGGGTCCGGCCTGTAGGTTCTTCCGCCACAAACCACAACGTCTTGTCCGCAATAAGGAAGATATTTTGAAATATAATCAAATTCAGGAACCTCAGAATCACAATCCATAAACAGCAGTGAAGAGAATTCTGCCATACCGGCCAGCCGGTTGCGGATACTGGCCCTGCCAATGTTCATGTTGAGTTCATGGAACTTTACTCCAGACAGTTTTGATACGTCCTTATTCTGATCCCGCAGTAAAACGGATGAACAATCATCCAGTATAACAATCTCAAAAGGGACATCAGACATGGATGCCTGTCGGTGTAATTCTCTAACCAGTGAAACAATATTAAAATTATAAACGGGAATAAGGATCGATAACATATCAAAAAACTTAAGCTAGGAAAATAGAAACCGTCATAGAGGCTTTTGATCGGAATCCCTCATAAATACAGTATAGATAAAGAGTATTACAGCTGAGGCGGCAAAAATGACAATCAGGGAAAAAATGGTATTCATCATCACATTTTTAAGGTCGATGATATCCCAGATGCCCAATATGGCTACAACCGTGAATACAAGCACCAGTGCTACCAGAACGTAAGAAGCGATTTTTTTCATTGTGTCCATGTCCGTATTATTATATTTGTTTTCACCTTTCTTTCATGAAGAATGAAGTCAGTGCATATATGGAACCGAAGGTGGATATTCCATCCCTGCCGGTGACTTTCCATTGCATTGCATTGTTTTCAAATGCGATGGTGATGGTGTATTCCGCAGTCTCGCCCTGCGTAGTCCGGAATCCGATCCTTTCCATGGCTTTGCTGGTAAACGTGGAATAGGGAGGTTCTCCAAGCACAGAAATACTTCTTTTGAATTCCCGGCTGAATTTGAAAGCCATAGACCTGGTATCATACTCCATATCTGAATTTCCAAACAATTTACGAAATCCCTGGTTAATTAGCAAATCTTCAGGTGCTCCCTCGAACAAACCCTCTCCGGTCATAAGCCAAAGTTTATCCACTTCATCCATGGCAATGGATAAATCATGGGTTGAAAAGACAATCAGTTTGCTTTTTTTCCGCGTAAGGTCGTGCAGCAAGCGTAAAATCTCATGTCTTGCCGGAAGATCAAGAAATGCAGTAGGTTCATCGAGGAAAATTATGGGCGTATCCTGGGCGAGGGCCCTGGCAATCATAACCTTTTGTTTCTCACCATCACTCAGCTTATAAACCGGCTTGTGACGCAAATGCTGAATGCCTGTATGCTCAATGGCATCCTCAATAATCAGGGTATCCCTTTGGTTCAGTTTTCCGAACCAGGTTGTATAAGGGAACCGGCCCAGGGTTACCAGGTCTGCTACCTGTAGATTGGGGATATGGAGAGTTTCAGTTGAGACATAGCTTATAAGCCGGGCCATTGCGGATCTGCTAATTTTTCTGCTTTCGGATCCGTAAATAAACATTCTTCCTTTCAGGGCGGGCTGAATGCCGGTAAGGGTGCGCAACAAAGTACTTTTCCCGATTCCGTTCCTGCCAATAATGCCGATCATTTCCGGTCCCTGTATGTCCACATTCAGTGGACCATAAACGCAGGACGCCTTCCGGCGCGATGACCGGGAATAACCTATTTGCAGATCTTCCAGCTTAAGGATTGGGGTGTCCGTTTCTTTCATATCAGTGATTCAACGGGTTAGCTGACACTTACCAGGCGCCGGTTCGCAATTATAACCCAGATCACAACCGGTATTCCCAATATGGCCGTCACTGAATTTATAGGCAGTACAGATTGAGATCCGGGAAACTGAGAAATGAGATCGGCCAGAAGCATAAGCACTGATCCCAATATAAAGCAGGCCGGTATAAGCACTCTGTGATCAGCCGTTTTGAATATCATCCTCGCCAAATGGGGAACAACAATTCCTACAAATGCCAGGGGACCGCAAAAGGCTGTAATACTTCCTGATAAAATACTGGTGGATAGAAATACCAGAAATCGGGTGAACTTTATATTAACACCCATACTGCGGGAATAATTCTCTCCCAGCAGCAAAACATTAAGCACCCGCATGGAATAAACTGACAGGAGAAAACCGGCCAGGAGGCTCATGCACAGCACCTGTAACTGGCTGGCGGTAAGATTTCCAAGACTGCCCATGGACCACACCACAAATGCTTTTAGCATGGATTGGTTGCTGAAATACTGCAAAATACTTACCACTGCTGTGGCCGCGCTGCCAAACAGAATGCCCAGGATGAGAATCGTCATAATATCTCTGATCCGAAGGGAGATAAACAAAACAAGAAACAAAACAATACCCGATCCGATACATGCAGCTATGATCTGAAGCCAACTGCTTAACACAGCTGGAACTGTTAAATGAGAAAAAGCGTCCAAAACCCAGGATAACGAGGGCTACACCCAGGCTTGCACCGGAGCTGATCCCCAGTACATCCGGTCCGGCCAGTGGATTCCGGAAAACGGTCTGCATTTGCAGTCCACTGACGGCTAAGGAGGCTCCGGCCACCACGGCCGTAATTGCCTTGGGTAACCTGAAATCAAAAAGGATTGATCGCCATACACCGGAATTGTTGTCATACCCGAAAAGAATAGCTGATCATGTTCCTGACAGGTATCTTTACCGGGCCCAACAACAAGTCAACCAGGAAAAAGCATGACATCAGGGTGAATAAAACAATGATCAACACAGATGACCTGATCTTTCTGTTTTCATCAGGAGAAGTAAATTGTTCAGCCATCGGTTTGTTACTGCAATTTCTTGTAATACTTTAACTGATGCGAAGGTAATAATTGCGGATGTAAGATGTATATTAAATCGGAAAGGATAATTTCAGGTTCTACGACACCGGACTCAAAAAAAGCATTTCCACCCGGCGGAATAATTTTGTTATTGTTGTTATACACACGGTTCTCTTTTACGGAAGTCAAATTTATAAAACGTTCGTCCACCAAGAAAATATCGGCCAGAGAGCCGGCATCACCGGAATTCAACCAGAAATCCGCACCCAGGGCGCGTTCAAATATCTTTTCCAGGGCCACTGGCCTGCTGTCCTTGAATGTATAGTCACTGAATATATATTTACCACCGGCATCTGAAATCAGTTTAGCAACATAACTCTCACCTCCAGAAACATACCACGTACCCCGCCAGGGCAGTCCTAAAAGAACAGAAGGTTTTGATGCTAATTTTGCTGTTAGCGCAGAAAGCTGTTTATATTTGATGGCTACAGAGTCGAATTTAAGGGTTGCGATACTTTCGCGATTGAATAATGCGCCAAAAACTTTAATCCATTCCATCTTCGCCAGTGGCTCTTCTTCCAGATACTCCGCAATCAGGATGGCAGGTATGCCCAGTTCATTCAGCTTTCTGACTGTATTGGTAACAGTACCGCTCACCCCATAGGCCAGAACGACATCCGGCTTGAGATTCAGAATAAGCTCAAAATTGAGGTTCTCATCATATCCCACATCCGGAAGATCATGGGTGAGAATCATGGCCTGAAGTTCTTCGTTAGCAACCAGATTCCTACCGGAAATACCTATAACAGAATTTGTTTCATGGAGAAAGCTGATGAATCCGATATGCGTGGTAGACAGGCAAACTACTTTTTTGACAGGCGTTTTAATTATTGAATGGTTTTCATCCAAAATCCGCGATTTGTCAGCCGTATCACTCAGAAAATAAGAATACTCCACGTTACTGGCATTTTGCCAGGGATTTCTAATGGTTACCAGGACGTTACACCCGTCGGTTTGCAATGCAAATCCCCTGGCATAAAGTACCGGTTCCGTATGCCGATTGTTAAAACCATGAAAAAAACGATCAGCCGGGCGTTTTAAATTGCAGCCCATAAATAACAGGCAAAATAGCCAATAACAATGCGTACCGGTTCATTGCATACTAATTTCCTGAAAACTCTCCCCCTGGCGGACTTTAACCTGTGAAAGAAAAAACTGCTGGGTAATGGGTTTGCCATTAAAAGAATACTCAACACCATTGTACGTGAGAAATCTGATTTGTCTGAATTCCTGTGCCTGATCCTCACGGATTACGATAAACCGAAAGGTTTCTTTATATTTCTCCTGGTATTTTTCAAGTGTTATGCCGGCCGGGTATTTCTTTTTCAATTCATCCAGGTACTTCTGTTTATCTGACTCTGTGCGGAAAACAAGCTCACCCATGGGTATGGCTGCGGTAACCTTTGACCTGGATGCAGATGCCGGTGCAGCTGATGATCCGGCTTGTGATAATGCCCGGTTTATTTCATCAATATGCGCTATTCTCTGCTTTGCATAGGCACTGCCGGGCTCTAGGCCTAACGCTTTCCGGTAGTTTTCTCTGGCAACGGAGTAATTACCTGCTTTATAAGCGTTATCACCGGATGTAATCAAGGCATCAAATGAAGCTTTCCGTGACTGTCTCAGCCTGTTTTTGCTTTTCCTGTTCAGAAAGGATATAATCAATTTTTTCAATCTGTTCACGGGCCAGTTTGTCATCAGGCAATTGCTTCAATGCCTCGCTGTAACTGACCCTGGCTGCTGCATAATCTTTGCCGGAAAATTGCGCATTACCCATATTGATGGCTGCAGCATATGCATCTGCCCTGGATTTGGCTGCGGCCTGCTCCTGTTGCAGTGTCATTAACAGGTTTTCAAGCTCAGCCAGACGGGTTTTGGGATAGTCTTCTCCCGGTTTCAGTGAGATAGCCCTGTGCATACTCCTCTTTTGCCATGGCATAATCTTTGGCCTTGAAATATTTGTCAGCATTGCCTAATGCCAGGGAATAGGCGTTCTCGGTGGCCTGTTTCTGGGCAAGCAGCTTTTCCTGCTCATGTGAAATGGTGGCAATCTCATCCAGCCTTTGTCTCGGATAGGCTTCCCCCGGCATGGCATTCAGTGCTTCTTCATAAGCCTGTCTGGCACTGGCATAGTTTTTTTGTGTGAAGAACTGATCTGCTTTGGTAATGGTCTCATCATAATTCCTTTTTCTGGCCTGTTCGGCGACAATTCTCTCCTGTTCCTGCGCAATCTGCAATTCCGTATCCCTGAGCTTGGCCGCTGCTGAAATGTCTCCCGGTTTTATCGCTAAAGCCTGCCGAAATGATTCACGGGCCTTGATGAATTCCTTGCCGGCCAGAAATTGTGTACCAGTGCTCATAGCATTGGAATATGCACTCTCCGTTTGTTTTTGCTTGTTTGCGACCTGGGCAGCAATTAAGTTCTCGATGGCTGTAATTTTCTGAGTGGCGTAAGAATCTCCGGGTTTGAACTGCAATATGGCATTGTAAGCAACCCTTGCATCGGGCAGGTTGCCTGCATTAAATAGTTTATCCGCTTCAGTTACAGCCTCCCGGTATTGATTTCTGAGCATGTCCTCCTGTTCCTGCGCCTTCCGCTGCTCTTCAATTAGATTCTCAAGTTCTGCTGTTTTGTTCATTGCATAGGGGTCACCCGGTTTAATTGTCAATGCTTTTTGCAGAAAATCCCTGGCCTGCGGGTATAACTTTTGGGCAATGGCTGTATTTGCCGCCCCCATGGCAGCCTTATATCCTTCTTCAGCAGTCTTGATTTTTGCTGCCTGCTCAGCCGCCACTGAATTGTCAATGGCGGAAATCCTGGACTGAGCATATTGATCGCCGGGCTTGATGTTCAACGCCTGACTGTATGCTTCGCGTGCCTTAGCATAGTTCTTTTGTCTGCAGGAATTGATCTGCAACAGCGATGATATCCTGAATTGTTTTGTAACCTGTAACTCCATTGTTTTCTGCTTTTCCGCAGTCATGGTGTTTTCAACCAGCTTTACCCGCTGTGCCGGATACGGATCAGAAGGACGCATGGCCATTGCCTTGCTATAGCCTGCTTTGGCCTCATCATAGCTCTTTGCTTTATACTGATTGTCAGCCTGTGTGAGTAAGGTTTGATATTCTCTCTCAGCCACGGCTCTTTTTTCATTTTCCGCTTTTATTCTGGCATCCTCAGCAGCCTTCCTGGCCAGTATGTCCTCTATTTCCTGCATTCGTGCCTTGGGTAATGATTCTGCAGGCTTTATTCCCAGGGCTTCCTGATAATATTGTCTGGCTGTGGCATATTCCTTTCGTGTATAAGCCACACTGGCTTTTGCAAGGGCCTGGTTGAACTTATCGTCCATGCTCTCCTGCTGTTTTCTTTCTGACTGCTCAGCAGACTTTTCCTGCTTTGCCTCCTGATTCCTGATTTCATTTATCTGCCGGGTGGGGTATGTTTCGCGCGGATAGATCTCCAGGGCTTCCTCATAGGCTGCCTGGGCTTCTTCCATTTTATTCTGCATGAATGCCTGATCACCTTTTTTGATCGCTGCATCGTACTTATCCATCATACACTGATCGTATTTCATCAGTATATTCTCCAGGCGCGGTCTCATCTTGTTTACATAGTCCTTGTCAGAAACAAATTCGCGCCGTTTCGGATCAAATCTTACAATATCCACCGGTTCTTTCAGGGCAGAATAATCGACACCATCACACACTTTTATAAGTCCTATTGAAAATTCACTGATCCAGGTCCCCTTTTCTTCATCAGGCATAGATGTGTTAAATCTGATCCTTTTGCTTACCAATCCATCCTTTAATACCTCAATTGTATATTCCTTGTTTGTCTCCAGCCTGAATGAAAAGCTGCCATCGGCAGCCGTTTGAATGGAGTTGACTTTTGCCGTGCCTTCATACAGGTCAGCTGTGGCCCTTGGTAGCGGCTTCAGTTCCAGTTCGGATTTACCTCTTACTTCCAGGAATCGTTCGGCTGCCTGATCCTGCGCCAATGACATCATTCCGGAGAAACAAAACATGATACAAATTAAAACCACTGATCTTGGCATGGTAACCAGTTTTCATTCATCATTCTATACTAACAACAGACCAAAAAGTTACCTTTTTATGGTTAAATTATCATTACCGGTAAGGTGCTTACCGGATGATGACCAATTTGGCCATCAAAATCTGCTCTCCCCGTTTCACATGGACAATATAAACACCACTCGAAAAATCGGTGGTTTCAAGTCTGACGGATCGTTGATATGGGCCATATTCATCCTCTGAAACAATTTCACCCTGCAGGTTATAAACCAAAATCCGGACCGGTAAGACAGTCATCTTTCCGAATTCAATCCAGCAATAGGTTTGTGCCGGATTGGGATACAGCACAATATCTGAATCCGGCTCAACCGGAGGCTTGCCATGGGGAATGGAGTCAAATACCACCGGCATAATGGCAAAGGAAGAATGAACCAACCCTTCAGTATACAGGTTGAGTGGCTGCCACTGGCTATCATAAACATAGGCAGTATTGAAGGGATCATTCAGCCTGTTGCCAGCCATGTAAGTTGAGAACGTATCCATCGGACTGGAGTAGAAAAGCTCGTATCCTACAAAAAAAGAATCTCCCACGGAGACAATGGAATCAAACTCAATGAAATTAGCAGTATTGGAGGACAAGTCAGCCAGCTGAATATCCTTCTCATACATCACTTTCCCGGGTAGTCCCAGATCCTGCCAAACTTTAACAACCAGGTGCGAAGAAGGTAAAGATACATAGTTGTGGGCAACATGCAGGATCACCCCCAGGATCTTCTCTTTCTGATTTTGGGTGTATCGTTCAGCAAATTGATTGATATACAATGAATTATGACCTGACCATTCTCCCCAGTCCAGATTGTCGCTTTCGGATTTCAATACTTCTCCCGGAAGAATGTTGGACAGGGTATCACCCGACTCCCAGAAATCAGCATTGGGATCAAATCCATCCAGCTGAACTTCTTTGGTTTCCAGGGGGTCGAGCCAGTGAGCCAGCTGGTTAACGGGATCCGGATGATCTTTCCAGGCATGGCTAATCATCTGAAAGTAATCATTCACAGAATTGCTGCAACTGGCCTGTCCACCTGTCAATGATCCCCTGACACGGTTATACGGATCAAAGATTCCCCCACCCGATGATCCGGCTTCAGTGGTCCCCGATTCCCATCGACTTACAAGCCAGTGTGTGTTGGCCTTATATGTGTTGCCAAAGTTGGCCACTGTCAGCGGATGATTATCGATACTGATTTTCTTCACATCACCCTGAGGATGGTGGATGGTATAGGCAAAAGAAGGGGGACTTTCCGTATTATCCCATCCGGCATAATAGGGATGATATTGAAGGGGAATTGGCTCCAGTAATTCCAGCAGTGAGAAATCCAGATCATTACCGGTGGCTCGCATGGTGGCACCGGAAACCGATTTTGCGCCGGAACCGTCAGATCCGCTGCAGGTTGGACTTTCATAAGAGAAATAAAAAACCGCATTGTTGGCAGCTTCCTCCGTATTAATGCAGTGTTCAGCAGTAAGCACATAATTTCGTCCGTCCTGTCGTGTATTGTTCAATAAGGTTCCCGTACACCGCTCATCCCCCATAAAAACAATCCGGACAATGGCGTTTTTTACCTGCTGATATGACTCCTGTTCCATACAGGCAATATCTACATTACAACTGCCCGACAATCCATACCATTCGTCCATGATCGACTTCTCCATGGATTGTTCTGCGAAGTCGCAACCGACCTGGTCAATGGTCAGGGATCCAGGGAATCCGGAAAAAGGTGGTATATGTACCTCCATGATCAGCATGTCCCCCGGGATATGTCCCGTGGCCAATACTCCCGTAGCTTTGTTGTTCAGATCGGAAAATGCACCCAGAACGGTCTGCTGAGATGGATTGTACATGAATATTCTGACTCCGTCACTCACGTGAAATGGTTTCAGTAGAAGATTCATCAATCTTGCACCGTGGATTCTAAAGGCAGCTCTCCAGACCCTGGTACCGTCGGCCAGGGTATCCCAGGTACCCGAGTTCTGCAGATTAAAATCCGTATTGATCAGGAATCCCGAGCGGGCAGGTTTCAGCAAGGATCTGTCCTGCCTGTCCCGCAATTGTTTTCTCTCCTGATCAGTAACCTCCAGATCATATACGATTATATTTTTAAGTCCACGAAAATGCAAGGGCATCGGGTTTCCCGGTCTGGTAATCTGTCCGGATACATGGCCGCAAATGAAAAGAAATCCCATCATGAGGATTGTACGGGTCATCATCAGAAACCAGGTGAACAATTTATCCATGGGGTGAATTTATAGTTTTTGATGTGATTTATATCTATCCGGGTTTGTCAATCTTTGATTAATGCTTAACTTGCAGTTTAACTACATCAAAATGATTAACAAATGAATACCACAAGAAGACATTTTCTTGGCAACTCGGTAAAAATGGCTGCCGGTGCCGGATTACTATCTGCATTTCCACTGCAGGGATTGGGCAGAATTTTGGGCGCAAATGAAAAGCTTGTCGTCGGGGTCATCGGAATAAACGGAATGGGATTTGCTGATTTGAATGCCTTCCTGGATCAAACCAATACAGAATGTGCTGCTATTTGCGATATTGATGAGAACGTCCTGAACAAACGCGGTGCTGAGATAGAAAAAAGGCAGGGCAAAAAACCGGCCCTCTATCGTGACTTCAGAAAACTACTTGAATTAAAGGATCTGGATGTGATCATCATTGGTACACCTGATCACTGGCACTGCCTCCCCTTTATTTATGCATGCCAGTCGGGTAAGTCAGTATACTGCGAAAAACCACTGTCAAATACGGTCGAAGAGATAAACCTGATGCAAAAGGCGGTTAACCGGTATGGCAATGTGGTGCAAATCGGACAGTGGCAGCGGAGTGATGATCATTGGCAGGATGCAATCGCTTATGTATATACCGGAAAGCTTGGGAAGATCCGCACCGTAAGAGCCTGGTCGTATCAGGGTTGGATGAAATCAGTGCCCCTGTTACCGGATGAACCGGTTCCCGCCGGTGTGGATTATGATTTCTGGCTTGGCCCGGCTCCTGCCAGACCCTTCAATCGCAACCGGTTTCACTTTACTTTCCGGTGGTTTTGGGACTATGCGGGTGGCATGATGACCGACTGGGGTGTACATATTCTGGATTATGCACTGTTTGGCATGAAGGTCAGTATTCCCAAATCGGTTATGGCGATGGGAGGCAAGTATGCCTATCCTGATGATGCGTGTGAAACGCCAGATACTCTGCAGGCATTGTATGAATTTGACGGTTTCACCCTGTTGTGGGATCATGGTATTGGAATTGACGGTGGATATTACGGAAGATCCCACGGTGTTGGCTTTGTAGGCAACAATGGTACGCTGGTCGTAGACCGGGGTGGCTGGGAAGTGATTCCGGAAACCGAGAACAATGCACCCAAAATTGAACGTGTACCTCTTCAGAAAGGCAAGGGGAACGGATTGGATAACCATATGAAGGACTTCATCGGCTGCATAAAGGACAGATCCCTGAAACCGCATGCCAGCATTGATATCGGGGCTAATATTGCCCGGGTTGCCAACCTGGGGAACATCGCCTTTAAAACCGGCAGAAGGTTATACTGGGACGGCATAAAATCTCAGTTTAAAGAGGACAACGAAGCCAATGAATACCTGAAGGCCAGATACAGGAAGCCCTGGGAATTGCCTGTCATTTGATCCTTTTACCTATTCTCTTCCAGACTGAAAACTGCCCCGTTCGGAGCAATACCAACGGTTCCCTGTGCTACCGGTTCACCCGCAGTGTCATAAATCTTAAAGATGCCATTCCCGGTGAAACTTGATTCAAACAGATAGAGGTTGCCATCAGATGGATTAACCTCTATGCCATAATAATTACCGGGTATCAGTGTCTCAGCTGAAATTACAGGGTTTTGAACAGAGAGTTTGAATACCCCTTCAGGCCGCAGGTAAAAAATATAGTCGCCTTCTTTCGAAACAGCCAGTTTTGGCGGTGTCGCTGTGTAATCACCGGCTTTCCCCACACTGTTTTGCCAGATTATATTACCGGTTATCGGATCTATCAGCTGTAAAACTGCATCGGTCTCACTGATCAGATTGTAGGGCGGATCCCAACTGTATGTTGCATAGCCTTTACAGTAAACCCACAGGCGGTTATTCTGGTCCAGGGCAATATCCAGGGGTACTTTTCCAACTTCAATCCGGGAAATGACCTGGTCTGTATTTACATCAACAACACTGATTGTGGAATCAACATCCCATCCTCCGCTATTGGCAACAAAAACGCGGTTATCCAGTCTGATCATTGTTTCCGGTCCATAACCGACAGCTATGGTACCGGAGATTATCCTGCTATGAAGATCAACAATATAAACTTTCCCCTGCATGCTTCCGGATGTAAGATAGCCTTTGTCGGGTGAGACCTGCAGAAAATACCTTGGATATTCCACGGGCAACGGGGCTGAACTGACCTTAAAATCATTGAGCCTGACAATTTCCACCTTACCTGATCCATTTACCACAATGTAGCCTGTTGTATCGCCGACTACGGAGAAAGACTGCACCACATCACCCAGTGGCCGCTGATTAGCTGATTCAAAAATACCATTCACAATCTGACCGGCTGACGGATCAAAAAAACTGATGGACCCATTAGTTTGCGTATAGCTACCCTCATTGACAATATAAACACCATGGGAATAATCAATTCCGGATGATTCATTGTGATCCGGCTCACAACTGAAAAGAACAAGGGCACCAACTGCCACAGGCAATACCTGTTTAAAAGCTTTCATAATTATATGCTGGTTAATACTACTGATCAATTCCGGACTTGTTTAATCCCATGGTAAGTGTAAAGAGAAAAGATCTTCCGGGCATGGGATATGACCGGATAACTTCATATTGCTTATTGAAAATGTTATCGATCCGACAATATAATCCAAAATCAATCCCTGTTATTTTGCGGTTTATTCCCAGAATGATGTCCATAAAGCTGTAGGGCTTAAGCCGGAGTGAATAATCATCTGTTTCCACTGTTTCACGGGTTCCGGTAAACAGAGCATTGACTCCCAGCATCATTCCTCTAAAATCAGCTTTTAAACTGGCCTTTCCGGAATGCTTCGGAATATACATCAATTGTCTTCCGATAAAAAGCGGATTATGGTCATAGGTATCCGCAATAACTGAGCTGTTATAAGAATAACCTGCATATCCCTTAAAACGAATCATGGCAGTCTGAAAAGTGCAGTTGACAGTACTTTCAATACCACTGGCATGAACTTCTTTATATTCAACAGGGGTGAGTGAATCCCTTAAAACCCACTGAATCCAGTTATCAACCTTTTGAAAATAAGCATTTACAATAGTCTCTATTTGAAATGCATTTTCAGGTCTTTTTGCTATGATCCATTCGACACTCATTTCCCCACCCCAGCCTTTTTCCGGATTCAGGCCCGGATTTCCGCCAGGTATCCAGTATCTTTCATTGAAAGTGGGTTTCCGGAACTTGTTGGATAAACCCGATCTGAAGACAAGCTGGTCGGTTGCCTTGTACCGGATACCCAGTGAATACTGAAGCGGGGGAGTAACAGCATTGTAGAATTCCTTGCGTATTCCGGTATTCAACACCCAGTCGTTCAGTCTGATCTTCAAATTGCCAAAGAAGGCATAATCCTGTTCCCGGATTATTCCACCGTAATTTTCCGAACTGCCTGTAGATAAATTATAGGATACACCTCCTCCAAAGATCACATTTTGCGTTAAATAGTAACGGTAATCAGCCTCATTCATCAGCCTGTTGGAGGCTATTCTGGAATCCAATGAATACATTGGATCAGTACGGGTCAGTTTGTCGGTATAATGCAGAAAATCAGAAAAATAAGCTGATCTGATCACAAGGGCAGATTTTTCGGTTGTTTTCCGGTAGCTGATATAGGACCTGAACAGACTGTCTCTTTGAACGGCATTATTCCCGTGATAGGATCCCATCAAGGGGGGCATCTCTTTCATCTTATGCTGATACCAGACACCGGCCTCGAGATAATGCCCCTTACCCAGGTTCAGGTATGCGTTCTGTATGAATCCCCAGGTACGGAATGCATTGTGGGTGGCCTTGACCTTAGGTTCATCGTAACGGTAATAGTCGTGGTATGTAAAATCATTTTCAGCCTGGCTGGCAATAACCGATACATGATACTGTACGCGCCGGTTGCCGGTACTGAAAAAGAGATTATTTCCAAAAGATCTGAAGCTCCCTGCATCAAGGGAATATTTTATCCGCAACCGGTTATTCCAGTCGGGTTCATTGTTCATGTTGATGGAACCTCCAAAGGTGCCGCTGCCAAAGATAGCACCGGAGGCACCGTTGATTATTTCAACGGTCTGCATGAATCCCGATGGAATGAGTGATAGATCAGCCTGCCCGGATGCGGGAGAATTCAAAGGGAAACCGTTCCAGCTTACCTGGGTATGGTTGCTGCCCGTACCCTGTAATGTAACTGATACCAGAGAACCGGTCCCTCCGTATGACTTAACCAATGCCGGTGATTCCCTTTCCAGAAGATAGCCGAGGTTCTGGCGGGTTGTCAGGTGCGATGAAGGATCAACAGAGAAAGTGGGATAATCGTCTGAGAAAAAATCCCGGTTACTTTTAACCACGGTAACCTCGGGAATATGTTTCACTGTCAGTTCATCGGATTGTGAAATGACAGTCAAAGGATATGCATACAAGAAGAACAATTAAAAAAGCTGATTTTGACATGCCTGATTCCTGTTTAATCCCGAACTATATATCATCATGGCAGGTCTTCTGACTTTCTCCATTCCGGTTTGCCTTCCCATTTCCCGTCAAGAAACGGATTCAACAGTGGCGTGGTTTACCGGAAACTATTCCGGAGATTACAGCAGCGGGTACTGTCCAGGATTTGCACCTGATTCCCTATTATCCGGAATCCAGTTTTGAATTCCGGAACCATAACTAAGACAAATATAATAAAAACTTTCACTAAACCAGGAAATAATTTTGTCAACAACCTGCAGATGATCTCAAATTACTAATTTTGATCCTGAACTGATCCATATTGCAGGCATGTTTCTCAGAGTAGCCATTTTTCTCACGAGCATTAACTGCAGTCTTTTTACCTGGTCTCAGCAAGCCGAGCAGAAAGGACCAAAACAGATGCGTGAAATACCTGTTTCGCCTGTACATGCATTTTTATTTTCAGCCGATTATGCGAGCAACACAAATGTGCTGGGGAATTTTAACACTGCAGTGCGGCAACCCTCCTACTCTCCTTCTATATCCTTCTTCAGCAAATGGGGCGTGGATATTTCCCTCCTGGGATATGCCGTGGATAATTCGGATGATTCGCTTGAAAATTTCACCGCTGAGCTTGACCTCATGCTTGGTTATACATTTGAACCTGTAAAGAACCTGGTCATTTATCCAAGTTATGCTCACTTTATGTACAGCGAAAATTCAAATTCATTGAAATCCATTTTCTCTGATAATTTTCAACTGGATATTGATTATACTTCCAAATACCTGGACGTGGGCGTATCAACCGGTTATTTTACAGGTAAGCAGCATACATTTTACGCACAGGCACGTGCCTTTGCCATGCTAAGTTTTGATCATGCGATTTTCCGTAACGGAGTCCTCAGCCTACAGCCAGGAATTGATGCCAATTTTGGAGACTATGAGTATTTAAACCTGTATTACCTGGATGAACTCATGGAAAACACAGCATTTTCAAATTACCTGCTTTTGTATCCGGCAATAAGGCGCTATGTTATACACCAGAAAATGCAAAATCCGGATTTGACAAAGGAACAGATTCTGGGTAGTTTTTTACGGGAAAAAGCAGAAGACACCTTTAAGTTCACCTCAGCCGGACTTAATTTACCCATCAGTTATATGATCGGGAACTTCAGCTTTAATCTGGGCATATATGCTTTTATACCGGTCAATCAGCCTGATTATCTGGATGATGGCATCCAGTACTTTTTTAACTTTGGTCTGACTTATATGCTGGCGTTTGAGTAATTCAACAGCAATTGGTTATTTGCACAACTCACGGCTATATTCCTTTGCTTCCGGATCTCCCAGGTCTATTGCCATTTTAAGATCCCTGCAACCCTTATCGTCCATCTCAAGGCAGAAATATGACAGTGCTCGGTTAAAATAGAAATCAAAAGTACCGTCCTGTAACAATATGGCACTGGAATAGTCCTCCACAGCATCTGCATATCTTTTCAGCTGAAACCGGATATTGCCCCTGTCATAAAAACCATCTGCATCCTCCGGATTCAACTGGATTCCCTTATCGAAGTCTTTCAGGGCATCTTCAAGCCTGCCGAGTTTAAAAAGGGCATTCCCCCGGCTAAACCATCCGTCAGCCAGCTGGGGATCGAGTTCGGTCACTTTGGTGAAATTGATAACGGCCAGATCGTACTGTTCTAGTTCATAACAGGCATTGCCCCGGTTAAACCACGCATCTGTATAGTCGGGTTTAAGATTGATCAGTGTTGAATAATCGGCTGCAGCAGCCGTAAAATCTTCCAGATCGAGATAAGCATTCCCTCTCAGATAATAGGCATCCAGGATATTTATATCAAGTGACAGTGCCTGGGAATAATCTTTTATGGCTGCTTCAACTTTCCCCTTTTCATGCTTCTTTTTTCCTGCCTCCAGGTATTCCGATGCCGTGGATTGTGCCTGTAACTGAAGAGCCAGCAAAACAAGAACAATCCAAATGAATGAGGTGTGAGGCAAATTTTTCATGTACATCTTCTGTAAACCGTTTATCGGTGAGTACCCCGTTGGTGAACCATTCGTTGCCTGTTCTGCTGCTGCCTTAGCATTTTCTGCTGCGTATATTTTCTTCTCTTATCCATGGCCCATTTTCGGTTTAACATGGCCTGTTTGTGAATCATCAATTCATGTCTGCGTAATTGCAGCATCCGCTGGTGATTATTGCCTTTTCTAACCATGGCATAATCCCGGCTGTTTGGTCTGATCTGCAGATTATTGCGGTCAATGGCCACCTGATTGGAAACGGGTGGTTGGTTCTGACCATAGATCAGATCAACGGCCAAAAAGAACAGGATCAACAGGTAGAACCTTTTCATTTTGATTTGTTTTCTTCTTTGACTGGATAATTGTGCAAAGGTTTAATCTGACAGGGTATTTTTCTTTATGCCCTATTTTTCTTATATTTCCTTCAAAAATAGCAAAAAGCCAGGGAAATGACTGCTGAAGAAAGAATATTGCAGCTCAGGGAACGGTTAAATCACCATAACTACCTGTATTATGTCCTTTCCAGTCCGGAAATCAGTGACTTCGACTATGATATGCTCATGCAGGAGCTAATTGCACTGGAAAAGCAACATCCTGAGCATTTCGATCCGCTTTCACCCAGCCAACGCGTTGGAAATGACCTGGAAACAGGGTTTACCCAGGTGAGACATACCTACCCGATGCTTTCTTTGGATAATACATATTCCCGTGAGGAGATCCGCAATTTTGAATCACGGATAAGAAAGGTGATCCCTTCAGAGCCGGTAGAATTTGTTTGTGAGTTGAAATTTGACGGGGCTTCCATTAGTCTGAATTATGAGCATGGCCGGCTTATTCGTGCCGTAACGCGTGGTGACGGGGAGAAGGGAGATGATGTAACTGCCAATGTAAAGACTATCCGGAGTATTCCCCTGGTTATTGAAGGGAACGATTTTCCGGAATTTTTTGAGATTCGGGGTGAAATATTTCTCCCCCATAAAGGATTTGAACAAATGAACAGGGAAAGGGCCGATGCCGGTGAACTCCCCTTTGCCAATCCCCGCAATGCAGCTTCAGGAACACTGAAGATCCGGAATTCGTCCCTGGTCGCCAAAAGGCCCCTGGACTGTTTCCTGTATTACCTGCCTCCCGGAAATCTGTCCTTTGATTCTCATTTTGACAGCCTGAATGCTGCCCGTCGTTGGGGCTTTAAAATTCCGGAATTCATTAAAAAGTGCCGGAATCTGGAGGAAGTATTTGGTTTTATTGAATACTGGGATCAGGAAAGGGACAGTTTGCCTTTTGATATAGATGGCATTGTGATAAAAGTAAACGCCTTCCGTCAGCAGGCGCTATTGGGATTCACAGCCAAATCTCCGCGATGGGCGATTGCATACAAATATAAGGCCCGTGAAGCACTTACTCAGCTGCTCTCCATTGATTTTCAGGTTGGGAGAACAGGCGCAATAACCCCGGTGGCCAACCTTAAACCGGTTCTGCTGGCAGGAACAACCGTTAAAAGAGCTTCACTCCACAATGCTGATCAGATAGCCTTGCTGGATATCCGGATCGGGGATATCGTGATCGTTGAAAAAGGAGGTGAAATTATACCAAAGATTACCGGAGTTGTTGTGGAAATGCGTCAGCCGGAATCCGGGCAGATAGATTTTATTTCAAAATGTCCGGAATGCGGGACTGAACTGGTCAGGGTGGAAGGTGAGGCAAAACATTTTTGTCCCAATGAAACCGGGTGCCCTCCCCAGATCAAGGGCCGTCTGCTTCATTTTGTCGGGCGCAAGGCAATGGATATCGGACTTGCAGAGGCAACCGTTGAGCAATTGTACAGCCAGGGCCTGTTAAAAGATGTGGCTGATTATTATGCACTCGATCAAGGTGTTCTGCTAAAACTGGAGCGTTTTGCTGAAAAATCAGCTGAGAACCTTATCAGGAGCATTGAAGAATCAAAGAAAATACCTTTTGAACGCGTATTATATGCTCTGGGTATACGTTTTGTGGGCGAGACAGTTGCTAAAAAACTGGCTGTCCATTTCAGGTCAATGCAGGCACTGTCGGCAGCTTCCTATGATGAATTGATCGGAGTTGGTGAAATAGGTGAGGTCATTGCCAGGAGCATAATTCAGTTTTTCAGTCAGGAACGGAACGGGCTCATGATTGACAGATTAAAATGCGCAGGTTTGCAGTTTAACCTGGTGTCAGAACCTGCTCCTGACAGATCGACTAAACTCAGTAATCTCAATTTTGTAATCTCCGGTGTATTCAAGTCTCATTCGAGGGATGAGCTGCAGAAAATGATTGAGGAAAACGGTGGGAAAAACCTGGCTGCTGTAACCTCGAATACACATTATCTCCTTGCAGGAGAAGGCATGGGACCCAGCAAGCATGAAAAAGCCATTAAACTGGGTATTCCGGTCATTTCCGAGGAAGAGTTCCTGGGCATGCTGAATAAAAAACCCGGTTAATCTTTTAACCGGGTTCAATAAATATGCTTGTCTGGTCTGACTACTGCAGCATGAAAATAACCGGTATTACGAACTGTTGTTTAACAGCCCGGCCACCTTGTTTTGCTGCACCCCACTTTGGGGAAGACTGGATAACACGTATTGTTTCCTTATCCAGAGAAGGGTCAACACCGCGCAGGATTTTTACATCAACTACCTCACCCCGTGAGTTAACGGCAAATTGAACAGTTACCCTGCCAAATATCCCATTTTCAACTGCAACAGGAGGATAGACCAGGTTCTTCTGAACCCATTCGCGGAATGTACCCACGTCACCACCCTGGAATGTAGCCTGTTCTTCAACGAATACGAAAGCAGGCTCTTCTTCAACAATAACAGGCTCTTCTTCAACTACTACTTCAATGTTCTCGGGAACCGGTTCGTTGGATAATGTTTCTTTGACATCATCAACAATGGCCAGCTGTACATCTTCAGTGGCTGAGTCCACAACAACGGGTGCCTGGTATTTAACCTGCTGTTCCATTTCGGCCGGAGGAGGAGGAGGAGGAGGAGGAGGAGGAATATCTTCGTCCTGTTTTACACTCTGTAATTCAGCGACTGTTTCCTTCACCAGAACTACTCTGCTTTCCCTGTTCATATAGGCCTTGATAAAGGGCACAGCAACACCGGAGGAAATGCCCAGGAGGGAAATGAGAAATCCAATTAACAAATATTTCTGGTATTTTTTTCGAAGATAATAGGAACCGTATTCCCGGTTCCGGTTCTCGAAAAGCATATCCACTATTGTTTCCGCCTTATATACATCTGCTTTCTTTGCCATAATTCAGATTATTTTAAATATTATTTTAAGCTGGCGGCACCGGAAGCAACACCGGCCAAATACGCTGCAACCATCTTCTTCTCAACAGAATTGATGTCAACAAGTGCATAGCGGGCCACATTGCAGATCGCCATCTCGTCAATAATATCAACAACGTTGTGGTATTTTACACCCTCTGCAGCTTTGATCAGGATAACCGGACCTATCTTATCCTCCGTCATCATTTTCTTTCTCCGGGCAGTAACAGTATCTTTCGGAAGCTTAAGCGTGCCTTCGACAAGCGCTTTATTCATTTCTTCAATCTGAATGAACAGATCTTTGTTCCGCTGCAAAACTACCCTGCGTATACCTTCATCACTAAAATCGGTTTCATTCAAAACAGGCAAAGGCGGTTTCGTCGGATCAGCAAGGCCGTTATACCAAAGCACCTTATTGCCTTCAATCAGAATGATGTTCAAGGCTCTGTCCTTATCCACCTGAGGTGCGTCATCTTTTTTATCTTTGGGCGTTTTCTCAGGAAGAACGATCTCCATCACCTTTGCTTTGCTAAATGCGGTCGTAAGCATGAAAAAGGTAAGCAGCAGACAGGCAAGGTCTACCATCGGTGTCATATCGATGTGTGTACTGTGCCTTTTCGAACGCCTTTTGCCTTTTTGTTTTCCGCCGCCTTCGTTTGCAATTATTTCAGCCATTTCTTCATGTCTTTAAAGATTATCCAAAGAAATATCAACACTTTCAAGGTTCGTAGTGAGATTGAACTTGTTGACATTGTTATCCTGCAGAATATCGATCACCTTTTTTACCTGCTTATAATCAGCATCCCGGTCACCCTTAATGGCAACTTCAAATTCAGGATAATACTGGCGCGAAAACCTGATCCACATGAGAAGCTGATTATCCGTAGAATCCATTGGCATTCCCGTATGCATAGCATCACGTACCTTTGACTCTTTCTCATTGATCCAGGGTTTTAGCTTATCCATGGGTAATGAAAAGGAGTTCATACCTTCGAATCTCTTGATCTCGGCTGGTGTGAACTTTATCTGATATTGCTGTCCCACAGCCTGCAGTATCTTACCCCGGAGATGTTCCGAGGAATCAATACCGTTATCGACATTAAAGAACACCAGGTTATCCCGTGATATCGTGAGTGTAATGATATGCTTTTCCGGAGTGGTGGTATTGGAGATTGAAGTCGGAGTATCCACCATTACAGCTTCCTGCGGACGAAATGTAGCAGTCAGAATAAAAAAGATGAGCAGCAGGAAAAATAAGTCCACCATCGGCGTCATGTCGATTTTAGGTGGTTTGGCATGCATTTTAATTTTTCCCATGTCTCAGATTATTAAGTCCATTAATAAATCGTTTCCTAACAAGGTAATTACTTTTTCAGTGAGGAAGCAAATGTCTGGACAAGACTGAAACCGGCTTCATCCATCTTGAAGGTCATGTTGTCAACACGAGTCTGATAGTAATTGTAGAAAATAAGTGCCAGCGTCGAACCCGTGATACCAAAAGCCGTATTAACAAGTGCCTCGGATATACCGGTTGCCAGAGCCAGGGCGTCAGGAGCACCGGCAGTTGCAAGAGCACCGAATGCACGGATCATACCAAGCACTGTTCCGATCAGACCGATAAGCACAGCAATTGAGGCGATGGTGGATAGAATTACCAGGTTCTGTGAAAGTACCGGTAATTCAAGGGCAGTAGCCTCTTCGAGGTCTTTCTGCAAGGCAAGTACCTTCTGGTCATTCATCAGGGTTTTGTCGGCCTGGAGATCCCTGTACCTGTGAAGACCTGACCGCATAACATTTGCCAGTGAACCCCTTTGTTTGTCACACAATTTCGTGGCATCTTCAATTTTGTCCTCATTGAGAAGATCACGAACCTTGCGAACAAAAACGTTGAGGTTGCCACGGCCTTTTGCCCTCCACAACATGATATACCTTTCTAACACAAATGTGATAAGAATCAGGTTTACAGCCATCAGCAACGGAACAATCATTCCGCCTCTGTAGACTATACCCAGGTAGTTTCCGGGTAGCGGATGGCCTTCTGGATTACCTCCTTCGAAATTTATCGGATTACCCATAATATTCTTATAGATCAGCCAACCGGCCACCAAACACAGCACAATAACCAGCAATACAAATACTGATTTCAATGCTTCAGCTAAAGTTTGTCCTTTCATGTTCAATAGTTATTTTAAGTGTATTAATAATTGTTAAATTATAACAGGCTACAAAGAAAGTAAATTTTTAAAAACCAACGTAACTTACAATTAAAATTAAAGCTTTCTGGCTTTTTTTTTGCATAATTTAAATCCAGTCTGAATAATCTTACTTTTTCTGTGCCGCAATGACCTTGTTCAGGTCAGCAATGGCCTGTTTTACATCTGCGTTAGTCGGATCCAGGACCTGAATCCTCAAGTAAATGTTTTTGGTTTCCACATAATCCTTTTCACGATAGCTGATGAGCGCCAGGGAATTCAAAGCCCGGATCTGCCACTCCCTGTTTTTCGGATCCAGGTTAAACAGCCGGTTGTACCAAATCTTTGCCGGCTCATAATCTTTCTTCTGAAGGTTATAATAGCCCATATAGGAGAATGCTTCAAACAGTTCCTGCTTGTATTTAACCGAATCTGAGGCAGCCTTTTCGACCAGGGCGAGGAATTTTGGTGCGGCAAGACCCTGTTCACTGGTCGGATCCATGTTTGAATAGGTTCTGGCCTCATAAAGATATGCTTGTATATTGTCAGGCTGATTAATGATTACAGTTGAGAAGACCGAATCGGCATGTTGAAGATCATTTATCTGATAATAGGCCTTCCCGAGCAGCATGAGATCAGCCTTATCCTGGAGGCCCTTGTCAAACTTCATCTCAAATACCCGTATTGCATCTTTATACCTGCGAGCATAATACAGGTCCAAAGCAATTTCAGATAAGAGGCCGGCGTCGGACGGATCGAGTTCATAGGCTTTTTCAAGCTGGGCAAAGGCCTTGTTCAGCATGATCGAATCATTTTTTGCCAGTTTGTATAAAATACGTCCATAATAGACATAATCTCTCGTTATTATGTTATCCGGATTGGCATTACTGAAGAATTCCTCTATATACTTCTTTGCTCCTTCAAGGTCCTGTGGTTTTTTATCAAAGGAAGAATAAGCGGCAAGTCTGTTGAGGTAATTACGGGATTTATCCACCTCCAGGACTTCTTTGATCACAGCCAGCGCACCCTCATAATCTTTTGACCGGAACAGGGAGTTGCCGTATCTGACTTTTGCAGGTGTGTTATTGCCAGACAACTGCAGATACTTGTAATAATTCACTTTGGCCAGGTCATGACGGCCAGCCAGGGTATATAGCTCACCCAGGCTCCTGTAAACCGGGGCAAAGGTTGAATCGATCTCCTTGGCTTCTTCAAAGTAAGGACGGGCAGCCGTAAGATTCGGTACACGCATATAAATATTTCCGATCATGATTTTCGGAAGGGGTGAACTTGGATCTTTATTCAACGCCTGGTTATAGTTGAACAAGGCATTCGAAGCGTCATTAACTTTGATATACACATTCCCGTACATAAGGTATATTTTCGGATCATTCGGGTTAATGGTTTTTGCCCAATTCAGGTAAAACAAGGCCTTTTGAATCCTGTGTACTTTACCAAATAACTGTGCAGCAGCCAGTTTTGTCAATATAATAGCATGCTGGGGTGTATACATCTTTTTCTTGGCCGGAATGGTCAGTTCTGCCTTGGTAAAATATGGAATAGCCGTGGTCGTATCGCTGGTCTTCATCAGGATAACTGCGCCCATTCCCACCTGATTCATCACATTTTCCGGGGCCACCTGAATACCTTTCTGAAATAACTGTTCAGCCCTGTTGGCAAATTCCTCAATGGAATTTGAGAATGTGTCGGACAAGTAATCCTTCAATAACGTCTCCCCATAATAATAATACAGATCACCATTGGCCGGATCACGTGCCAGGAGATCTTCAAATACCTTCTCCGCTTCCTCATATTGATCACTGTTCGATAATTTCAATGCAGTATTCAGATCCTGTCCGAATAAACTCAAAGAGAAAAGGCAACATAAAATAACTGTAATCGGTTTCATCGCTATCTTCTTATTTAGTATACAATCTAATTCTTCTTAATCTGGACAAGCCGGATTGGCATTGTAGCAGGTACCATGCCCATTTTCAGTACAATCCGCTGGCCCTGGTCATTGGCAACAAACTGGATAAATCCCCGCCCAAGGCCAGCAAAGGTTTCACGGCTTATGGCATACACCTCCCGGATGAAAGGATATGATTTATCGGCAATGTAAGCAGGATGAGGCTTATAATATTCATCCCCTTCCGAATCGAACTCAGACGTGATACCAACCACCTTCACCCTCCTCAGGAAAGCATGTGTAATGGAATCATCCGGATCGGACACCCAGTTTACGCTGATGATACCAATAGATTCCGGATGGCTCTCAACATAGTCAATCACCTGGGCATTGGTATTGGCTGAATAACAGTAATCCGGAAGTTGTCCGGCCAATTTAAACTTTTGAATTACCATCCTCACGTTACTTGAACCCTGATTGTCGAAGACTATTTTCATTTTTCCGAGTTTTGAACCCGGATTTATCTGGTTCCATGAGGAGATTTCACCCGTGAACACATCTTTTATTCTGTTGTATTGCAGGAATGAATCCGGATTCGCCCGGTTTACAATAAATGCAAGGCCATCCCAGGCTATCTGGGTGGTCCGGGGAACAATGAGTTTCTCCTTCAGGTAAGCTTCTTCATTTTCCGTTAGCTTCCGGCTTGTAATCATTAATCTGACAGAATCAGCCAGGAATAGTTTCAGGATACTGTCTTCCGAAGCGTATGCAGGATTTATTTCCGCATATTTATACAAACTTTCAAAGGTGGTAATTTCAGAATCAGCCAGCAGCTGATAGGCTTCATCAACAGCAATTCTGATATTCCCCCTGGTCGGAGTTTCGTTGTAAGTATGGGGGCCTTTGTTGCTCTGGCATGAAATGATCATGAATATGGCCAGGGAGAGAGAAACAACAGGATACTTAATTTTAATAATCTTCATCAGGATTCCTCCTCTGTTTGCTTTTTTGATAAATGATAACTGATCTGAATACTCCGTAGCCGATAACCACAACGCCAAAAATCGTGCGAAATTCCTTTGGGACATTATCCATCTGATGCGAAGATAAGATATAAATCCCAAATACCACGAACAGGGCTGCGACAGCGATTCCGATTATGGTCATAAAATCCGGTAGAAATTCTTTGTTCATCATGCACAAAGGCAATAAATTCATACTTTGCTGGCAATCACTCCTGATGCAAGCTGTAAATATATAAAAAAGTTACAAAAAAAATGCCAAAGCTCAAATTAACCCATATTATAGATGCGCACACTGCTAAAATTCCACAGTCAACCGGAAGAAATATTCATAGATAAATCCGAAAAAGCCAATAAAGAATATACCGGAAAGGCATATTGCCAGACTCATTCTGGTAATCAGGTCACTTTTAAAATAGGGTATCGGATTATCATTTTTATCAATGAACATGGCCTTCACTACCCTGAGATAATAATATAGCGATACGGTGGCATTCAGGACCGCCACCAATACGAGAATATAATAACCCTTGCTTGCAGCCGCAGTAAACAGGAAGAATTTGCCAAAGAAACCGGCAACCGGTGGTATTCCTGCAAGCGAAAAAAGGGCAAGCATCATGGTAAGACTAAGCAAAGGATTTGTACGGTATAAGCCATTATAGGAAGTAATGGTTTCATTTCCGGTTTCAAAATAAATGACGGAGACTACGCCAAAAGCAGCCAGGTTTGTAAATACATAGATAAGCATAAAATAGACCACAGAGGTGATTCCGGCCGGATCGGCCCCCATAATTCCCAGCAGGATAAATCCCGCCTGTGCAATGGAGGAGAATGCAAGAAACCGCTTCAGGTTATTCTGCCGGATGGCAAAAAGGTTTCCAATTGTCATGGTGCTGATTGCCAGGATATAGAGCAGGTCTTCCCATGTCTTCTCAATTGTGCCGAATACCTTAAACAACAATAAAACGAGGATAAAGACGGCCGCACCTTTGGATATAACGGATAAATATCCGGTAACATTCACCGGCGAGCCTTCATATACATCGGCAGTCCATAAATGAAAAGGTACGAGTGATATTTTAAAGCCCATACCTGCCATAAAAAAAATAAAACCCAGGATCTGCAGACTGTTGCTTCCAAACCTGCCAGCCACTTCGGTGAAATAAATCGATCCTGTCGTGCCGTAAATAAAGGAAATACCGAACAACAGGATGCCTGATGACAAAGCCGAAGAGAAAATAAACTTGATGCCGGCCTCCGCCCCGTTTGGGCTTGTGCGGTCGATAGCAGCCAGAGCTGTGGCCGGTATTGTGGCCAGTTCCAGTCCGATATAAAACATCAGGAAATCACCCGATGAAATCATAAAATCCATACCGATCAGGGTGGAAAAGAGCAGGATCAGGTATTCAGATGTTTTTTCACGATTGTTCTCCAGGCGCATCCATCGCACAGACTGAAGCAATACGATGAACATGCCCAGATTCAGCACATTTTTCATGGAGGACAGTAAAGCATTCGTTCGATACATACCCCCGAACAATTCTCCTTGGGCCATCGGTATAAAGCCAATCAGGGTAATTGCGCCAAACAAAATAATGGCTATCCGGGTAATGATATCCTTCCTGTTTTCGTGGATACTGATATCCAGAATCAGGATTGCCAGGGCCAGTATTGTGAGCATCAATTCCTGGCGCAGGAGGAGCAGATCGGCAAAATTCATTTCACTGTCAAATTAAGTTTAACCTGCGGATGTGTTTTCACCCGGGTGAATCAAATTGTAATCAAAATCCGGTCACAGCCTGAGCCAGCCTGACAACATAGGGGCCAAGACTTCCCGAAATAATATTCGATAACCAGAGGGGTGCTATTCCGATCCCGGCTATGGAAACAATGAGTGAGCCGGCACTCAGCTTTTCATACCACCGGGCATCGCCAAGATGATGGTAATGATCATCTTTTATCGGACCCAGCAAGAGGATACCGACGACTCTCAGGATATAAACAGCAGTGACCACGATGGATGTTGTGACGATAATCGTGGCTACCCGGTGGAAGGTGTCGTGATGCTGGAAAGAGCCTACAAAAACAGTCATTTCCGCAACAAATCCTGATAAACCCGGAAGTCCTAAGGAAGCCAGACCGGCGATCACGTATGCAACTGAAAGAAATGGAATCACCTTCATCAGACCACCCATTTCATTGATCATCCGGGTATGTGTCCGGCCATAGATCATGCCGATGAGTGCGAAGAATAGGGCTGTCATGAGCCCGTGTGAGATCATCTGGATAATAGCCCCATCCATGGATGTTTTATTCATCATGAGCAGGGCGAAAATAACCAAACCGCAATGGCTGACGGAGGAATAGGCATTGATGTATTTCAGGTCTTTTTGCCAGATGGCTCCAAAAGCGCCATACACCACACTGATGGTTGTGAGGATAATGAATATCCATGCCATTTCATTGGCCGCCTGTGGCATCAGGAACATGGCTACCCTGAAACAACCATAACCTCCGAGTTTCATCAGAACTCCCGCATGCAACATTGAAACAGCAGTTGGTGCAGAAGCATGTCCGTCGGGTGACCATGTATGAAGCGGAAATAAAGCGCCAAGTATGCCAAAGCCAACAAAGGTGAAAGGGAAAAAATACCGCTGTGCCGAAAGGGGCAAAGGTGTTTGGGCGATCTGCAAAATATTAAAGGAATGTTGTCCGTTTACTGTGGCCGAACTGAAGTAAATTCCCAGCAAGCCCACCAGCAGCAAAGCCGATCCGCTCATGAGCATGAGGGTAAGTTTCATGGCTGCATATTCCTTCGGACCGCTCCCCCATATACCTATCAACAGATACATGGGTATAACTGCCAATTCGTAAAAGAGAAACATGGTGAACAGGTCGAGGGAAATAAAAAAACCAAATACCCCGGTGGCCAGTATAATCAGGGATATAAAGAATTCACGCGACAGGTCCTCCATCTCCCAGGAGGCAAATATACCGGCAAAAACGACAACCGAAGTGAGCATAATCATGGAAACGGCAATGCCATCGACGCCTGTAGTAAAGTGAATATTCAGGCTTGGAAACCAGACATGGTCGGTATAAAATAAAATTTCCGCCCCGTTTCCACCATTTCGCTGCGCAAAATACATAATCAGCAAAACCACTGCCATCAGCAATTGCAGGAACATTCCGCCTGCAGCCGCTACCCTCGTGGATTTGCAGTCACGTGTGAACAGAATGGCTACAATGGTCAGAACGGGAATCAGTATGAAATACCATAGAATACTCATCACGTTAGCTTAATGTCAGGTTATACAATATGATCAGAACCAGAATCACCGTCCCGGATACAAAGACCATGGCATAATGCTGCAATTGCCCTGATTGTAAACCCTTGATCTTGTTCGAGGTAACAGAAATTACCCAGGCAATGCGGTTCATGGTTTCATCCACGACATGACGGTCAAACCAGGCTACCGGGCGGCTGACCAGGTTGAACAATATGCGTTTGGTAACAAACAGGTAGATCTCATCGATATAAAACTTGTTGTATACCAAACTATACATTGATCCCAGAGAGGCCGATACTTTTTTGGAAACCAGGCTTTCTTTCCGATACAAAACATAGGCAAGCAGTATCCCGGCTAAAGCAATGATCACGGATGGAATGGCAATACTCAGATGCATTTCCGGTTCAAAGGGAACCCGGTCTGAAGTAACAAAAGATCCGAAAGGAATGAAGCCGGTAAATGCCGATCCTGCCGCAAGCAGGATAAGCGGGATTGTCATGGTAAGCGGAGACTCATGCGGCACATGATGATAGTGCCGTTCCTTATTCCAGAATATGCCAAAATAGAGTCGGAACATATAAAAGGCGGTTATTCCGGCGACAAGATATTCCAAGGAAAAAAGAAGCCTGTTGTGGTACCAGGCAGCCACCAGGATTTCGTCCTTGCTGAAAAATCCGGCAAATGGCGGTATACCTGCGATGGCCAGGCAGGCAATCAGAAAAGTAAGGTGGGTAATGGGAAGGTACTTGCGCAGTCCGCCCATCTCGTACATATAATTACTGTGAACGGCATGGATCACCGAGCCAGCACCCAGGAACAGCAATGCCTTGAACATAGCATGTGTAAAAAGGTGAAACATGGACGCCATAAATCCCAGGCCTTCCTCTCCCCCATAGCCTGATACGCCAAGTGCAAGCATCATGTAACCTATCTGGGAAAGAGTTGAATATGCCAGAACACGCTTAATGTCGTATTGGGTACATGCAATAACCGCTGCAAACAGTGAAGTAATTCCTCCGACCCAGGCGATGATGGTCAGTGCTTCGGGTGCGTGGAAGGCATAAACCGGGAACATCCGGGCAACCAGGTATACACCTGCCACAACCATCGTTGCTGCGTGGATCAGGGCTGATACCGGGGTGGGGCCTTCCATTGCATCAGGTAACCAGATGTGCAGCGGAAACATGGCTGATTTACCTGCACCACCCATGAAAATCAACAACATCGACCATGTGATGGCCGACATGCCCATAAAACTTACCGAACTTATGCTCGTGAAAACGGGACTCTGCGGATTGGTAATGTCAGAAAAGTTGAAAGAACCTGTATAATATGATAACAAAAGAATCCCGATCAAAAAACCAAGATCAGCAAACCGTGTTACAATAAAGGCTTTTTTTGATGCAGCAACAGCGGAGGGACGTTCATAATAAAAGCCAATCAGGAGGTACGAGGAAACACCCACAAGTTCCCAGAAAATGTACATCTGGAAGATATTGGTTGCTACCACCAAACCCAACATAGAGAAGGTGAAGAGCGACAGGAAAGCAAAAAATCTTTCAAAACCCCGTTCACCTTTCATATAACCCAGACTGTAAAAATGAACCATGAATGAGACTGTTGTGATCACAACAAGCATCATTACAGAAATGGGATCAAGCAGGACACCCAGATCAATGATGAGCTTGTCCGTTAATTGCAGCCAGGTGGTTTTGAACGCGATCAGGGTATCAAATGAACCTGCTTCCCCACCTGGAACGAAGAAGTACTTCCAGGCTGTGTAAATTGATAACATGAAAGAGGTAAATAAACCTGCAGTGCCAATGATGCCGGACACAATGGGTTTAAACCTGCTGCCGAATAAACCGGTCAGCAGGAACACAATAAAGGGTATCAGTACAATCCAGATAGTATAGTAGTAATTCATGACATGCTGAATAATTCCTGGTTAATTGATTCTGTGTTTTAATACTTCATTTCATCCACGTCATCCACCTCAATGGAGGTAAACCGTCTGTAAATATTAATAATCAGCGCAATGGCAACCGATGCTTCCGCAGCTGCTATGGCAATAATAAACATGGCGAAAAACTGACCCTGGAGCTGGCCGGGGTAAAGGTACCGGTTAAACACAACAAAATTAATGTTCACTGCATTGAGAATAAGTTCAATGGACATTAACAGGGTGATGAGGTTACGGCGTGTAAGAAATCCATATATGCCAATAAAAAACATCAGTATACTGACGATCAAAAAATGGGTTATGGAAAGCATTTAGCGATTTATTGATTTAATGATTTGTTGATTTGATGATTTTATTTGTCTTCCTTCTTGCATCTTCCTTCTTCCTTTTTACATCTACTTCCCTTTTTTCGCAATTACAATGGCGGAAATCATGGCTGCCAGAAGCAATACACTGATCACTTCAAAGGGTAATGCATAACCATCTTGTCCGGTGCTCATCAATTGCGTGCCGATAACCTGCATATTCACATCCAATGGCAAGTCTTCTGAAGACATGAAGGGGTATTTCAACAGGGTGAAAATGGATAGTGCCGCACCTGTTACGGCCACCAGAAGACCTATCGAGAGTGTCATCAACGGCGGACGTTCAAACTTATGGCTGATATGATGGGTAAGCAGGATAGAGAAAATGATAAGAACGACAATACCACCGGCATAAAGAGAAAGCTGAACACCGGCCAGGAACTGATATTTCATCATAAAATAGAAACCCGAAGTAGCCACCAGCGCAAATAAAAGGAAAACCGCCGCCCTTAAAATCCTCCTGCTGGTAACTGCCAACACTGAAAAGACCAGGATGGTGGAAGAAAACAGGTAAAACATGAACACATTGTTTTCCATTATTTTACATCTTTTTTTATGGACGAGCCCGGGTTATTCAAAATTTTGATAAGTTTTGTACGGTCGAATACAGCATTTTCAAATTCCTGTCCGAACGCCAGTGCATCAGAAGGGCAGGTTTTCACGCACAAGCCGCAAAAGGTACACATGCCCAGCTGATAAATATGCTTATCGATAACCCTGACCTCTTTCCCCTCGGCTGTCATTTCCTTCCGGGTTATAATCTCAATCGATCCGTTCGGACAGTTCATCTGACAGATCCCGCAGCCTGTGCATCGATGCTGGTTATTTTCATCATGCGGCATGATCACCTCACCCTTAAAACGATCGAACATCGTCAGTTCCTCCCTGTTCTCGGGGTACTTTTGGGTAATAATCTCACCGGGACTGATAAAATATTTCCCGGTAATCTGCATGCCTGCCCAAAGGGTTCGAATGCCAGCCAGAATATCTTTAATATAGTTAATCACGGATATCATGTATTAGAAATGCCATCCCATCAGGCTAATGAGAGCAACTAAAACAATATTGACCAGGTTGATGGGCAACAGATATTTCCATTCGAGGGTAAGCAACTGATCGATGCGCAACCGCGGGAAAGTCCATTTGAACCACATCATGACAAAGATCACAAAAGCAGTTTTCATGAAGTACCAGACAAGGGGCGGTATATAATCCATCAGATGATTAAATATATTATCCGATCCGAAATGAAGCGGCATCCAGCCGCCCAGGAACACAGTAGTGGCAATGGAAGCCACAATAAACATATTCATGTATTCAGCAAGGAAAAAAAAGGCAAAACGTATACCGGAATATTCCGTATGAAATCCGGCGGTAAGCTCGGATTCTGCCTCAGCCAGGTCGAATGGACCCCGGTTCGTCTCAGCTGTGCTGGCAATCAGAAAAACCAGAAAAGCAACAACTGCCGGTATGTGTCCCTTGAATATCCACCAGCCATTGGCTTGACTTTCAATAATTCCCGATAATTGCATTGTTCCGGAATAGACCACAATGGTCAACAGGGACAGGCCTACCGATAACTCATAACTGATAATCTGTGCACCACTGCGCATGGCACCAATGAGGGAATACTTGCTGTTACTCGACCAGCCTGCAAGCAGAATCCCGACAACACCCAGGGATGAAACAGCGATCACATAAAAGATTCCAATGTCAAAATCAATAGCATGCAGTCCCTTGGCAAACGGAATGGCTGCAATGGCCATAAAGGATGCAATAATAACAATGAAAGGGGCAATATTGAAAAGAAGCTTGTCTGCATTCCTGATCGGAATCAGCTCCTTCATAAGCAATTTAATCAGATCGGCAATGGTCTGAAATAAACCTGCGGGACCTACTCGGTTCGGTCCCAGACGGTTCTGAATAAAGGCGCATATTCTTCTTTCGGCATAAACAAGGTATAGCCCCAGCACAGCATAGAAGAGCAGAAATATTAGTCCAATGATCAGATATTCAGTGAACTGGGCCCAACCTGGCGACATAGCATTCCGTAATCCGCTGTCAATGTTCCGCGTCAGTTCCGTAAAATCGTATATATTAAAAGCCATATATGGTTTTTATCTGTCAATATCCGGGATAACCAGGTCAAGTGATCCGCTGATGGCCACGAGATCGGCAATTTTAAAACCGACTGCCAGTTTGCTGATTACAAACAAATTTGAAAAATTCGGAGTCCTGAACTTGATCCGGTAAGGTGTCTTGTTACCATCACTGACAATGTAAACACCCAGTTCACCGCGGGCTGTTTCAACCCGCTGGAAGAACTCTCCGGCAGGTAGTCTGATTACGGCTTTCATTTTTGCAGTATAATCACCTTCCGGGATATTATCAACCAATTGCTCCAGAATATGCATCGACTCGTACATTTCAGCAATCCTGACCTTATAACGGGCCATGGTATCGCCTTCTGTGCGGAGTATCTCATTAAATTCAACCTTGTCATAAACTCCGTAGGGTTCAATCTTCCGTATATCGCATGAAAATCCGGAAGCACGTCCGGCAGGACCGGTAACGCCATACTGGATTGCATCCTCCCGGGAAAGGATACCAATTCCGACTGACCGTTCCCTGAAAATAACATTACCTGTGAGTAATTGATCATACTCTGGTAGCTTCTTACGGAAATAGGTAATGAATTCCTTGATCCGTTTCTGGAATCCGGGATGTATATCATGCATCAGTCCGCCGGGTGTATTAAAGCTGTGTATTAGCCTTGACCCGAAAGATTCCTCAAAAATGTCGAGAATCTTCTCGCGGTCGCGCAAACCATAAAAGAAGGTGGTCAATGCACCCATATCCATACCCATGGCACACCACCAAAGCTGGTGAGAAGCAATGCGGTTCAACTCATCCAATATGGTGCGTATACAGGTAACCCGTTCCGGGATTTCCACCCCCAGCGCCTTTTCCACACAAAGACAAACTGCCTCATTGTTTATGTGCGCCGAAAGATAATCCATCCTGTCGGTAAGGTGTATTATCTGAGGATATGTGTCTCTTTCACACATCTTTTCAATTCCCCGGTGAATATACCCGCAATGTGGTACCACTTTATTAATGGTCTCTCCCTGCAAGGAAACCTCAAAACGCAATACGCCGTGTGTGGATGGATGCTGAGGCCCCATGTTGATCATGTAGTCCTCATCTTCACCCAATATGATATTTTTAATTACTTCTTCCTGCATTGTCTTATTTTACAATCATTCTGGACTCATCTGCAAAATCTTTGCGCAAAGGATAACCATATTCATCTTCAAGGAATAGCCTTCTCAGATCGGGATGATGCCTGAACCGGATACCAAACAGGTCAAATACTTCACGTTCGTGATATTCAGCGGTCTTCCAGATATCCGAAACGGTTTCAACAAGCGGCTCCTCCCTGTCTTCCAGCCTGGTTTTTACAATGAGTGTATGCCGATAGCGGGTGGAGGTAATATGGCAGACGATCATAAAATGGTCGTTCCAGTCAACAGCTGTCAAACTGATCAGGTAATCAAACAGAAGGTCATGGGAGGTTTTCAGCAATATGCAAAAGTCATGATACTTCTCGCACGAAACAACTATTTCCAGATACTGGGGATTGGTTGGAAACCCGGCATCTGCCAACAATTCTTCCAAACGGCTCTTAAGTAAGGTATTATCCATCAGCGAACCGTGTTTTTATCTTCATCAGGCTTCACAGGGATAACATTTTTACGGGACATGGAATGTTCACCCTTTATCTTTCGCTGAAGTTGCATTATCCCGTAAAGCAGAGCTTCTGGTCTAGGTGGACACCCTGGTATGTACACATCCACCGGTATAACCTGATCAACGCCCCGTACCACGGAATAGGAATTATAGTAAAATGGGCCTCCGCTGATGGCACAGGCTCCCATTGCAATAACGTATTTTGGATCTGGCATCTGATCATATAAACGCTTCAAAACCGGAACCATTTTGTGTACAATTGTTCCTGCAACAACAATGACATCTGCCTGACGGGGAGAGGCCCGGTAAACTTCCACGCCAAAACGTGCAAAGTCATGTCTGGGAGCACCTGCCGCCATCATTTCTATTCCACAGCAGCTCGTGGCAAATGTCAATGGCCAGATGGAGTTCGACCTTCCCCAGTTGATGATATTATCAATTGTGCTGAGCAGCAAATTACTGCCTGGTTTATTTAACAGTTCGAGGGTTTCGTTATCCTTGAAATCCTCATATTTCATTGATTTGATCTTTATACCCATCGCAATGCATTTTTACGCCATGCATACAACAGCCCAAGACCCAAAATGAAGAAAAATATCAGAATTTCAACAAAAGCCCTGAATCCGATCTCATGCATAACAACTCCCCAGGGAAAAATAAAAACAGTTTCAACATCAAAAACAAGATATATGATGGCAAAAAGGTAGTAACCCACATTAAACTGAATCCATGCCGGACTTTTCGCCGGTATTCCGCACTCGTAAGGTTCAGATTTTGCGGAATTCACTGAAGAGGGTGATAGAAAAATGGAAAAAACAACAGCCCCGCCAACCAGAATGATGCCTATGATGAAAAATAAAACCAGAGATTCACTGCTCATGCCTGATAATTAAATTGATATGATTGAGTCCACTCCGAAAAGTCTACTATGCATTGCGTCATTGCGAGCGTATCGAAGCAATCTGTTCATCTGCAGTAGATTGCTTCAGTCGCTTTGCTTCTTCGCAATGACGTTTGGGCTTTTCGGAGTGGACTCATGATTTTATCCTAAATATATATGGCTAAAAAAGTAGTCGGCAAATATACTAAAATAAATATATGTTGATATTTGCCGGATATCTTTTCATCTCAAACCACCTGAATATTGTCTTAATAAATCGATAAAACAACAAAAACAAGGTATTATCAGAATTTATTTTCTTTGGTTCATGGGCAGGAGTTTCATCCTGACCAGGGCACCAGACTGGAAGACCGGAAAAAGCCCATCAGAAAGTACCGATTCGCCCCAGATCAATTTTATGCTGACCTGGTCCGGAATCCGATACAACAAGGTATTTGGGGTAGTATTAAAGGTTGACTCGGTTTGTTCCAGTCCTTTAATTATATTGTTATTTGCCAAATCCAACATAACGGGCTTACCACGTGTTTCGCGTGCGTCAAGAAATCCCTCACTTTCCAGGAACCTGAATAAAACGATCCTGTCATTTTTTTTACCCGAAACGGGCGTAAAATGGTAGGTCCGCAGATGATAAAAGGATGATCGCTTGCCTATAAACAAGGAAAGGTAGTTTTCCTCCAGCCTGGATAATTCAGCAATAGCGTGAGCCATGGCTTCTCCATTTGGCATGGCATCAGGCTGGCCTGATACCATTTTGAACCTGCGTTTTTTTAACTTGATTATAAAATTTGCGGCTTCCTCAGCTTTCTGCTCCAGGGTTTTTTCTTTGAGCCTGTTCTTGCCGGATGGCCTGGTAAGATAATTTGAATCAGGCATTACCAGGCTGACCTCAATATCTTTTTCGGCTTCGAAGTTTCTTTTTACTGATAAATCGGTAAAATAAGGATCCTGGGATTTTACAGGCAGGCTATTGTAAAAGATATAATTGTTGGGCACTTTGCTGAGATCAAGAATCATACTATCCGCTGTCAGTTTTGAGAAATCAGGAAATACGTCAGGCTGGTATGAACCCGAAACTGCATACACATAATCCGGATCAATCTCGGTATGGTATCCGACTTGCACCGAAGTGATGGTCCAGTAATACTCGGTTTTGGCCGGTATATCTTTTATTCCCAGGTATTTATCCGCGTATTGGCGGTAAGGGCCCGGAATGACTTCAATTACTTCAGCCTGAACAGAAACATCGATAACAGTCTGTGGCAGTGAATACAACAGGGATCCTGATTGTCTGAAGCCCGAATCGTTAACATTGCTGACCGAGATTTGTCCGGTTGGAGAACATGAAAAGAACGTGACCAACAGAACCAGCGATATCATTTTAAAATTATGCATACGTCTCATGATTTTCGATTTTTAAGAATGCTTTACCGAGATTGTCAATTATATCTGATGCTATCAAAGCCTGCTGACCTGTTTCAATTGCTGCCAGATCACCGGCAAGTCCGTGAACATAGGTACCCAGCAACGCAGCTTCAGCGGGATTATACCCCTGTGCCATTAACGACAAGAGTATGCCGGTTAGTACATCGCCGCTTCCGGCCGTAGCCATTCCGGGATTACCGGTGCTATTGAAGAAGCATGTACCGTCGGGCATAGCAATGGATGAGCAGGCACCTTTCAATAACACAATAACTTTATATCGGGTGGCAAATTCCATCTGGCGCTCATTCCTGTTGAAACCGGAATCCGAACTTCCGGCCAGTCGGTCAAATTCTCCGGGATGTGGTGTTAAAATGGAGCCTGGAGGCAACAAGCTGAGTAAATCCGGGCAGGCAGCAAGAATATTCAGTGCATCCGCGTCTAAAACTACCGGAGTGGACGAAGACTGAAGCAATCTTTCAACCGCTTTCACCGTTGCAGGTGCCATGCCAATGCCTGGTCCGACAGCAATTGCAGAAAAGTCTTTCCTATCCGGCATAATGGTAAACAACTGGTCTGAGGGGTCAATATCAAAAATGGATTCAGGTACTGCCCCCTGAATAATGGGATAACCAGCCCGCGGCACATGGGTTGTCAGCAAACCAACACCGGCTTTCATACATGCCCGGGCAGCCAGGATGGCAGCTCCCATCATTCCTAAAGAACCGGCAATCAGGCATGCATGCCCGAAGGATCCTTTATGTGAGAACCGGGCGCGCTTCCGGTATTTAAGCTGGATATCACCAAAGGTCAAATAATGAAAAAGAGTTTGTTTCTCCTGTATGATGAGCGGATGAAGTCCAATGGGAATTATATGCCAGTCACCTGTATGTATTGCATTTTCAGCGTAGAAGAAAGATCTTTTGGGAAATTCAAAACTGAGTGTGTGTGAAGCCTTTATAATCGACACTTCAGCAGAATGAATATTGTATTCTCCCTGTAAACCGCTGGGTATATCAATAGAAATAATCCGGTTACCGGAAGTATTGATGTGTTTTACCAGGGATGCAGAAAGTCCTTCGAGTGGCCTTGACAAACCCGATCCAAACAAAGCATCAATAATAACTTCCTGCTTCCTGATCTCAGGAAAATCAGATTCCTGGCTAATCTCGGATATAGAAACTTTATTTTGCGCCTCCAGTCTTTGTCGGTTAACAACAGAATCGGGTGAAATAATCCTGCTGATTTGAAGCAGATAAAGGCAGATATGCGCATATCCCTTATCAGCCAGCAACCGGGCTATCGCCCAGCCATCACCTCCATTGTTACCTGGACCAGCGAATACTATTATGGATTCACCGGGTAAAATCCGTGAAAGAAGCCAATTGACACATCCCGCCGCTGCTCTTTCCATCAGATCAACCGAAGACACTGGTTCATTCCGGATGGTATAATCATCAATTTCACGAATCTGCCTGGTTTCAAATACCTTCATATTATATGCATTTGCTAATGATTGACAGCCAGATACCCATTACAGATACTGTTTGAAATAAACCGGTTAATATTAAGAAAAAAAATCGAATCTTCCTTTAACCTGGCCGATCAGGTCTGCAAGGAATATTCATTACCTGAAAATACCCGTTTTACCTGTTTTTTTAATAATTTCACTGAATTTCTGATAAAATCAATTTAAATTACCCGGGATAGTCATTTTTTCATGCAGCATCTGATCAATCCCAACGTCTTTACAATTTAACCAAGAAAACTTTTAGCCATGAAAACCTTAAGATCCATTAACATCCTGATCTGTGTTCTCCTGTCGGGATGTGTTGTTAACCTCCAGGACAGCATTACCGGAAACGGAAAGGTTGTAAAACAAAAGCGGGATGTGGGGGAATTTACGGGGATCAGGGTCGGCAGCGGGATTGATATGTTCCTCACCCAGGGTGAACCGGTCAGTCTTGAAGTTGAGGCGGATGAAAACCTGCAGGAATGGATCAGGACCGAAGTCGACGGATCGGTACTGAATGTATACACAGATAAAAACATCCGGCTGGCAAAAACAAAGAAGGTATACATTACCACCAAAATCCTGGACAGGATTGATATATCCAGTGCCGGTGATGTTGAGGGTGTTACACCTTTTAAAACCGATAAACTGGATATTTCGTTGAGCAGTGCCGGTGACCTTCGTTTTGAAGCTGATGCAACTGAAATTAATATATCCATTTCAAGCGCCGGAAATGCCGATCTGAAAGGAAAAACCAATGTACTGAAAGCTGAACTCAGCAGTGCCGGTGACCTGAATGCGTATGAACTGGAAGCAAAAAAGGCGGATGTTTCCGTTTCAAGTGCCGGAAATGCCAGTGTATTCGTTTCTGAAGAAGCCAGCTTCCGGTCAAGTAGTGCAGGTAGCATCAACTACAAGGGAGACCCCAATGTAAGGGAAATACACACATCCAGTGCTGGTTCAGTGAATAAAAAATGATCAGCACCAAAACTGGTTCTGGAACGGCATGAGCAGGCCTCAATAATTTCCCTGCTTTTTTATATTCCCTTCCACACCCTGTAATAGGTATTCAGCCTGCCGGCGAAGGCCCCTGGACTTTCAGAAAATAACCGAATGGCCATGGGTATGATGTTTTTCAGCAAATGCTTTCGTTTTTGTATGATATATTCCGTCAAATGAAACGGTACCGGAACCTTCTTATTTTGCAGATCCCGGCTGAGAAATAGATCCAGCTCATCCAGATCATGTTCATTTCCAAGTCTTTCCGCAAGCAAATCAAGATTATTAATCATCATCCCCATTGCCGAGGGCCAAACAGGTCGTATCAGGATCATTTGATTCCACAGGCATTTCACCGATTTTCTCAGGTTATGCAGGTTTTCCGGTGAATACAGGTTCAGCATAATGCCCAGGTCTGCCCTTCCCTTCCTGTATGTTTTTCTTATGTTGTCTGCCAGCAAACCGAACTCACAGGAAGAAACAGGAATTGTTTCCAAATGGTTCAATTCGGAGGTCAGCAGGTTGCCGACCTGCTGAAACACCTGTTTTCTTTCAAGGGTCACCGATAGAAGTCGTTTGTGACGTTGCCGGTATTTCCGGATAAGTTTTTCAATTAACAGAGGATCAAGGGTAAGCCTTTTATCCTTTGACATGGCATACAATGTATCGACATGCACTTTACTCAACCGGAGTTCCGCCAGCAATCCGCTTATTGTGCTGAAATGTTCCACACTGCGCTGGCACGTTGATTCGCCTGTTGCCTGCCTGAACAATCGAAAAACAGCCCTTATTCGTTTGGTACTTTTACGGATTTCATGAGCTGCCATATCCGGTTCTTCAACTGATCCCTGACAAATATTCACAGCATTCCGGATCAGCTCCCCGATCACTCTCCGGTAAGTATCAGCAAAGGCTTCCTGTCTGTATATACGGTATCCTTCCATGTTAAAACAGTGATCAACATCCTACAGCAATACCCTTAATTTCTCTCTTTTCAAAAGCGAATGTAACAACATTTACCTACTTTTATGACCCAATATCTTACTTTTCAGCATGGAAAATAACTATGTCAAGCTTATTGCCGGAAACTTGGGCATATTGCCCTGGCAGGTGGAAAATACGCTGAAATTATTTGAACAGGATGCCACGATCCCTTTTATCAGCCGGTATCGGAAAGAGATGACAGGAAGTCTGGATGAATTGCAATTGGCCACCATCAGGGAACAACATACCCGTTATACGGAACTGGATGAACGGCGGGGTAAGATCACCAAATCAATAGAAGAACAGGGATTCATGACCAATGAATTACTGACAAGACTAAATGCAGCTGTTTCCATGACTGAACTGGAGGATCTTTATCTTCCGTTCAAACCCAAAAAAAAGACCCGTGCTTCTGGTGCACGTGAGAAGGGACTTGAACCCCTGGCAGCTCTTATGATGAAACAGGTTGTCAGGGATATTTCCCAGCAGGCAGAAAAATACCTAAGCGATCAGGTTGAAAATATTGAAGATGCCTTACAGGGAGCAAGGGATATTGCAGCTGAATGGATCAATGAGGATCAGCAGGCACGTAAAATGATCAGACAATTGTTCACACAGGAAGCCCGTATTTATTCCGTTGTTGTCAAGGGAAAGGATGAAGAAGGCATAAAGTACAAGGATTATTATGATTTTTCAGAGCCCCTGAACCGCTGCCCTTCTCATCGGATCCTGGCTATGTTCCGGGGAAATGCGGAAGGATTTCTCCGTATCACCATCGAACCTGAAAGGGAAAAAGCCATACGTATCCTCGAAAGAAAGTTCCTTACCAATTCAGGGGATTGTGCAAATCAGGTCTCAATGGCAATAAAGGATTCCTATAAAAGATTGCTCGGACCAGCCATTGAGACAGAGTTTGCTGCTCAATCAAAGGAAAAAGCCGATGAACAGGCAATCCGGGTTTTTGCCGAAAACCTGAAGCAATTGCTGATGTCACCCCCGCTTGGCCAAAAGAGGGTATTGGCCATTGATCCGGGCTTTCGGACCGGATGTAAATTAGTATGCCTGGATGCTCAGGGAAATCTGCTCCACAACGAAACCATTTACCCCCACCCACCCCAGCAGCAATCTGCCCTGGCCTCCAAAAAAATTAACACACTGGTCAATTCCCATAAAATTGAGGCTATTGCTATCGGAAACGGGACAGCCAGCCGGGAAACTGAAGAGCTCATCCGGCATATCCGTTTTAATCGTGAAGTAAAGGTCTTTGTTGTTAGCGAGGCAGGCGCCTCAGTATATTCCGCCTCAAGGATAGCCCGGGATGAATTTCCCAGCTATGATGTCACGGTCAGGGGAGCTGTCTCCATCGGTCGGCGGTTGATGGATCCCCTGGCTGAACTGGTAAAAATTGATCCGAAATCAATAGGCGTCGGACAATATCAGCACGATGTGGATCAGACCATGTTGCAGGGATCACTTGACCAGGTGGTGGAGAGTTGTGTAAATGCTGTTGGTGTTGATCTCAATACGGCCAGCATGCATTTGCTGAATTACGTGTCCGGGCTCGGGCAGCAACTGGCCCGGAATATTGTGGACTACCGCCGTGAAAACGGCATGTTCAGTTCGCGTGAAGATTTGAGGAAAGTCAAGAGAATGGGTCCAAAAGCCTTTGAACAATCTGCCGGTTTCCTGAGAATACGGGATGGGGTTAATCCGCTGGATAACAGCGCCGTGCATCCGGAGAGTTATCATATTGTTGAAAAAATGGCAGCCGGTCTCCATATCTCAGTGGCTGATCTGCTCCGGGATGAAGACCTCAGAAAAAGAGTGGATATCAAGATGTATACGGATGAGAAGGTTGGTATTCCAACACTTACCGATATCATGCAGGAACTTTCCAAACCCGGGCGTGACCCTCGTTCCAACATCAAGGTATTTGAATTTGCTCCGGATGTTCATTCGATTGAGGATGTCAGGCCAGGCATGCTTCTGCCGGGTATTGTTACCAATATCACCAATTTCGGGGCATTTGTTGATATAGGGGTAAAACAGGACGGACTGGTGCATATTTCGCAAATGGCAGATAAATTCATTACCAATCCTGCGGATGTAGTGAAACTCCACCAGCATGTTCATGTAAAAGTACTGGATGTCGATGTGTCGAGGAAAAGGATTCAGCTGACCATGAAGACCACCGGGTGAAAAAAGATAGAACGTCATTGCGAAGGACCCCGATAGTTATCGGGGGACTGAAGCAATCTCCTGATATGAAGCAGATTGCTTCGCTATGCTCGCAATGACGAACTGACCTATTGCTTCAATTATAACTTATTATCCTAAATACCCCTTCAGCAGTTTGCTCCTGGAAGTATGCCTCAGCCGTCGGATCGCCTTTTCTTTGATCTGTCTGACCCGCTCCCGGGTGAGATCAAATTTCTCCCCGATTTCCTCCAGAGTCATTTCCTGAACACCAATACCGAAGAAGAATTTTATGATATCCCTTTCTCTTTCAGTCAGGGTGGCAAGTGCCCGGTCAATTTCCTTCATTAAGGATTCACTGATCAGTTTCTTGTCCGCTTTCGGGGAATCATGATTGATCAGGATATCCAGGAGGCTGTTGTCCTCACCTTCTGCAAAGGGTGCATCAACGGAAACATGCCGGCCTGATACCTTTAATGTATCAGATACTTTTTCTTTGGGCAGCTCAAGTGAGTCGGCCAGTTCTTCTGGCGTCGGAGTGCGTTCGAATTGCTGTTCAAACTTGGAAAATGCCTTGTTGATCTTGTTCAGGGAGCCGACCTGGTTCAGGGGCAAACGAACGATCCTGGATTGTTCAGCCAAAGCCTGTAAGATTGATTGTCTGATCCACCAGACGGCATATGAAATAAATTTAAAACCTCTTGTTTCGTCAAATTTTTCTGCAGCTTTTATTAAGCCAAGATTACCTTCATTGATCAGATCAGGAAGACTAAGTCCCTGGTTTTGATATTGTTTTGCAACAGAAACCACAAATCTAAGATTTGCCCTTGTCAGTTTTTCAAGGGCTGTTTTGTCACCTTTCTTAATACGCTGTGCCAATTCAACCTCCTCTTCAACAGTAATCAGCTCTTCCTTACCAATCTCCTGCAGGTATTTGTCAAGTGAAGCACTCTCTCTGTTGGTAATTGATTTCGTGATTTTTAATTGTCTCATCTTCCCAGAAAAATTTGTGCGAATTTATGCTAATTTAATTTTATATTCAATATAAATTACAGTTGTAAAAAACGCCAAAAAAAAAGGCTTGCGTATCGCAAGCCTTAAATTTTGATATTCAATATCTTGCTATCACAGTCCAAATGCATAATATGCTACAACACCATTTTGATATACACCTTCTATGTATATGCCACCTTTAATGGATTTAGTGATTTTGTCAAGTTCTTCAACCGAAGTGACCGGCTTATTGTTAATCTGGGTAATGACAAATCCAGGTTTTACTCCCTCGGCCTTCAGTTTGCCCTCCTGAAGTTCCGTGACTTTTACTCCGTATTTAATGCCAAGCTTTCCTTTTTCCTGTTCATCCAGATTAACAACTTTTGCGCCAAGTATGGTTTCGTATGTTCCTGCCTTAACGACGCCCGTGTCGCCCTGTAGGTTACGTAAAGTCACCTCGATTTGTTTCACTTTGTCTTTTCTTTTTACGGTTACGGTGATCTTGTCGCCAGGCCGGTATCTTCCAACCATCTCCTGCAATTCAGAAGGACTGTTCACCTGGGAATCGTTAATTTTAGTAATAACATCACCCTTCTCAATTCCGGCTTCCTTAGCTGCACTGTTTTCATTGATATCTGCAACATATACACCTGTGAGTGCATCAAGTCCTTTTTCCTTGGCCAGTTCGGCAGTAATATCTGTTATGCTTACGCCCATGATGGCACGCTGTACAGCCCCGTATTCAATCAGGTCCCTGACAACTTTCTGAACAATGCTGGAGGGAATGGCAAAAGAAATACCGACGTTCCCCCCTGACGGCGAGATGATGGCGGTGTTAATGCCCACCATTTCTCCCTTCAGGTTTACCAGAGCACCTCCACTGTTCCCCCGGTTAACAGATGCATCAGTCTGGATAAAGGATTCTATGCGGTAGTTATCTTCAATGATCTGCATACTCCTGCCTTTTGCACTGACAATACCCGCTGTAACTGTGGATGATATGTTGAAGGGATTTCCAACTGCCAACACCCATTCCCCGACCCTTATAGCATCGGAATTACCAAAGGATATATAAGGCAGGTTCTCTCCATCCACTTTAAGCAAGGCCAGATCGGTAGAATGATCAGTGCCTACAACCCGGGCCTGGAATTCCCTTTTGTCATTCAGGGTAACGGATACCTTTTCTGAATTTTCGATCACGTGGTTGTTGGTCACAATATAACCGTCAGCTGTGATGATCACTCCCGATCCGATTCCGAGAACGGGTTCTTCTTCACCCTGGTAACGGTCACCGTAAAAGAAATCGTAAATTGGGTTTCGGTATGAAACGCTGGACTGGGTCTTAACATTGACAACACAATCAATGGTCTTTTCAGCAGCAAAAGTAAAATCAGTGGAAGTGTCAAGTCCGGCTTTCAGACCAACCACACTTACCGGTTCCTTTAATTGTGTAATAATACTTCTTTCTTTTTTGTCGAGTATAGCTGAATAAACTAATACCGCAACCAAACCGCCTATTATAGAGGCGACAACTAATCCTAATATCTGTACTTTTTTCATCGTTGTAATAAATTTAGCTTTATCTTTATTCAATTATTCACAATACGTTAATTGAAGAGTAAATTTCAATTAAAATATTAACCTCAAAATTAGGACAATTGTTTTCTTATTATGCTGGTTTAACATAATTTAACGTAAGTCTGCGTGGAAATAGTTTTCTATAAATATGAGGGCGCAGGAAATGATTTTATCCTTTTGGATGACCGTAACTGTCTTTTTCCGGATGATAAGCCCGGCCTGGTTAAATTTCTGTGCGACCGCAAATTTGGCATTGGTGCCGATGGTCTGATGCTGCTTCGTTCAATACCGGGATACGATTTCAGTATGGTTTATTTCAATTCCGATGGAAAGGCGGGCAGCATGTGCGGCAACGGCGGCAGGTGTATTGCAGCCTTTGCAAACCAACTGGGCCTTATTCGGCAGTCGGCAAGGTTCGTTGCCATCGATGGGGACCACATTGCAGAGCTTAAAGCTGATGGCAATATTAAACTCAAAATGGGTGATGTTGCCGGAATTGAAACCGGTGGCGATTACTTTTACCTGGATACAGGTTCACCTCACTATGTAAAATTCCTTTCGTCAATCGATAAACTTGATGTCTTTACGGAAGGCCGGAAGATCCGGTACGGTGGGAGGTTCTTCGATCAGGGCACCAACGTAAACTTCGTTGAGGATCAGGGTGATTATATTTTTGTAAGAACCTACGAACGGGGTGTTGAAAATGAAACCCTGGCCTGTGGCACAGGTGTAGTGGCATCCGTGATCTGTACAGCCATTCTGAAGGATATTAACCATGCTTTCTTTGCCATGCCCGCAAAGGTGTTGGGGGGACAATTGCTGGTTTCCTTTTATCGCAGAGATCATGAATTTACGCAAGTCTGGCTTGAGGGACCCGCTACCTTTGTATTCAAGGGTACAATTGCCATTCCGTTATAACCAGTGAGGATAAAGAAGCGGTACTACCAGAACCGTTGATGAATGGAGAAATTCCCCGAAGAAAGTTTACTGCTTTTTCGGAATAACCTCCCCCTTAATGATCAGGGATGTATTGCCTTCCGTAGCATTGGTAGTTACAACGATTGATTTCTGAAAAAATCCGCTGGCAGCTGCATTGTAGGTTACAGCAATTTTACCTGATTTGCCGGGTTGAATGGGTTCTTTCGGGTAATCAGCAATCGTACAGCCACAGGTTGGTCTGACTGAACTGATGATCAGGGGGACCAATGACGGATTGTTGAATTCAAACTCTGCAGAAACGGGCTTCCCCTGTTCTATTTTACCGAAATCAAGGGTAGTGGATGTCCAGGCAATACCTGATACAGGTTTGGCTGCGTCCTGGGCATACATTGTACCGGAGACAGCGCAAAACAATAAAACAAAGGAGATAAGAAAAAAGGATGTTATTTTCATGTCTGATATAATTAATGGATACTGTAAAATATTAGACAAATCTACGATATATTGATCGAAAAGTTCCTGTGGGCTCGTTAAAATTTGTTAACTATTCCTATTCCCGTGGTGTAAAAATTGAGACAGGCCAAAAATCCGGACTTCATTCAAACGGCAAATTTACATCAGTCCAAGAAATCGTGTTTTCAAAATTTTTCACAATTTTCTTTGGAAATAATAAAAATGTTTATAAATTTGACCACTTGGTTAAACCAATTGATTTGATTAAATGGTCAATATCCCTGTAATTGCGCTCACATCAACCGAGAGCAAGATTCTTGAAGCTGCCAAGAAGGTCTTTATAGTCTATGGTTTCAATGGAACAAGCATGCAACATATTGCAAATGAGGCCGGCATTAATAAGTCACTGCTGCATTATTATTTCCGTACCAAGGAAAAACTGTTTACTGCAGTTTTCAGTTACGCTTTTCAACGTTTTGTCCCCCAGATACAGGAGATCCTGGTTTCTGATTCGTCCGTTTTTACGAAAA
>CAVPIY010000001.1:0-13746 GCA_963705125.1 uncultured Bacteroidales bacterium | reverse complement strand
ACTGCCTTTTTCTTTCCGCAGGAAAAAAAGAGCAATCCGACCAGTGCTACCCAATAAAAACTCGTGATTTTCATAATGTCAGGATATAGATTTTTAATAATTAAGGTTGAGTCTACTCCGAAAAGTCCAAACGTCATTGCGAAGGACCCCGATAGTTATCGGGGGACTGAAGCAATCTGCGTAAACGAAAAGATTGCTTCGCTACGCTCGCAATGACGCTATGCCTTGTAGACTTTTCGGAGTTGACTCAAGGTTTCTTTCGAAAATATTTACTTAAAAATACCAAATTAATTAGAATATTTCTGAATGCCCCCGTCCAGATCATAAATCTTTTCTGCAGGCTGGAATTTTATGATGAATATAATTTAATTTTAAACCCAAATTCAGGATTAGGATGAAAAGGATCACTTTCGGCAAATCTGTCCTCTGGGATACACTCCTGGTGATTTCAGTAATATTTGCGGCTTTTATACTCCCTGTGTTACCACCTGAATGGCAGCGAAGCTCTTTTATAGCCGTATATACAATCATTTATATTACGGCCATTATTTCTCTTGAAAAAAGAAGCAATTACACAATCTTACTTTTTGTTGTCACCATTTTACTTGCGTGGATATCAAGCCTGCTTGACCTTCAAATCGTGCTGAGTATTTCAAGAGGTGTAAATATTCTGTATTTTGTTGTTATTGTTGCCTCATTAATAAAGGAAATTGCTATGGCAAGAGAAGTAACATCAGGAGTGATTCTCAGTTCAATTGCCGGATACCTGCTGATGGGGATTATCTATTCTATTTTCATTGCTTTCATCATTCAGCAGGACCCGGCTGCATTCACCGCAGTCAAGCCGGAGGAGGCAGGTACAGGTGCAGGTGCCAATGCAAGTATACCGCTCTATTTTGGTTATGTAACGCTTGCTTCCCTTGGATATGGCGATATATTGCCTCTGAAACCGTATACACGGTCACTGGCTACCTTTATAGTAGTCTCAGGACAGTTTTATATCGCCATCATTGTCGCTTTGCTTGTCGGGAAGTTTTCAGCGAGGCAGAATATGAAAAAACAGTGAACACAACCCTACTTCCCCCCGAAAATCGTCCAGCCTATATAAATCTGAAATGTACGGTTCTTTATGCTCTCTTCTGAAACATCTGATATATCGGTAAAACCGAGTACATACCTGGCACCGGCATTGAATCCCAGGGGCAGCTGCACACCGGCACCGAAGGCCAGGCCAAAATCATTATTCTTCAGCTGGTCCTTTACATCACCAACTTCTTCAACTTCCGCTTTTGTAAGAAAACTGAACTGTGGTCCGGCTTCAAGACTGAGCAATTTAATAGGCTTGAACCGAAACATCACCGGCAGTGCAATATAATCATAGTCTACCTTGACATTTTCCCATTGGGTGCCATAGGCCGAATATAAAACTTCAGGCGTAATCCCGAATTTCTCAGATAAATTCAGATTGAGATAGGCTCCTACATGAAAATCGGTAGCTGTTTTAATATCAATATTTTCAACAGCCTGGTCGGCAAAGTTTGCACCGGCTTTAATACCCAATCCAATACCTTGCGCATTGATGAATACAGGGGCTGCAAACAGCATCAAAAAAAACAAAACTGGCTTTTTCATATCCATTTAAATTGGTTTTACATTAATCATGGTTATTATAACATAATAAACTGTCCTGATTGAAAATTATTACATTTGTTCCTGTGAACATACAATCACCTGTCATTTTTGATGGACCATCCTGATACAGAAATAAAAAGGAAAGCCTCCTATAATCTGATCCTTCATCTTCATCCGCGCAAGGTGAAGGCTTCAACTCTTCGTTTTAACTTGACCTTTGGGCTCGGGGGTATGGCAGCCCTGCTGGTGGTTATCCAGGTATTCACCGGACTGCTGCTGAAGTTTCATTACGAACCCTCACCCGAAAATGCATACAATTCCATTCTGAACCTCCAGGAAGGCCTGCTTTTCGGAAAGATGCTGCGTAACCTGCACCACTGGAGTGCAATTGCCCTGCTGTGGGTCGTTTTTCTCCACATGTTGCGTGTACTTTTTACGGGTGCCTACCGCAAACCAAGGCATGGCACCTGGATTTTCGGACTTGCTTTGCTGATACTGGTTGTCTTATCGAATTTTACCGGATACCTCCTGCCCTGGGATCAGCTGTCTTTCTGGGCCGTTACAATAAGTACAAGCCTGTTGGCCTATATACCCTTAATTGGGAACCTTATCAGGGAGTCACTTCTCGGTGGCCAGGAAGTCGGCCAGGCAACCCTTACCAACTTCTTTAACCTGCATACGGGAATTATCCCGGTGTTGACGGTGATCCTGATGGGATACCATTTCTGGCGTATCCGGAAAGCAGGCGGCGTTATTGTTGCCGAAAAGGATAAGGACAGTCCGATGGTGGATACTCAACCGCATCTGGTTTACCGTGAATTTGTTGTGGCACTGGTCCTTCTTGCGTTTCTGTTTTTTGTAAGCAGTGTTATGGATGCCCCCTTGCGCGAAAGGGCCAATCCTGCCTTCAGTCCCAATCCGGCCAAGGCGCCCTGGTACTTCATGGGATTGCAGGAATTGCTGATCCATTTTCACCCATTCTTTGCAGTTTTTGTCTTTCCCTTCACGGTCTTAGCTGCAGCTTGCAGCCTTCCCTATATTAAGTTGGATGATGCAAACCAGGGGATCTGGTTTTTATCTGATAAAGGAAAAGCTTCCGGTAAAATTGCCTCGCTGGCAGGATTTATCTTCACGGTCTTCTTTCTACTGGCAAGCGAATATTTACCCGATCCCGAACTGCTCCTGCCTTTCCTACCACCCATAGTTATCACAGGTCTCATTCTTTTTGCAATACTGATCGTCACCCTATATTATTTACTACGGTTTTTGAAGCGGAAATATGCATTAAACCGTTCGGAATACCTGCAATCAGTAATGATCCTCCTGATTGTCTCTTACAGCGTGTTGACTGTAACCGGCATATTTTTCAGGGGAGAAGGCATGAATCTGATGTGGCCCTGGCAGATCTGATATTGAAGAAAATGTGAGTGTCATCAATGACTAATAATATCCACATAGCGCCTTTTTCTTTTTTGTCCCGTCAGGGACACCATATTGGTAGCAAAAAAAATAAATGACAAGTAGAAATCCCGTCAGGGATGATATAAAACCATACATTATGGCAAATACCTATACCCAAATCCATATCCAGGCAGTATTTACAGTTCAGGACAGGGATTCCATTATCCGAACCGCTTGGAAGGATGATTTATATAAATACATTACCGGCATTATACAAAATAACAAACACAAATTACTGGCTATTAATGGTATGCCGGATCACATCCATTTACTTTTTGGATTCAGACCAACACAATCATTATCCGATCTAATGCAGGATATTAAAGGAAGTTCTTCAAAATGGATCAATGAAAAGAGATTTCTTCGCACGAAATTTTCATGGCAAGAAGGATATGGTGCTTTTTCTTATTCCAAAGCCGATCTGCTTAATATAATTCGTTATATAAATCGTCAAAAAGAACATCACACAAAAAGAACCTTTTTAGAGGAATACCTTAGTCTGTTGAAAGAATTTGATATTGAATATGATGACCGGTTTGTTTTTAAACCAGTTGGTATTGATTATTCCGTACCTGACGGCACTAAATTGATCCCTGAATGAGACTTTTCTACCACTATAAAGTCCCTAACGGGACAAAATCAAATAATAGACTATTCAGAATATGTGTGCAACTATTTTTCGAATTACTTAACCATCTTTTGTATCTAATCAAAATAGAACAAGTTAGATGAATAAATCTATGTTTAAAAAAAATAGTACAGAATATAGCACCAGAAGAGGCTTCCTGAAAAAAGCCTGGAAGATTCTTGGATGGGTCGCTGCTGCAGAGCTCGGGATATTTATGATCAGCTTATTAAAACCATCGAAGGAACTTCATAAAGGCCGAAAGAATTCAACGATCAAAATCCTTGGCAATGTTGAGGATTTTCCTTTGAATTCAGTCACCCCCGACAGGATAAACAAATTGTACCTCATCCGGGAGAAGGATGGAGGCTTCCTGGCCCTTTCGCTCACCTGTTCCCACCTGGGGTGCTCTGTTATTTGGGATGAAACTAAAAACCAATTCATTTGTCCCTGTCATGCTTCTTCGTTTGACAGGGTCGGAAATGTACTCAGTTCACCGGCTCCTCGTCCGCTTGATTATTTCCCTGTAGTAATAGAAGCCGGAAAAGTAACGGTTGATATCACCCTGAAAACAAAACGTAGAAAATTCGAAAAAAAGCAGTTGACCTATGCCCTTTGATGCAGGGAACGATCCCATGAAATCCTGGAAGTTTGCAGGGTTTGCCGCAACTGCTTTTTTCGTCGTTGCGTTTCCGGCATATATGATTCGTACGGCCATTGAAAGATCGGATATATCGGCCAAAACTGGTGCTCAGTTTGTCGGGAGACAGACCTGCATCGAATGTCATAAAAAGGAGGATGATTTATGGCTCGGTTCGCATCACGATATGGCGATGGACAGCGCTACGGATAAAACTGTTCTGGGAAATTTCGATGATTTCGAATTCGTGCATAAGGGGCTTACCCACCGCATGTTCCGGAAAGACGGAATGTTTTATGTAAACACCCAGGGTCCGACAGGAAAATTTGAGAATTTCCAGATTACCTATACCTTTGGTTATACCCCCTTGCAGCAATACCTTGTTCCATTTGAAGGTGGACGTTTGCAATGCCTGCCCATAGCCTGGGATACCGACCGAAAAAAATGGTTCCATCTGGGAGACACAGTTTACCCACGCCAGAACATCCAACCTGACAATTGGCTATACTGGACCAACCAGGCGCAAAACTGGAATGGCATGTGCGCCGATTGCCATTCAACCAACCTGAGGAAGAACTACGACCCGGATAGCCGGACTTTTAAAACCACCTGGTCAGAGATCGATGTCAGTTGTGAAGCATGCCACGGACCGGCTTCTGAACATATCAAATGGGCAGATCTGCCTGAAGGATCCAGGCCCATGGATGTGAATACAGGCCTGCTTATAAGAACCCGGGAATTGGATAACAAAGAGCTACTGAATGTCTGTGCACGCTGCCACTCCCGCCGCGCCATTCTGGGTGATTACGAAGATGATAACAGTGATCTGCTGAATCACATGATCCCGCAACTGATTACACAACCCCTGTATCATGCAGACGGACAGATACTGGAAGAGGACTATGAGTATGGCTCGTTCACCCAGAGCAAAATGTTTGAAAAGGCAGTTAAGTGCAGCGACTGCCATGACGTTCATTCGGTGAAAACCCTGAAAGAGGACAACGAACTATGTCTCAAATGTCATCGTCCGGATATCTATGATACCCCGCGGCATCATTTTCACAAAATGGACACAGGGACCGGGGCAAATCGCCTGATCAACCGCGGAGAGCCCGAATACAAACAGGGGACAGGAGCACAGTGCGTGAACTGTCATATGGTTGGCCGATACTATATGGGGAATGATTACCGGCGTGATCACAGTTTCAGGATACCCCGTCCTGATCTGACCCTGAGCATAGGTGCCCCCAATGCATGCAATGACTGCCATAAAGACAAAACTACATCATGGTCTCAGTCCTATATTGAAAAATGGTACGGCACCAAGAAACGGCTCCACTACGGCGAAACCTTTGCAGCTGCCCGAAACGGAGATGAAAAGGCAATACCGGAGCTCATCCTGTATGCCGGGAATGAATTATTTCCGCTGATGGTAAGGGCAACTGCAGTCCAACTTTTGGGAAACTTCAATACACCTGAAAGCAACCTTGCCGTTGAAAAAGCTCTCAGTGATCCGGCCTCATTGGTGAGACATACGGCCATCATGAGTTACCATCCGACCGATGCAGGAGTATACGAAAAGCTGATGATGCCACTATTGAACGATCCTGTAAAGGGTATTCGTTCCGAGGCCGGCATCAGGCTTTCCGAAGTACCGGAGAACCTGCTGAGTGAGCCCGCCAAGAAAGCCAGGAATGCTGCACTGGATGAATACAGGCTTATCAACCTGTATACCTCCGATTTCCCGGGTGGGAGGTATAACCTGGGGATCATGTATGCCAATTCAGGGAATCTGGACCTGGCTGTTCAATCCTACCAGGAGGCACTGAAAACAGACGGGCTTTTCTTTATGGCAAAGGTAAACCTGGCCATGGTTTATACACAGCAGGGAAAGAACGATGAGGCGGAAAGACTATTCCGGGAAGTACTCCGGGAGAATCCTGAGATTGTGCAGATCAACAATTCACTCGCCCTGCTCCTGGCTGAGATGGGTAAATATGACGAAAGCAGGAAGTTCTTCCTGAAAGCGGCTGAGTTGATGCCGGAGCAAACAAGAATATTGTATAACCTGGGATTGCTGGAGAATTCCCTGGGCAATAAAGCGGCAGCCGAAGATAATCTTCTTAAGGCATTGAACAGGGAGCCTGATAATTTTGATTTTCTGTATGCCATAGCCACCTTCTACCTCGACCAAAAGCAAAACGCCAAAGCCCTGATCTATGCAAAGCATCTAATCGACAAATATCCGGATAACCCTGCAGGGAATCAGTTGTTGCAGGCCGCAGCAGGCAAATGATCTTATACCCATTAGATAGTAATATATTTTATTTATGTTATCTTTAATTGTTGTATACACTCCGAAAAGTCAAGACCTCATTGCGAAGGAGCGAAACGATACCACAGTCATTGCGAGCGTAGCGAAGCAATCTGTTATCGAAATGCAGATTGCTTCGGTCGCTTCGCGTCATCGCAATGACGGGTCGCTTCATTCGCTTCTCTCATTCGCAATGACATCCGGGCATTTTGGCGAATTCTCATTTTTAAAGGGTTGAATATTACTTACCATAATCAATCATAAGTAAACTACACATTGGGCCTAAGGATTATGGTAGTCAAGCATTCACGTACCAATCTGGCTGTCGATATCGGATTTGGGGAACAATCCTTTGGCTTCTACCTGGCAGCTTCTGAAACATTTTAATACTTTTAGCCATGATCAAAGAAATTACCCTCCAGGAGTTGAACACTCCGGATTTCATCAGCGAAAAAACGGCAACACAATGTTTTTGAGCAACTTGGAATTGATCCCCAGGAAGCTTTTGGTTACCGGATACTTGAACCGCTGGTTCAACTGCGGAAGGATGGGGTAAGAAAAGTCGGCAAAGCCCTTGGATTACCTGCAGAACTGTTTGATCGTATTCCATTTCCCGGTCCGGCACTCTCCGCGCGCGAGATAGGCGAAGCAAGCAGTGAAAGGATTGAGACCGTTCGAAAAGCAACCGTTGTGGTAGAGCGTATTCTGAAAAGCACCCAGGCTTTCCAGTACATGGCCATATTGCATGAAGACCGGGTGACGGGCATGCGGGATGGCAAGCGCGATTTCGGCCAGCAGATCGAAATACGGTGCTGGGACAGTGTGGATGCGCGAACCGCCACCCCTACAAGGCTTTCTTATGAAATTCTTGAAAAGCTGACACAGGAAATCATCCGCGAAGTGCCCGGTGTCGTGAGTGTAACCTACAATATTGCTACCAAACCTCCCTCAACCATTGAGGCGGTTTGAGCTATTGAATGGTATAATCGTCATTGCGAGAGAGCGAAGCAACCGAGGCAATCTGTTTCTGGTTGGCAGATTGCTTCGCCAAGCCTGCCTGTCGGCAGACTGGCTCGCAATGACGCTCCCCCGTCATTGCGAGGGAGCGAAGCGACCGAGGCAATCTCCTGCAAATGAACAGATTGCTTCGCCAAGCCTGCCTGTCGGCAGACTGGCTCGCAATGACGCTCCCCCGTCATTGCGAAGGAGTGAAGCGACTGAAGCAATCTCCTGCAAATGAACAGATTGCTTCGCTACGCTCGCAATGACGCATTAGCTTGTAGACTTTTATGAGTAAACTCAACTTTTAAGAACCTAAAAATCTATACAATTTCCGGCAACAAATAAGGCGCACGGTAATCGCGGCTGATCATGCCATTGGCCTCGCTCTCGCCTTCCCCAATAAAACGCTCTGCCACGGGATCGAATTCGAGCTGACGGCCTAAACGATAAGATATATTGCCCAGGTGTGCCAAAGATGATGCCAAATGGCCTGTCTGCACAGGTCCGTTCTGGATGCTCATGTCGCGTGCACGGATGGCATCGAACCAGTTCTGGAAATGCAATGTCAGCTCTCCGCTTTCAGTTCGAGTCGGCCCTTTCTCGCGTTTTTCGCCCAGATAGGTTTCGTAGGATCCGTATCCTTTTACAACCAGGTAACCCTTATCACCATAGAAAATATTTCCCACTCCGGCGCCATCTTCCAGATTGGTGCACCAGTTTCGCACCTCAAACTGGATGATTTTCCTTTCTTTCGGGTAATGATACAAGGAAGTCTGGATTTCCGGGACTTCCTTGCAATCATCCCACAGGAATTTACCCCCCATGGATGTAATCCGTTCAGGTAGACTATTCACACCCAGACCCCACATACAAAGGTCTGTTTCATGAATTCCCTGGTTACCGACATCTCCATTTCCATAATTCCAATGCCAGTGCCAGTTGTAATGAACCAGGTTTCTCGAGAACGGACGCATTGGGGCGGGGCCGCACCATAGATCGTAATTTAAACCGGCCGGTGTTTGTGAAATGCCCTTGTTGCCAATATCTGGGCGCCAGCGGTATACCAATCCGCGCGCCATATAAACCCGCCCGATCAGGCCATTTTGCAGATGCTGGATGGCTTCCCTGATTGCCACTGAACTGCGCAGCTGAACACCATGCTGAACGATGCGGTTGTATTTATAAGCAGCCTCGATCATTTTTTTCCCTTCGTAAATGTTGTGCGTGGCGGGCTTCTCCACATATACATCCTTTCCGGCCTGGCAAGCCCAGATGGTCTGCAAGGCATGCCAGTGATTCGGTGTGGCAATCGAAACGGCATCAATGTGCTTATCTTCATATGTCTTTCTGAAATCCTGCTCGATCTTCACTTTTTTGCCATACTTTGTTTCAAATTCGCCGGCGCGGACCTGTAGGATATCCATATCCGGATCACATAATACGGCAACTTCAACATTGGCTTTTTCAGAAAGACCCATGATTTCTTCAATATGTGAATTTCCCCGGCCATTTATCCCCAGCACGGCAATGCGGATCCTGTCGTTAGCACCTTTGGCACTGGCCGGAACTATAACGGGTACTTTAACCGGATCTTGAGCCAATGCAGCCGGAGAAACGGCTGCCAAGGCTACCCCGGCTGCGGATGTTCGCAGGAATGATCTTCTTGAATTGCTTTCCTTGTTTTCCATCATTTCAGGTTTATCATGTATTATTTGAATTTTTTTGCCATTCCGTTAATATCGGCATCCGTTAAATCGCCGCCAATAATGATTTTATGCTTAAAAACGATCTGCTCACCGGGATTGAGAATAACTTTCACCGGCTCTGCATTTTTATCAAAGGCACGGCCACCGAGGTTGTTGGTGGCAAACAGTCCATAACCCCGTGCATGCGACCAGGCCGGATAATTTGGATTTTCCGGATTATCAAGAATGACAACCGTGATCACTTCACCTTCTTTTACGGCCCTTAGAGCCACCCAGGGAGAACGTTTCCCCCAGACATCTGTACCTTTGAACCCTTCAGCATTGCGGTAAACACCATTAACGCCATCGTTGTTGAGGACCGGAACCTCGGTTTCAATTCCGTTGGCATCCAGAAATTTCTCAGGTTTTGTCGCCGGTTCTTCGAATGCCCGATCCATACGAAGTCCTATTAAGCCTTCCTTATTTTCGGAAAAGGTAACCTGTTGTGCGGCGGTAAGTTTTGTAGTCCGTTCGATGGTCCGGAGATTATCTTTTCCATAGAAAACAAAGGTTGTTTCTTCATTCAGCAGAACTTTGTTGTTTACATCAACCCATGCTGAAGAAGTGACCAATTCACCCTTCTTTGGGTTTTCGGATACAATTTTTTTAAATTTTATGGCTCCGTATTTCGGTTTATCTTCCGGTTTTACGGCAAAGGAGTTGTTCCAGAAATCCAGTCCGTTTACATTTCCGAAATTTAGCCATAATCCCACATGATGCGGATGATCGGCACGTTCAAAAGCACGGGGCTGCATGGGATAACCCCGGGTAATGATTTTTCCTGATGCGCTTATAATAGGATAAAGCGCCTGTTTCTCCATATCATCAGGATATATATAAGCTGTAAATAACTTACCATCTATATACACCTCAGTTTTTTTATCCTGCTCCCGGTCTTTGAATTCCACTTTTTGTGGCCTGGCTGACTGTGAAACCGAAACAGCAAGGATAAGACCAATCCATGTAAAAGAAGATATTTTCATAGTGGGTTAAATTACTAATATTTTTGGCTAATCATAATAATCCGTACTTGGATTTAATCAGTTTACCATTGCTTATCAATGGTTCTATGGTACTTTAACTCCAGTAAAAAGCAAAATCAATTTTTTTTCAGCCTTCTTTGCCCCAATGGGGCTGAATTTGAATAACCGTGGGTGTTAACCCACGGCAAACAAAGCGAAAGAACCTCAGCCACGAAGTGGTTGAATATGTGAAATTTCTATTCAGCCCACTTCGGGGCTGAAATTTGGCTCTGTCCTTTTTCCGTGGGCTTCACCCACGGTTATTTAGATTATACCCTTTCAGGGCAGTTCGGTCTTCTCAATTCAGGAAACTCAAAAAGTAATTCGCTTGCGAAGTATTCCAGATTTAAGAATATACTTTAAGGTATGCATCTTTATGATGAACCACATTTTTTAGAGATTGCTTACTGTAAAAATTCAAATAAACCGCTTATAATCCGATACCAGCAAGTGAAATGGTTGCTCATCCTCCTCTATTTCAGGAAACCGTCCAACCGGATCATAAAATCTGTTATCCGTTGCGTCATCATTCACAGCACTTACTTCACCCACCAGTACCGTTCCCTTTCCTTTCTCTCCGTAAAAACGATGATACATAAACTGTTCCAGGCATATACTCTCACCGGGGCACAGTATTACAGAGCCACCAGGGGCAACTGAACGTTTTACACCATCGGTTTTAACCACTACATTCTTATCTGAGAACCCTTCATCTTCATCTGCATTAAAAAGGTCTACAACCAGATTTCCGCCTCCACGGTTGATGATGTCCTCCATTTTGCTCCAGTGAAAATGCATGGGTGTTTCCTGGTCTTCACGGACAATCATAATTTTTTCCGCATAGGATTTTTTATCCCTTTGCGGATTTCCGTTTCTTATGGCGAATAATATTAATCCCTGCTTCATAAAATCACCAGTGCCAAAATCGGTCAGATCCCAGCCCAGCATGTTTTCGATGATCTCACTGCATTCATCATATTTCCCTTTCCAGTCTGCCGGTTTCCAGAATGCCCATGGAGGAAGTTTAAAGTTCATTTCCTCAAAGAAGCTGATCGATTCCCTGATCAACCGGTTAATTTCGCTTCGTTTCATTGCTTATTTTTGTAAGTTGATAGACAAATATACAATTTCCTGTTATTAGAAAGTTTTGTTCTTAACAAGTGGTTTTGCCCAGAAGGCCACACTCAATATGATCAATAGCGGCAGGAACAGATAGTTTAACGATATCCCCAATCCAAATAAATCACCCATGCTGCCAACAATGACAGGTCCCAGCGCTCCTCCCACCGAGGCGGTGAACATAAATCCGGAAAGTACTTCATGATGTCTGGAAACAGAATTGAGCGCCAGTGACAGTATTACAGGCCACATGACGGATTCAAACGCGGCAACCATCGGAAATGCTATTTTCGAAGCATTTGTTCCCCCATATAAAGCAACAGTCAAGCTACCTATGGCGAATATAGTCAAACCTGCCAAAACCTTCCGGCTGTCGAAGAATTTCAAAAGTATCATACCTCCAAAACAACCTGCAGTGAGTAACAGCCAATAAAATGACAAAATCGATGCTCCCTCTGATTGGGGATCCAATCCGTGATAATCCTGAAAGAACTTTGACATCCATGCTGCAATTCCCTGCTCACAACTCGCATATGCCACCAGGGAAAAAAAATAAAAGATGACATATTTGTTTCGAAACAGTTCCAGGTATACCCCGTTTCTGGTTTGATCAGAAACCGGGCTTCTTTCCTCTTCAGGAAATTTTATAAATAACATGATCACCACAAGTGAAATCAGTAAAACAACAAACAACCAGTAGGCTGAAGCCCACTCGAATCCCTGCGGTAAAAGCCTTGAAAATACTTTGGTCAGAAGATTATTTCCCCCGGTGTCATTGAGCAGACTTTGTGTTAGCCAGGAGTAAGTTACCGGGCTCAAAAATGCACCCGCACCATACATCAGCTGATTCAAGGTGGAATGGAAAGCCAGGTTTTCCGGCCCACAGGCCCTCCGTAATAATGGGACGGCCGTAACCTGAATTATCGCAATTGAACTCCCGATGATGAATAATGAAATAATGGAAGCCCTGTAACTTAAAAACAGGACAAACACCAAAACACCAGCCAGTGCAAATAAAAAAGCAAAAACAAGGATACTCTTCGCCGTGAATTTCTCACCTGCTACCCCGGCAGGAACACATGACAAGCCAAGTGCGATGTAAAATGCAAATGGCAATACGGATGCCAATCCGTAGCTTATTTGAAAACTCTGGATAATCTCCGGGATCAGGGCACTCATGATCGACACGAGCAACCCTATTAACAGAAACATCAGGTTAATGAATATAATCAGTTTATTGTTATTCATTCTTAAACCCAGGATTTCTTATCATATCACATGCATTTATCATAGCAATGAAGTTCTCAGTTTTCACAGGGGGGTTAATCTCACTGGATGAAGCCACAATCATCCCGCCTGTATTCAACACATCCGTTTCAATAATGTGACGGCAGACTTCAGCGGTCACCTCCTCCGGTGTGCCTCTTTCCATCAGCTCCACGCCATCCACACCTCCGGCCCAGGTAAAATCAGAATATTGGTTTTTTAGCCCGACCACATCCATGCCGGCATTCATTTCAAGGCAATAAAAACCATCAACCCCGCAATTCATTAACTGAGGAAGAGCTGGTTTATAATTACCGTCCGAATGGTATAATACCTTTATACCATGTTCATGCCATGCTTCAGTAAGCTTTTTTACATAAGGATAATGAAATAGCTCCAAAACATCGGGACCAAATATGGGACCTCTTTTATGGGAAAAGTCTTCAGGAATCAGAATTACGGGTGACAGATTTTTATCGGCTACGGCATGCACCCGGCGGATTTCCATATCCGTGGATACTTCCATAAACTCCTGCATTACCTCTGGATAATTAATATAAAAAAAAGTAAAAATCTCAAGCCCCATTGAATCAAAAACGGAACAAAATCCGGTCTGACTGTAATTCAGCAGCACGGTATCTCCGATCTTCTGCTGAACTGAAAGCATGAAATCACGGTACCATTGATGAAGTACATCCGTACTGATTTCCGAAGTGCATTGGCTGCTTTCAATGCCGGGAACCATGGCATAGTCAGGATCGCATTTTACGGTTCCTATCCTTTTTGTCCGCCTGATCAGCCAATCCCTTGCCCCAACTTCATCGTGAAAGGGCCGGCTCACGTGCCATGAATTCCAGTTGTCATTTTGAAAAACAAAACCGTCGATATTGGAAAACCTGCCGCTTCCTTTCGGGGCAAAC